>CBDCMS010000003.1:0-3021279 GCA_965219005.1 Acidobacteriota bacterium | reverse complement strand
CTGGGTACGCCCCTGCCGCCAGCAGCAGGCTTAGCAAAGGGCTCAACCCAAGTGGAAGAAAGAAGCTCGTCCCCAATCGGCCAAGGTCGACCGCACCAACGGCCGCGAGCCCTGCACCCACCAAAGCTCCAGTCAGGGCATGGGTGGTAGAGATAGGCCATCCCGTCAGGGTTGCCAGCATCACCGTGATCGCCGCACCAAGGCCGACCGAAAACAGGAACGAGGGGTCGTGCGTGAGCGACTCTGGCACCAACCCCTTCCCGCTGAATGCCTTCACCAGCTGGCCGGAGAGCAGTGCCGCTGCGCAGGAGCCCAGCAGGGTCGTCGCGGTTGCCCACCACAGCGCGTGGCGATAGTTGGTTGTCCGGCTGCCGAACAGAGTTGCCACGCCTTTGAAATTGTCATTCGCTCCGTTGGCGTAAGCCAGCAGCAACATCACGCAAACGAGCCCAAGGATCGCGGACATTTGAGATCACTCTACCTCAAGGTCATGCGAGCCAACAACAGCAGCGATGAAACCTGTCGGGAATCAAACCGCGTCCTACGCAACACTTGCGCCGCCGGTGATGCGGCATGGGTACGCCGTTGCAGTACCCTATTTTGATCGCTACAATTTGAAGGGTTCTTCCAACGCATATCGATCAAGGAGACTTACCGATGAGCAAACTCTATCGACGAGATTTTTTGAAGACGATCCCAGCCACTGCTGCCCTGCTGGGTCCAGCGACACAGGTTCTCTCCACGCACCACCAGCAGAAGTTCGCTATTGGTCTTGGATTCAGCCTGTACAACACCCGAAGCCTCCGGACCCCAGACGCCATCAGGCTGTGCAAACAGGTCGGCTACGATGATGTGGAGCCGGCGATCTATCCTGGCTGGCAGGATGACCCCATGGTCCTTTCCAAATCCGCACGCAGAGAGATCGCCAACCTCTTCGCCGAGCTGGGTATAGGACTGAGCGGCCTGGACGAGGACCTCAGAGTAAACGTAGACGATGCAACCCACCGGGAAAACCTGGAAAGAATCAAGCGGGCTGCACAACTCTGGCGTGACATCTACCCCTTCTGGGCCCGTACCCCAAGCCGCCGCCATCGTCTCCCGGTGCTGGTTCTGACCCTCGGCGGGAAGACTGCCGAATGGGAACAGGTAAAGAATCGGATGGCGGAGCGGCTGCGAGGTTGGGCCGAGGTAGGCGAGTCACACCGGATCCTGCTAGCCATCAAACCCCATGTGGGAAGTGCCCTGCATTCCCCTGAGGGAGCACTCTGGCTGATGCAACAGGCCGCAAATCCCTGGGTCAAGATCACCTATGACTACAGCCATTTCAGGGCTATGAACTACGACATGGTGGACTCTATCCGGCTTCTGGGATCTCACGCCGTCTTCACCCATGCCAAGGATGCCACCACCGAGAATGGAAAAACCAGCTTCCTCATGCCGGGTGACGGAGACACCGATTACATCACCTATCTCAAGGAGCTGCAGGCCCAGGGATATCGAGGATCGGTGGTCCTGGAAGTGAGTGGTCAGATCCACAGGAAGCCTGGATACGACCCGGTAGCAGCCGCCAAGCACTGCTACAAGAACCTCTCGGCTGCGTTTGAGAAGGCCGGGGTCGCCAGAGCCTGACAAAACCGCTCGAATCTCACAACCCGCGCCGGCAACGCGACCCGGACCATTACTCGGACAGGCTCCTCAGACCGTAAAGCTTCAGGAGATCGATGAATTCCTGACTCTGGCGAAGCCGATCGAAAGCCGGCTCCTCCGCCAACCGTTTCTGGTTGGAAAACCCTGCCTCAAAAGCCTTGGCCAGATATTGGAAACAGCTGTCTCGGTTCCCCAATTCAGCAAACAAACGCGCCATGTCGTAGTTTAAATCGGCGTCGAACGCCACTGGATCTGAAAACGTCAGGCGGATTCCAGTCTTCCTCGTAAAGACTTCTGGATCCAGCGCGAGAGCCTTCCGGTAGGACTGGCGAGCCAAATCGAATTGCCCCTGCAGTAGCTGACCATAGCCCAGATTGAGGTGGAAATGAGACTTGTCGGGATCGAGAGCAATCGCTTTTTTGAAATGACGGATAGCTTGCTTGCTTTGCCTGGCCGACAGCGCCACGATTCCCAGGGTGTTGCGGGCTGCAGCGTAGTCCGGTTCGAGGCCAACGGATCGCTCGGCCGCAGTCTTTGCCAGCGGATACTGTCCGATCCGGCAGTAGGCGACAGCAAGCTTGTTGGCAATCATCCCATGGTACGGATTCAACCTGGTAGCCTCTATGTATTTCAGGATCGCTAGATGATCCTTCCCTTCTTTGAGCATTCTGTCCGCCTCCGCCATGAGACGGTAGGCTTTGAGCACTCTTTCCTGGGGGATCGGTAGCTTCTTGATACGGGAAGGGCCACAGGCCAGCAGTGACCCTGTGAGGACAATCAGTAGCCTTTGCCAAGTCTTCATCGGATCGACCTGGATTGATTGTAACATCTAGAGCAACGCTGGATTCCGCGCTACTCCCCATCGCCCCGATGCCCAGGTGGTCACGACGTTTGGGGCTTGGAATTTGTATCTTGTATCTTGGGATTTACTCTCGCTACTGAACCCTCTCAGATACGGGTGTCATTTGATTGAGAGTGACCGAAGCTTCTGCCGCGTACTGCTGGAGCTGCTTGTTCAGCTTTTCATTGAGCATGACCACAGAACGGATGCTCTGGTAGTCCAATGACTCCTTCTCCCCTTTGTCATTGATCACAAAGGCAGGGTTGGTCTGGACTATGAAAGCCAGCAGTTGAATTAGAAAATTGCACTCTCCCGCCAGGAAGTCCCATCGAAACTCCCGGGCGAGGAACTCCTGGATCTTCCGACTTTGTTCTTCTTGAGTTTCATCCATAATCTACTGCTCTCCGATTTAAGTAAGTCGGCACGCCTTACAACTCGCGATAGGACTCGGCGTAGATTCGTTTGAGGGGGGCCAGACAATAATTCTCGATGAGATCGAATAGCAGGCCGCGTCGTTCCATCAAGCGATCCCGATGATTAGGATTGAGGGCAAAACCAAGCCTGATAATATCGGCTTTGTCCTTTCGAATGTCCAAGGATACGGAGTGGGACATGCGCGGGTCGAAATCAACTAGATCTGCATATGAAAAATGATCGAACTCCGGATCGGTCCAAGGCTTCTCGTGGCGGCTTCCCCAATAGTAGGCTTTCAGCCTCTCGACGAAGAGGTCATAGTCGAATCCAGCGGACTTGTTGTTGACGCTGGCCTCGATGACCGCCATTCCATCTCTGCTGTAGGCGCCCAGGCCATAGGTAACATCAAGCTCTTTTCGCCGCGCGAACTTAACCCGATGGTTCCCTTTTCGATGGAAGAGTTTGACTTCGGGCTCAACACCGAGCTGACGGCTGTCCTCCTCAGTAACATAGTTTTCCTTCGAGCGTTCGTAGCAGTCGTCAATGATCTCTTGAGCGATCTTGTCCAGCTGTTCGAGTCCGTCGTCTCGCGTTTTCATGGTCTTGCGTATTGTCACAGAATTGTTTCGTGAATGTAAATATTGTAAATTGGGTTAGATGCGTGCGTTCCGCACTCTCTTCTGCTGCGGCCTCTGGTTTCTGAGTTCCTTTCAACAGGCTCCAATTCGGGTCGAAGTGGAAGCGGTCAACATTCTGGTGTCTGTAACGGATCGCAAGGACAGGTTTGTTACAAATCTGACTGAGAACCGATTTCATATCTACGAGAACGGGATACGTCAGCGAATCACCAACTTCAAGCATGAAACCGAACTTCCCCTGCGGATCGCGCTCCTGATTGATACCAGCTCCAGCGTTAGACTGAAGCTGGCATTCGAGAAACAAGCGGCCACCCATTTTCTGCGCATGGTCATGCGCCCGCCAGACCAGGCCCTTTTGGTTGAATTTGATACAGGCGTGTCCCTTTTGCACGACTTCACTCCCAGCCCGGGCGCAATTGCCATGGAGATACGGTCACTTCGCGCAGGTGGAGGAACCGCTCTTCTAGATGCCCTCTATACCGTCTCCCGGGAAAAGATGACGAATCCTGAGGCTCGTCAGGCGATCGTGATCCTCTCCGACGGTGTAGATCAGAACAGTGACCACAGGCTGGAAGACATCGTCGAAGCGGTCCACCGTTCAGGCACAATGATCTACGCCATCGGGACCACCCGCTTCGGCGCCGACGTGCAGAAGGAGGGGGAAGACACGCTGGAGAAGCTGGCTGAGGAGACCGGCGGCAGTGCCTTCTTCCCCTATTCCACCGAAACCCTGAGCCGCGCCTTCGAAGCGCTCAACGAGGAGCTGCGGAGCCAATACAGCTTGACCTACGTTCCCAAGAACCGGTCCAAGGATGGTACTTTCCGTAAGTTCGAGGTCAAGCTGATCAAGGGAAAAGGGCTCTCTATTCGTCACCGGAAGGGATACTACGCCAGCACCGCCGAGTCCGGCTGACAGAATCGTCAACTAACGGCACTACAACCGCCGCGGCAGAGCCGTCGATCGCCAGGAACCGAGCGAGCGAAACAAAGCAAGCGTCGCCGATTCATGGAAGCCTGAAAGGCGAAGAACCGGCCAACTAGCTGGTGAAGTTGCGGGTCAGGGCTGTGCATCCACAAGGTCGATCAGCTCGGGAAGACTGTGAATGATCCACCGTGGGGATCGAAGCGGCGCCTCCTGATTCTTTCGTTCTGAAAGCCAGGCCACCTGAAAGCCGGCCTCCACCGCGCCAACCACGTCGGCGTCGGGGTCATCTCCCACAAACAAGCACCGGTGCGGATCGAATCCTGTCTCTCGAATCAGAATCTCGAAGAACTCCCTGGCCGGCTTTCGCCATCCCATCTCGTCCGAGATGAAAACCGATTCGAAGAACGCCTCCATCTGAAACTCTCGCAATGCCCGGCGCAGCGTGGCCGCATGGTCGAAGTTGGAGGCCAGGATGAGGCGCTGAGGCTTCAACTTTTCCAATACTGCCCGTCGCTCATCTGGGAGGAACATGGCATTGAAGACCTGCTCCGTATGAACTTGGCACATTAACCCCGCAGCTTTTTGATCGAGCCCAAGGCTCTGCCCAAGGATCTCGAATCGTTGCAGGCAAGAGTGCTCGCGATGCTCACGACTCCTCAGCTCCCCCACCAGCCGCTGCGACTCAAGGTACTCCTGATGGAAACGATCGAAGTCACACTCAGGCGGATACTCTTCCCGGAGCCGACGGTAGACCTCGGGGCTGGTGCTATAGCTTTGAGTCCCCTCGAACTCGAGCCGGGGAAGGCAACTGCGGTCGAAGAGAATGAGCGTGTTGAAGAGATCGAAAAAGATCGCCTGGCAAGGAAACCCGTCAGTGGGAATCACAATAGGAGTTCCCTCAATCGCTGTGGAACCGCTTTCTTCGAGTTGGTTCTGTAGTCCCACGCTACCTGGATCGTGTGCGCCGTCGCGATCAGACGCCCGGGCTCGTCCGTGATCTCGTAATCGAAGTCGAAGCTGGTGGTTCCCACCCGAGACACCCAGATCTGGACAAGCAGTCGGTCATTCCAGGTGGCCGGCGAGCGGAACTCGCAGGTAGCCTTCGCCGCAATCATTTCCAGATCTTCGATCTGAGTAGCCCCCAAGAAATGCCGATAGAAGGCAACGCGAGCCATCTCGAGGTAGGTGAAGTAGACGGCATTGTTCACATGTCTCATGCTGTCCATGTCCCGAAACCGAACCTCGATCGGGACTCCGAGCACCTTATTGCTGGATGAATCCGGCTTCATCTCCCCTCCTTCGACGGGCCAGGCGGCACGCACAACGATCCCACTGATGGTCGGGGTTTAATCCTCGCCCAGGCGCCAAGACCTTCACGAACGCTCTGCGATAGGATCCGGGGGCTAGCCGGCCGCGGCCGGAGTTTCCTCAGACTGCGGATCGAGTGCGACTTGCAGCGCCAACGCCAGGCGGTTGACCAGGTTGAAAAAGCCTATAAGAGTGATCAGCTCCACCACTTGATCGGAGGTATAGTGGTTGTTCAACTGGGTCCAGAACTCGTCCGAGATGTCGTCGGGTCGAGAAGTGATCAGTTCCGCAAGCTCCAAGACCTCCTTCTCGTAGTAGACGAACAGATCACTCTCAGAGTATGTCTCCAGGGCATCAAGGTGCTCTTCACTCCAACCCGCGTCCAGGGCTTTTGGAGTGTAGTGCGCAATGGTGTAAAGACATTTGTCCAGCTTACAGGTCTTCAGGATGACCAGCTGGAGGATCTTCTCACTCAAACCCGTGTCGCGGGTGACCGTCTTATAGAGCTCTGTCACCGCCCCTACGAAGTTCTCGCTGTGGGCCCACGTGCCAATCAGGTTGGGAACGAAACCGACTCTACCCTCGACATCGGCATAGATTGATTTGACCTTCTCACTGGCGGCAGCTGATGGAACAGGTAAATACCTGGGCATCTTTCTTTCTTCCTCCTTGCGACGACGGTGCCTTCAACCGCCCTGGTCTCCTACGGAGACTTTTTGTCCCTAAATGAAGCAAACTGCTTATCGGCCAGGTAGCTCGAGCGCACCAGGGGACCGCTTTCAACATGCTCGAAGCCCAAATCCTGACCTACTTGTTTCCAGTACTCAAACTCGTCCGGATGATAGAAACGATCGACAGGCAGATGCCAGGAAGAGGGCCGAAGATACTGCCCCAGTGTCAGGATTCCAACTCGGCGAGCAACCAGGTCCTCCATGACACTCCGGATCTCACCCTCCTTCTCGCCCAGACCCAGCATCATTCCGGTTTTGGTCACGATATCTGCGGAGATCTGATGCGCCCGCTCCAACACATTCAATGACAGCGCATAGTTGCCGCCGCCGCGGGCTGAAGGATAGAGCCGGGGCACGGTCTCGATATTGTGGTTGAGAATGTCGGGATGCGAGTCGAGTAATACCCGGAGAGCGCGCTCAGATCCCTTGAAATCGGGAATCAGCACTTCGACGACGCATTCAGGATGGAGCCGCCGAATTTCCGACACGGTTTCGGCAAAGATCGCCGAGCCTCCATCCTCCAGGTCGTCTCTATCGACCGAGGTAATGACAGCGTGTCGAAGGCCCATGACTCGCACGGCCTCGGCCACCCGGCGGGGCTCCTGACGATCCAAGGCCCGGGGGACCCCCTTGGAGACGGCGCAATAGCGACAGCCACGCGTACAAATCTTCCCTAGAATCATGAAGGTCGCAACCCCATGATCCCAGCACTCTCCCATGTTGGGACAGTGAGCCTCCTCACACACGGTGTGCAACTTCAGGTCGGCGAGCAGCCCTTTGAGGTTATGTACTCCTTCGCCAAACGGCGCCCGCACCTTGAGCCAGGGAGGGTGTCGTGGGGAAGCTGGTTTTTGCCTTCTCTCCTCCATAGCAGCGATTACATTAACAGATTTATTTCCCCCCTGCAGAAGGCGGTTGAGAGAACCAACCTACCCATTTCCTGCCTCACCCTTTTTGAAATCGTGGGCCGCGCTGGATCATTCAGGAAGAAACTTCAGATTGCTTTCCGGCACACGGTCCAGCGTATGGAAGCCTGAAGCGCGAGCGAGGGGTTGGGCACCAGCGCGAATTTTTCCGGACTCGTAGGTTTGTCTTCGCTTTGGAGCCCGTTTGTCGACAAATCGCGCTGCAGCCCAACCCCTCGCTTGCGCTTCAGGCTTCCCGAGTTCTCACCTATCTAAGTTTCAGGGCAAAGGCAAGGGAAAGAACAGGACGCAAAGAGGGGTGCCTCTTACCCCGGAAGCTTGATCCCGAGGACGGTCAGCAACTGGGCAAGCATGGTGTGAATCTCGAAGGCTTTTCCCGCAGCCCGGTTTTCGGCCACGATCCTTTCGCGGCGAGGTCTATCTTGAAACAGATCCAGGATCCCTTCAGGCCAGGAGGCAACGCGGGGAAGCGACTCACACCAGCGAAGATTCTTCTCTCCAACAGCCTCTGCAATACCGCCAGACCGCGGGCCGGTGGCAAAGAGCACCGGAGTTCCCGTCGCCGCAAAGGTGACCGTAGAGCTGCTGATGGCTTCAGTGAAGGTCGATCGCTTCTCTAAACCAGAACCCATCACCATCAGATCGGTGCGTGTCGCCAGTGCCAACACCTTGGGGAAGGTGAGCGGGCCCACCCAGGCGCGACCGTCCGAGACATGGGCCGCAAGAACCTTCTCTACCTCCGATCGCTCGGCACCGGAACCGGCCATGACTGCGGTGAAGGATGAATCCAAGGCCAGAAGCCTATCAATCACCCGCGCGACGTGGAGGGCACCCTTCTCGGCCGCCATCCGACTCGCGAAGACAACCAGCTTCTTGTTTCCCAGGTTCGATCGAGGGAAGAGTCTCTTGATCAGCTCCTCGGCGTCGGCATCGAAGGTCGCCCGGGCGAAGGGATGGAAGGTCACCGGCGCCACTACACCGGTAACGTCAACACCGATTCTAGTCGCCAGATCGCGAAGCCAGCGGGACACGGTAAAGATCCCATTACACGCGTCCAGTGCTCGTTGGTAGCGCCGACCGGCAGCCGTGTCTCCCCACGGCTGCGTCAAGACAAGCGTGTCGGTGCCACGTAATAAGCTGACTACAGGAGTTGTGCTGGGGAGGCACACGTTCACGACGTCGGCAAGGTAGCTCAGTGGCGAAATCGCCAGTACCCCACAAACACCTCCCGGATTCTCCTGAAGCACGGCGTCTACTGCGTCGGCGACGGCGCAGGAACTGAGGCTGTGTGGCACCTTCTCCATGGCCTGGTACTCAACCTCGATCCGCCGATACAGCGGAGCTGACACCGGAGGTGTGATCTCGACACTGTGCCGGGGACCCTCACCGGTAGTGTGGGTGATGTGTACCACCGGCACCTGGGCGCTGCCTCCCAGAAACTCGGATAGCTGCCAGGCAAAGATACTGTGTCCTGAAAGATAAGAAGCGGGATTTCGGGAGATGATGATCAAGGGTCTGCTCATGAAGACGTCCCCTCGACCAGCTTCCGGTATAACCCCACGTGATCGTGCGCGTATCGATCCAACGTCAGGCGCTCCGCCGCGGTCCGGCCTGCATCTGCCAGCTTCCTTCGAAGTTCATCCGAGAGCAGTACCGATTCCAGGCCTTCCACCAGCTCCCCCATCGAGTCGGGGGAAAAGGTGATTCCGTTGACCCCATCCTCAACGTACTCCACGAGCCCACCGTCGTTGGCCACCGCCGCGCAGCAACCCAGTAGCATGCCCTCAAGATGGCAACGCCCTGCTCCTTCGTTGCGAGCCGGATAGACAACGACGTGCGAAGCGGCGTAGAGGGCACGGAGCCCTGCCGGAACGAGGTTACCGAGGAAGGATATGCGCTCCGCTACACCCAGCCGACATGCCATTGTCTTAAGGCTTTCCCAGTAGCCAATACGTTCCGGAAGCGTGGGACCCGGCAAGGCGAGGTGTAGGGCCAAACCCGAGTCCTGTATAGACGCACGTTGAAGCAGCCAATGCATTCCTTGAATCAGAAACGCGTGATTCTTTCTCGGGATGAATCGGGCTGGGTAGACCAGCAGCCTGTGTGCTGTGCCAGGTGCCAACTTCCGACGCCAACCCTGGACATCGGCATCGTCGGCCTTAACAGGATTCCAGAAATCCCGATCCACGAAGAAGCCCTGATAGTCGACCGATCCCCCAGGAAGGGCTGAGGCAGAAAAACCACTGATCGCACAGGTCTGGTCCACCAACTGGGTGGCCTCGCGGAGAATTTCTACCATCTCAGGCTTGGCGGGCATCCCGTCGTGGTGGGTCAGGACGCTGGGAAGCCCCCTTCGGCGCGCGACACGCAGCGCGACTACCTGCACCCAGTGACGGACGATATGGACGTGCAGAAGGTCAGGCTGCTCCCGCTCGATAAGGTTTTCCAGATGCCGTTCGAAGGAAGCCAAGGCTTCCTCGGAGTCCATCTCCGTCCGTCCCGCGGTGCGCATCGGCACCACGCAGGGGAAGAGTCTAATGCCGGTTTCCGGTTGGATCCACTCCTGCCCCCTCCGCCCGACCCGTCCCGAAGCTTCCAGCTCCTCCATATGCGATGTCCCCACCAGAAATGTCTGGATCACTTCAACGTCGTCCAGCTTCACGAGCGCAGCATTCAATGCCTGAAGATGAGCCATCATGCCGCCCGTGTTAACCAGATAGTCGTGGGAAAAGCGCAGGATCTTCACGAGGGGACCGTCACGGCAAAGCAAACAGAGGCTGGAGCCTGACAGTGCATCCGTGCAATTTAATGGTCCTACCTCCGGAAATCAAGGTGGAGCAGAGTCTCGCTTCAGCCCATTCTATTCGCGGCAAATTTGCAAACTGCCTCTCAATGGTTCTACGATTCGCGACACAGGCAGCTCATCCAGAACGGTGACCTATGACCTCTCTCTCAAGAACACTCCTCCTTGCTCTGGGCATACTCGCGATCGTGAGTCTCCCGATCGTGATCGGCGCTGCGGAGACCGCCATTCCCGACCTCTCGGGAAAGATCTTGACGGTGAAAGGGCCCATTGAACCGAAGCTACTGGGACCTACCATCATGCATGAGCACGTCCTGATCGACTACCGGGGAAGACCTGAAGAACGGATCAAGAGCGCCACTGATGCGAGTTTCTACAACGAAGCTGTCTCCCTCGGCAACCTCAGCAAGATTCGGACCTGGGTGTCTGAAAACCAGGACAATCTCCTGCTGAGCGACGTCGATCTGGCCCTCCGCGAAGTCCTGGATTTCAAGCGCTGGGGAGGTAGTGGGATCGTCGACTGTACCAGCATCGGACTGGGAAGGGATCCCTCGGGTCTGCTCCAGATCTCCAATGCCAGCGGTCTGCACCTGATCATGGGCTCGGGGTTCTATATTGAGAGCTTCCACCCGCCGGACATGGACCAGCGAACTGTAGATGACCTGGCCGAGATCATCATCCGTGACGTCACGGTCGGCGTCGCCGGTACCCCGATCCGTTCCGGGATCATCGGTGAAGTCGGGCTTGCCAGGGGATTGAAAGCAAGCGAGCTGAAGAGTGCCCGAGCGGCAGCTCGAGCCAGCCGCGTCACCGGCGCAGCCATCTCCTTTCACCATGCGGGAGCCGGAGAGCAGAAGTTCACCTCTCTGGATCTGGTCGCCTCGGAAGGAGCGGACTTGAACCGGGTCATCATTGGCCATGCAAACCACATCGCTACCGATATCCCCTACATGAAACGGCTACTCCAGCGGGGTGTCTATATCCAGTTCGATCTCTTCGGAGAGGTGATTCCCAGGCTGGGCCGTATCCACGACTATGAGGTGGCTCGGTCCATCGCGCAGTTGGTTGAAGACGGTCATGCCAATCGACTACTCCTCTCCCAGGACGTGTGCGCCAAGTCCATGCTCAAGACCTACGGCGGTATGGGTTTCTCCTACGTCATGGAATTCGTGCTGCCCGAGCTGCGAAGGTTGGGGGTGGCAGAAGATGCTCTCCAGCTGATCATGGTGGAGAACCCCCGCCGGGTCTTGACCTTCGCTAAGCCTGGTTGAATCCCAAGACCGCCGAATCGTACAGGAAAGAAACTATTGGAGCCATGGAAGCCTGAAGCGCGAGCGAGGGGTTGGACATCTGCGAGCTTCTGCTGTTGTCCAGCTCTCTCCTCGAAACGTGGAGCATACTGCTAACGAGTCAAGTCGTTCGCGGCTCTGCCGGACTTGGCTGCGTAACGGCTGTAGCTGTTTCCGGTACTGTTCACTGATCGCTTCACCACTGCTCACTATTCAAGTTTCAGGTTAGCCCCTAGAGCGTCGACAGAAACGCTATGAGATCAGTGACGTCGCTCGCCGGGATCTGCTTATCCGGGTGCCGGTGGACTTCGAAGACATCCCTGAGACTGCGGGCGCGACCGTCGTGGAAGAAGGAAGATCGCAATCCGACGCCCCGCAAGGAGGGAGGGTTGAATCGGCGATTTCCGACCGTGTCTCTAAGACCGACGTCGCGTGTACTCGTCGTCGTATACGAGGGAGGTGCATGGCAGTGTTGACAGCCATTGCTAACAAACAGCCCGCTGCCCCTTCGAACCGAAACCTGAGAGCCGGTGGAGGGGAGTTGGGGTGGCTGCAGGGTGCGCAGGAAGGCGGCCAGGGCTTTCACTGTTTCCGCTGAAACATCATGCGCGTGCAGAGTAGTCCGAAGCGACTTGCCAATCTGGTCTTGAAGCACGGACATGCTGCCATTCCACGCCCAGGGGCCACTGTCACCCACGCCCAGCAGCGAAGGAACCAGCTTGGGCGCACCGTAGTTCCCGTCGCCAAGGGTATCGACCAGGAGCCCGTTGCTGTGTCCGTCCGAGTGGCAGCTGTTACAACTCATCCAGCCACGCAGCGAAACTGTAGCATCGTGGAACAGCAGCTCGCCTTTATCCGCCTGCGTAAGACTAGCCGTGACTCCAAGTGGGACCTCCTTCACCGCCTTCCGTGAAGAGATGTCGATAACGGAAATCGAGTTCGAGAGAGTGTTGGCGACGTACAGCCGCCCGTCAGAGCCAGAGGCCAGTGCCCTGGGACGGCGTCCCACCTTGACATGATCTAGGCGCGGCCAGGTGTGCCGACCGATGGCGACTCTGCCGACGCCCCCGATCGCCACTATTACCTCACCACTGTCTGCCACGATCACCTTCTGGGGGTCGCCGGAGGGCGTAGTGAAATCTCCCAGATCCAGCGTACGCATGGCCGCCAGCATGTTCCCGTTCGGTGAACGGATATCCGTCAGTCTCAGGGAAACCAGGCTATTGGACATGAGTCCGCCCCACACCACGTCGTCGCGGTTGGCGCGCGCGAAGGGATCGATGCTCTGCCGGGCGACAAGCAGCTGTGAGCCATCTGCGGTAACTGCCAGTCCACGTATGTTGTGGCCAGGAAGTTCCAGGACACGCTCGACCTGGTTCCGCGATAGATCGACCAGCGCGAGCTTTCCACCGAATGAGTCCGCCACCAGCAAACGGTCCTCACCCTGCAGCACTACCTGCTCCCGGGGTGCGAATGGCAGCTCGAGCGAGCCCACCAAACGAGAACCCGCAGCGGGATCCAACTCGATAAGGTCCAGCCGCCGGGACCACAAGCAGGCCACGAAGCAGCGCCTTCCATCTCCGCTGACGGTAACACTGACGGGGTAACGACCTACCGCTACCCGGTCCCGTACCCTAATGTCCCAAACATCGGGGCCAGGGAGAGAAAGCAACAGGAGCTCGTGAGCCTCTTCGTCCACGGCCAACAGGCCGCTTCCGATCGGGTCCTGGTTAGGCAAAAGGGTCAGATCCCCAAGTGTTTTGCCCACCCTGGTCTCGAACTTCAACGTCAGGTCGTCAGTGTCGATCACCGAAAGGGTTCCGCTGCGACGGTTGGCCACGAAGAGCCGATGTCCGGAGTCGTCCAGAACCAATGCGACTGGATGTCGGATCAAGGCCCGGCTATCGAGAGAAGCCTTTATCTTCCCTTCTCGAAGGGGCGCTGTGGAGGTCCGCTCTGAGCCATCGAAGGGCAGGAGGGGCGCCACACGCTGGGCCAGAGCCAGCTGGCCCCAGGAGCCGAGCAATACCGAAAAACAGACCACTCTCAATTCCCGGATCGTGAACACCTCTCCATTCTAGAATCTGGTTATGCACTTAACTCCGGAAAAAGTCACCACCACCTAGTAAAAAAGGTGAGAGACAGGAGGTGAGTGGATGTACGAAAAGATGAATTTGTTGGAGTTTCAAGAGCGTTTTGCCACAGAAGAAGCTTGTCTGAGTTACCTGATGCAGAAACGCTGGCCGGAAGGATTTGTCTGTCCCCGTTGTGGGGGTCAAGGAGGCTACTGGTTGCAGCACCGGCGATTGATGGAGTGTCGCCAATGCCGGTATCAGGCTTCTTCCACCGCCGGGACGATTTTCCACAAGACGCGGGTGCCCCTGAGATATTGGTTTTGGACCATCTTCTTGATGAGCCGTTGCAAAGCGGGCTACTCGATGAAGGGACTGCAGAAGCTGCTGGGAATCGGAAGCTATCGGACGGTCTGGATGATGGGACATAAGATCCGACAAGCCATGGCCAAACGTAATGACTGCTACCAATTAAGTCACCTGGTGGAGCTGGATGACTCTTTCTTTGGAGGCCGACGACGAGGGAGAAATCGTCGGGGTCGCAAGCGAGGACGAGGGACCGAAGGCAAGGCCAAAGTTCTGGCCGCGGTGGAGATAACGAAAGCCGGGGGGCCGAGGTTTCTAAGTCTGGATGTGGTCGATGACATAACCAGCGACAATGTGAAGCGGGTCGCCTGGGCGAGGATCGACCCCGGAGCTCAGATCCGAAGCGACGCCTATCACGCGTTTGTCGGTTTAGCTCAAGCCGGCTACCAGCATGAACGCGTCCGGCTCGAGTGGGTGGGGATGGGTTTTGAACAGTTCCCATGGGTTCACACCCTCATTTCCAACTGCAAGACTCAGCTCCAAGGGACTCAGAAAGCGGTCAGCCTCAAGCACCTTCAACGTTACCTGGCTGAGTTTTGTTACCGTTTCAATCGTCGTTTCTGGGAATCCGAGCTCTTCGACCGTCTCCTGACAGCCTGTTCGCTCTATCCCACCGTCACCTATCCGGAGTTAAGTGCATAACCAGATTCTAGAATGGTCGAGCGGGCCAGGCCAAGGAGTTCCGCCACGTGCTGAACAACCAGATGATCAGACCTTGTGCCCGCTTTCCCCAAACAGGCATACTCGAAGCGCCCCAAACGGCGGAGGATGACCTGATGTTCGAAGGCTTTGAAAAGACCCAGATCAAGGCAAACGGTGTCTCTATCAACCTCGTCCATGGCGGCGCTGGGCCACCTCTCCTGCTGCTGCACGGATATCCTCAAACCCACGTGGAGTGGCACAAAATGGCACCCCGGTTAGCCCAGGAGTACAAGGTGGTCGCTCCCGACCTACGGGGTTATGGAGACAGTGAGAAGCCTCTGGCAGATCCAGGAGACCTGAGCGTCTATTGCAAGCGGACGACAGCCCAGGATCAGGTGGACCTGATGTCCACCCTGGGCTTTGACTCCTTCCACGTGGTGGGTCACGATCGCGGCGTCAGGGTCGGCCATCGAATGGCTCTGGACCATCCTGCCAGGGTAAGAAGCCTCACCTTGCTGGATGTTGTCCCCTCTCAGGCTGCTTTCGATGCCATGGACAAGCAACTCTCCTTCGCCTGGTTCCACTGGCACTTGATGCGCCAGCCGTCCCCTTTCCCCGAAACCATGATCGGAACCAACGCCAAATTCTATCTGGATTTCCTACTGGAGCGATGGTGTGCCATCGAGGGATCGATTACCGACGAAGCCTATGCTGAATACCTGCGATGCTTCGACGATCCGGAAACCATTCGTGCCAACTGCCTGGATTACCGGGCGATCGAACTCGACCTGGTGCATGACGAGCAAGACCGTGGCCACAAGCTGAGGTGTCCGGTGCTGGTGCTATGGGGAAACAACACCGAGAAGCGTCCGGGCTGGCAAACCGGGGCGAGTCTGCAGATGCTAGAAGTCTGGACAGAACGGGCCGCAGATGTACGGGGCAAAGCCCTTGACTGCGGCCATTTCCTACCCGAGGAACAGCCCGACGAGACCCTCGCTCAGCTGCTCGGCTTTCTATCTTCCATCTAGAAGCGTGAGCGGATGATTGATCTGCCGGGAGATCAATAGAATCGGTTTTATATTCCCCCGATTCTTCTCAAAACCCTCTAAACCGCTGCCAGATTCTCAAGAAGGCTGCCGAAACCCGATACCGGCTGCCGAATCCCCAGAGCCCGAAAGACCGACCAGATCGTTGCCTGATTGGAGGTTACTACCGGCTTCCCCGTGATTTTCTCCAGTAGGTGGGCGGCCTCCATCGCTCTCCAGGCCGTGCAGGAACAGAAGAGTGCATCGGCTTCGGGTAGGCACACCGAGGAGGCAAACTCGACCACGGCTTTGGGCTCTTGATCATTGATGCCCTGCTGACCCGAGACCGCCGCAACGGGTTCCGCTTCCACATTGAGCACCGAGAATCCGGCTGCCTCCAGATAGCTTCGCAGCCTCTGATTCCCCCAATCCGAATAGGGACTGGCGACCGAAATCTTCTTGGCTCCGATCGAGTCCAACGCCTCAACTGCCGCGGGGCTGGTCACCACAGCCGGCACTCCTGCCGTCTTTTCTATCAGGTCGATCATCTCTCGGTCCCATCCGGCTCCCCTGTAGAAACTGCCGGTCGTGCAAGCATAGGCGATGATGTCAACCTTGGCGGTCGCCAGATAACGCGCACCACTCTCGATATCTTCGTTCATTCGCCCCATGCCATCTTCACTTCGGGTCTCGTTGGTGAGCCAGAGGCGCTGGCCATGGAGCGTCACGCCCGCGGTGACTGCCATCTGGAAGTCTGCTTCGCAGGTCGTGTTGGTGGAGGGAACCAGCAAACCTACGCGCTTTCGGATACTCATCTGTCGGCTCCTTGGGAGAATGGATGAAAATCAGGATTCAGTATAGAAGGAAGGCGGTACAGAGGACAACGGATCCCTCGCAGGCGAGACCGATTCCGCTGGCGGCCTGCCCCTTGCCAGTGGGTCCAGTTGGGGCTAAGCTGAAACTTGAATAGTGAGCAGCGGTGAAGTGATCAGTGAACAGTACCGGAAACAGCTACAGCCGTTACGCAGCCAAGTCCGGCAGAGCCGCGAGCGACTTGACTCGTTAGCAGTATGCCCCACGTTTCGAGGAGAGAGCTGGACAACAGCAGAATCTCGTAGATCCCCACCCCCTCGCTCGCGCTTCAGGCTTCCATGGCTCGGGAAGTTTCTTTCTCGAATGGGGCCAGCGCTACTGGGGGCGGAACTGAGCTGAAACTTCATCGAGCGGTGTCCTACAGCGGACACGCTGCTATCGATGTTCGTGGCTAAAGACAACCAGAGTTTCCTTTACGAACGGAGTGGCTTATGAGGGATCTGAATGTGGGAATTGTCGGGCTTGGATGGGTGGCAGGAGCGCATATTGATGCCTTTAAATCGGTGAATGGCGCCAATGTAACGGCGGTCTGCTCTCGCCGGCAACTCGATGAAGAGGAATTGGCACTTCAGTATGGGACTCCGCTCAAGGCTTACCAGGACCTGGACGAGATGCTCAGGGATCCCTCGATCGATATCGTCGACATCTGTACTCCCCATCCCTTCCACCCCCAACAGTCAATCGCGGCAGCCAAGGCGGGGAAGCACCTCATCATCGAGAAACCGATTTCCCTGACGTTCGAAGAAGCGAAATCAGTGGGTCAGGCTATCCAGGAGACCGGGGTAGGTTCATGTGTGTGTTTCGAGGTTCGCTACAGCCAGCACGGTAACCTGATCCGCTCGGTGCTCGATCAGGGCCTTCTCGGCTCCCTCCACTACGCCGAAGTAGACTACTACCACGGAATTGGCCCCTGGTATGGCCAGTACGGCTGGAACGTAAAGCGGGACATGGGAGGAAGCAGTCTGCTAACGGCGGGCTGCCATGCCGTCGATCTACTCCTCTGGTTGATGGACGGGGAAGTGGAGGAAGTGACCAGTTACAGCAACCGATCCGGTAACGAGCTCTTCGAGCCCTACGAGTATGACGGGACCTCGGTTAGCCTCTTCAAGTTCAAAGACGGGAAATTGGCGAAGGTAGCCTCGGTAATCGACTGCCTACAGCCCTATTACTTCCACATCCACCTGGTGGGCAGCGAGGGGAGCCTCCTGGATAACCGCTTCTACAGTCACAAACTGAAGGGCCAGACAAAGGACAGGTGGAGTACTTTGGAAACCGCACTCATCGACTCCGGCGACGTCGCCGACCATCCCTATCTTCCCCAGTTCCAGGCATTCATCGACAGCCTCGAGAAGGGCGAGCCCATGCCGCTGACTGACTTCGCAACGGCCTTCGAGACCCACCGGGTAGTCTTTGCGGCCGACCGTTCAGCGGCAGAGGGACGAACCGTGAGGCTCGAAGAACTGGAGGGATGATAGGCTTCTCGATGTCTGGGCTGGAATCTGTTTGTATCTTGTTTCTCGGAGAATCTGTTCTTGGACTATCCAAAGCGCTGGGCCGTGCGGGCGCGAGCCCTCTCGGCTTCTAGCTGGCGGTTCCGCGGAGAAGCATTGGTCGAGAGTGAGTCGATCAGTGTGCGGGCGATCTGCGAGACTTCTACGACGGCTCGCTCGAACGCTGCTTGATTGACTCGCGAGGGCTGGGTGAATCCGCTCAATTTACGTACGAATTGAACGGAGGCCGCTCGCACCTCCTCGTCGGTGGCGGGTGGATCGAAATTGAACAGCGTTTTGATGTTTCTACACATGGCTTCTCCAGGAACAGATGCCGGTCACGGGGTGCCAGCCAGATGCGCTTCGGATGAGGCCAGCAGTTCCGACACCAGAGTGGCGTGCCAGCCCTGCTCACGTTTCGCCCAATAGAGATCGCGAAGTTGGCACGAGATCTGACCGGGTGTACCCTCACCAATCGCCCGACCGCTGACGCGCGTAGCAGGGACAATTCCGCCCCCGGTGGTGGAGATGAACGCCTCGTCTGCATCCTGGAGATCTTCCGCCGTGAGATCCGCGGTAGCCGTCTCCAGATCCAGTAGGGAACAAAGCTCGAATACGGTAAGGCGTGTAATCCCTTGGAGCAGGTTGTCTCCTGGGGTCAAGACACTGCCATCCTTCACAATCCAGAGATTGAACCCCGGACCTTCGGTCAGAAAGCCGTCGGTGGAAGGCAGTACCGGAGCATCGGCCCCTGCGTCCAGAGCCTCGAACTGGGCCCGCGTCAGGTCCATTCGATTGAAGCTCTTGGTCTTCTGGTTGATGGCCGAGTCGGGCGCCCGACAGGTCTCGGCAAGCCACAGATGAGTTCCGGTCTGAACCCGATCTCGCGGCACTACCCAATAATAGGGACACGAATAGGCTATGAACTCGTTCTCACAGGTGCGCGGATCGCCGATCGCTCCTCCGCCGGCGTAGCTGCCCCGGGTGCAGAGCATGTACACCAGGGCCTCGGTGAGTCCGGCTTGATCCACACACTCCGCCATGATCCGCTTTATCTTGTCTTCGGAATACGGGGACTTCATCCGTACATACTCGCGAGACTCAGCGAAGCGTCTCAAATGGTCGTCCAGCCGGAAAAACCTTCCATCCCAGACGGACACCACATCGAATACGACGTCGCTCTTGGTGAAGGCGGGGTCCAGGATCGCGACCTTGGCCTGCTCGACCGGCAAGAAACGCCCCTGTTGATACGCAATTCCCTTTGAATCTGCCATGTTGAATCCCTCCGATAATCGGCTACCTCAAATAATACCCTTCTGGTGCGTTGAGATTCACGATCTTCTGCGGTGTAATCCAGAGGGTAAACATTGGGACACCAGGGATCAAGTCCCCCGCGACGCCGAGAGACAGCTTCCCAGGGCGGTACCGACCTTGAACTCCGACGTAGCTTTGGTCTCCAGGCCGAAGTATTCTTCTTTCGAGCCATTGGCTCGAGACACGGTGGCCCGGGGACCACCGCCACGCCCCCCGAACGAAGAATCCCCCTGAATGGTCCAGCTCGGATGGGGGTGGCACCGGCTCGAGGTTTTCGCATGCTAGACCAAAGTCGGGCGCTAGAATTCAGTATCAGGAGAAAATCGCAATGAGAGCAGATCATGAAATCGACGAAGGCGGCGCCATGGGACGCGCCTGGAGTCAAAGTCTTTGGCGCCGACGGACCTGGATTGCGGCGGCGGTCGTTGCAACCTTCGGCAGCCTGTTGATCCTTGGCTTCCCGCAGGGGGCCACCGCACCCGAGGACCTCCTGGCTCAACTTCGTAGGATCCCGTCGGCAACCCTGTCCGACGCCGTCGACGAAGTCGCCGGCAGACGCGGGTTCATGGAACACTACATGCGTCCGATCGGATTGCAGGAACGCATGGCGGGGCGGGCCAGAACGGTGCTCTACGGACCGGCTCGCGATTCCCAGAAGAAAAGCAACCTCGGACCCCTGTACGGCGTTCAGATCATCGATACCTCGGGTGCCGGAGACGTCATGGTAGCGGTTACCAACGATCTCAATATCACCGCATTAGGGGGACTGATGGCCACAACCGCCCAGGTTCGGGGAATGGAGGGAGTGGTGGTGGATGGTGCCGTTCGCGACGTGCAGCAGATTGAGGACTTGAAGCTGCCCGTCTTCGCACGCAGCATTTCTCCGGCGACCATGGTGGGCCGCGCGACCAGCGTTGCACGCGACGTTCCCGTCGTCTGCGCCGGCGTCACTGTTGAGCCGGGCGATTACATCGTAGGAGATCGGGATGGTGTGGTCTGCATCCCGGCGGCGCACGTGGGACCGGTGGTGACCCGGGCATTGGAAATGGAAGAGGCCGAAGCGAAAATGATCCCCATGATTTACAAGATAAAGTCACTCGAGAAAGTGATTGATATTTTCAAACGGATCTAGGAGCACCGATGAGGTCGCAGCCTTGAGAACACTTGAGAACAGAATATCGCGTCGCAAGTGGGCCTCCGCTGTGGCCGGCATGGGATGCGCAGGCGCCTTTTCAGCACGGAACACCACCTGGGGAGGGGCCAAGGGGGGAGCAGGGATAGTCGATGCGCACGTCCATGTCTGGACCTCTAACACTGCGAGGTATCCCTTGGCCGCAGGTTTTCGAAAGGAGGATCTGTGGTTTCCCAGCTTCTCGATTGAGGAACTGATTGCGCTCTCCCGTTCGGCTGGGATCAGCCGCATGAATCTTATCCAGATGACATGGTACGGCACGGACCACAGCTATATCCTGGACGCCATTGCCTCGAGCCCGAGCCAGTTTGTGGGGACCGGGATCGTGTCGGCCGTGACGGACGTCTCGCTGGCCAGTCCTGACCGGGCCATGGTCGCTTTGGCCGAAGGCGGTATCTATGCCTTTCGCATCCGAGGTGGGAGCACACGACCTCCCCTGGGCGACGGCCCCCAGTGGATGGACCATCCGGGCTTCGAGAAGATGTTTATCGCAGGAGCGGAGCACAACCTGGCCTTGAGCTTTCTGATGAATCCCGAGGACCTGCCCGAGCTGGACCGGATGTGCAGCCGCCATCCGGAGTGTCCCGTGATCATCGATCACTTTTGCCGCATTGGAGGAAGCGGTGAGATCATCGATGTCGAGGTTCAGGCCCTGTGCAGAATGGCGCGCCACAAGCGAGTCATGCTGAAGATTGGAGCCTTCTACGCCCTGGGAGCAAAGAAACCACCCTATCTCGACATGCTTCCACTGATTGAGCGGGTCGTCAGAGCCTTCGGTCCCGACCGCTGCATGTGGGAGAGCGACGCTCCTCTGCAAACCAAGACACCCCACAGCTTCGAAGCTGCCGTGAGCGTCATCCGCGACCATGCGGACTTCCTCTCCGAGCCTGACAAGAATCAAATCCTGGTCAAGACTGCCGAAGACTTCTTTTTCAATCGCTAGCATGGAGGTACCCATCATGCGCGACCCGTTGAGTCGACGCAGATTTTTTCAGTCCATGAGTGCGGTGGCGACCGCCAGCTGGGGCTCAGGCGCCGCCAACTCCGCAGCCAAGGCTGTGACTCCCTATGGGGAGCTGGGAACACTGCCTATCTCAACCTCAGCAGCGGCCCGTCCGCGGACGCCCTTCGTCAATCCCAAGAAAGTATTGCTTTGGGAGAACACCCGGAAGGAGATCCGCGAGTCTTTGGCAAAAGGGCGGTTGAAGGCTGCGATTCTTCCCACCGGATCGGTCGAGCAGCACAACGAGCACATGGCCCTGATTTCCGACGTGGCCATCTCGACGCTCATCTCGCAACAGGTGGCGTTGCAGCTCTATCCACGGGTTCTGGTAGCCCCTCCGAGCCCCTGTGGGTACGCCCCCTATCACATGGCCCGTAAGGGCACGATTACTCTGCGCAAGGAGACCTTTCAAGCCTACGTATTCGATGTCCTCGACAGCCTGAAGGCCCACGGTATCCGCAATATCCTTGTCTTGAACGGACACGGGGGAAACCATCAGCCGCTCCAGGAGAAACTTCCGGCCTGGCGTCGGCAACTAGGAATCAATCTCGACGCCGATTCCTACTGGAGCGCGATTCCCAAGGAGACCATGGATCGAATTATCGAGTCCGAGAAACGAACCTCCCACGCCGGAGAGTTCGAGACTTCGATCTACCTGGCTGCGTTTCCAGACCGGCTGCGCGCCTTTACGATGGAGGAATACGACCGGACCCAATTGAACTATGAGTCGAACTTCCCGCCCGATATCCAGAGGTTCCTCGACCGCGATCGACGATCCCAAACGAAGGGTCTAAAAGGCGAGAATGACCGCGACCGTGCCCGCCAGAAAGAAGCCCTGCTTGCCACCGCCGAGAAAGGCGAAGCTATCCTGTCTACGGCTACGGAGTTCTTTTCGAATAGGCTAGAAACGATGATCGCCGAGGGAGAGTGAGGCTAGAAAAAAACTCTCTGCGTCCAGCAACCCAGACGTTCAGACGGATCCTTGAGCTAGTTTTTTTCAAGATGCCAATGTATTCCACCCACCACGCCTTTGAGGTCTTCGGGCACCCCTGGCAGATGTGCGTAGTGGTAGACCGCCGTCAGAAAACGACCGGGTGACAGCTCTACGGTAGGGGCAGTAAAGCCGACTCGTGCGGGTTGAGGTCGGGATAGACCTGGGTGGGCTGACCCCAGGTTTGCCCACCGTCCGTCGAGCGAAAGACGAGGTCACTGAATAGGTCGCCCGGCTTACGGCCGTACTCGTAGTTGGGAGGACCGGCAGGGTCGCTGGGCGGATACTGGATCTTGTATTCCGTTGAGGGGACCAGGGTTGTGGTGAACAGGAGGGTCCCATCGGGTTGTTCGATGAAGGAGCGATTTCCATCTTCGTGATAGCTGATGTTGGGAGTACCGGGTCCGAATCGGGTGAAGTCAGTCTGCGAGTTGGTCCAGGTCCGCCCTCCATCGTCAGAGTAGGAAACGAACAGGTCCTGACCATAACGACCTCCGGCGGCGTCAGACTTGGACCGGTTGGGAGGCTGATCGCCACTGTTTCTGGTGCACCAGAAACAGTTTGGCGGTCCTCGCTGGGATGATCTTCACCTCTCGATCGATCTTCATCACCTGGCGATGATCGTCTCCTGCCAGAAGGGCCATGAGACTGACCCATCCCAGTATCAACCAAGCGATAAGAGGCTTCATGGTTTTCAGTTGTCTCACTTTGAGGTGCAAGCTCCGGCTAGAGAGAAACAGGTTACAGCAATGCACCCGAGGTCTCCAGTGTCTTGCTAGACCTGCGGCTTTCAAGCCCACCCTCAAAGCGGCTTCTTCAAGTCGGAGAGAAGCTCGATCATGGTTTCGATGTGGATAGTCTCCTGGGTGACCGTCTTCGGTCGAGTGCGGATAATCATGTCCTCCAGCGTGGCGATGGCTGACTCCCTCCTCTTCTCCAGACTCGCCCGTAGATTGAGTCGGAGAGCCAGTCTAGAAGCCTCATCCAAATCCATCTGGTGCAGCCGCTGCAGCGACCGCTCCAACTGCTGCACTTCGTTGACGGTACAGTAGGCTGCGGCGAGGAAAAGGCTGACGGCCCTCTTGGGTTCGTCCTCATCGTTGATGAGTCCGAGCCGATAGTAGGCGTCGCAGATCTCGCCGGTTCGGGTTGCGTCCTCGAGATCGGTCTCGGCACTCACAAGGGAGTGGTCTCTCAGATAAATCAGACCGGAGACGTAGCTCACCATCTCGGATTCAGGCTGATATTGCTTGGCTTGATCGATCCATTCGCGCGCCTCGCCCAAGGAGCCACTGAGATAGTGGTTGTAGCCCTGGTAATAGGGGATCTGGTCACGGTAGTAGGAAGCCAGTTCTGGTCCGAAATCGTCCCATCGCTCGCGGTTCGCCAGCAGCCGATCCAGTGTTATGTTCGACTCGATGTTCTCCTCCACATAGTGCAGAGACACCGCCTTCCCGAAAAGGGCGGCGGGATTCCCCAGGTCGAAGGACAACGCACTCTCGAAATTTCTGATCGCCTCGTTGCTGTCGAGGACGATGAAAAGCCAGAAGTCCCCCAGCGCCGTATAGGCCTTGGTGTAATCGGGCACCAGCTCGATGGCCCTGGCCAGGGACTCGATTCCGGCGGCATACTTGGTCCTCTCCAGAAGCAGGCCCCCTCGATAGAGATGATGTTCGGCGAAGTGATCCTCTGGTTCTGGAAGACCCTCGACATCCGGACGGCCCTCCTTGTGGAGGATGTACAGGGTAAAAGGAGAGGAGGGAAAGTTCTCGATGAACTGATTGCGAGCGTGCTCATAGCCGGATGGATCGGCCGCAGCCACGGCGAGCAAGTCGAGATAAGCGCTCACAATGGGATCCACCGGGCCAGGCGAGATAACAGGGCCAGGGAAGTCATACTTGGGCTTTTCTTTGACTCGGAGATACGCTCTGGCTAAACCGCATAGCTTAGCTCCTGGAGCTTCCGCGGGCTCCCCACAAAGCTCGTCCAACGCTTCTGGGCTCGCGCTCGGGATGTTCTCCTGCCGCTCTCGAGTGATTAGCAGAACCCCGGTCAAGAGGAGTTTGTGGCTAAGCTCGGGTGTGTCCTTGATTTCCCGAGCCCTTTGGTAAAGGCTCGCCGCCTTCCGCCAACCGTAGAGATGCTGTTGGCGAAAGTAGGTATCGGCCTCGGCCATATAGGACTGAAATTCTGCGAGTCGAGGATCCTCGACTCGCACCTCAATCCGCTTTTTTGTGCAGCCGGGAAGAAGAGCGCAGACAACTAGAACAGTCGTTGCCCGAAGTCCTGCTGCGACGACCGAACGCTGACAAGATCGGCTACGAATTTCTCCTAGCATAGAACCCCGATCGGGAGGTGTCGGTAAGGGAGGCCTCGACCTATCTTGTCTCAGGATCTCATTGATATTCTAGTCTTCAGTAGGCCTCCTTCGCGGAGACGGCCGTGTCAGTTCTTCGCTGCAGCAGACACACACCTTCTCGGCAGCGGCTCGTTTCAGTAGCTCTACGGTCTCCTCAACGTACTAAGCTGGTAGGTGTTGCGTTTACTTCGGCGTTCGCATGTTCGGTGTTCTGCGGTTCGTGATTTAGCCTTGTTCCTTGCTCCGGAGGAGATAGCCGGTGGCGACGGGGTGTAACGCATTGATTCAGTGATCTCTTGGTCATGGAAGCCTGAAGCGCAAGCGAGGGGTTGGGAATCGGCAAGATCTTACTCAGGTCCCCAACCCCTCGCTCACGCTTCAGGCTTCCATAGCTCGGGAAGTTTCTTTCTCGAATGGGGCAGCGCCACTGGGGGCTCCACTAAGCTGAAAACTTCGTTTGCCATGCAATCATGCAAGAGTCGCCATAGACAGAGCCGTTCTAAAAACTATATCCGACGCTGCTGGTTATCATCAGAAAGGGGTTCCAGCCAACTCGCACCTCCGGCGCTACGAATACCCGGTCGCTGAGCGCTATCTTGAATCCTACTCCTCCGCCAAACGATAGGCCGTTTCCCGAAAATGTCTCCTGGGGGGCAAATCGAATGCGGCTCCGATGGTGGAGCATACCAACACCGCCGATCAGGTAGGGTCTCATCCGGGAGCCCGGACGGAAATGCATCGAACAGTTCAGGTTCAACGCCAGGTCTCGGTCGAAACCTGGACCGCGCATATACAGGACCTCGGGTTCAACACTGAACCGGCGCGTCAGGTAGAATCTCGGCCCGCCGCCGGCAACGAAGTGATTGATGGGGGAGTTGTCCGGAAAAGTGGAGTATCCGAACCGGGCATTCACCTCAGTGCGATTTCGTTTACGCTCCGAACCCCTCGATGCAAGATGCCGGGCGGCTGGCTGCCATATGCCAGACCCTTCGGTAACCTCTCCGGTTCCGGGACTGTCCTCAGCCCTCAACATAAGTGTGAACATCATCAAGAAAGGGCCCATGTATTTGATCAAAGATTTCGCGGGCATGCTCTTGGTCTCCTTTACTGTTGGAACAGATCGCTGCTCCAGTAGCGTTCTGACTCGGTTCCCACTCAAACCATGCGAATTCCCTACTCCAATCGGTTCAATCGACTCCCACTGATTCACAGAACTGTCGTCGCTGGAGGCGTATACTGGTGACGGCCCGGAAGCGAGGGTGTCTAACATGAGCAGTATTCTTTCCTCGGTCGAGTCTGAATTCCGCAGATACAAATCCCTGGGCGAAGGTGCTATTGCACAGCTTCAGGAAAGTGAGCTATCAGAGCCGGGAGCCGGCCGAGCTAACTCCGTGGCCATTCTGGTCTGGCACTTGGCAGGCAATTTCAAGTCCCGCTTTACCGACTTTCTTATTGCGGATGGAGAAAAGCCCTGGCGTAAGCGAGATTCGGAGTTTGCGTCCCGAGAAGTCACCGGTTCTGAGCTACGGGAGAAGTGGAACGACGGTTGGGACAGGCTCTTTACGGCTCTCGAAGAGCTCTCAGAGGAAAACCTGGGGGATTCGGTGACGATCCGAGGTCAGCAACTGACCGTGCATGAGGCACTCCACAGATCGCTGGCTCACGCCAGCTATCACGTCGGACAAATCGTCTACGTCGCGAGAGCACTTCGCGGCGACGCCTGGAAGTACCTGAGTATTCCTCCCGGAGAGTCGGAGCAATACAATCTCAATCCAACCCGGGAAGAGGGACCGGATTCATTTTAGCGGTGCCCCCAGCGATGCCGGCCCCATTTAGGAAAGAAACTTCCAGAGCCATAGAAGCCTGAAGCGCGAGCGAGGGGCTGGAAATCTGCGAGATCTTGCTGCTGTCCGGCTCTCTCCTCGGCACTTGGGCTCATCCTGCAGACGAGTCAAGTCGTTCGCGGCTCTGCTGGCCGTAGCTGTTTCCGGTACTGTTCACTGATCACTTCATCACTGCTCACTGTCCCCTCCACACCGGTCCTCGAGACGTCTCTTCCCAGACCTTCCGGAATTGTTGGCTGCCATCGTCATCCCAATGGTCGGTCCGAACAGGATTGCCGTACCCGGGAACCGGCCCGGGGAGGTCAGAGGAGCCAGTGCGAAGGGCCTGTCTCTTCTGGCCGGGCCGAGTGTACAGGGTGGGACCATTCCGATAGCGGATCCGAAACAGGAATCGTCCGGGATCAGGCCTGGAGGCGGCGGCATACTTTTCGTACTTCTGCCGGTCCAAACTCAACCCCAGACCCGGTCCCTCCGGAACCTGGACACTTCCAGCCACGACGGGCATGGACTCGACGGTGATGTCATCCTTCCAGAGATTCGCCAGCGGAATCCCTGGAAGCGTCGCCATCTTGTAGACAGCCGCCTGGTGGGCCAGGAAGGCCATGCTGAGATTCCCTCCAGGCAGCTGGAGGATGAAGGGCGTGCGGGTGCTTTCGGCCAGGGCTGCCAACCTCATGTTGGTGCCCACCGGGAAACGCGAGGCGACGAAGCCGTCGCAGAGTCCGTGGCGGACATAGAACTCGGTGGGATCCAGTCCGTAATGAAAGATCAGCGGCAGCGAACACTTGGTCCGTAGGGCCTTCCAGGCTTCGTGGTCCTCGACGTTGATGGGATCCTCGATCTCTCCTGCCACCGAGAACTTCTCCAGTTCCCGAAGGACTGGGTAGACCGCAGCCAGCTCCGAGTCAGCGTTGAAGTCATAGTGGATCCTGAAGCCGGGCGGGGCGGCCTCCTGCATGGCAGCGGTCTGGTCGATCGCATTCTGAAATACATCGACGTGGTACTTGAGCCAGCGATAGCCGCGGGACGAGACCTGCCGCACCTCTTCGGCCATGGCCTCCGGCGGCTGAGAAACGGTCCAGGCGGCCACCTGCACCCACTTGCGCACCTGTGGCCCCAGCAGCTTCCAGAGGGGAATGCCCAGGATCTTCCCCATCAGATCGTACAACGCCATGCTCATGGGCATGTTGTGGGTGGTTGCGAACCAATCGAAAGGGGTGGTGTCCAGGTACCGCGACAAGTCTTCGCCGGGAGTCTTGGGGGTCCATTTCTCGCCGTAGCCCTCCAGACCCGTGTCCGTGCGGACGACATAGACGGTCCGAACCGGGATATCTGATTGGCTCCGGGAGAGCGCTCTGGCATTGTAGTCGTGAAGCGGCGAGATAATCTCCCGCACCTCGATGTCGGTAATCCTGGGATGGCGGGAGGGAGCCTGCTGGAGATAGCGGGCGCCGCCCCACAGAGGCGTTCCCGAGGCCAGTCCAGCCGCGCCTGTGGCCAACATTTTCAGGGCGTGGCGGCGATTCAGTGCTGACATGGTTTTTCCTGGATCTATTGATTGCGATGAAGCCGTTCTGCTGTCGCTGTCTGCACCCCAACCCCGCTTCCTTCGTCGGACGCCTAGACGCATGGCATCGGCCTGAGTCCGTTGTGAAAAGGATCCTTCCATCCACACCCGGTGTCAAGGGTGAGGGCCTGCCCATTCGCCGTCGACATCTCCATCTCACGCTTAGCGACTCTGTTCAATTCTCGGCTTCACTTGCTGAACTCTTGCCCCCGATAGCGATACTGTCCGGAGGGCGGAGACCTGCGATTTCGACCTGGGACCTGCGACGGATCATTTGAGCAAACAACCCTCAAGATGCTGTAATGATCATTGTGAGAAATCGTTCTTCGTTACTGAGCCTTTTGATCCTCGTGGGTCTTACCTTGCTCTTCGCAGCCGGTGTGCACTTTCTCTACGCCCCTCTGTTGAGTCGCCTGGGACAGATCCTGGTGCTCCGGGATCCTCTAAGTCGTGCCGACGCCATCACGGTCATCCCTGGCCCTGGCAGGGAGAGGATGAGGACTGGGATACGGCTCCTAAAGGAAGGATTTGCCGAGAAACTCATACTCTCAGGACCTTGGCCTTATTCGCTGGTTCAAGAGGCACTCAACGCCGGCGTTCCGGCCTACCGAATCGTGCACCGGAAATCGACCCCGGAGGACTATCTCTGTTCGAAATGCTCAGCCTCCATCAGCGGTACGGACGGGGATGCTCAGGTCATCGTGCGACTGATGGAGGAATCCGGGATGGACAGCATTATCGTGGTGACTTCAGATTACCACAGCGCCCGGACCGCTTCGGCGTTCCGCCAGGTTCTCGGGGACAGACCAATCGAGATGATTCTCCAACCCACGCAGGAACAGTTTCCCGACCTCGACAACTGGTGGAGAGACCGCAACAGCGCCTGGCTGATAACGGGGCAACTGCAAAAAACGGTGTTCTCACTGTTGTCCGAGCAGCTGCCGGATTGTCTGCTGCATCCGCTGCAGGCGCCTGTGTCTGATATTGCCTATAAGCTCCAGTCCATACTCTTGCCGCATCCCGACTTCATCAGGCAGAAACGGCGAGGCAACCAGAGTCAAGACTGACTCCTATCCTCCGAGGCGGGGAAACAGCTTGCCGGTCCGGTCCCGATAGCGACGGTAGTCGTCCCCGAAACGTTTGATCAGGTTTTCTTCTTCTTTCGTCGTGCGGATAAGAATCAGAGCGAAGGTAAGCCCTCCGGTCAGGGCCAGAAACCAGTTCGCGGTCGCCAAGGAGTCGGCAACGATGATCAGTCCGAAAGCGAGATAGAAGGGATGGCGAACCCACCGATAGGGACCCGAGGTGACAAGCGTGTGCTCGAGCCGGGTCACGACGGTATCGGTCAAATTCTTGCCCAGGTTCCGGAATACCCAGACTAGAAGACTCGCTGCGGCAACCCCGAGCACAACACCTGTCCATCGCAGCCAAATCGGCAAACCAACCTTGGACCAGACCATCCATTCTGGGTTGATCAACCAAGCGAAGATCCCTATCACCCTGAGAAGAGCAATCGGGCGCAAGGTGGCTAGGACAAACAGCCCTTCCTGCCGTCGATCCAGCGCCTCGCCCGAGGACTGGGACTTGAGCCGATGGTAGAGCCCTATTGGGAAAATGGCGGCGAATCCAATAATAAGGATGAGGCGAAACGTCTGATCGGCTTCCGTCATTTCCATCTCCTGATTTCCACAGGCTGAGAGCCCTTGGGAAGGATCCTGAGTTTCTCTAGCGATAGAGTAGCTTGCTTGGCGCCAACACTATAGGGCAGCCCCCCTGCCCAAAAAATCAAAATCCTGGGTTCTGGAAAGTGTAACTGAAACCTCGTGGGCTCTGACCTCTCCTGCCGACAACAAAACTGTAACGGGGCGGATTGAATCTTCTCTTTGTGGTAGAAAGAGTAGCACCAGGGAGATTGTCTATGAAGCTATCGTTTCTGCTCTTTAGCGCGGCGTTTATCTTTCAATCCTCACCGCTTTCCGCCGAGGGAGTGTGGTCCCGGTTCAGAGGACCCAATGGAAGTGGGGTGTCTCAGGCTGGCACACTGCCAACCAGGTTTGGACCTGAGGAAGGCGTCTTGTGGAAGACCGACCTTCCCCCCGGGCATTCCTCTCCCGTCTTTTCGGGCGACTCGATTTTTCTGACCGGCTTCGGTGACGATCACGTCATTACCCTGGCACTGAATCGGAAGACGGGGACAGTCCGGTGGAGAAGTGAGACCCCGAGAATCAACCGCGGAAACCTCCACGAGGTCAACTCGCCGGCCTCGCCGAGCCCGGTGACGGACGGCAGCAATGTCTACGTCTTCTTTCAGGACGTGGGGCTCCTTTCCTATGATTTCGAGGGTAAGGAACGCTGGCGGGTCCCCTTGGGTCCGTTCAACACGCCCTTCGGCATCGCAGCATCACCCGTTCTAGCAGGCAACCAGATCATTCAGGTCTGCGACGGCGAGTCGGGTTCTTTCATGGTGGCCATCGAGAAAGACACGGGTTGGGTGAGCTGGCGCGATCAGCGGCCCGATGTGAGGCGGGGTTTTTCGACTCCTGTGCTGTACCAACCAGAGGACGACGGTGGAGTTCAGGTTCTGGTGCCCGGAACCAACCAGCTGATCGCCTACGCGGCTCAGTCGGGGGAGAAGGTCTGGTGGGTCGATGGACTTACCTGGCAGATGAAGCCCACACCCGTAATGGACGAAGACTCCATCTACGTCCTGGGCTGGGCGGGCGGGACCAACAAGGGCCGTAAGGAAGCAAACTTCCAGCAACTTCTGGCCCTACTGGACAAGGATAGCGACGGAAGGATCTCCGAGAAAGAAGCTGATAAGGGCACCGATCCCAAGATTCTGAAGGGGTGGAAAGACGCCGAGGATCTTGACGGGAGCGGATATTTCGAAGAAAGAGACTGGGAATTGCACCAGAGGAAGCGAGCCTCGGTCAACTCCATCCAGAAGATTCGTCTAGGCGGAAGCGGGAATATGACCAAGCGATCGTCGGGCTGGAAATACCAGAAGAGCCTCCCCAACGTACCCTCGCCGCTTCTCTACCAGAACGTCATCTACATGGTGAAGGATGGAGCCATCGTGACGTCTCTGGACCCGAGCAACGGTGAGGTCCTGAAGCAGGGACGGTCCAAAGAGGCGATGAATCGCTACTTTGCGTCTCCCGTTGGTGGGGACGGCAAGGTCTATCTGCTGAGTGAAGCTGGCGAAGTATCGGTGCTCAAGGCAGCCCCGGAGTGGGAAGTGCTCCAGGTGAACCGGATGGGCGAGCCCTGCTATGCCACGCCCGCTCTGGTAGACGGCAAGATCTACCTGCGCACCGAGAGCGCACTGTATTGCTTCGACCAGGGTTGATCTTGAAGCAAGCCTCAGCTCAGTGGGTCCGGCGTAGCGGTGGTCTCCAGGCCGCCGTCCCGAGCCACAGGCTCGAGAGGAAAGCGAATGCCGGAATGGTGGCCTGCGGTTGTCTTCGGATGGCCCGCAGTGATTGTTTCGCTGCTTCTAGCAGGCTATGGGGTCAAGGCGGGACGTCCGGTTCTGCCTCTCATATCCGCTGTCCTGATGGCACCCTTTAGTTACTACCTCGCCGGAGCGCAGAACTGGCTGGGGCTTGCTGGTCCCGGAATCCTACTCAGCCTTATTGCTTGCGCCTACGCGATCAGACGGGGCCTGACCTGGTTGGCCTGGTGTCTGCTCCTACCCTTCACGGCGGTTATGGTTTGGCTGGCCCTCAGCGTGATCCGCCAGTGACGTGGATCAGAGGGCCCATCACGTAGGCGTTACTGCGGGTAGCCCGGGGCTGGCGCTGCGAAGCGAGTTACCCTGGGTCTAGGTCTGTCAAAAAAGGACCTTACCTCAAGGGGGTTATTGCCGCAGCGTAGCTCCCGATACCAGGGTAACGCTTTGGCAATAACACTTTCAGTGTAGAAAAAGACAGGGTATGCGTGAACCCAGGGTAGCTCGCTTCGCATTGCAACCCTGGGCTACACGCAATAACGCCTTTGGCGTAAGGACGTGTCCCAGAAAACGTGTTCGCGGCGTCCTCAGCTACCTGCGACTTGCGACCTGTGACCTGCGACCTCTTCCTTCGAGGAGTAGATTTCTGGATCGACGTACACCGCTCGCATGCCAGCCCGTTCGGCCGCTTCGAGACCCAATCGGCTATCCTCGAACACGACGCATTCGGCGGGATTGACCCCCATCTGCCGGGCGGCTAGCAGAAAGCTGTCAGGGGCCGGCTTGCTGTTGGCCACATCTTCTTGTGTGACAACCACGCTGAAGAGGTCGGCTATACCCACGATTTCCAGACTCCGGTGGACGTGCTCGCGAATGCCTCCTGAGGCCACGGCGACCGGGTGCGTCTGGGCCAACCGACGCGCCAGGTCCACCACCGGGAGGATGGGCTTCAGCGTATGCTGGTGCTCCTCCACTGCTGCCATCTGGGTACTCACTACGGCATCTGGATCGAGGCTTTCGCCATATTGCTGATTCAGTACCTGGACCGTGTCGTGCAGACCGATCCCAGCCATCGAATAGAACAGCTCCCAGGTAAACGCAAATCTGGCGCCATGAATCTCATAGGCATGAGACCAGGCGCGATAGTGAAGCGGCATCGAATCGGCCAACGTCCCGTCGCAATCAAAGATGTAGCCGGCATGATCACCTTCGGGTAACTCTGGGTTGCCCAAAACTTCGGCCCCTGAAAGAGCGCTTAAATCCACTTGACCTTGATGTTGCCGATTCCATTCTGGATGTCGAATCTAATCACTTTCCCGGCGCGATCCAGATTCTCACTGTAGTAGGTGTCACCCTTCTTCTTGAAACCGGACCGGCAACACTTCGAAAGGAATCCACCTTCGGTTCTAATCTCGGCACCGACATCACTTGGAATCCGTAGCTCGAGGCTGCCAATACCGACATCGATATCCACCTCGCCATCGTGGGACAATTCTCCCGAAAAATCCAGTTGCGCAGTCCCCACTCCACCGCTGAAGGTAAGTTCTTTGAATCCAAAGTTACCGAGACCGATCACGTTCAGGGATCCGACGCCGCTATCGATCGTCACCCGCTCGCAGTCGATCCGATTGGGCTTCAACATCGATAGTGTGGTCTCACCGACCCCATTACTCAAGCTGAATGAACGGGTCGACAAACCGGTGAGATCTATCCTGCTCTCGCCGACGCCCGTCTCGGTAACCAGATCAAGTTCCACCAAGGGGTTCAGTCGCAGATAGAGTCGGGTATTCGAACTCCCATCCAACCAGTCCTGCCCCACCTTGCACTCCAACCGGGCCAGATCTCCGCTCCTCTGTACGTTGAGTTGTGGCTCAACGACCCGGCCGTCGAAATTGAGTTCGGCCTCGTAGAGATTGGACGGATCCCCCTGATCGATCATCAGTTGGCCCACTTCGAGATAGACTTCCGTTTCAAGCCGACTTTCCCCCTCGAGAGGACCCACTTCGTGAACGTTCTCGCTGGCCACATCGTTACTGTGCGAGGAAATTCCACAGGAGGTCAGAAACACAAGACACGCTAGCATCGAGCTAACCTTTGGCATACTCACCCTCTCCGTCTGATGCGGATCTTTGAGTAGGTCGTTCGAAGTCGAATCTGGGGGGCGCCCTGACCGTGGACCAGATCCAGGGATCCCTTGCTCTCGTCCCCCGGGGCTCGGAAATCAGAAAGAACCTGCCCTCCCTTGGAGCGCGCCGTCAGGGTAAAGTCGCTATCGGCAGGAATCGACAGTGAAATCTCTCCGTAGATGTTTGAAGCTGTGACCGGATCGAGCAGAGGTCTGGGCACCGCTATCGAGATCTTGCCGTACTCATTCTCGACTTCCACCGACCCGGAAACCCGTTCGATCAGCACCGCTTTAAATGATGTCCCGACCTTGACAGGTCCTCCGACCTGCGCCAACGAGACCGTCGAACCGCGGCCCACGATGGTGGCTCCAGCCCCTATATCCTCTGCCACCAGGTCGGCGAAGATGGCCTTGGCGTCGAGAAAACCCTTGATGTTGGAAAGACTCACCTGACTGTAGGAGGTCGCCAAATCCAGGCCTTCGCCCAACTGCTGAGCGCTCACCTTCTTGTATGAATTCTGAATCGAAACGCTTTTCCGAACATCGTAGACATCCACCTGAGATCCCGCTCCCTCAACCCTGACCTTGCCGGTTACTTCTTCTACACGCACCTGGCCAAAGTGATTCTTCGCCTCTAGATCGCCATCGATACCGCGAGCCGTTATCGTCTTGTAGCTACTCTCCAGATGGGTACTGCCGACAATCTTCTGGGCGGTGATAGAGCCGTGCCGGTTGTCCGCCCGAACGGTGCCGGTGACATCCCGAATCTCGATATCCTTGTACCTGTTGGTGACCTCCAGATCCCCGCTTACGGATTCCACGTAAACCCTCCCATAGCTACTCTCAATTCTGCAGGGCCCTCCGATGTCGGAAACACGGGTATCGCCATAGTCATTCCTGACGGTCAGCGTTACCGTCCTGGGAACTTTGATCGCAAGATGAGTGCGCAACCTCCGACCCTGCATTCCCAGTTGCTTTCGATTGGTACCGATGCGAAGAACACTTCCCTCGAGAGCGGTGTCGATGGTGAATTTTTCGGCCAGCGTCCTAGCGTCCTCTTCTGAGCGATCACGGAGAACTTTCTCCAGCTCGATCTCGACGCTACCGGAATGAGAGGAATCAATGCGGACACGTCCGTAGGCATTCGTCACTTCCACGGTGTCGATCCCGCCAGCCTCGAGACGTCGCTCGGCCCGAAAGCGGTGTTCCTCGACCAGCACCTCTTCCAGGATCTCCGGAAACAGGGTGCCTTCCCCAAGATTGATCAGAGCAAAATGGGCGCGGGAGATCTGTCCTGACAGCAGGCCCAGGGAAACGATCAGGAGAATGCCCAGGATCTCGGCTGCCCTCACGCGGACGGGCGTCTCCAGCCTCAGGAAATCGATCACCTTTCCCAGGCCCAGAAGAATAAGGATGGCCGGCCAGTAGTTCGTGAAGACGTTCCAGCCGTCGACGAGCCTTAGTAGATCGCACAGAATCAGGGTCCCCACCGAGGTCCAGAAAATGCCGCTTAGAAGCCCTGCCCTACCGGGTCTAATGTGGAGCTCCGACTGGCTCCAGGTGAAGTGCCGAAACAGCCGGGTCAGGCCAAACAGGATCAAGCAACCGGGCAGGGCGATCCTAAAGATCAGGGGCCACCCGACGGGAATCCCAAAGACCCTTGGAGCGAAAAACAGCAACCCCAGCAATACCAGGGCGACCCCAAAGAGGAGTGTTCTAAACTGTTTCTTGGCCATGATGGTTCTTCTCTGGGGTTGGCGGAAGCGGCGGAATCTCCTGTGAAGCCGAACCCTCTTTTCGCGACCTCCTCAACGTGCGCAGGTAGTCGAAGATCAGGTAGATCCCCAGACCGATGAAGATAAGAGGCCAGAACTTAACGATGGCCTTGACCCTGAAGACATCGAGACTATCCAGGAGAAAGACGATCCCCATCAAGATCAAGGTGCCACCCCAGAGGGGAAGGTTGATCTGCTCAGGGGAATTTGCCTCGGAAGGACTGGGTGTTCTGCGGGCGATGGCTTCAGCAGAGCGGTAGGCGTCAATGATTGTGAATATGTAGAAGACAAAGGCTGCCAGTGTGAACCGTTCGACACTCTCACCGACAATCAGTAGACCGGCGAAGACAGCGAAGTGAACCACTGCCTTGATGTACTCCCGGTTGTAGACAGCGCCTATGCTTGGTATTAGTGCTGCAACCGCCGCTCGGCCGGGAGAGTGACTCTGCCCTCGTACAGGTTGATGGGCCGCTGAGTGCTGTGCGTTTTGCTGGTTATTCATGTTTACCTTCCTCGTCGGCTCTGTCCTTTCCAACAGACTGCAGCTGCTCGAGCGAGTCCGTGTAGTCATGAAAGGGGAGGGTCAGGATGTGAGAGTCGAGTCGACCCAGGAAATCCTCCTGAAGGAATCTGATTCCCTGCGTCGTTCGGGAGCTCAAATAGTTCAACCAGATCCACTGCTTGTAAGCCTCTCCGGAGAGACGGTCCGCCTTTTCAACCAGGGCAAGAGCGGCTGGATGAGAGGGACTAAACGCCGACAGCGCGGATCCAAAAACATTCACCATAAGGGAAACGAAGGCAAACAGCACCGAGGCTGCAAAGGCACGCCTGGTGGAGACGACAGAAGGAGTCAGGTGTCCGAGGAGAGCGGGCCAGAATGCCGGATGATCGCGGCCGGAAGTCCGGTCGAGGATCTGATGCACCAGCCTTTCCGACAGATCCAGTTCCGGCGCCGATCTCAGCTCTTGCCGGATTAGCCGAACCTCCTCCAGTAGGGAGGAGCAGTTGAGACAGCCGCGCAAGTGCCCTTCCGCTCTGCGTCGAGTGTCGTGATCGAGAGCGCCTTCGAGGTAGTCTGAGAGCAGCACCTCAAAGCTAGAACAGTTCATGTTCCTGCCTCTTCCTGAGAATCCCGGCAAGCCGGATTCGGCCACGGTTGATCCGCGACTTGACCGTCCCCTCGGGGATCTTCAGGAGATCCGTGATCTCCTGATAGGACAGATCCTCGATGTCTCGGAGAATGATCGCTTCCTTCAACTCCAGCGGGAGTTCCTCCAGCGCCGACTCGAGTAGTTTCCCTTTCTCCTTGGTGTGCAGTGCTTCGAAGGGGTGAAGTCCAGTCGATCTCACTTCCGGCAGGCCGGGTTCCTCCAGAGGAACGATCTCCTTTTCGAGTTTGTGGGCACGCCAATAATCAATGATGTAGTTGCGCCCTACCGACATAATCCAGCTCTGGAAGGAACCGCGGCCAGGAGCAAAGCTGGAGAGTTTCTGGTAGATCTTCAGGAAGATGTCCTGCGTGAGTTCTTCAGCTACTGCCACTAGTGTCCAAACGTTGTTCTATCGCACAACTCTAAGTTACTGGTAAGAATTGTTTTAACATCGAAATCCAATTTTTTCGATACTTTTTGATATGAAACTGTGGCAGGTGCCGACCCGGTTCTCCAATCCTGTGGCCTGCAAGCCGATAGGATGCCTAGATGGATATGCGCAGAACCGTCTTTGCCCAGCTGATGGATTGCGTCCCCAGGTATCAATTTCAACTCTGTGCTCAACGCTACCGAGGAGATTACAAGATAAAAGACTTCTCCTGCTGGAAGCAGTGGCTGTGTATGGTCTTCGCCCAGCTGACCTATCGCGAGAGTCTGCGGGATATCGAAGCCACGCTAGGTTCGGTTGCAGGCAGACTCTACCACATGGGAATTCGAGGCCGCGTGGCCCGCAGCTCTTTGGCCCATACCAACGAGAATCGGGATTGGCGCATTTATGCCGATTTCGCTCAAGTCTTGATCCAAGAGGCACGGACTTTGTACGCAGGCGAGCCCTTTGCCGTGGAACTGGAAAAAACGGTCTACGCGCTCGATTCCACCACCATCGATCTGTGTCTTTCGGTGTTCCCTTGGGCCCGCTTCCGCAAACGCAAAGGAGCCATCAAACTGCATACTTTGCTCGACTTACGTGGCAACATCCCCACCTTTGTCGAGGTCACCGAGGGGCGGGTTCACGACGTCAATATCCTCGACTATCTGCTGGTCCAACCCGGCTCCATTTACATCCTGGATCGCGGCTATCTCGATTTCGCACGTCTTTATCGGCTGCACCAGAGTTCCGGTTTCTTCATCATTCGTGCCCACCAGCGCCTGAATTTCCGCCGTCTGTACTCCCATCGTGTCGACAAGAGCATCGGGCTAAGAAGCGATCAAACCGGGGTCCTGAGCGGCCGTTACACGGCCAACAAGTACCCCGACAAACTCCGACGAGTCCGCTACTACGACGCCGAGACCCAAAAACACTTGGTCTTCTTGAGCAACAACTTTTCCCTGACTGCCCTCACTGTCGCCCAGCTGTACCGTTGCCGCTGGCGCGTGGAACTTTTCTTCAAATGGATCAAGCAACACCTGCGCATCAAAGCCTTCTATGGGACTTCTCCGAACGCCGTCAAAACTCAGATCTGGATCGCCATCTCCGTGTATATCCTCGTTGCCATCCTGAAAAAACGCCTGAAATTGGAGCTGAGCCTCTACACAACTCTACAGATTCTCAGCCTGACTGTTTTCGAGAAAACCCCATTAATTCAAGTACTTACCAGCTTCGATTACAGGAATCACCAGGGAGGTTCATGTAACCAGTTGAATCTATTTGACTTATGATTGGACACTAGTGAGCTACTGCATGGTTTGCAGTGTAACGATAAGCCATGTTCAGGATCTTTCGACCATGAGTCCGAACCAGTTGTTCCCAAGCCAGCGGATCTCTGCTCAAGCAAAGCCGAACCAGTCTGGCGTCTGATTCTTCCAACTAGGTGCCTACCTCGAAATGGGAGTGCGTCTGGGGAGCTGCGTCCCTCAGGCGCCGAACGATCTCCCAAGGGCCCTTTTCCTGTCACCCCGTTCGCAGTCTTTCCCTCCCCCAAAGCGCAGCGTTTTCGAAGGGAGCACCAAGCTCGTTTTGCATCTGCAGGTGTCAACGAGGTAAAAGCCGAAAAAGTTCAATGCTATTCTTGATAGGACTGAGTTCATTCCCATCAGCCGCTATTCTGACCTCGGGCAAGCACGATATCGCTGTCGCTGACGATCGTGTTCATCGCCTTTCGGAGATGCATCACTGCCAACTGATAGTCTATTTGAGCCCTCAACTCCTGAACCTGGGCCTCCGCCAGGTCCCGCTGATAGGTCAAGAGTTCGAAGTTGTTGGACAATCCAGCCTCAAAGCGACGGGTCTCGAGATCCAGCTGCTCCCCGGAAAGCTTGAGCGCCATGCGAGCTACCTCCAGCTGCTTCTTCTGGGTCGTGATGCTTTCAAAGGCGTTGCGGACCTCCTCGACGATCAACATCTGCTGACTCTTGAGTCGACTGCGCAGCTGACGTTCCGCGATGGCGGTTCTTGCCAGCTCGCCCTCATTGACTCGATTGCGCAAGGGAATGGTCACCTCCACGCTTACGCCGTAGTCAATGAAATCAAAACCAAACGCCTGAGAGATAGAGTTTCCGAGATTACCTGAGAAGGGATGATCGGGATCAGCCTCTCGGGTGGAAGCCCCAAAAAAGTCGACATTCCGGAAGGTCTGCCCCGCGGTACCCCTAGAGCCGATGTTAGCGCGAAGGTTGACCCTGGGCTTCCCCTCCTTCTTGTAGAAATCGTAGTTGACTTGGTTTTTCTCCAACTCGACGCGGATTCGCTCCAGCTCGGGTCGGCTCGCGAAAGCATTCTGAATCGCGTCCTTCAACCTCATCTCCACATCTCGAACCTCGGGTCGGTCGGTGGGGATCAGTGTCAGGCTCCACGTCGACGCACTGGGATCTGGTGCCAGCAACCGCTTGAGGGCGTTCTGGTAAATGATGATCTGGACTTCTGACTGGATGACGGTCTTCTCTCGGGTCGAGACCTCGGTGCGGGAGCGGCTCACCTCGATGGGAGCCAGGATTCCGATGTCAACTCGCTTCTTGTTGTTCCGGTGCTGCAGGATCGCTAGTTCTCGGGACTGTCGCCGAGTCTCATGGTCGTTGATGGCGGAGACCAACTCCCAGTACTGTTCCTGGACCTGCTGGATGATACCCGTGACTCTCTCCTTGAACTGACCATCGTTGATTCGACGATCGAGGTTGTGGAGCTTCAACTGGCGCTCGGTTTGAGTCTTGAGAAAACCCCGCCACAAGGGCTGCGTGAAAGAGAAGTCCGAGGTCGACCAATAGTTGGGATTGATCGTGGAGAAAAGACTGTTGCTTGATCTCCGGCTGTTGTCGAACTGAAGCTCGAAGGCACCACCACCTGGAACCTGCTGGCTAAGCGAGGTGGTCAGGCTCAGGCTGTTCGAGCTAGAGGAAGTGATACCGCGGCCCGCATCCAGGATGCTGATGGCGGGGAGCTCACTCGAACCCCAACGAGCACCGAAGCTGAACTCGGGATCGTAGAAACCCTTTGTCGACGTGATGAGCTCTCGAGTAATCCCCTCGTTGTAGTCCTCGATCGCAATCTCGAGGTTGTTGCTGAGGGCCCGTCTGACCGCATCCTTGATCCCCAGCTCGAGAAACCCTCCCTGGCGCCGAACCTGGTCAACATAGGGAAGACTCTCAGCGAACTCTTCTTCGGGATCCTCCGCTGCCGAATCGGGTCCGCGTGGGACCTGTCCCCAGCAAAGAGGGCCGGTAAAGATCACTGGCAACAGCAGAGCGAGTGCGAGATTGCCGATCGGCTTCTTCATGGTGGACTCCTTGGTTACAGGTTTCTGGACTAAGAGGTTGCCTGGAAGAAAAACGATACCTCTCAAGCGATGGAAACGTAGAAAGACTAGGCCCTGAGCTACATGTGATTCCGGCCAAGTCCATTGATATCTCCCGAGGGGACTTGGGATATGTTGTCAACTTTCGGCGCTTCGCTAGCATCTCCGGTTGGCAGCATGGCCCTATTTCTTTTATAACGAATAATTTCGTACAATGATTGCAGTTATTCTCTCCTGAGGGGGGTCAAACGTGAAGCCACCTGGACATTCCGGCATGCGTTTGTTCGCTGCGATTCTGTGGATCGGCCTGCAGCCGATGTGGGCAGCCGAGGTGGATTCTTCAAGCGGGTCGATTCGGGTTGAAAGGGGTACGTTCACCAAGCATCTCATGCTCACCGGCGAGTTGAGGGCCAAGCGGTCGATGATCGTTTCGGTGCCCAGGATCCCCCGGCATTGGGAGTTCGCGATCACCTACATGGCACCCGAGGGATCCAGAGTCGAACCCGGGGATCTACTGCTCCAGTTTGATACGTCGTCTGTGGACTCGAGCCGTCTCGATCTGGAGCAGGAACGGGAGCAATCCCGCATCAAGATCGCGCAAAAGGAAGCCGAAATTGAGTCGCAACGTCAGGACCAATTGCTGGAGCATGCCACCAAGGAGAAGGCACTGAAAGTAGCCGAGGTGGATGCAGAGATCGACCCCACCCTCATCCCGCGGGAAGAGGCGGAAGAACACCAGTACACCTACTCGAAAGCCCGGATTGACCTGGAAAGGGCCGAAGACCGCTTGTTAATCCAGGAACAGACCGCAAAGGCAGACCTGGAGGTTCTGAGGCTGGAGTACGAGCGTCAGGACCTGGATCTGAAGCGACTCATGACCGCGCTCAAGCGTTTGACGGTACGGGCACCCACCTCGGGTCTGGTGATTCACGCGTTCCACCCACAGCAAAACCGGAAACTGCAGGTGGGAGACACCGTCTATCATGGCTTCCCCGTCCTGAAACTGCCGAACATGCAGGAACTGCTGGTCGAGACAGACGTCCACGACGTTGATTTCAGCCTGCTCAAGATGGGGATGACGGCCGAGGTGACCCTGGATGCCTACCCCAATCGCACCTTCCCAGGTCGTCTACTCGAACTTCCCGAAGCAGCGAAGGCAAAGAATCCGGAATCCCGAAGAAAGAGTTTCATAATCGACGTCGAGCTCACCGAGACCGACCTCAGCATCATGAGGCCGGAGATGACGGCTAGAGTTCTCGTTCCGATAGAGACGGAGGAGGCTCTCACCGTACCGAGAACAGCTCTGCACCTGGGGGCCGGAGGTGAAATCTATGCCCTCAAGGAGGATTCGGAACGGGTTCCTGTCCAGCTTCTTGATCTCAACGGCAGCCGGGCCGTTATCCGAGGACAATTGGAGCCGGGACAACGGCTTGTGCTCGTATCGGCTGGATCCGAGCAAAGTCAGACAGAACCGAACTGGATACGTTTGAAGAACGAAGATCTCGTTTTTTCCGTCAGCGGGAACGGGGTCCTCAAGGCTGAAAAGGCCGTATACATCACCCCCCCCTCACTCAAGAACCACTACCGATTCAAGATCGTTCACATGATTCCCGAAGGCTCCGACGTCAGCAAGGGCGACATCTTGCTGAGATTCGATCCCACCGAGATCCAGAAAAAACTCCGGGAGGAGATGGCCAACCTACAGAAATCTCAAGAGGAATACGCGAAAACTAAATCCTCCCTCGAGCTCAAGACAAAGGATCTGAATCTCAAGTTGGAGGAGGCTCAGGCCAACAAGGAGAAAGCGGAGAACAAGCTGCGTCAGGCACGTGAATTCCAGTCGATACTCCAGGTCAGAAAGGCTGAGCATGAAGCGGTCTTGTCCCGGAAACGAGTCGAACTGCTCGAGCAAGGGCGTATCGCAGAAGCCGAAGCCATCCGCTTGCAGTTGCAGGTACTCAAGGATGCGCAGCAGCTGTACCAGCGTCGAATCGACGATAACAAGAAGGCGATTGAGGCGACGACGTTGAAAGCTCCGATGGCTGGGACGGTCCTGTTCGAGGTCAACTGGCAGGGTCAGAAAAAGCGCGTTGGTGACGACGTCTACAGAAGGGACACGATCATGACTCTCCCAGACCTGAAATCTCTCAAGGTGGCGGCTCGTGTCGCGGAGATCGACGCGGGCAGGATCCGTCTGGGTCAAGAGGTGACCGTGAACTTCGATGGGATCCCAGATCAGACCTTCCGTGGCGAGATTTCCAAGATGGCTAATCTGTTCCAAAAGGCCAGCTTCGACCGTCCTGTGAAGGTGCTGGAGGTAACGGTTGAGCTGGACCAGGTGGATCTGGAACGAATGCGGCCGGGAATGGCGGCGCGACTCCAGGTTGTGATCGACCGATTCGAAGGTGCCCTGGCTGTGCCGCTTTCGGCTATCAAGAATGAGGGAGGCAAATCCTACGTCTGGGTGAAAGGGAAAGAAGGACCGGTCCGGCGAGAAGTCGAGCTGGGCCAGAACAACGGCGTTGTGGCATTGATAAAGAGTGGTCTGGTAGAAGGGGACGAGGTCTCCGGCGTCTCCGGAACGTGAGATACCCCCTGCGACACCGTTTCCGGCGGTACGGAGCTGGCTAGCATCCATGTCTAGAATCCTGGTCATTTTAACGATTGTTGCGTTGGTTTTTGCCGGCTTCTATTTCGGAAGCGTCCCGGACGACTGGCTCTCATCCTACCTGTCCCCGGTGGAAGAAGATCCACTTCCCGTCCTCAAGCTTCAACGTCAGGACTACAGCATTCTGGTCAAAGGGGATGGCGAGTTGACAGGCCTGCAAATGACTCCGATGTCTGCTCCCAGGGTTCGCACCGGCGCACTCAAGATTGCCTGGCTCGTCGACGAGGGCAAGATTGTGGAACCTGGTGAGCTGCTGGTTGCCTTCGATCAGTCAGACGCCTTGATGGCCCTGGAGAAGAGCCAGAATGCATTCAGTGCTCAAGACCACCTCATTGAAAAGTCGAATACTCAGGCCATCGGTCAACAGCAGTCTTTGGCACAGGATTTGGAGGCCGCCCAGCTGGAACTGGGATACACCACCAATCAGATCCGAAAGGATGAGGATATCTTCTCCCGTTGGGAGATCCAGGAATCCATCATGAGTGCCGCCCTGGCGCGCTATAGGAAGCTGACTTCTGAGGAGAAGGGGACGATTCAGGCGGACCTTTCGCAAGCGGATTTGAGAATGTTGAAGGTTGACCAGACCAAGGCTCAGACTGAGATGAAACTGGCCGAGGAAACGCTTTCTTCTCTGGAGCTGAAGGCCCCCGTCGGCGGGGTCGTCCTGCATCAGCGATTCTGGTTCTTTACCCCCAGCATTGGAAGCGAGGTCTGGCCGGGTATACCTTTAGTCGAGATCGCGGACGTGAACAGCTTTCGAGGAAAAATCGACGTAGTGGAGAACCACATAAGGGGTGTCAAGAAGGGCAAGAAAGTCCAGGTGCGCCTCGAAGCGTTTCCACGAGAGATCTTTGAGGGCACGATCGAGAAGGTGGACAAGATCGCGAAACAACGTGACAAAGAAGACCCAAGAAAGTACTTCAGCTGCGAGGTGAGTCTGGACGTGGCACCGGAAACCCTGGGCAGGCTGAAACCAGGCATGAAGGTCACGGCGCTGATCGAGGTGGGGCATCAGCCAGACGCCCTGGTTCTTCCCAAGAGCGCCGTGGTCAAGAAGGAGGACACCTTCATCGTCTTTCTCCGTGAGAACAAAGGGTACGTCGAAAAGGAGATCAACATCCTGGACAGCGACCACGGATTCTACGTTGTAGCGGGCCTCTCGGAGGGCGCGGAAGTGTGCCTGCGTCATCCCTACGAGGATGAGAGCCTGCATCTGCCCGACTTCAGCGTACCCAGTGCAGCAACCCAGCGACGACGTTTCGCCTTTTTCTAGCCGATGTTTCTCACCGAATCGATAAGGATCGCCTTCTTCAACCTGGTCCTCCATAAACTTCGAACCGTCCTGACGATGCTTGGGATGATCTTTGGAGTGGCGGCTGTGTTGTCGATGCTCTCCATCGGAGCTGGCGCCGAGAGCGAAGCCTTGTCTCTGATCCAGAAAATGGGACTCAGAAACATCATCGTCGGTGCCAAGGACTTCGAGTCCGAGGAGATGAAGATCATTCGGCAGGATTCTCCAGGCTTATCGCTACAAGACCTGGACGCTCTCGGAAAGGCTCTTCCCAAAGGCACCGAGTTCGTGGCAAAGCGGCAGATCAAGACCTATCAGATCGCCTCCTCGCTGGGAAAGAGTGATTCGAAGGTCTTCGGCGTCGAAGCCTACTATCCCCACACCAACAACCTGGAAATCCGCGAAGGCTCCTTCTTCCTTCCGCTGGATGGCCTTGCACTGCAGCAGGTGTGCGTCCTTGGAACGGTGGCCCGCCGAAAACTTTTTGGCCTGAACCAGGCCCTGGGAGAACAGGTTAAGATCAACCAGCTCTGGTTTACCGTCATCGGCGTGCTGGCAGACCAGGCGATCGATGAGAACGAGTTCGAGGGCGTCAAGATCGACAGTGTCAACAACGACATCTACATCCCATTGGAGACTCTGTTGAGCAAGTTCGAGCTCGATCCGGTGGAGGACGAACTGGATGAGATCGTGGTTCAGATTCCCGAAGGGGCCGACCTACCGGAACAGGCAGCACTCATCTCCAGCATGATGGGTAGCATGCACAACCAGATCGATGACTTCTCCATGGTGGTTCCGGAGAGGCTTCTGCAGCAAAGCCGCCAGACCCAGCGCATCTTCAACCTGGTGATGGGTGCGATCGCCTCGATCTCGCTCCTGGTGGGAGGCATCGGCATCATGAACATCATGCTGGCCTCGGTCCTGGAACGCACCAATGAGATCGGCCTGAGGAGAGCAGTAGGCGCCCGCCGGCGCGACATCAGCCGTCAATTCCTGCTGGAAGCTATTGCAATCAGTCTGACTGGAGCGGTGCTGGGGATCCTTTTGGGCTATGCCATATCCCAAAGCGTTTCTGCCTATGCCGGATGGCCAACCATCATCTCGGCAACCTCCATTCTGCTGGGAGTCGGAGTTTCGGGATCAGTGGGACTGATCTTCGGCATCTATCCAGCTCGGAAGGCGGCCTTGATTTCTCCCATCGAGGCCCTCCGGTACGAGTGATCACCCTCCAGGGCGACCTGCTTCTGTGCCTACAGAGTCCTGCCATCCATTGCAATAGACAGTAGGAAGTCAGTTCTTTCTGCTAGCCTGCCGGTGGCGGGGCTAACTACGTTTGTCTGAAGTTCTTCGTAACTTTTGAGTCAAGTTCGGAACGCAGGAGAAAAAAGCCACAACCCCCAGGCAATGGGTTTCAGGGGCCTTCGCCCAAGGGGTTGAGGCCTTGAGCGTCGCAGACCAAGTGAGGTCAATCCCAACGGGATTGCGCATTCCAGCCCAGCGACTGTGTTGGTTTTGTCAAGCATTATTAAGATTCTGCGGCTAACGGTGCTCTCCAAAGATCATCGTTTTTGACCATCGTGTTGAGCGTGACGAGGAGCTTTCTCATGGACGCTATCAGGGCCACTTTAGGCTCTTTTCCGGAGGCGACAAGGCGATTGTAAAAGGTGCGAATCTGCGGATTGTGTCGGATCGCTGAGAGCGTGCACATGTAGAGCTGATTACGGAGTTGACGCCGTCCTCCCCAGATGGCACGAGGCTGGAGTCCCTCGCCGCTGTCCTGATCCCAAGGGGCCAATCCCACCAGGGAAGCGACTTCTCTGCGATTGACCCTGCCCAACTCAGGCAGCTCACACACCACGATCTGACTGCTTCGCTCCCCTATCCCCGGGCAGCTTTGCACCACCTCCTGGCGCCGAAGGAGCTCGGCATCGAGCCGCAGCAATTCCTCCACCTTCTGCTCAACCTCTTTCAGTTCTTGATCCAGCAGGCCAAGGATTCGCTCCACTCCTTGACGCAGCTCCTGATCCTCATACTGATGGCGACGAGTCCGCTCGATCTTACGACACTCAATCAGTTGCCTGCGTCTGCGATTGTAGGCTTGTAACTGCTGATAGTACGCGGTTTCCTGCTTACTGATACGATGAATCCCCAGCTGCCCACAACGCCCCAGGACGTGGGCATCCAGACGATCATTCTTGGCTAGGATTCCCAGACCCTTCGCGAGGTCTCGAGCTTGTCGAGGATTCACGCAACAGACGGGGATCCCCGCCTCATTGAACTCTCTCAGGACCCGCTTCTCATAACCCCCCGAGGCTTCCACCACCACCGAGACCAATCCCGCGATCCCCTCCAGACGGCGGAGGATCTCTGCGATTCCTTCCCCCGCGTTGGAGTGCTCCGAGTGTTCCTCCCGTGGCAGCAGACACAGATCCAGCCGATCCTTGCTGACATCAATGCCCGCTGCGGGCTGACTCATCCAGGTTTTGTTGATAGGATTACCTTTGAGTTGTTTCATGGAGACCCTTCCTTATATTCGGGCTCTCTCTTTGACGGAGGCCCAGGCGACTGTTCGGGTTGACATGAAATGGGCCGACCACGGATCTCGCTGGGCTCCGGTCTCGACGGACCGAGGGTTTCACGATCTCGTGGTCGGCTCGGATCAGACGTTCTGACCCGAATTCCTTTCAACAAATAACACATATAAGGGTTTCCCAACCCTGGGTCGGGAGTCGCCCCCAATCGGAATCAACCCGGAACGGGTTGCGTACCCAAGGGTATCCCTGATTCGGAATAACGCGATCTCATGTACGCAACCGCCGATGGGGTTGGAATCCAAGGGGAATCGCATACCCAGGGTTCAGAAACCCTGGGCTGAAATACGGAATCCCTTCAGGATTCAACGACTCCCTGAGTGGTTCAATCAGGTCTCAAGCAGGGCAAAACCGAGGGCTGCCCCGCCCCCTCTTTGAATGGGGTCGTCGACTCAGGGGGATTGGGTGTGAGGCCCTCACTACACCGCTTGTTGGCCTGAGGCTACGCCTCACTATGCTGAAACTTGATAGGTGCTGCATTCACTTCGGCGTTCGCCTGTTCGGTGTTCTGCGGTTTGTGATTTAGCCTTTTTCCTTGCTCTGGAGGAGGCAACCGGTGGAAACGCTGAACAGCAGAATATCGAACAGGCGAATTTCGAAGGCCGGAAGTAGCCTGAACCAAACGGTAGGGAATGTTTTGGAAATGACACTTTCTAAAATGGAGCCAGCACGGCAGCTACAGCAGACCCCTGACAAGGACTCAAGCCTCGAACACAAAGGGTCTCGTGGCGGGAAATCTTCTACTTGAAAAGAACGAATTCTGCGAAGCCGGGAACATTCTCTCGAATATCCACGGTTCTTCGTTGCGGGCGGTATAGTTCGGCCGCTATGGCCACGGCGTAGCTTCCGGTTGGGATTCCCTTGAAGTTGAAGTACCCCTCATCGGAGAAGACTCTGGTGGCTGCTTTCTGAGATCCCTCCTGCTCCAGAGAGATGGTGAAATCGCCGATTGGATTGCCTGCTTCGTCTGCGACGTAACCGGAAAGGCGACCCTGGCCTGAACTGTGCAATTCGATCACCGCTTGATGCTCTCCAATGACCCGAGTCTCGGTAAACCCAAGACCTTCGCCCAACGCCGTGGCGTGGATTTCAAAGGGGTACTCAGTTGCGTCGAAGAGCCGTTCAGCTCCGTCCGCGGCTTCACTGCTGAGCGGTCGCACCACCAACTCTCCCGTCCCGACCGATCGCCCCAGAATGACCGCATTCTTGACTCGCTGCCCTTCTGAGTCGTATACCCGCACCGAAAAGACCCTGGACTTTTCAAGAATGATCCGTCGGCTGCCACCTCCGAAGATCGGACGCTGTTCCTGGTGATCTCGATATCCCCTTGCCTTTACGGAAATGATGGCCTCTCCCCGAGGCACTCTCATTTCGAATCTTCCTCGACGGTTGGTCTTCGACTGTCCAACGAGTCTGGGAAAAGAACTCAAATTCAGTCTCACCGTCACATAGGCATCCTTGACTGGAACGTGGTCCCTATCGAAAACTCTGCCAACCAGTCTGACGGTGTCCACTACTTCGTTCAGGGTCAGCTTGAGGGGACCGGATGTGGGTAGCACCACCGGAGATTCCAGTCGTGTTTCGTTGGGCGCCTTGACCACCTGCACCTCGTAGGTTCCGGGCGCAGCGCTCAACTCGAAGGACCCATCCGGTTGGGTTTCGGTGCTCCAATGATTCCCCCTTTCGAGCGGATTTCCTCCCCTCCGAAAGAAGATTCGGGCATCCGCTACCGCCGTCCCATGCTGGTTCCTCAGGGTTCCCGTCACTCTGGAGACAGCTTTCAAGACAAGCTTCTTGCCGATCCTTGTTTTCGTCGGATCCATCCTCACACCGGTCTCGCCGTAGAGATAGTCGGCGTGGTCCGCGATCAACCAGTACTGACCTGAGCCTAGCTGCAGGGACACTCTCCCTTCCAGGTTGGTTTTTCCCGACATTTGTTCGGTTCTCGAAACCCAGTCCAGAATGGCCACCTTGGCACCCGGAATCGGGGCTCCGTTTTCCTCGTCTATCAAGGTGACGTCGAGCTGCGCCGTGGTAGCCTCACTAGCCCCTCGCTTCTGCAGGGTGGCCTCACCAGACAGGCCTCGATATCGCTTCTCTGGAGTCGCCAGCGTTCCCGGTCCAAAGGAGTTCCGGTCTTTTGGCGCTGCCTGACGCTGGGGGGCCTCTGAGGTTACCTGAGGGGTCTTCGACGGCGTCTCTGCGTCTTGCCACCACCGGCTGAGACTGAAGAAAACCAGAGTAGGCAGTAGAAACAGGGCGAGTAGGTAGAGGTTCTTTTTCAAGGCTCCGCTCTGGGTGTCACGACTCGAAACTCAGGATACCCGAAGAAATGCAGTCCAATCTAGTGTCGCTCAGGGAGCTTCGGCGTTTTCAGGAGCTTGTCGTCCTCTCCGAACTCGCGTTGTAGCCCTCAGATACGAGACCATGTAAGGTAGGCAATGGTGAAAATACTGGTAATCGGGGCGGGGTCCATGGGCAGGCGTCGGCTTCGCGACCTGACGGCGCTGGAGCCTGGCTCGGTCATCCTGCACGAACCCCGCGAGGACCGCTGCCAGGACGCGGCCTCCGAGTTCGATATCCCAGCCCACACGCGCTTCGAGGACGCGCTGGAAGAGGGACCGGATGTGATGGTGGTTTCGACCCCCCCGGCCTTCCATGGCGATTACGTCAAGGAGGCGGTCCAACGCGAGCTCCACGTCTTTGCCGAGGTCCCCTTTGTCTACGACTCGAAATTGCTCGAAGCAATCGCATCACACACCGATTATCCATCCGTGCTCGGTATCAGCCACACGATGCGCTACTATCCGCCCTTTCGCATCATTCGGGATGCCATCGTCGCCGAACGGATCGGAAATCCGCTCTACCTGGAGTTCAGCCTGGGAAACTATCTTCCAGATTGGCACCCCTATGAGGACTATCGAAGCTTCTACGCCAGTGACGTCACACTGGGTGGAGCCGGAATGGACATGCTGTTGCATGAACTGGCTGCCATCCAGTGGTGGCTTGGACCCGTGGAATCGGTGTATGCCCGCTTCAGCAAACTCAGCCCTCTTGAGATCGAGGGACCAGACAGTCACGACATTCTGCTGACATTTGAAGGCGGTGCTGATGGCATCTTTCATCACGACGTAATCGAGCAGGGGACAAGCGGCCGCCACGTGCGCCTGATAGGGGAAGCGGGAACCATCGAATGGCACCAGAACCAGGCCGAAGTGCGCATCTTCGAAGGGACTACGGGGCACACCAACTACCTTCCCTTCTCACACGCCGCGGACTGGCATGAGGCCCTCGAGGCGAGCCGCAGGTTCACTTCTCCAGAGGCGTCTGAAGAAGGCCAGGTCGGAAGCATTCCAGGTTCAGAGGATCTGCCCACCTACAGCTACGAAGCCAACTACCTGCGAGAGATGCAGCATTTCCTGGATGCAGTCAAAGGGTCAGCCGATTTCAGCGCGGCAACCGTGGCCGAAGAGTTACACAATCTTCGGGTGTTCCAGACGGTTGCCGAAAGCGCTCAGCTGGGACAGCGCCTCACGGTTGGTTGACACTGCAATAGCGCTGCCCGATCTCGAATCGATCGGTTTGCTAACGCTCCCAGAAGAAGGGTTTTCGCTCGTCTGGGTGATGACCTATCTGGTTCATGGTTGGGGCATCATAGATGCGGCCGTTCAGAACCGTATAGCGCACCTTCTCTGTCAACCTAATGTCCGCCAACGGATTGCCCTCTATGACCACCAGGTCGGCCAGCTTGCCTTTCTCTATCGATCCAATGTCGGCGTCGAGGCCGAGATAGCGAGCCCCGTTGAGAGTGCAGGCTCGAATAGGGGATTATAAATAAACGTTGACAAACCCGCTTCTATTAGGGTAGAATCTTCTTAGACTTAAGGAGGTTCCCGATGGCACAAAAAGCACCAGGCAAAGCTCACCGAGAGGGGCTGACACTCATTCAACTAATGGAGATGTTCCCTACCGAAAAAGCGGCTACCAATTGGTTTGGGTCGGTTCTGTGGATCAATGGCCGATGCTGCGGCAAGTGCGGCAGTGTGCGGACGACTGAAGCAACCCACAAGTACATGCCTTACTGGTGCTCGGACTGCCGCAGCTACTTCAGCATTCGGACGGGAACGCCGATGGCTAATTCCAAGGTTCCCCTCCGCAAGTGGGCGATTGCCATTTACCTCTGCCTGACCAGTCTCAAGAGCGTTGCCAGCATGAAACTCAGCAGGGATATCGGGGTCTCTCAGCCTACCGCATGGTTCATGCTCCATCGTATCCGTGAGGCATGGGCTAGTGGCGACAGTGACGGTTCTTACTCCGGTCCGGTGGAAGTGGACGAGAGCTATTTCGGTGGGCGACGGCGCAATATGAGCAACGCCAAGCGGAAAGCTCTAGCGGACACCGGGCGCGGTCCTGTTGGGAAGGTTGCCGTAGTCGGGGCGAAGGATCGGGCGAGCAATCAGGTTGCGGCCAAAGTGGTTCGTAACACCGATGCCGAAACACTGCAAGGTTTCGTTACCGATCACACTGCCAAAGGCGCAACGGTCTATACCGACGATGCCCCAGTCTACGACAGCCTCCCCTTCACTCATACGGCGGTGAAGCACTCCGTAGCGGAATACGTCAACGGTATGGCGCATGTCAATGGAATCGAGTCGTTTTGGTCGATGCTAAAGCGGGCTCACAAAGGGACGTTTCACAAGATCAGTCCGAAGCATCTTGACCGCTACATTCAGGAGTTCGCCGGAAAGCACAACATCCGCGAATCAGGAACGCTTGTCCAGATGCGAGACACCGTTGTCCGCCTTGTCGGCCACAGGCTCCTTCTCCGTGATCTCATCGCGGACAACGGCCTTGCGTCGGGTGCCAGGTCGTAGCGGCCGGAACAGGGCGCGAGCCAGCGTCTCCGGCGTAGCGCCTACCAAATCCCGCTTCGGATCAAGTACAGGTCTCATGTGGGAATTATATACCAAGTCATGCGTGCCTTCTCTGATCCCGGCTATGGAACAGCGTTCTATTTTTCCAGCTTTTCTGCTATTGTATGCACATGTCTCTATCGGAAAATGAAGTCTGGCGGAGTGAGAGTGGGGAACTTTCCCGGCTTGTAGGTGACGTTCTTAAGGCGTTTGGTGGAACTGACCATCCTTCGTTGGAAGTCGTGCAACTCGCTGTGCATGACGCTGCGTGCGAAGTACTCTTGAGCTGTCCGAAGGATTTCATCGCGGTCACCCGACACCCTGCACCGGGGACAACGTACCACGTCACTGCGACCTTCCTCTTTGACAAGTTCAGGAATTTCCTTACATCGGCGGCAAACGAGCGTCTTGCTAATCTCGGCCAGCGCCCGACGATAGACGAGCGAGTACCTCCTGTCAATGTTTATTTATAATCCCCCTCGAATAGCTTCCAACGGCGTCATGCCGCCCTGAACGAACATCCATAGCTCCCAGTGGGCCCCAAGTCCTTCCCGCTGACCGTGCGCACCCAGGTTAACCAGTACCCCCGCATCGCTGAGCTGCTTGCACAGTCGTGCGATGTCGAAGTGGTTCCAGTCACCGTCGTCCGCGTGGATCCGGCGCCGGGCCCTGGGCTCGTAGGCGAACGGTGGGACGAACGCACGGAGCCGTCGGTTCTCGTAGACCTTGGTGTGCTGGTACCAGTAGTGCTCACCCGAAAGGCCACCATATCCGACCACCATTGTGGGCGTGTAGCCCACTTCGGACCCGGCCCAGAGCTGAATCATGTCCTGGTAGCCCTTAGCGATCGGCAGCGCGTGCTCAATCCCGGTATGGCCATCGACGATCATCGACATGTTGTGCTGATAGAGCGAGCCTCCCTCGGGCACGACCATCATTTCCAGCTCACGTGCAGCGGCAATCACTTGCTGGCGCTGATCTCGGCGCGGCTGGTTGTAGCTCTTCACGCTGAAGGCACCCACCGCTTTCATCCGGCGGAGGTGTCCGCGAGCGTCCTCCAGCGAATCAACTATCGCCTTGAAGGGAGCCTTGGCTCCGTAGAGGATGGTCCCAGTGGAGAAAACGCGCGGGGCTGTCACCAAACCGGCGCGGGCCATCTCGCTAGCAGCGAAGACGCTAGCAGTGTCATTCGACGGATCGTGGACGGTTGTCACGCCGAAGGCAAGCGAGGCATAGTGCAGCCAATTCTGTTGTGGAATGATGCCATCTTGTCCCTGAGGACCATGGGCATGGACGTCGATCAGCCCCGGAATCAGCGTCGTACTCTTGATATCGAAGACCTGCGCGTCAGCCGGTACTTTGGTGCTCGAACGAGGACCTACAGCCACAATGCGATTGCCGTCAACGATGACAGTGCCTTCTTCCAGCACCTGGTCGCCCTTCATGGTCACGATGCGCCCGCCCACCAGAGCAAGCTTTCCCGCCGGGAGGTCTGAGGCCGTTGAAAACCCGAGGTCGATACCCGAGCCGATATCTGCAGGCCTCGGCAGTTCCTCTGGCGCCCCCTCCACGAAGGCGAAGGCGCTGCTGAGCTCGCGTGCGAACAGCTCGGGACCCAGCGCCCAATAGAGCCGACTAGAATCCCCCGACCAGTGTAGATACTCGCCGGCCGAGTTGCTGACCTTCCGAAGTGGGACCGCTTCGTTCTTGGGACCGATCTTCACGGTCCTCCCGGTGGCTGGAAAGGGAGCGATGTAGGCATTGAAGTACTCCCGAAATGCGATCCAGCGCCCGTCAGGGGAAACCTGGAACTCGGTGGCGTGTTCGCTGTCCAGGTGGGTAAACTCATCGCTTCCATCCAGCTCGATGCTCTTCAAAACGATGGTGTAGTCGTCTCCACCGGATTTCTGATCCATGAAAAAGACACGCTCGCCCCTGACACCAAAGTGAGGCGAGAAGCCGCTGTGGACAATCCGCTCTGGATTCTCACCCCCCCTGGTCGAAACCCTGAAAAGCCCGGTATCGTGAGACCATCGAGGCGAACGGATGCCTCCTCCGGCGGCCTTGCGATAGACGATTGTCTCTCCGTCAGGGCTAAAGACGGGCTCCAGATAATGACCTGGATCAGTGGTAACCGGCCGGCCACGAACCCCGCCAGCCGACACCACCCGAACACTGCCGAGCCGCTCGTCATCCCATGAGACATAGACGATCCACTTCCCATCACGCGAGAACGAAGGGTAGAACTCGAAGTCCTCGTCGCTGGTGAGTCGACGCGGCGAGCCCTCGGGCAGGCTGCGCCAGTAGAGATGGCCCAATGCCTGGTAAACCACCGATTTTTCGTCCGGAGAGACCCGAACCCAGCGCAGCATCCTGGTGCGGAAAGTCTCAGGATGGACGGCTACCGGGTATCGCAGAGCGCGGTTCAGCTTTCGTGTGTGTTTGACCCGGAACGGAATGAGCTCGGCCTCGCCGGTCGCCACTGCAACCTTGTGAAGCTTCCCCCCTCCCCAGACCACGATCGCCTGATCGTCTGGAGTCCATGCCATGCTGGGGTAGACCCCGTGCACCGCCCAGGTCTCCTGCATATCGCGATCGAGCCCATCCCACAGGGGCCGCTCCTCGCCAGATTCCAGGTCGTGAATGTAGAGCACCGTCTTCAGCCCACGCCGACGCACGAAGGCCAGGCTCTTCCCGTCGCGCGAGGGCGTGGGACGAATCGACCCGCCCACTCCCATCACAAAGGGCTCGATGTGTCCGGTGTGTCGGTTGAGTCGCTTGATCACGTAGATCTGGGCGTGTGGATCCTTGTTGTACTCGAACAACTTGCCAGGCGTGGCATCCTGACTGAAGTAGAGATAGCGGCCGTCCGGCGAGAACGCAGGCTCTCCCAGATCCTTCTGCAGGTTTGGCTTCTCCGTCATTTGGAGGCCCTTGCCACCGGAGACGTGGTAGAGCCAGATCTCTCCGGCACCCGCGCTGCGGCGCGAGGTGAAATGCTTGCGGCCGGCGATGAACTGGCCATCGGGAGACCAGGTCGGGCTGTTGACCAGGCGGAAGTCCTCCTCTGTGACCTGCCGTGGATCGGAGCCGTCACGGTCCATGACCCAGAGGTTGTCTCCGCCACTACGGTCACTGGTGAATGCGATCGACTTCCCGTCGGGGCTGAAGCGGGGCTGCATGTCCCAAGCCATGCCCTCAGTCAAGGGCCTGGCCGCCCCGCCGGTTATCGGGACTACGTAGAGATCCCCAAGCAGGTCGAAGACGACCTCAGAACCGTCGGGGCTGACGTCGAGGCTTATCCAGGTACCTTCTTCTGTTTCGATGGCAACCTCGAAGGTCTCTCCGGGAGGCGCGTTGACGTCCCAGGCCGCCTCTGCTTCCTCAGCCTGCTCGGACCCGGGTTCTTCCTGCGAGAGCGAATGGGTCAGGCTCGAGCTTCCAATCGAAGACGATCTCGCCGCATTGGGAGATCCGGCCCACGGTCCGAGGGAGGTCGATAGCACGATCAGGAAGAACAAAAGATGTAAGTGTCTGACAAACATGGACGATCCTAATCCCCGAAATACAAGAGACAAGATACGAATAAACTTGAAATCACAATCAACAGATTCTAAACAATCCCGGCCACGAATATCGGAAACAGTTTCGACGATGCCGTGACCTTCACGGGGTCGCGACGCTCCGGGTCGGGATTCGGAATCGTGCGGTTGGACCTGCACCCCAATTAATCCCAGGCAGGTTTTAGGACGATAGGTACGGCGAGAACTCTTAACTCAGGGACAACTGCCCAGTTTTGGACTTCGACTAATGAACTCGAGAGCTTTGGCCCTTCCATCCACCGAACCGGCGACACCCCCACTGGCACTGCTGTCGGGTGAAGAGGGCGACCTATCGGACCCGTCTCCAGAAGTTCTAGACCTACTGGAGAACCTTCGGAGTGGGGGAAAATGCCAGAGCCCGTTGGACTTGAGCCTACTCAGGCTCAACGGGATGGATTTCAGTGGACTCGATCTGACTGGAGCCGATCTCTCCGGATCCGATCTTTCTGGCGCCCAGCTTGCCAAAACGCGGATGATGCGTTGCAGATTACGCGGTGCTAACCTGACAGGAGCAGACCTGAGCGGCGCAGAGCTTGCAGGTTCCGATCTGAGTGACTGCTGTCTAGAGGGAGTTCGCGCCGAGGGAACTGGTTTTGGGATGACCAGCATGCAGCGGGTACGCCTTTTCGGGGCGGAAATGGACCATGCCACATTCAGCAAGTCGGACCTGAGTGATAGCGACCTGCGTTGTGCCAAACTGCGCCAGGCGCGACTGCATGAATCCGATTTGACCCGAGTCGATCTGTCCCAGGCCGACCTCAGTGGCGCCAATCTGGAAGGCGCTGATGTGCAAGGAGCAGACTTCAAGGATGCCATCTTCTGCGCCGCTCGATTCTCGGGCTTGATCCACTACGAGTCCGCACATTGGATCGGAGTTGACATCCGGGACATCCATTTTACCGGCGCCTACATGATGCGCCGTTTCGTCCTGGACCAGAACTTCCTCGAAGAATTCAGGACTCGGGGGCGACTTGCTTTACTGACCTACCACGTTTGGTGGCTCACCAGCGACTGCGGGCGGAGTCTGTGCCGATGGAGCCTGTGGACGTCCGCTCTCGTCCTACTCTTCGCTTGGCTATACACCCTCGTCGGCATCGACTACGGTGCCCATCCGACTTTTCTTTCGCCGCTCTACTATAGCGTCGTAACTCTCACCACCCTTGGATATGGAGATGTGGTTCCAAAAACTGCGGCAGCCCAGATCCTGGCCATGCTCCAGGTCATCACGGGCTACGTGATGCTGGGGGGTCTACTCTCAATCTTCAGCAATCGAATGGCCCGCCGCGCCGATTGATATTAACATGCTCGGACTCTTTCGAAAAAGTGAGCAGGAATCGAGTGAAGCCCTCGCGGATGTGCTGGGCAAGGAGGAGATTCCTACCTTCCCATCCGCTCTGATGGCTATCCTGGATTGCATTCGCAATCCCGACAACTCCATGGACAACGTAGCAGAGCAAACCTTGGCCGATCCCGGCCTGGTGGTGCGCGTTCTGAAGACCGTCAACTCGGCTGCCTACGGACTCCGGAGTTCAGTGGACAGCGTGCAGCATGCCTGTTCGCTGATGGGACGTTCTCACCTGGAGTCGCTGGTCCTGTCACTTGCAATTCGGGACGTCCTACCAGACTCTCCAACCCCTGGCTTTGAAGCAAGGCGCTTCTGGACTACGGCATTCCGCCGAGCCAGTCTTGCGCGCTTGCTAGCTGAAAGGTTCAATCCCAGCAGGCAGTCGGAGTGCTTCACCGCCAGTCTCCTGCTCGACATGGCTGTTCCCTTACTGGTACGGGCACAGGCCCCAGAATACGGCCAGGTCCTGGAACACTGGCATTCGGATCCAGAGTCGAATCTGGCCGAGTTGGAAAATGAGGCTTTCGGGTGGACACATGCCCAATTGGGCGCGGCCCTGGGGTGTTCCTGGCACCTGCCCGAGTACCTGATTTCTACAATCGAGCAACATCATGCCCACCCAGACAAGTCGGAGCTGGGACTGCCGGTGGATCTGGTTTCAAACCTCCGTGAGGATGATGACTGTCCAGGAACCGAACCCGTGATTGAGTCTCTGGAGGAAGTCTGTAGAGTCCCACTCCAAGAAGCAGAGCGAACGATCGCGGATGCCTTTGATCAGGCTGAGAAACTCTCCTCTCACTTCAATTGAGTCTTCTCCCAAAACAAGAAAGCGGTCGCAGGTCAGTGTAGGCGATTCGCCCGCAGATTACCAAGACCCCAACAAAGGCACTTTCAATCGGAGGGGAGGTCGCTGCCGGCCTCGGGGACAATCCGCCCGAAGTGCTGCCCCGAAACCTCCCCGTGTCTCCATACTCCTACGTAGTTCTTGTCGTAGAAGAGCACCCGCGCCGTGAAGGTTCCAAGTCCAGGGATCGCTACGTCGGTCAGCGTCAGGATCGGGGTGTCACCGGCCCACTTCACCTTGACCGGAACGGGAACGGTGACGTCGTGAGTTCCATATTGAATGCGCGCTTGACACACCCAATAGTCACCGCCCAGCTTCGACATCTTGGTGATGTGATACCGCTCCTTTCTGGGCGCCGCGTCTCGATCGTTGATAGTGAAGAAGCCCTCCAGGACAACCCCTGACATCGACTCTTGGAACTCCTGTTCCAGGGCCCCCTGGCCTGCCACGCCGGGTTCGGTTCCGCCAGCACAACCAACTAGAAGCTGAATCAGCAGGAGGAGAACAAACCAGTGATAAAACATCGTCACCACCTCTCCCTAAGGGCTTGGTTACGACTTAGGCTCGCGTCCCTATTCTAAGAAGTCACTGCCCAGAAAGCTTGGATTTCTCTGTTATAGTCTCAGAACACTGAATATAATGAAGTTGTACTTGAATTATATTGATCATTAGTTTAATATAATTTCATGAAAACGCTACCCCTGGCGTGCCCCAGTTGTGGGCAGCGGCTTCGAGTGAGGCGGCTGAGCTGCCCGGATTGCGAGACCACGGTGGACGGGTCATACGACCTGCCGGCTCTAGCCAGCCTACCACGCGAAGAACAAGAGTTCGTCCTTCAATTTGTGAAGGTCGGTGGAAGCCTCAAAGAGATGGCCCGGATCTGGAAGGTCAGTTACCCGACCGTCCGCAACCGGCTGGATCACATCATCGAGGCACTCAAACAGGCCGACGTAAAGGAGGAGCAGTTACCATGAACGTAACAACAGAGCAGCAGACCTACCCAGCCGGTCCCAGTTTGGGACAGTGGCTTTTCAATCCGTTCAACTATGTCGCCGGTGGACCGGCGCTCGTCCTTGGGCTCGTTGCGATCCTGGCGGCAGGTGGATTCGGTGCCTTGAGCAACACGCATTTCGACGGCGTGATCGATGTCCACAGCGGACGTGCAGCACCCACTTGGGTGTTCCTGACAGAGGGCATCGTCAATTGGCTGAGTCTGACCATCGTGCTCCTCATCGTGGGCATACTTGCATCGAGATCTTCCTGGCGTGCGATCGACCTGGTAGGGACGCAGGCTCTCGCTCGTTGGCCCATGCTCTTGCCCGCGCTGGCGACGCTACTTCCCGGCTACCAGCGGGCCTCGCAACACCTCGCCTGGAAGCTGCTCAAGCAAGGCACCGACGGCGTGGTATTCGGGATCGTCGTTGGGATGATACTGATCGCACTGATCTGGATGGTCTACCTTATGTATAGGGCCTTCAGCGTTTCCTGCAACTTGAGAGGTGGCAAGGCGGTCATCCTGTTCATTGCAGCGCTGATTGCGGCGGAAGTAATCTCGAAGATCGTGGTCATCGCGCTCATCGCGCGTGTGGCCTAGTACCCTGTCAACTTCGAGATTGTGGGTTATGGACGAGTCATGGTGGTCGAGGTCAAGGCGCGCGGCCGTAGACATAGTTTGGCCTACGTCGAGGACGCGCAACACAGAGATCGGCCGCCAGGGCCGTTCAGAACCTACAATTTCGAGGTTGACAGGGTACTAGGAGCCTGTCCGATCAACCCCGGGACACCTGGCTGACGACTCCAACGTCTGAGTTCCCTGCTAGAGACGTCCGTCGTGGCAATGCTTTCTCTTGGAATTCGAGGCCCTAGCCGGTAGAATATCCGCTCTCCTGAAAGATCTTTCTTTCCTCTGGAGGCCGGGTCCATGAAACTTGGAATCAACTCGCTGTTTCTGCTTGCCCTCGACTTCGATGAGGGCCTTAGGTTCGCTCACGACCTGGGAGCGGAAATGATCGAGGTTGCGACCCTGGGCGAGCGCAGCCGTAAGTACTGCGATCTCGAAAAGCTGGTTGCTGACAAGGACGCGCGGCAGCGTTGGCTCGACGCGCTCCAGAGTCACGATCTCGCAATCAGCGCATTGACAGCCCATGGATCACCTTTGTCGCCCGACCGGAAGGCAGAGGAGATCTGGTTGCAGCATTTCCGCCAGGTGTGCAAGCTCGCCGAGGCCATCGAGGTCGATCTACTCACCCTCAACGCCGGCTCCCCGGAGGGTGCGCCCGGAGACAAGACCCCCTGTTGGATTGTCGATCCCTACAACGGAACCAACCGTGCTGTTCTGCGTTGGCAGTGGGAGGAGCGAGTGATCCCCGCTTGGACGGAGTACGCGAGAATCGCTCAGGACCACGGCTGCAAGCTGGCGATCGAACCCTGGATCGGCAACATCGTCTACTCTCCCCTGACCCTCTGGAAGCTTCGGGAGGCGATCGGCCCCATCATCGGCTGCAATCTCGACCCCTCCCATCTCTTCATCCAACAGATCGACTTGCTGGAGACCATCCGCTTCCTGGGAGACGCACTGTTCCATGTTCACATGAAGGACGTGCGCATCGATCAGCGCAACCTGAGACTGCTCGGCACCCTAGACACAACCGTCTCCATGGCCAAGCCACAGGACCGACCCTGGACATTCGCGCTGGTTGGTTGGGGTCACGACGAGAAATTCTGGCGAGATTTCATCACAAACTTGCGGTTCATCGGATATGAAGGTGCCCTCTCGGTCGAAATGGAAGTCGACTACATAGGCGTCCTCGACGGGTTGAAGAAGGCATTCGACTATCTGCACCCCCTGGTGATGGACGCCGCCCCTACGCCCGGCACGAAATGGTATGAGCAAGGCGGCCTCTACGACCTTGTCGAGGATTGAAGGGACGCGGACAGCACGAATGACGGATATTGGGATGCACCCCATCGCCGATCGCCTGGGCGAATTACTGGAAAAGCACGATCTTCTCTACGGTGTGATCTGCCGAGACGTTACACTCACCGACGTCGAGCTGATGGCGAGGGAGGGGTATCACATCGTCTGGATAGACCTCGAGCACAGTGCGCAATCTTCAGAAGAGGGCATTCAGCTCAGTCGTACGATCACCCATCTGGGCATGGTCCCACTGGTGCGTATTCGCGAGCTGTCGCGAACCAACGTGCAGCCTCTGCTGGATGGAGGGGTGCAGGTGATCGTCCTGCCGGATGTTCGAAGTGCCAAACAGGCTGCGGAGCTGGTGCAGTTGGGCAAGTACCCTCCAACCGGACAACGTGGCTTCTCCTCGACCAACGCCGGCATCGGCTTCCAGCTTAGCGGTGATCAGGAAGAGGTGCTGCGCCAAGTCAACGGCATGACACATCTGATGGTCCTTTTCGAAAGTGATGAGGGCTTTGAAGATCTAGATAATATCCTCGAGGTCGAGGGAATCGACATGGTCGGTGTGGGTCCCAATGACTGGTCCGTCGGCCTGGGGATTTACGGGAACGACGCCAAGACAAACCTCACTCCTAAAATCGAACGGGTGCTAACCCGAGCAGCCAGCACCGGAAAGATAGTCGTGATGGGTGCCGGCAGTGCCCAACAGGCCGAGTACTATCGCGAACTGGGTGTCCGGGTGTTTTTCGTGGGCGTGGATGTCGCGATGAGACGCGGGATCCTGGCCCAGTCGCTGCGGAGCTTCAAGGACGCGCTGGGAGACTAAGTACACTGGAACGTAAATAGTGAGCAGTAGTGAAGTGATCAGTGAACAGTACCGGAAACAGCTGCAGGCAACAGAGCCGCGAACGACTTGACTCGTTAGCAGTCTGCCCCACGTTTCGAGGAGAGAGCTGGACAACAGCAGAATCTCGCAGATCCCCAACCCCTCGCTCGCGCTTCAGGCTTCCATGGCTCGAGTGGTTGCTGCTCGTACAGAAGTTTCGTTTTCGAATGCGATCGGCTGAGGGGGCAGACTGATCTAAGGCTTCGTGCGAGAGCCGCAAAAGGAGGATTTCTATGTCGGTGCAACTCGAGTTCGTTGGGCACGCCTGTTTCCGCATCTGGGAGGGAGGACATCCTACCCTTGTCATGGACCCTTTCAGTCATGAGAAATGTGACCTGGAGGACGACGGTTTCCGGCTCGAAGCGGACACGGTTATCGTAAGCTCGCTCACCGACCCGGCTCATGACAATGTGCACCTGGTCAACGGTAATCCGCAGGTGATTAATGCTCTGGATGTGGCAACGGGCAAGTCCAGGGCGACGATCAACGGCGAGCAGATCCATGCGATTCCGGCCGCGGAGATACCCGACCATCCCGAGGGGACAGACGACAACGCTCTTTATGCCTTCAAGGCCGGCGGTTTGTGGTTTGGTCATCTCGGCGATCTTGGGTTCGGTCTAAGCAACGAGGAGATGGAGCCCTGGGTCGGTCACTGTGATGTAATGTTGGTCATCACGGGTCAAAAATACACTGTCAAGTATCCGGAGCTGGACCGCATGATCGACTTTATCAAGCCCACCTGGATCGTGCCCATGCACTACTACCTACCTCCACTCGGTGGGGCTCAAGGCGGGGGTATGGACCCGGTCGATGAGTTTCTCAACCGCCGCCCGCGGGACCCGGTGATCATCGCGCGTCATCACACGGTCACCTTCCCCATGACCAAGTCACACGACGGCCGTCCCACCATTGTCGTGCTCGAAAACTCGGGATACACAGCCACGGGTGGACTTCCCGAATTTCAGGTGGGGCGTGCTTAAAAGGCTTACTTCATGATGAAAATCAAGGAAGTAAAGGCAGTTGCGCTGGACATCCCGAAGCAACCTCCCAGAACACAAGCACGCAGACCCAACGCCAACAAAGTCGCTGGAGATCGCGCGCTACCCATCAACTTCTACCCGGAGTTTACGCGGCGGTTTGGAAGTATGCCGGGCGCGGCTGCGCCCGATGTCTGGGTGCAGGTGATTGCCGAGGATGGCACCCAGGGTCTTGGAGCCTGCAGCTACGGCGAACCCGTGGCAGCGATGATCGACTACCACTATGCACCGCTGCTTGAAGGTCGTGACGCGCTGGCAATCGAATTCCTGAATGACCTGATGTGGAGGTCGGTGCAGAACTACGGAGCCAGTGGGATCGCGACGGTCGCACGCTCCGGCGTTGATCTCGCTCTCTGGGATCTTAGAGGAAAGCTTCTCAACACGCCGGTCTACAGCCTGCTTGGCGGCCCTTGCAGGGACAAGATAAAGCTCTACAGCACCTCAGACGACCTGGACTGGGCGCGGGAGTTGGGGTTCACGGCGTTCAAGGTAAGCAATCCGTCACACTACAGCGATGGAATCGACGGCATCAACAAGGCGGAAGAGCACATTGCCAACGCCCGCAAACAGGTGGGCGATAAGGTTGAGCTGATGTACAACCCGGTCATGTCCTTCAATGTGGAGTTCTCTGTCCGCCTGGCAGAAAGGCTGCGGCCCTACCAACTGAGGTGGTTTGAGGAACCCCTGATCTCCAGCGATCTTGAGGGGTACATAGAGCTCAAGAAAGCCATCAACTGGGTACCCATCGCTACCGGTGAACACCATCACGGCAGACAGGCATACCGGCAGCTGGTTGAACACCGTGCTGTCGATATCCTGCAGCCAGATATGATGTGGTCGGGCGGCCTGACGGAGGCAGTGAAAGTCTACACCATAGCGGAATCAGCAGGCCTCATTACGGTGCCGCACACTGGAGCCGGCACTCCATGGGGGCAGCATTTCGCAATCGCAATGCCCGAGAGCCCGATGGCGGAGTACTGGATGGGCTCTGACCCAGGCGTTCCTTTGGATGAAGTCTGCCCGATTCCGGGCATGCCGATGCCCAAAGATGGTTACGTCGCACCGACCGACGCGCCCGGCTTCGGCATGGAGATCCGACAAGAATGGATCGAACCCTGGGACCACACCGCGGCAATGAAGGCCAGGCGCGGAGCGCAGCAGAACTCTAAAAGCTGACACAGTCGGCGGCAATGTTCGCATCGCAGATTTCAATACCTCTCTCGAAACCTGGGAGTTAGACCCACCGAGGGGGTCCACACCCTGAGGCTCGATCGGGCCGATGGCAAGCTCATGAAGGTGGCCCTCAATGCTCATGGCCAGAAGAAAGCGAAAGCGATGACTGAAGTGAAATCGAAGGTTGGACAATCGAGAATTTCCGAAGGCTGGGATCGCTATTCCCTGCTCGAGTCCTTGATCAAGCGGCGCTCACGCCGCTTCGCCAAGGCCCTGGAACTCGATGGGGGTCCGCTGACCCATTCCAGTCATGAGCAACCGCAGCCGCTGACCATCGAAGAGGAGGCGGCTCTTGCGTTCGCTGCCTGCGGTATCACGGGTCCTGTGCTCTCTGAATTGCCCTTTCAGAGTGGCAAAGAACCCGAATCGGGTAGCGGCAACATCATGACCCATCTGGTGGGACGGACCGTGGCCAGCGGCGATGCGGTCCATTCCGGGATCATGTTCCTGATCAATGACGAGGGAGCGTGGATGCTGAAACGCCCCCAGGATTTCCCCCGGGAACAGATCGCGGAGTTGACCCGTAGCGCACGCGAGCACAAATTCGTCGAGCTACACCAGAAGAGCCGAGTCCGAATTGCAGATCGGCGGGTGGATATCCCTCGCGAACTGCCCTTCGTACCCGCCTTCAACAAATGGTCGGCGAACCTACCGGGAACCAGCTACTTCCTACCGGTTGGCGAACTAAGCGCCTTCTATATCAACGTCCTGCTGACTGCCTTCAGCGAGGAATTCTCCTATTTCCTACTGGATGACCACAATCGCTTCAAGCCGGCTGGAATTGGAGGGTTCGCACGCTCCAAAGGGGGACACCTGTACGACGATGTGACCGCCGGACGCGTCGCCACTGTCACCCTGCTCGAAACCTGGCTCTATGAATTCGCTGCCCTGGAACAGGGGCAGATGCTTCAGAACCTGGGCTTGATGAGTCAGGCACTCGGTCTAGGCGGTTTCGTCCACTTCGCGGCTCACCCATTCATCTGGATGCAAACGCTGGGCTTTCGGATGGAGGATATTCCCTCATCCCGAATCATCGGTGCCGGATTCTTCATGAAGACCGTGCTCAGACTCCTCGGGCAGGAAGTGCCAGTACCGACGGCGGTGGGACTGGAAGTGAACGACGAAGTGCTGATCAAACCCTACTGTCCGCCCTACTACCGCTCGATGGAAGAAGCGGTACTGGCGTTCGTGGAATACAAGTTTGCGGAGGGAAAGGGCACCTTCCGGGACGGAGGACAATCGACGGCCTGGAAGGATGGCGCCGCTGTCCAGAAGGGCATCCCCGCTACTCCGATGAGGCGATCGCCGCCACCATTGCTTATTGTGAGTACATCTACAATCGCTACGGCCGCTTCCCTGCTAACAGCGGACCCTTCCGCACGGTTCTCGCCTACCAGGCCCACCACCTGGACCTGGAATTCTACGACCGATTCTACAAGCCCGGCGCCTACACCGAGACCCAGGCAGGGGAAGCCGGGGACTTGAGTAGTGATCAGTAGTGGAGTGATCAGTAGTGCGGTGATCAGTAAGCAGTACCGGAAAAGGCTGGAGCCGCACGACTGGGGGCGGGACTGAAGCGGAACTTGGACGTGGCTTTGGTCTCCAGGCCGAAGTCTTATTCTTTCGAGCCTTTGGCTCGATGCACGGCGGCCTGGAGACCACCGCTACCCCCGCACCCGACAATCACCTCGGAGCGGGACCATCGTCGCTACGATTCTCGCGAATCACGGTCATCGCCGAGGCGATCATACCGGCCATGTCAGAAAGATTAGACGGAATAATCAAAGAATTATTCGTCTTGGCCAGATTGCCGAATTCCTTGATGTACTGCTCCGCAACCCGCAAGTTGACCGCGTCCATGCCCCCCTCCTCGTTGATCGCGGCGGCGATCTCGCGGATCCCCTTGGCGGTGGCCTCGGCTACCTTTTCGATCTCTGACGCCTGCCCCATAGCTTCATTGATTCGCCGCTCCCTCTCGCCCTCGGAGCGCCTGATCAGCTCCTGCTTATCCCCTTCGGCCGAGTTGATCTTGGCCTGCTTTTCGCCTTCCGACTGTGCAATCACGGCGCGCTTCTCACGCTCGGCTCGCATCTGCTTTTCCATCGCATCCTTGATACTCTGCGGCGGAAGGATGTTCTTGACCTCATAGCGCGTGACCTTCACACCCCAGGGATCGGAGGCCTTGTCCACTGCGTCGACGATCGCCGAATTGATGGTGTCCCGCTCCTCGAAGGTACGGTCCAGCTCCAGCTTGCCGATGACGCTCCTCATGGTCGTCTGCGCCAGCTGCGTCGAAGCGAACTGATAATTGCTGATTCCGTAGGACGCCCTCCCGGCGTCGGTGACCTGCAGATACAGAATCCCGTCGACCTCCACCGAGATGTTATCTTGCGTAATGCAGGTCTGGGGTGGGACGTCTACAGCCTGCTCTTTGAGCGTGTGTTTGTAGGCAACACGATCCAAAAACGGCAACAGGACGTGGAATCCAGCCTCGAGAGTGGCTCGGTACTTGCCCAGCCGCTCGACGATGAAAGCAGACCTCTGCGGAACAATTCGGATGGTTTTGAAGAATGCAACCAGAGCAACGGCGACCAGACCGAAAAGAACAAACGTACTGGTGTCCATGACGACCTCCTTACAACGCTCTTACCTTCAACGTAATATTCTCTTTGTCAACGATTTCGACCGCTGATCCTACCGAAATGGTTTCATCGGCTTCGGCCCCCCAATAAGTGCCGCGAAATTCAACCTTGCCTGACTTGTGGGGCTGAATCTCACGGGTCACCAGCGCCCGTTTACCGACGAACTCCTGCAGTGTGTCGTCATCAGCAACCGGTGTCTCCGGGCTGAAGAGCGTCTTGAACCTACTACGGAAGAAGAGCAAGCAGACAACCGAAAAGACGACGAAGATACCCAGCTGCAGGTTCAAAGGGACTTCTACTATCAAACTGATGAGCGCCACCAGCCAGGCACCAATTGCGAAGAAGCCCAGGATCAATCCGGGACTTGCGAACTCCAGGAACAACAGAATGAGTCCCAAAGTGAACCATAGCAGCGGTGGACTCAACCATTGCGGAAGGTCTTCCATCACTCATTTCTCCGTCCAACTCGCAGAACTGGTGCGGTTGGGTTTATCCTGTCGCAGCTCGAACGGAAGAGACACGCTGGAAGGTGCGGCTGCGCTATCGACGAAGCTCTAGTGTACGCTGAGGGTATCACACAACCACGGCAAGCCGAGCGCTCACTTCGCCAAGACGACTCGGGGCCAGAGATACGGCAAGGCCTGCTTACCTCCCCACTGAAAAGCCGCCCATGCGAGACCGCTTTCGCTGATGTTGGCTCCCACACGCGCCTCTCTCTTATCACCGTCATAGACCACAACGTTCATGCCTATGGTCGCTCCTGGCCCGGGCTGTTCCGGCATGACGCGCCAGGGGATGGAAAACTCGAGCGCATAGCCGCCATCGGTCTTGCGGGAGGCCACCTTCATCCCCGGAGCGGTCTCCTCCATCAGACCTTGGTCCGCGTCGGCATCTCGAAAACCGCGTGCCCGGAAGCCTTCCGTCGTGCAGGGGAAAGCCGCAGCTTGAATCACACTGGAAGTATCGCGGCTTCTCCCAGACGGATCGACGGTGATGCCCACGGCATCCGAGCGAAGCTGAGCACGGATATCATCCGGGGCGATGTTGCAAACCACAACATCGTCTTGCACCTCAACTCCAATGTAGAGGTTTTCCTGGTCGTAGCCAACCTGAAAAGAGGCGCTTGCGTCCGATGAGTCTGTCGGCTCCTTCCGCCACCAAAGGTCTTTATCAGTGATGGCGCCTCTCGCAAGGCCCTTCATATCCGACAAGTCACCGTCGACAACAGGCGCTCGGCGCAATCTCGGTATCGCAAGCGTCGGAAGCACGTAGACCTCGGCCGTGTCCGAGCTTCGGTAGACGCCCGAGGTGATTTCCAACTCCAGCGGGAAGCGGGCCGATTGGCGCTTCTCGGGAAGAGCCTCCGAGGTCACTTCCAACTCGAAGGGTAGGGTAGTGTTGGACTGTGGAGCGACTGCGAAACTGAGCTCTCCCCGTGCACGAATGCCCTTTTGGGATGGATCGAGCCTCAATCGTATTTCTCCCGACGCTGGATCCGCGCTGTGATTGATGACGCTCACGCTGATGGGGTTGGAGCGCCCGATCGTCAGTGGCAGTCGCGTCGGCAAAGACTCGATGACCCACTCTGTGTGGGTCTGCCGAGCAAACTCTCGATAGCCTGCTACATCGTAGGTGGGTTGGAAGCGAACCTGAACCGGCACGACGGCTCTGAGTCGGGTGTAGTTGCGGCCTGAAACCGAATGCCCCTGCTGCACCCCGGTATAGCTCGCGTGAATCTGGGTGTTTCTATCGATGGTGGCGCCTTCCTGGGCGCGGATGCTAAAGGTCGCTTGGGCTTCTGCTCCCGGCTCCAGGATGCCGAAAGTGTTGTCGCCCATTGAATCGACGCTCCAGGCTTCCGTGGGTTCGAGAGAGATCTCGACCTTTTCCATGGGCTCCGCCGTGTTGTTGACGAGCGTCACAACGGTGGCCACATCGACGCCGATACCCGCTTCGAAACTGGCCGGCACGATCTCGAAGCGGATCCCGGGCGGCGACCCTCCCGCCGGCAGAAGCGCTCCTTCGAGAAGGTGGGTCTCCACGTCTGCAGTCGGAACCAGTGAGCGGACAAGCATGAAACTCTCGGGCCGTGCGTCCTGAACGGGTATTTTCACGAACTGGTCAAAACCCTGCGAGCGGTACTTGGAAAACGCCAATGCTTTCAGGTCGGCATAGCGCATGTTCGCTTTGGGAGAGTAGGCATCCGAATCGACAGATACCGTTGCCGATGAATTCCTTCCTCGAGAGTAGTACAGCTTGAGAGGTTGGAAAGGCGCAAGATGCTCTTCGGTAGTAAGTTCTGGGCAGAAGCTTGGGTCTGCTGCCTTGTCAAAGGCTATGGTTGCGGCGCGCGCAGCCATCTGATGTTGCCCGTGTGTGCCGGGGCCCGGCCACATCGTCACAATGACCTCCGGACGCTGCAGGCGGACATAACGCACAACGTCGCAGACGTAGGAATCTCCCCATTTCCTCGCTGTTTCTTCCGCGGAGAGGGTGAAATAGAAGTCCTGGAGACCAAGAAACTGGGGAGACCGCACTCCCACCAGCTCGAGGGCCCGCCGTTCCTCTTCGGCACGGATCAGCCCGAGGGCTCTCCCTGACTCCGGCCCGGTCGCGTTCCCTCCGCCTTCTCCGCCGGTAGCGGTTATGACGGTGGCACGGAAGCCCTCATCTAGCAGGTAGCGGGCAAACGTGGCCATGATGCCCGTATCGTCGTCGGGATGCGCGCCAACAAACATGAGGTCGACGTCGACCAGATCAAGTCCAGTCTGGGCCAATCCCGAACCTATGATAACGGCTAAGCAAATCAGTACGGAAAGGATAACGATGAAAGTCTTCAAGGTTGCCTTCATGGGAGATACACCCGAAACCTACCCATTCTAAACCTGAAGCAGTAAACGCAAAACACTCTCCTGGTTTGGACATACTGCCTACGGGCAAGCGAGAGTCCCCAAAAACGTGTCACGGCCTTCCAGTGCCGTCAAGTTTCAGCCTAGCCCGGCCCCCGGCTGCGCCGGATCGTACAGGAAAGAAACCTGGTTTCCTTCTCCCATGATCCTCATTGGCGACCCTGGCAGAGGCGTGACTGCAAAGGAGCGGTACCCGATCAACGATCGGGACGTGTTTTGAGTCCGCAAGGAGGCGCTCCAGCGGGCCACAGTTCGTTGGGTAACGTGTTGGTCCCGGCATCGGAATGCCGGGACCGCTTCTTCGCAGTCACGGCTCTGACTCTGGCGAAGCTTCCATCATCATCTTCCAAATGAAGTTTCAGGTTAGGTTAGCAGGGCCCTCAGGGACGCTGGACCCATTCGAGAAAGAAACTTGTGTACGAACGGTGAACGTCAAAGGCTCTCTCCTTCGTCTTCCTCCGGCCTTCGAAATTCGCTTGTTCGATGTTCTACGGTTCAGCATTTCCACCGGTTGCCTTCTCCGAAGCAAGGAAAAAGGCTAAATCACAAACCGCAGAACACCGAACAGGCGAACGCCGAAGTGAAGGCAACACCTATCAAGTTTCAGCTTAGCCCCGCCTCTGGCTCCGCCGGATTTTACAGGGTTTGCCTGAGTACGGCGTTACCGAACTACGGCACGCACCACTTTCTGTACGGTCAGCCCCTGGACGATGATGGAGAAGATCACGACACCGTAGGTCGTCGCGAGCAGCACCGGTTTTACAGGACTCGCCGGCAGGGACAGCGCGAGGGCTACTGAAATACCGCCCCGCAAACCGCCCCACATCAGCACCGGGATCGCGCCTTTCGTAAACTCTCGCCACATCCCTAGGAGCTTGATTGGGCAGCTCACACTCACCAACCGCGCTAGCAGCACGACAGGAATCGCCAAGACCGCGGCTCCCACGATTTGACCCGTGATTGTAATCGCCATCACCTCGAATCCGATGGCGAGGAACAACAGCGAGTTCAGTCCCTCGTCAATTAATGACCAAAACGTGTCGATGTGCTGACGGGTCTCGGCGCTCATGCCGAATCGCTTCCCGTGATTCCCGATGAACAGCCCGGCGACCACCACGGCGAGCGGCCCCGACACATGCATCTGGGACGCCAGGGCATAGGTGGCCATCACGAGCGACAACGTGATCAACACCTCGAGGTTGTGCTCGTTGATTGCCTTCATCGCGCGATATGCGAAATAGCCGGCCGCGAGCCCTAGCGCGATACCGCCAAGCGCTTCCGTTGCCAGCAACTGGGCTGCTCCAGCGAAGCTCGCTTCCCCGTGCTCGCCTTCGCCGGCGGCCACCGAGACCAGGACGGTGAAAAGCACCACCCCCACACCGTCATTGAAGAGACTCTCGCCCGCAATCTTCGCCTCCAGAGTCTCGGGCACTTTCACTTCTTTGAGGATGCCCATGACCGCCACCGGATCGGTCGGTGAGATCAGAGCGCCAAACACGAAGCAGTACATTAACGGAACGTCGAAGCCCAAGATCCCGAAGCCGTAGAACATCAGTCCAGCGACGATCAAAGTGGACGTCACGATTCCGACGGTTGCCAGTATCGATATGGCCCAGCGGCGGCTGAGGAGCGCGTCCAGATCGACGTGCAACGCCCCGGCAAACAGCAGGAAGCTGAGGAGCCCCTTCATCAGGGTGTCGGAGAAGTCGATGTCGGTGAGGGTTTGGCGGACGGTGGCCTCCAGTCCCAGCACCGGGAACGCGGCATCGGCCAACAAAATCGTCATCGACACCACCAGGGCGATGATCACCAGGCCGATCGTGTGTGGGAGTCGCAGCCAGCGGTAATTGATGTATCCGAACAGGGTCGCAAGAGTAATCAGGAGCGCAACGAGGTTGAAGATCGACGCAACGGTCATCGGGAATCGCCAGCTTGGAGTCTGATGGAGCGGGTCTTCTGGTCCCGTGCCAGCCTGGAACAGGTGTCCACTAGACCTTGGGCTCCCAACCCTTGGCATACTCGCGGGACCAGTACTTCATCGCCTCCGGATCGTTCTTGATGTGCCCATTATTGGGATCGCAGGAGAGACTTCGTCCCGTCCTATGTGCAATGTTCCCCAGGTGGCACATCAGGGTGCTCTTGTGGCCCTCCTCTATTTCTACGTTCAGACTGAGAGGCTTGTCGTTGCGGATCGCAGCCAGAAAATTCTGGGCATGCTCGACGTCACCATAGGTGCTGTCCTCAGCCTTCTTCACCACCGCGCCACCTTTGTCATAGATCGTGTAGGACCCCTTGCTTCCCAGATCCAGAGCCCCCTTTTCCCCATAAAAGGTGATGAAACCAAGACTGTGGCGATTGCAGCTCAATTGAGCCCAGGTGATGGATCGCTTGCCTTCGAACTCGAAGCAGACCGTGTAGGTGTCGGGGGTTTCCTGGTCATCGTCGAAGCAGTAACGACCTCCACCTGCAGTCACCCGATTCGGGTAGCCGACTTGCATGCCCCAGCGGCACAAATCCATGTAATGGACTCCGTTGTTTCCCAGCTCGCCATTGCCCCAGTGCCAGTACCAGTGCCAGTTGTAGGGGATCAGGTTGTCTTTGTAGGGGAATCTGGGGGCGGGTCCCTGCCACAAATCGTAATCCAGATGAGTCGGTACCGGCACCTGTTTTCCCCAGCCCTGTGACCCGCGGCCGCCGTTGTACCAGGCCCGTGCCATGTAGACCCGACCGATCACCCCTTCATGAAGTTGCTGGATTGCCTCCTGGATCGACGGCGAGCTGCGCCGCTGGGTCCCCACCTGGACGGCGCGATTGTACTTGCGGGCAGCCTGTATCATGAGCTCTCCCTCGCGGGGATTGTGGCTGCATGGTTTCTCGACGTACACGTGCTTCCCTGCGGCGCAGGCCAGGAGGGTGGACGCGGCATGCCAGTGATTGGGACTGGCATCGGCCAGCACGTCGACAGCTGGGTCCTCCAGGATTCTCCTGAAGTCGGTCAACTTCTGGGGAGCCTTTCCCAGTTCCTGCTCCGCCATCTTGGCCACCTTGTCCAGGCGAAACGAGTCCACATCACAGACGTATTTCACGTGGACGTTGGGCTGCTTCCCGAGGCTCAAAACCAGGTCTCCACCCCGGGCCAGACCCATGATTCCGACCACCACCCGACTGTTGGGGGAATTGGACTTAGATTTGGTCTTGGCCGAGACAGTCAAGCCGGATGCCGCAGCCCCCAATGCTGCGCTGCCCAGAAAACGCCGTCGATCGATGGCCGTGGACATGCTCATCCCTCCCTTGACAATGGTCAATCTACTATCCTCTCTGCCGCTCCCGGACAATCAGGCCGGTGTCACCCTCACCTCCGAAAGTGCGACGTGCGCGCTAGACCTGGCGGACCGGATGGAGAACCCGAACCCTTCCGACGTCGTCGGACGTCGTTCGAAGCGGGCCGACTCGACCGATCTCCCGGGAAGGGCGATCTCCCGGAACCGCGCTTGCATCCGGCTTCCCAGACCATGGACATTCTCCCAGGCTAGCAGCGGCCCCTCGGCGACGTCGAGAAAAGCAACGTGGCCGCTCCCAAGCGTGGGCGAGTAGCTGATCGCGTACAGCGAAAGCGTGGTTTCAGAGGTGGCCCCAGCACGGAGACCGATGACGAAGTGGTCCCAACAGTGGACTACTCGACCGCGGTGGAGTTTTGCCACTATTGCGTCCGCGTCTTCAGTTCCCATCTAAGCCCCTCTTTCGGATCGGATCAAATTCCACCAAGACTCTCACGCCAACGGCCTTTCTTGGAAAACCTGTCAAGTCTCGGGAAACCTGTCAACCCCGATGAAGGCTGATCCCAACGGATCGTACCATTCTGAAGAGCGGTCTCCAAGAATCTTAGCTATCCCGATCCCGGCTCGTCCCATCAGCCTATCTCCGAAACAACCATATATTTTAGGGGAATGTCCTCTCCGAGTTCAGCAGCGACCGTACTTAAAGAATGAGGTACTCAGCGGGACCTCTGCATCTGGACTAAAGAATCCACCTGCAGTGGCCGATAAAGAAGGTGATACGGGTGTACTGGTACCCAAGAACCAGTGGGGCAAGGATGCCCCCGAGAGACAATTTCAAGGAGGAAATAGTCCATGAGCAGCACTTTCAGCGTCATCACCAACCTCCCGAGCTTGGTGGCGCAGCACAACTCAGCCCAGAACCAGATGGGCCTGCAGAGAACTCTCTTCCGGCTCTCTACTGGTCAGCGGTTGTTCAGGGGAGGTGAGGATCCTGCCGGCCTGGCTCTGGCAGACGGCCTGAATGGTCAGATCCGTACTCTGGAGCAGTCCATCAGGAATGCAAATGACGGCGTCGGATTTGCCCAGGTGGCAGACAGCGCCTATGGACAAGTCCAGAATCTGCTGGGCAGGGCCGCTTCATTGCTCGCTGAGGCCGAATCAGACACCAACAGTAGCGGCGAGGTAGCCATTGAAACCGAGCTGGGTCAGATCTACCAGGAAATCGACCGGATCGGGTCGGCCACGTCGTTCAACGGAACTGCTGTCTTTTCCAATGCGACCCGAAACATCTTTGTAGGAGACACGCAGAACCTGACGGCGGCCAATGCCGAGATCGCGGTCAGCAGCAGCGCGCTGAGCACGACGGCTGATCTGGCGATCGCGGCCGGTGTTACCAGTGCTGGATCCAGCATTACGGTCGACATCGATGGCACCAACACGGCCACCGTTATGCTGGGTGAGGTCGAGGCGGCAATTGACGAGGTTGCCGGCCGGCGAGGATCGCTGGGTGCTTCCATGAACCGACTAGAGAATGCGGTGTCGGTCATGCAGTCCCAGGTTCAGAATCTAACCGCTTCCGAATCACAGATTCGAGATGCCGACTTCGCTTCGGAGATCGCGAATCTGACTAAGTTCCAGATTCTGTCCCAGGTTGGCGTAGCGGCAATGGCCCAGGCCAACGCTGTTCCGCAGGGTGTCTTGTCTCTCTTCCAGTAGTCGAGAGCCCACTCTAACGAGTTAGGAGCTGAGTCGAGGTGAAAGTCTCGGCTCGGCTCGCCTTCTTGTGCATCTCCGCAGCACCCTGTTTGTCCCCCCTGTCCTCGCGGAGAATCCTGTCCACCTCATAGCCCGCTGAAGCAGGCTCCAAGAACGGTCAGAAGTCCAGACCAAGCGTTGGGATATCAAACCTTCTTGACCGAACCTGGATCAGTTTCGTCCTCTCCTTGCCCTTGCACCCCAGGGCCGGCGGCGCTACCGTCAGATTGTGCAACACTTCGGAAAGCCCATTGTCGGTCTCAGTATCTGCATCGCGCTTGCCTTCTTGGCCGCAGTCCGGGAGACGGGCGCGGCCGGACGACTGGAGTTGATCGTCCGGGACGCGGCCACCGGTCGCCGGGTGGCAGCGCGGGTGAGACTCCGGGACGCCTCGGGCCGGGACCACGTTCCGCCGGGGGAAACGGATGAGAGGCGAAGGCACGGAAAACTTTTGGTCACCGCCGGAGCGGTCGAACCACTTGAGGTCGACCGCTGGTTCATCAGCGATGGGTCGGTCTCGGTGAAGGTACCTGCCGGCAAGATGCTGATCCGTGTCGAGCGAGGATTGGAGTACCGGCCGGCCCTGGAGACGGTCGAGCTTCGGGAAGGCGAAGTGACGACTCACCAGATCGAACTCCAGCGCTGGATCAACCTGCGCGAACGGGGATACGTCTGTGGTGAAAACCACATTCACCAAACGGCCGGAATCCTGGGCCCAAAACTGGCTGCCGAGGGCCTCGATTTTGGCACCTCCATGTCCTGGTGGAACAGCCATCGGCTCGAGGTACCGGCTGGGTTCGGTTGGAAGGCCGATCTGTCCTTTTCAGGCACGTCCATTCCAACCTCGGTGCTGGATGCCGAGCTGGAATACTCGTCCTGGGGACCCGTCTACCTAATTGGCCTCAAAAAGCATCCATTGTTTCAAGCCGACCAGGGACGCTCGGCGTTGTCCCTTGTCCGTGAGGCGCACGAGCAGGGCGCAATGGTGTGCTATCACGCTGGCTGGCGGCCGGAAGCATTGCTCGATTCCCTGCTGGGACATGTCGATGTGATCAACGTCTGCAACAACTATTTCTTGCGCCATATGTTTCTGCCGCGCAAGGGAGCAGGCAATCTGTTGTCGCTGGAAGGACTCCCCACGTACGCTAACACGCCGCTCGACATGATGCGTATGAACACCGACGGCTATTACCGACTCCTCAATTGTGGGCTGCGCCTGGCGGCGGGTGCGGGTTCGTCGTCAGGGGCTCAGGACTCGCCCGTCGGCTACAACCGTGCCTATGTGCGAGCCGGCGGAAAGCCGGATCTGGAAGCCTTCCTAGAGGCCTGGCGTGAGGGGCGAAACTTCGTGACCAACGGGCCCATGATCTTCTTTACGGCTCGCGATCTCTCGGAAAAGCCGGCCACCTATCGCCCCGGCGATACGATCGCCCTCGAAAAACAGGGCGGCCGCCTCCACTTGCAGGCTACCGTGTATTCGGATCAGCCGCTACGCTCCCTTGAAATTGTCGCCAATGGAAAGGTGATCCAGGGCGGTTTGCTGCGGGGTAATCAGGAGCAGACCGAGATTGAATCGACACTTAAGGTGGATGCCGGGATGTGGCTTGCGGTCCGGGCCACTGCCGAGGATCGTCTGCTGAGTGATGAGCGGTTGGCGCGCTACCGTCGTAAGATCGACAACCAGCTGCCCTGCCGGCTCCGTTTCGCCCACACCAGCCCTATTTACGTTAGGGTTGGAGGCCAGGGTGCCTGGGTCCAGGAGTCGGTCGATGAGGCAAGACGATGGCTGGATGGATTCGAGCGCCTCGCCCGGTCCAAGGCAGATCAGCAGCACCTGCCAGAGATCCTTGAAGCGTTGGACGCTGCGCGAGTGAAATTGAACCACCCCAGGTGAACCCCAGGACCTTGGCTCACGCTTGGAGCTGTTTGTCGACGACTTCCTCCATTGAACGGATGGAGGGTCTGGAACAGCGGCGCCATAGGCGATTCCGGGATTCGACGGCAACTCACCTGGGCAAAGACCAGATGACTGCCTTGGTGTAGGAGTTCTTCAGTGCGATGCCCTTGTCCCCCCAGGAGTCCTTCTCACCATAGACGATGTAGTAGGCTGTGACGATTCGGCCGTCCGGCCTCTGAACGGAGGCGGGATAGCCCAGATCCCCGTGATCGCCATCCCACGCCAGAAGGACTTTCTTCTGCTTCTCCCAGGTAGCGCCTTCATCCCGGCTGATCATGGCCTGAACCCCAAAGGGCTGGTGGCGAACGCCGTGGGTCATGAGGAGACGTCCGTCGGCCAGAACCAGCAGGTCGCCCGGATGCTCTGCTTTCTCGGTGACTTGAGCCGGCTGGCTCCAGGTCCTTCCGCCATCCGAGGAGAAGCATAGGGAAAGGGAACCCCCGTCCTTTCGCAAGGCTGCAGCCAGCTTTCCCGAAGGTAGCCGCGCCATACAGGTCTCGTTGAAATGGCGGGCAATCTGCGCGTACTCCCCCCAGGTCCTCCCTCCGTCCTGGGAGCGGACGAGGAATGAGGTCATAGGCTGTTCCGGTTTTCGAGGCGAGGGGGCACCGTGGCCCGACAGCAGCACGGTCCCATCCTCCAACTCTACGGGCCGCCCGAAGGGATAGAGCCATCCCAGGGGAGTGCTTTCCAGCTTGACCGGTTTGCTCCAGGTCACACCGTGGTCTTGGGAACGTAGAGTGTAGGTATCGGCGCTCCACCCTTCTCCGGTATAGCGCTCGCCGGTCCAGCTGTAGGAGACCACTCCAGCGATGAGAGTCCCGTCCGAGAGGCAGCCCATGGCGTCGATGGCATCGTCACGACCCGGTAGATCGAAGACAGTGACCTGTTCCCCCCAAGTCCTACCACCATCCCGGGATCGCACTACATCCGCCCTCCCCGATTTACCCACGTGAGCTGCCCCTGCCTTCACCGACGCGAGCAGATGGCCGTTCTTCAGGATTTCCAGGCGAGGGAAGTAGCCTCCAGGGGCTACGATCACCCGCTCAGCTTCCAAAGTGTCCATGACAAATGCTTCCTGCGCAAAGACGCACTGGACCAGCAAGCAGACAGCAAACACAAAGACGGTACATCCTCCCATCACGCAGCCTCCCATCTAGTAGCGTTCAAATAGTAGCGTTCAAATAGTAGCGTTCAAAACTGATCTCACCCATCATTATGGGGACCTTTTTCGTAACGAGAAAGGTCCAGATCCGTTAGCGCGTCTACGGTTGGTCAGAAGATAAGGCTCTCTGAAGAAGGGGCCGACAGTGTGGAGCACGAATTGGACCGGTGGAGTATAAAGTAGCCAGAAGAGAGGTCCCATGATGGCAACGGTGATTCCCCCCGGAAAAGGAGGATGGAGAATGAGGGTAGTACTGATTCCAGCCTGCCTGGTTTCGATGGCACTCACTCTGACGGTGAGGACCCCGTCCGCGGAGCCGCTGAAGATCGGTTCTCGCTTGGAGTTGTTCGTCGACGACTACTTGATTGAATCCATCGAGGGGGTGCAGCTGAAACTCCACTCTCCGCGTCCCGCAGAACGCGTCTTGACCTTTGACAAGCCGTGGGAGGGCGTCACCAGCGACTACATCTCAGTCCTGAAGGACGATGACCGATATCGGATGTACTACCGAGGCAGCACACACGCCGGTAAGGACCTCACGATCTTTTCCGAGCTGAAGCCGGGAGAATCGGTGATCCCCGACCACCGGGAGTGGACCTGCTATGCCGAGAGCCGGGATGGCATTACCTGGACACGACCTTCTTTGGGCCTCTTCGAATTCAAGGGCTCCAAAGACAACAACATTGTCTGGACGGGTGCCCATGGTGATGTATCCCACTGCTTCATGGTGTTCAAGGACGGCAATCCCAGAGCGTCTCGAGATCAGCGCTACAAGGCGCTGGCCAGCTATCACACCCCTGGCCTGAAGCATGTGATGGGAGCGGTCTCCGGCGACGGTATTCACTGGAAGCTGGTACATAGGGACCCCCTCATTACCCAGGAAGTGGATTGGGGAGGCGATCTGGCCTTCTGGGATTCCGAGCAGCAGCAGTATGTCGCCTATCTCCGCGGTCTGCGCGGAGGACGAATCCGAGAGGTCGTGCGCACGACCTCTCCCGATTTTCTCCACTGGAGCACACCGAAATACATCGACCTGGCGAAGACGCCACTAGAGCATTTCTATACCAATGCCGCGACTCCCTACTTCCGGGCTCCCCACATCTACCTCGCGTTCCCTCGCCGTTTTGTGCCCTGGCGCACCCTGGAACCGTTCAGGGTAAACCCGAGGTCCGGTATTTCAGACGCAGTCCTTCTCAGCAGCCGAGACGGCTTTCATTGGCAGCGGACCTTCATGGAGGCCTTCATCCGCCCGGGTAGACACCCCCGGAACTGGATTCATCGAGCCAATACGCCTGCCTCCGGAGTCGTGGCTACGGCACCGGACGAAATTTCGCTCTACCTTCAACGCCACTACACATTTCCCACTGTCCACGTGCAGCGGATGGTGCTCCGGACGGATGGATTCGTCTCAGTTCATGCGGGCTATGCAGGCGGCGAGCTTGTCACGAAACCTCTAGTCTTCAAGGGGGACAACCTGGTCCTGAACATCTCCACATCAGCTGCTGGGAGCATCCGCCTGGAGATCCAGGATGCCAAAGGGAACCCACTACCGGGCTTTGCCATGGAGGAATCTCCACTGATCTGGGGAGATGAGATCAAGCATACCGTACGGTGGAAACGGGGTCATGACAAGGCGACCTCAGATAGGCCCCTGGCCCGGATCGCGGGCAAGCCGGTCCGCCTACGCTTCGTGATGAAGGATGCGGATCTGTACTCGCTGAGGTTCAAGTAGGAACTGGGTTGCCAACTCGTCCGGGGGATTGCTCCCGCCGCAGTACCGGGCTGTGGGAGATATCGAAAGCCAGCCGCTGAGGTCGCGTGGACTCAGCGGCGAATCAAGGTGATGGCGTAGACGATTGCATTGTCGAGATGAATGCGGAGCCGGTAGCGGCCTGTCTCCAGATCCGCGATCCCTTTGCCCACCCAGCGAACAGGATGGCTCAGATGGTCTCCTACGATGGGGACCGCATCCTCTTTCGAGTAGCCACGGACGCGGTAACCCCGATCGTCGAGGAGCTCCACTTTGATGGCTCCCGCCTTGGCATCGGCGTTCAGGGTGAGTCCCTGACAGCGGCTCAGGTCCATGGCCTTGACGGTGATCTGGCCGATCTTCTCCCGGGGCCGGATGCCAGCGAACCGGTCTCGTGGCATCCGAGCCAGGCCGATGCCCGTGGGCCGGTGCTGATGATCCCGGGCTCCTTTCTGGTTCCACCTTCCGCGGTAGCCGCCGTAGTAGAAACGGATCTCATCCGGCAGGATGACGGGCGTCGCATTGCTCCAGATCCGGCCGGCGTCAAAACCTTCTCCTGAACTCGTGGGCAGGAAGGGGTCTCCCTTCCTGAAAGGGCGGTCCCAATCCAACCCATCGCGGCTGAGGGCCAGCTCGATGGGTTGAAGGCCGGTCTGGCGGGCATCCATGACCTGAAGCAACGAGAAGTAGACGTCGTTGTAGAAGAATGCCGGCCCGCTGTGGAGCTGGACGCCTCCGCTGCCTCCTCCCACGGAGACCCGTTCGACTTCTTTCGCATCGCCATCCCAGCCGTCGAATTCGTCCGGTGCCATGATGAGTTCGGGCCTGGACCAGTTGAGAAAATCCTTGCTCTCAGTTCGAACCACGGCACGCTTCCAGTGCATGGTGCCATCGGGTCCATCCAGCCAGGTCTTGGCGTAGATGGCGAAGGTCTCCCGCTTTGGATCCCAGATGGCATCGGTCACGTCGCTGGTGGACAGCGGCGGTCCTCCCAGCTCGCCGGTCCGAATTCTCGGATCGCCGGCAAAGGGGGGCTGTATGTAATGACCTTGAGATCCTATGACAACAGGGTTCCCGGAGTACTCGGACCAGTGGATCCCGTCTGGAGAGAAGGCGCCGCCGTTGCCGGGAATACTCCGGCCATCGATCTCCTCGCCTCTGGTCCAGAAGGCCGCCTTGTAGCGGCGAGCCGGATCAGAACTGTGACGATCGACCAGTACTGACGCCCCGTAGCCCCACTGCATCAGGATGTTGTTGTGCTTGTTGCCCTGGAACTCGACCAGCCCCAGGTCCGGCTTGGTCCAGCGGATCCCGTCCCGGGAGGTGGCGTAGGAAAGGTAGCAGCCCGGGCACGCTTGATACCAGAGCTGGTAGTGACCAGTACCAGGATCGCGGTAGACGCTGCAATAGGCAATGAGGGTTTCCCAAGGCTTGTCTGCTGCGATCACGGGATTCTCGGCGGCGCGATCCAGGGGTCTCAGCACCCGCACCGTCCCCGGACGATAGAGCACATCGTGGTCGTCGACCAACAAGAGGGTTCGCTCTTCTGGCCCGGGTCCCTCTGCGCCGGCCTTCACTGCCCCAGCAAGGCACGACAGGACAACTGCTCCGAGGAGTAGAAATCTGATGTTGAGACTGTTCCCAAGATTCCTCTCGGTGATTCCGGACACGAGTTCGTCTGACCTCCCTGTGATGAGTACTCCGAATTCTATCACCCTTCTTATTACGGACCTCAACACTCCATTGATCAGGACTAGTCGTAGAAGGGGCTTTCATGCGCCGCCGTAGATCTTTGGCTCTGGAAGTGAAGTCTCAGCAGGCTGGTCTACATACTAACCTGAAACTTGAATAGTGAGCAGTAGTGCAGTGAGCAGTGAACAGTACCGGAAACAGCTACAGCCAACAGAGCCGCGAACGACTTGACTCGTTAGCAGTATGCCCCACGTTTCGAGGAGAGAGCTGGACAACAGCAGAATCTCGCAGATTTCCAACCCCTCGCTCGCGCTTCAGGCTTCCATAGCTCGGGAAGTTTCTTTCTCGAATCTGGTTATGCACTTAACTCCGGATAGGTGACGGTGGGATAGAGCGAACAGGCTGTCAGGAGACGGTCGAAGAGCTCGGATTCCCAGAAACGACGATTGAAACGGTAACAAAACTCAGCCAGGTAACGTTGAAGGTGCTTGAGGCTGACCGCTTTCTGAGTCCCTTGGAGCTGAGTCTTGCAGTTGGAAATGAGGGTGTGAACCCATGGGAACTGTTCAAAACCCATCCCCACCCACTCGAGCCGGACGCGTTCATGCTGGTAGCCGGCTTGAGCTAAACCGACAAACGCGTGATAGGCGTCGCTTCGGATCTGAGCTCCGGGGTCGATCCTCGCCCAGGCGACCCGCTTCACATTGTCGCTGGTTATGTCATCGACCACATCCAGACTTAGAAACCTCGGCCCCCCGGCTTTCGTTATCTCCACCGCGGCCAGAACTTTGGCCTTGCCTTCGGTCCCTCGTCCTCGCTTGCGACCCCGACGATTTCTCCCTCGTCGTCGGCCTCCAAAGAAAGAGTCATCCAGCTCCACCAGGTGACTTAATTGGTAGCAGTCATTACGTTTGGCCATGGCTTGTCGGATCTTATGTCCCATCATCCAGACCGTCCGATAGCTTCCGATTCCCAGCAGCTTCTGCAGTCCCTTCATCGAGTAGCCCGCTTTGCAACGGCTCATCAAGAAGATGGTCCAAAACCAATATCTCAGGGGCACCCGCGTCTTGTGGAAAATCGTCCCGGCGGTGGAAGAAGCCTGATACCGGCATTGGCGACACTCCATCAATCGCCGGTGCTGCAACCAGTAGCCTCCTTGACCCCCACAACGGGGACAGACAAATCCTTCCGGCCAGCGTTTCTGCATCAGGTAACTCAGACAAGCTTCTTCTGTGGCAAAACGCTCTTGAAACTCCAACAAATTCATCTTTTCGTACATCCACTCACCTCCTGTCTCTCACCTTTTTTACTAGGTGGTGGTGACTTTTTCCGGAGTTAAGTGCATAACCAGATTCTCGAATGGGGCCGGCGCCAGTGGGGGCCTCACCAACTCGAAAGATAGATGGGGCTATTCAGAGTGAAATACACGCTGTGTCTGAGCCATAACACGGCCCGCTTAACGGGCTCTCTTTGAGGACAGCATCGGCTTCCCCCGGAAGTCCCCTGTCACTCTGCCAAGGTACGCCGGCTAGGATCGAGCGTATCTTTCCTACCACTGCTCACAAGAGGTACTGATCAATTTCGAGCGCTCCATGGAAGACGCCCAAAACATCGATGTTGCCGTCCGGTTTGATCAAGTACGCTATACGATAGTGACCGTATAGTAGGATCCGTACCTGACCTCGTAGACCGGGGTACTTATAGCCGAGTTCCGGGAATTCACTGAGTCGCTACGCAGACTCGTAGATGCCAGTGACTACCTTGGCAGCAGCCTGAGGATTATCGGGCGCAATATAGTCGAAGATATCTCGAAGCCATCGTTCCGCCTCACGGGTCCAGCCTATTCTTGCCATGCCCGGATTCGACGGCCCATTTCCTCGTTGGAAATCGTACGGCCAGCTGACGAGTCCGCCAAACCCCGCTGCACCATGAGGTGGAATGCAAGCTCTCTCACGATCTCTTCCGGAGTACTGTCCTCCGGTTGCACCTGGATCAGCTGGGTCAGCTGCTCTTTAGCAGTGGACATTCCGTAATCTCCAACAATCAACCTCAATGATACCAGCTCGTTCCCCCACTCTGCATCTATCGTTCGAGTTGGAGACAGGTTGAAGGAAAAGCCTGGACGTCTACCTAACAGCGGTCAGTGGAATGCTTGTCAGCTGGAAGCGCAATTGGTCGCCCGGAATCAATTCCTGTCGGAGTAGCACGGCGTAGGGGCTAGTAGCAGAATCCGCTACCACCTTCCCCGGGAACCCTTTAGCTACTCCCGGAAGCCAGGCCTTCGCCGATGCCACTCTGTGGCCTGCTCGAAGGCGTGGGCCATCTCACAGACCGAACTGTCTCGCAGGGCCCCAGCGACGAAGGTCAGGCCTACAGGTAGGCCTCTGGGGGTGAAGCCGCAGGGCAGCGAGATCGCCGGGAGGCCCGACAGGCCTCCCTGATACTGGAGCCTGGGTTCCAGTTTGGGATGCGGCACGTCGCCATCAGCCGTCGGCTCGATGGGTGTAGCGCCCAAGGGATTCATGGGTGCAACGAGGGCGTCGAACTTGCGGGCAATCTCGCCGACGGCTCGGCCAATAGCCCGGCGGATGCGAAGCATCTTCATATAGTCCGGCGCCGGAATCAGGGCCGCCGCCTTCCAGTCGATCCAGCGGTCCTTGTTCACCAGAGCACGCTGGAGTCGGCCGTCCCTGGTCCAGGGCTCAAAAACGGAGAAGCTCTCCACCCGCCAGATGAAGCTACCGACCTCACGGTACGGAAAGCTGGGAAGCTCCACGTCCTCCAGGATCACCCCAAGGCTCTGCAGGACATCCAGAGCCTTCCGGTAGTTCTCGCCCACGGCAAGATCCTGGAGCTGCTCAAACTCCCGGCGGACGACTCCCACGCGCCGTCCGGCGATCTTCTCCCCGGGCAGGAAATCAAACGGGGCGGTGACCGAAGTGGGATCCCTGGAGTCAGCGCCATGGATGGTGCGCAGGACCTTGGCGCAGTCGGCCACACGCCGGGCTATGGGACCCACCTTGTCCATGGTCCAGCTCAAAGGCATGATGCCGTGACGGCTGACCCGGCCGTAGGTGGGCCGCAAGCCCACGACGCCGGTGGTGCTGGCGGGACGAAGAACCGATGTCGTCGTCTCGGTACCGATAGCGAAGGCCGCCAGGCCTGCCGCCACACTTGCAGCCGGTCCGGTGGAGGAGCCGAAGGTCCAGTGGTCCAGCTTCCAGGGATTGTGTACGGGTCCCTTCAGCTCGGCATGGGGAGGTCCGGCGCCCAGCTCGCTCATGGACAGCTTGCCCAGTAGGACGCCCCCGGCATGCCGAATCCGTTCGACGACGGTGGCATCGTGATCGGGGACCTGATCCTGGAACAACCGCGAGCCCCAGGTGGTTCGAATCCCCTTGGTGGCCACCAGGTCTTTCAGCGCGTAGGGTATTCCGTGCAGCGGCCCCCGGTAGCGGCCAGCGACAATCTCGGCTTCCGCCTGCCGGGCTTCGTCCATTGCCAGGTCATCGGTCACGGTGATGAAGGAGTTCAGCTTCCGATCCAGCGTCTGGATGCGGTCCAGGTAGGCACGGGTCAACTCCACGGGCGAGATCTGTTTCGACTCGACCTGGGCTGCCAGTTCGCCGATGGACTGGTAGCAGAGGTCCTCGCTCATGGGGTAGGTTCGTCCTCAAGGTTGTCGGGGCGGAACACGAAGGCCGGCTCCAGAGCAACGGGAATCTCGAAATCCCGAATCACCTGAATCGCCTGGACAGTCCAGTCCAGCGCCGGTCTCATCTGCTCCAGCTCCCTGTGGCTGGCAGGAGGGTGCCCCAGGAACTCCAGGAGAGCTCGGGCAGTCTCCGGGGACAGTATCCCGGCGGTTCGTGTTTCCTGGACCGCCGCCTCCAGAAGCCCGGATCCGGCGAGCCCGCCCGCCGCCAGGCTTGCGAAGGTGCGCCGATTGAGGCGATTCCCTTCCCGGCTTCTCGAGTTGTTCTCATTCATCCTGCAAATCCTCTAGCCCGGATTTCTCATCGCTGGTCTACTGCGTCGCCGCAAACATCCGTCCTGGCTGTGTTACGCTCTGTCGGTCTCTGGCTCGTAGACTGGATCGCCTCTGTGAAGGCGAAGGGCCACCCGAAGTGTCTGCTGCATGGCACGCTGCGTCGGGGAATGGGCGGCCAGATAGCGTACCGCTCCAACCATCACCAGCCGCTTCTCATCAACATCCTCCAGTTCCTGGAACTGACGAATCGCCGCTTCCAACATCTGGAAGCTGTGGAACTCGGCGTCCTCCCGAAGCAAACACTCAGCCATCGTACGAATCAGCCCTTCGCCGTCTCCGGTCGCCTCCAGATAGCTGTAGACCAGCTGGCCCGCCGCGTCAGTCTGTTGTTGGAGGTTCATCAGGTCGAGCAGCTCCGTGTGCACAGAGTCGATCTCCCTCCGGTTCCCCATTCTTCGATTGGAAGCAGGCAATCGGGCCGGTGGGATGTTGAAGAAGCGATCGAGATAGACACGCATGGCTCCGTGGAAGACTCCTCGCAAGAGTTCGGGGGATTGGTTGCGTTTCAACAATTGGTGCAGTGCATTGGCATAGCTGAAACTGTGGAGCACGGCAATCCAGTCGGCAAATTCGTTCTGGACGTGGAAGTGGACAATGCGCAGGGCCGCTGCATACGCTATTGCCTGAGCCAGTTGTACGGGTTGGGCCCCTTGGCGAATGGCGTCCTCGAGCGCCTCAATCGGGATGTAGGGATCGTCGCTGAAGAGGGCCTCAGTGAAATCTTTCGGTTTGCTCCAGGTCTTGTCCCGTCCTGCCTCGACCAGGCTGGGGAGCCCATCGAACGCTTCTCGCAGCAGGGGCACCAGATCGATGGGATGTCGCCAGGCATTGCGCTCTTCGCTGCGCACCGCGGTGCACAGCGGTCGGATCAGGGACGGCAGAACTCGGCTGGCGTGTTCCCAACCAACCCGATCCAGCAGTTCGAAAGCTTTGTTGGTGAAGTCCACCACATGGCCGTCTTCCAAGTAGAAATGATCGGTTGCGGCTGTGACGACGATGTCAGTCAACTGGGCGTCCGTCATTCCCTTATGTATCGCTGTTAGCAGGCAACGCTCGGCCCCTTCGGTGCTACGCACTTCGACGAAGTAGCGAAACCAGCGCTTGAGATGCTCCTGCGGGATGTCCTGGTTGTGGAGTGGCTGGATGTTGAACTTGGGCGTCTGACCGGCACAGTCCCGGGCGATGTGCACCAGGCCGTGATACATCGGAGCAATTCGCTCCTCGTCCTCCAGGTGGTCGCAAAGGTTGGACATCGCGCTCAGGATGGTGAGGCCGGAGCTCCAGTCCTCGCGATGTTTCACCCCATATAGGGCTCCCTGCTTGGCGATCTCACTGTGGGACACTCCGCTGTGATGCAGCCCAACCACCGATTTGCCCACGATCAGATTGAGGTTCTGCTCCAGTCCCTCCTGCAGTCGTTGGGTCCAGCGTTTGACGGGATCGGTCTGTGGCGGAAGGGTGTCCAGAAAGACCTCTCCGTTCCTGACCTCCACCGAGTAGGAATCGACATCGTCGGCGAACAGATTGAAGGTGCATCCGCTGACCAGATCGAAGCGGGCGTGGTGCCAATAGCATGTAAGGATGCCGTCTTCAACCGTCCCGCGATGCAGGGGGAAGCCCATGTGAGGACAGCGGTTATCAACGGCATGGAGCTTATCGCCGTGATGAAAGATAACGATGGGTACTGGCCCCTGGGATATCAGCAGGGGACTCTTTCCCTGAACCTCCTTCAGGGAACCGACGTGGATGACCCCATTCTTCCGGTCCATGACGCCCACCTCCTTACCTCAGACCACGTCCCGAATCTCGATCGTAACAAAGATGAGGTCTGCTAGCCATGCTGCAGCGCGACCTGGAGCGAACCGAAGAAGTTGCAAACCACCCCGTTCGATTGGCTCTACCCCTTCGGACGTCCGCTTGAGCTAGAGGATGGAACGGTTCTCCTGTTTGGTTACGGAGGCTACCAGGACCCGACGGCGGACAACACGATCAACACGAAGCGCGGCTATACCAGCTTCCTGGTCCGATCCCAGGATGGAGGAAGGACCTGGGGCGAGTATACGGAGGTCGCACATCGCTTCAATGAAACCTGCTTGGCTCGGTTGCCGTCGGGAAAGTTGGCAGCGGCCCTCAGAGGGGAGAAAGGTCTGACTCATCTATCCTTCTCGCAGGACGACGGCAGGACCTGGACCAAACCCATCTCTACTGAGTCCTGGTTCCTTCGAGTTGGAGGGAGTACAGATCCGCCTGGCGGACGTAGAGACGCAAGCGAACGGCCCGACCCTGAAGAGGCTGAAGGTCTGGGCCATCCCTCCACTTTATGGATGCGGAAGTCGAGTCCCCCGAGAAAACCCGACAGTCCTCGCGAGCATACCCCTCGATGGGAACCAGATCCGAATCCAGAATCTCGACCGCGACGGCCCCGCCGGTGGCCTCGGCGTTGATCCTCAATTCGCTCTGTCCCTCGAGTAGGATCTGTCGCGTAGTCAGGACACCCTCATTGTCCCCTGCTCTCAGGGACACAAATCCGTCCTGCCGGATTCGAGCGAGGCCGATCGCTATCATCTTGCGGCGTCCGTCGATGATTCTGCCCAGCTGTTCGTGAGCCTCGGCATTGTGGACTACGGAACCTCCCCCATAGTAGATCCAGAGCTCGTCGTCCCGAGGGACTAATTCGGAAGCTAAAGCGAAGCCCTCGTCCCAGTCCCCCGCCACACCTTGGGAAAGCCAGGGGGTACGGTCTCCTACCCGGAGAAAGTGACGACCGTCGCGGCTGTAGGTGAGTTGAGTATCCAGGCTCTGCTGACCCTTCGCCAACCGCTCCAGTCCTGGCGACCGCAGTACCGAGGGGTGGGGCGAATTATGGTAGACCCAAAGGAAGCCGATATAGTCCTTCCCGTACCGGAACACCGGCATCTGGTAGAACTCGTCGCCTATGGGGTCCAGTTCATCAGGCCTCAGAATGATCTCGGGTGGCGTCCAGTTGATGAAGTCCTGGCTGCTGGAAAACCCGATTACCCTCAGGCCTCCGGAGAGCTTGTAGCTGGGACGGAAATAACCGAAGTAGGCTCCCTCTTGGTCGTCCCAGGGTAGGACGTTGTGGCTGTCTCCTACCTGGGTCATCACGGGGTTCCCGGGATGGAGCTTCCAGTGAATACCGTCCGCCGAGAACGCAAGACCGATACCCACGGGACGGCCCTTGCGGACCTGTTCCAGGGAGTTGGGTCGGGAGCGCCCAGGAGGAATCTCTTCGGGGCCGGATACAGCCGCGAAATCATAGCTGAGGGCCTTGTACCGACGCTCTGGATCGGTTTCGTGTTCGTCCCTGATCACGTTCACGAGGGCCCAGTAGACGTTGCCCTGGAGCACGATGTTGTTGGAGCGGGACCCACCGAACTCCTCAATCCCGAGCACGGGCTTCCTCCAGTGGAGCCCGTCTTCGGAGGTGGCGTAGCACATAAAGTAGTGGTTGTGGGGGATGTGGTAACCCTGATACCACATCTTGTAGATCTTCTCCTCCGGGTCGAAGAGGATGCATGGGCTCCCGTGTAGGGTGACGGTCCAGTTCTCCCAGGGGGTGTCTCCCACTAGTATGGGAGCGTTCCGCTTGGATGGCCGGTGGACCACCCGAGTGAGGCCGCTTCTTGCCTCGACCAGGAAATCGTCGAGGAAGAGTTGTAGCTCGGTCGACACACGGATGGGTCGGTGCCGCTGGACTCGGGGCTCCTCCGCACTCAGCTCAGGACAACAGAGAAGCAGGACGAAAGCCGCGCAAAAACCCCGGAGAACCCACCTTGCTCGGGAATGATTCTGTGACCACGGCCAAGCTGTGCCGAAGCCGGCACTCCATCCCCGAAAAGACTGAGTTGAGTCTGGGTTTCTCACGAGGCGATTTTTTTGAGGGAATAGCCACTTCATCATGTGCCAGACGGAAACCGAGGATGCAGAAGTTTTTTCCAGGCTGGCGGAGGCAGGCCATTGAAGTGCGCTACGGCCGTGAAAGCAGAACGTTGGGTCCCCCAGCGCTGCTGGCCCCATTCGAGAAAGAAACTTCCCGAGCCATGGAAGCCTGAAGCGCGAGCGAGGGGTTGGGGATCTGCGAGATTCTGCTGTTGTCCAGCTCGCTCCCGCCTTCGTCGTCCTCGACGGCCGAAACGTGGGGCATACTGCTAACGAGTCACGTCGTTCGCGGCTCTGCTGGCTGTAGCTGTTTCCGGTACTGTTCACTGATCACTTCACCACTGCTCACTATTCAAGTTTCAGCTCAGTCCTCCACGACGTTCCCGTCGCCGTCAAGGCGTCGAATCACGCCTAGGTTCAGATCTCTGACCCCGTTTTCAACCTTGGCCAGGTCGCCGACAACGACCCAGACCAGTTTGTCCGGATGGATGATGTTCTGGGCCGAAGTATGAATGCTCTCCCGGGTCAGATCCATGACCCGCTGCTTGAAGGTCGCATAGTAGTCGTCGGGCAGACCGTAGCGGACGATCTCGGTAATGCTGCTCCCGACCGAGTTGGCGGTCTCCCACCTGCCGGGCAGGCTCAGGGTCTGACCCCTCTGGGCTCGGTCCAACTCCTCAGTGGTGGCGGGGTTGTCTGCCAGGTACTCGTTCAGCTCCCGGTCGATTTCGATGATTGATTCTTTGGTTTTGTCGGTTTGGACCGGTGCATAGATGATGAGCGGCCGTTGGCCCCTAGCTCCGATCAGAACACTGCCTGCCCCATAGGACCAATGTTTGTCCTCGCGCAGGTTCATGTTGAGGCGGGAGCTGAAACTTCCGCCCAGGATTCGATTCATAGTGCCGATGGCCACCTCCTCCGGATTGTTGGTGGGTGGCGCCACGTGGCCCGCCAGAATCACGGACTGATCGGAGCCAGGACGGTCCATCAGATAGACCTGCGGTTTCGCCTTGTGTGCGACGATTTGGATGTTCTTCTCAGGAACTCGGGATGGTTTCCAGTTCTTGAAGAGGTTCTCGAGCTTGGGCGAGATCTCCTTCAGAGTGGTGTTGCCGACGACGACGAGGGTGGAGTTGTTGGGACGGTACCAGGTGTGATGGAAAGTGACCAAAGTATCCCGCGCCAAGGCTTTCGTCGATGCCACGGAGCCGGTGCCGGTCAGCGGACTCCCATAAGCATGGCCAGGGCCATACAGCAGCCTAGGCAGGACTCTCAACGCCATCTGAAAGGGACTGACCTTCTCGCGAGCAATGCGAGCCAGGCGCTCCTGCTTGAGACGATCCAGCTCCCTCTGAGGGAAGGAGGGATTGAGGATGACATCTGCAAACAGGGCTAGTGAGGCATCCAGATTGGACCTGAGAGCCGAGATGAAGATCGAGGAGCCGTCCAGCCCGGCATCCGTGCTCAACTGGGCTCCCAGATTGGATGTCTCCTCGCTGATTTCAAGGGCGGTCCGGGTCGTCGTTCCCTCGTCCATCATCGATGCTGCCATACTTGCGGTTCCCGGCTCCTCGGCTGGATCGGCAGCGTAGCCGGCGTTTACCAGAAGCGTCGCATTGACAACCGGAACGGCGTGACGTTCGGCCAGCACGATTTGGAGTCCGTTGGAAAGGGTAGAGCGCTGCAGTTGGGGGAACTGGGCCGCCGGCGGACTCCCGACGTCAGGCAGGTCGGAGCGGTCGGCGCCCGATTTGGAGGCCTTGTATTTCGGAAACGGGTGGACTTCGAGGACATAGGATCCATCGCTGAGCCAGCGCCGAGCGGCCTCTTGGAGCGCTTGGGGAGTGGCCTCTTCGATGTAGCCGAGCGTCGTCTTGTAGTAGTCAGGACGGCCTCCGTAGACGTGGTTCGCCGCCAGCAGGTCTGACTTCCCACCAAAGCCGCCAATGCGCTCCAGACCGCGGACGAGGCCAGCCAGATACTGAGTCCTGACGCGGTCCAACTCCTCCTTCGTAGGACCTTCCTGGATGAAGCGCTCCAGTTCTTCATCCAAAGCCTCCTCTACCTCTGAGAGCGACTTCTCAGGCCCAACGGTGGACTGGACGAGGAATTGCCCACCAATCTCGCGCAGGCTTGTGTAAGCTCTGGCGTCGGTTGCGATCTGGTCCTCGTAGACGAGGCGTTTGTAGAAGCGTGACGTCTTGCCGGAGGAGAGAACCCTCGCTACCAGGTAGAGGAACATCCCTTCGCGCGAGCCCCACTCGGGAATGTTCCAGACCTTGTAGATTCGTCCCTGGGGAACCCTGTCCTGCATCTGACCGCGATGAGTTCCTTGCCGCTTAGCGATCCAGACATTGTGCTTTGCGACGGGATCTCCCGGCGGAATATCACCGAAATAGTGCTCCACTTTCTGCCTCACACGATCGGCCTCGACGTCGCCGACAACGACCAAGACTGCGTTGGCAGCCCCGTAGTAGGTACGAAACCAGTCTTTCACATCGTCGACCGTGGCAGCGTCGAGGTCCTCCATCGAACCGATGGTTGTCCAGGAATAGGGATGCCCGGTGGGGTAGGTGTTCTCGGTGAGGAGCGTGCGGGTTCTGCCATAGGGTTGGTTTTCCCCCTGCCGCTTTTCGTTCTGCACCACACCCCGCTGTTCATCAAGCTGCTCCTGGGTGATGGCTCCCAGGAGGTGACCCATCCGATCCGACTCCATCCACAGGGTCAGATCCAGAGCATTCTTGGGGACATTTTCGAAGTAGTTGGTCCGATCGACATTGGTGGTGCCGTTCATGCCGGTAGCGCCCACTCTCTCCAGGGGTTCGAAGAACTCGCCCGACAGATTCTCGGTTCCATTGAACATCAGGTGCTCAAAAAGGTGTGCGAAGCCAGTCCGTCCCGGCCTCTCGTTCTTGGAACCCACGTGGTACCAGACGTTGACCGCAACAATGGGTGCTTTGGCGTCCTCGTGGACGATCAAGGTGAGGCCGTTGTCGAGAACGAATTTGTGGAATGGAATGTCGATCTTGACACTGGCGCGGGTGTCGGATGCACCGCCACCGCTGAGTATTCCCAAGGTAAACAGAAACGAGACAAGGAGTAAGCAGGTCACTCGGCGCATGGGAGATCCTCCATGGATGTCGCGGAATCTCTTCAGGAAGCGCTTATTCTAACCCTTTGCAAACTTCGGGTGTAGGGGGGGCTCAAGACCGCCCCCATCTTTTTTCTCAGCCCTGTTACGTCTAGCGTCTTGTTCCTGCCCTTGCCCTCGTCTGTAAACTTGCCTTCGCCTGTGCCTTTGCCTTCCCGCCGAGACATCGCCCTTCCCGGGAGATCGGTCAAGGGCCGATTCCAACTGTCATGTGGCACTGCCCTGTGCTCCTACGGCGAGCTTCGCCTTTCACCACCATCCGATGGGACAATCGCGGCCACTGCGATCCAGACGCGTCCCGGTCAGTTCGCCACGCTTCCCGTGATTCCGAGATAGGCTGCTTCAGGTCGTGCTACCGATCGTAGAGGGTCCTGTAGCGCGCGCTGTTGGCGAACAGTTCCTCGTTCGAGCCCGCGGCGACGATTCTCCCCTCGTCGAACAGCAGGATCTGCTGGGCGATCTTCAGCGTGCTGAAACGGTGCGCGATGATCAGCGTCGTACGTCCCTGGATCAGGCTGGCCATCGCCTCCTGAATCATCGCCTCGCTCTGGCTGTCCAGGTTGGAAGTTGCCTCGTCGAGTATCAGGATCGGGGCGTTCTTGACGAAGGCCCGCGCGAGGGCGATGCGTTGCCGCTGTCCCCCGGACAGACGGGTACCGCGTTCCCCGACGACCGTTTCATAGCCGTGCTCGAGCGACTCGATGAAGTCGTGGGCAAAGGCCTGTTTTGCCGCCCGCACCACGTCTTCGTCGGTGGCGTCCGCCCGGCCGATGAGGATGTTGTTGCGCACGGTGTCGTTGAACAGGATCGCGTCCTGCGCTACGATGCCGATCTGGTCGCGAAGATCGCTCTTCCTGTAGTGGCGCACGTCGACGCCGTCGATCAGGACCTGTCCCGCGCGAACGTCGTAGAGGCGAGGGATGAGGTTGGCGAAGCTGGTCTTTCCAGCGCCGCTGGGCCCGGCGAGTGCCACGATCTGACCAGCGGGGATCCGCTGGTTCACGTTGTGCAGGACGGGCTCGTCGGTGTAGTGAAAGTCCACTCCTCGGAACTCGATCTCTCCGCGGGCAACGCCCAGCGACACGGGCTCCGCGGGATCGGCGAGCAGGTCGGCGGCGTGCAGGATGACCTCCAGCCGGTCGAGAGAGGCCAACCCCCGTTTGAGCGCCGCCCACAGAGCTCCGAAGCTCTTCAGCGGTTTGTAGGAGACGAACAACGCGACCGTCAACGGGATGATGCTCTCCAGTGTGATGCCGGCACGCGTCGCGTAGAGGATGGCCGCCGCAACGCCGATCGTGGACAGGAACTCGACCGACGGCCGGAGCATCGCGTTGTACTTCGTGACCTTCATCTGGAACTTCTGGAACAGCTCGACCTGAGTTTTGAACTTCGTGACCTGGCTCTCCTGCAGATTGAACAGGCGCACATCGGTCCTGGTCAGCAGGTTCTCCTGGACCAGGTTGTACACGATCCCACCCTGGCCCTGTAGCTGTCGGGACTTTTTGAGCAGCTTGTTGCCCATGTAACGGATCGGCAGGACGAGCACCGGGATAATGGCCAGACAGATCAGCACGAAGGCCAGCTCGTGGTGCTTGAGCGAGAAGTAGATCAGCGCTCCAACCGCTCCGAGGAAGGTGATGGGCTGCTTGATCAGATCGTTCGCGGTGACAGTCAACGTCTGCTGGAGTACCGCGGTGTCGCCCAAGATGCGGGCCAGGAGATCGCCGCTCTTCCGGGGGTGAAAGAACTCCAGCGGCAAGGACTGGACCTTTCGGTAGACTCTCAGCTGGATGCCCTTGAGCACCTGGATACCGCAAAAGGTCATCAGGTAGGTGTTGAAGTAGCCTGCGAGGCCCCGCACAAAAAACGCCGCCGGCAGGATAGCCACGGACGCCACCAGAGCCCACAGGGACGGGTCGGGGTTGCCGAACAGCTTGGGAAACACCTTCTCCGTCACGAAGGGCAGGCCGAACCCACTGGTCACGCCGTGCACCACGCCGAAAAGGAGAGCAGCGATGAACAGATGCTTGACGGGACGCAGGAATGTGAAATAGGGCAGGAAGTGCTTCATGGTCTGTCGCCTGGGGGCCCGTTCCGCCGGGGAGAATACGCCACGCAAGACCCGTGATCGCCAATCCGCCGATCCCGAATGCCGGACGAAATGATACCACCGCTGCAAGAAAAATTGCTCGTTGCTGTCGGTGAACAAGCCAAGCTCATCGCCTGGAACCAGACCTCTCGATTGTAGGTGACAAAGGATGCCCATCGCTCGCTTGTAGAGATCCCCAAAGCCGACAGTACGCTCATCTTTTTCGCCATCGATATAGCTAATAGTGCGGTCTCCGCGGCGTTTGGCCTTGAGCGCTTCGCCTAGGGTTCGATGAGTGGGCATAGTCCGCGGATCAGGTCCCCGCTCCGGTCGCCATCTGAAGATCGTGCCTGGTACTCAGATTCACCGCCAGGTCCAATTCGATGGATCTCCATTGATATAAGTATTGGATACCAGCACGTGGTTGATACAATCTGGATCATTGACAATGGATGTCGGTTGCGGTCGGCGATTCGACTGGACCTTGACCGAGTTGGCACAAACCGAAGGAACGCCGGCAAGCATGCCCCATACCTCCCACACTTCAAATCAGAAGGGAGCAACCGAAGTCTACCCTCCGGGCCTACGGGCGCGTCAGGACAGACCTACGGGAGAGGCTTCAAGGTCGAAGCGAAGACTCACCTGGCGTCGAAGGGCTGCCTATGCCCTGATTGCTCCAGTGATCAAGCTCTCCTGCCGGCTGCTCTGGCTCAGCTGCCGTATCGATTGCGTCCTGGGTCAAGAAGTCGTCGAACGAGTGCTGAGCGAGGACAAGCCTATCATCCCCTGTTATTGGCATCAGTGCCACATCTTCTGTGTCTACTACATGCTACAGTTGAATCGTCTTGGGCTTAGAGTAGGTTGTCTGCTCAGCCCTTCACTCGACGGCGAAGTACCAGCGAAGATCATGCGCTCCTGGGGCGTGAGGGTAATCCGGGCTTCGAGCACTCGTAGCGGCGCACAGGCCATACGGGAGATCTATCGTCTGATCATCAGCGAGAGCATTTCTCCGGTCATCACCTCGGATGGGCCGACCGGTCCCGCTCGAGAGTTCAAACCAGGTGGCGCCATCTTGGCTCGCCTGGCACAAGTTCCGATGATCCCGTTTTCGTACGCCGCTAAGAGCTATTGGCGTCTCCAAACCTGGGACCAGTTCGTGATTCCCAAGCCCTTTACCCGCATCGTGATTGCTGTGGGAGAACCGCAGTGGGTACCAAGCGACGTTCCTGCGAACGCCCTTGGACCCTACCAGGAATCCATGCAGAATGCTTTGAACGGCCTGGCTCGGCAGGCTGAGCGGGCACTCAAAGGCTAACCGCACTACGGTCACAGCAGGGGCCTGGTGATTCCGCTGAGACGACTTCTTCGAGCTTGGGACTTGAACCAACCGGAAGAGGGTGGTAGACGTTGGGCCAATGCAAGGGAAGATCTGTGTGAAGAGAAGAACTTCGACTCCCGTGAAGACCAGGACGACCGCGTTCACAGGCCTGGTGCTGTTGGTGCTCGTGAGCTGCACTCCCCAGGAGTCAACGGCTCCAGTGGAACAGGATCCGGTGACCCGTATTCTGAAAGAGGTCACGGTCGTGGATCCCGCCGTGACCACCCGTTTCTTTCGCTTCGATGCGGAACCGGAGCGGCCCATCGATCCGGGAAAACTGGTGGAAGCCGGTCTGGATGTTGCCGGCCATGGGGTGGGAAGTCTGGTGGAGGTCTACCAGGTTCAAAACTTCCACCCCTACCTGTACACCTAGCCTCCACGTGGCGAAACGGTCTTTCGTGGAGTTTTCCAGGGTGCGGATTCGGTCCGGCGGTTTCTCACGGAACCGTACGAACTGGCAGCTGCTCTGCGGGACCCGGCAAAGATTCGGCAGGCCCGGGAGGCGCTGGAGCTGCCGACCTCGGAAGAACATCAGACTTTCGATCTGGGGAGCAAGAGGATCACACGGGACGCGACGGTTGCCGGAACCCTGGAGCACATCGACTACATCGTGAAGCTGATCGGCATCGATCACGTGGGCATCGGGACGGCCATCAATATGCGCCGGACCGACTACATCGAGATCTGGCGCCAGCTGACTCAGGGACTTCTGGACCGGGGCTATAGCCGAGAGGACATGGAGAAGATCCTGGGGGGAAACTTCCTGCGGGTATTCAGTGCAAATAGTCCTTCAGAATGAATCGTACTGGAGCCACTTCGGCTCCGGGAAACTCCCCGGGTCCTTGGAGGCCGTAACGGATAGATTGTATCGTGCAATACAGAAACATTGTCACTAGTGTCCAAACGTTGTTCTATCGCACAACTCTAAGTTACTGGTAAGAATTGTTTTAACATCGAAATCCAATTTTTTCGATACTTTTTGATATGAAACTGTGGCAGGTGCCGACCCGGTTCTCCAATCCTGTGGCCTGCAAGCCGATAGGATGCCTAGGTGGATATGCGCAGAACCGTCTTTGCCCAGCTGATGGATTGCGTCCCCAGGTATCAATTTCAACTCTGTGCTCAACGCTACCGAGGAGATTACAAGATAAAAGACTTCTCCTGCTGGAAGCAGTGGCTGTGTATGGTCTTCGCCCAGCTGACCTATCGCGAGAGTCTGCGGGATATCGAAGCCACGCTAGGTTCGGTTGCAGGCAGACTCTACCACATGGGAATTCGAGGCCGCGTGGCCCGCAGCTCTTTGGCCCATACCAACGAGAATCGGGATTGGCGCATTTATGCCGATTTCGCTCAAGTCTTGATCCAAGAGGCACGGACTTTGTACGCAGGCGAGCCCTTTGCCGTGGAACTGGAAAAAACGGTCTACGCGCTCGATTCCACCACCATCGATCTGTGTCTTTCGGTGTTCCCTTGGGCCCGCTTCCGCAAACGCAAAGGAGCCATCAAACTGCATACTTTGCTCGACTTACGTGGCAACATCCCCACCTTTGTCGAGGTCACCGAGGGGCGGGTTCACGACGTCAATATCCTCGACTATCTGCTGGTCCAACCCGGCTCCATTTACATCCTGGATCGCGGCTATCTCGATTTCGCACGTCTTTATCGGCTGCACCAGAGTTCCGGTTTCTTCATCATTCGTGCCCACCAGCGCCTGAATTTCCGCCGTCTGTACTCCCATCGTGTCGACAAGAGCATCGGGCTAAGAAGCGATCAAACCGGGGTCCTGAGCGGCCGTTACACGGCCAACAAGTACCCCGACAAACTCCGACGAGTCCGCTACTACGACGCCGAGACCCAAAAACACTTGGTCTTCTTGAGCAACAACTTTTCCCTGACTGCCCTCACTGTCGCCCAGCTGTACCGTTGCCGCTGGCGCGTGGAACTTTTCTTCAAATGGATCAAGCAACACCTGCGCATCAAAGCCTTCTATGGGACTTCTCCGAACGCCGTCAAAACTCAGATCTGGATCGCCATCTCCGTGTATATCCTCGTTGCCATCCTGAAAAAACGCCTGAAATTGGAGCTGAGCCTCTACACAACTCTACAGATTCTCAGCCTGACTGTTTTCGAGAAAACCCCATTAATTCAAGTACTTACCAGCTTCGATTACAGGAATCACCAGGGAGGTTCATGTAACCAGTTGAATCTATTTGACTTATGATTGGACACTAGTGAAACATTGTTCGCATTGCGCTTGCGACAGCGTTCATATTGCTGTTGCCCTTGTTGGCGATGCAGATCACCGATGAAGTGGTCTGGGATCTTGCCGATTTCGTTGTCGGCGGTATCCTCCTGTTCGGCGCTGGACTCACGTTTGAGCTGGTAGCGAGTAAGGGGGGCACTATCGCGTACCGAGCCGCCATCGGCGTTGCAGTGGCGACAGCGCTCATCCTCGTCTGGACGAATCTTGCCGTTGGGCTTATCGGGAACGAGGGAAACCCCGCTAACCTGATGTATGGCGGGGTGCTCGCCGTCGGACTCTTCGGTGCCATCATCGCGCGCTTTCATCCACAAGGAATGGCACGCGTGTTGTTCGCGACGGCGACCGCTCAGATGTTGGTCGGTGTGATCGCGCTGATCGCTGGGTTAGGCTTCACGTTGATACTGAATGGGTTCTTCGCCGCGCTGTGGGTCGGATCGGCGTTGTTGTTTCGACGCGCGGCGCGAGAACAGCCCGTCTGACGAGCGCAGCTGCGCTGGATCATTCCTGGAAGAAACTCGGGGTCCGAGTTCTTCTGTAGCGGCCGGCCTGGGCCGGCTACCGCTCGTAGAGCGGCCCCTACAGAAAGACGCCCTTTTCCGCCAATGGATGGAGAACAAGCGCCGTAAGTTTCAGGTCAGTGCCACCCCCAGGAAGCCCTGGCCGCACTCGAGAAAGAAACTTTACGTGGATCAAGGAGCCCCTCACCTACGCCGAAGGCGTTACTGCGTGTAGCCCAGGGTTGGCGATGCGAAGCGAGCTACCCTGGGTTAGAAGTTGCCCCTGTCTTCTCTACACTGAAAGTGTTATTGCCAAGACGCTACCAAGATATCGAATGCTCCAATTGCGGCAATAACCCCGTTGGGGTAGGGCGTTCTCTTGACCAGCCTGAACCCAAGGTAGCTCGCTTCGCATTGCAACCCTGGGCTACACGCAATAACACCTTCGGCGTAAGAACGTGACCCCAAGAACGTGACATGGCATTCTAGCTCCCGTAAGTTTCAGGTTAGTGGGGCCCCCAGGGATGCTGGCCCCATTCGAGAAAGAAACTTCCCGAGCCATGGAAGCCTGAAGCGCGAGCGAGGGGTTGTACATCTGCGAGATTCTGCTGTTGTCCAGCTCTCTCCTCGAAACGTGGGGCATACTGCTAACGAGTCAAGTCGTTCGCGGCTCTGTTGGCTGTAGCTGTTCCGTTACTGTTCACTGATCACTTCACTACTGATCACTATTCAGGTTTCAGCTTAGAGTGGGCGCAAGCGAGCGAGTCACAACGTCCAACCGGGGCGGTATTCCCGTTTGAGCAGCGCGTTGGCGTCCGGAGCGTTGGTCACCCGCAAGTTGGCGGCGTCCCATTCGAGTTTGGCGCCGGTACGGTAGGCGACGCTGCCCAACATGACCGTCTCCGAGATGGGGCCAGAATAACCGAAGTGGCAGCTGGTTGGGCTCCCCGTTTTGCAGGCGGCGATCCACTCGGCGCGATGGCCCACTTCAGCCGATCGCTGCCAGGTGGGTTGGGCCTTATGCGCTGCGGTCCAATGAGCGCTACGGCTGATTTCTACTCCTATCGTCGAGGGGATACTCGGCTCGGGCGGCTCGAAGTCGGCGAACTTTTTCGCAGGCCAGAGCATCCGCTGCCCGTAGCTGACCAGCAACATTCCGTTGGTGCCCACGAAGACGCCCCAGGCCCAGTCGGGAAAGGCGTTCTCCGCAAAGACCGGCGGCGGTTGACTGCCGTGCGTCCAGGTCAGTGTGACCGGCGCCATCTCTCCGCGGGCGGGGAATCGGTAGCGGACGTGAAGCTGCCCGGGTGTCGTCTCAGGATGAGGTGGAGGCCCCTCAGCCTCCACTGAGACCGGATAGCGAAGATTCAGGGCCCAGAAGGCCAAGTCGAGGTAGTGGCAGCCCATGTTGCCAAAATTACCGCCGCCGAAATCCCACCAGCGGTGCCAGTTGCCGCCGCTACCGCGGACATAGGTGGGATGATAGGGGCGGTAAGGTGCTGGCCCCAGGAAAAGATCCCAGTGAAGCCCCTGGGGGACGGGTGGCGTCTCGGTCGGGCGATCACTCGTACTGCCGCCCCCGCGGAGCCAGATATGGCATTCCTTCACCGCGCCGATGACTCCAGCACGGATCAGCTCGACGATGCGGCGGTAGTTGTCCGAAGCGTGCATCTGGGTTCCCAATTGCGTGGCCACCTGCTGCTCGCCTGCCACCTTGGCAAGCATGCGGGCCTCAAAGACCGAATTGGCTCCCGGCTTCTCGCAGTAGACATGCTTGCCCCGCCGCATTGCCGCAACACTGGCAGGGGCGTGGTTGTGGTTCGGAGTGCTCACCACCACGGCGTCGATCTGGCGGTCCAACTTGTCGAGCATCCTCCGGTAATCGTGGAATTTCTTCGCCCGGCCATAGCGGGCGAGGGCTTCCCCCGGAGGATTGCGACGCCCTGGAACCGAAGTCGCCACCGAGCGCTCGTCAACGTCGCAGAGAGCCACGATGTTCTCCCCGGTCATCTCCGGCAGTGCAGCGGGCTTGACTCTCAAGCCCGATAGAAACTCCACGTTCTCACCCGCCACGTGGGTGAGGTTCCACGCGCCCATGCCGCCGGCGCCGACAATGGCGACATCAAGCTTGTCGTTGGCATGGTAGCCCCAGACCGAGCGGCTGTCGCGGAGGATCACCAACCCCGCCCCTGCGCGGCTCGCAGTGCGGAGAAAACGTCGGCGGTTCCACTGGTTCGTCATCGTCCCTTCTCCATTGGATATTGGGTTAATGTGAAAAATTCATTATGGAGATTGTATGGATCTTGAACAACTTAAAAATAGATGTGCGGAATGCCTGATTTCCATCCTCTTCGTAGGACAATCCTCCGAGACACATCAGTCCTGTTGGTCAACTTCCACTGGCAGGTGAATACAACTGGCTGCCCCCTCCACGTGATGAATCCGGTGCGTGGCCTTTCGATAGTCCTCCGGCTGCGCCCAGGCGATGTCGTCGACGAAGGTTTGCGGGTTCCGATCGTAGATGGGGAACCAGGAGCTTTGGATCTGCACCAGGATGCGGTGACCCGTCCGGAAGGTGTGATTCACGTGCGGCATGGGCACGCGATAGGGGAGGACTTCCTCTGCGGGAATCGGTTTGGCAGTCCCGAAGCTTTCGCGATACCGCCCGCGCAGGATGTCCCCGGAGATCATGAACTGGTAGCCGCCAAGCTCAGGCCGTGATGGGACCTCGTTCGGGTAGAGATCGATGAGTTTGACGACCCAGTCCGCGTCGGTGCCGGTGGTCGAGGCGAAGAGGGTCGCAGCGATTTCCCCGCGAACCGTGACGGGCTCTGACAATGGATCGCCGACGAAAGTGAGAACGTCCGGTCGATCGGCGAAGGGACGTTGATCGTCCACGAGCCATCGCCGCCAGGTCGAGCCGCTCGCCCCCATCGGGACGATCGGGCGCACACGATAAGGGACGGCCTTTTCGGGATCGGAGACGTACTCGGTGAAGGCCTCGTCAGCATCGGTTGGTGGATCGAAACCGAGCCGGTTACCCGGATGCAGGTAAAGCCGCTTCGGCTCGAGTCGATCTTCAGGTGGCCAGGCTGAGAATTGCCGCCATTCATTGTTTCCCGTGTCGAACGCGAGCACCGGCGGCAAGGATTCGGTCGGCCGCCTTCCCTTGAGATGATGGTCCCAGAACTGCTTGAGCATCTGATTGCGGAACTGCTTGGAGGTGTCCGCATCCCATCCCAGAGACCCCAGCGAGGAACCTTCGCCTGTGCTCTGCCCGTGACACCAGGGGCCGATCGCCAGATGGGTCTTCCGTCCCCTTCGGTCCTGACGTACCATCGCCGCGTGGCTGGCCGTCGGTCCGTAGATATCCTCCTGATCGAATAGGCTATGCACCGTGAGGACAGGCACCTTTTGCGGGACCTTCGCCAGCTGACTGTCGAGGGCTTGGTTCTGCCAGTAGTCGTCATATGCCGGGTGGGCGAGAAGCCGCTTCCAGGCTGACAGCTTGTCCAGACCGTATCGACGTCCCAGCTCGCCGACCGATCCCGCTTCGAGCACTGCCTGGTAGTGGTCGTAGTAGCCCCACGGGATCGCGTGCTTGGCGTTCTTGGTGGATGTCTGTCGGTAGACGTAGTCCATCATCACGATTCTGAATGCGCCGTGACGATAGAAATCGTCGCCCATCCACGAGTCGACCATGGCGTTGACGGGGACGGCCGCTCTAAGCGCGGGATGAGGCTCGAGGAGGGACATCAGCGTGAGCAGACCATCGTAGGATACGCCGGTGATGCCGACCCGGCCGTTGTTGTCGGGCACATTCTTGACCAACCAGTCGACCGTGTCCCAGGCGTCCGTCGTCTGGTCGACGTCTGCGCTGTTGAAAGGCCCGCGGGTGGGCATCGTCATGATGTACTTGCCCTTCGAGCCGAAGCGTCCTCGCACGTCCTGATACACGCGTATGTAGCCGTCACGAACGAGGTCTTCGTCGGCAGGCGGCAGGTTCATCGCAATGTCGGGGCTGGAGGTTCGGGATGCACGGCTGGCCGCGTCGTAGGGCGTGCGCGTAAGGATGATGGGCATTTTGCCCCGTGGATCCTTGGGGACGCAGATGATGGTGAACAGCTTGACGCCGTCGCGCGCCGGGACCATCGCTTCCGTGCGCGTATAGTTGTGCGCATCCGTTTCGGTCTTGAAGCTGCGTGGGACGTCGGTCGTACCCGCCAGATCACCCGGTGACTTTCGGCGCCCCTTCTTGGCCATTGTTCATTCCCCTCGATCTAAGGCCGCTCTCCGCGGGCCAGCCGCTGATTGATGGCTTCGATCACGGATTCAATGTCGGCGATCGAGTCCATCACGTAATGAGCCTCTGCCTTCCGGAGAATCTTCTCAATCGCTGCACCAATCGATGGGTCAAGCCGGACGAGTTGTACCCTATTCATGAAATTTTAGTTCCCACCGATTGGACGCTAACGATCGTTGCCTTGTGGCCCTGTCTAGGAGGCCGCTTCAGCGGCCTGGCGCGAAGCGCAATAGCCCCGGTGTTTACGCCGGGGTCAGCCGCCACACCACCCCTTCGGAAGGGCCTTTCAAGGCCCTTCTCGAGTTGCGGCTTTAGCCAACTTGACCAGTTCCTGAACTCTCCGAATTATGATCCCCACCGAACCGACGCTTCCAGACAAATGTGAGAGCAAAATTCTCAGAATGCACGAGCGAGATGTGTATTTCATCAAGCCCGAGATCGAGTCGAGTACTCCGTGTCTACGGGATCTCAGAACCAACCGTGGAGAGCGATGACCTCTGAGGTTTCCTCTACCGCTCCTGAATCGTGCCGACTACGATCTCGTCGGTCACGTTGTGTGGGCTGACCACCTCACCTCCACAGAGGTAGAGTCTGTCGCCGACCCGGCTCAACTCTGCGCTGAGACGGTAGACCCCTTTCGAGAAGTCAAATCCCTTGCTCTCGAGGTGCTGCTGGCGGCGCTCTGGTGGAGCCTGATAAGCGGGGATCTGGCTGGGTAATGCTCGATAGGTCTCCCTGAGCGTATCGAACACCAGGACGTCGAAGTTGGGCGAACGCACTTTGGAGATATGGTCCTTGTAACGGTAGGGATGTTCCACCGGGTAGTCCCTGATGCCGCCGGTGATAATGATATAGCGACCCTTGTAGGGTGCCGCATCCCAACCATACACGGGCCGCGGTACATCCGGCAGCCTCCTCCACTGTTGGGTTTCCAGGTTGAAGACATAGGCGTCTCCACAGCCCCTGACATGGGGACCCAAGGGGCCGGAGCGGTGCTCTGCATAGTTGATGTATATGCCACCGAAGACATAGATGTTCTGGCCGATCGCCGCCTGCGCCTGACCCTTGGTGGGCCAGGGCATGGGAGAACCCATCTCCCAGGTGATGTCCTTGATCTCGAAGTCTCCCGTCGTCTCCTGCTGGCTGGTCGTAGAGGCTTTCGAGAGGGATCCAGTAGGAGCCCCCAGGGCCGAGGACAGGCCCGTTGCGGTAGCAGCACCCGTTTTCTTCAGAAACTCACGTCGACTTTCAATCATCTTGATCCGTATTCAATTCTCTCGCCAGGTTGAAGGAGAAGTACAGCCACTAACGGGTCTACTGGCGGGTATCACGCACGGCCCGGCCCGGGGACGCCACCTCATTCGGAAGGACTATTGGCCCTGAAAACCCGCAGGAAGCTTCCCCCCAGGATCTTCTCTATATCCTCTCGGCTATAGCCCCGGTCCAGTAGTCCCTGGGTCAGCTTGCGCCAGAGCTCGATGTAGTCTTCTCGGAGCATGTCGATGTCCGTTCCGATGCCCACGTGATCGATACCGATCAGGTTCACGATGTAGTCGATGTGGTCCAGGGTTCGGGCAAGCGTCGCGTCGCGTGAGATCTGAGGTTCTGCCTTGAGCGGCAGCCCCAGCTCCTCCCGGGCCTGCCGGATCTTTGCCGGGTCCCGCAGAGCAACCGCCAATTCGTGTGGGTCCGTGTGCCGCTCGGTGAGGTAGCTCTGCACCCTGAAATAGTGCTCGTAGTGCCCGGTCTTCGCGACCGGCTCGAGGAGGAGCGGGTCGTAGTTGTCGTACGCTCCCACGCCGATCATTCCGCCGTTCTCGGCCAAGGCCTTGAGCTGATCGTCGGTCAGATTGCGAACGGCGTCAGCCATGGAGCGAGCGCCGGAGTGAGAGGCGATGATGGGCTTGCTGGTCGCCCGGATAGTGTCCCAGAAGGTATCGTCCGAGGCGTGTGAGACGTCAACGATGATCCCGAGACGGTTGCATTCCCGCACAACCTCTTCTCCGAAGGGTTCGAGGCCGGGTTCATCATCGTCCATCGACCCGGTGCAGGCGTCGGCCCAGGCTGTGGGAAAGGCGTGGACCAGGGCCAGCTTTCGCACGCCCAGGCGGTGGAAGATCCTGAGGGTGCTCAGCTCCTCGATGCCCTCTCCGGTGTCCAGACCCACGATCAGGGACAGCTTTCCTGCTGCTCGTATCCGCCCGACATCGTCGGCAGTCAGGGCGATCTCCAGATCTTCCTGATGCTCCTCGGCGGCACGGTGGATGGCGTCGAGCTCCCAGAGAAAACGCCGGAGGGACGCCGCACCCTGGAAAACTCCACGAAAGACCGTTTCGCCGCGTGGAGGCTGGGTGTACAGATAGGTATAGAAGTTCTGAACCTGGTAGACCTCTACAAGGCTTCCCACCCCATGGCCGGCCACATCGAAACCGGCTTCCACCAGTTTTCCAGGATCGAAGGGCCGCTCCGGTTCCACCTCGAAGCGAAAGAAGCGGGTGGTGACGCCGGAGTCCACGACCGTGACCTCTTTCAGGATACGGGTCACCGGATCCTGTTCCACTGGAGCCGTTGACTCCTGGGGAGTGCAGCTCACGAGAGCCAACAGGACTACGAACCGCATAAGCCAGGCACGGTAGCACAGCTACTTCTTCGGCAGCAAGGGGCCTGAGTTGATTTTCTGCCGTGAGAATGCGCGATCTCGCCTCCCCAGATCAGGGGTGATTCCTACAGGACAAATCCGGGTGACGTAGGCCCTGGTCACCCCCTCCCAGGCTTGTCGAAGGTGAGCACCCTCCCAGTGGACTGAGGCTCGTACAGCTTCAGTCAGATTTCCGAAATGGCCGAAATGGGGTCGGACCCAGATCTATGGTCCCGGCGACGAGGTTCATCCAGACCTTCTACGACACCTTCGGTCCCAGCAAGCTGATGTGGGGCTCCGAGTTCACCCACATCGAGCTTCCGAGCGAGTTGAATCTTCGTGCGAACGATGCCAGCATGCTAGCCGGCACGATGTAATGGTGTCCATTCAACAATCTGGTTATGCACTTAACTCCGGATAGGTGACGGTGGGATAGAGCGAACAGGCTGTCAGGAGACGGTCGAAGAGCTCGGATTCCCAGAAACGACGATTGAAACGGTAACAAAACTCAGCCAGGTAACGTTGAAGGTGCTTGAGGCTGACCGCTTTCTGAGTCCCTTGGAGCTGAGTCTTGCAGTTGGAAATGAGGGTGTGAACCCATGGGAACTGTTCAAAACCCATCCCCACCCACTCGAGCCGGACGCGTTCATGCTGGTAGCCGGCTTGAGCTAAACCGACAAACGCGTGATAGGCGTCGCTTCGGATCTGAGCTCCGGGGTCGATCCTCGCCCAGGCGACCCGCTTCACATTGTCGCTGGTTATGTCATCGACCACATCCAGACTTAGAAACCTCGGCCCCCCGGCTTTCGTTATCTCCACCGCGGCCAGAACTTTGGCCTTGCCTTCGGTCCCTCGTCCTCGCTTGCGACCCCGACGATTTCTCCCTCGTCGTCGGCCTCCAAAGAAAGAGTCATCCAGCTCCACCAGGTGACTTAATTGGTAGCAGTCATTACGTTTGGCCATGGCTTGTCGGATCTTATGTCCCATCATCCAGACCGTCCGATAGCTTCCGATTCCCAGCAGCTTCTGCAGTCCCTTCATCGAGTAGCCCGCTTTGCAACGGCTCATCAAGAAGATGGTCCAAAACCAATATCTCAGGGGCACCCGCGTCTTGTGGAAAATCGTCCCGGCGGTGGAAGAAGCCTGATACCGGCATTGGCGACACTCCATCAATCGCCGGTGCTGCAACCAGTAGCCTCCTTGACCCCCACAACGGGGACAGACAAATCCTTCCGGCCAGCGTTTCTGCATCAGGTAACTCAGACAAGCTTCTTCTGTGGCAAAACGCTCTTGAAACTCCAACAAATTCATCTTTTCGTACATCCACTCACCTCCTGTCTCTCACCTTTTTTACTAGGTGGTGGTGACTTTTTCCGGAGTTAAGTGCATAACCAGATTCGACAAAGAGCGATTTGTGGGATCCCACACTGAATCCAAGACCCCAGAAGGCAACCCGCAACCCCAGAGGCTCCTCTCTCTTGACGCCTATCGGGGACTGATCATGGTCTCCCTGGCCTTCAAGGGCTTCGGCCTCAGGCAGACCGCCGAGAATCATCTGGCGGCAAACCCGGACTCCTCCTTCTGGCAGACGATCCATTACCAGTTCTCTCATGTCCCGTGGACCGGATGCGGCTACTGGGATCTGATCCAGCCGTCCTTCATGTTCATGGTGGGAGTGTCGATGGCATACTCCTACGCCAAACGATCCAGACTGGGACATGCCTACGGGAAGATGCTGCGGCATGCGCTTTGCAGATCCACCATCCTCATCCTCCTGGGGATTTTTCTGATCTCCGATTCGCAGTCCAGCACCAGTTGGTCCCTGATGAATGTCCTGACGCAGATCGGTCTGGGCTACACCTTCCTCTTCCTGTTCTGGGGTCGAAGGCTTCGGAGTCAGTCGCTGGGGGCCGCGCTCATTCTGATCCTGACCTGGATGCTGTATGTCCTTTATCCTGCGGCCGGTGTGGATCTTGCGACCGGATCGCCTGAGGTGGGTCTTGAACCGGAGTGGGCTCAGGAGCAGCTGGCGGAGGTGTCCCCGGCCTGGCACAAGAACGCCAACCTCGGTCATGCCGTGGACAGCTGGCTTCTGAACCGACTGCCGCGCCAGGCGCCGTTCGTCTACAACGAGGGGGGCTATCAGACCATCAACTTCATCCCCTCCCTGGCCACCATGCTCTTCGGCCTGATGGTGGGCCAGCTCCTGCGCTCGCGCCGCTCGGCCCAAGCCAACCTCAAGGCACTTCTGGCGGCGGGGATTCTCGGCCTGATAGCAGGACTGATCTTCGATTGGACGGGCCTCTGCCCACTCATCAAGCGAATCTGGACACCCTCCTGGGCGATCTTTTCGACGGGTTGGTGCTGTCTGATCCTGGCAGGACTCTACGCGCTCATTGACGTGGCGAACATCCGCCGCTGGACCTTTCCTCTAGTGGTCGTGGGATCCAACTCCATCGCGATCTACTCGATGAGCATGCTCCTGCCCGGCTGGGTCGCGGGCACCTTCCAGACCCACCTGGGGCAGGACATATTCCAGCTGTGGGGAGCCGGCCATGAACCGGCCCTCGAGTCTCTTATGGTGGGGCTGACGTTCTGGCTGACTTGCTGGTGGATGTATCGGCGGAGGATCTTTCTGAGGGTTTGATCCGCGCAGTCAGGGAGATGATGCCCTTGCCGCAAGACTTCGAACCTCGTATGGGTGACTCGAAGCTTGGCCCAGAATTCGGCTCTGTCGCCGGGGTTTGGAGCAATGAAACCAAGAAGCTCACTCCTTCTAGCTTCTGATATTCTTCGAGCAGCCCCAACTGAGAAAGGAGTACTTAGACCCGATGATTATCGATGCGCACGCTCACGTTTTTCCGCGTCTTGGGACCGATTCGGGCGACCAAACGGCGGAGACTCAGTTACAAATCATCCAGCATCATGTGCAGTTCCACACCCAGGGCTGGCGCCGTCGCCGCGACGGTTCCCGCGCCGATGCATCGTTGATGATGCCGGCTGGCGATGGTATTGCGGATATGCCTGATGTCAATTTTCGGATTGCTGAATATGGTCGGTTGGAGTGTACTGTGGAAAGACTACTATCTTCAGTGGTATCCCTGCTGGTTTCGAGACATGACGGCTCCACCCGAAATGATGATCGCGTACATGGACTATCTGGGGGTGGAAATGGCAGTCCTGCAGCACGACCATGTCTACGGGAGCCTCAACGAGATCCTGGGCGACTGTATGAAGCGTTACCCAGGACGATTCCTCCCCCTGGTACAGATCCGCGAGTGGGAAGCGGATCAAGAGACCCAATCCGCCAGATTGGAGCACGCCGTCAAGAGCTTGGGTTTAAAGGGACTCTACTTCGAAGTGGAAGCGTTGGCCTTCACCGGCTGGGTCTCTCACCTGGACGACACCAAATTCGAACCCCTATGGGAAACGGTGCGCCGTTTAGGCATCCCGGTTTTTTGATACCTCTATACGAGTCACCGGGACCGGCTCCCTAACTACCTGGAACAGGTCGTCCGGCTCGACCGGTGGGCCAGGGCACACCCGGATATTCCTTGCGTCTACACCCACGGCATAGAGAGCATCGTCATGCGTCCACCAAACGAGCGTTTCGAGATTCCAGACGAAATACTGACCTGCCTCAAGAATCCAAACATGTGTTTAGAAGTCATGCTACAGTTGATGGCGCCGGACACACAGTATCCATTCGCGTGGGCACAGCACATGCTGAAGCAATTGTACGACGAGTTGGGACCGCAGAAGTTGATCTGGGGTTCGGATATGCCGGCCGCCGAGCGGAGCATTACCTATCGTCAGGCGATGGACTACGTTCGTGTCTATGCCGAATTCATGTCCGAGGAAGATAAGTCCCTCTTCTTTGGAGGGAATGCCGCCCGTCTGTTCGGGCTGGACGTTGAGGGCTGAAACGCAACACTGATCGCTGCTTACGTTTGGCCTGGGTTCCTTCCGCCGAAGTGACAGTCGCGCGCGGCTCTGTTGATTACGCTCCGTTTGGAACTTGGTGCTTGGGATTTGGAGCTTGTTTGTATCTTGTTTCTTGTATCTTGCGATTTCAAGTTTCAGGTCAGCCCGGCCCCCGGCTGCGCCGGATCGTACAGGAAAGCAACTACTCGAGCCATGGAAGCCTGAAGCGCGAGCGAGGGGTTGGACATCTGCGAGATTCTGCTGTTGTCCAGCTCTCTCCTCGAAACGTGGAGCATACCGCTAACGAGTCAAGTCGTTCGCGGCTCTGCTGGCTGTAGCTGTTTCCGGTACTGTTCACTGATCACTTCACCACTGCTCACTATTCAAGTTTCAGGTCAGCGTAGCCTGAGTACTTCTCAGCATGGGCAATAGGTACCCTTTTCTGCCCTAGGATCCCAACCCCTCAGTTGTTATACTGGCGCGCCTATGGAGAGGGTGGCCAGGAACCGGCGCCACTGGATGCAGTCAACGCTGCTGGGGGCAGCGTGTAGCCTCCTGGCTCCCGGTTTTTCCCTGGGTTCTCGGAAACCCCGCACCTTCAATCTGGGTGTGGCCAGCTATTCCCTCCGCAAGCTTTCCCGGGCCCAGGCCATCGCTGCGGTAAAAGCCCTCCGGACTCCCTTCATCAACATCAAGTCCTTCCATATTCCCTATGAGACCTCCCTGGCGGAGCGGCGCGCTGCCCGCAAGGAGTTCGAAGATGGTGGTCTGAAGATCGTGGGCGGCGGGGTTATTCCCATGCAAGAGGACAGCGATGCTGCCGTCCAGAGGTATTTCGACTATGCCAGGGATTGCGGAATGCCTCTGATGGCGATCGCGCCCAGCGCCCGGGTCATGCCCCGAGTGGAGAAGTTCGTCAAGCAATACGACATCAAGGTGGCCATCCACAACCATGGTCCGGAAGACGAACACTTCCCGGCACCCGCCGATGCTCTCAAGGTGATTCGGGGAATGGATCCCAGGGTGGGTCTCTGCGTCGATGTGGGGCACACGGCGCGAACAGGTACGGACGTGGTTCAGGCCGTCTCGGCCGCTGGCTCAAGGCTCCTGGACATGCATATGAAAGACCTGAGGGACCTCTCGGACAGCGAAAGCCAGTGTGCGATTGGCGAGGGCGTCATCCCGGTCCCGGCTGTGTTCCGGACCCTTCTGGATATAGGCTACTCAGGCTACGTCAATCTGGAATACGAGATTGAGCCGGAAGACCCTCTGGCCGGCATGCAGCGGTCCTTCGCATACATGCGGGGTGTCCTGGACGGGATGGATCCCAGCCTCCCAAGCACTAGATGACTTGCCTTTCGCTTGGGGTCGAACCCCTCGGATTCAACTCTTGAGATAGGGCTTCAGGCCCTTGAACTTGTACTCGATCTCATCGACCTGCGCAGAGGAGAGCTCGTTTTTCCAGACCCGGGAGACTGTTGTCTTGAAGATACCCCTCCGCTTCATCATGTAGGGCTGGGATTTGCTGCTTGGGCGAGTATCCTCTTTCGTTCGAAGTGCTCGAATCCGACTTCGTGTTCGTCCTTGACGTAGCCCAGATTGGGGAACCTGTTGACCATCTCCAGGATGAACTGGCCTCGACCTTGATGTCTGGAGCGCCACCGCCAGTCTGGATGAAAACTGGCCGCCGACTCAAACGGGCCAGGTCGGCGAAGTATTCCCGGTAGTCATCCAGCGACTTCGCCTCTCTCGGAGGAATGGCAATGAGGGCGTCAGGTTCCAATGACTCGGCGGCACGAGCGTACTCCAGCATTTCTTCGGTGTTCTTGCCCTGGACGCCCAACACCAACGTAGGAGCGCGTCCGCGCGCACTCTTGGCAAGGACCTTCATTCCCTTCATCCTCTCGTCCTGGCTTAGATACAGTGGTACATGCCCTCTCGAGCGAATGGGACCTCCACCGTCCTGGCCTGGGTGAACTGCTTTAGATGCCCCTCCCAGACCTCTGCGCAGGTTAATATCGTAATAGCTCGTCCCTTGGCGCTCGTTTTCCCTTATCATATTGAGATCCCATCACTCTCGTGGGCAAGTGATCTGACGCAGAAGAGGGTGAGCGAACCGAGTTTAAGAGCGGCTTTCCGTGTCTAAGGGCTGCTGGGAGAGTGAGGCTTGGATAGTCAGAACCTCTCCACCCCACGCCCGATAAGCCCAGCGTTGTGATAGTCGGCACCTGATCTTACAGACAGCGTCCGATTTGCTCGCAATCGAACGACCGCTTTTGCCTGTTGAAGTGGTAAGATCTCGCCGTAGGGAATGTGTATTCTGGAAGTCACCTCCATTCTGACGTGCTCCCTTTTCGCTGGTGCAGCGATCTACATCAACCTGGTGGAGCATCCTGCCCGCCTGGAGTGTGGGCCGGAGTTGGCCGCAACGGTTTTCGGGCCGAGCTACAGGCGCGCTGCCCTGATGCAGGCCTCCCTCGCCATGCTGGCAACGGTCTCGGGAGTTGGCGTCGTACTGGCGGGCGGACCCCGACTCTGGCTGGCGGGGGCTGTGTTGATCTTCCTGGTGGTACCCTTCACATTCCTGGTCATCATGAGCACGAACAAGCAGTTGCTGGATCCCGAGCGCGATCGGACGACGGCTGAGACGGAGGCACTCCTCCGAAGGTGGGGTTCTCTGCATGCTGTCCGCAGCATCTTGAGCCTGCTGGCGGCCACCTTGTATGTGTATCTCGGCGTTGCTGCCTGAGTATCTGGGGCGACTTCGGGGCTGCCGTTCTAGGTAGATGGAGCTCTCCGGAGAGCAAGACTGGGAGAGATCAGTAGAGGAGAGGAGCAGACGATGAAGCCGAAGAATACGATCACCCTGGGCGCGATCCTGGTTGTCGGAACCCTCGTGGTGGGCATGCAGGGCTTGATGGCCCAGCAGGACTCGACCCAGTACCATCGAATTGACGGTGCAGTGATCTACGACCACGACCCCTCCACCCAGCTGGGGGATGACATCTTCGGCGACATCATCGCCGACTTCGAGAACGACGCTCCCGGGAGATGCTCCCATGGAGGGCCCGTCTGCCTGGAGTATCCCAATGGCTACATCGCGGCGTTCCATAGCAACACCAGCGACCACAATCTGGATGGCTGGAGCGAGTACGCCCTCAGCAGGGATGGCGGTAGGACCTGGAAGCGCCACAACAAGGTGCAGTACAGCTTCGATGCCTACGCGAAAGACCAGAAGTATCCCGTCTGGGTGGAGGAGGGCCTGGTCACGGAGAGGGGAACCATCATCCTGTTCCTCACCCACTTCAGAGGCGGCAGAAATGCCATCAGGATCCGGCTGGGAACCATCAAGAGCTACGACAACGGTGCGACCTGGACGGCCTACGAGACCCTGGATGATGGGGATTTCACCGGATATCCCTGTTCCACGGCGGTGGTGGGCGAGACCAACTACGTCTTGGTCGACAGCAACGTGGGTGAGGAACAGGATGCCGGTCCCCACGTCCTGTACGTCAGCACAGACGACGGACGCAGCTGGAGCAAGCGGAGCGCCATGAGTCTGGACGACGACAAGTGGTATGGCACCATGACCATCATGGCAGACGGCCGATTGCTGGCCGGCGCCTACACAGAGAAGGACGAGCACCATTTCTACTACTGCATCAGCAAGGACGAAGGCCACACCTGGGGTCCGCAGCAGAAGGCCTACCTGGACAAGATGATCCGGGACCCGGAGCTGGCCTATCTCAGCGGCAAGTACTACCTGCAGGGAAGATCAGGCCACGGCAAAGACGGGGGCTATCGCTTCGTTCTCTATCAGTCGGATGACGGTGAGAGATGGGGGAAGGGAATCATCGTCAGTGGCGATAGGGGGCACCCCGACGGGTACAGTCAGAACTGCATCATCAACAAGTACGACGACGACGTTCCCAATGAGCTGATGGCGGTGTACGCCATCGTCTACGAGCGCTACGACACCAACGAGTATGTCTATTTCATCCGGCCGGATGGGAACTAAGCTGAATCCGGCTCAAGGCAGATTCCCAGAACGAGTCTTTGGGAAGTCCCGGTGGAGGGAGGCGAGGAAGTCCAACTCATTGACTCTCTGAACGATCGTGCCTTTGCCATCGTAGAAGATGGTATCTACTTTATCCCGGGACGACGAGGACTCCCCTTTACGCCGTCGGTTCGTACGTCCATTCAGTTCTACAGCTTTGCAGATGGAAGTGTGCAACGGCTAGTCGAAATCCCCGAACCGTGGATCCCTATTCTGTCCGTTTCCCCGCCGGGACCCCAAGAACTGGATCCACCGCGCCAATATGGTCTCGGCCGGCGTGGTCCCCACAGCGCCCGACGAGGTCTCCTTCTACGTGACGCGCCCCTACACCCTGCCCAGCACCCACTTGGAAGCGGATGTTCGTGCGAACCGACGGCTTCACGTCGCTGCACGCCGGCTACGCGGGCGAGGAAAGAGATCGGCTCACCTGAAGGCAAGGAAGATGCATATTGTAAGACTCGTGGTTTTGTGTGCAGACAGCGTCCGATCTGATCGAAATCGACCGATTTAATCCGCACGTAGAGTAAGGATGTGGCGCGGTGGTCTAAGGTTCGGCCTATCTGTTACCGCCCCTTTCGTCTGGCGGTGCCTCAATAGCCGGACCATCACTCCGTTTCCACATCCTCCTCATCGAACCGGACAGGCGGAACTACCGCATCCGGCTCTCGGACAAGACTCACGCCTTCACCCACGGCTCGCCGCGCCCAAGTTGGGTCAGGCGCACGAGCCCGAAGGGCCCGTAGAGGTGCGAGAGTGGATACGTCCCGCCCTTGCGTCGCCTGACCTTGTACTTATGGCGCAGCCACCGGCGCAGCCGCGTAGCGGTGAAGCTGTCGAGCGCACGGTAGGCCCGGCTGGTCGTCCCTACCCGAGAGTAGTTCGCCCAGCCGCGCAGAGCGCGGTTCAACTGCTGCACCAACTCCGTGGTCTTGCGCCAGTTCACCCAGCCACCGCTGAAGCGATAGCTGGGCTCAGCCTTCGCTTTCGCGTGTAATGCCCTCTGTAGTTTCTGAACCCTTTGCGGAGTTGATAGGTTGCCCAATCTCCTGGTCCCTTCACTACGTCCTGCATTCGTCTTGAACTAAGGCTCCTTCCCTCCACCGGCATTACCCGGCTTCCTCAGTACTACGGGCCTCTCCGCCACCCCCAGGCGCCCGGCCTGTCCCTCACGGGCTTCCGGTTGGCCATCCCTGGCCACGCCTAGGGGCTTCCCGTGTTGCGTGCGCTTCCCTGGTGTACATGCTGTCGCCACTACCCCGGCGCAGCGACTGGGTGCCCACTTCGCTCACTTCCCCAGCCGTATCAGCCTTCCCCGGTCTAGGAGCCGGGTCGGCCTGCGCATCGTCCTTTTCGAGGCTTGCTCAGCGTTCACTCACGTTACGGCCTGCACACTCGCGCGGTCACCAATTCGTGACTCGCTTCACCAGAGGCTTCAACCATTTCGTTACCTCCATAGTTGCTCCGGTTGCTTCCGGCTGGAGCGGTTGCCGGGTGGGGCTTTCACCCACTGGGAAAAGCGCCGCCTTACCACGGCGCACCCTAGAAGCGGTCATTCAGGGGCGAAAGCGGATCGAATAGAGATCTGCGTCCCTCATGACAAAGCGCAGGCGCACGGAAGTACCCGCCAGCCTACTAACATCGGTACCGCCCTTCCAGGCAACCACGCGCTCCAGATGATCGCCGAAGATCTCAGAACAGTCGGCCAACTCGTAGCCTGAAATCGGTCTACCGCTGGCGTCCTGGATCTCCACCCGTACGCTCCCGGCAACGGAGGTCGAGAAGTTCATCTCCAACTGCTTGCCCTCGAACGAGAGCGGTGGGGTCGTGAACTCTCCGCCCTTCCCGGATGCATGGACCGAGACGAATTCATCCACCCTCAAGACGAAACGGCGGAGATTGGTGTAGGCCCCTCTCCAGTAATGCTCGGTGACGTAGATCGAAATCTCATCCGGGGCTCCTACCAGGTCTGACTTGGTTTCGATCAGTCCCCAGTTCTGGTGGTTGTCCCCGTATACCCAGTTATCGGTGTAGCGCAAACCGGGGCGAATGAAGGCTTCCAGCCAACGATGGAAGACCCTCCCATCGCGGCTGCTCATGAAAAGCCCATCCGTCAGCGCCGTGCCGTATCGGGGATTGCCTTTCGTCTTACCAGATACCCCGGTATCGGACTTCAGACCGGCACGCTTCTCCCGTTCTTCCAACTCCGGCAGGGCTCGCATCGCGTCGGACCAGCCGCGATCCAGGTAACGCGCCGGAAAGCCCAGGTAAATGTGGGGAGCGCGATAATAGGGGATGACGTTGTTGGTGTACAGCTCTTCGTCCGGTGCACCCGGGTAGTCCAGCCATTCCCCCTTCGTCCAGTTGATGAAATCGTCCGAGGTGGCAGTCTTGATGTCCCGAAGGCCACCGCTGCGGGACCTCAGCTCACCACCTGAGGACCCATCTGGCAACCGGAAATCCCGATAGTAGGCTCGGTACTGCAACTGCTCCGCGTCCCAGAAGGCCAGGTTGTGACTGTCGAAGGCGCCATCGGTCAAGACCGGTTCGTCACCGATGGTGGACCAGTGTATGCCGTCCGGCGACTTGGCGGCCATCAGACCACCCTTGCCAATGTAGAAGGCCTTGTAACGGGTATTCGGAGGACAATCGGGGTTGGTATCCTTGAAAGAGCCCCAGCCGTCCAGCTTTTCAGTGGCCCACACGATGTTGTTCTGCTTGGAGCCGTTGAACTCGAACAGCCCCAACTCCGGCCTGACCCAGCTCTTGCCGTCCTTGCTCTCGGCATAGGTGATCAGGATGTCGTGGAGCGGAATACCGGAGGGCTCGAGGCCCCAGGCCTCGTAGTACATGCGGTAGATGTCCCCATCGCGGAAGATCGAGTAGTAGCTACAGGCGTTGCCCTCCCAGAGCTTGTCATGGTGCATCACGATCTCTTTGGGCACGGGAGTATGCAGCTTGAGCCGCAGCCCGGACATGTTCTCGATCAGATGGGTGTCGACGAACAGCTCACGCTTCGAGCCGATGTCCAGGGTCTCTGTGGTCTCGGGTGGGTTCGCCGATGCCGCCGCCACGGGGAGCAGCAGACTGAAAACAAGCAATGCCTTCCTCATCATCCATCCTCCTTGCCTGGGAGTCTTGCTGAGAGCCAGGTTATCTCGGTGGACTAGAAGGATCAATGGGGTCAGGGTCTTGAAAGGACAGCCAGATTCTGTTCACATATCAAGGCCCTTCTCCCACTTCATCTCCCTATCCACCGTGGCCAGCTGACCATCCGCGAAGTCAGATTGGACGGTAGAGATCCTCTCCCGGCCCTGACCGAAGGAGCTCGATCGCCTCACGGTTCGTTCTACTTCGAATATCGGAGCCACACCGCCCTGCGTAGAGGGGATTGGGGAAGATCGTACGCGAGCGGCCGGATCAACCCTGGCGGTTGTTCAATCTGGCCAGAGATCTGTCGGAATCGTTCAACCTGGCAGCGGCTGATCCTGGAAGAGTCGCCAGAGCTCGACAAGGCTAGCGACGGATAGCATTCATCTCGTGGAGTTGAGCAGCGCTCATCGACTCGAAAGGCGAATCTCTATACAATGGCGCTCATCGATTCACGAACAATCCCGACGCCGCGAACCTTCCCATGCAAATCAGTTCACGACAACGAGAATCATACCGGCAAGAAGGATACCTCGTCGTTCGACGGCTGATCTCGGGAGACGATCTCCGCGAGCTCGACCGGATGACCGACCGACTGCTCGACGGCGAACTGCAACCGGAGCTGGCCTACCGGGGCTGGACACCCGATCACCTCTACACCTTCTGGGAGCCGGGGATGGAGGATCGCACGGATCTCCCGCGCCGTGATCGCGTCCGACTAATGGCGAACATGTACCACCACCACCCCTACTTCAGAGCCCTGGGCAGCCACCCGGCGATCCACGGCGTGGTGGCATCGATCTATGAGACCGGCGTGCGGTTTTTCGCTGATACCGTGTTCGTGAAGCCGGCCCACCACGGCATCGAGGCTGCGCTGCACCAGGACACGGCCTTCTGGCCCAAGACCCGGCCGAACGCGATGAACTTCTGGCTCGCCATCGACCCCGCGACGGTCGAGAACGCCTGCCTTCACGTCATTCCAGGGAGCCATACGGTCGACGTGCCGCATCACGATCACCCGGTGCAGGGACACATCCTCCATGACCACGAGGTGGATATCGACAGGCAGATCTCTATCGAGTTCGAACCCGGTGACGCCATCTTCTTCGACAGCGCCTTGATGCATCGGAGCTATCCCAACCGGAGCGATCGCAGCCGCCGCGCCTATGCCGCCGTCTACGCTCCAGAGGACATCGAGTACCTTGAGCCCTGGAAGCTATCGCCAATCGCCGAGAAGGTCCCGGATTATCGATTCGAGCTCATCGAAGCTCCTATAAGCCGGGGGCTAGGAGCCTTTTCTGGCTGAGCCAATCGTGGGAAGACCAACATATCCCGCAATGGTCCACGAGGGACAACCGGACAATCCTGACCGTGCCCGCCGGGGCGGAAGCCGGAACACTGGCGGGAGTCGTCTGTATGCCGGGCACCAGTGGGGACGCCGAGCGGGGCCTGCCCGTAGACGGGAGAGCTTTCAGCCCAGGGTTGTCACAGAGAAGCTACTACGTCACCATGCCACTGGCTACCTCGAAGCAGAAGCGGAGATCATCCGAATGAATGTCGCCTCCCTGGGGCGTTGCCCCAGGCTACGGTGAAGTCTGGCTTTCAGCCAGAAAACTCGAACTTCTGGCGGGAGGAAAGCGTCCCGTTCGAGGTGGAGTAGAGGAAGACGGGTATGACGATTCGACCTTTCCCGGAACTTTTCGTTGTTGGAGGTGTGCTGCTTGCCCTCACAGCTGATGCTTGGCCAGGGGCTCCCTCTTCCATCGAAATCGGATCCAGGAAGCAGCTTTTCATCGACGACGCCATTCTAGATCGCACCCACCTCATCACCCGGGTTCTCAACCGTCCGCGTAAACATGCCGGAGGGCCTGTCCTCAAGCCAGAGCGGAAGTGGGAGGGGAACTTCGTTGCCGCCAGCAATGTGATCTACGACGCCCAGGAGCGCCTCTTCAAGATGTGGTACGTGCCCAACCTGATCACGACCCAGCCGCTGCCCCGACCCATCGAAGAGTACGAGAATCTGCTCCGGGCTGCCAAATACCTCGAGGAGCTGGACCTTTCATGTTACGCGATCTCCCGGGACGGTATTCACTGGGAGAGACCGGAGCTGGGTATGGTCGAGTTTGAAGGATCGAAGAAGAACAACATCTTCTCCGGCGAGTCGGTCCGCTCCAAGGGGGCTCTCTACGGGGCGGGGCGGGCGCCCAACGGCTTCAAGGACCTACAGGAAAAGAATCCTGCCCGTCGCTACAAGGGACTGGGCTACGCCCGGAGCGCCAATGGCGAGACGGGTATCTGTCTCTACTTCTCAGCAGACGGCATCCACTGGAAGGAGTACGAAGGCAACCCGGTCATGGTGGGCACCGGAGACACCCACACGGTTCTGGGCTGGGATCCGGCCAGGGGCAAGTACGTGGCCTACCTGCGTCCAGGATGGAAGGACTACCGGGAGGCGGTGGATGCCTTCGAGAGCCTTCCCGCCCAGGTTCGGGCCGCCAGCGTCCCCCGCTACTCGGTGGACGTGCTGGCCCCCCCTGCGGGTGATCGCCGCAAGCGCACCATCGGCTTCTCGGAGAGCGCCGATTTCATCCACTGGAGCCCCATCGAGCCCGCTTTGATTCCCGACGACGAGGATCCAGTAGATCTCCAGTTCTATGGAATGCCGGTCATGCTCTATGAGGATCTCTACCTGGGTTTTCCCTGGGGTTTTCGGACCAATGCCCTCACCATAGATACGCAGTTCGCCTACAGCAGGGACGGCAAGCGATTCCTTCGGCTCCGGGATCGGGCCTCCTTCATCCCCCTGGGAGCCAACGGGACCTGGGACGACGGCTGTATCTATGGACGCCAGCCCTTCGTGTACGAGGATCGAATCCTGTTCTACTACGTCGGGGTCAATTGGACACACGGCGCCGAGGGTCTCCTGGCCGAAGGGGACAGGTCCCAGGCCGCCATCGGTCTGGCAACGCTTCCGCTGGACGGGTTTGTTTCCCTCAATGCGGGTCCGGCCATGGGGACGGCTACCACCCGGCCGCTGAGCTTTGAGGGGAGTCGTCTGGTCGTCAACTTCGAGGATGCCGAGAGGGGCTCGGCCGGGATGCATCAGGGGTCTTCGCTGCAGGTGGAGGTGCTGGATCCGCTGGGTGATCCCATTGAGGGGTTCGAGCTAGGCCAAGCTGAGGCGCTGACCCGGAGCTCTATGGAGCATGCCGTGTCCTGGAAGGGGGCCGACCTGAGTCGGCTGACAGGACAGGCCGTGCGACTGCGATTTCACCTGCGAAACGGAAAGCTCTATTCGTTTCGATTTCGGTAGCATGAGCCGAGTTTCAGTTGAAGGGCTGACAGGAGGAGGGGGAATGAGGGTAGGTCTGTTGCCGGTCGCGGTAGTTGACCTGATGTCCTTACTGCTTGCTCCGGTTACCAGGCCGCAGCAGATCGAATCAGGAGACGCGATGGACATCCGCTCGCGTCTCGAGCTCTTCGTGGACGACTATCTGATCGAATCGCTCACCGGGGTGAAGCTTGAGCTTCATTCCCGCGAGGCGCTCTCGGCGTTGGACCGGACCTTGAGTCAGCGGGTCTTTCGGCAGCGATTCGACTAACTGGTTGTCCAGTCCTTGGTGGTTCCTCTCGCCCTGATAGTGGCTGACGTACTCACGGCGTCAATCGCATCAATCCAAATCCCTTTCCCACTCGGTCCGTGAGATCGTTGAATTTGGGCGACCTTGACTTGACAGGGGCTATCTATGACGCTGGCTGGAGCTGGAACATTCGGGTGGAAAGGGAATTAGAATTCACCGTGCAAACTAAATTGGTCCTAATGCTGTTGTCCACATTCTTAGCATTCTTGTGTTCAGAGGGTCTGGTTCGAATCATCCGACCTCAGAATCTCAGCGGACCATGGCTAATACTCACGGACACGGGGCTTCTAGTGAATAAGTCAACCGGAACTGCCGTTCATCAGTACGGGGAGCGGATTGTTCACTATAGTTTTTTCGAGCCGCACCTTCGTGACACGCCAATTGAAGCGAAGAGTCTCAGGATACTAGTAGTCGGTGATTCCTATACCTTTGGCTGGCTTCTCAATAAGGAGGATACATCCGTAAATCATCTCCAGCAATACACTAACAGCGAATTTGGCACAGCGACTTTTCAGTACTTGAATGCCGCAGCCGGAGGCTGGGGTGCTGCAGACTACTTAGCCTTCGTAGAGGATTTCGGCACTATTATCAACCCGGAGATTATCCTGGTTTTCGTTAACACTGATGACATTGAAAGAAGTATTCAGAAGAGAATCTATACGCTCTCTATCGGGAATGGCTTGAACCTAACCCGACATACTCTCGAAAGTTCGCTGCTAGGGAAGTATGGGAATTCCCTCCCGGCCTATCAGTGGCTCTTAGAGCATTCTCATTTGGCACAACTTATTCGACAAAGCCTTTTGACTTCAGTACACCGTAAGAATAATGACCCGACGAACACGACAGGGAATACAGAATCGAATCATCCCATCAGTCATCCCGAACCAGGTGACTTAAGGGTTTCACGGGAGGACGCGACTACTCTTGGCAAAGCTATATTCTATCGTTTGAAGAGTTGGTGTGATGAAAACGGCGTTCTCTTGCTCGTCACAACAACGGGTTGGCATAGCCCAGATACTGCAGAAGAGTTGACAGATCCCACGGCGACTTTTTTGGAACATGCGCCTGAAATATTTGAAAATATGAATGTCCCTTTTGTTGATACAACTACCTATGTGTCTGAGGCACGGAATAGGAACCCGGCCAAGTTTGTTATTCCAGGTGATCTGCATCCGAACGAGAGTGGCAGTAGACTGATCGCAGACAAAGCGTGGCAGTACTTCATTAGAAGGCAGTTGGCTGATTACGTCGCTATTGCAAGGGAGCGCAAATGAGCGGCACGACGGTGATGGTCGCTCTGCTGATCCTAGGAAGGACTAGTCTTGGTGATCCAAGAAAAGAGATCGACGGAACTGATGCAGGACACATCGCTTTGTAGCTCCACAATACTTTCCAGAGCGAGTCTGCGTGTGTTCCGAGCACGAATGGTGCCGTCGGGGGTCGTTGCGTGTCGCCCCCGGTCACCCTATGTCGTGATCAAGGAGGGGAACTATCCCTGTCAACAAGTTCGGTCAGCCCTGGAAAGGAACCACAAGTACGGGATGTCCGCTTCGGCCGAACTCGGCCTGTCACCAGATTCAGATCAGCATGATCTGAACTTCCGCTTCTGGGGAAGAGCTCCTTTATCGTCGCCTCTCGCAGGTCCCCAACCCCTCGCTTGTGCTTCAGGCTTCCAGAAACACGGGCGAAGCGAGGCCGCTTCAGCGGCCTTCTGAGAAGGAAAGATCCCATCTGCCAGTGGCCCTCTCACCACTGAAGTCTCAGCTCAGAACGACGAGAAACCGGACGGTGGAAAAGGCTCGATCAGATCTCCCTTGACAGGCTCAATGTGGTGGACCTGGAAGGCATAGAGGTCGCCTTGTCTTAGATAGAAGCGAAAGCGCACCGGGCGTCCGACCAAATCCGCCAGATCCTTCCGATCCCTCCAACGGACAAGCTGATGCGTGTCGTCGAAACGTCCGAGGAGACAATCGGCGCGGCTGTACCCTTCCAGCGGGGAGCCACTGGCATCCAGTAACTCTATTCCCAGTTCCCCTTCGGACACCTGGGCGTTTACACTCAGGTGCTTGCCCTGGAAGAGGAGTGGATGGGTGGTCAGGACACCCACATCTCGGTCGGCGCGGCGCGAGACAAAGCCGTTGGTGCGGAACTCCGCCAGTCCCGGGAAGATCTTGGAGTCAGCGCCCCTGGAGATGAAGGTCTCGGGTGTCTCACCCGTGTTGGCAGTAAGCTCTGCCCAGAATCGGGCTCTGGCCTCCTGGGCGGTGCCGTGGACTCCCTCCCGCCAGCTCCAGCCCGAAGGCATCAGCGACCAGGTGTGGCCGCCCGTCGAGGGGGGGGCCAGGTAGTCGCGTTCCATGAAGGACTCACCAGTCAGGAGTCCCTCCGCCTCTTTCCCGCTCATGCCGCCATAGAGTCCCGACAGCTTTTCCCGAATCCAGAAGTGGAAGTGGAGATAGTTGGTCCCATGATAGAAGATGCGGGTACGCTCCCCCTGCTGATGCCAACCGGTCGGCATGTAGACGCCACCCCGGTCGAAGGACCCAGGAGGGCCGTTTCCCAGCCAAGCCCGCTCTCCTCCGGGTTGATCCCAGTGGATTCCGTTGCGGCTGACCCAAAGCTGGAGGTCCAGGTGTTGGGTCCTGACGTTGTAACGAGGGAAGAACCCCAGGTAGTGGCCGCCAAGCCTCCGAACCCGGAATCCGTAATTGTGGAGATTGGGATCCGAGACCTCCGGCACCCAGATGTAGCGAGCACTCCAGTTGACACCGTCCCGGGTGGCGTGCCGGGCCAGGGTTCGGGCCTTGGTCGAGTTGTCGTAGCGGATCGACCCGCGCCCCCGGTTGGGAGGGCCAGGAGAGGTGTAGACCACGAACTCACCGGTGCGTTCATCGTAGCCAAGGGCCGCCGAGGTGTCGCCCGAGACCGTCATGGTCTCAGTGCCTCCCTGACCCAACCCGACCACCGGCGTGGGAGTGGTCGCGTAGCTCTTGCCATCCTGGTCCCACACGATCAGGTAGTAGCCACGGCGCAAGGCCCAGCGGTCGTTGGTCTGTTGGCCCGTAAAGAGCCACCAGTGGGCCCGTCGCAGATCGGGGTTTCCTCGCCTACTGTAATCCCAGATTCCGGCGAAGACCGGAAAGAGGTCACCCGGTGTGGTCACGTCCGCCCGGGAAAGGATGTTGTTGGAACGGGAACCGTCGAATTCCACCCTCCCCAGATCCGGCTTCTCCCAGCTGAGCAGGTCCTCGGAAACAGCCAGCAAGCGATAGCGGGTCTTGTCGTAGTTGACATGCCGGTAGGCCAGCTCGTAGCGCTTCTTCTCCTGGTTGTAGCGAGCCGAGTTATTCAGCAGCAGGGCGTGGCCCTCGTAGGGTCGATCGGGGGAGAGAATCGGCTCGGAGCTTGGCTTCCGAGCCGGATGGAAGACCTGGCGAAGACCGCGGGACTCGGCTACCAGGTAGTCGTCTACCATCAGCTGAGGCCCATTTCCGATCCGGGCCGGACCCTCTACCTGCGGTGGGGGGCCGTTGCGAAAGAGCTGGAGTGTCCTCACGAGCGCGTCAGGGGAGAGCTTCCCCGAGAGGCGAAAACGAACCCGGGCCTGGTACAGGCCCGGCAGTAGATCTTCCAGCGAAAAGACGACCTGGGTATTCTGGCGGGTCAGCGTGATCTGCTGGGGATCCGCAACGTTCTGTCCGGTGGTGGGTTCCACAAGATCCACGACAGCTGGTATCTCGTCCACCAGCGCTCCAGGTAGGAGTCTCAAGTCCAGGCCGGCCCGGGCATCGTCAATGTACAGGAGACGGTCCAGGTCGGCCCAGATCCATTCTTGGGGCGGCAGACGAAAAAGTGTTTTGAAGAGGGCCTTGTGCGTCTTGGGATCCCGGCCTACGACCCTCAATGTGTACTCCCCGGGATAGAACTGGCGAGGGCGGTGAAGGTAAGGCCCATGTCCCAGCAGGGGACCGAGGCTGAAAGCTACTTGCCGGGATCCATCCGATGCCTCGACGAAACGCTCCTGGTGGGCGGATTCCCCATTCGGGAAGGTGAGGTCACATTGAACGAGAAGTGCAGGTGACCCTCCCAACCGGAATCCCACAGCGTGGTCGAGTTTTCCCTCGAACATCAGGCGGAAATCCGAGACCAGCTCCGGCGGAGCCGCCTTGCCCTCGCGGTAGGCGTCCAGCGGGACGCCCGATGCCGGCGCACTCTGGAGGGCGAGTGCGGGACTCGAAAGCAGGCAGATCCAGAAAGCCACGCCGGCCAAAAGAGAAAAGAGCCTGGATGGTCTCACGCCGCACCTCCATCTGCACTTCTTCGAAAGGCGAAAGAAAAGAGCTGGGCGTCCTCCAGTTGGAATCTCAAACTGATCGGCTCGCCTTGAAGCTTCGCCAGTTGAGTGCCGCCGCCCCAGGCGATCTCCTCGCGTAGACCATCTCCTCGCCATGACTGGGAGGGTTCCCATGCGGAGAGGCGCTTGCCGGCGGGGTCCAGGATCTCGACCACAATCTTCCCGGCTCGGGCGGTACGGGCGTTGATCTCCAAGCGATCGCCGGAAAAGATGATTGGGATCGTGGTCAGTGACCCCCCTTCTGCAGGAGCGTCCACGGAGACGAATCGGTCCTTCTTCCAGCGGGCCAGGCCGATGCTGCCCGTATGGCGGGTGCTACGCCCCGTCCCCTCTGCCCGATAGAGGCACGGGTCACCGTGGGTGTAGGTTGAGCCACAGTAATAGAGCCAGACCTCATCTCCGACCTCGAGAGCTCGGGACTGAGTCACGAAGAAACCACGATCCCACTCGTCGAGTTCTCCAGGCACTACGCAAGGTTCGCGGAAGGGCCGCTCCCAGTGGAGCAGGTCCCTGGAGACAGCCAGCTGCAGCTCGCCCGGGCCCTCATGATTTCCGTAGCGAGCATTGTTGTTGATGGTGAAGAGCCAGGGGAAGGCCAATGTGCAGCTCTCGGTCAAGTGGAAGCCCATGCCATAGAACTCGGTCCGCATCAGGTTCGGATCGTCGGGCACGTCCAGCTGAGAGCGCAGCTTTTCGATCCGACCCAAGGAGCCTGCGTCGTCCTCCAGATCAGGCCAGAGAGCCAGCTCGGGACGAGTCCAATGGACGAAGTCCTCGCTGGTAGTGACATAGAACACCCGGCGTCGATGGCCCCGGATCCGGGTGCCGATCTTGGGGAAGGCCAGGTACAAACGTCGCCGCTCGTCATAGTAGCCGGTGATGACGTCCGACCCTGGGGCGATGGGCTCACGGCTGAAATGGCTCCAGTTGAGTCCGTCGGGTGAGACCATGGTGTGATAGCCCCGCTTCTGGCGCGGTCGATCGACGAAGCAGATCATCTTGTAGCGGCGTGCGGGGTGGGTCTCGTTCCGATCCTTCATGACGCTGGCGAGGTGGACGCCGGAGACGCCGTTGTGCTTGAAGGGTTCTCCCCTTACGGCCGGGAGGGTCCCCACCTCGGGCTTCTCCCAGGCGATCCCGTCGGAGCTGACAGCGTAAAGAGAGGGGTACTCGAAACGGAAATGGCCACCCCCTTCGGCCAGGTACCACATCTTGAACACCTTCTCATCCGGGTCGTAGAGGGCATTGCCGTAGATCTCCAGTCGCCAGCCCTCCCAGGGTCGATCGGCGCGCACCAGGGGATTGGCAGGGTGCTTCTCCCCGGGATGGAGGGTGAAAGCCACTCCCCGGGTCTGTCTCACCAGAACCCGGTCGACGAACAGCTGTGCACTCCGTCCGACGTTGAAGGGACTCAGAGGCCGGGGCTCCAAGCTCCTGAGTCTCGATACTGTGTCCTCTCCCTCGTGGGTCGAAGCGGCTGCGTGAGACACTGCACCGAGAGCGGCTGCGGAGCCGGCAGTCTTGATGAAGTCTCGCCTTCTCATTGTTGATTCTCCCTAACCGTCTGGCTTCTTGGGTGATTGCGCCGAGAGTACGACGTTCAGGTCCGAGTGGCAAGTCCATATTGGCTGCAGCGTCACTACACCTTACCCAGTGTCCACGTCGAGCGCATGACCTTGCGGACCGACGGGTTGGTCTCAGTCCACGCCGGTTATGAGGGGGGAGAGCTGCTCACAACCGCTCATCTTCGAAGGAAACAATATCGCCTATCGCTCCTACCCTCATCTGGATCAGCGCCAGATCGGCCTCCAGGCGGTGGAGCCTGCGAAATTCGCTCAGGCTGGCTCCCGTTCCGGCGTTGTGATAGATCTTAAGGAAAGCGAGACTGGTTGCGTCGACTTTCGGACGCGATGAGGAGGTGTGTGTCATGAGGAAGGTCGTCGGCATGGGGATGCGGGGCGCGGGCCTGGGAACGATGCTCATCGCCCTGTGGGTGTGCCAGGGCTGCGGGGTTGACAGGGAAACGGAGCGGGAGGCGAGACCGCCCGCGGGCAGGAAACACCGGGTGATCTTCAATGGTGATTCTGGCGCCTTGTTGTACCCGCACGCAAACACGGTAGAGGGCTTCCTGACGCCGCGGTTCCGGCCGCTCTCGGGGACGCCCGTTACCACCATCAGCTGGTGCATCTACGCTGGGGCGCCTCTGTACGACAGCAGGATCCAACCCAGGTTCATCGATGTCCACCAGGAGCCTCCCCAAGACCATGAGCAATACCTTCCTAATCTGAAAGCCTTGATTGAATCCGGTAACTGCCCCTTGAAGATCCTGACGGAATTCGCGCACGACAACGGGATGGAAGCCTTCGCCTCGATCCGCATGAACGACGTGCACGACAGCTTCTGGCCTGGTCTCATGGACCCCTGGAAGAGGGAGCACCCCGAGCTGAGGGTCAGCAGCCGCCGAGGTCTCCAGTTTTCGGACATCGATGAACCTGCCTTTCCCGGCTCCAGAATCGCCACTCTCTATTCCTCGGCCCTGGATTTTTCTCACCAGGAAGTCCGGGACCGGAGGTTCGAGGTCATCGAGGAGGTGTGCCAGCGCTATGACATCGATGGGGTGGAGCTGGACTTCATCCGTCACCCGGTCCTGTTCAAGAGCACCTTCGAGGGCCGGCCCATCTCAACTGACGAGACTACCCTCATGACCAGTTTCATCCGTCGAATCCGCGATCGCATGGACGAAATCGGCGATGACCGCGGCCGACCGCTGTTGCTGGCGGCGCGTGTGCCGGACGATTTCGAGCTTTCCCTGGGCGTTGGACTGGACCTGAAAACCTGGATGCAGGAAGGACTCCTGGATCTTCTGATCGCCGGCGGTGGGTACGCGCCTTTCACCCTGCCGGTGGAGGAGCTGACGAGGGTTGCACACTCCTATGAGGTGCCGGTCTATCCCTGTATCAACAACCCGGGAAGTGAGGTGATGGGAAGTCGGGGTCTGGAGAAGACACGGGCGCTGGCGACGAACTGGTATGCCGCCGGCGCCGACGGCATCTATTTCTGGAATCTGGCCTCGCCCTGGGACGGCATGTATGAGGACGACGCGGCCTGGCGCAAGCTGCTCCAGAAGGTGTTCGCGGTTCTGGACGGTATCGGCGATCCCGAGGCCTTGAAGGGCAAGGAGAAGCTCTACTCGGCGGGCGCACCGGTCTGGTTCCCCTATGCCTTCATCTCCAGCAAGTCCGACCTACCCGTGAAGCTGGAGCAAGGTTCCCGTCAGGTTCGCCTGACGGTCGGCGACAATCCTGAGCACCTGCCCAGAGCCGGTGCCCCCGGGTCCGCCGAGCTGATCCTGGAGCTGGAAGGGCCGCTGCGCAAGGATGGACTCGAAATCCGGCTCAATGGAACCACCCTGAAAATCACAAAGCCGCTGATCCTCGACACCGGCGAGGCGACATCCCAGGTCGAGGTCTCCGTCGGCGCCCCCGAGCTTCAACAGGGTGAGAACCTCCTCGAAGCTTCGCTCCGCGCCGGTCCCGCCCCCTCCTCACCGGTGGTACTCTCCCGTTTGCTGCTACGGGTCAACCCAGGGAATTCAAGATGAAGGAAGCCTCTGATTCGGGGCCGTACCTTGAATTTCGAAATTCGCCGGCAGAAAAGAGGTACATTCCCGTTTTACGGGCTCATCCAAAGCACATTTCGCACTTTCATCAGGAGCTATGTATCGAATGTTCCACGCCGATGGTGGCACCGTCGAGGCCACGCTCGACACAGGCCGAGTCGGTGCACTGCAACGTCCCTGTGCCCCGCATTCCCCGGGCTCCCACGCCGTGCTTGTTGCCCACGGTGTTGAAAACGGGTCGCATTCGGGAGCCATGGGGGTGATTCTACGGTGCAGTCATCTCGCAGTCGGATGTTGAGTTCTTGCAGTGTCCTGGGGACGCCTGGATGGGTAACCTAGCGGTGGGGAATCTGGGCGCCCCAACTAAGTTGCTGACAGGTGTTGACTGCGGTTGAAACCGCACCACAAGCGGTCATTCAAATTCTTCCCGGAAACGTCGAATAAACTACGCTGAGATTGCAGAAAACCAGAGGCTCCTTCCGCTCTGGAAATGCCTTCTAGCCCCGGCACTTCTCCGGCAAGGGGCGATACGTCCATGTGGAGAAAACCTCCCTGCGAAAAGCTGTCGTCTTTCGTCCAAAAGGGAGACTCCGCTAGGATCTTAGGAATCTCGACGGTTACTTCCTGAAAGTCCGCTCTTAGCCCTTCCCGCTTTCCACAATCTTCCCGTCGATCGCCACAGGTGTGGTTTTGTTCCGACGGAAAAGCCCAAGCATCTCGCGATCGCGGTAAACAAGCACGACAAACACAACTACAGACAGCCCCGCTACTAGTGACATAACTAGCCCAACGCGAACGTAACCCGCTCTGTCGACCGCGAGTCCTAGGAGACAGAAACCTCCCAAAGACAGAAGGACATCACCAAGTTAGGCAACTACCTACATTCTTGACGTACACCCATTGGAGACATTCTGATTGTGAATGGTCAGTAGGCAGGCTAAGATGGATACTTGGCCCTCCGGCCCTGCTGGGTTTTGTCACCTCTTGCCCGAAGTATGTGATACTTAGCCAAGACCCTTGAGAAAGGAGACAGGAATGCTGAACCGCGCCGCGTTGACTCTGGTCTTTGTTTTTGCCTGTGGTGCCATGGCGTACGGGCAGTGCGGTCCGGTTCCCGGCACGCAGCCGAGCGTCTTTTCGACATCCCGGGGTGGGGGTATGTTCTATCAACTCGTCGCCCACACGCTAACGGGCGTACCCGGAGGATGTTCATCCGTGGCGTCGTTTTCACCCAATGGAGCGATCTGCCAGATGTACACGCGCGGTCCAGGAATCTACAACTGTCCTGCGGGCATGAATTGCCAGATCCTGCTGGCGAGCGTGTACCTCACCGGGTCAATGGGAATGCCGATGACACCCGGCACCCACATGTGCACCTGGACCTGCACTGGCTGTCCCGGGACTCAAGTGTTCCAAACGAACAACATGAACGGACTTCCTGTCGAACTCTTGGACTTCTCCATCGACGAATCCGGCGACCCTCAATCCCCGCAGAACCCCGAGACCGAAGACGGCACCACCGGCGACGACACTGTGCCCAAGCCCTGAAACCCCACGAACCGACCCTGTAGGCAACCCAGCCCGCACCCACCCCGACCACCGCCGCACGTACTCGCCAAGCCGAGGAAAGCCCAACTGCTTTCCTCGCTCCTGCTCATAAAGCCGGAGGGCACGTTCAGCGAAATTCTCATAACGTCTTTCGCGCCACGGTCAGCTCGGTCCGACTGAAGTGATAGCCCAGAAAATCAAAGCCCTTTTCGATCCGACCGATAAAGGTCTTCTCGGGATGTTTCTCCAGCTCTAGAGTTGACAGGACCTGGTTCAGGACCCGAACCGCCCGACGCAGTTTCGAGCGAGTGGGAGCCAGCACCAGGATGTCGTCCATGAAGCGGACGTAGAACAGGCCCGTCCTCTCTAGCCGTTGGTCCAACTCGGCCAGAAAGAAGGCACCGATAATCGGGCTCAGAAGAGAGCCCAGTGGAATCCCTCGCTCGGACTCCCAGAACAGCCCGCCCTGCTCAGATGTACGCCGTAGATACTGCTCAATCAGGTTCAGCACACGCCGGTCCTGGATGACGCGGGAGAGGCGCTCTATCAGGTACTGGTGGTCGATGGAAGCATAGTAGGATCTCACGTCGGTTCTGAGGACAACCTGGTGCCGCTTCAGATGCCGCCACACCCGACGCACCGCCCCCTTGCCCCCGCCGTTCCCTTTCAGGTGGGTGCAGTTCCTGGAGAGGGACAGTCGGCTTGCCAGCACCAGAGAAAGGGCTTTCAAGACCAAGGCGTCTCGTGCCGAGAACAGATCGACTTCCTCTCCGCTTTCGAGCGTCGTCCGGCTCAGGAGTCCCAGACGATAGCTTCCCTTCAGCAGCTCTCGACGCAGGCGGACAATCTCTCGCTTCCAGTGTCGGCGAAAGTTCCACACGTCGGCATGGTCGGGGTAGTTCCGCCGTCGTTTGCACAGCCAAGCGTAAGCCGACTCCAGAATCCCTTCATCGAGGATGTCGTCGAGGGTGATGTCCGTCCCTTGGGGATCTTGGCAGCAAACCCCGACAGGTCATAACAGAGGACGACTCGTGGGGGTCCGGCTCCTTCTTTCGCACCTTGTGGCAGCGTGTCAGTTGACGCTTCCGTGGAGAATCTGACCGACCGCTTTTAAAAGCGGACATTAGGAGCATGGGGATTCCTCTGCGGCAGATCGCGATTCCTGCAAACGAATGGCGTAAGTGACCGTAATCATTGAATTCTTGCTTGATTCGTTTCGCATTCGTTTGCGGGAATCGCGATCTGCCGCAGAGAAATCCCTGTAGGGGTCCTCACTCGTATTTCAGGACCCGGGAACGTCCTTGCCTTGACACAAGCCGCAGCGTACCATTGCATGACCAGTGAGCGCGCCAAGGAGATGTAGAAAAAATGACCAGGCCAACATCCGTTACGCTGTCAGTCAACCGAGCCTTCCTCTTGTTTCTGCTCACCCCCATGAGCCTCAGCCCAGCACTGGGAGCATCTGCTTCCAGCACGCCGCCCGCACTTCTGGAGATCGGAACGACGAAACAGCTCTTCGTCGACTCCTACATCATCGAGAAGTTGACGGACGCCCGTCAGGTCATAAACCAGGCTACCAAACACCCAAACAACCCTGTCCTGAAACAGGACCGTCCCTGGGAAGGCAACCTGATCCAGATGGGAACGGTGGTCTGGGACGAGGACATCCAGCACTACAGGATGTGGTACTACACGGCCCAGTACGTGGTACGGACCAACCGCGGGGGTCGGGTCAGGGACGTTCCCAAGGAGGGGACGCTGAGAGGTTATGCAGTCTCGAAGGACGGCGTGGTCTGGGAAAAGCCGGATCTCGGCTTTGTCGAGTTCCAGGGATCTCGAAAGAACAATCTGTTGGCTGAAGAGAACCTGACTCCAGACTTCCTCGATCTCAACGAGAAGGATCCGAAGAAACGATTCAAGGCGCTGGTGAGGACGTGGACCCCGAGCTCCCCCGGCATGAAGATGGATCTGTACACCTCCGGGGATGGGTTCGAGTGGACCGCCTATGAGGACAATCCTGTTTTCGACACCACCCCCAGGAAGGGACGCTGGGGTCCTAATGTCTGGATGGGATGGGACCCCATCAGGAAGATGTACGCCGTTCACATGGAGAGCTGCCTACACAAAAGCTGCCCCATGGGGAAGAGGGTCATCGGCCGGGCCGAGAGCCCGGACGGGATTCGCTGGAGCGAGGCCTAGACCATTCTCATCCAGGACGAGAGAGACTATCCCGACACCGAGTTCTACGCCATGGCGGCCACTACCTACGCGGACCTCTACCTCGGGGTGATCTCTATCTTTCGGACGACAAACACGCGACACTATCCGGAGCTGACCTCGAGCCGCGACGGCATCCACTACGACCGGGAGCACAGGCAACCCTTCTTCCCCAATGGGAGCTACTATGGCGACTTCGACGACACCAGCATCTACGTCTTCACGGCCCCTATCATCCGGGACGACACGATGCGGATCTTCTATATCGGCGCCAATTGGCGAGGACCCGACACGCTGAAGGAAAAGGGAGATCGAGCCCGTCGTGCCATCGGCCTGGCCACCATACCGGCCGACGGGATCGTCTCGGTGGATGGCGGCAAGCTCAAACCCGGTGTTCTGGTCACCCGCCTCTTCGCTTTCCGGGGCAAGCAGCTGTACGTCAACATGGAGGCCGCCAAGCACAACGTCGGTGCCGGTACCCCAGAGGTGAGGGTCGAGGTCCTGGATACGGATCACCAGCCCGTGGACGGGTTGGAGCTGGAGGAAGCCGATCCTCTGGCCAAGACCGGCAGACACCGGGTGAGCTGGGGCGGCAGCGGCGATCTAAGCCGTCTGGCGGGCCAGCCCATCCAGCTGAAGATCTCCATCCACAACGCCAAGCTCTACTCCTTTCAGTTCGAGTGATCGGGCACCACTCGGACCCAACCGGAGTGTGATCAACAGAGCCGCGCGCGGCTGTCACTTCAGCGGTCGGAATCCAACTTCCGAGGAGAAAGCGGATTCTAAGTTTCCCTCTGAATGATCCAGTGCAGACGGGGGCGAGACTAACACCAAGCTGAAACTTCACTGGCTCGAGATCGAGAACAATCGTGCTGCTATCCACTTACTCCTCGGTATTTGTATTGACACTGCCGACTTTGACAGCCGTGCGCGGCTCTGTTGATCACGTCGATCTCGGATATGCTCGGTGAAGCCGGCGCCTGTTTCTGGCCCTATCAGCGGTCTCCCGAGACGGACCTTCTGGATTCGACTCGATCGACTCAAAAACTCTACGTCGAGGCCCTCGAGCAAATGCTGCTGACTCGGTCCTGTGTCAGTTATCGGTACTCGGCTGCCGATCGCCAACTGGCCGCCCAGTGGTTCCAGCAGGAGGTGCCACTGGACGATATCGAGCAGGCCATCCTCTTAGGATGCGGACGAAAGTACGTCTCATAGCCACTTAGTAGTAACCGTTAGGGAGAAGAAAGCGATCTGCGGATCGGTCGGTCCCGCCGGACGGACCAGCGCCGGTTGAAGACCTCGGACGGCTCATCCACGCTGCCCCACCCGATACGAGCAGGCTCCAACTGATTCAGCGCTCGCCGGACCCCGTCCGAAATGCGGCTTGCCAGGAACTTCTGGTAGTCGGTCAGCTCATCTTGCCAGATCACCTTGCTGGGACCGCGTGCTGTGGTGGCGGAGTGGGTGTGGGTGGCGGCCATCAGCTGATGTGCCTTGGGAATGCCTCCGCAACACCTTGTTCTTGGCCAGCTCGAAGACTTCCCTGGGGATGCCCACGTTGTCGCAGAGCACGATTGCCAGCTGCACCCGACCGTCATCCAGGACAAGGCAGCGCGCGTAGAGCTCGTCGTGGATGTGTCCGGCTGGAAGCGGCTTCCATCCCCCCACGATCGGCTGGCCCAGGGGGGGCGTGATGTTACTGGTGGCGGCTCCGGCACGGAAGACAGGTTTTGCATCCTGCGCGGATCCGCCGCGAATCGGCAGGCCGACGAGCAATAGGAGGATCAGCAGGACAGACGGGCTGTTCCGCTGTAGACGGCTTCTCCTTGGGATCATGTTTCCTACCCTCTATTGTTGGCGCAGCGGACGGTAATCCGGGTGGCCGACCGGAGCCAGGAGCCGGCGTGCCTTGGAACGGCCTCCCTTCCAGATGTCGTACTGCGGGTCGGCGTATTCCTCGAAGAAACGGCGGAGCTCCGCGGCCATTTCGTCCTGAATGCTCGCGTATTGGGGCTGGCCGTATAGATTGAACCTCTCCTGCGGATCGTTGACCATGTCGTAGACCTCGGTCGGGCCATCGGGCTGGCGGGTCGCCACATACTTCTAGTTCTCCGTGCGCACCGAACGGCAGCCCTCCATCTCGTAGAACATGCGGGTCTCCCAGGCGATCTTCTGGCCCCGCAGGGCGCCGGCAAAGCTGCGTCCCGGTAGCTTCGGCTTCTGGGGGATCCGATGCTCCAGACCCAGGTATTCCAGAAGACTGGGCAGGAAGTCGTAGTTGCTGACCATGATGTCGGTCGTGCCTGGTCTGATTCCTTTCGGATGGCGGAAGATCAGGGGGACCTGCATCATCAGATCATGGGCTGCCATCGGACGCGTGTGATCGCCCATGCCGAAGAAGCCGTTCTGGCCGCCCATCCAGCCCTGATCTCCAGCGAAGATCACGATCGTATTCTCATCCAGCCCCAGTCGCTTCAGAGCCGCCATGACCTCACCCACTCCGTCGTCGACCGCGCTCACCTCGGCGGCGACTCGCCGGATGCTCACGATGTTGTTGTGGTAGGCCTTGTTGTTGTACTGCCAAGGGTGAACCGCATCCCTCGGAAAAGACGGCAGGTACTTGTCGGCGTAATACTCGGCGTGGCGATTGGTTCAGTCAATTCTTGAGTGACACCGGCCCCGCGATCAAAGTCACCCGGCCCATGAGGCCACATGGCTTTTGGTATCTCTGGGCTGTGAAGATGTAAAGCAAGCTATTTCATACAGTTGCTTCAAGTAGCCGCCCCTTAGCGTGAAAAATTACAAGAATCTGGTCGGTACCCTCAGGGCCGGAATCGCTTTCCTCGTCAACTCCACTGAGTAGCTCCAAAACTTTGGTCTCAAGCCTGGCCGAACACTCTCAGAAGGCTGTGGTAGACGCTAACCACTTGGACGTATATCGCCCAAACCGGAAAAGTGAAATCGATGTCCGATTCTCCGACAAAGCGAATCAGAGCCACGCCGACGGCCCTTGTCGGTGGACGTCAGATCCAGGGCTATCGCAGTCTCGGATTCTATGCGAAAGCTGTATCGGACGCAGTCCAGGTCCGTCTGGCGAACGGTAGGTAGCGCGCGTATAATCAGCCATCTGACGTGAACGACGCTCCTGTGGGCTGACGGAATGGCATGAAGAAACACCCAGGTATTAGGATTGATAAGATACCCGTGAAAAGTGTGGCCGGTTTGCTCTTTGCAATCGGTTCGATGTCCATTTTTCTCATTGGAGTCCCACAAGTAAGGGGCTTCTTGGTGGTCGGACTTCCCGGCGGCGTGCTCGTAGGGATCGTCCTCTATCTTTTGAGAAGTCGCCGCAACGGCCCGGAGTCCCCCCGAGGGATTTCTCTCCGCCGCATCACAAAATCCGCAAACGAATGACGAAAAACCCCAGGCCGGTTGCGGGACAGGATCCTTCCTTTTCGTGACTCTCCAGGTTCAGATAGCATCGGCGCGTGAGCCATTCGTCGTGAACCTCCGCCATTGCGGCCGAGATCAATCGCAGAGCCGAGTCGGTATGCAGGAAGGCCACCAAGCGAGTGCGGCGGCGGATCCGTTTGTTGAGATTCTCCACGCCGTGGATCGTCCGGATCTTCTTGCGCAGGCTGCGGGGAAAGGTATAGACCGTCAATCCCTCGCGCACATTAGGACCAGCCTGGCGGTCGACTCAGACCGTCACAGATGGCGGCTCATGACACGAACTCTGGTTCTGGGCCGGGTTGGCGCGGCTTTGGACGAAAGGCGACAGACCCACGGGATGCGTGAATTTGGTCAATGGTAGATGTTTCGGCTACTAGGGTAGCGCCCAGATTGGTGTAAAAATACAACATAAGCTTTAGGCGAACCCTCTCGCCAGCCCTTTGCCGACAAGCTCCCCCCAGAGGGCCCAACCACACGATCCGAAAATGCCGACGGAGGGAGGATGTTATCCTGTCCATCGCCACCAACCTCCTCGAAGGGAGTTCAAGTATGTCCACTCGAGCCATCGCCACTTTGGTTCTCAAAGTTGCCGCGCTTTACTGCATCATTCAGTCCATTCCTATGTTCGGCGCCGCCGTAAGCAGCTGGTTTGCCCTCCGGTTGGATCCCCTGGGCCCACAGGCTACAGCCTATTGGGGAGCCGCCCTCGGAGGACTGGTCTCCTGTACGATGCTGATCGCTCTGGCATACCTCTTTTTCTTTAGGGGTGAGCAGCTCGTGCCTATGTTGATCGAACCTGAAGGGAACACCAAGGAGGGGAAGATCTCCAAGTGGCATATTCTAGTTCTCAAAGTTGCCGCGCTTTACTGCATCATTCAGTCCATTCCCAGGATCGGCGGCGCCGTAAGCAGCTGGTTTGCCCTCCTTTTGAGGTCACCTGGAAGCCCACAGGCTACAGCCTATTGGGGAGCCGCCCTCGAATCACTTGTCTCTTGCGTGTTACTGGTTGCTTTGGCAGGTCTTTTTTTGTTTAGGGGTGAGCAGCTCGTGCCGTTTCCCCCGGACTTGGATAAGGATGAGGTGCCAATCGAACCGAAGGCGAGCACCAAGGAGGGAAGAATCTCCAGTTCGGACATTCAGGCGATCATCTTCTCGGGTGTTGGGTTGCTAATCCTCTCCCTCTCTGTGCCCGGACTGGGTGGGAGCGTGACGAAAGTGATTTACGCACGCATATTCTATCAGCCCCACTTTTTCAATACTTGGGAGATCGCTTTGTTGGTTCAATCTCTCATCCAGTGCGGGATTGGATTGGCTCTCTTTTTGAGGGCGCGTGGCCTTGCCCTCTTTTGGCATCGGATTCGAAAGGCTGGTCTTCCACCTGCTGACTAGCAGCGCCTGGTCGGACCAGCGGGCGTATTTGAACAGGATGTTGCGTTTAGAGACCGAACCGGCCCTCGCAAACGCAACATTCTGCGCGCTTCCGCCTAGGGGACATCGACAAAGTACGTCCCATTCGGCAGAACATGCCGGTATGGTAACAGTGAAATGTGCGATAGATTCTCGTCGGTGAGGTCTTCACCCTGCTCGCGCAGACCGTCCACAGCCTCTCCGATTGCAATCGTGTTCCAGTACAAGACGGCGTTGCAAACGAGGCTCAGGCTGCTGGCTTTATTCATGATCTCGACATAGTCGCCCGTGAGAAACTCGCCCTGGTCGGCGAAGAATATCCATCGGGGTAATTTCTGGCGATACTCCCCCTTGGGGTGCAATTAAACAAAGGTACCAAATCCGTCATAGAAATCGGGCTATGTTGTATTTCAACACCAATCTGGTCGGTACCCTAAATTGACGGATTTCGCGCCTTTCGCTAAGCTACCACCCAAACTTCCCAATCCTGACTGGGTAAATGGAGAATAAGCCCATGCAGTCGAGCGATCTTGCGTCTCTTCGCTGCCCCGTTTGCTCGATCCATCCTGTAGAGGCCACAGCGAAGGCAACCTGGGTTCGCGGCTTCCTGATCTCATATCAGGCTTACGAGCGGACCATCATTGGCTGCGTTCCGTGCGTACGCAAAGCGTTGTTGAGCGAAGCTGCGCGTTCTGCTCTCCTAGCAGCCTGTCGGACTTTCGAGGTCACACCGAACGGGCATCATTAGTGTATGGCGAATCGATTTAGAACAGTAGATCGAGAGACTCCTTATCTGTTTCCTCCTTCGGTGCAGGAATGGCTGCCGGAGACGCATCTGGCTCGCTTCGTGGTGGAGGTGGTGAGCAAGCTGGAGTTGAGGAAGTTGGAGGATTCCTACACGAAACGGGGATCGGAAGGATACCATCCGGCGGTGATGCTGGCGTTGTTGTTTTACGGGTATGCGACGGGGGTGTTTTCGAGTCGGAAGTTGGAGCAAGCCACCTACGATTCGGTGGCGTTTCGCTACCTCGCCGGCAACACGCATCCGGATCACGACACCATAGCCCATTTCCGAAAGCGGTTTTTGGAAGAGCTGAAGCCGCTGTTTGTGGAGATCTTGCTGCTGGCCCAGGCGATGGGATTTCTGAAGTTGGGCCGAGTGAGTTTGGATGGCACGAAGGTCAAAGCCAATGCCTCCAAGCACAGTGCGTTGAGCTGGGGGCACATCCAGAAACTGGAAGCGCGGCTGCGAGAAGAAGTGGACGAGTTGATGCAGCTGGCCGAGGAAGCGGATGGACGAGAAGAAACGGAAGGGATGGACATCCCGGCCGAGCTGGCGCGGCGGGAAGCACGGTTGAAAGCGATCGATCAAGCGAAGCAGAAGCTGGTCGAGCGGGCGGCCGAGCGGCAGGCGGCCGAGCACGCCGAATATGAAGGGAAGGTGGCCAAGCGGCAAGCCCAGAGGAAAAGGGGAAACAAACCGAAGGGTCGCGAACCCAAACCGCCCCGAGGAGGAATCCGAGACCAGGATCAGATCAATCTGACGGATGAAGATTCTCGGATCATGCCGGTCTCGGGCGGGGGATTTGAGCAATGCTACAACGCTCAGGCCCTGGTGGATAACGACAGTCTGTTGATTGTGGCCGTTCATGTCACGCCAAACGCCAATGACAAGAAAGAACTGAAACCGGCCCTGGCGGCGCTGCACGCATTGCCGGAGTCGTTGGGTCGGCCCCAGGAGCTGCTGGCCGACAACGGCTACTTCAGTGGTGCCAACGTGGAGCTTTGTAGCGAGCATGCGGTCCTTCCCTATATTGCGGTCGAGCGGGAAGCCCACCACTTGCCGCCGAACGAACGCTGGAAAGAACCGGAGCCACCCGGGGAAGACGCCGATGCGGTGGAGCAGATGAGATACCGGTTGAAGACCCCGGCGGGTCGAGCCATCTACGGGCAACGCAAAGCTGTCCCCGAGCCCGTCTTTGGGATCATCAAATCGGTGATGGGCTTTGCGCAGTTCTCTCTCCGAGGAGCGGAGGCGGCAGACGGGGAGTGGACTCTGGCCAGCATCGCCTGGAATCTGAAAAGAATGTACAACCTCGCCTGCCGCCAGCCGAAGCTGGCCCGTGCCACCCTCTGAAGAGGTGGGCCAGGTCGTTTCAGCGGCCAAATCACCGCCGCAGATCAGACGATTCATCGATTTCGTGCTTGGTCGTGCAAGACTTTGGATCAAACGTCAAATTTCAGAAGTGCCTGTGAGTCAAGTCCGACAGGCTGCTAGGGTGGTTTAGTATCAGCGCGATCTTCATCAATCCCCTGCTCATCGCGTACAACCTTGTCAGGGCAGCCACTATCGGGCCGAACCCAGACGAAGTTCTGAAGCGGCTCGAGGAAGTCGGATTCGATCCGTCCGCGGGCGAGCTCCGCTCCTCCGATCCCGTCTCGATCCCGACCTATCCCCCAAGCGGCGTTCCTCCTGTGTAATAGCAAACGCCGTTTTGAGGCTCCCTATTTCTTCTCGCTAATAAATCCGTTTCTTAGTTTTCCTTCTGCTCGCTCCGCCTTCCGCTGGGGTCTGACGCTGATTCTGGCTTGCATCATCTATTGGCAAGCCAAGCAGATCACACGGAGGGCGCTCTTGAGGATCCCTCAGAGGAAGGCATCGATGCGAGACTGCAGCAGCACGTTAGCCCCATCGAATGGGACAACGTCATCCTGTACGGCCAGTATGTGCTCGATCGCGCCCTTGTCCGCTAGAAACGGGTCCTTATGTTGTATTTTTACAGCAATCTGGGCGCTACCCTTATATGAAACTCTTTTCGAGCTAGAGCAGGAAATCAAGAGGTTGCAGGCCAATTTAGGTCGAAGTAGTACATTCCAAAATAAGGTAATGTCTAAAGCTGAGGGAGCGGCTCCTCCCTGCACTGAGTGAAGCCCTGAAACATCTTGAACGAAAGGGAGGACGTCGACGAGGAGCAACTAATGGCTCTTAAAGAATCTGACCTGAAAGAAATCATCTTCTCGGCCGTTCGGGAAAGTGGGAATAAGCCGATAGCAGTGGGTACGGCCAAATGGCTGGAAGCGATTCGCCGGTTATTCTCCTTCGGAAGGATCATCTCGTACGACCCAAGGTTGCGGTGGGGAGTTGATTATGAAACCTCCACTGGCGAAGTGCGACACTTCAAGATTTTCATTTTCACCGACAACGAATCCACACCGGAATCAGTGAGAGAGGATGTCAGGAAGGCCATTTCCGTCGAGGAGGAAATAAGGGCTCTTGAAGAATCTGACCTGAAAGAAATCATCTTCTCGGCCGTTCGGGAAAGTGGGAATAAGCCGATAGCAGTGGGTACGGCCAATTCGTTCAACTATCAGCAGCTGCTCAATGCGGACGTGAGGTCCGTTTATGTACGTTTATATGTATTGCAGTCGCTGGAAGCGATTCGCCAGTCATCCCATCCACTCTCGTACGACCCAAGGTTGTGGTGGGGAGTTGATTATGAAACCTCCACTGGCGAAGTGCGACACTTCAAGATTCTCACCGACAACGAATCCACACCGGAATCAGTGAGAGAGGATGTCAGGAAGGCCATTTCCGAGAAGTAGAATGGGCTAGCTACCGGGGCGATGCGATAGTCAAGCGTAGAAAGACCTGGTGGCTCGACTTCAGACACCAAGGCCGGCGCTACCAGGTTCGCCTCGGGAAGAACATCTCACGGGAAGCGGCCGCCGTCTCTGGGCGTTGGTGAGGCGCAGCCGTTTGTTGCCAACCTGTTCCCGGAGTATGCGGTTTTCCTCTTTGAGGTAATCGATTGCATTCTGCTGTGCACGTGACCCAACCCGCCCACATCAGCAGCAGAAACTTCAGCGGCAAGTTAATGAAGGCTATCGTATTCCATTCCTCCAGACCGGTCAGAAGGATTGGCCATCAGAAAAGAGAGGCACAGGAACTGAGCAGCATCGAATGCCGGTCGGCGGAGTTTTGGCACCTTACGCCGTTCACTCGACGTTTCCGAGGAGAATTTGAATGTCGGCTTTTAGGTGCGGATTCAACCGATCGACGCAACACATTGGTTAAATCGTTCGGCTGGCGTTTCGTAGTCTAACGTTTTTCTGGGTCGTTCGTTTAACTGTCTTGCCACGGCATTCAATTTGTCTTGGTCGACGTTTGAGAGATCCATTCCTTTCGGGAAGTATTGTCGGAGCAGTCCGTTGGTGTTTTCGTTTGAGCCGCGCTGCCAGGGGCTTCGTGGATTACAGAAGTAGACTTTTATGTTCGTCTCGAGACTGAAGCGTTTGTGATCGGCCATTTCCTTTCCCCGGTCCCACGTCAGTGACTGGTACAGTTCCCGCGGTAACTTGCGCGCTTGTTTGCTCAAGGCGTTGATCACCGTTTCGGTGTCTTGGCTGTTGACTTTGACCAACATCACGTAGCGCGTCTGACGTTCGACCAGGGTGGCGATTTGACTGCGCTTTGATCCGATCAGGAGGTCCCCTTCCCCATGACCGGGTACGGCGCGCTCCTCCACCGAGGCGCTCACGGATCGATACCGTGTCCTTGATCCGTCCGTGATCCTCCGTCTTCTGTGTATGGTGACGTGAGCGGCGCATCCCACGGGTCCGTCTCAAATGCTGCAACAGCTCTTTCTTCAAGGCGCCGCGGGCCTGGATGAAGAGGCTTTTATAGATAGTCTCGTCTGACACCTGAAAGTCCTTGTGATCGGGATACGTGCGCTTAAGCCACCCGGCAATCTGCTCGGGCGACCAGAGCTTCTTCAGGTTCAAGGCTACGCTGTGGGCGAGTTCCCGGTTCTGGACCAGTTTACAGATTTTCGGGCGGCGCGCCCGCTCCCAAGCCGCTTGATCGGCCCGGTTGGCCCGGTACCGGAGCCGGCCGCCGTTACGCTGGAGCTCGCGACTGACCGTCGAGGGGGCGCGACCTAGCCCTCTGGCAATCGAACGGATCGAGCAGCCGGCGACCACACCGCGGGAGATCTCCTCGCGTTCCGATAACGTCAACGCGAGTCGCGATCGTCGGCGCGGCTGCGGCCGGATGCCACCGGTCTGTTCCAGAATACCCTCAATGGAAGAATGGCCGCGGTCAAAGAGCCGCGCGATCGAGCTCAGGGACTCGCCTTTTTGCCAGCGGTCCCACATCAAAGTCTTCTGTTCTTCCGTGTAATAGATCCTCGTCCGATATTTCATGGGCAACATCCTCCTCTCTATCGCTAGAGACTAGAGGTGTTGCATCGACCGATTGAATCCGCAGGTGTTACCAGTCCTTCGTTCAGATGTTTCCAGGCAAGATCTGAGTGTCCGGTTCTAGGCGTCCTGAGACAGTCGGCATTGCCGCCTATGCTTCGGTCTGTTCGGCTATTTCGAGCGCATCATCCACCTCAATGCCCAGATAGCGAACGGTGCTTTCGAGCTTCTTGTGCCCGAGCAAGAGCTGCACAGCCCTGAGATTCTTGGTTCGTCGGTAGACCAGGGATGCTTTGGTCCTGCGCAATGAATGGGTTCCATAGGCCGCTGGATCAAGTCCAATTGTGGCTACCCAGGATTCGACGATGCGAGCGTACTGCCGTGCCGAAAGGTGGGGCGACTGATGTAACCGACTCGGGAACAGATGATCTGATGAACCGAGATTTGCGCGCCGAATCCAGTCCGAGACCGCTTGGCGGGTTTGCTCAGTGATCTCGAACTGAACAGGCCGCCCCGTCTTCTGTTGCATCACCGTTGCGCGGGACGCCACCTGGCTCCCCTGAAAGATATCAGATACTCTCAATCTGAGAAGATCGGAGGCCCGGAGCTTACTGTCTATGGCCAGATTGAACAGCGCCAAGTCGCGATGTTTCCCATCGATTTCTAGGTGAATGCGTATCGTCCAAATCTCCTTCAGCTTCAGCGGAGGCTTCTGACCGACCAGTTTGCCTTTGTTCCAGGGTGCTTTCTTGGGTGTGTGTTGAAACAATGAATACATGCTTGACTCCTTTCTTCTGAATGGACGTCAGATCATGCATCCTCTGTGGCTGAATCAGGTTGGAGGTTTTGTCAACTTGAGCGGGGTTCGGCGATAATGCGTGGATGCCAGCCTTAGTTGACAGAAGCTAGAAAGGACATAAAAGATATCGAAGTTGTTGATGTATCGATTCGTACCGGCCGTTTTCGCGATCGGCTATGTCTCTTTTGCGGCTCTCGCCGCCGAGCCCGTGGATATCGGCTCGCACCGCGAGCTGTTCGTCGACGATTACGTCATCGCCACAATCGAAGGTGACGCCCGGCTCGAGCTGCAGCAGCCGGAGCCGCAGGAGGTGGTTCTGGTCACCGACAAGCCGTGGGAGGGGAACACTTGTGCCTACTACACGGTATTCCGTGACACAGATTCTTCCGGCAACGAAGTTTTCCGCATGTATTACCGCGGCTCAAGCCGCGACCCTGAAATCCGCGGTCATGCGCACCGCCAAGTGACCTGTTACGCCGAAAGCAGGGACGGTGTCCACTGGACCAGGCCGAACCTGGGGCTGTTCGAATACGAGGGCTCCAAGGAGAACAACATCGTGTGGGACGGCGCCGGCACCGGCAGCTTTACCCCCTTCAAGGACACCAACCCGAACTGCCCGCCCGAGGCCCGCTACAAGGCACTGGCACAGGTCCACAGGACCGGCACGCCCTACCTTGCTGTGCAAGAAGAAATGACCGTCTTCGCCTACAAGTCGCGCGACGGCATCCGGTGGACGATCAGCGACGGCCCGCTGATCACCGAGGGGGACTTCGATTCGCAGAACCTGGCCTTCTGGGACCCGTACGCCGGACTGTACCGCGAATACCATCGTGTCCGCTTTTTTCGAGATCCAAGCGGAGAGCTTGTCTTAGGCGGCATACGCGCTCGTCCGGGATTCCGGTCCATCATGACCGGCACGTCGAGTGATTTCTTGAACTGGACGAGTTGGACCGAGCCGAAGCTGCTCGAATTCGACGACGACGTTGGCCCGCAGCAACTGTACACCAACGCGGTGATGTCGTACCCCCGCGCGCCGCAGATCCTGATCGGCTTCCCCACCCGGCTGCTTCCAGAACAGGGAAACCGCGTGGAGCCGATCCTCATGTCCAGCCGCGACGGCCGCACTTTCCGACGGTGGGCCGAGCCAGTGATTCCGGAGGACGCGCCGGAGGACCGGGCCGGCAACCGCAGCAACTACATGGCCTGGGGTCTGCTGCCCACCCCGGGCAACGAGCGCGAGTACTCGGTTTACGCCTCCGAAAACTACCTCTCCAGCACCCCCACCCGGCTGCGGCGTTTCACGTACCGCGTCGACGGCTTCGTGGCGCTACGCGGCGGCGAGCAGGGGGGCCAGCTGACGACGAAACCATTGAACGTGGCCAGCGGGCAGCTGGAGATCAACTACCTGGCCCGCCCGGGCGGCCACGTGCGCGTGGAGATCCAGGAGGCCGACGGCCAGCCGCTGGCCAATTCTTCGGCCGCGGACTGCGACCCGCTGGAAGGTAACGAGATCGCGCAATTGGTCTCCTGGCAGGGAGTGAAGCGCGGTCCTTTTACCGAAAGGCCTCTTCGGGTCCGGTTCGAGGTCAAGGACGCAGTTGTCTATTCGTTCCGGTTCAAGTGACTGTGCGCAACGTGGAGCTCGAAAAGGGACCGTGGGTCTTAGTGGAGTTTGAGAGTGGATTAAGGATACTGCTGGACTGTCGGGCGAGGTTGGAAAGAGGGAGGGACAAATAACGTTCAGTGTCGTGATTCGTCGGCACCCGATCCTACAGCCAGCCTCCGATTTGATCGAAATCGAACGACCGGTTCCGCCTGCGGTTTCAACCGGTCGATGCAACACCTCTAATCTCTAGCGATAGAGAGGAGGATGTTGCCAATGAAGCATCGGAAGAGGATCTACTACACGGAAGAGCAGAAGGCCTTGATGTGGGACCGCTGGCAAAAAGGCGAGTCCCTGAGTTCGATCGCGCGGCTCTTTGACCGCGGCCATTCCTCCATTGGGGGTATTCTGAAAGAAACCGGGGGCATCCGGCCGCAGCCGCGCCGACGATCGCGACGAGCGTTGACGTTATCGGAACGCGAGGAGATCTCCCGCGGTGTGGTTGCCGGCGGCTCGATCCGCTCGATTGCCAGAGGGCTGGGTCGCGCCCCCTCCACGGTCAGTCGCGAGATCCGGCGCAACGGCGGCCGGCTCCGATACCGGGCTAACCGGGCCGATTTAGCGGCTTGGGAGCGGGCGCGTCGCCCGAAGATCTGTAAACTGGTCCAGAAGCGGGAACTCGCCCACATTGTGGCCTTGAACCTGAAGCAGCTCTGGTCGCCCGAGCAGATTGCCGGGTGGCTCAAGCGCACGTATCCCGATCACAAGGACTTTCAAGTGTCAGACGAGACCACCTATAAAAGCCTCTTCATCCAGGCCCGGGGCGCCTTAAAGAAAGAGCTGTTGCAGCATTTGAGGCGGACCCGTGGGATGCGCCGCTCGCGCCACCATACGCAGAAGACGGAGGATCACGGACGGATCAAGGACACGGTCTCAATCCGGGAGCGACCCGCCTCGGTGGAAGATCGCGCCGTGCCCGGTCATTGGGAAGGGGACCTGCTGATCGGAGCCAAGAGAAGTCAAATCGCCACCCTGGTCGAACGTCAGACGCGCTACGTGATGTTGGTCAAAGTCAACAGCAAAGATACCGAAACGGTGATCAAGGCCTTGAGCCAACAAGCTCGCACGTTACCGCGGGAACTGTACCAGCCTCTGACCTGGGACCGCGGAAGTGAAATGGCCGATCACAAACGCTTCAGTCTCGATACGAACATAAAGGTCTACTTCTGCGATCCACGAAGCCCCTGGCAGCGCGGCTCAAACGAAAACACCAACGGACTGCTCCGACAATACTTCCCGAAAGGAATGGATCTCTCAAACGTCGACCAAAACAGACTGGATGCTGTAGCCAGACAGTTGAACGAACGACCGAGAAAAACGTTAGACTACGAAACACCAGCCGAACGATTTAACCAATGTGTTGCGTCGATCGGTTGAATCCGCACCTACAAGCCGTCAGTCAGATCTTCTGCAGAAACCTAGAATGAACGACCGCTAACGGGGCCAAAGCGGACATCGAATTGAACCTGAATCGTGTTCCTATTCGCCCGCGAAGGCTTCAATTTCTACCAATAGGGCCGGAAGTACCAGTCGATTCACACCGAGCAAACCCTACAATACGGAGGTCCAGTTACTCTCCCGTCGGCACCAGTCACTTGAGTTCTTCGAACCAGTTGAGGACGACCTGACGTCAGGTCGTCACGTGATGCAGAATAGAAAGCACCGATCTCCCAGAATAAAAGAATCTCGCTAACAGCATCTGCCCGGGTGCTGGAATCGCCCATCCGAAGCGGTCATGCTATTAACAAAGGAGGACACGATGGAGGTTTCTTCCCACAATCGAAGACTACTGTTTCTCTCGGTCCTGATCTTATGTGCCGTCGGAGTTCCTGCGCTGGCGGGGGTGGCAAGCACGCTGAAGATCGGCACTCGAAAGCAGCTGTTCATCGATGACTTTCTGATCCAGTCCGTGCGGCACGCCCGCCAGGTGATGAACCCGGCCGTGAAGCATCCCGACAATCCCGTCCTCAGGAGGGATCGTCCTTGGGAGGGCAATTTTCTGAACGTGGGCTACGTCGTCTACGATGAGGAAGATGGGCTCTTCAAGATGTGGTACAGCTCGCGGCAGATCACGGCCCGACCGGTGGAGCGCCCTTTGAAGAAAGGGGAAAGGATGATCCGCGCCGCGGAGTACGAGGAGACGGACTCCCGGCGCTGCTACGCCGTATCCCGCGACGGGGCCCACTGGGAGAAGCCCGATCTGGGGCTGGTCACCCTCCAGGGATCCACCCGGAACAACATCCTGCCGGCAGAGCCCCGGGTGGGCTACCTCATCCTGGACCCTCGCGAGGAGGATCCCTCGCGCCGGTACAAGGGTTTCGTGCGGAGGGGCACCACCTCCACCCCCGGCATGCAGCTGGACCTGTACACCTCACCCGATGGGCTGAAGTGGACCGCCTACGAGGGAAACCCGGTCCTGGACACCTCTCCCCGGGTGGGCCGCTGGGGCCCCACCAGCCTGATGGGTTGGGATCCGATCCGCAAGAAGTACGCCGTCCACATGGAAAGCTGTGCCCACTCCCGGTGCCCCCGGGGGATCCGGGTCATCGGGAGGGCCGAGAGCCCGGACATGATCCAGTGGACGGGCGCCGAGACCATCGTGGTGCCCGATGAGAAGGACTACCCCGACACCCAGTTCTACGGGATGACGGTGGCAGCCTACGAGGACTACTACATCGGCATGCTGAGGATCTTCCGGACCAACAGCCTGCACATCTCTCCCGAGCTGGTGTGGAGCCGGGACGGGATCCACTACCGGCGGCCCTACCGGGAGCCGGCGTTCATCGCCCTGGGGGCCAACGGCAGCTTCGACGACGGCTGCGTCTACGCCCGGGCCCCAGTGGCCCATGAAGACAGGGTTCTGATCTACTACACGGGCACCAACTGGGTCCACGGCGTCCTGGACCTGTTGAGGGAAGAGAATCCGGCCACGGCGATCGGTCTGGCCACCCTGCCGGCGGACGGGTTCGTCTCCGTGGACGCGGGTCCGGCCGAGCCCTCCTATCCGGTCGAGGGGCACCCGTTGCGCCAGGGCGAGCTGGTGACCCGGGCCTTCTCCTTCCAGGGGGATGCTCTGCAGGTGACGTTCCAGGCCTCCGAGAAGGGATCGGCGGGAGTGGCGGAGGAGACGGAGGTCCGGGTGGAGCTTCTGGACGGGCAGCACGTGCCCCTGGCCGGTTTCACCGCCGGACAGGCGGACCCGCTGGAGAAGAGCGGGACCCACCGGGTGAGCTGGGGGGGAAGGAGCCAGGTGGGCAAACTGGAGGGTCAGGCGATCCGGATTCGATTCCTGTTTCAGAACGCCAAGCTCTACTCGTTTCAGTTTCGCTAGGCTTTCCGCGAACCTTGCCTGGACCTACCCACTGTTCGAGTCCCTTCTGCCGTTGGCGACCTGCAAGCTTGTGATAGGGGGACATTCCGGAATCTGGTTATGCACTTAACTCCGGATAGGTGACGGTGGGATAGAGCGAACAGGCTGTCAGGAGACGGTCGAAGAGCTCGGATTCCCAGAAACGACGATTGAAACGGTAACAAAACTCAGCCAGGTAACGTTGAAGGTGCTTGAGGCTGACCGCTTTCTGAGTCCCTTGGAGCTGAGTCTTGCAGTTGGAAATGAGGGTGTGAACCCATGGGAACTGTTCAAAACCCATCCCCACCCACTCGAGCCGGACGCGTTCATGCTGGTAGCCGGCTTGAGCTAAACCGACAAACGCGTGATAGGCGTCGCTTCGGATCTGAGCTCCGGGGTCGATCCTCGCCCAGGCGACCCGCTTCACATTGTCGCTGGTTATGTCATCGACCACATCCAGACTTAGAAACCTCGGCCCCCCGGCTTTCGTTATCTCCACCGCGGCCAGAACTTTGGCCTTGCCTTCGGTCCCTCGTCCTCGCTTGCGACCCCGACGATTTCTCCCTCGTCGTCGGCCTCCAAAGAAAGAGTCATCCAGCTCCACCAGGTGACTTAACTGGTAGCAGTCATTACGTTTGGCCATGGCTTGTCGGATCTTATGTCCCATCATCCAGACCGTCCGATAGCTTCCGATTCCCAGCAGCTTCTGCAGTCCCTTCATCGAGTAGCCCGCTTTGCAACGGCTCATCAAGAAGATGGTCCAAAACCAATATCTCAGGGGCACCCGCGTCTTGTGGAAAATCGTCCCGGCGGTGGAAGAAGCCTGATACCGGCATTGGCGACACTCCATCAATCGCCGGTGCTGCAACCAGTAGCCTCCTTGACCCCCACAACGGGGACAGACAAATCCTTCCGGCCAGCGTTTCTGCATCAGGTAACTCAGACAAGCTTCTTCTGTGGCAAAACGCTCTTGAAACTCCAACAAATTCATCTTTTCGTACATCCACTCACCTCCTGTCTCTCACCTTTTTTACTAGGTGGTGGTGACTTTTTCCGGAGTTAAGTGCATAACCAGATTCGCGAATTAATCCAGCTTCGATTGGTGCGGATCCGTAAAATGGCCAGTTCCCAAAGTTGGCAGCTACCGAGAACTTCAGCATTCGGGATTCTACAGCAGAAACTGGGTAGAGCTGGCCGAAGTCATAGAGGACGAGCTGAAGGAGATTCCGGGGACTGAAGACGACTGCTAGAGGAGGAGAGGATCATGATCAAACTAGTAGCTTTGTCCACGCTGCTTGTAGTGGCGATCGGAGCCTGCGGAGATTTCCGTCAACCCTGGCGATTGAAATCGGCGGCCGACTGGCGTGAGGCCAGCGACTCTGCCCAGGGCGTCGCGGTAGGCGAAGGTGGATTGGTGTTGGAGGGTGCCTCCGAGGGTTCCTGGACGAGCGGATGGCACGACTGGTCGGGTCCGATCGAATCGGCTCGTGTGACGACGATCGCTCGGTTGGACCTGTTCGGTGCCAAGACCATCGAGGTGCTGGTCGATGGCTCGGAGAAACCTTTCACGGACGCCAAAGGGATCCCCCACGATTGGTATGGACGATGCATGATTGCTATCCTCGATGAGAATCGTTGGGTCATGGCCTTCCGGTCTGGAGTCGACCACATGTCCTGGGACGACTGGGACGCAATTCACATCCTCACCTCCTCCGATGAGGGGAGGACCTGGGGGGGACTGAATCGTTGGTTCGATGGCACGCCCATTGACGGCATGCCGTATGACGACGGCTACACCCACAGCGAGCCAGGCCTGTACCGGATGCCCAACGGAGACCTGATCCTCCAGTTTTGGCGCACCGGCTACAGTACCGGCACTAAGCAGCTGCGCTCTCAGGACCGGGGAAAGACCTGGGTCGTCGACCTCGACCGCATCCACGTCGACGGCGTCACCGGAGCCGAAGACGATCGGGCGGTAGGCACCGAAGACTATTTCGTCGATCCCGAAAATCCGACCCACATCTACATGGCCTTCCAGTACTTCCATTACGACTCCCAGGCCGGCACGCTGTTGGCCCGCTCCACTGACAACGGCAAGTCCTACGCCTTCCTCAGCTGGATCGGACCTCTGTCAAACGAGAAGGAGCCCGACAGCGGAGCGACCTTCGAGCCGGCCATCGAGTACGTAGGCAACCGCACGATCGTGGCCATCCTTCGGGACGGAGCCGGCAATCGCCATACCTGGCAAACCATCAGCACTGACATGGGAGCCTCCTTCGCGCCCCTGGAAGAGATCTCCGACAAGATCAACGGAGGGGTCTCCAACGGCCTCTGGCAGAGAGCGCGGATCTACAAGGAGAGCAATCCCTACTTTCAACACCAGCCCTCACTCGACTACTCCGAGGGAGAGGGAAGGCTCTGGGGCTTCGGCATTCACAGCATGGGAGGGGGCTATACCCGCAAGCCCGTCGTTTATTGGTCGGACGATAACGGCAGCTCCTGGCAGGGTCCGGAACTGCTGCATGGCCCCATGCATCCCGGAACGGACACCGGTTACGGCGATATGAAGCGGCGCGTCGATAACACGTTCGTGGCGGCGACCTACTATGCCGACAGGGAATCAGATGTGGCCGATCTAGAGCAGTACACCTTTGGCGGCGCCAGGGGTAGGCTACTCCTGGAAAGCGACAGCGACGGCGACGGAAACCCAGAGGCAGAATCGCGCTGGTACGAACTTCTTGATGGTGACAACGCCTTCTCGGTATCCTCGCTGCCCGGCAGTCGCTGGAGGGTGACCCTCCGATTGAGCGGCAGCAACACCGATCAAAAAACCGCGATCAGCCATATCGAAATTGCTCCAGGCGAGGCTGGAGATACCAAATAGGAAATCGGGTCGTAGCGGTAGTCTCCAGGCCGCCGTGCCTCGAGTCAAAAAAGACCGCAAAAACGGTCTCAGAGTAGATCGCCCCTGACCGACCGGTTGAAACCGCACCTAAAACCGGTCAGTCAAAATTCTCCGCGGACACGTCCAACGGAATGACTCCAAAAAAAGCGGTCAGTCAAGTTCGCGTGGATCGAGCGATTTGCTGACGATATCCTGAAGCTGGACTGGACGATTACTGGAGGACATTCTCCACCCCTTCCCACTGGTGCTTCCACAGATCTTCTTTTGACTTGTCGGGGCTCGCTGTCAGGATCCTCAGGGGATGGAGATCACCCTCGACGACATCCTCGTGCTGGCTCCCACACGTTGGAAGCTGCGTCGGGCCGTTCGAATGCTCAGCCAGATCCTGTCCTCTCTGTACTTGGAGAAACATCCCGAGAAGACCTTCATCGGTCGGATCGAGAAGAGCCTTGATTCTTTTGGGTTACCACTTCAGCCCAGCCGAGCTGACCGTGGCCCGAAAGACGCATGAGAACTTCGCAGTACGTGCTCTCCGGCTTTATGAGCAAGAGCCATTACGGCTTGGCGAATACGTGCGGAGATGGTCCGGGTGGGTGCGGGCCGGGTTGCCAACGGGCGCCGATCGTGGTGCGTTAGGACTTGGGCCTGTGTCACTCGGTCGTGCTGACACTGGGCTTGGTGCCGTCAGCGGGTTCGCCGGATTCTTCGATATAGAAGTCCATCAGCTCCACCGGTAGGCCGTCCGTGGCGCCGTTGGTATTGATCGTTCCACAACCCGCGCAGTTCCATTGACAGGACGGCATCAGTGTGATGTTCGCGCCGAAGGCGCTGGCGATCAACCTGGATGTACTCGTCGCGCCTGCCAGACTTCCCGGATTGCATAGATCGGCATTGTTGCTCATCTGCCAGGTACAGGTCCGGGTCGTATCCAGGTATTTCGTTATAGCGACCTGCGCGGGGGCCGCCATATTCGGATTGAAATACCTGACAATCGTGTTAACACAAGGCGTCGGAATACCGGTCGTGTAGGTATTTGTCTCCTGTGCACTGACAGCTTGTGGATTGCCAAGGCCACAGGCCGCCAGGATCAGCAAGAAGGGGCGAGACAGTAACTTGGGGCTGCACATGTTGAACCTCCGTTTTCCGCTACTCTGGTTCCTTCCTTCCGGGTGCTCTGTCCTCTAAATGCGCGACATGATGCTACGAACCCGCGTCCCCGGTCAACCGGTCAAGATCCACAACTATGGTCAAGCCAATCCGGGACCCAGCCTCGCTAATCGGATGCCAATGCTCGGAGTTATGAAGTAGCGACCTCAATGGATCGGGCATTTTTTTGATGTCCTGACAGCCCGGCTATGTTCAGTGTGATGCATTGGGTTTCAATTGGATCTTTGTGTTTGTATCGAGAGTTATTCTTTCCGGTGTAGGTCTCCCTCGGTTGGAGAGGCAGGTTCACCGGCAGGCCTTGAAAGTCTTTGTTCAGAGGCACCACCCCTGGAACTTCCGCTCGCTGGAGAGCCGAGCCTGAGCCCTTCTACACCCGAGAGGGCTTATTTTCAACAGCTTGGCCACCTTCGTATGAGAAAACACCCAGCCGTTTGGCAGTAGGCCGAAAGCTGAGATCCTCAAATCGCAACCTGAGCAGTTCGTCCCTGTTGACTCCAACCTGGGGCCTACCCAAGTGCTTATCTGTCAGAAGAGTCCCTCCCTCCCAGCTTCTCCTCCACTCCGGCTACCCATCCTCTACAATCACCCCATGGTCTCCGAAAACGGCCCCTTCAGAGAGCGATTCGAGGATTACATCTTAGAGCGCACCACAGACTATCCGTCCGTGATTCCCATGATCATGGTCGAGCAGGAAAAGGTCAGCTTCCGCCTCGCCTGCAAGGAAACCCTCAACAACAGCAACTTTTCGTCCTGATTCGATGAGGCGAGCCTCTATGGCGGGCTGGGGATGATGCGGCTGGACCATGAGATTGTGGTGTGCTTGGGGGAGTGTCTGGAGACGGATTAGGCGACCCGAGAGTAAGGGGAACTGATGGCTGAGAAGAAAGAGGAAGAAAGAGGACGAAGCGACGAAGAACGTTGGAATTGGCGTCGGGCTAGGAATAGCCTTTGGCGTCGCCTTCGGAGCGGCTTTTGAGGACGTGGGCGTCGGTATCGCGCTTGGCGTGGCGTTTGGTGCCGCGCTTGGAGCAGCGCTTCACAAGAAGAAGAGCGGCGGCTGAATCATCACATGTGATAGCACAGATCTGAACGCACAAACAGTGTCAGAGTAGATCGCCCCTGACCGGCTGCTTCCGCCTGCGGATTCAATCGGTCGATGCAACACCTCTAGTCTCTAGCGATAGAGAGGAGGATGTTGCCCATGAAATATCGGACGAGGATCTATTACACGGAAGAACAGAAGACTTTGATGTGGGACCGCTGGCAAAAAGGCGAGTCCCTGAGCTCGATCGCGCGGCTCTTTGACCGCGGCCATTCCTCCATTGAGGGTATTCTGAAACAGACCGGTGGCATCCGGCCGCAGCCGCGCCGACGATCGCGACTCGCGTTGACGTCATCGGAACGCGAGGAGATCTCCCGCGGTGTGGTCGCCGGCTGCTCGATCCGTTCGATTGCCAGAGGGCTAGGTCGCGCCCCCTCGACGGTCAGTCGCGAGCTCCAGCGTAACGGCGGCCGGCTCCGGTACCGGGCCAACCGGGCCGATCAAGCGGCTTGGGAGCGGGCGCGCCGCCCGAAAATCTGTAAACTGGTCCAGAACCGGGAACTCGCCCACAGCGTAGCCTTGAACCTGAAGAAGCTCTGGTCGCCCGAGCAGATTGCCGGGTGGCTTAAGCGCACGTATCCCGATCACAAGGACTTTCAGGGGTCAGACGAGACTATCTATAAAAGCCTCTTCATCCAGGCCCGGGGCGCCTTGAAGAAAGAGCTGTTGCAGCATTTGAGACGGACCCGTGGGATGCGCCGCTCACGTCACCATACACAGAAGACGGAGGATCACGGACGGATCAAGGACACGGTATCGATCCGTGAGCGCCTCGGTGGAGGAGCGCGCCGTACCCGGTCATGGGGAAGGGGACCTCCTGATCGGATCAAAGCGCAGTCAAATCGCCACCCTGGTCGAACGTCAGACGCGCTACGTGATGTTGGTCAAAGTCAACAGCCAAGACACCGAAACGGTGATCAACGCCTTGAGCAAACAAGCGCTCAAGTTACCGCGGGAACTGTACCAGTCACTGACGTGGGACCGGGGAAAGGAAATGGCCGATCACAAACGCTTCAGTCTCGATACGAACATAAAAGTCTACTTCTGCGATCCACGAAGCCCCTGGCAGCGCGGCTCAAACGAAAACACCAACGGACTGCTCCGACAATACTTCCCGAAAGGAATGGATCTCTCAAACGTCGACCAAGACAAATTGAATGCCGTGGCAAGACAGTTAAACGAACGACCCAGAAAAACGTTAGACTACGAAACGCCAGCCGAACGATTTAACCAATGTGTTGCGTCGATCGGTTGAATCCGCACCTAAGAGCCGACATTCAGGTTCTGCCGCTGAAAACGTCGAATGAACGACCGCTTTCGCCCCGAGAAGCGGACGTTCACATCCACCAGTGAATCTACGAAGTCCAGCCGCTGATCTGTCCTCGATGCGCTCATCCAATGAGGACTCTGGCCTTCATCGAGGACCCTCGCGTGATTCGAAAGATCCTCCAACACCTCGATCGTTGGGAGCAGCCCCAAAGCGCTCCCCCACCCCGACTCTTCCCTCAAAGACTCCAGACCTTCCTGGCCTCGCTTTCGCCCCAGCAGGCTCAAGCCGTCCGAGCCTCCAGCGACGCGATCTTCTGGGACGAGGTCCCGACCTGGGAAAACTGAGCCGCTCACCCCCCGAGCGGATTGAAGATCCGTCTATCCTTTTCCGCCTCGATTCTCGCCCTTTTTTCGATCTCGACGTCTTCATCGGGGGCATTTCATCCTCTGTTCTCCTTCTCCTTGTCGGTCACCATGGTATATCCCCCACCTAGGTGGCTGATTCACCAAGGTATATCCCCCACCCCGTCACCAGGGTAATTCCCCCGGGGCGTCACCAAGGTATATCCCCCACCTGATCATCTCGGACCTGACAGAGGCGAAGGCCATCCTGCTTCGAACAGAAGGAGGATGGATGGCCAGAAGGAAGCTGAGCATGAATGAGTATCTAGAGATGGTCTACCAGTGGCACCGAGGACGGAGCGTGCGGCGGATTCGAGACTCTCTGAAGATGTCCCGCAAGACGATCCACAAGTACCTGCGCCGGCTGGCGGAGGAGGGACTGAGTCGGGAACGGCCTTTACCCGGGGAGGCACAACTGGCGCAGATGGTCGCCTCGGTGGTGAAGTCGGCCGTCTTTGAGCAGCCCGCGAGGGAACGGATCCGGCCCTACCACCCGCAGATTGTCGATTGGCTCAATCAGCCGGACATGACTCTTCGACAAGTGCAGCGGCTGCTCGAGGAGAATCACCACGTGGGGGTCAGCTACATGAGCGTCTATCGCTATGTACGCACTCACATCCAGCCACTCGAGAGGCCGGTGACCGTGCGCCTGCACCCTCCAGCCGGGGAGCAAGCTCAAGTCGATTTTGGGTATGCCGGACTGATGCGGGATCCACAAAGCGGCAACTTACGCCGAGCCTGGGCCTTTATCCTGATCCTCAGCCACAGTCGCCATCGCTTCGTGCGCTTTGTGTTTCGGCAGGACAACCGCACCTGGCTGGACTGTCATATCCGCGCCCTGAAGTTCTTTGGGGGTTGCCCCACCCTGATCGTGCTCGACAATCTGAAAAACGGAGTCCTGCGGCCGGATCTGTACGATCCGACGCTCAACCCGGCCTACGCCGAGCTCGAGCGGCACTACGGTTTCGTGGCCGACCCGGCCAAGGTGGCCATGGCTCGTCACAAAGGAAAGGTCGAACGATGTGTGCCCGTCGTCCGTCAACAGATCTTAGCGGGACGCGAGTTCCGAGACATCGACGAGGCCAACCGAAGAGCGCTGCACTGGTGCCTCCAAGAGGTGGGCCTGCGAGAGCACGGCACCACCCATCGCAAACCTTATGAGGTCTTTCTGGCCGAGGAAGCCCCGCAGCTGCTCCCCCTGCCCGCGCAACCCTATGAGGCTCCCGAATGGAAACAGTGTACCGTGCATTCGGACTGCCATCTGATCCTGGACAAGTGCTACTACTCGATCCCGTATCCGTACCGGGGAGAGAAGCTCTGGGTGCGCGCCGACCTGAAGCTGCTGCGGGGCTATCGGGAGCATCAGCTGATCAAGAGCCATGTCCGGGTCTTCGAGCCCGGAACTTGGCAGACCGATGAGGCGGACTACCCTCCGGACAAGCGGGTCTATCTAGAGCAGACCCCTGCCTATTGTCGCGCCCAAGCGGAGCAGCTGGGGCCGGAGGTCGGCCGCTATATGGGACGCATCCTGGCCGATCATGCCATGAGAAACGTGCGCAAGGCCCAGGCGGTGCTGCGCTTAGGCCAACGCTACGGAGCCACCGCCTTGGACCAGGCCTGTCACCGAGCTCTGAGCTTTGACAATCTGCGCTTGGCCAGTCTCAAGGAGATTCTGGAAAAAGGGCTGTGGCGAGAACCCACGACACCGACCCGACCCACGAGCCCGGCCCCCGCTGCCTGTCGTTTCGCCCGACCCCATGATTACTTCGTCAACTCGCAGACGCAGGAGGTCCAATGAGTCACTATCAACACCTCGTCGAGCAACTCAAGCAGCTGCGCCTGGGAGGTTTGGTGGACAGCCTGGAGCTGCGGCTGAAAGAGGCAGAGAAACAACAGCTGTCCTACCTCGACTTTCTGAGTCTGCTGATTCAGGATGAACTCCAACGACGCTCCCAGAGCAAGTTCGCCCGCCGGCTCAAGAAAGCCTGCTTTAGCGACCTCAAGACGCTCGAAGAGTTCGACTTCAAGTTCAATCCGGCCATTGAGCGCCGCCGCATCTATGATCTGGGGACCTGTCACTTCATCGAGAACAAAGACAACATCTGTCTGTGCGGGCCGGTAGGTGTCGGGAAGTCCCACATCGCCCTGGCCTTGGGACACGAGGCGGTCCGCCGCGGCTTTGAGGTCCGCTATATCCAGGCGCCTCGTTTGTTCCGGACGCTTCAGGCCGCTCACGCCGATCTGTCCCGCGACCGGTTGCTGAAACACTACTGCAGCTACGATTTTTTGATCATTGACGACTTTGGACTCAAGCCCCTGACCGATCAGCAGGCCGATGATCTGTACGACATCGTCTACGAACGCTATCAAAAAGGGTCACTGATGCTGACCAGCAATCGCAGTGTCCAGGAATGGATGGCCTTGTTTCCCGATCCCATCCAGGCCAACTCGCTGCTGGATCGGCTCTGCCACAACACCCATCAGCTGGAGTGGGAGGGAGAATCCTATCGAAGGCGCAAGCGCCCAGGAAAAACCTCCAAGAACAAGGAGGTGTCCTGATGAGCACCTTCCCCAGCACTCGGCTGAAGATCAAAAGCGGCGACGGGTGGTTTGCCGCTGACCGGAGCTGGCAATCCGCCGCGCAGAAACTCTCCGATGGCGCCTTTAAGCTGTTTGCTTACCTCTCGCTGGGAGCCGAACGAAGCACCGGACGCTTTGTCTTTCGTCAGGGTGAGCTGGCGATGGCTCTGAACAAGTCCCGTCGCTCGATCGGCAAGTACCTGAGAGAACTCGAAGAAAAACAGCTCTGCCAGATCGCTCTGAGCTCCAACCAGCATGCCACCGGGACCCTTCAGATCCAAGACGACTACTGGCCCTATGAGCGGTCTCCCGGGACGGACGCTCTTGATTCGACTCAATCGGCTCAAAGACTCTACGTCGAGGCCCTCGAGCAGATGTTGCTGAGCCGGCCCTGTGTCCGTTGTCGGTACTCGGCCGCAGATCGCCAACTGGCCGCCCAGTGGTTCCAGCAGGAGGTACCGCTGGAGGATATCGAGCAGGCCATCCTCTTAGGATGCGGACGCAAGTACGTCTCTTGGCTCAATGCTGCTCAAGGACAGCCCATCGGCAGCCTTCACTACTTTGCACCCATCCTGGAGGAGGTTGCCGTCAACCCTCTTTCGGACGCGTATCGGGCGTTCAATCGGTGGCAAATCTGGCGACTAGAACAGCGCTGGCTGAGGACCCAGAAGGACTCTCAAACTTCCCAGGAGGCAACTGGTTGGGAAAAGTTTTCCCAACCAAAACCAACAAAACCAGAGAGAGACGAGATGATGATGACTCCCAAAGTGGGGGAATTACCCTGGTGACAGGGTGGGGGATATACCTTGGTGATTGACACTCCCCGACCAAGCTCTTCCTCCTCCTCCCTCGACCCCATTTTTCACTCCCCGCTAAACCCGAAATGCTGACCAATACCCGATGTCCAAAAAACCAAACTCCTATCCTCTTTTACTTGAAAGCATGGGAGCCTAAGATTATATACAGCCCGGTTCGGAACCAGCGTTGGGCCGCATTCCTGAAGCGGCCTGTATCCTACGACGGGTTCTTGGTATTGCCAGTCGCAATCGCTATGCTGGTGCAAGGAGGAACTCTAGCTTCAACGCCCGGACGTAGCAGTCGTGACGAAGCATCAGACGAGGCCCAGACACTTGAAGTTGAGAGCCCTGGTGGTGATCCGCGTCCTGCTGACACTGCCTATGATTCAGCCTGGTTGTAACACCGGCGATAACCAGGAGGAAAGAGCTCTGGAGGTTTCCTCGAGGGAAGCGGGTCCGGTTCGCTTCTCGGAACACCTCATCATGGACAACTACGCCTACCCCTATGGCATCTGGGCTGCCGACCTGGACGGGGACGGGGACCTCGACCTGACCAGTGCCGACTACAGACCCCACGACAAGCTCTACTGGTTCGAGAACGATGGCTCGGGCAACTTTGAGCGCCACTTCATCCAGAAGGATGACCCCGAACGACTGGAAAGGCACATGGTGGGGGACGTCAACAACGATACCCGCCCGGATGTGGTCATCGTGAAGAACCTCTACGGCCATTTGCTCTGGTTCCAGAATCCGGAGGAGGCAGGGATCCGGGACCTGTGGAAGCGTCACGTAATCACGACCCGCTTGGCAGGAGCCTACAACGTGGACTTATCCGATCTCGACGCCGACGGAGATCTGGATGTGGCTGCCTCCTCCTGGAGAATGGGGAACCAGTTTGCCTGGTTCGAGAACCCGGGGATTCTCGACCTGGGGCCGCCCACCCAACTTCGCCATGAAGAAGGCCAGGAGTGGGCCAAGCACATGATAGATGACTCGGTGGCCGAGACCCGATGTATTCGTGTTACCGATGTGGACGGAGACGGGGATGAGGATCTAATGGGCACCGGAGCTGCAGCCGGGTTCGTCCTCTGGTACGAAAACAGTGGCGACCCCAAGAGCAAAGGCTGGAAGCGCCACCTCATCGACACGGCCTCCCGTCCCATGCACGGCAATGCGGTGGACATGGATGGGGACAGGGATCCAGATCTAGTCTTGGCCTTGGGAAGCGGAAGAAGTTCGGAGGCAGCCGAAAGTCACCAGGTAGTCTGGTACGAAAACGATGGGACTCCGGCCGACGGACGCTGGCCCCGGCACCTGATCTGGAGACCGCTCCCCAACGCCTTCGAGGCGGTAGCCGGGGACCTGGACGGAGATGGAGATGTGGATGTGGCAGCCACCAGCTCGGGAGATCCGGGGAAGGTTGTCTGGTTGGAGAATTCAGGCGATCCCAAGTCAGACTGGGCCTACCATTCTCTAAAAAGCTCCTGGCCCGATGCCATCATGTGCATCATGGCCGATCTGGATGGGAACGGGCGATTGGACCTCGCAGCAGTGTCCTTGGGGGCCAATGAGTTCCGCTGGTGGCGCAACGAGGGGCGCACCACCGAGTAAATCGACGAGGGCAGAACCGCGGTCAAGTTGACAAACCACGAGATCTACCACCTGAATGCTCGATCCGGTAGGAAGAAAGCTACTTCATCCCTCTCGCCGGCACCCGCTTCATACTGTTGCCTTCGATTCAGGTAGAGGCGGTGATGGGGCTGGTGTTCCCAGCCGGCTATGCGTTTTCGCGTTAGATGTGAGTCGGCGTTGGAGTAGTCGACCGCCATGACCGTATTGCCGAGCCATTCGGTTCTGGTTCGAAAACCGACTACCGGGTCTGATTTGGGTCCCAGGTACTCGCCGATGCCGCCGCCCTCCTGCTGGGGCAGCAGCACGATCTCCTCTGTGTTCTTCTCCGGCAGCGGATACTTAAGCTCGATCTTGCTGCCCGACCGGACCTGCGGAAAGACGAGGTAGTCCCCCTGCTGCGCGGGATCCACGCATGCACCGTCCACCCTTGACTCAAGCCGGCTGACGTAGGAGGGTTTTCGAATCTTCAAGTTGCCGGTCTGGCTGGGTACTACCTGCAACAGACCTTCGAAGGGCTCATGACTGGTCACCGACGCGAACGGCGCATCCAGGCTGAAGTGGAGATTGACAGACAGCCCTTCTGAGTCTTTGGTCACCGCGTTTTCGACAATCTTGCCCAGGGTCCAGATAGCGTGGCCGCCACAGCAAAGCATCAACCTTCTATCCCAGTGTAGGTGCTCGAAGGGAGTTGCCCAGGAGAATCCGCCGACCGACCGGTTGAGGATGTCTCGGGTGTCGTCCCAGGGTTTGGGATGGCCTGGAATTGATCCCACCTTGACGGAGGAGGGATCCCTGAACTGGCAGGCCACAGTCTGGTTTCTGAAGTAGCGATCGATCATGTCCCACCACTGGCCGCGGCCGGCCTGGGTCAGGGCCAATCCGGCGGTGGTCATCTCCATGTTGGTACAACAGGGCTCCTCCCCGGGGGTTCCTCCTGAGGTCGAGATCAAGGAATGCGCGGTTTGGAAGAGTCCTTCGGCTTCGTCTAGAAGCGCGTCGTCATCAGTATAGACGGCCAATCGAGCGATGCTGGATATGGTAGAGGTGGTGCCGCGAATCGCTCCGCTGAGGCGGTAGCGGCTATCGGTGAACTGCCGGTCAGGTTCGAGAATTCCCCTGACCAGGCCCCCAGCGAGTCGAAGGGCGTCTGTATCAGCCGTAATCTCATGGTACTTGACCAGACACTCCACCATCGAAACAGGGGATAGCGGTCCGAAAGCGCCTCGAGCCGCGTAATCTTCGTTGATGTAGAGGAAATCCCCTTTCCGATGGCTGACCTGCATGAGGGCTTGAACCATTCCTCGGGCATAGCTCAACAAGCGTTCGTCGCCGCTGTCTTCGAACCAGGCGAGAAGCGCATACAGGACCCGGCCCTGCTCCCACAGGCACAGATCGGTTCCACCTCCCCAGTTCGCTACCAAATGGGGGTGGGCAAATCCGTCTAGATTGTAGAAGGAGGAAAGAAGTAGCTGACGTTGCCTAATCTCGATCTCCTGTCCTTCCAGGCTCCCGGTCAAGCGCCGCGCGATGATTCTCCCAATGAGGGGATAAGGCAGTACTTCGATCCAGTCCCATCGATGGTGGTTGAAGGTCGGCGTCTCCCAGCCCAGGGTGCCCCCAACGTAGGGCACGTAGTGGTAGTTGGGGTCGCAGATCTGGTTGAAGTGTTTCAGAGCCAAATCGGCAATCTCTACCAGGTTAGGCCAGCCACCGATCTCTCGAACCGGTCCCATCTTTCCCGGCATGTCCACACTCACGGGACCGCCCCGGGTGTTGGGTTTGGCGATTCTGTCGACTGGGACGACGGGCCCGGATCGATCGCTTGTCCTGGAGCCTGAGTCTGAGCAGGCCGCAAGGCCGGCTCCCACAATTGCCGCGGCGCTTCGAACCAGTAGCTCGCGGCGGCTAGAGGACATTGAACTCGGCCGTTTGCTATTTGCCACTTGGGTTTCCATACCTACCTAGTTCGGGAAAGGGTCAAGCCGAGCGAAATCGAAGAGTAGTAGCTTGGGACCTAATGCCGGCGCGCTCGGAGACACTTGAAACCGTAGACGGTGGCTTTGCTGAGATAGAGCTTGAGGCGGACCGTCCCACCGCGCAGATGCTCTTTCAGGTTCTCCTGACCCTTCCAATGGACCGTCAACTCATCGCCGCTTCCTGTGATGGGCTCGCAGTCGTCTCGGGAAAAACCCTCCAGGACCTGACCTGAATCGTCCAGCAACTCTGCGTGGATCGATCCTTCCCGGGCATTGGCGTTGAGATGGAAGAGACTTGAATCGCTCCGGATGCGTAGACGGTGGGTCAGGAGGGTACCTTCGGACTCGGCTTTCCATCCCAGGAAGCCCCCTTGATCCAGGAAGGCCACACCCATGCCCCGCTCTCCGGTGGCATCATGGGCGGGATTGGTGCTGGCATGGTAGAAGAGGGCGCTCTCGTTTCCGATGGTCGCGTCGGCCGGGATGGGCATGATATACCCGGCATCCCACTTTCCCTTCTCCGACGGGCCCATGAAGGGTTGGCGGAAGCGATGCCAGTCGATTCCGTCCCGGCTTACCCCCAATTCGCCATACATTTCGTGGGAGACTTCGTCGAAGCCTGCTTGCAGCATGATGTAGGTGTTGCGGGCTTTGGAGTACTTGAAGATTCCCGGTGTGTAGAGGTGCCAGCTGGGAGGATCCTCGGCGTCAGGACTGTGGACCGTCGCGGGGCGGGACCAGTGGTAGGCGTCGGGACTGGTGGCCCGCGATATGGAACGGAGTCCCCCTTCGTGGCTACGAAAATAGCCCACGAAAACTCCAATCCGATCGTCCCAGAAGAAGATGTTCTGGGAATCGAAGGGTCCCAACCGGTTTCCGTAGCCGGAGGAGGTCCAATTGATCCCGTCCGGCGAGCTTGCCATGTGCGCAGCCCGGCCTCGGAAATCCCAGCTCTGGAGCATCATTTTGTAGCGACGGCCAGGATCGGGATCCGCGTAGTCCTTCTCTATCCAATACGAAGGTGTTCCCCTGATCCCTTTATGCTCGTGCAGGACGATGTTGTTCGCTTTGGAGCCCTGGTACTCGATGATACCCAGGGATGGCTTCTCCCACTCGAAGCCGTCCTTGGAGGTGGCATACATGCACCAGCTTTCGTTGCCTCCTCCGCCTGGCTTGGGGCGAATCACCTGGTACCACATCTTGTAGAGCCCCTCTTCGCGATCCTGCATCACGCAGGTGTAGTTCAAGTTGCCCACTTCCCAGGGCTTGTCTTTGACCAAGATGGGATTCCCGGGATGCTTACGGACTGTTCCGGGCGTGAGAGTCAGTCCCTGGGTTTCGGCCACCAGGTAATCATCGTGAAGAAAGAGATCAGTCCGATTTGATTCCGGGCCCAGCTGGACCACACGTGAGGTGCTTGCCTTGTGGCTCTTCGCCAATCCTTGGCCGGAGAATGCGGCTAGCCCCAATACCAAGAAGAGCAACGGATAGATTGGAGCGCTGGGTCGAAAGCCGACACGGAAAACGGGTCTGGATTGTCCGGTAACTCTCATCGCTTTTTCCTCCAGGCTTCAACCAAGTTGGGGTCGCTTGGTCGGCCTCGGTAGGGGACATCACGAAGTTCTTACTTCTACCAGCGGTGTCGCTGGGGTCCGAAATCCGCTTCATAAAAAGGTGAGATCATTCTGCCCGGCTCGGCGATCGAATCGATCCGCGCTAGATCTTCCTCCGACAGTTCCACGTCCAGAGCCCCCAGATTGTCTTCCAACTGCGCCACCGTTCGGGGTCCTATGATAGGACTCGTCACTCCTGGCTGAGCGGCACACCAGGCCAGCGTCAACTGGGACATCGTGCAATCCTTCTCCCGGGTCAGTGGTTCGAGTGATTCACACACCTGGAGAGCTTGCTCGTTCCAACGCGGTTCCAGAAAGGGGTCGTTGGCCATGTTCGCGAATCGGCTGTCCGGCGGCGGCGGGGCGTCCCGACGGTACTTGCCGGTCAATAACCCCCCTGCCAGCGGACTCCAGGGCAGAATCGCCACATCATAGGTACGTGCCATGCGCAGCAGCTCGCGCTCGGCGCGGCGGTCCAGCAGATTGTAAGCCGGCTGCTCCGAGACGAATCGGTTCAGGCGCAGCTCCCTGGAAGCCCACAGCGATTCCATCAGCTGCCAGGCGGCGAAGTTACTGGTCCCGACATATCGCACTTTGCCTGCCCGGATCAGGTCATCGAGTGCCTGCAGGGTTTCATCGATCGGGATCTCGGACTGAGGCCTGTGGATCTGGTAAAGGTCAATGTAGTCCGTCTTGAGGCGACGGAGACTGATCTCACACTGATCGAGGATGTGACGCCGGCTATTGCCGAAGGCATTGGGGTCGTCCTCGGATATCCTGAAATGTACCTTAGTGGCCAGGACGATCCGCTGCCGTTTGCCGTTGTTACTGAGGGTCTCTCCCACATATTCTTCGCTCAAACCTCCCTGATAGGCGTTGGCCGTGTCTAGGAAGTTGACTCCCAGATCGATGGCCCGGTCGATGATGCCAGCAGAGTCTTCGCGGCTGGCTTTGCCGCCAAACAGCCAGCATCCTAGGCATATCGGGCTCACCTGGACACCAGTGCGACCCAGGGAACGATACTTCATTCAAGCCCCTTGCGAATTGAGGACGGACTCAGGACTCGGCTCAACATAGAGTACGGATCGACACGACCTTGCCCCATAACCCAGACCGAGTCAAGTTCTGGTGGCTGCCTGGGAACGTGGGGTAAGATTAAGCCTGGAGAACCGATGAAATCGGGTTGTCTGCAACATTGCCTGACTGCTTCCGAATCTGACCATTTTGAAGAGTTTGGGTATCTGATGATTGAGAATGCCGTCTCCACAGAGCAGCTCGAGCTCCTGAGTCGAAGCTGCGATCGAATGCTGGAGGACAAGCGACGCCACGGTCTGGGCCCGTACGGCTATTTCTATGAAGCGAAGTATGGACCCTGGCGTCCGGTGGTGGAGAAGACCGTCCACCGCTTCTTGGAGTGTGGGATCTTCCGTCATGGTTTTGCCCGTCTGAAATGCGGCCGCTGGTCCCACCAGGCGCTCCTGGCGTTCTCATGCAAGACCAGGTATTTCTGCCCTTCATGCCAAGCGAAGCGGGTGGCCGCCTTTGTCGAGTGGGTGACCGAGGAAGTCCTGGAAGCGGTCGATCATCGCCAGTACGTCTGGACCATCCCCCGGGTGCTGCGACCGGCCTTCCGGCGGGATCGCCGTCTACTGGGAGACCTGGCTCGATGTGCCTGGAAGACTCTACGCCAGTACTTTCAAGCCGCTCTCGGCAAGGAGTCGGTGCCCGGAGCCATCGTGGCCATCCAGAGCTACGGCGATACGCTCAATTTCCACCCCCACCTGCACTCGCTGGTCCCCGATGGTGCCTGGGATCGCTCTGGGACAGTTTCCCGGATTTCCTACCCCGATTCCCAGATCCTGACCCGGCTCTTCGCACACCACGTGCGCGAGATGTTGATCTCAAAACGTCGCTTGAGTCGGGACTTTGCCAACCGGCTGGCCAGTTGGCACCATTCGGGTTTTCACGTCTATTGCTCCCGTCCCGTGGACCAGGACGACAAGCCCGCTCTGGAGCGTCTGGCCGCCTACATCCTCCGTCCCAGTTTCGCCGCCAGCCGACTCGCCTACGATCCCGAGCAGGGTCAGATCGACTACTGCACCCCCAAAGGCGTCCGCCGCACCCTGGATGCCCTGGACTGGATTGCCTTGGTGACCTCCCATATCCCTGGGCCACGAGAACAGACGACCCGTTATTATAGCCGTTACTCCAACGCCGCGCGTGGCAGGCGCAGACAAGCTCTGGCTCTCTGCGTTACGAGGAGCCAGCCCGATTGTGATGACCTCCATTCCCCCGCTGAGGCCTTCGGCGTCCGACGACGAGCCAACTGGGCTCGCCTCCTCAAGAAGGTTTACGAAGTCGACCCCCTGACCTGTCCTCGATGCGCTCACCAAATGAGCATCCTGGCCTTCATCGAGGACCCTCGCGTCATCCTCCGCATCCTCCAGCACCTGGGTTCCTGGCAAAGGGCCCAGCGCTCTCCTCCTCCCCCACTCCTGGCCCACAAGCTGGAGGCCTTCCTGGCCACTCTCTCCCCCACCCAAGCGCAACAGGTTCGGGTCTCCACCGACTCCATCTTCTGGGACGATCTCCCCGTATTCGAGGACTGAGGAGCGAACCTCCCGCTGTCCTCTCCACTACCCGTGCGCCTGATTTCCCCTCTTCTTCCCGGTTTGACTCCCGGCCCAATTCTCCATCAGACGCTCCTCCCCTCACCCCGACGCTTCCGACCCCTCCACCTCCAGAATCTCCCCTCCAGAGACTCCAGTTCATCCCTTTTCTGGAGCCTCGTCGTTGGCACAACACCCCGGCTCAAAAAGCGATTTCCTATTGACCTTTTCTACGGTGAAGCCGTCCCGCTCTATGCGGCCGAATAGTCTCGCATTGAGAGGGGTCTTCGGCGGCTGCGGCCAGAGTCCGGTAGAAACCAGGATCCTGCGTCTCAGGTCGGCTGCTCGCCTCTCCCAGGCCTCCCTTGTCTCCGGAGGAGTGAAAGGAAAATAGCCGTTGAGATCCTGAAGTGCGCCGAGGCGCCGGTCATGTGGTAGCTGTTTCGGCTGGAGTACCCTGGGGGCCTGAGCCCACAAGCTTCCACCGTCTGCGACCAGCAGAAGCCAGCTCAGGATCGAAAGAAGGATCTTGTTCTGCGTCAATATTTCTGCTCCCTGGCGTCCCTACCGGAGTATGTGATTCATCCCTCCGGATCGAGCCTCACCCAGTAACAGCTCATGGACTCGCTGATACCCGCGTAGTACAGAACCATCACACTTCCGTCGGGCAGGACTTCAGCGAAAGGCAGCCCGAAGGTCCACAGCCCCATCTCCTCGAGGAGCTCACCAGTGTCTTCGTCGCCTGGGTCTTGAGCCATGGCCTGCTCGTGGGTGTACAGCACCACCTCGGTCTCCGAACCAAAAGAGGCATCGACGCCAGCGGCCAGCCGCGCTCGAATCGAATGGGAATGGAAGCGGTCTACCCAGAGGAGTACCAGACGTCCATCCGGCAGCATCGCCGGGTGCGCTGGCTGATCCGTGAATCCAAGATCCTCCGCCTCAGACCAGGTGAACCCACCGTCGGCGCTGAGACGCCTATGGATGTTGAGATACCGTCCGGTCTCGCTGTCGTAGGTCCACAGAAAGGTCGCGATCCGACCGTCGGGAGCGACGCCTACGCGCTGGTCCCAATTGAAGATCCGGCCGCTGGGATCCTCTCCGGCCACAACCACATCTCCCCAGCTCAAGCCCCCGTCTCGGGAATGCATCAAGACCGCCTTTTGATACCACTTAGAGGCATCCTCATAAGTCTTGTTGGACTCGATGCTGAGACACAGGGTTCCATCGAGCAGCTTGAAGACTGGGCTGGTGAGGCTGGGTGGTCCCATCTCTTCCGGTACCGGAACCACTCGCCAGGAGGACCATGTCAGCCCCAGATCGGTGGACTCGCTCAGCAGAATTGCTAGAGGAAGGCAGCCCTCCGTCTCCGGATTGAAGAGGCCACGACCCGGATAAGACTCGCCATCGACCCAGAGGCTGGCGGCCAGCAGTCGTCCGGGGGATAGCTCCGTGAGATAGCAGGTCTTCAGGGTTCCCTTGAGCCCTTCGATCTCGGGTGCTGTCCAGGGACGGCTGGCACCGCTCCAGTTCCGACCGTTGTCATCCGAACGATACAACTCGATGTGATCATCATCTCCGTCCTTAGTCGACCCCACGCGACAGGTCGCCAGCAGGGTGCCACTTCTGAGCACGACAACGCTTGGCACCGTCATCACCGCCCGGTCGGTTCCTGGGACACTGTCGGCTAGGATACCTCTCTCGACGATTCTCACTGTCTCTGCTCCCGGGTCCTGTTCAGAACATTCTCTCAGAATTCACAGGATTTGCGAACTCCCGACCTAAGGAGCGGTGATCAACCCGATTGGGCGTCTGCTGGTACTGCGCAAGCAGGTGGGTGTGGGGACTCCCCGGGGTCTCCAGAGCCAGGTTCTTCGCTTGATGTTACTGATTGTCGGCATCCTGAACGTTACTAAACAGCTCATCGACCGAATCTTGGGCTGGCTCAGTCGTCCCACACCCGAATCTGTTTCGGAGTCTAACTCAGGCACTTTTACCACGGGCTCCTAGCCCTTTATTTGAGCACTCAGGTCTGTCAGAAGGGCAGTATCCCCAGTATGACGTGTCGGCCGATGGACAGAGATTCATTGTGTGTGAGCCCTTGACTGCACAAGGTGGTGAGCCTCTTATCCGAGTTGTGCAGAACTGGTTCGCAGAGTTCCAGCACCGGAAACCCGAGTGAAGCGACACTAGCCCAGACCGTTTCCCACTGTCGCATTCTGGAGGGACTCGGAAAGGATGCAATGGGAGCGATCAATCGTGCTGAGAACGCCATTTCACGTCGGCCTCAACTGGTTCGAGGCTCAAGCGGCTGGTGCCCACGGGTGTAAGCTGATTCAGGGTATTGGAGAGAGAATCGTCCCAACCATCCTACCTACTATAGAGTCTTGCATCATATTGAATCCAAATGGTTTAGCGAGAAATAACTTGGCGAAGACTCATAGAGGGCTCTTCCTAACGGGCAGGCTGGTTGTCCGGCCAGTCTGAAAGCGAGGTTTAGGGCTCACACACTCCAGAGCCGAATGACTGCTCTTGGTCGTTTTGCGGTAGTTCGTTCGGCGTTTCCTGGGAGAATCTGAGTGGCAGCTTCTAGGCGTTACCAGTCCTTCGTTCAGACGTTTCCAGGCAAGATCTGAGTGGCTGCTTGTAGGTGCGGTTTCAACCGGTCGGTCGGGGCGATCCACTCTGACACTGTTTGCACGGTCAGATCTGAGCTATTACACCTCGGTGTTCCTGACTGAAGCGCGATGCAATCTCGGAATCTGGGCTTGCAGCGTGACTACCTTGGCATCGAGACTGAAACGGTTTGTAAAACGTCAAGATTGGGGAGCCAAACTCGTCGCGCAGGAAACGTGACTGGCCGCTTCTAGGCGAGGCTGTGTGAAAAGTCATTCATGATTTCGGATTTGAAATTTTGACTTCACAGGATCGCGTGCAAGCCACGATCTCCGTCTTAGGAAGGGTAAAGAGACCCCTAAATCAAAGAGGTTTTGGACTTTTCACACACCCTCAGGCGAAAGCACGCATTCCGGCCGCATCGCTCATGAGTGGCGCGAAACGGTAGAGTAAGGATGTGGCGCGGTGGTCTAAGGTTCGGCCTATCTGTTACCGCCCCTTTCGTCTGGCGGTGCCTCAATAGCCGGACCATCACTCCGTTTCCACATCCTCCTCATCGAACCGGACAGGCGGAACTACCGCATCCGGCTCTCGGACAAGACTCACGCCTTCACCCACGGCTCGCCGCGCCCAAGTTGGGTCAGGCGCACGAGCCCGAAGGGCCCGTAGAGGTGCGAGAGTGGATACGTCCCGCCCTTGCGTCGCCTGACCTTGTACTTATGGCGCAGCCACCGGCGCAGCCGCGTAGCGGTGAAGCTGTCGAGCGCACGGTAGGCCCGGCTGGTCGTCCCTACCCGAGAGTAGTTCGCCCAGCCGCGCAGAGCGCGGTTCAACTGCTGCACCAACTCCGTGGTCTTGCGCCAGTTCACCCAGCCACCGCTGAAGCGATAGCTGGGCTCAGCCTTCGCTTTCGCGTGTAATGCCCTCTGTAGTTTCTGAACCCTTTGCGGAGTTGATAGGTTGCCCAATCTCCTGGTCCCTTCACTACGTCCTGCATTCGTCTTGAACTAAGGCTCCTTCCCTCCACCGGCATTACCCGGCTTCCTCAGTAATACGGGCCTCTCCGCCACCCCCAGGCGCCCGGCCTGTCCCTCACGGGCTTCCGGTTGGCCATCCCTGGCCACGCCTAGGGGCTTCCCGTGTTGCGTGCGCTTCCCTGGTGTACATGCTGTCGCCACTACCCCGGCGCAGCGACTGGGTGCCCACTTCGCTCACTTCCCCAGCCGTATCAGCCTTCCCCGGTCTAGGAGCCGGGTCGGCCTGCGCATCGTCCTTTTCGAGGCTTGCTCAGCGTTCACTCACGTTACGGCCTGCACACTCGCGCGGTCACCAATTCGTGACTCGCTTCACCAGAGGCTTCAACCATTTCGTTACCTCCATAGTTGCTCCGGTTGCTTCCGGCTGGAGCGGTTGCCGGGTGGGGCTTTCACCCACTGGGAAAAGCGCCGCCTTACCACGGCGCACCCTAGAAGCAGATGTTCAGTACAACAACGCCTGCATTTATCCACGACGGAGATGGGTGGTGCTAATCCCCCTCGTGGCCACGTTGGCCACATTTCGGGGACGGGATGTGGTTGGAGGCTGTCCCAGATGGCAGGCGGGGACCGTGCGTCCCGATTCCAATCCCTGGCGGTGCTCCCGCTCGAGAAGCTCCCGGGTGACCTCGAGTGGGAACACCTGGCCCCGAGGAGGTACGAAACGCTAATCATCGACCTGGGGAAGAACGGGTGCTCCAGAATGAAGACGACGGACTAGACGCCGACGAGTCGACAGGGTAGGTTCGACTCATGTTCAAAGGCCTCATTCACCAATCCAACAGAAAGGAATCCTGGCTGGATCTATCCTGGCTCATTTTGATTCTTTGGGCCGGTTCTGCCGTAGGCGAGAGTCTAGGAGGTGATGTCATACCGATCGGTTCGCGGCGGGAACTGTTTGTAGATAGATTTCTCATCGATCGGATCGATGGGGGACAACTCCGCTTGCATCCACCCGTTTCCGCGGGAATAGCCTTTCGATTCGATCAGCCCTGGGAAGGGGCGGAGAACGCGTACTTTTCTGTGTTCAAGGATCGTGAAACCTACCGGATGTACTATCGCGGCTACAATCCTAGCGCAGAGCGCAATTATGTCTGCTACGCGGAAAGCAGGGATGGGAAACGCTGGGTCCGGCCGTCTCTGGGATTGCTGGAGATTAACGGATCCACAGCTAACAACGCGCTATTCACACCTGATTCCTCGGAGACCATGGGTGGCAATGCAGCCGTCTTCCTTGACAGACGTCCTGGTATCCCCGCCCATGAACGGATCAAGTTGGTGGTTTCAACTCAGTTGGGGCGGGCATTGGTTTGCTACGTTTCTCAAGATGGCAAACGCTTTCGCAGATTGAAGCAGGAGCCACTCTATACCAGCGATCTTAAGAATGCTCACGATTCGATGACCTGCGTGTTTTGGTCAGTTTCGGAGAATTGCTATGTGTCTTACTTTCGGCATTCTCACGGCGGTCGTCGGGCGGTAGCTCGGACGACTTCTTCTAATTTCGTGGAGTGGACGCCGGCGGTTCTCATGAGGTATTCCGATACAGGGACCCCGACTCCCTCACAGCATTTGTACACGAACCAGACGCAGCCCTACTTCCGGGCGCCCCATATCTATATCGCCCTTCCCGCGCGTTACTTTCCGGGGAAAAGGGTACTCACCGATAAACAGGTAGCCCAGATTGGATTGGAGAAGGTCAGCTGGAGAGACGGTGTCAACACCTGGAGCAAGAACGATGTTTCTGATGTTGGATTCATGACCACACGGGGAGGCAACCAATATGACCGCGTGTTCATGGAGGCCTTCATTCGTCCCGGCCAAGGTCTTCGTCATTGGACTTCCCGATCCAACTATGCGGCGTTGGGAGTCGTACCGGCCAGTGACGACCAGATGTCAATCTATGTGAATCGCCACTATGCTCAAGAGACAGCCTATCTGGAACAGCTCACGCTGAGGTTGGACGGTTTTGCTTCTTTGCATGCCCCATATTCCGGTGGAGAATTGATTACTAAACCGTTGACCTATGAAGGCGACCGACTTGTGCTCAACCTATCAACTTCTGCTGCGGGCAGCCTGCGGGTTGAGCTACAAACCCCTGACGGCGAGCCGATTCCCGGTTTTGCCTTGAGCGAGTGCATGGAGATCATCGGAGACGAAATCGACAGGACCGTTTCGTGGAGGCAGGGGCCCGACGTTAGTGGTTGGGCCGGAAAGCCACTACGAATTCGATTTCAACTCAAGGACGCGGACCTCTACTCTTTCCAATTTCGAAAACAGTAGGATTCGAGGGTGCCTTCCCGCGACAATCAAGGCTTAATGGTTCTCGTTTCCCTGAATGACAGCCTGGAGCCGTTCGCGGTCGTTCATTCTGCGTTTCCGCAGGGAAATCTGGATGGCGGCTTCTAGGCGGAACCGGTCTTTCAGGGGCGATCTGCTCTGACACTGTTTGTAACGTCAGATCTGGACTATCACACGAACACTGCCCCACCTTATCTGCGCCCCCCAAGGCCATGGATCGTGTCAAGCAGCAGTATGGACCGGCCCTTCTTCTCGGTGCTATGTTGGCGCTGTCCATAGTTCATGAGCTCGAGCAGGATAATCTGCGAAGAGACGAATCACGGACCGCCCTGGTCTGGCTCACGCTGATGGTCGGCTCCTGGCAAGTAGAAGGATGAAAGCATACAGGCAGGATCTTGCTTACATTCATGACGTAGGTTTCAGCAGCTTCGCCGAACGCGCAGCTCCGGCTTTGCTGGATCTGCTCCAAGGCGTGGGCGTCACCGGTGGGCTGGTCGTCGATCTTGGATGTGGAAGTGGACTCTGGGCACGATGTCTGGTCGATGCCGGATACGCAGTTCTTGGTATTGACATCTCCCGTGACATGCTCGCTTTGGCGCGCAAACGCGTTCCGGAAGGGACATTTCGAGCCGCTTCCTTCGTGGATGAGGATTTCCCGGAGTGCGCTGCCATCACGTCGTTAGGTGAATGCCTCAACTACCTGTTCGACGAGCGAAGCGGTGAGGCATCTCTTCGTCGGCTTTTTCGGCGTGCCTATCGGTCCCTCCAACGGGGAGGCATCTTCGTCTTCGATGTTGCCGAACCTGGAGGGACCCCTGGCTCAGTCCGAAACTTCTCGCAGGGCTCTGATTGGGCATGTCTGGTGGAGTACGACGAGGAACCCCTGAGAGACCGATTGACCCGTAGGATTACGACATTTCGAAGAACCGGCACGCAGTACCGACGAGACGAGGAAACCCACGTCCAGCAGTTGTACAAAGGAACTGAGCTGGCGACAGAATTACGTAAGATTGGATTCCGAGTCCGCACGGTCAGGGGTTATGGAGAGCTTCGATTCCCGAAGGCTCAGGTCGGATTGATAGCAAGAAAACCATGAGGATTGTCGAACGGGGGAACGCTCCTGACAGTCGCTAATACGATTGGATGACCCTGATGCGTGAACTCAAATACTATGTGGCTTGTAGCGTCGATAGATTCATGGCGCGTGAAGACGGTTCCTTCGAGGACTTCCCGACGGAAGGCGAGCATATCGCGGATTTGCTCGATCGTTTCCCGGACACGGTTCCAGCTCATCTGCGGGGCACACTGGGTGTCCGAGCCGAGAACAAGTGTTTCGATGTCGTGCTCATGGGGCGCCGGACGTACGAGGTGGGACTCAGTGTCGGTGTGACCAACCCGTACCCGCACTTGAAACAGTATCTGTTCTCGCGCACTTTGAAGAGGAGTCCGGACGCACAGGTAACGCTCGTCTCAGAAGACCCCATCCGACTGGTCAAGGAATTGAAGCAGCAGCCGGGATTGGACATCTGGCTCTGTGGTGGCGGCGAATTGGCCGCGACATTGTTCCTCGAGATCGATGAGATGATCCTCAAGATCAACCCGTTCCTGCTCGGCTCAGGTATTCCCGTCTTCTCAGGAGGCGTTCCGAAGACAGATCTGAAACTGGTCGGCCAGAAGATCTACCCAAACGGCTTTATGTTGCTTCGTTATCGGTTGAAGCGTTGAACACGACGACTGGTTTTCCTTCAAGGGAATCCAGCCCCTTGGCTTCCTGGAGGAGATGCTCGGGCCAAGGGATAGACGGAATACAACCCGCCTTTTCCGCTGACATTCGGAACGTCGATCGCTGCGACGCTGGTCGTGTGCTGCAAAGTGCCATCCTTGTCCTTGTTTCTCGAGAAGGCGGCCCATTCTTTTCAGCCAGAATCTTCTCACTGTCGAATGACCTCTGGTCTGCGTCGAATGACTGCTTTGGGCCCGGCAGCGGTCGTTCGTTTGGACATCTCAGGGGAGAGTTTGACTGACCCCTTCTAGGCGAAAGCAGCCGGTCAGGGACGATCTGCTCTGACACTGTTTGTACGGTCAGATCTGGGTTATTACACCTTCAGTAGTCCAACACCGTAAGCACCCATATCCCATGATCCGGGTCGAGGGTCCCAGGCCCATCCAAGGCCCCCTTCATCGAGCCAGGGATTCCAACCGCTCCGCATCAGAGTCTCTTTGTCAGCCAGGTTAAAACGGATTTGTGAGTGCCGGTGAATGAAGAAAGGGACCGGTGATCTCGGGTCCTTTTCAGACCCTACCTGTCTGCTAGTGCAAAACTTCTGTCAATCGGTTCAACTGCGAGGTTCCGGGGACTCGGCTCGGAGATCTATACTCCCAGTGATCAATCAACTCCCGATGGTAAAACCCATGCCTCTGGTCGAACGCTCAGAGCCGTTCAACCACACTGACTGGATCTACGAGATCAAGTACGACGGCTTCCGAGCCTTAACCTAGAATTCTTGCATTGGGGCGGGTTGATGCTTTCGGATCTGCCATTCATCCGAGCCGTAGACTTTCAGGCCCGTGCATCCACAACGACGTGACGAGGTCTAACGCCTGGGAATTCTGCGATGAACGCCTCAAGCTCTGCGACGAGACCAACTTCCTTACGGAATCATTGGTCAATCGGTTTCCGAAGTTCGGCAAGAAAGGCAAAGAGCTGCTGCTCGGCTTCCCTCAGGGCTAGATCCTTGCCATGTTTCCAGTCTCGGAAAGCATAGTAGAAGCCAATGCGCCTGACCGACCCCAATCGCGGAAACAGAATCGCCATGGGGGGCGCTGTTGCAATATTCCTGCGAGGCCAGGGTCCTGAGTCAGTAGGCCTGCAATTCTAAGGGACTCTCTCGGAGCGAGGCATGCCGAACGCCGCCATGCGATTAAGTACCGAACACTTGATCGCTGCCTCGATCTGCTGATTGGTAAAGCTGCGGGCTGAGAGTTGCCCTCCGAATACGGTCTTGAATCGCGACATCGCATTCTCGGCAAGACTCTGTCGAGTACAGCCACTGCTCTTTCGCCAGTCATACCGTCCCTGGACCTGGATCGCTCGCAAGGTGGAGTCACGAGCTGCTCGCCAGGGTGGTGGGTCTGCCTCCGCGCTGACTCGGGCATTGCGTCGAGGCACGACTGTAGCCAAGGCTCCGCGTCCCAGCACCGACTCGTAACAGGGGCCCGTATCATAGCCCCGATCGCCCGATACCTGAGCGATCTCGTCCCCAACCTGGGAGAGCAGCGTCGGCAACTGCCGGCTGTCGTAGACCCGGCTCGTGGTGATGTCCATGGCCACGATCTCCTTGCTGCTCTCGTCCACACCCACATGCAGCTTCCGCCAGGTTCTGCGCCGATGACGGCGATACTTACCCGCGTGCCACTCACCAGAGCCGTAGACCTTCAAGCCTGTGGCATCGACGACCACATGGCGAGCCCTCTGACACCCCCCCAATCGTAGGCTCACACTCAGCCCAGCTTGTCGCCGACTCACCGTGCTGTAATCCGGGACCGGAAGCTCCAGCTTCAGCAGCGCTGTGATGGACTGGAGAAATCCCTGGGTCGCTCTCAAGCTCAGATGAAAGACCGATTTCAGAACCAGGGCACACTCGATCGCCGTGTCGGTGTAGATGCAAGGTCGGCCCCGTCCACCCGTGTGACCAGTGTGAGCCCACGTGGCGATGGCAGCCTCATCGAACCAAACAGTCAGCTGACCCCGACGGATCAAGGCTCGGTTGTACTCGGGCCAGTTCCGAACCCGGTAGCGAAAGACGAACTCAGATTTCGGCATCCCTGCATGCTAGCAGCCCGCAGTCGAGCCATTTATGCAACAACGCCGTCCTTTCCAACTACGATGGCCAGCCTGCGGACGTGGTCTTCGACGCCACGGGAAGCCCTCCTGCCATGGAGGCGGCCTTCGACTATGTGGCGCCTGGCGGGAGACTGGTTTTCGTCGGGCTCGTCCAGGGGAGAATCCGTTTCGACGACTCCGAGCTCCACAGACGTGAGATCAGCCTGCTGGCGAGTCGCAACAGTTGTCACCAGTTTCCGCGGATCATCCGGCTCATCGAGGAGGGACGGATTGACACCGCTCCCTGGATCACCCACCGCATGAGCCTCGATGAAGTGCCCAGACGGTTTCCGGAGATCCCTGGTCGGGAGGGGTTGGTGAAGGCCATGGTGGAGGTCGGGTAGACGCGAGGAGCCTGTTTCGCAGCGGGATTCATCGAGAGAAAAAAGCGAAGGGCTGCGTGCAAGGGCAAGGGTGAGGGCGGGTCAGCCCAGGTCGGTCAGGTTGAAGCGGGCGACGGCAATGTCCTCCTTGGCCACCGAATAGATCGCAAACGCATCCTGGCCCATCAGGTGGAGATAGGGATAGCCGTAGCGCCCTCCTTTCCCCAATCCTCTCTGCTTGGGTGGCCGGTTCACCTCGTCACCCAGAATAAAGTGGCGGTCGAATCGGACTCCATCTTCGCTCAACGCCAGCACCATGGGGGTTCGCCCTGTCGATTCGGGGTCCGGATCGCTGAGGCCGAAAAAACGGCCGTCCGGCAGGCGCCCGAAGTGAAACCGACAGATGGTGTCCGTGTAGTCGCTGATCATGGGCTCGGACCAGGTTTCGCCATTGTCATGGCTCTCGGTGACTCCCAGGAGGCTCCCTGTCTTGCAGCTGGCCCCGGTGCGGGGATACTGATTCCGGAGCATCATGTGAATGACGCCGTCATCGGTCTGGAAGAAGGAGCCCTCGCAGAAGATGACGGGTTCGTTGCGAGCTTCCCGGCCATGATCCCATCCGCCTGTGTCGTCGACGAAGTTCTTCGGTAGGCCTGACAAACCCGACCACTTCCATCCGGACAATCCTGCCGGAACATCGGTGTAGGGAAACGTCACATGACCCGGTAGGATGAGCCGTCCCGAGGCCGTGGGATGAGGAGTGAGGTAGGTGGCTATGCGAGGGTGGACGGTCACCGGCCCGGACCAGGTTCGGCCCCCGTCCCCGGAGGTGGTAGCACGGGTGAGGGTTCTGAGATGCTGGTCGTGGTTATTGGCCACGAGTAGCCCATTCTCGTCCAGGGCTTCCGGACGGTAGTCCCACTGACCGTAGTAGGCGATCAGCCGTCCCTGCCACACCCGCACTCCAGTGGAGACAATGACGCGGGTCGCGCCCCGAATGCGTTTCGTGACCGGAAAGGGTCGGGACCAGGTTCGCCCCCGGTCCTCGGAGGTGGCCATCACCATGATCTGTCCTGGCTCTTCCTCGCCATGGAAGCCTAGGGACCAGGTGGCGTAGAGGATGCCATCCAGGGACGTGAGCTGAGGCTGGTGACTGAAGTTGGCTCCCACCACACCCCTGAAAATGGTGTGGTGATCGGGGTCCAGACGGATCACCTGGCTCTTCCCCCAGGAGTTGGTGATGGGGGATCTCTTCAATCCGTGGCTTGCCTTCCAGCAGGGGGTAGCCGTGGGGTTGAGAGCTCGAGCGAGGAGGGGCCTGCCCATTGCGGCAGAGCCCACCAGGCTCGCAAATCGCCTTCGATTCACTTTCATTGCGCTTTAGCTCACACTAAACCAGAATCGGGCACTGAACAAGGAGATTGACATGACGGGACGAGACACAATCCGCCTCACCACGGCCCAGGCACTCGTGAAATACCTCCAGGTCCAATACAGCGAGAGAGACGGGAGAAGGCGGCGCCTGATCCCCGCCGTCTTTGGCATCTTCGGTCACGGGAACGTAGCCGGTCTGGGTCAGGCCCTCCAGGAATACGGGGCGGACCTGCCCTACTACCAACCCTGCAACGAGCAGTCCATGGTCCACACCGCCACCGGCTATGCCAGAGCCAATCACCCTTTGGCGACGCTGGCCTGCACCTCCTCCATCGGGCCAGGCGCCACCAAATCAGTAGGAAATTCCTTTTCGATCCAATGTGATCTGGCAACGTCGAGGACAGAGAAAGGAGAGACCCCCGAGTCTCTGGAGGGCGGGTCGATGGGATGCAGGGGGCAGCAAGCGTGTGATCGAGGCGAGGGGAGCGTGTGTGGGAGGAATGGCCTGCGAAGAAGATGGAAATCAGACGCACGGGTAGTGAGGAGGACGGCGGGAGGCTCTGCTGCTCAGTCCTCGAAGACGGGCACGTCGTCCCAGGAGATGGAGTCGGTGGAGGTCCGAACCGGTTGGGCCTGGGTGGGGGAGAGAGTGGCCAGGAAGGCCTCCAGCTTGCGGGCAAAGAGTGGGGGGAGGGGGCGAGCGCTCGAGTCGTTGCCATGAGCCCAGGTGCAGAAGGATGCGGCGGATGAGGCGAGGGTCCTCGATGAAGGCAATGATGCGCATCGGTTTCCCGCATTGAAGACAGGTCAGGGGATCGACTTCGTAGATCTTCTCGAGGAGCCGGGCCCAGTTGGCCCGTCGGTGGGTGGCGAAGGCCTCGGCCTGGGAATGGAGATCGTCACAATCGGGTTGGCTGCCGGGAGAGCGGAGAGCCAGGGCCTGTCTGCGTTTGCCGCGCGAGGCGTTGGAGTAACGGCCATAGTAACGGATCATCTGCTCATGGGAGTCCGGGATGTGGGAGGTAACCAGGGCGATCCAGTTCAGAGCGTCCATGCACCGAGAGAGGCCCTTCTTCGTCCGGTACTCGATCTGTCCACGCTTCGGGTCAAAGTGCAACCTGGAGGCGGCAAAGCTGGGACGCAGGATGTAGGCGGCCAGGCGCTCCAGAGCGGGCTTGTCGTCCTGGTGCACGGGACGGGAGCAATAGACGTGAAAACCCGAATGGTGCCAACTAGCCAGCCGGTTGGCAAAGTCCCGACTCATCACCCAGGACGACATCCTGAAGCTGATGGCGTTCGTGGAGACGCTGAAGAAGTAGGGGCGACTCCTGTGGTTCCAGGCTCTTCTGTAGCGGCCGCTACAGTCTTCAATCGGGGAGATGCCTTCTTCTGTAGTGGCCGGCCTATGGCCGGCTCTTCCGGATCCGCTCATAGAGCGGACGCTACAGAAAGCTCCCTTCTAAACGAACGGTTTTGCCGACCAGTGATCCCGGTACTCCCGGGTCAGGTAGCGGCTGCTCTCCGGATCGTCCAGAATCGTCTCTGTCTTGGGATCGAAGCGGATGCTCCTTCCGGTGCGCGACACCAGGTTCCCCAGGTGGCAGAGAGACGTGGAAAGGTGACCCACCTCGACGTCACAGTTGGGCGTATTGCGGGTTCGGACACAGTCGATAAAGTTGACATAGTGATGCCGGCCCGAACTGTCTGGCGTCAGCTCCTTGTGCACCAACCTGTTTTTCGAGTCGTACATCCGGAAGCCGTAGCGGCTCAGACGATCGAAGTAATTGGCCACTAGCTTGCCCTCGGTCCCGTAGACCTCCATGCCGTTCTGCCCGTCATTCATCTTGTAGGTGTTCCACAATCGCATCTCGTACTGAAGGACCTTGTCCTTGTAGTTGTACGTGATGTTCTGGGTATCGGGTGTCTGCTGATCGTCGTCGAAGTAGAGTTTGCGTCCCATTCCGCTGACCTCGTTGGGCAGACCTTCGTTCAGTACCCAGCGGGCCTGATCCATCCAGTGCACGCCATCGTTGCCCAGGTCCCCGGCACCATAGTGCCAGTGCCAGTAGCCTGTACCGTTATAGTGATTCCGGTTGAAGGGAAGCATGGGAATCGGTCCCGTCCAGAGATCGTAGTTGATGCCGGCAGGAACGGGCTCATCCTCCTTGTGCCCTATGTTCCGCCTCATTTGGGTATTCCAGACCTTCACCATGAGGATGTCGCCAATGATCCCGGATTGGGCCATTTCCACGAACTCGTGGGTGTTGGGCCGGCTCCGGGCCTGAGTCCCCACCTGGACCACCCGGTCATATTTTCGGGCGGCCTCCACCATGAGACGCCCCTCACGGACGTTGTGAGAGATGGGCTTCTCCACGTAGACATCTTTGCCAGCCTGGCAGGCCCAGATCGTCCCCGGCGCATGCCAATGAAGGGGAGTCGCGTTGATGATGGCATCTACCGACGGATCGTCCAAGACCGTCCGGATGTCCTCGATCAGCTTCGGCCTCCTGCCCTGGAGCTCCTCGGCAATCTTCATCGCCGGCTCCCCGCCTACTTGGTCTGCCCACTCAATCACCCTGGGCTCCTCCGGCAGTCGACTCGATCGACGGTTGAGCTTCCCTGGTTGTAATCCCTCCCCAAAACTCTCCCACCGCACCTTCCAACGCCTCCTCGATCAGTGAGACCACAACCTCACGCCGCGCAACTCGTTTCTTGCCACATCTGCATTTGGCCGTTTGCGGTAGTTCGTTCGAGGTTTCCGGGGAGAATCTGAACGTCCGCTTCTAGGGTGCGAACCGGTCATTCAGGGGCGATCTACTCTGAACCGTTCTTGCGGTCAGATCTGCGCTATCACACCGCCGCTCGATTTGATCGCAAGCCGACGGCTGCTTTAGAAGCGGTCGCTCACGAAAAGCTAAACTTCAAACGCCCACGGACTCTCGCCCACTGGATTTGTTCTGATCGTCCACGAAGCGAAAAGCCTACGAGAAGCCCGAGATCGTCAGCGAGCTGAAGAATCTCCTGGAGAGGTGGGAACAGGATGTTCTTCCCAGGTCGGCTGAGCAAAGATATATCCCGAAAGCCCGGCTGGAAACCTTCGCGCGCCCCGCTTCCCAGCCTTTGCCCTGACGGTTCATCTGCCGGCCGGTCATAGACCGGCCGCTAAAGCCCGAGAAGAGGAGCTGCTCTACCGACTAGGTGGTCAGCAACACAGGAGCGATTTCGGTGGTTTCCGCTGGAAGAAAAAGAGATGATCGCCTGCCGCTCGGGAACAGAACCTAACTGTACTTCTCGCTCAAGTATGCGTCCAAGTTTTGGGCCCGGCTTAGCTCTGTGTTGTAGACCTAGCGTCTTCAACTCCTCTCGCAGTTCCCGGGACCATCTCAGGTAGTCTTTGGCCAGAGCCTCCGGAACGTGGTAAAAGGTGATAAATTAAATGGACGAGTGGGTTGTCTGGTACATAATGGAACTTCGTTTTGGCTAGATCGCGGCCATGCGCCCTCCGCTATGCCCTCCCTTGAGAATCTCCCAGCTCTCCTAACCAAGAAGAATGGGAACGTTGCAGCGCACTAGGACCTCACCAAGAATCCTTTTGTCGGCGAGCTGGGTCTTTGTCTTCGCGCTGACCGCTGCCGGCCGGCCCCTGGCTGCCGTGAAACCGGAAACATCTGGGCTGCGGGAGAAAGAGTTCCGGCATCCCGATCTCAACATCGAGAGCTCCTACAAGACGTCGGAGGAGCTACCGGCACAGGCCGGCTTTCAAGCCACCGGTGACCTAACGGGCCTGGGCGTGTCCACGGATCGCGCCCGACTCGACGTGCGGGGTGGGCGCTGGAGCGTTCTCACCTTCGCCGTGCCGCTCTTGCCCGGCCGTGGGGTCGGCAACAATCTCAGCGAGCAGGGGATGTCGCTCGAGACCCCGGCCGACGTAGCGGCCTTCCGGGCAAACGCCGGTCGCGTCTTTCGCAGCTTCGTGCAAGGAAACTCCAGACCGTTGCGGATCGACATCGGCGAGACCGCCGCTGAGCGCGTCACTGTTCACCGTGAGGGTTCGGTGGTCCAGGTCCACGTGCCCCGCGTCCACAGGGGTGTCCGGGTCCGCGACAGCTATCTCATCGGGGTCATCAACCATGGAAACCTGGTCCTTTTTGGCTCCAACAAATGGGGTGACATAGATGTCTCCGCCAACCCTGGTGTGTCCGAGGCGGCGGCGGCGGCGGTGGTTGTGGCGCACGTCGCGCCGTTCACAATCATCGGCGCTTGGGGCGGGAGTGAATTGGTCCTGGTTCCGCTGGCCCGGGGTCAGGATCCGGACGGGATTTCCATTGGTCGCGGCTACACCTACCGCCTGGCGCGCATTCTGCGACCCTCGGTGGAAGGAGATCCCGGCCACTGGGAGGCCCTCGTAGACGCGCACTCGGGCGAGCTGATCTCGTTCGAAGACACCAACCATTACGGCTCTACGCGCGAGGTCGTGGGAGGTGTCTACCCAGTCTCAAACGACGGTACTCCTCCCGACGGCGTCGAGAAGGTGGACTGGCCGATGCCTTTCGCCAACATCGTGCACGCCGGCAACACCCTCAGCACCAACAGCGGCGGCAACCTGCTCCAGTGCCTCGATGGCAACATCACCTCGACGTTGAGCGGTCCGTTCGTAAACATAAACGACAGCTGTGGCCCCATCAGCCTGAGCTCCAGCGGTGATCTTGACTTCGGCACCTCGGGCGGCACCGACTGCACCACCCCCGGCTTTGGCGGTGGCGGCAACACCCATGCATCACGAACCTGCTTCCACGAGCTGAACCGCATCGTGGAGATGGGGAGGGGGCAGTTGCCCAACAATACCTGGCTACAGCAACCACTCACCGCCAACATGAACCTGAGCCTGACCTGCAACGCCTTTTGGGGCGGTGGCACGGTCAACTTCTACCGCTCCGGCGGTGGCTGCGCCAACACGGGTGAAATTGCCGGGATATTCGATCACGAGTGGGGCCACGGGTTGGACGATAACGATGCCGCCCCGTTTATCTCCGGCCCTTCGGGCGAGGGCATTGCCGACATCTACACTGCCCTGCGGCTCAACGACTCCTGCATTGGCCGCAACTTCCGACCCGGTGTTCAGTGCGCCGGCTTCGGGGATCCCTGCATTGACTGCACGGGCGTCCGCGACATCGACTTCGCCATGCGGAACTCCGGTCAGCCCCACGACTACAGCTGGTCGAACGCCAACTGTGGCACCAGTGTGCATTGCATCGGGGCTGTATACGCCGAGGCGGTATGGGATCTCTGGAAGCGCGATCTGGCGGGGCCGCCCTACAACCTGGACGACAATACGGCCCTCGAGGTGGTCACTCGGCTGACCTTTCTGGGCGGGGGCAATGTGGGCACCTGGTTCTCGGGTGGACCGCCGTTCGGTGGCTGTGGTGCGAGCAGTGGTTACCTGAACTACCTTGCCGCTGATGACGACAACGGCAATCTGAATGACGGCACTCCACACATGACGGCCATCTTCAACGCCTTCAACCGCCACGAGATCGCCTGTGCGACCCCGGTAGTGGTCGACTCGGGCTGCGCGTCAACCCCGACAACAGCGCCCTCTGTCACCGCCACGGCGCTCGATCGCGAAGCACGACTGAACTGGAGTGCCGTTCCGAACGCGGCCGGCTATCAGGTCTTCCGCACCGACGGCGTCTTCGCCTGTGCTTTCGGCAAGGTCAAAATAGGCGAGACCACCGGGACGGAGCTTCTGGACTCCGGCCTTCAGAACGGGCGTGACTACTCCTATGTGGTGATTCCGATGGGGCCGGCCGACAGCTGCTTTGGTCCCGCCTCGGCCTGCACCACGGTGATGCCGGTATCGATCGCGCACCCCCAAGTGGACGCCTCCTCCAGGGTGCTGACGATCCACACCGGCGACGGAGACAACTTCATTGACAACTGTGAATCGGCAACGATGGCCTTCGACGTGGTCAATCTGGGCGGCGGCACAGCGACCAATGTTCGCATCGACGCCGTCCGGGCGATTTCCCATCCGGGCATTTTGCCCAGCATGAATCCCGTCACGCCCGCGTCGCTAACGGACTGTGCCACCGGCAGCGGCAGCTTCAACTTTACAGCGGAGGGTCTCCTCTTCGGCGACACTGTGACCTTCGAGGTCGACGTCACCAGCGACGAGATGGCTCCGACTGTCAAGACCCAGACCTTGACGATCGAGGGCGCCGAGATCGATTTGCAGCCCGTCGTCAACAAGACCTGGGACTTCGAGACCGATCTCGACGGCTGGACGGTCCTCCAGGGTACCTTCAACCAGACCACGACCGATGGTGGCGCTAACGGCAGCGCCGGATACCTCGCCTCGTCCGGATTTCTCAACAACCAGTGCGATCAGGTCCGTTCCCCCCCGATGGTACTCACCCCCACCTCCACCCTGACCGTATGGAACAACTTCGAGATTGAGAACTTCTCGAGCCAGTGGTGGGACCGAGCCAACGTAGCGCTCATAATCTCGCAATCCGCCGTCACTACTGCCCAAAGCGGTACACGCATCTCGGTCGATCCCGACAGCGGTCGAATGTACGACGCCAGCGGTCCCGGTGCCACCTGCATCACAATCGATCAAAACGGATGGGCTGGATCGGCAAACTCATGGGCCTCGAGCGGGTGGTCGGCATCGGCCCTGGACTCGGCAGCCCTAGCGGGCCGGATCGTCCAGCTCGATGTGGCCTACGGAACCGACCCGGCGGTCACCGGCAAGGGCTTCTGGTTCGATCAGGTGACGGCAGGCGATGTTCAGTTCCTGGTTGCCGACGTCCAGCCCTGCACGACGATCGCCACCAGCACGCCGACACCGGTGCCGACCGATACTCCGACGCCAACCGCCACCCCAACCGCAACGCCGACAGCTACGCCGACAGCTACGCCGACCTCAACCGTTACGGCGACCGCCAGCAGCACTCACACACCCGTTCCGACGGGTACTCCGACGCCAACCGCGACCCCAACCGCAACACCGACAGCTACGCCCACCTCAACCGTCACGGCGACCGCCAGCAGCACTCACACACCGGTGCCGACCGAAACTGCGACGCCAACCGCAACGCCGATAGCTACGCCCACCTCAACCGTTACGGCGACCGCCAGCAGCACTCACACACCGGTGCCGACCAAAACTGCGACCCCAACCGCAACGCCGACAGCTACGCCCACCTCAACCGTCACGGCGACCGCCAGCAGCACTCACACACCCGTGCCAACCGATACTCCGACGCCAACTACCACCCCAACACCAACGCAGACACCTGTCGATGCCGACCCGCCGGCACCGACTGTGACACCCGCTTCGACGGCGGTGACGCCAACTCCGACTTTCGAGTCGACTCGGATCCCAGGGCCGACTCCAACCATGACAGCAACCCCCCTGCCCACGTCGACCGCAGCAACCGACGTTCCTGGACTTCCCACCTCGACGCCGACACCCGTCACTCCGACGCCAACACCCGACCCCAACAGAACCCCAGGGCCGACGCCGACAGCTACAGTGACGCCGATGGCAACGCCCACCAACACTGAAGACGTGCCGGGACTTCCCACCTCGACCCCGACACCCGTCACTCCGACGCCGACCGTGGCGCCGAGCGGTCGCGAGAGCGCGACCCCGACCGCGACGTTCACGGCGACCGCCAGCAGCACGGCGACACCCCTGCCGACCGATACTCCGACGCCAACTACCACCCCAGCCCCAACGCAGACACCTGTCGATGCCGACCCGCCGGCACCGACTGTGACACCCGCTTCGACGGCGGTGACGCCAACTCCGACTTTCGAGTCGACTCGGATCCCAGGGCCGACTCCAACCATGACGGCAACCCCCCTGCCCACGTCGACCGCAGCAACCGACGTTCCTGGACTTCCCACCTCGACGCCGACACCCGTCACTCCGACGCCAACACCCGACCCCAACAGAACCCCAGGGCCGACGCCGACAGCTACAGTGACGCCGATGGCAACGCCCACCAACACTGAAGACGTGCCGGGACTTCCCACCTCGACCCCGACGCCCGTCACTCCGACGGCGACCCCGGATCCGCTCAGAACACCCGTCACCTGATCTAGGTGTCTAGGACGAAAACTCCTCCTCTCTGTCGAAGGCGTTCTGTTGAGTGTGCTGCTATCCAGGTGGAGGGCTCGGCTTGGATCGGGGATGGGCTCCAGCTGATGGTCGACAACTATCTGGTGCCACCCATGCCTCGTGGAAACACCAGTCAAAGCTTCTCCAGGGTCGGATAGAGCCCGGGGAAATCCAGCGAGTCGAAGAGCTCCAAACAGTAGCGGTTGTGTTCGGACGCGATGGCAGCACTTTACGATGTGAGGGTTCGCCTTTCGGCGTGTGGGTGCGATCGCTGTCGGTGTCAAGGTTGGAGTCGGGGTGGCGGTCGAGGTACCGGTGGAAGTGGGGGTGTGAGTAGTCGTGGGGGTCGCTGTCGGCGTTGGGGGCGAGGTGGACGTCGAGGTCTGGGTGGGAGACGGGCTTGGGCTAGGAGTCGGCGTTCGGGGCGCCGGAAGAAGCGCGATTATTGCCATTACCCAGTTGTTGGGACTCTATTGCAGGAGTCCAGGGAGCCTGACCGAGGTGCCTACGTTCCAGGAGGCGGAGGTGCTGGGAACGCTCCCAGGCTGAGAGCCTCCCGCGGAATGGAGGAAAATGCCGCCATCCAAAACCACCGCTCAGTCTGTGGGTTGGCAACAAGGACGACTGGAAAAAAGAAGCTGGCCACGACATCGATCACCAGAGAACCGTTAACCGTCTCAGAGATGGTCGACATCGCAGGAAAAATGGGACCTGTGTCGCCCGAATTGACTATGGTTGAAGCAACCCCAGTTGCGGAGACAGCACCGCCAACGATCCCTGATACGGTAGGGGAGAGGCTGACCACCACGGCAAGCTAGGATCCTGTTGGGACTGTGGCCCCAACCAGCGCCCAGACCTGGGCGGTCAGTGTGCCTTGCTAGGTTGTGATGTCTGTGGACACCATCGGGACCAGGGCAAAACCTCCGTGGGTGACACTCGTGACCGGAGGATGCGAGATGACACTTTTTGGAAAACGACTCTGGGTCAGCAGCTCAGACTGAATTCCCAGTGCCACGACGATAGCCGGATCGGAGCCACCAGCCGTGACAGTATGGTTCCAGGTCAAAGAGGAGATGGGAATCTGGCCCTGGTCAGGCGCACTGGCGCTACTGCTGTCGTCAAAGACGACGACCTGTGCCTGGAGCGCTGAGGTTCCCGAAAACAGAAAAGCAACGGTAAACAGCAGCAGGCAAACGTGGCCTGGCGCAAAGATCGATCGTCGTTTCGTGTAACTCATTCCTCCCCAAACATCAGAATGAGAAGACTCTGTGCACCGGCATCATCGCTTGCTCACGGCCGATTCGTCAAGCGAGTTCAAGCACAGGATTATACTGCCAGCGGTCCTCTCCACGGACCCAAAAGGCCTTGAAAAAAGGCCAGATGGAAAGATCGCATTTCGCCTCTCCTGCCGAATACCTCATCGTCAGGCCACAACGCAGCCGGTCAGAGCGCTTGGCGACGAAAGCGTGCGCGATACTATCGTCGTGCAGGCTGAACTGGCCCGCCTTGAGATTGAGGGATACAGCATCGGCGGTCCGGAAGCTGCCCTCCTCCAGGTCAGAAAATAACTCTAAATGACTTTCCTGCCATCAGTAGACTTCGTGGTAGTGGTGCGCATAGATCTCTTCGCAGCGGGCTCTCAGGGTTTGATCCGCAGAATAATCGTCGCCAAAACGGTCGACGCTGAGAATGGATGGATCGATCCATGGCGGGCGGCCGCTGACGATATCGGCCACCAGGCGGCCAGCCCCCGGCGACCGGTTAACGCCGCCTACCCCGCAAGCGGAAAGAACGACGAGCCCTTGAAGCCCATTTGGTTCGGACACGATCATCCGGCCGTCAGGCGAAATCGTTGGCAGGCCACGCCGCTCCTGGACGACGACGGCGCCGCTGAGAGACGGAAAGAACTTTGTCCTTTTCCTAGAACTCCATCTAAAAGGAAAGTCCTATTGATTCGGTGCGGCTCAGGAGGCTATCCGGACCTACCTGTTAGATGAGTCATGTCCACAGTTGGTCTAAACGGATCGATAGCTGATTCGGAAGACTCTTAACTTGGATCTCAGCCATACCCCAGGAAGTCCGGATAACCTTTCCAGCCTTTGCCCTTGTAAACCATATCAGGATGGCTAGGAATATCTGGAGGTCGGAGTCCCTTGGTGTCCTTTAGGTCCCCATGGCAGTACGCCTGCCATTCTCTCAAACTCTTGAGCTTCAGCTTGCGTGCAAACTCTCTGGCTTCTTCAAAGGGACGGAACTTTCGATACCCCTGCTACGCTTAGCCACAGGCTGGGAGGTTAAGTACGACGATTGGCCATGAAAATGCCAAGCTGGATCATGAGGGCTTGATCTATCGCGTCGCCTCGCGGGAAATCTTTTGATAAACTGCCTCACTAGTGTCCAATCATAAGTCAAATAGATTCAACTGGTTACATGAACCTCCCTGGTGATTCCTGTAATCGAAGCTGGTAAGTACTTGAATTAATGGGGTTTTCTCGAAAACAGTCAGGCTGAGAATCTGTAGAGTTGTGTAGAGGCTCAGCTCCAATTTCAGGCGTTTTTTCAGGATGGCAACGAGGATATACACGGAGATGGCGATCCAGATCTGAGTTTTGACGGCGTTCGGAGAAGTCCCATAGAAGGCTTTGATGCGCAGGTGTTGCTTGATCCATTTGAAGAAAAGTTCCACGCGCCAGCGGCAACGGTACAGCTGGGCGACAGTGAGGGCAGTCAGGGAAAAGTTGTTGCTCAAGAAGACCAAGTGTTTTTGGGTCTCGGCGTCGTAGTAGCGGACTCGTCGGAGTTTGTCGGGGTACTTGTTGGCCGTGTAACGGCCGCTCAGGACCCCGGTTTGATCGCTTCTTAGCCCGATGCTCTTGTCGACACGATGGGAGTACAGACGGCGGAAATTCAGGCGCTGGTGGGCACGAATGATGAAGAAACCGGAACTCTGGTGCAGCCGATAAAGACGTGCGAAATCGAGATAGCCGCGATCCAGGATGTAAATGGAGCCGGGTTGGACCAGCAGATAGTCGAGGATATTGACGTCGTGAACCCGCCCCTCGGTGACCTCGACAAAGGTGGGGATGTTGCCACGTAAGTCGAGCAAAGTATGCAGTTTGATGGCTCCTTTGCGTTTGCGGAAGCGGGCCCAAGGGAACACCGAAAGACACAGATCGATGGTGGTGGAATCGAGCGCGTAGACCGTTTTTTCCAGTTCCACGGCAAAGGGCTCGCCTGCGTACAAAGTCCGTGCCTCTTGGATCAAGACTTGAGCGAAATCGGCATAAATGCGCCAATCCCGATTCTCGTTGGTATGGGCCAAAGAGCTGCGGGCCACGCGGCCTCGAATTCCCATGTGGTAGAGTCTGCCTGCAACCGAACCTAGCGTGGCTTCGATATCCCGCAGACTCTCGCGATAGGTCAACTGGGCGAAGACCATACACAGCCACTGCTTCCAGCAGGAGAAGTCTTTTATCTTGTAATCTCCTCGGTAGCGTTGAGCACAGAGTTGAAATTGATACCTGGGGACGCAATCCATCAGCTGGGCAAAGACGGTTCTGCGCATATCCATCTAGGCATCCTATCGGCTTGCAGGCCACAGGATTGGAGAACCGGGTCGGCACCTGCCACAGTTTCATATCAAAAAGTATCGAAAAAATTGGATTTCGATGTTAAAACAATTCTTACCAGTAACTTAGAGTTGTGCGATAGAACAACGTTTGGACACTAGTGAAACTGCCTGTCCTTTTCGAAACAAGTCCACGACTTTCTGTTTCTGAGTATCGTCTTTGAAGTTTGATCCCCAATGTAACGGCTCTCCTTCCCCAACAGCGTTAAGATGCACCCGCTCCAAGAGTCCGTCGATTTTCTTAACAAAGTACTCGGCATCCTTCCGAAAGTGGATAGGCTGGCCATTTCGATAACAGTAGACCGGACTAGTATGAGCGTAGAGTTTCGTGTCATTTGGAACCAATCGATCCGCTTTGCCACGAACACGGACAGCAATCCAGGCACTGTCTTCCAACTGAATCTCTCGAGAAAGGTTGGCCTGCTTTCCACCATCCATAGCTGAAACAATCTCCACAGTTTCACCGTTGACGACAACCTCCATGCTCTGCATGGCGACATGAGAAACAGCCCTCGCTTCGACCTTTACCGTGATGGAACCTGAACTCCAATGAATCTCGTCTCCCGCTCCCTTTCCATTGACACTGAAGTCAAGTAAAGGTGCATTTGAGGCAAAGCTCCTGCCTTCCAAATAAGCTCGCATCCATTTGTCGTAGGTAAGTTCAGGACCTGTTTTAACGTACACACGTCCGGCTCCCGCCAAGAGATGATAGGGAACGTTCAAAAAACAATCAGTACCAGCTGAAATAGCACACCTGAATCCGCAATTGAGTAGTCGATACCAGTCAGCTGTGATCTTCTCCTCGTCTCCTTGGCACATAACATCTATGGTATCGGCCACCCCGAGGGCAATATCCACTGGATACTCCGTACTCGGACCAGGATGCACGTAGATCACCGCAGCCCCCTGTTGCTTGGCAGCTACAGCCAGATCATGGTTAGGTGGGTAGTCATAAGGATGATCTGTCCGGGGCCAGCCAACATAGGAAGGATGTACAAACTCCTTGAGATTTAGAAAGGCCATATGTCCATAGCCCCCCCTTAAGTTTCTCATTTCCTGGTTCCAGTAAAGAATATAGTTTTCTTCAGAAAGTCCGTGAGGCTTCCCTTCAAAGTACTCTAGGTCTGTGATCACTCCGTCGATATCGTTGCAGGCTAAAAGATGAGACACATTCAAATCCTCAGCCTTTGTGATTTTCATAACGTCACTAGGTCGAATCCGAGTGTCGGAAAATAGGTTTGGGTGAATGTGGATATCCCCTGAAAACCATCCCTTGGCCGACATGTTGAAGGGACGCTTTAGGCGAACCACTACCTCCTTGTGACCGGATTCTGGCATCTGAAAGGTTTTTCGCAAGGGTGCGTACTCTAATCCCTTGATTACCTCCAGATGAGTTTTACCTTGGGGGAGGTCTAAGGAAAAACCCCCACCAGTATAAAAATAATACTCGCCACCGTAGGGTTGCCCGTAGTCGGCACTAGTGATGCGAGGAATGATTCCTGCCGGAGTGTAGCGCTTCCCATCGGCCCCGGTCAGGTAGACTCGAGCCGGAGTTTGAAGTCCCATCTCGTCCAGGACCTTGACCCTCACAAAACTTTTTTTTCTCACCCGTACCGCAATGGGAATTTCCCCACTAATAACTCCCGAGCCAACCTGGAGTAACAAGTTGGTAGTCTTACTCTCTATTGGTGAAACCTTGAGGAAATGCCCTTGACTCTCACCTGGCGCTAAATGGAGATCCAAGGGTTCCACTCCAATCACTTTGGAACTCGACCGTAAAGTAACAGTGGCCACATGGGAACCGGAATTCCGTATAACGACAGGAACCTTGTTTCCCACGAATTCCATTAGATTCACCTGGAGAGGAGAATGGACTAGACGCACTTGAGTCCCCACTTCCAGCTTAATTAACTGCGGACAAGTCAGAGACTCATAGCTTTTGCTGGTAAAACGAATGATATCCTCTAAGCTCGGAGCTTCATCGCTTGAGCCCGTCCAGGGTCGAAAGAACGCCCCGACCTTTCCCTTGAGAGTCTTCTGCAAACGGGCTACCTTCCTGTCCGTTTCTGTCCACTGTAGTAGGTGGATGGAAAACTCGGCCAAATCAGCTAACTGCCTTCCGATAACCCGGTCTCCGACGAAATCATCGGCAGTAAAGGAAATAAGGGTATTGGGAGGACCTTCGTGTCCGCCCAAAATAGCCGTACAGAAGACTGAAATCAGGACTGCACTTCCAAGAAGTTTTTTCATGATGCCTTAGCTCTCTAGCTTCCTTCCACAACATATACGGCGAAGAGCCGCGCCTTCTCCTGATGACTGCCCTCCCAGTTCACCCGAATTCGGAAGGGCCTATCCAGGCCATATACCTGCCTTCCGCCTCCCCAGGTGACCTGCTCACGAAAACCCGACTTCTGCAGAGGAACCGAGTCGGGATCCGAGTAACCGGGCACAGGTCGGAGTTGATCGTCGAGAATCTCCACCCGGAGCTGGCTGGCGGCAGAGAGCCCGTCGGCGTTGACATAGAGGCTGGCACCCTGGGGCATGGGCTCCAGCTCCTTGGAAAGGAAGTGCACATCCTCCTGCCTGGGCGCCGCAGTGAAATACCCCAACCGATCCCGGTCCCAGGTTGCGAGGCGCACGCCTGTGGGCGTCTCCAGGTTGAAGGCCACCCAGATGCTGTACCAGAAGAAGGTCCGGTCTCCGACGTTCTCGAATCCCTGCCCCTGGATCAGCCTGGGCTCGGCGAAGTCGGCCTCTTCGTAGGCCGGCACAATCTTGAAATCCGGGACGGGCTCCTTGAAGTGGATGGCGTCCCGGCTGACAATCAGGCCCAGGTCGCAGCTCGAGTAACGTCGGTCGTCCCTCTGGTTGTGGTATTGGCCGTAGATGCCCAGGACAACGTTGCCCCGGTTCCAGAGACTGGCCCCCATGTGGACCTGCTCCCCCTGGTGAATTGAGAAGCTAGACAGAGGCCGCGGCGGAAGGTTGTTCCGGCGAAAGCTGACGTGGGCAGCTTCGGTCCAGTGCTCGAAATCCCACGAGAGATGGGTCGTCATCTTCCGCTTTCTGGCACCTTGGACGGGATGGGGAACCGCCCCGCCCTGTCCGTTCAGGTAGTAGTGGCCATCGAATCGGATCAGGCCACCTGTCTCCAGACCGCTCCCTTTGAGAACCGGGTTGATGGGGGAATCGGTCCACCGGAGCCCATCGGGACTGAAGGCCGCCATGACGGCCAGGGGGGTTTCCTCCCGGATCATCTTGAAGCGGCGGCTAGGATCGGGATCTTCGGGTTCATGGAGGATCAAGCAGAAGACCGCCTTAACCGGACCCCCGCCATCCGACAGGACCAGGTTATTATGACGGTTCCCGTTGTATTCGACGAGACCCAGGTCCGGCTTCTTCCACTCGATGCCATCCCGGGACACGGCGTAGCAGACCTGTCTCTTCCTGTCCTTGTCCCAGCCGGTGTACCACATCCGGAACTCGTCGCCGATGCGCAGGACCGTACCGTAGTAGTACACCCTGGGATGGTCCGGGTCTCCGGGCCGACCCACGGGGAGGACAGGCTTGTTGGGATGAAGCGGACGAGTAACGTAGGGAACATCGGCTCCGGTCCCCTGGTTGACGCTGCTCTTTCGCGCTGGCACCAACTCGAGCAGAAGTCCCTTGCTGAAGGGCAGACTGTAGTCGTCGAAGGCAAAGAGAACGATTTCACCATGGCTGCCCGAGTTAAGCTGACAGACCAGGAGACAACTCGTTAGCAGCACCATCGAACCTCTACGCACATGTGACATAAAACCTCCTCTCGTATTGGAAAACATACATGATGACCAGAGAGCTTACCACCGCAATCGGGAACGGATTACTGAGCACCTCCACCTTCGGAATCACAAGGGCGGACGGACCGAAGGGGTTCGCACCCGAATGAAACCTGACTACGGGTAAGAACTCCTGAGATAGACCGCATACAGCCGGAGAGCGGCCTCCTCTCCTTCCCGGCGCAGGTACACACGAAAGCGGACCGTCTTCCCTCCCAGCTCCGTGAGCTCCCCAGTGGGTCAGCCCAACTCGCAGTCCAGGCCTCCTTCCTGCTTGGACAACCCACTGTTGCTCCCAAAGTACCCGGGAAGCAGGTTGAACTCAGCGCCGGAAACCTCCACCTGAACCTCCAAAGGAGAGTTAGCTCTCTAGCTTCCTTCCAGCTTTCCCACCGAATAGAGAGACCTATGGCCGATGCTCCTCGGCCCACTCCCGAGCCAGTCGTTGGGCCTCGGATACCTCATCATGATCCAATATTTTCTCAGCAATGATGTCACGCATTGTAACCGCATCCTTCCGGGTTTGACCCTCCGATTTAGAGGCGGCTAGGTTGTACCACATGTGGGCTTTTACGTAATCCTTAGGGCCTCCTTTGCCGTTGTAATACGAGTTCCCGAGGTAGTACTGAGCCTTAGCATTCCACTGCTCGGCTGCTTTGCGGAACCACTTTAATGACTCTGCGTAATCCTGCGGAACTCCTTTGCCGTCGTAATACGCATACCCGAGCTTGTACTGGGCCTCAACATCCCCCTGCTCGGCTTCTTGCCGCAGAGAATCTAAATCTATTTCAGGGATCTGTGCGTGGGCCAAACTGATGGTCAGCGATAGAACTAGACTGAGTACGAAGAAAGAAACCCGATTTATCATTGCCGGCTCGGGAGAAGAGCCAGATGGTGATCGGTCCTTGGGGACATGGCCCCACCCGAGGATCGGTGGATCCGAAGCGGCCGTTTGGCGATATCGATTTCGGTGTCACCGCTTTTGTAGATGAGCTGGCGCTTCAACTGCGATGGTATGACTACTGGCTCAAGGGTATCGACAATGGGCTCAGCCAGGAGTTGCCGGTGAAGCTTTTTGTAATGGGCAAGGACGTCTGGAGGCAGGAAAGCGAGTATCCACTTGCCCGAACCGACTATAGGCGGATGTACCTCTGGAGTGAAGGGCGGGCCAACACTTACCACGGTGATGGCCACCTCTCATGGCAGGCTCCGCCGGCGAGCTCCAGGCCAGATGAGTACGTTTATGACCCTGCGAATCCCGTGCCGAGCCTGGGTGGAAACCACTGCTGCGGCACGCCGTTTCCCACCGGCCCTCGCGATCAGCGACCCGTCGAAAAGCGGGCCGACGTATTGGTCTACACCTCCGATTTCCTGAAGGACGAGATCGAGGTCACTGGGCCGGTGAAGGTCATCTTGTACGCCTCTACTGAAGGACGGGACACAGACTTCATCGCCAAGCTGGTGGACGTGTATCCTGATGGTAGGGCCTTCAACATGGCCGAGGGGATCCTCCGAGCCAGATACCATCAAAGTTTGAGCCAACCGGAATTACTCGAGCCAGGAAAGATCTACCGATTCGAAATCGATCTGGTTGGGACCAGTGTCCTGTTCCAAGCGGGACACCGCATTCGTGTGGACATCACCAGCAGCCATTTCCCCCTGTTTGACCGTAATCCAAACACTGGAGCGCCGTTTGGGATGAGCGACAAAGTCAAGATCGTTCGTCAGAAGGTCTATCATGAGGAAGCTTCCCCCTCACACATACTCTTGCCGGTCATCCCCTCAGAGAAAGGAAGGAGTGTCCAGTGACAGAAGGAGAGGAGACATGAGGAAAGATCGCTTAAGAGTCGGAAGCATCACCGAGCCAATAAAGGGCCAGCTAGGTTATTGGCTCAATTTTCTTACCAACTCCCAGGAACTCGAGCAAGTCGCCGCCGATGCTTTGGTACCGATCAAGCAGCTCACCTGGGTTTCGTTGCGTCCTCGGAAGGAGAACCTGACATGAATTCCGGATTTACGATCAGAACGGTAGCGAATCTCACGGTCCCAACTACGGTGCCTCCGGGGGAGACCTGGCGTTATGGGAGCTCTTTTGCCTTTCAGGTCTCGCCAGATACGGCAGGACTCTTCTGCGGTGTCCGGGGGTCCCGAGGATACGATTTCGAGGTGGGCACCGACGTGATCCTCTTCAAGGGGCTGTCCCAGATATCGGCGGAGCGGGCCATCGCCATCTCTCGAAACCACGAAGCGGTGAATCCCAAATCCTCGCCACCCGGGCAGCCGGCCCTCATGGTCAAGTACCCCGTTCGAGGTGGCTTCGTGCCCCTGGGAGCCAGACTCGAGGACGGTTCACCCCATCCGCACGCAGGAAGTGGGTTTGGAGTCAGCTTGGCGGTCGCGTGGACTGCGGACCAGCGCAAGGAATATCCCATGGCTGAGAAGCATCACCAGGTCGAGGTCTACCAACTGGCCTACGACGGGGTGGACTTCAGGGTCACCCGGACCGACCAAGTTCCCCCCGAGGAGATGCTGGAGGGGGCCCACCTCTTGAATCCGGGGGTCTGCACGGCCATCCCCGACGGCGAGGATCTGCTTCTCCCCATGGGGGAAGCCGTAGTCGCAGACGCTCAGCGGGAGGGCGTGACCCGCTGGGCCCATGGAAGTCAGGGTTGAGACGCCTCGCGACGAGCGTGCCTACGAGGGCGAGGTGTGGAGGGGGGCGGACGCAGGCCTGGAACCAGAGCCCAGCCTGGTGCGGGATCGAGACGGGAGTCTGCTCTTTTGTGCCCGCGGAGATGGGGAGCCCTTCTACAACGACGTCCGGCTGTGGCGGTCCCGGGATGGGGGGCAGAGCTGGACCCAGGTCGTCTACACGCGGGGCGGCGTTGCCAGTGCTCCCATCTCCATCAACGTCAGCCGGGACGCCACACCCTATATCGGAGCCAATCTGTACGATGTGCTCGAAGAGCCGCGGGTGGAGGGATTCGCCTACCCCAGGGACGCCCGGCAGAGGCCTCGTATTGGAGGCTGGCTTCGCCACAAGCTGGCGCTGTGGCCTCTGGACAGCGAGAGGGAGGAGCTGGAAGCTCCTCTTCAGGCCTGGGACTGCAAGGCTGAGTACGGCCCTGCTCCCAGCAAGGTAGCCTGGATAGTGGACCACCCTGCCTCCTACACTGTCCGCCTGGGGGACGGAGGCTGGCACAACCTCCTGTGTACCCGGATCTGTGACATGGGAGAGGTCTGGAGCGGCGCTGGGCCGACGGAGCGGTCCGGGACCCATATCCAGGAGGTCGCCTCCCCGGGGGAGAGTCGACCCACCTGGTCCTTTCAAGCCTGAGAGCTCCGGGAACGCCGGTATGGAGCATCCGATTTCCCGTCGGTGTGGTGGAGGAATCAGGTTGGCTCTTTTGGGGACGACGGCGGTGCACGCGACCTAGGAGAAGGTGGGCATCGAGCCCAGCAGCGTCGATTTGACTCTTCGCTTCGCACAAGAGAACTCAACTTGGGGCTATGACCGCATCCAAGGTGCCTTGGCCAATGTGGGCTATCACATCTCTGACACCACGGTCGGCAACATTCTCAAAACCCACGGCATCGAGCCAGCTCCGGACCGGGAGCGGCGCACTACATGGAGGGCTTTCCTGGAGGCTCATTGGGACTCGATCTCGGCTGCAGACTTCACCACGGTTGAAGTCTGGACTCGGTCAGGACTGATCACCATCTACATCTTGGTTGTGATGCATCTAAAGACTCGGCGCATTGAAATCGCAGGTGCGACGCCTCACCCCAACTCCGAATGGATACAGCAAGTCGGAAGGAATCTGACCGACTATGTCGACGGCTTTTTCCGCCTTTCAACTCACGTTATCCTTGACCGCGATACGAAGCACCTGCCGTTGCGTCAGATCTTGGAGTCGAGCAACATCGAGTTAGTCGTTTTACCGCCCAGGAGTCCGAACCTCAATGCCCACTTAGAGCGTTTCATGCGCTCCTTGAAATCTGAGTGTCTGGATCGTGTGATCTTCTTTGGTGAAGCGTCATTGGGACGGGCCTTGAGAGAGTTTGGGGAGCACTTTCACCACGAACGTAATCACCAGGGACTCGGGAACCGAATCATCGATGCCGGGACTGAAGTAAGCCGGACCCAGGGGGAAGTCCAGTGCCGAGAACGGCTCGGTGGTCTGCTTGGGTACTACTATCGAAACGCTGCCTAATCTGCCCGATATACCACTGTGGAGCAGGTCGAGCCAGCGCCGCCGTGTCCGAGCGAACCCTTCACAGCAGGAACCCCGTTTCCTGGAGTTCGTTCTCAACGGAAGCCGTCCGAGATTCCGATCCTCCGACACCCTGGAGGCCTTCTTTCTAACGGATCCACGGCACGACCCAATATTTTGACCTTACGGCCTTGTGCGGGATGGTCATCTCGTGGTCAGAGTTTGAGTTCTTGGAGTAACCTATACAGGCTTCACGCCCGACAGTATCAAACAACCTGGGGGACGCCTGGGTGCCTCAGCGGTAGGGAATCGGCCCGCCTTCGACTGAGTTGTTGACAGGTGTTGATAGAAAGCGGTTTTTCTTGTTTTCCTGCGTTTAGAAAACTACTGTAACCTGTTGAAAAAAGGATGGTAGCGGGGACGGGATTTGAACCCGCGACCTTTGGGTTATGAGTTCAAGCCCCACCTGGAAAACCAGTAACTTAGCGGCACGTTCGGTCACATTGGGGAACGCTAGGTAACGATCGGGAAGCCTGGGGAATCCTTATTGGACCCATAACGGACCAAATTCGCTGGCCCGTTTACGGTTGGTCAGGGAACGTGAAGTCACCACTTGGTCTCGCTGGGTACTCGGGCTCCCACCCACCAGATCCTAAATCTGGCGCGTGGGTGATCCGAATCTGTCCAAACCTAGGTAAAACATAAACATGACACGGATTGTTGCCACCTCAATTGATCCGTTTCTGCCCGTTTCCATCCGTTTGTAGGTGGATACAAAGTGGATACACTCGATTCGAGAATCTCGTAGAAGGGGATACCCAGAGAACCGTCGATACGGTGTCAATAAGCGTCCGATTTGATCAAAATCGACCGACCGCTTTCGCCTGGACGATTACGTGTCCGAGGAAAGCGCGGTCCGCGTGATCGATGTCTTCATCGACGAGTTGGACCTCTCTGGGCTCGGTTTTCGGACGCAGCCCAAGGACACCGGTCGGCCGGCCTACCATCCAGCCACCCTGCTGAAGCTATTTGTGTACGGTTATCTGAACCGCGTGCAGTCCAGTCGCCGGCTGGAACGTGAGGCCCAGCGCAATGTGGAACTGATGTGGCTGACCGGGCGCCTGGCGCCGGACTTCAAGACCATCGCCGACTTTCGCAAGGACAATGGGACAGCCATTCGTCAGGTGTGCCGCCAATTCGTCATGGTGTGCCGCAACCTCAACCTCTTTGCCAACGCTTGGGTGGCCATCGACGGCAGCAAGTTCAAGGCGGTCAACAACACGTATCGGAACTTCACCCGGGCCAAGATGAAGCGGCGCCTCGCCCAAGTAGATGCGACGATCGAGCGTTACCTGCAGCAGTTGGCCGAGGCCGACCGCCAGGAAGTGGCCGAGGAGAAGACCCAGCGATTGGAGGACAAGATCGCGGCTCTGAAGAAGGAGATGGGGCGCCTCAAAGAAGTCGAGGCCCGGAGGCTGAAGGCACCGGAGAAGCAGATCTCACTGACGGATCCCGACGCCCGGGCGATGAACCACCGGGGAAGTGCCCTGGTGGGATACAACGTGCAAGCGGCCGTGGATACCGATCACCACCTGATCGTCGCGCATGAGGTCACCAATGTGGGCAGTGACCGGCGTCAGCTGGCCAAGATGGCCAAGCAAGCCAAGTCCGACCTGGAGGCGGAGGAACTCCGCGTGGTGGCGGATCGGGGTTATTACCGCAGCGAGGAGATCCAGGCCTGCGAGGAAGCCGGGATCACCGCCTATGTCCCCAAGCCACAGACCTCAGGCAACCGGGCCAAAGGCCAGTTCGGGCGAGAGGCCTTTCGCTATGTTGCTGAAGACGACGAATATGAATGCCCAGCAGGTGAGCGCCTGGTGTGGCACATGAACGCCCAGGATAAAGGGCGGACCCTTCGTGTCTACTGGACCTACAAGTGCCGATCCTGCCCCATCAGGGCGCAGTGCACTTCAGGCGTTTACCGCAAGATGAGTCGTTGGGAGCATGAAGAGGTGCTGGACCGAGCGCAAGTACGATTGGCGGCGAACCCCGAGGCGATGAGAGCCCGTCGAGCGACGGTGGAACATCCGTTCGGGACTCTGAAAGCCTGGATGGGATCGACCCACTTCCTGACGAAAACCCTCGAACGGGTGAATACCGAGATGAGCTTGCACGTGCTGGCCTACAACCTGAGACGAATGATGAACTTGGTAGGCACCAAACCGCTGATCGAGGCGATCCGGGCCTAATAAGCCCTTTTATAATCCTTAAACCCAGCAAATCAGAACGACTTCAACTTCATCTGAAGGCTGAAAAATCTCAAACCCTGGCTGTCCCTGCCCAAACCAAAGCCCGATCAAATCCCAAGACAAGTCGTCTGATGCAGTCTGATCAGGCCGCTGAGGCTGAGTATCGAGTTATCACACAGCCTCGCCTAGAGGCTGTGTGAAAAGTCATTCATGATTTCGGATTTGAAATTTTGACTTCATAGGATCGCGTGTAAGCCACGATCTCCGTCGTAGGAAGGGTAAAGAGACCCCTAAATCAAAGAGGTTTTGGACTTTTCACACACCCTCGGTAGAGTAAGGATGTGGCGCGGTGGTCTAAGGTTCGGCCTATCTGTTGCCGCCCCTTTCGTCTGGCGGTGCCTCAATAGCCGGACCATCACTCCGTTTCCACATCCTCCTCATCGAACCGGACAGGCGGAACTACCGCATCCGGCTCTCGGACAAGACTCACGCCTTCACCCACGGCTCGCCGCGCCCAAGTTGGGTCAGGCGCACGAGCTCAAAGTGCCCGTAGAGGTGCGAGAGTGGATACGTCCCGCCCCTGCGTCCCCTGACCTGGTACTTGTGGCGCTGCCACCGGCGAAACCGCGGAGCGGTGTAGTTGTCCAGCGCCCGGTAGGCTCGGCTGGTCGTCCCTACCCGAGAGTAGTTCGCCCAGCCGCGCAGGGCGCGGTTCAACTGCTGCACCAACTCCGTGGTCTGACGCCAGTTCACCCAGCCACCGCTGAAGCGATAGCTGGGCTCAGCCTTCGCTTTCGCGTGCAATGCCCTCTGCAGTTTCTGAACCCTTTTCGGAGTTGATAGGTTGCCCAATCTCCTGGTCCCCTCACTACGTCCTGCATTCGTCTTGAACTAAGGCTCCTTCCCTCCACCGGCATTACCCGGCTTCCTCAGTACTACGGGCCTCTCCGCCACCCCCAGGCGCCCGGCCTGTCCCTCACGGGCTTCCGGTTGGCCATCCCTGACCACGCCTGGGGGCTTCCCGTGTTGCCTGCGCTTTCCCTGGTGTACATGCTGTCGCCACTACCCCGGCGCAGCGACTGGTTGCCTACTTCGCTCGCTTCCCCAGCCCTATCAGCCTTCCCCGGTCTAGGAGCCGGGTCGGCCTGCGCATCGTCCTTTTCGAGGCTTGCTCAGCGTTCACTCGCGTTACGGCCTGCACACTCGCGCGGTCACCAATTCGTGACTCGCTTCACCAGAGGCTTCAACCATTTCGTTACCTCCATAGTTGCTCCGGTTGCTTCCGGCTGGAGCGGTTGCCGGGTGGGACTTTCACCCACTGGGAAAGCGCCACCTTACCACGGCGCACCCTAAAAGCGGTCATTCAAGTTTCCCGCGGAAACGCCGAACGGACTATCGCAAGCGGCCAGGAGTCGACGTTTTATTTCGGCGCCCCGAAAGGAGCTTTCAGTTTCCTTTTACGTCCAAGGTGGATTCCTCCCCACAACGTCTAAGCAGAGCCACCTTGCGATGTTCTTTCTGTATTCTGCATAGAACGGCGTCAGTACTGACGATCTTGTCACTCTAATCGCCAACGGTTTCACGACATCCTCCGAACTGGAAGAAAAGCCCTTTGAAATCGAGGGCCCGAGACCCGTGGAGACATTGGGTCGATTTCGTCGGGTTACACTGGAACAAAAAGAAACGATTTTCTTCCAACCCTCTCAAGCCCGGAGTCAGTTCCACCGCGTAGGCAAGAGAGTTCGGGGACTGGTGACCCCTTCCTAGTCCTTTTATCCACCCCTTGGCGCCTGTGGGGTTTTCTCTAAGGAGTCGAGTACCCCCTCCTCGCCCCAGGGCAGGGCCTCAGTGCCCAGGTCAATCACACCTCCGAGGAATCGTTCCTTGGTGCCGTTCATAGAGGTCTCTCCTCTGAGCCTTGCTCCCTTGAGCAAGGAAAACTCCATCCTCCCCTAAAGTTTTCCTCCCACCGATCCGAAAAGATCCACTGTGAGGAAACAAGTTCAAATCCGTACAAGTTAACAGTCCGGTTTTCGCATCCAACAGCGAAAGGGCTACCTGTGCGCGAAAGGCACGGGGCGCAAAGCTGAGACCTACGTCGGTGTTCCGATAGGGTCGATCAGTTGCCGAAAGTGGATTCGCGAAACACTGGGGGAAGGTGTTCGTGATGAAACGTCTTACGTCTCGATTTTCGCTGGTCTTTGTCCTGGCCGTTGCGGCCTACTTCGTCTATTTTCTGTTCACACCAAACGGTTCGATCCCTGGCGCGCAGGACGAGAGAGCCGGTTCCTTGTTCACAAAAACGGATCAGCCCAAGCAACGTCCTCCGGTGGTTCGAGACAGCCGCGACCGCGATCTGCGGCCGCCTGATTGGGCTCTGAACCGGATGCCCCGCACCCGCCCTGGCCAAACGGCTCCAAAGCAGACCAAAGTGACCAACTGGACGCAGGCTCTGCCTTCTGCCAGTAGGGCCTCCACCGCCAAGCCGAGCCGCTTCGTTCTGGGGAGCAATATCCACACCACCGGCAGCAAGGTTGGCAGCCCCCGAGCGAAAGTTGCGCCGGCGTTGGCTCAGCTGCTGGCATCGTATGAAGCCGATCACGACGCCAAGGCCGAGATCCCCGTCATCATCCAATCTCACCCCGATTCCTATGAGCCACACGGGGCTCCCACGGGACTGGCCCAGGCCAAGGCCCTGGAGCAAGTCCACGCCCACGCGGGCCGGATGACGGTCGGGGAAATCCGCCAACTGGTCGAACAAGGCGAGGCGGACTACATCACCCTGGACATGCCGCTGAATGCGGCCAGCAATCCGCTGACTGCTACCATCGGGATAGAGCAGACTCTGGGTCCCGGTGGTGGCGCCAGCAATCTTCTCGGACATGACGGGACAGGTGTAGCGGTGGCCGTCTTCGATTCCGGAATTGCAGATCATCCGGATCTGAACCGATCGGTGAGTGAGCTTGATCTGAGCAAGGTTGGTCAACTTGGGAATGTGAATGACGATCCCAGCGGATCGACATACACCGACCCTTTGGGATTGGGCTGGAATTTATCGATCTTAACTCACGGTTCCGATGACGGACGATTAACCAATAACGTCCGAGGCATAGGAATCAGGGGAAACGGTGGCCGACCGATCGGCGCGGGAGAAGCCATCGAATTTGTATTCACTCCGGCGGTAGCTATTAGCTACGTAACCATTTTTCACGGATTGGGCGCTCAAGTGCAGATAAGTCTGGACGGTATTCTTCAAGGTGGTATTCATACGATTCCAGACAATTCACCCAACGTACTCCAGATTGAAAAGCAGGGCAGCAGTCTTTTGATCAGTAATGAGGGCGCTGCAGGCAGTGACGGTTTTAGAGTTTTGGCAATTGGTGTTGCGAGCACCACCTTTGACTCGGTGGACTTCACGACCGGGACCCCGGTGATGGTCTCCACCTACAACGACGGCTACGGTCACGGCACCCATGTCAGCGGGATCATCGGCGCTCGGGGAACGCTCTCCTCCGGACAGTACGCGGGCGTGGCCCCGGGCGTGGACTTCCTTCACGTCAAGGTCCTCGACGACAGCGGTGCCGGCTACACCAGCAACCTGATCGCGGCGGTTGGCTGGATGATTGCCAACAAGGACGCCTACAACATCCGAGTGGCCAACCTCTCAGTCGGTCACCCGGCCATCGAGTCCTTCGAGACGGATCCGCTGTGTCAGGCGGTGCGCAACATGGTGGAGGCGGGGATCGTGACCGTGGTCTCGGCGGGCAATCTGGGGAAGGCCTCCGGCTACCCCGAGCTGTGGGGAGGGATCACCAGTCCCGGAACCGAGCCGTCCGCCATCACGGTGGGTGCGATCAACACCAAGGGGACCGTTACCCACGCCGATGACGTGGCGACCACCTACAGCTCACGCGGCTACTCGCTGCCGGACGGGCTGTTCAAGCCGGATCTGGTGGCCCCTGGCAACGACATCACCTCGTTGAAGGCCGACGGCAGTGACATCGCTACCAACAATCCAGGTCTGGTAATCGATGCGAACCACATGTCCCTGAGTGGGACCAGCATGTCGACGGCACTGGTCAGCGGAGTGGCGGCTTTGATGCTGGGAGCGAACCCGGCCCTGAATCCCAACCTGGTCAAGTCGATTCTGCTGTTGACCGCCGCCAAGATGGACGAGGTCCATCCCCTGGAGCAGGGCAACGGCTTCTTGAATGCCTATACGGCAATCAAGTTGGCGGAGGTGATGGACGTCTCCGGTAAGAGTGTTTCGGCCAACGTGGATCCGCACTGGATCCTGGAGGGCGAGAACGGAGACGAAGAGGTCTGGTCGGAAGGCGCCTTCGTCTTCGGCGACCGGGTCTTTTACAGCGATATGGTGAATCCTGACGCGGGCCTTTGGGGCAACTCCATCCTGTGGAGTGACTCGATCCTGTGGTCGGACTCGATTCTGTGGAGCGATTCGATCTTCTGGTCCGATTCGATTCTGTGGAGTGACTCCATCCTTTGGAGCGACTCGATTCTCTGGAGTGACTCGATCGTCTGGAGCGACTCGATTCTGTGGTCCGATTCGATCCTGTGGTCAGACTCCATCCTTTGGAGCGACTCGATCCTTTGGAGCGACTCGATCCTGTGGAGTGATTCCATCTTCTGGAGCGACTTCGAGGGAGATTGAGGGTCGCGAACGCTCACAGAGGTGACACCATGAAGAAAGCAACGACAGTAGCAAACATCAACCGAGTGTCACGGGCGGCACTGGGAATCCTGTGTGGAGTGGTGCTGACCAGCAGTAACCTCCAGGCAGGGTTTCCCAGCGAGCTGGACCACAAGCTGGCTCCGGCCCTGAAACACGAAGTGGAGTTCCTGACGTCCAATCCCGAGTACGACTACCCCATCCAGATCATCGTTCGGATGGAGCGCGAGTTCTTCCTGAAGAGCCAGGGACGATCTGGCCGCCGCAATGAGAACACAAGCAACGACCTCAGCTCGGTGCGCAGCTATGCACGGCGCCTCAGCGCCCGTCAGATCGGCTGGCTGGTCCGCTCGCCGCTGGTCGAGTACGTGACCCTGGATGCGCCTGTGCGTCCTACGCGCAAGCACGGGGGAAAGCGAGGGTCCTCTGGTTCTGGCGGATCGGGCTCAGGAGAGGATGACAAAGAGGATTCAGGGCCCCTGCATCTCCTTCGCTCCACCCTCGGCGTCGATCAGCTCCAGGCTACCGGTAACACGGTGACGGTGGCGGTGTTCGACTCTGGAATCGACCCCCACTCGGATCTGGATCGGGAAGGGAGAGTCAAGGCCTCCGTGGACTTCACCTTCGGAAAACAGCATCGCCAGCGTCAAGACAGGAGATGGCGTGGAACCGACGAGTACGGTCACGGTACGCACGTGGCGGGGATCATCGGCGGTCAGGGAGATGCGCTGCGGGGCGTGGCTCAGGATGTCCAGTTCGTAGATCTGAAAGTGATCGGTCCGGAAGGCTGGGGACTCACCAGCGATCTGATCCGGGCCATGGAGTGGGCCATCGAAAACAAGGACAAACATGACATTCGAGTGGCCAATCTCTCCCTGGGTCATGCCCCCCTGGAGTCCTACCAGCAGGATCCTCTCTGCCAGGCGGCGGAGGCCATGGTGGAAGCCGGCATCGTGGCCGTCGTTTCCGCTGGGAACCTGGGCAGGACGAACGAGTACGCCAAGATCTGGGGCTCCATCTCCAGTCCGGGCATCGACCCCCTGGTGATCACGGTCTCCCCGGTCAACACCCACGGAACCCTGACCCACACAGATGACACCGCCACCAGCTACGGTTCTCGTGGACCGACCCGGGACGGCCTCTTCAAGCCAGATCTGGCAGCCCCCGGGAATCGGATCGTCTCCCTCCTGGCCACCGAAAGCACAGTGGAGAGAATACATCCCGAGCTGGTGACAAACGGTGAGTATATCTCCTTGAGCGGATCCAGCATGGCCACGGCAGTAGTCAGCGGAACCGTGGCCCTCATGCTTCAGAGGAATCCCGATCTGAATCCCAGCCTGGTAAAGCTCATCCTGCTGGCCACTGCGACCAAGCTGACCAATCCCGCCATGCTGGAGCAGGGCAACGGACTCGTCAACGCCAGGACAGCAGTGAGGCTGGCCAAGAATCTGGACGTCGCCAGTCGCACACTGACCCAGGTGGTCAAACCCAACTGGACCCTGGCCAACGGCGAGGAGGTCTGGGCCGGTGGCGCCTTCGCCTATGGAGATCAGGTCATCTACTCCGGCCTGGTGGATCCTGGTATCAACCAGTTCTGGGGCGACGGCGTCTTCTGGAGCGATGGAGTCTTCTGGTCGGACGGGGTGTTTTGGAGCGATGGCGTCTTTTGGTCCGACGGGGTCTTCTGGAGTGATGGCGTGTTCTGGAGCGATGGAGTTTTCTGGTCCGATCACACCGAGCGATGGAGTTTTCTGGTCCGATCACACCGACGTGCACCTTCATTCGGACCCTCTAGCGGACGATCCCAACTGACTGCCATCCGTGAGGCCGGGGGATGGTACGGTACGGAAAGCCTACCTGACACATCTGGAAACACGACGGTCGATCAACGTGAGTGCTCCTCCAGTTTCACTCCACCCGGAACCGGTTTGAGGGAACTGGATTTGGAGCGGAGCCCGCCAGGACATCGAGAAGGTCACAGCCCCGCGCTGCTAGGAGCGCGGCCCTCGGAGTGCGTTCAATTGAGGTAAAATTCCTGGGTGAACTTTGGAGCCTTGTCGCTGGGCGAGCCCCTTCTTTCAGTCGTTGCCCTACGAAAGTGTCCGCATGAAGTCTCCTGAGGTCTGTTCACATCGGGGCCCGATCCCTTTGCAATTGACTGGGAAGAATGTCGTCCAGTTATCGTCCAGTTAGAAACCTACCGGATATCGTCAGAAATCACTCGATCGATACGGCGAAAACCCAGAAACCAAAGACGTTTTCGTTAGATTTCGGTAGATTTCACGCTGCCCCGGACAGGACTTCAAATCCTGTGGATGCGATCGCCCGTACACAACATTTGACAATAACTCTTCTCGAAAAGGCGATCCATTCATTTCAGCCACAAGCTTTTCGTGGCCGCATGATCGCCTGGTCTGCGCGGAATGACTCCTCTTGGCCTGCGATTTCAATCGGTCGATGCAACACCTAATCTCTAACTAGAGAGAGGAGGATGTTGCCAATGAAGTATCGGACGAGGATCTATTACACGGAAGAACAGAAGACCTTGATGTGGGACCGCTGGCAAGAAGGCGAGTCCCTGACGTCGATCGCGCGGCTCTTTGACCGTCACCATTCCTCCGTGGGGGGTATTCTGAAACAAACCGGTGGCATCCGGCCGCGGCCGCGCCGACGATCGCGACTGGCGCTGACGTTATCGGAACGCGAGGAGATCTCGCGCGGTGTGGTTGCAGGCTGCTCGATCCGTGCGATTGCCGTCACGCTGGGTCGGGCACCGTCGACGGTGAGTCGCGAGATAGGGCATAACGGCGGCCGGCTACGCTACCGTGCCAACCGGGCCGATGAAGCGGCCTGGGAGCGGGCGCGCCGCCCGAAAATCTGTAAACTGGTCCAGAACCGGGAACTCGCGCACAGGGTGGCCTTGAAGCTGAAGGAGCTCTGGTCGCCCCAGCAGATTGCCGGGTGGCTCAAGTGCACGTATCCCGATGAGGAGAACTTTCAGGTGTCACACGAGACCATCTATAGAAGCCTCTTCATCCAGGCCCGCGGGGCCTTGAAGAAGGAGCTGTTGCAGCATCTGCGGCGGACCCGGGGGATGCGCCGCTCACGCCACCATACGCAGAAGACGGAGGATCACGGACGGATCAAGGACACGGTATCGATCCGTGAGCGACCCGCCTTGGTGGAAGATCGCGCCGTGCCCGGTCATTGGGAAGGGGACTTACTGATCGGATCAAAGCACAGTCAAATTGCCACACTGGTCGAACGTCAGACGCGCGTCGTGATGTTGGCAAAAGTCAACAGCAGAGACACCGAAACGGTGATCGACGCCTTGACCCAACAAGCGCGCAAGTTACCGCGGGAACTGTACCAGTCACTGACCTGGGACCGCGGAAAGGAAATGGCCGATCACAAACGCTTCACTCTAGATACCCACATTAAGGTTTATTTCTGCGATCCACGAAGCCCCTGGCAGCGCGGCTCAAACGAAAACACCAACGGACTACTCAGACAGTACTTCCCGAAAGGAATGGATCTGTCAAACGTCGACCAAAACAGACTGAATGCCGTGGCGGCCGGGGGCTAACGTCGCTGGACATTTGTATGGCCCTCGAATACGGCCCCTTTAGAGAGCGGCTCGAATCGTACATTCTAGACCGCACCGCGAACCACCCGACCCTGGTTCCCCTGGTCATGTTCCAGCAGGATCAGTTCTGCTTCCGGCTCGCTTGCAAGGAGATGCTCGACGGCACCAGTTGGTCCTCCTGGCTTCACTACTCAGCTCTGGATGGTGCGGGTCGGCTGCTCCTCGACGAGGAGATCTCTGGCTGCCTGAGGGAACTCGGATATACTGGCGAGCTTTCCAGCAAGCCGAAGGGTGTGGCTTCTCACACTGCCGCGGATGAAGGCCCTCCTGGCTTCGAGGAGCTGGTTCAGATCGTCCGAGCCATCGCAACTGCGACGCCTTTGGAGTTCGTGCGGGTCGCTCTGGCTTCTTCAGAAGAGGTGCGGTTCATCGAAGTCACCGAGGGGCCTGAATTCCGGAGGGAGCTGGAAGCAGCCACCCGGGAGGATTTCCAGGCTCTGGGGATGCTGGGCTGGGAGCTTGGCGAGGAGAGGGTGCAGGCGAAGCGACTTCTGTTCCCCTGGCACGGGGACAACGAGAAGCTCGGTGGGCTGTTCGAGCGGCTCTTTGACGAAGGGGCCGAGAGCGTGGAGCGGGAATTAGACCGGCGGAGTATAGACTAGCCAGAAGAGAGGTCCCATGATGGCGCTGGGGCTCAGTCCAACCAAGGAAACGCCCCGAAAAGGAGGATGGATGATGGGCACAGCACTGCGTATTCTCTGTCTGCTGCTCTCCGTGGTGGCGGCATCGGCGAACCCAACCGAGACCACAAAGGTCCTGGACATCGGCTCCCGGCTGGAGCTTTTCGTGGACGATTACCTGATCGAGTCTGTGGAGGGAGTGAGGCTGAAGCTGCACGAACTTCGGTCCGAGGGCAAGATCCTGGAATTCTCTCTCCCCTGGGAGGGGGTCACCAGCCTTGGCATCAGTGTTCTCAAAGACGACGACGGTTTCAAGCTGTACTACCTGGGACGCAGTCGCCCCGATTTCACCCGGCAGTCAGCATTGAAACCTGGAGAAAAGGTGATCCCCGAGCACGAGGTCGTGGTCTGCTTGGCCGAGAGTCCCGATGGACGCACCTGGAGCAAACCGACCCTGAATCTGGTGGAGTACGACGGCAGTCGGGAAAACAACATCCTTGCCCTGAAGGGGGGCGTTCCCTTTCTGGATACCAACCCCGATGTTCCCCGGTCCGAGAGGTTCAAGTCACCGCGCATTCAACACGGGGAGGGTGTCTTCCAATTGGAGATGTCCGTCTCCCCCGATGGCAAACATTGGACGACCTGGCCCCAAGCCGTTGCTAGCTGGCGCGACATACGCGGCTTCGACTCTCCCAACCTCATGTTCTGGTCAAAAGTCGAGCAACAGTACGTTTTCTACTACCGACTGAATGTGGACTATCGGACCATTGCTCGCTCGACTGCGCCGCGCCTGGACTCATGGCCCGATGACGACGTGACGCGATTACGATTTGGAGACTCACCTCCCCAGCACCTCTACACCAACGCTGCCACCCCTTACTTTCGTGCTCCCCACATCTATGTGGCGTTTCCCAAGCGCCACCACCCCTGGAGGACGCGCTATCTTGACGGTCCCGGTCCCGGACTTTCCGAATCGGTGTTCATGGCGAGCCGGAATGGAGTGGATTGGACCCGCTATCTGGATGCATTTGTCCCACCAGGAAGAGACGAGCGTAACTGGGTCCACCGGGCCAACCTGATGCTGGTAGGCGTGCATCCCACCGCATCGGACGAGATTTCCCTGTACATCAACCGCCACTACACCTTCCCCACCGCCTACATCGAGCGCCTGACGCTTCGAAGCGATGGCTTCGTCTCGCTGCGTGCTGATTACCAAGGGGGTGAGGTAATCACGAAGCCTTTCATCTATGAGGGCGAGAAGCTGATCCTCAACTTCTCCACCTCCGCCTTTGGGAGCATCCAGGTGGAGGTCCAGGACCCCAGTGGGAACCCGTTTCCAGGGCTAACCCTTGCCGAATCGCCGCTGATCTTTGGAGACGAGGTCGCCTACCCAGTAACCTGGCAGCGGAAGGAGGGAGAAGGCCGGTGGCCGGGAAAGGGGCCTGCCCTGAAACGTCACTCCGGTCGCCCGGTTCGTCTGCGCTTCGTGATGAAGGACGCGGATCTCTACTCGCTGCGGTTCAAGTAGCGAACAATGGCCACAGGCTGTTCACTGACCGTCTCGATGGTCCGATTCCGGTCTTTGTTGGTTCCAGCTCGAGAGCGTTGGTGATCTCATCTGGATCGAGTTCTAGACCCATCAGACGGAAGGTGGCATAGGTTTTAAGGCAGTTCGGATTGTCGGTGGACGAGTTGCTCACGAGGTCATGTTAACAGAGCTGCCCCCTACGTCTCAGACCCCGGTAACCCTTCGATCAGATCCGGAGGAGAGCATCCCTTTAGGCCTCTGAGTGTTTACCTGAAGTCCTTTCAGCCACCTGAATCCACCTCTGAGTCACGTCCATCGTGTACACCCGGTTGGGCCATGCTTGTCCTCGACCAATCCCTTTTGAGGAGACCCAGCAAGACGGTGTCATGGAAGTTGCCGAGTTGATGCCATCGCTCTCGTAGATAGCCCTCTCTCCGGAATCCTTGGCGCTCGAGCACCTGGAGTGAGCGCTCGTTCTTCGGATCGACGTCCGCTTCCAGTCGATGCAGGTCGAGCGTGTCGAACGCAAACTTGATCAGTACTTCAAGCGCTTCCGTCGCAAAACCGTGTTCCCATGCGTTTCGACCAAGCGCAAAGCCGACTTCGGCTCGTCGATTCCCGAGATCGACGTTGAAGAGCGTACAGGTGCCGAACACTTCGTCAGTTTCCCTCGAGCAGATACCCCACTGGAACAGTTTTCGCGATCGGAAGAGTTGATGGATCTCCTCGATTAGTTCCCGCGCTGAGTCGAGATTCCGTAGCGGTGGCGTGCTCCAGAACCGCATCACCTCAGCATCGCCGAAGATCGCAAGAATCTCCGGTGCGGCCTGCTGCGTGATCCAACGTAGATCCAGCCTGCAACCGGGCAGTCTTGGAAGCTCATGGCCCCATTCGAACGAAGGCATCATCCCTCTGCGTATTCATGATCACCTGCCCACACCTGGTAACAGTGGAGCACGACGAGATTGGGTTCTGCGATAGATCGCTTGAACTGAACGTTCTTCCACGGGTATTCCGAGGCCATTCGTTCAAAGTACTCGACGCAAGCCTTATTCCCATCTCCGACGTCGGGATTGTGTGGGATATAAACCTTGCCGGCATAGTTCTCGATTGCTTCGCGGGGCTGGCACTGATGAAACATCAGGTCGTAAAACGCCTGGGCACTCCCTCGGTTTTGCTTTAGGTGGCTGCGCATCTCAATCCCTAACCGGTCTAGCTTTCCGTTAATCGCACTATCCCAATGCCGCTTCGGGCCGATTTCAGCATTTTGCTCCAAGCATGCTCTACCGGCCCCGGTTCCAATCGACTTCAGTCACGGAGGATACAAGGTCCATGTAAACGAAAGGAGTCAAGCATGTATTCGTTGTTTCAACACACACCCAAGAAAGTACCCTGGAACAAAGACAAACTGGTGGGTCAGAAGCGCCCGCTGAAGCTTAAGGAGATTTGGGCGATACGCATTCACCTAGAAATCGATAAGAAACATCGCGACTTGGCGCTGTTCAATCTGGCCATAGACAGTAAGCTCCGGGCCTCCGATCTTCTCAGATTGAGAGTACCTGATATCTCTCAGGGGAGCCAGGTAGCATCCCGTGCAACGGTGATGCAACAGAAGACGGGGCGGGCTGTTCAGTTCGAGATCACTGAACAAACTAGCCAAGCAGTCTCGGACTGGATTCGTCGCGCAAATCTCGGTTCATCAGATCATCTATTCCCGAGTCGGTTACATCAGTCGCCCCACCTTTCCGCACGGCAGTACGCTCGCATCGTCGAATCCTGGGTAGCCACAATTGGACTTGATCCGGCGGCCTATGGAACCCATTCATTGCGCAGAACCAAAGCATCCCTGGTCTACCGACGAACCAAGAATCTCAGGGCTGTGCAGCTTTTACTCGGGCACAAGAAGCTCGAAAGCACCGTTCGCTATCTGGGCATTGAGGTGGATGATGCGCTCGAAATAGCCGAACAGACCGAAGCATAGGGGGTAATGCCGGCCGTCTCATGACGGTAGAGTAAGGATGTGGCGCGGTGGTCTAAGGTTCGGCCTATCTGTTGCCGCCCCTTTCGTCTGGCGGTGCCTCAATAGCCGGACCATCACTCCGTTTCCACATCCTCCTCATCGAACCGGACAGGCGGAACTACCGCATCCGGCTCTCGGACAAGACTCACGCCTTCACCCACGGCTCGCCGCGCCCAAGTTGGGTCAGGCGCACGAGCTCAAAGTGCCCGTAGAGGTGCGAGAGTGGATACGTCCCGCCCCTGCGTCCCCTGACCTGGTACTTGTGGCGCTGCCACCGGCGAAACCGCGGAGCGGTGTAGTTGTCCAGCGCCCGGTAGGCTCGGCTGGTCGTCCCTACCCGAGAGTAGTTCGCCCAGCCGCGCAGGGCGCGGTTCAACTGCTGCACCAACTCCGTGGTCTGACGCCAGTTCACCCAGCCACCGCTGAAGCGATAGCTGGGCTCAGCCTTCGCTTTCGCGTGCAATGCCCTCTGTAGTTTCTGAACCCTTTTCGGAGTTGATAGGTTGCCCAATCTCCTGGTCCCCTCACTACGTCCTGCATTCGTCTTGAACTAAGGCTCCTTCCCTCCACCGGCATTACCCGGCTTCCTCAGTACTACGGGCCTCTCCGCCACCCCCAGGCGCCCGGCCTGTCCCTCACGGGCTTCCGGTTGGCCATCCCTGACCACGCCCAGGGGCTTCCCGTGTTGCGTGCGCTTCCCTGGTGTACATGCTGTCGCCACTACCCCGGCGCAGCGACTGGGTGCCTACTTCGCCCACTTCCCCAGCCGTATCAGCCTTCCCCGGTCTAGGAGCCGGGTCGGCCTGCGCATCGTCCTTTTCGAGGCTTGCTCAGCGTTCACTCGCGTTACGGCCTGCACACTCGCGCGGTCACCAATTCGTGACTCGCTTCACCAGAGGCTTCAACCATTTCGTTACCTCCATAGTTGCTCCGGTTGCTTCCGGCTGGAGCGGTTGCCGGGTGGGGCTTTCACCCACTGGGAAAAGCGCCGCCTTACCACGGCGCACCCTATAAGCGGACTTACAGATCTTCCTGCGGCTACGTCGAATGAACGACCGCAAACGGGCCAGAAGCTGCCGGTCAATCTTTGAGAGACCACGTCCCGCCTGTCCGGCCAAGCTCGAAGATATGAGGATTCTGCATGGCTCGCCAGTTCTCCGGAACGTGCCCTCCATGTGGACGGACCTGTGACCTTCTCGATGTCCACAATAGTCTCGCCCGGCGGCTGTGGACCCCTTCCCGTTGGTGCTTCCACAGATCCTGTCTTGACTTGTCGGGGTCCGCTGTCAAGATCCCGGAGGAATGGACATCACCCTTGACGATCTCCTCGATGAAGGTATTTTGGAATCCGCTTACACCTGGCTGTGCAAACGACGGCGCAACTACCCTGACCATGCCGACGTGTGGAACTTCCGCCGACACTGGCAGCGAGAAATGGCCCGTCTGCGCCGGGAGCTGCTGGAGGGGAGCTATCGTCTGGGACTGCTGAGCCGGACGACGCTCGAAAACGGGGAGGAAGTCGATCTGTTCTCGGCACGAGACGCCCTGGTTCTGAAGGCCCTTTCTCTTATTCTGGGAAACCGCCTGTCCCTTTCCAGGAACTGTACCCACCTGAAGGGAAACGGAGGGAGCAAGGGGGCGGTGCGTCGGGTGTGGCGTCACCTCAAGCAGCACCGGTTTGTGATCCGAACCGACGTGAAGTCCTACTACGCTTCCATCGACCACCAATGCTTGATTGAGCGTCTGGCACGGGTCATCCAGGACCGTCGTGTCCTAAATCTGGTCGAGCAGTACCTGAGCCGGATCAGCGAGCAGGGCGGGTTGTTCTGGGAGTCTGACCGGGGGACTGAGCCCGATTATCGGGGCCTTCTTCCTGACGGAGCTGGATGAGCGGCTGGAGAGGGCTGGTCTGTTCTACGTTCGCTTCATGGACGACATCCTGGTACTGGCACCCAGCCGCTGGAAACTACGTCGGGCGGTTCGAGTCCTGAACCAGGTCCTGTCCTCTCTAAAGCTGGAGAAGCATCCCGAGAAGACCTTCATCGGTCGGATCGAAAAGGGCTTCGATTTTCTCGGCTATCACTTCAGCCGAGCTGAGCTTACCGTGGCAAAGACGACCCTGGAGAATTTCGCAGCACGTGCGATCCGGCTTTATGAGCAAGAGCCGGAGGAGCCAGTTGACTCCTCCCGACTTGGAGAGTATGTGCAAACGCTGGTTCCGGTGGGGCCAAGGGCAGTTACTCCGACTCGGCGGCGGCCTAGTCAACCGTGAAATGCTGGAGCTCGACGGGGACCAACCCGGGTCCGAAGAATGCATCGTCCAGGAGTAGTGTGAAGGATGGCGAGGAGACGCTGGCACTACAAAACACTAGGAACTGAACGCTGATCGTCGTATTCAAAGTGGTCGCCGCCGCCGTCGCCGTCTGGGCGAATGACGCACCCGGGACGAAGCCAATCAACGGCAGCGGGTTACTCGTGCCGGTACAGTTCGCGCCCGTGAACCCGAAACTCTGCATTAGACACGTGGAGGGGGTCCCGCCCGGTAACAGCTTGTGGTCGATTCCGTAATTGTAGTTGGTGCTCGCAGAGACCGGAATGCATTGAGTGGGAAGTACCTGTTGGGTGCCACCCCCGGCGGGGGACGACACTCCCTGCAGCGAGCCGATGGCCTTCGACCCCATTGTGGTATTGTGAGAGAAGCTCCCGACCGCCTGAGTCCAGCTAAGGATGTTATTCGTGAAATTGCAATTGGTAAGAAGGTTTCCGGGCACCGTGGCACAGTCTCCCAGAGCGTCCCCGGGAAAGATAATCAACGACAAAACCATCCCTCCGATCACTGTCTTCATAAACTCGTACCCTTCCATTGAAGCTCGATCTGAGTTGTAATTGCCTCACCGCTAGCAATCTCGCTTACTTTATGGCTTGCCGAGGGTTGGGTCAACACTCGCCCTGGTGTCGCTATCGTCGCACTTGACCGGGTTTCCAAATTTCAGGGGCTGGGGTCCCGCATAGCGCAGGTTTTTGGTTGGTGCGGGTGGGGGCTCGACGACGGTGTCCGAGAGGTGTTCTTCAGGGGTTGGCCTCGCCGTCCGTTGCTTGGGTCGTGGCTTGCTGGTCTCAGGAAGGCCCTGAGAGGACGTATCACGGGAGATACTTGGACATCCTCATCTTCATGGGAGGCTAGGGTCAGCGCTTCTGGCAGCCCACGCTTCAACATCCTTGCCACCGTGGTGTGGGAGACACCTAGCCTCAAACTTATGCCCCTGTGGCTGAGCCCTTGTGAGCGCAGCCTAGAGACCTCTAGACTGGTTGGGCATTCTCGCTCGACTTTCTGCTGTGGGGCTGACCCGTGCGCCGCTAATTATCGCCGTTGCCGAGAAGTGCCTGGGGCTAGAAGGCATTTGTGACCGAGCTCATCCGCCAAGCAGCAAGCCACCTTGGCTATGTCCACGTGGCGGACGTACCCGGACGACATGAACCGGGAACGGGTGAGATCAACTATCCGCGTGTCGCACAGGCGTTACGCGAAGTTCGCTACGCCGGGCATGTGGGAATGGAAGCCTTTCCGGAAGGAGATGATTACCGGGCCATGGAGCGTTTCCGCAGGGCCCTTTCGTGAAGGTGAAAGTGGTAAGAGGCAAGCGAGGAGCATCTTAGCGATTCCACTTCCAATCCGGCACTCCCTTCAGGTTTTGGATGCAGCCGGTCGGCCAGCCACCGTGGTGGAGATCGATGATCGTCTCGGCTACCATTTTGAAACCGTCTTCGTAGGACTGCGTGTCGAGCCCGGCTACGTGCCCACTGGTCAAAACGTTATCGAGTTCCAGCAGCGGACTGGTCAACGGCAGTGGTTCGACTTCAAAGACATCGAGAGCTGCGGCCCGCAAAGGACCCGCCTTCAAGGCCTCATAGAGGGCCGCTTCATCGACGAGAGGTCCACGAGCCGTGTTGATTAGCACCGATCCTTCTTTCATCTTCGCCAGCGAATCGGCATTGACGATGTGTCGGGTCTCGGCCGACATCGGCAAATGCAACGAGACGTAATCTGCACGAGCCAGCAGGTCATCGAGTTCGAGCAACTCGATAGTCCACTGATCGACGAATTCGAGATTTGGGTACGGCTCGAACGCAATCACGTTCATTCCCAAACCAATGGCTCGAGTCGCAACCGCTCGACCAATACGGCCCAAGCCGACAATTCCCAAAGTTGCTCCCATTACACGAGGACGGGGCCTTCGCTGCCACCGGCCTTTGCGCACGTTGTGATCGAGTTCGGGAAACCCACGGGCAACACCCATCAGCAAAGCGATCGTGTGCTCGGCGACCGCGTGGTGATTTACACCGGGAGTTGTCGTGACGACGATTGCGGCATCATCGCATGCCGCCACGTCCACCGCGTCAAAGCCAACACCACTGCGAGCGATTACGCGCAAATCGGGCAGCGATTCGATGACCCGCCGAGAATAAGGTTCGGACCCCGCAACCGATGCCTCGCAGCCCTGCAGCACGGAAATGACATTGTCTTCTTGAAACAGATCAACACTAGGAGGAGCCATTTGCACCTCGAAACCGTTCGCTCGCAAAATCTCGAAATGTGGGCCTCCTCTGGAATTCGACGAGAGACTTTTAACTCTGGGCATGCTGGCAGAATCTCCTGTTCACGGGCTTACCCCCTCCCGCTTGACAAGCTACACTCCACGATCAACACTCCACTTACATCCTAACATTGGTCACGGTCTGCCATGTTCGAGCCAGTCATTGAGTTTCGTAGGCGTCTTCAAGAGGGCCAGTTCCTGATCGGGCCTGGTATTTACTTTACGGACCCTCAATCGACTGAAGCGCTTGCCCACTCGGCGGACTTCCTTTGGTACGATCTCGAGCACCAGCCGATGAACTTGGACGTCCTGCGGGGGCACCTGATGGTAGCCCGGCACACGAACACGCCCGCATTCGTACGAGTTCCGGGACCACATCCTGGTCCTGCGGTGCTCAAGCCGATACTCGACATCGGTGCCCACGGGATCATCGTGCCGCAAGTGCGCAGCGCGGAAGAAGTGCGACAGATTGTCTCTGATTGTCGCTATCCGCCCATGGGTCAACGCGGCATCTGGCCGATGATTCCCACGAACTATGGCCGGGACGATCTGCCGGAGTTCATGAAAGAATCCAACCGGCAGCTGTGGGTCTGCATCATGATCGAAACGAGCGAGGCTGTTGAGGCGATCGATGAGATCGTGGCCATCGAGGGTCTCGACTCCATCGTGATCGGACCGATGGACCTTTCTGCTTCTTGCGGGGTTCTCGGAAGGATCGATGATCCTAAGGTGGTGGCATCGATGGAAAAGGCCATCGCAGCCGCTCGCGCGGTCGGCAAACCCGTGGGGTGCGGTCTGGATACCAGCGTCGAAAGAGTCGTTCAGTTTGCCGGCCGTGGAATCCAGTGGTTTCAGATCGGCGGAGATTGCCCGTATGTGGTTGAGTTTCAGGATGACCTCTTCGCCAAGCTGAGAGACAAGCTTAAGCCAGGTTAACCTTCCCACTGCCTACGCCAGCCCCGGGGCGCTCCACCGTCGTGATGCCCGAACCTTCCGGGTACGAACCGTTGTCGTCATGCTGCAGGCGTTACACTTGCCAGGCCGTGATAAGCGGAAGTCACAGTTTTGAAGGTGGACCCATTGTATGAGCCGTCCTACCACCACATCGGTGCGTGAAGCACCCACCCGATTGTTCCCTATGGTGTTCACATTGGGGCCGGGCATCGTTGTCGCCGGGAGCGTGGTCGGAAGCGGCGAGTTGATTAACACGCCGGTCCAAGCCGCGAAGTTTGGATTCGTGCTGCTTTGGGCGGTGATCGTTTCCTGTCTGATCAAGTATTTTCTCCAAGTCGAGATTGGCCGGCACTGCCTGGTCCACAATCGTACGGCCTTCGAAGCGCTCAGCGCGTGTCCCGGCCCGAAGTTGCGCGGCACGTCGTGGATTGTCTGGCTCTTCGTCTTCGCCTGGACCCTGGCCCAAGTCGGAGCAGCGGGCATCGTGGGAGCGATCGCCGGGCTGCTGCACGGTCTGCAGCCGCTCGCTGCGGAAGTTCATCCCACTCGATCTGTACAGATCTGGGCGGTAGTCGTAATCGTCGTCACGCAGCTGATCGTATGGAAAAGCCTCTACGCGCATTTGGAGAGGCTGGTCATGGTGTTGGTCGCGGCATTCAGCATCTCCGTGGTGGTGGGGTTGATTATCTTGCAGGGGACGGATTACTGGGTCAGTGCCGATGAGGTCTTGTCCGGCCTGACATTGTCGCTGGGTGAGAAAACGCCGAATCTGGCGGCGTACGCCGTGATCAGCCTGATGGGCGGATTGGGCGTAGCTGGGGTCGAACTGTTCGTCTACCCGTATTGGGTCCTGGAGAAGGGTTATGCCAGGCATGTGGGGCCCAGCGATTCGGAAGGCTGGGTGAAACGTGCACGCGGGTGGGTACGAATGCTGCAAGTCGACGCCGGGTTGGCCACGCTGCTGGCAACCGCCATCTCGGCTGCCTACTTCCTGCTCGGGGCCGCGGTCCTCTTCGGGCTGGACCGGGCGCCCGAGGGGATCGAAGTCGTGGTCCGAATATCCGAAATCTTTACGCAAACCTACGGTGAATGGTCCCGCGGTTTGTTCCTGCTGGGGGCACTCTGCACACTATTTTCGACGCTGGTGGTCGGTCCCATGGCCAATGGCCGTGTCCTTACGGACTTTCTCTGCAGCGCGGGTTTCGTCGATCGAAATCAGCCACGCTCCGTGCACAGATCCCATCAAGCCATTCAGACCCTCTTCCTCATCACGGTGCTGGCGATCTCTCTGTGGATGCCGGAAAATCCAGAGAAACTCGTGATCCTCAGCCAATATATCATCGGACTGATCGGCACGCCCGTGGCCATGATCGGCATCTGCTGGATGGCGTTTCAAACCGATCGTCGTCTGCGCATGCATCTGGTCACGGCGGTGCTGCTGGTGACGTCCGTGCTGGTTTTCATAAGCTGCCTGTTGTTTGGGTTCGCTGCGCAGCGGGAGTGGATCTGATCACCGGCTGTTCGCTCGAGGACGCTGATGCGTGGTGGTTTAATGCGAGTTTCGACAATGATAGCTACAATAGACCGACCGATCATACTCCGCGGGGAGCTAGGTGAGTATCGGAGGAGTTATGGACATTAAGCCGGCCGACGCAACGCTCGGCGCCGAGGTCCCGCTTCCCACACCTCTGGCTCACCATGATTCCCCCGACCCCTCGGCCGGAAGCTTGATGCGCCTGGAAGCGTCGAACACAGAGCCCTGGGCCATTTGGGGCCTCCTTGCACCCGATTTCGACGAGCCCATTTTCGCAGCTCCCTCCGCCTACCCCACGCGGGGGGTCAGAGAGACATCCTCGTAAAAGGACGGCCTTCGGGGTTTTACTCTAGGAGCTAAGAACCATGGCAATGACGCCAAAGATCAACTACCGGGGTCGTAAACGTTGCCGTCCCCTAAGGTCGTAACAGTTCCTGTCACTTGACACCTCCGTATGAGTTAGTTGGACTTGGGCGTAATCAGGACCTGTACTGTTTGATGAGCGGGCTGGGTGAATCTGTCGAAAGCCGTCTCCCAGTCTTCCAGCGGGAACTTGCAGGTAATGAGAGATTTCACGTCGATTCTCCGGTTTGCCAGCATCTGGTGCGCCCGGGTGTAGTCGGGCGTCATGAACCCCCGGTTGCCTCGCAACGTTACAGACCGTGACACGAGGAGATCGAAAGGCAAAAACGTCACTGTCGCTCCCGGATCGAAGTGGCCTTCGACGATGATACGTCCTCGGGTAGCAACAGCCTGTATCGCGAGATTCAGGCCGCCATGGGTATCGTCGCACACCAGGACAACGTCGGCGCCCCAGCCACCAAGGGCCTCTCTGAGACGTTCGTGAACGCCTTTTCCAGCCATATCCAGGGAATGGGTCGCTCCGAACTGGCTGCCGAGTTCAAGTCGTTGCGATCCCGTACCAACGAGCGCAACGACGGTGGCGCGATACAGACACGCCACCTGCACTGCCAGCAGGGCTACCGACCAGGTACCGATAACCACGACGCGCTCTCCTACCAGGAGTTCGGCGTTTCGTACCATGGCAAGAGCGTTCGCAAGATTCTCCACCAGCGCACCTTCATCAAGCGTGATGGTATCCGGAAGCTTGTAGAGATGCCGAGCCGGGACCGCACAGTACTCGGCAAGGCCGCCGTCCCGCGTCATACCTATCATTTCGAAGCGCTCACAGTCGTGGGTAGGACCGGCGCTCCGGCATACGGCACATTGGCCGCAGACCACGTATGGATGCACAGCGACCCAATCGCCCGGCGCGATATATTTGACGTATGCGCCACACGACTCGACGATACCAGCAAACTGATGGCCGGGTGTAACGGGGTAATCCACCTTCAGCGTCCCATCGCGAAGGCGGACCTCATTCGGACAGAGCCCAACTCCATTGACTCTTACCAAAGCTTCGTCCATGGCGGGGTCGGGTTTGGGTCGCTCGGTCAGACCATAGCGCCCAGGAGCAGTTGTATAGAGAGCTTTCATGTAGTAATCCCTTCCGGTCATCAGAATTGTCTATGCCACCCTACTTTAGCCAGGCCAGCTTCAGTTACTGGAATCCAAGCTCCACCAACTTCGCGGTCATGCCCCAGATGCGCGGACGGTCGCTGTTAAGGTTAAGGAACGCTGCTTCGTAGAACCGACCGGTTTGGGTGAATTTCATCCGCTGAATATTCTGTTGGTTACTCTGGTACAGGCGCTGCAGATAGGCGATGTGCGCATCCGTCGTTGGCTTGGCGCCAAATCTAGTGTGAATCCTGGGATCGTGACGAGCAAGCGCTAATTCATCTCAGAAGCTATTTTTCTGTAAACCATTCTTATTCAATAAGATATAGAATTCTATGGTAGGTAGGATGGTTGGATCTATGTACCCACCATATGGAGCCTGGATTCAGTCCTCTGTCGGCACCAGCTGCTTGAGTTCTTCGAACCAGTTGAGGACGACGTTGATTTTGTGTTGGCTTGTCCGGTTCGAGGGCTTGGAGCATCGCGAATCGTCTTGCGGCATCACCGGTGGCGCTCCAGCGGACCGGGCAAGCATGTCAGATTGGATCAACCTGCAGGTGGCAGCTCTCGGTTTCCGCGATCTCCAGTGCGTGTTATGCCTTCAGATGGCGTGTCCCGCTTGAACCGCATGTGCACAAGCCGGCCCAGGACTCCCATCACTCCAAGTCCCTCAACGTTTCGGCCAGGGCGGCGTACAGCGAGTATTGAAGCGCCCAATCCGCCTTCTTGCTGGCGACCGCCCGCGCGCTGTGCAGCGCAATGAGGACATTTTTCTGCGGATCGACATAGATACCCTGACCGAAAATGCCTATCGCCTCTAGTGGAATTCCCCGCTCCGACTCCCAGAACAGCCCGCCCTGCTCGGCTGTACGCCCTAGATACTGCTCAATCAGATTCAGCACCCGAGGGTCCTGGATCACCCGGGACAGACGCTCCATCAAGTATTGGTGATCGATGGAAGCGTAGTAGGACTTCACGTCGGTTCTGATCACAAACCGTGGAAAACGCCGGCTTCCCGGAGCCACCACAGGTATCCGTACTGCTCCTCACGTATTAGTTGTGAGAGTCTTCCTGGAATAGCACGACGATGTTTACTTTCAGCGCGAATCGCTCATCCTTGGTCTACCGGACGGAATACCGCTCCTTCCGTCTTTCTGATGAGAGACCACCACACCATCTGGGTCTACCGCCTGCACGACTTCACGAAATCCCACGTGATGACGCATGAGCACTTCTATTGCGTCGCGGGTAAAGTCAACAGTGCGGAGGGCCTGTAATTGGTGGTGGAATCGGTCAAGAAGGACCCCAAACACGGGCCGGGTTGCGGTAGTTCGTTCGACGTTTCCGCGGGAAACTCGAATGTCCGCTTATAGGGGGCGCGATTTCAATCGGTCGATGCAACACCTAATCTCTAACTAGAGAGAGGAGGATGTTGCAAATGAAGTATCGGACGAGGATCTATTACACGGAAGAACAGAAGACCTTGATGTGGGACCGCTGGCAAGAAGGCGAGTCCCTGACGTCGATCGCGCGGCTCTTTGACCGTCACCATTCCTCCGTGGGGGGTATTCTGAAACAAACCGGTGGCATCCGGCCGCGGCCGCGCCGACGATCGCGACTGGCGCTGACGTTATCGGAACGCGAGGAGATCTCGCGCGGTGTGGTTGCCGGCTGCTCGATCCGTGCGATTGCCGTCACGCTGGGTCGGGCACCGTCGACGGTGAGTCGCGAGATAGGGCATAACGGCGGCCGGCTACGCTACCGTGCCAACCGGGCCGATGAAGCCGCCTGGGAGCGAGCGCGCCGCCCCAAGATCCGTAAACTGGTAGAGCATCGGGAACTCGCCCACAGCGTAGCCTTGAACCTGAAGAAGCTCTGGTCGCCCGAGCAGATTGCCGGGTGGCTTAAGCGCACGTATCCCGATCACAAGGACTTTCAGGTGTCAGACGAGACTATCTATAAAAGCCTCTTCATCCAGGCCCGGGGCGCCTTGAAGAAAGAGCTGTTGCAGCATTTGAGGCGGACCCGTGGGATGCGCCGCTCACGCCACCATACGCAGAAGACGGCTGATCACGGACGGATCAAGGACACGGTATCAATACGTGAGCGACCCGCCTTGGTGGAAGAGCGCGCCGTGCCCGGTCATTGGGAAGGGGACCTACTGCTCGGATCAAAGCACAGTCAAATCGCCACCCTGGTCGAACGTCAGACGCGCGTCGTGATGTTGGCAAGAGTCAACAGCAGAGACACCGAAACGGTGATCGACGCCTTGACCCAACAAGCGCGCACGTTACCGCGGGAACTGTACCAGTCACTGACCTGGGACCGCGGGAAGGAAATGGCCGATCACAAACGCTTCAGTCTCGATACCAACATCAAGGTTTATTTCTGCGATCCACGAAGCCCCTGGCAGCGCGGCTCAAACGAAAACACCAACGGACTACTCAGACAGTACTTCCCAAAAGGAATGGATCTGTCAAACGTCGACCAAAACAGACTGAATGCCGTGGCAAGACAGTTAAACGAACGCCCGAGAAAAACGCTAGACTACGAAACACCAGCCGAACGATTTAGCCAATGTGTTGCGTCGATCGGTTGAAACCGCAGGGTGCGCCGTGCAAAGGCGGCGCCTTCCCCGTGGGTGAAAGTCCCACCCGGCAACCGCTCCAGCCGGAAGCAACCGGAGCAACTATGGAGGTAACGAAATGGTTGAAGCTTCTGGTGAAGCGAGTCACGAATTGGTGATCGAGACGTAGGTCGTGCCCCTTGCGAGGTTTTGTGACAATGGGGCCTGGGATCGCTCCCGAACACTCTGGCGGATCTGCCACGTCGATTCCCAGATCTTGACCCAGCTCTTTGAGATCTTGACCCAGCTCTCCACCACGTGCGAGGTCCAGGGAAAATCTGAGTGGCTGCTTCTAGGTGGAAGCCGCCCTTCGATTGCGATCAAATCAGACGCTCCCTGCAAGATTGGGTGCCACTTCATCGAATGGGGAATTACGCTAGTCAGGCGACGCTCGTATGGGTGTGCAGGATCACCTCGGGCGTAGCGTCCCTTTTACCCAACGACGGAACAGCCAAGAAGACCGCCCAGCACTGGAGTCCCATTCCACCGACCACCGATTACCATCAATCAAGGGAGTCCAGAGAAGTTTTTCCGTCCCGCCATCGTTTGGCCTCCGGCAACTTGACAGGGCCGTTTTGGGGGGTTCACCGACTCGAATCACGCTGATCCCCCGGAGTAGACCTCCCGCCCCAAGTTTGGCAGTATTGAACACAAGGAAAGGAAGAACAAATGGCACGAGATTTGACTGTGACTGTTTTTAATCTTCTGCTCGCCCTGCTCCTCCTAGGCGACTTGGGAATGATCGTGGCGTCGTCGAAGGGGTCCGCCCCCCCCTCGGAGCTGAAGGCGGTGGGAGAGAAGAAGATCCTGATCACAGGCTCCGCTGGTCAAATCGGAAGGACTCTGATCCGAGGCATGCAGGACCGTTACCAGCTGCGCGGACTCGATATCCATCCCACTCCCGGACTGGAGGATGCGGTCGTTGGAGATGTCGGGGACCTCGACACGATGCTGGGGGTGAGTGAGGGGATGGACGTGGTGATCCATCTGGCTAATGTGCGCACAGGGAAGGACAGCTGGCGGGACCTGCAGAGCAACATGGTGGGAACATACAACGTCCTCGAGGCTGCTAAGCGGCAAGGAGTGCCCCGTGTAGTCTACGCCAGCCGCGCAGGGTTGCTGGGTCCCTATCCCGAGACACTCCTACGGACGGTGGATCTCCCCTCTCGCCCGAAGAGTTACTACTCCGTGAGCAAGATCTTCGGGGAGTCCCTGGGTTACCTGTACGCCCACAAGTTCAACGTCCAGTTCGTGGCGGTCCGCATCGGCAACTTCAACATCGATCGTCCCGATCCCGAACACCCCCATCATCTGGGGCACGCCGACACGGTTCGATTATTCGAGCGGGCGGCCATCCATCCGGGCGTCCAGTTCGAGATTGTTTTCGGGGTATCGGACAGCACCTGGCTGCTTTACGACCTGGACCATGGCCGCAAAGTCTTGGGCTACCACCCAGAACAGAAGGCGATCATCGACCCACCCCGGTGAGGATCGCTTCCCCCTTGTTCGGACAATCTTGGAAATGAGTTTGGCCATTTGATCAGCCTCCTCTTGTGAGAAGGTGAAGTCCGCACGCATCCCATCGTAGCCCTAAGCTAGTTGCTCACAGCGCTCCAAACAGAACGTCGGGTCCTGGCCCTTTGCGATAGTTCACTTGACGTTCCGTAGACGACCTGAATGTCCGGTTTTAGGTGAAATGGTTGGTCAGGTCTGGCCAAGCGGTCAGATCTGGGCTATTACACTTTCATGGCCCCGAAGACGGCCCCTTCAGAGAGCGATTCGAGGAATACATCCTCCAGCGCACCACCAACCATCCCTCCGTGGTTCCCATGATTATGCATGGTCAGGGTAAGGCCCGCTTTCGTCTGGCCTGCAAGGAGACGCTAGACGGCACGGACTGGTCGTCCTAGCTGGACCAGGGAGCCCTGGATGGTCCTGACAGGGTCCTGATCGACCAAGAGATCTCTGCCTGTCTGAGGGAGCTGGGGTACTCAGGGGAGCTCTCTTACAAGACGGTTCCGAGCCCAGCCGATTCAACCTCCCCAGAGGATGAAGCTGTGCCGCCCGGCTTCGAGGAGCTGATTCAGATTGTCAGATCCGCAGCGGCTGCTACACCCTTGGAGTCTATGAGGCTTGTACTGGCTTCTTCCCAGGGTGAGGTGCGGGCCTCGTTGTCCTTGTGCCACGGGAGCAGCAGGGTCTTCGCCTGCACCGTCTCCTCATTAACCTCCCAAGCCAGCTCGTTCTAAGGTAGCCCCCGGACAGACCTAGATGGACCCTTGGCCGAGCCGGAGAGATTCGACAGCGTTCGGCTCCAAAGGCCGAACCCATCTTGCCCGGCTTCCAGAACATCTCCTTCTACCTTGATCTGCACGGAATTCATCTCCGACGTCAGGAAACCTGCCTAGTGCGTGATCTGCGCCTCGCACCCGGTCGAACCTGTGCAAAAAAGTGAGAGAGGTGAGTTACCACTCGATGTGACGATGACCCTGCCGTTGATCTCGGTCATGTACTGTGCGGAATCCGTTAAGAAAACAGGTTGATAGACAGACGATTCTCCGCATTGGGCCGGGTGCTGCGTGGCTGAGCCAAGGGAGTTGCGGTAACGCTCGACTGCATCGCATTGAGGGTGGCCAAATCTGCGACCTGCGCTAAAGACGGTCACCTCCGGCGCGGTCCGTGTCGCCCAAGACGCACTGTTGCTCGAGCGGGTGCGGGCACCGTGGTGAGAACCACTGAGGACAGTCGTCTTCACCGCATTATCGAAGTTCTGTCGGGCCGCCCTCTCGGTGCTTCCCTCTGCATCTCCGGTGAAGGTTGCCACGAAGTCCCCGTGCTCGATACTTAGCACAAGACTCTTGGAGTTCTTGCTACTCCCTGTGTTTACAGTCAGGACGAAGACCTCGGCATCGCCACAGTCGAGGTCGGCTCCAACGGCATTCCCGTTGTTATGCCAGCTGGCCGGAAAGTTGTTGTGTACGGTAGCACCATCAGCAGTTTGAGCTGCGATCCATGTTGGAAACCCGTCTTCGGAGTAGCCGACTGGCTCTCCACCCTGCCAGATGTTCTGAATCTGAATGTCTCCCAACACGTGTGGAATCCAGCCGTAGTGGTCCAGATCGGCGTGGCTGAGGACAAGGTTGGGGTCTTCGTCGTGTTCCTCGAGGATGTTTCGGACGTAGTCCCTCGCTTTGTCCTGATCCATGTCGGAGGTCAGGCAAAGCAACAGGAGGTCCAGAAGCCCTCGACGGTTGAAGCCGACTGAGTTTCAGCGGCTGCTGGCCGAATTGCAGGAACCCTTCCGGACCATGGTGGCGCTGGCGGGTTGCCTGGGTTTGCGGGTCGGGGAAATCCTGGGTCTTCAGTGGAGAGATCTAGATCTTCTCAATGGAACGCTTGAGATCCGGCGGGACGTCTACCAATACCGTGTGGATCAGGTCAAGACCCCTACCTCCGAAGCACCCCTTCCCCTGGCTCCCGAGCTCGTCAGCATCCTGATCGGTTGGCGCTGTCATGCCCCGTTCGTCCGTCCTGACGATTTCGTCTTTGCCAGCGACCGGCGAGCACAAAAGCATCCTCGGGGAGGAGGCCCTCGGGGAGACAGGTCGATCCTGAGACACCATCTTCGACCGGCAGCTACACGAGCGGGGATCGGGAAGATCGGCTGGCACACTTTTCGCCATACCAACGCGACGGTTCTAGAGCAGGTTGGAGTCCGGATGAAGGTGGCCCAGGAACTCCTTAGGCATGCCGACATCCAGACCACCATGAACGTCTACACGGGGGTGGGTGAAGAGGACAAGAAAGCGGCAGTCCAGCAGGTAGCCGATCGCATGCTGAAGGCCCCCTCGGAGGTTGTCATAGGCTCCCCATCTCCGGGCGGGGGATCGGTCCATTGACCCTGCGAAAAAGTTACCGGACCCAAATGGACCAAAAAGGGATTCGGCGCTTTTGGCTACCTGATTGATAAGATTGGTAGCGGGGGCGGGATTTGAACCCGCGACCTTTGGGTTATGAGCCCAACGAGCTACCAGACTGCTCCACCCCGCGTCACTGACTGTGTGAAATGGTAAAGAATGGCCCTTGGCTTGTCAAGTCTGCCTGGGCGGTGGTAGTGCAGGATGGTAATCAGGGAGCGGAGGCGATTCTGGACTGAATCACTTGCCCGTCGCCGCGACCTGGAGTCGATCAGCTCAGCTTCCCGATTTAGGCTTCTCCTCGGACGGTTCCCCCTCCTCCTCGACATCCTTGACACAGCGAAAACCGATTCCGTACTGAGACTTGGGCAGGTAGGCGGCCCGTGTATACAGAGGCATGCTGGAACCCTTCATCGCATAGGAGCCTCCTCTGCACGATATATAACCTAGTCTGAACGTGCGATCCCGCCGCGGAACCGGGCTCTTCTCGTAAGGCTTCAGTTTCTCCGAAGTCCACTCCTGCAGGTTGCCCAACGTGTCGTAGACGCCGTAGCCACTCTTGTCTGCTTCGAAGCGCCCTACTTCGACCGTGTCCTTATAGCCCATTTCGTTGCAGTTCGACTTGCTGGGATCGTACTTGTCTCCCCAGGGAAAGATCGAATTCTCCGGACCGCGAGCGGCTCTCTCCCACTCGGCTTCAGTCGGGAGTCGCCCACCGATGTGTTCGCAGTAAGCCGTGGCGTCTTCCCAGGTCACATTGGCGACCGGATAGTCCTCCTTGCCAATGGAGTAATACCGTCGCCAGTCACCCTCGGGGCGAAACTTGGTTTCGATCAGAAACCTGGACCATTGCCCATTGGTAACTTCGAATACGTCGATGTGGTAGGGCTTCTCCATCTTGACCAGGTGGGCCGGAGACGCGTAGGGGAGCCCGCCCGCTGCGGGCTTCTCATCGGATCCCATGGTGAATTCGCCGGCGGGGATGAGGACCATGTCTCCCACCTTCGGCTTGGCAGGCATCTCCTCGACCGGAGCCACGACTTCCGGTGGAGGTGCTTCTCCGCAGCCCAGCGAAAGAAGAGTCAGCATCAAACAGGCCGAGAAAAGGTAGGGAACCATTCTTTTTATCATTTGACTTTTCTTATATCACTCAGGGCAAGCCCTGACAATAGGAAGGAAGGGAGGTGAGGTAGCAGTAACTCCACCAAGGAATCCAGCGCGCCCGATCTACTCATCTTTGCCTGCCAGCGCGCCCAACAGGAGCCCTGGAAAACGCGACTTCCCCTTGTCCTCACCAGAGATTCCGTAGAAGGTCCCTTGATGGTGTAGAAACTTGGTGTCGGCGAGACCCGGTTGGAAGTTCGAAACCAGGGTGTACTCATCTCTGGAGGGATCGTAGCGGTAGACCGTGTCCAGAAAACCGTCGCTGTAGCCACCTAGCAGATAGATGTCCGCATCCACCGTCTCTGCCCACCAGGCCCGGACTTGCAGAGGAGCTCGCTTGAGCACCGTCCAACTTCGAGTGCCCGTGTCGAAACGATAAGCATCGTCCAGGTTCTGAAGCGGACCGCCCTTCCGCTGGGTCACCCCCCCGAACAGGTAGACTGAAGAGCCCGCTGCTGCCGCAGCCTGGATTGTCCGCGGTGGACCTGGGAAAGGGGGAAGACTCTTCCACTTCCAGTCGCGAACATCCGCCATCCAGGCCTCGTTGGTGCCCTTCGACAGGTCGTTCATTTCGGGGGTTCCACCTAACAGATAGACTCGAAACCCCACCGAGACTGCCGATGTGAAGAAGAGAGGTACTGGCGTCTTCGCCACCGTTACCCACTGCCGATCGACCAATTTGTAGACGTTTCGCTGAGGAGCAGTTCCGTTTCCCCCTCCCATCAAGTAGAGCGTTCCATCGACACGCACCATTCCTCCGTAAGCCAGAGGTTGAGGCAAGGAAGGCCACTGCGACCACTCGCCGGAGTGTGGGTTGTAAAAGTCCACTCTATCGGTCCACAGCTTGTCTCCCGCTTTCCAATGGGCTCCACCTGCTACCAGGACTCCGCCCTGGAAGGCGGCGGCGAAGTATCCGCCCCTAGGTAAAGGGATATCTGGTCCTCTCTTCCAGGTGATGTTGTGAGAGGAGGAACGAGGGGCAATGGTGACTAACAGCATCAGAGCTGCGAGGATGATCGTGGCCTTGGTGCTCAATTGTGTTTCTCCGGATTTCTGGGGGATGGGTCTTTCTCCGCCGGCCTCAATGCATCACTTCGCCGCCTGAGATGTTCAGGGCCTGGCCGGTAATGCTCGCAGCTCCGGGTGAGGCCAGGAAATAGACGAGGTCGGCAATCCTTGTGGGCGGGATGAATTCACCCAGGGGTATGTCCTTCAGAACCGCAGCCTCGATCTGTTGATAGCTGGTACTCTCCAGCCGGGCGCTCTCCTCCATGTCCGCTCTGGCCATTGGAGTTTCGGTCCAGCCCGGACAGATCGCATTCACCGTGATCTTCCGAGGAGCCACTTCCAGCGCCAGCGCACGTGTGAAACCAATCACCGCGTGTTTGGAAGCACAGTAGGCAGTGTAGCCAGCGGTCCCGACCTTTCCTGAGATCGAGGCGATGTTGACGATGCGCCCCCCTATCGGCATTCCCAGAAGGACGCTTTGGGTGCAAAAATAGACACCGTTGAGGTTCGTCGCCAGAATCTCGTGCCAGATCGCGTCTCCAGGCTCGGCGATCGGATTTCGCTTCGAAACACCGGCGTTATTTACCAGGACGTCGACCTTTTCATAGTGCTCCAGTATCGCCTGGACTACCTGATCGACCTGCCCACGCTGGCTCACGTCGCAGAGATGGGTGCTTACGGCCATCCCTTCTTGGCTCATCGATAGAGAGGTTCCCTCCAGATTCTCCTGGTTCCGATCGCAGATTGCGACCTGGACACCCTCCGCTCCCAACTTGAAGGCAACGGCTCGCCCGATTCCACTTCCAGCGCCCGTGACCAGTGCAACCGGCTGCCTCGATTTCATGTTGGATTTGCCCGGACCGCTGGAGGTTAGTCCTGGTCGAGGCCCCACTCCTTCAACTCCTCGCCCTCCAATCGACGATAGGTCAACTGCTCCCCTGCGAAGCCCTCTCTCCACACATTCTGACCCGCTTCCGTTACGGCTTCCATGTTTCTGACGATCCGGCCGAACACGTTGCCCGGGCCCAGCCCCTCACGGGGAGACAGCAGAAGATTGTAGTGGTCGTAGAAGACCGCGAGATCGATAACTCCTCGCCCATCGCGAATGAGGTGCCGAGCATCGCTGGGCAGGGCAACTCCCGGTGGAAGATAGAAGTACATGACGTCGCCGGAAGCGGGAACGATAGTCCTGTGCTCGGGCCCCGGCTCCTCCTCGGCAAAAGCCGAAACCAGGGCATAGATCTCGTTACTGGCATATTTGGCGTGGTAGACCCCTCCGGTTTGTGGGAGAGCGTCCCACACAGCATCACACGTCCGCGGCGCCTCATCATCCAGCAACCGAGCGGCACAGTGAACATCGCGTTTTTCGAGAACTATTTCTATGTATCGGGCCATTGGGTTACTCCTCTATCGGTGGTGGTTGTTCGAGAGTCTATTTCGAGAATCAATGAAGTGCAGAAGTAGCACTGAGACCCGGAGAAGTCAACCGAAGCGAGGATCCCCCTTCTGTACACAACCCCTTCAGGATTGAAATGCAAGGTGTGGCATCGTTGACCCAGGGTTCGGAAACCGTAAGCTGACAGACGGAATCCCTTCAGGATTCGCCTCATTGCGACTTTCAACCGGACAGTAGTGACACTGTACTTCGTTTGACTTGATCCGGGTCACTGTCTAACAGTTTGCCCCGCACTTGCTGAAGAAGGGGGTCACTCAGGTGCAGATTCGGACCCTGGTCGAAGAAAATCCACAGAGAATACTTACCTTTGATAGGCCTGGGTGAAAGGCAGAGGTCGCAAGTCAACGGAAGGCAGAAGCAGGGAAAGAGCCAGCGGCGAACCAGCGGGCTCATGGTCACACCTGGGCTGAAGCTGAAACTTCATTGGAATCTTGCCTTCCCCAACCCCTCGCTTGCGCTTCAGGCTCCCATGGCTCGAGTGGTCTCTTTCCTGTACGATCCCTGCATTCACTTCGACGTTCGCATGTTCGGTGTTCTGCGGTTTGTGATTTAGCCTTTTTCCTTGCTCTGAAAAGGCAACCGGTGGAAAGGCTGAACCGCAGAATATCTAACAAGCGAATTTCGAAGGCCGGAAAAAGACCAATGGAGACGCTCACTGTCGGCAGTGAAGTTTCGTTCTCGAATGGGGTCCAGCACCGCCTTGGCTAGAGCTGATCTGGAACTTGCTCTGCCTCGGGCAACTCCGTCTCAGAGATCATAGGGACGAACGGTCGAGCGGCCATTAGCGGGGCAGCGACCAATCGCGCTTTCCAGTATCTCGTGGACCTTGTCGGAGACCGCCTGCACCAACTGCCCGTCGCTCCGAAAGCCGACAGCCGAGGCAGTAGGCATCAAGTTCAGGCTCAGGTTGTGGGGGGTCCAGGTCGGACTTGAGCCGAAAAATCTGATAGGATTGCCGCTCTTCAGTTCCGTGGACTCTACAGGAGAAAGACAACCATGAACGATACTCTTCCCTTGCTTCCTACTTCCGTCATCGGCAGCCACGCTACCCCTTCCTGGTTATGGACCGCTCTGGATGCCATCAAGGAGGGCAAGTACGGCAAGACGGATCTTCGCGAGACCTTCGATGACGCGGTCAATCTGGCAATCCTGGACATGGAGAAAGCCGATATCGACATCATCACCGACGGCGAGATGCGTCGTTGGTATTTCGTGCAGAGTTTTTACCGGCGAATGCAGGGAATCGAACCTGATGAGCCCCTGCGCAAAGTGGGTCTCTACGGCTACGACTCGGTACCACGCTATCATCTCACGCAGAAGGTGACCGTTCCCAAGGGACTGGGCATCGTGGAAGAGTTCCAGTACCTGAAACGGCAGACGAATCGGCGTCTGAAGGCGACCTGCCCGGGTCCCCTCACGATCTCCATCCACATTCGGGACAGCGCCGTTCGCGAGTTCTACAAAGATCGGATGGAACTGTTCTGGGAATTCGCCGAAGTGATCAATCAGGAGCTCAAGACCCTGGTCGAGAACGGTGCCGACTACATCCAGCTGGATGAGCCATCCTTTGCCATTATTCCGGGGCAGTTGAAAGAATATGTAGCTCTGTTCAACCGCTGTGTCGAGGGAGTCGATGCCAAGATCGGATTCCACATCTGCTTTGGAAACCTGGCCTCTCGTCCTCGCGGCAAGCGTCAGTTCGGATGGATGCTCCCAGAGCTTCTGGAGTCGAATTGCGACCAATTCATCCTGGAATTTGCCAATCGCGAGATGGCGGAGCTGGAGCTCTGTAAGGAACTCGCCCAGGAGCGGGAAATCGGAGTAGGTGTTATCGACATCAAGTCCTTCTATCGCGAGACCCCTGAGGACGTGGCCGAGTTGATTCGCCGATCCTTGAAATACGTTCCGGCGGAGAAATTGTGGATTGTTCCTGACTGTGGGTTTTTTCAGCTTCCTCGCTGGGTCACGGTGAAGAAACTCGAGAGCATGGTGGCAGGCACCAAGATCGTGCGACAGGAACTGACCGGATCGGCGTAGAGCCCCCTTGCCCTTGTCTTTGCCCGTGCCCGTGCCCGTGCCCGTGCCGATGCGACAAGAAAGGATGAGGAAGGCAAAGGCAAAGACAAGGGCAAGGGTAAGAAGGAAGGGGCACAGAATGACAGAACCACTCGAAGTCGGCAGATCCTTGGAATTGGAAAAGCTGGTGACGCCTGATTTGACGGCCGACCGATTTGGCAACCCCGGCGTTCAGGTGTTCGCTACACCGGCGCTCATAGCCTTCCTCGAAGAGACGGCGATCCGATGCGTGGCACCGACGCTCGAAGACGGTCAAGCTACCGTCGGCACCCGGGTTGAGGTGCAACATCTAGCAGCTACCCCGGCGGGGATGAAGGTTTTCTCCCGGGTGGAGCTGGTGGAAATTGACAGAAAGCGTCTGGTGTTTCGCTTCGAAGCGCGAGACGAGCGGGAGCGGATCGCCACCGGCACACACGACCGGTTCATCATCGGCTCCATGGCCAAGTTTCTGGACGCGGCAGCCGAAAAGGCCAATGTCTGATCTGGTTCGCCTGAGCGTCAGCGACGGGATCGCGTGGCTGGTCCTCAACCGGCCCCAGGTTCTGAACGCACTCAACCAGGCCATCGTTCAGGAGTACGCGGCTTACGTCCTGGCTCTGCGGGAACGGGAAGATGTCCGAGTCGTCCTCACCCGTGGAGAAGGACGTGGATTCTGCGCGGGGAGCGATCTGCACGAGCTCGAAGGAATGTCGGCGGCCGAGGCGGCTTCCTCGGAACGCCAGCAGGCCGAGGCCTTCGCCCTGCTCGACTCCCTGCCCCAACCGACAATCGCGCTGACCCATGGCTATGCTTTGGGGGGCGGCCTCCAGGTCGCGCTCTACCATGATTTCCACCTCACAACGACTTCGACCACTCTGGGTCTTCCGGAGGTCGAACTGGGTTGGACGCCGCCCTGGGCGTTGGGGCGGCTGATGGACGTCGTCGGCAACTCTACCGCGCGCTGGCTGCTGTTGACCTGCACACGGTTCGACGGCGAGAAAGCCAAGGAAATCGGCCTGGTCAACGAAGTCGTCCCCGACGATCAGCTCCTGAAAAGAGGAGAGGATCTGGCGCGCCGGCTCGCCTCCTTCCCACCCGAGGGTCTCAAGAGGACCAAGACCCTGCTCAACCAGATGTCGCCGTTGCGCCAGGATCACTGGGATGCCTATGCGTCCGCCGCCTTCGAGCACTGCTTCCGATCACCGGGGAGTCAAGCCAGGCTTGCCGCCTTCGTGGCAAGACGGAAGAATTAAATTCCAAGATACAAGATACAAACAAATCTCAAATTCCAAGCACCAAGCTCCAAACTTGGGCCCCGTACACTCAAATCACGTCGAGATGACCCCAAGGTGCTCGTTATCGGAATTTGTTTGTGATTTGGTGCTTGATGCTTGGAGCTTGTTTGTATCTTGTACCTTGTATCTTGGAATTTCAGCTAAGCAGTTGCTTTGAGATGATCTCCCGCATGATTTCCGAGCTTCCCGAGGCTATGGGCCAGAGGCGGTAGTCTCGAGCGAAGCGCTCTACCGCATACTCCCTCATGTAACCGTACCCACCGTGCAATTGGACCGCATCGTAGGCCACGCGGTTGGCGGTTTCGGTGGCGTAGAGTTTGGCCATCGAAACTTCCTTGAGGCACTCCTTTCCAGAGGCGAAGAGGCGGGCGGCATGATAGGTCAGCTGGCGCGCGGCCTCGATCTCGGTGGCCATATCGGCCACTCGATGGCGTAGAGCCTGAAACTCTGCCAAGGGTCGACCAAACGCCTGACGCTGGCGCAGATACTCCTGGCAGTCTTCGAGTGCCTGCTGGGCCGCGGAGACACACAGAACCGCAGCCGTGAGCCGTTCCTGCTGGAGACCCGCCACCAGTTGCTCGAAGCCCTTCCCTTCTTGACCCAGCAGGTTTGCCTCCGGCACCCGAACCTGGTCAAAGACGAGTTCGGCCGTGTCTGAGGCCCACATGCCTGTCTTGTCCAGCTTCTTCGCCACCGTGAAGCCGGGTGAGTCCCGCTCCACCAGAAACTGGGACAGACGTTCTCGGCGAGGACCCTCCTCGCGAGTCCGGGCGGCGACGAAGTAGAGATCTCCATAGACACCGTTGGTAATAAACGTCTTGGTCCCGGTGATGACCCATTCACTGCCCTCTTTGCGGGCTCTTGTGGCAATGGCTGCCATGTCAGAGCCGGCATCCGGCTCGGTGATGGCCAGGGCGCAGATGGTTTCTCCGGCAATGATGGAGGGCAGATACCTGGCCTTCTGCTCATCGGTACCGAACCGGACCAGCCAGGGAGAGGACATGTCCGTGTGTACGATGAGACTGAATGCGACCCCGCCGGAACGGCAGCGAGCGAGTTCCTCGGCCAGCACCACGGACATCCAGAAATCAGCTCCGGCACCACCGTACTCGGTCGGGAACTCGGCTCCCAGAAACCCCAATTCGCCCATCTTCTCGAACAAGCTGCGGGGCGTCCTGCCTAGCTCTTCCCACTCCTCCACATTGGGGACGATCTCCTCCTGGACGAAGCGGCGGAGGGATTCACGGAAGAGCTCGTGCTCTTCACCGAAGTAGTCGGAAAGTTCGCTCATGACTCAGAGCCTGCAGCCTGCTTGTCCACCTCGCGCTGGCGCAGGACGTTACGGCGGATCTTGCCACTGATCGTTTTGGGCAACTCGTCCAGAAACTCGACTTCTCGTGGGTATTTGTAGGGGGCGGTGACGCGGATGACATGCTTCTGCAGCTGCTTCACCAGATCATCGGACGCGGCGTAATCGGCGCTCAGCACGATGAAGGCCTTGATGATCTCGCCGCGCAGTTGGTCCGGGCTTCCCACCACCGCCACTTCGGCCACTGCGGGGTGCTCGATCAGCGCAGATTCCACTTCGAAGGGACCGACCCGATACGCCGCTGTGTTGATCAGGTCGTCGGAGCGGCTGACGAAGTAGAAATAACCATCTTGATCGCGCCTGGCCCGGTCTCCGGTGAGGTACCAGTCGCCCACGAAACAGCCGGCCGTCGCCTCTGGGTTCCGGTAGTACTCTCGAAAGAGCCCTACTGGACGCTCTGGCCGCACCCGGATCGCAATCTCCCCCTCTTCATCGACGGCCAGCTCGTTCCCCTCGGCATCGACTACACCCATCTTGAATCCGGGCGCCGCTACCCCCATGGAGCCCGGTTTGTAGTGCATTCCGGGAAATGTGGCGACACAGAGAACCGTCTCGGTCTGGCCATAGCCCTCCCAGATATGATGTCCGGTCCCCTCCCTCCAAGCATCGATCACCTCCGGATTGACGGCTTCTCCGGCGCCCAGAGAGAGTCTGAGCGTTTCGGATTGAAAGTTCTTGAGATCTTCCAGAATCAGCATGCGGTAGGCGGTTGTTGGAGCAAAGAACGTCGTGATGGGGTAGCGCTGCAGCACTTGGAGAGTCCCTTCACAATCGAACTTACCTCTATGGTCCCAGATGAAGAGGGCTGCCCCCATGTTCCAAGGGGCGAAGAAGCAGGTCCATGCCGCCTGGGCCCAACCGGTGTCGGAGAGGGTCCAATGAAGGTCCGTTGGCCGGTTGTCGAGCCAGTACTTGCCGGTGATGATATGCGCCAGGGGATAGGTGACGTGGTCATTCAAGACCATCTTGGGATAGCCGGTGGTACCCGAGGTGAAATAGATCATCAGGGGATCGGTAGCGAGGTTACGGGGATGGTCCAACCTGGGCGAGCTTGAGCGCAGCAGGTCCTCATACGACAAGACGCCTGGAGTTTCCCCCACGACGATGATGTGCTCCAGGTCCGGACATTCCTCGCGCACGGCTTCGAGCTTGTCGATGTTGTCCGCGTCCGTGATCGCGATCTTGACAGAGGCGGCGTTCAGTCGGTAGGCGATGTCCTTGGATGTCAGCAGCGTGGTACCGGGAATCGAGACGGTCCCGGCTCGGATGCTGCCCAGAAGGATCTCCCACCACTCGACGATCCGGGGAAGCATCACGAAGACACGATCGCCGGGCTGGGAGCCCAAACCAATCAGGGCGTTGGCGACCCGCTGCGACCGCTCACTCAATTCTCGAAAAGTGACCTCACGCTCCCCGGACGCACCCACCCAGAAGAGAGCCAACTTGTCAGGATCTTCCGCCCAGCGATCGAAGACGTCGTAGGTCCAGTTGTAGCGCTCTGGAGCCACGAGCCGAAAGTTGGAATAGGTCTCCGCATAGTTGCCGATCTGATAGGGTTCAGTCATGTTCTTCCTCTGGGGGCCGAAGCTATCAGAGATAGGTTGCAACCTGCAACCAAGCTAGCCGGCCCCGCTAGCCCCACTAGCCCGGCTAGCCCGCGATCATCCGCTGGAGGCGCGACTTCAGCTCGTCAAGACGTTCGACAATATCGTCTTCGGCTCTTCTTAGAGCTGCAAGATCCAGCTGGTCCGACGACATCTTCGCCACCATCTCCTTTTCCGCCTCCAGGTATTCTTTGCACCCTTCCGCCAGATAGGGGATCACCTGGGACGGGACAATGGTTACTCCATTGCGATCTCCGTGCAGCAGATCTCCCGGCTGCACCAGGAGACCCCCCACGGTCACCGGAGTATTCATCTCAACCAGGTGGAAGTGGCCGTGGTCACAGATAGTTTGCCGGCTGAAGGCCGGGAGGCCGAGGGCTTCGATCTGCTCGAGATCACGACCGGCCCCACTAGTGATGACACCGGCACAGCCGAACTTCTGGTAGGCCCCACACGTGATCTCCCCGAATGTGGCTGCAGCTGGGGGGTCGTCCAGATCCTGGAATACGACCACTCGAGGTTCCGGAATGGGCTCAAATGCTGCGATCTGCTGGTCCAGGTAGGCGTAGGCATCCTCTCCCTCCGGCGGTCGGGAAGCCCGAAACCTGGCCGTCACAGCGTACCCGACCATGGGAGGAAGACGGGGAAACTCCGCCCTGATCTGGCCGTCCATGAAACCCTGTCCCCTGGGCCTCACCTCAAACAACTCGATCACATTGCAGATGGTGGGAGTGTCAAATTCGCGCAGCAGTTTAACTTCTTCACTCAATTGAATTTCCTTTCCTCAATCTGGTTATGCACTTAACTCCGGATAGGTGACGGTGGGATAGAGCGAACAGGCTGTCAGGAGACGGTCGAAGAGCTCGGATTCCCAGAAACGACGATTGAAACGGTAACAAAACTCAGCCAGGTAACGTTGAAGGTGCTTGAGGCTGACCGCTTTCTGAGTCCCTTGGAGCTGAGTCTTGCAGTTGGAAATGAGGGTGTGAACCCATGGGAACTGTTCAAAACCCATCCCCACCCACTCGAGCCGGACGCGTTCATGCTGGTAGCCGGCTTGAGCTAAACCGACAAACGCGTGATAGGCGTCGCTTCGGATCTGAGCTCCGGGGTCGATCCTCGCCCAGGCGACCCGCTTCACATTGTCGCTGGTTATGTCATCGACCACATCCAGACTTAGAAACCTCGGCCCCCCGGCTTTCGTTATCTCCACCGCGGCCAGAACTTTGGCCTTGCCTTCGGTCCCTCGTCCTCGCTTGCGACCCCGACGATTTCTCCCTCGTCGTCGGCCTCCAAAGAAAGAGTCATCCAGCTCCACCAGGTGACTTAACTGGTAGCAGTCATTACGTTTGGCCATGGCTTGTCGGATCTTATGTCCCATCATCCAGACCGTCCGATAGCTTCCGATTCCCAGCAGCTTCTGCAGTCCCTTCATCGAGTAGCCCGCTTTGCAACGGCTCATCAAGAAGATGGTCCAAAACCAATATCTCAGGGGCACCCGCGTCTTGTGGAAAATCGTCCCGGCGGTGGAAGAAGCCTGATACCGGCATTGGCGACACTCCATCAATCGCCGGTGCTGCAACCAGTAGCCTCCTTGACCCCCACAACGGGGACAGACAAATCCTTCCGGCCAGCGTTTCTGCATCAGGTAACTCAGACAAGCTTCTTCTGTGGCAAAACGCTCTTGAAACTCCAACAAATTCATCTTTTCGTACATCCACTCACCTCCTGTCTCTCACCTTTTTTACTAGGTGGTGGTGACTTTTTCCGGAGTTAAGTGCATAACCAGATTCCTCAATGGATCGGCGCAGGATACCTTCCTGGATGGACAAATTCAATTCAGTTCAAACCAGGGACCCGTGTGGGAGTCGATGCTAGAATTGGGATCCAGCTCTATGCTGAAGCCGGGACCGTCCAATTCCTATGACGTCGCGATCGTCGGCAGCGGTCCCGCCGGCTCATCTGCAGCCCTCGCTCTGGCCCGGGAGGGGGTCCGGGTGACGGTCCTGGAAAAGGAATCTCTTCCAAGATACAAGACCTGTGGCGGAGGTATCGTCTGCCGCGCCAGCCGACTGCTTCCGTTCAGTATCCGTGAGGTGGTCGAGCAGGAGTGCCACACCGCCGAGCTCAACCTACCCTCTGAGGGACTTTGTTTCTCCACCGCCCGCAGCGAGCCGATCGTCTCCATGACCATGCGTGGGGACTTCGACTACTTTTTGGTTCAAGCTGCCCAGAGGGCGGGAGCCGCTTTTCGCACCAAGTGCCAGGTCCTGGAGGTGCAGGAGGAGGTAGATAAAGTTGTCCTCTCAACCAGCTCGGGACCCGTTTCTGCACAGTTCGTGCTCGCCGCCGACGGAGCCAGAAGTCGGGTAGCGGCGAGTTCGGGCTGGACCGCAAGGCCGAATCTGATCCCCGCACTGGAATATGAGATTGGCGTCTCCGAGCGCGTCCGGGAACGGTTTCAGGGCAAGGCCAGGTTCGACTTCAACCTGGTGCCTTTTGGCTACGCCTGGATCTTTCCCAAATCTGGTTATGCACTTAACTCCGGAAAAAGTCACCACCACCTAGTAAAAAAGGTGAGAGACAGGAGGTGAGTGGATGTACGAAAAGATGAATTTGTTGGAGTTTCAAGAGCGTTTTGCCACAGAAGAAGCTTGTCTGAGTTACCTGATGCAGAAACGCTGGCCGGAAGGATTTGTCTGTCCCCGTTGTGGGGGTCAAGGAGGCTACTGGTTGCAGCACCGGCGATTGATGGAGTGTCGCCAATGCCGGTATCAGGCTTCTTCCACCGCCGGGACGATTTTCCACAAGACGCGGGTGCCCCTGAGATATTGGTTTTGGACCATCTTCTTGATGAGCCGTTGCAAAGCGGGCTACTCGATGAAGGGACTGCAGAAGCTGCTGGGAATCGGAAGCTATCGGACGGTCTGGATGATGGGACATAAGATCCGACAAGCCATGGCCAAACGTAATGACTGCTACCAATTAAGTCACCTGGTGGAGCTGGATGACTCTTTCTTTGGAGGCCGACGACGAGGGAGAAATCGTCGGGGTCGCAAGCGAGGACGAGGGACCGAAGGCAAGGCCAAAGTTCTGGCCGCGGTGGAGATAACGAAAGCCGGGGGGCCGAGGTTTCTAAGTCTGGATGTGGTCGATGACATAACCAGCGACAATGTGAAGCGGGTCGCCTGGGCGAGGATCGACCCCGGAGCTCAGATCCGAAGCGACGCCTATCACGCGTTTGTCGGTTTAGCTCAAGCCGGCTACCAGCATGAACGCGTCCGGCTCGAGTGGGTGGGGATGGGTTTTGAACAGTTCCCATGGGTTCACACCCTCATTTCCAACTGCAAGACTCAGCTCCAAGGGACTCAGAAAGCGGTCAGCCTCAAGCACCTTCAACGTTACCTGGCTGAGTTTTGTTACCGTTTCAATCGTCGTTTCTGGGAATCCGAGCTCTTCGACCGTCTCCTGACAGCCTGTTCGCTCTATCCCACCGTCACCTATCCGGAGTTAAGTGCATAACCAGATTCCCAAAAGGAATCACCTATCCATCGGAGTCCTGACAACCCGCCCGGGTCGTGCCAACCTGAATCGATGTTTCGAGAGATATCTGGCACTGGCAGATATCAACCCGGTAGAAGGAGTCGAACGGCACGGTTTTGTCATCCCGATCGGGCCCAGACAGGGATCCCTGGTGAAAGGAAGGGTGCTGCTCACCGGAGACGCTGCCGGCCTGGCAGACCCGGTCACCGGCGAGGGGATCACATACGCCATTCGAAGCGGGCAACTGGCGGCAAAAGCCTTACTGGACGGGAAGCTCAGAAAGGAGGAGGTGGGACGCCTCTACGATGCTTCCCTGGCAAGCGAGGTACTGTCGGAACTTCGTCTGGGAAGAATGTTGGCAAGACTGACCTATAGTCACCCGGCAATCTGTAGACGCTTGTTTCGTTGGCAGGGTCAGCGTCTCTGCGAGGCGATGACCCAGGTTTTGATGGGCGACACAACCTATGCCGAGCTCCTGAGAACTCCGGCTCACTACCTCAAGCTGTTGCGTCCGGGGGCACAGACCAGAGCGCGACGACCGACCCAGTCTATCTAGGCGACAGACACGACCTTCCCAGAGGCTGCGGACTCGTAAGCGGCCATCAGAACCTTCAGGATATCCGCTCCCTCTCTGGCGCTCATGTCACTTTCGCGGTCGGCTTCTATGCAGTCGACGAAAAACGAAGCATCGGATCCACCTGAAGAACCCACCCCTCGCCAGCCGAATTTGTGAACCCCTCCAGCCTCCCGGGTGCTACTGGTCCAGAACGCCATCGGATCCTGGGGATGAGGTTGACCGGGGCGCCAGGTCGGAGCATCGCAAGAAATCTCCAGCCTGGGTTCCGCCGCGTCCACGATCCTGGTACCTCGGGTGCCGATCAGGCACACCCGGAGGGGGCCTCCCAGGGGATGGCTCAAGAAGCCAATTCTCCCCCCGCTGAGAGTGCCCACAAGGCCACCGTCAAAGTCCAGTGTGAGTGCTGCAAAGTCCTCTACGTCGTCCTCCTGGTGCTCCCGAAAGAAGAAATTGGAGGTGCGGGCATAGACCCTCTCCACCGACTGTCCGCAGAGCCAGCCCATCATCCCGATCGAGTAGACTCCCGTGGTGAACAACTCCCGTTTCGTCTTCATGAAGCTGAAGCCCTTGGGCGGGAAGTGCTCCTCTCGAATTCGTTCCAGATCGGCGCTGCCGGCGAGGCCTTTGGCGAAAAGAGTATCGCAGTGGATCCCCAGCAGGTCCCCTAGCACCCCGCTATCGACCAGTTCCTTCGCCCTCTGCGACCAGGCCGAGCGAAGCATGCTGAACATCTGAGTCTTGACCTGCGCGTCGGCGGCTACCGCAGCCAGCTTCTGGGCCGCCTCGATGGAGCTGCCTATAGGTTTGTCCACGTAGACGTGCTTTCCCGCCTTGGCGCAGCGGGCAGCAAGCTGAGCCCGCCGCTCGAACTCGACACAGACACAGGCTATGTGAACATCCTCGCGTTCCAATGCCTGATCTAGCTGGGGAAAGAATGGAATCCCCAACCGCTGCGCCAGCGACCGGTTCCAGGCATCCCGCTGAGACGGGACACCAGCCTCGTCGGTCAGGCCAATCAGATGGCAGCGGGGATCTTCGGCGAAGTCGGGGCCATAGTTCTCCTGGTGGGTGCGATCTCCTCCAAGCAGCAGCACCCCGTATTTCTTCATCGTTCCTCTTACTAAATCCGCACCGGCTCGCCTGAGCCGAGAGACTCTTGAAGCGCTTGGCGCAGTCTGGTCGTTGAACCCGTGGACCCGGTGATCTGATCCTCTGACCGACCCTCCAGCTCATCCTCCAGGATCGGTCCATCATTCCGGTAGCGGAGGGTTCCGTGGTTACCAACCAGAAGCAGGTCGAGCTGTGGGTCCTCTTCGCGACGGATCGCAACCGTTGCCAGGGCACTCCTGCCGCCCTCCAGATCCACCTGCACAGACAGACTACCCGATTCCTGGCTGCCCCTGGCCAGTACGGCTTCGGTCGGAAACTGGAGCAGTTCCTGAACAAACCCGACCGCCTGCTCGCACAACGGAAACAGATGTCCATGATCCGAGGAAACCACCAGGATCAGGCGAGCAAAGACGGGCTCGCCGAGGCGACCGGAAGAAGTCTCTTGGAAAACAGCGGTTTTGAGGGGTTTCAGGTCAATCATCGAAGTCATACGCTAAATCATCATGAGCCGGTGCCTATGGTATCGCAAACTCGAAGCCACGCCCAGCAGCGGAACGACCTCCGGAAAGCTGATCCCAGCACGTCCGGTTGAAACCGGTACCTCTAACACAAACAGCGAGGGTGACCGTTAGTAGTTGTGTCTCATGAGGCCGCACTTGGAAACAGCGAACGATAGCGGGGAATGATCCACCGCCTCAGTTTGCCCCAATTCATAAGCTCTCTGTCGCCGTTGGCCCGCCCAATTCGAGGTCAATCCCAACGGGATTGCGGATTTGAGCCCAGCGACTGTGTTGGTTTTGTCAAGCATTATCAAGATTCTGCCGCTAACGGTGCTCTCCAAAGATCATCGTTTTTGACCATCGTGTTGAGCGTGACGAGGAGCTTTCTCATGGACGCTATCAGGGCCACTTTAGGCTCTTTTCCGGAGGCGACAAGGCGATTGTAAAAGGTGCGAATCTGCGGATTGTGTCGGATCGCTGAGAGCGTGCACATGTAGAGCTGATTACGGAGTTGACGCCGTCCTCCCCAGATGGCACGAGGCTGGAGTCCCTCGCCGCTGTCCTGATCCCAAGGGGCCAATCCCACCAGGGAAGCGACTTCTCTGCGATTGACCCTGCCCAACTCAGGCAGCTCACACACCACGATCTGACTGCTTCGCTCCCCTATCCCCGGGCAGCTTTGCACCACCTCCTGGCGCCGAAGGAGCTCGGCATCGAGCCGCAGCAATTCCTCCACCTTCTGCTCAACCTCTTTCAGTTCTTGATCCAGCAGGCCAAGGATTCGCTCCACTCCTTGACGCAGCTCCTGATCCTCATACTGATGGCGACGAGTCCGCTCGATCTTACGACACTCAATCAGTTGCCTGCGTCTGCGATTGTAGGCTTGTAACTGCTGATAGTACGCGGTTTCCTGCTTACTGATACGATGAATCCCCAGCTGCCCACAACGCCCCAGGACGTGGGCATCCAGACGATCATTCTTGGCTAGGATTCCCAGACCCTTCGCGAGGTCTCGAGCTTGTCGAGGATTCACGCAACAGACGGGGATCCCCGCCTCATTGAACTCTCTCAGGACCCGCTTCTCATAACCCCCCGAGGCTTCCACCACCACCGAGACCAATCCCGCGATCCCCTCCAGACGGCGGAGGATCTCTGCGATTCCTTCCCCCGCGTTGGAGTGCTCCGAGTGTTCCTCCCGTGGCAGCAGACACAGATCCAGCCGATCCTTGCTGACATCAATGCCCGCTGCGGGCTGACTCATCCAGGTTTTGTTGATAGGATTACCTTTGAGTTGTTTCATGGAGACCCTTCCTTATATTCGGGCTCTCTCTTTGACGGAGGCCCAGGCGACTGTTCGGGTTGACATGAAATGGGCCGACCACGGATCTCGCTGGGCTCCGGTCTCGACGGACCGAGGGTTTCACGATCTCGTGGTCGGCTCGGATCAGACGTTCTGACCCGAATTCCTTTCAACAAATAACACATATAAGGGTTTCCGAACCCTGGGTTCGTCTTGACCAATATTCGCTCCAACCCTGAAAGGGTTGAGTAAAAAGGGTTTATACCATGCCACAATCTCTGTCAAGGGTCTTGATTCACACAATCTTCTCGACCAAGAACCGCAAGCCATACTTTGGAGACATCGAGTTTCGTAGACAGCTACACTCCTACCTGGCCGGGACGGCCAAGAGCCTGGGATGCCAGCCGATCCGAATCGGTGGGGTTTCCGACCATGTCCACTTGCTGACCTCACTATCGAGGACGCTTTCCCTTGCTGAATTCGTCAAAGAGGTCAAACGAGTTTCCACGGGATGGATCCAACAGCGGAGGCAGATTCACAAGAATTTCAGATGGCAGTCCGGTTACGGTGCTTTTTCGGTGTCTGAGTCCAAAGTGGCCGAGGTCATCCGATACATCGAAAGGCCGAAAGAACACCACCGAACCGTTACGTTCCAAGAGGAATTCCGGGAACTTCTCCGTCGCCATCGTGTTGGGTTCGACGAGCGGTTCGTCTGGGACTGAGGTATCCGTCTCATCTTTTTTACGCAACCCCATAGGGTTGATATCTCGTGGTATGTTCCTGTTACCCAGGGTTCGGAAACCCAGGGCTGAAATCCGCAATCCCGTTGGGATTGAATTCTATTGAAGTGCTCAACGCCTGAGCATCTTCATCGCCTAGACAATGCCTTGTGCCCTTGTTCCGAGCGCACCTTCTGAAAAATAGATGAGTAGCCAATACGCTAAACACCGACCGACCTTCAGATCAGCGCCGGACCAATCAATTTCAGAAATCGAACAGGTAGGTAAACTTGGCGATCAGCGCCCTGTCCAGGGTGCGCCTGGGGGTTCTCATCCTTAGCATGGCGTCGGCTTCGTGGGGGTCCAGGCCGGTGGTATCGAAGCGGCTGTTGTAGACGATGAAGAGGCCGGTGTTGCCTGTACGCAGCAATGCAAAGCGAATGTTGGCTCCGATCTCGTTGACCGAGCTGTTGTACTGGATCAGGGACTGGATGTAGCTCTTGGGCGTAAAGGAATAGTTGATCTGAATTGCGCCCAGATGGGTAGCGAAGTCTCCCTGGGGAAGGCTGACCTTGTTGAGAACGTAGCGGCTCGAAAAGAGAAAGTTCGATCCGGAGCGAATGCCGGAACTGACGTTCAGGGTCTGAATGTCTCCCGTATAGAACTCGCCCCAGGAGTAGGAGACCCTACTGAAGAGATTGGCACTCGAGTCCGAGGCAAGCGAGAACGACCAGTTGTCGAAATTATAGGACCCCACTGGTAGAAACACACCGGGAGAAATCTCAAAAGGATCGAAGAGCTGCTCGAAGTTCTGGTTGTAGGCTATTCCCGTAGAGCCGCCGTTGTTGAAGAAAACATTGAAGTGATTGTGCCGAAAGCCGGACTCGGGCTCACCGTCAAAGCGGTAGTGCCCTTGCCAGGTATGATGGGGCCAGAGCCGTCGGATGAATGGATGGTCCTTGGGATGGGGATTGTAGAACACCCCGTAGGAAGGCTTTCTATAGCCCACTCGTTGCAGGAATCCCACCTCGGGGTTGAAGTCCTCGCCCACCTCGATGTAGGCGGCTCGGAAACTGTATAAATCGGCATCATATCGAAGATCGGTGCCGCCCGCGTGGTCCCGACCGGTCAGGTCAGGCGACTGCGTCTTGGCCAGATAGTTGAAGATGGTCAGGTGGTCACCGAAGCCGAGATTGGCATCCGCGCCAAAGGTGCGGTTGAAGGAATTGAAGCCCAACGTGTCGGAGGTTGCGCTCTTGTTTATGAAAATGGCCCCAAAGGAGCTCCTCTCTCCTACCTCTCGAGCCAACCGAGCCACCGTGAAATTGCGGGCGGGAGTCACCTCGGGGATAGACTCCGTCTGCATGTTCAGGAATCCGATATTGTAGGCCCCCTGCTTCCCCGAAATCCTTGCCCCACCCAGGATGGGAACCTGGACCCCGGATGGATCGATGCCGATACTCCTGCTAAAAAAAAGCTCCGCTTGCTGGGGAGTCCCCACCTGGAAAAGACCGGCGTTCTCGAGAAAGAAGGCACGCTTCTCTGGAAAGAAGAGATCGAACCTGGTCAGGTTGACCTGCTCCTCGTCCACCTCCACCTGAGAAAAGTCGGTGTTGACGGTAACGTCCAGGATCAGACTGGAGGTCAGGGTGTATTTGACATCCAGGCCTGCATCGTGGATTCCGTCGTTGATACTGGTTTCCTGGGTGTAGTCCTGGCTGAAGCCGCCGCTGACGAATGGCACCACCTGAAGGTTGCGCCGAAAGGGGAGCTCCAGTCCGCGAAGCTCTCCGGCCAGGGAAACACGCTGAAGCCGAAAGGCTCGCGACACCGGCGCCCAGAAGACCTGTTCGTTCCTGCGTCGGATGTTGCGCTTGAAATTGACCCCCCAGAGCGCCTTCTCTCCGGTGCCGTAGCGCAGGGTTCGAAAGGGAATTGCAAACTCCGCTTCCCAGCCTCGGTCGGTGATTCTGGTGCTGACCGTCCAGACTCCGTCCCAGTTGAGGTTAAAGGACGAAGCAGCTCCTCTCTGTGCACCACCAAATCCGGTGCCTCCGGCGCTCCCTGCTCGCGTAGGACCACCGGTGACGCGGCTCTGCCCACCGTGCACAATCTGGGCATCGTACTCAATCCCGGCGGGAGTAGTCGCGAAGATGTACCCGTTCTGGTCATCGTCATAGGTATCGAAAATCATCTCGAAGGCATCGGTTTGGTCCAAGACCCCGTCCCTTCGAGCCTGAGTCGACACCACGGCTTGCGGCTGCGAGTCGTAGCAGATGAGTCCTATATAAAGGGCATCCTGGGTGAAGCCAATCCTGACCTCGGTCTTCTCGCTGGCAGGGAGGCCTTCTTGTGGCAGCTGCTGAATGAAGTGGCTGGCAGGTTCCATCTCCATCCATTTCTCGTCCACCACTCCGTCCATCTTGGGCGGAGACGAGAGTGGGTAGGCGTTCATTAGACGCGGGGGGGCCTCCTTTGAGGTAGCTTGCTGTGCCTGCGTGTCAGGGGAAGGGGAGAAAAACCCTAGCCACAGCGAGAGGAGTCGGAGGAGGTGTCGGATCATATCAATGTGTCAGTTGCCTGCGAAGCAGATCCAAGGCCTGGGTTACGATCCGGTCCAGCTTGGAGCGTCCTTTGCCGGTCAACAGGGTTTGCTTCGAGATGTAGCCAACCGAACGCGAACCCGCAGTGATCCATAGCGGTAGGGATCCACCGCTCAAGGGCTTCCCACGAGTCACGACGAGAGCCCACTGGCAGCCGGTCACCCGACTTGCGTCCTGGGCCAGGGACCGTCCCAGCGCCTCCAGGGAAGCCTCCTCCGTTTCCGCAGAAACAGAAACCTTTTCGACTCCGAGAAGGCGAAGCATTCTCTGATGGTTCGAGGCCACATAGCCTCCCCAGAAAACAGCGTCCACCCTCTCTAAAGAGCTGAGCTGGCTGGCGATGGCACCGCCAGTGCCCACCTCGACCAGGACGAGGTTCTCGCCTTTGTCTGTTAGCAGGGACACGATTCGCTGCTGCAGCGATGACCCGTCCTCGGAGTAGACGTACTCGCGCAGCTGGCTGCGAAGGTCCTCCTTGAGACGGTTCAAACGGCCCCTAACGGCCGGCGAGCTTCCGACCAGGGACAACGTGATATCGACACGACCTGCCTGGAAGGTGGACGAAATCTCGACGTCGTCGGGCACCTTCAGCTTGCTGTCAATCACCCGCTGAATACTCGATTCTCCAATGCCCACGAAGCGCAGGGTTACCGAGGAGTGAGTCGGCCGAAGACCGAAACGCCTACCGAGATAGGGAAGTAGCTCATTCTCGACCATCGGCCGAAGTTCCCGGGGGGGTCCTGGAAGTGCCACAATCACCTTCCGATCACCCTCAAAGACCAAACCGACTGCGGTCCCGTTCGGATTGGATAGGTAGCTGCCACGCGATGGAGTGAGGGCTTGACGTCTCAGGTTCTGCGGAAGCTCCATGCGATTCGCATAACGTCTCTCCAGGCTGGCCATCACCTCCGGGTTCTCGCCCAGGGAAATTCCCGAGTACTTGGAGAGTACTCCTCGGGTTATGTCGTCGTCGGTTGGTCCCAGCCCTCCGGTTACGATCGTCAAATCGGCCCTTTCGGCGGCATATTTGAGGGCGCCGAGCAGGTCTTCAGCCCGATCGCCCACCGTCACTGAGCCCACACAACGAGCTCCCAACTCCCCCAGAGTACGGGTGGGATAAAGTGTATGGGAGTCGGCATAGACACCACGGAGGAGCTCACTTCCAGTCACGACGATCATGTACCGATCCAGTGACTGCTTGGTCTCCTCAGTCTCAGCGTCAACTTGTTGGGCGCAGACGAGGAAAAGGACCAACCCCCACCTGGGAAAAGCTGCATCTCGCTTCATCTACATGCTCTACTTCTTCTGGTCTCCCAGCAGGCTCTCCAAGAGTCCCAAGCCTTCCTTCGCGGGCGAGGCGGCCCCCTCTGCGCCCTTGAGCACCTTCCCCGCCGATCCTCCTCCCAGCTTCTGGAGAAGAGCCTTTCCGATCTTGTCGCTCAGCTTGCTCCGGTAGTCGGACTTCTCCCTTCGGTTACCTTTGATCTCAAAGGGGAACGTCATCGGTTCCCCAGTGGCTTTCAGGTACTCTTCGACTATCATCGAGGACAGACCCGCCAGCCCCCCGCCGGACCGTTGAAACTTCAGGTCGGACAGAAGTACTTCTCCCGACAAAGTGTATTCCCCCTGCTCCATCAGCCATTTAGCGTCGCCGTCCAGGGTACCTTCAGAGGGTCTGACGGATTGATCGCTCTTTCGCATGTAGGGCTCCGCCTGGCTCAAGTCGAGACGCTCTATCCCGGCGTCCATGTCAGCTGATTCCCCCACCGGATCGACCCAACCCGACGCATTCACCCGGGTGTCCTGGGGCCCTTCGATGGCCAGCGAAAGATCCACATCCATGCTCCCCGGCTCAGCGGGATGGCGCAGGTTGCTGAGGGTCAAGTTGACATCCTTGATCTTGAAGTGGGCGGGGGGAGAACCAACCGAACGGTCCAGGAACTCGCCGCTTCCGTCGCGGATCCTGAACTCACCCAAGTGCACCGCCAGGGGCTTTCCCGGGGAGTCTTCTTTCTCGGTCTTGGGCTTGGACGACTCAGTCGGCTTGGGAATGGGCCACACGATCTCCCCGCTGGCCTTCTTCTCGATATAGACGTAGGCCTCAGCGGCCTCGATGGATCTGATCTTGAAGGTGTCACTCCAGAAGGATGACAGACTCGGCCGCAGCTGGATCTTCTCCGCTTTAAGTCGCACCTTGCCTTCGCTGGAGTACTCGACTCCGTGGATGCTCAACTCGCTCCAGCTGACGTCGATCTGGGAAAAGGTCATTCCCGGAACCTTCTCCTCGACAAAACCACGCGCGATGGTTGAGAGGTTGGAGAAGATCAGGACAAGGGCAACAATCAAGACGACGAGGAGACCTGCGAAAACCAGGATCAGCTTCTTGAAAAAAGACATATCGAACTCCTTCTCGAGAAACCTTCCTCCGAGACAGACGAAGCAGACACCAGGAGTAGCAATGTACACGAAAATGGCGTGATTCTACACGCAAAAAATCCGGAATCGGACGATGCCGGAAAGGTTCGTGTTAACCTGAGCGGACTAGTTGGCTTCGCACTCAAAGGGAAAGGAGAGGGACATGTCCAAGAGTACTTCCCAGCTTCGTCGGCTCCTGGCCCAGCCCGGGATTATTCGCAGTCTGGGTGCGCACGACGTCTTCACCGCGCTGATCGTGGAGCGCATGGGCTTCGAGTCAGTTTTCGTCGGAGGCTTCGGGACTTCAGCCAGCCTGCTGGGACTACCCGACCTCAGTTTCCTTTCGCTGAGCGAGATGGCCGACTCTCTCAGACGAATGACTTCACGTGTGAAGGTGCCCGTCATCGGAGATGGAGACACCGGACACGGCGATCTGCACAACGTTCAGCACACTGTCCGGTCGTTCGAGGCCGCAGGTGCTGCCGGTGTCATACTGGAGGACCAGGTGATGCCCAAACGCTGCGGGCACTTCCCTCACAAGGAGGTGATCCCGACTGCCGAAATGGTGCGGAAAATCGAAACAGCGGTCGGAGCCAAGACAGACCCTGACTTCGTCATCTTCGCCCGTACCGACGCCCGCCAGGTAAACGGTCTGGATGACGCCATCGATCGCGTCAATCGCTGCTGTGAGGCCGGCGCTGATATCGCCTTTATCGAGGCTCCTCAATCCATGGAAGAGCTGGAGGAGATCCCCCGGGAGGTGAACTACCCTCTGTTTGCCAACATGCTGACTGGGGGTGCCACGCCGCTACTCTCGACCGCAGAGCTGGAGGATCTGGGCTACAAAGTCGTGGTCTGCCCGATCGAGAGCCTGCTGCTCACCGGAGCCGCCATGATGAAGCTCTGCCAAACCTGGAAGGAAGAGGGACGGGTGGATGGCCTGGTGTCGGCCGAAGGCTTGTCCTTCGACCAGGTGAAGGAATTGCTGGGCGTGGATGATTTTCTTTCACTCCGAGACAAGGTGGATTAGAAGAAAGATCGTGGAGTGACGGCGCCCGATTCTGCTGGACCATTAGGGAATCGGGGAGTCTTCTCGAATCAGGCCGTGATGTTTCAGCTCCTGCCACAGATCCTCGGGGATCGGCAGATCTAGCAGGTGCATATTCTGTCTTACTTCGGCAGCCGAACGAGCGCCTGGAATAACGGTGCTGACAGCGGGGTGTCCCAGGGGAAACTGCAGTGCCGCCGCCGGCAAGGGAACTTGGTAGCGATCGCAGACTTCCTGGATCCTACGGGTTCGCTCCAGGATTTCAGGCGTTGCGAGCGCATAGTCGTACATAGCACCCTCCACAGGTCCAGTCACCAGGATTCCTGAATTGTAGGGTCCGCCGATGATGATCCCTATCTTCCGCTCCTCACACAGCTTCAGGAAGGGCTCGAGTGACTCTTGCTGGAGCAGGGAGTAGCGGCCCGCCAGCAGAAAACAGTCGAAGTCACCCGCCTGAGCGCAGCGATAACAGGCTTCCCACTGGTTCAAACCACATCCAATTGCCCCCACGGTCCCCTCAGTCCGGAGTTTCTTAAGCGCTCGGTAAGCGCCCTCCATTGCTTCGTGGAACCGGCCGTCCACTTGATCCACGCCGTGGGTGAAGACATCGATGTCATGGATCAGGGCAACATCGATGCGGTTCAGACCAAGTCGCTGAAGGCTGTCCTCTACTGAGCGCATGGCTCCGTCAAAACTGTAGTCGAAGACAGGTTCGAAAGGGAGAACGGTAGAGAAGACTCCAGGGTCGATGGAAGCGCTTGCCGCGGGTCTGAGAAGTCGACCTACCTTCGTGGACAAGACAAAGCTTTCTCTTGGGTACCGTCTCAGGACATCGCCGATGCGATGCTCACTCAGTCCGTGGCCGTAGAAGGGAGCGGTATCAAAGAAGCGAAGACCCTCGTTGTAGGCGGTATCCACCGTCTCCAGGGCCTGGTCTTCAGCCAGAGTGCTGTAAAGATTGCCCACCACAGCACCGCCGAAACCCAGAGCGGTAACTTCGAGGGCTGTCCTGCCTAGTCTTCGCGTCTGTGTTGCTTTCATATTGCCTCGCGCAAGACTCTTATATTGCCCCGCGTAGGAATGGTTCCGACTCTACCACAGAGAGAACCGCGACAGATCACTTCGGCGGCACCCCTACCCGACTTCAAGGTCTCCTTACACCGAAGGTGTTAATGCGGGTAGCCCAGGGTTGGCGATCCGAAGCGAAGCGAGCTACCCTGGGTTCAGGTCTCCTAGCCTTTTCTACGCTGAAAGCGTTGCTGCAATGCGTGTTCGGTCGGCAGCAACCCCTTTGGGGTAGATCCTTCAACCGACCCTGACCCAGGGTAGCTCGCTTCGCATCGCCAACCCTGGGCTACACGCAGTAACGCTTTCGGCGTAGATCCTCTGCCCGGTAATGCCTGCTGTCGGCTGGGGTTCTGTGGGCTGGAGTTTCGGGTAGTCTAGCGGCTTGACTTGGCTGGGGAGAAGGAGAATAGTGGCCGCGAAAGAGAGCAACTAGATGGGGCTTCCAAACCTTCCCTCAGCTCTGGGTCAGATTTATCCGCCGGATCGATTTCTGACGGCTCGGGCACAGCTGCTTCCCTATGAGTCCGATGCCCTTACCGTCTTCAGAGCGCGTCCGCGCGCGGTGGTCCTGCCCGAAACCCAGCAGGAAGTGATCGAGACCGTGCGCCTCTGCCACCAGGAGCGGCTTCCCTTCGTGGCCCGAGGGAGTGGTACCAGCCTTTCAGGCGGATCGCTTCCCATCGAGGAAGGGATCGTGATTGGTCTGAATCGGTTGAACCGGATTCTCGAGCTGGATCCGGAGCAGCGTATTGCTGTGGTGGAGCCCGGGGTCATCAACCTGGACGTCTCCGCAGCGGCGGCGCCCCACAATCTCTACTACGCCCCTGATCCCTCCAGCCAGTCGGTCTGTACCATCGGAGGCAACGTCGCCTTCAATTCGGGCGGCGCCCACTGCCTGCGACACGGGATGACCAGCAACCATGTCCTGGGAATCAAGGCGGTGCTGCCCGACGGTGAGCTGGTCCAGATGGGTGGCCGAAGCCTGGAGCGGATTGGACCCGACCTGACCGGATTCTACGTCGGCTCGGAAGGTCTCTTCGGGATCGCCCTGGAAATCACGCTGCGGCTGGTCCCCAAGCCCGAAAGCTACCGGACGCTACTAGCGGCCTACCGGAGCCTGGAGGCAGCTGGAGAGGCAGTAGCCCGCATCGTCGCTGCCGGGATTCTCCCCGGCGCCATCGAGATCATGGATCGTCTCGCCCTCAAGGCGGCGGAGGCGGCCGTCCACGCTGGCTACCCGGAGGCGGCGGCGGCCCTTCTGATCGTAGAACTGGAGGGTGAGTCAATCGAAGTGGATCTCGAGTTCGCCTCCCTGGGGAAAATCATCGAAGCCTCAGGATCGTACGAGATTCGCGTGGCTACAGATGAGGCTGACAGAGCACGGATCTGGAAGGGACGCAAGGGCGCTTTCTCTTCGGTGGGACGCTTGAGCCCTGACTATATCGTTCAGGATGGCGTGGTTCCCAGGACCCGACTGGGAGAAGCTCTCGCCGAGATTGAAAAGCTCAGCTCGGAGTTCGGGATACCGGTGGCCAACGTGTTCCATGCCGGCGACGGCAACTTGCATCCCTTGATTCTGTTCGATGGCACCGAGGAAGGTGCGCTCGAGAAGGCTGAGGAGCTGGCTGGCCTGATCGTGAGCATGTGCATTCGTTTGGGAGGTTCGATTACGGGTGAGCACGGCGTCGGTATGGAGAAGCGTGACTACCTGGCCAAGATGTTCAACCGAACCGACCTGGAAAACATGATCCGAATCCGACGCATGATCGATCCCCACGAACTTTCAAACCGCACCAAAATGTTCCCCGAAATAGGGGAGGTTCTTCCCCTGGAGACGAATCCCAGAGAGTCTGGCCTCGAGGCGACACTACAACCGCAGACAATTGAGGAAGTCTGCACTTCGGTCTGTTCCTTTCCCAAGCTGGTCTGTCGAGGCGGCGGGAGCAAACCAGCCCTGTCACAGGCTTCCGAGGATTTTCATGTTCTGGATCTCTCAGGCCTCAGCGGAGTCGGGGAGTACCAGCCGGAAGAGTTTACATTTACGGCTCTGGCGGGGACACCAGTGGCCCAGGTACAACAGTTGTTGGCCCAGGAAGGACAGTACCTGCCCTTCGATCCGGTATTGTCAGGAAGAGGGGCCACCTTGGGAGGAACGGTCGCTGCCGGAACCAGCGGATCGGGACGTCAACGCCACGGGGGCATTCGCGATTTCCTCCTGGGTGTGAGGTTCGTAAATGGGGGCGGAGAGCTGGTAAGGGGAGGAGGCAAGGTCGTCAAGAATGCCGCCGGCTTCGATCTCCCCAAGCTCATGATAGGAAGCCTGGGACGCCTGGGTGTCCTGGTGGATCTGACCTTCAAGGTCTTTCCGCGACCCCGTGACCACGTCACGCTGGAGCTCGAACTCCCAACCCTGAGCGAGGCTCTGGAGCGCCTGTCCCGACTCAAATCGGCACGATTCGACCTGGAGGCGGTCGACCTGGAGCCGCCCGGCAGGTTGTGGGTTCGCCTGGGTAGCAGCAGCGGAGCCCTCCCGGAGCGCCTGGATCGCCTCAGAGACGTGCTAGGTGAGGGTCAGGACAGAACCGGTGAACAAGAATCGTCACTGTGGCAGAGCATTACGGATTTCGATTGGAGCCCTGCCGGTTCGCACCTGGTAAAGATTCCTCTCAACGAGGGCCTGATCCTTCCGCTAGAAGAGCAGCTGTCGCTGACCTCGAACCGGCGCAGATACTGTGCTGGCGGAAATCTGCTCTGGCTCGCCTGGTCTGACCCCCTGGAGCGTCTGGAGGGCATTCTGAAGTCATTCGGCCTCAGCGGTCTGGTCCTTGAGGGTCCGACCGAGACGCCGTTTGTCGGTACGCACGAGAGTTTTTTGCTGGGGCACAGAGTAAAGAGCGCTTTGGATCCCCAGGGCCGATTCCCGGATTACTAAATGCGCCACGAGATTCCGAGCGCGGACTTTGCACCCTACGGCGAAACCATGGCCCACGAGGTGAAGGCCTGCGTCCACTGTGGGTTCTGCCTTCCAGTGTGCCCTACCTACAAAGTCCTGGGTGAGGAGATGGATTCCCCGCGGGGTCGTATTCTCCTGATGAAGGAGGTCCTGGAAGGGAATCTAACGTTGGAGGAGGGAATCCCCTATGTGGACAAGTGTCTGGGTTGCCTCGCATGCGTCACGGCCTGCCCTTCGGGAGTCCAGTACGGGGAGCTACTCAACCCCTTCCGGTCTCTCGCCGAGAAGCAGAGAAAGCGAGATCCGCTGAGTCGCCTCACCCGCTTCATGCTGAGTCATGTGCTTCCCTTTCCCAAGCGCTTCCGGAAGGCGGCGACCTTGGGGCGGCTGGCTCAGGCTTTTCGACCCTTGGTCCCCGCCGCGCTGAAGACGATGCTCGATCTGCTTCCCCCAAAGCTGCCCTCGGCAGATCCTCTTCCGTTACTCTACGCCGCCAAGGGGACGAGGCGAGCCCGAGTGGCGCTGCTGACGGGGTGCGCGCAGCAGGTCCTGGCACCGCAGATTAACTGGGCGACGCTACGGGTCCTGAGCGAAAATGGTGTGGAAGTAGTCATCCCGGGGGATCAGGGTTGCTGTGGAGCCCTGGCCATGCACGGAGGGGAGGCCGATCAAGCACGCACTCTGGCACGACGGAACTTTGGAAGTTTCCCCAAGGATGTAGATGCGATTCTTACCAACGCCGCCGGCTGCGGTTCAGGGATGACGGAATACCCGCTACTCTTCAAGGATCTCGAGGACGAAGATAGGGCCCGTGACTTCGCTGATCGGGTCCAGGATGTAAGCGTGTTCCTGAGCAACCTGGGGTTGAAACCAGTCCCGGCCCTAGCCGCACCTCAGAGGGTGGCATACCACGATGCCTGTCACCTGGCCCACGCTCAGGGAATCCGTCAAGAGCCCCGAGATCTACTGGAAAGCATCCCCAACCTGACGCTGGTTGAGATACCTGACGGCGAAACCTGTTGCGGCTCCGCCGGCACCTACAATCTGGAGCAACCGGAAATTGCCAGCACCCTGGGCGTGCGCAAGGTAGGGACCATCCTCGAAACCGAGGCGGCTACGGTGGCAGCCGGAAACGTGGGCTGCATCATCCAGATCCAGACGCATCTGGAAAACCTGGGCGAGCCAATTCCAGTCCTCCACACCCTGGAAGTGTTGGACCGCGCCTATTCGAATTCACGGGAGTAGCTCGGTGAGTAGCTTTAGCCGGCAGAGGGCAGTTCTCCTGAATCACAATAGTGTTCGCCCGCCCGCCCGGAACATACCGGCAATCGCCTACGCTGAAAGCGTTTTTGCGGGTAGCCCAGGGTTGACCGCGCTTCGCGGCCTACCCTGGGTAAACTTGCCAATCAAGTCATACCCCAAGGGGGTTATTGCACATCTAGCGCCAGCCCACCTCAATCCCATACGTAGCGTTCGTCGTATGTGATGTCGTACTTCTTGAGGAACCTCCTGAACTCATCCTGGAAGCTGACCTTCTGGTGGTGTTGCTCCTGATCTGCGATGTACTTCCGGGTTGCAGCAATCTGTGATTGCGAGATTGAGAAGACAGCGTAGCCTGTCTGCCACCCAAACGATCGGTACGGTCTGCCGAGCTCTTTCTTGATCCACAGGGAAGAGGCTCGCTTCACCTCTTTGACAAGTTCGGCTTGGCTCGCCGAGCGTCCCAGACTTGCAAGCAGATGGACATGATCTGCCGTTCCTCCAACAATGATCGGCGGACAGGCCTGTTCTCTAGAGATTCCCCCGATGAACTCGTGGGCCCTAAGCCGATCATCCCTGTCTTTAAGGAATGGCTTCCGGCCCTTGGTCGAGAAGATAACATGTATCAATACTTTGGATAGGGATTGTGCCATATACCAATGATCGAGCAGATCGGACGGTCTTGGCAATAACCCCGTTGGGGTAAAGATTGGTTAGGGTCCGGTTTGACCCAGGGTAGCCCGCGAAGCGCGGTCAACCCTGGGCTACCCGCACCAACGCTTTCAGCGTAGAAGAGGGGGGGTACCTATGTATCGGAAGTTACAGGGCGAACTCACCGGGAGGGGAGAGTCTGAGAGCAGTCAGAGGTCAGGATCCTAGGGCTCAACCTCAACGCCCTTCCAGAAGGCCACATAGTCCTTGAGGTGAGTGGCGCCTTCCTTGGGTTGCGGATAGTGCCAGGCGGCGTCCTTGTTGACCTCATCCCCTACCACGACATCGTAGTAACTGGCGAGACCCTTCCAGGGACAGGTGGAGTGGCTTTCGCTCTCCTGTAGGTACTCACTCTTCACTGAATCGGGGGGAAAGTAGTGGTTCCCTTCCACGATCTCGAAGCTGTCACTTTCGGCCAGGACGGTCCCGTTCCATGTCGCCTTTGCCATTCTTGTACTCCTCGCTGGATTCGGATTGTCGTGACTGTGCCGTCGCCTTCAGGCAGACGTCAGCCTCGATGATCTTACTTCGGAAGTGGGTCGAGGGGAAGGGAGGGAGGGGAGAATCCCAGGAGGCCCGCCGAAGCGGACCTCCTGGGTTGGTGTACGAACAGATACAGCTAGAACGAGAACCGGAACCCGAGCTGGATCTGGCGTGCGGTGGCTGCGGAAGTCACCCTGCCGTAGCTGCTGGATGCGATGTTCCCTTGAGGTGCATTGAAGATGGCGTGGTTGAAGGCGTTGAACATGTCGACGCGGAAGTCGAAGGACTTCTCTTCGGCAAACTCAAACACCTTGTGCAGCGAGATGTCAAACAGGGGAACCCCGTCGTACCGCAGTGGCCACGGAGCCGAGTTTCCAAGCGCTCGTCGAGCCGACTCGTGGCAGAAGGATTCCCCGGCCGAACAGAGACTGGCGTCCTGGATCCGCAGACCCGTGTTGGGGTCGACGACACCAGGTGTAATAAAGGCACTGGTGTCAAACCAACGGTCGACCGTAGCCGCGCTTCCCAGATCGCCGTCTCCGACTCGATCCGCATACGTTCTGGAACGGCTCCCCTGGTTCCAAATGTCGGTCCCGAAGTTCACACTGTGAGGAGCCCCCGAGGTCAGGGTGATGATAGTGGTAGCTTCCCAGCCACCTAGCATCGTCTTCGCCATCCCATCGGCGTTGCGGAAGAAGGGCAACTCATAGATGGTCGAGTTGTAGAACGTGTTCGCACGATCCGACCGCATCGGCGCCTTCAGCGTGTGACGCTCGAAGGCACGCGATCCACCCCAGTCACCCCAGGTCCCATTGTAGTTCAGAGCCATCGCCTTGGACCAGGTATAGCCCGAGGACATGGCCAGACCGCCCTGAAAGCGGCGTTCCAGCTTGACCTGCAACGAGTCGTAGTGGGTGCCGCCGTGAGGCCGCAGCATGACGTTGATCACCGACTGCGGGTAGGGACGGCGAGCGCGCTGACCGCTCCACTCACGAATGGCCGTGTCGCCTGGAACCCAGGGACGCGGACCGGCCGTGATGGTGTCGTTCGTCAAGGTCGCGGTGCCGCCGCCAATCAGCGGGGCCACATAGCCTTCCGGCAGGGCCGTGCCAAAGGGGCTGATCTCACGAATGTGACGTCCCTGGTTGCCGACATAGGCAACTTCCAGCTTGGTGGCCTGGAAGATCTCATGCTGGATCGAGAGGTTGTAGGAATACACCTGACCTTCCTGCCAATCCAACTCGGAGTGGTAACAGGTCTGGTATTCGTTGCTCTGTGCCTGGGTGGGGAGGGTGAGCCGCTGGCCGGCGATGACCGTCGGCGTCTCGAATCCCCGCTCCGTGATGTTGGAGATCTGGCCCTGGGACGGCCTCATGATGCGGGCCCTCAGGATGCCGAACTCCTGATCGTAGGTCAGGCCGGCGCCCATACGAAGGACCGTCTTGTTGTTGCCAAACATCCTCCAGGCAAAGCCGATTCGAGGTGCGAAGTAGCTCCACTTGGGATCGTGGCAGCCCCGGGTCGCCAGGTTTTCAAAGGGAAGGGCTGTCGGCACCGGGCTGTTCCAGAGGGCGTGGTCAAATCCCACGGGCGACGTCTGCACCATATCGAGTCGTTGGTTTGGCGCGTAGCGCTTGGCGCAGTAGTAGTAATCTTCCTTGAACGTTCCGGACGGGTTTCCCTCATAGTAGGGAGGCAGCGGCTGCTCCCACCTCAAACCAAGGTAAGCCGTCAGGTTCGGTCCCACCTTCCAGTCATCCTGGATAAACCAGTTGTAGTGCGACTGGTTGAAGTGGCCCGTGTTCTCCGCTTTGCCCAGAACGTTTCCAGACACGCTTGAGGGAAGGCCCAGCATGAAGTCGGCCCAGCCTTCACCCAAGGTGGCGCCGGCGACACTGCCGTCCGTGTCTCGGACGATCTGCCCGGTACTAAACCCGTCGAAGCTGTCACCTCCAGATCCATAGGCCGGGATCCAGTGATAGTTCACGTCCAGGTTCCGGGTGTGCTCAATCCCGAACTTCAAGTAGTGGTCGCCCTTTCTCCAGGAAGCGGTGTACTTGTAGCCCATTCCCCAGTCGGAGAGCGGGGAATGGGTGGACCCCCCCCAACCGGTGTAGCCGCTGGGTCTGACGCGTGGCATGTTGGCGCCGCCTCTGGTTCCGTCCTCCAGGTAGCTCTCCCAATTAACGCCGTCGTCATAGCCCAGTTCCCGCGGCCAGTTCGTGTCGTCCAAGGGGGAAGAGATCAACCAGGTGAACTTCCACAGGGAAGCCGTGAACTCAGTGACCAGGTTCGACCCCATCGGGTTCACCCAGCCGATGCCCGTCTGCCAGCCTCGGGACCGATCCTGAAACTGACGGTGGACGCCATTAAGTTCGGAGCCCGGATAGCCGAAGCGGCCCGTGTGCGTGAACTGGGGTGAGCGCTGCCAGCTGAAGCGGGCAAACAGGGTGTCGTCGTTGGCGAAGTGGTGATCGCCGCGCATCGAATACTTGTCGATGGTGCTGTTGGTCTCCCTTGCGTAGCCGTAGTTGTTGGAAAACTGCCCCGCCTGGTTCGGACTCGGGGGCGCCATCTGCGACATGATCGCATTGTAGACCGCTCCCCGCATGCTCTGCGGAATCTGGTTGTTGACGAAGGGCTGCCGCTCGCCGTCGACCACGTCAAAGGGGTTGAACAGCGGGTCAATCGGTCCTTTGGCACCGGAGCCGGAGAAATCCCCGGCCACCACCGCCGGCGTGGGCACCGTGATGAAGGAGGTCGATGCAGCATCGTCGTTGAAGCGCTCGTAGTGGACGTGGAAGAAGGTCCGATCCTTGACGATCGGTCCGCCCACTGACCCACCGAAGATGTTGTAGGTAATGGGAAGCTTGCTGGATCCCGACTTATTGTCGAAGAAGTTGGCGGCGTCAAAGGCCTCATCGCGATAGTACAACCAACCATGTCCGTGGAACTCGTTGGATCCACTCTTGGAAAGCATGCTGATAACCGCGCCACCCACACGTCCGTACTCGGCGGAGTAGTTGTTGGTGATGACCTTGAACTCCTGCACCGTCTCCGGTGTCGCCTGAACCGTCGGTCGCTGCGTGATGTAGCCCATGTTGTTGGAGCCATCAGCATGATCTGGTTCGAGTGCGAGTACAGGCCGTTAAAGGAAGGATAGCCACCGCCGTAGGCGTACAGTGAGGTGTAACCAGTCTCCTGGTTTTCCTGCGTACCACCCGTGGTCAGGTAGGCCAACTTCACCAGGTCGCGACCTCGGAGCGGAAGATCCAGGATCTTCTTCTCCTCGATTACCGAGGAAACCTCGGCCGTGTCCGTGTCGATGACCGTCGATTGGCCGGTAACGGTGACCTGTTCGGCAATCTCACCCGGTGTCATGACAAAATCGATTCGGGCAACCTGGGTCTGCGCCAAAATGACGCCCAAGGAGACCTGGGTCTTGAAGCCGGGAAGCTCCGCCTTCATGTCATAGGTGCCTGCAGAAATCTTGTCGATGATGTAGTCCCCACGATCGTTGCTGATCGCCATAGTCGGGACGTTGGTCGCGGTGTTGGTCGCCGTGATCTCCACGCCCGGGACGACCGCATCGGTCTGATCCTTGATCACACCGACCAGACGCGCGAAAGTTGCGGCCTGTCCGTATGCTAGCGGCGGGGTCAAAAGGGTTACGGCCAATACCGCTACCCCCCCTACTAACCACGCGTACTTGAATTTGCTGTGACTCATACGCTCTTACCTCCTGTTGTTGTTATTGCTACTGACTCGAGTGCAATGAAACACCCTTTGTCTCTTAGTCAACGTATAAAACGCTTTGTACACAACCATACTCAAATCGTCAAGAGAAAAGTTCGCCAAGCCAACCTTCTCTTCCTGAGCGGGGCAGTAGTACCCCCTGCCTAAACGGAAGTCGTTTGCTCGCCAATGTATAAAGCAAAATCTGTGCCACCTATTTGGAATTGTTGATAAACGACTGTCTTGGTGTGAATTAGAGATTTTTGATTTGTCGAATACATTACAGACTGTTCAAGAAATTGGACTCCGCGAGTGTAGGAGTCCAGGAAATTGGATTCCCCAGAAGGAGCGCTATTGTTAGAAATCTGACAAGGAGAATGGCGGCCCGGGGGAGTCCGGCTTCAGGGTGTCGCCCTCTGGCTCCGTTTTCGCTCTCGATAGGGCTGTCCCTTCCTGAAGAGCTCCAGCCTGGCCTGGATACCGGGTGCCAGGGGTTGACCTTGCCGGACGGCGGATGCCAGGTTGAGTGCGGTCTGCGCGACCCGCTGGGCCTGTTCAAACCTGCCGGCCGACGCATAGGCTGCCGCCAGCGTGTCCAGGATCAAGGGACTCTGATGCCGCGTCAGCTCCGATGCTCTCTGAGCCAGCTCGATCGCTTCGCTTTCTTGCCGCACCCTGGCATCGGGATGTGTCGCCAGGATCCAAGCAATCTCCCTCAGGGGACCGGGGCGATTAGGCTCGCGCCGAGACGCCTCGCGAAAGTGCTCGAGAGCCTTCTCTCCTTGTTGGGCCATGGCAAGGGCTGTCCCCAGGCTGTGATGGGCTTCCGCGGAGTCGGGCCGCAACCTCACTGTTTCCCGAAAATGCACGATCGCTTCCTCCAACCTTCCCTGTGAAGCCAGGGCTTTCCCTAGGTTGGTATGGGCGTCGGCACTCCTGGGATCCAGCTGCGCCGCTTGTTTGAAGTGCGAGGCAGCCTGATCCAACTTCCCTCGCAACGCCAGGACGCTTCCCAGATTGTTGTGCATTTCAGCAGAACCGGGGTCGGACTCGAGAGCCTCACGAAAATGCGAGGCGGCCTCGTCGAATTGACCCAGATCTGCCAGGGCGCCGCCCAGGTTGGTATGGGCCTCACGGGAACCGGGCTCGAAGCGTACGGCCTGGCGAAAGTGTCGAATCGCCTCGCGCGATTTGCCTTGGGACTGCAGCACGACGCCGAGATTGTTGTGAGCCCTTACGTGATCCGTTTTTAACGCAAGCGCCTTCCGATAGAAGGCAATCGCTCGATTCGTCTCGCCTCTTTGATCAAAGACGTTGCCCAGGTTGAAATAGCTCGCCCACGGATTCGGCTGAAGTTCGGCCGACTTCTTCCAGTGGTCGATGGCCTTCTCCAGGTTGCCCAGGCGGAGGTAACGCTGTGCCAGGGTGTCGTGGAGGTCAGGATTTCCGGGGTCGGCCTCGAGCATCTGCTCGTAGCCTCCGATGATCTCCAGAAGATCCGTGCGAGCAAAATCTCGCTCCAGCGTCGACAGATCGCTGGCCAGGACCTGGACCCAGAGGTCTCCCATCTCGTCTGAGGACTGAGGGCCATACACGACTCGACGGGGTGGATTGTGGGGATTACGGACATTCTCGGAGGAGTTGTCATAGGTGAACTCCATCGACAGGGTGGTTCCCCGGGGAAGCCGGATTGGAGTACGGTAGCGGTATTCGTCCTGCCAATCGAAATTCCAGTCCTTGATATGAACCAGCCACTGCCTGCTTCCATCGGGAAGCAGGGCAACGCCTTTCATCTCCTTTGCCAGGTAGTGTGCGTGCGGATAGACACCCATCACTTCCACGTCCACCGGGAGTCGGTACTCCTGCTGGATCTTGTAGTCGCTCTTCCCACTCGGGATGTCGATCACGGTGGAGCCAATTCTGACCATGGTTGGAATCCTGGTAGGAGGCTTTTCGGCGAAGTAGAGTCCGAGGGAAGACCGGATCGGCTCGGGCTTGCCACTGGGGAGCAGGTGGAGCTGGATGACAACATCCATCTCGGGATCCAGCCGCCAGGCCATGTCTTCGGGGCCCAGAAAAGCGGATTTACCAGGAGTCCAACCGACGAAGGTTCCACCGGGACTGTGAGCCTCCGCATAGAGCATCCCGTCATAGCCCGGTTCGGAGTCCTGCTGATCAAGGCGGCGTGAGGTCTGGGTTTCATCAACCAGGATTACGGTGTGGTGTACGATTCGGGCGTTGCCGGGCCGGAACTCCCAGCCTCGAACATAGCGGGTCTGGGACAGGGGGCTGGGAATCACGAAATTCCGAAACACGTCCCCAGGTTCTGCGGGCAGCGTGTAGGGCTCGACCATCTCCACTACCAGATCGGGCTCGCCCAGCTGCCAACCTTCGGCCCATTGGGGAGCAGAAGGCGAGTCCGAGGGATCTCCTTCCAAGGCCCCATCGTCCACCCACCGCTGGATAAGCCCAAGGTCGCGCACATTGAGTCTTCGAGAGCCCGCAAACCCGGCTCCAACCGGCTCGGGCAGCCAGGGAGGCATGAAGCGACTCTGGGTCACCGCGGCGATCTGTTGTGCCCGTTTCCGAACATCCTCGTAGGTCAGCAGATCGAAGGGTCCAGCCTGCCCCGGTCGATGGCAGCCGGAACAGTTCTTGAACACGATCGGGGCAATGTGCCGGTTGAAGGTAACGGGTCCAGGAGCGGAATCAACGGAAGAGTCGGGTCCCTGGCATCCGATCCCGAGCAGCAAGAATCCACAGGGGAGAATCTTTCGCAGTGCAGATCGGAAGAAGCTGCGCATCGCGTCTATATAGTAATAGATAACCTAATAGCACGGTGCCTAGCACGGTGCGTATTGAGATTGCGATGGATCGAGAAGGCTCCAACAGCTACGCCGAAGGAGTAAGAGCGCGCCCCAAAAACGTGTCAAGGCATTTTGACTCCCTTAAGTTTCAGCTTAGCAGCGCCACCGGCTGCGCCGGATCGTACAGGAAAGAAACTACGGGAGTCATGGAAGCCTGAAGCGCGAGCGAGGGGTTGGAAATCTGCGAGATTCTGCTGTTGTCCAGCTCTCTCCTCGAAACGTGGGGCATACTGCTAACGAGTCAAGTCGTTCGCGGCTCTGTTGGCTGTAGCTGTTTCCGGTACTGTTCACTGCTCACTGCACTACTGCTCACTATTCAAGTTTCAGGTTAGAACTCGGGCAAAACCGGGAAGAGCACCTAACCTGACGCGGTAGCGGCTTCTTCCTGCTCTTGACTCACACCGCCATCAGAGCGCTCCAAGCGAAGCATCAAGGCACCCCCTACAGCGGCCAGCAGAGCGGAGATCGCGAACACCCAGGCATCCAGCTGCATCCAGCTGAAGAGCCAGGCACCTATCAGTGGTGCGATCAAGGCCCGAACGCCGGTCGAGGCCATGTGGAAACTGTTATAGAGGGAGACATGCTCGGTGCGTGCGAAATACAGATTCCCGGTGGTCCAGTTGATGTGATTACCGCTGGTCGTGATTCCCTGCAACAGGCTTCCAATCAAGAATCTGGTTATGCACTTAACTCCGGATAGGTGACGGTGGGATAGAGCGAACAGGCTGTCAGGAGACGGTCGAAGAGCTCGGATTCCCAGAAACGACGATTGAAACGGTAACAAAACTCAGCCAGGTAACGTTGAAGGTGCTTGAGGCTGACCGCTTTCTGAGTCCCTTGGAGCTGAGTCTTGCAGTTGGAAATGAGGGTGTGAACCCATGGGAACTGTTCAAAACCCATCCCCACCCACTCGAGCCGGACGCGTTCATGCTGGTAGCCGGCTTGAGCTAAACCGACAAACGCGTGATAGGCGTCGCTTCGGATCTGAGCTCCGGGGTCGATCCTCGCCCAGGCGACCCGCTTCACATTGTCGCTGGTTATGTCATCGACCACATCCAGACTTAGAAACCTCGGCCCCCCGGCTTTCGTTATCTCCACCGCGGCCAGAACTTTGGCCTTGCCTTCGGTCCCTCGTCCTCGCTTGCGACCCCGACGATTTCTCCCTCGTCGTCGGCCTCCAAAGAAAGAGTCATCCAGCTCCACCAGGTGACTTAATTGGTAGCAGTCATTACGTTTGGCCATGGCTTGTCGGATCTTATGTCCCATCATCCAGACCGTCCGATAGCTTCCGATTCCCAGCAGCTTCTGCAGTCCCTTCATCGTGTAGCCCGCTTTGCAACGGCTCATCAAGAAGATGGTCCAAAACCAATATCTCAGGGGCACCCGCGTCTTGTGGAAAATCGTCCCGGCGGTGGAAGAAGCCTGATACCGGCATTGGCGACACTCCATCAATCGCCGGTGCTGCAACCAGTAGCCTCCTTGACCCCCACAACGGGGACAGACAAATCCTTCCGGCCAGCGTTTCTGCATCAGGTAACTCAGACAAGCTTCTTCTGTGGCAAAACGCTCTTGAAACTCCAACAAATTCATCTTTTCGTACATCCACTCACCTCCTGTCTCTCACCTTTTTTACTAGGTGGTGGTGACTTTTTCCGGAGTTAAGTGCATAACCAGAATCAAGAAAGGCCACAACTGCAGCGTCACCCCTCCAAAGCAGTAGAACGAATAGGTGGCAACCATCAACGAGCTGAAGAGGGCACGGGCTCTCATCGGGCTCACCCGATCCAGATAGCGACCCCAGAAAGGGGCCGAGATCGGCTGCAAGATAAAAGGAAAAACCGCAACAACGGCACCCAGGGCCCACACCGGAGCGTCGATCCTCTCCCGCATGACCTCGGCGACCAGGGCCATGGACATGAAATTTCCGAATCCGGCGGCAAAAAAGGCTCTCTGGTATCTGAGAAAGCATGGGTTCGCAGATAGAGCGGACAACACCTCGGAAAAGCTGCTTCGGGGGTGGCCACTCTTCCGAGTCAGAACTTGCGCCGAGCGGGGGATGGGGATCTTCCCATAGAACCAGGCTGAGACCATCATCAAGATCCCAACCAGCGCATAGAGGATCCCGTGGCGGGAATCGGAGACCCCAATCAACCAGGTGCCCGCCAGGGTCACGGCGCTGCCCGACACAACCCCAATACCCTTCATGAAACCTACTGCCATCGATCGGTGACTGGCAGGATAGAGAACACGATACAGACCCATCTCGGTCAATCGCGTCGGAGCTGCTATCAGAAACGCCGTTACCATGAGAAGAACGAATGAGGTGGGACCGGGAACAAATGCCACGGCGACCAGGCTGAATCCAGCACCTATGTTGGGCCAGACGACGAGCCGACGAAGTCCTATCCTTCGGCCCAATCGCGCCCAGAGAGGCGCAACCAGACCCGCTAGTCCCCAGAGCGAGCCGATGGCTGCCAGGTGCCACAGCTCGCCGTCCAACTCCGTTTTAAGCACGACCCAGCTAAAGGGCCAAAGGGCGATGAAGCATCCCCGGCCGACGCTGTAGAAGCTCTCATAGAGAAAGGCAGGGCGGCTCCGGTAGGGAACCAACTGAAGGTACCGACGCAACATTCTGAAAAGTTAAGAAGGTACCAAGATACAAGATACAAGATACAAACAAATCTCAAATCCCAAACACCAAATCAAATCACACAGTCGAACCAATCGAGCGACTAGCACAAAGAAGCGAGTAGCACCTAGAGAGGGATTCAGTTCTTGTACCTTGGAATTTGGAGCTTGGAACTTGTTTGTATCTTGTATCTTGTATCTTGTTCACTAAGATGAAGAAGCTCCTCTTGGGACTAGCGCTGCTGGGCATAACGTTGGGCTGGACTGCTTCGAAGAAAGTTCAGCATCAGGTGGTTGCTCCCCCCAACTCGAGTCTGGCGGGATTGCCTTTCAGTCCGGGGATTCTCGCGGATGACTTTCTGTTCCTATCCGGTTCCCTGGGTAACGTGCCGGGTACGACCGACATCAAAGGCGGCATCGAAGCTCAGACGCGACAAACCCTGGACAATCTGGGTCGCGTGCTCAAGGCGGCAGGCCTGGATTTTTCTTCGGTAGTCAATGCCAATGTCTACCTTGCGGACGCCCGGCATTTTGCCGGCATGAATAAGGTTTTCCGTGAGTATTTCCCCAAGGATCCTCCGGCCCGTGCCACGGTCGAAGGAGGCATCGTCTTTCCCCAGGCACTGGTCGAGATCGCCTTCGTGGCTGCCCGGAAGGGCGTGCAAAAGGAGATCGTGCTGCCGAAAGGGTGGAAACAGCCCGGCTCTCCCTTCAGTTGGGGAGTCCTGGCACGTGACACACTGTTCGTCTCGGGTATGATCAGCATCGATCCGGCTACAGGTCGCCTGCTCGCAGGAGATACGGCCGATCAAACCAAGTCGACCCTTGAGGGCATCGGAAAGATCCTCCAGGCGGCCGGCATGGACTATTCGAACGTCGTCTCTTCGCGGGTCTATCTCAACGACTCGCGCAACTTTGCCGCCATGAACGAAGCCTATCGCCCTTTCTTTTCCGAGAACCCGCCCGCTCGCGCAACGGTGGAAGCTCGACTGATGAACGTGGATTGGCAGATCGAGATCCAGTGTGTTGCCGAGAAAGCACCCAAACGGGTGGTGGCAGTGCCGGGTGCACCGCGTTCGAAAAGCCCTTTTTCGCCGGGTATCCAGGCTGGCCAGAATCTCTATCTGGCGGGCATGGTGGGCAGAGGACCCGAGGGCTGGGCAGGAGACATTCGTTCGCAGGTCCGTCAAACCCTGGAGAATCTTCGAACAACCCTGGCGCAAAAGGGTCTGGACTTCCGCCACGTGGTAGAGGCAAACGTGTATCTGTCAGACGTTCGTCACTACGCTGCCATGAACGAAGTGTACCGGGAACTGCTACCCGCCCCTCCACCAGCCCGAAGTACCGTGGCGACTCGGCTGATGGCTCCGGAAGCGATGGTGGAGATCATGATGGTGGCACATTCACCTGATCTTGGAAGGTAGTTCTGAGAGGAGGAGAAGTGAAAGATCGCAATTCGATCACCCGACGTCGCGTACTGGCCTCCGTGGTCGGACTGGGTGCCGTCGCCCTTCCGCTGGCGAACCTGGCCGGCCAGAACGAAGAATCTCCCAAGAACAGCACCGCTTCCGGACTACGGGCTCGCAACATGCGAGTCTCCCTGGCCGCCTACTCCGTTCGAGATGCCCTGAACGCGGGTCAGATCGACCTTTTCGATTTGATCGACTGGTGCAGCTCCATGAATCTGTCTGGGATAGAGCTCACCTCCTACTATTTCAAGAAGGGCTTCAATCGAGAGTATCTGCAGCAGTTACGACAGCGCGCCTTCCGACAAGGCCTCACCGTGAGCGGCACCGCGGTCGGGAACAACTTCTGTCTACCTCCCGGAAAGGAGAGGGACAAGGAAGTGGCTCAGGTCAAGCAATGGATCGATCATGCCGCCCAGCTGTTCGCTCCCCACATCCGCATTTTTGCCGGATCTCTCCCGGAAGGCGTTAAAAAAGAGACAGGCATCCAGTGGGTAGCCGAATCCATCAAGGAGATACTGGGGAAAGCCTCGGAGAAGGGCGTGATGCTGGGCCTGGAAAACCACGGCGGCATCACGGCTCTCGCCACCGATCATCTGGCCATTTGCGATGCGGTGGGGGAACACCCCTGGTTCGGCGTCAATCTGGACGCCGGAAACTATCGAACCAACCCCTACAAGGAACTGGCTCTGGCCGCACCTCGGGCCGTCAATGTCCAACTCAAGGTCGAGGTTTATAAGGGAGAAGAAAAGGTCCCCACCGACCTGGAACGCCTCAGGGACATTCTAGTCGAGGCAAACTACAAAGGCTGGGTCGCGCTCGAGTACGAAGCCGCCGAAGATCCCAAGATTGCCATTCCGAGGTACTTGGGCCAGATGAAGGCACTATTCGAAAGCTAACCCGGGAAGAAAATTCCAAGCTACAAGAAACAAGATACAAACAAATTCCAAATCACAAGCACCAAGTTCCAAACGAGTTCTGGCCGCTTCGGTTTTGGCGCTGCTGCCACCTGGTCTGTACTCTTAGGGGGTCAGGGCGTCTTGATGCTTGGAATTTGTGATTTGTTTGTATCTTGTTTCTTGTAGCTTGGAATTTATTCCCCAAAGGCCGCATCGAAAGCGACTTCGGAGCGCTTGAAGTCGATCTGCTTAGTGTAAGCGGCTGATTCCGCTGCTCCGTGTTCGCGATCCATTCCCGCATCTTCCCATTCCACCGAGAGCGGGCCCTCGTATCCGATCTCGTTGAGAGCCCGGATTATCTCTTCGAAGCGGACCTCACCCCGTCCCAGGGAACGAAAATCCCAGTAGCGGTCCGGATGTCCGAACGGCAGATGTCCTCCGAAAACGCCAGCCCTACAGGGCTCAGATGACCAGTGGACATCCTTCATGTGCACATGGAAGATACGGTCACGAAAAAGACGGATGAAACCCACATAGTCCACACCCTGGTATCCCAGATGGCTGGGATCGTAATTGAATCCAAAGGCAGGGTGAGCGTTCAAGGCTTTGAGTGCTCGCTCGCTGCTCGAGATGTCGAAGGCAATCTCGGTGGGATGCACTTCCAATCCAAAACGGATACCGGCTTCCTGAAAGGTGTCGAGGATCGGCAGCCAGCGCTCTGCGAAGTCCTTATAGCCCTGGTCGATGAACTGGGGATCTGTGGGGGGGAAAGAGTAGAGAAGATGCCAGATGCTGCTGCCCGTGAAGCCGGCCACCACTTTGACCCCCAGCCGGGCTGCGGCGCGGGCCGTATTCTTCATCTCTTCGGCAGCACGCTGACGGACACCCTCGGGGTCCCCGTCTCCCCAGACGTGCTCCGGAAGAATGGCCTGGTGCCGACCATCAATATTGTCGCATACCGCCTGCCCTACAAGATGATTGCTAATGGCGAAACACTTCAGGCCATGTTGATTCAGCAGGTCCCAGCGCCCTTGGCAATAGTCCTCTTCCTGCAGCGCTCGGGTGACGTCGAAATGATCTCCCCAGCAGGCCAACTCCAGCCCATCGTAGCCAAAGTCTTTGGCCTTGGCGCACATCGTCTGGAAATCGAGATCTGCCCACTGTCCGGTAAAAAGAGTAACGGGTCTTGCCATGGCTCCTCCGGACCAGGAGGATAGCATAGGCGGCTAAGCCTCACCACTACCAGATATCCGGCTGCGTCCGGAGCAACATTTTCGCCCCGCGACGCAGGTCCATGTCGAGCATCCGGGGCTCCTCTCGCATCGCGGTGGTAGGAGGGGTAGAATCCTGGTTGTTTGCTCCCTACAAGATGGTATAATCACCAAGTGCACTTGGCTGAAGCCAGGTGCTCGGGCAGTCCCCGGGAAACACCGAGAGCGGGGGTTGCTCTTCTAAACTGCTTCCTCCAAGGTGGTCACGAGCTAAAGCGACACCTCAGACGAGATACGAAAGGACCCGACAATGACATTGCTTTTCGCAGCCATCTACGTTGCGGTTGCAGTCCAGATTTCAAACCTGTGCACCACTATCTACCTGCATCGTTTTCTGGCCCATAGTGGGTTGAAACTGAAACCAGTGGTTACCGGTTTCATGCAGTTCTGGCTCTGGTTCCACACCGGGATAAAGCCACGACAATGGGTCGCTGTCCATCGGAAGCACCATCAGTTCTCAGACGAACATGGAGATCCTCACAGCCCACGCCTGGAGGGCCTCTGGAAAGTCCTCCTTACCAACACCTACATGTATCAAAAAGAAGCAGGTAACGCGGAGACGGTCTCCCGATACACCAGGGACATTGAAAAGACATGGATAGAACAGCATGTCACGCGCCACGGCAATATCGGGATCCTGCTGGGTATTGTCGCAGCGGTACTCTTGTTGGGACCGCTAGCGGGTATCCTTGCCTTCTTGGTGCAAGGCGCCCTCTACCTCCTACTCAATGGCATGATCAACGGCGCCTGTCATGTGCTTGGATATCGTAACTTCGACAACACCGCTACCAATATCCGCTGGGTGGCATTGTTGACGGCAGGGGAAGGACTACACAACAACCATCACCACTCACCTTCCTCGGCGAAGTTGAGCCTGCGGCCCAGTGAAATCGATCCGGCTTGGCCGGTCATCCGTCTCCTTCAATTTCTAAGGTTGGCTGAGGCCAGAAACCTCTTGGAGAAACTGCCCTCGAGCCCACTGCCCCAGCATCAAGACCAGCCCTCAGCGACCTGAGGACCGAATCGGGCTGAAGCGAATCGGGCTGATAGTTTGTGGCGCCGAAAAAGGGCCGAACCCAGAGTTCAGCACCCATCGTAATCGGAGTGGCGGGCGGCACGGCTGCCGGCAAGAGTGCCGTTGTCCAGGAAATCGTAAGAGGAGTCGGCAGCGAGTCAGTCGCTGTGATCGAGCACGACTCCTATTATCACGACCAGGGCCAACTCTCACGGAAGCAGCGCCTACAGCTTAACTACGACCATCCGGATGCGCTGGAGACTTCGCTGCTGATAGACCACCTGGGTCAGCTCCTGGAAGGCTACCCGGTCGAAGTCCCCACCTATAGCTTTTCCACCCACACCCGACTTTCGGCAACTCGGCAAGTCGATCCTCAGAGAGTCATCGTGCTGGTGGGAGTGTTGATCCTGGTCGACAAGGCGCTGAGGGAGCTGCAGGACATTCGAGCCTTCGTGGATGCCGATGAAGATATTCGTCTGATTCGCCGTCTGCGGCGCGACATGGCCCAACGCGACCGATCTCTGGACTCAGTCATCCAACAATACTTGGATTCGGTCAAACCGATGCATCGAGAGTTCGTCGAACCGAGCAAGCGCCATGCTCACGTAATCATCCCGGAGGGCGCCGAGAACCGCGTTGCCATCGACCTCCTGGTCTCCAAGGTGCAGTCCGTGCTGGCCGGGTGAGTGGATCAGCCCTCGTTGCCGGACATCCTGGCCATTAGAAACTCCTTCTGATCCAGGCTGAAGGCGATTCCCTCGGATGTCATCTGATAGGGGATCTCGGAAGACGAGTCGTCCCCCTCTCGAAGGCGGGCCCGGTTCTCGTCCAGGAGCTCTAGACGGTCCCCACTCAACTCAGCCACGCTGCGCTTGCTGGGATCCAGGACCAATGGTGCTCCCAGATCAGGGCTGGTGATGAGGAACACTGCTGAATCGCCTGATTCGTAGACTCGGCTGCCGGGAATCTCCTTGCCACTGGAGGTGAGGAGGAAATTGACACTCACCGTGAAAACAGCTTCTTCACCGCTAGACCCGATCTCGGCGGCGGCCCTCAGAAAAGGCATATCTGGGTGGCGTGCAACCCAGACGACCGTCCCCAAAGCGACGACCGCTGCGATCCCTAAACGTGCCCTGGGAAGTCGACGACCGATACCGGGACGGTACCAGAAGGCCAGCAACAAAGCGGGTAACAACAGCAGCAGATCCTGCCAAAGAGCTTCCGCAGGAGACCGTTCGATGAGGCTCCCAAAACAGCCGCAGTCTTCAGGATCGCGCAGGCCCTGGGTTACCAGCCAATAGTTTCGACCTGTCAGCCCTAGAAAAAAGACGACCAGCAGGGAGGTTGGAATCAGGATCCAAAGGTTCCTGACACCCAGCAGGAGAGCTACGCCTAGCCCGGTCTCCAGCGCCAGTGCGATCAGGGTCACCGTGGTAGCGGAGAACAGGAAGTCCAATCCCTCCAGTTCGATCTGGCCCACCAGGCCGCCCGGATCGACGGCTTTGGCCCCTGCTGCTACAAGAAGAACCACACCTAGAAAGCTTCCGCCGATGGAAGCAACGAGCTGTCTGCGTGGTGACGAAGAATTCGTCATTTTCGGGCTGACCTCTGCTCGGACGCGCATTCGGTAGTTGGACTTACGGCGTTCTCCAAAAGCTTGCAAGCGGTCCAACCTCGAGTCTACCACAACGGCTCGCCTCCTCAGCTCCCGACGCATTTTAGCTTGTGGGACGGCGTTTCCCTCCCCTCTGCCTGCGTGGTACCATGCCCGGGTGAGCACGCCTCGCACCACGCTAGCGTTCCAGCTCCTGATATTGCTTGTGTTTTCCTTTTCTGTGGGCTGCGGAGAAGAAGAAACGGACCCGTTTGCCAGAGCACAGAACGTCGAGGATTTCGCCAGGCTCGAGAAAAAGCTGGCCGATCTTGAACGGAATCACTACCAGGTCTGGGGAGTCGAAGACGACCATGGCGTGCTCAAGGTAAACGTGGTCTTGAAGCCGCCGACACAGGATCCCGCCGAGGTCAAGAGGCTCACCCTGAACACTCTCTTCGACCTACAGACGATCGTAGGAACAGACCTCAACCTCAGTGCCTGGTCCTACACGGAGCCAGAGAGCGAGTTGTTGGGGATGTCCTTCTACTCCGCGCTGACCGAGCAATCACACTTCAAAAGCGCTTCAGAGATCGCCGCGCCCTCGCAGCCATAGGTCCGTACTTCTACCTTTGCCCCATGCCTCGCGGTCGCAGGCTGTCCAGGACCGTGGACTTGCGGGGCCGACAGAGCCGCGAACGACTTGAGCAGCTAGCGAGATGAAGCCAGGTTCCGAGGAGAGAGCCGGACAACAGCAAGGAAAAACATACCAGCGCCCCCTAAACTTCGCATCTAGCTCCCCAGGTAGTATCGCGCAACAACCGTACCGGTCGTTGTATGGGACATGAACACCCAGACATCTTCCTACCCTGTAGGCTACTTGTTGACTTTCACGTGCTACGGCACCCGCCTCCATGGCGACAGCCGGGGAACAGTCGACCGAAAAAACAATAGATACGGCATGCCCCTTCTGCCACCTGAACCCAGGAGAAGTAGGGCTTCGGTGTCCCGAATGAAACACCTGGCCTATCGCCTCAATCCGCCCGGCCAGAGAGCGGTAAGGAACGGCATCCGACATGGTTGCACTCGCCGAAGCTGAAAGTTTCATGCGGCTCATGTCAGGCCCACCCACGTCCACCTGGTGCTTTCCGCGTTGTCCGCCCCCGAACCCGTCCTGAACGCTCTTAAGTCCTACGCGAGTCAAAGTCTCAACCGATCCGGAATAGACAGAGGACGAACCAAGCGCTGGGCTCGCGGCGGCAGTACCGTGTACCTGTGGACGGAGGAGGCATTGGCCAACGCTATTCGTTACGTTGTGGAGCTGCAGGGGGCCCCGATGGAGGTGTTCGACGCTTCGTCGGATGAATGACTTGAAAGGACGCTTGGGGACAGGGATGATTGTGCTGTTGTCCGGCTCTCTCCTCGGAAAGTGGCTTCATCCAGCTAACTGCTCAAGTCGTTCGCGGCTCTGTTGACCGATGCTGTTGTGTTTTGTTTGCGGCGGCTTTGATTTCGCTCAGAGATATCGTCTGGGGCACTTGGCAACCATGGTGTACTTCGGGTCGACCATGTTCCCCAGTCTCATCTGTCCGACCTGGCCCAGGAAATGGTAGGCCGTCATTCGGTCGAACCCGTAGTCGGCAACCATCCAATCGATCAGTTCCACCCAGGCAATGCGGGCGGCGGCTTCCAGAGGACGCGCGCTTCCCGCCACCATGATGAACTCATCGCTGACGATTCGCGGCCAGTCGATCTTGCTGTCCTTCTTCAGATCGAAGCTGACGACTACCCTGGCCGGAACCTCCAGGGCGACCCCGGTGAGCTCGCCGTCGCCTTGGCTGGCGTGGGCGTCACCGGTGAAGAAGTGCGCTCCCGGGACCAGGACGGGAAACAAGACCTCGTTGCCGGGCCGGGTCTCGACGCAGTCCATGTTACCGCCGTAGTAGTCGGGAGTCAGGGAGTTCACAGCCTCGATCTCGGGCGCCACACCCATCGTTCCCAGGAACGGGTCATACGGAATGACCCGGCGCTCATCGAATCGGATCCCATCCTCCTCAATCGGCAGGAACAGCCACTGTTCTTCCAGAGGCGGCTGGATTTTTGGGTCCAGCGGGGTCGAAGTCAAACCTCCGAAATAGGGGATTGTGCCGGTGACAGCATGGTCACGGGTGGGTGTAATCTCATGGATCTTCACTACCAGCGTATCACCCGGTGCGGCGCCTGAGACGATTATTGGCCCGGTCTGGGGATTCAGGAATGGGTAGGTACAGACGTCGGAAAACTGTTTCACCTGGGGCGTCATCTTGTTCTCGAATGCGTCCAGGGTGTGGATGGCGACCATCTCCCCTGGCTCGACCGTCGCGATCGGGGGATGAAACGGCGAATAGGTATAGCAATAAGGCCCGGTTTGATGGATCTCACGCATGCTCATGTCCACTCCTCACGGTCGATTATTCATCAATGTGCGGGACCTGGCAAACAGAGCAGCGATTCCTTGAATGCCACCGTCCAGGCTCCTACAATCGTGATACCGACGATTCATCGAGAAGGAGAAAAGAGGTAGGAAGAAAATGAGAAGACCCTCGATTCCACGCTACGCTCCTTCGTTGCTGTTGCTTGGCTTCGTGACGGCATCAATGGGACAGGACGTTGACTCGCGACTAGCGCGCATGCCCAGACCCTGGGAGGGGGAAAAGGTACACCGGGTGACCCTGGAGGAATATCAGGCCACCATGGAGTACTGGGAGAAGCGCCATCCCAAGATCCTGCGAGTTGAGGTGATCGAGCGTTCAGCCGAGGGACACCCCATCTATCTCCTCAAGATCACGGATTCCTCCGTGTCGGGTGAGGACAAACAGGTGGCGCTGATGACCGCCATGCACGGGGGAGCGGAACGGTCGGGCTCCACGACAGCTCTGCACCTGGCCCTCTGGCTGTTGAGTGACGACCCGGAGGCGGCCGAGATGCGTCGTCGACAGATTCTGCTCATCATGCCCATCATTGACCCATACGCCTTCTTCGTGGGGCATCGCTCCCGAAACTCTGCCGGTATCCGTTCTTACCAGGGCGGTGGAGCCGAGAACTGGGACCTGGAGACCCTGACCTACCGCAAGCTGGATCAAGCTCCCGAGATCAAGGCTTTCCTCAAAGTCGTCGATCGGTACCAACCCGACGCCTATGTGGACCTCCATGGGACTGGGCTGCAGTCCTATCCCCTGGAAAAGATGGGGGACGGGAAGCGATATCAGGGGCAGACCATGTTCGAGGTGACGGGCTCGGCCTACTCCAACTTCGCCCTTCGCCCCTGGGACTGGAGAGTCACTGAGGCGATGATCCAGGCAGGTCTGGAGGCAGGCTACCCCTCGGATCGCTACGAGGCCGACGCCCAGCGGGGTTTCTGGGTTCCCGGGCTCGATCCTCTGGCGGACCGCCTCTGGACCGGCCGGCCCCTGTTCTACACGGCCCAGTACGCCTATATTCGTTACCATACCCTGCTGACCGTGCTGGAGATCGGCTGGGAGAAGAGCGGCGTGGAGCGGGTCAAGGGACTGCTCCGGTTGGGAAACCGTCCCTGGCAGGGAGAGCCCTACTCAGGCTACCCCGTGGACCGCGTGAAGTCCTATGTAGGGCATTTCGTGACGTCCTGGGGAGGGACCGCCAAGGAGAGGCGCCGCAGCCGCATCGAACTGTGGGAGAAGCAGGCCGGCTTCACCCAGGCCTTGCTCTATCCTCAAACTGACGGCCGTGACACCTATGTCGTTGCGGTGGACGAGAATTCTGCCGGAATCATCGATTTCGAACCGAAGACATTTCTGTCGAACCTGGATCGCCTCCCCTATATGGACCAGGAGTCCATCGAGAGCTTCGTTGAGATCGGCCCTGAGGTCCTGGTCAGCATCTCCGAAGCCAAGGGTCGAGGGGCTCCGGTGGTCTGGTGCAGAACGGTCTAGGATTTCGCCTGCGCCTGCCCTATCGGAATCCCGAATTGCTGGACATCCGTCTCAACGGCCATCTCCTGAAAAAGAGCGCCCGCGACGGCTACCAGAGCTGGTACGCCAACGGCTTCACCCAGGTCCAGATCCACGTCCCACCGGAGAAGGCCCGCAAGACCGGCTTGTTCGTCGTGACGGTTGGCTACGTTCCGGATGAGAAGCGTGAGTACGGCTGGACCCCACCCCGCGAGGTCCTCGAGGCCCTGAGTCGCGGACGCTGAAACCCGTCGCGTTCGAGCTGAAATCCGGCGGTGTTGAGGGATAAAGGCTACTGGAAACGAACCGAATACAGATCGGCATCCTTCATGACGAAGCGTAGGCGGATGGCTCGGCCGGCCAACCTCTTCAACGGCTCGTCGGAGGTCGCAGCAGAATGGGCTCGTTTCCACTTTACCACTGAATCGATCTGGTCTCCCCAGATTAGAGGTGACTCCTCCAATCCAAACCCCGGCAAGGGATTCCCTTCCGAATCCTGAATCTCGATTCGGATGCTTCCTGCCGCCGAGGTGTCGTAGTTCAGAAGCAGATTCGTGCCTTCGAAAATCAGCGGCTTGGTCAATAACTCGCCGCCGGCGTAGTCGGCATGAACGGAGACAAACCCATCCGTACGCAGGACCATCCTCTCCAGGTGGACACTGGGAAAGTTGTAATTGCGAACCACATAGAGCGAGATCTCATCGGAGGCTGTTGGGTGAACCCCGACGGCCACCAGGTTGTTCCGGTGAGTCCAGTTCTTCTTGTCTCGGCCGGGGCGAACGAAGCCTTCCATGAATCGACGGTCCCAATGGAGCCCATCTCGGGTAGTTAGGAAAACGGCCTCGGAGGCACCCGGAAAAGGGGTATCGTGAAAACGCTGTCTCCAAGGCTGAAAGCGCTTGGGAAACGCCAAGTAGATATGGGGCGCACGAAAATAGGGCGTAGTCCCGTTGGTGTAGAGATGCTCGGTGGGTGCGTCGCCGAAATCGGCCCATTGGGGGCTGCTCCAATTGATGAAATCATCAGAGGTGGCGAATTTAAAGCTCCGGTTGCCGTAGTTCTGTGCGAGGCTCCCTTGCGGGCGATAGGCCGGTCCCTTGGCCTTGGGATGAGGCCCTCTATCAGAGTCACGGAAGACGATGGTGTATCGCTTCCTGTAGGAATCCCAGAAGCCAACGTTGAGGGCGTCGAAGGCATTTCCGTGCAGCCCTTCCTCGATCAGCGATTTCTGACCTTGTAGTTCGGTCCAGTGGAGTCCATCTGGGGAGACAAGGGCTACCAACGGATAGCTGGTTCCGCCCATAGCCTTGTAGCGCTGGGAGGCAGGGGCCTTTGGGTTGCCATCCTTGAAAACATTCATGCCAGCTGTGATTTCCTGGTCGCCCGGCTTGTCTATCCAGACGATGCTGTTGGCCTTGGAGCCCTCGAACTCGTGGATACCAAGATCGGGCCGTTCCCAATGGATCCCATCCTTGCTTTCGGCGTAGGAGATGGTGAAGGGGTGATGGACACCCACCTTCTCTCCTGGCTCCAGTAGAGACGTCTGGACATAGTCGGGAGAATTGCTTCCCCGATAGTACATGCGGTATCGATCGTCGTCCTTGAGAATGCTGACGTAGAAGCTGGTGTTTCCCTCCCAGGGTTTGTCGAAGGTCAGAACCTTCCCTGCCGATTGGGGTGTATGAAGCATCAACTCAACGCCCGACATCTCCTCGACCAGGAAGTCATCGACAAACAGCTCCAGCCGCGACCCAATGTCGATGGAATCGTGGTGTTCTGCCACAACTACTGTTTGACCGAGGCTACAACTCAAGACGACCAGGGCAAGGATCTTATTGGACATTCGCTACTCCTACCTTTCTCAGGAGGCCGACAGCACACTTGTTGCCGCTCAAGCGCGACTATTCGCGGCGACTCGCCAAACTATACAAGAGCCCTGGCTCACGATCCACCGAACCTCCTGGCGTCCGACTGGTCTCAGCAAAGCACTTCGCATACTCTGTGGTCTATGAGCGGCGCTCTCCGTGTCCTTGAATTGTTCTGTGGCATTGGCGGGTGTGCCGCTGCACTGGGCGATGGTGCTTCCGTAGTAGCCGCAGTGGACATCAATCGGAACGCGCTAAATGCGTACGATCACAACTTTGCTCACACCTCGGTGGCCTGCTCTGTGGAGTCTATTCCGATCCAGACCTTTCGGGACTGGAAGGCCGACCTGTGGTGGCTTTCCCCGCCCTGCCAGCCCTACACGAAGCGAGGTCGCAAGCGAGACCTGGAAGATCCCCGAGCCGCATCTCTGCTAGCCCTGATCCCCAAGATCGGGGAGGTTCACCCGTCTTATCTCGCCCTGGAAAACGTTCCCGGCTTTCTCCACTCGAGAGTGTACGAGAGGTTGAGGACTCAGCTCGACCGTGACGGCTACACCGTCCGGGAATGCATTCTCTGTCCTACCGAGCTTGGGTTACCCAATCGTCGACGTCGGTTTTATCTAGTGGCTTCTCGCAAGCGATTGGGTTCATGGACAAGCCCAGCGGTCGATCGCTTTTCGATCCGCAGCATCCTACAAAAGAAGGTGGATCCTCGTCTGAAGGCACCTGCAGTTGTTCTGCAGAGGTATCGGCAGGCTATTCATGTTGTTGCCAGGGACGAGGACCAGATCACCAATTGCTTTACGGCCGCCTACGGCCGCTCCTACGTTAGAAGCGGCTCCTACCTTTCCGAGGGCGGCCACATTCGCCGTTTCTCGCCGCCAGAGATATTGAGGATTCTGGGATTTCCTTCTGGATATCGCCTTCCGCCCAAGCTCTCGTTGCGTCAAGCGTGGCCATTGGTGGGCAACAGCCTCTGCGTTCCCGCGGTTCGTCACATTCTGTCCTGCATTCCGGAGCTGCGAAATTCGGGGAAGGCCCAGGATCATCACCGAGTGATTCCCAGCGCTACGAAGACTACGAGATTGAGTTCCGGCGGGTGTACGTCAAAAATGTAGGGGGAAGTAGCCTTCTCTCTTTTTTGCTGTAATATCCGAATCTGTATAAGGATTCAGGTAAGAGGCTGGCACAGGTGGGCGCTATCATTAGAGGAGGAATCCATGGACCAAGCAGCCTCTTTGGAAGCCTTGGAACAGAAGCGCAAACAGGTGTGGGCGCAAGTGCAAGCGTTGGGCGATTTTCGTCGGGGGAGCCTGTCGGCGAACTTCCGCAAGTGCGGCAAGGCGAACTGCCGGTGTGCCCGTCCGGGTCAGCGGGGACACGGGCCCCAGTATTTGTGGACGGCGACCGTCAAAGGCCAGAGTCGGGCCCGCAACGTACCTCTCGGCCCGGAGCTGGAGAAGGTGGGGCGGGAGGTGGAATCGTATCGCCGTTTCGTCGAGCTGCGCCTAGAGCTGGTGGAAATCAGCGAGCAGATTTGCGACCTCCGCCCGGTGCAGGAGATGAAGGAGGAGTCGCTGGATCAGCTGAAAAAAAAATTACGCAGGAAGTACTCGGCGAAGCCGAGGCGGAGATAGAGCGCTTGGCGGGGCGAGTCCTGGGGGAATGGCAGAGGCGGGGCCAGCCGGATTTAGAGGCGGGCGAGTTGGCGGTTCGCCAGAGTATGCACCGTCTAGGAGGCCTCTTGCTGGAGCAGCTCTTGGGTGCGGACGGAGGCGGCTACCAGGGGGCCCGGATCGATTGCGGAGGAGGGCACAAGGCGCAGTTTAAGGGCTATCGGGACAAGCAGCTGTCGACGGTCTTGGGAGCGGTTCGGGTGCGACGTGCCTATTACCACTGTGCGGATTGCGGGGGCGGAGTGGTTCCCAAGGACGGCGATCTGGACCTGGCGTCGACGTCCTTTAGCCCGGGCGTGCGGCGCATGATGGGACGGGTGGGAGCCAAGGAGCCGTTCGAAGAAGGTCAGCGAGATCTGCAGGAGCTGGCGGGCGTCGCGGTCAGCACCAAGGCGGTGGAACGCGTCTCCGAGGACCTCGGCGGCGACGTCCACAGCGTCTCGCAACGAGAGCGCGAGCAGGCGTTCTCGGAAACGATCGGCCCCTTTGCGTCGCCCCCGCGATGTATGTGGCGATCGACGGGACCGGCGTGCCGGTCCGGCCCTCGGAAGTGGAAGGTCGGGCAGGGAAAGGGGGCGGACAGGCCAAAACGCGGGAGGCGAAGCTCGGCTGTGTCTTTGCCCAAACGTGTCGCGATGAGCAGGGTCGTCCGCTTCGGGACCCGGAATCGACGACCTATGTGGGAGCCATCGAGGAGGCGGCGGCCTTCGGCGCTCGGATTTACGCGGAGGCCACTCGCCGGGGAGCGACACGAGCGCCGAGGCTGGTGGTTCTGGGAGACGGTGCCCCCTGGATCTGGGGGATCGCCGCGGAACACTTCTACCAGGCCATCCAAATTGTCGACCTGTACCACGCTCGGCAGCGTCTGTTCGACTTGGGCAAAACCGTTTGGGGAGGAAACTCTCCCGAGGCCCAGCAGTGGGTCCGACTCAATCAGGAGTTACTGGACCGCGGAGACGTCGAAACCGTCCTGGACTCGATGCGACAACTCGCCGTCACCGAGGAAACGGCTCGTAAGGCGAGGAAGACCAGCGTCGAGTACTTCCAAAAGAATGCGGAGCGAATGCGTTACGCTTGCTTCCGCAGCCAGGGACTTTTCATCGGCTCAGGCGTCATCGAAGCGGGCTGTAAGACCATCATTGGCCAACGTCTGAAGCAGTCCGGAATGCGCTGGACCGTCCGCGGAGCCAATGCCATCATCGCTTTGCGCTGTTGCCAACTGTCCAACCGCTGGGAGGAGTTCTGGGAGGCCCGCTCAGCAGGTTAGCGGACCACTACCCACATTCTTGACGTACACCCAGTTCCGGAGAAAGGGGTGACACAGGAACCTCGTATAATGTCGAGTTGGGATGATTGCTCAATTGACCGGGACGCTTTTAGAAAAAGAGGCGGACCGCGTCGTGGTGGACATCCACGGCGTGGGCTACGAGGTGTCGATCCCTTTTTCGACCTACTACGAGTTGGGCGAGGCGGGAGAGACTGTCACACTCCAGATTCATACCCACGTGAAGGAGGACGCTCTCAGTCTGTACGGCTTCTCGGCGGTCAAGGAGAAACGGCTCTTCAAACGCCTTATCCAAGTCTCCGGAATCGGTCCCAAGCTGGGTATTACGATCCTTTCAGGTCTGCCCGCGGACGAGTTGATTCAGGCAGTCATGGGCGCCGATGTGGTGCGACTCAATGGCATCCCGGGGGTGGGGAAGAAAACCGCGGAGCGAATCGTCCTGGAGATGCGTGACAAGGTTGTGGGTCTCGCGTCCGCTGAGGACGAAGCCGTGGTAGGAGGGGCTTCGGGGTCACTGCAGCGCGACGTCGTGTCAGCCTTGGTGAACCTGGGCTATTCGAAACCGGTCGCGGAGAAGGCCGTTACTCAGGTACTCAACGAGGATCCAACGGATCAATTCGAGACTCTGCTGCGCAAGACCCTGAGGAGGACCTCCACTTGAATAGTGAGCAGTGAATAGTGAACAGTGAACAGTGAACAGTGAACAGTGAACAGTGAGCAGTGAGCAGTGAGCAGTGAGCAGTGAACAGTGAGCAGTGAGCAGTGAGCAGTGAAGAAGATGACACGTCGGGCGAACCAGTGTGCGGCTTCGAGTGATATTCCTTGTCGCTAAGGGCCGGTCCCGAGACTTTCTTCCAATAAACTGATCACTGACCACTGTTCACTGCTCACTATTCAATTGGGATTCAGAATGGAAGAAGAACGCATCCTGAATCCGTCCCATCGAGAGGACGAAGGAAACTACGAGAATGACCTGCGTCCACGCCTCCTGAAGGATTTCGTTGGACAGGACAAGATCAAAGAATCGATGGCAATTGGGATTGAGGCGGCTCGACACCGCCGGGAGGCTCTCGATCATGTCCTGCTGTTCGGTCCTCCCGGCCTGGGAAAGACCACGCTTGCGCAGATCATCGCCAATGAGCTGAACGTCAGCTTCCGCTCTACTTCGGGACCCGCAATCGAGAAGCGCGGAGACCTCGCCGCTATCCTCACCAACCTCGAAGAGAGCGACGTTCTGTTCATAGACGAGATTCACCGACTGCATCCAGCCGTCGAGGAGATCCTCTACCCCGCGATGGAGGATTTTCAGATCGACATCATAATTGGCGAGGGACCAGGTGCCCGCTCGATCAAGATCGATATTCCGAGGTTCACTCTGGTGGGAGCGACCACCCGAACCGGGCTGTTGACTTCTCCATTGAGGGGTCGCTTCGGAATCATCCAGCGCCTCGATTTCTACGATCACCACAGCTTGACCACGATTGCCCGGCGTTCGGCCAGCCTGTTGGCTATTGAGATCAATTCGGAAGGAGCGGTTGAAATCGCGCGCCGCAGTCGAGGCACTCCCAGAATCGCGAATCGCCTCTTGAGGCGGGTCCGCGACTACGCCCAGGTTCGTGCCGATGGAAAGATCGATCACGAAATCGCCTGTCAGGGGCTCGAACTGATGAACGTAGACCGCTTCGGCTTCGATGAGATCGATCGAAAATTACTGCTTACGATCATCGAGAAATTCGATGGAGGACCAGTGGGCGTCAACACGCTTTCGGCGGCAATCAGCGAGGAGAAGGACGCCATCGAGGACATCTACGAGCCTTTCTTGATTCAAAACGGGTTCCTGATCCGAACACCCCGCGGCCGTGTGGTTACCCGACTCGCCTATTCTCAGTTGGGGATCGAACCCAGGACTGCTCAAAGAGGCCTCTTTGCCTCCCCCGAGAACCCTGGCGAGTAGCGAGCAACCTCATACCGTCGAGGAACAGTGAAGTGTTCGCAGGAGTTCCGCCCTTTCGAGGAGGCCGATTCAGCGGGGTACCTGTTTACACCTCACCCCTGCCCTCGCCCTCAAACTTGCCTTTGCCTGTGCCTTTGCCTTCCTTCTTACCCTTCCAGGTGAATCGAGAGCCTGGATGGAGGGAAGGGATGAGGGAAGGCAAAGGCAAAGGCAAGTTTGAAGACGAGGGAACCTCGTTGATCTAAGGTTTCCCCTCCAGGTATCATAGCCAGCGTGGCAATCGGCGCTCATGAGCCCGGCTTGGAGCACAAGATCAGGGCACTTCAGGACTCCGTCGAGGGAGTCATCAAGGGGAAGTCCGACGCAGTAGAACTCGCGCTGGTCACTCTGCTGGCCGGAGGACATCTGCTCATCGAAGACGTCCCCGGTACCGGGAAAACGACTCTCGCTCACTCCCTGGCACGTTCCTTCGACTGCAGCTTCCAACGCATTCAGTTCACAAGTGACCTCCTTCCTTCGGATCTGACCGGAGTATCGATCTTCAATCAGGTCGAGCAACAGTTCGAGTTCCGAAAGGGTCCTCTCTTCGCCAATGTGATTCTCGCCGATGAGGTGAATCGGACCACCCCGAAGACTCAGAGTGCTCTACTGGAAGCGATGAGCGAAGCCCGGATTACCGTCGACAGTCACACCTACCGGCTACCCCAACCCTTCATGGTGATCGCCACCCAAAATCCGGTGGAGTATCACGGCACCTATCCTCTTCCGGAATCGCAATTGGATCGCTTCCTGATGCGAATCCCGATGGGCTATCCCAACCAGTCGGATGAGGAGGAGATTCTACGGTCCCAGATCACCTACCACACAGCGGAACTGCTGGAGCCGGTCCTGACAACACAGGAGATAGTTCAGGGTCAGCAGGAAGTCGAGCAGGTGACCGTGCAGCCCGTCCTTCTGAAGTACCTGATGGCCTTGGTAGCCGCTACCCGAGAGAGTGAGTTCCTGGCCCTGGGAGTCAGCACTCGAGGCGCGATGGCCCTTTATCGGGCAAGCCAGGCCACTGCCTTCCTGCGAGGGCGAGACTACGTCACACCGGATGATGTGAAACGTCTGGCGATCCCCATCTTCGCTCATCGGGTTCTGGTCAGTCCCAAATACTCTTCTCCCTTGGGAAAAAGCCAGGAGGTCGGGGGGATCATCCAGGATCTGGTGGGCCAGGTTCAGGTTCCCTTCTGATGATCGGGCGAGCGCTCTGGTCTTTTCGGGCTCGCGAGTATCTCGGGTCGCTTCTCCTCTTGCTTTTTGCCCTGATTCTGGCTGCGATGAGCGCCTATGCCAGGCGGGGTGGTGAGTTCCATGCTGCGGCCTTCCTTGGACTCGTCGCCCTGATCTTTGCCTCACTCCTTTGTTTCACCCTGATTCCCCAAGTGCTGGCCCAACTCAGATTGGGGTTTCGCAATCGCATTCATGTCTTGTCACTCACGCGCCGAGGAGCCCTGTTTCTTTTTCTGGTGATCGGCCTCGTCTTCTCCACCATGAACACGGGAAACAATCTCTTGATTCTGGTGCTTTCATTCCTATTTGCCGCGCTGCTGGTCTCGGGATTGGTCTCAGATCTAATTCTGCAGAAGCTCACGATCTCGCTCAGTATTCCCGAGGAGATTCACGCCTTACAGGATGTCGTCTGCCTGGTGACGCTATACAATCTGAAACGCTACTTCCCTGCCTTCGCCCTCGAACTGAAGAGTCGACAGGAACTTCCTCACGCGCATTCCGACCAGAGTGACTTTTTCCTCCAGGAGACAAACTTTCCCTACATTCGAGCAGGAGAGAATCTGACGTTGAAGCTGCGATGCAGCTTTCGGCGCCGGGGTGTCTATCCGGTCGAAGCATTCGATGTCAGAACCGGTTTCCCCTTCGGGTTCTTTTCCCGTAGGAGAAAGCTGGAGACTCAGGGCCGCATCTTGGTTTATCCGGCCCTTTCCGATCTAAGAACTCTATTCTTCCTCTACCCTCATCTGCAGGGGATGGACGAACTCAACCAACGCGGCTTTGGCAGCAGCCTCTACAACATTCGTCAGTATCAAGATGGGGACAGTGCCCGTCACGTCGACTGGAAATCGACAGCGAAGTTGAACCATCTCATGGTGAAGGACTTTGCCAGGGAGGAACAGAGTGTGATGAATCTGTTCTTCTCTTCCTATCTGCCTGAGCGCTCGACCTTCGCCCTGGACCAGTTTGAGAAGGCCCTTTCCCATCTGACCTCTCTCGGAGACTACTATCGGAAGCAGGGGAAATCTTTCCGGTTCGTTTCAGAGAACTTCGAAATCAGGGTGAGCAAGCGAAGGAGTGATTTCGACGCACTCATGAAGTACCTGGCATGCGTCCAGCCCTCGAAAAAGGACAGCGTTTCGGAGCTGCCGTTGGCCCTTCCGTGTGTCCTCTTTGTGGCCGGGGAGGCCTCGGTTCCGGCGGGGATTCCCACCGTTGACTATCTGCAGTTGAGATGAGACGAATCAGCACAGACGCCCCAGGATCGTCTCCGCTGCCGGCCCGCAAACGGATGCCACCCATTGTGGGACTCTCACCCGGACCGGAGGCAGGATGAGCTTCGAGAAGAGCTTCAGACTCGCAAGCTACGCGCTACTCCTAACGGGTTTTCTGACACTCTTGGGAGCAGACGGGGCCGGCCCGCTTGCTGCCGTCCTCTATCTGGCTGCCGTCCTCGTGAGCTGGTCCTGGCCTGAGCGAGACCTAACCGGCATGCGCCAGGCTATCGTGTTTGTCCTTTCGCTCGCCGTCTTCGCCCTGGATGCATGGTTCGTCTCAGGGTTCGTCTCCGCCACAGTGCACCTCTTGATGCTGATCAGCCTGGTGAAGCTCTTCGCCCGGAAACGGGATCGGGACTACCTGTTGCTCTACTTCATTTCCTTTGCCTACGTGCTGGTCGCCTCTACTTTCACGATGTCCGTCGTTTTTCTGATGTGCGCCTTGGCCTATCTTTTCTTCGCAATCCTCGCCCTGACGCTCTTCGAGAGCAAGAGGGCGTTCGACGAGAACCGTACCGTGAGCTTCCTGCTGCGCGGATACCTGAGTACGGCCACGTTCATCACCATTCTCGTTGTTCTGGTTTCGATCCCGATCTTCCTGGTGATCCCTCGGGGAACGCTGGGCGTCCTTCGGGCACCCAATCAAACCGCGCTCCAACTCAGTGGGTTCTCCAAGAACGTCAGCCTGGGAGATATGGGAGAGATCCTTATCAACACGAGCGTGGTCATGCGGATCAAGGTCGATACGCCGCCAGAAAACCTGCCCTTCGATCTCAAGTGGCGGGGAGTCGCCTTCGATCGCTACGATGGGAAGGGCTGGGCCCGCACCAGGGCAGTCCGTCGAATCCGCCGAAACAACCAGTATCGTGGATTTCTGGTGGCTCACGATAGCCGCCGGCAGGAAGAGTTCCTGGTTCGGCAAACCATCTACCAAGAACCGTTTACCAACGTGATCTTCGGCGTACCCGAAATCATTTTGATCTCGGGCGGTACCGGTCGCTCTTTTGTTCTGAAGGATGGTAATGATTCTTTTAGCACGGGCAGCAGTCAGCCAGTCAAATACACTGTCTTTTCGGATCTGATCACGCGAAGGGAACGACTGGCCCGCCCTCTTCAGGGTGAGTACGCCAAAGATGTCAGGCAGTACTACCTTCAACTTCCCGCTCTTCATCCGGAGATTTCTCGACTAGCTTCCGAGCTAACAGGGCGAGAGACCAACCCGGTTGCCAAGGCCTTCACCTTGGAACGGTTCTTGAAGGATACGTATGAGTATTCCCTGGAGAATCGATCCTCACTGGCCCAAGATCCCCTTTACGATTTTCTATTCGTCACCAAGGCAGGGCATTGTGAATACTTCGCTACAGCCCAGGCGGTGATGATGCGGACTCTCGGGATTCCCGCACGGGTGATCAATGGCTTTCGGCGTGGGAACTTCAATCGATGGAGCGAACATTTCATTGTTCGACAGTCCGATGCGCACAGTTGGGTCGAGGGCTATTTCCCGGGCATGGGCTGGGTGGAGTTCGATTCCACCCCGGTGTCCCCGGGCAGCGATCCTTTTCTCCTCACCTGGACCGCCGGTCAATTCTTGGACGCAATTGAGGTCTTTTGGACCGATGTGGTTACCTTTGATCACCTCAAGCAGTACGGCTTCTTTCAGGCTCTCGGCGAAGAATTCCGTGAGACCTGGTCTCGCATCTCGGAAGAGAGATTGGAGCTGGGACAAGCAATCCAGTACTGGCGAGGACAACTCTCCTCCGGCAGCCTCCTTTTCCTTGTTGCCCTGTTGGCCGCGGCGTCAGGGGCGACGTTGCTAGCTCGCAACTATCGCAGCTACCTGGGCCTGATTTGGAAGCAGCGCGTTCTGCGCCATGAGGACTGGGAACTGGCACCCCACTACTATCTGGAACTGCTCAAGATTCTGGCCCGTCGCGGCTTCTCCAAGGGTGCCTCTGAAACGCCCGGTGAGTTTGCCAAACGCATCCGCCAGGAGGTTGGGAGCTCTATACCTGATCACCTAACGGAACTCTACTACCGCAACCGCTTCGGCAACCATCCATTGGAATCCAACGAAATCGCGATGATCTACTCCTCTCTTCGAAGACTGCGAGCCGGAACAGGTTAAGTTCTGGAGCGCCAAACGGGCCTTGACAGGGACTTTTCGCTTGCGAACGGAGCCAAAAGGGCTCTTCGCTGCTATAATAGGCAGCTCAAACGGACAGATTTCCTCGTCGGCAGTTCTCGGGTCAACTCGCTGCAGATTGGTAACCTAGGGCGCTGGCTCGGGGGAGAGTATCGATTCTCTGCAGAAACCGCACGGAGAAATAACGACAAAACCGATTGAGCCCAACCGGCTGGCATACTGGGTGGCCAGCGTCTTTGGCTTGGGACACGCACCACTCGTTCCCGGAACCGTCGCATCGCTGGTCACGGTTTGCGCCGTAGGTTTGGTGCATCAACACATCCCCTATGGGAGGATCGGGTTGGCGTGCATTCTGGTATTCCTGGTGCCGTTGAGCATCTTCAGTGCCGAACACGTGGCCCGACGCGTTGGCCGTCAAGACCCTTCCGCCATAGTCATCGACGAGGTTGTAGGCCAGATTCTCAGCCTGCTCTGGGTTCCGATCTCACTTACCTCATTGATCATCGGATTCATCGCCTTTCGCATCTTCGATATTCTCAAACCCTTCCCCGTTGGTCGGAGCGAAAGTTTGCCGGGGGGTCTGGGGATCGTCTGTGACGACCTGCTGGCGGGTGTATATGCAGGTCTCGTAACCCTGGCAATCACTCAATACCTCCTCGGTATCTAACGACCAGGGAGCGCCCATCCTAGAGGTTAGTGCCGCCCCCAGTGATGCCGGCACCATTCGAAAAAGAAACATCCCGAGCCATGGAAGCCTGAAGCGCAAGCAAGGGGTTGGGGATCTGCGAGATTCTGCTGTTGTCCAGCTCTCTCCTCGAAACGTGGGGCATACTGCTAACGAGTCAAGTCGTTCGCGGCTCTGTCGGCAGCGCCAGCGATATTCGTAGTTTGAAACATTCTCCGCGGCACAGTAAATTGAAGCAACCAACCATGCCCAAAGATCAAGACAGGAGCCTGGAGAGCGTTGTCGGAGATCTGCTCAGAGCCAGCGGATTGACTCTGGCCACAGCGGAATCGTGTACCGGTGGCACGATCGGTGCTTTACTGACCAGCATCCCCGGAAGTTCCGATTACTATCGAGGCGGCGTCATCTGCTACCACAATGACTTGAAGGTAGGACTCGTTGGGATCGAAGAGGAAACCTTGCTCCGGCACGGAGCGGTGAGTGAACCGGTTGCCTATCAGATGGCGGCGGGCGTGCGGAGAGCAACTTCTTCAGACCTTGGGCTTTCGGCAACTGGCATTGCCGGTCCGGGAGGAGCCGTTGCGGGTAAGCCAGTTGGGCTTGTGTTTCTTGGACTTTCTTCGGCGTCAGAGACACGTGTTGAGAGACTCGATCTGAGGGGCGATCGTAAAGCGATCCAGTTGGAGGCAGCAAGAATGGGTCTGGATTGGCTTCGAAGGTATTTGCAGTGATCCGCGCCTTCGTCGCCATCGAGCTTTCAAAGGACCTGCTAGGGCGCCTGATGGAGTTGACCCAGCGGGTCAGATCGCTGCACCTGGACGGCAGGATTCCGAGGCCTGAATCTATGCACCTGACGCTCAAGTTTCTGGGTCAGGTCGATCGCGCCCAGATCACTTCGATTCAACGAGCGGTACAGGAGAGTGCGCGACAGGTTGCGCCGTTCGATGTACGGATCGGAGGCTTGGGGACTTTTCCCGATCTCCGAAGGCCTAGAGTTCTTTGGATTGGAGTGGAAGAATGCCAAAGCCTCTGGAATTTAAGGCAGGAGTTGGAGGTTGAGCTGGAGAAGCTGGGATTTCCCAGGGACAGCCGCAGCTTTCGACCCCATCTAACACTCATGAGATTGAAATCCTTAACGAAGCAGGGGGAACTGGCTGGTTTTCTTCGTTCTGAGGCTCAGGAAGGAGGGTTCGGCGTGCTTGAAGTCACGGAGGTTCATCTCTACCAGAGCCTTCTCAAGCCGCAGGGGGCCGAGTACCAGAAGCTTGTCACCGTCAAGCTGGACCAACCGTCCCCGCCGGGTTGATTGACCCTCCGGGTCGGAAGCTAGTAGATTGGATCGACAGAGTCGAGAGGGGCAACTTCATTCCAGTGGGTTGGCATCTGGTGATCCAGGGTTGCCGAACGCCGGTGAAGGCGAAGAGAAACCACTTCGGGACAGGATTAGAGGGAGCATCATGGCAATCAACCAAGAACTGTTGGAGATTCTGGTCTGTCCAGCATGCAAATCAGAGGTAGAGCTGACAACAGACGAGACTGGACTCAAGTGCATAGCTTGTCACCGCGTTTATCCGATTCGGGATGACATTCCGGTGATGCTGGTCGACCAGGCAACCATCGAGGCACCGGGGGAAGGGGCGCCGGCTGAGGAGAGCCCTGGCGAAGCCACCTAGGATCCCATTTGTAGAGATGTCTCGATTGTTGTTCGTGCGCCTACGCTCGTTGGGCGACACCGTACTGATGACCCCAGCCCTGGCGGTCGCGAAGCGGTGCCAGGGAGTTCAGGTAGGCGTTGTTGTCGAGGAACCCTTCGATGAAGTCCTGGTCGACAATCCTCACGTCGACCAGCTTTTCGTTATTCGCCGAAGCCGAAACAAGTTGCTCGCTCGCCTGCGAGCCTTGAGGGCAATTCGCTCCTTCAGACCAGATAGTGTCATCGACCTACACGGCGGAAGCACCAGTGCTCTCCTTTCGAGACTCTCCTCAGCCGCGAGGCGGATTGGCTACGCTCAGAATCGTCACGCCAGGTTCTACACCGATCAGGTTCCACACTCGTCGCGAATCTGGGGCAAGGATACGGTCCACACCGTAGAACACCAACTATCGCCACTCAGATTTCTGGGCTTCCCAGTGGACCCTCTGCCACCCCTTCACGTACCCGTGGATTCCGGTGACGTATCTGAGGTCAGGAGACTATTGGGAAAGCGGGAGGCGCCAGGCGAGTTTATCCTGATCCATCCGGGAGCAGCGTTCGCGACCAAGCAGTGGGAACCTCGGAAGTACGCCCAGCTGGCAAACCAACTGGCGGCACAGGGCTATCCGGTCGTCTTCATCATAGGACCGGGTGAGACTTCCGTCCTGGAAGCTGTCCGCAAGGATTGTGAAGGGACCGAGGCCTGTAAAGGGACAGAAGACTGTAAAGGGACAGTGCGCTTTCTGGATCCCCTATCCATCCGCAAGTTCTCTGCCCTGGCTTCTCTGTGTCTTCTCTATATTGGCAACGATACCGGAACTACGCATATCGCAGCTGCCCTGGGTAAGAGAATCGCGGTGATCTTCGGGTCTTCTGATTCCAAGGTCTGGCATCCCTGGGGAGTGCCGTACCGGGTACTCCGATCTGATCTGCCCTGCATCCCCTGTCCTGGATACTACTGTCTTCACTACGATGAACCGCGCTGCATCCGGTCGATAGAGGCATCGACGGTATTAGAGGCTGTGCTCACCCTGCTCTAACCGGTCTCACCTGATCGCGAAGAAACTGGACGATATCGTCGGTGTGGGTGCCTGGCTGAAAGATCTCCTTGACTCCAGCAGCCTTGAGGGCCGGAATGTCCTGGTCGGGAATAATCCCTCCTCCGAAGATCAGGATGTCCTCTGCCCCTTCGCTGGCCAACAGCTCCAGGATCCGAGAAAAGAGATGCATGTGTGCCCCCGAGAGGATCGAGATTCCGATGGCATCCACGTCCTCCTGGACCGAAGCCTTGACGATCTGCTCCGGCGTCTGACGCAATCCGGAATAGATGACCTCCATGCCTGCGTCACGAAGCGAGCGGGCAACGATTTTGGCCCCGCGATCGTGACCATCAAGGCCCGGCTTCGCTATCAACACCCGAATCCTGCGCCCTTCTAGCGTCAAGAGAGTGGCTCCTGATAGATCCCGAACACATCCTTCAGAGCGTCGCAGATCTCTCCTACGGTTGCTTCAGATCGCACCGCCTCGATCAGGGTGGGCATCAGATTCTGCTCCGACGAGGCGAGACGTTTCAGATTTGAAAGCACGCTCTGAAGCTGAGAGGCATTGCGCTTCTTCTTGAGGCGGGCCAACGCCCGAGTCTGACCATCTTCCACCTCAAGTCCTATCTGCAACGTTTCGATGGGCACTTCCGATTCTTCCGTGAACTGGTTGACGCCAACGACGATATCCTCCCGGTTCTCGAACCTTCTCTGCTGCTGATAGGAAGCCTCCTGTATCTCCCTTTGCGGGTAGGCTTGCTCGATGGCGGCAACCATACCACCCATCGCATCAATTCTGTTGATGTAGTCGCAGGCAGCAGTCTCCACACGGTCGGTTAGAGCCTCCACGTAGTAGGAACCGCCGATGGGATCGGCAGTCTCGGTGACGCCACTTTCAAGGGCCAGGATCTGCTGGGTTCGAAGAGCGAGCGTGGCCGAATTTTCCGTAGGTAGTGCCCAAGCCTCGTCTAGGGCGTTGGTGTGGAGCGAATTGGTCCCGCCGATGACAGCGGCAACAGCCTGAAGGGCTGTGCGGACTATATTGTTTTCCGGCTGTTGCATGGTCAGACTGCAGCCGGCTGTCTGAGTATGGAAACGACACATCCAGGAACGCTCGCTTTCCGCACCGAAACGATCCTTCATGATGCGGGCCCAGAGCCTTCGCGCACTGCGGAACTTGGCAATCTCTTCGAAAAAATTGTTGTGCGAGTTGAAGAAGAATGAAAGACGAGGGGCGAAGTCGTCGACTGACAGGCCTCGGTGTAAACACGCCTCTACATACTCGATCCCGTCTCGAAGGGTAAAGGCCAGTTCCTGTACAGCCGTCGATCCCGCCTCCCGGATGTGGTAACCGCTGATGGAGATACTGTTGTACTGAGGAAGGTGGCGACTACAAAATTCTATAGTGTCGACAATCAATCGCATGGAGGGTTCGGGAGGATAGATCCACTCCTTCTGCGCGATGTACTCCTTGAGAATATCGTTTTGCAAGGTTCCTCGAATTCTGTCGAGCGGCACTCCCTGCTTTTCAGCAACCACTGCGTACATGGCAAGAAGCACGGCAGCCGGAGCGTTGATTGTCATCGAGGTACTGACCCGGGCCAGATCGATCCCCTGGAAAAGGGTTTCCATGTCGTGCAGCGAATCAATGGCAACGCCGCACTTTCCGACCTCACCGGTGGAAAGGGAATTGTCAGAGTCCAACCCCATCAGAGTGGGTAGGTCAAAGGCGACCGAAAGCCCTGTCTGGCCCTGATCCAGAAGGAATCGGAAACGGCGGTTGGTTTCTTCCGCGGTGCCGTGGCCCGAGAACTGCCGCATCGTCCAGAGCCTCCCCTGGTACATGGTGGGATAGATCCCGCGCGTGTAGGGGAACTCGCCGGGGTCACCCAGATCACGCTCATAGTTCAGGGAGGCGATGTCATCGGGAAGGTGGGTTTGGGGAGAAGGGGGCTTGGCGGTGTTCGAGGGATTCATTTCGCCCCAGACGCTCCCGCATCCTTGGCTGGGGACGAAACAGACTCCTCCAATTTGATCGCTTCCTCGAAAAAATCGAGAGCCTCCTGATCTTTTCCCTCGGCTTTTGAGATCAACCCCTTCTCCTTGTAGAGGGTGGCCTTGGAGGGGATGAATCGAACGGCGCTCAAGGCAGCATCTAGAACCTGCCTTGCCAGCCCAAACTTTTCTTGACGGACGAGCGAGTCAGCAAAGACGGTTACTGATTTTACCAACAGGTGCTCTCTGTCCCGGGGAAAGCTGAGGGAGAAAATCTTCTTGCAGCCATCCATCACCTTGTCGAACGCCTTGTCCCGAATCAACAACAAAATGACTTCATGCTGGGATTCGGCAATTCGGCGGGTCTGATCCCACTGGGTCTCCTCGGCAAGGATCAGATTACCGCCTAAGAGCAACGCCGCTAGAATTCGAACCATCCTGAGCTACTCCGGCCAGAACTACTCCGGCGCAAATGGGTTTGTTTTCAGGTCGCGCTTCGGCTCAGCGAAGGGATTCGGATGCAGAGGAACTTCGAATGAGACTGTGCGAACGCGATCCATGCGCTGTCGCTCTTGAAGATAGGAGTCGAGAAGTTGCTCAGCCTCGGTACTGGGCCGCTCATCGGCAGGAAGGAAGAAGGAAAGACCCAGAAGGAGTGTTCCCAGACCGGCCGCAGCCATGGCCGGAGTCCAGCGGCCAAAGAGAAGTGAATGCAGATGCTGCAGCGACCAGTCGCTACGTCCGATCTGGCTGCTGATACCCTGCCAGAGCTCAGGATCAGGATCGATCTGTGGGAGTCGCTCAATCAAATGGGAAGCATAAAGGGAGGATCGAAATTCTTCTCTGCATTGAGGACAGGCGTCCAGGTGCTGTTGGAACAGCTCTCGGTCGTTGGGCTCGAGCTCACCGTCCAGAAAAGCCGTCAATCCCTCAGAACAGGTTGGACAGTCCATAGTTTTCGCCTAGGTAGCCCCTGATCTTTTCCCTGACCTCCACTCGTGCACGGTGGATGTCCGACTTGACCGAGGCAAGCGAGCGAGACATCACCTCGCTGATCTCTCGATAGCTTAACTTGTGAATGGCTGAAAGCACAAATACCTGTCGGTACTTCTCGGGGAGGCCATCGATGGCGGTCTGGATGACCTGTTCCAACTCTTGGGAAAGAAAGGCTTGTTCGGGGGTTCTGAGGGGTTCGGTCGGTCCTTCTCGATCTGCGAATTCCCGGGTCTCGTCGCTCTCGACCGATTCGGTCTCAGGCGACCGATTCCGATACCGCTGATAAACGTTGTTCTGGGCAATTCGGAACAGCCAGCTCTGGAACCTGGCGTTTTCCTTGAGAGACTTGAGATTGCGATAAGCGAGGACGAAGGTGTCTTGCATCAGATCCTCTGCATCATCCCGCGAACCAGTCATGCGATACACATAGTTCAGAATCTTTTTTCCGTAGGCACGATACAGTTCCTGGAACGCCTCGGCGTTCCCTTCCTTAGCCTGACGGACGAGTTGATCCAAACGATCGGCAGTGGGGCTTGATTCGCCAGAGTCTCGCCTCCCAGTGGTACTCGGGCCCTTGTAATTGCTCAATAGGAGTGATTGGAAGCTAGAAAAAAAGTTGCAAACTTCTCGTTCCCAAATGGTCGCCTGAAACAGAAACCTACAACAGGTCTATCGCACGATCCGTCCAGGACGATCAGTTTCCGTCGGCTGCGATCGTCGATTCTAGCATCCCAAATGGCAACAGGCCATCCGGCTGAGCGTGTAAAATCTCTAGAAAGGAGTACAAGACCATGAGTAACGGACGCGCTATTTGTTTTCTGGCTCTGGTCCTCTCAGTTATCCCATCCACTTCCGGATTGTCGGCGGAGGGGATGAGTGGTGACATCCGGGTTTTTCTTCCGGAAGCGGGCTACCTGGGGGTCGAAATCCGCGATGTACGTGAGGCAGATGTCAACGCCCTCCAGCTTCCGCAGGAAGCGGGAGTGTATCTCGAATCGGTCCAGCCACACACTCCGGCAGCGCGTGCGGAGCTGAAGGAACGGGACGTTCTCGTGGGTTACGCCGGGGTTCCCGTGCTCAGTGTCCGACAGTTCCAACGACTGGTCTCAGAAACACCCGCCGGGAGAGAGGTGCCGCTGATAGTTGTGCGGGATGGCCGGGAGATCCAAAAGACGATTCGAGCCGGAAACCGACGAGCATCCCGGATCCGGGCTCGGCTCCCTGCGGATTCCTGGCGAGATACGATGGAATCCCTGGAACTCCTCATGGAACCGGAGCGCCTTTCTCACTTCTTCTCAGGACGTATGCGGCTGGGCATCGTAGGCGGCAACTTGACCGAACAGATGGGGGATTTCCTTGGTGTGCCCGGCAAGCGGGGAATCCTGATCATGGAGGTCAGACCGAACAGCGTTGCCGAGCGCGCTGGCCTCAAGGCAGGCGACGTGATCAAATCCGTCGACGGCCGAGCCGTCGTTGATTTGCACGATCTGAGCCAGCGACTGAACGGTAGCACCCATCAGCTGGAGATCGTGCGGGAAAAACAGCTTCGGCAGGTGAGGGTGGAATTCGACCCAGACCCTCGCGGCCGAAAGCACTCACAGCGTCTGTAGCTTCCGCTTGGCTGTTTCTTGCTGTCGTGCGCGAGCCCTAGCCCGCATTTCTCATCGCTGGTCTCCTGCGTCGCCGCAAACATCCGTCCTGGCTGTGTTACGCTCTGTCGGCCTCCTCGACGTACTGCACGAGTACGACTGCGGGGGCCTCGGTCGCAAGCCTTGCCAGGACGGCCCTTGCGGCGCCTCGCTACGACAAGCGATGAGAAATCCGAGCTAGGAGACTGCTTCCGCCCCCGCTCCAAGGCCTCGACTCTCTATGCGCTTTGAGAGCGAGGTACCAGCCGACCAGCGACTGCCACCAGAGGGGAGAGAAGATCGAGTCCGCTTTCCCGCTCGCGCTTCAACCGCTCGCCGCAGCAGCGCTTTGACATCTTTTCCTTCTAGAATGGTTCCAGCTACTGTGATCCGGTAAGGCATGTTTTTCCTCCAGTGCAGCTCGCGCTAGTGCGATCGAGCCTTTGATTCATCCAAACAACTAGTACTTCCGCATGATGCCTACAACCACACCCTGAATCGTCAGTCGCTCCTCGTTCACTCGGATCGGCTCCAGGTTGGCGTTGGCCGGCTGAAGTCGCACTTGCTCTCCTTCGCGAAAGAACTTTTTCAGAGTGACGTTCTCGCCGTCGATCAAGGCGACGACAAGCTCGCCATTGAAGGCCTGGTTCCTTTCCTCAACGATGACGTAGTCTCCATCCTGGATATGTTCATCGACCATGGAACTACCCTGGACTCGGAGAATGTAGTTTCGGTTTCTCGTGAGGAAACTCTCGGGCACGGACAATTCTTCTGCGCCCTCCACTGCCTCGATGGGCTGGCCGGCCGCGACATAACCCAGCAGGGGCAGGGTGCATCCGCCAGAGGGACCGTTCCCCAACAGCTGAATCGAACGGGCCTGCCTGGAAAGCCTCCGAATGAAGCCACGCTCCTGCAGCGCCCGAAGGTGCTTGTGCACTCCGTTGAGAGAGGCCATCCCGAAGTGCCTTGCAATCTCCTCCAGCGTGGGTCCATATCCGTATTCGTCCAGATACTCCTGGAGAAAAGTCAAAACCTCTTTTTGCCGCTTCGTCATCGACATTCGACAAGTGTGGTGAAGAAAAGGTGTATTGTCAAGAGAAAAAGTGAACAAAGGGTGAAGATGTGTTTCGTTGCGATTGCTCGGGAGAAGGAGAGTACTTCGGCCTGGAGACCAGAGCGATGTAGAGTTTGGTGATCAGTCCGGCCCCCAGCGGTGCCGGCCCCGTTCGAGGAAGAGACTTCTCCACGAACAGTGAACGTCAAAGGATCTCGCCTTCGTCTTATCCGGCCTTCGAAATTCGCTTGTTCGATGTTCTGCGGTTCAGCATTCCCACGGGTTGCCTTCTCCAGAGCAAGGAAAAAGGCTAAATCACAAACCGCAGAACGTAAAGGATTGTATCCGCTGTGCTGAGAGAACGCATGAGTTGGAGTCAGCAGATCAGTTGTAAGCATGGCGGATACAATCCCGTTGGACGGAGCCGCGGGTCTCTGCTATGGGGATTGTTTAGAGGCTAGTGTTTCGGAGCGGGAAAAGAAAGCCGAAGAAAGACGAGAAGATAGGGGAAGTGGTGGGGCTGGCAGTGAGTTGCCGAGCGTTGTGCAGAGGAAGGAGCAGGGAGGGAAGCGGTTTGTCGGGTCCGAATGAGAGCGGCAGACACACGAGTATCTGAAGCCAGATGGGGTCTGGGCAGGAGGTCTACAAAGGGGGTCTTGAATCGTGGGTTGATGCATCAGGGGAGACCGGGAGAGTTCATCCGAGGTGGAATCGGTGTGGCCGCAGCGGGAAGGGTTTGGAGGCAGGATAAGGTCCCTTTGGGACAGCGGGGACAAGGCTCGGACGGATCGGAGGTCGAAGGAGGTTCTGGAGGGAGGAGTTCGGTGGGGGAGTCGTCTGGACTGAGAAGGCTGCGACAGCAGGCGAGCTTGGTCCGGCGGTGACGGTTGGCCAAGATCCCGTAGTGTCGGATGCGCATGAATCCCTTGGGGAGGACGTGCAGTAAAAAGCGTCGGGTGAACTCGGGGGTATCGAGAGTCAGAGTGCGTGGTCGGTGAGGGTGGCGATAGTCCTTGTAGCGAAAGCGCACCTTCCCTTGATCCAGGGACAGGAGTCGTGAGTTGGAGATCGCCACCCGGTGGGTGTAACGGGCCAGGTACTTGAGCACTCGCTCGGGACCGGCGAAGGGAGGTTGGCAGTAGACGACCCAGTTGGTGTGGGTCAGGCTTTGCAGGAAGGCATCGAAGGGGCGAGGAAGTTTCAGGGGTTGGAGGGTGCCGTGAAAAGCGAGCTGATCCTGGCGGTAGGCAGCCCTGAGGGAGTGGAGAAACTTGTGGCGAAAAAGACAACTGAGGACGCTCACGGGGAGAAAGAAGCGGGGACGTGAAGGAATCCACCGACTCTGGTCCTCGGAGAGGCCTCCGCCGGGGACCAGACAGTGCAGATGCGGATGGAGATCCAGTTTCTGGCCCCAGGTGTGAAGGATCGCTAGGAAGCCGATCCTGGCTCCCAAGTGGCGCTCATCAGCGGCCAGAGTTAACAAGGTTTCCGAAGCCGCTCGGAAGAGGATCGAATAGACGGTCCGTGGGTTTTGCAGGGCGAGGGGTGCGAGGGCCTTCGGGAGCGTGAAGACGACGTGAAAATAGGGCAGCGGCAGGAGCTCTCGGGCGCGGGCCTCCAGCCACTGGGCTCGGGCACCGCCCTGGCACTTGGGGCAATGGCGATCGCGGCAGGAGTTGTAGGAGATCTTCTCATAGCCGCATTGATCGCACCGTTTGAGGTGTCCGCCTAAGGCGGCGGTCCGACAAGCACAGATCGCTCGAAAGACGCGCCGCTGCTGCCCGGAAGTAGGAAACGCCCGGAAGTAATCGTCTGGGCAACTGCGAAAGATATCGGCGACCTCGAGCCGATGTTCTCTCATCTACGGAGCCGCTGGGCTGAGAGCTGCTTGGAGCAGATCGTGTGTCCCAGAAGTCGAAGCCGCAGCCACGTGCAAGTAGACCGAAGTCGTGCCCAGAGACCGGTGCCCGAGCAGCACTTGGATCGTCTTGAGATCGGTCCCCGCTTCGAGCAGATGGGTGGCGAAACAATGGCGCAGTCGGTGGGGGGTGACGCCCTTGCTCAAAGCGGCCCTTGCCGCGGCTCGCTGGCAGACTCGTTGTACCGAACGGACGTCCAGAGGCCGCTGGGGATCCGCTCCGGGGAAGAGCCAGCTGTCCGGTCGAGAGTCTTTCCAGTAAGTCCGTAGCTCTCTCAAGAGGGTTTTCGAGAGGGGAACGTAGCGATCCTTGTGGCCTTTGCCCTGGCGCACTCGAAGCAGCCTACGAGCGCTATCGATGTCCTCCAGACGCAGAGCAAGGGCTTCGGAGATGCGTAAGCCCGTGGCGTAGATCGTCATCAAGAGGGTGCGGTGTTTGAGATTGCCGATCCCCTCAAAGAAACGGTCGATCTCTTGGGGCGACAAGATGACGGGCAGCTTTTTCTCGGGCTTGGGGAAGGGGATGTGTTTAATGATCCACTGTTTATTCAGACACACCCGGTAAAAGAACCGGAGGGCACAGACGGTCTGGTTGAACTCGCTCCAGGAACGGTTTTTCTTGTTCGCCAGAAAGACCTGATACTGGCGAATCTCCTCCGGACCCAGCCGATCGGGCGAACGACCAAAGTACTGGGCGAACTTGGCCACCCGATTCACATACAGGGAGATGGTCCGATCGGAATAGTTGCGGATCCGCAGATCCTCGATCATCCGTTGACGTAAACTAGTCATGATAGGCTCCTTTCGTGTGGGAGGTTGATGTGTGGTAACAACACCTTGCCTCACGAAGGAGCCTTCCGACAACTCTCCACGCCGCCGCAATCCTTATTGGATAAGAAGATCTGGCAGGAAGGTTCTACCGCTGAAAGCGGTTTCGTTCAACACCGAACATGCGAACGCCGAAGTGATGCAACACCTATCCAAGTTTCGCCTTAGCAGCGCCACCGGCTGCAGACCGCCGGATCGTACAGGAAAGAAACTTTGAGTTCGGTCACCCTGCAACCTGCAACCCGCGACGTTCAGACGGATCTTCCGTGGTAGATTGGATCAATGACTCCCGAGGAAAAAGATAGATTGGTTCAGGAGGAGAACAAACGCATTCGCCGTCTCAGATTTCTGGTCGACCTCACAGTCAGCGTCCTCTACCAGGACACTTCTCTCACGCTGATGGAGGGACGTAAGATGGTACGGAACGCAGAGAAAGCCATCCTTAGGATGTTTCCGGACAAGCAGCTCACCTTCGATATCGTACTGTTGCCCCGATTCGAACGGGTCTTACGGGAGCGCTGGGGTCAAGGGATGGACTATACGGTCCACTAGGGGAGAGCGATGCGAGCTGTAATCCAACGCGTCGAGCGAGCTCAGGTGACAGTGGACGGCACCGTTGTGGGCAGAATCGGACAAGGCCTGGCAGTCCTGCTGGGGGTGGGGGGCGAAGACACCAGTGACGATGTCGAGTATCTCAAGAGGAAGCTGCTTCAGCTTCGAATCTTCCCTGATCGAGAAGGGAAGATGAATCTTTCGATAGGGGAGGTTGAAGGAGAGATTCTCCTGGTCTCGCAGTTCACGCTCTATGGGGACTGCCGAAAGGGAGCCCGGCCCAGTTTCTCTCGCTCTGCTCCTGCGGCGGTGGCTCAGGCTCTCTACCGGGCACTGATCGACAGTCTGAGCAGCGAAGGAGTCCCCGTTCAGTCCGGGCGCTTTCAGGCAATGATGAAAGTCTCACTGGTCAATGATGGGCCCGTCACCTTGATCCTGGATTCGAAGAAGCAGATCTAGGAGTCTGTGCAGTAGATCAGTTTCTACCGCGCAGGCTCCTAGTGATCCTCTTCGATGGGAACCGGTTGTAGCGACAGGGATCCCCTCAATCCAGGGGGCAGGTTGGGGGTCCGGGGCGGCTCTCGAAACAGGAGAATTTCGACTCTCGCCTTCGCCCGAGTCGTTCGCAACCACCTCTCCATTCCCAGGTTTGCCCTTCTGAGCGTCAGGATCTCTCGAATCTGCTTTTCGACCAGCGGAAGTGACGGAACGGGAAGCCCTTCTTGCTTGAGCCGCGGCACGAACTCCTCCTCGTAGTAGAGGGCAATCTGGTCGGGCAAGACTACGACGAAAGGCTCGAAGCGCATCTTGATGAACTTGAGAACTGCCAGCTGACGTCTCACCAAATCGGTCAGATCATCCAGGGTCATCTCCATCTGTTTCAGCCTCTCCTGGAACTCGACTTCGGACGGGAATCGATCGCGGTAGGCCTGAAGCTGGGCCTGGACTTCGTGGTCGCTGGCCCGGATGACCAGAGTCTCCTTGACCTCCCGTGCGGCCAGCTTCTGATCGATGAGCTGATCCAACAATCTCAAAAGAAATTCTTTCCGGCCTTTCTCATCTTCGGGGAATTCCATATTCCTGTAGCGCACCAGCCACAAAAGCTCGGAGAGAGTGATCACCTCGGTTTCAACCACGGCCGCGATCTGGTCAGTGGTGTGTGTGGAACCCGAACCGAAGCCAACCCAGCTGAGCGAGCAGTAGACGAGGACCAGCAAGACCCTGGAAACGAGCCTTGAAGCAGTCTGAAAGGGGACTGATGCGCTCAAAACGGATGCCCCAGAGTCAGGTGAAAATTCCACCTCTCGAAGCCTCTCGCACCCGGGGGGTCAGGATTGTATCCTACGTCGAACCGCACCGGTCCAACCGGAGTGGCAACCCCGAGCCCAAGCCCGACGGCATTGCTGAAGCCTGCCGAAGAGACGTCGGTGAAGCTGCTAAAGACATTTCCGAAATCGTAAAACACAGCACCCGAAAACCATCCGGCTAGAGGAAATCGTAGCTCGATGTTGGCAATGAGCAGCGCGTTTCCCCCAAGTGGCACGGGACGGCCGTCAGGATCCGGGTTTCCAAACTCATCCACCAGGATGATCTCGCCGCTTTCGTCATCTCTGAGAAGAGGACCGGCCAAATCGGCGGGAAGGCCTCTCAAGGTAGTGGCCCCCCCCGAGAAGAACCGCTCGCTGATCGGCACTGGGTTTTCGGCGGAAGCATCGGATGCTTGGGCAAAGGTTTTGACCAAACCGATTCGCAGGGAGGAGGCCAGGACCACCTCTGGCAGGAGTTCATGATAGTACTGGCCCTGAGCCAGTATGCGGAAGAACTGTCTCTCTGAACCCAATAGGCGCGCGGATAGCGAGGCATCACCGCTGAGGAAGAAGCCACTCCTGGGATCCGTGGGATCGTCTCGTGACTCGTTGAGATAGGAACTCGAAACGGTGGACAAACCGAGTCTTTCCTCTTCACGAAAAAACTGTAGCGGCGCTGCCAGGCTATCGGGGACATTCGAACGGATGTTCTCATAGTTGTAGCGAAAGAAGAGCGACTCGCGCCGGCTTAGCCGCCTTTCAGTCTGAGCCGAAGCAATCAATCGGAAGGAGTCGAAGGGGCGGCCGCGAAGCGCCCGCTGTCCTCCACCGATACTCTCCTTAAGTGCCCTTTCGTTGTCTGCCGTGAAGGACAAAATGGTGGGAAGCTCCCAGCGCAGAAAGTGCGGGATGTTATAGGAGAGGCTGCCTCGCTGGCGTTGTGAGCCCGCCCGCAGCCCCAATGACAGAGCTCTTGCCTGCCCTCGAAAGTTGCCATCGGTAAAACCAAAGGTACCCCGCGGGCCCTCGAAAGAGCTATAACCGAGGCCGTACAACAAGGTGTAACGAGGTGCTTCGTCCAGACGAATGAGCACACTCCTATCAGCAGGGTTGGTTCCCGACTCGACTTGCTCGATCCGGACCCGGTCGAAAATTGCCAGATTGTAGAGGTTGGTTTCAGTCTGCAGGATTCGATCCAGTGAAAGCGGATCTCCGGGCTGGATCTTCACCTCCCGTTCAATGACGGAACGCTTGGTAACCCGATTTCCGGCGATGATGACGTGCTCGGTGAACGATTGCACTCCCTCCTGAACAAAATAGGTGAGGCTTACTTTTCCCGGCTCGGTGTAGACGACCTCCGAGCGCACCTCCGCCTGCCGAAACCCATGATTCTCATAAGTAGCAATCAGGTTGGAACGGTCTTGGGCAAGGACCAGGGGGAAAAAGGGACTACCCGGTTTGGAGGTAATCTCACCCAGCAGGACGTCTGTCTCAAGCTGTTGGTTTCCAAAGATGCGTACCTGCTGGAACTGGTGACGTAAACCCTCTTCGATATGGAACACAACCTCGATCTCTTCTGCCAGGTCATCTTCCAGGTCCACGCGGGCTTTAACGGATACATCACCGAAACCCTGCTGCTGATAGTGGGTTCGGAGTCGATTCTCGTCGCGCCCTAGGATCTCAGTAGAGAACCTGCTGGAACGGAAGATACCGTCTTCCTCCAGCGTAAGCAGCCGAAGCAAGGACTCTCTTTCGATCGACAGATTCCCCTTGAACTCGATCCCTGCCAGACTGCGCTTTCTTCCCTTTTCGACCCTGATCAGCAGGGACTCGGGCTTCTGATCAGACTCGAGCGAGGATTCCACCTCAACCGGAAAGAAGCCGTCCTCCTCTAACCGCCTGCGGAGCTCCTGGCCGGTCTTCTCCGAACGAACAACAGGGGGACCGCGTTCGCTGAAAAGGGGGAGCTCTGCAAGACCACTCGGGTCCAGATCGATCCCTTCGAAATGGACAATGGTCTTCTCTCGCGGCAAAACCCTGAGAGTCAGCGAAACCGAGTTGCTCCGAGGATCGTGACGCGCTCCACCGCGGAGATAGACTTCGGGCTGCAAGAAGCCCTCTAGAGAGAGCTGGCGCCTGAGCCTTTCCAGATCCTCCTGTTGCCTGACAAGAGAATACGAACCGCCCTCGCTCATCTCGATATTGCGACGTACGCTGTCGAGATCCCACGGCTCATCGACCTCGATCTCCAGCTGCGCTATGGTTGCCTGTTTCCCCGCTTCGATGGCGATCGTCAGGTCCAGCTGAGCGAGTTCCCGGTCTGCCTCGAACGATGGCTGAATCCGGGCTTGGTAGTAGCCGTACTGCCGGTGAATCTCTTGCAATCTGGAGACGGTCTCCTCTAGGAGCGCTTCTGAAAAGGGTTCGCCCTTCCGCAAGACGAGCTCTCTGCGCAGTTGGCGCTTTGCCACTCTGAGGGATCCGGTAAAACGAACTTCTCGCATCAGAAACCTTCGGATCAGCACCAGCGTCACATCCACCTGATCCGGATCCACCGTTACCACGTCGATCTGGACATCATGGAAAACCTGTGTCGAATACAGGCTTCGGATAGTGCGTTTGGCTCTTGAGGAGTTGTACGGCTGTCCTGCTTGCAGCTCGGAAAGCTTCAGGACATCCTTGGAAGTCACCAGCATCAAAGGCCCGTCACTCTTCAAATCGATTTTACGGATCAGCTTCCCCTCGTGGGAGGCCGTCGATCCGAGAAGACAGACGCAGCTCGACCAGGCTAGCAAAAGACAATAACCCGTCTGCTGCAGGGAGATCGCGAGAGAGAAAAGAGTCAAGGTCCTCAACCTCAAAATCTCTTCTTCAGCTTGACGTCGACGGCAATTGATCCGTCTTGTTCTCGAGTACCAGCCGCGGTCATCCAGTCGGTCAGTCGATACTCGATGACCACTACCTGACCTTGCTGATCGTTGCTCAAGTTCGTGCTGTAGGTCACTGCCAGGTCTCTGGTGAGCTGCTTTCCAAGGGTGATGCGTGCTCCCGGGTCGCGCTCACGACCGAAAAGGAAGGGATCGATTGAGAACCTTTCAAATCCGAAGAGGCGGCTGGTTTGAGCCTCCAGTTGCTCCCCGAGACTTTTGCTGAGGAGAGCCCCAGCTCCGTAGACGGCAAGGGTCCCCAGTTGATCCTGTGCTGCCCCCCGTGTACCAAAAATCTCCTCCTGCGTCTGACCAATGGCAAGAAGCGAAACGATGCTGGACGCTGGAAGAGGCGGATCGGATCGAAAAGACAGGTTCAGCTTATCAAGAGATCCCCTGGCAACAACCGTTACCGTAAACTCACGCACATCCGTGGTCGCTTCGAAGTTGACCACCGGGGTAGTACTGCGAGGATTGCTGAAGTTGATAGTACCTCGCGTGATCTCATACCGGTTGTTCTCTAACGAAAGGGTCCCTTCGTCCAAGGTAATCGTGCCCAGAATCACCGGCCTCTGGGCGGTCCCACGGATGGTGAAATCACCGCTTCCGGTTACATCGGCAATGCGATTCCTGACTCGAAGACTCTGATAGGCTTCAACTTCGATCTCCAACAGGATCTCGCCTCCCAGGCTCGGAGTCGGTGGAATCTGGCTTTCGGCATAAGCAAGAAACAGCTGTGGAAGCGACAAGGCCTTCGTATATTCTGACTCGCGAACGTAGACTACTCCGGTTACCAACTGGGAACCTTCGGCCTTCAAGAGGTCAAGATCCAGGTCGATTGTCGAAACCACATCCTGGGGATACGGGACCTGCAGATTGGATCCAAAAACATTGACTTGCCAACGAGTCGGCGTGAGTCCCCCAACGAAGATACCGCCTTCGGCGCTGACCCTTCCATAGGGCGTCGAGGCCGAGAACTCATCGATTGAGATCTGCTTGGAGGTGAATTTCACCTTGCCTTCCGCATCGTAAACCGTGCTTGGCACTTCGGGATGGGAGAGGAAACCGTCGCGCAGGCTGGCCTCACCGACAATTCGCGGGTCTTGCCACGGACCCGAAACGGAAAGGCTGTCCAGTCGCAGTTGGCCTGAAGTAGCACCGCTGTCGAGAAAGCTGTTCAAGATGAGGAGATTCGCCTGCCCATCAAGCCTCAGATCGATGGTTGGGGATTCGGCCAGTCCAACCGAACCCGACAGATTCAGTTGTGTTCCTGAGCCGGACAGGCTTAAAGGATCAATCCTCAACGTCTCTTCCTGGTAAACCAGTCTGAGAGGACTGCTGTTTTCGAGCCGATGCCCTGACAGGGTAAGTTCAATCTCGGAAAAGCTTCCCTCACCCTGGATCTTAGCGGGCTCCAGGAGGGGTCCGGTACACCGGGCCTTGCCGGAAACCACCCCCTTGAACTGCCCCGAGCTGTAGCCCAGGAGGGTCAGATAGGGCCCTATCGGAATCTTCTCAAGATAGAGAGAAAGATCCAGTGGATGAGGAGCAAGAAGCCCCACCGTCCCCTCGAATAGAAAAGGGTTGTCGGCGAAGCGGTGGGCCAGCCTGATCGAGGCCCTCTTTCCTTTGCCATCGGCTTCGAGATGGATGTCTTCGAGGGTAAAGTCCCCGATCTGGACCAGAGATGAGCTGGCATCGAGCTGGAAAGCCGGGGAATCGAATCTTCCTTGTCCCTCTAGCGACAGGGACAGCTCTCCCCGAACAGGAGTTTGCCCCTGAAGCAGATGCAGCCTCTCCAGTTTCAGGCGCTCAAGTTGCGCAGAAACCGAATACTCTCGGCTCTCGAGGTCGACCCCAAAGCTGCCAGAAATCCGTCCTCCGGAAACTGACGCGTTCAGACCTTGGACCCTGAGTGTCCCGTCTTGGAATTCCAGCTTTCCGCTGTAGTGATCCACCAACTCTCCGTAGGCTTCCACCGCCTCCCCTTGCAGGGCGGCGCTGGCCGTGTAGGCACCGGCTGCCAGGCCCTTCACCTGGGCTTCACCTGAGACTCGACCTTCCAGAGGTAGGGAAAGACCTGCCATGGGAAGAAATCGCTCGATCGGAACCTTGTCCAGACGCGCCCGAGCCTCGAGACCCTCTAGATCTTCAACATCAACCGGTAGTGCCAGCGAAAACCCGAGGCGATACGAAGAATCTCGAAACTCCGCTTCTTCGAGACGGACCAGATCGTGACCTATGTCTATTTGCCCGGAGAACGCTCCGAGCCGATGTCCCCGAAAGTCGACCTGCTCTACTTCAGCTCGGCCCTGGAGCGAAAAATGGTGGCTGGATCCGCCTAGTTTTCCTCTGAAGAGCGACCGCCCGCGCAGTGCGAACGGATAGATCTCCACAGTCTCCGGGAGCAGCAAGCCATTGGCCCGGGCCGCACCTTGGAGCTCTTGACCCTCACTGGATGACAGGTCCAGATCCAGATCATAGAGTCCGCCAAGACCGATCTGACCGCTATACGCCAGGCTCGACTGATCCGTTCGAAACATCCCGTGAGCCAATTGAAGGACTTCCTTGCCGCTGCTGAGATCGCAACTGCCCTCGAAGGGAAGCGCCTTGGCCTGAGATCCAGTCTCCTCCGGTGCCGACTGGAAACTACCCCGATAGGTCGTCTGTCCTCGCCCCTCCCACTCTTGCCAGTTGAGTCCTGGCCACGTTAGTTGACTCCGAACATCCACGAGACCCCGTACCTCGACGGATTCCCATCCGAGAACCGCCAAGAAGGGCCGTATCCCTATGGCCGTCCCAGCCAAGGCGAGCTGGGACCGCTGGGCCTCTTCCCAACTCAGCACTCCCTTGGCCTCCATGAGTCCGCCCAGGCAGCCGACCCTGACCTTTTCTAGAGACAGCCCATCATTGGTGAGGGCGATCTCGCCATGCAAGTCGCCAAGAGGAAGGTCCTGGAACCGGAGTCGGGCGGAAGACAGTTCACCTCGGAGGACAAAGCTCTCCGGTCTCCCCGTGAGCTTCCCGCTAAAATCGATTCGACCCTGCTGAAAGTAGGGCGACAAGTCCGGATTTCTGAGGTGAGGCAGCTCTACGCTTGCATCGACGTCGAATTGGCCGTCCAGTTCAGCCCAGCCTTCCACCTTGCCTGCGACCTTGGCGGAGAGGACGGACGAGCTCAGCTCGAAGTCAGAGATTTGCAAAGTCTGATCCCTAATCTCGAAATCGGATGACATCGTGACCCGGGGGAAGGTGAATCCACCTATGGCAAGGTCAAGACTTTCCAAAGCAAAGTTCCCAATCGTTTCCCCGTTTGGGAGAAAACGTGCATGAGCGCTCAGACTCCCTTCGGCCGAGTCCAACCGAAAGGGCCGATTCTCAAAGAGTAGAAGCCCGTTCTCAATTGACAACTCCCCGACCTGAACTCGAACCAGGAGGGGACGTTCCAAGACCGGCTCCAGGGGGGAGGGGGCAAGCATGTTGGATAGGTTGAGTCTACCGTTGGAATCCTGCTCCACTCGTAGGCGGGGCGACTCTAGAGAAATTCGATCTACCAACAGAGTCGGTGAAAAGTAGCGGCTGACGGAAAAACCCAGACGGACGAGATCGATTTCAATAGCCGGTTCCGATTCGGGATCTTGAGAATCCGAAACATTGAGTCCCTCCAGCTCCAGGGTGCCCTGCCAGAGCTTCAAACGAAGGGCCTCCAGGTCGACATGAACGGGGAAACGCCCTTCCAGCTCGGCAATGACTTCGTTCCTAGCCCATTCATCCAGAAAGCCGCTGTCGAGAAAGACAATGAGAAGAAGGCCCAGAGTGAGAGAGGAGAGAAGCAGAACCGCTGTCGCGATCTTGAGGAGCCGTCGCATCGATTTCTTAGATGTCTGTAAAGGCCGAATGTTAGCAGAAATCAGCCGAGACTCCTGAGTCCGTCCTCACCGCCCAGTTTCGCACACAGTCGAGGCAGGTTAGAATAGGTCCCAGGATACCAAGTGCTCTTTCGAGGAAGCGCAACACAGCAGACGGCGTTCAGGTCCGCAGAATTATGTGGTGAATTTCCAGGACACAACACTAAGTACACTGGAACGTAAATACGGTATGGGGTTTTCGTCCATCGTCTGAGGCTTGACAAGCGAAGGGAGCAAGGAAATGAGTCAGTGGTTTTTAAGTTATGGCGGTAATCAAAGTGGACCCTTTGATCTGACCGAGGCGCAGAGACAGGCTCAGTCCAATCCCAACGGGCATGCCTGGCGAGAAGGGCAGGGGGACTGGCAGCCCATCACTCAGATACCCGAGTTGGGGGCCTCTGTACCAACTCCGACGCCTCCGTCGGGCGGAGTTGGTGGAGCCGATGTGATCGACTACAAGATCATCGGACAGGAAATGCAGTTCGTTGAGGTCGAGCTCGACCCGGGCGAGAGTGCCGTCGCAGAAGCCGGCGCCATGATGTACAAAGACGCAGTCGTTCAAATGGAGACCGTCTTCGGTGATGCATCTGCTGCGTCTAGTAGCGGAGGTTTCATGGACAAGCTGGTGGGAGCCGGAAAGCGACTGCTCACCGGAGAGAGCCTCTTCATGACGGTCTTTTCTCACACAGGCTCTGCGGGCAAGGCTCATGTCTCCTTCGGGGCGCCTTATCCCGGCAATATCCTCCCAGTGCACCTTCCCGATGTGGGGGGCCGCTTGATCTGTCAAAAAGATAGTTTTCTCTGTGCCGCAAAAGGGGTCAGCATTGGGATCTACTTTCAGCGTAAGATTCTGACGGGACTCTTCGGCGGCGAGGGCTTCATCATGCAGAAGCTCGAGGGGGATGGCCTCTGCTTCGTCCACGCCGGAGGAACCGTGGTGGAACGTATCCTGGAGGCCGGAGAAACACTTCATGTCGACACGGGCTGCGTGGTCGCCTTCCAAGACAGCGTGAACTTCGACATTCAGCAGGTCGGTGGAATCAAGTCGAGCCTGTTCGGCGGTGAGGGATTGTTCTACGCAGTTCTGCAGGGGCCCGGCAAGATCTGGATGCAATCCCTTCCCTTCTCGCGCCTGGCGGGCAGGATGTTGGCGGCGGCTCCGCAAAAGGGCGGGAGCCAGGGCGAAGGCTCGATCCTAGGAGGACTGGGCAACCTGATCGATGGAGACTAGTCAGGCTGTCCCCGGGTAGGATCGGTACTCTTGCCCGTCAACAACAGCGACGGGTAGGAAGTGCCCATCCTACTACTCCCAACCTTGGGCTGACCGAGCCGTGATCCATCAAGCCACCAGCGGACGAATTAGGACGCAGTCGCTCTCTGCGAATCGCTCCCTCAAACTCGCGAATTGTGCTTCGGTGGGACAGATACCGACGATAGAGCCTCCCGATCCTGCATACTTGGCACACAATCCCAGCGAACGCGCAATCTGAACCATTTCTACTCCCCGCGGATCCAGACGCGACAGCCGCCGACGGGTATCGAAATTCTCGTCGAAGAGCTCAGTCAGCCTGTCATAGTTCGCCTCCAGCAAGGCTTGCTTTCCTTGTTCAGCCAGCTCTGCGAAGGTCCTCATGGCCGCGTGGACCTCCGGGTCGCCCTCTTCCCACCTGCCGCGTAAACCGCCGTGGTAGAGTCCAGAGACCTGGCTCAAGTCATTTCTGTAGGCCAGATAGAGAGGGGGTAGCATCTCAACATCCAGGACTTCGTAAATCCCATGTCCGTGCCGACCCATGAAGTCTCGGTCGAAGTCCATATAAACCAGACCTTCGTATACCTGGCACACTCGATCCTGGAGGCCGGCATCAATCCCCAGCTCCTGGATCTCCGTCTGTAGAATCAGGCAGGCCTGAATCTGCTTGGAAATGGACACAGAGTAGAACTCCGACAGAGCGCGTACGACTGCGGTAATGATGGCGCTCGATCCCGCCAAACCGACTTGTCTTGGGATATCAGTGTCATAGCGCAGCGAGAAATTCTCTCCCGACAGGGGTATGCTGTTCTCGGTGCAATATTCCGAAAAAACCTTGATTGCCGCCTTCACCAGCCGGAGACCACCGTACAGCCCGTTCAACCGAACATCCTCAGCCAGGTCCTCGATTCGCTCGAACTGGCAGCGATCCTGGCGACTCAGAATGATCTCCAATTCGGGCCACTCGTAGAGCACCACTCGAGCCGCAAAATTCTTCAACGTCACAGAAAGAGTCTTTCCGAAGAACCCATCTGAGGGATTTCCCAGCAGTCCGGCTCGGGCGTAGGCGGTGGTCTTAACGATCTTCACTTAGTCGCTCGACTAATCTTTGTCTGAGATCTGGGCCCAACTTTTCGTCGGCAAGGGCGAAGTCCAGGAAAGCTTCGAAGTAGCTCTGGAAATTTCCAATGTCATACCGTTTTTCCTTCTCCGACAGACGCACTCCAATCACCGGTTGCCCAAGTTCCAGGAGCCGTTGGATCGCATGTGTGAGCTGAACTTCTCCCCCACTGTCGGGAGAGGTCTCAGCAAGTGCGTCGTAGATAGAAGGCGACAAGACATATCGGCCCGCGATTGCCAGGTTGCTGGGAGCCTTCTCCGGCGAGGGTTTTTCGATCAAGGCCTGAATGGGAAAGGCCTCTCCCTCACTGCCCGGATGAACGATTCCGTAGCGCGACACCCGGCTGAGGGGAACCTCCTCTACCGCAATCACACTCGAACCCGGATGCTCCCGATAGACGGCGAGCATCTGGCTGACGACTCGAGACGGCTGCTCCAGTCCCATGATGCTATCACCCAAAGCCACTACGAAGGGATGGTCGGCGGTAAAGTATTGCGCACAACCAATCGCATCTCCGAGTCCACGCTGCCGTCGTTGTCGGGTAAAGAAAAACCGAACTCCCATGCGTTCGAATTCGAGCTCGGCCAGGAGCTCCTCCTTGCCACTTTCTCGGAGGCCCCGGATCAGCTCATGGTCAAAATCGAAGTGGTTCTCAATAGATGTCTTGCTCTTGCCAGTAATGAAGAGGATCTGTTCGATGCCGTTGGCTTCAAGCTCCTCGGTCACGTACTGAACTACCGGCTTCTTGGCTACCGGAAGCATCTCTTTCGGTTGAGACTTCGTGGCTGGAAGCAATCGAGTACCCAGGCCAGCCACGGGGACGACGGCGATCTTCACCTCCGCACCTGGACCTATGTTGCTGCGTTTAGTTTCGTCTGATCCCAAAGCGTCTGATCCCCCAATTCTGCTTCGTTGAATTCCGGACCCTAGTATAGCTCCAGTTGAAGTCGTCTCAGTGTAAATCGTAGACAAAGCGCTCTTAGGGTTCGTGCAAAGATAACTTCACGTTCTCGCATCTCAATCTTCCCGCCATCTTCGGACACTCCTCAATCCCGAAATCCTCGACTTGGGCCTGTCCCCGGCGGACCCAACGAACTTGCCAGGACCCGAAATGGCCTACTGCTTGAGTTCGGAACAGAGAGCAAAACGCGGACTGTGACCGCGCTCACCGGGAATAGCTGGTTCGCAGTGCTAGACTGAGCTTCGTTTTTGGACGGTCTTGCCAGGATCGGATCCTACAGAGGACGGAGACACGCTCGAGAGCTGAGGCCGAAGACTTTCGGCTGACGGAACGACGGGCACATTTCAAACGTTTTCGTTTCGTGACATTCTCACCAAGGAAACGGCTCCTCTGTTGAAGAACTAATTCTGGAGGAGCGTTGCTTACATCCGAGCTTTCGGGTCATTCCCCTTCGTTGCTGGCAAGCGCGAGTACCCCCCTTCAGAGCCAACGACTGTCCCCCGTCGAGGGAAACAGCAAGCAATTCCGGACCGGAACCCGACTCCCCGGATCTGCTGTGAGGCCGCTTCTGAGGAGACTTCCTCCAGAAGGGTCCGGGCGCCGGCTGCACTTGGACGATTCGGGAACCTCAAATCTGGGCTAGAGCCTGCGGAACAGGCGATAAGGGAGAAGCATAGTGTCAAGAGATAAGCGACATGGAGCGATGGTATGGATAGCGATGTTACTGGGATCGCTGGGGACGATGGTGTATGCGGATCAACCGCGGCCGAACGTCCAGGTGATCACGCCGGACGGGGTGCTCTCGGTGGTACCGGGGTATACCGGAGGACGGTGGGGAGTCCCGGCAGGGAGGTTCGGCAGTTACGACAAGCCGATCCTGTTGGAAGAGGCCGACGCGATCTCGTTACGGATCGGGGACCGGATCAATCCCGACTGGCTGCCCGGCTCCAGTCAAGTCAACGGAGTCAATCCACAGACGACCTTTCCGGTCACCTACCCGCGGTCGCTGGGAGTTTTCTGCGTAGGCTGTAACGGACCCAAGCCCTCGCTGACGGTCCTGAGCTGGAAGCTGCTGCCCCGCAACCTGCGTCTGCCGCTGGTGGCGCGGGTGAGCCTGGGCGCCGATGCCACCGATCCGGGAACCATCTTCAACGACTCCAACTCGATACTGATCGAGATCTGGTTCAAGCGCAGCGGCGTGGTCGAGAACCAACCGCCGTCGATCAGTCTTTCGGACAATCAGACCGTGGGCCTGGGCCAGACGGTCTATCTACGCGCCACGGTCATCGATCCCAACCAGGATCCGACCACGGTGACGTGGAGCCAGTTGGCGACCTCCACGACGCCTTCCGTGCATCTGAATAGCAGCTCCAGTTTGCGACCCTCCTTCGTGGCACCCAGCCAGGAGACGACGCTGAAGTTCCAGTGCTGTGCCAGTGATCAAAAAGCCCCGCCCGTTTGTGCGCAAACGACAGTCTACGTGCGGGAGGACGAGCAACCTTTCGGTGACGATGACGATGACGACTCGGAACCCGAGATCGATTGCAATCAAGAAGGCAACCAGCCGGCCATCGCCCAAGGCCCCTCGGATCGAACCGTCGAGGAAGGCGATCGGGTGCACTTGACGGGAAGCGGACACGATCCGGATCGCTCGACCAGTGGGCAAGGATTTACCGGGGTGAGCTTCTCCTGGACGGTTGTCGAAGGCGCCGGCGTGCTGACCACTTCGCGGCTGAGTATCAGCCAAGGTAACGGCAGCTCGACGGCCAGTTTTACGGTACCGGCGGTCAGCGAAGACAAGACCCTGGTGCTGCGTTTTTCGGCCTTCGATCCCCTGGGCTGTGGCTCCCACGATCAGGTGCGGGTCTTTATCCGAGCCTCCAATCAAAAACCGGAAGCCGATGCCGGTCGCGATCAACAAGTCATGGAAACCGAACAGGTCACGCTCTACGGAAGCGGCTCGGATCCGGACGGAGATCGGCTCACCTACCACTGGTCCCAACGTTCCGGCCCCTCGGTCGAGCTCCTGCAGGGAGCCGGCGGTCAGAATCACTTCGTCGCCCCTCGGGTCGAGCAAAGGACGGAACTTCAGTTTCGTCTAGTGGTGGACGACGGCAACGGAGGCGAGGACAGCGACGAGGTCCAGATCACGGTCCAGGACAATCGTCCCCCGGAGCTGGATCGATTGGTGCCCCAGACGGTGGCCTTGGGCGAGACGGTGACGTTGGTCGCCTCCGCTCATGATCCGGATGGAGATGAGCTGACCTATGCCTGGAGCCAGCACCGTGGTCCTCGGGTCTCGCTCTCGAGTCACCAGGGTCCCCGCGTGTCCTTTACCGCTCCCGAGGAGGGAGAGGACGCAGAGCTGGTCTTTGAGGTCGTCGTCACCGACCCCTACGAGGGACAGGACGACGGAGAAGTCCAGGTCACGGTCGAAGGCAACGAACCCCCGGTGGTGGAAACGTTGGAGACTCAGGAAGTGAGCTCAGGCGAGACAGTGACGCTGCAGGCAACGGCCTACGATCCGGACGGCGATGAGTTGACCTACGACTGGAGCCAGGACTCGGGTCCGACGGTGCGACTCGTGCCCAGCGATCAGGCTGAGGTGAACTTCGAGGCCCCGACGGTCGAGGAGAAGACGGAATTGGTTTTGACGCTCAGCGTCAGTGACGGACTCAGCACGGTAGACCGCCGCGCTCTGATCCAGGTCAAACCGATTCGGCGCAACAGCATCGTGCTGCCCACCGGAGCCAGGACCCAGCACAAGCAGTTCAAGGATACCTATATCGGAGTGGCGATCGTCAACCTCAGTCCCTCCGACAACGAGATTACGCTCTTGGGTCGTGATTCGGACGGCAACGAGCAGCTGAATCAACAGCTGCAGCGTCTGGAAGGTCAAGGACAGGACGCCTTTCTCACCGACGAGTTGGTGGGAGCCAATGGGGAGCTGAGCTCCCTGGTGGCCTCCGGCGATCGGGGCCTGATCCAAGGGTTCTTCATGATGGGCGACTACAATCAAAGGCGACTGGACGGCGTCGGCGGGACTTCACAGGCCGCGACGACGCTGTACTTTCCGCTGGCCCGACAACGGGGCGACGAGGAGGCGACGCTGTTGTTTCTGTTCAACGACGCCACCGAGCCGGATCCGGCCGTGCTGCTGCGCTTGTGCGCGACCGACGGCACGCTGCTGCAAGAGACCCCGGTGGCGATTGCCGCCCAGGGCTCGATCGTGGGCACGCTGTCGGATCTGTTCGGAGCCGGGATCGCGATTGACGAAGGCTACGTCCAGGTCCAGAGTAGCTTGCCGCTACGGGGCTTTGAGTTCCTGGCCGGATCGGAGGATTTTTCCTCGATGACGGCTCAGGTCGGGACCCAGACCCGTCGCTTGGTGGTGCCCCACTTGTTCGTGGATAACCAGGGAGGAGATACCGAGATCCGGTTGATCAACGTGGGCGATACCGAAGCGCTGGTCGAGATCCAGGCCCGGGACGATCGTTCCCGGCTTCAGGGGACGGCGCAAATCACGATCGCTCCCAAGGAGTTGTTCGTGGGCGGAGCCCGGGAGCTGTTGGGATTGGATCCCACGGGATTGATCAATCAACAGGCGATCACGGGCCACCTGAAGCTGGACGTCAGTGCCGGTAAGCTGGGACCCTTTCAACGGGCGGCGACCCTGGTCGGCGTGACCTCCTTTATCGGCAACGGCGGCAAATTTCGCTCCACCCTGCCGATGATTCAAGCCGGTCAGAAGGAGACCCTCCTGTTGCAGGTGGCGCAGTCCGAGACGCTGCGGATGTTCACCGGTCTTGCCATCCTCAACTGTGAGGAACGGGCCACCGAGGTGCGGGTCCAGGCTTTCTCGGAGACCGGAGTCCAGACGGCCGAGCGGACCGTGCTGCTGGAGCCCGGACATCGATTGGTCGACGTCCTGGACGGCCCCTCGCTCTTTGGACTCGGCTTTGAACAGGTCAAGGGTCATCTCAGGATCGTCAGTGAGGAGCCGGTCCTGGTCTTTGCCCTGTTCGGCGACTTCGACTCCCAGTTCCTGTCCTCCATCGAAGGACAGGCGCCGATCCAGTAGCTTCTCCCGGTTTCAATCAGGGGACGGTTGCGGGCACGCTGCTCCCATGCCCAGCAGCTCCCGCTCCGTCCTCTTCCCCTGGCCGAAGGTTGCAGTTCACTCTGCAACCCACGGCCGGCTTTCGCTCCCCACATGCTATACTCCCCAGGGTCAAGCACATCTGTAGTAGACCGTCTATTGTTCACTCATGACCAGAAAATCAGGCATGGCGTCGAATCCTCTCGGAATCCATGGAGGCCTCGCTGCGAGCCTCATTCTGGTTGTGTTAATCAGCGCTCCTGCCACTGCCGGCGCTGCCAACGAGTCGGGATCGCAGACGGCGTCCCCCCCCGCGGAAGCCGGCTCATCCTACCCGACTCTGCCGCGACGCGAGGGGCTCCCTCCCAAGGTAACTCTAGACATGCCTCACAGGCAGGTCGACGTGAAGCTCATTCCGGAGGTAAACGAAGAACTCTTTCGCCGGGTCTTCGCTCTGCCAGGTGTGGAAAACCGACCTACGATCCTGTCAGTCCCGGGCGTTCGAGGCCTCTGGTTGAACAACAAGATAAGCCTTGTTAACCCTGAAATAATCCGACGTGGACGCGAGTTTGCTCACATTCATGCAGATGGAAGCTTGCACATCGCTTTGCCCGCCGAACGCGCGCGCGAAGCGGTAAGGGCGGGCTGGGCAATCCCTCATCCCATGTCGAACCAGGAGGGCTGGGAAGGATTCGTCCTTCTCTATACGCCCCAATCGATGGAAGAGCTCAACTCGATCTTCCAGCTGATTGTCGACGCCTACAACTACATCACTGGATGGACCGTCCGCGCCGAGGACTTCCGGAAAGATTGAACACAGGTGTTTGTCGTAGTTTGAGGAACGGGCTCCCGGAAGATTCCGAGTCTGAGATGGCCGGCGGCACCCTGGGGCCTGACTGACTGGGCACCTGGAATTTCAATGTCTTAGATTGCCTTGAGGCGAATGTTGCTTCGGATCACTGTCCGCCTTGTGCATTTGCCGCTGGCCTCCCTGCTGCTCCTTTTCGTCGGGCCTGTCAGGGGAAGCGGCGCCTCCCCAGATCCCCTGGTCATCCCACGAATCACCGAACCCCCTACCCTGGAAGATCTCCTGGAAATGAGGCCGAGCCCGAAGATGAAGGGTCGACTGGCGCGAGTGGAGGGCTTCCTTCAGCGCCGCCCCCGCGACGGAGCCCTCTCCACCCAACGAACTGAAGTCTATTTGGCCTACGACGATGAACGTCTTTACGTGGTTTTCGTCTGCTTCGATTCGGAGGCGGAGAAGGTCCGGGCTCGCATGACCAGGCGCGAGAAGTTCGAGGGGGGCGACTGGGTCCTGGTTTCATTGGACACATTCTGGGACAAACTCCGATCCTACGAGTTCTCTACCAATCCTTTTGGCATTCAGCAAGATGGGCGCTATGTGGAGGGGGTGGGGTACGACACCGCCTTCGACACTCTCTGGGAATCCAAGGGACAGAGCACCGAGAAGGGCTACGTGGTCTGGATGTCCCTTCCCTTCCGAAGCCTCCGCTTCCCCTCCACTGAGAAGCAGGTGTGGGGGATCGGATTCTGGCGCTATATCCCCAGAACCAACGAGATGAGCACCTGGCCCCTGGTCTCCTCGAGTGTGGAGGGAGACTTGAATCAGTATGCGGCCCTTGAGGGACTGCAACAGGTCTCGCCTGGCCGCAACGTCCAGCTCATCCCCTACGGTTTTTTCCGATCCTTCAGAAGCCTGGATCCGAGTCATCCAACTGAGCAGCAATTCGTTTCGGACCGGGGCGAAATAGATGGAGGACTGGATGCCAAGCTGGTCTTCCAGGATAGCTTTGCCCTCGACATAGCTGTCAATCCTGACTTCAGCCAAGTGGAATCAGATTTACCACAGGTTACTGTCAACCGACGCTTCGAGGTCTTTTTTCCCGAGAGGAGACCCTTCTTTCAGGAAAACTCCAGTTTCTTCCAGACCCCCATCAATCTTTTCTTCAGCCGCCGGATTCAGGATCCACGCCTCGGCGTCCGCTTGACCGGCAAGAAAGGTCCCTGGGCTGTAGGAGCCCTGCTGGCCGATGATGAGTCGCCGGGCAAGAGCGTCCCTGAATCAGATCCCTTGTTCGGTTCCCGTGCTAGTTTTGGCGTGCTTCGGGTGAACCGGGAGATCTTGAGCGAATCCACGCTGGGCATGATCTACACGGAGCGAGCCCTCGATATGGGTTTGAACCGTGTGGGTGGCGTGGACGCCAGATTGAAGCTCAATCGGAACTGGGTCTTCAGCGGACAAGCGGTAGCCAGCCGCACGCGCAATAACGATGGAGCCGAGCAGGCTGGTCCCGCCTACGATGCTCGCCTGCTGCGCCGGGGACGACACCTGCTTTACACCTTGGACTACAACGACCTGAGTCCTGGATTCCTGACCGAGACCGGTTTTCTCCCCGGACGCCGCGTGAGACGTCTCCTCTTCTCCGGCCGCTCCATCCAGCCGCCGTCCCTACGGCCGGACGTTCGGAGTGTCAGGCAGCACGCGGACTACCGTTTTCGCCGAGAAGGTAAGTACCTCATCTCCTGGGGGCCAACCCTGCTTGCCAACGGCATCTGGGACCGCCGGCAGAACCGTCTGCACCGGTTCTATGACCTCGGACTCGGCTGGGAACTGAGCGGAGAAACTCACCTGGAGCTGTTTCAGATCGGGGACCGCGAGCTACTGCGACCGGGCGACATCCCAGCTCAGATCAAGACTCAGGAATACTCCCATCACAGGTCACATCCTTCGATCCCGCTGGGATTGGCAATTCAATCGAAGGCTTTCGCTGCGCTTCATCCCCCAGTATGAAACGGTGTTGTCCAACCCGGATCAGACCTCGCTCAAAACCTCCAAGAATATCAACGGCGACTTTCTTCTGACCTATCTGGTCAATCCTTGGACGGCCCTATATGTGGGCTACAACGACAACCGACGGGATCTGGACCTGCTCCAGCAAGAAATGGGTCTAATGGGTCGCCGCGCTCGAGGCTTCCTCAATGACTCCAGGCAGTTTTTCATCAAGTTCTCGTACCTGCTGAGTCTCTAGACTCTTTCCCATCTGATACGAGCCGGCTACAATTCGGGTTACTGGAGGTGCTGTCCCATGTCTGCAAGAACGGTTTATTTCAATGGGGAGTTCGTGCCCGAATCCGAGGCGCGTGTCTCCATCTTTGACTCGGCGTTGATGTTCGGTGATATGGCTTTCGAGGCCACCCGTACCTTTCAAGGGAAGCCCTTCCGCCTCCGGCACCACATGAAAAGACTCTATGGCTCCCTGCGGCTACTGGAGATTGACTCGGGTCTCACTCTGGAGGAGATGGAAGAGCTGACCATCCAGACTCTGGAACGGAACCTATCTACAGAGCCGTCGCAAATGGACTGGCAAATCATGCACGATGTCTCCAGAGGGCCGCTTCCCCACTACCAAAGCGCATTCCCTAAAGGAGTGAGGCCTACGGTTTCCATCAACTGCTGGCCACTCATAACTCACATGGGGCACTTTGCCTCCAACTACGACCGTGGTGTCGATCTTGTAATCGTACCCCAGCAGGCGGTGCCGGCCCACCTGGTCGATCCGAAGGCCAAGACTCGTAGTCGCTTGCACTATCAGTTGGCTCAGTTACAGGGAGCTCGCATGGGCGAGAACAAATGGCCGATCCTACTGGATCCGGACGGCTTTCTGGCCGAAGGTCCCGGCTGGAACCTGTTTCTGGTCAAGGACGGAGAACTCCTTACACCTGAAGGACGCAACATTCTTCGGGGCGTCTCCCGCGGAGCCACGCTGGATGTAGCCCGGGAAATCGGAATTCCCACGCGTGAGGCGAACCTGGGCCGCTACGAGGCTCTCCAGGCCGATGAGATGATGTGTACTTCCACCACCTACTGTGTAGTCCACGCCCATAGCTTCGAAGGACAGCCGATCGGTGATGGGCAGCCAGGCCCCATCTTCCGGAAGCTCATTGAAGGATGGAAGCGCATGGCGGGGGTGGACTTCGTAGCCCAGGCGCACGAGTATGCAGATCAGGTGCACGTTTGGGAGAAGCAGCAACTCGATCTAGCAAGCGGCGTTTCAACTTAGCCCTGCCCAGTGGCGCCAGCCCCATTCGAGGAAGAAACTGCCTGAGCCATGGAAGCCTGAAGCGCGAGCGAGGGGTTGGGCATCTGCGAGATGCGTTGCCAAAGGGGCATTTGACCACCCCCTCGCTCGCGCTTCAGGCTTCCATAGTTCTCGCGCTTGCACTAAGATCTTGATACCTAAATTGAGCGATTGGTGGGCCAAGGGATGTCACACCTTTGAGCTAAGATGCTGACGGGTTAGGAGTTAGCGGTAGATGCGCTACCGAAAAGCTCCTAACCCAAAAGGTGAAACAACTATGAGCCACGATAGCATCCTTCCCTGTCATTCTGAGGGGTCTGTTTCCTGGATTATAGATGACGTGCAACCCACGTCGGAGACCTTAACCGGACGCGCCGGCCTGAGCCTGTTTGTCCGCTATGTGCGGAGCCGGGGTCTGTACCCCCACCTGGATCGGCTGTTTGGCTCCTTGCGCAAAAGCCGCAAGGGACAGCCGGTGACGGAGATCTTCAAACAGTTGCTGTGCTTCTTGCTGGACGGATCGAGCCGCCATCTGGTGTCCTTCGACGCCTTGAAGGAGGATCCGGGCTATGGGGGAGCGATCGAGACGAAGCCAGAGGCCTTGCTCTCCTCTCACGCCGTCAAGCGTTTTTTCGGCGGCTTTTCCATGTGGCGCATCTGGCTCTTTCGCCGACTCCTGCAGCAACTGTTTCTGTGGCGGCTGCGGTTGCAACAGCCGGCCCTGATCCTGCTGGGGATGGACACCATGGTGATGGACAACGACGAGGCCCCCCAGCGCCACGGCGTGGCGCCGACCTACAAGCGGGTCAAAGGGTTTCAGCCGCTTCAGGTCACCTGGGGCCGCTTGCTCATCGATGCCGTCTTTCGGGGAGGAGACAAGCATTCCAACCACGCCGACACGGCCCAGAAGACCCTGAGTCATCTGGTCCAGAAGATTCGCCGAAAGTACCGCTCCGACGTGCCGATGATCGTGCGTCTGGACGCCGGCTTTTTCGATCAAAAGCTGCTGAAGGTCTTGGAAGAACTCCAGGTCGGCTACATCGTCGCCGGCAAGCTCTATGGCGATGTGCAACAGTACATCTTGAAGCTGGAGGAAACGGCCTGGGGAGTCTCTCGCAACGGCGATCAGGAGTGGAGCTATGTGGAACTGGGAGACCGGCGGGGTAGCTGGAAGAAGTGCCGCCGGGCCCTGTTCTGCCGGCCGGCTTATGAGGACCGGCAGCGCCTTTTGGAGTTTGCCCGTCCCGATCAGATCCTGTACACCAATCTCGGTTGCGGCTCCGCCGTGGACGAGCAGCTAGGGCAAGCGGGGCTTGAGCGTTGGCTTCAAGCCGAGGCCATCCTGGAAGGCTATCATGGCCGCGGAGCCGACGAGTTGGTGCATCGAGCCCTGAAGGACTTTGCCTCACAAACTCTTCCGTTTAAGCGTTTTGCTGCCAACGCGGCCTATTACTACACGTTGCTCGTAGCCTTTTTCCTTTACGAGTGTTTCAAGGAAGATGTGTGCCAGCCCGTGGTACCGCTCAACTGCTACCCCACGACCTTACGCCGGCGGATCGTCGACGTGGCGGGGAAAATCGTGCGCCATGCCGGCCAGATCCTCCTGAAAGTCACAGCCGCCACCTGGAAGCAGCTTCAAATCGACCGGCTCTGGCAAAAGAGCGCCCACCCGCCGCCTTTCGCCTGGGTCTAAATCGCAAAAAACCAAAGCCTCCTTGCAGCCTCGCGGCCCCCGTGTGTCCAATATCGCCTCGGCTCAGGGTTTCTCCTCTTTTCGGGAGGGAAAATCGCCACCCTCCACCCTTCTGAGCTCACCCAGTACTCCCTCCCGTCGGAACTCGCATCTGGGCGACCTCCATCTTGCTAAAATGAGTAGAATCGCTCAATTTAGGTGATACAAATATGTCCCCTTTCCCCAACGGGATCCGTCTAGTTATCAAGGTATTCCTTCGAATTGCCCTTCGAGTCTACTATCGATCGATTCAGGTACTGGGGCGGGAACTGGTTCCAAAGCAGGGTCCGGTACTGTTGGTTGCCAATCACCCGAACTCATTGGTCGATCCGGCAATGCTCGTCGATCTTCTGTCCCAACCGGTCCACTTCGGAGCCAACCACAAGCTTTTTGCGAGTCCGATGCGTCCGATTCTTGAGGCTTTCGGGGCGATTCCTGTGGTTCGCCCTCAGGACGATCCCCGTGGCCAGCGACGCAATCTGGAAGCATTCGACCGCTATCTTGAGCTGCTTCTCGAGGGGTGTGTCACAGCAATTTTCCCGGAGGGGCTAAGCCAGGATGATCCCCAGCTGGCGTCGGTGAAGACCGGCGCCGCACGAATCGCATTGCGGGCGGAATCAGCGGCCGGCTTCAAGCTGAACCTCAGCGTGGTGCCAGTTGGATTGCAGTTCGAGCCACGCCGGAGATTTCGGGCTGACGCTTTCATCCGTTTCGGAGAGCCGCTCAAACTCGCCGACCTGTCAGCTCTCTACTCTACCAACCCACGAGAAGCGGTTCGAGAGCTTACAGCTCAGATCCAGACAGCCCTGAAATCGCTTGCCTTCCATGTGGAATCGACCGAACGCGTGCCCTTCGTTGAGCGGCTCGTAGAGGTGTACCTGGGGCGAGCCCGCAAGACCGGCCTCTCTGGAGTTGACAGAAAGGGGCTGCGAGGAGAGCTGCTTTACCGGATGGCAGCCTGCTTCAACCACTATGTCGAAGCGGATCCGGCAGCGGTTTCTGAAGTGGAACGTCAACTGCAAGGGTACGAGAGGCTGAAAAAGAAGGCCGGTCTTCACGAGAGGATCTTGGAAGAGCCTTCCTATCTCTTGCCCGGCCCCCTGGGCCCACTCCAGGCGACTGCAGAAGCCCTGCTAGGTGCACTTCCTGCCCTGTTCGGCCTGATCACGAGCGCGGTTCCCTATCACCTGACAGACGTGATCGCCCGTCAGATTGTCGCGAAACAGAAACATCCACCTTCTCTTTCCATAGCCCAAATCCTGATCGGAGCCATCTTGTTCCCAGTCTCCTATGGCCTCGAAGTCTGGTGGGTCTGGAGTCACTATTCGGATGAGGCGACCATCGCCTTCACCATTCTGCTCGTGCCAGTGGGACTGTTTGCCCGATTCTATGATCGCCGCTTGCGGAAGCTGGCCGCCCACGTCGGTGGCCGCGCCGCCTCCTGGATGAAGCTGGACGCCGTGGCACGGGTCCTTGGGGCTCAGAGGAAACTGCTGCGGCTCATGGATGATATGCGTGATCGCTATCGTGTTGAGGTTCTGGGATGGGTTCCGATGAGCGCCAAGCGCAGATTGAATCGAAGTACCTTGGTCGGGGGGGCTCTCCTGATAACCTTGATTCCATTGCTCGTCTTTGTAGTGAAGCTACGGGACCGCGATGTAGCAGATCTTCCTGAAGGTCCCTCGCTCTGGTCTCGTTGGCGGCAAGAGGATCCTGCTTTGGTTGGGGCGAGACTCCACCGAGATACGCGTGGCGCAGTGTCCGCGATCGCCGAGCTGGAACGGCTGGAAGACAGTATGCAGGAGCTGCGTGCCGCCTTCGTGAGAGGCGAATCCAGCTACTACAGTCAGAAGGATCAGGATGCAATCCAACAGCTTCTCTTGACCTACCTGAACCTGAGGACAGCCCTGCTGCGGACAATCTGGGCCTATCGCGCGGCGCACGACACTCCAGAGGATGGTGAGATGGAGGCGCGGGCATTTCTGCTCGCCTATGCGAGTGCTGCGACCCTGCTAGCGAAGGCAGCCGCATTGGTGGATACCTTCGAGGACGACCGGCAGGCCCAGCGGAAATTGAACGAGGGCGATCTGGCCTGGGAGATGTCAGGCGGCACCTACGATCGGCTCCTCGCCAGCCTCTCCAACGCCGATGTCGTTTCTGGTCTTGAAGCCGCCACGAAAAGATACGACGAGCTGGCGAAATCGAACGCCTGGGGTAGAGGCCCTCCTTGGGAATCTCTGGTTGAGGCTGCGGTGCGTGCTCGGCCGGCGATCGATCGGACCGCGATGCGGATCGGAAGTCGAAAGTTAGCACTTGCTTTCCGGGAAATGCGTCGGCATGCGGGAGACCCGGTCTATCACGCCCAAACACTTGTCTCCACCTGGCTTGGCGACTTCCGGCTCATAGATCGTCCGCGCCATCGGGGATTGATCAGTCCCCAGCAGGTTCGGGAACTCAGAGAGATACTTCAGCCCGGCGATATCCTGCTGGAAAGGCGGAACTGGTTCCTCTCCAATGCGTTCCTGCCCGGATTCTGGCCCCACGCGGCCCTCTACCTGGGAAGTCAGCAAGAGCTCGAAGCCCTCGGCGTTGCCGACGATCCCAGGGTGACACCCCACCGGAACGAGTTCCTCGGTCAGGACGAGGCCGGACATCCATATGCCGTTATCGAGGCCATCAGTGAGGGAGTCGTCTTCACCAGTCTAGAGCACTCAGTCGGGGAAGCGGACGCGGTGGCCGTCCTCCGCCCCCAACTCACCAACAGCCAACGTCGAGAAGCGATTGCCCGTGCCTTTTCTCACCACGAAAAGCCCTATGACTTCGAGTTCGACTTCTTTTCCAACGATCGTCTGGTTTGCTCCGAACTGGTCTACAGAGCCTACGATGGCATGCTGACTCTCCCACTGACTCGGATCATGGGTCGCCAAACACTTCCTGTTAACACGTTTGTAGAGGCCTATGCTGGAGGTCACGAACAAAGCGACTCGGCTTTCAAGCTTCTCCTTTTCCTGGACATGGATGAAAAGGCAGGGAAGGCTTTCACCTCTTCGGACGTTGGATTCATCGGTACCCTAAAGAGATCCCGCTTCACCTTCTGGCAATCGCGCTAGGGTTTCCTCAAGCAGAATCCCCGCTTTTCCGCTCTTGATCATGACCACCGGCCTCCGATAACATGCTCACCAGGTTTGATCACGAGGAACAGTCCTTTGTACTGTTCTTCGATCTCGCCAATAAACGGGTTCATCCACACAGGAGATATCATGAGCAAAGCTTCCATGCATCGTCGTTCCTTTTTGTCTCGGTCGGCCGGAGCTGGAGCAGGTCTCGCCCTGACTGGCTTTCCCGGCTTGGTTAGCGGTCGAGATGTCAACGATCGAATCAATGTGGGGATCGTAGGTCCGGGTGGTCGCGGGACCGGTCTGCTGAAGCTGTTCTTTGAGACCCAAAAAGGTTTCAACGCTCGCCTCACAGCCGTTTGCGACCTTTGGAGCTACCGCCGTGACAAGGCCTTGGCGTTGACAAGAGAGAAGCAGGGAGACTCACCCAAGGTCTACCGTCATCACGAAGAGATTTTGGCTGATAAGAACGTGGATGCTTTGATCATTGCCACCCCCGACCACGCCCACGCCCAGATCCTGAAATTGGCTGCCGATGCAGGCAAGGACGCCTATTGCGAGAAGCCCATGGCCAATGTGCTTTCCGAAGCCAACGCCGCGCTGGATGCCGTAAAGAAGGCCGGCAACATCGTCCAGATCGGCACTCAGAGACGGTCCTTTCCCCGATACCAGCGAGCGAGCAAGATGATCGCCGACGGAGTCATAGGTGATATTGCCAAAGTCGACCTGCATTGGAGTGTCTACAGTCCCTATCGCTGGGCCAGGAAGGCAAAGGACCTGGCCAGGGTCAAGGAACATGACATCGACTGGACCACCTGGTTGATGGGGAAACCGCACCGTCCCTTCGATCCTCGGATTTTTCGCTCCTTCAGACTGTTCAAGGACTTCTCCAGTGGCACTATCGACCAGTGGATGAGCCATGGCATAGACCTGGCGCATATGCTGACGGGTGTCTCCTATCCTGTGAGTGTCGTCGCTCACGGAGGGATCTACCATTGGAAAGACTACCGAGAGAATCCCGATACTCTTGAAGTCGCATTGGAGTACGAAAAAGGAGACCGAAAATTCCTTACGGTCTACTCCACCAATTGGATCAATGGTCATGGTGCAGCGACTCGTGTCCATGGAACCCTGGGAAGCTTCGAGGGTGAGTCTTTCGCGAACCCGGATGCGGATTGGGGCTTCACTGGTAAGGGAGTAAAATCCGAAGGCAAGCTGGAGGAACCGATCACCTTTGGCAGCGTTCCCGAGGGAAACGGGAATATGGCCAACTGGCTAGAGGCGGTTCGTAGCCGCGATCCCAAGCGGCTGTTCTGTCCGGTCGAGGCCGGTTTCGGTCACTCTATCGCCTGTATCATGGCCACTGACGCCTACTGGAGCGGCAAGCGTATGGTCTTCGATCCGGTGAAGCGTACCATTGAGGCTGGCTAATACAGCATTCGGTCTGTGCATCGATAACGACGAAGAACTGCGGATTCTAGATGAAGCCGATCCTGCTGGACGTGTTCGGGCGTAAGGTTCTAGTCGTCAGGTCGGAAGATAGCTGGTCCGTGTTCTATTTGGGCAACGAGGGCAAGAGACGGCTGGCAAACGACATTTTCGTTCCCGAGTCGGTCGCGGAGTGCCAGCTTGAGCAATTTGTTGCGGATCTGTGTCACGAGTGGGCCTCGGAGCGACATCCCCGGGTACAACGCCTCGACTGAGACCTTTCCGACACAGGCCACCAGAGAAGGCGGCCAACATCGTCTGATAGCCGACCCCAAAACCGGGGCGAGAACGTAATTCGAGTGGCACTCGGGGAACGATCCAGGTACAATCCCGGTAGACGATTCTCATGTTCGGCCCGGTCGACCTGGCCAGCTGTTGAGGATTGCTGAGAACGTTATTCGAGGAGGAAACGCTTATGTATGATCCTGCCTTCATCCAGCCAATGCGCGATGAGATGACCCAGGCTGGCTTTGAGGAAGTTCGGACTGCTGACGATGTGGACGGTGCTCTGGCCGACACCAACAAGAGCACTCTGATCTTTGTCAATTCTGTCTGTGGCTGTGCCGCCGGCATCGCCCGACCTGCGGTGGTCGAATCGCTGAAAAACGAAATCCGGCCGGCCAATCTCGTGACGGCCTTCGCTGGTAACGATGCCGAGGCTGTAAATCGTGCACGGGAGCTCTTTCTCCCCTATCCTCCGTCCTCTCCCTGCGCAGGACTCTTCCGGGATGGAAAACTGGTCCACATGATTGAGCGGCACCAGATCGAAGGCCAAACAGCAGGGGCTCTGGCCAAGATCTTCACCAGTGTCTATGATCGGTATTGCGGCGAGACGATCGATGAATCGGTTGGCGTCCATGATCCGCTGGCCGACCTGGAAGTCTCGGTTGAAGAAGTGCGCGAGAAGATCTCTGTCAACGCCGACTTAGCGTTGTTGGATGTTCGCGAGGCTTGGGAAGCCGAGAAGGGAAAAATCGAAGGATCTCAGTTGGCAGATAATGCCCTGGGTCAGGAGATCGTGAAGTCCTGGCCGCGTGAGCGAGAGATCGTCGTTTATTGCGAGCATGGCAGCCGCAGCATGCAGGCCGTACAGTTTCTGCGCCAGCATGGCTTCGAGAACACTCGGAGCCTGAGTGGTGGCTTCGCGGCCTGGGCAGCCAACGCGTCCTAGGGCACTCCAATTCGTTTCGTGATTTCGAGCACGACCGCTGGGAGGGTGCTGTTGACGCCTACCACCAATGCTGGGGGTCCCTGACACACCAATCTGTTGATGCTCTGCTGGGAGAGCTGAAGACGGTTCCCCAAAGCCGTTTACTCGACCTCGCCACTGGCACCGGGACGGTTGCGGGTTCTGCGTCCAGTCGCGGCGTCGAGGCGATCGGGGTCGACTTCTCCCGGTTCATGTTGGAGCAGGCCAGGACACTTCACCCTCTGGTAGATTTCGCCGAGGCCGATGCCTCGGAGCTACCTTTCCCTGATCTTTGTTTCGATGCCGTGGCGATAAACTTCGGTATGCTGCATTTTGAGGACCCTGAAGCAGTCGTCCGCGAGGCTCGTCGAGTCCTGCGACCCGGAGGTCGGCTGGGCTTCACCGTCTGGGCGACACCACAACAATCTTTGGGCTTCGGATTGGTGTATGGGGCCATCGAGTCTTTCGGAACGCTCGACGTTCCCCTCCCTCCGGGTCCTCCTTTTTTTCGCTTCAGTGACCCCAAAGAAGCTGACCGGGTTCTGATAGAGGCGGGGTTCGTGGCTCCCAGAACGAGATCGCTCTCCCTGACCTGGGATCTGCCCTCATCCGAGGACTTTTTTCGGGCATTCTGCGAGGGAACGGCCCGCACTGGGCCGACCTTGGGGGCCCAGACACCTGATGCCTTCAATGAGATCCGGACATCGATTCTCAAAGCGGCCGAAAGCTATTCGATTGGGGGCAAAGTGAAAATCCCAATGGCCGCTCTCCTCCATTGGGGTGCGAGGCCATGACGATCGGCGAGATCCAGCGAGGTTCATGGCCGTCGAGAAGGCAATCATTGGGCTATAATCCTCGTACACCGAATGAGCTGACGGAGCTTCAAAGACAGTAACCGATGGCCTACGATGAAACCGTCGCAGAGCGTTTGCGGCAAGCATTCAAGAGCTACTCCGGCGTTACCGAGCGCCGTATGTTCGGGGGGTTGACCTTCCTTCTCAACGGCCACATGTGCTGTGGCGTGGTCCAGGACGAGTTGATGGTGAGAGTTGGCCCAGATGCCTACCAGGAGGCGCTTGAACAACCAGGTGCAAGGGAGATGGATTTCACGGGGCGACCGCTGAAGGGCCTCGTCTATGTCGCTTCCGAGGGCTTCGAATCAGAGCAGAGTCTGCGGGATTGGGTTGATCGCGGTACTCGGTATGCCCTTTCCCTCCCTGCTAAGCACACCGGAGGAAACCCATCTCCAGACATCCTATAAGTGGCAATGTCCAGGGGATTCAGGCATCTCAACGCCGAGCCTTGGAACGCACCTACCGCCGCCGCGTTCATCCTCATCTGGTGATTTCCCCGGAGCTAGCCCGACATTTGACCGGCATCTCGGCCGAGCTTGGGCGCCAGGTAGGAGTGCTGATCGGACGAGATGGCACCGTTAGAAACGTCATAGCCGGCGATGCCTCAGGGTTGGTGCTTCCGGAGATAGGCCGCCTACGAGGCGGCACCGGCAGATTCCGCGGGCTGCGGCTGGTTCATACCCATCTGAGGGGCGAGCCACTTAGCCACGACGATCTCAACGATCTCATCCTACTTCGCCTGGACCTGGTAGCCATGGTGGAGGTAGTGAGCGGCGGATTGTCCGGCCGTTGCGAAGCGGCCTACCTGGATCCCGCGGCGCTGGCGACATCCGATGAGGGGCAGCCACCCGAGGAGCCGCTGCTTCGGGTCGAATCGCGCACAGTCCACGACCTCGATCTCGATTTTAGCGCGACGATTCAGGCGCTGGAGGAAGAGTTCGCACGGGTGGCGGAACGGTCGACAGGCCCCAAGGGGGTCGAGCGGGCACTCGTGGTCGGCATTCGGCCCGAAGACAGTCATTTTGAGGAGACGCTCGAGCTGGTGCAATCAGCCGGCGTCGTCGCAGCCGCAACCATCCGCCAACCCCGTTTCAGAGTTCACCCCAAGACCGTTGTGGGAAAGGGCAAGCTGGAGGAACTGGTACTGGAAGCGATGCGGCGAAACGCCAGTGTCGCGATTTTTGACATCAATCTGAAACCAGCACAGGCTCGCGCCTTCGAGGACGCCACCGGCCTCAAGGCTATCGATCGCACACAGCTAATCCTCGACATCTTCGCTCAGAGGGCGCGCAGCGCAGATGGCAAGCTCCAGGTCGAACTGGCTCAGCTCCGCTATTCCCTGCCCAGGTTGACCGAGAAGGACGAAGGGCTTTCCCGGCTAACCGGTGGAATTGGCGGACGAGGACCTGGAGAAACGGTGATGGAAGTGGGACGCAGGCGGATTCGCGATCGCATCCGATTGTTGGAGAAGCGCGTGGAAAGGCTTTCCAAACAGCGTGACGTCCGACGTCGAAGACGTCAGCGGGAGGGGATCCCCGTGCTTTCGATTGTCGGCTATACCAACGCCGGTAAAAGCACGCTTTTGAACGCTCTCACCGAAAGTAGAGTCGATGCCCAGGACAAGCTATTCATGACCCTCGACCCCACCAGCCGCCGACTCCGTTTTCCTCGTGAAGGAGAGGTCATCATCACCGACACGGTGGGATTCATCGCCGACCTTCCCCAGGAGTTGGTAGCCGCTTTCCGGGCCACTCTGGAGGAGTTGGCCGATGTGGACCTCCTGCTGCACGTGATCGATTCTGCCGATGCGGACCTTGACGCGAAGATCGAGGCGGTCCAGAAGCTCCTCGAGGAGCTTGGCGTGCAGGAGGTCCCCGTGCTCAAGGTCCTCAACAAGACTGACCTGCTGGCTCCGGAAGAGCTCGCTGCCCAGAAACGCCGCATCGGCGGTATCGTGGTCAGCGCTACCCGTCGGACGGGCTTGGTGGAATTGATCGAAGCAGCCGAAGCGCGATTGCCGGGCCGCGTCTCTCAATAGGGGTGCATTCCAGATGCGTTGTAAAGAGAGCGAAAGCCGGCCGTGGGTTGCAGAGTGAACTGCAACCTTCGGCCAGGGGAAGAGGACGGAGCGGGAGCTGCTGGGCATGGGAGCAGCGTGCCCGCAACCGTCCCCTGATTGAAACCGGGAGAAGCTACTGGATCGGCGCCTGTCCTTCGATGGAGGACAGGAACTGGGAGTCGAAGTCGCCGAACAGGGCAAAGACCAGGACCGGCTCCTCACTGACGATCCTGAGATGACCCTTGACCTGTTCAAAGCCGAGTCCAAAGAGCGAGGGGCCGTCCAGGACGTCGACCAATCGATGTCCGGGCTCCAGCAGCACGGTCCGCTCGGCCGTCTGGACTCCGGTCTCCGAGAAAGCCTGGACCCGCACCTCGGTGGCCCGTTCCTCACAGTTGAGGATGGCAAGACCGGTGAACATCCGCAGCGTCTCGGACTGCGCCACCTGCAACAGGAGGGTCTCCTTCTGACCGGCTTGAATCATCGGCAGGGTGGAGCGAAATTTGCCGCCGTTGCCGATAAAGGAGGTCACGCCGACCAGGGTCGCCGCCCGTTGAAAGGGTCCCAGCTTACCGGCACTGACGTCCAGCTTCAGGTGGCCCGTGATCGCCTGTTGATTGATCAATCCCGTGGGATCCAATCCCAACAGCTCCCGGGCTCCGCCCACGAACAACTCCTTGGGAGCGATCGTGATTTGCGCCGTCCCCTGAAGCCGGGAACGATCGTCCCGGGCCTGGATCTCGACCAGCGCTTCGGTATCGCCCACGTTGATCAACCGGATCTCGGTATCTCCTCCCTGGTTATCCACGAACAAGTGGGGCACCACCAAGCGACGGGTCTGGGTCCCGACCTGAGCCGTCATCGAGGAAAAATCCTCCGATCCGGCCAGGAACTCAAAGCCCCGTAGCGGCAAGCTACTCTGGACCTGGACGTAGCCTTCGTCAATCGCGATCCCGGCTCCGAACAGATCCGACAGCGTGCCCACGATCGAGCCCTGGGCGGCAATCGCCACCGGGGTCTCTTGCAGCAGCGTGCCGTCGGTCGCGCACAAGCGCAGCAGCACGGCCGGATCCGGCTCGGTGGCGTCGTTGAACAGAAACAACAGCGTCGCCTCCTCGTCGCCCCGTTGTCGGGCCAGCGGAAAGTACAGCGTCGTCGCGGCCTGTGAAGTCCCGCCGACGCCGTCCAGTCGCCTTTGATTGTAGTCGCCCATCATGAAGAACCCTTGGATCAGGCCCCGATCGCCGGAGGCCACCAGGGAGCTCAGCTCCCCATTGGCTCCCACCAACTCGTCGGTGAGAAAGGCGTCCTGTCCTTGACCTTCCAGACGCTGCAGCTGTTGATTCAGCTGCTCGTTGCCGTCCGAATCACGACCCAAGAGCGTAATCTCGTTGTCGGAGGGACTGAGGTTGACGATCGCCACTCCGATATAGGTATCCTTGAACTGCTTGTGCTGGGTCCTGGCTCCGGTGGGCAGCACGATGCTGTTGCGCCGAATCGGTTTGACCTGGATCAGAGCGCGGCGGTCTACCGTGCTGAGTCCGTCACTGACGCTGAGCGTCAAAACCAATTCCGTCTTCTCCTCGACCGTCGGGGCCTCGAAGTTCACCTCAGCCTGATCGCTGGGCACGAGTCGCACCGTCGGACCCGAGTCCTGGCTCCAGTCGTAGGTCAACTCATCGCCGTCCGGATCGTAGGCCGTTGCCTGCAGCGTCACTGTCTCGCCTGAGCTCACTTCCTGAGTCTCCAACGTTTCCACCACCGGGGGTTCGTTGCCTTCGACCGTGACCTGGACTTCTCCGTCGTCCTGTCCCTCGTAGGGGTCGGTGACGACGACCTCAAAGACCAGCTCTGCGTCCTCTCCCTCCTCGGGAGCGGTAAAGGACACGCGGGGACCCTGGTGACTCGAGAGCGAGACCCGAGGACCACGGTGCTGGCTCCAGGCATAGGTCAGCTCATCTCCATCCGGATCATGAGCGGAGGCGACCAACGTCACCGTCTCGCCCAAGGCCACCGTCTGGGGCACCAATCGATCCAGCTCCGGGGGACGATTGTCCTGGACCGTGATCTGGACCTCGTCGCTGTCCTCGCCTCCGTTGCCGTCGTCCACCACTAGACGAAACTGAAGTTCCGTCCTTTGCTCGACCCGAGGGGCGACGAAGTGATTCTGACCGCCGGCTCCCTGCAGGAGCTCGACCGAGGGGCCGGAACGTTGGGACCAGTGGTAGGTGAGCCGATCTCCGTCCGGATCCGAGCCGCTTCCGTAGAGCGTGACCTGTTCGGTTTCCATGACTTGTTGATCGCGACCGGCATCGGCTTCCGGTTTTTGATTGGAGGCTCGGATAAAGACCCGCACCTGATCGTGGGAGCCACAGCCCAGGGGATCGAAGGCCGAAAAACGCAGCACCAGGGTCTTGTCTTCGCTGACCGCCGGTACCGTAAAACTGGCCGTCGAGCTGCCGTTACCTTGGCTGATACTCAGCCGCGAAGTGGTCAGCACGCCGGCGCCTTCGACAACCGTCCAGGAGAAGCTCACCCCGGTAAATCCTTGCCCACTGGTCGAGCGATCCGGATCGTGTCCGCTTCCCGTCAAGTGCACCCGATCGCCTTCCTCGACGGTTCGATCCGAGGGGCCTTGGGCGATGGCCGGCTGGTTGCCTTCTTGATTGCAATCGATCTCGGGTTCCGAGTCGTCATCGTCATCGTCACCGAAAGGTTGCTCGTCCTCCCGCACGTAGACTGTCGTTTGCGCACAAACGGGCGGGGCTTTTTGATCACTGGCACAGCACTGGAACTTCAGCGTCGTCTCCTGGCTGGGTGCCACGAAGGAGGGTCGCAAACTGGAGCTGCTATTCAGATGCACGGAAGGCGTCGTGGAGGTCGCCAACTGGCTCCACGTCACCGTGGTCGGATCCTGGTTGGGATCGATGACCGTGGCGCGTAGATAGACCGTCTGGCCCAGGCCCACGGTCTGATTGTCCGAAAGACTGATCGACGGCGGTTGGTTCTCGACCACGCCGCTGCGCTTGAACCAGATCTCGATCAGTATCGAGTTGGAGTCGTTGAAGATGGTTCCCGGATCGGTGGCATCGGCGCCCAGGCTCACCCGCGCCACCAGCGGCAGACGCAGGTTGCGGGGCAGCAGCTTCCAGCTCAGGACCGTCAGCGAGGGCTTGGGTCCGTTACAGCCTACGCAGAAAACTCCCAGCGACCGCGGGTAGGTGACCGGAAAGGTCGTCTGTGGATTGACTCCGTTGACTTGACTGGAGCCGGGCAGCCAGTCGGGATTGATCCGGTCCCCGATCCGTAACGAGATCGCGTCGGCCTCTTCCAACAGGATCGGCTTGTCGTAACTGCCGAACCTCCCTGCCGGGACTCCCCACCGTCCTCCGGTATACCCCGGTACCACCGAGAGCACCCCGTCCGGCGTGATCACCTGGACGTTCGGCCGCGGTTGATCCGCATACACCATCGTCCCCAGCGATCCCAGTAACATCGCTATCCATACCATCGCTCCATGTCGCTTATCTCTTGACACTATGCTTCTCCCTTATCGCCTGTTCCGCAGGCTCATCGAAGTTGTCGGTTCCGGAGAGGGGAGACTGCCTGCGCCTGGCGACAGAAAAAAGGAATGACCCGTTGTTCGGATGTCACGTCCGCTCCTCCAGAAACTTGGTTCTCAAACAGAGGAAACGTCTACACCCGAGGGTCACTACCCTGGTGATGTCCGGACGGGGTCTTGGTCGAAAACTCCAACGGAGAAAATCGGACCCTGTTTCTATGCCTCTGTTTTAGGACCTGATCCTGGCAAGACCGTCCAAAAACGAAGCTCAGTCTAGCACTGGAACCCAGTCGCTCCCGGTGAGACCGCTCACAGTTTGCATTTCGACCCGATCGGCGGCCGAACGGCACGGGTGCGAGGGGAAAGTCAGAACAGAGACCTGGTTTCGACTGGAGGAGAGGGCTGAAGACAATCCGGTTGATCGTTGCTTACGCTGTTAACCAATCGGCTAACCGGAAAGGAGACCATCTGGCTGGAGGGGTAGGGGCGAAGAAGCGACCTGAGATCCGGAGCCGAGGTCGACGGGCTGAGCCAGGTCGAATAGGCCTCGGAGGGTAGAATCACAGGCATGCGGTCGTGAATCTTAGACACTATTTCGTTAGGTGTAGTCGTGAGGATGCAGCAGGAAGTGAGTGTCAAGCCAGCTGTCGACTGCCATCGTTCCCACAGCCCCGCGAAGGCGAACACTTCTCCGTCCTGGAGTTGAAAGTAAAAGGGATGTTTGCCGCCGTGAAGTTTCTTCCACTCAAAGAACCCGTCGGCTGGAATCAGACACCTCTTGGACCTGAAAGCCTCACGAAAAGAGGGCTTTTGCTCCACCGTTTCCGATCTGGCATTGATCAGTCTCGAGCCCGAGGAAGGATCCTTGGCCCAGTTGGGAACCAGGCCCCAGTGCATGAGATCGAGCCGATTGTTCTGAAGTTGGAGGTCTTTGCGAACCACCGCCACATCTTGGGTGGGCGCAACGTTGTAGCGGGGCGGGATTCGAGTCTCGCTGATCTCGAACCGTTCCAACAAAGCTTCAGGATCGGTGAGGGAGAACCTTCCACACATTTGCGGCTCCGGTGGTCTTTCAATCGGGACCAGTATGCCACTCGATTCCTCGGAACTTCAATCCGAGATCAAGCGAAGGAGGTAGGTCCGCAGAAATGTCGAAAGACGGAAACCTGGGCCGGATTCTGGCTCATCCAGAGTCAACTCGTCCTGGAGACACTGGACCCGGCGCAATCACGATCGGAGGTTGGATGAGGAGACCCGTGGGCATTGAACTGCTTGGGTATTGAAAGTGGCAATTCCTTCCAGGTCGGCATTTCTGTACTCAGATAGCCCAGTCCGGGGTTATGACTGCTTTCGTCTACCTTGGTCTTTTCTGAACCCGTCTCGGCGGGGAACTGGATCCCTGCAGTTCTATGACTCATTGAGACTACCTCACTTCCAGAGTTAGTCCCGTTATCGGTCTGGAAGCGAGAGATCTTTAGCCCGGATTTCTCATCGCTTGTCGTAGCGAGGCGCCGCAAGGGCCGTCCTGGCAAGGCTTGCGACCGAGGCCCCCGCAGTCGTACTCGTGCAGTACGTCGAGGAGGCCGACAGAGCGTAACACAGCCAGGACGGATGTTTGCGGCGACGCAGTAGACCAGCGATGAGAAATGCGGGCTGGATCCGGCAGCCGAGTTCTTCCATGGAGCCGCTCTCTTCAGGCCGGCTCTGGATGCTAGATCCGCGTCAATACCTCGTCAGCAAAGCGGCGAACCGCGTCAATCGTCGAGTCCGTGTCGCTGGCTGCTACCGAAAGAACCAGATAATCCAGACTGGCATCTTCGTACCTACGGATATCGTCGAGGATGTCGCTCGCACTTCCCGTCAAAACAGCTCTGTCCCCGTTCTCGGTCCTCTGAGCCTGCTCCAGAACCAGCGTGGCTCGGAGCGTGACGTCCACCTGCTTTGGATCCCTCCCATAGGTCTCACACAGGGAGCTGAGCCGCTCCCGACCTCGTCGCACCTCCTCAGGACTGAGCCTGATCCCGTGCCAGGCGTCGCCTAGCCTGGCCGTCCTGCGGATCGCCAGGCGTGAGTTACCTCCGACCCAGATCGGTGGATGGGGACGTTGGACCGGCTTTGGGAAAAAGACCATACCGGAAGTCTGGACATGCTCACCCTGATACTCGGCCACGTCCTCGATGCAGAGAGCCTTGAACGCCTCTATATGCTCGTCGGTCAACCGGCCACGGTGCTCATAGGAGGAACCCATGGACGCAAACTCCTCAGGCATCCAGCCAACCCCTATGCCTAGAATGACACGCCCACCCGAAAGCACATCGAGGGTCGTGATCATCTTGGCATTGAGTATCGGATTGCGGAAAGGTAGCACAAGCACACTGACCCCCAGGCGAGCCTTCTTTGTCAGGCCTCCGACGAAGCTTAGGGTACTTATAGCCTCCAGCACGTTCTGGGCCTCGGGGTCGGCCTTGCCGGGACCAAACATGTCGGGATAGCGGTCCGGTAGATCGGCTGGGAACACGGTCCGATCGCTAACCCACATGGAGTCGAAACCCGCCTCATCTATAGTGCGGGCCATCCGACTGACGTAATCGGCCTGGGCCACTGGCGTCACGGCCGGGTTGACTGAAGTGGTAACGGCAATTCCAAATCTCATCTATTATTCCTTTCCGGGAAATCATAGCATTCTGCTTCTGTGTCGGCTTTCGATTGAGGTCGATTCTCGGGAAAACTTGACCTGGGCATCGAAGGATGGAACTCTGACCGGGCCTCAAAGGAGTGTGAGGCCCGAGCAACCCTTTGAGCAGAATATGTTGGGAACCGCTGCCCTCTTTGTTTGCGCTCTGCTGGTTTTGCCAGAGGACTCGAAGAAGGAAGGAGACCAGGAGGAACCGCCTCCGGCACCGAATCAAACGGTCGTTGTCACCGCCGCCAAGCAGAAACAGCCGCTGTTGGAAGCAGTCTCCCTGGTGAGCGTAATTTCAGACGAGGACCTGGCTCGCTCACCCTCTTTGGTACTGGACGATACCCTACGTCGGATACCAGGCTTCAGCCTGTTTCGTCGCTCCAGCAGCCTGTATTCCCATCCGACGGCGCAGGGGGTTTCCCTGCGGGGCATTGGTCCTAGCGGGACCAGTCGAAGTCTGGTCCTATTCGACGAGCTTCCTTGGAACGACCCCTTCGGAGGTTGGATCTACTGGAATCGGATACCGACTCTGGCGATGCAGTCAGTCGAGGTCGTTCGAGGCGCTACGAGCTCGCTCTACGGAAGCTCTGCCCTGGGGGGAACGATTCACTTGATCCCCCGGACTCCCGCGCCTGACACGATCGAGTTACGAGGTCGATTCGCCCACCCCGAATCCTACGATCTGGATCTACTGGCTGCGGACGACTTTGGTGACTGGAAATACCTGGTGTCCGGACGACTCTTTGACACCCAGGGGTTCTTCATTGTCCAAGATGAACTCCGGGGAGCAGTCGACAAGTTGGCTAGCTCCAATTTCCAGACCTTCTTCGGACGTGCTTATTACAAAAATTTCCACGCAGGGGTGAATGTCTTTCGAGAGGGAAGGGGCAACGGGACTGAGCTCCAGCAAAACAACTCCAGGCTAGTCCTGTTCGAGACAGGCTACGAGGGTTCGTCCTGGGAAGGCAGCTTCTATACTCAGAGCGGTGTCTTCGAAAACACCTTCTCCCGGATTCTTCCCGACCGATCGGCAGAGTTCATCACCGCGGAACAGGAATTCCGCTCTCTCGGCTCGGGCGCCGCTTTCAGCTGGAGGCCTCGGAGCAATCTACTGGTGGGCACCGATTGGAGGCGTGTGAAGTGGAGCGAGAATAGTCAGAACCTAGCGGGTATCTTCGTGCAGCAGCTCCTTCCCCTTCATCACCGGGTCGACTTCCTGGCGGGACTCCGGTTCGATTGGTGGCAGGGACAAGAATCCCAGACCAGCGTCAATCCCAGAGCCGGTGTCCTCTTGCGAGCGTCGGAGCGGCTCACGCTGCGGGCGTCCGCCTATCGAGGCTTCCGAGTACCAACCCTCAACGAGCTCCACCGTCCATTTCGGGTTGGCAACGTCATTACCGAGGCCAATCCCGAACTCCAGGAGGAGTACTTGTGGGGCGGTGAAGTGGGTGCCGATTTTCATTCTTTCGCGCCCGTGCTATTGCGCTTGAACGTGTTCTGGAACTCGCTCCGGGATGCAGTGAGCAACGCCACCATCTCAGTCACTCCACAGTTCATCTTTCGCCAACGTCAGAACCTGGGCCAAGCAACAGTGAAGGGTATGGAAGCAGAAGCGACGGTCCCACTGGGACCGCTCTGGAATGTCTGGGCTGCCTATCTATACTCGGACGCAGCGGTACAGGACACTGGGCTGAGGCTACCTCAAGTCCCGCGCCACCAGGGATCAGTAGGAATCGAGTACACGGGACCAGTCAAGGTGGCGGCCTACGGGCGTTGGGCTGGAGAACAGTTCGAGGACGATCTGAACCAGCTGGATCTGGAGCGTTATTTCTTGCTGGGCTTGAGCTTCAGCCGTCCCCTCTCGGAGAGGGTCGAGCTCTTCTTTGCAGCGGACAATCTCCTGGACCGCGAGTATTCCATCGGACGCACTCCCATCCCCAGACTGGGAAGTCCCCGGATCCTTCAGGGCGGAGTACAATTCAGGCTCCACTGAGTAAGACGTGAACAGTGAGCAGTAGTGCAAGTGAGGGGTAGTGTAGTGGTGCCGTGGTACAGTGGTGCAGTGATCAGCGATCAGTGATCAGTGGGCGGTATCGGAAACAGTTGCAGCCGACAGTGCCGCGAACGGGTGGAACTGCCAGCGGGTGGAACTGCCAGTATGACGAAGCCAGGTCTGGCGGAGCCGCGAACGACGTGACTTGTCGGCAGTATGATCCCCAGTTTCGAGGAGAGAGCTGGACAACAGCAGAATCTCCCCTATCCCCGGCCTGAAGATTCCCTTCGAACCGTCCAGCACGGCTGAGGGAGCGACAGCCTGCAACCGGGCCAAACGAATTCGAGTCAGTACTTTGAGAGTATCGAAGTGGAACCTCCTCCTTGGGCTTCTGATGCTGGCGCTGGTTTTCCTCTTTGCTCTTCTGTTTCAGGCCAAGGTCCAGCACAAGATGCGCGACTTCGAGGTCTACTGGCAGGCCGGGACGAGAGCGATGGCAGCAGAATCTCTGTATCGCGCCGACGATGGGCACTACCAGTTCAAGTATCTGCCGGCGTTCGCGATGGCAGTTTCCCCTCTGTCGAGACTCTCCCTGCCCCTTGCCAGAACACTCTGGTACGCACTCTCAGTGGGGCTCATCTTCCTGATTCTATTCTGTAGCTGGCGACTGCTCCCACACCATCACAAACCCGCTTGGATCCTGCTCCTGTTCACTTTGATTGTGTTGGCCAAGTTCTACGGACACGAGCTGGTCCTGGGCCAGAGCAATCTGTTGATGCTGTCGCTGGTCCTTCTGGCCGTGCGCCAGATGAGGTCAGGGAAGGAGACCTGGTCAGGACTGCTCCTGAGCCTCGCCATTGTGGCCAAGCCCTACGCGGTCATCTTTCTCCCCTACCTGGCTCTCAGGCGGCGGGCCCGCTCGTTCGTCACCCTCTGTGCGGTTTTGCTCCTGGCGCTCTTGCTGCCGAGTCTTGTCTACGGACTCGACGGGAACCTTCGTCTCCTGCGCGGATGGACAGAGTCCACGTTCGGCACGACAATTCCGAATCTGACCTCCCAGGACAGCGTGTCCATTCTCGGCATGTATTCGAAATGGCTGGGGATAGGTGCTGGCGCGTTTACCCTGTCGCTGGTGACGATCGGCGCACTCGTCACCGTCTTTGTTTTCGTCTTTTGCAAGCGCTCGGATCGGATCTTTCCAGAGTATCTCGAGATGTCTCTCCTGCTGACTTTGATTCCGCTCCTCTCACCCTCGGGTTGGGACTATACATTGGTGCTTTCGACGCCTGCCATCATGTGTCTTGTCAACTATTTTGGAGACCTCTCGCCGGGTTCGAGGATCGTAACGGGAGTCGCATTCATCACCATAGGCTTCAGCCTCTACGATGTACTAGGGCGCAGCGGCTACGCATTGTTCATGTCGTATTCGCCGATAACGCTCTGCTTCCTAGTCGTAGTTGCGTCTCTCTACCGACTGCGGATGTCGGGAGTTGTCTAGGGCAGGCCGTAGCGGTGGTCTCCAGGCCGCCGGGGTCGAGCTATAAGGCTCGAAGGCAATATAACTTCGGCCTGGAGACCGAAGCCACGTCGGTTGCAGCCCCCGCTATGCCTGTAGGTTGACCACCACCATCTTCAACTCGGTCATTTCCTCGACGGCATACTTGGGACCTTCTTTCCCCATTCCGCTGTCCTTGAGACCTCCGTAGGGCATGAAATCGGCGCGCCATTGGGGTCCCCAGTTGATGTGGATGTTGCCACTGTCGACTTCGCGGGCAAAACGCAGGGCGCGGTCGATATCCTGGGTGAAGATCGCTGCGGATAACCCGTAGCGGGTGTCATTGGCACTGGCAATGGCTTCGTTGGCATCACTGAAGTGGCTAACCGCAACTGCAGGACCGAAAACCTCTTCTCGGCTGATCCGCATGTCTGGATCGACATCTGCGAGGATGGCGGGCTGCAGCACCGCTCCGTTACGATCGCCGCCCGTGATCAGCCGGGCGCCGCCGCCCACGGCTTCCTGAATCCAATCTCCCACCCGGATGGCGTCGCTCTCCCGGACCATGGGGCCCATTGTGATCTCTTCGTCCAATTGGTCACCCACATTCAGGGCTTCGACGTTCGACTTGAGACGACCCAGAAAATCGTCGTAGACCTTGCGATCTGCCAGCACCCGCTGAGCGGAAATACAGACCTGGCCAGCATTGGAGAAGCCAGTTGTGACCGTGGCAGCAGCCACCTTGTCCAGATCGGCGTCGTCCATAACGACCAGAGGAGCGTTCGAGCCCAGCTCCATCGTGACCTTCTTCATGCCTGCAACCTTGCAGATGTGCTCACCTACTTCGAAGCTGCCGGTGAAGGTGATTTTGCGAACACGCTTGTCGCCGGAAAGGGCATCGCCCACCTCGCCTCCGGGCCCAGTGACACAGGCGACAGCCTGAGGTGGAAGACCCGCTTCCAGCAGCAACTCCACCAGCTTCAGAGCGGAGAGAGGGGTATCGGTGGCAGGCTTGACGACCACTGAATTACCCGCCGCCAGCGCAGGTCCTACCTTGTGGCAGACCAGGTGCAGCGGAAAATTAAAAGGACTTATGGCTGCGACGACCCCGCAGGGGACCCGAAGCGTGAATCCGAATCGACCTGCTCCGCCGGGAGCTGAGTCGAGAGGGAGCACCTCGCCTTTTAGACGCTTGGCTTCTTCGGCCGAGAGCTGGATGATCTCGGCGGCACGACTGGCCTCAAACCGACCCTCCGCCAGAATCTTCCCCTCCTCAGAGCTGATGGTTCGAGCCAGATCTTCGGTCCGCTCAATCATCAGTGCGGCGGTGGCGAAGAGGATCTGAGCCCGGTCGTAGGCGGGCATCTCTCGCATGATCCTGGCACCCTCAACGGCGCCGGCAATGGCCGCGTCGACATCCGACACACTCCCCCTGGGCACCGTGTCTACGACGGAATCATCGTAGGGGTTCTTGACTTGAATCTGGTTGGCGGCATCGGTCCACTCACCCTGGATAAACATCTTCATGGAAAACTCTCCTTAGACGTTAAAAAGAAAACGGGCGGCCAATACGACCGCCCGTAAAGATATACCCGATTTCCGTCGATTGCTAAAGAGCTTGGGCCGGAAAGCAACCGGCGACTAGTTCCTGACCAGGTCTCCGACCTTCACTCCCGATCCGGAAATGACCGTCGCCATCGAGGAGCCTTCATCCACGTCGTCGATCCTGGCTTCTCCCAGAGAGGTAGTGATCTCGCGAAGGACCTTTCCGGTGGCGGGATCCTTGACGGTGCGCTTCACCCGCAGGATCTTCAAGGTATCACCGGCTTTGAGTCCCGCGCCACTCCCTACGTTGAGAATGAGCGAGGATCCGTCGACATCCGCAATCATGCCCCGGATCACATACTCGACATCGGGCAGCTTTCTGTAGTCCTTGATCAGCTGTGCAGACAGGTCCTTCACTGCAGCTTCCGTGGCTTCGCCAATAATGGTCTCGCGGAAGTCGCTGCTCGTCATGCTGATACCACCTGCACCGAAGCCGCCCCCTCCGGCACCTCCGCCTCCGAGCATCAGACCCTTCCTCTTGGACTTCCCTTCCCCGGTCTTGGAAGCCAGAATCTCACCCGTGTTGATGTCGACGATGCGAGCGGTAAGCTTCACGTTCGCAATGCCCTTCTGGGTCCCGATCTTGCCCCCCCGTATTTGCCGAATCTTCCTCCAACGCCGCCGAGGCTGAAGCCCTTCTTTTCGGTGCCGAACTGGGTGATGGACCCCACGATCATCCCGTTCACGCTCAGAAGCTTACCGATCTTGGCAGCGGTACTAGCATCGGCGCGGTCGCTGTTGGAAAAGTTCTGCTCGGCCATTACCAGGTTCATCTTCTTTCGCTCGATCACGGAATAGGTGCCGTCGTTTACTAGCTCGTTGACGACCATATCCGCGATTCCTTTGCCGATATCCCAGTTGCCGCCCCACCACCGCTGAACAGTCCCAAAATCAAAGTCGACGATGGCTACACGCTTCTTCTGTGCAACCAGGTTGAGACTCGTAAAACCAAGCAGAAAAACCGAGTAAAACAGTAACTTCCTCATTACCAGAATCCCCTCTTTTTTCTAGACTTATTGTTGATGACTTGTCGCCTGGGAGAAAACCCTCAGGACTCGCGCCTGCGAACCCTTCCCTGGTTACCGGATCTGCTTCAGCGCACCTTGCTCGAACACAAGCGAGTAGCCTGAGTACTTCCAGGTTTCGCGAGGTCCTAGCCGAAATTTCTCTGCCGGAGACCCCACCGCCTGGACCACTTTCTCTTCGCTCATCCCTTCTTGAAGAAGTGCCGAGTTGGAGAAGCCGGAGGTCGCCCTGTTCTCGAACGGATCGTGATCTTTCCAACTCTCCACGAAGCGATCGGTGTCGGTTGGCTGATCCGTGTAGTTCCAGGGCCAGGTGAGAAAACTGCTCCCGTGGAATCCATAACCACCCAGACCGAACCCCTCCCGCTGGTGGGTGAACAACGAACGGCGACCCTGGTGGAACAGGGAGCGAGATCGGTGTCGGGGAAAACCCAGACCGAGCCCGCTGAACCCAGAAGAGACGGGAAAGATGCCGATCCGATTGCTGAGGACGTGACCGAAGAAGGCCGATCCCCCGGTATTACCACCAAAATGACCGGCTCGCTCCCGGGACTGTGCCATCCCCACCGAAATGAGGACAACCACAAACATCGCAGTAATAAGTTTGTTTCTCATCGAAGCCCCCCAGTTGATTCTTATGATATTGAGATCGAACTTGATCGTCAATTGTTCAAAGTGGTCGCCCAACCGCGACCAATAATCTCGCCATCGTCGTTGACTGACGCCAAGCAACTAGGTCAGACGTCTGAAACCGGTGTGTTTAACGGGTCCTCCGATCCGCTGCTCCACATCTCCGTTCTCGATGCCGGCAGCCAGCTCGGCAAAAACGGGATCGCAAGCTTCGAGAAACTGTTCTACATGCTCGTCCTGGTGGGCATAGGTGGGGTAGAAGCCGCCTGCTGCCAGAAATCCTTTCTCCAGCATCCGGACCGTCCACAGCGTCTGGATCGCTGCAGCCTGGGGATGGTCAAAGGCGAAGAAGGTCAGGGCTGGGTGGCCGCTGCAGCCGAAGGGGACGCGGTGGGCTGCAGCGATCTGCTCGAGTCCAACACGGGCCTTCATCCCGATCTGGCGCACGTGACCAGGGACATCGTGGCTCATGAACTTCTTGATCGTTGCTACACCTGCAGCCGGACCCACGGCCTCGGTCCAGAGTGCGCTCGAGATAAAGGTATTCTGCGCCGCCTGCATGGTATCGGCATTGCCTATCACTGCCGCAATGGGATGCCCGTTTCCGGTGGTCTTGGCGAACACGGCTAGATCCGGCTCAATACCGTAGCGCAAGTGGGCTCCTCCCAGGCCTAGCCTCCAGCCAATCGTGATCTCGTCCATAATGAGGCGCGCTCCAGAGCTGTTGGCCAACTCACGAACGCTCTCCAGAAAACCTGGGTCAGGATCGAAGTTACGGGTTGGCTCCATGACGATCGCGGCTAGACCGGTGCCGTGCTCATCAACAATGGTCTTGAGCTCATCTATTCTATTGTAGGTAAAAGGCATCGCCGTTCCAGCCAGGCCGGACGCCACCCCAGCCGGCTCGAGGCCTGGCATCAGGTGACCTCCACCCAGGCGATCCGAGTCGGCTTCACTCCCAACCGCCAGATTCGCCGCCAGATACCAGTCGTGCCATCCGTGATAACCGCAAAAAGCGATCTTGTCCCGGCCGGTTCGAGCCCGGGCAATCCGTATGGCAATCATCATGGTTTCCCCGCCCAGGCGTCCCAGCCTCACCATCTCAGCCCAGGGGTGAATCTCGAGTAGCAGTTCACCGAGCTCCACTTCGTCGGGAGGGTTGAGACTACACATACAGCCGTTCTTTATACGTTCAACGACAGCCTCGGTGACGTCCGGGTCGGCATAGCCCAGCAAAGTGGCTCCGATGCCCGCCATGGACATGTCCACATAGCGGTTCCCATCCAGATCCACCGTTTCGCACCCCCGAGCCTCTGAGAAATAGGGAGGCCATTGTTGCGGCGCTGACATCTCCTGGCGCTTCCCGAACAACTGTGTTCCACCCGGGAAAATGGCCTTGGCTCGATCGTACCGCTCCTGTCCCTGCCTGATACTGATAGAAGTTCTGGTAGTCTGTGACACTGTTCCCTCCCGGATCGCTCTTGAGGTATCTGTTGGCTTTCTCTCTTTTTCTGGACGATACCGGAGCGCCCCATCACGGTCAAGCTTCGACAGGATGCCATGGAAGCCTGAAGCGCGAGCGAGGGGTTGGACATCTGCGAGATTCTGCTGTTGTCCAGCTCTCTCCTCGAAACGTGGGGCATACTGCTAACGAGTCAAGTCGTTCGCGGCTCTGCTGGCTGTAGCTGTTTCCGGTACTGTTCACTGATCACTTCACCACTGTTCACTATTCAAGTTTCAGCTGAGATTTCAATGGTCTTGACCAGCCGCAGCCGATCCCATAGAGTTGGATTCCTGAAACGCCAAGCGCTGCGCTATCAACTCCCCTCAGACGCCTCTTCTCAACCAACTACCCGCCATTTGCCATGAGCGAAATCAGATTGCCTTCTTTGGACGAGTTGCGCGGTTCGAGTCGGTCCCTCGATGAAACCCGGATGACCGGCGAGCCCACGCCTGGAAAGCTCCCGATGACGGAAGAGATGCTGTTGAAAGAACCTAGCGGCAATCTCTTCGGTATGACTCAGAACGTAGGCATGGGATGGAGGCCTGAGGAGGCCGGCCGAGACCCTTATCTCATTCTGAGTACGCTGGGAGGTCTTCGCGGAGACGACGGTGAGCCGATCGCCTTGGGGTACCACACCGGACACTGGGAGGTAGGACTGTTGGTGCGCGAGGCCGCGGAGACCCTGCGCGAGAGGGGAGCTCTCCCCTTCGCCGCCTATTGCAGCGACCCCTGCGACGGACGTAGCCAGGGAACCGATGGAATGATGGACAGCCTCCCCTACCGGAACGATGCCGCCATCGTGCTGCGTCGGCTGATTCGATCGCTCCCTACTCGCCGGGGAGTCATGGGCGTGGGCACCTGCGATAAAGGACTGCCGGCGGTGATGCTGGCTTTGGCGGGTTGTACCGATTTGCCTGGAATACTTGTTCCTGGAGGGGTGACGCTGCCGACGGTAGACGCCGAAGATGCTGGAACCGTGCAGACCATTGGAGCCCGGTTTTCGCATGGCCTCATCAACCTCGACTACGCGGCGACGATGGGCTGCCGGGCTTGTGGCTCGGCAGGCGGAGGGTGCCAGTTTCTGGGAACGGCTGCCACGGCTCAGGTGGTCGCAGAAGCGCTGGGAATCGCACTTCCACACAGCGCTCTGAGTCCGTCCGGCCAACCCGTTTGGATCGATATGGCACGGCGCTCAGCCCTCGCTCTGCTGTACCTTTGCGCCGAGGGCATTCCACTGTCGAAGATACTGACGAGGGGAGCCCTGGAGAACGCCATGTTGGTTCACGCTGCATTCGGTGGCTCGACCAACCTGCTGCTTCATCTTCCAGCCGTCGCTCACGCCGCGGGCCTTCCCTTGCCCACCGTAGAGGACTGGAGTCGCGTCAATCGGAGTACGCCACGATTGGTGGACGTACTGCCCAACGGGCCCCGCAACCATCCTACGGTGCAGGTGTTCATGACCGGTGGAGTCCCCGAGGTCATGCTTCACCTCCGGGACCTTGGCTTGTTGGACATGGAGGTGATGACCGCAGCCGGAGAGAAACTCTCGGAAGTGCTCAACTGGTGGGAGGGGAGTGATCGGCGCCGGGAGGCTCGAAAAGCGTTGGCGAGTGCTGGAGAAATCGATCCTGATCTGGTGATCATGGATCCCGATCGAGCCCGGAAGAACGGATTGTCCAGCACCCTGGTCTTCCCATCCGGGAACCTTGCCCCCGAGGGTGCGGTGATCAAAGCCACTGCAATCGACCCCACACTGATCGACGAAGAGAACGTCTATCGACATCAGGGACCAGCTCGAATCTTTACCTCGGAAAAGGCAGCGGTCGAGTCGATCAAGGGACTGAGCGGTCGTCCCCTGGAGCCCGGAAACGTCCTGGTTTTGGTCGGCGCCGGGCCTTCGGGTTCGGGAATGGAGGAAATCTACCAGGTGACATCTGCTCTCAAGTTCATCCCCTGGGGGAAGACCGTGGCGGTCATCACCGACGCCCGCTTCTCAGGAGTCTCGACCGGGGCCTGTGTGGGACACGTGGGGCCAGAGGCGTTGGCAGGAGGGCCCATCGGTCGATTGCGTGATGGGGATATGGTTGAAATTGTGATTGACCGCAAGAGACTAGAGGGCAGCCTCAACCTGGTCGGAAGGGGAGGAGCCAGGTGTTCCGCAGCAGAAAGCGACGAGCTCCTGAAATCGCGTGATCCCTATCCCGGACTGCAGGCGCATTCGCGTTTGCCGGGAGACACGAAACTATGGGCCGCCCTCCAATCCGTCAGCGGGGGCACCTGGAATGGATGCGTGTACGACGTGGATCAAATCATCCGTGTCCTCGAAGCGGGTACCGAAGCCCTTCGGGCCAAGGGTGGAGAAGGGGCACAATGAAGCTTGATCCCACCAGACTCAAAGACTGGGAAATCGCTCAGGAAGCCGAGCGTGACATGAAGTCTCCGACTCAACTGGCCGAGGATCTGGGACTGCAGGGTGACGAGCTCATTCCCATGGGAAGGTACGTGGCCAAGATCGACCAGACCTTGGTGATGGAGCGTCTCGAACAAGCGCCAACAGGTCACTACATCAACGTCTCGGGCATTACGCCGACTCCTTTGGGTGAAGGGAAAACCACAACCTGTATGGGCCTTCTCCAAGGGCTGGGCTATATCGGCAAACGGGCGGCCGCAACCATACGGCAGCCCAGCGGCGGTCCTACCTTCAACATCAAGGGATCCGGAGCCGGGGGTGGACTGGCGCAGTGTATTCCGCTTGCTCCACTTTCAGTGCGACTCACCGGGGACATTGATTCGGTCACGAACGCGCACAACCTGGCGATGGTGGCGCTAACCGCGCGCATGCAGCACGAGCGCAACTACGACGACGAGCGGCTGGAACAACTCCACCTGAAGCGACTGGACATCGATCCTTCAGGGGTCTCAATGGATTGGGCCATCGACTATTGTGCTCAGGCGCTGAGAAACATAACGATCGGCAGAGGAGGAAAAACCGACGGGGTCGAGATCGAATCAGGCTTCCTGATCACAGCCGCCAGCGAGATCATGGCCATTCTTTCGATCGCTAGGAACCTGTCAGATCTTCGAGAGAGGATGGCAAAGATCGTCGTCGCCTATGACCGAAACGGCAGCGAGATCACGACCGCCGATCTGGAAGTTGACGGTGCCATGTGCGCCTGGATGGCAGAAGCGATCAACCCCAATCTGCTGCAGACGATCGAGGGGCAGCCCGTTCTTGTCCACGCCGGTCCCTTTGCCAATATTGCTTTGGGACAAAGCTCGATCATCGCGGATCTGATCGGCACTCGCCTGGTCGACTATCTGGTGACCGAAAGCGGGTTCGGTGCGGACATCGGGTACGAGAAGTTCTGGAATCTGAAGTGCCGCATCTCGGGACTCAGGCCCAGCGCGGTCGTTATCATTGCGACTATTCGCGCTCTCAAGACTCACGGAGGCGGCCCCAGAGTCCGCCCGGGGGTTCCCCTGGACGAGGTCTATTCCAGGGAGCATCTGGGCTTGTTAGAGAAGGGATGCGCCAACCTCGCCGCACATATCGACGTGGTCAAGAGGAGCGGGGTCCGACCTATCGTGTGCCTGAACTCCTTCGTGGCCGACACCAAAGACGAACGGTGCCTGGTCCGCCAGGCGGCTGAGTCTGCGGGGGCCTACTTCGCAGTATCCGACCATTGGCTGAAGGGGGGCGAGGGATCCGTCGAACTTGCCGAAGCAGTCGTCTCGGCTTGCTCGGAACAGAATGACTTCAACTTTCTCTACGGGCTGGAGACCTCTCTGACCCAGCGAGTCGAGATGGTCGCGCGGGAACTCTACGGTGCTCGGGGCGTCAGCTACTCGCCATCGGCCTTGGAGATCATGGAAAGGCTTGAGTCTGAACCACAGTCTCGGGAATTTGGCATCTGCATCGCCAAGACACACCTCAGTCTCTCGCACGACCCCAACCTGAAAGGCCGCCCAACTGGATGGGAGCTGCCTATCGAGGATGTCCGCATCTACAAAGGTGCCGGTCTAGTAGTCCCGGTGGCAGGCGAGATCAAGTTGCTACCGGGAACGGGCTCGCGTCCGACGTTTCGAGGAATCGACGTCGACCCGAAGACGGGTGCGATCACAGGTCTATCTTGACCTTGACTGGAAATCCCAAGATACAAGATCCAAACAAATCTCAAAATCCAAGCATCAAACGCAACCGCGGGGTCCGCACCAGCGAACGCTAGCCCAGAATGTTTGGAATTTGGTGCGTGTGATTTGGAACTTCTTTGTTTCTTGTAACTTGTATCTTGGAATCTACTTCAAGTCAGCAGTGCAGACAGCGGAATTCGGTAAAGACCTGCTCCTCGTCTGCTTCAACCTTGGCGTAGTCCAGGAGAACCCTCAGAGCTTTGTGCTCATCGGGAAGGCTGTGCTTTTCCGCCATTTTCTTTAGCCAATCTACTTGATCCGGATTGAGTTCGAAGCTGTGATCGGTCTTGGTACCGCCCATTTGTTCTCTCTCCTAAAACGCTTGTCGCGTCTGTTCTTATAGAGTCGCCGCCATCGCTACCGGCTCCTGCTTCACTACGGGTCCTGGAAGGTCGCCGGTATCCTCTCTGATGTATTGCCATTGATTGGGTCTTATAGATGCCAGGAGCTCCGCTCGGGTTTTGAGTTCCAAAGGTTTTCCCGGGTAGAGTTTACCCATTCGGTACATCAGCTTTTGCGGAAGTGCGCTGGCGAAATCGAACATAGGCCATTTGAAATTTGGGCCGTTGGTCTTGCGTAGACGCACTGCCCAAACCGCAAGAGCACCTAGCCTGAAGGCGCTGGGGCCCCACCAACTGTACAACCCAGGCCGGAGATTCAATTTCCAGCACCTCATCATCAGCTGCCACTGAAGCCTGGAAAGATCTCGAGTCCTGGCAACTCCCTCACCCTTTTCCATCTTGGTCCCGACCAAGGGTGTGAATACCGAGGGAATCAAGAAGCCGAAGAGTCCTCGCCTTTCCATTTCGTAGGTGAGATCCAGGGTTGCTTTCACATCATCATCGGTCTCACCAGGATTCCCCACCATCAGCGTCAGCATGGGAAACCAGTTGTTTTTGTTGAGGATCTCCAACCCTCTCAGCACCACACTCGGCCAGTCTTCGATATGGAACGGAACTCCTTTACTGGGCATGATTTCCTTCGCCATACGAATCGAGCCGGTCTCGAGCCCAATCAAGGGAACCAGGGCTCTCTTCTCCGGGTGCGAGCTAAGATTGGGAAGCCGGATAGGACTCTTGTCCAAAAGGGTCTCTGACAAACCCCGAATCAGCTCGGGGTCCACCACGGCGGGAGCCATGGTAGAGTGGCTGAGGACACACTCCTCTACTCCAGGGTAGTTGGACACATCCCGATACAGATCAAGCAAAGCCTCTCTATTAGGGAAGAAAAACGGCGTCTTGCTGCCCACCTGCCCCCAGATGAACATGTCTTCGGTGGCCAGTGAGATCTGTTTGTTGCCGTTGGCGACATTCGCCTCGACCGCCTCCATCATCCTTTCTCTCGGCAGCGCGATCTGAGGGTTGAGATCTGGCACGCAGAACTGGCAACGACGACCACAGCCGGTGGTCATTTCAACCACTCCAAAGGTGGTTGCCTTTTCCGGGAAAAGGATCGCATTTGGATCGCTGGGGTGGGAAACCTCCACTTGCGCTTCCAACGAATCGCCGCGAACGGCCTTTCGAAAGAGCTCCATCGTTTCCCCGGACTCGCTGCGTCCTTCGACCACGCAATCCACACCCAGACTCTCCGCAGAACCGGTCTGGTTGATCTGCCAGCCGCCAGATCCGCCCACGATAACCTTGTATTTGGAGCGATGAGGATTGTTCCTGATTATCTCGAACATGAGATCCGAGTAAAAGGAGTTGATGGGCTGCTTGGAGCTACCGAAGATGGACGTATAGACGCCAGCAGCAAAGGTAACTCCGTGGGGATTGTGTGTAGAGACGGCCACAATTTTGGTGTTGGGACCGATGAAGTTTTCGAGATCTTCGGGGTAGCACACGATCACATTCTCGGCGCCGAACTCTTTCGCCATCACTTTCTCGAGAATCCGAAGTCCTGCCGGAGCAGCCTGGGCAGTTCCGTCGCTGGCTCGTTTGGCTTGCTTCCACGCCGGATACTTCCGGTTCAGCACCCCTTCCATCCATACCGGCAAGGAAGCCATCGCCATTTGGATGAAGTAACCGGCATGGTCAATCATCTCGGTTAGCGGTGCCGTCAATACGATGAGTTTTCCGTCCTTCATATCTAGCTCCATCTCACTTGGCATGCATTTTCTCGTCAAGAAGGCGCTAAGTATAGCAATTCGTGAACGAATTGGGGAGACCCGGTCAGCAATCGCGTGGGTGGTAGAAACCGGCGTTTGACCACCCGCAAACAGGATCAGTTCGCCGTGAACGACGCCGATACCCTGAGGGTCCCCCAGCTCATGGTAAATTCGCCCCCGGGTAGTAGCTCAATGGTGAAGTTTTCCACACTCTCCGTTCCATCCTCCACTGTGAGAGGAATCGACCCAAGATCCTTGCTGGCATCACGCTGGGTCCCCCACTGGCCGGTCTGCTTATTGAAAATCAAATCCCAGGCTTCGACACCGGTTTTCTTGGCAAAAAGGCTATAGGACCCCTGGGGAACATCCAGTGCACCGAACTTGAGATCCCCTTCGGTTGTGAGCGTCGTCGCCTGATTCATCCCTAGCCGCCAGACGTGGCCCACTCCGATCAACTGATTGGGATCCCTTCCCCGGAGAGTCGGCCGACCATAATCGATCGAAACTGACTTGCCTCCCAGTGTGATCTCAGTCGTGCCACGGTCTTCAGCAAAGATCGACGATCCGCTCAACACTAGAAGCGTTGCAAGCAACAACCCTACGGGCCTAAATGAAATCCGCATTATAGATCCTCCGAATCTGCTCAGACTGTCCTATGTTCTAAGTCTTGGTGTTGGGAGAAATTGTGCTAGGGACCTGGGACTTACCCTTCTGGGTCTAGCCGCCTGGTCCGTCCGCCAAGAAGTAGGATTCCAGCGAATTCAGTTGGTCCGCCAGTTCTTCCACATGATACCTCAGCAGATTCCGAATGGAGATGAGTCCTAACAAGCTTCCCTGACTGTCCAGAATGGGAAGATGGCGCACGTGGTTGGAAACCATGAGCTCGAGGGCATCTCCAGCATCCCGGTCTTCGGAAACCGACTTGACCGGAGAGGTCATGACCTGCTTGACCAGAGTGTCCGCAGCATCTCGCTGAGCTGCCACCACCCGCAACATGACGTCTCGCTCCGAGAATATGCCCACCAGTTCCTCGTCTTCGAGGACCGCCGTCGCACCCGACCGAGCGTTCTGCATACTCCATACCGCCTCCAGGACTGTCGCGTCCACCGTCACCGTGGGCGGAGGCACCTGGGCTATTTTGATCACCTTCATAAAATCGAGCTCCTAAGCTGAAGAGGTGGGTAAAGGGCAGTATAGCACACGCGTTTGTGAAAATCTCCGGACCGTTTGCGTTTTTCACATTTGGTCCGGCCCTCAGGGATGCTGACCCCATTCGAGGACAAAACTTCTGTACGAGCAGTGAACCTCAGACGTTCTCCCCTTTGTCTTCTTCCGGCCTTCGAAATTCGCTTGTTCGATATTCTGGGGTTCAGCATTTCCACCGGTTACGTTTTCCGAAACAAGGAAAAAGGCTAAATCACAAACCGCAGAACACCGAACATGCGAACGCCGAAGTGAATGCGGTACCTATTCAAGTTTCAGGTTAGCGCCGCCCCCGGCTGCGCCGGATCGTACAGGAAAGAAACTACTCGAGCCATGGAAGCCTGAAGCGCAAGCGAGGGGTTGGGGCTCTGCGAGATTCTGCTGTTGTCCAGCTCTCTCCTCGAAACGTGGGGCATACTGCTAACGAGTCAAGTCGTTCGCGGCTCTGTTGGCTGTAGCTGTTTTCCGGTACTGTTCACTGATCACTTCACCACTGCTCACTATTCAAGTTTCAGGTTAGTGGGCCCCCAGCGCTGCTCGCCCCATTCGAGAAAGGAACTTCCCGAGCCATGGAAGCCTGAAGCGCGAACGAGGGGTTGGACCGCTTGGCCCGAAATCACGTCATCACGGCCGGCAGCCCGGCGTCGCGGACCAGTTCGTTGAAAGCCGGTACTTCTTGGTCTGTGAGCTCCTGGAGACGTTGAAGTTGAGCGTCGACTTTTTCGCAGAAATGCTCGAAGACATCGTATGCCTGTTGGGGCGGAGCGGCGTCGGCACTCGAAACAACGCTGATCAAAGCCGCCAGCTTGAAGTTCAGGCGTGCGGGTAAACGCAGCCAGTCAGAGGGCGTCTCCGCATCGACCTGGATCAGCTCTCGCTCTACTGCTACCAGTTTCTCTCGGAGGTCCCGGGCAGCCTTCTCTACTGACTGAGAGGACTCGGAGCTGGAGGAACCCTCCAGACGGGTCTCCCATTCCTGCAACTGGGCGGTGATCCTCCTGAGATGGTTGATGTGCCTGTGCGTGTCGGAGAGTTTGTCCCGAATCTGGCTCCAGAGAGCGAACTGGGCGTCGAGGTCCTCCTGGGTGGCTGATACCCTGGGATCCTTGAGAATCTCGAAGGAACGAACTTCGGTCTGATCCCCGAGCTGAAGCTGCACCTGATAGGTCCCGGGTACCGCCAGCGGTCCAGTCTCCATCTTCTCGGTAATGAGATCTCCCGGCACCTTCTCAGCACCGGGATAACGCATATCCCAGACGAAACGGTTCAAACCCACCTCAGTGGACAGGAAGGGGCCGCCATTCGCCTCGTCCGACAGCTGCGATTCAGGCCGCTCCTGAGATCCCGTATCCTGGCTGCTTACGGCCTTGATCAAAGCTCCTTGGGAGTCCAGGAAGGAAAGGGTCACGGGTTCAGCAGGAGCCTCTTTGAGGGAGTAGTAGACAATGGCTCCCTGCGGGGGGTTCTCACCCACATCAAGCCCTCTCAGTCCAGACTGACCCTCCGGTGATTTCGTCTCATAGAAGGTGCCCGCAGCTCCCAATGCCAGCATGTAGCATTTCCCCGGACCCCGATGAATCCCGACACCCCATTGCAGCCAGCGCCGATAGGAGGGACAAGGGGCGAACAAGTGGGCAGAAGCCTCCGCCACCTCCTCTGACAGCTCGCGAAGGGGCGTCAGGTCGTCCAGGATCCAGAAGGAACGGCCATGAGTCGCGGCCACCAGATCATCATCCTTGATTTTCAGGTCGTAGACCGGCACTACGGGGAGGTTGGATTCGAGATGGCGCCACCTATGGCCCTGGTCGAGCGAGATACAGATTCCGGTTTCGGTTCCCACATACAACAATCCTTGCTGCACCGGATCCTGGCAGACTACCCGACTGATTTCACCTTCCGGAAATCCCTCACTGAGGGTCTGCCAGGTCTCCCCGTAGTCGACCGTCTGGAAGAGATAGGCCTCGTAGTCGTCCAACTTGTAACGGGTGGCGGCAACAAAGGCGGTCCCGGGAGCATGGGGTGAAGCTTCAATCGAGCCCACCCATGACCATTCAGGTAGATCGGGCGGGGTTACGTCGCGCCAGTCGTGCCCCCCGTCTCGGGAAACCTGAACCAGGCCGTCATCGGTTCCAGCCCACAGTAGACCCTGTTCCAGGGGAGATTCAGCGAACGCAACAATGGTGGCATATTGCTCCGCACCGCTGGAATCGCTGGTGACGGGCCCACCGGATATCCCGAGCTTGGACGCATCGTTCCGGGTAAGATCCGGGCTGATCGCCTCCCAGCTGCTCCCCTCGTCCGTAGTTCGGAAGAGGCGATTTCCGGCGGCGTAGACAATCTTCGGATCCTGCGGAGAAAAGGCGATGGGAAAGGTCCACTTGAAACGATAACTTTGTTCCTTCGAAGCCCAACCCTGATCGGCCTCTGGCCACACCGTTACGAGTCTGATCTGTCGAGTTCGCCGATCGTAGCGTTGTAGGGCTCCCCCTCCACCGGGTGAGCTCCCCACCGCCCCAATATAGGCAATCTCGGGATCGGATGGGTGCACCGCAATGTGCCCGCTTTCGCCGGTGCCGACGGCATAGCACTCGGTCCAGGGAATCCCCCCATATTCGGTAGAACTGGGAACGCAAATGCTGGAATTGTCCTGCTGGGTTGCGTAGACGCGGTAGGGAAAGCGGTTGTCGACGTCGAGGCGATAGAACTGGGCGGTGAGTTGGTTATAGATGCTGGACCAGGTCTCCCCTGCGTTGAAAGAGACGCATGCTCCCCCGTCATTGCCTTCGATCATGCGGTTTGGGTTGCGGGGGTCGATCCAGAGGTCATGGTTATCGCCGTGGGGCGTCGTAATCTGGGTGTAGCTGCTCCCACCATCGGTGGACTTCCACATGTTCAAGTTGGTGACATAGACCGTATCAGCGTGTTGAGGATCGGCAAAGATGTGACAGTAGTACCAGGGACGATTGAGCAGGTCCCGCTTGTTCGTCATCACTTCCCAGGTCTCGCCTGCATCGTCGGAGCGATAGATGCCCGCTTCTTTCGCTTCGATGATCGCCCAGACCCGGCCGGAACGAGCCGGCGAGACGGCGATTCCCATCTTCCCCATGGGGCCTGCCGGGAGACCGGGTTGGCCGGTGATCTCCGACCAGGTGTCACCTCCATCTATGGATCGATAGAGGCTGCTGTCGGGGCCGCCGCTGGAAAGCGTCCAGAAGTTCCGATAGGCCTCCCAGATCGCGGCGTAGAGAATGCTGGGATTGCGCGGATCCATAGCCAAGTCCACGGCCCCGGCCTTCTCGCTGCGAAAAAGAATCTTCTCCCAATTGTCGCCGCCGTCTCGAGATCGAAACACGCCGCGGTCAGGGTTCGGTCCGAAGGCGTGGCCCAGGGCCGCCACGTACACCAGAGCAGGGTTCTGGGGATGGATACGAATCTCACCAATATGCCGGGTATCGGCCAATCCCGCATGTCGCCAGGTCTGGCCTCCATCCGTGGACTTGTAGACGCCGTCGCCGTAGGAGACATCACTCCGAATGGTGGTCTCACCGGTTCCCGCATACACCACATTGGGGTCTGACTCAGCCACGGCCAAAGCCCCGATGGCCGACGAATTAAAAAACCCATCGGAGACATTTTCCCAGTAGGTTCCGCCGTCCGTGGTCTTCCAGACACCCCCTGCGCAGGCTCCAAAGTAGAAGACCATTGGATCGGAGGGATGTCCGGCTACCGCGACGACGCGGCCTCCCCGGGGCGGTCCGATGCAGCGCCACCTGAGAGCCTTCAGCAAGCTTGAGTTTACGCTTGAGCTGTGCATTCTGATTCCCTCGCTGGTTTCTGGCTTAATCTGGCTAGTTCAACAATAGAGGTCTTGATCCCGTCCTCTCAAGAGCATAGAATTCTATGCGAAACTGGGTCGGGTTGGACAATCGATCTTCTATTTGAACAGGGCCTCTCGCTTGCTGGCGACAAACAGGGGGACATGATGAAGAAGCTTTCCTTCATCACTAGTGTCCAAACGTTGTTCTATCGCACAACTCTAAGTTACTGGTAAGAATTGTTTTAACATCGAAATCCAATTTTTTCGATACTTTTTGATATGAAACTGTGGCAGGTGCCGACCCGGTTCTCCAATCCTGTGGCCTGCAAGCCGATAGGATGCCTAGATGGATATGCGCAGAACCGTCTTTGCCCAGCTGATGGATTGCGTCCCCAGGTATCAATTTCAACTCTGTGCTCAACGCTACCGAGGAGATTACAAGATAAAAGACTTCTCCTGCTGGAAGCAGTGGCTGTGTATGGTCTTCGCCCAGCTGACCTATCGCGAGAGTCTGCGGGATATCGAAGCCACGCTAGGTTCGGTTGCAGGCAGACTCTACCACATGGGAATTCGAGGCCGCGTGGCCCGCAGCTCTTTGGCCCATACCAACGAGAATCGGGATTGGCGCATTTATGCCGATTTCGCTCAAGTCTTGATCCAAGAGGCACGGACTTTGTACGCAGGCGAGCCCTTTGCCGTGGAACTGGAAAAACGGTCTACGCGCTCGATTCCACCACCATCGATCTGTGTCTTTCGGTGTTCCCTTGGGCCCGCTTCCGCAAACGCAAAGGAGCCATCAAACTGCATACTTTGCTCGACTTACGTGGCAACATCCCCACCTTTGTCGAGGTCACCGAGGGGCGGGTTCACGACGTCAATATCCTCGACTATCTGCTGGTCCAACCCGGCTCCATTTACATCCTGGATCGCGGCTATCTCGATTTCGCACGTCTTTATCGGCTGCACCAGAGTTCCGGTTTCTTCATCATTCGTGCCCACCAGCGCCTGAATTTCCGCCGTCTGTACTCCCATCGTGTCGACAAGAGCATCGGGCTAAGAAGCGATCAAACCGGGGTCCTGAGCGGCCGTTACACGGCCAACAAGTACCCCGACAAACTCCGACGAGTCCGCTACTACGACGCCGAGACCCAAAAACACTTGGTCTTCTTGAGCAACAACTTTTCCCTGACTGCCCTCACTGTCGCCCAGCTGTACCGTTGCCGCTGGCGCGTGGAACTTTTCTTCAAATGGATCAAGCAACACCTGCGCATCAAAGCCTTCTATGGGACTTCTCCGAACGCCGTCAAAACTCAGATCTGGATCGCCATCTCCGTGTATATCCTCGTTGCCATCCTGAAAAAACGCCTGAAATTGGAGCTGAGCCTCTACACAACTCTACAGATTCTCAGCCTGACTGTTTTCGAGAAAACCCCATTAATTCAAGTACTTACCAGCTTCGATTACAGGAATCACCAGGGAGGTTCATGTAACCAGTTGAATCTATTTGACTTATGATTGGACACTAGCAGCCTGTCGGACTTGACTCACAGGCACTTCTGAAATTTGACGTTTGATCCAAAGTCTTGCACGACCAAGCACGAAATCGATGAATCGTCTGATCTGCGGCGGTGATTTGGCCGCTGAAACGACCTGGCCCACCTCTTCAGAGGGTGGCACGGGCCAGCTTCGGCTGGCGGCAGGCGAGGTTGTACATTCTTTTCAGATTCCAGGCGATGCTGGCCAGAGTCCACTCCCCGTCTGCCGCCTCCGCTCCTCGGAGAGAGAACTGCGCAAAGCCCATCACCGATTTGATGATCCCAAAGACGGGCTCGGGGACAGCTTTGCGTTGCCCGTAGATGGCTCGACCCGCCGGGGTCTTCAACCGGTATCTCATCTGCTCCACCGCATCGGCGTCTTCCCCGGGTGGCTCCGGTTCTTTCCAGCGTTCGTTCGGCGGCAAGTGGTGGGCTTCCCGCTCGACCGCAATATAGGGAAGGACCGCATGCTCGCTACAAAGCTCCACGTTGGCACCACTGAAGTAGCCGTTGTCGGCCAGCAGCTCCTGGGGCCGACCCAACGACTCCGGCAATGCGTGCAGCGCCGCCAGGGCCGGTTTCAGTTCTTTCTTGTCATTGGCGTTTGGCGTGACATGAACGGCCACAATCAACAGACTGTCGTTATCCACCAGGGCCTGAGCGTTGTAGCATTGCTCAAATCCCCCGCCCGAGACCGGCATGATCCGAGAATCTTCATCCGTCAGATTGATCTGATCCTGGTCTCGGATTCCTCCTCGGGGCGGTTTGGGTTCGCGACCCTTCGGTTTGTTTCCCCTTTTCCTCTGGGCTTGCCGCTTGGCCACCTTCCCTTCATATTCGGCGTGCTCGGCCGCCTGCCGCTCGGCCGCCCGCTCGACCAGCTTCTGCTTCGCTTGATCGATCGCTTTCAACCGTGCTTCCCGCCGCGCCAGCTCGGCCGGGATGTCCATCCCTTCCGTTTCTTCTCGTCCATCCGCTTCCTCGGCCAGCTGCATCAACTCGTCCACTTCTTCTCGCAGCCGCGCTTCCAGTTTCTGGATGTGCCCCCAGCTCAACGCACTGTGCTTGGAGGCATTGGCTTTGACCTTCGTGCCATCCAAACTCACTCGGCCCAACTTCAGAAATCCCATCGCCTGGGCCAGCAGCAAGATCTCCACAAACAGCGGCTTCAGCTCTTCCAAAAACCGCTTTCGGAAATGGGCTATGGTGTCGTGATCCGGATGCGTGTTGCCGGCGAGGTAGCGAAACGCCACCGAATCGTAGGTGGCTTGCTCCAACTTCCGACTCGAAAACACCCCCGTCGCATACCCGTAAAACAACAACGCCAGCATCACCGCCGGATGGTATCCTTCCGATCCCCGTTTCGTGTAGGAATCCTCCAACTTCCTCAACTCCAGCTTGCTCACCACCTCCACCACGAAGCGAGCCAGATGCGTCTCCGGCAGCCATTCCTGCACCGAAGGAGGAAACAGATAAGGAGTCTCTCGATCTACTGTTCTAAATCGATTCGCCATACACTAATGATGCCCGTTCGGTGTGACCTCGAAAGTCCGACAGGCTGCTAGTGTTCCTTCATAGCACTGCTCGTCTTGACGTCAGAACTAGCGCTGGCGCAGATCACTCTCAGCGTGCCGGACGTCAATGCGGCTCCAGGCTCCAAGGTGATAGTGCCGGTATCAATCAGCGATGGAGAGGACGTCACGGCGATCCAGTTTGCGCTGACCTTCAATACCACGCTCCTGTCCATTCCCGCCGAAGGTTCGGTGCTAGTGGGCAGCGCCCTGACCGATCACAGCGTGGGGTCCAACCTGGAAGACGGGAAAATCACAGTCGTGATCTTCTCGGGCTCTCTGGCGTCGATGGCGACGGGACCGGGCACGGTGGTCAGCATCGTGTTTGAGGTTGCAGCAGATGCGGCCCTCAGCTCCTCAACCACGCTGGAGCCTTCAGAGATTCAGGCCTCAGATACGAACGGAGGCGCCGTCCCAGTGGGTTCCAACGAAGGAGTAGTGACCATCAGCGATTCGGGAAACACTCCCTCCGAAGGGCAGAATCGGTTGATCTTCTCGCAGGTTGCCAATGGCACCTTCGACAGCGGCAGCTTCGTGGTGACGCTCATTTTCGTCAATCGCACCGCGGCGGCCTCAAATGGCAAAGTGAGTCTTTTCAAGTCCGACGGCACGCCTTTCGTTGTGACTTTGACTGATGGCACCAGCGATTCCAGTTTCGAGTTTACGGTGCAGGCCGGTGGATCGGCTTTCCTGAGGACAGACGGAAGCGGTGACATTTCGGCCGGGTACGCAGTGCTGGATGCCACTGGTCCGCTGGGTGGCACATTGATTTTTTCGCAGCGGGACGCGGGCGAAAACGTCACCAGTGAGGCCGGTGTTGGAGCCTCACCCGTTGGCACACGATTCTCCATCCCGGTCCTGTTCAACCAGGGAGGTGGCAACACCGGAATCGCCTTCGTAAATACTTCTTCTCAGGCGGTGCAGATAACGCTAACCCGTAGGGACGAGGCGGGGATGGAGCTGGAGCAGGAGATGATCACGCTGGAGCCCGGAGAGCATTCGCCACAGTTCGCCACCGAGCTCTTCGATCAGCTCGCTGGAGTGGCCGAATTTCAAGGCTCAATTGAAATCACCTCGTCTGCTCCCATCTCGGCCGTGGCGCTGAAGTTGGAGGGTGTGCTGCTGACAACGTCCCCCGTCATCATCCTCACCTGATGGACTGCTGAAGCGCACATGAGAAGTCGGATCATCGAGACACTGAATCTGGGCGACTGGGGCTTTCTGGTACCAGGCTACAACTTTCTGTTGGTAGCCGCACTGCTGCTGGGTTGCTGGTTGACCCTGCGCCAATGCAGACAGCAAAAGATTCCTCAGGGACATGCCCTGCAAGCGGTTTTCTACGCGCTTCTCCTGGTCTTTCCCCTGGCCCACTTGGTCTATGCCGCTCAGTACCCGAACCGTTACACTGACATTTGGCAGTTCCTCGATCTCGGCCGTGGTGGGATCGCACTGTATGGGGGGCTGATGGCAGCTGTGGTGGTTCCCAGTATCTACCTTCACGGCAAAGGCATCAGGGCTGGACGCTTCCTCGACTCGCTGACGCCGGCGTTGGCCCTGGGGCTGTTCGTGGGTCGGCTTGGCTGTTTCTCCGCCGGATGCAATTGGGGTACTCGGACAGAGCTCCCCTGGGGCGTCAGCTTTCCAGGCCCCAAGCATGCCTACGCTCAGCAGCTTCGAGCTGGACTGATCGAGGCAGGCTCCAGGCTTTCCCTTCCAGTCCATCCAACACAGCTATACGAGGCCTTCTTCGGACTGCTGATGTTGCCCTGGATCTATCGCTGGCTCAAGGCTGATCTGGGTCCAGGTAAGGTTTTTCTCAAGGCAGTGTCCTGGTACGCCATCTTCAGGTTTCTGAGCGAATTCATACGAGGGGATGCCACAGGCCTGAGCTTCGGAGGGCTCAGCTTTGCCCAGGGGATATCGATCCTGGTTCTCGGACTGTGTCAGCTGGCCTTGCACCGGGACCACCTGGGGTTCCCCTCTCGGAGGCTGGAAGCTCGATGAGTCGTTGGATTCGAAGGCGCCGCCTTCTGATGGGTTCCATTGAAATCCTCCTCCTGGTTCTTCTCGCTCTCTCAATGGGACGCTTCTTCTCCGAGGAAGCGACGCGCTCCGGTCGTCCCATCGCTGCCCGGCAAAACTTCTCTCTAACTACGGCAGCCTGTCTCGGAGATGCCAATCTCGATGGACAGCGTGACGTCGTCGATCTGGTGCTGATCCAGGCCCATATTCTCGGCAAGGAAGAACTCGTCTTTCAAGCACTGACCAACGCGGATGTCAACGGCGATGGGATGGTAGATGTTCGAGACGTAGTGAAGCTGGTGATGTTTAATCTGGGAACATCGGAGTTGCCTGTTTGCGGACCCATTCCGCCCGCGGGCGGAGGACCTTTCATCAGAATCATCAATCCCGTGAGGGGCCCGAAGGAAAGTAGCTTCACTCTGGTTGGAGGAGGTTTCTCTTTCAGGCCCAGCGAGAATACGGTGCTTTTCTTCCGCCCCGACAGCACTCTGGAGGCAACCGTCACCAGCGCTTCTGAAGATGCCATCGTGGCAACGGTCCCGGCAGATGTCGCCTTCAGACCGTATGCGGTCGCCGTGGTGGTCGACGGCGAGGAAAGCAATGCCGTTGGTTTCGAGATCAGGGGCGGTGCTCCGCGTCTGGACATCCTTCCGTCCACGGCCAATTTGCTCCTGCCGCCTGGCACCGGGAAGGAACTGTTGGCCATAGGTGGAGGCATTCCGCCCTACAAACTGCTGCCGCTGAGCGAAGACGACCAGATGGACGCCACGGTGGAGCTGAAGGGGAGCGTCATCGAGGTCAGCGGACTACGCTCTGGATCCATTCGCGTCGAGATTGAGGACAGCGCCGAGACACCGGCGACCGACCGCGCGACCGTGAACCTGCGAGAGCCTCGTTTCGAACCTGAGTTCCAGATCCTTCCTCATACGCTTCTGGCCGGATCGACGCCCGGCTTCACCATCGAGCTACGCCAGATTGCAAACGATATGCGCCTGGAAAAGACGGAGATCGAGTTTGAAAAAACTGAACTCCTTCTCGATGGTCTCGCCCAGAATGACAGCCTCGGTCTTAGCACCGAGTTTACTAGCAGCGCCGACACCTTCCAGTTGCTTCAGGTCACCGATATCGACGGTTCCAACAGCGTCAATTTCGACGTCATTCGGGGCATCCAGAATCGAACCGAGGTGTCGACTCGAGGAGAGCTCCGCAAAGGCTCGACCGTGCTGACACTCGACAAGGTTCCGGAGCCTCCCCCAGAGAGTGTCACCAGAACCACTTTCCGAACCCGGATGGTCCTTAAAGACGGTCTCTTCCGACTACCGCAGAGCCCTGGCGAGAGCTTCGACATCACCGCCAGATTCACGTCGACGACCGTGTTTCGAGGCCAGGAGTTCAAACTCACGAAGACGATCACCCGGACCTTTCAGACTTCGGAGCCCGAAGAGAGTGCCCCTCGGATCCAGATCATGCGCCCCATCCACGGCGAGATAGGCCGCAGGCTCGAGATCAAGGGAAGCGGTTTCGGTCCCGACCTGGAGAATACCCTGGTGACCTTCGCCGGAGTTGGCAATACGCGGGTAGATGGGATTCTGAAGAGCACAGCTTCCGATGAAATCGTAGTATTCGTTCCAAATGACGCGGTGACGGGACCGGTCCGCGTCAAGGTTGATGGGCTTGAAAGTAACGACTTCCAGTTCCGGGTTATGTTTCGCCCCCAGGCAGCCCTCTTCTTTCCGGACGAAGATGACCCCGGACCCCTGGCTCCAAATATCCTCCTGTCTCAGGGTAATGACGATTTCGAACTGGATACACTGACGGCTCGGGTGGACGGGGTGAATCTGAATCTCGGGTCAATGCAGATCGACGATATCGTAGGTGCAGCACCCTTGATCCGAGAGACGTTCGGCCAAGTGACTGCGCTTCAGATCTTCTACACAGGGCTGGAGCAAGAGGAGTCAGGACGACATATGTTCGAGCTGAAGGAAGATGCAGAATCCTCGGCACAGGCGACTCTCTTCGCTTCTCAGGAGGTAGACGCGTCTCGTGTGACTTTCGCGCTAGTCCGAAATGGTCTACGTATGCGCGTACAGTCATTGGTCATCGATTTCGAAACTGGGATTCTGGTACCCCAGGATGAAGCGACGCCGATCGAGATGATGCTTGAAGTCCGATCGGTTCAATGGAACTTTTTCGCCGGCACCGAGATGGTGGTGCTGAGCCGATTCGGTGAGCCATGAGCTTTGATGATACGAATCTGTTTTTGAAGAAGGTGAAGCTGGCAGTCCTCTGCCTCCTGATTGCCTTCTTCAACCTGGGTGGCTTATTGCCTTTCTTTGAGGACTGCCCAGCGCTCGACAGTTATCTGGCCGAGGATAAGGCCGAGGAACCGGAGGCAGTCATTCTAAGTATCTCCATTGCTCCCAACCAGGAGGAGCTGACAGTAGATCCTGCGGTAGGCGTACAAGAAACCAAGTCAGCTCAGGCTACGGCAAGCTGTTCTCCGGATCCGTGCCCAAGCGGAGACTTCTTTAGATGGAGCTCTGCGTCCGGCCCGGGAGTGGTTACCGGCATCTCGCCTTCCACGGGCTTGAACGCGACCTTGCGATTCACCCCCCAAGCACAGGTTTTCGAAAAGGACAGCGTGGCCCTACCTGGAGTTCCGCCCTTCGCTGAGGGTAACCTGTCACGCCAAAGCAGCGCAGAGGCAATTGCCACAGCCTTCGCAGAAGGCAGCCAGGGTGCGGTCAAGGGAGGGGTCAAACAGGCTGGAGGAGGTTACGTCGGCCTTACCCTGCTTCTCGCCGAGCAGGCAGACTCCGAGCTTGAGTTCTTTCCCACTATTAGCAAAGTGAACATTCTGTTCTCTCCCTCCCCCGGCTCTCAATTGAATTTTGGATCGCATGTGGTCGGTACCACGTCACCGCAGAGGGATGTCTATATGGTCAACAAAGCGGTGAGCGCTAATCCTGGTGCTATTTTCGGTTGTCCCGGGCAAAATACGGCACTCATAACCAGAGTGGTCATAGCGGGAACGGATGCCATTGACTTCACCAGCCTAAGTGCAGGTGCCGTCGCAAACCCGAACGAAATCCCAGTCCCAATTGCCGATAATTGCCTAAGAGGTTTCATAGCGTGGGATAGTGTCACCTTTCCACTTCGGTTCTCTCCGAAAACTGAAGGCCCGAAGAATGCCACCTTGATTATCGATTACACTATTGAAGAGGCTGGTCTCTTCGGGAATAACCCGATTACCAACAAGACCGCGACCTTTCGATTGAGAGGCGAGGGGGCCCTCTAGCTTGAACACAAAGGTAAAGACTTGAGAATCCAACCGGTTTGGTTACTTTACAGCCGAGTCATACTAGCGATATGTGGGTTGGTTACAATCCAATCGGTTGGGTCAGAACGGGACTCAGGCCTCTCATACAGCGCCAGTGTACGACTTGACTCAGAGACGGGATCGCCGCACCTGCGCCTCTGGCTGGAACAGACTTCCGAGCACACACCACCTTCCCATCTGAGCATTCTGGCGACGGGTCAGCGAATGGATCTGGGAGGTCTGGCACCGGGATCTCGCCTGGGGCGCTTGAGAGTAGAGTCCTCGGATGGCGATCGTCTGGATCTGGAGATGCGGCTGCTATCTCAAGCTGGAGGCAATCGCTGCGATTTCGAGATTGTTGCCGAAGCTTCGGAGTACGCTGATCTGCCCTTGGCCAAAGGAACTCTGGAGAATACCGGAACTGCTTTCGAGTTGGAGATTCAGCTGATGGACTGGCTCATAGATCTGAGCCGGCGCTTGGCCGTGCCGCAGAGTCTGGCGGCAGAGATCGATTTCGACATACCCCTTCGAACCCACGATGAGGAGCTGTCACTTTCTGTCTCAGCCACCCATTGAAGGTACCAGGTTCTGTGGGTTTACGGCCCTTCGACGACCTTTTGCTCTCCCCTGCAATGTTGAGGCATCCAGGTGAGCAAACACATCGTAGCCACGGTTGACGACTTTCCTGCGGGCTCCCGGAGGATCGTCGAGATCGCGGGACGCTCGATCGGAGTCTTCAACATTGGGGGAGAATTCTTCGCCCTACGCAACCGCTGTCCCCACCAGGGAGGCCCCCTGTGTAGCGGTCGACTCTCCGGATTCCCGACTGCCAGAGTACCCGGCGAGTACCACTACACCAGAAAGGGTGAGATTCTGCGTTGTCCCTGGCATGGATGGGAGTTCGATGTGAAGACTGGAAGGTCGTGGGTGGATCCCCAACGCGTGCGTACCCGTAGCTATCCGGTCAAGCTCGAGGCTGGAGGCGCAATCCAGGACACATCGGGCTGTGCTGAATCGGATGAGGCAATAGAGGGCGTGACTGTGGGTCCGTTGATCGCCGAAACCTATCCCGTATCCCTGGAACGGGAGTACGTCGTAGTCGAGGTTCCTTGAGGATCGCCAGCACAGTCTTGGCTTTACAGTCTCTACGCGCCGGGGACCAGTTCGCCACCCTGGTGGGTGGAAATACCCCGACTGGCAAAGGGTAGATTCCGAGGTGCAAGCGCTGCCTTGTCGGTACGATGAAAGTCTCTAAGAGCTGCCGCTTTTCCTTATTCCTGGTCCTGATGCTGAGTGCGGTTGCGTTCTTGTGTCTCCCTAGACTGCTCAGGGAGCCGTTGGCTCCGCGGGGTTCAGTTGCCTCAGCGTCTTCGACTCTCTGCAGTGGAGATGCCAACCTGGATGGTCTGAGGGACGTCCGCGACCAGGTCCTGATCCAAGCCCACATCCTGCAGACGAAGACCCTGGACGGAGAGGCTCTGACCAACGCGGACGTCAACCAGGATGGCAATGTAGACGTGCGCGACATAGTCGACCTCCTGCGCAACAATCTTGGAGTTTCCCAGCTGGCTGAATGCGCCCCAGTGCTACCGGAAGGGACACCCGAGATTCGATTCATCACACCCAGCAGGGGACCTCGAGGCAGCCGCTTCACCCTCGTAGGCCAGCATTTCAGCCCAGTGCTGGCGCGAAACCTGGTTCTGTTTTCCCGTTTGGACCAGACGATAGCAGGGGAACTCATCAGTGCCACCAGGAACTCCCTTGTGGTGGTGGTTCCGGAAGATCTGGGCTCCCAGATCTATCGCGTGACGGTTGGAGTCCTGGGGTTGATGAGCAACGGTGTGGGATTCCAAGTAAGGAATTTCGCACCCGGCGTGGTGCCGTCACTGGAGCTCTTCCCCTCCGACTCCACTCTCTTGATGCCTCCCGGTGGTGGGAAGGAAACCCTGGTCATTGGAGCAGGGACACCACCCTACAAGCTGAAGCCGCTTGTGGAAGGCAACGAGTCGATTCTCCAAGCCAGCCTGGACGGCACCGTGATCGATCTGACCGGCCTGGCACCGGGAGCTGCCACGGTGGAAGTCGAAGACAGTGGTGATCCACCGGTCACCGAAGACTCCGTTATCTTTGTCATAGAACCACGCTTCCGGCCCCGCTTCAACGTCCTGCCTCACACTCTGCTGGCCGGCTCCAGGCCGGGCTTTACCATTGTCATGCACCACAATGGCCTCGACATGCGCGTCGTCAGGACCGAGGTCCGAATGGACAAGATCGAACCCGACTTCGCCCAACTGTCGGAGGGCCAGCTGATGGGGGTGGGAAGGTTGATCGCTGTCAATAAAGCCAGAGATTTCCAATCGCTGAGCGTCACGGAGGTCCTCTCACCCACCAAGGTGGCTTTCGAAGGACGGAGCACCCAGAGCGTCGCCATCCCGGGCCAGGGCGACGTTGCCGGCAGTTTTCTCCAGGCAACGGGCACGCTGGAGGCAGGCTCCACGGTGCTTGCGTTGGAGGACTTCCCGCAGCCACCTCAGGAGGGAGTGGTTGAGTTCAGCTTTGACCAGGAGATTATTCTGGGCGACGGAGCACTCCAGCTTCCGGATGCGGGGGGGCGAGTCCTTCGACCTGGTGGCGACGTCCACCTCCGTGACGGTCTTGAAGGATTCCGACCTGCCCATGACCAGGGAGGAGACTCGGACCTTCGTCACAGTGGCACCTCCAGCAGGAGCTCCGCGGCTGGAACGGATCCTTCCCGTGATGGGGCCGGTGGGAGAATTGTTGGAGCTCAGCGGGTCCGGCTTCGATCCTGATCCCGCGGCCAACCTGGTGACCTTCAAACGATTCGACGGAGATCGGATAGACGGCCTGGTTGAAAGTGCTAGCGCGACCGAACTCATGGTCCGGGTTCCGATGGAAGCCGTAACGGGTCCGGTGAGGGTGACAAGCGGGGGACCCAGCAGCAATGATCACCAGTTCTTTGTTCTCTTCCGGCCCGAGGCCGGGATCTTTTTTCCAGAGTTCGAGGCGGGCCAGGCGGTGGCCCCCGTGATCCTGCTAAAACAGAGCCAGAGCGATCGTGTCCTGTTTGTCCAGCAGGATGTCCCACTAGCTTCCCTGAAAGTGATTTTGGACCAGGGCGAGATCCGGACCGATACGCTGACCGTCGATGAAGCGGCCGGGACGGCCTCCCGCGTTCAAAACGCAAACGGCTTTATAACGAGGTACCTGCTGGTCTACGGGGGTCAGGAAAAGGAAGGGGAAAAGCGCCATTTCTTCGATTACAAGCGGGCGCTGGAGGGCCGTTCGGAAGCCACCCTCTTCCTCTCCCAGAACGGCGAAGGAGAAATCGTCTTCGAACTGCCCTCCGCCAGCTTCTCGATACTGGGCAGTACACTCTCGACCGAGTTCGAGCAGCAGGTGTATGTGCCCCCGGCAGCCCCCGGAACCCTGGTCAACACGACGTCCGAGGTGCGTTCTGCTCAATGGAGTTTTTTCCCAGAGTCGGAAATGGTGGTCCAGTTTCCATCGCAGGTAGAGACACAATGAAGGCAGTTCGCGCGGCGGGATTCCAGAAGAACTGGCGATTTCTTCTCAAACTGGTCGTGATCGCCCTGCTCACGGGTGCCGGCGACTGCAGCAAGAAGCAAGATGAGGATGTGGCGGACGATCCCGCGGTAGGCACGATCGTTGCAGATATCGTGAAACCCTCACCCGATACCCTTGTTCCTGGCGACACAAGGACGGTCACTGTTACTGCTGTTGTGACTGAGGGGGAGTTGACTGCTATGAAGCTCGCCGAAATCGTCGATCAAACCGGGTGGGAAATAAAAGTCGTCAACAAGTCGATCACGGCCAGCTTGGATGAAGACACAATAGATGAGATTCAGACGACCCTTACCATCAAAGCCAATAGTGCCGAGAGCCTCGCAGCCAGTCGCAACTCCATCCACATCGTGGCCGGTGGTCTAACAACTGCAGGGGTCCTGGTAGGCTTGGACAGTGATAGTGAGTTGCCCCCCGGAGTCACTTTCGTAAAGGGCTTAGCCAAGGTGAAGATCGTTCTCAAACCCGAGCAACTCGGCCGGTTTCCGGAGGTGAGGCCGAGCGAGGAGCCACGTCTTGCCATCTCAAGGCCAAGCATCGCTTTCCCCGACGCAGTTGTCGGCTCGCCTGTCGTGTCAGAGAGTATCGTCCTGACCAACCGGGGAAAGAAAACTCTCGATGCCACTCTTACTCCTGAGGACTTTATGGCCGCCCCTGGTTCGGTGAGCATACCCCCCAGCGGCACGAAGACTGTTGTGATCAGTTTCGATCCCAAGCAGGTCGGACTGAAATTCGGGAGTTTGACCATCTCAAGCAACGATCCTTTGTTCTCCGTAGTGCAGGTGGCGATCAGAATCAATGTGAAAGAAGCTCCTCCATGAGAATCGCAGATAGCAGCGAAGTCAGATTGCGTAGAGCCAGGGTCATGCGATCCGAGATCGTGGCAGCGACGGTGCTGCTTTGGGTGCTCTGCAACACCTCAGGAACCAGCGTCGCAGAAACCGGCAGCCGGCCCGTGGCGGTCAGCGTCCTTGCCCAGCCCACGGACGAAAGCCCTGTCCTCACGCTGCAGTTCCACCTGGCTCCCGATTCAGAGCCACCTAATCGCCTCAGTATCTTGGGAAAAAACCAGAGCCTGATCCCGTCCGCTCTCTCTCACAATGCTGTTCTGGGCCTGATCAGTGTCGAGACGGCCGCGCATGGGGAGCTGCGATTCTTGATGCACTCCCTGGTTCGCTCGGGAACGAATCGCTGGAACTTTCAAGTTTCCTCTGAGGATGGGATAGGTCCTCTGCCCGTTGCCCAGGGCGAGCTCAACAACACCAGCAACGGCTTCCTTCTGGATCTAGCTGCAGCTCAGTGGCTGGCCGATCTGAGCCGGAAGTTTGCACTCCCAGCCGTAGTCGACACGGAGTTTGAGTTTGCGGTTCCTGTCGTACCAGGTTCAGGAGGCGATGTATCCTACTCGGTGTCAATCTCGGGCTCAACTGGGCCAGCGGTGGGGGAGCAGCCCGTTGAGCTTGGACATTGAAAACCGTGCCGCCCTCAGCTACACCGGATCATCGAGCGGGAGATGTTGATGTGGCTCACTCTCTCCCGGGAAATTGATTTCCCATGCTCACGACTTACTGCCGCTTCAGAGTCATGAGCGCACGTATAGGTCTATCGGAAGATATCGGAGAGGAGTGAGCTGTGTTTAGGATGGCGATTATCGGAATCGGGATGATCTCAACGAAGGCCATGATCCCCGCGGTTCGGGGGGCGAAGACCGCCACACTCTATGCGCTTGGGAGCAGCTCGCCCGACAAGGCAGCAAGACTCTGGCACGCCGCCGAGAGAGTCTATCCCAGCTACCAGCAGGTCCTCGACGATCCTGCTGTTGACGGAGTCTATATTGGCCTCCCCAATCATCTCCACAGAGAGTGGACCCTGAAGGCTCTGGCTTGCGGAAAACACGTCCTCTGTGACAAACCGCTGGCCATGAATCTCGAGGAAACCAAAGAGATGAACGCCGCCGCCCAATCTGCGGAACGGGTGCTGATGGAGGGCTTCATGTACCGCTTCCATCCCCAGCACACGAAGGTCAAGGAGCTGATCGCGTCCGGTACGATTGGAAGGGTGCGCCTGTTCGAGGCCCACTTCCACTACTATTTGGAGGATCTGAAAAATATCCGGATGCTGCCTGAGACGGGAGGCGGCGGACTCTACGACGTCGGCTGCTACGGAATCGATAGCGCTCGCTATCTGTTGGCAGGAGAGCCCACTTCCTGCAGCGGCCGCTGGAGTGTCCGCTCGGACAGTGGAACTGACGAGTTCTGCCATTTTACTCTCAACTTCTCCGACGACCGAGTCGCCGCCATCACCTGCGGCACCCATTTACAGCGGGAGCAAACCTACGCGGTCTATGGGGATCTGGGCATCATCAGGGTACCGATGTCCTATGTCCCCAAGGCCAGCAAGAGTAACAGGGTCCTGGTCTCGACAGAGGAGGGGGAAAAGCAGCACACAGTATCTCCGACCGACCAGTATGCCGTAGAAGTCGATGCGTTCGTGGCCGCCTGCCGGGGCGATCGCGATCCCAGGATCGAAAGCGGTCTAGAAAACATGTCCATCCAGGACGCGGTGCGCAGGGCCTGCCAGACGGGGCGAGTCGAAACAATCTAGTAGGGATAAATCACAAGAAACAAGATACAAACAAGCTCCAAGCACCAAATCACAAACAGAGTCTGAGCCATCAGTGAGTATCGTCCTGAAGCTTCTCAACCCAGGTGAATGCCAGCTTTTGGAGCTTGGTGCTTGGAATTTGAGATTTGTTTGTATCTTGTATCTTGGTGCTTCGAAAAGATGGTGCTTTCTGAGAAGGGAACCCTGTGGCGAAACTTCACTATCTGCCCGATGGTAAGGACATAGAGATCCGTGAGGGGAAGACAATTCTTCAGACCTCGCTTAAAGCTGGGATTCCCCACGCACATGTCTGCTTCGGGCGGACGCGTTGTACGACTTGCCGCGTACTGATCCTCGAAGGTCTGGAGCACTGCAATCAAAGGAATCCCAAAGAGAACCTGGTAGCGCACCAGTTTCACTACCAACCGGAGACCAGACTGGCCTGCCAGACCACCGTCAACGGTGATGTGAAGCTGCGCCGTCTGGTTACCGACGAACACGATCTCGCCTTGACCGGCCAGCTCATCGTGGAGCGAGTGCGAGCCGAGGTCCAGAGCATGCGTCGTCCGGAAGACCTTCTCAAGGTTGCGGGGGTCATGTGGGAGGGCCTTCACGATGTAGGACTGTCCGCAGATTACTGCGCTATCGAGATCTTTGACCGGGACCACACCCAGTGTGAAACCTATGCGGTCACGACGGGATGGATGGAGGAGCAATACGGAGTGGCACCCTCTATTCGCGACCTCCTTCCCGGCGTGAACGTCTACTCTACCCAGTGCGGTTTGGACGAGTCTGCTGACGTCACCCCAGAAGCCCGGATCTTGACGGCAGAGAGCTCGCCGGAAGAATGGAATCAACATCAGGAGTTTCTGAGACGATCCTGGGACCTGAGCGGAATCGAAGAGGTCAGGGTTCCGACCTCGTGGGCGGTGGTCCCCTTTTCCTATGGCCGCCTGAGCCTGCAGAGCTTCGCCCAGAAGGAGCTGCCGCCACAGACACTAAAGACCTTGGAGGTCTATGCCGATGCGATTTCCCTCGCCTACGCCAGGTTCCTTGACATTCGGAGTCTGGAAGGGCGCAACCAGGAGCTCCAGACGGCTTACCAGAAACTTCAGGAAACCCAGGCACAGTTGGTTCATTCCGCGAATATGGCAGCCATGGGACAACTCGTTGCCGGCGTCGCCCACGAGCTGAACACACCCCTGGGGGCGCTCAAGAGCAATGTCGACCTGTTTCAGCGGGGTCTTATCAAGTTGGGAGGTTCTCTTGAAGAGCCGGCCGAGACCGGCGGGAACGAGTCCACCCGAATCCTCCAACACCTTGAAAAGCTGGCTGGTTTCAGCGTCGAAGCTGTGGAGCGAGCGGGGACGATTGTAACCGACCTCCGCAGATTTGCCCGTCTGGACGAGGCGGAGTTCGGCCGCGTCGATCTACACGAGTGCCTCGATAGGACACTGTCCCTGCTGACGCGGCAACTGGGTAGTACCGTTCGGGTCCGCAAAGACTACGGTGACCTTCCACTCGTTTATTGCTATCCCAAGCAGCTGAACCAGGCCTTCATGAACCTGCTGATGAATGCAGCACAGGCCATAGAAGACAAAGAAGGTGAAATCCTCATCAAGACGACTCCCCAGAAGGATGATGTGCTGGTTGAGATTCGAGATACGGGCAAGGGAATACCCGAGGAACAACTCGAGAAGATCTTCGATCCGGGATTCACGACCAAAGGAGTCGGAGTGGGAACAGGTCTCGGTCTATCGATCGTGCACCAGGTCATCGAGAGACACCAGGGGCGAATCGGGGTGGAGAGCCAGGTCGGCCGAGGAACCCGCTTCAAGATCTGGTTACCGGTGGCAGCGGAGAAGCCCGGGAGCTAGGAGCCTGTCCTGGAAGCCCACTTCGGAGTTCGCATGTTCGGCGTTCTGTGGATTGTCATTTGGCCTTTCTACTAAGCTGAAACTTGAATAGCGGGCAGTACCGGAAACAGCCGCAGTCAACAGAGCCGCGAGCGACTTGACGTGTCTGCAAGGTGAACCCCATTTCCGAGGAGCGACCGGTCAGCTGCACCATTCTCCGTTTATCGAGCCAGAGGTTTCCTTCTGGGATGATCCGATTCGCGCGTGGGGGTCACTGTCAACTGGAACGTCATTGGGCTTTCGCTTGAAAATTGTGCGGGTTGGAAACCGTGTGGGTGGTCCGCTTTCTCCTCGGAACTTGACTCTATTTTAAAGACCCTGACAGTCGCGCGCGGCTCTGTCAGGGTTGCTAACGAGGATCATCGGAGAGGGAAACCCAAGTTTCTTTCTCGAATGGGGCCAGCACCGCTGGGGGGCCCACTAAGCTGAATCAGGATCGTGCGGCGAATCTTGCCGACGGATCGGCTCCCCAACCGCTATCGGAAACGAATCGAGTACAGATCCGCGTCCTTCATCTGGAACTTGAGACGCACCTTCTTACCGGACGACTTGCTCAGATCGCTGCCTTCCTTCCAGCTCACTACGTGCTCGACTTGATCGCCATAGATCTCTGGGCAGACGTCCAGACTAAAGCCTGGCACCGGTCTTGAGAGCTCATCCTGGAGTTCAACCTTGATGAATCCGACGGCCGAAGTGGAGTAGTTCAACACCAGTTCTTTACCCCCAAAAGTCAGCGGATTCGTAAGGAAGCTGCCCTCAGCATATCCTGCCTGGACCGAGCTGAACCCATCCAATCTCAACTTGTGGCGCCGGAGCCGGCAAGTGGGCAATTCGTAGTGCTCGCCCAGGTAGATGGAAAGCTCCTCCGGACTGGTCTGGAGGATACCCCAGGCGGTCATATTGTTTCGGTGGCCCCAATTCCCTTGATCCAGTCCGGCTCGAACGAAGCCCTCCCGAAAGGTTCGTTGGAAACGAAGTCCATCTCGACTACTAATCAAAACGGCGTCGGAGACCCCACCGAAAAGACCTAGCCGATACGAAGCTTCCAATGTCATATTTCGCGCCTTCGCTCGCTCCTTGGCACGTTGAAGCCGCTTCTCGTTCCCGGGGCTCCGAAGCTCCTGCATGTAGCTCTGGAACAATGCCTCGTCGGACTCGACCACGATTCGAGTGGGCACAAAGCGCTTCGGAAATCCCAGGTAGATATGAGGGGCCCGAGCATACGGTGTAATGGCGTTGGTGTAGAAGTGCTCCAGGGGAGCATCCAGATAGTCCAGCCACCGACCTTCCGTCCAATCGACAAAGTTCTGGGAGGTAGCGGTCTTGATGGCGCGAACTCCACTGAAAGGAGTCTTCTGCGACCCGCCCGCAGGTCTGATGAAATCTCGGTAAAAGGCGACGTACTCCTTGCGAAGCGGATCCCAGAAGCCCAGATTCTGAGAGTCGAACGCACCATCTGTGATCACATCTTCTTTCAGCATTGTCCAGTGCAGCCCATCGGCCGATACCAGGGCCCGCAGCGGTCCTCCGGCCAGGGCCTTGTAGCGCTGATCTGGAGAAGCATCGGGATTGGAGTCCTTGAAGGGTGCGAAGTTGTGAGACCCCTTCTCTACCCAGACGATGTTGTTGGCCCCAGAACCCTCAAATTGGTGGATGTCCAGAGACGGGCGAGTCCAGTGAATGCCGTCGCGACTTTCAGCATAGCAGGTGACCTGTTTGGCCTCACGCTCTGCCCCTACGCCGCGATAGTACATGCGGAAAAGATCCCCGTCTGGAAACACGGTGACGTAGGCCGAGTAATCACCTTCCCAGCCCTTGTTGAAGTCCATTGCGACTTCGGCCGGTTGGGGTCGATGAAGGGCCAGACGGACGTTATCCATTCGGCCGATGAGCCAGTCGTCCACGAAAAGCTCGAGGCGAGATCCTATTTCCCGGACTTCTTTCTCAAGGCTTCCAGCGAATACGCGTCCCGCATGGGGCGATATCGCGGAGACAAGAAGCAAAATGGCGACCATCCGGAGCCACCCTGAACTCGAGTTTCCAATCTTCGGCATGATCGCTCTCCCTATTTCGCCCTGTCTGATCAGGCGGCTAGTTCATTAGCTGACTTCGCGATTGCAATGTTGTCACGGACGTTCCTACGTGATACCTGTGTCAATCCCAGCGTTCGTAGGCCAGATATCCTCCATCCACGACGATGGCGGTTCCGGTGACGTAGCTGCACTCGTCAGATGCCAGGAAGACGGCTACGGAAGCGACCTCCTCGGGCTTGCCCATCCGTCTCAAGGGCACCCCCTTCTGGATTCCGGTGCGCAGGGGATCCTTCGTGAGTTTTGGGATGGCGCCTTCCGTACCGGTCATGCCGGGGGCGATGGCGTTGACGATGATGTTGAAGGGGCTCAGCTCCACCGCCATCGAGCGTGTCAGTCCCAGCACGCCGTGCTTGGATGCGACGTAGTTGGGAGATCCCTTCTCGGCGCCCAGGCTGGTGATCGATCCGATATTGATCATCCGACCTTCAATCTTCCGCTCGACCATGTACCGTCCCACCGCCTGCCCACAAATGAAAAGGCTGGTCAAATTGACATCGATGACCTTCCGCCAGGCCTCCAGGCCCAGTTCCAGGAAGGGTGCGAACAGTTGAGGATGGTGCACACTGGTGACCCCAGCGTTGTTGACCAACACATCGATCCGGTTGTATGTGTCGTCGCAAACACCTACCAACACCCCCACCTGCGATGGGTCAGTGACGTCGGTCGAAACCGCGATCGCCTCGCCACCGGCGCCTTTGATCTCATCCACCGTCAGCTGTGCGCTGTCTGCCTGGATCTCCGCCACCACGACCTTGGCACCTTCTGCCCCAAAGCGCAGAGAGATAGCCCGGCCCATCCCGGCGCCACCACCGGTGACGACCGCAACCTTGTCCGCTAGTCGCATGTGTCTCTTTCTTTGGTGGTCCGAATCAGCGCAGGGACTCTGGACAGGTGGTCTTCATTCGGGCGGGTCGGATGAGGATTCCTCTTCTACCTCACTCAACAGCTCCCGGGCAGCTGTCTCATCCTCCTGGCGCACTTTGATTCTGACGGGAGACTTGGGTGAAAGACCCACGCCGAAAACTCCAAGCTGACCCTCTCCCTCGACAATGTAGAGGATGTCCGACCCATCTAGAACCGACTTGGCCACCGCTACCAGGCCCGGATTCCCGGTATCCAGGACGGTGACCAGCTCGACATCTTCAGTACTTTCCGCTCTCCTGCCTGAGTCATCTACTTCCCCGCCCGCGTCCTCAACCAAGGGAATCTGGCACTGGGGACACTCGCCGAAACCAGCACGATAGTCATATCCACATTCCGGACAATACACGTCTTCACCCTTTCTGCTCAGTGCTCTGCAAAAGCAGCTCGGTGGACCTCCTCATAGCGGGTAGCAAAGTGAACCTCCACACCCTGCTTCAAGTAGTCCGGGAGTTCTTCGAAGCCTTTCCGGTTACCTTCCGGGAAAATCAAACTGGTACATCCGATACGGCGCGCTGCAATGACCTTCTCCTTCACTCCCCCAATAGGTAGGACCCTTCCCGTCAGGGTAAGCTCTCCGGTCATCGCCATCCCCTTTTTTACCGGCTTTCCCGTGATCATCGAGATCAGCGCAGTCGCCATGGTGACCCCAGCCGAAGGCCCATCTTTGGGGGTCGCTCCGGCGGGCACATGGAGATGGACGAAGTGTTCGTCGAAAAAATCGGCCCTGGCTCCATAGCTCTCAAGCTGAGCCATGACATAAGAATAGGCGATCTCGGCACTCTCTACCATCACTTCACCCAACTGTCCGGTCTGCTTGAAGCCCTTCCTTTTACTGGACACGGCGGTGGATTCGATTTGCAGGGTTGCTCCTCCCAGACTGGTCCAGGCCAGCCCGGTGACGATTCCGGGGCGATTCTCGAAGATCTCGTCGCTGGTATATACCGGTTTTCCCAAGTAGCTCTCGACATCCACCTTGCCGATGATGACCCGCTCTTCCCCGTTCCGGGACAGTTTGAGAGCCAGCCTCCGCAGGATTTTCTTGATCGAGTTCTCGAGACCCCGCACTCCCGCCTCCCGGGCGTAATCTTCGATGATGCGGACCAGCGCTGCCTTGCGGATCGTCAGCTGCTTCTTCGTCAAGCCGTGGCTCTTGATCGACTTTGGGATCAGATAGCGGCGCGCAATTTCCAGTTTCTCTTCCAGAATGTAGCCAGAGAGCCGAATTACCTCCATTCGATCCAAAAGCGGGCTGGGAATGGTGTCCAGCTGATTGGCTGTGGTCACGAACAAGACATGGGAAAGATCGAAAGGCACATCCAGGTAGTGATCCCGAAAACTCCCATTCTGCTCCGGATCCAGAACCTCCAGCAGTGCTGAAGCGGGATCTCCCTGAAAGGACGCCCCGATTTTGTCGATCTCATCCAACATGATCACGGGGTTGGAGGTACCGGCGGTCTTGATTGCCTGGACGAACTTGCCGGGCAGCGCTCCGATGTAGGTACGTCGGTGTCCCTTGATCTCCGCCTCGTCTCGCATTCCTCCCAACGAGAGACGATAGAAGTGACGGCCGATGGCACGGGCAATGCTCCTTCCCACCGAGGTCTTACCGACGCCGGGAGGACCCACCAGGCAGAGGATGGAACCCGACACATCACCCTTCAACCGACCCACCGCGATGAACTCCAGAATGCGTTCTTTCACATCCTTCAGCCCGTAGTGGTCACGGTCCAATACTCGGCGAGCCCGGTCCAGGTCGAGTGAATCCTGGCTGTACTTTCCCCAGGGCAAGATTGTGAGCCAATCCAGATAGTTCCGGGTAACGGTGTACTCCGGGGAGTTGGGATCCAGAAGCTGCAGCTTTTCCAGCTCTTCACCAATCGTGTCCTCGGCCTCTTTGTTGGGCTTGAGTCCCCGGAGCCGACGACTGAACTTTTCGATCTCGGTTTCCTTCCCTTCCTTTTCCAGGCCTAGCTCCTTCTTGATGGATTTGAGCTGCTCCTTCAGGAAAAACTCCCGCTGCTGGCCGGAGATGCGCTCTTCGATCCGCCTGGTGATCTTGTTCTGCAGTTTGGAGAGCTCGACCTCTTTCTTGAGCAGAACCAGAACCCGATCGATTCTGCGCCGCACATCGAAAGTCTCGAGAATCTGCTGTAGCTCCTCCCCCTCAGCCGTCGTCAGATTTGCCGCGAAGTCGGCCAGTCTCCCTGGATCATCCAGGGTAGATCGGCTCAAGAAAAGCCGAATCGCCTCAGACTGTAGAGGGTTCAGCTTTATGAGATCCTTGAGAGTAGAGATAATCGCCATCGAATAGGCTTTCAACTCGGGATTGACGGAGAGCTCGGTGGCATCGTGGTATTCCACCTGAGCCAATAGCCCCTCGGGAGTAACGCTGACTTCGCGGATTCGGAACCGTTCCACGCAGTGGACCAGAATCTGGACGAAGTCTTCGTCGCCCGGAACTGCCTTTACGATCTTGGCAGCGACTCCTACACGGTAGAGGTTCTCAGGAGTGTCCTCACCTTCCATTTCGCGGACCAGGACGAGGCCCAGCGCCTTCGCCGAAGAATCCAGCGCCAGCTGCACCGCAGCCAACTGAGGTCCACCCACCAACATGGGCACTGGAATACCCGGGAAGAAAGGACGAGGCCGTAGCGCCAGAATCGGAAGATCGGACGGAAGAACCTCGGAGACCAGAACCAGACCCGAACGTTCCTCGGCGCTGACCGCTTCGGCTATGTCGTCCGGCACGTCTTCAATGTCGTAGTTTTCATCGGACATCAGTGATCTCCAAAAAAGAAGACCGCGGCCAGGGTCCATTTCTGGTTTCCCCGGCCCCGAGACAGATTAGATATTCTATGCTACCAACGCACCCCAGAGTGGGGAAGACCAGACGCAATAAAGTACCCTCAATAAACATCCACGTTCCCGTCGTCCCCTTATGGCCCCGAGAAAGCGGGAACCTGCAAGACGGTTCTGTCGTCTTGATAAAGTAGGACTGCCACCCCTCCAACGTGATGCAGTCTCTTATAGAGGAGGCAAAATGTTTTTCGATCCGCTCTATTTAATCATCATGGTGCCAGGTTTGCTTCTGTCGCTGTGGGCCAGCTGGCGAACCAAATCCAGCTTCAAGAAGTACTCTCAGCTGCGCTCCGCGCGGGGAATGACCGGCGCGCAGGCAGCTGATCGCCTACTGGACGGCGCCGGAATCGACGATGTCGAAATAGTGCCAACCTCGGGGTTTCTCTCCGACCATTACAATCCTGTTACCAAGAAGTTAGCACTCTCCGAAGAGGTCTTTCAATCCACCTCAGTGGCCGCCATCGGTATTGCCTGTCATGAGGCGGGTCACGCTATTCAACATGCCCGCCACTACGCGCCCCTGTGGGTGAGGTCGGCACTGGTCCCCACCGCCAACATCGGGTCCAAGATCGGCTACATCGGCATGTTCATCGGCCTGTTTATGCAGTCCCAGGGAATGGTGCTGGCGGGAGCCGTACTCTTTTCCACCGTGCTCCTGTTCCAGATCGTGACCCTTCCGGTGGAGTTTGACGCCTCGGCTCGAGCCAAACAGCTGGTCCTGGATTACGGGGATTATCAGCGGCAATGAGCGCCAGGGCATGGACCGGGTGCTGAACGCTGCCGCGATGACCTACGTTGCCGCAGTGGTCTCGACGCTCATGACCCTGATCTACTTCCTTCTCCGCTCAGGTCTGCTGGGGGGAGGGGACGACTGACGCTCAGTCGTTCCAAAGGCCGAAATACCAAGATACAAGATACAAACAAAGCTCAAATTCCAAGCACCAAGCGGCCGAAGCTCTCATGGGAGTTGCCGAACGGCCGACTCCGTCTTGGGGCGTTGGGAGGATAGATGAAGCGACACCCCCAAATCCTAAACCGACAACACACGGCGCTGCTAGTCGTGGACGCCCAGACCAAACTAAGTGCGGTCGTCCAGAACGGGCAGCAAATGGTGGAAGGGATCGTCAAGCTGGTCAAGGGCTTTCGAGTTCTAGACCTGCCGATCTTCTCTACCGAGCAGTACCCCCAGGGGCTCGGCGCAACCGATCCCAGCATCACAGAGGTTCTTGATTCGGCTCCCTTCCAGAAAATGAGCTTCAGCTGCAGCACCTTGGAGGGACTCACCTCGCAGCTTCAAGAGAGAAGGGTTAAGCAGGTTCTGATAGCTGGGACAGAAGCCCATGTCTGCGTTCAGCAAACGGCTCTGGACCTATTGGCCGAGGATTTCCAGGTGCAGGTTGGCGTTGACGTCGTGTCCTCCAGGAAGGAATTGGACTACCGAACTGCGCTGGAGCGCATGTCCAAGGCGGGAGTGATCTTGACCACCTTGGAGGCGGCTCTTTTCGAGCTCCTGGAGGTATCGGGTACAAGCGAGTTCAAGGAGATCGCCAAACTGATCAAGTAGACTCTTCGATCGCGCAAGTCACGATCCACGCCCGTGCGCATAGTAGGACTGAGCCGGAGCCCGGTAGACAATGTCGAGATCAGGTGTCTTGATCCTTCGATGGCCTCGATGCCGAGACTCCATCAGGAAGGATAGAGCACCCGTTGTCAGCAGCGTGCGCTCCACTGGAAAGTCCCGCTGGCCGGTCATGAACATCCGTGCGATTGAGTCAACGAGGGGACTGAAATTGTTCGAGTTCTCGATCGGGATGTAGCATAGCGTCGATTCGATTTTGGGCTTACCCTTCACCCGAAACGCTGCCAGGTACTCGTTGACCATACCTCCGAACATCAGGCAGGTGGCCCTGAAGCCATCGTTATATTCCAGGAAACAGGCGACCGGATTCTCTACCAATTCCCGGGGCCTGCCTGCCATGACCTTTTCTCCCCGTGCCAACGCTGCCTGCATTAGCTCTTCCGACCACCGTCCTTGCCCGGCAGCTTCCCAGACGGCGTCCCCCTCGAGGTGCTGCACCGATCGGATTCCAGTCTCGCCTCCCCGCCTTCTCTCCAGGAAACACTGCAGTGTCTCCAGGTTGTGAAAGATCCCGCCATCTTCGACCCAGCCTGGACCGATCTGGAGCGCTTCCTCAAACTGGGTCCCGAGGGGAAGATCCAGTTCGGGACGACGAAAAGTCACGGGAAGTGACGATCCCGCCATCAGGGGGAACTTCAGCTCTCTGGACTGCTCATACATCCAGCGCGCCTTGATCCAGTCGTAGGACAACTGCTTGTCATTGAAGACCGGTACTGACCTTCCGGAGCTTCTGAAAACCTCCACGACCTGCTGCATGAACTCGTGTCTCGGGTACAGTTTCTGCAGCTTCTCATTGACCGGATAGTCCCCATGCTCGGCGATCAAAAGAACCCCATCCACGTCAAGTTGCCCCGTCCCCAGGGTTAACGCCTCCGCAATAGAAGAATAGATTTTGAAACCGTGTGCCTCGGAGAGTCGCCGGCTAACATCCTGAGGATGCTCCTGCTCCACATAGAGCGAGACAACGTCGCACGGGGGGGGAAAGTAATCGTGATTGATCCAGTATCCTTCCAGGAAACGGGTGATGAAGTTATCGCTATGGGAGCGCACGTGATAAGCAGTCGAAAGGGCCGCTATCCTTCTTCTCGAGGAGGGTCCTGACCGCGCAACCCCAGCGCCTAGAAGAGAAGCCGCAGCCGCCCGCACGAAGGTTCTTCGTTCCATACGCTTTTCGATCAGCAGTGAGAGTCTAGTGAAGATAACCCAGAATCACCGTTTCTGACCAGGATGCACAGGTCTTCGCCGATGCTATAGAATCTATTGCCACATGCCGGAGACCTGGACCTTCGACTCGGTAGCAAGACTCCCAGCCCCGGGAGATAATGTGGCCATTGCCTCCCAAACACTTGCGGCAGGGTCCCGTATTGGATGGGCCGACCGCCAGCTGACCATCGACTACACGGTGCTGGAAGGACATCGCTTCGCCATCGAAGCCATTCCCCAGGGGGAACTCCTTCTGTCCTGGGGACTACCCTTTGGCTTCGCCAGCCGTGACATTGAGCCCGGCAACTACGTCTGTAACGAGCGGGTCCTTTGGGCTCTGGGAAGCCGAAACGTCGACTTTGCACGTCCCTCTGAAGCCAATTTCCAGGACAAGATACAAACCTACGCCTTGGACGAGGAACGCTGTCACCCCTCGGAACAGGTTCCCCTGAATGCTGAGTCGCGTAGCTTTCTGGGTTACCAGAGACCCGAGAGTCGTGGAGTCGGCACCAGAAACTACATTGTGGTGCTGGGTACTTCGTCTCGCGCCGCCAGCTACGCTAGAGTCCTGGCAAATCGGTTCGCGGATGCGGCATCAGGCCAGGATCATTTCGACGGCGTGGTCGCTGTGTCGCACACCGAAGGGGGTGGCAGCAAAACGCCCAACAACCAGGAGCTGCTACTCAGGACGCTGTCCGGCTTCGTGCTCCATGCCAATGTGGGTGCGGTGCTTGCCGTGGACTGGGGCAGCGAAGCTGTCACCAACCGGCTTCTTCGGCAATACATGGAAGCCAAGGGCTACGCCCTCACGGATGTGCTGCACGACTTTCTCACGTTGGAAAGCGACTTCCAGACCGACCTCGAGCGTGGAGCCCGGATCGTCCACGACTGGCTCGATCCGGTAAGCCGCTTGGAACGCCAGGAGCACTCGCTGGCTCATCTGAAGCTCGCGCTTCAGTGTGGGGGTTCCGACGCCTTTTCGGGCATTTCGGGTAACCCACTTGCCGCCTGGGTCGGCAAGCAGATCATCCAGTTCGGCGGCTGTGCAAACCTGGCCGAGACCGACGAGCTCGTAGGCGCCGAAGAGTACGTCTTGCAGAAGGTCAGAAGTGTAGAAATCGCGCATCAGTTCCTCGCTTGTGTCGAACGCTTCAAGGAAAGAGCGGCCTGGCATGGTGAGACGGCTGAGGGAAACCCCTCCGGCGGAAACATCTATCGTGGACTCTACAACATCGTTCTGAAATCTCTGGGGGCGGGCGCCAAGCGTCATCCTGAGGTACGTCTCGACCACGTGATCGACTACGGCGAACCGATGCGCCAGCCCGGCTTCTACTTCATGGACAGTCCCGGCAACGACCTGGAGAGCATCGCGGGACAGGTGGCCTCAGGCGCCAATATGATCTTCTTCACCACCGGAAACGGATCGATCACTAATTTCCCCTTCGTACCCACGATCAAAATCGTTACCACCAGTGGCCGTTACGATCTTCTCTCTAACGATATGGACGTCAACGCCGGTCGCTACCTGGACGGCACACCGCTCCCGGAAGTGGGACAGGATCTTCTGGATTTGGCTACGTCAGTAGCTTCAGGTACTCGCAGCGTGGGAGAGAAGGCTGGCCATTATCAGGTATCCATCTGGCGCAACTGGGCTCAGAGCGACGCCAACGCTTTGGCAGTTTTGAGCAGCGCACCGGAGCCAGAAGGCACGCCGCTCCTGGTCAAGACTGGGGCTTCGACGCAGAAACACGGCTTCGAAGGCATACCAGTCGACGGCGGCCATACCGCCGATCAGATCGGTCTCATCCTCCCGACTAGTCTGTGCTCTAGCCAGATCGCCCGTCTCATAACCCAGGAAATGAATGCCCGTCGGGATCCATCGAGGCCCACGATTTCCCGATTCGAGTCGCTGCCTCACACCGAGGGCTGTGGTGTCTCCGGAGGCCCAACCCGGGAGCTCTACATCCGCACTATGTTGGGACATCTGGCTCATCCGATGGTCCGCTTCGGACTACTGCTGGAGCACGGTTGTGAGATCACCCACAACGACTACATGTCTCATGAGCTCGAACGCATGGGTTTGGATTCCACAAGATTCGGCTGGGCAAGCGTCCAGATGGACGGTGGCATCGAGAAGGTCAAGAAGAAGGTCTTGACCTGGTTCGATGCGGCGCAAGCAGCCAATCCGACGCCAGCCAGAGAGCGAGCGAGCCTGGAGGCCCTTCGAATTGGAATCCTTGCCACTGGATCCCTCTCGACAGCTGCCGCCGACAGTCTGATCCGCTTGACGCGGGGCCTGGTCGACGCCGGTGCCACGGTTATGATGCCGGAAAGCTCAGCACTCTTGTCTTCTTCCGCCTACCTGACCCAGCTCTTGGGATCCGACCGGATTCAGGCTTCTATCGCCTATGGACAAAACCCGCACGCCCCAGGGATGCACGTCATGGAATGCCCTACCGATCATTGGGTGGAAACGCTGACGGGCCTGGCGGCGACCGGAATCGAAGTCATGCTGGCACACGTTGCTGAACATCCTCGACAGACCCATCCAATGGTTCCACTGCTACAGGTAGCCGAGAGCGACGGAGTAGGCGGGCGTTTCAGACGGGATCTCGACCTGGTCCTGGAAGGAGATTCCGCGCATTGGATGGACCAACAACTGCAACTCATCCTCCAAGTGGCTTCGGGTCGCTACGCGCCCGCTCTCCATGCCCAAGGCAATGCCGACTTCCAGGTCACCCGAGGTCTTTTGGGGGTTTCAATGTAGCTCGACTAAGTGAGAACTCAAGGGAATTGGATGCCGTGACGCGTTTGTTGGGACACGCTCTTATGCCAAAGGCGTAGGTGATGGCCCCCCTGAAGTGAAGAGAAGTTTCCTTTCCGAATGATCTAGTACCCTGTCAACTTCGAGATTGTGGGTTATGGACGAGTCATGGTGGTCGAGGTCAAGGCGCGCGGCCGTAGACATAGTTTGGCCTACGTCGAGGACGCGCAACACAGAGATCGGCCGCCAGGGCCGTTCAGAACCTACAATTTCGAGGTTGACAGGGTACTAGTGTGGCCGGGCGGTACTGAGGGTTATCAACAGTTCACCTCAACCTTTGCTGACTCTATGAGATCCGATCTCAGATGCTAAATTGGCGGCTCCAGACAGGTCTGGCAATCCTTTCAATCAACGCCGCCTACCTGTACTCGTACGAGTCCCCCAGCCTCTTCTACGTCATCAATATCCTGCTGCATCTGGGATTGGGGCTGGTGGTCTGGCTGGGGCTCTTGTGGATCGCAAAGCAGTCCTTCGGAGCCCTGTCCAGGATGGTTCAGCTTGCGCTTCTACTTCTGGCGTTGAGCGGGGCTTCGGGGATCGTTCTTGTTTTCACCGGAAATACCCGACCCTATCAATGGCTGCTGAACGGACACATCATTCTTTCCGTCCTGGGGATGGCCGCGATCATCGACTACCTCGTGATCCGACGAAGCCAGCGCTGGCCGGTGTTCGCAATTGCCTTCACCTTTGCCCTCCTCATCCCGGTAGGAGTCGCCGAGTGGGATCGCCTCTATCCTGAGCCGACCGCGAGCATCGTCAACCCGCTAGTCGTGCCCACAAGCATGGAGGAGGAAGGCGCTGGTCCAACCAGTCCTTTCTTCCCTTCATCCGCTGACACCAACGTAGGAGACACCATACCCTCGAACTTCTTCATGAAGTCCGAATCCTGTGCCCAGGCAGGCTGTCATCCCGACATCTACAAGCAGTGGGCCTCCAGTGCCCATCATTTCTCTTCCTTCAACAATCAGTGGTATCGCAAGTCAATCGAGTACATGCAGGACGTCGTCGGGACCGATCCTTCCAAGTTCTGTGGTGGATGCCACGACCATGCGGTGTTCTTCAACGGCATGATGGATCAGCCCATCAAGGACCAGCTGGAGCGTCCCGAGGCACACGTGGGGCTGGCCTGCACCTCCTGCCACTCGATCGTGGCGGTCAAAAGCAGCATGGGCAACGGAGACTTCGTGATTGAGTATCCACCGCTTCATGACCTCGCGACCAGCGACAACCCCTTTCTGAAGAATCTCCACGACTTCATCCTTCGCGTCGATCCAGGACCCCACAAGAGCGTCTTCATGAAGCCATTCATCCGAAACCAGACAGCCGAATACTGCTCCACGTGCCATAAGGTGCACCTCGACACGCACGTGAACAAGTATCGCTGGATCAGGGGCTTCAACGACTATGATGGTTGGCAGTCCAGCGGTGTTTCGGGGCAGGGGGCGCGCAGCTTCTACTATCCCAAGAATCCACTCAAGTGTATCGATTGCCATATGCCGCTGGCTCCCTCCACCGACGCCGGGAACCTGGATGGCTATGTACACAACCACCGCTTTCCAGGAGCCAATACCGCAGTCCCGTTCGTGAACCGAGATGAGGAGCAACTCAGGACCGTGACCGAGTTCTTGCAGAACGACCAGATCGGTGTCGACATCTTTGCCCTGAGCGAGGTCGCGGCCGACGATTCCGATCAACGTCCGAGCGCGGTTCGAGGAGCCGAACCCCGGGTGGCCAGTACCTTTGCTGAGGGCGACGCTCTGGGCTTCGCCGTGGGCCGAGCCACGGGTTACACCGAGGCGCGCGAAGTGTTGGCCCCTATCAACAGAGTCAGACCCCGTCTGAGGCGAGGAGAGACGGTTCGAGTCGACGTTGTGGTGCGCACCAAGAACGTGGGACACTTCTTTCCGGGCGGCACCGTAGATGCGTTCGACGTATGGGTCGAGCTCAAGGCCGAAGATGAGCAGGGCAAGGTGATCTTCTGGAGCGGGTATGTCCCAAAGGACCCAACAGGACGCAAAGGTCCGGTCGATCCCACCGCTCACTTCTATCGCGCCTTTCTGCTCGACGAGCACGGAAACCCCATCAACAAACGGAATGCCTGGGCCGCGAGGTCGGTACTCTACGTCCGGCTGATTCCACCAGGCGCCGCGGATACGGTGCACTTCCGCTTGAAGATTCCCGAGGATTGCGGCAACAAGATCCGGCTGACCGCGAAGGTAAACTACCGCAAGTTCCAATGGTGGAATACTCACTGGGCCTTCGCTGGTGTCAGAGATCCAGCCGACCCAGGTCCGGAGGTTGGACCTGGCTACGACGACGGGAAGTGGGTGTTTACCGGTGATACCTCCGACGTGTCAGGCGAGATCAAGGAAGTTCCGGACCTTCCGATCGTGACCATGGCCACTTCCACCGTCGTAGTCCGGATAGCGCCGTCTTCCGCGACGATCCCAGATCAGACATCGGTTCTGGACCCAGCCGATCTCATTCGTTGGAACGATTACGGCATCGGACTCCTGCTACAGGGGGATCTCCGGGCTGCAGAGGAGATTTTCAAACAGGTAACCGAAATCGACCCCGGCTATGCGGACGGCTGGGTAAACGTTGGTCGTGTCCGTGTGCGTGAGGGTCGCATGGGCGAAGCTCAAGAAGCGCTTTCCCGCGCCCTCGAAATAGACCCACAGTTGGCCAAAACCCACTACTTCATGGGCCTTACCTTCAAGCAGCAGGGAAAGTATGAAAACGCAATAGAGCACTTACAGCAAGCCGAGGAACAGTACCCCCGCGACCGGATGGTGTTGAATCAGATGGGACGGATTTTGTTCCTCCAGCGTCGTTTCGAGGAGGCGGTCGAGATTCTCAAGCGGGTCCTAACCATCGATCCTGAGGATCTACAGGCCCACTACAACCTGATGCTCTGCCACCGCGCCTTGGGGAATCAGGAGGCTGCCCGGCGTGAGCAGAAGCTCTATCTTCGCTTCAAGGCCGACGAGAGCTCGCAGGCCATCACCGGGGACTATCGTCGCTCCCACCCCCACGACAATAACGAACGACAAGCTATTCATGAACACGGCAGCTACCCGCCGGACGAGATCGGGAAGCCTCTTCCACCCGTTTCGAAAGGTCCCGCCTCAAAGACTCCCGGCGGGCAACCTTACCGTTCTAAAGGTATCTGAACTACGGAGATGGAAAACACCGTGTTGCCATTCCAAAGGGCGCTCCTGGGTGTCTCACTGCTTTGCCTTGTCTCTGCACAGTTCAGCTTCAGTGGACCGGTTCAGTTCAAGGATGTGACGTCCGCCGCCGGGATCAGGTTTGTCCACAACAGTGGTGCCTCCGGCAAGAGGTATCTACCCGAAACCATGGGATCCGGCTGCGCCTTCCTCGACTACAACAACGATGGCTGGCTCGACCTCTTTCTGGTCAACGGCTCCGATTGGCCCGGACAGAAACGCAAGAAGTCGACCTCTAAACTCTTCCGCAACAACCAGGACGGAAGCTTCGCCGATGTTACTCGAGCGTCCGGACTCGATATCGACTTCTACGGGATGGGCGTCTCCGTAGCTGATTACGACAATGACGGCGACCCGGACATCTATCTCAGCGGCCTGGGAAAGGACAGGCTCTTTCAGAACCAGGGAAAAGATCGCTTCAAGGATGTGACTATCGGGGCCGGACTGGGGAACCCCGGCTTCGGGACCAGCTCCGCCTGGCTCGACTATGACAAGGACGGACTACTGGATCTGTTCGTCGCCAACTATGTCTCCTGGACGCTCGAAACCGACATCTTCTGCACCCTCGATGGGAACAGCAAGTCGTACTGCACCCCGGAGTCCTACAAAGGGGCCTCTCCACGTCTCTACCGCAATCTCGGCGGAGGGAAGTTCCTCGATGTCTCCAAGCCAAGCAAGATCTACGACGAGAGCAACAAGGGACTCGGGGTGCTGGTCTTCGACTACAACAACGACGACTGGCCCGACATCATGCTCGCCAACGACACCCAGCCCAACAAGCTCTGGGAGAACCAGAAGGACGGGACCTTCTCCGAGATGGGTCTGCTTGCGGGCGTTGCCTTCAGCGAGGACGGGGTGGCGCGGGGGGCGATGGGGATCGATGCCGGAGACTACGACCACTCTGGTCATCCCAGCGTCATCATCGGTAACTTCTCCAACGAGATGGTGACCCTCTATCACAACGAGGGTAGCGGCTTCTTCATCGACGAAGCACCCACTTCCAGTATTGGACCGGCGAGTCTATTGACGCTGGCGTTCAGCTGTTTCTTTTTCGACTACGATCTGGACGGCTTTCTCGACGTCTATGTGGCCAACGGTCACGTCGAGAACGACATCAACCGGGTCCAGCAAGAAGTCCGATACGCTCAGCCACCCCACCTGTTCAGAAACCTGGGTGGCCGCCGATTTCAAGAAGTCACCACGAAGGTGGGCAAAGCATTTGCCGCTCCTCGGGTGGGCCGGGGGGCCGCCTACGGAGACTATGACAATGACGGAGATCTGGACATTCTAGTCACCGCAAGCGGCGGTTCCGCCAAGCTGTTTCGGAACCAAGGCGGCAGCAGCAACAACTGGGTCACGCTTCGCCTGTTGGGAAAACAGAGCAACCGAGACGGCATCGGGGCAAAGGTTCGACTTCGCGCTGGGGGGGTCACTCAATCCGGCGCGGTGAAGAGTGGGTCCAGCTATTGCAGCCAGTCTCAGCTGGCGTTGACTTTTGGATTAGGGGCGGCTAGGCGAATCGATCAGCTGGAAGTCCTGTGGCCCAAGGGGAAAAAGCAGGTCTTGACCGAGCTGCCGATCAACACGGCCGTGAAGATTCACGAAGAGCGGGGCCTGATTCGATAGCGATAGCGTTCCATGTCCAGGGCCCCATTCGGTCCGAATTCGACCCCTTCCGCCTCCAGCAGCGCTTGCTGAAGACCGGACGGATGAGCTCCGGTCCCATCGCTTGAGCACCGACCCGCCGCACTGACGACTCGATGCCAGGGAAGGCCGGAGGGACAGGAATGAAGGGCCCAGCCCACTGCCCGCGCCGAGAGGGGCCGCTCGAGCAGTCCGGCGATCTGCCCGTAGTTCATGACCCTACCCTTGGGGATACGCTTGACGATCTCGTAGACCTGGTCCCAGGCAGACTCCGTCATATAGTAGCTCCATGGGCTTGCGTGTTCGTTGTAGGGTTCTCTCAGGCGTTGATTCCTACGACGTCCTGCCGATTCATGGAAGCCTGAAGCGCAAGCGAGGGGTTGGAGAGCGGCACCAATCTTCCCGACTGGGTGATTACCTGCACTTCAGGCTCCTTTGTCCGGTCATCTCGCTGCGCCCCAACCCCTCGCTCGCGCTTCAGGCTTCCTGTACGCTGCCAATTGCGGAAGAACTGGCCAACCGCCTAGTTCAAGAAACAAGCTTCATCTCCTTGGGATCCCAGTGATAGGCCCGATTCTCTCGGTAACTCAGATTGCAGATTAGAGCCGGCGCAGCAGCCCTGTAGCCGTAGGTAGCATCCTCTACAACCGGATCGCCTCCGCGCATCGCATTGAAGAAGTTCGTGAAATGGTCCAGGCGTGAATTGTAGTCTTCAGGGGTACGGTACAGCTTTTCAGTAGAAGGGATCAGAGAAGGCCGCTTCGGCTCGGGATAGTCTCTTCGGTATAGCTCCATGAACGCCTCCTGCTGGTCCTCGGTAAAGGTGCCGACGGTGTGCCCAGGCTCTGATCTGGGACTCAGCCGCGTGACCTTCACTTCATCCGAGCCGATCGTCATCACTCCTTCATCGCCTATGAACCGAAACAGCGTCCCTCCGCCGCTTCCGTCGGCGAAGTTCACCTGGAGAGACATGTTGAAATCCGGATGGCTGTCGCTGGCAGAATAATCAAGAAGACCCATCACCACATCAGGAACATCGCGCCCATCTTTCCAGTGTCGCAACCCTCCTGTCGAAAAGACCCGAGTAGGGCCGTTCGAACCCAGTACCAGATGGATTCCAGAAAACAAGTGCACAAACAGATCCCCTGGGATACCCGTCCCGTAATCCCAATAATTCCTCCAGCGAAAAAAGCGGAGGGGATCGAACCGACGCTTGGGTGCGCTCCCGAGAAAGGTCTGCCAATCGACGGTCTGAGGTGAAGCGTCGGTGGGAATCGAGTACTGCCAGGCACCCGTAGCAGAGTTACGATTGTAGACGGCTTCGACCAGGTTGAGCACACCAATTGCGCCGGCCTGGTAGAGCTCCCGGGCCTTTTCGTACAGAAGTGAGCTGACATACTGACTTCCCACCTGAAGCACCTTGCCGGTTGCCCGCTCGGCTTTCAAAACCTGCGGTCCCTCTTCAAGATCGTGAACCATCGGTTTCTCGAGGTAGACCGCCTTGCCTGCCTTCAGAGCCTCAATCGCGATCTGGGCGTGCCAGTGGTCTGAGGTTGCCACGATCACCGCATCGACGTCTGACCGTGCCAGTACTTCTCGATAGTCCCGTGTGGTTGCCACCTCCGGACCGTAGACTTCTTTGACCCTGAGAAGACGGCCATCGTAGCAATCGGCAGCGGCAACGAATTCGGTCCCTGGAACCTCCAGAGCGGTACGCGTGTCTCCAAAACCCATTCCGCCCATGCCGATCGTCCCGAAACGAATGGCGTCGCTGGGTGCGCCACTCCGGCTGCCAGCGCCGGGTTCTCGAACCCGTCCACGCGCCAGAATAGCCGGAGCCATAGGTGCTGTCGCCGCAGCGACTTTGATGAAATCCCGGCGCGAACTCGTCTTCTTCGACATGCTGCCTCCTGGCTTGGAAGATAAATCTGTGTGGACGCCAGGATAGCTCGGTCAGCTGGAGAAAGTCGAGACTGGCGACTCCTTGCATTCCGAAACAGCAGGGCCTCAGAAGACTCCTGGCTAAAGCTTGACAGCCGAGACACCCCCCCCTAGCATCCGAATGTAATAGACTCGATATTCACACTGATAGGGGCACTGAGAGTTCTTCACCAAGGAGCCAGTCATGAATGAGGCAACCAAAAGAGCGTTTGAGGCCATAGATCAGATGAAGGACGAGATCGTTGAGACGATCAGCCGGGTAGTCCAGGTTCCCAGCGTAAATCCGAAGTATCCGGGAGTAGTCTCGGAGGAGGTCCTCGGAGGCGAAACTCAAGCCAATCAAAAGATCGCCGAGCTGTACCGCACAATCGGGTGTGAGGTGGATCTGTGGGAGGAGGAGGCCAAACGCGCTAACGCCGTCGGAGTCTTGAAGGGCAGTGGCGGCGGAAAATCATTGATCTTCAACGGCCACATCGACACGGTTCCGGTGGGACGCCACGAAGATTGGAAATGGTCGGATCCCTATAGTGGCAAAGTCGAGGATGGAAAGATCTACGGTCGTGGATCCTGCGATATGAAGGGACCAGTTGTGGCACAAGCGATGGCTGCGAAGGCTCTTCAGAGCCTGGGAATTAAACTCCAGGGCGACCTGATCCTCGAGAGTGTGGTAGGCGAAGAGGTCATGGACCATGAAGCGGGAGCTTCCGCCACCATACGCCGTGGCTACAAGGCGGATGCCGCCATCGTCTCCGAGCCGTCCGCCCCGGAAGCACCCCTGGCAGTCGTCCCGGTCAGTCCGGGCCTTCTCTGGATGGCCGTCACCTGCAGGGGCAAATCTAGTCACGCCGCGACCCGAGGCGAGACCTTCCGGGCCGGAGGGGCGGGAGCCAAGGTCGCCGTGAACGCCATCGACAAGGGCGTCTTCATCTTCAACTGTATCCAGAAACTGGAGCAGGAGTGGGGACTGACCAAGAAGCATCCGCTTTTTAAGCCCGGACATTTTACCCTGCACCCCGGTGTGATCACGGGGGCTCCACATGGCGTGGGCGTGCCCTTCTTCATCTCAGAATTCTGCACCATCGAATATGCCATCTGGCACCACCCCGACGAAGACGTCGAGGCGGTCAAACAGGAAGTCGAAGACTATATCCGGCACTCAGCTGCGCTGGACGAGTGGCTTCGCGATCATCCCCCTGAGATCGAGTGGAAGCTGCACTGGCCTGCCTTCTCAGTGGACGAAGACCATCCCATCTGCACCACGATCGGACAGGCCCATGAACTCGCAGCCCAGGGGACCCGCTTCGAGGGACCCGCGGTGGTTCAGGGCTTCTACGCCGTTTGCGACGCTGTCTTTCTGAGCGCCGGAGGAGTTCCGAGCGTAGTCTATGGCCCCGGCAGCCTTCTGCATGCACATGCGGTCGACGAGTTCGTGGAAATCGACGAACTGATGGTCGCCACCAAGGCATACGCGGCTGCCGCTATCGAGTGGTGCGGGGAAGCCTGAGGGAAGAGTTTCAGGTTGCAGTTCAAATGCTTCTTCTCTGGGTATGGAGTCAAGTGTGATAGTCGGCACCCGATCTTACAGACAGTGTCCGATTTGATGGAAATCGAACGGCCGCTTTCGCCTGAAGCGAACATTCAAGTGGTCCACGGAAACGTCGAGTGATACATCCAAATGGCCTGCCAAAAGCCCGATAGACAGTCTGTGATGGAGGATGGAGTTTATCTGGAAACCATATAACAGAAGGTTCGGCGGACAAGGGCGTTGCATTATACTAAAACGATGAAGTACCGAATCGCGCTCCGGCAGTCAGAGGAAGGCTATAGCGTCTTTGTCCCTGGTTTGCCCGGTTGCTGGTCTCAGGGGGCGACCGAGGAGGAGGCCTTGAGTAACATTCAGGACGCTATCCGAGAGTATCTCTCTGTCGCAGCTGATCTGCTTCGAGACGAGGCTGATGTCCGCGAAGTTGAGGTTTCAGGGTAAGGGTGGGGCGCATTCCGGGCATTCCACATCGGAAGGCCGTGCGCGCTCTCAAGAAAGCGGGATTCTACGTTGCTCGAGAAGGGCGAAAGCACATCATCATGTCCGATGGTGTTCGCATTCTCACGATTCCTCGGCATAACCCGGTGAATGCCTTCACCATGGCCGGCATTGTTCGAGACGGGGGCCTGTCCGAGGAGCAGTTTCGAAAGCTACTCTGAATCGAGTGGACCGCCGAAGCGCTGCATCCGACGCCGCTTTGCGGCGCGGCTGAGTGCTGACGTTTGGTTGCTAGAGATGATGTCGATTGCCGATGCTCAGCAAGATATGCGGGAGGCGTACTATGGTGGCGCCACCGGAGCAGTCACTTCGGCCACAACTTGGCTAGTCGCCGCGTTAGTCTCTCTGGTAATGGCCAAGCTTTTCGCGGTGGAGTTCGAATAAAGGAGGATGCCTCAGACACGATCGCACGTGTGGATACAGGGAAGGGATAAGGTGTGATAGTCGGCACCCGATCTCTATCCGATTGGATCGAAATCGAACGGCCGCACCTGAAAGCGGTCGCTCAGAGGCGATCTGCTCTGACACCGTTCGCACGGTCAGATTCGTGATTTTCCACCTCTAGGTCAGCTGTTGTCGCGGCCCTGGGATAAAAGGAGGTCACCAAGGCGATCCAGTCCAGGGCGTCCAGGGTGCGGCGGACTCCTTTGGGGATGCGGTATTCGATCTGATCCTGCTCGGGATCGTCGTGCAGTCGATCGAGAAGATCCCGTGTATCTGGAGTACCCCGGCGCACCCATCCAGCAGTTGTACACCAATTCAATCAGCCCCTACGCTCGTGCACCCCACGTGCTGCTGGGATTCCCCAAGCGGTTCACGCAAGGGCGCAAGGCGACGGACGTGCCCAGCACCACCGACGGCCTCAGTGACGGGGTGTTCATGAGCAGCCGCGACGGTCTGCATTTCCGCCGCTGGGCCGAGGCATTTGTCCGGCCGGGCCCCCAAGCCGACAACTGGGTCAGTCGCAACAACTACATCGCCAAAGGCGTCGTCGTCACCGGGTCCCATCTGGTGGAGGCCCCCGATGAGCTGTCGATCTACGTCATCGAAGGCTACTACGGTGTGAGGCGCAACAAGTGTCGGCTGCGCCGTCACACGATCCGCATGGACGGCTTCGTCTCGGCTCAGGCGCCCTTCAGCGGTGGCGAACTCGTCACCAAGCCCGTCGTGTTCGAAGGGAAGACGTTGGTGATGAACTACTCGACCTCCGCCGCGGGCAGTCTCAGCGTGGAACTGCAGACCGTGCTCGGAAAGCCCATCGACGGCTTCACACTGGCCGACTGCGGAGAGATCTACGGCGACGAGATCGAACGCGTGGTTTCCTGGAAGGGCAATTCGGACCTGAGCAAGCTGGCCGGCACGCCGGTGCGGCTGAGGTTTGTGATCAAGGACGGCGATCTATACTCCATCCGATTCCGGCCGTGAGGGTTGAGCTCGGAAGGCCTTTTCTCCTGAGTTGGCCGTAGCGGCTGGGGGACATAGTTGCTACTCGCATAGAGATTGAATCTGTGCTTCAAGGAGCTGCGTCCGAGACGTTCTGATTCTCTTTGTAGTGCCCCTCGTGATTCCCATGGTGGTGTGCTCCTGCGTGGATCTAGCCTGGTGAGACCGAGCTAGCCGACCCTTGGATCGGAACTGCTCGTCGGCCATCACCGCGATCCGGTGGCGGAAGGATGGGCTTGTGCAGCGGACAAGCGATTATTGTAGGTCCTGCCCCTTACCGCGGAGACTTGAGGTCGAAGCTCTCCACCCGGCCCCTGCCCACCAGGTCGGCTTCCCTGGCGCCGACCAGGTTGATGGTCCAGTCCTTGCCGGCCACATAGCTGACCCAAATCTCTCCCGGTCGGCGCTCCCAGATCTGGGGATAGCAGACTCGTTCTCCCCTCGTGAAGACGTCCGGCTGCGTCCAGCTCTTCCCCTCGTCCTCGGAGAAGGCGATGGACAGCTCCTCCCGATGCCTGCTGGCGGGATACAGAGACCCCTGCCCGGCGTGTCTTCGGTACTCCATCTTGCCCTCGGGAGCCGGTTCCAGACCAGGACCAGCCGCCCGCTCGCCAGCCGTCTCAGATAGCCGGGGGCACTGCTGGCGTCGATCGAACTGGGACGCAGCTCCCTCCAGGAGTAGCCGTTGTCTGCTGAGAAGGCCTCCCAGAAACGGTCCAGGTTGGTGCGGAGCAACATGTAGAGCCGGTTTCCGGCGAGCTCCACCAGGGTGCCTTCGTAGGCCCCCGCGTGGTGGCCCTGGTCGCCGAAGTCGATGATGTTGCTCCGCTTCCAGGTCTTTCCGTCATCCTCCGAAACGTAGGTACAAGTGGCATGGCGCCCGGGATTGGGCAGATAGCGCTGGATGGGCACCACTACCTGTTCTTTCTCCGTCTGGATGATGTCGACCAGGGCTCCGCAGTAGCCCTCGAAGACACGCTGCCGGCTCACCCAGGTCCTGCCTCCGTCCAGGCTGCGAATGGACCAGACGTCCCGACGGGCCTCGGTAGCCTCACCCTTCTCGTCATCCCAGGACCAGCTGCCGTTTTCCCAATCCCGATAGATCCAGATGATGACGCCCTTCCGGGTCATGAGGGCCAGAGCCGTCTCCACGTTAGGGATGGAAGCGATCCCGGTGGGACGTCCCGGGCCCGGACCGTCGTACATGGTAGCCAGGTGGCTCCAGGTCTTCCCATCGTCACGACTCACCCGTACGGTGCCACCGCTGTCGCTGCTCAAGCTCAGCAGTTGATCCTCTCCCAGGAGCACGAAGGACCCTGCCGGCGACCCCTGCGAGATGACATGGAATCGGGAATCCAGAAGATAGCCCGACTTGCCCAACCCTACAGGGGCGGAGCCCAGAAATAAGGCCAGCGTCACAGTAAAAACTCTTACACGCATGTCTGATTTCTTCCTCTACCAAGACAGGATGGATGCGTTCTCGGTGTAGGTCAAGCGGACGCTGTCGAGACGGATCTTCACCACGATTCTTGCGCTGGCGATCTCGCTCGTGCTACAAGGCTTCACACATCCTCTGGGAGCTCGATACGCCTGTGGAAGAAAGAACCGGTGATATACCACGACCTACCACAGATTTGGGCAGAGCCCAGGCCGATCTGGACGCATTCGGTTTTTGCCTGGTCGCCAACGCGCTTGATTCTGGGCAGGTTTCAGCCCTGAGGTCTCGGCTCGAGGAGCAGGCAGCTGCGGAAAAGCAGCAGGGACTTGCCTTCGAGGACGGTGGCGCCAACCAGAATTGGGGCGGATTTCGAAATCCCGACGGCAGCGCCAAGCCTGAAGCCTTTACCGAAACCAGTGGAGGTATCAACCAGCGTGTCTTCATGCTGATCAACAAGGGAAAGGTTTTTCGTGACCTCCTTTTCCACAGCGACGTGCGCAGGCTCATCGCATACGTTCTCGGCACTGACTACCTGCTGTCGAGCCACGGAGCCAACATCGCCAAACCCGGTGGTGTTGCCATGCAGCTCCACACGGATCAGTGGTGGATGCCGGCGCCGACCCGGAGGGACCGCAAGCCACTACCGGTGGGTTCGATGGACCGAGACCACTTCGACGCCGATGAGGCAGGGCCGCCGACCATGATCGCGCCGGCAACTGCCGTCAATGTGATCTGGATGTTGTGCGACTTCAGCGCCGACATCGGGGGGACACGGCTGGTCCCGGGGAGTCATCTGATGGGGCGGCAGCCGGACCCAGAACGTGATCACGCGGTGGAAACGATCCCGGCCGAGGGGCCTGCCGGTACGGCGTTGTTGCTGGACGGTCGTACCTGGCATGGGACGGGTGCAAACCTAAGCGATGAGATCCGCTGGGCCGTGCTCACCACCTTTTGCGGTCCCCAATTCCGCACTCAGGAGAACTTTACTGTGGGCACTGCCAGGGAGGTTCTGGAGGGGGCATCTCCGGAGTTGTTGAGGCTGCTCGGCTTCAAGGTCTGGAATGCCTACGGCCGCATTGAAAGCCCGGCTGTCGAGTTCATCCAGCCCGGAGAGACCTCACTGCCCGAGATGCGACCTGAGGGTTCATAGGGAGGCGAAGCTTGCAAGACCAAGCCGGATCATTCGAAAATCTGGTTATGCACGTAACTCCGGAAAAAGTCACCACCTCCTAGTAAAAAAGGTGAGAGACAGGAGGTGAGTGGATGTACGAAAAGATGAATTTGTTGGAGTTTCAAGAGTGTTTTGCCACAGAAGAAGCTTGTCTGAGTTACCTGATGCAGAAACGCTGGCCGGAAGGATTTGTCTGTCCCCGTTGTGGGGGTCAAGGAGGCTACTGGTTGCAGCACCGGCGATTGATGGAGTGTCGCCAATGCCGGTATCAGGCTTCTTCCACCGCCGGGACGATTTTCCACAAGACGCGGGTGCCCCTGAGATATTGGTTTTGGACCATCTTCTTGATGAGCCGTTGCAAAGCGGGCTACTCGATGAAGGGACTGCAGAAGCTGCTGGGAATCGGAAGCTATCGGACGGTCTGGATGATGGGACATAAGATCCGACAAGCCATGGCCAAACGTAATGACTGCTACCAGTTAAGTCACCTGGTGGAGCTGGATGACTCTTTCTTTGGAGGCCGACGACGAGGGAGAAATCGTCGGGGTCGCAAGCGAGGACGAGGGACCGAAGGCAAGGCCAAAGTTCTGGCCGCGGTGGAGATAACGAAAGCCGGGGGGCCGAGGTTTCTAAGTCTGGATGTGGTCGATGACATAACCAGCGACAATGTGAAGCGGGTCGCCTGGGCGAGGATCGACCCCGGAGCTCAGATCCGAAGCGACGCCTATCACGCGTTTGTCGGTTTAGCTCAAGCCGGCTACCAGCATGAACGCGTCCGGCTCGAGTGGGTGGGGATGGGTTTTGAACAGTTCCCATGGGTTCACACCCTCATTTCCAACTGCAAGACTCAGCTCCAAGGGACTCAGAAAGCGGTCAGCCTCAAGCACCTTCAACGTTACCTGGCTGAGTTTTGTTACCGTTTCAATCGTCGTTTCTGGGAATCCGAGCTCTTCGACCGTCTCCTGACAGCCTGTTCGCTCTATCCCACCGTCACCTATCCGGAGTTAAGTGCATAACCAGATTCGAAAAAGAAACTTTGGTTGGCTCAGCCCTGAATGTCACTAGCAGATCTGTAATGCATGTAATCCGGGAACTGGTCGCTAATAGCGAAATGAAGTTTCAGCTTAGTGGGGCCCCCAGCGGTGCTGGCCCCATTCGGGAACGAAAGTTCTGCACGAACAGTGAGTGTCAAAGAATCTCCTCTTTGGCTTCTTCCGGCCTTCGAAATTCGCTTGTTCGATATTCTGCTGTTCAGCCTTTCCCAACGGTTGCCTTCTCCAGAGCAAAGAAAAGGCTAAATCACGAACCTAGAACATCGAACATACGAACGCCGAACCGTCTTCCTAGCCTTCGAAATTCGCCAGTTCGATATTCTGCTGTTCAGCCTTTCCACCGGTTGCCTTCTCAAGAGCAAGGAAAAAGGCTAAATCACAAACCGCAGAACACCGAACATGCGAACGCCGAAGTGAATGCAACACACATCAAGTTTCAGCTTAGGAAAATGTTAGTCAGCGCCGTCATTCTCTTTCTGGCGCCCCTCTCCTGCAGCTCTCCCGCAGGAAGCGGGGGGGCATCGGATTCGCCGCAGAGCTCGACTCTGACGGTTGGGATCGAGGCTGCTCCGGTGGATGTGCCCTTCCGGAAGTTTACGCCCTTGATCAAGGAACAGCTGGGGGTCGAGCTCGAGATCGTCACCCTGGAGTACGGAAGTCTCTTCGAAAAGATTCTGACCGACTTGATCACGGGAACCGGGGCATTCGACATCATCGTCTACTTCACCCGATTCAACGGCGACTATATGGGCCCGGGGTTCCTTCATCCTCTGGATGAGTTCATGGAGAGGCATCCTCCCGATTACGACGATTTGATTCCCGCCTTCCGGGAGCTGTACTGTGAATGGGAGGGGCGCACTTACGCTCTCCCCTTCGACGGCGACTACTTCCTGCTCTACTACCGGAAGGATCTCTTCCAGCATCCCCTGGAGCAGGAGGCTTTTCAGCAGGCCTATGGCTATCCTCTTGCGGCGCCTGAGACCTGGGATCAGTGGAACGACATCGCCGAGTTCTTTACCCGCAAGGCCGGAGAGCAACTCGCTGGTGAGGTTTTGCAACAGGACTTCTATGGGATCTCCGAGTACTGGGGAAAGGCCCGTGCCTACGCCTGGTATCTGAACCGCTTCGGAGCCTACAGCGGACTCTTCTTCGACGCAGAGATGGAGCCGAGGATCAATTCAGCGGGAGCCGTTCAGGCTCTGGAGCACTGTCTCGAATCGGTCCGATACAACACTCCGGGCCCCCTGGCTCACACCTGGTGGAACGTGCGGGAGGATTTTCTCTTCGGCAAGGTGGCCATGATCTTCGGCTGGCCCGACGTCGGAAAGGCCACTGGAGATCCGGTCCAGTCGAAGGTCATCGGCAAGGTAGGGTTCGCTCCCAGCCCGGGAGTCCTGGACCCAGCGACTGGGAAGATTCGCCGGGCCACGGCCCTGGTTTCGGGTCGGGTCATGGCGGTTTCCCGACACTCGTCCCAGCCCGAAGCTGCCTATCAGGTGATCCGCCTTATCAGCAGTCCTGAGATCAGTCTCCAGTACATTGGTGACCCGGCGAGCGGCTCGGATCCCTTCCGCTACTCTCACTTCGAGCATCCGCAGAGCTGGCAGCTGCAGTTCGACGGACTCGATCAGTTCCTGAAGGCTTCCCGTGAGGCTCTGGACGTAGGGTTTCCCGAGCTCTATATACCCGGAGCGGAGGAGTACCAGGAGGCCCTGAGCCGCTACGTGCAGGAAGCTCTTCAAGAGAAGCTTCCACCCCAGCAAGCGCTCGACGCCGTCGCCAAGGAGTGGGCCGAGATCACCGAGCGCCGCGGCCGGGAGGATCAAAGACGCTTTTGGAGAACCCAGTTGACGGCCATGCAGCGTCTGAACCTGATCCCCGGCGAGGAACGAACAGTCCGTTGAAGGACGCCAACCTGGGCCGAGTCCTCGTCCTTCCTTCCGTCCTGACCATTCTGCTTCTCACCCTTTTCCCACTGCTCTACTCCTTGACCCTCAGCTTCCACAGTTGGCAGCTGCCAAATCCGTCTCCTCGGTTTGTAGGACTGGAGAACTACGCTCACCTGGGGCGGGACCTGCGTTTCCACCTGGCCCTCCTCCGCTCCATCGGGTTCGTCGCTGTGACCGTCTCCCTCCAGTTTTTCCTGGGCATGAGTGGGGCCGTTCTGCTGGATAGAAACCTGAGGAGTCTGGGAACCATGACCTCGGTGCTGATCGTTCCCATCATGATCGCTCCGGTGGCGGTTGGGGCGATCTGGATGCCGCTTTACGACATCAATTTCGGCTTGCTGAACTACTGCCTGAGTCTGCTGGGGGTCGGCAAGATGGAGTGGCTGGCAACGCAGGCCAACGCTCTTCCCTCCCTGATGATCATCGATCTCTGGCAGTGGACGCCTTTCATGCTTCTCATCTTCCTGGCTGGACTCCAATCCATCCCTCGCGAACCGATCGAAGCAGCTCGTATCGGCGGTGCCTCGGAGTGGAGAATATTCCGTTCCATTTGTTTACCCATGATGAGACGCGTCATAGCCATCGCCATCCTGCTCAGAGGAGTCGATTCTTTCGGGAAGTTCTTCGATACTGCCTATCTGCTCACAGGCGGTGGCCCCGGGACGGCATCCGAGACCCTCAACCTCTACATCTATCAGGTGGGCTTCAAATTCTTCCGAATGGGATACGCCTCCGCCCTGTCGTTCAGCATGCTGCTGATTGCGATGGTGGGAATCCTGCTCTTCTATAGGTTTTTCCGTGTGGAGTAGCCTCATGAAGATAGCTCCCCGGTTGTTCTCGTTTGCCGCTCTAGGAGGTCTGTTGGCGTTCTCCCTCCTGCCGGTCGTCTGGATGCTGCTCTCCACCCTCAAGCTCAACATCGAGATCTTCAGTGATCCCCCAGTATGGATCCCGAGGAATGTGGGGCGGGCCTTGGAGCAGAATTGGTGGCACGCCCTCGCCTCCCGCACCGAGGGGGGACTGGGTGGCCTCAACTCCATTTCTGACAGCATGATTATCGCGGTCGCCAACACGGTCCTGGTCATTCTGATCGCCACCCCGGCAGCCTATGCCCTGGCCCGCTTCAAGACCGGGGGCAAGCACCTGCCCATCTGGATTCTCTCCCAGCGCATCCTTCCCCCCATCACGGTGGTAATTCCCTATTTTCTGCTCTTCCGTCAGCTCGAGCTGTTGGATACCCATGTGGGCCTGGTCCTCGTCTACGTGACCTTCAACCTTCCCCTGGCCATCTGGCTCCTGAGAGGGTTCTTTGCCGACATCCCCGGCGAAGTAGAGGAGGCGGCCTTGGTGGGCGGATGCTCTCGCCTTCAGGCGATGCGTCGGGTGACGCTGCCCCTGGTCTTGCCCGGGGTGGCCGTGACGATGCTCTTCTGCTTCATTTTTGCCTGGAACGAGTTCCTCTTCGCTATCATGCTGACCCAGCGTCGCGTGGTCACGCTGCCGGTGATCATACCGGGGCTGCTGTATGCCGGAGCCATGGAGCCTCGCTTCGGGCCCCTCTTCACGCTCACGACAGTCAGCATCCTGCCCATTCTGGTTACCTCGTTTTTTCTCCAGAAGTACATCATCAGGGGACTCACGTTCGGAACCGTCAAGGGTTGAATCGATCATGGAAGTTGTTTGCAGGGACCTGGTGAAGCGTTTCGGCAGCGTGACGGCCGTAGATCGGCTGAGCCTTCGGGTCCAGGAAGGTGAATTTCTGGTCCTTCTGGGACCCTCAGGATGCGGGAAAACCTCGACTCTGAGGATGATCGCAGGGCTGGAGACCCCAGACGCCGGCAAAATCGAGATCGGGGATCGAGAGGTCACGAATCTTCCCCCTCGGGACCGGAACGTGGCCATGGTCTTCCAGAACTACGCCCTATATCCTCACATGAACGTGCGTCGCAATCTGGCCTTCGACCTGGGGGTACGAGGGATATCTGAAGTGGAAATCGCGACTCGCGTCCAAAGCGTTGGAGAAATGCTGGGGATCGTCCATCTGATGGAGCGCAATCCTGCCCAGCTCAGCGGAGGAGAACAGCAGCGGGTCGCTCTGGGAAGAGCGATCGTGCGAGAGCCTGACGTCTTCCTCATGGATGAGCCTCTGAGCAACCTGGACGCCAAACTACGAGTGCACATGCGGGCTGAGCTCAAGAAGCTGCACCGACGGCTGCGGCGTACGACCATCTACGTGACCCACGACCAGGAAGAAGCCATGACCGTGGCCGACACCATTGCTGTTCTGAAGGATGGGAAGTTGCAGCAGCGAGGGACCCCTCGGGAGATCTACGACTCTCCTCAGAACCGTTTCGTGGCCTACTTCGTCGGCAGTCCCTCCATGAACTTCTTCGAAGGAGATCTCGTGATGCAGGGAGGTGAGATCGAGTTTGCTTCGGCAAGTTTCTCCCACCCGCTCCCCTCCCATATCTCCACCGAGCTGAAGAAGAGAAAGGCGGAGAGAAAGGTGGTGATGGGGATCCGCCCCGAGCATGTCCGTCTCCATCAGGAGGCCGGCTGGGAAGTGTTGTCCGCCGTGGTCGATGTCTTGGAACCTTTGGGTCGAGAGCTCCACGTTCAGCTGATGCTGGGGGATAACCCGGTGACGGTCATCACGGATCCCTCGAGAGAGCTGAAAGTCGGTCAGCAGGTCGGACTGAATCTTTCCATCGAGCGCTGCTACTTTTTCGACCGCGACTCAGGGCGGAATCTAAAGCGAGACGGGGATCAGTAATCGGGGTCAGGCTTCCCCCCCCCAAGTGGACACTCCTCCTGCGCGGAATGACTGCTCTTAGAAGCAGTCATTCAAATTTTCCCCGCAAACGGCAAGGAGCAGACGTTCTATTTAGGGCGCTTCAAGTGAACTAGCCATCCCCATCGAAATCGGGATCGCTATCGGAATCGACCACCATGGGTTTGGGACACGAGAAACTTGATGTCTACCGCCTCTCGATAGGCTACGTGGCATGGGTCTATGAGAAGGTCGGAAGCCTGACCGGAGTCCATCGAGCGGCGCGGGACCAATGGCTGCGCGCCAGCCAATCGATCCCGCTGAACATCGCGGAAGGCAACGGCAAGGCGTCGGCCGCCGATCGCCGGAGGTATTTCGAGATCGCGCGCGGCTCGGTGTTCGAATGTGCGGCGATTCAGGATGTTCTGGTCGTCGGGAAGGCGCTGGATGAGCGACAGAGTAATGAGCGGAAAATCGACCTGGATCGGATGGCCGCCATGCTGAGTCGCTTGGGCGGAAGAGGATACTGCATTGAGGAAGCTCCACTGATTTATGGAGGTTCGGATGTCGATACCGCCACGGGTTTCGGACAGGGGAAGCCTTGAACGTCGGCTTGTAGGCGCGAAAGCGGCCGATCAGGGGCGATCTACTCTGACACTGTTTGTACGGTCAGATCTGGGCTATGCGCGTCAATGCTGCCCTCGGCCGAACCTGGATGAGCCAAGGAACCTGCAACTTGCGACCTGTAACCTGCAACCCTTTCCAATACAGCAACTACTCCTCGTCTAACTCCCGCACGAACACGTTCTTGAAGTAGAGCCGGTTTCCGTGACTCTGGAGCTCAATCGATCCGGTGGGGAAGATGGGCCTGGTCCTGTCCCAGTAGTTTTCCAGCGTCACGTTGTGCACCACCATTTCTTGATTCAGAAAAACAGTAACCTTTTCCCCGGTCATCAGAATACGGAACTGATTCCACTGACCGACCGGTTTGTCCGCCACTACTAGCGGCTTGGCGGAGTTCTTCTTGTTGTTCCAAATCGCGCCCGACCCTTCCGGGTCGTCCCAGATCTGGACCTGGGGGCTGCCTCGAAGGTAGATTCCGCTGTCGCCTTTGGGTCCGATCTTCCAATCCACCCACAGCTCGAAGTCTCCGTAGTCTCTGAGACTGCAGAGGCTCGCTCCCTTTCCATCGAATTGCAGCATCGCGTCGACGACCTTCCAGTGGGCCCGCATCTTGGCGTCGGCCTCTTTCTGAGCAGCTTCGAACTCCTGCAAAGACATTTTGGCGCGCTTGAGTGGGTCTGCCACCAATCCCTTCCAGTTGGCCAGACCCATGCCATTGAAGAGGGCTTCAAAACCGTGCGGAGCCAGATTGTCGACCTCCTCTTCTCCCAGGTCCTTGATGCGGATCTTGCGGAAGGCGACTTCACTGCTGTGGCCGAGGAAACCGACGTGTCCACTCGAGCGCATGAAGCCAGGATGAGCTTGGAGCGTCTCCGGGACTCGGACATCGTTCAGGTTCCCACTCACGATGACCTTGTCATTCAGGGTCACCTGGATCCGCCGGCCGATACAGACGATCTCCTCCCGATTCCATTCTCCGACCAGTTTCAGCGCCCCTCGACGGGCCGGAATCAATCCGTAGACCGAACCATTCACTTGATAGGGCTTGATGTTCGCGTACTTGGCAGCGGTGTTATCCAGGATCTGGATCTCGATGGCGGCGATCGATGCAGGACCTTCCCGCGGAGTTCTGATCGCGACCCCGTTGTTGCCGCCTTCCTGAAGCTTGAACTCGAAACGGAGAACGAAGTTGGCATATTCCTTCTCGGAGAGAAGATTGCCGCTCTCATCGGCTGCGCTGATCAGGACACCGTCCCGGACGACGTAGCCGCCCCCCTTCTGGCCGACCAGGATCCACCCATCGAGATTCTCTCCGTTGAAAAGATCGACGAAACCGGGCTCGTGTCCGGACGCAAGGAGGTGGGAGGAAAGCGCAGCAACGAGGACTAGAAAACCAATCCTCCTGAAACAACTCTTTTCGTGATTCATCATGTACCTTCCTTCAAGGTCTTCACATCTTCACCCAGACCGAGCCCTTCTCACTGGACTCAACCGCTCTGGTGATGAATTCCATACCCCGGCGGCCATCGTAGACCGTGGGGAAGTCATACTCTTCCGTCGAGAGAGGGGCACCATCGAGATGGCTTCGGATGGCCTCCACCGCACCGGAGTAGATAGTGGCAAAGGCCTCCAGGTAACCTTCGGGGTGTCCGGGAGGGATACGGGTCACGGCGTTCGCGTCCTCCGACAGATATCCGGCCTGAGACCGCGTCAGCGTCTGCCTGGGCTGACCGTAGCGATAGACGCCGAGGGAGTTGGGTTCTTCTTGAGCCCATAAGATCGCGCCCTCGGAAGCATAGACCCGAAGTCTGAGTCCGTTCTCCTCCCCGGTTGCGATCTGACTGATGGTAAGGACGCCCTTGCCTCCGCCTCTGAAGCGAAGCAGAACATTGGCATCTTCATCCAGGGTCCGATTGGGAAGAAAGGTGCTCTTGTCGGCGCAGAGCTCGGCGATCGGGTCGCCGGTCACGTACTCCAGCAGATTGACACAGTGAGTCCCCAGATCACCTAGAGTGCCTCCGATGCCAGCCTGAGCAGGATCCACCCGCCAGGAGGCCTGCTTGTGACCGAGCTTCTCGTGCTGGACGCTGAGAAAGTCCTGAAGGTATTCCACCACCACCTTCCGTACGGTTCCCATCTCCTGGGAACGGAACAGATGCCGTGCGTGCCGGACCATCGGGTGCCCCGTATAGTTGTGGGTCAAGGCGAAGACCAGCCCGGTCTTCTCCACGAGCTGGCAGAGTTCCTCAGCCTGCTCCAGGCTGTAGGTGGCGGGCTTGTCGCAGACGACGTGGAATCCGGCCTCCAGGAAGGTCCTGGCGATGTCGAAGTGGGAGACATTCGGGGTAACGACGCTGACGAAATCGATGCGCTCTTCAGGGGGAAGAGCTGCCTCAGCTTCTGCCATTTCCTCGAAGGTCGGGTAGCAACGGGCTTCATCGAGATACAGCTCCCTGCCGGTGGACCTGGTGTTTTCAAAGTCCTGGGAAAAGCAGCCTGCAACCAGTTCGATCTGCTGATCGAGGCTGGCCGCTATCCGGTGAACGCCTCCGATGAAGGCGCCGTGACCGCCTCCGACCATTCCCATCCGAAGCTTCCGCTTCCAGGATTTCATATTCACCACCTTTCAAATACACCGTCAGATTCCGGGATAGATTGTGCTGTTGTCCGGCTCTCTCCCCGGGATTTCGGGTCATCTTGCTAACGAGTCACGTCGTTCGCGGCTCTGTTTTGCTCTTGCATCAGTCGATATCGTTTCAGCCCAGCTCTCCCAGTTTGAATCGGGCGATGCCGATATCTTCGGCGAGCTGCGGTCTAAGTATACTTCCGCACTCTCCGTCCGCAAGCACCGCGAGTCCTCGGCAACTCGGTCGGGCTTCGCTCCTTGACTTTACCTCAAGGCGTCCAGATGGATTGGGGCAAGGGCAAGGGCAAGGAAGGGCCAGGAGGCCGGCAAGGCCGGCCTCCTGGGTTGGATTTCGAACGTGAACTACTAGAACGAGAAGCGGAATCCCAACTGCGCCTGGGTGGCGAGATTGATCCGCTGGCCGGTGAAGACCGTCCGCGTCTCGAATCCCCGGTTCGTGATGTTGGAGAGCTGGCCAATGGCCGGTCTCATCGTCCGGGCTCGCAGAATACCGAACTCCTGGTCGTAGGTCAGGCCGGAACGAACGGCATTGTTGGAAACCCAAGGCAATAGAAGTGACCTCTGACATGAAGTAGACTCTTTTGACATCGAAGGTTAATTTCGATTCTTCTACCGATGGAGGCCCAGGCCATGTCACGCATCCCCAGAAGACAGTTCTTATCCCGTTCATTCAGTGGCGCAGTCGCAGCTAGCTCCCTGGGAATAGCTTCTCTGGCGAAGCCGCCCGCTGGACACGACCCACTTGGAGCCGCCCTGATCGGGACAACCCACCCACATGCCCTGGGACATCGGAAGGCGATCGAACGATCCCAGAACTACAGCCTGTTAGGTGTGGCCCAGCCAAACCCGGACCTGTTGAAGCGCGCCAAGAAAGACTCACGGTGGGAAGGCGTGACCTGGATGGACGTAGACACAGTGTTGGCCGACAAACGGGTGCAGATGGTTTGCGTGGAGACCGATCCCCTGGAGGCCCTGACCTACTCGAGCATGGCAGTTGAGGCCAACAAACACACCAAGATCGACAAGCCTCCGGGAGCCGACTTCAAGGCTCTCGAGCAAATTCTAGATGAGGCAAAACGTCGCAAGCTCCTGATTCAGATGGGCTATGTCTATCGTTACAACCCGGCTTTTCGCCTGGCTCACCGGGCCCTTCAAGAGAATTGGCTAGGACCGATTCGCTCGGTTGCCTGCCAGATGAACGACACGCTGAGTCCAGAGGGCCGGCGACGACTGGACACCTACCCGGGAGGGCAGATGTTCGAGATCTGCGGACATATGATCGATGCGCTGATCTGGCTCCTGGGCAAACCTGCCCGCGTCAGTCCCGTACTTCGGCACAGCGATCCTGTTCCTGACAAACTAGAAGATGATGTGCTGGCCATGTTTGAGTTCGACCCCGCGGTTGCGGTGGTCAAGAGCCACACTCGAGACGGCAACCGCTACTTCTATCTCTTCGGAGAGAAGGGTTCGATCCTGATCGATTCTCCAGATCGTCCTCGGATGCGCATGGTCTTGAGCTCCAGCCAGGGCGATTACCGGTCCGGGGAACAGGAAGTTCGGCTGGGTCCTTCGGAACGATACCTTCCGGACTTGGACGACCTGGCCGGCGCCATCAGAGAAGGCCGGCAGCTGGAGTTCTTTACACCGGAACACGATCTGAACGTCCAGCAGGCCTTGCTGACCGCAAGCGGCCTCACCGTCTGACGACTGTAAACAGGGAGACCATCACATGAAACCCATTCCCAGAAGACGATTCCTTACCAGGTCTCTAGGTGCGGCTACCCTCGGCAGCGCCGCTATCCGCACCGTCGCGGCCTCTCCCGGAGATAGAATCGGGGTGGCCGCTATCGGGATCAACGGCATGGGCCATGGCCATCTGCGCAATCTGGCAAAGCGTTCGGATGTCCGGATCGTGAGCCTGTGCGACATCGATGAGAGCGTGTTGGCCCGAGGTGTAGAAACTGTCGCCAAGTCCCACCACGACAAGCCCAAGCTGGTCGTCGACTTTCGGGAGGTTCTACAGGATTCGGCCGTAGACGCCGTGGTGATCGCGACCCCGCATCACTGGCATTGTCCCATCGCCCTCCCGGCGCTCGAGGCGGGCAAGGATTGCTATGTGGAAAAGCCGGCCAGTCACGTCTTCCAGGAGGGCAGGCTGCTGGTCGAAGCCGCGCGTAAGCACAACCGGTTGGTCCAGCACGGGACCCAGATGCGGAACACCGAGGTCACCTTTCTGGCGGGCGAAGTGTTGGAGTCTGGAATCCTGGGCGAGATCAAGATGACCAAGGCCTGGAACGTGCAGCGGGGCCATGGGATGGAACCCAAGCCGGATGCTCCCATTCCTGCCGGAGTAGACTACGACAGGTGGCTGGGGCCGGCCCCCAAACGTCCCTTCAACCCCAATCGATTCCACCGGACCTGGCGCCTCTACCGAGACTACGGCAACGGCGACATGGGCGACGACGGAGCCCACGACCTGGACATGGCAAGGTGGGCCCTGGGAGTCACCACACACCCGGTGCGTATCACGGTGCACGGAAGCACGATCGACCTCCAGGGAGAGCGCGAGTACCCCGATAACATGGTGCAGGCATTCCAGTATGCCGAGGGAAAGGTGCTGCTCTACGAGGATCGTCTGTGGACGCCGTACGGGATGCACGGATTCGACAATGGCAACGCCTTCTACGGCACCGAGGGTTACATGATCTTCTCGCGCCGTGGATACTTCCAGGTGTTTTTGGGTAAGAAGGGTGAGAAGGGGCCGGGGCGCAGCGGGAGGGACATCCGACAGAATTCAGAAGCCAACCTGACCCATTTCGTGGATTGCGTCCGGAGCCGGAAGCAGACCAACGCCGACGCCGAGGTGGCCCATCTTACCTGTGGCCTGATCCATCTGGGCGAGATCGCCTTCCGGCTGAAGCGGGTCATGGAGTTCGATCCGGAGACGGAGATCTTTCCCAAGGATCCCGAGGGCAACAAGATGTTGACCAAGCCATACCGGGCTCCTTGGAGTGTCTGAAGTGGCTGATAAGAAGAACTTCAACGTCGACTGACGTAGTAGAGGTGGCCTCCAGGCCGCCGTTCCGAGCCACGGCCTCGAAACAGGAATACGGCGGCCTGGAGGCCACCGCTACTGCCAGGCGTCCATCCAACTGGCGCGCCGATAGGTAAATTGACCCTTCTTGAGATTCGCCTTGACTGGATTCTCTGCAATATATCGACGGAACGCCTTAAGGTGATCTAGATCGCGTACGATGTGGTCGAAGGTTTCCCTTTGCCAGAGACTTTTTCCGCTCCGACCAACCTTTCGGTTGATCCTGCGCGCGCTGTAGCCCTTGATGGATCCGAGAATTCCTTCGAGGTCCTCATTCGCGATAGTCGTTATCAGGGCATGGCAATGGTTCGGCATGCAAACGTAATCGCCGAGCCAGAATCGCGAGCTGTGAAAGTAGGCAAAGGCATTGTCCGCAAGGGCTCTGAGCGCGGGTTGCCGGAGAAGGCAACTTCCATAGCCATCATCGAGATAATGCTGAATCGCGTACGTAAACCTCTTTTCGAACTCCCGCTGAGCCGATTGCTCCAGCCGTTCAAAGGAACGTTTCCAGCAGCCATCGGGATCCCACGTTATGCCGTGGGACTTGAGCCAATACCGTTGTTCCATCCTCCATTGCAAGAGGATTGCGGTGGGGAGAGAATCGCCGAGCCTGCAGGTCACAAAGTAGGTTACACCCTTCTGCCTCCAATGGGGCAGGTTGCCACGATAGATGCGAGCGGCTTCGTGGGGATCAAAAGGAATGAAAGGCGGCGGCGTTGACACCAACTATAGTAACGCCGGTCTGGTGAAAGTAGCGGTGGCCTCCAGGCCGCCGTTCCTAGCGAGACCAGAACCGGGCGACCGCAACATAAGTCAGCAAGGAACAGACAACAGCGGGAAATACCCGGTGAATGATCTCTGCCAGCGAAACGAATCGCCAGCAGCAAAGGCACAAGATTCCGGCCGCAAACGAGGCCAACACCGCTCGACCGTCGCCCCGCTTCCAGTACAGCCCCAGGACGATGGCGGGCAGGAAGCAAGCGGCGTAGAGACTACCGGAGAAGGAGGTTATGGTGACCACGCTGCCGGGAGGATCCAGAGCGATCAGTGCTGCCAGGACCGCAAAAACCGAAACGTAGGCTCGAGTCGCTCCGATCGCACTCTCCTCGGATCTGTTCCGGCGCCAAAGCCCAACCAGATCCCTCTCGCAGGTCGATGCCATCACCAGCAGCACACTGTCTAGTGACGACATCGCGGCGGAGACCATCGCCAGCACCAACAGCGCGCTGACAATAGGCCCGAAGATCGCTCCACTTGCGAGCAGAGCCGGCACGACTCGATCGGTCTCAGGCAGCTGGTCGGGCAGGATGTTTCTCGCGTAGAGACCTACCGGGACCAATAAGCTGAAGACGAGCAGAAAGGCCAGAGTTGAGATCAAGCCCCCACGACGCGCCTGCTTGGGATCGCTCAAGGCATAGAATCGAGAGAGCTGGCGCGGTTCCACCACGAACTTGATGGTGGTGGCAAAGAGAATTCCCAGGAGCATCGGAAGCGGCATGGCTGCATCCCAGCTGAAGAGTCTTGAACCGTGGATCCCCTCCCTGACCTGGTAGATGGACTGGAGTCCGCCGGCGGCCTGAGTCGTGCCCCAGAACAGCAGGACGGCAGCAATGATCATGATGACTCCCTGCACTACGTCCGTCTGAACCACGGAGTGGAAGCCTCCCACCGCGGTGTAGGCCACCACAATCACCAGGACGATGAAGATGGCATGCCAATAGGAAACGTCGAGAAAGGCTTCTAGAAGATTTCCGATTCCTTTGAATACCGCCGTGGTGTAGATAAAGCTGGAGAGAAGGACAATGAGCGCTGCCACGACTCGTGCCGGCTGGCTTGCGAAACGAAATCCGATAAAGTCAGGAATGGTAAGCGAACCCAGCGATTCCGTTTGCTCGCGCAGCCGCGGAGCGATAAACACCCAGGAGATGAAGCTGAAGCCGACGGCAAACGGCACCAGCAGCACCCAAGCAAGACCGTAGTCATATCCCTGACCCGAGAAGCCCACAAAACTGTTGGTGCTGGCGTAGGTGGCAAAGAAGGAGATCCCGACCGTTGCCCCTCCAATCGAACGTCCTCCTACAAAGTAGTCGGCCAGACTACGGGTTTGTCGATTCCCCGCCCAGGCGTGGTAGACCATGAGGGCCGTGTAGAGGAGGAGAGCGAGGAGCTCCAGGGAGTGGCTTTGGATCCAAGTCATGGTTGTGTAAATCCCAAAGATAAAAGATACAAGATACAAACAAGTCTCAAATTCCAAGCACTTAATCCCAAACGGAGCCTTTGGAGCTTGGGATTTGGAACTTTGTTTGTATCTTGTATCTTGGGATTTCAAACCTCACCGATCCACTGCAGTTTTGAATTGATATTAACAGCTTGTCTTGTGCTAGAATAGCCGTTTTGAGCGGGACACTTCCCCGCCAAGCTTTCGCAGAGGGGGAGGGATGGCTGGCAGGTGACTTGGACTCATCTTTTCATGTCGGTGAGGCCGCCGCGAAGCTGTGCTAGCCGGCTGAGTTCCCCTGACCCAGGCAAAGGAAGGCTGCAAATCGCTCGGTTCGGTTTGCCAAAGCATTCGCTTTTTCGATTGAGGGTTCGCTAATGGAAACTACGTCAATGGAAACATCGTCGCGAGTGATGATCGAGGCGCAGGGCATCAGCAAGTACTACGGTCCATTCGTGGCCGTAGAAGACATCTCCTTCTCTATCCCGGAGGGACAGATCGTGGCCTTTCTGGGACCCAACGGGGCCGGCAAGTCGACCACTATGAAAATTCTGACGGGTTTTCTTGCAGCCAGCCGGGGAAAGGCCCTGATTGGGGGTCGGGACATCCACGAAGATCGTCTCGAAGCATCCAGAACCCTGGGCTACCTCCCGGAGAATGGCCCTCTCTACCTAGAGATGACGCCCATCGAATTGTTGGAGTTCTTCGGGGAGGCAAGAGGTCTGGAAGGGTCGGAGCTGAAGCAGAGAATCGGCTTCGTCGGCGAACAGTACGCCCTGGAAGATGTGATGGAAAAACCCATCGGAAAGTTATCCAAAGGGTATCGTCAGCGCGTGGGACTGGCACAGGCAATGTTGCACGATCCCGAGGTTTTGATCATGGACGAGCCAACCGCCGGGCTGGATCCCAACCAGATCCGTGACTTCCGGCAGAGTATCCAGGAACTGGGGAAGACGAAGACGATCCTGATCTCGACTCACATCCTGCAGGAAGTGGACGCGGTAGCCGACCGGGTGCTGTTCGTTCATGACGGGCGGCTGATTTACGATGGCACACCCGGGGACCTCAAGGAAAACGATTCCTTGGAGGAGCCTTTTCACCGAATGACTCAGAAGGAAGCGCCAACGAATGACGTGCCGCCCGAAGAACCGGCAGCAGCGGAACCTCCGGCTGAGACCGAGGTGAAAACAGATGGAGACGACCATGAGGGATAAAATCAACTTCGGATTTGTGCGCGCCCTGGTAAAGCGGGACTTGTGGAAGTACTTCACCAACCCTACGGGTTACGTCTTCATTACTCTGTTTATCTTCTTGAGCGCGGCCGCTGCTTTTTGGCAGGACCGGTTCTTCTTGGACAATCTGGCCAACCTTGACCAGCTGAACTACCTGTTCCCCTACCTGCTCTTGTTCTTTATCCCCGCCCTCACCATGTCGGTCTGGTCGGAAGAACGGAGGCAAGCCACGGACGAGCTCTTGTTCACCCTCCCCGCAACCAGCCTCGAGATCGTTCTGGGCAAGTATCTGGCTGCTCTGGGAATCTATACCGCATCCCTCATCCTGTCTCTTAGCCACATCATTGTCCTCGCCTTTCTGGGAAGCCCCGATCTGGGACTTATGTTCAGCAACTATCTCGGCTATTGGCTGATTGGAGGAGCGCTGATCGCGGTGGGCATGCTGGCCTCACTGCTCACCGCCAATGCGACCATCGCCTTTATTCTAGGAGCAGTCTTCTGTTCCTTCTTCGTTTTCATCGATCTGCTGGGTGGGATCAGCCAGACGCTGGGAAGCGCAGTGGTGCCGCTGGGCGTCTTCCGTTCCTTTGACGACTATACCCGGGGCGTGATGAGCCTCTCAGGGCTCTTCTACTTCATCTCGCTTTCCGCTTTCATGATCTATCTCAACGTCCTGTTGGTCGATAGGCGCCATTGGCCCCGCAAGGCCGGAGGCTATCCGATGTGGGCCCATCACACGGTTCGCACGGTGGGCCTGCTGATCGCCTTTATCAGTCTCGTCGTCATCATCGGACGGGTGAGCATTCGCCCCGATCTGACCGCCGAAGGCCTCCATTCCCTGGGCAGCGAGACCCGCAGGCTGATCGGGGAGCTGTCTGAAGACCGTCCGGTGTTTATTCAAGCCTTTGTCAGCCCGGAAGTGCCGGAACAGTTTGTTCAGACTCGGGCCAATCTCTTGAGCACTCTGAACGAGATCGACTCCATCGGCGGGGGTAAGGTGCAGGTCCTGATCGAAGACACCGAACCCTTCACGGAAGGAGCTCGGCAGGCACGAGAAAGGTTCGGCATCACCCCCCGACAGATACCCAATCTGGGAAGCGCTCGTGCTGGCTTTTCCAACGTCTTTCTGGGAATAGCCTTCACCTGCGGTGCCGAGGAGCAAGTGATTCCCTTTCTGGACCGCGGACTTCCCACCGAGTACGAAATGACCCGAAGCATTCGGGTGGTCGCCAAAACAGAGCGCAAGACGATCGGAGTGGTCGGCACCGAAGCCAAGCTCTTCGGGGGATTCGATTTCCAGAGCATGCAGAGCAGCCCGGCCTGGTCAGTCGTGTCGGAGTTGCAGAAGCAATACGAAGTAAGACAGATAGCAGCTACAAGTGCGATTCCGGAGGATTTGGACGGCCTGGTGGCGGCTCTCCCCTCCTCCCTGCCCCAGCCCGAAATGGACAACCTCCTGGCCTACATCGAGAAGGGCAATCCCACACTGCTGCTGGTCGACCCGCTTCCGGTGGTCAACATTGGACTCGCACCGTCGGAGCGGAGCGGAGCAAACCAGAATCCCTTCATGAGGCAGCAAGGTCCACCGCCCAAGGAGAAGGGCAACATCAGACAGCTCCTTTCCAAGATCGGTGTTGCCTGGGATTCAGGCGAAATCATCTGGGACACCTACAATCCACATCCCGATCTGGCCCATCTCCCTCCCGAAGTCGTCTTCGTCGGCGAGGGCAACCAGAACGAAGAGGTCTTCAACACCGATCACATCGCGAGCAAGGCGCTGCAGGAACTGGTTCTGCTCTATCCCGGCAGGATCGAGAAGGCACCCGGATCGGATTATGAATTCGAGCCGCTCGTGAAGTCGGGACGGGCCTCTGGAGCCCTGCCTTATTCCGCGATGGTGCAGCGGAATTTCCTGGGGGTTCAGCTGCGGCGGAATCTTCCCCACCGGCCCGACGACAAAGACTACATCCTGGCGGCCCACATCGGTAGTGCTGGGAGGTCGGACTCATCTGCAGAAAAGGAAGGTGAAGATCCGCCCTCAGACGATGACAAGGGGAAGGATGTCAAGCCAACCAAGGGTGTGAACGCGATCGTCATTGCTGACCTGGATTTCATTTCCGAACAGTTCTTCCAGATCCGACAGCGAGGTCCAGAGAATCTCAACTTCGATAACGTGACCCTCTTTCTCAATTGTATGGACATCCTCATCGGGGATGACTCCTTCGTAGCTCTTCGAAACAAGCGAGTCCGGCATCGGACCCTCGAGACCGTAGAGGAACAGACTCGGAATTTCATCGAAGAACGGGTGAAGAAGGAGCAGGAAGCAGAAGCAGAGGCCGAGGCTGCCCTGAAGGAAGCTCAGGCACGACTGGAGGAGAGAGTCAATACGGTGCGACAGCGACCCGACCTCGACGCCCAGACGAAACAGATCATGGCCCGGAATCTGCAAGAAGTCGAAAACCGCAGATTGGAGGTCTTGAAGGCCAACATCGAATCTGCCAAAGAGGCGAAGATCAACAGCAGTAAAGAAAGCATGGAGTCCCAGGTGAGACAGATCCAGGGCAATATCAAGACCCTGGCGGTGCTGCTGCCACCCATTCCAGTCTTCGCCCTGGGCGTACTGATCTTCGTGAGGCGGCAGCGCCGAGAGACAGAGGGCGCCGCAGCCACCAGGAGGTTGAAAAAATCGTCATGAGCGAAACCCTAAAAACCATCACTTTTGCCGGCGTGGGCGTACTGCTCCTTGCGGTAGCACTGCTCACCGCCCCCAGGCACGTCACGCCCGACGCCTTCATGGATCGAGGAGAGCAGTTTTTTGCCGACTTCACTGATCCTAACGTGGCCACCACTCTGGAGGTCATCGAGTTCGATGAAGAAACCGCCGCCGCGCGACCCTTCAAGGTCACCTTCGAAGGGGGCAAATGGTCCATCCCTTCACATCACGACTACCCGGCAGATGGCAAGGATCGGCTAGCCACGACGGCAGCCGACATGATCGAGATCAAGAAGGACGACTATCGATCCGATAATGTATCCGACCACGAATCCTGCGGAGTGGTCGATCCGCTAGATGAAGCAGCCACCTCCCTGCAGGGCCGAGGAAAGCGGGTCACGATTAAAGGAAAAGATGACCAGGTCCTGGCGGATCTCATCATCGGCAGAAAGGTCGAAGGCAAGGAAAAGCTGTACTTCGTCAGGGCTCCTGGCCAAAAACGAGTCTACGTCGCTCAACTGGATCTCGAACTGTCCACCAAGTTCGAGGATTGGATCGAGCGCGATCTCATGGAGTTGGAAAAAGACGACATCCAGCGAGTGGTTCTCAAGGACTATTCGATCAACGAGCGCACCGGGACCATAAACCAACGGGGTAACCTGATCCTGACCAAGAAGGACGACAAGTGGGGAGCCGATCGGATGTCCTCAAGCCAGGAGTTGGAAACCTATAAGATGAACGAGCTCGTGAAGACGGTCGACGAACTCTCCATCGTAGGCGTTCGACCGAAGCCGAAGGGCTTGTCGCAGAGCTTGAAACGTTCCGAAGAGGGGACCCGCCTCACCCAGTCAGACCTCATGTCGCTGCAGAGCAAGGGGTATTTCTTCAGCAGAAAAGGCAGCCTGCTTTCCAATGAGGGAGAGCTGGAGGTCGAAACCGCCGATGGCGTCACCTATACCTTGCGCTTTGGAGAAATCGTGTACGGTTCCGGGGAAGCAATCACGGCTGGGTCTGAGGCAAGTGACGACAAAGACAGTGGCCCCGGAGAAAACAGGTACCTCTTCGTTTCAACCTCGTACCAGGCCAGTTCTTCCGGGCCGCCCAAACCAAAGAATACTGATTTCTTGAACAAGGCCGAGAGCGAATGGAGCGACGCTGACCGCACCAACAGCGAGTTGAAGAACGAATATGATCAGTGGCAAAAGAAGCAAGACAGCGCGAAGGAGCGTTCAGAGCGGCTCAACGCCCGATTCGCCGACTGGTACTACGTCATCTCGGACGACAGCTTCGACAAGATCCATCTCGGCCGGAGTGACCTGATCAAGAAGAAGACCACCTGAGCTGAAACTTGAATAGTGAGCAGTAGTGAAGTGATCAGTGAACAGTACCGGAAACAGCTGCAGCTAACAGAGCCGCGAACGACTTGACTCGTTAGCAGTATGCCCCACGTCTCGAGGAGAGAGCTGGACAACAGCAGAATCTCGCAGATCCCCAACCCCTCGCTCGCGCTTCAGGCTTCCATGGCTCGGGAAGTTTCTTTCTCGAATCTGGTTATGCACTTAACTCCGGATAGGTGACGGTGGGATAGAGCGAACAGGCTGTCAGGAGACGGTCGAAGAGCTCGGATTCCCAGAAACGACGATTGAAACGGTAACAAAACTCAGCCAGGTAACGTTGAAGGTGCTTGAGGCTGACCGCTTTCTGAGTCCCTTGGAGCTGAGTCTTGCAGTTGGAAATGAGGGTGTGAACCCATGGGAACTGTTCAAAACCCATCCCCACCCACTCGAGCCGGACGCGTTCATGCTGGTAGCCGGCTTGAGCTAAACCGACAAACGCGTGATAGGCGTCGCTTCGGATCTGAGCTCCGGGGTCGATCCTCGCCCAGGCGACCCGCTTCACATTGTCGCTGGTTATGTCATCGACCACATCCAGACTTAGAAACCTCGGCCCCCCGGCTTTCGTTATCTCCACCGCGGCCAGAACTTTGGCCTTGCCTTCGGTCCCTCGTCCTCGCTTGCGACCCCGACGATTTCTCCCTCGTCGTCGGCCTCCAAAGAAAGAGTCATCCAGCTCCACCAGGTGACTTAATTGGTAGCAGTCATTACGTTTGGCCATGGCTTGTCGGATCTTATGTCCCATCATCCAGACCGTCCGATAGCTTCCGATTCCCAGCAGCTTCTGCAGTCCCTTCATCGAGTAGCCCGCTTTGCAACGGCTCATCAAGAAGATGGTCCAAAACCAATATCTCAGGGGCACCCGCGTCTTGTGGAAAATCGTCCCGGCGGTGGAAGAAGCCTGATACCGGCATTGGCGACACTCCATCAATCGCCGGTGCTGCAACCAGTAGCCTCCTTGACCCCCACAACGGGGACAGACAAATCCTTCCGGCCAGCGTTTCTGCATCAGGTAACTCAGACAAGCTTCTTCTGTGGCAAAACGCTCTTGAAACTCCAACAAATTCATCTTTTCGTACATCCACTCACCTCCTGTCTCTCACCTTTTTTACTAGGTGGTGGTGACTTTTTCCGGAGTTAAGTGCATAACCAGATTCCTGAAAGAATAGAATCGTGATCGCATCGGACCCCAATGGGCTCCGCACCCGTGGGCCAAAACGGAAGTTTTCCTTCGAGCCTCCATAGAATTGCTGACCGATTCGACTACGACTGCAGCCTTCTCAGTCGCTCAGACCCCTTTCTAAAAGGGTGCGCCTATTTCAGATCCTTGTCAACTGCTCGTCGCACCCGTCGGGGCACCTCCTGTCAATAGTCGCATTCAGCCACCAGCACGGGTCCGAAGTTCCACGTCAGGAAGTGCTTTGAGTGATGCTCATGTGTTACCCAATCGTGATCGGAGATAGCTGACCCTCCTCTATCTCGGTCCTCCCAGTAGAGGCAAGCCGTAGCCACAGACTTTTCCTCCTACTGCCGATGATGAGAGAACCTATTCGCCGCATAGCCAGCTTCTTTTTCCGTTCCTCTACTATGGGTCCAATGACGTGGCGCCGGCAGGGAGGAGGTACAGCAATGGCGTGATCGAATCTCGCGACGGCGGACAAAGCTGGAGGTATCTGAGCGCGCTCTCAAGCAACACTGAATTGGGTCTGGAGGGACCCAACGAGGCCGACATCGAACGATTGAGCGCCAGCGAACTGCTCGCTGTATTCCGTACGGGTAGATCGAGTTTGCGCCAGGTCCGCTCGCTCGACGGCGGCAAGACGCGTGCGAGCGAGCTACGACCGCGGGCGCACCTGGCTCGCCCCCCTGTTGGTCAACAAAGGCCACGGAAGTGGATATACAAATCTGCAGGCATTGGGCCCGGGCCGTTTTCGCCTGGTTGTCGACGCCTCGCCATTCAGCCGAAATCACCCACTTGGAAGTAACCAGATTGTCCGGGTGGTGCTCAAAGCGGCTCCACAATAAAATAGGAGTCCGCTTTTAGTCCTCCCAAAACCCCCTTGCCTTTGCCCGTGCCCCTCGGCGATCGTCACGCCCCCGGTGGCCAGCGGCCTCTTGAATGGGACTATCCAAGCCGCCTCGTTACCGAGTTGCTTTTAGATCAGAATGAAACGATCCCGCCTATCGCAGCCCCAAGAACTCGTCCGTATTCAGCAGACTATCTACCCGACCCTGACGATTTCTCAAGGATCACCATGTGTTCGCCACGGCTTACCATCCCCATCACTTCATACCCGTCCTGAACGGCATCGGCCATTTCCTTTTGCAGCGTAGAGGTGCGACTCGTGGCAAGGAGCAGGTATTCGTAGACTGTAGCAAGATTGGGAGCCTTCTCTAACACCACCACGACTTCTTCACCCCCGAAAGCCCGTTTCTTGGAGATCATTGTAGTCGGTAACAGGGGAAAGCCTTGGGAAGCGGCTTCGTCCAATTCTTTTTGCATCGTTGAAGTCCTGGTTGTGGCAAGCAGTGAGTATTCGTAGATATCGGGAGGTTCGGCAACCTTCTCGAGAACCAGGGCCATTTCGGTGCCGCTAGTAGGGGAACCGACCAAGATCCGGTAACCGGCACTGGCGGCTTCGTTGAGTTCTTTCTGCATGGTTTTGGTCTTCTTGGTCGCGAGCAGCAGAAAGCGCTGGGAGGTATCAAGCGCGGGCGCCGCCCCCACAATAGCAAGTAACTGCAGCATAGAGAAGACTCCCACGGACACCGTCAGACACTGCTTGATCCTTGTTCCAAAGATCGGTGTGATGTTCAATCTGCTCATCTCAGAACCTCCCTTGGCTAGTGATTCGAAAGTAAGACCGGATTCGTGAATAGTGGTCTTGCGCGCTTTCCCGAGTTGTGACGGGCATTGCCTGAATGATACGACCGGAAGGGATTCGAGCACAAGGTAATGAAAGGAATGAAAGGGGGCCTCTCTCGCGCTTGCGGATGGGCCGCAGATGGACGTCGAAGTCATTAACCGTCAGCCTGTCACTCGGACTTGGGATATCATTTCCGCACCAGCTTCGAAAAGAGGCTACTCAATGATTCAACCAATCGAGATCACGGCATAGAGACTACGATCGTGAACAAGGATCGGGGGAAACCATGCATGATTCTTCAGGACGAGGCAACGCTGTAACCACCGGATTGCTTTGCGGAGCACTTGTCCTATCACTGGCGAGTCAAGGTTTGGCCCAGGGCAAGCGTCTAGAAAAGACAGGGCAACCCTCAACGGGTTCGACAAAGGACCAGCGCAAGCTGAGCAAGGGGCTGACCAAGAAAAGGCTGAGCAGGCCCATGTTCTCCCTGGAGGTTCGTCTACTGACTGGCGACATCAACGTGAGTCAGCAGTGGGGTGACAAGAAGGTCATCTATCAGCCTGCGCCCCTGAGTTTTCGTTATAAGACCCTGGCACCCGGCGCGGCCAAAGCGGAATGGCAGGTCGCTGCCAAGCCCTTTAGAGCCAACGATCTTTCCGGAAAGACGACAGGATTGCTCGATTCAGGTCCGTTGGGACGCCTACCGACGGGGAGTCAGATGAGGATGTTCAACGTCGATTTCTCGAAGTTCCTCCCACCCTCTCCGCCATCATCCAATCGATGGAACGCCTACTATGTACGCCTGGTTGGACTCAACGCGGACAATGAGCACTACGGTCTTCCATCGAGGACCGCTCAGATCGTATACAAGAGGGACAGCAGCCAGACGAAGTTCACCGACGTGGGACTCCTGACAGGGCCGCCGCGGATCGACCGGGTCGAGGGCCCGTGGAAGATGCTGGACGCCGGTAACCGGCCCATTCTAGCTGGCAACCTGCTCTTCGTGGTTCATGGGCGAAACTTTCCAAAGTATAAGAAGAACCTGAAGATCAAGCTCCTTAGGAAGGGAAAGCTGCTGAGGACATTCGCTCCCGGGAAGATCACCGGATCGGGCAACAGAATGAGGGTCCATGCGAAGCTCCCCAAGGGCATTGAGCGAGGGACATGTCATCTGCAGCTGGCGGTAGTGGATAAGGACCGGACCTACTATAAGCCGTCGGTGCTGGTCCACCTGGCTGCGCCGCCGGTGTTCAGCGTGGTCTTCAAGGGACTCAAATGCCTGGAGGAAACCGATGAGGTGGGCCCAGACGAGCCTTACGCCGTCTTCATGGCGGGATACTTCAGGGGAAGCTTCAGTGGACACATGCGTGGGACCAAGAGCCATCTGTTTAGCGACGTCGATAAGGGTGAATTCCATCCCGCCTCTGTCACCGTGCTGAAGCAGGCGAGAATCCCCAAAGCGGAGAAGATCCTGATCGTGGGGGGGTTGATGGAAAACGATGAGGGAATCCCCAACGGTATCGTTCGCCGTGTGCACCAGGAGTGTGACGAGGGCCCACAAATCGTCGTTTACAAGGGAGGGCGAGACGGTGCGGCGGACCGCTACGCAGACAAGGTAGGATCCTTCCTGAGGGCTGAACCTGAGATGCAGTACTTCGACCTGTCCAGCGTCGACAACCGTGACGACTACGTGGGTGCGAAGGAATTGCGTCTGAGCGATAAATTCCTTCGGGCCTGCCGGACCACGAAGGGATGGAGGAAGAAAAGCCTTGTAATCGGCGGCGACGGAGGCCGGTACCGACTAGACTTCGCGATAAAAGCCGACCCAAAGTAGATGAGGAGAAGGACCTTCCTTCGAACCAGTACGATTGGCGTCAGCGGACTCGCACTAAGAGGTTTCCCTGGATCCATCGGGCAAAGACAAGCGAAGCAGGCGGTGATGACCGTGACGGGTCCCATCTCGCCGGATGAGATGGGCTTTACACTGTCTCACGAGCATATCCTGGTAGATTTCATAGGCGCCAATAGGATCACACCGGATCGATACGACGCTGATCAGGCTTTTGATGTAGTTCTGCCGCACATCCGACAAGCGGTTGAACTGGGATGTCGCACGTTGGTTGAGTGCACCCCTTCCTACATTGGCAAGGACGCCGGGCTTTGTCGGAGACTGTCGGAGGCGACCGGGCTGAAGATCCTGACAAACACAGGGTACTACGGAGCTGCGAACGACAAATACGTGCCTCAGCACGCCTACAGAGCAAGTGCGGATGAACTGGCAGATCGCTGGACGCGAGAGTGGGAAGACGGGATCGACGGCACTCCCGTCCGACCGGGTTTCATCAAGGTCGGAGTGGACAAGGGGTCCTTGTCGGAGATCGATCAAAAGCTGGTACGGGCTGCCGCCCGAACCCATTTAAGGACAGGACTTCTGATTCTGTCGCACACCGGCTATGGCAAGCCGGCACAGGAACAGATCGCCCTACTCAAGGCGGAGGGCGTTCATCCCAGCGCCTGGGTGTGGACACACGCCCAGAACGAGACAGACAATAATCAGCACGAAAAAGCGGCCTCAGAAGGTGCCTGGCTCGCGTTCGACGGCGTCAGCCAGAAGTCGTCCCAACTACACCTCAATCACCTCCTCGAAATGAAGAAGCGTGATTATCTCGATCACGTGCACCTGTCTCACGATGCCGGCTGGTATCGGCCGGGTGAGCCAGGAGGGGGGCACTACCGACCGCACGACTTCATTTTCACTGACTTCATCCCTGCAATGAAAACCGCGGGCTTTACTGATCCAGAAATCCGGACCATCACGGTGGAGAATCCGGCGAGGTCCTTCGGGATCGGCGTAAGGCAGATATAGTCGCATCCAGCGACAAGAAGCGATGAGCAGCGATCGCGCCGATATTGAAAATGGGTCCAGCCCCACTTGGGTCGATACCTCGTATAGCCCTTAGATTATGATCACATCATCCTCTTGTGACGATCATCCTAATATCCTGGTCTTGCCGAGACCTCTCCACAGAGGGAGCCAGTGAGCCAGTGACCCGTATTCTCCTTTGGACACCGCTTTGTTAGGTGATAGCCGACACCCCGTGCCTATGCCCAACCCAGTTGTTGAAGGCTGATGGTGTCGTTCCAGATCTTTGTCATGTGCCGAATTCGATCTCCTTCAAACTCCATCGCATAGACATAGTCAGCCGCTATCGACTTACCCGTTGGCTCGCCGGGCCCACCTGGGCCAGTTTGTGTTCCGTGAAAGACCGCGAATGCTGCTACACAGTTCCGTTCCTCGTCCTCTGCGAAGAATTTCAACTCATAGTGGCCATCAGGGACTGGCGTAAACAGGTTCTTCATCCACTCGCTATATCCTTCGAGGGTATCTGTCTCAGACAGCACGCCTGTTTGGGCTGAAAACGTCGCCTCAGGACGACAGTACTCTTTACAACCATCCCATCCCTTACCGGTTTCACAGGCTTCAAAGAACAGTTTCGCTTGACTAAGAATGTTGCTCATAACGCCCTCCATTTATGTTCGAATTTGATCGTCAGCGCGATTTCTCAGTTTGTCCCTTGGTCTCCTTGTACACAACCTAACGCTCGGCGTCAGCCGCGGGGTCTTCGGCGTCGGTTGCATGCCGTTGTTATACGTCGAGTCTGGAACGCCATACCTTGGGGCCCTGACGACCGTGAAAAACACCCAGCACTACGACTTCCTCTTCGCCGATGACATAAAACACAGCATACGGAAACCTGCGGAGGAGCGCGCGGTACAACTCGGAGTAAACCTTGGGATAGGACTAAGGGTGGCGAACGATTCGGACGAGACAAGCATTGAGAGTTTGCCGAAACTGCAGGACAAAGTCTTCGCCCTGTTCCCGATACCACGCGTCTATGTCACCAACATCCGCCTCTGCTGCCGGAGTGAGGCGAACCCTCAAGAATCTTCTTCTAGGGAGTCGCGAACTGCCTCCCAGGTCCGACCCTTTTTGGGGGTTGCCTGATAGTCTGCCAAGCGACGATCGAGTTCGCGCTTCTGAGCCTCGGTGACAGGCAAAGACTCCGGATGCTCCAGAATGCTATCCCAAATCTCCTCAACTAGTTGAAGACGTTCCTCGACACTCAGCCTGAGGATCTCCTGGATATCGACGGTGGCCATACACCGAATGTATCGCGACCCAGCTTCAGACGCAATCCTTCCCCTAGGTATAACGGCCTACGGCTCAACGATGCTACAAATCGTCAGGCTTGAGTCCGGTGTTTTTCGCGACACGCGCAAGCATCCGAGGTCCAATCTCGTCGGTCATGGAACGCGAAAACCACATCGGCCTAACCCTCTCTTTGCAGGACCCGGTGCGAACCGGATTGCCTCTTGATACGCCAGCCAATGCCGAGGAGTGCCGACAGGAGCTGTCTGGCCCGGACACTGCGCCACCGTTTCATGCCGCGTTGAACTGGATGTTCAGCGGTTCCGAGCCAGCTTCTCCATGTTCTAAACGGTCAGCCAGTACCCGGAGCGCTAAGGCTTGTGCCCGGGCCCGGGCCTCTTCTCGAGTGGCGCCATAGGTCATTACACCCGGCAATTCAGGCACCTCGGCGATCCACCGACCGTCCTCTTCTTCCTCGACTTGGATCTGGAGTGTGAGGGTCGCCTCGATTATGCCACTATTCTACACTGCCGAGCCTTGACTCGTGTGCTCCGAGCGTCACACGGACCCAGCTAACGTTGTTTTCAGCTGCAGGCGGCGCAACCGCCCGTCAGCTGCAAAACCGTGTTAGCCAGCTTCTCCATTCCAACTACGAGTCGGAGCATCGAGTGTCCGGGGAATCGCCTTTTTTGCCACCTATAACTCATGCTCCCTAACAAGGAATGCCGAGGACTTTGAGTGGTCGATAAAATTCCCTTCGTCCTCAAGCAACGCGGCACTCAACTTCTGTCCTCCAAGCGAACTCATCGCCTCCATTAGATCTTCTTCTGACTCAAACCATACCTCTGCGACGCCATCATATTCGGGCTGCATACCCCTCGAACTTCTCATCCCTTCGTTTAAAGGCGTATCTACAGTATGAGATTGCACATACTTCTTTGCCCTCATGTCCCCGGCATTCTTCTGGAAGAATGGGCCATGTTGATTGAGCCAATAGTCTTGGAACTGTCTACGGGTCATATTTGGGTGTCGACGTAAACACATTACCATCTTGATCATCCTTTAACGCTCCTTGGCTTTCGCCGGTTAACTTGGCTCATCGCGGCGCCAACCAGGGGCCATTTCGCCGCGACCCGTGTGAAGTACGCTGTTGTTCTCTTTCGAACCGTTGTACTCGACCAGACCCAGATTGGGCAAAGTCCAATGGATGCCGTCTTTGGAATAAGCGTAGGCGACGACGTTGTTTCGCCAGTGGTAGGTGGCTCCCTCGTACCACATCTTGAAGAGTTTCTCCTCTCCGTCGTAGATGACGCTCCCTTGCCCCACGATCAGTTCCTGGCCGCCGACCTGTTGATCTGGTTTTAACTCCAGCACCGGATTGCCGGTGTATTTGACCGGTTGGTTGAGGACGGGAAAGACACCCTCTGACGATGCGATGATGTAGTCATCCAAAAAGAGTTGCTTGGCGGTGCCGATCTGAAGAGCCTCGGCGGCCGCGGTGCTGGTCAGGGCGAGGCCGATCAGAAGTGTGGTGAGGGGCCGTCTGTTCATGTCTACCCTTCGTCTGTGTGTGGTTCTGAATTAAACGTATTTTTCCATGATCGAACGACGGAGAAATGTGAGTATCAACTACTATATTATGCCGTCAATGGTGCATCCCAAATTCGACACCACCAGGCCCACGGCCCGCCAATTGAAATTGCCAGGTAGATAGTCGTCATGCCAAATCCCATGCCTGCTCTCGGCAAGGTCATCGTCGACGGGCAGGAGATCGACATTCTCGAAGGCGACACGCTGGGCGCCTGCATGATGCGGGCCGGCGTTTTGGCGACGCGTCGCTCACAATCTGGTCAATGGCGCGGATTGTACTGCGCGATCGGCGTTTGTAATGAATGTTTGGTCAGCGTGGACGGGATTGGCAATCTTCGCGCTTGCATGACGGTTGCTGAACCGGGAGCCAGAGTCGCCACGGGGAGAGACTCAGGATGACGGCACCCCAGGAAAAGCATCTAGTCGTCGCCGGTGGGGGACCCGCTGGTATCTCGGCGGCGACGCGAGCCGCCCAGTTGGGAATGGCCGTAACCGTCGTGGATGAATATGACAAGCTTGGGGGACAATACTTTCGTGGTCGACAAGATTCGACGGCAGCCGGGTCACCACGGCGCTTTTCCCGCGAGTCGCCCGGCGTGCAGACTCTCGCCAACACGGTCGTTGTCGATACCCCCGCTAACGGTGTGCTTTCGGTTTGGGAACAGTACGTCGGCGTGCAATCTCTGACGTACGATGCGTTGGTCTTGGCAACGGGCGCTTATGATCGAACGGTTGCCTTCCCTGGTTGGACGTTGCCGGGTGTCTTGACCGCGGGTGGGGCCTCGACGCTGGCCAAAGCCCATGGTGTTACGCCCGGCCAGCGCATGCTGGTCGCTGGCTCGGGCCCCTTCCTGCTTGCCGCTGCCGATGATCTCAGCGCCAAGGGTTGCGACGTCCAGGTCGTTGAGGCCACGCCACTACGCACCTCGGTGGGTGGGCTGTCGACGATCGCACGTGACGCCGCGATCACGCGCCAAACGATCGGCTACCTGTGGCGTCTTGGACGGCGCGGAGTTGGGCGCCGGTATGCCAGTATGGTGACTGCCGTTCACGGTGACGAGCGCGTCGAGGCGGCGACGATTCATCGCGTTGATCAAGCGTGGCGACCAATTGCAGGCTCGGAAACGACGGTCGATGTCGATGCGGTTTGTCTCGGTTTCGGCTTCGTGCCGCAGCTCGAAATGGCCCAGTCCTTGAAGTGTACGATTGGCTATTGGGAGGAGTCATCGGACTTTTACGTGAAGACGGATGAGGCGATGCGAACTTCGGAAGCGAACGTTTACGCGGCGGGTGAGGTGACGGGAATAGGTGGTGTACGGGTCGCCGTCGCGGAGGGGTGTCTGGCTGGATTGACGGCGGCCCACGATCTGGGTTTGGTCGACAAACACGATTACGATGCAGAAGTGCGGCATTTGACCAGTCGACTAGTTCGCGTACGCCGTCTGGGCAACTGGATCCGCCATGCTTATCGGCCTCGTGCTGGTCTATGGTCATTGGCCGATGCTGAAACGATATTGTGCCGCTGCGAAGACGTCACCATGCAGTCCGCCGAGGAGGCGTTGGTGCATAACCCGGCCACGCCATATGCGGTGAAGACGGCAACGCGGGCTGGGTTTGGGCTTTGTCAGGGTCGGATCTGCAGCCCTTTCATGATTGAATGGCTTCGAGCAAGGCACGGTTATCGAGTGCCGGAGGAAGAGCGGCCTTGGCGAGTTCGTCCGCCGATTCGGCCCGTGCCGGTTGGAGAGTGGTTGAGGGTGAAATATAAGTGCCCTGCCGTGCCCCATGAGTGACCCAAAAGATGCTGTCATCATCGGCGGAGGAATCATTGGCGCGGCCTGTGCCGAGGCGCTCTCGCGCGCAGGGTTGCATGTCGCCCTCGTCGAACGACGAGGCTTGGCCGCGGGCGCTTCCAGCGCCTGCCAAAGTGGAGTTGGTTTTGGAATATCGATGGACGACTACACGCTGCGGTTGCATCTTGCCGCGGTGGGGGCCTATCAGGAATTCACCGCCGATGGTACGGATGTTGACTACCGCCATCACGGGACCGTCTTGGTGGGCGAGCCGGACGAAGAGACGGAATTGAAGGCCAGTTTGCAGCGATTGCGTGACATGTCCGTAAGCTGCGAGTGGCTGGACCAAAGTGCGCTGCGTGAAGCCGAACCCGCTTTGTCACCAGAGATCCATGGCGCCGCGCGATTTGAAGATATGGGACAGGTTTCACCGATGCGAGTCGTTAACGAGATGGCTCGTCGCGCGATTCTACAGGGTGCTGAAATCCTCACGAATACTGAGGTGAAGGACGTCGAAGTTACCAGCGGAAAAGTAACTGCGGTGGTGACCAGTCAAGGCCGCATCCCGACAGAATCGATCGTTGTCGCTGCAGGTGCTTGGAGCAGGCAGATCGGCCAGTTGGTTGGCTTGCGGGTCCCAGTATGGCCACTGAAGGGACATGTTCTGGTGACCGAGCCGGTGCGCGGCATGCTGCGCCATTACGTCACGGAGACGGGCTACGAAGCGACCGTAGTGGCCATGCAAGCGGCAAGCATTGACGCCGACGGGCCGAAGCCAGGTTCTCCTCAAATCGCAGCCGTTTTGCAAAACCTCCCCACTGGCCAGATTCTCATTGGCAGCAGTCGCGAATTCGCAGGATTCGACCGCGAGGTAAATCGCGAGCGACTTGCTCAGATCGCCGCGCGCGCGGACCGCCTGGTGCCGGGTTTACGGCGGCTGCGAGTTATTCGCACCTATGCAGGACTGCGGCCTTGGACACCCGATGGCTTGCCGTTGGTCGGGCGGACAGCGCAAGTTGAAGGGATTGTCTTTGCGACGGGGCATGGGGGTGCCGGGAATACCTTGGCGCTGATTACCGCTCGGCTGGTGGCCGAATTGATGACCGGCCAAACGACGACCCTGGACACCACCCCGCTCTCGCCAGACCGATTCGAGTTGAATGGATCCTGAAGCCACCATGCGTATCTTGGAGGAATTGGCCGGCATTCCCAATTGGCTTTCCGGCCAGGTTGAGAAACTCGGCGTCGAAATCCATCTGGAAACCGTGGCAACCCTTGAACGAATTCTTGCCGAACAGCCCGACGCGGTGGTGTTGGCGACGGGAGCGCGGGATACGCTGCCCGACCATCAGCTGGCCGATGCCAACGTTACTGTGGCGACGGCATGGTCTGTCCTGCCAGGTTCCGTCGCACCGGGCCGTCATGTCTTGGTTGTCGATCACAGCCGATCGGATACGGGATGTTCGGTAGCTGAGTTGGTTGCCGATTCTGGGGGCACAGCGGAGGTGATCAGCCGTCAATTCCACCCGGCTATCGACTTTGGGTTGACCAATACGATATCGCTTTATAGGCGGTTGTTCCGGAAAGATGTCGAATTGACAGCGCACCACGAGCTTGGCCAGGTGCACGACGGTGCGGTCCATGTCGTCAATTGCTACAGCGGCAAGGAGCGCCGGATCGACGACTTGGATATGGTGGTGTTCGTTACCGTACCGACTCCGAACGACGAACTGCTTGCTCCGCTTCGGGCGGCTGGTTTGGAGGTTCACGCGATCGGGGACTGCGTGGCTCCTGGTGATATCGAGAATGCCACGTTCGAAGGCCATCAGGCGGCACGGCAACTATGATTCGGAGTAATAGTTCAGCATGTACCCACCCAGGAGACAAGTCATGGCTCGGACACTGACACCCAAACCGCCGATACTGATGCTGACATGGACACTGATGCTGGTCTCACCGCTCCTGCGGGCAAACGAGCTCGGTGCGGAACGACTGGACAACTGGCACCAGTGGCGCGGCCCCGACGCCAACGGCCTCGCACCGAAGGGTGACCCACCACTGCGCTGGGATGAATCGACGAACATCCGCTGGAAGGTCAGGGTTCCCGGGTCGGGAGTATCCACGCCCATCGTCTGGGGAGACCGGATCTTCCTGCTGACGGCGATCAAGACCGACCGCAAACCGAACCCGGACGCCCCGCCAACCGCCAGAGAAACTCCTCGCCGCGATAGTCCTCGGGGACGAGGGAAACGGGGAGGTTTCCGGCTCTCCACGGAGACACCGACGACCTTCCACAATTTCTCGATTCTGTGTATCGACCGGAAATCGGGGAAAACGCTCTGGGATCGGGTCGCCAGCGAGCAGGTTCCACACGAAGGCCATCACCCGTCGCATGGATACGCGTCCGCGTCGCCGACGACCGACGGCACCTACCTCTACTCCTCGTTCGGCTCTTACGGTGTCTACTGCCACGATCTCGAGGGGAATCTCAAATGGAAGCGCGACCTGGGCGATATGCAGACCAAGCTCGGGTTCGGAGAGGGCACTTCCCCGGTCCTTCACGGCGATTCGCTCATCGTCAACTGGGATCACGAGGGCGACTCGTTCATCACCTGCCTGAATACCGAGAGCGGTGAGCCGAAGTGGCGAGTCTCCCGCGACGAGGGGTCTACCTGGTCGACACCGCTGGTCGTCGAGCATGGCGGCATCACGCAAGTCATTACCAACGCGAAGAACCGGACCCGCAGTTACGATCTGACCACGGGCAACCTGGTTTGGGAGTGTGGCGGACAAGAGAGTAACCCGATCCCATCGCCGATCATGCGCGACGGATTAGTCTACTGCATGACCGGATTTCGCGGGTACGCGCTCTACGCCATTCCACTCGACGCCCGCGGGGACCTCACGGAGAGCGACAAGGTCGCCTGGCGGAGAAACGACGGCGCACCGTACGTCGCGTCTCCCCTGATCTATGACAACTTTCTCTACTTCACGAAGGAGCGTCGAGGCATCCTGTCATGCGTGGAGGCGACAACCGGCAAGGACGTCTACAGCGATCAGCGTCTGTCCGGAATCTCCACGCTGTACGCGTCGCTGACCGGCGCGGCGGGCAGAGTGTACATCACCGGTCGTAGCGGTACAACGCTCGTCATCAAACTGGGCCCCAAGTACGAGGTCCTCGCGACCAACAGCCTCGACGAAGGTGTCGACGCGTCGCTGGCGATCGTCGGAAAGCAGTTGTTTCTGCGTGGGAAGAAGCATTTGTACTGTATCGCTCGGGATTGATGGATCATCAGCATACGAGGGAGTATCGACGCATCACGGCCATGCTGCGCTGGGAGGGATGGAGAGTGAATCACAAGCGAGTGGAGCCGTTGTGGAGAAAAGAAGAGGGTGAATAGCCCGGGGGAGTTTCACCCCAGGGCCCTCGCAGAACCGTACAAGAACCTTTCGGCTCAGAGGTCAAGTGACAGGAACATTTACGATCCCGGCCAGTTGATCTTTGGCGTCATGGTCAAGGTTCTCTACTATCTGGATGATTCGACTCCCGAAGTCTCCCCCTTCTGTATCCTTCCCCGCCAGATCCTCACAACACCCATCCTGGGCGCTAGCCTGCAGGTAGTGATAATATGCTAATTCGGGACTGAGCATTGATTGCTCAGCCTGGCCGAATACCTACCCGAGTTTCTCGGAGGATATTCCATGAACCGGTGGTCCCTGCTTCTGGCCGGCTTCTTCAGCCTGGCGGCGACGTACACTCTCAGTGGCCAGGACAAGGATCCGATTCCCAGGTTCGAGAGCCAGGTCCTGCCCATCTTGGAGGCGAGCTGTCTCTCCTGTCATGACGAAAACACACGGCAGGCGGGACTGCTCCTCACCAGCCGAGACAACCTCCTGAACGGTGGAGACTCGGGCCCAGCCCTGATCCCGGGTTCCTCGTCCCAGAGCCTTCTCTTCCAGAAGATCTCCTCGGGAGCCATGCCCCTGAATCGCGCCCCCCTTGACCCGGCGGATATCCGACTCATCCGGAACTGGATCGATTCAGGAGCACCTGCCCAGGGAGAAATCAGAGACGAAGCCAGCCGTCGCCAACGGGTCACCGAACGCGAGGTTATGGCCAACATCCTGCACCTCAAGTGCATTGTCTGCCACGGAAAGCACAGGCAGGAGGGCGGGCTGGATCTGCGTACCCGCGCCAGCCTCCTGAAGGGAGGGAACTCAGGGCCGGCGATGGTTTTGGGAAGACCCGGGGAGAGCCTTCTCATCCAGCGCATCTCCGATCGCGATATGCCGCCCCCCAAGCTGCAGTTCGCCTATTTCGTACGGGACGTCACCTTGGATGAGCTGGAGAAGCTCCAGCAGTGGATTGCCGATGGAGCTCCGCCCGATCCGCCGTCGGAGGTCAAGGCGGGCATGGGCGTGAGTGAACAGGACCGGGAATTCTGGTCTTTCCGAGCGCCCCAGCGGCCCGAGGTCCCTCGGATACGGGATCGGCAACGAGTCCGCACACCCATTGACGCCTTCCTGCTGGCGAAACTGGAAGCCAAGGAGCTGACCTTCTCCCCGGAGGCGGATCGGCTGACCCTGATGCGCCGGGCCTACTTCGATCTGATTGGCCTTCCCCCCGCACCCGAAGAGGTGGAGGCCTACCTCGAGGACACCAACCCTGACGCTTACGAACGACTGATCGATCGGCTCCTGGAGTCGCCCCGTTATGGGGAGCGTTGGGGCCAGTACTGGCTGAATGCGGCCGGGTACGCCGACTCGGAAGGAGGACCGGCGGATGATCTACCCAGGCCCCACGCCTACCGCTATCGAGACTACGTGATCCGTGCCTTCAACCAAGACAAGCCCTATGATCAGTTTCTGCTGGAGCAGATCGCCGGAGACGAGCTCTTCGACTACAGGGCGGCCAACCCCTTGAGCCCACAGCAGAAGGACTACCTGGTGGCAACCGGATTTTTGCGCATGACACCCGACGCCACCAACTCCCACGACGTGAACTTCGTCCCCTATCGGCTGGACACAGTGGCACGCGTGGTGGAAATGCTGGGCTCCACGGTCCTGGGGCTTACCGTGGGATGTGCCCGCTGTCACGACCACAAGTTCGATCCCCTGCCCCAGAGAGACTACTACCGCTTCAGTGCCATCCTCCGCAGCGCCTACGATCCTTACGACTGGCTTCTCCCTAACCGACTGACCGGCACCTTCTTCGAGGAGGAGCCCTACGAGCCGAAACGCTATCTGGAGAGCGGAGACGACGAACTGCTAACTCAGGTCCGGGAGCACAATGCCCCTATCCGGCTGGAGATCCAGCGCCTGGACGAAGAACTTGAAGCCGTAGCCAAGCCCCTGAGACAGATTCTTCTGGAGGAAAAGCTGTCCCAGATTCCCGAGAGGCTTCGCGCCGATGTGGAGAAGGCTGTGGCCACGGCGCCGAGGAAGCGCAGTTCGCTCGATCGCTATCTCTTGGAGCAGTTTCCCCTCTCGATCAAGGCGGCGGACCTGAGAAAGCGATTCCCCGAGTTCGCCCAGGCGAAAGACAAGTGGAAGAAGGCCATGGCCGCGAAGTTGGAGGAACTGGAGGCCGAGCCCGGGATCCGGGCCCTCTTCGATATGGGAGGGGAGCCCACCCCCACTTATCTCCTCAAGAGGGGAGATCCCTTCGACCCGGGTCCCCGGGTGCAGCCAGGCGTCCCCTCGGTTCTTCAAGACGGGCTCGAGCCCTACCGGGTCGTCAAACCATCCTGGAGCACAGACACTAGTGGCCGCCGGCTGGCTCTGGCCCGGTGGCTGGTGCAGCCCGATCATCCGCTGACCGCGAGAGTCCTGGTCAACCGTATTTGGCAGTATCACTTCGAAAAGGGTCTAGTGACGACTCCAGGAAACTTCGGAAGACTGGGAACGCCCCCTTCCCACCCCCGCCTGCTGGATTGGCTGGCCACCGAGTTCGTCGAGCAAGGTTGGCGCATCAAGGCCCTGCACCGGCTGATCATGACCTCCTCCGCCTACCGGCAGAGCTCCCGTCGGCCTGCGCTGGACGGACAGGATCCGGACAACCCGCTCCTTTCCCGGTTCCCTTTCCGCAGGCTGGATGCCGAGGCCATCCGGGACTCCATGTTGGCGGTGGCAGGAAGGCTTGATACCAACCCGTACGGACCACCCCAGGCAGTCAAGGTGACGCAGGAGGGAGAGGTCTTGAGCGAACCTACGGAAGTCGGCTACCGCCGTAGCATCTACATGCTCCAGAGGCGAGGGACACCGTTGACACTGCTCCAAGCCTTCGACCTACCCCGGTTGGACGATGCACAGCCCAACTGTCTGATGAGGGAGCACTCGACCGTATCGACCCAGGCCCTGCAGCTCCTTAACAGCGACCTCCTACGGGAAAGTGCCCGTTACTTCGCAGGCCGGGTGATGGATGCCGTAGGCGGTGATCTCGGGAACCAGGTCAAGCGGGTCTACCTGTCGGCCTTCTCCCGAGGACCCAGCGAGGAGGAGAGAAAGCTGGGGATCGAGGCGCTCCAGGAACTGGGTCAGGCCTGGCGAGACCATCTCGAGCAAGAGGTCCCCGCCGAACCCAAAGAGATGAAGGCCAAGTGGCTCGCCCTGGGAACCTACTGCCACACGATTCTCAATTCGCCCGAATTCGTCTACATCGATTGACGAGGAGCAGTTTCAGCATGACCCTCACCAGAAGCCTCGGGCAGCCAGGAGCCGAACGGGAAGTCCTCTGCCAATCGCGACGGGATTTCTTCTCCCGAATCGGCGACGGGATCTCCGGTGCGGCACTGGCCCACCTCCTGGGTTCCGATTTGCTGGCCGCGGCGCCAGGTCCGGAGAACACGCCCACAAGGTCTGACCTTCAGCCGCGCGCTCCCCATTTTGAGGCCCCTGCCAAATCGGTAATCCTTCTGTTCATGTCAGGGGGTCCCAGCCAGGTGGACCTGTTCGACCCCAAGCCGATGCTGGAGAAGCACGCTGGCCAGCTTCCAGGACGGGAGCTGGTCAACGACGTCCTCTTCACGGAGGAGGCCGGCGGCCTCATGCCCTCGCCCTTCCAGTTCGCTCGCCATGGCCAGTCGGGAATCCAGCTCTCGGAGCTCATGCCGCACCTGGCCAAGAGCGTGGATGAGTTGGCCATTATTCGCTCGATGTACACCACCAGCTTCACCCACGGACCAGGCATCTTCATGATGCACGGAGGCACCGTGTTTCCGGGACGACCCACCATGGGAGCCTGGGTGACCTACGGTCTGGGGAGCGAGAACCAGAACCTCCCCGCCTACGTAGTTCTGGCCGATCCCGAGGGACCCCCAACTGCAGGAATAAAGAATTGGCAACCGGGATGGCTGCCCCCTGTGTTCCAGGGAACGCCCCTGCGTTCAGAAGGGTCGCCCATGCTGAACCTCCACCCCCGCGAGCCCTATCCCCCCACAGTGAGAACCCTGGCACGGGGACTCCTCAAGCGCCTGGCCGAAGATCACCGCCAGGAGAGGACGGGCCAGCCCGAACTGGATGCGCGCATCTCCAGCTACGAACTGGCGGCCCGAATGCAGATCTCCGCGGCCGATGTCCTCGACCTCTCCCAGGAAAGCGAGCGAACCCGCACCCTGTACGGACTCGACAAAGAACTTACGGCCAGCTACGGACGGCGCTGTCTGATGGCACGCCGCCTGGTAGAGCGGGGCGTGCGCTTCGTCCAGATCCACATCAAGGGACAGATCTGGGACAACCATTCGAACGTGGTCACGGGACTCGGGAAGGCCTGTGGACAAACGGACCAGCCGGTGGGAGCCCTGCTGACCGATCTGAAGCAGCGAGGTCTGCTGGAGACGACCCTGGTCCTCTGGGGTGGCGAGTTCGGTCGCCTTCCCCTCTCCCAGAGAGGCCTGGGCCGGGATCATGGCCCCGCCGGATTCAGCGTCTGGATGGCAGGGGGCGGCGTCAAGGGAGGCACGGTCTACGGCGGCACCAACGAGATCGGCTACAAGGCGGTGGAGAACCGGACCAGCGTGCACGACTTTCACGCCACGATGCTGCACCTGCTGGGACTGGATCACAAGAAGCTCGTCTACAAGCACAACGGCCTGGACGAGCGTCTGACCGGCCAGGAAGCAGCCCGGGTGGTGAAGGAGATTCTGGCCTGAAGGCCGGGATTGACGCCGACCTCTTCTTCTTCGAGCCCGAGCCTTTGGTCAGGATGTCTCCGGTTGGGTGATATTGGGCATGTAGATGAGTTCTTCCTCACCATCTGTGGAGAGTGCTGTTGGTTCTGGAGGGGAAAGTGGGTCAGGACGTGAAAGACCTCCCCGTGACCCTCCGACCGGGATCTCCAAAAGGCTAAGCGGCTCTTTCGGATCGCTGCAGCATCATCTCTGCTCCCATCCCTGGATCCTGATCCTGTCCGGTGGCTTGGCATTGGGTCAGGTAGAGAATCCCAGTCTCTCAGAGGTCCTGGCAGGACAGGGCATCATCGTCCAGGAAATCCGTGGGGCTGCCGCAAGGGTCCCTCGAGCGGAGCATTTCCAGGTATATCTTCGCGGCAGCGGATTTCGGGTTGTTGGAATGACCGCAACTAGAAGCGGACGTTCGAATGTTCCCCGGCCGTTACGCCAGCGCCTCACGTGGGAAACGACGGCAGCAGCAGACAGCCGTCCACGGCCCCGGTTCCGAGGAGCACCCCGCTGAGGAGGAGTCCGCGGCCGAGCGCTTCAGCCGCCGTCGCCGGCGCAGCTGGGCTCGTCTGCTCCGCAAGATCTATGACGTCGATCCCTTGCGCTGTTCTTGCGGCGGCTCTCTGCGCGTGATCGCGGTGATCGAGCAGCCTCACGTGATCCGCCAGATTCTGGCGCATTTGAAGCAGGGGCAAGGGCCGCAACGGGCGCCCCCACCCCGGTTGTTTCCGCAGAAGCTGGAACACTTTCTGGCGGAACTTTCCCCCCAGCAGGCTCAAGCCGTTCGAGCCTCTGAGGACTCGCTCTTCTGGGACGAGGTTCCGGATTGGCCCGACTGAAGAGCTCGAGCTCTTCAGTCGGGGCTTGCAATATCCTTGTGTCTGTTTTTCCCTTCTTAACTTGCCCTTTGGCAGCTCCTCGCCTCCGCTCCCACTCCCGTTACACGATCTCAACCCTGTGCATCCCCCTTCGATTTCCCCATCCACCTCATTTCAGCCCCTTTTGGGCTCCTTTCGGATGTTTCTACCCTCTCTCCTAAAACTCAATCCAAAAGCAAAGTCCTATTGATTTCCTCTGGAATCACCGGCCGGTTTCGTCCGGAATGCGCACTTGATGTGGTCGTCATTAACTTTTAGTATTTATCAGTAAAATATTGGCCAATCTACTTGTGCACTTCACTCTACTGCTGAAACCGAGCTATCCCTGGACTCCCTTTGTTGGCGAGGACTGAAGCAATTGGGCACAGCTTTCCAAAGCATTTGGTGGAATTCACCGGGCGGTTTGCCTCGGAGAGCGCCTACGGCGAAGACCTAAACACGTGACTAGAGTAAAGTGCGTAAGTAGAATTGGCCAATATCTTTCGGCATTGAACTCGTCAAACCTAAGAGGAATTTCCGATGGGTCTTCTCGAAATCTTGATAAGTGGTGTTGGTATCGGTGTTGCAAAGGGGCTTTTGAAAGTCTGGTTCAAAGAGGAACCCATATTGGCTGGTGTTGGCAGCAGCCTTCTCGACATTATCAAGAGCAAAACTAGCGACACAGCCGAACAGAGAAATGCGGAAAAGCAACTAGAGAAAGTCGCCGCGAAGGTGGCGCAAAGCCTCAAGGATACGATATCCGCTAGGTATCCAAACATTTCCGATGAGCGCAAGGTTGTAATTGCTAATGCGGCAGGGGAGACCGTCAATACAACCGAGTTCTCTGCCGCGCTTCTGGTAAAGACCAATCTTTCACCCAGTGATTTATTGAACGTCTTCTTAGAGAAGTCGGGGGCGGAAGGTGGAAACCCAGCGTTTAGCGGCAAGGGAGACAATCCTGCCCCGTCCGAGGAATGTGATCTATACAGCGCGATTTTGTCCGAGGCTGCACAACTCATTGTTGACGGTGCGTTGCAGTATCCCAATTACACGGAGGCAGTATTCTCCGAGCTGCTTCAAGGCCAAGACGAGCATGTCCACAAGATGAACCTAATCCTCGAAGAACTGAAACGGATACGAGAGGCGCGGACTGGGGATGACTCGGCTTTCGACGACTTCGACGAGAAATACCGCCGAGCCGTGATCCGTCGGCTTGACGAACTACAGCTTTTCGGCGTTGATCTTGCATCGACATCGAAGCGATATAAGCTCAGTACGGCGTATGTGTCGCTGCTCGTTGAACGGGAAGCGTTGCAAAGTGAAGATATTGACGGCGTGCTGAAGGAGCCTGAAGAGCAAGATGAGGAAGACACAAGAGAGTCAGTCAAGGCTGAGGAGGCATTGGCGCAAAGTTCTCGGTTATTTATTCGTGGCGGACCTGGTTCGGGCAAGACGACACTCCTTCAATGGGTCGCTGTAATGTCCGCAGCGCGAAACCTCAAATACGAATTGTCCGAATGGAACGAATATGTGCCATTCTTCATTCGACTTCGAGCGTTTGCCGCAAAGAACCTGCCGTCACCCGATGATTTTGCCGGCCTAGTCAGCGAGGCTCTGGAATCACCCCCCATTGATTGGGTAAGGTCTCGTCTGGAGTCGGGTCGCGCAGTCGTGCTAATAGACGGGTTGGACGAATTGCCAGCAGACCGGAAAGATGAAGTACGCAAGTGGGTCAAGGATCTGACAGCCGAATTTCGGGGACGTGCGGTACGTATTGAGTTCTCGCCCGCATGCCGCGAAAGAAGGCTGGCTTGAACCAGAGGGGTTTCTTGACGGCGAACTACAAGACATGAATTCTTCCGACATCTCATCATTCATTACGCACTGGCACTCCGCGGCGCGCGAGGGTCTCAAGAATCCGGAAAGGATAAATGAGCTTAACAAACTGGAAGAGGCACTAATGCACAGGATCCAAGTGAGCACTTCAATCTATAAGCTCGCTACCTCTCCCTTGCTATGCGCCGTCATCTGCGCACTTCACCGTGATAGAATGCAGAACATTCCTGAAGACCGGATCGAGCTTTATGAGGCATGTGTTGACATGTTTTTGAGGCGCGATCACGAACGCCGGATACAGCTTCCTCAATACCCAAGTCTAAGTTCTCGACAAATCAAGGCTCTCTTGTCGGATTTGGCCTACTGGTTCATTCGCAACGGGGTATCGCTAGCTGATGCGTCGGACGTCGACAGTCGATTTGAAAAGAAGTTAGGGGGCTTCAAGAGTCTCCCGGAAGATACGGACGGCGCCTCGGTCAGAATGGGGTTCGTAGCGCGTTCTGGAATCCTGCGGGAGCCCTCTTCCAGCAAGGTTGACTTCCCACACAGGACATTCCAAGAGTTTTTGGCTGCCAAGGAGATCGTCGACCAACGAGACTTTGGCGTCCTGAATAAGAATGTCGATGACCAACAGAATTGGCGTGAGACAATTATTCTCGCGGTCGGACTCGCCAATCAGCACGAGGCTGAAGCATTCATTAGGGAGCTCTTGACACGGTTCGACAAGAACTCAGACATCAACGTCCTGTTGCTTGCCGTTGGATGCTTAGAAACCGCCGTGGCCATATCTGACTCTGTCAAGAACATGGTGGAAGAACGGATTCAGAAGATCTTGCCACCGAAGAACATGAGCGAAGCAAGGACGTTGGCGAACGCGGGCGATTTGGTAGTGCCACTAATTAACGATATACAAAAGTTGAAAGGACCCGGTGCGCAAGCGAGCGTTGCCACGTTGGCATACATTGGCACGGAGCGCGCGATGAGCGAGATCCAAAAAACCGGAAGCAAGGATAACCGGCGGGGCACATGGAGGCGTATAGTTAAAATGGTATCGAGATGCCCAGACCCAGACGAATATATCCGGACAATATTCGGCACGGTAAGTAAAATTACCGAGAGTACTAGTCGAGAAAATGCGGTACTCAAGGCTTCCGAAATTCCCATTGGAACTCTGATGAACGACGCAACTGCGTGCTACTTAATTAGGAAAAAAGTATGTCCAACGGTTATCACCATAAGTGAACCGGGGACGGTGTACCGTTCGGATCTAATCAAAGCGGGCTACACGCGGTCGTTGTCCAAACCGACAATATGGAAGTTGCCAGATTCGACCCATGACGCCTGATCCGACGATGACCGAGTGTAACGTTACCGAAGCCAGATCCTTCGCTGGCTGGGGTTTCAAAGATGGCCAGGAATCTGCGTTGGGCTTTCGACTTGAAGTTTTAGACGTCTTCGATCACACGAGCTTCGGCATACCTTTCCGAGAAGTATTGCTAGCTCCTTCTCAGTGACATAAGAAACCGAGATTGCCAATGGTAGTTAAGGTCGAATCGACCCGTTAGGATCTGTCAGAAGCCACTTCCGATCTCGCTGGAAAATAGTGAGTTGCTGATCCGGATCTGGTTGTCCCAATCAAAGAGTAACCAGAGCAATCGCCGGTTGGGAGTCGCCCAAGGCCTGCTACTGCCTCCGCACTCCACTGAGTAACTCCCCACACTTTGATCTCAAAACAGGGGCCGGGCCACATGGGCGTATATCGCCCTTGCCTGAGAAGTGCCTTGGGCTAGAAGGCATTTCCAGAGTGGAAGGAGCCTCTGTGTTTCTGCAATTTCGACGTAGTTCATTCGACGCTTCTAGGGAAAATTTGAATGTTCACTTCTAGGGTGCGCCGTGGTAAGGCGGCGCCTTCCCAGTGGGTGAAAGCCCCACCCGGCAACCGCTCCAGCCGGAAGCAACCGGAGCAACTATGGAGGTAACAAAATGGTTGAAGCCTCTGGTGAAGCGAGTCACGAATTGGTGACCGCGCGAGTGTGCAGGCCGTAACGCGAGTGAACGCTGAGCAAGCCTCGAAAAGGACGATGCGCAGGCCGACCCGGCTCCTAGACCGGGGAAGGCTGATAGGGCTGGGGAAGCGAGCGAAGTCGGCGCCCAGTCGCTGCGCCGGGGTAGTGGCGACAGCAGGTACACCAGGGAAAGCGCACGCAACACGGGAAGCCCCTAGGCGTGGTCAGGGAGGGCCAACCGGAAGCCCGTGAGGGACAGGCCGGGCGCCTGGGGGTGGCGGAGAGGCCCGTAGTGTGCGCTGGGCAGCGCCCAGATCGGGAGGGTTGAAGTCCCTCTGGCGCTCGGATGAGGGGCGTCATATCCAAAGGCGGAGGTAACGCCTCGCTGGCCGGGATTCGAATAAGGAGAACCCTAAACGGGCACGAGGTCGGAAACGATGGATACCGCCAAGGGGAAGCACCTAAGTTCTGTCGTAAAGACACCCGGAGGACAGGGTGTCCACCGCGAGGTGGAATCTGAAGGGTTTGAGGAGAAGTACCGGGCCGTAATCGAGGGGGCCACCCCGTTGATGAACCGGTCGGCCAAAGGTGGGGCAAGGTCGAGCCTGCACTATGGAGGCGAAGGCGTTTTCTCATCCACCCACCGCACCAAGGTGTTTACGGACGGCACGGTACGGAAGATCTGGACGTGACCCCAGGAGGGCTCGTGTGGGTTCCCGGGTGGCGCCGGGATAAGCGACCCTATAAGCCGCGAGGCGAAGTGGGAAGTGAGGCTGGGCGAGTCGTCGGACAGCCCAATAGTACCTGAAGCGCGGTGAAGCCGGGTGACCGAGGAATCGGCAGCCGAGTGGGCTGGGGAAGGGGGCTGGCAAAGGTGGTCGGTGGGATCCATAACGGGAGATGAGCAAGGGCCATGACGCGGATAAGTTCCTTAAGTGAAAGACCCGGAAGTGATGGACCGAGGAGACTCTCGGATTGGCTGAAGCCGACGGATTCGAAGAAGGTCCACTCATTAGTGGACAAGGTTTACCAGCGGAAGAACTTGCAGTTGGCCTGGGGACGTGTGCGTGAGAACCGGGGGGCTGGCGGCATCGATGGGCAAAGTCTGAAGGAGTTCGAGGAACAGCTCGTTGAGCAGCTCGATCGACTTCACGAAGAGCTCAAGAGCGATAGCTATCGACCTCTTCCGGTGCGACAACGTTTGATCCCGAAGCCAGGTCAGCCGGGGAAGTTTCGCCCTTTAGCCCGGATTTCTTCCCTGCCGAGGATCGCCCGGCTCTGGAGCGTCTGGCCGCCACCATTCGACGTCCCAGTTTCGCCGCTTCCCGCCTCGACTATGACAGCGATCGCGGCCAGATCCTCTACCGCACCGGCAAGGGGACGCGGCAGTCCCTGGATGCCCTGGACTGGATTGCCCGGGTCTGCTCGCACATCCCCGATCGAAACGGGCACCAGATTCGTTATTATGGCCGTTACGCCAGCGCCTCACGTGGGAAACGACGGCAGCAGCAGAAAGCCGTCCACGGCCCCGATTCCGAGGACCGCCCCGCTGAGGAGGAGTCCGCGGCCGAGCGCTTCAGCCGCCGGCGCCGTCGCAGCTGGGCTCGTCTGCTCCGCAAGATCTATGACGTCGATCCCTTGCGCTGTTCTTGCGGCGGCTCTCTGCGCGTGATCGCGGTGATCGAGCAGCCTCACGTGATCCGCCAGATTCTGGCGCATTTGAAGCAGGGGCAAGGGCCGCAACGGGCGCCCCCACCCCGGTTGTTTCCGCAGAAGCTGGAACACTTTCTGGCGGAACTTTCCCCCCAGCAGGCTCAAGCCGTTCGAGCCTCTGAGGACTCGCTCTTCTGGGACGAGGTTCCGGATTGGCCCGACTGAAGAGCTCGAGCTCTTCAGTCGGGGCTTGCAATATCCTTGTGTCTGTTTTTCCCTTCTTAACTTGCCCTTTGGCAGCTCCTCGCCTCCGCTCCCACTCCCGTTACACGATCTCAACCCTGTGCATCCCCCTTCGATTTCCCCATCCACCTCATTTCAGCCCCTTTTGGGCTCCTTTCGGATGTTTCTACCCTCTCTCCTAAAACTCAATCCAAAAGCAAACTGGAATAGCGGGAGAAACCCGGTGTACCATTGGAGGCTTCAGGTCAGTTTCTGGCATGGAAAGTGAGACCGAGATCGTCGAATTCAAACAAGGCAAGCACAGGGGATTGCGAGAAGAACCCGGTCGAACCACATTCACCCATATCGTCCTGGAAAAAGGTCTCTGCGCGAAGGATGACTTATTCCTTTGGAGAAAGAACATCGAGGACGGGATCATCGATCGCAGGTCTGGTAGGATCACCGCGAGGGATCCAGAGTCCAGGACGACGGTCGCGCAATACAACTTCTACGAGGCCTGGCCCTGCAAGTGGGAGATACCGAAGACCAGATCCAACGCTTCCATGATGGCTGTCGACAGGCTCGAAATCGCGGTCGAGAAGGTTGAACGTGTTAGGCCGAAGTGAGGGATCGATGTCCACAGGCTTGAGCGTACCGGTCTTGATATGGGGGGCTCTCCTCGCAGTCTTTTCAGCATCCCCCGTCGCAGAACCGAAGCTCTTCGTGTTCAACTCGGACAGCGGTGCTTCGGCCTTTGCGCATGTCAAGGGAGAGGTTTCTGCTGAGGTCGTGACCCGAGAGCTGGATGAGCTTGAAGGAACGGCCGTCACGGTTTTTTCCTGGTGCCCGATCGTCGGTGGGAATGTCTTCGTTTATCCGACAAAGGTGGGCGAGCGGATGGGGGAGAACATCCGCGACTGGGACCACGTGCACCCCTACTATCGCGAACAGGGTCGTGCCATGGCACATAATCTGCGCCAGCTGATCGACCGGGGCGACGACCCCATCCGGATCCTCTCGGCTCGGGCAAAGGAGCTGGGGGTCAAGTTCTGGCTCTCCATGCGAATGAACGAGATCCACGAGGACGACGATCGCTACATGGCAGTTCGGAGTCTATTCAAGGAGCAGCATCCGGAGCTTCTCCATGGCAAGAATTACCATCCGGCGGCCGTCTACGCTCCCAAGAAGGGTTATTCCTATGCCTGGGACTATTCCCAGTCGAGGGTGCGTGAGCACTTTCTGGCTTTGTTCGAGGAGTGGCTCGAATACGATATCGATGGGATCGAGCTGGATTTCATGAGGCAAGCCTGCCTGTTTCCGCCCGGCCAGGAGAGGCAAGGGATGCCGCTTCTGACCGAGCTTGTCGCGAAGATCCGAGCAGCCGCGGATGTCAAGGCCAGACGTGAGGGTCGGGAGATCTCGCTGGCGGTTCGAGTACCTCCGAGCCTGGAGCGGTGCCGAGCCGCGGGAATTGATGCAGCGACCTGGATTGAGAAAAGCCTGGTCAACGTGGTGATTCCCATGGATGCAGGCTATCTGGATCCGGAGGCCAAGCTCTCCCAGTTCGTGACTCTGGCCAGACCCAAAGGGATCGCCGTCCTGGGCGGGATCGAGCCCAAAGTCCGCGGTTACCAGCAGAGCAATCGCCAGAGATTCGCGGTCCTCAGCAACTTCCTCTACCAGGGAGCTGACGGTGTCTACCTCTTCAACTACGACTGTCACCGTTCCCGGGCCTCTGCTGCCCGCTTCGGGGGCGTCCTGAGGAGCTACACTGCGGAAGAGCAGACGTTCCTCAGACACGCCCTGAATCCGTCCACGCTTCGCAACCACGACAAGCACTACTTCATCTCCCAGAGTACGAACCGCCTGCTGGCCGAAGAGGGCGGGGATCGGCCGCTCGAGTGCCGACTTCCGGTAGGAGGACTGCGAGAATTCGAAATGACGATCGGGGATGACCTGGCGGGGAGAAATGACGAGGGCCGGCTGTCGTCCTTCCGACTCGTCGTGATGCTGAAGGAGTGTAGGCCCGCGGTAGAGGAACTGAACCTGTTGGTCAACGGCGAGGCCATCGATCGAGAACGGATCCGTCTCGACACCGAGGGGGCCCTGGTCATCCTGACGATCGATTCACCGCCGGTAAGACAGGGGAAGAACTCGCTTGCGGTGGGTCTGAGGGAGGGAAGTAGCGAGGGCGGTCTGATTGTATCTATCGATCTGAATGTCGACTACCAGTCGGCGCCCGCTGGCACAGCTGCGGAGTAGACGCTCTCCTGAGTATCCAGCTCTACCATTTGCCGCTCCTGTTCAGTCCACAACCAGGTCCCATCCGAAACCCGGACGGTCCGACGGCCGCATGTAGATTCCTTCGGGGCCGCGACTGATCTGGTTGTCCTCTTCGAATCTCTGGTAGACCTCGTCGGGCTCACCGGGCGGGGGCATGAACATCTCGCACCAGGGGCTGTTCGGTGTGGCCATGATGTAGTGGGGTCCACCGCCGCGCCAGCCACCGTGAAGGATGACCGGGATGTCATGCGCCGCCGCCATTCCACCGATTCGGCGAAGTTCGGTCAGTCCTCCGCACCAGTTCATGTCGGGTTGCCAGATATCGGCGCCCCTGCAGTCCAGAAGCAGGCGAAATCCGTAGCGGGTGTATTCGTGCTCGCCGGTGGCCATCCGAGTCGAGTCGATCTGGGCGTTGAGGCGACCCATACCCGCGTAGTTGTCCGGTGGCAGGCATTCCTCCATCCAGTACACCCGATAGGGCTCCAACGCTGCGGCGAACTCGAGGGTGTAGCGTTCGGTGAGGGCCATCCAGCAGTCGAGCATGATCTCTCCGTCGGGGCCCAGCAGGCTTCGCGCCCGCTCGACGAGCTTCAGGTTCTTCTTCATCCCCTCCCGGCCGTCGGCGGGGCCATAGGGGACGGCGAGTTTTAGCTTGGTGAAGCCGAACTCTACATGCTGCTCGAGATCGTTCCCGGTGCAGTAGGCAGGGATTCGCGACTTGGTCTCGCCACCCAGGAGCCGGTACACCGGCATCTCGAGCGCATTGCCCACCAGATCCCAGAGAACATTGTCTACCGCGCTGATAGCATGTACGACCAGGCCCTTGCGGCCGTAATACAGCGTCGAGCGCCACATGATGTCCCAGAGTCGTTCCAGGTTGAACGGATCTTCTCCGATCAGCAATGTGGTCAAATGATTCTCAACCACGAAGCCTGCACCAGGGCCGCCGTATCCAATTCCCTGAACGCCCTTATCGGTAGTGATTTCGACTGCCATTGGCCCCAGATTCCGGGCCATGAACAGGGATCGTTGGGCCTTGTACTCGGGGTAGATCGACATGGGATTGGCTACTTCGACGCCACCCGTCGACCAGGATCCGGAAGCCGGCTGGTAAGAGGGCAGCGGGCGCCTGGGTCTCGGGTTCACCATTCGGACACCCGTGATTTTCAGCTTGCTCCGCTCCTGGCTGAAGGATGGCAAGGGTGATGTGGACATTGCGTCCTCCTTTTTCTGTCCCCAGAGGGGAGCAGTGAGGATCGAACCCGTCAGGCCTGACCGCAGGAGAAAGCTGCGGCGATCCATCTGGTTTGGTGGCGACGGATTCTCGGTACTTCTCGTGGAGATGGTAGAGAGCAAGGGGAGGTCCAGTGTGTACTAAGACAGAATCTGTTTGACCACGTGCGCCGGCTCTACCCCTGTCAATTTGGCATCCAGTCCCTGATGTTTGTGGGTGAAGCGCTCGTGGTCGATGCCGAACAGGTGCAGAATGGTCGCCTGGAAGTCCCGGATGTGGACTGGGTCCTTGACGATATTGTAGGAGAAGTCGTCGGTTTCGCCGTGAACGACACCCCCTTTGACACCTGCTCCAGCCATCCAGAGGCTGTAACAGCGGGGATGGTGATCGCGGCCGTAGTCGGTTGGCGTCAAGGTGCCCTGGGAGTAGATGGTGCGGCCGAACTCTCCGCCCCAGATGACGAGTGTTTCGTCGAAAAGACCCCGCTCCTTCAGGTCCTGGATCAGGGCCCAGGCAGCGCGGTCGACATCTCTGGCCTGGGCAGGTAGCACCTCGGGTGCGTAGGAGTGGACATCCCAGCCGCGGTGGTAGATCTGGACGAACCGCACATCACGCTCGACCAGGCGTCGAGCCATCAGTGCTCGTTCTGGAATTTGCCGGGCTGCTTCGCTTCTTCCCCCCAACGCTTGAAGGTGCTTTCCGGCTCGCTCGAGAGGTCTGCCATCTCCGGAACCGAAGCTTGCATCCGAAAGGCCATCTCGAACTGCTCGATCCGAGCCAGAGTCTCCGGACTACCGATCTGCTCATGCTGGATCTGATTCAGCTCGCTGAGACCGTCAAGCATCTGGCGGCGAACCTGCCTCGAGACACCCTCCGGGTCCCTGAGGTAGACCACCGGATCGGCGCCCGAACGTAGGCCCACTCCGGCGTACCTGGGGGAAAGAAAACCCGAGCTCCAGAGCTTGGCTGAGATCGCCTGCACTCCGGACTTGGGATGACTTTTCTCCGCGTTCATGACGACGAATGTGGGCAGGTCCCGATTCATGCTTCCGAGTCCGTAGGAGATCCAGGAACCAATGCAAGGCCGTCCGGCGACCTGTCGACCTGTCTGGATGAACGTGATCGCTGGCTCGTGGTTGATCGCGTCCGTATGCATCGAGCGAATGACGGCAATGTCGTCGACCATCCTGGCTGTGTGGGGCAACAGCTCCGAAATCCAGGTACCGCTCTGGCCGCACTGCTCGAACCGAAAGACCGACGGCGCGATCGGGAACCGCGCTTGCCCCGATGTCATGGTGGTGAGGCGCTGCCCCTGGCGCACCGACTCCAGAAGATCCTTGTCGTACCACTCCTTCATCTTGGGCTTGTAGTCCAACAGATCCATCTGTGGTGGGGCACCCATCATGTGCAGGTAAATGCACCGCTTCGCCTTTGGTGCGAAATGAGGCAAGTAGGTTTGGCCACCGAACGATCCATCCTTCTTGGTCGAGCCGAGGGTGGTGTCCTGGAGGAGGTTGGCCAGCGCCAGTCCAGCGATACCCTTGGCTCCTTTGGCGAAGAACTGCCGTCGAGTTTCTGCCAGGATAGCCTCTTTTCGTGGATTCATCGTCGTTCTCCCCGCTGGAAGAGTTGTTGCCAGGTTGAGCCGCGTCCCTATTTATTCAGCGCCTCGTCCAGGTTCATTACTTGGCTCGCCAGCATGGTCCAGGCTGCCGACTCCGTCATGTCCTGGAAGGGGGGATCCGACCTGGGTCGGCTGGCAGGGCAACCGGTGCGATTGCGATTTCATTTGCGGAACGGAAAGCTCTATTCGTTTCGATTTCAGTAACAGGACGCGGCGCAGATGACGCTGACGTTGGTTTGAATGATAGGTAGGATGGGCATTCTGCCCGTCCGCGTTCTCGACGGGCAAAATGCCCGTCCTACTTCTATCTGCACCTGCTGGGACTGGACCACAAAAGGCTCGTCTACAAGCACAACGGCCTGGACGAGCGACTGACCGGCCAGGAAGCAGCCCGGATGGTGAAGGAGATCCTGGCTTGAAGGCGGGGATTGAAGCCGACCTCTTCTTCTTCGAGCCCGAGCCTTTGGTCAGGGTGTCTCCGCTCGGGTGATATTTGGCATGTAGATGAGTTGTTCCTCACCATTTGTGGAGAGTGCTGTTGGTTCTGGAGGGGAAAGTGGGTCAGGACGTGAAAGACCTCCCTGTGACCCTCCGACCGGGATCTCCGAAAGGCTAAGCGGCTCTTTCGGATCGCTGCAGCATCATCTCTGCTCCCATCCCTGGATCCTGATCCTGTCCGGTGGCTTGGCATTGGGTCAGGTAGAGAATCCCAGTCTCTCAGAGGTCCTGGCAGGACAGGGCATCATCGTCCAAGAAATCCGTGGCTGCTGCAAGGGTCCCTCGAGCGGAGTATTTCCAGGTATATCTTCGCGGCAGCGGATTTCGGGTTGTTGGAATGACCGCAGTAGAGTAAGGATGTGGCGCGGTGGTCTAAGGTTCGGCCTATCTGTTCCCGCCCCTTTCGTCTGGCGGTGCCTCAATAGCCGTACCATCACTCCGTTTCCACACCCTTCTCATCAAACCGGACATGCGGAGCTACCGCATCCGGCTTTCGGACAAGACCTCACGCCTTCACCCACGGCTCGCCGCGCCCAAGTTGGGTCAGGCGCACGAGTCCAAAGTGCCCGTACAGGTGCAAGAGGGGATACGTCCCGCCCTTGCGTCGCCTGACCTTGTACTTGTGGCGCAGCCACCGGCGCAACCGCGGAGCGGTGTAGTTGTCCAGCGCCCGGTAGGCCCGGCTGGTCGTCCCTACCCGAGAGTAGTTCGCCCAGCCGCGCAGGGCGCGGTTCAACTGCTGCACTAACTCCGTGGTCTCCAGCCACGTCCTCGAAGGCACTGTCATCGCGTGGATCTTGCGAACCATGCGCTTAATGCTCTTCTTCGACGGACGCATTCCGAGACGGGCCTGGCCCGTCCTCGCCGAGTACATCCGCCCAAACGTGTAACCCAAAAAGTCGAACTCCTCTTCCGGAACCGTGCAGATCCGTGTCTTTTCCTCGTTGACCGTGAGCTTCAGCTTGCCCATGATCTCGCGCAGCGACCGCAGGGCGTCTTCCGCCTTGCCGCGCCGACACAAGATCACCAGGTCATCCGCATAGATCACGAGACAACTGCCCAAGCTTCGATCCAGCCCGAGCTTCTTCCATGCCAACACAAACCGGCGCATATACAGATTCGCCAGCAGCGGTGAGATGGGGGAGCCCTGCGGGATGCCGCGTCGGCTGTCCTTGGCCTCGGTCGTGCGTCTCTTCCGTCCTCTCTTGTCGGTTTCTTCGACGGCACATTCCAGCCATTGCTTAATCAGGCGCAGCACGCGTCGATCAACGATCCGGCGCGCCAGCGACTGCATCAGCTCGGCATGGGGAAGGCTGCCAAAATAATCCGACAGGTCGGCGTCTACGACGTCCCGCTGACCGCGGAACAGCCTCTCTTCCACCTCCACCACCGCCTGCTGCGCATTGCGCTGCGGTCGGTAGGCGTATATTTCTGATGGAAGGTCGGCCTCGAAGATCGGTTCCAGCACCAGCATCGCTGCCGTCATGCAGACCCGATCCCGCAGGGTCGAGATGCCCAAGGGCCGGAGCTGGCCATTGGCTTTCGGAATCAACACTCGTCTAATGGGGTCCGGTCGATACCTCTCCTCTCTGAGCGCTTGCGCCAGTTCACCCAGCCACCGCTTTACCCCATACGCCTCAACATCCGCGAACTCCTGCCCATCTACGCCCGGCGCGCCCCGATTGGAGCGGCACTGGGCATAGGCAGCGTCAAGAATATCCTCGCGGTACAGCTTGTCGTACAGGGCATAGAAGCGATAGCTGGGCTCAGCCTTCGCTTTCGCGTGTAATGCCCTCTGTAGTTTCTGAACCCTTTTCGGAGTTGATAGGTTGCCCAATCTCCTGGTCCCTTCACTACGTCCTGCATTCGTCTTGAACTAAGGCTCCTTCCCTCCACCGGCATTACCCGGCTTCCTCAGTAATACGGGCCTCTCCGCCACCCCAAGGCGCCCGGCCTGTCCCTCACGGGCCTCCGGTTGGCCATCCCTGGCCACGCCAAGGGGCTTCCCGTGTTGCGTGCGCTTCCCTGGTGTACATGCTGTCGCCACTACCCCGGCGCAGCGACTGGGTGCCTGATTCGCTCACTTCCCCAGCCGTATCAGCCTTCCCCGGTCTAGGAGCCGGGTCGGCCTGCGCATCGTCCTTTTCGAGGCTTGCTCAGCGTTCACTCGCGTTACGGCCTGCACACTCGCGCGGTCACCAATTCGTGACTCGCTTCACCAGAGGCTTCAACCATTTCGTTACCTCCACAGTTGCTCCGGTTGCTTCCGGCTGGAGCGGTTGCCGGGTGGGGCTTTCACCCACTGGGAAGGCGCCGCCTTACCACGGCGCACCCTAGAAGCGGACGTTCGAATGTTCCCCGGAAACGTCGAATGAACTAGGGAGCCAGAGGTCGTGATCCGATTTGGACCTCGTAGATTCGCTTCGGCAAACGTTTCCGGTAGGGCATGCCCCTCGCTGGCACCTACCAGCCCCGTCATCCGGAGCACACCGCCTTCTACCAGTGTCTGGAAGACTACTGGGAAGAGTTCCAGGAGGCTTACCCCTACTTCTACGAAAAAGACTATGGGCCCTGGCGTCCGGTGGTGGAGCAGACCGTCGAGCGTTTCCTCCAAGGTGGGATCCTTCGTCCTGGGTTTGCGCGCCTGCGCTGCTCTGACTGTCGACGGGAGCAATGGTTGGCCTTTTCATGCAAAACGCGCTGTTTTTGTCCAAGTTGCCAAGCCAAGCAGGTGGCGGCCTTCCTCGAACACGCCCTCGAGGAGGTGCTGGAGGAAGTGGACCACCGGCAGTTGGTGTGGACGATTCCGAGGGTCCTGCGTGCGGCCTTCTGCAAAGACCGAAAGCTCTTGGGAGAGCTCTGCCGCTGCGCCTGGGCCAGCCTCCGCGACTACGTCGCCAGCTGCTTGGGTCCCGGCTCGGTTCCCGGGGCCATCCTCACTATCCAGACCTGGGGAGACAACTGCGAGCACACGCTCACCTCCATGGGTTGGTCAGCGACACGGCCTGGAAGCGGGACGGGAGTGTGGAGGCGATCGGCGGCTTCGACTCCGCTCTGCTCAGCCGGCTGTTCCAGCACCGGGTCTTGGAGATGAGGGTCGCCCGGCATCGACTCAGTCCGGAGTTCGCCCAGAAGTTGCGCGCCTGGTCTCCCTCTGGATTTGGAGTCTACTGCTCTCGACCCATCCCTCCCGAGGATCGCCCGGCTCTGGAGCGTCTGGCCGCCACCATTCGACGTCCCAGTTTCGCCGCTTCCCGCCTCGACTATGACAGCGATCGCGGCCAGATCCTCTACCGCACCGGCAAGGGGACGCGGCAGTCCCTGGATGCCCTGGACTGGATTGCCCGGGTCTGCTCGCACATCCCCGATCGAAACGGGCACCAGATTCGTTATTATGGCCGTTACGCCAGCGCCTCACGTGGGAAACGACGGCAGCAGCAGACAGCCGTCCACGGCCCCGGTTCCGAGGAGCACCCCGCTGAGGAGGAGTCCGCGACCGAGCGCTTCAGCCGCCGTCGCCGGCGCAGCTGGGCTCGTCTGCTCCGCAAGATCTATGACGTCGATCCCTTGCGCTGTTCTTGCGGCGGCTCTCTGCGCGTGATCGCGGTGATCGAGCAGCCTCACGTGATCCGCCAGATTCTGGCGCATTTGAAGCAGGGGCAAGGGCCGCAACGGGCGCCCCCACCCCGGTTGTTTCCGCAGAAGCTGGAACACTTTCTGGTGGAACTTTCCCCCCAGCAGGCTCAAGCCGTTCGAGCCTCTGAGGACTCGCTCTTCTGGGACGAGGTTCCGGATTGGCCCGACTGAAGAGCTCGAGCTCTTCAGTCGGGGCTTGCAATATACTTGTGTCTGTTTTTCCCTCCTGACTTGCCCTTTGGCAGCTCCTCGCCTCCGCTCCCACTCCCGTTACACGATCTCAACCCTGTGGATCCCCTTCGATTTCCCCATCTACCTCATTTCAGCCCCTTTGGGGCTCCTTTCGGATGCTTCTACCCTCTCTCCTAAAACTCAATCCAAAAGCAAAGTCCTATTGATGTTCCCAGCGGCAGGGCGCCTCACTCGGTCACGGCACGAAAGACTCGCAGGAAGTTCTCGCCCAGCAGCTTCCGGATCTCCTCCCCACCGTAGCCCCGCCGGAGCAGGGCTTCGGTCACTTGAGGGAACTGAGAAGCGTCTTCGAAGCTCTTCAGCGCTCCTCCCCCATCAAAATCGGTACCGATCGCCACGTGATCGATTCCGGCCACCCGCACTGCGTGGTCCAGGTGGTCCAGCATTCTCTCGAGTGAGACTGGCGGAGGCGGAGGCGCCATCACGTCTCCGTAACGGTCCAGAGGATTCTTCCGCTTTGCCCGACTCCGCTCGAGGGCTGTTTCCCGAGCTTTCCGGACCCAGTCGAAAGGACGGTCCTGGTAGGCGACGGCACGGGAGAGGTGGCTCTGGAGCGTCTGGCTAAAGCTGTCGCCCTCGATCCGGGCCCTCAGCCGCTCTACCTCTAGGAAGTCTCCGACAGCGATGATCCCCACAACGCCCCCATTGCGGGCGAGGGCCCGGAGCTGATCATCCGTGAGGTTGCGCTGGATCGACCCCAGGGCGTAGCAGCCATTATGGGTGGCCAGAACAGGATCTCGGGTGACGGCAAGGGTGTCCCGAAAGGTCTCCCGCGAAGCATGAGAGAGATCCACGACAATCCCCAGTCGGTTGCACTCCTCGACCACGGCCCGCCCAAAATCGGTCAGACCGTCGGCGCCGGGCTGCTCCCGGTCCGAGCTGGCCCAGCCCAGCCAGGCCGCATGGGTGATGGCCAGTACCCGCAGTCCCATGCGGTGGTAGGACCTGAGTACGGCCAGGTCCGAGTCGAACCAGCCGTGGTTGGTTCCGATGATGACGGCGAACTTACCTTCCGCCTTGGCCCTGCGGATGTCGGCGACGTTGCGCGCCACGAGCATCTGGGAAGAATGCTGCCGCACGGTCTCGTACAGGGCGTCCAGCTCCCAGAGGATTCTCTTGACGATGTCCGGTCCTTTGAAGAAAGCGTCGATGACGTTCACGCCTGGAGGAGGCGGGTCCAACACGCCCAGACGGGGGTTCCCGACGAAGAGCTCTTCCGCGCCAACCCCAAAGTTGGCCCCGGTGACGCCGCCCCGGAGGACCTTGGGCAGGTCATACTTTCCTCCTGGGGTGCCGGTTCCAAAATCGGGTCGGTAGTAGAACTGTGTCGCCGAATAGGCGTCGATGACAATCGCCTCCCGGTGCAGCTTGGCGGCCTTCTCAGAGACTCCAGGAGCGGGCTCCACGACCCCAGCCAGTGCAGAGCCGAGGCAGAGGGCCACCACTCCCGAGGTAAGAATCTGTAAGTCAGTTCGCATCGTCACAACTCCTGCCCGTCAACAAGGGAGCGCCCAGATTGATTTGATTGGACTTCCTCGGCTCCCAGCTGCACGGATCACATGCATCGTGCGAGTTCATCTTACCGGTACTATACACAACTCTGGTTTGTCTCTATGCCGGCTCCGAACGGTAGGCAAGTCCACTCCTTGGCGCCTGTTCTCAGCCTGGTCGCGCGATCGCGGTATTCTTGGTAAGGTTGTCTTCCGACTGACAAAGGCATCCAAACCATGCTCGGTGTGACACCGAAATGAGGACTGACTTGCCATGAGATTGGGAAAAGCTCTCGCCTTGTTTGCTCTCTTCCTGGCCCTCGCCGGATCTGCCCACGCCCGCGTGGTTCGCATCCAGGTCCAGGAGCGGGGGGATCTCCTGGGAGGACAGCCCTTTGGACTGGCTGGACCCTATGAGAAGCTCTCCGGCCGCGTCTACTTTGCGGTGGATCCCGAGGATCCCATCAATCAGATCATCACCGACGTGGAGAAGGGACCCCGGAACGCGCAGGGGGAGGTGGAGTTCTCCTCCGACTTCACGCTGCTGCAGCCGAAGCAGATCGAGCGGGGGAACGGAGCGGTCTTCTTCGAGGTCTCCAACCGGGGCGGCAAGGCCCTCCTCCGCTTCTTCAACCGGGCGCCGAGCAGCCTGGATCGGGGCACCCGGGATGAGCTGGGAGACGGGCTCCTCTTCCGCCAGGGTTATACCGTCCTGTGGCTGGGGTGGCAGTTCGACACGCCGAAACGTCCGGGCCGGATTCGCCTCTATACGCCGTCGGCAACCGAAAACGGCCAGCCGCTCAAGGGTCTGGTCCGCTGCGACTTCGTAGTGAGGGAGAAGGTCCCCCACCACATCCTTTCGGATCGCAACCATATCCCCTATCCGGCAGCCGATCCCGAGGATTCCGAGAATGTGCTGACGGTCAGAGAGACGGTGGAAGGTCCGAGGCGGACCATTCCCCGTTCCCAGTGGAAGTTCGCCCGAGTGGAGCAGGGACGGCCGATCCCCGATCCCACCCACGTCCATCTGGAGGGTGGCTTTCAACCCGGGCTGATCTACGAGGTCGTCTATGTCTCCCAGAATCCGCCCGTGGTGGGTCTGGGTCCCGCCTCTGTACGAGACATGATCTCCTTCTTGAAGTACGACTCCTCGCCGGAGATCTCGCTGCCTCCAGACGTTCTGAATCGGGCCTTTGCCTTCGGCAGCTCCCAGAGCGGGCGATTCCTGCGGACGTTCCTCTACCACGGCTTCAACGAGGACGAGGAACATCGCAAGGTCCTCGACGGTGTGATTCCCAGTGTGGCGGGTGCCGGACGGGGAAGCTTCAACCACCGATTTGCCCAGCCCTCCCGGGACGCCCAGCCTTTCGCCTGCTTCTTCTACCCCACCGACATCTTTCCCTTCACCGGAACGGAGCAGACCGATCCCGAGACGGGGATCACCGACGGACTCCTGACCCACGCACCGAGAAGCGAGTTCCTGCCCAAGATCTTCTACACCAACTCCTCCTACGAATACTGGGGTCGGGCAGCCTCCCTGACCCACACTTCGGTAGACGGAAAACGAGACGTGGAATTGATGGACAACGTCCGCATGTACCTGATCGGCGGCAGCCAACACGGTCCGGGGCCCTTTCCGCCCCGCATCAATCGGGGCCAGGAACCCAGCAATCCCATGGACTACAAGTGGGTCTTGAGGGCGCTGTTGCCGGCCCTCGACCGCTGGGCCACGCTCGGAGAGGCTCCACCCCCCAGCCGCTACCCCCGGATCGACCAGGGAACGCTGGTACCACCCGAGAAACTGGGCTTTCCCGTCCTCCCCGGAATCAGCCTGCCCCAACGCATTCACAAGGCCTTCCGCGTGGACTACGGGCCCCGGTTCCGAACCGACGGCATCGTGACCCAGGTGCCCCCGAAGGTGGGCAAGGCGTTTCCCATCCTGGTGCCGGCGGTGGATGAGGATGGAAACGAGGTGACCGGGATCCGATTGCCCGAGCTGTCCGTTCCCCTGGCCACCTACACCGGGTGGAATCTATTCAATGCCCGAAGGGGCCCCACCCATGCGCTGTCCAGCTTCGATGGATGCTACATCCCCTTTCCCCGGACTGAGGCGGAGCGGGCCGCAAAAGGGGATCCCCGTCCCTCCATTGAGAGCCGCTATAAGAACCGGGACGAGTACCTGGGCCGCATCACTCAGGCAACGCTTGAGCTCATTGCCCAGGGATATCTTCTGACCGAGGATATGGCAGGCGTGGTGGGGCGGGCTGCCCAGCAGTGGGATTACGTGATGGGCACAAGCTCTCCATGACAAACAAGCCAAGCAGGTGGCGGCCTTCCTCGAACACGCCCTCGAGGAGGTGCTGGAGGAAGTGGACCACCGGCAGTTGGTGTGGACGATTCCGAGGGTCCTGCGTGCGGCCTTCTGCAAAGACCGAAAGCTCTTGGGAGAGCTCTGCCGCTGCGCCTGGGCCAGCCTCCGCGACTACGTCGCCAGCTGCTTGGGTCCCGGCTCGGTTCCCGGGGCCATCCTCACTATCCAGACCTGGGGAGACCACTTGCGAGCACACGCTCACCTCCATGGGGTGGTCAGCGACACGGCCTGGAAGCGGGACGGGAGTGTGGAGGCGATCGGCGGCTTCGACTCCGCTCTGCTCAGCCGGCTGTTCCAGCACCGGGTCTTGGAGATGAGGGTCGCCCGGCATCGACTCAGTCCGGAGTTCGCCCAGAAGTTGCGCGCCTGGTCTCCCTCTGGATTTGGAGTCTACTGCTCTCGAGCCGTCCCTGCCGAGGATCGCCCGGCTCTGGAGCGTCTGGCCGCCTACATTCGACGTCCCAGTTTCGCCGCTTCCCGCCTCGACTATGACAGCGATCGCGCCCAGATCCTCTACCGCACCGGCAAGGGGACGCGGCAGTCCCTGGATGCCCTGGACTGGATTGCCCGGGTCTGCTCGCACATCCCCGATCGAAACGAGCACCAGGTCCGTTACTATGGCCGTTACGCCAGCGCCTCACGTGGGAAACGACGGCAGCAGCAGACCGCCGTCCACGGCCCCGGTTCCGAGGAGCACCCCGCTGAGGAGGAGTCCGCGGCCGAGCGCTTCAGCCGCCGTCGCCGTCGCAGCTGGGCTCGTCTGCTCCGCAAGATCTATGACGTCGATCCCCTACGCTGTTCTTGCGGCGGCTCTCTGCGCGTGATCGCGGTGATCGAGCAGCCTCACGTGATCCGCCAGATTCTGGCGCATTTGAAGCAGGGGCAAGGGCCGCAACGGGCGCCCCCACCCCGGTTGTTTCCGCAGAAGCTGGAACACTTTCTGGTGGAACTTTCCCCCCAGCAGGCTCAAGCCGTTCGAGCCTCTGAGGACTCGCTCTTCTGGGACGAGGTTCCGGATTGGCCCGACTGAAGAGCTCGAGCTCTTCAGTCGGGGCTTGCAATATCCTTGTGTCTGTTTTTCCCTCCTGACTTGCCCTTTGGCAGCTCCTCGCCTCCGCTCCCACTCCCGTTACACGATCTCAACCCTGTGGATCCCCTTCGATTTCCCCATCTACCTCATTTCAGCCCCTTTGGGGCTCCTTTCGGATGCTTCTACCCTCTCTCCTAAAACTCAATCCAAAAGCAAAGTCCTATTGATATTCTCGGGGAAAGTTCGAGTCGCTGTTGTTAGACTAGCAGCAATCGATTGTTTGTAGCTGGTGGCTGCCCCACCCGAGACCTGCGACTTGTGACGCCATTGGGTCTGTCCCTGAAACAGGTCCGCTCCACTGGAAGAGCCGTCTATCCAAAGAGGAGAGGAAATGATGAAAGATTCAGTCGTAAACCAGCGTTTTCTTGTTGGCGTGTCGCTCCTCACAGCTCACCTCGCGTGTGTGCCGCTTTTCTCCACAGCTGACGACCCGTCGCCGCTTCTCAACATTGGGACGCAGCGACAGCTGTTCATCGACAACTACATCATTCAGAGCCTCAAGAACGCTCGAAAGGTCCTCAACCCGGCCGATAAGCACCCGCAGAACCCCGTCCTGAGAGCCGACCGACCCTGGGAAGGAGCGCTGACCGGTCCCACGCGGGTCATTTACGACGAGGACGAGGGCATCTTCAAGATGTGGTACCGGACGACCAAGAGGTACTTCGCCAAGCGGGGAGGCGAAATGACGACCTACGACTGGGTGGATGACAGGACCGTCCGGAGCACGGTCGAGGTACCCTACAGCTACGATCTGACCGACGATGAGTGGCTGACCTGTTACGCCGTTTCTCGTGATGGAGTCGACTGGGAAAAGCCGAATCTGGGACGGGTCGAGTTCAACAACTCCAACGAGAACAACATTCTCCCGAAGGAGAGCATGGTCCCCCTGTTCAAAGACCACCACGAAACCGATCCCTCCAAGCGCTACAAGGCGATCCTGAAGAGGGGAACGACCACCGGTCCCGGCATGCAGCTGGATCTGTTCTACTCGTCTGACGGGTTCGAATGGACTCCCTACGAGAACAACCCGGTCCTGGACACCGCGCCCCGGCCGGGACGCTGGGGCCCCACCGTCTTCATGGGCTGGGACCCCATCCGGGAGGTCTACGCCGTCCACGTGGAAAGCTGCCTCCACCGCCGCTGCCGGCTGGGGAAAAGGGTGATCGGGCGTGCCGAGAGTCCGGATATGATCCAGTGGAGCCGCGACCAGACGATCCTGATCCCCGACGAGAACGACTTCCCTGACACCGAGTTCTACAACATGCCGGTGGTCACCTACCATGGAATGTACCTCGGTATGCTCTGGAACTTTCGCACCACCAACACCCTTCACTACCCCGAATTGGTGGTCAGCCGTGACGGCATACATTACGAGAGAAACTACCGAGAACCCTTTGTCCGCCCGGGTGATCAGGGCGATTTTGATGAGACGACTCTCTATGTCCTGGCTCCCATCGTCCATCAGGGAAGGGTGTGGATCTACTATGAAGGCGGGAACTGGAGGGGACCAGAAGCGCTTTACAAGAAGGGGAAGAAAGCGATCCACGCCGCCGGTCTGGCGACCTTGCCGGAAGATGCCTTCGTCTCGGTGGACGCGGGCAAGCTGCTCCCCGGTGAGCTGATGACCCATCTCTTTTCCTTCGAGGGAAGCGAGCTTGCGCTCAATGTAAAAACGGCTTGGAACAACGCTGGAGCCGGTCAACCCGAGGTGAAGGTCGGGGTCCTGGATTCGGACCAGGAACCGATTGCCGGGTTTACCCTGGCAGAGTCGGATCCGGTGAGAGCCACCGGCTGGCATCGCATGAGCTGGCGTGGTAAGAGCGACCTCAGTGCGCTGGCCGGCCAGCCCATCCAGCTGCGAATCCACATCCGAAATGCCAAGCTATACTCGTTTGAATTCCGCCATGGGAGTTAAAACGGGTGTCTGGTGGGAATAACTCACCAGTCGGGTGCTTACACCAATAGTATCGTGGGCGATGTGCTTCGCTCGTACTTGTGTGCCTACCGTATCGCTACCTGAACCTCAATGAGTAGAGATCGGCGTCCTTCATCACGAAGCGTAGGCGGATGGGCTTACCCACAATCCTGGTCAGGGGCTTGTCTGAAGTTGTTTTTGGATGGTTTCGTTGCCACCGCACTGTATGCTCGATCTCGTCTCCCCAGATCAGGGGTGATTCCTCCAGGGAGAATCCAGGCAAAGGGTAGCCGTGAGCATCTTGGATCTCCACGCGAATACTGCCTGCGGCCGAGGTGGCGAAATTGAGAACCAGGTTTTCCCCCTGGAAGATAAGAGGCTTCGTGACCAGTTCGCCTCCGGGTGACCCGGCCCGAAGCGAGACGAACCCGTCGGTCCTCATCACCATCCGCTCCAGATGACAGGTGGGAAACTTGTAGTTGCGAAGCACATAGAGAGAGATCTCATCAGAAGCGGTGGGATGGACTCCGACTGAAACCAGGTTGTTGCGGTTGGTCCAGTTACGCTCATCCCTTCCAGGCCTAATGAAAGCCTCCATGAATCGGCGATCCCAATGGAGCCCGTCTCTGCTGCTGAGGAGGACCGCGTCCGAGGCCCCGGGAAAACGAAGGGTTGGGCGGAATTTCCTCCAGGGCTGAAACCGTTTTGGGAATGCCAGGTAGATGTGGGGAGCCCGGTAGTAGGGCTGCGCCGCGTTGCTGTAGAGGTGCTCCGTAGGGGCTCCTCCGAAATCGACCCAACGGGGCAAGCTCCAATGAATGAAATCCTTCGAAGTGGCGAACTTGAAGCTCCTGTTTCCATAGTTGTCAGCGGGGCGGGCTCGAGGGTCAGGGCCTTTTGACTTGGAGTGGAGGCCGCGGTTCGTATCGCGAAAGAAGAGGGCGTAGCGCTGCCTATGGGAGTCCCAAAAGGCGACATCCAGAGAGTCGAAGGCGTTGCGATGGAGCCCCACTTCGATCAGCGACTTCTGTCCTTGAAGCTCGGTCCAGCGGAGCCCGTCCGGCGATACCAGGGCCACCAGGGGATAGCCGAGTCCACCCAGGGCCTTGTAACGCTGTGAAGGAAGGGCGTTGGGATTCCCGTCCTTGAAGACACTCATGGCACCCGTAATCGCGGCCTCACCCGGCTTGTCCATCCAAACGATGCTGTTGTCCCTTGATCCCTGGAACTCGTACAGTCCCAGAGAGGGCTTCTGCCAATGAATCCCATCTCGACTCTCGGCATAGGCGGTGACGTGGGGGTGATCCTCGCCCGCCTTCTCACCCGGCTTCAGCATGGACAGCTCTACGGATTCGGGGTGGTTGCTGCCGCGATAGTACATCCGGAAGCGGTCGTCGTCTTTGAGAACGGTGACAAAGAAACTGGTGTTCCCCTCCCAGGCCCGGTCGAAGACCACGACCTTCCCAGCCGAACGGGGAGTATGCAGCTTCAGCTTCAAACCGGATAGCTGCTCGATGAGGTAGTCGTCCACGAACAGCTCCAGCCGGGAGCCGATGTTCAGGGGTTTCTTGGATTCCGGCTCGACTGACGGGGCGGCCAGGGAGAAGAACATGGATCCGATCGACGCAGCCAAGGTTCTTGTTCTCATCAACTATCCTCCCTGCTTACGCTTCTCTGCGGGTAAGGCTGAGCCCATCGAATTTCGCAAAACGCCTGACCGGCCAGGAAGCAGCCCGGGTGGTGAAGGAGATCCTGGCTTGAAGGCGGGGATTGAAGCCGACCTCTTCTTCTTCGAGCCCGAGCCTTTGGTCAGGGTGTCTCCGCTCGGGTGATATTTGGCATGCCCCCTGTTGCCCAAAAGTCTGGACGTGGGGCAAGCTCCAGTCAACCAGAGTTCGATGCTGGCGCGCTGCCGTCCCCGCGTCGTGAAGCTACCCTTTGGGGACGATCTCCAGCAAGTTGTGGAAGGGATCGTGGACGAAAATGGGAACCGCTCCGTACATTTCCTTCCAGCCGGCCATGAGGTTCTGGGACAAGCCGTCGAGGGGAGGCGATTCCTCACTGAAAAGAATCTCGATTCCGTGCTCCTTCAACCGCTCCCTGGTCTCGGCAAAGTTCTCCACCAGGAAGGCCGCATGCCGGTGAATATAGCGAAAGCTTCGGCGACCCATCTCGCCCACATCGATAAACAGATCCTCCTGGCCCGGAGTTCCGGCAGAAACGATCAGGTGAAGCTCCTGATCTCCACAGGAGTAGAAGAGTCCTGGGAAGTTGAAGGCGGGACGGGGCTTCTGGGCAAAGCCCAGGACTTCCCCGTAGAACCACGCTGCCTTTGCCTCGTCCTGCACCAGAAGCGTCACATGATGAATTCCTACCACGCTCATCGGGTTCCCCTCCTTCGCCGGGTCACGCCTTGCCGGTGTCTTCCAGGATCTGCATGACCTCCGTCCTGACGCCACCCGGAGCTTCGAAAAAGGCGAACTTTCGAACCCCGAACTCTCCTTCCACGATCTGGGGGCCCATCAGGAACTTGACGTTCGACTCGCGCAGGATCCGGATCTGGGACTCGAAGTCGTCGACCTCATAGACCACGTGGAGGAAACCATTAGGCAGCTCGATTCCCAGCAAGTTCTCATAGGGAGCCTTGTCGAAGAGGATCAGACGGGTTTCTCCTACGCGGATCAGGTTGTAGGTGCACCCCAGGACCTCGCTGCTGATTCTCAGCTCAGCTCCCAGGCACTCCAGGTAGAAGCGGGTAGTCCTCTCCAAGTCGTCTGTCTTGACGGCATAATTCCACATGCCCTTGATCATTGAGTCCTCCTCGGGCTGGTGCAGCCACCGGCCGTGCTGGATCATTCAGGAATCTGGTTATGCACTTAACTCCGGAAAAAGTCACCACCACCTAGTAAAAAAGGTGAGAGACAGGAGGTGAGTGGATGTACGAAAAGATGAATTTGTTGGAGTTTCAAGAGCGTTTTGCCACAGAAGAAGCTTGTCTGAGTTACCTGATGCAGAAACGCTGGCCGGAAGGATTTGTCTGTCCCCGTTGTGGGGGTCAAGGAGGCTACTGGTTGCAGCACCGGCGATTGATGGAGTGTCGCCAATGCCGGTATCAGGCTTCTTCCACCGCCGGGACGATTTTCCACAAGACGCGGGTGCCCCTGAGATATTGGTTTTGGACCATCTTCTTGATGAGCCGTTGCAAAGCGGGCTACTCGATGAAGGGACTGCAGAAGCTGCTGGGAATCGGAAGCTATCGGACGGTCTGGATGATGGGACATAAGATCCGACAAGCCATGGCCAAACGTAATGACTGCTACCAATTAAGTCACCTGGTGGAGCTGGATGACTCTTTCTTTGGAGGCCGACGACGAGGGAGAAATCGTCGGGGTCGCAAGCGAGGACGAGGGACCGAAGGCAAGGCCAAAGTTCTGGCCGCGGTGGAGATAACGAAAGCCGGGGGGCCGAGGTTTCTAAGTCTGGATGTGGTCGATGACATAACCAGCGACAATGTGAAGCGGGTCGCCTGGGCGAGGATCGACCCCGGAGCTCAGATCCGAAGCGACGCCTATCACGCGTTTGTCGGTTTAGCTCAAGCCGGCTACCAGCATGAACGCGTCCGGCTCGAGTGGGTGGGGATGGGTTTTGAACAGTTCCCATGGGTTCACACCCTCATTTCCAACTGCAAGACTCAGCTCCAAGGGACTCAGAAAGCGGTCAGCCTCAAGCACCTTCAACGTTACCTGGCTGAGTTTTGTTACCGTTTCAATCGTCGTTTCTGGGAATCCGAGCTCTTCGACCGTCTCCTGACAGCCTGTTCGCTCTATCCCACCGTCACCTATCCGGAGTTAAGTGCATAACCAGATTCAGGAAAAACTTTGGCCGAGTATGGGGGAGATTGTGCTGCTAACCGGTCGCTCCTCGGAATCTGGCCTCATCTTGCTGATCAGTCAAGTCGCTCACGGCTCTGTTGTCTGCAGCTGTTTCCGGTACTGCTCACTGTTTTTCACTGTTCACTGTTCACTATTCAAGTCCCAGATCAAGGGATCCGGTACTTGGAATACCCTGGTAGATACTGGCTCAAGTCCAGGATCTCGAAAAATTCACGGTCATCCACCATCAGATCGGTGATAGCGTTCCAGTCTCCCGTCTCCTTGAGCCGACTGAGAGCATCGACCAGCCCTCTGGCGGCCGCGTAGATCCCCACCAACGAACCGATGGTGATCTGGCATCCCACCTCCTGGAAATCGGATATGGGAAGGGGTTCTGCAGTGGCAAAGATGCCCACCAACGGTGCCTTGATCTCACGGGCAAAGTAGTTCAGATCTTCCTTAGTCAGCGCCATCACGAATATGGCGTCCGCTCCGGACTCGGCGTAGGCCTTGCTCCTTTTCACCACTTCTTCGATGAGGTTGTCTCGGTAATACTCTTCCCTGGAAACTGTCCCGATGACATCAGTCCTGGCGATGATGACGAAGTCGGGATCCGTCTTGGCTTCGACCGCAGCCTCGATCTTTCCACACATTTCATCGGTACTGATCAGCTGATTCCGAGGGATTCCGGGGAGAAACGGACACTTGGACGGAAGAGCCTCATCGTCCAGATGGATCCCGGCGACACCGGCTGCCTCGAAATCGCGAACAGTGTCCATCACGCTCATGGCGTTTCCATAGCCCTCCTCGGCGTCGGCGATCACTGGAATACTCACCGCCTTGGCGACGTTGCGGCAGATCCAGAGGCGCTCCGTTTTGCTCATCAGGGCCAGGTCCGGCTTCCCCAGAGATGCGGCTTCGGTAGCGTAGCTGCCCACGTATACCGAGTCGAAACCCGCCCGCTCAACCAGCAGTGCCGAGAAAGCGTCGTAGGCTCCGATGGAGACCACGGTCCTGGGCCCCTTCATCCCCTCTCGTAGCAGTTTCGTGGTCTTCATTCTTTGTCACCCCTGGGAGAACGCCCTGCTCACACTCGGCAGAAATTAGTCTTCAGTTGGAAATCCCCGGCCCGCTCGGCCTCGCTCGTGATCTCCTCCAGATAGATGTCCCGATTCTCCTGTGCCGACAGCAGCGCCGCCAGGGTACACCGTTGGATCTCCTTGGCCTCTGCGCCCGTGTGAATAGGGGGCTCCCCGCCCTCTTTGATCACCCGGATGAAGTGCCTGGTGCTGTTGATGAAAGAGGAGGACCAGTTCCGTTCCCCCGGAGTGATGTCCTCGAGATAGGTCCGGACCCTACCGTCGAGAAAAACAGCAATTGGTGGAAAGACCTCACTCTTCGACATCTGGTTCCCAACGAACAGGGCTCTATCTCCTGCGGCCGAGCACTGATTGACCCACATGATACCCGCCTCCCCCACGATTTCAACAAACTCCTCCAGCCAGAAGTCGCAGGGGAGAATCATCTTCGGTGCAAAGGAGAAGTCGATCTGGGCGTACTTCGGAGGATCTCCCTGGCGGGGCTTGAACCTCGCGCGAACCAGGGCGGGCGCGTCCAGGGGAGTCTCGGAATCGATCCAGGCTCCCACTTTTTCCAGGTCCCTCTCCATGAACCAACGGATCAGAGAGAACTTGCGATGGCCGTCGTCGCCCACCAGGGGACTGGTCCCTGACCGCTTCAGATCCAGGGACCAACTTCCGGCGCTCCAGCACCAGGGCAGGGACGTCCCCTCTTTCAGACCCGCCATGGTATGGACCCGGATGCCGCGGAGATCTCCGATGAGTCCCCCGGAAATCAGCTCCTTCGCCTTCAGATAGACGGGGTAGAAGAGGAAATTCTCATAGACCTTCAGCACAGTGCCGCTCTCCCCGCAGGCTTGGATGATCCGGTCACACTTGTCCAGAGTGACTGCCATGGGCTTTTGCAGGCTGATTCCTTTCACCCCCGCCCGGGCGCAGGCCACCGCTTGCTGGCAGTGGAAATGGTGAGGTGTCAGGATCTCCACCAGGTCCAGATCCTCCCGGCTCAGCATCTCCTGGAAGTCTGTGTACAGGTGGGCATGAGAACTCCACTTCTCCAACCACTGCCTCCCCGCCGCCGGGTTCAAATCGCAAACCGCCACGACCTGGGCATCGTCTGAGTCCAGGTAGCCCAAGACGTTTTCATGGCTGATGGCGCCCAGGCCGATAAATCCCACCTTCAACATGTAAGGCTGTTCCTGGCTAGAAAGAGGGGAGCATCATGGAGGACTCTTCCGTTGGCGGCGAGCCTGTGCAATGCTGCAGGATGATCAGACTACACAACATGTCTGCCATCCCAACCAAACAATCAGAATGACCCCTTTAAACACCAACTGGATCGACTGGTCGATTTTCGGTCTGTACATCCTAGCAGTGTTCGTCTTCGGGCTCTACATGTCCCGCAAGGAGGAGACCACCGCTGACTTCTTTCTGGCCGGTAGGCGCCTTCCCTGGTATGCCATCGCCTTGTCCATGTTCGCTACCAACATTTCGGCTGGTTCCCTGGTGGGGCTGGCCGGTGACGCCTACCGCGTGGGCATCGCCGTCGGCACCCTGGAATGGGGAGCCGTTCTTGGACTGTTCATGCTGACCTTCATTTTCCTGCCCTATTACCAGCGCCGGGGGGTCTACACACTGCCCGAGTTCATGGAACAGCGGTACAACCTGCCAGTGCGACTGATATTTGCCGTCTCCGTGCTGGTGTACGAAATCCTCATCTACATCCCGTTCCTGCTCCTGGGCGGCGCCATTGTCATGGACGTGATGTTCGGCATCCCCTTCCTCTGGGGGCTGATCGGGATCGCCGCCTTCGTCGGGGCCTATACGATTCTGGGTGGACTCGGAGCGGTCGTCTGGACGGATGTGATTCAGGGGTCACTGATGATCCTTGGCGGAGCCGTTCTCACCATCCTGGGTCTGATTGAAATCGGCGGCGTTGAGAGGCTGATGACCGAAGCGGCTGACAAAATGCACGTCTGGCTGCCCGCGGATCATCCCGACTATCCCTTCCCTGGCACCCTGATTGGCGGATATTTCCTGGTGACGATCTACTACTGGTGTCTCAATCAGACGATGGTCCAGAGAGCTCTGGGGGCACGCACGGAGTGGGATGCTCGCATGGGCGCCATGGTGGCCTGCATGATCAAGGTCATTCTGCCATTCATTCTGGTCCTTCCCGGTATCATCGCGTTTGTTCTCCTCCCCGATCTGGAGAGACCCGATCAAGCTCTTCCCGAGCTGATCAATCGAGTGGTCCCCATGGGCCTGAGCGGTCTCCTGACGGCAGCGATTCTGGCGGCATTGATGTCTTCGGCCGACTCCAGCCTCAACTCCTGGGCGACCCTGTTCACCTACGACCTCTACCACCGCCTGCTGGATAAAGGGGCCGCTACGCGTCGCCTCATCCTGGTGGGCCGCTTGGCCATACTGTGCCTCTTGATTGTGGTTGTGGCACGGGCTTTTGTGCTCAGGGGCACTGCGTCGATCCTTCAGTATCTGCTCAACGGCCTAGCCTATCTTGCAGGCCCAATCGTCATCATCTTCACCGTGGGTGTGTTCTGGCGCCGGGCCACGTCCACCGCGGCCATTGCTACCATCGTCCTATCGCCTTTGGTCTGCTATTACTGTCAGCACATGCATCAAACCTTCGGCTTTGGTCCGACCCAGTCGTCGATCGTCTACTGGCTGCCGATCGCCATGGGGGTCCTGCTGGCAGTGATGGTCTCGATCTCGTTGATCACCCGGCCCCAAACAGAGGCACAGCTGGAGGGATTGATCTGGGCCCGCCAGGATACGCTGACCCTGGATGACCGACTACTCGAGCGTCTGGACGTTGAGAATGGAAATCAAGCGGCCGTCATCCCTTCCTCACTTCCGGTCTGGAAAGACCATCGCATCGTCGGGACGATCGCGATGCTGCTGATGCTGGCGGCGCTTTGGTGGTTGCGCTGAGGTCGGAATGACGTAATGCCATTGATCTCTGCGAAGGTACTAGTTGGGTTGCACCCTCATCAAGGGGGCTCGACTTTACTCTCGCCAGCGTGTTTTTTCGGCGACCCGCTGCCGGAGCAACTTGTGAACACTCTTAGTGTGCTGCTTTTCCTTACGCGTCAGATGTTCGTCACGGCGCCGGGCCTGAAACCCGAGCTCCACTTGCAGCTTCAAGTAGTTCTCAAAACGAGCGGAACTCAGCCGTCCAGTCGAGAGAGCTTCTTGGACGGCGCATCCCGGTTCACTTTCGTGGCTACAATCGCCGTAGCGACATCGCTGGGCTAGCTCCTCCACCTCTGAGAACGTTCGCCCCAGTCCTTCCTCACCTTCCCAGGGCTTGAGCTGGCGCAATCCCGGCGTATCGATGACCAGGGCGCCTCCGGGCAGCTGGAGCAGTAGCTGCCTGCTTGTCGTGTGGCGTCCCTTGCCGTCTCGGCTACGCACCGGTGCCGTGACTAGCAGCTCGGCCCCCATCAGCCCGTTGATCAGCGTTGACTTGCCGACACCGGATGATCCCAGCATAGCCACCGTCCGGCCCAGGGAGAGATAGCTGTCGAACACCTCAAGAGGGGTCACATCGAGACAGTTAATGGCGTGGACAGGGACACCCGGGGCCACCGATGCTGCGGCGGTGAGGCGCCCCGAGACATCCGCCACCAGATCCGACTTGCTCAGCAAGATGACCGGTCTGGCGCCGCTCTCCCACGCCACCACCAGATATCGCTCCAAGCGCCTGAGATTGAAGTCCTCGGTCACGGCGCTCATTAGAAAAACGGTGTCGATATTTGCCGCTAGGACCCTGGCCCGTGTACGTCGTCCCGGCGCTTGCCGAACAAACTGGCTACGTCTTGGCAGCACCGCTTCGACCACCCCAACCTCCGACCCATGTCGGGAGGCGATAGCCACCCAGTCGCCGACAGCTGGCCGCATCGCCGATCCTTCACGAAGGAGCCTCCCGGCCAGCGAAACCCGCCGCTCGGGGCCGGCCCCGTGAACCGTGCAACATCTTTGGTCGATGGCAATTACTCGAGCTGGGCGCCAGCCTCGACCCTCATGCGGCTCAAATTTTTTTCTCCAGTGTCCATCCCAGCCCCAGGATTGCGGAGAATCTGGAGCAAAGCTTCTTAGGGAATCCATGTCTGTTTCTCCAGGAAGTCTGACCGGACTCAAGCCGGCCTCTCGTCTTTATGAAGGGGTAAGGTCAGGGAAAGAGCGTTTTCAGACGAACCGCTCCACGTGTCAGGAGTACGGTCTCTCTGAAAACGCGTTCGACTAGGCAATCATAGGCAGATCGATGGCAGGTTAACTCCTGGGTCGCTCGATAGTCAAGCTCGAGTCTAGCGGCAGCTTCGGCGAGCGGAAAACTAAAAGGTGGGAAATCGAATACTGAACTCCGTACCCGGCCGCCGGTTGGCCACATCTAGACGGGCGTCCATGGCATCGGCCAGCATCTTCACCAAAGCCAGGCCGATTCCCGTGCCGCGGGTGGTGCGGGTCATCTCGTCGTCGATGCGATAGAATTTCTCGAAAATTTTCTTCAGTTTTCTCCCCTGGATCCCAGGGCCGAAGTCTCGGACACGAATATAGCAGTCCGAGCCTAGCTGGCTAACGGTCAACACAATCTTCTTGACTTCGGCATCTTTCGAAAACTTTATGGCATTGTCGATCAGATTGATGAGAATCTGGGTCAGGGCGTCACCGTCCACCTGAATCGGTTTCAGCTTCCCTTCCGCCTCCGTGGCAATCTCGAATCCCGCTCGCTTGACCTGACTACTCAAGCGCTCGCTGACACCCGTGATGAATTCCACAGGATCGTGAGCCTGCAGGTCAATCTGCCACTCCTTTTGCTCCAGTTGGGCCAGGGTCAGAACGTTCTGAATCAACCGGGTGAGCCGCTCACTCTCGTCATGGATGTGCTGGTAGTATCTCTCCTTCTTCTCTTCCTCCACCCACCCTTCGGCGAGCATTTCCCCGTACATGCGAATGGAAGTCAGCGGAGTTTTCAATTCATGGCTGACCGCCGAGACGAAGTCACTCTTTTTCTGGGACAGCTCCATCTGAGTCGCCGTCAACCGATAGATTCCGAGAAGGCCGCCGACGAACAACAATGAAAGGAAGATGGCCAGAAAGTTCACGACCTGATAGCCGGGACTCTCCGGCAACTGGCCGACCGTGATGGCCAGGTGAAAGTCGTTCAAGGGATACGGCAGAGCGGAGCTGTAGAGCAACAGTGGTCTGGAGTCCGAACCCCCGTCCTCGGACTCCAGGATCTCCCCTTGATGAAAGACCAGGTGAGAGGCCGTGTCCGGGAGTGCCGAGTTCAGGAAAGCCGGGTCCAGGTGAGCCTCCAGAAATCCCCTCAGATCAGCCGTAAATCCCTGGATATAACGTCGATCTCCGAACCACACCTTGCGATGAAAGACCAGCCACTCCCCGTCAACGAGGTCACTGCGAAAGGGGTCCACTTCCACCACGACTTCCGGACCCACCGCCGCATCCTCTTCCCGGGTCGCTTTGTCTCCCAGATCCTGGGCCGTGTCATCCTGTCTTCCTGCGGCCCGCTTGCGGATAAGATCCAGCTTCTGAGGTGCGGTGCTCTCCTTTGCCTGGGTCGGCTGATCAGAGTAGCTTTCCCCAACCTGAGAGTCAAAGACCTGAGCCTGAGTCGGTGAGGCCTTCTGGACGCGGCGTTTGGAACTTTCAAGGCTTTCCTCATCCTTGCTGCGCAGCTCGGGAAAATAGTCGGAAGCAGCCGGCTCGGATTCGCCCTGGTAAGCCTCCTCGAGACGGACATCCACATTCGATTTCAGGTTGCTCTTGTATTTCGACAAGGTGTTCTCCGGAGAGTCCTTGTTCTTATCCAGCTCCAGGCGCTGGGTGGGACTGCGAAAACCGGCCGCGGAGGAAAACAACTGACCCTCCAAAAGAGAGGCCAGTTGGTCCTTGAGCCGTTCCCGCGCTTCCCGGTCCGGAACCGACACGCCCTCCCCCGTAGTCTCGTCGGGCAACAGGGGAGTGTTGAAACTTCCGTTCGGATCAATCTGCCAGTATCCCAAGATCCCCGGGGTTTCTGATTGAACAGGGAAACTGGCCAGGGGTGATAGGTTTAGCCCCTCCTGCTGCGGGACCGGCTGATCGGCCACGTGAATATAGCGATAGTGGGTATACGGGCGCCGCTCCTCACCCACCAGACTCAGTTCCAGTTGCTGGTGAACCGCCGACACCACACCCTCGGCGCTCCTGCGATAAAAGAAAAACGATTCCTCTTCCAGATTAGAGTAGGTGTGGCTCAAGAGAACGACGATGGGAACTGCCAGTAAGACGAAGAAAAGTGCGAAATAGAGGCGCAGCTTTCTCACGGACTCACCTTCAATTGATAGCCCTCACCACGAACCGTCACCAGGAGCTCTGGCTGACTTGAATCTCTCTCGATCTTACGGCGCAGTTTGGCGATGTGAATGTCGACGGTTCGGGTTTCCAGAAAATCGACATTCGCGTAACCCCATACTTCCCTCAACAACTCCTGCCGGGAGACAGGCCGAACGGTATGCTGGTTCAGGTAGACCAGAATCTCCAGCTCGCGCTGGGTAAAGGGGATCTCCTCCCCATCCCGGGTCCCAACCAGCTGGTTCGGGTGGACCACCAGATCACCCAGGTTGAGCGCGCTCATGTCTCTGTGGAGCTTTCCCGAGCGCCGGAGCACGGCCTCCACGCGAGCCAGCAGCTGGGCTACGGAGAATGGTTTGGGGATGTAATCGTCGGCACCCAGCTTAAGGCCTTTGATAATGTCCTGCTCGGAGGTCTTGGCAGTCAGCATGATGATGGGTAGGTGGCGATCCACCTCGCGAATCCTGTCGCAGACGCTGAACCCATCCAAGCCTGGAATCATGATATCCAGAAGAACCAGGTGATACCCGCCGGCCAGGGCCATCTCCAGTCCTGACTTGCCTTCCGTGGCCGTCTCCACCTCGTACCCATTGTAGACAAGGACATCGGCCAACCCCTCGAGGATCGCCTCTTCATCTTCGATGACCAACAGCCTGGGCTTCGCCGGCTTCATGCTTTCCATTGTAATTCCCTTCTCCGAGGGCGTGTGTAAACGAATTGTAAAAACAGGCCTTCCTCTTTTTACCGAAAGCTGTCTAGAAGCAGGGTGGTCTCGGACGTAAATTGGACATCAGACGCGGTGGGGTCACCGCCGCCACGACGACGTTGGGAAAGGAGAACAACAATGAACGTATTCGCAAGATTCAGAACATTTGGGAAATCCAGGAGAGGCGGGCTACTGATCCTATCGCTCTCTATTCTGACGACCGTCATCTGGATGCAGGTTCAAGGAGGAGCCTTCACAGGCTACGATCACGTGAATGGAAGCGGAGGCCAGGTCTCGGTGCACCCCATGACCAGCGTCAAATTCGGGGCCTCCCTCTCCAACCCCATGGTTGTCCAGGGGACTGATGGGACGGTCTATTTGAACTTGTCCGTGACGACTCCAAGAATCGACCATAGGGATAGCCTAAAGCTTCCCACCGATTTGATCGTGGTCCTGGATCGCAGCGGCTCCATGGGAGAAGACAACAAGTGGCACTATGCCACGCAAGCCGCCCATTCACTTTTGGACCGCCTAGCGCCGGATGACCGCATTGCGCTCGTCACCTTTCATAGTAACGCCCAGGTCGCGTCTCAACTGGTCGCGGCCAACGCAGGAAACATCCAGCGCTTTCGAACCATCATCAACAGCTTGAGACCCGGAGCCTCTACCAACATGGGTGAAGGACTCCTGCGCGCCGAGGCACTTGCCTCAAGGATCATGGCCGCCAAACGACGCGGACGCGTCCTTCTTCTCTCCGATGGCCACGCCAATGCCGGCATCGTCGAACCGTCAGAACTGGGTGCCATCGTGAGACGGATTGCCAATCAGGGAGGTGTTGTCTCGGCCATCGGTATGGGACTCGGGTTCAATGAGACGCTGATGGCTTCCCTCGCCGATCACGGCATGGGCAGCTTCAGTTATCTGGAGCATCTGGAGTCTTTAGGAACCATCCTTGCGAAGGAGTTGTCTGATTCGCGAGCACTCTACGCCGATGCTTCGGAGATGCGTATTGACCTCCCCAATGGCGTGGAACTCATCGACGCCGCCGGGTATCCCTTTGTCCGCGAGGGTAAAACGACGGTTATTCGCACGGGTCAGCTTTTCCAGGATAGTGTGAAAAGCTTCATGGCCACCCTCAGAATCCCCAATCACGTGGCGGCCGAGTACACCTTTGGCAACATCGATCTGAGTTATCGGGTCGACGGTCGTTCCTACAGGCAAGGGGTCGAGTCGTCCGGGTTGACCATGGCTTGTGTGGCCCCTGAGCGAGAGGAAGAAGCGGTTGCCTCTATCAACAAGGACCTCTACGAGGACGCCTGGATCAAGAACAACCTGGGCTCGGTCATGAAAGACGTGGCTGATTTCGTTCGCAGTGGAGACAGAGCCAAAGCCGACGCAGTGGTGCAGTCCTATCGATTGCGCCTGGAAGATGCGAATACCAAAGTCCCCGGTCTGAAAAGGGAGGCGGGCAAAGAGTTGGACGAGTTGGAAGCGCGAGTGGACGAAGTCTTTGACGGTCCTGATCAGAAGATCAAGCAGAACCGCGCCGCCAAATCGATGTTTGGTGAGAGTCAACAGCTTCAAAGACAAGTTGACAAAAACAGCAAGTGAGGAAAAGTACCATGGCTATCGCAAACCGTATTACACGCCTCTTTCGGGCCGATGTGCATGCCGTCCTCGACATCATCGAGGAGCCTGAAGCGATCCTCAAGCAGGCCATCCGGGAAATGCAGGAGGCCCTGGACTTGAAGCGAGCCCGGCTCGCCCGAGATCAAAAAACCCTGAATGCGCTCGACGGGACTCGATCCTACTTGAAGGAACAGCTCTCCAAGGTCCAGAAAGATCTGAAGCTGTGCCTGAAGGAAGGCAATGAGGAACTGGCGCGCAAGAGCGTAGGTCGCAAGCTGGCTTACGAAAAGCATGTGGCCGCTGTCGACCAGCGGATCTCCAAGCTAGACGAGGCCATCGAACAGCAGACCCAGGAGATCGAGCTTCAGCAGGGTCAGTTGGAGTCCATTGTGGAAAAAGCCAGAATGTTCGTGCCCACGGCCGAGGAGGACTCCCCCTTCTCCGTTGCCGAATCGATTCTCTCTGTGTCCGATGCAGGCCGGGGCTACACGGGTGCCGGCGGCATGAAGGTAAGTGAGGAAGAAATCGAGCTGGAGTGGATCCGCCTGCGTGACAGCTCTGCCGAAGGAGTTGCTTCATGAAGCGCCCCACGATTCTTGCCGGCATCGCCTTTGCCTTCGTGGTTGCGGTCTTCGTCGTTCCCGCGTGGTGGGGACTGAGGGTGGCACTGCCCGACGCAATCGCCTTCCGGATGGTCACGCTAGGTGGCTACCTGGCTTACTGTGTCTATCTGCTAAGGACAGCCAAGATCCGCGTCGGAGCCCTCAGCCTGGCTGCGGCCAATCTGGTGGTAGGCCTGGGACTCGTGTTTCTGCCCATCACCACCAGCGCCGTGGTCGGGGCTCTAGCCATCCTGGTAAGCGTGAACCGATCCCTGCTTTTTCAGCGCAGTCTGGTCGCCACGGCCCTTGACGGCGTCACATCCGTCGGCGGCCTGATGTTCGCAGGTTATCTGTTCAACCAGACCGGAAGCATGCCGACGGCCTTATGGAGTTTCTTCCTGGTGCAGTCGGTTTTCGTCGTGATTCCGCCGCACTTTCCCAAAGAGTCCGGCTTGTCGTCTGAGACAGAAGCGGAAGGCGTGGATCCTTTCGTCCACGGCAAGCGGCAAGCCGAGGCGGCGCTTGAGCGCGTCGTTCAGACTGTGGGCGAGTAAAAGAGCGACCTTTTTACCACCACGCGGTGGGACACTTTAGCCACGGATAAGGGAGGACAGCTCAATATCCGAGCTGTCCTCCCCCCCCCAATTTTCTGCCTGAAAGTTACTAAGGGCCAGGGAATCGCAGCCCTGCGTGCCGGGAACGAGGCCAGCGCCGAGCTCATGCAGGAGCTTGCCTTCACGTGGGTGACGAGATCGGGCCTATCGCTGGCCGGCCAAAGTCTGCAATCGAGTGTGCTAGACTGGCCGGGCATGATTCCAGCAACCAGAGCCTTGAGCAAGGGATTCTGTGTGATAACGGTGGGATCTTTCTGGATCACCGCTTCCAGCCTGGCCCAGAATCCTCAAGGCAGTGAGTTTCAGGTCAATTCCTACACCACGGACATTCAGATCAAAGCCGCGGTGGCAACGGACAGCAGCGGCAACTTCGTGGTCGTGTGGAGAAGCAACGGTTCGGAGGGATCGGATACGTCCAGCGCCAGCATCCAGGGGCAGCGCTTCGGGGGGCCGGTACCGGTAGAACTGCAGCGCTTTTCGGTGGAGTGAAACGGGCGGATATCCAGTCAGTCTTCCAATCCTGACGCAGCCATTTCCTGCGTCTCCGATTTCGATGCATTCTCGGAAGGTCGTGTGAGCCGTAGCCTCTTTGATTCTACAGCTCGTTTCTAGTTTCGAATCCAGATTCACTCCTTGGTGCTAGGAGCCTAGGACTTGTTTATATCTTCTCTCCTGCTATTAGTGATCACTTTGATGGTGGACTCGTGGGCTGCCCAGAAGGACGCACCGGGCTACCTGGACCCCTGGCCTGTCCTTAGAGCAGCCTCGCAGACCATAGGTGCCGACAAACTCCGGTGCGTCACGGTTTCAGGCACCGGCTATTCCGCAAGGGTGGGGCAGCAGCGACTGCACGCCTACCAGGTGGACTGGCCACGCGGTGAACCGCTGATGAACTACACCCGAAGCATGAACTGGGAGACCGGGAACATGAAGGAGGAGTTCGATCGCACGCCCGGACTCAACCCTGCCTCCTGGAAGTACGGCCTGGGCTGGAGGGGTGGGACACCCATCCAACGAAACCGACGTCAGCTGTTCCTGTTGAACGGCAACCACGCCTGGCACATCGATGGGCCGGGGAGTGATCCCGTGCCGGCGCGGCCGGAGGACGCAGAGCTGTGGCAGCTGGACCTCTGGCTCAATCCCCACGGATTCCTCAAAGCCGCCATGTTGCCAGGAGCCGATCCGAAAGCAGTCTGGCGATGGGAGCTAGGCGAAATGGGACGCGACGGCGCCACCACCATGCCCGAAAAGGTGACCGTGGTCTCGATTACGGTGCTTGGGAAGTATCGGGTGGACGCGACTATCAACTCGAAGAACCTGCTGCAGAGAATTCACACCTGGGTTCCCGATCCGGTCCTGGGAGACATGAACTATGAGCACGAATTCACCGATGACAGCTACGTGGACGTCGGCAACGGGGTGAAGTTCCCCACTCGATGGCATAACCACGCTGGTTGGGATGACAACTTCCAGGCCCAGAGTATCAATGCCGGCCACAATGCCTTCGGCGGTGTCTTCGCAGACGTGAGACCCAACCAGTGCAGTGATCCCTTGAGCGTACCCACTTCGGTGCGCCAGGCGACCTTTCCCGCTCGTGTCGAGACCGAGGAGTTGGCCGATGGGGTGTATCTTCTTGGTGGATCAACGCACAACAGCGTGGCGGTCGAGTTCACGAACTACGTGACGGTAGTCGAAGCACCTCTGAACGAAGAACGGAGTCTTGCGGTGATCGAAGAGGTGGTGAAGCTCGTTCCGAACAAACCGATTCGCTTTCTGGTGAATACACACCAGCACCATGACCACATCGGCGGACTCCGCACCTACATGCACATCGGGGCTACCCTCATCACACATTGGAGAAACTACGATTTCTACACTCGCGACGTCTTGAACTATGCGCCCCGGACACTGCAGCCCGACATGCTCGCCCTATGGCCACCCACGGAACTGGCGGAGGGCTACCAGTACGAGACGGTGAGGGAGAATTACACGCTCAGCGATGCAGCCCGGACCATGCACATCTCCTACGTCCAGCCCCTGGATCACGTTGAGGGGATGCTTCTGGCGTATCTCCCAGCCGAGAAGATGATCATCCAAGCGGACCTCTTCGACCCGCCTTCGCAGGGTCCTCTCCCGACCGCAGCCAGTCCCGCTCACCGGAGCTTCTACGATCACGTGAAGCGATTGGGACTGGAGGTCGAAACCATCGTATCCATCCATGGACGAGCCGTTCCCTGGAAAGATTTCCTGAAGATCGTCGAGCCCTGAGGACTTGCTCAATGGGTGCTTGAGCACCGCTAGCGGCTGAGGATCGTCGAGTCTACCTCACCTGAAAGGCATACGACGTCGCCATTCTGGCCATGATCCGCAGCCAAACGGCTGTTCCCCTCAACCTGCCCAGAGAGCCCCCTTTCGAGGAGGCGTGGTCGCGGTAGACTTCAGGCACTCTCCATCATCCACTATGGGCGGGCCCGGCTCGGGGCTGGTTTTGTGGTTTCCGAAAGTCGTGGGGAATCAGTCAGCGGGATCACCACCGCGGCCAGACTCACCAACTCGGATCATGTCGGACTGTCCCAACTATCCGCTCTCCATGAACACCACGGCTGACAAGGCCGGCACCGTAGCCCGCCCGTCTGCAGCCCGAGACTCGGGTGCCTCGGGTGTTACGGAAACCAATGCTGCCGCGTTGGGCAACGTGCAGACGATATCAACATCCTGGCCCCCTGCCGGATTGATCACGACCACCGCCCGTCGGCCGGACTCGCGGTCAACCAACACCGAGTAGTGTTCGTAAGGTTCGCCATCGGCCGTGACCTTCGCCCCCACAGTGTGGCGAAACTCTGCCGTCCACAACAGATCCGCGTAACGGCGACGGAGCGCGTCGACGCGCTTGCCATACTCCAGCGTGAGCGGAAACTCCTGCAGTCGTCCCTTATAGTTTTTGGGCTCGTAACTCAAGATGTAGCGGTACATCAGCGCCTGGTTGATCTGGTGGCGATCGTTGTAGCCGAACACGCCGATCATGATCTGGGTGTCGGGAGACATATACCGGTGCAGCGGCACGTGATCGCGCCCAATTCGTATATAACTCAAGCCATATTCATTCAACTGACGGTCGTACGAACCTTCGCCTCCCAACAGAAAACCGGGTCTTTGTTCACGAATAATACGGTGAAACATCTTTGCCAGGGGAATGTCCCCCGAGAAGGTGTGCACCGGCTGCCGATGCCCGTGTGTTCCAGCAAAACAATAACGGCCCAGCCCGTGGTGCTGGTTCTCGTCGTACAGCACCCCGTCTGCCCCCAGCGCGATTGATTTCTTGAACTCCTGCGCCGCAACTTCCCGCCAGGCAGGGCTGGCTGCACACATCGGAATCAATCGGCGGCTGTTGATGTACGCGAACTGCGCCGCGGTTTGATAGCGGTACCCACGATGAACGTAGTAATCCCCGAAAGGGTCCTTGATGGCGTGATCTATCAGTTCTCGCCGAAACCAGTCCGTTGACCGTTCTGCCCACGTAAACTTGTTGAACATCACCATCTTGACGCCCAGCTGCTGGATCTCGCGAATCGCCCAGGCCAGATCCTCGCGCGTGCCCAACCGCGGCTCCACATCGTGCGACGGATTGCCACGATCCTGTCCGCCGACGGTCCATCCGGTCAACTGAATCGCCGCCACACCGTGCTCGGCGCAATCCCGACCGTACTGAACGAGGTCCCGGTACTTGACCCGCAACTCGTCTTCGGGCGAGTTGATATGCAATTGTTGCCAGGCATGCACTTGCTGCGCCCAAGTAGGCAGCGTCGGTGCCTGGTACCACTGTTTCCTCCAGTCCTTATAGAAATCGACGCCGGCGTGCCATGATCCCGTGTAGGGGCGAACCACAACAGGGGCCAAGGACACCTCTTCCCCCGCGGCAACGTATGCGAAGCGCACAGCCGCCAACTCCCGGTGCACGGGTTGGCCTCCAATTTCCTCGGCGGCAGGAGCCGTCCCCAGGAACAAGAAGTCCGTTCTGGCATGACCCGGCTTGAGTCCCAGCGTAAAGGTCAACATTCGATCGAGACTGGCAGTGTGATAGCCCATGTACAGACCTTGTTTTCCCGCCCCGTCGATCAGCACGAACGGCGACCGCGGCGGGTCTACGAGTTGCAGGGGGTGATCCGTCCCCCAATACCCAGCATCCGATTTGAACACCGGATAGACGGGGTTCTTGGCCATCATCATGTAATACAAGTGCAGCGTCTCCATCCGCTCGGCGGCGGCGGGCCGGCGGATCTCGCCCAGGTAGGGCCAGCTGACTGTTTCCACGACATGTTCGCTGTGGTTGGCCAGCTCTGCGGTGAATGCCAGCCCTTTCCGGCTCAACTGCACGGTGGCAGCAAAGCGGATCTCCATCTCGCCGGCATGTTCGCTGAGCAGCTTGTCCCAGGTAAAAGTGATCTGATTCCTGGTCGTGTCGTGCGTGATTTTGGGAGGCGGCTGCTTTTCACCCAGCACCGGATTGTTCCGCCGGTCCGGCACCGGAACCAATAGGCGAAAACTGCGGCCAAGCTGCGCGCGACGATGGATTTCCCAATTCGTCTGCCTGGCCACCAACCGGACCAGGGCACCGGTGTCTCGGCTGAATTCGGCTCTCAGCTCGTCGTTTTCCAGCACCAGCGTCTTATGGTGACCCGCCGAGGTAGTGGGCGTTGGTTCGTTTCCGCAGGTAACTGAGAGCGGCACAGCCGTGAAGAAAAGGAACGCAGTGAATAGAATCTGAGTATGGATCATGGTGAGTTTCCAGTCAGTCTTCCTATCCTGACGCAGCCATTTCGTGCGGCTCCGATTTCGATGGTTTTCCGGAAGGTGGTATAAGCTGTAGCCTCTTGATTCTACAACTTGTTTCTAGTTTCGAATCCAGATTCACTCCTTGGTGCTAGGAACCAATACCACGGGTTAGGCACGTGCCAGTGACAGGTCTTGTGCGTAGGCATGCGCTCCACCGACGACGACGCGACCAGGAGTGGTTGGCGGCGAGCTCCGCACCCTGGCCCTGGCGATCGTTATCGCCTCTTTCTTCGGCTCGCTGCATCGGGTCCCGAGAAATTGACAACTCCGCACCCGTGGGATAGCCTCCATCTCCAGGAGATGAACATGCCAAGCAAGAGCTTTCCCCTTGTTGTTACGACGGTTCTTCTGTCGATGGGATCCATTTCGGGCAGCTCTCTGGACGGCCAGGGACTGATCCACATCGGGAGCCAGAAGCAGCTCCTCCTGGACGACCAGATCATCGAACGGATGTCGGACGTGAAGCGAGTGCTGAACACGGCCGTCAAGGCGCCGGGGAATCCGGTTCTCCGAGCTGATCGGCCCTGGGAGAGCAACTATCTGCGCTGCTACTACGTGACCTACGACCCGAAAGATGACCTGTTCAAGATGTGGTACACGTCCTACAACGAGTTCAAGGCCAAGAAGGGCGGAGACGGCAAGGGTTACCGGACCCAGTGGCAAGCGAAGGGAGACGGTTTTACCCGTCATCGGGTGCCAGATCCCTACGACTACTATGGAGATCCCAACGGAGACATGCACCGGCTCTGCTACGCCACGTCCCGGGACGGCATTCGCTGGGAGAAACCGAATCTGGGCAAGGTGGAGTTCAGGGGATCCCGGGCCAACAACATCCTTCCCGAGGGCTCCCGCTCTCCGTACATGCTGGACCTCCACGAGACCGATCCGTCCAGGCGCTACAAGACAGCCGGCGACGACTTCAAGTACATGGCCTACCATGACCGGCGCATCAACCTCTACTACTCGTCCGACGGGATCGAGTGGAGTCCCGCTCCCACCAACATCGAGGGGCCTTCCTCCAGAGAGGGGCGCTGGGGACCTACCACGCTCAACGGGTGGGATCCCATCCGAGGGGTCTACGCGGCTCACATCGAAAGCTGCCTCCACCGTCGCTGTCCCCTGGGCAAGCGGATCGTGGGCCGGGCCGAGAGTCCCGACATGGTGACCTGGAGCGAGGTCCAGACCATCATGATCCCCGACGATAGGGATCCTCCCGATCTGGAGTTCTACGCCTTTCCGGTGTTCGCCTACGAGGGAATCTATATCGCTGTCCCCTGGATCTTCAGGACCACCGAGAGTCTGCACTATCCGCAGCTGGCCTTCAGCCGGGATGGAATCCACTACCGTCGACCCTTTCGGGAGCCCATCGTGAAGTTGGGAGATGCCGGCGATTTCGATGAAACCACGCTGTACATGAGGAATCCCTTCTTCCACGAGGGCAGGATCCTGTTCTACTACTCGGGGGGCAACTGGCGAGGTCCCGAACCCCTGTACGATATCGGGGAGAACGCCAACTTCTCCATCGGCCTGGCGACCCTGCCAGAAGACGGCTTCGTATCGATCCTGGCGGGCAAGCTCCGTCCTGGCAAGGTGCTGACCAAGGTCTTCACCTTCGAGGGCGACGAGCTCTTCGTCAGCATGGGAGGTGCCAAGCACAACTGGGGCTCGGGACCTACGGAGGTCAAGGTGGAAATCGTGGATTCGGCCCACGACCCCATTCCCGGATTCACCCTGGCCGAGGCGGACAATCTCACCACTTCAGGGAAGCACCGGGTGACCTGGAAAGGGCAGGGCGACGTGGGAAGGCTGACGGGAAAGCCGGTGCAGCTCCGTTTCCGGATTCGTAACGCCAAGCTCAATTCCTTTCAGTTCAAATGAGTGTCCACGGCAGAGAGTCCCTCCTCTTGCTGGGCACCATCCTGGCCCTCTCCCTCGTGAGCGAGGCTCGGGCCCAGACTGCCGCTCAGAAGCAGGGCAGTGGCGGTGTCTATTAGATCACGCACATCTCAGGCGCTTCCTCGGCTGTCCCGCTTCCCCGCAGCCATCGGTTGATGCCCAGTCTGCAGGCCCGAAGCCGAACTTCGCCGGGTGAGCCAGGCGGGACATAGCGGGACAACTTCGGTGATATTGGCGGTTGTCCTAACACCTTCCGTACCCCCCTCGGAAGCGGGAGTGCCAGTGGAGGAAGATAGCGGGGTTGGGTGCGCACACACATCTGCAATAGCCCACATCTGACCGTACAAACGGTGTCAGAGTAGATCGCCCCTGACCGGTAGCTTCCGCCTAAAAGGGGTCATGCAAACTCTCCGCTGAGATGTCCAAACGAACGACCGCTACTGGGTGTCCTTTACGAGATACTGACAGGCAGGCAGGCGTTCGGTGGTGAGACCGTCACCGACATCTTGGCGGGATCCATCCAAAGCTGCCTGGTCGAGTCAGGACGAGAAGTCCGTACTGTCTAGCGTCTCCTTGCAAGCGAGGCGGAAGCGGGCCTTACCCTGACCATACATGACCATGGGAACCAAGGAGGGATGGTTGGCTGTGCGCTCCAGGATGTACTCCTCGAAACGCTCTCTGAAGGGGCCGTATTCGCGGACCATGGGGTGATTGTAAGGGATGGGGAAGTGAAGCTCCACGAGGTCTGAGTTTCTTCCTTGTCCGTTTTTAGATTGTCTCCGTCTTTCGCTGTGCCTCAAGGTGTGATGGCGCAGAATCTGACCGCCAAAACGGTCTCAGGGTAGATCGCCCCTGAATGACCGGTTCCGCCTGCGGTTTCAACCGGTCGATGCAACACCTCTAATCTCTAGCGATAGAGAGGAGGATGTTGCCAATGAAGCATCGGAAGAGGATCTACTACACGGAAGAGCAGAAGGCCTTGATGTGGGACCGCTGGCAAAAAGGCGAGTCCCTGAGTTCGATCGCGCGGCTCTTTGACCGCGGCCATTCCTCCATTGGGGGTATTCTGAAAGAAACCGGGGGCATCCGGCCGCAGCCGCGCCGACGATCGCGACGAGCGTTGACGTTATCGGAACGCGAGGAGATCTCCCGCGGTGTGGTTGCCGGCGGCTCGATCCGCTCGATTGCCAGAGGGCTGGGTCGCGCCCCCTCCACGGTCAGTCGCGAGATCCGGCGCAACGGCGGCCGGCTCCGATACCGGGCTAACCGGGCCGATTTAGCGGCTTGGGAGCGGGCGCGTCGCCCGAAGATCTGTAAACTGGTCCAGAAGCGGGAACTCGCCCACATTGTGGCCTTGAACCTGAAGCAGCTCTGGTCGCCCGAGCAGATTGCCGGGTGGCTCAAGCGCACGTATCCCGATCACAAGGACTTTCAAGTGTCAGACGAGACCATCTATAAAAGCCTCTTCATCCAGGCCCGGGGCGCCTTAAAGAAAGAGCTGTTGCAGCATTTGAGGCGGACCCGTGGGATGCGCCGCTCGCGCCACCATACGCAGAAGACGGAGGATCACGGACGGATCAAGGACACGGTCTCAATCCGGGAGCGACCCGCCTCGGTGGAAGATCGCGCCGTGCCCGGTCATTGGGAAGGGGACCTGCTGATCGGAGCCAAGAGAAGTCAAATCGCCACCCTGGTCGAACGTCAGACGCGCTACGTGATGTTGGTCAAAGTCAACAGCAAAGATACCGAAACGGTGATCAAGGCCTTGAGCCAACAAGCTCGCACGTTACCGCGGGAACTGTACCAGCCTCTGACCTGGGACCGCGGAAGTGAAATGGCCGATCACAAACGCTTCAGTCTCGATACGAACATAAAGGTCTACTTCTGCGATCCACGAAGCCCCTGGCAGCGCGGCTCAAACGAAAACACCAACGGACTGCTCCGACAATACTTCCCGAAAGGAATGGATCTCTCAAACGTCGACCAAAACAGACTGGATGCTGTAGCCAGACAGTTGAACGAACGACCGAGAAAAACGTTAGACTACGAAACACCAGCCGAACGATTTAACCAATGTGTTGCGTCGATCGGTTGAATCCGCATCCCGAAGCGGACACATTCCAGGTATCCAGGTCTTTCTCCGGTGTCGTTGGGTTATGAGCTCAACGGGAAACAGGAAATTCCGTAATTTAGCGGTACGTACAGCCAAGTAAAGTAGCGAAAAGGAAGGTTGAGGAAGGTTGAGTCAGTCTTATTGGACCGAAAATGGACCGAAGAATCCTGATGAGTTTTGGGAATATGTTTACGCCCGAGCCCAACCTTTGTGAAATCACAAGGAACTCGCATTGTCTGCACCAGTTGCCGCAAAATTGTGAATGTACTGTCCCTCGATGTCTAAGAACTTCAGACAACGAAGCCGCAGAGTAGGGATGCTGGAGAAGGGGGCTTGCTCTAACGCAACGCTCTTGGCATCAGTTCTTTCCCAATTTCCGCCGTATCTCGAGATAACTCCCGTGTATCTGGCCCCTATCAGCCTGGTGTTTTTGCGTCTAGCTGACCGACTAAGATCTTACGAATCAGTGACTTGAATGCGTATTACTCGGAACTAATCTTCCATATTTCGACCCAGCGCAGGCATATCCATGTCCCCCGGGCGGCAGCCCTGGCCTCCTGGAGGAATCGCTGCTGGGCCATCGGATCCTGATCCCTCTCGCGGCGGATGAACTTGAGAGCGACTCTACGGTCCAGAGGACCTGTGTCCTGGGCAAGATAGACTTCTCCCATGCCACCTGAACCCAGCCTCTCCAGGATCTTGTAGTGTGAGATCGTCTGCCCAATCATTGTAGCCCGCCTGATACCCCTCTTTTCTGATGCTAATTCTACACCCGGACGAAACGCAACTCAGGCGGAGGAGGTCCCTCCCCCGGCAATGGTTGGGAATTGATGGCGGTGGGTCAGAAATAGAACTTGAGGCCCAATTGGATCTGTCGTGAGGCCAGCGCCTGGCCCAGGACTCCGAAACCCGCCGTACCTAGCTGAGTCGCGGTGTCATCACGGCCAATCGTAAAGTTGGGGCGGTTGGTGGCGTTGAAGGCCTCCATTCGAACCTCGAATCGCCGATCCCCCTCCAGATGGAAGGTTCGTCTCAGAGACAGGTCCAGATTGAATAAACCCGGTCCTTCCACGGTGGACTTTCCGTCATTCCCGTAGCGAAATCCCTGGGGAAAGAGAAAGGCCGAGGTATCGAACCAGCGAGAAGGTGTGCGCTCATGCTTCGGCAGGTTCGCATCGCGGATCCGATCTGGCCACTGGGAGGCGACTGATCCCGTGTCCAATGGATCACCCGGCACATGGACCGTCATCCAGGGGCCGTCCTGGGCGTTGGAAATGAACCTGAGAGACCAGTCCCGAAAGATGCGGGACGCCCATCCCCGTTGCAAAAAGACCCCGCTGGGGCCGAGCGGAAGATCGTATCCTACGCTCAGCAGGAGCCGGCGAGGCACGTGGAAGTCAGCCAGGCCACGGGTCAAGTGCAGGGGCATGTTGCGAGAACGAAACAGGTGCCGATCGTGAGAACTCCGGTTGGTCGCTCCGATTTCGATCAATCGAGACCAACTGAACGAAGCCAACAGGGATAGGCTACTGGGTCCGGGAGCCTTCTCGAGCTGCAGCTGCAGACTGTCGTACCAGGCTCCTCCGTCCGCCAGCGGCATCTGGAGCAGCTGCAAATCGGGATAGGGTCGACGCTGACTTCGATCGCCCCTGCCAGGGGTAGCATCATTGAGAGACACCGTTTCGAGACGGTGGATGGTGTGGGAGCCGTGGTATCCCGCGTCGACCAACAGGTTGTTCGCCAGACGATGTTGGAGACTGAGGCCCCATGCCTGGGTTGTCGCCAGGGGCAGCGGCGTCTGGACCCCGAAGTGGTCGGGTATTGCTCCGCTCCTCAGATCCTCAGGAAACGGGTCTGACAGGGCTAGTGTGGGAGTCTCTAGAGCGGACTGATACGTCCACCTCTCGGGCCCGGGGCGTGGATTTCTTGCCAGTCTCTTCACCATAGCCATGTCGGGCTCGTTGGAGTAGAGACCAGCCCCGGCGCGAAGGACGGTGCGGTCGGTCAGTCGAAGTGAGAGCCCCAGGCGGGGTTGAACGCCGGCCAGGCGGCCCCACTCGATCAAGGGCACTCCCGCCTGGAAGCGGCCCGTCTCCCCTGGGGCCAGCTCCAGGTCCAGCAAGGATGGACGGAGCCGGCCGATGGCAGGATCAAAATTGGCCATGAAACCACGAACCTCCACCCAGGGAAGTCTCAATTCGTGGCGCAGTCCCAGGTTCAGGGTCAGTTTCGGCGTGACCTTCCAAACGTCGGAAAAGTAGAAGTAGAAACTGTTCTGGTGGAAACGGCCCCGTGCCGACTCGCCCCCCTTCTGACTCTGAGCTAGATGTCCGAGCAGAAAATCCGCCAGGGCATTCCCGGTGTAGCGACTAAAGAAGTCAAAGCGTGACCGGTTTTGGTTGTCGTATTGGTTGTAGTGTTGACGAAACTCGACTCCCATCTTGAGTGAGTGATTCCCTTTGAGAAGAACCAGATCGTCGCGCCCCTGCCAGTTGCCGAGGGCAGACACTCCCCCGGAGCTCCCGTCACCGATCGCCACGTATCCCTCAATCGAGACGGGAGGAACGCCGTAGCGATCCACCTCGGTCTCCAGCAGCTCCGCTATGCCCAAACTCTGAGGCAGGTCGGGCATGGCATTGGCAGAAACGGGCCGGTAGGGGCGCCGAAAAAGGTGCACACTGGCCACGTTGAACGCACTGGACCCGAGGGTTCGGGTGTAGGAGAGGGACTGGCCGTATGTCTGCAAGGGACTTTGGGAGGTGAAGATGCTCACTGGCCTGGCCTGGACTATAGGGCTCGAGTCCCAGATGAAGCGGCCGGTCCATCTGCTGACGGGGGAGATCTTGAGATCCACGCGGGCGATGATCTGAGGATTGTCGAAGGGCGCTAGCGAATCGGGGCTGGTGAAGTTCAGAGCGTTGGGTGTGTTGGGAGCCGGCCAGATAGGAAGAAGTTGAACCGAAACCGGGTCGAAGCGATTCTGGGGGATCGTATTGTTGGGAAAGGTTTCTCCTGTCGAGGGATCAATGATCGGTGAGGAAAATTCTCCCTGTCTCTCGGCCAGAGTCGGTACGACGCCCGTCAGCGGCTTGGTCTCACGAATCGATCGGAGTTGGTAGGAAAGAAAGAACCAAGCCCGATCCTGTCCCTGTATCAGACCTGGAAAGAGGATCGGTCCCCCTAGTGTGCCGCCTAACTGATTGCGTTTGAACTCGGCTTTGTCCTGCTCGAAGAAGTTGCGGGCATCCAAATTGTCGTTTCGGTGAAGCCAGAAAAGGCTCCCATGAAAGTCGTTGCTGCCACTCTTGGTCACAGCCACGATCTGGGCGCCGGGACGGATACCGTACTCTGATGAGTAGAGACCACCCTTGATGTCAAACTCCTGCAGAGCGTCGGTGCTGGCCTTGAAGGTGGTACCCCCATCGCCGTGGGTGAAGAGGGTGCCATCGATGTAAACCAGGGTGTCCTGGCTCCCCCTGCCCAGGACCTTTATGCCAACACGACGCGCCAACTGGCCGATATCACGGGCGTTGACCGGCAAGGTCTCGAGCTTGTCCTGATCAATCACCTGTCCTCGGTCGACCCTTGTCGAAGCAGACAGTATCGATTGGCTCTCTGTGACCTGGACTTCGCCCAGATCGCCTCGGATGAGGCGGAAGTCCTCCCGGAGAACCTGGCCTACAAGGAGTTGGACTCCGACTCGGAGCTGGCTGGCGAAACCCTCAAGCTCTACCCTGATCTCGTAGGCACCCACCGTCAGTCCGTCTCTTCGGTAGTCCCCTCTTTGGTTTGTCAGCATTATGACGGTTTCGTTGGTGGCTCGACGCAGGATGGAAACTTGTGCATTTTGGGCAGGCTTACCGTCCTCCAGCTGGATCGTTCCCACAAGAGTGCCGCTGTCGATCTGAGCGGCGAGCCACTGGAACGACACGAGAAGTGGCAGCAGGGATAGAAAAAGAAGTCGGCAGATCCGTCCTTGCCTGGACGGAGCCTCGTCGATTGGGATCTCCAACACCTTCGTCCGTGGGCGGCGCCCAGTCGCTAGCCCAGGAATCATGGACCTGCTCCATCAGCTGGATTCTGGGCAAGTAAAGCTGCGGCTTCTGGGAGAGAGGCGCTCCAGGTAGAGGCGAGAATGGGGTGGGGGGGGCCCTTTGTTGACCCTGGAAAGTCTGAGTGACATAACGAGCGAGACGATTCTACAGGATTTCGCTTTCCCGGAGGGTTGAGTTGAGGAGGTGATCTTCGCCCTTACATCGACCGACCGACCGACGGCCCTGAGTGCCCGCTCCTTCGCACTCTCTCGTATGGGACCTGTATAGTGGACAGGAGGACGCGGTGCGACGTATAAGGATTGAGCATGACTCTGTCCTCGGCTTTCAGATCCGACTTCGGGCGGCGAGCTTACGGCTGTCTGGCGGCGTGTTGGGGAGATTGTGCTGTTGTCCACTCTCTCCTCGCAACTTGGCCTCATATTGCCGACGATTCAAGCCGTTCGCGGCACTGTTGGACTGAAGCTGTTTCCGGGACTGATCACTGATCACTGTTGACTGTTCATTATTAAGTTCCTGGTCAGGACCCCTCCACGGCCTGCTGTGCCAGGTTGTGGCCAGAGCTGCGCCCACCCCATCCCGTCGCCTCAAGACGAGGCGGAGGCAAGCGGCGCTCTTCTGTTGCTTCCTCTTGTCCTGCAAAGTCGATCCCGGATCCGAACAGGGAATCGCCAAATACCGATTGGCGACCTTCTCCGCCGACGTCACCATTCCCCTGGGCCATCGCTGCATGGGAGTCCTCCCCACCAAGTCCCGGCGCATCGAGGATCCACTCCAGGCACAGGGATTCGTCCTGTTGGGGGCCGGGGCTCCCCTCGTGGTCACGGCCGTCGACTGGTGCGAGATTCGAAACCAGGCCTACGACGAGTGGAGGGACGCTCTGGGCCAGGCAGCTGGTACGACGCGAGAACGAGTCCTGGTGACCGCCCTCCATCAGCACGACGCCCCCGTTATAGACAGCGGAGCGGAGAGGCTGTTGGAAGAAGTCGGCCTGGGCGGCGAGCTCTATGACCGGGACTTTCACTCCCGCTGCCTGTGGCGAGTCGGCGACGCCCTCCGAGCCAGCTTGGGAAAAGCCGTGCCGGTGAGCCACCTGGGAACGGGGCAAGCCCGGGTGAAAAAAGTGGCGTCCAATCGCCGCACCGTCCACCTCGACGGCCGGGTCAGTTTCAGCCGGGGGAGCCGTAGCGGGGGAAACCCGTTCCTGCGGGAAGCGCCGGAGGGGCAAATCGACCCCTTCCTGAAGACCCTTTCATTCTGGAACGAGGAAACACCGGTTCTGGCCCTTCATGCCTATGCGACACATCCCATGAGCCACTACGGCCAGGGCCTGGTCTCCTGGGACTTCGTGGGACTGGCGCGCGAGCGGCGTCGCCGGGACGACGGGTCGCTCCACCAGATCTACGTGAGCGGCTGCAGCGGCGACGTCACAGCAGGCAAGTACAACGATGGCTCCCCGGGCAATCGTTCTGTTCTGGCCGAACGGCTCTATCGGTCCATGCTGGAGGCGTGGAAGAACGCCAGACGCCTGCCGCTGGGGCGGATCGCTTTCCGCAGTACCCAGTTAGAGCTGGAATTTCACCCTGACCCAGACCTGACGGCTGAGGCAATGCAGTCCGCTCTGAACGACGCGGAAGGCGCGGTGGAGGATCGCATCCTGGCAGCCATGGGGTTGTCCAGCCGGCACCGAGTGGCCACGGGTGGGGCGATTGACCTGCCGGTCATCGATTTCGGCCCGGCCCAGATAGTGCTGTTCCCCGGAGAGAGCTTTGTGGACTATCAGCTCATGGCTCAGGAAATGCGTTCCGACTCGTTTGTCGTTTCCATTGGATACGGCGAATGCTGGCCTGGTTACATCCCCACCGAGTCTGCCTTCCGGGACGGCTTCGAGGACAAGTGGCTATGGGTCGCCCCGGGATCTGAGGCTCGCATCCAGAGCGCCCTTCGGCGGGTCCTGCTTCCCCGACCCGTGTTCTGAGGAGACCTGCTCGATCACGTGCGAAGGGCAACAGGATGGCTTCGCTACATCCGAATCGACGTTATTATTTCCGCATGCACGAATCAATCAGCAGAGGTCGATTCGGGGTCAAGTCCAAGCTCATGTTGCTTCTGGTCTTTGCTCAGCCAGCTTGGACAAACTCTCCGGAAGGTGCGGCAGATGAGCAGAGATTCTGCCGCTACAAGTTCTTGCTTCTAGACGATGAGCCTCTACTTGAGAGCCAGAATCTGCGTCGCAAGGTCAACCAGGCAGTCAAGCGGGCGGAACCGGTGCTGCGTCTGGACGCTCCCTGGGAAACCGATGGTGACAAGCTCAATTACGTGAGCGTCATATACGACGAGGAGGAACAGATCTTCAAGATGTGGTACACCCTCGGGCGCTGGCAGGGGGAGACGACAGACGGTCCCCGAGGGGTGGCCTACGCAACCAGCAAGGATGGGCTGACGTGGGAGAAGCCGATTCTGGGACTGGTCGAAGCCAACGGCTCCACTGAGAACAACATGGTTATCTCCTTCAAGCGCAACTTCGTCTACAGCATCATCAAGGATCGCAGCGATATCCCCGCCCGGCGCTACAAGATGACGTTCAGCACGTTTGGCGAGGAGGGCCTGTGGGCTAAACACTACTCGAGTCTGAACCTTGCCTACTCCCACGATGGGCTGCGCTGGGAGCGGCCCCGTCACGTGAATCCGGTGCTGAGAGGCATCAGTGACGACAACCACACCCTGTTCTACGATGAGGACCGGCGTAAGTATGTGCTGGTGACCCGCCGCGTACCCAACGTGCCCCGAGACATCTCCCAATACGAGAGCTACGACCTGGTGAATTGGGAAGACAAGGGGCGCGTCCTGGTGGCCGGGGACGAGCTGGATCCTCCCGAACTGTACAACCTCTACGACATGCCGGTGTTCCGCTACGAGGGCTTCTTCCTGGGCATGATCACCCCCTACTACGTCCACCCTTTCGCTCCCACCTACGCGGCCTATCACAAGCCCAAAGATTATCCCAAGGGCAAGGTGGGGCAGCTGGAGATCTCGCTGGCCTACAGCCGGGATGGCCAGACCTGGCACCGGCCTGACGATCGCTCTCCGGTTGTCCCTATCGGCAAGGTAGGAGCGCAGGATGGCGGCATGGTTTTCCCCGCTGAGAATCCCGTGGTTAGGGACGGTGAAACCTGGATCTACTACTCCGCCAGCCGCTTGAACCACACCTGGTGGGACTGGCTGAGCTACGATCGGTCCCAAGGCATGAGAAACGTGGCTGTTCTGATGCTGGCGCGTATGCCTGAGGATCACTGGGTGTCGCTGGACGCAGGAACCGAAGAAGGTTGGCTGATGACCAAACCGTGGGGCCCACCCTACCAGATCTTCGTTAATGCCGACGCCGAGGGAGGCTCGATCGAAGCCGAGCTGATCACGCCCTACGGCGATCCGATTGCGGGTTTCACGCGCCAGGAGTCGATTCCCCTTCGGGACGACGAAACCCGCCAGCAGCTCAGGTGGAAAAGCGGCAGGTCCCCCTACGAGCTGAGCGTCGAGCACTTCGGTGGGATTTGCCTGAAGCTGTATCTCAAGCAAGCCAAACTCTACTCCTATACTTTCACGCTGCCCGATCCGGACGGAAGTCTGAGTCGTAACAAGGCCAATGCCCGCTGGCTCGAACTCATCCGGCATCGGTCCGATCAGTGGGGTGTTCGATCGACTGAACCCGCCCCGGGCGTGTCTCCACATCCTCGAAGCCAGGCCAACCCTGCCACACGACAGGGTCGTTTTGCGGAGCAGGTGAAGGAAGCTGCTCGGAAGAAGGGCCGCTAGCAGCCTGTCGGACTTTCGAGGTCACACCGAACGGGCATCATTAGTGTATGGCGAATCGATTTAGAACAGTAGATCGAGAGACTCCTTATCTGTTTCCTCCTTCGGTGCAGGAATGGCTGCCGGAGACGCATCTGGCTCGCTTCGTGGTGGAGGTGGTGAGCAAGCTGGAGTTGAGGAAGTTGGAGGATTCCTACACGAAACGGGGATCGGAAGGATACCATCCGGCGGTGATGCTGGCGTTGTTGTTTTACGGGTATGCGACGGGGGTGTTTTCGAGTCGGAAGTTGGAGCAAGCCACCTACGATTCGGTGGCGTTTCGCTACCTCGCCGGCAACACGCATCCGGATCACGACACCATAGCCCATTTCCGAAAGCGGTTTTTGGAAGAGCTGAAGCCGCTGTTTGTGGAGATCTTGCTGCTGGCCCAGGCGATGGGATTTCTGAAGTTGGGCCGAGTGAGTTTGGATGGCACGAAGGTCAAAGCCAATGCCTCCAAGCACAGTGCGTTGAGCTGGGGGCACATCCAGAAACTGGAAGCGCGGCTGCGAGAAGAAGTGGACGAGTTGATGCAGCTGGCCGAGGAAGCGGATGGACGAGAAGAAACGGAAGGGATGGACATCCCGGCCGAGCTGGCGCGGCGGGAAGCACGGTTGAAAGCGATCGATCAAGCGAAGCAGAAGCTGGTCGAGCGGGCGGCCGAGCGGCAGGCGGCCGAGCACGCCGAATATGAAGGGAAGGTGGCCAAGCGGCAAGCCCAGAGGAAAAGGGGAAACAAACCGAAGGGTCGCGAACCCAAACCGCCCCGAGGAGGAATCCGAGACCAGGATCAGATCAATCTGACGGATGAAGATTCTCGGATCATGCCGGTCTCGGGCGGGGGATTTGAGCAATGCTACAACGCTCAGGCCCTGGTGGATAACGACAGTCTGTTGATTGTGGCCGTTCATGTCACGCCAAACGCCAATGACAAGAAAGAACTGAAACCGGCCCTGGCGGCGCTGCACGCATTGCCGGAGTCGTTGGGTCGGCCCCAGGAGCTGCTGGCCGACAACGGCTACTTCAGTGGTGCCAACGTGGAGCTTTGTAGCGAGCATGCGGTCCTTCCCTATATTGCGGTCGAGCGGGAAGCCCACCACTTGCCGCCGAACGAACGCTGGAAAGAACCGGAGCCACCCGGGGAAGACGCCGATGCGGTGGAGCAGATGAGATACCGGTTGAAGACCCCGGCGGGTCGAGCCATCTACGGGCAACGCAAAGCTGTCCCCGAGCCCGTCTTTGGGATCATCAAATCGGTGATGGGCTTTGCGCAGTTCTCTCTCCGAGGAGCGGAGGCGGCAGACGGGGAGTGGACTCTGGCCAGCATCGCCTGGAATCTGAAAAGAATGTACAACCTCGCCTGCCGCCAGCCGAAGCTGGCCCGTGCCACCCTCTGAAGAGGTGGGCCAGGTCGTTTCAGCGGCCAAATCACCGCCGCAGATCAGACGATTCATCGATTTCGTGCTTGGTCGTGCAAGACTTTGGATCAAACGTCAAATTTCAGAAGTGCCTGTGAGTCAAGTCCGACAGGCTGCTAGTCCGTCGAAAAGCACCAAATCTCAAGCACTAAATACAAACAAATTCCAAATCCCAAGCTCTGGTGGCACTGGCGGATGCCGGAAACCCCGCATCGGGCCATGACAACCACTCCCGCTGGCATCGTGGCTGGACGATTCGGGGTTTCGGAGCCCGATCGTTGTGAGGACCTCCCAGCCGCCGGGTGGGGAGGATGGTCTTCCTCTTGAAGTACAACTTCCCACCTGGAAACCGCTGGAAACCCTCTTCCCGGATCTGGGTGGGAAAGAGCTGGCAGACCCGATCGTAGAGCTCTTGGGAGAGGTCGGTGCGAAATGCTTCTATGCTCGTCTCCAGCTGAGGCAGGGAACTGGCACCTACGATGGGAGCAGTGACTGCGACGGATTTTCTGACCCATGCGATGGCCAGTTGAGATGGAAGCAGGTCTTCGCCCCGGGTCAGTCGTGAGAACTGCTCCAGCTCATCCCCGTATCTCACCAGCCAGGTCAGGAGACGGGTATCCGAAGACGCCCGGGATCCCTGGGGCAACGGTGCGCCCCCGCCGGAATACCTGCCGGTCAGAAGGCCACCCAGCAGGGGCCGATAGGCCGTTATGGCCACCTTCTCGGCCAGGGCCTGGGGTAGGTTCTCCAACTCGATTCCCCTCTCCACCGGGTTGTAGGCCAACTGGTTGCAGACCAGGGAAGCCCAGCCGTTGTCCCGGGCGATGGAGTTGGAATGGGCGAAGAACCAGGCCGGGTAGTTGCAGCAGCCGACGTATCGGCTCTTGCCCTGGACGACGACATGGTTGACGGCTTCCATGACCTCGGCGGGCCTCATTCCCTCCGCTTCAGCACCGCGATGGCTCACTAGCTACAACCGCATCGCCGACACTGTCAGATGTCTGCCGAGCGTCATGAGCGCCACGACGCACGGCGAGTTGCGGTACCTGTAAGTGCCGCACAGAGCAGGCATTGGAACTGAGAGGCATGAACGGCGACTCCTGGCCGTTTTGCGCCCTTCGCGGTAGCGCATTTCGGGTTGTTTGAATGACCGCTTTCGCCTGCGTTCTATTTCGGGCGCTTCGAAGGGAGCTGCAAAGGTAGCCGGATCAGACGGGTTCCCACCACCGTTGTGTAGATTGATTTGTATGAGACAATTGTCAACAGACTCGTCCAACGTGAGTCGTAAGCCTATCACCCGTGGGCAGCTTGCCCTGCGGAGACGGAATGACATTCCATCTGCTCTGGCTATGCCCAGTTCAAACCGGCCCGATCGTCAGCACGCAGGTTGGTGAGCCCGTTACAACCCAATTCATCTTCATTGCCCCATCTCCCCTGATTCAGCCACGAGACGCTGAGTTTGACAGATTAGAGGCAATATGTATTTCCTCGTCTTGTTCTGCTGATGAGCCGCATATGGTACCACCCAGCTAAAGGAGGGTTTCAGACCATAGTTTTCTTCGGAATTTACTCTTTAGTGCTAGGCACCTGGGACTCGTCTGTATCTTCTATCCTCTGCCTTGGAATTTCTTCCAGCACCCCCACCTGCAGCTGGGTCGGATGCCGCGGGGAATGATAGATACGGTGGGTAGCGCTTACGAAGTCCGCTTCCACGGCTTTGAAGATATTGGGCACATACTTCTGGGGATTGCGATCTACCAGAGGGAACCAGGTGCTCTGGATCTGAAACATGATCCTGTGTCCCCTTTTGAAATTGTGAAACAGATCCTGCAACGGCAGTGACACCTCGGTGACGCGGTTGGACACGAAGGGTTCGGGCTGCTCGTAGGAGTTGCGAAAGCGTCCCCGGATTACCTCGCTTCTGATGAGCATCTGATAGCCGCCCATGCGAACCTGCCGAGGATTGGGTACCGAATCGGGCGCAGAGCTGGGATGCACATCGATGACCTTGACGATCCAATCTGCGTCGCCGGTGGTGGTCGAAACCCACAGCGTTGCCTGGATGGGACCAGCCAGGGTCAAATCCTCCTCCAGGACTTCCGTCTGGAAAGAAAGAACATCCGGTCTGCGGGAAGCCGCTCGCTGATCATCCGTCATGTATTCTCGGGTCATCTCGGTCGAAGTATCCTGAATGAAGGGGACGGGCTTGTCGGGATCACTCACGTATTCGCCGAAGTCCTCCTCCCCTGTTTGGGGAGGATCGAAGGAAAGTCCTCCCCTCTGGCGAAGATACAAGTTCCTTTCCCGAACTGAAGCGGGCGGCCAGTGCTCGAAGGTACGCCAGCGATTGGCTCCCGTCTCGAAGACGTAGGCCTCTGGCAGTGCCAATTCTCCCCGTTGCTTGAGGTAATAGTTGAAGAAGGGGAAAAGGATTCGTTCCCGGTAGAAGTCAGAGGTCGCCGAGCCGAAGCGTGCATTCCCCAGACCACTTCCTTCCCGTCGCCCCCAGTCCCCATGGGCCCAGGGACCCATGACCAGGACGTTAAAGATCCCCGGATTGTTCCGCTCTACGGAACGGTAGATCTGTAGAGGGCCGTACAAATCCTCGGCGTCGAACCATCCCCCGACCGTCATCACCGCACACGCGATGTCCTTCAGGTTGGGAATGATACTGCGCTTCTGCCAGAAAGCGTCGTAGTTTGGATGGCGGACGATCTCGTCCCAGAAGCTCGACTCTCCGTCAAAATAGGTCTGGTTGACCTCGGATAGGGGACCCAGTTGGAGAAAGAATTCATATCCGTCGGGCGTTCCAAAATCGAAACGCGTAACGGGTTTGGTAGTCGGGCCGGAGCGGTCTCTACCATGGCGGGAGAGAAAACCGAAGGAATGGGGGAGAAAGAAGGCACCGTGATGATGGAAATCGTCGAAAAAGAAGTCCCCGACCGGGGCCTGGGGTGAAGCAGCCTTCAGGGCGGGATGGCTGTCGATCATGCCAGCCGCTGTGTAAAAGCCCGGATAGGAGATCCCCCACTGTCCTACCCGACCATTGTGGTTACCCAGGTTCTCCAGGAGCCACTCGATGGTGTCGTAGGTGTCGGTGCTCTCGTCGATGTCCCCCGGCGCAGTCTTCTGGGAAATATGGGGCGTCATCTGAACCCAGGTTCCCTCCGACAGATAACGTCCACGCACATCCTGGTAGACGAAGATGTAGCCATCCTGAGCAAATTGGTGGCTGGGCCCCAGGGCCTTCCGATATTGATCCGCGCCGTAGGGCCTGCAGCTGTAGGGAGTCCGGTACAGAAGGATTGGGTACTTCCCGCTGACGTCGTTGGGCGTATACACCGCGGTGAAGAGTTCGACCCCGTCCCGCATCTCAATCCGATATTCGAACTTGTTGTAGTTGGCTCCGATGTACTCCTCTTCCGAGGACGGATTCTGGCTAAGGCCAGCGAAAGTCAGACTTGACCAGATCGCCCAGACGATTGTGGACTTGGGAGTAAAGACAGAGTATCTCGAACTCCGGGTGATTCTTTCTGGCATGGTTGACTGTGTTCTCGCGGAGTGTCAAATCCCGAGTTCCCGGTCGGGGAATTTCGTCTTGCAAGGATGTACCAGGGTCGACGACGATGTCAATGGAGACGAGCCCCGGAAGCGTTCGTCGACAGAGACCTCGAGAGATGCTTGCACCAGCGCCCGAAGGCTGGTAGATTCCCCAGCATTCTCGGCAAGAGTTTGGGGGTCCCAGGTGTTCCATTCCAGAAGTACGACGAGGTTTGTGGCGGCAGTGGGGGCAGTCTGTGCCCTGTTGGTGTCGACCGCCTGTTCCGAGCCCCAGAGCCCCGACCAGGAAGAGGAGTCCTTGAGAAAGAAACACCGTTTCATCCTGTGTAACGATGGGGGATCCCTGGCGGGCCCCATTCTGGAAGCTCCGATTGGTGTTGATGGCCTGGTCCAGCTTGCGATCGAACCTCTGCAGGATACGCTGATCGATACCCTCTACTGGCAGTTAGGGACCGATCCCTACATGGGATCGCCCTCTCATCGACTCTCCGACTACTACTCCCACGAGACCAAGGTAGGACCCATCTGGGGATCGGCGGGGACGACCTTCCACAGTGCCGGTCTCTGGCGAATCTATGAGAATGCACGGCAGTTGATGGAGGCCGGTACCGACCCGGCAGCGGTGGTGGTGGAACAAGGGCACCGGGCTGGTCTGGAGGTGTTCCTGTGCATGCGGGTCAACGACATCCATGACTCCCGGTTAGAAGGTGGCACCGAAGATCCGCTCATTTCGCCCACCAAGCGAGACCATCCTGACTGGCTCCTGGGAGAGGAGGGACCCCGCAAGACGGCCTACAACTTCGCTCTTCCCCAGGTGCGCGAACACAAGCTGGCATTGGCCACTGAAGCCATCGAAAACTACGATTTGGATGGCCTAGACTGGGACTTCTGCCGCCACCCCTACCTCTTCCCACAGGGCCAGGAGAAGGAAGGGGCGAGTCTCCTCACCCAGCTTCTGAGTGAGATCAAGCAAGCCCTGAACCAGAAATCAGAGAGAGTAGGCCGCAAGCTCTTGTTCTCGGTTCGTGTCCCAGGTCCCCTGGACCAGGCCTTGGCCCAAGGGATGGATGTCCGCACCTGGCTTTCCAAAGGTCTCATCGATATCCTCATCGTGGGACATCAGCCCGGTAACCAACACCGTCTTCCAGTTGAGGAATTCGTCGAGGCAGCCCGAGGTACCGACGCTCAGGTCATTGCCCAGGGTCTGGGGCTCTTTCAGCAACCGAGACCTCTTTCCGCCCGCCTGATCTGGAAGGAAAAGGAATACTACAGCCCGGAGATGTGTCGTGCGGTTGCCGCCGCCCATTTCAGAGCTGGAGCGGAGGGCGTCTTCCTCTTCAACAACCATTACCTACAGGTGGTGAGAGACCGGGAATACGATCGGCTTCCCTGGAAGGAGATCGGCGATCCCGACCTCATTGCCCGGAAAGACAAACACTATCTGGTAGACCAACAGATCTGGGGTGCGGGGCCACTTCCGCTGGAACTGGCGAGCGTAGGCGACAAGAGACGTGTCTCCGTCGATGTGGCCGATGATCTGAATGCAGCAGTAGAAGATGGAGCGCTGAAGGAGGCTTCACTGCGGCTACTGGTAGACCACCTGACGCCGCTGGATCGGTTGGAGATCCGTTTGAACAACAAGGTTTTGGAGACCCCCAAGCCAGCCCGAATATTCTTCAACGAGACCTGGCTCGAGTTCGACGTGACCCCTCTTCTGAAGCAGGGTTGGAACAAGGTCGACGCAATTCTCCGGAGCCGTAATCCACAAGTCACTAGCCCACTCTCCCTGAAGAGCGTTGAGGTCGTGGTTCGGTACAAAGGAGGCTGAGAAACTCCAAGGTACGGCCACCGATGCTGGGACTGGAACGAGTCCCGACGGCCAATCCTCTGGAATCCATTGTCAGAATTGGGCGAGCCTCGCAGGCGGCCCAGGGACCAGCGGCTCCTATCAACTCACGGACACAAGATGGACGAGACTCAGTGACCTAACAGCTCCCAACAACCTGAGGAGGATAAATTGCTTCCAGCAGATCTCACCCACACCCCCCCAGGACAGGCCCCGCCAGATCAAATCCCTACGCTCGGGAGCAGCGGGTTCGTCTTACTGATCAGCTTGCTGCTCATATCCGGGGTGGTAGTAATGAGACGACGCCAAGCAACCAAGTGAGGGGCCATCGCACTGAAACGCGGGAATCGGGGATCTCAGAGATTGTGCTGTTGTCCGGCTCTCTCCTCGACACTTGGGCTCATATTGCCGACATGTCAAGTCGTTCGCGGCTCTGATCGACTGTTGCTGTTTCGGACGTTCAGACGTGCGAACGTTCAGACGAATTCTCACTCAAGAGCCAAACACCAGAACTCCGCGGGCGACTCGGCCGGCCTCCATATCCGCGAAGGCCTGTGGCAGTTCCTCTAGGCTGTAGCGCTTCGTGATCAGATCATCCAACTGCAGCTTGCCGGCGCGGTAGAGGTCGACCAGGCGGGGGAGGTCAAGTCTCGGCCGCACGGAACCCATGAAGGAACCGAGCAGCCGCTTGTTCTGAAGGACCAGTGTCGCCGGTGAAATAGCGACTTCGATCTTGACGGCGTGCAGCCCTACTATCGTGGCTGTCCCCCCGGGTCGGGCAGCCTCGAGTGCCTGTGAGATCGTGGAAGCTGAACCAACGCTGTCAAACACGTATTCCGCTCCGCCTCCGGTCAGCTCACGCAGAGCCTCGACGGCATCAATCTGGCTGGCGTTGATGGTGTCAGTGGCCCCTAGTTGACGGGCGAAATCCAACTTGCTCTCCAGGACATCCACTGCGACGATGGGGTTGGAGCCCACCAGCTTGCACCCTTGAACGGCGCTGAGGCCGACGCCTCCACACCCGATCACAGCCGCCGAGAGACCCGGTCTGGCTTCGGCCGTGTTGATGACCGCGCCCACGCCGGTCGCTACCGCGCACCCAATGATGGCGGCAACCTCGAAGGGAACGTCCTGAGGAATCGGGATAGCGCTGGCCTCATCGATGACAATATATTCCGACATGGTGGCGGCGCTCAACATGTGTTTCAGGGTGATTCCGTCAAGTGTCTTCAGGCGGGAAGTTCCATCCAGCAAGAGGGCCTGGAAGGTGGTTTGGGACAGGCGTTCGCAGAGATTGAAACGTCCACTGAGACAGGTGGGACAGGTCTCGCATCCGGGCAACCAGTTGACCACGATCCGGTCGCCTGGCTTCACTCGTGTCACCTGAGCCCCCACTTTTTCAACCACTCCGGCGCCTTCGTGTCCCAGGACCAGAGGCGGCGTGGCACGGAGTTCACCCTTGTAGGTATGCAGGTCGGAGTGGCAAACCCCAGCCGCGTGCATGCGGACCAGGACTTCGGTCGACTTGGGGGAGTCCAGTTCGACTTCTCCGATGGTCAGAGTTCCTACTTCGAGGGTGTAGGCCGCTTTGATCCTCATGATGGGTTCAGACTACCATGATTCGAGAACGAAACTTCTTCTCACTTCGGGGTCATCACCGACACCGAAGCTGTTAATGGGGTAGCCCAAGAATGCCCATCCTACGCCGGTCACTGCTCGATGAAGTTTCAGGTTAGTTGAAGCGGGGAGGAGCGAGAGCCTAAAGAGGAGCCTTTTTGCTAAAATGACAGGGTGGATTTTGCCTGGACCCAGGAGCAAGAAATCTTGCGGGACACCGTTCGGGAATTTGCTCTCAGCGAGATTGCTCCGCATTCTGCTCTCTGGGACAGTGAGCAGACCTTTCCTAATGAAATCTTCAAGAAACTGGGCGAGCTGGGGATGCTGGGCGTCCTCGTGGAACCGGAGTATGGGGGTGCCGGGCTTGGCTATCCCGAGTATGCCCTCGTCATCGAGGAACTCTCACGGGTCGACGGATCGATCGGACTTTCGGTAGCAGCGCACAATTCCCTCTGTACCAACCACATCTACCAGGAAGGGTCCGATCGGCAGAAGGAAAAGTATGTGAAGCCCCTGGCCAGCGGAGAGGCGCTGGGAGCATGGGCTCTCACCGAACCCGGCTCGGGCAGTGATGCGGCTAGCGCCCGGACACAGGCAGTCAAACGGGACGGCGCGTGGTGGCTCAACGGGACCAAGAACTTCTGCACCAATGGCAGCTATGCCGACGTCTACGTCATTCTGGCGGTGACTGCGCCAGGTAAAGGCGCTCACGGCATGTCCGCTTTCATCGTCGAAAGGGGGACAAAGGGCCTGATCCCTGGGAAGAAGGAGGACAAGCTTGGCTGCCGGGCCAGCGACACGGCCTCACTCACCCTGGAAGACTGCCGCGTCGCCCAGGAGAATATTCTCGGACAGGAGAACGAGGGATTCATAGAGGCGCTGAAGATTCTGGACGGCGGTCGCATTTCGATTGCCTCAATGGGGGTCGGCATTGCCCAGGGCGCCCTCGACTGTAGTGTGTCTTACGCACAAGAGCGAGAGCAATTCGGACAGCCCATCGCCCAGTTCCAGGCGATTCAGGAGAAGCTGGCTGAGATGGCCACCCGGCTGGAGGCGGCGCGGCTACTGACTTATCGAGCTGCCTGGATGAAAGAAGAGAAAGGGCTGCAGATCCCGAAATACTCGTCCATGGCCAAACTCTTCGCCGGAGAGGCCGCGGTCTGGATCGCCGAGCAAGCCATACAAATCCACGGGGGCTACGGCTACACCAGAGATTATCCTGCCGAGAAGTATTGGCGCGACGCCAAGCTCTGTACAATCGGAGAGGGCACAAGCGAGATCCAACGCTTTGTGATTGCCCGGGAGGTGCTGAGGTGATCGGCATTGGCCTGGGACGGAGATGTCCAGTGCCCCGAGGCTACAGGGCTGGGGAGCCATTTAGACTAAGAAGGTGGAGAGATAATCCGAACACAGAGCGACACTCTTCAAGACGGCGAGATTCTGCGGCAGGTTGAGAGCATACGTCGAGGCGATGTTCGCTCGATGGCTCGAACCCTGAGCATGATCGAGAACGCTCGGGACGACCGGGTCCGGTCGCTGCTAACCCATCTCTATCCACACACCGGACAGGCTCTGATCGTCGGCATTACCGGGAGCCCTGGATCTGGCAAAAGCACCCTGGTCGACCAACTCGCGCGCTTCTACAAACAGTCCGAGAAGAAGGTCGGTATCATTGCCGTAGACCCTACTTCTCCCTTTTCCGGCGGAGCCCTGCTCGGCGATCGCGTTCGCATGCAGGCGCTGTCAACGGATCCCGACATCTTCATTCGGAGCATGGCCACCCGAGGACGAATGGGAGGGTTGTCCGATTCCGTCGGCGATGCGCTGATCGTCTTGGAAGCGGGGGGATATGAGGTCCTGATCATCGAGACCGTAGGCGTGGGCCAGGACGAGGTCGACGTCGTGCGCACTGCACAGATTACGGTCGTGGTTCTGGTCCCGGGGATGGGTGACGAAATACAAGGCATCAAGGCCGGTATCATGGAAATCGGAGATGTCTTCGTCGTCAACAAGGCGGATCGACCCGACGTGTCCAGAACGGAGCAGGAGCTCAGGTCAGCCCTCTCGCTGGCTTCCCGCCCGGACGGCTGGGATCCACCCATCGTCAGGACAGTGGCTACCAGGGGAGATGGGACAGAAGAACTGACCAAGGCTCTCGCCACTTATCGCCAGTTTGCAGCAACCGAAGGACTCGCCAAGGAGCGACACCTCGAGTTGGTTCGGCAGCGCCTGGTCGAAATGGTTCGCGACAATGTAGCCGAGCGGGTCTTGAGCCAGATCCCCAAAGCGGATTTTGACAGCTACGCCGAAAGATTGGCAAAGCGCGAGACCGATCCCTATACTCTCGTAGATCAGCTCCTGGAGAAGTCGGGACTTGGGAAGGGACCTCGATGATCAAGAAAATATCCCACGTCGGAATCGCGACTCATTCGATAGCAGTCCTTTCGGAGTTCTACAAGGCACTTGGACTGGAGATTGAATCCACCGAGACAGTCGAGGATCAGAAGGTTCAGGTGGCGCTGATGAAAGTGGGGGAGTCGTCGATCGAGCTCATCGAATCCACCGAAGATGACTCGGTGGTCGCCCGTTTCCTTGAGAAGCGGGGAGAGGGAATCCACCACATCGCTATCGAAGTGGACGACCTGCAAGACCATCTGGACCGTTTGAAGGAAAAAAGTGTCAAGCTAATTGACCCGAGTCCGCGGCGCGGAGCCCAGGGACGCCTCATCGCCTTCATTCACCCTGAATCCACCGGAGGGGTGCTTGTAGAGCTTATGCAATCCCTACCCGGAACCGAGGAATGAAGCTGGGTCGGTTCCAACTCCATCGGATCTCCGATGGCGAGATACGACTCGACGGCGGGGCCATGTTCGGCATCGTTCCCAGGGTCCTATGGGAGCGGAAAACCGCACCGGATGAGCGCAACCGAGTCCAGTTGGGTTTGAACTGTCTCCTCATCCGCACCGGCAACGCCAACATCCTGGTGGACACGGGCTGCGGCAGTAAGTACTCGGAAAAGGAACTGGACATCTACGGGATCGCCCACCCCACTGACGTCGTGGGGGAATTGAAGCGAGTCGGACTCGAGCCCGAGGACCTGGACTTCGTCATCAACACGCATTTTCACTTCGATCACTGCGGTGGAAACACCCGATGGGAGGGCGAAGCAGTTGCCCCCACATTCCCTCGCGCTACCCACGTGGTGCGACGGGAAGAATATGAGGCGGCGACACACATCAATCAGCGAACGGCCGGATCCTACTTTTCACACAATTGGGCCTCCATAGAAGACGCCGGACGACTGCGGATCCTGGAGCAGGATGGAGAGATCGTCCCGGGCGTCAGTGTGGTACACACGCCCGGTCACACCCTCGGCCACCAGTCGGTCAGGGTAGAATCCGAAGGGCAGATCGTCTTCTATCTGGCCGATCTATGCCCCACATCGGTGCACGTTCCACTGCCCTGGATCATGGGTTACGATTTGTTTCCGCTCACAACACTCGAGATGCGCAAGCGGATCTATCGCCGAGCAATTGAAGAAGAATGGCTTTTGTTCTTTGAACATGATCCGAAGATAACCTCGGGACACCTCTCCGAGAAGGAGGGTAGATTCGCGCTCGAACCGAGCGACTGGGACGACAGCTAGAGAGGATCAATTGAATGGACCAGGCTCAGATTGGAATCATCGGAGGAAGTGGACTCTACGAAATACCTCTGGAGGATCGGAGGGAAACAAAGGTCGAGACGCCTTTCGGCTCCCCCAGTGATAGCTTCCTGACTGGCCGGCTACAAGGGAAAAATGTCGCCTTTCTGGCTCGTCACGGCCGCGGCCATCGCCTGATCCCGTCGGAGCTGAACTACAGGGCCAACCTCTACGCTTTCAAGAAGCTGGGGGTCAACCAGATCCTTTCGGCCAGCGCGGTCGGGTCCCTGCGGCTGGAGCACAAGCCCATGGACTTCGTGCTGCCGGAGCAGTTCCTTGACCGCACCTCCAAACGCATCTCTACCTTCTTCGGGGACGGTATTGCCGCCCACATCAGCTTCGCCGATCCGGTCTGCCACCGGCTTCTGGAAACGGTAGAGCGGGCATCGGCCAACATCGACTTCCCCATCAAACGAGGTGGAACCTACGTCTGCATGGAAGGACCCGCCTTTTCCACACGCGCGGAGTCACATCTGTACCGCAGCTGGGGCATGGACCTGATCGGGATGACCAACCTTCAGGAGGCCAAACTGGCACGGGAGGCCGAGATCTGCTACGTCACGTTGGCCATGGTGACGGACTACGATTGCTGGCACGAAGAAGAAGAGGCGGTTACGGTTGAGAAGCTGATCGAGTACCTCAACAAGAACAGTGAAAATGCGCAGCGGCTGCTCACCGAAGTGGTTCGAGTGTTGCCCCAACAGTGGGACTGCCCCTGCCAACACGCTCTCGAAAGTGCCATCATCACAGATCCCAAAGCCATCTCCCAGTCGGCCAGGGAGCGGCTGGACGCCATCATCGGAAAGCACCTGGACTGATTCAGTGCCCCAATACGCGCACAAGGAGGACCTTGCATGTCTTCAGTAGTAGTGGTCGGTTCGGTTGCCTACGACTCGGTCGAAACTCCTTTCGGAAAGGTTGAGGACGCCCTCGGAGGAGCCGCTACCTATTTCAGCGTAGCGGCCGGCTTCTTCTGTGACGTGCAGCTGGTTGGCTGTGTGGGAGAGGATTTCCGCGACGAAGATCTCGCCGTTCTCGAATCCCGTCAAATCGACCTGGCCGGATTGGAGAAGATGAGCGGCAAGACCTTCCGCTGGGCCGGAAAGTATGGATACGACCTCAACGAAAGACAGACCCTGGACACTCAGCTCAACGTCTTCGCCGATTTCAAGCCCACACTTCCCCAGGCCTATCGCGGCAGTGACTACGTCTTTCTTGCTAACATCGATCCGGCGCTGCAGCTCCGGGTGCTCTCACAGGTCGACAAACCCCGACTGGTAGCTTGTGACACTATGAACTTCTGGATCGAGGACCACTTCGAGACTCTCCTCGAGACCCTCAAACACGTCGACGTGCTGCTCATCAACGATGGTGAGGCACGCCAGCTGACTCAGGAGTCCAACCTGGTCAAGGCCGCAAACAAGATTCACCAGTGGGGCCCTAGCACACTAGTGGTGAAGCGGGGAGAGTACGGAGCGCTGATGTTCCAAAGAAACCATCAGAGCCCGGCAACCATCTTCGCGGCGCCGGCTTTTCCTCTGGAAGATGTCATTGACCCGACCGGTGCGGGCGACAGCTTCGCGGGTGGGTTCATGGGCTATCTTACCGGCGCGAACCGCTCGGACCCGGATGCCTTCCGCCAGGCGATCATCTTCGGTTCGGTGATGGCAAGCTTCAATGTGGAGAAGTTCTCTTTGGACCGCTTGAAAACCCTGACGTTCACCGAAATTGAACTGCGCTATCGTGAATTCAAGCGACTGACTCATTTCGAAGATTTCGCCGACTGGCGCGATGAAGTGACCACGTGAAAGCCCTGCTCCTGCTTCTGACCTTCTCCGCCCCAGTCTGGCCGCAGGAAGCCCCCGAGATCGATCCGCTTGCCCTGGAGTGGTTTCAAAAAGCCGAAGCCCTGATCGATACGCCCCAACAGTACTCCGATCAGCAGGCCGAGTACTTTGAGAAGGCCGTGGAACTGGCTCCGCAGCTGCTCCCCGCGCGCTACAATCTCGCCCTCATCTATATCAGGCAAGAAAAACTGGAGCTGGCATTGGAGCACTTGAACGCCCTGATTGAAGCGGAGAAGGACAATCTGCGCGGCTATCTCCTACGAGCCGGAGTGTTCGAACGGCGGGGCCAGTTCGATCTGCTAAGGGAAGACGTGGCCACGATTCTCGACAAAGATCCAGAGAATCCCGAGGCCTGGGAACTACTGGGGAGATCTCACTACCGGGAAAAACGCTATCAGGAGGCCTTGCAGGCCTTCCAGAAAGCTTTGGAACTGAATCCCGGCTTGACGGAGATGCACCTCCAACTCGCCCAGGTTCAGGCGCTACTGGACCAGGGTGAGGCAGCCGTCCAAAGCTACCAGACCTTTCTGGACAAGTATCCAGACGATTTCGAGGCCCGTTTCCTGCTGGGGAGCCTTTATCGACGGCTGAAGCAGAATGAAGCGGCGATGAAGGAGTGGCTGTGGGCGGAGGCCCTGAATCCGAATGATCCACGGCTCGCTCAGGACCTTGGGGATCTCTACCTGGAATTGGGAAACCTGAAGGAAGCTCGCAAACGGTTACTTCGGGGCGAAGGAAACAATGACGGCAATCTAGGCATCATTGCCCAGCGTGAAGGGCGTCACAAGAACGCGGAGCAACACTTCCTCAAGGCCCTTGAGGAAAACCCGCAGCAAACGCTTTTGTGGGCTTATCTGGGAGACGCCCTGGTGGCGCAGGACAAAAAGCTCGAGGCCATAAAGGCCTACCAGTCTGCCCTGGATTTGGAGCCAGAGGACTTCTCGAGCCTCTACAACATGGCGAGTCTCCTCGCCGCATTGGGTCAGCCGGACGAGGCAATCGACTACCTCGGGCGAGCATTGCAGGTGAAACCTCAATCGGGATCCGCACACTACAATCTGGCCCTCATGCTGGATACGAAAAAAGAGTACGGTGATGCCCAGTCACACTACCTCAAAGCGCTCGAGCACGGAGTCGAGAAACCCGAGGCGCACTTTCGTCTGGCAGTCCTCTACGCCAGGCAATCCGAGCCCCAGAAATCGCTGATGCATCTCGAGGTGGCTTTTCGCGAAAAACCGCAGAAATTCGTACCGCTAGTGCTAGCAGAACTTCGCCAGGTCCGCTCGGATCTGGACAGCATCCGTTACCGCCGCGATTTCAATGACCTGCTAGAGAAGTACCAGCCGCTGGCCCCTCCGGAAGAAGAGAATCAGCGGCCAGTACCGAAACAACAGTCTCGGTGAAACACGGCCCCACTGGATCATTCAGGAAGAACCGGTTCATGGAAGCCTGAAGCGCAAGCGAGGGGTTGGGGAGGGTAAGATTCCAATGAAGTTTCAGGTCAGTGGCCCCCCAAGCGGTGCTGGTCCCATTCGAGAACGAAACTTTGCCTGTCTTTAGCCACGAACACCGATAGCAGCGTGTCTGTGGTAGGACGGGCATTCCTGCCCGTCGAAGAACGCAGACGGGCAAGAATGCCCATCCTACGCCGCTTTCCACGAATTGCAGATCAAGTTTCAGCCTAGTGGCCCTGGCTGTCGCTCTGGATAGCCGCCAGGATGCCCTTCAGGGCAGCATTGGCTTTTGCCTTGCTGATACCGGGAATGGAATCGTCGTAGTCTGTGAGCTTGGCGACTACGATCTGCCGGGAGGGAATCACCAGAGTGGTCTGCCCCCCGGCACCGGCCGCGTAATAGGTATCTTCTGGTGCGTCGTAGTTACCGGTTGTGTTGAGCCACCACATCCCTCCGTACCGGGACACACTCTCCTTGTTCTCCTCGTTGTTCCAGGCAGGCGCCGGGGTTCGCACGAAGTCGACGAATTCCTTGGAGAGCAGGCGCTTGCCCTGCCAGAGTCCCTCTTGCTGGTAGAGGAGACCAATACGGGCCCAGTCTCTAACGGTTCCGTGCTCATAACCGGACAGGACGAAGTTCCCATAGGGATCGGTGTCCAGAACCATGCGCCTGATTCCGATCTCGTCAAAAAGGGCCTTCTGAGGGTAGGTCAGATAATCCTGACCCTGCTCCTGGACGATGCGCTTGACGATATAGCCAAGGGTCAGGGGATCACAGTTCCGGTACCGTCCTACCGTGTTGGGGGGATACTGCAAGGGTCGGCTGACCACGTATCGGAAGACGTCAATCGCACCGCAGTAGGGAAAGTAGTGATCAGGGTACTCGGGCCCCACCTCATACTTCCCTTCCGGGGTCTTCACCAACGCCTCGTAGAGGGTGAACTTCAGGCCACTCGACATCCGCATTAGATCAGCGATTCGAATCTGGGCTCTCTCGTCGCCGGGCTGCTGCCACTCGGGTACTGGAGCGGGGTCCTCCAGTTTCAAGAGACCCTCCTGCTCGAGTCGTCCGATCAGAGTTCCGGTGAGGCTCTTCCCCTGAGACCAGCTCTCCATCAGAGTGTCCTTGGTGATTCCCTCAGCGTAGCGCTCCGCTACCAGCCGGCCCTTGTACACAACGACCATGCCCTCGATTCGCGAGGGCTTCTCGAAGGCCAGCTCTACAGCGGCTTCCAACTTCTCACGATCGACCTCGGGCGGCAGCGGATCATCCGGTAGCACATCGCCCATGGGCCAGGCCTGAGTCTGGGCATCTGGGAGACTGGTCCGGACCGGGACGGGTTCGAAAAAGATGCCCTCGTGATTGGCGGGGTGGATAACACACCCTTGATCACCATAGAGCTTTGCCGTGCGAGTCAGCGAGCCACGTAGCGTGGCCCTTACTAGCTGGTTACCGTGGTCGATCTCTTCGCTCAGATGAGGGAAATCGGCGGCTGGGAGTCGCACCAGGGCGCCAACAACCCTACGGCTGTGCTCGATTGCTTCTGCCTCCGGCATGCCGGTAACGAAGACCGATGAACAGAGGAGTTTGGCGTATCCGGCAACGCCCAGGTTGTGGATATCCTGATCTTTTGCCTCCACGACGGGCTCGGTGTTGGTTTGGCTCGGCGCTGATGGATCCGTCGTGGAGGGGTTACAGCCACCACCGAGAATCACTGTCGCCGCCAGAAGTGTCGCGAGGGCAAGAATCCTGTCACACATGAATCATCTCCCATGGGCCGTGGCGGTGGTCTCGAGGCCGCCGTGGTCGAGCCACAGGCTCGAAAGATAAAGAATACTTCGGCCTGGAGGCCAAAGCTACGTCCGTCAATCGTAGAGCAGGTAACGAGCTCTGGTCTCTTTGAAAATGGCTAAATCCTTCTGCCAACGCGAGCTGATCTCCTGGGCGGATCTCCCCTGCTGCAGGCCCTCCCTGATAGCCGGCGATCCGGAGAGGCGATCGAAAATGGCATTCTTGAACTCAAACTCCTGGGGATGAATGCGAATCAGTTCTCGCAGCAGATGAAGCACCACTTGGATGGGATCAAAAGCCTGGCGATCCAGCACGTGAATCTGGATTCCGCGACAAGGCTCTCCCCTGAATTTCGAGAAAGTCGGGCGAAACGCCTGGGGGCGGAATCGCACGCCCTTCAATCCCAGCAGATTGAGTTTTTGTGCCAGTTGAGAGCTCTTCAGCCAAGGCGCACCGATTAGTTCGAAGGGACGGGTGATCCCCCTTCCCTCGGAAAGGTTGGTGCCCTCGATCAGACAGAGTCCCGGATAGACGGTAGCCGTAGCGAGAGTGGGCATGTTGGGAGACGGCATGATCCACTGAAGGCCGGTCTGGTCGTACCACTGGGAGCGCCTCCAGCCCTGCAACGGAACGATCTTCAGATCGCAGGCCAACTTGGCCTCGGCGTTGAACAGGCGACCCAATTCCCCGACGGTCATTCCATGTCGCAAGGCAATGGGGTACACACCGACAAACGACTCCTGCCCGGGCGCCAGTAAAGGCCCCTCCACCCGGGTGGCATCGATGGGATTGGGACGGTCCAGCACCAGCAGAGGGACTCCGTGCCGCCCTGCGGCCCTCATGCACTCGTAGAGCGTGGAGATATACGTGTAGAAGCGGACTCCAACATCTTGAACGTCGAAGATCAGAACGTCCACTCCCTCCAACACCTTTGCGGTCGGAGCACGGGTTGGGCCGTAGAGGCTGTAGCGGGTTGCTTCTCCCACGATCGCCTCCCCCGCCTGGGCCTCTCCCAACAGACCATGTTCGGGCGCAAAGAGGGCTACCAGGTCGACTTCTGGGTGATGTTCCAGAAGATCAGCCAGGCTCTCCATCTGGGCAGTCACTCCCGTGTGATTGGTGATCAATCCGACGCGCTGTCCCTGGATCCAGGAGAAAAAGGGTTCGTGTAGAATCTGATCCGCCCCTAGCTGTATTGGGGCTGCGGGGGCAAATAGTAGGCTCAAGAAGGCGAAGAAAGTCAACGCGGTGTCATCAGGAAGGGGCGAGTTCCCGCTCCCTGAACTCCATGCACACTTTGGTTGAGGGGAGAATCTTGTCGGGATTACACAGGCCCTTGGGATCGAACAAATAACGGATCCGCTTCATGACTTCCAAATCGCAATCGGAAAACATGAACGGCATGAAATCCCGTTTCTCGAGCCCGACGCCATGCTCTCCGGTGAGAGCGCCACCCACTTCGATGCATACCCGAACCATTTCCTCGCTAGCCTTCATGACTCGATCCAATTGATCCGGGCTGTCGCCGTCATAGAGAAGGACCGGGTGCAGATTGCCGTCCCCGGCATGAAAGACGTTGACCATGGGAAGACGGTACCGGGCCGCAATCGCGTAGATCCTTTCGACGACTTCGGTGAGTCGGGTTCGGGGAACGACCGTGTCTTGAAGGTAGAAATTCCGCGCTAGACGTCCGAAAGCGCCGAAGGCCTTCTTTCGGCCCGACCAAAGCCGAGTTCGATCGCTTTCATCACGGGCCTCTTGAACTTCGCGGGCGCCGTTGCCTAGCAGGATTTTGCGGACCTGCTCGACCAAAGCCTCGGTTTCGGCCGCATACCCGTCCAGCTCGACCAGCAAGACACCGGCAGCATCGGTGGGATACCCGGCGGCGTAGAGTGAGTTCTCCACCGCCTGGATCGTAAGCTGGTCCATGAATTCCATGGCCGCAGGAATGATCCCTGCGGCGATAATCTCGGACACCGACCGGGTAGCGTCACTGAGCTGCAGGTAGTCCGCCAAGAACGTCTTAACCGTTTGCGGCAGAGGCAAGAGTCGAACCCACGCCTTGGTCATGATCCCCAGGGTTCCCTCGCTGCCTGTGAACAAGCCCCTCAGGTCGAAGCCGGCATTTTCGCCCTGAGGGCTCCCCAGCATTACCAGCTCTCCCTGCGGAGTGACCGCTTCAATTGCCAAAACGTGCAACACCGTCGCCCCATACTTCAGACAGTGAGGTCCTCCGGCATTGGAAGCGATGTTGCCGCCTATAGTGCAGCTGCTCTGGCTGGAAGGATCCGGAGCGAAATGAAGACCGAGCGGCTTGACTCGCTGGGACAGGTCCAGGTTGATCACGCCGGGCTCTACTACGGCATAGCGGTCGATCTCGTTGACCTCGAGTATTCGATTCAGACGAGACATCTGCAGCAGAATCCCGCCGCGGATGGGAATCGCTCCCCCACTCAGACTGGTACCTGCACCCCGAGGCAAATAGGGAATATCGTTTTCGTAGGCAATTCGCACGATTCCCTGAATCTGCTCCGCACAGGAGGGGTAGACCACCATGTCAGGAGGATTGCGGTGAAAGGTCAGGCCATCGCACTCGTACACCAGGCGCTCGGCGGGATGGGTCTGGACATTCCGCTCTCCCACGATCGAGGCGATCTCTCTTGCGACCTGCGCCGAATCCATGCCTCGATTCTATCAATCTCGCGGCAGGACTGCGATCAAGGAGCCAGCAAGCTGGAACTTGAAAGCGAGAGTACCGGAAACAGCCGCAGTCAACAGAGCCGCGAGCGACTTGACGTGTCTGCAAGGTGGACCCCATTTCCGAGGAGCGACCGGTCAGCTGCACCATTCTCCGTTTATTGAGCCAGAGGTTTCCTTCTGGGATGATCCGATTTGCGCGTGGGGGTCATTGACAACTGGAACATCATTGGGCTTTCGCTTGAAAATTGTGCGGGTTGGAAACCGCGTGGGTGGTCCGCTTGCTCCTCGGAACTTGACTCTATTTTAAAGACCCTGACAGTCGCGCGCGGCTCTGTTGATCTCGCTGGCAAAATACTGATCGAGGTGAAGACAGACAAAGTTTCTTTCCTGTACGATCCGGCGCAACCGGGGGCCGGGCTAAGCTGAAACTCGCCGTGGATCAGTCTTCAGCGATCAGCTCGCCTTTGGCGGCTCGCTCTACCAGGTTGGACTCGCCTCGAAGGCGCTTCAGCGTCTCTTGGTACCGGATCTCCATCTCTCGGCCCTGGCCCTCCTGATACTCTCGTTCGGACGCCCGAGCTGCAGAAGTGGATGGGAGTGCCGGAACCTCGACGACCCCAGTAGTGATGCGATCGTTTCCCCACTCGTAGGCCACGACCTCGCCCTTGCTGATCAACAGATTCATTCCTACGTTGGCCTCGACCACGGGAACTCCGTTCTCCCGTGCACGGGCCAAAACGGTCTGGTTCTGGATGCGGTTCTTGCTGCCGTATGAAGGGATCAAGAGGAGGCGAGCCCCGTCCAATACAAGGGTTCTGGCAAGTAGGGGATTCCAGCGGTCGTTGCAAATCAAGAAACCCATCCGGCCAAGTGGCGTGTCGAAGGCGCGAAGAGTATGACCTACGCGGTTGAAAACCCAGGTCCTGTGGGTTCCCTCGGCCAGTTGGACTTTATGCTGTTTTCCTCGAATTTCCCCTTCGGCGTCGATGAAGATCGCGGTGTTGTAGACATCCTTTGCCACCCGCTCGGCGAAGCCAAACGAGAGACACGTCTTGAGAGTGCGGGCGAGCTTGCGGAAGCGAGCGATGTAGTCCCCATCGATCGGCTCGGCGATTTCCAACATGGCAGCGGGAGGCATACGCCCTTCGATAACATCCATGACGGTGTAGCCCTCCAACACACCTTCGGTCGTCAGGATCAGTTCAGGACTTTCCTCGGCGGCCTTGCGGAAGAACGCTTCGACCTTATCCGCATTGTGGACCTTGTCCCACTTTTTCGGTTTGATGGAAATGGCCGACGCCTTGACAGAGCGAAACATTTCCTACCTACAAAGCGTAGAGATCACCGAACTTGCTCTCGAGATAGTTCAGGAAGTAGCTAGAGTCCAAGGATTCTCCACTGATACCGCGGATGAGCTCGGAGGCAGAAAGTGTCTTCCCGTGAATATGCACCTTTTCGCGGAGCCACTCCCTCAGAGGCTTCAACTCTCCCGAGCGGAAAAGCTGTTCCAGATCAGGCAAATCCCTCAGGGCCTGCTGGAACATCTGAGCGGCATATAGATTTCCCAGGAGATAGGTGGGGAAGTATCCGATCAGCCCCTGAGACCAGTGTGTGTCCTGAAGCACGCCTTCTGAAGATTGCTCGGGCACAACTCCCAGGTAGTCGTCCATGCGTTCCTTCCAGGCTTGATCTAGATCCTGAACCGACAGCGAGCCCTCAAGAAGCGATTTCTCCAATTCATACCGAAGAATCACGTGGAGCCCGTAGGTAACCTCGTCTGCCTCGACCCGGATTAGGGATGCCTCCACCAGGTTGATCGCCTGCATGAAACTATCCAGAGAAACAGCGTCGAGACGTCCGGGAAAGGTTTCCCTCAGACGGGGATACCAGTAGTCCCAGAAGGGTCGGCCGCGGGCAACCTGATTTTCCCAAAGCCGCGACTGGGACTCGTGGATTCCCAAAGAGATGGAGTCGCCGGCAAGAAGACCGAAGTGATCCTCTCCCAGGCCCTGCTCATAGAGAGCATGCCCCCCTTCATGGACCATCCCGAAGAGGGAAGAGACAAAACTCTCCTCGCTGTAGCGGGTCGTGATGCGAACATCCACGGGGGAGAAGGAGCTGCAAAATGGATGGGGTGACACGTCCAGCCTTCCGCCCTGCCAATCGAAACCCATGGCAGTCAGGATTCGTCGTCCGAAACTCTCCTGGCCCTGGCGAGGATAATCCCCTTGGAGAATGCTCGGATCCGGCTCTACGGCTGAGTCTCGAATCCTGGTCAGGAGATCGGTGAGCCGGGGCCGCAAAGCGGAAAACAGGGCGTCCAGCTCGGTGGTGGTCATCTCTGGCTCGTATTCATCCAACAGAGCGTTGTAGGGAGATCCTGGAAACTGCAGACAGCGGGCCTCTTCACGCTTGAGGCGGAGGATCTTCTCCAACGGTTCGACGAACATGCCGAAGTCGGATCGTTGGCGGGCATCCACCCACACCTGATAGCCAAGAGAGGTCGTCTCGGCCAGTTCCCGAACCAGCGATTGAGGAATTCGGACGGCTCGTTGGTGCAGGCGACGCATCTCCCGAACACTTGCGCTGATCCAGCGATCAGAGTTCGAATCCTCCAGTTCCTCGAGTACGTCCGCCCACTGGGGTTCGGTCAGCTTTTCATGATAGAGACCTGCCAGCATGGCACTCTGTTGGGCTCTGAGCGGTGATCCTCGGGGGGGCATCAGGGTTTCCTGGTCCCAGTTCAGCAGTGCCAACACTCCTCGCAGATTTACCATCTCTCGGCTGCGTACCAGAAACCACTCCTGCGTCTGCTTTCTCATCTTCCTCGGGAAATAATAGCAACTGGTTGGCGGTTCCGCCTACTCCAATTTGGCCTTGGGTGTGCGAACCTTTAGTACGCGAGTGTTTTTAGCCGGCTGGGATCAGTGGCTGGGCGGTGGAAATCGCGGGAAAGGTGGTCAAGACTCCAGGGGATTGGCGAATAACGGTAAAGGCCACCGCTCCGGTGGGCTCCTTCACTTGCACCCAGAGTGAACCTGTAAAGGACTTGGGCAGGCTCAGGTCAAGCCATCCCTGATTCGGAAACTCGGATCGCTGCTGCCTAGGCATCAGATCGACCTCTGTCGGTCCTCGCACGACACTCCCGGCTCCGTTCCGCACCCTCACAATGAGAGTAACGGAATGGTTTTCGGTGTTGGCAGCTGCGATGCCGGTATCGATTCCTGCCTCCACGTCCCGAGTCAAAGGCACCACAACCTCTCTGAGTGGCGCGCGCTCTCCGACACCAGCGGTTCCCACCGATGGAGACTCGAAAAGGACGACTCCCCCGACCGGAATCCGAGAGGACACTTCGACCGACCCCAGCACCGTCTGGAGGCCACCGGTGGGCAGAATCACACACCCAAGGGGGGCAATCGCGACAATTTTCTGGCCCTTGGCCAGCAATTCGCCGCCCAGAGTCACCGCGGCTTCATTCCCAGACGAGTCCCGCACTTGGATCTGAACCTGGGCAGTGCTGGTGGGGGATGGGTTGACCAGTAGGAGCACCGAAGTCAGGTCTCCAAAGTGGGCAAACTGGGCATAGAAGCTTCGCGTTGCGATCCGATTCTGGACAACGGGAAAGGTGGTGAAGGCTCCCGGTGCAAGTCGGATTACGGTTGCCGCGACAGGCCGGTTGGCAGTGGCCAGTACTGAACCCTCAAAGTCGGCAGGGATTCCCGGAACCAGCGACTGCAGGTCGTTTTTCTCACGTATGAATCGAGCGATGTGTCCATTACCCAGAAGCTCGATGGTACTACTTCGCAGCGGAATCCCGTCTTTCCCTTGAACCTGGATGAATATCTGTACGGGTCGGGCGTCCAGATTGGTGATCGCCAATCCGGTGTTGATAATCCCCCCGCCCTTGATCTCGACCGGAGCGATGAAGTAGTGGAGGGGCTCACTCGCACCAACACCGGTAGTGCCGAAAGGGCCTTCAAAAAGGACCGTACCGCCGATGCTGGTTCCAGCCCTGGCTCGAAGCGATCCCACGAAGCTGGTTCCATCGCTGCTGCGGGCTGACAGGGAGCCACCGGCGGACAGACCGAAAGGATAGTCCCCCAGATGATCCCGGGCTAGAGACAAAAGACTCGCGGGCGGGCGGACACCATTCACGTCCCTTAGAGAGATCCTACCGTTGGCGGGGCCAACTAGGCTTGTGTTGATGAGGAAGAACTCCGAGGTCGAGGCTCCAGGTAGACTGGCGAACTGGGCGAAGGCTTCGCCAAACCGGCGGATGTCGAAGATCTGTAGTGCCCCTGACATAACCCCGAATTCCTGATCGGTCCGCAGAAAGACAGATCGAGTTCCCGCAATCGCATCCTGGGCAATCGATACAGGGAACCATTTAGTGGCCGTCTGGTCTGCGCCGGCGATGCCTACAATAGACCCTACACTCAGGTCGGACCCCAGAAAAAACATGCCTTGGCCCGGCAGCACTGAGCCCACGCCCTTTCCTCGCACCACCACATTGGTATTGGTGCCCCGGAATGCCGACGCGTTCAGACTGGTTAGTGAAGATCCCATCGTATCGAAGTCGGTGCCTACGAACAGGGGATCCACGACCGCGTTTCCCGTGACGACATTGAAGTCAACGCCGGTGACATCGGCATCGACAACAACCGTAGGCTCCAGGATGCCGTTGTAGAAAGCGGGGAGGAAGTTCGTCGTGATCGGAATGTCATTGAAGATGCCCCCGGTCACATTGCTCGGTGTCATGGGCCCGTCCAGTGGCTCTACGTACAGCGAATACCTGCCCTTGGGCAAGAACTGCAATCTGTAGGCGCCGTCAGTCAACGTGATCGCACTCGCGACCGCGACACCGTACTCGTCGACCGCCACCACGAAGGCACCAAAGACAGGAGCGCCTTCCATGGTCACACGGCCAAAGATACTGCCGGTGATCTGATCCATCCCAGGCAGCGGATAGCCCACGTTGATGCCGGCAATGTCATCCCAGCTCAGGGAATTAAACCCGAAATCAAAGGCGCCGCCCTGGAAATACATGGTCGCGTCGCGCAGGATGGTGTGGCCCAGAAACCAATTGTGCCCCAACTCGTGAAGGACAACATCCAAGAGGTTATCTATGCTCCTTTCGGTAGTTTCGATCGTGCTCCAGGTTTTCGCGGGATTGAGGGCGATGTCGGCCTCGACGATCTGATCTCCAATAGATCGGCGCAATGAGACGCCCAAAGCGGTACCAAGGACACTCCGGTTGACCGGAGTGTCTGCGGCCGTTACGACATTGGTATTGTCCCCCAGCCCCACATCCTGGGTGGCCGTGTCCTCACCCAGATTGAGCACGATTGACGAGACTCTGGTCCAGCGTTCCAGCGCCTCGGCAATGACCAACTTCGGATCGCTCCCATCTACAACATGATCCAATCCATCCGTAAACCCCTCCCACATCCGTACTTCGACTGGGTACTGGCTCTCATCCCAGGTCGTCGGCATATTCCCCTCCGACCTGATCGACACCACGTAGGCGCTCAGGTATGCCCCTGCCAGCATTGAAGCACCCAGCAGAAACGAGTACTTCCAACTAATCCGTTCCATGGGATGACCCTTGAAGCGCACTCCGAAGCTGTCCTGCGAGAACTCCGATTTCCCAGAGAACGTTTGCCTTCGGTGCTGACAACACTTGCAGAAGGGGGTGTGACGAGTAAAGGCGTGCTACCCGGTTGCCTTGCTGGTCTTGAAGAACTGCAAACCGCCCCAGCGGTCCACCCAGGGTACGGTTCAGTTGGAGAGGATCGACATAGCAGAAAACCAGGTATTCCCGGTTCAGTCCATACTCAGGACTGTGTGAAACGGTCACCGTCTCTTCGCCTACAGTGCCTCCATATTCGACTATCTCCAGCTGCTCCGCTTTCGCTCCTTTTATGTTCTCCTCGACCTGAAACGTATAGCGCGTCAGAATGAACTGGCCACTGTTCGAACGAAAGCTCTCGAGGCCGATCACTTTCCCCAGGAATATGAAATGGGTCTGCTCGATAAAATCCGATCCTTGAATGGAAAAGTAGGCGTGCTGGCCCAAAACTTCGGCCAAGAAAGGTGGGCAGGCAAGCAGGACGGAAGAGAACAAACCGATGCAGACGAGCCTGGACAGCTGGTCCCATCGAGACCTCACTAGAACCTTGGAAGTGATGTCTTGCTCCGACACTTCGTACCTCCGGCCAGCCCTTTTTTGAATGGCTCCAGAGAATAGGATGAATATAGCTGCCAATCGTGGCAACAAGGGACACGTACTCCCTTGGTCAAAATCCAGCTGATCTCCTGTCCGAGCAGGTGACTCCGTTCTTTGCGCAGGATAACCAGTGTGTATAATGGCGGCGAAAAGGGGGCAGAAGTGAGATTCTATCGCTACAAAGATGCTTTGGGCGGGATCGTCCCATTGATCGAAGTCCAGCCAGGCCAGCTTCTGGACCTGGGCTCTTCTTCGCCCATTGGCGAATTCGAAGACCTTCTTGGGCTGGCTCAACAGCTAAGCACTTCCCCCGAAGATCTGATCGAAAACCTGGTGGGAAAGGACCCTCCGACTACTACGCCTGCGGACCTGGCAAGTCGCGGTCTTCGATTGGTATCGCCCCTTGTCCCGAAAGAGGTGTGGGCTGCGGGTGTGACTTATGGACTCAGTCGCGATGAACGCCAGAAAGAGAGTTCGCTACCCGAGGTCTATGCTCGTGTATTCCGCTCAGAACGTCCCGAGATCTTCTTCAAAGCCACAGCGGAACGATGTGTTGACCCGTTTGAAGCCATCGGTATCCGCGGAGACTCGAACTGGAACGTTCCAGAAGCCGAATTGGCGTTTGTCCTCTACCAGGACGAGATCGTTGGTTATACCGTGGGCAACGACGTCAGCAGCCGGTCGATCGAGGGGGAGAACCCACTCTATCTGCCCCAGGCGAAGATCTACGACAGGTGCTGCTCCATCGGTCCCTGTATCGTGACTCCAGCCGAGATACCCGATCCTCACAAACTCGCTGTCCGGTGCGAGATCATCAGGGAAGAAAACACGATTTTTTCGGGACAAACCTCAACCGCCGAAATGGTGCGCACCTGCCAAGAGCTGGCAGGGGTCGTGAGAAGGCACAATCCCCTACCGGACGGCACCGTGGTTCTCACCGGCACTGGCCTGGTCCCACCGGAAGATATATCGCTGCTTCCAGGCGACCGGGTGAGGATAACAATCGAGAAGATTGGAACTCTGGAAAACCCGGTGATTGAAGTCTAAGGTCTGCGCAAGAATAACTTGGTAGAATTGGCGCAGATCCTAAGTACACTCAACGACTGGGCAGGCCCCGTCCGGGTAGTTCCCCATTCAACTCTTCGCTTCGTCTGCTACTGAATTCTTTACGAGACCTATTTTTTCGATCTCGGCTTCCACCGTGTCCCCGTGCCGCAGGAACTTTTTTCGGGGTGAACCCACTCCGGCAGCGGTTCCGGTGGAGATCAGATCACCTGGCTCTAGCGTGACGAAGCCAGAGATGAACTCGATGACCTCTGCCACACCAAAGATCATCTTGCTGGTGTGGGAATCCTGCTGCGTCTCTCCATTCACCCTGAGCTGCAGCCGCAGCGTCTGTGGATCAGGCAGATCCTCGCTGGAAGTGACACAGGGACCCGCAGGGGCGAAGGAGTCGAACCACTTCCCATGAAGCCAGTCGAAGAACCCATCCTTCGCGCGAGGGTCACGGTTGGGATTGGGACGGAATTGGCGGTTGGATATGTCGTTGACGACCGTATAACCCGCGACTACGTCGAGGGCTTGCTCTGCCGATACTGCCTTGCAGCGCTTGCCTATGACGACAGCTAGCTCCGCTTCCCAATCGATGGTGTCAGGGGATAGAGAAGGCAGGACGATGGTCGCCCCGGATCCGATCAAAGTCGTGCTGGCGGGCTTCAGAAAGACGTAGGGGAAGGTCCGGCTTCGCTCTGCCACCTGGCCACCTCCCTCTTCGATGTGCTCCGCATAGTTTCCAGCCAGGAGAAAGAACTTGATGGGTGTGGGAATCGGGGGTAACAGTTCGACCGAAGACGAACCCTGACTCAAATCGGTTTGCACCTCCGAAGCCAGCTGCTCGTAGTGATCGGCTAGTGTCCTGATATGGGCAGCGTGGGCACCATGCGGGAGAAACTGCAGCGAGTCGCCCCAATCGACCGAGGCACCAAGGGAGCCGCCGCCATATTGGTCGTTCAAACGTTGCAGATCTACAATTGTGTCATCGTGATAAAGGCCTGCCGCCGCTTCGTTTCCTTTGCGGTAGCGACAGATTCGAACAGTCATTTGTTTTCTCCTCGTTAGAGACCGGGTGCCAGGAGTCCAACCCTACCTGGTTTGGGGCTCTACCACACAGACTCCTAAAATCCGGGTGGCGGCAAGACGAACCCGCCATCGACTCGAAGCGTGGACCCGGTCACGTAGCTGGCATCATCGCTCGCCAGAAAAGCCACTCCCTTTCCGATTTCCTCTATGGTTCCAAGGCGGCTCATGGGCAACCGCTTGCCCGCTTCCTTGATTTCATCTTCACTGGAGAAGGTTCGCTCGCCAGGAGTGTCAATCCAACCGGGCTCAAGGATATTGACTCGGATCCCCTCTCCGACCAGCTCGCTTGCCATGGTCCTGGCCATGTGGTTGATCCCTGCCTTGGCGGTGTTGTACGGCAGCGAGTTCTTGATCGCCAGGACGGCGTGGACTGAGCTGACGACGACGATATTTCCCCCTCGTCCCTGCGCCACCATTTGTCGAGCGGCGAATTGACAGCAATGGATCACTCCCCAAAGGCAGACATCGATGGTGAAGCGCAAGTCCTCCTCGGTCATATCCACGAATGGCTTTCGAACGCTGGCTGCCGCATTGGCGACCAGGATGTCCAGGCTCCCCAGTTCAGAGACTGTGGAGCGAACCATCTCTTCATCCCTTTGGCGGTCTGACACATCCCCCTGCAAGACGATTGCACGCCGACCCAGTTTCCTGACATTCTCTGCAACAGCCTCAGCTTCCTCACCGTGGCGACGGTAGTTCACCGCTATATCTGCACCGCGGCGCGCGAGCTCCAGGACACAGCCCTCCCCGATCCCTCTATTCGCTCCGGTTACCAAGGCGACTTTACCCTCAAGACTCATGGTCCCTCCTGTCAAAGGCCTACCGAATTTTTCAAACTACGCAACACAGGACAAGAAATCAAACGAAAATCTCCGCCGTTGCCATCTGCGGAACCGGGTCGGTAAGATGAAGTTGAAGATCTGGGCGCGGAGTGGGACTAAGCCGGATCATTCGTGAATCTGGTTATGCACTTAACTCCGGAAAAAGTCACCACCACCTAGTAAAAAAGGTGAGAGACAGGAGGTGAGTGGATGTACGAAAAGATGAATTTGTTGGAGTTTCAAGAGCGTTTTGCCACAGAAGAAGCTTGTCTGAGTTACCTGATGCAGAAACGCTGGCCGGAAGGATTTGTCTGTCCCCGTTGTGGGGGTCAAGGAGGCTACTGGTTGCAGCACCGGCGATTGATGGAGTGTCGCCAATGCCGGTATCAGGCTTCTTCCACCGCCGGGACGATTTTCCACAAGACGCGGGTGCCCCTGAGATATTGGTTTTGGACCATCTTCTTGATGAGCCGTTGCAAAGCGGGCTACTCGATGAAGGGACTGCAGAAGCTGCTGGGAATCGGAAGCTATCGGACGGTCTGGATGATGGGACATAAGATCCGACAAGCCATGGCCAAACGTAATGACTGCTACCAATTAAGTCACCTGGTGGAGCTGGATGACTCTTTCTTTGGAGGCCGACGACGAGGGAGAAATCGTCGGGGTCGCAAGCGAGGACGAGGGACCGAAGGCAAGGCCAAAGTTCTGGCCGCGGTGGAGATAACGAAAGCCGGGGGGCCGAGGTTTCTAAGTCTGGATGTGGTCGATGACATAACCAGCGACAATGTGAAGCGGGTCGCCTGGGCGAGGATCGACCCCGGAGCTCAGATCCGAAGCGACGCCTATCACGCGTTTGTCGGTTTAGCTCAAGCCGGCTACCAGCATGAACGCGTCCGGCTCGAGTGGGTGGGGATGGGTTTTGAACAGTTCCCATGGGTTCACACCCTCATTTCCAACTGCAAGACTCAGCTCCAAGGGACTCAGAAAGCGGTCAGCCTCAAGCACCTTCAACGTTACCTGGCTGAGTTTTGTTACCGTTTCAATCGTCGTTTCTGGGAATCCGAGCTCTTCGACCGTCTCCTGACAGCCTGTTCGCTCTATCCCACCGTCACCTATCCGGAGTTAAGTGCATAACCAGATTGATGTATGCCCGTTCCCGCAGCACGTGGTAGGACTCGCCCAGCCCCTCAATCGCTTTCCCAATGTCTGGGATCTCAGTCGCGATCAAACGCTCGAACGTCAGACGTTCGGCCATTTCGCGATAGCACGGAATGAGCCCATCAAGCGACCCTCCTCCTCGACTCTGTCGAGCCGTGCGGCAGGTTTGTGTCCGCGACGTGGACACCCGAGCCTCGAGGTCGGCGAACGACAGCTCGCCCCCTTCGTGGTGGGCGACGGGATCCTGGATTGGTGATTCAGCTGGCGAATCGCTTGGACTACGCTCGCAGGCAGCCGCTAGTATTGCAACCATCAGACAGCAGTACACTCTCATCTAGATTTCATTGCCTCCACTAGCTCGGTAGCGCGGGTGCGGGCCTCTTGCTCCTGGCATTTCCTGCGCAGCATGCTCAGGGCCGCCTGGGCCGCCTGGGCCGGCTCGGGCTGGTCCAGCTCGATCAGCAGCTCCAAGTGTTCAAGGTGGGCCTCGCACCAGGCCGGAAGGAGTCGGAGCACCCGCTCCAGTCGACTCAACGCCTCCTTCGGCCGACCACTTGCCCGGAGCAGCCGCGCATAGCTCAGGTGGGCCAGTGCGTGTATGGGGTGGATCTTCAACAGCCGCTGGAGCTCCTCTTCGGCAGGGCCGAATTTCTCCTGTTCGATGAAAGTCCTGGCCCGCTCAAGGCGGGCCGGGCCATGCTCTGGTTCGAGTGCCAGAGCCCGTCTCAAAGCTTCCTCAAAGGCTGCGTTATCATCGAGTTCGGCAGCCATCTGGGCGAGCTGGAACCAACCATCTGCAGTCTCTTCTGCCTCCATCAGGCGTCGCGCCATCTTGCGTCCCCGTTCCCGCTCATCGGCGTCAAACAGGGTCCGCGCGACCCGCAGAAAATCGGCAACATTGGCCGCCGATACTATCTCGGTCTGCTCCACCACCTGGACCGCTTCTGCCGTCTGCCCCAACCCTAGATAGGCCGCGGCAAGCTTGGCTCTATAGAAGGAATTGTCGGGAGCCAGATCGACCAGCTGAAGTGCGGTTTGTTTGGCAAGCCCAAAGGCTCCTCTCGCAAGCCCCTGCCTCAACCGGGTTACCAGGTTGATATCCCCCACTCGGTCCTGTGGGGCAAGACCGTCCGAGCTCAAGCTCTCGCTGACGGCGTCCGGCGTCTCGCCGGTAGTGGCCAGTAACCCAGACCCGCGAGTCGCCTCTGTGCGTCTTCGCTGGCTTCGAAGACGGCATCAGCGGATGTCGTACTGGCGTGTGATTCGATGAAGGTCTCGAGAGCCGCTTTGAGCTGAGCCTGTTGCTCGGGCTGTTCGGCCGACAGATCATGCCGCTCGGCTGGATCTTCGTCCACGTTATACAGCTCCGGCCGCGGTCCGTGAATGTATTTGAACGGTCGGTGATGGAGTACCCGCAGCTCGCCAAAGCCGTGAGACAGGCGCGGCGACAGGCTCTCGGAATAGTAAACCGGGGGTTCTCTGGCAGCAGGTCGGTCGTCGAACATCAACGGAACCAGCGAGCGACCCTGGACGGCGTCCGGGGGGCTGAAGCCCAAGAGATCCAATACCGTGGGCACGATGTCGACTGTTCCGACCTGTTGTTTGATACGGAGTCCACCGGCCGCTTTGGGTACCCGCATGATCAGCGGCACCCGGAGCGTGGTGTTATAGGCCAGAAAGGCATGGGTATCTTCACTGTGCTCGCCAAAACCCTCGCCGTGGTCAGCCGTGACTACCACTAGCGTCCGTTCCAGTACCTCGGCCTTTTCGAGTACCCGCAGAATCGTGCCCAGGTTTTGATCGGCATACGCGATCTCACCCTGGTACAGGTCGTGGGCAAAGATCTGGTTGTAGGGCGGCGGTGGGATATGCGGATGGTGAGGGTCCCAGTAGTGGAGCCAGACAAAGAATGGGGAGTCCAGGTGCTGGCGCAGCCACGGCAGGATCGCGCCATTGACATGGCCAGCCGGTCGTTCGTCATACCAGGACTGGTGCCGTCCAGGGTCAGGGCGGCCCAGGAGATCTTGGCGAGTGGCAGTCAGGTCGTCGTCGTAGAAGTCGAATCCCTGGGCAGTGCCGAACTCGGTCGTAAGCGGGAAGCCCCCGACGGCTGCGCCAGTGGCGTAACCTTGCGCAGCTAGAATCTCAGCCAGGGTCTCGCTTCGGTCTGGTAGATGGAACAGGCTGTTGTCCCGGACGCCATGAACCAGTGGATAGGTCCCGGTCAAAATCGTCGAGTGAGATGGCTGCGTAACTGGGTTGCTGGCAGCCGTTTGCTCGAAAAGGAAGCCCTTGGCGGCCAAGCGATCGAGCGTTGGGGTTTGGGCACTCTCTTTGCCATAACAGCCCAGAAAGTCGGCTCGCGTGGTGTCGAGGGTGATCAACAGGACGTTCCAGGGACGACGGCTTTCACAAGCCGACAGCCATAGAGACAACACCACGAGGGACACAAACCGTACGCTCTTCATCCACCACATCTGATCAAATTCCAGGCGAAAACCGGCACAGAGCCGGCGGATACTCACCGAAGGCACTCCGCCTTCTAACACAGATCGATACTAGTGCGAAAGGGGAAGTGGATGGGGGAAGTGGATGGGACGAAGCTATTTCTATTTTTTCCACCGAATTGGTGAGGAGAAGCTAGTGGACTGCAATACTTGAAGCGCTAGCGATTCCGATATTACAGTCCACTAGGTGCGGCGATCTTGGTCGAGGTACCTGTCCAGCAGGCGGGCGATCCAAGAGTCGGCGATTCTACCAAGATCCACATTGGGCGGCGTCTCGATAGGTCGAGTTGCTGCCTCTTGCTTCCCCGGCTCCTCGGTTCTCAGCTCAAACCCTGAAGGGTTTGTCCCATTCTTTTCGTTTTGGATTGCCTTGCCAGATTGTGCTGTCAGATCGTTCACAATCTCGGGGATTGGGTTTGGAGCCTGTGGGGGCGGGAAGCGAAAGGCCGAGAGAGTTTGTGCTGCGCTGTCGTAGCTCGGGGGGGGAAGTAGCGGTACCGGATAGGTGTTGTTGGGGTCAGGGTTGGAGGTGTAGGGCACCTGCATGGTCTCGAGGGTGTTCATGTGGACCAGGTAGGGGATTCCGCTCATCGTCCTGGTTAACTTCCATCCCTGGGGGACCTCGTAGTTGGCGCCGGTGATGGAATCGTACCCGGGATGCTGAGATCCAGACAGGGCGCTGATGAGCATTCCCTCTTTCAAGGGCAGGTTTGGTTTGGCATTGGGATCATATTCTCGGAAGGAAAGGACCCAGGACAGGCCGCCCGACGGACCCTCGAATTCCCCCACCGCCTGCGCCAATTGGGACTTGAACTCGGCAGTCTGAGATTCCTGGGAGGAATGTTTTCTCAACGAGTCGGTCTGTTGGTGGGTCTGAACACTGATATCGATGATGGTCATGATTTCGTCGTACCTCCAGTTGCAGTCCAGTTTGCAAATCCCGTGCCAAACGCTCGAAATGACTGAACCGGCCTGGAAAGTGGCGAATACTTCGAGTCGGGTCAGACCGACTGGGCAGGAATTACACCCGAGCTAGGCAAGATCTGTCCCCTGAAACCCTTGTGGCAGATTCTACGAGTCCGCCTCGGGTAGGGGTTGAATCTGGGGGTGGTGTGGTCCGTGCTGGGTGGTCTTCTGCTAGAATGTGGGCCGTTTCGAGGGGCCGATGAAGAAAATTCGCAGGCTTATCAATCGAGAGATCACGGGACCATCGCTGATTGCGTTGGTTTTCATGACCTTTATTGTGTTCACGCGAGAATTCGGACGCCTGGCCGAGATATTGATTCGCTCAGATGCCAGCTCTCTAAGCGTGCTGCAGGCGGTTGTCTCTCTGCTGCCTAGCATCCTGGCCTTCAGTATTCCGCTATCGTTTCTGGTCGGCACGCTGATTGGGTTCAGTCGCCTCTCCACCGACAGTGAGATAGTCGCGATGCGTGCTTGCGGCGTAAGTATCAACCAGATGGTGCGGCACCTGCTCAAGCTGGGGATCCTGGTGAGTCTCGTTACCTTCTTGATAACTCTGTTCCTTCTACCGGCAGGAAACTGGAGCCTGCGCCAACTTCGTCATGGCGCGGGCTTGCGACCGGTCCGATCCGAAATCAAGCCCAGGGTCTTCAACGAAGACCTTCCTGGAACCGTCATTTATGTTGCGGACAAGGATCTACAGGGTTCCTCCTGGAGAGGGGTGTTCTTGTCGGATATCAGCGACGACGGTCTACGGCGGATTGTTCTTGCCAAGCGCGGGCAACTCCTGATCAGACCTGATGGGAGTCAGTTGCAACTTCACCTCCAGGAAGGGACCATCTACAGGGCGGGACAGGAAACTCCGGAGAGAAGAGACAGCCTCAGCGAATTCCTCACGCTTGATGTGCCGGTTCGATTCCCCACCACGGGACAGGCCTCGGCTGGTCCCAAGGGACCCGAAGACAAGCATCTCCTAAACTTGTTGGATGACCTCGGCCAGGGAGATTCGGAGGTCCAAAGGGCGACCCATCTGGAGCTGAACAGCCGTCTGGCCGTCCCTCTTTCTCCCCTTATTTTTGCCATCCTGGGTGTCACGCTGGGCGCTAGAAGCCACCGTGGAGGGCGAGGCTACGGTTTCATCGTGAGCGTTCTGGTGGCTCTGATCTACTACGTGTTGTTTGCTACCGGTGTAGAGTTGTCCCGCAACGGGGTCCTTCCTATTTCAGTTGGGGTCTGGGGAAGCAACTTCGTGTTGGGGGTCTTCGCCCTGGTCAGCCTCCGCTATGCCACGCTCGACGCCCCCGTCCGCAGCGCACCAAACGGCCGTGGCGGCGCGATGGGGCTTCTTGCCGGTTCAAAAAAGCTAGCCCGGAGAGTCGGTGCCCGGCTGCAGGCGATTTCCCGCCGGCTGACCGATCGAATTCACCTGCCCCGAGTCCGTCCTCGGGCAGCCAGAGTGATTGATCTTTATCTGGTGAAGACGTTTACGCTTAACCTGCTGCTCACGCTGGGAATCTGCTTGGGGCTCTTCTATCTGTTTACCTTCTTCGAATTGATCGACGACGTTTTCAAGAACGAGACCCCCTATTCCCTCTTTCTGGACTACTTCTTCTACCTGCTTCCCCACATCCTGATGCTGCTGGTGCCGCTCTGTATTCTGATGGCAACCCTCATTACCTTTGGGCTGCTGGACAAGACCGGCCAGATCGTGGCGCTCAAGGCCTGCGGAGTTAGTATCTACCGAGCCGCGGCTTCTATTCTGGTGATGACGATCGCCCTGAGTGTCTTCATCTTCGTCGTGCAGGAGTACTTCCTACCTTATGCAAACCAAAGGCAGGACAACCTTCGCAACACCATCAAAGGTAGACCTATCCAAACCTACTACCAGGCGGGCAGGCGCTGGATTTTTGGTGAGGGAGATCGACTCTATCGCTACAATCATTTCGATCCTGAACGCAACGTTTTCGCCGAGATTTCGATCTACAGACTGGATATCAACGACGGTCGCTTCATGGAGCATGTCTATGCTCAGAGAGCGGAATGGGATGGGTCGTTACGGGAATGGATCCTCGCAAATGGGTGGAAGCACGATCTCGTCTCAGGTGACTTCGGGCGTTTCGACTCCCGCAGATTCTCGCTTCCCGAGGAGCCCACCTACTTTACCAGCGAGGTGAAGGAGTCGAGCAAGATGACCTATCTTGAACTCGAAGAGTATATCCAGTTCCTACACCAGGGAGGTTTCGAGGTAGATCATCTGAAGACCGATCTGCACAAAAAGGTTGCCCTTCCCCTGGTCAGTCTGATCATGGCCATTCTCGGCATTCCATTTTCGTTCACCATGGGGCGCAAGGGTGCTCTCTATGGAATCGCCGCTGGCGTGCTGATCGGAATCTTCTACTGGGGGACCTTCGGAGTGTTCAGCGCCCTGGGAGCCAACGGCCTGCTTTCCCCCCTGCTCGCTGCCTGGGCGCCCAACATCCTCTTCGCCGCAGGTGGCACCCTGCTGCTTTCAACGATTAGAACCTGAGCTGATACTTGAATAGTGAGCAGTGGTGAAGTGAACAGTACCGGAAACAGCTACAGCCAACAGAGCCGCGAACGACTTGACTCGTTAGCAGTATGCCCCACGTTTCGAGGAGAGAGCTGGACAACAGCAGAATCTCGCGGGTCCCCAACCCCTCGCTCGCGCTTCAGGCTTCCATGGCTGGGGCAGTTTCTTTCTCGGAACCGCTGAACCGCAGAATATCGAACAGGCGAATCTCGGAGGCCGGAAGAAGACGAAGGAGAGATCCTTTGACACGCACTGGTTTGACACTCACTGTTTGCGCAGAAGTTTCTTTCCCGAATCTGGTTATGCACTTAACTCCGGAAAAAGTCACCACCACCTAGTAAAAAAGGTGAGAGACAGGAGGTGAGTGGATGTACGAAAAGATGAATTTGTTGGAGTTTCAAGAGCGTTTTGCCACAGAAGAAGCTTGTCTGAGTTACCTGATGCAGAAACGCTGGCCGGAAGGATTTGTCTGTCCCCGTTGTGGGGGTCAAGGAGGCTACTGGTTGCAGCACCGGCGATTGATGGAGTGTCGCCAATGCCGGTATCAGGCTTCTTCCACCGCCGGGACGATTTTCCACAAGACGCGGGTGCCCCTGAGATATTGGTTTTGGACCATCTTCTTGATGAGCCGTTGCAAAGCGGGCTACTCGATGAAGGGACTGCAGAAGCTGCTGGGAATCGGAAGCTATCGGACGGTCTGGATGATGGGACATAAGATCCGACAAGCCATGGCCAAACGTAATGACTGCTACCAATTAAGTCACCTGGTGGAGCTGGATGACTCTTTCTTTGGAGGCCGACGACGAGGGAGAAATCGTCGGGGTCGCAAGCGAGGACGAGGGACCGAAGGCAAGGCCAAAGTTCTGGCCGCGGTGGAGATAACGAAAGCCGGGGGGCCGAGGTTTCTAAGTCTGGATGTGGTCGATGACATAACCAGCGACAATGTGAAGCGGGTCGCCTGGGCGAGGATCGACCCCGGAGCTCAGATCCGAAGCGACGCCTATCACGCGTTTGTCGGTTTAGCTCAAGCCGGCTACCAGCATGAACGCGTCCGGCTCGAGTGGGTGGGGATGGGTTTTGAACAGTTCCCATGGGTTCACACCCTCATTTCCAACTGCAAGACTCAGCTCCAAGGGACTCAGAAAGCGGTCAGCCTCAAGCACCTTCAACGTTACCTGGCTGAGTTTTGTTACCGTTTCAATCGTCGTTTCTGGGAATCCGAGCTCTTCGACCGTCTCCTGACAGCCTGTTCGCTCTATCCCACCGTCACCTATCCGGAGTTAAGTGCATAACCAGATTCCCGAATGGGGGCCAGTACCTCGGCTGGGGTCGGGACTGAGCTGCAACTTGAATAGTGAAAAGTTATTATAATGCGGCAGCCGGCGACCAGGACTTAGCGCGGGTTTTCTGGAAGGGGGGGCCAGATGAAGAAGCGCAGAAAGAAACCTGAAGGTTTTCAGGTTATTGCCCACGAGAAGACCTTCTTCAAGATCCTCGACCTTTTCGAAGAACTGCCCAGAGGCAGGATTCTAGACCTGGCTTCGGGTGAGGGAGCACTGTCCCATTGCCTGAGAGAGATGGGCTTTGAGGTAGTCGCGGCGGATATCGATCCCCAATTCTTCAAGGCCTCCGGTATCGAGTGCCTCCATATAGATCTGAATGGGACATTCCCTCTGGAGGACGAGAGCTTCGACTACATTGCCTGCCTGGAGGGAATCGAACATCTGGAGCACGCCTTCAATTTCATCCGGGAGTGCAACAGGATTCTGAAGCGGAGTGGCCGGCTCATCCTGTCCACCCCCAACATCCTCAACTCGGCCTCACGCTTGAAGTACTTCCTATCTGGTTTCTACTCTCTCTGCCCCAGACCCCTCAACGAGTTTGCGCATACTCCGGTGTTCGACCATATCAATCCGATGACGTTCTATCAGCTGCGCTACGCGCTTCACAGCAGCGGCTTCAAGATTCAGAGGGCCACCACCGATCTGTGGCGAAGGTCCGGCTACCCCCTAATGCTCTTCTACCCTCTGCAGCGTTTCTTCGCCATTCGAACCATGCGCAAGGAATCGGATCCTCGACAGCGAAAGGCAAACAAGGAGATCCGGAAGGTGCTCCACGGTCCCGATATGCTGCTGGGCCGCACCCTCATTGTCGATGCTGCCAAACAGGGGAAGGCAGGGATCGAGAAGATCGACGCCTCGGCGGTGTGAAGGCAGGTCGGAAGCCGGAAGCCGGAAGTCGCAAGTCACAGGTCTCAAGTCGCAGGTCTCTGGTCTGTGTTTTCTGGAGATGAATCCTCAAACCGAGACAACGACGATAAAGAGCACTCCCTTGATTCTTCGGAAAGAACGCAGGATGGGGAAAACTGACCTGCGACCTGCGACCTCCGACCTCCGACCTGCGACCTCCGACCTGCGACTTCCGACCTGCGACTTGTGACTTGTGACTTGCGACCTCTTCTCCCCTCCGACCGTCCAATCTTCAGGTTATGCTACTATTCCGCCTATGGGCAGCCGGACCCTGGCCAGTCTTTCCATTGCCAGTCGCGTTCTCTTCAAGCGCGGTCTTCCTGTCAACCTCATTTTCTTTGTGACCTCGCGCTGCAACCTTCTATGTACCCACTGCTTCTACTGGGAGGAGCTCAACAAACGAAAAAACGAGCTCACGTTGGACGAGATCGAACGTATTAGTCGCTCTCTGCCCAACCTGCTGTCGGTTTCACTTACCGGAGGCGAGCCTTATCTGAGGCCCGACCTTCCTGATATTGCTGCCTTTTTTGAGAAGAACTCCCAGGTCCGGAACATTCAGATTCCTTCCAATGGCCTGCTGGTCTCCCGGACTGTTACTGCGGTAGAGAGTTTGTTGCAGAAGGTGCGACAGGCGCGCGTCTGTACCGGTGTCTCGTTGGACGGTCCTGAGGAGGTTCACAACCGGATTCGCCAGAACCCGAAGAGTTTTGAGCGCGCCCTGGAGACTCTTGCCGAGCTCAAGAAGCTGAAGCCTTCCTTCCCCAACCTCTCGGTGGGAGTTGCCCTGACGGTTTCGGCAGCAAATCAGGACAGACTCCCTGAATTCTATCGATTCGTAGAGGAGAGTCTCCAACCTGACGCGATTACCATAACTCTGGTGCGAGGCAATCCATTGGACCCTGCCTTGAAAGCCGTCGACCTGGAAACCTACAAGGTGTTTTCCCGTGACGTGATCGCTTACCGGAGAGCCCACCAGATCGATGATGCCTGGATGGATCGATTGGTCATCGCCAAGGAAGAAGAAACCTATCGGCTCATCGGTGAGGCTGCCTCGGCCGACGAGCGCATCTCCCCCTGCTATGCGGGCGACCTGATCGGCATTCTGAGCGAGACTGGAGAGGTCTACCTTTGCGAGACCCTGGACCAGCGAATGGGAAACGTCCGTGACTTCGACTGCGACTTCGGCAAGCTCTGGAAGGCAGCCCAGGCGCGGAAGGCCAGACACTACCAGAAGGAACTGGGGTGTCAATGCACCTACGAGTGCGCCATGAGTGTCAATAGCCTCTTCCAGCCCCGCCGTGCCCTTCGCATCGCCGCCAATTCGATCCGCTAGGCTCTGCCGCAGTTCGCGGTGGAGGGCAGCCGAAGTCGGAGGCGCACGACGACTTCTTTGTTATCGCCACCGGGGAGGTCGCTCGAATCTGCGACCCCCGATTCTCCTAAAGAACGTTTTCAGAAATAGTTAGGACCGTTCGCTCGGGTTGGCCCGAAAGCTGCTACCAGGAAGGCTCCCAAGCCTCCGAGTTCGGGATGGGACGGGCGGGGTCTCTAATTAAGGAAGCTCCGCAGGAACGTGGTGGGAAATGCGGCGATTCAGAGATTCCTGCCTGTCCCTCCCGACTTGGTGGAACGCAAGTGCATGGGCAAAGGCAAGGGTGCTGAAGATTGCAATCTAGGCCAGTAGCTTGTCTACCACCTTGCCGGCCACATCGGTCAGACGAAAGTCCCGACCCTGAAAACGGTAGGTGAGGCCCAAATGGTCAAGACCGAAGAGGTGAAGAGCGGTGGCGTGTAAATCGTTGACGGAAATGGCGGCCTCTACCACGTTCCAGCCGATGTCGTCGGTCTTGCCGATTACCTGTCCACCCTTGATGCCGCCTCCGGCCATGAAGATGCTGAAAGCGTACGGGTGGTGGTCCCGACCCGTGTTGGAATCTCGCCCCACGCGATTTTCTCCGAGGGGTGTTCTGCCAAACTCGGCTCCCCAGATGACCAGGGTCTCGTCCAGCATGCCTCTTTGCTTTAGATCCTTGAGGAGGGCCGCCACTGGTTGGTCGGCCATCATGCAGTTGAACGAAAGGCCCTTGTCCAATTCACTGTGGTGATCCCAGGAGGCATGGTAGATGTTGACGAAGCGCACTCCACGCTCGATGAGCCGGCGCGCCAGCAGGCAATTACGAGAGAACGTCGAAAAGACTCCCTTCGCGTATCCACGGGTTTTTACCTCTTCTTCGGTGCGGTTGACCCCGTAGCTCTCCAGTGTTTTCTCGTCCTCGCCGGCGAGATCGATCAGCTCAGGCGCTGCCGATTGCATTCGGTAGGCCAGCTCGTAGGATGCGATTCGTGCGAGAATCTCTGGGTCCCGAGCCAGGCGATGGTGTTCCTCATTGAGCTGGCGCAGGGTGTCGAGGCTGTATCGCTGGCACTCGTGGGGCAGGCCCTCCGGGTTGGCCAGGTTGAGGACTGGATCACCCTGATTGCGGAAGAGTACTCCCTGGTAGGTGGAAGGCAGGAATCCACTCGACCAATTCGAGGCTCCGCCACTGGCTCCCCGTCCTGCGGTCAATACGACATATCCGGGAAGGTTCTCCGATTCGTTACCCAGCCCGTAGTTGAGCCAGGAGCCCATGGAGGGACGCCCGAAAGTGGGCACGCCCGTGTTCATCATGAGCTGCCCTGGGTGGTGGTTGAAGGTCTCGGTATGCATCGAGCGGATCAGCGCGATGTCGTCAGCGCAGGTCGCAATGTGGGGTAGGTAGTCGGAGATCTCCATCCCACAACTGCCGTACTTCTTGAACTTGACGCCGGTGCCCTTCAAAACAGCCGAATCCTTCTGGATGAAGGCGAAGCGCACCTTCTCCAGCATCGATTCGGGCATGGGTTGCCCGTCCATTTCATTCAGCTTGGGTTTGGGGTCGAACATGTCGATCTGGCTGGGAGCCCCTGCCATGAAAAGGAAGATGCAGGACTTGGCTTTGGGGGCGAAGTGAGGTGGTTTGGGAGCCAGCGGATTGACGATCGCTCCAGCGCCTGTCCCGGGGCCGGCGTAGAGGCCACTTTGAGCCAGCAGATTGCTCAGGGCAATGCCACCCAGACCACTGGCGGCACTGGTCAGGAAGTCGCGCCGGGACTGGATGATTCGCTCCTCAAAAGGGTCCATGCTGCTTACTCCCGCGTCAGGAACTCGTCAAGGTTCATCAGGGTGCGTGCAGCGACTACCCAGGCGGCCGCCGAGGGTGCATCCACAACCGAGGGCTGATAAGAGCCAACGAGCTTCTCGGCACTCTCTGTGTCTTGCTCGAAGAGTCCCTTCTGTCTGACCAGCATCTGGGACAGCAGAGCCGCCTCTCGGTCGCTGGGGCTGCGGCCCAGAGCCAGGCGGAAGGCGTAGCGAATCCGTCCCATTTTGTCCCCTGGCCCGTTGTCGACTACTCGTTTCCCGAAGGCTCGAGCGCATTCCACAAAGGTGGGCTCGTTCAGCAAGGTAAGGGCCTGTAGGGGAGTGTTTGATCGGTTACGCCTGACGCAGCTGGTATTCGAATCGGGACTGTCAAACGTCATCAGCATCGGGTAGGGCACGGTGCGTTGGAAGAAGATGTAGATTCCACGCCGATACCTTTCGAGGCCCTGGCTCTCGGACCACTTGATCGAGTTGGCATATCCCAGGTTGGCGATGTCGGACGGCAATGGAGGGCGGACGCTGGGGCCTCCGATGTGGGGGTTGAGGAGTCCCCCTACAGATAGGTACAGGTCCCGGGTAATCTCGGACTCCACCCGAAAGCGTCCCTGCCGGGCCAGGAGGACATTCTTGGAATCAAGGTCGGCCAGCTCCTCCCGCACTCTCGAAGCCTGACGGTAGGTCGAAGAACCGACGATCAGCCTGATCATCTCTTTACGGCTCCACCCCCGCTGCATGAACTCGGAAGCCAGCCAGTCGAGCAGCTCAGGGTGAGACGGCCTCTCGCCGCGGGTACCAAAATCCTCGCTGGTCACAACCAGGCCCTGTCCGAAGAGCTGTTCCCAGATCCGGTTTACTTCGACTCGCGCCGTGAGAGGATGATTCAGACTCGTCATCCATCGCGCCAGATCAAGGCGATTCGGCGCAGCTCCCAGCGACGAAAGGGCGGGAAGCACCGCAGGTGTGCTGGGCTTGACCTCTTCACCCTTGCGTAGAAAGTTTCCCCGGATGTGAATGTGAGTCTTGGGGGGCTCAGGATTCGTGGCAAGGACCTGGCCGAGAGTATCGGGGGGCTTGGGTTCAGCTCGCTTGTGACCCTCTACCAGAGCCAGAATCTCTCGGAGGCCAGGATCCTGACTGATAAAGTGAGATTGGATCGCCGAAGTCTGTTCTCCAGTTCGCTGCCGAGATGGAGTGCTCAAAGCCTGCTCCACCTGTTCGGGTAAAACCTGGTCCAAAAGTTTTCGGTCTACCGTGGTGGCTGAGATCTTGAAGGCACCGAGGTTCTGTTCTTGACCTTGTCGATGCTCCAGGGACAGGGTGAGTGTTGCACCGCCCCTGCGCCCTGCGCTCTGCTTCAGGATGAAAATGGCCTGGTGATCTCGGTTGGGGCCTAACGGACCACCCACACTCCAGCCCGTTTTCGGGTCGTCGTCGATGGCTTTGGAGACCTCGAAACTCTCCTGGGAATAGCTCGCCAGGGCTCTAGTGAAGGGTAGTTCCCGCACGCCCGCGGTTGGATCGTTCAGGCGAGTGTCCTGCATCTTCAACTCGGACAGGACAAAGTTTCCATCCTCAGCTCGACCGGGCCCCTGATCGGGCAGCGACTCATGCTTCAGCAAGTCGAGTCGGATCGCCGTGATGCCGGTCAGCTCGGTGTTGGCAACGATTGTGTAGATATCGTTTTTGGGGTTGTTGCCACCGACCAGGAGGGACGAATCCGTTCTCTTGGTCAGGTTGGCGCCCCCGGCCGAACTGAAGCTCGCCGGGTCCAGCAGCTTCCACTCGACTGGTTTGAAGTCGAGTCGCTTTTCCCACTCGGCCAACTTTCCTGCGCCTGACTCGGCAAGCGTCTTCGTCAGCCGCTCCCGGTATTGGACGGAGCTGGCGAGGAGTTCTTCGTGCCTCGCTTCCCAGACGGCCTTGGCCCGATTGTAGGCAACGACTTCATCTTCCAGTGCTGCGGGGATATTCTCTTCCACGGCGGTATTGAAGAACGAAAAGAGCTCGTAGTACTCGCGGTGGGACAGGGGATCGTACTTGTGAGAGTGGCACTGGGCGCAGCCCACCGTGAGACCCATGAAGACCACGCCGGTGGTATTGGTCCGGTCTATTACTTGCTCGATCCGGTACTCCTCCTGATCCACTCCGCCCTCGGTGTTGGTCAGGGTATTCCGATGAAACCCGGTCGCGACCCTCTGCTCGATGCTGGCGTCAGGCAGCAGATCCCCCGCAAGCTGTTCCACCAGAAACTGGTCGTAGGGCAGGTCACGGTTGTAGGCGTTGATGACCCAATCGCGATAGCGCCAAGCATGGAGCCGAATCTTGTCCTTTTCGAAGCCATCACTGTCGGCGTAGCGTGCCAGGTCCAGCCATTTCCGACCCCAGCGCTCCCCGAAATGAGGAGAGGCCAGGAATCGATTCACACGTCCCTCGTAGGCGTATGATCCATCCCCGTTCTCGGACCCTGGCCGGGGAGGCAATCCCAGCAGGTCCAGTGAAAGACGACGCGTCAGCGTGGCCTGCTCGGCTTCGGCTGAAGGCTCAATCCCCTCCCGTTCCAGCCGCCGGAGAACGAAAGCGTCGATTGGATTTCTGACCCAATCCGACCGTTCGACCTGGGGTACCCGAGGACGCTGGATGGATTGAAAAGACCAGTGTCTCGATTCAGGCTCGGACGGGCGTATGGCACTCTCGCCGTCCGTCGCAGGCCACTCGATGCCCCGATCGATCCAGGAACGGAGCAACCCCACCTGAGAGTCAGTGAGGGGATCTCCCTGGAGCGGCATTTTCATCTCGTCCAGGCCGCCAACCATGTGAATCAGGCGGCTGGCAGCGCTGTTCCCAGGTTCCACCACTGCACCCTTGTCTCCTCCCTTCAGCAGGTCCGCCCGCGTATTCAAGCGGAGCCCGCCCATTGCCTTGGTCTCGCCGTGGCATTGGAAGCACTTTTCAACCAGCATCGGTTGGATGTCACGGGTGAAATCTACTTCGCCGACCGCAGGACTCGGCAGACTGGGTCGGTTCTCCTTGCTGGGTCTACCAAGGGATGGAGACGAGACAAAGGATAGAAGAAGCCCGGAGAAGGTCAGGAAGCTGATGGCGAGTCGTCGACTCATGGCTGAACCTCCGGAGCAAGTTGAACTGACATTCTAAACGATCCCGATTGCAAAGGGAATGTTGCGCGCGGCACAAGGTGTGGGGGGTCAAGACTAAGTTCTTGCGCCGTTTCCCCAACTCCTGATAGTCTCGGCATCCACAGGGATAGGAAGTGTTGCCTGGGTAACGTGGGAGGCCCTGGAGGCCGAGGGGTCGCGACCTCCAACTGCCCACAGGGGCAGAGGCAGACAGGGAGTCGGAGGGGTTTATAGTATCGGAGAAGCCGGGTAATTCCGGTGGAGGGAAGGGGCCTCACTTCCGGCATGCTTCGGAAGGAGTCGAGGGTCAAGGAGATTGACGTGAGTCTGGCAACTCCGGAATCGACTTGACCGGGAGGGGTACTCATGACCGACACGGATGACTTTGCCAAGCTGACGATATTGGACTTCTCCCAGCGCGTCGGAGAGAAGTTTCGGATCGAAGTGGACGATTCCCAGAGCTTCGAAGTCGAGCTAACCGAGGCCCGCGAACTCCTCAGTGGCACCGAGAATCGCACTCCCTTTTCGATCGTCTTTCGGGGGCCGGAGGATCTGGCTCTGGAGCAGCGCATCTACAGCGTTCACTCCGGAGCCCTCGGAAAACTGGAGCTCTTTCTGGTCTCGGTGGGACCCGACAAGCAGGGAATGCTCTACGAGGCAGTGTTTACCTAACAGGTTATGACGGGTCTGTGATAGAAAGCCCCGAAATGAAACCCTGGACGAAACCGATCAACTTCCGACCCGTTCTTGAAGACGACCTCCCCTTTCTCTCCCGGCTCTACGCCAGCACCCGGCAAAAGGAGCTGGAGGTGATGCCCTGGACGGAGGAACAGAAGCGGGAGTTCCTGCAGATGCAGTTCGATGCCCAGCACAAGTTCTATCAGGAGCACTTTCCCCTGGCGGAGTTTTCCATCATCGAGATCGAGGGCGATCCGTTGGGCCGGATCTACATCGATCGCCGCCCCGAGGAGATCAGGCTCGTCGACATTGCGCTGCTCCCCGAGTACCGGGGGCAAGGACTGGGGGGATCGCTGATGAAGGACGTCCTGGAGGAGGGGCGCGAAGCAGCTAAACCGGTCCGGATCCACGTCGAGCACAATAACCCCGCCATGCGCCTCTACAAGCGCCTGGGTTTCAGGAGGATCGACGACAACGGGATCTACCACCTGATGGAGTGGAGTCCAGGGAAATCGAAAGAGTAAACCGTCAGGGAAACGGAGCGGTTCTTGATGCCTGCTCCGGGCTTTTAACCCGGAATCAGTTTGAGAACGATCCCCTCGGGGATCGGGTCCGGAAGAACGCCGGGGACCCAACCGTCCCCGGCATCATTAGTGTCACGGACTCACCGACACACCAGCCAAACACCTCAGCTCCGGGACGGGTAGGTCCCAGTGATTGCGATGATGAAGTTGAGGGTCAGATAGGGCTGCATGGTGTCGTGGGCCTGACCACCACCGCTGGTGGACAGCTTCTCCGCAGCAAGGTCTACGAGATTGTTGGTGGTGTCTTGCTGGTAGGCCGTTCCAGGCGCAGAGCGGGCCAATGAGGACTGATTGGTGGGTCCTCCCGGTGCCCCTGGGCCACGGAAGGCCCTCAGAGTATGTGAATGCGAGGGTATCTGGGCCTCGGTCAGGTCCACGGTTTCGGATCCCACCCGTGCACCGAGTCTGCGTGCAGTCAGCCCGGGGCCTCTGCCGGGATGCATGGGGGCGCGCCCCTGCAGGTTGGGAAGGGCGGTCGTGGTGCGACCGTCGCCGCCATAAGTGGTGCCGATCAGCGAAAACAAGGCGGTGTTCTGGGAAACCGGTAGGAGTTGCCCGTCGCAGAAGGCCCAGCCGCGCGGCGCGAAGTTTCCAGCGAATATTCGGATTTCGGCGAGGAAAGGTTCAGACATACGGGCCTCCTTTGTTCAGTGCCTTGACGGGTAGATGCCGACCAGGGCAACGATGAAATGAATGCACAGCGTGGGCATGAGGTTGCTGTGGGGTTGACTACCACCCGAGTCGGCGATCGAGGTCGAAGCCGTATCTACACTCTGGTCCACCTGCTTATAGATCCTGTCCTGCGTCGGCTCAGCCAGGACCTTGCCCAGGGGAGCACTTCCAGTGGCCGCCGCCGTATTGGCATTGAGATCGTGGGTGTGAGAAGCCAGCTGGTTGGTGGTGACTGTCACTTTTTCCTCACCACCCTTGGACCCCAGCCTACGCGCGCTGAGGCCCGCCCCCTGACCCTGGTGGAGCGGAATACGCCCCCGGAGATCGGGCAGACCGAAGGTAGTACGCCCATCGCCGCCGTAGATGGTGCCGAACAGACTGAAGAGCGCATCGTTCTGGCTTACCGCGAGGAGCTGCCCGTCACAGAGGGCCCAGCCGCGTGGAGCAAAGTTTCCGGCGAACATGCGGATCTCGCCTACAAAGGGTTCTGACATGATTGGCCTCCGTTAATTCCGCGATGGAAAGAGCCCTTGCAGGGCGATGCAGAAAGCAACCGTTTGATACGGCTGCAGGTTATCATGAGCCTGGCCCCCACCCGTAGCGGTCACGGTCCCGGAGCGTAGGGGGGTCAAGTTCGCCGCTTCCGCGTCCCTGTAGCCGTCCGCGAATGACGCAAGAACCCTGCCCTCAGGTTGAATTTGGTCGCCGCTGGAACTGCTTGCCTTGACCGCGTGGCTGTGAGCCGCGATCTCGGCCGCGGTCAAGGTAACGGTCTCCGTTCCGCCCCTCTGGCCCAACTGGTGGCTGTCGCTTTTGTGAATCGGCGTGCGGCTACGCAGATCGGGCAGGGCAAAGGAAGTGCGGCCGTCGCCGCCGTAGGTGGTACCCAGCAGCGAATAGAGGGACTGATTCTGGTTGATGGGCAGCAGCTGGCCGTCACAAAAGGCCCAACCACGCGGCGCGAAGTTGAATCCCACAATCCTGACTTCAGCCAAAAAAGGTTCTGACATCTTTTCTCCTTTCAAGATTCGGACGGAACAGGAACAAATGATTGGTTTGTCGCGCATGCTGGTACATGATCAGGCCAATGTCAACGGATTTCTCAGGATTTCTCCAATTTCCCGTGCGGGACCAGCAGATTGGGCCGGAGAAAACTCATCGCCGTGCCGCGGTGGGCTGGGGAAGAGAAATTCGGGCGAGCCTACCCTGGCCCCTATTCACCCGGCTTAGTGGTCTGAACGAGAGTACTCAGAAAAACGCCTGCCAACCCGGGAAGCCACTAAGTTGACTTGGAGATCGGCTCGGTGACGAGATATCAAGACTCGGGGGAGCGCCCTCCGTCCGTATGGGTTTCCTCTGCCTCTGGGGTCGCTGGCTCTGGCAGCGAGCTGATCTGGAAGTCCATAAGCTCGACGGGTAAACCACCTTCCGCTCCCGAGATCGTTACGGTCCCGCAGTTGCAGTCCCAAACGCAGATGGGCGACGGCGATGAACCGGTCCTAACCGCATAGAGCATAGCGGTCGAAAAGGAAGTGGCGCATGGGAAACATTGAGCCGCCATTACCAGGGCGGTCTGCATGCAGCTTGTCGCCGCACTCAGCGTCTTGGTTACGAAAACAGTCGTGGGAGCAGAAGTCAGGAAACTATTGGTGTTGATCACACTACATTGAGCCTGGAGCTGTCCAGCTTGAAAGAGCAAAACACCGATCAAGAGAACCAGAGTGAGGGCGAATCGAAACCCAAGAAGTGTCATCTCATCTTTCCTTTCCGACCGCATGAACCTCTGTTCAGGATTGTCTTCACACAAAAACTGCGGACTCTGATTTTGATTGTATCGTATCTCTGAAGGAAAATCTGTTCCGTCATGGCCATATTCGGCGAATCACACTCTTCGACCTGGGAACAACAAGCAGTAATAGAGACTTTTCGAAGCTACACAACCCCACGTGCTCCCCCTTGATGAGCAGTTCAGTCCCGTCGTATCCAGCTGGAAGCCACGCAGAACAAGGCCCACAGCATTTCGATGAAGAGGAAGAGAGAAGACTTGAAATAGAAGTTCCAACCCAATTTCTGCCGACAGTAGGTCAGGAAGCGGAGATTGAAAGCATAGAAGAGCGCTAGCAGCCCAAACGCCGCGAGTGCGGCGGCCGGAGCCCAGGGGCCCAGGCCAGCCAGGACCAGGATGGGAAGAGGCAGTGCGACTGAGGCGATCCGGCTCCAGCGATGTGCACGGTAGTAGAATCGACGCTGTTCTTCCCTCGGCTTCGCTCTTCGCAGGTCTCGAATCCGCCTTCTATCCTCCGACAGAATACCCTTCAGGGAGTATCGCTTCAGATGCAAGCCTTGAACTCTTCGGTCGATGACGAAGCGGTAGCCCATCGTGCCTAGATTCAAGCCCAGGTGAAAGTCCTCGGCCGTTGCCAGGCCCGAGTCGAATCCGCCCGCCTTTTCTATCAGCTCTTTACGGATACAGAAGATAGGGGTGTGGATAAAGGGGCTGAGGGTCTCCGTGGTCCGGTACAAGAAGGAGGTGGTCAGATTCTTGAAGTTGGTCCAGAAGTCCGCGGCTGGAAGGTGCTCGGCATAGGTTCCCAGAACTCCCCCAACTTCGGTCCGGTGGGAGTAAAGGTCGAGGCTATCCCGGATCCAGTCGAGACTCTGTTCAGGCAGCACGACATCGGCATCCAAGAAGAGCAGATGGGGATGATGGGAGGACTCAAGGCCTGCGTTGCGGGCGGCGCCCGGCCCGCGCTGCGGATCGAGCCGGATACATTGGGCAGGGACATCCAGGGCGGAGAAACTGTCGAGTGCCGAGGAGGTCCCGTCCGAAGAGCTGTCGTCAACCAGAATGATCTGCGTCTCGGTGAGGTTGTTCTGCGCCAGCGCCTCGAGACACCGGGTCACCTCGGGCATTGCATTGTGGGCTGGAATGATGATGGAAATCGGATGAGTTCGAGCCAGCGTGTCCGCGCTACGCAAGCGATCCTCCCGCGCTTCAGCAGAGAACGGCTAGCGGGTCAAGGACATCCCTGGGCCGCGTAGCATCTCGGCGGCTCATTATATAGAATCGGCTCCATGGGACGAGTCTTTCCTTTCAGAGGCTACCGCTATGACTCCAGCCGGATCGGACGACTGGAGGATGTAGTGACTCAGCCCTACGATAAGATTACCCCGTCGATGCTGGAAGGGTACCTGCAACGACATCCTCACAATATTGCCAGGGTGATCAAGAATGCCAACTACGAGGAGGCCGGAGAGCACCTCCTGAATTGGATTGACGATGGGGTGATGACGCAGGACGGGGAGCCCTGTCTCTATCCTTACGAGCAGGTTTTCGATCTGGACGGCAGTCGCCAGTCGCGCCTGGGCTTCATCTGCCTCACCTCCCTCGGAGATTCCAGCCTCACGGTGAGAGGGCACGAGAGAGTTTTGCAGGCTCCCTTACAGGATCGGCTCGATCTGATCCGGCAGACTCGCTCCAACGAAGGCCTCATCTTCATGCTTCACTCGCAGCCGTCGATGCGAGTGGACGAAATCCTGTCGCAGGCCATTGAGGGAGTGGAACCCCAGATTCAGGTTGTCGATGAATATGGTGTTATGCATCGCCTCTGGTGCCTGGGAGATCGATCGATTCAGGATCAGATCAGTGGTGGCCTCGAGGAAAGTCGCTTCTATATCGCGGACGGCCACCACCGTTTCCAGACCTCGGTCTTGTTTCAGCAGGAATGTCTGGAGCAGGAGTTGAGAGCAACGGCGCCGGAGAGTTTCGACAAGCGGATGATTGCCCTCTTCAACATGGAAAGCCCCTCACTGAGGATTCTGGCTACGCACCGTGCTCTAAGGAATCTACCTGACCTCGATGCTCAGAGATTACTTGGAGACCTGACTCAGGCATTTCATGTCCAGCCGATGGAAGGGGTGGATGGGCTGGAGGCTGAGATGGCGAAAGGGGGCCACTCTCTTGCCCTGGTGAGCGGTGCTGCTGGGCGTATCCACCACCTGCGTTTGAGGGAGGAGATGGCAGATAGCAGCTCCTTCATGCCCGATCTGAACGGTCCTGCCCGGGATCTGGATGTCAATGTCCTGCATGAAGGGATTTTCAGGGGCTATCTGGGGATCGGCCCCGAGGAGGTGGCCAGTCAGAAATACGTCGACTATTTTCGCGATCGGCAGGAGCTCATCAGCGGTGTTCGTCAGGGGACTTACCAACTGGGCTTTCTCCTGAACCCGACGCGGCTGGACCAGGTCCGTGAGGTTTCCGAAAGAGGGGAAAAAATGCCTCAGAAGTCGACCGATTTCTATCCCAAACTTCTGACCGGACTGGTCTTGATGAGGATGGAGTTCGAGCCAAGCTCCAAGATCTGAGCCAACCCATCCTGCGTCTTAGAGCCTTGCCTCACGGTTTTTGGATCCCCTTTGCCGACAGCTTGTGTCCCTCCTGCGAGTACCACTCCATCTGGCTCATAATGCCTCTGAGAATCTGGATGTCTCGTGCCGTTAACTCCGCCTTTCCAAGAAACCGTCTGATCGACTTCATGATCGGTTCAGGACTTGAGGAGCTCAAGAAGCCTATCTGGATCAGCACTTGTTCCATCTGCTGGAACATCTCCTCGCGCTGGTCCTGGCTAACCAGGATCGGTCGGGAGGTTCGCTCGACTGGTTCCAGTGTAAAGACCTCGTAGGCCATCAAGAGGACCGTCTGGGCCACATTCAGAACCGGGTTCTCACCGCAGGAGGGAACCACCACGAAGTATTGACACCGAGCCAGCTGCTCATCGGTCAGACCGCGGTTCTCCGGGCCGAAGATGAGGGCGACCTTCTGTGCCTCTGCGTATTCTCGGATGAGGGGTGCGATCTGTTTGGGGGTATAGACCCGTTGGTGTGTACGGCGTTCTCTGGCCGAGGTAGTTCCGACCAGTATCTGCTCTTCTCCGAGGGCCTCGTCCAGGGTTTCGTAGACTTCAGCCTGCTCGACCAGATGGACTGCTCGTGACGCCATCTTGAAGGCGTCCGGGGTGAGATGTTCTCTGGGTTTGACCAGCTTGAGGCTGCTGAGTCCCATGTTCTGCATCGCCCGAGCGGTGGAACCGATGTTGCCCGCGCTTCGGGTCCCCACCAGAACGATCGAGATGTGATCCAAGAACTCTGACATTTCTTCGAGCTCCTTTAGGATTCACTTGGGCGAAGCCACCGGCCACGCTGGATGATTACGGTGAATGCTTCAGTCCCGTCTGCTCCTCGGAACTGGGTTCGAGGTTGCTGCCATTTGGCCTCGAGCGCGGCAGTCTTACATCAGTAGGTGCTTTCCCCAGCGACCTGAAACCTGCGACCTCTTCTTCAAGTTTCAGGTCAGTGGAGCCCCCAGCGGTGCTGGCCCCATTCGAGAAAGAAACTTCCCGAGCTATGGAAGCCTGAAGCGCGAGCGAGGGGTTGGGGACCTGCGAGATTTCTGCTGTTGTCCAGCTCTCTCCTCTAAACGTGGGGCATACTGCTAACGAGTCAAGTCGTTCGCGGCTCTGTTGGCTGTAGCTGTTTCCGGTACTGTTCACTGATCACTTCACCACTGCTCACTATTCAAGTTTCAGGTCAGTCAAGTTACAAGTTACAAGTCACCCGTTGCAAGCGGGAAGCCATGAGTTTCTAGCAAGGCGTCGCTCGACCCAGGTACACTAACTTTGCATCCCCCAGGCTTGTTTGTGACGGCACCATTGGGAAAGGGAGTGCTTAATGAAGCGGAGATACCTAGGTCTTACTTTCTTTTCAGTGCTTTTCTTCTCGTTCACGGCTCTTCTCTGGTCTTTTTCCAGCGGGCCCCTACCGAGTTTGACGGGGGGATTCCAAGAGCAGAGCTGCAACTCCTGCCACAGCAGTTTCGAACTGAACCAGGGACGCACCATGGGTGGCATCTTTCACCTGAACGGAGTACCGAAGATCTACAGTCCGGGGATGACCTATCCCATTGCGGTGATCATCGGTCAGCCAAGTCAATCGCGTTGGGGTTTCGAGCTATCGACTCGATTCTCCGCTTCGGGGCAGCAGGCTGGCGAGCTTGTCCCAATCGACGCAACCACCCAGATCAAGGAGTCCAATGGAGTTCAATACGTTGCTCACACGGCGGATGGGACCGGAGCCGGAGTGACAGATGGGCCCTTCGAGTTTCACTTCAACTGGACCGCTCCCGAACAGGCGGCAGGTCCGGTGCTGTTCAATGCCTCGGGCAACGCAGCCGACGGAGCCAATGCCAGCGCCGGAGATTACATCTATACGGCGGGAGCCTACTCCGGGGCGGCCGCGGTTGAGGCGCCCCTTGTGGCTTCCCAGGAAAAGGGCAAACCCAAGCAACGCTTGAATACAAGCTCTCGTTTCGCACACCTTCCGACTCCCATCGACCTCGACAAGGGGAATCTGGAAGTCCACATCGAGCATCGCTTCATGGGGTCGCTGGAGGAGGGCGGCATAGGCAACCTGTTCGGAGTCGACTTCGGGGCCAACATCAATCTTGGGCTGACCTACGCTCTGACCGATCGGATTGCCGTATCGGCTTCTCGTGCCCGTCTCGAATCCGATAGCTTTACCCCGGTGATTGCCTTCAACGGAATCTTCGAACTTCACAACAAGGAGAGCTCTTTCTGGAACATGTCACTCGTCGGCGGGTTGGAGGGTCGCGACAATTTCCAGAACCATTATTCGCCTTTTCTTCAACTGCCAACCTCCTTCGACTACGGGAGGCTGCGGACGCATGTGGTCCCGACCATGATCTTCAACAGTCGAGAGGATGCCCTTGCGGCCTCCCGGACGGGGATCAATCTGGAGGACAACCATACTTTTTCTCTGGGTCTGGGAGGTGATTTTGCCATCCATCCGCGCTTCTCCGTTATTGGAGAGTACGTTCCCAGGCTAGCCGGCTTCGGCGGATTCAGGGGCGACGATCCCGCTATATCAGGAGGAGTCAGGGTCAGGACCTTCGGTCACGTTTTTACGATCCTGGTGACGACCTCTCAGGATTTCACACCAGGGCGCTACGGTGTGGATTCGACTGGAGATCTCAGGTTAGGATTCAATATCTATCGAAGGAGATAGAGGAAGCACGTTAGGTACTAGGCTGCCGGAGCAGGTCTGGGTCCAACCCCAGCTCTTTCAGGCAGTGGCGCCACTCAGACCAGAATCGGTCCCGGGAAAAGCGCTGGGCGTTCTGGATCATTGTTCCTTCGTCAAGCGGGCTTTTCTCGAGTGACTCGACGGCCTCCCTGAGAGCTTCGGGAGTAGGATCCTGGAAGAATATCCCTGTTTCCCCGGCCACTACGCTTTCGGTCACGCCGCCCTTTCCATAGGCGATGACAGGGCAACCGCAGGCCTGAGCTTCCATCGGCACCAGACCGAAGTCCTCGTGTCCCGGGAAGACCAGCCCCCGTGCCGTCTGGTAGAGAGTACGGACTTCGTCGTCGGGCTGCCAGCCCAGAAACTCCACGTTGGGGCGGGCCATCCTTCGAAGGCGGCGAAGCAGGGGTCCGGAACCCACGATCCGCAAAGTTTTTCCGTTGCGGTTGAAGGCCTCAATGGCAAGAGAGATCCGCTTGTTGGGTACCAGCCCGGAGACGATGAGATAGAAGTCGTCGCGGCTGGCGTTCGTGGGGCGAAAGAAGTCCAGGTCTACGAAGGGGTAGATGACACGCGACTCCTGACCGTAGGTTCTGCGAATCCGCTGCTGGACCGTCTTGGAGACAGCCACAAAGGAGTCCACCGATTGGTTTGTCTGGGTATCCCAGCTCCTAAGGGGGCGGGAGAGCAGCCTGAGCAGGATTCTCCTCAGAGGACCCTTTAAATCCGGTTGATAGAGGCCAGGTTCCCACAGATAGCGCATCGGTGTCAGGCAATAGCAGATATGCGGCACTTCAGGATCATGAGGGATGCCCTTCGCCACCGAGTGGCTAATGCTGATTAGAAGCTCCACGTCCCGCACCTGAAATTGCCGAATGGCGTAGGGGAAGAGGGGCAGCAAATAGCGGTAGTAGTTTCGGGGTGCGGGCAGCCATCTGAGCGGGGACACATAGACCAGATGTCGGTCCAGGGCCGATCCCAGAGTCTCTGAGTCGAAAAGGAGAGTATAGATGGCAAGGCTCGCCGGGTTTCTGCAGAATTCGGTCAGGACTCGCTCCGCACCTCGCTGATTCAAGAGCCAGTCGTGGCAGATCGCAATTCGGGTGAGTTTCCGATTGAGCGCAGCGTTCCTATTTTTCATTTTCCGGTTGCACCAGGCGATTGAGTTGGTCTACTCTAGTCGGATGTTTCGCCACGCCTTTATTCTAACGGTATTGTCTCTGTTTACAGGGCTCGCCTTCCCGGGGGCTGTCTCAGAGGTGTTCTTCTTTCCTCAGATAGCTGATGGTACCGCCGGCTCACTTACTCTGCAGACAGAGTTCATCTTCGTCAACACCGGAGAAGACACGGCCGTCACACTAGAGTTCTTCGATGGCTCAGGCAACCCCCTCTCGCTCGAGCTGGGGACGCTGGGCCGCGACTCCACCTTCAATATCCCCCTGCAGAAGGGCAACTCCACTTCGCAAAAGACTCCCGGCACAGGAGATCCTCAGGGAATTATCGCGGTGGGCTATGCCCGTGTCACAGCGGGTGCAGGAGTGGGGGCCACCGCGGTCTTCACGACCATTGACGCGACCACAGGAATCGTCCAGTCGGAGGCAGGGGTTCCTGCCACTACGCCCCTCAGCACTTTCACCTTGTTCGTAGACTCCTTGGGCAATGTAGACACGGGTCTTGCAATGGTGAAGCCTCCTGTATCTCAGGAGGTTGAGCTGACGACAACCGGAGGTAGTGGGGATTTGACTCTGACTCTTTACGACACATCCTTCAACCCGATCTCTGCTTCGCTCGGATCCTCTCCCCTCGGCATAATGACCTCACCGATTGCTACGACCAATATTCCTCTGGGAGCTGGACAGCAGCTGCCACGATTTGTGTCTCAGTTTTTCGAGGGGAATCCCGAAGTGGTGGCTCGAGCCCAGGAGATGCAAGGCACACTTACTGTGAAAGTGGGAGATGGCCAGTCCGTTGCCGCCGTGACCCTGCGTCAAAAAGTGGCTCAAGAATCCGGTGAAGTTACTACCCTGACCACGTTTCCTGTCGTGCCCGGTGCCGCTGACGATAACGAGATGAGCGCTAGCCTCGCGGTAGTGGGTGGAGGACAGATTCTGGTTGATATCGAGCCCCCCGCAAACAAAACCGTTGTCGGTGCGATCTATAGGGTCTTTTCCGGGAATGCCAAGTTGGGCGAGTTCGTTCGGAGTGTAGAAGGGGCGGGCCCAATCAACGAGGTCTTGTCCTTGGCCGAATCGGCCGATGGGGTAAGCCACGTCGAGGTTAGACTCATCTTCTCCAGCGGAGAGACCAGTCCCGTAGTTACCACCGCGCCTTGAACCCCAAGTTTCTGGTTCAGGTTCTACTCGTCTTTCTTCTCCCCCTCGCGGTCTACCACTCGGCGCTCGACTACCCTTTCCAGTTCGACGACCATCTCTTTCTTAAAGATGAGAATGTCCAGTTAGGCCGCTGGGTCCACTTCATTTCGCCTCCTGTGCCGAGGTTTCTGACCTGGCTGACGTTCTTGACCCAGTATCAGATTCACGGGCCTTCGCCTGCTCCCTACCATCTGTTCAACCTGCTGGTGCACGCGCTCAATGGAGTGCTCGTTTTCCTGTTCCTGCACCTGTTGGGCGTTTCACGGACCCTGTGTATAGCGCGTCCTCCGCCTTCGTCCAAGCAGGAGCGACCTGGAGGGCTCCGGACGTTTCAGGCGAGCGAAAGCAGACCCTACCTCTTTGTGCCCTTGTTGGCCGCTTCGGTGTTCGCCGTACACCCGATTCAGACAGAGGCGACCCTCTATGTGTATCAGAGGTCTACATTGCTGGCGACCCTCTTCGCCCTTCTGGCGTTGATCTCACACTTCAAGGGCCGGCCGTTTTTCGTCCTGGTCTTCTTCGCCCTCGGTGTAGCCTGTAAGGAGTTCATGATCGTCCTTCCCCTGATCCTCTGGGTTGGTGATGGATTCCTGAAACGAGAGTGGAGGCCGAGGAGTTGGCATCTGGCTTACCTGGCCCTGGCTTTGGTGATTGGGATCCCTTATTGGTCGTCTCCAGGTTGGGAGGACACCGCGTCCGGGATTGGGATCCTGAGTAGCCTGGTTTACGCAGCAACTCAGGTGGAGGTGGTCTGGCGTTACGTACTGTTGACCCTCTTCCCGATTGGTCTCAATCTGGATCACCACGTGCTGCCCCGGATCGACTGGCTGGAACTCAGGTAGTTGGCCGAACTTTTCATGTGGGCGATCCTGGTCTGGGGCTTTCTCAAACTGAAGCGCTTCTCCAACCACGCGGCCTTCTATGTCGCGCTTTTTTCCTCTTACTTCTGCCCACTTCCAGCCTGATACCCAGGCTGGACTTCATGTTCGAACATCGGGTCTACGCTTCGATGCTTGGCTTTTCGGCTCTTCTGGCCTGGTGCTCGCTATTCTTGCTGGCATACGTCAGGGCAAACTGGACTTCCACAGGGGCCAAACGGCTGCTGACTGGCGCCGTGTTCCTGCTCGTGGGTGGAATCTTAGCCTCCTACATCGGATTGGGACGCATGCGAGCCCGGGTTTGGAGCGACGAAGAACTCCTGTGGCGGGATACGGTCCTCAAATCCCCTCGAAAGTATCGTCCCAACTACAACCTGGGGGTCCTACTGATGCGCCACTTTCCGACGGAGGCAGAGGCATATCTGTCCCAAGCCATCGATATTGATCCTTCCAACCCTCTTGCCCTGAAAAGTCTCGGTGAAGTCTATTTCAACCGGCGAGAGGTGGCGAAGGCGGAAGCGACCTGGAAGCGAGCTCTGGACCTGGATCCGGGAGATGCAGGTACTCACGCAGCTCTGGGAAGGCTCTACCTCGATCATCGCGACTTCTTTTCCTCAAGGGAACATCTCAAAATAGCCCAGCGCCTGAAGCCCTCGACGTGGGAGCCCTACTACTACCTGGCTCAGCTCAATTTGCAATTCGGCTTCGTCAAGGAGGCCATCGCCGAGTGTGAAAAGGGGCTCAATCGCCATCCTCAGAATGCCCAGCTCTATTTTCTTCTGGCGGATTCAGTTAGCCAGAATCGCAACTGGACCCGAGCGATTGAACTATACCGGGAGGGGTTAAAGACAGATCCGGAGAATGCCCTGGTCTTCTACAGGCTGGCACGGGCGTATTGGGAACTGGGGAAGAGGGAGGCAGCTTTCGCCGCGATCCAGCAAGGAATGCAATCGTCTCAAAGCGAAGGCGAGAGGGCGGTAGGCATCGATCTGCTGGACCGATTTCGCAGGCAGCCGACGGGTTAGGTTGCAGGTTGCAGCCGATTTTTTTCCTGTGATAGTTCGGTGCCGACTATCACAGGGGAGGAATCACTCCCCCCTTGCTCGAGCGGTTGGCCGGCCCGTCTCCCTACGGATCGGGTCCTGCACCCCAAAGCCGATTCGTTGTAAGATTCGGCCGCGCCATGAACATGGTATTGCTCGGACAATCCTACTACCTCCGCTTCGACCCGAAGCTATGGGAGGCGATGCAGCCCTACCCTCCGCTGGGGACGCTCTATGCGGCAAGCCATCTGAGAAGCAGAGGGTTTCAGGTTGCGCTCTTCGACGCCATGCTGGCCGAGTCGACCGAGGGTTGGGCCGAGGCTTTGGATCGCCACCGGCCCAGGTTCGCCGTCATCTATGAGGACAGCTTCAACTATCTGAGCAAGATGTGCCTGCTCCGAATGCGCGAGGCGGCCTGGGAGATGATAGAGCAGGCAAAGGCCCAGGGTTGTACCGTGATCGTCTCGGGATCGGATGCCACCGATCATCGGCAGGATTACTTCAAGAAGGGCGCGGATTACATCCTGATCGGCGAGGGCGAGATTGCTCTAGGCGATCTCATCGCTTCGCTCAGTGGACAGAGTTCGCTCCCCGCCAGCGAGATCGAAGGGGTTGTCCCGGCCGGGACCTCGAATGGAAGCTTCGCCGCTCGCCAGCCTCTTAGAGATCTGGATCAGCTTCCTTTTCCGGCTTGGGATCTGGTGGATGCCGAGCGATACCGGGAGCTGTGGCAGAGCCGCCACGGATACTATTCCGTCAACATGGTCACTACCCGAGGTTGCCCCTATCACTGCAACTGGTGTGCGAAACCCATTTACGGTCAGCGTTATCACTCGCGAAGCCCCGAGAATGTGGTCGAGGAACTGACGTGGTTGAAGGGGCGCCAGCAACCGGACCATGTCTGGTTCGCAGACGACATCTTTGGGCTGAAGCGGGGTTGGATCGAACAATTCTCTGATCTGGTTTGCGAGAAGCAGATCCAGACTCCCTTCAAGTGTCTTCTGCGGACCGACCTTGTCAGTGAGCGGATAGCGGAGAAGCTGGGTGCCGCAGGATGTCGTACCGTCTGGATGGGAGCCGAGTCAGGTTCACAAAAGATCCTGGACGCCATGGACAAAGGGACTACGCTCGAGGACACCCATCGGGCTACCAAGCAACTGCAGCAGGTCGGAATTAGAGTCGGATTCTTTCTGCAATTCGGCTACCCCAATGAGGCCTGGGTTGATGTGCAGCAGACGATGCGCATGGTTCGGGACTGTGGCCCGGACGAGATCGGAATTTCGGTTTCCTATCCCCTGCCCGGCACCAAATTCTACGACGTCGTGCAGTCCCAACTGGGCGCCAAGCAGAATTGGGTCGACAGCAGCGACCTGGCAATGCTCTACCAGGGACCTTTTTCGCACGCCTTCTATCAAAGGCTACACGCCACCGTGCACAAGCAACATCGTGCCCGCGGGGCCTGGCAGAGGTTGGCCAAGGGAGACTGGAGAGCAGTGGGAGCGCTGGGGCGTGCCCTGAGTCTGCCCTGGGATCGTCTTCAGCTCTACCGTCTCCGTGGCTGATTCGTCCACGCTGGATCGTTCGAGAAAGAAACTTCGGCGATCCGGCGTGGCGGCGGTCTCCAGGCCGCCGGTTCGAGCCAAGAGCTCGAAGCTAGGGCTTCGGCCTGGCGACCGAATCCACGTTTGAAGTTTCGGCCTAGCCCCGCCCCCAGCTGCGCCGGATCGTACATGAAAACAGCAAGATCTCCCAGAGCCCCAACCCCTCGCTCGCTTCGCATCGCCAACCCTGGGCTACCCGCAATAACGCCCGCGGCGTAAAGACGTGTCTCTAATACGCCTAATCCCTCACTAAATCAATGGGTTAGGTCCTGGGGACTTGCTAATTGAAGTTTCAGCTTAGTGGGGCCCCCAGCGGTGCTGGCCCGATTCGAGAACGGAACTTTTCGGGGTCAACAGAGATCTTGCGGTTGTCCAGCTCTCTCCCCGGAACTTGGGCTCATCTTGCAGAGAAGTCAAGTCGTTCGCGGCTCTGTTGCCTGCAGCTGTTTCCGGTACTGGTCACTGATCACTTCATCACTGTTCACTATTCAAGTAGTCCCTAGGAAGAAATCCTCTCCAAAGCCAACGAGAGCTCTCGTTGAAATTTTTCCATAACCCAGTGTCGATGTGTTTCTGTGTGTAGCTTGAGGTGGTCTCTTTCGAGGACAACCTGGTCGGGGGACGACCAGCGACCGGATCGGGTGCGAAGGTATCGGGAGTACGATTTCCGAGAGACGAGCTCTAACAGCTGCCGGATGCCCAGTAAGGCGAGGGTCTCCAACGTCGCCTTGGCCGATCGAACGATCAAGCCTGGGCGGTAGCCGTCAAGGCAGCCCGGAAGGGGAAGCAGATTGGGATACCGTTCCCCCACAAAGGAGTTTTCGGAAAGAAAGTTAAGATAGGTCTGGTATCCCACCAGCGGTTTCAGGTGGCCGATCTGATTGGCGGTGAACAGGTCCTCCTGATCGATCTTCAATCGCTTCTCGGATAAGACCAGATTGCAACACACCATCCGTTGGTACCCGAGCATTTTGGTCAGCAGCAGCGCGCTGACGGCGACTCCCCAGACACACCCTCTTCGGGTCACGATGAAAAGATCGATGTCACTGTCCAACTCGGCGTTCCCGTGGGCGGCGCTGCCAGAGAGAGCTACCAGCCGAGTGTTGGGGATGGCACAGACGAGTTTCAACACCCAACGATTTCGCTCCAGCAGGCTGCGGCTGGCAATCTGTCGCTGTTGTCGTTTCTCGACTAGACTGAAGCGGCCTCGCGGAAAGAAGAATCCCTCCCGGAATTCGATGATCTTCTGCAGCCCTTCGCTGGATTCATACTCTGCAAGGATCGCGTCCGCGGTAAGGGTGGCCTCCAGCAGGCTGCGGTGCAGTTCTTCAAGGGTCATTGCGTAGTCGAATATAGACGCATAGACCACCGTCTTCAGAATGGACAGCTCGTCATCCGAGAGCACGCGCGCGGACTCAGTAGACATCGCCCTTCCAGGAAAGTTGGAGCGGCTCGCTAAGTGCTCCCTTCCATAAATACGATGATGTATGTGGCGAGCGCGACGGCGTCGAGGGCGCGAAGCGACGACGAAGCCATACTCTTGCGTATTGCAAGGAGGAGCGACAAAGCCATCGGCCCGTCGCGTCGCCACCCGGAGGGCAGATGGGGGTTGTGGACGATCTCTGCGTTGGTCGTCGTCGAAGATGGCAAAGCATCGGCTTCCTCCTCCTGCCTTGATCTCGCCTCACAAGCCCCATCTGCATACATCATCGTATTTATGGAAGGGAGCACTAAGGTTCTTTGAAGGTCTTTCGGACATCAGCACGAGGAGACAGCCTCCACCCAGGAAGAGCTCGGTTGCCAGGGTCGACCAGGCAGCCCCCTCAATTCCCCAGTGAGGAATAAGTGCCCAATTCAGCAGGAGATTGGTGATCAAGGATCCTCCACAGAGCCAGGCATAGGCGCGCTGTCGTTCCCACCCAATCAACTGGTGGGTGAGCGCAAAGTTCAGGAAGAGCAACGGAACCGCCCACAGGAGGATTCGAAAAGCTCCCAGGCCCTGCCCGTAACTCTCTCCGTAGAAGAGACTGAGCCAGGGTCCACCCTGCCAGTTGCCCACAGCCGTAGCCAGAAGGCCTGCCATCGCCAGCCCCATTCCTGTAGCCACCAGTGGGCTGAGGCTGCGGGAGCGACAGAGATAGGGGAATACGACAGCAAGAACCGCGGCGGGGAACAGTCGTAGGGCCTCTATCAGTCGAAACACGGCATTATAGATCGCCACCGCCTCGGACCCCTTCCAATATTCGATCAGAAACAGATCCATCCGAAAGTAGAGGGCGGACAACAGGATTCCTGCCCCAATCGGCGCAATTCTTCTGAACAGTTCTGCGGTCGATATGCTGAAGAGTCCATCCTTGGAATCTGTGGCTTCTACCTGAATCCTGCGGCACAGGCGCAAAGCCAGAAACCAGGTGATCGCCAGTCCGGTCACCGCTCCTAGGATCATAGCGTAGGAGACGGCCAGCAGGGGACTGAGGGTCCTCGAAAGCAGTAGCACCAAGATCAGGGTGAGACCTCTATAAACCAGGTTGATCGAGGCTTCGACATCAGCTCGCGACAGTCCTCGATAAAAGTGGCTGAAGAAATCGATCAGGGAGGCAATGGTTTGCGACGCAACGATGAGCAAGAATGCTCCTGAGAATTGACCCCAGTCCACGAAAACCATGACAACCCCTCCCCCGAGCAGCAGCACGCCACAGAGGGAGATCCGGATCCGTAGGAGTCTTTTCAAGATGATTGGGGCCTGGGATGTCCGCAATGAGATCTGTCGGGTCAGAAAGATCTGGAGACCAAAGTCAGTTGCGATCGCGGTGATCCAGCCCAGGGCCCATGCCAGCGAAACGATTCCAAACTCCTCCTTCGATAGATTGCGGGCGGCCCAGATGATGATCAGAAAGAAAAAAAGTTTGCCGGCGAATTCCGACAGCGTCTTGTACCCAATAAGAAGTGTAGTTCGAATCACGATCGGTCCCTGGCCTGGACTCTCAAGAGGTGTGAGCGAGTTCCACGGCCCTACAATTCAGCGTAGTTACCAGTGTACTTAGCCACGAGCGGGGCAAGAGTACGCTTGCTGCCGCCTGGGCTGCAAGCCATCTTGGAGTTCGCTTGTTCGGAGTTTTGCATTCGATCCCTTTGGGGGTGGCAACTGCTCAATGATAAGCCGCAGAATATCGGAGAGGGCAAATCTCGAAGGATGAAGTAACCTCTGCAAGCCAGCGATACTCCGAATATGGGACACCCCGAAGTGCTTCCCGAGGGATCCAGCGCGGCTGGTGGACTAAACCGCTATGCAAGTCTGCTTTGACGGCACCACCTTGAGAGCGGGACAGACGGGCGTTGGGTACTACACCGAACACTTGCTTCAGCACCTTCTGAGGGAGGCCCCCAAAGACCAATTTGTCATCGTTTCCAATGCTCCTCCTTTCACCTCAAACCCGCTTCCTCCTATCGCAAGGATCCATCCAGGGCACCGGCTCCGCTTCCGGAGTCTGTGGATGCAAACGCGGGCTTTCTCGGTCTTGAACGAGGTCAATCCCGATCTTGCGCACTTCACCAACTCCATTTCGCCTCTGGGGACCCGAGTTCCCACAGTCCTTACGATCCATGACATGAGCCTGAGCCTCTTCCCTCAGTTTCACCCCCTGCGGCGACGCTTGACTCGGCCGCTGGTTCGGCTGTGTGCACGGAAAGCGAAGGCGATCATCACGGTTTCGGAAAGCGCTCGCCGGGACATGATGCGGCTCTGGGGACTCCCCCCAGATGGAATTCACGTAGTTCCCGAAGCTCCAGCGCCCGAGTTCAAGCCGCTCAAGGAGTCAGAGATGTTGGAGCAGGTTCGGCGCCGCTATGGCCTCAGCCAACGTTTCATACTCTATGTCGGGACGATCGAACCTCGAAAGAATCTCACTCGCCTCCTCAGGGCTTTCGCCGGGATGCGGCGCAGGCAGGTCCTGACCCATCAACTGGTCCTGGCCGGATCGTTGGGTTGGGGCTTCAGAGAGGTGATTGAGAGTATCGACCCTCTTGGATTGAACGACTCGGTGCGTTTCCTGGGCTACGTTCCCTTTGCAGATCTCCCAGCACTCTACAACCTCAGCGAGTTTTTTGTCTTTCCTTCGATCTACGAAGGTTTCGGTCTCCCGGTCGTCGAAGCCATGGCCTCTGGAACTCCCGTGATCTCCTCCAGAGAATCTTCATTGAATGAGGTGGGTGGAGGAGCCGTTGAGTTCATCGACCCTCTGGAGGTTGAGTCCATTGAGCAGGCTCTGGTTCGCCTGGCGACCGACGAGGAGCTGAGGGAAAGCCTTGCCAGCGAAGGCCTTGCCAGAGTAGGTCGGTTCTCCTGGCGGAAGGCTGCCCAGGCGACCCTGACTGTCTATCGGTCGGTGCTGTGAGGTTTGTGTTGAGAGTCCTCTTCCTACCCTTGCCCTTGCCTTTGCCCGTTTCCGGCAACGTCCTCGCTCTTGCTTACACTTCAGTCTGTCCGAGCATCGCCGAATGAAGTCAGGCAAAGGCACGGGCAAGGTCAAAGGCAAAGGGTTAGAGTTAAACAGGGGCCAATGTCGTTAGCCTTCGACCTGGTGACGGGTAAGCTGCATTCCCAGTCGCCCGATTCTTGAATTGGCAAGTGCCTTGAGTCTAACTGTAGCCCGTGCGGGCTTGTGTGATGCCGTTTGCTTGTGCAGTGCGAACTCCCCTGAGATCCACCGAATCGCAGACTGGTAGAAACGCCGAGAGTGACGGCCGGCTATCTGGACGTCGCGGTCGGTGCCGCTGGCCCAGGGCTTTTGTTGGATCACCCGACTCGACACCTCGTCGTGATAGGGCGTCCCTTTGATAGGGTAGGCCACCGTCAGCGTGAAGACATCGGGGCTCGCGCTTTTCAAATGCTCCAATGTGGCCTCGATGTCAGAATCGTTTTCTCCCTCGTAGCCGAGCATCAGAAACAGCCCCGCCTGGATTCCATGGCGCTGGAGCAGCCGGACCATCTCACGCAAACGAGGAGCACTGGTGCGTCGTTGCATGGCATCAAGAATCGGCTGGGAACCACTTTCTGATCCCAACCAGAGACGATGACACCCCATATCGGCAAGGCAGACTACGATCTCCTCGTCGAGACGGTCCTCCCGGGAGATGGTCTCGAAGGGCACCCGGATCTCGCGCCTCCTGAGCTCTGCAGCGTACTGAAAGAGCCAGCGAGGGTTGATGGTGAACACGTCATCGGCATACCAAAGTAGATCGGGATGATATCTCTCGAGTAGCCATTCGACCTCTTCGGCAACATGCTCGGGAGAGCGGGCGCGGTGGCTGTAACCGAAGACGCTGTGACTACACCAGGTACAGGTATAGGGGCATCCACGGGACGTGATCAGGGAGACCGCACCCATGCCATGGTGTTGGCGCCAGACCTCAACATATTTCTCGATATTGATCGCTTCCCTGTCCGGTAGCGGCTGGGCGTCCAGATTCTGGATGTGGGGGCGAGCCGGGGTGCGCATGACCTTTCCCTGCTCGTCTCTGTAGGCAAGTCCGGGAATGTGATCGAGCCGGGCCACGCCGTGTCGGAGCAGATGAGGGAGGAGCTCTCCCAGAGTCAGCTCCCCTTCTCCGACTACCACCACATCCGCTCCGTTTGCCAGATACTCCGGGACGTAGTTCGCCGGCTCGGGCCCACCCAGGACCGTCAAACAGCCTTCTCTACGAGACAGGTTGGCCATTTCCAACACTTGCTTTCGGGTGGTGAGATTGCAGTACAACCCCACCACCGCTGGGCGCTTTTTCCGCAGATGTTCCCTAAAGGAAGCAAGATCCGAGAAGGTCGTGTCGTAGACTCCTACCGAGAATCCCATTTGCTTCAAGTGTGCGGAGGCGTACAGGATCCCGAGCGGGGGATACGGCTTCATGATCTGTCGCTCGTGCCGATCCCGGTGCAGGAAGTAGCCGTGGGTCAGAAGGATGTCCATGAAAGGTGTGCGGCGGCTCAGCCGAAAAGAGCGGGGTTCCGGATTAAGGCACGCCACCTGGTGGACGTGGGACAAGGCTCACTGGAGCGAGAGTCCGGTCCTTAATGCTCGCCGTGCATTCTCCACATCTTTGAGGACCTGCGAAGTGGGTTTTCCCGTGATCATAGCGACTTCGTCTGCACCGAAGCCCTCGATGGCAAACAGCACGAAGGATTCTCTGATCGAGTCCGACAGTTTGGCCACTAGTCTATGAAACAGTTGTTCCGCCTCTTCGCCCTGCATGAGTTCCTCTGGATTGGTGCTGCTTGCGTCCACCAGCAGATCTTCCAGACGAAGACTCTCATCGGGTTGAAAGAAGTTGGAAGTCTCGTCGTCCCATCTGGAATCCTCCGGGCTGGTTTCCTCGACTGAGCTATCTTCCCGGTGGCTCTGAAGATCGTTCAGCCGCTCTCTCAACTTCTGATGTGCCAGCTGAAACATCCACTGTTCCAGACTCAGATCGTGCGGCTGCTCAGCCGCCCTAGCACTGACCTCGAGGAATACGTCGTCGACAAGAGCTGCTACCTGAATCAGTCCAGGGGAGAGATCCCTTTGGACCACGTGAGAGTAGAGCTCCCGACGGATGTAATTCTCCAACTTCTCCAAATTGTTGCTGATGGCTGTTTCCAGGTCCAACACTCGTTCGGTTGAGAGGTTCTCGACCATCTGTAGAGGCCGGCGGTGACGTGTATGCTCGTGGCCCAGGTGGCTTTTGAATCTCTTGATTCGCCGGACCAGCTCGTGAAAGGCCCTCAAGATGCTGGTGGAAGGATTGGCCTCGATCTCCTCGGTGCGTATGGATGTCTGGGGAACCGTGAGCACCAGGGCCGTCTCATACTGGCTCCGGGGTTTCCTCTCGATCGTGACGTGCAAATGCAGATCTTGAGGAGCAAAGGTCGGCAGGATCCTACGAACCTTGGCGCACTGTTTCCCAATCAACCGCTGCAGGTTGGGAGAGAGGTGCATATTCCGTTTCTGGATCTTAACGTTCATCCGGAATACACAGATTATATGTCCGGGTTGTGGCCGAGGGCAAGCAGACCCGTCTCGAACGAGGAGAGAGGTTTTCTAGGCCTCTGCCGCAATTGGAGCTTGGTAGCGTTTTGGCAATAACACGTTCAGTGTAGAGGAAGCAGGATTAACTTCTAACCCAGGGTAGCTCACGTCGCATTGCAACCCTGGACTACACGCAGTAACGCCTTCGGCGTAGGTGATGGGTCCTCTGATCCACGAATGATCCCAACCAGCTGGTGGCCCCACCAATCTGCAACTCACGGCCGATCGCTGAAGTTGTAATTCAGGCAAACCCGCGGATCCGGACTAGTCGGCCTGCGGTCTTTCGTCGGATGCCTCATACGAGCCCTTGAAAACTACCCGATCGAGGTAGCGATCGAAAGGGGTGAAGTCGGCGTTTCCTGAGTCCTCCATGAGGAGGCGGGAGAAGCGATTCATTTTCGAGTCGAGGTCGTCCACGTAGTGGATGATCAAGGCTTCGGGAATCTTGGGACGCTTGGGAGAGCCCCATTCGTAGAGTCCCTGGTGACTGAGTATCAGATGTTCCAGGAGCATCAGGAGGGTCGAGGGGAACTCCTCGATTTTGGCCGCTTCCTCTCGAAGCAGATCGCGTCCCAGCACGACGTGGCCGATTAAGGTGCCGCGGGTAGTGTAGGATGGGTTCTCCGGGTTTCCCAGTTCTTCCAGCTTTCCAATGTCGTGCAGCACGGCTCCCGCGACGAGCAGATCCTTGTCCAATCCCGGATACCTCCTGGCAAAGAAGAGCGCGCCCTCCAACACCGAGAGCACGTGTTCGAGAAATCCTCCCCAGTAGTTGTGATGGACCTCGGTCCCGGCTGGATAACTCTTGACCTTATCACGATGGACATCAAGGATGTTGCTCAACAGCTGCCGCACGCACGGTCGCCGGGTATGTGTCCTGATGAGGCTTCGCAATCGGCCCCACATTTGGTCGATATTGTGATCGGTGACCCGGATCAGATCTTTGATGTGGAAATCTCTCCCTCGAGCCTCGGGCTTTGCCTTCGAGACCTGCCTCACCAGGAGCCGCCTATCGCCGTTTGAGACCTCAACGACGCCTTCGTAGCTGACAATGTCCCCTATTCGAACTCCATCCTCGAGCTCCACCTTATCCAAGAGCAGCTTTGCCTCGATATTGCCGGTTCGGTCTCCAAGAGTCAGCTGGAGATGGGGTGCCTTGCCATCTTCCTCGACGACTTTCTTGGCACGAAGGAAGGAGTGGGAGTTGACCCGGTCTTTATCTCTGAAGTCTCGAATGTACTTCATTTCGCCATCAATGAACTCAGACCCAGCTTGAGCCATTCGCGACGGCGGTGCGCGCCGATTTGCTGTGCGCTCAGGGCCCGGTCGATTCTCCGCATACCCAGGTGCTCATTCTCGCGATCTTCACAAACCGCACAAATACAACACCTTGGCGCCTCCCATCCGCCAGAACCGCCTAACCTGGTTCAGAATAGCACCGCCCACTGACAAGCCAGAGTCGGCCTCGAAGGGTTGATGGCAAACTCGTGAGAAGCGCCAGTCGGAGCTAGCCGAAAACTAGTTTTGGAGGAAGTGCGTGCGATGCTAGAATGAGTAGTCTGACGAAGCCGATTTCAGACGAGCAACACGTTCTCTGTTCAGGACGTCCAAGCATGCGGATCGTACCTCTTTCAGAGGTCACAATCGAGAGCGCCGCTGAGCTTTTTGAAGAAGAGATCCAGTGCTGGCGAAGCCAGCTGTTTTGGGATTATGAGCCCGCTGTTTCTCTCATCTCGAAGTACATTGAATCGAGATCTCTGCCTGGCTACAGCTTGATTTCAAAGACTGGCAAGGTAGTTGGATACTCCTACTACGCCGTCAGCTATCCCATCGGCTACGTTGGCAACGTGTATGTTCGGCGGACGTCTGCTTCCGCTCAGAGCTACGATCAGTTACTTGAGCCCACGGTGAGCTCTCTTCGATCGTGGGGCCGGGTTCAAAGGATCGAATGTCAGGCCTTTTCCTTTAACTCCGATCTTGCTCCCCTTTTTAAGCGGTACGGCTTTGAGGTCGTGGATCGACACTTCCTGTGCCGCGACCTGAACCCCGAGACAGATGTGAGTCAGCAGCGCGATTTGGCCTCGCCATTTCGATTCGTGAACTGGGAGAGTCGCTACCTGGAGCCCGCGGCACAGGTTGTATTTGATAGCTATCAGACCTCCGCCGACTATCGAATCTGCAAGGACTACCAGAGTCAGCAAGGCTGTTTGCGTTTCCTTCGGAACCTGGTCGATAGTCCGGGATGCGGAACCTTCTCTCCCAAAACCAGTTACCTTGCTCTGGACAACTCAGGACTGGCCTGTGCGGTTCTTATCTCCTCGAAGATTGGTCCTGAGACCGGAATGATTCCCCAGATCTCTGTGCGTCGGGACTGTCAGGGAAAAGGAGTCGGAAGCCAGCTCTTGAAAACCTATTTTCAGAGCGCCTACCGGCTGGGACTAAGGCGGGTCGCGCTGTCGGTTACGAACAGCAACAAAGGTGCCTATCAACTCTACTCCCGGCTTGGCTTCAACACGGCGAAGGATTTCCACGCCTTTATCTGGAACGCTTGAGGACCAGGACCGAGGTCGCAGGTCGCAGGTCGCAGGTCGCAGGTCGCAGGTCGCAGGTCGCAGGTCGCAGGTCGCAGGTCGATGTTCTTAGGACTGAGTTCTTGCTGAAGAGTCAAGCAGATTCTCGTGAGATTCGATGGCTCAATCTAGGAGTTCATCTCCAGAGAGAGCAGAGCGAGAAACCTGCGACCTGCGACTTGTGACCTGTGACGTTCCCACCTTCTTTCTGTTATCATACGCCCCCCGGTGGGCCTCACAGCATTGAATTGTTTCTTCTATATTTCACTAGACTCGTAGTTTGATAAGGAGATCGAAAATGAGCCAAGAATGGAAGACGGATCGCTGGTTTGCCAGTCCCTGGAACTTCTCACCAGAAGCCCGTCAGACGTTGAACTTTCAGGACGGAATCAGGATTCACGACGTGACCCTGCGTGACGGTGAACAGCAGACCGGGATCGTTTTTCGGCGTGAAGACAAAGTTGCCATCGCCAAGGGTCTTGCCCGCGCTGGCGTCCATCGAATCGAGGCTGGCATGCCGGCGGTGTCGGACGAGGACGAGGCTGCGATCAAGGACATCGTAGCCCTGGACTTGGGGCCAGAGATTTTTTCCTTCGCACGGTGCATGCCCGTCGACGTGAAGCAGGCCAAGGACTGTGGGGTAGACGGAATCATCACCGAGATTCCTTCCAGTGATCACATCATCAAGCATGCGTACGGCAAGACCATGGATTGGGCTATCGAGTCCTCCATCGAGACCACACTCGCGGCCAAGGAAGCCGGGCTGTATACCGTTTTCTTCACGATCGACAGCACCCGTTCAGACCTGGACCGGTATTTGGATCTCATTGAAAGGGTTTCCACTGAAGGGCACATGGATTCCCTGACGGTGGCTGATTCCTTCGGCGTTTGTACTCCCGAGGGCGTCGCAATGGTGCTCAAGAAGCTGCGATCTCGTTTCAATCAACCCATCGAAATTCACTGCCACGAAGACTTCGGGCTGGGTGTTGCCAATACGATCGCTGCACTCGCTAACGGCGCTTCTGTGGCGCATGTGACGGTTTCGGCGATCGGAGAGCGAGCCGGCAACGTGCCGCTCGAAGACACTGCGATGGCCCTCAAGCTCCTCTACGGGGTCGACATCGGGATCAGAACCGAGGAACTGTACGAGCTCTCGAAGCTGGTGCAGGAGCTGGCCGGTTTGGAGCTTCCCCCCAATCGACCCATTGTCGGCGACTCCCTTTACCACATTGAGTCCGGTATCGTCTCCATGTTTCATCGACGCTGTAAGGACGTGGAACCACTGGAATACATCCCCTTTCTGCCGGAAGTCGTGGGACGTCCGGGGGTGGATATCGCACTGGGCAAGGGGAGTGGTCTTGCCAATATAGAGGAGCATCTGGAACGGCTCGGCGTCGAGGTGTCGGCGGAACAGGCAAAGGCCATCCTCGACATGGTGAAACAAACGTCGATCGAAAGGAAATCGCTGCTGACAACTGAGGAGTTCGAAGGCATCGTTCAATCTGTCATGGCGACTGCATAACCAGGCCAACTGGAGGCGGTAAAGGTGTTTCGTAACCTGGATGAACTAGTACAGACCGCGACCTCGCGAGGTCCAACGCGGATTGCTGTCGCTGCCGGACATGACCCCGACGTTATCGAGGCCCTCAAGCAAGCCCAGGAAATTGGTCTGGCCGAGGGGATATTGATCGGTGATGGCGAGAAGATACGATCGATGACCCAGGAGATTGGGTTCGAAATCTCGGACCATCAGCTCATCGATGAGCCAGATGACGCCAAAGCGGCACGCAAGGCGATCGACCTGATCCGCCAGGGAGAAGCCAAGCTTCTGATGAAAGGGAAGATCAATACGGCGGCTCTGATTCGTGCGGTCTTGGATAGGGAGGCAGGACTGAGGACGGGACGTCTTCTGAGTCAAGTCATCGTCTTTCAAGTCCCCGGGTTCAATCGTCTGATGATCATGACCGATGCCGCTATCAATGTTGCTCCTACACTGGCGCAGAAAGCCGAGATCTCGCGCAACGCGATCGAGGTGGCCCATGCTATCGGGATTTCAGAACCCAACGTCGCCATCCTGTGCGCACTCGAATTTGTCAACCAAGACATGCCGGCGACAGTGGATGCCGCCGGCCTCACCCTGATGAATCGACGCGGACAGTTGACTGGAGGCTATGTCGAGGGGCCGATTGCCCTGGACGTTCCCCTGAGCAAGTTCGCGGCTAGCCGCAAGGGGATCGAGAGTCCGCTGGTGGAAAACACCGACGTTTTCATAGCCCCCGACATCGAGGCTGCCAATATCCTGTATCGTGCGATTCTCTATTTCGCCGGGGGCGAGTCTGGTGGGATCGTAGTGGGAGCCAAGGTCCCACTGGTCCTGCTATCTCGGGCGGAGTCCCCGGAAACCAAGATCTGCTCCATGGCGATTGGAACGTTGCTCGCCCCGGAGTGATTCGCCGGAGGTCTGGAGAAAAGTGAAAGTACTGGTCGTCAACGCGGGATCCACCTCCCTCAAGTTCCGCCTGTTCGAAATGGTGGACGAGTCTGTGATTGCCGTCGGAAGGATCGAACGAGTCGGGAGTGCCAGCTCGCCCTTCAGCTACCAGATGGGCCCTCATCCCCAGCAGGAAGAGGAGATGGTGTGCCCAGATCAGAGGGCCGCGATAGAGCACGCCCTGAAGATCTTGACGGCTCCGGAAACGGGAGTGCTCGAAGATCTGGAGGACCTGGATGCAATCGGGTTCAAGCCGGTGCACGCGAAGGACATCGCCGATTCTGTCCGAGTCACCGATGATGTTCTTGCGGCGATGGAGGCCTATATCCCGCTCGCTCCCGCGCACAATCCACCCTACATCGAGGCCTTCCGCATCTTCCAGAAACTGCTTCCCAACAAACCCCTGGTGGGTGTCTTTGAGCCAGCCTTTCATCGGACCATACCCAAGTATGCCCGGACCTATGCCATCCCCTACGAGCTCTCACAGAAGTACGCCATTCGTCGCTATGGATTTCACGGGGCCTCCCACCGCTACGTGTCCTACCGCGCTCCCCAACTCGTCGATTCGGAGCCAGCAGGTCTGCGAGTCATCTCCTGTCACCTGGGCGGGAGTTCCAGCATGTGTGCGATCAAGGATGGGCAGTCCATTGACACCAGCATGGGGTTTTCCCCTCAAGCGGGTCTCCCCCATGCCACCCGCAATGGAGACCTGGATCCCTTCATTCTCCTCTATCTGATGGATAAAGAAGGACTTTCGACTACCGAAATGACGGAACTCCTCTCCAAGAACGGGGGGTTGAAGGGTATTTCGGGAGTTAGTGGCGATGTCAGAGATCTTGAGGAGGCAGCCGATGCCGGTAATGATCGAGCCGCCTTGGCGCTGGACGTTTTGGCTTATGAAACCAAGAAGTATATTGGTGCCTACACAGCCGTCCTGGGAGGGTTGGATGTTCTAGCCTTTACGGGAGGGATCGGCGAGAACGGGACTCGGGTTCGCGAGGCGATTTGCCGAGGACTCGAGTGTTTCGGTGTGCACCTGGATCCTGACGCCAACTCGATTCGGGGTCAGGAGGGAGTAGTTTCCAGGCAAGATTCTCCTGTTCGGGTGGTTGTGGTGCTAGCCAATGAAGAGTTGATCATTGCCCGAGAAACTGCACGCGTGTTGACCCAGTGAAAAGCACCAAGGTACAAGATACAAGATGTAAACAAATTCGAAATCACAAGCACCAAGGGTTAAATCCGGAAGTCCAATCAGATAAGTATCTTTACATCAATCGCTTTCGCCTTCGCCCAGACGGCCTTCCGGTTGTTCTTGAAGAACCACAGAACGGAAAGGACCGCAATGACAACCACGCCAACGATGCTTTCAATGCGAACGAAAGTGCTGGAATCGACCGTGCTCCCAAGCTCGGTGAGGATAAGGGCTTCTTCTCCATGGGAAAGAAGATCTGACCACCATCGGGATGATAGTTGGCTTCTTTACAGAAGAATTCAACGCGTGGGGCGGAGCTTTCACTATTTGCCCGTTCAGGCAATGTCGCCTACCCGGTCAGCCAGGTCGATCCCACAGCTTCGTTCTTGCCGTAAAGAAAATCCCCCTCCCACTTCATCCTGAAGAGACCTTCCACGGTTCCTGCCTCATTACCTGTGCCCTTAAGTACAGGGCGCCAACCTGGGGCCGGCCACGTGACAGTATCGACGTCGGCACCGTCACACTGACTCACCATTCGGGCATAGCCCTGGAGGTTCTTCTCCGTCGCCAAGACGACTCTAACATCCAACACCTTCATCTGAACAAGAGGGACGCCTGTCTCAATATATGCGCCTCAGCCACAAAAACGGAGGTTTGCTCATCAAGGTCAAAGGCTTCCATTACAGACAAAATCGAAGATGTCAAAGTTCCGGGGATCGCCCTGCGCCTTGCGCCGGTAATTCTCATTAAGTGGTTCGGAGAGCACTAAGGGAACCATCTCCTCGTAACGCCCACCATGAGATCGCAGACCTCCTTTGAGCACACTGAGATCGTGGTCTGCTTCCGTCTTGCCAACGACTGTATCGCGGGCTGAAAGGACGCAAAGATCACCAATCCGGTCGGGAGCCAGCTCAAGTTTCCTTGCCGCCATCTCACAATTATAGACTTCTGTAATTCCATCCTGATCGAACAGGAACGCAGCCATTACAGGGACCTGCGCCAGGTCATCGACATGGACCATAACCAACGAACCAAGCGCCCCATGATGCACCACGTAAGGGTCCGTGATGGGACAAATGACGCGCAGGCCATCGCCAAACTTCTTCTTCAGCAATGTTTGGACATAGATCACCTTGGGCTTCCCGTCGGGAGTATTCTTGGCGTTCATCCCATGATCGGCGGTTGCGGCAACGATGCAACCCACATCAAGGAGTCGCCCGATCTGCTCATCAAGCCGCGTGTGAAACTCCAGACTTTCCGGCTCCTCAGGAGCAAACTTGTGCTGCATGAAATCCGTAAGTGAGAGGTAGAGAAAATCGGCACGGCCTTGCTCAACAAGCGCCGCTCCAGTCTCGAGCACATAAACTGATGCATCTCCCGAATAGATCTCAGGGCGCGGTTTGCCGATTATTTTCTCCGCGTTCTCCACGCCGTGAGTCTTCAGTTTTGCCTCGTCAACTTTCTCGGAAGAGAAGACGATTCCTCCCCGCTCCACGATTCCATCACCCAAGACTGTCCTAAGCTTTTCCTTCGCGGTAATGAAGGCGACTTTGCGACCCGCTTCAGCCGCCGCGTTCAGAAGGGTGTCACAGCGCCGAAACTCCGGCGAGTTCATCATCACTTCTTCGCCCGTCTCCGGGTTGAGAAAAAAGTTTCCACAAATTCCCGTCACTGACGGAGGCATGCCGGTGACGATTGCGGAGTTATTTACGTTGGTGAATGAAGGCAATGCTCCCCGCACCATACCGCGGTATCCCTTCGTCTCCATCTGAGCGAGATTGGGCATTCGCCCGGCGGCGAGGGAGACGGAAAGGTACTCATCCGCACACCCATCAATGCAAATTACGGCGATCGGTCGATTGGGAGGTGAATAGCTGCGCCCGTTAGACTCAAAGGAAATGGAACTGATTTCGGTACTCATCGCTTGGACTGAGCATATTGCAAGCCTGCCAAGGAAGGCAATCCTTGGCCTCGCCGAAAAAAGATTCTGTTACTTCATTCAGCTAACAACCCGAGGAGAATGACCACTCGAGATATTGAAAGACTTCTTGAGGACGTTCGCTAAAGCTTCAAAACCCTAGGGTTTTTTGGGATAGTAAGGGCTAAACCGCGAAAGATCTCACGGACTCAGGAGAAGGCCCAAGAAAAGGAGGACACAGCCCAGAATGAGGGGAACGCTTTGTGTCTTGGAGCCAGAACCACTCTTGGTCATGAAGGCCTCCTTTTTCAGCGACTGCATCGACTGCATCAGAGCGCCCGGATTTCTCATCGCCAGTCGTGACGAGGCGGCGCAGGCGCCGTCCATGGAATCTTTTCAACCGAGACCACTTGTCGCTAGTCCCCGCAGTCGTACTCGCGCAGTACGCCGAGGAGACCGACCGAGCATGTATCTTGGGATTAGAAATTTACTGGCCTTCTTGCCCGAGGGGATTTCTCTGCGAGACCTTGGCCTGGGGTTTCACCTTGATGGCTTGTCCCGGATGGATCAACTGCCGGCGCCTCAGATTGTTCCATCGAAGCAAGTCACGAAGGCGCACGCCATATATCCGGGCGATCTTACCCAGAGTCTCGCCCCGGTTGACGATATGCTCGTCAGCCGTTCCAGAACTTGCGATAACTCTCCCTCGTTTGCCCCTGGGCGGACGCCCGCCTCTAAGCGGGATGATCAGATCCTGACCTAAGCGCAATCGGTGAATGTTGCGGATTCGGTTTACCTCGGCGATGGCCTGGATTGACGCGCCATAGCGACTCGCGATCAGCGATAGTGTCTGTCCCGACTCAACCCTGTGGTGACGGACCCGGATGCGCTTATCCGGGGGGAGCTTTGCCAATCCAGCCTGGAGAGGTTCGGCCATGCCAATGGGTACTTTCATCAGATAGCCAGGGTAGTCGAAGGGCGTGATTGCACGGCGAAGCTCAGGATTGTAGCTCATCAGGAGCGAGGTGGGTACGTTGATCAGTTCCGCCGCAACCTCCAGATCTACCTGTTCCTTGATGGACGCCATTTCAAATTCGATTTCGGGATCCCTGTCGACATGGAAACCATACCGTTCCGGGTTCTTGACGATGATCATCGAGGCCAGGATGGAAGGGACGTAGTTTCTGGTCTCGCGTGGGAGCAGGCGTCGATCGACCATCTGCCAGTAGTCCATCTGACCGTAACGTTTGAGAACCCTTCCGACCCTGCCAGCGCCCGAATTGTAGGCTGCGAGCGCGAGGTACCAGTCCTGGAACCGGTCATAGAGATCCCTCATGTGCCGGGCTGCTGCTGCGGTTGATTTGAGGATGTCTGAGCGCTCGTCGAGCCACCAGGTCTGCCTCAAACCGTATACCCTTCCGGTGCCCCTGACGAACTGCCAGATGCCCTTTGCGCGGGCTCGCGACAAAGCGCGAGGTTTGTACAGGCTTTCTACGTGAGCGACATAGATCAGATCGAGCGGAACTCCCTCTTCTCGGAAGATTTTTCGAAACAATCCGAGGTACTTTCCGGATCGCTTCAGACCTTCTGTCATGACCCTGCGTCCGCGGGTCCGGTAGTAACGTAGAAACTTCAGCACTCGCTCGTTCAGAACGATCGGGATGTCGAAGCGGGAGTCGAGAAAGTCCTCGTGGGCGAGCTCCCGAAGCGCCGGATCTACTTTGATCGTAAAGAGGTTGATATGAGCAAGGTGGTCGATTGCACTCGGCTCGTCGTCAAAGCTAGCTTCTGGCGACCCGGTAAGAAACTCGAGTTCGAGCTCCTGGACCTGGCTGAGAAGGGCAAAATAGCCAGCCTCAAGCTCGGCTGGGGACGACCCCTGAGGGTCTTCCTTCAGATGGTCGAGCGCCTGACGGAGATAACTGCGACCTGACTCGACCTTTCCTGATTCGAAGAGTTGCCTCCCCTGTTCGAACAGCCGGTCGGCCTCTTGGAGCCGTTTCGCAAACATTTCCCGGCGGAGCAACTCCAGGCGCTCTGCCTCGGTGGGTACGGGTTCAGCTTCGGGGATATCCGCTGCTGCAGCCGGTAGGGGTGTAGTAACTTCGGGTGGCTGACTAACCAGGACCTTGCGCTGGTTGCCACAGCCGGGCAGGAGCAGGAGACACGAAAGTACTAGGACCTTCCTGAACAGGATTCTCTCCTCCGGATGTTCCTGGTCTTAAGACAAGGGCCTGTCACGAGGCGTGCCAGACGCCAAGACGGGGATCATTGTAAGGAGTCTGCCTGCTTTTTTGCAACTACATTCTGGAACAGAGTGCGGGCCTTCGGCAGGAGCTCAAGCGCCCGTTGCAGCTGTCGATCGATTTCCAACGAGGCCCTTTTCCCCTCCTCGTCGTCGAGAAGCTTGGCAAATAGCCTCTGCTTCAGAAGATTCTCGATTAGGTGGCGATCCTGGTTGAGTGTCTCCTCGGTGAACTCTACTTCGTTCTCCACGAGGAGATCCTTGAAAAGAGCCAGGGTCTGCTCGGAGATCACCAGCTCTTCCCGCAATCCAGCTTTATCTTCGCGGGTCAGCTCGCCTCTTTCCTTGGGTGTGTAGTGGAAGCGAACGTCAGATTCTATCTCTCCGTCCACCAATCTCTCGGCGAACTTCTGAAAAAGGCTCTTGCGCCTGATCTGCTGCAGGAGTTTGCTCAGCCGCTCCGATTTGACCTTCTCATCGGGAGTGATTCCGCCCCCTCCAAACACCGTCCGTCCACTATCTGTGTGAGACACCGTGCGTTCACTCTCATCCAGCTCCCGGTTACGGCCTCCCCAGAAATAGTCATAAAAACTCTCCGAGTAGCTGCGCTGAATCAGACGGTCAGATGGCGTGTAATACTTGCCGGTGGTCAGGGCCAACCCCCTGTTCCTTTCCAGGGGATAGATCGTCTGTACCAGGGCTTTCCCGAAACTGGTTTCGCCCACGATCAATGCCCGGTCGTGGTCTTGGAGCGCCCCTGCCACGATCTCGCTGGCGCTGGCGCTGTTCTGGTTGATCAAGACCACCATCGGATAGTCATGGCGGCGACCGCGAGGGGCCAGATACTCGTGGCCCTTGCCCCGACGCATCCGTGTCTTTACGACCAACTGCCCCTTCTCGATAAACCGATCGGTCACCTCGATGGCTTGACTGAGAGCTCCACCAGGATTGTCGCGCAAATCTAGAATCAGCGCCTCGAGTTCGGACTCATCCAGTTTCTCCAAAGCCTCATCAAGTTCCTTACTGGTGGTTTCCGAGAACTTCTCAATCTTGATGTAACCCGTCGTAGCGTCAAGATGGAACGCATACTTTATGGTGTAGAGCGGGATCTCATCTCGCTCGACGCTCATCTCGATGGGTTCGGGCACACCGGCCCGTTCGATCGTGATGTTGACCTTCGTCCCCTTGGGACCCTTCAGGTTGGGAATCACGTCTTCCATCAGGTTCCAATCCTGAATCGACTCACCCTCGATTTTCGCGATCACGTCACCGGCACGGATCCCAACCTTGTATGCAGGCGTGCCGGAGGCTGGCGGATCAACCACCACGACGCGGCCACTGCCCGGCGACTCAGCCCTTATGGTGATGCCCAACCCGTAGTATTTTCCCTGTTGCTCTTCCCGCAGCCGCTTGTAATCGGTTCGAGAGAAGAAGGAACTGTGCGGGTCCAGAGATCTCAGCAAGCCTCGAATCGCACTCTCCAGTAGCTCTTCGGTATCGGCCTCGTGAGCGAAGTCCGATTCGACGATAGCCAGTGTCTCAGTGAAGCTTTTCAGGAGCTTCTGGGTCTCTTCCTCGAGAGGGGTTTTAGCGCTGACTCTTTCGCCGTACCATCCGCCAAAAATGGTTGCAGTCAGAATTGCCAGTAGTAGAAGGATTGTGAGCCGGCTCCTCTTTTCATTGCCTGGGCGTCTCAACGGCGTACTCCTTTTTCGGTTTCAGTAGCGGAAACTTCTAGTATAGCACTTCGATGAGGCCTGCGAAGGTGGCTGTTCTCACGCCGGTGTGGTTGACTTGCTTTTACGCCCTGGCATAGACTCATGGAGCAGGGGGCAGTAGAGATTATGTGGAATTTGGGTTTTTCTGAGGTGATTGTCATTTTCGTGATTGCCTTGATCGTCTTTGGACCTCGGAAGCTTCCCGATTTGGGCCGTTCTCTTGGAAAAGGGCTGGCCGAGTTCAAGAAGGCGTCGAACGAGCTCAAGCGAACCTGGGAAGAGGAAGTTCAAACCGAGGAAGAAGATCTGCGGCGCATCCAAAGGGATCTTGACAGTTGAGTTTCGGCAGGGATCTTGACAGTTGAGTTTCAGCGGGATCTTTCCGCAACCGCTGAGGTAGCGTTCCACCGCGCCCCACCACGCATCCGCCACTTACTTGGCGAACAATCCTAGTCGCCGATGATGGAATCTTCCGGCAATCCGCCGCTCGATCCTCCAGACGATTTCGAGTCTCCGTCTTCTCCCTCCGAGGAGCAAGAGCCCGAAGACGGGTTGGTGCCTGCCAGCCCAGGACCCCCACCCAGCGCCCCTCCCCCGGATAGCAACGGCGATGAGCTTCCAGAAGCGGAACTGGAGCTGGGTGCCAAGATGACCTTTCTGGAGCACCTGGACGAGCTCCGCAAGCGCCTGCTCCACGCCGCCATCGCGGTAGCGGTTACCTTTTGTCTCTCCTGGATCTTTCGTGAGCCCATCTTCGAGTTCCTGGCTGAACCGATCAAAGGAGCGGTAGACAAGCTGGTGGTCATCAAACCGACGGAGGCCTTTACCATCTACTTGAAGGTCTCCTTCGTCTGCGCGATTTTTGTGGCGGCACCGTATCTTCTGTTCCAGCTCTGGCTCTTCATTGCTCCCGGTCTGTATCGTAAGGAAAAAGGCTATGTCCTGCCCTTCCTCAGCTCCTCCACCATTCTCTTTGTCCTGGGCGGCATGTTTGCCTACTACATCATCCTCCCCGTAGCACTCGACTTTCTGATCAACGAGTTCGGCAAGAAATTTGAGCCGATGATCAGCGCTGTCGAGTTTTTTAAATTCGAAACGATCATCATCCTGGGCATGGGAGTGATTTTTCAGATGCCGGTGCTGGTGGCATTCCTTTCCATCTTCGGGATTCTCACCCCACGCTTTCTCTGGAAGAACTTCCGTTACGCTTTCCTCTTGATCATGATTATCGCTGCCGTCGTTTCCCCTACGGCAGACGCTCTGAACCTGTTTTTCTGGGCCGTTCCCATGGTTCTCCTCTACCTGATCAGCATCGGTGTCTCCTGGGTATTCAAGCGTCGCCGCGACCAGGCCCTCGAGGACTAGGCGAAGAGAAACGCTACCGCGAGAGCCGATAGATCTCAATTCGCGTATCCCCTGGTACCGGGGGCGCGATCGTTCGGGGTAGCTTCTCAAAGCCAAGATTGGGATCGAATCCCTGGTAGTAGAGCGGTTCGTACATACTCACTTCGAAACTACGTAGTAGGGTGAGTTCAGGACGATGGCTCTCGACCCAGGCGTGCTCCTTCTTCAGCTTGTGGATGATTGGATCAACCGCTACGATGACTGATCCCGACCGCCTGACGAGAGCGTCCAGCTCATCGAGATCTTGCCACCGAAGCTCCAGAGACTTGCTCTTCTCATAGAAGTAGTAGTTCTTCTTCAGCTGCGTGATCACAGGCTCTTGAAAGTTCCTCAAGTAGAGAGCGGCGCGCCGGTACACGTCGGTGTCGAGGTTGACGACGGGCAGGGTCTGAAGCAGGTTCCAGGTCAGAACGATCGCCGTCCCAAGAGAAAGCAGTCCCATTGGTCGAGTCGGGGCAACTCTTCTACACATCGAAACCAGAGCATAGCCGCTGAGCAAGCAGATCCCGGGAATCACCGGGAGGATCAGTCTCGGAAAACTCAGATAAAAGAGGATGGCGGTCGCCAATAAACCACAGGCGCTCGTCGTGAAAAGGAGGGGTTTCTCTCGGGCGGAGAGGGCCAGCAGAAGGCCGATCGGAGTAAGGACGAGAATCGGAGGAGAAACCCAGGAGCTCAGATAGAACCAAAGAGTCTGCGGCGTCGTGAGGAGTAGGGATCCCAGGGTCAGCGAATGGCTCAACTGTCCCTCCAGGATGGAACGATAGCCAACCGTAAACTCGACGAAGAGTAGCCAAGGGAGGTAAAGCAGCAGAGCAGCAGCGGCTGCAAGCAGCAGGTCGACCCATCGGAAAGCATGTAACCCGCCCGTATGGGATCGAGAGCGGAAGCAACGGGCTCCCTAGATGATGACGAGCCAGGCCGCGATTACGAGCAAGGGAAAGAAGCCGTGGTACTTCGTGTTCCAACAAAGACCGGTAAAGGCTCCCCCCAAGAGGAACCAACCTCTGCTCCCCACCCGGGTGGCGTGAAACAATGACGCCAATGCGGCCCAGAAGAGGAGAGTAAAGGTGGCGTCGGTAAGAGCCAGCCTCGAGTAGATCACATGATACTCACAGGTGGCGAGAAACAGGGCAGACACCACGCCGACTCGGGGGCCCAGCCAGTAGGAACCGAGAAAACAGAGGAAGCCGACAGTCAAGCTTCCCGACACTACCGATGCAGCGATCGCCGAGGAGTCGCTAATACCGAAAAGCCAGAAGAAGAGACCGACGACCGTGGGAAAAAGCCCGGGAGAATGGCCGGCCTGGTAGATCCAACCCTCTTCGCCCAGCGTGGCCAGCCACTTGGCGGCCATGACGTATGATCCCTCGTCAAAATGGGTAAGGCCTAGACCAGACAGATTCCAGAACCTTACCAATGCCGCTAGGCCGGCGGCACCCACGGACAAGGGGATGTACTGTTTGAGAAGGTGGCGGTTCGACATCGAAGCTCAGTTCTTCAAATGGTCCGTTTCTAGCGGCTGAAGGAAGACCCTGTAGATGGCCGCAGTCTCCAACTTCAAAATGACCTCAACTCGATTGGGTTCCCTTCTAGGCAGGTCGGCAAAGAATATGTCGGCGGCAAGCCAGGGTTCGAAGTTTTCGAATATCACCAGATAGGCAACTCCGGCCTCCTGCGCATACTCACTCAGCTTGGCTGGGTCGTCGGATTGGAGAAGGCCGGCAGCCAGGATTCGATCTCGTCCCAGGCGGGACTGGGCAGCCACTCGCTGATACGCGATGGGAGCGGCATCTGAGAGGTCTCGCGACCGATCGGCTACCACCAGAACCTTCTGGTCCGCTTGCACGGTCTCATCCAGGCGCTGGGCGATCAGAAAGGGATCGCGGAACTCAGCGTTCTCGTCCAGGCTGGCCATGGGCACAGCTGCGTAGACAATCAACGCCGTAAAAAGGAAGATCAGCGCCACTGGACCCAATCGCCCAAACCAGTCCGGCTGCCGAAGTAGCATCCAGTCTCTGGCCTTGCCCAGACCGACTACCGCTATGACCAGGACGATACTCAAGGGAATCGTCACAAACCGAAAAACCGTGTCGTGCTCCTTTCCAATGATGAAGAGAAAAAAGAAGACAACCAGCGATCCAAACAGGATAAGCAGTCGCTGGGCAGGGTGTGGGCGTTCCCGCTCAGAGATCCAGTTGAAGAGGGCCCAGGCCGAGAAGAATACCATGGGAGAGCCGAAAAGCCCGATCCAGTAAAGCATCCGAGCCAGGTACTCGACAATCCATATGAGGTCGGCATGAGGATTCCAGGCGTAAAAGGAGTGATCCCCTGTCTGAAAGAGGAAGCCGTCCCATTTACCCCAGTGGATGAAACTAAGAAAAAACCAGAGCAGGGGCGCCCAGCCGAAGAAGATTGTCGCGCGCAACAGCCCCATGAGTTTGTCCGAGAGAGGGCTGCCGGGGTTTTCGACTCTGGCCTTCCAGAGTACGAGGACCGGGATCAGGAACCAGCTCTCGTACCTCGTCAGCGAGGCCAGACCATATAGCAGGGAGCCAAGAGGGGACCGGAGCGGGGGCGTCTTTCTTAAGAGCACGGCCAGGGAAGCGTAGAAGAGTCCCAGGAAGAGCACGTCCTGATAAGGCATCAGTGAGAGCATCAAGTAGAGAGGATTGACCGAAAACAGAAGCCCCCCCAGGAGCGCCAGGCCTCGGTCGAGGAAGAGTCTCAAATAGAGGTAGAAGCCGAAGGCAGCCAGGGAGCCGCAAATGGCGAAGAGGAGCCGGATCGGCAGGATGCCCTCCGACAACTGAGCACCAAGCTGGACGATGAGCTGGGTCAGAGGCAGCCAGTGGGAAAGGAATAGCTGATCGCTAAAGAAAATCCTCCCGAAACCGTCGTTGCCGTAGGGTGCTGGGAATGCGAACAGAAGGATGCAGCGGAGCGCCAGAGAGGAAAGAATCAGCTTCAAGAAGTCTGCGAAGGTAGCCCTGTTTCGAAAACTGACGCTGTGTTCCTCTTGATCCAATGAGTAGCTTTTTTACCACAACCACGGCTCGGACGTGAATGAATCAAGCTCGGCGGACTTCGTCGTAGAGCAGATCGCCCGTTCTCAGCCGAGGGTACGACTACAGTAGAATCGCTGCGATGCGAGCCGCACCCAATGATCTCCCCGTAGCGTGGATTCCGTACGCCGCCACCATAGCCATCTTTCTCAGCACCCCTTTCGAGCGGCTGCAGCCTGCCCTCTCCTTTCCCGGACAGGAACTAAGCAACCTCGAGGCTGTTGTTCTCACGGCGCTCTCAGCCTGGATCTCCTGGACGATTCTGGCGAGGCAGCCGATTCAGCTCAAGACCGCTTTCACTGCTCCTGTCCTCTGTCTGGTTGTCGTCATGCTTGTCTCTGCGCTAGTGGCGGCAGAGCATACGGCCCAATCCCTTCGTTTCATTGGACGCTTTCTGGTGGGTTTCTCTGTGTTTCTCCTGGTCGCCAACGCCGTTAACAGCCGTCTCCGCCTGAACGGCGCCCTAATTACCTTGGCGCTGGTTGGCACCTGCGTCAGTGTGTTGGGTTTTCTGGAGTACCAACAAGTGGAAGGGGTCGAGGAATTGCTGCGTCCCTATCGCCCCAGCTCCTCGTGGGCAGCAGGAGTGCCACGAATCACGTCCACCCTGCCCTATCCCACGGTCACCTCTATGTATCTGGAAGTGACCTTCGGGCTGACATGTGCGCTTCTCCTGATGACGGTTCAGAGTCGGCGTTGGGGCCTCTCGGGTCTAGTTCTCGGCGCCTTGGTATTGATCGGAAACTGCATCATCCTAAGCCTCACTCGAAGCGGTCTGCTGAGTATGGGGGCGGTCCTGCTGGCTCTGGGCTTCATGTGGTGGCGCGCTCGTGGTCTCGATCGGGGACTGGCCGCAATTCTCGGCTTGAGCCTTGTGCTCGGCTCTGTTTTCGGCTATCGCGCCTGGTCGGAACCTGCTGCGTATCGGCTGCGGCTAACGACCCAGAGTCCCAACGACTGGTACCAGGCGGAGTACAACGTTCCCGAGTCTCTGGAGCTGCGGCCAGGCCAGTTTGAGGAGGTGGAGCTGATTCTAACGAATACAGGGCTCGCCAGCTGGGACCCGGAAGTGACTTCACCCGCGCGACTTTCCTACCACTGGCTGGATGCGACAACATCACAAGTCTCTGACTTCGAAGGCCTGAGAACGGAGTTGCCCCACACTGTTGAAGCGGGTCGGGACGTCTCGGTGCGAGCCCAGGTTCAGGCTCCCTATTCCTCGGGAGAATATCTCCTCGCCTGGGATATGCTTCGGGAGGATCTCTTCTGGTTCAGCCTGGAGGGTTCCCCTACCGCATATACGCGCGTCGTCGTCACTGGTCCAATCATCAAAGAACAAACCACCAGACCGTTGGTAGCCATGCCCGCCCCGCGTTTCGTCCTGAGCCGTTGGCAACTCTGGTCTACAGCAATGGACATGATTGCGGCAAACCCAATTCTCGGAGTCGGTCCCGACAACTTTCGCCTGCTGGACGGTCGCTACGCCGGACTGGAGATCTGGGATCGGAGCTACCATACGAATAATCTCTACCTCGAGTTCTTCGTCTGTACCGGCCTGCTGGGTGGGAGTCTCTTTCTGTGGCTCCTGTGGAGACTCTTGTTGGTTTTGCGCCGCCAGTTGAAACTCGCATCTCAGCAGACGCTACCCCACGCACTTGGAGTCTCAGCCGCAGCGTTGGCGATTCTTGTGCACGGGTTCTTCGACTACTTTCTGGAGTTCACTCCGACCTACTTGATGATCTGGTCAACCCTGGGACTTGCAGCTGCCACTCTGCGTCTGGAAGACGACTAGTTGGTCTTTCCTTCGAGTGGCGCCTGAGCCGCCCCGGCTTCACTCTTGGTAGAGGAGGAGGTCTCGGGTGACTTGCAGACGCTTTCGCAGCTGCTCCGCCGCAGGCGAGTCCGGATGGTAGCGGAGGAACTCTTCGATCTCGGCAGCAACTGCTGCGAAGTCTCGTCGGCGACGATAGATTTCAGCAAGCGTGAGTTGTGGGCCAGAAAAGTGTCCAGGATCCAGTTTCTTGGCCAGCTTGAGTTGTTCCTCTGCCTCCTGCAGTCGGTCCAGTCGGAGATAGCAGAGTCCCAATTGGCTCCGGGCCAGGGGCTCCTCAGGGCCTAGTTGGGCGGCTCGAAGATTAGTTTCGAGTGCTTCTTCTCGCTTGTCCAGTGCGAGCAGCACAGCTCCCAGATTGACCAGAGCAGGGTAGGAGTCCGGTTCATGCTCGAGTGCCTTTCCGAAGTACTGTCGTGCACGCGCATGCTGGCGGGACATGTAGGCAATGGTTCCGAGATGATTCCAGGCGCTGGAATAGTGGGGCGAAATCTCAACCGCCTTCTCAAGATGCTTGATGGCGCCTGCGGAATCCTCCTTCTCCAGACGCTTCAGCGCCCGTGCATAGTGCTTCAAAGCGCTTCGTTTCACTGAAAGCTGTTTGGTCGAGACGGTAGCAGATGAGCCGGCTCGTCCGTTCGGTTGGAAGACGTAGCTGACCTCGACTCTTCGCTTGGCGTCGGCGACGCTGGGACCTATCTCCAGGGTGCGCCTCATTTCTCCCCATGCCAGCGCTGATATCGTCAGCTGGTAGGTGGAAGCCGGAACCTTCTTGAACTTGAAGGTCCCATCTCGCCTTGCCAGGGTCCTTCTCAGGAAAGGGGAACGGGTCCCTTCGAGACGGATCTCCGGCACGATGCCGCGGATTGGTCGTCCTTCAGCCAGCAACACCCGTCCTCTGAGCTCGAATCTGTCTTGTTCTGCCGCTTCTCCGGGCACGCCGACGAGTGCCAGGTACAACGCCAGATAGAGCAGTCTTAGCGGCGTTTCAGGATTCATGATTGCTGTGTATTTCTTACCACAGACCGTCTCGTCTCCGCACTGAAAGCTTGAAGAAGGCCCACTTCGCCCTGGTCGCCCATCTGTTAGGATTGCCCCTTGTTTCCTGTGGGAGATTTGAGGATATGGCGGCTCGCTTGCTTTTGCTCTGGTTCGGCCTGGGTCTGCTGATTCCGCAGATCACCAACTATCAAGGGATGTACGAGCGCCTGCCGATCAAGGTAGCGCCTCAACCGGTGTCGTTCGATCACCTCAAACACTCCTCCCTCGGATTGGGCTGCCAACAGTGTCACTCGCAAGCCAGCCGGGAGGAGCGGGCTGGACTGCCACCAATAGCGCAGTGCATGCTCTGTCACGACACGCTGAAGAAAAGTGAACCCGAAATCCAGAAGCTGGCCCAGTTTCACCAGGAAGGAAAGGAACCCCCTTGGGTTCGGGTCTACGAGCTCCCCGACTTCGTCACCTTCGGCCACTCCAGGCACTTGGAGGCAAACTTGAAATGTGCGATCTGCCACGGACCGATTGAAAAGCGGGAGATTCTGGCGAAGGAGGTCTCTACCAGCATGAAGGTCTGCGTTGCCTGTCATCTGGAAAAACAGGCCTCAATTGACTGTGATCTATGCCATGACCTGGCGCAATAGGAACTAGAACGCCACGCCCAGCGCACCGCAGATGAATTTAACGTAGGGTGCTGATGCTCGAAATGCTTCGGCCGTCCGCTCCAGAAAGGCCGGGTCCAATGCATCCTCGACAGACCGCTCCTGAGCGGCGATGAAGTCCTTACGTCTCAGATCTTCAATCAGGGGATGGTCGCTCGGATAGCCTTTGGGGGCGGTCTTGAGACTCTCTCCAGCCAGTTGGAACAGCTCGCGGAACCGCTTGCTATCTCGAGCTTTGAGCCAGCCCTTGGGATCTAGATCTACCTTCTCTCGGATCTTTATCAATGAGGGCTGCGCGGGGTGCCATACTCCTACCCCCAGGAAGATTTCCTCCGGGCTCAGGTGGACGTAGAATCCGGGTGCGCTTATATCACCCGAGGATTCGTGGGGGAATCGAATCCCCACATTCGTCTTGTAGGGTCGCTTGTCCTTGGAGAACCGGACATCACGGTGCACCCGCATCAGCGAACCCCGGACCTTCCGCGCCTCGGCCACGAAGTGAGGCGAGATGGCATGGATTCTAGGTCTCATGGCCCGGATAAAGGCGAAAGCCGGCTCCAGCACCTCCTCCTGGTAGCGGTTCTCGTTGGCCTTGAACCAGTCCCGTCGGTTGTTCTGTGACAGATCCTTCAAGAATTCAATGAGTCCGGGGGAGAATCCTCGGTGGCTTGCTTCTGAATCCACTATTGACTTTGCCTTTCGAAGTATCGTATTCGGGTCACTTCCGCTCCCAAGCAGTCCTGGCCCCATTCGGGAAAGAAACTTCGGCGATCCGGCGTGGCGGCGGTCTCCAGGCCGCCGTTTCGAGCCAAGAGCTCGAAGCCAGAACTTCGGCCTGGAGACCGAAGCCACGTTTGAAGCTTCAGGTTAGCCCCGCCACCGGCTGCACCGGATCGTACAGGAAAGAACCTTCTCGCGGTTCCGGGAGATCTTGCTGTTGTCCGGCTCTCTCCTCGGAACTTGGGCTCATCTTGCAGACAAGTCAAGTCGTTCGCGGCTCTGTTGCCTGCAGCTGTTTCCGGTATTGTTCACTGATCACTTCATCACTGTTCACTATTCAAGTTTCAGTGCAGCAACCTACTGGCTCAGACAGCTTCGGCGAGTGGTCGTCGCCGAGAGAACAGACTGAAAATAGCGGCCGAGAGCAGGGTCACTAGACAGGCGCTGGGTAGCACCCACATCCAGGAAATTGCCTTCACCTTTACCAGAATCCGGTTTTCTCCAATACCAATCACATCGTCGAGTCGTAGCGTGTCTCGAGTAGTCACCTTATCGTTGACCCGAATCTCTGCGGCGCTGTCAGCACTCCGCACCTGCCAGCCGTCTTCAGTCAGCTCGATGGTGGCGTGTTGAGCAGCCACCTTCGGCCCCGACAGTGCGAACCGGTTGGCCTGAGGATCAGATCCAATCAGATTGGGCTCGTCCACAGAGGGTTCCCAACGCAGCTGTTCCGTCTGTGCCGATCCTTCCACGAAGAGGAAGATCCTTGGATGCTCCAGGAACCAGTGCCCCAAACCAAGATAAAAGCCCACCAACACTCCCAGGACCCCGGAAGCGATCAGCATGTTTCCGGAACAGCGCAGCCTCAGGAAGGCGGCGAAGAACATGCCTCCCAGCGTACCAGTGATATAGCTGCTGATCCGAACCGTCATTTCATACAGGTTTCCGCGAGTTTCTTCCGAAATCGTGTTCAGGTAGAGGCAAAAGCCGATCGCGAACAGGCCTGCGGCCACCGTGATGAGACGGGCCAGACGGAGCTCGGAAACCGCGTCCAGGGTCTGTTTTCGGAGTCGCCGAAAGAAATCGACGGTGATGACCGTAGCAACGCCGTGCATCCCCGAATCCAGGCTCGACATGGCTGCTGAGAAAAGGGCGGCTACCACCAATCCGGCCAGCGCTCGTGGCATGGCGTGGGCGATAAAGTGGGGGAATGCCTGGTCGGGCGTGCCTGGGAGCTGTGTCAAGTAATAGGAATAAAGCGCCATCCCAGTGAACCCGAGGGAGAGGGCGATACTCAAATCGGCACCGATGTTGGCCATGAAGGACTTCCGGGCGGCCTTTAAAGAACCGGTGGATAGATACCTCTGGATCGCCACCTGGTCCGAACCAGCGGTACAGGTCCACCAGAAAAGGCCGTATATCGCGGCACCCATCAAACTGACCCGAACGTAGGGATCGAACGCGAAGAAAGGCTGTGGCCGTGTTTCGACCTGCATCACATTGTGAAACCAGGTCAGAGGACCGGTCCCGGTTTCAATCAAGACGAAGGTCATGGTGAATACCAGGCCAGCGAAGAGGATGAAGAACTGGGCCACATCGGTCCAGATCACCGCTCGCATACCTCCCATGGTGGTGTAGACGATCGCTATGGTACCGATTCCCAGCATGAGCCAGTTGAAAGAGAGACCGGTCATCCGGGTCATCGCGAAGGTGGCGGTGTAGACGATCATCCCCATCCAGAAGAGACGAATGAAGAGGAACAATGTCGACGCGAAGAGCCGGGTCCTGAGCCCGTACAGATCCTCCAGATACTCGTAGGCGCTGGTCAGGCGCTTACGCATGAAATAGGGGATCAGAATCATGGTCACGATCGTGAGGGTGAAGGGGATATGCATCTGCATTCCCCAGATCCCCGGCCCATTCTTCATGATCTCCCCGGGAGTGGAGAGGTAACTCACCGTCGATAGCAGGGTGGCAAACATGCTCAGCCCCACCACGAACCAGGGCATGCCGCGCCCCGCCATGAAGTATTCTTCCGTCGACTTCTGCCGCTTGCTGAAGTAGTACCCCAGGCCCAGCATGGCGACGAAGTAGAGGACTACTGCGATGTAGTCGATTGTAAAGAGGCCTTCAAATCGGTCCGGCCTTCCTGCTGCGGTAGCTAGTAACACTGACCCACTCCTTCCACGGGTTGACGGCCCAATAGGCCGCTCAAGTCTCAAGAGGATAGACGAAGGTAGGGCGGATCGCAAACGGTTGCGACCGTTCTCTCATACCCCAAACAGCTGATCCAGATGAGCCTTGTCCAATGGCCGTGTAAGTCGGGAAACGCACCAGGTGACGACTACCGAGACAATCTCACCCATTGCCGAGCAGGAGAACGGATTGGGAGCCTCGTTCTTCAGCCAGGCGACGGTGCCGAACAGAAAAGTGTTCTCGAACCAGAGGGGTTCCAAAACACCCGTGTGCAGGAGGACGAACGTCGCCATGCCGCAGGCAAGTCCCCAGTAGGCACCGGTTCGGGTCACGCCCCGCCACAGGGCGCCTACCACCAGGGGGCCAGCGAACGCAGCCATCATGCCGCCGGTTCCCATCCAGATAATCAGCCCGATGTTGGTCTCGATCAGAAACCAAGCCATGGTGGCGCAAGCAAGGAGCACTACTACCGTGCTCCAGCGGCTGAGGACGAGGACGCGGTGATCGATTTCCTCTTCCGGTGGCCGCGACCGGAGCCGCGGGACCAGGGTACGGCGATACATATCGTTTGCGATGATCTGGGAAGAGGACACCACCAGGCCATCCGCAGTAGACATGATTGCACAGAGAATTCCCACGCCGACCAGCGCGGCCAGCCAGGTCGGAAACAGTTCCAGGAACAGAAGCGGTAGTGACTGATTCGGATTTGCTCCCTCCGCCAGCAGGGCATCGCCGAAGATTCCCCGGGCAAGGAGTCCAGCCAAACCCAGCATCCCCAAGGTGATCCCGATGGCGAAGGCCAGTTTCACGAAGAGAACTCTGTCGTGGTCGCCTCGAAGCGCCCAGAGTTTGTTTCCCAGATGAGGGAGTAGGCCCAAGGGAATATGGCTCAGCAGAAGAGAGACCAGCGACCACCAGGAGTGGTAGAGGGGCGTGGTGCGGTTGAGCAGCCCAACGGTATTCGGATCGGATGCTTCCATCCGTTCGATCACTTCGCTGGTGCCTCCCTCGAATCCCGCGCCGAACAGAAAGATGAAGATAACCACGACGGCAATTACGAGCATCAGAAAGCCCTGGATTCCATCGGTGAGAATGTCGGCGTGGGCGCCTCCCATCGTGACATAGATGAGCAGCACCACAGTCGTGATTCCCAGGGCCCACGCCTGAGACAAGCCCAGCATGATCTCGAACATCACCAGGCCGGAAACCAGTTGGGCCGCGAGGTAGAAAAACAGCATCAAAGAGAAGATCGAAACCAGGATACGAATGCCGTCGGACTGGTAACGGTCCCCCAGGTATTCGGGGATGGAGCGATTCCCGAATCTGTTGCCGCTGGTGGCGATCAATCGCATCGAGATGAGCACGCCAAAGTAGGCGCCGATGGGATAGAGAATGCCCCCCCAGATGGCAGGCAATCCGAATTCATAGGCGAATCCAGGAAGGCCTAGAAAGGTGCCACCACTGGCGATGGTCGCGGCGAAAGCGAAGGCGAGGAAGACTGGACCGTAGGAGCCTCGAGCGGTGGCGAAGTCGTCGGCGTCACGAATCCGCTTGCTGGCGGCGTAACCCAAGCCAAGCATGACGCCGATGTACAGGATCAGAAAAATCCAGGACCAGGTCGCGAGTTCCAAAACGATCCTCTTGCTTTTTGGTCTTCGTACAGAACCCATCCCTTGAGGCAATGGGCAATACATCCTAGCAGTGTTCCTCGTCCGGCTCTATAGTGCCGAAGTGCCGGAAGACTTTGACAACGCAAATGCCTTGAGGGGGTCCGCTGTGCTAGTCTAGCGTCAATCGCTTGATCGTACGGATCTATGCTACACAAGGACTGGAGCTCTCCCCATGAACCATCCAATAGCGTCGCTAATTCTCTTCCTGGTCGTCAGTCTTTTCACGGCCTGTACGCCTTCTGGCGGTCAGATCGCTCCGGAGGAATCGGCTAAAGCAACGGCCGCACAGCGCGTTCATCCGGTCCTGATTCGCCAGGATCACAATGCCCTCGCACAGGTAGTGCTTCAGGTTGGAGAGGAAGAGATTCGGGTAACTTCGTTTGCCTTTTCTTTGGCTGGCACTGACGATCTGGGGGATATCGAGTCCCTACAGTTGTTCTATGCCGGCAGTCGACGAATGCCAGATTTCGACGCTCTGCGCAGCGGGATCAGTTTCTCCGAAGATCCAGATAGCGTCCTGGCCGAGTTCCTCGGGAATCCGTTCGGAAGCTTGGCCGAACCGGCCGCCGAGTTGGTGTTCTCGGGCGATCGAGTCCTGAGCCAGGGAACCCATGTCTTCTGGCTCTCCTGCAACCTCAAACCCACGGCCATGCTGACCCACAAGGTCGACGCTCTGTGTACGGGAGTTGAGACTTCAGCGGGCAGGGTCGCACCGACGGATACCAGCCCAGGTGTGCGCAAGCGCATTGGCTTTGCCCTTCGCAAGGGCCATGACGACGGCGTGCATACGACGCGGATCCCGGCGTTGACCACGACGCCGAAGGGAACGCTGTTGAGTGTGTACGACATGCGACGGCGGAAGCGTCGGGACTTGCAGGAGGACATCGATATCGGTCTGAGCCGCAGCACCGATGGCGGCCAGAGCTGGGAGCCGGTGCGCGTGATCATGGACATGGGCGAGTACGGCGGACTCGGACCGGAGCAGAATGGCGTCAGTGATCCGGGAATCGTCGTGGATCAAAATACTGGCGAGATCTTCTGTGCTGCCGTCTGGATGTGGGGCAAGCCGGACAAACATCAGTGGAGCGGAGACGGCTCCGAGCCAGGCTACGAAATCGGCAAGAGCGCTCAATTCATGATGGTGCGGTCCAAGGACGACGGGCTTACCTGGACCAAGCCCGAGAATCTGACACGCAAACTGAAGAAGTCCGAATGGATTCTTTTGGCTCCCTCCCCCCAGGCGGGAATCACCTTACGAGACGGCACCCTGGTTCTTCCAGGGGAGGGCCGCGATGCGAAGGACCGCCTCTTTTCGACCCTTATCGTCAGCCGCGATCACGGCGCCACCTGGACCGTCGGCTCCCCATCTGCAACCGGCAACAACGAGTGTGAGGTGGTGGAATTGGACGATTCGATCATGCTGAACAGCCGAACGGTCCGACCCACCAAATTCCGTTCGGTGTGGTTGACGGACGACCTCGGTAAGACCTGGCGGCCACACTCAACGCACCGCAAGACGCTGATCGAACCCAATTGCAACGGCAGCTTGCTGCGCTTCGATTACGAGGAAGAAGGGAAGCCGAAACACGTCCTGCTGTTCGCCAACCCGCACTCTCAAACCGGCCGGGACCACCACTCGATCCAGGTGAGCTTCGACGAAGGTCTTACCTGGCCGGAAGAGTACCGTATTCTGCTGGACGAAGGCCGGGGTAACGGTTATCCCAGCATGACGCGCATCGATGCGAGCCACGTCGGGATCGTCTACGAGGGCAGCCAGTCCCACTTGGTGTTCGAGAAGCTGTCTTTGAACGAACTGTTGAGACGAGAAGAGTAATGAGGAAATGTGCTCTCGTCGGATTCTTCACTTAAACGTGAAGCTGTAGAGCTGAGCCTTGCCCTCTAAGCGAAAGCGCAGCCGCAGCGGTTTTGCTTCACTGGGCAACGCCATTTGCCTGCCCCAAGAGGGCCACACGACGGGTAGTTCTACTCCATCTTCGATCACAGCGCTACTTTGGCCCAGGACTCGACCGTCTTCCAGAAGCTCAACCAGAATCCGGCCCTCGTCCCGACTCAAGCCCTCGGCATTGATCTCCAGTTGAAGAGGCCTGGCGCTGGACCGGAAGGGAATAGTGGTAGCCCAGCCAGACTCGGATTCCCCATCGACGTTCAAACTGACAAAGCCATCCCGTCGGATGGTGGCCAGGCCAGTCATCATGGGCGTGCTGTTCCATTGCACGAACGGCCCGATGGTTGTGGCGCTGCCTGAATAGTAGAACCAGGTTTCCTCCCCTACCTCCAAAGGAACGTTCACGGGGGATACCCAGCCCGCGTCCCACTCACCTTGCTTCCCCAGCTCGATTACGGGCTTACCATCAAAGACGTGGACGAAGTTGACCCCGTCCCGGCTGGCGATCAGCTGTTGAGGCATCAGTTGATCGGGTCCCCAGATGTCGAACATTCCCAGATACATGCCGGCGTAGGGCCAGGCCGATGTCAGATGCTGCTCTACCTCGATTCCGGCGCGGGGCAGCATATTTGGGTTTCGGGGATCGCTGGTCCATTCGAGCAGGTCAGAGCTCCAGTAGACACAGGTCGCGCGGACCCACCGATAGGTCTCGATTCCGCAGTGGGAAAAGACCTTCCAGCGACGTTCGGGTTTCGGCTCCAAAATGTCATAGAAGAAGTTGCGCCGATCGCCGAACCGTCCCTTTACACTGCCGCCTGTAGCCCAGTGGAGACCGTCTGCGGAGTGGTGGAGAGTGTTACCCCGCTGGGCTACGATCGCCTTGTAGCGGCGGTCAGGATCGGCCTCCTGCTCATCCCTCACGATCATGGGCATGTAGGCACCCCGGCCCTGGTAGTCGAGATCTACGATGTTGTTGGCCGTCGATCCCTTGTACTCGACCTGGTTCAACGTGGGCTTGACCCAGTTCAGCCCGTCCTTGCTTTCGGCGTAGCCCACGTGGTGATTGGAACGCTGGGTTTCCGCGAAAGCCTGATCAAGGCCGGAGTACCACATCCGGAATTTGCCCTCGTCGTACAGGACCTCGCCGTAAGCGTGTGCACGGAGATCGTCGAAGCTGCCGGGTGCGCCTGTCCGCAGGACCGGGTTGGAGGGGTGTCTCCTCATCGGATGGAGGGTTTCCTCCAATCCCTTAATGGCGTCGATCTCCAGCATGTCCAGAAAGAGCACCTTTCGGCCCGCTTCCGGCTTCAGGTCGGGGACCACCATCCGGTCGAAGTAAATTCCTCCCGAGGGACCCGTGCTGGAGACGGCCATCCCCAGGTAGCCGGAGCCCGCAGACATCTGTTTCTGGACGCTGTGAAAGTCACTCAGTATGGGGCCGGTAGTCGGTCTGTTGGGTTGAGTCACAACTCCTTTCTCGTGAGAGAAGGGATCCCCATAGAGGGTGCGGCACTCGTAGGGAGCGCTGAAGCCGTTGCCCAGCCAGCGCGAGTAGAAGGTGTGTCCTCGGGCGGAGTTGTTCCAGAAGACCCAAGCCACACTATGTTCGTCGCGCGCCAGCTGGGGACGATGAAGTTTTTCCTGGCTGAAGTGCAGCGGTTTTCGGGTCCAGTCCTGGCCGTCGAAATGCGCGTACAAGATGACGTGTTCCGATTTCTCGAAGACCACCAGCGCCTGCTTCCCCCAGCCGACCACGCTGTAGTTCAGGTAGCCGGTTCCACTCCAGGGGCCATGGGGTAGGATCTGGGTGAAGTCCTTGCCCTCCTCAAAGGCAGAGGCAAACTCGGGAATCTGGAGATAGAAAAGGAACCAGGAATCATCCCGGGTAAAGGCGAGATGAAGGGTCCCGCTGGGGTCGAGGTCCATCACCGGAGCACGAAATGCTCCGGGCAAGGTCAGATGTTTGCGTCTCCAGCCTTGATCCGATGGAGTCGCCGCCCAGATCTCGTCCTCTTCCTTTCTTCCTTGATGACGTTTGTATGTCTTGCCGCCCGCTTGCAGTAAGGAGTTGCCGTCTCCGGAAGCTGACGCCTGGCTATAGGTTATCCACAGGCGTCCCCCGGAGTCGACGGCCAGGTCACCCAGCCGAGGATCCTGGGCGAAGTCGTCTACCCTCTGAGGGGTGGTCCAATTCTCACCTTGGCGAATCCTCTGGGCCGCTTGCCCTCCCTTCAGGGTGCATCGACTGTACCAGATCCCTTGAGGACGGGAGCTTTGCCAGATGAGGTGCAGGACATCGCGATCGTCGATGACAAAGCTGGCCCCGAAGGCCTCTCCACCTGGAGCGGAAATCCGTGCTTCTGCCGATTTCCCAGCAACGGCCACTGGAGGGTGAAAGTCGCCTGCGAACTCGGGATCATCGCCCCGCGAGGCCGCGAGAAAGATGGTTCCGCCCTCCGCAGTCTTGCCATCGTAGGCAACGAACCAGATACCGGCTTGGTTCCGTCCGATCTGGCGGCCGTTGGAGTGAGGGAAGGGGACGGCTCCGTTGCTCTTGCCTACCTCCAGGGTGACGACTCCCAGCAGGTCGCCGGCCACGAGCAAAAGGAAAAGGGATGAAAGCCACCAGGCCCGACAGGCGGGTGGGCACGGAGAGCCTCTTTCGTCCGAAGTCCGGGATCCCATCGAAGGTTCGAAGTAAGATCTCAGGAATCCGAGGGCACGAGGATAGCTGATCTGCCGAGCTCTATGCATCGATTGCTTCCCTCTGATCAGGCAGGATCTAGTGACGGTCAGAGACCTCCCAGGTAGGTTCGCAGCAGCGAGGCGCCCTGACCTAGCTGAATCTGTGTTTCCTTTAGCGAACGGGCTCGCCTCAACCTTTTTCGAAGATACCGAAAGTTCAAATAGAAGCTCCCGATCGCCTCTTGTTTCAGGGCCGCTACCTCGGCCTTGCTGAGCGTCATCGTCGGCATTGCCACGTCGCTCCCAGACTGATCCATAATCTCCAGATCGTCTCCGATCAGACCCAGTTCGAGAGCTGTCTCACGAAGCGGAGTGCCCATTCTCGGGACGGCCACATTGAAGGAGGCGAAATCAGGGTCGAGCTGGTGCAGGAACGTCATGGTCTCGTCGAAGGTCTCAGCCGTTTCCTGAGGAAGGCCCAGGATGATGGTGGCTACCGTTCGAAGACCTTGTTCGCTACAAAGCCGGAACCCTTCAGCCACCTCGGCTTTCGTGTAGTCCTTCTTCGATGTCTCGAGGATTTCCTGGCTGCCACTCTCCACCCCTAGAATCACGGTGTGGCATCCGGCTTTCTTCATGAGAGCTGCCAGTTTTCGGTCCACTACATCGGGACGGCTGAAACACACCCATCCGAAATCGTAGCCTCGTTCCGACATCTCGGAAATCAGCAGTCGGGCTCTCTCTTTTTGAATGCCGAATGTCTGATCCAGGAAGAAGAGCTCACGGACGCCCAGCTGGGACAGGTGATCCAGTTCCTGCAGGACGTTCTCCACCGGCCGGACCTTCCAGCCCAGCGTGGACATGATGCAGAAGTTGCAGCGGTAGGGGCATCCAAACTCTGTCATCAGGGTGGCGAAGCGGGATTCTCGCACGAACGGGTATCGATAGCGATTCTCCAGGAACAAGCTGTGCTCGGGAATCGGCAGGCTCATCGATTCGGCCCGAGCGCGAACGATCGGCGCGGCGTGGATTTGGCCGGAGCGTCGCAACGTCATGTTACCGATGGGAGACGACTCCTGGTCCAGTCCAAGGTAGCGGGACAAGTCCGAAGTGCTGAAATCGTGGAGGAAAGCATCGACGAATGGCAATTCCTCTAGTCTCTCCCGACGGCGCTCGATCAAAACGTCGCCGATGAGGATCAGCTTTCCCCACGGGCCGGATCCTTTTCCGCCGCCAGACACTTGTTCGAGTCGATGAGTCAATTCTTCGTAGAAAGGAACATCCTCATCGTAGGACACCGAGCCGATCAGGCCGACAACTGCATAGGGCTGCAGCCGCTCCACCCGGGTCAGGCAATCCGAAACGCCGAGGCTCTCGACGATGGCGTCGACCAGGAACAGTTCGGAGGAGTCCTTCAACCGACCGCTCAGGTAGACAAAGTCGATGGGGGCGTTGATGTAATCCGCCTGCGAGACCTTGCTGCAGAAATAGTCTCTCAAATAGAGACGCCGCCCTGGAGGATTGAGAAGGACGATTCTAGGTTTCTTCCGCATCTCGCCAATCCGATCGGTTGAGTCCGCAACGGTTCCAGAGGAGGCCCTCATTGCTCCAGTGCCCGAAGAGTCTGGGGCAACAGAGTGGGCCGAGCCAGCAACTCGGTATCGATGAACGCTCTCATCTCCTCGACTACCTTCTCACTTTCGATCCCCTTCATGCAGGCTAATTGATTCACGCAGTGAACGGTCTTCGCGTTGTGAACAGTCATGCAGGGACTGCACCACAGATCTTCGTAGAAGACCCGCTTTCGAGAGCTCAGGGGACCATAGCGCACTGGGGTCTCAGGCCCGTACAACCCCACCACAGGCACGTCGAAAGCGGATGCCAGGTGGATCGGTCCGCTGTCATTCGAGATCAGGACGAGGGCGTTCTTCAGGAGGCGTGCCAACTCCTTCAAATCGAGTAGGCCTGCCCAATTCCGTACCTTGCCCCCCGGGTGCCTTCGGTCGAGAGCTTGTGCCAGCGGGGCGACGTAGGAGGTCTCAGACGGTGAACCGATCAGAACCAGGTCGAAGGGATAGGACTCCAGCAGTGCCGTTCCGAGTTGCTCAAACCGCTCCCGGGGCCAGCGCCTTTCCACTGCCAACGGACTGGCATTGATGTTCATGACGGCATAGGTCCGACCTTCGAGGAGCGTCTGTAGGAAGGAGTCACCGCTCTTGTCCAGGGCAAGCATGGGACGCGAGGAGCGGGATTGTCCTCTCCCGCTCTGCCGGACCAGATTCAGGAACTGTTGGCAGGTATGAGCGTCTTCATGAAACGGGATGGAGACATCCTGTAATCGCGTCTTCGGGGCTGTTTTCCGGGTGAATCCGATCACGCGGGCAGGGGCAGACAGATGAGCAATCAACCCTGAGAAGTTGACGAAGAACTCGGCATCGAATACCAGATCGTAATCTTCACGACGCAGCCGTCCCAACAATCTCACAGTTTCCAGGACGAGACTCCAGGCGCTACCAAATGTCAGGGTGTGGAGGGTTTCAATCGAGGGTACGAGAGTAAAGAGGGCTCGATTCCTCTCGAGGGTCAGATAGTGGAGCTCTGCTTCCGGATACCTCTTTCTCAGCCAGCGTAGCGAGGGTTCCGAGAGAACGATGCTTCCGATTCCCCAGAACTTGATGAAGAGGATCTTGCGTATCTGGGTCCGATGGGACGGTATCCTGGGACGGAGCCTGAGGGCCGGTAGACAAGCAGGGGGCCCAGGTAGTTATCAGCGAGTTTGGCCCATTTGATCCTGCGAGCTTCTCGATTCACACCAGTTACTCCGCAGCAGGGAGCCAGTAGAGAGTGCCGAACCCCAGGCCTCGGCCTCGATCCGAGCTGAAGACGATCCGGCCGTTGATGCCATCCCAGACCGGCTCTTTGTCGGCTCCAAGATGAAACGTCAGTTGCCGAGTCTCTTTCGTCCGGGTGTCCATCGTCCAGATATCCCGGTTACCGGCAGGATTCCAGGAGAAGACAAGCTTCTCGCCATCGGGGCTCCAACCGGGGGATTCGATCCGATCCGGAGAGGATAGCATCGTTCTATCCTCTTTGGTTTCCACATCTAGAATTCCCAGAATCGTCCCCTCGTCACCATCAACACAGTAGACAAGCCGGTCACCCAGTGGCGACCACTGGACGTCACGGAAGCCGTTGCCCGGCAGAAGCTGTTCGGTCAGCAGATCTCGCATCCGGTAGAAGTAGACACCTCCTCCTCTGTGAAAGGCGAAGCCAGATCCGTCTGGCTTCCAGCTGGGACTCTCTCCTTCTACCAGAGAGCGAAGCGGATGTCCTCTGCCGGGGCTCAGGAATATCCAGGGCTTCCCCGAAACCACTGTCTCCGCTAGCAGGCGCCGGTCGTCCCGGGCCAGATCCGGTTCATAGTACCAGCCCCGGTGGAGTCCAGCGAGAACCGTCTTCGCCGTAGATGGCGTAGCGCTCGTCCATAAGCTCGCAGTAACTGAAGACGAGTTTCTGTCGGCCAAGGTCAGGAGAGGTAAGAATGAGTCCCAGGTTACGACTGAATTCCGGACCCTGCACTTCCAGCCACCGGGCGTCGTCCTGGGGCTGGTTGGCGTAGGCAGGGTACTCGGTCAGAGTGGTCAGGCCGACCGCAAGCGGAATGATAATCCCGGCCGCCAAGAGATGTTTCGAGCGTAGCCGGATCGAGTATCGAAAGATCCAGAGGGACGCCAGCAAGAAAAGCAGGAGCAGCCACAACCGAGAATAGGCCGCCGGAGTCCACCAGCCCTGGGCGAGCCATTCCAGTCTCAGGTAGTGAGGCAGATTCAGAACTACCAGCAGGGCAGCCACACCTACCGCCGCTCTGGGTCGATCCAGGTCGAGAAGGATCTTGACGTAGAAGACCGCTGTGATTGACAGCAGCAGGAAATGGTAAGTGGCCCCTCCGGGCGAGAGCAGCAAGACGACTACTGGCAAGAACCCCATTCTAAAGAGAAAACGGTGGTTTTCGCTGGAGAACCGGGTTCCAGCCAACACCAGAGCGGTTACCGCAGCCAGCGTCCAGTAGGTGAGATTCTTGAAGAAGAACAGCAAGAAGGGGGCGTCAAGAGCCGCGTTCGGATTGAGCGTCGGCTCCGGGAGGAAGAGTCGACGAAATAGACTGCCGAAGGATTGAAATCTGGTGGAGAACGGATCCTGAATCTCGCCTCTCAGGTGTCGCGGCAGAACTTCGTTTAGAAAAGTCTCCAATGGCTGCGGACCCTGCGCCCAGAGTGTCAGCAGCAGCAGGGCCAGAGTGGCTCCTGCAGCCCCCAGGATCACCCTCCACTGCCGCTGGCAGAGGAAGAGTACCAACCAGGGCAGCGCCACATACTTGATCGGGAGCAGGACTCCCAGACAGAGGCCTGCAGCTATCGGATGTTGGGAGCGAAACAGGTAGAGGCCTAGAAGAATCGATAGGAGCACCAACAGATACAACTGTCCAAACAGGAGGTTGTTGATCAGGGCCGCTCCGCTGCCCAGAAACAGTATGGCAGCCAGGACCCAGTTCAACCCGGAGAGCTTGCTCAGCAGAAGGATGATCAGCAGCGCGAAGACCAGGTTAAGAAGGGTCCAGGCGCGCTTGGCAGAAAGAGGATCGAGGAGGGTCAGGGGCAGGAACAGCAGAGCTGTGGAAGGGGGATGAGGGATGAAACCGCCAACCTGTCGTTCGAATCCGTAGCGATCAATCTGCTTCTGAAACCAGCTGAAGTCTCGATAGGCCGGTTCGATCGACCGACCTTCCCTCACGATCTGGGAGGCGGTGTAGTAGTTCGCGAAGTCGCCCCCGGAGTCGTTTAGTGCGGGGAGCAACCCCTTTGACAGTACCAGAAAGGAGAAGAGTAGGAGGACCCCCCACAGACCGTATCGCGTCGAGCGCACTAAAACCGCGGTTCGGCGTGGAAGCCGGTCTTCAGCCTCTGGAGGCACCAATAGGCATAGACTTCCCAGGGGAAGGCGAATTGTTTGTACTGCACTCGCCAGCGGGAGAAGGGCTGGAAGAGGTTCAGCACCAGATTATGTCTCTTCGAATGGGGCTTCTCGCCGACGTTGACCTGGTGATAGCCGAACCTCAAGTATTGGCGGATCGCTTGAAGTCGTCGGTGCTGAGCTTGATCAAGCCAGGGCAGCTTCGTAATTCGCGGATAAAAATCTGCCCACTCCTCGAAACGGGACGGCGGCACGAACCCTTTCTCGATGCTGACCGGCCACAACGGAGAGCCCGGATAGGGTGTGAAGATGTTGGTGTAGCAGTCCGCCTTGGGATTGGTGGAATAGATCAAATCGATCAGCTCGAGGGTCTTGAGAAGATCCGCCTGCTCCTCTGCCGGAAGGCCGAAGATGAAGCCGAAACTGGCCCGAATGTCGGCTTCCCCGCAGCGTTCCAGAGCCACAACAGTCTTTTCAACGTCTGCCTTCTTCTCGATCGACAACAGCACGTCGTCAGAACCCGACTCCGCTCCGAAGTGGATCCGGACCAAACCCGATCTGCGATAGAGTTGGGCCTGCTCCCGAGTGAGTCTAGACCAGCAGTCGACGCGATCCTGGATGTACCACTCGAACTTGAGCCCCGATCGCACGAAGCCCTCCGCCATCTCGAGACAGCGGGGTCGGAAGGCGAAGAAGATATCGTCGATGATGCCCAGCAGCTGGATTTTGTATTTCCGGACCAGATACGTGACCTCGTCTACGACCTGCTCCACTGGGAGCAGGTCCAGGTTGCGACCGTAGACCGAGGCGTTTGAGCAGTAACCACAGTTGTAGGGGCAGCCGTGACTGGTGGAGTACATCACCCAGCGCAGACCGGTCTGCCGGTGATACCGGTCATAGTCGATCAAGTCGTAACCCGGCAGGCGACTCGGTAGCTCACCTACCTTGGGGTAGAGCCGAGGTTGATTGCGCTGCAGGGTACCGTTCTTCTTCCAGAGGATGCCGGTGACGTCGTCCAGGGAATCGCCTTCCCGCAGACAGTCGACGATGTCCAGCATCGTCATCTCGCCCTGCTTGAGGACGACCGCGTCCACGAATTCGGCTTCGAGTGACTGTTCCGGCAGGATTGAGGGATGCCATCCTCCGAGCACGACGGGTGTCTCCGGGAACCGCTCTTTTACAGCGGTTCCTACTTCGACTGCCCCTTGGATCATGGGTCCCGTGATTAGCGAAATACCCAGACAGAGGGCCCCCTCCATTTCGGCCAGGACCGCACCGACATAGTCTTCCTCCAGGGTGGAGTCGATGATCCTCACGTCGTAGCCACTCTGCACCAGGGGGGCAGCGATGGCTATCAGAGCCAGTGGAGGAGAAGCCTCCTTGCTGGCGTAGGAGGGGAAGAAGAGGACGACTTTGTTCCGATCCGACATATGGCTACCGATCCTTCTATCCTAAAGAATATTGGACAGATTTGGAATCCCAGGTTGCAGGTTGCAAGTCTACTCAGTTGGAGACAACTTTCCTTCAAGAAGTCAAGCGAATTCTTGGCTTGTGATAGTCGGCACCGGACCTTACAGACAGCGCCCGATTTGATCGAAATCGAACGGCCGCTGGGCGTGTCTGGGACAAGAGGCCGCTTCAGCGGTCTGGCGCGAAGCGCAATAGCCCCGGCGTTTACGCGGGGGTTTGGTCGGCAATCCATCCCTCTTGAGGTCCCTTCAGGGGCCTTCTCGAACCGAGGCTTTAGCCGGATTATGATCTAGAGCCGACAGACCAGACGCGTTCCAGCCGATTGATGGTTCGACCCCGGCGATGGTGCTCCTTCTGGCGGCGGATGTAATCCACGGCAAACGGCAGATCTCTTCGACTGAAGGATACGACGCCGAATCCTCCCTGCCAGGCGAACGGGATTCGGCGACGCCATCAGAGCTGTCCTGACGGGACCGACACCCGTGTTTGCAGTCCCAATCACTAGAACGACCGGCGCAATGAATCTGCGAAATCCATGCCACCCGGACTCACATTTTCGCGATGGAAAACAGGGACATCGGGCTAAAGCCTTTGGTAGAGAAGGCCCTTGAAAGGGCCTCTGGTAGCCCCATGCAGTCGCCAACCCCGGCGTAAACGCCGGGGCTATTGCGCTTCGCGCCAGACCGCTGAAGCGGTCTCTTGTCCCAGACACGCCCAACGGCCGTTCAGCCCTACTCGGCGGTATGAGGTCGCTCGCTACGACCAAAAGCCATTTCCAAAGCGGAAGAAGCCTCCGGTGTTCTGCGATCATAGCGTGGTTCACTCGACGTTCTGCCGAAGACCTCAATGTCCGCAGTAGAGTAAGGATGTGGCGCGGTGGTCTAAGGTTCGGCCTATCTGTTACCGCCCCTTTCGTCTGGCGGTGCCTCAATAGCCGGACCATCACTCCGTTTCCACACCCTCCTCATCAAACCGGACATGCGGAGCTACCGCATCCGGCTTTCGGACAAGACCTCACGCCTTCACCCACGGCTCGCCGCGTCCAAGTTGGGTCAGGCGCACGAGTCCAAAGTGCCCGTACAGGTGCGAGAGGGGATACGTCCCGCCCTTGCGTCGCCTGACCTTGTACTTGTGGCGCAGCCACCGGCGCAACCGCGGAGCGGTGTAGTTGTCCAGCGCCCGGTAGGCCCGGCTGGTCGTCCCTACCCGAGAGTAGTTCGCCCAGCCGCGCAGGGCGCGGTTCAACTGCTGCACTAACTCCGTGGTCTCCAGCCACGTCCTCGAAGGCACTGTCATCGCGTGGATCTTGCGAACCATGCGCTTAATGCTCTTCTTCGACGGACGCATTCCGAGACGGGCCTGGCCCGTCCTCGCCGAGTACATCCGCCCAAACGTGTAACCCAAAAAGTCGAACTCCTCTTCCGGAACCGTGTAGATCCGTGTCTTTTCCTCGTTGACCGTGAGCTTCAGCTTGCCCATGATCTCGCGCAGCGACCGCAGGGCGTCTTCCGCCTTGCCGCGCCGACACAAGATCACCAGGTCATCCGCATAGATCACGAGACAACTGCCCAAGCTTCGATCCAGCCCGAGCTTCTTCCATGCCAACACAAACCGGCGCATATACAGATTCGCCAGCAGCGGTGAGATGGGGGAGCCCTGCGGGATGCCGCGTCGGCTGTCCTTGGCCTCGGTCGTGCGTCTCTTCCGTCCTCTCTTGTCGGTTTCTTCGACGGCACATTCCAGCCATTGCTTAATCAGGCGCAGCACGCGTCGATCAACGATCCGGCGCGCCAGTGACTGCATCAGCTCGGCATGGGGAAGGCTGCCAAAATAATCCGACAGGTCGGCGTCTACGACGTCCCGCTGACCGCGGAACAGCCTCTCTTCCACCTCCACCACCGCCTGCTGCGCATTGCGCTGCGGTCGGTAGGCGTATATTTCTGATGGAAGGTCGGCCTCGAAGATCGGTTCCAGCACCAGCATCGCTGCCGTCATGCAGACCCGATCCCGCAGGGTCGAGATGCCCAAGGGCCGGAGCTGGCCATTGGCTTTCGGAATCAACACTCGTCTAATGGGGTCCGGTCGATACCTCTCCTCTCTGAGCGCTTGCGCCAGTTCACCCAGCCACCGCTTTACCCCATACGCCTCAACATCCGCGAACTCCTGCCCATCTACGCCCGGCGCGCCCCGATTGGAGCGGCACTGCGCATAGGCAGCGGCAAGAATATCCTCGCGGTAGATCTTGTCGTACAGGGCATAGAAGCGATAGCGGGGCTCAGCCTTCGCTTTCGCGTGTAATGCCCTCTGTAGTTTCTGAACCCTTTTCGGAGTTGATAGGTTGCCCAATCTCCTGGTCCCTCACTACGTCCTGCATTCGTCTTGAACTAAGGCTCCTTCCCTCCACCGGCATTACCCGGCTTCCTCAGTAATACGGGCCTCTCCGCCACCCCCAGGCGCCCGGCCTGTCCCTCACGGGCCTCCGGTTGGCCATCCCTGGCCACGCCAAGGGGCTTCCCGTGTTGCGTGCGCTTCCCTGGTGTACATGCTGTCGCCACTACCCCGGCGCAGCGACTGGGTGCCTGATTCGCTCACTTCCCCAGCCGTATCAGCCTTCCCCGGTCTAGGAGCCGGGTCGGCCTGCGCATCGTCCTTTTCGAGGCTTGCTCAGCGTTCACTCGCGTTACGGCCTGCACACTCGCGCGGTCACCAATTCGTGACTCGCTTCACCAGAGGCTTCAACCATTTCGTTACCTCCACAGTTGCTCCGGTTGCTTCCGGCTGGAGCGGTTGCCGGGTGGGGCTTTCACCCACTGGGAAGGCGCCGCCTTACCACGGCGCACCCTAGAAGCGGACATTCAAGTTTGCCCGCGGGGAACGTCGAGTGAACTACACTGAGCAGAAAACCAGAGGTTCCTTCCGCTCTGGAAATGCCTTCTAGCCAGGGGACGCCCGCAGACAAACTCTTAGTGGTCCGTGAGGGATTTTGATACCGACGGCAAGGGGATGAACAGAAGGTTGGGTCGCTTCTCTTCCGGGCCTGGTGCCTGTTGCAACAAGGAAATCCCCGCGCACCAGGCCATCAACAGACGGATACCTTTCCCCCCCAGCCGCCCACGCTATTCTATGGTGAAGGTTTGTAGCGTCACTGTAACCTTCTTCTAGAACCCCGAAGTCTCCGGACGTCTGTACGGAATCAGGCGATGGATGAGTGCGAGTTCTAACGGGAACGCGTAGATTCGTAGACGATAGCGCCACGCGGCCAGCGCGCGCAGTAGAACACGAATCGATGCTGTCAGTTTCAGATCGGTAGAGGTTGGGTAGTAGGCATTCAGAACCCGCTCAAAGTTCTGGATCCTTCTTCGCAGTGGATCCGTAGCCCAGGGCATCAGACTGCTGCGCCTCTGCGAGAACTCGAGCCATTCCGGACCGATCCACTCCTCCAAGGTCTCGGGAAAATGGAATCCCTGAGACTTGGCTTCCTCGTAGAGTGTTCCTGCCAGAGGCACCGGCGTGTAGAAGTAGAGGATGATCTCGCTGGCCGGATTCACCCGTTTCAAGCTGCGGATGAACTCCAGCGTCTGATGAGCGTCGCCCTCTGGATCTGGCGGGTTTCCCAGGACGAAAGAGAATTCGGGGATGATGCCGACTTGGGCCATCTTCTCGGCTATGGCCAGAGTCTTGTCTACTGATGCGGTGCCGCCCTTGTCCATTGCTTTCAGGGTCTCATCAGAGCCGGACTCCGCTCCCAGAAACGCCATTGTGAGGCCACTTTGACGCATCAGTTTCCAGGTGGAGTCCGAATACTTCAGTAGCGTATCGATCCGCGATTCGCCCCACCAGGAGATTCCCAGATCAGCAATTCGATCGGCGAACTCGGCTGTCCGTGCTTCGCTGACGAAGAAGTTGTTGTCGTGGAACTCGATGGCGTCGGCTCCAAACTGGCTCGCCAGATGTCGTGCGGTGGAAGCCGTCCGCTCAGCCGATTGGGCCAACCAGTTACCGTTGACCAGATTGACCACAGCGCAGAAATTGCAAAGAAAGGGGCAGCCGTAGCTGGAGTGGTGAGAAAGCGTCCGGTCTCCCAGAAAAGTCCTCCGGTGGTAACGCTGGATATCGACCCGATGGTAGGGGAAGTCGGGGAGCTGATCCGGATGCGGAATGGGCGCGGAGCCAGCGAAGTTGACCGAATCTGAGCGGGCCGATCGAGAGGCCACCCCGGGAATCGTCACGGGGTCCTTCCCTAGCCTGAGCGCATCCAGGAGGTCCCTCAGGACATGCTCGCCGTGACCCGTGATCACGTAGTCGACGTACTCAGCTCGAAGACAGACGTCGTAGTGCTGAGTAGGGAAGTATCCGCCCCAGATGATGGTGAGGTCAGGGTGCCGTGCTTTGAGGAGCCGGCACTGGGGAACGGCATGGCTCAGTTGTGGGCCCGGCATCACCGTCACTGCCAGGACGTCAGCCCGAGTCTCCCGGATAGCCCGCTCGATGCTCTCAACCGGATCCGGTTCCAGATTGCCGTCTATGATCAAATAGTCGTGTTTCTCTTCCAGCAGCGCTCCCAGTGCCAGGAGCGACATCGGGAGAACCGGCTTACGCTCAGAAGAGCTTGCAGGGTTGTAAAGAATCAGCATGTGCTCGAACCTGAGCGCCACCGAGCGTCACCAATTGGCGATCTCCCAGCCGTTTTAGCTGTAAGGCGGTACAACTTCAATACCTCGTTGATCACATCCTGCTCCACGACCAGCTCAATAGCCAAGGAATGGGAAGTGAATTCATCCAGAAAAGTGGCTATTTCCCCGTTGGAGGAGAGCACCACAAGGGCCGAGCCTCCAGGAGCGAGGTGTGTGGTCAGTTCCTCCGCGAATCGCGTCGCCACCTGCTGGCTGCGGAAGGCTCGGTCCAGCTGGTCCTTGGGCTCCCCCCGGAAAAAGGGGGGATTGAACAGGATGGTATCGAAACGTTCTCCCTCAACCGGGGCAAAGAGGTCTCCCTGACGCACTTCGATTCGATCCTCTAGTTGGTGGATCAGTGCGTTGATGCGGGCACAGCGTGCGGCGTCAGGGTCAATGTCCACAGCCACCACCTGGCTTCCCAGGGACGCAGCCACCACGGCGCAAACACCGGATCCGGTCCCCATATCCAGGACGCGTGAGCCCGACGGAATCGATTCCGAATCGAGCTGGCTGACGAGAAAGTCGCTGGTATAGAACAATCGGGGATTAAAGACGTGGGGTAGGACCACTAGTTCCAGATCCCCCACCCGTTCCAGGACGATTCGACTCAAGCGGTTCCTGTGAAAGAGCTGAAACTGAATCCATACGAGAAGATGCCAGGGTTTTCGAAGCCAATTTGGTTTTGTCCAAGTTTCCAGCATGAGGACGAGATCTACCTTCTTGCGGTACCCACGATCAAAAGGAAGCTGGCCGGCTCACGCCGTCCACGTAATCTGGCCCACCAGGGTCGCAGGGCCCAGCGCAAACCGTAGTTGGGTCTGATGAACTCCCAGCTTAGTGAGAGACGGTGGCCAAGATCCTGGAGCCGATCATAGGTCAGAAAGTTTTCGTTGGGAAGCGAGTTCGAGGCGAATCCATACGCGCTGCAGAAGGCCATCTCCCGTTCTCTCACCATTTGTTCTCCGCTGCCGCTATTTCGATAGACCGCCGAATCCATGATGGCCACGCGGCCCCCTGGCTCCAGCACCCGGAGCGCTTCGCTCAGCGTGAGTTCATAGTCGGTGGAGTAGTGGAAGGAGGCATTGAAGACGGTGAGCCCGAATTGGTCGGATGCGAAGGGAAGGTGATCGAACTCGGCCTGCACCGCGGTGAAAGCTGCCGGGTAGTGGACCTGGGCCCCTAAGCCATCGGCTTTGTTGGTGAGTAGGTCAACGGCTATTGTCTGATGACCGCGGGCCGCGAGACGGTAGGATAACCACCCGTTACCGGCTCCCAGATCCAGGATCTTCGGTGCCCTTTCTTCTTCCGATTCGCACTGAGCGAGAATCCGCTCGATCAATTTCTGATAGCTGACGGACCGAATTCGCCAGTCCTCGCTGTGCCGGCCTGAAAGATCCTGAAGGGGAAGAGTGCGATAGAAGTTACTATCGTCGGAACCCCGACCTTCTGCCCTTCTTACCTCCGTGTATTCCTGGATGAACTGAGCGAAGTGTCGGTTTCTAGCTGGAGGCAGGCAGCGCCAGATACCCTCCAAACGCGGATAGGAAATCTGGCAGCCGGTGCACAGTTTCTCTTCTGACCCGGCCTGCTGAAGATAGGCTCCGCAGCTTGGACAAATCCACACCAGCGTCGGTGCGGTAGGCCCGGCTACGCCTGCGGTTTCCCTCAATTGTTCGCGACCAAATCTGGCGTAAAGCTGAGCGCCAACTCTGCGAAGTTATTCCTGCGCGAACCCTAGGAGCCTATCCGAGTAATGGTGTGGGTTGCGTTACAGGCGCCGTTGGTCCAGCTGCAAGGCAGGGCGACGCTGTCGATGTTCGGCCATCGTCGAGGAGCCCGAACACAGCAGATGGGCTGACGCCGCCTGTAACCCGTAGGGAGAATGGGGGTTGCGGCCGATCTCTGCGTTGGTCGTCGTCGTAGATGGCAGAACATCGACTTCCTCCTCCCGCCTTGATCTCGCCTCGCAAGCCCCATTCTCGCAACCCGCACCATTACTCGGACAGGCTCCTAGCCCTGGGATTCCGTGGGTTTCACGGTACCCAGTCCTTCGACATCGAACTTTTTTCGATACTCCGGAGCCACGTAGATATAGCTTTCGCGGCGGAGCTCTTCCAGGAACTTCTGAATGTCAGGCTTGGCTTTTTCGTCCCGTACCCTCATGTGGATTTCGTCCCCTACTTCTTCCAACGTCTTCTTATGAGCAGGCTTTGTGCTCAAGACTTTGATGATCTGGAAGCCGTATTCGGCCTCGATAATTCCGCTGAATGTTCCCGCCTCGAGGCTGAAGGCAACCGCCTCCATTGCCTCGGACATAGATCCACGCTTAAAGGTTCCGATAGCCCCCCCCTTAGATGCGCTGGGACCCTCGGATGACTCCTTGGCGAGCTCCTCGAAAGGCGTCCCGGCTTTCAATTGAGAGAGGACTTTTTCGGCCTTGCTCCGGACGGTCGCTTTATCCTTCCCTTCTGTAAGGAACAGGATCTCGGCAAGCTCGACTTCGGCGGGCTCCGTGTAGCGCTCGATGTTCGCGTTGTAGTATTCCTCAATCTCCTTTGTCATCACCGTCAATCTGGAATGCACGAGCTGATAGACAAGGGTCTCCCCGATGTATTTCTGCCTGGATATACGACGGAGGTCGTTCAGTGAAGATCCCTGCCGACGTAAGACCTGATCGAACACCTCCATAGTGGGGATTCCCGCTTCCTTGCGCATATAGTCCAGGTAGGCTGAGACCTGTACATCTGCATTGGCCCCGATTCCCATTTCTTCAGCCTTTTGCATCATAAGCCTGCTTTGGATCATCCCCTTGAGCGTCGCCCGTTTTTCGACTTCGTAACGCTTTTCCCTTTCTCCTGCGTCTTTCATTGTCCCCTGGAGACCCGCCTTCAGCACTGCCAGCTCTCCTTGGACGTCGTGCCACGTGATGATCTCTTCGTTTACTTTGGCTACGATTTCATCAAGTAGAACCGGCTCTTCCTGCCCAGGTAGAGGAGTCAAGAAGAGAAGCAAAAGCGACAGTATAACCACCCATGGAGTTCTCCCAAAAACGGTTTCCCCAGATATCCATACCAGATCAATTCTTGGTCTCAGCATGCTGAAGTATCCCTTCAAAATTCAGAGCTTCATCGTAGATTTGAATCGCGGTGCTATCGAGCAACTTCTCCAGGTAGGCGTCTCTGGCGACGATTTCCTTTTCACTGACCAGCTTCTCGAAGATCCCCGCTTGTACTTCGTAGAAACTTTGAGAATGGCGAGGAATTTTCTCTTCCGCCATAAAAATGTGATAGCCCTGGTGTGACCGAACGATTCTGCTGATCCCACCTGCCCTCAGGGAAAAGACGACTTCCTCGAACTCCTGGGGCAGATCGCCGCGTTCGAAGGAGCCTAGATGTCCTCCCCAAGCAGCCGTGGAACCCTGGGAGTGGAGCCGAGCCATCTCTTCAAACCTCTTGACATCATTGGGAGCCAGGCGTTTTGCGATCTTCTCGGCCTCCTTCCGATCCCATATCCTGATTTCCAGCACCCGAATGCGGTCCTTCACAACGAAATGTTTTTTGTTGTCTTCGTAGTAGTTCCGCATCTCGGGGAAGGTAACGTTGATTTCCGGACCGAGCTCCTTCTTCAACAACTTCTGGATCCTGAGAAAAGCGCGTAGGCGATTAACTGCATTGGGGTTCGTTTCCCCGGCTTCCTGGTCGTCACCGATTTGTTCCTGCAGTTCGGCATCTGTGACAGTAATGCCCTTTTCTTCCGCGCGATCCAGCAGGATTTGCTGGGTCAGAAAATCGCGGAACTGCTCCCGTCGGTTCGCCACTGATCCCGTTTCCTCAGACAGGCTGGGTTCGAGATACGCCTCAAATTCTTGCTTGATGACGGGACGTCCGTTTACCGAAGCCACAGTTGAAATCTCGGGCTCAGATGATGTTTCCTCTACGGCCAGCTTGCAGGCACTTGCACACAAGATCGCCGAGAGCAGCAGGGCCGGGTGAGCGAGCGTGAAACCGGGTCCGACCTGGCTACTCGGAGGAAGCTTCGGGAGGCGAGCCATAAGCGTCCATTGTAGCATCAACAGCATCTAGTCCGGCGTGCAGAGTACTGAAGATCTGGGCGGGGAGCAGCGAAGGAAGACGAATCGTAATCACCCCTTGGGGATCCAAGGAAAGATCCTGATTCTGGTGGATCAACTCAACCAGACGATGCGGGTCGATTGGTGTGTCCTGACGGAACTTCAGGAAGGCAGCTGTGCCTTTACGATCCAGCGAAGTAATCTTCAGGCGCTGGCAGCGCAGGCGTAGCCGAGCGTATTCCAGAAGATTAGAGACGGATCGGGGATACTTTCCAAAGCGGTCGATGATCTCTTCCTTCAAGCTCTCAAGGCTCTCGGCGTTGGTGACCAGAGCGAGCTTCTTGTAGAGCCACAGCCGCTGGGTGGGATCGTCGATGTAGTGCTCCGGGATCTGGATGTCAAAGTGTAAATCGATGTTGGTCTGGATGTCCTCTTCCGGCTCCTTGCCCTTGAGTTCTCGGACGGTCTGATCCAGGAGTTTCACGTAGAGCTCAAAGCCCACGGCGTTGATATGGCCATGCTGCTCACCTCCCAGCAGGTTTCCTGAACCTCGAATCTCGAGGTCCAGCGCGGCGATGCGAAATCCCGAGCCCAAATCGCTGAAATCCTTGATGGCTGCAAGACGTTTCTGAGCCTCAGAACTCAGCGTCTCTTCCGACGGGATCAACAGATAGGCATAGGCTCGTCGGCTGGAACGTCCCACCCTTCCTCGTAGCTGATAGAGTTGAGCCAGGCCGAATCGATCTGCCCGGTTTACTAATAGTGTGTTGGCGCGCGGAATATCCAGTCCATTCTCGATGATGGTGGTGCAGATCAGGACATCGTATCGGTACTCCAGGAAAGCGAGCATGACCTCTTCGAGCGGGGTCTCCCTCATTTGGCCATGAGCCACAGCCACACGAGCCCTGGGGACGATCTCCTGGACCATCTGGGCAATCGAGTAGATGGTTTCCACCGAGTTGTGAAGGAAGAAGACCTGACCCTGTCGCTTCAGTTCCAGATCGATGGCACTCTCAATGATTCTGCGGCTGAACTTCATCACCGCCGTCTGGATGGCAAGCCGATTCTTCGGAGGCGTCTCTATTATGGATAGGTCACGCACCCCGATCATCGACATGTTCAGGGTCCGAGGGATGGGTGTGGCCGACAGCGTCAGGACGTCTACCTGGGTTTTCAACTGTTTGAGTCTCTCCTTCTGAGCGACTCCGAAACGCTGTTCTTCGTCTACGATGATCACGCCCAGATCGCGAAACTTGACGTCCTTGGAAAGCAGCCGGTGGGTTCCTATCAGGATATCGACCATTCCCAATGAGGCTCGCTCCAGGATCTGCTTCTGCTCCTGCCTGTTTCGGAAGCGGCTGATCATCTCGGCGCTGACCGGGAATCCCTTGAAGCGCTCTCGAAAGGTGTTGAAATGCTGGTATGCGAGCACCGTCGTCGGTGCCAGCACCGCTACCTGCTTGCTATCATTGACCGCCTTGAAGGCAGCCCGCATGGCGACTTCCGTCTTGCCGTAGCCCACGTCTCCGCAAATCAGCCGGTCCATGGGCCGCTCCGAGTGCATGTCTCCCTTGACGTCCTGGATCGCCGCACGTTGATCCGGGGTCTCAGTGTATTCGAAGGCTTCCTCGAACTCCCTCGTGAGCGCGTCATCTGTGGAGAAAGCGTGCCCTTTGGCAAGTTCTCGGCGAGCATAGAGCTTCAAGAGGTCTTCGGCCAGCAGACGCATCGACTTCTTGATCCGTCGCTTCGTTTTGTCCCAGGATGCTCCTCCCAGCCGGTCGACGTGAGCCCTGGATTCACCGGAGCTTCGGTACTTCTGGATCAGGTCCAGTCGGTCGATTGGGACGTAAAGTTTGGCGTCTTTCTGGTAGCCCAGGACGACAAATTCCCGGACATCCTCGCCCACACCAATCCGCTTCAAACCGTGGAAAACTCCGACTCCATGGTCTATGTGGACCACATAGTCGCCCTCCTTGAGGTCCCGGAAGTCGGAGAGAAACGCTCGGGAAATCTTGGGTCCGGATTCCCGAGCCACAGAGCGGGAGCGAGTCTCCTCGAAGAGATTGGTCTCGATGAGGACATGAAGTTTCAGGTCAGGCGAGCAGAGACTCTCAGAAAGCTTGCCCCAGGTTACAGAAAGATCGTGCTCGATCGCCTTCTGAAAACCTTCCCCAAGCTCCAGCTCGAGCTCATATTCTCGAAAGATGTCGACGAGGCGCTCGGCCATACCGTGCGTCGTCATCACGAAGAGAACCTTTTCTCCGTTTTGGCGCCACTTTTCCACGTCCGCCAGTAGTTCCTTCATCTGGCCGTAGTATTTGCGCTCCGGACGGAAATCGAACTGGTGTCCTGGCGAGGAATCCTGTCCCAGCGGTTCGAGTTGGAAGATGGACTGTTCCTGGGTCCAGTCCTGGGCTGAATTGCAATCCACAAAGAGTCGACTAGGAGGGAGGACGAGGTCACCTTCCTGGTGGCGCTCCTGATAGCTTCTCTCCCATTCCAATCGCAATGAGTCCCACTCCTCCCAGAGATCCTTGGGGGACGGCAAGATGATGCTAGGCGGCCGCTCGCTCTGGAAGGTAAGAAAATCGAAAAGGTTGGCGGGCAGCGGATTGGTCACGGCAAACAGGTATTCGAAACCGTTGAAGAGCTCTCCGCTCTCAGTAAACTGAAGTTTCTCCTGTAGTGACTCGGCAAAGCGGACCTGGGACCAGTGCCTTGGCGCCTCCTCGTGCCATCTCGCAATCTCCTCGGCCGTGATCACCGTCTCTCGCATGGGGACAATCTCACAATGGGTTACCAGTGAGATCGATCGCTGGGTAGCGGGGTCGAACTCTCGGATGGACTCGACCTCGTCTCCAAAGAACTCGATGCGGAGAGGTTTCCTCCGAGAGGCGGGGAATACGTCTACGATTCCGCCGCGGAAGGAATACTCCCCGAGTTCGCCAACCGGATCCTCACGCAGGTATCCAAGTTCGCCGAGCTTGCTCACCAGATGATCCATGGGAAAGAAATTTCCCACTTCCAGATGGATACAGTGACTCAGGAAATTGGAAGGTGATGGGAGTCGGGTCGCAAGCGAAGCCAAGGTGGTGATCACGAGACCCTGATCTCTCTCTGCCAGTTTCCACAGAGCCGCCGCTCTTCTGGCCGCGATTCCAGGGTGTGGCGAGAGTCCTCGGTAGGGATCCACCTCCGAACCTGGGATGACCAGGACTTCATCCTGACCTTCCGGAGGCAGAAAGAAACGCACGTCCCCGGCGATTACTTCCGCCTCGCGGTTATCCTTGCAGAGCCAGAGATAGGGACCAGGGTGACTGCAGTAATGAGCCGCAATCACAAGGGCTGCGTCAGCCCGGTGGAGACCCTCGAGGATTCGTGCTTCTTGAAACTCTGCAGAAAGAGAGCGAAACAGCCGCGAGTACTCCGTTGGTGGTTCCGTGATGTGACCTGAGATTTCCAAGTGACCAGCTAATCAGTTATCAGTGAGCAGTTCAGAGGGGCTCGCCGCAATCAGCTTCAGCGTCCACGCCTGTCAAGTCCAGCACATATTCAGTCTATCTCACCGCTCTCACCGGCGCCAAGGAACGAAGACAAAGTTCGTGCCTGAACGGAGGCAGGCGGCGGTGGGGCTAACCTGAAACTTAAGAATCCCAAGACACAAGAAACAAGATACAAACAAGCTCCAAATCACAAGCACCAAGTTCCAAACGATCGCCTATCATCAACCCTTGGCGATCCGACAGAGCCGCGAACGACTTGACTCGTTAGCAGTATGAACCCAAGTTTCGAGGAGAGAGCTGGACAACACCACGATTTCCAGGGACTCGATCCAAAGTTTCTTTCCTGTACGATCCGGCGCGCCGGTGGCGCTGCTAACCTGAAACTTCAAAGACGAGGGAATCATGGAGAATCGGAAATCGAAGGAACCACCGGAGTTTCTTCCTGGATGATCCGGCGTTCCTCGACTTTCTCAATGCCTGGAGAGCACGCCAATCCCTAAGGAAAGAACGGCGGTAGAATCGATGCCACCGGATTGGTGGAGAACTGGTTGGGTCGGGTCTGGATCACGGTGGCGGCGATTCGGTTGTTCCCCGGAACCGATGCCTTCAGCAGACCCTGGAAAGCCGTTAAGTTGACCTCCGGATCCCAGTTCAGCTCGTTCAGGAAGCGAGCTCGATGTGCCATCGCCGGCAGCGTGATCTGGGCCGTGGCCAGGACGTTACCATCCGGGTCACAGAGCTGCAGATCCGCCGTCACCTCCTCGCTTTCCAGATTCATGAAAGCGATTCCGGTATTGATCAAGTCCGCAGTGTTGGATTCCACCGGAGCCACGAATCCTAGAGACTGCACCTCACTGCTTCCTACACCAGCCACGCCGAAGGATCCGGCGAAGAGGATCACTCCCGCCAACTGAGTGTCGGAGCAGACGGTCACCGATCCCACCGTCAGGTCGCCTAGCCCGTCGGTTCGCAGAACCCGAACTCCACCTGCGGGAATCGTCAGATTCGTTTCACCGGCGACGTCGCTCCCATTCAGGTCGACCGAAAGAGGCTGCCCACTGTCGTCCTTGAGGAGAATCTTGGTGGTCGCATCCAGGTTCTCGTCCAGGTTCATGAGCACGATCTGACTCGAGAGTCCCTGGCCGTCGCCAAAATGGGCGAAGTAGAGTTTCTCGTCCAGTTCCGCTATCGGGGTCTGCGGTGTTGCGGCGACCTGGCTGGAGCTAGCGACGGAAAGATCTCCCAGAAAGGCGGGAGCCACCGGCAGCGTCACGAACTCACCGGGCCGAGACTGGATCGCGGTAGCGGCCAGGGTGCCCTCTGCCGCCACCTTCAGGAGCCCGAAGAAGTTCGAGAAGTCGATGGTCTGATCCCACTGGATCTCGTTCACGAAGCGGGCGGAGTGCCCCATCATCGGTAGCTCGATCTGGGCCGAAGCGAGCACCTCGCCGTCTGAGTCGCAAAGCTTCAGATCCACCGTCACCGTCTCATTGCCCAGATTGGTGATGGCGATCCCGGTATTGATCGCAGCTGCAGTGTCGGTTTCGATGGGCGCCCGGAAGCCATTGGTCGTCGGCAAACTATCGCCGACTCCGGCCAGTCCCACGACTCCCCCAAAGTTGACCACGCCTGCCAGCAGCCGATCAGAAAGGACATGCACCGAGCCCGAAACGGCCGGCCCTGACGTATCGGTATGATAGACACCCAGACCGAAGGGCGGAACCGTGATGTCCTTGACACCGGCAACGGCTTGTCCATTCAGACCCACCGTCAGCAGCTCACCGTTGTCCTTCTTGAGGGTGATGCGGCCTCTGGCCGGCTTCTCGCCGTCCGGATTGAACAGGATGATCTGGCTGAAGAGCCCTCCACCTTTACCAAACTGAGCAAAGTAGAGATCATACTGGCTGGCTGGCTCAGCCGATGCTCGAGTAACACTGGGAGGTGGGGTCAGGTAGTTCTTGCCCACGGGCGAAGTGGCCACGGCAAACACCAACATGCTGTTCTCTCGAATATTCCCATCGGTACCCTCGATGTGAAGCAGGGCGTTGAAGAGACCCTCATTCTGTTGGGGTGGGCTGAGCTCATCATCCACATCGAAAACTAGCGCCCGGCCCGCTTCGACAGTTCGTGGTACGACTCCGTTGAGGGGCACAAGCTCCCGGTCCGTGAGGGAAAGGTCCAGGTTCAAGGTTTCGGACTCCCCTGCCAGGGCGGACGTGTTGATGAGCATGAAGCGAGTTTGCAGCCGCTCAACAGCGGAACTGTCGATTCCCACCGGCTGGCGCAGATTCATGGGGAACCCAGCCCCTGCCACCCACTGCCCCAGGACAAAGAAACGGTGGCGCCCGCCCGCCTGATCGCCGGCTCCATACGTGGCTACCACAGTGGCAGTGGTGAAGTTTTCCAGGCCCTCAAGGACCATGAAGCCCTCCCGGCCAGAAACGTCGATCTCCCGAACCTCGCCGGGTCGGAGGGAGAGATTCAGCTGTTGACTAATGAGATTGCCTGCCTCCCCAAAAACACGTGCGTGAAAGTGGGCGGTCTGGTTGGCTTCCGTGAGTTGAGTGTAATTGGTGATCCAGACTCGGGCGTTGGCCAAACCCACCGGCATCAGGGGTACTACCACCGTCGCGGCACAGTCGTCCGACCGCAGAGGAGAGGTTCCGGTAGAGGTAACAGCAACCAGGGGCAACGGGATGCGAATCCCGTCGAAAGTCGTGAGATCGGTCAACGTAACGAGTCGCGGCACCGGGAGAACGGCGCTTCGGGGGTGATCACCTAGAACCTCCACCGCAACCGAACCGGAAAACGGACTAGTCAGCGGTCCGGTCAGGCTTTCTGCATCGAGAAACTCGACCTGGTCCGGCTGGACGCTCCGAGTCAAGCTTCCCCGATTCACGCCGGACGCATCGAAGGCCGTGACCCGGACACTGACGGGCACTCCCGTGCCGCTAGCGGCTGTCGTGTTTTGAAGCCACATATTCGTGATCGATTCGTTCACCCGAAAACCCTGCCCGTCCTGTGCGCAAGGGATTAGCCAGATCTTCCTTCCCGCGGGAGGCCCCAGTGGCTCATCCACCTCCCAGACCGGTCGGACCGTATACCCGGAAAAGGCACCAGCGCCGGAAGAGTCAGTAACACTTCCAAAGAGTGAGATGTCCCGTGGGTTGAAGTCCGGAGCGCCCTCGAGAAGAAGAGAGGAGGAGATGCTTTGGCCTTGACCCGTGATACTCACAAAGAAATCCTCAACCTCGCGGAATACCGGGTCAGCCCGCACGAGGCCTTTACTCCCAAGCCTCTTGGCGACTCCGATGCCAAACTCTCCAGAATTGGAATCGCCGACTTGCAGCGTCCCGGTCTGGTATTCGTATTCCGTGCAGCCCGTATCGTCGGCATGAGCTCCCCAGAGAAAAGAACGCCGCTGGTTCTGGAACTGACCCGGAAGGTAGCAGATCTCTCTGAGCTCCGGCTCGATTCGGGTCCCCAGATTGTCAGAAAGCGATCCAAGGGCCGTTCGGGTGGCTTGCAGATCTCCATCCTCGATTCGATCAGGGGGATTCGCGATCAACTCGTCCAGCTCACTCAGGGAAGCAGCAAGCTTTTCGGTCAACTGTGGGATATTTAGGGGCTGGAGAAGGCCCTTCACTTTGGTGGCTGCGGCTTCTATCTGCTGAGGTGAGCTGGATGGAATCAGGTTGTCCAGTTCTTCACCTCCACCGTTTACGGCGTCCACTACATCCTTGTTCTCGTTCTTGGTGGCCGGATCCAGAACCGTTACTGTGAGCAGAAATGTTTCACTGACGAACTTTCCATTCCAGGTATCAGAGGAGTCGATAACCCCAAATACGATTCCTTGAATCCCGGGTTCAAGACCCTTGAGCCTAAACCTCGCAGGCTCCCTCTTTATTGTTGTTCCGGAGACACGTGGTTGATCGAAGCTTACCGCGAAGTCTGAAACGCTGATGTCTCCGTCTACCTCGATCCTAGTCAAGTTCTTACTGACCCAAGCTATGACGCGGTTTGGGAAACCAGAACGTCCACCATACGGGAGCGGATCTATCTGGAATTTGACCGTTGCGCCCTGGCAGAGCACTATTCCCTACCTGCGTCTTGCGCAAATGGGGATTCGGCGCCGCCGACCAAGACAAATAAGCAAACAAAACCAGATCGAAACGCGGATGCCATTGGGAAGACCTTTCTCGCTACAGCGTTTGGTGCGCAGAACGACGAGAGCCGGGCAAGGTTTATCTCAATGCCCCATCGTCTACAAATTGCTACTTCTAGGGAAGAGTTTCGGGCCCGAGACCTTACAGCCGGATTGTCACGATCGCAAGCGTGGCAACCATGATCTGCAACTCGGTTACGGTCAGCGGTGGGCTTGATCCTATTCGACAGAATCACGGTATTTTCTTTTTCTTCAGGTCAGGTCTCTCGCTGGCGAAACCGAAAGGCAATGGCCTCGGCATGTTTCGCTACCTGTTCTCTATCTTCTCCTTCGACCATGATCCTGACCAGCGTCTCGGTTCCGGAATAGCGGACCAGGACTCGCCCGCGCTTTCCCAGGCTCCGTTCGGCCTCCACGATTTCTCGCTGTATCTCCGGGACGGTCGTGAAGTCAAATTTCTCAACAACGAGAACGCCGCGCTGGATTTGAGGAAACGGCTCGAAACCGGAACTCAGCTCTTTCAGGCCTCTGTCCTCCTCGATCAGGATCTCGGCGATTTTCAACGCCGTCAGGATACCGTCGCCCGATTTTGCATGGCGCCGCAAAATGATGTGTCCTGATTGCTCGCCTCCGAGGAGATGGTTTCCGCGCTCCATCTCCTCCAGGACATGTCGATCGCCTACTGGGGTCCGAACCATCTGGATCCCTTGCTCTTCGAGGGCAAGCTGCAGTCCCAGATTGGCCATTACCGTGGTAATGACACAGCGGGTGGCAAGCTCGTTCCGCTTCAGCAATTGGACGCCCAGGATGTAGAGAAGGTGGTCTCCATCGAAGATCTGGCCACTGCTGTCCGACATCATGCAGCGATCTGCATCGCCATCGAATGCTACCCCGAGATCGGCCCTGCGGTTGACGACCTCTGCGGCCATCGCCTCCGGATGTACCGCTCCGCACTGTCGGTTGATGTTGCGGCCATCGGGCTCGGCACAGTGGCGGATCACGGTTGCTCCCATCCGTTCGAAGGCCCGTGGAGCCAACCCAGACGCCGCACCGTTGGCACAGTCCAGCACAATCTTGAGGGGTGACAAAGATTCGAGACGTGAGATCGACTGAAGTGAGTCGAGGTACCGGTCGAAGCACTCGCCGTCGGAAGAAAGAGACCCGCTCTTGTTGAAGGCTTTCTCCTGTTTCCCCAGATCTTGCGGAGGAGAAGGAGCAGCTTCAACTGCATCTTCAAGCGACCGCTCCTCCGAATCCGACAGCTTTATCCCGGCCCTAGTAAAGATCTTGAGACCGTTGTCGCTGAAGATGTTGTGAGAAGCCGAGACGGCTATGGCTCCGTCAAATCCCAGGTCCTGGCACAGGAAAGAAACCCCGGGGGTTGTCATTACCCCGGCGTGTCGTATTTCGCCTCCCTGGCTCTCCAAAGCCCGGGTCAGTATCGACTCAATCCAGGGACCGCTCTCCCGGGTATCCCGCCCGATGACGAGGCGGCGCTTTCCCGGCTGGCTCAGGCAGGTCCCGACTCGCCAGATGGTGTCGGCGTCCAGAGGATGCTTTCCTGCTACTCCTCGGATACCGTCAGTTCCGAATAATCTTCCCATGCGCCCGGTTCCTCATACCCAGTCTACTCCGGCGATACAATCATCGCATCCTGCGTGCCTCGGAGGTTGCACCGCAGTCCGGGCGGCAATAACCCCGTTGGGGTAAGGCCCTTTACGACCTGGACCCAGGGTAGCTCGCTTCGCATTGCAACCCTGGGCTACACGCAGTAACGCCTTCGGCGTAGATCCTGTCAAAACCAAATTCGTGCTTTCCTCCCAAGTTTGCCGAAGTTTCAGCCTAGTGAGGCATCGCCTCAGACCAACAAGCGGTGTAGTGAGGCTTCACACCCGATCCCCCTGAGTTAAGGACGCCATTCAAAGAGGGGACGGGGCTGCCCTCGGTGTTGCCCTGCTTGAGGCCTGATTCAACCACTCAGGTAGTCTGTGAATCCTGAAGGGATTCCGTATTTCAGCTCAGCGACTGTGTTGGTTTTGTCAAGCATTATTAAGATTCTGCCGCTAACGGTGCTCTCCAAAGCTCATCGTTTTTGACCATCGTGTTGAGCGTGACGAGGAGCTTTCTCATGGACGCTATCAGGGCCACTTTAGGCTCTTTTCCGGTGGCGACAAGGCGATTGTAAAAGGTGCGAATCTGCGGATTGTGTCGGATCGCTGAGAGCGTGCACATGTAGAGCTGATTCCGGAGTTGACGCCGTCCTCCCCAGATGGCACGAGGGGCTGGAGTCCCTCGCCGCTGTCCTGATCCCAAGGGGCCAATCCCACCAGGGAAGCGACTTCTCTGCGATTGACCCTGCCCAACTCAGGCAGCTCACACACCACGATCTGACTGCTTCGCTCCCCTATCCCCGGGCAGCTTTGCACCACCTCCTGGCGCCGAAGGAGCTCGGCATCGAGCCGCAGCAATTCCTCCACCTTCTGCTCAACCTCTTTCAGTTCTTGATCCAGCAGGCCAAGGATTCGCTCCACTCCTTGACGCAGCTCCTGATCCTCATACTGATGGCGACGAGTCCGCTCGATCTTACGACACTCAATCAGTTGCCTGCGTCTGCGATTGTAGGCTTGTAACTGCTGATAGTAGGCGGTTTCCTGCTTACTGATACGATGAATCCCCAGCTGCCCACAACGCCCCAGGACGTGGGCATCCAGACGATCATTCTTGGCTAGGATTCCCAGACCCTTCGCGAGGTCTCGAGCTTGTCGAGGATTCACGCAACAGACGGGGATCCCCGCCTCATTGAGCTCTCTCAGGACCCGCTTCTCATAACCCCCCGAGGCTTCCACCACCACCGAGACCAATCCCGCGATCCCCTCCAGACGGCGGAGGATCTCTGCGATTCCTTCCCCCGCGTTGGAGTGCTCCGAGTGTTCCTCCCGTGGCAGCAGACACAGATCCAGCCGATCCTTGCTGACATCAATGCCCGCTGCGGGCTGACTCATCCAGGTTTTGTTGATAGGATTACCTTTGAGTTGTTTCATGGAGACCCTTCCTTATATTCGGGCTCTCTCTTTGACGGAGGCCCAGGCGACTGTTCGGGTTGACATGAAATGGGCCGACCACGGATCTCGCTGGGCTCCGGTCTCGACGGACCGAGGGTTTCACGATCTCGTGGTCGGCTCGGATCAGACGTTCTGACCCGAATTCCTTTCAACAAATAACACATATAAGGGTTTCCCAACCCTGGGTATGCGACTCCCCCTTTGATTCCAACCCCATCGGCGGTTGCGTACAAACGATCTAACGAGAGGCGCTATTCCGCACCAGGGCTACCCAGGTACGCAACCCGTTCCGGGTTGATTCAGATTGGGGGCGACTCCCTCCCCAGGGTTCGGAACCCTGGGCTACAATACGCAATCCCGTTGGGATTGACCTCGCTTGGTCTGCGACGCTCAAGGCCACAACCCCTGGGGCCAAGGTACCTGAAGCCCACAATCTGTGGGTCGGTTTTTCTCCTGTTCCAAAACTTGACTCAAAAGTCACGAAGAACTTCAAACAAACCTTCTTAGCCCCGCCACCGGCTGTGCCGGATCGTGCATGAAAGAAACTACTCGAAGCCATGGCAGCCTGAAGCGCAAGCGAGGGGTTGGGGAGAGCAAGATTTCAATGGAGTTTCAGGTTAGTGTCGCCCCCATTCGAGAACGGAACTTTGCTTGTCTTTAGCCACGAACGCCGATAGCAGCGTGTCGGTTGTAGGACGGGCATTCCTGCCCGTCGAAGAACGCAGACGGGCAAGAATGCTCATCCTACGGCCGCTTTCCACGATGTCTTGCAGATCAAGTTTCAGGTTAGTCTCCCCCCAGCCCGGCTGCCCCATTCAAGAATCTGGTTATGCACTTAACTCCGGAAAAAGTCACCACCACCTAGTAAAAAAGGTGAGAGACAGGAGGTGAGTGGATGTACGAAAAGATGAATTTGTTGGAGTTTCAAGAGCGTTTTGCCACAGAAGAAGCTTGTCTGAGTTACCTGATGCAGAAACGCTGGCCGGAAGGATTTGTCTGTCCCCGTTGTGGGGGTCAAGGAGGCTACTGGTTGCAGCACCGGCGATTGATGGAGTGTCGCCAATGCCGGTATCAGGCTTCTTCCACCGCCGGGACGATTTTCCACAAGACGCGGGTGCCCCTGAGATATTGGTTTTGGACCATCTTCTTGATGAGCCGTTGCAAAGCGGGCTACTCGATGAAGGGACTGCAGAAGCTGCTGGGAATCGGAAGCTATCGGACGGTCTGGATGATGGGACATAAGATCCGACAAGCCATGGCCAAACGTAATGACTGCTACCAATTAAGTCACCTGGTGGAGCTGGATGACTCTTTCTTTGGAGGCCGACGACGAGGGAGAAATCGTCGGGGTCGCAAGCGAGGACGAGGGACCGAAGGCAAGGCCAAAGTTCTGGCCGCGGTGGAGATAACGAAAGCCGGGGGGCCGAGGTTTCTAAGTCTGGATGTGGTCGATGACATAACCAGCGACAATGTGAAGCGGGTCGCCTGGGCGAGGATCGACCCCGGAGCTCAGATCCGAAGCGACGCCTATCACGCGTTTGTCGGTTTAGCTCAAGCCGGCTACCAGCATGAACGCGTCCGGCTCGAGTGGGTGGGGATGGGTTTTGAACAGTTCCCATGGGTTCACACCCTCATTTCCAACTGCAAGACTCAGCTCCAAGGGACTCAGAAAGCGGTCAGCCTCAAGCACCTTCAACGTTACCTGACTGAGTTTTGTTACCGTTTCAATCGTCGTTTCTGGGAATCCGAGCTCTTCGACCGTCTCCTGACAGCCTGTTCGCTCTATCCCACCGTCACCTATCCGGAGTTAAGTGCATAACCAGATTCAAGAAAGAAACTTCGGTCGGGGATAGGAGAGATCATGCTGTTGCCCAGCTCTCTCTCTCCTGTCTTCGTCGTCCTCGACGGCCGGAAATGGGGTTCATATTGCTAACGGATCAAGTCGTTCGCCGCTCTGCACGGCAACACCTCTTTTCGGCACTGCTCACCGCTCACTTCACTACTGCGCTCACTTCACTACTGCTCACTATTCAAGTTTCAGCTTAGGGTTTCTGAACCTGGGCCGTAAGCTACAATTCCGTCGGGAATGACCTCGATCTGCTATCGAACTCTCACGTTCGCATTCCTATCGAACTCTCACTTTCACCTTTTCAGGTTTGAGCGATTCCACTCGAAATAGTCCGGTCTGGGGAGGGATTATCTCAGGGACCAGTTCATAGGCCTCGTCTCTGGGCTCGAGGTCGTTGACATGTACCAGTACCCGGAAGTGCTTGGCAGCGAGTTTGCCCTCAAAGGAGATCGGGACCGAGCCCACCAGCTTCAGGGTTCGGGTCAGGAGGCGCACTCCGCGTTTCTTGGGTTCGACTTCGATCGCAACCCTGGCGAAACTCACCTCCCGTCTTTCTTCTTCGATTTCGATCTCTACTTCGACTGGCGTGTTTAGGTCGACCCGCAAACGGGGGTCTTGAGGGTCGAGGTCCGCACTATTGGTGAAGCTGGCTGAGCGGCCGCTGACATCGATTGGAACGGTACGAGCACCTGTCATCTTGTCGACATTGGACTCCGGGCCGGTGATGGTCACTTCGCTGGGCCAGACTCGAACGGAGGCAATCTGATAGCCTGGGGCGGGTTCCCCCTGGATTTCAGGTTCTACTCGAACCGTCTTCTCGGTAATGCGCTCCAGTTCCAGTCGCAGTCGAGCGGGAATGATGTCAAGCACTTCGACTCCCGACGGGCTGTCGATGATGTTTCGCTCTGTCAGAGGGACGATTTCCGTCCCTGGCCTTGCGTTCTTGAAATCGATGACAGCCGACATCTGCCCTACTGATTCGACCCTCCGCTGGGCGCGAATGATGACGTCCACCTCTTTCGCGTAGTCTCCAATAATTTCCAAATCGGCCGGCAGGTCATAGAACTCCAACGGCACCGCGATCGTCCTCTGAAAAGTTTGCTGGCTGCCTACCTGAAGCCACAGCAGGAAGGCAAGGATCAGGGAAATCCCTTTCAAGCCCAGATTGTTCAATAGGAGTCCGCGAAGGAAGTTCATATTGCTTCCTGCTGGCGTCCCGAGGAGACGACTGCATCCGGCGTCTCACTGACACGCGCCGTCTTTTGAAGGAACGCCAGCAAACGGGGGCCGTCGAGGTTGTGGGTCATTCGTCCACGGGAGACCGCTGAGATCCGTCCGCTCTCCTCAGACACAATCACGACCATGGCGTCTGATTCTTCGGAGATGCCGATTCCAGCTCGGTGCCGACTCCCGGTTTCCTTGCTCAAGTAGGGACTGGTCGTCAGCGGAAGAAAGCAGGCGGCCGCAGCGATCCGATCGCCCTGGACGACGATGGCGCCGTCGTGAAGGGGGCTTTTGGGATTGAAGATTGTCACCAATAGATCGTAGGACAGAAGTGCGTCCAGTCGGATTCCGGTTTCTATGTAGTTTTTCAGGCCGATCCCACGCTCGATCACGATCAAGCCGCCGATCTTCCGTTCCGAGAGGGTGGTTGCCGCGAGCACGATCTGCTCAAATCCCGCCTTGTCCTTGTGGGAGAACAGACGTCTCACGAACCTGCCCCTGCCAATAGCGGCCAGACCCCGTCTGATTTCCTGCTGGAAAATGACGATCAAGGCCAAGATGAAGTAGGTGAAGAAGTTGGCGAACAGCCACTCCACGGTTCGCAGATTAAAGTGGCTAGTGAGGTAGTAGAAGAGGAATAGGACGCTCACTCCCAGGGTGATCTGCCAGCCTCTTGTGCCTTTGATGAGCAGGAGCACGTGATAGATCAGGAAGGTGATGACCAGGATATCGAGGATCTCGAGCGGCCCCAGTTGGGAGAGGGTGGAAAAGAGATCTGGCATCAGGGCAGCTGCCTCTCCGACAATATGGCGTCAGCGGTCTGAACTGATTGTATGATCTCCCGGACGTCGTGTACTCGGACGATGTGTGCACCCCGCGCGATTGCCATGACTACCGACGCTATCGTTCCCGGGAGGACACCGTCACCATTCCAGTTTGGGTCGATCGAAAGGCCCACAACCTTGCCGAGGAATCTCTTTCTGGAAGTCCCGACGAGGATCGGAACCTCGAATTCACGAAGGAACGAAAGCCGATTCAGGATCCTGAGATTGTCCTCGGCGGTCTTGCCGAAGCCGATCCCTGGGTCGAGCACAATTCTATCACGGGCGATTTGGTGGGCGCATGCGGTCTGGAGTGCTGTTTTGAGGTCCCTCTGTATCTCGATCAGAATATCAGGGCTGGGCGGCTGCTGATGCATGGTTCGAGGAGTACCCCTCGAATGCATGAGGATGATGCCCGCTCGATGGTTGGCCACTACCGGGGCCAGTTCTGGGTCCAGTTGAAAGGCACCGATGTTGTTGATGATATCGGCGCCGGTCTGGAGAGCTTTCCGCGCCACACCGGCCTTATAAGTGTCGACCGAAATGAGTGCTTCTACCTTACCGATCAGATCTTCGAGTACTGGGAGGACCCGCTTCAGCTCGACCGATTCAGCTACCGGCTTCCCCCCAGGCCGGGTAGATTCGCCTCCAATGTCGATGATGTCGGCGCCCTGTTCGACCAGCTCCACGCAGCGGTCAACGGCATCTGATCGGTTCAGGAAACGCCCGCCGTCCGAGAAGGAGTCTGGGGTCACGTTGACGACTCCCATGATCCGGGTGCGTCGCCCCAGCTCCAGGACCTTGTCACGAGCGCGAAAATAATGGACGCTTCTGCCCATAGCGGGTAGTTCCATGTTTTCAGGTTACCGGTCGCGAAACCAGCCCGCTCCTTCCTTGGTGCAACCTGCAACCCTCTCAGCCGAAACTTGATGGGAGTTGCATTCACTTCGGCGTTCGCATGTTCGGTGTTCTGCGGTTTGTGATTTAGCCTTTTTCCTTGCTTTGGAGAAGGCAACCGGCGGAAACGCTGAACCGCAGAATATCGAACAGGCGAATTTCGAAGGCCGGAAGAAGACGAAGGAGAGACGTTCACTGTTCGTTCGGGAAGCCTGAAGCGCAAGCGAGGGGTTGGGTCGCAGCGTGATGTGTCTACAAACGGGCTTTGAAGCGAAGACAAGCATACGAGTCCGGGCAAATTCGCGCTCGTGCCCAACCCCTCGCTCGCGCTTCAGGCTTCCATACACTGTGCCGTGTGCCCTGAAGCCAGTCTAAGCACGGTAGGGGGGATACTAATCTGGAGACTTGTAACAAACGTCTCCGGTAACGCAATGATCGGTGTTGGCAAGGCGGGCCGCTCTTTGAAAAGCGGCGGCCCAATCAGGCAGGAGCCGGTCTTTCGTTCGGTTTGACCAGAGGAGACAGGGTCTTTTCCTTTTCCTGCTCCGGCTGTTCCGGCTGAACCTCGGGCTCCGGAGGCGATTCTTGCTTGGGCTCCTCACGAACCTTCATGGGTTCACCTTTGATGACTGCGTCGATCTGTTCTAAATCGAGGGTCTCGTATTCCAGCAGAGCCTCTGCCAAACGCACCAGTGGTTCGCGGTTATCTTTCAAGATCTCCTCGGCGTTGGAGTACCCTTCAAGAACCAGTTTCTTGACTTCCTGGTCTATCCTCACCGCGGTTTCTTCGCTGTAGTCCTGGTGTTGCGCGATTTCCCGACCCAGGAAGATTTGCTCTTCCTTCTTGCCGAAGGTCAAGGGGCCCAATTCTGTGCTCATACCCCATTCACAGACCATCTTGCGGGCTAGATCTGTAGAGCGTTCCAGGTCGTTGGATGCTCCCGTCGTGCAACTTCCGAGAAAGATCTGCTCGGCGGCTCGGCCACCCATGATAATGGCGATCGACCCCTCCATGTATCCCTTGGTGTAGTTGTATTTGTCTTCCTCGGGCAACTGCATGGTGACGCCTAGAGCCCGTCCTCTTGGAATGATGGTTACTTTGTGAAGAGGATCGGTCTCGGGCAGCATGTAGGCGACGAGAGCGTGGCCGGCTTCGTGGTAGGCCGTGTTCTTTTTTTCTCCCTCGTTCATGATCATGGACTTGCGTTCTTTGCCCATGAGCACTTTGTCCTTCGCCTGCTCAAAGTCCACCATCACGACAGCCTTACGATCGTAACGCGCGGCGTGCAATGCAGCCTCATTGACCATGTTGGCGAGCTGCGCTCCTGAGAAACCAGGCGTTCCTCTTGCCAGGACCGACAGATCTACATCCTTGGACAATGGGATCTTTCTGGTGTGGACCTTGAGAATAGCGTCACGGCCTTTGATATCGGGAAGCGTCACAACCACCTGGCGGTCAAACCGTCCGGGGCGCAGCAGCGCGGGGTCCAGCACGTCCGGCCGGTTCGTGGCCGCGATCAAGATCACCCCTTCGTTCGATTCAAAACCGTCCATCTCGACCAGGAGCTGGTTGAGGGTTTGCTCTCGTTCGTCGTGACCTCCACCCAGGCCAGCCCCTCTATGGCGACCCACGGCGTCAATCTCGTCGATGAAAACGATGCAAGGCGCGTTCTTCTTGCCCTGCTCGAACAAGTCTCGAACTCGACTCGCGCCCACTCCGACGAACATTTCGACGAAATCAGAGCCACTGATGCTGAAGAACGGGACACTCGCCTCGCCCGCAATAGCACGCGCCAGAAGGGTCTTTCCGGTTCCGGGCGGTCCCATCAGCAACACCCCTTTTGGAATTCGTCCACCTAACTTCTGGAACTTCTGGGGCTCCTTCAAAAACTCAATAATCTCCTGGAGTTCTTCTTTCGCCTCCTCGATTCCGGCCACGTCGTTGAAGGTCACCTTCTTCTGCTGGTTGGAGGACAGTCGTGCCCGGCTCTTCCCGAACGACAACGCCTTGTTGCCTCCGCTCTGCATCTGTCGCATGAGGAAGATCCAGAAGGCTACGAAGAGGATGATCGGGAACCATGAGGTCAGAAGGACATAGATCCACGAGCCCTGCTCATCGTCCGTGACCGTGACCCTAACGCCTTGGTCGTTGAGAGTAGTGGCGAACGTCTCTTCAGAGCCTTTGGGGATGACTGTTCGAAAAGGTCTTGAGGACTGGGAGGAATCGGTGGGGCGATAGGCTCCCTCGATCAAGTTCCCAGTCATGGTGATCTTTTCTATTTCTTTGTCCTGTACTTTCTGGGTGAACTCCGAATAAGTGAATTCATCGAAGCTGCCGTTCTTGACTTGGTTCAAGAACTGCCAAAGGACGACAACCGCAACGATGATGACGATCCAAAGAAAAATATTCTTGGCAGTTGCGTTCAAACTAGAACCTCCATAGGCCGTCTCACAGAAAGCTGGTTCTCATTATACGAGAATTCGCGGTAGATCGCCACCAGCCCGGCATTTGCGAAGCCTGCCGACCGCTGTCTCGCCGGTCTTCCCTTGGAGTCAACAAGGGCAGAAGCCGTATTTGTGAAATGCGGTAGCTGTCACACTTGTCGTTTCGACCAACACCCGGTTCCTCTTTAAGGCAGCCTGCTCATTGTTTGAGGGGATAACTATTATAAGGTTTCATCATAGACACCGACCTCATAGCTGTTCTGGGAGGCCGGTTCGTCTTCAGGTGGCTGATCCGCCGGGAATCCTTCAACCCATGCCAATCTGTCGTCCGCTTCAATTAGCACCAGCGAATCCCGGACGTTCTTGGGGATGCGGCGCTCAATCAAGATCTCTTTCAGCTTTCTCTCAGATTCTCCCGGAAGCTGGTAGCGATCGCCGGGCAGCCGGCTTCTAACCCTTACCGAACTGGCGCGCAGCCGCACGATAGCTCCCGGCTCCTTGACCTCTGACCCTGGTGATCGTAGGACAACTCGCTTCCGGATTTCTCGGATATAGATCTCCCCGGGGATCGCCAGTTCGTAGTTGAAGGGTTGAGCTTTCGTCTGCTTGCCAAAACGCAGACAGTCAAACTCGCGAGCGACCAAGACGTTTCCGGGCAAGTGGACTTCCCTGCCACTCTGTTTCCCGCACAGCTCGAGAATCTCGTCCACGTGACTCTGGCCAATTTCAAGAAGATTGCCTTTGTGGAGGCTGAGACTTTGCAGAATGACCTGCTTCCTGAGAATCTGAGGGAGCTGGCCGAGAATCTCGACTCGAAGGGTGATCGTCGCGGCCTGTCTCTCTTTCTGGATCCTGCAGCGATCGAAGGCCTTTTCTCCTTCGCTCTTCAAGAATTCCCCAACCTCCTGAAGCAACTTCGCCGTTCGCCCCAGGGTTTGGGGCAGCCTGGGATTCAGCCTTTCGAGCAGCAAGGGGATCAGCTGTTGACGAACCCAGTTGCGTTCGAAGGACGGGTCCTGGTTACTGAGGTCGGTGCGATAGGGTTGATGGTGGCGGGACAGATAGTCCAGGATTTCTCCGCGTCCCATCTCCAGAAGAGGCCGCACTACCGTCGTGCGTTCGGTAGCCGTGCCCGACCCCTGATTCTCGAAAATCGGGAAGATGCCCGAGAGACCCGTGACCCCGGAGCCTCGAATCAATTTCATCAGAAAAGTCTCAGCTTGATCCTCCATCGTGTGGCCGGTGGCGACCACCGCCTGTCTGCGCCCCGCTACTTCAAAGAAGAAGGAATATCGGATCTTTCGCGCCCTATCCTGCAGGTTTCCTTGGTGGTTGAGCCGAGTCAAAGAAGAGTCTCCCTTGAGCACTTCGAGCGGGATTTCCGATTGGGAGCAAAGGTTGCGAACAAAGCTCTCGTCCTCGTCGGATTCCAAGCCTCTCAGGCCGTAGTTGACGTGGGCAGCCGTCAGCTCAAGAGACCAGATCGGACGCAGCTCCGCGAGCGCCAGAAGCAACGCGACTGAATCCGGTCCCCCTGAAACCGCGACTACGATGGACAGTCCCGGCCTCAAGAGTGAGTTCCTTTCGAAAATACTCGCAGTCGCCTTGACCAATGGATCCATATTCGATTGCTTCCGATACCGTGTGCCGTCGCTGGAAAGTTCTTTGATGTCTTTCGAGGGGCCTCCTGTCGAGAATTTCCTTGACATCTCGTTTAAATTGACCGTATTATCCCATGTTCTGTTTCTTATCCAGAGTGGTGGAGGGATCGGGCCCCAAGATACCACGGCAACCGGCCCCTGAATGGCACGGTGCTAAGTCCCGCAGACGGGCTGGACGCTCAAGTCTGGAAGATAAGCGTTGTCACGCGACCGAGCCCTTTCCGTCTAGGAAAGGGTTTTTTTTGGTGCGAAGAACCTGGGCAACTGAGACGAGAGAGGCGAGAGCATGAGCTATCTGAAGGGTTTGCGCTGTAAAGAGTGCGGTACCGAGTATCCTGCTGATCGTAGCTTTGTCTGTATGGAGTGCTTCGGTCCCTTGGAAGTGCAATACGATTTCGATGGGATCAAGGCCAATCTCACTCCGGACATCATCGCCAAACGAGATCACAATATTTGGCGCTACCGAGAACTACTGCCTCTGGAAGGAGATCCTCTGACGGGTTTTCATTCCGGCTTCACGCCCCTGGTCAAGGCGGATCGACTCGCCACGGAACTAGGCATAGAAAACCTCTACCTCAAAGACGATTCGGTCAACCATCCTACCTTCTCCTACAAAGATCGGGTAGTCTCAGTGGCACTGACCAGGGGGGCCGAGTTGGGGTACGAAGTCTTCGCCTGCGCCTCGACTGGCAACCTGGGAAATGCTGTTTCCGCTCACTGTGCCCGCACCGGTTATCCCTGTCTGATCTTCATCCCACGCGACACCGAGCCCGCCAAGATTTCGGGATCGCTCATCTACGGACCCAGCGTGGTCGCGCTCGAAGGGCACTACGACGACGTCAATCGCCTGTGCGCAGAGATCGGAGACCACTATGGGTGGGGTTTCGTCAATGTGAACCTGCGTCCCTACTACACCGAAGGAGCGAAGACCTTGGGGTATGAGGTCTGTGAGCAGCTGGGATGGAGGCTGCCCGACCACCTGGTACTGCCCACCGCTGGGGGCACCCTCCTACCTCGAGTCGCAACCTCATTCAAGGAGCTGAAAGCTCTGGGATGGGTGGAAGGAGAGTGCAAGATCCACTGTGCCCAAGCGGACGGCTGCGCCCCCGTTGTCAGGTCGCTGCATCAGGACCTGGACTACATCAACCCCGAGAAACCTAAGACTATTGCCAAATCGATAGCCATCGGAGATCCGGCCGATGGACGCTACGTTCTGGAGGAAGTCAGGACCTCAGGAGGCTGGGGTGATGTTGCTACGGATCAGGAGATCATAGAGGCGATTGAGCTGTTGGCGGCAAAAGAGGGGATTTTTACAGAACCCGCCGGCGGCACCACCCTGGCAGTCGCGATCAAGCTCATTCAGCAGAAGCGGATCAAGCCGGATGAGACCGTCGTCGTCGGCATCACAGGCAATGGCTACAAGAGTCAGGACATTATCGCGTCTCGCTTTGATGTCGATGCGGTCTTGCGCCCCAATCTCCAGATTTTCCGCGACTGGTACGAGTCCCAGGGAGACCTCCTGGCCAAGACCTACTCGGCCGGTTGAAGATCCGTCCGTTCTCGGAGGTCTAGCCAGGGCTCCCGTTGATCTGGCCTCTATTGTTCAGTTATATTCATTCACTCTTAGTGGCGGTGTAGCTCAGAGGTTAGAGCAGGCGGCTCATATCCGCCGAGTCCGGGGTTCGATTCCCTGCACCGCCAGGCCCCTAGTACCGCCAAGAAGCCATTCGTATGACAAAGCCTCTCATTCGTCCTCGTCGCCTCCGAGAGAATCCGGGACTTCGAAGGATGGTTCGCGAGACTCGGATCAGCGTCGACCAGCTCGTCTATCCGATGTTCCTTCGTGACGGACTGGGAGTTCGCGAAGAGATCAGCTCCATGCCCGGGCAGTTCAGACTTTCGGTGGATCGGCTGGCTGAGGAACTTCTCCAAGTACATGATCTGGGGATTCCTGCCGTGATGCTGTTCGGGATTCCTGCCGAAGAGCTGAAGGACTCGGTCGGAACCCCCGCCTTCGCAGAGGAGGGAATCATTTGTCGAGGCCTGCGAGAAGCGAAGCAAGCGGTTCCTGACCTGTTGCTCATCGCCGATGTTTGTCTGTGTGAATATACCGATCATGGCCATTGCGGACTCATAAGCCAGACGCCCGGTGAAGCTCCCACTGTCGACAACGACGAAACTTTGGAAGTCCTCGCTCGAACCGCGGTTGCCTATGCCAGGGCAGGTGCCGACGTGATCGCTCCCTCCGACATGATGGATGGTCGTGTGGCGGCGATTCGCCAGTCCCTGGATGCCGCTGAGCTCTCTAGGATTCCGATCCTTTCCTATGCCGCCAAGTACGCTTCGGCGTACTACGGACCCTTTCGAGAGGCTGCCGAATCGGCTCCGCAGTTCGGAGACCGCAAGAGCTACCAGATGGATCCCGCAAACGCCCGAGAAGCCTTGAAAGAAGTTCAGCTTGACCTGGAGGAAGGCGCGGATATGGTCATGGTCAAACCTGCCCTTCCCTATCTGGATGTGATATCCCGGGTCCGAGAGATGACCACGGTTCCCGTTGCCGCCTATCAGGTCAGCGGTGAATACAGCGCACTCTGTGCTGCTTTCGAACGAGGCTGGCTGCAGAAGGAGTCAACGATCCGAGAGACCCTGTTGGCCATTCGCCGGGCGGGGGCGGACTTCATCCTGTCGTATTTCTCCAAGGACGTTGCAAAGATGATCCGGGAGGGGAACTGGGAATGAGCTCCGAGCAGCGGAAGTCATACTCTTGCCCTGAAATGCGAACCCCCGGTGAGAAGGGCCTATTCCAATGAAAACCCAATCACATCCTCGAAGTATCGAACTTTTCGAGCGTGCCGAGACCGTGATACCGGGAGGTGTCAACAGTCCGGTGCGTGCTTTCCGGGGGGTGGAGGAAACCCCTCGTTTTATCCGTCAGGCTCAAGGAGCTCAGGTTGAAGACGTCGACGGCAATCGCTACCTCGACTATCTCGGATCCTGGGGCCCGATGATCCTGGGGCATGCCCATCCGGAGGTGGTCGAGGCGATCCAAGAGGCCTCGCAGCGGGGAAGCAGTTACGGAGCACCGACTGAAAACGAAGTGCTTCTGGCGGAAAAGATCTGCGGCCTCTTCCCTTCGATTGAGAAGGTAAGGCTGGTCAACTCAGGCACAGAGGCGACCATGAGCGCGCTAAGACTGGCCCGCGCCTACACCGGACGCTCTGTGGTCGTTAAATTCGACGGAGGCTACCATGGCCACTCCGACAGCCTCCTGGTCAAGGCCGGCTCAGGTGTCGCGACCCTGGGTCTGGCAGACAGCCCAGGAGTTCCGGCGCACCTGGTCGAGGGAACCCTCAGCGTCCCCTTCAACGATCTGGCCAAACTTGAAGAGGCCTTCGAAAAGTACTCGGATCAGATTGCCGCGGTAATCCTCGAGCCCATTCCGGGCAATATGGGAGTCGTTCTACCCGGGGAGGGGTTTCTTCAAGGTGTGTTGAAGCTAGGTGAGAAGCATGGAGCTTTGGTTGTTTTCGACGAGGTTATCAGCGGCTTTCGCGTCGGGCTTGGCGGCGCCCAACAGCGCTTTGGTATCGAGGCCCCTCTGACCTGCCTCGGCAAAATCGTAGGTGGGGGACTACCCATAGGGGCCTATGGAGGTCGACGAGAGGTGATGGAGATGATGGCGCCTGAGGGTCCGGTGTACCAGGCGGGAACTCTGTCGGGAAACCCGATTGCGGTTGCTGCGGGACTGAAAACCCTGGAAATCCTCGAGCGCGATCGGCCCTTCGATCTACTGGAGCGTAGGGCCCTGGACCTTGGTCGAGGTCTGGAAGAAGCCGCTGAGCGTCATTCAATCCCTCTCCGAGTACAGCGCTGTGGCTCGATGTTCACCCCCTTTTTCAACCCCGATCCCGTGACGGATTTCGTCTCGGCCAAGCGATCCAACACTGAGCGCTTCAGCCTCTTTTTTCGCGAGATGCTGGGTCGGGGGATCTACATCGCACCCTCTCAATTCGAGGCCAACTTCGTTTCCACTGCCCACACCGAGGATGATATCCAGAGAACTCTTCACACTGCTGATGAGGCTCTTCGCGAGACAGCGAACTGAGGGAGGAATTGAAGCGTAACGGAGGCTCAGGCGATCTTGGGACCGTCTTTTTCGCAAGAAGCCAGTAAGAACCCTTCGACCACTTCTCCGATCTCTTCTGAGGGTTCGTTCTGGACCGTCGCTATTTCGGAAATAACCAGTTGCAAAGCGCGGTCATACATCTTCTTCTCCCGGAAGGACAGAGTCTTCTGGAAGTTGAGGCAGTAGAGATTCTTCAAGACCACTGCCACCTCGAAGATCGAACCGGTCTTCATCTTTTCTACGTTTTCCTTGTAGCGGCTTTTCCAGTCAGGTTCGGGCTGGCTGTTGTCGCCCTTCAGGATCTCGAAAAGAGTTTCGAGTTGCTTCTCCGTGCACAGCAGGCGAAGCCCTACGTGGTCAGCGTTGGCTGTCGGGACCATGACGGTGGAGTTGTTGGCGCGGAGCTTCAGTAGATAGAATTCCGCCTGTTCCCCAGCAATCTGCCTCTCGCAAACGTCCTGAATGACCCCAACTCCTTGATTGGGATAGACAACTTTATCCCCGACATTAAACTGCATTAAACCTCCGGCACACAGAGAATAATGGTCAAAAATATGAGAGAACCCTATTGTAGACGAGCCATTCTGAAAAGTCAAAGAGCGATACGTTCACTTCGGCGTTCGCCTTGTTCGGTGTTCTGCGGTTTGTGATTTAGCCTTTTTCCTTGCTCTGGAGAAGGCAACCTCTGGAAGGGTGTAACCGCAGAGTATCGAATAGGCGAATTTCGAAGGTCGGAAGAAGGCGAAGGAGAGATCCTTTGAATAGTGAGCAGTAGTGCAATGAGCAGTGAACAGTGTTCGGAAAGAAGTGTTGCCGTGCACGAATAGACTGCCAGCATTGCGAAGCCAAATCCGGCAGAGCCGCGCACGACTTGACCGTTCAGCAATGGGAACCCCAGTTCCGGCTGTCGAGGACGACGAAGGCGGGAGCGAGCTGGAGAACAGCAGAATCTCCCACGTCCAAGGCTCGAGGAGTTGCTTTCATGTACGATCCGGCGCAGCCGGTGGCCGGACTGACCTGAAACTTGGAGAGATTCCAAGGTACAAGATCGGATACGAGCGGGCAGTATAATAAGATAACCTAGGCCTTGATCCACATAGTGCTTGGGATCGCAGCTTTCTCAACCGTGTCCCCCTCGCAGCAGGTTGGAGCAAGGAGAGAGCGGGCTTGGAGAAGTATAAAATATGGAGGGACTATTCGTTTTTCTTTTCAAGTATCGCCCCTTCTTCTTTCGGGAAGGGGACTTTGCATTTCAGTGGCGCTGGGAGAATTGGCAGCTGCTTCTTCTCCCCGTCTTGACCATACTTGGAAGCCTCCTGGTCTACCGCGAGTGGATAAGGGGAGGACACAAGGGGCGATGGTTGTTGCCTTTCTTGCGGGCAGCTTCCCTTTTTCTTTTGTTTCTCCTGATCATGCGTCCCAGCCTGGTCATCTCTACCCTGCTACCTCGTGAAACCAAACTCGACATCCTGGTGGACAACTCACGCAGCATGGGGCTTCCTCTGGGTACCGAGCCCCGTGGGGAGGCGGTTCGGAGGCTCCTGCAGCCCGACGCCGAGTTTCTCTCTGCGCTCAGGGAAAAGTTTCGGGTTCGAGTGATTCGTTTCGATTCCAGAGTTTTCGAGCTCGATACTGCGGTTGAGCTGGATTGGAAAGGGAACCGAACCGATATTGCTGGAGCCCTTGAGAAATCACTCGCGGAAGCTTCGGGAGAGCCCCTGGGTGGGATCCTTCTTTTTTCTGATGGGGCGGACAATGGTTTCAGTCCCTTCAGGGAGGTGCTCTCCGAGGCGAAAATGCGAAGGATTCCCATCCACACGATAGGCGTGGGACCAGAGGAGGCTACCCGTGATATCGAGATCACGCAGGTCGCCCTGCCTCGTTTTCTGGTCCCGGAAACGGTCGCGGTGGCCAGGGTGACTCTGCGGAATCGTGGGTTCGCAGGGCAGCGCAGTCGGGTCGAAGTCCATGAGGGAGAGTCGTTGGTCCAGTCCAAGGAAGTCTACCTGCCTCTCGATGCCGAGACGGTGAACCTGGAGATTCCTCTCATCCCCAAGTCCGAAGGCATCAAGAAATACCGTTTTTCTCTGAAGCCATTCGAGGATGAGGAAATTCAGCAGAACAACGAGCGGACCACGATCGTGGAAGTGCGCGATTTAAAGCCCAGGATCCTCTATGTGGAGGGACGCCCAAGATGGGAGTACAAGTTCATCCGCAAGGCCATCCTCCAGGATCCGCATCTACGCCTGGAGACGCTTTTGCGTACGGCACTCAATAAGTTCTACCGGCAGGGCATCGAAGAGGAGACTACTTTGGCCGCAGGGTTTCCCACTGAGAGGGAAGAACTTTTCAAGTATCAGGGCATCGTCTTCGGCAGCGTTGAGTCCTCTTTCTTCACCTACCCCCAGATGGAGATGGTCAAGGATTTCGTGGCCAGGAGAGGCGGTGGGTTTCTGATGCTGGGTGGGGGTACCTCCTTCGCCGCGGGTAAGTTCCAGAACACTCCGATCGAGGAAATCCTTCCGGTGTGGATCCAGCCCAAGGGGGATGGACAGGAGACGCCTTCCTATGCGCAAGGCCAGAAGCGCTTGATCTTGACAGACTATGGTCGTCAGCACCCCACGCTCCGACTGTCTCTCGAAGAAGAGGGAAATCAAAGCCAATGGGAGGCAATGCCCGAGCTCACAGATTGGAATCCGGTGGGAGCAACCAAAACCGGTGCGATCACACTCGCTCGGCTCGACAGCCAGCAGAAAAGTAGTAATGGTTCAGAGAGTCCTCTTCTGGTGTTCCATCGATATGGGAGAGGCATTGCCACTGCCTTTTTGACCGGCTCCAGCTGGCGCTGGCAGATGCTTCAGGACCACAAAGATCAGAGTCACGAGACGTTCTGGCGGCAGTTGCTGCGCTGGTTGGTTCACTCGGCAAGGGACCCGGTCTCGGTTGAGACCGAGCGTGAGAGCTACACCCAGGGAGAGCAAGTTCGAATCCGGGTAGAAATACGTGCCGCCGATTTCAATCCGGTCAATGATGCCAGAGCAGATCTGACCGTCACAGCTCCCTCGGGGCAGACCGAGAAGATCGCCGTGGAATGGAGTCCCCAGGAAGACGGAGTCTACGAAGGAGTCTGGGTTCCAGGCGAAGAGGGTCTCCATCAGCTGAGCCTGGAGGCAGGCGGAAAAGGCGCCAACTCCGACCGATCCTATGGCAGATCCAGTGCCTTCTTTCTAACCGCATCCGGGGGACGGGAGTACTTTGATGCGACGCAGAAGAAGGAGTTCCTGCTGCGCTTGTCGGAAGAAACGGGTGGGAAATACTACAGTATCCAGGGTGCCGAGAATCTACCCGAGGAAGCCCAGTACGTGCAGACCCATTCGTCCGTTATCGAGACACTTGACCTTTGGGATATGCCCATAAATCTTTTGTTGTTGTTTGGGCTACTGGCCGGTGAATGGATGCTCCGCAGAAGATTCGGTACTCTCTAATGGATCTTCCCGCGATGCCTGAAATTAGACTCGAGCACATCTCCCCGCAGCGCCTACCTTGGAGGCCGACGCGACCTCTGGGTCGACTGGTATGCATTGTGCTGCCCTTGTTACTGCTGTGCGTAGTTGAGCCGGTGCGGGGAGCGCAGCTGCCACGGGTAAGTCTCATCATCCGTGGTCTTGCGGGGATGCCAGAGTATGAGGAGTCCTTTTCCGGTTGGACCTCCGAACTCGAGAGAATGCTCAGCGCTCAACCTGACAATCGAGTTACTGTATTGGATGGCAGCACGCAGAGACGGGAGGAGATTCTGGGGACAGTATCCGAGGTTCTTTCGCTGCTGTCGCCCCAAGGGGACCTCTGGATTCTTCTCGTGGGTCACGGAAGCTACGACGGCCGTGACTACAAGTTCAACATTACTGGACCGGACATCACGGGCGACGATCTGGCGAAGATGCTGGATCGAGGAGGGGACGGGAGGACATTTCTGATCGCTGGAACCAGCGCGAGCGGGATCCTCATACCCAAACTGAGCGGTGAGAACAGAGTCATCGTGACCGCAACCAAGAACCAGTTCGAGCGGCAACCTCCTCTGTTTTTGTCCTTTCTCGTCGAGGCCGGCACCTCGGCTGAGGCCGATCGCGATAAGAATGGCAAGGTTTCTCTCCTCGAGGCCTTCCTGTTCAGCCGCAGAAGGGTTGAGGATTGGTTCCAGGAGAAGGGACGCCTCCAGACCGAACACGCCTTGTTGGATGACTCATCCAGGGTACGCTTGGGTGCGGAAGAAAAGGACGTCACTGATCAGCTTCGGGCTGGCACCGGGCTTCTGGCCGGTATTGCCTATCTTTCGGGACCTCGGGAGGAGGTCCTGGCTGGGCCCAAGCCTCGAGCGCTGGTTCAGCGTAGAAGCCAGCTGGAGCGCGAAATAGATGATCTGAAGCTCCACAAGGGGGAGTTCACCGAAGAGGATTATTACGAGCGGCTCCAGGTGCTGCTGGTGGAGTTGGCGGATGTAGGAGAACGGATGAATGCCTTGCAGGAGGGCCGGTGAGGATCAGTCGACTGGCCTTCGTCCTGAGCGCTCTCTGCCTGGCACCGGCGATTGCCTTCAGCCAAGCCCCGTCGTCGTCCCTGCTGAACGAAGTTCTTGATCTGATGGAGGTCGGCGACTATGGGAAGGCGGAGGAGCGAATGCAGCAAAGCTCTCCGACGGACCCTCAGGCGCTGAGGCTCCGGCTCGAATTGGCCCAGCGAAGCGGAGCAATGGATCGGGCCGAAGCCAATGCAAAAAGCCTCCTGCGCCTCCACGACCTGGGGCGCCTGAACCTCTCTGGGGAAATCGGAGCGGCTGCCTTCGCCGCCTGGAAGCTCGGTTCCTGGAAGCGGGCCAACCTACTCTTCCTTAAGGCAGCCGACAGGAACCCGGTACCGATTTCGGTCTATGTCGACTGGGGAAATCTCTATCTTGAAAAGTACGACGGAGCCGAGGCCGAAACCATTTTTCAGGATGCGTTGCGCTTGGAGGAAGAGAGTTCCGAATGGTCTCGTTGGAAGAAGGATTCAGCCTATGTCGGTTTGGCCGAAGCCCTGAGGGCTCAGTCCAAGGGTGGAGTTGCCGACCTGCTCGAATCGGCCCTGAAGCTCAATCCCGACAATCTGGAGGTTCACGCCCTACGAGGCTCCATGGCGATTGTGGAGGAAAACTGGAGCGACGTGGACAAGTGGATTGACCAGGGTCTCGAAAAAAATGAGAACTATCTCCCCCTGCTCGAGTTGAAGGCTGTAGAGCACCATTTCCGGGGCGAGGTGGACCTTTTCGAGCAGGCTTCCGGGCGTATTTCGAGCATCAATCCCCAGAGCGGCGACCTGCACGAAATTCTTGGTGACCTGTCCGTCATGAAGCGACGGCTGGAAGATGCAATCGAATTCTATCGCGAGTCAATGCGGCGCAATCCGAAACAATGGTCGGCTCTGGGATCGCTCGGAATCAACCTGCTTCGACTGGGAAGGGAGGAAGAGGGAAAGCAGGTTTTGGAGCGGGCCTATACGAACGATCCCTATAATTTCTCGACCGTGAACACACTGCGTCTGTTGGATAGCTTCGACCGCTTTCAAAGCTTCCAGACGGAGCATTTTTCGGTTCGGCTGCATCAGAAAGAAGCAGCCGCGCTGCGTCCCTATATAGAGGAACTGCTGGAGCGAAGTCTGACCACTCTGGAAGAAAAATACGGGCACGAAATCTCCGGAAAGTACCTCTTCGAAATGTATCCCGACCACGAAGACTTCGCCGTGCGCACCCTGGGCCTGCCCGGCCTGGGTGCCCTGGGAGCTACCTTCGGACGTATTCTAGCGATGGATTCGCCGTCGGCTAGAAAAAAGGGAAGTTTTCATTGGGGTTCGACGCTCTGGCACGAGATGGCCCATGTCGTGATTCTTTCCTTGAGTGCCAATCGGGTTCCACGCTGGTTTACCGAAGGCATTTCAATGATGGAGGAGAAGTTGGCTGGGGCGGGATGGGGCGAGTATCTAACGCCAAGCTTTGTTCGGGCTTACAAGGATGGTGAACTACTGCCCCTGGGTGAGCTCAACTCTGGCTTCGAACGGGCCAAGACCCGGCGACAGCTCGAGATAAGTTATCTCCAGGCGGGCTGGGTCTGTGAGTTTCTGGGTTCCCGCTACGGTGTGGACAAGCTTCGCGAGCTGGTGGTAGCGTTCGGGGAGGGAGAGACCAATGAGGTCACTTTCCGGAGGGTGCTAGGCGAACCTATGGCCGAGATAGAGAAGCTTTTCCTGGACGAAGTGGAAGAGACCTTGACGCCCCTCGTCCATAGCTTGAAACGACCCGCAGCTCCGACCGATAAGAAGGAGGACGGCTCCAAGAGGGATCGCCTCCAAGACATGAGGACCGCTGTCGAGGAGGACCCAGAGAATTACTTCCTGAACCTGGCCCTGGGAGAAAAGCTCTACGAGTCGGGAGACAGTCAAGAGGCTGCGCCGTTTCTGGAGAAGGCAGTTGATTTGTTTCCCGCATACGCGGAAAAGGGGAGTGCCTACGACCTGCTGCTGCAGATCTACGAGGCGAGCGAGGACTCGCAGAAGGTGGAAGATACGCTGCGTCGGTGGTGGAAGGTCGCACCCAAGTTCCCGGAGAATGCGCTCAAACTGGCCGAGGTCCTCATAAAAAGGGACGCCAATGAGGAGGCGATCGAGACCTTGGAGGAGGTGCCGTACGTGGATCCTCTCAATCGAGAACTCCACCAGATGCTGGGTGATCTTTACCTGAAGACAGATCGGGCCAACGTGGCAGTCCGCGAGTTCCAGGTGCTTCTCGACCTGCAACCCATCGATTCCTCAGAGGCGCACTTCCAGCTGGGCCAGGCCCTGTTACGGACAGGGGATCTGGAGGCGGCCAGACGTCAGGCACTGCTTTCCCTCGAGATCGCTCCCAGCTACCAGAAGGCTCAGAAGTTACTGTTGGAGTTGGTACGCCAATGAGAGTCTTTACGATGGCCCTCTTGGGAGCTGTCGCTTCCATCTGGCTTCTAAGGCCGGTCCTCAGTCTCGATGTTCCTATTCCCCGAGATCCAAAGGATCCTAGCCTCTTTCAATTCGTTCGAATTCGGTACAACGGCTACCTCGGCGGTTGGGGAGGTGGTCGATGGGTGCCTCCCTGGATGCACGACTATCCGCGAGCCGAGCGGAACTTTTTGAAGATCCTGATGGAGTTGACCACCGCTGAGACCACGGCTGAATCGTATTTGATACTGGACCTGGATGACCCCGAAATCATGAACTACCCGGTTTTGTACGTCAGCGAACCCGGCTACTGGAACGTGACTGACGCAGAGGCAAGCAATTTCAGGGAGTACCTTCTGCGTGGTGGCTTTGTCATCTTCGACGATTTCAGGGGAGCTGAAGAATGGAGCAACTTCACGGAGTGCATGAATAAAGTCCTCCCGGAGCGCAATTTCCAGGAGCTGACTCTGGAGCATCCGGTTTTTCACTGCTTCTACGACATTCAAAATCTAGACATGATTCCTCCCTATAATGTGCCTGGAAAACCAGCTTTTTACGGCCTGTCAGATGAGGAGGGTCGCCTACTGGCTGTAGCCAACTTCAACAACGATATCGGGGACTACTGGGAGTGGTCGGACGAGTCTCTAGTACCCATCAACTTTTCCAACGAAGCCTACAAGTTCGGGATCAACTATGTCATCTACGCACTCACCCACTAAAGAATCGGTCGCAAGTCGCAGGTCGCAGGTCTCCGTTCTCTGAACACTGTGCCGAACGGGCCATTGGGCTGGCGGCTCAACTGCTCACTGAACACGGAGTTGCCCTAATGGAAGAACTCGCCAAGACAGAAGAGGAGCCTACCGAGGAGCTCATCAGTGCCCTGCTGGATTCCCAGAAACGCATCACGACTGAGCTGCGCAAGGTGATCGTCGGGCAGGACGAGGTAATCGAACAGGTTCTGATTTCTCTTTATGTGGGAGGCCATTCCCTGATCACGGGACTTCCCGGACTTGCCAAGACCCTTCTGGTAAGCAGTATTGCCGGCACGCTGGGTCTTTCCTTCAAGCGAATTCAGTTTACTCCCGACTTGATGCCCTCCGACATCACAGGAAGCGAAATCATCGAAGAGGATCGATCCACCGGCAAGAGGGATCTCGAGTTCATCCGCGGTCCTGTTTTCGCCAACATCGTTTTGGCTGACGAGATCAACCGGACTCCTCCAAAGACACAGGCAGCCTTGCTCGAGGCCATGCAGGAAAGGCATGTTACCGTTCGCGGAGCCACTTATGATCTGGAGGCTCCCTTCTTTGTCCTCGCTACCCAGAATCCAATCGAGCTCGAGGGAACCTATCCTCTTCCGGAAGCCCAGTTGGACCGCTTCATGTTCAATATCGTCATCGACTACCTGAACGAAGACGACGAAGTAGCTGTAGTAGAGAGGACGACGGCCGAACTCGGAGAAGCAGTCGAGAAGGTGGTCTCTGGAGAGGAGATTCTGCGGTATCAGCAGCTTGTTCGCAAAATTCCGGCAGATCAAGAGGTGGTCCGGTACGCCGTCCGATTGACCCGCAGTACCCGGCCAGGAGATGGGTTGGCCCCCGACTTTGTCCAGAACTGGGTCAGCTATGGAGCCAGCCTTCGAGCCTCCCAGTTCCTGGTGCTCGGGGGAAGGGCTCGTGCCCTGATGAAGGGTCGCTACAACGTTTCCCACGAAGATATCCGCGCGTTGGCCAGGTCCGTTTTCCGTCACCGGATCCTGACCAATTTTCATGCGGAGTCAGAGAACGTGAGCCCAGACGACATCGTAGATCGTCTGTTGGAAGCTGTCCAACCCGCAGGATCAGGACTGTGAGGGCGTCCTCCTCCCTCAGGTTCATCGATCCTTTGGTGCTCTCTCGTATCAGGGGTCTACAGCTCATCGCCAAGACCGTGGTGGAAGGCTTTGTCACGGGTCTTCATCGATCTCCTTATCATGGCTTTAGCCTCAACTTTTCAGAATACCGGCAGTACTCTCCGGGGGACGATATCCGAAGTGTGGACTGGAAGGTCTTTGGTAGGACTGATCGCTTCTACGTGAAAAAGTACGAAGGAGACACCAACTGCCAGATGTATATTCTTTTGGACAACAGCGCCAGCATGGGTTATGCCAGCGGCACTATTTCCAAGATCGATTATGCCCGCTATCTGGCTGCCTCGCTCTCCTACCTCGCAGTTCGCCAGAGTGATGCTGCCGGACTGGCTGCCTTCGATTCCGGCGTATTCAACCGTATTCCGCCGCGTGCTCAGTACAGACACTTCCTCACCATCCTTCACCGTCTCGAGCATCTCGACCTCGGATCTAAAAACAACATCGGCGACGCCCTGGAAGAGTTGGCGCGTCTGATTCGAAAACGAAGCATTGTTGTGCTCATCAGCGACTTCTATCACGACGTGGAGGAGCTATCGAAGACGCTCCGTTTCTTCCATCATCGAGGCAACGACGTCATCCTTTTTCATCTGTTGGATCCGGTAGAATTGAAGATGCCACTGGCTGACAGCTGCACGCTACAGGACATGGAAACGAGCGATTACCTTTCCTATGTTCCAGATCATTCCCGGGAAGGCTACCTTGAGCTCTTGCAGCAACACATCGCCCGTCTCCAGAGGGAATGCCGTGATGCTCACATTGACTACTCGCTCCTGAGCACTGAAGAACCTTTGGACCGGGCCCTATACAGCTATCTGTCAGCTCGACAGCGTAAGTACTGACTGCGGTCCCTGAAGCCGAATCGCAGGAGAAGACTTGATGGAGTTCTTGAATCCGTTCTTTTGGCTAGGAGCCACTGCGGTGACGGCGCCCATCCTGCTCCACCTGGTCCGGAGGCACCGGCGCGAGCGAGTGCCCTTCCCCTCGCTCATGTTCTTGCGCCAGATTCCCACGAAAGAACTCAGACGAAAGAAGCTCACGCATCTATTCCTGCTATTCCTTCGCTGTCTGGGGCTGTTGCTGATCGTCGCGGCATTCTCCCGTCCAATGGTGTTCGGGACCTGGTTCGGAAACCTCACGATCGGGACTCCGCACTCGGTGGTCATCCTCATCGATTCCTCGATGAGCATGTCAAGGGGGTCCGTCTGGCAGAAGGCATCTGAAGTGGCTGGGCAGAGGATCCGGTCCCTGGCTGGAGCGGATGAGGGCCTGATCGTGAGGTTCGGAGAGACGGTTGAAGTCCTCTCCTCCTGGGAAGCTCGATCGGAGCGACTGCTCAGCGTGCTGCACAGCCGCTCTGAAACCTCATTTGAGGGGACCTCCTATGGTGAAGCGCTTCGCGTGGCCTCCGAACAGTTCAAGGATCAGCAGGCAAATAGCAGGAAGGAGATCGTACTGATCACGGATCTCCAACTCAGCGGGCTTCCGGAGAGCCGGAAGTGGAAACTGCCGGATGATGTGTTTTTAACGATTGAGAGTGTTGGTGCGGGATCATCAAACCTATTTGTCGAGGAGGTGCGACTGGAGAGATTCAGTTTTGGCGAGCGGCATCCGTATCCAATTGTTACCGTGCTGAAGTGTACGCCCCCTCAGCCTCTGCAGGGGGAGCTCCAGTTGTTCCTGGAAGGGCAGCTGATCGATAGGAAGGACTTTGAACTGAACCAGGACGGCACGGGCCAGGTGACCTTTCGACCCTTCCCATTGGAGGCAGGTCCTCGCAGGGGAAGGATCGTAGCCCAGGTCGAGGACGCTCTCGCCGATGACAATGTCTTCTTCTTCGTTGTGGAGAGGCGCGAATCCCGCCCCATCACGGTGGTGACGCGTCGCCCGTCTTCGATGGTCTACCTGAAAAGCGCTCTCTCGTCTGGGCAGAATCTGCCATTTCGAGTGGAGGTGGTCGCGCCTCCAGGACCCGCCAGATTGATCCCGGAAGATAGGCCGGTCCTGATTCTAGACGACCTTGCGCGGCCGCCTCGGCCAGACGCGCTCGAGTCCTACGTCTCGAACGGAGGCGGGCTTCTGGTCTCCTTGGGCAACAAGGTCCGCTCCCAGGCTTACAATCGGCTTTCAGCGGAGCTCTTTCCGGCCGAGTTGGACCAGCGTCAGTTCATTCGGAGCCGCGACCGGAACTTCACTTCTATCACGGAAGTGGACTGGCAACATCCGGTGTTCTCGGTGTTTCGGGATTCACACCGGGCTGGCCTGGTGGGGGTGCAGTTCTACAGCTATTGGAAGCTTCGGCCTCGGGAGGGGTCTACTGTCTTGGCCAGATTCGACGAATCCAGTCCCGCCCTGGTGGAACGAACCCTGGGGAGGGGCAAAGTCCTTGTGTTCGCCTCCTCTCTTGACCGCGTCTGGACGGATTTCCCCTTACGCAATGCCTACGTGCCTTTCTGGCACCGATTGGCGGGTTACGCTGGTGGCTGGGCGGAGTCGGCTGCGGCAATGACGGTCGGTGAGATTCTCGGCTCAGAACAGGAGAAAGCGAAGGCCGAACCCGGAACCACGCGCAGCTGGAATATCGTGGATCCGAATGGCCAGCGAGTCATTGGATTGAACCAGGAAACTCCGGATTTTGTCGAGTTGAAGTTTCCGGGACACTATGAAATAAGAAAGAACAAGAAAACCGATTGGGTAGCAGTCAACAGCGATCCGAGGGAATCGGATCTGGAGCAGGTGCCGGTCGAGAAACTCCTGGCCAGTTTCCGAGCGGAACGGCCGCTAAAGAGTTCCTCTCCCCAAGCGCCGCCCGTTAGCCAGGGTGAGCATCGCCAACCCTTGTGGTGGCTCCTGCTCCTGGCTGCCGCCCTGGTGCTCGGGATCGAGTCCCTGGTAGCAAACCATCGGCGACGGGTAGTCGAATAGGAGTTCCGCTTATGCGAGGTGGAATCTGATGTTGGGAGCGACCGGCAAACGGATTGAGTCAGTTCGGAGAAGACTGCAATTGGAACGGTTGCTCATGGGACTCGCAATCCTGTTCTTGTTTCTGGTTCTGGGTTCGATCCTCTCGAGTTACGTCCTTGCCCGCTACAATTTCTCCGAGGAGGTGCTCCTGTGGACCAGGATAGTCGGGCTGGCTCTCCTCCTGGCCCTTCTGTTGAAGGCGCTTGTTCCGGCTTTTCGCCGGTCCTCGACTCGGCAGGTCGCGCGCTTTCTGGAAGAAAGGCATCCTCAGCTGCAAGAAGGCCTGTCGACGGCGGTAGGTCTAAGCGAAGCCAAGTCTGCGGGGGACCCGCAACTCCGGATGCTGCTGGAGCGAGACGTCTGGGAAAAGCTGCGGAGAATCGCACTCCCAGCCTTCTATCGAGTACGCAGCAGCCTCCTCTCGATATTGACCGTCGTTATTTCAGTCTTCCTTTTCGCCTACTTGTTCTTCGGCGGTCCCGAAGCCTTCCGCTACAGTCTCAGTAGGCTAGTCGGGAACTGGGATGAACAGAGTGAGAGCCCGCTGTACGCGATCGCGGTTTCCCCGGGCAACACTACCGTGGCGAAACACGCAGACGTCGAAGTGCGGGCTTCCTTGACCGGATTCTCATCCGACAATGTCAGGCTGCAGGCCCGGTACGACAACGATCCCGCCTGGCAAGAAACCCTGATGCGACCGGATTTCGATAGCGGCGATCTTGTGTTCCTCTTCTTCGACGTCAGGGAACCGATGGAGTATTACGTCGAGGCCGACGGCATTCAATCGGAAACTTTCCGGATCTCGGTCTCGGAACTACCCAACATTGAAGAGCTTCAAGTCAGGCTGGTCTTTCCCCGATACACGGGTCTGAAGCCAGCAACCCTGCAAGATGAAGGTGATATTGAGGCCGTCGTCGGGACTCGGGCGGAGCTGAGTATCCGAACCGATCAGCCGGTTGAAGGAGGTCTGATTCGACTAGAGGAGGCCGGCGACACTCCCCTGCAGAACGTCGGTCCCCAGCAGCTCAAAGCTGACCTCAAGGTGACTCGGGACGACTACTATCGAATCCATCTCCAGAGCCAGGAGAAGGTCTGGTATCCGGCGTCGGACGAGTTTCTCATCCGGGCTCTCGATGATCAGCCACCTCTGGTTTCCTTCAAGAAGCCAGGCCGGGATCAGAAGGTAACCAACATCCAGGAGGTCTTTACCGAGGTGAAGGTGCAGGACGACTATGGCATCAGGAAGGCCGGTATCCACTTCTCGATCAACGGGGATTCCGAGCAGGAAGTGGCGTTGAACAAGCCCTCGGGTTCTCGCTCCTTCGTCACCTCGCACACCTTTTATCTGGAAGAATTTGGCTTGTTACCAGGGGATTTCGTGTCGTACTACGCCCGGGCCGAAGACGCCATCTCGTCTTCCGTCACCGACATCTACTTTCTCGAGGTTGAGCCTTACGATCGGGAGTATTACCAATCGCAGAATCCAGGCATGTCCATGCCAGCCAGTAGTAACGAAGATCTCAAGCTTTCCAAGCGGCAGAAAGAGATCATTGTGGCCACTTTCAAGCTGCGTCGCGAACAGAATGGTCCTTCCCGCAAGGGTTTCAAAGAGGATATCCAAACTCTGGCACTGGTACAGCAGAGGCTCCAAGGACAAACCCAGACTCTCATCGACCGACTCGAGCTGAGGGGGACTGCCGCGGCCGACCCCCGATTTCAGAAGATGGCCGATCATCTGAAGCAAGCCGTCCAACACATGGAGCCGGCCCACGATCATCTGAGCAAGTCTGCTCCAAAGAAGGCGCTGTCAGAGGAGCAAAAGGCCTTCCAGCAGCTTCTCCGTGCAGAAGCCTTGTTCAAGGAAATTCAGGTTTCCTTTTCCCAGAACCAGACAGGATCTCCAGCTTCAGCCCAGGAACTGGCGGATCTGGTTGATCTCGAGCTGGATCGTACCAAGAATCAGTACGAGACGATGCAGCAGGGTCAGCAGTTTAGGCGCGAACAGAAACTGGATGAGGCACTCGAGAAACTGAAGGAGTTGGCTCGCAGACAAGAGCAGCTGGCGGAGCGGAAGCGCCGACAGAGCGGGAAGAGCGCGGCGAAGAACAACATGTCACAGCAGCAGCTGATGCAAGAGGCGGATCAGCTGGCGCGGCAGCTGGAGCGATTGTCTCGTCAGCAGAAAGAACAACAGCTTTCTGAGATCAGTCGCCGACTCCGAGAAGCAGCGAAGCAGATGCGACAGGCTCAGTCCGGGCAGCAGTCATCGGAGCGGTCACAGATGCTTGCCGAACGGGCGCTCGAAAGACTTCAGAAAGCGAAGGAGGATTTGGGTCGGCAGCGACAGAATCAGCGTTCGGAAAGCGTTCAGAAGTTGAAGGAGGATGCACAGCGCTTGGTGCGCAAACAGGAAGACGTCCTCGACAAGCTCGACAACCTCAAGCAGCGCTTTGCATCAGGGAAACTGGACCAGGAGACCATCCGTGAGCTCCGTCGGTTACTGCGAGAAAAGTCTGAGCTGCAGGAGGATCTCTTCAGCCTGGAAAGTGAGCTCCACCAGTCGGCCCGCCGAATGGAGTCACAAGAGCCAGCGGCTTCCCGTAAGCTCAAGCAGGCAGGGAACTCGGTTCGCGACAACCGAATTCCAGAGAAGATGCAAGAGGGTTCCCAGCTGTTGTCCCGCGGTTGGGTGGATATGGCGCGGGATCGGGAGGAGGGGGTTGGGGAGGAGGTCGCCAAGCTTTCCGAGAAGGTGGGGGAAGCGGAGAAGGCCCTGGGATCTGAAGGCCAGCCTCAAGCGAAGGAAGGGCTGAGAGAGGCGCTGAGCCAGGTTGGCGATCTGGTTGAAGGTCTATCCTCTCTACACGAGCGTGCCGCTGAGACCGGCTCGGAACAGGATCTGGAACCGGGTTCAGAATCAGGGTCAAAACAAGAGTCGGAGCAGGCTTCCCAGACGGGTCAAGGCACCCAAAGCGGCGATTCGGATCAGAAAGGGAAGGGTGGCGAAGGCAAGAGCATCGGCGAGTCCGGAAAGAAGGGAACCCCCTCTTCTTCGATGCGCCAAGCGGGGGGACTTCCCAACACCACCGGTGTGGATCCCGGCCAGGTTCGGCGGGAGTGGCAGGAGCGGATGAGAGAGGCCAATTCCCTTCGAGGTCTTTTGAATCAGGCACCCTCCCTGCGACGAGATGTGGAGAATCTGGTGAGACGAATGAAAAGACTCGATCTAGACCGACTGTTCTCCGACCCGGAGGAGATTGACAAACTCAAGGCCCAGATCATCGGCGGCTTTCATCAGCTGGAACTGGAAATCAATCGCGCTCTCGAAGATCAGTCTGGAAGGCTGCGGTCGAGTTTCGACGAGGACGAGGTGCCGCCCTCCTTTCGGGATCAGGTAGAAGAGTATTACAGAAGACTCTCCGGCGAGCGCCCCAGGTGACCGATTGATGCGAAGACTCGGAAGCCTGGGGCGCGAGCGAGGGGTCGAGGGTCTCCTGGATCTAGCTGTTGTCCGTTCGCGCGGCGGGACCGGGCCCCCCCTGCACTAACAAGCCAGGTAGTCCTCGGCTCGTTTCTTGTCTCCATTCAAATGCTCTTTTGGCGACGCATCTCGCGGATCTCCAGCCCCTCGCTCGCGCTTCAGGCTTCCATAGATCGAGTAGTTTCTTCCATTCATGATCCACGGCGGCTCGGGTTCTGATCGATTCCCCGATGACAGTGATACAATCCCGCTTTTCGAAAGAGATCGAGGTGAAAGAAGCACGATGGCATACGTAGTCCAAACCGATCAGCTCAAGATGAAGAGGGCGGGCGAATCCGATCACCATGAGGGAGGTTCGGCTATCTCCATCCTCGGTTGCAAGGACGAATCCAAGATCTTCAACGCTCATCTCCAATCCTACGCTGCGGGTGGTGCGACCGATCCCCACCAGCACGACAATAGGGAGCAGTATTTCTATGTCCTGGAGGGAGAGGGGACCTTCATGGTTGGAGGAGAGGAGTTCTCGGTACGGCCGGGATCGTTTGTATTCATACCCGCAAATACGGAGCACTCCTATCGGACTGGCGAGCAAGCGCTCAAGTTCCTGATGATGCAGGCGTTCTTCAGCGAGGAAGAGATGAGAGCCGCCGGTGCTTTGAGCCGTTCGGAGTGGAATGAACCCCGATCCGATTGACTTGTTCAGTTCCCGGAAGAGGGTCTGATTGTGACGTTGACCAGGTCCCGACTACCACAATTTCTTGCGTCGAATACGCTGAGGCCGAGGACGATCGTGGTCTCCTCTAATACCTCTGGTGCGGTAAAAGAAACTGTTGCCCGATCGATATCAAAAGCGATCGGCAAGCCTTGGGTGTCGACAGCTTCCCAGAGGAAAACAAGGGGTGTCTCACTGACAGTTACCGTGGTCCCGGTGCAGCGCGGTGTGTTGATGAAGTCGGTAGCGCAAAGCTGAAAGGTCAGGACCGCCGGTTCATCAGGAGCGGTAAAGCGCGGCATCTCGGTGCCGGCGCCTGCGAGAACAACTGTCACACCGGATATCTGTGTCCAGACGATCGTCGTCGCATCTCCATCTGGGTCAACAACCGACCCCTGGAGTGTTACCTGCTGCCCGAATCCCACCGTCTGGTTCGCACCGGCGTCGATCGATGGAGCCTGATTCTGAGCGGTGGAGGACCGGACAAACCAGACCTCGATCAGGATGGAGTTGGAGTCATTGAAGGAGCCAGGATCAGTCGCGTCAACTCCCAAGCTCACTCGGGCAACCATCACCCGGGGCCTGTCTTGGGGGAGGCGAGTCCAATTCAGTATGGTCATCGAGGGTTTTGGACCGTTGCAGCCTATGCAAAAGACGTCAAGTTGGTTGGGCGGACGTGGAAATGTAGTCTGTGGATTAGCCGAGTTGACATCAACCGATCCCGGAGCCCATTCGGGATTGGCCCGATCGCCGACCCGGAAGGAGACGGCGTTGACGTCTTGAAGGACGATTGGATCGGTTGAGCTGCCGGGCTGGCCGTCAGGCAGGCCCCATCGGCCTCCCACAGCAACAACGTTCGTGACACCACCGGGGCCGACCACTTCCACAAAAGGACGAGGCAGCACGCTCCCCTGGATGACTGCTAGACTACTCTCTGCCGTAGTATTGTCCGGATCAAAGCCGGATCCTGCTATGAATACGGGCTCCCCCGAGATGACGCTGATATCCGGCCCCGCAGCCGCCACCGCAGGCTGATTGCCCAATTGACTACAAAGGATCTCAGGGGGGTCGTCGCCTCCGCTGCCGAGAGGTGTCACCGTAATCATCATGAGATCACAAATCGGTGGAGAGATAGCGTCGCTAGCACAGAGCAGGAGGTTCACGAAGGTGGGAGTGTGCCCTGCGGTCACGGTCGGACTCAACGTCGTAGAACCGTTGAGCGCGAGACCAGGATCGCCACTGGTCGCGGACAGCAGAGTCCAGAACACCGAGGTGTCGTCCCCGTCCGGATCAGAGACAGCCCCTTGGAGCCTTGCCGTCTCCGCGAACTCCAAGGTACGATCGGGACCCGCGTTGACTTGTGGAGAGCGGTTTGCCGCCCCCGAAGCAACCTGGATGGTCTCGGCGGCTTGGCAGCCGTTGGGATCGTTGCCGCTGAAAGTGCAGCTCGCCAGGTTTGTGACGTTCGAAGCTTCGGCATCTACCAGGACGTCTACCACGATCTCAATTGCCGTAGACTCCTGCGCATCCAGCGAATCGATAGTGCACTCGACAATCTGATCGTCGATCTCGTCGCAATCCGAACTCGACTTCGACGAATCGAAGCGCAGGCCATCCAGAAGGATGTCGGTCACCACGATGTCCGAGGCCCCCCCGGGTCCGAAATTGGATACCCCTAGAATGTAGGTCAACGCCTCGCCTACGAAGGCGGGACTAACCGAGGCGCTTTTGGTGAGGTGCAAGTCTGCTGCGTTGCTTTCGACTTCTACCTCAACGCCATCTTCGCAACCGTCAGGATCGGGCAAATCGGAGTGGCAAGTGACGGTGTTTACGAGCGTAGTTCCGGCTGCCTCTGGCAACACCTCCACGACGATATCGAAAAAGGCGTCGGAGGGATCTTCCGTGTCTCCGTTCCCCAAAACGTCGACTAGGCATTCCACAGTGCCACTTTCCACCTCGCTACACTCTGGACTCGAGAGGTCGGAGATGAAGCTGACGCCATCGGGAAGACTGTCCGTAACCGTAACTCCCTTGGCGACCCCGGGACCGAAGTTGAGCACTTCTAGAAAGTAGGTAAGCTCAGCGCCGACTGATACCGGGTCATCGGATGCGTCCTTGAAGATAAGCAGATCCGCCTCGGCAGCAACCCTGACCTCGGTGGCGTCGGCGCAGCCGTCAGGATCATGCTCATCCGCTCGACACCCCGCGGTGTTTATCAGAGTGGTCTCGTCGGCTGCCTCCAGCACCTCCACGGCGATATCGAAGCTGGTCTCGTCCTCGGCATCCAGTACGTCCAGTAAGCATTCTACGACGCCAACGCTGATCTCACTGCACTCGTCACTGGAGCTATCGGAAAGGAAGACGACCCCACTCGGGAGGTTATCGGTAACGACAACGTTGTTGGCCTCTCTCGGGCCAGAGTTGCTCACGTCCAGGCTGTAGAAGAGTTCCGAACCGACGGAAACGGCGTCGTCCGAAGCACTCTTGCTGATGGACAGGTCGGCCACTCCAGCCGAGACCTCAACGGTTACGTCGCCTTCGCAACCATCGAGGTCGACGACGTCCGAGCTGCAGGAGGCGGTGTTCTCCAGGGTAGTAGCCCGGGCATCCTCCAGCACCTCGACCACGATCGAAAAGTCGGCGTTGGAAGGCTCCGAAGACGCGGCAGCGTTGCCCAGGACCGCCACCTCACACTCAATAATCTGATCGTCAACTTCGCTGCACTCGGGGCTGGAGAGATCAGCGTCGAAACTGACCCCTTCCGGGAGCGTGTCGACCGCGATCACATCCGTTGCCTCGTCTGGTCCAGTGTTGTTCAGATGCAATGTATACGTGAGTTGATCGCCCACGGAGACGAAAACGTCCGAAGCCGTCTTGGTCATGGACAGGTTGGCCTGAGCACTGCTGATCTCTATCTCAATGCTGTCTTCGCAGCCGTCAGGGTCAGTCAGGTCCGAAGAACAAGTGGCGGTATTTGTCAGGGTGGCGCCGAAGGCCTCCTCCAGCACCAGCACTGCGATCTCGAAGAAGGCGTCGAGGGGTTCGGACGAATCGCCGTTGCCAAGTACGGGCAGCGAACACTTGATGGTCTGACTCTCGACTTCGACACATTCGGGACTGGAGAGATCGGCGTCGAAACTGACCCCATCCGGAAGGGTATCGGTGACGACCACGCCAGCGGCTTCGTCGGGGCCGAAGTTGAGTAACTCCAGTGAATAGATGAGTGTGTCGCCGACGGTGACGTCGTCGTCTAGAACGTCCTTGAAGATAAACAGATCGGCTTCGGTACCAGCCGCTTGCGTGATCTCAGTGTCGACCGCGTCATAGCAGTCGTCAGGATCTAATTCGCTGGAGCTACAGCTTGCCTCATTGGTGATGGTGGTCTCGTTCGGTATCGTCTCGCTAGCGGTGGTCTTGATGCTGATCCCGGCTGCGTTGGGGGTATGCTCGCCGTTCCCCAGGATGCCCAGTGAGCAGGCAATCTGAGTGATCCCGCCGACAACAGACTGGTCGCAGCTCCCCTGGTTCGTCGTGATCGAAACCAGCTGAACTCCGACTGGCAATGTGTCTGTGACGACGACCTCGCTGGCAGTAGTGGGGCCGTTGTTGATAACGCTGAGCGAGTAGGTTAGTGGATCTCCCGGTCTTACTCGACTGCGGCCGCTCTTGAAGATGGAAAGATCGCTTTCGGGTCCTCCCGCGTCAGTCAGCAGACGTGTCAGCGACATAGTGGCGTTATCACTCTCATCGCAGTCGTTGTTCGCTACCAGGCTAAAACTACTGACCGCAGTCCTCCCCGCGATAGCCGCGTTGGGTGTTACGACGATCTCGACAGTGGCTGTGCCTCCTTCATTCAGCCCGCCAAGGCGGCATGCCACCTGAGTGATTAATCTCTGGGAACCCTGGAGTGGGAAGCAGAAAGATGGGCCGAGGCCATCGGTTTGCTCGATCACTTCGGCGGATTGCCAACTCACTTCGCTTATACCGGTCAAGGGATCCACAGGGAGAACGGCCGTCAGCTGTAACCCCGTCACTCGAGAGGGTCCCTGGTTGGCCACGTTGAGGGTGTAAACGATGTCTTGGGGATCTTCGGCGGCGTAGAGCAGTTCGCTGGGACTGTCTACGGTTAGTGACAAGTCAGCACAGCCTCTGGGCCTGACGACCGTGCTCACTTCCTGAGACCTGCACTGATGGACCCCAATCTCATTCGAGCGGCAGTTCGCCGAATTGATGAGGACAGTATCCTCGGTTGATTGGTCGACCTTCACCTCGATGGTGGCACCCGCGCTCGCGCCTACGGCCAAAGTTCCCACCGAGCATCGGACTTGGATAAGAGTCCCCTCGAGGGATGACTGGCAGCTTCCCTTTCCGGGAATCGCGGCTACCAGGCTGACGCCAGGCGGAAGCAGATCGGTAATCTCCACGGACGTCTGAGCCTCGGGCCCGTAGTTGGTGATCTCAAGGTCGTAGACAAGTGTGTCGCCTGGACTTGCCTTCTGGGTGGAGACGCTTTTCTCCAGGAACAGACCTTGACGTGGAGGGAGGATTCGAGTCGAGGCGAAGTCAGTATTGTCGCTGAGTACGAAGTCTTTTGAGGTAGAGGACACCTCGACGCGGTTGCTTACAATCTGGTTTTGAGCAGACTCCGTGGGCTCCATCGTGATCATCACCGTCGCCACGGCCCTCTCAGCCATGACTCCCAGCTCACAATCGATTCTGTCCCCGTTCTGCAAGCAACTGCCATGGTCAGATTCGATCGAAACCACAGTGAGCAGGTCCTCGGAAGGCAGTGTGTCAACGAGCGTCGCAGCCTTTGCCACCGCCGGGCCGTGGTTGGTGACCTGAACTACGTAAGGGATCGGATCAGGGAAGAAGACCTGACTCGGAGCTTTTTTCGTCACCGCAAGATCGCCACTGTCGGCGGGCCTTACCCGTGTACTCACGGTGGCCCGGCAGTTGTCGGGCTCGCCCTGGAAAGAGGAGCAGATGGCAGAGTTGGTCAGAATCGTGCCTGCGGCGGAATCCTTGACGTCGACTTCGATCGTGACCACCGTCTGGCGATTCCTTCCTAGACTCCCCAGATTGCAGGTAAGCCGGCGCTCTTCGTCAGGACTCCCGCACGAGCCTGATGTGCTGCTAGCGGAGACGAAGGTGACACCCGCTGGGAGCGCGTCGATCAACTGTAGGTTTGAAAGGGACCGATCGGTCGTGTTGTTGAGCGTCAGGGAATAGGTCAATCGGTCGCTTGCATTTACCGGATCGGGCGCGGCCGTCTTGGTCAGGAATTGGGCCGGGCCCGGATCGCCAGCAATCGGTGAAATCGGGCCCTTGATCGCACGAATGCGGTGGTTGTTGCGGTCTGCGATGAGCAAGTTTCCGTTGTTGTCGAGTCGAACGCTACTCGGAAAGTTCAGTCGAGCCTGTAATGCAGTCCCACCGTCGCCCGAGAATCCCAAAGTATCCCCGCCGGCAATTGTTGAGATGATCCCGGCGTCCAATTCCACCAGTCGAACACGGTGGTTGAAAGAGTCTGCGATGAACAGATTCCTGTTCTCATCGATAAAAAGTCCGGTAGGGAAGTTCAACTGCGCCGTTGGGGCCGGGCCACCGTCGCCTCCAAAGCCAGGGGTCCCGCTGCCGGCCACAGTCGAGACAATTCCGGTAGCAGTCTCAACCTTGCGGATTCGGTGGTTGAAGCTGTCAGCGATGTAGAGATTGCCCTCCAGGTCGACCTCAACTGCGTACGGTGTGTCGAAGGCAACGCTAGGAGCTGGGCCGATTTCAGGACCTATCCCCCGCTCTCCGGTCCCGGCAACCAGAAACAGATCCTTTTGTAGGAGGTTGGCCGATAGGATGCGGTGATTTCCAGTATCAGCAAGGAATAGATCGCCCGCCGGATCGAAGACGATCCCTCGGGGGAAGCTAGGATCGACTACGCTAAAAGGATCACTTGAATCACCGTGCTGATGAGCTGGCTCATGCCATCCACCCGGCGCACTTTGTGATGGCTAGTGTCGGTGAAGAACAGATTCCCCAACGCATCCAGTGCCAAGCCTGCCGGTGAGGATATGAGGGCCTGCCCGGCGGCCTGTCCATCTCCCGAATCGCCCGGCTCTCCGACACCTGCAGCCGTATTGATCAGGCGACTGGCGGCGTCCACCCTACGGATGCGATGGTGCGCGTAGTCGGAGATGTAAGCGTTGTTCTCTGGATCTAAAGCGATGGCTGTGGGAAATCCCAATGCGGCGGCGATCGCCGGATCGCTATCGCCGACCTCCATCGACTCTCCACCCGCCAGAGTGGATGTCGACTGGGAACTGACCCTGCGTACGCGATCGTTTCCCGTGTCCGCAACCCAAAGGTTCCCTGCACCATCGACGGCAACACCAGCGGGAAGGTTGAACTTGGTTCCCAGCGCTGCTCCATCTCCCGAGAATCCGGCGATTCCCGTCCCCGCCACCGTTGAAATCGTTCCCAGTCGGGGGTCGAATCGGCGAATCCGATGATTGTCGGTGTCTGCGATGAGTAGGCGGCCGTCGCTATCTACCCAGAGTCCTTGGGGCGATTGTAGCACCCCTCCGGTGATGAAGGAGAAACCGGCATTCAGCGCTTCGGTCACACCAGGACCCACTACCGTGAAGATGGTGCCTTCCGAATCCACTTGACGTATCCGGTTGTTGAGGCTGTCTGCGATATAGAGTTGGTCCCGATCCACGAATACGGCCGTCGGCGTATTCAGGCTGGCCTCCAGGGCCGATTCCTCATCGCCAGAGAATCCGGGGAACCCGTTCCCGGCAACTGTGCTGATCAAACCCTGCCGATCCACCTTTCGAATGCGATGGTGTCCAGTGTCAGCAATCAGGAGGTTGTTTTGCTCGTCCAGCCACACCCCTCTGGGGGCTATGAGGCGGCCTTCCGTGGCTGGTCCTCCATCTCCCAATCCCGCCGGGTCTAACTCGGTGGGTACGCTATTGCCGCCACCGGCTACTATTTCAATCAGACCGGTCACGACATCCACCTTGCGGATCCGATCGCTAGCCTCATCGGCGAAATACAGGTTGCCGATGGCGTCCAGGGCCAGGCCTCGCGGCGCGCTCAAGAGGGCCGCCCTTGCCGGTCCTCCATCTCCGAATGGATTAGGCGGATCTTCGGACAAGCCGCCCACGCCTGCTACCGTAGTCAGAATCCCCGTGACGGCATCGATGCGTCGAATCTGCTGATGTTTTGTATCTGAGAAGAACAAGTGGCCATCTGGATCCAAAGTAACCGCAGAGGGTCGCCGCAATGCAGCCCCTGAAGCCAGGGCTCCATCTGCGAGGAAGGGTTTCCCCCCAGTCACCGTGGTGATCTCTCCCTGAGACAGTTCCCCGAGCGAAGGAGGTTCGACCAGTAAATGGCCTTGGGCCAGACCGCCACGGTTGGCGACTGTCAGCGTCACCATCCCGCTCGGTAGCCCGGTCGGCAACTCGACCCTGAGGGTCCGGGTATCCAGAAGAGTGATTTCATCTGGCCTCACCCCTGCTACTGCCACTACCGTTTCGGGCGCGAAATTCCTTCCTCTGACCGTTACCCTACCTCCACCTAGGTCTACGTTGCCCTGGATCGATTCAATCTCGGGCCGGCCGTAGCTGAGGCGACGTGCTGTGACGTCGTTATCGGTAACGACAACCGCTCCACTTTGGCTCACTAGCAGGCCGGACGGTGCACTGAATGTGCCTGGAACCCCTGCCCTGACCAGAGTGCCATTCGAGAGCAGAGTCCAGACTTCTTCGCTTTGCTCGTCGCTCACATACTGGTTGCCAAAGGGATCGACGGCGACTCCCAGCGGGGACTCAAAGCCAGGAGCGATCGTGGTCAAAGAAACTGTTTGGACTCCCACCAAACTGCTGGATCGAGGCACCTCTATGGTGTGCACCTGACCTTGCTCATCGATCCTTCGGAGGACCCCGTTGCCGGTATCCGCCACAATTAAGCTTACCGTGGGCGACACCTCTCCGATCCCTGCTGATCCGTCGGCGGAATGGGTCTCGACCGCGATTCCGGTGGGGGTATTGAACTGGGCCTCCAAACCCTGGCCATCCTGCAGCCCCGGGCTACCCGCCTGACCCGCCACGGTCTGCACCACCCGGGTCAGCAGATGGATTTTTCGAATCACGTGGTTGCCCGAATCCACCACCCACAGGAAATCTCGCACTCGAGCCACGCCCTGCGGCTGCTTGAACTCCGCCAGCACACCAGGTCCGTTCCGATGACCGGGCTGTCCCCGGCCTGCGAACGTCTGGACCCGTCCCCCTGCGCCTGGCTCCACCAGTCGAATACGGTGATTGTCGGCATCGCTAACGTAAAGCCGTCCCTGTCTGTGGTCGTAACTCAAGAATGCTGGTTGATCGAACTCTGAGTCGAGGCGAGGGCCGTTCTGAAATCCCGGCTTGTTGTCGCTGCCGGCATAGATCAGGGGAGAGTCTAGCAAGCTATCGGAACGCAGAATCGTATGCCTGCCCTCTCCTCCAAGGTAGAGTCGACCAGCTCCATCCCGCGCAATGCCTCTAAGCCCCTGATCCTGGCCGTCTGGACCAGACGTAACCGACACCACCTTGAGCACCGCTTCGACCCCTTGATCTCCGTGTGAGACTTCCAGGTCGGCGAACCCCGGCTCCGTTCCGTCGATTTGCCCCCAGACATCCACACTCGCGATGTCAGGGCTGAGTTTGTAAGTGAGGTCGAAGTCGTCTCTCCACTCGCCTGCAGAGTCCGTTACCTGTGCCAGGATCAGCATTTGCTGCCCTTGGTAGACAGACAACTCGTTGCCAATCAGAGGCCCACATCCGAAGGGAAAGTGACACTCCAGGAGTTCAATTGTTTCCACCGAGGCGTTGTTTCCTGGGCGCAGTTGCCGGCCCCCGGCCCGGCTAACCTGGTAATCGAATTGGCCCCCGATTTCACCCGAAAGAGCCAGGTGCATCAAGGTCCCATTAGAGTGAGCAAAGAGAAGGTTGCCCGTAAGTTGTTCCTGCTCCAAATCAAGGCTACCCTCCTGCCAGCTACTCAAAAGAATCAATCGGGTCGACAAGCCTGGTCCAAAGGCCAGTTGTGGAACGATACGCTCTATGCTCTGAGGGGGGCGCCTCAGATCTGCGATAGGAAGCGTGGTCAGAATCGGGTCTCCGCGGCGGTTCTGGCTCAGCTTCAGCGTGATTGGGACGACCGGTACGAGACTGTGAATCTCCAGCACTCCTGTAAAGCCGGCAGGTGTACCGAACAGCTCGTCCGCAAACAGGGCCAGGTGTCCTTCTGCCGCCACTTCCCTCAGGGCGGAAGCCAACAGGAACCCGCTGCGGTCCCGCAGCTCCAGCCGTACCGTAGTGGCATCGTTGCCCGCGCTGGCCAGGGCAACCCCAGTTCGAGTATCCACCGTGTCCACGAATAGACGCGCCCTATCAGTTGCTGCCCTTGCCCCAACTCCCGCTTCCGAGATCAGGTTGCCAGACCCGTCTTTGAACTGGAAAATTGCAGTCCCTGAGGGCAGAAGGATGCCTTCTTCTACCGTCACCTGGGCATAGCCAGCCACCGCAGCTCCGGAACTCCTCAACGTCCCCTTGAAAACCTGGTTCGGCCCCAACTCATAGGGGAAATCTGAATCTGTCGTCCCCGCCAGCTCCAATCGCAGGGGGGTGCCCTGGGAATCAATCAATCGAATCCGACCTTTGAGGGTCAGGCTTTCGCTGGGGTTGATCAGGATGACCTGGGTCGAGAGTGTGCTTGTCGCCGAGACCACCCCGGCGCCGATGTGAGGAAAGACGAGAGAAGAGTCGCCTGCGGGCGCTTCGGCATTCGCCGGTAGATCCAGATCCACCACTGGGAGGGTGGCAAAGATCGATTCGCCATGGTCATTGGGGCTACCCCGCAGGGTAACAGCGGCAACTCGTCCCTCCGGGGGTTGGGTCCGGATCGTGAGACTACCCAACCTGAAGCCGGGTGGCAGATCTTCGAAGAGTTCGTCGATGAAACGGGGCAGCTGCTCCTGGGCCCCCAGAGGAATGTTGGTCTGCGCCACGAACAATCCGTCGTCGTCCCTGAGCACTAGATCCAGCGTCAAGGGATCGAGAGATGCGTTGGCCAGTGCGACACCCGTCCGCGTGTCTCCTTGATCGACGAAGATCCGGCCCCAGCCAACGGGTTCGACAGCCTCGATGCCGGCTTCCGAGACAAGCGCCCCGTCCTCGTTGCGGAATTGAAACACAGCGGAAGCGATCGGAAGCGGAGTTCCCTCCTCCGCCCTGATGACGGTGTAGCCTACACCCACAGTCTCCTGCGAATACACCCAGTACACCAGCAGGGCCCCAAGGACCAAACTTGTCAGGAAGGGTAAGAGTCGAAGACTGCGCATGGGTCGAACCAGGGATCGCCAGTCTGGTCGAATAGAGTTACGGAACCCAAAGGGATTGGAGACTTGTTGCCCTTTGAGTCATGGTTGGACCCTACGTCTAGTGCAGAGTGTTAACTTATACCTACCTAAATTGAGCGATTGGTGGGCCAAGGGATGTCACACCTTTGAGCTAAGATGCTGACGGGTTAGGAGTTAGCGGTAGATGCGCTACCGAAAAGCTCCTAACCCAAAAGGTGAAACAACTATGAGCCACGATAGCATCCTTCCCTGTCATTCTGAGGGGTCTGTTTCCTGGATTATAGATGACGTGCAACCCACGTCGGAGACCTTAACCGGACGCGCCGGCCTGAGCCTGTTTGTCCGCTATGTGCGGAGCCGGGGTCTGTACCCCCACCTGGATCGGCTGTTTGGCTCCTTGCGCAAAAGCCGCAAGGGACAGCCGGTGACGGAGATCTTCAAACAGTTGCTGTGCTTCTTGCTGGACGGATCGAGCCGCCATCTGGTGTCCTTCGACGCCTTGAAGGAGGATCCGGGCTATGGGGGAGCGATCGAGACGAAGCCAGAGGCCTTGCTCTCCTCTCACGCCGTCAAGCGTTTTTTCGGCGGCTTTTCCATGTGGCGCATCTGGCTCTTTCGCCGACTCCTGCAGCAACTGTTTCTGTGGCGGCTGCGGTTGCAACAGCCGGCCCTGATCCTGCTGGGGATGGACACCATGGTGATGGACAACGACGAGGCCCCCCAGCGCCACGGCGTGGCGCCGACCTACAAGCGGGTCAAAGGGTTTCAGCCGCTTCAGGTCACCTGGGGCCGCTTGCTCATCGATGCCGTCTTTCGGGGAGGAGACAAGCATTCCAACCACGCCGACACGGCCCAGAAGACCCTGAGTCATCTGGTCCAGAAGATTCGCCGAAAGTACCGCTCCGACGTGCCGATGATCGTGCGTCTGGACGCCGGCTTTTTCGATCAAAAGCTGCTGAAGGTCTTGGAAGAACTCCAGGTCGGCTACATCGTCGCCGGCAAGCTCTATGGCGATGTGCAACAGTACATCTTGAAGCTGGAGGAAACGGCCTGGGGAGTCTCTCGCAACGGCGATCAGGAGTGGAGCTATGTGGAACTGGGAGACCGGCGGGGTAGCTGGAAGAAGTGCCGCCGGGCCCTGTTCTGCCGGCCGGCTTATGAGGACCGGCAGCGCCTTTTGGAGTTTGCCCGTCCCGATCAGATCCTGTACACCAATCTCGGTTGCGGCTCCGCCGTGGACGAGCAGCTAGGGCAAGCGGGGCTTGAGCGTTGGCTTCAAGCCGAGGCCATCCTGGAAGGCTATCATGGCCGCGGAGCCGACGAGTTGGTGCATCGAGCCCTGAAGGACTTTGCCTCACAAACTCTTCCGTTTAAGCGTTTTGCTGCCAACGCGGCCTATTACTACACGTTGCTCGTAGCCTTTTTCCTTTACGAGTGTTTCAAGGAAGATGTGTGCCAGCCCGTGGTACCGCTCAACTGCTACCCCACGACCTTACGCCGGCGGATCGTCGACGTGGCGGGGAAAATCGTGCGCCATGCCGGCCAGATCCTCCTGAAAGTCACAGCCGCCACCTGGAAGCAGCTTCAAATCGACCGGCTCTGGCAAAAGAGCGCCCACCCGCCGCCTTTCGCCTGGGTCTAAATCGCAAAAAACCAAAGCCTCCTTGCAGCCTCGCGGCCCCCGTGTGTCCAATATCGCCTCGGCTCAGGGTTTCTCCTCTTTTCGGGAGGGAAAATCGCCACCCTCCACCCTTCTGAGCTCACCCAGTACTCCCTCCCGTCGGAACTCGCATCTGGGCGACCTCCATCTTGCTAAAATGAGTAGAATCGCTCAATTTAGGACCTAAATAAGGGGCTTCTGTCAACCGGAGCGAGTGAAAAGGTCGGCCCGATCGGGGGACGTTGTTCCTTGTTCACGCCGATCGCTGATGTCACTGGCCAGACCCTTGACGAGAGGCCAGGCCCGCGATAATCGTGTCGACATGCATCACGAATTCGAGCGCGTTATGAATGATCTTGCTTGGGTCTTCGCCTGAAGCCTGCGGTACCCAATAACCATCAGGATGTTGCCGAGAAACGAACCAGTCGCCCATTCGGTAGGTCCAGTCCCGATACTGGGTTTCCCCAGTAACCAGATAGAGCAGCGAGCTGCCCCAACCGCTCTTGCATACCGGATCGTATTTGAACTGGTGCTGGGTCGCCGCCATCGAGAAGGCCTGGTAGCGTCTGGCCAGGTCCAGGTACTCAGGTCTGGGTTCCGCCAGGTAGAGTCGGCACAGAAACCCGGCGGCGATCCCTCCGACGGTCCAGCGCTGATTGCGGTCGATCGAGTTCTCCACCACATGCCAGAACTGATCCTCCTCAGAGAATGTGGTCGTGGGCTCCTGGCGGGCGCGAGACCAATTGTAGAAGAAGCGCCTGGGCAGGTCCTGTTGGGCGTCGTAGATAGTCTGAAGAAAACGGTAGACGGCACGAGCCTGCTCGAGGTAACCGGTTGCCAGGCAGGCAAACCCGGCCCCGGTCGTGTAGGGGATGCTCATTCCATCACTCATAGAGCCATCTTCCAGGCGATCATTGGGGAAGCCTCCCGAGACCGGATCCTGCAATCTCAGAAGTTCCGGCATCAGTCCATATGAGAGATCGTACTGCCCAGCCATGTGGGCCCCCAGGATGAGGGCGGAATCACGATAAGCCCAGGCATCGTAGATGGCCCGGTAGGGGCCTCCAATGCCTCCCTCCGGTGTCAGCATATGCTTACGGATCCAACCGCATATACCACTGGCGGCAGCGCTCTCACCGACCAGCGAGAAGGTCCAGGGAGCCCGGTAGAAGAAGTATCCACCGGCGGTCGCGTCACCGATGGAGCCGTCGCTGTTGAGCTGATTCAAGAGCCAGTTTGTCGCTCTCTGACGAGTGGCGCGATAAGCCGTCAGTTGCTCGTTTCTCAACGTCGTTCTTCCCAGTGGTCATCATCGCCCCTTCCGAAAACTTTCACCCCTGCCTGTTTACTGACTACCTTTCACAGGCCATTGTTCAATTTCCCCTCAGAGTACCCGTCTACCCAAACACAACGGCTAACGCAGCGTGAGTCCTCCGTCGACAGGGATCACCGTCCCGGTTATGAAATCAGCCGCCGAGGAGCACAGGTAGAGGACGGCTCCTGCCAGGTCGTCGACCGTGGCCAGACGGTTCAGTGGAATGCGTGAGAGCAGATACTCCCTCATGCCTGGTCGATCCAGTGTCTGTCGGGCCAGCTCTGTCTCGATGAAGGTAGGCGCGACGGCGTTCACCGTGATTTGATGCGGGGCCCACTCCAAAGCAAGCACTCGGGTCAGCATCAGCAGCCCCGCCTTGCTGGAAGAGTAGGCAGCCCGCTCCTCGAGTGGAACCAGCCCCGCCGCAGAGGACACGTTGATGATCTTGCCCTTTTTTCGGGCGATCATGCTTGGCGCCACCTCTTTGCAGCAGAAGAACGCCCCTTTCAAGTTCACATCGAGAATCTGGTCCCACTGCTCTTCGGTTACTTCGGTGGCAGGACGCGGGATATTGATCCCGGCGTTGTTCACCAGGATGTCGATCGGGCCGAGCTCCTGCTCCACCGAGGCCACCGCCTCTCGGATGTTGGAAAGGTCGGTCACTTCCAATTCGAGCGGAAGGGTCTTCCCACCCAACGCTTTGATGCGGCTTGCCGTTTCCTCGAGGCTATCGAGCCGGCGCGCCGTGATGGCCACGTCCGCTCCAGACTCGGCCAGTTTGACGGCGATACCTGCTCCTATTCCCCGACTGGAGCCGGTGACCAGAGCTACTCTTCCTTCTATCAACTGAAAGCTTCCAAAGTTAGATCGCTTGAATCACGATTCCGCAGCCACATTCGACTGCTAGTTTCAACCTGCAACCTGCAACCTGCAACCTTTTCTCGGCCCTACCCACACCAGGCAACAATCATCCGTGCCAGGACGCGAGCCGTCTCCAAGAGGCTATCCAACTCGACGTATTCGTCAGGGGCATGAAGGTTGGCCCCCACAGGACCATAGTAGACTGCCTGTTCCCCCTCCCGAGCGTTGAAATAGCGCGCGTCAGCCGTCCCCGGAAACACTCCTTGCTTCAGGATCCGGCCGCGCACTGTTTGATGAGCATCGGAAAGGGATTGGATGAGGCTGCCATCACCCGCATCGGGGTCCACTGCCCACCCCAAAGCCCTGAAACCAGGATAGCGTACGGTCGGTTGCTGCTCGGCCAGCCAGGGATCGCTCGAGGCCGCGCGTTCCAGATGAGTTTCGAGGAAGCTCCGAGCCTGATCGAAGGACCAGCCGATCGGGAAGGACATTCGGCAGGTAAAACAACACTCCAGAGGGACGTTCGAAGGCCAGTCCCCGCCCTGGATCTTCCCCACGCTCAAGGTAAGTGGATTCTTGTAGGCTGCGAAGGCGGGATGGTCGAAGTCCGAATTCAGAGCTTCGACGGCTGCGGGTTTGAGGCGTGCGATCAGCGAAGTCGCGGCTTCGATGGCATTGACGTATTGGTCTGCCTTCCCCACGTAGGCAGGCTTGCCGCGGACCGCGACCTCGAACCAGAGGACACCCGGAGTAGCGGTCCAGGCTTGTAGGCCAGTGGGCTCAGCAATGATGGCGCCGTCGACTCTCCCGCTGCGGACCCTGCTGGCCAGCATTCCGTTGCCGGTACACTCCTCCTCGATCACGCTCTCGAAAATGACGGGGCCGCGAAGTTGGGCCTCGCTGTCCATTACCGCCTGGATGGCGAGGAGCGCGGCCGCCAGTCCAGCCTTCATGTCCAGGCTGCCCCTGCCGTACATCCGCCCATCGGTAACGGTGGCGCCCCAGGGATCGTAGCTCCACCAATCGACCGGCTCTGGACTGACCACATCGACGTGTCCATTGAGCACCAGTGATCTGCCTGCTTTTCCTGCAGGCTGGAGGGTGCCGCGGACGTTCGGCCTCCCCCGGTATCCCCAGTCCACCGGGGCGAAGGCTGAATGTGATGCGAGGTCTTGCGGGTCCAGATCCCAACTCTCGGCTTCCAGACCCATGCTTTCCAGATGTTGGTAGAGGATGTCCTGGGCGGGCCGCTCTTTTCCCAATACCGTAGGACATCGGACCAGATCGCTGAGAAGCTGAAGGTAGTCGTCGCGGTGAGGGTCCACCGCTGCAACGGCGGCGTCTTGCTGTCGGGTGAGAGCCCCACTGGTCGGTTCTCTATCGGGCGTGTTCATCTAAGTACCCCATTTCATGGTACTAAGTCAGAAGCTTATTGAATTACCGAGCGCACATCCACCGCATCCCGCAGGCCGTCACCCACGAAATTCACGGCCAGAACGGTTACCGCGATCGCAATGCCCGGAGCCATCCATAGCCAGGGGAGGCCGGAGAGCACGGCAGGGGACTGCGCCTCGTTGAGCATGCCACCCCAGCTCGGAGTAGGAGGACGCACTCCGAGTCCCAGGAAGCTCAATGATGCTTCCAGCAGAATCGCATTGGCAACGCCGAAGGTTGAAAGGACGGTCAAGGGGCCGAAGGCGTTGGGCAGGATGTGCCGAAGGATGATTCGCACGCTGTTGCTGCCGACGGCGCGTGCAGCTGTGACAAACTCTTCTTCTCGAATCGCCAGAACCTGGCCTCGTATCAGACGACATGTGCGAGGCCAACCGAGCAGGCCAATTACAACGATAACAGAGGTCAGGCTGGGGCCGATGATGGATACGAAGATCATTACCATCAAGAGTACGGGGATACTCAGAAGCGTGTCCGTCAGCCGCATGATGATCTGATCCAAAAGACCTCCAAAGTAACCGGCCAGCGCCCCCAGGAACGATCCGATAAAGGTGTAAAGGGCTACAGCGAAGATTCCCACCGCCAGCGAAACACGGCTGCCATAGATCACCCTGCTCCATACATCCCGTCCAATCAGATCGGTCCCCAGCCAGTGATCGGTGCTCGGGGCCTGCCGAAGAGTGTCCAGTCGAACTTCCAGAGGGTCGTGTCCTGTTACCAGCGGGGCTGCCAGGGACAGCAGAATGATAACGAGCATAACTGCGGCCCCTCCCACTGCGAGGCGGTGCAGCATGAAGCGACGAACTACCTGGCGCAGCAGCGACTCGTATTTGAATTCGGTGGTTTCCTGGGAATTCATTTCTGCTCTCGTCTCTCCCTGCGAAGGCTCACTCCCGGCCATGGCGGACCCTGGGATCGGCGGCCGCATAGGCTATGTCGGCGAAAAGGCCACTCAATAGGACTCCGGCCCCGACGACCAGCACGACGCCCATCAACATGGACGGGTCGCGATCGGCGGCCGCTCGGACTGCCATGAAGCCCATCCCAGGCCAGGCGAAGATTTGTTCCGTCACGATCGCCCCGACTACCAGCTCCGGAAGCAGCAGTCCAACAATGCTGATGATCGGAACCAGCGCGTTGCGCAGCGCATGTCTCAAGAACACAGGCGTGTTCGCAAGACCCTTCGCCCTTGCTGTTACGACATATTCTCGACGCAGGACCTCCAACATACTGGCACGGGTGTAACGCATCAGTTGGGCGGCGTTCGCCAGCCCCAGAATGCCTGCCGGGAGGACCAGATGGCTCAAGCGGTCCATCAGAGAAGGAACTCCTCCCAGGGTGGCCACGCCACTTGTGGGCAGGATCCGGAAGTAGACCCCAAAGACGTAGATTCCCAGTAGCCCAAGAAAGAAGGTAGGCGTGGAGATCATCGTCATAGTGAATCCCGTCAACGCATAGTCCAGCTTGGAGTACTGTTTGATGGCAGCAATCACCCCGAAGGGGACCCCAAGGGTGAGGCCGATCAGAAGAGCCGCTCCCATCAGTTGCAGGGTGAAGGGCAGGCGCTGGGCCAGCTCCTCGGAGATCGAGCGGCGGGTAACGATCGAAAACCCGAGATCTCCGTGCAGAAGCCCCTGCAGCCAAACTAGATACCGGATGGGGAAAGGCTGATCGAGTCCGAGCTCGCGCCGCTTTTCCTCGATCCATTCGGGTGACTGCTGAGCAAGAATGCTGGGGTCCAGCCGAGCCATCAGAGGATCACCCGGCGCCAGCGAGAGTGCAGCAAACGAAATAAAGGTAATGCCCAGCAAGACAGGGATAGAGATGAGCAGACGATGCAGGACGAATTGGCTCACTGATGGGTCTCTCTGGGCATTAGTGAGTAGTGAATTCCAGTGAACAGTGAGCAGTAGTGCAGTAGTGCAGTAGAGCAGTGAGCAGTGAGCAGTGAGCAGTGAGCATGGCAGGATAGTGGACAGAGGACAGTAATTAGTCAAGATGCTGCCTTGGGACTGACCAACGGTAGATACATCACTCTTTCACAGATCGCTCCCCCAACTACTCACTGAGCACTGATTCACTGATCACTGCACTACTGTTCACTGCACTACTGTTCACTATCCACACTGGAAAGCGTCCAGGTCTCGATATTGGAGAACGTGCGTCTGGAGTCGCGATAGACCTTGAACCCGCCCCCGAGCCGCTTTGTGGCGGCGTGAAAGTCGTGGCGGGACCAGAGCGGCAGGGTGGGTACATCCCGGTTGAGAATTTTTGCTACCTGATGGTAGACCTCGTCGCGTTGGTCAAGGGCAGTAGTCCGGCTAGCCTGGACGAAGAGCTCATCGAGTTTGCAGTTCAGGTACCCAGATTGCCATTCCTTCCTGTGGCAGTCGTAGTATGTCGCCGACACGTGGGGACCGACTCCATAGGCTCCACCATTGGATCCGAACATCTCAAGGAGGTGACGCTGTTCCATGATCCGAGAGATGAAGGCAGTTGAGTCCAGGGCGTCGAGACGAACGTTGATCCCGACCTGCCGCAGCTGGTGCTCTATGATCGGAAAGATCATGGGAGCGCTGGGATAGGTTTGATCGTACACGATGCGCAGCGGAGGCTCGAAATCGAATCCCGCCTCCTGAAGTAGTCGTCGTGATTTCTCCGGGTCGTAGTCGTAGGGATTCAGGTCGGCGTAGCCGTCCAATGCCGGAGGTGCTCCCCGCAGCACCCGGGCCCGTCCCCGAAATACGTGCTTGACGATACTTTTCCGATCAAGCGCGTGGTAGATGGCCTGGCGAATGCGTCTATCCTGAAGCCGAGGATCTTCCCCAATAAAGTACAGCGAAGTCATTCCTACCCCAGGGCCGGAGATAATGTTGAGACGGTCAAGCCCGGTGAGCCGCTCGAATCCAAATAGCTTCAGGCGCAAGGCCAGGTCGAGCTCGCCGCTTTCGAGTTGGGCGAAGGCCACTTCGGAACGGAGCCGTTTCATGAACACCTTCTCGATCTGCGGCTTGCCCTTGAAGTAGTCCGGGTTCACATCGAATTCCGCGACCTGATCGGTCAGGTACCGAACGAATTTGTAGGGGCCCGTTCCAATTGGCGTGGAGGAAGCAAACTTGGACGATTCCACGGCGTCAGGGGGCAGTCCCTGCAGGATGTGCTCGGGGATGATGACGCAGCTGGGCTCGGTTAGACGATGGAGGAAGAGGACATCGGGAGAGCTCAGGGTAACACGGATGGTATGGCTGTCCAGCAACTCGAGTCCCGAGATACCTTCAGTCCTGCCCTTCTTATAGTCCTTGGCTCCTTCGACCGCTTCGAGGTATTTGACGTAGCGGTAGGATTCCAGGACCTGGCGCTCGAACGTGAAGCGGACATCCTTCGCTGAAAAGGGAGTTCCATCGTGCCAGCGGACATCGCGGCGTAGGTGGAATGTGTAGACCCTGGCATCGGGGCTGACTTCCCACTTCTCAGCCAGGTCCGGAACGATTGTCGTCAGATCAATGTCTAGCTTCACCAGGGTGTTGAAGAGGAGAAAGAAGACCACGGCTTGGCTGAAGGTCTGATAGGCGGCGGGATGCCACAGCGGAGTGAGGTCTCCGATCCAGACGAAACGGAGTGTTTTGGTGCTGGCGTCGGATCCTGTGTCCGCAGGCCCTGCTCCGCCTCCATCTCGCCCTGATGTGAGAGGGGTGCAGCAGACGAGAGGAAGCATGAGGGCCACCAGTCCGCAGGCCCGGAGGAGTCGCTTCACTCCGCTTCTCCGGGAGCCACAGAGCGATCGACCGCCTCGCCCCCGTCTCCGAACCACTGGAACGGTGGCCTCGTGTCGAGGACCTGGAGGGGGAAGCGAACCTTGCAGCTGTCGTGTTGGGATGAGTAATGGGTAGCCAGAATCTGCTCCAAGGCGTGACGGCCGCATCGCCCATTCGAAAGGGGATCGCGTCCGGTTTCGATAGCCTTGATCAGATCTTCCAGCAGATAGAGCATGGGAGCGGTATATCGCATCACCTGGGGGAAAGGGTGTTGCAGCAGCTCCCGGAAGTTGCTGTTTCGGTTCCGCTTCCACAATTGGGTGTCATTGCCGGTCCAGCTGATCACTCCCTCGGTCCCGCAGATTTCGCCGCGTTGGGTGCTGTGACCATCCCTGCCGTTGAAGAAGACTCGAATCCCGTTCTGGTAGACGGCATAGGCTGTACCCCCGACGTCCACACCTCGTTGGGTGGGCACGACCGACATTTCGGCTTCAGGGTCTTCGGCGTGGCCGATAAGCCATCGGGTGGGGGAATCGCCTGCAAGGTAGTTCGCCAGATCGTAGAAATGCGTTCCACTCAGGAAGAGGCGCCCGGGCCAGGTCATGGAGAGGGACAACACCTCCCCGATCTCTCCCTGTTCGACCAGTTCTCTGGTGCGCAGCATAAAGGGCTCGCCGCGCCGCGTGTGGTTGATGGAAAGCGAAACTCCACCTGCCTCGCAAGCTTGAAGTATGGCATCGGCCTCGCCGAGCGTTGGACACAATGGCTTTTCGCAGAAGATTCCCCGAACTCCTGCTTCGACGCAGTCTCGGATATGTTGGGGATGGAGGGAGGGGGGGCTGGCAATACTGACGATCTCGGGGCGCTCAGCCTCGAGCATTTGCCGGTGGTCGGAGTAGAGCTGATCGACCTCCCAGCGCTCTCCGAAATCCTGGAGCCGCTTCGCATCGGGATCGGTTCCCGCTACCAGGTCAGTTCGAGGGTGAGTCTTCAAGACTTCGGAATGTCCGAAGGGCAAGATCATCCGGCCCCTCAGACCTGCGATCTCGTCCATGCAATAACTGCCCATCGACCCGCACCCGATCAGTGTTGCCCGGTAGACCTTATTGTTTACTGAAGCCGACATGAAAGTAGTCCTCAATCCTGCGGTAGAAGGCGAGCAATAATAACATCCCGTGTAGCGCTCGGGAGGACCTGAGTCCGACTTCGTCGATTTCTCTTGTACGAACCCCAAGGGGGACTGCTAAACTCCAGGATCATGAAGAGAAGAACCTTTCTGAAGAAGACGACCGGCGCCGGCGGCATGGTGCTCTCTTCGCTCACGGTGGGAACCGGATTCTCCGTCAGCGAATTGCTATCTGCAACACGATCCTCAACTGCTTCGGACAAAGGGAAGGGCTCTATCAGGGTCGGGGTTATCACTCAGAAAGGGGGACCCCACCTTGGGATCTACCTCGATGCCCTGGCAACCAGTGAGGGTCTGGCGGGGGTTGCCATCTCGGATGAGAGCGGCGCAACCTTTGAGCAGGCGCAGAGCGCGCTGGAGCAACGGTTCCCGGATCTTGGAAAGTTCCGGGATTATCGTCAGATGATAGAGAAGTTCAAGCCGCAGATGGTGCTCATCTCCCTGGAGGCACACCTGGCGCCGGATCGAATCCGGAAGGCATTGGAAGGGAACTGTAGCGTACTAGCCGAGAAACCGGCTTGTGTGCGAGCCGAGGACTTCGAGCCTCTGGTGCAGCTTGCCGAATCCAGGAATCTCCACCTGATGCTGGCACTTCCGGGTCGACTGCACCCCTCGGCGACCAAGGCGAAGGAGTTGATCAGCTCCGGATTTCTGGGGAAGCTTTATGGCACCCAGGTGTTCCAGGTAAAAGACCAGACGCGCTTGACCCGGCCGAGTTATCACGACTCCTGGTTTGCTTTCAAAGGCAAGGCCGGAGGAGGACATCTGATCTGGCTCGGAATCCACAACTTGGATCTGATCCAATACCTGGCCGACGATCCCATCGCGAAGGTCTCTGCCGTTTGCAGGAACGTCGGTGGGCAACCGGTCGAAATCGAGGACGCAGAAGCGTTGGCGCTCCAGTTCAAGAGCGGAATGGTGGGCACCTTTCACGGTGGCTATTATCTCGAGCAGGGGGGGTACCAATCCGCGCTAACCATCTGGGGTTCGAAGGGCTGGCTTCGAATCAGTGGCTCCCGATATAAATCAGATTCGAAGCAGCAGTTGGATTGGCAATCGACACACCCGGATGCACCGGAAGGAATCCAATCGATCCCTATTCCCACCGACGTCAACAGTTACCAACTCCTGGTGCAAGCAGCGATCAAGGCTTCAGCGGGGACGGAAAAAGCCCCTCTAACCGGTCGGGATTGCCTGCAGGTGCTCCGAGTGATCTTTGGCGCTTATCGCTCCTCGGAGACGGGACGGGAGCAGAACATCGGCTGATTGGTTTTTCAAAAGAGAAGGCGGCGGGCATGGCAAAAAGCCAGCGAGGTCAATCCCAACGGGATTGCGTCTGCCGGCCCAGGGTTTCCGAACCCTGGGTTCCTTGAGACCTTAATCTGGGTCAACCCTGACGGGGTTGTGTACATCTGGTCCTTGACAAATTGAGCCGGGGTTCACTTCTCATAGATGGTGATAGACTCGTTCGAGGCGTCCACTTCGACCCAATCGCCGTCCTGAATCGATTTCAGATCCTCACTAACAACCGGTATGAGGGGATCTCGGCGATGACGCAGCCCCGTACCGAAGGGGAATCAGGTTCGAGATTGATCATCGCCAGCGGAGGCTGTTCTTCCAGAGCAGCAACCCTGATGTGCATGGTATTGCCGGAGGAGCCGGTGGCTGAGGGCATCAGTAGCACCTTCTGGGCCAGTCCCGATTGCATTTTTCACTAGCTTGTTGATTTGAAGGGATGCCGGGGGACAGAATCGAACTGCCGACACGCGGATTTTCAGTCCGCACTCCTGAGTTTCACAACCTCCTCATTTTCAGTAAGTTGTTGAAACAGGGTCATTTAGCTTTTTCCGATTTTCAGCGATTTCCCATGTTTTGGCAGATTTTGGACGGGTTTTCTCACACGGATTCACACACAGAAGTGCTCAGTTTGGCTTGCCCTCCCCTTGAAAATTCTTGAGTCTCTCAGCAGTCTTCTTCCTAATCTCCCGGTCGATCATACTGGTGGGTGCATCCATAGCTCTCTTGATGTCCTGGCCCAGTAGAGTCTCTGGCTGTTCGACCCTTCTAGCAGCCTGTCGGACTTTCGAGGTCACACCGAACGGGCATCATTAGTGTATGGCGAATCGATTTAGAACAGTAGATCGAGAGACTCCTTATCTGTTTCCTCCTTCGGTGCAGGAATGGCTGCCGGAGACGCATCTGGCTCGCTTCGTGGTGGAGGTGGTGAGCAAGCTGGAGTTGAGGAAGTTGGAGGATTCCTACACGAAACGGGGATCGGAAGGATACCATCCGGCGGTGATGCTGGCGTTGTTGTTTTACGGGTATGCGACGGGGGTGTTTTCGAGTCGGAAGTTGGAGCAAGCCACCTACGATTCGGTGGCGTTTCGCTACCTCGCCGGCAACACGCATCCGGATCACGACACCATAGCCCATTTCCGAAAGCGGTTTTTGGAAGAGCTGAAGCCGCTGTTTGTGGAGATCTTGCTGCTGGCCCAGGCGATGGGATTTCTGAAGTTGGGCCGAGTGAGTTTGGATGGCACGAAGGTCAAAGCCAATGCCTCCAAGCACAGTGCGTTGAGCTGGGGGCACATCCAGAAACTGGAAGCGCGGCTGCGAGAAGAAGTGGACGAGTTGATGCAGCTGGCCGAGGAAGCGGATGGACGAGAAGAAACGGAAGGGATGGACATCCCGGCCGAGCTGGCGCGGCGGGAAGCACGGTTGAAAGCGATCGATCAAGCGAAGCAGAAGCTGGTCGAGCGGGCGGCCGAGCGGCAGGCGGCCGAGCACGCCGAATATGAAGGGAAGGTGGCCAAGCGGCAAGCCCAGAGGAAAAGGGGAAACAAACCGAAGGGTCGCGAACCCAAACCGCCCCGAGGAGGAATCCGAGACCAGGATCAGATCAATCTGACGGATGAAGATTCTCGGATCATGCCGGTCTCGGGCGGGGGATTTGAGCAATGCTACAACGCTCAGGCCCTGGTGGATAACGACAGTCTGTTGATTGTGGCCGTTCATGTCACGCCAAACGCCAATGACAAGAAAGAACTGAAACCGGCCCTGGCGGCGCTGCACGCATTGCCGGAGTCGTTGGGTCGGCCCCAGGAGCTGCTGGCCGACAACGGCTACTTCAGTGGTGCCAACGTGGAGCTTTGTAGCGAGCATGCGGTCCTTCCCTATATTGCGGTCGAGCGGGAAGCCCACCACTTGCCGCCGAACGAACGCTGGAAAGAACCGGAGCCACCCGGGGAAGACGCCGATGCGGTGGAGCAGATGAGATACCGGTTGAAGACCCCGGCGGGTCGAGCCATCTACGGGCAACGCAAAGCTGTCCCCGAGCCCGTCTTTGGGATCATCAAATCGGTGATGGGCTTTGCGCAGTTCTCTCTCCGAGGAGCGGAGGCGGCAGACGGGGAGTGGACTCTGGCCAGCATCGCCTGGAATCTGAAAAGAATGTACAACCTCGCCTGCCGCCAGCCGAAGCTGGCCCGTGCCACCCTCTGAAGAGGTGGGCCAGGTCGTTTCAGCGGCCAAATCACCGCCGCAGATCAGACGATTCATCGATTTCGTGCTTGGTCGTGCAAGACTTTGGATCAAACGTCAAATTTCAGAAGTGCCTGTGAGTCAAGTCCGACAGGCTGCTAGGCTTCACCCTTTCTTGCTCCTTCTTGACGGCATCCCGGATCATCTGCTCCTGTGCTGGTGTGCTCCTACTGTGCAGCTCAAAGCTGGGATCATCCTCAAGGATCTGATCCACTGTCTGATCCAATATCGGGTAGGCTTGCCGCAGAGCTTCCTCGGTTGCCTCTCCAAAGCTTTCAAACTCAAACGTCCCATCTTCAGCCAGACGAAAGTGCACCATGAAATGCCTCACGACAGAGAGAGGACAGCCTTCTGCATTGTCCACTTCATCCAGGGCTTCCACTGCAGCTTCCTTACTGGTGGCTGAGACAAATGAAGAATCTCCGTTTGGCCAGCGGCAGAGATAAAGAGGCATGATCAGTCCTCACTTCTGATGGGTCTTGTTGGGAGAATTTATCACAGGGATGATTTACAAGAGGTCAAGGAGCAACTCGGGCTTTTGCCGCTGGTCAGGTCGTCAACTCGGGATTGTTTTGAAGGTAACGCTTTGCCGGAATCGAGACGACACGGAGGGCTGCGGTGGGGGTAAGAATGGGGAATTTGCAAGGCGAGTGAGTTTTCCATCCTCACCGCACTCAGAAGACCCTCCTTGTGCACTCTCTTGACACTTCTAACGGCTTCACGGAAAATCTACGCCAAGCTCACTCGCCTGGATTTCAGCTTGGCAGAGGCCACTGTGTCTTATCTTGCGTATCGAATGAATTCCAGCCAGTGCTTTGGGAATAAGAAGAACAGGCGGGTCAGGGGGGCAGTGGAGCTTCCTTGGGATAAAGCCACACACTGGGTTTCCTTGGAAGGGAGTTTTAAGGAAGGAGGCTTTATCCTTTCGGCTCCACTGCCCCCCTGACCCGCCTCTGACCTACACGTGCTGATTCGTGGTCTGACTCAGCACAGCTGCATCCAGCGGTACCTCACTCTCACCGAAACAGGAAAACCTCCAGAAAGCCAGAACCCCAGGCAGAACCCAAATGTGCTTCCGAAAGACTAGCACGATCTGGCAATCGACATGTAATAGCGATGAGACAGGGATTTCTCCTAAGCTCTTGAACCTAAATGTTGTTCCGATTCTGGAGCTGGGGATGGCGGCTCTTTCCTGGTCTAGAAACTCATTCCAGAATCACCCCCAGGGTTACATCCTATCGATTTGGCCGCTTAGCACTGAATCTGTAGTCCCCTTTCCTCCGAGGGTTTTTTCCTGGGAGAAATACTGAGATCCATCATTCGGAACCAGGGTCAGTGAGATCTGGAGCAATTGGAGCGGCGGATAAAGGAAACTCTCGAAGGGGAGAAGGAGTAGCCGATCAGAACGAACGCCTGTCTTCAGCCGTGGAGTAAATCAACCCATGGTCCGCGAATTCGACCCCTTCAGAAAGCGCTTCGAGCAGAGGTCTGCTGGACTGTGACCGACTACAAGGCAATACGAAAACGCTTCGAAAACTAGATCCTGAGTAGGACCCGAGACTACCCCTCGGTCCTCGTCTGCGTCATCCGCGAGGATTCACAGATCCGATTCGAGCTGATCGACGAAGACACTCGAAGGTACAGCGGTTGGTCTGCTCTATTCGACGAAGCAAGCCTCAATGGCGGGCCAGAGATGATACAGCTGGATCATGAGATCGTGATGTGTTTGAGGGAGTTGGAGGTTAGTGGGAAAAACCACCCGCGTTGTCCAACCCGCAACAGCCTAAGCCCAGACTGCAGAGAGAAGCTGGCTCGGATACCCGGCTGCCTGCTTACCCTGCACCACTGTAGTATCTAATGGCAGTCCTGCCTACAGTTCTCGCCGCTACCCAATTAGATCCAAATCCAATTGGTGCGCCTACCAGCGGGACCATTTTTGTAAAACTAATGAGAGGCTTCTCTCCCGCCTTCGTGATGATCTTCCTGCCCAAGACTTTCCAAATCTGCTTCATGACTGCGCGGGTAATAACTTTGTTGATGACTCGTTTGGAAATCTCTTTGCCGACCTTGATGCCGATCTGTTTCAAAGCTTCCTTTGCGGCGTCGCCTGCAATGATCAGATAGATGTCTGTTTTCAGGTCAGTTGTTTGCGCAGTATGGCCGTATACGCGCGCTACTGCGAGGGCCATGACGATTTGTATGCGCCAACTAGAGAGGAGGTCAGCTGGAACTGTGACAGGCAGCGCCAATAAGCCAGGTATACCGGTTACGGCACCCACCAGGCCACATTTTAGAGCCTTCCGGGAGACGACTTTCTTAGCCAGCTCAGCGTCGGGAAGCTCGGGATTCTGACTTCTCAGTTTGTTGACATACTCGTCGATAGCTAGAGGATCAGCCTCGGTGAACCATTCGACCACTGAATGGAGGGATTCTTCAAGTTCTTGGTGGGTGGGTAGCCGCTTCAGTGGTAGCCGTTTAGTAGGCAATCTAATCGACATGAAGTGTCCTTAGGACAATTTCCGCTTTTCTCCCGATGATACGTCCAGCAAAATGCAAGGTCCAGCCATGCCAAACTTTTGGCAGCCGGTTGACACCGGATACGTGATCTCACTTGGGCTGCAAATGAAGGGGATGGGAACATCTGGCAGGAGGGGCATTTGAGATGCTAGACAAGCAAGGGAGTCGTTTCACTTTCCCTGGAGCTGGCCACGGTAGATAGGGAGATCAAGTTGGGAGAAGGCCTGTGATAACTGAACAATCTTACGGTGCTCCAAAAGGAAACTCTGCTCTCGATATCGGCGCTATAAGAGCCTTCGGATAGCTCTGTCGGACATCTTGAGAGCGGCCCACCGCAAGTTTCCTATCTCGCAAATAGATTGTAAAGCCAGCCCAATACCAGCCCGCCCACGAAACCGTCCACCAGGCCGCTGAAAGTTCCCACAATGACCTGGCCAAACGAAGCTGTGCCTTGGTATCCCGGATAAACGGAAGCAAGCACTTCCAGGAATCCAGTGCCATAGGTGGGCCAGATCAGATTTGCACTGCCAGTTATGAAGACAGCTCCTCCCCACAGCAGAGCAAAGCTGTAGCCGAGTGCTCTCACGTCAATTTTCATAGTTGTTCCCTCCTCGGTTCGTTCGATTCTACAAGCATAAAGGGGCGAACTTCGTGGCACCAGTCGGCCGCTGAATTGTGGCCTCGCCGACGCTCTTCTGTACGCGCCGATGACCGCATCCTAATGGCCCAAAAACGGCTCGCAACCTTACCCTAAAAGTGCCTCTAGATTGCCCTGAGAAGCCCCAGGATCGACGAAGTGAATGCGGTTGATGTTCAGGGCTTGCAGGTGGCCAAAAGGTCTATTCTGGGGCGCTGTAGGCAAACTTTGTAAACGCGCCGAAATCCAGCAGTGGAAAGGGTTTAACGGGAATTTTAGCTGGGGAGTTCGGCCGATGTTCTCGCGCTCTACATTCACTATGGATCGAGGCTGAGGGGGTGGAGAACAACGGCCTAATTTCGGCGGCCGCAAGATGCTGCTCTCGGCCGCTAAATCTCTTCCCTTCGTACTAGAAAAATGAGACGATCGAACTGGGTCACCCACAAGAAGCTGAAACGCCGGAAACTGCCCGCTCCCGTTGCGGTCTTAAAGCGGCGATCGAGCGCTGCTCGCATCTACTTCTGTTGTTCTTTGGTGCGATCCTTGTCAGTGGCGGTGGGATTCTTGTTATAGGCTCCGATGTTCTGTGCCTCTTTCATGGCAACCTGAAACTGGTCTTCAGCTTCTTGTTGAGGAGAGATACGTGGAGACATCGGGAGGTATTAATCAATTTGATCGTAGCAAGGTGGGGAAAGACGTCAAGAGATGATCAGGAACCAACGGCTCACAGCAAAGACCTTACCGAAACCCTCAGTGTCCAAACCCGAGCCCTTCGACAAAAATAGCTCATTAATCAAACCACAATGCCCAGAAGCAGTAGCGTCAACAGGTTACAGATCGCAATCAGCAGCGATGCCTTCAACAATGTCATAGAGTTATCGAGTTCGAGCTCCTCGATGAGTTTGTCTGTGGTCCAGATCGCAATGACGTTCACGCAGAAGAAGACTACCCCAACGCAAAAGAACACAGAGGGAAAGGTAGCGAGGCGACCGAGGTCGTATATGAACTCTCGGCCTGTGAGCTGAGAGTAAAGAAACATAAGAGGCAAAGAGGACAACGAGTAACCCACGCAAAGGAAGAAGCTATACAAGAGCGCAACCATAACCCGGTTGGCACTGCCTTCAATCCGGACACCCGCAAGCACCTTAGCCACGATGAATAGGGGAAGGACCCCGAAGATCACGGCAAAAACGAAAAAAACAGCCACCATATTGATTGAGGGGGTTCGCATTGCGCCCCCTCGCGACCCGGTCGGTGCGCCTCAAAGTGAACCGCCCGACGAAATCCGCTCCTCGATATTCCGCTGCCCGCCGCCTACGATTGTAAAGCCGTGCGGTGCGCGGATCAGCATGCCCGGCCAGGTGCTGGACAACCCCCCTGACCAACGCTCACTCCAAGCCGGGAAGGAGTCGAAAGGCTCCCCCGACTCTCATAAAGCCGGAGCGTACACGCATCTGTGATTTTAGACGGCACCCCTAAAAAGGGAAAGCTCCCAAGTGTAAGAACCCTCGTGAAGCCGCAAAATTCTCCAGGGTCGTCCTGGCCACCGTAACTGGAACACTACCTAATAGTGGAGGGTAGTGCGGAGAGCTGATTCAGCTCAGCTCGAAGCACTCCAGAATGTAGTCGTTGTAGTCGCCCTCTGCGGGTATAGGGAAAGGGGAGAGATCTGCTCTGCAGGGAACCTCTTCTACAGTATCTCCTACTTTCTTCCCTTTATACATATATAGCGACTACACTGACTACAACGGCTGAAAGCCGCTTGCGGACTGGGTTTGGGTGTAGTCGGCAGATCGGAGACTGTACTTCACCAGATGCCAATCATCTCATTTCTCGGTCGGCACCAGCCGCTTGAGTTCCTCAGCCCAGTTGAGGACGACCATTCAATTCGGCCCGCGAAGCCTAGTGTTCGTGGGCTTCCCCGAAATTCGCCACTGCCAAGTCCTGGAGCAGATCCCCGTTGAAGTCTCCCACCGTGACTGACCAAGGCTCGAATCCCGCCGCGAAGGCCTGGGCCACTGCAAACGTTCCGTCTCCATGGCCCAGCAGGATCGACACATCATCTGAATTCGTATTCGCCACCGCCAAGTCCTGGAGCATATCCCCATTGAAATCTCCCACCGTGACTGAGACAGGATAAGTTCCCGCCGCGAAGGCTTGGGCCACCCCAAACGTCCCGTCTCCATTGCCCAAGAGGATTGACACACCCGACCTCGGAGTCAGATCGGACCTCTAAAGGGGAGTATGAGAAATGCGGGCTAGCCCAGAATTGACTACCAAAAAGCCTCCAGCACGGGTCTGCCAATCCAGGCGTGGGGAGGCTTCACTCCAAAAATATAGGCGGCTGTGGCCGCCGTATCGTAAGTGTTGATGGCGGAAGTGAGTTTATGCCCGGAGACGATTCCAGGCCCCGCAATGATCCAGGGAATCTCGATTTCTGCGGTGGTGGCGTTGCCATGTTTGGTGCCCACTCCTCCATGATCGGCACTCACCAGCAGGATACTCTGATTCAGTATTTCCGCTTCTTCCAAGCCACGGACAATCTCGCCGACGAGCCGGTCGGCTTCTTGAACGGAGAGATAGTATTCGGCACTTCCGTGACCGTAGGTGTGCCCCGCATGGTCGACATGATCGAGATGGATGAAGGTAAAATTTGGTCTCTTCGACTTGAAGTAATCTATGGCTTTCTCCGTCGTATTGATCGGTCCGTCCCCATGCTGGATGATGTCTGGTGCATCCGGTTCCAGCAGCCGTGCGAAGGTGTCCCAATCATGAAAGCAGGCCAGGATCGCCGAGGGCCTCTGCTCACGAAGAACTCCGAAAATAGTCGGGAAAATCCCGCCTGAACCCACCACCGTCGGCGCAATCTCAAACTTGTCAGGTTCCCACTGGTTGGAGGTCACGCCATGCTGCTCCGGACCGGCCCCCATCATCATGGAGGCCCAATTGGGGCTGCTGCTGGTCGGCATCACTCCACGGGCCTGAAAGCTGTAGGCCCCTCTTTGCATGAGGCGATCGAGATTAGGTGTTTCGGCTTTTTGAACCCCGTCGGGACTCATCCCATCCACCCCAATGACCACCACATGTTCGACACCGGGAACTCCGTCTTGGGGCGCCGGAGTCGGTGTTGAAGGTGCGCAGGCGATCCAGAGAACAAACGCCACTACATAACATAGGACTCGCCCATTCTGGAAATCCGACATTGTTTTTTTCCTCCGCTTTAAGAATCCCGACCGGACCGGTAATACTCCTTTTACCGGATTTGCAGTTATCTGCTTCCAACCTCCGCCAGACACTCACAGAGGATGTCCAGCGCCTTGTCTATTTCCTCACGGTGAGGATATGTCCCATAAGTGTCAAGGGGTATTCTTACCAGGCCCCATACCCTATCCAACGAGCCAATCAACCCAAACCTGATTTCGCTTCAGGTTGGTTGAGGATCAGAACATGCATCACAAGATAAACAACGCCACCGTTGAGGATGTGCCAAAGGAAATGTGTCCCGACCGGGAAGTACGGACATACGCTGAGGTCGATGGAGCGAAACAAAAGCGCGAGTGCGAACACGCCGGCCGCAGCAATCAACAGCAATCGGCCCGGTTTCTGCTTTCGAAGGTGGTAGAGACCTAAACCTACGAGGAGGAGAAATGCTGGAGCGTAGACGAGCGAGCGGTTTAGTACATGGGGAAACTGGCGTCCCACAAGACCCGCAACTAGAAAGATGACCACCGCAGCAGCGGCCAGTGCGGCTTGAATTCCCATAACCTGGCGTGTGTAGAGCCACAGGAAGAGGAGCTGAAACAGCAGGATAGGGACCACATCAAGTATCCTCGCCCACCCCGTGGCAAACGTGTGGAACAGGGCACTTCCGATGCCGATCGACACCGCCAAGAAAATCAATCCCTGGATGCCGCCCGAAAGGCCTTCCAAACGGCGGACGAGAACCCACGCTGCCCAGGCCACCATCAGAAATACCAGGTTGGTGGTTGCGTTGAGTGGTTCGGCGAGAAGACTTGGTCCACACCGTTCGCAATAAAGGTCAATCATCGCCTATTCCCCTAATGTGCCATGTGACCGATTCGATCCTTGTCGTGGTCTGCAAAAACTCGATACAGCGTGCTGACCGGGTCACTGTTTACGAGTTGATCAGCTCCTTCAGCCCCTTACCAGGTTTGAAATAGGAAACCCGTTTGGCCGGGACAGGGACGGCTTCACCCGTCTTTGGGTTGCGCCCCTGACGGGGATTTCTTTCCCGGTGACGAAAACTGCCAAAACCCCGGAGCTCGATCTTCTCTCCGGAATTGAGCGCCTCGACGATGCTGTCGAGAATGATCTGAACCACCAGCTCAGCTTCTTGTTTGGTCAGCCCGCTGTTCGCGGCAACTTCAACGCCAAGATCGGCTTTGGTCATGTCGCAGTAGGCTACGGGAGCCGATCCAGTGGGTCAATTGAAGAGCCCAAGTAATGAGCCCGCCAGTTTCCTAGAGGCTTCCCCATCTTTTCTACTCATCCAAAGTGATTTCTCCGTCCATTCGGTCGTCGTGGTACGTGTCTCTGACGGAGACCTTCTGGTAGACTCTTTGGAGACAATGACTTACGCGGAGAAGATCGGGAGAGGAAGAGTTTGGTTCCTGCGTCTTCTGTATGAGCTAAGTGGGGAAGATGGGGACAAAGCCCTCAGCTTTGACAGGATTGGGGATGAGCTGGGCTTTGACAGACAGCGGACCTCGGAGATAGTCCGAACTCTCGTGGAAGACGGTCTGGTTCAGCACGACAATCTGGGAGAGGTCCGTCTTACCCGCATGGGAAAGGATGAAGCAGCAAAGAAAGCCCAGTAGGCGTGCTGCTTCCAAACGGGAAAGAGAGGCTTAACATGTGATAGTCGGCACCCGATCTTACAGACAGCGTCCGATTTGATCGCGATCGAACGGCCGCTTTCGCCTGAGGGTGTGTGAAAAGTCCAAAACCTCTTTGATTTAGGGGTCTCTTTACCCTTCCTACGACGGAGATCGTGGCTTGCACGCGATCCTATGAAGTCAAAATTTCAAATCCGAAATCATGAATGACTTTTCACACAGCCTCGGTAGAGTAAGGATGTGGCGCGGTGGTCTAAGGTTCGGCCTATCTGTTGCCGCCCCTTTCGTCTGGCGGTGCCTCAATAGCCGTACCATCACTCCGTTTCCACATCCTCCTCATCGAACCGGACTGGAGGATTTCCCTCATCCGGCTCTCGGACAAGACTCACGCCTTCACCCACGGCTCGCCGCGCCCAAGTCGGGTCAGGCGTACGAACCCGAAGGGCCCGTAGAGGTGCGAGAGTGGATACGTCCCGCCCCTGCGTCCCCTGACCTTGTACTTGTGGCGCAGCCACCGGCGAAACCGCGGAGCGGTGTAGTTGTCCAGCGCCCAGTAGGCGCGGTTCAACTGCTGCACCAACTCCGTGGTCTTGCGCCAGTTCACCTAGCCACCGCTGAAGCGATAGCGGGGCTCAGCCTTCGCTTTCGCGTGTAATGCCCTCTGTAGTTTCTGAACCCTTTTCGGAGTTGATAGGTTGCCCAATCTCCTGGTCCCTTCACTACGTCCTGCATTCGTCTTGAACTAAGGCTCCTTCCCTCCACCGGCATTACCCGGCTTCCTCGGTACTACGGGCCTCTCCGCCACCCCAAGGCGCCCGGCCTGTCCCTCACGGGCTTCCGGTTGGCCCTCCCGGACCACGCCTAGGGGCTTCCCGTGTTGCCTGCGCTTCCCTGGTGTACATGCTGTCGCCACTACCCCGGCGCAGCGACTGGGTGCCGACTTCGCTCACTTCCCCAGCCGTATCAGCCTTCCCCGGTCTAGGAGCCGGGTCGGCCTGCGCATCGTCCTTTTCGAGGCTTGCTCAGCGTTCACTCACGTTACGGCCTGCACACTCGCGCGGTCACCAATTCGTGACTCGCTTCACCAGAGGCTTCAACCATTTCGTTACCTCCATAGTTGCTCCGGTTGCTTCCGGCTGGAGCGGTTGCCGGGTGGGGCTTTCACCCACTGGGAAAAGCGCCGCCTTACCACGGCGCACCCTAAAAGCGGACATTCAAATCTTCCCCGGAAACGTCGAATGAACGGCCAAAAGCGGTCATTGGCTAGTGCCCTCGATCATGTCCGAATCGCCGCTATCGGTTGAGCCAAGCGGCCAGGGCAAGGAGAAGCAACTGCCAGGGTTGGACCCTACGCGCAAAAGCCTACGAAGAGCGATTCCGACAAAAACGACTGCATTCCATCCGAAACATCCCGAATCAATGGGGCTATCAGCAGAGCCGCGAGAACTTCGCTTATATCAAACTACGTGGCTCCTATGGATGGGTCTCTCAAGATGGACTAGACAGGATAGTCGTCGGCACCGCCAAGGCTACCATCATTGAGAAGGAACCCTTGCTCAGATGGTACTTCGGCCTATTTCAGGAGGTTCTGAGCCATCAGGAGAGGAATCTGGTTGTGATTGGCTATGGCTTTGGTGACGAGCATATCAACCAGCTCATCGCTCGCTCCATCAAGGGCAGCGCTTTAAGGCTTTTCGTAATCTCTCCCAGACAGCCCAAGGACTTCAAGGACCTTTGTACACCTTCCCGGCCTTGCGCTCCTCATGGACAGGACATCTGGGAGGGGCTGTACGGCTTCTATCCAGGGCGCGTGACAGACTTCTACAAGGACCACGAAGGGGGAATGTTACCTCCGGGAGATGTGTTTTTTGGCTCGCTGGACTAAAGGAGTGCAAGTGAAACTCTTTCAGGTGAAATCAGGTCAAGTACCGTTACCGGAGCACGCATCCCAGAACGGAAAGGCGACCACAGCTGTTCAATCTTGTGGGCGATCCCCACGAGACCCCCAGCCTCGCCGGCGATCACCCTGAGCTGGTGGCCGAGCTCGCTGAAAAGATCGCGGAATGGTACCCGGTGAAGGAACGGAACGTCGTGACCAGATTTGACTGATCGAGACTTTTTTTGCAATGGGGCCCCACTTCGCTGTCTAATAGCACCGCGACCGAACCCGAACCGCCGGCAGCACAAGGCGGCGCAATCACAGTGCCGCGCACGGGGAGGAATGCCAGCAACATGAACCCAAGTTCCGGGGAGAGAGCGGTAGACAACAGCAGAATCATCCCTATCCCCTACCGAAATGATACATCGCTGCCTTCGGTCGAAAAGTGCGGACAACGGCGCGATCTCGGCGTCCCCAACCCCTCGCTCGCGCTTCAGGCTCCAATGGCGCGCTTCGGCACAAGAGTCCTCCCTGTTGTGCTGTCGGTTCTGTTCCTGTTTCAGCTTCCAGGAGCCCAACCGACCAAGCGTCATTCCAAGATCGACCCGGCCTCCAAAGAGTTCTTCGAAAGACGGGTGCGGCCTGTATTGGCCAATCGCTGCTACCCTTGCCACGGACCCGCTGCGGGAGAGGGGCAGGCGGGGCTTCGGCTTGATTCGCTGGCTGGAATGCTCGCGGGCGGAAGATCCGGGCCAGTAATCGTGCCTGGCGAGCCCAACCGCAGTCTGCTGGTCCTCGCCGTCCGGCACGATACGTTCGTGCAGATGCCACCGAAAACGAAGCTGCCGACGCACGAGGTTCAGATCCTGAGCGACTGGGTGAAGATGGGAGCGCACTGGCCCGGCTCGCGAGGACCCGTTCCCACGGACAAGGTACTGAGGAAAGAGACCGAGAGACCCGCTGCGCAGAAAGTGGAATTCAGCGAGGAGCAGAAGTCATTCTGGGGTTTTCAGCCGGTAGTCAAGGGGCCAATCCCAAAGGTGAGAGACAGGGACTGGCCGCAGTCGCCCATCGACTACTTTACGCTGGCAAAACTGGAAGCCAGGGGCCTTCGACCGGCCAGGCTGGCAGACAAGCGTACTCTAATTCGCCGGGCGACAATAGACCTCCACGGTCTCCCTCCGACACCCGAGGAAGTCATCGCCTTTCTTGCGGACGATTCTCCGAAAGCATTCGCTCGAGTCGTCGACCGCTTGCTGGCGTCACCGCGTTACGGGGAACGCTGGGCCCGTCATTGGCTTGACGTGGCTCGCTACGCGGACAGCAACGGCATGGACGATAACCTGGCGTACGCTGATGCCTGGCGTTATCGCGATTATGTGATCGCAGCTTTTAATAAGGATAAACCGTATGACCAGTTCGTCCGCGAACAGCTAGCCGGTGATCTGTTAACCAACTGGGGCGATCAGAACCGCGATGAGTGCCTGATCGCTACCGGTTTCTTGATGATTGGGCCAAAAATGCTGGCGGAAGATGATCCGGTGAAGCAGCAGTTAGACATCGCGGACGAGCAACTGGACACTGCATCACGGGCCTTCATGGGCCTGACAATGGGCTGCGCTCGCTGTCACGATCACAAGTTTGATCCGCTGCCGACAGCCGACTACTACTCGCTCGTCGCCATTTTCAAGAGCACCGAGACCATGCTCTCTTTCCGGGTGGATTCGAAGTGGAATGCGACGGCGCTAAGAACCTTCGAGGCCGACCACCGGCTTTCGGAGCTGGAACAGACGATCGATCTGCACGACAACATACTGGTCAATGGCAACCGTGAAGAGATGTCGGCAGAAGAGCGCAAACAGCATGAGCAACTCTTGGAGAAGGCCAAGGAGGAATACGCCTCCATACCCAAGGCCATGGCTGTCACTGAAGGCGAAGTGCAGGACATGCCCACCCTCCTTCGCGGAAATCATCTAACTCCCGGGCAAATGGTGCCGCGCCGGTTCCCCCGTATTCTCGCTGGTGAGAAGCAGACTCCCATCGGCAACCAGGAGAGCGGCCGGCGGGAATTGGCCGCGTGGCTGGCGAGTGCCGATCACCCGCTTACGGCTCGGGTGATGGTGAATCGCATCTGGAAGTGGCATTTCGGTCATGGGATTGTTCGTTCGCCCGATAATTTCGGTCGATTGGGGGAACCACCCGACAACCAGCCCCTGCTCGATTGGCTGGCGATTCAATTTGTTGAGAGTGGCTGGTCGATCAAAACCATGAACCGCTTGATCATGTTGTCGAGCGCCTATCAGATGAGCACGGCCTTGGATCCGTACGCCGCCCAGGTCGACCCGGAAAATCGGCTGCTTTGGCGGATGAACCGGGTTCGTATGGAGGCCGAGGCAATCCGCGATTCGTTGCTTGCCACCAGCGCTCAACTGGATCTGACCATGGGGGGTAGCCTGCTGCCGTATCAGAGCTTTCTAAACCTGTCGGGTGAGGGAAATGCACGCGACCCCGCACTCTATGATTCAAAGCGGCGAAGCGTTTACCTACCGATTTTGCGAAGCGCGCTGTACGAAGTGTTCGAAGCCTTCGATTTTTCTGATCCGGCTGTGATGAATGGGCGACGTTCCACGACTACCGTGGCCCCGCAGGCACTGTTCATGATGAACAGCCAACTGATTTGGGAGAGCTCAAATCACATCGCAGAAAGGCTCCTCTCAAGTCCAAACGAAACCCGGGTGGAGCGCGTCGCCAGGGCGTATGAGCTGGTGCTGTCAAGGCCTCCTGCCGAAGCCGAAACGCAGGAGTGGCTTGAGTTCTTGACGGAGTATGCGCGAGCCCAGAGCAGCGAAGTGGGGGAACCGGAGGTGCGCCGACTGCGGGCCTGGCAGGGGCTTTGCCGGGTGCTGTTGTCGTCCAGTGAATTCGTTTATGTGGAATGATCTCCGCGCCGTCCACTTTGACAAAAGGGCGCTAACATGCTAAGAGGTGCCTCGTGAGGAAACTGTCAACCTGCTCCTTTCAAGAGCCGATCCTCTCCCGGCGGGACCTGCTTCGGCAGATGGGAGCGGGATTCGGAGGCTTGGCTTTGGCAGCACTTCTTGCCGAGGATACTGCGGCAACTGCCACTGATCCGCTGGCGGTGAAACCCCCTCACTTCGCTCCCAAAGCAAAACGGGTGATCATGCTGTTCATGTTCGGAGGGCCGTCTCACATTGATACCTTCGATCCCAAGCCGGTCCTGACCAGAGACAACGGCAAGCCGTTGCCATTTGATGCGCCCCGCATTCTTTCCTTTCCCAACCGCATGGGCAACCTGGTAGGTTCTCCCTTCCAGTTTCAGCAGCATGGCCAGAGCGGGGCGGAAGTAAGTGAAGTATTCCCTCACGTCGCCGGGGTGGTCGATGACCTGTGCATCATCCGCTCCATGCACTGCACAAACCCCCGCCACGGCGGCGCCGTGTTGGAGTGGCACACCGGTAGTGACACGTTTATCCGTCCCAGCATGGGCTCCTGGATTACCTACGGATTGGGCAGTGAAAACCAAAACCTGCCGGGGTACATCACGATCTGTCAGGCGCTCTCGCAGGGTGGAGCTAACAACTACAGCTCCTCCTTTCTTCCCGCGGCCCATCAGGGAACTGCTATGGGGCACGGTGAGATCAAACCCAAGGACTCCGGATTCCCGTTTATCGGTGGCGGGAAGGCGCGTGCCGACCTCCAGAGGCTCGAACTCGACATGTTGGAACGAATGGGGCGTCGGCAGTTGCGGCAGACGGGCTTCGACAGTGAGTTGGAAAGCCGCATTGCGACATTTGAACTCGCTTTCCGCATGCAGACTGAAGCGCCCAAAGTCCAGGATATTTCCGGTGAGACTGAGCAGACACGGCGCCTCTACGGCCTCGATGATCCGGACACCGAGGACTTCGGGCTGCAATGCCTGATGGCCCGCCGCTTTTGCGAGCATGGCGTGCGCTTCGTTCAATGCAACAGTAACGGCTGGGACCACCACAAAGAGCTGGAGAAGAATATGATCAAGATGTGTCGTTCGGTTGACAAGCCGATCGCCGGCCTTATCCGCGATCTGAAAGGCCGTGGTTTACTCGATGACACACTGGTTATCTGGGGCGGAGAGTTCGGCCGCACCCCCACGGTCGAGAGCGCTGATGGCCGTGACCACAACCCGCACGGGTTTACCATGTGGCTGGCCGGCGGGGGTGTGAAACCGGGAATCACCTACGGGGTGACGGACGATTACGGCTACTACGCCGTGGAAAACAAGGTCCATTTCCACGACCTGCATGCCACGATTCTGTACCTACTGGGCCTCGATCACAAGAAGTTGACCCACCGATACGCCGGTCGCGATTTCCGGCTCACCGATGTTCACGGCGAGGTCATCCACGGCATCCTCGCCTAGGGGTAGCGAGCGACCTCATACCGCCGAGCAGCATTGTGGCATCTAGATTGGCATCGTCTTCTTGCCTGTGCCTTTGCCCCTGCCTTCAAACCTGCCTTTGGTCAGGTAGAAGTACGGCGCGCAGCCTTAGTGCTCCCCACACTGCTCTCTCTCTGGAGTCCAGCAATACTTTCCAAACTGCATGGTCAATCAGTGTTCGATAACCCCGGTCACGCCGGAGAAGCCATTCTACGTGCAGCACCGGGGGGTCTCGTTCAGGCAGAAGTGGACGGGAAGAAGCAGAGAAGGATTCTGATAGGCACCGGAGATGCCCGCCTCATCGCCCTGGACGGGGAAACGGGCCGCCCCTTCCCCGACTTCGGCAAAGGAGGCGAGGTGGATCTCTTCACCGGCGTGGCCGACCAGTGGCCGGGAACCATCTACACCGTGACCTCGGCCCCCGCCATCTACCGGAACGTGGTCATGGTGGGCGCCCGACTCAGCGCTGCAGAACCCAGGGGACCCAGCGGCAAGGTCCGGGCCTTCGACGTGATCACCGGAGAGCAGCTCTCGGAGTTCCACACCGTTCCACTCCCTGGTCAGAAGGGCAACGAAAGCTGGGAGGGCGACTCCTGGAAGGATCGCTCCGGGGCCAACGTCTGGTCCACCATCAGCGTGGACGTGGAGCGGGGATGGGCCTTTCTTCCCACTGCTTCCCCACTGGGACCCGAGCGGGACGGTCAGAACCTCTTCGGCAGCTCGCTGGTGGTAGTAGAGGTCGAGACGGGCCAGCTGGTCTGGCACTATCAGATGGTCCACCACGATCTCTGGGATTATGATATCCCCGCCCAGCCGCTCCTCTTCACCCTGAATCGGGACGGGGAGGAGATTCCAGCGGTGGCACAGAATACCAAGATGGGGATGGTCTTTGTCCTGGATCGCCGAACCGGCGAGCCGCTCCTGCCCGTGGCAGAACGGCCCGTCCCCCAGTCCCAGGAACAGTTCACCTGGCCCACCCAGCCCTTCACGGTCAAGCCGCCCCCCCTGGCTCGCCATTCCCTCACACGGGAAGAGATCAGCAACGTGACTCCGGAACATCGGGAGTTCTGCCTGGAGCTCTTCGACTTCGCTGCGCTATGAAGGCATCTACACACCCCCGGGAACCGATCCCAGCCTGATGCTCCCTGACGGCCTGGGCGGAACCAGCTGGTCGGGCTCTGCCCTGGACCCTGGTAGAGGCGTGCTCTACGTCAATATGAACGAGCTGGGATGGGCCTGGGGCCGGGGCCGGCGCTTCTGGGACGACCAGAGGTGGCCCTGCCAGGAGCCTCCCTGGGCGACGCTCAACGCCGTGGATCTGGTGCAGGGAGAGATCCTGTGGAAGGTGCCTCTGGGCGTGGTGGACGAGTTGATGGAGCGAGGCGTACCTCAGACGGGCATTCCAGCCCTGGGCGGTCCCATCGCCACGGCTGGGGGCCTGGTCTTCATCGGTGGGACCAACGATCAGCGGTTCCGGGCCTTCGATGTGGAATCGGGAGAAGAGCTCTGGGTGACCCGTCTGGCCGCCAATGCCCACGCCACGCCCATGACCTTCTGGGGCGAGAAGACCGCAAAGCAGTACGTCGTGATCGCCGCTGGAGGCGGCAACGTCTTGAGCGACGTCTCCGACGACGCCCTCATTGCCTACACCCTGCCGTAGGAGCCTGTCTGCGATATCCTTTCTTCTGTAGGGGGCCGCTTTGCGAGCGGCCATCCGCTCATAGAGCGGACACTACAGGGAAACGACCTAATAGGCCTCCGGCACGAAGTTCAGGCCATCGATGGGAGGCCGCACATACTCGGTCTCTTCCTGGCCCTGGCGGCTCGTCCCCGACTCATCGTGGCCGATGAACCGGTCTCGGCCCTCGACGTATCGGTCCAGGCTCAGATACTGAATCTGTTGCTAAAGCTGCAGCAGCAGTTTGGGCTGACCTATCTTCTGTTGACCCACAACCTGATGGTGGTTCGCCACGTGAGCGACCGGGTGGCTGTCATGTACCTGGGAGATATCGTGGAGGAGGCCAAGTCTGAAACTCTCTTCTCCCAGCCGCTACACCCCTACACAGCAGCCCTTCTGGACGCCATCCCACGCCCCGATCCAAGACTTCGTGATCGGACCCGGATTCGGCTGCGGGGAGAAATCCCGGATCCTCTGAACCCACCCCCTGGATGTCCCTTTCATCCCCGCTGCCCCCACGCCCGAGACCACTGCCGCGAAGAACGTCCGCAACTGGAAGAGATCGGTCCGGGGCAACGGGTCAGCTGACACGTCTGGCGTGAGCTGGGCTTCGAGGGTGTGGGCGACCAAGCGAAACACAGCCAGGACGGATGATTGGGGCGGCAAGAGCAAACTCAGAGAAGTGATCTAAAGGTTAATCTGTAATAGCCAGATCTGACCGTACAAACAATGTCAGAGTAGGCGGAATTGGGTTTGCAAATGTCGTTCAGGGGTCTGGCCTCGGTAGATGTCATGCTGTCCCCAGAAGATACGGCCAACTTTGCCGCCCTTCTCAGAATCGTCAGAGAGGATCTGGAGAGCATCTGGCAGAAGGACATGAAAGGAGGTCTTGCCGAGCCCGCCGTTCTTGCTCCTACCCTTCTCTAGCTGAGTTGTTCAACCCACTGAGAAGATCTCCGGTCCATCCTTTGCCCGGATTATCTGCCGATATTCACTGTTCACGATCCGTGAGTTCTGCCACGTAAGCTCATCCTTGTGGCCAGGTCCGAGCGATAGTGCAGTGTGCAAATCGTGACCCTGAATCCTGACAGCAATGGTCTTTGTCTTGAACTGACCTTCTACGGTCACGACCGGAACATTGCCGTCGCTGTCAAGCGCTCCAGCATTCTCGACGGTCTTCAAAGCATCTCTTGCCCCAAAGTTCTTCGATCTGATGAATGATTCAGCCCAGTTCACGAACTCGCTGGTGGAATACTTCCTGTATCGCAGAGACAGATAGGTACTGTCGTTGTGCTTCGCTGTAAACTGCCTCTGTTGCGGCTGGAAGACTACATCAGTTGTGTCTGCTAGGCGAAGACTGAACCACCCGTCCTCAATCTCTAGCCAGCACTCACCGCTGATGTCGCGAATGTCCGAGTCGAAGCTGGTCGTGGAAACCTCCAGGTTCGGTATCTTGTGCGGTCGAAAATGCAGAACCGGGCGGCCTTCGAGCCTTATTGGTGACCCACTACCAACGATGAGATTTCGCCCCACTTTCGCCACCAGCGCCTCCGAAGGATACCTCCAGGGAACTTTCCGGACTTCGTCAATGTACGGCGACCTCTTGAACTCTCGTAACTGGGCTATGGAATAGTGCCCCCCATCGGCAAGGTAGTGATGTTCGGGACACAGCGCAATCATTCCCTCGGCGTTGTGCAGATAGTGATCCTTCCAGGGGGGATCAAAATGGTGGTATACGAGTACCGGGCTTCCACATCCCGTGCCATCCGCGTCCCGTACAGGGCAACCAAAGTTAACTTGCTTTCTTAGCTGTTCCTTTATCGTGGAGCCCGGGTCTCTTGGTGGTTTCTCCAAACGAGATGCTTGCCATACATCAAGAGCCAGCGAAACGGGAAAATGGTCCCGCTTCTCCACCGCCCCCACAACCCGATCCAAGCCGCGCTTCAATAGATCGTCGATTTCGCCGAGCACCCGACGGTATTCTTCGATCTGCTGACCCTTTGGATCAGCAATGTCGTTGGACGATCCCGCCATCTGGTTAAGTAGGTGTACCTTGTGTGCGTGCTTGGGGAACTACTCCCTGATGTAGGTCTGGTGGCTTTGTGCGATAACCAGTACTCGGTCGGCCTGGACCATCATTTTAGGTGTCAATGTACACGAGGCACCACTAACTCACCCCAACCTCAGAACGCACGCATTTGCGATCTCAGGTCGAGCTGAATCGAGAGCTCGACTGAGGTTTCTGGGAGGACCTCTGGGTCTCCGGGTAGAGTCCGTGGGGACAGGCCAAGGAGACTAAGGTCAAGAAAACGAAGAATCGTGTGAACATCGGTGAATTACTTCTGACCCTCGTTTCGCCACCATCGGCACTCCAGGGAGCCTCTCTCTGCGCAGGCTGCGATGTCCAGATCTTTGTCTCCATCCAAATCAGCTAGGATCACCTGGTTGGCGTTCTTCCAGTTGTCCTTCACCATGTGCTCGGTCCAGGGACCGCTGGGTTCGCCGCTGTTTTCGTACCAGAGGACCTGCCCCGGTCTGGAGAATCCAGTGGCCACCACATCCATATCTCCATCCCCGTCCAGGTCGCCGGCAACCGCCTCGAAGGCTTCGTTGAGATCATCCGAGATGACGTGTCGGGTCCAGCCGTTTTCGGGAGCCCCGTCGTTTTCGTACCAGACGATGTGGTGGTTGTAGGACTGAGTGAACTCGGGTCTGTTCTTCTGCCGCTCGGGTTTCACCTGGTCTCCCTGGTGCATGGACCCCCAGGCTCCCAGTGCCATAACGACGTCCAGGTCCCCGTCCCCGTCGATGTCCGCGGGCTCCCCGTGAATAGGAGCCTGGGTTGCCTCGATCACGTGTTTCACCCATTCTTTGGAAGCCGGGTTTCCCGGGTTCTGGTACCAGATGACCTGGTTCGCGGTACGGCTGGTTCCCAATAGATCCGGGTCTCCGTCCCCGTCGAAATCAGCGGCGCGGATGGTCCGGGTTTCTCCGACATCGATTTCGATGGCACGCTTCGTCCACTCGCCCTCCGCGGGTGTTCCATCATTCTCGAACCAGGCAAACTGGTTGCCCAGCCGCCAGCCAGAGCCAGCTGCGTCCAGGTCGCCATCCCCGTCCAGGTCGACCAGTTCGACATCATACGCTCCGGGCAGGTTGCCCTGGGCAATGATGTGCCGAGGCCACAACTTGCCATCCCCAGGGGTTCCGCTGTTCTCGAACCAGAGGAGGTCTCCGAACTTGTTCTTCACGATGGCCACGTCAGGATCTCCGTCCCCATCGATGTCGCCGATTCGATGTCGCTCCAGACGTTCAGGATCCTTCTCCTGGATCAAGTGTCGTTTGAAGCTGCCTGATCCGTCGTTCTCGAACCAGTACAGCTTGTTATGCGTCTCCGCGTCCGCACTGGTTAGATCCAGATCTCCGTCCCCATCCAGATCGGCGGCGGCGATGCCGACGGGGTAGGTGTACCCTTCCATGATCAAGTGCTCGGTGAACCGGATCTGTGTCGTTGGCTCCTCCCCTTCTGGCGAAACTGTTTCTACATCGCTCTGAGTGCAGCCGACCAGGAGGAGAAGCGAACCTAGTGCTGCTAACCCGTTCGAAATCGTCTTGTTCATCAGTCTTTTCCTTTTGTCTTCTTCGGGAAGAAATGCTATCCGGAATCTGGGACAATCATCGAGGGCGAAGAGATAACCTGCCGGATAAAGCAACCAAGAGGCCTTATGAAGAATATTTTCGATCTTCTGGACGAACCTGATACTACCGTGGCCGTCGTAGGTGCAACCGACAACCCCTCGAAATACGGAAGTATTATCTATCGCGACTTGAAACGTAAGGGGTTTACCGTCTTTCCGGTGAATCCCAATCGGTCCACTGTCGACGGGGACCCAGCCTACAATCATCTTCAGGAGCTTGCCCAGCGGCCGAGCATCCTCAATGTCGTTGTCCCGCCCGCAGCCACTCTAGAGATCCTTGATCAGTGCCTGGAGCTGGGCTTGATGAACGTGTGGCTGCAGCCAGGTGCGGAGAGTCCAGAGGCGCTGCGGTTCCTGCAGCAGCACAGTTTCAATTATCTGGCGAATGCGTGCATCATGGTCGAGAGCAGGATGAACGCCTGACCTGGACTGCCTCTCGGATCGCTTCCAGTTTAGGGTCGCTCAGATACCCGTAGCGGTTGATCCAGCGGGCAGCTTGGGATCCTTTTCCCCACCCAGAATCATTTCGACGTTGGTAACACCGCGTTCCTTGATCCGCTGCCCCAGGATCTCGAGCATCTCAGGCTGGATATCGACCGCCAGGACCCGACCCTTTGCCCCAACTCTTTCGGAGATCAAGAAAGTGAAAACTCCGGTCCCGGCACCGATATCGGCTACCACCTGACCGGGACCCAGCTTCAGAGCATCGATCGTAAGCGAGGGCTTCTCCTCCTGCTCCCGTTCCGGCCGATCCAACCAATTGGCGCCCTGGTGACCCATCACATGAGAGATCTCTCGGCCCATATAGAACTTGCCGATGCCCTGCGGGTCGTGATCCTTTCGGTACTCAAAAGCCTTGTCCGGCGGGAATCTGCGCGATTGTCGTACCCTGGGAGGGTCTACTATTTTACCTCATTTGGCTGCCTTTTTCTACCTCGCAATCCTAGTTGGTTCAACCATTTAGACCCTTTCCAGGCGGCCGACAATAATGGCGAATAATCACGCTTTTTTGCCCACCTGGAGAGGTCTCTCGCAGACCCGGTGGGATGTTGCGCTGCTCAAATGTCCCCCCTGCCGAATCGATTGTCGAAGGGGGGCGGTCAGGGGATGGTGGAAGGTGCTAGCCTCGCAGGCACAGCTGAAAATTTTTCAAAATTTCGGCGGCGCAACAAGGCTGATCTGGAATAGCCCAGATCTGACCGTACAGACGGTGAGAGTAGATCGCCCCTGACTGGCTGCTGCCACCTAGAACCGGTCACTCAGAACTTGCCCGGAAACGTCGAAATGAACGACCGCTAACGCGCAGGGAAGCGGACCTTCATGGTCGTGCGGCGAACGTCGAATGAACCACACTATTGATGCAGAAAACCAGAAGCTCCTCCCACTCTGGAAATGCCTTATCGCCCCCAGGCACCTATCCGGCGAGCGCGAAACGTCCAAATGGCCCGGGACATACTCCAAACGTTGCGCGTGAGCGGCGCGCCAGTTATGGCGCGTCCGTCTCGACACGGTTGTTAGATGTGTTCGAAAGTATCGGGGTTACAAACCGTCCGTGCACCCAACCTGTTGCGGTGGTCTCATCTAGTACCACATCCACATTGAGCCAGATGCCGTCACTACCTCGAACGGAAACCCGAAGCCCCTCGGCGAGTGTGTGAAGAACGCGTTCCGAAGTACTTGACCCTTTTCTAAGATTCACCCGTGCGTTGGTGATATACACCAGTGGAACAGTCTCCTGAGTTTGCAGAACAGACTCAATTAGCTCCACCAATTGTCTGTGTTGCTGCAGGGATTCTTCCTGAAAGTCTTCATCACTTTGCGACGCTAGGAAGTACAGAAGAAGGGCGAGCAAGATGCCGACGAGGTCTGCCCGATCTCGGAGGTACCTTACGAAGGCAAGCGAGGTTTCAATCGCTGCGCTGTCAGTAGAGGTCGAAGTCTCATCCCACGCTTGAAGCACGCCGTGAACCGCGACGATCATTTCCCGGGGTGTCGAGAATCGATCGGCTGTGTTGGCAACCTGCTCGATGGCGAGGAGAGTCCGCGAAACGATGTAATCGTCCTTGCCGTGACTTTGAGCAAGATACGATAGACGGCTTTCTAGAACTTCACGAAAGTTCAGTGGACCGAGGCGGATTTTTCGATACGCTGGGCTTTCCTGTAGGTCGTCGTGAGTTCTTGTCGCAACGACTCTAAGATTCCGGATAGATGCGAATCGCTCCAGCCAGACTTTCAATGTACGGGCATCTACGGAATCGGTGTCATCTAGACTCAATAGGGCTTCGGCGTCGAATCCCTGCGCATGTTGCTGAAGGAACCGGGCTGGCGCTTCAGGGTCGTACTCGGCACTGATTTGATAAGTGCCTCAGGGGTAACGTTCTTTGTTCTCGTGAGCCAGAGCCATCATTGCGGCGGTCTTGCCCGAGCCTCGTCGCCCGAGAATGACGGCAGGGTCGCCTGAATCCAAGGATTCTCGGACGCGCAATAGCTCCTGTTCGCGGCCGACGAAAAGCCGCCAGAAGTCTGCAGAGTCGTTCTCAGCGTCAATCCACATCGAACTTCTGTTTATATGGTTTCCAGATAAACCCGCTTTCTGGTCGGATTTTCCAGATAACATGCGGTAATCGATTCTGCCTAAGCTCTTTGAAGTCCATTCGTTCGAGTCAACTTTGCGATATTCCGGAGTCTTATCTGGTTTCCGCATAATACGCAGCTACATCCTTTGTCACAGACTGCCTTCCAAACTGCTTGCTTGAAGGCCTTCTGTAGGATGGATTCATCTACTAGAATCTTACACGTTTCTGCGTTGCCTGCGCCAATATACTAGTACGATCTTAAGGGGAAGCGCGACTAAGCTACGCTTCACCCTGGCAGGGGCTGTAGAGCATAGGTTGCGGCGCACAACGGATCACGGCTGCAACCCAGCTCCGCGATAGACTAATCTCTCCATTGACCACTACTAAGACACCGGTTACCGTGTTGGTGCGCCATGACCAACCGTGACTCCCCTCTTCCAGGCCAAGAAGACATCATGCCTGAGTTGCTGCAATTGGCTGCCGATGGCGAGGAGCATTCTCGACAGCAACTAGTGGAGCTGGTGTGCCGAGGTCACCGTGTCGCATCTCTGGCTAATGAGTTTCGGCTGTCCCCGCAAACGATTCGCAATTGGGTCAAGCAAGCGGATCGCAATGAGAGAGAGCATCGAGACGACTGAGAGCCCTCGGCTGCCACGCTGAGCACCGGGCTACTCCCTTCCTAACTACCTCTCCCAACACCCTACCTTTAGACCTTCCCTGAAGCTGCTGAACGAAGACGGAGACACCAATTAGATCAAGAGTCCCAATTGGTGTACCGTGCTGTTAAAAATAGAGTTACAAAGATTGTGGGTGGCAAAAATCCGCACCGAAAATCGCGACAGAAGTTATCAGGGGGGCCTGCTACTATTCGTGCCCACAATCGAAAAATCCAAGGAAGGGAGCTGCTATGAACTGAAGGATTGACGGGCCTTAACGAGGTCAGATGATCAAAGGGTAGGTGACGAAAAAAAGGAGGATTGAGTTGTAGCTCAATCCCCCTTGGCGTCCCTCAAAGAAGGACTGGTAGTTCACTTCCATTCTACTCCATTTCCTTCTTTCAGGTCAGCGCCGGGTCGCCAAGTAACTCGAAATGTGTCTGGAGTGGCACGAAGGAAGGAATGCGATTTTGAAGAAGATGAAAGACGAAACCGTCTCGCAGAAGGGGCACGTCCTTACCGACGGCCGTTGCGTAAATGACCAACTTGAAGAGGAGGTGAAGATGGAGAGAGAAACTAAGCTGAAAGAAGACGCTGAGAATCGAAGAGAGCTTGAGGCGATCAGAACTCAGTTCATGGTTGAACAAGACGAGAGACAAATTGAGTATCTGGCCATGCTCCAGGGCTTGGTTCAGGAGAATCCTGAGCTGAGCGAAGTGCCCAGAAAGTTCTCCTATGAAGAGATCGTAGAGTGGATGCAGCATACCGACCGTCCGCCGCCGAAGGAGTTCTGCTCCGAGATGGAAAGGATCGACTGTTGGGACGAGCTTATTGCAAATCTACCTGCTGTGATTCTCCCGATCGAGCTCGCCATCTCCGCCGTCATCATGCAGCTGTGGCAGGTGGTGCTTCTTGGCGAATATGAGCGCCGCAGGGACGAGGTGGAGCATGAGGGAGGGAAGGCTGTACGCACGTTCATCGTGGACCGTGATCCATCGGTATTGGGCGTTGTCTGGCGTTGGGCTAACCGCGGCTTTCGGTTTCACCCCGATCCCATGGAGAAAGGAGCGCGGAAAGAAGAGATCACATCCGAGGCTCACGTCAACTTCTTCGAGCGCATCGCAAACTACAGTGGCGGTTTCGACTACAAACGCTTCCTCGACCAGCTGAAAGGCGAGCTCAACCGCATCCCGGGACGTGTCCGTGACACCCTGCGAACCCGTCTAGAGAACCTCCTCATGCTCAGGGAGCTCACCAGAGAACTACCAGAGATCACTGGGAGGGGATCGGAAGGTGAAGCATGGAACAGGGACGACTACGAAATCCTGCCCGAACCCTTGACCGATCGCAGTGCTGAGTCCGCCGAGGACAAAGTGCTCCTAGAGTGTTGTTTTCAAGAGGCACGCGATCTGTCCCCCCGCGATCAGGTCATCGTTGAGATGACCTACGAGGGTTTTACTCAGGAGGAAATAGGAAAGAAGGTCGGTCTTACTCGCTCGGCCGTCTCCAAGCGCAGGAAGGTCCTCTTCGAGAAGATTCGCTCCAACGTGGAGTCGAACGGTAAACCTGGCGAGACTCCCAATGCCCCGCTAGAGCGAGCGGAGTCTACTCCCGATACGACCAATTCACACTTTTCGGAGAAAGGCCCCATTAGATAAGTATGGAACAAAAAAATACAAAAACGAGCGTTTGGATTGGCCTCGACCTGCACGGTGTCTACCGCGTGCAGTTTAGGGCTCAGTCTTGGGAAGATGAACCAGTAGCGGCAGCTATCTACGAGAGGGTTGCGTATTTGGTCCACGAGATGAATCGAGTGCTGCACAAGGCGGAGCTGACCCAATGAGCGCGAACGCTAGCCGCAGCAACCCAACATGTGAACTTGCCAAACAGCTTACCGCTTCGGGCATATCTGTCATTCCGATCAGGAACGACGGTTCAAAGGCACCCTCTATAGAGAGCTGGAAGCCGTTCCAGAAAAAACAAGCGGACGACGCAACGCTTAATCGATGGTTCGGCAATGGCCAAAACAGTGGCCTTGCTGCTGTCGGCGGAAAGGTTAGCGGCAATCTGGAGATCATGGACTTCGACGATCCAGGGTCGTACGAACGATGGAAGCAGCTGGTTGGAAAGGTTACCCCAGAGCTCCTCGAACGCCTTGTGATGGTTCAGACTCCAAGCAGTGGACATCACGTTTTCTATTGCTGCCCAGACGGTATGGAGCGCAACCAGTATCTCGCCAGACGAAAGGACGGTCGTAAGCTACAGGTCCTCATCGAGACTCGTGGCGAGGGTGGATATGTCCTTCTGCCCGGTTCATCTCCTTCCTGCCATCCCGCGAACAAGTCCTACGATCTAGTTCAAGGCGATCTCACAGAGATCCCAACGATCGACGCAGCCGAAAGAGACAGCCTCCTGCAGTGCGCCCGAGCTCTGAATCAGTATGTGAAGCCCGCACGGGTGTTAGCCGAACCCTCCGATGGCGACGGCAAGCGACCAGGGGATGAGTTCAACCGAGAGGCAACCTGGGAAGACATCCTGGAAGCGCACGGCTGGGTGAAGGTGGGGCACAACGGAGAGACAGCGTACTGGCGTAGACCAGGTAAGGAGGAGGGGCTCTCAGCGACCACCAACTATGGCGGAAGCGATCTTGTTTATGTCTTCAGCACGAATGCCGATCCGTTTGAAGCCGGACGAGCCTACGATAAGTACGGTGCGTACACCCGTCTCAACCACGATGAGGACTTCAGTGCGGCAGCTGCCGACCTCGCGGAACAAGGATATGGGAGCGCCCCAAACCTTTTTTCGCTTACTTCGCTTATTTCGCAACCCAATCCAGACGGCTGGCCGTCGCCTCTAGGCGACGAAGCTTTCTACGGCTTCGCCGGTGATCTTGTAAAAACGATAGAACCTCAGACCGAAGCAGATCCTGCTGCTTTGCTGATCCAGTTTCTCGTCGGGTTCGGCAATGTAATTGGTCGTAATGCCCACTACCTTGTAGAGGCTGACAAGCACTACATGAACCTGAACGCCCTTGTGGTTGGTGAGACCGCAAAGGCCAGGAAGGGTACATCTTGGGGACACATCCGACGAGTCTTTGAAGAGATCGATTACGAGTGGGCTCGTAATGACAAGGTAAAAGTGACCCGGCGTGATCAAGTAAAAGTGACCCACCCGGGTTAAAGTTGTTTTTCCTAGTTCATAATCAATAGAGGTCAGGATCAAGCGGGGTTTGGGGCCCCCTCTTGATCCGCTTCCTTATTAGCCCCCGCAGGGGGCGCAGGGGCAGCCACTGCGCGCTTTGGGCGCTTTTTGCCGTGCCGTTTGAGGCTCTCCGTCAGGCGGATGCTTTCCCAGTCGAAGGGATAGATCTGACAGTGATGGGTCAGTCGATCCAGTAGCGCGGCGGTCATGGCCGCATCGCCAAAGACCTTCGTCCATTCGGCAAAGGCTAGGTTGGACGTCACCAGGAGCGAGGCCCTTTCGTAGCGATTGGCGAAGACTTGAAACAGCAGCTGGGCGCCCTCCTGGGAGAGGGGGATGTAGCCGATCTCATCGATGATGACCAACTCAAAGCGGTCGAACCGTTTGAGCAGTCGCTGCAGCTGTCGTTCCTCCCGGGCTTCGACCAGGGTGTTGACCAACTCCGCCGCCGTCCAGAACAGCACCCGGTAGCCTTGGCGGCAGGCTTCGACGCCCAGGACCGTGGCGGCATGACTTTTTCCCGTGCCATGGCGGCCGATGAACGCCAGATTCTCTCGCCGCGGGATGTAATCGCACTGCAGCAGTTCTCGGACCTGCAGCGCCTCCAGACCCGGCCACTTCTTGAAGTCTGTCCCTTCCAGGGTTTTCATCACCGGAAAGCGGGCCTCTTTAAGCCGACGTTTGAGTTGATTGGCCTGACGCTGAGTCAGCTCTCGGGTGGCCAGATTCAGCAGAAAGCCCTCGTAGCTTTCGCCTCCCTCGCGGGCCTGGCGGGCACACTCCGGGTAATCGTGCAGCATCGCCGGTAAACGCAAGCGTTTGAGATGATCCTCCAGCAGGACGGTGTCGCTGAGTTGACTCATAGCGCAGCTGCCGGCAAGAGGGCGTTAAAGGCGTTCAGATCACTGACTGGGACCGGCTGATCGGTTACCCCGGGAATCAACTCCGCGGGCAGGGGCTCGGTCGACAGCGGGGGTGCTTCCTGAGCCCGCAGCAGATGACGGATCGATTCATAGCCTGGACAGCCCTTCTCCAGCGCCAAGCGGACGGCCGCTTCCACCTGCGAGCTCTCGTACTGGCGATGCAGCTGCAAGACCTGAACAAACTCGCGGGTCCCCCGGCCTTCGCCCTGACGGCGACGCAGCGCCTGCAATAGCACTTCGTAATCCGCTGGCCACTGCCGCCGCCACTGGACAATGGCTCGAGCGCTTTCAAACGCGCCCACCCGCTCATAGATCAGGTCCAGATAGTGCAGCGGATCGATCTGCCACTGGCTCTTCCAGAAGAGGCGATCGTGTTGGCTCACCTTCCGATCGGAGGCGTACAAGAGAATCTGCTCGCAACCGACGTGGGCCCAGAGCCAGCATCCGACGTAGGCTCGAGGCACCGAGTACCGATTGTGATCCACTCGGGCGGTCTGATAGGCATCCACCTTGACCCGGACCGGCTTGAAGTTTTCAAAGGCTTGATCCGGAAGCGGCAGCAGAGAGCCGCGTTCGGCTTCGAAGCGTTCGTCCACCGTGCGGGAATCTTCCCGACCTCCAATCCGGTGGCTCCCATACTGCTCACAGCGCTGGGCCAAGAGTTGGTTCAATTTCTCAAAGTCTTCGACAGAAGGCAGCGGCACCAGGAAGTTGCGCCGGGCAAAACCGATCAGTCCCTCGGCTCCTCCTTTTTCCTGTCCTCGTCCCGGCGTGCAGTACCGGGCCTCAAAGGTGTAGTGACTGCGAAAGGAGACGAACCGTTCCTGCTCCACTCGCTGGCGGCCCCGCAGGATCCGCTTCACCGCCTGCGTGAGGTTGTCGTAGACCAGCTCTCCGAAGACGCCTCCGTAGTAGGAGAAGGCGTGCATATGGCCGTCGAAGAACATCTCCTGACGCTCCCAGGGATAGGCTCGAACGAAGGGCTTACCCGAGTAGCGAGGGCGCATCACAAAGAGCTTGACCTGCCGACGCAGGCCGGCCATCTGGACCCAGGCCGTACCCCAGTCCACTTCGGCTTCCCGTGCCACCTCCGGATCCAGCGGCAGCACGGCCTCGCGCCGGCCCCAGCCGTGAGCGGCTTTCCATTCCCGCACCCAGCGCCGCACGCTCACCTCCGCTCCCGTAAACTGATGTTCCTCCACCAGCCGGGTGTAGACCCTTCGAGCTGTGTGCCTTTGCTTGCGCGGCTCTTGGCGGTCGCCCAGCAGCCACCGCTCGACGATCTTCGCGACCGGATCCATGATCGGTGCCCTCGGCTCTTTCTGCCGACGATACTTCGGTTCTTTCCCGGCCAGCGCTTTGCGAATCGTCCTTCGATGGTGTCCCGTCTCTCGCCGAATCTGCCGGATGCTCTTTCCATACACACGCGACGCCGTTCTGATAAGCTCATACTGATCCATCCCAATCACCTATAACCTCCGTTCCGTCTGTCGTTTACAATCACAACAGACTAAAACAGAGGTCTGATTGGGGTGGGTCACTTTTGCTCGATCACTCGCCCCCAAAACGGGTCACTTTTACGTTATCGAAATCAGTGGGCAGAAAATAGAATCCAGGATGGCCTTTCTAGCGGCGAAGGTTTGATCTGCGCGGTGAAGGCAACCTCGGAAGGTAAATTCGACATTCCAGAAAACCGGCTACTTATCGTCCAAGGTGAGTTTGCAGGCGCTCTGAAGGTCCTCAAGCGGGACGGCAATACGCTCTCAGCTGTGATGAGAAATGCTTGGGATACGGGCAACCTTAACACGCTTGTCAAGCATGACCCTGTCAAGGCTACTGGTGCCCACATCTCCATCATTGGCCACATTACCCGAATAGAGCTGCTCAGACATCTCGATGAAACGGAACAAGGCAACGGCTTCGGAAACCGGTTCCTGTTCGTCTGTGCCAGCCGCTCGAAATCCCTGCCCGAGGGAGGCAATCTCAGCGACGAAGAGCTCAAACCACTGAGTGCAAGGCTCAAAGTAGCTGTTGATTTTGCGCGCCGCGCGAAGCGAATCAGCTTTGACGAAGACGCCCGCAAGCTGTGGCACGAGGTGTACGCCGAGCTCTCCGAGGGCAAACCTGGCATGCTGGGGGCAATGATCGCGCGGGCGGAAGCGCAGGTGGTACGCCTGGCATCGGTCTACGCTCTACTTGATAAATCAACAACTATTTGTAAACCACACCTGAAGGCCGCCCTCGAAGTGTGGCGCTACTGTGACGACTCGTGCCGATACATCTTCGGTGAGTCACTTGGGGACCCCCTTGCCGACAAACTGATCTTGGAGCTTCGTCAGACACCTGACGGTCTATCCAGAACAAAGATCCACCAGTTGTTCACGCGCCACGAAAGCGCGACTCAGATCGATCGAGCACTGACCCAATTGGAACAGAGCGGCCGTGCCCGAAAGGAATCGAAGAAGACAGGAGGACGCCCTGTGGAGACCTGGTTCGCTGTACAGAGTGCGAAAGAAGCGAAGAAAGCGAAAAAAGCCGCATGAACCGATCAACAACCGGGATCAGTCGATCTGATCCCTCATCGAGGACCTATTTATGAACGCACTGGATCAACCAACCATGAACCTTCGACCCGCACAAAGCGAATCGGAGTGGATGCACCTATCAACCCGGATCGAAGGACAGGTGTCCCGAGATCCCAATAGCCAAGAGAAAGTAGGAGAAGCATGAAGTTAGATTCTTTCACACAAGAGTTTCAAACCCGCCTGGGTATCACCGACCGAGCCGCAATCGTGCTCTCCCGCGCGGCGCTCATTTGCGGCGTCGAGGATGTTGGTGCTCTTGTCGAACAGTTGACGCAGGTGCGGACTTCGATCGCTGCTGCCTTTGTCGAGAGACCGAGTGAGTTACCCAATGATTGACACGGGTCCTCAGTCCGACATAATGACCCCCGAGGAGGTTGCTCAGTACCTACGCAAAAGCTTGAGCTGGGTCTACAAGCATGCGCAGGAACTGGGCGCTGTGAAGCTCGGGGGTTCTCTAATTTTTCCTCGAAAGGAGGACCTCTATGAGCGCATATTTCAAAAAAGGCAAGGGCTGGAGATACGACTTCACCCTCGCCGGGAATCGGCACACGGAAGCTTGGTTCACCACCAAGCGAAACGCACAGGTGTCGGTCACCATGGTATATCCCCCACCTAGGTGGCTGATTCACCAAGGTATATCCCCCACCCCGTCACCAGGGTAATTCCCCCGGGGCGTCACCAAGGTATATCCCCCACCTGATCATCTCGGACCTGACAGAGGCGAAGGCCATCCTGCTTCGAACAGAAGGAGGATGGATGGCCAGAAGGAAGCTGAGCATGAATGAGTATCTAGAGATGGTCTACCAGTGGCACCGAGGACGGAGCGTTCGGCGGATTCGAGACTCTCTGAAGATGTCCCGCAAGACGATCCACAAGTACCTGCGCCGGCTGGCGGAGGAGGGACTGAGTCGGGAACGGCCTTTACCCGGGGAGGCACAACTGGCGCAGATGGTCGCCTCGGTGGTGAAGTCGGCCGTCTTTGAGCAGCCCGCGAGGGAACGGATCCGGCCCTACCACCCGCAGATTGTCGATTGGCTCAATCAGCCGGACATGACTCTTCGACAAGTGCAGCGGCTGCTCGAGGAGAATCACCACGTGGGGGTCAGCTACATGAGCGTCTATCGCTATGTACGCACTCACATCCAGCCACTCGAGAGGCCGGTGACCGTGCGCCTGCACCCTCCAGCCGGGGAGCAAGCTCAAGTCGATTTTGGGTATGCCGGACTGATGCGGGATCCACAAAGCGGCAACTTACGCCGAGCCTGGGCCTTTATCCTGATCCTCAGCCACAGTCGCCATCGCTTCGTGCGCTTTGTGTTTCGGCAGGACAACCGCACCTGGCTGGACTGTCATATCCGCGCCCTGAAGTTCTTTGGGGGTTGCCCCACCCTGATCGTGCTCGACAATCTGAAAAACGGAGTCCTGCGGCCGGATCTGTACGATCCGACGCTCAACCCGGCCTACGCCGAGCTCGAGCGGCACTACGGTTTCGTGGCCGACCCGGCCAAGGTGGCCATGGCTCGTCACAAAGGAAAGGTCGAACGATGTGTGCCCGTCGTCCGTCAACAGATCTTAGCGGGACGCGAGTTCCGAGACATCGACGAGGCCAACCGAAGAGCGCTGCACTGGTGCCTCCAAGAGGTGGGCCTGCGAGAGCACGGCACCACCCATCGCAAACCTTATGAGGTCTTTCTGGCCGAGGAAGCCCCGCAGCTGCTCCCCCTGCCCGCGCAACCCTATGAGGCTCCCGAATGGAAACAGTGTACCGTGCATTCGGACTGCCATCTGATCCTGGACAAGTGCTACTACTCGATCCCGTATCCGTACCGGGGAGAGAAGCTCTGGGTGCGCGCCGACCTGAAGCTGCTGCGGGTCTATCGGGAGCATCAGCTGATCAAGAGCCATGTCCGGGTCTTCGAGCCCGGAACTTGGCAGACCGATGAGGCGGACTACCCTCCGGACAAGCGGGTCTATCTAGAGCAGACCCCTGCCTATTGTCGCGCCCAAGCGGAGCAGCTGGGGCCGGAGGTCGGCCGCTATATGGGACGCATCCTGGCCGATCATGCCATGAGAAACGTGCGCAAGGCCCAGGCGGTGCTGCGCTTAGGCCAACGCTACGGAGCCACCGCCTTGGACCAGGCCTGTCACCGAGCTCTGAGCTTTGACAATCTGCGCTTGGCCAGTCTCAAGGAGATTCTGGAAAAAGGGCTGTGGCGAGAACCCACGACACCGACCCGACCCACGAGCCCGGCCCCCGCTGCCTGTCGTTTCGCCCGACCCCATGATTACTTCGTCAACTCGCAGACGCAGGAGGTCCAATGAGTCACTATCAACACCTCGTCGAGCAACTCAAGCAGCTGCGCCTGGGAGGTTTGGTGGACAGCCTGGAGCTGCGGCTGAAAGAGGCAGAGAAACAACAGCTGTCCTACCTCGACTTTCTGAGTCTGCTGATTCAGGATGAACTCCAACGACGCTCCCAGAGCAAGTTCGCCCGCCGGCTCAAGAAAGCCTGCTTTAGCGACCTCAAGACGCTCGAAGAGTTCGACTTCAAGTTCAATCCGGCCATTGAGCGCCGCCGCATCTATGATCTGGGGACCTGTCACTTCATCGAGAACAAAGACAACATCTGTCTGTGCGGGCCGGTAGGTGTCGGGAAGTCCCACATCGCCCTGGCCTTGGGACACGAGGCGGTCCGCCGCGGCTTTGAGGTCCGCTATATCCAGGCGCCTCGTTTGTTCCGGACGCTTCAGGCCGCTCACGCCGATCTGTCCCGCGACCGGTTGCTGAAACACTACTGCAGCTACGATTTTTTGATCATTGACGACTTTGGACTCAAGCCCCTGACCGATCAGCAGGCCGATGATCTGTACGACATCGTCTACGAACGCTATCAAAAAGGGTCACTGATGCTGACCAGCAATCGCAGTGTCCAGGAATGGATGGCCTTGTTTCCCGATCCCATCCAGGCCAACTCGCTGCTGGATCGGCTCTGCCACAACACCCATCAGCTGGAGTGGGAGGGAGAATCCTATCGAAGGCGCAAGCGCCCAGGAAAAACCTCCAAGAACAAGGAGGTGTCCTGATGAGCACCTTCCCCAGCACTCGGCTGAAGATCAAAAGCGGCGACGGGTGGTTTGCCGCTGACCGGAGCTGGCAATCCGCCGCGCAGAAACTCTCCGATGGCGCCTTTAAGCTGTTTGCTTACCTCTCGCTGGGAGCCGAACGAAGCACCGGACGCTTTGTCTTTCGTCAGGGTGAGCTGGCGATGGCTCTGAACAAGTCCCGTCGCTCGATCGGCAAGTACCTGAGAGAACTCGAAGAAAAACAGCTCTGCCAGATCGCTCTGAGCTCCAACCAGCATGCCACCGGGACCCTTCAGATCCAAGACGACTACTGGCCCTATGAGCGGTCTCCCGGGACGGACGCTCTTGATTCGACTCAATCGGCTCAAAGACTCTACGTCGAGGCCCTCGAGCAGATGTTGCTGAGCCGGCCCTGTGTCCGTTGTCGGTACTCGGCCGCAGATCGCCAACTGGCCGCCCAGTGGTTCCAGCAGGAGGTACCGCTGGAGGATATCGAGCAGGCCATCCTCTTAGGATGCGGACGCAAGTACGTCTCTTGGCTCAATGCTGCTCAAGGACAGCCCATCGGCAGCCTTCACTACTTTGCACCCATCCTGGAGGAGGTTGCCGTCAACCCTCTTTCGGACGCGTATCGGGCGTTCAATCGGTGGCAAATCTGGCGACTAGAACAGCGCTGGCTGAGGACCCAGAAGGACTCTCAAACTTCCCAGGAGGCAACTGGTTGGGAAAAGTTTTCCCAACCAAAACCAACAAAACCAGAGAGAGACGAGATGATGATGACTCCCAAAGTGGGGGAATTACCCTGGTGACAGGGTGGGGGATATACCTTGGTGATTGACACACAGGCAGCCGAGGCCACAAAGAGAAAGGAGATACTGAAGCCGAAAGAGACCCCAACCGACATGGGATTCTTGGAGTTGGTGAACAGGCGGCTTGACCATGTGAGAACGCGAAACTCGGAGAAACACTATAACGAGAATCGCTACATGGCCCGCAGGTGGGTGGACAGATGGGGGCATCTGCCCTGCAGCCAGATCACGGATGAGATGGTCGAAAAGTTTATTTTGGAGAGAGGACAATTCTCTCCGGACACGGCCAACAAAGAGATCCGCTACCTGCGTGCAACCTTCAATTATGCGCGCAACAAGAAGTGGATTTCCGAGAATCCAACCGAAGGAGTCAGCTTCTTTCCAGTGGAAAAGCGGGTTAAGTACGTTCCACCGCCAGGCGATATCGACAAGGTGATCGCGTGCGCCGAACGGGATGACCAAGACTACCTCATCACCATTCGGGACACGATGGCTCGGATAAGTGAGGTCAACCGCCTGACCTGGGACGATGTGAACCTCAAGGAGAGATACGTCGTGCTATACACCAGGAAGAAGACGGGTGGTCACCTGACTCCCAGAGCCGTATCGATGACGGATCGTCTCCACAGGGTCTTGCTGCGAAGGCACTCACAAAGGGACATGTCGAAACCCTGGGTATTCTGGCACTCCTATTGGAGTAGAAAGGCCAAACGGAGGTGCGAAGGTCCGTATGGAGATCGGAAGAAGATCATGAAAAGGCTGTGCGCCAAGGCGAACGTGCGGTATTTCCGCTTCCATGGACTCAGGCATTCGGGAGCATCGGTAATGGACAATGCTAACGTCTCCATCGGTAGTATCCAGCGAATCCTGGGCCACGAGAACCGGAAGACTACTGAAATCTACCTGCACGGTATCGGTGGGGCGGAGCGGGAAGCGATTGCTGTCTTCGAGCGGGCGACTGATAACTCTCACACGGACTCTCACACAGTATAGGCGCAGTCCCGGTTTGTTTTGCCGCTAACTTGTTGATTTAAAGGGATGCCGGGGGACGGAATTGAACCGCCGACACGCGGATTTTCAGTCCGCTGCTCTACCGACTGAGCTACCCCGGCACAGGTCAGGAAAAATCGTATTCTACCAGAAATGAGGTGGCTCGCAAGGCTCTTCGGAAGGGTGAGCAATCAGCGCTGGACCCTGCCACTTCCGCTGCCTTCCATCAGGGCTTCCACCTCTTGAACGGTGGTGCGGTTGTAGTCCCCGGCCACTGAGTGCTTAAGACAGGAGCACGCGGTCGCAAACTCCAGGGCAGGGGCATCATCGTTGCAGGTCAAAAGGCCATAGATCAGGCCCGCTGCGAACGCATCGCCACCCCCCACCCGGTCCACGATGTCCGTGATCTCGTACTTTCTGCTCTTCAGCAGCTGACTGCCGTCATGCAGGACCGCCGACCAGCTGTTGTGGCTCGCGCTGTGGCTCTCTCGCAGAGTGATCGCCTGTTTTTCCAGGTTGGGAAAAGTCTTCAGAACCCGTTCCGCAATGGCCCCATATCGATCCGTCTCGAGATGGCCTCTTTCGACATCCACGTCGATGTCAATCCCCAGGGATTTCTGGCAATCTTCCTCGTTGGCGATGCCGATGTCCACCTGCCCAACCAGTTCCCTCATGACCTCGGGGGCGGGGCGTCCGTAGTTCCACAGCTTCTTCCGATAGTTGTAGTCGCACGAGACTTTGATCCCCTTTTCCCTCGCCTTCTTGAAGGCCGTCAAACAGAGATTTGCCAGATCCTGACTCAACGCGGGTGTGATGCCGGTGATGTGAAGCCAACTGGCCCCGTCCAGAAGGGAGTCCCAATTCAAGTCGTCTGATTTCAATGTGGCCAGGGAAGAATGTTCCCGGTCATAGATCACCCGCGAAGAACGCTGGTTAGCTCCTTCTTCCAAGAAGTAGGTTCCCATCCGAGACCCGCCCCGGAGGATCTTCGAAGTGTCGACTCCCCAGCGCCGCAACTCACCTAGACAGGCATCCCCAAGGCTATTGTCGGGTAAGGCGGTCACCAGACTGACGTCGATACCGAACTGGGCCAGTGCTAGCGCGACGTTGGCCTCGCCCCCTCCAAAGGTTGCCTCCAGCAGGGGAGACTGAAGTAGGCGCTCCTTTCCAGGAGGCTTGAGGCGGAGCATGATTTCGCCGAAGGTGATAACTTGAGGGCGCATCTATTCCACGGTTCCCCGTGTTTCTTTGATCAGACGGACCGCCTCTGCCGCTGCCTGGGTAACCCGGTCGAACTGGCCTGACGCCACCCAATCCTTGCGGACCAGCCACGAGCCTCCACATGCGAGCACTTTCGGAAAGCCAAGGTATTCTGGAAGCTGGCTCAAACCGATGCCGCCGGTGGGGATATACGAAACATCGGCGTAGGGCGCCGCAATCGCTTTCAGATAGGCCAGGCCGCCTATGGGTTCGGCAGGGAAGAACTTGACGACCTGCAGCCCCCTGTTCCGGGCGGAATCGATATCTGTCGGGGTGCAGACGCCCGGGAAGACGTCGATTCCCTGATTCCTGCAGAAGTCGACTACCCGCATGTTGAGACCCGGAGAGACGATGAACTGCGCTCCTGAGTCGTGGGCTCTAAGAGCTTGCTCCTCGCTGAGCACCGTACCGGCCCCGAGAAGGATCTCTGGCTGCTCCCGGTTCAGGCGCTGGATGGCTTGGGCTGCAGCATCTGTACGGAACGTGATCTCGGCACAGGGTAGACCGCCCATGATCAGGGCCTCTCCCAGACCCGAGGCAGACTCTTCCTGGTCGATTACGATCACGGGAATGACGCCCAGCTGCTGAATCCGGTCTACGACTTTGTTCGGCATCACGAAAATTCGCCCTAGTATATCGCGCGCTTCACCGAAAGGTGGAATCTGCAACGGATTCCGAAGAGACGGAAACCCAGACGGCTCTGCTCGCGAGCGGATCCTGGGATTGAGCACGGTATGGAAATGGGCCAAATAGAGGGTCAGCTGACGAAAGTTGTGGCGGGGGGAGGGCGGCCTGGCGACTCTTTCAGCGCCGCCAGGCCCCGGGGGATTCCTTGTAGGCAAGGAAGGAGTTTAATGGACCTTGACTTCAATCAATTTGGGTTTGGCTTCCTGCTTCACCGGAAGGGTGATGGTCAGCAAACCCTTTTCCAGTCCGGCTGTGATCTTCTCGCTGTCTACCTTCGTGGGTAGGCGGAAGCTGTTGTAGAACTCTCCGTAGTGCCTGCGGACCTGATGGTAGGTCTCTCCCTCCTTCTCCTCGAACTTGCGCTCACCCTTGATCGCCAAGTAGCCGTCCTTGACCGTAATCTCGATATCCTTCTTTTCGAAACCGGGAAGCTCAGCCTTGAAGACCAGCTCATCGTCGGTCTGATAGATATCGACTACGGGCGCCCAACGGTTTGCGGGGGCGTCCGTGTTTGAGTCTCCGAGGACTCGAAGCAGCGGCTCGTCGAAGAATCGGTCCATGGCTCTGTAGGCTCTCTCGATTCCCCCAAAAGGATGTACTCTTACGATATTCATGGTTCTGGTTACCTCCAAACTTCAATTTTCAAATTTCAGACTCTCGTTTCATTGTGCGCACGAGATTTAGATAAGACTGGTTCCGGGTGCTGTCAAGTCAAGGGCATGTGCCGATCTCGGCCGGAGCCCATCATCGGCGAGGTGCTTATGCTGGGTCGCTCTGAAGGGTCAACCGAGGTGGCGGATCAGCAGTTGCATGCAGGGGGAACTTGCTGTTGTCCGGCTCTCTCCTCGGTGCTTCGGCTCATGCTGCCAGCGAGTCAAGTCGTTCGCGGCTCTGTCGGCTACGGCTGTCGCCGGTACTGTTCACTATTCAAGTTTCAGGTTACTTCCGCCCCCGGTGGCGCTGGCCCCATTCGAGAATCTGGTTATGCACTTAACTCCGGAAAAAGTCACCACCACCTAGTAAAAAAGGTGAGAGACAGGAGGTGAGTGGATGTACGAAAAGATGAATTTGTTGGAGTTTCAAGAGCGTTTTGCCACAGAAGAAGCTTGTCTGAGTTACCTGATGCAGAAACGCTGGCCGGAAGGATTTGTCTGTCCCCGTTGTGGGGGTCAAGGAGGCTACTGGTTGCAGCACCGGCGATTGATGGAGTGTCGCCAATGCCGGTATCAGGCTTCTTCCACCGCCGGGACGATTTTCCACAAGACGCGGGTGCCCCTGAGATATTGGTTTTGGACCATCTTCTTGATGAGCCGTTGCAAAGCGGGCTACACGATGAAGGGACTGCAGAAGCTGCTGGGAATCGGAAGCTATCGGACGGTCTGGATGATGGGACATAAGATCCGACAAGCCATGGCCAAACGTAATGACTGCTACCAATTAAGTCACCTGGTGGAGCTGGATGACTCTTTCTTTGGAGGCCGACGACGAGGGAGAAATCGTCGGGGTCGCAAGCGAGGACGAGGGACCGAAGGCAAGGCCAAAGTTCTGGCCGCGGTGGAGATAACGAAAGCCGGGGGGCCGAGGTTTCTAAGTCTGGATGTGGTCGATGACATAACCAGCGACAATGTGAAGCGGGTCGCCTGGGCGAGGATCGACCCCGGAGCTCAGATCCGAAGCGACGCCTATCACGCGTTTGTCGGTTTAGCTCAAGCCGGCTACCAGCATGAACGCGTCCGGCTCGAGTGGGTGGGGATGGGTTTTGAACAGTTCCCATGGGTTCACACCCTCATTTCCAACTGCAAGACTCAGCTCCAAGGGACTCAGAAAGCGGTCAGCCTCAAGCACCTTCAACGTTACCTGGCTGAGTTTTGTTACCGTTTCAATCGTCGTTTCTGGGAATCCGAGCTCTTCGACCGTCTCCTGACAGCCTGTTCGCTCTATCCCACCGTCACCTATCCGGAGTTAAGTGCATAACCAGATTCGAGAAAGAAACTTCCCGAGCCATGGAAGCCTGAAGCGCGAGCGAGGGGTTGGGGATTTGGGCGATTCTGCTGTTGTCCAGCTCTCTCCTCGAAACGTGGGGCATACTGCTAACGAGTCAAGTCGTTCGCGGCGCTGTTGGCTGTAGCTGTTTCCGGTACTGTTCACTGATCACTTCACCACTGCTCACCATTCAAGTTTCAGCTCAGTTGCTCTCGTTTGAGCCTGGGTGATACCATCCTTCAAGGTGCGGCGCGTCTATCTCGACAACAACGCTACGACAAGGGTAGACCCTCAGGTTCTCGAGGCTGTCCTGCCTCACTACCTCGAAGATTTTGGTAACGCTTCGTCGATTCACGAGTATGGTCAGAAGGCTCGCGCCTCTGTAGAAGAAGCGCGTCGGCAGGTTGCCCGCTTGATCGGAGCGGAGCCCAAGGAAGTCGTTTTTACCAGCGGTGGAACTGAGTCTGACAACACGGCCGTGCGAGGTGTGTGTAGCTTTCACCGTTCTCGTGGCAACCACATCGTCACCACCACTGTCGAGCACCCAGCAATCTTGCGGAGCTGTGAGCAGTTGGAGAACGAGGGGTTTCGTGTCACCTACGTCGCGGTGGATCGCGATGGCGTGGTTCGAATGGAGCAGCTTCGGGAGGCGGTCGACGACCAGACCATTCTGATTTCCGTAATGCACGCCAACAACGAGGTGGGCACAATCCAGCCGGTCGAAGAGATCAGTGCAATTGCTCGCGAAAAGGGCATTCTCTTTCACACCGATGCGGTTCAGTCCGTTGGCAAGATTCCCCTGGAGGTCGATCGGTTGGGGGCAGATCTCCTTTCGCTTTCGGGGCACAAACTCCACGCTCCGAAGGGGGTGGGTGCGCTCTACGTCCGGCAAGGCGTTGCCATGGACGCCCTTCTTCAGGGCGGCTCTCAGGAGCGAAGCCGGCGTGGCGGGACCGAAAATGTTCCCGGCGCAGTCGGTCTGGGCATGGCCTGCGAATTGGCTCAGCAGGGACTTGAGGACTTCAATCTGAGAGTGCGAGAGCTACGGGACAGACTCGAAGCCGGAATTGGGGAATCCGTGCCGGATACCATCGTCAACGGCTCGCTCGTGCGCCGGATGCCTCACGTTTCAAATATCAGCTTTCAGGGTATCGAAGGCGAAGCCCTGTTGATCTCTCTCGATCTCCAGGGAATTGCAGTTTCGACCGGGGCTGCTTGTGCTTCCGGCTCCTTGGAACCGTCACATGTGCTGAGGGCAATGAAGATCAGTTCGAGTCGCGTCGACAGCGCGATCCGATTCAGCCTGAGTCGTATGACCTCGGAGGAAGATATCGACTATGTCCTCAAGGTTGTTCCCGAGACGGTTGAGCGGATGAGGGAACTCTCGCCCCTTTACCGGGAAGGCTAGGGGTGTACAGCGAAACCGCGCAGCGGCTCATTCTCGAACTCCCCAATCGGGGGAAACTCGAGGATGCTACTCACACGGCCCAGGCGGAAAATCCTGTTTGTGGAGACATCACCCATCTCTATCTCAGAGTTGAGGATGACGTCGTAGTCGCCTGCCGCTTTCAAACCTATGGCTGTCCAGCGGCGATTGCCGCATCCGCCGCACTCACCCTGCTCTGCGAGGGGACTTCTGTGGAAACCTGCCGCCAGATCACATCGCAAACGATCCTGGAATTCTTGGAAGGCCTTCCCAGACATAAACTCCACGGAGCGGATCTTGCCGCCGAAGCCCTGGAGAAGGCGCTGATGGCTTGAGGGGAAGAAGAGCTGTGAGGTTGTAAGACACAGGCTTCATGACCTCAGATGATCTCGACTTCGACCTTCGCTCCTTCGGCCAGCTTCAAGAGTCGGGCAGCTGAGGTTCCCTGGGCGGCTATCTCGTAGTACCCACTACTGCCCAACAGAGAGAAAACTTCGTCTTGCTCTGCCTCGGCGTAGTAGCGGTAGTGAGCCGTAATCTCCTGGCCCCCGGCAAAGAAACTGAGAGCTCGTGTCTTCGCGGAAAGCTGGCTTCGAACGTCCTCGGGCGAGATGTTGGTAATGGCATTGCCGAAGCGGTCGATCTGCAGGATTGCTCCCTCCAACCTGGTTTTCCCAACCTTGTGAGGCAACGGGAGTTCGATCCTCTGATAATCCTGCACCTCAGGCCCGAATTCGCTGACGTCAGTTCCGCACGCCAGTCGAGCGGCTGCCGGACCGAAAATGTCTCGGCCATGAAACGTCGGCGAGACCGGCTTCCGGAAACAGGCCTCCGACTCGATCGAAATCACCTTTTCGACCTTTTCCCGCTGGTAGATCAACGAGAATATGCCATTGTCGGGTCCGACCAGTCGGTAGCGGTCGGTACACACGATGATGCCCCTTCGCATTGAACCTACGCCCGGATCTACGACCGCAAGGTGTACTGTGCCGGCCGGATAGCAAGCGTAGGCGCCAAGCAGCGTAAAGGCGCCCTCCAGGATTCCGTGTGGGGCGAGCTCGTGGCTGATATCGACGATCCTAGCTCGGGGGCAAATGCTCAGAATCGCACCGTGGACCGCCCCGACGTAGTATTCGCGACGACCAAAATCGCTGGTGAAGGTGATAATCGGATCTGTGCTCATTCTGCGGCCAAGGCACAAAGTAGTAGAGAGATCAGTTAGTCCGTCGAGGGGCAGCGGGTTCGGCCGAGACAGAGACGCTCTTTTGCTTGAGCAACCTGCCCAGACCCTTCTTTAGCCGTGAGAGGCCATCCTCGACACTGGAGAGCTCGCCCGCAAACGAAACTCGCAGATAGCCTTCTCCCTCTGAACCGAAAGCAGAACCCGGAATCGTCGCCACGCCGTCCTTGAGAAGCTCGAGACTCACGTCGAGGCTCTGAAGCTCGACGGACTTCACTGAAAGCATCAGATAGAAAGCGCCTTCAGGTCGGACGTAGGGCTGCTCCAGATGTTGGTCCAGCCAGTCGGTGACGAATCTAAAGTTGGTGGCATGTCGCCCTCTTTGGTGCTCTACTTCTTGTGCTCCTTCGGGGGAAAACAGTTTCAGGGCGGCTCTCTGAGAAAGCGTAGAGGCGCAAATTGAGGTGCACTGGTGCATCACCGTTACCCGGTCCACCAATTCGGCTGGACCGAGGACCCAACCCACACGCCAACCAGTCATGCTGGCCATCTTGGACACGCCTGAGAGGATAGCAGCGTCGCCATTGACCTCAGTAATGGAAGGTGGCGGCTGCTTCGTGTAGTGGATTTCCCGGTAGATCTCGTCACTGACAAGAACCAGGCCTCTCTCTCGTGCGATCCGGCTCACTTCATCAAGCTGTTCCAGGGTTAAACAACGGCCGGTCGGATTCGATGGTGTGCTCAGAATAATGACTCGGGTGCGTGGGCTGATGCGCTCCTCCAGGGTCGAAGTCGAGAACGCAAAGTCATCGCTACCCTTCAAAGGGTAGGAGATGGGGACACCGCCGGCCAGACGAGTCACGGTGGGGTAGGAGACGTAGCCGGGATTCGGCACCAGAACCTCGTCTCCGGGTCCCACCAAAGTGAATAGGATGTCGAAAAGTGCTTCCTGGCTTCCATTGGTGACGCAGACCTTCTGGGTTTCGCGTCCCCCATGATAGTCATGAATCTGGCGGCACAGTTCGGGCAGTCCCGCGTTGGGTGTGTAGCCGAGCTTTCCTTCCTCGAGGATCTGATGAACTTCGTCGAGGACAACCTCGGGGAATGGAAAGCCAGGTTCGCCCAGCCCCAGATTCACGCACCCCTGGGCCCGAGACATTATCTGGCGGATCATCGAGATCTCGATGGCGTCCATCCGAGGAGAGAACTTCAACGGAGAAGATCTTCCAGCTGGATCGACTGCTCTGTCTTCGAGTCACGATACTTGACGATGATAGGAGTGTAGACAGAGAGATCGAGCTTCTTGCCATAGCCGGCTTGGATCGGACGGCTGCCCGAGACCACCACCGCTCCTCCGGGAATCTCCAGGGGCGCCTCGGAGCTTCCTCGATAGACGTTTTCTCGAACCAAGTCGTAGACTGGAGTGGAGCGCGTCAGCACCACGCCAGCTGCCAGCACCGCGGCAGAACGGACGACGGTGCCCTCGTAGACGCCGCAGTTTCCTCCTACCAGAACATCGTCCTCGATGATCACCGGCAGCGCACCAACCGGCTCCAGAACACCCCCAATTTGTGAGGCGGCACTGAGATGAACCCGTTTGCCGATCTGTGCACAGGATCCCACAAGAGCGTGCGAATCTACCATGGTGTCTTGATCCACATAGGCCCCGGTATTGATGTACATCGGTGGCATGCAGGTGACCCCGCCTCCTACGTACGAACCTCTCCTGATAGAAGAACCTCCAGGGACGATTCGAACCCCCGAGTTCAGGTCCAGATCTTTGAGTGGATAGGTGTCTTTGTCGAAGAAGCGGAATGACCCATTGATGGACAAATCGCTCAGGACCCCCATTCGGAAACCTGCCAGGATACCTTTTTTCACCCAGCTGTTTACTTGCCACTGACCCTCGACTCTGACGGCTGCCCGGACCCTGCCCGAATCCAGATCGTCCAGAAAGGAGTCCAGAAGATTGCGATCTTCGGCAGTGAACTCCGCCTTCTTGAAGAGGGCTTCTATTGCCTCAGACATGAGTTCCCACAAGTTCCAGTTTTTCCAACTTCCGATTCATCTTTTCTTTGTTACCGTCTGCCATCGGACACAGGGGTAGCCGGTAGATCTCTTGCATCCTGCCCATTTGGGAAAGGGCATACTTGACCGGTATCGGATTCGATTCGATGAAGTTCAGATTCATCAGGTTCAGATAGCGGAAGTGCAGAGTTCGAGCTTCCTCTAGTCTGCCTTGAGCGACAAGCGATATCATTTGCGTCATCTCGGCTGGAATCAGATTGCTGGCGACTGAGATCACCCCTTCCCCCCCGAGGCTCGCTACTGCAAAAGCGATGCTATCGTCCCCCGAAAGCACCAGGAAGCTCGATGGCCGGCCCGCCAGGACCTCCATGATCTGGTCCAGGCTTCCACTCGCCTCCTTGACTCCCAGGATGCCGTCTTCCTCTGCCAATCGATGCTGGGTTTCGGTAGCGATATTGGTCCCTGTGCGTCCGGGAACGTTGTAGAACACCACAGGGATCGAAAGCGCCTGGGCGATCGCTCGAAAGTGCTGGAAGATGCCTTCTTGAGTCGGCTTGTTGTAATAAGGGGTCACGGAAAGAATCGCGTCCGCTCCCGCCTTCTGAGCTGCCCGAGCCAGATGAATGGCGTGTTCGGTATTGTTCGTCCCCGCTCCGGCCACCACCGGAACGGCTTTGGAGGAAGTCTCGACGCAGGTGCGGATTACCTTGAGATACTCTTCTTCCGACAGCGTGACACTCTCCCCGGTTGTGCCGCAGGGAACCAGAAAGTCGATCCCCGATTCGATCTGCCACTCGACCAGTCGCTGGTACGCTTCGAAGTCGACTTTGTTGTCCGTCGTAAAAGGAGTCACCAATGCCGTTCCACAGCCCTTGATCTCAGTCATGGTCCTCTCCAAAGATAACGTCATCGAATTGATGGAAGCCCTTCTTCCCCTGGATCCACTGTCCTGCCAGGATGGCTCCCCGAGCGAAGCCGTCACGGCTTCGAGCCCTGTGCTCGAGGGTTATGGTATCCACCGGCGAATCGAATCCCGCGGTGTGCACGCCCGGTATGTAGCCAGCTCGTATGCTCGTGACCGGCAGACGCTTCCCATAGGACTCCTCCAGCAGATTCTGCATTGTCACCGCGGTTCCTGAAGGGGCATCCACCTTCTGGACATGGTGGCTCTCTACCAGAAACGGGTCGAAATCCTGGAAACGCGAAAAGATCCGTCCGGCCTCCCGGGTCAACCGGAAGAAGATCTGCACGCCCAAACTGAAATTGCCCGAATAGATACAGGCTCCCTGATCTTTCTCCACCAGCGTGCGGACGCGAGGAATCTCGTCGTACCAACCGGTGGTGCCGACCACTATGGGCAGTCCCGATCGAATAGCGTTCTGCACGTTCGTCGCCACCGCTTCAGCGACCGAGAAGTCGATCAGAACATCTGTCTGACCCACCCAGGAACCGGAAAAACCATCTGTCATCGGGTTCTCGCCAATGTCCATGGCCTCGGTGATCTGGTGGTTCTGCTCCAAGGCAATTCGTTCCACCGTTCTGCCCATCTTCCCGTATCCCAGGAGTGCGATTTTCATAACTGCACCAGGTCGGATTCAAGCATCAAGGGTCCAGCTGACCGACAGGTTCGAACAGGTTCGGATCAGGTTCCCCGAAAAACTCGTTGTGCAGGCGGCGGACAGCTTCCTCCATTCTGTCTTCCTGAACCAAGAAAGTCACGCTGATTTGAGAGGCTCCCTGGGAGATCATCTCTATGTTGATGTCATCCAGCGAACGAAAGATTCTCGAAGCGATCCCCGCTCTATATCTCAGGTTGTCTCCAACGGCGCAGATGATGCCCTTGTTCGGCTGCACCTCAATTTCTCCAACGTCACCGAGTTCTTGCAGATCTTCGATGATGGCGTCCAGCTTGTCGGTCGAGTCAACCGTGAGCGAAACACTCACTTCTGTTGTGGCCACGGCATCTACGACCTTCTCGTGTTTGTCGAAAACTTCGAAGATCCGCCTGAGGAAGCCATGGGCCAGCAGCATCCGGAATGACTGTATGTTGACGATGGCGATGCCATTCTTGCACGCAATGGATTTGACGGTGGTCTCGGAAGGGATCGAATCCGTCGATATGAGCGTGCCGGGCTGATGGATCTGACGAGAGCTGCAAACGTGGACCGGGATGTTCTTGGCGATGGCCGGCAGCAGAGTACTGGGGTGAAGTACCTTGGCCCCGAAGTAGGCTAGCTCAGCAGCTTCGGCGAAGGAAACGGCTTTCATCTTGAACGCTTCCGGGACAATGCGGGGATCGGCAGTCAACACCCCTGGGACGTCCGTCCAGATCTGAATGTCCGTTGCTTTCAGGGCAGCCCCCAGGAGAGACGCCGTATAGTCGGAGCCGCCACGGCCGATGGTCGTGGTGACGCCGTCAAGAGTGGATGCGATGAAGCCCTGGGCAACGACCGTCTTGCCCTCAGCCAGCAGGGGTTCCAGCTGGCTGCATATGGACTCTTCCGTAATCTCATGCAGGACCCTGGCCTGGGTGAACTGATCATCGGTACGCACGAAGCCTCTCGAGTCCAGCAGCACCTCCTTGGTTCCCGACTCGCTCAGCGCGGCGGCGAACACCAGGGTGCTCATCCGCTCCCCCAATGAGGCAATCGAGTCCAGGATTCGAGGCGGGCATTCCTGCATCTCAGCTGTTGCCTTGACGAGGTCCGAGAGCGCTTCGAAGAGAACGTCGAGTCTTATCCTGACCTGCTCCAGGCGAGGACCCGAAATCAGGTCTCCAGAGATGCCCAGGTGGTAGTCGCGGAGTTCCTGTCTGACTTGCTCTACTCGCCCGATTTCGCTTGAGGAAGCAAGCTGGGCTATCTCCAGAAGCCGGTTCGTCGACTTGCCCATTGCGGAGAGGACGACGACGGTCGGATGGCCGCCCTGAAGAGATACGGCTTCAATACAACGCTGGATTGCGGCGGCGTCTTGTAGGGACGTCCCACCGAACTTCATTACAATCATGATGAACCGAAGCTGTTCCGGATTGGAACCCTTAGTTGAGTAGACCTTTCTCGCGCACGAGTTCGGCGTTGAGAATGGAGGCTCCAGCCGCTCCCCGGATTGTATTGTGTCCCAGGACAACGTACTTGATGTCCAGGACCGAGCAGGGCCGAGTGCGTCCTATCAGAGAGCTCATGCCTCCATACTTCCAGACATCCAGCCGGGGCTGGGGGCGACTTTCGTCCCGGAATACAACGACCGGATCCCGAGGAGCCGAAGGCAGATTGAGCTCCTGAGGAGGGCCTTGAAACTTCTCCCAGGTCGCGATGACATCCTCTACCGAGGCCTTGGTTTTAAGGCGTAGGGAAACGCACTCAAGATGACCTTCCTCGACAGACACACGGTTGGCCTGGGCGCTTATGGTGAACTGCGCGGGGCTGAATGAGTCTTTCTCAAAAACTCCCAGCATCTTCTGGGTTTCTGTCTCGATCTTGTCTTCTTCCCCCTCGATGAAGGGGAGTACGTTCCCCAGGATGTCGAGTGAAGGAACACCGGGATAGCCAGCGCCGGAGATTGCTTGAAAGGTGACCACCTGGACGAGCTCGAGTCCGAACTGCCGATGCAGTGGGCCGAGACTCAGGGCGAGTACGATAGAAGAGCAGTTGGCGTTAGCGACGATAGCACCGCTCCAGTTGCGGTTCTTACGCTGCCAGGGGACGATGTCCAGGTGATTGGCATTCAGCTCGGGGATGAGAAGGGGCACATCGGGATCCATGCGGTGGTTCCTCGCATTCGAGAAGACCCAGTGGCCCCTATTTGCAAACTCGGTCTCAACTTCGCCTGCAACCGAGGAATCCAAGCCGGAGAAGACGATGGGGCAGTCCATGTTGGCTTCACAGGTTCCTACCTCGAGTGCCGAGGCCGCTTCGGGTACGGAACCCGCCTGCTTCCAGGAAACGATATCCCCGTAGCGATGACCCGCTGAACGCTCCGACGCCGCAAGTGCCCGAAGCTCGAACCAGGGATGGTCGGCAAGCAGAAGTACGAATTTCTGGCCCACTGCTCCCGTGGCTCCCAAGACTCCTACCGGTATCTTGCTCACAATTCTCCTCTTCGCCGAGTCTTTCGTCCCCAGGGGGCAACCCGTTCATGCGGAACTCCCGGCACCCAAAGACATGAAGGCCTGATCGATCGCCCCCTCTTTTGGAACACGCGACTATAACATCGGGGGCGCCGCTTATGGAAGGCAGCGGGTTTCTGTTGTGCTTACAATTGAGGAAATAGAGGAGGGAGAAACTAGCGCTTCCGCAGTCGATCTAGAGGCCAGAGCAAAAAAAATGTCCCAAGTGATATTCGCAACTTCCCGCGCACCCTCAAGAGCAATCTCTCCCAACCCGAATAGGATCGGTTTCTTCACTCCCGGAGGTGAACCCCAGCTCGCTCCAAAATAGGCTTACTCTCCTAAGAGGGCTTGCCTTTCCCGAAGCGTGAGGTTCCTTCCCGATCAGGCTCGTCTCTTCCCAGGCTCCTCGGATAAACGTCTCGCCCGGTCCGAAAATCTCGCCCAATCGACAACCGCTTGTCCCGAAGCAACCGAGTCGCAAACCTAGTCGGGATACCCGAAGGCATCGTCTACTCTGTCTGTTCCCCGTAAAGGAGCCTAGCACCCGCTTACGCGAATACTTGAACCCGCCCCGTGCTCGTCTTCCGCCGCTTTCTGGCCGAAGCCCCTCGGCCGCTTCTAACAAGCACCCGGTGTCGCCTCGGGATGTCCGTCGCGTCTACCCCTTGGGACGGTCAAAATTGTATCCCACTGGCGAGCTGGAGCAAGCAGAAAAACCAGGAAAATGTCGTGCACACAATTTGTGCAAAAAGGAGCAGAAGGGCCATCTATCAGGGAAATAATTCATTCGTGAGCTGCTATCACAGTTTATCCACAGTTTCTTCCACACTCACTTGCAAGACGCTCTTCAGGCGATCTCCCGCTCCTGCTTCACAATCGTTTTTTTCATCGATTTGAACGATATCCCGGACCCGTTTTTGCTGTTCTGGAGGAGGAGGGGGCGTGGGTGTTTGGCGTGTCTTTCTAGAGGTCCTGGTCGATCCAGTCCCGATCGCCCTGGATTGCTGTGACGGGTCTTGTCCGAAACCTGATTTCAGCAGCCAAGAAGGGTTCACATCAGAAGATAGCGGTGTGGTGTGCTGGCTGGTTGGAATCTTTTGGAGTGTTCGGAATCGGAGAGTCTTTGTCGAGCCAACGCACTTTCTCCAGTACCTGGGTTACATCGTCTAGCCTGAGGGGTTTTGCCAAGACCGCGCTGAAGCCATAGTCCTCATACCTGGCCATCACAGGATCACTGGAGTATCCACTCGACACAATGGCCTTGACGTTGGGATTCACCGCCAGGAGTTCCTGGATTGCTTCCTTCCCTCCCATGCCGCCGGGAATGGTCAGATCCATGATGACTACGTCGAAATCGAGCCGCTGCTCGAGAGCATCCCGGTAGATGGCGATTGCCTCGCCCCCGTCTTTGGCGAAAGCCACGTCGTAGCCGAGCTCCTTCAGGAGCTCCCCCAGGGCCTCCCGGATCATTTCCTCATCATCCATCACCAGGATGCGGCCGTTTCCAACGGGTCCCAGGTCCGCTGTGTCGGAGGGTGGTTGGGCCTCTTCGATCTCGGCAACCGGGTTTTCAGACGCGGGGACGTAAAACGTGAACGTCGTCCCGGCGTTCACGGCGCTTTCGACCAAGATGTAGCCCCCATGACGGTGAATAATAGAGTAGGTACCGGCAAGTCCCAGTCCGTGTCCCTTTTCCTTGGTGGTGAAGTAAGGATCGAAGATGCGAGGAAGGTTCTCGGGAGGGATTCCAATGCCCTCGTCTTCGACGGAGATCTTGACATAGCGTCCGGTGGCCAATTCTCCTACTCTGTTCTGACTCGTCATCTGAACATTCCCGGCGAGAAGCGTAATGGCGCCTCCCCGCGGCATGGCTTGCTCTGCGTTGATTACCAGGTTGTTGATGACCTGGTTGATCTGGCCTGGATCTATCTCGGCTATCCAGAGGTCGTCTTCGATTAAGTAGTTGCACTTGATCTTCGAGCCCCGCAACACAAAACGTGTGGATTCTTCCAACAGCTGCCTAATCGAAGCCGATTTTGTGATTGGTGCTCCTCCCTTGGCGAATGTAAGGAGTTGGTGCGTGAGCGTGGTAGCCATCTGAGTGGCTTCGTCGATGCTGGTGAAGTACTGGGAGGGGTCATCTCCGCGCGCCCAATTGCGTCGGGCCAGCTGGGTCTTCAGGACGATGCCGGTCAAAATGTTGTTGAAGTCATGTGCAATTCCTCCAGCCAGGATGCCAAGCGATTCTAGTTTCTGCCCCTTTAGCAGCTCCTCCTCCATGGTGAGCTGGTCGGTAATGTCCCGGAAGACGAGTACGACTCCGAGTGTGGTTCCGCCCTGATCACGTATAGGAGCGCCCGTGAGGGAGATGCGTCTCCTGGTTCCGTCGTTGGAAATGATGGTCATCTCCTCGGCGTCCAACGAGAGAACCACTCCCTCTTTGAGGACCTGTACCACCGGATTGTCGCAGGGCTGGAACGTTTTCCCGTTGATTAAGTGGAAAACTTCTTGCAGCGGCTGACCAGCGGCCCTCCCCTGTCTCCACCCGGTGAGGTCCTCCGCTACCTGATTCAAGAGCGAGATCCTTCCTGAAGTATCCGTGGTGATTACGCCATCTCCGATACTGCGCAGTGTGACCGTAAGACGCTCCTTTTCTTCTGCCAGCTCGTTGGTGCGTTCCTCAACCCTGGTTTCCAGCTCTTCCTTGGCTTTCTTGAGGGCTTTCTCGGCCAGAATCTTCTTGTCCAACAGCTGGTTGACTTCGTCCAGATGTTGCTGCGCCCGGCTGATGCGCTCCCGATTCATCTTGTAAGCGTAGTAGAGCAGCAAGATGATGGGCGAAGCGATGGCAAGCGCGTAGAGTTCGAAGCGTCCAAAGTAGATGAAGACGATGCCCCCCAGGCAGGCGCCTGCCACGTGGGTCAGCGAAGCCCAGATGAAATTATGCTTCCACAAGTCCATCAGGGGCTGCTTAGTCACGGAAGAGATCGCCACGGCGACCATGGAGGTATTGAGGACGAAGTAGGCCAGCCCAGCGAGTCCAACCTTGAGCATAAAGAGAGGCACATCCTGAATGTGGTTCGGGTCCAGGGGGCCGGACTCGCCCTCGAAAAGATAGAAGCCGGATCCGACAATGAAAGCCACCAGAACCAGTTGGTTGGTGTTGAAGAGCTGTTTGTAGAAATGCTTGATCTTGGCCCTGAGGTTGGTGGTCACTCCTTCACAGATAACGACTACCACGGCAATCTCGGGTCCATAGAGGAAGATTGCCGCGAAGATGAACACGTCGCTTACGGTGACCGACAGCGACTCCTTCTTCCCTTTGACCAGGGGGATGACGACAGGAAAGTAGCTTCCCCAGGCTGCGACGGCCGCCAGGAGAATCCAGTTTAGATCGGGGTGTGTCAGGGCGTGGACAAAGCAGACGACGATCAGGGGTAGACCCGTCAGCACGACTGTCAGGATGTAGATTCTGGCTCTGAGAGGCAGGGGGTCAACAAAGAATTTCATGATCCGCTACGCTCAGTCCTGCAACACCTCGCGCCAGGTCAGAGCTGGCGCGAGTCAGGGGGCACTTTTGCACCCGTGCTCAAGTATCCAGGCTTGGGTAGTTCAAGCCATATTTCCCCCTACCATCTTTTTCGGTACGGCATCGGCTGAACTTTAGTTCGCTCCGGTGGTGCCGATCGGTACAAGGTCCAGTTTGTATCAGGGTTTCTTCGCTTTTCGGGTACGCTGAGACCCGCGACTACTTGGTAGATTTCAAGGCCAGTTTTGCCCAGCCGAGCTGGATCATTCAGGGCGAAACTTCTGTCCGGGAGAGCGTTCGTCGGTCACGGAGAGCCTGGAGCGCAAGCGAGGGGTTGGACATCTGCGAGATGCGTCACAAAAAGGGCATTTGACCGGAGAGGGCCCAGGTCTCTCCTCGAAACGTGGGGCATACTGCTAACGAGTCAAGTCGTTCGCGGCTCTGTTGGCTGTAGCTGTTTCCGGTACTGTTCACTGCTCACTGCACTACTGCTCACTATTCAAGTTTCAGGTTGGCCCCGCCACCGGCTGCGCCGGACCGTACAGGAAAGAAACTTTGTCTGTTTTCACCCCGATCAGTATTTTGCCAGCGAGATCAACAGAGCCGCGCGCGACTGGCAGGGTCTTTAAAATAGAGTCAAGTTCCGAGGAGAAAGCGGACCACCCACGCGGTTTCCAACCCGCACAATTTTCAAGCGAAAGCCCAATGATGTTCCATTTGACAGTGACCCCCACGCGCGAATCGGATCATCCCAGAAGGAAACCTCTGGCTCAATAAACAGGGAATGGTGCAGCTGACCGGTCGCTCCTCGGAAATGGGGTCCACCTTGCAGACACGTCAAGTCGCTCGCGGCTCTGTTGACTGCGGCTGTTTCCGGTACTGCTCACTATTCAAGTTTCAGCTTAGAATTCAAGGCGCTTCAAGGGCAACTTCGTGTAGCCCTCCTTGCCTTCGACGATCTGAATGACTTGCCCAGAAGGTGGGTCGGTCAGGATCTGTGTCTTACCCGTTCGAGGCCAGAAAACCTCCAGCAGCTGGGCAGAATTCGCCTTTCCCAGCCCAAATGTCTGCCGAAAGGGGTTGGCTCCGAAGCTGCCTCCGCTGTTGATGTGGCGGTAGATCGATCGCGTTACACCGTTTTCCTCAATCTGCACCCGAATTCGGGCTCCGATTGCAGACCGATTGGACTGCTGCCCCACCAATTGGACTCCTATCCAGTTGTTACCCATTCCCGGGTTCTCGTAGAGGACGTCGCTGAAGGCGTCTCCAGGGAAGGCGCCCCCCATTTGCTCGAAGACATCCAGATCCCCGTCGTTGTCGAGATCGGCAAAGGCGACGCTGTGGCCCTTCTACAGATGAGCAAAGCCTCCTACTGCGGAGACATCGTCGAATCTCTGACCGGCTTGGTTCAAATACATGAGATTGGGGACGATACTAGCGAAGGATGGATCTCCGGTCCCAAGATAGAAATCCAGATAGCCGTCGTTGTTCAGATCTCCGAAGTTGGAACCCATGGGTTGCATCGGTCCATCCAGACCGCGCTCTTCGGCCACCTCACGAAAGCCCCCCTTGCCGTCTCCTTCGTAGAGGCAGGCTTTTTCGAAGCGCGGAGGCAGTCCCAGGCGATAGGCGGCCTGGTGAGCGATGTGTCCGGCGTAACTGGAGACGAACAGATCGAGAGCCCCGTCGTTGTTGTAATCCCAGAACCAGACCGGGAAGCTGTCCTTGGGGTAGGCCACGCCCAATCCTGCGGTAACGTCCTCGAAGGTCCCGTCTCCCCGATTCCGGTAGAGACGATTTGTTGCCCGATAGTTCGAGACATACAGATCAGGGAAACCATCCGCATCGTAGTCTCCCCAGGAGACCCCTTTGGTGTAGTTGTAGCTCTTCACCCCGGCCTCTGAGGCCACGTCTCGGAAGGTTCCGTCGCCCTGATTCTGGAACAGTTGACAAGGAGCCTGGAGTTCGTTGTCTGTCTCGTTGCCGATGAAGAGGTCCAAGTCGCCATCGTTATCGTAGTCGGCCCAGTCGGCTGTCTGAGTGGGGTAGGAGACCTCGGCCAGTCCCGCCTCGAAGGTAACGTCTTCGAAAGTGCCGTCGCCCCGGTTCCGCAAGAGCGAGTTCGGATCCTGGCCGTCCTTACCCGCCCAGGCACCACGCAGTACCAGGATGTCTGTGTTTCCGTCGTTGTCATAGTCGGCTTGTAGGAGGTTCAGCCCTCCCATCAGACCTTCCAGTCCCGCCTGCTGGGTTCGGTCTGAGAAGGTGCCATCCCCGTTGTTGCGGAAGAAGTGCATGGGGCCTGAACTGTCCCAGGTCGAGGTAGTGATATCCAGATCTCCGTCGCTATCGAAGTCATCGACGATTGCCCCTCCCGCCAGATTGAACGTGTCCAGGCCCAGCTTCATAGCCACGTTGGGAAAGTGCGGGAAAGGTACTTTGGATTCGAAGGTTGACGGCGGTATCCGATACCGTTCCGGTACCTGATGAGGATATTGACCTAGAGTCATGTGGGCTACATTCAAGAGCCAACGAGCCTGGAAATTGAAGCCGAAGAGAGCGTCCCGAGAGGAATTCTCCAGGACCTCAGTGAAGTATTGGGCTGCCTTGGTGGAACCGTAGGGTAGCGTATGGATTCCTCCCCCACGAAGCGGGAGAATACAGCTCTCGGCATTATGCTGGAGAGCACAGTTTTGGGTCTCTCCCTGACGCATGTACCCAACCCCAAGCTGGAAGATAGTCTTGGTCACCTTGGTGCTCTGAATATAGGGCCGAATCTTCGGCAGGAGCCGGTAGGCGGCCAGGAGATGGTCTATCCCGGCCTGCTCCCTGCCTAGACGTAGTTCAAGAGTTCCGAGCTCGAGCAGGACTTCCCAGCGGCTGAGGTCACCCCAATATTCCGGGATCGTCACCTCGGAGGAGCGTGCTTCCAGGTCCGCCAACTCTTTGCTCAGGCTACGGACTCGCCCCTCTCCCATGTAGGGATGCTCTTCCGCACTCCGTTCCGCTAGTTCCTGAAGGACCTGGAGCATTCGTTGGTGTCCGGGTCCAGCCTTGGGAGCTCCGGTTTCCGATGGCTTTTGAGTGACGTCTTTGGGCTTGTGATGAGGGTGGCTGGAATCGGAGTCCTGAGATCTATTGGTCGGGGAGAAAGGTGCGAATTCCACCCCAGACCCGATCAGAGGAAGTGCCAATGCCGTGGTCAGTGCAAGAGTTATAGATAGGCAGGCTCTTGCTGTTACAAAGGCGGGTCGAGAATAGCTCCCATTCATCCCATGCCGAGCCTCGCGGAACTTGTGCACCGAGCCCCATCTGTTGCAGATGCGCGCTGACGGCTACCCGCCGGATCATCGCCGTGCTCCGTAGTCTTCGAGAACCTCGAATGATTCCAGTATACCAAGCTCGGGAGCAAATGGTTTAAGCCAGGATCTCCTTCACGACCCGAGCCGGGAACTCGTCGGTGAGCCTCTCGTTGCGGCCTTCACGTTTGTAGACCAGTTCCCGATGGTTCATGCCGAGCTGGTGGAGGATGGTGGCGTGGAAATCGTGGACGCTGACCCGGTTTTCGACCGCCTTGTACCCAATGTCGTCGGTGGATCCAAACACAGTGCCGCCCTTGACTCCGCCTCCAGCCAACCAAACCGTGAAGCCGGTTGGGCCGTGATCCCGTCCCGAGTTCGACCCCACCTTGGACTGCGCCAGAGGAAGGCGACCGAACTCCCCTCCCCAGACTAGTAGGGTCGAATCGAGCAGGCCCCGCTGCTTGAGGTCCTGGATGAGTGCGTGTACCGGTTGGTCAGTCTTTCCGCAGGCGTACTTGAGTGATTCTACGAGATTACTGTGGTTGTCCCAGATCTGACCCTCGATATAGAGCTGCACTACTCGTACACCCCGTTCGACGAGCCGTCGTGCCATGAGGCAGCGACGCCCGTAGGATGCCGTGTGCTCCTGGTTGAGGCCATACATCTCATGCGTGGCAGGGGTCTCTTGCGAAAGATCCAGGGCGTCGCTAGCCGCGAGCTGCATGCGAGCTGCGAGCTCGTAGTTGGTGATGCGGGCTCCCAGGTCGGGTTGATCCGGACGCTGACCTTGATGGTCGTGATCCATGCGGGATAACAGGGAGCGCGCCAGGTCCAGCACCGGAGCTGGGAATTCCCGCTTTGCTTTCAGATTCAACACTGGCGAGCCCTCTGAGCGTACCCGAGTTCCTTGGTAGACGGGCGGCAGCCAACCCGATTGCCAATTCTGGATATGGTTGATGGGCAGGCCCTTGGGATCGTCCAGGACGACGTAGGCCGGCAGGTTCTGGTTCTCACTTCCCAGACCATAGACGACCCAGGATCCAAGCGCGGGGCGGCTCGAAAACTGTCTCCCGCTGTGCATCATGAAGATGCTGGGTTCATGGTTGAAGTGGGGCGTGAACATCGATCGAATCAACGCGATGTCGTCTACGTGTTGGGATAGATGAGGCATTGCGTCTGATATTTCAACGCCCGACTTACCATATCGGGCGAACTTGAAGGGCGATGGCATGAAGCCACCGGCCTCGTTGATGAACTCGATGTCGTTGGCCAGGTCGCGGCCCGGTGGCTTCCCCGCGTACTTTTCGAGCGCAGGCTTGGGGTCGAACAGGTCCACCTGACTGGGCCCGCCATTCATGAAGAACTGAATAACGGAGGTGGCCTTCGGCTGTAGGTGAGGATCACGTGGGCGTAGGTGATGGACGTTCTCCGCGGAAGCTGCCAAAGCGGGATTGGTCGAGAAGAGTTCGCCTCCAAGCAGGTAGGCTAGCGAGGCACCATAGAGACCGTCCCCGACTCGCGAGAAGAAGTTACGTCGTGTTCCCAGACTGCTTTCGCAGGGAAGGGTACGGTCAGGCTTCACGTTCATGCCACCTCAATCAATATAGAGGAACTCAGCCGAGTTCAGGACCGTATGCGACAGGGTTGCCAGCGCCAGCCAGTGGCTCTGCGCCCGTCTGGGTTCCGCGGGGACGTCCTTCTCCAAATGCTTCATCCACTCCGTTGTCAGGCTTCGAAGGGCAGCTTCGGCCCGGTCTGATTCCTGCACCGAAGGAAAGCGGCCCAGAGCCGCCAGATACAGCCTCTCCACTTGCTTCGCGATATCCTCTCCGACCTTATCGATAACGCGCCCCGCCAGGTAGCGGGAGCTTCTACGGATCATTTCGCTGTTCATCATCTGCAGCGCCTGGGAAGAGACGGTGGAATGGGTTCGGCGGAGACAGTTGGGTCTGAGCTGGGGAGCGTCGAAGGTCTCAAGCATCGTCACCGGTGTGGAACGGCGCTGCGTCAAGTAGATGCTTCGACGATAGCCCTTGCCAGTCTCCTTTGCGACGACCTCACCATCCGATTTGACTTCCACCGCGTCGGGTGGCCCAAAGGGCCTCGAATCGAGAAGCCCTGAAGCCTTCAGGACTGAGTCTCGGATGGCATCCCCGTCGAGACGGCGCATCGGAAATCGGGAAAGTAGAATGTTCTCGGGATCTGCCTTTTTTACTTCAGGCCTCACATAGGAACCCTGACGGTAGGCACGAGACGTCAAGATCAGACGATGCAGTGCCTTGAGGCTCCACTTGCGGCGAACCAGCTCGGTGGCAAGCCAATCCAGAAGCTCAGGGTGGGATGGAGGTGACCCCGCCCGACCGAAGTTGCCCTCGGTTGTTACCAGCCCTACCCGGAAATAGCGCTGCCAGATCCGGTTCACCACCACCCTTGCGGTGAGAGGATGGTCGCGTTGGATGAGCCATCTTGCCAAACCCAGCCGCCGTCCGCTGGTGTTGGTTGCCCAACTCGGCTTTTCTACCCTGTAGCTCCGGAGCCCGGAGGTCAGCACGGAAGGGACACCGGGCTCGACCTGGCTTCCAGGGCTGCTGGCAAGACCTCGCTGAAGAATATGGACCGGGCTCACCGGGTCACCCATGTCGAACAGGGCGCGAATCCTGGGAATGGGTTTGAGTTCTTTCTTGGTTTGGACGATGGCCTCTTTGGTTTCCAGAGACAGCTGCTTGAACGACTCGAATTTGTTCTGCAATTCCCCGGGCTCTATTTTGACGTTGGTCCCCAGCTTTTCCACCAGGTATTTCTGGGTGCCGGTGCGCTCCTCGCTGGGAGTTTCCAGGGCTGTGCGGACATCTTTTCGGACCCCCTCAGGGATCTTGGCCCACTTTTCCTCCAGCAGCTGTTCCCGCAAGGGCCGGGCCTTGTCCTCCAGTTCCTGTTCCAGTCGCTTGATCTTTTCCTGGATGGGTGCGTTATGCTCTTCGACTACCCGAACCTCCCCTTCCGGGGTGCCGCTCAGAAAACGGGTATTGGTTCCATCCCATTGAGCCTCTGGACCCACCTCCGTCTCACTGGGAGAAAGCCAGTCGTAGGGATCATAGGCCGAGCGCAGAATGGCGCTGAGCCGGTAGTAGTCGCGCTGCGGGATGGGATCGTACTTGTGGTCATGGCAGCGTGCGCAGGCCACGGTCAAGCCGAGAACGGTCGAAGTCAGAATCTGAACCTGGTCCGCCACTACCTGCAGCCGTTCGGGCACGAAAGCCTGGGAGGTGCTATAGGTGCCGTCCGGACCCATGCGCAAAAATCCCGTAGCCACCAGTTTTTCCCGCTCCTCGAGTGTGAGTGGGTTGCTCTTCCTGTAGTCAAAGAGTTCGTCCCCGGCGATCTGTTCGAGCAAGAACTGATCGTAGGGTTTGTCGGTATTGAGAGAGCGCACTACGTAGTCGCGATATCGCCAGGCATTGGGGCGAGGTGCATCTGCCGACACCTGGCCCTCCGAGTCCGCGTACCCCACTGCGTCCAACCAGTGGCGCCCCCAGTGCTCGCCGTATCCCGGCGAGTCCAGCAAACGGTCGACCAAGCGCTGATAAGCCCCAGGGGCGCTGTCCTCGCGGTAGGCTAGCACCTCCTCCGGACTTGGAGGTAGTCCCGTCACATCGAAGTGGGCGCGTCGCATCAGGGCCAGGGGTTCGGCTTCCGATGAAAAGGAGAGTCCTTTCTCCTCCAATCCTCTCAGCAGAAACGCGTCTATCGGGGTGAGACCGGCGTCTCGCAGGCCAACCTCCGGGACCTGAGGGCGCCGAGGCGGTTGGAACGACCAGAAACGGCGGTCCTCCTCATTGACGAGCGGATCTTCCTGGGGATCAAATGGCTCCGGTTCCTCTTCTTCGAACGTGGCGCCTCCCATGATCCAGCCGCGCAGTTTCTCGAGTTCCCCTGAAGTCACTGGTCGCACTGAAACCCGTGCTTGGTCCTTCAGAGGTGGCATTTCCTCGGACAGGACGCGCTTGATGAGTAGGCTTTCGTCAGGTCTACCCGGGACAATGGCAGGTCCGGAATTCCCCCCCTTCAACAGAGAAGCACGAGATCGGAGGTCAAGCCCCCCCTCTTGCTTTCGTCTGCCATGGCAGAGGAGGCATTTGACGTTCAAAATGGTGACCGCAATTTCGCGGCCGCTGACCTCCGCGTGTTTCCCAATCTTGGGACTCGACTCTGGCTTCTCTCCCTGCCGCAGGGCCCCGGTTTCGATCCAGCGTCGGATAAGATGGTTTTGGTCTGAATTCAGATTGCCGTCCCCAGGCGGCATAGATCCGGAGCTGACCTTCTCCAACAACAGGCTTCGGAGCGGCTCCCCGGGGACCACTGCTGGGCCGGATTTCCCACCCTTCAGGATACTATCGCGAGACCGTAGGTCCAGGTTGGCCTGCAGCTGGGCCTTACCGTGGCAAGCCAGGCAATTCGCCTCGAGAATGGGAGCAATTTCGGTTTCGAAGCGAGGATCTGTGTCGCTCTTTCCGAGCAAGATGGTCGGGTGGGAAGACACTAGAGCCGCCACAACCAAGAGTGGAATCTGGACAAGAAGCATGATCAAGGAGCCTGAGTTCTTCGTTTCTTGATTCTACCTGAAGTCAATCAGATAATGGACTAAAGAGTCGGGGTTGGAGATACTGAAACACAAGGTGGCCCGGCGCGTAAAGTAGAAAAGGTGGTCTGGCCGTTTGTCGAGGCGCGTTTGGTCTTCCTGAAAACTGAGGTGAAGCGATTGAGGAGAAGCGAATGAAGAAAGTAGCGTTGGGAGTGGCAGCGATTTCGCTGCTGGCGTTGACGCCCACCTGGGCAGGGAAATTCTGGGAAGAAGGCGACTTTCTCGAATGGACCGAGAAAGACGTACTCAAGATGCTCAACAAATCTCCCTTGTCACGCCAGGTCACGATCAGTGTCCAGACGACCGGCGGCCAGACGGGAACCGAGTTGGGAACCGGACGTAGCGGCGCCCGTGCTCGCGTCGGCGGTATCGGCGGCGGTGGCCGTAGCGGCGGTGGCCGTAGCGGTGGTGGCCGTAGCGGTGGTGGCCGTAGGGGTGGTGGCCGTAGGGGTGGTGGCGGCCCCGGTTTCCCTCCCTCCATGACGCTGACGATCCGTTGGTATAGCGCCCAACCGGTAAAGAAGGCGGTGGCCAGAGCCCGTTTTGGGGATGCGGCAGACTCAGCTCCGGAGGCTCTCAAACTACTGGAACCAGAGCTGACACATTACGTGATCGGCGTGTCTGGGCTTCCTGCGCGGATGGCACAAATGGACCAGGGGCGCCAGCGCTTTCTCTACGAGCAGATCAAGAAAGAAACCGTGCTCAAGATCAAGGGGCGTGACCCGATTCTAGCCAAGAATGTCGCCTTTGGAAGCGATCAGGCGCAATTGCTGGATGCCAAGACCGGTCAGGCAGGCTTCGAGGTCTACATCTTTTTCTCCAAGGAGAACGAGATCACGCTCAAGGAGAAGAACGTCGAGTTCGTAACCCGGTTGATGGAAAGAAAGATCTCCAAGAAGTTCAAGCTAAAGGATATGGTCTACGGCGGCGAGCTCGAGCTTTGAGGCGGGACTGAAACTTTGAAATCCCAAGGTACAAGATACAAGGTACAAACAAGCTCCAAATCACAAGCACCAAAGAGTAAATTGAGATGTCAACGTTCTCAATACATTTATAATCAATAGTTTAGATCTAGAAGAACCTTCCAGAAAACGCTCGGAAGCAGCCATTTCCTAACATTTTACTAACAACTCAGAGAAACTCGGGAGTAACCCGCACAGGGACACTCCGATACTGCCTGATTTGATCGCAATCGAACGACCGCTTTCGCCTTTCGGTTGAAACCGCACCCCCCTTAGAAGCGGACATTCAGATTTCCCCAAAAACGCCGAATGAACTATCGCGAACGGCCAGGAGCCGACATTCGATTTCGGGCGCTTCGAAAGGTGCTTTCAGTTTTTTTTAAGTCCAGGTGGATTCCTCCCCACAACGTCTAAGCAGATCCACCTTGCCATGTTCTTTCTGTGTTTCTGAGGGGTGGAATACCCGCGGCGGGGGACTTGTGATTTGTCCTCGCCACTCTACCGTGAAAGATTGGAGGTTCACTGGGGTGAAGAAACTAACGACCCTCAAGTGATAGCCTAAAACTTAAGAGCGCTGGTCCACCCATTGTGACTATATTGTTTAAGTCAAAGGAACTCAGAACGGTAAGGAGGAGCCAGGGAGGAACCTCTTCTACTCGGCATACTGAAATTCCACGCTGGTCTGCCAGCGAATCCGAGGCAGCGCGGGTCGTCAGCCAGATCCCCAAGGAGGGCCGGGTCACCATCACCCTGAAGCGGGAGGCGAGCCTCTGGTACCGTAAGCCCAGCTGGGTGTCCTGGAAGGACTTCAGCATTCGGGTCCAGGGGAAGTCCCAGTCAGTCCGTCGGGTCGGCACCTGGGCGGTTACTTCGAAACAGGATTCAGGCACGGTGCTGGAGGCTGTCTATCCCCTGGTCCGGCGCCAGCAGGAGGTAGGCGGCTGGCGCTGGCCCGCTGGCTTACCCATGCGAATCATCCACTGACTGCACGGGTCATGGTGAATCGGATCTAGAAACACCTAGTCGGCAAATGCACAGTCCGCACGGCTTAACGGAACGTAGCGGAACAGGTCTGAATCGTCGCCTCCGCTTGCTAAAATCTAGACATGGCTCGTACTTGCTCTGCTTGCGTTCGGTAAGCTCGGCACATATGCCGGGCACTGGAGAAGCATGCCTCCCAGAGGGTCACTTCCACGTCCTGTCTATGACTTGCCAGCCTGGGAGCGGTCGAGTAGTTTGGTGCTCAATGGCGCTGACGAGAGTTGTGGTAATGCTCCTGGGATTGAGCCTCGGAGGCTGTTCTATTCAACCGGAGAGCGACCGTTCAGGGGGTGAGGACGTGACTGGCGACAAAGGGCTAATTCAAGTCTCCCGAGAGCTCCGAGCACGGCTCCTGGCGGATCCCCACCGGCCCACCTATCACATCGTGTCCACCGAGGGGGTGTCGGAGCCCTTCGATCCCAACGGCGCCCTGTTCTGGAAGGGGCGCTACCACCTGATGTTGATCATCCAGAACGAAAAGGGGCACAGCTACGCGCACATCTCCAGTACGGATCTGATCCACTGGCGCCACCATCCCATGGCATTGGAGCCGGGAGAGGGAGACCAGATGGTGTTCAGCGGCGGAGCCTCCCTGGACCGGGAGGGTGTTCCCACCATCACCTACTGGGGGGTCGGACGAGGCGTATGTACCGCCACCAGCACGGACGATCTGCTGGAGAATTGGACCAAGAGTCCCCACAACCCGGTCATCCGGGAGACGGAGAAGGGCATGACCGTCCTCCAGGGCGAGGTCGGGGAGGTCGTCTACGGGGCGGCCGACCCCAGTGCCATCTGGCAGCGAAATGGGCGCTACTACATGCTCACCGGTAACCTTTTGGTTCTGAGAGAGTACGGGCTGAAGCGTAGGTTGGATCAGCACCTGGGAGATACGGCGTACCTCTTTGCTTCTGACGACATGGTGAGCTGGGACTACCTCCATCCCTTCTATGAGTCCCATCGGAAGTGGACCCAGGAGGACGAGGACAACATGTGTCCCGACTTCTTTCCGCTACCCTCAGCTCCGGAAGGTGGGCCATCCAGCGATCGGCATCTGATGCTCTACATCAGCCACAACAAGGGTTGCCAGTACTATATCGGGCTCTATGAAGAGGATCGCTTCGAGCCGGAGACCCACGGGCGCATGTCCTGGGTGGACAAGGCCTTCTTCGCTCCGGAGACGGTTCTGGACCCGAAGGGGCGGAGGATCCTGTGGGCCTGGATCCACGATGGGCGCAGCGAAAGCAGCCGCCAGGCAAGCGGATGGTCTGGAACCCTTGCGTTGCCCCGGGTGTTGTGGCTGGGCGAAGAAGGGGCGCTTCGCATGCGTCCGGCGCCGGAGTTGGAGATGTTACGATACAACCCCCGCAGCCGCGAGGATCTGGTGCTCCCCGCCGGTGGGGAACTGGCGCTGGAGGACATGTCCGGGGATACCCTGGAGCTGCGATTGGAGCTCAGTGGCGACGGGGCCCAACAGTATGGCTTGAAGGTACGCCGATCCCCGGACGGCGATGAAGAAACCCTGGTTTTCTACGATGCCTCGAAACGCAAGTTGGTGATCGATACTACCCGCTCCTCAGCGGGAGAAGGCCCGAAATCCTTGGAGGGCGGTCCGCTTGAACTGAATGAGGATGAGCCTCTCGAGCTCCGGGTCTTCCTGGACCGATCCGTGGTGGAGGTTTTTGCCAATGATCGCCAGGCTGTGATGCGGCGCATCTATCCCACCCGATCCGATTCCCAAGGGGTCCTCTTGTTCGCAGAGGGTGGGCCGGTTGAGGTTCGGTCCCTACAAGCCTGGGACATGGCCCCGGCCAACCCATGGTGAGTAGTATTGTCAGGGTGATCTAACCGTTCTGACACAATCTGATTGTCTAGACTCATATCGAGGACAATGCTCCCGGTCTCTCTCCATGGTGATCCGATAGCGTTCGAAAGGTTTTTGTCATTGTCTGATCTCGGTGTTGCTCCTGATGGCAGCGGCCTGCAGCGAGCTTACCCCGATAGGAGGAAACCCGCCTCCCAGGCCCAACATCCCCTTCATCCTGGCCGACAACCTGGGCTGGAGAGACGTGGGCTACCATGGCTCGGAGATCCAGACCCCCAACCTGGATCGGATGGCTCACGCTGGAGTCCGGATGGAGCAGCACGGTCGCGATCTCTGGCCCTGGTTGGCGGGGCACACCACGCCGTCATCCCGGACACTTCACTGGAGAGGCCGCGACGACTGGGGAACATCTCGTGACCGATTAGCTTTGCGTCACGGGGATTGGAAGCTGGTGGCCCGGGAGCGCGGTGGCGAGATCGTTGGTCAAGAGCTCTATGATCTGGCCCAGGATCCCTCCGAGGAGCGGGATCTTGCCGGTGTGCATCGAGAACAAGTCCGGGAGCTGGAGGACCTCCTGAAGGCCCAGCTCCGGCTGGACGCCGCTTCCAGAAACAGCTCCGCCCCTGAGATCCCTGGCGACGCTGTCTGACAGCCCAACCGATCACAAGCCCTCAATTCGGGATGACTGGAAGGACGATGTGCGAAGGTCTCAGGGAGTCGTGAAAGATGGTCTGTCTGGCCGTCAACAGCGTGGACTCGCGGTGGTCGTCCCCGCCGGTGTTGTGGCTTCGGTCGAAATTGGGGAAATCGCTGCTGGACAGATGGGCCTGTATCCGGTGACCGGGTCGAAAGAGGTTGCTGGTTGGATTGACCTGAATGTTGTACTTGTAGAGTCTTCCAGGCTCTATCAGTGTCGGCGATTCGTAATAGTCGCGATAACGGGCTCGCACGATGCCGTGGCACAGTTGGCGGCAGTCGTCCTCATGAAGCGTCTTGTCGTAGAGTGTCCTGCAGAGCAGTGTAGGAAAGCGCCCCTTTCCGCTGGGCACATAGAAATCGGAGCGCAGCAGGGTCCCGTCGCGCATCGCGGCGGGAACGTTCGTTCGAATCTCCATGGGGCTTTTCGTCTTCTAGGAGGATCACATTAGCAGCCGTTTTAGAGTGCGTCAACGAAGCGGCCCAACACGAAGCGGCCCCAACCTCGGCAAAGGTCTACTGCGGCCGTCAGCGGCAGGGAGGGTGCAGACTTGAGCGTAGGCGGTGAAGGAGCGGCCTTGACCTGCAGAATGTTCCTCCTTAAGATTCGCTTGTCAGAGGCGTGTTGAGGCCGGTGACGCCGCCAGCTGCCCGGATCACTCGGACAGAAACTGTTGTTTCCGGGGTAGGCATTGCTGGTTCGTGGAAGCCTGAAACGCAGGTGTGTGGTTGGGGACGGCGAGATTGTGCTGTCGCCCATCTCTCTCCTTGGTAGCCGGTTTCATGTTGCCCTCCTTCAGAAGGCGTCGAATTTGAAAATGAGGTTCAGATTTCCGTGGAGATCCGTATTCATGCTGTCCCTGGTCGCTTGCGCGTCAGGGCCGGAATCCACGACTGAAGTCGAGGAAAGCAGAGAGAGGTCTGCACCGTTTCAGCCATGGGAAAAGCATGGCGTCGTCTTGGAGCCGGGTTTCGCCGGGACGCGTTCGAGCAATCTGCTCTCGGCTCCCTGCGTGATAAAACTCAAGAATGGTCGGTTGCGCATGTACTTCTGGACCCGCGAAGGAGTGGGGGATGCCCGGAGTCCGGAAGGGAAACGCTTGATGAACTACATCTACGCGGCTGAAGCTGACGCGCAGGATCCTCGAGACTGGACCTTGGTCGGTCAACAACCGATGCTTGGCCCCGCCACATCGGGGAATCTTCGCGACCGGGGCTCCAGCTTTCCTTGGGTACTGCCAAGGGGGGACGGTCCCTGGTTGATGTACTACGTGGTTTGGGGATCCTGGGCAGCTCCAAACGAACTCTCCAACCGTACTTCCCTGGCGGTGAGCCATGATGAAGGGATCACCTGGGAGATCAAGAAGGAGCCGCTCTTGCCCCTGGGCAAACCCGGGGACTACGACGCGGGCTTGACGGGCTCGGTATGCGTGCTGCGGACGGCTCCTGCGGAATATCGAATGTGGTATACGGCCGGAGAGCGATACGTCAGATTCGGAAAGGTAAACCGAGGGATCGTTCACGTCGGGTATGGGATCTCCGAGGACGGAATTGATTGGGAGAAGAGCGAGCAGGCGGCCCTCTCGCCTCGTCTTGACACCGTGCAGCCCTTTGAAGCAGTCGTTTCGAAGCCGTCTGTCATCCTGGTGGGCGAGACCTATCATATGTGGTTCAGCGTCTACAGCATGGCGGTTGAGGCCGATGCCGGTGGGCGAGGAGGATACCGCCTCGCCTATGCGAGGTCCCAGGATGGGTTGACCTGGGAGCGGTTTGACGATCGAGAGATTCTGCCTCTCTCCCCGGATGGTTTCGATTCGCGGAACCAGTCCTATCCCAACCTGATTGAGATGGAAGACGAACTCTGGATGTTCTACGTCGGGGACGACTTCGGGTCAACAGGAATTGGACTGGCGACGCTGAAGAAGTCGGATCTACGCTAGAAGCCTGTCCGAGTAGTGGTCCGTTGTACGGCTGCCGTCAGTCCAGATGAGAGGCATGGCGAGGGACCTGGGTCGTCTCAGTAGCTTGGATCAAAGCCCGAATGTAGCCGAAGGCAAACAGTCTCCCCAGCATGGTGTAGCCGGGTTCACCTTCTTCTTCCCCTTCGAGTTGAGGTACATGATCGGGTCGAATCGGAACGTCCAGGCCGGCCTCGCGAGCTCTACTCACCCTTGTCTCGCCCATGACGGCGGTCTGCCATGCCCCCGACTGCATCTACCGGGAAATGGTCCCAAACGATGGACTTGGCAGCGGCTGCCTGTTTCGGCAGGGAGTCAATGATCTCGTCCAACTCCTGGAGCTCGTTACTCGTCAGATCCCAATCCGGCCGCTTCGCTGAATGCTTCGACTTGCTCTGGCGTTTTGGCACCGATCAGGATCGAGGACACACCCGGGGTCATCAGAGCCCAAGCAACCGCGAGCTGGACGAGAGAATGTCCGTGATCGCGGGCCCAGCCCTGGAGCCGGTTGGAGACCCCGGCCCAAAGGGGAAACATGTCCGGTTGAAACCGGGGCAAGAAGTACCGCTCGTCGTCGGATGTGAAAGTCCGATCCGGCGAGAGATTATCGGCAAGGAGCCCTCGGGCCAGCGGGCTGAAGGCAAACACGTGCAGCGCGTGCTCACGCGCCCAGGGGATGATCGATTGACCTACCGGGAGGTGAATTCCGTCTTCTGCCGCCTCCTGGTCATACATCGAATACAGGTTCTGAGTCGAGAACAGGCGAATTGCTTCCGAGAGCTCTTCCAATTGCTCTACCGGTAAGTTGCGCACCCCTACGTTGAGCACATCCCCGTCGCTTTTTAGCCTTGCCAAGGCCTCACCTGCCTCGGTCAATGAAGGTGCATCTGGAAACTCGATCACCCAATCCTGTGGGCCGTGTAGCTGCAGGAGATCGATCCGATCTGTTCGGAGCGAAACTCGGGAGAAACCCGCGCAGGGACACCCCGATACTGCCTGATTTGATCGAAATTGAACGACCGCTTTCACCGGGAAACTAGCAGCTCCTTTCGAAGCGCCCGAAATCTGTGCCGAGAATCTCCCGATGGAAATCGGCCCCGTGCGCCTTATTCGAGCCTGCTTTCCGCGTCGAGGGCAGCCGTGTGGCCACAACAAACTGGGGACTCTTTGTGTCTCAAAGCATTGTTTCCGAGCACGGCGGTCGGATGGAGATCGAGAGCGTGCTCTATCAGGGCACTACGGCAAGAGTGGTCCTGCCCACAAGAAGCTCTCTTGGATCTCGAGCCTGATCCGCAAGGGCTCGATCGCAAGCTGGCTTTGCCCGAAACTGCCGTCCCGATACAGCCCTCTCTCCAGCCTCCACGATCGCTGACCAATTGCTCCGCTTCTCGCAATCACCCCCGGGAGAAGGCCAAAAATGCGAAATGTCCGTGTATAGTACGTGCCATGAACTGTACCCCGAACCTTGAGGGGCCGCGCCGGGCAGGGCCGGATGACTTGGACGGTATTCTGGTGCTGGCCAACGAAGTGATGCGGGTCGGTCAGGGCATGAAGCCGACAATCGCGACCGACTACTCGTTCATCTACAACCGTAAGAATGCTGAAAACATCATGGTTGTCAAAGACGGCGACCGCTGCGTCAGCATGGCCGGGATGTGGTTGAATACGGTTGAGGTCGGTAATGCGCGATTGCGGGCTGGCGGCATCAACTGTGTGGCGACACTGCCCGGCTATCGGGGTTATGGGTTGGCAACAAAGGTCATGCAGGCAGCAATTGAACACATGGCCGGCTTTGGCTGCCACCTTGGGCGCCTGACAACAAACATCAACGACTGGTACCATCGCCTGGGTTGGGAGGATGCCAGCTCCCTCTGCACATATCGGCTAAACCATTCAAACGTTGTGCTCCTGCCCGCGCTGCCGGAAAACGTGACCGTCACACACGGAACAGAGTTCAACGATGAGACCATTGCCGCGATTGTCCGTCTGCGTCAGGCCGACCAACTCGGCGGCGGGCGGACAGAAGAGGTCATGCGCGAGCTGTTGGAGGCCAACAACGACCCAAACATCATGGGTAACACGGGCTATGTCATGGCATCGGACGAGGGCACGCCTGTTGCCTACTGTCTGGACAGTAACCACGGCGTCGTTGAATGGGGCGGCCCGGTCGACCTGGTTGCAGGTCTTATGCGAGCATGCTTCGGCCAGCGTATCGGCGAGCGCGGCGGGGAGCTCCAACTGGGATCCAAGGAAAGAGTAGCGGCCAGCCGGGAAATCGCGTTGATAGCGCCAGTGGTGGGACATCCGTTTGCGGACTTCCTCCAGTCGCTGTCACTGCCGTGCCGCACAGACTATTGGGGGATGCTCTACATCATCAACCCGCGTGGCATCCTCGACGCCTTCGGGCTCGATGATATTGCCGTGACAGAGGCGGAAGGGCAGTTCACGCTGACCCGTGGCGATGAATCCGTCGGCGTCAGCCGTCAGGAACTGGCAAAACTCCTGTTCGGGCCGGAGAGCATCAGCAACTTTGGCAGTGACGTTCTGCCGCTGTTGTTCTGGGAATGGCCCATCGAGCACGTCTGAGACGCTCGAAGGCTTCCGCGTACCTTCCAATCGGGGACCGACGCTAACCGTACTGCTCACTCAAATATGTGTTCAGATCTTGGACCGGTTTGGCACACGCTTCGCTAGCAACAGCTCTTGTTTGGTGCAGATGGGAGCATGGTTGCTGTGCGGCTCTGTTTGGCATCTCATGCGGTTTCTTGAGCTAGCAGTTCTTCTCATGCGGACCCTCTTGGCTCGGAGCAGGCAGCGCTCCGATTTCCGCTGCCAGCTCGACCGGATCCTGGGCACCCTGGTTCAGCTCCAATCTGGCCAGGTCTTATTGGTTGGAACCCTATTCGGAGAATTCAATCTTCCATAGTCGAACATGATGAGCCCTTTTGGAAGGCGGTCTCGATCGACGGGATAGTCCTGCCCGGCTCTGGGAATCTGCATGTCAGGCAGGTCCCCGGAGCAGGGAACCACGTCGGGGGGAAACCACACGAAGATGATGTCGACATTCATATCCTCCAAGACCCGGGCTATGTCGTCACAACCATATTTGTGGGTGGAGTCATGACGGGACCCAGGCAGTTCTTAATGCTCATCATCGATTCTCGATCCTCCCTTTATTTCAGGCCGACCGAGCGGGCCATGTCCACGACGGCCTCGCATCTGGACTGCCAGACACTTGGCATGCTGGCCAGATAGAACATGCGGGCGCCGCTATCGAATCTCTCCCTGATCTGGGCCTCGTTGGTGGCGATCCCCGTCCAGTCTCTACCGTGACGCCTGGCGGCCTCAAAGACCGTATCCAGGGCCTGCTTCAACACCGGCTCGTCCAGGGAGAAGGAGGGCAATCCGGCATCCAGACAGAAGTCCCGATGGCCCAGGGAGACCGCATCCACCCCATCCAGGGTCAGGATTTCATCGATGTTCCCGACGGCCTTCAGGGTTTCCACGAGCACCAGAACAAATATCTGTTCGTTCACCTCCCTCAGGATGTCGGGAGCTCTTTCTGCTTCCTCCTGCAACGGGAAAAGGCCTCGGCAGTGTCCGATCCCCCGTGTACCCTCGGGTGGATACTTGATGTTGTTCATCACCTGGACCATCTCCTCGCGGCTCTCGGCTCCGGCTACGACAATTCCCTGGAAGCCGATGTCCAGGGCGCGTTGGATCATGTAGGGCTGGTGTCCCTTCAGAGGCGTGGGACGGATGATGGGTGTGATGTCATAGAGCTCCGCTGCTCGGACACAGGCCTCGGCCCGATCCCAGTTGAAGTTGGAGTGCTCCGCGTCGATCCAGACGAAGTCCAATCCCGCTTTCCCCGCGATCTCCACCAGTTCGGGCTCCAAGATGGAAGTGTTCGCTGAGAAGACCGCCTTCCCCTCCTTCAGCATCCTTTTCAGCCGGTTCTGGGGCAGGCGTCCCGGGGCTCTTGATTCGGTCATTTTGGAGACTCCTTTCGGCGGGGCAGGCCCTTCTGGCACCAGAGAACCCCTTTACCCCGCTGGTCTTCGATTTCTCATGGTAGGAGGCATACACTGTCAAGAAGTGATTGGGTGTCAGTCGCACCGAAACATCGCTGTCCTGAAAACGATCGGAAAGGCCGCGATACACTCGGCTGTGGACCGTGCCCATCCATCCCATTCCGATCACGCCGACTCCCAGGGGTTGACTCATACTCTTGTATCCACAGTCCTGCACGAAGTCTCTTTGGGCAGCTGAGAATTTCACCAATAGGCGATGGCCTCGGCCACCTCGCCCAGTCTCTGCCCGTCCCAATCTACATCGGCGAGGATGGGCAGTGAATGGGTCACAAACTGCTCGGGAAACTGTACCCTAAGGGCGACCTCTTTCGTCTCTCTCCCCGCCAGCACCAATTCTCGCTCCAGTGGACTGATGGCCACGCCCTCGATCGAGCGGAATCGCAGTCGACAGCCTCTTTGCTCCTCAGAATGATTCTGGATGTAGAGACGAAAATCCACGATCGCGCCGGGACCGATTCGGACCTTGTAGGGGCGGAACTCGATCCAATGGGGATCCAGGGCCATATCTGGGTGCGGCGCCTGGACGATATCGCTAAACAGCTCCTGCCAGCGATCCATCCAATCGGTCCAGCGATCGATCCGGCTTTTTTCGAATTCCACACCGCCCCCATGTCCGGTCAGGATCCAATCGGGATTCCGCTCGGCAATTCTGCGGGGTATGTCCCCATATGAAGAGAGGGGTGTGCGATTCTTGGGTATGAAGGAGTGGATGTAGTCGCGTTTCTCCCTGAAGGATAGCCCCGAAATCGCGTCGCCGATCGCCAGAAAGTCGTGCCCGTCGACATTGAAGGCGATGTGATGGTCATACCACGTCTGTCCTGGAAACTGCTCGATGTAGAAATCGATTCCCCGCCAGTGAAACGCTTCACCCTGGGTGACGACCTGATCAACCTGTAGTCCCTCGGGCACCATGCAGGGCATATCGTAGTGCTCCGGGTGTTCGAGCAGCTCCCGCAATTCGGGCGCAGCCACGACCTTCGTTCCGTAGCGGGTCCGCAGCATCTGGTAGCCGGCCAGGTGGTCGTCGTGGAAGTGGGTCGGGATGAAGTATTCCACTGTCTCGACCCCCAGCTCGCTCTGCATCCGAGGGGTCAAGTGGTCGATGAAGCGGTGCGGGTTGGCCGTGATCGGCGCACCCGAGACATACCCACAGTCGATCAGCACGGCGTGGCCTTGGTCGTCCTTGACAACATAGGTGTGGGCCATGGAGTTGACTTCGTAGACATGGGGTGACAGCTGGCGAAACTCCACCTGAAAAGGCGTGTAGGGACGGCCAGAGAACATCCCATGAAGTTGGGCAAGTCGACCGCTGAGTTCGTCGATGCGGGCTTCGTCCCGGGTAAAGGGCGCCCCGTGCCCCGGCAGGATCAGATCCCATTCGAGCCCGGCCAGGTGGGCCAGGCTTTCGAGCTGATTGACGTGGCCCTGGAAGTCCATGTAACTCCACTGCAGCCAATAGTACTCACTCATTCTCCCGGGCGCAGCCATCAGATCGCCGCAAGCCAATACGCGCTGACCGTCGATCTCGAACAGGTATCCCGTCGAGCCGAAGGTGTGCCCCGGAAGCGGCACGACTTCAAAGCTGACACCTCGCCATTCGATCGTCTGGTAGTCACGGGCGATCTTCGCCCCACGCACGTCTTGTGATGGCCCGAACCCCGGATAATAGGCGGTGTAGTTGTCGTACAGATAGTAAGCAGATCGTTGAAGGTCGGTCTCTTCGAGGTAGTAGCGCTCGGGGGCGGGAATGAAGACATCGGCCCCCTGGTCCTGCCAGTGAGCAATGCCTGAGCACTGGTCGCGGTGAAAGTGCGTCAGCAGCACGCGATCTACCCTTCCCACTGCCTCGGATCGAAGATCCGTCCCACAATCGATCAGAAGCGTCTCGCCGCCTGCTCTGACGCCGTAGACGCTGCAGGTATCCTCCAGCCAGAACAGATTCTCACTGAGTACGTTCACGTTGCACTCCTTCTTGACCGGCTCCGCCAGTCTACAGACACCGGGGTTTCAGCGCAGGGTAGTCCCTGCTCGGCGTCCTGCCGGCGTCCTGGTAGAATGTCGAGTTCGCGGACTTTCTGATGTGGAGTTGATGATATGGGTAACATTGTGTTCGAACACTTGCCGACACGCTTCCTATTCGTTACTTGGATCCTCTTCTGCTTGTCAACCTCGGAGGGCTCCGGAAGAATGCAAGAAACCACCATGCCTCATGTTGAAATAAGCGATTCGGCGCCCCCTCCGTCGTGGTCGCTCTGGCAAAGGTATCTACTCGAGCATCTTGGACCAGCGGCGCAGGAGTTCGTCGACCGTTACACACGTTCCGATGGAACCCTCATCTGGCGTGACAAATGGCCCGGAATGGACGGATCCGACGATGGCTACGAGAGCTTTCACAACTTTCCCCTCTACTACGTCCTGGGTGGATCGGAGGAGATCCACGACATCTCCCGAAAGCTGTGGGATGGTGTCACCCGACAGTTCACGGGCTACGGGCAGGTCCACAAGGAGTTCGACGCCTACTACGACAGGATGCATCACGGCGAGAGCTACATCTATCACTATTTCTTCGGGCTCGCCGACCCGACCGTCCGCAAGGACCGAGAACGCGCCCTCCGATTCGCCGGGCTGTACCTGAACGAGGACCCGGAGGTGGAGAACTGGGACCCGGAGCACAAGCTGATCCGTTCACCGATCAACGGCAGCCGGGGGCCGCGCTTCGTCAACACGGCGGAGGATTGGTCGACCCACCGCGAGGTGCTCTCGCACTATCCGCTGCCCTACGATGACATCCCGAATGTCTCCGAAAGCAAAGCCTGGGTCGACGACGAGAAGTTTCCGTTCATTCTCGACACGATGAACAAGCGCATGATGCGGGGCGATGTCCCGCTCAATCTGACGGCCACGAGCCTGATGGTCAACGCCTATATGTATACCGGAGATCCCAAGTACAAGGAGTGGGTCACCGAGTACGTCGAAGCCTGGATGGAGCGCGTCCGCCGGAACGGCGGCGTGATCCCCGACAACGTGGGGCTTTCCGGGAAGATCGGCGAGAACATGGAAGGCAAGTGGTGGGGCGGCTACTACGGCTGGCGCTGGCCTCACGGTTTCACCAATCTCACGGAATCCACGACGATTGGCGGGTCGAACGCGTATCTGTTGACGGGCGAGTCCAGGTACCTCGAGCTGCCGCGCTCGCAGCTCGAGATGATTCTCTCCAAGGGCAAGCTCCACAACGGAACGCGTCTGGTCCCTCACCGCCACGACGACCGGGGCTGGTACGACTACCGCTCCATCCAACCTCAGTACCCCATCAATCTCTGGTATCTGTCGGGCCGTGCCGCCGACTGGGAGATCGTCCAGGACATCACGGACGTACCGTCCTGGGACACCTTCTCCTACCGCAAGGCCAACGGTGACGACAAGAACGAGGGTCCGTGGCTGAGCTTTCTCCGTGGACGGAACCCGGATTATCCCGTTCAGATGCTGCGGGCGAACTATCAGGAATGTCTCAGACGTTTGAAAATGGTCCGGACCGACACCTCACATGTCGATGAGCAGGACGTCCACCACTGGCAGCAGCGCAACCCGGTGATCCTGCAGGGCCTCGTGCAGTTGATGCTGGGCGCTCCCAATCACATCTACCACGGCGGGGGCTTGCTCCACACCAGGCTGCGCTATCTACGCGGCCTGGTGGAATGACTATGTGGTCTTGGCTATCCAGGTAAAATCCGTTGGAGCGGTGAGTAATATTCGGAAACTGGCCAAACCAGGAGTAAGCGTGGTCACGTTCGGACCGAACGATCTCTTGTTCAGCCTGGAGGACCACCCGGACTATCCACAGCAAAACGTCGATGACTGTATGCGCAATGTGGCCACCCAGTTGGCAGACACCCGCATTCGTCTAGCCATGGGTACCGCTACGACGCCCGAAGAACGCGACAAGTATCTGGAAATGGGGATTACGCTCTTTCAGGAAGATGCCCCGGCCTAGACGGGCCTTAGTGGAAAAGAAGTTCACAGACTGGTCAAAGTTTTCTGCTTCAGCCAGACTCTGGATCGACGATGGCTAAAGCCGCCGTTCGAGAAGGACCGTGAACAGCCCTCAGCAGGGGTAGTAGACCGGGTTGGGTTACCCCGGCGTAAACACCGGGTCTATTACGCTTCGCGCCAGGCCGCTGAAGCGGCCTTCTAGAAGTGGACACTCAAGCAGATGCTGGTGTTGCTCGGCGGTATGAGGCCCTCGCTACTTCTGGTGCAACGCAGGAGTGGACTGGTGACAGCCAGAATGAAGTTTCGTGTTTTTGCGATTCTGTCGTGGATGATGGTGCCTGGAGCGTCGTCGCGGGCGGAGCAGTCCACTGGCGCACAAACCGGACCGATGCTCGACGCCGAAATGCATGTGGTCGCCCGGTCACCCGATCCGGGGAAGCTATTCCTTTACGAACCGGCACTGGTGAAGCTTCCCAGCGGAGGGCTGTTGGTTACCTTCGAGCACACCCTGATCGACGCGAACGCCGAGCTGCCTCACCGTTTTCGTCTGGCAATCAGTAAGGACGCCGGCGGTACCTGGCAGCAGCTTCCTCCGCTCGATCTGCACTCCGCACAGCCATTCGTGCATGAGGGCAGGCTGTATCTTCTTGGAAACCTGGCCGTCCGCCGCAACATCGTGATCCTGCGTTCCGACGACGAAGGACGATCCTGGACGGGACCGGTCACGTTGTTTGAGGGAAGCTACTGGAACGCGCCTACCGGCGTGCTGATCAAGGACGGCCGTCTCTACCGATCCTTCAACCTGCACGAGGACGCCGACGGCACGCCAAACCTGCGGAATTACGAGGGGTGTGTGGTCATCGCTGCGGACCTCTCTCGGAATCTGCTGGACCCAGCCGCCTGGAGAATGTCCAACCGTCTGGACTACCCGGGGACTCCGCCACTATTGACCCGCGTCCCGGTTGAGGGAAGACGCGCGGACCACTGGCTGGAATCGAATCTGGTGGAGGTGAGCGGTGAGATTCGAGGTTTCCACCGGCTCCGCATTCCCGGCGGAGCGGCACATGGTCGGACGCACCAATCAACCGCCGGATTGGCAGCGGTCACCGACCTCAGGGATGATGGGAAGAGCTTGAAACACACCTTCGAGCAGTTCTATCCGATACCCGGAGCGCAGAACAAGTTTCACATCATCCGCGACGAACCTTCCGGGTTGTATTGGATGGCGGGCAACATCCCGGTGGACTCGCTGGGGCGCGTCCCGGGCGGCGACGATCGGCGGATTCTGATCCTGATGTACAGCGTCGATGCGCACAACTGGTTCCAGGCCGGCTGTGTGGCGATGAGCAAGAAGCCGCGCGAGGCGTACAACTACGCCTCGCTACTGCCAGATGGTGATGACCTGCTGCTCGCGGTGCGGACGGCGCTGGGCGGGCGGCAGGGGCAGGCCAAGAGCACGCACATCACGTTTCACCGTGTGCGAGACTTCCGCCCGCTCGCGCTCGATCTTCCCGCCGGCCGCCATTCGGCTAGCGACTGAGCGTCCTTTGTAGGGGGGGAGTGGGGGCGCAGCAATGGGGTCCCTAAATCTCCGAGGACAATTCGCCACGCAGCCAGGTTTAACTAGATCTACTTCTCATCCGGAAATCGGCTTTTTAAGACGCTCGCAGTCGAGCAGGCCCCAATCAGCCGCTGGCAATCCGTTGTGTGCAGTGGGCTGGGGACCGAAACGGATCACCCAGAGTCGATTTCAAGAGACACTTCGGCCTTTTGCCAGCCGGATCGAGATGTCAGCCGCAGGAGCACCTCTACAATCGCAGGCGCGCCAGTACCAGCAGATTATAGGAAAGCGTCGAGAGTTGCAGGTACTGCTGGAAGTGCTGCCAGCCTTTCCAGTGGCAGCGGTCCAGCCCGAAGACGCGCTTGAGCATCGAGATACAGCCTTCGATGCCGGCCCGAAAGCGGCGCAGCTGTTTGTACACCCAGCTGGAGGACACCATCGATTCGATCGTGAGTCCACACTTTTTGGCGAAAGCCACATCCTTGAGGCCGGGCTTGCTTTTGGCCAAGGCCAAGTTCCCTCTGGATGCAAAGCCTCCGTCCAAGCTGGCCTGACGCGGATAAGAGCCGTATTGATGGCAGTGCCGATCCAGCATCGTCTCCAGGTAAGTGCTATCGGCCGGGTTACCCCGCACCGGCAGACAATCCAGGATCAGAGAGGATCTGCCACAGGATAGAAAAACTTTGTGCCCATAGACCGTTTCCCGGCCGCCTTTGCGAAGCAGATCGGTGTGCTCCTCAAAAATGGAAACCACTTTTTGGCCAGCCGGGACCGATTCCCCCCGCACCACACGACGCTCGGTCTGATCGATCACTCGATCGGTCAGTTCCAGGTAGTGTTCGAGCAAGCTCCTCACTCGCACAACACGGGGATGGCTGGAGTCTTGGCACGCCGCCAGGGCTGCCCGGGCGTAGCCTGCCATCTTGCGGGTCACTTTGAGCAGATCGCGATAAGGGCCGATGCGCAGGGTCTGACGGCGGGCATTGCTGATGGCCAGACAGCGGCGGCGGGCCCGCAAGCCATGATCCCGGTAAGGGAAGTCGACAAAACAAGAAAGTCGTCCCAGCCAACGGGCCAGCACCCGTACGCAATCATAGAGCAGCTGATTGTCGGTGGGGTGGTGGATCTCACTCTCCACCGGAGTGGCGTCGATTCTGACCTTCTCTCCCTTCTCCAAGCCTTGCTCACAGGCCCAGTCCACCAGAGCCGCGTTGATGGCCTGCCAGGTCGAGTGGCGGATGCGCGAGAGGTTCTCGGCCAGGGTGGAACGAGCCGGCGTCCAGCCCAAAGGCAGACGGCAAAAGGCCCGCAAGCTCACAGAATCGGCCAGATGAAAGGCCAAGCGGTCATAGGAGAACTGATGCATCTGTTTGATCACACCACAGCGCAACACCTGCTCCCCGCTCATCCCCGGAGCCCCTTTTGTCGAGTCTGCCTCACTGAGATCTTGCCAGACCAGCTCGTTCAGCTTAGAATTTTCATCGAGGATCTTGGAAATCTCCCGCAGCTCCTGGGCGTGCTGATGATCGGGCCAGAGGGGAGTCAGCGGCAGCTGATTTTCACGACTTTGACGCATCTTTGACCTCCTGTGTTTGCCGTAAGTCTTGTTGTTTCAGTGCTTTGAGACATTATTATAACAAGACACCACGACAACAATTGAGGTCGAAGATGCGACCTAAGCCTTTTATTTACAACTACTTATCCTTTTCCGGATGAGAACTAGATCTAAACCTAACATTAGCCATCACTTATCTGCTATAATCAACGACAAGACTGAACTCAATTGTTTTGAGATTGTTCGGTAGTTGAAAAGTAGTTGAATGGCTGGTGATAGGGCGGGTGCACCCCAAGGGAACCTGAATTCCGCCAAGTCTGTACTGCCAGCCCTGAAGCGTTTAAGACGGGGCAAAGCCTTGCCTGCCGAGCTTACGAGGGTTGTAGCCCTCGCGGATCGAGAAGCAGAAGAATTGGTGAGTGATCGCGGGGGGTGGGGCGGAGAGAAGTAGAGCAAGATGTGGACATCGCGGGACGCCTTCAAGGTTCAGACAGGATCGACGTACGTTTACATAACTCCCCCGCCGTCTTTCGGCTCCTCATCTTTGATGACGACCTCTTCTTGCTTTTCTATTCGACTAAGTCACGAGCTGTTGACAATCAAGTATATCGGTGTCCCGTCTTTTCTGAGCTGTACAGAGCCTACGAAAGATATTTCGATCTTCTATACAAGGTCTCATCACCTACAAGGACCGAAACAGACAAGGCAGAAGCAGCTTCATGAGTGGGAGACTCGAATGTGAGCGGATAACATGAGTGGAATTCGACTCGACACTCTTCTCCAGACCCTCGGCTTGGAGCCAAGGTCCTTCTTAGTTTTCTAACATTTTCTAACAAGATGAGCCAAAAGGAGCGAACTGAGAGAAGCTGAAGTAAAGAGCTGGGGTTGGACTAAGTGCCGATTCTGCAAGCTGATAAGTACTGAGATGAAGTGGGCTGAAATGAGATGAAAACCTCTGGTATTGGTCACAAGCACCAAATTCCAAGCGATCGACTATCCCCCAACCCTGGCGATCCAACAGAGCCGCGAAGGCCTTGAATCTTCGGCAATATGAGGCCAAGTTCCGGCTGTCGAAGACGACGAAGGCGGGAGCGAGCTGGACAACAGCAGGATCTCCCGTGTACTCGATCTGAAAGTTTCCGCCGGAATGATCCAGCATGGCCGCTGGAAGTACTTGCCGGAAACAGCTCGCCATCTTTGCCACGCCAGCTAGGTGGGCAGACGCTCTGACCGAAGCTCCTCCCTGATTGATTTGTTGCCCCGAAAGAGTCATCCCCTTGACTTCAAATTTAGATTAGGCTAAATATTTATTTTGTCGATAGAAATTATCCAGGGGGAAGCCGAACGCTGTGCCGTAGTAGTCAAGTGATTCCATGGATTCTTTCCTGTTTCTTGCTAGCCGGTCAGGTGCAACCGTTGTGGGCCGAAGCGCACGAAGACAAGGACAGGCTCAAGCGGCTTGAAGAGAGACTGGCTCGGCTAGAATCCAATCTAGAGCGATTGATTGATGTGCTCGTTACTCAATCCGAGGGCGAGCCCTCGCAAGAGGCCCGCACCCAGCTCCGCTCCCTTTCCGAGGATGTCCAGGCAATAAGGGCAGAAGTTCCAACCGAGACCGCGGAAGCCCCGAAGGAGGTCGCCGCGGTACTGGGGCCGCCTGCGGTGGACTCGGTGCCTGTTGACCCAGCCGACGAAATTATCAATGTGCCCTACTCGGGCTACATGGAGATGCATATCAACCACGACCAGATCAATCCCACCACCTTGGACTTCCACCGATTCGTTCTTCTGTTTGGACACGGCTTCGGTGAGCGGATCCGGTTCTGGTCGGAGTTGGAACTGGAGCATGCCTTCGTCGAGGGGGGGGAAGCGAGTGGTGAGCTGGAACTGGAGCAGGCCTATCTGGACTTCCTCATCAATCCCAAATTCAACTTTCGTGCAGGAATGGTACTGACGCCGATTGGGATCATCAACGAGCGGCACGAGCCTCCGGCCTTCCACGGAGTGGAGCGTCCCTTCGTGGACACGGTCATCATTCCGTCTACCTGGTTTGGGACCGGAGCCGGCTTTGTAGGAGATCTGGGCAACGGTCTGCACTACAAGACCTACGTCATGGCATCCCTCGATAGCTCCTTTTTCTCGGCCGAGGAAGGGTTCCGTGATGGCCGCCAGAAGGGCTTTCTCGAAAACGGGCGAAACCTGGCCTGGACCGGCCGTCTCGAATATCGCCCCCGGCCTGGGCTCACCCTGGGTACGAGCTTTTGGACGGGCGAAACCGGATTCAGTTTTAGGGACCTGGATGGTCGCGTGAAAATGTTCGAGTTCGACGGCCGCTACCGGGTTGGTAGGTTCGAGGGTCGGGGGCAATTCGTCACCACTCATCTGGGAGAAGCCGCGGAGATCAATCAGGCGATTCGTCGCCAGGTCGGCATCAACCCCAACATCGCGCAAGAAATGCGAGGCTTTTATCTCGAAGGAGCGTCGAGCCTGGTTCCTTCGACTTTTCCCCACGATCTGGTTGCCTTCTACCGTTACGAGAGCTTCGATACCCAATATCGTATGCCTCAAGGCTTCTTCTCTCTGGAGCAGTTCGACCGTGCGGCTCATGTCCTGGGGCTGACCTACTTTCCTCATCCAGATATTGCGTTCAAGGTCGACTACAACGTGATGAGGAATGCCAGCGACTTGATCGAGGTCTTCAACCGCTGGAACTTTGGAATCGGCTGGTGGTTCTGATACTCAAGAGATAGAAGACAGAAGCAAGGAGTAATAGATGAGATTCAGACGAACTGCGCTGACAGCACTTCTTTTCTCGGTTGCCATGGCTGGTGGGGGCCCGTCCCAGGTGGCTGGGAAGGCAGCGGAAAAGAAGAAGGTCAAGATCGTTGCCGAGCGTTTCTCCTTCACTCCCTCCACCATCCGAGTAGCGCAGGGAACCCTGCTGGAGCTCGAGCTCAGCAGCGACGATACCTTTCACGGCTTTCGACTGCCAAAAGCCAATATCAACGTTACTATTCCGGCTCGACGGCGGGACAGCATCAAGGTTCTCTTTGATGCCCGGAAGCCCGGGAAATACCCTTTTGAGTGTTCGCGGCCTTGTGGCGCCGGCCACACCCTGATGCGAGGCGTGATCATCGTCGAGTAACGAGCCCTGGGGCATCTGACATCGCCCTGAGGAGAGATTATGCGAGCGGTTGTGCGATCCATTTGCCTGCTTACAGTGGCTGTGCTGGTCCTGGGGATGGGCCCGCTGAAGCGTCCCCGAGCCCAGAAGGAACCCACCGTATCGGGCACCGAGTACGGCGAACCCATCCAGGGCATCCAGGGAAGCGAGTTCGAGAGGTTCCGGCTGGGCCTGGAGGATTTCCTGGAGGTGGAAGATGCCGAGGAAGGTCTGGGTCCGATCTTCAATGGCCGTTCCTGTGCCGAGTGCCATGCCACTCCACGGATCGGCGGCATCAGCACCATCAGCGAGTTCCGTGCCGGTACCCTCAACCCGGATGGCTCTTTTGAGGAGCCCGAAGGAGGAACCCTGATTCATCTCTTCTCGATTCCCCCTCATGAGGCCCAGGCGGCCATTCCTCCAGGGGTCAATGTGGTGGCGAGGAGGAGACCTCTGCCCCTGTTTGGGGATGGTCTGGTGGAGGCGGTTCCAGACGCGGTTCTGGTGGCCTTGGAGGATCCTGAGGATCTAGATGCAGATGGTATCAGTGGACGTGTCCATTGGGTAACTGACAAGGAGACCGGGGAGCTCCGAGCGGGCAAATTCGGCTGGAAGGCCCAGCAGTCGTCGCTCTTTACTTTTGGCGCCGAGGCCTACCGCAACGAGATGGGGATTACGAGTGAACTCTTTCCCAACGAAATGTGCCCCGGCGGAGACTGCGAGATCATCGAGCTCGTCGACCCCGTTCCCGATCCCGAAGATGGTCCGGAACGGTCTACCGGCTTGAGAGGCATCGACAACTTTGCCAGTTTCTTGCGTCTTCTGGGCCCTCCTCCCCGTGGCGAGCAGAATGCCCAGACCCAGAGCGGTGAAGCGGTGTTCGCAGAAATGCGTTGCACCGCCTGTCACGTTCCCTCTCTGACCACTGGGGCGAGCCCCATCGCAGCCCTCAGCGGTAAGCGCTTTTTGCCTTACGGCGATTTTCTGCTTCACGACATAGGTACGGGCGACGGAATCCAGGACGGCGATGCTACCCCAAAGGAAATTCGAACCATGCCGTTGTGGGGTCTAGGTGCAAGGGCCCCTTTTCTCCATGACGGGAGAGCCGCCAACATCGAGCAGGCGATCGAGTTCCATTCGAGCGAAGCAGAGAGTAGTCGGTTGCTCTATGAGGACCTTACTGAAGAAGAGCGGCTGGACTTGCTGGCCTTTCTGGAGTCGCTATAAGGGCTCGCGCACAACCAACTCCCCCAAGCTGAAACTTGAATAGTGAGCAGTAGTGCAGTGAGCAGTGAACAGTGCCGGAAGGAGGTATTGCCGTGGGCGGATGGACTGCCAGCATTGCGAAGCCAAGTCCGGCAGAGCCGCGAACGACTTGACCGTTCAGCAATGGGAACCCCAGTTCCGAGGAGAGAGCTGGACGACAGTAGAATCTCCCCTATGCCCGACCAAAGTTTCTTTTCCGAATCTGGTTATGCACTTAACTCCGGAAAAAGTCACCACCACCTAGTAAAAAAGGTGAGAGACAGGAGGTGAGTGGATGTACGAAAAGATGAATTTGTTGGAGTTTCAAGAGCGTTTTGCCACAGAAGAAGCTTGTCTGAGTTACCTGATGCAGAAACGCTGGCCGGAAGGATTTGTCTGTCCCCGTTGTGGGGGTCAAGGAGGCTACTGGTTGCAGCACCGGCGATTGATGGAGTGTCGCCAATGCCGGTATCAGGCTTCTTCCACCGCCGGGACGATTTTCCACAAGACGCGGGTGCCCCTGAGATATTGGTTTTGGACCATCTTCTTGATGAGCCGTTGCAAAGCGGGCTACACGATGAAGGGACTGCAGAAGCTGCTGGGAATCGGAAGCTATCGGACGGTCTGGATGATGGGACATAAGATCCGACAAGCCATGGCCAAACGTAATGACTGCTACCAATTAAGTCACCTGGTGGAGCTGGATGACTCTTTCTTTGGAGGCCGACGACGAGGGAGAAATCGTCGGGGTCGCAAGCGAGGACGAGGGACCGAAGGCAAGGCCAAAGTTCTGGCCGCGGTGGAGATAACGAAAGCCGGGGGGCCGAGGTTTCTAAGTCTGGATGTGGTCGATGACATAACCAGCGACAATGTGAAGCGGGTCGCCTGGGCGAGGATCGACCCCGGAGCTCAGATCCGAAGCGACGCCTATCACGCGTTTGTCGGTTTAGCTCAAGCCGGCTACCAGCATGAACGCGTCCGGCTCGAGTGGGTGGGGATGGGTTTTGAACAGTTCCCATGGGTTCACACCCTCATTTCCAACTGCAAGACTCAGCTCCAAGGGACTCAGAAAGCGGTCAGCCTCAAGCACCTTCAACGTTACCTGGCTGAGTTTTGTTACCGTTTCAATCGTCGTTTCTGGGAATCCGAGCTCTTCGACCGTCTCCTGACAGCCTGTTCGCTCTATCCCACCGTCACCTATCCGGAGTTAAGTGCATAACCAGATTTCCGAATGGAGCCAGCGCTTCTGGGGGCGGTACTGAGGGGGAGATTCCTTTTGGGCGGACTTCGTGGAGGGCCGGGTGGTTGCCGCGGGCTACAGCGGTGGCAGTATTCCTAGACTGCGACAGGCAACCATTCTTCCACCGGAGTTCCCCAGTTCTTATTCACGATAAGATTGTGTCCGGCAATCTGACTCCGGTCCAGGGAAGCCATCGCCTTTAGAGCGTTCCGCCGAGAATCCATCGTCACATAGGCGACACCACGAGACGACCGGCCGGTCAGCCTGCATGGCATGATGAGGACTGATACGACAGTCCCGTGGGCCGAGAAAATTTCCGCTACTTGCTTTTCCGTAAAAGAAAATGGCAAATTCGCAACGTACAATCTCTTGTCCATGCTCTTTTCTCCACTCTGCCAGATTTGACCGCGCCAACCGGCAATGCCTTGAGAACATCCGAACACTGCCGCAAGCGAGCCAAAAGCTTTAGTTGAAAGTCGCAGCAGGAGGGTGGATGACTTCCCCCAGCGCGGCTCAGCCCTGAGGACTCACCATTCTGGAGATATCTTATGGAGTAGAGGATTAGCAAGTTCCGTGCCACAACCGGTCTATCTCGCATCCTACTTGCTAAGTAATTGATTCAAAAGGGGTACAGCTTATGAGATCGTCAGAAGAGCAGCTTCAGGGGGCGTCAAAAAATTGCCGGAGGCGTCAAACTTTGCCGCATCAGGCCCCAACCGGGTCGGTCGACGGGTCGGTCGATTCAGGGTCGTTTGCTTGGCCGAAACCGAATTGTTCGATCATCCGCGGATCACACCGATACTACTTCGTTTCTGCGGTCCCGCTTCTGGCGCTTGCGTTGTTTTGGGTTTAGTTCGATCTTGCGCAGGCGGATGGCGACTGGCGTGACTTCTACCAACTCGTCGTCGTCAATATACTCAAGTGCCTCCTCGAGCGAGAACGTCCGGATACCAAGCAGTCGAACCGCGGAATCCTTGTTTGACGCCCGCATGTTCGTCAGGTGCTTGGCCTTGGAAGCATTGACGTCGATGTCGCTGTCGTGGCAGTGCTCGCCGACGATCTGGCCAGGGTAGATACCTTCACCGGGTGAGACCCCGAACCTGCAGCGGTCTTGCAGGTTGAACAGCGCGTATCCGGTGACCCTGCCCGGATCGGAAGCGACACAGACTCCCCGGTTGCGGTGCCGAATCTCACCGCGGAACGGTTCATATCCATCGAAGACGTGAGTGAAGGTTGCCGTTCCCTTGGTGCTGTTGAGCAGCTGGTTGCGGAGGCCGATCAGGCCCCGCGAGGGGCACTTGAATTCCAGGTGGGCAGCCTGGCCGCGGCTGGCCATGCTTTCAAGGACGCCCCGTCGCTGACCCAACAGTTCGATGACACGGCCCCCGTACTCTTCTTGGCAGTCGATCACCACCTCTTCCACCGGTTCGCACGTCTGGCCATCGATCGTTTTCATGACCACATTGGGCTTCGAGACTGCGAGCTCATAGCCTTCCCGGCGCATGGTTTCAATCAGGATGCCTAAATGCAACAGCCCTCGACCGGACACTTTCCAGGTGTCGGCCTGGCTGGTGTCCTCGACCGAGAGTGCGATGTTGGAGCGTAATTCCCTCTGCAGGCGTTCACCCAGCTGGCGGCTGGTGACGTACTTGCCCTCCTTGCCCGCAAATGGGGAAGTGTTGACCAGGAAGTTCATGGTGATGGTCGGCTCTTCGACAGCGATCCGGTGCATCGGTCTGGGTTGGTCCGGATCCGTCAAGGTATCGCCTATCGCAATGTCTTCCAGCCCGGTCACGACGGCAATGTCGCCGATTTCCACCTGGTCTCTTGCGGATTTTCCCAGTCCGTCGAACACCTCCAACTTGCCGATTTTTCCTGTATGGCTGTCCGAGGTACCCTTATCCAACCAGACGGTTTCTCCGCTCTTGAGGTACCCGTTGTAGATCCGCCCGATGCCCATCCGGCCCACGAAGTCGTTGTAGGCGATGTTTGCTACCTGCATCTGTAAGACGGCCTCGCTGTCACCGCTGGGAGGGGGAATAGCTTGGACGATAGTCTCGAACAGCGGTACCAGCGTTCCCCCCTCCGCGCGGGGCTCAAGAGACGCATATCCGTCTCGGCCGGAGGCATACAGGACTGGGAAATCCAGCTGACTATCGTCCGCATCCAAGTCGATGAAGAGGTCCAGGATCTCGTCCAGCACGGCCGTGGCACGCTGGTCGGGCCGGTCGATCTTGTTGATCACCACAATCGGAATCAGCCCGTGTCCCAGCGCCTTGCGCAGGACGAATCGGGTCTGGGGCATCGGCCCTTCGAACGCGTCCACCAGCAAAAGGACGCCGTCTGCCATGCTGAGCACGCGTTCGACTTCACCTCCGAAATCCGCGTGACCGGGTGTGTCGATGATGTTGATTTTGGTGTCACGGTAGATCAACGCGCAATTCTTGGCCAGAATCGTGATTCCGCGTTCCCGCTCCAGATCCTCGGAGTCCATGATGCAGTCTTGGACGACCTGGTTGCTGCGGAAGAGGCCGCTTTGCCGCAGCATGCCGTCCACGAGGGTGGTCTTGCCATGATCCACATGTGCAATCAATGCGATGTTGCGGATGGGTATAGTTCTGGAATCGGTCATGGATTGTTTCGCCACTGGTATCGTTATTTCTTGCCGCTCGCTGAAGCGGACGGCCCTTGATCGGCATGTCCCCGCTTCGTAGCTGAAGCTTTTAGCCTTCGGCCCGCGGGGGTTCTCCGTCGATTGAAATTCGGAACTTGTTTGTATCTTGTCTCGTGTGTCTTGGTGGTTTGTCCTGGCTCTATTTACTACTTCTGAAGGATCGAACGTACCTCACTGCAGCTTCTATCTCATCCGTAGTTAGTTTACCCTCAAAACTCGGCATCTGTGTTTTGCCCTTCAGAATGGACTCGGTCAGGTCCGCATCGCTTCGCTCATCTTGCCACTGAGAGCTGGTCCAGTCGGGGGTTCCAGGCCCTTCACCATATCCCTGTTCTCCATGGCAGAACACGCAGCCCAGTTTCTTGGAGAGGGAGACGAAATCGATCTCCTTCTTTACTGGGGGTGCCAACAGTGCTGCCTTTCGGATCTCGGTCTCCTCTTTGACGCCGTAGACTTCGATCAGGTAGTTCCCAATCACGTTCGCCTCGGTGTCGGTAATCCAGCTGCGATGCCGGTTGCTCATTCTGGGGACCAGCCTGCGCCATTCCTGGCGTGATCGGCGCTGCGCAAAGACCCGCTCAATGTTATGGCATCGGGAGCATTTGGTGTCCATGAGCGTCTCGATCTGGACTGTAAGTATTTGCTCCGTCTGATTGATGTTCTGACGTTCACTCAAGAAGTAGACGATCTGATCGATCTGTCCCGTGCCGATCCAGGTGGGGTCCCTCTCCGACATTCGGTTCACGGTGGACTTCCATTCATCGGGAGTCTTGACCATGGTGAAGACCCGGGTCAGATCGTGGCAGCGGTTGCATTTATCGATGAGCATCTGGCGACCCACGTCCAGATCCAGATGGGTCAGGGAGGGGTCGAAGGTGCTTACATACTTTGTGGTAGCACTCTTTAGGAGGTAGTAGCCACCCGAAATAGCGACGAGCGAGGTTGTCAACGTCAGAACCCCGATCCCCAACAAGGGCACGATCGTATCGAAGAGATTGGGGTAGAACCTTACGATCAGAATCTTGATCACCAAGATGGGGATGATCGAGACGGCCAGGGTCATGTGAATGATCGTTTTGGTGTCCAAGGGAGCGTTTGCACCGGCCACCTTCTTGATCATGATGTAGAGAAACAGCAGGTAGAGTGCGGCGAACAGGTAGCCGTTGATTCGGTGAATACGGCTCAGGAGATCAGGGTTGAACCTGGGTTTTTCCCGCCCGATTACCTCGAGCATCAGCCAGACCTGGACGGCGGCTACGATGACGAAAACCACACCGAGTACTGAAGTTACTAGAGGACTCATGGACACACCTCCGATTGAATAGGGGCACCGGATCACTGGTACCCAATTCCCAAAGAAATCCCGAGTAGTGGATTCCAGATCAATTCCAGCGGGTCGACGACCCGCTTGTTGGGCCCGCTTGTTGAGCGTAGCATCAAGGTCGCGGAGAGTGTAGGTGGTACGGGCGGACCTTATCGGGATGCGTCGAAAGACGGGTATCGAGTGAGGGTCTTGTCCATCCCCTCCTGTTCGGTTTAAAGTCGTGACAATCAGTTAGCGATTTCGGTTCTGACAGGATTCACGCCTTGAGCGTAGCAGGTGATGGAGAAGTCCCCCCGAATGATCCAACGATTGCCTTCTCTACTCCGAGTGGACGTGTCTCAAGTATTCTGTTTCACGGTAGATGGAATACTCTCCAAAATCGCGTGCTTTTTGTAAAGACGAAAGTATGTGGCTTGCCAATCGCGGTACGTCTTCTTCATAAATGACATACCAATCCTCGATTTTGTCGTCCATGTACCGAAGTATTTCTTCCGTACTCGCCTGCTTCTCCAACTCGAGGGCCCAGCCCTCCGCATAAAAGTCTGCAGATGGCGGCATCGGTCTCGTGTAGATCAGCCTTGCCGAGTCGTTCTTCCTTGCCCGAGAGAAGTATTCTCCGACCTGCTTGTGTGATTTTTCTACACCCATTTCGGGAAGGATCAAGAAGACCGCCAGTGTCGACAGCAGCGGAACCATTAGCCCCAGGGCAATCAACGACTTGGGACCAATACTCCAGCTGCTCTGTGAGGCTGTCCCCGGATTTCTTTCTACGCTGATCGAATAGACGGTAAGGAGGGCAAACGCCGGGAGACCGGGCAATACATAAGTTATCAAGATGTTACCCGCGAGCGTGAAGAGCACAAAGGGAGCTAGAAACCACATCAATAGGTACGACATCCACTCGTTCTTGATGACAGAAGGGAAAAGCCCGCGCCTGAAGGCACGGTAAAGCCGACCGAGGAAAACGATGGACCAGGGTAGCGAGGCCGGCACCAGGAACAACCAGATCATGCCCCTCGGTTGGGGATGAGCGCCTCCGTAGAGGTCTCCCCCCCAGCCAGAGAGCAGGAAACGTTCGAGGTGCTCGCCAAGAAGGTAGTACCTCAAGAATCCTGGAGTTCTGAGTTCGGCCAGCACATGCCATGGTAGGGCAGTGACCAGGAGGAGGAGGATGCCGGTTAGCCAGGGGAGCTCGGAGAGCACTGTGGCCCAACGTCTGAAGCGGATGGTCCAGAGGACGATTGGCAAGACAATAAGCATCAGTCCGAGAGGGCCCTTGGCCAGAATGCTCAATCCAATGGCAAGGAAAAAGAGATGTCCCCAGAGCAGCCTAGAGCGGGTTAGTCTGGAGCGGAGGCTAAGCAGAAAGGAAGTCATAGCGAGGGTGATGGCGAACAGGAAGCTGGGATCAGTCATCACGCCGCCGAGCATGAAATAGAAAAGGCCGGTCGTACTCAGGACCAGGGTCGCGAGGAGAGAAAAGGTACGTCCCTTGAGATCGCTTGCGACCAGGAAAGTCAGAAACAAGCTGAGGACCGAGAAGACAAAGGAGGATAGTCTGGCTGAAAGCTCCGAAACGCCAAGGAGCCTATAGCACAGGGCTGTTGCCCAGATTGATAGAGGTGGCTTGGCCCAGAAGGGCTTGCCCGGATCAAGCTGAGGAGTGATCCAGTTATCGATTGCAACCATCTCTCGGGCGATCTCGGCGTAGCGGGCCTCAGTCGGATCCAACAGAGGGTACGCCGACAGAGTAATGAAACGTAGAAGTAGAGCCAGGGTGACTAGAAGAAGGAGATGGAGCGGTTGCAGCGGGCGCGAGGGTAACGAGAGTGAGGAGAGAGCCTTATTCATCTTTCCCCAGTGGCTAATATGAGCTCCGAGAAACAACAGAGGGCAGACTGCGCAGGTTAGTGATGGGACTCCAAGGCGCAAGCTTCCAGGCAAAACTCGTCCAGATTGCCATGGCGCCAACCAAGAATGCGCCAAGTGCAAACAGAGAGGGCACAATCAGGGAAAGGATGTTGGTGGCAAAGTAGGAAAGGAGAGCGACACGAAATACAAGGCTGGTACTCTCACCCGATTTGTCGGCCGCAGCGGCGAGAGCCACAGCTAGAGGCAACGTCAAGAGAATGTAGTTCTGGACCCAGGAAACAGGGGATAGAAGCAACATCAGGAGTATGACGAGTGAGCACTCGGAAACCGAATCCCTAGCATCCTTGTCGGAGCGGCGTCTCAGACATAGCCAGCCAGCAGCCATCAGAAAGAACAGGTTGATGACCAGGGCGACATGTCTAGCGACAGTCTCCCGCCGAGCCACGGCAGACTCTGCGGTTGCACCAGCCAAGTGGCGGATGGTAACTGCCTGGATGGATTGGTTTTTGGCAACTCGTGGATCAATTAATTGGGGATAGCGAATGTCTTCGCGGAAAAACTCAGGGGTGGCGGTCGGTAGGGCGACGGTTGTCAGCCACTGCCGGAGCAGCGTCGTATTTCCTTTCACGCCGAAGACTGCAGCAGGCAGTATGAGAACAAACAGTGCGAGGAAGGCGGCAGTTGTCTTGACTAGTTTGAATCTACCCTTGGCCAGGAAGTAGACGAGCAGCATCACAGGAAAAGCTTTGATGACGATGCTCCCCGCAAGGCAGCAGCCTGCCAGCCAGTGCCTCCGCTGGAGATGGAACAGAACGGCCAGAATCACAAGGTAGGTGACCAGGATCGATGCCTGTCCTCTAGCGATCGCTGATGTAACCGGCCACAAGACCAGCAAGAGAGTCAGCAGATAAAGCCAACGATTCTGCAATCGGCTACGGGGGAAGGTTCGACGTGCCAAACGGATCGACACATTCAGGGCGTGGGCAAGCATCGATACCGACAGCAGGTACCAGAGGAGAGAACCGTAAAAGGGATCCAGCAGGGCGAAGGGCACCATCGCCATGGCGAAGATGGGTAGGTACATGAAGTACCAATCTCGACGGTTGTGAGCCCGGTAGATATTCGGCCCATCCAATACCGCCTGCCCGGCCGCCTGATAGACGGTGAAATCCGTCCGGTGATATTTCGAACCCCATTGCTCGCCGTTGAGAGTGTGGGGGCCCGACCTGTACACCGTGCTCCAGCCGAGACCGAGAACGAGGGCGAACAAGAGTACCCAGGCGGTTGCCCTGTGGAGCACAGCCGAACGGATGCTGGTAGCCCACTTCCAGACCAAGGGGCTCCACTTCTCTGGCAGCGACAATCGGGGTCCGCTTGTTCCGGACTCGGTGGAAGCCTCTTCGCTGAAGGGGAAGCCGTCGTGGACCTGTTCCAACAAAGGATCGGCCTGGAGGTGGGCGATGCTGATGTTCAGGTAGCCGTCCTGAGAACCATCCGTGACCCTGATCTCTCGTCCCTGATCGGCACTATTGATCGCACTTTGAAAGAGGTTGTGAACGATGAGTTGGAGCTTTTGTGGATCGGAGTTGACGATAACGTCCTTGCGGATATGCCAGGTGACTCTTAGGTTTCGTGACCGAGCCTGTTCCGCCAACGGAGCCCATATGTCACGAAGGAAGGGCTCGAGCCGAATCGGCTCACAGGGGCTTGAGCCGCTACCCGAGTCGACGCGAGCCAGCGCCAGAAGATTGTCGACAAGCCCCAGGGTTTGTGTCCAGAGTTCCAAGGAACCAGCAAGGAGTCGATGGTAGTTCACCGGCTCACTGAGCTTGGACAGATCGACTTCGATTGAGCTTCTCAAACCCGCTGCCGGAGCACACATCTCGTGGACAAGCACCTCGCCTTTCCTGCGGGGAACTTCCGGTTGGAGTTCGTAAACGAGATTCGCTCTCTTTTCGGTTAACACGGCAGATTCCTATGGACGGGGGTTTCGAATCCCGGCTCATCGGCCATTTGTTCTCCGGCGTACGATGACCAGTCGCCTCTCAACTGGCTCCTTCTTGCTCCCGTTTCTCCGAACCGTGCGCATCCCGTCTGCAACCGACACCGATGGCCAGCAGTTTCTTGATCTCTGCAGATGCTCCCGGGGACGGACAAACCGTCTGGTGAGGCATGAATTGTGGACACGAAATCGCACGGTACCAGCCCGATGATGAGAGCCTGATGAGAATCGAGTCTCTCGAGTCGATGGGCTGACTCTGGTCTGCGGTGGTATTTGAGTGGTGATACTGATCCGAGTCCGAGGAGGTCAGTGATCTCTAAAGAAAAAAGCCTGGATAGATGGAGGTGATCCAGCTCCGTATGCGATTGTCCGGATCCATGGATCACCTTCGAAGTGGCCCTCGTCCTGGACCCGACGCACGGAGATCGATCGGTGCTACACCCGGACTGACGGAATCTGGCTCCCCTGCCGCTTACCGACCGAAAATCTGACGCGCGGCGAAACGACTCTCAGCGAAACGAGTGTGGCGTCCGACTCCGGGGACGCTTCACTACTTGGCATCTGTGCAGAAGTTGGAGATACCGACTTCCCACAGTCCGACTGGGCGTACCGACGGAGCCGACTGCCTCGAGCTGCGACCTTTCTCGGCGTCTTCTTCGTCCTTTCCGTCTTCTCTGTCGTCGTCGTCCTCGTCGTCCTCGATCTCGAAGTCGACCAGGGTTCCATCCACCGCGAACACCAACTCGAACTCCACTCCTTTGCACGAGGCTTCTATCTCGTAGACGGTTTTGCCCTTCTCTCTCTCTCGCTCAATTTCTTCGATCTTTGCGCCTTTCGTCATTTTGATGACCGACTTCTTCACCTCGGGTGGGAGTTTGTCGAGTGAGGCCAGCCTCTCCTCCTTCTCGGCCGCTAGAACCCCGAACGTCAAGACGCTAGCCAACCCGACAACCAACAACTCAGTAGTCCACTTGTGCATTAGAAACCTCCTTGGGAGCCGTTTGACCCGTCGTCGGAGACAGGGACAAACAAACTCACAGAGAGCCTGGGTTTGCCAACTCCTGTTGGCTTTCTCCAGAGTAGTGATACCAGGATGAGAATCGGATGAGAGCCAGGATGTCATGTGGCCATCTGATTCAGAATCGCGCCCCTACAGAAACCTCGAGGTCCCCATCGCAAGTCTAGCACCCCGCCCCAATCATCCCCCCAACCCAGTCCCCGTCGAGCTCTCATCAAATTCTCATGTTGACATTCTTACACTCAGGCTGTTTGCCGACCTGGTGTCCTCTGGGCTGCTTCGAAGAAGGTCCAGGAGTTGATGGCCAGAAATATCAATCGCCTCGGCAACGGTCGGGTCGGGTTCGCAGAACCCGTGTCAGCCAAACGAGGGACTCGCCAATGAGACGAACTGGAAACTTCAGTCTGGTAGCGTCGCTGGTGCTCAACGTTCTTTGGGTCACTCTGACCGGGTTCTTGCTGGTCGGCGCAGAGCGTCAAATTGGAACCATCGGAGTCGGCGCCGGGCCATCGGCGCAACCGGCGGTTCTGCGGGATACGCAGGGGTTCGTCAGTTTCTTCGCGGTGGGGGACACGGGAAAGTCCACCTCGCGAAGACGCCGAGTGATCCGCAGAATGGTAGATCAGGCGAGTCGGGCACGCTTGGATTTCGTAGTGCTTCTAGGCGACAACTTCTATGATGCCGGCGTCCGATCGGTCAACGACAAGCTTTGGCAGCGAGAATTCGAGCGGCCTTTTGGAGAGCCGGAACTACAGGTGCCTTTCTACGCGGCGCTCGGAAACCACGATCATCTAGGCAGCATTCAGGCGCAGATCGACTACTCACGTTTGAATCCTCGCTGGCGCATGCCGCATGACTACCATACCTTCGCGAAGCCGATAGCGGAGGGCTGCACTGCCGAGTTTTTTGTGCTGGATACGCTGCCCATCCACGAGGATCCTGAATCTCAGAAAGCCCAGATCCAGTGGCTGCGCGAAAGCCTCGCCGCCTCGCGAGCCGACTGGAAGATTGTCGCTGGACATCATCCCATTGTCTCGGGCGGATCCCACGGTGGGAGTTCCAACGTATCAAAGACGCTGCGACCGATCTTTCGCGAGTACGAAATCGATCTCTACATGTCGGGACATGATCACGATCTGCAACTGCATGCCTCGGAGGACGGTTGGCTCCAGTTGGTCAGCGGCGCCGGTTCCAAGGTGAGAAAGGTATACTGGATCAGTTCGACGCTCTATGCTGCTGCCGTGGCAGGGTTTACATGGGTTGTCTTGACTCCCGATGAGATGTCTATACAGATCGTTACAGCGAAGGGAAAACGATATACACACCGAGCGCTAAAAGAAAAACCAAATGTTGCCTCTAACCATCCAGTGTACTAAGTGCTCCATCACATCCGATACGGAACACTGAGACTCATTCACTTATGCGGGTACTGATCGTCGAAGACTACTCACCCATTCGGAACTCGGTGAGCCAGGGTCTGCAGGAAGCAGGATTTGCTGTGGACGCCGCTGCTGACGGAGAGGAAGGACTGTGGTACGCAGAGTCGAACGACTACGACGTGATCGTGCTCGATCTGATGCTGCCTGAGATAGACGGTCTGACGGTTCTGAAGAAGTTGCGGACCTGCGGTTGTCGCACCTGTGTTCTGGTGCTTACTGCCAAAGATCAGCTCGAGGATCGCGTCAACGGACTCAACAGCGGTGCCGACGACTATCTGGTCAAGCCCTTTGCTTTCGAAGAACTTCTGGCACGCGTGCGGACCCTGGTCCGCCGCAGGTACGATCTCCAGGATCCGCTCATACGAGTCGGGGATCTCGAGATTGACACGGCCGCCAGGAACGTGAAGCGAGGCGATCGCACGATCGCACTCACTTTTCGTGAGTACGCCCTGCTGGAGTACCTGGCTGCGCGCGCCGATCAGGTGGTCACCCGAACCGACATCTGGGAGCACGTCTACGATTTCCTATCCGATTCACAGAGCAACGTGGTGGATGTCTACATCGGCTACCTGAGAAAGAAAATCGAAGGCCCTGGCCTGGCGAAGCTCATCCACACGAGACGCGGGCACGGATACCTTTTGGGTGAGATCTCGTGAGAGGTTCTCTGAGGAATCGGCTACTGCTGGGTGTCGCGGCTGGCTCTGCGATTGTGCTGGTCGCTTCGGGGGTGGTCCTCTACTCTCTGGTGCGGTCAGCACTGGTTGCCGAATTCGACATGAATCTGGCGACTGAGGTGCGAATGATGGCTGCACTAGTAGAGCAGGAAGGAAGGTACGTCGAATCCGAGATGGCGGAAATGGAGATCGAGCGCTTCGAGCGTGCCGAGCGACCCGAGTATTACCAGATGTGGTTCGATGACGGCCAGGTGATCGAACGGTCGACTCGTTTGGGGGACTCTGATCTGGAGCCGATCGCGGGCACGTTGGAGCAGCCCGAGTTTCGGTTCGCGATATTGCCGGACGGAAGGTCCGGACGAACTGTAGGCGTCAAGTTTCTCCCCAAACTGGATGATGAAGACGAGTATTTTGAGCGCAGGAGCCGCCGGTCACGATCCTCTGGTCCTCCCCGAAACCCCGTTACGCTGGTGCTGGCGCGTGACACTCTGGAGCTGGAGCGAACCTTGGGCCGCATCAAGTTACTGATCGCAGGCGTGTTTGCAGTAGCTCTCGTTCTTTCATTGCTGGTCGCCGCACCCATCGTACGATTGGGGCTCAATCCCCTGGGCTCGACCTCCTCGCAGATTCAGCGGCTCGACAGCCAGACCCTGGGATCTCGACTCGATCCGACGGATGCCCCGACAGAAGTGCGGTCCGTCATCGATTGTCTGAACGGGCTGCTCGAGCGTCTGGAAGAGGCGTTTCAGCGGGAGCGTTCCTTCTCAGCCAATGTTGCCCACGAGTTGCGCACTCCCCTGGCCGGACTGCGAACCTCAATGGAGGTTACCCTCTCCAAGCCGCGTGGGCCCAAAGAGTATGAGCGTGTCCTTGCCGAGTGTTCCGAGATCTGTGTCCAGACACAAGGTATCGTCGAGAATCTGCTGGCGTTGGCCCGTCTCGATGCGGGTCAGTGTGAAGTCCTGCGGGAAGAGGTCCAGTTGGGCGAATTGCTTCCTGAGGCCTGGACGGCCTATGCGGAGCGTGCGCGATCATTGGGATTGACCGTCCAGTGGGATGTTGTCGACGGGAAGACCCTCCTCACCGATCGAGCCAAGCTGCGTTTGATCTTGACCAATCTGTTCGACAACGCCGTGGCCTATGCCGGCGCGGAGGGCAAGATCGCAATCGAGGCAAGATCGGAAGAAGGCCAGGAGTACATCACCGTTCGTAACACCGGGACCCAACTCCCAACGGGGAGTGTGAAACATGTCTTTGAGCGCTTCTGGCGCGGGGATGCCTCCCGAGGAGAAACCGGCCGCCACGCAGGATTGGGACTCTCGCTCTGCAAGACCCTGGCAGGCGTGCTGGGATACCGCATCGCCGCCTCGGCGAATGGCGGCGAGTTCTCAGTTTCGCTGAGTTTCGCGAACCATGAGGTTGGCGCTCAGGACCCTGTGGCCGGTCTTCGACACAGCTAGTCGTGTCGACTATCCCTCTCTCCGGCCTTCGAGATTCGCCTGGAAACTTCGGTTCGATGGCGTGGCGGCGGTCAGGTTAGTGGGGCCCCCAGCGCTGCTGGCCCCATTCGAGAAAGAAACTTGGGTTCCCTCTCCGATGATCCTCGCTAGCAACCCTGACAGAGCCGTGACCGTGAGGGAGCGGGATCCGACATCTTGATGTCGGAAATGTGGTTTCCTGTCAAGAAACGGGGAAGAATTGAAGGGTTCTGTGCCCCTGTGGTTTAATATCTCAATTGGACTCGAGACTAGAGGTTTCCGTGCCAAAGACTCTTCCATCCCAAGTGCCCCTGGACAGTCCAGATGCCTATTTCAATCGTGAGCTGAGCTGGTTGACCTTTGCCCAGAGGGTGCTGGCCCAGGTTGTGGACCCAGAGATCCCACTATTGGAACGGGTCCGATTTCTAGGCATCGTCGGGATGCTGCACGACGAATTCTTCATGAAACGCATGAGCGGGCTCAAGCGTCGAATCTCCGAAAACTCGAGCAAACTGTCTCTCGACGGTCGAAGTCCGCAGGAAGAGTTCGAAGTCTGCCGACAAGAGGTCCTGGCTCAAATGGACTTGATCTCCCAGTATCTGGAGGAGCGGATTGCCCCTGCCCTGGTTGGCGAGGGCATTCCGGTCGCGGAGTACAAGCAGCTGAAAAAGGCTCAGCGCATGGCCCTACGAAGCTACTTTCGGGACGCAGTTCTGCCGATCTTGATCCCGCTTGCAGTCGACCAGGAGCACCCGTTTCCTTTTATCAGTAACTTCGGTCTGAATCTGGCGGTTTTACTGCCCAGCCAGGACAAGCAACAGCGTTTCGTCAGGATCAAGGTCCCCGACAACAGGCCTCGTTGGGTCCCGGTCCCAGAGGGACAGGGTTTCGTACCGCTGGAGCAGGTGATTGCGGCCAACCTGGACCTTCTCTATCCCGCGGCACCTCCGCGCAAGGTGTATGTCTTTCGGGTGACTCGGGGCGCCGAGGGTGCACCCGATTCTGGAAGCGAGCTGCAGGAGAGTGCGACAGATGAGCCCGGTAGTATCATCCGCCAGGTAGGTCGTGAGCTGAAGGCTCGACGATTCGCTGGCGTGGTGCGTCTTCAGGTGGGCTCCAACTTCCCAAAGAAGCTCTCCAATTGGTTGAGCAAACAGCTTGGTGCCAATGATCGCGACCTCTACAAGACGTCCCATATTCTGGGACTGAAAGACCTGTCGCAACTCGACGTCGGCGACCGGCCGGAACTGTCCTACCCGCCCTACAAGCCAGTCGACCATCCCCGATTGAGTAATCTTCCGACGCAGCCGGGAGCTATCTTCAAGGAGATTGACGGCGGCGACATTCTGCTTCACCACCCCTATCACAGCTTTGAATCTTCGGTGCTGAGGTTCATCGAGTCCGCGGTCGTGGATCCAGCAGTGCTAGCGATAAAACTTACCATCTATCGTACCAGTGCCGATTCTCCGATCGTCAAGGCGCTGGCGGAGGCTTCCCGACGTGGGAAACAGGTAGCCGTGCTGGTAGAAGTGACGGCTCGGTTCGACGAGGCGCCCAATATTGCTTGGGGGCAGTACCTGGAGCGGGAGGGTGTCCATGTGGCTTACGGAGTCAAGCGGCTGAAGACGCACGTCAAGCTGGCACTGGTGGTGCGGGAAGAGGGTGGTCACGTTCGCCGCTACGCTCACTTTGGGACCGGAAACTACCACACCGGGACGGCACGGTTCTATGAGGACGTGGGCGTTCTAACCAGCGATGACGACATCTGTGCGGACGTAGCTTCGATCTTCAACGCCCTCACCGGCGGGGCGCTCTCTGGTGATCAACGTCGGATTCTGGTAGCCCCAGTGACCATGCGGCGCCAGCTCAACACGTTGATTCGACGCGAGGCTGAGCATGCACGAAACGGGAGGATCAGCGGCATCGAAGCCAAGCTGAACCAACTTCAGGACCCTGCCGTGATCCGGGAGCTGTATCGGGCAGGCCAGGCGGGCGTACCGATTCGGCTGAATGTCCGTGGTCTCTGCTGCTTGCGACCTGGCGTCACCGGACTCTCGGAGAATATAAGAGTCTACAGCGTGGTTGGTCGCTTCCTCGAACACAGCCGTGTCTACGCCTTCAGCAACGGTGGCGATCCCGAGTACTACATTGGTTCGGCGGACTGGATGAAGCGTAATTTGAACAGTCGCGTGGAGACGGTGGTCCCGATCCTCGGTGATCAAGTCAAGATCGAGCTGCGAGAGATTCTGGACGTCTATATGGAGGACAACTGTTCGACTTGGGATTGTCTGCCCGATGGGACCTACCAGCGCCGATCTCCGAGCAGCGGTGAGGTCGCTCTCGCGGCCCAGGACGTCTTCATGCGAATGGCTAAAGTCGAGCCTGGACAGCCTCGGAATCTGGAGGCTCCCAAGGGACCCACTATCGAGGCCGCTGGTGCTGGCCTTGGGCGAGCGCCTGGGAAACCTCGAGTGAGGATCGTACGGCCCTCACGAGGCAAGGTGTGATGATTGCTGGGTCAGACCGCTTCTAATCCTTTAACCTCAGATCCGAAAGGCAAACGCGTGGCCATTTCCGTGCCTTCGGACAAAAAGAAGGATATGACGGTTCGAATTCTGCAGCTGACCGATTGTCATCTCTTGAGCGATCCCGAAGCCAAGCTTAAGGGAGTCCCGACGACCTCCTCGCTCAGAGAGGTTCTAGCTTTCATTGCGGAGAACGAAGAGTTTGACTACCTGGTGATCTCGGGTGACCTGGCGCAGGATGAGCAGCTGAAGACCTATCAGATCCTCCGAGAGATGTTGGGCGAGTGGGTCCCGCGCTTGCGCCTGATCCCCGGAAATCACGACGATCGCAGCTTTCTCCGGCAGACGTTTCCCGAGATCACGGCGGGGTCGGATGGGGTGCTAACTTTTTCGCTGCAAGTGAACGGCTGGCGTGTGATCGGGCTCGATTCGCATGTCCCCGGCCAGGTGTGGGGATCGATCGACGAAAAGCAGCTGGAATGGTTAAGGAGAGAGTTGTCCCTCGATTCGCAATGCCCGACGGTTCTCTTTCTCCACCACCCGCCGATTTCAGTAGGGAGCCCCTGGTTGGATCGGATCGGTTTGACCGAGTCGGAATCCCTTGTGGGCATGATTAGTGGGTCACCCCAGATTCGTCTCGTTTGCTCGGGACACGTACACCAGGAGTTTGCTGGCAAATTGGGAGAGGCTGAGGTGGTGACGACACCTGCAACCAGTTTTCAGTTTCGGCCAAGGGAAGAAGTCCCGATCTTCGACCTCATCTCGACTGGCTTTCGAGTAGTGACTTTGGGTACAAGTGGATACCAGACCAGAGTGGTCCGACTGCCCTCCCTGAACTACCCGCCTGACCAGAGGAACGACTGACCGCTGAAACTTCATTTGGTTTCAGGTTCCCGTTTTCCGTCAACGTGAATCGAAATCCGACAGAGCCGCGAACGACTTGACTCGTCGGCAATATGAGCCGAAGTTCCGGGGAAAGAGCTGGACAACAGCGGAATTTTTACTATCCCCGACCGAAGTTTCTTTCTCGAATCTGGTTATGCACTTAACTCCGGAAAAAGTCACCACCACCTAGTAAAAAAGGTGAGAGACAGGAGGTGAGTGGATGTACGAAAAGATGAATTTGTTGGAGTTTCAAGAGCGTTTTGCCACAGAAGAAGCTTGTCTGAGTTACCTGATGCAGAAACGCTGGCCGGAAGGATTTGTCTGTCCCCGTTGTGGGGGTCAAGGAGGCTACTGGTTGCAGCACCGGCGATTGATGGAGTGTCGCCAATGCCGGTATCAGGCTTCTTCCACCGCCGGGACGATTTTCCACAAGACGCGGGTGCCCCTGAGATATTGGTTTTGGACCATCTTCTTGATGAGCCGTTGCAAAGCGGGCTACTCGATGAAGGGACTGCAGAAGCTGCTGGGAATCGGAAGCTATCGGACGGTCTGGATGATGGGACATAAGATCCGACAAGCCATGGCCAAACGTAATGACTGCTACCAATTAAGTCACCTGGTGGAGCTGGATGACTCTTTCTTTGGAGGCCGACGACGAGGGAGAAATCGTCGGGGTCGCAAGCGAGGACGAGGGACCGAAGGCAAGGCCAAAGTTCTGGCCGCGGTGGAGATAACGAAAGCCGGGGGGCCGAGGTTTCTAAGTCTGGATGTGGTCGATGACATAACCAGCGACAATGTGAAGCGGGTCGCCTGGGCGAGGATCGACCCCGGAGCTCAGATCCGAAGCGACGCCTATCACGCGTTTGTCGGTTTAGCTCAAGCCGGCTACCAGCATGAACGCGTCCGGCTCGAGTGGGTGGGGATGGGTTTTGAACAGTTCCCATGGGTTCACACCCTCATTTCCAACTGCAAGACTCAGCTCCAAGGGACTCAGAAAGCGGTCAGCCTCAAGCACCTTCAACGTTACCTGGCTGAGTTTTGTTACCGTTTCAATCGTCGTTTCTGGGAATCCGAGCTCTTCGACCGTCTCCTGACAGCCTGTTCGCTCTATCCCACCGTCACCTATCCGGAGTTAAGTGCATAACCAGATTCTCGAATGATCCGGCTTGCAGAACGTCGAGTAAACTACCGCAAACGGCCAGGAGGCGACGTTCTATTTCGGCCGCTTCGATAGGAGCTGTCAGTTTCCAGGTAGGGTCTACGTCCAAGTGACCCGCCACACCCGGCCAGGTCTTACTGTTAGTTTGGCTAAACAGACTCATTGCTTTTTAAGCTCCAGAGAAAGCAAACTAGAAAAAGGAGATCCCGTGAGACCATTACTTATCGTTTTCGCATTGTCCATGTTCGCTTTTCAAAATCAGGACATTACCAATAGAGAACAGCAAATTGCCGGTGCCCTCCAGGCAGTACCTGAAAATCTCCGTGAAGGCGCAACAGTTTATGGATATGATTCAAAAGGCAAGGTCATAGTTTTACAGCAAGGTAGCGGTTTGATGGTTTGCCTGGCAGATAATCCACATATGAGCGGCTTTACCTCTTCTGCCTTCCATAAGGATCTTTACCCCTTCATGGCCCGAGGTCTCGCCTTACGGCTTGAAGGCAAGTCTGCAAAGGAAATATTTGACATTCGAGAGGCGGAAGCGAAATCCGGCAAACTACGGATGCCAGAGAAAGCGACCACATTGTATGTTTTGTTTGGTACAGACGGCACCTTTGATGAAAAGGAAAGAGTCTTCAACAATGTCCGTCTGCGATATGTGGTCTATATCCCTTGGGCAACCCAAGAAACGACAGGCCTGCCAACCAAGCCGACATCCCCGGGTGGGCCATGGATAATGAATCCGGGAACCCACCGAGCCCATATCATGATTACGCCGCCAGTTGAATAGTATTGCTTTATCCTTGCAATGCGGCCACTCAGATTGAAGGGGCTCAGATTGTGAAACCCAGGGGAGAACACACCTGGCCTTCGATGTTGATGTAGTTCGAGCCACTTGGACCGATAACGCCCTTCCTCAAAACTGACCGCTCCTTTTGAAGCGCCCGAAACGCTATTGGCCTGCATCTTGTCGCACCTGGAGAGGTTCGTCACCGTGCTCGACGATCCACCTACGCGCCCACTCGACCGTTTCCAGCTTCAGGTCGCAGATGTTGGTGGCCAGAAAGATCATACCGTCGATACGGCCTTCGTGGAGCCAACGGAGTGCCCGCTCGCACTGCATCTTCATCGACTCGAGCGGCATCGGCCGCCGATTTCCAAAGTCCCACATGTACAAGCCCAGCAGCTTTTTCTTGCTGCGTGGCACCAGCTTTTCGTACTTGGCGAAATTCGTCTCCAGATTGGCCAGCTCCGGTGCCCGCCACGTCCACAGCGAAACCGTGTCACAAAACTCCAGATGCGGTAAGATCCGCTCGTCGAGCTGGTAAGTGTAGAGCGTCACGCCCAAGTCAAGCGGCCGACCGGCCACGCGTATCTGGTTGCGGAACTCGCTCAGCTGTGCGACCGTCATTGCTGCTAGCGGCTGTCCGTCGGGGAGCGGACGTCCGATATCCAAGTGAAAAAAGTCGTCCATAAAGACGCCCGTCATGTTCGGCATATCCTGGGCGAGCTTCAGTACATGCTGGCGTTCTTCGGGCGATGTAAGACCACTTGCACCGGTGATCGACCACACCACGCGCTCCAGGCTCTTGAAGGGAATGGCGTACTGTTGGAACGGCGGCTCTGGCCTGTCGTGGTACCGGATGAAGATAATGTTTGGCACGCCAAGGAAGTGCGCACCCTCGACCGGCGTGATCCGTGAGTTGCCAGGTAATCCGTAATTGCCGTTGTACACGCCCGCTTCGTGTGACCAGGCCCACATACACTCCCGTACCGTATGCGGGGGCGCTGCCCAGGCAGCGGTGGAGTGAGAAGATGCGCTCCAGGTAATAGCCAACGTCGCAAGAATGAACCAAGATCTGGAATCTGTCATGTCACCTCCGGTTGGAATCGATTTGCGGAGCACAACTGCCGCTTGGGAATTCTTTGAGCAGCGCGTCTATCTTACGTTTTTCAGCACCACGGGTGCCGGCTATTACAACTAACCTGACCGCGTGCCCTTAGCGCCTAGGGAGAGCCTGTCTTCCAATGTTCCTGTGCAAACGACTTCGCGGACCAGGGTGCCCTGTCTAGCATGCTGGAGGTGGACTTCGGCTTTCCACCCGTCGCCTAGCAGTGTCAAATTGGCGCCGTCGACTTTGACCTTCAGTATGTTGGCCCCCAGCGAGGACCAGAACATCATGCTCCTTCCCTCTGAAATGATCTTCAGGGACAGCGCGGGGTCTCGGTGGCCGTAGTAGGTTGACTGCCAGCCCCGAGGGCTACTGGCATCGGCCCGAACCAGGTTGCGGGCAGATTTTCCCCCTATCGCGGCCGCGCGGACGTAGTAGCTTCCCTGAGGGGTCATCAACCTCAGGGACTCCTTGTCCTCCCACTCGTAAGGGCAATCGCACAGGGTCCAATTCAGCCGATAGTGGTGATTGGCGCGGCTCCCGAGCTCGTCCAACACCAGCCAGTCTTCTTGCAGCCGCAGGATTCCCCGACGATGAACGACGGGGTCTTTCAAGCGCTCGTAGCCGTTATGTTCTCCCTCCCAGTAGGAGAGCCGTCCCCGCTCAGACCGACGATTACAGCGAACTGAACTGCTCAACCAGGGCAGCCACAGAAATCTCCCGGCCTGCTCCATCTGATCTTGTTCGTCTACGGAGACCGTGTTGTGGAATCGTGTGTGCGAAAGAGAGTTCGACCAGGGATCTGGTGCGTTATAGCTGTAGGTGCCGGGATCCAGAGCCAGGTTGGTTCCTTGCCACCACAGGTCGACGTGCAGCATGTCTGCGTGTGCGGGCCGATGCTTGAAAGAACCACAACGAACGAAGGCAAAGCCTTTCTCGGAACGCAGGGTGTAGTACCCCCCTTCTGATGCTCTCAGATCCTTTCGTTGGCAACGCTCTACCGGCGCTTCAGCCGCCTCTGGTCCGAACAGCCAGAACAGATCCTCATCCCAGGGGCCGCCCTCATGGCATCGATGACCCTTGAAGTAGTAGCTTGTGGACTGGGTAATCGGCCGAAAATCCCGAAAGTCGCAATTGTTGAGGGGCAGCACCAATGCTCCATCGTTGTGTCCATAACAGGGGACGTATCCGGTAGTCTCGTCCTGAAGGTCAAAGAGAAGGGAGCCTGCCTGAGCGACACGAGATCGTGCCGTCTCGCTGAATTCCTTTCGGTTCAGGTCTGCCAGTCGGAAGATCCATAGATAGACCTGAAGCACCAGCCGCTGGTAATTCAGGGAATGCTGAGCGAACACCCCATCGTCGTAGATCAGTTCCCGAGCCAGGCGCTCCAACTGAGTGTGTCCCAGTTCTCGCCACTGCTCTGCCTGTTTGAACTCGGGAAACAGGACTCCCGCTGTCCACAGCCCGGCCGCTTCACTAATCGAATGGTTGTTGCGTTGACTGAGGGCATAGTCCAGATTTGCGCGGATCCTCGTCGCAGATTCAGCGACCAACTGGGCCAGGCCGCTGATCTGCTCGGGCGTGGTTGACTGACAGTTCTGGAAAGCGTAGAGGGCGAAGCAGCATGCCATCAACCTGAACGTGATCTCCTGGCCGCATTTCCAATTGACACCCTGTTGAGGAGGGTTCTGGGCCCTCCAGTCGTCGAAGAGTCGCCAGAAGAGCTGGGCTAAGTGCTCGTCCCCTGTTCTCCAGTAGGCGCGTCCGAGCGTGTAGGCGAAGCCGAAGCGGCTGATTTCCCAAAAACCCTTGATATCGCCAAATTCGAAATCACCCAGTCGACTCCAGTGCCGACCTTGAGGAGCCCGGTGGCCACTTAAGGGGTTGTGATGCCAATCGGGCGGAGATCCCATTTCCACTCGGGAGTGAGAGAAGTAGTAGAAAGTGCCTTCCTTCAACTCCCGTGTGCGTTCCACGGGAGCTGAAGTAACGTCCGCATCCCAATGCTGAAATTGCGTTCTGGGAGCTTGCTGCCGGCCCCCAAAGAAGAAGGGGGGAGCGTGATTTCGGCGGAAACGCGAGTAGGACTCGGCCTCTGCGAGTTCAGGGTCCAGGAGGAACTCTGAGAGTGGAATAGAGGACCAATCCCGAGCAGGCAGCTGCAGTTGCATTAGCCCGCTCTTCAGCCTAAGGGCATGTCCCAGTCTGAAGGCGAACCAGCGGGGACCGAATTGACGTAGCAGTTTTGGGAATTGGTATAGGGATGGGATCATCTACCTGAAAGTAGGGACGCGATCCGTTCCCCAGTCCTTCCATCCCAGAGGGCCGGTGCGGTACCCTTCTTTGGCTTGCCGTCCAGAATCCGTTCGACTTCCGATTCAAGCATCACCAGGTCATTGCCCACCAGTGTATTCGTACCCTGTTCGACGGTTACAGGCCGTTCCGTATTCTTTCTGAGCGTCAGACATGGGACGCCCAGATAGGTCGTCTCCTCCTGGACTCCCCCGGAGTCGGTGATCGCGAAAACAGCATTACGCTGCAGGGCCAGGAACTCAATGTACCCGACTGGATCCACGATCTTCACCTGCGGGTTCAAGGAGATGTCGAGTCCTTTGATTTGCTGTTGGGTTCGGGGATGCATTGGGAAGATCAGTGGAATCCTTTGACTCAGCTCACCTAGGACAGAAAGGGTTCGCGTCAAGTACTCGGGGACGTCGACGTTAGCTGGCCGGTGCAGGGTGACGAGCCCGAAGGCTCTGGAGAGGTCGAAACCGTTGCTAACGAAAGCGATCTCTTCCGTTCGGGGCAGTAGCTTCACCAGGCTGTCGATCATGATGTTGCCAACTCTCCGTATCCTTTCCAGTGCGATCCCCTCCCGCAGCAAGTTTTCATCAGCATCGGCTGAAGGTGTGAACAAGAGATCAGAGAGCTGGTCCGTCAGCAATCTGTTTATTTCTTCAGGCATGGTGCGGTCGAAGGAGCGGAGGCCCGCTTCGACATGGGCCAGCTTGATCTGTAGCTTGGAGCAGACGAGTGTGGCAGCCAGGGTTGAGTTGACGTCTCCATAGACGATCACCCACTCTGGTTTCATTTCCTGCAGGACAGGTTCCAACCGGGTCATGACTTGTGCAGTCTGATGACCGTGTGTGCCCGATCCCACCTCCAGATTGATGTCGGGCGCGGGCATCTCGAGTTCGCTAAAGAAAATATCGGATAACCCCTGGTCATAGTGCTGCCCCGTATGTACGAGCGTCTGCTGGACGTTGGCGAGGCGACCAAGCGCCAGCAGAAGGGGAGCTGCTTTCATGAAGTTGGGGCGGGCGCCGACTACGTGGAGAACATTCATCCCGGTCACTTGCTGTTTGCGCGCGACTCCTCTCGCCGCGGACCTCCGCCGACACCAGCGATTCGGTTGCCAACCTGGATATCCACGTCGTCTTCAGGAACCTCTACAACTCGGGTCTACCTGCCATTCGCGTGTTGAATCCGCTATTTCATATTCATGACTCGGATACTGACGATTCTAACCGATCGCCCGACTTTCGATCCAAGAAAAGAGCCCGCGAAACGTACTAGCGATCTAGTCTTTAACTCTACGGTGCGAGATTGCCGCAGCCAGCTTAGCGATACGTCGTCTCCATGTCTGTAATCCTGCTCGTCGTATAACCTTGGCGTCAATCAAGGTTCGATCACCGACAGTCGAAATGGTGTGGAGACCGTCTTGGAAGGGCCAATTCGGGCAGGGGCCCACAGAATCAACCTCACGCTCTTCGTACTCTTGCGGATTCATCCGGATCACTCGTTGCAGCGAAATCCTGGCCCCATAAGCTTGGCTGCAATCCTGTGCCGGCCGAATGAGAGAACCTCCGACAGAGAAGGGTGAGCCAGCGGGGCGCGCCGAACGCACGTCTAACTTTACCGGGTTCAGGGGATGTGGCTGCCAAGGCCCAGCGAGGGACTCGGCGTAGTGAAGGTAGACGTTAGATCGTCCACCCGGTTTTTCTCCATTCTGAGTCCACATCCACCAGCGCCCTTCGTGAAACAGCAGAGTTGGATCCCCTCCGGCATAGTCTTCCAAGAGGACGCATTCCTTTTCCCAGAGTCCCCGACCGATATCTATGGCACGATACAGGGCTACTTGCCTCAGTTCCTTGGTTTCCGGAACGCACCAGTATTCACCATCGGCCGGAAACAGATACGGGTAGGAGGCGTGCGTCGATACGTCCAGAACATTCAAGCGCCACTCAACAATGCGATCGGGCTCGAGGACAAACCAAGCGATGGTGCCATGTGGCGAGTGGATCGGCTGGTACTCACACAGGATGTGTAGTCGCCCGTCCAGATCGACTCCGAAGGGATCCGCGACATTGCCCTTGAGGGGGAACTCCAACCATTTGACGTCCGCTAGCCCAGTCTTGAGCTGGTCAATTCGGGCAGGAAGGAGCCCCAATCTCCAGTGATCTTGCTGGGTAGCCCATTGCAGTCTCGATTTCAACCGTGCAGTAATAGACCGGCCCAGGAAGGTCAGCATCTGTCGGGGGTTGGGAGTCCGATAGATCTTCGCCTTCGACTGCGAAGGCGCTTGGTTGAGGCGTTGGAGATTTCCGTTGAGGAGATCTTTACACACCTGGGCCGGAAACGCAGTTGAAGGCAAGTAGACTCCGTCGATATTCTTGGCGTAGGATGGATGGGTCCGAAAGTGGCCCTTCCGCAGAACCACTCCGCCGTCAAGTCGTTCGGTCAAGCGCTGAAGCAGCACACCGCTCACCGGATCGCGGGCGTGGATCTCCCAGAAGCAAGGGGGAGATCCTCGGTACTTGGTTTCGTCATCATGGTGGAACGACCAGACACCATAGCGAGCAGCTTCGAGGATTTCACCACGAATGATGCCGAAGGCGAAACGGAGCAGGAAGTCCGGACGAAAGGATCGAATTGTCTGCAGGTCCTGATCTGTGAAGTATTCGGAGTACTTCCCTTTCTGTACAGGGATACAACTGATTTGGGGCACGTTCAACAACTTTTCCGAGAGGTCGACAGGATAGCGTGCTCGCACACGGGCGAAAAACCTGCAGTATGCGAGAAAAAGGAGTTGGTGGTGGGACATACGGCGGATCTTCTGGAGCCATCCCAGAGGCCCTTTGTCGATTCTCCCATCGACAATCAGAAACTGGGGGTTTGCCCCGACCTCTTCCAGCCGACGAATCACCTCCGCTTGCCATAAAGGGAAGCGCGTGCCCCTGCACATGATGCCGTAGGTCAACCGCGGGCGGGAGTTCATTGCGCACATTGAAACAAGGCCCGGGGGGCCTGTCAAGATAGCGTTAGTAGGACTGGATCCGCGAATCAAAGGTCGAGAACCTCAGCTGTTACGCGAAGGCTACGGTGCTGTCCTTCGGCTTCGGCCAAACGGAGACAAGCCCCCCCAATAGAGTAGGCTAAGGCTAGCTCGATGACCAATCCCCGGCAGGTAGCTCCAGCTGCATCAGTCTGCTCTTGAGTCGAAAGGTATGTCGCAGTCTGAAGGCAACCCAGCGGGGACAGAGTTGGCGCAGCAATCTAGGGAATCGGGAGAGAGCTGAGACCATCTACGCTGAGAGTTGGGACGCGATCCGGTCCCCGGTCCTTCCATCCCAAAGGGACGGCACGGTTCCCTTTTTTGGTTTGCCGTTCAGAATCCGTTCAACTTCCGATTCAAGTAGCTCCAGGTCATTCCCTACCAGCGTATTCGTGCCCTGCTCGACGGTTGCAGGCCGTTCCGTATTCTCCCTGAGCGTTAGACAGGGGACGCCCAGATAGGTTGTTTCCTCTTGGACTCCTCCCGAGTCGGTGATTACGAAAGCAGCCTTGCGCTGTAGCGTCAGGAACCCAATGTACCCGACTGGATCCACGATCTTCACCTGCTGGCTCAAGGAGACCTCCATCCCTTCGATCTGCTGTTGGGTGCGGGGGTGCATTGGGAAGATCAGTGGAATGCTCTGACCTAGGTCCCTCAGAACAGAGAGGATTCGCGTCAGCGACTCGGGGACGTCGACGTTGGCTGGCCGATGCAAGGTGACGAGCCCGAAGGCCTTGGAGAGGTCGAAATCGTGTCTGCGAAACTGCTTCTTTCCGTTTGGGGTAGTAGCTTCACGAGGGTGTCGATCATGATATTGCCAACTCTCCGTATCTTTTTCTGTGCGATTCCCTCCCGCAGCAGGTTTTGGTCGGCGTCGGCGGTGGGTGTGAACAGGAGATCACAGAGCTGGTCTGTCACCATCGATTGATTTCTTCAGGCATGGTGCGGTCGAAGGAGCGCAGGCCCGCTTCCACATGAGCCAGCTTGATCTGTAGCTTGGAGCAGACGAGTGTAGAAGCCATGGTTGAGTTGACGTCACCATAGATGATTTCGATAACGTAAAAGTGACCCGTTTTGGGGGCGAGTGATCGAGCAAAAGTGACCCACCCCAATCAGACCTCTGTTTTAGTCTGTTGTGATTGCTAAACGACAGACGGAACGGAGGTTATAGGTGATTGGGATGGATCAGTATGAGCTTATCAGAACGGCGTCGCGTGTGTATGGAAAGAGCATCCGGCAGATTCGGCGAGAGACGGGACACCATCGAACGACGATTCGCAAGGCGCTGGCCGGGACCGAACCCAAGTATCGTCGGCAGAAAGAGCCGAGGGCACCGGTGATGGATCCGGTCGCGAAGATCGTTGAGCGGTGGCTGCTGGGCGACCGCCAACAGCCGCGCAAGCAAAGGCACACGGCTCGAAGGGTCTACACCCGGCTGGTGGAGGAACATCAGTTTACGGGAGCGGAGGTGAGCGTGCGGCGCTGGGTGCGGGAATGGAAAGCCGCTCACGGCTGGGGCCGGCGCGAGGCCGTGCTGCCGCTGGATCCGGAGGTGGCACGGGAAGCCGAAGTGGACTGGGGTACGGCCTGGGTCCAGATGGCCGGCCTGCGTCGGCAGGTCAAGCTCTTTGTGATGCGCCCTCGCTACTCGGGGAAGCCCTTTGTGCGAGCCTATCCCTGGGAGCGTCAGGAGATGTTCTTCGACGGCCATATGCACGCCTTCTCCTACTACGGAGGCGTCTTCGGAGAGCTGGTCTACGACAACCTCACGCAGGCGGTGAAGCGGATCCTGCGGGGCCGCCAGCGAGTGGAGCAGGAACGGTTCGTCTCCTTTCGCAGTCACTACACCTTTGAGGCCCGGTACTGCACGCCGGGACGAGGACAGGAAAAAGGAGGAGCCGAGGGACTGATCGGTTTTGCCCGGCGCAACTTCCTGGTGCCGCTGCCTTCTGTCGAAGACTTTGAGAAATTGAACCAACTCTTGGCCCAGCGCTGTGAGCAGTATGGGAGCCACCGGATTGGAGGTCGGGAAGATTCCCGCACGGTGGACGAACGCTTCGAAGCGGAACGCGGCTCTCTGCTGCCGCTTCCGGATCAAGCCTTTGAAAACTTCAAGCCGGTCCGGGTCAAGGTGGATGCCTATCAGACCGCCCGAGTGGATCACAATCGGTACTCGGTGCCTCGAGCGTACGTCGGATGCTGGCTCTGGGCCCACGTCGGTTGCGAGCAGATTCTCTTGTACGCCTCCGATCGGAAGGTGAGCCAACACGATCGCCTCTTCTGGAAGAGCCAGTGGCAGATCGATCCGCTGCACTATCTGGACCTGATCTATGAGCGGGTGGGCGCGTTTGAAAGCGCTCGAGCCATTGTCCAGTGGCGGCGGCAGTGGCCAGCGGATTACGAAGTGCTATTGCAGGCGCTGCGTCGCCGTCAGGGCGAAGGCCGGGGGACCCGCGAGTTTGTTCAGGTCTTGCAGCTGCATCGCCAGTACGAGAGCTCGCAGGTGGAAGCGGCCGTCCGCTTGGTGCTGGAGAAGGGCTGTCCAGGCTATGAATCGATCCGTCATCTGCTTCGAGCTCAGGAAGCACCACTGCTGTCGACGGAGCCCCTGCCCGCGGAGTTGATTCCCGGGGTGACCGATCAGCCGGTCCCAGTCAGTGATCTGAACGCCTTTAACGCCCTCTTGCCGGCAGCTGCGCTATGAGTCAACTCAGCGACACCGTCCTGCTGGAGGATCATCTCAAACGCTTGCGTTTACCGGCGATGCTGCACGATTACCCGGAGTGTGCCCGCCAGGCCCGCGAGGGAGGCGAAAGCTACGAGGGCTTTCTGCTGAATCTGGCCACCCGAGAGCTGACTCAGCGTCAGGCCAATCAACTCAAACGTCGGCTTAAAGAGGCCCGCTTTCCGGTGATGAAAACCCTGGAAGGGACAGACTTCAAGAAGTGGCCGGGTCTGGACGCGCTGCAGGTCCGAGAACTCCTTCAGTGCGATTACATCCCGCGTCGAGAGAATCTGGCGTTCATCGGCCGCCATGGAACCGGAAAAAGTCATGCCGCCACGGTCCTGGGCGTCGAAGCCTGCCGCCAAGGCTACCGGGTGCTGTTCTGGACGGCGGCGGAGTTGGTCAACAGCCTGGTCGAAGCGCGGGAGGAACGACAGCTGCAGCGTCTGCTCAAACGGTTCGATCGCTTTGAGTTGGTCATCGTGGACGAGCTCGGCTACATCCCTCTCTCCCAGGAGGGAGCCCAGCTGCTGTTTCAAGTCTTCGCCAATCGCTACGAAAGGGCCTCGGTCCTGGTGACGTCCAACCTCGCCTTTGCCGAATGGACGAAGGTCTTTGGCGATGCGGCCCTGACCGCCGCGCTACTGGATCGACTGACCCATCACTGTCAGATCTATCCCTTCGACTGGGAAAGCATCCGGCTGACGGAGAGCCTCCAACGGCACGGCAAAAAGCGCCTAAAGCGCGCAGTGGCTGCCCCTGCGCCCCCTGCGGGGGCTAATAAGGAAGCGGATCAAGAGGGGGCCCCAAACCCCGCTTGATCCTGACCTCTATTGATTATGAACTAGGAAAAACAACTTTAACCCGGGTGGGTCACTTTTACTTGATCACGCCGGGTCACTTTTACCTTGTCATTACGAATGGACGACTACCCAGTCCGGTTTCTTCTCCAGCAGGACAGGTTCCAGCCGGGTCATGACCTGGGCGGTCTGATGAGCGTGCGTGCCCGATCCCACCTCCAGATTGATGTTGGGTGCGGGCATCTCCAGTTCGCGAAAGAAAATCTCGGACAGTTTGTGGTCGTAGTGCTGACCGGTGTGAACGAGCGTCTGCTTAATATCGGTGAGGCGATCGAGGGCCAGCAGCAAGGGGGCTGCTTTCATGAAGTTGGGGCGGGCACCCACCACGTGGAGAACACTCATCCCGATCATTTGCTGTTTGCGGCCGACTCCTCTAGCCGCGGACCTGCGCCGACACAAGCGGCTCGATTGCCAAGCTGGTTATCCACGTCCTTTTCGGGAACCTCTACAACTTGTGTCTACCTGCCAAGCGCGCGTTGAATCAATTATTTCATGTACATGGTTCGGATGCTGGCGATTCTAACCGATCGGCCGACTTTCGATCCAAGAAAAGGGCCCGTGACATGTGAGACGTTGTGTTATTGTTTCGTGACGCACAACGATCAGCATCTGATATCTGTACGAACGAGGGGTAGGTATCTGCCCTAAGCCTGAGCGAAAGATTGGAGCCGTTTCATGAGTCCTCCATCGCCAGACGCACTCCCAGCGTGGCCAACCATGGGGACCTATGCTAAGTGGCTCGAGACTGTGACAGCTCAGCCCCGCTCAGGCGTCCAAAAACAGCCGCTCAGCCGGCCTGCCGAATCAGAACCACCATTTGGTTAGTGTTGTTACCACTGTATTCAATGGCGAGAAGTTCATAGCGCGCGCGATCCAGAGTGTGCTGAAACAAACCTATCCGAATAAAGAGCACATTATCGTGGATGGAGGTTCCACCGACAGGACTCTCGACATCCTAGGCTCTTATTCGGACGGATTTATGTTTTGGATAAGTGAACCCGACGAGGGAATCTTCGATGGGATAAACAAGGGTATCGTCCTGTCGCGGGGACGATATGTAAAGCTATTGAACTCCGATGACATACTTCCGCCGGATTCGATCTCAAGAGCGGTGCAAACTCTAGAAGGGTCCTCTGGCCTCAAGGCAGTGAAGGGTAATGTGGAAATGATCGACTCCGAAGACCAAACGCTCGAGATTGTCTCAGAGGGCCAACTTCACGCATCATGGCTTCTTCCCAGGGAGGTATACGAACTCGCTGGCTTGTATCGAATTGACTGCCAAGTATCCGCGGATTACGAGTTTTTCCTGCGTCTGGAGAGCCTGGGCACCAGATTTACCCATCTGGATAAGGTTTTGGCAAGGTTCCGGCTGGGCGGCAGATCCGCAGGCTATTTGGGCGTCCTGGAAGGCTTCAAGATAAACAGCACCTACAGGAGTCGGAGATTCGCCGTGTCAGCCGCCCTGAAGATTACGCTCAAGAAAACTCGCTATTGGCTTCTTAGGCTGCTGCTTGGTGAGAAGTGGGCTCTGGCACTCAGTCGTCAGGTCAAGCGTCGACTAAGGGCCGACTTCGATGACGGAAGCCGGGTCCCTCGATGACGACGTCATCAGCCGGTCAAGTGTGGGGTCCTACCGAAACACAGAGTCCGCTCTCCTAATGTGATGGCTGGGGCTTCTTGCGGCAGGATCTGCGGTAGAAGAGAGTCCTCGCCAATCTGCGAGGCGGCCTGGCACCCTGAGGCAACACTTCGACAAGCAGTCTCCTGCAAATCTGTCTGCATCTTTTTTTCATTCTTACAGGATTTCTGGAGCATCGTGGATCACGTCGGTGCTCCCTTCGTCGATTCCAGCGCCATTCCAACATACAGAGACTTAACCAGAACGCAGACGCATTAGATTTCAGCGTCTATCGAGCAAACCATCGTCTCTCGAGTTTGATGCAACTCGCTGCTTGGGCTTAGCACTTCAAGGTCAGCGTCCAGAGCTGACGAACCCACCTCGAGCCACAAGGGATCTCCCTTTGGAATACATTGAGATCGAGATCAGATGGGTCTGCTATCATAAGATTCTGGCATAGTCCTGTCCCGCACTTCGATGCTTTTGCTAGGCCTCCGATACTCGGATCAGTCGTCAATGGTGGACAAGTCGACGGGCCCCAGAGGTCTCTTCGATCAAGAAGTACTCTCGGAGTGTATCGATGAGAATAGGACAGGCCGATACGACTATGGCTTCTCTTTATGGAAGGCTTTAAACCTGGATCTGTGGAATCAGGCCTATCGCATCGAGCGCCCACAGCGGTGCCGGCGGGTCGGGAGAAGACCACTTTCATCATCGTTGGGGGCTTTCGCAGCCCTGCCGACGGTTCTGTCGGAGGTCAGCTCTACGCGTGTCGTACCCTGATCGAGAGCCCGATCTCCGAACAGATCGATTGGATAGAACTCGATTCCACGATGGAGTCCGTTCCTCCTCCCGGTTTGCCGCGGCGCTCTTTCCTGGCGGGAAAGCGGCTGTTGCTTTTTGTGGGCTTCCTCCTCAGACGGAGACCGGATGGTGCCCTCATCTTTGTAGCCGATGGATCTAGCTTCCTCGAGAAGGGTTTGATGGTCTTTCTGGCGCGCCTCTGGCGCCGGCGAGTCGTTCTGAGCCCACGTTCCGGCTATCTTCTCGATCATGTCCGAAGGTGGCGTTTTATGCGTTGGTACGTCCAGATGGTGTTTCGATGTAGCCACTTGGTCCTGTGTCAGAGTGAAAGTTGGAAAGAGGCTTTCCAGTCGGTTTCGGGCCTGCCAGCCAGTCGCTTCCGGGTTGTGAGGAATTGGATCGACACCGGACCGTACGTCGCACCGTCGCCGGTGGAGCACGACGGATTCGTGAGGGTCCTGTTTATGGGGTGGGTGGAGCGCGAAAAAGGCATCTATGAAATCGTAGAGGCTGTCAAACAATTTCGCGATGCCCTGCAGAAGACGCGGTTCATCATTTGTGGACGGGGCTCACAGGTAGAGAATCTGCAGCGAGAAATCGCCGAGCAGGGTCTGTCGTCTTTCTTCGAGTTTAGAGGCTGGGTGAGGGGGGCGGAGAAAATCGAAGCTTTTAAGCAGGCGGATATCTTCGTGTTGCCATCTCATGGGGAAGGTATGCCCAATGCTCTACTCGAGGCAATGGCTGCGGGCCGGGCGGTTATCGCCACCCGCGTGGGAGGAATCCCGGAAGTCATTGCTGACCATCGTCTGGGACGGCTGGTAGATGTGGGGGATGTCCAGGGACTGGGCCATGCCCTGGTGGAGCTATGCGATCGGACTCTGATCCGCCGATTGGGAAAAGAGGCCCAGTCCTATGTGCTGAAGCACCACGACATCAGCCGAGTCTGGCCTCAAATCCTTGAGGCGATCCAATTTCCATCCCGATCCTGAGTGCTCCCTTCCATAAATACGATGATCTTTGCAGAAAATACGCTGGACACTTCGGTGCTTCCATCACCGTCGAATACTGTGCACAAAACAGATGTCGCAGTTTTGATCGGATGAGCCGACTGGAGTTAGAAAACCGAAATCCAACTGAGTGAGTCGCCGTGAATCAGCTATCCCTCGACCAACACGAATCCAAAGTCCAGAACCTGTTTGACAACAAGGCGTCGGCGTGGAGCGATAAGTACACCGCCGCGCTAAAAAAGAGGTTGGCGTTGTTCATGGACGAATTGCAACAGCGGTGCGACGCCGGGGCGCGTGTTTTAGACTTTGGCTGTGGAAGTGGTATCTACTTGTGCGAGATGGGAAGACGCGGTTTTAGGCCACTGGGCATCGATCTTTCCGAGGAAATGATTGCCGCTTCGCGAGATAACCTCGATTCCGCAGGTGTGACGGCGGAGCTTCTTTGCGGACGGCTGGAAGACACAAGCGATCGGGTCGGTCAGTTCGACGCAATTATATGTTCAAGCGTGTTGGAGTACGCATCCGATATCGATCACACGCTCAAACTGCTTCGAGAACGACTCGGGCCCAATGGTGTTTTGCTGCTAACCATTCCGAATCGCGATTCCAAACAACGTCGACGCGAGCAGAGGTTTCAAGCGGTGCGACTGCTGCTTCAGCCGCTTTCGGTCATCCCCAAGGTTCGAGGCTATCTGCACTATCTGGACGTTTCGGTTAATCGACTTACGGCGCGCGAACTCGGCCTGTTGGCCCGCAAGAGCGACTTCGAACTGGATCATTGGAGCTATTTCGACGCGTCATCCGGTCGTTGTGATCAGACGAATCAGCGTGGGGCAGCGATGCTGTTTGGCGTCATGAGAAAGAGCGAGAGTTGACCTTTGGCTCTCCTCCCGTCCCCTGAAAACAGCGGTTCGGTTTCGAGTTCTCGCAATGGCTCTTGCTTGCGCTCGTGTTCCTACTTCGCCGACGTGATCTTGGGGTACTGTCACCCATTAGACAACTCCCGGTCAACCGGCGACAAGGAATCTAATTCGATGGCTCTCAGGCCATCGACCATTCAGCAAGGTTCGCCTGACTCGCCTCCGCACCCGTCTTCTCCGTTATGGTGGGCTCTAGAGTTCTCGACTCCGTACCAGTCAACTTGAGAGGTGGTCGGCGAGAATGGTCGGATGAAAACGCCTTATAAGGATCATCGCTTTCCCTGTGAAATCATCACTCCGTATCACTAGTGTCCAAACGTTGTTCTATCGCACAACTCTAAGTTACTGGTAAGAATTGTTTTAACATCGAAATCCAATTTTTTCGATACTTTTTGATATGAAACTGTGGCAGGTGCCGACCCGGTTCTCCAATCCTGTGGCCTGCAAGCCGATAGGATGCCTAGATGGATATGCGCAGAACCGTCTTTGCCCAGCTGATGGATTGCGTCCCCAGGTATCAATTTCAACTCTGTGCTCAACGCTACCGAGGAGATTACAAGATAAAAGACTTCTCCTGCTGGAAGCAGTGGCTGTGTATGGTCTTCGCCCAGTTGACCTATCGCGAGAGTCTGCGGGATATCGAAGCCACGCTAGGTTCGGTTGCAGGCAGACTCTACCACATGGGAATTCGAGGCCGCGTGGCCCGCAGCTCTTTGGCCCATACCAACGAGAATCGGGATTGGCGCATTTATGCCGATTTCGCTCAAGTCTTGATCCAAGAGGCACGGACTTTGTACGCAGGCGAGCCCTTTGCCGTGGAACTGGAAAAAACGGTCTACGCGCTCGATTCCACCACCATCGATCTGTGTCTTTCGGTGTTCCCTTGGGCCCGCTTCCGCAAACGCAAAGGAGCCATCAAACTGCATACTTTGCTCGACTTACGTGGCAACATCCCCACCTTTGTCGAGGTCACCGAGGGGCGGGTTCACGACGTCAATATCCTCGACTATCTGCTGGTCCAACCCGGCTCCATTTACATCCTGGATCGCGGCTATCTCGATTTCGCACGTCTTTATCGGCTGCACCAGAGTTCCGGTTTCTTCATCATTCGTGCCCACCAGCGCCTGAATTTCCGCCGTCTGTACTCCCATCGTGTCGACAAGAGCATCGGGCTAAGAAGCGATCAAACCGGGGTCCTGAGCGGCCGTTACACGGCCAACAAGTACCCCGACAAACTCCGACGAGTCCGCTACTACGACGCCGAGACCCAAAAACACTTGGTCTTCTTGAGCAACAACTTTTCCCTGACTGCCCTCACTGTCGCCCAGCTGTACCGTTGCCGCTGGCGCGTGGAACTTTTCTTCAAATGGATCAAGCAACACCTGCGCATCAAAGCCTTCTATGGGACTTCTCCGAACGCCGTCAAAACTCAGATCTGGATCGCCATCTCCGTGTATATCCTCGTTGCCATCCTGAAAAAACGCCTGAAATTGGAGCTGAGCCTCTACACAACTCTACAGATTCTCAGCCTGACTGTTTTCGAGAAAACCCCATTAATTCAAGTACTTACCAGCTTCGATTACAGGAATCACCAGGGAGGTTCATGTAACCAGTTGAATCTATTTGACTTATGATTGGACACTAGTGACTCCGTATGGCTTTACCACCATTTCACCCTCAGTCTGCGAGATGTCGAGCATCTGTTGGCCGAACGTGGCGTCCTGGTTTCCCATGAGACTATTCGTTGCTGGTGCCTCAAACTCGGCCCCGAGCACGCCAAGTCGATTCGAAAGAAGCAAGGTCGGCTGGGCGATATTCGGCACGTTGATGAATTGTTCGTGAGGATTCAAGGCAGGCAGGTCTACCTCTGGCGAGCAGTGGATCAGGATGGTGATGTTTTGGACATTCCGGTGACCAGACGTCGGGACAAGCGAGCTGCTAAACGGTTCTTTCGCAAGGTGTTGAAAGAACAGGGTCAACCTCCGTGGCAACTCATCACTGACGCCTGAAGCACCGCGGCATCAGCCGAGTCTGGCCTCGTGACGACAGGCGATCAGAAATCCGGGTTAAAGACACGCCGGAGATTCTGTCCTGGTTTCAACGGCGCTCTACTTTGAACCGGACATAGTTGGTTGCGGAGACTTGGAAACGATCTCTGCAGACCAGCGTCGCTAGGGCCATGAACAACCAGAAGTCCGGCCGTTTGAACGAACCGTGCGTTGCCCCCGCTAGCGACATGAAAACAACAAGTGAAAGGAGAACTGAATACATGCCGCCGGATTCGCAAACCAGAGACCTTCGCAGCAGATTAGTTGTCAAACAGCCCACCAGTATAATGTAAGAGGTCAAGCCCAGCAGCCCGGTTTCCGCCAACAAAGTAAAGTAGTCGCTGTGTGCACCTACGGAACCGAATACATAATTGCGTGACAAGAGGTCTTCCAAATAGCCACCCGACACGTGATAGAATTGCCCAAGCCCGATACCTCTAAAGCTAGAATCCTGCGCGACCGACCAGGCTACCGACCAGATCTCGTCACGCCCGGACAAGGCGTTGGTTGCGGTTACATGATCGCCGGTGATTCGCCCCATCGTGAAACCTAGATCGATGTCGGAGAAGGCCAGCAGAGAGACTCCCAGCAAAGAGGACAGAGAAACCATGATGAACACACGAAGTCTCGTATCTCGCTTCCTGAGGTTCACAATAAGCAAGGTTGCTGCGGCTCCTCCAAACGCCACCATGGCACCCCGCGATTGGGAGATCAGCATCGCAAGTAGAAACACAAGGCACACGATCGACACAACCACTGTGTGGGTCATGCGGGACTCGCGCTTGTCAAAATAGTTGCCCAATATGATGAGCAAGGCCAACCCAAAGTGATAGCCAACCGTGTTGGGATTGTCGGCGTATCCAGTCAGGCGCAGGCCGCTCGGTGCCACATAGAATTCGAGGGCGAGACTAGCAGCGTTGATCAGGGCCCCAATCGAGAAGCACCAGAACACAAACCGGATCATGGTTGAATTGAGGTCAATGTTCTTCGCAATCGAGTACATTATCAGACCGAATCCGATGAGAAGGGCTGCATTGAGGCACTTATCCACGCTGATAGATTCAATAAGATTCTGGATGGCGAGGCAGAACAGGCCCAGGAAGCCAAAAACGAAGAGGAACGCCTTGTCATAGCCATCGAATCTAAAGTCTTGCCCCCGAACCGCAATCTGCGCGACGTAGCAGCCCATAAGAGCGATTCCGAGAATCCGATAGGGCGTCCAAATTGGGTCAGATCCGATCAAGTGAGGCCAGATACCTTCAAATGGCAATGTGAATACGTAAAGAAGGAACAGATAGTGCAGTTGAGGGTGTCGGACCTTTCCATTCATGACATCATTGGATAATGCAGTACTGTAGACGCCTGACAATCTCTAAAGCCTCGCGTCAGAACTCTCTGAGGTAACCTCTTACGGACACACCCGTACGTTCTTTGGTGAATAGGCTCACGGCGAAGTTGGAATACTCTTCTCGAATACCCACTTGCCATCTTCGCCTCTCACGTACTTCCACCAGTATTTGGTACTGGCCCCGACCAAGGGCCTGTCCATGGCGTAGAAGACCATCTGCCGATGTAGGTCTTCTGGCATCTCCTGGAGCGGCATGCCGACGTAGTGCTGAGGTAGGTCGAGGCCAAAATGATGGAGAATTGTCGGAGCGAGATCGATAGTCTGCGCCGGAGCATGCGACATAGCGAAACTCGATTCCCCTCCAGGCCACTTGACCATCAAGAGCCCGGTAGAAGCGGACTCCACCAGCCCGCTGGGCCACTCCGCAGGTTGTAATTGGCTGATCTTGACTCCTGATGCTTGGCCATGATCGGAGTGAATGATTATCAGGGCGTCATCGTAGCGTCCTAGGAGCTTGAGCTGTTCGATGAGCCATCCTACCAGTCGAAGCGCACAGATACTCTGGGCCAGTTCTTTCTTGTGATCGCCTGTACGAGATGTCTTCGGGACGAAGTCACAATTCGCATCCCGAGCGATGGGTTTGTGAGGAACCATCGAATGGAAGAACACGATCTGTCCTGTGCCGGGACGTTGGACTTCGTCTACAAGCATCTGCTCGAAGAAGCGGATCGTGAACAGATTTAGGCTGTAGTAGAACTCTCTCAGAATCTCGTCTTCGCTGCTTCGAAGATCTCCCTTGCCAAAAACATTCGTCAGAGAGAAGCCATAGTCCCAGCTGTTCGTAGGGCTATTCTTGTGATTCAAGGAACCCATCAGAATCGCCCGAAGGCTGTTGGGCAATATTCGAAGGAAGGTCAAGTCGACGATAATCTTATCGGAAACCTGCCTGAGCACCTCATCGCGGTAATCCTGACTGGAAACACAATGTTCCGCCCCCTCGAAGCAGTGTTGTGAAAACCAGGTGTATTGGTAAGCTGGAATCCCAGAGCTTCGCAAGTAAGAAAACGCGCCGCTCTGATAGGACCGTTCCTTCCAGGCGTCGGCTGTGATACCTGTCTTTGGGTCGTAGTAGGTACCGCTGAAGATTGTTGGTAGTGACCAAGCGGTTAAGTCCTGACTCGTCCGAAACTGATCGTACAAAGTGAACCCATCGTAACGTAGCTCGGGGTGAGTCTGGACAATTTCGCGATACGCCGAGAGCGTAAAACTGTCGAGCAAGATCTGGTAAACGTTGCCGACTGGCGGGCCTGCTTCTGTTTCGGCACTGCCGGAGAGTTCATAAAGGACAGCGCCTTCTACCTCGAAGATAAAACTCTGCCGCCCGAAACGGCCGTTCGAGAAGACAAGATCAACCTTCTTGGCACCGGGGTAGATCGGGATGCGAAGCTTATGGTGATCGCCGTCCTGCCGGAGGGCATCTTTGCGATAGTACCACTGATTCGTAACAGGATGTCTGAGACCCAGGCTAGCATCGCCTTTTATCAGCCGAATCTGCACTTCGGCGACGGATGTGTTTGGGGAGGGAGGAAGCTCGACCGGCAGTCTGGCGACAGTGGCACTGGGTGGGGCCGAGCTGGCGACTCGAGCCGTATCTCCCCACTGAATCTCGACATCTGCGCGTGTAGGCAGGAGCCGTTCGAGATCAATCTTACTCTGAACTTGACGTGCTTCTGAAGGAGGATCGTGCCAAGGATTGGGATGGACGAGGGTCTGCTTCCTCGGGGTCCGCACAGTTTCCTTGAAGACGTTCCACAAGAGGCGTGGCCCTAAAGCATTAACGTGAAGCGCCGTAGCACCCAATATGACGATGATCGCGAAGAAAGAGGCGTATGTCAAAAGGCTTCGAAGCTCAAAGCGCCGAATTGCACCGACCACAACGCCAACAATTGCGACTTCGACTAGCGCAACGATCACCACTTGCCACCATCGCGACAGCCATAAGCTCCGAAACCCATCGAAGACGAAAATGCAAGCGCCAATTCCAATCAACAGGCGGGCGAGCCACTCAAATCTCCCCCGGAGAGTTACGAAAATCAAGATGACGTTTATCAGCCAAAGCAGAAGGAAACCCTTTATCACCTAGAGGTACGCGTGAGACGGGCTGCGGATTTCTTCGAAATTGAGGTGAATCAGGTCGAGCGACAGATACACGAACACAATTCCAGGAAGAAACATCGAAGAGAGAGAGCTGAGCACAAAATCTCGAAGTTTACTCATGCCTATGTACCAGCAGGAATAGAGTCATTTCGGATTCCCTGGATTCCAACGGACTTCCCTTACCGCGAGCGTAGTGCCTCAAGGTGCCTTCTCCAAGCCATTCTATTTGGTGCCAAGAGGCAGGCCTGGGAGTAAGCCTCGATCGCATGTTCAACACTCCCCATCGCTTCAAACGCCTTCCCTAGCCAGTAGTGGCTCGCGGGGCGGGAGGGATTTTGCGCGATGGCCCGCATCAGCACCGGGACAGCTTCGTCTGGTTGTCCCTCTCCGATGAGCATGAGGCCTAGTTGGAAAGATGCTCTCCAGTGACCGGGTAAGATCTCCAGCGACTTCATGTAGTATCTACGCGCTTCGACCTTGGCATTCAGACGCTCGTGGGCCAAGCCTAGATAATAAAAGCTCGAGGTATCCCTGCGGGTGCCGGTAAGGGCCAGGCGCAGGTGCCCGACTGCCAACCGTAGATCAGCTTTCTCCCCAGACTTGGCGAGCAACACACCTAGTTGGAAATGTGCGTTCTGGTCTTCGGGATCAAGCTGTACTGCCAGACTGTACAAGACGCGGGCTCTGTCGCGGCCGATTCCCGATTTTTCAAAGTCCCAGCCGAGGTGGGTTAGGTAGGCAGAAATCGAAGGTACCGAGGACCAGACTTCCGTTGCCTGCGAGATTTTCGATTGATGGAAGTAAAGCGAGCCGAGCCACAGCCTCCGAAATGGGAAGGATTCGTCGATTCGCTCAGATAGGAGTAACTCGGCTTGGTCGACTCGATTCTGTTCTAAAGCTACCCTACCACGAAAAAAGGCGGCACGGGGACATACCTCACAGTTTGTTTTCGAGGGGGTTTGAGTGTGGTCGGTGGGTTCGGCGCTGATAGCACCATGGGAGGCGGCAATCACTTCTCGAACAGAACGTAGTTTCAAATCGTTGCAGGAGAGCCTCGAGCACCACTGGTCAAGATCCAGATACAGGGCAACAACGAGCACCACCAGAACGATCAGCTGCAGGCTAGGGAGCGCCAGTCTAGCTCTATACAATCAGCAACTCCTGGTCGCGATAAAAATAAAGGTGTTCATTCTGATCTAGGATGGGCCCTGACCAGCTTGGAGGACCCGATCGAGATAGCCGTACTGAAAAACGGCAGCGTGACAGAGAAAACGGCGCGTCTCGTCGCCACCCGGAGGGCAGATGGAGGTTGAGGACGATCTTTTGCGTTGGTCGTCGTCGAAGATGGCCAAACATCGTCTTTCTCCTCCTGCCTTGATTTCGTCTCGTAAGCCCCGTCTGCAAACACGTCACTACTTGTGTTGCAACGCACTAGTAACGCAGTCTCTTCTCAGTAGTCAGAGGCAGTCTTGCCAAAAGGTCGGACATCCTTTCTCCGGCCTTTCCGTCGCCATAAAGTAGGGCAGGTTCGGGTCCTTTCTCAGATACGGAGCGTTGGATTGCCTCTCTAATTTCACGCCGATTGTAATTGACGTCCACGACGTTGGAACTACGCTCTCTACCTGTTTGCCGACTACCTATGTTGACGGCTGGGACTCCCAGGAACGAGCACTCTCGAATGGCGACGCTAGAATTGCCCACGATTCCGCTGCTGTGGTAGAGGAGCCGGAGGAAGTCTCCGGGCATCATGTTCTTGAAAAAATGGAAGTTCTGAGGCTTTTCTATTTCGCGAAAAGCCCGAATTCCTCTGGAAGTTCCATCCGAACCCGCATCGACGTTGGGCCAGAACCATAACGTTGGTAGTCCAACCTCCAGTACCCCATAGAGAGTCTCTGTAACGTTCCGCCGGGCTGCCTCGTATTCCGTAGTTACTGGGTGCTGAAGAACAACCAAGAAACCCTGGGAGAGGTCGGCCACCTCTCCGACACCTCCGTACTTCACAAAGGGGTCGAAATCGAGCTCAGGACTGGCCAGGACTTCGGCTGCAAGATCGATCGAGGGGCATCCGGTCACGAACACGGTGTCAGGATTCTCGCCCATCCGGATGACCCGCTCCGACGCCTTTTCTGTTGCCACAAAGTGAAGATCGGAGAGTTTCGTGACGGCGTGACGCACCTTTTCATCAATCGAACCGGTGACCTCTCCACCCTGGATGTGGATGAGAGGGATGTTCATGTAGGAGGCGGCCACTGCCGTGGCGATGGTCTCATAGCGATCGGCGATAGTCACCACTGCGTCAGGCCGAAGATTATCGAGGACCGTCGCCAGCTCCATAAGACCCAGTCCAGCTGTCTTCGCCATCGTCGCAGGGTTCTCGCCTTCGACCACCATGTAGACCCGGGCAGCGACTTCGAACCCGTCCTGCTCGATGTACTTTGCGGTTTCACCGTACCGATCCAGCAAGGCCGACGCCGCCACCACCAGCTGCAGTTCGAGGTCCGGACGGGCCTGGATCGCGGTCAAGGCAGATTGAATGCGTGAATAGCTTGGGCGCGCGGTCACAACCACGCAGACTTTTCTAGCCATCTGGTTGGACCTCTTTCAGATCCTCTTCGAGTATGAATTCGTCCCTCTTCAGATCTCGTTTTAGTAGGCGTCCGATGAGCTCGAATCGGCGATCGGGGGGGATTCCGGTACCCGGCTTCTTGAAGGCCAGATGAACCTCTCGGAGAACCGTTCCTGCGGACAGGTCTGACCTTGCCACGGCGCTCTTGGTAAACAGAGATCGCATGGGGGCCATTTCGCGGGCAATGGCGTCCTTGTCTACGGGGTTCCCACGCATTTTCTCGATGAAGCGCACACCCTCAACCAGCTGCTTCAACTCACCAGTCGTGATCGAGGCGACCACATCAGGGCCGAACATCTCGCGGCTCAGGGTGACGTGAACCTCCACCACGGCGACCCCCTAGGGCGGCGGCTGCCAGGCCCGCATAGATCGTCCCAGAGTGGTCTGACAGCCCCACCGGGCAGCTGTATCTTTCTCGAAAAAACGGAATTAGGTTAAGACCGACTCTTTCGGGCGGGCACGGGTAGGAAGATGTACATTGCAATACCGTTGCAAGCAGGCCTTTCGACTTAACCTGTTCTACCGCGGCATCGATCTCATTCAGGGGACTCATGCCCGTGGAGATGAGAATGGGGAGTCCAGCGCTCGCCATTCGTTCGAACATCGGACCGTTGCCAACTTCTCCGGAGGCCACCTTCCAAGCGGCAACCCCAACGCGCGTCAGCAGGTCGACGGCTTCGACCGAGAAAGGAGAACTGATGAACTTGAGTCCCCGGCTGTCGGCATGCTCTTTTAATCCGACCCAGCCCTTCTCAGTGAATTCCATCCGTTTCCAGTATTCAAAGCGCGTCGCGTCCTGAGGGCTGAACTTGATCCTCCAAGGCTCAGATGGAGTGCTCTCAGAGGCGGCAAGGTGGGTTTGAAACTTCACGGCGTCCGCGCCTGTGTCTGCAATTGCTTGGATAAAGGAATGAGCCTGCCCCAGGCTCCCTTCATGAGCCTGACCTACCTCGGCAACTATGAGGGTTGATGCCTTATCTGGCTCAAATGACTTCGTTTCCATGGTGAATTAAGCGTCCGCAAAGCTTCTTCGACCTTCGACCCGACGTTCAGGGCCCACCTAGACTCATAGATTCTTGTCCGAATGGAAAGGTGAGTTCAAGGTTTGCTCGCACTACTCTGGGCAAGGATAGTGTGCATGACATGGGCTCGACGTCCTTTAGCCCGGGCGTGCGGCGGATGATGGGACGGGTAGGAGCGTCCGAAGAAGGTCGGGAAGATCTGGAGGAACTGGCAAGCGTTCGGCGGCGAGGTAGAAACCGCCAGCCAGGGGGAGCGCGAGCGGGCATCCTCGGAGAAGATCATCCCCTTCGCGTCGCCCCCAGCCCCGACGATGTAAGTGGCAATCGGCGGGACCGGAGTGCCGGTCCGACCCAAGGGCGGCTGGGCAAGGACAGCGCCCCGGCCAAGACGCGGGAGGCAAAGCTCGGCCGTATCTTTTCGCAAACGCGTCGCGATGAGCAGGGCCGGGCGCTTCAGGACCCGGAATCGACGACCTATGTGGAAGCCACCGAAGAGGCGGCCGCCTTCGGCGCTCGCATTTACACAGAGGCCGTTCGCCGCGGAGCGCCGCGAGCGCCTAGGCTGGTAGTTTTGGGAGACGGCACCCCCTGGATCTGGGGGATTGCTGAGGAGCACTTCCACCAGGCCATCCAGATTGTCGACCTGTACCATGCTCGGGAGCGCCTATTCGATTTGAGCAAAACCGTCTGGGGGCTGGACGGTCCCGAGATCCGGCAATGGGTCCGGTTCAATCAAGAGTTGCTGGACCGCGGAGACGTCAAAGCCGTCCTCGCCTCGATGCGACAACTCCCGGCAGAAGATGAAGCCGCTCGTAAGGCGAGGAGGACCAGCCTTGAGTACTTCCAAAAGAATGCGCACCGAACGCGTTGCGCTTGCTTCCGCGGTCAAGAGCTCTTCATCGGATCAGGCATCATCGAAGCTGGCTGCAAGACCATCATTGGCCAACGTCTGAAGCAGTCCGGGATGCGCTGGACTGTCGGCGGTGCCAATGCCATCATCGCCTTGCGTTGCTGCCAACTCTCCAATCGGTGGGAGGAATTCTGGGAGGCCCGCTCAGCAGGTTAACGAGACATTGCCGACATTCTTGACGTACACCTGCCGCAGTCGCGCCTCTTGCGCCAACTCAGACTCTCGTCTGATCGCCCCCGACTTTGAATGGCCCTACGAGGAGGGAATCTAGGAGGGGATCATGGAGACGGGGCAACGTCTGGAACCCATGCTACAATAGCATTCATGGCGGAACTCGGTCCCGAGAGTCAAGAACGCCCGAAATCGGAGGCAGCCGGCTCTTGGAGACAGACCTCTAATCCTCCAGCTGCCCTGCCCGAGACGCCCCCATCCGGTGCCTACGTCCTTATTCCCGCTGCCGTGCCCGGAAATGATCACGACTCTAGTTCCTTCCTCACCTATCTGGACGTTCTCTTCAAACGCCGCTGGATGATCTTGGCGATTTGTGTTTTGTCGGTAGTTGTTGCCTTTTTCTACTCAAGCCGCCAAACGCCTGGGTATCAGGCTTCTGCTGCATTTCTGGTCGAAGAGTCGGACAGGGCTACCATAGCAGGAGCAAGTGATTACAGACCTTTCCAGTCCTTCAAGAATCCGGCAGAGTACTACCGACGGGTCGCTCTGAGTTCCAAGATTCTAGATCCTCTTCTGATGGAACGATTTCATATCTCGGGATCGGTCGAAGGAATCACGTTGCTGGATTACTTCACTAGCGAGGAAGGGGAACTCAAGGAACGGTTCTATATCGGGCGTTCAATCCTTGCTGGATGCATTCAGGTAGGTTCCCAGCGGAGCTTTCCCAACCTTCTCACGCTCAACGTATCGTTTGACACCCCGGAAGTGGCGGCGGAAATCGCAAACCGCCTGATCGGGCTAGTCTCGGACTTTGATCTGAGCATCCGAGCCAAGAAGGCGCGGAGCCGAAGTACATTCATTGCCTCTCAGCTTGATATTGCACAACGGGAGTTAAAGAAAGGTGAGGAGGCTCTAGAAGAGTTTCAGGAGCGCAACCGTGTTTCTAACTCGGTCAGACTCCGCACTCAGCAGGGTCGCTTAGAGCGAGACGTGAAGCTTCAGAGTGAACTGTTCGTGACGCTTCGAAAGGAGCAGGCTCGAGCCCGGATCGCCGAGGAGAACGGAGCTTCCTCCATCTCCGTGCTAGAAAAAGCCCACCCGCCTCGGAAACCCTACACGCCGAACATCAGAAGGGACGTTATTCTGGCTGGCTTCGCTGGGCTCCTCGCCTCAATCGTCCTGGCTTTTGTTCTGGAGCTAGTGGGGAGAATGTACCAGGAGCCTAGAGAAAACCAGCGAGTCGATCGCACCTTGAGACGAAACAAGGGCGCTTTAGGGCGTTGGTTCTTTCCGTCCAGAAGGCATTCCTAGTCACTGGCGGTAAGCCTCATGGTAAGATTCGAGGGAAGGCGTCGGTGCCGTAGGCGTTTTGGGAGGCAGCTAGACGGTTGCTCTGGAAACTAGCGGATCTCCATACAGATTGAATTCTCGTCTAAGACTTTGAAGCTATGAAGTGGCGGTTCTCAACACTATTCGTAATATGGGCAATGAGCCTGTCCCCTTTGGCACAAGACTCGCCAGCCAGATCTGAATCGCCTCCCCTTGAAGACCCACCTGTGGTCCTGCAACAAGATACACTGGGAGAGGGAACACCCGGCGATAACTCGACGATATCTCCCGAGGGTGAACTCGTTGCGACGATTAGTGGAAGACGAAGTGACCTTCCCCTATTCGGGCACCATCTCTTTCAAATCGACGTCTCCAACCTGACTCCTGGGCCAATCGATCCAGAAGTCTATTTCATCTCTCCCAGGGATGAATTGCTTCTGCAGATCTGGGGCCGCGAGCAGAACTCCGATCATAATCTTGTCGTCTCATCCGACCACTACGTGGATGTTGAAGAGGGCAATCTGGGACGAGTCTATCTGGCCGGGCTCACTCTGGCTCAAGCGCGCGAGAGGATTACGCAAGCCCTGTCGAACGTCTACTCGAGCTTTATTAACTCGGATGACCCCTCTAGGAGTGTATCGCGTATTGAGTTGACTCCAACCAAACTCCAGGAGGTCCGCTTTCTGGTGCAGGGGGAAGTAAATGCGCCGGGGAGCTATTCGCTGTATCCCTCACGTGCGAATCTCATCCACGCCTTGGCTAAGGCGGAGGGAGTTCAGGAGGGTGCCTCGATCCGCCGGGTCAAGATCAGAAGGTCAGGTCGGTCGTTCTCGGTGGATTTTTACAGGTTTCTTCTGACCGGGGATCTGCAACAGAGTCACATCCAAGTCCAGAACGGCGATGTCATATTTGTCCCCCTCAAGGTCAAGGAAGTCTCCATCCAAGGAGAGGTTCGACGGCCGGGGCGATATGAGTTGACGGAAAGAGAAGGTTTGTTACGACTCCTGATGATGGCAGGTGACCTTAGCCCAGGAGCTAGTCTGGAAAAGGCTCTAGTTCTGAGAACAGAGATGAACCAGGGTCTCGTAACCCTTGATTTTCCGCTCATGGAATTGCTGGATACAGGTCGTGATCAAGAACTGAAGGATCAAGATGTCGTGAACATCTTCTCGACTCGTCAGGTTCGCGATGACTATGTCACCGTCGAGGGCGGAGGTGTGGCCTTGCCTGGTGAGTACCAGTTGCGTGCGGGGATGAGGATCTCACACTTGCTTAGCGAGGCAGGGAATCTGACCGGAGAAGCGTACTTGCAGCGGGCAGATCTGGTTCGCACTTCCCCAGGGCGGAAACGCTTTTACCAGAAGGTCGATCTGAATCGTGCCGTCAAGGGAGAACTTGAACACGACCTGGTGTTGGAGCCGCTGGACCGTCTGGTGGTTTACACGGTACCGGAGATTGAGGGTTCCGAGGGTGTGGTCACTCTTTCCGGGCACGTCAAAGTTCCGGGTCGGTACGACCTCTATCGTGGAATGCGGCTCTACGACCTTCTCTTCGCCAAGGGCGGCTTCCAGGATCCAAACCATTGGAAGAAGACGTACACATCACGAGGCGATATACGCCGTCGATCACTTGATGGCAGCCGGAAGTTCTTCAAATTCAACCTTGAGCGCCTGATTGAAGGCCACCCCGAAGAGAACCACGAATTGCAGGATCTCGACGAGATCGTGATCTATTCAGTCGACGAGATCTCGGGCGTTGAGCACAAAGTGACTCTCTCCGGTCATGTCAAGCGACCCGGTGAACACCGGCTTTATCAGGGGATGACTATTTATGACCTTCTGGACGTAGCCGGCGGGTTTCAGGACAGGCAGTTCCGTCAGTCGACGTTTCTGGAACGGGGCGACCTGATTCGCTGGGTTCGCCGAGGTTCGGACCTGGAGCGCACTCTGATAGCTTTCGACCTCGGAGCTTTGCTGCTTGGGGATGACTCAGAAGACCAGCCTCTCCAGGCAGATGACGAGGTGGTTGTCTATGCTGCGAAGGATCTTGCTCTCAGACGAATGGTTGCGATCAATGGTTTCGTAAAGAAACCCGGAGTGTATGAGTTTATAAGCAGCATGACCCTCGCCGACCTCCTCTTGCAAGCGGGAGGTCTCTTGGAGCGCGCCTACGCTCGAGCCGAGATATCGAGGCTCGACATGCTAGGTAACCCCTCTGTCAAACGAGAAATCATCCCGGTTGAAATCGCAAAAGAGTATTTCAACAATGATGGACCGACCGGGATCCCACTCAAGAGCAACGACAGGATCTCAGTCCGCAAGCATCCTGATTTTGAGCTTCAGGATGTGGTTGAGATCAGGGGTGAAGTACGAGTGCCGGGCCGCTATGTCTTGCGCGAGGGCACAAACCGCGTTTCGGATTTGATCCAGTGGGCAGGCGGTTTGAAGGAGCAGGCGGCGCCACAGGCTGCCAGGCTGATACGTCGGATCGAGCCGGATTTGCTCCCCCTGGAGTACAAGCTGCGACTAGTCCAGAAAGAGGTGCGAGAGACCGAGAATGAAGTGAGTGAGAAAGATCCTGCGACTCCCCCTTCTGAGAGCGAGTCCGAATCATTTGAACACAAGCGAATCTCTTTCAATCTTGGAGTCGCTCTTGGCAATCCTGGATCCCCCCAGGATCTGGTCCTCGACGATGGGGACCAACTCACCATCCCTCGGTTCGAGAACGTGGTCGAAGTCCGGGGTGCCGTTCAGTTCGAGACGGTTATGGCCCACGTCGAAAGTAAGGGTGCTGCGTATTATATCGATCATGCCGGTGGGTACAGCCGAGCCGCAGATAGCCAGGGCGCGACCATCATCTACCCTGATGGGCGGCGCATCTTGGACAAGGGTGGATTCCTCTGGTTCAAGACCCTGAAAGTGCCTCCCATGTCGGTGATCGAGGTGCCGTTTCGGCCGGTGATAGAGCGATCCCCCGAGTCGGTCCTAGAAGAGTCGTCCGATAGCGAATCAGAAACCGACTCATCCCAGAAAGATCGCGAGAAGAGTCCTAAGGATTCGTAGTCAGGCCACGGCTCCTTCCCACACTCCACAAATCCTTTCGCACACCCGATCGATGTCTTGACATGTCAGATTGGACCCGCTTGGGAGACACAGACCGCGCTCGAAAATGTCTTCAGAAATCCGCCCCCCTCTACGAGGGCAGTGCTCGAAGACGGGCTGGAGATGGAGGGGCTTCCAGATTGGCCGAGACTCAATCCCGGCAAGATCGAGTGCACTGCGAATCTCCTCCCTGGTGGTCCCGGCCAGCTGCGGATCCACGGTAATACACGTTAACCAACGCGTAGACCGACCATAGGTGGCTTCGGGCATGAAGCCAATTCCCGGCAGGTGACCCAACTGTTCCCGGTAGCGGATGAAATTGTTCCTGCGGGATTTTATGCGGTCGGGCAGCACTCTGAGCTGAGCTCTGCCAACCGCCGCAAGAACGCTGCTCATAGTGTAGTTGTATCCGGCGGTAGAGTGTTGGTAGTGAGCTGCCGGATCCTTGGCCTGTGACGCCAGAAAACTCGCCGCCTCAATAGGCGTGGGATCGTTGGAGACCAACATGCCACCCTGTGATGTGGAAATGATCTTGTTGGCGTTGAACGAGAACACACCGAACTGGCCCAGGGAGCCAACCGACCTTCCCCTGTAGGTAGCACCCAGCGCCTCGGCGGCATCTTCGACAAGGTTGACCTCGTACCGATCGCAGATGTTCTGAAGCCGATCGTAATCAGCACTCTGTCCGAATACATCGACGACCACCATTGCCTTGGGTAGCTTCCCGAGCCTGGCCCGCTCTTCAAGTTCAGCCTCCACCAGATCGGGGTCGATATTCCATGAATCTGCCTCGGAATCTATGAAAACAGGGATTCCACCCAGATAGACAATTGGACTGGCGCTGGCGATAAACGTCAGCGTCGAGCAGAGGACGTGATGTCCCGGCTCGACTCCCGCCAGTCGCAGGGCAAGGTGTAGAGCGGCTGTTCCTGATGAGACGGCCAACGCGTGGTCGACGCCCACCCACTCGGCAAACTCCCTCTCGAAGGCTCTAACTTCAGGTCCAAAGGGGGCGATCCAGTTGGAATCAAGAACCCGCTGGACCATCTGTCCTTCATCACCAGCCAAGTGGGGTGGAGAGAGATAGATTCTCGCTTCCCCTTTCACAGTGTCCAAGTCGTTGTGAGGTCCATACTAGTGGCGCCCCAGTGATGCTGGGCCAATTCGAGCAAGAAACTTCCCGAGCCATGGAAGCCTGAAGCGCGAGCGAGGGGTTGGGGGCCTGCGAGATTCTGCTGTTGTCCAGCTCTCTCCTCGAAACGTGGGGCATACTGCTAACGAGTCAAGTCGCTCACGGCTCTGTTGGCTGTAGCTGTTTCCGGTACTGTTCACTGATCACTTCACCACTGCTCACTATTCAAGCCTCCGGCACAACTACCTCTATCATACAGAGCTGTCTTGTGCACGAGTTTATCTGCTAGGATCCCCAGGAAGAGAACCGAACTGAACGCCTCGATTCTGATGAGGGAGTAGCAGGCAACAGGTGGCGAGACGTCTCAAGATCGCGATTGTAGGGGGGGGGATTTCGGGTCTAACGAGCGCCTATTTCTTACTCCAGGAGCGCTTGCACAAATCCCTTGAGATCGAAATGAGTCTGTTAGAGCGATCGGATCGTCTTGGCGGGGTCATCCGATCAGAGAGGATTGGGGACTGTCTCCTGGAGTGGGGTCCTGAGGCATTTGTAAGCTACAAGCCGGCAGCTCGAGAGCTGGCGCAGCAGCTGGGCCTATCGCATCAATTGATTGGCTCCAGAGACGAGCGCCGACGCACCTATGTGGTTGGTCAAAAAGTCCTTCAACCCTTGCCGGAAGGCATGGCTTTTCTGGCTCCTGTGAGTCTGAGGACCTTCTGGTCGACGGCTTCTTTGAGTAGAGCAGGCAAGCTGAGAGCATTGCTGGAACCCCTGGTGGGTCGCGGGCAGGGTGATCTCAGCATTCGCTCCTTTTTCGAACGACGGCTGGGAAGGGAGTTTACGGAGAGTATAGCCGAGCCTTTGGTAGCCGCGATCTACGGGGGAGACATTGGACGCTTGAGTACCTCCAGTGCACTTCCTCTTCTCTACCAGCTTGAACAGAAGTTCGGAAGTCTCTGGAAGGGTTTTCGGCAGAGACGATCCAGATCCCCAGCCAACTCGTCTCCACTCTTTCTCACCCTCCGTGGGGGAATGGAGGCGCTAGTTGACCTCCTGGTAAGGAGCCTCGAAGAGGTGGAGGTTCGACTCAGTGTCGCCAATCTTCGCCTTTCTTCAGAGTCCGGAGCCTTCCGCTTGAGCGCACCTGGTTTCGACGAAGTCTTCGATTTTGTGATTCTGTCTACGCCGGCTGCCGCCAGCGCAGAGATTCTGGGAGATGCGAACCCCGAAGCCAGCCGGCTCTTAGGGGAGATTCCCTATACCTCCAGCAAGATTGTCTACCTTGCGTACAAGCGCTCGGAGTTCTCCCATCCTCTCGACGGCTTTGGATTTATCGCGCCGGCCAGCGAGGCTCGAGTTGTCGACGCTTGCACCTGGGTGAGCAGTAAGTTCGAGGGAAGATGTCCGCCTGACGTGGTCCTTCTGCGCTGCGTTACCCATGATGGGAGAATGACTCGGGCTGAGCTCTCGGATGATCAGGCTGCTTCTATGGCACACAACGAAGTGAAACGACTGCTAAGAGTCAACTGTGCACCCATCTTGGAGCAAGTATTCCATAACACCCGAGTCATGCCACAATTGGTCGTGGGACACGGTCAGAGAATGGAAGGCTTGGAGAGGGCCTTGGATCAAACTCCAGGACTCTTTTTGACTGGGGCCTTTGTCGGAGGAGTTGGGATCCCAGACTGTATTCAGACCGCACGGCGAACTGCTGTGAGAGCAGCGGCTTTTGCACAAGACTCAGCCGTGTCTTGAATGCAGCTGACAGTAAGAGGAAGAACTTGTCAGCCTTGACAGGATAATGGGACCGAGCCCAGAGCGCGTGATGCACGTTTCCCACGACAATCATTCGGGGATCCAGTTTTCAGGTGAAGAGTGTTGGGAAGCGGTGTCTCGCGTTCACGCTAGTGGGTGACTTCAGACTGTTGAGGCTGATTCTGCGTCCCGCTTGTTCTCAGCACCAGTTTTAACCTCAAGGGAGAACGCACTGTGAGCAGGCCGGCGGATGTTATGTGCACATTCTATCCCCGCGGGCTCGGCGCTCTCTATCTGGGGAACATAGGGATTTCGAAGTAACAGGTTTGCGAATCAGGCCCATCGTTTTTCCATGCGCGTTGTCTACTTTCACCAATACTTTTCGACCCCCCAGGGTGCATGGTCGGCACGCTCGTATGAAATGGCGCGAAAGCTGGTAGAGCGAGGGCACTCCCTGACGGTAGTCTGCGGCGTCAACAAGCTAAGCGATCCCGGTGTATCCGGTCCTGTGCGTCGCGGTTGGCGCGGCGGCACGGTGGATGGCATCTGTGTAAGACAGGTGGTAGTCCCCTACTCGAATTATCTAAGTGTTCCTCGGCGTGCATGGGTCTTTCTACGAGTCGCTCTGAAGACAGTCGCGTTTGCCATGCGCGAGGACTACGATCTTTTCTTTGCGACCTCCACTCCTCTTACAGCCGCCATTCCGGGGATCTGTGCCAAGCTCTTTCGCCGGAAGAAGTTCGTCTTTGAAGTGCGAGACCTCTGGCCCGAAATCCCCCGCCAGTTGGGAGCGATCAAGAACCCCATCGCTTTCTGGGTGCTGTCGGGACTAGAGTGGATTGCCTACCGTAGCGCTGACGCTTGTGTCGCCCTGTCCCCCGGAATCGAAGCGGGAATCCGAAGACGTAGTCGTCCCGATCTTCCTATCTCAATGATTCCCAACGTCTCTGATCTGGACCTGTTCAGGTCCGAGAAAGAGGCGAGCGAGCGATTCCCCGGAACCGAGGACCGCGACTTCGTCTGTGTATTTGCCGGTGCCCACGGTGAAGCGAATGGATTGGATGCCGTCCTGGCCGCAGCTAAACTGCTTCATGAAGACGGCAACCGCGACGTCAAGTTTGTTTTTATCGGTGACGGCAAGATGAAACCGGAACTGATTCGACGGGCCGACGAAGCCGGATTGGAAAACTGTATCTTTCTCGATCCTGTGCCACGCGAGGAGCTTGCGCGCAAACTCGCCAGTGCCGATGTGGGACTCATGATCCTCGCGAATGTAGAGGGGTTTCACTATGGCACTTCGCCGAACAAGTTCTTCGACTATATTTCGGCAGGGCTTCCGGTCATCGTCAACTATCCGGGCTGGCTGGCAGCACTGGTTACGGAGCAGAGAAGCGGTTTGGCCGTGCCTCCTGAAGAACCGGGTGCCTTCGTCGATGCTGTTCGTGAGCTCAAGTCGAACCCCATTCTGGCTCGGCAAATGGGGGAACGTGCTCGTGAGCTTGCGAGAAGTGAGTTCTCTTTGGAAAGGCTCTCAAATCGCTTCGCTGATTTTCTAGAGAGTGTTGTTGAAAAGAAAGGAGCCGTCTAGCGGGAAGGCGAGGCAGCTTCCGGCTGGTCAGCTCAGGTGAGACCCGGGGTCACTTCCGTTTCCTCACGAACGATGGCCCCGTCCGATGCCCGGTAGCCTCGCTCACACCTCGAACAGGTCGTCTCGCTTGTGAAGTCTGCCAACCTTTCTCCGCACTCGCAGATCCAGCCGACTCGTCGGGCGGGAACGCCCACCATCAGCGCGTAGTCTGGAACGTCCTCGGTGACGACCGCGCCTGCACCCACGAAGGCATGTTGCCCAATTATGTGTCCACAAACGATGGTAGCATTGGCCCCGATTGAAGCGCCTTCCTTTACCCGTGTCATCGTGTAGAATTCAGAACCCTTCTGGGGATATTTCGAGCGAGGGTCGAGCACGTTGGTAAATACCATCGATGGCCCACAGAAAACGTAGTCCTCGAGAACCACTCCCGAATAGACTGAAACGTTGTTCTGTATCTTGACCCAGTTTCCAATTCTCGCACCGGAACCAACATAAACGTTCTGTCCGATGGAGCAACCCTGACCAATCTGGGCACCATCCTGGACGTGCGAGAAATGCCAGATACTGGTTCCTTCGCCGATCTCGACACCTTCGTCAACGATACTCGAAGGGTGGACGAAGAATTGGGGAGTACCGGCCGACTCATCCACTTCCTTGCGATCAGGAGAGGTTGGGTTGGGCAGGAGCGTTTCGGTGGCCCTTTCGAGGATTTCCAACACCTCTATGGCATGCTCAGCGTTAGCGATCTCAACGGAACCTCGGCCGATCCGCTCTATGAAGTATTTCAGCTCCTCGGTAAGTGGAGGTGCCGGCGTATAGGGAATCGATCGGCTGGCCCCATCGCGACTCACTGGCTCTCCACGCACCCAGTCGATTCCCTTCTCGTAGAAGGTCAGCTCCTTCTCGGCAGAAGAGTCCTCGAAGACCAACATTCCCTTAGAACCGATGGCTACGATCCGGTGTTCCTTGAAGGGATGCAGCCAGCTCACGAAAACGTGGGCAACGATGTTGTCGGGATACTTCAGTATCGTCATCGTAATGTCGTGAACGCCGGGCTGAAGGAATTCACCACCGCGAGCGATAACCTCAAGCGGCATTGTCCCAATAATGCTCTGGAACATAGAAAGATCGTGGGGAGCAAAGCTCCAGAGGATGTTTTCCTGGGTCCGGACCGTTCCCAGATTCAGCCGATTACTGTAGAGATACTGCAGCCGACCTATCTCACCGTGCTGAATCAGTTGCTTGAGCTTCTGGATCGCAGGATGGAAGAGAAGAAGGTGCCCAACCATCAGATTGACGCCGTTTTCCTCTGCAGACTCCTTGGGCTGAGTTGCCTCTGCCAGGGTCAGTGCGAGAGGCTTCTCTACCAGTAGGGGCTTTCCTCGCCCGATGATCTGTTGCGCCAAATTGAAATGGGTCTCGGCCGGAGTCGCGACGACAAACCCATCGAATTGGGCATCGAGAGCGGCTGTCAGTGATTCAAAGGTTCGGATTTGAGGGAAACGCTCCTGGTGGTTCTGTAGAGACACCGAGTCCAGGTCCACGACACCAGCAAGGCATCCGAGCTTGTCCAAAGTATTGATATGATTGATTCCCCAGCGGCCACCGCCTACGACACAAATTTTCTTGTCCATTGGATCTGGATGCAAATGAAAAAGCCATTGTCGGGTTCCAGTCCTCGATCTGTCAAGGTGCGCTCTTGGAATTGCTAGCCGCAAAGGTGAAGACCTTGATCCCATCTGTTCCTCGGCATAGAATCCCGTGCTAAACAGTTCCGGGGAAGTCGCTTCAGTCACCGAGTTTTGAACCCGCCTGCCCAGAGGAGGTCGTAGAACCATGGATAAGGGAAATTCGAGGCGAAAGAGCGGGCTTGGAGAAATCGGGCTTGACCGTCGCCAGTGGGTGAAGCTGAGCGCGCTTGGCGGCCTCGGTCTCTCGACGACCAGGTCGGCGAAGTCTGGCATCAGTTCACACAGCGCCGTGCGCGATCTAGGGCCCCCTCCCAACAAGCCCTTTGCCGCAGCGCCATTGGATCGTGTTCGGATTGGATTCGTTGGAGTAGGGGGAATGGGGTCCAATCACGTCAAGAATCTGCTTCGAATCAGCGGTGCCGAGCTCCGAGCGGTCTGCGACCTCGACCGGGGAAAGGTAGAGCGTATACAGGCCTGGACGAAGCAGGCTGGACAGCCCGAACCCAAGGGTTTCTGGAGCGGAGAAACCGACTTTAGACGCATGTGTCAGGAGGAAGATCTGGATCTGGTTTATACGGCTACCCCGTGGAGGTGGCACGTGCCAGTTTGCCTTGCCGCCATGGAAGCCGGAAAACACGCAGCTACCGAAGTTCCTGCTGCCCTCACGATCGATGAATGTTGGCAGCTTGTGGAAGCGGCGGAAAAATACAAGAGACACTGCGTCATGATGGAAAACTGCAATTATGGGCGCCGCGAGATGATGATCCTGAACATGCTGCGAAAGGGTGTCCTGGGGGAGATCATGCATGCAGAGTGTGGGTATCTTCACGATCTCCGAGCCGAAAAATTCGCCTCCGAGAGCGAGGGTCTGTGGCGTCGTGACCACTCCATCAAGCGAAACGGTAATCTCTATCCCACCCACGGTTTGGGACCCGTGGCCCAGTGCATGGACATCAACCGGGGGGATCGATTCGACTACCTGGTTTCGATGAGCAGCAATTCCAGGGGACTGTACGAATACGCCCGAAAGCATTTTCCTGAAGAGGCTCCGGAGAGGCAGGAGAAGTACGCTTTGGGAGATGTGAACGTGAGCTTGATTCGGACCGTCAAAGGGCGGACCGTTTTCCTGAGTCACGACTGCAACCTCCCACGACCGTACAGCCGCATCAACCTGGTCCAGGGCACCAAGGGCATCGTCCAGGGCTACCCGGATCGGGTGTACATCGAAGGGAGAAGCCCGGAACATCAGTGGGAAGCGGCGAGCAAGCATCTCGAGGAATTCGACCATCCGCTATGGAAGACCCTGGGCAAGGCCTCCGAAGGAGCGGGCCATGGGGGAATGGACTATCTAGAGGACTACCGGCTGATTCAATGTCTGCGAGAGGGATCTTCAACAGACATGGACGTCTACGACGCTGCGGCTCTGAGCGTGGTCTCTGAGCTGACGGAGCAATCGGTAGCGCAGAGGAGCCGTCCCGTCGAGTTTCCGGACTTCACGCGTGGGGCCTGGAAGGTCTTTCCTTCTCTGGGAATCGTCCAGGCCTAATGGTACGTCTGAACGTCTGAACGTCTGAACGTCCTCGATCAATCCGAAAACTCGGGGAGCCTGAAGCGCAAGCGAGGGGTTGGGAATCGGCAAGATTTTACTCTGGTCCCAACCCCTCGCTCGCGCTTCAGGCTTCCATAGCTCGGGAAGTTTCTTTCTCGAATAGGGCCAGCACCGCTGGGGGCTCCACTAAGTTGAAGCTACAAGCAAGGTCAGGTAGCCATTGCTGCGACAAAGCCTATTCCTCGAGCTGCAAATAGCCCTTGTCAACTAGAAATTCGGCCAACGCCAAATCTGAATGGTCGTCAATATTGACGATAAATTCGTCATCCAGACCGTGGGGCACACATCTCTCTCCGAAGAGCCGGCCCTCCTCAATCAGGGTGGTCCTGGCCACGTAAACCTGCCCGTTCCGCATGTATAGAACCGGTGTGTCCTGGTCCCTCCTGATCATCCCGGTTTCGGATGAAAAGGGTTTCAACAGGCCGTTCTCGATGGTGCCCCCTTTGTAGGGGTTGAACTTGGCCGGGACGGGGGAGACGGTGACGACAGAGTCCGCATCCCTCTCAAAGAAGAGTGCGATCGCCCTGGAAAGGGTAGCGGTTTTTCTGAAGGGCGTCGTAGGCTGCAGCACTATAACTGCGTCGTACGTTTTCCCTTGTTGCTTGAGCGCCTCTACGGTGTAGACCAGCACTGGTTCGGTTTTGGTCTCAGGCTGAGAGAGTCGGGCCGGCCTCGGGATCACGAGGCTCCCCAACTCTTCAGCGATTCGCGCGATTTCGCTATCCTCGGTCGAAACCACTGTGGTGGTTACGTGGGGGCACTGCTGGCCGTTCCGAATCGCATAGTAGATGAGAGGTTTCCCCTTGAGAGGAGCAAGGTTCTTCCGTGGGATCCTTTGAACCCCGCCTCTTGCTGGCACGATCGCCAGAATGCGTTTGCTTTTATAGCTCATCCAACTGCCGTGATTGTCTCCAGGGCTTCTCTCTCTTGCCCCTGCGGCATGAAGCATATTCGATGAGTCCTGAGACCGCAATCAGCCGAGCTAGCCAGTTCTGTCCGGTCCTGAAGGCCCCGCACTGGCTTTGGGTGGGGAGCCGAGGGATACTGGTTCACGGGGTGTACGTCAAAAATGTAGGGGGAAGTAGCCTTCTCTCTTTTTTGCTGTAATATCTGAATCTGTATAAGGATTCAGGTAAGAGGCTGGCACAGGTGGGCGCTATCATTAGAGGAGGAATCCATGGACCAAGCAGCCTCTTTGGAAGCCTTGGAACAGAAGCGCAAACAGGTGTGGGCGCAAGTGCAAGCGTTGGGCGATTTTCGTCGGGGGAGCCTGTCGGCGAACTTCCGCAAGTGCGGCAAGGCGAACTGCCGGTGTGCCCGTCCGGGTCAGCGGGGACACGGGCCCCAGTATTTGTGGACGGCGACCGTCAAAGGCCAGAGTCGGGCCCGCAACGTACCTCTCGGCCCGGAGCTGGAGAAGGTGGGGCGGGAGGTGGAATCGTATCGCCGTTTCGTCGAGCTGCGCCTAGAGCTGGTGGAAATCAGCGAGCAGATTTGCGACCTCCGCCCGGTGCAGGAGATGAAGGAGGAGTCGCTGGATCAGCTGAAAAAAAAATTACGCAGGAAGTACTCGGCGAAGCCGAGGCGGAGATAGAGCGCTTGGCGGGGCGAGTCCTGGGGGAATGGCAGAGGCGGGGCCAGCCGGATTTAGAGGCGGGCGAGTTGGCGGTTCGCCAGAGTATGCACCGTCTAGGAGGCCTCTTGCTGGAGCAGCTCTTGGGTGCGGACGGAGGCGGCTACCAGGGGGCCCGGATCGATTGCGGAGGAGGGCACAAGGCGCAGTTTAAGGGCTATCGGGACAAGCAGCTGTCGACGGTCTTGGGAGCGGTTCGGGTGCGACGTGCCTATTACCACTGTGCGGATTGCGGGGGCGGAGTGGTTCCCAAGGACGGCGATCTGGACCTGGCGTCGACGTCCTTTAGCCCGGGCGTGCGGCGCATGATGGGACGGGTGGGAGCCAAGGAGCCGTTCGAAGAAGGTCAGCGAGATCTGCAGGAGCTGGCGGGCGTCGCGGTCAGCACCAAGGCGGTGGAACGCGTCTCCGAGGACCTCGGCGGCGACGTCCACAGCGTCTCGCAACGAGAGCGCGAGCAGGCGTTCTCGGAAACGATCGGCCCCTTTGCGTCGCCCCCGCGATGTATGTGGCGATCGACGGGACCGGCGTGCCGGTCCGGCCCTCGGAAGTGGAAGGTCGGGCAGGGAAAGGGGGCGGACAGGCCAAAACGCGGGAGGCGAAGCTCGGCTGTGTCTTTGCCCAAACGTGTCGCGATGAGCAGGGTCGTCCGCTTCGGGACCCGGAATCGACGACCTATGTGGGAGCCATCGAGGAGGCGGCGGCCTTCGGCGCTCGGATTTACGCGGAGGCCACTCGCCGGGGAGCGACACGAGCGCCGAGGCTGGTGGTTCTGGGAGACGGTGCCCCCTGGATCTGGGGGATCGCCGCGGAACACTTCTACCAGGCCATCCAAATTGTCGACCTGTACCACGCTCGGCAGCGTCTGTTCGACTTGGGCAAAACCGTTTGGGGAGGAAACTCTCCCGAGGCCCAGCAGTGGGTCCGACTCAATCAGGAGTTACTGGACCGCGGAGACGTCGAAACCGTCCTGGACTCGATGCGACAACTCGCCGTCACCGAGGAAACGGCTCGTAAGGCGAGGAAGACCAGCGTCGAGTACTTCCAAAAGAATGCGGAGCGAATGCGTTACGCTTGCTTCCGCAGCCAGGGACTTTTCATCGGCTCAGGCGTCATCGAAGCGGGCTGTAAGACCATCATTGGCCAACGTCTGAAGCAGTCCGGAATGCGCTGGACCGTCCGCGGAGCCAATGCCATCATCGCTTTGCGCTGTTGCCAACTGTCCAACCGCTGGGAGGAGTTCTGGGAGGCCCGCTCAGCAGGTTAGCGGACCACTACCCACATTCTTGACGTACACCCTGGTTCACGCCCTTCGTGGACAGTTACCGATGCTATAATGTCCAATGGGGAGTTCCTCTGGTGATTGCGATAGAGGATTGACTGTCTGGACCGAGGTTTGATCGCCCGCACAGAATAAGATTTCATCTCGATGCCGTATCCCAGCTATACTTCCAGACTCAACTCTGAACCAGGGCTGAAGAACGAGGTCGTCTCTACTTGATTCCACCTACTTTCTCGCTCCAATCTGATAAGTTTCACGACGAGTGCGGGGTCTTCGGAATCCACTCTCACGCAGAGGCAGCACGCCACACCTACTTGGGTCTCTACGCGCTCCAGCACCGCGGGCAGGAGTCCGCAGGGATCGTCACCTCGGATGGGACCCAGCTTCACCAGGAGAGGGGTATGGGCTATGTTGCCGAGGTCTTCAGCGACGGCCAATTGGACCATCTGGTGGGCGAATCATCGATTGGTCATGTTCGCTACTCCACTACTGGCCAAAGCATGCTGGCAAACGCACAGCCTATCGTGAGTGAGTCCTGGCGAGGTCCTATCGCCCTGGCGCACAACGGCAACATCGTTAACAGCCAACAGCTCCGGCAGAGGCTCGAGGACGATGGCGCCATCTTCCAGTCTACGACCGACACCGAAGTCATGCTTCACTTGCTGGCCCATTCCACCGAGGAGGATCTGAGGCAGGCTCTAGTGGAAATGTTGGGGGCGGTGCGCGGTGCTTACTCCATGCTGCTCGAAACACCCCGAAGAATCTATGCCATCCGTGATCCGTTTGGGGTTCGCCCGCTTTGTCTGGGCCGACTCGACGGTGCCTACGTAGTCGCTTCCGAGACCTGTGCCTTTGATCTGATTGGGGCAGAGTACCTGAGGGATGTAGCTCCAGGGGAGATTCTCTGCATCGAAGATGGGCAGCTCCAGTCAACCTTTCAGGCTCCTTCCGCTCGACATGCCTTCTGCATCTTCGAACACGTTTACTTCAGCCGGCCCGACAGTCGGGTCTTCGAGAGGAGCGTTCACCATAGTCGCTACATGATGGGCCGGAAATTGGCGCAGGAGTCTCCCATGGAAGCAGATCTAGTCGTTCCTGTTCCCGACTCGGGCGTAACCGCTGCTCTCGGTTTTGCAGAGGAGTCGGGTGTCCCTTTTCAGGTTGGTCTCATTCGCAATCACTATGTCGGGAGGACCTTTATCGAACCCAGACAGTCGATTCGGCACTTCGGGGTCAAGATCAAGCTGAACCCGGTTAGAGAGCTCCTGGATGGGAAGCGAGTAGTGCTGGTGGACGACTCTATCGTGCGGGGCACGACCAGTCGGAAGATCGTCGAGATGGTCAGGTCGGCGGGGGCGCGTGAAGTCCATATAAGGATCAGTTCGCCGCCAACGGTCTCGCCCTGCTACTACGGCATTGATACGCCGACTCATGGCGAGCTCATTGGCGCCAATAGGACATTGGCCGAGATCGAAGAGTTTGTCGGAGCCGACAGCCTGTCCTACCTTTCGCTTGAAGGCATGAAAGAGGCTGTATCAGCCCAGGAGAATTTCTGCTCTGCTTGCTTCGATCAGGACTATCCCATCACGGTAAGTCGGGAAGTAGTCCAGAAAGAGCTGTTTAATCTGGAGGTCGCCTCCACGGATCAGTCGAGTGTCGGTGATCGAGATGAAATATCGTGATGCTGGCGTCGATATCGATAAGGGAAACCAGGCCAAGCAGCGGATCCAGGATCTGGTTCGCTCAACCTTCGACTCCGGCGTAGTTCGAGACTTTGGTTCCTTTGCCGGACTTTATCGTCCCGACTTGGTCCATTTCCAGAAACCCATTCTGGTTTCCAGCGCTGACGGGGTGGGCACCAAGCTGAAAATCGCATTCCTGACGGGTATCCATCACACCGTTGGAGTTGATCTCGTCGCCCATTGTTCCAATGACATCCTGACCCACGGCTCGCTGCCCCTGTTTTTTCTCGACTACATCGCTACGGGAACGATGGAACCGTCGGTCGTAGAACAGATCGTCCAGGGACTCGTAAAAGGCTGCAAAGAAGCAGGTTGTGTCCTGCTGGGTGGAGAGACTGCAGAAATGCCCGATTTTTACCAGGAAGGTGAGTACGACCTGGCGGGCTTCATGGTAGGACTGGTGGACGAGTTCAAGGTTCTCGATAGCAGAGACGTTACCGAGGGAGACAGGCTGATAGGTTTGCCTTCCTCCGGACTCCACACCAATGGTTATTCGCTGGTACGACGGCTGATCTTCGAGCAGGAAAAACTCACCGTGGACACACCGGTTGCGGAATGGGGAAAGACAGTTGGAGAGGAGCTCCTGACCCCGCATCGGAACTATATCTCGGTGGTCAAGGAACTGCTCCAAGCTGACGATCTTCATGCAATCGCCCACATTACCGGGGGAGGGATTACCGAGAACCTGGCTCGCGTTTTGTCTCCCGGGCTCGGGGCGAGCATTCAGGTCGACAGCTGGGAGGTGCTGCCCGTGTTTCGCTTCATCCAGGAAAGGGGGAAGGTCGAGCCCGAAGAGATGCGCCGCACCTTCAACCTGGGTTTGGGCTTGATTCTGGTCATCTCCAAGGAAAGATACGATCGCGTCGTTGACCATCTGAAGGACAGAGGTGAGGCTCATTACGACATCGGAGAGATTGTCAAAGGCAACGGAGAGGTGCAATACCTGTGAAGAACGTCGCCGTGCTACTCAGCGGCCGTGGATCCAACTTTCTGGCCCTTTCGGACGCCGTAGAAGCGGGAGAAATATCAGCTCGACTCGCACTGGTTGTCTCCAACCGAAGGGAAGCACCGGGGCTCGAGCACGCCCGTGACCGGGGTTACGAGACAGTTTACCTCCCCTCCAAGGGAACCGATCGTGAATCCTATGGCCGACTGCTGCTCGCGGAGCTCAGAAAGGCGGCCATAGACATAGTGTGCCTGGCTGGATTCATGCGCGTCCTGGGTCCCGAACTCATCGGCAAGTTTCCCAACCGAATCCTCAACATTCATCCTTCCCTGCTACCTTCATTCCCTGGCCTGGACGCCCAGAAACAGGCTCTCGAGTGGGGCGCCAAGGTCACCGGCTGCACCGTTCACTTCGTGGATGAGCAGATTGATCACGGGCTCATCATCATTCAACACCCGGTCCCAATCCTGAATGGCGACACCGAGGAAACCCTCTCGGCTCGCATTCTGGTTTACGAACACGAAATCTACCCCAAGGCCCTCAAGTGGTTGTGTGAGGACCTGTGCAGGATCGAGAATCGTAGGGTGTTGGTGCCGGAGGAAGCGTAGCCACCAACGCTTGATCAAGGGGCAGTAGAGAAACTCCATGAACATTGACGAACTGGAAACACCCGCACTCCTCATTGATCTGGACGTCATGGAGGCGAACCTTCGGCGGATGTCGGATTACTCCCGCCAACATGACCTGGATTTCAGACCACACATCAAGACCCATAGGATTCCAGAGATTGCAAAAAAGCAGGTCGAGATGGGAGCCAGAGGCATCACCGTGGCCAAGCTGGGCGAGGCGGAAGTCATGAGCGAGGCGGGCCTCGATGATCTGCTGTTGGCCTATCCTCTGCTTGGTGCCAGTAAGGCAAGGCGTTTGAGAGATGTTCTCGAGAAAGCTCGAGTCTCGGTCGCTCTCGACTCAAAAGAGTCCGTCGGTTGGGTCGCCAAGGCCTCTGATGGGCAGTCGGTTGAGGTGTTGGTGGAGATTGACCTGGGTGCAGGGCGCTGTGGAGTCGCCCCAGGCCCGCAGGCGGTAACACTCGCGAGACTCATTGAGTCGACTGCAGGCGTCCATTTCGGGGGGCTGATGTTCTATCCAGGACACATTCATCCCGAGTTTGATGGGAACACGAACACTCTGCAGAAGCTCAATCGCGATCTTCAATATCAGCTCGAATGCTTCGAGCGTGAAAAGATTCCGGTAGCTCGGATCAGCGGTGGCAGCACCCCCTCAGCCCCGTTTTCGCACCAGATCGAGAACCTCACCGAGATACGACCCGGTACCTATGTCTTCAATGACCGCAACACTCTCGAGTGGAAGGCCTGTAACGAAGCAGATTGCGCTACCACCCTGCTGGTAACGGTGGCCAGCAACGCAGTCCCTGGCCAGGTCATAATCGATGGAGGAGCAAAGGCTTTTACCTCCGACCTTCTTGCCCCTGGGAACAAGCCAGGACATGGATTGGTCAAGGGGCATCCAGAAATCGTTTTCGAGAAGATGAACGAGGAGCACGGTTTTCTCAAGCTTCCCGAGGGGCTTCGCTTCGAAGTTGGGGAGCAGCTTCGGATCATACCCAACCACATCTGTGTCGCGGTCAATCTGCAAGATTCGCTCGTGACTTGCCGTGGCCAGGAAGTCGTGGGAGAGTGGAAGATCAAGGCTCGGGGCAAGAGTCGTTAGAGGTTGGCTCGCGCAAAGAATAGCGCACAGATCAACTCAATCCAGAACAGATCAGGTATTCGTAGGGAGGTGGTTCGCATGAATGGGAACGCGGTCATTGCCAAGATATTGAAGGCGGAGGGGGTTGAATGGATAACCGCCTACCCGGAACAAAAGCTCATCGACAAGGTCGCCATGGAGGGGATTCGTCCCATCATCACGCGTCAGGAGCGGGCTGGAGTCAACATGGCAGACGGCTACAGCAGGGTCCACAACGGCAACAAGATTGGCGTTTTTACCATGCAGAGAGGACCTGGAGCCGAGAACGCGTTCGGCGGAGTGGCTCAGGCTTTTGCGGACTCTGTCCCCATAGTGCTACTGCCAGGTGGTTCGCCCGCGGATCGTGTTCGAATCCATCCCGGATTCGATTCGGTGGATCACTATGGGGGGATCACCAAGGTCAACGCCCATCTCAATCAAGTCGAGCGGATCCCCGCCATCATGCGGCATGCCTTCACCCAGTTGAAGCACGGGCGCCTAGGACCCGCCCTTCTCGAGATTCCGGATGACGTGGGTACCACCGAGTATCCACATGATTCACTGGACTACGAGCCGGTCCGCAAGTATCGCAGCGGAGCCGACCCCGACCAGGTCTCGGACCTGGTGGCCGCGCTGGTTCGGGCCTCATGTCCCGTTCTCACGGCCGGTCAGGGAGTCCTCTACGCAGAAGCCACTCCGGAGCTTGTCGAGTTAGCAGAGCTGATCAACCTGCCAGTCCTTACTTCGCTGGCCGGGAAGAGCGCCTTCCCCGAAAACCATCCACTGGCACTGGGAACCGGCTCCCACACCCACACTCAGATGGCCGCTCATTTCATTGAGAAGACCGATTTTTTCCTCGGAGTAGGAACCAGCTTGACCAATTTTGCCTTCAATCCGCCGGTGCCCAAGGGCATCCCAGTGGCTCAGTCAACCAACTGTGCCGAGGACGTCAACAAGGACCATCCAATCGACTATGGAGCGGTCGGCGATGCCAAACTGGTTTTGCGCCAGATGATCGAAGAAGTGAAACGTCAGATCGGATCTCAGGGACGTCCCGACGAAAACGGAGTCGCCGATGAGATCCGAGAGGTCAAGAAGGCCTTCATGGCAGAGTGGGGTCCAAGACTTGCTTCGGACGAGGTGCCGATCAGTCCCTATCGGGTCTTCAGGGATTTGGCGTCAGAGGTCGACATAGCGAACTCGATCGTGACTCACGACTCCGGCTATCCGCGCGACCAGCTGGTTCCCTTCTGGCAGCCAGTGACACCCAGGGGATACCTCGGATGGGGCAAGTCGACCCAGTTGGGATACGGACTCGGGCTGGCGCTGGGGGCGAAGCTGGCAAGTCCGGAAAGCCAGGTCATCAACATCATGGGGGACGCCGCCTTTGGGATGGCTGGTCTCGACATCGAAACCGCGGTGAGATCCGAGATCGGTATCGTGACCATCATTCTGAACAACGGAGTCATGACCCATTACCACGCCCACATGCCCTACGCCACCAAGCATTGGGGGAGCAACAAGTTCACGGGCAACTATGCTCGGGTGGCGGAGGGTCTGGGCGCCTATGCCGAACGTGTGGAGACTCCGGATCAGATAAAACCGGCTATCAGAAGGGCGCTCGAGCAGACCCAGAGCGGGCGGCCAGCTGTCCTTGAAATGATCACCAAAGAAGAAGAGGACGTTCCGAAGTATTGGTGACGGATCTAGCCTGAGATTTCATCGGTTTCTTGCACGACGCAGCACGCAGGTCCCCAACCCCTCGCTTGCGCTTCAGGCTTCCATGGCTCGGGTAGTTTTTTCTGGAATGGGGGCGACGTTCAGCGGCCGGCTGTTGCCCGCTCCTCCAGGCGCTCTTTTTTTTCGAACTGCTTTCGAGCGAGTTCTTCTTGCCCTAATTGTTGGTAGGCCAGGCCGAGTTGGTAGTAGGGACTGGGAATGTTGGGCTGCATTCTGATGGCGCGGGTCAGCTCTTTCACCGCTTCTTCGTGTTGGCCCATCTCGTTGTACACCCTGCCTCGGAGATAGTAGATGTCAGCGTCACTCGGGGAGGTCGCTTCGGCAGTCTTCAGAGCCTCCAGGACCTCGGAGTTGGGGGCGCCTTCTTCGCTCAGTGATTGGGCCAGGAAAACGTGGACCATTGGATAGCGGGGCTGGCGCTGGGCAAGACGGCGCCAGTTTTGACTGGCCATCTTCGGATCCCCCGCGGCACGATGGGCCTGGGCTAACAGACTCAGTGCTTCAAGCTGATCGGGCGAGCGGTTGGCGATTCCAGATAGTATCTCGATCGCCTTACTGAACTCGCCCGCCGTCATGAGTCTGCGTGCCAGAGCTATGCCCAACCCAGGAGCTTCAGGAAGTTTCTGATGCCCCTCCCGCAGGACAGCCGCAGCGTCGACTTCACTCTCAGCCTGCTGGTGGACCTGCGCCAGTGAGAGATAGTAGTCCTCGACTTCCGGAGACAGCTTGATGGCCTGCTCCAGATATCTTGCAGCGTTCTTCTCCTGCCTGGCCAGGGCGTAGGTTTTACCGATTAACGCCGCCGCCTCGGCTCGAACCGCGGGGGGCAAATCGGAGCTCTTTTCTATCGGCAAAGCCGTGTCGATTCCGTCCTGGTAAGCCCCCGCCGTCGCCTCCATGCTGGCAAGGAGTAACGCGGCTCTGGGAGGAAGGGTTCCCGCGCTTTGTGCCCTTAGGAACTCGGCGAAGGCCAGATCGCTCTGCTTGTGATAAAAGAGCCATTGACCCAGATCCGCGTGGACCTGGGCCAGACTGGGGAAACGCTCGGCGGTAGTCCGAAGATGCTCTCGCGCCATCTTGACATCACCTGCGAGGATATCCAATTGAACCAGATCAGCAAGATAGTTCGCTTTGGAGGGATCATCATCACTGAGCACGATCAAAAGCTTTTTCGCCGATGCGTGATGCTTGCGGCGGAAGGACTCCTGAATGACCAGGTCATGGATCGGTTGGGAGTCCGTGAGTTTCAGAATGTTCTCGAAGGCGGCTTCCCACTCGCCAGGCTGGCGCGAGCCCAGCCAGTCCCTGACCCTTCCCAGCTGCTCGACGGAGGGTTCCTCGCCAGCCTCGCCCAACAGCGACACAAGGTCGAGTGTAGTGGGATCTGATTTGGCTGGAATCTGTTGCCCGAGTGACCCGGAAGTGAGGGTCACTGCGAGAAAAACGAAGCTGAACAGACGAAACCAGAGCCTATTGGACATCGCTCCCTGATAGAGGTCTTGGTGAGGGTTCGTGCAAGAATAACTTCACATTCTGGCATCTCGGCCAACTCTGCGAACTTATTCTTACACGAACCCTTACGTTACTACGCAGTTTACTTCCGGATACCAGTTCAGTTCGTAGCCATCCGTACGTTCTGGAGACCTTCGACTGGGCTGCCATCTACCCGCGCTATCCTGAGCTCGGCTCATCAGGGTGTGCTGGCCAGGCTCTGCGGTCCATTGATAGTTCCACCTGACCCAGGTAAAGGGTCTTGAAGCCGTCTCGAGTTTGGCGGCGTTCCAGGTCTTTCCCTTGTCCAGACTGACCTCGGCCGCACGGATGGTACCGGATCCCGCCCAGGCGAACCCCCAGAGGTTGTACAGACCTGCCCCGAGGTTGGCCCCCGGGGAAGGAAACGCTATTCCCGAGTTCACCAGGATTCCGGCGACTCGGGAGGTGACCTGTTCGCGTCCGCCTTGCTTGACCCACCGTTTGTACATCAGGTCCATACCGCTTCCGTAATAGGATTCAGGCCAGTCAAGCCCCGTCAATACCACGATGCGCCGCAGCCATTTCACTGAGTCCATGCCGTACCACCCGGGGAACAGTGCCCTGGCTGGGAATCCATTCCGTTGCGGCAGAAACTGTCCATTGAGCTTCAACGCCACCATGGTTTCGGGGGCGAGGCACTTCTCCAACGGTACGATCCGGGCAAAGGGGAAAGGAGGCAAGTCCTTCATCAGGGTTCCGGAATCTGCGCCCTCCAGCAGCACCCGCTTCGCACCTGCTGCGGGCGAGGCAGCCTTCAATAACGAGGACATGGGGACCCCTTCCCATACCCCATTGCTGATCAGTCCCGACCGGTTGCCGGCGCACTCTAAAACTGCTTCCAAGCCTACCGAATCGGACTCAACTAGATCGCTGAAACTCAATTCGAGAGGATTTGCGACACTTCCCTCTATGCTCAGCCTCCACGATTTCAGGGAAGGCTCCGGCCGGTCGTGGTGGTTGCGCATGAAGAACCTGGTGATCGGCGTGATGGTCCCTTCTACGTCCTGGAGAGAGCTGAGAAACACACGATCGTTCTCAAGGTGGGCAGGCTCACGCTGGGTCTGGGCAGACTGGATTAGGGGGGCGGCCAGGCTCTGTTTCCAGCCGTTCAGCAGACCGACTCCGGGTAATAGTCCTAGAAAACGAGAAAGCCAGTGCCGCCTCGAGATACCATTTTTAAACATTTCGATCACAGAGTAGTGACCTCGCTTCGACTGTGTCAAATCTGTGCCGTCCCTCTTGCCGCCGTTTCCGTTGCCCAGGACAAGGTAAGATGATCACTTCTTTGCGGGGACGAGCTTCTCTTCGACCAGGGCGTCTCCCTGCCTCAGAGAGTAGCCTTGATCTGGGGCGACGTCCTGAAAGCTTTGCTCCTCCCCGTTCGTCCAGCGGATTGTTAGATTTCCAACTTTCTGGGCGGATCCCAGACCGAAATGTAGTCGAAGGTCGTGGCTTGACTGGTAGCCGGAGCCCGACCGGATCTCCTGCATCTGTCTGCTGTTTGCTTCTACGATGACCCGGGTCCCGATGGCGCTTCGGTTCCGTCTGCCTTCCAGGCTGAGCCGAAGCCAACGTCCTGAGTTGTGGCCGCCTTCGTTGCGGAAGAGCGAAAGGCGAGCATCCAGATTGTTGATGGCAAGGTCCACGTCGCCATCATTGTCAAAGTCGGCGAAGCAACCTCCCCGACTCGACCATGGCGTTGTCAAACCCATCTCTCTGCCGGCCCCTACCTCACTGAACTTCCCATTACCCTTGTTCTTGAACAGGAGCTTGCGCTGGCGGAACTGGATCAGGATTGGCCGCGAGTCGACCTGGGGGTAGATGTGTCCGTTGGCCACCAACAGGTCCTCCCATCCGTCGTTGTCATAGTCAAAGAATTTGGTGCTCCAACCCAGAAAAACCAGGCTGGGAAGCGTAAGGGACGCCCTGCGAGTGACATCCCGAAATAAGCCGTTTCCCAGGTTCCGATAGAGGGTGTTGTAGTCGTCGGAGAAGTTGGTGACGTAGAGATCGAAGTAGCCGTCGTGGTTGTAGTCGCCGAAACTTACACCCATCCCCGCTTGAGCCTGACCATCCTCATTGACGGCGACTCCCGAGCCGAGAGCGATCTCGTCGAACTTACCCTTGCCCTGATTCTGGAAAAGGAAGTTCGCTTGGGAGTCATTCGCAACAAAGAGGTCGTTGTCACCGTCGTTATCGTAGTCGCACCAGACGGCACCCATTCCGTAGGAGGCAGCCGCATCCATCCCAGACTCTTTCGTGAACAGACTGAAAGTGCCATCCCCGTTGTTGCGATAGAAGGTGTCCGGGGATGCCGCCAGACCGCTAGGGCCACAGTGGACCTGAATGCCGCGATACTCGCACTCCGGGGACTGGGCCGGTGGGCTCAGGTGATCGAATTCAACGTAGTTGACAAGGTACAGATCCAACCACTCATCCCCATCGGCGTCGCCGAATGCAGCGCTCGAGCTCCAGGAAGGATCTCCCACTCCCGCCTTCTGGGTAGCGTCGCTGAAGGTGCCGTCGCCATTGTTCCGGTAGAGGGTGTTCGGGCCATAGTTGCAGACGTACAGATCCGGCCATCCGTCGTTGTCGTAGTCGGCGACAGCGGCTCCCATGCCCCACTGTGATCCAGCCACGCCGGCGGTTCGAGTCACATCTCGAAAAGTTCCATCTCGATTGTTGCGAAAGAGAGCATTTCCAGCCGAGCGTTTGCCCTGGACGAGCTCCTCCCAGCTTCCTCCGTTGACCGCGTAGAGATCGGGCCATCCATCCCGATCGTAGTCGATCCAGGCGACTCCGCTGCCAATGGTTTCCAGAATGTGATTCTTTTCCGAGCTGCCGCTGACATGTTCGAAGGAGAGCCCGGATTGCTCCGCCACATCGACGAAGTGAACCCCCAACAGAAGGATGGAGAACGCCGCGCCGCTCAACATGATGGAGTACCGAAAGCTCTCATCTCACTGATTCTACTCCAGCCCGCCGCTCGGCTGTGCGGAGCGTTCTGATACAGTAATAAAGAGAGATTTAGCCGATGCAGGCTCTGAGATGGAAATCCTTGGTAATCCCGATGGCCGGGGGAGTTGGGCTTGTTCTGGCTGTCGGCTGTGGGCATCAGAACCGGGATACATCGGTCGATGTGCGGAATCTGAAGGGGGAAAAGGTCAATCCCTTGGCACCCAAGGATGCCGTTGTCAACCTCTTCCTCTTCACTCGTTCTGATTGCCCTATTTCGAATCGCTATGCCCCCAGAGTGCGAAGCCTGCATTCCCGGTTTGCACCCAGGAACGTCGCCTTCTGGTTGGTCTACTCCGATCCCGATGAAAGCGTCGAGGTGATCCAGGAGCACATCAGGGAGTATGAATATCCTGGAGAGATACTGCTGGACCGAGAGCACGAATTGGTCCGCCTGACCGGTGTCCAGGTCACTCCCGAAGTGGCAGTTTTCAATGCTGCTGGAGAAATGGTCTATCGCGGGCGGATTGACGACCAGTATGTTGATTTCGGAGAGTTTCGAGCGGCGCCAACCCAGCATGACCTCGAGGAGGCGCTGGAGGCGACCTTGCAGGGCAGGTCGGTTGCCGATTCAAGAACTGCCGCCGTAGGATGCTTCATCGCCGACTTGAGGAGATGACAGCCGGTCCCCCCGGTTATTCCTGCGTTTCCTCGATTCGGTATAGCGACTCCGCGCTTCTCAGATAAATCGAGCCGTTGGACGCAGCCAGTGAGGCCAGAGTGCGTCCGTCAACAGAGTTGGTGGCAAGCTTCTTGAACTCTTTGCCGGGTGCTATAACCGTTGTTTTTCCCTCCTCGTTCAGGAAGTAGATTCGTTCCAGTGCCGCCAGCGGCGAGGCCGAAAAATTCCCTCCCAGACGCTCTTTCCAGAGTATCTTTCCCGTCTTGGCGTCGAGACAGGACGCGACGCCGTTGTCGCTGACGATATACAGTTCTTCACCGACCAGCACTGGGGAGGGATTGAACGGCACCCCTTTGCTCAGACTCCACGCCAAGTGGCTGCCGGCGAGATTCCCTCTGCCGTTCGGCCGAATAGCATAGAGAACGGGCGAATTGAATCCCGAGCAAACGTACACCAGACCCAACCCATACACCGGACGTGGAACCAGTGAGAAGCCATCGTATGGGAACCACCAGATCTCCTTCCCGGTCAGTGGATCATATGAGACCACCCGATCCCCACCCGTGCTTACGACCTGATCGACCCCCTGTTCTTGAATCACCAGTGGAGTGGAGAAGGCCATCCTTCCTTTTCCGCGGCTCTGCTTCCAGCGAATCTGGCCAGTGATCTTGTCCAACGCGACTACGTATTGCACGTCGGTGCCATCACAGCTGACGATCAGCAAGTCACCGAAGAGGGTGGGCGACCCTCCGGGTCCATGAGCGTGCGCGTACTCGAGTTGGGTCCGCCACAGGATCTCTCCGTCACTGGTAAGGCAGGCGGTTCCATAGGCTCCAAAGTGAACGTAGACTCGGTCGCCCTCCAGGATAGGGGTGGGCGAGGCGTGACTGTTCTTGGAATGGATTCGACCGGGATCACTCTTCAGAAAGACCTCAACTTCGCCAAGGACTCGGCCGTCCTCGCGGTGGAGAGAGACAGTCCGAAGAGAACGCCCTTGGCCCAGGGCAGTCGTGAGCCAGATTCTGTCGCCTTGAATCACTGGTGAGGACCAGCCCAGCCCCGGAATGGGCACCTTCCAGACGATGTTCTTGTCCTCGCCCCATTCCAGGGGGAGGTCGCGTTCAGAGGAATGGCCCTGTCCGTCGGGTCCGCGAAACTGGGGCCAGTCCGCCGGACATACGGGCAAGGAGTTCGAGAGAACGAAACAGATCAGCAACAAGACTCTCTGCATGGTGCTTTCCTTGCGGGTTTCTACTCGTCCCCAATCCAGTTTTCGTTGTCGGGACGGACAGAATGCCTATTCATCGGAGGTGAGTTCGACGATTACAGGAGCGTGGTCGGAGGCGGTCAAACCCTCCTTCTTCTTACGGTAGTCGCGATCGATCTCTACATCACGGACACGTTTCATCACGCTTTGACTGGCCAGGGCGAAGTCGATTCTCAGCCCTAGGTTTCTGTGGAAGGCGCCGGCACGATAATCCCACCAGGAGAATATCCGGCGGTCCGGAAAGAGCTCTCGATAGGCATCGGTCAGCCCCCAATTCAGGAGACGCTGGAAGCGATTTCGCTCCGCCTCCGTATGAAAGATCCGGTCCTCAGGGTCTTCTTCGTTCCAGCTGTCTAGATCAGTGGGGCAGATGTTGAAGTCACCACACAGGACGATGGCCTCACTGGATGTGTGTTGGTCCTCGAGATAGTCCCCGAGCGCATCCAGCCACTCCAACTTGCGCCCAAAGTCCTGATGGGCCAAGTGTTTTCCGTTGGGACAGTAGATGGTTATGAAAACAAGCTCCCCCAGAGAGGCGCTGATCAGGCGCGGCCCCATCTCTTCCTGGCCTGGCAGTCCTTTCTGCTTTATCTGTCCGGGCTCGCGGCTAAGAATCGCCACTCCGTTCCAGGCCTTTGCCGAATGGATGAGAGCATGATAACCCTCGGCCTCCAATTCGGCATGGGGGAACTTGTCTTCGGCGACTTTCAGCTCCTGAAGTCCTACGACGTCGGGCTGCCGTGCCCGCAGCCAATGGAGCACGAAATCGAAGCGTGCCCTGAGTCCATTCACATTCCAGGTTGCGATTCGCATGATCTACTCGTTTGACTCGGCCTTGATCTTGGAAAGCACATGTTGTTCCACCCACTTTGGGTCCCACCACTCCAGAGGATTCACGTGCACGCCCTGGACAATCATGCTGAAGTGGAGATGGTCTCCTCCCGCCAGGCCAGTCTGCCCTGAGATCCCCAGGGACTGTCCCCTCGAGACTCTGTCTCCGGGTTGAACCTGGATCGCGCTCAGGTGCGCGTAAAGGGAAAGCAATCCCAAACCGTGATCCAGAATGACGCAGTTTCCGTAGATACCCAGATAGTCCGCATAAGCCACGACTCCGTCATTCGAGCATTCGATCGGAGTCTTCGCCACGGAGGCCAGGTCGAAGCCGAGATGGGTCTGCTCGTCTGCCTTGTTTCCGTTGTAGTAATAGGAACGTTCATCGGCGAAAACCGACTCGACCTTGGAGTTGCTGAGCTGAATGAAGGCACGATCCCACAACGGGCGAGCGGCGCTCCTCTGAGCGATGGCCTCGATCTGCTGATGGTTGATCCGGCGCAGTTTTCCGTTGACCTCGAGGAAGGTCTCAAGGGGAGTAGCTCTCTCCTCCACTGCGGTAACTCTGTCCAGAATTCCAGGCAGAACAGCTTGGAAGAAACCGTCAGAAAGGTTGATCTTCCTCTTTCGGAATCGCCCTGGCAGCACCTCTGTCTGAAAGACGGTTCTGGCGCGGTTTCCGCTTTGGTCCTCAGCCCAGACGAACACTGGCGTCTTCGCCTTCTCGTCGTAGGAGAGGGCAAACAGGCAGACGTAGACATTGCTTCCTTTCCAGGGGGCAGGATAGCCGGTGAAGGTACGGTTGCCCAACAATACGCCTGATGCGGGACTGGATTCGGACACCCGATACAGCACCGCCTGCGACCCTCCTTGCCTCAGGTAGTGCTGACGACTCATTACCTCGATGCGGGGAGGCGTCAAGTCCAGGGTGAAAGAACGCTGATCCGACACCTCTCGGGACCAGAATCCGATCCTGCCCCGGTCGGACAGCTGCACTTCCAGCGTGACCTCTCCTTCCGAAAGGTTCCCCGCATCCACGAGCGGTTCTAGACTCAACTCCAGGGTCGTCTGCTGGGAGCCAGCCGAAGTGGAGGAACCGATCCCATCCACTGGCTGCCCGGGTTGCTGCTCGAGCAGCAAGTGAGACTCACCCGACTGAACTGCCTGGATCTTGAAAGCCTCAATTCCTCTCCCTTCGTCCTCCAGCTCGATCGTCAACTTCGTAGCTTTGCCCACGCTCGATGGCGGTTTCACCCATGTTACCGTCGGCGGTGAGGAATCCCAGGTCCAGAAGAGCCAGCCGGAGGTCGCCAGCAACAACAAGATCAGAAGCTTTCTCAAACGTGTCAACTCTCCCCCCTACCCCAGTCGGTCGTTAGAATCTCAGATGCCATCAAAGTCAACCAGGCCATCCCGGCTCCCAGTATGACGGATAGGCCGACAAAGAAGAGAACGACGGGCTGATCAAGCGAAAGTGTGCTGGTGTCCGAGCTCAGTTCTTCAACAAGGCGAAAAAGGTCATCACTGATCAGCGACCGATGGATCGATTCGGTCCCCTTCCAGGCCTGGAACAGAGTCAGAGAACCGAGCTCGAGGAAGTCCCCGGATAAGGAGATCACGGGGGCAAAAGCAAAGGGAAGAGCAAGACCAAAGGGGAGGCTCCTTTCGGAGTTTCCAGACCACTTCAAAAGCTGAAACCCCGGAAGTGTCAGAACAAAGGGTGAGTAGACAGCTAGAGCGTAGACCCAGTCGGATTCACCGGTGTCGAAGTCGGTGAGCCTTCCCGCGTACTCTCCTCCGGCGCTGACAAAGGAGAAAAGAGAAGCGAAAATGTGGCCTCCGTAGAGTGGATCGAGGTGCAGAGTCTCGACCTGTCCTCCTCCCAGAAGACATCCTGCAACGTGGAGGAACTCATGCAGTGGCACATAGATCCACCAGCCCAACACCAGCCCCACTAAAATGAGAATCAAGCACCTTATTCCACTGGGTCCCGCCAGCAGCTCACCGAAGTGAAGGGAGAATGTGTAGAAGGGCTTGAAAACGAAAGACATCGGCTTGGAGCGCTTAGCGGTATCTAGGAACCACAACAATACTTGAACTTCTTGCCACTGCCACAGGGACACGGATCGTTTCTCCCCGTGGGGCGGTCCTGGCCTGCCGTCGGCAGCGGGTCCACAAACCCCATCATGTAGGGAAGGGTCAGGGCCAGCCAGATGAGGATTGGGAAGAAGGCCTTCCCGACGATCTCAAACGCATTGTCCACGGTTGTCCAGAGCCAGGCGGTACCGGCTAGGGGATGATCCACCGTAACCAGCGTAACTTCCACCTTTGTAACAAGAAAAGCGATGTGAGAAAGGTAGAGGAGCCCGAGCGCGCCTGCCACCACGGCTGTGCGCTTTTTCACGCGCATTCCCGGGGTAGGCAGGACCAACGCCATCAAAATGACTATGTTGGAATAGATGGCTTCGGGCGAGAGGTTGGCCTCGAATCGAGGTCGTGCCCGCGACTGGAAGAAGATTTCTAAGCCGTGGACAGAAAAATCGAGACCCTTACCTTCGAACGAGTAGTAGACCTTCCCGCCCAGGGCCAGCATCCGGATATATACTGTTTCCAGCAAGGGGAGAAACAGCCATCCTGCTCCCAACAGGATCAGCACAAACAACAGAAACAGCGCCAGCCTTCTACCTGGCGACAGACTTCTGTCGTCCGACCCAGTAGATCCAAAAAACCATTGCCGCAGCAATGACGATGAATTGAGAGACATAGGTGTGGAAGAAATCGAAGATTCGATGCGACCCTCGCTGAATCAATAGGAACAGCCCGACAATTCGAATCAGGTTCAAGACCTGGATCAAGAGGTATCCCCAGACCGTTCCCCAGAAGCGCTGATGCCAGCTCAACGGATAGGCCAGGCACGCCGAGATGAGAATCAAAGTGGCAACCACGCCATCGCAGCCCTTGCGAATGTCCACGGCCAGCTGTCCGCTCTGAATGATCGTACTCGAAACAGTGACGTTGGGGTCGAAGAGCCTCAGTACTTGATGGCTTACCCAACCGATAGATTCCGTATAGGGAAGAATGAGCTGCTCGTTGATCCAAGGATACTGGACCAGGAGCGTCAGACCTATAACCAGAGCGCCAAAGAAAGCGATGAAGCGGAGGGCCTCAACGTTGGAAGACTTCGATGAAGCTGCTGGCGACATGCCGAGATCTTAATAGGCCAGGCTAGAAAAATAAAGCAGCCTGGGTTTGGCGGAGTCAGGTCAGGGGGGCGACCACCTAGGTTGGATCATTAGAAAGGGAAACTTCGGGATCCTGCAGTGGCACGCGCATCCCTGCCCGTCAAGGAAACCGACGGGCAAGAGTGCCCATCCTACGCCGGTCACTGCCAAATGAAGTTTCAGCTTAGCGCCGCCCCCGGCTGTCAGACCGCCGGATCGTACAGGAAAGAAACTCCTCGAGTCATGGAAGCCTGAAGCGCGAGCGAGGGGCTGGGTCTCTGCGAGATTGTGCTGCTGACCGGTCGCTCCTCGGTACTTGGGGTCATTTTGCAGACGAGTCAAGTCGCTCGCGGCTCTGTTGACTGCAGCTGTATCCGGTACTGTTCACTGATCACTGCATCACTGCATCACTGCTCACTATTCAAGTTTCACCTCAGCCCGCCCAGTCCCCGCGGAATACGAACCTCGAGGAAAGTCAGCTCCGGTGCCCTAATGGCCTTCTCGAGCGCCGGTACCAGTTCCTTCACTGTGTCCACTCGCTTTCCCGAGAATCCGTAGGCTTCTACCAGCTTGACGAAGTCCGGATTCAGTAACTCGGTTCCGATGAATCTTCCCTCGAACGAGCGCTCCTGGAATCCTTTCAGGACTCCCCAGGCATCGTCATTGAACATGACTACAGTGACGTTCAGCTTGTACTGAGCCGCGGTTGCCAGTTCGGAGAGGCAGTATTGGAACCCTCCATCGCCCGAAAAACAGACGACCGGAGTGGTGGGATTGGCGGCTTTGGCTCCCAGGGCGGCAGGGAAGGAGAAGCCGATTCCCACCCAGCCATATGGGTTCATGAAGGTTCGAGGTCGGTAAACGCGGAAAGCCCGGCTGGCCCGGCTGGTTGGAACCGTGGTATCCCAGCAGGTTATAGTCTCCCGTGGCAAGACCGAACGGATGGCTTCCATGGCTCTCACTTCATTGGGCCACTGCTGCCTCAGATCTTGCTCTACATGCTTCTGGAGGTGACGCACCTCCGTCATGTAGGCATCAGCTTTCGTGTGTTCTTTGTCACCGAGTGCGTCCAGGATCTGCTTTGCCGCGACCTTCGGAGTGGCGGCTATCCCCACGGAGACTGGATAGTTCCTTCCCAGGTGGCTGGGGTCCAGCGCGACCTGCACTAGCTGGCCCCGAATCTCGACCCCGATGCCCAGAGTAGTGCGGTAGGGAAGAGCGGTTCCGAAAGCGAGTACCAGGTCACAGTTCCTGATAAATTCGTGTACGGGGTTGCTCCCCCAGATTCGCTCTCCGAGGGCAGTCCCCAGTGAGAGGGGATGATCTTCGGGGAACGCATCCTTGCCTCCATCTGCAGTCACGACCGGTGCCCCCAAGGTTTCCGCCAGGCTGATCAGCTCCTCAGTCCCGCCGGTGGAACTGATCTCTTCGCCTGCCCAGATCAGCGGCCGTTGGGACTGTCGTATCTCCTGAAGTACCTTTTCAACCTGAGCTTCTGTGGCCGCAGGAGGTGTCATTCCGGGAGGCTGGAGGCTGGTCACCTCAGCAGTCTCAGCCAGAAGGTCGGTGGGAATCTCCAGCTCGATAGGCCGGGGGCGCCTGGTCTTGAAGCGGACGAACGCCTCGTCGATCTGTCCAGGTATCGAGTCCAGATCTCCGACCAGGGAGTTCCAATCCGTGACCGAACGGAACATCTGGAGCTGCTCCTTGGGTTCATGAGTGATCCCCAGCGTTCGGTCCAGATATTCGCGCTCTACATTGGTCGTGATCTGAAGCACCGGAGAGCTGGAATGGTAGGCCTCCCCCATCGAGTGAATGGAGTTGGCCGCGCCTGGTCCGCTGCTAGTGAAGACAACGCCCGGCCTGCCGGTTGACCGCGCGTATCCGTCTGCCATGAAGCCGCAAGCCAACTCGGTCCTGCCTCCGAGGTGACGCATCCTGTCCTGGCGATCGTACAGGGCGTCGAAGAGGTTCAAGGTGTGAATGGAGATGACGCCGAAAACAAGATCGACGCCGTGGACCCCTAACCGGTCCAGCACAATCTGTCCACCAGTCATTCGGGTCATGTGAGAGTTTTAACCATTGTAGTCCGCGAGACTCCGAAATCCTACCAAATGAAGTTTCAGGTTAGTGGGGCCCCCAGCGATGCTGTTCCCATTCGAGAACGGAACTTTTCGGGGTCAACAGAGATTTTGCTGTTGTCCGGCTCTCTCCTCGGAACTTGGGCTCATCTTGCAGACAAGTCAAGTCGTTCGCGCCTCTGTTGCCTGCAGCTGTCTCCGGTACTGTTCACTAATCTTAGTTGTCGTCTCACTCGTCGTCAGCCGCCCGCTCCGGTCGCAGCTCGCGGACCAATTTCCCCACTTCCCACATTTCGGAGCTCTCAACCTCCGCCAACTCCTTCTCGAGCCCCTGCCGATAGTTGGGGTCACGGTTGGCCGCAAGTACCCGCCGCGTCTCGTCTCCGGCTGCCACCTTGTCGTAGAGCTCTTCGAAGAGGGGAAAGTTCGCGTCCCGAAAGCGCTGAAACCAGTCCAAGGCACCCCGCTGGGCGGTCGTCGAACAGTTGGCGTACATCCAATCCATTCCGTTCTCAGCGATCAAGGGATAGAGGCTCTGCGTCGCCTCCTCTACCGTCTCGTTGAACGCTTCTGAGGGACTGTGCCCTCGTGCTCGGAGAACTTCGTACTGGGCCAGCCACAACCCGTAGATGGCTCCCATCAGGACGCCTCGCTCTCCGGTGAGGTCGCTGTAGACTTCCTTCTTGAAATTGGTCTCAAAGAGATAACCCGATCCGATGGCGATACCCAAAGCCAGGCACCGATCCCGAGCGCGACCGGTATAGTCCTGGTCGATGGCGAAACTGGCGTTGATTCCTCTCCCTTCGACGAAGAGTCGCCTCACGGTGGTGCCTGAGCCTTTCGGAGCCACCAGGATGACGTCGACGTGCTCAGGAGGAACCACTCCGGTCTGATCCTGATAGGTAATTGCGAAGCCGTGGGAGAAGCAGAGCGCATCTCCAGGCTTGAGATGCGGCTTGATCCTTGACCACTGCTCACCTTGTCCGGCGTCGCTGAGCAGGTACATCAAGAAGGTGGACTGCTCGGCCACCATTTCGATGTCGTCAAACAGGTTCTTCCCGGGTTCCCATCCGTCTCGAATAGCATTCTCCCAGCCGTTGCCTCCGCGCCTCTGGCCGATTGTCACCTCGATGCCGTTGTCGCGGCAGTTCAAGGATTGACCATGGCCCTGGGGCCCGTATCCGATGACGCCGATTCCCTCCTTCCCCAGGATCTCCTTCACCCTGTCGGGAGGATAATCGCTGCGTTCGACGACCTCTTCTTCAAAATCACCAACCTTGATTGTTCTCATGCTGTCCTCTCAGAAGAAATTCAAGTTTGAGGCCAGGCCCGAGCCCGGGCTCCTTACTCCTATTAATCCGTGCCAGGTGAAGCGTCCGTTTATATCAGATCCGAAGGTTGAGACTCAAGCTGAGCCAACGCCCACAACGTCTTTGTCAACCTTCTGCTTTGTAGTAGACTCGCAGTCATTCAAACAGGGCAGGAGGGTCTGTTGTGGAGGTGAAGCGGATTCCCAATCTCATTTCGTTTCGCTCTGAGAAGATGATGAAGACCAATCTTTTCGAGAGTGAACGGATGTTTTGCGACCTTTATTGTTTTGAGCCGGGCCAGGAGCAGGCACTCCACGATCATGATGGTAATGACAAGCTATATTACGTTCTCGAAGGAAGTGGCCTGTTTACGGTAGGACAGGAGACTCGGCCCCTGGAAGAGGGGGACGTCACCCTGGCGCCTTCCGGCGCACCTCACGGAGTAAAGAACCACTCCGGCCAGCGGTTGGTGTGCCTGGTGTACATGGCTCCGCACCCTAAACCGGAAAAATTTCGTTCCCCTTAGGGATCATTACCCGATGCATTGCCTGTCGATGCCGTTGCCGTGTGATCTGACAGGTGTCTACGCGCGTCTTCGCTCCCGTTCTGGTCCGACGCTGATTCTGGACAGCAGCTGGGAACCTCGCCCAGATTCTCTTCGGCCCCTATCGCGACATTGCATCCTCGCCCAGAATCCCTTCGCAATACTGACAGCAAAGGGAAGCCATGCCGTGCTGGACTGGGAAGGAGGTCAGCAGGAGCGGGGCGAGACCTTCTCCCTTTTGCGTCGCCTGTTGACGGACTTCGAGCTTCCAGGTCAGGACTCACCAACGCCCTTTCCGGCGGGCGCCATGGGTTACTTTGGCTATGAATTGAAGTCTACCCTGGAGGCGGTTCCAAGCTCCCTTCCCGCCGATCTCAACATGCCGGACCTCTGGTTGGGGTTCTTCGACACAGCTGTTACTCTCAATCTTGAAGAAGACCAGCTCCATATCACTTCAACTGGACTACCCCTCCGAGGAGCGGCCGCAAGAGAGCGTGCGGTACGCCGAGCGGAAGACCTGAGGGCCCGATTGTTCGACCCTGGGATTCGAGCGCACGGACTCGAGCAGGGCTTCGAAACAGCGGATCTCCCGCTCTATCAGCGGGAGCTCGGCGTTCAGACCGGCTCCAACTTCAGCCGCGACGAGTATCTGCGCGCGATCCGCCGCATCAAGGAGCACATCGCTGCCGGAGACATCTACCAGGCCAACTTGTCGCAGCGTTTCAAGAGGCCTTTCGCAGGAGACTCCTTCGACTTGTTTCTCGACTTGCGGGAACGGACTCCGGCACCCTTCTCGGCCTACCTGGACGCTCGAGACTTCTCCATCGTGAGCGCCTCACCGGAGCGTTTTCTGCACCTCGATCCACGTAGCCGGCTAGTCAGCAGCCGCCCCATCAAGGGTACCCGTCCGCGCGGAGCGACTCCCTCTCTGGACCGGTCCCTTGCCCAGGAGTTGGCGGGCAGCGCAAAGGACAATGCCGAGCACGTCATGATCGTCGATCTGGAGAGGAACGACCTGGGGAAGGTCGCCGAAGTCGGTTCGGTTCGGGTTCCCGAGTTTGCCGTAGTCGAAACCTTTCCGGCGGTCTTCCACCTCACTTCCACGGTGGAGGCTCTCCTCAGTCCCGAAAAGGATGGAGTAGATCTGCTGAAGGCCGCATTCCCGGGAGGGTCGGTGACCGGGGCGCCCAAGATCAGATCCATGGAAATCATCGAACAAGTTGAAACGGTACGGAGAGGCGCCTACACCGGCGCGCTGGGCTATCTCAGCTTTTCGGGCGAGATGGACCTGAATATCCTCATCCGGACCATCTGCACCCAGGGCGGAGTGGCGTCTCTGCACAGCGGAAGCGCGATTGTAGCGGACAGCGACCCTGAGTCGGAATACCAGGAAACCCTGATCAAGGCCCAAGCACTCTCCCAGGCGCTGGACCGCTCCGTACGAAACGTGGACCATACCCCGTCGGGAGTGCAACAAGCCGTCCTGACAGAGCCCTGACCGGTGGCGGTGGCTTCCAGGCCGCCGTATGTCGAGCCAAAGGCTCGAAAGAACTCGAAAGAAGAAGACCTCGACCTGGAGCCCGAAACCAGGCGAACGACTTCGAATACGAGTCTTTGACTCCTGTCTTGGACCCATGTAGTATCCGGTCCAAGGAAAGGGGGAGCCGAGGCCGAATGCCCCTCGCCTTCCAGCATCCAGAGGACGCCCGGGCGCCTTCTAGGATGCACACCTGGTTTCTTCTAAAGCCCTGAAGCGAAAGGAGGCGTGTTGTGGAAAGAGATGGAACGCTGCGCTTGGATCTGATCGACGTCTTTGGGAACCGCCTGCGGGAAAGAGTAGATGTTGGTCTTCGGCATCAGACGCTGAGCGACCGGAGGGTCGCCAGTGGTGTGAATGCCTCGACGCGATTTCAGATTGGTGATCTGTACGGCGATCCGCAGGGGCGATACCGAATTGAGATCGATCCTCCTACCTACCAGCCAATCAGCCGCTTCGTCACCATCAGGGCCAGTGGCGTCACCACCGTGCAGATCCGCTTCCCGATCGACGCCAGGAAAGTCAAGTCAGTCGACTTTCCCGCATACCAGACGTTGCCCAACGAAGTTCGCAACTTGTTGGACAACAGTGACGCCGTTTCCTCCTTCGGGGGAGCGTCGGGAGAGGCTCTTTGCACTTCCCTGGATGATGTCCGACGTGCCGGTTTCCTGAACATCACCAAGAAAGCCGAGGCTACCCCTTTGAGCAACGGAAGCACCGTCTTGCCCTATATCAGAAAGCTCATGAGGCTACGGGGAGATCGATTCCTCGTGGAAGTAGACGAGGAGCTCCGAGATGAAGCCATAAACAGCGTGGCGGATGACCTGCTCCGAGAGGTCAGTGGAGCTCTTCACGAACCGCCGCCAGGCTTTGAGGAAACGGGTAGCTTCAAGACCTACGACAGCTATGGCAACTTGCAGATGACCTTCTTCAGCAACGGCACGGATACGGTTGCTGATATTGACATCGACGATGCTGCCGGCCTGAAGCACGTGTTCCAGGTGGCGCGCAACTGGCTGAGCGGTCGGCCGACACATCCCTACGACATTCACCAGATCCTCGTCTGTCACCAGGAGCTGGATCCCGGCTACCGCTTCGTGGTTTGACACTGCATCGGGGCGGAACAACCCACGCAGAGAGGGCCGATCCGGTATGGAATTTGCCGCGAGTGAGCGTTTGGTAATAGAATGTCCGCTCCTCGGTTATCGAGCCGTCAGGTTATTGTGGTGGGCGTAGCTCAGCCAGGTTAGAGCACAGGGTTGTGGCCCCTGTGGCCGTGGGTTCGAATCCCATCGCCCACCCATCCCTTTTCCCGTTCTTTCCTTCTGCGGAAGCGAAGAAGCCAGACTCTGACAGCCGCTTCGAGTGCAATTCCACCACCCAGCTTCGATTCCCCCCGTCTCCGTTCCTCGAAGATGATTGGGAACTCAATCATCTTCAGCCCTTCTGAAAGAACTGAATGTTTCAACTCTATCTCAAAGGCATACCCCTTTGACCGCAAGCTACGGAGTTCGACTGCCGCCAGAGCGCGCCTTCTCCAGCCGTTGAAGCCGCCGGTCAGGTCCTTCATCCGAGTACCCAGAACCAAGCGGGCGTAAAGATTGGCGCTCCAACTCAGGGCGCGCCGCCCGGGGTCCCAGTTGAGAGTTCCCCCCTGCGTGACGTAGCGCGAGCCGATTACCCCGTCGTAATGACACAGCAGACGCAGCATGACGGGCAGGTAACGCGGGTTGTGGGACAGATCCGCGTCCATCTGGATGAGAGGATCGAATCCCCTGCCCAGTCCCCAGGAAAAACCCGAAATACAGGCGCTTCCGAGGCCCCCCTTTTCCGGTCGGTGCAGCACGTGGATTCGCCGATCTTCGGCCTTCATGTTTTCGGCCATCGAACCGGTCCCATCAGGCGAGTTGTCGTCAACGATCAAGACCTCAGTCTCGGGAGCGAATCTGAAGATGGACTCACAGAGAGGCTTGATGTTTTGCCTCTCGTTATAAGTGGGGACGATGATCAGGGAGTTTGATGGTCTTGAATTGCGCATTAGAGTCGTGCCGAGCGCGTCTTGACCAGTTGGTCGAGCTGCGCAAGTCGTTCCCGAATCTGCTCCGGGAGCGCGTCTAGAAAATAGGTCCTTTTGATCTTCTGATAGTTCGCTCGATCTCCCCTGTCTGCGTAGAGCTCCAGGAGATTCAGAATCGCTCCGTTTCCCTTTCGGTTGGGATAGACCGAGACAGATCTGGCGAAGCTTTCTTCGGCTTCTGATTTTCGGTTCATCCGCACCAGAAGGTGTCCCCGCAGGTAGTACAGTCTGGCGAGGGTGGCTTTGGAGACGTCCTCATCGACCAATCCCATTGCTTCCTCTGACCAGGTCCAGAGGAGCTCGATGTCCTTTGTGTGGATGAGCTCGTCGATCAGAGCAAGTTTGCCCCGGAAATGGCTCGTCACCCGATCGAGCAGGGGCGTGTGTTCGGCGAAGTCCTGATTCTGTGAAAGGTGAACCAGCGGGCTCAGGAGCCTGCTGCAGCGTTCCAGCAGTACCCTTCGATGCTGCGAAAGCCAAGGATCACTCAGATCTTGTCGCCGCTCCACCCGATCACACCAATCGAGAACTGTCGACGTCGGAGAAAGACGCTTCGATCGAGGATTGTGTGCCTCTTTCTCGATCAAGTGGAAGAGTCCGAAATTGCGAGTGGACCACCGTTGAGTCGGCTTCTGGACGAAGCAGACCGGGCGGTCGCTCCCCTTTACGAAGGACGCGATAGCCTGGTCCTTTTGGCGACGACTGCTGCGCGCCGGAAAGAGGCGATTGGAGAAGATGAGCCCCTGGTCGTTGTACACCTCGACATCGGGGCGCACTCCTTCAATGTAGTGGAGAGCTCCGATGGGTCCGGTGTCGTTGTCACCGTGAGTGAAGAGGACCGCATCCTGGGGTAGTGTCGACAAGATGGTCTGTGCGTAATCCCGTGCCCAGGTCTCCTCGCGCTTGTCGTTGTAGCTGAAATTTGAGGCCAATACCAGAGATACCAGACCGGCGGCAACCGCGCCTCCAGCCCATTCCGGATGAAGCCGCGTCCGACTCGTGAGGAGGCGCGTGCAGCCATCGACCGCCAGACCGATCCAGAGCGCCATGACCCCGTAACTGACCAGAGGGTAGACCCGCATCACGCTACGCTGAAGGAGCTCAAAATCGAAGGCGAGAACCCCTGTGAGCAGAAGGCCTCCACTGAGGAATCCCCAAACCAGTGCCAGCGATACGCCTGTGGTCCAGCGGCGCCATTGGAACCAACATCCCAGGACTGCCAAGCCGGCTCCTACTGCCGTGAACTGCACCCAGGATTGCCGTAGTAGAAAGCCCGCGAACTGGACCTGATCGATCCAGGAGGCCGTCGAGCTGGCTTCCAATTGAGAGTAGCCTTTGCGGGATACGAAGAACAGCAGATCGTCGAGGCCTTTGAGCGGCCCATAGAAGCTGATGAGAGGCTCGGCCAGTGAACGAGCCCACAGATAAGCGTAGGGAAGCAGTCCCACCGCGACCAGGGGAAGGGCGACGTGAAGTCTGCTGAAAATGAGGCGCCGTCGGGGCCACAGCAACAGAAGCAGGCCCGGCACCCAGAGCTGGATCAGCGGCCAGTGATTGCTGAGGCCGAGCCCGTAGATGAGGCCAATCCAGGGAAGCAGGCGAAGGTTGCCGGAGTTGGCGAACCCCAGGCAGCAAGCCAGGAGAAGAAATGTCAGCAGGGTGTTGAGGGTGTAGACTTCCGCCACGATCGCCTGTGACCAGAAGATCAGGGAGAAGCCGTAAGCTAGACCCGCCGCCCACGCTGGAGCATTGCGGCCGATGAGGCTACGAGCGATCCAAAAGACGACGGCGCAGGTCAGGGAAGCCGATAGCGCACTGAGAAGGTGAACCCGAAACGCAACGCCGCCGACGGGCAAAAGAGTGAAGAGCTTTCCGAGTAGGCTGTGAAGAGGGTAGCCCGGCGGATGCGCAACACCTCCGAAGTGACTCGCCATCAGAAAGAGACCGGAATCCTCGAGGGTGACAGCTCTGGGTGTCGTGTAGAGGTAGACACCGAAAGTCACCAACGCCACCAGGGCAGCCTGCAGCTTCCAGGGTCCCCGCGCCAGCGGCGGGATCTCTTCCAGCTTCTTCCGAATCTGCTTGAAGCCCATGAGCAATCTCTGACAACCGAAGGTCGCCCGGGTGAACATGCAACATCAAAGCCAATTTACAGCCCTCTCCCATGGAACCGATGGTAAAAGTTGGGGTGGGTGGCCGCAGGCCAGCCGATATGGGGTTTCGCCAGACTGCATTTCACCTGAAAGAAGTGGATATAGACCCTGGATGGCTACGCTATCGGGGTCAGCCGTCAATCTTCCGACGCATTCTGCGGGGGAACGGCTAGCTCGCGGCGAGACAGAGCAAATAGAAGTCGCGCGTCTCGAACTGTTGTAATATATGCCAACGCGCCCGTAGCTCAGCTGGATAGAGCGGCGGACTTCGAATCCGTAGGTCGGGAGTTCGAATCTCTCCGGGCGCGCCATTCTTTTCAATGGCTTAGCGGAAGCGCCTTTGGAGGGTCACCAGGGGTGTCTCCCATTTGTCTCCCACTCTCCCGCTCAAACGCCTCGCGCACGAGATCGAAAGAGGCATCCACATGTTGCAGATACCTCATCGTGGTTTGCAGGCTCGCATGCCCGAGAAGTTTCTGAATCGTGTGCGGCGGGATTCCTGCCATTGCCCATTGGGTTGCCCGAAATCGTCGCAGATCGTGAATCCCTAACCACGGGACTTGAGCCCATTTTGCAGCGCTCCGAAACCCCTTCTTGGGATCTACCAGTCGATTGCCAGTGTGGGGATTGATCAACACGTAGCCGCTTCTGTTCGTAACTGAGGCCAAGTACGCCTGGAGCGCAACTTCGAGCCGGGGCGACATCGGCACCACACGAGCCTTGCTATTCTTCACCCGATTGAGGGTCACCGTGCCATTCGCGAAATCAAGGTCGCAACGCTTCAAGTGTAAAGCTTCAGACCGACGGCACCCAGTCTCACCGAGGATGGTGAGAAAGGTCCTTAGTAGCGGGTCATGAGCCATCTTTAGTAACACGCTGTACTCGTCGAGTGTGAGAGGTCTACGCTCCTTGATCTCTTCCCGGAACAGTCGAAATCCACGGAAGGGATCGTCGTGGAGGACGCCAATCTCATGGGCCCACGAGTACATTCGTTTCAGAGCAGCGATATCCCGATTCACGCTGGCCGCGGTGACCTGGTGTTTCCGATTCTTCATCCACCTGTAGAGCTTCTCGCGTTTGAGTTGGTCCACCTGAATCTGACCTAGATCCTTTGCGACGGTACGGAGTGAAAGCTCGTATCGACTCCAAGAGCGCAGCCGGGGTTTCGCGTACTCTTCCAGAAACCGCTGGGAGAAGTCCGCGATTGTCGGCATTGAGCCCTCATCGTCTTGCTTTCGTTCCTGCCAAGAACCATCCAGAATCGATGACTCAACTTTCATCAAGGCCTGCTTCGCCAACGCCATGTTCGGATAGTACCGCCGAAACGTTGTCCCATCTGGCCACTGTTTTCGCACCTCGATGCGCTGCTTACCTCGTTTTGTAACCCGGTTAATTCCCACTTTGAATCTCCTTTCCACCGGGTTTTCCGCCAAGGTGAGTGTATGGCGCGGGAGTGTATTCGGGCAAGCCTTCGATGAAGCTGTCGAGATCCTCCAGAGCGAAGACTCTGCGTCGCTCCAGTTGACGTGCTTTGATCCAACCCAGGTCGGCGTACTTGCGCAGGGTATCCGGATGAATGTCGAGATAGCGAGCGGCGGCCTTCATGCCAAAAAGCCGCTGGTTCGGGACTTGAATCAGGTAGGTCGGTCTACTGCCCGTCATTGGCTTGCTCTCACCTTGCCCGCTGGCCTCTCCACTACGCCAGCAGCGATCGAAGTCTTCACCTGCGTTAACCTTTCGACCAGACCACCAACATCCTCGACGCCACAAATGAGCGCCGCGCGGGAGAACACCGTTAGCTGCCTTGTTTGCCTAGCGCGTGAGGCGGCTGGAAAGGCTCTCGCCGCTGATTTAATCCGCTGCCTCAGTTTCGACGTCAGATCAGGCAGAACGCCGAGGTCGAGCGCGCCGAGAAACTTTTCCACTGCGGCGCGCAGCTTCGCTCTATTGGCCTCTAGGTTTTCCGCGAATTGAGTTGCCAGCTTCTCCGCGTCGGGCTGTCTGATCCGCAGGTAAAAAAAGCAGTCGCCCAGGATCTCAACGAAATCCGGATGGTCGAGCACGTCCTCTGTTGCCGGCACGATAAGGCCGGGTCTCGACGCTGGAAGCAAAGGCGGTGAGAAGGACGGAGTCCCAGCGGTCAACCCCGGCAAGGCGGCCGTAAGAGAGCGCGTCACGCCCGAAAGAGCCTCAATGATTTCACCCTTGCCGCATCCCGGCGGCCCGATGAGCATCAGCCAGAGCGGATCAGCCGTTAGCCGGTCGGCTACGATCGTCGATATCACCGCCGAAATTGCTGCCGGGTCGGTGATGCCCAAGCGGGTCTGGAATTCTCGATTGAGTACTTCTAATTGCATTGTTCTACTTTCTGCTCCCTCGCGGAGCATTGCGGATCTCGGGACACCTGTCCTTCGATCCGGGTTGATAAGTGCTGCACCCACACCTGTTCGCTCAGCGGCAGAAGTGCCCTTTGAGCTGGGTTGTGGATGCGCGTGTGGAGGCGTCGTTCATTGCCGATTCCTCCTAGTTGCAGGACCTGCGGGGCTTGAGGGGATTTCCCTACTAGTTGTTAGAAAGAAAACCTCCCTGAATGCAGTAGTAAAAGTCCCCCAAGCCCCTCTAGCCCCTCACCTGTTCCAGTTTCCAGAGCTTGCTGCCCCGCGATTTTCCCGCTGGGACAACCTGGTGGTTGCCAATCAATCGGCCTCGCAGCTGATTGAGCTTCATACCAAGGGCGACCGTTCGGCTGCGTTGATCGCTGCCCTTCAGTCCAATGGCGCAGTCCGTCGCCAGCGCGAGTAGATTCGCGGCAATAGTGGGCTCCTTGAACTCCTTGGCCCACTTCCCGACGAAGCAGTGAAGCGCCTGGCTTTCCAGATCCGCGCCCTCCATGAGCTTCCGGTGATTGCCGAGGAACCCCTCGATGTCCGCGGTTTCCAGAATTCCGCCCATAGTGCGGCTCCAGCTCTCATACGATCCCAGCGGGGTGCCCGACCACGTGGGCCGGCCCTCGACGATCCAGTGCTGAACAAGGATGCACGCGGCTTTGATCAACTCGCCCCGATGCTCGTCGACCCATTCGCGAAGGCTGGGATGCTTGAAACCCGCGCGCTCCCAGGGCCGCTCGACTTTCGGCTCAAGGCGAACGCGAACGGAGCGCCGCGCTAGTTCGGTGCTCAGTACCGGATTGTTCGCCGCGCAGACCCACACGCATCGCACTGGGAGCCGGAGCATGGTGTTACTGCCGAGCAGTCGGTCTTCCCAGTAGAGAGGGGTTGTCAGCGCCGACGCCAACACCCCCGAGTCGAGACTCCCGGTGATGTTGTCGATGATGATGGCCTCGGCGGCCTGCCTCAGATGCGACGTGATCCGCCGCCGCCACTCTTCTTCATCCTTGGCCTGCGCGATGATCGGAACGTGCCCCAGAGAGATGCGCAGAGTTGCGTCGACGAGCAGACCCTTTCCGCTGCCTGGCGTCGGCGACTCGACCAGATGGTTCGGCGTTGGTCCGGTTATAAGGTCGCGAGCGAAGGGGAGCAGAAGCAGCGAGATTGCGTGCGCGCGGTCGGCATCATCGGCGAACGGAAAGTCAATGAGGAGATCCTCCAGGATGAGATCCTTGGCGCGCGCCAGATCCTCGGGCCTCGGCGCAACCGGCACCTCGGGCACCGCAAGCCCCTCGGAAGGCGCATAGTAAAGACGCGACCCTTCATGGTAGCCGGGCGCATTCACCAGAACTCCATCCACGCCAAAGACCGGCACGCGGGTGATTCGATCCAGACCAGGAAACGGAAGATTCGTTGATGCGAGGATGTTACCTGCGAGGTCGCCTGGAGGCCGGGCGGCCAAGTCCATACCTCTTTCCACCTTATAGAACTCGATCCGCTCCGCGAGTTCGTATTTCAGGCTGATGTTCGTCAGCTCCCGCGACCTCACGTGGCCGTCTTCGCCTTCTTCTAGACGACACAGGCTGCTCCCACGTCTGAAGATTTCAGGTGGATCGTTTGTTCTCTGGAGCGCCCAAACCGCATCCCTGGTGACTTGGGCAAGGTCCCTTATCCCCGTGTTGATCCGCGGCCTAGCGGCCATATCTACTACTACGTTACTACTCATCTTCCATCGTCCTCCAATTCGTCCGTTCTCCAATCGCCTTCCCGAGTACTCTCTCGGCGGCTGAAACCAATGACTACGCATGACAAATTCATGCTGCGGAAATGCTTCACGGCAATTCCCTCCAATTTGTCACCGTCGAGTGGAGTAGGCTGTCCCGTGCCGCTTGACGGTCCCTGAAAAAAACGTTGGGCGGCGCGCGATTATTTGCTGCTTTCATCATTTCTCCATCTGCTCCAATTGATCCTCGCGTCGCCGAAGGTCCTCGCTGTGCTTCGCCCTCTTTCGTCGCGAAACTGCCGGTGTGCCCGCCCCTCACAATGTTTCCTTCTCTCTACCTTAATAGAGATCTGCCGAGCGAATAGGTTGCATTGCAAACAACTGATTCACAAGGAGTTAGGAATAATCCGGAAGGAGGCGGAAGAACGCGGAAAAGGTTTTCGGAAGGTGGGGTGAAGTGAGGGTGGGGCTACTAGGGCTTTTTCTTGAGGAGACTCTTAATGGAATCCGTGGTTGCGCGTCCATTCTGAACCTTGACAAGAAGCCTCTGGCTGAAATAGTTGCGAATGCTTTTCGTGCTAACACCAAAGATCCGCGCTGTATCTTTTTGGCTAAGGGTTGGGGCGCTTGCCAACAGTTCCTCGGTTTCCTCGGTCGTAGCCTGCTTGCTTCTTTTTGGGACGTCAGGCTCTGTCCGGCTCTTCTGCTGACTTTCCGCTCTTTTCTTCTCCGCATAATCGGAGAACCGAAAGGGCTCTAGGGTCGCGATAAAGACTTCGCCGATGGCTTCCGCCAGCTCCCGCTGTTCTTGTTTGTTCGCGTCAAACAAGTACTCCTCTTCGGGGTCGGCCCAAGAGACCACGGCAAGCAGTTCGCCGTCGTTGGGCATGATCGAGATATGGCTATAGGTAATGATGTCGAACCAACTGTGGAACAGTTCGTAGAGTCTAGCTCTGTCGAATTTTAAGCGAGGGTGATCCTTCTTGAGTCTGGCTTCGAAGTTCGCTTCAAACTCGACGAAGGCCGGATCGTCTTGTGGAGTAGCCATCAGCGCTCCTAGAATCATCCGAGTTGCCACGCTGGTAGTCAAGAGCGGAGAATAGCAACCGCAGTTCCCGCAGGGAACAACGAGGAGAGCCTACAGGGCGTAATTCCACCACCCCAAAGGCGAGGAGATCTGTCCATAGCGCCGGTGCTGAGGCCGTGGTTTTTGTGCGCCGCAACTGTTCCCTACAACCCCTGCCAGCGCCACCTATAGCCACCGCACCAGATCGGGAAGCTGTAGTATTAGATCCAAGAGGCCCAGGCTCGATGTGACACTCTTCCCTGGCTCTACTAACGGACTACTGGCGTGTCTTCGATAGCGCTCGCTCTGGTCGCCATTTCGGTGGTTGCTCACGTTGCTTGGAACTTCCTGGGCAAGCGTGGTCACCCGTCGGCTGGATTCTTTCTCGTCGCCAACACCTTTGGCTCACTGTGCCTGCTGCCCTTTCTCTGGTGGCACGCAGATCTGATCTCCCACATCGGCGGCCGCGTCTGGCTGATCCTAGCGGCGACCGGGATTTTTCAAGCGCTCTACTTCGCCAGTTTGGCCGGTGCTTATCGCGCCGGCGATCTATCGATTGCCTATCCGATTGCCCGCTCCTTTCCGGCGGTATTCGTTGCCTTGTCGGCGATCCTGGTTGGCACGACCGATCAGCTCACGGTGCAGTGTCTGGTCGGAATTGGGCTCGTCGTTCTCGGCGGTCTGCTGATTCCTTTGGAGCGGTTCGGTGGTCTCACGATTCGACACTATCTCAACCCCTGTTGTGGTTTCGCCCTGCTGGCCGCCACCGCCACAGCTGGCTATTCCCGTCTGGACAGTCAGGCGCTCGGTATCCTGCGCGGCCTGCCGGAGTTTGGAGCGATCTCGGCAGCCCTGGTTTATGCGCCTTTGGAAGGTCTCTGTGCGTCCATTTTTCTCGCCGCTTACGTCCTGCTCAGCCGAAGCGAGCGCAAGTCGTGGCGATCAACGATGCATGGCCACAGGCGATCTGCTCCCGTATTGGCTGGGGTCATCATGTACTTCTCCTACACCCTGGTCCTCGTGGCGATGTCGTTTGTCAGCGAGGTCAGCTACCTGGTGGCGTTTCGGCAGTTGAGCGTGCCGCTGACAGCGGGCGTCGGAGTGGTACTGCTGAAGGAATCGGCTAGCCTGCCGAAGGTCCTCGGTGTCGGGCTCTGCTGCCTCGGTTTGGTGCTGGTGGCGACCGGCTGATCGATGCGCGGGATCACTAGCGGAAACACCTGTTGCGCCGCCAAAGAAAGTAGATGCTGTTCGCTCTCTATATAGCTTCTATTGTAGTAACCCAGATCTGACCGTAGAGCGTCTGATTTGATCGCAATCGACCGGCTGCTTTCGCCTCTCGCGCGGTCACCAATTCGTGACTCGCTTCACCAGAGGCTTCAACCATTTCGTTACCTCCATAGTTGCTCCGGTTGCTTCCGGCTGGAGCGGTTGCCGGGTGGGGCTTTCACCCACTGGGAAAAGCGCCGCCTTACCACGGCGCACCCTAAAAGCGGACATTCAAGTTTCCCCCGAAAACGTCCAGTGAACGACCGCGAACGGCCTCAAGCTGAAATTGAGGGGCAGCTCAAATCTGCCCCCAACTCGCAAATTCACCCGGCTTTAGCTTGATCATAATTAGCTAGCCAGGAAATTAATGGCTTGAGACAGAAATCTTCCTTAAACCCTTTTACATTCAGTCAGATAAAGAGTTTTGTGGTAGGTAGGATGCTTGGATCTATTCTGTACCCACCATATGGAGCCTGGATTCAGTCCTCTGTCGGCACCAGCCGCTTGAGTTCTTCGAACCAGTTGAGGACGACGTTGATTTTGTGTTGGCTTGTCCGGTTCGAGGGCTTGGAGCATCGCGAATCGTCTTGCGGCATCACCGGTGGCGCTCCAGCGGACCGGGCAAACATGTCAGATTGGATCAACCTGCAGGTGGCAGCTCTCGGTTTCCGCGATCTCCAGTGCGTGTCATGCCTTCAGATGGCGTGTCCCGCTTGAACCGCATGTGCACAAGCCGGCCCAGGACTCCCATCACTCCAAGTCCCTCAACGCTTCGGCCAGGGCGTGGTCGAAGTGCCCTATGAGTTCCAGCGGGGTGGGAATCGCATGCTTCGAGTGAGCGACCCAAGAAGCTCTCCAGGTGACTAAGAAGGAATCAGGCTGGTAGCACTGTAGCAGCTCACGATTCCTGACGTGGCTTCGTAGACCCCCTATTGTGATAGTCGGCACCCGATCTTCCAGACAGCTTCCGATTTGATCGCAATCGAACGGCCGCTTTCGCACAGTAGAGTAAGGATGTGGCGCGGTGGTCTAAGGTTCGGCCTATCTGTTACCGCCCCTTTCGTCTGGCGGTGCCTCAATAGCCGGACCATCACTCCGTTTCCACACCCTCCTCATCAAACCGGACATGCGGAGCTACCGCATCCGGCTTTCGGACAAGACCTCACGCCTTCACCCACGGCTCGCCGCGCCCAAGTCAGGCGCACGAGTCCAAAGTGCCCGTACAGGTGCGAGAGGGGATACGTCCCGCCCTTGCGTCGCCTGACCTTGTACTTGTGGCGCAGCCACCGGCGCAACCGCGGAGCGGTGTAGTTGTCCAGCGCCCGGTAGGCCCGGCTGGTCGTCCCTACCCGAGAGTAGTTCGCCCAGCCGCGCAGGGCGCTTCAACTGCTGCACTAACTCCGTGGTCTCCAGCCACGTCCTCGAAGGCACTGTCATCGCGTGGATCTTGCGAACCATGCGCTTAATGCTCTTCTTCGACGGACGCATTCCGAGACGGGCCTGGCCCGTCCTCGCCGAGTACATCCGCCCAAACGTGTAACCCAAAAAGTCGAACTCCTCTTCCGGAACCGTGCAGGTGTCTTTTCCTCGTTGACCGTGAGCTTCAGCTTGCCCATGATCTCGCGCAGCGACCGCAGGGCGTCTTCCGCCTTACACAAGATCACCAGGTCATCCGCATAGATCACGAGACAACTGCCCAAGCTTCGATCCAGCCCGAGCTTCCCATGCCAACACAAACCGGCGCATTGCCAGCAGCGGTGAGATGGGGGAGCCCTGCGGGATGCTCGGCTGTCCTTGGCCTCGGTCGTGCGTCTCTTCCGTCCTCTCTTGTCGGTTTCTTCGACGGCACATTCCAGCCATTGCTTAATCAGGCGCAGCACGCGTCGATCAACGGGCGCGCCAGCGACTGCATCAGCTCGGGGGAAGGCTGCCAAAATAATCCGACAGGTCGGCGTCTACGACGTCCCGCTGACCGCGGAACAGCCTCTCTTCCACCTCCACCACCGCCTGCTGCGCATTGCGCTGGGTCGGTAGGCGTATATTTCTGATGGAAGGTCGGCCTCGAAGCCGGACCATTCACCAGCAGTCCCGCAGGGTCGAGATGCCCAAGGGCCGGAGCTGGCCATTGGCTTTCGGAATCAACACTCGTCTAATGGGCGTATTCGATACTTCTCCTCTCTGAGCGCTTGCGCCAGTTCACCCAACCACCGCTGCACCCCGTACGCCTCGATGTCCGCGAACTCTTGCCCGTCTCGCGCCCCGATTGGAGCGGCACTGGGCATAGGCAGCGTCAAGAATAGCGGTACAGCTTGTCGTACAGGGCATAGAAGCGATAGCTGGGCTCAGCCTTCGCTTTCGCGTGTAATGCCCTCTGTAGTTTCTGAACCCTTTTCGGAGTTGATAGGTTGCCCAATCTCCTGGTCCCTTCACTACGTCCTGCATTCGTCTTGAACTAAGGCTCCTTCCCTCCACCGGCATTACCCGGCTTCCTCAGTAATACGGGCCTCTCCGCCACCCCAAGGCGCCCGGCCTGTCCCTCACGGGCTTCCGGTTGGCCATCCCTGGCCACGCCTAGGGGCTTCCCGTGTTGCGTGCGCTTCCCTGGTGTACATGCTGTCGCCACTACCCCGGCGCAGCGACTGGGTGCCCACTTCGCTCACTTCCCCAGCCGTATCAGCCTTCCCCGGTCTAGGAGCCGGGTCGGCCTGCGCATCGTCCTTTTCGAGGCTTGCTCAGCGTTCACTCGCGTTACGGCCTGCACACTCGCGCGGTCACCAATTCGTGACTCGCTTCACCAGAGGCTTCAACCATTTCGTTACCTCCACAGTTGCTCCGGTTGCTTCCGGCTGGAGCGGTTGCCGGGGGTGGGGCTTTCACCCACTGGGAAGGCGCCGCCTTACCACGGCGCACCCTAAAAGCGGACATTCAAGTTTTCCGCGGAAACGTATTCGGCTCTCACACAGCTCTACGCAAGGGAGATTGGAAGATTGTCCGTGAGCAACCGGATCAGACCTGGCAGTTATTCGACCTGGCGAGCGATCTGTCAGAATCGAACGATCTGGCTAGCGTTCACCCCCAACGAGTCGTCGAACCTGAGGCCGCCTTGGGCCGCTGGAGAGACTCTTTCCAGGAGCCGACACGGTAGAAACTGACGAACCAGATTTTAGGGGAGATAACAGACCTCGGGTGCGCAGGAGAGCGTCCGGGAACTTGAAATCACGAGTGCGACTCTGAAGTGGAGGAGCGTGGCCGGCCACAACATTGATTTGAAACGTAGTCTTGATACCCCAATCCACGAAAGGATGAATGGGTGTACCGGACAATGGCTTTCATCGTTGCGCTGGTATGTATGGTGGAGAGTTGACCCACATGCAGATGCCGACCGCCCATACTGGCGCCTACCTGGAGGAGCTTCAGTCTGCCGGCGAGCCCGATTGCGGTTTGGAATTTCTGACAGGGCAGGTGCTGCCGATTCATGGAAGCCTGAAGCGCTGCCAGGGGCCGAAGACTGGCTAAGAAGGGGTGGTCGGAGGGTTGAATCAGTCCGCTCCGGTTGGTAAATTCGCACTGTGAAACTTAATAGAGAGCAGCAGGAAAAGTATCGGGAGAAAGGCTACGTGCTCTTGCCGCGCTTGTTTGGCGGCGCGGAGGTCTCAGTACTCGAGGCAGCGATGATTGAGGTATTGGACCGCAACGGTCCCGAGGTAGCGCGTGAGGCGGACGGTGCAGTGCACATTGTCTACGGCGCACATCTTTTCGACGAGCGGTTGCGGGTGCTCTCCCGACATCCGCGCATCGTGGAGCCGTGCCAACAGTTGACCGGCAGCGATGTCTTTGTCCACCAGTCCCGCATCAACGCCAAGCAGGCCAAAGGCGCCATGATGGATTGGCATCAAGACTTCGGAGACTACCACCGGGCCGACGGCGTGCCCGAGCCTCGGGGAATCGTTGTGGCGGTGTTCATGGACGAGATCACTGCGTGCAACGCGCCCCTCATGTGCGTGCCCGGCTCTCAACGCGAAGGGCTGATCGTCGGAGCCATCAACCCCGAAGCAGAGGACCACGAACAGGCGGCCCGCTACCGTTACGACATCTCCCCTGAAAGGATGGTCGACCTGGTGGAACGCTATGGTGTGGAGGCGATGACTGGTCCGGTAGGATCGGTACTCTTTATGGATGGGAACGTCGTCCACGGCTCCTCTGTCAACATAACGCCGCTGCGCCGCGCCATTCTCTACATCAACCTCACCACGACGGACAACAGTGGTGGAACCTTCGCCCGCCCGGAATACTATGCCGCTCGCGACTTCTCCCCACTTCAACCGCTCGACGACGATTGCTTGATGAAGTGGCGGGCGTAGAAAGCCGATATCGGAGGCCCCCTTTCATTCCCGTTTGTCTCCAACCTCCTCCAGCCTTATCATTTTAGGAAATGTTCACTACATAACTCGGGGAAGAGAGCGGGACCGCTACTTACAAATCCGGTCTTCGAGAACCAACACGTCTCGATAATCTACACACTGAACCATTTCGTATGAGATCAGAGGAGCACCGCAGACTGCAAACACGAGCTTCTTACTCACGGAATGGTGATGGTGCCCGATATTATCTCGCTCGGGAAGGCGGTCACGTCTGCATTCAGTGCCCGCCCAGATCCAGGCCCGCGGCGCTTTGAAGAAAGAGCTGTTGCAGCATCTGCGGCGTACCCGTGGGATGCGCCGCTCACGTCACCATACACAGAAGACGGAGGATCACGGACGGGTCAAGGACACGGTATCGATCCGTGAGCGCCTCGGTGGAGGAGCGCGCCGTACCCGGTCATTGGGAAGGGGACCTGCTGATCGGATCAAAGCGCAGTCAAATCGCCACCCTGGTCGAACGTCAGACGCGCTACGTGATGTTGGTCAAAGTCAACAGCCAAGACACCGAAACGGTGATCAACGCCTTGAGCAAACAAGCGCGCAAGTTACCGCGGGAACTGTACCAGTCACTGACGTGGGACCGGGGAAAGGAAATGGCCGATCACAAACGCTTCAGTCTCGATACGAACATAAAGGTCTACTTCTGCGATCCCCGAAGCCCCTGGCAGCGCTGCTCAAACGAAAACACCAACGGACTGCTCCGACAATACTTCCCGAAAGGAATGGATCTCTCAAACGTCGACCAAAACAGACTGGATGCCGTGGCAAGACAGCTAAACGAACGACCCAGAAAAACGTTAGACTACGAAACACCAGCCGAACGATTTAACCAATGTGTTGCGTCGCCGCAGTAGAGTAAGGATGTGGCGCGGTGGTCTAAGGTTCGGCCTATCTGTTACCGCCCCTCGATCGGTTGAAACCGCACCTAGCAGCCTGTCGGACTTTCGAGGTCACACCGAACGGGCATCATTAGTGTATGGCGAATCGATTTAGAACAGTAGATCGAGAGACTCCTTATCTGTTTCCTCCTTCGGTGCAGGAATGGCTGCCGGAGACGCATCTGGCTCGCTTCGTGGTGGAGGTGGTGAGCAAGCTGGAGTTGAGGAAGTTGGAGGATTCCTACACGAAACGGGGATCGGAAGGATACCATCCGGCGGTGATGCTGGCGTTGTTGTTTTACGGGTATGCGACGGGGGTGTTTTCGAGTCGGAAGTTGGAGCAAGCCACCTACGATTCGGTGGCGTTTCGCTACCTCGCCGGCAACACGCATCCGGATCACGACACCATAGCCCATTTCCGAAAGCGGTTTTTGGAAGAGCTGAAGCCGCTGTTTGTGGAGATCTTGCTGCTGGCCCAGGCGATGGGATTTCTGAAGTTGGGCCGAGTGAGTTTGGATGGCACGAAGGTCAAAGCCAATGCCTCCAAGCACAGTGCGTTGAGCTGGGGGCACATCCAGAAACTGGAAGCGCGGCTGCGAGAAGAAGTGGACGAGTTGATGCAGCTGGCCGAGGAAGCGGATGGACGAGAAGAAACGGAAGGGATGGACATCCCGGCCGAGCTGGCGCGGCGGGAAGCACGGTTGAAAGCGATCGATCAAGCGAAGCAGAAGCTGGTCGAGCGGGCGGCCGAGCGGCAGGCGGCCGAGCACGCCGAATATGAAGGGAAGGTGGCCAAGCGGCAAGCCCAGAGGAAAAGGGGAAACAAACCGAAGGGTCGCGAACCCAAACCGCCCCGAGGAGGAATCCGAGACCAGGATCAGATCAATCTGACGGATGAAGATTCTCGGATCATGCCGGTCTCGGGCGGGGGATTTGAGCAATGCTACAACGCTCAGGCCCTGGTGGATAACGACAGTCTGTTGATTGTGGCCGTTCATGTCACGCCAAACGCCAATGACAAGAAAGAACTGAAACCGGCCCTGGCGGCGCTGCACGCATTGCCGGAGTCGTTGGGTCGGCCCCAGGAGCTGCTGGCCGACAACGGCTACTTCAGTGGTGCCAACGTGGAGCTTTGTAGCGAGCATGCGGTCCTTCCCTATATTGCGGTCGAGCGGGAAGCCCACCACTTGCCGCCGAACGAACGCTGGAAAGAACCGGAGCCACCCGGGGAAGACGCCGATGCGGTGGAGCAGATGAGATACCGGTTGAAGACCCCGGCGGGTCGAGCCATCTACGGGCAACGCAAAGCTGTCCCCGAGCCCGTCTTTGGGATCATCAAATCGGTGATGGGCTTTGCGCAGTTCTCTCTCCGAGGAGCGGAGGCGGCAGACGGGGAGTGGACTCTGGCCAGCATCGCCTGGAATCTGAAAAGAATGTACAACCTCGCCTGCCGCCAGCCGAAGCTGGCCCGTGCCACCCTCTGAAGAGGTGGGCCAGGTCGTTTCAGCGGCCAAATCACCGCCGCAGATCAGACGATTCATCGATTTCGTGCTTGGTCGTGCAAGACTTTGGATCAAACGTCAAATTTCAGAAGTGCCTGTGAGTCAAGTCCGACAGGCTGCTAGAAGCGGACATTCAAGTTTCCCGCGTGGCGGACTCGGATCAGACATCCGGGAGCTGTCGACGTCGGCGACACGTAAATGCAGGGCCTCGGAAAGGCGAAGTCCGTTCGCGTAAGTGGGTTGATGTTTGGCAACAACACCTTGCCTCATGAAGGGGAGCCTTCAGACAACTCCGAACGACGAAGCTCACCTGCAGGGCCGCAGGTGAGGTGTTAAACCACGAAAAACCGTCATGCCCGACCCTGTTTTGGGCCGCGCTCAAAAAAGTCCCATGACAAGGCGGTAGCGGACCTTCTGCGCATACTCCGCATAGCCTTCCAACTCTTGCTGCAACAGCCGATCCTCCAGCACGGTACGACGAACAAGGAGGCCAAAGCACACCAGGATTGGAAGCATCGCCAGCCACGAGCCCAGGGCCACGCCATAGCTCAACATGGCGAACAGCGTGGCGGCGTAGCCGGGATGACGCACGAATCGGTAAGGGCCTGCCGCGACGGCATGATGCCCGCGCTCCGTTTGCACCCGAACCACGGACGAGTAGAACGGGTTCGCATGCATGGCCCAGAACAGGACGCCCAACGCGGCGGCATAGCCGACCAAACCGGCGAACTGTACTTCCCAAGGGACCAGACTCCACTGGAACCGGCCCACGTCCAGTCCGAGTACAACCCAGTGCCCGACCAGCATCCCTCCGCCGAAGAAACGTGTGAGCCGGTCCTGGTCTCCAGGCCCGGGGGCCAGACGCTCGCGCATCATGCCGGGGTCGGCGAAGGCGGCCAACGCCAGGTTGAAGGCGGCCACGACGCCGACGATTGCCCAGACGAAGGGCAGGTCCCACTGCCCTGCGGAAGCAAAGATGATCACGCCCATAGCAGCCGGGAAGGCAAGCGGCAGAATTGCGGTTGTGAACCTGGACATCACCGTTACTCCGGACCGACGACCGTTGAGGTAAACCGACAGCGAAACAGGCTACCTCGTCACCACTCGCTGCCGAACTTCTGTTTATATGGTTTCCATAGAATCAGCTGGTTAGAGTTAGGACTGTGAGAGTCCTGCAAGCCATGCCTCATAAGTAGTTGATAAATGGGAACTTTCTCGAATGTGGTGACGCTCAAGATTTGCAGAATACTGTGTAGACTTTGGGGAAGCCTGAGTTCCTTTTTCAGGATCGCGATGAGGAGGTAAACGCAGACGGCAATCCAGATCTGGGTGCGAACGGCATTGTCGGAGGTGCCCTAGAAGGTCTTGATTCGCAGGTGCTGCTTGATCCACTTGAAGAACAGCTCCACCTGCCACCGGAGTTTGTAGAGGGAGGCGACACTGAGGGCCGGAAGGGTGAAATTGTTTGTCAGGAAGACGAGAGATTTGCCGGTTGGAGCGTCGAAGAAGCGAACTCTTCGCAAGCGGTCTGGATAGTCTTGCCGCGATTTTGGCAAGGCCAAGCGTCCGGTGTGATCGCTGCGAACTCCGGGCTGATCTGACCGGGGTCGAGAGGTGTAGCGAGTAAAACGGAGATTCTTTTTGGCCCGAATCACAAAGTAGGCGCGAGCTTGATGGACGACATCCAGACGAGCAAAGTCGAGATAACCCCGGTCCATGACGTAAAAGGCGCCGGGCTCGATGACGAGGGAATCCAACAGGTTGACGTCGTGGCAGCTGCCCTCGGTGATCTCGATAACGGTGGGGATCGGCCCCCGCAAATCCAGCAGGGTGTGCAGCTTGATGGCCCCCTTGCGCTTGCGAAACCGGGCCCAGGGAAACAAGCTCAGACACAGGTCGATGGTGGTGGAATCGAAGGCATAGCCTGTCTCCTCCAGCTCCAAACCGAGGTCCTCGTTGGCATACAGGCCTCGGGCTTTCCCAATGAGTTTCTGCGCCAAGTCGGCGTAGATACGCCAGTCCCGTGTTTCGTTGGCCTCGGCCAGGGTGCTGCGCGCCACCCCACCCCGAAACCCCAGACGATTCAGCAGCTCGCTGCGGGAACGCAGACAGGCCTCGATGTCGCGCAGGCTTTCCCGGTAGGTCAGCTGGGCAAAGCTCATAGCCAAAAATTGCTCCCAGCACGAGAAGCGACGCACCTTGCGGTCCCCTCTGTAACGCTGGACACAGCGCCGGAATTGTTGCGGGTGGATTCCTTCCATCAGTTGGGCAAACACGGTTCGTCCTGGGTTCATCCCCAGAGACTGCCCTATACCTGTGACCCCAGGAGGAGGGCTCCAGACGACCCTTACAAAAATTCAAAGCGCTCACACCCCTATTTTCCCACAACCTATTGCTATCATGATACTTGTAAGCTCGACATTGAATCTAAACCGGACAGCAGTGATGGTTTCCAGATAAACCCACGTTTTGGTTTCATTTTCCAGATAACACGCTGCAATCGATTTCGCCTAAGCTCTTTGCAGTCCATTCATTGGAGTCGCGCTTGCGATATTCCGGAGTCTTATCTGGTTTCCGCATATTGGGGCCCCGGCACCAGAGCCATTTGTCGCCGGTCAAGCTGGCCAAGACGGCTTTTGCCTCGTCCAGGCTCAGGACATCGACCAGTTCTTTGGAAGCCGAATTTCTAGAACCTAACACATCCTCGGGCGGCCTGCACCAATGACCTAGCACGGCTTAAGGGCGATCCTACGATCCTGGCGAGGAGAGGAAGGTCATTTGGAGGTAGAACGGCCTACCTGGAAACTGACAGATCCTTTCGAAGCGCCCGAAATAGAACGTCGGCTCCTGGCCGTTTGCGGCAGTTTATTCGACGTTTCTGGGGAAAATCTGAACGTCCGCTTTCAGGGTGCGCCGTGGTAAGGCGGCGCTTTTCCCAGTGGGTGAAAGCCCCACCCGGCAACCGCTCCAGCCGGAAGCAACCGGAGCAACTATGGAGGTAACGAAATGGTTGAAGCCTCTGGTGAAGCGAGTCACGAATTGGTGACCGCGCGAGTGTGCAGGCCGTAACGTGAGTGAACGCTGAGCAAGCCTCGAAAAGGACGATGCGCAGGCCGACCCGGCTCCTAGACCGGGGAAGGCTGATACGGCTGGGGAAGTGAGCGAAGTGGGCACCCAGTCGCTGCGCCGGGGTAGTGGCGACAGCATGTACACCAGGGAAGCGCACGCAACACGGGAAGCCCCTAGGCGTGGCCAGGGATGGCCAACCGGAAGCCCGTGAGGGACAGGCCGGGCGCCTGGGGGTGGCGGAGAGGCCCGTATTACTGAGGAAGCCGGGTAATGCCGGTGGAGGGAAGGAGCCTTAGTTCAAGACGAATGCAGGACGTAGTGAAGGGACCAGGAGATTGGGCAACCTATCAACTCCGCAAAGGGTTCAGAAACTACAGAGGGCATTACACGCGAAAGCGAAGGCTGAGCCCAGCTATCGCTTCAGCGGTGGCTGGGTGAACTGGCGCAAGACCACGGAGTTGGTGCAGCAGTTGAACCGCGCTCTGCGCGGCTGGGCGAACTACTCTCGGGTAGGGACGACCAGCCGGGCCTACCGTGCGCTCGACAGCTTCACCGCTACGCGGCTGCGCCGGTGGCTGCGCCATAAGTACAAGGTCAGGCGACGCAAGGGCGGGACGTATCCACTCTCGCACCTCTACGGGCCCTTCGGGCTCGTGCGCCTGACCCAACTTGGGCGCGGCGAGCCGTGGGTGAAGGCGTGAGTCTTGTCCGAGAGCCGGATGCGGTAGTTCCGCCTGTCCGGTTCGATGAGGAGGATGTGGAAACGGAGTGATGGTCCGGCTATTGAGGCACCGCCAGACGAAAGGGGCGGTAACAGATAGGCCGAACCTTAGACCACCGCGCCACATCCTTACTCTACTGCGATTTCAATCGGTCGATGCAACGCCTCTAATCTCTAGCGATAGAGAGGAGGATGTTGCAAATGAAATATCGGACGAGGATCTATTACACGGAAGCACAGAAGACCTTGATGTGGGACCGCTGGCAAAAAGGCGAGTCCCTGAGCTCGATCGCGCGGCTCTTTGACCGCCACCATTCCTCCGTTGAGGGTATTCTGAAACAAACCGGTGGGATCCGGCCGCGGCCGCGCCGACGATCGCGACGGGCGCTGAAGTTATCGGAACGCGAGGAGATCTCGCGTAGTGTGGTGGCCGGCGGCTCGATCCGTTCGATTGCCGTCACGCTGGGTCGGGCAGCGTCGACGGTGAGTCGCGAGATACGGCGTAACGGCGGCCGGCTACGCTACCGTGCCCACCAGGCCGATCAAGCGGCCTGGGAGCGGGCGCGCCGCTCATCCGGTAGCCGCCTGCAACGTGGTTCATGGAGACGGTCCAGAGCCCCTCCAGATTGTCTCCCGTCAATTCCAGGTACTCGAGCCTCCAGAACTCGTACTCATAGTGCCGAGATCTTGTCAGTCCCACCCAGCGCTGCTGAAACTCGAGGCCGTCCGGGCCTCGAACCTCGACCTGTATCGGATAGCCATGGGGAAAAGGGCCCTCCGGGAGACGAAAGTTGATGCGAAGGCGCTTCATCCGGGGAACCTGGAGCAGAAAACGGTGTTGCTCCGCTGTATCGGTGTCCCAGGACGTCAACGCCAGGGCGCCCCGGTAGCTGACCAGGGCGCCCGGCCGGGCAAAGAGGTCGACCTCCCCTGTGGTGCGCACGGCAAACAGGGTCCGAGCGGACCCTTTGATGTCCACGAGCGTCTCCCTGGACACCTGTTTGCCACCAGTCCCTGGCTGCGGCTTACCCGTCTCCACTCTCAACTGCCAGATTCCCCATGCGCCCCGGGTCTGGATCCGTTGCTTGGACCAGTTATCCTCAGGGCCTGGCCGGACGTCTATTTCCTGCCTGTCCCAAGACCCCCTCGTGGACTCCGAAAAGCCGTACTTCGCCAGATCAGTGGCATGGAATCGAAGATAACTAACAGTTCATGAGGTACTTGTGACCTTCATCGAGACGAGAATAGAAGGGCACTACAAGGGGATTCAGGCACCATTAGGAAGCAGAAAGGACGAGGATAGCTCAGCAAACCGACGGTATTCGGTGACACCTGGGAGGCAATGTCAAACATCAAGTCTAATCTGAATAAATGACGCTGGTTGATCTTGTCTGAACTGAATGCTGACCCTCTATCGCTGTCGGCGGTTCCTTTTGCACCTGACTCGGCGATCTGCTAGAGAATACAGTTTCGATACGATTGCCTACTCCCATTGCACTGGCCCGCAAATGGCGTTAGAATACTCATGATTCGCTGTTAAGCAGCGAGGCCTTCAGCTCGCTTGCCCGATGCAAGCCTCCTGATTAGAAGGGATTAGAAAGGGAGGTTTTGTCAGTGGCAAGAACCATCAAAAGAGTGAGATTCCGCTTTCTGCTAGAAAGGAGATTCTCACTCAGATTCTGTACCTCCAAGACTCTTCACCTTTGTCTCGAGAACGCCCGCGGGTACCTCTTAACCATCTGTCCGACCTCAGGGGAGGGAAAGCATGACTCAGGATATGAAGACTAAGACTTGTGGGGGAAAAACGCGACAGGGCCACCCCTGTAAGCGATCGCCGGCTCCGGGAAGCAAGAGATGCAAGCTGAATGAAGGTCAGACACCAGGCGGTATTGCTTTAAATGACGGAAGGTTCACCAGGAATCAGAAAGGGCAAGATTTCCTCCTCTCGGTAGTGAACGGCGAGAAAGGGGCTGGAGCGAACCTGGTTACCCACGGCGCCTCCTCCCTAGTTCAGGCCTACTACTCGAACAACATCGATCGACGCACTTGGTTGGGCCAGATGCTCAGTGAATGGGAGCAGGAGTACGCCACCCACTGTGGTTACGACAGTCCCAAGGACTGCCCCATCACGATCAGAGAGAAGATCCGGCTGGCCATTGGCAATCGACTCTTTCAAATGTGCTATGTCCCGGAGGCCACCAACAAGACGGGCTATAAGGACCTGAGAGCTTCGGAGAACACGTTAAATCGGATTCTGACCGAGCTGGGCCTCAAGCGTCACGAGCGAGATGTCACGGATCTCGCCAAGGCCATGATGCAGGAGACGAAGTGATGAAGGATTTGCAGAGATACCGTACGGATTTTTCTTCGTTTGTCGGCGACTTCATCGGAGTGAACGAGCTGGGTAAACCGTTCCAGCTGACGGAGCACCAGCGTCGAATCCTAGGAATGGCCCTTGCCTTTAAAAAGGACGGCAGACTCCGTTGGGACACCATCATCTACAGCGCACCGAAAAAGTCAGGAAAAACGTTCATTAATGCGCTCGTGACCGTCTGGTGGGCCTATACCCAGGAGCCCCCAAATGAACTTCTGATTTGTGCCAATGATCTGGAGCAGGCACAAGGCCGGGTCTTCCGAGCAATTCAAAAGATCATCCAGAATAATCCCAAGCTTGCTCAGAGCGCCGAGATCCAGTCCCGCCAAATCCGGTTGAGCAATGGGAGCACCATCACTGCCCTCCCTACGGAATATGCAGGGGCCGCGGGAAGCAATCACGGCTTGACCTCGTGGGATGAGTTGTGGGGCTACACCTCGGAGGCTTCGCAGCGACTGTGGGAAGAACTGACGCCTGTTCCCACGCGCAGGAACTCGATTCGCTTCATCACGACCTACGCCGGTTGGGAAAATGAGTCCAAGTTGCTCTGGAACCTCTATAGAGTCGCCGTAGACCAGGAGGAGCAGGCGGAAGGACAAGGGGTCAGAATCTGTGAGGATCTACCTGTTTTTGCCAACCCTCAGGCACGAATATTGTGTTACTGGGACCACGAGCCGCGAATGCCTTGGCAGACAGCCGACTACTATGAAACTCAGAGGAAAAATATGCGCGCCGGTACTTTCCTCAGGCTGCACGAAAATCGGTGGGCAACTGCCGAGTCCACCTTCATCACCCCTGAGCTTTGGGATCCTTGCGTGGATCTGCAACACAGGCCTTTGCCGCCTATGCCCAGAGAGCGGTCCCCGGTCTTGTTCCTAGGGGTCGACGTGGGAATCAAACACGACAGTTCGGCCGTGGTGGGCATCTACTGGAATGGCGAGACGCTCTGTCTGGGATGTCATCGGATTTGGAAGCCCTCCAAGTCAGAGCCTCTGGATCTGGAACACACGGTTGAAGAGTACCTTCGAGAGATGTATAGCCGATTCCGGGTCGGTTCCATTCGGGTGGATCTGTATCAGATGCACCGTTCGATGTCCACTCTCAAGTCAGCACGGCTGCCGATCAAGGAATTTCCGCAGACCTTGGGAAATACTACCCGGATGGGCCAGACTCTCTTCGATCTGCTGAAAGGCCGAAACATCCGCTTGTATCCAGCACCCGACCTGCGCCAACAGGCCCTGTCCACGGTCACAGTCGAGAATCAAAGAGGCTGGAGAATCGCCAAAGAGAAGGCATCGAAGCACATTGATGCCATCGTTGCCTTGGCCATGGCTTCAGTCGTGGCCCTGGAGGCGGTTTCCAGAGCCCGAAGCTACCGACTGACATGGGGCCGGGACGAGGGGGGAAGTCCGGGCGGTTTCGGGACGCCGTCCCGGCCATACCCTGCTCCGCCAGTGATTCTCAAGTGAGCTGAGCAGGTGCGGCCGATCCCTTTTTCGAGCATGCAGACCCTTGGGTTCACTGTGGGGGGGCTCGAGGAACTCATTAACAGGGGTGGATCGAGATCCAGAGTTCTCCTCGACGCCACCAGCCAAGAATGCGCTCCAGACGCTCCGAGATCTCTTCCTCCGAGAGTTCGTCTGGGCGGGCGTGTTGACTGTTGCCCAGCCTCTGGCCCGCTTGCTTTCGTTTCAACTTTCTCTCGATGAGTTCCTTTCGGTGACGAGTGAATAACAAAACGTCAGCGTAGACACTATCGTCATCTGGGGCTGCCCCTGTCATCTCAACACGGGAGATGGAGACGACTTTGGTTCTCCTGCGAAGACGTTCCCAAACAGCTAGGTACTCCTCCCAGCGATCCATTCGGTCGAGTAGGTCCAGTACAGAATAGTTCAAGAAGGTTGGCATGGATCCGATAGTCGTCCCGGCTCAGCTTCGTGCGCTTTGCCTCCGTCAGCCGAAGCAGATGGATCACCGCGTTCAACCCCTCCTGGTAGGAGCGGGTGGCCGTGATCGCATGCAGGAAGTAGTGGCGGGTGGGCTTCGACATGATCCGCTCGTAACTCGGCCAGTCGCAACTGGCACTACCGCCGAAACGACCCAGCAAATTCAGTCCTTCCATGTTCTTTCCGTCTAAAGGAAAACTCTATCTCGACCGACCTACGATTTCTAGAGCCCCATCCCCACTCGCTCCAGCGGTTATACTGGAAGCCTCACTATGGAGGTAGGAATAACCCATGAGTCAAGACATCGAAAAGGTGGCCATTTACTGCCGTGTGTCCTCGGAGCAGCAACGCGAGCAGGGCACCATCAAGAGCCAACGAGCGACGCTCGAAGGGTATGCCAAAAGACAGGGCTACTCGATTTACCGAGTCTACGAAGACGATGGCTTTTCCGGAGCCACGATCGAGGGGCGCCCGGCCTTCAAGCGGTTGCTGGTGGATGCCCAAAATCAGCTCTTTGACGCCATTCTGGTAGTTGAGCAGAACCGCATCACCCGCACCGACAATGACGAGGAAGAAGGCCGAATCCTGATGATCCTCAAGGTGAACAACATCCGGTTGGTTTCCCCTCACGAGGGCATTCTCGATTTGAATAATCCCCTGTTTCGACTGATGGCAAAGTTCAAGTTCTGGGCCTCCGCCGAAGAGAGAGCCGAGATCACGCGCAAGATGAAACGGGGTAAGAGGCAGCGGCTGCTGGAGGGGAAATGGGTGAGCGGCACGACGCCTTATGGGTACCTCTACGAGAAAGAGACCGGCACCTGGAGCTTTCACCGGGAACAGTCAAGACTCTACCTGGAATTGGTCCGGAAGTTTCTGAGGGAAGGATGGTCGCTGAATCGCATTTGCGCCGATCTGCAGGAGCGAGGCATCAAAGGAAAACAGGGAAAAGACTGGGCTCCCTCAACGCTCACCTATATGTTCCGCAATCCCGCCTACAAGGGTGATCTTTATGCCAATCAGTACGAGTATCAGTATGACCCCGTCAGGGGAAAATCACGGCGAGTCGGCAAGAAACCACAGCGTGAATGGATCAAATTAAGTGTCCCTCCGCTGATCTCAGCTGAGGAATGGGACCTGATCCAGCAGCAACTCGACGCCAACCGAAAGAAAGGCCGCCCCAGCAAAAGCCCGACTAATCTGCTGAAGGGTTTTCTGGTGTGCGGAATCTGTGGCGCCAAGCTGCTCCGGACCAATGGAGCACGCCCTCAGGACACCTACTATGTCTGCCACAACCGGAGGTCCCCGAAACACAAGCGGTCGAACCAGACGAGAAAACGGTGCCCGCTTCCCTACCTCCCCTCTGAGAAGCTAGACGATCTGATGCTCAGCTACTTTTCCCGGTTCATTGGGGAGCCGGATTTTGTCATTGATGAGTTGATCTCATCCGAGCACTCGGAAGAACGGAGGGGCGAGGTCTCGAACCAGAAGGAAGCCTTGGAGCGTGAGATCCAAGGAGACAAACAGAAACTGGGCCGGCTCCTCGATCTCTATTTAGACGGGAATTTTGCGAAACGAGTTCTCGACGACAAAGCCGACCGTCTCGGTGAACAGATTCGCCAGAAGACGGCCGCCCTCCAGAGCCTAAGCCGGGAACTCAGCTCCTTCAAGCGAGCGCAGCTGAATCGGAGCCGGCTCAAGCGCGAGGTCAGACGTTTGGCGGAGACCTTCGGCGAACACATTCAAGATCACCTGCAGAAGGCAGACTTCGAAGACAAGCGCGCCTTTCTGGAAGCATTCTTTGAATCGTCCCATGACCGCATCCTCGTCGCTCCGGTACCGGGAGCAAGGAGCAGCCATCTTCCTGATGGTGTAGGAATCGCCTGGGAGACCATGTTCAACGTCGAGCTGATGAAAAAAGCGGCCAAGCAAGCGCGACTCGGCAAGTCGTTGAAAGACGCGTTTGATTTCGCACGGGCGGATATAGCAGAAGGTAACAGCGTGTCCCAACCATTCTCCCTACCATAGAATACTCTTATCTAATGAATCTAAAAGAGTTGTGGAGAAATATATGGCAAAGGAAAATGAGGGTCTCCTTCTACTAACGGTCGAGGCTGGTGGCTAGTCTGTCTGAAAGGGAGATTCAGGGCTCACACGACAGTTGTTGCCCGGAATCCTGATTCTTAGCTAGCGGGAAGTATCGTCCAGTTATCGTCAAGTCCAGCTTTAGAATCTCGCCAGAAACCACTCGATCAATGCGAATTTGAATGTCCGCAGGCGAAAGCGGCCGATCCGGGGCGATCTACTGACATTGTTTGTACGGTCAGATCTGGATTATGACATCTTAGACGATGTAGCGGGTGTCGTGGGATACTAGCCTCGTTGGTGACCGCTTGATGATTGCGACGACTTTCTCTCAACCTCGATAGGATGGAGAGTTAAGGGGGAAGCAGAAAGGAGTGGAAATCGAAAGTTCATCATTCGCTTCCCCGAGATCGACGCATTCAGGGTCAGAAAGCGGAGATACGAACCGCCGCTGTTGTGGAAACTGGCAGAACACCAAAACGGGGCAATTCGCGAGGCGTGGGATTTCTTGGAGAATCAGAGCGACGGGGTCCTTCAGGGAATTCAACAGACCTGGAAAAAGTGGACTACTTGAGAGTACAGGAGCTCGGTGACGAGACAACTCGGAAGCCGCTCTGGAATGTACTTCCCCGGCGTCTCAAGCCCTGCTTTCGAACCTGACAATTGCCAATCCCCTGGAAAACTGTCTCCCAAATGTCTCCCACTGTGTTTCCTAATGTTTCCTAATGATTCGGCTTTTCGATTGGCGGAAAACCCGATTAACTGGTTGTGTTTCCTAACGTTTCCTAACGATTCGGCTTCTGCCGCCGCCAGATTTAGGATCTGGTGGGTGAGAGCCCGTGGGGGTTCGAGTCCCCCCTTTCACAGCGCCGCTACCGGGGAGGCAGAACCGGCTGAGTCTGGACGCTTCCTGTAGGAGAGCTTCTCTGGAAACCCAAGCTCCCTCGGGCAGGCTGAGATCTCCTGATCGATCCGGACCCTACCCTGACCATCCCGAGCTGCCTGTTCGAGCCATGAGGATCAACTGGTGCCGTCTAACGTCTCCTTGCAAGCGAGGCGGAAGCGGGCCCTACCCTGACCATGCATAATCATTGGGAACCACGGAGGGATGGTTGGCAGTGCGCTCGAGGATGTATTCCTCGAATCGCTCTCTGAAGGGGCCGTATTCGCGGGCCATGGGCCAGAAATAGTGGGTTTGCCCCGTGATGCTAGCCACCTTAGTAGCCATGTCTACCTTGCCGCAGTGTGGGAAGGCAGCCAGAGAGGCCCGCTCATTCTTCAGCTTTTCCTACGCTTTTTTGCTTGTGAATTCATGTCAGAGTAGTGTAGTCGTGTGATGGAGAGCGCGCCCATGCCTCCTTCCCCGGATCTCCGAACGCAGCTTCAGGGTCCTAGAATCTGGTACCCATTGACTCTCCTCTCCGTCACCTCGTAGGATGAAGTATCCGAATACATTCCAACCGTGCACCCGCTGATGGCGTCCCGTGCATATGCCGACCTGACAAAGGAGACACCATGAAGAAGACAATTGTCCTCATCAGTCTATTGTTTGTGGTACCCACATCGGCCCTAGCCCAAGCCACCGGAGCTTCCGATGGACGCGCTACCTTCCACGAAATCCCTCAGGTGGTTTTCGGCTCTTTTCCGGACGGAAGCTACTACGAGTTTACGCTGATGGTTACGAATTGGACCTCGGCCACCGGCGTCAATTGTGCTGTGGAAACGAAGGGCGCCACACCGACGTTCGTTGATATCGTGGGTGGGGAAAACGCGTCTTCATTTAATTTCGGTCTGATTCCTTTCGGCTGGGCCGTCTACAAGGTGTTCGGAACGGTGCCCCTCCAGACTGGCGCATTGACTGTGAACTGCTCGAGCGAGGTCACAGCACAGGTGATCTATTCCTACCTAAATTGAGCGATTCTACTCATTTTAGCAAGATGGAGGTCGCCCAGATGCGAGTTCCGACGGGAGGGAGTACTGGGTGAGCTCAGAAGGGTGGAGGGTGGCGATTTTCCCTCCCGAAAAGAGGAGAAACCCTGAGCCGAGGCGATATTGGACACACGGGGGCCGCGAGGCTGCAAGGAGGCTTTGGTTTTTTGCGATTTAGACCCAGGCGAAAGGCGGCGGGTGGGCGCTCTTTTGCCAGAGCCGGTCGATTTGAAGCTGCTTCCAGGTGGCGGCTGTGACTTTCAGGAGGATCTGGCCGGCATGGCGCACGATTTTCCCCGCCACGTCGACGATCCGCCGGCGTAAGGTCGTGGGGTAGCAGTTGAGCGGTACCACGGGCTGGCACACATCTTCCTTGAAACACTCGTAAAGGAAAAAGGCTACGAGCAACGTGTAGTAATAGGCCGCGTTGGCAGCAAAACGCTTAAACGGAAGAGTTTGTGAGGCAAAGTCCTTCAGGGCTCGATGCACCAACTCGTCGGCTCCGCGGCCATGATAGCCTTCCAGGATGGCCTCGGCTTGAAGCCAACGCTCAAGCCCCGCTTGCCCTAGCTGCTCGTCCACGGCGGAGCCGCAACCGAGATTGGTGTACAGGATCTGATCGGGACGGGCAAACTCCAAAAGGCGCTGCCGGTCCTCATAAGCCGGCCGGCAGAACAGGGCCCGGCGGCACTTCTTCCAGCTACCCCGCCGGTCTCCCAGTTCCACATAGCTCCACTCCTGATCGCCGTTGCGAGAGACTCCCCAGGCCGTTTCCTCCAGCTTCAAGATGTACTGTTGCACATCGCCATAGAGCTTGCCGGCGACGATGTAGCCGACCTGGAGTTCTTCCAAGACCTTCAGCAGCTTTTGATCGAAAAAGCCGGCGTCCAGACGCACGATCATCGGCACGTCGGAGCGGTACTTTCGGCGAATCTTCTGGACCAGATGACTCAGGGTCTTCTGGGCCGTGTCGGCGTGGTTGGAATGCTTGTCTCCTCCCCGAAAGACGGCATCGATGAGCAAGCGGCCCCAGGTGACCTGAAGCGGCTGAAACCCTTTGACCCGCTTGTAGGTCGGCGCCACGCCGTGGCGCTGGGGGGCCTCGTCGTTGTCCATCACCATGGTGTCCATCCCCAGCAGGATCAGGGCCGGCTGTTGCAACCGCAGCCGCCACAGAAACAGTTGCTGCAGGAGTCGGCGAAAGAGCCAGATGCGCCACATGGAAAAGCCGCCGAAAAAACGCTTGACGGCGTGAGAGGAGAGCAAGGCCTCTGGCTTCGTCTCGATCGCTCCCCCATAGCCCGGATCCTCCTTCAAGGCGTCGAAGGACACCAGATGGCGGCTCGATCCGTCCAGCAAGAAGCACAGCAACTGTTTGAAGATCTCCGTCACCGGCTGTCCCTTGCGGCTTTTGCGCAAGGAGCCAAACAGCCGATCCAGGTGGGGGTACAGACCCCGGCTCCGCACATAGCGGACAAACAGGCTCAGGCCGGCGCGTCCGGTTAAGGTCTCCGACGTGGGTTGCACGTCATCTATAATCCAGGAAACAGACCCCTCAGAATGACAGGGAAGGATGCTATCGTGGCTCATAGTTGTTTCACCTTTTGGGTTAGGAGCTTTTCGGTAGCGCATCTACCGCTAACTCCTAACCCGTCAGCATCTTAGCTCAAAGGTGTGACATCCCTTGGCCCACCAATCGCTCAATTTAGGTCCTACTATGCAGCCGACGGAGAGAAGTTGGCTGAGGCCACTGTTTTCTCTTCCCCTCGAGGTAACATGCTGCAGGTGACGATGGACCAACGGGGCAACGTGCGGCTGGGAATCGCGGTTTTCAATAGCAGCAATGTCGACCAGCAGATACAGATCAATGTCTATGATCCGACGTTTGACGTCATTGTATCCCATAGCCAGACTCTGAGTATGATGACGAAGATTGCGCTGTTCGTGGATGAACTGCCGGGCGCGGAGATCCCACCTGACTTCGTCGGCACGGTGATGGTGATGGCGGACTCGGGGCAGGTGCTGTCAATGATCGGACTACGCCAAACCGGGAGTACCCTCTTCACAACGATACCATCGACGGTCATGAATCAAGTACCCTGACACTCTGTTTCTGGCACCCGAAACGACGCCAGGGACTAGCCCTCGGCAATCCCGATCTCACGATCCACTGCACACCAGAACGCTTGAATCACTCTGCAATTGCCAACCCAGTCATCGGGCCCCTTCTTTTGCCATTCATCTAGAGCTGTACGTAGGACTCCTCGCAATCGCTTGTACCCGCCCAGATCCAAACCACAAGTCTCATCGCACAAGTCGATGACCTCCTGGGTGCTATTGCCGAAGAGGTGGCACATATTACTGGCGTCTGCGAGCCCGGAAGTGAGGCAGCTCTGGAGTGAAGGAAAAGGGATCCCCCCAAGCGGCGCGATTGAATTCGGTTGTACGGTTGCTCCTGAAATCCTGAGGGTCGGGAGGGTGAGTGGGTGTCACCCGCTTTTCACCCGCTGTGATGCTCAATCTTTCGTCATGATTCACCTTTGTCGCTGACGGAGGACCAGGCCAGATGCGTGGTTTTATAAAGGTTTCGTAACGATTCGTGCTTTTGCGTCACGGACTTCGAATCCGTAGGTCGGGAGTTCGAATCTCTCCGGGCGCGCCATTCTTTTCAGTGGCTTACGGGGAAGACCCCCCAGACAGCCTAGACCCTTCGCCCGCTCTGCAGAAGCTCCCCAGACCATAGATGGCGGCGATATTGGGATGATTCAGTGACGCCAGTACCTGGGCCTCCCGGGAGAAACGGGCCATTCGTTCCTGATCGGAGGCGAAGGCTTCAGGCAGGACTTTCAAGGCCACATCACGGTTGAGCTTGGTATCCGTGGCCCGATACACCTCTCCCATGCCGCCTTCGCCGATCTTGGAGGTGATCTTGTAGTGGGAGATGGTTTGGCCTATCAACACGGGCCTCCAGGCTGTAGAGGAGTCCTATGTGGCAATACTAGATCGTGGGGGCTGGGAGGGCAATCTAACGAGGATGGCACAGATAGAAATCGGATGGATAGACGGGTCTATTCCTTTCGTCGATATCACAGTGCTTTCACATCTCTGTTTCGATTCTCGTCTGATGTTGCTGACGGTTTGCTCAGCGTCGCAGATGTGTTGGGCTAGAGGTGATCCGGGACTCAAGTCAAAGCTCAAGTTCGCCGTGGTAGACCATGTCCTTCAGTTTGAACTTCTTGGAGATTCTCCTGTCCATGAGCCTGGTTACGAACTCGACGTTCTTGTCCTTGAGCGTGATCTCCTCTTTTGAGAAGAAAACAAGTAACTCCACGCCCGCTTGACCCGTCTTGGCATCCAGCACTTCTCCTTGGTCGCTTCCAAAACGGACATCTTTGGCGGGTATTGGATCACGTCCCTTTATTTTGAGGATGGTCTCTTTCTTCATCTGCTCAAACAAGAAACTCCACCGCTGTGGGTCCATCTGTGCCACCCAGGCTGGAAACCCAGAGATCCCGACTATGTAATAGTCAGGTTCCAGCTCCAGGAGCTTCAGGGCCTCGGGAGAGGTCTCTGCCGCATCCCCGAAACGCGCTCTGGCGAATGCCTCCTTTACAGGAGCGGCACTCAGCCACCGAATGGTCAGGGTTATCGAGGGGGAAAATCCTTCACGCTTTGGGTGCCGAGGCCACCGGATAGGGATGCCGTTCCGGACAACATTCCCACCACCATGAGAAACGAAACCTTGCCTCCTTTGAACGCTCAAGTTGATCTGGCGAGACCAGGGGGACTGGGTCAGCATCTTGATCACGTCGCTCTCACTCCATTTGAGAGAATCGGTATCTTCCCAGAACTTCCCAGCCCAGGCTGGGCCGCTCGCCAGAAGCGAAATCGCCGCGATTCCCAACACTAGCTTTTTCATCGGATCTACCTAAATCTACGACCGGTCCGGCACTGCGGCCTCTAGTACTGGAGAACGGCGGCCCTTGCCGGTACACGGTGACGCCCCGGATGTTGAGTGGAAACGCCACAAAGACCAGATCCTTCCTTCCAAGCAGGCTGGCGACATTGAACAATTGCTCGTAAAACAGAATTGCCCGCCTGGATCGAAGATACTGATAGGACTCGAACTGTTGCGGCGCTAAGGACAGAACGTCTCATTTAGTAGAAAATCCCTCCAGACTGATGTCACCGAGTGCCGAAAGGTTCAAGATGCCTTTAAGTAAAAGGAGATCTGATACAAGTTTTTCGAACATGTTCGAATTGACCGGCACTTAGCTGCGCTCCGTTCGGGGCAGCACAACGCTAGCGTTCGCCAAGCCGCCGAGATATACCCTCATCGCGATGACTTGGGGTAGTTCCTAGCCAGCTGGACGTAAATCGCCCTCGCCGGAGAAGTGCCTGGGGCTAGACACTAGAAAGCATTCCCAGAGCGAAGGGGAACGTCGAGTGATACGTCCAACTGACCTGCCGCACCTGGCCAGGATAGCTCGGTCGCACTTCCCCTGAGGGTCTTAGTAGATGGTTGGTGCAGGCCGCGTGGGGTTATGTTAGGTTCTGGTTACGGATTCTTCAGAATCTCAGAGGGGGGCAGACAATGCACAGACGACAGTTTCTCGCGACCGTCGGCGGCGCGATGGTTGCGGGTGCCGCGTCGCTTGATGGGAGAGCGTTGGCAGCGGCCTCAGCCCAACTCGCGATGCCCAGTAACAAGTGTCGGCCGACACTTCGGCAGGCTGAGGGGCCATATCTGACGCCCAGTAGCCTGCTCAGATCGGATGTTCGCGAAGACCGGCCCGGAGTGCCGGTGCGCCTCATCCTGAATATCATGGACGATTTCTGGTGTAAGCCCCTCAAGGGAGCAGCTGTCGACCTCTGGCACTCGGATGCGTCGGGTATCTATTCCGGCGTGAATAACGAATTCTTCGATATAGAATCGCTTCAACTAACAGGAGAATCCCTCGATATGCGTGGGAAATCGTTCCTGCGGGGACATCAGGTTTCCGGCGACGACGGAAGAGTCGAGTTCAAGACCATCTTCCCGGGTTGGTATCCGGGCCGCGTTGCACACATTCACTTGAAAACCATAATCGAAGGATTGGCCTGGACCAGTCATGTCACGCAGCTTTACTTGCCTAAGGAAATAGAGCGGGCCGTTTACGAGACATCTCCCTACGATAAACGTGGACAGAACCCTATAGGGATCGACCGCGATCTTGTTGTGCGCGGCGACGAAGCGGCGGTCAAGCAATTGACGGTGCCGTTGGATAAGGACGGCGACGGCTTCCGAGGCGAATTCGATCTGGCAGTAAGTTTCTAGGTGGGAGTGATTCCGTGGAAAATGTGAGCGTCCGCTTGTGCCATCAGCAACACCGTGGGCCTTCCGGTGTCGCACGTAGTTGTGAAGGTGAGCCGGAGTGAGGGCTTCCAATTGGAGCTTGCCCAGGACGGGGAGAAGAGCCCTCAGAGGGGTCTCCTTGCGCTCCCGAACCGACGCAGTTTTGAGATCGAAGTCTGGATCCCTAAGGGGTCGGGGCCGTTTCCCGTGCTTCTTACTCAGCCTCGTTACTATCAGATCCCGTGGGCCCAGATGGCGTTGCGCCGTGGCTACGTTGTTGGTCTATATCCCGGTGTGGATAGCCATCATCGCGAGACTGACTATCCGGGCTACGAGAGCGTCTGGAAGTCCTTTCGCTCCGAATACCCCGAGGCGACGTGGACCGAGATCTCAACGAAGGCTTGGCTTGCCAGTCGCACCCTCGATTACCTCCTCGCCCCCGAAAGCGGGTACCCGATTTCCCCCGCTCACGTGGGTATCATCGGCTTCTCTCGCTACGGAAAGCAGTCCCTCATCGCCGCCGCCTTCGACCGGCGCATTACTAGCGTGGTCGCGCGCAGCCCGGGTTCTCCCGGGTCTTGTCCGTACCGCTTCACATCGCGAGATACCTTCGCCGAAGCGCCGGCCGACTTCCCAAGCGAGTGGTTCTTACCACAGCTTCGTAAATACACGGGACGCGAACACGAGCTCCCCATGGATGCTCACGGCTGGTACGCACTCATCGCGCCACGCCGCTGTCTCGTCCACACGGCGCACAATGACGGATCGGAACCGACCTTCGCCGTCGAGCGAGCTTACCTCGAGGGCAAGAAAGTCTACCGCCTCCTAGGACACCCTGAGAACTTGCGCGTGCTCTACCGTCGGGGACAACATGGCCCCATAACCGATGCGCAAAGATCGATCAATCTGGACTGGTTTGATCTCTCCTTCGGACGCGGTCACGTTCGCGCCGAATCATTCCCGGAGGAGTTGCTCATCACTTTGGTTGGAATCGATGGCGGTCAAAACTCGAACCTCAGGCAGTCCAACCGCCTTTGGTCGGCCGTGCGCACGACTCGACGGAGCTCAAGACAGCGATCGAGTGGCTCCTCGGTACAGCCCCGAGAGAACTAAAAGCAACTTCTCACAGCGAGTTCCTTACCGCAGAAGAATCCAAGATGATGACTCATGATCGCTGGGCCGTTGCCGGGATCGAACGCGTGCCGATCCGATTCGGAGCGGGCGTGCGCGGGAACGCCTACTTTCGTTCCGGTCTGTCGGCACCGGCACCCGTGGTGGTCTGGCTCCACCCATACTCCTATCACAGTGGGTACAACGAAGGGTATGGAGTCCATGGCACGACGGTCTATCATCGACTCGCGCAGGCTGGATTCGTGGTGATCGCATATGATCAATGCGGGTTCGGCCTCCGCCTCCTCGAGGGGCGGGACTTCTATGACCATCACCCAACCTGGTCGTGCCTCGGAAGAATGATCCACGACGCACGGGCGGCCGTTGATTTCGTATGCGCTAAGAAGGGGCGTTCCCAACGTCCCCTACCGGCCATCGACTCGAAGCGTGTTGCGCTCCTCGGCTACTCGATCGGTGGTCTGGTCGCCCTGCACGCAGCCGCTTTGGATGATCGCATCACGGCGGTTGCGGCTTTCTCGGGATTCCAACCGTTTCGCGCCCAGGGAAACGAAATCGCTACCGGGGGAAATCGCCGGCTCTGGCAATGGCACGCGCTGGTTCCGAAACTCGGTCTGTTTGAGGGACGGGAGGACGAGATTCCCTATGATGTGGACGATCTACTCGTCAACATCGCGCCACGCGCCCGTCTCATCGTGGCGCCAAAACGCGACCGGACGGCCAACATCACCGACATCGAGAAAGTCATCGAGCGTGTAGAAGAGCAGGGAAGCGCATCATCGCTTGCATTCCGCGCGCCGGATGATCGACTGCGCTTTCAAAAGGATCAACATGAGACCTTCATCCGTTGGCTCAATGCCCTGTGGAGTGGCTCGCGGCGCGGTCAATAGGACGCTCGACCCTGACCGGTGGCCCATGAAAAACACTCTTTACTTGGCCGAGTCATTGTGCCATGCAGGGGGCGAGTCTGTAAGGCAAGGGTTTCCGGAAGCCAAGATCGGCACTATGATAGTCGGACTGACATCACTCGGTAGTGGCATTCAAGCTGGAGGCAGATTGTGAGAATAGAGGTCGACCTGGAACAGGTCAGGCGAGTGTTCGCGAAGTTCAGCGCGTCACCCGCTTTCCGGGAGAGCCGCGCCTTGATGGACCAGGGCCGGCCGCCTGTCGAGATGCTGCAGGCTCTCTCACTTCGCCCGGAAATCCTCCAGGTTCTGGGACAGATGGGTGAGGGAGTCTACCCAGGCGGGATTCTGGATCGTCCTCTCAAGGAGAAGGTGATCCTGAAAGCATCCATCCTGAACGGTTGCCAGTTCTGTGCGGAATCCCACAGGGCCGTCATGCGATCGATTGGCATCCCCGAGACCCAGATCGAGAGCTTGGAGGCCCTTGCCAATCTCACCAGACGTGAGGAGTTGGCTCTTCGGTACACCCAGGAGATGATCCGGGATTCCAATCGAGTCGATGACGTCTTCTTCGCCAGCCTCAGAGACGAGTTCTCGGACCCGGAGATCGTGGAGCTGACGTTTCTGATCGGCTACATCAATCTCCTGAACCTTTTCAACAACGCGCTCCAGGTCGCTTATCAGGACGAGTACCGGATATGAGAAGTCGTGTGTTGCAGGGTACTATGTCTTGAGGCCCGAGCGGCGCCTAAGTAGACTAAGGACCCTCCCCCGTCAGGGACCGCTCGCGATCTGTTCCAGGCGCTGCCCTGCCTCACGACTGCCTTGGTCGGCCGCTCGCTGCAGCACAGTGCGCGCTTCCTCGAGCCGCCGGCTGCCGGCGAGCAGAGTGCCATAGACCAACAGGGCCTGGGCGTTCCGGGGTGCGAGCCCGACAGCGTAGGAAACCGCGGCGAGTCCTTCCCCGCGTCGGCCGAGCCGGTCGAGGAGCACGCCCAGGTTGATGTGTACTTCAGGGGAGTTCGGAGCGGCGACCGCGGCGCGCCGCAGCAACTCGACTGCCTCTACCTCTCTGCCCCGCGCAATCAACAGAAGGGCCAGGTTGTTGTTGGTCCTGAGATGGTCGGGGTCGCGGCGCAACCCATCTCGATAGGCTGACTCGGCGCCGTCCATGTCGCCCAGGCGGGAACGCACGACACCTAGGTTGTAGATCGTCTCGGCGTCGCCGGGGGCCATCTCAAGAGCACGAGTGAACTCCCCCTCGGCGCCCTGCAAGTTCCCTGACTGAACCAGTGCGAGTCCCAGCTGCGTGTGCAATGCCGGGTTTTCCGAGCCGGTCGACAGGGCTCGGCGATAGACCTCGATCGCTATTTCTAAACGACCCGCCTGGTGCAGAGTGGCGGCCTCTGCGGCCAGCACTTCCGGGCTCGTTCTGCGATCACCTCGGATGCCCTCGAATGCTGCCAGGGCGTCCTCCAGACGGCCCGCCCGCCGCAGTAGCACACCCAGGTTGTAGGCGGCCTCGGGGTAGTCCGTGCGAAGCCGGAGCGCGGTTCGGAGGGCACCGATCCCTTCTTCAACCCGCCCGAGAGCCCCGTAGGTGATACCCAGGTTGAATTGTGCCTCCGGGGTCTCTGGTTCGAAGGCCACGACCTTCTCCAGGGCCACGGCCGACGATCCCAGGCGACCCGTCCGCTGGTAGAGGATGCCGAGGTTGAGCTGCACCTCAGGGTCGTCGGCCATCACCTCGGCAGCACGCCGCAGAGGAGGCTCGGCCTCCTCGAGCTTGCCGGCCCAGCCGAGTACCTTGGCGAGATCGAGGTCTCTTGCCGCGTAGTCCCTCCGATCGAGCTTTGCACCCTCCCGCTCGTAAAGCGCTGCCCGGGCCAGCGACGTCCAGCCGGGAATCGGTTTCACGACTCCCCAGCGGGTCAGCAGTTCGAGCACCTCTTCGGCGATCCGACTGTGAGTCGGGATGTCGGGATGAACGTGATCCAGGAAGATTTCCGAGCCGAGGAGATCGTGGCCGAGAGCTACGCGACTATCGGCCTCCAGGAGAGCCGGCAGAGGCACGAGGGGCACTCCGACCTCCGCGGTAACCCTACGGAGCGCGGCGATCTCGGACTCGACGACGCGCAGTGGGGCGACATCGAGCTCCGTCGCTGCGATCAGCTCGGTCCGGGCGCCGGCATAGTCGCCTCGCGACAACAGGGCACGGCCCAGCCGGAAATGGGCGTCGGCGTGCTCAGCATCGAGCTCGATTGCGCTTCGGAACGGGATCGCCGCCGCCTTCGGCTCACCCTCCTCCAACAGCCGCTTGCCCTCGTCAAGGAGCATCGCAAAGCGAGCCCTCGCCTCGGCGGTGACCCCGGCTCCGTGCTCGGACTTGAAGGGGGAGAAGTCCTTGATGTTGGCAGCTGGCTCGATAAACAGGATGTCGACCCACGCCGCACGCGCAATGGCGATCATCTGTCTCAGGTTGTACTCGAAGGCGGCGAGAATCGCTCGTGTGCCCTCCGGATCCCGATGGTACTGCTCGAGACCCGTCCAAGCCTCGAGTCTCGTTGTGACCTCGTCAGCGACCGTGGCACCGGCCGCCTGCTGCCGCACATTACGAGTTCCTAAGAGTGTTCGCAAGGCGCGTCGCGAGAAGTCCGTACAGGCGGCGGCCATCGAGCCACAGCCGGAGCCGCTGGCACCACTCCGGCTGGTGGATCAGTGCCGAGTAGGTGCGCTCTTCGAGAAACTCATTATGGCCCGTGTAGACCACGAATAGATCGGGCTCGTAGAGCAGCAACTCCTTTATGAGTGCGACAATGCGGTAGCTGGCGTACGAGAGGGCCCCGGCGTTGATTACCTCCCAGGGTCGCGACGGATCGGCAGCGCGCAAATAGAGCTGGAGCCAGGCCGCGAATGCCACTCGGTGATCGTAAGGTTGCCCCTGAGTGGTAGATCCACCGAGGGTGAAGACGCGGAATCCCCCCACCGGTTTGTCCACCGGAAACTGTTGTGGGTTGAAGAACTTGAGCTTACCCACACGTGTCGCGTAGACTTCGGGGCCGCCGACCGGCTTGCGGCGGCCGAAGAGCGCCGATCCGGAGACACTGATGAAGGGATCCTCGAAGAGCGTGTCGTCGCCGATCCGCAGGACGGAAAGGAGTGTCTCCCCTACAACGAGACCCAATGCGAAGAGGCCGAGCCCGGAAAAAACGAGGAGGAAGCGCTTCGGCCAGGAGGTGGGTCGTTGACTCCCTCCTGGACGTGAGTCGGAGCGCATCACGGTCGAACATTGAAGTTTGCAGTTCCAGACATGCCGCGACCGCGCGGGTAGTCGAAAGCAAAGGCGAAGGTAGTCTCTTCGACCCCTTCCTGATAGCCCGTGTCGTAAACCGCCATTACGTTGCCGCTTTCGTCATAGAAGAGACGCTGAAGAGCCGTTTCTATGGCTATCGGATTCGACACCCCGATAGTCGACACCCGTCCCACTGCGTCGTAGGTGTAAGTCTCGATTCCGGCTCCGACAGCGCCTCCCCTGACAACCCGGTTGAGGGCATTGTACTCGAATCCCATCATAGTCGATCCCGGATCCGGCCCGCCGCTCCAGGTTGCCGCTAGCGTCGTAGGTAAAGGTCTCAGCAAAGGGGCCCAGAAAGCCCGTGTACGTGAACGTTTCAATCTGGTTGGCCCCATCGTCGGTCGTGGTCTGTGGGGATGCGAGGATCGCCGAAGGTGGCGGCGACCCAGACAGGGAAATCACGTGGGACTGGCCTCCATCTTGTGATTGGGTGGTTGCAAGCAATAGCTTCTTATCCAGAATGAGCGAAGGGGTGGGAATCCCGCTAGCACAACACCCATCTGCTTCCTCTCAGATCTCTCCTGGTAGGGAGAAGAACGGATGTTTGCGTGCCGTGCCTTACATGTTGGAGGTGAAATGACGAGCGTCAAAATAATCTTAGCGTTGATGCTCGGGGGACTCTTTTCGGGGAGTGTCCGGGCACAGTTGTTGGACGACGGCCCTTATATAGAGTTTGGGATACGGTGGACGTGAGTTTGGAACTCTTTACTCAGGGCGGCGAGAGTCTTGAAACCACCATTGACGACAGTACATCCAGTCAGCACTCATTCACGCTGGCGGCGGGCTCCAGTCTGGTCAAACGGATCCAAGCCGAGAGTGACGTCCAGGTGGGTTGGGGCGTTGGTTCCGGCACGCTGCCGGTTCAGATCGCCAGCGTCTACTCCAGCTTTCAGAACGGCGCCGCGTCCCTCCTTAGGACGGATCTGGCCGCTGCGCGGCTGGTGGCCGAAGCAGGAATTGCCGCCACCGGAGCCAGCATCCGTCACGTCCTGGGAGCGAGTTTCAGCGCGGACGGACTCGATACCGCCATGGCTATCGTCAACGCCACCGATGCCCAGGCAAATCTCACGTTGACGCTAACAGACACGCAGCAAGCCACGCTGGCAACAGCCGACCTGGTTCTGGAACCCGGAAACCAGACAGCCAGATTCTTCCGCGAGTTCTTTGAACTAGGTCAGAATGGCCTGGACCTGCCCCAGGGCGACTTTGCGGGCACGTTCGTGGTGGAGGGGGACACCGACGTCAGCGTGATGTCCTTGAAGACCAACCAGGGTCGTCAAACCTCGAGTCTGCCCTCGGGTACTGGAAGCGGGCAATGATCACGCCTGCCCAACCTCAAATCACCGAATAGACCCTTGGCTTGTGCGACAGCACCTGATCGACCAGCCGCATGACGTTTCCGCCGATGATCTTGCGTATGTCCTCATCCGAATATCCGTCCATGACGAGCGGCAGCGTCACGTTGTAGGGCCAAGCCGTGGGCGACAAGGCATGAGGCTGGGTCGTGGCCTCCCAGGTCTCCCGGTATCGGCGCCAAATACGTCCCCATCCGCCAGGATACTTTGGCGCCTGCTCATAGGGAACCAGTTTGTCCGGCCTGGCGGCCCGGGTCAGTTCAGGCGGTTGGCAGGCGAACCAGTAAGGAGCCCGGTCGCTGCTCACCCCGACGTGATCGGCTCCGAGCAGCTGCACCGCATGACGGATGTGTGCCATGCCACCGGCAATGGTGTACCCTTCTACCCCGCCAACTAGCGTGGGGACAGTCCCGATGGCGACGACGCCCCCGGTGTCGGCAATGGCCTTGAGCCCCTCGTCCGTCATGTTGCGCCATGGTGTGTAACCGTGGTGAACGCTCCGGCAACAGGTGTGGCTGACCAATACCGGCCGACCGGAAACAGCGGCAATATCCAGGGCCGTCTGGGGACTGGTGTGGGAGGCGTCGACGATCATGCCTAACTGGTTCATGCGCTTCAACACAGTCCGGCCGAGGTCTCCTAGACCCTGCTGCGGGTCGCCATGGGCACTGCCCGTGTCTTTTTCAGGTACGGCGGTCGAGATCAGGGACTGGCGGACGCCATGCAGGTACAGCAAGTCCAGGGCCTTGATCGGGTCCGCATCCAGCACAAATCTCCCATGGCTGATCCAGAGGCATCCGAACCTGCCTTTCCGCTTCAGCCCCGCGACTTGGCCGGGACGGGTCACCTTCTCGATGTAGTCGAGATTGTCGATCATATACCCTGCCAGAGCCACTCTTTGCTGCGACCAAACGGGGCTGGCAGTGTCCGTGCCCATCGTCACGCCGCCCGCCTGCAGCAGGGCTCGCTGGTCGCGCTGCATGAGAGGATCGGCCACCAGCTCGAATACCCGCCTCTGGCCAGCCACCTCTTTGAGCAGGTCCCAGTACTGCTCTGTCCCGATCTGGTCGTAACGCTTCAGTTTGCGGCGGATGACCTCTCCCATCGCCGCCGAACACAGGCCGTGTTCATCCGCCTGCTCGAAGTGGCCGCCGATCGGGTCGCACACGATGGATTCCTCATGAAGCGCGAGTGCCCGGTCGATCTGTCTGCGGCTCGGCTTCAGTTCCGCCAGGGCCGCTTGGCGGCAGTCACGGATGTATTCTCTGATACACTCGGTTCCTGCCTGCCGCTCTGGGTTCCTGAGGTCAACAGAGCCACTGCTCTCGGCTTTCTTATAGGCATGGGCCCTAGCTGCCGGCTGTGTTCCCGCTGCAGCCAGCACCAGGGCGGCCGCGGAATTGATCCAATCACGTCGCGAGAAGGGCGTCTTGTTCATATTGTATTCTCCTGGCGGTTCCATCCTCTGGTGCTTGGAATCAGAGTCAGGGGTTTTCAGCTCAATTCAGCTCAATTCATCTCAGCTATAGTGTGACCCGACGCGAAGCTACAACCCTCCGGCTGTCGAACGCTGGGCGCCCTCGATGCCTTCGCTGAGTCGCTTCAGGCACCGCTAGGTCTTCTTCCCGGGTCTCTATTTGTGTCCTGTCTGATTTGAACCCACTGGTGTATATGGGGATTGTGCCGACGCACCGCTGTCGGAGTTGAAGACGAAAAGCGGTCGCTCGGCAGCTCCCGCAGTTACAGACAAAACGAGAAGAATCAGGAAGCATCATAGGTCTTTCCTCGACAATACTCTCATCGCTGAGCACAGAACAGACAAGTTTGGGATTGACTTGAAGCCTGAGCTGCGATATCACGTTTCCGTCTTCAACTCGCGAAGCGGATGGTCGTATGGAAGGGAACCGCTTCCTTTGGTTTTCTTGTGATCGCTGCTTGGCGCCCGAGCTACCTCTGGCAACGACCTGCACCAAGGTCGAAAACCGTCTCGGAGCCCTCTGAGGCTTGGGCGCCCGACGGGAGTGTGAGCTCGATGGGCGAAGTCGACGCTGAAGTCCTCACGGACCTCTTTCAACATCAGGTCTTGGAGGCGATGGTGGCCGAGCGTCGTCTCAGTCACGACTTTGCCCAGAAGCTGCGCGCTCGGCACCCGAGCGGCTTCGGCGTCCATCGTGGCCGGCCCATCGAGAGCGACGACCGTCCCGCCTTGGAGCGTCTGGCCGCCATCCTCCGTCCCAGTTTCGCCGCCAGTCGACCGCAGTACGATTCCCCAGCAAGGTCGGGTCGAATACCGCACTGCCAAGGGTATCCACCGCACCCTGGATGCCCTGGACTGGATCGCGCTGGTGACCTCCCATATTCCAAACCCGGGGGAACAGATGAGCCGTTATTATGGCCGTTACTCCAACGCTTCGCGTGGGCAGCGGCGCCCAGCCTCCACCCCGGCCACGGGCAAGGGCGCCTCCCCGGCCGCGGACTTGGAGGAGCCCTCAGCCGCCGAGCAGCTCTCCCAGCAGCGGCGTCGCAGCTGGGCGAGGTTGCTGCGCAAGGTGTATGAGATCGACCCTTTGGAATGTCCCCAATGCGGTCACGCCCTTGAAATCATTGCGGTGATCGAACCAAGCAGCGTGATTCGAAAGATCCTCCAACACCTCGATCGTTGGGAGCAGCCCCAACGCGCTCCCCCACCCCGACTCTTCCCTCAAAAACTCGAAAGCTTCCTGGCTTCGCTTTCGCCCCAGCAGGCTCAGGCCACCCGAGCCTCCAGTGACGCGCTCTTCTGGGACGAGGTCCCGGATGGGCCCATCCAATATCCCTGTATCTGTCTTCTGGCCCCGGTCCGCGTTTCTCCCTTCTTGTCGTTCCCACTTTGCCAGATCTCGACCCCTGGCTCCTCATTCCTCCCCCAACCCACCTCATTTCAACCTCCTTTGGCGTGATTCCACCCTTGTCCTAGAATCGAACCAAGAACCAAATTCCTATTAATTTGCGGCGACGCTGTACTAGTCATGAGAAAAGCGGACTAGAGACGGCAGGTTCAGCACGGCAGGTTCAGCTATGTGCCGCTAATCCATCGATGGCGTTGGCCTCATCGGCAGTTCTGCTGGTGCGTGTAGCGAAGATTGTGACATCATCCTCAGTGGAGAGACAAGATGAGAGAAGCCTTGATCGCATTGATGGCCCTTTTCCTGGGCCTCGATCCGGTGGCCTTTTCCGCCACCTTCGTGGTGGAAGGGGACACCGCCGTGAGCGTGGCCTCGCTGAAGACGAACCAGGGGCTTCAGACCTCCAGCCTGCCCTCGGCGACTCTCGGAAGCCAGTGATGGATCGGCGCCGGTTCCTGGCCGGGACGGCGGCCTCCCTGGTGGCCAACAAGAACCTCCTGCCACAGGATTCATATACGCAGACCGAAGCCAAAACCCGCTACCGGATCGTCTACAACGACGACGCCGACGCACCCATTCGCCTCTCCACTGGCCTGGAAAGCTTCCTGAAGCTGGCCATCGACCGCTTCACCGGTACTCAGGTCGACGCCCTCTTCTGGAACATCATCGCCAGCGACATCCTACTCTACCCCACCAAGGTGGGCGAGATGGTGGGCGCCCGGGGACAGGACTTCGAGTCGGCCGAGTACTTCCTCTGGTACCAGAAGCTGCGGGCCATCATGGAAGAGCGGCCCGACTACCTGCAGGCGATGGCCGACCGGGCCCGGGCTCGGGGGCTCGAGTTTTTCCCGTCCCTGCGGATGAACGACTGCCACGACAGCCCGGTCTGGAAGGCGATGGACACCTACAGCGAGTACCGTAGGGATCATCCGGAACTACTCCTGGGCCGGGCAGTCCACCCCGGCTTCAGCACGGGTTTCGACTTCGCCTTCCCCGAGGTGCGAGAGCGTAGGTTTCGAATCGTTGAAGAGTTGGTCACCAGCTACCAGGTCGACGGCATCGAGCTGGACTTTCTCCGCCATCCCGCCTACTTCAAACCTGACGAGGCCTATGGCAACCGGGACCTGCTGACCAAACTGGTGCAGAAGGTGCACAACCTGCTGCAGCGGCTGGGCAGTGAGCAAAAGCGGAAGATCAAGTTGGCGGTACGCGTACCCGTCCCCTTCGACATCGCCGCCCGGACGGGCCTGGACGTCCCCAACTGGATCCGCGAAGAGCTGGTAGACCTGGTCATCGCCGCGACTCCCCGCGGCTTCGAGTTGAGTCTGCCACTGGAAGACTACGTCGAGGCCGTCCAGAACCGACCTGTCACCCTGCTGGCCCAGCTGGGTTGGTACCAGCCGCTGGAGAAGGCAAGGGGAGCCGCCCTCAACTTCTGGAACCAGGGAACCCACGGCATCTACCTCTTCAACTGGTACGCCCGCAAGGATCGCCGACACCTGGCCCTGCAGGAGATCGGGGATCCCACGACACTGCGGGGCCGCTGCAAGGTCTACGAGATCCATCGCCAGGAAGGGGAGCTCTGGGCCAGCACCCATCCTCCCGCCCAGCTCCCGGTTCAGCTCCAAACCTCCTCGGGAACCGAGCTCCAACTCCGGATCGGAGACGACGTCGAGGCCGATACTCGCCGGGGAAGCCTCAGGCAAGCGCTCCTCAGCATCCGGCTCGAAAGCAGGCACTCGGATGACAAGCTCCAGATCAGCCTCAACGGGACAGAACTGAATCCGGACAGCGGGAGGCTGCGGATCGACGACGAGCACATGTACATCTGGAAATACTGGATGGAATATCGACTCTCCGCACCGCCTCTGAAGAAGGGCGTCAATCGGCTTCAGATCAGGCTGGCAAGCCGGCATGCCCGCCTGAGCAGTCCGCTAACCCTGGCGGAGGCCCAGGTACGGCTCGACTACGGCATCTGATCCACCCGAGTCTGAGCTTGCATCCCCTGGGTCAAAATGAGAAAACCAGAAAGAAGAACCCAATCCTCGGAGGTGAGTCATCATGATTCGAAGAGACTTTCTCAAGAGTGCGGCCGGCTCTGCGGCTGCGTTCAGTGCCGTCGGCTCTACCGTCGAAGCTCTTCCCAAGAGCCGAGCCAAGTACCGGGCCGGCGTGATCGGTCTGGGCTGGACCGGTGTCCTCTACGACCTGGCCAAGCGGGGGGGTGAGCATCGCCAGGGTACCTACCACGATCCCGCCTACGACCTGGAGGGTCCCAGACCCAACCCCGACGAGATCGACATTCATCGAAAGCTCTATCATCACGACCATCCGGGCAACGAGGGACTGCCCATCTCCTACTCCGAAGCCCTTGTCGGAAGAGACGAGGTCGAGTTGGTGGCAGGCGCCGAGAGAGATCAGAAACGGCTGGAGATCTTCGGTAAACGTTACGGTCTGACAGCCCTCTACACCGATGCCATCGAGATGATGCGCAAGGAGCGACTAGACATCGTGGCGGTGTGCACCAATGTGAAGGGGCGGGCCATGCTGACGGCCGCTGCAGTGGAGCACGGTGCCAAGGCCGTCATCACCGAGAAGCCCATGGTCTTCACCCTGGAGGAGGCCGACCTGATGGTGAACAGCTGTGCCAAGGCCGGAGCCCCCCTGGTCTGCGGCGCCATCACCACGACCCATCCCTCGTTCGAGAAAGCCAAGGAGCTGGTGGACGGCGGCGCTCTCGGTGAGATTCAGTCGTTGGAGGCTGGCTTCTACCTGTCCCAACACCAGAACTGGACCTATTTCATTGACAGCCCTCCGGCCTGGGTCAGCGGCATCGGGGACGAGGCGCGCCGGGAGAACGGAAGCACTGAGTTTGTCGGCCAGGGGATGATGGTGACCCAGAAGGGTCAGGTCGTCCACTATCGGCCCGGCGGCTCCATGATGCGAATTAGCGGCGGCAAAGGAGAGATCGCCTTCGACCGGAATAGGGGATGGAGGCTGTGGCAGGACACCAAGGCAGCTTCAGGCCGCACGACTCGGGTCCCGATGCCCTGGCCCGATCCTCAGTTCGTCGGACCCTACGGAGCAGTCTACAGCCTGGATGACGCTCTCAGATGCCTGGCGGGAACACTCGATGAGCCCAAAAACTCGGGACGAAGGGTAGCCATGGCGATAGAGGTAGAGATCGCGCTCAAGCTCTCTTCGGCCCGGGGAGGACAACGGGTGGAGCTGCCGTTGAAGGACCGTTCGCTGGGACTGACCTACGCCTGGTTCCGGTGAGGGCCCGGCTCCGCTAACTTTGGAATGTCCCAACCTGCGCCAGTAAAACAGAGCCGCGACCGTAAGGGAGCGGGATCCGGCAAGATCTGGCCTGCGGGTAGGTGGGCCACTATCCGGCGCTCGCGTCCCTGCTCGGAGGACCGGATAACGGCCCGATTGAGCCCCGCTCCCTGACGGTCACGGCTCTGTCCTGGTGCAAGCGACATTCACATCGTTGATAAGGACGCACTAGAATGAAACGACGTCGCTTTTTCAAGACCGCTTTGACTGGCGGGCTGTTCGCCGGCGCGACTCCATCGCGAGCAGCTCACCAGGACGAGTCTTCCAGCGGCGCCCGCCGGCGTCCACGGCTCATGTTCTACCACGACGCCCGCCACCCCGCGATCTACATGTACGAGCCTCCCATGGAGAAACCGGAGTTTGAAGCCGCCGTGGACGAACTGCTGGGAACACCGGTCGAGGCTCTGATGTTCGGCCTGGGAGATGGCCGTACCGTGCTGCATAGCACCAGAGTCGGAGAGCTCTGGGGTGCCCCGGTAAAGAAGTGGCCACACCTGATCTTCCGCCGAGCCCATCAGAACGCCAGGATGATGCTGGAGAGGAACCAGGACCCCCTGAGGATCGTCTGTGAACGAGCCCGAGCCAAGGGCATGTTCATCTATCCCACTCTGCTGGTCAACCAGGGGCTCCGAGGAAGCGACCCAGAGGGGGACGTCAGAGCCTCCAACTTTCGTTGGAAAAACCGCCATCTGGAGATCGGCGCGGCGGGAGACCTGGAGAACTTTCCCGGCCAGACCCATCTGGACTTCAAACACGAGCAGGTACGCGAGGAGCGTTTCGCCTTGATCCAGGAGGTGCTCGAGAACTACCCGGTCGACGGATTCGAGCTCCAGCTCAACTACGCCGGCCCCTGCTACTTCCATCCAGATCAGGTCGACTCAGGCCGGCCTCTCCTGACCAAGTGGATCGAGCGAGTCCATGAAGCGGTAAAGGCTAGCGGTCCGCACCGGGAACTTGCCATCAAGATCCCCTCGAACCTGGACCGAGCCTACTCCCGGGGACTGGACGTTCGTGCCTGGATCCAATCCGGCATCGTGGATGTCCTGATCGCGGAGTCCTACAACATCCTGGATTCCCAGGCCGATTTTCGGCCCCTGGTCGCAATGGCCCGAGGCACGAGCTGCCGGGTCCACGCCGCCCTCAACGGCCAGGTCCACTCCGATCGACTGAAGAACGCCACGATATCGCTCATGCGGGCAGCTGCATCCAACTACTGGGCGCAGGGCGTAGACGGCCTCTACCTGGACCAGTGGTTCGTTCGCTGGCCCTACGATGCGTCCTTCTACGAACAGCTTCGGGAGGTCTCCCACCCGGAGGTGATGGCCCCCAAGGACAAGTTCTACTACGTCACGACCGGGGCGAACGTTCGACTCGGCCCCAGCGATCCCCACCCCCCCCTTCCCCGTCATCTAAACAGCGGCCGCTCGGTCGAAGCCGAACTCGAGATCGCCGACGATCTCACGGCCTGGGATGGGATGGGGCGCGTCCATGAGCTACTCCTGCGCCTTCGAATCACTGGGACCACCGAGTTGGACCGACTGAGCTTCAAGCTCAACGGCGCCAGCCTTCCACAGGAGAGCCTGCGAAAGATCAACCAGATGTATGGGATGCGAGGACCGCGGGCCAGGATCTCCGGCTACTGGTTCATCTTCCGTCTGCGACCCCCACTGTGGCCTGTCCAGGGGAAGAATCGGATCGAAGTCGCATTGCTGGAGCGGGACCCCGAGGTGACACCTCCAATCGAACTGCGAGACATCGAGCTGGAAATCAAGTACCTGAGGGGAAAGAACGCGGGCCGGGGACGTGATCCCGAAGCGCTTGGGCGCAATGAAACTACGGTCCGTCTAGGGATCGGATCGATGATGGACAGGGGATGACGTCACTAAGGGCCTTCCTGCTTCCCCGCCTGAGCGGCTGCCAGTCGGACGCGGGAGGAACGAGGTAGACGGAATAGATGAAAAAGCCAAGAATCTTCTTCTACAACGATGGACGTCACCCCTTGATCTACATGTACGAACCGAAGCAGCAGAAGGAGGAATTCGAGGCGGCGGTGGACGAACTGCTGGGCACGCCAGTCGAGGCCCTGGTCTTCGCTCTGGGTGAGGGCCGTACGATGCTGCACGACACCCAGGTGGGCGAGCTTTGGGGTCACAATGTCGAGAAATGGCCGCACCTCATCTGGCGGCGCGCCCACCAGAATGCCAAGCTGCTGATCGAAGCTGGGCAGGATCCTCTACGCATCATCGCCAACCGGGCGCGGGCCGAAGGCATTCTCTTCTATCCGTCGCTGAACGTGCAGTGGCCAGCAGTCCCAAGGGACGAGGGCACCGTCTGGGTCCGCGTCTCCGATTTTCGCTGGAACAACCAACATCTTGAGATCGGGGCGGATGGGGATCTGGACTCCAGCCATCCCGCCTTCGGATGTCTGGACTTCCGGCATCCGGCGTCGAGGGACGAGCGTTTGGCCATCGTCAAGGAGACAGTCGAGCGTTACCCGGTGGACGGCTTCGAGCTCAACCTCAACAGCCACCCCTATTTCTTCCATCCCGATCGGGTGGACGAGGGTCGGCCAATGCTCACTGAATGGGTCGCCCTCGTCTACGAGACCGTGAAGACCAGTGGAGCCAATCGAGAGCTGTTGATTCGTGTCTCAACCAATCTCGAAGCGGTGCGCTCGGCAGGTATGGATGTCGAGGAATGGATTCGCCAGGGCATCGTAGACACGCTGGTGGTCCAGGATCGACCCGCTATCGTCAACCAGATGGCTGACTTCCGCCCCCTGGTTGAGGCAGCGCGAGGATCAGGTTCTCGCGTTCTGGCGGCGATCCAGAGCGTCGTGAACACCGACCGGGTCGACGTCGAGACCGTGGAGATGCTTCGGGCCACGGCGTGCAATTACTGGGTTCAGGGTATCGACGGCCTCTTACTCGATCGAGGCTGGTTCCTGGACTGGCCCTACGGGGCTCCCTTCTACCAGAAGCTGCGGGAGGTCCCCTACCCCAGGCTGATGCAGGTCAAGGACAAACACTACCACCTGCTGACCGAACCGGGGCGTCCGGTGGAGGACACCAGCCTCGAAACCCCGGCTCAGCTCCCCGCGAGGCTGGTCGTCAATCAGCCCGTCCGCCTGGATTTCGCGATCAGCGACGACCTGCCCCGCTGGCACCGCGTGGGACGAGTCCATGAGGTCCTGCTCCGGATTCGTCTAACCCAGACCACTGAGCTGGATCGGATTCGCTTCCGCCTCAACGGCCAGGATCTTCCCCAGACCGCACTGCGAAAGATCAACCACATGTCACTAGTGTCCAAACGTTGTTCTATCGCACAACTCTAAGTTACTGGTAAGAATTGTTTTAACATCGAAATCCAATTTTTTCGATACTTTTTGATATGAAACTGTGGCAGGTGCCGACCCGGTTCTCCAATCCTGTGGCCTGCAAGCCGATAGGATGCCTAGATGGATATGCGCAGAACCGTCTTTGCCCAGCTGATGGATTGCGTCCCCAGGTATCAATTTCAACTCTGTGCTCAACGCTACCGAGGAGATTACAAGATAAAAGACTTCTCCTGCTGGAAGCAGTGGCTGTGTATGGTCTTCGCCCAGCTGACCTATCGCGAGAGTCTGCGGGATATCGAAGCCACGCTAGGTTCGGTTGCAGGCAGACTCTACCACATGGGAATTCGAGGCCGCGTGGCCCGCAGCTCTTTGGCCCATACCAACGAGAATCGGGATTGGCGCATTTATGCCGATTTCGCTCAAGTCTTGATCCAAGAGGCACGGACTTTGTACGCAGGCGAGCCCTTTGCCGTGGAACTGGAAAAAACGGTCTACGCGCTCGATTCCACCACCATCGATCTGTGTCTTTCGGTGTTCCCTTGGGCCCGCTTCCGCAAACGCAAAGGAGCCATCAAACTGCATACTTTGCTCGACTTACGTGGCAACATCCCCACCTTTGTCGAGGTCACCGAGGGGCGGGTTCACGACGTCAATATCCTCGACTATCTGCTGGTCCAACCCGGCTCCATTTACATCCTGGATCGCGGCTATCTCGATTTCGCACGTCTTTATCGGCTGCACCAGAGTTCCGGTTTCTTCATCATTCGTGCCCACCAGCGCCTGAATTTCCGCCGTCTGTACTCCCATCGTGTCGACAAGAGCATCGGGCTAAGAAGCGATCAAACCGGGGTCCTGAGCGGCCGTTACACGGCCAACAAGTACCCCGACAAACTCCGACGAGTCCGCTACTACGACGCCGAGACCCAAAAACACTTGGTCTTCTTGAGCAACAACTTTTCCCTGACTGCCCTCACTGTCGCCCAGCTGTACCGTTGCCGCTGGCGCGTGGAACTTTTCTTCAAATGGATCAAGCAACACCTGCGCATCAAAGCCTTCTATGGGACTTCTCCGAACGCCGTCAAAACTCAGATCTGGATCGCCATCTCCGTGTATATCCTCGTTGCCATCCTGAAAAAACGCCTGAAATTGGAGCTGAGCCTCTACACAACTCTACAGATTCTCAGCCTGACTGTTTTCGAGAAAACCCCATTAATTCAAGTACTTACCAGCTTCGATTACAGGAATCACCAGGGAGGTTCATGTAACCAGTTGAATCTATTTGACTTATGATTGGACACTAGTGACCACATGTATAAAATGCACGCCCCGCGCCATCGAGTCTTCGGCTACTGGTTCGTCTACGAGCTGGAACCCGAGCATTGGCCTCTGAAGGGAAGAAACACCCTCGAAGTGACGCTGTTGGAGCGGGATCCGGAGGTCAGTCCCGAGATTGCCGTGCACGACGTTGAGCTCGAGACCCGCTACCTGCTGGGCAAGAATTTCCACCGAGGGTACGTGGATCCGGACCTGGGCCCGTATGAGTTCTACGTGACCTGAGATCTCAGCTCGGCATGGGTCGACGGCACTGACGCCCTCTGCCTTGTTGACCAGGGACAGACAAGGCCAATAGAATTGCTCTCCGCCTCAAGAACTGACCGGCAGCGACATGAAACGAGCCTACTCGCAGCTCCTGGACGTGTGGTCGCAAGCTGACCCGGGGCTGAAATGGCTCGTACGCGCCACGGTTGCCGCTGAGCAGGCCGGACTCGGTCCTGTTCCCAGCGATGTCTCTCCCACGAGCCAGCACCGGTACGATCCCAGCAAACTGACCTCCGTGGGACCCAACGAATGGCGGCCTAATCCGGCTCCCAGACCAGAAGCCATCTATTCTGAGAAGAAGAAGGTCGCTCGACGCAACTCGGAACATTACTCGGACAGGCTCCTAGCCGCGCCGGATCATTCAGGAGGAATGCGTCAGCTCCTACATCGACAGATGCCTTCCTCAGAGACCTGTGTCCTGCGACGGTTTCTTCAAGTCTAAATCAGTCGAGTATCTCCTTCGTAGACGGCACACACAACCCTAGTTCCAGTTTGGTGTCCAGGCGACGGGGAGCATTTCCGGTGGGGAATGTCTGCGACGGCAACCTACCGACCCCGCCATCCCGAGAGGACGCCCTTCTACCAGTGTCTAGCGGACTACTGGGACGAGTTCAAGCAGAGTTATCCCTATTTCTATGAAGCGAAGTATGGACCCAGGCGGCCAGTGGTGGACAAGACCGTCGACCGCTTCTTGGAGTGTGGCCTCTTGCGCCACGGATTCGCTCGCCTGAAATGTGGCCGCTGTTCGCACCGTGGCCGGCCCATCGAGAGCGACGACCGTCCCGCCTCAAAAACTCGAAAGCTTCCTGGCTTCGCTTTCGCCCCAGCAGGCTCAGGCCACCCGAGCCTCCAGTGACGCGCTCTTCTGGGACGAGGTCCCGGATGGGCCCGACTGAAGAGCTCGAGCTCTTCAGTCGCCATCCAATATCCCTGTATCTGTCTTCTGGCCCCGGTCCGCGTTTCTCCCTTCTTGTCGTTCCCACTTTGCCAGATCTCGACCCCTGGCTCCTCATTCCTCCCCCAACCCACCTCATTTCAACCTCCTTTGGCGTGATTCCACCCTTGTCCTAGAATCGAACCAAGAACCAAATTCCTATTAATTCCCCAGTGAGTCCCCATGCTGAAGTCTGTCCCCAGTGACTGTCCCCAGTGACTTGTCGTCCTTGGTGTGGTCTGTCCCCGCTTCCCGCTGGTATAGTTCGCTCATGCTTACGTCTGTCCCCAGTGGCGCAAGGACGGCTACCAGGTCGACTGAATTGACATGACTCTGCTTGATTGGGCCATTGTTGTTGGCATCAACTTTACGGTCTTCGGCTATGGTCTTTTCCGATCCGGCCAGACCCGGACCCCAGTTGACTGGTTTCTGGGCGGACGCAGCCTCCCCTTCTGGATTGTGGCTCTCTCCATGTTTGCCACATCCGTGGATGCCGGTGACATCGTTGCCTTGAGCGGCGTCAGCTATACCGACGGCATTTCGATTCTTAGCGTCTGGTGGATGGGGGTTGTGATTGGCTACATCGTGACGGCCTTTTTTGTCCTGCCGCCAATGTATCGAGGCGCCATGTTCACCAACGCCGAGTATCTGGAGGTCCGCTTTGGCCCAGGTGCCCGGGTGATCAGTGTGCTGGTCCAGGTCCAATACCGGACCAACATCCTCGCCGGGATTGCGATTTCACTGCAGCTGATGCTGACGCGGGTCATGGGGGTTGAGGGGGTCTGGGCGTGGGCCGTGGTGGTGGCTTTTGCCGGCATGGCCACATTCTATTCGGCGCGTGGTGGACTCAAAACCATCGTCTGGGCCGATGCTTTTCTGACCGTTTCCATGATCCTGGGGACCTTGGTACTTTGGCTGGTCGTCTGGCAGGCAGTCGGTGGTTGGGAGGGGGCCACCGCCGCACTGGCAGCCAGGGGTGGAGCCGAGCTTCCCGGGTATCTGCTTCACATCGGGACGCCCCGGCCCGGTCAGCCCGACGCGCTCATTGTGGTGGCGGCATGGGTCATCATCGGGGCCGCCTATCCTATCGTCAACCACAGCGAGACCATGAAGCTGTTTGGGGCCCGTTCGTTGTGGGACGTGAAGATGTCGGTCCTGCTGGCGTCCGCCGTGACGATGGTGGTGATGTACTTCAACGGCACCCTGGGTATCCTGGGCCGCGCGCTTTGGCCCGAGACCCTGCAACGTCCCGACGAAATCTATCCGCTCCTGGTGAATCGATTCTTGAGCAGCGGGCTGAAAGGGATCGTCGTCGCAGGTGTGGTATCAGCCGCCATGACTACCTACGAGGGGATAGGATCTGCACTCTCGGCTCTATGCACCCGGGATATCTACGCCAGATTGATCACCCGGGATCGAGAAGACGCACACTATCTGAAGGTCAGCCGGATGGTGACTCCGGTTGTCATCGGTCTTTCCTTTCTCTACATTCCATTCATTCTGAACCATGAGAACATCGCCAGCTTCTTTATACGGGTCACCAGCGTTTTCGTGATACCGCTGATGACCGTCTATCTGATGGGAGTCTTCACCCGAGTCCATCGAAGAAGTGGACTTGTGGGTCTCATCGCCGGTTCCAGCTATGGGATCCTGGCGGTCATTGGCTCCAGTCTGGAGATGCTCCCGGTCTGGTTGACCGACCGGTTTGTGGCCTATCTCTGGAGTATTGCCATTACTTCGAGCGCCATGATTCTGTGTTCCTTGGTGTTGAGGAGGGCAGCCGAGCAAGATGCTCTAGGGACAAACGAATCGGGCTGGCTCCGGCGTTCCCAGGCAGATGTGCCGGAGATCCAGGAGTTCCCCTTTCCCGGGGGGGTGCCTTCCTGGTGGCTGCAGCCCCGTCTGTGGGCGGGCGTCGTCTTGACGACATCGTTCGTGTTGGTATTCTATATTTTCTGGTGAGGGTGGGTTTCTGGGCCTGTAGCCGATAGCGCCGGGTTTCGGGTCAGTCCCACTGCCAGGAGCGCTGGCCCCATTCGAGAAAGAAACTTCGGTCGTATCTAGCCACGAATAGAGATAGCAGTATGCCCGTTGTAGGACGGGCATTCCTGCCCGTCGAGGTCAGCGACGGGCACAAGAGTGCCCATCCTACAACGGTCACTGCTCGGATGCCGCCTGCTGGATCATGTAGGTGAAGACTTCAGGGTGTGGCTAGACGCGAGGGCGCTGTTGTCCAGCTCTCTCCTCGGAAATTGGCCTCGTAGTGCTGACGGGTCGTGTCGTTCGCGGCTCTGTCGGACTGCGCGCAGTCCTGGACTTGCTAACTGGCGATAGACTCCTGGGACACTGCTGTGCGATCCGGATCGACGGCCGTGGGAGGCATCACCGGAGCATCTTTCCCCAGATCTGCAGCCGGCTTCGCAGCTTCATCGGTTTGCGAGGCTCCGTTCGTCACCTGTGCAGCCCAGGCCGCTTCCGGGGGGCGCTTCAGGAGTGAAAGGGCCATTTTCCCGAGTATATTGGCAATCTTGTGCTTCGTACCTCTCACCGCGCTATCGGCCGAGATGCCGTAGCGGCGGTAACGACTCAGCATCCCCTGACAGACGACGAAGTAGGCCAGAAGATTCCTGACATTCCTGAACATCCCGAATCGCCGACAGCCAGCTACCCCCGAGCATTGACTTGCATGAGGGCCTCTGATACGTTGCTGGAAGTCTTAGGGTCTGCGCAGTAATAACTTGGTAGAATTGGCGCTCAGATTTGCACCAGATTTGGCCGCGAACGATTGAGCGAAACCGCAGGCGTAGCCAGGCCTACGTTGAGGATTTCGCGATTGAGGAGCGGCCGTAGATGGCGTGAAGATGAGATGCCAAAATGCCAAGTTATTTTTGCGCAGACGCTTAGGGAAGAGAGAACAGAGGTCGTCTTCAAGCTGGGAGCAGCAGTATGATGAGATCGATCGCTTTGCTAGGGTTGGGATTGGTAGCGATCTGCGACCTCGTGGAGTCGGCGGACCTGGGACAGGTCAAGATCAAGCTAGAACACACGGTGGAGATAGTTCCAACCGGCACGGGATTGGGTCGGGGGATGCTCGGTATCGTCCGCCATCCCGACGGATCGATCTTCGTCAACACCCAGACCTTCGGGCTGGCGAAGAGCACCGACGGTGGCCAGACCTGGACCGCAGTCCCAACCGAGAACGCGTTTGCTCTTGGTGTCAGCCGCGACGGAAAGCTGTGGCTTGCCAATCAAGGCAGTCACAGGAAGACCCTGTTCGTGCGTCGCTCGGCCGATGGCGGCCGCCGCTGGGAAACGACGATGATCAACGGCGGGGCGTTTGCGCCCGATGCTCCGCGGCACCCCTACTCGTGGGTCGGCGACGACTACAATACCTTTCTTGAACACCCTGACGGAACGCTCATGTTCTCGGCCGGGGTGCGCTACCTTCCGTGGTTTTACGAAGACGAGAGTCTCATGATCGATGGCCTCGTCCGACCCGATGCAGACATAGGCGGACTGATGATGTTGCGCTCCACAGATGGGGGTAGGAGCTGGGGTGATATGACACTGGTCCATCCCTTTGCATCCGAAGTGGGTTACGCCATGGATCCCGAGAACCCCAGGCGTATCCTGGCTATGACACGAATCCAGCGGCCCCTGCTGGCCGGAGAAGACCGAGAAGCAACGCTGAAGAAGACCGGGGCGCCGGCGACCGTGAAGTCTGAGGCACCCTCGATCTACAAAAACGGACTCCTGTTGGAATCGGAGGACGGGGGGAGAACCTTTCACGAAGTCCCGGGAGGGCTCACCGAATTCTACGAGATCCGCGGCACCATCCTGTGGGCCCAGAACAACACCGTGGTAGTGACCCATCAGGGTGCCCATCCGGGAGGAGGCCCGGATGGTCGTCTGTTAGCAAGAATCAGTCTCGACGGAGGCAGCAGCTGGCTAAATGGCACTAGAACCGGCACACCTTTCATGAATCAGTCAACGAAATTCGTCCTGCTTCCCTACCCGCCCGGTCACTCCTTTACCGCTCCCACAGTCGAAGTCTCCGACAACCGCTTCTTGACCGTCTACTTCCACGGCAATCTCAGCCAAAACAGGGCTATGGTCAGCGGCGTCTTCTGGCACCTCGAGAACCCTCGCTGACGGGCCGACTTCATCCACTACTTCAGGAGGTTTGTACCTGGATTGAAGAGGCTCCAGTTGTACCAGAAGGTATCGAAACCACTCAGCTTGACACTCTGAGGGGCCCCTTCGAATTGCCCTGTTGTGGGATTGAAGCTCGCCCCCGTCGCCTCTTCAATCCAGGCCCCCTTCCTTCCTGCGATAGCCTCTTCCGTTCGCGGCCTTCGAGGGGGGATCAACTTTCCTAGCAGGGAAGCAGACTCTCTTTCTCTACCGTCCTGGTGGAGCCTCGCTCTTATACTCGACTCGAGAGCTTTAGTCCTCCTGGAGGGATCCAAGGACTGAATGGCCTACCGGTGGAGCTCATGGACTTCAACATCGAGTAACCCAACGAGGCCCAAGCGCGGGAAGCCATTAGAGGGCCGGCAGGCACCTCGACCAAGGCCCTCTGACCTAGCCCGGTGTTCGCACCGCTGGCCCGCATAGGCAGCCCGGACCGCACCCACGCCGACCAGCGCCGTACGTACTCGCCAAACCGGGAGGAGTCCAAGGGCTTTCCCGTCTCGATCAGGCGTTGGTGGTCGATCGAAGCGTAGTAGGACTTCACGTCGGTTCGGATCACAAACTGGTGCTGCTTCAGGTGACGCCGCCAACACCAGGGCGAGGGCTTTGAAGAGCAGGGCATCTCGGGCCGAGAAGAGATCGACTTCCTCTCCGCTTTCGAGTGTCGTCCTGCCCAGCAGTCCCAGACGATAGCTTCCCTCCAGCAGCTCCTGTCGGAGGCGGGCAACCTCTCGTGGCCAGGCTTCATGAAGATTTCCGGCTCTATTTCGCGCAGTTTGGAAATGGAGAAGGCCTGACTTCGGAGGTGGTCCTGATCAATCCCTCGCGGTCCACAACCGCAATCGGTAGGATCGAGTTTCTCGACGACGAGGGTGCCCCATTGTCGATAGCCCAGGCGGTGAGAGCCACAAACGCCTTGTCCTCCCAGATCATCTCCGGCGAGGCCCCCAACACATTCGACTTCTCGATTGCACCACTGGGTACGGTTTCGATCGCGACGGATGGGCGGGGCGATCTGGCAGCTGGTTCGGCTGCTGTCACCTCCGAGACTCCGGTCTCGGGCGTGATCCGATTCTCGATCCCTGGGACAGGGATAGCCGGTGTCGGCCCCAGTGAAGCCTTGACCGGTTTCGTGGTACCGGTGCGTCGACAGAGCGGGGTCATCAACACTGGGCTCGCCATCCATAACGTCGGCAGTCAGGGAGTCGGACTCGAACTCACGCTCCGGGATTCACAAGGACAAGTGGTGGCTGAGACCAAAACAGATCATTTTGCAGGCCGCGGACATCTCGCCCGATTCATAGGGGGTACCGACGACGCGTTCTTCACTCAAGTAGATACCGATGACTTTGAAGGGACAGTGGTCGTCAAGGTTCGGGGTGGAAAAGTGGCAGCCACGGCACTTGAACTGGGGACGTTACCGGGTGAGTTCACCACACTGCCCGTGACTTCCTTGCAGTGAGATCTCAGTTGGACAGCGAACACTGGCCACGAGTTGCTCAACCTTGGAGTCTGACTTCTTCTCGCTGCGGGACTCGCGGGGCTAGAGGGACTTCTGGCACTAGGTTTGGGGAGAAATTCTCTCTAACAACTAGTGGGAAAACCCCCTCAAGTCCCGCAGGTCCCGCACAGGTTACTATTCGACAAGGACTATTGAAACCCAGGATGGCGCGGCGTAGGATGGATGCTACTCACTAGGCTGTAGGTTTCTGATGAACCAGAGCCCCGATTATTATGGAGGAAATGATGTCAGTCGCGGACTTGCTCGAAGGCTACGTACTTGGTGCGGTCGCTCTTTTTCTGCTAGCAGCCTGTCGGACTTGACTCACAGGCACTTCTGAAATTTGACGTTTGATCCAAAGTCTTGCACGACCAAGCACGAAATCGATGAATCGTCTGATCTGCGGCGGTGATTTGGCCGCTGAAACGACCTGGCCCACCTCTTCAGAGGGTGGCACGGGCCAGCTTCGGCTGGCGGCAGGCGAGGTTGTACATTCTTTTCAGATTCCAGGCGATGCTGGCCAGAGTCCACTCCCCGTCTGCCGCCTCCGCTCCTCGGAGAGAGAACTGCGCAAAGCCCATCACCGATTTGATGATCCCAAAGACGGGCTCGGGGACAGCTTTGCGTTGCCCGTAGATGGCTCGACCCGCCGGGGTCTTCAACCGGTATCTCATCTGCTCCACCGCATCGGCGTCTTCCCCGGGTGGCTCCGGTTCTTTCCAGCGTTCGTTCGGCGGCAAGTGGTGGGCTTCCCGCTCGACCGCAATATAGGGAAGGACCGCATGCTCGCTACAAAGCTCCACGTTGGCACCACTGAAGTAGCCGTTGTCGGCCAGCAGCTCCTGGGGCCGACCCAACGACTCCGGCAATGCGTGCAGCGCCGCCAGGGCCGGTTTCAGTTCTTTCTTGTCATTGGCGTTTGGCGTGACATGAACGGCCACAATCAACAGACTGTCGTTATCCACCAGGGCCTGAGCGTTGTAGCATTGCTCAAATCCCCCGCCCGAGACCGGCATGATCCGAGAATCTTCATCCGTCAGATTGATCTGATCCTGGTCTCGGATTCCTCCTCGGGGCGGTTTGGGTTCGCGACCCTTCGGTTTGTTTCCCCTTTTCCTCTGGGCTTGCCGCTTGGCCACCTTCCCTTCATATTCGGCGTGCTCGGCCGCCTGCCGCTCGGCCGCCCGCTCGACCAGCTTCTGCTTCGCTTGATCGATCGCTTTCAACCGTGCTTCCCGCCGCGCCAGCTCGGCCGGGATGTCCATCCCTTCCGTTTCTTCTCGTCCATCCGCTTCCTCGGCCAGCTGCATCAACTCGTCCACTTCTTCTCGCAGCCGCGCTTCCAGTTTCTGGATGTGCCCCCAGCTCAACGCACTGTGCTTGGAGGCATTGGCTTTGACCTTCGTGCCATCCAAACTCACTCGGCCCAACTTCAGAAATCCCATCGCCTGGGCCAGCAGCAAGATCTCCACAAACAGCGGCTTCAGCTCTTCCAAAAACCGCTTTCGGAAATGGGCTATGGTGTCGTGATCCGGATGCGTGTTGCCGGCGAGGTAGCGAAACGCCACCGAATCGTAGGTGGCTTGCTCCAACTTCCGACTCGAAAACACCCCCGTCGCATACCCGTAAAACAACAACGCCAGCATCACCGCCGGATGGTATCCTTCCGATCCCCGTTTCGTGTAGGAATCCTCCAACTTCCTCAACTCCAGCTTGCTCACCACCTCCACCACGAAGCGAGCCAGATGCGTCTCCGGCAGCCATTCCTGCACCGAAGGAGGAAACAGATAAGGAGTCTCTCGATCTACTGTTCTAAATCGATTCGCCATACACTAATGATGCCCGTTCGGTGTGACCTCGAAAGTCCGACAGGCTGCTAGGGCTGTTTATCATCGGCGGGGTCATTCACGGTGTCCTCAAGAAGATCCAGTGCCAGCCTGCAGAAGTAATCAAGATCGAAGACATGCCGGTACTTCGGCCAGTGCCGATCGCCACGAAAAACCGATCATTCTTTGCGCGGATTCGGGTCTGGCTTTACGAGGTCAGGAAGTGGGAACTGGTCGAGAATTGGGAGTACCAACTGGAAGAAAATACCAGGATCATTCTGCATAAGGGCTTCAAGTTCGACGGCGCCTCGATTCCGCGACCGCTGTGGAGCCTTCTGAATCCGATCGGTCTGTTGCTGATCCCGGGACTCATACACGATTATGGCTATCGGTACCAGCATCTGTGGAGAATCGACCGCGCCAACCAGGTTGTCAAGCACATGAAAGACGAAAAGAAAGGAGATTGGGATCGATTGTTCTGGAGAGTCGGCAGGCAGGTCAATGGCACCTGGGTTATTAGTTTGTTCGCTTTCCTCGCTGTCTTCTTGTGTGGCAGGGTGTCTTGGTGCAGTAATCGCAAGAAGAATGAACAAGCGCCCACCCCAAGTCTGGCCTCTTCATCGATGCTTGCGCCACAGTCTTCCGGCCCCCCGAATCCCTGAACCGCTGACTCAGCAACAGACGAGGTGTTGTCTTTGCTACACTGTTCACGCCAAGAGCCTCGCCCAATAGTGGATCTCTCCCCTATACTCCGCTTCGCCGACTACAGTCACTACATTCAGAATCAACAGCGGCCAACAGAGTACGCTGGATCGCCCATTTGAGACCGAAACGCGGGCGGGTAGTTCCCGGCGTTTCAGCTTCTTGTGGGTGACCCAGGTCGATCCTCTCATTTTTCTACTGATAGCCCTCCGGCTGGGCTTGCTTGTACTCGTCCCAGAGCAGCATCAGCGTCACATGTTTGTGCCGGCAGCGCTCCTCATGAACCGTGGCGAAGTCGGGCAGGGGGCGTGGGCCGGGGGGAGACTTACCCGTGGGAGGAAACAACCGGAGCTGAATCGTCCGGTCATCCCACCCTTCCGGTAGGGGCCAGGTCAGACCGGCTCGTTGGGCTCGTCGTACATACTCGGCCACAGTGCTGCGTGCGAGGGAACAGCTACGGGCGATCTGCCGGTTGGAGAGATGAAGCTGAAACTTCAGGCGTAGGAAGGTTTTGATCTTGCGCATGGACTTCCTTTGATTCGGCACGATCTGTCCTCCGAAAAGGAGTCATCGTACCGAAGGAGTCCAACGTCGCTCGTTCCTGTCGTGGGAACCGATTCCGGGAAACCGGCCGCCTTTCCGGGAAATCGGCCACCGTTCGGGAAACCCCGTTTTTAGTAGCCGGTTTCCCACCGGATTGGGTGGCCGGTTTGCTCCGGAATCAGTGGCCGGTTTCGTCCGGAATGCGCAACATGGCCAGCGTTTTGATTTTATGGTCTCCTTCGAGTCATTCGTGCCGTTCGAGCAGGAGATGCAAAAATTCTTGTCGCTAGTCCAGACGGAGGTTGAGGCCTCACGCAAGATGGAAGAAATACCGTACGAGAGCCGCAGACGCGATCGCACTCGATACACGACCCTACATCGGCGATTGGAATTGAGTTGAGGTCCAGCAACATCGGGACTGACTCCCCATCCTACTGTCTCCCATTTGTCTCCCACTGCGGTTCCTAATCTTTCCTAATGATTCGGTTTTCTGATTGGCGAAAAACCCAGCTATCGTGTTGTTTTTCCTAACGTTTCCTAACAATTTGGCGCTTTTCCCAAACGGACTTCGAATCCGTAGGTCGGGAGTTCGAATCTCTCCGGGCGCGCCACGACGCTGGCGGTCGATGGAGCTAACCCTAAGGTTGCGCCCTTGGGAGGGATGTGTTATTCGGTCGAGCTAACGGCAGACATTACCCTTCGTAGAGGGGCTGCAAGGAGACTGGAACAGGTCGGACATTGGTGCTTTACGGAGAACGGCAATTCAGTTCACGCGTCTGGTTCCTGTTTCAGCGAGACGCGCCGTGGCGATACCGTCCTCCAGTCCGTCGGCGACCCGAAGGGGGCCATCTATGACGTCGGCGGAACGACGACAATAAGGGCCATTCACAACGAAAGCGGCCCCATTTTCAGACGTGACCTCGCTAGATAGGGTGCTCGGGAGACTCAGTGAACCCGCTTGCCCTTGGTGTTGCCCTGCTTGAGGCCCGATTCAACCACTCAGGGAGTCTGTGAATCCTGAAGGGATTCCGTATTTCAGCCCAGGGTTTCTGAACCCTGGGTATGCGACTCCCCCTTTGATTCCAACCCCATCGGCGGTTGCGTACAGACGATCCAAGGAGAGGCGTTTTTCCGCACCAGGGCTACCCTTAGGTACGCAACCCGTTCCGGGTTGATGGGGCGACTCCCTCCCCAGGGTTCGGAAACCCTTATATGTGTTATTTGTTGAAAGGAATTCGGGTCAGAACGTCTGATCCGAGCCGACCACGAGATCGTGAAACCCTCGGTCCGTCGAGACCGGAGCCCAGCGAGATCCGTGGTCGGCCCATTTCATGTCAACCCGAACAGTCGCCTGGGCCTCCGTCAAAGAGAGAGCCCGAATATAAGGAAGGGTCTCCATGAAACAACTCAAAGGTAATCCTATCAACAAAACCTGGATGAGTCAGCCCGCAGCGGGCATTGATGTCAGCAAGGATCGGCTGGATCTGTGTCTGCTGCCACGGGAGGAACACTCGGAGCACTCCAACGCGGGGGAAGGAATCGCAGAGATCCTCCGCCGTCTGGAGGGGATCGCGGGATTGGTCTCGGTGGTGGTGGAAGCCTCGGGGGGTTATGAGAAGCGGGTCCTGAGAGAGCTCAATGAGGCGGGGATCCCCGTCTGTTGCGTGAATCCTCGACAAGCTCGAGACCTCGCGAAGGGTCTGGGAATCCTAGCCAAGAATGATCGTCTGGATGCCCACGTCCTGGCGCGTTGTGGGCAGCTGGGGATTCATCGTATCAGTAAGCAGGAAACCGCGTACTATCAGCAGTTACAAGCCTACAATCGCAGACGCAGGCAACTGATTGAGTGTCGTAAGATCGAGCGGACTCGTCGCCATCAGTATGAGGATCAGGAGCTGCGTCAAGGAGTGGAGCGAATCCTTGGCCTGCTGGATCAAGAACTGAAAGAGGTTGAGCAGAAGGTGGAGGAATTGCTGCGGCTCGATGCCGAGCTCCTTCGGCGCCAGGAGGTGGTGCAAAGCTGCCCGGGGATAGGGGAGCGAAGCAGTCAGATCGTGGTGTGTGAGCTGCCTGAGTTGGGCAGGGTCAATCGCAGAGAAGTCGCTTCCCTGGTGGGATTGGCCCCTTGGGATCAGGACAGCGGCGAGGGACTCCAGCCTCGTGCCATCTGGGGAGGACGGCGTCAACTCCGGAATCAGCTCTACATGTGCACGCTCTCAGCGATCCGACACAATCCGCAGATTCGCACCTTTTACAATCGCCTTGTCGCCACCGGAAAAGAGCCTAAAGTGGCCCTGATAGCGTCCATGAGAAAGCTCCTCGTCACGCTCAACACGATGGTCAAAAACGATGATCTTTGGAGAGCACCGTTAGCCGCAGAATCTTAATAATGCTTGACAAAACCAACACAGTCGCTGGGCTGGAAGACGCAATCCCGTTGGGATTGACCTCGCTTGGTCTGCGACGCTCAAGACCTCAACCCCTTGGGGTAGCGTGTTGCTTCGAACGACCTTGCCCCAGGGTAGCTCGCTTCGCATTGCACTCCCGGGCTACACGCAATTCCGTTGGTGTAGTACCTTTCTTGACTAGCGTGATGTCAAACCACGAACCTTCTGTCGTTCTGGGTGTAGACCTTGCGGGCTCTCCGCGCCGTCCCACCGGCGTATGCACCCTTCGCGGAATGGAAGCGCAGACATACACCGCAAAGACAGACGAGGAGATTATGGACTCAATCAAGCTGGCAGAACCCAGCATCGTCCCCATCGACGCACCACTTAGTCTACCGCCAGGACGCGCGACGATCCACGATCGATCTGGTGAGCATTTCCGTGCCTGCGATCGCGAGCTCCAGAAACGCGGTATTCGTTTCTTTCCCATCACGCTCGGTCCGATGAGAATGCTCACCGAACGTGGTCTCGAGCTCAAAGCGAGGATAGAAGAGATGGGCTACCGGGCAGTCGGATGCTACCCCGGTGGTGCCGAAGATGTATGGGGCATTCCTCGCCAACACAAAGACATCGAGGGGCTCCGGACCGGATTGAAGCGGCAGGGCGTGAAAGGATTGGCAAAGGGGATGACCAGCGACGAACTAGACGCAGTCACAGCAGCCCTGGTGGGTCGATGGTTTCTGTTGGGTAAAGGCGAGATGCTAGGGGGTGAGGAGGGAATCCTTCTGCCGATCCGTAGTCGACGATCAAGTGCCTAGAGTGCCGGGCTGAAAACTGCCTTCAAGCTCAGCCCCACCACGTCTCGCCGTCGGCCAGATGTGCCTTGACGATATCCGGATCGAGCTCGATTCCAAGACCTGGTTTATCGGACACTTCCACGAAGCCATTCTGGCAGAGCGGTTTGTCATGTACGATGACATCGTCCATCCAGCCGCCGTCAAAGAACACAGTTTCGCAGGCAAAATAGTCGCGGATGGTCGAGGCCCAGTGGGTGGTGGCCATCCCGTTCACGATACTGCCCGTGTTGTGGCTGGCCACCGGCAGAAAGTAGAGGTCGGCCAGATCTGCCATGCGCTTGTTTTCGAGGAAGCCGCCCGAATTCCGCAGGTCGGGGCGGATAATGTCGACAGCGGCATTCACGATAAACGGCAGCGCCTCGGCCCGACGCATCCAGTTTTCCCCGGTGCAGATGGGCACCGGAGACATATGCACCAGCCGTTTCCAGCTCTCCGAGTAGGCAACCGGTAACGGATCTTCCAGAAAACGCGGCTTGACCGTGCGCAGAACCTCGGCGAGTTCGATTGCGCTGCGCAGGTCGAACTCCCAATGGCAGCCGATCAGGATATCGTGCTCGAAGCCCAGGGCTTCCCTGACGTTCTCATATCCCTGACGGATTCGCCTCAGCTCATCGCTCGAAAGAAGCCGATTCGACGGATCTCGGCCCGGGTCGCTTGAGGGATCGCTTCGGAGCGGGCCAAACTTGTGCATGTTGATCCCGTTCGGGCTCTGCTTCACCTCCTGCGCCCAGTCACGGCAGGCGGTCTTGTCTAAGAAGTCACGCGGGTGGGAGTGGTCGTACAACCGGACCCGATCGCGAAACTTGCCCCCGAGAAGAGCGTGGGTGGGTAGATTCAGCAGCTTGCCGGCCAGGTCCCAGAGCGCCATTTCAATACCGCTCATCGCCCGCTGCTGCGCGTGGGCGCTGCCATCGGTGTACCGGTAACCCGTGTATAGCCGGTCAATCTGAATCGGATCCTTCCCGACAAAAAGCTCCCGGAGTCCATGGATCTCCTCCTTCACACCAATGCCGGGCGAACCATAGGCCTCGGCAACACCATAGACGCCGGCGTCAGTCTCCACCCTCACCAGTGTGTAGGTGCGTGGACCCTGGAGGATCATCGTCTTGATATCTGTGATCTTGACTTTGCGCCGCTCAGCGGCAGCCAGTCGGGCATAGTTTGTCAACCAGGCCGGCACGACCAAGCTCGCAATCCTGGCGAGAAAAGAACGACGGGAGTGGAGGTTCATGGGTCAACCCAGACCAAAGGCAGATTCTTTCGCCATGCTATCAGGTCACCTGTCCAGAGAACAATTGTCGATTCCCATTTTGTCGACTCCCAAGGGTCACACCGCCTGGATGCATCAAGACCCTACTTCATCTTGAAAAATATCTTCTATTAACAATTTGAATAGCCGCGCAGCCTTGAACGCTAGAGGCAAACTGGGATCGAATTTTCCTTTCTCGATGGCATTGATCGTCTGCCGTGAAACCCCTAGCGCAGCGGCCAGGTCAGCTTGGGTCCAATCTCGTTCTGCACGAAGTACCTTTAAACGATTTTTCATCCGTATCGAATCTGGCCGACAATGGTTCCAGCCACGTACGTAAGGATCATGAGCAAAATGATGTCTGAGATTTCTGCATCAGATATGAATTCTGCGGTTACCAGTAGTGAATAGCTGACGCTACCAACCAATCCAACACCCATCGATAGTGCCAGAGAATCAAGTTGGATCTTGCGCTGCATTTCATCCAGTTCTTTCAGGAATCGCATAAACGTCAGAATCATTCCAAAGCCGATTCCCGCGTTGATGACGATCGCCAAAATTGATATCGAAGCAGAAGAGTACCATTGGTATAACTCGGCTTTGTCAGCGAACACCATCGTTGCAGCCCATGCAAATACCCAGCAGAGAAGACGGAACTGGCTTTTCAATGTACGTGCAGTGAAACAGTCCGAATCGATCATCAATTTTCCCATGGTCCATTCTCCTTGTCATAATGTAAAGTGTACTTTACTCAGGGTAGTCCGGCTGGGATGGTATGTCAAGTAAACTTTACAAAACGATTGGTAGACTTGACTGTCTACGTGCGAGCAACCGTCGCCCATGTTGTCGGGAATCCTGGTTTACGCTACGGTTTCGTTACTGACGCTTTAGTGATCACAGGTCGACGCCCCGACGCGATGAACCTTTTGGGAGGAGAATCATCTAAGATAGAAATCCGTGCACAGTCCGCGTGAACCTGCCTATCGACAAGACCGTTTGTATACGACCACGAACAATTCTGTTCTACCAAAGGTGTTGCTGTGAAAGAACGGGTGCGAGCTCTTCTTCTGGTGTCCCTGGCTCTTGTCTCCCTACCCACCGCTGCCACGGCTGAGAAGCTCCAAAAGGAGGATCTGATCAGGCTCCACCTGAAGGCTATCGGAAAGGACCCGGTCCGCAGGAGCCGAGTTACCGAGGGTCGCGGGAGCCTGAAAATCCGGGTTGGTGGGTGGGCTCAGCTGGCCGGTCCGGCCAAGTTGATTTCGGACGTGCGGAAGCTTCGCTCGAGCGTTCGCTTCGGACAGCCATAATACTCGGAAGAGCTGCTCGTGTACGACGGTGAGACGGTGGATGTCCCTTATATTTCACCGGGAGTCCGCTCCCAGCTGGGAGAATCCCTTTGGGCTGATTTCCACCACATCATCCGGGAAGGCCTATACGGAGGTGTTTTGAACACCGGTTGGCCTCTTCTCGATCTCGAAAGCAGACGACCCAGCCTTAAGTACAAGGGGCTCAAGAAATTCCATGAGAAGAAGCTACATCAGCTCCAGTACAAACCCAGTAAGGGTGTGAATTATCGGATCGCTCTTTACTTCGAGCCCGAGACTTTCCGCCATGTGGCCAGCTCTTACCACCTCTCCACGGATTCCGGCACGATGAGAACACGCACCGTGGATTTGGACGCGGGCGCGCGTGGCGCAGCCGGGCCGACCGCCAGGGGCATTGGACACCTTGAGGTCCACAGCGATAGTTCTCGGTACCAGATCACCCTGGAAGAGAGCTTCGAGAACTTCAAAGCAGTGGATGGCCTGATCCTGCCGCACGATTGCCAGATCACGGTCACACTGAATCGGAAAGAAGGAAGTTTCGAGGGTCATTGGGAGATGCGGTTCGATCGCATTACCCATGACTCTGCCATCGATCCAAAGACCTTCTCAATCAAGTGAAGGGGCTGTGTGGGTTGTCCCCGCTTGAAACTTGCCTTTGCCTGCCTGTGCCTTCGCCTTCCAGGTTCTCTTCCTGCCTATTCCAAACAATCTTCCTCCCGCGTTTCTGCTCTAGGTTCTATCAGGTTCTATATAGAAGCGGCGGTGTTGGAGCTGCAGGCGTTTGTTGTCAGGCTCGCCATCATTGTCTATGTCTATCAACACCTTGATCTTTCTCTTCTTGCCCTTCTGCCGGTCGTTGAGAGGAGTGTAGCCCAGGGTGTATTGGAAACGGATCATGGCCGCAATGGATTTCAGGACCTCGTCGATGTCAGCCTGGAAGCGGACCGAGTAGGATCTTCCGCCAGAGCTCTGGGAGAAGGTCCGCAGTGTGTTTCTGGATTGATAGTGCTCGAGGCGGCCGATATCACTCGTGTAGGGATCTGCGCGCAGCGCCGACGATTCTCCGATGCCTATGGAATAGACGGGAACCCCTGCGTTGGCGACTACCTTCCGCGCCTCGTCGAAGTTGATCCTACTCAGGCTATCGCGGCCCGTTGAGATCAGGAGCACAGCGGTTCGCCCCTCGACGCCGGACAAGCCCGCATAGTCCACATTCCCGGCCAGAGCGAACTCGAGAGCGTCGTACAAGGAACTCTCGCTGAAAAACGGGGGATCCTTGGCGAGTCCCCTAAGGGAGTTGAAGAGCTTCCCGCGGTGAGCTGTGAAGTCCGAGACCACCTTGGGTTTGATGTCGAAGGAGATCAGGGCGGCGTAGTCCTCTGGGTTCAGGATCTGGGAGATGAACATTCCTGCCGGATAGACGACCTCTCCCAGCAGTGGGAGGATGCGTCTGCTGTATTCCAGCAGCAAGACGATGTTCATCGGTGCCTCTCCGCCACTGAAGGAAGTCACCGGTTGTTCAACACCGTCTTCGAGTATCTTGAACTGCTCCCTCTTGAGGTCTGTATAAAGGCGGCCCTCCTTGTCGATCACTGCCACAGGAACGCGAACCACGTCCGATTCGACCTTGAACCTGGGCCCTGGGTCCAATCTGGTCGAAGCTGCATCTGCTCCTGTTGCAGGGGTGGCCATTATCCCCACAAGAATGAGAATCAGCGTCAGGTGCTCTCTCGTCGTCGCTTTCGCCGGTATGCTCATGGATCAACTCCTCCTTACTGTTATTCGGATGGAATCAGCGTGGATTTGGATCAATGCCTTGTATTGAACGGCACCAGTGGGCCTGCTAGAATCGCCCCGAGTCAGCTGAGCCTGGAATTTGTTTCCATCAACGGAAAGTGAAAGCAATGGGAAAAGTCGATCTCAACTTCAAGCCGTCGGTGCCCGTCTTCGATGCCAATGTCGCCTTGGGACGCCGACACGACCAGGTAGTCAACAAGGACACTCCGGAGCAGTTATTCGAGGAAATGGGCCGGGCAGGGGTGGACCGTGCGCTGGCCTGGCATCCTCACGGGGTCGCCTACGATTCCATTGAAGGCAACCTCATCCTGATGGAGTTGATCCACGGTGATTCGAGGCTGGTGCCGCAGTTCCTCTGCAATCCCTCCTTCGACGACTTCGATGCCCTCACCCGAAGCATCAAGGACGCAGCGGTTCGCTCCCTTCGGATGGTGCCTCAGTATCAACACTATCCCTTCCGGGAGTGGGTGGTGGGTCCTTGGCTGGATTGGATGGAACGCGAAGGCATCGCTCTCTGGCTTCCCAGCACCTATACCGTTTTCGGGAATACTACGGAGCTGAACCCCTCGGACGTCTACGACACCATCAAAGAGCATCCTCGTCTCAATGTGGTGCTCAGCGAGATCCACTACTCCAATGTCTCCTGGGCTGTCCCGCTGCTCAAGAGCCTATCCAACATACATGTCGAGACGTCTCGGCTGACCATAGCGGATCCCATCAACCGGTTCCTCGAGTTCATGGACGAGAAGCGTATTCTGTTCGGATCCCGATATCCGGACTCCGCCATGGGGGTCCATGTGTACGCGCTGCACCATATGGGGCTCAGGGAGTCCACCGTTCGGGCCATCTGCTCAGGCAACCTGGAACGGCTTCTGGGGATGGGTTAGATCATGAATATTCCAGTCGTCGACTTTCACGCACATCTAGGGAATTGGGGCCGCTTCGGAATGCCTGACGACCCCGATATCTATTTGCGCTGTATGGACAATGCAGGAATCGATGTAGCTTGCCTCAACTGCATCTTCTACGGAGATGTCGACCGGGGTAACGATCTGGTAGCCGAGTACGTCCGAAAGTGGCCCAAACGGTTTGTCGGTGTTGCGTTTGTCACTCCCAACTATCCTGGCGAGATGGTCAAGGAACTGGAGCGGTGTTTCAGCCAGCTGGGGAGCAAGTTCATCAAGATCTACCCACACTACGTTCGGGTGGCACACGACGACCCCCTTTACTTCCCAATCTATGAGTTCGCGAATGAGCGGAAGCTGGCGATCATGTCTCATGCCAGGCACTACTTTGACCCCCCATCCACCTCCGTCTACGATCGCTACGAGGGCCTGGTTAAGCGATTTCCCCAGATCAACTGGGTTATGGCTCACGCCGGCGGGGGCAGGGGGAAAGAGGCGATAAAGGCGGTCCGAGATTTCTCCAGTGTCTACGTGGAGACCTGCAGTTCTGGATTGCGAAGTATCGAGTATGCCGTCAAGGAGGGAAGAGCGGATCGAGTCCTGTTTGGCACCGACATGCCTCTACTGGATGCCTCTCAGCAGATTGCCAAGGTAGTTGTCAGCGAAATTACCGACGAGGAGAAGAAGATGGTGCTGGGTGGCAACGCAATTCGGCTGTTGGGACTGAACCTCTGATCCCTTGATAGCCGATGAAGCCGGCGAGAGGGTGAAGCCGGCGAGAGGGTGCACAACAGACGGATCTCAGGTCTCCAACCCCTCGCTCGCGCTTCAGGCTTCCCGGGTTTTCGCATTGCAACCCTGGGCTACACGCAGTAACGCCTTCGGCGTAGGTGATGGGCCCCCTGATCCACGTCAAGTTTCTTTCTCGAATCTGGTTATGCACTTAACTCCGGATAGGTGACGGTGGGATAGAGCGAACAGGCTGTCAGGAGACGGTCGAAGAGCTCGGATTCCCAGAAACGACGATTGAAACGGTAACAAAACTCAGCCAGGTAACGTTGAAGGTGCTTGAGGCTGACCGCTTTCTGAGTCCCTTGGAGCTGAGTCTTGCAGTTGGAAATGAGGGTGTGAACCCATGGGAACTGTTCAAAACCCATCCCCACCCACTCGAGCCGGACGCGTTCATGCTGGTAGCCGGCTTGAGCTAAACCGACAAACGCGTGATAGGCGTCGCTTCGGATCTGAGCTCCGGGGTCGATCCTCGCCCAGGCGACCCGCTTCACATTGTCGCTGGTTATGTCATCGACCACATCCAGACTTAGAAACCTCGGCCCCCCGGCTTTCGTTATCTCCACCGCGGCCAGAACTTTGGCCTTGCCTTCGGTCCCTCGTCCTCGCTTGCGACCCCGACGATTTCTCCCTCGTCGTCGGCCTCCAAAGAAAGAGTCATCCAGCTCCACCAGGTGACTTAATTGGTAGCAGTCATTACGTTTGGCCATGGCTTGTCGGATCTTATGTCCCATCATCCAGACCGTCCGATAGCTTCCGATTCCCAGCAGCTTCTGCAGTCCCTTCATCGTGTAGCCCGCTTTGCAACGGCTCATCAAGAAGATGGTCCAAAACCAATATCTCAGGGGCACCCGCGTCTTGTGGAAAATCGTCCCGGCGGTGGAAGAAGCCTGATACCGGCATTGGCGACACTCCATCAATCGCCGGTGCTGCAACCAGTAGCCTCCTTGACCCCCACAACGGGGACAGACAAATCCTTCCGGCCAGCGTTTCTGCATCAGGTAACTCAGACAAGCTTCTTCTGTGGCAAAACGCTCTTGAAACTCCAACAAATTCATCTTTTCGTACATCCACTCACCTCCTGTCTCTCACCTTTTTTACTAGGAGGTGGTGACTTTTTCCGGAGTTAAGTGCATAACCAGATTCTCGAATGATGCAGCGCGGCTTGCGCGCGGTTGGCGCGCGCGTTTACCGAAATCCAGGTGGCGGTACCCGACGGTGGGTGGCCTGCTCAAAGGCGTAGGCGATTTCGATGAGTCTCGGTTCACTGCAGGCTAGGCCTGTGAAGCTGACACCGAATGGGGCTGGCTGCGCTTCGAATCCTTCAGGGAACGGAGGGCTCGGTTCATTGGGAACCCTGCCGAAGGGGACGATCACCGTCGGGTACCCTGGTCTGGCCGCGATCGACGCACCTGTTACGCCGGGGAAGAGAAGGGCATCCAGTCGGTAGGCCTTCATGACCTGATCGATACCCCGGCTGCCCGCAAGTGCCAGGTCCTTGGCCCGGTCGGCCTGGTAGCGCCCGCGATCTGCATCCAGATCCATCTCGTCCGAGATATCCAGCCTGGCCTGTCCGTATTTGATGCTGCCGGCTCTCTCATGGGCTAGATTCCATCGGCGCAGCTCCGTCAGCGACTTCACTGGAGCCAGCGGACCCAGGGTCTGCAGCCACTGGTTGAAGTCTCTTTTCATCCCGTATTTGAAGACCACGGAGCACGATTCGTCCTTCCCTTTGACATGCTTGACTCTGGAGCAGATGGGCCAGAGCAGGAAGTTCTGTTCCGGGTCCGGGTCCACAATGCTGGGAATGGGTGCAGGATCCACAATGACGGCTCCCTGCTGCTTTAGAACTGCCAGTGCCTCTTTCATGACCTTTGCCTGCTGGGGTTTGAGTCCACCGCGCGTGTCCTCGGTACCTGCCGGCGTGACCTTTTCGTAGTAGAAGGGTCTGGGGACGCCGATGCGGGCTCCGCTCAAGCCATTCCGTTTCAGGAAGTGTGTGTAGTCGTTGGCGGGAGGAGGCTCGCATCTGCTGGTGGCTGGATCTTTTTCGTCCGGGCCCTGGCCCTCCATCACTCCCAGTAGGATCGCGGCACCGGTCACGGTTCTCGCGATGGGTCCGGCGGTGTCCTGGTCGGCCGTGATGGGCATGATCCCATATCGGCTGATGCGTCCGAGCGTGGGTTTGATCCCAACCAGCATGTTCTCGTTGGCAGCACTCAAAACCGAACCCGAGGTCTCGCTTCCTACGTTGGCCGCCCAGAAGCTTACGGCCGTGCCGATGCCCGAGCTGGACCCACCTGGCAGAAGCGCCGGACGGCCGTCGGAGCTGCCCTCTCGGGGATCTCGTCGTGGATCGTAGGGATTCATCCCGTATCCGCTGAGGGCGTTGTAGTTGTCCGGCATGGACGTTGGATGTCCCGCCACCCAGTTAGCCAGTTCCGTCATCCCTGTCTTGGCCAGGATGATGGCGCCCGCAGCCCGCAGGTGTCGGGTCAGCGTCGCCTCGTAGGGTGGGACGAAGCCGTCGAAGGCCAGTGCTCCCCCGGTGGTGGGCATGTTTGTGGTGTGGATGTTGTCCTTCAGAGCCACTGGGATCCCGTGCAGTGGTCCCCGGATCTTGCCGGAAGCCCGCTCGCGATCAAGGACGTCGGCCTCCTCCAGGGCGTCAGGGTTGACGGTGATGACGGCATTCAGTTTGTCTTCAAAGGTGGCGATTCGCGCCAGGTACTGCAGCACCACTTCCCGCGATGTCACCCGTCCTTCCTGTAAAGCCTTTTGCAGGTTAAGGAGCGGGGCCTCGACAACCGAGAACCCAGTCGCCGGTTCTGAGCTATCGGACCGAGGTTCCTGTGCCAGCAATGGGAGTGAGATGCCTCCTCGGAGCAGCAGAAACAGGATGGGAAGTGTCTTGCTCTGGACTCTCACCTGCAACCCTTTCTTCGAGCCGTAACGCGGTCCGCCCCAGGGTACCAGCGATTGTTGCCATGCACACTCTTGTCTTTCCGTCGAAGCGAGAGACTGCTTACCTGAGGGTGTGCTACGATGCCAAACGGTCGTTCGCAGGCCTGTTTGAACGGAAACCTTAAACCTGCAACCAAACGAAGTTCTAGGTCAAGACTATGATCAAGGGCACTCATCTCGACGTCAGGTTTGGTCGCGTCGTGGATGGTGACACCATCCGCGTCTTTCTCCCCGGTGCCCAGGACGATGAGTCTCTTCGGATTCTGGCTTTGGATACGGAGGAATCGCACGCCTTTGGCAGCAAGCCGGTGACGCCCTGGGGTAAGGAGGCGAAGAAGCGTGCCGAGGAATTCTTCCAGGGCGCGGACACGGTGACCATCGAGTTTCCGGGCAATGAGAGTTTGGAGACGGCTCTACAGAAACACCGGGGTAATTTCGGCCGGCTGTTGGTTTACGCCTTCCGGGACGACGTGGATTTCCAGGAGACCATGATTCAGGAAGGATATAGTCCCTACTTCGTCAAATATGGCAATGCCCAGTTCGCCGGCCACCATGAGCGATACGTCGAGGCTGAGCGGGAAGCACAGCGGCGGCGTCTCGGGGTATGGGATCAGACGACTGTGAATGGTGTCGAGATTAGAAACTACGCCGCGCTGGGAACCTGGTGGCAGCTGCGCGCCAGCATCATTGACGAGTATCGGAAGTTGAAGGCTGTCGATGATTCGGTGCTCAATACCAGGCTTGACTACGCAGCCCTGGAGGCCAAGGCCGAGGCAGGAGAAAGCGCTACCGTGTTTACGGAGCTGTATTCTCTCAGCCGGACGGGTGGTCGTCACGGCTTGATCGACATCGGGTCGGATCAGCAGCCCTTCAAACTCTTTCTTCCGGAGATCGACGCTCCTGCAGGGGAAGAGATCTCTAACCTGTTGGGGACGCGTTATTTCAGCCACGGGGAAGGTCGGCCGAGACGGAGTTATGCCTACGTCACGGGCCCGCTGGGAATGTTTCGGGGCCGGCCACAGATGGTGCTGACCTCCGCTGAACAGATCAGCGACAGGATCGCCGCACGCGAGGATGTTGAGCCGTCCAGTGCTTTGACAATTGCTTCGCTTCTCCCGGATCCCGTGGGTTCTGATCGAGGTCTCGAGGGTGTGACTCTACGCAATCTGGGAACGGCGATCGCCAACCTCCAAGGTTGGGCTCTGCAGGATCGGGCGGGTAGTCGGGTGAGCCTCGAAGGATCCATTGGGGCGGGAGAGGATGGCAGAATCTCGCTCCCAGCCGGCAAGGTGCCCCTCAACAACACCGGCGACGAGGTCCTTCTGCTGGACCCGGAAGGAAAAATTCGGAGCAAGGTGGCCTATTCTGCCAGCGACGTGGTTGCGGGGCAGACCATCGAGTTCTTGTAGACGGCTGTGAGGATGTTGGCGGAAACCCTAGTCTCCACGCCATCGCCCTAAGAGTTGGCGGAGGCAATCAGAGGAACTTGAACCATGAAGATCGGTCCTATCGAGATGAAGATACACAGTAAAGAGGGTGTGAAGGAGCGCTCCTTCCCCATTGGTTCCGTGTCTGGAGCGCGATTCTGCTCCCGCGACGTGGGGGCCATGCGTAAGGAAATGGATGAGATGCTGGGGCGCGACGGCCGCTACACCATGGCCACCAGAACCAACCCCTCGGTCTTCCACCTGGGCCGCTATCTCTTGACCCAGGGCCCAGAATTCGAGGTCCAGGGCGCCATGACCGGCGGGGAGGCGGAGGTGGTAGCCATCCGAGTCGGAGAGGAAATTTTCATCTCTGTGGGCAGCGATCAATGCGATCGCGAACTCGACCCGATCTTCCCCGACAAGCCCAAGCAGATGTGTCCCCACCCCCTGGCTTGCGATGCCTGGCCCTACGAGGAGGTCCGATCCCACTGGGACAAGCTGCGGATCTATAGTCACGTGGGGGACGGGCAGACGGTACCCCTCCAGGACACCACCCTGGATGAATTGGTTGACCTGGAGTATCTGCTCGCAATGGACGAGGTGAAGGGACTGGCCGATCCCATGGTCCTTTATTGCGGCTGCAGCTCCTTTCTCGATTCCGCCGAAGCCGCCGTCAACCGCCTCGGTCTTCCCAAAGCGGCAGCGTTGGGTGTTGGGGATAGTTTCTTGATCGGGCTACATGACCCAGTCCACGATCGCAAGATCGAACACGAGTTCCGAGCCACTCCCCTGGGCGACGATATTGGTTACCGCAAAGAGTTCGACGACTCCACGCTAGCGGATCGAAAAAGCCCTTGAGTCATTGTTCCGCCACCGAGATATCTCCGTCCGCAGACTCCTGGAGGGCAGCATGGATTACGCAAAGATAGCCAGCGATTACCACCAAAATGGCTTCGGAATCATCCGTGGATTGTTCTCGGTGGAGGAGCTGGGAGCCGTGGATGATCATCTGCAGTCCTATCTCGAGGAGTCCCTCTCTGCACCCGAGTCAGGCGAAGTCTACTATGAGGATGCCGCAAGCAGAACGGTACGCTGTGTGTTTCGGATGAATCAACGCTCTGATTACTTCGAAGAGCTGATGTGGGATCCGCGTCTGATCGCCGTTGCAGAAGCCCTGTTTCCCGGCGCCGAAGTGACGGCGGACGGCGTGATGCTGATCGACAAGGCCCCACGAGCGTCTTACAAATTTCCCTATCATCAGGACAACGCCTACCAGTTCTGGGATCCACCTGAGGCGGTGGCGGCCACCTTGACCCTGGACGAGGCGACCGAGGAAAATGGGACTATCGTCTGTCTGAAAGGGTCGCATACAAGCCCGATTCTTCCCCATCGGCCTTCCGGCGTAACCGGAGCTAGTCTGGGTCTAGTCGATGCCCCTGACCTGACCCGCCATCCCGAGGTTCCGCTCTGTATGAAGCCTGGCGATGTTTCGCTTCACCACGTTAACGTGATCCACCGTACGGGGCCAAATCGAACGGATGATCACCGGCGAAACCTGGGCTTCGCCTTCCGCTCCTCTCGGGCCAAACGCGACACGGAGGCGAATGCGCGCTATCATGAGCACCTGCGAAAGACCCACGTAGGCTCTGAGAGGGAGAATTGAAGGCTCAACTTCTATCTCACGAATATCTGTCGGATCTATACTGATCAAAGGAGGAATGCAATGGTTATGACACCTTCAACCATGTTGGATCTAGGGACGACAGCTCCTGATTTTGAGCTTCCGGATGTCGTGTCTGGAGAATCGATTTCACTGGGCACTTTCGAGGGAAGGAGTGCCCTGCTGGTGATGTTCATTTGTAAGCACTGTCCCTTTGTGATCCACGAGCAGGATGAGCTGGCGCGGATCGGGAGGGACTACGGCGATCGGGACGTGGGAATCGTGGCGATCAGTTCGAACGACGCAGACAACTACCCGGACGATGCCCCGGATCAGCTACGTGCCATGGCCCAGGAACTCGATTTTTCGTTCCCCTTCTGCTACGACGAGAGCCAACAGGTGGCCAAGGACTATACAGCCGCCTGCACTCCTGATTTCTTTCTCTTCGATGCCCAGCAGAAATTGGTCTATCGAGGGCAACTGGACGGTGGACGCCCTGGGAACGACACTCCAGTCGACGGAAGGGACCTGAGGGCTGCATTGGATCGAGTCCTGGCCGGAGACGCACCCGACCCCGATCAGAAGCCCAGCATCGGCTGCAATATCAAGTGGAAGCCGGAAAGCGCCCCCGCCTATTTTGGGTAGCGTAGCGGTGGCCTCCAGGCCGCCGTACCTCGAGCCGCCAGGCTCGACTGGAGTACTTCGGCCTGGAGGCCAAAGCTACGAAGAACGGTCACGGCGTTTAGGGATAGGTGGCCGCTACCAGGATCTGGTGGACGATTATCGGACTGTGGGGGCTGGGTGCGCGTTTCAGCCCGCGGCCGAAGGCCTGCTTCAGGAATTCGCTGGGATCGGCGCCGGGCGGGCCCACCAACCCCGCATAGGGACCCCCCGCGGGAACATTGCACCAGATGCTCAGCTCGTTGTATCCCTTTCGCATGATTCCAGCGGGAACCTCCATGTGGTACCAGGGACCCTCCCGGGTCGGCTTGGGCAACAAACGGTGGTTGAGCCGGGTCCACAGGACTGTGTCTTCCGAAGCCTCGGCAGTCGAGAGACTGATCTTGAACTGAGCGCGCGGGTCTTCGGCGTCGGGACCCATGTTCAGGGGAAGCTTTCGTTCGACCCGATCCAGCACGATCGGCAGCAGCGCCGGTTGGGATCCGTGATAAAAGGGGCCTCCACCGTGGGCCGTGGGCTCGATCCCGTAGAGCTTGCCCTTGCCCGCCAGCTTCTCCAGATCACCCAGTTCGTTCAGGGTCGAGGTGAACTCCTCCTTCGTCACTTCCTGGCTGGGTTCATTGGCAAAGTTGAAGAGGTAGAGTCCGTCGGCTCCCTGCTGCAGGAAGTAGGCGGCAGCAGCGCGCATCGCCTGCTGGAAGACGGGTTTGCTTGACCACTCTTCCCAGGCCCCGGCTCTGAAGGTATTCGGGTTGATGGTGGGATAGACCTGCACCTGATATTTCTTCGCCAGCTCCACCCATTGGTCGACTGGAACCTGTGAGGGCATGTAACCCAATCCCACCAGAAGCACGTCCACCAGGTCCTCGCGGCACCAGCGTTCCACTTCCATCCCCAGTTCCAGTGATGTTTCCAGGGAGTCCTGGACATGGATTGCGAGCGTGTAGGGTCGTCCGCGCTGCTCCCCGATCGCGTTGAGACGTTCCCGGATCTGCCGGATCAGGTCGGTCAGGAGATGGGCATGTTGCTGCTCTTCACCCAGCGGGAAACTGATTCCCATGCGATTGAAGTCGAGCTCGTAGCCGTCGAAGTCGTGCTCGGCAGCGGTTTTCCCGATGAAGTCCAGCCGGTGCTGACGCACCCCGGGTTGGGCATAGTTGAAAGCGACCCAAAGCCTCTGCTCGGTCAGCTCCGTGGGAAGATCGCGTACGCTGGGCGGCGATATCAGGTACTCCGGGTGGTCGGCCTTGAGCGGGTCGTCGGTTTCCTCCAGGGTTCTGGACCTGAAGGAGGAATGCAGATCGTTCATGCGTAGGGAAGCCCAGACCTCGATTCCCTGCTCGTGGCACGCGTTGATTACGATGTCTCTGACTTGCTCGTAAGAGCTGAAGCAGGGCCAGAGCATCTTCTTGGGTATGTCATAGGGGGGATCGCAGCCGTTTCCGATGTGCCAGACGTAGGTGTCGACCTGTGTGTCGAAGGTCAGGCGGGTGCGAACATCCAGAAAAGACTGCTCGTCAGTGACGTTGTAAAGCAGGCTCATGAAGGGGGTTTCGACGCCCCGGTCCAGATAGCCGTGTGATTGCTGCGAGGCCGAGTCGTAATAGATCAGTCTCCGTTTGCGATCAGACTCGAAGCCGGTTTTCTTCCCGGCTTCCCCTGTTCGCTTTTCCACAGGAGCACAGGCCAGGATTGACAGCAGTCCCAACGACACCATCCACTGCAGCTTGGTTTTCAGCATCGTTACCCCTTGTTCAAGACGGTTTTCTCTTCAAGACGGTTTTTTCTCGACCCAGACTCGCCGGGAGGATTCCCAACTCAGGCCGACGTCACCCGCGGCCGCGAGCAGTTCTTGCCAGGTGTTCTCATCGATGAGGATGCCGTCCCTGATTCGCTTCTCTCGATGCCGCGCCTCAAGTTCCCCTGGAATCTGGATCTCTTCAAAGCCCGACGCCCCGGGTGAGGACTTGACGTAGTCCATCAGCCTTTGAGTCTCGAATCGGAACTGTGTCAGGGGCAGAAAGGTCTCGATGCTCGCGACCATCAGGAATACGGCGTTTCCTCCACGGGTGGATTCCCACCGAGTACAACCGGCGCCGCTCAAAGCACCTGCCAGGACCTCAACCGCCAGTCCCAGGCCGAAGCCCTTGTGCCCAGCGATGCCGCCCAGGGGGAGAAGCGCACCCGGAGGATCCTGGAACAGCACGTCGGGCTCGGTGGTTGGGGTTCCATCACTGTCGATCAGCCAGCCTTCCGGAGTCGACTCGCGCTTGGTATGCGACAGTGCGACCTTCCCCGCCGCCGCGACGCACGTTGTCATATCCAGAATGAAAGGATCGCCCTCGGTGGGAAACCCAATCCCCATGGGATTTGTTCCCAACCGGGGAGCTATCCCACCCCAGGGAGCCACCAGCCCTCTTTGACCGTGGGAGTTGGCGACCAAAAAGCTCACCATGCCTTCCTGCGCCGCCATGCGCAGATAGCTCGCCAGACGTCCCAGGTGATTGCAGTGGCGAATGGTGGCGGTACAGGTCCCCGAGCCCCGTGCCTTCTCGATCGCCATCTTGGTGGCATGACTGACGATGACCTGACCGAATCCCCAGTTTCCGTCCAGTGCCAACCAGGCATCCTCCTCCTTGAGGACCTCCAGCGGTGCGCCAGGTACGATATTTCCTTCGCGAATCTCCCTGATGTAGCGGGCGAAGGATCCGGTTCCGTGAGAGTCGTGTCCCCCCAGATGGGCTTCCACTGTGAGATTGGCGACCACCTCTGACTCTTCCTTAGATGCCCCCGATGCCTCGAGTACGGTCCCCAGGATCTCCTGGAGTTCGGCCGACTTGAAAACTGGCATGATGCTTCCTCGAAACGAAAGAAAAACAGGAGTGGATCAGGAGCGGGTTTCGGAACCAGATTCCTGACAATCCACCAGAGTTGCCTCGACCTTGGCGACTGACTCTAGCGCCAGTTCGTGTAGATGTCCGTTGGAGGCCAGGATTCCACGATTCTGGTTCAGTGCGATCCCCTGGGAGAAATCGAGACGCTTGCCATCCAGATCCGTGACCCTTCCGCCGGCCTCCTCTACCATGAAGGTGCCGGCAGCCTGGTCCCAGATCTTTTCCTTGTAGCGAGGAAAGTGCGGGGAGATCAGTCGGACAAGAAGATCTCCGGCTCCAGAGGCAAGAGCCGCATATTTGGCCTGACTATCCATCAGAATCGGGTCCGGACCGATACCAAGAAAATCTCTTAGTTCCTGCATCCGCGTTTCATTCGTATGTCCGGACTCAACCGACCTCAAGACCCTCGCGTCGCCGGGATCGCGCAACTCCGAGACCGAGATTTTCTGAAGTTCCTCCGGGTTTTCCAAGGGAGCTCCCCAGGCGCCTTCACCTCGAACCGCAACCGTGAGGGACCCACCGTTGGGGGAATGCCGGGTGACGAGTCCTGGAGAGCCCAGGACACCTGCCACGACCTCGTGGTTTTCGAGCAGTGCCAGAGCCACGGCGTATTGACCTCCTCGAAGAAAACCTTTGGTGCCGTCGATCGGGTCCAGTACCCAGACCTTTCCCTTTGTTTCGCCCTGGGACCGACCAATCCACTCACAGACCAACTCTTCGTCGGTCTCCAGGATTCCGGCCACGTGCTTCAGCATCTTTCGCCCTTCGGGCTTCTTCAGCTCGTCTGCGGATTCCTCTGCGACCAAGCGTGTCTCTCCAAACTCCTCCAGCAGTCGTCTCACCGCCAGGGCCTGGATTGCGTAGTCAGCCACGGTCACCGGAGTGCGGTCACCCTTCACAAGCTCTGGTGGCAGCCCTCCCTGACGAATGCTCTCGGCCAGCGAGGATGCTTCCCTGATGAGATCTATTGCAAACTGGACTTCTCTGGAAAACATGGTTAGAAAGAAATTCCAAGATACAAGATACAAGATACAAACAAATCACAAATTCCAAGCACCAAATTCCAAACCATCAGGATCTGACTCTGGCTTCAGCGCGGCTGCCATCGCTGAGTCTTCGCCGTTGCTTTCTGGTTTTCGCAGCGTTTGAAGCTTGGGATTTGTGATTTGTTTGTATCTTGTATCTTGGAATTTATCTTCTAGGTTACTGAGTACTGCTCCAATGCCTCTCGGTCGAGCTCGATTCCATGACCGGGGCGATCCGGTGCTGTTGCCATTCCGTCCGCGAAATGCACGGGCTCTTTTGCGAGGACGTTCCACATCAGGTCTGAGAATTCCATATAGAGGCATTCAGGGAGACTCGCAGCCAGGTGAACGCCTATTTCTAGATTGGTGTTGCCCAGGGAGACGGGGATTCCGAAATCTCCGGCCAGATGAGCGGCGGCTCGCGATCCGCCGATCGAACCATGAATGTTCAGGACATCCACGGCACCTGCTTCGAGTAGCCGCCGCTTTCCCGAGAATCCGAGGTATTCGCCGGTGTTGATCCGTGTGAACGGAATCTGAGCACATAGCCGCCTGTATCCTTCGTAGTCGTCCCTGGTGAGGGGATCCTCGACCCAATAGATGGAGATGCCCTCTTCATGGTAGCGATGGAGTCTCAGGATCGCTTCCTTGGGTGACCAGGCCTCGTTGGCATCCACTATCAAGTCACTGTCTTGCCCCATGACCTCTCGAGCCAGGTGCATCCGGGCCAGGTCCCATTCGATATCGGGGTGGCCCACCTTGATCTTGACGGCTCGCAATCCCATTCCCCGAAATTTGCTGAGTTTGTCGCGAAACTCGTCGTCGCTGAGTCGAAAGTCCAGGGTGCTGGCATAGGCGCGTGTCTGGGGGCTGTTTCCCCCGAGAAGCCGGTAGAGGGGCATCTCCAGGCTCTTGCCCATCAAGTCCCAGAGCGCAGTCTCGACCGCCAGGGAAAAGGGAGAGGCACCGACGTTACCTCCGCGGGGCCGCGTGATCCTCAAAGCTTTGTTGAACGGATTTCCGTCGTTCAATCCAGGCCAAACCGAGTATTCGAACTGGGCCGTCAGTACCTCCAAGCCGGGTTTGGGAACGCCCTGCTCGAGCTCGAATCCGATCCCGGTCTGGCCATCGTCCGTATCGAGTTCCAGGACGACCATCCAGTGATCCTGAAATTCAACCTGCGAGTCCCCAATGGGAAGCGGCAGCTTCAGATGGACCCGGTGAAGTCGGTATCTCTGGATCTTCATCGATCAACTTCCTTCCGGGCTGGTTTTACGCAGGTCGAGGCAGGCAATGTGGTGCTGATCGCGGACATAGAGTCGGCCACCGGCCAGCGCGGGCGGGGTCCAGCTCTTGTAGTCCAGGATCTTCATCCGCCCAAGTTCCTGGTAGCCCTCGTGCGTTGCTTTGGCCATCGCGATATCACCCTGTTCTCCCAGGATGAAGAGGTGTCCCTGGGCCGCAATCAGGGAACCCTTCCCCACGCTCCGATCGGCCCAGATCTCCTCACCGTCCTCGAGACTCATGCATTTCAGAATCTGGTTATGCACTTAACTCCGGATAGGTGACGGTGGGATAGAGCGAACAGGCTGTCAGGAGACGGTCGAAGAGCTCGGATTCCCAGAAACGACGATTGAAACGGTAACAAAACTCAGCCAGGTAACGTTGAAGGTGCTTGAGGCTGACCGCTTTCTGAGTCCCTTGGAGCTGAGTCTTGCAGTTGGAAATGAGGGTGTGAACCCATGGGAACTGTTCAAAACCCATCCCCACCCACTCGAGCCGGACGCGTTCATGCTGGTAGCCGGCTTGAGCTAAACCGACAAACGCGTGATAGGCGTCGCTTCGGATCTGAGCTCCGGGGTCGATCCTCGCCCAGGCGACCCGCTTCACATTGTCGCTGGTTATGTCATCGACCACATCCAGACTTAGAAACCTCGGCCCCCCGGCTTTCGTTATCTCCACCGCGGCCAGAACTTTGGCCTTGCCTTCGGTCCCTCGTCCTCGCTTGCGACCCCGACGATTTCTCCCTCGTCGTCGGCCTCCAAAGAAAGAGTCATCCAGCTCCACCAGGTGACTTAATTGGTAGCAGTCATTACGTTTGGCCATGGCTTGTCGGATCTTATGTCCCATCATCCAGACCGTCCGATAGCTTCCGATTCCCAGCAGCTTCTGCAGTCCCTTCATCGAGTAGCCCGCTTTGCAACGGCTCATCAAGAAGATGGTCCAAAACCAATATCTCAGGGGCACCCGCGTCTTGTGGAAAATCGTCCCGGCGGTGGAAGAAGCCTGATACCGGCATTGGCGACACTCCATCAATCGCCGGTGCTGCAACCAGTAGCCTCCTTGACCCCCACAACGGGGACAGACAAATCCTTCCGGCCAGCGTTTCTGCATCAGGTAACTCAGACAAGCTTCTTCTGTGGCAAAACGCTCTTGAAACTCCAACAAATTCATCTTTTCGTACATCCACTCACCTCCTGTCTCTCACCTTTTTTACTAGGAGGTGGTGACTTTTTCCGGAGTTAAGTGCATAACCAGATTCTCGAATGGAATTGTCGAAGCCGTAGAGATAGTCCCCAACCAGGATGCAGCCATTGTAATGATTCTGCATGAGTTTCTTGGTCCAGAGGACCTCGGCGCTGACGCCGTTCTCCTGTTTGCTCAAGCGAAACAACCCGCTGCCGGTGCCCCGACCGGAGGAAACGAACAGGAGGGGATCGGAGAAAATGGGGGTCGCGATGTTCATGTCGGAGGTCGTCAACCACTCGTGCCGCCAGTGGAGCTTGCCGTCCTTGGGAGACAACCCAAGGATGGCCTTGCCGCAAAAGAACACGATCTCCCGTACCCCATCGACTGTTATGGGCAGGGGAGAGGCGTAGCCGGCAACATCGTCGTGGGCCTTCCACACCACCTCGCCCGTGGCCTTCTGGAATGCGACCACGGACGCGCCTGGGGCTCCGACGTTGACCAGAAGCAGGTCGCCCTCCACCAACGGCGAGCTGGACACGCCCCAGTGTAGATTGGAGGCGTTGAAGTCCTTCAAGATATTCCGCTGCCACAAGGTCTCCCCAGTCTTCTTGTCGAGGCACAGAAGCGCTCCGGTGGCTCCCAGGAAATACACTTTGGATCCGTCTACCGTTGGCGTTGTGCGTGCGCCGTCGCCTCCCTGCGGTTCTTCGAACGTCGGAGAGGTGAGGACGCTCCAGATCTCTTCTCCGGAATCGGCATTGAGACAAACAGCCCATTCGCTCTTATCGCGATCAACAAAGGTGTAGACCTTACCGTCGGAGACGGCCAGGGATGAGAACCCATCTCCGCCGGCGACCTTCCACAGGACCGGAAGCCCCTGTTGGGGCCACTCAGCCAGGAGACCGCTCTCCTCCGAAATGCCGTCCCGGTTGACTCCACGCCACTGAGGCCACTGGCCGGCCACACTGTTGACAGCGATCTCTGGTACAGGAGCGAGAGTTGGGACGGTTTGTTCCACCGAACAATTGAAGAGTAGAGCCGCCAGAAGCAACGCTATCCAGATTGAATTGTTTGTCATGGTGCTGACCTCTTGATCCGGTGGATTCTAGTCGAGGGCAGAGAGTCATATCAAGGGATTCACCATTTGACAGAGACACGACCCTCGAGACTTCTTGACGAGCACCGGGTATGCCATACTCGACGGGCGGCGATTAACTGGCCTGGGAGGATATTGCATGTCCAAGACAGCTGCACAGGTGCTGATCGACACTCTGATCGAAGCGGGAGTCAAACACTTATTCACGCTGTCCGGCAACCAGATTCTCTCCATCTACGACGCCACTATCGGCCGCGACATCCAGCTTATCCATACCAGGCATGAGGCCGCCGCAGTCCATATGGCCGATGCCTGGGGACGTTTGATGGAGGATCCTCCCGGCGTCGCCCTGGTGACCGCCGGACCCGGACACTGCAATGCTCTTTCGGCGCTGTATGTGGCGTTGATGGCGGAGTCGCCGCTGTTGTTGTTGAGCGGGCACTGCCCTCGATCGCAGATTGGGAAGGGCGCGTTTCAGGAGATTGACCAGGTCGCTGCAGCGCGTCCGGTGACGAAAACATCGTGGTTGGTAGAGCACCCCGATCAGATGGGGAACGACGTCCGTCGTGCCCTGTCTTTGTGTCAGTCCGGTAGACCTGGTCCGGTGCATCTCAGTCTCCCTAGCGATGTTTTGGAGTCTCCTGTGCGGGCCGCGCAGGGGACAGGGGGCCACGACGGCGAAGTGGCGCAAACTCCAACCGAAGCGTCTGAAGCTCAGGTGATGGATCTACTCCACAAAGCTGAGCGTCCCTCGATTGTCGCCGGGCCAGCCATGGCGCGGAACCATCGTTGGACACAGGTTGCGGAGTTGGCAGAGACTGCTCAGGTACCCGCCCTTCCAATGGACAGCCCTCGAGGGATCAATGATCCGTGGATGCATGGAGCGAATCATTGCCTTTTTGAGTCCGATCTGGTCTTGCTGCTGGGCAAGAAACTGGACTTCTCGATGCGTTTTGGCGAATCACCGTTTTCCCCGGACACCCGATTCGTCCAGATCGATGCCGATGCCGGGGAGCTCCGGCAGCAGGAAAGGGTAGTACTTTCGATTCAGGGCGATCCAGCGGAGATCACAGGATCGATGGTGGCCGCGGCCCGCGGTCGGAACTGGCGGGGAGATTCCTGGAGGCAGAAGGTGCAGACTGCGCGGGCGACTGAGCCCGATCCGTGGGGCCAGTGGCGCCGATCGGTCTCTCGTCCTATCCACCCGCTGCGCGTCTGCGAAGCAATGCAGCCCCACTTTGATCAGGGAGCGATCCTGGTAAGCGATGGTGGAGAATTCGGACAGTGGGCCCAGGCTGGGTTGGCTGCCCAGATTCGTCTGACGAATGGTCCCTCGGGTGCTATCGGTAGCTCGATTCCGATGGCCATTGCGGCCAAGCTGGCTCACCCGGAGCGACAGGTCGTTGCCATCTCAGGCGACGGTACCTTCGGATATCATCTCTCCGAATTCGACACGGCTGTTCGCTACGCTCTTCCCCTGGTTGTCGTCGTCGGCAACGACGCTCGCTGGAACGCGGAGTACCAACTGCAGGTGCAGCACTACGGTGAGCACCGCGCCGTCGCCTGCGAGTTGCTTCTGTCGCGCTATGACAGAGCCGTGGAGGCATTGGGCGGATATGGGGAGTTCGTTTCGGATCCGGCGGAGATTGGCCGGGCGCTGGAGCGCTCTCTTGCATCGCGACTGCCCGCCTGTGTCAACATTCACGTCGATGGGGTGAGGGCTCCGACTTTCTGATCGGGCGCGCCGAATCGATCGGGAAGAGACCCTTCCTCACTTCAGGGTTCTTCGCCTTGGTATGATCCGAGCAGATTTAGTGAAACAAAAGGACGGCATATGGCAACCTCACAAATCACGTGGACAAAGATTGATGAAGCACCCGCACTGGCAACCTATACCTTACTACCGATCGTTCAGGCTTATACACACGGGTCTGGCATCGAGGTGGAAACAAGTGACATCTCTCTTGCCGGCAGAATCGTTGCCAACTTTCCCGACAAATTGACTGAGGAGCAAAAAATTCCCGATTGCCTGACCCAACTGGGTGAACTGGCCAAGACGCCTCAGGCCAATATCCTCAAGCTGCCGAATATCAGTGCGTCTATTCCGCAGCTGAAAGAGGCGATCAAGGAACTGCAAGCCAAGGGCTACGATATCCCTGACTATCCGGAGGAACCCAAAACCGACGCCGACAAAGCCCTGCAAGCGAGATTTTCCGCTGTGCTCGGTTCAGCGGTCAATCCGGTCCTGCGGGAAGGTAACTCTGATCGCAGACCAGCGGTTTCGGTCAAGAAGTTTGCCCAGAAGAATCCGCACAAGATGATGCAGGACTGGCCAAAGAGCGGCTCGAAAGCCCGCGTAGCCCACATGGATGGCAAGGATTTCTTTGAGAGCGAGAAATCGACCACGATGGTAAAAGCGGGTGACGTCAGGATCGAATTTGTGGGTCGAGATGGAACAGATGGGGAGGTCAGCGTCTTGAAAGACAAGCTATCTCTCCTTGAGGGCGAAGTCATCGATACGTCGGTTATGAACGTTAGAGCCTTGCGCACGTTCTATGCTGAACAGATGGACGCGGCCAAAAGGGATGGCGTGCTGCTGTCTCTGCACCTCAAAGCGACCATGATGAAAGTCTCCGATCCAATCATGTTCGGTCACTGTGTATCGGTGTACTACCAAGACGCGCTGGACAAACACGCCGATGTACTCAAACAGATCGGGGCGAATGTCAACAACGGTCTGGCTGATGTAACGGTGAAACTCGATCGCTTGCCCGCCGATAAAAAAGCCGAGATCGAAGCGCATATCGCGGCGGTGTATGAAAAGCGTCCAGCGCTGGCGATGGTGGATTCGAGAAGAGGCATCACCAACTTGCATGTCCCAAACGACACTATCGTCGATGCTTCCATGCCGAATGTGGTACGTGACGGTGGTCGGATGTGGAATATGACCGACGAGTTGCAAGATACGATCGCTATGGTGCCAGATCGGTGTTATGCGACGATGTATAAGGAAATTCTTGAAGACGCGAAAAAGCATGGCCAATTTGATCCGGCGACGATGGGCAGCGTCTCCAACGTCGGGCTGATGGCCCAGAAAGCCGAAGAGTACGGTTCGCATGACAAGACCTTTGAGGCACCGGCTGACGGAACGATTCGCGTCGTTGATTTCGCCGGGACCATCCTGCTTGAGCAGACGGTACAAGTCGGCGATATCTTCAGAATGTGCCAGACGAAAGATGCGCCGATTCGGGATTGGGTCCGCCTGGCGGTGTCGAGAGCAAAAGCTACTGGTGCACCGGCGCTTTTCTGGCTGGACGAGCGCCGAGGACACGATACGGAAATCATCAAGAAAGTGAACCAATATCTTCCGGAGCATGAAACGGCTGGCCTGGACATTCGCATCATGAAGCCGCAGGAAGCGATGCGGTTTTCGCTGGAACGTATCCGCAGGGGAGAGGATACGATCGCGGTGACGGGTAACGTGCTGCGTGACTACCTGACCGATCTGTTCCCGATTCTCGAACTGGGAACCAGCGCCCGGATGCTGTCGATTGTGCCGCTGATGAACGGCGGTGGACTGTTCGAGACTGGAGCTGGAGGTTCAGCTCCCAAGCATGTGCAGCAGTTCCTGAAAGAAGGACACCTGCGCTGGGATTCGCTGGGTGAGTACTGCGCCCTTGTCCCTTCCTTTGAGCTGATAGCCGAAAACACCAAGAATGAAAAAGCGGCGATTTTGGCACAGACGCTCGATCAGGCAGTCAGTAAATACTTTGAAAATGCCAAGTCGCCTTCCCGCAAGGTGAATGAGATCGATAACCGAGGCAGCACCTTCTATCTGGCCATGTACTGGGCCCAGGAGCTGGCGGCACAGACCAGAGATCCGGCCATGCAGGCGCGTTTTGCCAAGGTGGCAAAAGCCCTTCAGGAGAATGAAGCCAAGATCACCGAAGAACTGATCGCCGCCCAAGGCGAGCCGGCTGATATTGGCGGTTACTATGCCCCCGATCCAGTCAAGACAGAACAGGCGATGCGTCCCAGCCCGAGCTTTAACGCAATTATTGATGGGATGTAAGAGGACTTAAGTTTAAGGTCAGAGTTGAAGTGAGATCGCACGGAAGACCCTTCCTTGACCCACTTTTCTCGGCCACGATAGAATCCCCTCCGGGATCCCTGAGTATGTTGTTGTCCTAACATTTGAAAGTAGAGCGATATAAGAGTGCAGCAAGATATCACCACACCGACCGACCAGTCGCCTTCGCAGGAGCGAGTTCAAGCCAGCCGGGAGCAGCTAGATGCCCATGTACGCGATATGATCGAATGGCATTTCAGCCCCGAATCCGGGTGTCCTTTCTGGCTGGAGTGGCAGGAAAAAGCGGGCTGGGATCCTCGTAGCGAAGTTCAGGGCTACGGGGACCTGGTGAAGTTCAATCTCTTCAAAGATGAATGGCTTCGAGGAGGCCCGCTCCAACGATGGATACCCAAGGCTTACAGCGATCGACCGGTCTTCGTTTTCGAGACTGGTGGAACCACGGGTATCCCGAAGTCCCGTGTCAACATCGAGGATTTTCGCATCGATTACGAGATCTTCTCCAAGACTCTCCCAGAGCAACATTTTCCGATTGGCTCAAACTGGCTCATGTTGGGTCCTTCGGGTCCACGTCGTCTGCGCCTGGCAGTAGAGCACCTGGCCCACCTCCGGGGAGGGATCTGCTTCTGCGTGGACCTGGATCCGCGTTGGGTGATCAAGCTGATCAAGAAGGGATGGACCGATCATCTCAAGGCCTATCAACAGCACGTGATCGATCAGGCGGTCACCGTCCTTTCGGCAGGTCACGACATCAAATGTCTCTTCACTACACCCAAGCTCCTGGAGGCTTTGGCGGGCAGCCTCGAAGCCGCTGGATCGAGCATCAAGGAGACCGGTATTGCTGGGATCTTCTCAGGTGGGACCGAGTTCACTCCGCAGTGGTATCGCTTCGCGGTGGAAGAGCTCCTGGATGGGGTCTACATGACGCCGACCTATGGGAATTCGCTGATGGGCCTGGCCGCGTCAAAGCCTTTCGAGCCGGCAGACGCCTACAAGATCACGTACCATGCACCCCAACCTCGAGCCGTTCTGTCAGTGGTAGATTTCGACGACACAGAGCAGCTCGTCGACTATGGCGAAACGGGTAGGATCCAGCTGGCGACGCTGACCAGGGAGCTCTTCATCCCGCGATTCCTGGAGCGCGATGAAGGAGAACGCGAACCCCCCTGTCAGAGTTACCCCTGGGACGGGGTCAGCGGTGTTCGTCCCTTCCATGAGTTCGCCAAAACCACCACCGTGGGAGTTTACTAGTTGTGATTCATTTCCCAATCCTCCGCTGGGGGGAGCCTTACAAGAGCCTGGATGTCGATCAAGTGGTCCACTTCGTTACCGGCGAACCTTTGGCCGAGGTCAGCCAGGCCATCGGGGGGATGATTGGGCGTGATATGCGTCAGGCTGCGCGAGCGCGGCGAGTGCTCCGGGAAATCCCCTGTAAGGAACTCCTCGGCATGGCCAAGACGGCGGCCGATCTCTTCATGACGGCCGAGCTCCCCGCCGGGGATGGCACCCAGACCCCGGATCAGTTCGTGAAGTACCAATCAGCCACCACCGGGCTTCCCGAGCACATGTGTCACAAGAACATGCAGAAGCTGCACCATGTGCTGACCCACCTGGACCAGATCCTGGAGTCCCTCACCATGGGACTCGACCTGGACATTCTCAGCCGTGGGTATGGCGAGGAGCGCGGTATCATGCGGAGCTATCAGGCCACGGCTCCCGTTCTGGGAATGGTCTTGCCTTCCAACTCTCCGGGGGTTCACGGCCTCTGGTTGCCGGTGATACCCCTGCAAGTCGGACTTGTCCTGAAGCCGGGTCCACAGGAGCCCTGGACTCCGTATCGGATGTCGGAAGCCCTTTTCCAGGCAGGCGTGCCGCGCCAGGCGATATCCCTCTATCCCGGTCTGGGTGAAGTCGGAGCAGCCGTCCTGCAGCACTGCCCCAGCAACCTGATCTTCGGGGGAACGGCCACGGTCGAGCAGTATCAAGGCAATCCCCGAGTGCAGGTACACGGGCCCGGATTCAGCAAGATCCTATTGGGCGACGATCAAGTCGATCAGTGGGAGCAGCACCTCGACCTGATGGTGGACAGTGTCCTCACCAATAGCGGCCGCAGCTGTATCAGCTGCTCTGGTATCTGGGTTTCCAGGAATGCGAAGGAGATAGCGGAGGCCCTGGCCGAACGCCTCGGGCCGGTGGCTGCGAAACCACCCGAAGATCCGGATGCGGCCTTGGCGGCTTTTACCGTGCCGGGACAGGCCGAAGCGATTGACGCTGCCATCGAGCAGGGTCTCGAGGTGTCGGGAGTCAGGGACGTAACTGCCGGCTATCGTGAGGGTGATCGGCTCTTAGCACAGGCTCGCTGTGCCTACCTGCGTCCCACCGTAATCCAGTGTGATTCCCCGGAGCGCAGCCTGGCCAACACCGAATATATGTTTCCCTTCGTGAGCGTTGTCGAGTGTCCTCAGGAGCAGATGCTGAGCAAGATCGGTACGACTCTGGTGGGCACCGGGATTACCGAGGACGAGAGTTTCCGGGAGAGTCTTCTGGATTGTTCCCACATCGATCGGCTCAACCTGGGGCCGATCCCCACCATACAGCTCAACTGGCTGCAGCCCCATGAAGGTAATCTGGTGGATTTTCTCTTCCGCCCGCGGGCCTTTCAGTTGGCCGGGTGAATCAGCTGGGGCTTGAGTAGTGGTCTGGCTGATTTGCGGTCCTCGCGAGAGTTTAGGTTTAGGGAAGCCTGAAGCGCAAGCGAGGAGTTGGGTCGCAGCTCCGTAGAACCTTTGTGCCGTTCCCCAACCCCTCGCTCGCGCTTCAGGCTTCCATGATCCGGAAACGCTTGCTCCGGTTCGCCAGAAGGATCCAGCGCAACTAGCTCAGACAACCATTCTCTGTCAGGACATCGACGAGGGTCTGGACGGCAGCCGCTGATTTCTGGAGCAGCGCATTTTCCTCCCCCTTGAGGTCGATCTGGATGATCTCTTCCATGCCGCTGCTGCCCAGCTTCACGGGCACGCCCACGTAGAGACCGTTGATACCGTACTCGCCCTGTAGGTAGGCGGCACAGGGGAGGATCTTCTTCTTGTCCTTGAGGATGGCTTCCACCATCTCGGCGACGGCAGCCGAGGGAGCGTAGTAGGCACTCCCGTCTTTGAGCAGTCCCACGATCTCGGCCCCGCCGTCCCGGGTGCGCTGAATCAGGGCTTCCAGTTTGTCTTCGGGCAGCAGTTCCGTGATGGGGATTCCCGCCACGGTGGAATACCGAGCTAAAGGAACCATCGTATCCCCGTGGCCCCCCAGCACGGAGGCGTGAGTGTTTTCCACCGAGACATTCAAGGCTTCGGCGATAAAGCTCCGAAAGCGAGCGGAGTCAAGGATTCCAGCCATACCCACCACCCGCTGGCGAGGAAACCCGCTCACCTGCTTCACGACCTGACACATGGCGTCCAGCGGATTGGACACGACAATCAGGATCGCATTGGGACTCCTCCCGGCGATCTCCTGGGTGACGGCCTTCATGATGGCAGCGTTCTTGAGAAGAAGGTCGTCCCGGCTCATCCCGGGTCGGCGAGCCAGGCCCGCCGTGAAAACGACCACGTCTGAATCGGCGGTGGCGTCGTAATCGTTCGATCCCGACACGTGTGAATCAGATCCCTGGACCGGTCCCGCCTCGAGCATGTCAAGAGCCTTGCCCTGAGGCATGCCCTCGACGATGTCCGTCAAGACCACATCCCCCAGCTCCATGTCGGCGATTCGTTGGGCGGTCGTTGCTCCTACGTTTCCGGCACCTACTACAGTTACCTTTGCTCTCATATCTCTTCCTATTCGTGGCTACATGTTCTCGATGATGGCGGAGGCAGAAGCATTTCTGTACTGCGCCACCAAGGACCCGTCGGGTCGCCCGCCAGATGTCGGGTCCGATTCCGTCCCCTTCTATGAAGGGAATAATCGGGCGATTGAGGACATTGATCTGGTCGCCATTCTGGGCGATTCAATCACTCTGTTCCTTCTGTCTTATAGCTTACCTCTACTTGTTGAAAAAGCTTAAGTTACTTGGAAACGAATCCTGAGTCAACTCGTGGGTAGGCACCCATTTCCAGACCGGAAACTTGGGTTCCTTCTCCAATGATCCTCGTTAGCAACCCTCACAGAGCCGTGACTGCAAAGGAGCGGTACTCGATCACCGATCGGGACATGCAGCGGGTCCCCAGAGTAGGGCTCACAGTGATGCTGGCCCCATCGAGAAAGAAACTCCATGACCCTTCGCAACGACCGCGAATCTAGAACTTCGGCCTGGAGACCGAAGCCACGTTTGAAGTTTCAGGCTAGTGAGGCATGGCCTCAGACCAACGAGCGGTGTAGTGAGGCTTCGCACCCTATCCCCCAGATGCGCTGGCCCCATTCAAGAAAGGAAACTTCTACTCGAACAAAGGGGAGGAGTCTGCCCTCGGCATTCTCCCTCGTTGACGCTGCACTCAAGCACTCAGGAATCCGCAATCCCGTTGGGATTGACCTCGCTTGGTCTGCGACGCTCAAGACCTCAACCCCTTGGGCCAAGGCACCTGAAACCCATAAACTGGGGGTCGTGGCTTCTATGTCCTGGGTTCCAAACTTGACTCAAAAGCCACGAAGAACTTCAGACAAACTTTCTTAGTCCCGCCCCCAGTGATGCTGGCCCCGTTCGAGAAAGAAACTTCAGTCGGGGATAGGGGAGATTCTGCTGTTGTCCAGCTCGCTCCCGCCTTCGTCGTCCTCGACAGCCGGAACTGGGGTTCCTATTGCTGAACGGTCAAGTCGTTCGCGGCTCTGCCGGACTTGGCTTCGCAATGCTGGTAGTCTATTCGTGCACGGCAACACCTCTTTCCGAACACTCTCCACTGCTCACTGCACTACTGCTCACTATTCAAGTTTCAGCCTGGCTCAGAGCCGTTCGATCAACCGCGCCAGCAGTGCGACCCGAACTGGCAGAGCATCCAACTCGATGTGCTCGTGGACCGCGTGAGCTCCGTCGCCGTCGACTCCGAGGCCGTCCAGAGTCGGCACTCCGAGAGCGGCACTGAAGCTTCCATCGCTTCCGCCACCGGTCTCTCCCTCTTTGAGATCCAAACCCAGATCCCCTCCAATCTCCTGGGCTTTTGCGAAAAACGCTGCGCTCTTGGGTCCCTTGATCATGGGGGGACGATTGATGCCTCCGGAAGCCTTGATGCGGGCACCGGAAAGGTGCGGTTCCAGATGATGTAGTGCTTCTTCGACCCGCTGCCCTTCCTCCACGGTTCGGAAACGGAAGTCCACCATGGCATCAGCAGAGTCCGGGATGACGTTGTCGCGCGTCCCTCCCCTGGCCATGGTTACGGACACGGTGGTTTGCTGTTCTAGAGAGGAGAGGGCTTGAATCTTCAGGACCTGTCGAGCCAGTTCCTCAACGGCGTTAGTACCCTTTTCGGGCTCAACTCCGGCATGGGCGGCCCGTCCCTGAATCTTGATGCTGGCGGTTCCGGCGCCCTTCCGGAAGGTCTTGAGTACGCCTCCTGGAAGCGGAGGCTCGGTCACCAGAACCAGATCGCTTTGTCGGGAAAACTCCTCGATTAGCGCCTGGCTGTGAAGGCTCCCGGTCTCTTCGTCGGTCGTGTAGAGAAAACGCACACTGCGTTCTGGGCGGAGGCGACCTTGCGCGATGTAGTCCTGTATTTTGAGGGTCGCGGCAACGCCGGCCTTCATGTCGAAGATCCCGGGTCCATAGATCCGGTTGCCCTCAATCCGGAAGGGGAGACGAGCAAGACTTCCTGGCTCCCATACCGTGTCGATGTGGCACAAGACCAGGAGGGAGCCTTCGGTTCCGCCATCCCACTCGGTCCAGATGATGTCGCCCACCTCTTTCCGGGGCGCCACCTGAGGTGAAAAGCCGGCCTTTTTCATGTGGGATATAAGAAAGGATCCCAGGCTGTCTACCAGCACTTTGTCGGTGGAAGGGCTCTCTCGCTCGACCAGATCCTTCAGTAAGTCGATGATCTCTTGTTGCTCGCCCTTGATGGTATCGAGGAAGGGCTGATCAGTCATGTGTGGCTCCAGTTGAATTCGACCTCAGCGACAAATTCCGAATCTCCCGTGAGGAGGATCTCCCCTCCCTCGCTCCACTCGACGCGCTGGCTGCCTGTTCCCGTTTCTACCTCGATTGGGGATTCGGCGCGGGCCGTGCGAATTGCTGCCACCGCTGCTCCGCTGCAGCCGGTTCCGGAGGAATGGGTTGGTCCTACGCCCCGTTCCCAGATTCGGACCTTCAGATGGTGCTTGTCTTCGACCTGTACGAAGCTGACATTGGTCCGTTCGGGAAAGGCCGAATGCGTCTCGAGACCGGGGCCCAGGCGTTCAAACTCGTTTGGACTCGGAAGGGCGGGAGCAAAGACGACACACTGTGGATTGCCTACCGAGAGAGCCGTGATGAAGACCTTCTCGCCGTCGACTTCGAGGGGATAGTCCAATACGGTGGGCAGATCCTCCCCGGTGAAGGGAATTGCATCGGCCGAGAAGCTTGGTTCTCCCAGCGAGGTGGTATAGCGCCAGATTAGATTCTCTTGAGCCAACCTCCGACAGACCTTCCGGCCCGAGATGGTTTCCAGGGATAGGGTTTCCTGCTTGGCCCAGCCGTGATGATGGAGGAAAGAAGCCGCACAGCGGCAGCCGTTCCCCGACATGCCCGCCTCGCTGCCGTCACGGTTGATGATGCGCAGGAAAAAGTGTCCGTCAGGACGGCGGTCGACGAAGATGCAACCGTCGGCGCCAATCCCAAAATGTGGGTCACAGATGGCCCTGGCAAAGTCGGAATGGTTCTTTTCTGAGACTTGTTCTGAGGAAATTATCAGGAAGTCATTGCCATAAGAATGATATTTCGAGGCTGATATCATGGGGATTCAATTCTTCGGGAGAGAGAGGGGGACCCTTCAAGCAAGCTCTTTCAGTCGGATCTTCAAGCGTTCAATAGTCTTCACCGGCGTGGGGTCCACCTGGTTCAAAAAGGCCAGGTACACACTGGCGTAGTCGCCCAGGAGAATCAAGCTCCAAAGCCGATCGATCCAGCTTCGCCCCTCTGTCCAGTACTCGAAGGTCGAATCTACCTTCTCACTCAACAGACCTCCGGTGACATCGATTCGAGCCTGGGTCTTGGGATGGTCGTCTCGATCACGCAGGAAGATGGGGACGAGTTGTCGAAGCAGCGAGGGGGGATGCGTCCAGCCCTCGATTTCATTGTGATTCATTTCGGGAAGGGTGCTGGAGTAGGCAAGTTGTTTCCCATTCTCGGAGAACTGGCCTCGCCAGCGAACCGCCACCATTTCGAGATGACTGTCGCTTCCATAGATGATCGGTATTCGGCCCTTGAGACTGAATGCGAGACTCTTGGCCAGATTCTCTGAAATCGAGCTCAGCGGCCCATAGTTCTGGATCTTCTCGCGCACCAGCTCAATCGAACGTCGCAGTTCCGCGCTGCGATCAGCCACCAGACCCAGATGGGCGAGACAGACCAGGAAGGGCACCGAGCAGAAGCCGAGCGCGGAACGAGGTGGATATCCCTCGGGAATCCGCGCGCAGGGAACACCGTGCTCCTGGGCCAGCTGGCCGAGTGTTCCGCCCGAGGTAAGACAGATGACGCGAGCTCCTGCTTCCTGAGCCTGAGCAAAGGAAGAAAGCGTCTCTTCAGTCTGACCGGAATAGCTGGCGACCAGAACGAGTGTGTTGGCATCGACGAATCCGGGAAGCGTGTAGTTGCGGTTGACCAGGAAGGGTACCTTCATGTCTTGGCCGAGGTAGGCCCTGAGCAGGTCTCCCCCGATGGCCGATCCCCCCATTCCACACAGAACGACCTTCTCGACGGGTTGCCCACCCGCCGGGATTTTGACTTCCTGGCCTATTTCGAGAGCCTGCTCCAGCTGCTGGTCGAACCTGCCCAGGATCTTCAGCATCCCCTGTTCGTCACGCTTGGACAATTCGTTGGGAAGGTCGAGGACCTCTTCTCCGGAACCGCTCACTGTTCACTGTTCACTGTTTACTGTTTACTGTTTACTGTTCACTGTTCACTGACAACTGCTCACTTTCAAGCTTTAGCTTAGTCGCGGTATTCCCAGGAAAGTATCTCCGCGCAAAGGCTCGGATCTGCCCGGGAGTCACGAGCTTGATGCCGGAAATGTACTCCCGCTGAAACTCGACGCCGTGGCCTCCGAGGACCTGTTTCGCCAACAGCAGGAGATCCTTCTCGCCAGCCTGCCGATCCAGGTGGAAGCGAGTAATGGAGCCAACCACGGCGTTCAGCAAGTCATCCCGGGTGAAGGGTGCCTGCTCCATATTCGAGAGGCGTTGTATCAGCTCTTTACCCGCCTCCTTTTCGGATCCAGGAGTCGACAACGCAAATGCGAAGATGCCGCCGCGGCTGAGCCCAGACTCTCGAAATAGCTGGAAATCCAGGATGGGGGTCTGGGACTCCGGAGTAAGGATTGCGGACACTTCGGGGCTCAACAGAAGGGTCTGCCAGACCTCCCAGATCAGCCAATCCCGGGTTCCTTGAGCGGGACCATTCAGCCCCACCATCACGGTCCCCTCGCGTTCGTACTGTGCGTACTCTCCGCTTGCGGATGGGTTGCCGGTCTGGCGTTGGCCTCGGCCGGTTTTCCCCACCGGGTCGCGGCGAGCGAAGTTGGAATCGCTCAAGCGAGAGACGAAGTCTCGCAAGAACGACGTTCCCTGGATGTTGCCACGCAGGAAGATCCAAGGGTGAATCCCGGTCATTTGGCTGTCTATGCGCGTGAGCGCCATTGCCTTTGTCAGCTTGGGGAGGCTCTCTTTTGTTCCAAGCCGATTGAGAGCGTAGGAGTGTTGCCCGAACAGTAGCTGCCGGGTTCTCCTCAGTGCGTGGAGGAACCATTCATCCTCCTGCCATTGAAGCTCGGCCTGGGTTCTTCGTCGCTCGGCCTCGAACACCTCCTCGTCCAGGACCGGGTTTCGGAACCAGTCGATGAGCAGGCTAAAAAGCTTTGACGTGTGCCGTGAAAGTACGGTTGCCTTCAGGCCAAAGAAGTCCGGTTCGTTGACGAACTTGATTTCCGCCCCCATCATTTCCAGGTCATTCCATGAAAACGCGCCCTTTGCCTTCAGCATGCTCCTAAAAGAGGTACGGAGCATGAGTTCCGTAAGCCCGGCCTGCTCGATCGACTCCGTGCTTCGTCCTCCGGGGAAAAAGATACCGACGTGCACCAGGGGGACGGTGCGGTCTTCTCTGAAGTGGACCGATGGTCCCCTCAGGATCGAAGTGGCCCTGAGGTCACCGCCCCCAAAGGCCGACTTGAACTTCAGGGGTGCAAAGCTTTTCTTCTGACTCGCGCCAAGCGCGACTTCTGTTTCTGAGATCTGTTTGTCAATCGAGGCAGGAATCAGCAATTGAAGCATTTCTTGGAATGATTTCAGGGTGAAAGTCCTGGCTTCTACACGCTTCGGAAAATACTCGACTACCGCCAGATTGGACTCTCGAAAATGCTGTTTGGCAACCTGCTGGACCTGAGCTGGTTTAAGACTTTGGATCTGTCGAAGAAAGAGTTGCCTGTTCCAGAATCGGCCGGCGGACTCGCCCCGGGCCAGGAGAAGGGCCCGTTGATCCAGGTCTTCCATTCTCTTGTAGAAGTCCTTGACCAGAAGAGCTTTGGCACGATCCAGCTGGCCAGGTGAGATGCCCTGACGCCTAATGATCTCGATTTGAGACAGGAGCTGCACCTCAGCCTGGTCTACCTTGCCGGGGTCTGGCCTCAGGTGGATCCAGAAGGTCCCTGATCCGGCTGCGGTCTCTAGTACAGACTCCGCCCCAAAGGCGATACCGGGCCGGACCATCTTCCGGCTCAGGACGCAACTTTCACCCTGGCCGAGTACGTAGGAGAGCAAAAGAAGCGAGTAATAATCTTCATGCTCGAGGCCGGGGACCCGGTAGCCCACAACGATGTAAGGCATGGAAACAGGCCCCCTGCGATGTAGATATTTCAACCCGGGGTCCTTGGGTTGAAGCGAAGCCTTCCCTTTTCCTCGACTTCCTCCGGACACCTTACCTTGTCCGAGCTTGGCATAATGTTTGATTGCGTATTCGAGGGTCCTTTCTATGAGAACGGCTCCCGATACGGCCAGAATCAGGTTTCGGGGATGGTATGTGCCAAGGTGAAGGTCCACCAATCGCTTCACGTCGGCTGTGTTCTGGCTGGGGGCTCCCGAGTCGGGAGAACCGGAAGTCGACTTTGCGCTGCCGACTGGTACGCGAGCGAGTAGTTCCGCGAGCCTGTTTTTGGCGTAGGTGAGGGGAAATCGCTCCGCCCGATTCTTGCGTTCCGCTACGACCCGAAGCGTTCGTTCGACCTTCGCTTTGTCGGGTTTCAGTGGGCGAAGCAGGGCCGCGTGGGTCGCGAGTGCCTTCTCCAACTGGTCTGCCGGCGACAGTGAGGCGTATCGGACTCCATGGCGGCCCTGCTCAGCCGTCAAAACCGCCCCTGCGTCGTAACTCAAGGCTCTCAGATCGTCTCGCCGGAGCAGCACTTCGGCAAGGGTTTCCGAGATCTGATCGCCTGGATTCGGACCCAGAGACGGTGGTGTCCTCAGGTAGGTGGTTATGGCGACCAGGGGAGCCGAGGGATGTTCTTCAACCAGGATCGTGAGGCCGTTCCTGAGCACCACTCGTGTCAGGTTGTCTTGATCCTTCCTGGACTGGAATTCTTTGAAATACTCTGGTGCCCGGGGCATCTTTTTTCGAGATCCCCTCTGTGACCCGGCCAGCAGTGGCGGCGACAGCGTCAAAAGGGCGAGAAGGAAGAAAACCCCAGCCATGTAAGGATCGTAGCAAACGCAGGCGCTTCAAGGCAATTTACCGGCTTGGGTTTCTCCCTCTCTTGAAGTATCCTACAATAGTCAATTCCCGAGGGCTTTCGGGCAAAAATTCGAGCAACTCTTGAGTTTGAATGAAAACCAACGAAGCCTCCCAGGACGAGCTGATCAAGGGGCTCAAGCAGATGGATGTCAACGTGGTCGACGGGTTCGTCGATCAGTTTTCCCGTCCCCTCTTCGGCGTGATCCTGAACTACACCAAGAATCCCTCCGATGCTGAGGAGATTCTTCAAGATACCCTTCTCAAGATCATTCGCAAGATCGACACGTTCCGTAAGGAAAGTGATATCTGGCCCTGGATGAAGAAGATAGCGGTCAACAATGCCATCATGTGGCTCCGCAAGCAGACAAGCACCAGGAAGAGAGAGGTGAGGCTGGACGACTGGATGCCTCAATTCAACGATGAGGGCGAGCTCGAGTATCCGGTTTTCAGCTGGAAGGGAGATCCCGAAGAGGTGATGCTGAATCGAGAGCTTTCCAGCCAACTCTACGATGCGATCCAATCTCTCCCCTTCGAGTATCGTGCCCCGCTGGCATTGAGGGACATAGAAGGCTATCCGGTCAAACAGATATCGTCTCTACTGGGTCTCAAGGAAGCGACGACGAAGACTCGAATTCATCGAGCCAGGCTCTTTGTAAGGGAGAGGCTCGCACATTACTTCGAAGGGAGGCCATGAGCAACTTCTTCAATTGCCGCGAGTGTGTGGACCTTCTTCACGAATACGTTGAAGGCGGTCTGGATGCCGATGATCACAAGAAACTGGATGAACACCTCTCAGCCTGTCCACCCTGTCTGCATTTCCTGAAGACCTACCGTTCCTGTTCCGAGATCGTACAGCAACTTCGGGATCAACGGGTCCAGATCCCTCTTGAGCTGCAGAATCGTCTGAAATCTTTTCTGAAGGATCACTTGGGGAAAGCAGGATTGTGACGGGTTTCTTGCCCTTGCCTTTGCCTTTGTCTTTGCCCTTGCCCTTTCCCGCTAATCATTTCTGGTTTTTCTGGCTGGGAACGTTGATGTGAACTGAGAGATCTGCCCAGATCAAGGCAAAGGCAAAGGCAAGAGGGGACGCGAATGAGTTTCGGCGGCGAACCCAATGAGCGTTGAGGATGTTCATGTCTGTTGGACGATAGACTGCGAAGCAACCCAAGAAGCGATCTCCGACCTCGAATTGGGTGTCCGTGCGATTCGGGGCTTCGTCGAGTTGCTGACCGACTCGGGTCTGCGAGGCACCCTCTTTGTCTTGCCCGCCGATGCCGTTGGCTACCCAGTGCTGCTGCGCGAGCTGGAATCCCAGGGCCTGGAGATAGGACTTCACTACCACCCCCAGGAAGAGGGACATCAAGACTACTGCGGTGCCTACAGCGAAATCGAGCAGATGGTCATGTACTCGGAGGCGACCACGAGGTTCGCCGAAGCTGTGGGCTTTCGGCCGAAGACCTTTCGAACCGGCAGCTGCTCGGCCAACGACTCGACCTTTCCGGTGACTGAAGAGCTTGGCTTCACTAGTTGCTCTCATTCGATGCCGGGACGGAACATGGCCGATCTCAGGGCTAACTGGGTCGGCGCCCCAGCCCATCCCCACTTTGCCCATGCTGCCAACCGCTTGCTCCCAGGGACCATGAATCTGGTGGAGGTCCCGATCACGACCGACCCCGACTCCATGCTCTGGTCCGGTACCCACGCCCAGGATTTGCGTGTCGAACTTTTCGATGCAAAGAATCACCGTTTTATGATCGACAAGATGTTGAGACGCGAACGGACCAGGTCTGAACCCGTAAAAGCGATTGTCACGCTGACTCACAATATCTTCGACTACGGCGATCCCACGGAATTTCGGGCCCAGACCATGAAGCAAATGATCCGGGACTTTGCCGAGTTGGCCGACAGGCACGGGGTAAATCTTATCCCGTCTACGCTGGGAGAGATTGCCGACGCCCACCGAGCCGCTTCGGGAACCGGGAGACTGGACGGCTCAGAGTGAGCTCCCTGCCTATTCGCGAGATTCCCTTCGGCGCCATGGGTGCCGTCTACGAAGAGGACGACCTCGGAGCGGTTGCTGAAATCATGCAGGCCGCGGCCCTGCCGGGTGGTAGTTTCTTCCCGCTTCCGGAAGAAGTAAGTTTCCAGGAGGCCTTCGGGACCCACGAGGGCGCCCGCAAGGCGATCGCAGTGAACAGCTGTGGGACAGCCCTGGATCTGTGCATGATGGCCCTTGGGGTCGGGCCCGGAGACGAGGTCATTACCACTCCCTTGACCTTTGTCTGCACCGCTGGCTGCGCCGTCGCTCGAGGTGCGCGAGTCGTCTTCGCCGATGTTGATGCGAGGACACTTTGTCTGGATCCCCATGATGTTCTGCGCCGGATAACACCCAGGACCAAGGCGATCATCCCGGTCCATTTCGCTGGCCTGGCCGCGGACTGTGACGGTTTTGACTCCATCACGCAAGATACCGGCGTCCCGGTTGTCTACGATGCCGCCCACGCCGTCGCGGCAAAGTACGGGGGCCGCCCGATTGGTGGTCGAGGGAAGGCAAGCTGTTACAGTTTCCAGTCAAACAAGAACATGACGACTCTGGGAGAAGGAGGCGCCGTGACTTCGGATGACGAGGAATTCGCCGAGAAGGTGCGCCAGTTGAAGACCTTTGGGTACGTCTACGGCAAACAGGTGCGCGTCGTCTCGGTGGGCTTCAACTATCGGCTCACCAAAGCACAGGCGGCGGTGGGCTTGACCCAGCTCGCCAAGATTGACCGAGTCACGGATCGACGCCTTCAGGTATTCCGCCGGGTCCACGATTTGCTCACCGAGGTTGAGGAGATTATTAGACCTGTGGACATCGAATCCGGACACGGCTGCCATCTCTACGTGGCTCGGCTGGATAGTGACAAGGTGCCCTTCGATCGCGACGCCTTTCTCCAAGTGCTCAAACAGAGTTACAAGGTCAGCTGCGGCAATCACTACCCCGCGGTGTGGAGCTGGGACGCCTTCGCCCAACAGGGCTACAGTGAGAGCGCTGCGAACTGTCCGATCGCGGCGCAGGCGTGCCATCAGGTCTTTAGCCTGCCCTTGTTTCCTCACACCACGCCTGAGGATTGCGAGTACATCGTCTGGGCGATCAAGCAATCACTGCTCGAGGCGGGTCGCTTGGAGCACTAGGATTCCGTTCAGGATGGGTTTCCCCGTGCACGATCAGCCAGTCCGGTGGGCTCTAGTCGGCATTGGAGACATTGCCAACAAGCGGGTTGGCCCCGCCATTGGTTCGTCTTCGAACAGCATGCTCTACGCCTGTATGAGCCGAGATCCCAGCTCGAAGCGCCCCCAGATCGAAGCCTTACAGCCGCAGCAGGTGTACTCGGACTTCGATTCCGTGTTGAACGACTCCAAGGTGGATGCGGTATACCTGGCGACCCCGGTCTTCCTGCACGCTCCGTTGACGATGAAGGCGCTCGAGGCTGGAAAGGATGTGCTGGTAGAGAAGCCGATGGCCTTGAACGCGAACCAGGCTGAAGAAATGTGCGGGTTGGCCGAGCAACTCGGCCGGCGTCTGGCCGTTGCCTACTACCGCCGCTTCTGGCCGAGTTTCCAACTAGTCCAAGATCTTCTGCAGCAGGGAGATCTAGGACAAATCGTTCTTGTCAGAATGGCCCTCCACAGTTGGTTCGCTCCGGGAGATCAAGGAGGTTGGCGCTCGGATCCTGCACTGGGCGGAGGCGGAGTGTTGAGCGACGTCGGCTCGCATCGCCTCGATTTGCTCGCCTGGTGGTTCGGCCTCCCTGAAAAGGTGGTGGCCAACGCTTCGACGATGGTCCAGGAGTACGAAGTCGAAGACTCGGTGGGCGTCCTGATGACCCTGCCGGGTGGAGTGCCCTGCACTGCCTCGTTCCAATGGAACAGCAAGACCTGGACCGACGAGATCCATGTCGTCGGCACCGAAGGGAAGATTACGCTTCATCCCTGCGATGGGGAGGAGGCCACGATTACCCTGGGACGCGATATCGAGAAGCGAAGAGTACCCAAACCTGAGAACGCCCATGCTCCCCTGATAGAAGATTTCTCGACGGCGATCCTCGAGAATCGGCCTCCCCGATTCAGTGGCAGAGACGGGATCAAAGCCAGCCAGATCATGGATGCAATCTTCGAATCGTCCGATCAGGCTCGCTGGGTGGAAATTCGATGAGCGGGAATCCTCCTGACCTGCCGGAACTCAGAAAACAGTTTGATGCGGTAAGCAGGCTGATTGGGGAAAGCCTGGCTGCCAAGAGCTCTCACCTGGTAGCGCTCGTCGCCAAGTGGGAGAAATCGGATCTAGTGCCGGGTCTCAGTGATCTCGATTTTCGGGCCGTCTGTGACGACCAGACCACAGCTGAGGATTGGGTAGAGATCGACTACAACCTGGGTCAGATTCACCTCGACATGGTCAGATCACACCCCGAATGGAACCGCATCAACGAACATACGCCAGGGGCAGGGTTGACGGTGGGGGAGTCGATGGATGAGCGTTTCTACAACCCCGAGTACGCGGTGTGGGACCTGTGGTGGGGGGAGTCGGCCTGGTTTGGTGAACTCAAGACAAAGGTGTCATCGAGGTCTTTCGGCCCTATCGACGAGCACTATCATCTCACCAGGTTTCTGGGCTACTACTCACCCTACATCCATGGCATCGACCCTCCCATAAACCTGGGATCTTTCGAACCCAAGTATCCCCTCCACTCGAGGTGTTGGCACTATTTTGCGCCACCGATGTTGTCGGCCGCCTCGATTCTCGCCCGTCGAAATCTGTCGGGAAAGCGAGAGGCCCTGAAATGGCTTCGAGATCACGGATATATCGTGGAGCAGGCTGAGGCGGTTCTGCACCAGGTCGATAGCCACTATGACACTCCAGAGCTCGCCGACGAAGCTCGGTTGGAGGAATTCGAGGAACTCCTGTTTTCCGGGTTCGAGGATCTGTTGGGGTTGCTCCACGCCTCCGTTCGGGATCTGGACCCAATGCTATCCACAAGACCAGACTCGATGAAGCAGCAGCTCGCTTCCATGGATACCGCTCCTCTTGCCGATCTCATGGAGATCGTTCGATTTGCGCACATCCGTGCCGGACGCTACTACTTCTACGTCAATGCCCCGGACCACTTCGATACAGGTCAACTGTTCATCTGGGAGCTGAACTGGATCAGGAAGCTGAGTCGGGGAGTGTTCTCCTGTGTCGCCAGAATTCTGGGTAACGACGACCTGCGTCCGGAAGAGTGTCTGGCTCAACTCGATATCCGAGTCAGGGGCACGACCACCGAAGCGGTTGAGCACGTGATGGCGCTGTCCAGGCGTTCGGCCGACGACCGCGAACTAGGAGAGCTGTTCGGGGGTGCGATCGACCTCTTTCCCCACTACTACCGAATCCTGGAGGCGACGCTAGCTCGGGTGAGCACCCGGTTGAGCTGAGACTTAAATAGTGAGCTGGCAGATTTGCGGCTTCTGGCTCACCTTCTCACCCTTCGATGGCTTCCATCATGTTCGCGAAGGTCCTGTCGTCCAATTGATGTCTGTGGAACCAGTTTTCTGGAAGCCCCAGCTTGTCATTCAACTCGTTGATCCGATCTAGCACCTGGCGGACTTCGTCGTGGGTACAACCGATCTCCTTGCAACGGTAGAGGACACGGCAGGCGTCCAGGAGACTCTTGGTTTCGTCAAAGGCCGGCTGATAGAGGTAGCCGCTGATCAGCGAGCCCAGGGCGACAGCCTCGGAGTGAAGCAGTTCCCGGCCGTGGACCCATTCGAATCCAGCGGAAAAGACGTGGTCGAGGCCGTGGCCCGCCTGTAGGTCCCAGGTGGGAGCGTCGTAGCGTTCCCGGTTGATCTCGGCCGCGGTACAAATCGCGATTTCGCCGAGCTGTCCATTCTCGTCAAGATCCCGGCTGAAGTCCGAGACCCGCTCGCGGACCCAATTCATGGTGCCATCTGCCACATCCTGATCCCAGGCAGGTCCCGGCAGGCCCTGTTCGGTCCACCATCTCCAGGAACCCACCACAGCGACGTTACAGATACACTCTCCCATGCCGGCACGGTTCAGCCGTGGAGGCGCGGATCGAATCACGTCGGAGTCAAACACCAGGTACTCGGGACTGGTGGCTTCCAGGAAGTCCCAGTTGTCCCGTCGCCTCACCGGCACTTGTTTCTGGAATACGGCTCCCGTCGAGACGATCGTTGGAATCAGGATCAGTGGCCGCTCCAGTTTCCAGGCCGCATATTTCCCGACATCGATTGCGTTGCCCCCGCCGATGGCGAGAACCCACTCGGAATCCGGCAAACCTGCAACCAGCCGGTCGAGATAGACCTCGCCCATCCCCTGCTGAAACTCCAGGTGCCGAGGAGCGTGGGGAAGGAACGCACTGACTGCAGCCCAGGCTCTCGGAGACGTGATGGCGATGTACGATTCGTACTTGCTGCCGTAAGCCGAGAGAAGGTCTTTCCCGTAGTGGGCTTTCCACCCTGAGGTGATGTGGGCCATCCGGGTCTAGGTGGACTGTTCGAGTTCGTTTTCCAGTTGTGTGAGACCTTCGTCGACGATCGAGATTATCTCGTCGATCTGTTCTCGAGTGATGACCAAGGGCGGGTGGAGACGCAAGTCATCACCGCTTTTCCAGTCAGCCGTTCCACCACTGGCTCCGGCGGAGAGGCCCTTCTCCAGTAGGATCCTGCGAATGCGTTTGTGAACTCCCAGGGATGGTTCAAAGGGCTCCTTGGTGTCGCGGTCTCGCACGAGCTCTATTCCCAACATCAGTCCTTTGCCCCTCACGTCGCCCACCATTGAGTGCTTTCTCAGCTCGAGGGCCCGCTTCAGAAGGTAGTCTCCGACCTCTCTCACGTGCTCGAGGATTCCTTCCTCCTCGATGATGTCCAGCACCGCTGATCCCACCCTCATGGCGACAGGATTGTTCACGGAGGTGAACACGTGGGGTAGCCCCCCATCGGCTGAGTCCAGCACCCGACGAATCTCATCGTGGAAAACTACGCCACCCAGGGGAATGTAGCCGCTGCTGATGCCTTTGGCGAAAACGATCATGTCCGGGACGGTATCCCAGTGTTCGATCGCAAATATCTTGCCCGTGCGGCCAAAGCCTGTGACGACTTCGTCAGCGATGAAAAGCACATCGTATTTGTCACAGATTTCCCTGATGCGGGGGAAGTAGTCAGGAGGGGGCACTCCGATAGCCATTCCACCCAGAACCACGGGTTCGGCAACGAAGGCGGCCACGTTCTCGGGTCCCGTTTGCAGGATGGCCTTCTCGAGTTCATCGGCACAGGTCAGATTGCATTTTCCCTCACAGCCCACGAAGGAACAGCGGTAGGGATAACAGGGGGCTATGTGGGGGAACGGCAGCAGCCAATTGGCGAATGGATTTCGAGTCGTGGTTCCGGTGACGGCTAAAGCACCTAGAGTCGCTCCGTGATAGCCGCGCCAACGGGAGATTACGAGCTGCTTCTCCCCTTTGCCACGCTGCAGATGGTAGAGGAACGCCAGCTTCAGGGCCGTCTCGATGCCTTCTGAGCCTCCTGAAACGAAATAGGCGTGGTTGAGATTCCCAGGTGCGAGGCGAGCTAGTCTCTCGGCGAATTCGATCGCTACTCTATTGGAAAAGTGTGCAGAGAAACAGTAGGCAAGGGACTCGGCCTGGTCCGCCATGGCAGCAGCGATCCGCCTTTGCCCATGTCCAAGTGTGACGTTCCCTGCGCCGGCTGCACCGTCGATATAGCGTTTGCCTTCTTCGTCATAGAGGTAGATCCCCTCGCCCCGTTCCAAGACGGGAAAGGCGTAGTGAGAATCCTGATGCAGAAGGGCGGCTTTTGTACTTGTTGTTGCCATCAAAACCTCCGATGAAGGGTGCTGCCAATGGTATCAGAAAGGGACGGGGCCGAGAACGGATAGCACCCCGCCGCTCTCTTTCGAAGACCTCTGCCGAGTGGATCCTGCTTCTGTTTCCTGGAAGCAGCTCCACTCTCGAGGGAGGGGACACGGAGGAGGAGGACACTAAAGTAGGCGCCGCTTTATCCGATACGTAGCTTGGGAGCATTAAAAATGAAAAAAATGAGATGTTGCCTTTGTGAGACTGAGACGAGCTCGAGAGACGAAATCATCGAAACACGACCTACGGGAGCCTATGGGGGGACCCAAGACTGGCACTACTGTTTCGAATGCTGGATCAGCATGGAACAGGTTCGCCAGTGGGATTTGGACCTGGAGCTCCTATACAAGACGGTTTTTACGGGCCTGGAAGAAAAAGAAACGGCACTTCCGTGGCTTGGAAACAGTCATGTAGCAGAGGTTCGTCCAACAGCCCACTGACTTCAGTCGGGGTGGTGAACTCCGACTCCCAGATCTACCGCCTACGGATGCCAAGGGGAAAAACGATGGCATGGCTAGGCACGCGACCAATCCTCCGGAGATTGGGACTGTTCTGTGATCCGATGCAGATCGATTCTTGCTACGACCGTTATCACTCTTTCGGTCGTTTTCTCCTTATTCCCTGAGCCAAGAGCCGCCGCCGGGACGAAGGGTCTCTTTACCGAGTCCAGATCGGCGACCCAGTTTCGCGCCCAGAGGAATTCTCAAAGTCTCCGCAGTCGGCACGTCAAGATCGACTTTGATCTGCTGGGAGACGCTAGAGGTTTTCGAAGAGCATCCCAAAAGGGAAGACAGTCCCTCGAGCTAAACCTCTTCCCCGACACTTCGTTCACCGCACTTCTCGATAAGATCGAGCCCCATCCCAAGGGTTATTCGTGGATCGGACAGGTCCAGGGCACCCCGGAAAGTATCGTTATCCTGACGATCACGGATGGCGTCATGTCCGGAAACATCAGTGTCTCCGATACCGCCTATCAAATTCGCCACACCGAGGCAGGTGTACACGCGATCCGGCAAGTCGACCCGGAGGCAGCTCGGCCGGAAGGCCCCCCAATCGTCGTCGACCTTGAACAGGATGGCCCTTCAGCCGGTCGGTCCCCTATTGTCCGAGACAGTGGTGGGAAAGCCGACGGCTCTTTTGATCGAAGGCCTTTCCTTTCCAACGACGACGTATCGCATGCGGTGTCGCTGGGAAATCCATCTTTTTCCGAGGCCGGATCTGGGGAGTTCTTCGACCTCTTGGTCGTGTACACTCCTTCCGCCCGCGCGGCGGCCGGAGGCACCTCGGGGATCGAGAGTCTGATTCAGCTGGGGGTGACCGAGACCAATCTTGCCTACCAGAACAGCGGAATCGTCCCACGGATTCGATTGGTCCACACCGAGGAGGTCAGCTACACGGAATCGGGTAATCTCGAAACCGACCTTGGCTATCTCCGACTGGGTTTGATCGACGGCACGCATGCACTCCGCGATACCTACGGGGCCGACCTGGTTCAGATCGTCACAGACAGCTCAGCCAGTTATTGTGGGCTTGCCTACGTCATGAGCGGCAATAACCCGGCATTTTCCTGGTGGTCCTTCTCAGCTGTCGAGCAGTCCTGTATCAGCCCGAACTACAGCTTCGGCCACGAGCTAGCTCACAACATGGGATGTAATCACGCCCCTGGGGATCCTTTGGAAAACGGAGCCTACCCTTACTCAATAGGATACAAGCATGCAGGTGGTCAGTTCCGTACCCTGATGGCTTACAACACCGGATGCAATTGTACGAGGGTACTCCACCATTCCAACCAGAACGTCAACTACCAGGGCATGCCTACTGGCAGCAGTGGGCAGGACAACTCACTGTCAATCAACAACGTTCGCTTTACCGTCTCGGGCTTCAGGGAAGAGCCAAGCTGTAGTTATTCGATTTCGCCAAGCAGTCAATCCTTTCAGGAAAGTGGTGGAAGTGGCAGCTTGACTGTTTTGACCACCAGCAGTTGCAGCTGGACCGCTACCAGCAGCGATAGCTGGATTACGGTCACAGCCGGGGCCAGTGGCAGTGGGAATGGGACCATTTCTTATACGGTGGCGTCCAATTCGACGATCAATTCGCGGGCGGCGACCATTACCGCAGGCGGCGAAGTCTTCAACATCACGCAAGATGGGATCCCCTGCACCTATTCTCTGTCTCCCGGCAGCAATAACTTCGACTCCAACGGCGGTGGTGGTAGCTTCGGCACGACCTCTCCCACAGGCTGCACCTGGACGGCAAGCAGCAGCGACGGCTGGGTGACGATCACAGCGGGTGGTAGCGGCAGCGGCAACGGGACGATCTCCTATACGGTGGCGTCCAACTCAACGATCAATTCGCGGGCGGCGACCATAACCGCAGGTGGCCAAGTCTTCAACATCACCCAAGATGGCATTGCCTGCACCTACTCTCTGTCTGCCGGCAGCAACAACTTCGACTCCAACGGCGGTGGCGCCAGCTTCGGCATGACCTCTCCCACGGGTTGCGCCTGGACGGCCTCGAGCAGCGACGGTTGGGTGACGATCACGGCAGGGGCGAGCGGCAGCGGCAACGGAACGATTTCCTATAGTGTAGCGTCCAATCCGACAATCAATGCGCGGGCAGCGACCATCACAGCGGGCGGCCAAGTCTTCAGCATCACGCAAGATGGGATTGTCTGTACCTATTCTCTGTCTCCCGGCAGCAATAACTTCGACTCCAACGGCGGTGGCGCCAGCTTCAGTATGACCTCTCCCACGGGTTGCGCCTGGACGGCCTCGAGCAGCGACGCTTGGGTGACGATCACGGGCGGAGCCAGCGGCAGCGGCAACGGAACCATCTCCTACACGGTGGCCTCGAATCCGACGATTAACGCGCGGTCGGCAACCATCACAGCGGGCGGCCAAGTCTTCAGCATCACCCAAGATGGGATTGTCTGTACCTATTCTCTGTCTCCCGGCGGCAATAACTTCGACTCCAACGGCGGTGGCGCCAGCTTCAGTATGACCTCCCCCACGGGCTGCACCTGGACGGCCTCGAGCAGCGACGCTTGGGTGACGATTACAGCGGGAGCCAGTGGCAGCGGCAACGGAACCATCTCCTACACGGTGGCCTCGAATCCGACGATTAACGCGCGGTCGGCAACGATTACGGCGGGCGGCCAAGTCTACAGCATCACCCAAGATGGGATTGTCTGTACCTACTCTCTGTCTCCCGGCGGCAATAACTTCGACTCCAACGGCGGTGGCGCCAGCTTCAGTATGACCTCTCCCACGGGCTGCACCTGGACGGCCTCGAGCAGCGACGCTTGGGTGACGATCACAGCGGGTGGTAGCGGCAGCGGCAACGGAACCATCTCCTACACAGTGGCCTCGAATCCGACGATTAACGCGCGGTCGGCAACGCGGCAACGGGGACTGTATCTCCTATGACGGTGGCGATCACGGCCGGAGCCAGCGGCAGCGGCAACGGAACCATCTCCTACACGGTGGCCTCGAATCCGACGATTAACGCGCGGTCGGCAACGATTGTCTGTACCTATTCTCTGTCTCCCGGCGGCAATAACTTCGACTCCAACGGCGGTGGCGCCAGCTTCGACGTCGGGCGGCCTCGAGTAGCGACGGCTGGGTGACGACCAATCCAACGATCAATTCGCGGGCAGCGACCATCACCGCAGGTGGCCAAGTCTTCAGCATCACGCAAGATGGGATTGCCTGCACCTACTCTCTGTCTCCTGGCAGCAACAACTTCGACTCCAACGGCGGTGGCGCCAGCTTCGGCATGACGTCCCCCACGGGTTGCGCCTGGACGGCCTCGAGTAGCGACGGCTGGGTGACGATTACGGCGGGAGCGAGCGGCAGCGGCAACGGGACGATCTCCTATACGGTGGCGTCCAATCCAACGATCAATTCGCGGGCAGCGACCATCACCGCAGGTGGCCAAGTCTTCAGCATCACCCAAGATGGGATTGCCTGCACCTACTCTCTGTCTCCTGGCAGCAACAACTTCGACTCCAACGGTGGCGGAGGCAGCTTCGGCATGACCTCTCCCACGGGCTGTGCCTGGACGGCCTCGAGCAGCGATGGCTGGGTGACGATTACGGCGGGTGCCAGCGGCAGCGGCAATGGCACCATTTCCTATAGTGTAGGGTCCAATTCAACGATCAATTCGCGGGTAGCGACCATCACGGCGGGCGGGCAGGTCTTCAACATCACGCAAGATGGGATTGCCTGCACCTACTCTCTGTCTCCCGGCAGCAACAACTTCGACTCCAACGGCGGTGGCGCCAGCTTCGGCATGACGTCCCCCACGGGTTGCGCCTGGACGGCCTCGAGTAGCGACGGCTGGGTGACGATTACGGCGGGAGCGAGCGGCAGCGGCAACGGGACGATCTCCTATACGGTGGCGTCCAATCCAACGATCAATTCGCGGGCAGCGACCATCACCGCAGGTGGCCAAGTCTTCAGCATCACGCAAGATGGGATTGCCTGCACCTACTCTCTGTCTCCTGGCAGCAACAACTTCGACTCCAACGGTGGCGGAGGCAGCTTCGGCATGACCTCTCCCACGGGCTGTGCCTGGACGGCCTCGAGCAGCGATGGCTGGGTGACGATTACGGCGGGTGCCAGCGGCAGCGGCAATGGCACCATTTCCTATAGTGTAGGGTCCAATTCAACGATCAATTCGCGGGCAGCGACCATCACCGCAGGTGGCCAAGTCTTCAGCATCACGCAAGATGGGATTGCCTGCACCTACTCTCTGTCTCCCGGCAGCAACAACTTCGACTCCAACGGTGGGGGTGGCAGCTTCAGTATGATCTCCCCCACGGGTTGCGCCTGGACGGCTTCGAGCAGCGACGCCTGGATTACGATCACTGCGGGAGCCAGCGGCAGCGGCAATGGCAGTATTTCCTATTCGGTAGCCTCAAACCCGACGATTCAAACCCGCTCAGGGACGATCACGTCATCCGGCCAAACGCTAACGATCACCCAAACCGGAATTGATTGCACTCACTCCCTGTCCCCGAGTAGCGCCTCTTTCGACTCGGATGGGGGAAGTGCTAGCGTCAGTATGACCTCGCCCACGGGTTGCAGCTGGACGGCTTCGAGCAACGAGAGCTGGATCACGATCACGGCGGGAGCCAGCGGCAGCGGAGACGGCACGATCACCTATACGGTGGACGCAAACTCTACCATCCAAACGCGCACCGGAACGATCACGGCGGGTGGTCAGACGTTGACGATCACGCAGAGTGGGATCGGTTGCAGCTTCGATCTGTCCGCCAGCACCGCGTCTTTCGACTCGGACGGTGGAGGCGGCAGCGTTGGCATGAGCTCCCCCGCGGGCTGTGACTGGACGGCCTCGAGTAACGAGAGCTGGATCACGATCACGGCGGGAGCCAGCGGCAGCGGAGACGGAACGATCACCTATACGGTGGACGCGAATTCCACCATCCAAACGCGCACCGCAACGATTGCGGCAGCAGACGTTGACGATCACACAGAGCGGGATCGACTGCAGCTTCGATCAGCACCGCGTCCTTCGACTCGGACGGTGGAGGCGGCAGCGTTGGCATGACCTCCCCCATGGGCTGTGACTGGACGGCCTCGAGTAACGAGAGCTGGATCACGATCACGGCGGGAGCCAGCGGCAGCGGAGACGGCACGATCACCTATACGGTGGACGCAAACTCTACCATCCAAACGCGCACCGCAACGATTGCGGCAGCGGGTGGTCAGACGTTGACGATCACGCAGAGGGGATCGACTGCAGCTTCGATTTGTCTGCCAGCACCGCGTCCTTCGACTCGGACGGTGGAGGCGGCAGCGTTGGCATGACCTCCCCCATGGGCTGTGACTGGACGGCCTCGAGTAACGAGAGCTGGATCACGATCACGGCGGGAGCCAGCGGCAGCGGAGACGGCACGATCACCTATACGGTGGACGCAAACTCTACCATCCAAACGCGCACCGCAACGATTGCGGCAGCGGGTGGTCAGACGTTGACGATCACGCAGAGTGGGATCGACTGCAGCTTCGATCTGTCCGCCAGCACCGCGTCTTTCGACTCGGACGGTGGAGGCGGCAGCGTTGGCGTGACCTCCCCCGCGGGCTGTGACTGGACGGCCTCGAGTAACGAGAGCTGGATCACGATCACGGCGGGAGCCAGCGGCAGCGGAGACGGAACGATCACCTATACGGTGGACGCGAATTCCACAATTCAAACGCGCACCGGAACGATTGCGGCAGCGGGTCAGACGTTGACGATCACACAGAGCGGGATCGACTGCAGCTTCGGTTTGTCTGCCAGCACCGCGTCTTTCGACTCGGACGGCGGAGACGGCAGCGTTGGCATGACCTCCCCCGCGGGCTGTGACTGGACGGCTTCGAGCAACGAGAGCTGGATCACGATCACGGCGGGAGCCAGCGGCAGCGGAGACGGAACGATCACCTATACGGTGGACGCGAATTCCACCATCCAAACGCGCACCGGAACGATTACGGCAGCGGGTCAGACGTTGACGATCACACAGAGCGGGATCGACTGCAGCTTCGGTTTGTCTGCCAGCACCGCGTCTTTCGACTCGGACGGCGGAGACGGCAGCGTTGGCATGACCTCCCCCGCGGGCTGTGACTGGACGGCTTCGAGCAACGAGAGCTGGATCACGATCACGGCGGGAGCCAGCGGCAGCGGAGACGGAACGATCACCTATACGGTGGACGCGAATTCCACAATTCAAACGCGCACGGGAACGATTACGGCTGCGGGCAAAACTCTCACGATCACGCAGAGTGGGATCGATTGCAGCTTCGATTTGTCTCTCGGCACCGCGTCCTTCGACTCCGATGGCGGAAGCGGGACGGTAAGTGTGACTTCTCCCAGCGGCTGTATCTGGGCAGCGAACAGCAGTGACACCTGGATCTCAATCAATGGTGGTGGTTCGGGCAGTGGAAACGGCTCTATTTCCTACACTGTTGCGGCGAACCCGACACTCCAGTCCCGATCAGGCACCATCGCGGTGGAAGATCAGGTTCTGACCCTTACCCAGGAGGGCATCTCGTGTGCCTACGCCCTGTCTCCCAACAGCGCATCCTTCGAATCTGATGGAGGAAGCAGCACTGCCAGTATTACCGCTCCCGATGTTTGTAGTTGGTCGGCGTCCAGCAGCGAGAGCTGGATCACTATCACGGCCGGGACAAGTGGCGGCGGCAACGGCTCCCTCTCGTTCACGGTGGCTCCCAATACCACGATCGAATCCCGGTCCGGTACCATCGCGGTCGAGGACCAGGTCCTGACAATCACCCAAAGTCGGGTCGATTGCAGCTATTCTCTATCTTCTACAAGTGCCACGTTCGACTCCGACGGCGGCAGCGGTACTGTCAGCATCACTTCTCCGGATGGGTGTAGCTGGACGGCTTCCAGCACCTCCAGCTGGATCGATATCTCTTCTGGGGCCAATGGAAGTGGCAGTAGCACTCTCTCCTACACAGTGGAAGCGAACCTCACGGTCGACTCGCGGGTCGGCAGCCTCATAATCGGAGGTGAAGTCCTCACTCTCACCCAGGAGGGCATCTCCTGTACCTATTCTCTATCTTCCGGCAGTGTCTCCTTCGACTCGGGCAGTGACAGTGGCACGGTTGGCGTTAGCTCGCCCAGCGGCTGCGCCTGGACGGCTTCGAGCAGCGACAACTGGATTACCCTGGCGGTCGCGAGTGGAAATGGAGACGGTTCGATCTCCTACAGCATTGCTGCGAATTCCTCGATCCAGTCTCGATCTGGAACGATCACAATGGAGGGTCAGGTGCTGACGATCACCCAGGGTGGAATCGATTGTACCTATTCCCTGTCTCCCAGCAGTGCCTCCTTTGATTCCGAAGGGGGGAGCAGTGGTCTGAGCGTCAGTTCCCCAGACGGTTGCCAATGGTCAGTGTCCAGCAGCGACAATTGGATCAGCGTCACCGCCGGGAACAGTGGCAGCGGTGATGGCCCCGTCTCCTTCACGGTAGCCGCCAATGGCACGATCCAAGCCCGCTCGGGTTCCTTGAGCGTCGGTGGGCAAGTCTTTACGATTACTCAGGATGGCATTCCTTGTAGCTATTCTTTGTCCCAGGGTGTCGCCTCATTTGATGCCGACGGTGGCAGTAGCATTTCGAACGTCAATTCTCCGGATGGCTGCGAATGGTCCGCCTCCAGTAGCGAGAGCTGGATCACGATCAGCTCCAGCGGCAGCGGTAGCGGATCCGGCTCCGTCTCTTTCACGGTAGCCCCCAACGACACGATTCAGTCTCGATCGGGCACCATCACGGTGGAGGGTCAGCTACTGACCATTTCTCAGGATGGGATTGAATGCACCTATTCTCTGTCTTCGAGTAGTGCCTCCTTCGATTCCGGTGCTGGCAGCGGCAGTATCGATCTGACTTCTCCGATCGGCTGTAGCTGGACGGCGTCGAGCAGCGAGAGCTGGATTACGATTAGTGCCGGTGCCAGTGGAAGTGGGGACGGTTCGGTATCCTTCGCAGTGGCTGCCAATAGCACGATCCAGTCCCGAGCAGGCGTGGTCACGGTTGGAGGGCAGGTATTGACGATCACGCAGGGAGGGATCGGCTGCACTTATTCTCTGTCCCTTCACAGCGCTTCCTTTGATTCTGGTGGTGGCAGCAGCAGTGTAGGCGTTAGTTCTCCGAGTGGTTGTGAGTGGGCTGCATCTACTAACGACAGCTGGATCACGATCACTGCGGGAGCCGGCGGCAGCGGTGATGGTTCGGTCGCGTTCTCGGTGGCTCCCAATACAACCATCCAGTCGAGATCGGGCTCCGTTTTGGTTGGAGGGCAAGCGTTCACGATCACCCAGGACGGCATCGCCTGCATCTATTCTCTGACCTCGGACAGTGTCTCACTCGACGCCGCGGGTGGCAGCGGGAGCGTGGGCGTGAATTCTCCAGACGGCTGTGAGTGGTCCGCGTCCAACGGAGAAAGCTGGATAGCGATCAACCCATCCAGTGGCAGCGGCGACAGCTCGATCTCTTTTACCGCGGCTGCCAATACTACGATCTATCCTCGCAGCGGCACGATTACTGTTGAGGGACGCGTGCTGACGATTAGCCAGGACGGGATCGATTGTTCCTATTCTCTATCGTCAAGCGGGGCCTCATTTGCAGCGGATGGGGGTAGCAGCGGCGTGAGCGTAAGCTCGCCAGATGGTTGTGAGTGGACTGCTTCCAGCAGCGAGAGTTGGGTCACGATCGGCGGCGGTGCTAGCGGTAATGGAGACGGCCCCCTCTCCTTCAGTGTCTCAGCGAATCCCTCGATTCAATCTCGAAGTGGCACGATCATTGTTGAGGGACAAGTGCTGACCATCACTCAGGGTGGAATCGACTGCACCTATTCTCTCTCGCCAGGCGGTGCTTCCTTGGGCTCGGAAGGGGGAAGCAGCAGTGTGGAAGTGACTTCCCCGAATGGCTGTGAGTGGTCCGCGTCCAGCAGCGACAGCTGGATCACGATCGGCGCAGGGGCAAGTGGTAGTGGAGACGGAGTCGTCTCCGTCTCAGTGGCTGCCAATCCCACCATTCAATCTCGATCTGGTTCCATCATGGTCGGTGGTCAAGCCTTCACGATAGCCCAGGATGGTGTCACCTGCGGTTTCTCACTATCTTCTAGCAGCGCTTCATTTGACGCTGACAGCGGGAGCAGCAGTGTGAGCATCAGTTCTCCTGACGGCTGCGAGTGGTCGGCATCGGCCAGCGATAGCTGGATCGCCATCACCGCCGGCGCTGATGGTAGCGGGGAGGGCTCAATCTCCTTCGGGGTGACTGCCAATAGCACCATCGAATCTAGATCGGGCACGATCACGGTCGAGGGCCAGGTGTTAACAATAACCCAGGGTGGAATCGACTGTACCTATGCGCTGTCTCCCAGTTCAGTCCCCATTGGTTTCGAGGGTGGGAACGGCAGTTTGGGTCTGAGCTCGCCTGAGGGTTGTGAGTGGTCGTCGTCGAGCAGCGAGACCTGGATCACGATCACTAGCGGGGGCACTGGGAGCGGCAGCGGATCGGTCTCATTCACGGTGGACGACAACTCAACCATTCAGTCTCGATCAGGCTCGATCGAGGTGGGGGGGCAAGTTTCCACGATAATCCAGGATGGCATCTCCTGCACTTACACTCTTTCCTCCAGCATCCTTTCCCTGGACTCCGACGGCGGTATCAGCAGCATCGGCATCAGCTCTCCGGACGGCTGCGAGTGGTCCGCGTCCAGTGGCGAAAGCTGGATCATCATGGGCGCCGGGTCCAGTGGCAGTGGCAGCGGCGACGCTTCCTTCACTGTGGCGGCCAATGATACGATCCAGTCTCGATCTGGGAGCGTTGTGGTCGAAGGCCAGGTGCTAACGCTGACCCAGGAGGGAATTGACTGTACCTATTCTCTATCTCCCACTAGTGCCTCCTTTGATCCGGAAGGTAGCAGCGGTGCTGCCGTTGTCACGTCACCTGAGGGCTGTGAGTGGTCCGCTTCAGCTAGCGAAAGCTGGATCGAAATCAGCAGCGGTGGTAGTGGCAGTGGTACAGGTTCCATCTCCTTCACGGTGGCTTCCAACGAAAGCACTCAGTCTCGAACCGCAGCGATCACGGTTGCCGAACAAGAACTCACCATCACCCAGGGTGGAATTGACTGTTCCTACTCGCTTTCTCCCAGCAGTGCGTCCTTTGACGCCGAGGACGGTAGCAGTAGCGTAGGTGTTACCTCTCCTGAGGGGTGTGAGTGGTCCGCGTCCGCGAGCGAGAGCTGGATTACAATCAGTTCCGGGTCCAATGGCAGCGGTAGTGGCTCGGTCTCTTTCACAGTGGATGCCAACGCCACAACCGAATCTCGAGCGGGCACGATTGTGGCGGGTGGTCAGGTGTTCGCGATTGCCCAGGATGGCGTCGCCTGTAGCTACGCGATCTCCCCAGACAACTCGTCCTTTGACTCCGAAGGCGGCAGCAGCAGCGCTACCGTCACCTCTCCCGAGGGCTGTGAGTGGTCTGCCTCCAGTAGTAGCAGTTGGATCCTCATCGATAGCCCGGCAAATGGCAGTGGCAGTAGTGACGTTTCCTTCACCGTGGCCGCCAACGACACAATCGAGTCCCGATCCGGGACGATAGTAGTCGAAGGTCAGGTGCTGACCGTCACCCAGGATGGAATCGACTGCACCTATTCTCTGTCTCCCACCAGCGCCTCCTTTGACCCTGAGGGAGGTAGCAGTACTGCCAACGTCACTTCACCCGAGGGCTGTGAGTGGTCTGCGTCCAGTAGCGACAGCTGGATCACGATCAGTGATGGGGCCATTGGGAGTGGCAATGGCTCCCTGGCCTTCACGGTGGAAGCCAATAGTGCGACTGAGCCCCGATCGGGCACCATAACTGTCGAGGACCGAGTCCTGACGATCACTCAGAGTCGGATCGATTGTAGCCTTTCTCTATCTTCAATCAGCTTTGCCTTTGAATCCGACGGTGGGGAGGGAACTGTTGACGTCACCTCTCCGGACGGCTGTAACTGGTCCGCGTTCAGTGGCGACAGCTGGATTGCGGTTAGCAGCGGAGCCAGTGCGAACGGCAACGGGTCCGTCGCCTTCATCGTGGACGCCAATAGCACCACCGAACCTCGGTCGGGCACGATCACGGTTGAGGATGAGGTGCTGACGATCACTCAGAGTGGTGCGGTTTGTGACTTCTCGCTCTCTTCGGACAGTGTCTCCTTTGACTCCGAAGGTGGAGAGGGCAGTGTCGGTGTTCTCTCTCCCAGCGGGTGCAGCTGGTCTGCATCCACTGGCGACGGCTGGATCGCCCTGGCCGCCGAGAGCCATGGTGATGGCGATGGCTTTGTCTCGTTCGCAGTCAACGCGAATAGTGTGACTGAATCTCGCTCGGGGACGATCACGATCGAGGATCAGGTGCTGACGGTTACCCAGAGCGGGATTGAGTGCACCTATTCCGTGACCGTCGACAATGTTTCTTTTAATTCCGACGGCGGTAGTGGATCTGTCGACATCACGACCCCCGAGGGCTGCAGCTGGTCAGCGGCCAGCAGCGAGAGTTGGGTTGCTATCGCTGCCGGTTCCAGCGGTGGGGGAAGTGGCTCTTTCTCCTTCACCGTGGCTGCCAATGATACGGTCACTTCTCGATCGGCGAGCATCGCGATCGAGGATCAGGCTTTGACGATCACCCAAGACGGACTTGACTGCTCCTATTCGCTGTCTATGGGGGCTTTTCCCGTGACCTCAGCCGAGAGTAGCGGAAGCTTTGCCGTGACGTCGCCGCAGGGCTGTGGTTGGTCAGCGGCCAGCAGCGACAGCTGGATCTTGATTTCGGCGGGAGCTCAAGGCAATGGGAGCGGTTTGGTCTCTTTCACAGTGGCGGCCAATCCCAGCCCCGAGTCCCGATCCGGAAGCATTGCAGTTGAAGACCAGGTGATGACGATTGAGCAGGGCGGAATCGACTGTTCCTACAGCCTGTCGTCCAACAGTACTTCGATAGATGGTGCCGGCGGAAATGACGAGATTTCTGTTTCGGCTCCAGAGGGTTGCTCCTGGACAGTGTCAAGCAATGCCGAATGGATTGTGATTGCCCAAGGAGACCGTGGGACGGGTAATGGCAGCTTTCTGTGCGTCGTTGAGGCCAATCCTACCATCCAGTCGCGTAGCGGAACGTTACAGGTTGAGGGTCAGACAGTCATGGTGACCCAGGCGGGTGCCGAATGTGCCTACGCAGCATCTGCGACCAGTACACTCTTCGAGGGAGATGGAGGCAGCGGCAGCGTGACGGTTAATACCCTCGACGGCTGTGATTGGTCTGCTTCCTCGAACGTGGAGTGGATCGTCCTGGGGGCTGGTACTGCATCGAGCGGAAACGGCGCTGTGGAATTCGAGGTTTTGGCCAACCCCAGGGGTGAGAGTAGAACAGGGACCGTAGCGATCGAAGAAACAGTCGTGATGCTTACCCAGGCGTGGGACTCAGGCCCAACTTTGGAAATCGTGTTGAGCGCTGCAAAGTACTCCGTTGGTGACTTCGTTGAGGCTACATCGCTCCTGTTGTCGAATCCTGGGCCGGAGGCGGTCGAAACGGAGCTCTGGATCGCTCTCGAAACGCCTGGGGGTGTCCAGGTGTCCTTTTTCCATCTGGGCGCAGACGGTTCAGTTCTTCTCCCATCGCAGTTCAGCGAAGACTTCGGTCCGGTCACACTCTTTGAGATAACCCCAGATCTAAAGAAGGGGAAATACATCCTGACCGGTCTGGTACGAAATGCCACCACAGCAGACCTGCTGAGCCAGGACACCAAGACGTTCGTCGTGGTCGGTGGGCAAGGCGGCGGTGCGGGTGACGCCAGGATAGGGATTCCGCAGTTTTCCACAAGCAAGGAGGGATGGCTGCGCACCTTGGAGCGCTTGGCCAAGCCCCGCGGAGAACAGAGGAAAGCACTCCCGGTGCCCAAGAAGAACCCTTAGTACACAGGAACGTAAATACGGCAACGTTTGCAGATGGGGCTTGTGAGGCGAGGTCAAGGCAGGAGGAGGAAGACGATGCTTGGCCATCTTCGACGACGACCAACGCAGAGATCGTCCACAACCCCCATCTGCCCTGCGGGTGGCGACGGGACGGGCCGATGGCTTTGTCGCTCCTCCTGGCAATACGCAAGAGTATGGCTTCGTCGTCGCTTCGTGCCCTCGACACCGTCGCGCTCGCCACAAACGTCGCCGTATTTACGTTCCAGTGTACTTAGGCAGATTTCCAATCGAATACAGCGGCGATCAGTTCCTTGGAGTGGTCTTTCGCCAGCTCGTAAGCCTCTTTCATTCGGTCAGCGGGTAGGCGGTGGGTAATGAGAGACTCGAGCCGGAGCTGGTTCCCAGCCATCAAGTCGATGATGTACTGTAGATTTCTGCGCAGATTGAATCTGAGTTCGTCGGGCGGGCAGTCCGAACCTGGGGCGAGTCCTGCACCCAGAAGGGTCAACTGTTTGCCGTAGAACCAGGAGGGGTCCAACGGATTGAAATCAGGGGCGGACTCAAATCGCCCTGGGAAACCCAGGATACCTATCCTCCCACCCTGGCGAGCAATATCTACTGACAGCCGGTAGGCCGGCCACGGATTCGCGGTCAGAACTACGATATCCGCTCCGACACTACCAAATACCTCAGCAAGGCGCTCGCCCAGGTTCGAGGCGCTAGATTCGAATGCCGCATCGGCGCCGACTTCCAGGGCCGCCTCACAGCGAATCGGCGAGTTGGCGATACCGACAACCTTGGCTCCCATCGCTCGCGCCAGCCCTACGGTCGCGAGTCCGATCACCCCGAGTCCCACTACAGCAACATTCTCCCCGGTTTCATATCGCGCCTGGCGTAGGGCTGCCAAGCCCAGGTGGGTCAAGTAGGCGAGTGTGGCCACCTCCGAGGACAGACCGTCAGGTAAGGGGGTGAGGACTTCGGACTCTCGGGCGACAAACGCGGACTGGTGGGGATAGCGAGAGAAGATGCGTTGGCCTGGCTTGATCTCCTTGACTGCCGAGCCAATCCGTTCGACGGTTCCCACGTTCGAGTACCCAACCGGTCTTGGATAGTCCGGTGCATCCGGTACGTAGGTAGAATCGCCCAGGTAGTTCCCGAGATCTGTTCCCGTTGATAGTGCCGTCACTTCAGTCTCGACATACAACTGATCGGGTTCCAGGTTGTTGCTATCGAGGGGGCGCTCCTCCATCCGGAGGTCCTCCACGCCGTAAAGAGTTGCCTGTTTCATGTAAGTGTTTCTCCTAGTCGGGCTAGATCATTCAGGCTTCCATGACCCTTCGCGGCGACCGCGAATCCGCCAACTACCTGGTTAAGCTTCAGCTTAGACCACCCCCAGATGCGCCGGATAGTAGATGAAAGAAACTTGTCACATTTCAGGTTAGTGGGGCCCCCAGCTGTACTGGCCCCACTCGAGAAAGAAAGTTCTGCACGAAGCAAGTCCACGAGCCTGTCCTTCGGTGTTCGCCTGTTCGATCTTCTACGGTTCAGAATTCCCACCGGTTGCCTTCTCCAGAGCAAGGAAAAAGGCTAAATCACAAACCGCAGAACACCGAACAGGCGAACGCCGAAGTGAATGCAACACACATCAAGTTTCAGGTTAGCGCCGCCCCCGGCTGCAGACCGCCGGATCGTAAGGAAAGAAACTTGTGCACTATGCTAGCGGGCTTAAGGGAGCCGTGGCAGTTAAGACCGTGCTGAACAATGATGCCAACGAGCTCGCAGGTTAGTTTGGTCCCGAGTCGACGATCGTTCATTGGTGAGGCCCCGCAAGGGGACCATCCCGCAGGTTAGAGTTCTAATCCGATGCCACCTCGGGCCACGGCTCCCTTGATCAAGGAGTGGAGCATACCATGAAGAAAAAGAGCAAGAAGAAAGCCTACAGGCCGGGTCTGCCCCTGGTTCGTGCGGATGCCGCCGGAATCGACTTGGGCAGCCGCGAGCACTGGGTCTGCTGTCCGCAAAGGGAAGCCGAGCAGGCCAACGTTCGGCAGTTCGCAACGACGACGGTCGAACTGAAGGCGTTGGCCGATTGGCTCCAGCAGGAAGGCGTCCAGACGGTGGCCATGGAGAGTACGGGGCTGTATTGGGTGGCGCTGTACGACCTGTTGGAAGAGCGGGGGCTGGAAGTGCTGCTGGTCGATGCGCGACAGCTCAAGCGAGTGCCGGGACGCTGCAAGACCGACAACCGGGACTGCCAATGGATCCAGAAATTGCACAGTTGCGGGCTGCTGACCGGATGTTTTCGCCCGACGGGCCCGACTCGGGAATTACGCACGATCGTGCGCGAGCGCAGTAACCTCAAAGAGGAGATGGGACGCGTGGTTCAGAGGATGCAAAAGGCTCTCTCCACTAGTGTCCAATCATAAGTCAAATAGATTCAACTGGTTACATGAACCTCCCTGGTGATTCCTGGAAGCTGGTAAGTACTTGAATTAATGGGGTTTTCTCGAAAACAGTCAGGCTGATGAATGCCAAGATTCACCATGCGGTAACGGATCTCACAGGCGTCACGGGAATGTCGATTCTGCGCGCCATTGTCCAAGGCGAAAGAGACCCGGCTCAGTTGGCCCAGTTGCGGGACCGACGCTGCAAGAACAGCGTCCAGCAGATTGCCCAGCATCTGGAAGGGACCTGGATGCCGGAACATCTTTTCACGCTCGAAAGACAGCTGGAGCAGTATGAGTTTTTGCAACAGCAGCTGGACCAATACCAGCGGCACATCCTCCAACGGCTCAACGAGCTCACGCCTGTGGAAAGAGAAAACAAGCCGGTACCGGCCCCTCCCAATCTCCGAAAGGAAAAGGACCTGATCCGTCGTGCCGAACAGCCCATCTTTTCACGCTCGAAAGACAGCTTGCGCACGGCGCTGTGGCGCTTCAGCGGGATCGACCTGACGCTCATCCCGGGAGTCAGTGTGGAAGTGGCATTGATCGTGATGACCGAGGTCGGTTGGAACATCCACTGCTTCCCCAGCAGCAAGCATTGGGTCTCCTGGCTGCGCATTAGCAAGCCCTTGGAGGTCTCGGCCCACAAGAAAAGCAAGAAGAAAGACCGAGGAGTCGGTTCCCACCGGATCGCAAGATCCCTGCGTATGGCGGCTTTGTCGCTGAAGCGCTCACAGGCTTATCTGGGGGCCTTCTTTCGAAGGAAGTCTGCCCGCAAAGAATACGGCATCGCCATCACAGCCACCACCCGAAAGCTGGCTGAGCACCTCTATCGAGCTCTTCGCCATGGACAACAGTACGTGGAACAGGGAGTGGCCGCCTACGAAGCCAAATACCAGGAAGAGCGCCTCAAGTATGCGTTAAAGATCGCGCAATCAATGGGTTACACGCTTGTGCCTCAGGAACAGCTAAATGAAGTTTCAGGTTAGCCCGGCCACCGGCTGCAGACCGCCGGATCGTACAGGAAAGAAACTTGGGTTCCCTCTATGATCCTCGTTAGCAACACTGACAGAGCCGTGACCGTGAGGGAGCGGGATCCGACATTCCCACCTTGGAAATGACGTGCCTAGCAGCCTGTCGGACTTTCGAGGTCACACCGAACGGGCATCATTAGTGTATGGCGAATCGATTTAGAACAGTAGATCGAGAGACTCCTTATCTGTTTCCTCCTTCGGTGCAGGAATGGCTGCCGGAGACGCATCTGGCTCGCTTCGTGGTGGAGGTGGTGAGCAAGCTGGAGTTGAGGAAGTTGGAGGATTCCTACACGAAACGGGGATCGGAAGGATACCATCCGGCGGTGATGCTGGCGTTGTTGTTTTACGGGTATGCGACGGGGGTGTTTTCGAGTCGGAAGTTGGAGCAAGCCACCTACGATTCGGTGGCGTTTCGCTACCTCGCCGGCAACACGCATCCGGATCACGACACCATAGCCCATTTCCGAAAGCGGTTTTTGGAAGAGCTGAAGCCGCTGTTTGTGGAGATCTTGCTGCTGGCCCAGGCGATGGGATTTCTGAAGTTGGGCCGAGTGAGTTTGGATGGCACGAAGGTCAAAGCCAATGCCTCCAAGCACAGTGCGTTGAGCTGGGGGCACATCCAGAAACTGGAAGCGCGGCTGCGAGAAGAAGTGGACGAGTTGATGCAGCTGGCCGAGGAAGCGGATGGACGAGAAGAAACGGAAGGGATGGACATCCCGGCCGAGCTGGCGCGGCGGGAAGCACGGTTGAAAGCGATCGATCAAGCGAAGCAGAAGCTGGTCGAGCGGGCGGCCGAGCGGCAGGCGGCCGAGCACGCCGAATATGAAGGGAAGGTGGCCAAGCGGCAAGCCCAGAGGAAAAGGGGAAACAAACCGAAGGGTCGCGAACCCAAACCGCCCCGAGGAGGAATCCGAGACCAGGATCAGATCAATCTGACGGATGAAGATTCTCGGATCATGCCGGTCTCGGGCGGGGGATTTGAGCAATGCTACAACGCTCAGGCCCTGGTGGATAACGACAGTCTGTTGATTGTGGCCGTTCATGTCACGCCAAACGCCAATGACAAGAAAGAACTGAAACCGGCCCTGGCGGCGCTGCACGCATTGCCGGAGTCGTTGGGTCGGCCCCAGGAGCTGCTGGCCGACAACGGCTACTTCAGTGGTGCCAACGTGGAGCTTTGTAGCGAGCATGCGGTCCTTCCCTATATTGCGGTCGAGCGGGAAGCCCACCACTTGCCGCCGAACGAACGCTGGAAAGAACCGGAGCCACCCGGGGAAGACGCCGATGCGGTGGAGCAGATGAGATACCGGTTGAAGACCCCGGCGGGTCGAGCCATCTACGGGCAACGCAAAGCTGTCCCCGAGCCCGTCTTTGGGATCATCAAATCGGTGATGGGCTTTGCGCAGTTCTCTCTCCGAGGAGCGGAGGCGGCAGACGGGGAGTGGACTCTGGCCAGCATCGCCTGGAATCTGAAAAGAATGTACAACCTCGCCTGCCGCCAGCCGAAGCTGGCCCGTGCCACCCTCTGAAGAGGTGGGCCAGGTCGTTTCAGCGGCCAAATCACCGCCGCAGATCAGACGATTCATCGATTTCGTGCTTGGTCGTGCAAGACTTTGGATCAAACGTCAAATTTCAGAAGTGCCTGTGAGTCAAGTCCGACAGGCTGCTAGGGGACCGAGGGGCGCTCTGGTTGATGAAGTCAATGGGGATTCGATCTGTGATCAGATCCCGCGCCTTCACGGTCACGGCTCCGTCAATTTCCGATTCTCCATGATTCCCTCGTCGTTGAAGTTTCGGGTTAGCTTTCCCATTTCGAAATCGGAGCGCACGTCGATGATATCGTAAGCCCCGACACCGGACAAGGATCCCTCCTTCTGTGCGTTACCCTAAAAGTTTTGGCACAATGGACAAGTGAGACTCTATTTGCTGCGGCACGGGAAATCAGACTGGAACCTGAACTACGGTGGGGACCACGAGCGCCCCCTCGCCAAGCGCGGACGCACTTCAGCACAGCTCATCGGACGTTATCTTTCTGGGCTCGAAGACTTCCCCCAGAAGGTGATCTGCTCCTCAGCTCAACGGGCCGAGGAGACCGTTCGCCTGGCAGCAGAGGCGGGCAACTGGTCTTGCCCAATCCATACCAGCGATCGGCTCTATAACAGTAGTTCCGATGACCTTCTCGAGTTCTTGCGCGGCTGTAGCGATGATGATCAGAGCTTGCTTCTGGCGGGACACATGCCTTCTCTGCCGGACCTGATTGGGGATCTGGTTGGTGGAGCTAGGGTCAAGTTCCCCACCACGGCGTTGGCTGCGATCGATCTGACGGCGCGAAGCTGGAGCGAGGTCGAGCGGGGATGCGGAACCCTTCTGTGGCTGGTGACGCCGAAGATCCTGGCGGTTAGAAATCCAGGCGAATCCTGAATTCAAGGCGGGACTTCAGCGCTCAGAGTCCAGATAGAGCGCGAATACTTGGGTACCTTCTCCTTCTAACTCTCCTCGGATCCTGAACTTCGCTCCCCGGGGTAAGAACCGGCCTGCGGGCCACTCGACGGCTGTGTCGAGTCCGGACGCGAGACTTTGCAAGCCATCTTCGAGGCCAAAGCCAGGTAGTTCCGTGAGACCATCCTCGTCGGTCAGCGAGATTCTCAGTGACGCTCCGGAAGGAACGCGGACATTGAGATAAAGCCGCGTCTCGCCCTCTACCTCGAGGGGGCAGGTCAAGAACTGTCCCGGGCCAGCGGGATTGATGAGCGAGAGATACCCAAAACGGTCACGGGGCAGGGTGGCCAGACCGATGTTCATTCGAACCCCGGCCACGTTACCTCCCGGCGTGGTGGCGCAATATTAGATGTGGGTCTTCTCGGGGGTGTTGATCATCGAGCCCTGCCACAAGAGAAAATTATCTTGATCCGTGTTGTTCTTGAAGTCGCGGTCCCAGCTGAGCTCCTGATCTCGGCTAAGGAACGTAGAGCCGGGAGCGGGATCCCTGAAGTGGAGTCCGTCATTGCTGATGATCAGACCCAGGTCAACGGAAACATCCTCTCCCCGGTATTGGAGAGCGCCTTCATCGATCGGGTGATGCCACTGACCGTGGACCCCTAGGCAGACGTTGGGGTAGGTCGTGACCATCGCTCCCACATGAACCTCCTCACGGTCCCAGCCTGGGCGATAGGGAGAGGAAGAACGCAGCGGCCTGTAGAAAGCTTTCGTGTTCTCCAAGGGCCAGCGCTGCAGATCGGGCGAGTGCCACACGGAAAATGTCCGCGGGGCCCAGAAATCCTTTCCTAGGTCCGGTGGCTGCAAGGGAAGGGAAACGAGCGGATAAATCTGATAGCCACCCAGATGAAAGTAGTCATTGAAGCGGTAGAGCGTCATGATCTTGTGCTGCTGGGCCACGATCCCCGGCTGATCGCTCAGAGACTGCCAATCTAGGCCATCCGAGCTTACCTCTATCCGGGTCATGGAGGGGACGTCCATCTTCCAGTCCTGCCACCAGCTTCGGTCCGCTGCCGCCATGACGTATCGGTGTTCCGCGGGCCCTCCGGGGTTCAGCAGGACCGACCTCACCTCAACACCGGCCTCGGTCCGAAGCAGATTGTTGTCGCGGTTGCCATTGAATTCGGTCAGGCCAAGCTGGGGTTTTCTCCAGCTAACCCCGTCTTCGCTCTCGGCATAGGCGACCTGGGTCGTCTCACCTGCTTGTGCCTGATACCAGAGCCGCCAACGGTTCTCTTCGCGGACGACGCTTACTCCCTGTGCCCGATCTTCATCCGGTTCTCCGGCAAGGCCCCGTGAAATGATGGGATTCCCGGAATACTTCTCAGGTTGAAGCATCTGAATCTTGAGTCCGCGGGCAGACGGGATAGAGTAGTCATCAAAGGCGAAGAGGACTACCCGGTCTGCACTGCTGATGGCTTTGCCGGCATGGACGGTGACACCCTTTCCTTCTTTGGTCCCAGGTGGTTCGACCTTCCCACAGCTGGCCAGCACTAGGGCAAGGAGTCCAGCGAGGATGGTCAGATTTAGGGCTCTGGTGCTCATAGTTTTCTCCAGTGTTCTTCTTACCACAAGCAGCCAGGGAGCGCTGGAGCGTACAGGGAAAAAACTTGGGTTTCCTCTCCTATGATCCTCGTTAGCAGCCCTGGCAGAGCCGTGACCGTGAGGGAGCGGGACCCGATCACAGATCGGGGCATGCGGTGAGTTCCTAAGAAGCAGGTCCAACTGAACGCCGCTTGGTTCGTTGGTACCGGCATTGGAATGCCGGTACCGCTCCTTCGCAGTCACGGCTCTGTCTATGGCGACTCTCGCATAGTTCCCTATTCAATGAAGTTTCAGGTCAGTGCTAGTGTGCAAACTCGATCTTCACGGTGTCGAACATCAGCAGTCCCTTGGGAAGGTGCTCCTGATCCACCGGGTAGTCTAGACCTGCCCTGGGTCCGTGCAGATCGGGGACATCTCCACAGAGAGGGACCACCTTCAGCGGAAACCAGACGAAGATGATGTCGATGTTGACGTCCGCAAGCACCTTATCGATGTCGTCACAACCGTACTCGTGCGTCAGGTCGTGCCGCGATCCCAGGCAGGTCCACTGGCTCGAGTCTGGAGTCAACGTTACGGTTTGTTCCTTCCACTCGCGAGAGACCTGGAAGGGCTGTCCGGTAAGCACGAAGTTGGGGGTCGTCTTGTCCGTCTTGGATTGGACCAATAACAGGAGTTCGGCACCCTTGGTGTCTACCTCTCCCCTGAGACGTACGGTCATACGGGCATCGGTAAAGTCCCTTCCGAATCCCTGCTCTACGAAAGAGTTGTTGGTGTAGGGCAGAAGGCCCGGCTCCACCTTCTGGTACCATTCGCCGTTGGTGTACAGCCACATGACCAGATGGAGATATCCGGCTCCCGGGGGCGCGTGGTTGGCATCCAGGAACCAGGGGCCGTGACAGTAGGCAACCCCATCCCATACTGGGAGGTTGTAGCGTCGATCTGCATACCATCCCCCGTTGCCGTTGTCGAAGGTTTCTATGTAGACCTTGCCTCCACTCTGCGGCAGGGGCGTTTCTGTTTGCTGTGGATCTTTTCCCACGGAGCAGTGGATCACCAGCAGCAACAGAGCAACACAGGCGACAATTCTCAGATGGTTGGGCATAACTCTCCTTCAACTGGGACCGCTGAGGGATTCTTCCTAATTATCGGCCGCATCCAAGCCGATTCTACCGTTGTATAACACAGGATTGTGTCGGGCCCAATCCTCGAGACCGTTTGCAAGGGTGTCTCTGTATTTGAATGCAGTCACAGTTCAATGGGACAATCACTTGTGAACGAGACCTCTATTCAAGGGAAGGCTTGGTGTAGGCCAGCCACGCGGCTCAGGATCAAATCAAGTTTCCCGATCTTCCGCTTAGAATTGTCATGACTCCATTGACCGCCCAGTTGGCTCGATCCTTTCCCTTCGCTGTCCGGACTCGTGGTCAAGGCTATTTCCTCCACGGCGCGGTAGAGATTGTCGACGTCGGCACCAGGTCGATCAGGGCCCTCGTCCAGGGCTCTTCCCTGTATGTTGTGACCGTATCGTGGAGCTCAGTGGACCTCGCCGTGGAGGTGGAGTGCTCTTGTGCTTATTTCAACGATCGTGGGCTCTGCAAGCACATCTGGGCGACTCTGCTCCAGGTGGACTCCGATGATTCGGTTAAAGAGGTCGAGGCGAGACTCTACGGGAGAGTGGCGGCCCTCGAAAGCGTCCCACAGCGCGAGGAGAATAGCCAGCCAGTCTCCAAGAAAGGCGCGTCAAAGGCGCTCTGGGAAAAGCAGCTGGACAGGATACAGGCCTCCATGCCGGCTCCAGCGACTTGGGCTGGGGAATCACCAGATGAGGTGGTCTATCTCATTGACGTGGAGAAAACGCTGAAGGCCGGCATGCTGTGCATCGAAGTCGCCGAGCGACGTCTGCGCAAGGACGGCAAATGGGGTAGGCCGAGAGCCAGGAGAATCCCTCTTAGCCGGATCCCCAAGCTTCCCGATCCGGCCGATCGGAAGATCCTCTCGTTGCTTGACGGTGCCCGTGACAATGCAGGACCTGGTTCTTACCAATACGAGCAACCGTCCTACATGTCGCTGCGAAGCCGCTACCGTTTGCCCGAAGCGATCCAGGAAAACCTGGTTTTGCTGATGTGCCAGAGTGAACATTGCTTTTTGCGGAGCGAGCAGGAACCTGATCCGATACCAATACGATGGGACGATGAAGGGAAGTGGGTGTTTGAACTAGAGGTCTCTCCGGATTTTGTTCCAGGCCATTTCACAGTAACCGGGAGGTTGCGTCGCGGGGAGCAGAGCATGTCGCTCTCGGAGCCCGTCTTGTTGACGTCCGGCGGCCTGGTGTTCACCAGCGAATGTGCGGCGCGACTCGAGCACCACGGTGCCTTTGCCTGGGTCGCCATGCTGCGTCGGGATGGGCGTGTCGTCGTTCCTGCCGACCGGCGGGGAGATTTGTGGGAGGTGCTCATGCTGGTTCCGAACGCAGCCCTCCGTAACTTGCCGGCCGCGCTCAAGTATGACGAAGTTCGGATCACGCCGGTTCCGCACCTGAAGCTGCGCAGCCCGCGCATTCCAGGGGAGCGGTTGCAAGCCGAGCTTTGCTTTGACTATGAGGGCCAGTCGGTCGAACCGGATGATCCCAAACACCGCTTCCTTGGGCCCGACGGTGACCGAGTAGTCGTCCGTGACCTGGAACACGAATCGGAGGCGCGTTCGCTACTGGGAGCAGTCGGTTTTCGGTGGGTCCAGGATGCCTGGCGGGGCACGAAAAGTCTGAAGCTGTCACCGTCGAGATTGGACCGGGCGGTGTCCACTTTGACCCGGGAAGGTTGGCGAGTAGAGGCCGAGGGTCGTCTCTACCGAAGTTCCAGCTCTTTCAGCGTCCAGGTCGAGTCGGATATCGACTGGTTCGAGGTTCAAGGTAGTGTGGGGTTCGGGGACCAGAAGGTCGCCTTGCCGGAGCTTCTTAAAGCCCAGCGGCGGGGCGAAGACTTCATTCCCCTGGGCGATGGGAGCCTCGGCATCCTGCCCAAGGAATGGCTGGAGCGGTACGGAATCCTGGGTGACCTGGGTGTTTCCCAGGAAGAAAGTCTGCGTTTCTCTCGCAGCCAGGTCGTGCTGATCGACGCTCTACTTGCGTCCCAGCCAGAAGCCTCTTTCGACAAGGACTTTGAACAAGCCCGGGATCAGCTACTCGACTTCGAAGGGATCCAAGCCGTAGCCGAGCCCAAAAGCTTTTCCGGTCGTCTGAGAAGCTACCAGCGTGAGGGACTGGGGTGGATGGGATTCTTGCAGGAGTTCGGCTTTGGCGGCTGCCTTGCCGATGATATGGGCCTGGGGAAGACCGTTCAGGTTCTGGCTTTACTCGAAGGCCGCCGTCTGCGCGATGGAGATGCTAGCAACGGCAAGAAGGTTCCGGGAAGAGAAGGTTCAGCCCCTTCCCTGGTAGTTGTCCCCCGATCGATCGTCTACAACTGGCAGCAAGAGGCGGCTCGTTTTGCCCCGAAACTGCGTGTGCTCGATCACACCGGGTTGCGACGAACCAAAGACGCCGTTGACTTCGATGGCTACGATCTGGTGATCACCACCTACGGAACCTTGCGCCGCGACGCGGCCTTCCTGGCCAAGGTGCAGTTCGACTACGTGATCCTGGACGAGGCTCAAGCCATCAAGAATCCTAAAACAGCCTCTGCCAAGGCTGCCCGACTGCTCCGGGGAAATCACCGGCTCGCACTCAGCGGAACACCTATCGAAAATCACCTGGGTGAGCTACTTAGTCTTTTCGAGTTTCTGAATCCGGGGATGCTGGGGCAAGGTTCGACTTCTCTGGGTAGATCGACTGGTACCCGAGCACCCGACCAGGAAACCCTTGGGGTAATGGCGCAGGCTCTTCGGCCTTTCATTCTGCGCCGTACCAAGGATGAGGTAGCGCGAGATCTGCCTGCCCGGACCGAGCAGACCATCTTTTGTGAATTACGAGGTAAGCAGCGGATCCTCTACGATCAGCTGCGCGATTTCTATAGGCATTCCCTGATCAAGAAGATCGAAGAGCACGGGCTGAACCGGTCCAAGATCATGGTGCTGGAAGCTCTGCTGCGCCTTCGCCAGGTTGCCTGTCACCCAGGTCTGGTCGATCCACTGAGGGCTGCCGATCCGAGCGCAAAGCTCGACCTGTTGAGTGAACAACTCACTCAGGTGTTGGACGAGGGCCACAAGGCTCTGGTGTTTTCGCAGTTCACCAGCCTTCTCTCCCTGGTGCGTAAGCACCTGGATGATCAAGCAATCCCCTATGAGTATCTGGATGGACGGGTCCGAAAACGGGCGCCTCGCATAGAGCGGTTCCAGACCGACCCCAGCTGCCAGTTGTTCCTGATCAGTCTCAAGGCCGGCGGCCTGGGCTTGAACCTGACCGCCGCGGATTATGTGTTTCTGCTCGACCCCTGGTGGAACCCGGCGGTAGAGGCACAGGCCATCGATCGAGCCCATCGCATCGGGCAGACCCGCCAGGTCTTTGCCTATAGGCTGATTGCTACCGACACCGTCGAGGAGAAGATCCTGGAGCTGCAGAAATCAAAACGCGATCTAGCGGACGCCATCATCACCCGAGATAACAGCCTCATTCGCAACCTACGCCCCGAAGACCTGACCCTGCTGCTCTCGTAGTCTGCATCTAGGGCTCCTTGGCCCCGGAAAAGTTCACAGACTGGTCAAGTTAAGGGACGAGCTTCCCTTGCCTTTGCCTTGCTCCTTACCCTTCCAGGTTGATCAGAGTATGGATGCAGGAAAGGCATGAGGGAAGGCAGAGGCACAGGCAAAGGCAAGTTTGAAGGTGCGGGCAAAGGCGAAGGCCCGGGTTCAGCTGGGAATCTGTTCGTAGGGACCCTAAAATAGCGGCATGAAGCAAAAGACAGTCTTGATTACCGGGATGAGTGGGCTGATCGGGGAGGTCTGCCGAGAGGACTTGGCGGGTGATTACGATCTGAGCGCGCTGAACCGGAGTGCGGTCGACGGTGTTCCCTGTCATCGGGCCGACATTTCCGACCTGCAGGCGATTCAGCCAGCCTTCGTGGGCGTGGATACAGTAGTGCACCTGGCTGCAATGGCCCAGGGGGAGCCCACCTGGGAGGACGTGCTCCCCCACAATGTTGTGGGTACCTACAACGTGTTTGAAGCCTCCCGACGCGCAGGGGTCCGGCGGGTCATTTTCGCGAGCAGCGGAGCCGCCGTCAGCGGCTGTGAGAGAGAGTCGCCCTATCGAGCTCTGGTAGAGGGACGGTACCAGGAACTGGACGGGTGGGAGAAGTTGGACGGGACCGTAGTCCATCCCAACGGTCTCTATGGCTGTAGCAAGGTCTGGGGCGAGGCCCTGGCTCGTCACTTTTCAGACACCGCGGGCATCTCCTCCCTCTGCTTGCGTATCGGGGCTGTGAACCGGGCAAACCGTCCGACCAAGGTGCGAGAGTACTCCCTGTGGTGCAGCCACAGGGACATCGCTCAGATGGTCCGCCGCTGCATAGAGGCCCCCGAGAGTCTGAGTTTCGGAGTCTATTACGTAGTTTCCGACAACAAGTGGAGCTATCGGAGTCTGGAGAATGCTCGCCGGGAGCTCGGTTTCGAACCCCAGGACCAGGCGGAGCAACACCGGGGTTAAGCTCGGGGAAAGTGGGAATAGTGACAAGAGACAAGCAAGAGAAGCAGACCGTCGCGCTCGCCACAAACGTCGCCGTATTTACGTTCCAGTGTACTTAGCCACCGAGACTGCGTCAGCATCGTCGAGAAATGTTTGGATGCCCCGGAAAGCCTTCGCTATGATATTTTCGACGCCATTTCCAATAACCGCTGGCGCTGGCGGGACGTCGAGCACGCCCGCGAGGTCCTCGGATGGGAGCCTCAGGATAGTGCGGACGACTTCGATCCGCTCTAACTCTTCTCGTTCTCCCGGAGGACCCGCTTTCGGTGGTGCATTCGCCCAATGACCTGGTCGAACCAGTTGCAGAGTGTCTCCGGCGTCAGTTGTATTCCCGTTAGGCAGTGGTTGAGCGCGTCGACTTCCTCCTCCGTCAGTGACGGTGGAGGCAGCAGGAGGGTCATCTCGGGATGTACTTCGAGTGCCCGGTCCAGTTGCTCCGCTAGCGCGGCCTCGAAGCTAACCTTGTCAGCTGCCTTCTGTGCGGTTTCAAGGATGAGCAGGTCGAGACCCGAGAAGCTCACTTTTCCAGCTCGCTCGTTATGTTCCAGCAGGGGGAGATAGGCGACTTCTTGAACCGAAGCGGTTCGCAGCTCGACGTGCTCCATTAGCGAGTCAATATCCTCGAAGTCGTTAGGGAGCAGGTGCACCAGACCGCTGGTGGCGTCCAGTGCTATGCGCTGACCGTGGAGCTCCTCGCATGCCTTCTCCACGGCCGCGATGTAGGGCAGGCCGATTTCGCGGCAGGCGATGCTTACATGGTTGAGTTGGCTGTCGTGTCGCTCGGAGACAATGCCCCGGCAGGAGGAAATGGCCTCGTAGTCGTCGGTTGTCAGCGTCTCCACCAGCAGAATCTTGTCTTGCAACTGGCTGATGTCACCTCGAAAGCGGCGAAGGTTGAAACCGCCCCCTAGAGCAACACCGCCGGAGCAGGTGATCCCGGGATAGGATCTCGGGCAAGCTTTCTCCACTGCTCGTCGCCAGCTGCTCCGAGCTGGGAGGTCAGCAGGGGACGACACTGCAGCATGAAGGGCTCGTCTTGATTGGCCGCGAAGGCGAATTCGATGTCCACGTGCTGGCCCCACTCCTGTTGCAGCAGGCGACAGATCTCTCCAAGCCTGGAGAGCCGGGAGCGGGTCAGGACTCCTCGAGGCGCTTGAAGCCGAGAGTCTTGGGGCACGTCGGTCATCTCTGAGCTCCCATCCTCCTGCACGCGGTAGGAGAAGGGCGACTCTTGTCCCGAAACCAAGCCATCGGACAACCCAGGTACCGCTTCGACCAGGGTCGCCTCACCGTCCGGATTGATTGGGTCGCGGCTGAACGCCACCCCTGACACCTCGGCCGCAACCAGGCTTTGCACGATCAAAGCCATCTGCAGGGTCGTCTCCGGCAGCCGGCGGGACAAGATATACTTCAAGGCCCTCATGTCAAAGAGCGAGGCGTAGCAGTCTGCGATGGCCTGGCGAAGCTCAGACAGATCCGATGTGCCCAGAACCGAGAGGAACACACCGGGAAACACTGAGTGACTTGAATCTTCCAAACTGCTGGATGAACGGCATGCCAGACGCCCTTGATCCAGGGCGCTTTCTCGGAGGGCTTCGAGGAGAGATCGCTCAAGCTCATCGGGCAGAGTGGCCGACCTCAGGCCAGAGACGATTTCCGAACTGACCTTCTCGAGGTGCTCCTGGCGGATCGTCCAGAGGATCTGTTTCAGGAGCTCGACCTTGCTGCCCAAACCGGCGCTGTCGACAAACAGGTGGAACCAGTGATTGTCGATGACGACCGTTTCCGGCACCTGCAGACCACATCGATGTCGCAAGCGCGCTAACGAAGCCGCCTTGGGGCCTACGTTCTGGTAGTCGCTAGGGTCGATCTGGTCGAGAGAGAGCATTCTCAGCAGCCTTTAAGAATCAGTCCCCAGTCAATGGGCCACCACGGCCAGGGGTGGGACTAAGCTGAAACTTGATAGGTCTTGCATTCACTTCGGAGTTCGTTTGTTCGGTGTTCTGCGGTTCATCATTCAGACCTTCGTTATTCGCTGTTTAGGGGGTTCGAAATTCAATATTCAGCCTTCTTCCTCCTCTGGAGGCAGCAACCGCTCAATCACAAACCTCAAAACATCGAACAAGCGAATGTCGAAGGATAAGAAGCTTTGCCTCGCAGTCTCCGGTGTCCTAGTCTTCATACTCAACCGAGACCGATTCCAGGACCGGTGAGTTTGCCGATTGGGGACTCACCAGTGTGGCCTTGTACTGCAACCACCGGCCCCGGCCACTCAGCGGTTTCCCTGACTCCCTATAGTACGATCCTGGACCGGATGGGCCCTGCCAGGGACTTGTCTCCAGCTGCTCCCGGGTCGGGGCCATCCTGAGCTGGAACTCGAGTGCCGTTCGATGGGGCGTTCGGCCGTCCCAGGCAAGACTTCGGAGTCGTACCGCCCGACCCGCATCAAAGACCGGGGAAAGATAGTCGTAACGGTCGCTCCGATCGTAGACATGGCCGATATCGACTCCGGTGAAACCATGAGGACCTCGGGAAGGGAGAGCGGTCCTCCGTTTCGTCGAATATCCGTCCGGGCCACCCCAGTAGAGGAAGGAGTCGGTACGGTGGTTTCCATCCTTCTGATGACACTGGAGGAACAAGTCCAGGTGACCGTCTCGGTCAAAGTCCGTCGCCAGAATCCCGGAGGCGGAATCAGAAGGGATGCGGGTGACCCTGTCGGGGGCAAAGCCGCTTGCAGCGTTCCAGTAAATGTAGGAGGGATTACTCCGGGTATCGCCGCCGTGGTAGCTGCTGAATATCAAGTCGAGGTGCCCGTCCCGGTTCAGATCTGCCGCCGCCGACTTCACCGGTCCCAACGCTGGTAGGATCAACCGATGCTGCTCCGAATAGGGTGTGTCTGGGTTTTTCCCGCCCCAGTAGATGAAGGCGTCACCGCGTGGAGATCCCCCATAGATCAGAGGAAGGCCGTCCTGAGTATGCACAGCTTTACGGGGCGCATCCAGGTCGAAGAGGTTGGCCGCGATCAGGTCCAGATGACCGTTGTTGTCCAGGTCGGCTACTTCTACCGAGACGGCAGCTCTCACCGGTAGGCGGGTGCTCTTTCGCGGATCGAACCCATCGGCGCTGTTCCAGAAGATCAGGATCTGCTTGCTGATGGCGGCGAAGACCAGATCGACCCAACCATTGCGGTCCAGATCAGCCAGGGTAAGGCCTCTGAGGTCGGTTGCTGGGAGGGCCGATCGATTTGCATTGGTGAACCCAGTAGGCCCTCCCCAGTAGACATGGGTCTCCTGGGTGCCGGGACTCCACTCGGCCAAAGCCAGGTCCAGGTAACCGTCCCGGTTGAGGTCTGCTGTCCGTGCCGCTCTGCCATTGGTGGAGAGAATGGTTTCATTCCGAATGGAATATCCTTGAGGTCCGCCCCAATACAGGACTGACGGTAAGAATAGATCCACGTGACCGTCTTGGTCGAGATCCGAAGCTGTGTACGATCCTCCCCCTCTGGGCAGCTCCTGCCGCTGTTGAGGATCGAAACGGCCTTTCTGGTCTCCCCAGTAGACATAGGCCGGAGTGGGAGCCACTCCGTCCCGTTTGTTGAAGAAGACGACGTCTTTCTCACCGTCTCGATTCAGGTCGGCGGCAAGCACTCCACTGGCTCCCCAGGTGGGCAGCTCACTTCTGCGCTGTGTGTCCAGCCCCTGTAGGCCTCCCCAGTAGACATAGGACTCGGTGACATTGGTGATGCCCCGCTCGGGAGGTTTGCGAACGGCACCATCGTCGTAGTGAGCAATGGCCAGATCGGGATGGCCATCGCCGTTCAGATCATCAATGACGCAGTCGGAGGCGCTACGGGTAGGAACAGCGGTCCTCCAGTTGGGACGGAATTCTCCGGAACGCCCCCAATAGATGTAGGAAGCCCCGCCTTGTGCGTTGGCGAAGACCACATCCGGCTGGCCATCTTGGTTGAGATCCCCCAACGCCGCCGCCTGAGCGTTCACCGTGGGAAGACGAACCTTCCTCTCTGGACTGTATCCTCGGGCCGAGCCCCGATAGATAAACGACTCGATCGCTACCGTTTCTACGATCTCGTATTGATCAAATTCACGATCTGCCAGGCGGCGGGAATTGGCCAAGACGACCTCCGGAATTGCGTCGCCATCCAAGTCTCCAAGGGCCAGCCCCGAGCTGCGTTCCCCAGGCAGGAAGGTGCTGGCACTGTACAGGTAATCTGCCTGGGTGTTGCCCCAGTAGATGAGAGCTCCTGATTCGCCCTCTTCGTTCCCTTCCATGGCAAAGACAACCTCTGCGAAGCCGTCCTGGTTCAGATCCGCAATCTCCACGTCGCGGGCATGAACGGTCTTCAGAGAGCTCCTTTTCGCCGTTTGGTATCCGTCGGCTGAACCCCAATAGATATAGGATTTTTGGAAACGGTCCACCCCCATATGGAAGCTTAGCCCGCTGTTGGCGAAGACCAGTTCGGGATGACCATCCCGGTTCAGGTCTGCCGCTGCCACGGCTTCGCCTCCCTGGGTAGGAAGGTTGCTGCGGCGAGAGGGATCAAAGCCGCTATCGGCTCCCCAGTAGACGTAAGAGTCCAGATCGGTCCGGGTGTAGTTGGAGCGGTTGACCACGACCAGATCCGCGAATCCGTCCCCATTGAGGTCTGCAGCAGTTCCAGATTTGGCCCCATCGGTCGGCAGACGAAGGCGTCGACTCGGATCAAATCCGTTGGCGCCCCAGTAGACGAAGAGATCTACCTTGTCGCTCCGGTCATGGTCGCTCGGAAAGACCACGTCCAGGTTCCCGTCATCGTTGAGATCCCAGACATTGATCAGCCGTACAGTGCTGTCCACGGCGACGTAGGTGTTCACTCCGCCGTCGTCGAAGCTGCCGTCCACCAGGTCCAGAAAGCTGGATGTCGTCCAGGTTTTCGAATCTCCTGCCCATATTTCGGGCGAACAGAAGGCTAGACCGAAAAGAAGCAGAAGCGTCAGTGGCGGGTTTCTTTTCATTTAGTTCACTTCCCTTGATGGTTTAGAAGAGAGGCCCAGAACCAGGATCAGTGCGACGATCGAGGCCGTTAGGCCGAAGGTGAAGCTGGCTGGAAAGCCATACAGATCGGTCAAGCCACCGTGCAGGGCGGGTCCGATGCTGCTCACCGGAGACACGAGGGAATGGATGGCCAGATTTCGGGTGGCAGCTGAAGCTGAGGAGATGCTGATAACGTAGTTGGGGAAATACACCCCACCCAGCTCGCCGGCGCCCATGATGCCGAATGCCAGAAGATAGAGGTGTCCGGGGACGAGCCAAGCCCAGAGAATGGCAGCACCCACCATACCGACACAGGCAAAAAGAGGGGCACGGATTCCCCAACGGACGCTGATTATTCCCAGCAGCAATCCCCCCAGACACTTGAAACCGAAACGCAGGGCCATCATCCAGCCCGACAGCTCCTGAGGCTCCTTCCCCACGGCTTCCCGGGCATAGAGAGTGAGGTTGGGCATAGCATTGATGGTCAGATACCAGAAGAGATAGGCAAGCCAGACCAGCACCAGGATTCGCACGCTCCGGTAGGACTGGATACTTCTCCAGAGATAGGGGAACAGGGGCGGATGCTGCTCCTCCTTGACAGGTACTAGTTGATAGCGGCTGTTGAGGATGGCGATCGCCACCATACAGGGAATCCCTGTCAGGTAGAGGATGGCGAAATCGCGGGGGAAGAGAAGGCTCGCGATGCCTCCGCCGAGGACGTACTGGGCCCAGAGCGAGCCCGCCACCCCCTGCACAATACCTACGTAGATGACCGGAGCGGCGAGGTAGTGCAAGAGCGCCGACAGGATCACGATGCGACCGTTGCGACGATCCATCGCGGGCGTGATGACGTCATCAGGAACAGGGCCCGCTTCCGCTTCCCGCCGATCGTTCGTTAAGTCTCCATTCCCCAGCGGTTCGCTCCTGTTCGGGTTACGGAGAGCCACTCAGCATCGTTGTCACTACTGGCTCCCAGCCGCGTTGGACCATTCAGAAGGCAACTTCACGGCGTAGCGGTGGCCTCCAGGCCGCCGTCCGAGCCAAAGGCTCGGAAGAATAAGACTTTGGCCTGGAGGCCAAAGCTACGTCCCCAAATAAAGTTTCAGCTACTACTCTCGGCTCAGCTCGGCCATCAGCTCCCTGACACCCGCCCTGTCAGGGCCGGTCCCTCGTGCGATCATTTCTACGACCAGTGTCTCGAGCATCTCGGGACTTACCCCTTCCTGGGCGGCGGCTTTCAGCGCGTCCGTCCTGAACTGTCGCTGCTCCAGCACGGTTGTCTGTACCTGCTGTGATCTCGGTGACGAGGCTGGTTGGACTCGGACGTCGACCGAGAGCCGGATCTTGTCCGAGCGGTTGGGCGTCCCCCAGTGAAGCAGGTGGGGATGGAATACCAGGATGTCGCCGGGACGGTAGGTGGCCGTGAGCCAGGGCTCGGTTATGGCGTCCAACGCTACTCCCTTTTGCTTCCTCCCTTTGAGGACGTAGGAATAGATGTCCTGTTCGACATGCTCGCGTAGTCCCAGCTTGTGTGAGCCCTCAGCCACGGCCAGTCCACCCATGTCCCTGTCGATCTCCATCAAGGGTATCCAGAAGGTGCGGAAGTCAGTCGTGTGTCGGATGTAGACGTGGTCCTGGTGAGGAGGGGAGCCGTGAGTCTCATCGTTCGGAACCGTGTATCTGAGGGTGCACGAACGAAAGGTATACACGGGCTCTCCGAATAGTCTCTCGAAGAGCTCCTGGGTGACCTCGGTGTCGAGTAGTTTCGAGTAATAGCCGAGTGCGTAGAGCCGACCGTCATCTAGCTCGACCAGGTCCTTTCCAGTCCAGATAGGTTCAGAGTAGCCCGGTTTCACGAAGCCCTGTTTTTGTAGCTCCTGGGCGAAGTCGTTTTTCACTGCCTGGACCTCGGAAGCATCCAGGACATCGCGAAAGAAGAGATAGCCCTCCCGATCGAAGACAGAGTTCAGGGTCTCGCTGTCGTCGAGGTATTGGTTTGCGGTCTGAAACTCACCGTAGGTTTTCGTCTTCATTTGGGTTTCCCCTTGATTCTGACCCCAAAATCGCTGGCCCCATTCGAGAACGAAACTTCTGTCCCGATGAGCGTCTGTGGGTCACGGGGAGCCTGAAGCGCGAGCGAGGGGTTGGGGATCGGCACGAGTGTTCCCGACTCGTCTGCTTGCCTTCGGTTCAAAGCTCGTTGGTCGACGTATGCTGCCGCGACCCAACCCCTCGCTCTCGCTTCAGGCTTCCCAAATTTTCGCATTGATAGGTGACCTGGAGGTCGGAGGTTCCATTGAAATTTCAGCTGGGGCGACTTCCTGGGAACAGGTCAAAGGCAATCTCGGGTGCCCTAGACCTTTACCAACTTGCGAAAGCTGCGCACCGGACGGGTCTTCCCGAGGATTGTCCAGGAAACCTCACCTACATATATATCACCGCGAGAATCCACGGCTAAACCATGCGGGGCGATGAACTGGCCTGGTCCCTCGCCCGGGCGGATGTCGCCCAGCCGAGCCAAGCGCCGCCCGCTCAAGTCATGAATGGTGACGCAAGCCCCAAGATTTGGGTAATCTCTATTTACGGCCTGCTCCGTTTTCAATTGGCCAATGTAGACCAGGTCGTCTCTAATATGCAGCCCACAGGGGCGATGGAGGTTGTTCCACTGTTCCAGATAGTTGCCTTGATCGTCGAAGATCTGGATGCGGTGGTTTTCCCGGTCGGCAATGTAGACCCGGCCCTGAGTATCAGTGCAGACGCTGTGAGGAAGGTTGAATTGGCCAGGATCGGTTCCATAGTCTCCCCACGAGGATAGATGTTCCCCCTCTGTGCTGTACTTGTGGACTCGTGCGTTTCCGTACCCATCGGTAACGTATAGATCGTCAGTCTTGGGATCGAAGGCGACTTTTGTGGGACGGTTGAACGGGTTCCCACTCTGGGCCGGCGCCGGCTCGTCGCGGCGACCAATAGACATCAACAGTTCGCCCGCGGGCGTGAACTTACCGATCCAATGTCCATCGTCATCGACACAGTAGATAACTTCCCCCTGACCGGCCTCATTGCGTATGGTCACGCCGTGGGGGCGGGTAAAAGCCCCTTCACCCCAGGACGTCACCAGGGTGCCGTCTGCCTCGAACACGGTCAGTGGATGGTCACCCCGATCAAAGGCATAGACCCGGTCCTGGGCGTCGACCACCACATCAACGACCTCTCTAGAACCCCACCCGTCGGGGAATCTGGGCCAATCGCTCAACTCTTCATATACAAAATCACCACTGCCAAGTGTCGTCATGACTCGATCTCCCTATTCCATGTCTCGCTATGAGTCGCACAATGCAGCCCGGCTGATCCCAGGGGACCCGTTCGTACCTTGACCTGGGATCCTACACTGCAACAAGGAGTTTCAATAGGACTCTTTCTTTGACTCCTGCAGCAACTGAGTGTAGGTCTTGACCAGCCCGCCTTTCTGACGCGAGAATTCGACGGCCTGATCCCGGTTCCTGAAGGCAACAAGACTCGGCAGACACCGATCCCAGGCTAGTGTGTATTGCGTGCCCAAGCGATCTTCTTGTATCTGGTCCGTGGCACAGCAGAGATGAACCGAGCTGTTTTCGACATAGTGGGCCTCATCGGCCGGAAAGCGCTCACCGGTTGAGAAGTCCGCCACCTGTGAATCGGTTACGTCCCGGCGACCCCGCTGGAAGTGGAGGCCACAGCGGGGACAGCACACCTCGACCGACTTCTCATCCTCGAGAACGATGCGATAATAAGTCGCTTTGTGCACCGGCCGTCGGCAGATCGCACAAACCGGTTCCAGCTGAATGTAGACGTAGTAGCCGGCTCCTATCAGCAAGGCGATGATCGCAAAGCTTCCAAGGATCCTAATACCCATGACTGTTGCAACCCTTTTCGGTATACTTGATTGTAATGTTCCTGAGACCTCCCGTCGAGAAGGCTTATATGCGCGACCGAGGAATTAGCACCTTGATGTGTGTCCTGATTCTAGTCGCAATCCTGTCCGTGCAATTCGGAATCAGTTACACGGCGTGTCGGGATTCCATGTCACCGGCAGTCAATGGTAGCTGCAAGAAACTGGATGGTCCGACTTCTGGTTGCCACAAGACGAGCGATTGCGCTCGGTTGTGCCAGTTCGCTCCCGAGGAAATAGCCTACAACCTGCCCAAGGGCAATGCTGAGTCCCTACTCAGCATTCTTGCAATTGAGGTTGCGCCCGAAAGGCCAAGTTTCGAGAGTCCCTCTTCTAGTGGCCTCCTTCTCTCCGTTGGGCCAATCGCAGCGAGGAGCCAGGTCAAGGCCGCAGTTTATCTATTGAACGCCTCCTTCCTGATCTAGTTCTCTCTCCTTTCCCTGACTCTTAACTCCAAAAGTAGTGGGCAGGTGTCGGCAGATTCTGTCTGCAGCCCTATATCGAACATGTCTTGGTCTCTTGTGGAGAAGACGATGAAACGTGCGTCCTGGGACGCCCCCCCTTTCACCGAGCGACATGCTGACGTTCTGCGTTGACGCGAGCTTCCTCGTCCTGAGCGCTGGTGAATCCCCCTGACAGTCGGGAGGAAACGATGATATTCCTACTTTGCTTGATCTTTCTGTTTCCGGCGTTCGTGTTAGCGCAGCCATACACAGTCAACGGCGACACGCGTCTCGAGGGGTTCATTACAGAAGCGCTCGACCGAAGCCCGGAGGTACGGCAATCCTTCGCGCGCTACCAGGCCGGGCTTCAACGCATTCCTCAAGTGACTGCGCTGCCGGACCCGATGCTGGGTCTCACGCAGCACGTCCGTAGCCCGGAGACGCGCGTGGGTCCCCAGACCACTATCGTATCGCTGTCCCAGAGGTTCCCCTGGTTTGGCAAGCTCTCCGACCAGGGCAAGGTTGCCGCCAAACATGCCGCCGCTCTCGCAGAGCTCCATGAGGCAAGCAAGTTGGAAGTGGTTCGACAGGTTAAGCTTGCCTACTATGATCTCTCCTACATCGACCGCGCTATTACCATTACCCAGGAAGACGAGCTGCTGCTGAGGCACTATGAGCAGTTGGCGCAGGCGCGCTATTCCCAAGGTGTCGGCCTGCAGCAAGGCATCGTGAAGCTGCAGGCGGAGATTACCCGTGATCTCAATCGTCTTACGATCTTGAGACGACAGCGCGTCGACGCTGAGGCCGTTCTCAACACACTTCGCGATTATCCAGCAGAGACCCCTGTCGCCTCGGTGGAGTTCCCGCGGCACCTGGAGGTCAAGATCAACCTCAGCCGACTGTATGCGACCGGCAGAAGCGAGAGACCGGAAGTGAAGGCGGCGTTTCTCGATATCGAGCGGAACGAAAAGCGCATTCACCTTGCCAAGCGCCAGTATTGGCCGGACTTCACGCTGGGAGCTTCTTGGGGAAACGTCCGCGGCAGAAACGACGAGTTCGGGTTGCTGAGCCTGCCTGAGAACAACGGCAAGGATGTCTATAGCTTGACTCTGGGGGTCAACATCCCCCTCTCCCGGGGCAAGTACGACGCGGGTGTGCACGAGGCCGCTGAGAGCTTTTCGGCGTCCCATCAGGCCTACCGCAGCACGGTCAATAAAGTGGAACTGTCGATTCGTTCCCTTGGTTTTCGTCTCCAGACCATTCAGGAGCAAATAGACCTGTTCGAGAGGGCATTGCTGCCCCAGGCTGAGCAAGCCCTCCGGTCCACCGAAGAGGCTTACTCCACGGGCACCGTTGGTGTGATTGACCTGCTCGACGGGGAGCGGGTGTTGCTCGATGTCCGTGTAGGGCTGGCCCGCCTTGCCACGGACTACATGAAAGCCCTGGCCGAGATGGAACGTGCCACTGGATCGGCCTTCCCGGAGGTAACGCCATGACCGCAATACCTAGAGCGTTTCTACTTATGGCCACTGGGGTCGTGTTAGGGGTTGCTGTGTGTGCAGTGGTTGTCTGGAACCCTGCAGAGTGGGATTGGGTCCACAGTTTACAGGAAAGAGTGATGCCGACTGTCGTTCCTTCTCAGAAGGAGACCGAACCCGGCGACCAGCAACTCTGGACCTGCGGCATGCATCCCCAGGTCATTGAGAAAGAGCCCGGCAGCTGTCCCATTTGCCGCATGGACTTGGTGCCGGTGAAAGCCTCTGCCAGAGGGAGGACCGATTCGCCAGCGGCCCAGGGGCAGCGGAAGATCCTGCATTGGCGTGCGCCGATGGATCCTGACTACATTCGCGACCAGCCGGGCAAGTCACCGATGGGAATGGACCTGGTACCGGTCTATGAGGAGGAAGCTTCTGCTGAGGGTGGGGTTCGAGTGAGCCCGACTTTTCTTCAGAATTTCGCGGTTCGCACTACCGAGGTCAAGCGGGGCTCGATGGCCGTCGAGATTCGCACGGTTGGCATCTTGGCCCACAACGAGGAGCGGGTCTATTCCGTCAACACCAAGTTTGAGGGTTGGATCGAGAAGGCACGCTTCAACAATGTCGGAGAGCAGGTAAAGAAGGGAGAGGTGCTGTTCGAGATCTACAGCCCGCAGCTGCTTACCACTCAACAGGAGTATCTGGCTGCCATGGACTACGTGCGCCGACTCACCGATAGTCAAGCCTACCCCGATGCCATTGAGCGCGCAAAGTCGCTGCTGAAATCTGCTCGGGAGCGCCTTCGCCACTGGGACATCTCCGAGGAGCAAATCCAAACCCTGGAACGCACCAAGCAGGTAGGCCGCACCGTCGCCTTCGTCTCTCCGAATTCCGGTTTCGTGGTGGCCAAGATGGGCGACTCACTGGAGGGCATGAAGCTCAACCCTGGCATGACCGTGCTCAAGCTTGCCGATCACTCAACCCTTTGGGCTGAAGTCCAGTTTTTCGAAAGGCACCTTCGACACCTTCGAGAAGGGCAGCGTGTCACGGTCGAGATCGATGCTTTTCCGGGTCGGCGCTGGAGCGGGAAGATTCTCTTTTTCCGTCCGGCAGTCAACCCTCAGACGCGAACACTGACGGCCTTTGTTGAGGTCGCAAACAGCAATCTCCAACTCCGTCCGCAGATGTATGCCAACATCTCGGTCCGTGTGCCAGGGGCTTCAAACGCCGTCATGGTGCCCGACGAAGCAGTTCTCCACAGCGGAGCCCGTGCCGTGGTCATCGTTGCCAAGGAGGGCAATCGCTTTGAGCCGCGGGAAGTCGACCTGGGCATGACCAGCGAGGGGATGCAGGAAGTCCTTCATGGCCTCACAGCTGGCGAAGAAGTGGTGACCTCTTCGCAGTTTCTGATTGATTCCGAAAGCAACCTCAAGGCCGCCATCAGCCAACTGCTAGGCGATCAGATGGGCGAAGAGCAGAGTAGCACCCCATCCCCGATGACCCATCAGCATTGAGAAAGAATTCATGTTCGCACACATCATAGAAGGTGCTATTCGGCAAAGGTTTCTGGTGGTCCTGGGAGCGCTGTTTCTCGTGGCGGCAGGGCTCTACTCGCTCTCTCGCACACCACTTGACGCCATCCCGGATCTCTCCGACGTCCAGGTCATCGTTTACACCGAATATCCCGGTCAGGCACCCCGGATAGTGGAAGACCAGGTTACCTACCCGCTTACCACCCAGATGCTCGCCGTACCCCATGCCAAGGTGGTGCGTGGCTACTCCTTCTTTGGTTTCTCGTTTGTCTACATCATCTTCGAAGATGGCACCGACCTGTATTGGGCGAGAAGCCGTGTGCTCGAGTACCTTAACTACGTCTCGGGAAACCTTCCGCCCGACGTCATGCCGAGGCTGGGCCCTGATGCTACCGGTGTGGGATGGGCGTTCATGTACGCGCTCAAGTCCGACCGACACGACTTGAGCGAGCTGCGTTCGATCCAGGACTGGTTCCTCAAGTATGAGCTCACCAGTGTCGCCGGTGTCTCCGAGGTCGCGAGCATCGGGGGCTTCGTGCGCCAGTATCAAATCACCGTCGATCCCAACAAGCTGTGCGCCTACGGAATCCCGATTTCGAGGATTCGAATGGCCGTTCGAAACAGTAACACCGACGTGGGAGGTCGCTTGCTGGAGGCTGCGGAAAAGGAGTTCATGATTCGGGGCCTGGGCTACATCGAGTCAGTCGAGGACATCCGCAAGGTCGCGCTTGGAGTTGATCCAGCGGGCACTCCCATCCTGCTTCAAGACGTCGCCCGTGTGAGTGTCGGACCCGATATTCGACGGGGGCTTGCCGACTGGAATGGCGAGGGCGAGATCGTGGGGGGGATCGTCGTAGTTCGACACGGAGCAGACACGCTTTCGGTCATCCGGGACGTCAAGACAAAAATTGAAGAGATCGTCCCGGGCTTGCCCAAAGGCGTCGAGATAGAGGTTGCCTACGACCGTTCAGGACTGATTGAGCGTTCAGTCGAAAGTCTCAAGTCGAGCCTCACCCAGCAGTTCATGATCGTGGGACTCGTCTGCCTGGTCTTTCTGTTTCACGTCCGGAGCGGTCTGGTGGCCATCATCACACTTCCGGTAGGCATTCTGATGGCGTTCATTGCCGTCTACTTTCAAGGCCTGAACCTCAACATCATGTCGCTCGGCGGCATTGCCGTCGCCATTGGAACCATGGTCGATGCCGGCATCGTCATGGTCGAGAACGCCCACAAGCACCTGGCACGGGACGGTGGCAAGAAACCTCATTGGGGAACCATCGCGGCTTCGTGCAAAGAGGTGGGCCCATCGCTGTTCTTCTCCCTGCTCGTAATCACCGTGTCTTTCATGCCGGTATTCACGCTCGAAGCGCAGGAGGGACGGCTCTTCAAGCCACTGGCGTTTACCAAGACCTATGCCATGGCAGCCGCGGCGCTGCTTTCAGTAACCTTGGTTCCGGTCCTGGTCGGCTACTGGGTGCGAGGACGCATCAGGCCCGAGGAGAAGAACCCCATCAGTCGGCTGCTTATCTTTTTCTACAGGCCGGTCCTTTCGCTGGTGCTTCGTTTCAAGTTCGTGGCCGTTAGCCTGGTTCTGGTTGCGCTTGCGCTCACAACAGTCCCCTTCTCGCGCCTGGGGTCAGAGTTCATGCCGCCGCTGTGGGAAGGGGACCTGCTCTATATGCCGACGACCTTTCCTGGGATCTCGATCACCAAGGCACGTGAGATTCTTCAGCAGACCGACAAGATCATCAAGACCTTTCCCGAAGTACACCATGTCTTCGGAAAGGTCGGCAGAGCCGAGACGGCGACCGACCCTGCGCCACTATCGATGATAGAGACCACTATCATGCTCAAGCCCGAGAGCGAGTGGCGGCCAGGCATGACCCCTAAGAAGCTGACAGAGGAGATGGATGCAGCCCTTCAGATCCCGGGTCTCACCAATGTTTGGACTATGCCAATCAAGACCCGCATCGACATGCTCTCGACCGGGATCAAGACCCCGGTCGGCATCAAGGTCTCCGGCTCCGATCTCAATGTGCTGGAGCAGCTGGGAAAAAGACTCGAGCAGGTTGTGCGCGGCGTCCCCGGTACGCTCAGCGTCTACGCAGAGCGCGTCATGGGCGGGAACTACCTGGATTTCAAGATTAACCGGGACTCGATTGCTCGCTATGGCCTGACCGTCGGAGACGTCCAAGACGTCATTCAGACGGCGATCGGTGGGATGAACATCACCACTACGATTGAGGGCTTGGAACGCTATCCGGTCAATCTTCGATATAGTCGGGAGCTCAGGGACGACTTACCCGCTCTCCGTTCCGTGCTTGTGCCAACAGCCCAAGGTCAACATATCCCACTCGGCCAGCTTACCGACATCAGGTACGTCCTCGGGCCGCCGGCGATCAAGAGTGAAAACGCCAGGCCCAACGCCTGGGTCTACGTCGACATTCGTGACATCGATGTCGGAACCTACGTCGACAACGCCCGGAGAGCGGTCGCTGAAGCTATTGAGATTCCCCCCGGCTACACCATTTCCTGGAGCGGCCAATACGAGTACATGCAGCGCGCCCAACAGCGTCTGCTCTATGTGATTCCGCTAACGCTGCTTCTCATCTTCGTCATCATCTACCTGAATACGAACTCGGCTGTTGAAACCGGCCTGGTTCTTCTGGGTGTGCCCTTTGCGCTTACCGGATCGGTCTGGCTGCTGTATCTCCTCGACTACAACCTGAGCATCGCCGTCTGGGTTGGCGTTATCGCTCTGGCGGGACTCTATGCCGAGACCGCCATCGTCCTTCTTCTCTACCTTGACATTTCCTACCGGGACTTCGAGGAACGAGGTCTCTTGACCGACAGAAACGCGCTCATTCGGAGCATCTATGAGGGTTCCGTCAAGCGTGTGCGTCCAATTCTGATGACCATTGCAACCGACGTGATCGGACTCCTTCCCATCATGTGGAGCACCGGCACCGGGGCAGATGTGATGAAACGCATCGCGACTCCCTTGGTCGGTGGCGTGATCACGTCGGGCATAGTCGTGTTGGTTATCTACCCCGTCATCTATTACCTCTGGAAGTCGCGCGGCCTGCCAAAAGGCGAGCCCTTTCAAGGCTTCCGAAAACTCGAGGAGGCTCAATCATGAAGCTGCTTCTTCTGCTGCTCACCACTGGAATTGCCTTGGCCGACACGAGTCTCGATGTGGTTCACAAGAAGCGCCTTTGGTTCGACCAGGAAGGCAGTATTCACTTCGACGCATCGGGGATCTCGTTCCAGCCGACTGGCAAAGACGAGGAAGCCCGCAGCTGGGCCTATGAGGAAATCCAGTTCTTCGACCGGATGAGCCTCACCGAGTTTCGCTTGCTCACCTATGAAGATGTGGCCTGGCGGCTGGGCCAGGACCGACGCTACCGCTTCGAGATCACTTCCGGTGAGTTCTCGGATGAGCTCTTCGCCGAGATCGAGGCGCGAATGGGACAGCCCCTGACCAATCGAGTTGTCACCCGACCCAAAACGGCGGAACAGGTGCTCGCTGTGAAGCACTTGACCACGTTCGGTGGCTCAGAAGGTACACTCTTCTTCACGCCAGAGCGAATCGTCTACGCGACCGACGCTAAGAAGAGCTCCCGCCAGTGGCTACTGACCCGCGACGTTCAGTCGGTCTGGTCGGTTGATCGTTATCGGCTCGAGATTCATGTCTACGAAGACAACCCAGGCGAGTTCCGAAGGGCCAGGGTCTACAAATTCGCCCTCAAGCAGCAGCTCGATCCGCAGTTCTACCGCCGGCTCAAGCTCAAGCTGTACGACCTGGAGCGGACCCGCAGCGTTGTGCCTTGATTGCTACTCTCCTCAAACGGACTCCATGGTTCGTCGGGTAGATCAGATTTCTGGATGGAGAGGTTCAGGGGGCCAGGAAGCGACGTCTTCCTGGACCTGGAGATCTGCCGCCAACGGAACGACCGGACAAACATTTGAGGGAGATCCACCATGGCTGAGCGCTTCGACGGCATCGTAATTGGAACCGGGCAAGCGGGTCCACCGCATCCTATTGTGGAGACCCCGGGCGCGCGGAAAAAGATCTAGCTCTTCGGTAGTAGATTCTTGTCTCTCCACCAGAAACCTGCTATTCAAACGTAGAGTTCTAACTGGAAAACAGGCTGGCAGTGGAAGGGGGGAATAGGATTCTCCATGACCGATTCCCCGCGAACACCTGCAGAGAGCCAGATCCGCGCCAAATTCGTCATGAAAAAAATGGGCCAATTTCCGCTTTTCGTGAGCCTCGTCGTGGGCATTGCTGCGCTCGGTCTCAGTGGGCAATCCCGGGAATCCTTCTCGCTCTGGGTAGATACCAACGGTAACATCCTCCTACCGGAGGGCTTTCGCACCGACTGGTCTCATCTGGGCGTCTGGGTGGTTCCTGAGATGGGAGGACTGTCCTTCCATGAGGTCTATTCGGAGCGCAGTTCGGTCGAATACTTCAAGGAGCACCAGGGGTGGCCCGATGGAGCCACTCTGGTGAAGGAGATCCGAAGCAGCAAGTCCGCCAAGATGACGACGGGCCAGGCCAGTTGGGCGAGTGAGAACAAGATCTGGTTTGTCATGGTCAAGGACGCGAAGAACCGATTTCCGAACAATCCGATCTGGGGAGACGGCTGGGGCTGGGCCTTGTTCAAGGCTGAAGACCCCAAGGTGAATGTTACAAAGGATTACCGTCGGGAGTGCATCAGCTGCCACATTCCGGCCAAAGATGATGATTGGGTCTATCTGGCAGGCTACCCGACGCTCAAGGTCGCCTCTAGAGATTCCTTGACGACGTCCGTCGACAGGGACGCCGAACTGCCCGAGAACGTTGTCAGCATCAAGGGACTGGCGTTCGGCCCTGAGGATCTCTGGGTCAAGGTCGGTACTACCGTGACCTGGATCAACCAGGATCCCTTTCCGCACACGGCAACCGCTGACGACGGAAGCTTCGACACGGACCTGATTCAACCCAATCAGAGAGCCAGCGTCACCTTTGAGAAGGCTGGGATTTTCCCTTACTACTGCACACCACACCCGTTCATGAAGGCGACCATCGAAGTCGAGGAGTAAGCTGAAACTTGAATAGTGAACAGTGATGAAGTGATCAGTGAACAGTACCGGAAACAGCTGCAGGCAACAGAGCCGCGAACGACTTGACTTGTCTGCAAGATGAGCCCAAGTTCCGAGGAGAGAGCCGGACAACCGCAAGATCTCTGTTGACCCTGAAAAGTTCCGTTCTCGAATGGGGCCAGCATCCCTGGGGGCCCCACTAATTTGATCGAAGGGGATGAGATTCGTGGAGATCTGTCGGCAAGGTAATCGTGAAGATACTGCCGTTGCCGACTTCCGATTCCGCCTTCAGTTCTCCATGATGGTTTTGAACTATATTGTAGGCATTGACCAGATCCATGGCCACCCCGACTCTGGCGCCCCTGGTTGTGAGGTCGAAATCAAAAAGAGTTTCGACTTCTCCCACCGGGATACCTTTGCCTGAGTCTGAGATCTCCACACGCACTGTGTCTTCGTGGACAGAGGTTCTGAGGGTAATCATCCCCTCACCCTCGATGGCTTCTGCGGCATTCCTCAACAATGCCATGAAGACTTGATTGAGTTCGCTCCCGTAGCAGTAAATTTCGGGAGTTTCGCCATACTCCTTCACCACCGCTATTCCATCTCTGAATTCATGCCGGATAAGAGTGTGGGCACTGTCTAGCCCCTTGTGAATGTCAACCTTTCCAAATTGTGCTTCGTCCAACCTCGTAAATGTTTTCAAGCTGTCCACTAAGTTGGCGATCCGATCGCCGGCAAACGAGGAGAGAAGGTTGCTCTCTTTGAGAATGTCGACAAATCTTCGATTGTCGCCACTGTTTTCTAGTGTCTTTTCCTTCCTCCAAGCCTCCTCGATTTTGCCAATACATCGAGTGGCGATATCCGTATTGCTCTTGATGGTGCCGAGGGGAGTGTTTATCTCATGAGCGATGCCTGCGGTGAGCTTTCCAAGAACGGCCAACTTTTCGGAACGCACCAATTGATCCTGCGTCTCCCGAATTTCTCGTGCTTTTTCTTCAACCTGAATCTCCAGTTGTTCCTTTTGAACCTCGATATTTTTTATTCGTCTTCTGTACCAGCCGAATGCGAGAGCCAAGATAGCTGCGCCGACAACTGTCCTAAGCCACCAGGTTTGCCAAGGCGGCTGCTCCACGACAACACGCACCGAAGGGACATGCTGGCTCCACACGTCGTCCTCATTGGCGGCCATGGCTTCGAGAGTGTAGTCCCCGCCCGCGAGGCCGACATAGCGGCCGTGCCGCTCATTTCCAGCTTCATACCAGTCAGAGTCGACCCCTTTGAGTCGATAGCGATAACGATTGGCCGCCGGGTTGCGATAGTCGAGGGCGGCGACCTCGAACTCGAACGAGTTCTCTCGCCAACCGAGGTGAATCTCGGTGACCTGCTCTGGCGCGCGTCCGAGGTCCAACGACTCTCCGTCTCGGGCAAAACCGGTAAAGGAAACCGGGGCCAGGTTAGGCTCCTCCCGAATGGACTCGGGGCGAAAGCGCGTGATCCCACGATCGTAGAACCAGAGCTCTCCATCTCGCGTCTGGAGCGGGCGGAAGACCACGCCGACATTCTTGAGGACGCTCCGGTTCATGCTGTAGTAGCGGTGGATGTTTTTCGAGGGATCGACGCGTACCAGTCCCTCGTGGCCCCCTAACCAGAGACTTCCCCAGCGATCGGCGATGACCGACATAACGCCCACTATCGGCAATGTGCCGTCACGGTTCGACAAGTGCGTGAAGGTACCCGTTTCGGGATGGAAGCGATCGAGGCCGACATCGGTTGCGACCCAATATTCCCCCGAGGGCGCGTGGTAGAACTGGTAGACCGTATCGCTACTCAAAGAGCCCTTGTCGTCGGGATCGTTCTTGTACTTGCGGATGACTTGCTCGACCTTTGGATCGAAGACATCCAGACCGCCTCCGAGCGTGCTAATCCAAATGAGTCCGTCAGGCTCCTGGTGGATGTCGTACATGACGCTTCCGCTGACGCTGGTCTCCGGTTGGTCCGGGTCACCGCGGAAATACGTCGTCTCTTCAGTTTCTTTGTCGAGTCGAAGTAGACCCGACCCCGCCGTACCCATCCACAGGATGTTGGGGTCGTGAACATCGTCGCCCGGCGCCAACGGCCAGTTTTCTGCCGGGTATGCGGCAATGACCTCGCCCGTCCGGCGATCTAGCTTGGTGATCCAATTGACCGATGTGAGCCACAAGGTGCCGTCCCCGTCTTCGTAGACGGCCTGTCCGTAGGACTCGGGCAAGCTCTTGGGGTTCCCTGGCTCGTGGCGAAAGTGGGTAAACGTGTCGGTGTCGCGGTCGTAGCGATCGAGGCCGGTCGCTGCCACGGCGATCCACACGGCACCGTCCCTGTCTTCGATCATCCCGCCGATATACGGGGTCTTGCTGATGCTGTTGCGGAAGCCTGGTCGGTGGCGATACACCGTAAATCTAGGCTGCTTGCCGTCGTACCGATTCAGGTCTCCTCCCAGGCTGACGACCCATATGGCGCCGTATGAATCTGAGAACACGTTCATGAGCTGGTTGCTGCTGATTCCGTGGGGGCGCACGTCATCCGGGTTGTACTGAACCCGGACAAAGCGATCCGATCCGGGTGGGAGGATGCCCAATCCGCCGCCGACCGAAGTAACCCAGAGATTCTTCTCTTTATCTTCGAGCAAGGCGACCACGAAGTTGTGGCCAATGGTCTCGGGATCCGTAGGGTCGTACTGGTAGTGAGTGAACGTCTTGCTCCCACGATCCAAGCGGCTGAGTCCCCCACGGGTGCCGATCCACAGGGTCTCGTCCGAGGCTTCCAGGAGCGCGCTGACGTGGTTGAGTAGCCTGTTGAGGTCGCCGCCCTGGACATCACCCGAGGTCGAATAGCGCTCGACCACTATTCCCTTATCGGGGTCGAATCGATGGAGACCGCTGTAGGTGCCGATCCATAGAAAACCCTCAGAGTCTTCGATAATCGCGCTAACCCAATCATCGAGCAGGCTGCTTGTATCCTCAGGGTCGGCGTGGAAACGGGTGAACCGTCCCCCAGCGAGTCCCCCAGTCGACTTATCGAATCGGTTGAGTCCGCGCTCGGTCCCAATCCAGATCCTGCCCGAGCGATCCTCGAGGATAGCCTGCAGCATGAAGTTGGTGATGGTGTCGTTGCTGATGCTCTGGGGATCGTCGGGATCGTGGAGGTATGTTGTGAAATTACCAGTCCGCTTGTCGTAGACGCTGAGACCGCTCGCGGTCCCGATCCAAATCAACCCCTCCCGATCCTGATAGAGCGCGTTGACGTAATTGCTGGCGATTGAGGAGGGGCCAGCGACAAAGTGCTCAAAGGTATAGCCGTTGTGCTTCGTGAGTCCTGTCTGGCTGCCCAACCAGAAGAAGCCGTCGCTATCCAGTAGAGCGGTGTTGACTCTCGTTCCAGTGGCGATCTTTTCGAAACGAAGGGGTTCTTCCCTGCCGGGGAGCGATTCCGCCGCTGCCATGTGTTCTAGCACCAGCATTACTGCAACGTACGCAAGAACGCGACTTCCTTCAGGTAGCTTCATGATTAGTTCCAAGGGTGTGGCGAGCGCGACGGTCTCACCTCACAAGCCTCCTCTGCAAACGTGATCGTATTTCACTAGTGTCCAATCATAAGTCAAATAGATTCAACTGGTTACATGAACCTCCCTGGTGATTCCTGTAATCGAAGCTGGTAAGTACTTGAATTAATGGGGTTTTCTCGAAAACAGTCAGGCTGAGAATCTGTAGAGTTGTGTAGAGGCTCAGCTCCAATTTCAGGCGTTTTTTCAGGATGGCAACGAGGATATACACGGAGATGGCGATCCAGATCTGAGTTTTGACGGCGTTCGGAGAAGTCCCATAGAAGGCTTTGATGCGCAGGTGTTGCTTGATCCATTTGAAGAAAAGTTCCACGCGCCAGCGGCAACGGTACAGCTGGGCGACAGTGAGGGCAGTCAGGGAAAAGTTGTTGCTCAAGAAGACCAAGTGTTTTTGGGTCTCGGCGTCGTAGTAGCGGACTCGTCGGAGTTTGTCGGGGTACTTGTTGGCCGTGTAACGGCCGCTCAGGACCCCGGTTTGATCGCTTCTTAGCCCGATGCTCTTGTCGACACGATGGGAGTACAGACGGCGGAAATTCAGGCGCTGGTGGGCACGAATGATGAAGAAACCGGAACTCTGGTGCAGCCGATAAAGACGTGCGAAATCGAGATAGCCGCGATCCAGGATGTAAATGGAGCCGGGTTGGACCAGCAGATAGTCGAGGATATTGACGTCGTGAACCCGCCCCTCGGTGACCTCGACAAAGGTGGGGATGTTGCCACGTAAGTCGAGCAAAGTATGCAGTTTGATGGCTCCTTTGCGTTTGCGGAAGCGGGCCCAAGGGAACACCGAAAGACACAGATCGATGGTGGTGGAATCGAGCGCGTAGACCGTTTTTTCCAGTTCCACGGCAAAGGGCTCGCCTGCGTACAAAGTCCGTGCCTCTTGGATCAAGACTTGAGCGAAATCGGCATAAATGCGCCAATCCCGATTCTCGTTGGTATGGGCCAAAGAGCTGCGGGCCACGCGGCCTCGAATTCCCATGTGGTAGAGTCTGCCTGCAACCGAACCTAGCGTGGCTTCGATATCCCGCAGACTCTCGCGATAGGTCAGCTGGGCGAAGACCATACACAGCCACTGCTTCCAGCAGGAGAAGTCTTTTATCTTGTAATCTCCTCGGTAGCGTTGAGCACAGAGTTGAAATTGATACCTGGGGACGCAATCCATCAGCTGGGCAAAGACGGTTCTGCGCATATCCATCTAGGCATCCTATCGGCTTGCAGGCCACAGGATTGGAGAACCGGGTCGGCACCTGCCACAGTTTCATATCAAAAAGTATCGAAAAAATTGGATTTCGATGTTAAAACAATTCTTACCAGTAACTTAGAGTTGTGCGATAGAACAACGTTTGGACACTAGTGATCGTATTTAGGAAATGAGGTACTTAGACATAGTCCTCACAGGCGCTGAGACGTTACGCTTGTATCAGGCCCGAGTTCACTTTTTCCGCCTGACGGACGCAAGGAAACCTTCGGAAGGTGTAAAGATTCCGCCCTTCGGCAGGAGGGACCGTTCGTAGCGTTGTATTGCTGGCCGACGTCTGGGTCAGCCCGCCGAGTCAGCTACCTGATAGTTCGCAAAGGGCTAACTATAAGTAACGGGCCGGGAGTTCGCAGAGCTCGCTACCAGCTGGCCCCGTGCGGGAGCGCTAGTCCGTCTCCAGTTGGTCCAGGACGAACGATGCGGCTGGGTGCCACCCCCTCCGGCGGGAAGGCTGCAGGCGAATGGGCTCGAAAGGGCGCCACCTTCTTTGAAGCCGAGCCCGAGGTCGGATTCATCCGGGCTGGGGCTGCCGCCCTCCTGTCTGACTACAGAGAGCACATCGGCTAGGCTGGCTGAAGAGGGCCCACCCCCAGCGCTCTCAGACCTGAGCGTCCCTTTAGCCTAGAACTCAGCCGAGGACACGCTCCAGATAACCTCGTAGGTTTGAGGACGCCCTCGTTTCCGATAGGGAATGTCTCCGACGGCAACCTACCAGCCCCGCCATCCCGAGAGGACCCCCTTCTACCAGGAGGCATAGTAAAGCCGGAACCGTCCCCGATCCTCGAACACGACCGGATATCCACAGACCGTAAGCCCGTGATGTTTGCGTCCTTCCCAATCGGCGTCCAGGTCGAGGACCTTCTCGGCCTCGCGGGGCGAGTGCTGCCGAAACTCCAGGTTGCGGACCGACTCGAACAGGTAGCCGTCCAGCATTAGCTCCCGGCGTGATCCGAGTTCGATGGGGGCCTCGGCTCCAGACAGGTCGGCTGAAACCAGAGCGACGAACAGCAGAAGTGGGAAACCGGCCTTGTTCACGACCATCGATCCAGGCTGTCTCAGCCGATCCACGACTCGAACGTGGGTCTAGAACTTCCACATCGGGATGGGACTACCCGAGGAGAGGACCTCCTCGACGTAGAAACCGGTCTGAGGAACGGGATCGGCCCCGTTCCTCACCTCAGCGATATCACAGATCCGCATCGCTATGATGTGGCGCCACTTGCCGTCCGCCAGCCGCACCGTCATAGCCGAGGGATGGTCGATCGCCCAGTAGTCGCCGGAGGGCGCCAACCCAAACTCGGCCACTGAGTCACGGACCAGGATCGGAGTCTCCAGAGCGTCCCTGGCCTGGTTCAGAGGCCAGAAACAGAGCTTCTCACGGCCGACGGGCGAGGCGTGGACGATACCCCGATCGTTCTTCTTGGGCCGTGCTCGCTCGCCGACGGGATGCAGACTCACCTCATTGAGATTGGCGGCGATGTAGGGGGTACCGTCGGCCGCCTGATTGAGCGTGATCGGGCAGCCGCCGACCGCGCCCTCTACGTGAATGATCTTACTCCAGCTCTCGCCGCCATCTTGGGAACGCCAGACTCTAGATTGCAGGCGCCTTCGTCCCCCCTCATCCCTCCCTCCGCGGGCGCAGAAGAGGAGACTCCCGTCGAGGTCACGGATCAGGCTGGGCTCGAAAGAGCCGTCGGGATCGGTGATCGGCACCCAGGAAACGGGTCTCCACTTGCCGTCCTGCCGGCGCCAGCGGGTCAGTCCGGAGGCGGTTCCGCCCTCGATCCCACCGCCCATGGTGAACAGAAGGTCCTCTCCCTCGGCTATTGCGTTGGTCAAGCCGGGGTTGGCGAGCACGGCTCCCTCGAGGAGATCGTCATAGGGGATCCGTTCGGTGTGGGTGAGCTGAAATCCGTCGTCACCGTAGGCGAGCTGGTAGAGCTCTACATATTCGTAAGTCTTCTCCCCTGGATAGACACTCTTTTGATCCGCCGTCCAGGCGATCGCCTGGCAGATGCCGAATCCGGTTCCGGCGTGGGGGTGAGGAGAGCCGTCCTCAAGCTTGGCTCCCGCGGGCACGAAGCCGCCGCGGACCGGATACTTCACCATGATAGACGGAGCCCCGGGGGGACTGGAGTTGGGGTTCTGCTCATCATGGTTGCGAGAGATGGGAATGGCCCCCTCCGCGGATATCTGGGACAAGTCGCTGATTAGAATCACGTCCGTCCCCACCTCGAAGTCGTGGCCCCGCTTCCCCCGGAGACCGCAGAAGAGACCCACCTTCCCCGTCGCCACCTGGAAGGGGAGACCTAGCCCGTAGCGCCAGGTATCGCCTTCGGGCTGAGTCGGAGGAACGGTCACGTCGGCCGGGCCCAGCGTCATCGTAAGCGGTCCGGTAGCTGGGGTGTCCCCGGGAGTAGATCCGCTGGGGCGAGACCATTCGCCCGGACCACAAGCGATCCCACCCAGCCAGGGAGAGATTCCCAGAGTCACTCCAGTCATCCACTGAAACTCCCGTCGGGTCAGAGTCTTCATGATCCCTCCTGATGCCGTGGTGACGGACTCCAGACCCCCGTGGATCGATTCAAAGGGTAGGCCCCCAAGATCTCCGATGGTGGACCGGTTCACTTCTGTGGGAAATACTAGATCTTGTACACTCGAAGGGCAATCTCAGCGAGCGGGACTGTCGAGGGGGCAGGTTCAAGCTTCCTTGCCTGTGGAGAAGGCGCTGGGAGTTTGCCGTCAAACGGGTTAGTGCCGCGGGTAAACTGGCGAGCACAGCGTTCTTGCCTGTCTTGGCAATCTAGTCGTTGACAAGCTATCTAGGTTGGTTGACGCAGACCTGCCACGGAAAGCCAAAGAGATTGGAGCCAACTGCCATGAAGACGATCATTCCCAACAGCACCACGACCAAGGCTCCGCTACTACTCGGTCGTACTCCCCGCAAGGCCGATACTGAAAAAAGGGCAGCAGTCAATGGCACCACCTCACATGCAGACGAAAGGCCGACCAGACCGTGCCACAGGACGTTAGCGTTCACGTTACACACGCAGTGTGGAACGATCCCAAGAACAACCATGGGAACTAGTAATGGGCCAACGGATTGGCCTCGAAACAGGCGAACGGTGGTCATCATGGCCAGCCCGACCAAGGCGAGGTTGATGCTGTTGCAAACAGCAGTGCAGGCAATGACGCCGAGACCACAGACTTGACTATTCAGAACGAAGGCCAAGGGCACGGCCAGCAGAAAAAAACGTCGATAGCCTCCCTCTGGCAGTTCGCCTGAACTGCGTCCCGCTCGCAGCCGTTCCAGCGCCAGGAGCGCGATGGCTGCGAAACCTACGGTGGCACCCCAAACGAGCCAGCGGTAGGGGAACGTAGTATTCAAGGCAAAACTCACTGTCGTCACAGCAAGCACAAGCCCAGCGAGCAGAAACCCCACCCATACAGTACGAACCTCCAGCGGTTGCCAAGCTGTTCGAGTAACGGTGGTCTCCATTCTCCCTGCCCCCCTACGCTTACGCGTCGTGCTTTAACATGTATTGAGTCGTTGGGCCCCGTTTAGAGTGCGGTCAGCGTAGGCTTGGCAGAGTCGTAGATTACCCTGCTCCAACCATGGACTATGGATGGCCTCCATATTAGCACCGGGAAAAAGGCCGGTCCACTGCTGGGTCGCGCCTTGCGAATCGATTGACATCGCTTCAGCTCGACCGTCTCCAGTGAGCTGAATCGCTAGGGATGTCGAAATTCACTTTTTCCGCCTGACGGACGCAAGGAAACCTTCGGAAGGTGTAAAGATTCCGCCCTTCGGCAGGAGGGAGCGTTCGAAGCGTTGTATTGCTGGCCGACGTCTGGGTCAGCCCGCCGAGTCAGCTACCTGATAGTTCGGGGCACTCTTGCCCGTCAACCGGACCGGCGTCGAAGCTCACATCGGGCGCAGAATCCGCCGCTGCACAGCGTGGGTTCGGTCCGCGGAGAAATGCCCGCGGCGATCATCACTCGACGGATCGCTGCCACCGTCTCTGGTGCGACCTTGAAGTTCCCGAATCTGTGGCCCTCGGCGAGCATCAACGGCGTCCATCCATACTTGTTCTTCCGATGCCAGACCTCGATCCTGGCCCCCTTGTCTGCGAGAAGCTGGACGACCCTGGGGAGGTTCTTGTAGGCAGCACCATGCATGGCGGTTTCACCGTTGTCGTCGACCGCATTCACGTCGGCACCGAGATCCAACAGCAGCTTTACTGCCTCCAACACTTCCGACTCGGTTCCGGCCACTTCGCCGGGAGCAGTCGTGCCCACTCCGGCGGCTGCCATCAGCGGTGTGCAGTTCTCGGCGTTCTTCAGCAGCGGATCGGCACCCAACGCGACCAGCCTACGCATCAGCGCGCCGTCCGCGGTTAAGGCGGCCAGTAAGAACGGCGTCGCGCCGACCCTGCTGACCTGGCCCTGCTTCGGTTCTCCCTTTTCCAGCCTCGCGTTCACGTCTGCTCCATGCGCCACGAGTTCCCTGACGAATTGGAGACTGCCCACGTTTCCAGATCCCCGCGGGGCGGGATCCCCGCCGTCGCCCCGGTTCGGCTTACGGACCCAACTGATCGTATGAAGCGCCGTAAACCCGGAGCGTTGGTCATTCGGATCAGCTCCCGCCTTCAGCAGGTCGGTCGCCAGCTCGAAATGTCCGTTTTCAACCGCCAGGATCAGCGGACTGGAGCCCGGCTTGGGACCACGGTAGTGATGGTAGTTGTAGGCAAGCGGCTCGGGTCCGGGCTGCAGCGTCGCGTCCAGGTCTATGCCCGCCTTGAGCAGCGTCTGAACAACACCGCTGCGGCCCTCCCGGACGGCAAAGAACAGAGGCGTAAACCCGGAGTCGGGTAAAGCGGTGCGGAAATCGGCACCGGCCTGGATGAGTTCCTCTACGACCTCAACGTGCCCTTCCGCCGCCGCCCACATCAGGGCCGTCTGTCCCCTCCCAACCCTGGCCTCAAAGTCTGCTCCGCTAGAGAGCAGCGCCCTTACGGGTCCGGCCCTGCCGGTGCGCGCTGCTGTCATCAAGACCGTTTCCCCTCCCCGAAGGGTGGTGTTGGGGTCGGCCCCGGCCTCCAGAAGCAGCTCGACCATGGCTCCGTTTCCGTTTGTGCAGGCCAGAGATAGGGCCGTCACCCCGTAGCGGTTCGCGGCCGGCACATCGGCTCCGCCGCGCAGCAGCAACTTCAATATCTGCAGATCGTCCTGGTACGCCGCCCAATGCAGAGCTGTCGTCCCATCGATCTGGGGTGCGTTTACATCGACACGCTGTTGGAGCAGAGTGCGGATGCGGGCACTGTCCATCTGCTCTGCTGCGTCTGCCAGCGGTGCGTCCGAGCCGGCCGCGGTAAGCCTTGCCAAGGCGAGCACCGAAACCATCAGCCATTTGGAGAACGTGCCTGGGCCCATCAGGGTTGGCTCCTCATCCTGCCAGCGAAACCGGTTCCCGGAGAGTGTCGATTTTTCCCGTGCTGTCGGCGAAGGAATCGAGATGGACTCCTACGCTCTCGAGCAAGGTCAGGTGGAGATTGGCCATCGGTGTCGGCTCTGCGTACTTGATGTGACGTCCACCCTTGACCTTGTCGGCTCCGCCGCCGGCAACCAGGATTGGAAGATTCACGTGGTCGTGTACATTGGGATTGCCCATGCCACTGCCGTAGAGGTAGAGCACCTGATCCAGCAGGGAGCCGTTGCCCTCCGGCGTGGCCTTCAGCTTTTCGAGGAAATAGACGAACAGCGACACGTGGAATTGATTGATCCTGGCGATCTTCGCAATCTTCTCGGGGTCGTTGCCGTGATGCGAAATCGGGTGATGCGGATCGCGAACCCCGATCTCGGGATAGGTTCTGGTACTGGTCTCCCGAGCGAGCTGAAACGTGATAACCCGGGTGACATCACCCTGAAGAGCCAGCACCTGCAGGTCGAACATTAGACGCGCATGATCGGCGTAGGCTGAGGGTGCGCTCACCGGGCGATCCAGGTCCGGGAGCCGGTTGTCCCCGGTCTTTGCCTCGGCTCTCTGGATGCGGCGCTCCACCTCACGGACGCTATCCAGATACTGGCTTAGCTTGGCACGATCTCCTGGACCGAGCTTCCTCTGCAGGCGCGCCATATCTTCACGAACCCGATCCAGCAGGCTGGCCCTTTCCCGCAGCGCAGCCCCCCGGTCCGCCCTGCTGCCGCCCTCGCCGAAGAGGCTCTCAAAAACGATCCGCGGGTGAGCCTCGGCCGGGAGCGGTGTGGTGGGCGATGACCAGGACAGACTGTTCTGGTAGACGCAGGCAAATCCATTGTCACACTGACCGACCGTCTGGTCCAGATCCATTGCCATCTCGAGCGAAGGCAACTGCGTTTCCTGACCGATCTGCTTCGCCGCGATCTGATCGACGGTCGTTCCCAGGTAGTAGTCGGTGCTCTCCGTCATCTTCGCCTTGGCAGCGCTCAGGAAGCCGGAGTTGGAGGTCGCATGGGTCCCAGGATAGGAGTTCTTCAGCTCCAGGTTGGTGATGACCGTGACCTGATCCAATACCGGCGCCAGCGGGCGCAGCGAGGGGGAAAGCCCAGTGAGGGCACCGCTTCCCCCAGGGGGCGTCCAGCGGGAAGTGTCCGATCCCATCGGCATGTAGACAAACCCCAGACGAGGCACCGGATGTGCCGGCGTCCGGGCCAGAGCAGTCATGGAAGGGACCATGGCGTCGAGTAAAGGCAGTGCCAGGGTGGCACCCATTCCCCTCAAGAAGGTTCGGCGAGGTATTGATTTCTTCGAGACAATCATTTGGATTTCCTCATTTGAAACGGAACACTGTTGACGACTCCGAGGACCAGAGAGGAAAACCGGTAGTCGTCCCGGGCGGCGTCGCGCACGATCTGACGAACCGCCGGGGCGTCATAGGTCTCGACTCCTCGGCCCAGGGCAAACGTCAGAAGCTTCTGGGTCAAGGTGCTCACCAGCATTTCCGGTCGGCGGATCAAGGCCTGCTCGAGCCCGGCCACGTTGTCGAACCTGCTGCCGTCCGGAAGGCCGCCGGAGGCATCGATGGGGACCCCTTCTTCGACGCTTCGCCAGCGGCCCACGGCGTCGAAGTTCTCGAGCGAAAAGCCCACCGGATCCATCAGGTTGTGGCAGCCGGCACAGGCCGGATTCTCACGGTGCGCGGCCAGTCGGTCACGAACCGAAAGGCGGCCATCCACCGTGTTGTCCTCCAGACCCGGTACGTTCGCGGGCTGCGGAGGCGGTGGCGTCCCCAGGATATTGTCTAGGATCCACTTGCCACGCACCACCGGGGAGGTGCGCGTGGCATAGGAAGTCACTGCCAGGACGCTTCCTTGACGAAGCAGCCCGCCACGTTTGCTGTCCGCGGCCAGCGCGATGCGCCGGAAGCGGCTACCGTAGACATGCGGTATCTCGTAATGTTTGGCGAGGCGTTCGTTCACGAACGTGTAGTCGGTCTTCAGCAGGTCGAGCACGCTGCGATCTTCCCGCATGACGCTTTCGAAGAAGAGCTCTGTCTCCTGTCGAAAGGCCTGGCGGAGATTGTCATCGAAGTCGGGGAACAGGCGCATGTCGGGCGTCACCGATGCCAGATTGCGCAAGTGCAGCCACTGCGCGGCAAAGTTGTTCACCAGGCTCTGCGAGCGAGAGTCGGCCAGGAGTCTCCGGACCTGTCGCTCGAGCACTTCGGGCCTACCGAGCTCTTGCCGACTGGCCAGGTCGAGCAGCTGGTCATCTGGAATACTGCTCCACAAGAAAAACGACAGGCGGGAGGCCAGCTCCACATCACCGATACGATAGGCCGAGTTCGGTGGGACACCAGGGGGATCCTGTTCGATGCGGAAGAGAAACTCCGGGTTCACCAGGACCGCCGCCAGGGCCCTCTCGATCCCGGACTCAAATCCGCCCGCCGCCCGAGCTTCGAGGAACAGCTCCATCGGTCCTCGAAAGTCCTCCTCTGTGACCGGCCGCCGATAGGCCCTGCTCATCAGCCTGGAGAGAATGCGCCTGGCACACTCCTCGCCTTCGTTCACACCTGATGGATCGCACGCAAAGATCCGGCGCCGACTGGGAGTATCCCCGGGGCCCTCGACCTCGTAGGGGCCGGTAATCGAGATCTGGTGGACCGCCGGTTGGATTCGGGGATGCCGGTGATAGTTGAAATGGGCGTGGAACGGCTGACGTCCGCTTTCCAGAAGCTCCGAAGGATCCTTGAGGAACGTCACACCGAGTGTGTGAGGACCCGCTGTCACCGGCATCCGGACCTGGAGGTGCTGGTCCAGGTTCTGGTGAGATGGCTGGTAGGACTCGCTGAACTCTGCATTACGCGGGGGCGGCTTCACGGTGAACAACCCCAGGCGCTTCCGATCCAGCAGCAGCTCCACCTGGTGAGGTCTGGTCAGGCCCTCGACGTGCTCGTTGCGGTCCCGGGCCAGCCGAATCTCGATCGCGTACTCTCCGTCGACCGGGAAGGTATAGGGAACCAGGGCACCGCCACGGGTGCCGAGAGGAAGCCCGTCGCAGTGCTCTTCCTGGGTGATGTCCGGCCGAATCCGGATAGTCGAGCCGCCTGGTGATCGGCCAGGTCTTCCTACGGCTAAACGGCTGATCTTCTGCGCCGCGGAAATGTAGCGGTTCAAGAGGGTGGGGGAGAGGTCTCCAACCGTCACATTGTCGAAGCCATGACTGGAGGAGTCGCTTGGCAACAGCGATACGACATCGACATCGAGCGCCAGAAGGTCACGGATGGCGTTCTGGTACTCGGTTCGGGTGAGCCGCCGGAAGGACCCCGTTCGGCCGGGATTGGGCTTTGCCGCGGCCGCTCTGTCCAGCATGACCACCAGCGAGGCGATCACCTCATCGTAGACGCCTTCGTCCGGCCGGGGCATCCCAAGCGGAGGCATCTGACGCCCGCGAAGCTTCCGGACGACTCTCTCCCACACCTCGGGGGCTTGACCCACATTGACGGCACTGAGCGTGGTGAGCGCGAGTCCGGCCTGTTTCAGGCTATCGTTGTGACAGGAAGAGCAGTAGTCGTGAATGAGGGCACGATGGGGAGCTGGTACATCGGTCGCCGGTTGCTCCGCCGCCAACATCCAGAAAAAGTGGCCGATGACGAGCAAAGCCGCCAGCTGCCGGAAGGTCAAAGCTGTCCATCTGCCTTGCATCAGTTCGCCCCTTATGGGAAATGCTCCTGCAAGCATATATTCACCAGGGCCAGGGGCACAACTGCGAACTCTTCGGGGCGGCACCCAGTGCCGTGGCCGATACAGGTGAAGCCCTTGTCATCCGACCGGAGAACCAAGCGTATATGTTAAACCGATGAATCCATTATTAGCTACCTCGGCGCACCGCAAGGCACATGTTGCTCTGATGCTTCTAGGCGGCTGGCTGCGGTTCGTAGGGCTCGACCAGGATATCGTCGGCGCGTTTGCGGGCCTGGGCTAGATCGAAGGCCATCTGCAAGTGCAACCAGTGGTCTGCATTCGACCACCCGGCTTTTTCCAAACGAATCGCCATTTCCGGGGATATTGCAGCTTGGCCGTTGATGACACGCGACAGAGTATGTCGCGCCACGTGCAGCATTCTAGCCGCCGCAGTCACCGTCAAGCCCAGCGGGTCCAAGCACGCGTCCTTGATCGAGCGTCCAGGATGTGGTGGATCCTTCATCAGCATAGTTCTGTGATTCGGTTTACATGACCGGCTCTAAGCCTCCTGGCATCCCCTTTCTCATAGAGGAGCCTCAGCCCCTGATGTCGCAGCGTCCGTATCATAGCGTACTGTACCGTGTATCGGTACAAGCATCAAAAAACCGGGTAATCGAGGGTTCGGCAGACGTGCCTATCGATCCAAGGCCAACTGGTCATCAGGCGAGAGCTTCGATGAGCGAACGGGTAGCCGGATCGCGAGTGGACACGGTAATGTGTCCGCTACCTTCGATCGCCTGGGAAGCGTTGAGCAAAAGGTTCATGAGCACTTGGTTGACTTGCCTCAGATAGCAGTAAACGGGCGGCAGTTCTCCCAAATGACGGACGACGGTAATTCGCTTCGGCCCATCGAGACCGACGACCGTCCCGCCTTGGAGCGTCTGGCCGCCTCTATCCTCCGCGCCAGTTTCGCCGCCAGCCGACTGCAGTACGATCCCGAGCAGGGTCGGATCGAATACCGCACTGGCAAAGGCCTCCACCCCGGCCCTGGTCAAGGGCGCCTCCCCGGCCCCGGCCTCGGAGGAGCTCTCAGCCGCCGAGCACTTCTCCCAGCAGCGGCGGCGCAGCTGGGCGAGGTTGCTGCGCAAGGTCTATGAGTAGCCGTTGTGCTTCGTGAGGCCGGTCTGGCTTCCCAACCAGAAGAAGCCGTCGCTATCCAGTAGAGCGGTGTTGATTCTTGTTCCGGTGGCGATCTTTTCGAAATCTGGTTATGCACTTAACTCCGGAAAAAGTCACCACCACCTAGTAAAAAAGGTGAGAGACAGGAGGTGAGTGGATGTACGAAAAGATGAATTTGTTGGAGTTTCAAGAGCGTTTTGCCACAGAAGAAGCTTGTCTGAGTTACCTGATGCAGAAACGCTGGCCGGAAGGATTTGTCTGTCCCCGTTGTGGGGGTCAAGGAGGCTACTGGTTGCAGCACCGGCGATTGATGGAGTGTCGCCAATGCCGGTATCAGGCTTCTTCCACCGCCGGGACGATTTTCCACAAGACGCGGGTGCCCCTGAGATATTGGTTTTGGACCATCTTCTTGATGAGCCGTTGCAAAGCGGGCTACTCGATGAAGGGACTGCAGAAGCTGCTGGGAATCGGAAGCTATCGGACGGTCTGGATGATGGGACATAAGATCCGACAAGCCATGGCCAAACGTAATGACTGCTACCAATTAAGTCACCTGGTGGAGCTGGATGACTCTTTCTTTGGAGGCCGACGACGAGGGAGAAATCGTCGGGGTCGCAAGCGAGGACGAGGGACCGAAGGCAAGGCCAAAGTTCTGGCCGCGGTGGAGATAACGAAAGCCGGGGGGCCGAGGTTTCTAAGTCTGGATGTGGTCGATAACATAACCAGCGACAATGTGAAGCGGGTCGCCTGGGCGAGGATCGACCCCGGAGCTCAGATCCGAAGCGACGCCTATCACGCGTTTGTCGGTTTAGCTCAAGCCGGCTACCAGCATGAACGCGTCCGGCTCGAGTGGGTGGGGATGGGTTTTGAACAGTTCCCATGGGTTCACACCCTCATTTCCAACTGCAAGACTCAGCTCCAAGGGACTCAGAAAGCGGTCAGCCTCAAGCACCTTCAACGTTACCTGGCTGAGTTTTGTTACCGTTTCAATCGTCGTTTCTGGGAATCCGAGCTCTTCGACCGTCTCCTGACAGCCTGTTCGCTCTATCCCACCGTCACCTATCCGGAGTTAAGTGCATAACCAGATTTCGAAAAGAAGCGGTTCAACCCTGCCGGGAAGCGATTCTGCTGCTGCAACCTGTTCTAGCACCATCATTACTGCAACGTACGCAAGAACGCGACCTCCTTCAGGCAGCTTCATGGTTGGTTCCTCGGGTGTGGCGAGTGCGACGATCTCACCTCACAAGCCCCATCTGCAAACGTGATCGTATTTCACTAGTGTCCAATCATAAGTCAAATAGATTCAACTGGTTACATGAACCTCCCTGGTGATTCCTGTAATCGAAGCTGGTAAGTACTTGAATTAATGGGGTTTTCTCGAAAACAGTCAGGCTGAGAATCTGTAGAGTTGTGTAGAGGCTCAGCTCCAATTTCAGGCGTTTTTTCAGGATGGCAACGAGGATATACACGGAGATGGCGATCCAGATCTGAGTTTTGACGGCGTTCGGAGAAGTCCCATAGAAGGCTTTGATGCGCAGGTGTTGCTTGATCCATTTGAAGAAAAGTTCCACGCGCCAGCGGCAACGGTACAGCTGGGCGACAGTGAGGGCAGTCAGGGAAAAGTTGTTGCTCAAGAAGACCAAGTGTTTTTGGGTCTCGGCGTCGTAGTAGCGGACTCGTCGGAGTTTGTCGGGGTACTTGTTGGCCGTGTAACGGCCGCTCAGGACCCCGGTTTGATCGCTTCTTAGCCCGATGCTCTTGTCGACACGATGGGAGTACAGACGGCGGAAATTCAGGCGCTGGTGGGCACGAATGATGAAGAAACCGGAACTCTGGTGCAGCCGATAAAGACGTGCGAAATCGAGATAGCCGCGATCCAGGATGTAAATGGAGCCGGGTTGGACCAGCAGATAGTCGAGGATATTGACGTCGTGAACCCGCCCCTCGGTGACCTCGACAAAGGTGGGGATGTTGCCACGTAAGTCGAGCAAAGTATGCAGTTTGATGGCTCCTTTGCGTTTGCGGAAGCGGGCCCAAGGGAACACCGAAAGACACAGATCGATGGTGGTGGAATCGAGCGCGTAGACCGTTTTTTCCAGTTCCACGGCAAAGGGCTCGCCTGCGTACAAAGTCCGTGCCTCTTGGATCAAGACTTGAGCGAAATCGGCATAAATGCGCCAATCCCGATTCTCGTTGGTATGGGCCAAAGAGCTGCGGGCCACGCGGCCTCGAATTCCCATGTGGTAGAGTCTGCCTGCAACCGAACCTAGCGTGGCTTCGATATCCCGCAGACTCTCGCGATAGGTCAGCTGGGCGAAGACCATACACAGCCACTGCTTCCAGCAGGAGAAGTCTTTTATCTTGTAATCTCCTCGGTAGCGTTGAGCACAGAGTTGAAATTGATACCTGGGGACGCAATCCATCAGCTGGGCAAAGACGGTTCTGCGCATATCCATCTAGGCATCCTATCGGCTTGCAGGCCACAGGATTGGAGAACCGGGTCGGCACCTGCCACAGTTTCATATCAAAAAGTATCGAAAAAATTGGATTTCGATGTTAAAACAATTCTTACCAGTAACTTAGAGTTGTGCGATAGAACAACGTTTGGACACTAGTGAAATTACGGTCACGTTTGCAGATGGGGCTTGTGAGGCGAGGTCAAGGCAGGAGGAGGAAGACGATGCTTTGCCATCTTCGACGACGACCAACGCAGAGATCGTCCACAACCCCCATCTGCCCTGCGGGTGGCGACGGGACGGGCCGATGGCTTTGTCGCTCCTCCTGGCAATACGCAAGGGTATGGCTTCGTCGTTGCTTCGCGCCCTCGACGCCGTCGCGCTCGCCACAAACGTGATCGTAATTCACTAGTGTCCAATCATAAGTCAAATAGATTCAACTGGTTACATGAACCTCCCTGGTGATTCCTGTAATCGAAGCTGGTAAGTACTTGAATTAATGGGGTTTTCTCGAAAACAGTCAGGCTGAGAATCTGTAGAGTTGTGTAGAGGCTCAGCTCCAATTTCAGGCGTTTTTTCAGGATGGCAACGAGGATATACACGGAGATGGCGATCCAGATCTGAGTTTTGACGGCGTTCGGAGAAGTCCCATAGAAGGCTTTGATGCGCAGGTGTTGCTTGATCCATTTGAAGAAAAGTTCCACGCGCCAGCGGCAACGGTACAGCTGGGCGACAGTGAGGGCAGTCAGGGAAAAGTTGTTGCTCAAGAAGACCAAGTGTTTTTGGGTCTCGGCGTCGTAGTAGCGGACTCGTCGGAGTTTGTCGGGGTACTTGTTGGCCGTGTAACGGCCGCTCAGGACCCCGGTTTGATCGCTTCTTAGCCCGATGCTCTTGTCGACACGATGGGAGTACAGACGGCGGAAATTCAGGCGCTGGTGGGCACGAATGATGAAGAAACCGGAACTCTGGTGCAGCCGATAAAGACGTGCGAAATCGAGATAGCCGCGATCCAGGATGTAAATGGAGCCGGGTTGGACCAGCAGATAGTCGAGGATATTGACGTCGTGAACCCGCCCCTCGGTGACCTCGACAAAGGTGGGGATGTTGCCACGTAAGTCGAGCAAAGTATGCAGTTTGATGGCTCCTTTGCGTTTGCGGAAGCGGGCCCAAGGGAACACCGAAAGACACAGATCGATGGTGGTGGAATCGAGCGCGTAGACCGTTTTTTCCAGTTCCACGGCAAAGGGCTCGCCTGCGTACAAAGTCCGTGCCTCTTGGATCAAGACTTGAGCGAAATCGGCATAAATGCGCCAATCCCGATTCTCGTTGGTATGGGCCAAAGAGCTGCGGGCCACGCGGCCTCGAATTCCCATGTGGTAGAGTCTGCCTGCAACCGAACCTAGCGTGGCTTCGATATCCCGCAGACTCTCGCGATAGGTCAGCTGGGCGAAGACCATACACAGCCACTGCTTCCAGCAGGAGAAGTCTTTTATCTTGTAATCTCCTCGGTAGCGTTGAGCACAGAGTTGAAATTGATACCTGGGGACGCAATCCATCAGCTGGGCAAAGACGGTTCTGCGCATATCCATCTAGGCATCCTATCGGCTTGCAGGCCACAGGATTGGAGAACCGGGTCGGCACCTGCCACAGTTTCATATCAAAAAGTATCGAAAAAATTGGATTTCGATGTTAAAACAATTCTTACCAGTAACTTAGAGTTGTGCGATAGAACAACGTTTGGACACTAGTGATCGTATTTAGGAAATGAGGTACTTAGACATAGTCCTCACAGGCGCGGAGACGTTACGCTTGTAATCAGGCCCGAGTTCACTTTTTCCGCCTGACGGACGCAGGGAAACCTTGGAATAGTACGCTGTAGCACAGATTCTGATGGGTTTGTGGCGAGCGCGACGCGGCAGCGCTAGTCCGTCTTCAGTTGGTCCAATACGAACGATGAGGCAGAGGCGGCCCAGCTATCACCGCTTGGTGCCGCCGCCAGCCAACTTGATAGTTGGGTTGGCGAAGTGAAATCACCCAGCCGCCCAAGAGTGTAGGCAGCGTACCAGTCCGGCCACTGCTCATCTCGCACACCCCCAAGGACATTGGTCTCGTAGTCGTGATGGGCCTTGCCTGCTGCCGCCAGTGCCTGTTCCAGCATTTCTCTTGTGGGATTATTGGACATCGTATTTGATTCCCTTCTCGCTAGTCACAACCGCTCCGATTTCAGGACCATGAGCTTTTCGATCTGCATGTCTCTCATTGTGTAGGGAATGCCCCCCACCGCCAGGCCCGATTCTCCCAAGCCGGCAAACGGCATCCAGTCGACGCGAAAGGCGCTGTGATCGTTGATCATGACCGCGGAGGCCTTTAGCTGCGAATAGGCGTGCATCGCCGTATCGATATCCTTTGTGAAGACCGAGGCCTGAAAGGCGAGGGGAAGGGAGTTGGCTTGATGGATGGCCTGGTCGATGTCGGTGTAAGAATAGAGGCAGATTACAGGACCAAAGATCTCCAGCTGGCTGACCTTCGCATCCGTTGGAGGATCCAGGAGGACTGTGCACTCATAGCAGGAATCGGAGATTCGTTTGCCGCCCGTTAGAAGCGTTGCCCCCGCTTCGACCGCCTCCTCGACCCAGGCTTCCACTCGATTGGTTTCGGCAGGCCTGATAAGCGGCCCCACGTCCGTTTCGGCATCGGTCGGATCTCCCACCCTGAGCTGCTTCGCATGATCAGCAAGCCGGTCGGCAAGCTCACCAAGCAGCGACTCGTGGACGAAAACTCGTTGAACCGAAACGCATACCTGTCCCGCGTGATAGAGACCTCCTTTGGCGAGTAGTGGCACTGTATCGTCCAAATCCGCATCGGCCGCGACGATCACCGGGGCCGCTCCTCCATGCTCGAGTGCGCATCGTGTTCCCGGGGAGAGCTTGGAGCGCAGCATCCAGCCCACCCTTGCGCTTCCGATAAACGAAAGGAAGCTGACTCGCGGATCGACAACCAGGGCCTCGGCTGCCTCCCTGTTCTTCGTGACCAATGCCTGGCACCAGTCCTCGGGTAGGCCCGCCTCACGAAGAATCTGAACAAAGCGAAAGCAGGATAGTGGTGTATCCTCGGCCGGTTTGACGATGACAGGACAGCCGACGGCGACGGCTGGACCAACCTGGTGCACGATCAGGTTCAGAGGATGGTTGAAGGCGCTGATCGCTACCACTACGCCGATCGGCTCCCGGCGGGTAAAGGCGACGCGCCCTTCCGAGGCGGCGTTCAAGTTCATCGGAATCTCGTCGCCACCTTCGGTACGCAGGAATTCGATGCAGCTCTTGACCCCATCGATGGCTCGGGCCACCTCCACCCTGGAGTCGGTCAAAGGCTTGCCCCCCTCTCGAGCGGCCTCGATGGCCAATTCCTCGGCCCGCTGGCTCATGAGGGCGGCGGTTTCGGCAAGAATCTCAATCCGCTGGTTGGGCTTCAGCCAGCGTGTCCGGTCGCCGAAGAGACCGAAGGCATTTGCATGAGCCGTCTCGATGGCCCCTCTGTCGGCGGCCGTCACGGTGGCGATGACCGAGCCATCGTAGGGTGCCTTGACCTCAAGCTGGCCATCGTCCGACGTTGCGCCCGGTATCAGCATGGGAAAATGATCTGCCATGGAGCTGCCTCCGTTCAGGTTTGACTGCGAATCAGATCGAAACGCCGATGTTTCCCAGCCTCTCGGTCAGGAGTTCGTTTTCGCGATAGTCGATGGGGATCACCACCAGGGAAGGACCCTCGGCTTCGAAGGAAGCTTCCAGGGTCGCACTGAGGTTTCGGCTCTCATTGCAGCGGAAGCCGTTCCAGCCAAAAGACTGGGCCAGCTGCATCCAGTCGGGATTCGTGAAACTCAAGTCGGTGTGGCGGCCGAACTGGGTCAGCTGCTTCCAGGCGATGAGGCCGTAGGCTTTGTCTTCCCAGACCACAACCACAATATTGGAGTTCAACCTCTTGGCGGTTTCCATCTCCTGGACATTCATCAGGAACCCGGCATCACCACACACGGCCAGGACGCGACGGTCTGGGTGAACCAGGTTCGCTGCAATGGCACCGGGAAGAGCGAACCCCATTGAACAGAATCCGTTTGGGATCAGACAGGTATTCGGCTCATGGCACTGATAGTAGCGAGCGATCCACATCTTGTGTGCGCCCACGTCTGAGAGGAGCACATCATGCGAGCCCATTACCTGACGTATGTCCCAGAGGGCCTTTTGCGGCCGTATAGACCCTTCCGTGTCATCGTCCTTGTGTGCTTCAAAATCCTGGTTCATGCTGGCCCGTGCGCTGCGGGTATGAGAATGATCGAATGGCAGCTCTCCAGCGCCGCCGGCGTCAACGCGCTCATTCAGCATCCACAACGTGTGCGCCAGGTCTCCGATGACTTCCGCATCGATGGGATAGTTCTCATCGATCTCTGAGGGTATGAAGTCAATGTGGACAATCCTACGTGTGCGGTCTGAGTTCCACAGGCTTGGGTGATATTCCACCATGTCGTATCCCAGTGAGATTACGACGTCGGACTTCTCAATAGCAGCCTTCGGATAATCTCTAGACTGCAGGCCCACCGTATAGGTGCAGGCTTCGTCATCTTTGTCCACGCAGCCCTTGGCCATGAAGGTGCTGACGACACCGATTCCGGTCTTCTCGACAAATCTGCGAAGCTGTTTGGTGGCGCGTCTGCGGATGGTGCCATTCCCCGCCAGGATGATGGGATGCTTGGCCTGCCGGATGATGTCCCAGGCCTGGTCTACGATCTTGTCAGCGGGCACGGCGCGTCGAAACCTTCGCGGCTCAATCGGTTGACTGGTCGCCTCAGCCTTGGCGATATCCTCGGGCAACTCGATATGGCACGCCCCCGGTTTTTCAGTGCGGGCCAGACGGACTGCCTTCCTGATGATCTCGGGAATGTTGTCTGGATGAAGCACCGACTGGGCCCATTTGGTGACCGGACTGAACATGGCGACCACATCCATGACCTGATGGGATTCCTTGTGCAGTCTTTGCGAATCTCCCTGGCCGGTAAGCACCAGCATTGGGGCCCTGTCCATGTTGGCGTCGGCAACGCCGGTGATCAGGTTGGTCGCTCCCGGCCCCAGGGTGCCGAGAGCTCCGGCGGGATTACCGGTAAGTCGCCCGTAAATCTCCGCCATGAACGAGGCCCCTTGTTCGTGCCGACAAAGGACGAAGCGGATTTGCTGCGATTGCTCCAAAGACATCATGAAGTCCGCATTCTCTTCTCCGGGCACTCCGAAGATGTACTCGATACCTTCTGCTTCAAGGCACTTGACGAACAAGTCCGACGCTTTCATTCCACCTCCTCTTTCTCACCTTAGTCCTGGCCCCATTCGGGAAACTTGCTTCGGATATCGTGGCGGTGGCTTCCAAGCCGCTGTTTTCTTTGTTTCGACCCTTCGCTTCAAATCATGGCCGCGCGGAGGCCACCGCCACGCCCTCGAAATCCGGATAACCTAGTCTCGATTTCCTGCCTTCCGGCTACGATCATTTGTTACCGAGCAGGCTTGTTTGAACTAGCGTCGCAGCGTCATCAGGCGGTCGAAGATGCTTCTGATCGTTGGTGTTAGGCGCGCCTTGTTGTAGGCATCACCACACTGTCGAATGGCCTCCGCTACGGTTGGATAAGGATGAATGACACTGGCCAGCTTGCTCAATCCCATCCCACTTTGCATGGCCACGGTGATTTCGCTGATCATGTCGCCGGCGTGACTGCTGACAATGGTTGCGCCCACAATTTCGTCCGTGCCTTTCTTGACATGGATCTTGACAAAGCCGTCGCCCTCGCCATCCACAATCGCGCGATCCACGTCGGAAAATTCTCGGGTGAATGTAGCGTACGCTATGTTGCGATCTTCCAGGTCCTTTTCGTATAGCCCGACATGGGCCACTTCGGGTTCAGTATAGGTGGCCCAGGGAATAAGCAAATTGGAGACTTTGTCGCGACCGAAAAATAGTGCATTGCGGATGACCAGCCGCGCCATGAAATCGGCCATATGAGTAAACTGAAACTTGCTCGCCACGTCGCCCACGGCATACACATCCGGGTTGGTGGTTTGGAGCCGGTCGTTGACCTCTATGCCCTTACGATTGTCATAGGCCACCCCCGCTGCCTCGAGGCCGAGGCCATTGACGGTAGGCTTGCGGCCGGTTGCCACGAGTAAGGCGTCAAACTCGAAGGCCTGCTCGCCGTTCTCATTCTCTACGACTACGGTTGTTGGCGGTTTGCCATCTTGACTATCGACCCGTTTGAAGGTCAACGAGTAGTTAAACGCTACGCCATCGCGGCGCATCGAGGCTTCCACCAGTTGGGCCGCATCCGGATCTTCTCGGGGAAGAATCTTGCTGTCGCGGACGAGGACCGTCACCTGCGATCCAAGACGCTGGAACGCCTGGGCCATTTCCAATCCAATCGGTCCGGCACCGATGACGCCAAGACGGGGCGGTAGCTCCGTCAGGTTAAAGAGCGTGGAATTGGTCAGGTAGGCCGCTTCCGCGAGGCCTGGAATGGGTGGAATCGCAGCTGTGCCGCCCGTCGCGACCACTGCCTTGGCAAATCTGAGAGTCTGCCCGTTCACCTCGATCGTGTCGGACCCCGTGAAAGTTCCTTTGCCCAGAAACACATCGACGCCGACTTCCTCAGCAAACCGCTTGGCCGAATCGTGGTGAGAAATCTCCGCCCGCAGACGGCGTAGGCGCGCCATGACGGAGCCAAAGTCAACCGAGACGTCGCCATCGATTCTGATGCCGAATTCGGCAGCATTGCGCACAGCAGCAGCAGCTTTGGCACATCTGAGCAGGGCCTTGGAGGGTACACAGCCGACATTGCTGCAATCGCCACCGAGCAAGTGGGCCTCGATCAGAGCGACCCTGGCCCCGACACCGGCTGACCCGGCCGCGGATACCAACCCGCCCGGTCCTGCCCCGATCACCACCAGGTTGTAGGCAGACTTCGGAGCCGGACTGACCCACGATTTCGGACGTACGTTGTCGAGCAGTTCGATATTGTGCTCATCCAGGGGTGACACCCCGGATGCCTCAAGATCAACTTGAGGAAATTGAGCCAGGGACGGGTCACGTTCCGGAATGTCAGGTTGCAACGAGGTGGTGTGGTCATCCGCAGTGAGCGGCGAAATGAAGTCTGACCAACTCACGCTGCTGCCGTCGGGCTGTACCTCCGTGGTGCCGTGATCTTCGTCTGACGCGAACCGGTAGAATAGATACTCACTCTTGAAGGGGTGGGCATGCTGCACATGATGGAACACCCCGGCGCTCAGTAGCAGGTTGCCGATGCGTACGGCATCCGCTTCATCGGCGGCGATGTTCTCGTCGACAAGGGTCTTCGCCGCCTCGCTTCCCACGAAGCATTTCGCATACGTTCTCGCTGGAAATCCATGCCGGCGGTCTTGGATATCCAGAACTCCCTTGACCTGGGCAGACAGCGCTTCGAGATCGTTGGGTGCCAGCGATGCCTCAGGCTCGGTCTGTTCCTCGATTCCCATGATGACTCTCCTCTATCCCTAGGCGATCCGGCGATCCAGCGCCCGCCTGGCTATCCGAGTGATATAGACGGTTACGGCCAAGGTGGCCAGCAGTCCGACCAGGTAAAGCGTCCATTCTACTGGGGACCGAGTCTGTCCTGTCTGGCCCAGAAGGGCAAGGTCTCCTGCCAATGAGCCAAGGTAGACGTATAGGAGTGTCCCCGGCAGCATCCCCAGGCAGGAGGCAAGAAAGTAGTCCCGGAAGGAGACCTTCGTCAGGCCCAGCCCGTAGTTCAACAGATTGAATGGAAAGACCGGAGAGAGCCTCGTGAGGCCCACGATCTTCCAACCTTCTTCAGCTATGGCTTCGTCAATACGCTTAAAACTCTCGTGGCCTTCAATCTTCTTCGTCACCCAGTCCCGCGCTAGATAGCGGCCGATCAGGAAGCAGACCGAGGCGCCGAGGATGGCAGAGATCCAAACGAAGAGTGAGCCTTTGACCACGCCGAAAACAAATCCACCTCCTAGCGTCAACAGGGAGCCGGGTAGGAAAAGGATGCAGGCAGCAACATAGAAGAAAATAAACACAATTGGGCCCCACGAGCCCAGTCCGGAGATCCAATTAAGGGATCCTCTCAGCAGCTGATTCAAATCGAGAGAGACTAGGGCCAGTACCGCTATCACCAGGCCCGCTCCCAGCATGAGAATTTTTCCGTAGCGCCGCTTTTCTTTCATTACTGACCTCGCTAAGTAGTGGAAGTTAATCTCGTCCGATTCTCCTTCGAATCAGTTCTGTTGAGAGATTGGTTCCGCGAGAGGTCAAACTGTTACAGGGACACCGAAACGACAGTAGGTTTCCAGGGCGTTCCTGATCTTGGATCGAGCCCGATGCAACAACACTCTTTGGTTGGATTCGGAGATCTTGAGCAGAGTACAAACCTCCTGCGATGTCCAACCGTTAACATCCCTGAGTGTGACGACTGTCTTCTGTGCCGGCGGCAGCTTCTCTGTGGCGATCTGGAGCTGTTCCATACTCTCTTGAGCCAACAGCCTCTCTTCAGGGTCCCCAGCCCAGCTTGCCGGTGGGAAGGCCCAATGGCCTTGAGATGGAGCGCCAGCTTGATGAAAGCGATCTGGTGAAACGGCCAGCTCGGCGGCTTCCGTCTCGGTCTTGGCCAGCGAAGAGAAGGAGACAAGCTTCGCTTCACGTTTGCGACGCTTGATTGCGCAATTGACCAGGATCCGAAAAATCCAGGTCTTCAGGGAAGATCGAGCTTCAAACCGACGTATCCCTCGTAAGACAGCCATCCAGGTCTCCTGGACGACTTCCTCTGCAAGGTCGCGCCGGCGGACATAGAATCCGGCCGTACTCAGGAGAGAGGAGTGATATCGCTCCACCAGCTCCAGAAAGGCGGTCTCGTCACGCGAGCGGAGGCGATCCAGCAGGACCTTCTCCGCACTGGATGTCGGGTGCCGTTGCGTTGCATCTTCCTCCGTTGAAGGCAAGTCAAAGAACATCTGGCCAGGGACTCCTGGTTTGCTTGCTCTTAGGCCTAGCGATAGTGACATCTTCACCTCCATACAGCTCGATCCAATGCAACGGCCCCCGGAATCTCAGGTCACCGTGGTAGGGTTAGCTCTGGGATCGGTCCCTCAGCCTTCGACGATGTCGGGCTTGAGCGTGTCGATGATCGAGAGTAGCTCCTGCTTCTCCTTGGCGGGTACCTTGAATTTATCCAGGGTATCTACCAGGTGTTGCGCCACGACGTTGAAATCTTCTTCCGTGATGCCCAGTCCTCCGTGAACGGTTTTTGCCCTCCGGCTGATGACCTTGCAGGGCCCGCCTGTGACGTTGCAGACCAGGTTGATGTTTTTCTGGACAAAGGATTTCCGTGTGTCCGTACCCATCCCCTTGAAGAAGGTCCCGACCTTCGGATCGATGAAGAGCTTCCCGGCGAAGTCGTTCACGACCGCCGAGATCGCCTCATAGCCGCCGAGTCGTTCGTAGAGCGACTTCTCCATAGGGGCCTGGCCCAGGGCCGGTCCGCTCAGGAAAGCGGAGATTACTAAAACAGCGGCGATTGACAGGACACCGAGGACGACAGGGATTGTTGATTGGTTCCGGTTACTCATGTTCTTCTCCTTCTTGTTTCTGGTTGTGTCCGTCGACCACATCGGCCGACAAAGTTGGCAGCTGAGTTCGCTGCGATAGAGAGATTAGGCGGCAGATAAACATCAATGGCAACCCTCTAGAGGTCACCAATAAGTCCATTGTTGATCACCCGGTAAACCATTGATATTACAAGGTTAATGAGGGTCTCTCCCCGCGCTGGTGAGCCCTGGATGGACTCTGTGGTGCACGGTTACAAGTCTGCGCGAAAGGGACTTCGTCTTCTGGCCGTATCTTCGATACTCTACCTCCCCGTCTGAGGGGGACGGCCGAGGGGGACGGCTTGATTGGTCGCAGGTGGTTCTGTTATACACAGGCACCGTCAAGTTTCGTTGAAACCCGGGACAGAACTGAGCGCATTCTCGAAAGGGCTGCTCAAGAATGAGGCAAGCTGGCCAACGGCCTCGGATTTTGGGCTTCGGTGTCTTCGAGTTGGACCTTCAGATGGGTGAGCTGCGCCGCCAGGGCGCCAAGGTGCCCTTGCAGGAGCAGCCGCTGCGGCTCCTCGGCTTGCTGCTCGAGCGCCCCGGTGATCTGATCAGCCGCGAGGAGATCGAGACGCAGCTCTGGCCGGGCGACACCTATGGCGACCTCGACCACCGGCTCAACAACACGGTCAACAAGATTCGGATCGCCCTCGACGACCCGGCGGAGAATCCGCGCTTCCTGGAGACCATTAAACGGCGGGGCTATCGCTTCATGGCCCCGGTACACGAGGTGGGGACAGCCCAGGAGGGGAAGCCTTCGACCCGACCGGCCCTGCGATCCTGGGTTCTAAGGGGGGCGACTGGGGCACTGCTTCTAGCGACTGCAATCGGCTTGGCGCTCTGGCTCTCCTCGGGGGCTCGCTCCGGGCCGGTCCCAGACAAGATCATGCTCGCTGTGCTGCCTTTCAGAAACATTGGCAGTGAGCTTACCGAGGACTATCTCGCCGACGGGCTGACTGAAGAGGTGATCCTCCAGCTGGGTCAGTTGAGGTCGTCCGAACTGGGAGTTATCGCTCGGACCTCCGTGATGCCCTACAAGACGACGCAAAAGGGGATCCGCCGCATCGGCCAGGAGCTGGGGGTGGACTATATCCTGGAGGGGAGTGTGCGCCAGGAGTTGGACCAGCTACGGATCACCACCCAGCTGGTTGGGGTGGACGATCAGACGCCGCTCTGGGCCGAAAGCTACAACCGGACACGCGAGGATGTCTTCAGCTTCCAGCGAGATGTAGCGGACCGCGTGAGCACCTCCCTGGCGTTGGCAGTTCTCCCTCCGACGAACGGCCGACCGACGGCACCGACCAAGAGCCGGGTTGCGCATCAAGCCTACCTGAAGGCGCGGTACTTCCGTGACCAGGGCACCGAGGAGGGGTTTTACCGGGCGACAGACTACTTTCGGTTGGCAATCGCAGAGGACCCTCTGTACGCTCGCGCTTATGCTGGTCTCGCCAGCTGTCAATGTCTTCTCGCAGGTTACGGCCTCGAAGTTCTGGCGCCGGATGAAGCCATGCCAAAGGCCCGGGAGTTCGCAGAAAAGGCTCTCGGATTGGACGCAGGGCTTGCCGAAGCGCATGCAGTGATGGGTATGGTGCGCATGAAGTACGAGTGGGACTTTGCGGGGGCTGAGGAGAGCTTCCTGCGCGCCTTGCAGCTGAATCCGAGCTACGCGCAGGCACACTCCTGGTACAGCATCTATCTCGAGGCTATGGAGCGACGTGAGGAAGCTCTTCTCCAGGCAAGGCGCGCCCTGGAGCTCAACCCCATTTCGAAGGGAGCGGCTGCGAATCTGGCGATGCAGTTGGCCAACGCGGGTCGCTTCGAAGAAGCCTCTGCGGAGATCGCCGAGGCTCTCGAGCTGGATGAAGGATTCTGGGGGGCGCACTGGGTGCTCGGCAACCTACATGCGAAACAGGCTGAGGCCCTGCTAAAGGAGCTGCAAGACCTTGGAAAAGAAAGGTATCTATCGCCGGCCTTCAGCGGGGATCTACGCCGGTCTGGGACAGAAGGACGAGGCGTTTAGGGCGCTCGAAGAAGCATTCCACTTTCGTTCGCGCTACCTGGTGTGGCTCAAGGTCGCACCCGAGTATGAGCAGCTTCGTCCAGATCCGAGGTATCGGGAACTTGTTGCTCGCATCGGACTCCCTTGAGCGCGTCTGCCAGCCCCCAGCCTATCCCGATCCATCTGTGACACGATCCCGGGAAAGAAGGGAGGAAGCATACTGTAACCTAAATTGAGCGATTCTACTCATTTTAGCAAGATGGAGGTCGCCCAGATGCGAGTTCCGACGGGAGGGAGTACTGGGTGAGCTCAGAAGGGTGGAGGGTGGCGATTTTCCCTCCCGAAAAGAGCGTCTGCCAAACGGCCGACTTCTCAGAGCGGAACAGCGTCACCCTTACTTCGCTGGGCTTCACCCACGCTCTGGCGGGCCGGAGGTCCGAGGCTGAGGCCCTGCTAAAGGAGCTGCAAGACCTTGGAAAAGAAAGGTATCTATCGCCGGCCTTCATCGCGGGGACTCTACGCCGGTCTGGGACAGAAGGACGAGGCGTTTAGGGCGCTCGAAGAAGCATTCCACTTTCGTTCGCGCTACCTGGTGTGGCTCAAGGTCGCACCCGAGTATGAGCAGCTTCGTCCAGATCCGAGGTATCGGGAACTTGTTGCTCGCATCGGACTCCCTTGAGCGCGTCTGCCAGCCCCCAGCCTATCCCGATCCATCTGTGACACGATCCCGGGAAAGAAGGGAGGAAGCATACTGTAACGTTTCTTGATTACGTAGGATCTAGATCAAGGTCCCGCCACTCTACCGAAAACGCAGGAGGGAGATCCGTTGGATAGGTTCCCCTTGGACTGGAAGTCATGTTGATAGGCCAAACCATCTCCCACTACAAGATCACTGCCAAGCTCGGCGCGGGAGGGATGGGCGAGGTGTACAAGGCTACCGACACACGCCTGGAACGCACGGTCGCCATCAAGGTACTCTCCGAGCGGGCGGACTCGGATCCGGACCTCAAGCAACGGTTCGAGCGTGAGGCCAAGACCATCTCCAGCCTGAACCACCCACACATCTGCACGCTATACGAATTCGACAGACAGGATGGGACGGACGTCCTTGTCATGGAGTACCTGGACGGGGAGACGCTCGCCGACCGCCTCAGGAAGGGCGCCCTCCCCATCGACCGGGCCCTACGCATCGCTATTTAGATCGCCGACGCGCTGGACAACGCGCACCGGCGAGGTGTGACGCACCGGGATCTGAAGCCGAGCAACATCATGCTGACCAAGGCCGGAGCAAAGCTGCTCGACTTCGGCTTGGCGAAGCTGAAGCGCTCCGATGTAGAGCAGGACCCGACTGCCCGAGCCACTATGTCCACGCGCGAGCAATCTCTCACGGAGAAAGGAACCTTGCTCGGGACCGTGCAGTACATGGCTCCAGAGCAGCTAGAGGGAAAGGAGGCTGACCGCCGCAGCGACATCTTTGCATTTGGGGCCATTGTCTACGAGATGGTGACCGGCGAGAGGGCATTTGAAGGGGAAAGCCAGGCGAGCCTGATTCACGCGATTATGGGGACCGACCCACCCCCGCCTTCCCGTGTCGAGCGAACGACGCCCCCAGGATTGGATTACGTGGTCCAGGTGTGTCTAAAGAAAGCCGCGGACGACCGCTGGCAGTCGTCCCGTGATCTCCTCAGAGAGTTGAAGCGTGTGGAGCCGGGTAATGCGCTTGAGGTTGTGCCAGTGGCGTCGGCTACGTCATCAGGGCGGGCTATTTGGCAACGGCCCATTTCGTTGATGTTCGCCGCAGTGCTGGTCGGCGCCCTGCCTATGGGCCTTGGTGTCTGGAGCTTGATGCCTGACGGGCCAAGCCGTGTCACACGCTTCGTCATCTCGCCTCCCCCCGCCGCTCAGTTCGCGCCGACCGTGAACCAGCCTGATGTGGCCATCTCACCCGATGGAACCCAGGTCGTCTACGGGTCGCTGGCTGACGACGGCACGCGACTCCTGAGCGTTTGCCCGCTCGATCAGCTAGGGGCCATCCTCTTGCGGTCGCTCGGCTCGCAACCGATGGGACCTTTCGTCTCGGCAGATGGGAAATGGGTCGGGTTTTTCGACGATGCCAACGACACCCTGAAGAAGGTTTCCATTCTGGGGGGCCCTCCGTTGACGATCTGTCAAATGGACGGGAATCTGCGAGGGGCCAGCTGGGGGGTCGACGATACCATCGTCTTCGCCACTCAGGCGACCGGCAACGGACTCTGGAGGGTGTCGGCCGCGGGAGGCGAGCCAGACGCTCTGACTCGCCCGAATGTTTCAAGTGGCGAACTAGGCCATCAATGGCCTGAGATCCTGCCGGGCGGAGAGGCGGTGCTTTTCACGATCGTGATGAAGGGCTCTATCGAGGAGGCACGGATTGCCGTTCTCAACCTGGAGACCGGTGAACAACAGGGTCTTCTTTCAGGTGGGAGCAATCCTCGCTATGCGATCACCGGACACCTGGTCTACGGCCACAAGGGAACCCTGCGCGCGGTGGGTTTTGACGGCGATCGACTTGAAGTCACGACCGATCCCGTAACGGTTGTAGAGGATGTGATGACGAAACCCCAGGGTGGAGCGAGCTTCGACATTTCCGAGAATGGCTCGCTCCTGTATCGTCTCTCGAGAAGGGTGCGACGCACACTGGTCTGGGTGGACCGGGATGGACATGAGGAACCCCTGGCCGCTGAGCCGCGCAGCTACGCCAATCCCAGTGTGTCCCCAGACGGGACAAGAGTCGCCATCGAAGCGCGCGATCAGGAGGAGGACATCTGGATCTGGGATTTCACCCGGGAGACTCTGACCCGCCTTACCTTCGATCCGGCGAGTGACTTCTATCCGGTGTGGACTCCAGATGGGCGACATGTGGTCTTCAGCTCGCGCCGCGCTGGACCCGCGAATCTTTACTGGAGAGCGGCTGACGGGACCGGCGGGGCCGAGCGGCTCACCGAGGGGGCGAATAACCAGTACCCCCACAGCTTCTCGCCCGATGGAACACGCCTGGTGTTCGTTGAAAATTCTCCGGGCGATCCGGGATTCGACCTTCGCCTGCGTATGTTCGGCGGCGACCGCCAGACGTATACGCTCTTGGTCAGCGACTTCGACGAGGAGAACGGAGAGATCTCCCCTGATGGCCGCTGGCTCGCCTACCAGTCGCAGGCGTCCGGCAGATACGAAATCTACATACGGCCGTTCCCGAATGTGGACTCCGGGCGGTGGCCGATCTCAACCAGTGGGGGGACAAGGCCGCTATGGGCGCCGGACGGAGACGAGCTCTACTATTTCACTTCCGGCGGCGAACTCATGGCCGTTCCGCTCCAGACACGTCCTACGCTCAGCGCGGGCCGCCCCGACCCCGTGTTGCAGCAACAATACCCAGTCGGGGAGAGCGCTGGTCCCAATTACGACATTAGCGCTGACGGTCAGCGCTTCCTGATGATCAAGGACGACGATTCCGCACAACCAACACAGCTCGTCCTGGTCGAGAACTGGTTCGAGGAGTTGCAAGCGCGGGTGCCCACAGGCCAATAGCGTCAGCATCGTTTACGGAGCACTGTCAGGCTGAGATAGTATGGGCGACAATTGGAGGATGCAAACACCTGATCAAGGTCTCCGCTTCTTTTCTGCAATGGCGGATCGTGTCCATCGGTCATACCCGCGCCCGCGAGTCTCGCCGAGAGTCTTGAGTTTCCCGTCGCTCCTTCTCGTAGGTGTTGTCTGGTTTGCGATGGTGGCTCCAGTCGTTGTGGCTGGTCAGACCCCGAATCGTCGCCCCAATATCGTGTTTTTGCTGACGGATGACCAGTGTGCTACGGCATTGGGTTGTTACGGGAATCCAATCATCCAGACGCCACACATCGACGCGTTGGCTGCAAGCGGTGTTGCCTTCGACCGGGCCTTTGTCACGACAGCCATCTGTATGACGAGCCGCGCCAGCATTCTTACCGGACAGTATGCGCGGCGTCACGGTGTCCACCGCTTCGATCAAACAATTACAGCCGATCAGTTTCGGTATACCTATCCGGCAGTCCTGAGGAGAGACGGTTACCGAGTCGGTCACGTCGGGAAGTGGCATCTTCTCGAGCCACCCGCGGACGGCTTCGACTTTCTGCGATGGTTTCCGTCAACCGGCTGGTTCTACGAGAAGGGCGACCGCAGTACTCCTCATCTGACCGGCCGCCTGGGAGATGATGCCCTCGATTTCCTCGATGAACAGGATCAGAACCGACCGTTCTGTTTGACGGTGGCCTTCAAGGCCCCACACGTTCAAGACCAGTGGACCGATCAGTTCCCCTTTGATCGCGCCGACGAGACCTTGGTTCGTCTTTACCAGGACGTGACGATCCCACCGCGAAAGCTGAGCGATCCGGCTTTCTTCGAGGCACAGCCGGAATTCCTCAAGAACAGCGTGAGTCGAGATCGTTGGGGGCGCCGGTTTGTCATTCCGGCCAGATACCAGTCAACGGTGAAAAACTATTACCGACTGATCAGCGGGGTGGACAGGGAAGTGGGCCGAATCGTTGCTCGACTGAAAGAGCGGGGACTGTCGGACAACACCATCATCATCTTCACATCCGATCACGGATTCTATCTAGGCGAGAGAGGGTTCGCGGGCAAGTGGTACGCGCACGAAGTCTCGATCCGCGTGCCACTGGTCGTGTATGACCCACGGCTGGAACAAACACACCGAGGAACGCGGCGCGATCAGGTCGTCTTGAACCTGGATATTGCCCCCACGATCATCGATCTCGCCGGTCCAGCAAAGCCGGATCGGATGCAGGGACGCAGCCTACTGCCGCTGTTAAGCGGATCGGTTCCCGACTGGCGGACCGAGTTTTTCTACGAGCATCGTCTCGATGATCGAAGGAGTGGTGGCCGCAAGGGTTCGGCGATTCCGCAAAGTGAGGGGGTCCGTACACCCGAGTGGAAATACATTCGGTGGTTTGGTGCCAGTACGCTGCTCCATGCCAATCCGACTCCCCTGGGCGAAGAGCTGTACGATCTGAAGCAGGATCCGGATGAGGCCCTGAATCTTGTGCAATCGCCTGGCCATGCGGAACAATTGGGGGCGATGCGTGAGAAGTGGCTGCATTGGCGTGAGCGGGTAAAGTGACCAAGCGCCCTCGAAACAACTTCGGAGATTTTGTGAAACGACTCAGCCGACTCTACCTCTGCTGCGGAGTCACCCTCTTGATTGGAGTCAGCGGCGGCCCGGGATTGCTGGCTAGGGCGGTGAGCTCTGGGGTATCAGCCTCGCCGCTGGCTATTCCGAGCATGGCCGGCAGGGTTCTTACCGTGAAGGGTCCCATCGATCCAGACACGTTGGGACCCACCATCATGCACGAGCACATCTTCCTGGATTGGAGAGTGCCGCCCCAGAAGAATGCCACGGATGCGGGGCTGTATTCCGAGCCGGTATCGCTACAGAACCTCAGCATACTCCGAGTCCGGGCGACGTCCAGCCGGGACAATCTGTTGTTAACCGACATGGACCTGGCCATCGAGGAATTGCTCCATTTCAAGCGCTGGGGTGGTGAGGCCCTGGTGGACACGACTCCTGGCCACGGGTTTGGTAGAGATCCTCGAGGGCTGGTGCAGGTGTCAAACGCGACCGGCCTGCATATCGTGATGGGTGCCGGCTTCTACGTCGATGGGTTCCATCCCCCCGACATGGGCAGTCGGACCGTAGAGGACTTGACGGATGAGTTGATTCGAGACGTGGTCCTTGGGGTAGGGAAAACTGGAATTCGCTCAGGCATCATCGGAGAGGTGGGCACCTCAAGAATCCTGACAGCCAACGAAATGAAAAGCATCCGCGCCTCGGCTCGTGCCAGCAGAGCGACCGGAGTGGCGATTTCCTTTCACCACGGCGGATTCTGGGAGGACAAATTCAAGGTCCTGGATGCGATAGCTTCCGAAGGAGGCGATCTGAACCGAGTGATCATCGGACACGCCAATCATGTGGCTGCCGACGTCCCCTTCATGAAGAGGCTTCTGAAGAGGGGCGTCTACATTCAGTTTGACTTGTTGGGTGAGGTGATCCCACGCCTGGGCCGGATACACTACGCCGATGTTGTGGCCGCCATCCTGAAACTGGTCGAGGCAGGCTACTCGAATCGTCTCCTCCTGTCTCAAGATGTATGTACCAAGACGATGCTGAAGGCGTATGGAGGGATGGGTTACTCCTACGTCCTGGAATTTGTTGTGCCGGAACTGAAGAGATTGGGTGTCACCGAGGATCAGGTCGAGGAGATCATGGTGGAGAACCCCAGACGTGTGCTGACGTTCGCGGAACCAGGTCCGATCCCATAGAACGGAACGAGTCGACTCGGGTAGGGCCTCTTCCTTCTGACTCCAGTCGGAGACGGCCCGGCGCGAAGCGCCTTTTTCACCTACCCCCTATTCTTCTTCTCCGTGACAATAATCCCCCACGCGTGCAGCAGGTTCAGGGAAACGAAGATAGCCACTACGACGCTCGGGGCAAGGATCATCGGGAACTCAAAGATGAAGGAGAACCCCGGTTCGTTCATCCAGTAGCTCGAGGGAAGGAAGGTGGGTAGGACGATCAGCCCGAAGCCCACCAGGTTCCAGGCTATCAGGAATCGAGGGCCGATAGCCTTGCGCAACAGCAGCCACCCTACGAGCAGGGCGGAGACGCCAAAGAGGAAGTCCGGCCCACCGACCCAGAAGACGAACTTGGAAGTGATTTCGCCTCGCATGCCCTTTATGATTCCACCCAGGGCACCGATGCGGAGAGCCTGGACGAAGACCAACCAATGTCCCGGAGTGCTCGTGGCGATACCCCGCAGGCCGCTTCGGAGCGTGCTGGAGAGAAGGAAGGCGGTACTCCACAGTGTGACAACGACCAGGGCCTGCCACAGCAACGGAATGTGCTGCATAAGCTCGATGTGAGTTCCCCTGACGCCCATTACAACGGCGATCAGTGTCCACACAAAGAAAGTCAGGAGCAGCCCGTAAACGCTCCGCGCCTCAGCGGCTCCTATGAATCCATTCGACCTTGCCCTGCGTGTGATCGCGATGGAGAAGATAAAGACGAACGCGATGAATAGGGGAAGGATTGATAGTTTCATCGTGGAGTCCTTTCATAGGTTTGGTATAGGCGCAGGCTTAAAGGGTCAAGTCAGCCAACCCCTCGTAGACTATCCCCATTGCGACGCTATTGATAGCTTCGGTAGTTTGCCCCCTAAGTTTGCGCTTCCAGAGTCGAGGATCTAGTATTGCCTGGTAGGTTCACCCACAGTCTTGAGGCGCGCTCCGGACAAGACACTAGATTCAGGAGAGATCATGAAGACCTTGACGCGAAGAGAGTTCCAGCGGAGAGCGGGAGTGGCTTTGGCGCTCTCCCCCGTGCTCGGCGGGATTGCCTGTGGCCCCGGAGGATCGTCCCGATCTGCCGGAACAACCACACCGAAGACCGCCGCAACGGGCGCCTTGCAGATGACTCTTGGACCTGCCGATGTGGCCGTTCCCCCGAGTGAGCCGGCGGGAGAAATCTGGCGTTATGGGATCGGCTTGATCGTCCAGGTGGCTCCTGAGAAGGCTGCCGTCTTGTGTAACATCAAGGGGAAGCGGGGCCGCGACTTCGAGGCGGGGAACGACGCGTTCGTCTTCGGTGACCTGTCGGAGGTCCAGGCCAGCGAAGCCATCCCCATCGCTCGCAACCACGACGAGGACAATCCCAACTCCAGTCCAGCCGGCCAGCCGGCCATCATGGTGAAGTATCCGATCCGGGGGGGCTTCGTTCCCCTGGGAGCCAAGCTGGAGGACGGTTCTCCCCACCCGCATGCTGGCACTGGCTTCGGTTTCAGCCAGGCGATCGCCTGGACTGCTGACCAGAAAAGTACCTACCCTACGGGCCAAAGCTACCACTACGGGGAGGTCTACCAGCTGGCCTATGACGGAACCAGCTTTCTCGTGACGGAAACCCAGCGGATTCCCTACGATCGTCTCCTGGAAGGAGCCCTGATCTCCAATCCCGGTATGACCATTGCCATACCCGATGGAGAGGACCTCCTATTTGCCATGGGTGGTGGGATCCAGGATGGATTCGGGGCTGGATTGACCCGCTGGAGCCGGCAGAAAGGCAGCTGGCGACCGACCTCCTGGGTGCCGATCACCGGCCCTGATGGCTCCTTTGAGGCCAGCGTCATCCGGGATCTGGACGGCAGCCTGCTCTTCTCTGCCCGGGCGGGGAGGGACCAGCAAGGACGGAGGCGTCTCGAATCCAGAGTCTGGCGCTCCCAGGATGGGGGGCAGAGCTGGACCAAGACCCTCCATGTGGTGGGGGCGGTAGGGGGAATGTCCCATCACCCTCAACCAGGCCGCCGACGGCACTCCCTACATCGCCGCCAATCTCAACGAGGTGATCCTGCATCCGCTGGGTGAGCGCTTCCGGCCCAAGAAGAATGATCAGGGTATCGTCTACGTTTCAGCGGCCGGGCGGGAGAAGCTCTGTCTTTGGCCCTTGAACCAAACCAGGGATGGCCTCGAGACTCCAATCCTGGTCCGGGATTCGGTGGCCGAATTCGGACTGGCGCCTTCCGGGGACACCTGGGCCGTCGACCACCCCTCGGCTGCCACCGTGCAGTTGGCCGACGGGGACTGGCACAACCTCATCGGGATGAGGATCTGTGATACTGCAGAAGTGAGGGAGGGAGCGGCTCCTGCTCCCCAGACAGGTTGCTATGTCGAGGAGGTTCTGTCCTCGGGTACGCCCATTCCAACGTGGAATCTCTAGGAAGTGTCAGGATCAAGAGAGAGGAAGGGAGAACAGTTAAAATGAGAAAACCCATTGCTATTTTGCTTTGTGTCTGCCTGATCACGCTGATGATGCCTCCGGCCTACGCTCAGGTGCTGCAGCAGGCCGCCCCAGGCCTCCCACCTCTACTCGCTGACCAGTGGAACGGACGGGAGGGGCCGTTGGACCGGTCCGAGCTGGGACTCGCTTTTCTTTTCTGGAAAGGGCTGGCCGCGCTCACCATGATAATTCCCAGGCCGATGCCTTTTCCCGATGAGTGCGCCCTAGAAATCACCAACGGCGCCAGGATCGAAACTTTCGTACCGGGAGGGATCCTGGGCTACGTTCTGATCAAGGAGTTTGGAGGGGTGGAACAGAAGTACAAAATCGTGGCTCTCACCAACGCATCGGCCGTTGTTGATAAAGACGGCAACCTCGAAAAGGGGCCCAACGAAATTGTGATAAAGCGGACGGACCAGAACCGGATGGTGATGGAGGTTGCCGGCACCCTGCTAATGGCGGCAGGGCTCTACTCGATTTGCTTTTTCCCCGGCGTGATTGCCCTGTTACCTAAGTCCATCGGAGGATTGGCCGAAGTGTCTTGGATCATCGCCGGAATCCCGCTGATCTACTATCTTGTGTATCGTGTGTCCCATACCTACTTGCCGATCCTGGCGTTTGGAATTGCCGCCCTCCTTGGGTTGCAGAGCCTTCCCGGTCTGGATCTGAGTGCACTCCCAACTGGCAGCACGCTCCAGATCGGCACATCGGTTACCTTCGTCAATTCGGGCACGCAGCCCAGCGCGGCTCAACTGAGTCTTCTCGGGCAGGATGGCTCTCCGGGCACTGCCACCATAGACGGAGTCACTGCAAGCACTTTCGAGTTCACGATTCCGCCTAATTCAGGTGTGGTCAAGAAGCTGGACCCATCCGGGCCATTGCAGGTACTTTGGGGTGTCTGTATAGGAGAGAACATTCAATGCGGAGCCGCCTTCAACACGACCGTCAATGGGGCTTCCGCAGCTGCTTCCTCCCCGCTGACCCAGACCGGAGGCGATCTATTCTCTGCCGGGCTGGGAGGAGTCGTGAATCTTGCGACTACGTGGAACGTGATCGTCTGCAAGGAAGGCCCTATCGATACCAGTTTTGCTCTCGTCAACGCAACCAGTGTCGCCGCCAATGTGACGTTGACGCTGCTTGATGAAGCTGGCGCATTAGTCTCGAGCGAAAGTATCGTCTTGCCGGCTTTCAATCAGATTTCTCAGTTCGCGACCGCCGCGGCCGGAGCCGACATCCAGGGAGATTTCAAGGGCACACTCCGAATAATCTCCGATGCTTCGATCGCGGTTCTGACTCTGTTGACCGATGGAGGATTCCAGCTAAACAGCCAGCCGGCAGGAAGCCTTCAGGTTCAGTAGACGCCGTGGCGGCGGTCTCCAGGCCGCCGTACCTCGAGCCAGGGGCTCGCAACCAAGCTTCGGCCTGGAGACCGAAGCCACGGCCTGACTGGCGGTGGGCTGGGAAACCGATGTATTGGGCCAGCGTGCTGACCGTTGTTACACTTGGTTTGGCGAGCCTCCCCTCGTCCCCGCAAACTCGGCAGGAACCTCGTTTCGAGATCGAGACCTTTTCCACGCTCCATGAGCTCAGGGTTCTGGATCAGGTGGGAGACCCGGTGCCGGGGTTGACCCGCCCAGATTTCCTGGTTTTCGAAAGGGATGAGTCTCGTCCGATCTTGTTCTTTGAAGAGCACAACTCAGCGGCGGTCAGCCTGGGTATTCTGCTGGACCGGGGTTCAGCTATGACGGCTGAGGCTATTGCCAGCGGCAAAGACATCATCCTGGAACTTGTCCATCTTCTGGATCCTGTGGACGAAGTGATCATCGGTACCTACCAGGGGAAGGTCCATTTTCTCTCCGATTTGACCCGGGATCGCTATCATCTCAGCCGGGCAATAGAGAATATTTCCCCAGGAGACCGTAGTGGTTTCTGGTCCAGGCTTGGAGGGGCATTTGGCAGTTCGGCCTACACCGGATCCGCTGTCGATCACACCTTGCTCCGGCTGAAGAAGGCAGAGCACGCGACTCGGATTGTGCTGGTGATCTCAGCGGCATTCGGAAACCTGGGCGAGGCCACCAGAGATCATCTTCTGGAAGCCAGTGTCCGCTTTTTCGGAGTTGGATTCCCGAATCGGTTGGGAGACGCCTTTGGTCTGGGGGGCGATAAAATGGCAAAGGCAGCCATAGTCCACCAGACGGCTGGAGTCTCCTTCGCGGCCAGCAGGGTGTCCGGGGAGGTGTCGCTGCTGAGGAAGAGCATGAAGCATTTCTATTTGCTGGCTTATGACCCTTGGGAAGGCAGCGAGGAATTCGATAGAAAGAAGCTGAAGTTCTCTGTGAGAAACCACCCTGAATACCGGGTCCATTCTCTCAGGCGTGTTGGGACAAGAGATTCCTTTTTTCGTTAGGCACGTTCTGCGCGAGCCCTAAGCCGGCGATCCACCCGCCAGGTGCCTATAGAAAGGCCGCATCAATCCAGGGCCAGAGAAGGATGGTTGCCACCAGAAAGGGCAAAGGAATGAGGACAATGACCATCCTCCACAACGCTCCTCCCTGACCGGACTGGAGGAGTCGGCATGCCACGACACCTGCTGCCAGGTTGACCACCAAGGCCACAGGTCCGATCCACTGGAAGCTGATTGGAGTGGTCTGGATGGTCGAGATACCGAAAAAGGATGCACCTTCGAGAGCCTCATAAAAGCTCCCCGAAAAGGCGATCAGGCCGGCTGTACTTACCCCGTAGATCATCCCCACCATCACTCCCAGGGGACGGGCAAGGGGGACGAAAAGGGCGAAGAAAAACAGGGCGAACAGAGGGCTCACCAGCAAGTTGTCCGCTCGCTGAGTCATTCCGATGAAGTTTCCGGGCACGTGTCCGATGAAGCTGCTTCCCACGACGACCAGGCCTCCTACGCTGAAGGCCAACAGTCGGGCCAGTCTAATCTGGCCTTTGGCGGTGCTGGGCGTTCGACCGAAGCGACCCAGGAAGTCGGTCATGATTACGGCCGTAATCGAGTTGACACCCGAGTCGATACTGGACATGGCAGCCGCAAACATGGCGGAGACGACCAGGCCTGAGACCCCGGCGGGAAGGTGGAAGGCCACGAAATGCGGGAAGATCTTGTCCCCGTCAGCGGCCAGGCTCAAGCCCGCCAGCTCATTCGGTCTCTGTGTGAAGTAACCCAGCAGGGCAAAGCCCACCAGGGTCAGGAGAATGCTGACACACGCTCCTATCAAGGTCCGGGTCAGGTAAGCCTGCCGGGCGGAGCGGGCATTCCCGGTTGCCATGAATCGCTGCACACTCACCTGGTCCCCACCTGCGGTGCAGACCTGCCACACCAGAACCGTCAAGAGGGATCCGACTACCGTCACCCGGACTCGAGGGTCGAAACTGAAGAACGGTTGGGTATCCCAGGTGGGCTGCCAGGTAGTAGGGAACCAGCTGAAACCGTCCAGGGAGATGGTGATGAGCACGACCACCAGGAGGGCTCCTCCCAGGAGAAGCAGGGTCTGTAGAAAGTCAGTAACGACCACGGCTCCGAACCCTCCCAGAGAGGTATAGATGACCGAAACGAAGCCGGTTGCGAGGACGATAAACGGAATCCATTCTTCTCCCACACCCAGCATGACCGTCATCGCCGAGGCCGCGATATACACCAGTAAGGACATCCAGATGAGTCGCAGGGCCAAGAACATGAGGGCTCCCAGGATCCGGATTCCCAACCCCAATCGCTCCTCCAGAAGCTCATAGGCGCTGGTTACCCTCTGGCGCATGTAGACGCCCAGAAGGAAGCGGGAGACCACCAGGTAGACCACCGGTAGTGCGAGCACGCCGATGAGAATGCTTACCGGACCCCTGTTGATGGTTTCACCGGGAACGGCCATGTAGGAGATGGTGCTCAGGAGGGTGGCAAACAGGGAGACTCCCACCAGCATCGGGTTCATTTTCCCGCTCCCGACGAAGTACTCCCGGACGTCTCTCTGCTTGCGGCTATAGTAATAGCCGAGGCCAATGGTAGCGGAGGCGTAGACCAGGATGATGGTCCAGTCCACCGCTCCCAGGCCGCTCTGGCTCACCGTAGAGTCGTCTATCATTCTTGCCTCGAACGCCAGAATACGTTGGCCGCTGGGCCGGCACAATGCAGAAAGGCGGTAGCGCCTGAATCGGTGTCTCCGTGTTGTCGCTTGCTGAACTGATTTCGCCGGTGCTATCGTGCTCATCAAACATCACGCTTGGGTTTCTTATGTCGGCGCACGGGGGATCAGCGATGGGGTCCGGTTTCACGGTCAGGACGGTAGCGAATCTCACGGTTCCAGCTACCGTACCTCCTGAGGAGACCTGCCGCTACGGGATCTGTTTTCCCTTCCAGGTCTCGCCGGATACGGCGGGTCTTTTCTGTGGTGTCCGGGGCTCTCGGGGAAATGATTTCGAGGTGGGGACCGACGTGATCCTTTTCAAGGATTTCACCGACGTATCAGCAGAGCGGGCTATCGCTGTTTCCCGCAATCACGAGACAGTGAATCCCAGGTCCTCGCCTCCAGGGCAGCCGGCCATCATGGTCAAGTACCCGATTCGAGGTGGGTTTGTGCCTCTGGGAGCTCGACTCGAAGACGGTTCTCCCCACCCCCATGCGGGCAGCGGATTCGGGGTCAGCATGGCGGTCTCGTGGACGGCGGATCAGCGCAAGGAGTTTCCTGAGGCTGAGAAGTATCACTATGTCGAAGTCTTCCAACTGTCCTACGATGGGGTGGACTTCAGGGTGAGCCGGACCGACCAGATTCCCGTTGAAGAGATGTTGGAGGGAGCCCACATCTTGAATCCGGGGGTTTGTACGGCCATCCCTGACGGCGAGGATCTTCTCCTCCCCATGGGGGAAGCCGTGGTCGCTGGCGCCCAACGGGAAGGAGTCACCCGCTGGAGTCGGGGAAGTGAGGGTTGGTGTCCCGTCGATTTCGCCTGTGTTGTCGAGACGCCTCGCCCAAAACGAGTCTATGAGGGTGAGGTCTGGCGGGGAGCGGACGCGGGTCTGGAACCGGAGCCGAGTCTGGTCCGGGATCGAGATGGGAGCCTGCTCTTTTGTGCCCGGGGAGACGGAGAGCCCCTCTACAACGACATCCGGCTGTGGCGTTCTCGGGATGGAGGTCAGAGTTGGACCTCGGTGCTCCATGCGCGCGGCGGCGTAGCCAGTGCCCCCCTCTCTGTCAACGTCAGCCGGGATGCCACTCCCTACATCGGAGCCAATCTATACGATATTCTTCGGGAGCCGCGGGTGGAGGGCTTCGCCTATCCCAGGGACCGTCGGCAGAGACCTCGCATTGGAGGCTGGCTTCGTCACAAACTGGCGTTGTGGCCTCTCGATAGCGAGAAGGAGGAGCTGGAAGCGCCCCTTCCGGCATGGGACTGCAACCTCGAGTACGGGCCCGCTCCCAGCAGGGTGGCCTGGATAGTGGACCACCCCGCAGCGTACACCGTTCGACTGGGCGACGGAGCCTGGCACAACCTACTGTGCACCCGGATCTGTGACATGGGAGAGGTCTGGAGCGGTGCAGGGCCGACGGATCGGTCCGGGACTCATATCCAGGAAGTCGAGTCCCAGGGTGAGAGTCGTCCCACCTGGTCTTTTCAAGCCTGAAGGCTTTCTAACCTCATGATCAAATTCGGTTTGCTTGTCGTCCTGGTTCTTGCCGCCGACTTCCCAGTCCTTTTTGCTGCGGAAGAGGAAGCCATCGATCTGGGAACCCGGCGGGAGTTGATGCTGGACGACTATCTCTTCGAGACGATCCGGGATCTGGAGTTCCGACAGCATTCGCCTCGAGATGCCGAGAAGATTCTTGACCTGGATGCCGCCTGGGAGGGCCGCAAGTACCACGGCTTCACCGTTTGCGGCTACCCGGTGGTGCTGGAGGACGGTGGCAGGTTCCGGCTCTATTACGCCTCCTATCTGGGCATGCGTTTCAAGCCCCGGGACCGGGAGACCCAGTTCACCTGCTACGCCGAAAGCACTGACGGTTTGAATTGGCAGCGAGTTTCTCAGGGACGCATCGAGTTCGAGGGATCGACCGACAACAACATCCTGCTCAAAGGAAGGGCCTCCCACAACTTCGCGCCGTTTATCGACACCCGACCCGGTGTGCCGGCCTCTGAGCGATACAAGGCTGTGGGAGGGAACGGCGAGGCCTACGTGTTTGCCTCCCCCAATGGGCTCGACTGGCGCAAGCTGAAGGAAGAGCCGATTCTGGACGGAGAGGAAGAAGCCTTCGACCGCTACGGGGCCATCCGTTGGGGAATGGATCCTAATCAGAAGCGGGCCATACTGGATTCGCTCAACGTGAGTTTCTGGGACCCGGCACGGGATCAGTACGTCCTCTTTTTCAGGGCCTACCTACCCTGTCTTTCCAGGGACGGAAAGCGACAGCTTCCGGAAACCCGATCGGTGATGCGAGCCACCTCAAAAGACTTCTTGAGCTGGCAGAACATCGAGCCCATCGAGTACGGCGAGCCGCGGCGAGCCTGGCGGCACTCGCTCTACACCTCAGCCCTGAAGCCTTACGATCGAGCACCCCATCTCTTTCTGGGTTTTCCTCTTCGAACCGCACCTCGCAAGCCCTTTCATGGGACCTCCCACGGGATGAGCGAAACGGCCTTTATGTACAGCAGGGACACCAAGAACTTCGTGGTCGTGGAGGAGCCCTTCCTGAGACCCGGGCGCGATCCCAGGAACTGGAGCAAGCACGGAAATCTGATGGCCTGGGGGATGCTACAGACCTCCGAGGACGAGCTTTCCTTTTACTACCTTCAGCACGACCACCAGCCCGACACCTTCATCCGACGAGGGGTCCTACGGATCGACGGGTTCCGGTCGCTTCACGGTGGTAGTTTTCCAGGAGGTGTAGCCATTACCCAGCCTCTCGTCTTCGAAGGCCAGCAGTTGGAGATCAACGTAGCCACCGGAGCCGGAGGGGGCATCCAGATTGGCTTTCTGGATCCCGAGACAAGGGAGCCCATTCCCGGCTTCGAAGCCAGCGAGGAGTTCTACGGGGACCAGGTTCAGCACTCCGTCGAGTTCGCAGAGGCGCAAGACCTCTCCTCGCTGGCCGGCAAGCCGGTCCGGCTGAAGCTCGTCCTCCACGGCGCAGATCTGTTCTCACTGAAGTTCTCGGATCGATGACGTTCGCGTACCGCTTATGAAGGAGTGGCCCGGGATTCTGGGCGCGTTTCGGGAGAGGAGCCCATGATGGTGTTGAATACCCGCCTGACTGCAGTTTTGCTTCTGGTCTTTCTGGCTCGAGGGCAGGAGGTGCAGCCCGGGAGTCCGAGCCCTCCGGTTGATCTGGAGCCGTACTTGCTGAGGCAGGAAGGCCAAGGGGTGGTCCCCGCTAACTTCCAGCTGGGTTTTGTCGGAGACGCCAATCATAGCCTTCAGTTCCAGTTCGGCGCGACCGAAGCTGTGGAGCTGGAGGTCTCGTTGGGGTTTCCCGAAGGAGGTGCGCGGACGCTCAGGCGGCGGCTGGAGCCTGGACCGAAAGACACCCAGGTCAGCTTTGATCTAGGCCCCCTCCTGGCTCATGGTCCCTACCGGCCCCTTCCCGCCAGCGCTAGAAAGGGTCCCCCCAAGCGAGGCTATCTTCCTACTGGCTGGTGGATGGATACCCACGATCCGGGGAACTACCTGTTGACCGTCAAGGGAAGACGGGTCCAGGACGGCCAGGTCATCTTTACTACCGACCTACGGCTGCCAGTCCAGACCTGGGTAGGGGCGGACCTGGATCGGCTGGCCTATATTGATGACGACTCGGCCGAGGTAGAGCTCTGGCTGCAAGAGGGTGCGCCGCTACAGCAACTGTCTGTAGAGGTGGATCTGGTGGAGGCCAAGACGGGGCGTTCCCGATCGTCACTCAGCCGGCGCACGCTCACCCAGGACAAGACGCGGGTTGCTTTTGATCTCCAGGGTCTGGAGCAGGCCACTTACCATGTCCGCGTCCGGCCTCGGATCGACGGCCGTCTCTGGGAAGACGGAGTCCGCCGTGCCCTCTACGTATACCGCAACGGCCCGCCTCCGAAAGCACGGCCGCCCATCCAGATCCCAGTGGCTCCCCAGCTCTTCGTGGACGACTTCCTGATCGAGGATCAGAGTCATCTCCAGCGGGTCTTCCATCCGGCCCGCAAGCTCAGCGATCAACCCTTGTTCCGACCCGACCGGCCCTGGGAGGGCCACTCCGCCATGCTGCCGCAGGGCTCTTCCTACACCTTCAACCGGGAGAAGGGGCGCTATGAGCTGGAGTACAGGAGCCAGACCTCTTACCGCTTGCTGGCAGTCTCCACCGACCTGATCCACTGGTCCAAGCCCGACCTGGGTCTGGTGGAATTTGAGGGTTCCAAGGCCAATAACATCCTGGAGAAGCTGCCCCCCAGGGGCGGCGTGGAAGCAGGAGGACTCTTCGGGGGCACATGGGACTATCAGACCCGGGGAGTACCCGATCTGCGGACGGCCACCCTGGTGGACAGTCCCGAGGCCCGGGATATGAAGTTTCAGCGGGGTACCTACCTGATGGTTCGGGACTCCCAGGAGACTCGCTATCTCACCTCTGAGCGTCCCTTCATGCGGCTTCACCTGCAGCTGGAGACTCTGGACAGCCCCACTGACAACCTGGGTCCCTACTTCTATGACGAGCGAACCGGTGAACTGGTCCTGTACTTCGCCGCCCATCCCCCCGCCCTCGGAAAGTTCCTGGTGCGCTACGACAACAAGTGGGCCGCCTCCCGCAATCTGGGGCGCTTGACGACCCGAGACGGCGTGAACTGGAGCCGAAGCTACATCTGGGCGCCACCGCGGGAGCACCCCAAGCATCAGAGCTACGGGATGCAGAGGATAAAGCGGATCGGAGATCTCTACATCGGCTTCTTTCCCCTCTACGACTGCGCTGCTCAACAAATGGCGATCCATCTGTGGGTCAGCCGAAACGGGATCCATTGGGAGGATCTGGGTGGAGACCAGGCCTGGATTCCCAATGGCCCCGACGGCAGTTACGATTATGGGATTACCTATATCTTCGATGAAGGACAGACGGAGGGTGATCGGACCCTGGCCTTCTACCACGGCACCAATACCCTGCACGTCAACGCCTGGCTTCGGGATAAGCTGGCGGGTAACCGCCATAGGCCAGCGATCCCGGAATCCGAGATCTTCGACGACGAGCAGTACAACGGTCGACGCTATCTGTCTCCGCCGGCACCCACGCAGCCAGCCTGGGCGCTCTACGATTGCATCTGGAGCTGGCGCCGTCCCAGCTGCAGCCAGACGCTGGCTGAGGCTCGGGAGGCCTTCTGGGCCGAGCTCGAAGCCAACACCGGCCAGACCCGGGCCAACCACGTGCAAAGGAGTCGCGAGTTCCAGATCGTCCCTGCCCAGGTGGAGTTCCGCACCAACGGATTCGCCTCCTGGCGGGCCGGGGAACAGGAAGGGATCCTCACCACTCATCCCCTGCTTTTCCAGGGGAGCAGATTGACGGTCAACGCCGCGGCCAGCGAAGGGCGAGTGGCGGTTGAAGTCCTGAATGAAGCGGGACGGCCGGTACCCGGCTATGGTCGGGAGGAGTGCCTGCTCGAGACCTTCGACAGCACTCAACAGGAGGTGAGTTGGAGAGGAAGGTCGAATCTGGCTGCCCTTCGAGGCAAGCCGGTACGTCTTCGCTTCCATCTACAGCATGCCGATCTGTACGGCTTCCAGATTCGGTAAGAGAGCTGCGGGATGGTTGAGGCGAGGCCGGCGAGAGTGTGAAGACGAGATGCGAAATGTTTGCTCCCAAAGCCTGCAACCTTCAACCTGTAACCAAATGAAATTTCAGCTTAGCCTGACCCCCGGCCGCGCCGGATCGTACAGGAAAGAAACTTTGTCTGTCTTCATCTCAGTCAGTATTTTGCCAGCGGGATCAACGGAGCCGCGCGCGACTATCAGTGTCTGCAGAATGGGGTCAAATTCCGAGGAGAAAGCGGAAGACAACAGCACGATTCTCAAGCGCAAGCCCAACGCCCCCCACGCGCGAATCGGATCATTCCAGAAGGAAACCTCTGGCCCAACAAGCGGAAAAAGGTGCTGCTGACCGGTCGCTCCCCGAAAAGGGGGTTCACCTTGCAGACACGTCAAGTCGCTCGCGGCTCTGTTGGCTCCGGCGGTTCCGGTACTGCTCGCTATTCAAGTTTCAGCTTAGCGCCGCCCCCGGCTGCGTCTGATCGTACAGGAAAGAAACTTCGGCCTGGAGACCGAAGCCACTTTTGAAGTTTCAGCTTATTTGAACGAATCGGAACCTGTTTTGGTCCGAGTTGGTCCGGTCTTGAAGGAAATCTCAGGTCAAATGAACTACTCTCGCCGGAGTTCCGTATTCCGGGAAGAGGGCAGACAGAATGAGAACGGCCAACCTGGCGGTCGTGGATCAGGCGATTGACGTGAGTGTGTCGCCCGAGTTCGATGAGGTCTACGAGCGCTACTCCGAGAGGGTTTATCGTACCGCGCTGCGGGTCACGGGCAACGCGGCAGACGCCGAGGACGTTCTGCAAAACGTGTTCCTACGGGTGTTGAACAATCGGCTTACACTCGATCCGACAAGGTCTCCGGAGGCCTATCTGCGGCGTGCTGCTACGAATGCTTCGATCGATCTGCTGCGGCGTAAGGCAGCTCGTCCGGATCGGGAAGCTCCGGAAGCGGGATTCGAGGGCGACTATGACGGGATCGCGCACCAGAGTCCCCCGCTGCTGAAGGAGCGTTTGCGGCGTGCTCTGGCGAAGATCGCTCCGCTGGATGCGGAGCTGTTTGTCCTCTGCTACCTCGAGGGCTACTCCTATGACGAGCTGGCCGGAATGATGGAGTTGGAACGCGGAACCGTGGCTAGCCGGTTGCACCGCATTCGAGAAGCCCTACGAAGCGATTTGAGCCGGTGAAGGAGTCCATCCTATGAGAGAACGAGTAACGGAGCATCAGTTTGACGAGTTGCTGAAGGACATACGTGAAGAAGATGCGACGGCCGAAGAGGTCGAAGCCGCTCGGGGACGCGTTCGGGATCGCCTGACGGGTTCGGTTTCCACCCTGTGCCCGGAATTCCGTCCCCAGTTGGGCGCCTACCTGGAGAACCGCCTGATCTACTCCAGACGGTTGCTGCTCGAGGATCATCTGGGGCGGTGTCTCCCTTGCCGGCGTGCGCTGGCCGAAGCAAAAGGCAGAACGAAGGTCACCTCGGTCCCAGCGGTGGTTCCTCGCCAACGTGGCTGGACGCGTTGGGCGGTGGCGGCGGGAGTTGTCCTGGCCCTGCTCTATCTGGGCCGTGATCAGATCGATAGCGCCCTGGCTCCCTCGGGTCCCCGAGCAACGGTGGCTTCAGTTTCAGGAGAGGTCCAGGCGCTCCCCGACGGCACCTTGGAGCCGGGTACAGAGCTATTTGAAGCGGAGGCGATTCGGACTGGGGCAGGCGCGCACGCGATCCTGGTGTTGGCTGACGGCTCCCGGGTCGAGGTCAATCAGCGCACCAAACTCTCGGTCCACTCGGCCTGGAGTGGACAGACCGTTCGCTTGGACTATGGTGATCTGGTGATGGAAGCGGCCTCCCAGGAAAGAGACCGTTTGCGTGTGGTAACTCGTGATTCGATGGTTTCGGTAAAGGGCACGATCTTCGCGGTTTCAAGCGCGACAGCGGGCTCGTTGGTTTCGGTGGTCGAGGGCGCAGTGGAGGTTCGTCAATCCGGCTCGCAGCAGGTGCTCGAGCCAGGACAACAGCTGGCGTCGAACTCCGCTCTTGAAGGTGTCGGCATCGAGCAAGCGATTGCCTGGAGCCAGCAGGCGGCGAAGTATTACACTCTGCTGGCCGAGTTGGTGCGTCTCGAGAACGACCTGGCCGAGATGGCAGGTCCGGAATCGCGCACCCAATCAAGTTTGCTCCCCCACTTGCCCACCGGGACACGGGTGTATTCTGCGATTCCGAATCTGGCCGGGACCATAGACCAGGCGCTCTCGTTATTGGATCAGCGGGCTGGCGAGAACGAGCTCCTGGATGAGTGGTGGTCTTCGGAAGTAGGACTTGGTCTGCGGGAAATGTTGGATCGAATACAGGCGATCGCGCCGCTGCTGGGAGAGGAAGTGCTGTTCGTGTTGGCGGCAGACCCTGCTGCACGGAGTCAGAGGATCCCCTTGCTGCTGGCACAGGTTCAACCAGGCAAGGAAGACGATCTGCACGAAGTAGTTGCCAATCTTGAGACCGACAGTGAGACTGCTTACGAAGTGGACGGGGGGCTGCTTCTGATCTCCGATAGCGCCGAGAGTCTGATGGCCATGAGCGCCTCACTCGGCGGTGGTGCATCTTCGGCGTTCGCGGCGGAGATAGCGAGTCGCTACGAGGACGGCGTGGGCTGGCTGTCGGCCATCGATATTGCAGCACTCGGTTCCGACCTGCAGCTGGATGAGAATGCAGAACAGGCCCTTGGACTTCCAACGATGCACCATCTCTTCCTGGAACAGAGCTCCGGTGAAGGGACCGAGCGGAGCGAGGCCACTCTCTCGTTCACCGAAACGCGCGGGGGAATAGCTTCGTGGCTCGCCTCACCGGGTCCGGCGGGCTCGGCGGAGTACGCTTCGAGTGAAGCCGTTGTCGCTGTGTGCGCATCCGTGCGTGAACCAGGGCAGGCGTTTGACGAGATTCTTTCGCGGCTGAGTGATGACAGTAGACTCGCCGCAGAGATTCGTGAGTTCGAGACTCAGACCGGGATCAGTATCGGTCTCGATATCGCCGCGGCTCTGGGCACCGATTTCACGTTCGCTGTCGAGCGGCCTACGCTTCCCTCCCCAGGTTGGATCGTCGTCTTCGAGACGATCAATCCGGTTGCACTGGACGAAGCGGCGAAGAGGTGGGTCGAGGCCCACAACGATCGGTCTGACGAAGCAGAGATGGCCTCTTCGATGACCTTCACCGAAGAGGGCGTGAGCGGTCGCGCCTGGAAGTCGGTCCGCGTTAGCCCCTCGGAAGGGCAGGATTCTGTCCAGGAGCCGACTCGATCGATGGAGCTTCATTGGACCTACGACCGCGGATATTTGATTGCCTCGACGGATCGAGCGTTGGCGATGCGAGCGATCGCGGTTCGTGACTCGGGATCGCCTTTGATTTACACTGACGCTTTCCAGCGGCGGTTCCCCGTGACTTCGAATCTGCACCATTCGGGATTCGTATGGTTCAATACAAACGGAGTGGTGGCGGACCTCGCGTCGATCGTCGAGAGCCCGGTGCTACAGAACCTGCTCGAGAGTCGAGAGTCCATGCTTGTTGTTCTCGACGGTGAGCCGCAGCGGATTCAGGCCGCGAGTCGTACCGGCTTGACGAGTGCGCTCTTGAACGCGATGTTGCTGGGCGGCTTCGGTCCCGCCGCTCCGCCCAACGATGATTCGACTTCGCACAACTCAGACTTGTGACCCCTGGTCACCCGGATTTGTGACCCCTGGTCACCCCAATTTGTGACCCCGGTTATTGAGCTTCAAAGCCTGAACGTCAGTCTCGGAGGGCGGGAGATCCTGAAAGATATCTCCGCCCGTCTGGGTGTGGCCGGCTCTGGCAAGGCGATTGGCCTGCTGGGGCCGAACGGCGCCGGAAAATCCACTCTGATACTTGCGTTGCTCGGATTCCACCAAGCCAGCAGTGGGTCGGCGCGGATTCTCGGTTTCGATTGCCATGCCGAGTCGAGCGAGGTCAAGACGCGTGTCGGCTATATGCCGGAGAACGAGGCCTTCATCGCGGGCATGACGGCTGTCCGCTTCGTGCGCTTAATGGCTGAATTGTCGGGACTCCCGGAACGCAGCGCACTCGAGAAGGCACACGAAGTCCTGTTTCACGTCGGGCTTGGAGAAGCCCGATACCGCACCCTGGGAACCTATTCGTTCGGCATGAAGCAGCTGGCCAAGCTAGCTCAGGCGGTCGTGCATGGGCCGGAATTGGTGATCCTCGATGAACCGACCAACGGTCTCGATCCACCGGCACGCGCACGAATGCTTCAGCTGGTACGCGAAATGAAAGAGCAGCACGGGATGAACGTGGTCTTGTGCTCGCACCTGTTACGCGATGTGGAGGAGATTTGTGACGAGGTGATCATCCTCAAGGAAGGTCGAATTGTCCACCACGCCAATCTGGAAGAGGAGCGCCGGTCGAATAGGCGGTTCGTGGAGCTCGATGTCTCAGGGAACGATAGCGGCCTGGCCGACGCACTACGGGAACAGAACGCAGAGGGGGTGACGGAGGGAAATGGACGCTGGCGGATCGTGCTGCCACCGGGTGTCGGCCTGGATGTTATTTGGCGAGTGACGGCGCGAGAAAACCTTGATGTCCACCACTTGACCCATCGGCGCGACACGCTCGAGGAGATCTTCTTGAAGGCCGTCGGACATATCCAGGGCATGCCCGGGGAAGCGGCCTCCCCGACCCAGGAGGTCGCCGAGAATGGCGGTTCATAAGCGCGGCTATCAGCGTTACGATGGGGTCGTAACCAGGCGCTCGGCACGCCTGATGGTACTGGCGCGGTTCGCTTGGGAAGGGCTGATGCGCGACCGCCGGATCCTGGTTTTGCTCCTCCTCGCTTTGTTCTGGCCGGTCGCCTGCCTGATACTCATCTACCTTTCGAATCATGCCGAGCTGCTTCTGGGTTTTCCCGATTCCCTTCTGGAGCTCCTCAAAGTCGACGGACAGTTCTTCGTGAGCTTCATGCGGGTGCAGGCGACCTTCGCGACTTTCCTGGCGGCTTTCGCCGGTCCTAGCCTGATCGCGCCCGATCTCGCAAACGGGGCATTGCCCCTCTACTTCAGCCGTCCCTTGTCGCGCCCCGAATATATCTTCGCGCGGATGATGGCTCTGGTTGGGGTCCTTTCGGCGGTGACCTGGGTTCCTGGCATGGTTCTCTTCCTCGTACAGGCGGGTCTGGCGGGCTGGAGCTGGTCTGTCGAAAACTGGGTGCTGGGCGCCGGAATCCTGATCGGTTTCCTGCTCTGGATCAGCTTTGTGGGCCTGGTCGCGTTGACATGCTCGGCTTGCGTGAGATGGAGAATCGTCGCCGGTGGATTGGTTCTGGGCTTCTTCTTCGTGCTTGCCGGTGCCACTGAACTGACAAGCTCGGTTCTGCGGGCAGAGTGGCCGGCAGCTTTCAACCCTGCGCATGCGATGAATCAGGTCTGGTGCTCGATGCTGGGTGTGGAAGCGCTAGCCGGACCTGATGCCCTCGAGTGCTTCCTGAACATGGCAGCATTCTCCGTGTTTCTGCTCTACGTTCTCCACCGCAAGCTGCGGCCTGTAGAGGTGGTCTCGTGACCTTCTCCCCTGAAATCGCCTTCAACGACGTATCGAAGTTCTACGGCGAAGTGCTGGGCGTAAATCGGGTCACCCTGCGGATCCCCGCAGGGATCACCAGCCTGGTCGGACCGAACGGCTCGGGTAAGACCACACTGATGAACCTGATGGCCGGGCTGATCCATCCAGACGGCGGGACTATTACGGTTCGTGGACTGTCGCCTCGCGATCCCGAGCGGCTGATGCGTATCATCGGATACGCAACCCAGTACGACTCCGCGCCGAGGGGTACGACGGGGTTCGAGTTTGTCTCGACCGGGCTACTGCTGGCCGGCTACTCGCCGGCGGATGCCGAACGACTCACCTGGGAGGCACTCGAGCAGGTGGGGATGAAGGAATCAGCCCATCGCAAGGTAGCCGCCTACTCCAAGGGGATGCGCCAGGGAGTACGCCTGGCACAGGCCATCGCCCACAATCCCGAGGTGATCATCCTCGACGAGCCGCTGAACGGTCTTGACCCGCTGGCCCGCTCCGAGACCATCACCCGCCTCAAGCGTTTTGCCCACCTGGGGCGACATGTCGTGCTCTCCAGCCATGTCCTTCAAGAGGTGGACCTGATTTCGGACCGGGTCATCCTGATCGCGAACGGTACGGTCGTCGCCGAGGGAAACATTCGAGGCGTGCGCGAGGAGATCAGTGAGCACCCGAGCCAGTTCCTGATCCGCTGCCGTGACGCCTCCCAGGTTGCTTCCCTGCTGTTTGAGCAGGACCACGTGACGCAAGTCCAGCTCCACGAGGACGGTCTGGGACTGCTCGTTCTGACGCGCAGCCGCCAGGAGTTGTCACGAGCCCTGACGCGCATCTCGTTGGCGGGACGTACAGTCGAGCAAGTGATGGTAGTCGACGAAGACGTCGACGCGCTCTATCAATACCTGATTGGAGGTGAGGAGTGAGCGCCGCGTTACGGCTGCGCCAGGTCTGCACGATCATGAGACTCCAACTGCGGCGCGTCTTCTTTTCGCGGCGCAGTGCCTGGGTGTACCTGTTGGCGCTTTTTCCCGCCGTCATCTTTTTTGTCCATGGGCTTCAGGTAAAGGTGATGCAGCGCGATTGGGCCGACAAGATAACCCCCGTTTCCGTCTTGGAGACAATCCGGAAGGGTGACTTGGAAACAGAGGTCCTGGAGCGAACAGGCACCTCCGTAGACGACCGCCAGTTCACCCTGAAACGCGAGGGTTCCGAAGTCGACTATCGCAACATCAGGTTCTATGACGGCGAACGCCGCTGGACCTTGCGCTTCAAGGCAGGCGTGCTGCAACGCATAAATAGCAATCTCTTGATCGACATCCATGAAAGTCGTTCCGCCTTCGCCTTCGTCTTTCACAACTTCTATCTGCGTCTCGCGATCTTCTTCGGTTGCCTGGGCATTTTCATGAATCTCTTCCGGGGTGAGATGCTCGACAAGACACTGCACTACTGGTTTCTGGTACCGGCGAGGCGCGAAGTCCTATTGATTGGTCAGTATCTTGCTGGATTGGTCGCAGCCGTGGCGATTTTCACGACAGGCGCCTGGACCTCCTACGCAGCCATGCTGTGGCCCCAGGACCCTGCTGAGCTCGCCGCGTTCTGGCAGAGTCAGGGGCCGTCACACGCCCTTCAGTATGCCGCTGCTGCTGCGTTGGGTTGTGTGGGATACGGAAGTGTTTTCCTGGCGGCCGGAGTGCTGCTACGTAATCCGATCGTACCCGCCATGGTAATCCTGCTTTGGGAGGGCGTGATTGGCATGCTCCCCGCGGCGCTGCAGAAGCTGAGTGTGCTCTACTACTTGCAATCTCTGACTCCGCATCCCGTCCCAATGGACTCTGGAGCACCCTTGTTGATCCGTCTGCTGATGGCTCCCGCTGAACCGCCGTCGATTGCTGTCGCCGTCCTGGGACTCTTCAGCGTGACGGCGCTGGTTCTATGGATTGCATCCCGCACCGTCCGGCGGCTCGAGATCGACTACGGTACCGACTGAGAGAGGTGAACCCTGAAGGGATCCGTATTTCAGCCCAGTGGGGCCACCAGCTGGCGCTGGATCATTCCAGGAAGCAACTGTTTCCGATCCTGTACGCTGCCTGAGGCCCCTTCGTCTAGCGGCCGGCTCGAATCTTGTTTCCAGGAACCACCTTCAGATCGATGGCTTCGGTGTAGATCCAGCGATCTCCGACCTTGGCCTCGGCCGAGACCTCGAAAGTGCCCACAGGGGTTTCGGGATCTGCCTTGATAATCAGCGCGATCTGGTTGTTCTCCCGGGATCTGGAACTGACGGTGACACCTGAGGGCAGGTCCTTGACGATGACGGGAGCACCTCTGGGGATGTTCTCTGCCTGGAGTGTGAGGGTTGCGGTGCTTTCCTGGGCGAGGCTCAGCGATGGAGACCTCCCGCCTCCGCCGTGTTGCTTGGAGACCGAGAGATAGCTTGACAGGGGCTCAACTATGGTGAGAGAAGTTCGGGGAAGGGGACGCCGTGTATAGTTCCACGCATCCAATAGAGGACCCAATATGAGTGTCGTCTCAGCCTTGACCACCCGACCATCCTGACTCGTTTTCTCGCTGGTGGGAGCGCCTCGGACCTGGAAGGCATGCATACCCAGAGGTTGGGACTCGGGGATGTGAATTTGGAAGGGGATCTCGGGGATGATCATGTCGGCCCCGTCGGCGTTGGGCTCGAAGAGCTGATCGGCTCGGAACTTGCCCTCGCCGGGTTCGACTGAGCCCGGCAGGCCCTCGAACCAGATCGAAACCTCCCCCTGGAAGCCGGCCTCGCGCACCAGATGTACCTTGATCTGAGCCGAGCTCCCCGGAGCTAAGTTAACGTTTTCGGGTGTCGTGAAAAGCTGGAAGCTTGGCCGCTCGCTCTTCACTTTCAGGCGATAGACATACCCGGGACCACCCCGGCTGAGACGATCCTTGACGGTCAGAAACAGGCGACCACTTTGCTCAGGCGTGTAGAACAGACTGGAGTCTGGGTTGCCAATCAAGGTCCCCTGACCCGCCACAACGTCATCGCTTTCTGCCAGCGTCTTTCCAGAAGCGTCCTTCAACACCAGGACAGTGTCCAGATCGGGAACACCCAACTGGGCTGCCACGGTCCACAGGTGCAAGGGTTCTCCGGCCTCGGACGGGATCTCGAAGGTATCCTGCTCGCCGGGGTTTCCCAGCTGGCCATGCACACCGTAGGGACCCTGCCGCCAATCGGCCGAGCCCGTGTTTCCCTCCTCGTACTCTGTCCAACCACTCACCTCCAGAGACGGACCATCGACCACTCCGTGGGAGCCTGAGACCCAGACTCGCCACAGGCCCGTGCGCGCTGCAGCGGGGACCGAGAATTCAACTTCCACCGACTGAGGACGAGCTTGCAGCAACTTCCCATCGATCCGATCGACCTCCCCGCCGGTAGGCGGATCGTTTTCGAACCGGATGGGCACCGTGTAGGGGTAGGTCATGCGGGCGTACTCGGCCCCCCTGATCCGGGTCAGGTAGACCTCTTCGGTGCCTTCCAGGGCTGAGCCGGCGAGGTTCATCTGACTGGTTTTGCCCGCCGCAAGGCCAAGGGGAGCCAGGTGATGTACGGTCGGCAGCGACGTCACTCTCAGCATGTAGGCACAGTTCTTTCCGAAATTGAAGCCCCGAGCTCCTCGATATTGGTCTAGCTTGACGTAGTAGGTGCCCCCGATTTCGAATGTCTTCTCGAGAAAAGGAGTCTCGTCGTAGAAGCTGCGATCGTCGTTGAAGGCCACCTCCGCGCCGAACTGGTCCAGAAGGGACATCTTGGACTCCACGGCCGAGCCGAAGTCGATGGACCGGAAGTCGAAGGTCCAGCGCTGATCCGCCTTCACCTGGATCGCAAAGATATCTACATCGGCAGCTCCATCCAGCCGGCCTTGAACCGTCCGCGGTAGATCTGTCGCCGGCTGAGCTTGCTTCCAGGTGTCGTTGGGTTCCGCTTCGAGAAGATCGGAAAACTGGCCTACGTTGAAGAGGGCCGATGTGGAGTACCCTTCCCGGGTCAAGACCCTGAGCAGGTGGGGACCCAGGGCCGCTCCCGGAGCAATCTCGACGGTACCCACCAGCTTCCCTCGGCTCGCCTCCAGGGTTTGTTTCCAGACCAGGTCCTGGCAGTCGAACTCAATCCGGACCGCATTGGACAGGCCTCCGGCGGCACGAGTACTGTATCTGACCTTCTTCTGGCTCAGGATCTCCAGTGTGACCGAAGTCCCTTGCTGTCCCCCCAGGGGGTAGATGCGGGCGATTTCCAGCTGTCGGTCGGTCGCCCCAACCGAAGCGGAAAGCGTCAACCAAAGAAGCAGGAGGCAGGAATACCTCCTCAAGTCCAGATCTCCTTCACCGGCTTCCCCTCTTTGTTGATAGCGACCGGCCTTCCCTCGACCAGATAGGTCTTGTGGGCATCGATGCCGAGCAGCTTGTAGACCGTGGCCCCCAGGTCCTCGATGGTGACCGGCCGCTCGACGGGTCCGAAGGCACGAGCGTCGGTTCGTCCGATGACCTGCCCACCGTTGACACCCGCACCTGCCAGAGCAGTGGAAAAGGCGCCAGGCCAGTGATCGCGGCCTCCCGAGAAGTTGATTTTGGGCGTGCGGCCGAAGTCTCCGATGACCAGGACCAAGGTCGTCTCCAGCATTCCCCGCTGATCCAGGTCTTCCAGGAGGGCTGAGAAAGCCTGATCGAACTCAGGGACGATCCGGCTGTGGCTTTCGTCGTTGTTGGTGTGGGTATCGTAGCCATTGTGGAAAACACTCACCAATCGCACTCCGGCCTCGACCAGCCGCCGGGCCATGAGCGCTCCCTGTCCCACATCGGTGCGGCCATACGTCTCACGGAGTCCCTCTGGTTCCTGCCCGATGTCGAAAGCCTTCTTGGCAGCAGGTGAGGCAATTAGATCGAAAGCCTTTTGGTAGAACTGGTCCATGCCGTCCAGGATGGTGGAGCCCTCTACCTTTTTGAACTCCCTGTCCAGGGACGACATCAGCTGGAACCTGGACTGCGCCTCTTCCCATCCCAGTCCCAGGGGAAGGGTGAGATCTTTGACCGAGTAGTTCTTCTGGTTGGGATCGCCCGCGATGAAAGGATCGTAGGTCGGACCCAGAAACCCCGCCTTGGCCCAGAGTTGCTCCTTGGGAATCAGCACGAAGGGAGGAAGGCCCCCCTGGGAGCCACGCTCGCGGGCGATTACCGATCCGTAGCCGGGGTGGATCAGTTCGTTCCGCGGCCGAATACCGCTGAAGACGTACTGCCGCGCCCGCTCGTGAATCGCTTCTTCCGAGTGCATGGAACGAATCAGGGCGAACTTCTTCATCATCCCAGCGGTGCGGGGCATTAGTTCTGAGAGATAGATTCCTGGCAGGCTGCTGCGGACGGTGCCGAAGCTCCCCCGGATGTCGCGGGGCGCTTCCGGTTTGGGGTCGAAGGTGTCCAGCTGGCTGGCGCCACCCCGCTGGAAAAGGACGATGCAGGAGATCTCGCTTCGCTCCCTCCCCGAGGCCAACAGCCGGTGCAAGTCTATCCCCGCAAAGGCAGCGGCGCCTACCTTGAGAAAGGCTCTTCGGCTGACTCCCAGAGGTTGTGTCAGTTTCAAACGCATTGGCTCTCTCCACTTGACAGGGAACTACTCAACTCTCTTCACTGTTTACTGTTTACTGTTTACTGTTTACTGTTTACTGTTCACTGTTCACTCTTCACTCTTCACTGCTCACTGCTCACTATTCCCTTCAGTGGTTCAGCTGGAACTCGTTGGAGTTCAGTATAGCCCAGACGACATTTTCCAGGCCCCTTCGTCGGGTCCGACCGGAGGCCTCTTCCGCCGTGATGAAATCGCTCAAGGTAGCATCCTCCTGGGGCGTGGGCAGCCGAGCGTAAGCAGTTTCGAAAAGCTCTCTGACGATCTTCTTGTCACTGGCATCAGAGCGGATCAAGCGGGATAGAACGTTGTCCGGGCTCTCTACCTTCTCGCGGATGGTGCTTCCGTTCATCAGATGCAGAGCCTGACTCAGAGTGGCCGTTTCTGCCCGTCGGGCCAGGATGTCGCGTCGAGTCAGACCGAAGGTCACCAGGAAGTAATCGGGGCTGTCGGGTTGATAAACATCTTTGGCCCATGTTCCCACAGGATGATTCCGGAATTGATGAGGAACCTCGGTTACCTGACAGATGGCATCCAACAGCACCTCGGCAGGCACGGGGCGAGGTAGATATCGGGCGGCAAGGACCCGTTCCAGGCGAGTTGATGGTTCCTTCTTCGAAGCTGCCTGGTAGGTCCTGGAGTTGAGGATCAGCCGATGGAGGGCGCTGAGTCGGAATCCGCTGTCCACAAAGAATCGGGCCAACCGATCGAGGAGCTTCTGATTAACGGGCCGATTGGTGGACCGGAAATCATCGAAGGGCTCGACAATTCCGACCCCAAAGTACTCGGCCCAGAGGCGGTTTACGGTTGCTCGGGCGAAGTACGGGTTCTCCGGCGATAGGAGCCAGTCGGCCAGGACCTCCCTCCGGTCCACTCCCTCCGGAATCCGTAGAGGTTGACCTCCCAGGACTTTGGGGAGCATCGGCTTTTTGGTCAGAGGATGCTTCACCTCTCCTCTGTTTTCCAGGAACCAGGTGCGTCGATACTCGCCATAGCCGTGCTTTACCTGCAGTTGCGACAGAAAGGCCGCGAATCCGTAGAAGTCGTCCTGCGTCAGGTTTTCCAGTGGATGATTGTGACATTCAGCACATTCCAGCCGGACCCCCAGGAAGAGGCGGGACACGGTGGGAACCATCTTCGTCAGACTGAACTCCTTCAGCATGAAATCCGTGGCCGGATGCCAGAAGTTGGCCGCCGGACTGATCATGGTGTCGCCGGTGCTGGTCAGAAGGGCCCGTACGACCTCGTCGTAGGGGCGATCCTCCGAAACCCATCTTTTGATCCAGTCCTTGAACACTCCCATAGAGCGACCCTGGGAGTTGAGCTGGCTGTTCCGAAACCAATCCTCGAACTTGACCCTCCAGTGAGAGGCATACTCGGGCCTTCCCAGCAGACCATCGATCAGCTGCGATCTCTTGTCTCCACTGGCGTCGTCCAGGAACTCGGTTAGCTCCGGTCTGGTGGGCAGGCGACCGATAGCATCCAAGAAGACTCTTCGGGCGAAGGCTCTATCAGAGGTTAGCTCGGCCGGAGACACGTTCAGCTGCCGGAGCTTGGCGTAGACCAATTCGTCAATGAAGTTATTCGTCTCGGGGAGGCGGTAGTCGGCTCCAGCGAGGCTTTCGATTACTCCGATCTGGGAGGTGGCTACTTTTCCCATGGCGCGGGCGGAAACGGTGGTGAGTCCCGGTCCCCGCGTAGCCAGCGTTCCCTCAGGAGAAACCTCCACGACACCGGAGTCGCCCACCTGGTAGCGGACATCCCCGGTCATGTCCCGGGTGGTCCCGTCCGATAGACGTCCCACTGCCACCAGGCGCTGGGTGCTGCTACTGCCGACCAGCACGCGCTCCTCTGGATAGAGCTCCAGCGCTGTAAGTCTTACCCCCTCGGTGTTAGCGCGGCCGCCCTGCTGGAGCCAACGCAGCAGCGTGCCATACTGCTCAGAGTCCACGTCCATGAGCTGCCCGCCCCCGTGGGGGATGGCGAAGGTGGGCTTCTTCAGGATGAGGCTTTCTTGAGGTTGCTGGAGGTTGACTCTTCGACCTCCATCGGCGTCGACCATAGCCTTGTGATCGGCCGCCACGTCGTACCCGAACAAGGACAGCTTGAAGCCATTCTGACCCGCCGGGGAACCATGACAATCCGAGCCGTTACAGCCTTTGGTAGTAAGGATTGAGACGACATCAGGGGCAAAACGTACGGCAACCTCGCTGGCTCTCTCTCCGACCCGGACTGTCACTGTGTGGACCAGGTGGTCCAAACGCACTTCGATCGTGGTCACCCCGGAGGATTCAGCAGATAGGCGATACGATTTCGAGTCGACACGGACCACTTCCGAATCTCTGGAAGTGATTCGGCATAAGGAGGTGACATCCGCTTGGCTCCCCTGTCCGTCGCTGGCGGTAACGAGGAACGACTGCTGCATTCCTGGATTGGATAACGAGATACCCTGGGGTACGAACTGGATATTCTCCCAAGCTGGGGTGGAGCCGAGTCCTGATCCGGCAGCGATCAGAGTAACGACAACCAATCCCACCAGGGGCAGACTCACGGCGGTAGCCGTGCTTCGCGCTTTCGATGTTGTCAGGTTCGCGTAAGACATCATCCTGTCTCTGAAAGAGAGTACTGCATCTGGCTACTGCCTTCCAACTATAGCCTCAGACGTGTCCCTCAGGTGGCCTCTACTTCTTTGCGTGTTTTTGCTGTGTGCTCGACAGGAAAATGATAACGTTGGTGTAGACCGCAGAATGCCTAGGGTTGCGTTTCCATTGTCTGACACAACCGATCGTTTCAGACCAGGAAGATCAAGCGAAGCCAATCCTCGAAGGGCCGCTCCAGTAGCCTCTCTGTCTAGCGCCCTTGTCCTCGCCCTCGCCTTCAAACGTGCCTTTGCCTTCCTCCTGGACCGGGTCTCATCCCTGCCCTGCATCCAGACTCCAGATCAACCCAGTCAGCATAGAAACGATTTCGAGCTGTTGAAGAAGAAGGCAAAGGCGAAGGCACAGGCAAGTTTGAAGGCGAAGGCAAGGGCGGGCTAGCAGCTAAACAGGTACGGCGTCTCGACGCATGGTGGCTTGGACATCACCACTACGAAGATCGCTTGAGAAGAGTCAGCTTCCCTTGATGTCGTAGCAGAACAGCAGCTCTTGATTTCGCAGGTAGAGTCGGCCGCCGGCGATCACGGGGTGTGTCCAGATGAGCCACCTCGGCTTGCGAAGCTTGGAGTCAACGGGCAGCTGAAAGCGTCCAAATTCCTTCCACCCTTTGGGTGAAGCATCGATCAGGGCAACCGTTCCTTCCTCCCTACCCAGACAATAGAGACGTCCGTCGGCGTAGGCTATGGAGCCTTTTGCCAGCTTCTCCTCTTCACGCCAGACTTCCTCGCCGGTTTCGAAATTCTGGCAGGTCCAACCCCGGTCGTCGGAGTAACCATAGAGATAGTCGCCAAGCAGGATGACGCCTCCATGCCGATTCTTCATCACCTTGTTCGCATAGACGTCACTGACCTGGTTGTTCTCATCAAGACGGACCTGCTTGCAGCCCACACCGTATCCGGACGTGATATAGAGGTGCCCGTCGCGATAGATCGGTGTGGTAATGACGGCGGTCCGGCCGGGCCAATCGGACTTCCACAGCAGGCTGCCATCGTTGGTTCCAATACCCACCAGAGACTCCATTGTCAGCTGGACATATTGCCGAATCCCGTTCCAGCTAAAGGCAAAGGGTGAGGCATACTGAGCGGGGTCCTGGAACTCCTTCGTCTGCCAGATCACCTTCCCGGTCGCCGCAGCCAACGCCGCCACGGTCCCCTGCGGTCCCCCGGGCGTGCAAATGACTTTCTGTCCATCGACAAGAACGCTCTCGCTGTAGCCCCATTTAGGCGGGTTGCCACCCAGGTCGGACATCGATACCTTCCAGATGAGCTCGCCATTGCTGGTGTTGGCGCACACGAGGTTTCCCGCCGCCCCCAGGGCATAAACGCGGCCGTTGGTTACGGTTGGGGTGCTGCGAGGACCGTTACCACGGGCAATCTCGAAAACCTCTCCGACGTCGAGCGACCAGATCTCTTTGCCCTCGGCCCTGTCGATCGCCAGCAGCTGTTCGACGCCTCCGCGCGCTCCCATGGTGAAGAGGGTCTCGCCCACCATCGACGGACCGGAGAAGCCGATCCCACAGTCTTTGAAGGTCCAGACCAGCCTGGGTCCCTCAGGAGGCCAGGCGGAGAGGAGTCCGGTCTCGGTAGAAATATCGGTGCGGTCCGGTCCTCGCCACTGGGGCCAATCCTGCGCAATCCCCGTGGACGCAAGAAGCGACCAGACCAGAAGTCGCGATAGGGCTAAACTGAGATTTTTCATATCAACTGTCGCCTCCGAGTGGCTCCGGTTCGAAAATGATGAGACCAAGTTTACTTTAACCCCTTTGACACCTGCAAAGAGTGTTGAGGACAGTATCTACTACAAGCGCAACGCCGTGTGACTTTGGCGTAGTGATACGAAGCTGCAAGCAGAAGGACTGGGATCCGAAGTTGATATGAGGAATGTCGGATTATGCCTTCTGGTAAAAGCCTCATAATCATATGAGAGGGGGACAACAATGATATGGATGGTTGTGTTTCTTGCGGTTGTTGGCGTCGTCATATTCTTTCGATATCTCAAGAAAGGACTTATATTCCGTCTTCTCTGGCTGCAGGGAGTCCTGCTTCTCGGGGCTTCCCTGTCATGTGGAGAATCCAGCGACTCAGGTGGGATTCGAAAGGGTCCGACGGACGCTGTCCGCATGAGGATACTGGAGCGCACCAGCAAACCCCTTTTGGTAAGCGACCGCCCTTGGGAAGAGTTCACCCTCAACTACCTCACGGTGATCCGGGAAGGGGAACTCTGGCGTATGTGGTATGCCGCGTACGACCCGGACTACGAGTACGACTGCGATGCCTATCTTTGCTACGCCGTCTCCCAGGACGGAATCCACTGGGAAAAGCCGGAACTGGATCTGGTGCCGTGGAAGGACGGGCAGGTCAAGACCAACATCCTCATGGACGGCCGGAGCATGCGGGCCAATACGACCACCGTCTTCCGCGACGATGAGGCCCCCTCTGAAGAGAGGTACAAGGCCCTTCTTCAGAAGTTCCTGGGGCGTGACGAGAAGGGCAGAGGCGTCTGGCACAATTACGCCGCTGTCTCACCCGATGGTTTGCAATGGAATCTGCTTCCGGAGTCCATCTATCCCTGGAACAGCGATACTCAGAACGTCATTTTCAAAGACGGCGACCACTATCGTTTCTATGCCCGACTGTGGAGGGGCACGGACGAGGCGGGGAACTCGTTCGTCTCCACCGAGACCGAGAACGCGACCATCAGGACCATAGGACTGAGCGAGTCCCGAGAGTTCTCACGATTCCCCAGGGCCCAGGAGATCCTGGCACCAGATCTCCAGGATCCGGATGACATGGATTTCTACAACAACGCCTGCACCCGAATTAAAGAAGACCTCTATGTGATGTTCATCTCGGCTTTCTACAAAACCGAAGGCGTCATCCGGGTGCTAGGGGCTTGGAGTCGGGACGGCCGCTCCTTCCAACGCCAGGGCCGGAAGCCGCTTCTGGATCTGGGTGAGGGATTTGACTCCAAGGTCATCTACGTTGCCCCGGGAGCCGTTCCAGGACCCGAACCCGACACCTACTGGTTCTACTATCTGGGGCAGGCGGCCAAACATGACGACAACTTCCCTGGAAAGGTCCATCACGGGGCGGGTGTTGGGAGGTTCCTGGTCGAGATTCTGGACGAGGGCTCGTGATTCCGTTGGGGCCAATGCAGTCAGGAGGTGGGTGACGTTACGGCCTTCCTACAGACCATCCTTCTGATCGGCCAGGGATGTCCTATTCGGAAGGCGTTCTAACTTTCCGATCTCGTATTCAGGGTGCTCGTCCATCTCCAGGGCGGCGTAAGCATAGAATGGGTACACGCTCCATTCCACGCATCCCAGGAGGTCAGGCTTCCCATCGCCGTTGAGGTCCCCTGGCCAGGCGTTGGGTCCGTGGATGGTGAACGCGATCTCCTCGCCGTAGCTCCGGAACTCTCTAGGCAGGTCGAAGACCGGCTCGCTCCGCGAACCCAGGTTCCGCAGCAGGTAGATCTTTCCGGATCCGGCGCAGTTGTACACCAGGTCGATCCGTCCATCATCCCGTCGGCGTTCCAGTCCGCAAATGCGGCCCCGGTGCGCCACCAGATTGACGTCCCTCAACCCAGGACCCGCAACCGAACACAGGGAATCCGCACACACTCAAGCCGTTCGATCTCGTTCATCGCCCTTTCGGCATCGCCTTCCTTCGCCGTATGAGTCATGATGACCAGCGGAACGCTCGTGACGTCTCCCTGTGGATCCGGTTCGTGTTGAATGACGGAAGCGATGGACACATCCCAATTGCCAAGAATACCCGCGATCTGCGCCAGCACTCCGGGTCGGTCATCGACGGTGAAGCGCAGGTAGAACCGGCCTGGGAGGTTGGCGTGTTCGCGGATGTCGACACGTGCCTCTCGTTGAGACCACAGTTCCAGGTTGCGAAACGTGATCTGTGTCCGCCCGACAGAGGTGTCGATCATGTCTGCGACCACTGCCGAGGCCGTCGGCATCTGACCGGCACCCAGGCCGTGAAAAAAGACTGAGCCGACAGCATCCCCAACCACGCCAACTGCGTTGAACGCCTGCCGCACTTCGGCGAGCGGCTCTCCCATGCGCACGAGGGTCGGAGAGACATGCAGTTCCAGTCCATGCTCCGTCAACTGCGCCGTGGCCAGTAGCTTGATTCGGTACCCGAGCTCACCTGCGTACAGGAGATCGGCGGGGTCAAGCGAATCGATGCCGATCCGGGGGATGTCCTTCCAATGAACGCGGGCTCCGAAGGCCAGGTGCGCCAGGATCGCCAGCTTCTGCGCCGCATCGCTGCCATCCACGTCCATGGTCGGATCGGCTTCCGCATAACCGAGGTGTTGCGCCTCGGCAACTGCGCTCTCGTAGTCCAGACCCTCCTCTTCCATCTGAGACACGATGAAGTTGCTCGTGCCGTTGAGAATTCCACACAGCGATGTGATCTGATTTCCCGACAGGCACTGGCCGATGTTCGTGACGATGGGAATCCCGCCGGCCACAGAAGCTTCGAAAGCAATGGACCGACCGAGGGCGCGGGCCATGTCGAACAACTCAGGGCCGTGTTCGGCCAAAAGGGCCTTGTTCGCGGTGACGATGTCCTTGCCGGCGTGGAGCAGCTTCAACATGGTCGTGCGTGCGGGTTCCAGGCCGCCGATCAGTTGCGCCACCACCTTGATCTCGGGGTCCTCCGTGACGCGCGAGAGGTCGTCGGTCAACAGCCCTTCAGGCAACTCTACCTCCCGTCGTTTACCAGGGTCGCGAACTACAACCGCTTCCAGCCACAACGGTCTTCCCGCATGACGCGCCGTGCGATCCCCCTGATCGAGAAGCAGCCGCGCGACGCCGGTTCCGACCGTACCCAATCCGATGATTGCGACTTTTGCCTTTTCCACAGCCACCTGTCCGTGATCCAGTGCCGGTTCAAACGTTGAGATCAATGAAACCCCATCGTAAACGATTTCCGCCCAGGTGAGTACGTTCCAGTGTACTTAGTACACAGGAACGTAAATACGGCAACGTTTGCAGATGGGGCTTGTGAGGCGAGGTCAAGGCAGGAGGAGGAAGACGATGCTTGGCCATCTTCGACGACGACCAACGCAGAGATCGTCCACAACCCCCATCTGCCCTGCGGGTGGCGACGGGACGGGCCGATGGCTTTGTCGCTCCTCCTGGCAATACGCAAGAGTATGGCTTCGTCGTCGCTTCGTGCCCTCGACACCGTCGCGCTCGCCACAAACGTTGCCGTATTTACGTTCCAGTGTACTAAGGCCGCGGCACCCTGGAGCCGTGCCAGGGAAAAGCCAGTGTCGGTGTATTGGCGTAGCGGCGATGGTGGATCACCAGCTCACCTCCAGCGCCCGGGGCGAGGCGCACCCGGAAGAAGCGTCGGTTGATGTTGTGCGTCTGGCCTTCGGCTTCGACACGGATACAGAGGTGCTCACCGTACCCCCCCGTCTGGACAATGACCTCCCGGCTCTCCACTTGATTGACGTTCACCAGAATCACCCGTGTCTTTTCCCCATCGATCCGGGTCACGAGGGAAGCCACATCCTGGGGTATGCCGGCTCGCCGGCGCACCGGGTCGAAATAGCGAAGACGGGAGTGAAGGGTCCAGATCAGACCACCGTGATAGCCTCCCACCATCAGCTTGAGAAGGTTCTCAGTCGTCGCCGGATTGTAGCCGTAGGTCGAGTCTGCCAGCCAGCTGTCCGGGGGCGTCTCGTTCTCCCTCATCCGTCTCAGGGTGCGCTGGATCCGGGCGAAATCCATCTCCAGGGCACGCACCGGATACCCGGGATCCTTCCCCTCCAGGAAAGCGACCCAGCCCTCGATTGGAACCCGCTCCAGATCCCTCCGGTCCATGGACCAGAGGTAGATCTCCGTCACTCGAGGAACGAACCAGCGGGGAGACCAGTTGAACCACCCTGCCTCTCCAGACTCCAGACCCAGAATCTCTCCGCGAACCAGATCCCTCGCTGGCGGCCCCGTTTTCTCGACGTAGACACCGTAGTTCTGGGGAAGGTGAATCTCCCCATCGACGACCTTCTTCTGGGCATAGAGATTGTCCATCTGCCGGCGCAGCACATCCACATAACCCATGTCTCCGGTGAGGAGCAGGGCGTTACCGAATCCGGGCCAGGTCCCCTTGTCGAACAGGTTCCGGAAGTGCTGTTTTCCGTGCTCCGGAGACCAGGGGTGGAAGTTCCAACCATAGGTTCCACCCCACCAGCGACCGCCGAACACGCCTCCGATGCTTCCATCCAGACCGATGTTGGTTGGGACGTTTCCACCGTTGGCTAGGATTCGGGATTTCCAGGCGTCCACATATTCCAGAGCCCATTCCTTGTAACCTCCCTCGTGGCCCAGCATGTGAGCATTGAGGGCTAGTACGGTGGCCGACAGGTTCAGGGGATGGTCTCCCTCGACCGTCAGATACTCGTCGAAGTGCGCAAGTTTGAGGGGATAGTGCTCCATGTAGTCCAGTGGTCCCCCCAGGTTGTCCAGGATGAACCGGCCCTGGAGAGGGTCTCCGCACCAGTCTGGGCGAGTGGCCATTCGCAGCATCGGCCCTCGGCTCCCATTCAAGAGGCTCCGGATGATCTTCTGTTCCGGATCGTAATTTGGCGCTGCCAGATCTTGGTTCATGTAGAAGCCTGCAAAACGGCGCATACGCTTCTGGAATCTCGCATCCACGGGGTCGCACAGGCCCTCATAGAGGAACGCCCTGAGTCCCTCCCCTATGTGATGCCAGTCCAGCATGGGCGGGAACTCCTTGTAGTAGGCGCCATCGCGAGCGATCTTGGTGGTGACGGTCTTGAGGGCCTTGTACTGTCGGAGGTGCGCTTCCTGACCCTTGCGAAACATCTGCAGAATCTCAGGGGATGCCCCCAGGGCGTACAGAAGCGTCCAGTTGTAGAAGGACTCGTAGGCGTCATCTGGTCCTTCGAGAGCCCCCCAGGTGGGTGTGTGAATCAGATTGCCCGCCCGGTCGAAGTGAGTGAGGAAGAACTCGCGGGAGGCCTCGACGTTGGCTGCCAGCAGCGCCCTCTCCAGTAGTGCCCAGGTCGGTGGGACCATCGGCGTTTGGAGTGGGATGGTGCTCTCGCCCCAGGCATTCAAGCCAGAGCATGCTGTCAGGAGAATAAGAAGAACCAGGGACCTGCTCGATAGGCTCATGTCCTGACTGATCCTGTTGCCGAAATTGCGCCCCTCAGTCCCCTCGGCCGAGAGCCGTCAGCGATCCCAGGGAAACGCAAGCGTGGGCACCTCGGCATAACGCTCCAAGGCAAGAGTCAGACGCCCACCACACCCTGGTTCCAGCCGGACCCGGAAGTGGGAAGCACCCACCTTGTCCACCTTGTCATCCTTCTCCACTGAGGTACACCGGTGCTCGGCGTAACCTCCCGTCTGGACCACAACGTCTCGGCGATGCACGGGGCTGGTATTGACCAGCGTGAGGGTGACGGATCCCGGGCTGATCTGTTCCACCAGCGCCCCCACATCGTGGGGCAAACCAGCTCTGCGGAGATCCGGATCGAAGTATCGTACCTGCGCGTGAAGGACGTTCCCCGATCCGCCCGGGTAGTTGGCCCCCATCATCAGATGGAGCAGCGAGGTCACGGTAACCGGTCGAGGATAACCGGTGGAGGAGCGGGTATCCGGGGTGGCTACGTCTTCTCGTAGCTCCTTCATCTGTTCTCCGACCACCGCAAAGTCTTGTTCCAACGCCTCGAGAGGGTAGCCATCGTGCTCCCCTTCCAGATAGCGGATCCAGGGGTGGCTCGAGACCCGCTTCCTCTGCGCCGAATCGAAGGACCAGAGGTACACATCGATCTGCTCCCCAGGGTAGAGGTATTCGCTGTATCCATACCAGCCCTCGTCCCCATACTTGTGGGGGATGAGAAAGTGATCTCCCTCTTTTCTGCCGACGGCGTATAGGTTGTCGAGCTGTCGGCGCAGAATGGCGGGATATGCGGGATCCCCCGTCAGCAGCAGAGCGATACCGAAAGCGATGCGTGGACCCCGGATGAACATGTTGTTCCCCGGGTTGGGCTTACCCTGGAGATGGGGTGTAAACTCATCGTAGCGTGGACGAAAGTTCCAGCCATAGACCCCTCCGTACCACTTCCCTCCCCACTGGCCGCCGATGGATCCGTCGAGGCCAATATTGGTGGGGATGTTGCCGCCGTTCTCCTGAATCCTCTCCTTCCAGGCATCCACGTACTCCATGATCCAGTCCCTGTATTGCTTCTCATGGCTGAGCATGTAGGCCGTCATGGCCAGGTTTGTGGCCATGAGATTCAGGGGGTGGTCTCCGCTCAGATCCACGGTGTAACCCTGGCGGGCAAACCTGAGTGTCCGTCGGGGCTGGCCTGGCCTGGGATCATGCAGCGGCCGGGGCGGCCCGGCCCAGTGGGCCTCGGTGGGAGTGTCCAGAAGGGGCCCGCGGCTGCCGTTGAAGAGACTGCGTACGATTCGGTGCCTGGGATCGTAGTTGGGAGCAGACGGGTCATCACCCGTATAGAAGGAGCTGAACCGTCGCGCGCGGATCAGGTACTGGGGGTCGCGGGGACGGGCCATGCCGTACCAGTACCAGCCTGCCATTCCCTCACCTATGTGCTCCCAGTCGAAGGAAGGGCAGAATTCCCTGTAGTACATTCCCTCCTTAGCCACTTCCACCAGGGGTTCCCGAGCCTCGGTGAACTGCTGCAGGTGCCCCTCCCAGATTTTTTTGTAGTCGGAAAGGATCGACTCGGGTCCACCCAGAATGTAGAGCAGCGGCCAGTTCCGAAAGCTCTCCATGACATCGTCGGGTCCATCCATCCCCCCCCAGTTGGGCGTGATTCGCAACCAGCCCTGTGCGTCCACGTACCTTCCGGCGACCTGGACGGCAGCTTCGGCGTTGGCCTTGATCAGGGCCCTTTGGGCCAGGGCCCAGCTCGGCGGTGACATGGGGTTGTCTATCAAGACCAGGGATTCGGCCCCGAGATAGGACGCAAGGGCCAGACAGAAGATAATGGTAAGCCCCCGCATTAGCAATTCATGCGCCTCCCCGATCAGGGCCAGGACCCTACTGCCCTCCATATGCGGATTGGTGGCTGCCACCAGCGTGCCCGTCCCCGGATCGATCCTCGCCACAATGGTGTTGTCTCCCGTCGGCATTGTCAAATTGGGCGGTGGTCGTCAACAACTGGCGAATTCAATCACTGCGCCGGCTCAGGCTCTTACACTTAGACATCTTTTCTTGACATATATATGCTCCTTAGATATGTTAGACCATATGCAGCGAACAACTCTTGTTCTCGAGGAAGCTTGCCTGGAAGGTGTGCGGGAGTTGGCTCACCAGCAGAGCCGGAATCTGTCTCAAGTAGTCAATGAATTGCTCACCGAAGGATTGCAGCGTCGTAAGAAGAGGCGCCCGGAGCGCTTCCAGCTGCCCTCCTATTCGATGGGTAAACCGCGGATCAACCTGGGAGATCGAGACACCCTGGAAGCCTTGATGGACCCCTGATGGCCGGCATCGTAGACACCAATATACTGCTCTACGCAGCCAACAAGGATGCCGATGAAGCCACAGGCGCCCGCAGCTTTCTCAGCCAAGCCGCAGGGAGCGCCGATCAATGGTACTTGACAGAGGGCATCCTCTACGAATTCTTACGGGTTGCCACTCATGCCAGAGTTTTCGATCATCCTCTGAGCTGGCGAGAAGCTCTCGACTTCCTTAGTCCATTTCTCGCCAGCCCCCGTTTCCAGATCGTCTATGGAGAAGAGGGTCATTGGCATTTACTGCAACTTGTCCTGGACAATCTGAACCATCCCGCCGGCAACCTGTTCTTCGATGTCCGAACGGTCACCCTCATGAGAGAGCACGGCATCCGTGAGATTTACACCACCGACAGCGATTTTCTTCAGTTCCCTGATATTCGAGTCCACAATCCCCTGCGGCTATCCGAGCCTTGATTGGAAGAACTCACTTGCGGAGCAAGGGATTCGAGGACAGAAAGATGAACATATCCCATCCAGTCCGGCGCAATGCGATCGTGAATCTGGCCTCATGCCTTCTGCTCCTGTCCATCGCCGCGGCCTGCCAACAGGCAACGACTCTGGAACAACCCCAGGGAGTGACCGTCCTGGTGGGGAGCCGCCCCCGGGTCGAAGAGGCCAATCTCTTTCCCTTCGACAATGACTCCATCCCTTTTACCCAAAACCTCCGTCTGGAGTTGCAAAACCCCAGCAAGCACCCCGCCAATCCTGTCCTGCCGCGGGGGCCCGAGGGCGCTCCCGACGAGTTCGGAGTCCAGTTCTACGGCTCCATCGTGCGCCACGACGGTCGCTTCAAGATGTGGTACGTGGCCGCCGGCCGGGATCCGTTCACTGTTGTGGAGGAAGACAATATGTGGAGCCCCCGGGTGGACATCCTCCCCCTGAGATGGCGTCCGGCGTATGCCGAGAGCGAGGACGGAATACACTGGACTCGCCCGAAGCTGGAGCTGGAGGAGTACGAAGGGAGTCGCGACAATAATCTTGTCCGTCTGGAGCCAGCCCCACTGGGAGTCATCAACCTGAAGGTTCTCCATGACCCCGACGACCCCGACCTGTCCCGGGCCTTCAAGATGTCGATCCATACCTGGTGGCACAGTGATCCAGGCTCTTTCCACAGAGACTCCCCGCCGTTCTTCAAGATTGCCCTCGCAGGTCCAAAGACCTAGTATTCGGTGGAACGGCTCTGTTTCTCGTGTCGGGATCGGAAACCCCTCGCCCCTAGTAAGGCGGTTTCCCCAACAGAGCTCCTACCATTTTTTGTGTGTCTCACTTGGAGAAGATCGGAATGTCAACTAGAAAGCTCCGTGGTTCGGCCGTCTTTCTCGCCCTCGTGGTGGGCGTTGTTATAGGTGGATACCTGCAGAAATCAGGCTTGCAGCCTCTCCTGGGCCTGGGTGGTTCAGCTCAGAGAGGTTCACAGTCTGCCACCGGAATCCGGGTGCAGATCGCCGCCCCTCAAGTCGTGGAGGAAGCTACTCTATTCGCTTTCGATAATGTTTCGATTCCCTTTCATCGGAACCTGTACCTTTCCATGCACCAGGGCCGGAAGCATCGCCAGAACCCCATTGTCAGACGGGAAGAGGGGCGGCCGGATGAAGCGCGCGCTCAATATCTGGGTACCGTTCTTCGCCTCGACGGGAAATTCAAAATGTGGTACGTGGCTGCCGACAAGGCCAGCTTTCGAGACTTCAGCACCAAAGGGGTCATGTCGGGGTGGCGGGTGGCATACGCCGAGAGCGAGGATGGTATCCAATGGAGAAAACCCAATCTGGGTCTGGTGGAATATGCCGGAGATCGCGATAACAACCTGGTTCTGATGGACCCAGCTGAGTTGAGCGTGATCGCGGGGCTTTCGATCCTCTATGAACCGGAGGATTCTGATCCCTCTCGGCGATTCAAGATGATGGCTGCAGCTCCTGCCGAGGGGACGGGGACTACCGCCGTTCCTCTTTACAGCGGTGATGGACTGCGCTGGCGTCCGGCGAGGGAGACAAAACTTGTACAGAAGCGCCGGGGCAAGTGGTTGGCCCATCGGGTGGCCGAAGAGAATCTGGCGATACCCGAGTTCCTCGAGCATGCCGGACTCTACAAGTGGCACGGGATGTACTACCTGGCCGGACAACAGATTAGCCCCTGGGTGTGGCTGCGGGACGGGCAGCCTTGCGGTCGTGTGATGTCCGTTTTCCGCTCCCACGATTTTGCTCACTGGTCGGATACCAAGTCTCTTTCGTTCGTACGCTACGGCTACCGCTCGACGGCAACCAATGAGGGCGAAGAGTCGCATGAGCCGGCCAGCGTCTGGAACCGTGGCAACGTCCTGCTGGGCACCTATGGGCAATTCCACGGCGTTCCCGCATCCTCAGCACATCCCATGGACCTGGGTCTCCTCATTAGCAATGACGGCGTCCACTTCCGGGAGCCGCTTCCCGATTTCGCCTTTCTGCCTCGCGGAGAACCCACTAGTTGGGAGGGAGGAGGACTGCTTCAGGGGCAGGGGTTCGAGAACGTGGGAGATCAGACCTATATCTGGTATGGAGGCTGGGACAATGACGTGACCCGGCCGGATACCTACGGCGAGATCGGCTTGGCACGTTGGCGAAGGGATGGCTTTGGCTCCTTGTCTGCCAAGAACCCGGAGACTCCGGCGGCACTCGTCACCAGTCCCATCCAAGCGAATGGATCTGCCAGGATATGGGTCAATGCCGATGGCCTTTCCGAGAGGGCCTGGCTGCGGGTCGAGTTGCTCGATGGATGACAGAGAGAGACCTGTTTCAGGCTACTCCGGCGACGACTCTGCGTCCGTCCGCCAGTCGGGTCTGAAGGAGCCGGTCTCCTGGAAAGGGAAGGACACGATCCAAAATCTCGCCGGTGCAGTCAAGATCCGGGTCAGCTTCGAAGGGAGAAGAGAGGACATCAAGCTCTACGCGCTCTATGTAGGTGGGTGAAGACGGCGTCGTCCGCTACAATGGACCGGCATTCGTGGGGCGAGAAGCACGAACACAGGATTGTCCAAAGTCGCAATTTCGAAAGGGGAGCCAGCGATGGTGTCGAGCATTCGAGTTACAGTGGTCCTGGTTCTGATCTCTCTTTCCTTCGATCAGGAGGTCCATCCGAAGAGCTCTCCAATCGATCTGAGGCCTTATTTGCTGAGGCAGGAGGGCCAGGAAGTGGCTCCGGACGGCTTCCAGCTGGGTTTCGTGGGGGGGGGCAGTCATCGGCTCCAGCTTCGGTTCGGCGCTCCAGAAGCCGTAGAGCTGGAGGTCTCGTTGGGGTTTCCAGAAGGGGGTGCGCGGGCGCTCAGACGATTGCTGGAGCCGGGTCCGAAAGACACTCCGGTCAGCTTCGATCTGGGTCCCCTCTTGGGTAACGGTCCCTACCGACCCCTACCCGCCGAAAGCAGAAAGGGGCCCCAACCCAAGTACTGGCGTTCTCTTCCTACCGGTTGGTGGCTGGACACTCACGATCTGGGTAATTATCTGTTGACCGTCAAGGGAAGACGGGTCGAGGACGGCGAGGTTCTCTTCCTGGTCGACCTACGACTGCCGGTCCAGACCTGGGTGGGGTTGGACCTAGATCGACTGGCATATATCGACGACGACGAGGCCGAGGTGGAGCTCTGGCTCCAGAAGGGCGCGCCGGTCCAGGAGCTACCTGTAGAGGTGGATCTGGTGGAGGCGAAAACGGGGCGCACTCGATCTTCGCTCAGCCATCGAAGGCTCACTCAAACCAAGACGCGTGTTCCCTTCGATCTCAGTGGGCTGGAGGCGGCCACCTACCATGTACGGGTTCGGCCGCGGATCGACGGCCGTCTCTGGGATGATGGGGTCCGCCGGGCCCTCTACGTGTATCGCAACGGGCCCCCTCCGGAACCGGACCCACCCATTGAGATTCCGGTGGCTCCCCAGCTTTTCGTGGACGACTTTCTCATCGAGGACCAGAATCATCTGGAGCGAGTCTTCCATCCGGCTCGCAAGCTCAGCACCGAGCCCCTGTTTCGACCCGACCGTCCCTGGGAGGGCCATGGCCTCTTCGTGCCTTCGGACTCGTCCGTCGAGTTCAACCTTGAGAAGAAACGTTACGAACTGGAGTACATCAGCCTGACTTCCAAGCGGCTGCTGGCTGTTTCCAGCGATGGGGTGCATTGGTCAAAACCGGACCTGGGATTGGTGGACTTCGAGGGCTCCCGGGCGAACAACATCCTGAAGCAGGTGCCCCCCGAGGGAAGTTTCCTGGAAGACAGTGGAGAGTTCGGCGGACTCTGGGACTATCGAACCCGGGGAGCGCCCGATCTGCGGACCGCGACCCTGGAGCACCGACCCAGGGGTCGAGACATGCACTTTCAGTTGGGGGTCTATCTCATGGTCCGGGACTCCCAGGGAATCCGCTACCTCACCTCCGAGCGTCCCTTCATGGGCCGGCACCTGCAGCTGGAGACCCTGGACAGTCCCACCGACAACCTGGGTCCCCTCTTCTACGACGAACGGACGGGTGAGCTGGTCATGTACTTTGCCCCACACCCCCCTGCCCATGGAAAATTTCTGGTGCGCTACGACAACAAGTGGGCTGTCTCCCGAAACCTGGGGCGAATGACGACCCACGACGGTGTGAACTGGAGCCGGAGCTACATCTGGGCGCCCCCGCGGGAGCACCCCAAACACCAGAGCTACGGGATGCAGCGTGTGAAACAGATCGGAGATCTTTACATCGCGTTTTTTCCCCTCTACGACTGCGGTACCCAGCAGATGGATATCCATATCTGGATGAGCCGCAACGGGATCCACTGGGAGGATCTGGGGGGAGACGAGGCCTGGATTCCCAATGGACCCGAGGGCAGTCATGACCACGGGATCGTCTACAGTTTGGCAGCCGAGAAGGCCGAGGGCGACCGCTCCCGGGCTTTCTACCATGGCACCAATACCTTGCACTTCAACGCCTGGATCCGGGACAAGATGGCCGGTGGCCCTGAGGGCGATCGCATCCCCGAATCCCAGATCTTCGACGAGGAGACCTACAACGGCCGGCCCTACCTATCTCCCCCAGCACCCACTCAGCCCGGCTGGGCTCAAGACGACTGCATCTGGAGCTGGCGGCGTCCCACCTGCAGCCAGACTCTGGAGGAGGTGCGGGAAGCCTTCTGGGCCGAGCTGGAAGCCAACACGGGCCAGAACCAGGCCAACCACATCCAGAAGAGTTACGATTTCCAGATCTCCCCCGCCCGGGTGGAGTTCCGCACCAACGGATTCGCTTCTCGGCGGGCCGGAGAGCAAGAGGGGGTTCTCACCACTCATCCCCTGGTTTTCCAGGGCAGCCGGCTGACGGTCAACGCGGACGCTAATAAGGGGCAGCTAGCGGTCGAAGTCCTGGATGAAGCGGGTCACCCGGTGGCCGGCTACGACCGCGAGGCATGTCTCCTCAAGCCCTTCGACAGCACCCAACAAGAGGTGAACTGGAAGAGCCACCCGGATCTGGCTGCCTTAAGGGGCAAACCGATTCGTCTACGCTTCTATCTGCAGAATGCCGATCTATACGGCTTCCAGATTCGATAAGGACAGGAGTCCGTTGGGAGAACTGGCGTGTGTCGGCAGTTGTAAAGTGGCTTCGGTCTCCAGGCCGAAGTATTACGGTCGAGCCTGGCGGCTCGACGTACGGCGGCCTGGAGACCACCGCCACGGTCGCTTCAAGTCCAATGATTCTGCTTCTGCTGATCCTCATCGTTACTGTCTCGAGCGGCGAAGAAGTACTGGCCCAGAGCCAGGTAGCCATCCTGGAGGGTTCAGTCCGCGGCCTCGACGGCCGACCCCTGGATAAGGTCGAGATCAACGCCCGTCGGACGGACACCAACGAGGTCTTCACGCTTGAGACCGACTCCTCGGGTTTCTACGACTGGAACAATCTGCCGGTAGGAGACTACGAAGTGCTGGCCAGCAAGAGCGGCTTCGACTCCCAGCTTAGACACCCGGTCCGGCTCCAGGTAGGGCAGCGGATTCGTCTGGATTTTCGTCTCCGAACCGCCCTTCCAGGCCAGGCTCCCAAGCTGGAGGGCGATCTCTCACAGCTCTCGGTCGAAAGGGATGACGTGGGCCAGATTATTGATCGGAAGCAGCTGGGGACCTTGCCTTCCAAGGAGCGTGACTTCAGGGATCTAGTCGCTTTGGCGCCGGGGGCCTCCTCACAAGATGGCAGAAACATTCGGGTGCTGGGGATGAGCCGGCGGGACAACCTTACCTACGTGGATGGAACCCTGATTACCAGCGGTGAGGGGTCTAACAGCCTCACTCCGGCGTCTGAAGCCATCCGTGAATTCGATGTCAAGACCGGCCTCTATTCAGCCCAATACGGGATTCGCTCGGGCGCCCAGATGGTGTTGGTCACCCGACACGGTGGCAACCAGTTCCATGGCGGTCTCTTCTGGTTTCATCGCAATGACAATCTGGATGCCCGGAACTTCTTCGAACATCAAAAAGCCGAGTTCAAGAGGAACCAGATGGGAGGCACGCTGGGGGGTCCCCTGATGCTGCCGGGCCTTGGCTCGAGACGGGATAAGGCCTGGTTCTTCCTCTCTTATCAGCACTACAGCATCCGAGAAACGCTTCCTCTGACGGCGGTAGTGCCCACCCAGGACCAGCGCGAAGGTCGGTTCAGCGGCACTATCCTGGATCCCCTGAGCGGCGAGCCCTTTTCGGATGGTCAGATTCCGGCGGGTCGGATCAATGGGGTGGCGCAGCAGCTGCTGGGCTTCTTCCCCCTTCCCAACACGGCGGGTTCTCTCAACTACACCAGTCCCGATTCCAAGAGGCCTTTGGACAATCGCCAGATCGTCGCTCGGATCGACCTGAAGACTTCTCCCGAGAGCAGCTGGTCGGGGCGCTTCATCTGGGATTCCAAGCCTTTTCACCGGGCCTATGTCTTCGATGTCTTCTCTACGAAGTTGCCTATGAGCAGCTTCAGTCAGGCGATCACCAACACCCGTACGCTTCCCGGAGGCCTGACCAATTTCTTAGGCCTACATTGGTTTCGACGACCCTACTCGGCTGCGGTTTCCCGTCCCAAGCCTGAGGTTCCAGAGCAGCTTGGGATACCCCAGCTGTTGGAGACCGAGATAGACCGCAGCGGGGTGCCCACGGTCTCGATCCAGGGCTTTACCCGTCTGGGGGACCAACGGCGGCTAGGACCCGTCAACGTCGGGAATTGGCAGCTGAAGGACGATCTGGCCTTTCAGCGAGGCCGCCACTCCTATCAACTGGGTGTGGAGTTCCGACAGAACTACAACTTCTTCGCACTGCAGGGACGATCCAGTTTCGAGTTCTTCGATCGCTATACCGGAGACTCCTTCGCCGACTTCCTCCTGGGCCATCCAGCCAGGACTTCCCTGGGGGGTGAAGAGCGTCGGGGGAGCTTCCACCAGAACAGCATCTACAGCTACGTCCACGACCGCTGGCGAATCTTGCCGACGCTGACCCTGACGCTGGGACTCCGCTACGAGCTGAGGTTCCCCTGGCGGGACAAGCGTGGCTTCATGGCGAACTTCGATCCGGTAGCGGGTAGTCTCTTCCCTGCGCTTCAGGACCTGGAACTCGGCCCGGGAGAGACCGGTCGATTCGAGCCCGGATTCCCACTGATCGAGTGGCGGGCGCGGGATGGACTGCTTCCTCGATTGGGTCTGGCTCTCCGGCTGGGCGGGTCCTCGGTGCTACACCTGGGATACGGGATCTATGCCAACGAGACAGATCTCACCATGATTCAGGGTATGGGCAAGAATCCCAGGCCCGGAGCCCAGCTGCTGACCTTCAATGCGCCCTTGGAGAGTCCAGCGCTTTCTCTTTCCCGTCCTTTTCCTGTCGAGCTGGCGGATTCGGCTATTCCCACGCTGGTGGGCAATGACACCCCGACGCCGCTGACCCGAACCCGTTCCTGGGGTCTGTCGCTCCAGCATCGGTGGACACAGGAGCTGATCCTGGATGTCGGCTACCAGAGCTCGCGGACTGATAATCGTCTGGAGACCATATCCTTCAACGACGCCATTCCAGGCGTGGGTGACCGTCAGTCCCGCCGGCCCTATCCTGATCTGCAATCGGTGATGTTTACCGCCGCGCTTGCTGACGCCTGGTACCACGGGGCCTTTCTCCAGTTGGAAAAACAACCGGGGAAAGGCGGGCTGCACTTGCTGGGATCGCTTTCCTGGTCGAACCTGATCGACACCGGTGGTGGAGACCAGGGAAACCAGAACACACTGCTGATTCGATCCATCAACATGCCCCCGGAATTGAACCGCGGCGGAGCGGACACCCAGATACGAAAGCGTTTCCTGCTGTCAGGCGGCTACGATCTGCCCTTCGGTTCAGGACATCGCTTCGTTCGAAGCGGACTGGCGGCTCGAATCCTGGGCGGCTGGTCGCTCCAGGGCATCTCGACCTTGCAGGATGGACCTGCGTTTACGGTTTTTCTCCCAGGCGACCCATTGGACACGGGATCCAGCTATTCGCAGTGGCCCGATCGCATCCGGGACGCGAATCTCCCGTCGTCCCAGAGGACACCCCAGCAATGGTTTGACACCTCGGCCTTCGTGCATCCTGGGGAGACTCGCTATGGGAACGCAGGCCGAAACACGGTGCAGGGCCCGGGACTCATCAACCTCGATATCTCGCTGCGCCGGACTATGCAGGTACAGGACCGAAGCACGCTGGAGGTTCGGCTGGAGTCCTTCAATAGTCTCAACCGTGCCAACTTCAACGTCAGATCCCTGGACGGAGTCACTCAGTTTGGGACTCCGGAGTTTGGAGTCCTGGGTCGAGCCCTTCCAGGACGGCAGCTCCAGTTGGGACTCAAGTACTCGTTCTGAAGGCTGTCTCGTCTGTCAGGTGCGCTCTCGCTCACCCGGTTTTCCTATGACTGATGATTGCAGGAGGGAACTGAAAATCGATCCGATCTTGTCAAGGTAGCTTCCAGAAGCTACCTTGGTTCTCATGCGATCGGTAGGGCTCAAGGTGCTGAAGAACAAACTCAGTGAATATGTCCGGACTGGCCGCTTCGGGGGAGACTGTCCTGTTAGGAATGCCGGCGAAAATGTTAACGGTAATCATTCACTGAATCGTTGCGCGTAAACGAGATACAAACGCAAGTCGAGGAACTTAGAATGCCGGGCAACAGAATCAATCGCCGTGAGCTTTTCAAGTTTTCTGCCGCCGGCATCTATACGTTGTCTTCGCCGGTAGCCGCTTTTGCCAGCACCCATATCGAGTCACCATTGCGCTTTGGCGTCATCGCGGACGTTCACAAAGACGTGATGCACGACGCCGATGATCGGTTACGAGCCTTCATTGAGGAAATGACCACACAGAAAGTTGACTACATTATCCAGCTGGGCGATTTCTGCATACCAACGCTACAGAACCAGGACTTCTTGAAGCGGTGGAATTCATTCGCCGGTCCGCGCTACCACGTCCTCGGCAATCACGATACGGACGGCAACAAAACGGACCATCCACACCGGTTCAAGCGAGAAGAAACTGTCGCATACTGGGGGATGGCGAGTCGATACTACTCCTTTGAAATCAAAGGAATTCACGTTGTCGTATTGGACGGAAACGATCAGGGTCCGGGCCAGCAACCCTACTACCGCTGGATTGCCGACGAACAGCTCACCTGGTTCGAGCGGGACCTCGACTCCACGAACCTTCCCACGATCGTATTCGTCCATCAGAGTCCCGAGCGACCTGAGGGAATCGGATTGGAGAACGGTGCCCAGGTTCGCGGTGTGATGGAAGAAGCGAATCGCAAGGCGGGAAGCAAGCAAGTCATCGCGTGCTTCACGGGCCATCACCATCGTGACTACGTGCGCCATATCGGAGGGATACTCTATTCGCAGATCAACAGTGCTTCGTATCACTGGCTGGGTAAGGATCACCCGAAGATTCGTTATAGCCCCGAGATCGATAAATCGCATCCCATCATCAAATACACCGTGCCCTACAAAGATTCGCTGTTTGCCGTGGTTACGATCGATACGGTGAGAGGATTCCTGGCGATTGAAGGTCGAGAAAGCGAATTCGTCGGTCCTTCGCCGTGGGAAATGGGTGCATCACGCGAAAGATTGGACGCGGCAACCTTGGTTCCAAGGATTTCCGATCGGAGGACGCCAGTCTAGCCCGAAGCTCCTCGTAGCTGTTTGCTTCGCACTCACTTGCGAGTCAGCGCAAAGATCAAGACTCACACAGAACCCAGGACATCCCTCGCCGCCGCTGTCGTCTCTTTCACCTGATCCAGGGTACCCATTCCGAACATGGAGGCGGCGACACCGACCTCGTTGTAGACGAATTCGAAGGCCTTGTGCCCCAGGTAGCGTCCTCCGGCCATTGGCTTGATGGCAATGACCGGTTTCTTCACGCTCCGAATGGCATCCAAGGCCAGCTTTCGTGTCGGGAACATGAATGTGCCTGGCCGGTTGACCGTCGTCAGATACCCGTCTACGGGAATGTTCTCTTCTTCCAACAGGGGAAGCGTCACTCCCGCGTGATGCACACTCGTGATGACGGTCTGAAACCTGGTCCGCAAGAATGAGATGTACTCCCGGATCAAGTCGAACCTCCCCGTCATCGCTAACAAATCGATCTCGGCACCTGGGTCGGCAACCAGGATGTCCAGCCCCTCGAAAAAACCAAGGTAGCGCTCCAATGTCCCATAGTCGATCCTGAAAGCGGCAGCATCTTCTGGCGTGTAGGGCTTGGCAGTCTCGGGCGAGACCATCCCGTCGAACGAACCGCCAAGGAGATAACGGATGATCTCATCCTGCCGGATATGTTCCTCGAAGGAATCTCCACCCAACTCTCTGCCGTGCTGGTAGAACGTCGAATGCGCACGGTTCGAATAAGCCACCATCTTTCCGTTCAGAGTGATGGGTATCAGGATGTAGGCGATCAGACCGATTTCAATATCTGCCTCGCGGCTGGCTTCCCAGACTGCCTGGAGGTGAAGCCTGTTCAGTGCGGGGGCCATGTGATCGACCTGTACTGCCGTGACACCCTCCTCCTCGGCCGCATAGCGTATGATTTTTGCCACTTCTCCTGCTCGGTCGAATCGACGAAGATTCTGTGCATCTCTCCGGCTATCCTGGTAGGAGCAGCCATCATACGGATGAATCCCCATGATAAGACGTGGAATCTCAATGGCCCCAAGTGTCGTGGTCGGTACCCCGCAGGCATCCAGGTAGGACTTCATCCTCTTGCTCTCACCTCTTCGCTCTCACCTCGGCTGGGACCAGATTTTCGCAGATCACTGCCAGACACGGTAGTCTTCTCCAGGATCGAGCACGCACAAAACCAAAGATCAACGGGTCAGCACCAGTAAGTCTTCGCCATTCCTTGACTCTTGATCCGGGGTAGAAGCGTCAAACCTTGAGGGCGCCCTTGGGAAGCAAAACCAACCTGAATAATTGTAGTCCGACTAACAGAATCAAGGGTGAGAAATCGAGCTCTGCAATGGGTGACGTAGCCGCACGAATCGGAGCAAGCAAGGGCGCTGTCACAAAGTCGCAAAACCCAACCACTGGATGAGCAGGAGCCACGCCGAACAAGGGAAGGACGAAGATCACCGCAAGTACCAGCGAGTAGAGGTTGATTAACCTGGCTAGCAACATGTGTGATCCTGGTTCAGTTGGCAGCGGCCGCTTGAGGCCACTTTGAAGCTTTTGACCTATTATGACACCCTACCCGTCACAAAAGGGTGATGAAAAACACGGTCCCTTCTTTTGTCAGGGTCGTTCTCGTTCGACGACCCAGATGTTGCGATAGCGCACCGGGTTGCTGTGGTCCTGTAGGAAGATGGGGCCCCGCTCGCGCTCTCGGCTTTCCGAAGTATCACGGCCAGGTGGGACCGGGGGCAACACATACTTGTCGTGGATCAAAACCCCATTGTGTCGAACGGTCATCGTCGCCGGTGAAGTCTTCTTTCCCGAGGCGTCAAACTGGGCCATCACGAACTCGATGTCGTAGGTCTGCCAGGAGAGAGGTGGAAAGGACATGTTGATCCGGGGGCCGATCATTTCGTGAATCCCGCCGCTGCGTCCGAATTTCGAGAGCCGCTCGAACTTGTGACTCTCGTGGTGCCAGCCGAAGGAATCGACGATCTGGACTTCCCATTCCCGCTTGACGTAGATGCCGCTGTTGCCCCGATCCATGCCGCCTGCGGTTGGCATGAAGGGGCAAACGAACTCCAGATGAATCCGGAGGCTGCCGAAGGTCCGTCTGGAGGTTGCCCCGACGTCCAGGAGCCGGTCGTCGACCAGGCGGCCCTCCAGCCACTCATCAACATTTGTGCCATCGAACAGGACGATCGCGCCTGCCGGCGGTTCGGCACCGAGGGTAGGCGATCTGCGCTGCACCTTCCCCAGCTGAAAGTTGACGTCGTCCAGGGCGCTATGGAACATGTGGGCTTCGCCGGCGAAGACTCCTTCACGGACCCAGCCATAAAAGTTGGAATTTGCGAACATCAGTCGTTCGCCGTGAGCGCCGTGAAAGGCGGTCGTTCGACCATCGCTGCTGGTTTCTCCCTTGAGGTGGAATACCGTGCTCTCGTCCCAGCCGTCCCCGGGTAGTCCCCCGACGTAGAGCACACCTTGGAACTTTCGATTCCCGAGTGCGACGACCTGAATGCCGATGGGCAGTTCAGATCCCACCTTGCCGACGTACTCGCCTTGCACCTGGAAGTCGGCTCCCGCCTCGACGGGATCTGTGAAGGTGGGAAACTCTTCACCAGGGCGGGGCGAGGCAGTTGCTTCAGGAAAAAACAAGAAGGAGGCGAGAAGCAGGGCGGTGTGCAGGATAGGTTGTCTATGGATTTTTGGAGAGTCCATAACGGGTTCCTCTACTCCGTAATGAAGGTCATTTCCCAGTCCCCAACCTTCTTGAGTTGAGTGGTACTCAAGGTCAGCTGGGGCTCACCTGCTTGCACCCAGGCGTCCAACTCCTCTCGGTGGCCGAGACGCTTCAGATATTGCAGTTCGGTCCCGTATCCGTGGTGAAAGGAGGAGTGAACGTCGAACTCGGGTCCCCAGATCTTGGCGGAATCCCAGAAGGTCAGGGATTCGACTCCCAGGCTGAATAGTTGATGGGCCTTGCGGTGGTACTGCTCGGGAGTCAGATGCCGAGGCATGATGTCCAAACTGAGCTGGCAGTTGGTAGCCCGGGTCAGCGAGAGCCAGTATTCCACGTCCGACGGATCCTCCCAGGCCAGCTCCCAGCTGTAGAGTCCTTCGGCCGAGGTGTAGGGGACTACGGTATCGATCAGGCCCTCCCTGATCCAGGTTTCCACGTCCAGGCCCCAGTAGAGATTCTCGTCCTGGTGGCCGAAGACCCACACCGACAGCTTCTTGCTGCGTCCTTGTTCGTGGGCTACTCGGTCCAGCATCTTTCTTAGATCTCGGATGAAGTCGGTCATCACCTGGGCCCGGTGACGCAGCCAGCGGGGGTCCTTTTCGTCGAGTTGGCGGGGATCTTGTCCGAATTCCTCCTGGAAGCTCTTCACCAGGGGGGGCTCGTACTCGACGTAGGGCGGCCGGCGATTGAACAGTGGACAGATCCCGTCTACCGGATAGTTGGCCATTTCCCGGAACAACGAGACCAGATACTGGCGGGCTTCAGGAAAGCTCAGTGAAGTGCGAGGAGCAAGAGTCCCGTCGCGGCGAGTAGCCCTCAGTTCGGGATGACGCTCGAGAAAACCTCCCTGGTTGACCTCCTCGAAGGGTGGTGAAAAGTGAAACGGACCCATCCCTTCAGCGAATCGGTAAGAGGCATAAAACTCCATGCCCAACTCGTGGGAATGGTCCACCGCGATCTGGAGGGGGTCGGTTCCCTGTTGGGCATATTCTGTCCAGTTTTCTACCTTACGTCGGTACTCGAACAAGGGGTAATCGTCCAGCTGGATGTGCTGGGTGGTCTCGACCCGACCGATCTCGGTGTAGTAATTGCAAAGATCGCCGCAGGCAGTCTCCCAATAAATGCGGCCGAAGTCGGTGTTCCGATAGCCCTCGATCAGATCGCGGATGCTGTCCGGATCGCTGTCGGGAAGCATTCCGGTTCCGCCGTCCTGTGTGGCCACCAGGCGGCGGGTGTCCTTTCTTGTCCGGTCTGCCTGGAGAGCGGCTACTTCCTCCTCGGTCAGGGGGACCAGTTTGATGTAGATGATCCAGGCGTTCTCACAGGTGCTGCGGCTGGTTTCGCCAGGCGGGACTAGCTCCCGGCAGAGCTGCTTGAAGGAGATCTGCCGGCCGCTGAGATCTGCCGTCTTCCAGAAGACATCCTGCGCGACCTGTCCGGGGTCGACCTCTGGTGGCGGAAGATACAGCAGTGAGAAGGCTGGATCCGTGTCCAGCCGAGCCCAGATCCGCTGGCCCAGATAGGGTCTCCAGGCGGTGTTGAAGAGGCCGAAGTAGATGTCGTGCCAACCCTCGACCCGAAGGGGGTAGGTCGCCTCGGCGGCGGCGGTCTCGGCTCCGGCTCGCAGGGAGACGCCATTGAAGCCGTCGGCTTCGTAGTCGATGAGTCGCCAACTGGAGAGGGTCCCGCTACGGCTGACAGCCGATGAAGGCTGGCATCGGTCCAGATCTGCCAGGTAGACGGGAGCGCTGGCACGTACAGGGTCTATGGACATGGGCGAATCCTCCTTGAGATTCGTTTTTGTTGGCACGGACACCATCCGGGTATTGAGCTGCCTGATCTGGTATACATTAGATCGGGACCAAGGGGATACTCCAGCCCGAGTCCGTCGAGCAACTCGAGTTGATATCATCACCTGATTCTGGCGAAATGACTACTTCCGTCCTTAGAGCAATCATTCTGCTGCTTGGGGTCGTGATCTGTATCCTGAGCGCCTTCGGTGTCTGCGCTCCCACCAAGCTGACCAACTGGGTCAGGTCCGCCTGGCTGAAGAAGCCGACGTTCCTCTTTGCGGTGATAGTGCGTCTGGCCATGGGTCCCGTGCTGATCTTCGCTGCGCCGGTTTCGAAGTTTCCACCTTTCTTCGAAGTGCTCGGGTGGTTGTTCATCGTTGCGGCAATCGTCATTCTCGTCTCGGGACGGGATCGAACCGGCCGATTTGTCGACTGGTTTGAGGGTTTTCCTGCGTGGGTGATTCGCCTCTGGTGTTTGATTGGCGTCCTCTTCGGGGCGTTCCTGATCTACGGCATCTCGTGAATCCCCCTCGGACGAATCGATCCGATATCGCAGATCAGCTTCATCGGTAAGAAGATCGCGCAAGAAGTGTTCGGTACTGCCAACAGTGGCGCTGGATGATGCTCAATCTACACCCGACTCCCGGTGTGTTGTCCGCTTGGCAATCGGACAAGATTTCAATACCCTATCTGAATTACGGCTGCCTTGACCCTGTTCCCGGATCAAGGCAAGCCATCACGTATTTCCGCTAACCTGGAAAGGAGACTGCAATGCCGATCAAGCACAACCCCGTCAACTGGTTCGAGATTCCCGTCAGCGACATGGCCAGAGCGATCACATTCTACCAATCGGTTCTTGGGGTCGAATTCACAGAGCATGAGATGGGACCGAACAAGGTGGCATTCTTTCCAATGGAAATGGGCGCGACCGGAGCAGCCGGCACTTTGATGAAAGCAGATGGCTACACTCCCTCGCGAGAGGGTTCGCTCGTCTATATCACGGTTCCTCAGATCGATACAGCGCTGGGCAGGATCGGCGACGCTGGGGGCACGACACTACTGCCTCGGACCAGCATCGGCGAGCACGGTTTCATTGCACACTTTGAGGACTGTGAGGGAAATCGGGTCGCACTGCACGAAGCTCCGGCAGCATAGGAAGGACGCCGCGCAGGAATCCTTTCTATTTCCTCCACTTTCGCAGCAGCTCCCGAACAGCAGCAGGTGTCAGGACTCTGATCAGATCGGACATCACCCGCTTGAGTCTTTGGGACGTGGACCAATTCTCTTCACCAGGGCGGTCTTTCCAGAGTGTTCCGTGCGCTCGGGTCATCTCATGCCGGGGGCGGCCGTTGGTGTAGTAGTAGAGCGCAATCGAATTTCGCGTCTCGCCGTCAGGGCATTTCAGTGGATCGGGGTGGCCGTGAAACGAAGTTGAAGTTGTATTGAAAATGAGGCACCTGTTGAATAGTGGAGCCGCCTTGACCACGCATTCAGTCATATCCTTGTTCCAGAGTTCGATCTGGCCGCCGTGATCCTCCTGCCAATTCTTATTGAAATAGATCAGCACGTTGATCCTGCGATCGAGCTTCCTCGAGGTGTCCCGGTTGAAATCAGCATGCACGGCCAAACTCCCCCCGGGTAGGATCTGATGAAGGGCGCCCCCACGAAAGTAAGGATCCGGGATCAGTCCTGAGATCCCAGCAAGCTCTTCCAGGAACATGATAAACGCCATCGAGTTGAATTCATTGAGCATATGGCGCACGAATGGCGCGAGACCCTCGAAGTTGGATTCTTGGGTTTGTCCGAGTTTTTTGACCTGGAAGGGATTATCGGGCTGCTGTTGGTAGCCTGCGAAGTCAGGCCGGGGAAATCCCTCCTGAATGCCCTCAGCAACCCTTTCGGGCAAGAAGTCATCGATGACAACGTGGGGGAAGGGGTCAGCCAGACTGTAGGCCTTTCGCTGGGCACGAGCCAACCTGATCAAGGGTTCGGGCTCGAAGAAGAAAAGGTCGGTACTCCCTATTCGGGAACTCCCGGTTTCTTCACCGAGCTGATTGTGGTCCAGATCCGACATCCTGTAGCTCCTTCGGTTGTCTCAATAGCTGTTCTGGTATCCACTGTTGCGGAAGGGCAATCCAACAATCCAGTCTGCTTAGGGAATAGTCAAGGTCCAATTTCCAGGATGCTTTCGCGGGGAATAAAGTGCGGGTAGTATCAAGAGGCTAAAGAGGAATTGGGCAGCCCTGCCTTTGCCGGCTGGGATGGAAAGGATGCGATGAATCAGGAGACCAAACAAGCGAGACTGGTTCTGATCCGGCGGATATTCGTTGTCCAGATATGTCTGGTGGGGGCGTTCGGCATCTTGGCCATCATCGGTTACATCTGGCACGTGGGTACCTTCTTTTTCGGATGTAACCCTTTGATGCAATGATCTTTAGGTCGGGGAAGCCTGAAGCGCAAGCGAGGGGTTGGGAATCGGCACGATCTTGCTGATTCGTTTCTCTCCGGGACGTGCCCCCTACCATCCGTGGCTCACTTTTTTGTCTCAGATCAGATGCCCTCTTGGTGACACATCTCTCAGGTCCCCAACCCCTCGCTCGCGCTTCAGGCTTCCATGGCTCGAGAGGTTTCGTTCTCGATTGGGGCCAGCATCACTGGGGGCCCCACTAACACTAACCTGGAACTTGATGTGTGCTGCATTCACTTCGGCGTTCGCATGTTCGGTGTTCTGCGGTTTGTGATTTAGCCTTTTTCCTTCGCTTTGGAAAAGGCAACCCGTGGAAATGCTGAACCGCAGAATATCGAACTGGCGAATTTCGAAGGCTAGGAAGACGGTTCGGCGTTCGCACGTTCGATGTTCTGGGGTTCGTGATTTAGCCTTTTCCTTGCTCTGGAGAAGGCAACCGTTGGAAAGGCTGAACCGCAGAATATCGAACAAGCGAATTTCGAAGGCCGGAAGAAGCCAAAGAGGAGATCCTTTGACACTCACTGTTCGTGCAGAAGCTTCCTTCTCGAATGGGGGCAGCGCTGCTGGGAGTGGGGCTAGGTAGAAAGGGTGGGCTGGCGATCTCCTCTTACGTAACGAATTACATCAATCGTATCAATAGTGAGGGAAAGACTATCGACGACAAGGATGGCGATGAGTGCGTATGCAAAGGGGCTTCCAGGTTCGGCAAGAGGGACGCGATAGCCCAGCCAAATCACCATGGGAAGCCACAAAACCCGGTGACCTAATCCGAGAAGCCTTACGAAGCCCTTTTTGGAGAAGATCCAGGTCTGGAGAAGCGCGCCCGCCATCAAGCCTCCCAACACCACCCTGGCCTCCAATGTCTCGAGAAAGACCAGGGCGGGGATAAGGTTCACCGAGAATAGGAACATGACCCAGACCACGATCGGTCCGGGCATCGAAAGAACAGCTTTGAAAAACCCAAACATGACTGACCGGCTTTCTTTGAACCGTTTATCCTCCTAGCTAGGATCTCAAAGTTTTCCCTGAAAGGGTAATTTGTTGCTGTATGTCCCAAGATGCAGGTACGCCACGCTGTCCTGGCGGGTGCCGTGTGAAGACCGACCAGAGGAATCAATAGGCCGTGAGAACCAGATTCGGATTTGTGCCTCTCACATGGCGTTCACGGCTTGCACCAGGCCGCGAATGTAGCCGTGCGTGAAGCTTCGGCCGATGCGGCCGCCGGGCACATCGTCCTCGACGCCCGGCGTGTGATCGGCCAGGTGGTGATCGGGCCATGGCGGGGAAAGAAACAAACGGGCCGTTGAAACCCGAATCCCGATAGGTCTTCATGGCTTGGAGCATGTCGATGTCTCCTTCGTCAACAAAGGTCTCGACATACTTGGGAACGGTGCCCCGAACAGACCGGAAATGCACCAGCTTGATGCGGTCGAGAGTCGCGAAGTAACGGATCTCCTTGAGCACGTCGACGCCCATCTCCGTGATCGTTCCCTGGCAGAAGGTAATTCCGTTGTGACGGCTCGGAATCTCCTTCAGGAGTCGGCGTAGAGCGTCGGTGTCGTGAAAAATCCGCGCGACACCGCGCATATTCTTCACCGGCGGATCGTTCGGGTGCATGGTGAGCTGAGTCCCCACCTCTTCAGCTGTCTCCACAATCGGCTTCGTGAAGTAGAGGAATCGGTCCCACATCGCCTTCGCACTCACGACGCCGATCTCGGGAAACGTTTGCTGATCCTTCACTCGGTCGTAGTCGAAAGCTTTGTAGCGGGCGCCGCCGCGGCCTTCAGTGGAGTAGTAGCCGACGCGCTCATCCCAGTAGAAATCGGGCCAGAAACGCCATTCCATCATGGGAACACCGGCTTCCGCGACCGCGCGGATGGTGCGCTGGACGTTCTCAATCTCCTGGTCGCGTCCAGCCTTCCCAAGCCGGGCTTGCAGGTAGAAGCCAATCGGAATCATCATCGACTGTAAGACCATACCCGCTTCGTCCACGTTCTTCTTCTGCCGAAGAACATCCTCCAGAGTCCAGAAACCCTTTCCGTCAGGGTCCACTCGATCGGTACCTTGAAAGACGACATGCTTGCATCCCAACTGGGCGAGCCAGCGCAGCGTGGGCGGCTCGACGTTCCACAGGTTCTCGGAGATCATCGGGTCCCAGCGGTCTTTCCCAGACAGCTTGCGCGGACCGGGGATCAGTGCCACAGCACCGGCGCAAAGTAGGAAAGTTCGTCTTGAGGTTTTCATCAGCGTGACCTCCCAGTTTCAAGTTTTCGCAATGTTGGTTGCCGAGAGCGACGGTGTCGAGGGCACGAAGCGACGACGGAGCCATGCTCTTACGTATCGCCAGGAGGAGTGACAAAACCATCGTCTTCCTCCTCCTGTGTTGACCTCGCCTCACAAGCCCCATCTGCATACATTATCCTATTTATGGAAGGGAGCACTGAGTCAGAGAGGTGTGCCGATCCAGGTGCAGAGATAATCCATGTGAACCAGGCGCTGCTCCGTGGCCAGAGTCGGCCGCTGTGGGAAGCGGTGTTCGGTTTGCACTTCCTTGGGACAATAGGGGTCCTGGGCGCGCATGGTTTTTGATGCCCTTCTGGTGGTAGTGGTGCAAATAGGATCGTGCCGAGCAGCCACCGCCACATTGGCTCAACAGGGAGCATCCCTCACAATCCTCGACCTGATCGGGACTGTGATTCTTTTGCCGGAAAACTCGGAATTGAGGGCTGTTGATGATCTCAACCAGGTCGTTCTGGAGCAGATCCATGGGGGCCTTGAAGTCGTGCAATCCCGATCGCGTTGCTCATGAGCTTTGAAGCAAATTAATGGATGAAGTCAGGGCAAAGGCAGAGGCGGAGGCAAGGGAATGAAGCCGAAGTCATCCTGAATGATTTGGCGCGGCTGGTGGTGGTACTAACGAGACGCTACAATTGCGGAATCCAGTTCTCAGTGGTGAAGGCTGGGAGGGGTGTTTCGAATCACGATGAGGTAGGAGTGATCTCAAACGGCTTCTGTATGCGTTGGGTGTTGATTTCGGGAGCATTCCTTACCGCGGGAGGAAGCGGTTGGGCCGGCACTGCGGGGCTTAAGGCTTCAGAACCGGATCTCCGGGTGGTCATAGATTCAGAAGGGATTTCCGCACGCGGACCCTCTTGCTTGAAGTTGCCGTTCAATCGAATGACTGCCCTTTCCTTGCAGATTGCCAACCGGACAGAGAGTAAGTCGACCCTGCAGATCAGCGGGACCTCCCGGATCTTCGGTCTGGTCCCCTTCAAAATGACTGTCGAGCCTCAATCGGAGGTTCGCTCGGTGTTTGAGGCCGTACCCCTCTTGACCGGTGAGGTCGAAGTCGATCTTCTCCTCAGGACGGGAACCCATCAGCGCACCCTGAAACAGCGATTCTGTGTGTCACCGACGGGCCGCTTGCTGATCAGGATTCATGACGGCGACGATCGTGTGGTCTCGGCTCGCCTGAGCGTTACTGGATCGGATGGCCGCAGCTATGCTCCTGATGGGGTCGTCGGGAGTTCCTTTGAAACCGATGGACTCCTTGAGTTGGAGATTCCTGCGGGTAAGGCAATCCTGAAGTGCACTCGCTCCGGCGGACAGATCCCATCGCCGAGGAAAGAGAAGGTAGTCGAGGTCGATATCCCAGTCGACAGGACCAAGGCCCTGAATCTGCGGCTCCCCTAAGGGTTCGCGAGCCCTAAGTAGAGCACCGGGGCGCCGCAGTCAGTTCTCCTCTTTACCAGGGGTGTCGGTGTCCTCGGTGCCCTCTGTGGCTTCGTCTTCCTCGCCTTCCTCACTGTCAGCGTCCCCATCTTCGGCGGGAGGACCGTACTTGATCGAGGTGCCAACCTCGAATTTCTTGAATTTCTGGTAGGTGATCAACTCTCGTACGCGGACATCTCCACTGCGGAATTCCAGGACATCGTCGGCCTCGGTCCAGGTCGGAAACCAGTACTCTCCATCGATCTGCTCGCGAAGCGTTTCAAACTCGGGGAACTTGTTGTTGCTGTAATCAGGGACCGCCTTGCCGACAGTTCTGACGATTTGCAGATCTTGAGCGTCTACCCAGATTCGCCCCTTGAAATAGCGTTTTCTCTTCCGTATTTTCTTCGGTTTGACCTCGAACACATAGGTGTCCAACTCATCCACCCGCTCCTCGCCCTTGTACTTGATCTTGTATTTCGGAAGATCCTCGGCGGTCAGGGCAAAGGGCTGGACATTGAGGGCGTCGTCGATGTCTTCCTGGCTGACACGCACCGACTTGAGTCGCCCGCGATCCCTGAGGATCTTCTCCTCACGATCACCGTCCTTGGTGAAGTAGATCTCGACCACCATCTCCCTCTGCTCTCGCACCCGCCCGGCCCGACTCAGCACTTGAAACAGAATATGCTGGGTATAGGTGTACTGAGCGAAGGTCTTCTTGAACTCGGACTCCTTCTCGGAGAATCGTTTTATGATTTCCAGCTCAGCCGGTTTGGTTTTCGCTTCAACGGTCGTCCCGGAAAGGAAAACCCCTACGACTAGTGCTAGACGAAGTGCTTCTCTCATGGTTTATTGGATGCAATCAGATTGAAAAAGGATCCATGCCCGAGTGTTCTCCCTGAGCTTCGGCCACATCGACGCACCCTATTCTACACTTTCTCGCCTCCCGTGAACCCCTTCGCTCCGGCTTCAATCGCCCCACTGGTCCTCAGCCAACTCCGCTACAACCGCCTCAAGGGTCGGAATCCCGTTTCGCGCTCCCAGGCGAGTGCATGCCAGGCCGGCGGCGATGCTGGCAAAACGAAGGCAGCGTGCTACATTCCAGTTCTGGAAGAGGCTATACGCGAAGGCCCCATGAAAGACATCTCCGGCCCCCGTAGTGTCTACGGATTCGACAGAAAGGGCGGGGACCTCGATGATCTCCCCTTCCCACACCGCCGCCGATCCTTTGCGTCCCAGTGTCGTGGCCACAAAGCCGTCGGTCAGATTGGTCAGCTCCAGTAGACCCTGTCTCCAGTCCCCCCTCCCCGTGAATTTCCGAACGAATTCCAGGCTCGGGATCAAGAAGGACGTCAACCCGAGTAACTCCTCTGCGCCAGATTGTGGGACGTCGATGTCCAGGGAGACCTGCATGCCTGCTTCCCGGGCCCAGCGGGCGGCCTGAATAGAAGCCGCCTGGTCTTGCCCGTCCAGATGGAGCAATTGTCCTGCCACGATGCATGCGCGTTGGAGCTCACCCTTCTGGAAGGCGAGCCTCGGATCGCGCTTCCAGAGCACTGTCCGTTCCCCGGTTGCGGCGTCGACGAGAATTATCCCCAGTTGTGTTTCGGCTCCCTTGACAATCTGCAGGCAGGATAGATCCATCGCCTCCTTTTCGAGATCTGCCAGAGAAAAACGACCGGCGTCATCATCTCCCAAGCGACCAATAAAGCGCACCTTGAGGCCGTATCGGGCACACAGTGCTGTAGCGGTGGCACAAGGTCCTCCTCCTAGCTTGTGGAGCTCGGAAATTTCGACCCTGGACGCGTACTTTGGGTAGTCGGGAAGGACACAGACCCAGTCAACGGCATCCATGCCCTGACCGACTACCTGGAAAGGGCGATCCTGGGGCCAGTGAATGTCGAAATAGACCGAGCTCAGGTCGTTGAGTTCCATAGGGTTCGCTTTGACCCGCTAGGATACCGCAAGCGTCGGAGGAGTGAGAAGTGGTAAACCAAGGCTGTGCGACCTTCCGACCTTCCGACGTGCGACGTACCAACGAAGTTCCCGGTCAGAGCAGGCTCTGGTCGGCAAAGCTGAAGTAGCTGTCAGACGCCACGATGACATGATCCAGCACCCGGATTCCGACTACCTTGCCCGTCTCCACCAGTCTCTTCGTGATTCGTCTGTCCTCGTCGCTTGGAGCCGGATCTCCACTCGGATGGTTGTGCACCAGCAGTACGCCCGAGGTTGCCTCTTCGATCGCAGGACGGAAGACTTCCCGTGGGTGAACCAGGGAGGAGGTCAGCGTCCCTTCCGAGATCCGGACAAGTTTCTGAATGCGGTTCTTGCCGTCCAGGAGAATGGCCCAGAAGCATTCCTTCTTGAGATCCTGGACTTGCATCTGGAAGTGTTGAAAGACTTGCCTGCTGCAGCGGAATGACTGGCCCGGGTATAGAGGTTTACGACGGATTCGCTGGAACAAGTGTGCTGCTGCCAGCAGGGAAAGGACATTGGTTCGGTCCAGGCCCGTCCGGAGGAGATCTTGGTATTTAGCGGAACGGAGTCCCTGACTCGAGCCGAGAGAGTCAAGTATCCGCTGAGCCTGGGCCAGGGCCGCTCTGTCCGAGCTTCCCGGCGTCAGGATCAAGGCCAGGAGTTCCAGCTCCGAGAGCGCGGTCCACTCCACCTCGAAGAGCCGCCGGTCCGGTAGGTATTCGGGAGAAGCGTTGTTCACCGACTTTATGAACGTCCGAATCCTCGAATCAGCGAAGGAGATTCTTCCTATTTCGACCCCCGGGGATGCTGGCTCGATTCGGGAAAGAAACTTCGGCGATCCGGCGTGGCGGCGGTCTCCAGGCCGCCGTTTCGAGCCAAGAGCTCGAAGCCAGAACTTCGGCCTGGAGACCGAAGCCACGTTTGAAGTTTCAGGTTGGTTCCGCCCCCAGTAGCGCTGGCCCCATTCGAGAAAGAAACTTCCCGAGCCATGGAAGCCTGAAGCGCGAGCGAGGGGTTGGGGATCTGCGAGATTCTGCTGTTGTCCAGCTCTCTCCTCGAAACGTGGGGCATACTGCTAACGAGTCAAGTCCCTCGCGGCTCTGTTGGCTGTAGCTGTTTCCGGTACTGTTCACTGATCACTTCACCACTGCTCACTATTCAAGTTTCAGTTTAGTCGGACTTCAGGCTGATGGAAATCCCGTCTCTAATCGGGATGATGCTGGAGAAGAAGTCGGGACTGTTGAAGATTAGGCGGGTGTATTCCAGGATTCCCTGGACGTTCTCCTCGTCCGAGGGTGTGAGTACCTCGCCACGGATGAGGACATTGTCCGAGATGAGCATGCCTCCAGGGCGGAGTCTTCGAGCCGCCTTTTCGAAAACCAGTGGGTACGCATGCTTGTCGACATCGTTGAAGACGATGTCGAAGCTGCCCGGCAGCGAGTCCATTGTTTCCAAAGCGTCTCCGCTCCGGCACTCCAGCTGACAGGGTATGCCTCCCCGTTGAAAGTGGTCCTTCGCTGACGTCAGGTTCTGATCTGACGCATCGGTCAAGATGATCTGGCCGTCGTCCCCCAGGGCCGAGGCGAACCAATACCCGGAGTATCCGAAACCGGATCCCAGTTCCAGGATTCGAGTGGCGCCACCGATCCGTGCCAGTTGGTGGAGGATGCGACCGACCAGCGGGCCCACGATGGGAAAGTGATCGCGACGGGCGCGTTCCTCCATCTCGAGCAGGATCGGATCCTGAGAGGGCTCCGTTCGTTGGAGATAGGACTCGATTGCCTCTGAAACGATGGTTGTTCCCACGGTTGTGTCCTCGGGTTGGTCGTGTGGCCCGATCGATCAGGAACTCCTGATCAATTGCCGGATCGGCTGGAGTCGCCCTGTCGATAGAGAGCGGTGGGGATCAAGATCTCGGCCGGAACCTGCTCTCCCCGAAAGTGTTTGATGATGGCCTGGACCGTTTCCGCACCGATTCGATCTGGGAACTGAACCGGATCCGCGTAGATGTGCCCCAAATCAATGGCCTTCTTGCCCTCTGGTTGGCCGTCGAAGCCGACGATCTTGACCTGGTCGTGTTTTCCCGCTTTCTCCAGCGCGGCTCGGGCCCCCAATGCGGAGGGATCGTTTATGGCAAAGATTCCCGCCAGGTCCGGATGTGTCTGCAAGGCGTCCTCCGCCGCCTTGTATCCCCTGTCCTTCACACCACCTCCGGGAAGCTCGGCAACAATTCGGAGGGTTCCGCTCTTCCGGGAGCGGTTGTGTGCTTCGACCACTTCCTTGAAGCCTTTCACTCGGAGTATGCAGGACTCGACTTCCTTGTAGTCGAGAATCACCACCTTGCCACCTTCCTCACCCAGGGCCTCGATCATCGCCTCGGCAGCAAGTTTGCCTCCCCCGTAGTTGTCGGTTGCGATGTGGCTGACCACCTCGACACCCGGGGCAAGGCAAGCGATGTCCGCGGTAAATACGGGAATCCCAGCCCTGGTCGCCTCTTCGATAGCCGGCCCGATGGCCTTCGAATCGCAAGGGCAGAGGACGATGGCACTGACCTTCTTGACGATGAAGTCCTTGACCTGATTCTGTTGCTTGGCGACGTCGAATTCACCACTGGTGACCAGGACCTCGAAACCGAACTTCGCCGCCTCGCTGGTGATGCTGTCGGCGATCACTTTGAAAAAAGGATTGGTCAGCGTCATCACCGAGAGTGCGATAGTGCCCCTCGAGGTTGGGGACGCGTCGTGTCCTCCAGCCGAGCCATCCTTCTCCGACGCCTGATCTCCAGGTGCGCCACCGCAGCCGCCGAGAAGGATCAGGACGAGGACTATTCTGACGCAAAGTCTGAGAGTTCTTGTCACCTTTACGACTCCTTTTCAGGGGATCGTAGTCCTCGGCACGCTGGAGTGCAAGAAGATAGGGAGTGGAGTGCCAAGTTTGCTATATTAGCTGTCCGAGGACCGAGGTATGGGGTTTCGATACGCGATTTGCAGTGAGATTTTCAAGGACTGGAGTCTCCAAGATGCTTGTGTGTTGGCGCAGTCATTGGGATATTCCGGTTTCGAAGTGGCCCCATTCATGTGGGCAGAGTCTATTGACCTCATCTCTCCTGGGGAGCGCGCGGAGTTTCGCCGGATCATAGAGGGGGAGGGCCTGGTCTGTTCCGGACTCCATTGGCTACTGGTGACCCCCAAGGGACTGCATTTGACGACGGAGGATGCGGTCCTCCGCGAAAAGAGTTGGTCCTATCTGGGAAGGCTCATAGACTTTTGCGGAGATCTGGGTGGCCCGGTCATGATTCTGGGCTCTCCCTATCAGCGCAACGCAGCCGATGGGCAAAGCGTCGAAGAGGCCTTGAGCAGGTTGGCCGAGGGCCTGGCTGGACTGGCTCCTCACGCGGCGGAGCGCGAGGTGGCGCTGCTCATGGAGGCCGTCTCAAGTCAGGAGACCAATGTGGTGACCACACTGGAGGAGGCCGTCCGCATCGTCGACACGGTCGGTCATCCCAATGTCCAGACCATGTTCGATTTTCACAATGCCGCCGATCAGGGTGGCGACTTTCTCTCACTGCCGGAACGGTACTTCGAGAAGATTCGACATGTCCATGTCAACGAGGTGGACGGCCGGCACCCGAGCACCGGAGAGATCGATTTTGCCCGTGTCCTTCAACTGATGAAGGATCGGGAGTACCAAGGCTGGTTTTCGCTGGAGGTCTTCGACTTCGAAGCCGGCCCCGAGCGAATCGCGCGCGAGAGTATCGACTACCTCAAATCGGTAGAAGCTGGACTGGCATAGCCCATTTCTCGCCAGACCTGGATTTCCCGGTGAACGTCGTCCTCGCCACACGCAAGCGAGGTCTCCATTGTTTGTCGAGCAGAAGCTAAACGGTTGGGGTAAGTACTCCTCCAGCTGGGGGCGTGTCTATCGCCCGGAAAAACTTGCTCTGGCTGCCTCCATAATCAAATCTCAAGAACAGCTTTCCTTTGTTGGACGGGGTCAGGGGCGCAGCTATGGGATGCAGCCCTGAATCTCGACCAGGGTCTAGTGCTGACACAGCGGCTGAACCGCTTCTTGTCGTTTGATCCGACGACCGGCTGCCTGGAGTGTGAGGCGGGTGTCACCCTGGAGGAGATACTGGCGGTCTTTGTCCCCAGAGGTTGGTTCCTTCCAGTGACACCTGGAACCAAGTTCGCATCGATCGGCGGTTGTGTGGCCTGTGATGTTCACGGTAAGAACCATCACAAGGACGGATCGTTGGGGCACTCGATTGAAGCAATTGAGGTTCTAGAGGGCCAGGGCGAAGTGGTGCGATGTAGCCCTGTTGAGCAACCCGAGCTCTTCTGGGCCACGATCGGCGGGATGGGGTTGACGGGACTTATCGTCGCCGTCAAGTTGCGGCTTCGGCCAGTTGAGACGGCCTACATCAAAGTGGACTACGAGCGAGCAGGGAGCCTGGAAGAGGCGGTGGGGCTCATGGAGGAAGGGGATGCCGGCTATGATTACTCGGTTGCCTGGATGGACTGCTTGGCGGGCGGGAGATCCCTGGGGAGAAGTGTCCTCATCAGGGGCAACCACGCTGGCAGAAGCGAGCTTCGACCGGAACAGGCCGCAGCTCCCCTGAATGCTCCACCTCGATCGAGCTGGAACCTCCCAGTCGATTTACCCGCCTTCACCCTCAATCCGCTCTCCCTACGCGTCTTCAACAGCCTCTATTTTGGTCGCTCGAGCCGAGCCAAGAGCAGCGTTGTGTTGGATTACGATCGTTTCTTTTATCCCCTCGATACCGTCAGACAGTGGAATCGGATGTACGGGAGTCGAGGTTTTCTCCAGTACCAGTGTGTCATTCCAGGCGAGACTAGCCTGGCCGCTTTGACTGCGGTTCTGAAGCAATTGCGGAGCAGCAGCTGTACTTCCTTCCTGGGTGTCCTCAAGCGCTTTGGACCCGGGAATGGCTACCTCTCTTTTCCCCTGAAGGGGTTTACACTGAGTCTGGATTTTCCTATGAGAGGAGAGCGTCTATTGACCTGTCTGGAGCAGCTGGACGAATTGGTTATTCGTCACGGGGGACGGGTCTATCTGGCAAAGGACGCCCGACTGTCTTCCCGAGCGTTTCGCCAGATGTATCCCGATTTCCCCAGATGGCAGCAAATCAAGCGCGACGTAGATCCGTCCAATCGTTTCTCCTCTGACCTATCGCGAAGACTGGAGTTGACCGGCTAACCTTAGCAGGGAATCAGCATGAGTCGGATTTTAATCCTGGGAGCCACCTCGCCTATCGCCAGGGCCCTGGCGTGGGAGTTTGCGAGTCGCGGTGACGAGCTCTACCTGGCGGGACGTGATCGAGTGGAGATCCAGCGTCTGGCAACCGACATCACGATCCGCTTCGGAACTGACTGCCAGACCGGTTACCTGAACGCCCTGGACTTCGAGTCTCATCCCGCCTTTGTAGATTCCGTCCTGAAGCAGCTCGAGCAGTTGGACGGAGTGGTCTTTGCGATCGGACATACCGGAGATCAACCAGGAGAGAGTATGGATGCGGCGCTAGCCGTCCGAATCGTGGGCATCAACTACACTTCTGCCGTGTCGCTGCTGGCTCCACTGGCCAATCATTTCGAAAACCAGGGCCGCGGTTTTGTCATGGGTATCTCCTCGGTGGCGGGGGATCGTGGGCGCCGAAGCAATTACGCCTACGGTGCCTCTAAAGGAGCGCTGAGCCTGTATCTCGAGGGATTGAGGCATCGACTTGACCGGCATGGCGTTACGATTCAGACCCTGAAGGTCGGTTTCGTGGACACCTCGATGACGTATGGAAAGAAGGGACTGTTCCTGGTGGCTTCTCCCGAGAAGGTGGCGCGTCTGGCTTATGAGATCAGGGATAAACCTGGAGTTTACTATCTTCCCAGGTTTTGGCGTTTCATCATGCTGATGATTAGACTCATTCCGGAAAGGCTATTCAATCGGATGGATCTTTGAGCATGGCGGCATGGAAGAACTAGCACCAGTTGTTTCTCGATCGAGCAAAGGCCAATGAAGGAGTTCTTGCGCTTACTGCGTCCCTATCAGTGGGTCAAGAACGGATTCGTCTTTGTAGGTTTCTTATTCGCTAAAGCCTGGCATGATCCCGACCTGACACTGTCGGTAGTTCTGGCAGCTCTGGCTTTTTCCCTGGTTTCCAGCAGCCTCTACATCCTCAACGATCTGGCCGATCGGGACCGAGACCGTGCCCACCCGAGGAAGCGAAATAGACCGCTGGCTGCAGGAACTGTTCAACCCGGTTTGGCCGTGGCATTCATGATTGCAGTCGGCATTGCTGGACTGGTGCTCGGTGCCTGGGTCTCAACTAGAATTCTGGGCCTACTTCTAATCTACGCAGCCCAGAATGTCCTCTATACCTACCGGCTCAGGCAGGTGGCCATTCTGGATGTTTTCGCCGTCGCATCCGGCTTCATGCTGCGAGTCCTGGTCGGCACCGTAGGGGTAGGTATTCCTCCCTCAAAGTGGCTGCTGCTGTGTGCCATCATGCTGGCGCTGTTCCTGGGCTTCGCCAAGAGACGAGCGGAGCTCTTGAGGGCAGGCAATGCCGCCGATCTCACCCGGCAGTCCTTGCAGCACTACAGAGCCGAGACGCTCGATGCTTTTATCACCGTTACCGCGGCCGCTACCCTGGTTACCTATGCGATGTATACGGTTGACGCCAAGACCGTTCAATCTCATCAGACAGAGGCGCTGATCTATACCGTACCCATAGTCACTTATGGTCTATTCCGTTACCTCTTTCTCCTACATAGCCAAGATGTCGGCGAAGATACAGCGGCAGACCTGCCCAGAGATCCCCACATTCTAGTTGCGATTCTGGTCTGGTTGGTTTCCGTCCTACTAGTACTCGGTTAGGTTCGATATCTCAGTGTGCCCCGATGGTACGAGTAGACAGTGCCAGGCTCGTTTCGAAACGATGTCTATCTGATGATGAGGCCTGGCAGCTGCCGGAGTCGGGAGCCTCGGAGAAAGAGTCCGGTTTTCGTCTTCGTGAGGTCGAGACTCAGTGAAGGGAACGATAGAAAACCCAGTCTCTTTAGGCTGGGGTTCGACCCCTTTTTCAGAGGTTCTGTCACAATTTTCTGAGCTCTCATGTCGCATAAATCAAAGCTAGTTGTCAGACTCCTTCTTACTGTTGTAATGCTGGTCACTGTACTGGCTCAGATGGATTGGAAGCAGTTCTCAACGCTCGTTTCCTCGATGAATCTGACTTGGGTGTTCCTGGCGTTCTCCCTCCGGTTCCTGGCGGTCATACCAGGGGTACAGCGATGGCGCCTGATTCTGCAGAATTTCGGGATCCGGGCTGCTTTTGTCCCCCTTGCAAGGCTTGGCTTCATCGGCAGTTTCTTCAATCTTTTTCTTCCCACCGGCATAGGGGGTGACTTTGTCCGAGCCTACTATTTGTCGAGGAGCGGAAGCCACGAGATGCCTACCGTTCTCACCACACTTCTCCTGGAGCGCAGCGGGGGCCTTTGTGCCCTTCTACTGATCGGAACGCTTTCCTCTTCTCTATGGGGCATCGAGATTTCGGGCATCCCAATGGTCGGCTTCTTTTCCCTACTACTTGTTGGGTACACCCTGGCGAACGTCTCTATCTTTCACCCCTGGATTCACGAGCAGATCGCTATCCGGCTACAGCGGTGGCGTTTCGACTCGGTCGAGGAGAAGATGCGATTGATCTACGACGGGCTCAAGACTCTGGGGCGAAACGGCAAGGCGATGGCGGGTGTACTCTCACTATCTCTCCTCATCCAGTTCTCCTCCATCGTCACCATGTGGCTCCTTGCTCAGGCGATCGGGGTGGTCACTCCCTTCGTGACCTTCTTGGTCTTCATTCCTCTCATCAACCTGACCATCATGGTCCCACTTACGATCAATGGGATCGGGCTGCGCGAGAGCGCTTACTACCTCCTCTTTTCCCAGGTGGGTCTACCCGCTGAGATGTCGGTCACCCTTTCCTTGCTGAGTTTCCTAACGCACCTGGTAGTGGGCCTTCCTGGCGCGGTGTTCTACACGCTTCACAAGAAGGGAAACCCTTTGACCGAGTTCGCGAGGGGGGCCTAAACCTAGCTAATCCTTGTCGAAGTTGATTCGGCTCTTGATTGAGTACACGGTCTTGCCTTGCGATTCATAATGGGTTCGCACCGCAACCTCCGCCAAAAACCCCATGAGAATGCTCATGCAGCCGGTGATAAGGGCCATGACGGTCAGGAAGGGTAAGGGGGTCAGAAGAAAGGAAGTCCCTTCGACAAGCTTCAGGTAGACGGCATACGCTCCTGCCACGACGGCAACGAGCATGCTCACAAGACCGAACCCGCCGAAAAGATAGATAGGGTTTTTCTCATAGTTCGCCAGGAACTTGACGACCAGTAGGTCGAGAAGAACCTTCGTGACCCGCTCCAGTCCGTACTTCGATTCTCCGTGCCGACGTGGGCGATGATTCACCACGATCTCAGTCACTCTAGCGCCTTGGAGACTGGCGTATATTGGGATGAATCGGTGCATTTCCCCATAGAGTTTGACGCCTTCCAGCGCTTCCCTACGGTAAGCCTTGAGGGTGCAACCGTAGTCGTGAAGGCGGACTCCCCCAATCACCGAGATCAGTTTGCTGGCAGCCCGACTTGGCAGAAGCCGACGAATTCCGTGGTCGTTTCTCCTCTTTCGCCAACCTGAAACAACATCGTATCCTTCATCTATTTTTTCCAACAATCTAATGATGTCTCGGGGATCATTCTGCAAGTCTCCGTCCATTGGAATCCAAATATTACCCCGAGCACATTCGAATCCGGCCATCAAGGCCGCCGTCTGGCCGTAGTTGCGACGGAAGTTGATGATCCTGACATGCGAGTTCCCTCTTGCCAGATCTGCTAAGAGTGCGCCTGTGCTGTCTTGGCTTCCGTCATTGACCAGGAGAATCTCGACGGGGAGTCCGAGCTGTTTGCGGGTACTCTCCAATTCGGCAAACAGTTCATCTATGTTGCCTTCTTCATTGTATAGGGGCACAATGATTGAAATAGACGGCTCACTCAATGTTCTAAGTATCCCATCTCGTTTGCAGCCGCTTTCGGCCCTCCGTGCTCGCGAAAGTATTTCTAATCCGCTGTAGTCTTGTCCGTGCAACCAACTCAATAAGCCCAAAGAATATGAGTCCCCAGGCTATCAGCGCATAACCATCGTCCACAAGTCTGGGCCTCCACGCTGGATTTCCGCCGTCTTAGGGCTCGGTCAAGAATAACTTCACATTCTGGCATCTCATCTTCACACCATCTTCGGCCGCTCCTCAATCGCGAAATCCTAACGTAGGCCCGGCTACGCCTGCGGTTTCGCTCAATCGTTCGCGACCAAATCTGGCGTAAATCTGAGCCCCAACTCTGCGAAGTTATTCTTGACCGAACCCTTAGGGCTTCTCGCGCGACGTCCTGAAGGTGTCGCATGCATAGAGCTTGCTCAATCGGGAATTCTCAGGTCTGGGTTTTGCCTGACATAGTTTGCCTGGCGTACCCCGAAATCCTCTTGAAGCTGGATTGACAGGCCTCCATCGATGACCAGAGAGTGTCCGGTGATGAAAGAGGCTTCTTCAGAGCAGAGAAAGACGGCGCCGTTAGCTATGTCGACCATGGTACCTAACCGCCTCAAAGGGTACTGATCCTCGAAGAAACGGAGGCCCGACGGATTCTCCTCCCACCTGGGCCGCAGTCGTTCGGTGACCATGTGGCCAGGAAGGATTGCGTTTACGCGAATACCCACTGGTCCGAACTCGGTGGCCATCTGCCGAGTAATGCCGAGGGCCGCTGCCTTGGCGGTCTCGTAGACCATCAGCCCCGGAGCGGCGAGTAACCCATGGACCGAAGAGATGTTGACGATACTACCTCCACCGACCTTTTTCATCTCCGGGATGGCGTATTTCGCTCCCAGGTAGAGGGCCTTGACCAGAATATCCATGCCTTGTTGCCAGACTGTTTCGGGTACATCCAGTGCGCCTCCACTTCCGGAGGAACTCACGTCGAAGGCATTGTTGACCAGGATGTCCAATCGGTCCCAATGCTCGACTGCTCCCTCGACTGCCTGGCGGATGTCCGTGCCCTGGGATACATCGGTGCGCAGCGCCAGGGCGACACCCCCAGCCTCACGGATTCCAGCGACGTTGGCTTCGGCCGTCTCCAGATCGATGTCGGCTATCAGGACCCTGGCGCCCTCCTCAGCCAGGCGCCTGGAGATTGCTCCGCCCAGACCTTGTGCACCTCCTGTCACAACCGCCACTTGATCCTTTAGTCTCTGCATTTTTCTTCACCTCGCTTGTGTTTCAGGTTTCCCCGGTCGTAGCCGTGGCCTTCCGGCCGCTGTCCGTTGAGCTAGTAGAATGGGACTTCGGCCTGGAGACCAAAGCTACGTCAAGATCTTCAGGTCAGCCCTGCCCACTCTTGCCCGCTCCTGGACTGGGCCTCCCGGAAGGCCTGGCGGATTTGTCCGGTGACCTCGTCCGGAAGCGGGCCTTCTTCCACCGCAGCCAGGTTCGCCTTTGCGTTTTCTGGACTTGTGGTACCGGCGATGGCGGTGTGAACACCCGGTTGCGACACGGTGAAGCGAAGCGCGATTCGAGGCCACAGCTGCAGTGGGTCGCCCTCGAAGCCAAGTCGAGCGGGAGTGAGACCGCTGGCGAGGAGTCTCTCGCGGTAGGTTCGGGCGTAGTTCTGGTAGATGCCTTTTTGATCGGACAGCTCCTTCCAGGCGGCGTTTGCGATCGGCCGCTTTGCCAGGACACCGATATCGTTCTCTCGCGCCTTGGGTAGGACTTTTTCGATATTAACCTGATCGCAGATATTGACGGATGTCTGGATCACCGAAACCTCGCTCAGGCTTGTGGCGTAGGCGGCTGCCTCGTTGTCGCCGGAATATCCCAGAAAGCGAATCTTGCCGGCGTCCCGAGCCTTTACCAAAGCGTCGATGACGTCGCCCTGCTCCAACGTTTCCAGACTACAGGAGTGTAGGAGCATTACGTCGATGTGGTTGGTCCGGAGCCGTTTCAGTGCCCGCTCCACCGTCTGGGTGATGAGATCTGCCGACCATTCCGGGGCTGAGGTGCCATCGACTTTGTGGCCGCACTTCGTGACCAGGACATAATCATCTCGTCGATGCCCTATGGCCCTGCCTACCAGCGGTTCCGAGCCTGGATAGCAGGCGGCGCTATCGATCAGATTCAGCCCCGAGTCGAGTAGGCCGTTCAGAAGATCAGTAACGCTGCTTATGTCTTCCTCGAGATAGCCGATCGGCGCAGCGCCGAAACCGAGTGGCGAGACTTGTAAGTTGGTTTTGCCGAATCGTCTTCGTTCCATGGTTTTCCATTCTAGCAAGGACGCTGTACAGGTAGCACGACACAGATTGTTTTGGCCATCGACAAGTCGTAGTCAAGTGGTATTCTCGAAGGGTCTGGCGCTGGTCTGGAAGCGACAGAATGAGGGTGAGTATTGCAGCAGTATCTTGACCTGCTAGAGCACATTCTGGAACAGGGTTGCGTGAAGGGCGATCGCACTGGAACCGGGACCCGAAGCGTTTTCGGATACCAGATGCGTTTCGACCTCTCCCAGGGGTTCCCCCTGTTGACTACGAAGGCGCTGCATCTGCGCTCAGTGATCCATGAACTGCTTTGGTTTCTCGCCGGAGACACCAACGTCCGCTATCTGAACGACAATGGGGTCAAGATCTGGGACGCCTGGGCGAATTCAGAGGGTGAACTGGGTCCGATCTACGGCTATCAATGGCGCTCCTGGCCGACCTCGGATGGGAGGCATATCGATCAGATCTCCCAGGTCGTGGACCAGATCGGGAACGATCCCGATTCCCGTCGTCACATTGTCTGTGCCTGGAATGTGGCCGACGTCGAAAAGATGAAGCTTCCGCCCTGCCACACGCTGTTTCAGTTCTACGTGGTGGAGGGTTCTCTATCCTGCCAGCTTTACCAACGCAGCGCGGACGTCTTTCTGGGCGTGCCCTTCAACATAGCAAGCTATGCTCTACTGACTTTGATGGTGGCGCAGGTTTGTGGCCTCCGACCCGCAGAGTTCATCCATACCTTCGGCGATGTTCATCTTTATCTCAATCACCAGGATCAAGCCCGAGACCAGATCACGCGCGCTCCCAGGGCGCTTCCGCTGATGAACCTCAATCCCGACGTCAAATCCATTTTCGATTTCAGCTACGAGGATTTCACCCTCCAGGGATACGATCCCCTCCCCCATATCAAGGCTCCGATTGCGGTATGAAGTGCTCGATTATTGTGGCGATGTCGGAGAACCGGGTCATCGGACGCGATAATCAACTCCCCTGGAGACTGCCCGCTGACCACAAACGCTTCAAGAGCTTGACTCTGGGCCACCACCTGCTTCTGGGTCGCAAGACCTTCGAGTCGATTGGGCGTCCACTGCCTGGGCGCAAGATGGTAGTGATCACCCGCCAGAGCGACTTCTCTTCCCCAGGCGTCCTGGTGGCGCACTCACTCGAAGGTGCTTTGAATTTGTGTCAAGGGGATGATGAGGCGTTTATCGGTGGAGGAGCCGGAATCTATCAAGAAGCGCTGTCGCTGGCCGACCGGATCTATCTGACTATCTTGCGCCTGCAGGTTCACGGTGACACCTTCTTCCCGGAGTACGACATCTCAGACTGGCGTGTTATCGAGGAGGAACATCACAGCCCCGATCAGAAGAATCTCTATCACTACACCTTTCTGACATTGGATAGACAGTAGTCCCGTCAGAGCCTAATCGTACAGGAAGGAAACTTCGGCCTGGAGACCGAAGCCACGTTTGTAGTGAGGCCCCCAGTAGCGCTGGCCCCATTCGAGGTAGGAACTTTTCGGGTTAGCAGAGATCTTGCTGTTGTCCGGCTCTCTCCTCGGAACCTGGGCTCATCCTGCAGACACGTCAAGTCGTTCGCGGCTCTGTTGGCTGCAGCTGTTTCCGCTACTGTTCACCTATCACTTCATCACTGATCACTATTCAACTTCAGGCCCACCTGGGGACGCGTTCCAGGAACTCCCGGTCGTCGATCTTCTGGCAGAGGGATTCGAGCTCGGGACGGTTGGCGCCCTTCCATTCCAGTTCTTCCAGATTCTCGGACAGAGGAACGTCGGTCCTCAGGGTTGTCAGGCTTCGATAGAAGAGGGCTTTCTCCCAGGACTCGAGAAGGTTGCTGCTCAGGCTCTTCGCACCTCGTACCTGGAGGTCCCAATCCAGCTCTGAGCGCGGGATGTCTTCCAGGTGAGGATAGTCCGCCAATACCTTCGAGGTTGACTGAGCTCCCCAGCGGGGGACGCCCGGGATTCCGTCGGCACTGTCTCCAACCAGCGCCAGCCAGTCAGGAATAGAGGTCGGTTGGATCCCGAACTTCACCTGAACGCCCGCTTCGTCCAGGATCCGCTCCCGTCTTCGATCCAGGCAGACGACACGATTTCCGGTGACGCACTGCGCCAGGTCCTTGTCGGGAGAGCAGAGCACGACCTGATCAACGCCCGGATTACCCCCCCACAGTGCCGCGCCCGTGGCCATCGCATCGTCGGCCTCAAACTCGACCATGGGCCAGACTGTTATCCCCAGAGCCCGGGCGGCCTCTTCTGCCAGAGGGAACTGTTCCAGGATCTCTGGCTCGACGTTTTCACTGTTTTTATAGCCATCGAAAAGGTCGTTGCGAAATGACTCGATCACATGATCGAAGGCACAAGCGACGTGTGTTACTTCAACGTCGCGCAGCAGCAGTAACAGCGATCTCAAGAGTCCACTGATTGCTCCCACCTCCGTCCCACTTTGATTGCGTCTTGGTGGAGCGCCAAAGTAGGCCCGAAATAGTTCATAGGTTCCGTCAACCAGGTGGATCTTCATGCTTCGACCGGAGTTGCCCTCCAGAGGGAAAGATCAGAAAATAAGTATCTCATTCTGTTACGGTGAGAGACTGATGGAACGCCAACCGGAAACCGAACTGATGTTGGGGGAAGAGCAGGCGCGAGCCTATGCACAAGCAGATTTCGAGGAGGCGCACAGCAGCTTCACGGAGCTGCTGAAGGAGACGTTTAGCGCGAGAGAACTGGGTGTCTGGGTGCTTGATCTGGGCTGCGGTCCGGGCGACATCAGTCTTCGTGTGGCTCGTGCCTATCCGGGCTGTCAGGTGCACGGCGTCGATGGCTCTGAAGCGATGCTCAGCCATGGGTTGGAAGCCGTCCGTCGTGAGGGTCTGGAGCATCGTATCCAGTTGATTCAGGGCTACCTGCCGGGAGCGATCTTGCCCCGGGACAGCTACGACGCGGTCGTCAGTAACAGTGTCCTTCATCATCTCAAGGCCCCGAAGGTCTTGTGGGAGACTGCAGCCGAAGTCACCCGTCCCGGCGCACCGATATTCGTGATGGATTTGATGAGGCCCTCCACCACCGCTGCCGCCAGGGAAATGGTGGAGCTGTACTGTCCCAATGAACCCGAGCACCTGAAGCGGGACTTCTTTCTGTCCCTGTGTGCTGCTTATCGTCCGGATGAGGTGCGGGAACAGCTCAGGCGGGCGGGTCTTGGGAGTCTCCTGGTGAACGTCGTCAGCGACCGTCATCTCCTGGTCCACGGTCGTCGAGACAGCACCGGACCCTCAGGAAACCGCTAGAGGAAAAGTCTTCGAGTGCCACGATTCCTCGAAGCAGGGTTCAAAGCGGCCGGCCCGCAGCTGCCCCAGATTCTGTACCAACGTATCGAACACCTTGGTCTGGGGCTTGATCTGGCCCGAATCGACGGTGTCGTAGAAGCTGAGGTGATCGACCGACTGGACCTGGCCTTCTTCATCGGAAAAGAAGATCAGGTTGCCTCTGGGTGTTCCCAAACCTATCGATTCCTGGACCGACTTCAGATTTCGGACCATCGAATCGATGGAGCATCCCGAGACTCCATCGGCGGACTCTGCTGCGACAATGACGAAACGGTCCAGTGCAATTTTGAAGGCTGCCTTGACCGGAACCTTGTGGGAGTTCCAGGTGGCTGCGAATTGGGTCAGCCCTTTTTCGAGCCTCTGCGTTTCCCCATCGCTTAACGAACGCTCGAGGCCAAAGATCCAAACTCGGGCCTGGTCAGTAAGCCCTTCAAATTCTAATAAATCCATAAGCTTTACTCCGGCTGGTCCCTTCATCGTCACCCGGTAATTCGGGCGTTGGAAAACCTAGTGATTATACAACAGAGGATCGCCGAGGGACCAAACTCGCCGGCGGCTCCCACGAGCTCTGTCTTTTCACGGTTCCGGCTGACTGTTAAAGTGTTCTCCAACCATCGCAACAGGAGAGATCCATTATGAAATTCAATCGTCGCAACTTCATGGTATCAACTGCGTCCGGGATTGCAGCTCCAGCCTTGAGCATCGGGAAGGGGAGTGTGCTCGGAGCCAACGATCGAGTCATCTGCGCCTTCGTTGGCGTGGGCGGAATGGGACGCAGCAATATGCGTGACTTCATGCGGATGGATGACGTCACTGTAGCGGCGTTATGTGACGTCTGGAAGCACAACCGTGAAGAGGCGGTGGCGAAGACTGAAGAGCAGGAGAGCGGCAAGGCCGAGGCCTACGACGACTTCCGAAGGGTTCTGGAGTTGAAGCATGTTGATGTCGTAGTGGTCGCGACACCCGACCATTGGCACGCCCTGCCGACCGTCGGGGCTTGCGACGCCGGCAAGGATGTCTATGTGGAGAAGCCCCTCTCGCTCACGATCTACGAAGGCCGCAAGATGGTTGAGGCGGCACGGCGCAACCAGCGTGTGGTCCAGATGGGGACCCAGCAGCGATCGGGTAAGCATTTTCAGGAAGCCGTCCGCCTGATTCAGGAGGGTGCGATTGGAAAGATCAGCCGAGTTACCTGCTGGAACTACGAGAATGAGTCACCCCTTGGCATCGGGAATCCGTCCGATACGGCACCTCCAGAAGGGTTGGACTGGGATCGATATCTGGGCCCAGCCCCTAAAGTCCCTTTCAACTCCAATCGCTTCATCCACCATTTTCGCTGGTTCTGGGACTACTCCGGAGGCATGCTTACCGACTGGGGTACCCACCATCTGGACGTCGTGCAGTGGGCGATGAACGTCCGCGCTCCGCTGTCGGCCTTTGCCGTCGGTTCCAAGTATCACATTCAGGACAATCGGGAGACGCCAGATACCCTCGAGGTGATGTACGAGTACCCGGGCTTCCTGGTGAGCTTTTCCCATCGAGTCCTGAATTCGGCAAGCCGACCGGGTTGGGACTATGGAATCGAGTTCTTCGGAACCGACGGCACACTTTCCCTGAACCGCAGCGGCTATCGGGTTGAACCCGAAACCGTCATCACGGACGAGGAGCCCATGCCCCGTCATCAAAAGGTGATTGAGCGATCCCAGCGCACGATCGAGCCCTGGGAAAAGGACCGGGAACCAGGAATCGGGCGAACCCAATTCCGTGAGGGTCAAGGGGCGGATCAGCACTACTCCCACGTCCGCAACTTTCTAGATTGCGTGAAGAGTCGGGAGAAACCCGCATCCGACGTGGAAATCGGACATCGTTCGACATCCGTACCTCATCTGGGAAATATTTCGTTCCACACCGGTAGGAAGATCCGCTGGAATGCGGATGAGGAAAAGATCATCGACGACGCAGAGGCAAACAGCTTGCTGCGACGAGAGTATCGGGCACCCTGGAAGCTATGACGCGGGTGTGACCTGTGCTTTTCTTCTACCGGAGATCAAAGCAGGCCATCTCGGTTGTGTTGCGGACCAGGAGCCGGCCATCGGTTATTGCCGGGTAGTTCCAGGTCTTCCCCGAGATCGCTGAGAACCGGGCGAGTTCACGGTGAGCTTCGGGGGTGGTCTCGACCAACACCAGGTCGCCCTTCTCGGTGAGGACGATAAGATTTCCGCCGGCCAGAAGGATCTGGCCGTATCCATAGCGGCCCCCTTTCCACTCGCGCTCTCCGGTTTCTAGATCCAGGCACGTCAGAATCCCTTCATCTAAGCCGTAGAGATATCCCTTTTCCAACACCGAGCCGTTGAACTTGTTCTTCATGCGTTTGTTTTCCCAGACGGGGCTTGCCTTGAATGCTCCGTTGGTCTGAGAGATTCTCAGGAGCACAGACCCGTGTCCGTATCCCGAGGAAACGAAGATCCGGTTGTCATCAACCAGAAGAGGCTCAGCTGCGTTGACATCGTACTCAGTCTTCCAAGGGTACTCCCATAAGAGGGCCCCATCGTCGATCCCGAGTCCCGCGACGCGAACCGCACTGATGATGATTATCTGTTTCAAACCGGCCAACTCGGCCTGTATGGGAGCGGTGTAGGCCTGTTTATCACTCAAAGATTTCCAGATGGGCTTGCCGGTCAGTTTGTGATATGCCACAACCGATTTTCCGGAGCCGCCTCCAGGAAGTGCAATCAGCTTCTCGCCCAGCACGAGTGGCGTAGCGGACATTCCCCAGTACAAGTTCTCTGCGCCATTGTCGTCGAGAATGTTCAGTTTCCAGAGGGTCCGGCCGCTTGCTGCATCGAAACAGTACAGCTCCCCAGTAGCGCCTAGAACGTAGAGCCGACCCTCATCCCAGGTAGGGGTGGCACGCGGGCCATCTCCGCCCATGCTTTCGCGGAAATCCGCATCCCAGGATTGGGCCCACTCCTCACGACCCGTTTCCAGATCGTAGGCTACGGCAACCTCCTGATGCCGTCGCTGCTCGATGGTGAAAACGAGACCGTCCGCGACGACAAACGAGGCATACCCACCTCCGCAGGGTTGGCGCCAGAGGAGCGGCAAACCCTCGTCCGGCCACCGGTTCCGGATACTTCCGGCATCGTATCGACTGTCCCGATTGGGACCACGAAAGTCTGGCCAGTCCGAAGCCGGATGATCTACTCCAGAAGCCGGGCTGCTGGCCTTAGAGGTGGCGTTTTCCGGCAGCTCTGAAGCCTCTGCCTTGAGGGTTCCAGCGGTCTCGTGCGCCGCCGAGGGAGAAGCGGTCTGTTGAGTACGTTCGCCCTGCCCCGATCGGTGTTTTTCCAGGTTGGAGTAGTGCGTGCTGGGAGAATGAAAAGAAAGAATTGGACGCATTCCAGTGCCGTCCAATTCGAGCTGCAAACCAAAGAAAAGATGCAGATGGGCGATTAATAGCGCTGCCAGGAAAACAGTGCCGAACACCTTCCTGAAGAATCCCAGGCCCGGTCGTATCCAGAGCAGAATCAAGCCAAGGGGTGGGAGCAGCAGTGACGACAGTAACAGCGCAGTCAGAGAGCGGTACCAGGGCTGGGTTCCCATAAAGAACTCCTGACGTCAGTCCTCTACAGCGCAGGATTACTTGAAGCGATAGGTGAGACGTCCCCGTGTCAGATCATAGGGAGAGAGTTCTACCGTGACCTTGTCTCCTCTCAGAATCCTGATGAAGTGCCGCCGCATTTTGCCTGAAATGTGGGCCAGGACCACGTGTCCGTTTTCGAGTTCCACCCGAAACATCGCGTTTGGAAGGGGCTCGGCGACTACCCCAGTCACCTCTATCGCATCGGACTTCTTCTCTACAGCTTCAGCGGCTAAAGCCTGAGGATTCTTTTTCTTCTTCCTCCTCCGCCAGAACCGCCTCCGTTGAGGTCGTCTTCGAGCCATCTCTCTCCTTGGACAAGCGTCCGTTGCAGTGTGCCGTTCGCGGCTTTGTGGGCGTGATCTCTGCTTTCAACCGGTGTGTCAGCTACCCAGCCTGCTGACGCTAGCACAGACGCTGAACGGAATCAACCAGACGACCCGCTTGTCCCGCTTGACCCGCTTGGCCGCTTGGAAGATCAAGCCTGGAGGAGAAGAAAGGTCTCCAAAGACAGGGGCAAAGCTGGGGACTCAGGACCCGGAGCCCGCTTCCGTGATCACCTCTTCGACAACATCAAAAGCCCAGTGCGCCTGTTCATCAGTTATGACGTAAGGGGGCAGGAAATAGAGCACGTTACCCAGAGGGCGCAGCAGCAGCCCTCTAGCGAGGAATCTCTCCGCCAGTCTCGGCCCCCTTTCGTCAAGGTACCCGGCCTGCTTCTCCGGCACCAGTTCCACCACGGCCAGCGCGCCGATTCCCCGGGTGTCTCCTACTCCGGGGAGGCTGCTGAGTCGCTGCAATCTCTCCCGAAAGAGACGTTCCAGCTCTCCGACTCGCTGCAGTCGGTTTTCGTCGTCGAATAGTGCCAGACTTTCCAGGGCTACCGCACAGCCCAGGGCGTTACCCGTGTAGGAGTGGCCGTGAAAGAAAGTACGATCGCGTTCTGCGCTCAGAAAGGTGCGGTAGATCTCGTCCGAGGTGATGGTCGCAGCGAGAGGTAGATATCCAGCCGTCAGGGCCTTGGAGAGGCAGAGGATGTCGGGCTCAATCGGACCGTGCTCGCAGGCGAACATCCTGCCCGTTCTGCCGAATCCGGTAAAGATCTCGTCGGCGATAAGGGGAATAGAATGGCGCCGAGTGGCCTCCCTCACTCGCAGCAGGAACTCGGTCGGCCAGATGATCATGCCCCCCGCTCCCTGCACCATGGGCTCAACGATCACGGCTGCTATCCGGTCGCCCTCTTCTTCGAGAACTTGCTCCAACTGCTGGGCGCATTCGATCCTACAGCGGCTGCGGACTTGTCCCACGGGACAGGAGAAGCAGTAGGGTGTGTGAGCGCGTCGGACCTCGAAAAGCAGTCGGTCATAGTTGGAGTGAAAGGCCTTCACGCCTCCCACCGACATCGCACCGAAGGTATCGCCATGGTATGCGTGCGCCAGCGCCAGGAAGAGGTCCCGCCCGGGTTCGCCGCGGTTCTTCCAGTAGTGGAAGGACATCTTCAGGGCAATCTCGATCGCTGTAGAGCCATTGTCGGAGAAAAAGACGCGCGAGAGATTCGAGGGAGTCCGGTCGATCAGCTCCGCTGCCAGGCGGACCGCCGGCCGATGAGTGAATCCCCCGAACATGACATGGGAGAACTGCGAGGCCTGCTTCTCGAGTGCCTGATTGAGCCGAGGGTGGTTGTGCCCATGGATGTTTACCCACCACGAGGAAATACCGTCGAGAATTCGCTTTCCGTCCGCGGTGTAGAGGTACACCCCTTCGGCTCGCTCCACCGGAATGGGCGGAGGGGCGGTGAGCATTTGAGTGTAGGGGTGCCAGACACAGCGGAGATCTTCCGCAACCAGATCTGAGGGGGAGCTGTCCAGCGGCTTTTTCTTCACGGTTTCCAAACGTCTAGAGGTTATCCCAAAAGGCCCTACCTCGCCGACTTCAGAAGGTCACGACTCCTTCCTTCGAAATTCGCTTGTTCGATATTCTGCGGTTCAGCATTCATCGGTTGCCTTCTCCACAGCAAGAAAAAAAGGCTAAATGACAAACCGCAGAACACCGAACATGCGAACGCCGAAGTGAACGCACCACCTGTCAAGTTTCAGCGGCCAGCCAGGAATCGTTGCAGAACCCCCTCTGGGTCAAACCGCTTCGAGGCCTCGGTTATTCGCTCTGGTGTGGGTTCTCCCATCAACTGGATCTCGGACACGACCTCTGCCTCGCCGAATTTCTCGATGGCGCTGCGATTCTCCTGGTTGTGAACCCCGTTCAAAACGACGCCCGCCAAAGTCAGCTGACGCGTGCGCATCGCTTCCAGGGTCAACAGGGTGTGGTTGATCGTTCCCAGGGCGCTGGATGCCACCAACAAGCAGGGTAGACGCATTTCCTGGAGCAGGTCGGCGAGGAGGTAGCCCTCGTCGGTAAGAGGAACCAGTAGTCCCCCGATTCCCTCAACTACCAGAGCTCGGTCTCGATACGCTCGCCAGTAGGTCTCCAGAGTGTCGAGTATCTCCTCGGGACGGATTACCTCCTCGGCCTGTCGGGCGGCCAGGTGAGGCGAGACCGGAGGCGCAAAGAGATATCGTTCCTTCAGCACTTCCACCGAGTCCCCGCAGAGTTTCCGGATCACGTCCGTATCCCTGCCCTCGGCGGATCCGGTTGCGATGGGCTTCCAGTAGGCTGGATTGCTGTGACCGCTGTAGCGCGCAAGCAGGACCGCACAAGTGATGGTCTTCCCTATCTCTGTGCCGGTTCCGATCACGATCAGAGACACTCATCCCTCCGAAGAATCCGAGCGGAAAGTCCGCTATTCGCTCGTCGCAAGTATGGGGTGCACTGCCCTGACTACGGCTGCCGCCAGTCGGTCGACGTCTTCGTCCGTGTGGTTGGCATGCACCGAGATTCGAAGTCGGGAGGTGCCGGGCGCCACGGTTGGAGGGCGGATCGCGCGGACATCGAAGCCCTGGTCTTGAAGTCTTTGGGCAACCGCAACCGCTTCCCGATTCTGCCCCACGATGACTGGGACAATCGGTCCCGCGCTGTCGAGCGTGTCGAGTCCGTGCTCCTGTAGTTGCTTGCGGAAGCGGTGGGCAAGCGAACAAACACGTTCTCGCCTCTGGGGCTCTTGCTCCAGGATGTCGAGGGCTGTTTGGATCGCCGCCAGCATCAGCGGAGAGACCGCGGTGCTGAAGATGAAGGGACGGCAGGTATTGACGAGGTACTCGATGATCGGCCTGGGAGCGGCCACGAAAGCGCCGTAAAGTCCCAGGGCCTTCCCAAATGTCGAGACCACGGCACTGGCGCGCCCCTCGATGCCAAAGTGTTCGGTCAGGCCCGAGCCTCGCTCCTCGCCAAAGACACCCAGAGCATGGGCGTCATCGACGATCAGGTGAGCTCCCCATCGCTCGGCCATCCGAGCGTACACATCAAGTGGAGCGATATCACCGTCCATGCTGAAAAGCGATTCGGTGACCAGGAAGGTCCGTCCTTGCGGGTACGGGACCGAGAGCGCTTCGGAGATCGCCCCGAGGTCCAGATGGGGAAAGATCACTTTCTGGCATCGGCTCAACCGCAGCCCGTCAATGATACTCGCGTGGTTCTGCCTATCCGACAGGACTCGATCTCCCGGTCCTATCAGGGTGCTCAGCAATCCGACGTTCGCCTGGTATCCACTGGGGAAGACCAACGCGGCTTCGCTTCCCTTGAGCCGACCCAGCCTTTCTTCGAGCTTCAGATGAGACGGAGTATTGCCAGCCAGGAGACGCGAGGAAGGTGAGGTCAAAGGTGTCGAGCGACTCACCCTGTCCAGGATGGCTGCTCTGAAAGAGGGGTCTTGGGAGAGCCCCAGATAGTCGTTGGACGAGAAATCCAGGCCGGATGCGACCGAGAGCTGGCGGTCCTGTTCTTGAAGGCGGAGCTCTTCCAGACGGCGCTCCACTTCCTCGAGAAGGGAGCTCATGACATTGCAACCGGAGAGAGACCGAGTTTTCCCAACAGGACCTGGTCCTGATCCTGATCCGGATTGGGCGTGGTCAGGAGCTTCTCGCCGCAGAAGATGGAATTTGCTCCGGCAACGAAGCAGAGGGCCTGGGTTTCGATGGACATCTCGGTGCGACCAGCGCTGAGGCGGACGCGGCTCCGCGGCAGGACGATACGGGTGGTGGCGATCATTCTGACGAGATCCAGCGAATCGACTGGTGGCTTGTCTTCCAGAGGTGTTCCCTTGACCCGGACCAGGGTATTGACGGGAACGCTTTCTGGGTGGGGTTCGAACCTTGCCAGGACGCGTACCAATGCCATCCGGTCGGTCACACTCTCTCCCATACCTAGGATCCCACCACAGCAGACGCTGATGCCCGCCTGGCGAACGCTCTCGATCGTCTTGAGTCGATCGTCGAAGTTGCGGGTGGAGATGATGTTGGAATAGTAGTCAGGACCGGTATCCAAGTTATGGTTGTAAGCGGTGAGTCCTGCGTCGGCAAGGCGCTCTGCCTGCCCTGGTTGCAGCATCCCAAGCGTGCAGCACACTTCCAGCCCCAGATCACCTACCCGGCGGACCATTTCGAGTATCTGCTCGAACTCGGAACCGTTTCGAACCTCCCGCCAAGCGGCGCCCATACAGAAGCGGGTCGATCCACTCTCTCTCGCACTTTGAGCCATTCCCACGACGTGTTCGACGTCGAGCAGCCGTTGTGAATCGACAGAAGTATCGTAGTGAGCACTCTGAGGACAATAGGCACAGTCTTCCGGACACCCTCCCGTCTTGATGCTGAGTAGTGTGCAAAGCTGTACCTTCTGAGGGTCGTGGTAGCGCCGGTGAACCTGTTGGGCCCGAAAGAGCTGATCCGGCAAGGGCAGATCGTAGATCGCACGGATCTCTTCGTCCGTCCAGTCGTGACGGATCATGTTGTCGGATAAAGATTCAGTAGACACGGGTTTTGGGCTCACGCTCGCAGCTAACAAAGTTAGAGAAAATTCCGGCCTGGGTCAAGCCAAGGACTCGCAGCCCTCGCGGCCTAGTCTCTAGCGAGCGACCTCATACCGCCGAGGAACACTGACCTATAGGGCAAAAGCACCGTCCAGGAAAGCCGCTTCAGCGGCCTCGCGCGAAGCGCAATAGCCCCGGTGTTTACGCCGGGGTAACCCGGTCTCCTACCCCTTCTGAGGGCCGTTCACGGTCCTTCTCGAATGGCGGCTTTAGCCATCGTTGCCCTGGAGCTTGGCTAAAGCCTCTGTTCAAGAAGGCCCCTGAAGGGGCCTCAAGAAGGGTGTATTGCCGACCAACCCCGGCGTAAACGCCGGGGCTATTGCGCCTTGCGCCAGACCGCTGAAGCGGCCTCGTGGCAACTACATCACGCCGAGGCGGGAAATTTGATCAGTTTGTGAACTTTTTCTCGACCAAGGAGCCCTAGAACAAGGTGTAGATAAACGGCGCTACGGCGCTGCCTCCCAGCAGGATCAGGACTCCCATCAACAGTAACACGATGATGATGGGGGCAAGCCACCACTTCTTGTTTTCCATCAGAAAGTCGAGGAACTCTCTTATGATTCCGGGTGAGCTCTCCTCAGCCTGTTGGCTGAAACTTTCTCGCTCGGTGTCGTGGCTTTCGGGCTCACTCATGGTGCTTCCTTCCGAAATGAGGCCGACTCAGAACTGGCGAAAATAGCGGCCGGCATCGGTCTTGGTTGGGTGCTCTACCCAGTAGGACGAGCGCCCGGAGTCAATGTCCTTCTCGATGGGATCCTTCCCAAGTAGTCGCAGCACCAGGCCAATCGGGGTCAGAACCCCATAATAAATGATCGCCATGAGAAGATGCGAGATCGTCCATCCGATAGGAAAAGTAGCATAGATCCACCCCAGGAAGAGAGGGCGCCGCAGTAGTGGCACGGCGAAGTATAGAGCGGTCAAGCCTCCACCCACCCACCAGATCATCCGGGCAGCCGCAGGCGCTTGCCATTGGAAGAGTGTCAGAAGTCCCAGCAGGATCGTGAACAGCCCGAGCAGGAATCCGAAGACTCGTAAGTCTTTTCGGTCCGGGTTTTTGTTGATCTCGATGATGGCCATTTCCGCGACCTGATCAGTCCATCTCGAACTGGGAGATGTAGCTTTCGGTGGGGACGAGCTCCGATTTCGGCTGTTCCTTCTTGTGCAGCAAGAAGTTGCCCACGACCAGAACGTCCATGTGGGTTCCCATGAAACAGTGGTACGCCTCAGCAGGGGTGCAGACGATCGGTTCTCCTCGCACGTTGAAGCTGGTATTGATGATGACCGGACAACCCGTCTTCCGCTCGAAGGCCTGAATCAGCTTGTGATAGCGCGGGTTTCTGGTTTCGTCCACGGTCTGGACTCGGGCCGAGTAGTCCACGTGGGTAATGGCGGGCAGCTGTGAGCGCGTTCCCTTCAACTTCTGTAGCCCCTTGAGTTGGCTGGCATCGTCCTCCGGCTTCAGCCGCTGCGAGGGCAGTACAGGAGCTACCAGAAGCATGTAGGGACTCGCCTGCTCCGTCTTCATTTCAAAGTGCGCAGCGGTCTTCTCCTCCAGTACCGAGGGAGCGAAAGGGCGAAAGGACTCCCGAAACTTGATCTTGACGTTCATCACCGTCTGCATTTCCCGGTTCCGAGCATCTCCGATGATGCTGCGGGAGCCAAGGGCACGAGGTCCAAACTCCATTCGACCCTGCATCCAGCCGACGACCTGCTGGGAGTCCAGCAACTCGGCAACCTGGCGGCATAATTCGTCCTCGTCGGGGAAGTGATGGAAGACGGCTCCCGCCTCAGATAGAGTCTGGCGGATCTCCTCGTCTCCGAAGCGCGGACCTAGTAACGAACCCATCTGACCGTCCGGCTGATCAATTTCACGGGGGTGGTCCAGCAGCTGATACCAAATCAGCAGGGCGACACCCAGGGCCCCACCCGCATCGCCGGCAGCCGGCTGGATCCAGACGTTGTCGAACGGACCTTCCCGCTGGATCCTTCCATTGCCGACGCAATTGAGTGCCACTCCCCCGGCCAGGCAGAGATTCTTCAGTCCCGTCAGCTCGTGTAGATGCGAGGCCGAGCGAAGCATGATCTCCTCGGTCACCTTCTGGATCGAAGCGGCCAGATCCATATCGCTCTCAGTCAAAGGAGTCTCGGGTTGACGAGGCGGCCTGCCAAACAGCCGATCAAACTTCTTCGAGGTCATGGTCAAGCCCTGGCAGTAGTTGAAGTAGGAGAGATCCATCCGGAAGGAACCATCTTCTTTGAGATCGACCAGCTTTTCTAGAATCAGATCCACGTACCTGGGTTCGCCGTAGGGGGCGAGTCCCATGAGCTTGTACTCTCCGCTGTTCACCCGGAAGCCCGCAAAGTAGGTGAAGGCCGAGTAGAGCAGTCCCAGAGAGTGCGGGAACCGCAGTTCGTGGCTTAGCTTGATCCGGTTACCGCGGCCGCTACCCAGGGTGGTCGTGGCCCATTCTCCAACACCGTCCAGCGTGAGGATGGCCGCCTCCTCGAAGGGGGAAGGGAAGAAGGCGCTGGCGGCGTGGGACTCGTGGTGTTCGCAGAAGATATAGCGTTTTCGGTATCCCTGTCTAAGTCCCTGATTCATTTCCCGTGGGAGCCGCAGCTTTTGCCTAAGCCAGAGCGGCATGGCCAGGGTGAAAGATCGGAATCCGGACGGGGCAAAGCTAAGATAGGTTTCCAGCAGGCGCTCAAACTTGAGGAATGGCTTGTCGTAGAATCCGACGTAATCGATCTTCTCTGGAGTGAGGCCGGCCTCCTCCAGGCAGTAGTCGATAGCGTGGATCGGAAAGTCCGGATCGTGCTTCTTACGCGTGAAGCGCTCTTCCTGTGCGGCAGCTACGATCTTGCCATCGACCACCAGAGCCGCAGCAGAGTCGTGATAGAACGCCGAGATCCCCAGAATCGCAGTCATAGAGGTAACCCGTTTATGGGAGCAGGCCGCGATTCTACTGACAGCCAGGACCTTTCACAAGGCCCTCGGAATCTTCTCTGCCAGCCCAGTACGGCCACCAGCTGGTGCTGGATCATTCAGAGAGGCAACTCTGTCCAACCTGAGGGGAGATCACCTACGCCGTTGGCGTAGACCCAGCTGCTTGTCCCCGAACCGAATCAGGTCACCCGCCCGTTCGGTTGCGTACTCGAGCACCAGCTGCCTTACCTGTACCTGCTCCAGAGATTGGCGTAGTGGATGGTAGCTCCCACGCAGCAGGGTGGATTCATCCTGACTCCAGTTTCCCCGGCAGATGTGAAGGCCGATCAACGCTTGGTCGAAGCCCTTCAGTTGGTAGACAGGATTGGCTTCTTCATGAGAACAGCTCCATTCCGCAGAGGGCGCGCCCGATGAATTCGTAGGCGTGGTCTGTGGTGGGCGCCATGACCACGGACGCTCGAGCGTCCCTGAAGTGCCGCTCGCACGATTTCTCGGCGCTGGGCCTTGAGGGCCTCTTTCGGAAAGACGCCTTCCTCGTCCACGCGGACCCGTTCCTCGTCCTCCAGCGTGCTGACGTAGATCGACACGCTGACCTTCTCCAAGCCGGGGTGGCCGCTTTCTCCAACAACGCCGAGATAGGTCAGCGGATTGTTCAACTCACCCTCCACCACGGCCTCGATCTGATCCACCCGCAGACGGCATCGATGGGCAAGCCGCCGCATCCCGTTGACCAGGTCTCCTCCGATGGCGGCAAGGACGTACTCGAGACAGGAAACGCGATCGTACTCTTCGTCGAAGTGCAGAGGAGCCCCGACTTCAAACTGATGCCGGCGCACAAGGCTGTGGCACGATCGCGGGCATCTCCTCTGACCCGAAGGGTCCAGTGATGACTTCCCATGAGGTAGTTGTAGCATAGATAAAGCCGATAAATGAAAGTGATATTTACGATACTTGCAAGGGCAGAGGATTGGTTGCGCCTATCCCTGATGGACAAGGCCGACTTGGCACCGATCGTGGGAGGGAGCGCGAACCGGCAAGACCGCGTCGCAACCCTTGTGAGGGTCGATCCAGAGGATGATGTCCACTGTTTGAGTTTGGGAGTGGGACTTATCTATAATGGCCCGCAGTGGCGGCGTACCCAAGTGGCTAAGGGAGAGGTCTGCAAAACCTCCATTCACCGGTTCGAGTCCGGTCGCCGCCTCCACCTCACCTTTTGAACTCATTGAAATGAAAGAGGTTAACGGACCCTTCTGTGATGGGTGTTTGTGAGGGTTCCGGCTCGGGGTCGGTGTCTCCCACATGTCTCCCCCGGCGTTCCATTGCCTCCCTGGCTTGGGAGGCAGCAAACTCCGGCGAAAGTGAGCGTAATACTTCTCGGTTGTCCGGATGGAAGAATGCCCGAGCTGAGTTTGAGCCACATGCAGAGGTTGACCGCTTTCAGCGATGACGGTGCCCAACTCGCGCCGGAAATCCTTCAGCTGAATTCCGGTTCTTCTTCAGGCAAGTGTTGTTGAGCTATTCCCCCTCCACTGCCCAAACTGGACAGACCTGAAATCCAATCTAGCGTACCGTGCGACAACTACCAGCAGGAAAGATAGAAAGAACGCCACCTAGCTGGTGAACACGTCTCGGAAGGACAGCCTGTTTTTAGCTAGTCCAGCTTGCATGGCTGGAGTCCTTAGCGTCTTGCCAAACTTCAAAGCACTATGTGGTCTCAGAAAGTTGTAGTGCGCCATGAGCAGGGCCATGTGGCCTTCCAAGAATTCCATGCGACGGGCGTGGCAAGGTGTGCGACGGCCAAGGTAGGAGCAGCCTTGTCGCCGCCCACTCGTACATCTTGAAACCATCGGTGGTGAACAGGAAGCGGTGTTCAACACGGCCTCGCTGCAGGGTATCGAGCAGCACTCTCTTGATGTTTCGGAAGTTACGGCGGCCGATCTCGAAGGAGACCCACAGTCTGGACCACACTTCCAGGGTGGTCAGCACCTAAATCACCCGCTTCTTTGCTCCCACAAAGGCCCTGATCTCGTCGGCCTGAAGTTCACGGATGACGAAACCTTTCAGCATCCGATCGTTGAATCGTTCTGCATATCTCGCCGCCAACTCAAGCCACCGGGCAATAGTGCCCCAAGCCATCCGCTTGATTCGCGCCATCGCTGAGAGAGCAATCGGGGTTCGGACAGTGACGAGATGCGCCCTTTCTCCGCCTCATACATGTTTGATGACAGAAAGGGCACAGCAAATCCAGGTAGAATCAAATGTTGCGGGGCTCCCGGAGGAAGTCAACAACATTTCCCTGACGAAGCACCGGCTGCTCTCCGAACCAAAAGGCATTCTTGTACCGTAGGCTGTCCGCCTAAGGCTGTAACCAGCTCTGATTCAATGTCGGCACAAAGCGAGCTTCCCGACTTCGCCAATCAAGCCTCCCTAGTTTTCGGTAACCGCCATGTTTCACTCGGCTATCCATACCCTAACCTACCCGTATCCCGTGTCTATCCCAGCCGTGATTTCAGCTCACCATTCTGACATAAGTCATTCTGTTTCAATGGAATGCAGACGGTGCCTTCTGGGAATCGATCTCTATGTCGGAATTTAGGCAGGAAATCCCTGTCCCCCTTGCGGGGTCTCTAGCTTAACTCGACAGCACCTTGCTTCGGCTTAACGGGTCGGTAATACCTTAAGGGAGTGTCGGGTTCAATCTGCTTTTTATGGAAATCCTCTAGTAAGCTCCAATGTACAGTTGGGGCCAGATGGTGGGCGGAATGATAGCCAATATTAAAGCCTAAACGACGGCATAAGAGTCTCAAGTCTATGTTGGCGGAAGTATACTGACTGGTGAAAGCGCAATCGACATGTTGTTCCCAGTTATTGATCGGGAGCCCAATGTAAGCAACCCACCAGGTCACGTAGAAAAAGATTAGAAAGTTCCAAGAATCGACATATATGAGCAGGGCTGAAACCGAGCCGACCACTCCGACAGACGCCCAGAAACGCTTGAAGCACGGACTCCCAGGCTGCCGCAGAATCTCAATGAGACAGTGACACAAACCAATTATCGTATAGGTTGAGATGTAATAGAGCCAATTGACTGGTTGGTCGGGATAGCGCGCTCCTCTAAATAGGAAGGGACTCGTCCAATCCTTCTCATCATTCAGATAGCGATGGTGAGTCTTGACATGTTGTAAACGATAGAATTCCAGAGCGATACCGCCGTTAAGAAACGTAAGCCAGCCAAGAACTTCATTCAGCCATCTTTGATGGAAAATAGGAAGGTGAGAATGATTGTGCTCAACCAGGTGAGACCACCGCATGAGAACAATCACCAGGATACAAGTGTACCAAGGCCATTTCAGAATCTGGTTATGCACTTAACTCCGGATAGGTGACGGTGGGATAGAGCGAACAGGCTGTCAGGAGACGGTCGAAGAGCTCGGATTCCCAGAAACGACGATTGAAACGGTAACAAAACTCAGCCAGGTAACGTTGAAGGTGCTTGAGGCTGACCGCTTTCTGAGTCCCTTGGAGCTGAGTCTTGCAGTTGGAAATGAGGGTGTGAACCCATGGGAACTGTTCAAAACCCATCCCCACCCACTCGAGCCGGACGCGTTCATGCTGGTAGCCGGCTTGAGCTAAACCGACAAACGCGTGATAGGCGTCGCTTCGGATCTGAGCTCCGGGGTCGATCCTCGCCCAGGCGACCCGCTTCACATTGTCGCTGGTTATGTCATCGACCACATCCAGACTTAGAAACCTCGGCCCCCCGGCTTTCGTTATCTCCACCGCGGCCAGAACTTTGGCCTTGCCTTCGGTCCCTCGTCCTCGCTTGCGACCCCGACGATTTCTCCCTCGTCGTCGGCCTCCAAAGAAAGAGTCATCCAGCTCCACCAGGTGACTTAATTGGTAGCAGTCATTACGTTTGGCCATGGCTTGTCGGATCTTATGTCCCATCATCCAGACCGTCCGATAGCTTCCGATTCCCAGCAGCTTCTGCAGTCCCTTCATCGAGTAGCCCGCTTTGCAACGGCTCATCAAGAAGATGGTCCAAAACCAATATCTCAGGGGCACCCGCGTCTTGTGGAAAATCGTCCCGGCGGTGGAAGAAGCCTGATACCGGCATTGGCGACACTCCATCAATCGCCGGTGCTGCAACCAGTAGCCTCCTTGACCCCCACAACGGGGACAGACAAATCCTTCCGGCCAGCGTTTCTGCATCAGGTAACTCAGACAAGCTTCTTCTGTGGCAAAACGCTCTTGAAACTCCAACAAATTCATCTTTTCGTACATCCACTCACCTCCTGTCTCTCACCTTTTTTACTAGGTGGTGGTGACTTTTTCCGGAGTTAAGTGCATAACCAGATTTCAGAAAGAATGCTGCCAATTGAACGCCCAAGGCGAGAAGCACCACCATAACGGAGACGCCATCGATGCGGTACCTAAATACACGAGAACTTCTCATTCGTTTCCCTTTCTATCTCTGTCTACGGAATGCGGTCCTTGTGCATGGTGAGAGTCACGCCTGAAGTTTCGCGAAGGCTCATGCTTCGAACCCCACGTCGATTTCAAAGGCGTTCTGGCAGTATTGAATCGATTTATCCATCCAGCCTGCGGCATACATGGCCCACCCCGCGACTGAATTGATTGTTGGAGAGAACGGCTCAAGTTGGTACCCCCGCCGTACCTCGTCGAACGCTTCCTCGCGGTTGCCTAGTGAAGCAAGAAGGACCGCGTACCAAACATGGGCATTGGGATTTAGCGTTAGGGTATGCTGGAACTCCTCATCTGCCTTCTGCAAATCACTTTCAAGGAAGTACCTGATTAAAGCCATCGAAAAGTGAGCCTCCGCAAGCTGATCATCAAGCTGCAAGGCATTCTCCGCGGCCGCCTTCGCCTTCGCCCCGGCCTCCTTAGATGGAATAAACCCGTAGAGACCGATTATGTTGAAGCAGTCAGCCAAGCCCGCGTAGGCCAGAGCATACTTAGGGTCCTTTTCAATCGCTTCTGCGAAGTACACCATGCCCTTCTCCATTCCAACGTGGTGCCTCTTGTTCCAGTAGTATCTCCTTTCAGATACGCAGTATAGGCTTCGATGCTCTCTACGTCACGGGCATTACCGGATCATTCGACTTCCCAACAGTGAATCCCTTGCAGCCACGCGACTCCTTTGATGCCTTCGTGGCCAAGATCGCCAGCGTGGTGATCGCGTCGGTCACACCAATCTCTGGTCTCGTTGGCACCCGCATCACAATCACAGGGGCTGGCTTCTCCGCTGGCAGTGTCGAAGTATTCTTTCACGGCGTACCCGGCATTGACGTGGTGGTGGTAAATGGCACAACGATTCTGGTCACAGTTCCGAACCTACTGCCCCGCCCGGTAGAGATCACCGTGACAACAACAGAGGGAAAGGCAACCCTACCTGGAGGGCCAGACGGGTTTACCGTCGTCGGACGGATCCCGACCCTTTCCACCGAGGCTGTCTTTGTCGAACCAGCTAGACCAAGCGCCATACAGTAGGATGATCGATTGTGCGTTCTAGGATGTACGCCTCAAGCCCACTGCGGTTCCTAATCTTTCCTAATGTTTCGGTTTTCTGATTGGCGGAAAACCCAGCTATCGTGTTGTTTTTCCTAACGTTTCCTAACAATTGGCCACTTTGATCTAACGCTCTGCAAAACCTCCATCCACCGGTTCGAGTCCGGTCGCCCCAGCTTGAGCGGTGCTTCAACCATCCGCACTTTCTTGGTAGCAACGGGCGCCAAACGATGGCGGTTTTAAGGTGATGGTCGTCACAAAGCTGTCCCGCTTGCTGGCCGAAAAGGGTTCTTGTGAGGAAGGAACGCTTGAAAGCAGCAAGCACAACCTTCAACTAATATTTAACCTTCGCAGCCGCAACGAATGGGCTACCTGGGCACGAAAGGCCAGGGCGCAAAGCTGAGACCTAAGTCCACCACGATAGGGTCGATCAGTTGCCGAAAGTGGACTTGCGAAACCACCTCAGGGAGGTTTTGTTGTGAACCGCTTCTTGGCCATTCTTTCGGCAGTCCTCATCCTCTTCTCTATTTCTGTGCTCGTGCTCACACCCAAAATTGCATCTGCCTTGGCCGCATCGCAGTCCGCAGTATCCCTTTTGACGAGCTACGTCAAGCCGGCCGGCCTACACCTGCGCACGGGCCCGTCGATCGAGCACGCGGTTCTTTGTACGCTTCGTGAAGCGGAAGCGGTCCAAGTAGTCGACGATAGTCGCCACTGGTGGCAAGTCGCCACCCGCTGTGGAGAAGGTTGGGTGAGCTCAAAGTACCTGGAGAGGAGACTTCCCGACTCTCCGCCGGGATCCCAAGACCCTAACCTCCCTGCGTTGGCTCTGAATTTGGAAAATGTGCTTCAAGTGATCCGCACCCAGGTTATTGATTTTTAAGATCGTAGCTCATCATTGATTCCGGAGATCGGAGGCTAGTCTTCGATTCCCGGGTACATGGGTGCGTAGGTTCCTCGGGGACTCATTGCCACGATGGTGTCCCCCTCATAGACGAAGCGGTAGCGCTTGTGGTGAATCCACTCTTCCTCCTGGCGGCGTACCAGGGGATAAACCGCCTCCAGAGTCGTACCTGGATCCTGCTTTGAAGTGACACCCCAGGTGCCGATCCGACGAACTGCAACGGGTTTCCCCTGGACCCGAATACTGAAGTCCTCCCAGGGCACCCAACTGGGTTTACGGAACCAGAGGTTCCCGTTCTGCTTCAGAGTGATGCTGACTCGGCCCTCCAGCGGTATTCGGCTGACTACCCGGGCTGCCTCGGATTCGTGGGAGAAGGCCATGTTGACTCTTACTCCCCACTGATCCTGGCCGACAGAGTGCCGGAGCACCGCCCACAGGCATTGAATGCCGCCCTGAGTTATGTCCAGCACCGCGGACCCGCCTCCCGGGACATGGCGATCATTCACACTTGGACAACCCCAACCGCCGTCCGCATCCTTTGGAAACTCCTGGAGAGCGTTTTCGGGAGCATCGGCGGGCCGGTGAAATTCCTGTCCCTCGAGCCACTGACTGGGAAGCACGTGGCTGCGGACCATGCGTTCCGCCATCTGGAAATACTCAGGATGTCCTGCCCGACCCAGAAGGATAGCCGTCTGGATCATGTCTCCCGTGTTGTTGATCTCGCCCCTTCCCACCAGACGCTCTCGCCAGGCATTTTCCACCGACCAGCCGAAGCTGCTTCGGGTAGGAGCCAGGCCCTTGTCGAGGATCATGCGGGCGTGATCCAGAGTTCCCAGGTCCTTCACCAGCCACCCGTAGTGGACCAGTCCATGGACGGTACCGGTGATGGAGTGGGTGTTGTTGCCGGCGTCCTGCAGGAGCTGACCGTCGTCGGAAAAGGAGTGAGTGCGGACGCGCGGGCCCGCGCGTCGCCCGTCCGCTGATAGACCTGGGTCAGGGCCATGATCAGACGACCTCGATCCACGGTGGTGGCCTGGGGATGGTAGAAGCCGGCGTTGGGTGGATCGTAGACCAGATCTCCCTCGTCGGTGAATGCCGACAAGGTTCCCAGCGGTTTCTCCGCCCGGAGTAGCGGAATCGTGTTGACCATGTCGGGACGATAGGCCCCTTCGCCATTGGTGATGCGCAGGAGCGTCTCCATGAGCTTCCCGAGCCGATCCAGCGCCTCCTGGTCCTGACGTCGAGCTCCCAGCTCCAGGAGAGCCTGGACCGCCTCCCGCAGGTCGTGAGACATCAAGAGCCGCTTTTGGCTATCCTGATCGAATGCGGCCGGGAATCCGACCTCGTCGTCGAGAGTGGCGAACAGCAAGGACCGCAGCTGTTGGAGCACCTTTTCCGGGGGGCGATTTCCGGTAGCCGACTCCCCTTTGAGGAGTCCATCAATAGCCCTTCCCACGTTATGGGTCAGATCGAACCAGGGATGACTACCGGTACCCTCTCGGACCGCCTTCACCGGATCCATGTCCATCAGTGGCTCGGTCCAGCGGACGATATTGTCCATGGCCCGCTTCACATGCCAGCCCAGATCTGTAGGTCGGGGAGCCATTTCGATACCCTCTTCTTTTTCCGCTGGTGAAGCGGAGGCAGAGCTCATTCCCTGAGCCAGCAGCACAAAGCCAACTGAAGCCACAAAGAACGCGAGTTTCCAATCCATTTCCTGCCGCTCTTTGGTCGGTTTCAAGGCACTCTTCTCAAGCCATTATTCTATTCTAAGCGCTCATCCAAGAATAACCTCGCAGCTAAGGGCTCGTTCAAGAATAACTTCACCTATTCTTGACCGAACCCTAAGATCGATTAGTTCTTCCCGGCTCGGAGAAGGGTAGGGGCAGGAGAGTAGGAAGGGATGAAGAGGGAGTGGACGGGCCGTCGAGTCAGCCCGTCCACCGTTGTCGAAGTACTCAGAAACTGGCGGTCACCGGTATTCGGAATTGGTTCACGCCGTCGTGATTCCATTCTTCCACCGGCAGGTCGGTGATGCCTTTGGGACCAACCAGAAACGCCGTGGTGCTGATGTCACGACTGCTCGAACACCGAATCTGACCCACAAAATCGAAGCCGCCAGACATATGGCTGGCACGAATGAGACGAACACCTCTAGGAGGTATCCTGGTGCGGGCTCTCCCCACGAGTCTTCCGTTGTGGTTGTAGGCCCAGCAGCGAACAGTGGCCGTGTTTCGCTGGCTCGTGAACACCGCCACCGAATCGAAACTATCCAGATCCGGTGCCTGGCGAACGATGTCGACCAGGTCCGTTGGACCCAAGTCAACTTCAAGCTCCTCGATCGGTTCCTGAGCCGAAACCGAACCGGCCATCAGGAAGACGGCCAAAACTCCCACCGCGGTGTGTAAGGATGATTTAATCATCGCTTTTCCCCTTTTTCCTCCCCGCGTTGTAAGTAGGCTGCGCATTCTAACATAGGAAATCACGAATAGCCTGTGGTGTGTCCGCAGGCTCAGGGAGACCGAGTTGACTCCACAATCGGTGCGCTACGAGGTATCTTATGAAGAGACACCGCAGAGGGCGCCTGAGCGAGGGGTGTGTACAGTTCCGGCTGGGGAGGGGAGGAGAGAGACAATGAGCTGTCTGGAGACGCTGTTTGTTCTGTTCGTGGTGGGTTGGCTGGGACTGATGTTCCTGATGTTGATCCGCTATGCAATTGACCGTACCCGTGCCCTGAATACGACCTTGCGGCTATCGCAATCGATGCCCCTCACCCGGCTGGACGTGCCGAAGAACCGGCATCCGCGTATGGACTGGTATGTCGGCACACATCAGGGCCGTGGCTTCGCGCTGCATCTCCACATCTTCGGCACCAGCCACAGCGGTGCCGACGGGGTCAGTCGAAGCGGCACCAGCGTCAGACTTCGAATCGTATTTGAGGTGAGATCGCAGAGGGATTTCGGCGCCTTGCACGCCGTTGGAGGCCGACGGAGGGCAAAGAGCTTCGAGGGCGCCTTCGAGCCTCAGCCCGGCTCTGTCCCGCCTTCAACAGACTCGCAGGAGGCATCGCTGTTTTTCCTGCGCAAAGGCTATCCCCTTGGCTACCGCGACACCAACGTAAACTTCACGCGCGGCTCTCGCAACCTTCGTCTGGTGGATCGATCGCTGGTCGAAGAGAACCTGGTGCCCAATTCAGTGCTGCCGGAGGGGAAGGCCCTGCTGGTGCACGATCATCCGCATCCCAATCGTACACCGAAGCAGCTCGAGCAACTGCTAGAGGATCTCAATGAGGTTGCACGAGCCCTGGAGGCGGAGCCGAGCCAGGAGCCTGTGCGGTAGAAACTGATCTGAGAGGACTCCGGTCGCAAAGTCGCAGGTAGCTGAGGAGCGATATCTCATTGGCCGCTGGCGCCGATGATCCTTGGACGTGGCGGAGCCCATCGTTACCTGTCCACCATCCTGATCTTTCCGATCATCACCACGTCCTCGGTGTTGAAATTGAACCCGTGGGCGGGCTCCCCTCCCGTGATGTAGAGGGTGTCCTCGAAACGGATTTGTCTCCTTTAATCGGGTCGTCCAGACTGCAGGCTACGTTGGGACATCGCTAGGAAAGAAAGAAGTGATAGCCCCACGAAATCAAGAACCAGCAGCCCTTCAGGACCAAGAGGGTGCCGAGTGTTGCGAATGAGACTCCGCCGGCCTTCACAGCGTCGGGAATATCTATGCCCCACCTGACGGTTTTGCGGATACACATGACCAGGAACGCGGCGATTGATATCGCCAGACTCACAACACCCCAGAATCTCCAGGCGGTCCGGTTCGACTCTTGGAACGCACCTACCGCTTTCCAGAAGTAGGCTTTGAACGCTGGCGCGAGCTCTTCCTCATTCCCGCCACCAGGAGCGATGAAGTTCCATATCGAGGATGGCGCACCGGTGACGCTTTCGGTGAACGAGGGCGGCTTCTCCCTGGCCAGCTCGCTCAACACGAAGAGCTGCGCAGCCAGCATGGCCAAGGCGAGTACTGTTCCGATGAGGTTCCGCATTCGGGTTGGACTAAATGTCCCACTTGACTCAGCGGCGACGAGCACGGAAGCTAGTCGGGCTGCTGAGCTTCATTGCTTCACAGTACAGTTCGACGGTAAACCGTGCAACTTCCCGCTTGTTCGGCCTGTGGAGGTCGACGGAGCGGACACAAACCTTGCTGAGGTCAAGGCGCGCCAGAGTCGTCTTCATTGATGGGTCCAGAAACGTGATCGAGCCAGTCAGGTCGCTCCCACGTGTACACTTCCCATTGATGACGAAATCCCTATGCCATCGCTGCTAGGGTTTGATGTCGAGCTTGGAAATTGTCAGTTTCAGATTCGGGATCTCCACTTTCGTCGGGACGCTGGCGGACGCTCGCCGCGTGCTCGACTTGGTCCTCAGGACACGCTGCTTCAGGGAGAAGGATTCGACTTTGGTGACTCGTTTACAGGGGAGGCCCCCTACCTCGACTCTGAAATTGGCAGCCAGCCAATCTTTATGCTTCTCTCCTACCCTGCCCGACACAACGTTCCCATCTCCTTTCTTGTACTGTATCTTCTCCGGCCGGAGTTTGATCGTCATATAAGCCGGATCCTTACTGGATGCGTCCAGTTTAGGAAAGCTTACCTCCGTGATATGTGTGTTGATAAGTTCCCGGGTCGCCATCGATTCGTAGTTCGCATTACAGGCGTGGATCACCGCGGTTTTCGGTTGAGGTTGTGATTTGAAGAATGCATTGGTCCAGTCCACCAAGCCCTTTCCCATCCCCATGCCGATCTCCATCGTGGTGGGAGTGTCGCCACTGGACTTGCCGCTCAACCCCTTCACGGACTTGAGATAACCAATGGACTCGCCGCCGTCGAGACTGATAGCGAATCGACCGCCCGAGAAGGACCTTCGCTGGGCACCCATGCTGAAGCTGAGGAGAAGACCAAAGGCTACCAAAGTTATCAAGATTGTCTTTCGCATGTGGACCCCCTTTGCAAGCGTGATTCCTTTATCTGCGGGCTGAGACAATCCTATGCCGAAAGATCCAGGATCGGCAAGTTGGGTGGGTCTGAAGGCAACTATCGCTGGGAATTGGCCTAGTCGGGATCCGGGTAGGCAGCCGCCCGCAGGAAGCAAGGGATGAGGCTGGTTGACGCCGCCTTGGGGAGTTGTTAGGTTGCAATCATTAGACGTACCGATTGACATTGAGGACTGAGCCGGAGGTTATCGGGTTTTCCATCTATTCGGAGACTTCGTGACTCGGCCATCGAGGTCCCAGGGTAGGGATCGTGAATCCAAGGCATCTCTTAACGCAAGCTACCGCTCTGGCGGCGATTCTTGGCCTTTCATGGGCCCTCACCCCATCAGTCGGAACCAGATGGATCGGGAACACCTCTGCGGCCGTGGAGAAGATCAACCTTGCAATAGGATACAAAGTCGATCCGGACTGGCCTCGCAAGCCTGCCAGGTTTGACTGGGGAGACGTGCCCGGTGTTGCCGTCGATGCTGAGGACAACGTCTGGATGTTCAACCGAGGCAACGTCGCGGTCCAGGTCTATCGCAGTGACGGATCTCTGTTGCGGTCTTGGGACGAACGCAGCTTCAAGAAGGCTCACCACATCACGATCGGACCGCAGGGGAATGTCTGGGTCGCCGACGAGGGTGCCCAGGTTGTCCAGAAATACACCCCGGAGGGAGAGCTTCTCCTGACGCTCGGCACACCCGGCGAGACTGGCGAGGATGGCAAGCACTTCAATCGTCCTACCGACGTGGCCATCTCTCAGGAGGGCGACGTTTTTGTCTCCGATGGATATGGCAACAGCCGGATCGTCCACTTTGATAGCAAGGGCAACTTCATCAAGACCTGGGGAAAACTGGGGACGGCCCCTGGGGAGTTCGACGTTCCTCACTCCATCGTCTTCGATTCCAGGAACCGGCTCTATGTCGCGGACCGCAGCAACGCCCGAGTCCAGGTATTCGAAACCAGTGGGAGGTTTCTCGCGGAATGGCGGAATCTGCTGGTGCCTTGGGGAATCTGGATCACGAAAGCCGACGAACTCTACGTCTGTGGATCTTCCCCCATGCGGTGGGCCAGCCAGGGCCGGCTCGGGACGCCACCCAAAGATCAGATCTTGCTGAAATTCAATTCCTCGGGGAGGGTTCTTGAACACTGGACCTTTCCGCTGGGAGAGCTGGGAAAGGAATTGCCGGGCGAGCTCAACTGGGTCCATGCCGTCGCTGTTGACTCCCGTGGCCAGGTCTATCTTGGCGATATAAAGGGACAACGGGTCCAGCGCATGGTTCGGTTGAATTGAGGCCAGAGTAGCTTTTCCAGCTAGCCTGAGGGCAACCGGAGAAATCGTGCTCAGATTCTTGACCTGTACCCTGACCCTGCTGAGTCTGATTCTGTTGGGCGCGTGTACGCCTCCTTCCGCCGAGCAGGCAGGTCAAGCGCCTGGTGTCGAATCCACCGAGGCCGTTTCGGAGGCAGCATTCCAGGAATACAATTCGGAGCACCAGCAGAAGCTTCCCCTGGCGCCAGCCCCTGAGATTACGGGGGTTCGGCACAGGACGGTTCATCACGACCCGGCCTACTTTTCGGCTCATCCCCGTTGGGGCGTGTACCAAAGCTTCGGTTCCAGCGAGATCATCGTAGCCTTCAAGACAGCCCCCTCGGACTACAAGCTCCCCGTGGACGTAAAACATGGAGGCGTTCGACGTCCGGGTTACGAACAGAAGGCCGTCACCTTGCTCAAAAGATCTAGCGATGGCGGTCAAACCTGGCCTGCCGCAGATGAAGTCGTCCTCTACAACGAGAAGCTTGCCGACGACGAAAAGCGTGCGTTTCTGTACCAGAGGGATGCCGCCCGAGAGCAGTACGACATGTTCTCGAAAGATTCCGTCTTCTGGTTTACGCACACCTATCTCCATGATGAGGAGCGAATGGTGCTGTTCGCGCTCAGATCCGCCGATCGCGGCAAGACCTGGGAGAAAGTTCCAACCGTGATTGATCCGCCTTCGGGGCATTCCTCGGTGCGCAAGAAATTCTCCTCCGTGATACGCCGTTCCGACGGGAAGACGTTGATCACGGTCATGAATGCGGGCGGGGCTGCCCCCATCTATCAGAGCAGCGATCAGGGATTGAGCTGGGACTTCGTGGCGTATTCTGCGGTTCTTCCCGGAGGGATCGGTGCTGTGACCTACGACGGGTTGATTGAGTTGCCCGGAGGCGAGCTGCAGAGCTACTACGTGCATGCCCTGGGAAAAAAGGACTACACGACCATCCACGGTGTCCGGAATGCGATAGCCATGTCCTCGAGCAGGGACGGCGGAAAAACCTGGACAGACCCGATGCCGATTATGGGCAAGGGTGCGGAATGCTGGAACTTCCCTGCCAAGCGACGAGCAGAGCGAGAGTCGTTCGTCTATCGGTCACCGTACCCCATCCTGCTTCGGGACGGACGGATTATCGTGGTTTGGGCGCGCCGCCGAATACCGTTCGGAATGGCAGGCACGGTAAGCAGCGACGGTGGTAAGACCTGGAGCCACGAGTTCATCATTCGCGCCGATGACACGAACTGTCACGATATAGGCTATCCCATAGGCGGCCAGCTTGAGGACGGGCGTGTCTTTATCTCCTACTACTACAACGAGCCCGACAAGTCCTGCCAGGAATCCGTTCGCTACATCGAATCCACCTTCTTCAAGGTCCAGTGAGTTTGAGCCGTCTCAGCGGAGGGTAGAGACGTGGATCCATCGAAGGCCGAGAAAGGGACAGGCTGTTACCGCGGATGAGAAAGGGACGGGCTGTTACTGTCGAACCGATCAAATACGGCATGTTCATCATGCCGTTCCATCCCCCCGACAAACCCTTGTCGCTGTGCTTCGAAGAAGACGTGAGCCGTAATTCATACAGCCTCAAAGTGGCGGGTGAGCGGGGCTACGCACCGTTTTCCGCCGCGCTGGCCACCGCCAACGCGCTCATGCCGGCTCTGAACCGAGCGTTGGGCGTCCGACAGAGCCGCGAACGACTTGACTTGTCAGCGATATGAGCCCAAGTCCCGAGGAGAGAGCGGACAACAGCACAGTCCCCCGAACAATCGGAGAATTCAGGCCATGAACGTTGCTGAGGCAGTTGAGCATATCCGCTCGAGAGGTTTCTGTGTTATCGAGGGACTCCTATCCTCAGAAGAGACCGAGCCTTTGCGGGAGAGACTCCCAGAAGTCGGCATCTACAGTTACGACCCCAAGTCAAAAGCGCAATCGGACAGTAAAGGCTTCGCGACAGGGTCTGGTCTGATCAATTTCGACCCAAGCATTGCCTCCCATCTTGCTAGTCGGCGGATCCTGGACATCGCCGAGGCGCTTCTGGGCAGTCACGTGCGGGTGAGCGTCAGTGGTTGTGTCGTCAACCATCCGGGCACCAATCGTGGAAAATGGCACGCGGACTGGCCCTACAATCAGGGGTTTGAGGTCTGTCTTACTCCGCCCTACCCGGATCTGATCATGCAGCTGGCCACTCTCTGGATGCTCTCGCCCTTCGGTGCTGACAACGGAGGGACTCTGGTGGTGCCGCGAAGCCACCGATCCAGCAACAACCCGACGGGCGACAACGGGGTCGACCCCTACTCTGCCTATCCAGGGGAGCTCCAGGTCATTGGGGGTGCCGGAAGTGTGTTGGTCTACGACAGCCGGCTGTGGCACGCATCAGGGGCGAATCGAAGCGATGCTCCCCGCGTTGCCCTGGTGGCTCGATATGCTCCCTGGTGGTTGAATCTGAACCCGGTCATGAGTGGCTCCGTCGAATTCGAGGCCAGGAAAGCGGGCGGTTGCAAGAAGGTCTACGCAGTCCCTCCTCTTTCCCAGCAAGCATTTGCAGCTATGCCGGATCATGCAAAGCCTTTGTTCCTTCACGCTTGGAAAAGATAGGGTCCCTGCTCTCGGGTGCGCCGAGTATTCGGTATTTCGAGCAGTACGAGCTGTGACTTTTTGCCAGTCTTGGTCGTAGATTCAGCCGCCCTGCACCTTGAGTTCGTTCCACAGGTCCTGGTAGCGGCGCGCGGGCATACTGCTCCGGGCGAAGCTGAGCAGAGGAGCTCTCCGTGGTCCCATCTGCTCCACCAGACTCGAATAGGGGATATGGGTATTCAGAAACGAAAAAGGGGTAGGCTGGGCGTCTTCGCAGATTTGCCGGTGTAGCGACTTCCGACGATCCACCATACAGAAGAAAGGAAGTACCCGGAGTTTCCGGGATTTCTTCTTGCCCAGAATCTTATCCAACTGCTCCAGTGAGCGCAACGAGAGAATCGTGGGAATGGTGGGAACGAGAAGAATGTCTGCGGCCACGAAAATGCCTTCTGAGACCAGGGAAAGGCTGGGAGCGCAATCGAGGAAGACGCGATCGTAATGGCTGCTCAGGGGAGCAAGCAGGCGGCGAAGTCGATTCGAGCCCTTCTTGGCTCCGTCCAGAACCAGATCCAGGTTGCGGTAGGAAAAGTCAGCAGGTAGGAGGTCCAGACCGGAAAAATCGGTTCCCTTGATCAACGAGTCAAGGCTGCGTTTCCCCCGGATGAGTCGCTTGCCTCCGCCGCGGATCTTCGGCTTGATCCTGAAATAGAAACTGGTAGCCCCCTGTGGATCCAGGTCCCACACCAGGGTGCGCGCTCCCTCCTGAGAAGAGAGGTAGGCAAGATTCACTGCCGTCGCTGTCTTTCCCACCCCTCCTTTGCTGCTATAGGTTGCGATAATTTTCATAGGACCGTCTTTCCGCTGAGAGTGTCCGATTCCAATCAGATCCGCTGAATCAACTCGGCTGAATCAACTCGGGTGAATCAAGTCGGGTCGAACAGTCGAGTCATACGTCGGCGATTGGAATTCCGTGAGAAAGCTCTGTATTGAGTGGCGAAGATTCTCCTTTGCTTAACCTGCAGGTGCTCCAGACGATCTACCAGACGTCCCACCGACATCAGTGTTTCGGCCTCGATGTTGTCGTGATGCATCAAGTCCCGGGCGAATTCTTTGAGCATCGCCTGGTGGACGTCGAAATCGTTGAAATCTCCCAGATTGTCTTGCAGGTTCTTCAGAGCCTCGATCAGCAGACTCATCTGATCTTCAGGATACAGGCTGCGAAAGAACTCCAGCAGATAACGCAGCTTCTTACACTCGATTCTCAGGCGGTGGAGCGCCTCGGGGGCAGTCGCAGCATCGATCCGATCTCCCTGCTTTAGAACTCGGTTACAAGCGGTCCGGATGCGCTCCGAGGCTATCCCTTGGACGGGGCTTGTTCCCTTGGATGTCGCTGGCGGAGGCTCCTCCAGGAATTGTTCCCACGACTCTAGCAGCCGCTCAAAGCGTTTCGAGGAGAGTCCTCTAGAGAGTTTCTGATGTTCTAGCTTGGACCGGACCTGAATTGATTCTGTCAGAGGTTTCGAAGTTTCGTGAGACGCCTTGGGCAGCTGCACCCTGTAGTCGTCCAACCTCAGGAGTAGGACGTCCAGATCTCGGCAGGGGCTGGTCAACCCGGTCAGCCAGGCGAATTCTTTTTTGAAGCGCTCGGTCGGCCCTGCGGGAAATACACGTTTGATCTGGGTAAGGGCTGAGCGGGTTCGACGCACCGCAACCCGGAAGTCGTGGAGAAACTCGGTATCGAGGTTGCTGCTCACGCCTTCTCTGTTGGCGAGCAGGGTCCGGAGCAGTCGACTCAAGACGATTCGTAACGCTTCCGCGGTTTCCATTTGAGGCTGAAGCTGGACCCTGAGTTTTGTCGAGTAGTCCCCCGGCTCCCTTCCGAGGGTCTCCAGGGCTGTGCCCAGTACTCCCGACTCGGTCCGTCGCAGTTTCTGCTCTTCTTCCAGAAACAAGACGATATTCCGATAGGCCTTGCCATAACCCTTCAGTGGCGTTACTTCCAACCTGTCAGGGAGTGCCTGATACGCCCGGCGTTTCCCGGGCGTTCTTACGGAGAGCCGCTGCATCGATACCCGACCCACCGTTTTTGAATCCCGGTTCAGAATCCGGAGCGCGTTCCCCAAGACTCGAACCTGAGCCAGCGGAAGCAAACGCCGAACTTCGATGACTTTGAGGAGTGCATCTCGAAACCCGCCGGGAGGAAGGTCGAAACCGAACTCGGGAAACGTCGCTTGCTGGAGCTGATGACGCTCTTCACCCTTGCAGGAACTCCACCTCAAGAAAAACCCATTCTCAGAAGTGGTGACCGCCAGAGTGCTTCCATCCTGGTGGACCCTCCAATCGAAAGTGTCGAGATAGGTCCAGACGACAGATTGAGTTGTGGTGCTGAGGGTGGGGAACCGGGCAGCAACGGCGTCAAGAATGGTCTTCCCGGCGGCGGGGATGCTGAAAGCGGTGAGAGACTTGCTCATCGAGTCGTCCAGGCCCGGGTTGAACAAAGGTTTCAGCCGTCCTGCCGGGCAGGAAGTGAATCAGCGCCCTACCAATCGACTCGCAACCTGGTCCAGCGAATACCGAATCTCCCATTCTCCTGTGACCAGTGGGTAGCCAGAAAAGAGCCGTCCTGCAGGTGGATGGCGGTTGGGAAGCCGAACTGGAAAGCAGCGAACTCATCTACGCCTGTTTCGAGGTCCTGCGGCCGATCCTGGGATGTGCCAGGATCGTACAAAAGGGTTTCATGCTGAATGGTCCATTGCTCCGGTGTGAACGTCACTAGGTTGGCGACGATTCCCTGTTGGCCATAGCGCCGGTTGTAGAACACCATCAAGCGATCGCCGCCCAGGGGGATGGGGGTCATGGTCTGACCCGAAATACCAGTGGGCCTTGGCTCGCTCCAGGTGAGCCCTTCGTCGTCGGACAGCACAAAGGAGTCCTCCTGGTCGACGACATCTCCCAGGGTGACGGTCCAGCAGGTGGCGATGAGACGATTGGAATCCAGCATCGCCAACTTCTGTTCGAGGTACCCCAGCCTACCTTGAGGGTCCTCGAAGACGACGGCATGTTGATTCCAACTGTTCCCGCCGTCGTCCGAGATGGCCGCGAGAACCTGTTTGCCCAGGGTGTCATCGGAGTCCAGCGTGGCACAAGGAGCCAGCAGCCGGCCGGAGGGCAGCGGAAGAATGCCGTGGGATATCTCCAGTTTTCGGTGTCCCAGCATCGGAATGATCCGAGGGTCAGACCAGCTGTGACCGCCGTCTGTGGAATGGAAGAAGATGGGCTCGTTTTGGGTCTCGCCGAATACTTCGCCTGCTCTTCGGTGGGCTCGGGAGCCATAGGCGTATATCGTCCTGCCGTCTGCTGCCAGACTGAGCTTCAGGGCGTTGCTTGCGTCCCCCTGTCCCGGGAGCAAGGTTCCCTCGAGCGTCCAGGTCGCGCCTCCGTCCCTGGAGCGGGCCCAGTCGGAACCTCCAGTGGCGTGGGCACCCCCGCCTACGCTAAAGGAGCACAGAATGTCACCGTCAGGCAGCTGCACTGCTTGTGGGAAGGCGGAATCGCGTTCGTCGATGCGGCCGCTCCCGAGGATATCGATAGTGGGCAGTAGGCTCCTTTATACCGTCTTCTCGGGATCATTTTCAATCCGACCGGAATCGGTCGGCGGCGCGGTGTTGGATCTCAGTTCTCGCGGAGGTGAAGCCTTCAGCAGGAACTTGTCGGAGATCAGCAGCAACAGCGCCCCCAGGACTCCTATGCTTCCCCCTACGAAGAACGGAAGAGAGGATGAAAAATCAGGACTTCCCGGCAACAGGACCTTGCCCATCACGTAGGCGAAGAGTGTGGAGCTCAGGCCGCTGAGAGTAGTCGAGAATCCAATGGCCGGACCGCGCAGGTGGATGGGCATGTGCTCAGAAATATAGCCGGTCTGGGACCAACGCATGAGCTGGCGGACAAACTCGAAGAGTGAAGCGAACACGAAAAGGGCATAGGCATGGGGGGACAAACCGATCCCCAGGCTGCAGGCAGCGTAGGTGGCCAGTACCCCGGCCGCGACGCCCGTGCTGGCCTTCCTTCCGGCGATCAGCAGGATCGCTAGGCCGCCCAGAAACTGAAACCCGTAGCCCATGGTAAGGAGCGCCGCCCATCCTTGATCGACCGATCCCGCAATGAGTCCGATCTCCGGGGCGCCTGCCCGGTAGGGAAGATAGATGTTCACGGTCTGAAATACGGGACCTCCCATCAGGCTGAGCGGAATCACCATTGCCAGGTAGCGTGGCATTTTCAACAGGGCCAGGTTGGTCCGCCAACTGCTCTCTGAGACCTGATGCCGTGGCGGACCCGGATGGCGGCTGGCTGTTGCTACCACGATGGCTCCGAGAACACAGATCAACACGTGTGACCAGAAGAGCAGGGCGAAGTCGCCGGGTGCGGGCTCCCCGTCTGAGGACAAGCCAATCAGTAGTCGGCCCGCCGGAGCGCCGATGAAGCTGCCGGCACCGAGAGCGATCATCAAGAATGAGTTGGCTCTGCCCCGCTTGGACGGAGTCGTGGTCTGGACGAATGCCATGGCACCAACCCATTGGCCTGCTGCCGATATCCCGTAGAGCAGTCCGGAAAAAGGGATCATCCAGTAGCCTGGAATGTGGATGAGCAGTAGACCCAGGCCGGCGAAAAGCAGTAGTGACCCAGACCAGACGAGACGCTCTCCAAAGCGAGAGGCCATTAGGCCGGAGAGGCTGGAGCCGACGATGAAGGCGGCAAGCCAGTAAAAAACGAAGTTTGCGTAAGTGTCTTCCGGATACTCGAGAGCGTTGAAGTAGAGGGGAGTGCTGTAGCGGATCAGGGCGTGGCTGACGTAGTTGAAGAGCGAGACGCCAAAGACCACTGCGATGCGTGGAGTACCGGCTATCGATTCAGGGAGCGGGTTCTCGGAGGTACTCAGGTTTCTACCCATCTGGCTGAGACCGTCAGCGGTCGATTCCCGCTACCTCAGCCACCCCGGAACGATTTCGGAGATACACGGCCACTTGCTTCTCCCAATTGGGCTGCTCGGGGCTGATCAAGCCGATTCGAAGCAAAAGATAATCGCTGTTCATTTGAGGAACCGGGAGGGACGCGCCAGTCAACGTCTGGCTGTCGGCTAGCGCGGCTTCCACTCCCGTCTTATTGTCGAAACGGAACCACCGGTAACGATAGGAACTGGAGTTGGCAAGTCCCGCATCGATTGCTAGATTCTTGAACTCGATCCGGCGTGATTCGCCCTCACCGTGGATCTGGAAATCATCGAGGGGGTTGCTCCGGCTCAAGTGGTGGCCGACGATCTTGTCCCGGCGCTTGATCAAGGTCTCCACCAGATACTGATCCGCTTCCCCGTCCTCGATCCGACCCTCCTTGACGATCGCCCGAATCATCTCATCAGTAAAACGCAAGACGATCCGAGTGGCCCAAAAGGCGTCTTGGACTTGCATCCGATCAAAGGCTGGATTGGGGTATTCGGGTTTCCAATTCTGGGGCTCGAAGAAGTCCGCTTCGAAACGCCCTGTGGCTGAGTAGTCCGGATACTTCACATGACGCCAGGCGCGGTCCCAGAGTCCCAGGGTCAAGGCCGATTTAATCCCAGGCGTCCACTCGAACATGTACTCGTTACCCGCTCGGCGGCTCTGGAAACGGACGCTTCCGCTTCCCAGGCAGGAGCCAAAATCCATCAAATAGTGTTTTAGAGATCCTTTTCCCGGCTCTCCCACATACATGTCGAGGGAGTTGATACTTCGGCTGTCGTCATGATTCAGCCAGGAGGCGAAGACCCGCAGGCCTCGGAGCTCACGCCGGTTCTGGTGAGGAAAGATGTCGTTGGCGTCATCAGACCGAATGCCGAAATACTTGAACGGGCCAACGGGTTTGCCCTTCAGACGGTAGCTGGCCACGACGGGCGTCCCTCCGTTGGCGTCTTGGAAGGCCTTCTTGAAAACCTTATCGATGTCGGAATCTCGAATGGACCTCTCCTTGCCTTCTTCGTCCACCAGGGTCGGCCAGCGATGCTCATGGCCCTGAATGGCGCAGTCGCGGCTGCACTCGCCTTCCAGGGAGCCAATCACCAGATCCTGGCGCTGAATATGAGCTAGATAGTTTTCCGGGACGTGATAGCCGAAAGCGTGAAAGAACTTCGTTGAAATCACTTCGGTCGAGGTCGACAATTGGGGATGGCGAGGAGGGTCGAACTTGATGAAATAGGTGTCCTTTCTCCCGTCACGTATGGTGAAGCCGGGTGTGATCCCTTGTGACTTCATACCGATGACTGCCCAGGGCTTGGACTGGTCCGGGCCGGTGCGCTGGTTGGGGCCTCGAACCAGCTCCTCAATGGTCATCACCTTCTTGCCCATGCGGTTGGAAAACCAGCTCGAATCGGGTACCTCTCCGAGTGTATTGACGTTTTCGGCTGGAGGGATCACCTGCTTCTTGTCCGGACACCTTCCGAAACTGTTCTCGACGAAGTCAAAGATCTGGCTCAGCCGCACTGGATTGGGCAGCGGGATCGGAAGCTGATCGGCATCCACGGTCAAGGGATCGTCGGACCTGAACTTCGCCCCCGCATTGGAGAAAATGAACTCTCCTAGAAGGATCGCCGAAACGGTGCCTGCCACCAGCAGCATGAGCCGCTTTTTCATCTGCTCACTCCCTCAGAACGAGGGCCCAAAGCGGAAGTGAATCAGGGTCCGTCCCTGCCCACGTCCGACGTCAAATCTCAGAAATGTTCGCCTTGAGGTCTTGAAACGCACTCCTCCTCCAACGCTTTTTTCCAGGTTCTCGAAATCGAAATCCTCGGTGTTGGGGAAGACCTTGCCCGCATCGTAAAAGAGAGCGAACTCCACCGCCGGCCAGGCCTCCCAGCGGTACTCCGCGGAAAGATAGAGCAGCCGTTCGTCACGAAAGCGAAACTGGGGGAAGCCGCGCAGCATCTCGTAGCCACCTAGAGTTCTTTGCAGGTAGAAGGGAACACGGCTGGCCCCGTCAGTCTCATCCGATGATCCGAAGAAGCGAAGGGCGAGGACTCTCTGGCGAGAACCCAAGGGGATGTACTGCCGCGCGTCAAGGGTTATCCGGTTGAACTCGAAGTCGGATCCGCCACGATCGTTGTAGTGGGTGTAGACCAGACCCAGCACGCCTCCGTTGTGGGGATTGCCGGGCGTATCCCGATAGTCGAAAAAGACGGCGCCGTTGGCGCGCAGGAAATCGGGCTGGCGATCCAGTCCCGGCGCTGAGACATCGTCGAGGGCCTCCCGCAGTGACAAGGGGTCGTCATCTGTGCCCTCGCCAATGTTGACCTGGAGATAACCGGCCCGGCCGGCGACGCCCAGGCGGCCACGGCGGTAGCCCGCAACTACGTCGTAAGCCGCGTCCTCGACGAGGTAGCTGGTTTCCTCTTCGAGAGCAGGATCAGGTCCGATACCGAAGAAGGTCTCCTGGGGAAAGTATCGGTAGCGCAGGTTGAAGTAGAGGAATAGATCGCTTTTTGTGTCCCGTTCATCGCCAAACTTGAAGGGCGAAGCAAATTCGTTGGGACCCAGGAAGAGGAAGGGAGCGACCTGTTTGAACCTGCCAAACTCGAAAGATGCCAGACGATAGCCCGAAAAGGATCCAGCGCCTGAGGTTTGAGCTGAAAGATTGGCTTTGGTCAACCGGGACTTGAAGTGGCGGAGGCCAAGAGCAAAGCCGGAACCGTCGCTCAGATTTCCAATCTTGGGGTAAAAGTCCTTCCAGCGGATGTTGAGAGTCTCACGAAAACTGTCGTTTTCCATGCGAAGGAAAGCCTTCTCGGCGCTGTTGGGCTGATTGGGAACTATCTTCTGGCTGCGTTCCACCCGTCGCCGCCTCCACTCCTCGGCTCGGCTGTCAGATGCCTTTTGTGTCTCTCCCGAAGTTGTGCTTGAAGAGCTGAGAGCTGCGGAGCGGCCTTCCTTTGCTTTCTTACCCGGTGCCGCCAGGGCTGGCACCAACAGGAGTGGGATGCAGACGAATCTGGTCAAGCTTCTGCGAATGGTCCCAAGGCACCGATTCCAATCGGCAGGGGCGATAGTCAGAAGTAGGCGCATAACAGCCGAACAGTGCAGCCAGAAACAGTCAACGATAACAACAGCGCAACGATAGCAACCTGGCTAGCGATACTAGCAGGCCGACAATCTCTGATCTAGAGTTCGATGGAAGTCTGTGTCCAACAAAGGATATTTGGGGCCTCCTCGGCGGAAACTGCACCCGGGAAACGGCTGAGAGACCGTACAATGTGGAGGTGCCTGAATTGCATCAGCCCCAGATGTTTGGATTCTCGGCCACCTGGAACGGGTTTGGGACTTTCTGTAGAGTAGATCAACCTCGGGGTAACCGACTATGACCCAAGTAACGCGCTTGCTGCAAATTATTGGATTCGGATTCCTGTTGATCCTGCTGGTCTTCCCGGGAGGCGAAGGGCGTTCGTCGTCTTCAGTCGAGATCACTAGTGTCCAAACGTTGTTCTATCGCACAACTCTAAGTTACTGGTAAGAATTGTTTTAACATCGAAATCCAATTTTTTCGATACTTTTTGATATGAAACTGTGGCAGGTGCCGACCCGGTTCTCCAATCCTGTGGCCTGCAAGCCGATAGGATGCCTAGATGGATATGCGCAGAACCGTCTTTGCCCAGCTGATGGATTGCGTCCCCAGGTATCAATTTCAACTCTGTGCTCAACGCTACCGAGGAGATTACAAGATAAAAGACTTCTCCTGCTGGAAGCAGTGGCTGTGTATGGTCTTCGCCCAGCTGACCTATCGCGAGAGTCTGCGGGATATCGAAGCCACGCTAGGTTCGGTTGCAGGCAGACTCTACCACATGGGAATTCGAGGCCGCGTGGCCCGCAGCTCTTTGGCCCATACCAACGAGAATCGGGATTGGCGCATTTATGCCGATTTCGCTCAAGTCTTGATCCAAGAGGCACGGACTTTGTACGCAGGCGAGCCCTTTGCCGTGGAACTGGAAAAAACGGTCTACGCGCTCGATTCCACCACCATCGATCTGTGTCTTTCGGTGTTCCCTTGGGCCCGCTTCCGCAAACGCAAAGGAGCCATCAAACTGCATACTTTGCTCGACTTACGTGGCAACATCCCCACCTTTGTCGAGGTCACCGAGGGGCGGGTTCACGACGTCAATATCCTCGACTATCTGCTGGTCCAACCCGGCTCCATTTACATCCTGGATCGCGGCTATCTCGATTTCGCACGTCTTTATCGGCTGCACCAGAGTTCCGGTTTCTTCATCATTCGTGCCCACCAGCGCCTGAATTTCCGCCGTCTGTACTCCCATCGTGTCGACAAGAGCATCGGGCTAAGAAGCGATCAAACCGGGGTCCTGAGCGGCCGTTACACGGCCAACAAGTACCCCGACAAACTCCGACGAGTCCGCTACTACGACGCCGAGACCCAAAAACACTTGGTCTTCTTGAGCAACAACTTTTCCCTGACTGCCCTCACTGTCGCCCAGCTGTACCGTTGCCGCTGGCGCGTGGAACTTTTCTTCAAATGGATCAAGCAACACCTGCGCATCAAAGCCTTCTATGGGACTTCTCCGAACGCCGTCAAAACTCAGATCTGGATCGCCATCTCCGTGTATATCCTCGTTGCCATCCTGAAAAAACGCCTGAAATTGGAGCTGAGCCTCTACACAACTCTACAGATTCTCAGCCTGACTGTTTTCGAGAAAACCCCATTAATTCAAGTACTTACCAGCTTCGATTACAGGAACCACCAGGGAGGTTCATGTAACCAGTTGAATCTATTTGACTTATGATTGGACACTAGTGAGTCGAGATGCCTTTTCCTGGGCTCCCGGATCGGGCAGAGAGTAAATCCTTTTCCTTTATTGTCTACGGGGATATACAGAGCAATCATAAGAGGGGGCACAACGCACTCGTCGGGCAAATGGTAAAGGAATCTGTCGAACTGGTCTTCAATACCGGCGATATCTCTGCCGACAAGGGAAAGGACTACGAGACCGATTTCTACCCAGTGGTTGAGCCACTCGCGCTAAAAGTGCCTTATTTCCCAGCCGTCGGAAATCACGACCTGTACTTTGAAAGTCCGACCAGCCGGAGTCGTATCTACAATTTCTTCAGTAAGAACTACGAGTATCTGTCGCGGCTTCCGGGAAACGAGCACCTGGCAGAACCAGAAAGTCAGAAACTTTGGTACAGCTTGACCCATCGTGATGTGCTCTTCATTGTTCTCGACTCCAACTTCTTTATCGACGAGGGAAAGTACCGTAAAACCCACGCGCTCCCGCCTTACAAGAACCATCTTCGCGAGCAGCTGATATGGGTACGGGATCTGCTCGAAAGGTCCAGTCACAACCAGAAGCTGCGTGCTCTATTTGTCTTTTTCCACCATTCGCCTTTTTTCAGTGACGACAACGAACCGGCGCCCGTCATCGGGGTCGGTGGCCATCCAGGACATCGCGGCATGCTGGTGAACCAGACGCTGCCCTCGGAGAACTCGGAAGAGCAGCATTATTTGATCGATCTCTTTCGCAAACATCGGGTTACCGCAGTTTTTACCGGGCACCAACACTACTATGAGCGGTGGAGGGAGGTCATTAGTGAAAAAGGCCGCCCGGTTCACACCGTGAATTGGATCGTGAATGGTCTGGGTGGCGTCCGGCCTCGGGGGCAGCCCAAGTCCGACGAGAAGGAGATAGCCAAGCTCCTGAAGAAGAAGGTTTATCGCCGCTACCTCGAGCGTATCTCCAACATTAATCGGGACTGGACGGCCGAGCTGAAGCATCGCTACCCCAGATATCCAGGTCCTTCTCGATTTCACAACTACGCTGTGGTCAAGGTTGAATCCGACAAAATTTCACTGGAGATAAAGGGCAAGAGGGGTTTCGTCCGGGATCGAGAGACCTTGTAGTAGGAGTTTCCACTCGGCCCGGGGGCAGAGGTACGAGCCCCGGGGAAGCCACCACATATCTGTTCTCAGACGTTGCGCATGAACCTGGGCGAGTCTTCTCAAAATCCACGCGTTGAGTTGCTGCAAGTGTCCTACTTCTTCGGAGCGGGATTGTGCTGCCTGGTGATCCTGTGTTCTCCCTTTCTTTCCGCTCAGAAGTTTCTTCCTGACGATCCGATCTGGGTCGATCCCGACCGAAGGCCTGTTGAACAACCTCGTCCTATCGAGTTGAGTCAAATTGAGGACTACATCAACAGCAGCTACTCCCAAGGGATCAAAGAGGGAGAGCAAATCGTCCGTTCCCAGAACGTGAACACGCTCGGAGGGGTTCCCGATTCCAGTTGGTTTACGAATCGAATCGGACGCAATCCTTAGAGTCTGCAGGAGCTGGCCAGGGGGGCGGATCAACGGGAAGGGCCCGACCTTTCCGTCCCCTGGGTCGTGGTCCAGGGCAAGAGCGAGGGCATCTCGCCTGGATTCACGATTAGAGACGGTCACGGAGATATCTACTTCGTGAAGTTCGATCCTCTTGAGTATCCTCAGCTGGCTACCTCGACCGAGGTGATCACTTCCAAGTTCTTCCATGCCTTCGGCTATAACGTGCCGGAAAACTATCTGGCCTTGGTGAAACGTGAAGATGTGAAAGTTGCCCCGGACGCGAAGATGATTGGAATCAATGGAAGACCGCGGAGAATGAGGGAGAGGGATATCACGCGGATCTTTGAAAGGGTTCCCATGAGACACGATGGAAGCACCCAAGCGATCGCCAGCCGGGGGCTTCCCGGAGTGCCACTGGGGCCTTTCCAGTACTTCGGCGTTCGCCCCGACGATCCCAACGACATCTTCCCCCACCAGAACCGGCGTGAGCTCAGAGGATTACGAGTCCTGGCCGCCTGGGTCAATCACGATGACTGCGGCGCCACCAATTCTCTGAATACCTATATCGAGAAGTCCGGCAGGGGCCACGTGAAGCATCACTTGATCGATTTTGGATCCTGCTTTGGCAGCGGCAGCATCAAGCTGCAGAGCCGGCGCGCGGGTTATGAGCATGTCGCGGAGATGAAGCCCAGCCTGAAGGCTGGCATCAGTCTGGGGTGGTGGGATCGCCCCTGGAGACACATTCAGTACCGAGTTTACCCGGCGGTCGGCCGCTATGAGGCCGCTCATTTCGAACCCGATCAGTGGAAGACCGAGTACACCAACCCCGCCTTCGTCAGGATGCTGACCGACGATGCACTGTGGGCGACTCGAATCCTCATGCGGTTCACCAACAAAGTGATCAGAGCGATTGTCCATACAGGTCGAATTACCGATCCCGAGGCAGAGGACTATCTGGTCGACACGCTCATCCAGAGGCGGGACAAGATCATTCGCCACTTCCTGACGCTAATCAATCCCTTGTCCGATTTCCGAATCTCAGAAGAGCAACCCTTGTCCCAGCTCGAATTCCGGAACCTCGGTGTCGAGGCCAATGTTTCCGGGATTGCCTCCTACCAGTACCAATGGTTCCGATTCGACAACCTGCGACTCGATCTCGAGCCGCTGGGAGAAATCCAGACCACAGACCGGCGGCGATTGCCCATCCCCAAGAACGTGGCAGAGTTCCTCATGGTGCGGATTCGTACCTTGAGCCCACAGCATCATGCTTGGAAGAAGAAGGTGGAGGTCTTTCTTCGGAATGGCAAGCACAGGTCTGTCGTTGGCCTTGAAAGGGAACTCTAGATTGGGCGGTTGGCAGCGGCTATCCGTCCTGCTGTTCCTTGGTCAGCTGAGCTCTCAGGCTCTGATCGCGTTTCAGGGGAACCCGGCGCTTGGGAGTGAAGACTCTCAGAAGATTGAGGCCGAATCTCCGGATTCGACAGCACCTCAGGCTGGGTCGTTGGATTCTCAGCCTGCAGACCCGGCCGATCCCCCACCCAGTCGCGCTCAGCGATGGAGCCAAAAGCGACAGCAGAAGAACCAGGAAAAGGAGGAGGTTAAGCAATCCACCTTTCAAAAGCTGCTTCTGCAGGTGGAGAAGAGGGGCTATCAGAGCCTGCTGAGCTACCGGGATTTCTACGGGAGAATCCTCGGCACCATTACCACAGGTTCCGGTTTTGCCCCTGGAATTAGATACTGGAGGCCCAACATCAGCGGCTCACTTTTCACTGTCCAGGCTTCGGCTGCCTATTCGATAAGGCACTATCAGGAGTACGTCCTGCAGTTGGGCAAAGACCCGACCCGTCGGGATGAGTTCGTATTTCGCCCCAATGTTCGCGGAAAGGAGATGCTTCGACTGGACGAGCCCCATCGGAAAGTAGGGGATTTCTTCTTGTATGCCGATTTGCGCTACCGCGATTTTCCAGAGGAAGATTTTTTCGGACTGGGTCCTCACTCCAAACTAACCGATCGAACTGATTTCAGCCTTACCGGCTCTTCCTACGGGGCGGTGGTGGGGTACCAGTTTACGAGTTGGCTCAACCTGGCCGGCCGGGCCGCTTATCTGACGATGTCCAACGGCCCAGGTGAAGATAATATGTTTTCGGACATTCACGAGCGGTTCGACGATTTGACCGCCCCGGGACTCGGGCGTCAGCCGGACTTCTTGAACCTGAGTTCCGCCGCCTTGATGGATTTTCGGGATCGACCCGGTAATCCACATAGTGGGGGGATGCTCGGTATCTCGTTGAGCCGCTTCGACGATCGGGGTAGCGAGGAGTTCGACTTCAGCCGGCTGGCCGTCGATGGGAGATATTACGTCACCCTGGGTTCGGATCAGCGGGTCATGGCCTTTCGCTTTTTCACCTTGCTCGATGATGAGGATCCCGGTACCCGAGTTCCCTTCTATGTGCAGGAGGCTCTGGGAGGCGATGGCAGCCTACGGGGCTTTAATGATTTTCGCTTCCGCGACAACAACTTGCTCTTTCTCTCAGCGGAATACCGTTGGGAGGCCTCCCCGGCATTTGAGTTGGCATTTTTCTATGATCGAGGCAAAGTGTTCTCGAAACGATCCGACTTCGATTTTTCGCTGGAGAAGGGTTTTGGATTCGGGATCCGCCTCAAGACACCGGAATCGGTGCTGTTGAGACTGGATTTTGCCCGCAGTCGTGAGCACAGCCTGAGAATGCACTTCAAGTTCGGGCGTTCGTTTTAGACCTGCCGTCCATGCGCGCTGGATCTTTCAGGGGCAATTGTCAGAATCAGCGGTTTCGGATCCCGCTCCCAGGAATGGTGGCCCCATTCGAGAAGGAAACTTTTTGGGGTAACAGGTGCTGTTGTCCGACTCTCTTCTCGGAACTTGGTCTCATCTTGCAGACAACTCAACTCGTTCACGGCACTTTTGGCTGCAGCTGCTTCCGGTACTGTTCACTATTCAAGTTTCAGGTTAATCGATTCTGAGGCTGGCCGAGGAGGCCGCCGAGCGGTAGATCGTCCTGACCCTGTCGATTTCTTTGCCTTTCGCTCCTCGAATTTGAAGGGGGCGTGGGGCTAGCATGCCCAGCACCTCAGGAATGTCGCAGACCCGAAGCAGATTGAGGAACTGAGGGGCCTCGACATCCATGTGGGTCAAGGGAAGTTTGGCCAGATGAAGAGCCATTATTTCAGGTTCCCATAGCGCGGCATAGGCTCCCACAATTCCGGCGCCTCCCTCCCCGGCTACATGGATCTGAACGTCGGAGTGCTGATTGGCCAGATAGCGAGACGAGGCGGCGACATCCCAGACTCTCCCGGCATCGACGGTGGTGCCTAGCAGGACGTGGGAGCGCTCCACATAGTTGGGCGGATTCTTTCGGGTCCAACGGGTTTCGCCCACACCACGCACGGCGCAGTAGAAGACCTGGTCGTAGCGATTGCCCAGGCCCCTGATCCAATCGGCTACTTCAACTACTGAACCAGGGCCGGTAACTACCAACAGGATCTGGCCTCGCGGCGTTTCCGGTTGGTGCGGTGATCTCCTTCGGAGCCGTACCTGGATTCCTGGCTCTGTCTCCAACAGAAGTGTTTGCTGGGACTCTTCCTGAATGAGTCGTGCGCTCGGAATGCGTTGGGGTAGCTCTCGGAAGACCAGTCGCCGGAGCTCGCTCTTCAGTTTTTGTTTCCAGGTTTCAAACTTGCCCGGGGATGGAGGCACGACCGGGGCCGCCGGGACGAACGCCTCATCGATGGTCGTATTCAACTCGTCTTCTGGAATGTCCGAGTCGGCTGGAAACACTCTCAGTGTGACTGGGTCTATTGGATGCTCGGGGTTCTCCCGGGTGCCGGTAACGAGGTCGACCTCACTGTCGTCAATGGGTTTGGGATCCGTCTTGAGGTGGGTGTTGATGAAGCGGTATGCCGCTTGACGGATGTCCTTGCGGTAGGCGTGTCCACCCATGCTGACCACGCTGTCCACTCGATCGCCGGCGCCGAAGAGGCTGTAGATCCGCTCCAGGCGGTTGATCACTCTCTGGTTGGCGTCCATGGGAAAGATTCGGTCGCGATCGCTGTTGACGAACAGAAGAGGTCGTGGAGCCACCATTGCCGCTATTCGGGCCCAGGGCCACTGGAAGGCGTTGTGAAGAAACATGCAGTCGCAGTGCCCGTTGATCACCCGGTTGTCCACATAGGAGGGGAGGTCGGCCATCCCGCTGACAGGAATCGCCACCGCCACTCTGGGGTCGGCTGCGGCGATCCAGAAAGTGGACGCTCCACCGCCGCTGATACCGGTCACGGCAATGCGATCGGCATCGACGTCAGGTCGGCTGATCAGGTAGTCAATGCCTCTAATCCCGTTCCAGCATTCGACCCCGGCTGGGGTGTAGCCGCGGGAAAGCCACCACCATCTCTGTTCCCGATAGGTCCCGTGATGTATGGCTTCGATCTCCCCCATCTGGAGGGTGTCGACGACCAGACAGATGTACCCGTGACGAGCAAACCAGGCACCGTGGGATTGATAGGCGGTCTTGTTGCCATCGCGACCCTGATACCGGTGTCCGCAGACGTAGAATATAGCGGGAAAGCGCTGACCGGGTCTGGCTCCTGACGGCAGGTAGAGGTTACCCGTGACGTAAAGCCCTGGACGGCTCTGGTAGTGAATCATCTCAACCGTGAAGCCCTCTCGCTCGAGTCTCCCGGTGGTCGTGACCTGGAGAGGAGTTTTTTCCGGGAGGGGCCACAGGCCCAGCATTTCGAAGTACTCTTTCCTGTATTGCGGGAGTCGCTGCTCCCACTGCTGCTGCGACTCTACTTGGGCCAGGAAGCGATCGTGGATCTTCTTTGTCTTTTCCCTGAGGTAGGCCTGGATCATTGCATCTCCAGGCTGACCAAGGTCAGGTTCGCTGTAGGGCTGGGCCGGCGAGCAGAGAAAACTTTGGACGACGATCCACAAAGTCAGGCAGAGGCGGTGGCAAGTGTTCACGTAGGTCTGGCTGGCTGCCGTTCGGATCAGTTGTGTGACGCCATGCCCATGGCCAGGATGGCGGCGACGGTAGGAATCGACTCCGCGAACTTGAGCCAGGCCGAGTTCTTACGCGAGTTTCCCGGCGAGGCTTTCGCAAGCTGCATCATGAATTCTTCCCGCTGCTTCATGCTCTGGGTCAGCAGGTCCACCTGCTCCTTGCGGGCTTCGATCATGGCCTGCTTCTCGTTCAGATTGACCTTGTAGAGTCCAATCTCAACATCTTTCTGGTCTGTCATTCTTTGCCACATCTCTACCCGGGCACTCAACTCGGTGTTTTGCAGCCGCAGATCGGCAACCTCAGCCTCCAGAACGTGCACTTGCTGTCTCAGTAGCTCGATGACTTCGTCACGCGGGGATGGGTCGCTGACTCGGTCCTCGGCCCAGATTGGACTCGCCATCAGAAAGAAGGCTGTCAAGCACAGTGCAGATTTTCGAATATTCTTCATTTTCTAACCACCTTTCTCAACTCCCCGCCGACTCGAGGTAGCGGCCCCAGCGTTTTGATTCCGATCGAGGTCCGTATCCGGTTGACGCGTCGCCGGCATCTCGGCCCAAACCATTTATGGAAAAGGTCTTAATGGCTTTCAGGGCGATGGCTCGCGAACCTCTGGCTGACCACTAGTGATACACTGACAAAGCCAAACGCGTCAAGCACAAACGGTGGAGTCGTTGACTCCGAACTCTTGCATGGGATAATCCTTTTCGGCAACCCTGTTTTCGGCAGCCCTGAAGGACGGCCAACATCGTGAAATCGTATCTTTGTGGCGCTCCCGCTTCTCCAAGCACAGGGCCGAGTTCGGTCGGGTGGCAGTCTGCCGACCTGGTATTGGTGACACCTGCGTTCCGTTTTCTAGCGATCCTGTTCTGGATCCTGTTGCTGACATGCGGTTTGCTCTGGTCTCAGTCGGCTACCTCGACCTTGATAGTCAGGGTGCAGGATGAATCATCAAGGGTGCTCCCCGGAGTTCAGATCCTTCTGGTACACGAATCCACGGGTCTGCAGCGGCAGGGGACTACCGGGAGCAGTGGGACTCTGGGCCTACCCCTGCTCAAGCCTGGAAACTATACGGTCAGTGCCTCACTGGACGGCTTCAGGACTGAAGTGATTGAGCGGGCTCACCTCAGCGTTGGTTCGAAATCTGCTCTGGATATTACGGTCAGTGCCTCACTGGACGGCTTCAGGACTGAAGTGATTGAGCGGGCTCACCTCAGCGTTGGTTCGAAATCTGCTCTGGATATTACCCTCGTGCCTGGAGGACCGGATGAAAGCATTGTGGTTCTGGCCAGCCGTGAACTGCTCCGTCCAGCCAATGCCACTTTCGGCGAGGTCTTGGACAACCGAACGATCATGGCCATGCCCCTGAATGGTCGCCAGTTTCTGGAGTTGGCCTTGCTCTCACCAGGCAGTGCTCCCCCTGCCCAGGGCTCAGAGCTCGCCAGCCAGAACAGCAGCGGCATCAACGTCAACGGGGCCAGGGAAAGCTCCAACAACTTCCTTCTCGACGGAGTCGACAACAACGACCTCTACATGAATCGCTTCGTGGTCAACCCGAGTATCGACGCCATTCAGGAGTTTAAGGTTTCGTCGAACAATTTCGATGCCGAGTATGGCCGCAGTGCGGGTTCCCAGGTGAACGTTTTGGTGAAAAGTGGTGGGCGCCAACTGCACGGATCGGTTTATGAGTTTTTTCGTCACTCAGGGATGGATGCGCGGAACTTCTTCGATCTTTCTGGCGAGGAGGCCGCTTTACTACGCCAGAGTCAGTTTGGAGGCAGTCTAGGAGGCCCCATAGGGCAATCCGGCAACTTCTTCTTTGTCAACGGCGAAGCGTTGAGAGGTCGCAGGGCCGAAACGCGAACCAGTTCCGTCCCCAGCGTTTTGGAAAAGCAGGGCGACTTCGGACTCAGACCCAATCCCATACAGGATCCTTTTTCTGGGGAGCTCTTCGATCAGAATCGGATTCCAGCGAGCCGCATCGACCCCATCGGAGCCCGGATTGCAGGCCTATACCCGGATCCCAACACGGAGATGTCGACCAGGAATCTCGTCACCTCACCTGTGGGAACCGCCCGTTCGACCCAGTTCACCGTCAAGACCGACCATCAGATCTCGGAAAAGACCGCTCTCTTCCTGCGCTACAGCCTGGGCGATGATTTGAGGGGAATTCCCTTCTCTGATGGTGGCCCTAACTTCTCGGGTTTCGGTACGACCGTCCTGGACCGGGGACAGAACTTCGCAGTGGGCGCCACTAGCAGCCTGTCGGACTTGACTCACAGGCACTTCTGAAATTTGACGTTTGATCCAAAGTCTTGCACGACCAAGCACGAAATCGATGAATCGTCTGATCTGCGGCGGTGATTTGGCCGCTGAAACGACCTGGCCCACCTCTTCAGAGGGTGGCACGGGCCAGCTTCGGCTGGCGGCAGGCGAGGTTGTACATTCTTTTCAGATTCCAGGCGATGCTGGCCAGAGTCCACTCCCCGTCTGCCGCCTCCGCTCCTCGGAGAGAGAACTGCGCAAAGCCCATCACCGATTTGATGATCCCAAAGACGGGCTCGGGGACAGCTTTGCGTTGCCCGTAGATGGCTCGACCCGCCGGGGTCTTCAACCGGTATCTCATCTGCTCCACCGCATCGGCGTCTTCCCCGGGTGGCTCCGGTTCTTTCCAGCGTTCGTTCGGCGGCAAGTGGTGGGCTTCCCGCTCGACCGCAATATAGGGAAGGACCGCATGCTCGCTACAAAGCTCCACGTTGGCACCACTGAAGTAGCCGTTGTCGGCCAGCAGCTCCTGGGGCCGACCCAACGACTCCGGCAATGCGTGCAGCGCCGCCAGGGCCGGTTTCAGTTCTTTCTTGTCATTGGCGTTTGGCGTGACATGAACGGCCACAATCAACAGACTGTCGTTATCCACCAGGGCCTGAGCGTTGTAGCATTGCTCAAATCCCCCGCCCGAGACCGGCATGATCCGAGAATCTTCATCCGTCAGATTGATCTGATCCTGGTCTCGGATTCCTCCTCGGGGCGGTTTGGGTTCGCGACCCTTCGGTTTGTTTCCCCTTTTCCTCTGGGCTTGCCGCTTGGCCACCTTCCCTTCATATTCGGCGTGCTCGGCCGCCTGCCGCTCGGCCGCCCGCTCGACCAGCTTCTGCTTCGCTTGATCGATCGCTTTCAACCGTGCTTCCCGCCGCGCCAGCTCGGCCGGGATGTCCATCCCTTCCGTTTCTTCTCGTCCATCCGCTTCCTCGGCCAGCTGCATCAACTCGTCCACTTCTTCTCGCAGCCGCGCTTCCAGTTTCTGGATGTGCCCCCAGCTCAACGCACTGTGCTTGGAGGCATTGGCTTTGACCTTCGTGCCATCCAAACTCACTCGGCCCAACTTCAGAAATCCCATCGCCTGGGCCAGCAGCAAGATCTCCACAAACAGCGGCTTCAGCTCTTCCAAAAACCGCTTTCGGAAATGGGCTATGGTGTCGTGATCCGGATGCGTGTTGCCGGCGAGGTAGCGAAACGCCACCGAATCGTAGGTGGCTTGCTCCAACTTCCGACTCGAAAACACCCCCGTCGCATACCCGTAAAACAACAACGCCAGCATCACCGCCGGATGGTATCCTTCCGATCCCCGTTTCGTGTAGGAATCCTCCAACTTCCTCAACTCCAGCTTGCTCACCACCTCCACCACGAAGCGAGCCAGATGCGTCTCCGGCAGCCATTCCTGCACCGAAGGAGGAAACAGATAAGGAGTCTCTCGATCTACTGTTCTAAATCGATTCGCCATACACTAATGATGCCCGTTCGGTGTGACCTCGAAAGTCCGACAGGCTGCTAGGGTGGTGTCTTCCCACACGCTCAACGAGTTTCGCTTTGGCTACAATCGGTTGCGGCGTGATGTGCTTGCCGAGAACTCGGATTTCGACGGTCTCTCCGCCCTGGGTATGCAGGGGCCCTCGCTGGCTCCTGTGGAGCAGGGATATCCGACGTTCGTTGTCAGTGGCTACCAGAGACTCGGCGATGATCCCAACCTTCCGACTGTTCGTCGAACAGGTCATACCCATTTTTCCGATGTTGTGAGCCTGCAGCGCGGACGCCATCACCTGAAATTGGGAGGTGAGATCAGGCGTTATCAGGAGACAGGCTTCACACGGCTCTTCCCGCGCGGACAGGTCATCTTCACCGGCGCCTTCACAGGCGACGCACTTGCGGATGTGTTGCTCGGATTTCCGTCTCTGAGTCTTCTCGGCATCAACAACAATGACCAGTCCCTTCACAACTGGGCTTTCAATGGATTCGTTCAGGATGACTGGCATATCAGTTCCACCCTTACACTGAACCTCGGATTGCGCTACGAGTACAACCGTCCTCCGGTGGACTCCCAAGACCGGTTGACCATCTTCGATCCGGGCAGCCAGGCCCTTCTTCCAGTAGGGGAAGGCGGCGTCCCGCGCGCCGGTGTGGAGGCGGATCTGAACAATTTCGGGCCGCGGCTAGGGCTGGCATGGGACCCTTCCGGGTCGGGGAAGCTGGTAATAAGGACCGGGTATGGGATTTTCTACGACACGGGCACGCTGATAGAGAACTCCTCAATGTACTTCAATCCTCCACTCTTCAACCTGAACTTGTTTTCGGGTTTCGCCGGACCGCTCACGCTGGGACAGGCCTTTCCCACCGAGCTGGGTTTTGCACTGCCTCCTTCGCCCATCACATTGGATCGCCATTTCAGGACGGCGTACTCGCAGCACTGGAGCCTGGGTCTTAGCGGCGAGGTCGGTGGAGAGGTTGTCCTGGAGGCGCGGTACGTGGGTACTCGGGGGAATAAGTTGGTTTCCAAGCGAGATCTGAATCAACCCGCACCCGGAGAAGAGCCCCTCTCTGAACGGAGGCCCATCTCCGATTTTGACAACATTCTGTTTGTCGAGTCTGCCGGCTCGTCAACTTATCATGCGCTGCAGTTGAGAACTCACAAGAGGCTCTCGCGAAGTCTTTCCTTCCTGGGCTCCTACACCTACTCCAAGTCGATAGACAATTCCTCCTCGTTCCTGGGCTCGGACGGCTACAACAATACTCCTCAGGACAGCAGAGATCTGGCGGCGGAACGGGCCCTGTCCAGTTTCGATTTGCGCCATCGTGTGTCCTGGTCACTGCTCTATGCCCTGCCTTCCCCGGTGAATCGGAGCCTCTTGCGTGGTTGGCAGCTAAGCACGCTGATCGCCGTCCAGTCGGGAAGACCGCTGACGCCGATACTGGAGTTGGACAACAGCAATACTGGAAATATCGGCGGAATCTTTGGTTACGATCGTCCCGATCTGGTCGGCAATCAGCGCCTTTCGTCTAGAGATCCCGACCAGTACTTCGATGCCAGTGCCTTTGAAGCTGCGGATCCTTTTCACTTTGGGAATGCCGGACGAAACATCATTGTTGGACCCGGTTTCGCCAGCCTGGATGCTGCACTGTCCAAGGAGTTCACTATTGGTCAAGAGCACAAGATTCAGTTTAGGGCCGAAGTCTTCAACGGATTGAATCGAGCCAACTTCAGATTGCCTGAGGGTTTCGTCGGAAGGCCTACGTTTGGGAAGATTCTCTCCGCTTCTCCCGGCCGCGAGCTGCAACTCTCGCTGCGCTATTCCTTCTAGAAGAGGCATCATGAAGCTCATTTTGACCCAACTTCTGGTGGACGGGACTGGCAAGGGTACCCGAACCAACCAGGCAGTGCTCTTGGACGATGGCCGCATCGCGGCAGTAGGGCCCGCCGACGAGATCCAGGGCCAGGCTCCAGCTGAAGCCGAGGTCCTCGACCTGGGCAATGCCTGTCTAGTTCCGGGACTGATCGACGGACATACTCACCTGAGCTTGGCCGGTGATGGTACCGACTACGTCGAGATGTTCTCCAAGACCGACGAGATGATGGTGCTCATCGGTGCGCACAATCTGAAATGCCATCTAGAGGCCGGCATTACGACTATCCGGGAGCACGGAGCACGCAACAAGGTCGGCTTTAGCCTCAAGGAGGCGCTGGGCCACGGCTACATCGAGGGGCCTCGGATGTTGGTCAGCGGGCGGCCCGTGACCTGCACCGGCGGACACTTTCACATGTGTAACGAGATCGCCGACGGAGAAGATCAGATGCGGGAGTCGGTGCGCCGCCTGGTCCACGAAGGGGCTGACTATATCAAGATCATGGCTTCGGGGGGTGGGACAGTGGGTACCATCCCTGGGGTAGCCACCTACTCTGTGGAAGAGCTTCATGCAGCCGTACATGAGGCGCACCACTTCCATCGCCTTACTGCCGCTCATTGTCGGGCCAAGGAGTCCATGGTGCGCGCAGTGAAATCAGGAATTGACCTGATGGAGCACGCCGAGTTTCTCGAACCTGACGACCAGATGCGATTCGATCCCAAGCTGGCCGAGATGATGGTTGAGTCGGGCATTTGGGTCAGCCCTACACTGCAGGCATGGACCAATTATCCGAGAATAGTAGCGCTCAGAGAACGACGTGAGGAGGGCGAGATCCAACCTTCCGAAGAGGCTGAACTCGAGCAGCTGGAGCAGAGGATGGAAGTCCGATTGGATATCATGAGGCGAATGCTCGACTATGGTATGAGGGACCGCATCGTCCCGGGCACTGATTCGGGTGTCGGCCTTCTGGCCTTCGGCCACCTGGATTACGATCTTCGGCTGCTGGTGCAGGTCGGCTTCACGCCGGCAGAGGCGCTGGAGTCTGCTACGCGCATCTCAGCAGAAGCCATTGGGATGGAAGAGGAGGTTGGGACAATCGAACCCGGAAAGATCGCCGACCTGGTGGCACTTGACGGTGATCCGAATCAAGACGTGACGGCTACTAGCCGCGTAACAGCTGTGTTCCAGGGAGGGCGGCAGATTTCTTGATGCCCCGGTACCCCTTTGGCGCGTTCTCTAGCTTTGAAATAGAGGTCAATCCCGTTGTGATTGACCTCGCTTGGAATACTTGGAAGAAAGCTAGACCCGGCTCTACCCAACGAGACACCGCTACATGCTGGCGGCGGCGGCGGCGTGTGCCCCATTCGTTTTGAGCTTGATCTGCGAGATAGGCCAAAAAGCCACGGGACGACGCAGCTTTCGAAGCGCCTCGGCCTCGATCTGGCGGATCCGTTCCCGAGTCAGACGAAAACGCTGACCGATCTCTTCCAGCGTATGCTCGTGGCCTTCGCCGATTCCGAAACGCATGCGAAGGATGGTTCCCTCCCTCGGGGTCAAGTTTCCAAGGGCCACGGCACTCTGCTCCTCCAACCGTAGATTGATGACTTTCTCGACCGGCGAGGACACGTTTCGATCCTCGATGAGATCGCCGATGCGGCTTTCTTCGCCTTCGCTCAGTGGTGTTTCCAGCGAGACTGGATCCTGCCCGATTTTCAAGGCTTTCTGAACTGTACTCACGGGCATGTCGGCTCGGCTGGCGATCTCCATTGGGGTGGGATCCTGACCGTTCTCCTGGACCAGTTCGCGAGTGACCCGGGCCGACTTGTTGATGGCCTGGATCATGTGTTCGGGAATGCGGATGGTGCGTCCAGTATCTGAGATTGCCCGATGGATGGCCTGACGGATCCACCAGTGCGCGTAGGTTGAAAATTTGAATCCGCGGCGATAGTCGAACTTGTCGACCGCCTTCATCAGTCCGATATTGCCTTCCTGGATCAGGTCCAGCAGCTGCAGGCCCTTCAGGCGATACTTCCGGGCTACGGAAACCACCAGCCGGAGATTTGCCTCGACCAGCTCTCTCTTGGCCGCATCCATTTCCAGTTGCCCTGTCTTGATTCTGGCTACCGCTGCCACCAGTTGTCCCAGTCCCGGTCCCAGTGAGGACTCGATTTCCTGGATTCTCGAGCTGATTTCCTCAATTCGGGCGCGGGTCCTATCTCTTTCCAGTGATTCAAGATGGGAAAGCCGGATTCTATCCAACTGGCTGCCTTCGAGTTGCAAGGCTTCCAGCTGCTTCACGGTGTTCTTCGCCAACTGAAGCAATTCCTGGTTGACCCCGTCCCTAAGTCCGAGATTCTGGATCCGTTGAGCAATCGTGATTCGGCAGCGGGCAACCTGGAAGTCGGAGCCTGCTCTCGCTGCGCGCTTCCCAGGCGAACCTTGTGTCTTCGCCTCTAGTTTGCTCGCCTTCTTCTCCAGAACTACGATCGCCCGCAGTTCCTCGCGTAGCCTCTGACGCCAGGACTCTCTCTGTTCTTCATTAACCTCATCTTCGTTGCAGTTGACCAGGTTCTTCAGGTCGTATGCCTCATCTTGCAGACTCTGAGCCCGTTCCAGAATCCATCTGACGACCACCGGAGATCGGAGGAGGGCACGGTGGACGACCCGTTTCCCCCGCTCGATGCGCTTGGCGAGCTCGATCTCCTTCTCCCTGCTTAGGAGCGGAACCGATCCCATTTCCCTCAAGTAGATTCGCACGGCATCGTTTGCCTGATCGGTATTGTCCTCGAGGAGATTCGGTTCTTCCCCATTCCCTTGATCTGCTTCTAATGAAGAGTAGGAGGAATCTGACCCAGCTACCCAGGCAGTTGGGCCAGCTGAAAAGGTGTCAGGGGCTGGTCCGTCAAGAAGATCCGGATTGTCGTCGCGAAGCGCCATGGATTTTTTCATCTTCTTTTCTCACTTGTAGCCATCAGCTCGTGGTTCAGTCCAAGTCCTGAAAGGTTATTTTTCTCCCCTGTTGTGCTTATACGCTACTATTAGGATGCGGGTTTCCCAAATTTGTTTCTGGCGCTGTTGGAAAAGATAGAAGATGGGAAAAGGTGGGCGATCCTTGGAGCCCTATTGCTTAAGCTGGATACCCGACTGAGTTCTCGAGTCAAACTGGGTGTAGAAATCGGTACCCTCGTGGTTGATCACGGTGAAGGCGGGAAAATCTTCTACCTCGATGCGCCAGATTGCCTCCATGCCCAGATCCTCGTAGTCCAACACTTCGACCTTCCTGATGCTGTGCTGGGCCAGTCGGGCGGCTGGACCTCCGATCGAGCCCAGGTAGAAGCCTCCGTGCTTGCCACAGGCATCTCTCACCTGACGGGATCGATTGCCCTTGGCTAGCATGACCATACTTGCCTGGTGGCTCTGGAAGAGATCCACATAGGGGTCCATCCTGCCCGCCGTTGTCGGTCCAAAAGACCCCGAGGCGTAGCCCTCGGGCTTCTTGGCAGGACCGGCGTAGTAGACGACGTGATCCTTGAAGTACTGGGGTAGCGCTTGCCCGTTGTCCAGACACTCCTTGAGGCGTGCGTGCGCAATATCCCGGGCGACGACCATGGGGCCCGACAAGGAGAGGCGAGTGGCCACAGGATGAGGCCTCAGCTGCGCTAGGATCTCGGGCATTGGGCGGCTCAAATCGATCGGAACCACCTCCTCCCCAAGTTCCTCCTCGGTAATATCGGGAAGGTACTGGGCCGGATTGGTCTCCAGCTGTTCCATGAAGAGGCCGTCCTTGTTGATCTTACCGAGGATCTGACGATCCGCTGAGCAGGAGACTCCCAGCCCCACCGGACAGGAAGCTCCGTGTCGAGGCAGCCGAATAACCCGAACATCGTGGGCGAAATACTTGCCTCCAAACTGGGCGCCGATTCCGATCTCGGTGGAAAGCTTGAAGATCTTTTGCTCCAGGTCCAGATCACGAAAGGCACGCCCCAGCTCATTGCCCGAAGTGGGGAGATCGTCCAAATAATGGGTACTGGCCAGCTTCAGGGTCTTCATGGTGAACTCCGCCGACATGCCTCCTACCACCAGAGCGAGGTGATACGGAGGACAGGCGGAAGTTCCAAGTGAGCGGAGTTTCTCTTCCAAGAACCTCATCAGCGACTCAGGGTTCAAGAGGGCTTTGGTCTCTTGGTAGAGGAACATCTTGTTGGCCGAGCCACCCCCTTTGGCGATGAAGAGGAAATGGTAGCCGTCGCCGGGTTCGGCGTGGATTTCGATCTGGGCAGGCAGGTTGGTCTTGGTGTTCTGTTCCCGGTACATATCCAGGGGCGCAAGCTGCGAATAGCGAAGATTCCTCTCCTGAAATGCCTCATAGACGCCTCGAGATAGGGCTTCGGCATCATCCCCAGCGGTGAAGACATTCTGACCCTTGTAGCCAAGGACGATGGCCGTACCGGTATCCTGACAGCCCGGCAGGACGCGAGCGGAGGCGATGTTGGCGTTCTTCAAGAGCTCGTGAGCGACGAAGCGGTCGTTATCAGAAGCCTCTTCGTCTTCCAGGATTCGGGCAAGCTGTTTGAGGTGGCTGGCTCGCAGCAGATGAGAGACGTCATCCATCGCCACCCGGGCCATCAGGGTCAGCGCCTGGGGCTGCACCTTCAGAATCTCCTGGCCTTCGAAACTGTGGGTAGAGACGTATTCCTTCGTCAGCTTGCGGTACTCGGTAGAGTCATCCTGGTGTTCGAAGATCGCCTGGTGTTTGAATACCGCCATTTCTATGATTCCTCCGGCCCCTATCTTAGTACATAAGCCGAATCGAACCGACGCAGCGACAAATTGGGTCGAGCCAGCTAAGATCCTTCAGTGACCCTTGATCCCAAAGCTCCCACCCCCTAGGGGAGTCCGGGGACTTCCGATCGTTGGTTCATGCTGGCGTTGGTGGCCCTCGCTTATTTTGTCCTCTACCTGCATCTTCCAACCTCCACTGGAAGCGGATCTCGACATTGGCAAGTTCGAGTTGGGCCTACTCCGGTGGGGCTTTGTCTTGCCCTATTGCCTGGCGCAACTCGTAGTGGGCTATCTGGGAGATCGGTATCGGCGCCGCACCGTGCTCCTCGCTAGTCTGTCCGGTAGCTTCGTCTGTCTGGGGGCTGATGGCGTTCGTCCAAAGCTTTGAGGCACTGTTGGCCCTTCCTGTCGCTCTAGCCCTCGCCCAGTCTCCCAGTGTGCCCGCCATCGCCAGCGTCGTGGCCGATTGCTTCAGGCCCCGGACCCGTTCCAAGGCGATTGGTATCTATCTGGTCTCCTATAACTTCTCGCTGGTTATCGGAGGTTGGCTGGGAGGCATGGTAGCTGATCGGGAGCTCTGGACCCTGCCTCTTGGCGTCTTGGGGGGGGGCAGATCTCGAGATAGCCGGTTGGCGGATGTCGCTAGCCCTGTTCGCTGGTTTCGGAGGGCTGGTGGCCCTGTTCCTGGTGGCTCTTTTCCGAGAACCTGTACGAACCGGAGTCGAGGAGGATCCGTCTGAAGAGGACCCGTCTGGGCCAGGGGTTCAGTCGCTGTGGTCAACTGTGGGATCGGTATTGAGAATCCCCACCTACCGCTTCATCGCCACGGTGTTCGTACTCACCTCCATGATCATCGGTGCGTTGCAGTACTGGTTGCCGCGATATCTCACCGATCAGTTCGGTCTCAATCTGGCCCAGTCAGGACTCGAAGCGACGATCTGGATTCAGTCTGCCGCAGTGGTAGGCTTTCTGTTGGGTGGGCGGTGGTCGGATGCATGGGCTCTGAGGTGGAGGTCGGGGCGAAGCCTGGTGCAGCTGATCGGACTGGCCGCTATGGGTCCTACTTTGCTGATCATCGCGTCGGGCAACTCGGGTCCGATTCTGGTGGCCGCCATGATCATCTTCGGTGTGGGCACGGCACTCTACCAGGTCAATCTGTGGGCCTGCACCTTCGAGGTAGTGAGCCCTAGGGAGCGTGCGACTGCTATCGGACTCCTGAACCTCTCCAACGGAGTCTTCAGCTCCTGGGCCGACCCGGTGATCGGACATGTGGCCGATTCAGGAGTTGGTCTGGGGAGCATATTGTCGTTTCTAAGTCTCGGATCGATTCTAGCGGTGATCTTGCTTCTCTATAGCGTCAAGTACGTGCTTCCCCGCGACTATCGGGGACGGACGGGTTAGTAGCGGGAACGATTCGTTTGCACGTCTGAACGTCGCAGGGCGCGAGTTCCTCAGGAAGTCATTGGTAATGTCCTGTAACCTAAAGAGAATCCGATAGGAGGAACAATGAGGTTAAAACTGACTCTACTGCTGACCCTGGCCCTTGTGGGCGTTTTTGTGATGATCCCCGTACAGCAGGTGAACGCCGCAGAGGCAGTGATCGACGTGGGTCGGGAGCGGCAGCTCTTCCTGGATGATCTCTGGTTTCATAGTAAACAGGGTGTGGATCTGGTCTTTCACACCCCAACATTGCGCGAGGTGGCGATCCAGCCCGAACACCCTTGGGAAAGAACGCTCATCCACTACAGCTCGGTGGTTTTTGACCAGGGGCTCTTCCGCATGTGGTACCGGAGCACGGATGGCAATCCCTGGAACGTCACGCCAAACGGGGACGGGGAGACCTACACCTGCTATGCCCAGAGCGAGGACGGAATCCACTGGGAGAAACCCAAGTTGGGGGTTTTCTCACACGGTGGTTCCACCGCGAACAACATTGTCGGGAGCCCGAAGGATTTCATGAATGTGAGCGTGATCTTGGATCCCAATGAGCAACCAGGCAGCAAGAGCCGATACAAGATGATCTCTCGGGTCAATGGAATCACGGGATTCATTTCCGCTGACGGGCTGAACTGGGATCTCCTGGAGAGCAATCCTCTGCTGACCAAAGGGCCTTTCGACAGCCACAACATTCTTCTTTGGGATGAACAGTCAGGCCGTTTCGTCATCTACCTGAGAGCCACCGACATGTCGGTGCCGGGCTCATTTCACGGAGGGCGCCGCGCCATCAGGAGAAGTGAGTCCTCTGATTTCCGAAACTGGTCCGAGCCCAAGATGGTTGTGAGGCCCGATGAAGGCGACCCCGACGACCTGCACTTCTACACCAATGCGGCGGTGAACTACTATCGAGCCGCACGTGCTTTCTTCATGTTCCCGATGATTCTCTATCCCGAGCGGAGCTACACCCGCGCTCCTTTGCCGGGAACAGCAGAGATCCAATTCGCGACCAGCAGGGATGGAATCCAATGGCGGCGCAGTTTCCGTTACCCCTTTATCAAACCGGGACTGGACGAAGACAATTGGGTGGACCGTAATCCCATCATGGGGCACGGGGTGGTGCCCACCGGCCCCAATGAAATCTCGATGTATTACTCTGAATTTCTTCGTTCTTCCAATAGCCGCATCCGGCGGTGTACCTTGCGAAAAGACGGTTTTGTGTCGGTCAGGGGGCCCTACAATGGATGGGGGGAGTTCACGACGCCGGCCATCCGTTTCAAGGGGCGGCGCCTGGAGCTCAACTACAGCACCGCCGGCGGAGGCGCCCTACAAGTAGAGCTGCAGGATGAGGGCGGAAGCCCGGTTCCTGGTTTCCGGATGGAAGACTGTCCCAAGATCCTCGGAGACAAGATTGAAGGCGTTATCCGCTGGCGGAATGGCGCTGATGTCTCAGCTTTGGAGGGCCGGCCTATCCGGCTCCGAGTGCGGCTTCAAAACGCAGACCTGTATGCCTTCCGATTTCGGCGCTAGTCTGCGGGTAAGCTCTTCGATAGCCAGCTCAATTGGCTGCGCCGCCGGGTCAGTCGCTATAGATCCTGAATCGAATCAGTTTCCGGGCTACTTCTTTTCGTCCTCGCAGGCCACTCGTATTGTAGGTTTCAATCCAGCCGCGCAGCTTCGAGGAATCTACCTCCAGCACGCCGCAAACCCAATGGAAGCTGCCCGGATCGACGTCCTCAGAGGAAAACCATCTGGCTGCGTCCCGCTTCCAGGTTTCCCATTCCTGAGAAACCCGATTGGGAGAAACAATGTCCCGGAAGGCCTGGTTGAGTATTGCCAACGCCAGATTTCTTGCCGGGCGATCTGGCGCCTTGATCTGGGGGTAGAGCCCGTTGCTCTCGAGCATGTGCACCTTCATCGCTAGTTCCCCGCTATTCCACCGTAATGAGGCCAGTATGAGTCTCTAAGGAGTCGCAGAAATGGAACAGGTGCGTCCCTGGTGAAGGCTGGTCCACAACGAAGAGAGCGACCAGGACAAAGGTGCAGGTGCCCAGACCCTCAGTGAGGGGTCCGGCCATCAACCTATGTTGGCTTTGGATCTTCCTGGCGAAATTTTCGCCGTGTCACACAAACTGGGACGCCTCCTTCTCCGAATCCTCAACAAATCTCCACACTTCGGACAGGGGCGTCCCCAAACCTCAATCCCACCTAATGTAGCTATAGGATGCATTAGAAGCCCAGGAGTCGCTAGCAAACGCGAATTTCTTCTTAGCTGGTGCCACCGGCTGCGTCGGATCGTACAGAAAAGAAACTTCTCGCGGTTCCGGGAGATCTTGCTGTTGTCCGGCTCTCTCCTCGGTGCTTCGGCTCATGCTGCCAACGAGTCAAGTCGTTCGCGGCTCTGTCGGCTACGGCTGTCGCCGGTACTGCTCACTATCCAAGTTTCAGGCTAGTGGGTCCCCCAGCGCTGCTGGCCCCATTCGAGAAAGAAACATTGGTCGAGGGACGTGGCGGTGGCCTCCGTGCCGCCGTGTTCTTTCCTTCGAGGCTACGGCTCGAAAAACGGCGGCACGGAGGCCACCGCCACGGTTTTCAGACAATCGCTTGGAGAAGGCCCTATCCAACTCTAGAGCAATGGGTTACGTCCTTTTTTCATCCCAACCTGTGAATCAAGTTTCAGGTTAGGGACCTGGATTGTATTGTGTTCGGCGGGTCTGTTTGGAGTACCGAGGCTGGCAGGTTGTGGGCTCGTGCGAGAGGGCGTCGCAGAACCCTCTCCAGCTACATCATTTTCGAGATCAGCTTCTGAGCTTGCTCCTCGGACAGGCCTAGCGGACGGTGAGCCAAGGGACCGCCCTCGTCGAGAACCGCCTCTGCCTGGTCCAGACTCTTTGCAAATCTTTGAAGGAAGAGTCCCGTGTAGATGGTGTCGCCCCAGAGCATCGCCTTCTCACAGGCCGTCTTCCAATCGCTGGTATCGTGGTTCTCGTCCTCGAGCTTTTTGATTCTAGGCTTGAAGAAGTTGTAGTCGTTATCGTGATTGAAAGTGACACAAGGACTGAAGATGTCAATCAGGGCGAAGCCCTTGTGCTGCAGCGCCATCTTCATGAGCCCGACCAACTGCTTCCCATCGCCGCTGTAACCGCGGGCCACGAAAGTGGCACCGTTCATGATGGCGGTGGTGATGGGATTAACGGGCATCTCAACGCTACCGAAAGGTGTGCTCTTGGTCTTCATTCCGGGGGAGCTGGTGGGGGAGATCTGGCCGGTGGTCAATCCATAGATCTGATTGTTCATGACCAGGTAGGTAATGTCGATGTTGCGGCGAGCGGTGTGAGCGAAGTGGTTCCCTCCGATGCCATAACCATCACCGTCGCCACCGGTGGCAACAACATGCAGTTCGTGGTTCGCCAACTGAGCTCCGGTAGCTACGGCCAGCGCCCGCCCGTGCAGGGTATGCATCCCGTATGCATTAAAAAAACCTGGAAAATTGGAGGAACATCCAATTCCGCTCACCGTCAAGATCTCGTGAGGTCTGATCCCCAAATCGGCACAGGCTTTCTGTAGACCTCTGAGTACGCCAAAGTCTCCACAACCAGCGCACCAGTCCGGATCGACCTTACCCTTGTAATCTTTAGGCTTCAGGGCGGCAGTCGGTGCGGTTACTCCTGGGGGTGTGCTTCCTACACTCATAGTTGTTCCTCTCTAGACCATTATTTCTTGGAAGGGTACGTATTGTTCGGTCTTTCCGGCGAGAAGCTCCAGCACTCCATCTACGATGTGATGAGGCATGAAGGGTTCGCCATCATACTTCCGAATATGGGCGTCCGCCGAGAGTCCCGACTCGCCTCGAAGATACCGGGCGAACTGGCCGGAGTGGTTGTTCTCGACGATGATCGTCTTCTTGGCACGCGAGAAGATCTCGGCTATGGCCTCTGTATGCAACGGCACAATCCACTTGATCGCAAGATGGTTGGCACTGACCCCCTGGTCTTTCAACTGATGCAGGGCCTCTTTGATCACTCCGTGTGTCGATCCCCACCCGACCAGTGTTACCTCTGCGTCCGCTGGTCCTTCCAATTTCGGGGCTTCGATCTGGTCCAGGGCCGGATCGAACTTACGAGCGCGTTTCTCAACCATCGTCCGACGCTTGTGCGGGTTGGTGTACTCGTCGCTGATGAGGACTCCGTCCTCGTCGTGCTCATCGGTGGAAACGACGTGGACATAACCCTCAAGGCCGGGAATCGCACGAGGTGAGATCCCGTCCTCAGTATTCTTGTAGCGCAGATAACCGTCAGTTGAGGACGACTCGGTGATCAGGTTGCTCCGATCGATCGTGGGCCGGAGGTCGATCCTGTCAGGGTCGACACTGAAGGTACCTTCCGAAATCAGGAGATCCGAAAGAACTATCCCGGGGCATTGATACTTGTCAGTCAGATTGAACAGCTCTGGAACCGTATTGAACGCATCCAGGGCATCTTGAGGCGCGACGATGAAGCGCTGGAAGTCTCCTTGGCTGGCGCCCAGCATTTGCCAAAGATCTCCCTGTTCGGTCTTGGTGGGCACCCCGGTCGAAGGCCCCGCTCGCTGAACATTGAGGAACACAACCGGGATCTCCATCATCGCTGACGCGCCGACGGCTTCGGTCATCAGTGCGAATCCACCACCTGAAGTAGCGCACATGGTCCGGCAGCCGGCGTGCGCGGCACCGATCGCCACGTTGGCTACCCCGATTTCGTCCTCGATCTGACGCACCATGATACCGAGTCCCGGGGCATTCTTGGCCATCCAGTGGAGGACGCCCGTAGCCGGGCTCATGGGGTAGGCGCAATAGAACTTGACGCCTGCCGCCGCCCCCCCCATAGCGAGGGCCTCATTACCGACCCAGACCGCCAGCGGTTTGGGACCCACCGGAGGCTTCTTCGGAAAGGCTGTGAAATTCGCCGCGGCGAACTCGAAGCCCGCACGGGCCACGCCGACATTCTCGTCCACGACCGCCTGTCCTTTGCGTTGAAACTGCGCCGTCAGGCTGTCTGCCAGCAGCTGGAAATCCATTCCCATCAGAGCTAGTGACACGCCCAACGAAACCGTGTTTTGCATGAGTCGGTTTCGATTCCCGCTGGTGATGTCGACCACCGGCATGGGACACAATTGGACGCCTTCCTTTGGTTCACCCGGCTTGATCGCGTCGCTGTTGTAGACCACGCAGCTTCCAGGTCCCATGATTCCCAGGTGTCGGTCCATGGTGTCCTGATTCAGGCAAACCAACAGATCCAGCTTATCTCCGTGGCTGAGAGTTTCCTGATCGCTGATTCGAATGGTCAAGAAGATGTGCCCACCTCGAATAATGGACTGAAACGCGTTGTACGCATTGAGGTGAAGACCACGCCGGACGAATAGCCGGGCGAGTATGTTTCCAGGAGTCGCGATGCCCTGCCCGGCGGCCCCCCCGATAGCAAGGGCTAAATCGAATTCTCGTTGCGTCATTTAAATCTCTCCATATGCCGAACTTACCCGCAAAAATCCCGGCTGACCTCTGGTTCTGAAAAGCAGGTATCTCAGCCTTGCTTTCGAGCTGCGAAAGCGCAACTCCTTGCGGGAGCCAACAATCAAGCTTCTCTCCACTCCGACCCGCTACCAAACCGACGTCTGGTCGAGGCCGTCGCGAAAATGAAACACTACCTTACACGAACTCAGGATCAAATTCTAGTGGATGGAAGGCCCGACGCGGGTCCGGTTTTGGTACTCGGTCGCAGGCGAGCTCGACACCAAACTAGTCGTGCCGGCGATTGGCGACCAGATAGATCCCGAGAGCTATCAACAAGACCCCCAGGACAAAGCCCGAAGAGATGGGTTCTGCCAGGAGCAGCCAACTCAGCAGGACTCCGAGCAGGGGAGTGGTGGAATTGAAGACGCTGACCTGGCTGACCGAGTGACGTCGCAGGAGTCCGGTCCAGGCCACAAAACAGAAGGCCGCTACGATCGCTCCCTGATAGAAGAGCGCCATCGCGACCGACGCGGTTATGTCGTAGCTGCGTTCCTGCTCCATCCAGAAGCTCAACAGGAAGAAAGCCGGGACGCCATAGATCATCTGCCAGACTGCGACCTCAAACGCGGTCAAATGCCGGATGAGGAACTTGGAAAAGACCATCACAATCCCCAGCAGGAAACCGGCCAGCAGCACCAATGCGTCTCCCAGGAGGGTGTTTCCGTGGAACTCACCTCCTTCGGCGAAAATGACCCAGGTGCCCAAGAACGCAAGCAGCAACCCGCAGCCTTTTCGAAGGTTCAAATGGTCATTGGGAATGAGGAAGTGGACAGCCAATGCGACGAAGACCGGATTGGTACTGAGAAAGACGATGGGGTGACTGCTGGAAGTAAGCTCGGTGCCAAGATTGAAAGCGGAGATCTGGAAAACGAACAGCGCACCGAAGGCCAACAGGTGCTTATGAGCGACGGCCGGGCGCCACCAGGATATACGCCTGAAGCTACCCCAGATGAGCAAACTGACCAGGCCGATAAGAAAACGGAGTGCCGCTGCACCAAAGGGTGGTACGCCTTCGAGGGAGATCTTGAGAGCTGGGGAAAGCCCTCCCCAGACGGCGCACAGGAAAACGATATAGAGGGCGGTCCGCAGTCCCAATTCCTCGGCAGGAAAGGGACGGCCAAGGGGCTTTGTGCCTGCGCTGCTTGATGATTTCTGAATGCTCATGCGTGCGGAGAATCGGGGGTCGTCAGTTTCTCATGGAGCTTAGTACACTGGAACGTAAATACGGCAACGTTTGCAGATGGGGCTTGCGAGGCGAGATCAAGGCAGGAGGAGGAAGTCGATGCTCGGCCATCTTCGACGACGACCAACGCAGAGATCGTCCGCAACCCCCAACTGCCCTCCGGGTGACGACGCGACGGGCCGATGCGGCGGGACGGGCCGATTTCTTTGTCGCTTCTCCTCCAAGATACCAAGCATCGAGTTCGTCGTCGCTTCGCGAACTCGACCCGTCGCGCTCGCCACAAACGTTGCCGTATTTACGTTCCAGTGTTTTCCAGTGTACTAAGTCTCACCCCAACCCCTCGCTCGCGCTTCAGGCGTCCTTGGTTTTCGCATTAATCGGTGCCTTGGATGTGGGCGATTCCAATTGAAGTTTCAGGTTAGTGGAGCCCCCAGCGGCGCTGGCCCCGTTCGAGAAAGAAACTTCAGTCGGGGATAGGGGAGATTCTGCTGTTGTCCAGCTCGCTCCCGCCTTCGTTGTCCTCGACAGCCGGAACTGGGGTTCCTATTGCTGAACGGTCAGTCGTTCGCGGCTCTGCCGGACTTGGCTTCGCAATGCTTGCAGTCTATTCGTGCACGGCAACACCTTTTTCCGAACACTGTTCACTGCTCACTGCACTACTGCTCACTATTCAAGTTTCAGCTTAGATCGCGTTAGATCGCGCGCCGGTAGATTCGATAGGTCTTGTAGCGCGCTAGTCCGGCCATTTCGTAGATGTCGTTGGCAACGGGATGGTCTTCTAGAGTCCAGGATAGCTCACAAGCCTCGTATCCCAGACTCCGACCGACCTCGCACGTCCTTTGGCTCAGCAGTTGGTAGACACCGAGGCGGCGGTAGGGTTCGAGAACTCCTACTACGATGCCACGCACCGTCTTGATCCGTCGCTTATGATAGAGCCATTTCAGAATGCCGAAGGGAAAGACCCTGCCCTGCATCCGAGACTGCTCGTGGGAAATAATCTCGATGTCGTAGTCGGCTAGTCCACTCCCGAGTCTGCCCTTCGGCAGGTTCAGGAAATCGTTCAATCCCAGGGAGTCAATCTGTTCGCTGAAACGTGGCCCAATGACAAGGATCGCTGCCCGGTTGTTATTCCGAACCAGGTTCTCAGCTACCCTGCGGTTGCCTATCTTGTTCAGTTGGAACCTCTCATTTTCGGCCAGCGATTGGACAAACTGCTGGGCGGCTTCTCCTTCGTCCTGATCCAGCACCAGGAGTACTATCTTCTCGCGGTACAGATCGGACAGCAATTGGTTTGTCGAGAAGCCAATAATCACGGTAAGCGAAAGTGGCATCCCCAGCAGAAGGAGGAGAGCGATGCGGTCCCGCAGGAGCACGCTCAGATCTTTGTAGATTATTTTCCAGGCTTGCATGTCTGGTGCTTGGTGGTGGGAGGTTCTGCGTCTAGCAGAAGCTCCAGACTCGGCGCTGACAGGTTGAGTGAGAGAACCTCGGCTCCGCTGCTTTTGAGAGCGCCAAGAATCTCACCCAGGGTCCAGGGCCAATCCACTGGCTTCGAATGTTGGTCTACTTGCGCTTCAATGGAGATGTGGATGTGCGTCTGTCGCCTGTGGATCGTGCAGTGGGGTAGGTTTGCGAGACGATCCAGCAACCCTTCATCAGCAATCTTGGCTTCGATCAGGACTTCTCTCGGAAGCCGCGCCACGAGGTCGTCTAGCCGGTCGCAGGAGAGAAGGCGTCCCTGGTTGAGAATTGCGACGCGATTGCAGGTTGCTACAACCTCTTCGGCGTAGTGGGTGGCGATCACAACGCTGCTGCCCGCTTTCGTCAAGGAAGTCAGGTGCTCCAGAATCAGCGAGCGCGACTCGATATCGATTCCCACAGTCGGTTCATCCAGAACCAGCACTCGGGGCTCGTGGACCAGCCCCAGAGCAAGATTTAGTCGTCGTTGTAGTCCACCAGATAGTTTGTGGCTTGCACGGTCTACGTATGGGATCAGTCCGCAGGCATCGAGAACCGATTCTTCCCTGTTTTTCAGGAGTTTCCAGGAGAGGTTGTAGAGATTCCCGAAGAATCGGATGTTCTCTCGGACCGTCAACTCCGGATAAAAGGCCAGACTCTCAGCGCCGAGCGCGTTGTGGCTGTCGATGCCGTCACCGGGCAGAAGGTTTGGGAGAGGCGCTTCAACGTTTTCCATACCGACATCGTGGAGAATCGTGTTGGCTGGACTGCCTTGGCAGGGGATCCAGAAACGGGCCAGATCTACGCCCACGCGACCGGCGGAGAGCTTTTCTGCTTCGATCGGGACGGCGAGCAGATCTGGAAGGTCTCAATGACCGAAGCGCTAGGCCGGATCAGCGGCTATGGAGGAAGGCTCCACACGCCGATCCTGGATGAAGACCGGGTAATAGTGAGTTTTCTGAACTCGAATTGGGGGAACCACGCCCGTCCCCTTCATCGCTACGTGGCCTTCGACAAGCGGACAGGTGAGATCGCCTGGTGGTCTGCTCCGGGGGGTGCTCCCCTCGACACTACGTACTCGACGCCGGTGGTGGCGGTGATCGGCGGGAAGAGGATGCTGGTGGCCCCGGCGGCCGATGGCAACGTCTACGGAATGTTGGCTCGCAATGGACAGAAGGTCTGGACCTTCCGACTGAGCAAGCGCGGTCTGAATTCCTCTGTAGTCGTGGACGGTGACCGCGTCTTCGTCTCTCACAGCGAAGAGAATCTCGAGACGTCCAAGATGGGAAGCATTGTCTGCATCGACGGATCCAAGCAGGGCGACATAACCGAAAGTGGTCTCCTCTGGCGACGTGACGGATACACCTTCGGCTATGCCTCACCCGCGCTGGCCAACGGCAGACTCTACGCGGTGGACAATAGTGCCAACCTTTACAGCATCGATCCCCAGAATGGGAAGATCCACTGGGAGTACAGTATTGGTCGAGTCGGCAAAGGGTCCCCCGTAGTGACTCGTGATGGCGTAATCTACGTCGGGGCACAGAACGGGGCGTTTCACATTCTCAAGGACGAAGGAGATCGATGTGTGTCGCTCGACCGGGAGGTTTTTCAGAGGGCGGATGGAGCAGTGGACGAGATCTTTGGCTCTCCCGCAGTCGTCGATGGACGGGTCTATTTCATGACCCGTTACGCCGTCTTCTGCCTGGGGAAGCCAGGTCAGAAGGCGAAGAGCAGACCGTCGGGTCGGGGTCCCCGGGAGACCGCTGTCGCCGAGCCGAGCTCCAAGGAGATTCTGCAGGTACTACCAGCTGAAGTGACGCTGCATCCTGGCGAGCAAATCAAGCTCAAAGCGCTAAAATTCGACTCGGTGGGATCAGTTCCCTCATCGACGAGTGCTGAGTGGTCGGTGAAAGGAGCCCAAGGAACGGTTGGCTCGGATGGTACCTTCACCGCTAGTGGCGATCAGGCGTTCTCCGCAGGGCTGGTTACGGCTAAAACTGGCGGAGGCCTCAGTGCCGGCGCGCGAGTCAGGATCACTCCCAACCTACCCGTCCATGAGGATTTCGAGTCGATGGCGACAGGCACGGTGCCGCCGGGTTGGGTGGGCGTTGCCGCCAAGACACAGGTTGTGGACCAAGACGGCATGGTGCTGAAGAAGCTGGCGTCGAAGGCCCGACCCTCGCCACCTTTCATGAGGCTTCGAGCGTACGCTACACCTCCGATTGCAGGAGGGTATACCGTACAGGCGGACCTGCTTGGGAAACTCGCCCGCAAGCGCTTCAAGCCCGATATGGGACTCATCAACAGCCGATATCGGTTCATCATGATGGGGATGAGAAAGAAGCTGAGGATCGAAACCTGGTCTCCGCTGCCGCGACTACGCCAGGACGTTTCCTTTCCCTGGGAGCCCGAGAGCTGGTACCGCGCCAAGTTTTCCGTCGAGCTTGAAGGTGATCAGGCCCGGGTAAGAGCCAAGGTGTGGCCGCGAGGAGAATCCGAGCCCGAGGCTTGGAGCATAGAGGTGCTAGACCCGCATCCGCATCGCGAAGGCAGCGCCGGTATCTACGGCTACTCGGTAGGAACGACATCGAAGAGCGATGGACCCGAGATACTCTTCGACAATTTCAAGGTGATGAAGAATGATGAATAGGGTTCTGGTCAGGACCATCCAGTGCTTCCTGATTCTAGTAATCGTGGTCTCCCTGGGAGGAAGGTGGAAGGGTTATACCAAGTCTGGGGATTGGCCAATGTGGGGAGGCTCTCCCGACCGGAACATGGTTTCGGATGAGAAAGGATTGCCCCACACTTGGAACGTCTCCAGCAAGAAGAACATCCGGTGGCAGGCGCCGCTGGGATCTCAAACCTACGGCAACCCGGTCATAGTGGGCGGCAAAATCTTCATCGGTACCAACAACGAGGGCGGTCACCGGCCCGGAATTGAAGGCGACAAGGGAGTGATTGTCTGCCTGGAGGAAAAGTCCGGGAAGATGCTGTGGCAAGCCACCCACGACAAGCTTCCGACAGGTCGGGTCAACGACTGGCCGGAGCAGGGAATCTGTTCCTCTCCCTACGTGGAGGGAGATCGGATCTACTACGTCAGCAATCGGTGTGAGCTGGTCTGCGCCGACGTGAACGGATTCCTCGATGGGGAGAATGATGGCCCCATCCAGGACGAGAAGTACAAAGACAAGCAGGACGCTGACATCATCTGGGTGTACGACATGATCGAGGAGCTGGGAGTCTTTCCCCACAACCTGGCCACCTCGTCCCCGGTGGGGGCCGGCGACCTGATCTTTCTGCTGACATCGAATGGCGTGGACGAGGGGCATCTCGATATGCCGATGCCTGATGCTCCAGCCTTCATCGCCGTGAACAAAAAGACCGGCGAGCTGGCCTGGGAGCGGAGTGATCCCGGCGACAACACCCTGCATGGACAGTGGTCCTCACCCACCTACGGTGTCGTAAATGGTGTCCCCCAGACTATTTTCGGTGGAGGCAGCGGTTGGTGCTATTCCTTCGAGGCACTGACGGGGGATTTGATCTGGAAGTTCGATCTCAATCCGAAGGACTCGGAGTGGAAGTTGGGCGGGCGTGGCAGCCGCAACAACATCATCGCCACCCCGGTCCTCTATGACAACAAAGTCATTCTCAGCGTGGGCCAGGATCCGGAACATGGCGAGGGGCGCGGTCACCTGTACGCCATTGACGCCACCAAGAAGGGCGATGTCACGGAAAGCAGCAAACTCTGGCATGTCGGAGGAGAAGACTTCCGCCGCAGCATGTCCACCGTGGCCATCAAGGATGGCTTGCTCTACGCCGCCGACCTTACCGGTTTCCTGTATTGTCTCGATCTCGAAACCGGAAAAAGGCACTGGCGCTATGACATGTTGGCAGCAGTCTGGGCGTCCCCCTATGTTGCAGATGGCAAGGTCTACCTGGGAGACGAGGACGGCGATGTGGTGGTGCTCAAACACGGCAAGGAGATGAAAGAACTCGCCGTCAACGAGATGGGGGACTCAGTCTACTCGACAGCCGTGGCAGCCAACGGGGTCCTGTACGTTACTAATCGGAACACCCTGTATGCGGTCGCCGATCCTGGAAAATAACGCCGGACGGCGCCAGTTTCGACTGCAGGACAATAATTCGCTGCTCCAACAGAGCCGCGCACGACTTGAATCGCCAGCAACGCGAGGCCAAGTTCCGGCCGTCGAGGACGACGAAGGCAGGAGAGAGCGGACAAGAGCAAGATTGTCCTCTTAGTCACCCAAGTCCCCCCGCACTCGGGAGTAGGACAGACCAGGCGATCGGAATCAGAATCGAAGGAAGACCTCTACCTGGGTGCGCGGGCGCGACGAATACCGAATAGGCCCGCCAGCAACAGGACTATTACCAGCAAGAGCAATCCACTTGGGCTAAGAGTGGGTATCGTCTCTGACGGTGCCGGCTCACTTCCAGCCCCAGGAGTCGATGTCGGTGTCGGAGTCGATGTTGGGGGACCGCTGGTCGGTGTTTGTGTTGGTGTCGGCGACGGACCTTGCGTAACTGTAGGAGTCACCGTAGACGTGGGCGTAAAAGTCGCTGTCGGTCCCAGCGTTGCTGTCGAGGTTGGGGTGGCTGTCGGTCCTGCCTGTGGACAGGTCTGGAGGACACCGGGTGTGGTGAGGGTCATATTCAAGGTGACACCGGCGCTGGGGGGACCTGAAGTGAAGTTGATGGTTCCCGCACCCACAAAAGTGGTGAGATCGGTGAGGTTACCTTGACCTACAGCGCTGGTAATACCGGCAGTCGGATTCAATGATGTCATCGAGATCTGACCGGTGGGAGCGATGTTGCCGGTCAGGTTTCCGAAGATAGGATTGGTGGGATCAGCGAAAGCGAGCGAGTTTGCCACAATTGTGCCGTTCATCGAGAAGGGCGCATGCGGACCCGGCTGGCCGAAAACGTTTCCCCCCATAGTAACGATGATGGTGACGTCGTTACCGTTGGCGCACACGTCGATGCTGGCGGAGCCGTTGCTGCCAAAAAACGTATTATTCCATATCCCGTCCCACTGACCCAGGAACGGGGTTGCCTGTCCCCCGAGCAGAGCCGAGCTAAAGAAACCCGAAGTAAGGAGGAAAAGGGCACTCAGGACAAGACGGGGAAGCGTTCTTTGCTCCCGGCTTCGAGTGCAGACACGCGAAGGCGTCTCGATTACCTGCTGTCTCGCTGGATGCTCAGGCATTCGGCTAGACCCTAACACATCGCAGATTTCCATGAAAAGGGAAAAATGTCTCCTGACGCGAAGAAGATTCTGACTGGTCTCACCCAGAACACTGGCCAAGGGCAACGAGGTGCACGAAAACGGGATGCTCTGGACTTGAAATCTGCGACCTGAGACCGAGGTCTCAGGTTAGACTCCGCGCTGGTAGATACGATAGGTCTTGTAGCGTCTCAGTCCGGCCATCTCGTAGACGTCGTTGACGATAGCATGGTCTTCCAGGGTCCAAGAGAGTTCGCACGCCTCGAATCCCAGGCTACGACCAATTTCGCATGACCTTTGGCTCAGCAGTTGATAGACGCCGTGGCGGCGGTAGGATTCAAGGACTCCGGTTGCCACGCCCCTCACCGTCCTGATCCGTCGCTTATGGAAGAGCCACTTCAGAAAACCGAAGGGAAAGACCCTTCCTTGAATCCGGCGCAGCACCTCGTTTATGTCGGGAAGCGTCAGACTGAAACCGACTGGCTTGTCGCCCACCTCGGCAATGAGAACCAGCTGCGGCAGCCCAAAGCGCTTCAGGCTGTGGGCCAGATACTCGATTTCGACATCTGTCAGTGGGACCATACCCCACTGCGGTTCGAGGGTCTGGTTGTAGAGCAGCCTCAAGATCTGAGCGTCCCGCTCCAGCCGATCCGGGTTCATCGATCTCACGACGACTTCTTGTTGGGATTGGCTTCGACCGCCCATGGAAGTCAGTTCATGCGCTACCTCGATTGTGTCCCATGTGCCCCACCAGGCGTAGAGGTCCTTGGCCTTTTTAAGCCCCCAAGCCTGTAACAGGCCCGCATAATAGGTAGGGTTGTGATTCATGAGGACACGCGGAGGAGTGTCGAAGCCATCGATCAGAAGCCCACAAGGGTAGTTCATGGAATAGTCGATAGGACCCATGATCTGGGCCCTCCCCCGGGCTCGCAGCCAGCCCGCAGCGGAATCAAGCAGCGCTGCGGCCGCCCCCTGGTCTTCCAGGCACTCGAACATCCCAAAACAGCCTACGTTCTCACCTCTGATCTGGTTGTAGCGAGGATCATCGCTCACCAGGATTCGTCCCACGGCCGCGGCGTTCCGGTAGGCCACAAAGAGCTTCGCAGAACCGTGACGGTAGAAGGGATGTCGTTTGGGGTCGATGAACTCACGCCGTTCTCTCAGAAGTGGTGGGACCCAGTGCAGATCGTCGCGGTAAATCTTCCAAGGTAGGTGAAGGAAGGCCCTTCTCCCCGCGGCAGTCTTTACCTCACGGACATCCACTGAACTTCGAGAAGTCCGAACCCTGCCCATCCGACTAAAGCTCTCCCCCTCTCAGTTGCACTTCCGCTTTCAACCATCGCATCGTCCGCTCAAGACTCTCCTGAGAACCGACGCGAGGGCTCCAGCTCAGACGCTCTTTGGCCTTGGCTATACTGTACTGTGACCTCGAACCCCACCACTTCACAAGATAGGTTGTCAGCAATGGCCTCTCCCGCTGTCGGGTGACTGATGCTGTCAGCTCCATCGCCTTCGCCATCAGGTAGGCGGCGCCGTAGGGTAGTCGTCGGTTGGGCGGGTGGCACCCCAGATGATCGGCTACCAGTTGGCACAACTCCTGCAGGCGGATTGACTGACCGTCGTGAACCAGAAACCCTTCGCCCAGCGCCTCTTCTCTGACCGCCAGACACATGCAGAGATCAACAATGTTTTCCACCGAGGAAGGGGTAATGAGTGCGTTCTTACGCCAATAGAACCCTCGGCCCTCAAGCAGTGCATTGGCAAGCCCGGGTAGAAGATGCCTATCGCCGGGGCCGTGTGCGAAGCAGGGATAGGCCACAGTCAATGGCAGGCCGCGATCGCGATTGAAGTGCCAGGCGATCTCGTCAGCCTCGATCTTGGCGTCGGGATAGGGTTCGTTCCAACGGCGCATGGGAAAGCTCTCGCTGATAGGAAGCTTCTCGACCCTACCAAAGACGTCGCTGGAGCTGATCACCACCAGCGCGTCTACTTCGGCGTCCAGCGCGGCCTGGCACATGTTTTCCATTCCGCCGACAGTGACCTCCTTAAACCGTCGCTTTGGAGCCCAGTCCGTCACCAAAGATGCCGCATGAAACACGACGTTGATACCCCGAACTGCCTTCTTTACTGCCAACCCATCCCGAATGTCGCCGACGGCCACCTCCACCCGCTTCATCGAGTTCAGGAAGGGGCTGTCCGGACGCACCAAAACCCTCACTCGATTGCCTGCTTGAAGGTTGCTGCGGACGAGGTGACTCCCGATGAAGCCCGTTCCACCCGTGATCAGGACCTTGATCCCCATTCTCCCTTCTTTCGCACGGCGCTGGACTGACCTGCCGCCTGTTTCTTTGATATGCTCTGCGCTCGGATCCGTCAACCCACTGAACCGGCCCGACGGCTTGGGGTGTCGCGATTGGAGCCAACCTTCCCATCTGTTGGTTATTCCCGTCAGACGCCCAGGCTGAGTGCAAGGTGGGACAACCTGGGGACTCCTTTGATTTCTACCAAGCCTGCTCCGCCCGAACCGATCGCAATTATTGGAATGGGCTGTCGCTTCCCGGGTGGAGCAGCCAGCCCTGAGTCTTTTTGGAGGCTGCTCCGCAGCGGTGGGGATGCTGTCGACGAAGCTCCGCCCAACCGGTGGGAGACGGGAGACTATTACCACCCGACGCTTCAGCGGCCGGGAAAGATGCATTCCAGGTCAGGGGCCTTCCTGGAAGATCTGGAACACTTCGATGCGGCGTTCTTTGGCATCTCACCCCGGGAGGCTTCCCGGCTGGATCCGCAGCAGCGTCTACTGCTGGAATCTGCCTGGGAGGCGCTCGAAGATGCAGGTCAAGTGCAGGAGGAACTTGCTGGTAGCAGAATCGGAGTCTTCGTAGGTGTCAGCGCTAACGATTATCTGCTTCGCCAGTATTCAGACACAAGGAAGATGAACCCCTACACCGCTACTGGTGGGGTGCTGTCGATCGCGGCCAATCGAATCTCACATTTCTTCGACTTCAAGGGTCCCAGCCAGGTGATCGATACCGCCTGTTCGTCGTCGCTGGTGGCACTACACAATGCTTGCCAGAGTATCTGGGCCGATGAATCCATGATGGCCTTGGTAGGCGGTGTCAATGTCATTCTGTCGCCAGAAACCACCGTGGCTTTCTGCCAGGCCGGCATCATTTCCCCCAGCGGACGATGCCGTGCCTTTGATGTCAAGGCGGACGGCTTCGTGCGGGGCGAAGGGGCCGGCATCGTGGTTCTCAAGCCCTTATCTGAAGCCGCGGCGAATGGAGATCCCGTCTACGCCGTCATCTTGGCCACGGGGGTAAACCAGGACGGGCACACCAGTGGCCTTTCTTTGCCCAACCCTCAGGCGCAGGAGGAGCTGCTTGGTGAGGTGTGTGCCAAGGCTGGAGTATCACCCCGCGAGGTACAGTATCTCGAGGCTCATGGAACCGGGACCCGGGTCGGAGACCCCCTCGAATGTCGGGCGCTGGGCAACGCCCTTGGCTTAGGACGAGAGAAGGGAAGCTACCTGCGCATTGGGTCGGTCAAGACCAACATCGGTCATCTGGAACCTGCAGCTGGAATCGCGGGACTCATCAAGCTGTGCCTGGCGATCAAGCACCGTCAGATTCCGCCCAGCTTGCACTACGACACCCCGAATCCGGACATACCGTTCGAACGACTGGGTCTCGAAGTGCAAACGACGTTAGGACCCTGGCCTGACCCCAGCGTCGATGTCATCGGCGGAGTAAACTCCTTTGGTTTTGGAGGGACAAACGCTCACGCCATCCTGAAAGAAGTTCGCCTGGACGACATAGCCCGGTCGGACCCGCGCGCAGGGCAAAGCCAGCTACTGACCCTATCGGCGAAGAGTTCCGATTCCCTGGAGGCCTTGGTAGCGAAGTACCGTGACAGGCTCGGGGAAGACGATTACTCCCTGTACGATCTCTGCTTTAGCGCGAGCATTCGCAGGAGTCACCATTCCCACCGGCTGGCTGTGGTGGGGGCCGATCGACTGGAACTCCAGAAGGAATTAGGTGACTATCTGGCTGGGGAGCCTGGCTCCGGATTGTCAGTGAACCACTGCTCTCCCGATCGGCCCAAGCTGGCTTTCGTTTTCTGTGGCAATGGCCCTCAATGGTGGGCGATGGGTCGGCAGCTCCTGCAAGAGGAGCCGGCTTTCCGTGAAACCCTGCAACGCTGCGAAGATGTTTTCCGAGCACTGGGTTACGGGTCGGTTCTCAGAGAGCTCCAAGCTGACGAATCCGAAAGCAAGATGGATAGGACCGACGTGGCCCAGCCAGCTCTGCTGGCCCTTCAGCTGGGTCTGGTGCGGCTATGGCGCTCTTGGGGTGTACAGCCTGATGCGGTGATCGGCCACAGTGTGGGTGAAGTTGCGGCGGCTTATGCAGCCCAGGCTCTGACTCTGGAGGACGCCATTCGCGTCATTCACCACCGCAGCCGAACCCAGCAGAGAACGGCTGGAAAAGGCAGGATGGCTGCGCTTGGTCTGGCTTTGGAGGAGGCTGAGGAGTTGATAGCCCCTTACGCCGGGTGCCTCTGGATCGCGGGCCACAACAGCCCCAGGTCAGTCACCGTTAGTGGAGATGCGGATGCCCTGCAGCAGCTGGGGCACTCCTTGGAATCCAGAAAGGTATTCTGGCGGGAGTTGGAGCTGGACTACGCCTTTCACAGCCACAGCATGGATCCGATTCAGGAGGACCTTCTTGCTTCGCTCCAGGGTCTGCGTCCGCAAGAGCCCTCAATCGAGTTCATCTCCAGCGTGACAGGCAAGCCACTTCAGAGTACCGAACTAGGGCCGGAATACTGGTGGGACAACGTCAGACGACCCGTCCAGTTTAAACAGAGCGTCGACTACTTGATCGGGCAGGACTACCGTATTTTTGTGGAGATCGGTCCCCACCCCGTCCTTTCACCCTATCTGATGGAATGTCTCTCCGACCGATCGAGGAAGGCTAGCCTGTTGGCTTCACTGCGAAGAGGGAAGAAAGAGCGAGAATCCCTGCTGAGCAGCCTGGGCGCTCTCTACACAGAGGGCCTTCAGCTGCACTGGCAGGGTCTGTTTCCCGACGGCCGACTGACTGCTCTTCCCTCCTACCCCTGGCAGCGTGAGCACCATTGGGTACAGCCCCGTTTTCCTTCACATCCAACCGGTAACCCTTTTCTGAAAAAGCGGCTGGAGGGAGTACACCCCGAATGGGAGAGCGAGCTGGACCTGGTCACAATGGGCTCTCTCAAAGATCATCGCATCCACGGAGTAACTGTCTTTCCACTCGCCGGATACATTGAAGCAGGTCTCGAAATTGCAGCCGAGATCCTCGGATCAGGACCCTGTTCTTTCGAAGACTACGTCTTGTTCAAACCGGTAATCCTATCCGATAACGATACCCCCATCCTGCGATTCGCCTACTCCCCCAGCGACTCTTCGATGACTACCTATCGAATTCCAGAGTCCGAATCCGACGCTCCCATTCTCCTGGGCCGCACCATTCTTTCCAAGCTGGAGGCTTCGCCCCCGCCTCGCATCGATATTGAAGAAATTCGACAAAGATGTCCACGCGAACTCTCGAAGGGAGATCTCTACGAACTTCTTCGGAGAGCCGGCTACGAATTCGGTCCCAGTTTTCAATCCGTAGATCGCGTTTTCTTGAGCGAACGTGAAGCTCTGGGCGAGATAGTCGTGCCGCCTGAGCTGCATGAGGAAGTGTCCTCCTACCGGTTTCATCCGTTGATCGGAGACTCAAGTGGTCACGCCATCCTTGCGCTTCTCAACTTCTCCGAGACACCTGGAGAGGGCGAAACCTTCCTTCCTGTCAGTGTCAAACGGTTCATACTCTACGATTGTCCCGGGCACCGGGTCTTCGGCCACGCCCGGTTGATCTCGAGAGATGCTAACACCGTCAAAGCCGATCTATCGATCCTCGACCCATCAGGCCGGCTCTTGGCTAAGTTGGAAGGTCTCGAGTACCGATTATCATCACTCGGCCGGGAACAGAGCAGCAAGGACTGGCTTTATCAGTTTCAATGGAAGCCTACCGCCTCTTCCGATCGCGTGCAGTCGTTTCCCGCCAGCTTGCCTTCGGGCGAGAGTGTAGCTGAGACAGTTCGGCATCGGGCGAAAAACATCGCTATTCGGAGTGACGATTTCTCATCTGAGGAAGAGATCTCGGCCAGGATGGACAAACTCTGTGCAGCCTATACGATCAGCGCACTCGAGACGCTGGGCTGGAACTTGAGGCCGGGAGAGGGAGCGACGACTCAAGCCCTGGCCGAAAGGTTAGGGGTGGCGGAAGAGCGCCGGCGCCAACTAGTCCACCTACTCGAGTCACTGTGCGAAGAAGGAATCCTGACCCATGTTGGCGACAGCTGGAGGGTAACCAGGGAGCCGAACTCTCGACCCGAGCAACTCTGGAAGGATCTGGCGGAGTCGGCACCCAGCTATCACCATGAGATCTCGCTGTTGGGCCTGGCCGGGCCCCAGTTGGCAACAGCTCTCAAAGGCGATCTGGATTCGGAGCCTCCGCTTTCTTTCAAGCAGCCGACCGGCTCGATGGAGGGGCTTTTCGACACCAGTCCCAGCTTTCGGTTTGGCAACCAGGTCTTGCAGTCAACATTGGAAGAAGTTGTTCGAAGGCTTCCCTCTTATCAGACGCTGCGGATATTGGAGATTCAGTTGGGAATTGGAGAAGTGACATCCTGGCTTCTCCCTACTTTGCCCAGGAATCGCTTTGATTACGTGCTGTCCAATCCTTCAAACGATGCTCTGGCAAGGGCCCAACAGCGATTCAGGACTGACGCTTGTCTCAACTGCCAGTCCCTGGACATCGAAACAGATCCTCGAGAGCAGGGCTGGTCACTCCAGTCTTTCGACCTCATCATCCTGGCCCACGCCTTACACCAGACACAGAGGCTGCGAGCTACCCTCGCCAACGTGAAGAAACTGTTGCGCTCTCAGGGAATGCTGCTAGTCCTCGAGCCCCGCCGGCAGGTCTGGTTCGATCTGGTTTTCGGACTCTCCCCGGACTGGTGGGATTTCGAAGACGATGGGATCAGAAGAGACCACCCGATGCTCGATTCCCATGGCTGGTGTCAGTCTTTGGAAGAGGCCGGTTTTAGGGAAGTCTCGAACATCTTCGAAGGGTCCACTCCATCTCAACACAGCTTGATTCTGGCCCAGGGTCCCTCGCTTTCCAGGAAGTCCGAGGGAATCGCCGAAGTGGGCTCCCAGCCGCGCCGAAGTTGGATCATCCTGGCGGATCAGGGAGCCCTTGGAGAACAATTGGAGGAGCAGCTTATTCAAAGAGATCAGGATGTCGTTCTGGTTCACCAGGGCCCAATCTTCAAGCGTCTCGGCCCGGGACGATTCGAAATCTCTGCCCAAGAGCGGTGGGAGGGGCTTCTTGCCGAGTTGAACCCAGAGTTTCAGAACTCCCCAGGTATCGTGCACCTCTGGAGTCTGGATGAGCCGATCCTGGATGAAGATGCCCCGTTTTCATCGGACGCCATGTCGAACATGGGCTGCCTGAGTCTTGTTCGTCTGGTCCAGGCGTTGGCTCAGAGTGAATGGAAGAAGCTGCCTCATCTCTGGGTCGTCACCTGCGGGGCGCAATCCCTCGGTCCAGCCGATTCTCCGATCTCTCTTTCTCAGGCGCCAATCTGGGGGCTTGGCCGGGTGCTTATGAACGAGCACCCGGAGCTGCGTCCGACTCTTGTCGATCTGTCCTCCGGAAGGAACGGTGTCTCCTCTCTCGATCTGGAAGCTCTTCTGGCGGAGCTGGACTCAGGCGAGGATTCCGAGATCGAGCAGGAAGTCTTATTGCGTCAAGGCTTCCGTTACGTCCATCGGATCGCGCGGGTGCCTTTAGAGAACACCGCACCGCCCGATCTCGAGTCCTCTTTTCGCCTCGAGACCACTCGACCCGGACTCCTGGACAACCTGATTCTCAAGAACACGCAGCGACCGGAACCGGGACCGAAGGAGATCGGGATCGAGGTGGCGGCAGCGGGGCTCAATTTCAAGGATCTCATGATCAGCATGGGACTTCTCCCGCATGACGCGCTGGCCGGAGGCTATGCGGGCAGCGCGCTCGGTCTTGAATGTGCCGGTGTGGTCGTGACCCTGGGAGAGGATGTTGAAGGCTTTCAGGTCGGAGATGAGGTCATGGCTGTCGGTCGTCATTGCTTTGGCCGCCACGCCAGCATCCCAGCTGCCTTCGCAGTCAAGAAACCGCGGAACCTGAGTCTGGAAGAGGCAGCTTCGGTGCCGGTGGCATACCTGACGGCTTCCTATGCGCTCCAGTATCTGGGACGTCTCAGGAAGGGTGAACGGGTACTGATTCATGGTGCTGCTGGAGGTGTAGGCCTCGCGGCAATTCAGATCGTCCAGTATGAAGGAGGGGAAGTCTTCGCTACGGCTGGCAGTGATGAAAAGCGATCCTATCTGAGGTCTCTGGGGATTCGGCATGTGATGGATTCACGCTCACTGGGCTTTGCCGAAGAGGTGATGGGAACTACCCAAGGAGAGGGTGTAGACCTGGTCTTGAACTGCCTTTCGGGCGACTTCCTTCGAAAGAGTCTCGGAGTCCTTGGACGGTTCGGGCGTTTCCTGGATATCAGCCGGAGGGACATGGCCGAGAACAGCCGCTTGGACATGCAACCCTTCCTCAACAATCTCTCCTACTTCGCTATCTATCTCGACCAACTCTGGCAGGGCGATCAGTCGTTGGCGAGATCCCTTTTCGACCAACTGAAAGGCCAGCTGGAGGAAGGCCAGCTTCGTCCCCTCCCTTATCGTGTCTTCCCTGTATCCAGAGTCGTCGAGGCCTTCCGCTACATCCAGCAATCTAGGCATATCGGCAAGATCGTAATCTCGATGAAGGTCCCCCACTGTCGCGTTACCGAGAAAGTTCGCGATCAAGTGCGATTCTCTTCGGACTCGAGCTATCTCATAACGGGCGGCTCGCGCGGATTCGGATTGGAGGTTGCCGGGTGGATGGTTGAGCGTGGGGCCCGTCATCTGGTTCTAGCGAGCCTCACCGACGGCGCACAAACCGACGCCGAACGGAGCTTGGCTGGTCTCAGATCGAGCGGGGCCGAAGTCCAGCTGGCACAAGCCGACGTCGGCGACGTTCAGCAGGTTAACGGACTGCTGTCTCAGATCGACCAGATGGGTCCGCCTCTCAAGGGAATCGTCCATGCCGCCGCATTCTATGAAGGCAGTATCCTCTTGCAGTTGGACCAGGCCAAGCTGAGGAGGGTGATGGACCCGAAGGTCAAGGGAGCCTGGAATCTGCACCGACTGACCCGGGATAGGCCGCTGGATTTCTTTGTTCTGTTCTCCTCGGTGGCGGCGATGATAGGGAATCCGGGGCAAGGGAGCTACTGCGCGGCCAACGTGTTCCTCGACGCCCTGGCCGACTATCGGCGAGCCCAAGGGTTGCCCGGGCTCGCGATCAACTGGGGAGCGATTTCAGATGTGGGGTATCTGTCGCGTCAAAGGGAAATCGCGGATTCACTGAGCAGGCTTGGGTTCTCGGGGATGAGTTCCAAGCTCGCCCTGCAGGTTCTAGGGCGCGTGATGATGACGGAGCGGAGCCATCTCGGTTTCTTTCGGGCCGATTGGGCTAGCTGGTGCAAGCATAATGGAGGAGCTTCCTCGACCCTGTCGCATCTAGTGCCCAACCAAACGGAAACCCAGGGCGAGGGGGGCCTAAGCCCTGTGGAATCGCTGATGGCCGTCCCACCAGACAAGCGAGTCGAGCTCCTTCAGTCTCGCCTCGTCGATGAATTGTCCAAAATTCTGGGGGTGTCCCCTTCGACGTTGGATCCACACCAAGCGATCACCGAGTTTGGGCTGGATTCCCTGATGGCCGTCGAGCTCCGGCGGACGGTGGAGGGAACCCTCGGGATGCACCTCTCTCTCCTCGAAATCCTGCAGGGACAGACGATCGCGGAGCTCAGTAGGAGCCTACTGAGCCAACTGAACCAACCCGGCGAGCGCGGCGGCCAGTCGAACGAGGAAGCAGGTGCGAGGGAGCAATCTTCGGCACTTGTGTTGGGCCAAGGGCTCGGTCAAGAATAACTTCGCAGAATTGGTGCTCAGATTTGCACCAGATTTGGTCGCGAACGATTGAGCGAAACCGCAGGCGTAGGCAGGCCTACGTTGAGGATTTCGCGATTGAGGAGCGGCCGAAGATGGGGTGAAGCTGAGATGCCAGAATGTGAAGTTATTGTTGACCGAGCCCTTAAGTACACTGGAACATGATTTCAACACATTGATATTAAACAGGTTGGATCAATATTCAAGGAGTTCTGGGGTCGCAGCCCTTCAGAGGAGTCCGACCCAAGTCACATTGGAAGAGCTCTTTGCCCCATTTCGTCCACCGCTCACGAACCTGGTTGATCATCTCCAGTACTGGACTGAGGAGCAACCGACGGCGATCGCCTTCTACTTCCTGAGGGACGGGTTGGACACTGAGATTCAGCTCACCTACGGGGAGCTGGATCGAAGGGCTCGCGCGATCGGCGCGGAGCTGGCTTCTCGCGGCCTGGCTGGAGAGCCGGTGTTGTTGCTTTACCCGCCTGGTGTGGATTTCCTCTATGGGCTTCTAGGTTGTCTGTACGCCGGCGCCATCGCGGTCCCAGCATATCTTCCCAGACGCAATCGCAACACGGAGAGGGTTCAGTCTATCTCGCAGGACTGCGAAGCCCGGTTTGCCCTGACCGTGCGGGAGGCAATCGATCGACTTCAAGACGGGTTAAGTGCGACTCCCGAGCTGAATCAGCTCACGTGGCTGGCAACTGACGAGTTGTCCCTCTGCCAGCCGGTGGTTGACTCGCAGCCGCCAAGGGCGCGTGACCAGACATCGGCACTGATCCAATACACCTCCGGCTCGACTGGAAACCCCAAGGGCGTCGTGCTGACTCACGCCAACTTGATGCACAACTGTGGCCTGATCACTGAGGCGTTTGAATTCAGTCGGAGCGGAAGTGGCATGACCTGGCTACCGCTTTATCACGACATGGGACTGCTGGGGGGCGTTCTTGCCCCGCTCTATCTCGGGCGTCCCAATGTCATTATGTCCCCACTTGCCTTTCTGCAGAGGCCGATTCGGTGGTTGCAGGCGATCACCGACTACCAGGTTACGGTTAGCGGCGGGCCAAACTTTGCATATGCCTTGTGCAACGAAAAAATCACGCCCGAGCAGTGTCGAGGACTGGACCTGAGTTCCTGGGAAGTGGCTTTCAACGGCGGGGAAGTGATTCGAAGCGATACGCTTGATGACTTTACCCGCAGATTTGCCCCCTACGGATTTCGGGCGGAAGCACACTATCCTTGTTACGGCTTGGCCGAGACCACACTGATCGTGAGTGGAGCCGGGAAGCGGGATCGACCGATAATTCGTGCCTTCGATGTGAAGGAGCTGGAGCAGCGCAGAGTGGTTCCGCTCGAGAAGGGAGCCGAGTACTCCCGACAGCTGGTCGGGTGTGGAACGGTTCTGCCCGGCGGTGAATTGCGAATAGTCGACCCGGACTCGAACCGGCCGGTGGAGGAGGCGCGCCTGGGCGAAATCTGGGTTAGCGGCGCCAGCGTTGCTCAAGGGTACTGGAAGAAGTCTGAGGCAACCGAGCAGATCTTTGGTGCCCGATTGCCAGACGAGGATAATCGAAGATTCCTGAGAACCGGCGATCTGGGTTTTGTGCTGGACGGGGAATTGTTCATCACGGGTCGGCTCAAGGATCTCATCATCATTCGGGGTGTGAACCGATATCCTGAGGACATTGAGGAAACGGTCGAAAGCTCGGCTGACCAGCTGCGCACACAGGCTTCTGCCGCCTTCGCCGTCGACGTTGATGGAAGTGAAAAACTGGTAGTGGTTGCCGAGGTCAATCGGGGTCTCCATCAGGAGTGGGGTGGGGTGGTTGAGGCTGCCCGTAGAAACGTCGCAATCCAGCATGAGGTACAGCTGGACGCGGTTGTCCTGGTGCGATCCGGATCGATCCCCAAGACTTCCAGCGCCAAGATTCAGCGACACTCCTGTCGAAGCGGCTTCCTCGAGAACAAACTGGCAGTTATCCATCGATGGCAAGCCTGGTCAGAAAATCCCGAGGAGGACCTTGCCGCCACCTCGAACCCGGGTCTGTAGCTGCACCTCCCTGATAATGAGACTCTTCTCACAAAGTGGGTTCCCCACGTGCAACCTGATGATTAGAAATGACGGCTAGGCCAGAGGTAGAGGAGACGGTTCTTCAACAGGTGCGGGCTGTCGCCAAGGAGCGTGCCCGGCACCTGACCCTTGATTCCAACATCGACCGATTGGGCCTGGATTCATTGGAGCGGATTGAAGTCATCGGCCGAATCGGGGAGATCTACTCTCTCGAAGTCCCGGAGAGCATGCTTTCGGAGATCGAAACCTGTCGGGAAATCTCGGAGGCTGTGCTGGAACAACTGGAGGTCAGACCAGCTGCGAGTGCCATTCCACGAGAGTACTACGAGTTCGAGAAGATGCCGGAGTACGTTCAACTCGACTCCCAGATTGCCAACCTACGGGCCCAGGGCGAAGAAAACCCCTTCTACCGCCCGCACGAGGGGGTGAGCAACAACTGGACACAGATCCAGGGTCGACGACTGATCAATTACTCTGGCTACAATTACCTGGGAATGTCGGGTGATCCGGCCGTGACCGAGGCGGCGAAAGCCGCCTTGGATCGATACGGTACCAGCGTCTCGGCGAGCCGGACGGTTTCCGGCACGCGCCCACTCCACAACGATTTGGAGAGAGACCTCGCTGAGTTCATTGGGGTGGAGGACTCGATCACCTTCGCCAGCGGCCACTCTACAAACGTCACGGTTATCGGTAACCTGATGAAGCGCGGCGATTTGATCGTACACGACGAGCTAGCGCACAATAGCATTGTCAGCGGAGCCCTCCTTTCCGGAGCGGATCGTCGCGTCTTCCCGCACAACGATTTCGAAGCGCTAGACCGGATGCTTGACGCCTCTCGAAGAAGCTATCGTAGAGTATTGGTCGTGGTTGAAGGTGTGTACAGTATGGACGGGGACTATCCTGATCTCCCGAGGTTCATCGATGTAAAGAATCGCCATTGTGTCTGGCTGATGATCGATGAAGCCCACTCGATCGGCACGATGGGCGAGCGAGGCCGGGGCATGGGCGAGTTTTTCGGAATCGAGCCGAGGGAAATCGAGATCTGGATGGGCACTCTCAGCAAGGCGCTGGGTGCCTGTGGCGGCTACGTTGGCGGTAACCGGCCGCTGATCAAGTATTTGCGCTACACCTGTTCAGGGGTCGTCTATGCAGTCGGCCTCTCGCCCGCCAGCGCAGCCGCAGCCCAGTACGTTGTCCGGCACCTGCAAGACGGTAGTGAGCGTGTCATCCGGCTTCAAGCGCGCAGTCGGTATTTTCTCAGGCTCTGTAGGGAAAGGGGTTTCAATACCGGGCACTCGGCGAACACGCCCATTGTGCCGCTCATTCTAGGTAGTTCGATCGATGCCCTGAAATCGACTCGGCTAATGCAGCAGCGCGGCATCAGTGTCCAGCCAATTGTTTATCCAGCCGTCGGGGAGGAGCAAGCTCGGCTTCGCTTCTTCATCAGTGCTCTACACACCGAGGAGCAGCTGAGGACTACTGCGGACACTCTGGCAGCCGTGCTCGAGGAAGTTGGGGTTGGCTAGAGTCAGTCAGGGTGTGGGCCAGCAATGCAGGTTCCTGGAGGCCTGAAGCACAAGTGAGGGGTTGGGGAGGGCACGATTGTGCTGTTGTCTAGCTCTCTCCTCAGAACTTTGGTTCATATTGCTAAGGAGTCAAGTCGTTCCCATCTCTGTCGCTGGAAGCTGTTTCCGACACTGCTCACTATTCAAGTTTCACCTAGGAGCCTGTCCGAGTAATGGTGCGGGTTGCGAGAATGGGGCTTGCGAGGCGAGATCAAGGCGGGAGGAGGAAAGTCGATGTTCTGCCATCTACGACGACGACCCACGCAGAGATCGGCCGCAACCCCCATTCTCCCTAGGGGTTACAGGCGGCGTCAGCCCATCTGCTGTGTTCGGGCTCCTCAACGATGGCCAAACATCGACAGCGTCGCCCTGCCTTGCAGCTGGACCAACGGAGCCTGTAACGCAACCCACACCATTACTCGGACAGGCTCCTAGGTCGCACTCCTGAGTCGCCAGAGGCTGAGGCCGAAGAATGCGAAGCTGAAGCAGACTAGCAATCCACAACAGAGCAACACCACGCTACCATCGGGAGCAGACGTCGACAGGAGTTCCTCGTAGGCGACTAGCAGCCTGTCGGACTTTCGAGGTCACACCGAACGGGCATCATTAGTGTATGGCGAATCGATTTAGAACAGTAGATCGAGAGACTCCTTATCTGTTTCCTCCTTCGGTGCAGGAATGGCTGCCGGAGACGCATCTGGCTCGCTTCGTGGTGGAGGTGGTGAGCAAGCTGGAGTTGAGGAAGTTGGAGGATTCCTACACGAAACGGGGATCGGAAGGATACCATCCGGCGGTGATGCTGGCGTTGTTGTTTTACGGGTATGCGACGGGGGTGTTTTCGAGTCGGAAGTTGGAGCAAGCCACCTACGATTCGGTGGCGTTTCGCTACCTCGCCGGCAACACGCATCCGGATCACGACACCATAGCCCATTTCCGAAAGCGGTTTTTGGAAGAGCTGAAGCCGCTGTTTGTGGAGATCTTGCTGCTGGCCCAGGCGATGGGATTTCTGAAGTTGGGCCGAGTGAGTTTGGATGGCACGAAGGTCAAAGCCAATGCCTCCAAGCACAGTGCGTTGAGCTGGGGGCACATCCAGAAACTGGAAGCGCGGCTGCGAGAAGAAGTGGACGAGTTGATGCAGCTGGCCGAGGAAGCGGATGGACGAGAAGAAACGGAAGGGATGGACATCCCGGCCGAGCTGGCGCGGCGGGAAGCACGGTTGAAAGCGATCGATCAAGCGAAGCAGAAGCTGGTCGAGCGGGCGGCCGAGCGGCAGGCGGCCGAGCACGCCGAATATGAAGGGAAGGTGGCCAAGCGGCAAGCCCAGAGGAAAAGGGGAAACAAACCGAAGGGTCGCGAACCCAAACCGCCCCGAGGAGGAATCCGAGACCAGGATCAGATCAATCTGACGGATGAAGATTCTCGGATCATGCCGGTCTCGGGCGGGGGATTTGAGCAATGCTACAACGCTCAGGCCCTGGTGGATAACGACAGTCTGTTGATTGTGGCCGTTCATGTCACGCCAAACGCCAATGACAAGAAAGAACTGAAACCGGCCCTGGCGGCGCTGCACGCATTGCCGGAGTCGTTGGGTCGGCCCCAGGAGCTGCTGGCCGACAACGGCTACTTCAGTGGTGCCAACGTGGAGCTTTGTAGCGAGCATGCGGTCCTTCCCTATATTGCGGTCGAGCGGGAAGCCCACCACTTGCCGCCGAACGAACGCTGGAAAGAACCGGAGCCACCCGGGGAAGACGCCGATGCGGTGGAGCAGATGAGATACCGGTTGAAGACCCCGGCGGGTCGAGCCATCTACGGGCAACGCAAAGCTGTCCCCGAGCCCGTCTTTGGGATCATCAAATCGGTGATGGGCTTTGCGCAGTTCTCTCTCCGAGGAGCGGAGGCGGCAGACGGGGAGTGGACTCTGGCCAGCATCGCCTGGAATCTGAAAAGAATGTACAACCTCGCCTGCCGCCAGCCGAAGCTGGCCCGTGCCACCCTCTGAAGAGGTGGGCCAGGTCGTTTCAGCGGCCAAATCACCGCCGCAGATCAGACGATTCATCGATTTCGTGCTTGGTCGTGCAAGACTTTGGATCAAACGTCAAATTTCAGAAGTGCCTGTGAGTCAAGTCCGACAGGCTGCTAGGGCCCACGCATGGGGGGTGACGACGAGGCTTAGCTGCTTGAGCAGAGGCGGCAGCCAGGTCCGCGGCATGAGGCAGCCACTTAGTCCAGCCATCCCCAGAATCAGGAATGTGCCAACGACTGTCACCTGATGGTTGGTTCTCACGCTCACAGAAACGAGCAGGCCCAAGGTGGTGGCTGCCAGCGAGGTACAGATGATCACCAGCAAGAGTATTCCCGGTTGCTGACCCACCGGCATTCCAAAGACAGCCCATCCCGCAGAGAAGAGTAGTGTCCCCTGGGTTACCGAAACCAGGAGAAAGGGTATCGTCTTTCCCAGGATCAGTTTCGGCCCCGAAAGGGGTGCCATCCGGAGTCGCTGCAGGGTTCCCCGCTCTCTCTCCGTCATGAATGACTGTGCCATGATACTCACCAGAAAGAAAGTAAAGAGGACCGCCTGAGACGGCACCAGGAATCGGTAGATACCTCCCTTTGAGAAGTTGGTCCCCGACCAGTCAGAATCTCCGCCGAAACCATCCTCGGAGGCCTTCGTTGGGTTGGCTTCGACGAAAGCCCGAACCAGGGTAAAGCGCTCCAACATTCTTTCGTAGGCGACTTCCACGACCTTCCAAAGCACCATCTGGGAGGTGAGAACTTGTCCCACGTTGACGATCCGCTCACGCGAAATGACCTCGATATCGTAGTCGTCGAGTCCCTTCGCGAGTCTCCCCTTAGGTAGGTTCAGGAAATCGTTCAACTCCAGCGAGTCGATCCGTTCACCAAAGCGTGGCCCGATGACAAGGCCCACGGTCCGGTCGCGGTTCCTGATCAGGCTTTCAGCGATCTTTTGGCTGTCGACCCTTTGCAGCTGGAACCTCTTGTTCTCGGTCAGCGATTGGATGAACTGTTGGGCGGCTTCTCCTCCGTCTTGATCCAAAACAAGGAGCGTTATCTTCTCCCGGTACAGGTTGGACAGCAGCTGGTTGGTCGAGAAGCCAATAATCGCAGTGAGCGAGAGAGGCATTCCCAGCAGAAGGAGCAGAGCGATGCGGTCTCTCAGGAGTACACTCAGATCTTTGTAGACGATTCTCCAGGTTTGCATATCTGAGCGGAGTCCGTAGGTTCTGCACTAAGCAGCAGGTCCAGAGTTGGTTGAGGCACGCTGAGAGAAAAAATCCTGCTCCCGCTGCTCTTGAGAACTGCGAGAATCTCAGCCAGGGTCCAGGGCCAGTCTATGGGCTTCTCTGTGTCAACTTGGGCTTCAATCGAGATGAGGACGTGGTTTTGTTGTCTGCATATCGAGCAGTTGGGTAGGTTCCTGAGCCGATCCAACAGGCCTAGGTCGGCAATTTCGGCTTCGATTTCGACTTCTCTCGGAAGCCGGGCAAGGAGGTGGTCCAACCGGTCGCAGGAGAGAACGCGTCCGCGGCTGAGAAGGGCGACGCGATCGCTGGTTGCGACGACCTCATCAGCGTAGTGGGTGGCCATCACGACGCTGCAGCCTTCTTTCGCCAACGATCTCAGGTGATCGAGAATTACGGTGCGCGACTCGAGATCGATTCCGACGGTCGGTTCGTCCAGAACCAGGACTCGCGGTTCATGGACGAGTCCAAGCGCGAGATTCAGTCGCCGCTGTAATCCTCCAGATAGTGTGTAGCCTGTCCGGTCTGCGTACGGAACCAGCTTGCATGCCTCAAGGACCGACTCCTCACAGTTTTTCAATCGTTCGGAGGGTAGATCGTAGAGACTTCCAAAGAATCGAACATTCTCGCGGACTGTCATCTCCGGATAAAAGGCCAGACTCTGCGGAACCCAACCGAGTTCCACTCGAGCGGCAACACAGAACCCATGAAAGGGTTCTCCCAGCAGCAGCACCTCTCCCGAGTCGGGGGTTAGCAGGCCAACCAACATGAGCATCGACGTCGTCTTACCAGCTCCGTTAGGCCCGACTAGTCCGAATACTTCTCCTTTCTCGACCTGCAGACTCAGCTGCTGAACGGCTTGCACGTCTCCGAAGTTCTTTACTAGATTGCGTGTTTCAATAGCTGTAGTCATTCGCCTGAAGTGGATGTGCCGATTCGGGAAGCCTCCCATTCTGATCGGTAGCCTGGGTTTAATCAAACGATAGGGACGAACCGGGTGTACGTCAAAAATGTAGGGGGAAGTAGCCTTCTCTCTTTTTTTGCTGTAATATCCGAATCTGTATAAGGATTCAGGTAAGAGGCTGGCACAGGTGGGCGCTATCATTAGAGGAGGAATCCATGGACCAAGCAGCCTCTTTGGAAGCCTTGGAACAGAAGCGCAAACAGGTGTGGGCGCAAGTGCAAGCGTTGGGCGATTTTCGTCGGGGGAGCCTGTCGGCGAACTTCCGCAAGTGCGGCAAGGCGAACTGCCGGTGTGCCCGTCCGGGTCAGCGGGGACACGGGCCCCAGTATTTGTGGACGGCGACCGTCAAAGGCCAGAGTCGGGCCCGCAACGTACCTCTCGGCCCGGAGCTGGAGAAGGTGGGGCGGGAGGTGGAATCGTATCGCCGTTTCGTCGAGCTGTGCCTAGAGCTGGTGGAAATCAGCGAGCAGATTTGCGACCTCCGCCCGGTGCAGGAGATGAAGGAGGAGTCGCTGGATCAGCTGAAAAAAAAATTACGCAGGAAGTACTCGGCGAAGCCGAGGCGGAGATAGAGCGCTTGGCGGGGCGAGTCCTGGGGGAATGGCAGAGGCGGGGCCAGCCGGATTTAGAGGCGGGCGAGTTGGCGGTTCGCCAGAGTATGCACCGTCTAGGAGGCCTCTTGCTGGAGCAGCTCTTGGGTGCGGACGGAGGCGGCTACCAGGGGGCCCGGATCGATTGCGGAGGAGGGCACAAGGCGCAGTTTAAGGGCTATCGGGACAAGCAGCTGTCGACGGTCTTGGGAGCGGTTCGGGTGCGACGTGCCTATTACCACTGTGCGGATTGCGGGGGCGGAGTGGTTCCCAAGGACGGCGATCTGGACCTGGCGTCGACGTCCTTTAGCCCGGGCGTGCGGCGCATGATGGGACGGGTGGGAGCCAAGGAGCCGTTCGAAGAAGGTCAGCGAGATCTGCAGGAGCTGGCGGGCGTCGCGGTCAGCACCAAGGCGGTGGAACGCGTCTCCGAGGACCTCGGCGGCGACGTCCACAGCGTCTCGCAACGAGAGCGCGAGCAGGCGTTCTCGGAAACGATCGGCCCCTTTGCGTCGCCCCCGCGATGTATGTGGCGATCGACGGGACCGGCGTGCCGGTCCGGCCCTCGGAAGTGGAAGGTCGGGCAGGGAAAGGGGGCGGACAGGCCAAAACGCGGGAGGCGAAGCTCGGCTGTGTCTTTGCCCAAACGTGTCGCGATGAGCAGGGTCGTCCGCTTCGGGACCCGGAATCGACGACCTATGTGGGAGCCATCGAGGAGGAGGCGGCCTTCGGCGCTCGGATTTACGCGGAGGCCACTCGCCGGGGAGCGACACGAGCGCCGAGGCTGGTGGTTCTGGGAGACGGTGCCCCCTGGATCTGGGGGATCGCCGCGGAACACTTCTACCAGGCCATCCAAATTGTCGACCTGTACCACGCTCGGCAGCGTCTGTTCGACTTGGGCAAAACCGTTTGGGGAGGAAACTCTCCCGAGGCCCAGCAGTGGGTCCGACTCAATCAGGAGTTACTGGACCGCGGAGACGTCGAAACCGTCCTGGACTCGATGCGACAACTCGCCGTCACCGAGGAAACGGCTCGTAAGGCGAGGAAGACCAGCGTCGAGTACTTCCAAAAGAATGCGGAGCGAATGCGTTACGCTTGCTTCCGCAGCCAGGGACTTTTCATCGGCTCAGGCGTCATCGAAGCGGGCTGTAAGACCATCATTGGCCAACGTCTGAAGCAGTCCGGAATGCGCTGGACCGTCCGCGGAGCCAATGCCATCATCGCTTTGCGCTGTTGCCAACTGTCCAACCGCTGGGAGGAGTTCTGGGAGGCCCGCTCAGCAGGTTAGCGGACCACTACCCACATTCTTGACGTACACCCGGACGAACCCAGTGCACGACACCTAAGTGCTCCCGGCTTTTTCACCGCAAGTCTGTTACGGCGCCACGATCATCTGCCCTGGCTGCGTTTCGCTCGGATCCCCTAGATCTCCCTGGAACCGGTTCCGTCCGGAGTGCCACGATCGTCTCGGGCACCGGCAGACCTCGCGGAGAGCGCCTGCCGTTGAGGATCAAGCCGATGAACGACGAGCGCACCAGCAGATCGTAGGTCGTAAAGCCGATCACGGTCGTGCCGCCCAAGACCACCAGAATCTTGAGCCACGGTGACCAAGCGATCTCAGCAAGCAGTCCGGAAATCCAGATAGTGCACGGCAGGTGAACCAAGTAGACCCAGTACGAGGAGTCCGCCACGTAGCGCACCACCGGCAGTTGCCGGTCGAGATGGCGCAAGAACAGACCCGTCAGGCCGAAGACGAGCAGCCAGACCCCACCGCCGCCTATCACCGAGCGCAGGACGACAGCGAAAGACTGAGAATCTCGACTCTCGGGCAGCCCTTGGAGCAAGGGGACCGTGGCCAGGAGCAGCGCTACCCCGAGCAAGGTCTGGGTCCACGCCAGGCGTTCGAAGCTCGCGAGTAGGTCGTGTTTGAGACACAGGAGCCAACCGAAGCCGAAGAACACGCCGTAGGCCAAAAGCACGAGCGGATCCGGCATAAACGAGGTCGAGGTGCGCAGCCAGCCTCCCATGGGCAGCAAGGTCGCGGCGGTGAGCGAGGCGGGCGCAAGCGTGCGCAACAGCGGTCGAGAGACCACCGACTCGAACACGCGCAGGGTCCTCGCACGGAAGGTAGCAGGCAACCGCTCGACCAGTGGCGCCAGGCCAAGTGCCGCGAGGTAGAAGAAGATCAAGTCGTAGAGAAACCACAAGTGGCGCGTCGTGTCGCCGAACAACCCCCAGATGCCTGACTGTCTCACGATCACCTCGAAGGAACCCATGGCGATCAAACCGGACTTCTCCGCGTTGGCGAAGATGAATCCTCCGATCGCCAGTGGGCACAAGATCACCCAGCCCACCGCGAAGGGCACGACGATCCGCATGGCGCGATTGCGGGCGAGGCCGCCCGGCCCGCGGCGCAGGTAAAGCAATGCGGCGAAGAAGCCCGCCAACACGAAGAAGACCGGCATGCGGAAAACGTGAATGAAGTAAACGATCAGGTCGACGACGATCGTCGTCGCGGGATCTTTGTAGGGCCATGCCGCGCCGTAATCGACCACTCCGTAGGAGACGCTGCTGTGCAGCACGAGGCCCAACAGCATCATCGTCGCCCGCAGACCGTCGAGCGCGTGAAGCCGGCCATGTGCGTGCTCCACGTTGACTCCTCCCGTGATCGCTTCCACCGGGGCATGGATTCTGGAACCGGTCGATCATTACAGACAGAACGTGACAGGTCAACACAAGCTCTGCCGGCTGCCGGCGAGAGCCGGGCACCAGACCGAGACAATTGCGGAAACCACCCTGGCCCGATCCACAATTCGGCGTGCGGGACCCGGCAGCATACGCTCTTTGTCTGGTTGGGTCGAAGGGACTCGAACCCTCAATCTTCGGCTTATGAGACCGATGCCTTACCTATTTTGGCCACGACCCAAAGAATGGAGTGCCTTTCCCTCGATTCGATCGAGCACTCAAAAAAGGGGTGGCCCCGGTGGGATTCGAACCCACAGACTCCCGATTTTGAGACGGGCGCATGTGCCAATTCTGCTACGGGGCTTCTGGCCGGCTCGGGAGGAATCGAACCTCCAGCGCACAGAGCTTCAACCTGCCGCTCTACCCTTGGAGCTACGAGCCGACAAACTCACGATAACTTGTCTGGGCGGGAGGATTCGAACCTCCGAACACCCGGATCCAAACCGGGGAGTGAACCAGACCCACCTCCGCCCAGACAAATCCAAGAACCTTCGCCTGGAGCCCAGTCGCAGCCGCAAGCTCCATCCCACAAGAAAGCGAAGGCTCATTCTCTTCTGGTACCCCGGACGGGAATCGAACCCGCATTCTCTACCTCGACAGGGTAGCTGCCTTGCCGCTTCGCACACGGTACCGAATCCACCTCTGCAACCTCATGGCTGCAGCAGGAGCACTGGTCCTGGACCGGGAATCGAACCCGGGTCTCTCGCTAATCGGGCGAGGGTCCTGCCACTAGACGATTCCAGGTCTTTCCTCATCCTCATCCTTCAAACCTGGCGCGTCCCCAAGGGTTCGAACCCTGATCCACGGGGTTGGAACCCGTGATGTTTGCCATTACACCAGGGACGCGCTCAATCTCTGGTTGGGTCGGAGGGACTCGAACCCCCAATCTTCGGTTTAAAAGACCGCTGCTGTACCCATTTAGCTACGACCCAGAACTGGAACGCCCGGGAGGACTCGAACCCCCATCGACCTGGTTCGAAGCCAGGAGCCTTTCCGTTCAGCCACGGGCGCTCTGGAAGCGGCCCAGGGAGTCGAACCCCGATCTCCTGAGTCAAATTCAGGCGTCGTAGCCGTTTGACCAGGCCGCTTCAAGAAAAAACTGGTACCCCTGGTAGGACTCGAACCTACACTGGATAGGGTCTGAACCTATCGCCTCTGCCAGATTGGGCTACAGGGGCACAACAAAATTCGTTGGCCGGGGCTTACGGACTTGTATCCTAAACCTCAGCAATGGAGTCCCAGGCCGGATTCGAACCGGCGTGCGACGGGTTGCAGCCGCCTGCCTTGCCACTCAGCCACGGGGACTCTTGGGGGGTCCGCGGGGAATCGAACCCCGGCAGTGCGGGCCACAACCGCACCCTCGCCCTGCGAACGGACTCCATGGTGGAGGAGGGAGAGGGACTCGAACCCTCATGCGCTGTTAACGCTACTGGTTTTCGAAACCAGGCCCCGCCCCACTGGGGTCAACCCCTCCTCTCTTGAATCAATCCAGAATCTCACCGTTGGAGCCGGCGGTCGCACATCCCGGCCCTGGAGATCCTTTATGTGGCTTTCCCTCCTCTCCGAGGAGCGCCGAAGATCAATCCGACGCTCCTCTCGAATCGCGGTCGTGGCTATTCCTCGACCGTCTTGTTACCGACCAGCGACCGCACCTGGTCGGTGAGCTCGCCCGAGCCGAAGATGAACGTGGTCTTGGCGCCCGACAGGATTTCCTGCAGGCCCTCCAGTTCCTTCATCCGCGCCAGCATCGGGTTGTCGGCCATCAGGCGGGCGGTGTTGGCCTGCGAGCGGACTGCGGCCGTCTCCTCGCGCCGCTGAATCAGGTTGGCTTCGGCCCGCTTTTGGGCCTCGATCACCTGATTCAGGATGGTCTTCATCTCGCCCGGTAGGATGATGTCTCGCACACCTACCGAACGGACCTTGACCCCGAACTCCGCGGCTCGCGTGGCAAGCGCGTCTCGGACCTCGGTGCCGATCGCCTGCTTTTCGGCCAGCAGCTCGTCGATCCGGCGAGTCCCCACTGCCGCCCGAAGCGCCAGCTGAGCCTCCCGATAGACGGCCTCGCGGTAGTCGGTCACCTCGGTGGCCGCCAGCGTTGGATCGGCCACCTGGTAGGTCGTCAGCAGGTTGACCCGCAGAGTGACCTTGTCGGCGGTCATGATCTCCTGGCCGGCGACCTCGGCAATCTGCTCGCGGAGGTCTACCGTCCAGAACTCGATCTGTCCGGCCTTCTTCCAGAAGGCGTGCAGACCTGGCTCCAGGACCTCGACCAACCGTCCCTCCCGGACGAGCAAGGCCCGCTCGTAGGTTCGAACCCGGACCGACTCCAGGTACTCGGCAGTTGCCGAACGAGCGAGAATTGCCTCCAGCTTCGGGTGCTGGAAACGGAAGTCACGGACGTTGAATCGCTCCACCTCCAACTGGTACGGCTCACGCCAGAAGGCGTGGCGGCCGCGCCCCAGGACCGAGGTCAGACGCCCTTCCTTCCAGAGCAAGGCTCGGTCCTCTTCGGCCAGATCTACGACGATCAGCTCGTCTCGCAGCTCCTCGTCCTCGACCAACAGGTCGAGCATCCGGTGCTCGAATCGTGTGTTGAGCCGGTCATAGACCTCGATCTTGACCCTATTGGGATCCCACAGGCGTTCCACCGTTCGGTAGAAGCCCGGCCGCAGCACCCGCTCGAAATCTCCGTAGCGGAACCGCAGCCCAACTTGATGCTTTAGAATTCGCGTCTTTAGAAACATGACTGCCCTCCTTTCTGTTGCCGGTGAGAGTCCTGGTACGTAGCGGGAGAATCGAACTCCCGGGTCGCGGCTTATGAAGCCGTTGACCCTGGTTCGAATCTTCCTTTTCCGCCGGACTGCTACCTCTCCGGAAACATGGATTGTCAGGATCTACGGCACCGCATCGAGCGAACCGCCGATCCATTCACCACTCGAGGCACCGTGCCCCGAATGAACTCATTTCCTTTTCTTCCTTTTCTTCAATAGCTCAGTTTTCTTCCCTTGGTTCGACGGGCCAGTGGCCCGGCATGGACGTCCTGCCCCCTCTGGCCAGCGGAGGCTGGGTTGAGACGACCCACCCGTAGCGTTGGCAATCGTCTTTCTGAGGCGAGCCGGCCTCCGTCGAAGGCACGAGAGACCGGTTCGACCCATCAGGACGCTGCTTCCACGACTTCGGAGCCGTCGGTATCCCCCCGCCTGCAAGGCCGCCTTCAGGGTGCTTTCCGAGCGGCGACGGATCACAACCGAAAAACGGTTGCGAATCTTCTCACCATCGGAGAGCTTGCAAGTCGCGCCGGGCCGGATGCCACTGGGTCCGTCCTTTGTCAGTAACTTCCGTGCAAGGGAAGTGTTAGGACCCTAAAACGAGGCCTAACCGTTGGACATCAGGCAGGAATCGAACCTGCGACCGACGGGTTATGAGCCCGTTGCTCTGCCACCTGAGCTACTGATCCTCAGCCGACGTGGGGATTTGAAACCGTCACGGAACACACCGCTTCAACTAGCCGCAAAGCGGGGAAACGGGGCGCCGCCGGAACCGACCGCGTCAACTGCCACGAGATTGGAGTTCGTTCAAGGTTCTTGAACGAAGCCGAGTAAATGCCTAACTGTTGCCGGGGCGCTGCCAGGCGCGTGCACTGGCAGCGTGCTACTGGGTATTCGGGTGGGAATAAAAAAAGCCCCGAAGACTCAGTCTCCGGGGCATGAGAAGCCTATATGGGTGGCTTTTCTATCCCGGAGGACGGCATACTGCGGACATATCCCACTGGTGTTGAGCCAATGACTCAGCGTACCGCAGACTGGTTCCTATAGATCCAGTTGTGCGTTCATGTAATCTACCGAGTTGTTTCCGCATTTGTTGCCTTACCACCTTTCTCCAGATTTGGATCCAAGAACTCCGAGCTGTGCCCATCTATGAGGATGGACTCTCGGGGCTTGGATCGCCTGCCAAACCGAAGCCTTAATCGAGCTCAGGTCTCAGCAAGAAGGAGACATTCTACAGAGAAAAGTTTCAGTGTCGAGCTTTTTTTTCGAATTTTCTCCGAGTGGAGTCGATTCGTAGGGGGAGAATTGTGACGCCATGGGGACTTCGGGCTAAGACTCGACCCGCAAAACGACCTTGCCGAACTGGTTCTGGTTTGCAAGATGCTTCAGTGCATCCTTCGCTTGACTCAAAGGAAAAACTCTATCGATCACGGGTCGGAGTTTGCCCCTGGAGAGCAGTTCAATGATCTCTTGATACTCGCGACGACTGCTCATACTCGAGCCTAGAATCTCAATCTGTTTCCAGAAAATAAGTCTCAGTTCGGTCTGCGGATTGGGACCCGTGGTAGCGCCGCAGGTTACGATCCTGCCTCCCTTACGAACCATCTTGAGACTCTGGAGCCAGGTGGCGGAACCAGAGCCTTCCACCACAACATCGACACCCCGTTTCCCGGTTAGCTTGTAAACCTCTTTGGCCACGTCGGCGGTGGTGTAGTTGAAGCAGTGATCGGCACCGAGTGCCCTGGCTTGTTCAAGCTTGGTCTCACTGGACGAGCTGACGAAGGTTCGAGCGCCCGACAGGACCGCAATCTGTAAGGCTGCAGACGCTACGCCGCCTCCAACTCCGTGAATGAAGACGTCTTCCCCAGGCCGCAGCCCGGCACGGGTCTTCAGCATTCGCCAGGCCGTTTGGGTTACCAGGGAAAAGGCCGCGGCCTCTTCGAAGGAGACGCCGCTGGGAATCTTCTCCAGGTTGGTCTCTGGAGCCGGAAAGTACTGTGCGAAAGTTCCTCCCGTGTGCTCACCCATCAGGCCGAATTGTATGCAGAGGCTGTGCTCACCCTGAACGCAGAATTCGCAATGGCCACACGAGATGCCCGGGTTCAGCATCACCTGGTCTCCCGGTTCCAGACGGCTGACACCCTGACCCACTTCTTCGACGATTCCAGCCCCATCTGAGCCCAGCACGTGGGGCATCTTCAGGTGCACTCCTAGAATGCCCTCGAGCACGAAGAGGTCCAGACGGTTCAAGGCGACCGCTCTGGTTTGAACCAGGACCTGGCCTGGATTTACCTGGGGACGATCGATTTCCTCGAAGCGCAGCTCATCCAGGGTGCCATGCTGGTGGATGACGGCCGCCTGCATCTTTTCCATTGTCGCCATAGTGTACTTAGATTTCCTTTACTTCCTTTATTCTTTGAGTCAAGGCGGGGACGACTTCCAGAAGATCCGCTACGATTCCGTAAGTAGCGATGTTGAAGATGGGAGCATTGGGATCGTTGTTGATGGCCACTATACAATCTGAGTTCCTCATTCCGACGACGTGCTGGATCGCCCCCGAAATTCCGCATGCGAAATAGAGTCTGGGGGAAACGGTCTGCCCCGAACTTCCAATCTGCCGGGACCGCTCCAGCCACTCGCTGTCAACCGCCGCACGGCTGGCTCCGATCTCAGCGCCCAGGACCTCTGCCAATTCCTGGATGATCTCGAGGTTTGCAGCCTCTTTGATGCCTCTGCCGACGGCCACGATGATGTCGGCCTTCCCCAGGTCCACCCGCTCTTTGGCGGACGCAACCACCTCGAGTGACTTTCGAGTGACCTTTACCTGCGAGAGGTCGACCGTCCGCTCCACGATCGAGCAACTACCCTGGAGGATGTCCTCGGCGCTGACGGCTCCCGACTGTAGAGTCACCAGCCAGGGCGGAGCCGAGTGGATCCGGACATCGGCGTTGATTCTGTTCCGGAACATCTGTCGTGAAAACAGGAGATCGTCACCGAATTGCTTGTAGCCAATGCAGTCCGTGACCAGACCTGATTTCAAGCGGGCGGCAAGCCTGGGAGCCAGATCGATGTTCTGATAGTTGTGTGCCATCAGGAGCAGGTCGGGCCGATCTTCCGCCAGAATTTGCCACAAGGTCTCGCCATAGATGTCGGGGCTGTAATCACCCAATCGCTCGTGTTGAACCGCCAGAACCGAATCGGCCTTTTTGTCCAGGACCTGTTGTGCCAGGGCCGCAGCATCTTGTCCCAGGATCAGCGGATGAAGGGAGCATCCCCTGTCCTGCGCGAGCTGCTGGCCAAAGGCCAGGGTTTCCCAGGAGGTGAAGGGGATCTTTCCGCCCCTATGATCGAGTAGGGCGTAGATGCTGGTCGTCATCGCTTCAGGAATGCGTAGCGTTCAGAGTACCTTCGCCTCTTTTCTCAGCTTCTCCACCAGTGTCTCTGCCAGAGTATCAACGTTGCCCTCGAGCATCTCCGCCTTGGTGTGTGCCTCGGGGACGTAGAGATCGGCTATCTCCAAATGTGGCATCGAGGTGAGGTCCAGGTTCAACTCACTCAGCTCGACGTTTCGAATCTCCTTCTTTCGGGCTTGCATGATTCCACGGAGTGGAGGAAAACGAACCTGAGAAATCCCAGCCTGGATGGTGAGTACGGCCGGCAAGGCCATCTCCACCCACTGGAAAAAGCCGCTCTCCATCTCCCGAAGTGCCTTTACCCTTCCGAGGCTGCTATCGACGTCTATCTGCATGACGATGGTGGCGTGAGGTATCCCTAGCAGTTCGGCCAGGATCACTCCGGTCTGACCGTAGCCGTAGTCATCGGACTGCGTGCCTACCAGGATCAATTCGAATTCCTCGGGACCGAGCACGCTGGCCAAAGCTGCTGCGACCGTGTAGGGGCTGCTAAGCTCGCTGGACTCATCGACGACCCTGATCCCGCGGTCCGCCCCCATCGCCAAAGCCTTCCGCATCGACTTCTCGGAGTGAGTCGGTCCGGCAGTCACGGCGACCACTTCGCCACCGTGCTGCTCTTTCAGCTTGAGGGCTTCTTCCAGGGAGTACTCATCGCACTCGCTGATGTCATAGGTGAGATTGGAATCTTGAATCCAGGGCCTGTTTTCCAGCAGTTGGTAGCGACTATCGCGTCCGGGAACTGCCTTGAGGCAGGTCGCGAGCTTCATTTCTTGAACAATCGCTCGAAGGCCTCACGTGGGTCCGTCGAAGAAGCTGGCTCGGGGCTGGAACTCTTGGAACTGACGACCTTCTCTACCGCTGTTCTGGTTTCGAAGAAATCACACATGTTCCCCATGTCCTTCTTGGGAACGCGCTCCGAAACCGGCTCCGTGCATTCGAAGCGAGCGGTGGGGTCGAAGTGGACACAGTTCTTGCAGCTATGGAGGTCTGCCTCACACTTGAGGCACTTACTCGTATAGGTAATGTCGGAGAGGGAGGTAGGGAGTGACGCGCCACACATCGCGCACCGGACGACCTTGTGGAATCCCGTCATCCTGGGAGAACGGGGCCCTTCTCGGGAGGATGGAGAGCGTGGCCGTCGGTCTTTCTGACGTCGCTCAGATCGCTCTGCCCCGTCGCCATAGCCCGGTTGCCGATACTTCTTCATGGGTCAATGCCTCGGTTGAGCGTGTTCTTCAATTCTCTCGACGGAGTCGCCCTGGTGGACTTGGGGGTATCTTCCGAGGGCTCCGTCTAAACGATGCACTTCGGCACCATCGATCCCCCTTTTGCCCGCTTGGTTTAGTAAGCCTGTCTACACTCGCCGCCCCAGCTGCGGGGTGTAGGACTTAGATGTTTCAGTGAACTAAGTTGTTCAAAATCAGAGCCCAGCGCAGGTGCTCTTGACGCCGGCAATCTCCAAGGCATCCGATCCGAAATCGATGCGACGGATAATCCCCTGTTTGTCGACCACGAGCGTCGTTCTCTTTGAGATGCCCCGTTCCGGATCATACACTCCATAGGCCTGACTGACCGTCCGGTGCGGGAAATCACTCAGAAGGGGAAACTCCACCCCGAGCTGCTCGCGATACGCCTTGAGCGAGAATCTGGCATCAACGCTGATCCCGAATACTTGTGTGTCCTTGTCGTCGAAGTAGGCGATATCAGACTGATATCGCTGAAGCTCTCTCGTTCAGCCTCCGGTAAACGCGAGCACGAAGAAAGCAAGAACAACATTCTTCTTGCCTCCGAAGTCACTCAGACGTACCTTGTTTCCATCCTGATCGGATAGTTCGAAGTCAGGCGCTACGTCACCCACGCTGAGGTTGCTTGACTGGGCTTGGGCGAAGCCAATCGTGAAACAACAAACAACTAGAGCTCTGAGCAGCTTCATACCCATGATTCTAGGACGTTGATGACTGGGAAGCAAATCAATTTCTATACGCGACCCGGCTGCCACTTGTGCGAGGATGCCCTTCAAGTATTGCAAGATCTTCGAGGGGAATTCAAGTTCAGTCTCACGATTGTGGACATTTCTGTTTCAGAAGACCTGGTTGCCCGCTACGGCAATGACATCCCAGTGGCGGTACTCGAAGGCCGGAGGATTTTCAAACATCGAGCGGACCGAAGAGTTCTTCGCCGCCTGCTGAGTACCCTGTAACACAGATTATGACGGATTTGCAGATGGGGCTTGTGAGGCGAGATCAAGGCAGGAGGAGGAAGACGATGCTTGGCCATCTTCGACGACGACCAACGCAGAGATCGTCCACAACCCCCATCTGCCCTATGGGTGGCGACGGGACAGGCCGATATCTTTGTCGCTCCTCCTCCACTATGGCAAAACATGGCGTTCGTCGTCGCTTCGCGATCTCGACCCGTCGCGCTCGCCACAAATCCGTCATAATCTGTGCTACAGGGTACTAGGTTTTGGGCATGAGGGTGCGAGCAGGCAAACAACCGTGTCGAGAAGTCTTCTGCCGCTCGGAAAACTGTAACCCACGACCTGTAACCTGTAACCTGTAACCTGTAACCTGTAACTGATGACCCCTAACCTGGCCTTTTTCACCCAAAAAAAATCACCCGGGTCGGCTCGGAGGGAAATATGAAGATCTACACGGGTCGGGGAGACACTGGTCTGACTTCACTCTTCAGCGGGCAACGTGTCGGGAAGGATGCCCTTCGGGTCGAAGCCTATGGGACGCTGGACGAGCTGAATTCGATTCTTGGGAGCGCATTGGCTTTTAGCAAAAATGCCGACGTGATCGAAATCCTGGAAGATCTTCAAAACAGACTCTTTCGCTCGGGATCCGATCTGGCTACGATCACTGGTGAGAGGGTTCGACGTCTAGGCGAGCAAGATTGGAGGGGGCTAGAAAGCACGATTGATCGGTTGGAGTCCGATCTTCCCCCTTTGAAGAACTTCATACTCCCCGGCGGTTCGCCTGCGGCATCCTTGATTCAGGTAGGACGCACGGTGTGTCGGAGGGCGGAGCGGTTGGCTGTGAGTCTGGCTAACCAGGAGGGCGACGTTAACCCGCATCTCATCGTCTATTTGAATCGGCTTTCGGATCTGCTTTTTGTGCTGGGACGCTATGAGAATCTCAAAGAGGGCGGGAAGGAGACCCTCTGGAAGGAGGAGGCTTGAGGTCACTGGGTGTCGAGGCGTGCCCAAAGTGTGGAGGCTCAGGCTGGATTGTTGAGGCCGGGGCCGAGAGAGAGCAGGTAGTCCGCTGTCCCGAGTGCAGTTCCAAGCTTCGGATGCAGCGACTCCTGGCAAATGCCAAGATTCCGCCTCGTTACCTATCTCGCGGCTTCGACGTCTACTCTATTCACCACCCCCAGCAGGGTCGTGCTCTACGCCGCTCGATTGAATACGTGGAGGCCTTCCCAGCGGTTCCCAGGGGGCTTCTCTTCCTGGGACCCTGTGGAGTAGGGAAGACCCACCTTGCAGTCGCTATTCTGAAGGCGGTTATCCAAGCCAAAGAGGTTTCAGCGAGGTTCGTGGACGAAGCCGAGCTGTTGCGAAGACTGATGTATTCCTATGGCCCCGATTCTCCCGAGACAGAGAGAGAGCTTTTGTTGCCCCTTCTTTCGGCTGATCTCCTGGTCTGGGACGATCTGGGCACGGGTAGACCCACCGAATGGGTGGCGGAGACGATTCGCACGGTCTTGAATCACCGATACACCTACAACAAGCAGACCCTTCTAACCAGCAACTGGCCCGTAAAGACTCGTGGAAGAAACCGACTTGGAAAGGAATCGCTCAAGGAGCAAACTCTTGCCGAACGGATCGGTGTGAGGTTGTATTCCCGGGTTATGGAGATGTGTGAGCTGTTGGAGGTGGACGGACCGGATGCGCGAACTGAGATTCACAAAGCCGGGCTGGATTTCCAGCAGGATCACAAGCAGGGGGCGCCGATCAGTCTGCCTCCTGGAATTCTCCGGTGTACCAAGTGCGAATCACGACAGGTCAGGCCGGTTGACTATTCCCGCTCCCGGGGCTCGGGACAAGACGAGCATGTTGAGGTTTCCTGTCTCTGCGAGGATTGCAACGAGCACTTTCTGGCCCGCTTCTTCTCTCATGGTTCTCGATTTGAGTACCCTGGCATCGCGGCATCCTAGCCCCTTTGGGAAAGACTCAATGAAGAAACGCTAAACCTCGAACGGCGAATCCTGGAAAGCCTCTAGCCTAGATGGATCTCTGTAGAGGGGTAGTGGGCGCCACAATACGGGTGCGTTGTTTTTTTCAGACCCTGTGCATAGAATCGGGCGGGCGTAGCATAGACTTATTAGAGTCGAGATTGGAGCGTGCGCACGCGACTTTGGCTTGAAACCCGGCGTTTGTGCGTCGGTCGATGTGGATCTTAGCTCGTGTTGTCTGCAAGGAGGATTAGATGTCCCAGTTCACTACTGTCCGGTTAAAAGTCGAATAATATCAACTGGTTAGGGGAGCGGTGCATTTCGTTTTGCAAGTCAAGATGCGTAAGTGCCTCAGAAATAGGGACTTTCTCGAAAAGAGTGATGCTGACGATTTGTAGTATTTCGCTGAGAGGACGATCGAGATTGAGTTGTTTTTTGACAATGGCGACGAGCACGTAGATGGTAATAGCAATCCAAATCTGCGTCTTCACGGCGTTGCGGGAGGTGCCGTAGAAAGCCTTGATTCGGAGGTGCTGCTTGATCCATTTGAAGAACAGTTCCACCCGCCAGCGGCAGCGATAGAGTTCGGCAATAGTCAGAGCAGGAAGCGCGAAGTTGTTTGTCAAGAACACGAATCGTCGGCCGGTTTCCGAGTCCCAGTAAGTGATGCGACGAAGCGGATCGGGATAGTACTTCGAGCTCCTGGGACCCTTGAGAATAATGGTCTGATCGCTTCGCAGGCCACTCGATTTGTCCACCCGACGGTAGGAACGCCGTTGGTAATCGAGGTTGCTTTTGGCTCGAGTCAGGAAGAAGGCCAGGCTTTGGGTAAAGGTATACAAACGACGGTAGTCGATATAGGCGCGGTCCATGAGGTAGAAGGAGGTCGGTTCCGGAGTCAATTCGTCGAGGATGCTGACGTCGTGTGTTTTGGCATCGGTGATGCGGATAAAACAGGGAATGCTGCCGCGTAAGTCTATTAAAGTATGGAGTTTGATCCCACCCTTGCGTTTGCGAAATCGAGCCCAAGGGAAGAGCGAAAGACAGAGATCGATGGTGCTGGAGTCGAGGGCATACACCGTCTGCCCAAGTTGGAGGCCCAACTCCTCTTTGCCGTACAGCTTTCGGGCGATGGGGATGAGCACCTGCGCAAAGTCGGCATAGATGCGCCAGTCTCGGTTCTCGTTGGCCTCGGCCAAGGTACTGCGAGAGACCTTGCCTCGGATGCCGGCGTGATAGAGCTTGGGCTGAAGGGCCCGCAAACAGGTTTGAATATCTCGAAGACTCTCTCGATAGGTCAGTTGCGCGAAAGCCATGCACAGGAATTGATCCAGACAAGAGAACTTGCGGAGCCGGTAATTGCCCCGGTAACGGCTCACGCACTGGTTGAATTCGTATCTTGGCAAGAAGTCCATCAACTGTGAGAAGACGATCTGTCCCGTATACATTGGCCATCCCTTTCCACGCTTGCGTGGAAGAAGCATGACCTAGATGAGTGTGCGAGTCGAAGTTCAAGTCGAAAACAGCCATGACAGCATTCAACATATTGATATTAAATAAGTTAGATCAACATCTAAAAAGTTTAACCGGACAGCAGTGGTCCCAGTTCACTAGTGTCCAAACGTTGTTCTATCGCACAACTCTAAGTTACTGGTAAGAATTGTTTTAACATCGAAATCCAATTTTTTCGATACTTTTTGATATGAAACTGTGGCAGGTGCCGACCCGGTTCTCCAATCCTGTGGCCTGCAAGCCGATAGGATGCCTAGGTGGATATGCGCAGAACCGTCTTTGCCCAGCTGATGGATTGCGTCCCCAGGTATCAATTTCAACTCTGTGCTCAACGCTACCGAGGAGATTACAAGATAAAAGACTTCTCCTGCTGGAAGCAGTGGCTGTGTATGGTCTTCGCCCAGCTGACCTATCGCGAGAGTCTGCGGGATATCGAAGCCACGCTAGGTTCGGTTGCAGGCAGACTCTACCACATGGGAATTCGAGGCCGCGTGGCCCGCAGCTCTTTGGCCCATACCAACGAGAATCGGGATTGGCGCATTTATGCCGATTTCGCTCAAGTCTTGATCCAAGAGGCACGGACTTTGTACGCAGGCGAGCCCTTTGCCGTGGAACTGGAAAAAACGGTCTACGCGCTCGATTCCACCACCATCGATCTGTGTCTTTCGGTGTTCCCTTGGGCCCGCTTCCGCAAACGCAAAGGAGCCATCAAACTGCATACTTTGCTCGACTTACGTGGCAACATCCCCACCTTTGTCGAGGTCACCGAGGGGCGGGTTCACGACGTCAATATCCTCGACTATCTGCTGGTCCAACCCGGCTCCATTTACATCCTGGATCGCGGCTATCTCGATTTCGCACGTCTTTATCGGCTGCACCAGAGTTCCGGTTTCTTCATCATTCGTGCCCACCAGCGCCTGAATTTCCGCCGTCTGTACTCCCATCGTGTCGACAAGAGCATCGGGCTAAGAAGCGATCAAACCGGGGTCCTGAGCGGCCGTTACACGGCCAACAAGTACCCCGACAAACTCCGACGAGTCCGCTACTACGACGCCGAGACCCAAAAACACTTGGTCTTCTTGAGCAACAACTTTTCCCTGACTGCCCTCACTGTCGCCCAGCTGTACCGTTGCCGCTGGCGCGTGGAACTTTTCTTCAAATGGATCAAGCAACACCTGCGCATCAAAGCCTTCTATGGGACTTCTCCGAACGCCGTCAAAACTCAGATCTGGATCGCCATCTCCGTGTATATCCTCGTTGCCATCCTGAAAAAACGCCTGAAATTGGAGCTGAGCCTCTACACAACTCTACAGATTCTCAGCCTGACTGTTTTCGAGAAAACCCCATTAATTCAAGTACTTACCAGCTTCGATTACAGGAATCACCAGGGAGGTTCATGTAACCAGTTGAATCTATTTGACTTATGATTGGACACTAGTGGTCCCAGTTTAGGTTTTCGCTGGTGCTTGGTCTGGCGACCCTGTTTCTCACGTCCGGTTACGGAGCGATCAAGAGGCTCGACGATACGAACGCCTTCTCAGGCGCCTCCGTTACGATTGACTTCGAAGGGCAGATCGACGGTGCTGATGCCGGCAACCTGTACGGGTCATGGCACCTGGCTTTCAAGGCTCCACAGCCCGATGTAGTGAGGATCCGCACCGAGTTCGTCCTGTTTTCGAACAATGTCATCCGAAATGAGGCCTCAGGGGACTCTTCAGCCGACAGGCCTCTCGTAATCAATTTTGGCCGTCCCTTCAAGAGGGTTGGGTTTGTGCTGGGAAATGGCGGGCTGGGAGTGAGTGCCACGGCGCGGGCCTTTGATGACCTGGGGAACCTCCTGGGTGCTGAGATCGTGGATGATCTGATGGATGCTACTTTTCTGGGATTGGAGGATGAGGGAACCGCAGGTATCTCGAAGATCACCATAGACTACGGAGCCTCTGAAGCCGAGGAGCAGATCGACGATTTCATTTTCGACTACGGCTCCGCCCACGTGTTCAACACCTATGTTGCTCAGGTGGCCGATGGCCCGCTGCCTGGGGGCGCACTGCAGACAGTGCTTGTTGTCTCGAATCTGAGCGCTACCACGGCCGATGGCGAACTGAGACTCTTTGACACCACCAGTGCTCCCCTTTCTCTGGATCTGAATGGCACTACTGCCAGCGTCTTTCCGTTTTCGATTGAGCCTTTTGGATCCTCCACCTTCAACACCAGCGGGGCCGGTCCTCTGTCTGTTGGATACGCTTGCATCGAGGCCAATGCACCGGTGGATTCAACCGCCATATTTCGAGTCTTGGATGGTGACGGGAATGCCACATCCGAAGCGGGGATCGGAGGAGCCACCGGCAAGTACATCTCGGTAGGCGTCGTGCAAAGACGCATCGAGGGCGACTTCAACAGCGGTATAGCTGCCGTCAATGTTTCCTCGGAGGCTAATAAGAGCAACGTTCGGCTGCTCGACGGCAACGGAGTCGAGATCGCTTCAGACCTCGACGCCCTGGATCTGGAGGGAGGTCAACAGAGGGCTCGGTTCTTGAACGAGATCTTCCCGGACGTCCCGGCCCAGGATTTGGATGGTACACTGGTAATCACGAGTGACAAACCGCTCGTGGTCGTGATACTTCGGACCGCCGCTGGCGTAGTTATTTCCAGCCTGCCCGTTGGGAGCACACAGAGATAGCGCTTCGAGCGGCTTGCATTTTTGCGATGGGTCAAGTGGCTACCCTACCTGGCACCAAGGCGATGAAAATCCGCCGGACTTTGTCTACTCGCTGCTTCAAGCCGAGGTTTGGTCGAGGTTGTCCAATTCATTTGAAGCTGGCAGTCCTGGTTTTCTGGGGATTTATAGCCCCGGCTCAGGCAGACGAATGGGCTGGGGTCTGGCGGATTACAGCCTTCGACAACGGTCCCCGAGGAGTCACCTATCACCTCGCAATTTCGGGCGCAGAGGAGCGCAATGTTCGAATCTTTGATGATTCTGGAAGACCCCTGATCGTTTTCAGCGCACAGTTTGATGAGGCGAAACTGAAGCTGGTTGGCACGCGAGTTGCCAGTAAGCCCCTACCCTTGCAACTGGAGGCGACGCGAGCAGAGGATCGACTGAAAGGAGCGTGGACTCATATCCACCCCCAATATCCTACCGGAGGACATCTAACCGGCTCTAGAGTAGGCGCACTTACCGGTGATTGGAAGCCGTTTGAGAAGCTGCGTAAACATCATAAGGGCCCGTTTCTGGATGCAACCTCTCTGCTCTGTGAAAGTGAGGAATGGGAGACTTTCGAGGACTTTTCCGCATTCTGGGATCAGCAGGTAGAATCAAATTTCTACTTCCTGCTCCAAGATCTGCTCTATGGCGATCGAGTAGCACCGGGCAAGAAGGAAAAAGAGCTCAGGCGTATCTTTGCTCAGCTGAATCAGCCAGGGGAAAAACTTGATTTCGTGCGGCGCTTTCCGGAACTGGTTGAGAGTGCCGTCCGGGAGGTTAGCGCTCAATTCCCCGATAGGCGTCCGAGCTTCCACGTGGTCAGTGCCGTGGGCCCTTCTGCAGTCACCACGAAGATCCTCTGGAGCCGGCCTCTGGGTCCCGATGGAGGGTACAAGTGCTGCTCTGAAGAAGTCGTCGAAGTGTTGGACGAAGTGTACCTCCTCTTCGATCCCTTCAGGTTGGCATCGAGGCCAGAAATCGCCCCTATCGTCGTCAAAAGGCAGCTGTTCACGGCACTTCTGTGGCCCATCACGAATCCGGCTATGAGCACTGTCGAGTCCCCCCTGAGCTTGGAGATCCTTCGCCGTGGGCTAGCTCTTCATCTTGCATTGCACAATGCAGATCCAGATTTCGCTTCTTTCCCGGGTGATGATTTCCCTGGGGGTGCGAGTCAGCTCATCCGAGACCTTTCCCAGTCGGCCTCGGTAATGAGGAAGAACTATTTCCCAAACAGTCTCAACTTTACACAGGGTCTAGGATACCGTTGGGGGCGACATTTTGTCCGTTCCCTCTCAAAACGTTTCAGCCCCAGCCAGTTGGTGATGATGGATGAGCGCCAGGTCAGGAAAGAGTGGACTCGATATCTCACTCGCGCCTTTCGAGAGTAGTTGGCAGCCAACACCTTTGAGGATGCAGCTATCGACGTGACTTGGTTGCTCGTGATAGCCGCGGTCTCTACAGACAATTCTCCTTTTCCCGAAAAGATCACGAAACCATGACACTCGAACCCGTTCAACTCACTCAAGAGCTTGTCGATATCAAGTCCGTCAGCCGCTGGAGCAATCTTGAGATCTCAGCTTTGGTTGAGGGACGCATGGTCCAAAATGGGTTTGAGACCGAGCGTCTCGAGTATGAGGACGAGAACGGTGAGAGGAAAGCAAGCATTGTTGGTAAGAAGGGGGAAGGTTCCGGAGGGCTGGCTTTTTTTCCCACACGGATACGGTACCCGGCCAAGAGCAGGATTGGGATGCTTTTTCCTCGACGGTGAAAGATGGACGGATCATCGGGCGTGGTAGTTGCGATATGAAGGGCCCACTGGCGGCCACCATGGTTGCTGCTGCCCAGTGTGATGCCTCCCGCTTGAAACGTCCTGTCTTGGTCATGGCCACCGCAGATGAAGAGGTGGGAGGCCACGGCGTCAAGCAGGTAGTGGATGCCTCGGAGCTCCTGCGGAACACCCAGCCCACGTTCGGGGTAGTGGCAGAGCCCACGCGGCTCGTTCCCGTGTACTCGCATAAAGGCGGAGCGCAAGTCTTTGTCACTGCTCACGGAAAAGCTGCCCATACGAGCATGGACCTGGGGATCTCGGCGAACTTCATCATCGCCCCTTTTCTTGCTGAAATGGCCGATCTGGCCAAGAAGGTCAGAGTCGATGAGCGATTCATGAACCACGATTTCAAGCCTCCCACAAATGGCTTCAATATGGTGATGGATGACGGGGGCACCAAACAGAATGTCACCGCAGCCAAGACCGTCTGCCAGGTTTGCTTCAGGCCCATGCCAGCAGACAAGAGCGAGGAACTGCTGGAACTCATTACCCAGAAGGCCAACCAATACGGACTGGAAGTCCAATCACGTATGGGCATGCCCTACTACATTTCCCCGGAAGCCCCGATCGTTCGGCTAGCCTGCGAGGTGACTGGAGTGAAAGAGCCGCAAACCGTTCCATTCGGAACTGATGCCGTCAGGATAGGAGATGCGCTCGATCTCGTGGTCCTGGGACCCGGTGATATTGCCCAGGCCCACACTGTGGGCGAGTGGATCGCGGTGGAACAGCTTCACGAAGCTGTCAGGGTGTACACGGACATGATTGAGCATGCCTGTATGTGAATTCCGCCTGCTTCCTGACGCCGTCGTGCTCCCAACCGACATCAATCGGCTCCCTGCGCTCCGGCGGCCGGAGAGGCGCTCTGGTTGATGAAGTCAATGGGGATTCGATCTGTGATCAGATCCGGGGATAGGGGGATTCTGCTGTTGTCCAGCTCTCTCCTCGGAACTGGGGTTCCTATTGCTGCACGGTCAAGTCGTTCGCGGCTCTGCCGGACTTGGTTTCGCAATGCTGGCAGTCTATTCGTGCACGGCAACACCTCTTTCCGAACACTGTTCACTGATCACTTCATCACTGTTCACTATTCAAGTTTCAGCCTAGAGGTAGGTTCGCTCCCCCGCTAGGTCGTTGAGCAAAGACTCGTCCACCACACACTCGTAGACCTGAGCGTGGCCCGTTCGGTCGGAGGTGAAAACAACCCTCCGGCCATCCGGAGAAAAGCAGGGGTGCGGGTGGGTGTGTTGAGGCGCGTATACCTGGACTGGCCCGTCGTCATAGGGGCAGTGAGTCGTATCCCAATGGGCGCCTACATTGCTGGATCGGGAAGCGCACAGTGGACGGGGCCTGCCCTCTCCGTCGCTGGGATCGAAGCAGTGAAGTCCTGTGTCGGGGAAGTTCGCGTCCGCAACCATGAGCGAACCCTGCCGGTTGATCATCGGGTGCCAGGCGCTAAATGCCGTTACCGACCGAACGTCGCCCGAATCGATGTCAACGCCGATCACTCCATGAGGCCAGTTCACGGCCAGCAGTTCGCGTGACGCAGGATTCCAGGTCTCGTGGACGATCCACTCCCTGCACTCGCTGTTGCGTCTGTAGACGAGACGGTCGTCGCTGCCGTTCCGGTTGATGACCCACAACCGGTTGTCGTAAGGGCCGGCATAGCGGAGGAGGTTCGAATCGTTGGGGTGGAACTCCGGATGTCCAATCTGATCGCGTTCGAGGATCACCTGTTGGCTGCCGCTTCTGGTGTCGATCAGCGCGAGGCGCGTCAGGTCACCTGTCTTGACCGGAATGGCCCACCAATTGTCGTCATAACTGAGCGCGGTTGTGCCCATGGCGGCTGCCACCATCCCCTTTTCTCGAATCTCGGCATCCCCAAAATCGGCTAGCTGTTCTTCCCTCAGAGAATCTGTGTGGACCCTCCAGGCACCCGAGTCGTCGGTGAAATACACGTGGCGTCCATCGTGGGAGGGGCTAATAGACCACTCGCTCAGCTTGTCATGCTGGGTCAACTGGATCAGCCTCTGGGAGCCCCGCATCTCGGCGAAGATCTCGGGTTGGCCGGTCCGGTGAGAGATGAAGATCAATCTCGTCATCTCGTCATCGTAGGCCGGGATGTAGAAAAAAGGATGATGATGAGTCGAGGGGTGGCTGGTTACCTGCCGGACGGCGCCATGAGCGTCCGCCTGGACCCAGGCGCTTGATTCGGATGGATGAACGCTTCCCTTAGCCATATCCGACTTCGGTCGCCTCCAGGATTACTCTCCACGCCGATGGTCCAACCCCAGAACCGATCCCGCGTTTTGGTTCAGGATCTTCGTTCTATCGTGGGACGATAAGGACATCTTATCGATCGCCGAGAGCGTCTCTCGAATGAACCCGGGTCCCTTTTCCGGGTCGAAGGGCATGTCGGAGCCGAACATCATGTGCTCGACTCCGAAGAAGGCGGTGCCGCACTCGATGGCCGCCTGCGATCCGAAGGTCGCCGTATCGGCGTAGAACCGCCGGAATGCTTCGAGAGGCGGTTCCTGCAGGGGCGTCGCCACCGCATCTGCCAACTTGGGCGGGTTTCGGGTTCCGAGCATCTTCAGGCCGGGCCCGAAGCGACCCTCCATCATGGGCACCATCCCACCTGCATGATGGGTGATGATCACGAGATCGGGGTATCGATCGAACAGTCCCGAGAACACCAGGCGGCCCATCGCCAGAGACGTCTCATAAGGCCATCCCAGCGCCCACCAGAGATCGTACTTCGATATCTCCTCGGTGGAATAGTCCGGCCTGCTCATGCCACGGGCCGGATGAAGCCAGATCGGTTTGCCCAGCTCTGCCATGGCCTCGAACAGTTGAAGGAACTCTGGCTGGTCCAAAGGTTGGCCGTTGACGTTCGTGAACACCTGGACGCCCACCGCTCCCAGGTCCCGGGTGGCACGTTCTGCTTCGGCCAACGCTGCCTCGGGGTTGTTCATCGCCAAAGCCGCGACGAAGCCCAAGAAGCGATCTGGGTGAAGTCGGACCATTCGCGCCTGGGCATCGTTGGCTATCCGGGCGAGATCCGCTGCACCTGCGGGACCGTCTACGGCCTCGATGGGTGGAGAGGCGATGCTGGGGATTTGGCGGTAACCCTCGAACTGGTCCATCACCGAGAAGCGGGCTTCGAGATCCACCATGACCGGGATCTGCGCGGCACGTTCCAACATGTGAAGGTGCTGATCTGAACGGGCGAACGCCGCATCGAGGAACGGTTGTGGCAGCCAATGACAGAAGACGTCAACTACATCGGGCATGATCTAGATAGCGTGTAGATGCTGGGTGCAGTTGAAGCCGATTGCTTCCAGCTCGATTCGGATTCGCTCGACCTCCTGGCCTGAGAGCGGGCGTATCGGTCGTCTGAAGTTGGTGCTGGGAAATTTCCCCAACAGCCAGCGCGCTACCTTCATACGCTGGTGGGCTCCAGAGCCGGGCTCCCCGAAGGCGTACACAATGCGAGCCAGTGGTGCCACCACCTTCTGTGCCGTCTTTGCTCGGGCCAGGTCTCCATCCAGGGCAGCGTGGACCAACTCTACCATCAGTTCGGGTACGAAGCCGGCGAAGCCAATCAGCGCTCCGTCACTCGCCTCCAGCAGCGTCGGCAGCAGAAACTCATCATGACAGGTAATGATCGAAACACTCGGCTCGGCCTTCTTGAGCTGCTCGTAATCGAACAGCCATCGGGCCATGTCGCGGGTGCCCATCTTGATCGAGACGACTTGAGGAATCTGGACCAGTTCGCACATTTCATCGAGGCTGTAACCAGCCTTGGTCCAAGCCGGGTACTGGTGGACGATGATGGGAATGTCGGCTCCCTTTGCCAGATCCTGAAAGAAGCCGGCGGCGGTCTTCGAACTGCGCCCGAATCTGAGCCAGTGATGGGGAGGCATCAGCAAGATAGCATCGGCTCCGGCTTCCCGGGCAGCTAGAGCGTGATCGATCGCCTCCAGGCTTCCTTCGGCGGAAACCCCCGAGATGACCTTGACGTCGGAAGTGTGCCCTCGGGCGGCCTCAGCCACGATGGACGTCACTTGTGCCCGCTCCCGCGGACGCAGCGACATCACTTCGCCGGTGTGCCCGTTGCAGGTTACGCCTTTGATACCGGGAACGGCCGCCACTTCCGCGATATAGGAGCGGAGCCCTTTTTCGTCGATCGATTCGTCTTCATGGAAGGGACAGAGAGTCGCCGCGAAGACCCCTGCCCAGGGATGGTCGTGCCAGCTCATGAGGTTTCTTCTCCTTCGGATCCAATCGTCAACGGCCCAGATACTGGGCAATCTTCGTTTTCGCAGCCGAGCGGGCTTTCTCCATCACCTCGCTCAGTTTGACGGGGGTCCCGCCCCGCCGTTTGCTCTCATCGGCAGCCTCCATGAAGGCGTAGATCTCCAGGGTTTCGGAGTCCTCCACCGGAGAGACGCCGCTGCGGAAGAACTTGACTATTTCAACTACCAGGGGTTCGTAGCCGTCATAGGATCCTACCGCTGAGGTCCCCTCGGTCGTAAAGACGGTTCCTCCGTAGCCCCGCTTCCCGTCTCGAATACCCCGGAAGGTGCCGATGCGCCCATCCTCCCAGGTCCCGACCAGGACGTCGGTTCCAGACGACGTGGATCGGGTGACGCTCTGGCATCCGGTACCCATGACGGTGAAGAGGCTCTCCAGCCCATGTATGCCGTACCAGAACAGATCCGGGTGGTTGGGCTCTAGAGGGCAGGGCGAGTAGGTATCGCAACCGATTACCTTTCCCTGCTTGCCCGCCCGGACTTCCTGGACGTTTTCGCCATAGCGCAGGGCAGACGAAGAGAAAATGGGGACTTTGTAGTGGCGCGCCAGCTCGAAAATGGCAATCGTATCAACCAGGGTCCCTGCCACCGGTTTGTCGATGAAAAGCCTCTTCCCGGATCGCAGAACGGGCAAGGCTTGTTCGAGGTGTGGGCGTCCGTCGTTCGTCTCCAGCATGACCACCTCCACCTTACCCAGAAGGGCATCGATGGAGTCCACTATCTCGACCCCCATTTCGCGCATGGTCTGGGTATACTTGGGAACCCGGCTCACGCTCGACTCGATATCCCGGCTGCCTTCGGGAAAGACCGCCACCACCCGGCAGCCCAGCATTTTTTCCTTCCAGGCCGGGTTACGCATGATCTGCGTGAACTTGATGGCGTGGGAGGTGTCCAGTCCAATAATGCCGACCCTGAGCAGTGCTTCGGAAGGTGCTGCGACCAACAGACCAGACGAAAGTATCAAGCAGCAGGCTAGCGATTTGAGCAAAATGAAAACCTCGCTTTCGCTGTTTCCCGTTCACCGGGAGTTATGAGAATCAAGACCGCATCGAGATCATCCCCCGGACATTTGGATCCACCCCTGTGAAATGGCCAGGGCCAACAGCGCTGCCCCGGGAGAGATTAGAGCCATTGCGATCCCACAGATCCACAGCCAGGTTGTGATCAGCGGCCCGGGGAGAATTCGTTTGTCCACATCATGGTGGCGCAGGTACAGGGCGCCTAAACCCTGGATCGGGTACATCAGGACCGCAATCATACTGGACATCATCAGCATCAGGGGCGGGTTTTCGAAGAGGCTGTAGGAAAAGGCATAGAGGCCCAGCGTGACGATGATCAGGATGCGCATCACTTTCAGGCGTTCCGGGTAATCCGCCGGATCAATGAATCCCAGGACACAGAAGGTGTCCGCGATCAGTCGGCTGAGGCCGGCGGCTCCGCTCAGAACAGTCGAAAACAGGACGACGAAGGCTCCCACAACGAACAGGGTGGCCGCCCAGCTGCCGAGGCTTTCGGTGTAGACGAGGCTGAGTGTCCTGAGGGTCTCGGGTCCTTCGGGATTGAGCTCCATCCGATTCAGGATGGTGGCTCCCAGAAAGTAGAAGCAGATGGTGCCGACAGTATAGATCCCCAGTGCGAACAGGACGTCGGCGTACATCACTCGGATCCACCCACGAGCCCTCCGCGGCCACTCCGAGTCCGGCACATTGGTTCCGGTGAATCGAGCGTATCCCTTCTCGACGCAGAAATAGGTGTAGGTACACATCTCTCCCCAGGCTATCCCGGTACCGGCGTACATGGCCAGGGCAGTCAGGGCGACGCCTGCTGCAAGCGGGCTGGGGAAGGAAAACGACAGGCCTTGGACGAGGTCTTCAGGCGTGACCGCGTAACCGGTCCACTGCAGCAGGATGGTACAGACGATCGTTGTCACGGTGAAGGTAGCGACCATGCCCAGAGAGATTCTCTCGAGCACCGAATACCTTCCACTGATCAGGAGGGCGGCACAGACCACGGCGGAGATGACCGCCCACTTCGTGCTGCCACCGCTGCCCAGAAGATCGGGAAAGGCCAACTGCAATGCTTGGCCGGCGCCGCCGAGAATTGCTCCTCCATTGATGAAGAAAAGGAATGACATCGCCAGCCACAGCCACGTGAACCAATTGACGGCTGGTCTGGGCCCGGTCATCTCCATACGGAAGAGACCCTGTTTCCCCTCTTTTCTGTGAGCAGCAATCACCCCGGCCGAGATCAGCGCACCGATGACAATTGCCGCCCCGATTCCCACTTCGGAAAGAGCAGTGCGGCGTTCGCCGAGCAGGGTATAGACTCCCAACCCGGCGAAGGAGAGAAACAGGACCGTCGTCAGCCACTCGGGGCTCAACCACGCGGGACGTTGAACGTGAGGCCCGGGAAGGTTGCCGAAAACCTGGAGAAACGTCTTTCCACTCGAGATCGTGTGCCGAGTAAGCTCGGCCTGGACAACGAATTTCCCGAAGCAGGAAACAAACACCAGCCAGAGCATGAAAAAGCCGGCCTCAGCTCCCAGCTTAGTGGTCATGATGAGCTCACCGGATCCGACGATTGCTCCCAGCAGGATCACCCCCGGTCCCAGATGCCTCAGCACCGACCCGAGTGTCCGGGGGGGCTCGCGAAAGCTGTCCTCAGTTCGAGCATAGGGATCTAAGACTGGCTGCTGCTGTTTGGTGTTTGGCATCAGTCTCATACCCAGCCACGCTGGGTCATTCAGGAAGAAACGCGGATTCGGTCCAGGTCAGGGACTCGTGACCAGGGAAGCCTGAAGCGCAAGCGAGGGGTTGGGGATCAGCACAAAATATTCATGGCTTCTCCGTGTGCCTTCGGTTCGGAACCCGTTTGTCGACGTATGGCGCGGCGGCCCAACCCCTCGCTTGCGCTTCAGGCTTCCCTGACCTGTCGCAATAACTGCGAAATTTGCGACAGGAAGTCCGCCATTCAAGCAAGACTCTAAGCGTGGAGCCCCTCGTGCGCAACCCGCCGAGCCTGACTTCTGCCTTTGACCTTGTCTTCCTACCGGGCTAGAATCGCCGAGAGAAGGAGTTTCCTACTCTATTGCTTTCAAGAAGCCAATCAGCGGAAGGCTAGCCTGGTGAAGATCGTGCGATCTAATTTTCATTTTTCCCTGCTTTGCATTCCTGGAATGCTCCTCTCGATAACTCTTGCGGGACCGCCTGCAGCAACCTCCTCCAAGCTTGACGAAACGGCAGTCGAGTTCAACCGGGACATCAGGCCGATCCTCTCCGACAGGTGCTTCGCCTGTCATGGGCCCGATGAGAAGAAGCGGCTGACGAAGCTGCGATTCGATACCGAGGAGGGGGCTTTTGCGGATCTGGGAGGAGGTCGCTTCGCGATAGTACCTCACCGTCCCGGGGAGAGCGGGCTTGTCAGCCGGATCACCACCGACATCGAAACACAGCGGATGCCTCCGGCCTACTCGGGAAAGAAGCTCACCGAACAAGAAATCGATCTCCTGCAACGCTGGGTCTCTCAAGGGGCCAAGTGGCAAAGGCACTGGGCCTTCATTCAGCCCAGACGACCTGAGCTCCCCAATCCGGACAACAACAGCTGGGCCCGGAGCGAACTGGACCTCTTCGTTCTTCAGCGGCTCGAGAGAGAGGGTCTGGACCCTTCGCACGAAGCGGACCCCGCAACCCTGATCCGTCGGGTGACACTTGATCTGACTGGCCTGCCCCCGATCCCTGCTGAAGTGGACGCCTTCCTCACGGACGCGTCCCCTGATGCCTACGAGAAAGTAGTCGACCGTCTGCTCCAATCTCCCCGCTACGCCGAGAAGATGGCGAGCCGATGGCTGGATGCGGCCCGCTACGCCGATACCAACGGCTATCAGACGGATGCCGAACGAAGCATGTGGAGATGGCGGGATTGGGTGATCAATGCCTTCGACAAGAACATGCCCTTTGATCAGTTCACGATTGAGCAGATCGCAGGTGACATGCTGCCGGACGCCACGCTCGATCAGAGGATTGCCAGCGGATTCAATCGAAACCATCGCGGTAATGGTGAAGGCGGAATCGTTCCCGAAGAATACTCCGTCGAATATGTGGTCGACCGAGTAGAGACGACTTCAACGGTTTGGCTGGGGCTGACGACGGGTTGTGCCCGCTGTCACGATCACAAATACGATCCCATCAAACAAAAAGATTTCTACCGGGTCTTCGCCTACTTCAACAACGTCCCGGAGCGGGGACGAGCCTTCAAGTACGGCAACTCCGCGCCCTTCATTCCGGCTCCGACGACGGCCCAGTCAGAGCAACTGGAACAGTTGGAAAAAAAACTTACCGAGGCCGAAGTGCAGTTCGAGGCGCTGGGTTCAGAGATCGAAAAGCTCCAGCGGACCTGGGAGGCCTCTTTGGCCCAGTCCTCAATCCTGGATTGGTCCTTTGATCAGGACCTGCTCCTGCGCTATCCACTCGACGGCGCTCTGGCCGGCCAACCAGGTGGATTCAAGGACGGCAAGCCGGTTCAGGCCCGGCTGGTCGGTGGCATGCCCCATTTCGTACCGGGAAGGCTCGGCGCTGCTGCCAGCTTCGACGGAAAACGTTTTCTGGAGGTCGGAGACGTTGCAGAGCTGGGCTTTTTCGACCGTTTCTCCCTCTCCGTCTGGGTGTATCCCACTGCGCTGGATGGCCCCATTCTGGGCCGGAATCAGGACAAGTCGGAGGTCGGCGAGGATGGGTTCACGGGTTATAGCCTGTATCTGAAAGAGGGCAGGGTTCAGCTGAATCTGGTGACGCGCTGGTTGGACGATTCCCTTAGAGTCGAGATGGCCGAGCCGCTGGAGCTCAACCGCTGGCACCACGTCACTGCGACCTATGACGGCTCCCGCTTAGCGGAGGGTACCAGGATCTACCTCAACGGCCAGCCCAGCCCGCTCAACGTGCGTCTGGACCTACTCAACCAGGATTTCCGTCGCTCCGAACCCCTCCGGATCGGTGGTGCCGGTGCTCGTCGGTTCTACGGTCTGATCGATGAGGTTCGAGTCTATACAGAAGTCTTATCCCCACAGGAAGTGGCCGTGATCGCGCTGACCGACAGCGTGAACCAGATTGCTGCACTGACTAGGGAAGTCCGTAGCCCGTCGCAGTCGGACAAGCTGCAGTGGTGCTTCCTCGAGCAGTACGCTCCTTCTCAGATCCAGAAGCCCTGGCAGCAATTGCAGGATCTGCGCAGGCAGAAGAGGGAACTGGTTCGCAGCTTTCCCACGGTCATGGTGATGCATGAGGGGAAGCCTCGCGATACTTTCGTCCTGGTCCGTGGCGCCTACGATAAACCCGGGGAAAAGGTGCTTCCCGGGGTACCCTCCTTCCTTCCGCAACTGAATGAAGATTGGGACAACAACCGGATAGGATTGGCCCGTTGGTTGGTGGCCCCAGAGAATCCGCTAACTGCTAGGGTGACGGTAAACCGCTTCTGGCAGACGTATTTCGGTGTCGGCCTGGTCAAGACAGCCGAAGATTTTGGTTCGCAGGGCGAATGGCCCCTTCATCTCGAGCTGTTGGACTGGCTCGCGACTGAGTTCGTTTCCAGTGGGTGGGATGTCAAAGCGCTTCAGAAGACGATCGTGATGAGCGCGACTTACCGGCAGTCCTCGAAGGTCTCGGCTGAGCTGCTGAAGCGCGACCCTGAGAATAGGCTGATGGCTCGGGGACCTCGCTTCCGGCTGCCGGCCGAGGTGGTACGCGATCAGGCGCTGGCGGTTTCGGGGTTGCTGGTAGAGCAGGTTGGCGGTCCCTCCGTCAAGCCCTATCAACCGGCCGGACTCTGGTCGGATCTGGCTGGAGGCGAGGACTACCAGAGAGGTAAAGGCAGCGACCTCTACCGCCGCAGCCTCTACACCTTCTGGAAGCGAACGTCGGCGCCCCCTTCCATGACCACTTTTGACTCCGGTCAGCGTGAGACCTGCTCGGTTCGGCAGGAGAGGACGAACACCCCCCTACAGGCCCTCAATCTGATGAACGACGTGACCTATGTGGAAGCCTCCCGAGTGCTGGCCCAGCGGATGATGGAGGAGGGGGGGAAGACGCCAGCGGACCGGATTGCCTTTGCCTACAAGATGGTCACGGCCCGAACGCCTCGGTCCAGGGAGGGCGAGATTCTGATGGAGGGCTTCCAGCACCACCTACGAGGCTATCGGGACGATCGCAAGGCCGCCCTGGAGTTGGTTTCCCAGGGTGAGCATCCTCGCAATCCGACCCTGGACATCGCCGAACTGGCGTCCTATACCACGGTTGCCAGCCTGATTTTCAATCTTGACCAGGCCATTACCAAGGAGTGATTCATGGATCCCAGGCTTGACCGCCGATTGTCGATGACACGCCGCCACTTCTTCGGATTGGGGAGCGCCGGGATAGGTACAGCGGCCCTGGCCAGCCTTCTGGATCGTAGTCTGCTGGGCAAGGCCGGGCTGAAAGCCTCCGGTGATGGCTCCTCTAAAGGTGGGCTGTCAGGCCTCCCCCATTTCACTCCGAAGGCCAAGAGAATCATCTATCTGTTCCAATCGGGCGCTCCTTCCCAGATGGACCTGTTCGACTACAAACCGAGACTGCAGGAGCTGGCCGGTAGCGAATTGCCCGACTCGATCCGCAAGGGGCAGCGTTTGACCGGCATGACGGCCACCCAGTCCAGCTTTCCGGTGGCTCCATCGGTGTTCCAGTTTGCCCGTCACGGTGCCTCCGGGGCCTGGGTGAGCGAGTTGATGCCGCACACGGCCAAGATTGTAGATGAGCTGTCGTTCATCAAAACGATGCACACCGAGGCCATCAACCATGATCCCGCAATAACGTTCTTCCAGACCGGGGCCCAGTTGGCGGGACGGCCCAGTATCGGATCCTGGCTTTCCTACGGTCTTGGAAGTGAAAATCGGGACCTTCCGACCTTCGTAGTGATGGTCTCCAGTGGCGAGGACGGCGCTGGGCAGCCGCTCTACGATCGACTCTGGGGAAGCGGGTTTCTCCCCACTCGATACCAGGGGGTCAAGTTTCGCTCGATTGGCGACCCAGTGCTGTATCTGTCGAATCCGCCGGGTATGAGCCAACCCAATCGACGCCGCTTTCTGGACGATCTGAACCGGCTCAACCAGCTGCAGCTGGAGGAGTTTGGGGATCCGGAGATCGCGACCCGGATTGAGCAGTATGAGATGGCCTATCGAATGCAGGCGTCTGTCCCTGGGCTCACCGACCTCTCGGGCGAACCCGAGCACGTATTCAAGCTCTACGGCCCCGACGCGAAAAAGCCCGGGACGTATGCCTACAATTGCCTGCTGGCGCGTCGTCTGGCAGAGCGTGGGGTCCGCTTCATTCAGCTCTTCCACCGCGGCTGGGACCAGCACAGCACGCTACCCAAGGAAATCAAGGTACAGTGCCGGGACACCGATCAAGCCTCAGCGGCTCTGGTGCAGGATCTGAAGGAACGGGGTCTGCTGGAGGACACCCTGGTAGTCTGGGGAGGAGAGTTCGGGAGGACGGTCTATTCACAGGGCAAGCTGACGGCAACGGATTACGGGCGCGATCACCACCCCCGCTGCTTTTCGATCTGGGTGGCCGGTGGAGGCATCAAGCCAGGTGTCCAGTATGGTGAAACCGACGATTATGGCTACAACATAACGCGTGATCCAGTCCACGTCCACGATCTGCAAGCGACCCTGTTGCACTGCCTGGGCGTCGATCACACCAAGCTGACCTTCAAGTATCAAGGGCGCGATTTCCGACTTACCGATATCCACGGAAAACTGGTAAAGAAGCTCCTGGCGTAGCGTCCCTCCCTTGCCTTTTCCCGTGCCCGCGCCCGTGCCCGTACGCGTTCCCACAATTGTCTCGTCTTTCCCTGCCCGGAACGTCTATGGTGACGAACAGATGACTCGTAGCCATCTCGACAGAAAGAGGAATCGGGCAAGGGCAAGGGCACGGGCAAAGGCAAGGGGGGAGCGCGATCGAAGACATGTGACGTTCGAACCTGCGACGAACTATCGGCCCAGCGCCGTCGCCATCTCTTCGACCGTGGTGAACTTCACCCTGGGCCTCCCCGACTGGAGCCCCTTCTCCCGCTCGATCTCGTCTATCCGCTGCCAATCTGCGTAGGAAAAGTAGTCGGGACGGTTACGTCGAATCAGTGCCTCGGTATCGCTGTTCTCCTGGTGCGAGGGGTTCAATGTCAGCCCTGCCTCCAGGTCTTCAAGCATGCAGGACACGGTTTCCAGGGCGTCCGGCTTATTGGTGCCGATGACTCCGTTGGGCCCGCGCTTGATCCAGCCTGCAGTGTATTCACCTGCGATGGGCTTCCGAGACTCAGGTTCCACAACTCGACCCTTCTCGTTCAGGATCACACCCCATTTCGGATTAAAGGGAATGTCTGAAAGCGGCAGGCCCTTATAGCCAATGGATCTGAACACCAGTCCAACCTCGAGTTCCTCAAACCTATCGGTCGCTCTGGGGCGGAGGGTTCCCATGTCGGTGGAATAGAGTTCGTTCTTGACCAGTCGCATGGCTCTCACCTGCCCTGCCCTGCCCAGGATCTCTACCGGAGAAACCAGGAAGCGAAGGTGGATAGTGCGCGACTGGCCTGCCCGCTCGCGAGAGGCAATCTCCTCCAGAATCTCGATTCTTTTCAATGCGACCCGATCGTTTTCTCGCTCCAACGCCTGCTGGCTCAGGGAGTCGGGGGTTGCTTCCTCCGAAGGGATAGTGACGTGGACATCCTCCAGCCTTCCCAGTTCCTTGATTTCAGGATTGGTAAAGGCTGCCTGTGCCGGTCCCCGTCGTCCCAGCATGTAGACTTCTCGCACTTGGCTCTGCCGGAGCTGCTCGAGGGCATAATCCGCAATGTCCGTCTGCGCCAGTTCCTCGGGGGTACGGCTCAGAATCCGGATTACGTCAACAGCCACGTTGCCCAGGCCGACCACTGCTGCACGCTCTTGCGACAAGTCGAACTCATAGTCGCAAAAGTCGGGGTGACCGTTGTACCAGGCCACGAAATCGGTGGCTGAATAGCTGCCCTTCAGGTTCTCGCCGGGTATGCCGAGGTTGCGGTCCGATGGGGCGCCCGTGGTGTAGATGATCTGGTGGTAGTGGTCTCGCAGCTGGGCTCGGGTGATGTCACGTCCCAACCCAACCTGGCCAAAGAATCTGAAGCGGGGATTGGATGCAGTCCGGTCGAAAGTCCTGGTGACGGCCTTAATTCGCTGATGATCGGGAGCGACGCCGTTTCGAACCAGACCGAAAGGCGTCGGAAGGCGATCAAACATGTCGATCTCGACGGTGATCCGGTCCTGCTTGAACAAATGCTCTGCGGCATAGAAACCTGCCGGCCCCGCACCGACAATCGCGACTCGCAAGGGGCAGGCGTTAGTACCTGGCTTGACCATCTTCAATGACTTCCTCTACTGGAGAGATGTGTGGAGCTGGGGCAGGGTTCAAACCGTGGAAAGCCGGGTCTGGAGAGATTCGACCTGGCCTTCATACTGGTCTCGCTGTGCCCGGACGACATCCATGATCGAGATGATGCCCACGAGCTCGCCGTTGTCGACGACGGGGAGGTGGCGGAACCTCTTCTCGGTCATGGTACGGGCCACAAGCCTCGTGTCGTCGGTGGGGCTGGTGATGATCACTTTCTCGGTCATGAGACTATCTACCCTCTGGTCGAACACCGCTTCGTCCCTGGCCGCTCCACGAACGATATCTCTCTCAGAGAGGATGCCCATGGGATGATTGGCCTCATCCACTACAACCAGGGCGCCTATGTTATGTCGGGCCAGTAGGGCGAGTGCCTCTCTGGGCGAGTGCCTCTCTGATTGAATCGTCGGGGCGGGCCACGACGACGCTCGAGCATTTGGTAGCAAGGATTCTTTCAACGTTCATCTTCATGGGAACTCCTTATTCAATACCACGCCTCATCATACTGTTGGAGAGGCGTGGGTTCAACGATAGTGGATCGGTCCTACTCGTCTTCCGGATCCACGCGGGACCGGACTTGCTTTGCCTTGCTGCGATGACGTTTGGCGCGTAGCCTTCGCTCGCCTGCGGCCCTGGTGGCGACCGTCGGGATCCGAGGCGCTGTTTGAGCAAGAGCCTTTGAGATCAGGCGTACAAAACGATCCTGAGCTTCTTTCCGGTTCAAGTGTTGGCTGCGGTGCTGCTGGCAGACGACCCGCAGTATTCCGGCCAGACTGACGCGGGTACTCAGACGGCTTCTAACTCGCCGCTTTTCTTCCCCGGTAAGGCTGTCCGTCTCGTCCAGGTTGAACAACAACGTGACACGGCTGCTGACCTTGTTGACGTGCTGGCCACCAGGCCCACTGCTCCTGGTAGCGGTAAAGCGGATCTCATCGTCCGGGATTGAAAGGCGACTGTTGATCTGGACCATCGGAAACTGACTATAATCTTCCAAGAACGACCATCGAACCGGTGGGTTGAGGACTTCCACCCTTGGGTTCTATGGTCAGCGCGAATGCTTCGAGTGCAACGGCCCCCTCAGGAAGCTCCAACTGGAGTTCAGTGACCTGACCCAGACTCTGGAATACCGTCGAGGGGTGAGGTGCCTTGTCCTTCTCGATCACCCAGAGCTGAAAATCTTGATCGGTACTCAATGCGGGCAGATTGTGCAGGAAGACAGTAGCTCGTTTCTCCTCGGTCTGGACGAACACACTCCCAGCGACTGATTCAAAGTCCGTGAGTCCCACTAGATTGACGAATTTGAGGTCCGGACGCGCTAGCTCGTTCACCTTGATGTTCAGACCCTGATTGGCGATGCGCAGTCGCTCGACCTCGGCTTGTAAAGAGCTGATCGTAAGGTCCTTTTGAGAGCTGATCTGGTAGAAGCGCGCCAGGGACGCTGCCCCCAGGACCAGCAGGATGGAAGCGGCAATCGCTGCAGGGCGCCACCAGGATCCCCGGTGCTCAACCCGGCCATGCGTCTTTGAGATTTCCTCGAGCAGAGCCTCTTTTACAGAGGGCGGGGGAGAGCTTTGAGGCAAGGCATGCGGGAGGCTGTGGAGTACCTCCTCCATTTCTGCCAACTTCTCCCTGCACTCCAGACACTCGACCAGGTGGTCCTTGAACTCCCGAGACTCGGGTTCTCCCAAAGTCCCCAGGACGTACTCGACGTAGTGTTCTCCAAATCTTTGTTCAGTCATTGCGAAAAACCGGTGCCAGTCTTCTCCGCAGCTTATCAAGTCCCAGTTGGATGCGAGTCTTCACGGTTCCCAGAGGTTCCTCCAAGGTCTCGGCGATCTGCCGATGCGAGAGTCCATCATAGTAGGCAAGGTAGATCACCTGCTTTTGCTCTTTCGGAATCTGCGACAGCGCCTGCATCACGATCTCCCGCCGTTGACCTTGAATCGCCTTCGACAGGGGATTCCTCTGTTCCGAACTATCTACGGCCTCGGGGATCTCTTCAGCCAGGGAGACCTCCCTGGATCGACTCTCTTTTCTCCATTCGTCGATCGCAAGGTTTCTAGCGATCGCAAAGAGCCAGGTTGAGACACCTGCTAGTTTGGGATCATAGCGTCCTGCCTTCTCCCAGACGGAGACAAAGGTGCCTTGAACCACGACCTCTGCCGATTTCTGATTCCGAAGGATTCTCAGCGCCAGGCTGTAGATGGTTCCCGAGTGGACGTCGTACAGATCGGCAAGCGCTTGTGCATCCCCGGAAGCGATCCTGCGAAGGAGGAGCCAGTCTTGAGGCATGAGTGTTGTCTTCGGCCTGGGTGGAAGCATTGTATTGAACGGGCCCTCCCAGAGCAAACCGATCCAGCCCGACTCCACTCGTGCCCTTGCCCGTGCCTTCGCCTTCGCCTTTGCCTTTGCCTTTGCCTTTGCCTTTGCCTTTGCCTTTGCTAGCCATCGTCTAGCAGATACGGTCCCCTGAAGCCAGGCAATGCTGGCGGACTGTTCCCCATCCCTGGGGACGCACAAGAAGAAGTGAGGGCAAAGGCAAGGGCAAGGGCGAGGGCGAGGGGTTTAGGAAGTACGTCGGGATTGACCGGAGTGGCGGCGTTGACTCCATCCCTGCTTCGGTGTTAAGTCTCAGACCATGTCGCAGGCAAGGGACAGCGAGTGGACACAGACAGACTTCCGGGTCCGCTATGCCGAGACGGATCAAATGGGTATCGCCTACCATTCCAACCATCTGATCTGGTTTGAAGTGGCAAGGGTCGAGTTCTTCCGGCGATTTGGCTTTACCTACAATCGATTGGAAAAGGAGACGGGCACATTCCTGCCGGTCGTCGAAGTTCATTGTAGGTACCTCTTACCTCTCCGCTACGATGAAGAGTTCACGGTCAAGACCCGTCTGGAGGAATTTGGAAGAAGGCTGCTTGGTTTCGCCTACGAGCTGGTCGATAAGGATGGGGAGAGCGTCTACGCCCGGGCACACACAAAGCACATAGCAACTGACAAGAGCGGCAGGCCCAAGACTCTCCCCAAGGAGTTCCTCGACTTTCTTCGTCAAGGCGATCCCAGCCCGGTGTAGTCCGAGAATCCGCCCGAAGAATCGGGCTGGATCCCATACAGGCCGCTCAAATCAGCTAAAAAGGAGTTCGACCCATGACGCAGCTGGAAAAGACCATCATAGACCCGGAACAACTCCAGTCCCCCGGAGGTGAGTACTCTTCTGGGGTCAAGGTGAAGGCCGGATCACTACTCTTCGTAGCGGGTCAGACCTCCATGGATTCAGAGGGTGTTCTGGTCGGTGAGGGCGACGCGGCGGCTCAAACACGCCAGGCTTTCCAAAATATCGGTCACGTCCTCGAGGCTGCTGGAGCGTCCTTCAGCAACGTCGTCGAGTTCACGACCTACCTGGTTGGATTAGATTCGGTCCAGCCCTTCCTCGAGGCGCGAACGGAATTGTTTCGCGAGCTCTATCCTCCGGGTGACCATCCCACAAACACGCTGCTGAACATCCATTCCCTGGCAGGGAGCAAGGCTCTAGTGGAGATCAAGGCCATCGCGGTACTCCCCTAGTGGGGAATCCCGTGCTGGTGGAGTCGGCGGTGGATCGCCTTCTGGGCCTCCAGGAAGGGGCGCTCCAGGTACTCAGAATGGTTCTCCTCGCCATGGTGGTGAGTGGCGGTTCCTGGCTCGTGCAGAGGGGCCGTTTCCCGAATGTAGGTCAGGCACCCGTCCACCAAGGTCAGCATGTACTGCAGGGTTTCCCGATCGAACATGGACCACTCGCCCCCGCACGCGACGTAGATGGGTGAGGTGTGGGCGAAGATCCCTCGCTGCCACTCGTCGTGGTGGGGTAGGATCCCGTAGCCGGGTCCGCCGCAGCGGGCCGCCAGCCAGGTGTTTCCTTCCGCCCGAACCTTCTCTGTGAGGGTCAGCCGCCGAGTTCCTGCCGCCGCTTCACTCTGGGCCACGACTCGCCCCTCCTGGACGATCTGAAGGGTATGGATTGGCAGCACGCTCTCGGCCCATGCCTGAACCTCGACCGTCCCGGGACCGGACAGGCTGAGTGTGTCCCCGATCTCCTGTCCATCCACGGTGAAATGGACAATGGGGCCTCCACTCAGGAAGGTTCGTCCGCGGGAAACGTTCGCACACCAGGTGCCATAGTCGAAGGCCTCGTCTCCCGGGATATTGACGTAGGTACGATACATCCCAACGGGCACATCGCTGCTCATCTTGTCGGTCCCCCCCCACCAGAGGTAGCGGATAGCCTGCGTTTAGATATCGATAGTATTCAGCATGGTTCAGCGGGGTCTGGCGCAGCATCTCCACACCGTCGGCCCTTCCGGTGGCGATCAGTGCCGCGGGCTCACCGTTGGGATGGGGATGGTGGGGGATGATGACCTTCCCTCCCTGCCGATGGCACTGGTCGGCCCAGTCGCTCATGGTGACTTCCAAGGTGCCTCCCAACTCGGCTTCGCCGGGACCGTCCGAACACCAGGGCATGATGGGTTCCTTCAGTCCCCACAGGATCAGGTGTCCCAGGAAGTGCTGCCGGTTCTCCTGGGAAACGTAGACGATGTTGTTCTCCACCTGGGATACGCTCGCCCCTCCCGTGAACTCCTCCTTGTTGGTGAAGAGGCTTCCCCACTGCGACTGGAGAAGATTAACCACATTCAGATCCTCTCCCTGGGACTCGGTATGGCTGCCCTGGGCGGATAAGAAATGAACGTGGGAGTCTCCCGAGAACCACCGCCTCTCGTTCATATGGATCCAGCGCTTCATCCGCAGGGTCAGCTCCCGCTGTCCTGGCTCGATTTTTATCCGTTGGCGCAGCGGCTCGTATTCGAATCCGCGAGCAACATCTACCAGGACATCGCCTCGAGGAAGCCACCCCTGGCAGGTCCCATCGATGTAGGCATAGTTCACCTGTCCCAAGCGCACGTCACCTCCGACGTCAACGTGCCAATTGTCCATTCCCGAGTTGACCTGGCTGTGGTGGCCGTGAGGCTGATAGGGAATCCCCTCTGGAGAGCGGAAGTGGACGCGGCAGGGAATTGGCTTTCCGGTGTCCTCGTCCAAGACCTTGACGTGCACCCAGTTACGGCCCCGATCCAGGAGTTCCACCTTCATGCGCGGCGTTTCGGCGCTTCCCTGCTTCTGGACGTCGCCCCACTTGACCTTGCCAACCTCGTCGGAGCCCTGAGAGACCGTCACCGTAGCGGACGGTGCGGCGGCAATCTCCACATAGGAGGGACTGGACCCGGTGCTCTTCTCCTGTCCCCAGCCCTTGTAGGGATCCTGGAGAAACTGCTCATCGCTTTCGGCGGGAAGGGGGTGTGCGTAGGTAGCCACGCCGCGGTCGACGCTGACTTCAAGGTCGAATCGATCGGACTGTTTCCCGGGGTCCTTGAGCAGAATCCGGGCCTCTCTCTTTCCCTGTCGGGGAAACGGTGGTTCGTCCAGATGTCCCAGGGTCACCGCCGCCAGAAGGATCTCGGGCCCTTTGGAAATCAACTCCAGTGACTCGATCTCCCGGTCGGGTTGAGGGTTCTTCCAGGCCCAGAGGTAGTAGGCCAGAGGAGTGGCCTGAACCGACTCCATCTGCCGTTTTCCCGCGCTTCCCCAAGGCCCTTCGTGGCGGGCCATGAGGCCGTCCTTCTGATCAGGCAGCGCTCTATAAGGGACACCGAGGGCCAGCCGCATTATGTGGTCGGTGGGCACTGCGGAGATCTCGAAGCGCTCCCGCACAGGAACCCGAACTTCCTCAGCATCGGAGTAGTGAAAGACATACTCAGCCACCACACGGCCCAGTCCCTTTCCTTCCATCAGATCCGACTGCATAAGGCGATGGGCAAAGACCACATATCGCGCCGGTTTTCCCACTGGGACCGACACTGATTGCCCCTCGGGCAGCAGCAAGAAGCATTGGGAGCCGGCTGTGGACTGCCGTCCGCCGATGAGGAAAGGAAGCCCATGAAACTGCTGGAATCCCACTGGAGCGTCCGCATCACCCCCAAGGGCTTCCAGCCCCGAATTACACCACGATGAAAGGTCCAGAGCTTCGTACTCGGTCATATCTTTTTTCTCCTCCTTGCCGCCAGATTAGCATAGTAGGGAGGCCCAGGCTTCTGAGCTGAAGCTTGAATAGTGAGCAGTAGTGAAGTGATCAGTGAACAGTACCGGAAACAGCTACAGCCAACAGAGCCGCGAACGACTTGACTCGTTAGCAGTATGCCCCACGTTTCGAGGAGAGAGCTGGACAACAGCAGAATCTCGCAGATCCCCAACCCCTCGCTCGCGCTTCAGGCTTCCATGGCTCGAGTAGTTGCTTTCATGTACGATCCGGCGCAGCCGGGACCAAGACCGATCTGCAGGCGGGAATTGGAATATAATTACAAATCCTCGGCAGGACCAACCTGAAACTTCACTCGCGAGCGTAGCGGTGGTCTCCAGGCCGCCGTTCGTAGGGCCAACGGTTCGAAAGAAGAAGACTCCGGCCGGGAGAACAAGACCACGTCCAGGTTCCAGGCCCGTCTCGCAACTATTCGGTGATGCGACTGTTTCCGTTTTTGGTGATACAATTATCCGGTCGCATCCAACCCATCCGGAGTTCAATCCATGGTCGGGCCCGCTCGGCAGTTCGGTATCGGTATCCCTCTCCTGACAGTGTTGGCTGTCGCGCCCTTGCAGGCTCAGACATCACCGCAGACGTTCAGTCCAGAGGCGAGACTCTTCTTCGAGACCAACATTAGACCTCTGTTCGATAACAACTGCAAAGCCTGCCATAACGACCAGACGCCGAGCAGTGGTCTTTCGGTGGGAAGTCGTGCTTCTCTGCTGGTGGGCGGCAACCGCGGGCCAGCTGTGCTTCCCGGACGTCCCGGGGAAAGCCTTCTACTGCGTGTGGTACGGCATCAGGGCTCGCTGAAGATGCCGCCGACAGGCAAGCTCCCCGAAAAAGATATCGTCACCCTCGCACGCTGGGTGGACCTGGGTGCTCCCTGGGACAAGAGCTCAGCCTCTGACGCCCCTCGCACCTCCTCAGAGCATTGGGCATTTCAGCCGATCCGGCGCAGTCCTGAGCCGAAGGTAGGGAATTCGCTTTTCGTCCGAAACGGAATTGACCGCTTTATCCTGGCACGTCTGGAAAAGGAAGGCCTAGAGCCCTCCACTGAGGTCGATAGGACCACGTTGATCCGTCGCCTCGGCCTCGATCTGTTGGGGCTCCCACCCAGTCCAGCGGAGGTCGATGCCTTTCTCGCTGACACCCGTCCAGATGCCTACGAAAGGTTGGTGGACAGGCTCCTGCAGTCGCCTCACTACGGAGAGCGTTGGGCGCGGCACTGGCTGGACCTGGCCCGCTACGCCGATTCCAACGGCTATAACATCGATGGACCCCGCGACATCTGGCTCTACCGTGATTGGGTGATCAACGCCCTCAACCAGGATCTTCCCTTCGACCAGTTCGTCATCGAGCAGATTGCTGGAGATCTGCTCCCGGATGCCGACGAACAGCAGATCATCGCCACCGGCTTTCACCGGAATACGTTGCTGAACCTGGAAGGAGGCGTGGATTTCGAGCAATATCGGGTGGAAGCCGTAGTCGATCGTGTGAGCACCACGGGGTCCTCGCTATTGGGACTGACATTGGGCTGTGCTCGCTGCCACGACCACAAGTACGACCCCATTTCTCAACGCGAGTTCTATCAGTTGTATGCCTTTTTCAACAACATCGACGAACTCAGCGGAGAACATGGAGAAGAGAAGCGGAAAACCGCACACGAGCCTCTCCTGGAATTGGGCACCCCGAAGCAGCTAGCCCGCCGGGAGGCGTACCGTTCTCAATATGGGCTGCTGGAGAAGGAGTTCAAGGAGTACGAGAAGGCACTTCTACCCGGTCAGGCCGAGTGGGAACGGAACCTCACCGAGGAAGAACGCAAGCGACTCGAACCCGAGATTAAGGAGACCCTTGCCATCTCCCCGGAGAAACGAAACGACTTCCAGAAGAAAGCGATAGAGAAGGTCTTCAAGGCGACGGACCTGGGATACACGACCCGCGAGTCCGGCTTGGCAGCTCTTGAAAAGGTAGAACCCAGGGTCCCGCGCTCGATGGTCATGCGGGAGCTACCTGCGCCGCGCGAGGCCTATGTCCAGCTCGGTGGTGACTTCCTGAGAAGAGGTATCCGAGTGTATCCAACGGTGCCGTCGGTATTGCCGCCATTGGCGCCAAGGGAGAATCCGAATCGTCTTGACCTGGCGCGCTGGCTGGTCGCCCCCCAGAATCCTTTGACCCCTCGAGTTACTGTTAACCGAATCTGGCAGCGCTTCTTCGGCAAGGGTCTAGTAGAGACGGAAAACGATTTCGGCACTCAGGGCTCGCCCCCCAGTCATCCTGAGCTACTGGACTGGCTGGCTTCGGAATTTGTGGCACGGAGGTGGAGCCTGAAGGCCATGCACAAGTTGATTGTCAGTTCCTCAACCTACCGCCAGTCCTCAAGAGGACGTAAAAAGCTTTCCGCCGTCGATCCTCGGAATCGTCTTCTGGGCCGCCAGAACAGGCTACGTCTGGAGGCCGAGACCGTCCGCGACTCGGGTCTGTCCGTGTCCGGGCTACTCACTCGAAAGGTCGGCGGGCCAAGTGTTTTTCCCCCGCAGCCGAAAGGAGCCGGAAGAGTCACGCAGGTGGACCGCAAATGGACTGCTGAAACCGGTCCCGAACGCTATCGGCGGGGTATGTATACGCACTTCTGGCGGTCGAGTCCTCATCCGGGTCTGATGGTCTTTGACGCACCCGATTCCACCACCAGCTGTACCAAGCGGAACCGATCCAACACCCCCCTGCAGGCCCTGACATTGCTAAACGATGAAGCCTTCTACGAGTTTGCCCAGGGGCTGGCCGCGAGGGTTCTCAGAGAAGCTCCCTCCGACCGCTCGGAGCGAATCGCCTACGCCTTTCGGCTTGGACTTGGCCGGCGCCCCCAGCCGAGGGAGCAAGAGCGTCTAGAAGGTCTTCTAATCGCGCAGCGACAGGATTTCATGGAGAATCCCAGGGAGGCGGAGGCAGCCCTTTCAGTGGAATTGCCCCCGAAAACGGACCCGATCGAAATGGCGGCGTGGACGGCTGTTTCGCGAGTGCTACTGAACCTCGACGAGTTCGTTACCAGAGAATAGGTCCGCTATGACTCTCTATCAGCAACTCCTACGAGCAAATAGCCGCCGACATTTCTTCCGCCAGTGCGGAGTAGGATTGGGAAAGGTTGCATTGGCGTCGCTGTTGGCCGATGGCCCGTCGTTCGCCGGCCGCAGCACCCAGGTTCCTAATCCTCTGGCGCCCAAGAAGCCTCATTTTCCTGCCCAGGTAAAGAGCGTCATCTTCTTGTTCATGGCTGGAGGGCCCAGCCAGTTGGATCTTTTCGACCACAAGCCGAAACTGGCTGAGCTGAACGGCGAGCCTATCCCTCCTTCGTTTATGGAGGGTAAGCGGTTTGCCTTCATGGGCAGCTTCACCAAAGAAGTGCCTAAGCTGTTGGGATCAAGGCGAGAGTTCAAGCGCCACGGACAGAGCGGACGCTATGTCTCTGAACTTCTGCCCCACACTGCCACCGTGGTCGACGACCTTGCCTTCCTATCCTCGGTGTCTACCCAGAATTTCAATCATGCCCCAGCCAAGATCTTCCTGAATACCGGATCCACACGCTTTGGCCATCCCTCGATGGGGTCCTGGGTCACCTATGGACTGGGGAGCGAGAGCCAGGACCTCCCTGGTTTCGTGGTGCTGCAATCGGGTCCGAGAGGACCCCGAGGAGGAGCGCTCAATTGGGGCAGCGGCTTTGTTCCCAGTACCTACCAGGGCGTGCCCTTTCAGAGCGGTGGGGATCCGATCTTGAATCTCTCGAGCCCGGATGGAATCAGCCCCAGACGCCAGGCCGAGACGATTCAAGCCATCCGAGACCTCAACCTGGCACGGCTCGAGGAGATGGACGATCCCGAAATCGCCACCCGCATTTCGTCCTACGAAATGGCGTATCGCATGCAGAGCAGTGGTCCGGAGCTGATCGACTTCTCATCAGAGACCGAGGAGACGCTGAAGCTCTATGGCGCGGAACCGGGTGCAGAGTCCTTCGCCAACAATTGCCTCCTCGCGCGCCGCCTGGTTCAGCGCGGTGTGCGCTTCGTTCAGCTCTACCACACCGATTGGGACCATCACGGTGGTAGCGAGAACCTCCAAGGAGCTCTCGAAAAGATCTGTCACCAGGTCGATCAACCCTGCGCCGCCCTGATTAAAGACCTCAAGAGAACCGGCCTCCTGGACGAGACACTGGTGGTCTGGGGAGGAGAGTTCGGCCGCACACCGATGGGCGAAGAGCGTGTAACGGTCGGCCGCAACCACCACATCGATGCCTACACCATGTGGTTTGCGGGCGGCGGCATCAAGCCGGGGCAGACAATTGGTACCACCGATGAACTGGGTTTCTTTTCGACTGGCGACAAGGTCGACGTGCACGACGTCCAGGCCACCATCCTGCATCTGCTTGGAATCGACCATGAACAGCTCACCTTCCGCTTCCAGGGTCGTGACTTTCGTCTGACCGACGTTGGGGGAAAGCTGATTCGGAAGCTGTTGACCTGAAACTTGAATAGTGAGCAGTAGTGCAGTGAGCAGTGAACAGTACCGGAAACAGCTACAGCCAACAGAGCCGCGAACGACTTGACTCGCTAGCAGTATGCCCCACGTTTCGAGGAGAGAGCTGGACAACAGCAGAATCTCGCAGATTTCCAACCCCTCGCTTGCGCTTCAGGCTTCCAGAAACCGGCGCCGAACCCAATGAAGTTTCTACTTGACTCACACCTTTGGATATACTTTGCAGCGCTTTTGTGAGATTTCAATCAGAACCTCTGGGCCGACCGCATGCAAAAATACTCCTTCCTCAATCTCGCCCGTAACGCCTTCAGCTACCACGAGAATTGGCAACGCGCCTGGCGTAGTCCCGAGCCGAAATCCCAATACGATGTGGTGATTGTCGGAGGTGGCGGCCATGGCCTGGCGACGGCCTATTACCTGGTCAAGGAGCATCAGATCGGTAGCGTTGCCGTCCTCGAGAAGGGTTTCGTCGGAGGCGGCAACACCGGACGCAATACCGAGATTGTCCGCTCCAACTACCTTTGGGATGAGGCAGCTCACATCTACGAGTTCTCGTTGAAGCTCTGGGAGGGCTTGACCCAGGAGCTGAACTTCAACCTGATGTTCAGCCAGCGCGGCCTCTTGAGCCTGGGACACACGCTCCAGGATCTGCGAGACATCCGGCGGCGTGTCAACGCCAATATCCTCAACGGCATCGACAGTGAGTTCGTCACCCCGGAGCAGATCAAGGAACTGGTGCCGCTCATCGATATCTCTCCCGACGCCCGTTACCCGATCCTGGGAGCCTCCTTACAGCGCCGAGGTGGAACCGCTCGGCACGACGGTCTGGCCTGGGGATTGGCCCGCGCGGCTGACTCGGTGGGGGTCGATATCATCCAGAACTGCGAGGTGACAGGTATCCGCCGGGAGGGAGGTCTCGTTACCGGCGTTGATACCTCTAGAGGATTCATCAAGGCCCGGAAGGTGGGCTGCGTCACCGCGGGCAACTCGGGAGTCCTTGCAGCCATGGCGGGCCTACGCCTGCCGCTCGAAAGCCGTCCTCTGCAAGCCTGGGTCTCAGAGCCCATCAAACCGGCACTGGGCCTCGTCGTCATGTCCAACGCAGTCCACGCCTACATCAGTCAGACGGACCGTGGAGAGCTCCTCTGCGGCGCCGGAGTCGACTCTTATAACGGCTACGGGCAGCGCGGGAGCCCCTCAACATTGGAGCACGCCGTCAGCGCGATCGTCGAGATGTTTCCCCGCTTGAGCCGAGTCCGCATGCTGCGGCACTGGGCCGGCACCGTCGACACCTGCCCGGATGCTTGTCCGATCATCGGTTTGACGCCGGTGAAGGGTCTCTACTTCAACTGCGGCTGGGGGACCGGCGGTTACAAATCGACACCCGGCTCAGGGTGGGTCTTCGCTCACACCATCGCCCAGAATAGGCCTCACCGGCTCAACGCACCCTTCTCGCTGGAGCGTTTCACAACCGGACACCTTATCGACGAGCACGGCGCGGCCGGCGTCGCACACTGAGGTATACCGCTTTGCTGCTGATTAAATGTCCCTGGTGCGGCCCTCGAGATGAATCGGAGTTCAGCTACTCCGGCGAGGCCCACATCGTGCGTCCTCTCCAGCCAGAGGAATTGTCCGACGAAGAATGGGCCGACTATCTCTTCTACCGCAAGAACACCAGGGGTAGGTATCTGGAGCAGTGGAACCACTCCTCGGGCTGTCGCCGCTACTTCAATGCCGAGCGGGATACCGTAACCTACGAGATCAAGTCAGTCTATAAGTCTGGTGAGTCTCCGCCGGGAGACGATTCATGAGCCAGTCTCATCGTCTCGGCACGGGTGGTAGGGTGGACCTCACCAGCCCGCTGAAATTCCTCTTCAATGGCAAGGCTCTTACGGGTTATCAAGGCGATACCCTGGCTTCTGCGCTACTCGCCAACGGCGTCCATCTGGTAGGCCGTAGCCTGAAGTACCACCGTCCCCGGGGCTTGGTTGGGGCGGGTGCCGAGGAACCCAATGCGATTGTCCAGGTTGGAGAGGGAGCCCGGACCCAGCCCAACCTGGTCGCCACGCAGGTGGAACTTTATGAGGGTCTGGTCGCCCGCAGCGTGAATGTGTCGCCCAGTGTCGACTTTGACCTACGCGCCGTCCATGGCTGGTTTGCTCGGCTCATGCCGCCGGGATTCTTCTACAAGACCTTCATGTGGCCGGCGGGATTCTGGCACCTCTACGAGCACGAGATTCGAAAGGCTGCCGGTTTTGGTGTGGTGCCCGACGGCCCCGATCCCGACGACTACGATCACATGAATGCCCACTGCGATGTTCTCGTGGCGGGCGGTGGTCCGGCCGGTCTGGCGGCGGCGGTGGAGGCAGGACGAGCCGGTGCCAGGGTGATCCTGGTGGACGAGCGCTCGGAACTGGGAGGGAGTCTCCTCGGTGGCGGTAGCCGGATAAACGAGTCCCCGGCCTCAGGATGGACCGCGGCGATGGCGGCAGAGCTCGCCGCCCTGCCCGAGGTCCGCGTACTGACCCGGACAACCGCCGTGGGCTATTACGAGCACAATTTTCTATTGGCATTGGAGCGCCGCACCGACCACCTACCCCCAGGGCAGGGGAAGGGACCACGGCAGAGACTCTGGCGCATCCGCGCCAAGCAGGTGGTGCTAGCGGCTGGCGCCATCGAGCGCCCACTCGTCTTTTCCAACAATGACCGGCCCGGCATCATGCTGGCTTCTGGAGTTTCAGACTACATCAACCGGTATGCGGTGCTCCCCGGCTCTCGCGCCGTTGTATTTACGAACAACGACAGCGCCTATCAGACCGTTTTCGATCTCCTGGAGGCCGGAGCCACGGTAGAAACGATTGTCGACGCCCGCGTTCCCGGCGAGTGCAGCGCCCGCGCGCAGGAGCGAGGCCTCGAAGTCCTGAACCAACACGTCGTCGTCAATGCCAGGGGCAAGAAGAGGATTCGAGGAGTCGAACTCATGTCCCTGAGCGAGGATGGCAAGGCTGTCAGCGGCGGTATCCGCACCGTGGGTTGCGACTTGCTCGTCGTCTCAGGTGGGTGGAGCCCGAGCGTCCAGCTTCACGCCCAGGCGCGCGGAAGACCGAGTTATGACGCCGAGAAAGCCTGCTTCGTATCGGCTGAGTCTGTTCAGGCCGAGCGATCGGTCGGCGCCTGCAGAGGTAGCTTCGATCTGGGCGCCTGCCTGGGCGAAGGCTTGGAGGGAGGCGCCGCCGCGGCCCAGGCCGCAGGCTATGGCGTAGGCAAGCCCTCCCAGTCGGCGCCGGACTTCGATCCGCCAGGCGGCGACCCGATCCGGCCCCTTTGGGTTGTTCCTTCACCCAAGCCCATCACTCGGGCTCCAAAGCAGTTTGTGGATTTTCAGATGGATGTCACTGCCGCCGACATTATGCTCGCGGCGCTAGAGGGGTATGGTTCCATCGAATACGTCAAGCGCTATACCACCCTGGGTATGGGTCCAGACCAGGGAAAGTTGGGAAACGTCAACGGCATTGCCATTCTGGCTCAGCATTTCGGTACGGACCCGGGCTCCATTGGCACCACTACTTTTCGCCCCATGTACACTCCGATCACCCATGGGGCGATGTCTGGAGGGGAGCTGGGAGACCTCTTCGATCCCATCCGCAAGACCTCCATCCATGAGTGGCATGTAGAACACGGCGCACTCTTCGAAAACGTCGGCCAATGGAAGCGGCCCTGGTACTTTCCCCGGACCGGGGAGTCGTTGGAAATGGCGGTCGCTCGAGAGTGTCTGGCGGTCCGCCGAAGTGTGGGAGTCCTTGACGCCTCCACCCTTGGAAAGATCGACATCCGGGGACCCGATGCAAACACCTTTCTCAATCGTGTCTACACCAATCCGTTCTTGAAGGTCCCGGTGGGCCGGTGTCGCTATGGGTTGATGCTGGATGAGAACGGGATGGTCAGCGACGACGGGGTCACGGCTCGGCTGGGTGAGAACCACTACCTGATGCACACCACCACGGGCGGCGCAGGGCACATCATGTCGTGGTTGGAACTCTGGCTGCAGACGGAGTGGCCGCAGCTGAGGGTCTATATGACCTCTGTGACCGATCACTGGGCGACTGTTTCTGTCTGCGGACCCAACTGTCGTCGGATTGTGGAGGAGCTTTGCAACGATATCGACTTCAGTGGCGATGCCTTCCCCTTCATGGCAGTCCGCGAAGGGACTGTTGATGGTGTCCCTGCCCGGATCTTCAGGATCAGCTTCACAGGGGAGCTGACCTATGAAATCAATGTCAACGCCAACCGGGGGCGTCAGGTTTGGGAATCCGTCATGGCCGCCGGCGAGAAGTACGAGATCACTCCCTTCGGCACCGAAGCCATGCATGTGCTTCGGGCCGAGAAGGGATACATCATCGTGGGTCAGGATACGGACGGCTCAGTGACGCCCGTAGACCTTGGTTTGGAGCATATGGTCGGCAACAATAAGGATTTTTTGGGCAAGCGGTCCCTGTTTCGTTCCTACCTGGTCAGCGAAGACCGCAAGCAGTTCGTTGGATTGCTCACGGAGGAACCTCAGGAGGTGCTACCCGAGGGCGCGCAGATCGTGGACGATCCCTCGGCACCCCTGCCGAGGCCCATGTTGGGGCACGTGACGTCTTCGTATTACAGTGCCGCCCTGGATCGTTCCATCGCACTGGCGCTAGTCAAGGGGGGACACTCGCGAATGGGTGGGACCGTCCTGGTCCAGAACTTCGATGGTAGAACAATCGCCGCCAAGATCACCAAGCCAGTCTTCTACGACCCTGACGGAGAACGCCAGAATGTCTGAAGCTAGAGGGGAGCCCCCGCTGCAGGGATTTTTCTCCCAGAGACGAGAGTCGGCGAACGAGAGTCCCGGGGTAGTGCTGGCCGAGCGTTCCTTTTTCGGCTATGTAAACCTGAGAGGCGACCAGACGGATGTCTCCTTTGTGGGAGCAGTGAGCAGGGTGCTTGGAGTAGCTCTCCCCACCATTCCTAATACGCTGATCGAAAACGATCATCTGACCGTTTGTTGGCTGGGGCCAGATGAATGGATGGTGATCGTCCGTCCCGAAGGTGAAACCGAGTTGGCTACAGCGTTACGGGTGGCGTTGGGCGGTCTCCACGCAGCCGTCAGCGACACAACGGGCGGCTACACTACGGTCAATCTAGCCGGCAGTCGAGCACGCGACCTGCTCGCGAAGGGATGCACGTTGGATCTTCATCCCAGGGTACTTTCCCCTGGCCAGTGTGCCCAGACCAACCTGGCCAAGACCTCAGTCCTGTTGCTCCCCAGGGTCAACCACCCTGGCGCTCAGTCTTTCGATGTAGTGGTTCGACGCAGCTTTGCCGACTACCTGGCACATTGGTTCGAGCACTCAGCTCGCGAATACGGGCTTGAGCTCAGATCCGAGCCGACTTGATTGGTTCACTACCCGGAGCGATCTCTTGCACAGCAGCCACCTCAGGGGTACCGACTTCAGCCTGACCTATCGTGGCGAAAGCGTTTCACACGCCCGCTTTTTTGCCGATTTCCAGATCACGGAGAGGGTCGGGCTTCTAGCCCCAGACCGATTCGATGGCCTTGGCGCCGTGGTGCTGGTGATGGCTTACGTCACTGCCTTCTACGATCGGTACCGCGAGACCGGTGAAGAGTTCTTTGGCTACCCGGACTTCTTTACCTTTCAGCAAAGTGAACCCGTCGCGAACTACTCGATGTTCGACATCTGGCCCCATCACAAGAATGTACGGGTCAGCGAAGATCGAAATCAGCGTGCAGCCTCCATAGCTGATCGGGAAGTGAGTATTCTCTTGCTCCCTGAAGGCCACATTACTGAGGTTGCTATCGAGCCGGTCGGAATCGAGAGCCTGAGGCGAAACATCCGCCGTTGCTTCGTCTATGCGGCTTCAGGCTGCTTGACCGATCCTGATCTAGTGGTGGCCTGCGCTGAGTCGAACCTGACGGATTGGGCTCGGGAGGTGCTCGGCTCGGCTCCTGAATCGGCGGCTGACACAGTTCGAAATAAATGGGAAAAAATCCTGGAATCGGATCGGTTTCCAGAGCAGATGTTTCGCGAAGTATCCCTCGACGAAGCGATTGTCTCGATCTAGTGGCGTTTACCCAGAGCCCGACTCGACGACCTGACCATATGGGAGTAGACAGCCGCCCGCCGCGGGCGACGCAGGCGGATCAAACACTAGTTCGGCAACAAGTTACCAGGCCGTGCGGCGATGCCCGGAAAAGCCTTGAGAAGAGCCGTATCGAAGGTGGCCAGCGGTAGTCTTTGGCGATGCGCGACCTCTACAAACAGAGTTTCGTAGACAGAAATCCCCGAATTGATCGACCGGACCAGGAGAGGCCTTTCCTGAATCTGGTTATGCACTTAACTCCGGAAAAAGTCACCACCACCTAGTAAAAAAGGTGAGAGACAGGAGGTGAGTGGATGTACGAAAAGATGAATTTGTTGGAGTTTCAAGAGCGTTTTGCCACAGAAGAAGCTTGTCTGAGTTACCTGATGCAGAAACGCTGGCCGGAAGGATTTGTCTGTCCCCGTTGTGGGGGTCAAGGAGGCTACTGGTTGCAGCACCGGCGATTGATGGAGTGTCGCCAATGCCGGTATCAGGCTTCTTCCACCGCCGGGACGATTTTCCACAAGACGCGGGTGCCCCTGAGATATTGGTTTTGGACCATCTTCTTGATGAGCCGTTGCAAAGCGGGCTACTCGATGAAGGGACTGCAGAAGCTGCTGGGAATCGGAAGCTATCGGACGGTCTGGATGATGGGACATAAGATCCGACAAGCCATGGCCAAACGTAATGACTGCTACCAATTAAGTCACCTGGTGGAGCTGGATGACTCTTTCTTTGGAGGCCGACGACGAGGGAGAAATCGTCGGGGTCGCAAGCGAGGACGAGGGACCGAAGGCAAGGCCAAAGTTCTGGCCGCGGTGGAGATAACGAAAGCCGGGGGGCCGAGGTTTCTAAGTCTGGATGTGGTCGATGACATAACCAGCGACAATGTGAAGCGGGTCGCCTGGGCGAGGATCGACCCCGGAGCTCAGATCCGAAGCGACGCCTATCACGCGTTTGTCGGTTTAGCTCAAGCCGGCTACCAGCATGAACGCGTCCGGCTCGAGTGGGTGGGGATGGGTTTTGAACAGTTCCCATGGGTTCACACCCTCATTTCCAACTGCAAGACTCAGCTCCAAGGGACTCAGAAAGCGGTCAGCCTCAAGCACCTTCAACGTTACCTGGCTGAGTTTTGTTACCGTTTCAATCGTCGTTTCTGGGAATCCGAGCTCTTCGACCGTCTCCTGACAGCCTGTTCGCTCTATCCCACCGTCACCTATCCGGAGTTAAGTGCATAACCAGATTCCTGAATGATCCGGCCAAGGAGGCTCTAGCCATGCAGCGACGGAAGTTTCTGGAGGTCCTGGGAATGGGGGCATCGGCGGCGTCCGTGGGACCCTCAGCGCTTGCTGCCAGCAGCACAAGTGGGAGGAAGGGGCCGAAGGCACAACCCCATGAGCCGCGCGTCCTCGTCGTAGACGACGGACGCCATGCCGCCCCGCTTTACCAGTTTGCCCCCCCCTTTGAACCCGACTGACTTTACAGCAACCGTCGACCAGTTGGTGGAGAGCGGCATTGACACCCTGATCTATCTGGCTGGAGTCGAGGGCGGGACGGCGCTCTACGATAGTCGAGTGTGCCAAAAGTGGGGAGAGAACGTGCTCAAGTGGTCCCACCCGGTTTTCTATCGAGCCGCACGGAACATCCGGCATCTGATCGATTCAGGCCACGACCCGCTGAAGCTCATTTGCGATCGTTGCCGCGAGAAAGGAATCTTCCTCATACCGGGTGCATGGGTATCCCTTCACGCCGGCTATCTCGAGGATGATCGGGGGCGTGGTAGACATTCCGATTTCGTCTACAACAACCAGCAGTTTCGAGTGGAGCCGGACGGTGACCCCAGAGCCCGAAGGATTCCTGATTTCTGGGCTCCCAGATTCAGCTTCCTCCACCCCCAGGTCCGCCAGGAAAGATTATCGTTCGTCAAGGAATTGCTGACACGCTATGAAACAGACGGGCTCGAGTTGAACTTTGTCAGAACACCACCCTTCTGCAAGTTCAGCCAGGTGGGAGAGCTCGCGCCCATCCTGACGCGGTGGCTTCGAGATGTTCGCCAGGTGGCACAAGAGGCAGAAGAGTCCCAGCAGCGGCGCAAGCGGATCTATGCACGTATCCCGGCCAGTCCGGAAGCCTGGGACGCCTTCGGCTACGATCTCCGGACCTGGGTAGGGGAAGAGTTGATAGATGGTCTCTTGTGCCTCTCGGGTGAGGGGGACGGCTACGTCGACACGGCCACACCAATATCCTCCGCCGTGGAGTTGGCCGCTGGAAAAGCGTGTAGAGTGTTCTCAGGCTTCAATAGCCAGCTGGGTCGACGAGACTTCTACGCGCCTGCCGAAATAACCTGGGCCGCTGCCGCCAACGCCTACGATCAGGGAGCGGACGGGTTCGGATTCTGTGACCACCACTGGACCCCCGAAGGCTGGCCCTGGAGGACGAGCGAGTACCAGACGCTGCGTCTCCTGCCCCACCCCGATCTCCTGGCCCATGCCGACAAGATCTACCGGGCCCGTTCACGTCCCAAGGGAGTAAAGGAAGAGTGGAGCGTGGGCTCGCCTCCCTCCCTCCCTCGGATACTGAAAGAAGGCAGTCCAGTGAGCGTGCTCATCCGAATTGCGGATGATCTATTCCGTCCCAACCGGGAAGGCAAGGTGGAGTCGGTCCGTCTCCGCGTCCGTCTGGCCAACATCGAGCCCTCTTTGAATCAGGTGCTGATCAAATGGAATGGGCGGCAGTTGCCAGATTCCCAGCTGAAGCTGAAAGATCTCACCTATCGTCTCCTGAAGCAGGGGTCGGGTGGCCCTTATGGATATATCTACGAGTACCATCTGACGCCCGAGTACTTTCCCAAGCGTGGACGCAACACGGTTGAGGTGACCCTCCAGAAGCGCGATCCCCACGTGGCTCTCGACTTCCAGGTCTACGATGTCGACTGCGCCATTACCTACCGCAGGCATCGTCACTTCGAATATGATCCGATTGACTACTGACTCCGCCGGCGCGCGTCAAGGGCGAGGACGATTCCAGATTCGAACTTCTGCACCGTCAGGCAACTGCCAGCTGGCAACGAGAGGCCAGCGTTCGGCATTCAACTGGTCGTAGACACTTTGGTTGAATGAAGTGAGGTACGAGATTCCCTGAGAACCCGTCTTCCCGATCACAACGTTCACTCCCCCAATCAGATCGACCCAGTCCGGGGTCTGCCCCAGCCGCATCACCTCGAGGTCCCGACCTTGACGGAGGGCCATCAACCTCAGCGCAGAAGGGTGGAAGTGCGCCAGGTCCGGGACGAATCCGACCTTGGACTCAGTGGCAATGGATCTCAGTAGTTCGGTGTAGCGCCAGTCTTCCTTCGCCGGAGGCCCCGCCACGTCGTAGTAGTTTGAGGCGTAGAGCACCCACTCCTGTCGGAGGCTGCGATAATCGGAGTCATCTCCGACCTCAAAGAGCGCAACTTTCTGAGGAACCAGGGGAAAGGAAAAGGAAAGCGTCAGAAACTGGACCAGTGCCAGGACGAAAATGGCCGGGGCGCTGCGCGAGGATTCCCAGGCATGAATCAGCAGCAACGCTGCCAAGCAGGCCAGCGGCATGGCGTAGCGGGGATCCTTGGGGGGCAGGAGCGTAAGCAAGAACAATCCGCCCAAGAATCCAACCAGTATGAGTTGCACCGCCGGAGGAAGCTGATTTCTTCGCGCCCACAGCCTGGCAAGGGCCCACAGAAAGAGTAGGGTCAAGGGAAGAAAGAGGTAGTAGCTGGCAAGAACTCTAGGGTAGTAAATCCAGCCCAGGAGGCTGTCTATTCCGGGGTCCTGTTCCCAGACTGCCGCCTCGGAGGTTGTCTGGAAACGCAGCAACAGCGCCTTCAGATTGGGCAGATACCACCACAGGATCAGCGGAGCAGAGAGGATCCCCGCATCGGCCAGGTTCAGGACCGAGCGCTTCCTATCCTCCGACTTGAACAGGCAGTACCCGACTGGAAAGAGAATAAACAAGACAAACGTCCACTTGGTCAACATCCCAGCCGCGGCGACGAGTCCGAGCAGTAGAATAGGCCCTCTCTTCTGGAGACGATCGCTCCAGACCAGGAGATAGAGTGCCGCCGATACCCAGCCACAGAGAGAGACGTCAAGCAGAGAAATGCGACTTGTCCAGGCGACCAGGGGCAGCAGCAGAGGCAGCAGCCCAGCCCACACTGCTGTTCTTCCAGGGAGCAGACACTGGACGGCCAAGCCCCTGCTGCAGTAAGCCAACAACAAGAGACCCGGGAGGTTTGCCAGCAGCGGCAGGAAATCGGGATCGGACCAGAAGCGTAGTATCAGTGCTTCTTGCAGGTAGTAGAGGGGTGGATAGTAACTGCTGAGACGAGAGAATCCTTCGAGCACTCCACCTTCCTGGAACAGCTTCAGGTATTCCCATCCCTTGATCTGGTGGTGCGCCATATCCCAGACCGGAGGACGGTCGTCGAGAAGCGTCCAGACAACGTGAACGGCTAGGATGAGTCCTAGCAGGGCTGTCCAGAGTAGTCGGTTGGAAACAACAATCCGCATGGTTCAATGTCGAGAAGTGATGTCCGAAGGGCCCGATCCTGCAACCTCCTACCAGTGGGTTTCCGGCTCTGGGATCGGTCCTGTGTACGCCTTCTTCACCCGGAAGATGTTGAACCATTCCCAAGGCTCCCCGCTGCTTGGGGCGAAGGGCAGGATTCCCCATCCGGTACTGTAGAAACCGGCATGGGCAGTAAAATCCAGGATCCTGATGGGACTGTCCACTTGTGCCTTTCGCTGCTCCAGCAGGTCCAGGTATTCATCCGAGTCGAATAGTGTGACCCAGGGGGTTGCTATATATGGCTTCACGATGATGTCACCGACTTTGGGCTCGTTGCCAATTCGGCGCAGGATCCTGGCTCCGCTGGCGTCCATGTAGTAGCGAAATCCCCACTCCCCGGTGTACCAGATGGTTCGCCCGTCCTCGGTGTACTGACTGGTAATGTCCCGGGATGTCTGCCGATAGACGTTGGCAAACTGATAGTCGGCATGGGCAACTGTGAGCGAGTAGATGGCGGTAAGGCCAATGCCCAGAAACAGCAGATTCCTGACAAGGTATTGGCTTTTAAAGCGGTGCTCCAGGTGGGCAATCCAGAGAAGGATGGTTGGAGGCAATGCCAAACCCGCGTAGCGCACGGACCCGGAGTAGTAGAGGAGCAAGCATATTCCGAGCGCACCCCAGAACCAAAGGCACAAAAGGATCCAGGAGGTCCTTTTCTCCGATGAAAGCGGATGGACGGTCTCGCGTATAAACGCCCAGACCACGGATAGCCCAGAGGAGAACAGAATAGAAAAAAGACAAATGTGAGTCCAACTCCAGTTGTCCAACCAGAGGTAAAAGGGAACGAAGCACAAGAGAAAGACCCAGATGAAGACACGAAGACTGATGCGTCCGGCGAACGCCCACCAGAGTGCCAGGGGAAAGAGAAACGTCCCACCCAGGTTCAGGATGAAGCTCAGGATCCTTTGAGCCAGTCCGTCCCAGGAGAAAGCCGCCCGCTTGGCCATGTGGAGTGCCGTGCTAGCCAGGACGAAGCGGTCATAGTGGAGGTAGGCTCTAGAGTACCAGAGGAACCAGACCAGGAGTGGGAGCGCGAGGATCAGGGCCCACCGCCAGGTGATCTGAGAGGAATTCCGATCGAGAAAAAGATGGGCCGCCATCAGCAGAATCAACCCGACGGTCAAGAGCGAGACAAAGCTCGCCGCGACCAGGGACAGGGCACAGACGACCCAGTCCCAGCCATTGGCACTTGCGTCCCGAATCCGTAGGAACCGGGATAGAGCGAGCATCCAGAAGGTCCAGAAGGGAACGTCCGACATCAGCGTATGACTCAACACCAGGAATGCAGGTGCTAGCAGTAGTAGAGAGGCTGCCGCCAAGGGAAAGCGGGTGTAGCGGCGAGCTAGGTCGTAGAATCCCAATCCCGCCAGGATCGGAAAGATCAGAAAGCTGAGGTGGTAGACCCACTCACTCTGGCTTCCCGTCACCGCCATTACCAGGGCCAGATAGTAGCTGGTCAGGGGAAGGTGGCTGTGGCTGGCAGCGTCCGATGCCCCCATCCCCTCGAAGACAGGCAAGTAGTCGTATGGAAAGATCGGCTTGCCGAGAGCGTTCTCGGCCACCTCCAGGTAGATCCGGTCGTCAATGTGAAAGGCCTGAGAGAGAAAGGGAAGATGGGTCGCCCCTACCAGCAGAATCAGGATGAGAGGGGGTGAGAATCGAGCGAGCAAGTGGGACACAAGGTACCATTCTTACCCTGACGGCAGCAAATCCCAAGCCCTGAGTTATCCTGCGGTGCCATTGACGTGAAATCCGTGGAGCAATAGCATCGTGTCATGCGGAGCCTTGGGTCTAGGCTGCACAGGGGATACCAGTTTTTTCCCCGTCCTCCAGGACCTAGACCAAGACGCTCAGTGGGTCGGGTTAGCGATATCTATCGCAGGTAACTTATATATGGGACAAATATGGGACAAATCTCGCAGGAACTTGTCGAAACCATCTGGAAGGAGGTTTCTGACTTCTCCTCAGGACGTACCGAGAAGGAATTTGAGCGGGCCGCCCAGCGGCAGCCTGACCTTCTCACCTTCGTGTCGGTGTTCACCGAAGAATTGAGCCCGGAGGCCCACGGGCTTGCGACCTATCTGTTTTTTGTTATCCAGCGGATTTTCGAGCAAGGAACCAAACGGAGAATCCGACGTGTGGGGGGCCCTCAGATCGAGCGTCAGCTGGAGCAAAACGAAAAGATGCTAGCCCGTTTGGAGCATGCCCATCCCCGCTTCTTCGAGAGGGTGGCACTCACCGAGGCATCGAAACAACCCCATGTGGTGCAATACCTGGTCGAGGAGATCATGGAAGCCGCCGATGAGGAAGATCCGATAGATCTGACTGAGGAAGAAGAGGGCACTTTATTTCTTGTGCTGAAGACGGTCATCGACGTGCTCGATCAAGCTCGAAGGAAAGCAGAGACAATTCAAAAATCTAGTGTCCCCATCGGGGAAGATAGGGGCATCTCCAAGTGAAGCGAGAGCTGGTAGAGTCGGTCTGCGACGTGGCTTTGGCCTCCAGGCCGACCCAAGACCGTCGAGCCTAGCTCGAACCACGACGAAGGCCAGAGTTCGATTCAACATCCCTTCGAAGCCCTCGGCCTGGTACCCAGGGTCGGCCTGCGTGTTCCCCTCCATAAATACGATGCTGTTGGCAGACGGGCGTTGTGGACGATCTCTGCGTTGGTCGGGGTGACTACCCCACCATCAGGTGCGGTCTTTCAGCAATCTTTCGAATAAGACCTCATCGATTTCGCGACGTCCGTCGAAAAGAGCGAGGACGAAGACATGATCCCCGGTGACACGATACATCAGCCGGTAGGGACCCACCAGGAGCTCCCGAAACGCTCGAATCCCGAACCTGGACAGTTCAGGAATCAGGCGGCCCCGCTCCGGAGAAACGTCGAGGGTAGATGCGCTGGTTTTCAGTCGTCGAGCCACTCTTCGCGCGTCGACGGGAGAGTCGGCTGCGAGGTATGCGACGATCTCTACCAGGTCGTGAGCCGCAGCCCGCGCCCACAGGACCCGGTATCGCCTCCTAGCCATCCTCTTCCGCGCGTCCGATCGCTGCCTCTGCTTCTGCAAAAGCCTCTGCCTGGGAGACGGTCTTGCCTGCCTCCAGGTCGGCCTCGGCATGGGCCGCGAGTTTGAGCAGTCCCATTGCTTTGCGCCACATGTTGTAGGTCTCGACTCCCATGACTGCGACCTTGGCTTCTCCGTTCTGAGTGATGACCATCGTTCTTCCGCTTTCCGACACCTCCCTGACCAGTTCGGCAGTTCGATTCTTCAGATAGGTGATGGGCTTTATCTGTTCCTTCAGATCCACTGATGACTCCTTTCGTATAGGTCAGAATATAGAACATAATTATGACCTATACAACTCGAAGCCACGTCACAGATCGTCTGTGACACCTCTCGCTTCACTGGGAGATTACACTATCGTCCCCTTCGGGGACCTTCTTTTCTGCTGAAGGCGAGGGGTTTCCAGCATCACCGATGGGGATATTAGGGGGTTTCCGAGGTCGCGGGACTATTGGCCACCTTGCCGCGCAGGAACTTGGCGAGTTGGGCCTGATGAAAGAGGCGCACGTAGACCTGTTCCGCGAATCGAATCAGCGGAATCTCCGGCATGAACTCGAAGAATCGCCAACGAAGGCGCAGCCTGAGGTAGTGGTAATAGAGGCCGTGGATGGCCATCAGGACCGGCTTGAAGCGATTGTCGCAGAATCGCTCGAAGGCGCGACGCTCAAAAAAACGGCTCATCACGTTGACCTTGGTGATGAATCGTTTCTGTCGGGGCGTGAGAAATGGATTGTTGTTCTCGCCGAAGTGGAAATGGCTCCATCCTTCCAGGGTATCGGGAAAGGTCATGCCGTAAACCAGCTTGGCCTTGTCGTAGAGCGTCGTCCCCGGATAGGGTGTGTAGATGGCGACCGGAGCGACGCCGGCGCCCTTGTTGGCACCGAGCAACTCAAACATGAAGTCGACGGTTTCCAAGGTTTCCTTGCGCTCTTCCTTGGGGAATCCTGCCATGAAGCCGTACTTGACGTAGACGTCAGAGCCGGACAGCAGTTGGTTGACATCCCGGACCTGGTCCAGAGTGGTTCTCTTTAGAATCTCTTTGAGTCGTTCCTCGGATCCCGATTCCACACCAATCCAAAGCTCCTTGAAGCCTGCCCGGTAGAGCTTGTCGATCATCTCGGGACTGCGCTTGTAGAGATAGTCGATGCGGCAGGGGACCTGTATCAGAAGCTTGAGGTCCTTCTCGATCAAGAGATCGCAGATCTCCTCAACGCGGCCGGGATGGCCGAAAAAGTAGTCGTCTTCAACAAAGAGGGAGCGAATCTGAAAGCGATCGACCAGGTCCACGATGTCGGAAACGACCCTTTCGGCCGAGTGGTATCGAAATCTGCGCTCGTTGAACTTGAGGTTGTAGCAGAATTCGCAATCGAAAGGACACCCACGACTGGTCACCAACTGGAGCTGTGCCTCACCGGTGGAAGGAGCGCGAGTAAAGTAGTGCTCCATCTCCAGCAGATCGTAGTTGGGCTTGGGGATCACATCCAGGTCTTCGATCAGCGGAACGCTCTCGGTAAACTTGAGCTGGCCTTCTTCCTTGTAGCCGATGCCGGGCACGGTGCTCAGATCGTTCTTCTCGCGGAGGCAATCCGCCAGTTTGACCAGGGTGATCTCACCTTCGCCCTTCACGACCACATCGCAGAAATCGTCCTTGAGGGTCGAGTCTGGACAAAGCGTCGGGTGAACCCCACCCCAGACCAGAGGCAGCTCCGGATCGGTTTTACGGACGACCCTAGCCGCCTGAAGGCCGCCGCGGATCTGAACGCCGGTAATGCTCGAAATGCCTACCAGAACCGGCGGCTCGTTCTGGATGGAATCGGCGACATCCTGGTCGAAGGTCTCGGTGATCCGTTCATCCAGAATTTCTACGCGATAACCCGCCTGCTCCAGAACGCTTCCCAGGTAGACACAAGAGAGGGGAAGCCCCACATTGATGCCGAAGACATCCATCCCCGTCACCGGATAGATCAACAGGATCTTGCCCAGATCGCGGTCAGTGGCTCTCAGCCAGGGATACTCAGTTGTGCTATCCCTCTGCGTTACAAGCCCACTCATCGCATCAACCACCTTTTGTAGAGGTTCTCGGCTCCCATGGTCAGCCGCGGAAAGGTCTCCTGAATTCGGGGGCGAAGGCGCACCAGCGGAGTGGTCCAAGCTGGATGGTTGATGTAATCGCAGCCCTCGCAGATCTTGAGATCATCAAACTCACGGCGGTACAGCGAGCTTCGCTTCTGGTTGAATTCTCGGGAGTGCCAGACCTCGTAGATGCTCTGCCGTTTCAAGTCTCCCACAGTGTACTCTGCCTCGGAGTCGAAGCAGCACATGGCCACCCGGCCATCCGCCAGGATGGTGATGTAGTGATAGAGCCGCTCGCAGAAGTTGACCTTGTGAGGGGTGCGGCCCTCGTTTTGTAGCTTGCCGGCCCAGTTGAAGTAGACGGCAAAGCGAACCTGGTCGGCTTCTTTCCACGCCTCCTGCAGTTGCGCCCGGGTGCCCTTGTTCTGATCGACCGTCACCATGGAAATAGAGACCGTTGGTTTGGATTTCCCCATCTCATTTCGGGTCCGGATGAAGCGGAGCACGTTGTCTCGAACCTCGTCATAGTCCAGACCCAGACGGATCCCTTCGAAGGTCTCCTTATTTCCGCCGTCAATGGAGACGATAACGCTGTCCAGTAGATTCTCCCGGAGCAGCGTTTCGGTCTTTTCGGCGGAGAGCTTGGAGCCGTTGGTGGTCAGATTGACGTGGGTCTCGGGAGCCGCCTTGCGAACGTATCTGAAATAGTCCAGGACGCCGGGAACCAGAAGGGTTTCGCCGTGTAGAAAGGGAAGGATCTTCTTGGCCTTCCGGCGGCCGCACTCGTCGACGATCCTTCGAAACAGGTCCATCGACATGACTTCCCTCTTGCGCTTCATGGCCGGTGTGGCGCAGATGGTGCATCGAGCATTGCAGACGTTGGTCAGCTCGACGTAGACGTGGTCTGGGAAGTCTGGGTAGCCGTACATGAGAAACTACAGAGCTGGCACTACTCTCCTCGATTGGGCGCTTCTCTAATTGACTCGGGAGGCATCTCCCAACATCGATTCCGGGAGGAAATTTCGTTCGATCGCCTTCAGATACTTTCTGCTGGAACGAAGACTGAAGAGCTTCGGCAGCATCTTGATGAATCGGAATCTGGTCAGGAAGAACATCAGGTAGGCTTTGCGCTGAACCTGTCTCAGCTGCTTGAAGCTGAAATCCTCGGTCGTGATCCGGATGACATCATGAAGCGGATCGGCCGGATCGTACTGGCCGGAGTCCACTACCTGTCGGTTCATCTCGGTCCCCGCATACGGAATCACGATGCTGAACAGTGCCTCGTCGAAATTCGTTTCACAGGCGAAACGTATGGTCATGTTCATTTCTTCAATGGTCTCGCTGGGAAAGCCGATCATGAAGAAACCGGTGGTCACGATATCGTATTTCTTGGCCCAGTTGACGACGTCCCTCACCATGTGGAGCTTGAGGTACTTTTTCATCTTGGACTGAAGCCGCGGACTCGCCGATTCGATGGCGATCGCCATATGGTGGGTCCCGGCGGCGGCGAGCTTCTGCATCAGCTCTTCATCGAACCGCTCCAGGCGGACACCGTTGCCAAACTGAAGGCCGACTTCCAGTCCTTCCTCCACGATCAAGTCACAGATTTTCTTGGCTCGATCCAGGTCGAAGTTGAAGATGTCATCCTCGATCATGAACTCGCGGATCTGATACTCCTCGTAGAGCATCTTCATCTCGGCGAGAACATTCTCCGGGCTGCGAGGACGAAACTGCTTCCCGAACAGGACGTGGCAGTAGGTGCAGTGCCAGGGACAGCCCCGGCTGGTGAAGATCTGGATGGCCCTGGAATACTTGGGAGGATAACGAGCCGACTCTGCCTCGACGTAGCGATCCAGGTCGAGAAGGTGATATGCCGGGAACGGAATCTCGTCAACGTCGTCGACCAGGGCACGGGGCAAACACTTCTTCGATCCTTCCTCTGCAGTCTTGTACACCAATCCGTTGACCTGGGAGAGATCGTCGCCTGCGGCGTAGGAATCCAGGAACTGCCCGAAGGTCTCTTCTCCTTCTCCCACGCAGACGAAGTCGCAGAAGTCGGTGGCGATTACCTCGTCCGGCACGATGCTGGGATGCTGTCCCCCGAAAATGATCTTGATGTCGGGATCGAAGGCTTTGACTTGCCGTGCGGCAGCCTCAGCCCCTTCGAACTCCGCCGTCATACAGCTGAGACCGGCTAGATCCCAGTTCCGCTCCTTCAGCTTCTGCTCCAGGATCGGTTCCGGATCCTGCTCCAGGGCGAGGTCGATCACCTCAACGTAGTGGCCCTTCTTTTCGGCAATGGGAGCGATGTAGACCAGGCCGATGGGAATGCCCACGACCATGTCCATGAAAGTGGGTTTTCCTCGAATGAGCAGGATATTCATTTCAGTGCTGCCTCGAGCCTGAACCGTCCAAGGCGCAGGCCAACTGCTTGCTCGGCTATCGGTCGCGGAAAATCGGGATCTTGTAGAACATGGCCATCTTTTCCATCTTCGGTATCCACTGCCGGATCTTGAACATATCTACCACGAAGCTTCCGAGAATGATTGGCAGCCGTGGATTTGGGGCATGGCAATCCTGACACTCCGGATAGTCACTCAGATCCCCACTCAAGTGGGCCTGTCGCATCTTCTGCATCCGGTCCGAGTTCCAAAGGTCGAAGATCGACTGATCCTTCACGTTTCCGAGGGGTTCGGACTGCCAGGTATGACAACAGGGGAAGAAATCGCCATCGTAGTTGATGGTAGGTGGTCCCTGCCAAAGCTGGTAACAGGGATGTCGGCGCCGCTCGTGATGGATGCGTTCTTCCAGCGCGACCTCGGGGATGACGATCTCATCTTCCTTGATCCTAACTTCGTCCACACCTTCGATTGCCCAGACCTTCTGGAAGTCTCGCACCTGGTGGTTGTTTTCGGGCAATCGCACCATCTGCAAAACCACGAACAAGTCCGACTGCATCCGCTTCTTGAGCTCCAGGAAGCGGAGAATGTTGCTGCGAACCTTCTCGAACTTGGCCCCTTTGCGATACTTTTCGTAGACTTCGGGTGTCGTTCCGTCGAAGGCGATGATCAAGTTGTCGAGTCCCGATTCCAGGAGCTCGCGTCCCCGCCTTTCGTCGAGCAGGGTCGCGTTGGTTGACACTACGGTGTAGATGTCCGCGTCGCTGCAGTACCGGACCATTCGGCACAGGTCGGGATTCATCATCGGCTCACCCCCACCCCAGGGGAAGACCAACTCGGTCTTCTGGCTCACCTCGTCGATGATGTCCTTGAACAGCTGAAAGTCGAAATCCTGCGACGGATAGTACCCCAGCTCGCGAGGACACATGGGGCATTTGAGGTTACATTTACCGGTGTTCTCGATGATGAGTGTGATGGGATAAGCCTGTAGATCAGACTGACCGGTAAGGTAACCTGTACAGAGCTTCCAACGATTCTGTACCTGGGAGGTCTTCATACGTAGTTCCGCTCTGGCTCAAAGGCCCGCCCATCTTAACAGAATCCCAATCGTGTGCAACCGGTGCCCCTTGGTTGTCGGCAGTCCTGATCCGAGAGGTTACTGTTGCCCTGAGTCGGGCTCAATGCTATATTCCGGTGCCGGTTCACGCCACTGTCCATGCGTTTTTCGCTCTTTTCCCGGAGATAGGAAACATGCCGGAAATTCGAATCGATCTCTACAGCGACACCTTGACCAAGCCTACCCAGGAAATGCGTGAGTTCGCCCTCTTGGCCGAGGTAGGCGACGAACAAAGAGGCGAGGATCCCTCAGTAAATGCGCTCCAGGATATGGTGGCAGAAATGCTGGGAAAGGAGGCCGCTCTCTTCCTGCCCTCGGGCACGATGTGCAACGTGATCTCCTTCGTCGTGCACTGCAGGCCCGGCGAGGTGGTGCTGTTGGACCGAACTGCCCACCCATTCATAGCAGAAGGCGGAGCCGCCAGCGTCGTAGGAGGAGTGGTCTTCTTTCCACTGGATGGAGAGCGAGGGATGTTCAACTCCCAGCAACTGGAGGGAGTGCTCTTACCCCCGAGCCGTTACCGCCCTCCGGCTCGTTTGCTCTCGATCGAACAAACCGTCAACCTGCCTGGAGGCCTTGTCTGGCCCCTGGAAAGGATCCGGGAGGTATGTGCGACTGCGAAGGACCGCGGGCTGAGCACCCACATGGATGGAGCACGGCTGTTCAACGCTTCGGTGGCCACGGGTATCGGCGTGGCCGACTATGCGAGGACTCTTGATTCAGTCTGGATTGATCTGAGCAAAGGCGTGGGTGCCCCGGTAGGCGCCGTCCTGGCCGGGACCAAGGAATTCATCACCAAAGCCTGGCAGTGGAAACAGCGCCTGGGTGGGGCCATGCGCCAGGCTGGAATCATTGCCGCGGCCGGCATCTATGGATTGAGACACCAGATCGAGCGCCTGCAGGAGGATCATGAGAACGCCAAGCGGCTGGCTCAGGGTATCGCCGGAGCTCCCGGAATCGGAATCGATCCAGGTGTCGTTGAAACCAACATCGTTCGCTTCGACGTGAGATATGCTGGGCTAAGCGCCTACGATTTTGCCGATCGCCTGCTCCAGGAAGAGGGCGTTCGTGTAAGTGTGCCTTCACCTGCCTCGATCCGTGTAGTGCCCCATCTGGGCATCAGCCGGGCTGATGTAGATGCGGCTGTCGCCTCAATCCACGCCCTGGGAAAGCGCCTTACGAGCGAGATTTGAGGCTTAGTGTGGCGGCGGTCTCCAGGCCGCCGTCCGTCGAGCCAGAGGCTCGAAAGAGTAAAGAGACTTCGGCCTGGAGGCCAAAGCTACGTCCTTACTTGAACTGGAACGAATAGAGCTTGGCGTTCTTGAAGTAGAGGCGCAGCTTGATGGGCTTGTTCTTCAGTTCGCTGAGGTCCGACTTGCCGTTCCAGGAGGCCAGGTGGGCTGTCCCCGTGGTAGTTATGGCATCAGCCTCGTCGAAACCATAGCCGGCAATGGGATGATGGTCGGCTCCGATGATCTCCGCCCGGACCTCGCAGGGACCTGCTCCCCACTGCTGCAGGGCAGAGCGAAGGTTCAGGTAGAGCCGGTCTCCGCTGAAAGTAAAGGATCGTGTCACCATCTCGCTGAAGGCGATGCGTTGCCGCTTGTCCCCTTGCACGCCATCCAGGGAAACGAATCCGTCTGGCTCCGTTATGGCCAGACCCACCGAGGCCAAAGCCTTGTCCCCCAAAGTCATCAGGCTCTGGGGTGAACGCCAGTTTGCTCCAGTGTAGTAGTTCAAGAGCCGTCCCTGGTGAACCACCAGGGTTTGGGAATAGACGACCGCAGAGTCGAAGCTCCCGTTGGGTCCAGGAGGGATGAAAGTTTCCCGGTAATCACGGTTGTAGTGGACCCCGTCCCTGCTGAAGACGGCCTGCGGCAAGATGGTGGTATTGGTGGTGCGGAAGTTCCAGAGCATTCCCACGTACATGCCTTCGTACACGATCACCGGCATGTAGTAGAACTCGAGGTCCGGATAGTCCTTCTCGTCTGGGAGGATGATCGTCTCGGGCTGGCTCCACTGGATCATGTCCGGACTCTCCGCCCGTCCGATCAGTCGCTTGCCCAGAGGGCAGCGCTGGTGGCGGCAGTTTTCCATGTGGACCGCGTAGGTTTTTCGAATCGAGTCCCACCCCATGAAGCCAGTGGGACCCCAGCGCCCCACCCGCGGAGAGGTATCGATGACGGGATTGTTCTCGTAGGCAGTCCAAGCGAAGCCGTCGGGGGAAAAGTACAGATCGAAAAGCATCCCAGGCGTCTGGGTGCTGCCCTTTCGCTCGAAGCCCTTATATCTCTTGGCCGGATCCGTCTCGTGGCGGTCCTTGAAGAAGTAGGGCCGGAACTGCTCCCGAGGGATCATGTTGTTCTCCCGGGATCCCTGGAACTCCACCTTCCCCAGGATCGGCTTCTCCCAGTTGAGACCATCCCTGGAGATGGCGATGCAGACCCCGGGCGCACCCTCCGAATCGACGATGATCTCCGTCTCACCCTGCCGGGCTTTATAGGTCCCGGCACCGTACCACATCCGAAAGATCCCCTCGTTCTCTTCGTAGATCACCTTGGAGACCCGGACGTCGTTCCCTTCCCAGGCACGCTCGGGACGGATGATGGGGTTGTGGTAGACCTTCTTGGCCGGATTCAGAACCTGGCGCGTGCCCGTCAGGCTTTCGATCAGATAGTCGTCGATGAAGAACTGCTTCTCGGATCCGATATGAATCAAACCCGCTTGAGTATCGATCACCAACCCAAAGGTGCACAGCGTCAGAGCAAACAGTTTCAATGATTTCATCGGCCTCAATCCTCTCTCCTGGATGACCCGGGACTTTGTTGAAGTGGCTTGATGCAAGAGACGGCTGTCCGCCAAGGACATTCTCCACGATACCTGAAATGTCTCCACTATTCAGGGCCAGAATGTGGAGCTATCCTGGCGCGAACCCGAGCCGGACCATTCACCAGGAAACTTTGGGTCCTGCGTAGCGGTGGGCTCCAGGCCGCCGTCCGAGCCAAAGGCCCGGAAGGATAAGACTTCGGCCTGGAGGCCAAAGCTACGCTCGCAAACGAAGTTTCAGGCTAGCCCCGCCCCCGGCTGCGCCGGATCGTACAGGAAAAGAAACTACTCGAGCCATGGAAGCCTGAAGCGCAAGCGAGGGGTTGGGGATCTGTGAGATGCGTCAGGACAAGGGCATTTGACCGGAGAGGGCCCAGGTCTCGGCGAGAGAGCAGATAGCAGCAAGATCTCCCAGAGCTCCAACCCCTCGCTCGCGCTTCAGGCTTCCTCAGTTTTCGCATTAATTGGCACTTTGGACGTGGGAGATTCCAATAGCGGTTTCAGATTAGTGGGTCCCCCAGCGCTGCTGGCCCCATTCGAGAAAGAAACTTTGGTCGAGGGACGTGGCGGTGGCCTCCGTGCCGCAGTGTTCTTTCCTTCGAGCCGTTGGCTCGACGGACGGCGCGTGCCGGGCACGCGCACTGACTAGGAGGGTGAAAGTCCCCCCGCCAACCAGATGGAGGTGAAGGTTAGGGAAGCACAAGGGCGTCATCGTGAGGTGGGGTCTGAAGGAAGTGTGGAACAAACGTACGAGCCGACGAACAGGAACTGGATAGGAAGGCGCCAAGGTCGGACGAGTCAGCGCCTGATGACGAAGTCCATATCCATCAAGGTCCGGAAGCGTAAATCCAGCGGTTGTGTACAGAAAGCCAGTGCGCTTACCCCGGGAGGCCTGGGCGGTTGTCCCTTGAAGGACCGGTGGGATCGAAAGGTTCCATAGCGCCGCCCAGGAGTCCGCAGAGGGCATAGTAGGTGGGGGATCCACTGAAGGCCCGAACGGTAGGGAGAGGTCAGTAGGTGTCGAATCTTAGGGGTGATGGGGAAAGGCAGCGAAGTCCGGAGCGGACCTCAAACCGGGAAGCCGAGGTGCAGCCTCGGGGACCTGGGGAGACGGCTGATTCACTCGTAGCGAGACGGCGAACCGAAAGTCCGATGTTTGGTGAGCAGCTGATGGAGGAGATATGCCAGAGAAGTAATCTGAAAGCGGCGTTGAAACGAGTCCGAGCCAACGGAGGCAGTCCGGGAGTGGACGGGATGACCGTCGAGCAGCTGCCAGGCCACCTGCAGGCGAACTGGCTGTCGATCAAGGAACAGCTGCTGACGGGGAAGTATCAACCGCGGCCGATTAAAGGGGTGGAGATTCCGAAACCGGGAAGCAAAGGCAAGCGCAACCTCGGGATACCGTGCGTGATCGATCGATTGATCGAACAAGCGATGCTGCAAGTGTTGCAACGCAAGTGGGATCGCAGGTTCTCGGAGTCGAGCTATGGCTTTCGACCGGGGCGTAGCGCTCACCAGGCACGGGCCCGTGCCCAAGAATACGTCCAGTCTGGCTACGGCTATGTGGTGGACCTCGATCTGGAAAAGTTTTTCGATCGAGTCAACCACGATCGGCTGATGAGCCGGCTGGCGCAAGAGATTGGGGACAAGCGGGTGTGGAAGCTGATCCGGGCGTACTTAAACGCGGGGATCTTGCAGAACGGACTGGTGAGTGTGCCGAAGGAAGGGACGCCGCAAGGCAGCCCGCTGTCGCCCTTTCTCTCGAACGTGGTGTTGGATGAACTGGATCAGGAACTGGAGCACCGCGGTCACCGTTTTGTCCGCTACGCCGCCGACTGCAACATCTATGTGCGGACTCAGCGGGCGGGGGAGCGGGTGATGGCAAGCGTGAGCCGATTCGTGAGCCGGCGTCTGAAACTGCGGGTGAATCGGGAGAAGAGCGCGGTCGATGTGCCCCAGAAGCGGAAGTTCTTGGGTTTCACGTTCACGGGAGGTCGATTGCCCAACCGGCGCAAGATCGCGCCGGAGTCGATCCAGCGATTCCGGATCCGAGTGCGTCGGTTGACCCGGCGTAGCGGGGGAATTAGCTTGGAGGAACGCGTGCAGCAGTTGTCCCGCTACCTTCGGGGCTGGAAGGGCTACTATGGGTATTGCGAGGCCTCCTGGGTTCTGTGCGAGCTGGACCGCTGGATTCGTCGGCGTCTTCGCTGCGTCCAAGGGAAGCAGTGGAAGGGGCCCCGTCGGCGTCGGGCGGAATTGATTCGCCTCGGTGTGCGCCCGGACTTGGCTCAGGCGACCGCTTGGAGCAGCAAAGGTCCGTGGCTCCTCAGTCACACGGCTGGGGTCCAGATGGCGCTCACGAATGAGTACTTCGATCGGCTCGGTCTCCCTCGGCTAGAGGCTCATCGGTACATTCAACCCTAGCGAACCGCCATGGTACGGACCCGTATGCCTGGTGGTGTGGGAGGGGAAGGCCTGTGAGGGCCTCCCCTATCCCGAGGGCCAGGAGGCCACCGCCACGGTTTTTGGAAAATTGCCTGGAGGATTCCCTATCCAACTCTAAATTAATGGGTTACGTCCTTTTTCCATCCAAACCTACAAATGAAGTTTCAGGTTAGCCCCGCCCCCGGCTGCGCCGGATCGTACAGGAAAGAAACTTTGTCTGTCTTCACCTCGATCAGTATTTTGCCAGCGAGATCAACAGAGCCGCGCGCGACTGTCAGGGTCTTTAAAATGGAGTCAAGTTCCGAGGAGAAAGCGGACCACCCACGCGGTTTCCAGCCCGCACAATTTTCAAGCGAAAGCCCAATGATGTTCCAGTTGACAGTGACCCCCACGCGCGCAGCGGATCATCCCAGAAGGAAAACCTCTGGCTCAATAAACGGGGAATGGTGCAGCTGACCGGTCGCTCCTCGGAAATGGGGTCCACCTTGCAGAGACGTCAAGTCGCTCGCGGCTCTGTTGACTGCGGCTGTTTCCGGTACTGCTCGCTATTCAAGTTTCAGGTTAGTGAGGCAGGGTCTCAGAGCAACCAGCAGTGTACTGACTATACCCTCACAGGCGTGCTCGGCCGCCTGCCGCTCGGCCGCCCGCTCGAATGATCCTCCTCCGGGGCTGATCCATTGCCTTCTACAGAGCAGGGAAGAAAGGCCAAGTGAGGAACCGCAGGACACTGAACATGCGAACGCCGAACCGTCTTCCTTAGCCTTCGAAATTCGCCTGTTCGATATTCAGCAGTTCAGCCTTCATTGGTTGTCTTCTCTAGAGCAAGGGAAAAGGCTGAATCACAGAGGGGCAGGGTTTTGTGTCTTCTAACTGTGTCCGCGGGCGGCCACGCTCCACACCTCGACGACGTCTTCACCCCGAGTGCAGTACATTCGATCGTAAAGGTTCACGTTGGGGTCGCAGTGGGGGACGATCAGCTCCAATCTGTCGCCCAACTCGATCTCTTGACTAGGTTCTCGCAGCGTTAGGATGCCGTGCTCATCTCCGCCGAAGCGGTAGTCTACTCCGTTGATTTCCTTGAGGTCCGGTCCGAATTTCCGGTCGGTGGCAACAGCTTTCAGCCCTGCATCAACAGTGGCCTGATCCTGGTGCACCTTGCTGACCACGGTTGTCAGGACGGTGAGGGCGGCGCTGAAGTCGTCGTAGACGTCGCCACTCTGGCCACCGATGCCGAGATAGTCGACATCCATCAAAACGTAGGACCCGACTTGCATCTCCGTAATGCCCGGAATGTGGGGATCGATGTTGTAGGTTCCGGTGCTGCACCCCGACAAGATCTCCACCGGCAAGCCCGTTTTTTTCATCTGGTTGAAACTCTCAACAGGCGCCGCCATGTACTGCTCGGAGTGGTCCTTGCGGGCGGCGAATCCCTTCACGTGTGAGCTCACTCCCGAATAACTGTGAACGCCCTTAAGGTTGAGATTTGGGAGCGCATCTACTGTCTTTGCCAATTGTACCGAGGGCACACCGGCTTGAATTCCGGTCCGGCGCCCGATCGGGTCGATGTCGATCATGATATTCAACTGCACCTCGGCGGCAGCTGCGGCCTCACTCAGTTGCTCGGCCTGTCGGTGATGATCCACCACCGTCATCGTATCCGGATGATCTCGGGTGAGACGCAGCAGTCGTTGGACCTTGTTGGGTCCGACCAGCTCAGAGGTGATCAGCAAGCCGCTGATACCGGCCCGTGCCATGACTTCGGCTTCGCTGATGGTGGCGGTACAGATTCCCAGCGCCCCCGCTTCGATCTGTCTGCGAGCGATCTGGGGACATTTGTGAGTCTTGGCGTGGGGACGAAGACCGATGGAATGGGCCTTGGCATGAGCAGCCATCTTCTCGATGTTGCCTTCCATCAGGTCCAGATCTACCAGCAGACAAGGCGTCGGTAGATCGTGCTTTGTCACCCCATCGATCCGACCACCAGATCGAAGACGCTGCTCGATCTCCTCGAGCCTGTAGTGGCCAGATCCTGTTCGTCCATACACACTAGGTATTGTAGCTGAGGTTGCCATGTTCTTTACTCCACAACTCTCTTTTCGGTCGCTGATCCCATTTTACTTAATTCCCCTGCCACGGCGCGAAGCGAATTCTTTCAGAGGGACGCCCGTAGCCTCGGTCCCCATGCCGAAGTATTCTGCTTTCGAGCCATTGGCTCGACGGCGGTCTGGGACCACCGCTACGGCGTTTCCTACTAGCGTTTCCACCCGAACTGTCCCACGCGGGTGCAGGACACGAAAGTAATAAGCTGGGTACTCAAGAGTTCCTCCTGAGCGAACAGACCGTTAGACTCCAGTCTAGCTGAGGATTCCCAGGAAGTTGTGATCGGGACAGGGGAACGACTGGCGTGTCATAGCCTACGGCTAGATACTAAGAAATACGGATCTTTAGCAGGCGCGCATCCGAGCCTTCCAGCGCCTGGAGTGGGGCTCGCCATGGGAGCGCTACAAAGAGGCTTCGTCTTCCCTTCAGAGTCTGCATCGCCCCATTGGGATCGGATTGATGTCAAAGAAAATGTCTCCTATGTCTCCTAAATGATGATGCAACGTTCTTGAGGCCATGATGAAACGAATAGCTCCTATCCTTCTTATCCCTTTATACCTCCTAAATTGAGCGATTGGTGGGCCAAGGGATGTCACACCTTTGAGCTAAGATGCTGACGGGTTAGGAGTTAGCGGTAGATGCGCTACCGAAAAGCTCCTAACCCAAAAGGTGAAACAACTATGAGCCACGATAGCATCCTTCCCTGTCATTCTGAGGGGTCTGTTTCCTGGATTATAGATGACGTGCAACCCACGTCGGAGACCTTAACCGGACGCGCCGGCCTGAGCCTGTTTGTCCGCTATGTGCGGAGCCGGGGTCTGTACCCCCACCTGGATCGGCTGTTTGGCTCCTTGCGCAAAAGCCGCAAGGGACAGCCGGTGACGGAGATCTTCAAACAGTTGCTGTGCTTCTTGCTGGACGGATCGAGCCGCCATCTGGTGTCCTTCGACGCCTTGAAGGAGGATCCGGGCTATGGGGGAGCGATCGAGACGAAGCCAGAGGCCTTGCTCTCCTCTCACGCCGTCAAGCGTTTTTTCGGCGGCTTTTCCATGTGGCGCATCTGGCTCTTTCGCCGACTCCTGCAGCAACTGTTTCTGTGGCGGCTGCGGTTGCAACAGCCGGCCCTGATCCTGCTGGGGATGGACACCATGGTGATGGACAACGACGAGGCCCCCCAGCGCCACGGCGTGGCGCCGACCTACAAGCGGGTCAAAGGGTTTCAGCCGCTTCAGGTCACCTGGGGCCGCTTGCTCATCGATGCCGTCTTTCGGGGAGGAGACAAGCATTCCAACCACGCCGACACGGCCCAGAAGACCCTGAGTCATCTGGTCCAGAAGATTCGCCGAAAGTACCGCTCCGACGTGCCGATGATCGTGCGTCTGGACGCCGGCTTTTTCGATCAAAAGCTGCTGAAGGTCTTGGAAGAACTCCAGGTCGGCTACATCGTCGCCGGCAAGCTCTATGGCGATGTGCAACAGTACATCTTGAAGCTGGAGGAAACGGCCTGGGGAGTCTCTCGCAACGGCGATCAGGAGTGGAGCTATGTGGAACTGGGAGACCGGCGGGGTAGCTGGAAGAAGTGCCGCCGGGCCCTGTTCTGCCGGCCGGCTTATGAGGACCGGCAGCGCCTTTTGGAGTTTGCCCGTCCCGATCAGATCCTGTACACCAATCTCGGTTGCGGCTCCGCCGTGGACGAGCAGCTAGGGCAAGCGGGGCTTGAGCGTTGGCTTCAAGCCGAGGCCATCCTGGAAGGCTATCATGGCCGCGGAGCCGACGAGTTGGTGCATCGAGCCCTGAAGGACTTTGCCTCACAAACTCTTCCGTTTAAGCGTTTTGCTGCCAACGCGGCCTATTACTACACGTTGCTCGTAGCCTTTTTCCTTTACGAGTGTTTCAAGGAAGATGTGTGCCAGCCCGTGGTACCGCTCAACTGCTACCCCACGACCTTACGCCGGCGGATCGTCGACGTGGCGGGGAAAATCGTGCGCCATGCCGGCCAGATCCTCCTGAAAGTCACAGCCGCCACCTGGAAGCAGCTTCAAATCGACCGGCTCTGGCAAAAGAGCGCCCACCCGCCGCCTTTCGCCTGGGTCTAAATCGCAAAAAACCAAAGCCTCCTTGCAGCCTCGCGGCCCCCGTGTGTCCAATATCGCCTCGGCTCAGGGTTTCTCCTCTTTTCGGGAGGGAAAATCGCCACCCTCCACCCTTCTGAGCTCACCCAGTACTCCCTCCCGTCGGAACTCGCATCTGGGCGACCTCCATCTTGCTAAAATGAGTAGAATCGCTCAATTTAGGTACCTGTTATATCTGGTCGACGTATGCGGACAGGAAGGGCAAAAAACGAACGTTGTTGTAATCGTAGCGGACACCCTCAGAGCGGATCACTTGAGTAGCTATGGTTATTCCGTCAGGAGTTCGCCGCATCTGGATGAATTTTCCTCAACCGCCACTCTGTATACACAAATGGTTTCCGCTGCCCCCTGGACCTTGCCTGCTTCGAGGGAATGGTCCGACCTCCATCGGCGTCTTAGAGACTACGCGGTGGGTATTGACAGCAACAGAGCCGTCATGAATCACGTTATCCTCGTTCACCTTGGTACCGGAAGCCCCCTGACCCCCGGGGGACCTAACGAGCCTGTCTGGTTTATCCCTAGTGCCCAAACGCGCTCCTGGTTCCCTTACGCCAGTCACCCTAATCCCGCTAGCCGTAAGCTGGCATGCCAGGTGTTCTACTGTGCCGACCTCAATTGCCTGGAAGTCTCAGCCAGGCTGGAATTTAACGGTTTGTCAGCTCAAGAGGAACTCCTGAGCACCCAGCTTATCACTTTCGTGTCGCGCACCTGCCCAGCGCGGCCGATTTGACGCTTTCCGGTGGCCGTGGTATCAAGATCTCCTTTCATGAACAAGACGCTGGCTCTGTCACTTCTGGGTTTGTTGGTGGTATCTATGATTCTTTCCGGCTGTTCTTCCCCAGGTCCTCCAGAGAAGGAGGGTCACAGGGGCAGAGATCCCCACTCTTTCTCCCGTCCGGACGAAGTTGCGGTGTCTCATCTCGACCTGGACATCGAAGTTGATCCATCGCAGCGACGGATTAGAGGCAAGGCGACGCTCCGACTGGAGAACAGGACCGGAGCCTCGCGATTGTTCCTGGATACCCGTGACCTGGATATCGATCGCGTGACATCAGGAGAACAGGATCAGGAAGCTTCTTTTTCGTTGGGCGAGAGCGTCCCTTTTCTGGGTCGCCCCCTGATCATAGAGCTGGAGCCGGACACGACGGAGGTTCAGGTCCACTACGCTACCCGCCCTGAAGCTGCCGCGGTGCAGTGGCTGGAGCCCGAGCAGACTTCGGGGGGTAAGGCCCCTTTTCTGTTTACCCAGTCCCAGGCAATCCTGGCCCGAACCTGGATCCCCTGTCAGGACAGTCCCGGCGTCCGTATGACGTACGGAGCAAGGGTCAAGGTACCCCCTGGACTGATGGCGGTTATGAGCGCGCGGAACGCCACCGAGCAGGCAGCGGACGGGATTTATGAATTCAGTATGCCGCTGCCCATCCCGTCCTACCTGCTGGCCCTGGCGGTGGGTGACATCGTATTCCGATCGACGGGTGAGCGCAGCGGTGTCTATGCCGAGCCTTCGGTGGTCGAGCAGGCAGCCTGGGAGTTTGCTGACACGGAGAGGATGATCGAGGCAGCAGAAGAGCTCTACGGTCCCTATCGCTGGGAAAGATATGACGTGCTGGTCCTGCCTCCGAGCTTTCCTTTTGGGGGGATGGAAAACCCCCGTCTAACCTTCGCGACGCCTACCATCCTGGCCGGGGATAGATCCTTGGTTTCTCTGATCGCCCACGAGCTCGCACATTCCTGGTCAGGGAATCTGGTGACGAATGCCACCTGGAATGACTTCTGGCTCAACGAGGGCTTCACTACCTATTTCGAGCACAGGATCATGAAGGCGGTCTACGGTCCCGAATACGAAAAGATGTTGGCCGTGCTGTCCAGGAACGGGCTCAAATCCGCGGTTTCCCGCCTCGGAAGCGACCACAAGGATACGCATTTGTACCTCAACCTGGACGACCGTGATCCCGATGACGGTGTGACCCAGATCCCTTACGAAAAAGGACATTTCCTGCTGCGCATGCTGGAAGAGAACCTGGGTCAGGAAAGGTGGGATGCCTTTCTGCATACCTACTTCGATCGTTTCGCCTTCCAGAGCATGACTACCGAAGGGTTCCTCTCCTACTTCGAGAAGGAGCTGATTCAGGGAGATGAGTCACTCAAGAAGAAGCTTGGGATCGAAAAGTGGATTTATGGCCCTGGGCTTCCCGAGAACTTCCCCGAAGTGACTTCGTCTAGTCTCGAGCAGGTCAAAGCTCAGACCGAGGCTTTCTTAACGGGTGTCTCGCCGGGTGAGCTGGAGACCTCGGATTGGGCCACTCCGCATTGGCGCTACTTCTTGGAGGGTCTCCCCGGATCGATGAGCCGGGCGCAGATGGATCAGCTGGACTCCACCTTCGAATTCTCCCAGTCGGGGAATTCGGAGATCCTGGCCTCCTGGCTGCAGCACGTGGTTGAGGCCAGTTACGAACCCTCCTATCCAGCCGTGGAACGCTTTCTCACCGTTCAGGGAAGGCGAAAGTTTCTGACTCCACTTTACAGCCGCCTGGCACGAACTCCGGAAGGTCTCGAGATGGCCAGGCGGATCTACAAGAAGGCCAGACCGGGCTACCATTCCGTGTCACGAGGCACTATCGACGAGCTATTGCAGTAAGGATTCAACATCACAGCTATGAAACTAGTCATTCATCCGCCGGTAGATGCAGCTCGATTGGAGAAGATTCTCGATGTGGCGCGCCGCGACGGTAATCTGAGCGTGGTCAATGCCCAAAGCGAAGCCGAGGCAGCCCGGGAGATTGTCGATGCCGAAGGCTTCTTCGGTAAGATCACGCCCTCGCTCTTGGCGTCCGCCCAATCCTTGCGTTGGGTACAGGCCCCCACCGCGAGTTTGGAACACTATATGTTTTCCGAGTTGGTCGAACACTCCTGCCAGCTCACCAACATGCGCGGTTTGTATTCCGACATGATCGGTGACCAGGTGTTGGGCTATATCATTTGCTTCGCCCGCAAGTTGCATTTCTATATCCGGAATCAAATGGAGTCCCGTTGGGAGGCAGCCGGAGGGGAAGCCGCTCGCTCGCAGTTCTTCCTGGGTCCGGGACGAAGTTCGCCTATCGACCTCGCCCACATTCATCTGGGTGATGCCACTCTCGGCATCGTGGGATTGGGTGGTATCGGGTCGGAGATCGCTCGCCGCGCCATGGCCTGCGGCATGCGGGTGATAGGCGTAGACCCGGTGCGGGAAATCCCGCCGGATGGCGTCGAATCCCTACGGAAACTAGATGTGTTGCCAGAGCTGCTACAGGAGAGTGACTTCGTTGCCATCGCCGCGCCGCACACGCCTGAGACCTACAAGATGTTTCGGCGTCAGCAGTTTCAACAGATGAAGTCCAGTGCCTACCTGATCAATATCGGCCGCGGAGCCATCGTCGATCTGGCCGACCTGACCGAGGCGCTCGTGAATCGCGAAGTCGCCGGTGCCGCGCTCGACGTTTTCGAGACCGAACCCCTGCCCAGCGACCACCCCCTCTGGAAGATGGAGAACGTTATCATCACGCCCCACGTCGCCGGTGCCTCGCCGCGCGTTGCTTCGCGACACCTGGAAGTCCTGCTCGACAATATCGGCCGCTTCGCCGCTGGAAGTCCGCTTCGCAACCTTGTTCACAAAGCGAAGTGGTACTAAGCTGAAACTTGATTGGCTTTTCCCGAGGAACAAGCGTGTAACGCATTGATCCAGTGATCTTTTGGTCATGGAAGCCTGAAGCGCAAGCGAGGGGTTGGGAATCGGCAAGATCTTAGTCAGGTCCCCAACCCCTCGCTCGCGCTTCAGGCTTCCATAGCTCGGGAAGTTTCTTTCTCGAATGGGGCCAGCGCCGCTGGGGGCTTCACTAGCCTGAAACTTGATTGGCAGACTTGGAGGAAGAAGAGACGTAACTCATCTACTTGGCATTGGATCAGGCGTATCTCAGGTGATTGTCTAAGCTGACGCTAGGGTGAAACTGGAATGCAGTTACAAGTTATTGGGGATATGTCCTTACGCCAAAGGCGTTAGTGCGAGTAGCCCAGCGACTGTGTTGGTTTTGTCAAGCATTATTAAGATTCTGCGGCTAACGGTGCTCTCCAAAGATCATCGTTTTTGACCATCGTGTTGAGCGTGACGAGGAGCTTTCTCATGGACGCTATCAGGGCCACTTTAGGCTCTTTTCCGGTGGCGACAAGGCGATTGTAAAAGGTGCGAATCTGCGGATTGTGTCGGATCGCTGAGAGCGTGCACATGTAGAGCTGATTACGGAGTTGACGCCGTCCTCCCCAGATGGCACGAGGCTGGAGTCCCTCGCCGCTGTCCTGATCCCAAGGGGCCAATCCCACCAGGGAAGCGACTTCTCTGCGATTGACCCTGCCCAACTCAGGCAGCTCACACACCACGATCTGACTGCTTCGCTCCCCTATCCCCGGGCAGCTTTGCACCACCTCCTGGCGCCGAAGGAGCTCGGCATCGAGCCGCAGCAATTCCTCCACCTTCTGCTCAACCTCTTTCAGTTCTTGATCCAGCAGGCCAAGGATTCGCTCCACTCCTTGACGCAGCTCCTGATCCTCATACTGATGGCGACGAGTCCGCTCGATCTTACGACACTCAATCAGTTGCCTGCGTCTGCGATTGTAGGCTTGTAACTGCTGATAGTAGGCGGTTTCCTGCTTACTGATACGATGAATCCCCAGCTGCCCACAACGCCCCAGGACGTGGGCATCCAGACGATCATTCTTGGCTAGGATTCCCAGACCCTTCGCCAGGTCTCGAGCTTGTCGAGGATTCACGCAACAGACGGGGATCCCCGCCTCATTGAGCTCTCTCAGGACCCGCTTCTCATAACCCCCCGAGGCTTCCACCACCACCGAGACCAATCCCGCGATCCCCTCCAGACGGCGGAGGATCTCTGCGATTCCTTCCCCCGCGTTGGAGTGCTCCGAGTGTTCCTCCCGTGGCAGCAGACACAGATCCAGCCGATCCTTGCTGACATCAATGCCCGCTGCGGGCTGACTCATCCAGGTTTTGTTGATAGGATTACCTTTGAGTTGTTTCATGGAGACCCTTCCTTATATTCGGGCTCTCTCTTTGACGGAGGCCCAGGCGACTGTTCGGGTTGACATGAAATGGGCCGACCACGGATCTCGCTGGGCTCCGGTCTCGACGGACCGAGGGTTTCACGATCTCGTGGTCGGCTCGGATCAGACGTTCTGACCCGAATTCCTTTCAACAAATAACACATATAAGGGTAGCTCGCTTCGCTCCGCACCGCCAACCCTGGGCTACCCGCATTAACACCTTCGGTGTAGGTGATGTCCCTTGAAATCAGACGGAAGTTTCTTTCCTCTACGATCCGGCGTAGCCGGGGCGGGACCAGGCTTGAACTTCATTTGGTTGTAGTTTGCAGGTTTCCATCGTATGAAGCACACATCAGTTTGTTTGGGACTGTCGACGATTCTCTGTTTGGGCCCACTTCTTGAAGAAGTGGGGGCAGAGGGCGACCCCGGATCCCGCTGGATCCATCCCCAGACTGAGGATCTGACGCAACACAGCGGTCCTTTCAGCATCGTCGGTCATCGCTTCGCCCGACTCGAGGACGACCGTCTGATGACCGTCGATGCCTCAGGTGCCCGCTTCAGCCGGACCGAGGGAAAGGACTGGTCTGGACCAATCGCCATCTATGCTGGACCCGGGCCTGGCATCGCGGCTGATCACGAGGCCCTTCTCTTACGCACCCGTCTCTTACGCACCCGCGAAGGTGTAGTGGTCGTGGTCTACACAGACCGTCCCAACCGACGCTGGGGCTGGAACCAGGAGACCGGCGAGGCATCCCCGGATGCCCGCTCAGATGTTTGGACCATCCGCAGTCTGGACGAAGGCAGGACCTGGGGGGCGAGGCAGAAAATCTTCAGCGGCTACTGCGGCTTCCTGCAGGATATTATCGAGACTAGCAGTGGGCACCTGGTGGTTCCAGTTCAGACGCTGCTGTATGACCCCAGTCGCCACGCCCAGTACACCTACGTCTCTGAGGATCAGGGACGAACCTGGAAACGGAGCAATCTGATCGACCTGGGCGGCCATGGCGATCACGACGGCGGCTACGAAGGCACTCTGGCAGAGTTGACGGACGGTAGGATTCTGATGCTGATCAGGACCAATCTGGACGTCTTTTGGGAGGCCTACTCCGACGATCACGGCTACTACTGGAGGGAGCTGCGCCCCAGCCGGATAGATGCCAGCAGCTCCCCGGGATACCTGACGCGACTGACCAGTGGCAGGCTGATCCTGGCGTGGAACCGGCTTTATCCCGAGGGTAAGACAACCTACCGGAGGGACGGGCCTCCGCGCACGGAAATCCCCGCCAGCGCCCACCGAGAGGAGTTGTCGATAGCTTTCTCTGAAGATGACGCGGCAAGCTGGAGCACTCCGGTCGTCGTGGCCCGCCTCATCTACCCGGGTCAAATTGGCGCCGCTTGCTACCCCTATATCTTCGAGCCCCGTCCGGGTCAGGTGTGGCTAATCGCGTCTCACAGCCGTCCCGATCCACCCGTCTGGGTCAGCTTCAAGGAAACGGATTTCCTGGAGGCGAAATAGGTCTCACGGGCTTCGCTGACTTCCGATTTCGTCAACGCTGAACGGGTTCCTTGAGTGCCTCGATGAAAGCCACTCGATCGGGACCAAGGGATAAAACCAGGGAAAGGCAAAGGCGAAGGCAAGGGGTTCCCAGCGCGGACGCTATTTAAACCGAAACGAATACAAATCGGCGTCCCGCATCACGAATCGCAGCCGCACCGGCATGCCTTTCAAGCGCTTGAGGGGCTCGTTATCTGTCTGGCTTCTCGCCTTTTTCCAGGTGACCGGTGAATCAATCTTGTCGCCCCAGATCAGAGGGGAGTCTTCGAGAGAGAATCCAGGAACAGGATGACCGTTCTCATACTGGATTTCCAGGCGGATGCTGCCGGCTGCCGAAGTCTCGAAGTTGAGAACGATGCTGCTCCCTTCGAACTGGAGCGGCTTGGTGATGAATTCCCCGCCAGAGTATCCAGCGTTCACCGAAACGAATCCATCCATCCGGAGGACGAAACGCTCCAAGTGGTCGCTGGGAAAGGCGTAGTGTCGGGTGTAGTACACCGAAACCTCGTTCTCCCCCGTCGGAAGAACTCCGACTGCAGCCATGTTGCTGCGGTGACCCCAGTTTCGTGGATGGGGTCCCGGCCGAACGAAGGCTTCCATGAATCTGCGGTCCCAATGGACACCGTCACGGCTGGACAGGAAGACGCCGTCCGAGGCGCCCGGAGTCCAGTCTTCGAAATAGGTCCTCCACGGATGAAACCGCTTGGGAAAGGCCAGGTAGATCTGAGGCGCCCGAAAATAAGGAGTGGCCCCGTTGGTGTAAAGGTGCTCGGTAGGCGCGGATCCGAAATCGGCCCACTGGGGATAGCTCCAGTTGATGAAATCCGGAGAAGAGGAATACTTGAAGCTACGATTTCCGTAGTTGACGACGGATGAGGCCGTCTCCTTGTGTTTAGAGCCCTCTCTTCGGCCGCGATCGGAATCGCGGAAAAACACCACGTAGTGCCCCTTTACCGGATCCCAGAAGGCGGAGCTGATGGCATCGAAGGCGTTGCTGTGGAGGCCATCGGAGATCAGAGACTCTTGCCCCCGGAGCTCTCTCCAGTGGAGTCCATCGGAGGACCCGAGCACGACTAGGGGGTAACGGCAGCTCCCCAAGGCCTTATAGCGTTCGCTTGCGGCTGCGGCGGGATTGGTATCCTTGAAAACATGCATACAGGGAGCAAGCTTGTGGCTCTCCTCCTTGTCCATCCAGACGATGTTGTTCTCTTTCGACCCTTGAAACTCGAAAATCCCAAGTGATGGCCGTGTCCAGTGAATGCCATCCTCACTCTCTGCGTAGGCTATCAGCTCCGAGTGAGCCGGGACGGCCTTCTCCTCTGAAGCGAGAGGGGACGGGGCTTCCCGGCTACTCCCACGGTAGTACATCCGAAATCGGTCGCCGTCTTTGAAGACGCTGACGTAAGTGCTGGAGCTGCCCTCCCAGGGTCGATTGAAAGATAAGGCCTTTCCCGCAGAACGCGGTCGGTGCAATTGCAGCTGCAGATCCGACATCTGGTCGATCAGGAAGTCATCCACAAACAGCTGCAGATCAGAGCCGATCGGGATCGGTTCCTGTCGTGTGTTGGTCGACTCCGCTTCCGAGGGAGCGGCCGTTGCTGCCGCAGACAGCATCAGACATCCGTAGAGAATCAGGCAGTAAATCCTTTTCATCATGGTCTCCTGGTATTCCGTGACTCACTCGGAACGTTCATCTTTCCCTGGCCATTGACCCTTGACCCAACAACTACCATCCTTTTGGGGCCGGTTCAAACGGTTCAACCCTCTTCTCCTTACCCACAGACCTCTTCTCTTTACCCACAGATCGCAGACCGGGTATTCTCTGTACTCTCAGGAGAAACGCTCTGTCAAAGCTTCGGCGCCGTACGTTGTTGATTCCATGGCTTCTTTTAGCTGCCCCGAATCTTCCTGCCTTCGGGTGGGGCCCAGGCGAGGGTCCGCCCTCCTCGCGGAAGGCGCGGGAGCAACTTCTACTCACTGGAAGCGTCAGCAACATCCGATCGCTGGAGCAGGGCGTGACGGGATCGAAACGAGTCACCGTCAGCAGCGGCGAGCTTTTCCACGATGCTCATGTCCAGACGGTCGACATCTACAAGAAGGTCCACCGGGGTTCGCGGGGCGTGCACTTCAATTTTCGGGATTCCTACCGGCACAACATTGCCGCCTACCGACTGGACAAAATGCTGGACCTGGGGCTGGTGCCGGTCTCTGTCGAGCGCCGGTGGAGGGGCAAGCAGGCATCCTTCACCTGGTGGATAGACGGTGTTGCCTTCAGTGAGGGCGAGCGCTTGAGGAGGGGGCTCGATCCTCCAGACGCCGAAAACTGGAACTGGCAGGTCTTCGTCCAGCGGGTCTTCGACCAGCTGATCTACAACGTCGATCGAAACCCCGAGAATCTCTTGATCACCGACGGTTGGAGGATGTGGCTCATCGACCACACGCGCGCCTTTCTTCGAGACGAGTCCCTCGCTCAGCCGGAAGTGCTTTCACGGTGCGATCGGCAACTCCTGGCCCGACTAAGGCAGATGGATCGGGAGAGCCTCGACCGAGAGCTCGGTCCCTTTCTGAGGAAATCACAGCTCGCTGGATTGCTGGCACGTCGCGATAGAGTCGTCCAGATTTTCGATGAAAAAGTCGCCCGCCGGGGTGAGGAATCGGTTCTCTACGACTATCTTCGAGGCCGCGGCAAGCCGTCCAGCCGCCCCTGAGGAGATCTAGCCTATGCTTCAGCAACCCTTTGCCAGGAGATCGTGGATGCTCTTTTTTCTGCTGCTTCCGATCGTGTTCTCCTGTAGCACTCATCCCCCGACGCAGGATTCCGACCCGGCCTCGGCTGTACCTCGACTCCAGTTGACCCAGGGTGGACCTACACTTCGCACTCTGCCCGGCGCGCCGAAGGGCAGAACCTGGATCTACCAGTTGTCGATGCCCTTCCAGGTGGCGAGGGGTAAGGCGGCCTTGTTCTGGGGGATTCGGGAAGGCCAGGCCAAAGGCGCCGATTTCGAGGTTGGAGTAGACGTGGTTGTCTTCGAAGATCTGTCGGCCATCTCGGCCCAGGGAGCCGTTTCTGTGACCCGCAACCACGCGGAGCCCAATCCCAACACCGAGCCTCCAGGAGCGCCGGCGATCATGGTGAAGTATCCCGTCCGGGGCGGATTCCAGCCTCTGGGAGCGAAAGCGCCCGACGGGTCCCTGCTGCCACATACTGGTACTGGATTTGGGATCAACCAAGCGATTGCCTGGCCCTCTGGCGATCCTGAGGGACCACCGCCCTACCGGGTGAATTACTTCAGAGGATCCGAGGGGTATCAATACCTGGAAGTCCATCAATTCAGTTACGACGGACAGGAATTCAGGGTCGAGAAGACGGAGCGCATGTCCTTGACGGGGATGTTCGAAGGGTGGGCCGTCCTGGATGGGGCCTTGACGAACGCGATCCCGGACGGTGAGGACTTTCTGATCGGTGTGAGGGCGGAGCCGTGGAATCTTGAGACAATGGGACGCCATCCCTGGGCAAGTCCCATGTCAGGAACTGCGGTGATGCGCTGGAGGAGGGAAGAGGGCTGGTGGCGCCCCGTGTCCATCGTGGCGGTGACGGGTCCAAATCAGTCTTTCGAGCCCAGCCTGATTCGGGATGTAGACGGATCTCTTCTCTTTTGCGCACGAGGCGGGCCCGAGACAGACCACAACGACATCCAGGTTTGGCAGTCCCGTGATGGGGGTGAGAGTTGGAAGAAGATCATCCACGTAAGGGGCCTGGTTTCCAGCGCACCCATTACCCTGAATCAGGCTGCTGACGGAACCCCTTATGTGGTGGCCAATCTCTATGAGGTCTTCGTCCACGCGGGGAGACAGATGGCCATCTATCGGGACTCCAAGGGCCGGGTGCGTGGTGGAGGCTGGAGCAGGAAGACGTTGATGCTCTGGCCTCTGAACGACCAGCGGACGGGGATAGAGGAGCCGATCCTGGTCCGGGACTGCCGGGTCGATTTCGGTCGCCCTCCTGGCGGTTCGATCTGGGTCGCCGATCACCCTTCGGGGATGACGGTTCACCTGGCGGATGGGAAGTGGCACCACGTCCTTGCCTACCGAGTGCTGGAACTGGCCGAGCTTTCCCACGCCATCGAGCCGGCTCCCCAGACCGGAGGGTATATAGAAGAAGTACTCTCCGCTGGTCCAGCCATACCGGTCTGGCAGTTCTAGCTTAGTCCCCAACCCCTCGCTCGCGCTCCATGCTTCCATCTGTGAATGGCGATCTTGCCCCCGTTTCAGGTTCAGCGATACACTACGGGACGCAATCAGGAAATAAGAGACTTACACCCTAGAGCCCACGATGAGCAGTTTGCCGGCATCCTGCGTGACACTCGCCATTCTTTTAGGCGGCTTTGTCGCCGGGGCAGTCGCGGGTCCGCCGACACCTGGGCAGCTCGAGTTCTTCGAGAAAGAAATTCGCCCGCTGCTCGTCGATCACTGCTATCCCTGCCATAGCTCTCAGGCGGCCTCTCCTTTTGCGGGGCTCCGGCTGGACAGTCGGCAGGCCGCTCTCGAGGGAGGACAGTCCGGGCCCGCCGTTGTTTCAGGGAAGCCGGAGGAGAGTCTCTTGATTCAGCGCATTCAGGGCAAGCCTGTGTTGATGCCCCCCGGTGGCGCTCTCACCCAGGGCCGGATCGACGCTCTCACCAGATGGGTTGAGATGGGCGTGCCCTGGACCCCGGATGGGGCCATCGAGCTGGCCTCAGCAAGCGATTTCGACCTGGACGAGCGAAAACGCAGCCACTGGGCCTGGCAGCCGGTTCGTTCCTCCTCTCCGCCAACAGTCCGCAACCAGCAGTGGCCTCGCGGCGCGATCGACACATTCCTTCTCGCTCGGCTCGAAGAGAACGGCCTTGAACCGGCGCCGCCGGTTGATCGAAACACCCTCATTCGGCGACTGTCTTTCGACTTGAGAGGACTCCCCCCACTTCCCGGAGAGATCCAGGCCTTCGTCGCCGACTCTTCACCGGGGGCGTATGAGAGGTTGGTGGGCAGCCTCCTGGATTCTCCTCATTTCGGAGAGCGTTGGGCCCGCCATTGGATGGACCTGGTTCGCTACAGTGAGTCTCACGGCAGCGAGGGCGACCCGGACACGCCCTTCGCCTGGCGCTACCGGGACTACTTGATCCGAGCCTTCAACCAGGACGTGCCCTACGATCAGCTGATTCGCGAGCACCTGGCGGGTGATCTGTTGGCCAACCCGAGGATCGACGAAGCTCTCGGAATCAACGAGTCACTCCTGGCAACGGCCCATTTCCGTTTGGTCGAGCACGGTTACCAGCCGGTAGATCCCTGGGAAGATCGTATCAAATGGACCGATAACCAGATTGACGTCGTATCGAAGGCCTTCCAGGGACTCACAGTGACTTGTGCTCGCTGCCACGATCACAAGTTCGACGCCATCAGTCAGCGCGACTACTACGCCCTTTTCGGTACCTTCTACGGGGCTCGCCCGACTCAGCGTGCGATCGACATCCCGGAACGACTGAACACCAACCGGGAGCAGCTGTTGGAACTCAAGCAACAGATTCGCGCTGGGATCGCCGAAGCCTGGCTCCAGGAAGCACGCAGTCTGGCTGATCAGTTCCCCGAAGCAAAGCCAGCCGGCGGCCGCGAGAATGAGGCTCCCTGTGCCCCCGAGAATACGCCTGACAAACCGGGCGAGAGCGATTCAGAGAAGGTTCTTGAGAAGGGAGCTCAGACTGAGGAGGCAGGATCGACTTCGTCGCCGGTCGAACTCAGCGCAACCGAGGCTCTCAGCGCGGCCCTCCAGAAGGCTCGATGCGAGCCGGACAGCCCCCTCCATGCATGGATCGAATTGGGAGACAAACGGGGATCCAGGTTCCGTAAGGGCTGGAGAAAACTGATCGAGGAGTCGCAGTCGGCGTCGCGTGAACGAGAAACGTTCAATAGCGCGAACTTTTCGACCGACTGGGATCTCACCGGACCCGACTACGAAGACTGGATCGGCCACGGCGTAGGAGCTTCCTCTGGCGCCTCCAAGCCAGGTGAGTTCAGTCTCTCCAGCGAAGGCCAGCGAGTGCTCGAAGGGATCTATCCCGCCGGCGTCTATACCCATCTGCTCTCAACCAAGCACAGCGCTGTCATCCAATCGCCCCGCTTTCGGATCGATACCGACAATGTCAGTCTGCGCGTCCTTGGCGGAGGCTTGAGCTCTGCTCAACTCATCGTCGAGAACTACGCGGTTCCCCGAGGCGGTATCTACCATATGCGATACAGTCCTAAAACAGACCGGATGACTTGGTTTCGATGGGACACCGCCTACTGGAAAGGCTTTACCGGCTACATCGAGTTAGCCACCCGTGGCGATGTCACGAACCCTAAATCCGCGAAGACGGAGGCTGAGACCGACCCAGCTCGATCCGCCATGGGTGCCAGCCACATCGTTTTCCACAACCTCAAGGAACTGCCGCACGAAACCTCGACCCCTCTTCTACACCTTCTGCAAGACAGCAACCCGGGTTCAGCCGGAGAGCTTGCACAGCTCATCAGTGACAAGTTGCTAGAGGCGATCGAATCCTGGCGTGATGGTACCCTCAGCGAGAACCAGGCCGAGTACCTGGACTACTTCGTTCGTTCGGACCTGTTGGCGCGCTCGCGGGTCCGACTGCAGTCGATTCATCCACTCCTCGCCGAGTATCGTGCCTTGGAATCGGAGGTCCCGGTTCCCCGTCGTGCCCCAGGGGTTATCGAGGAAAGCGCGCCCGACCATCCTTTGCTTCGGCGGGGCAATCACAAAGACCCAAAAGACCCGGTGCCTAGACGATACCTGACTGCCTTGGGGGGGAGGCCCTACCTGGATCCGAGATCGGTGCGGCTGCGGCTTGCCGAGGAAATCACTTCCCCAGACAATCCCTTGACAGCCCGTGTGATCGTCAATCGGACCTGGCGTTACCTTTTTGGATACGGCCTCGTCCGGACTACGGATAATTTCGGGAAGCTCGGTGAGAAGCCGACCCATCCGGAACTGCTTGATCATCTGGCGGATCGCTTTGTCAAGAGCGGCTATTCCATCAAGGCGATGGTGCGGCTTCTGGCCACGTCGAAAGCCTATCGAATGAGCAGTCAGGCGTCGCTCGAGGCGCAGCGCTTGGATCCTTCCAACAAGCTGCACCAGCATGCCAACCTGAGGCGGCTGGACGCCGAAGAGATCCGCGACTCACTGCTGCGTATTTCCGGGAGGTTGGAGGCTTCTCCGTATGGTCCTTCCATCCCCGTTTATCACATCATCGGAAAGAGCAAGAGTAAGGGACTCAGGGGGGCGGTCGGTCCGCTAGACGGTGCCGGTCGACGCAGCATCTATCAGGAAATAAGGCGCAACTTCCACAACCCATTCCTGGAAGCCTTCGATCTACCCAAGCCCGCCTCGACCCGCGGACAGAGGGACATCACCAACGTCCCTTCTCAGTCTTTGACCTTGCTCAATAGCCCGTTCGTAATCGGGCAGTCGGCGGAATGGGGGAAGCATCTGGCGGCGGGCGAAAGTAACTCTGTGGAGTCTCGGATCGAACACATGTTCTTCAAGGCGTTGGGTCGTCGGCCTAGCAAAAGCGAACGCGAACGCACAGCAGGTTACCTGAGCAGCCTGATCCAGGAATACGAGACTCCCGAGTACCAGATCCTGGCGGATGCCAGATTGTGGCAAGATTTGGCTCACGCGATTTTCAATCTGAAGCAATTCATTTATATTCAATAAGGTATTAGCGCAGGGAAAATCTGTAGCATTTCGAAGTTGAGGCGAACCTTCCATGCCGTTCGATCCGCATCATTTCCGATTCAGGCCTTACCTCAACCGCCGTGAAATGCTGCGCAGGACCTCCACCGGTTTCGGAATGCTTGCCCTGTCTGCCCTGATGTCCGACCCAACCTACGCGGGTCTGGGGAAGTCGAGTGCGGATGGACCACTTGGCCCCAAGAGTCCCCACTTCGCGCCCAAGATCAAGAACGTCATTCTCTGTTACCTCTCGGGAGGGCTCTCTCAGGTCGACTCGTTCGATCCCAAGCCTCGACTGGACCGTGAGGCCGGCAAGCCGATGCCGTTCAAGACCGAGCGCACGATGTTCAACGAGGACGGCAACATCTTCCCCAGTCCCTGGAAGTTCAAAAACTACGGGGAGAGTGGAATCCCGATCAGCGACCTGTTCCCCTACATCGGCGGCATTGCGGACGAGTTGACCGTTATTCGCTCGATGACTGCCAAGTTCATGGCGCACGCGCAGGCCAACTTCTACTTCCACTGTGGGACCCAGTTCGCAGGGTTTCCCGGTCTGGGCTCGTGGATTACCTACGGTCTGGGGAGCGAGAACCAGAATTTACCCGGTTTCGTGGTTCTGGGCAGCGGCGGCATTCCTCTAGGCGGCATCAATCTTTTCGGTAGCGGCTTTCTTCCCGCGATCCATCAGGGTTCTTTTATCTATCCCGAAAAAGAGGAGCCGCTCAGCAACATCCGTCCCCGTGAGTCCGATCGGCGCCAGCTTCAGCGGCTCGCCTTTGTCAATGACCTGGATAGAGGTTTTCTTGCCCACACGGATCACAACGCGCAGGTTGAGGCCGCCATCAGCAACTACGAAATCGCCTACAGGATGCAGACTGAGGTTCCCGATCTAGTGGACTTGAGTGGGGAGACCGAGGCCACCAAGAAGCTGTACGGACTCGATTCGGAGGTCCCTGCCAAGGTTGCGTATGCAAGGCAGTGTCTGGTTGCCCGCCGGCTGGTCGAACGGGGGGTACGCTTCGTGGAGTTGACGATGGTCAGGGGCGATGGCGAAGGTTCCATGAGCAATCCCTGGGACCAGCACTACAAGCTCGTCGAAGGGCACACTGCCAACGCTTTCGTGGTCGATCAGCCCGTGGCCGGCCTGGTCAAGGACTTGAAGGCACGAGGTCTGCTCGAGGAAACACTGGTCATCTTCACCGGTGAATTTGGGCGAACCCCCTTCGTCCAGAGTACGGACGGTCGAGACCACAACCCCTTCGGATTCAGCCTCTGGCTAGCCGGTGGTGGTCTGAAGAAGGGCTTCGTCTACGGCACCACCGACGAATACGGCTATCGCGTAGTCGAGAACAAACAGACCATCCACGACCTCCACGCCACGATCCTTCACCTTCTGGGGCTTGATCACGAGGCCCTGACCTACCGCTTCGGCGGCCGAGACTTTCGCTTAACCGACGTCCACGGGCATCCTATCAAGGATATCCTGAGCTGAAGCTCAGAGAGCCCCCTCGCCGATCCTAAATCCCTCGCATTGGACCGTGTGCCCTTGGTGCGACTGGCCCCTATCGATCACTAGTAGCGGGGATCAGTGAGCCGTTCTGAAGCAGCCTCAGTCCAGATTGACGTGATGAGACGTGATAAAGTGAGGACCCCATGGTCGAAACCATCGTAAACCATATCAAGCTAGATGGCTTCCACGTGATTGAGGGAGTCATTCCCGCTGACAAGGTCGACGGCATCAAAGAGAGCATACTTCGGGTTCACGCTCTGGAGGCGGATCTCAATCGACGTAGAGAACAGGAGATTCGAGAGAAGGGGCATCGCATCGGGGCGCAGGGTGTCAGCGCTAGCTCGGCTCTGATCAACTCCACTCAAGAATTTGCTGCCTACCTTGCAGACGAGCGCGTTTGTGGAGTAGCAGAAGCCTTTTTCGGCCCCCACGTGCGTATCTCCTCTGCCAATGGACTTGTCACCAATCCTGGAAACGATCGCGGATATTGGCATGCCGACTGGCCCTATAACCAAACGAATGCGGCTCGGATCCAGGCCCCTTACCCCGATGCAGTGATGCATCTCAGCACCATCTGGATGTTGACGTCTTTCAACGCCGAGACCGGTGGGACACTCCTCGTACCCGGAAGTCACCGATCCAACAGCAACCCTTCAGGGGACAATGGTGTCGATCGTGATGCCCCCTATCCCACCGAGATCTCTGCCACGGGCGATCCGGGTAGTGTCCTGATCTACGACAGTCGTCTCTGGTATTCAGTGGCGCCAAACCGGAGTGCCGAGGCACGGGTCGCCTTTACGGCCCGCTATGGACCCTGGTGGATCAATCTCAACCCCGAGATGGCAGGTACTCCCGAAAACTTGAGTATGGTAGTGGAGAAGGGAGGCAAGTCAGGTAATCTCCCAAGGATTCCGAGAGATATCTTTGACTCGCTGCCCGAGGACGTCAAGCCCCTGCTTCGTCACGCTGCGGAGCAAGTGCCTGGCGGATAGTATTGTCCCAAGACTCCGAAGATGAAGGCTCCGAAGCTAGTTTTCATTGTCACCGCTTGCTTCTTGATGCTTTTCCCTGCGGGAATCGCGTCGCAGGCGGGTTCCATTGCTCGGGCCGAGAGTAAGCTCGACGGGGAGTTTCGCCGGGTTGTCCTGCCCTTTCTGACCGAGAACTGCGTCTTCTGCCACAACGGTACCCTCAAGACAGCCGGTCTACGGCTCGATGTCTTCCAGGAGTCCGGACAAGGATCCGAAGGACCGCTGCTGTGGAAAAGGGTCCAGGAAAAGCTCCTTGTCGGAGAAATGCCTCCCAAAGACCGGCCACAACCCAGTCCGGAAACAGTCGCTGCAGTGATTGAGTGGATCAAGACTCGCACCGAAGATCCTGCCCGGGTCGGACCAACCGAGCCCGGACGAGTCACGGCGCGCAGGCTCAACCGAAGCGAGTACGACAACACCATCCGCGACCTGATCGGAGTCAATCTGAACCCCGCTGATGACTTTCCTGCGGATGATGCAGGCTACGGCTTCGACAACATCGGTGACGTGCTGTCGCTACCGCCCATACTAATGGAAAAGTACCTGTCTGCGGCAGAGAAGATCTCCGAGGCGGCCATCGTAACCCAGCCCTCTGCCACCGCAACGCTCGTGAAATACCTGGCCTCACGCGTTGAGGGTGACGAGAATTTCTTTCCCGATGGGGCTTATCGGGTGACCCACCGGTTCCCCTTCGCAGGTGAGTACGAACTTCAGATGCGTGTCATAGACCGTAGGTATCGGCCCAAAAAGGATGAACCCCCACCGCCCATGCCGGCTTCTGGCGTCCTGGCCGTCTCCCTGGATGGGCACCGGCTGAGGATCTTCGAGGTGGAGCCAGACAAGTACGAAAGGGGTACCTTTGACGTGACTCTGGAGGTGACGGCAGGCGAGTATGAGGTGTTCGCCGAACTCCTATCTGACGGGATGGAGGGCATCCCCGAGCCGAAAGATTCCAAGGGCTCGTACAAAGGAGAGCGGAAACTCTTCGTCGACGACTTCGTGCTGTTGGGACCGCTGAAGGTGACCCCCTTGCCGTTGACTGAGAGTCATCGACAAATCCTGACCTGTGGCGATCCGGAGGGTGGTTATCAAGCCGAATGTGCCAGGCAGATTCTATCCCGACTCCTTGGCCGCGCCTATCGGCGCCCGGTCCAGATTGAGGAGATCGAATCACTGTTGCCTTTCGTAGAGCAGGCCGTGGAAGAAGGAGACTCTTTCGCCCACGGGATCCGGCTTGCGTTGAAAGTCATTCTTGTCTCGCCCCACTTCCTGTTTCGAATCGAGCGAGATCCCGATTCTGGAGATCCCGATCTGCCGCACCAGATCAGTCAGCACGAGTTGGCCGTGAGGCTCTCCTACTTCCTTTGGAGCAGCATGCCCGACGAGGATCTGTTCCGGGCAGCCGAGAGCTCCGGGCTCAGCGAGCCACGGCAGCTTGAAAAACAGATCCGGCGCATGCTGGCGGATCCCAAGTCGGCTGCTTTGGTCGAGAACTTCGGCGGCCAGTGGCTGCAGCTGCGGAACCTGGAATCCGTCACGCCGGATCCGGATCGCTTCCCCGCGTTCGACGAGGAGCTTCGCGAGTCCATGCGCCGCGAAACCGAGCTGTTTTTCAAGACGATCGTAGACGAGGATCTGAGCGTCGTCGCCTTCCTGGACGCCGAGTTCACCTTCTTGAACCAGCGCCTGGCTCTCCACTACGGCATTGAAGGCGTCGAAGGAGATTGGTTTCGCAGAGTTCGCCTCGACCCGACCCAGCGTACCGGCATCCTGACGCAGGCAAGCGTCCTGACCGTGTCTTCCTATCCCACTCGGACCTCACCGGTATTGCGCGGCAAATGGCTGCTGGACAATATCTTGGGGGCACCGCCACCCGCTCCGCCGCCCGGAATTCCGGCGCTGAACGAAGAGAAGGTGGGGCTGGATGGGACGTTGCGCGAGCAGCTGGAACAACATCGCTCGAACCCGGGATGCGCAGTTTGCCATATCAAGATGGACGCCCTGGGTTTTGGTCTGGAGAACTACGATGCGGTGGGCGCCTGGCGAACCCGTGATGGCAGATTCCCAGTTGACTCCTCGGGTACGCTGCCCGGGGGAAAAGCGTTCTCAGGGCCGGCCCAGCTCCGGACCATCCTGGTCGATGACAAGAGGGAGTTCGGTCGCTGTTTGACCGAGAAAATGCTAACCTATGCCCTGGGACGCGGGCTCGAAAGCTACGACATGCCCACCGTCGAAGAGATTGTCCAAGGACTCGAACAGGACCAGTACCGATTCTCACGCCTGGTCCTTGAGATCGTCACTAGCATGCCTTTCAGGATGAGACGAGGGGAGACGGAAAGATGATCACCGCAAAACATCTGCCCAGGAGGACCTTCCTGCGCGGGCTTGGGGCAGCAGTCGCCTTACCCTTGCTCGACGCCATGGTGCCTGCATTTGCGGCCACGAGTGTGGATCAAGTGAGTGCTCCTTGTCGCTTGGGATTCGCCTATGTGCCGAATGGTATCGTCATGGAGAATTGGACCCCGCTGACCGCTGGACCCGGCTTTAAGATGCCGTCAATCCTGGAACCGCTAGCCGCTTCGCGCCAGGACTGGTCGATTCTTTCGGGACTCACCCACAACAATGGCCGCGCTCTCGGTGATGGACCCGGAGACCACGCCCGGGCTGCAGCTTCCTATCTCACCGGTGTCCACCCCAAGAAAACCAATGGTGCGGACATCAAGAATGGTATTTCGGTGGATCAGGTGGCAGTCCAGGCCATCGGTGACAAGACGCGCTTTGCTTCTCTCGAATTGGGGACCGAGCATGGTCGCCAGACTGGAAATTGTGACAGTGGCTACAGCTGTGCCTATAGCAACAGCATTTCCTGGCGCGCGGAAGCCAGTCCCATGCCACCAGAGGTGAACCCGCGGCTGGTGTTCGAGCGTCTTTTCGGCAAGGCCGATCAGGACAATGATCCCGCTGCGATCGCCAAGCGGCAGCGTTACCAGAAGAGCATCCTGGACTTTGTCCGGGAAGACACGCGGAAAGTACAGCGCGAGCTGGGGCCTACGGATAGACGAAAGCTTGATGAGTACCTGCATGCCGTACGCGAGATCGAGAGGCGGATCGAACATGCCGAGCAGGATCTGAAGGAGATAACCCCCACGCTGGACCGACCCGCCGGAATTCCGATCGACTACGCCGAACACGTACGATTAATGTTCGATCTTCAGGTCGTGGCATTCCAGACCGATGTGACGCGAATAACAACGTTCATGTTCGGACGCGAGGGCAGCAATCGAACCTACCGGGAAATCGACGTCCCAGATGCCCACCATGGTCTGACGCACCATAAAGGGGACTCCAAGAAAGTCGAGGACGTTCGCAAGATCAACCGATATCACATCGAGCAGTTCGCCTACTTCATCGACCGTCTGCGCTCTACACCAGACGGAGATGGTTCCCTGCTCGACCACTCCATCATCGTCTACGGAAGCGGACTGTCAGATGGTAACGATCACACTCATTGTGATTTGCCAGTGCTAGTGGCGGGGCGCGGTTGCGGAGCGCTCAGCCCGGGCCGGCATATCCGCTTCCCCGACGAGACCCCGATGACCAACCTCTATCTCTCCATACTGGACCGAATCGGTGCGCAGCCCGAATCTCTGGGCGACAGCGACGGCAAGCTTGGAGATCTGTCCGGGATCTAAGGGTTCGTGCAAGAATAACTTCGCAGAGTTGGGGCTCAGACTTACACTAGATTTGGTCGCGAACGATTGAGCGAAACCGCAGGCGTAGCCAGGCCTACGTTGAGGATTTCGCGATTGAGGAGCGGCCGAAGATAGTGTGAAGCTGAGATGCCAGAATGTGAAGTTATTTTTGCACGAGCCCTAAGTCGGCCGGTCCACCTGCCGCCTGTTGGTAGTCGGCCCCGCGCGCAGCTGTGATTTGCTCGTACATCAATAGATGGGGTCAGATGGCGTCCCAAGCAATGTTCAGACGTTTAGACGTTTCGACGAATCCCTTCCACGCCCGCGAATTGGATACCCGTCAGGTCCCTCATCTCCTTCTTCCAGGTCGTAATATCGTCCGCCTGAAACTGATCCAGATGGGTGTGACCACAGGCGCGAGCTATCACCTGCATCAGCTCTACCGAGGCCCGTAGAAAGCGAGCCAACCGCTGGGCTGATAGGTCGACGTTGAGCCTGGCCCGAAGATGCTCCTGTTGAGTGGCAATGCCCGCCGGGCAGTTGTTGGTGTTACAGATGCGTGCCGAAACGCAGCCGACTGCTTGGATGGCTGAGTTGGCGAGGGCAACCCCGTCCGCACCGAGGCAAAGCGCTTTGATGAAGTCGGAGGGAGTGCGAATGCCGCCTGTGATGATGAGGGTCACATCCTGCCGCCCTTGCTGGTCGAGGAATCGTCTGGCCCGCGCTAGAGCGGGAATCGTGGGGACAGAGATGTTGTCTCGGAAGATCAGTGGAGCGGCACCGGTGGCCCCGCCCCGTCCGTCCAGGATGATGTAGTCGGCACCGGCTTCCAGCGCAAACTCAATGTCGCGCTCGATATGTTGGGCCGACATCTTGAAGCCGATGGGAATTCCGCCCGTCAACTCTCGCACCCGTTCTGCAAATTGTTGGTAGTCAGCGGGGGTAGTGAACTCCGCGAAGGTAGGAGGCGAAACCGCGTTCTGACCTTCTTCCAGCTTTCGAACCTGAGCGATCTTGCCCTTGACCTTGTTCCCCGGTAGATGGCCCCCGGTGCCCGTCTTTGCTCCCTGCCCAGCCTTGAAGTGAAATGCCTGCACCCTCGTCAGGAGATCCTCGGAGAAGCCAAACTTGGCCGACGCCAGCTCATAGAAGTAACGGGAGTTTGCGGCCTGCTCTTCGGGCAGCATTCCTCCTTCACCCGAACAGATGCCGGTTCCGGCTAGCTCCGCCCCCTTTGACAGGGCTACTTTCGCTTCCTCCGAAAGCGCTCCGAAGCTCATGTCCGAGACGAAGAGGGGGATGTCGAGCTGCAGCGGCTTTCTGGCATTGGGGCCGATGACAAGCTCGGTACCGACTTCCACATCTTCGAGAAGGGGCTTTGCCGCTAGCTGAGCCGTTAGAATCTGAATATCATCCCACCGAGGCAGTGTCGGCCTGGGAACCCCCATGGCGGCAACGGGTCCATGATGCCCCGTCTTCTCGAGTCCGTCTCGAGCCAGTGCGTGAATCAGTTCGACAGTGGGCTCCTCCGGCGTATTCTTGGGCTCGGGCATGCCGTCTGCGTTCGCAGCAGGCGACTGTTCGACTTCAACGTCACCGAGATGAGTGTGGCTGCCATCGCAATACGGTGGGTTCTTCGTACGCTTGCACATGCAAAGGTACGCTTCTTCTGGCCGTTCGACGGTGAATCCAAGCGGCTCGAACCCGGTACCTCTATGAGAGCCGTCGCAGAAGGGTTGCGATTGTGAGTTCCCGCATGCACACCAATAATGTTGACCTTTTTCAAGATCGATCTGGATCGGCTCTTTGGCAGCCACTTTGGGAGTTGCCATGCTTTCTCCTGACTGTAAAGGGTTGTGAATGTTGGGTCTGTCCGGGAAGGGCGAGTTCCTCCAGGAAACCTGGTCCAGCCTGGGGCAATGCATTTTCGTCGTCTCGGCGAGCGCCATCGTGCAGCTGGCCCATGCCCTCGATAGGAACTCAGGTTACCATGAAGTCGGGCTCTCGAGAGAACCGTGTCTTCCCCTCGAAGGAAGGCTTTATCGAAGGAACCGATTCCAGAGGAGATGATGACGATGGAAAAATCAAAGCAGGTGCGAGGATCCGAGTACCTTGACGTATCGATGCTCCCCTGGGAACCCACGAGTTTCCCGGGGGTGAAAGTGAAGACGCTATGGAGAGATTCTTCGGGGGAGGCGTACACCGCGCTGTTCCGGATGGAGCCGGGAGCCCGCCTTCCAACCCATCGGCATACGGCAGTCGAACAGACCTTCGTCCTGGAAGGCTCTCTGGTGGATGAGGAGGGCGTTTGCAGCGCCGGTAACTTCGTCTGGAGGCGTCCTGGATCAGCCCACACTGCCCACAGCCCAGAGGGTTGTCTGACCCTGGCAATCTTCCAGAAGGCCAACCAGTTCCTGGAGGACGGGAACGAGGAGTAGCCGTTTCGATCGAGCTATCTCCCTTGGCAGCCAAGCCTCGCGTGTTCTTCAGCAGGATGGCATAATTCGATCAACCAGTCTGCTTTTTTTCCTTCTCACTGGGAGGTGGTCCGTGAATCGACGTCAGCTTCTCCGAGCCGGTGCTGCCTCGCTAGCTCTGCCAGCATTCACATCCGGGATCCAGGGCGTGCCGGGGGAAAGTCGTGGGGGTATGTTCGGTCGTACTGCCATTCACCAGGTCTGCGCCTGGCCCAACCTGGAACGCTTGAAAGATGGGACGTTGGTTGCTTTCATTTTCAATCAACCCTGCCATGCTCAGTGGGAAGGCGATCTGGACTGCTGGGCCAGCGAAAACGACGGCAAGACCTGGCGCTTCCGTGGCCGTCCTGCAGAGCACGAACCCACGACGGGCCGCACCAACTGCGCCGCCGGATTGGCTGCCAACGGAGACCTGGTTGTCCTTTGCAGCGGCTGGGCCGACCGTGCTCCCAAGGGGCAATTGAGTGGTCCGCATCTGCGGGTGATCAGGGCCTGGGTTTGCCGGTCCTCGGACGGTGGCAGGACCTGGACGCGCAGCCATGACTTTCCCAAGCCCCCGGACTCCCCCGCTGGCAAGAACAATGAGTTCATGCCCTTCGGGAACATCCGGGCCGCCGAGGATGGATCACTCTGTGCCCCTGTCTACCTAAGAAGAGGCGACCTGAGGGAGAGCTATCTTCTCCGCAGCCGCGACGACGGACATACCTGGGGAGAGGTTGTTAGCTTGAATCCCAAGGGCAACGAAACCGACATCCTTCACCTGGGTGGTGCCAGCTGGCTGGCGGTCTCGAGGGAGTTTCAGGAGAAGCGCGATGTCCACTTGGAGCTATTTGCCTCCACTGATGACGCGCGCACCTGGAATCGACGGATGCCCTTGAGCCTACCGATGCAGGTGACCGGAAACCTCGCAGCGCTAGCGGATGGGCGAGTCCTGCTCAGCTACGGCAATCGCTGCTGGAACAACTTCGGCGTTGATGTGCGGCTCAGCAACGACCAGGGCCAGACCTGGAGTCCACCGATTCGAATTGCCGACTGTCCCCGACCCGACTGCGGCTATCCCAGCAGCGTCCAGCTAGCCGATGGTCGAGTGGTAACCGCTTACTACACTCAAGTGTCGGAAGACTTCCACTACGAAATGAGAGTCGTTAGCTGGGATCCACGAGATTATGGCGTAAATGGCAGGCCGAAGGCCTGAGTTGAAACTTCGAAACCTGAGCTTCTGTGACCCTTGACGAATCGGGAGCGATCAGCATTGCACCTTACTTCTAGCGGACAGTCTGTCGTACGCAGCTCCCAGGCTGGCGGGACCATCTCTCGCACGCGCACGATCTTACAAAGCTCTTCCTGGCGAGATACTGGTCCTTTGGACAACCTCTCTTAAGCGACACCTGGGAGACCCTGATCAACGCTCATCCTGGAGTGGAGGCGCTGGAGATGCTGAGGAGGCAGATCGAAAATTCGCTCCGCCAGAGGTATTGAGCTGGGATGCCGAGCAATCGACTCAGGCCTTCATCGAGGGAGTTGTGACGGTGACTGAGTCGACCGGGGTCCGGCTCGCTCAGGCGCTGAGACCCGAATCAAAGATCGGGAATCGTTGGGGTGTGGCAGTGTTTCCCGGAAACAGAGCTCCCTGTACCCTTCAGAACATGATGATATTCAGGCACTCCAAGCACCCCAAAGCCGCATTCGAGTTCGCCGCCTATTGCACCGGTCCCGCCGCTGCCCTACGCCTCCACCTGGAATATGGCGAGCTCTCCGCGCGCAGGACTGTGTGGGAAACTCAGGAAGCCCTAATTCAGGATCCAAGTCTTCCTCAGAAGGCGATGGTGGTTGAGAAGGGACTCCCAACCTCGCCTGGTTGCCGCCAATCCTACGAACTCCTTTTCGCCCTCTGGGAGGCGGTACAGCTATGTGTGTTCGGATTCCTGGACGCTAAACAGGCACTCGACCGTGCGACCGACAAGTGGAAGAGAGCGCTCAGTCACGACCCTCCAACCTGGCCCTATCGAGAGCCCTAAGCTTGGCAGATCCCGCTCGCTGGAATTCATGGCTCTGAAAGACCCTCCAGCGCATCCCGAATCTGTGCCGCAACGGCGTTTCCCAGCCGATCGTTGCCTTTGGGATTGAAATGCACGCCATCTTTGGTCATGAGCTTTTCTTTACCCACCGCGCTGACCACTCGGCTCAAGTCATTGACGGGCAGAGAGAATTCTGTCGCCAGCTGCCGCGCCAACCGATTGTAGCGCGCCACGTCAGCCTCTCTCCGGACCACCCGTCCATAGCCCTCAGAGACCTCCTGCCACTGCTCATGGACAGGCGTTGTTAGCGCAAAGATAAGGACGGCTGACGTTTCCCTCCTAATGCGCTCGAAGATTTTCCTCAGGTTCTTGGCGTAGTCCTCGAGGGAGGTCCTGGGTAGCCCGGTATTCTCCATCAGATACATATCGTGGAGACCTACATTCAGGTGGACCACGTCGGGCCGTCGCGAGCTGACCCATTCATCCAGGTGCTCAAGCGTATAGGCGGCATAACGACAGTTATCTTCGGGTGCCCAGATCTGGGCCTTTCCCTCCAATGCCTTCTTAACCACCGCCTGGTAGCCCATGCGGATGGAGTCTCCTATGAGGACCACGCGGGGCAGGGCTGGTCCAGCGGACTCACCGAACGGCCTGGATCCCCATAGATCCTTCACTACCTCGCCTCCCTTCATCACATGGCTCACTCGCTCCATGACCCGGATGTCCTTCAGAGGATTCCCGCGTACCGCCACCAGGTCCGCCAGGCGGCCCTTCTCCAGGACACCCCGGTCGGACACTCCCAGGAGATCTGCAGCGTAAAGGGTAGCCGTCCTGAGGGCCTCCAACTCTGACATCCCACGGTTGACCAGAGTCCCGAACTCGTGGGCGTTGTCGCCGTGGGGAAAGACTGCCGCATCGGTGCCGAAAGCGATTTTCACTCCGGCCTGGATCGCCTGCTCCAAACTTTTTCGGGCCAGAGGCTTCAGGTATTCGGACTTGGCCCGAATGGGTGGTGGAAGCTCTTCCGTCTTGATGACATCAACCAGATACGCGGTGGGTACCAGATAGGTCCCTTTTGATTTCATCAGCTGAATCGCTTCATCCGTCAGTATCGAGCCGTGCTCGATCGAGGCCACGCCCGCCCGAGAGGCAGCCAGAATTCCGTCCGTACCGTGGGCGTGCGCAGCCACCTTGATTCCGTGTCGGGCGGCTTCCTCCACCATCGCCCTCAACTCTTTCTCCGAGTACTGCTGGGCACCCACCGGTCCCTCGAAGGAGAAGACTCCCGCGGTGGCGCAGGTCTTGATCACCTTGGCGCCGTGCTTGATTTGGTAGCGCACTGCCTGAATCACCTGGTCGACTCCGTCAGCAACACCCTCCCTGGGACCGAGTTCCAACAGCCCGGGACGATATCCGGTGATGTCACAGTGTCCCCCGGTGATTCCCAGGGGATGCCCAGACGGAACGATCCGTGGTCCCACGAGTATGCCTGAGTCGATCGCCTTCATCAGGGCAACATCGGCGAAACCCCGCGTGCCCAGGTCCCGAACTGTCGTGAAGCCGGCCATCAGAGTTCTCCAGGCACTGAGGACACCTACGAGAGCCCGATCGGCGGGACCCTGCTTGACCGACCGGTGCACCCAATCCCCCTCCCGACCACTGGTAAGGTGGGTGTGAGTGTCGATCAACCCGGGAAGCAGCGTGACACCGTCCCAATTCAAGCGCTTGGCCGTCTCAGGGATCTTCTCCGGATTGATGGCGGCAATCCGGTCTCCCTCGATTACCAGGACCGGTCTCGACAGCATCTCCCCCGTGACTACATCCAGCATTCGGTGTGCATACAATACGGTCGGCTCAGCCCGTCCACCCTGCAGACCAAGACTCCAGACAATCGCCAGACCAACCCAGTGCCGAAACGAAACATGCCTCATAGCTCCTCCAGAAGGACGAAGAAAGGAAGGACGAAGAAAGGGACAGACTGTTAGTCGAGTACCCAAAGACTACCAGAAAGGGAAAGACTACCAGAAAGGGACAGACTGTTGCTTTCCCATGAAGTCTCCGGCACAGCGACAGGAGCGACCGCGCGGTGATTCGCGACGGGCGCCCTGAGCCTCGCTCGCTTCATTCATGAGTTCGAACAACGCACGTATCCGTTTTGCAGGAGTCGTGCCGCTCCGTTCGATCGCCGAAGGCGACTCCCAGGACTTGGTTTTCGCTGAGAATCTGGGGAAGACGAGGGGCTAAGATGACGGCGATTGATACGGTCAGGGCTACCGAGGTGGAGGTTACAGACCACGGCCTGGGCAGATAAGTCTACCAGTGTGGCGACCAACACCAGAATTACCGTATGAGCATTGCGGCTTACCAGGAGTCTTGCTCTCCTCTCGTTTTTTCATTCCGACAGAAAGGGTATGCGCCGAACACAAGCTTCAGGCTGAATCTCAATCCCAGTCAGGCTTTGGTCAATCCAGGTGCCGGTGCAGGAATTCGAAGGTCTTCGCCCGGCGGTTTTTGTGGGTACCGTCAAAGAGCTCGATGACCTGTCTTGGCAGGCACCCCACGGAAAGATCAATTCCTCTGTATTCGAGGTTATACTTCGCTTTTGGTCGACGGTCGAAACACCAAGGGAGCAAGTGAAAATGTTCAAAAAGCCGCTCAATTTTCCAGGTCTAGTCCTGCTGGGCTTCTGGTTTACCTTACCCTGCTCGGGAACGAAGCCTCCGCTTTACGTTCAGCTAACCACTGGTCAGCACCAGCTTTTCCTGGATGACTACCTGATCGGGGCTCTCTACCGGGTGGAGCGCCGGATCAATCAACCGGTGAAGTACGAAGGGAATCCGCTGATTTCCGCCGATAAGCCCTGGGAACAGGGACCCGGCCCCTATTGGAATCCCAGTACGCAGAAGGTGCTCCAGATCCGGAGCGCTCCCTGCTGGGACTCTGAAGAGCAGGTCTGGAAACTGTGGTACTTTACCGCACACAAGACAGCATATGCCTTCTCCCGAGATGGACTTGGTTGGCGGAAGCCGATTCTGGGTAAGCGGGAATACGAGGGTTCCAAGGAAAACAATCTCGTGCTGGTCCGAGGCGATCCCGAGGCTTTCATCCAACACGTCCTGCTGGACCCGGACTCCGGCCCGGAGCGTCGCTATAAGGGCCTCATCGGCGCCAGCGGCCGCAAACCAGTGATCTCGGCCGATGGCTACGTCTTCACCAAGTTGGACGTTCCTCCCATACCTAGCCAGGACGAGTCTCATCTCACCTACGACGAGGTGAGGAAGCAGTTCATCGCAACCGTCAAGCATCGGGGGCCGTTCGGGCGCTCGGTCTATCTTTCGCTCAGCACGGATTTTGAGAGATGGACGGATCCCGAATTGATCTTTCATGCCGATGCCTACGACCAGCTCCTGGGAGAAGAAAGGGTACGGGAGCATCTGGCTAACCCGCGGCTCCGCACGATGACCATCAACCAACCCGAGCACTACAACACCGAGATCTACAACATGCCCGTTTTCCCCTACGAGGGCATCTACATTGGGCTACCCAACCACTTCGAGAGCAGCGGTCATGGGCCCAACCGCAATCAGGAGGGGGTGAACTCAGTAAGACTTGCCACCAGCCGCGATTTGAAAAGATGGATCAAGGTGGGTAATCGTGAGTCCTTCCTACCGGTCTCGGAGATCGGAGGCACCGCCATCGACACGGGACAGGTGTGGGCGGGGTCGCGTCCGCAAATCCACGGAGATGAGCTTTGGTTCTACTACACTGGCGCCAATCACCGCTTCGAGACCAAAGATCCCTACCGCTCGGGAGTCCATCTGGCCAAGCTCAGGCGGGACCGCTTTGCCTCCTTCGGTTCGGATGAGAAAGGGGGATTTGTTGAGACCCGCGCCATCCGCTTCGACGGCAGCCAGCTCTTCCTCAACGTCGATGCTAGCGACGGTGAGGTAATGGTTGAATTGGTCGACCAGAGGGGCGCGAGGTCATCGAAGGCTGGAGCCGGGATGAGTGCCGTCCGATCCGGGGGGATCAGCTGCGGGTCGAGGCAAAGCGGCGAGGTCAGCAGGATCTAAGCTCCTTCCACGGGGAGTCGATCCGGTTCCGCTTTCGGCTTCACAACGCTCGGCTCTTTTCCTTCTGGGTAGAGTAGACCTTTCGAACGTAGTTTTGGTCTCCAGTTCGAAGTGTTTTCGCGAGCCCTGGATCGAGGGAAGGCCTACGAATCGCAAGCGAGATTAGCAAGCCCGGTCGGAGGCAATCGGCTCGAAATGCACATCCCTTTTCTTATGTGCTTCAGTCGGCTGCCGCCGGACGGCATAGTTCGGGTTCCGGTTCCCTGGAATAGGACGACGTTTCAGTCGCTGGCAGGCTTCAACCTTCACACAAAGGCTGAAAGAAAGGAAGTCCCATCGTGAGCTAGCACCGATCCTCCAGAATCTGGTCTCCTCTCTCGAACCCCTTCATCTTTGCTTTGACGTTGCTCCCAGCGGCCGGCAAAGAGAATCCAGCGCCAACGGTGTGGTTGGCATACTTGGTTTCCAGGAGGCGAAGTCGGTTTTGGACTCGCCCTTGGCATCTGGTTCGAAACGGACGGTGTCCTGGTCATCGAGCCAGCCATTGTGCTTCTAAAGCTGCGGCGCGGTCGGAGACAAGTCGGTCGGGTGGTAGAGGGCCCGTTACGCCTCAAAAAAGGGGGGATCGAGTGAGAACTCTCACACTTGTCCTCGCATCACTGCTGGCGTGTTCTGGGTCTCCATTCGCTTCCGGGAAACCGGAGCAAACATCGATCTCGGAGACGAAAGACGGTATTCGCTTTGGTCTTTGGTCGAAGAACCCTGAGTTTCCGGCACCGACGATGATTGTCTTCGATCCCGGTACGGTGGAACGTCTGTCCGATCCATACTATCAGCGTCGCTATCAGGTCTTGGTCGAGCAGGGCTATCTCTGTGTGGCGGTAGACTTCCCGTGCCAGGGACGGGATGAGCGTCCTGGTGAGCCGAAGAGTCTTCAATGCTGGCGCCATCGAATCGAGCACAGCTCGGAGGCTTTCAATGCCGATTTCAACGCCAGGATCAACAAGGTATTGGACCATCTTATCGAGGGGGGCTACACCGATCCCAAGAGAGTGGTGGTAGGCGGCAGTTCCTCAGGCGGGTTTCTGGCCCTGCATTACCTTGCCCACGATCCGCGGATACGGGGTGGGGCTGTGGTCGTCCCAGTTACGGATCTGGCCGTTTTGCTGGAGTTCGAGGGGATGGAGAAGCATCCGGCCGTTCGTGCTCTGGCCCTGACAAAGCAAGCAGCGAAGCTGGCGAGTCGGTCGATCTGGGTGCTCATGGGGGATCGGGATGCACGGGTAGGGACCGACGCTGCCATCCAATTTGCTCGGGCAGTCTGGAAGGTTTCAGCCGAAAGGGATTTGAGGAAGGGTGTGGAACTCCATGTAGTACCGGAGCCAGGCGGACACACTCACCCTGCCGGATCGCACGAGCAGGCGGCAGAGTGGATTCTCAAGCTCAACCAGTGATGATGAGTCGGCGGTCCCGGGGAGGTGGGCGTAGACTGACGCGAAACTCTGTAGTGTTGCTTGCCAGAGCATGCCAACAGAGACGTGACTCACTCGAACTGACGGCAATATTCTGCCAGGTCCGGAGGGGAGAGTGGATAGCAGAACAATCTTCCTTGCCTTCGTCCGCCTTCGAGCCCAGGCCAGGAAGAGCCTAGACCAGGACCAGTCTGTCCCCTTCTCGCCTCCTCTCTTCGAAGGCCGAGAATAACAGTCTGTCCCCTTCTCGGGTCTTTCTTCCCCCCCCTTTTCGGACTTTCTTCCCGCCACCTTAATAACAGTCTGTCCCTTTCTCCCGCCGGACGCTCCTTCCGGCCTGAACTAGTCTGTCTTTTTTGGAGCGCGGCCCCGGCTCGGGCGCGCCGAAAAACATCCGGGTTAGGCACCAGAGAGATACTGCTTCGCAATCTTGGCTGCGACCGTCCCTATAGCGTAGTAGCCGACCGAGATCTCGCCAACGTGCGTTAGCAGGTCGTACGCTCTCCAGCGGTCCCAGCCGTATTCTTCTTCCATCCAGAGTATGAGCCAGGCGTAGGCCTGGGCAGTGGAACGTTCCATCGGACAACCGCTGGCTACGGTCATGATCTCCAATGGTGATTCGATCCGGGGACCTGGAACAGTCTGTCTCTTTACCAAGTTGACGGTGATGGTGGTTTCCGAGGGCATCTCGAGGCCGCTGGCAGAGAGCTCTCCATGCCCCATGGCGGCGTGGGTATCACCCAGATACAAGTAGGCACCTGACACGAACACCGGCAAATAGACAGTGTTGCCGGGGCAGGTTTCGATGATGTCCATATTGCCCCCGTGCACACCGGCTGGACCCGTGGTGGGAACCCCCATGTTAGGAGCCACACCGATACAGCCGAGCATGGGACGATAAGGAATAGTAATTTCGTCACTCCAATAGATCTTGTCTTCGCGGATTGGGCATACGTGGGTGCCGTGCGGGCAGTCCGTGCCGAGCCATTCACTGAGCTGCCTGGGATCACTGGTGCGAGTGGCGCATTGGCCGATGCTGGGTCGAATCTCTTCTATCCGAACCGACAGCGTATCTCCCGGTTCCGCCCCTTCGATATGGATCGGACCGTTTTCGGGGTTGCCTAGTGGAACAGCATCGCGGTCTCGGCGGTTGTCGTCGGTGCGAATCTGTCCCGAAAAAGCATCCTCGGTCTCGACAACGATACTTTCTCCAGGCTGGATCCGAAGCCGAACTTCATTGTGGCGGCTGAATTCGTAGTAAAGGGGGCCAAGCGGAAGTCTCTTCATGATTTCACCTCACTCTTGTAGATTCCCCCTACTGGAAATCTACCTCGACCTGGGTCAGGATGGGACTGGCTCCTCCGTTGGGGGAGGTTAGGCGAGCCCGGTACTGGAACCAGGTGCCCGGGTTCGGAGCGGGAGGAACCTTGCTCGGCTCGGTAAACCAGCTATCGGTACCGGAAGGGCCTCTCCAGGCCGCCTCCTCGAGGGCCCCAGCTTTCGCGGCCGTTCGAATCTGGAAGGAAATAGTGGTCCCCAGGGGACTCTCTCCCTTCCATCGGATCGAGCTGGGTACTCTCCCCTGCTTGGGCTGGTGAGGCGGGGACACATAGACTTCGGCCAGTTCGCGTGTGTAAATGTTGCCAGGGTCCCGGAGCATTTGGCCATGAGGCCCCACGGTAGGGATGACGGTGCGCCTCTTCTCCGAGAAACCCTGTGCTCCGTTCCAGTAGAGAAAGGATGGTGTGGTGTGATTTATAGGGTTGCCGGGACGGTCTCGGCTACCGTCTCTTTTGTGGTTGAGCAAGAAGATGTCGATCCAGCCGTCACCGTCGAAGTCTGCCGCCAGGGAAGAGGTGCCAGAGTCGCCGTGCAGGTCCAGCCGCCGCTCCCAGTTGAATCCACTGGCACTGCCCCAGTAGAGGAAGCAGGGGATGCTCCTTTTATAGTTGCCCGAATAGTTGGGGACGAACAAGTCTAGGAAGCCGTCCTGGTTGAAGTCGGCCACGCTCGGATCCAGAGCTGTCATCTGGCGCAGCGGATCTCCTTCTCTCTCCCGGAAGCCTTCTCGCGACCCGTAGTAGATCCGCAGATCACCTTCATGGGTTCTAGGGTAGTCGGTGACTGGAACCACCAGATCTAGCCAGCCATCTGAGTCGAAATCGGCTGCCTCCAAGTAGGTGATCCGACCCTTGGGGATCAGCCTCTGGTGGTTGCTGTTAAATCCGGCAGCAGATCCGTAGACCAGGTGTAGTCCTTCAGCGGTAGACCCTCCGACCAGATCCAGGAAGCCATCTTTGTTGAAATCGGCCATTACCGGGGGCAGAGCAAGACTCCCTACGGGAATTACCTCGCGTCTCCAGGGAGAAAAGCCCTCGGCCCCACCATATAGAATTACATAGCCGACTCGCCCTTTGTGGTCCTTTTCGGCCGCTCCGATCACCAGGTCCAAGTAGCCGTCCCGATTCAGGTCCGCCGTGACCGCCCCCATCTCGGGATCCTCAACCGAGAGGATGGCTCTCCGGTCTGGAGTGTAGCCTCTATTTGTCCCGTACCACACGTACACGGCATTCAGCGTCACGGGCCTCCCGAGGGCGTAGCGTGCCTCGGCGGAGACCAGATCTACCCAACCATCGTCGTCCAGATCGGCCTGGGCAGTGCCCACCGTGTAGCCCGCCCAGAGCTGGCTGCGTCGCTGGATTGAGTAGTTCCTCGTGCCGTCTCCCCAGTAGATGAAGTTGGGGTTGTAGCCAGTCCTCAAGCCGCCTTCGAAGTTGAAGAGCAGTACATCTTGATGTCCATCGTTGTTGACGTCGCCGATGCAGTTCCCCATAGCGGACTTTGTGTCTAGCATCGATTTGTGGCCAGGCAGAAACTCCCCCTCCCGGTTCCAGAAGATGAAGGACTGGATGTCCAGATCGTTGAAGGAGTGGTTGTTGCTTACCACGAGCTCAGGCCAGCCGTCGCCATTCAGATCCCCGGCGCTGATGCCCCGGGCGTGGACCGTGGCCAGCGATGTTGGGTTGGCTTCGGAGAGCCGGCCTTCCCTGTTCCAGAAGATGAGGGAGTCGGTGTAGCCGTTGCCGCTACGGTGGGAAGAGGTGACGGCCAGGTCTGGGAAGCCGTCTCGGTTTAGATCCGATACCGCCAATTGCCAGGGGTTCTCGACCGCCAGATGGCGCCGTTCCCCGGGCTGGGGTCCCGCCGGGCTTCCTGCCAACACATCGACCCCGGAGTCGGTGAGAACTGCCAGCTCGGCATGCCCGTCGCGGTCCAGATCTCCGGCTCCCAGATGCTTAGCTTTCAGGTCCAGTCGTAGGGGTTGCTCCAGCGCCAATCCCTCGTGGGCGGTCAGATAGATGGCGATCCCGGACTCGCTTGCCAGAGTCAGGTCCTCGGCCCCGTCTCCATTGAGATCGGCTGCCAGGATAGCCTTCCCTGCTCCCCGTAGAGGCGTCTGTCGGCTCTCGTCGAAGCCCTGAGGGGAGTTCCAGTAGATGACCGATTGGCTCGAGCCTGCCTCGGTGCCTGGATTAGAGCAGGCGATCGCCAGATCTACCCAGCCGTCCAGGTTCCAGTCTGCGGCCACAGCCTCGAGGCCGATCCAGGCTTTGAGCTCCCTGCGCCGGGAAACGGGAAAGCGTCCTTCGATTCCGTAGTAGATGTAGCTGTGGGTCCTGTTGGTGATACCGCCAGTAGAATTCACTACCACTAGATCGGAGTGTCCATCCCGGTCGAGATCGATCACGAGTCCCTCGACAGCGCTATCTGTGGCTAGGGGGATCCGTCGGAGGGGGTCTATGGTCTCACCATTGTTGAGATAGATGTAGGCATCTTCGTTCTCAGTGTGTCCGTGACCGTTGGCCACGAAAAGGTCGATGTGACCATCCTGGTTCAGGTCGAGCCGGTTGATGAGCTGGATCCTTCCTGCGGCAGAGATGTAGATGTTGGAGCCGGCGTCCTGAAAAGTGCCTTGGGCAAAGGAGTGAAATCCTTCTTGCCTCCAGACCTCAGCCCGCAGGCCGCCGGCAGTTCCTTGAGACAAGAGAAGCCAGAAGGCAAAGCCGGGGAGAAGATAACCGGAGGAGTCGAAGCCGAAGCTTTTCACTCTGGTCAGACTATCCTTTCCAGCATCCGATGAAAAGCCTGCGTTCTTTTCTCCTCCGTTCTTTTCTCCTCCAGAAGGGGACAGACTGTTTCTGATCGAGAGCTGGCGAGGCGGGGCGGGGGTGCCGGCGCTGGGTTCCTCCCGGTCTACGTAAGGCTCGGAGATTGGTGTGCCTGGGCTCGGTTGGGGCGAAAAGTTCGTAGATATCTAGAGGCAAACGTTATTGGGAGGGAACCGTGCTTTCACAGGGACTCGGTCGCGAAACTCGAATGGAGGAATGAACATGCCCAGAACCGCTCGTCACAAAAGCTCCGAAGCCGCCAGCTATCATCTCATGACTCGCGTTGCCGGCTCACCGCGGTTCTTTCCCCTTCAGTCGCCGCTCGCCCGAGGCAAGCTCACCGAAACAATACGCTTTTACGTCAGCGCCTACCGTTGCCGAATGTTTGCCTTCGAGATCCTCGACAACCACTACCATCTGATCGTCCATTTCGAGAAATTCCGAGATCTGACTCCCCTCCAACTCGAACAAGCAGCGGCTAGCCTGTACGGAAAGCGTTGGAAGACCAAGACCACGAACTGGGACCGTCGCCGGTGGCGGTCCCTCAACCAACGATTATTCGATGTCTCGGCCCTGATGCAGCACCTCAACGGAGAGTACGCCAAGTGGTTCAACCGAGAGCATGGTCGCCGAGGTCATTTGTGGGGCGGTCGGTTCAAGAATCCCCAGTTGACGGATCTTTATGCCACTCAGGAATGTCTACTCTATGTCGAGCTCAATGCTCTCCGAGCGGGACTTGTGACACGACCCGAGCAGTGGGAGGCGGGATCCGCACACTGGCGCGCGAAGGGCCAAGGAGACTCCTTTTTGGCTCCTTTACAGGAGCTGTTTCCCGCCACTCAGCAGCACAGCTCCTTTGAGATCTACCGCGCCCGGCTGTACTCGCGAGGGGGGGTGACAGCTCGGGACAATCCAGCCGCCATCCTTACGGAGCTCCCTTGCCAGGAGCAAGAAGGGGGGCTTCGTCCCGGCCTTTTCCGTTCCCGAATCCGCTTCTTTACGGACGGCGTCGTCATCGGCTCCCGAGCCGCTGTTAGCGATTCCATCGATGGTTTCCGCAGACAGGGACTCTACCGCAGGCGCAAACATCCGATTTCCCAGCTCAAAGGACAGCTCTTCACACTACGCGAGCAGCGATCACATGCCTTCTGATTGCCTACGCGCTCAGTAGGCACCCCCTTCGAAACTGTCCCATCTCTGCCAACTCTTCAAGTCCACCTTCTTTTCTTTTGATAGGCACGTCCCTGGCTTCTACCCCGGTGGATCGAGTCGTTCCCGGTACTAGCGCCTGCAATGGGAAATGCTTTCCCCCACATGAGCCTCTAAAACATCGAGTCCTCACCACTTGGAGAAACAGTCTGTCCCTTTCCGAAGCACAAGGGGACAGAGTTGCGGAGAAGGGGACCGACTGCTACGTTGGCACGAGGGAAAGGCTGCTCTATCGATGGATCACGCTATGCTTCTTTTCCCGCTAGATGAGCTCCTTGATAGGAATCCCTGGTTCGTCGTTGAAGCCATTTGCGATATAGACGGGCCTTCCGACCGGAGTCATATAGGTCTTGGTCCAGTCGATTCCCATCGCTTTGTAGACGGTTGCGTAAAGGTCCCCAATATGGACGGGTCTTTCGGCAACGTAGCCCCCAGCGTCATCGCTGGCTCCCACGATCCGACCGCCCTTGATACCGCCCCCTCCCACGACCAGAGACCAGCAGTGGGGCCAATGATCGCGCCCCTTCTTGGGGTTGACCTCGGGTGTTCTCCCGAACTCTCCGGTTGCAATGACGACCGTGGATTCTAACATGCCCCTCTCATCCAGATCCTCGAGCAATGCAGACAGGGTCTGGTCCAGAATGGGGGTGAGGGTCTCTCGCAGGTTTTCGTCATTCTCGCTGTGAGTATCCCACTGGCCGTGTTTGTAGCCCGCCGCCGTGACGAATCGACACCCAGCTTCGACCAGACGTCGAGCCATAAGGACACTTTGACCGACCCGGTGACGGCCATATCGATCCTTCGTTTGCTTCGACTCCTGAGAAAGATCGAAAGCGCTTCGGACATGGTCGGAGAGAAGCATTCGCAAGGCCTGTCCCTGGAAGTCATCCATCGCTGCAAACTCGCTCAGCTGCTCTTGCTGGCGGAACCGCCGGTCCACGATGTCCAAAAGTGTTCTACGGTCCTTGAGGGCTTCGCTGGAAATCGACTTGGGGAAACTTAGCTCTGGGACAGAAAAATCGGGTTTGCTTGGATCGGGGAGAATCATGGCATCGTAGCCCCCACCGATGAATGAAGCCTTGTAGGCTTCTTCGTAGCTGAAGAAGTCGAACTCGGTTGGCGTTGGAACCACAACGTAGGGTGGGAGGTCTCGACGGGGACCCAACTCCTTGGACACAATCGATCCAAAACTGGGAAACTTGGTCACCGGATTGGGGCGATGACCCGTCAAGGTTTCGATGGTCCCCTGCGGATGGTTCGTCTCCTTGGTCCTCATGGACCGTATGATGGAAAGCTTGTCCATCTGACCGGCCACCTGAGGGAACAACTCCGAGATCTGGATGCCAGGCACCTTCGTGGAGATTGGTTTGAAACCGGTGTTCCCTTTCGGATCCCAGCTGTCTACCTGACTAATGCCTCCCTCCAGCCAGAGAAGAATGCAGGCCTTAGCCCCACCCCCGTTCCTGGTCACGCTCGGTGCCGCCAAAGCCGGGATGCTGGCCATCCTGAGGTAGTCACTGAGACCAATCCCCAAGAAGCCCAGAGAGCCAACTCGCAAGAAATCACGCCGGCTGGAGACGATTCCCCGACATTGGTAGCTACGAGGTTGTTTCATCTGCTCTGCTCCTGAACTGGAAGCCCATACTCAGCATAGCGTGTTGGTTGAAGATCGATCGCTCTTCGATACTCGCGGCACTCGATCACCAGCACGACGTTCGTCGGATACCCCGGAATCAAGGCTTCAGTGATTATAGGCAAACTCCCGCGAGCTGATCAGGGCCCACACCACACCCTCCAGAGTTTCCTTTCGTCGATCCTCGCGCTCCTCGAGGAACCCTAGCAGCTGGGCCCGCTCCTGCTTCGTAGGGAATCGTGTTAGGGACGCCAGATAGAACTCCTCGATGATCTTCCTATCCGACGCTCCTGTTTCGATCAGTTGGTCCAGGCGCCCACCAGGCTTGGAGATCTTGCCCGTGTAGGTCGGTCCAGCCCAGATGTGCAGGGCCTGGCGAAGGTTGGGAGCTGGATTACCCGAGGCCGGTGTCTTCCGCATGGACTGACCGTAGACTTCCATGAACGTCGATGGACATAGATCCGGGATCATCTGCATCGCTCTTGTTCCGGGAGGGGCCTTCCCCCCTCCCACGATGTCGTGGAGGTTGAACTCCTCCTCGACACCGGTTGTCCGAGAGACAGCATCCAACAACACCGCAGCTTCGAGCGGCCGAGTCCGAGCCCGAGAATAATTGGACCTGTCATCCTCATTTGTGGCATTCGGCTCGGCGGAGAGTTGATACGTCCGTGACTGCACAATCGTCCTCATCAGGCCTTGCAGATCGTATCCTCGAGCCCGAAACTCTCCTGCCAGCTCTGTCAGCAGTTTGGGGTGCGTTGGAGGGTTCGTTGCCCGAAAGTCGTCTACCGGATCGACTATTCCTCGTCCAAAGAAATACCCCCAGATTCGGTTCACTGCAGCCTCTGCAAAATAGGGATGGGAAGTCATCCAATGGGCCAGTTGCAGCCGCGGATCCAACCACCGCTTCTGGGGCAATCGGGAGCCGTCGAGAAAGGTAGGTATCATGCGTCGACCAGTACGAGGGTGGATCACCATCCGATCCTCCCTTCGATCCACATGAGCACCGCCCAGAGCATCTAGAACGATGTGCCCCTCTACCAGTTCGGTCAGGCCCCCATAGAAAGCCGTCAGGCCCCAGAACTGCTCCTGGGTCCAGCTTTCATATGGGTGATCGTGACATTGGGCACAGTCGAGTCTCCTGCCCAGAAACACCCGAACGTGTTCGGCCATCATTTTTGATGGAACAATCGGCTCTCCAGCGAGGAAGAAGTTCTTGGTCGGAGCGCCGTAGCCCTGAGCTGCGACCCGCTCTACAGCCATCTGATCATAGGGTTTGTTGGCCACGATGCTGGCAGTAACCCAGCTCTCGTAAGCTTTTGTCTTGCTGGCTCTACCACCCGAGGTGAGGGTCACGCGCATCAGGTCGCTGAAACGAAAGCCCCAATAGTCCACGTATTCAGGTGAGCCGAGAAGCCTTTCTATCAGTCTGTCCCTTTTATTCGGGTGGTTGTTGGAGAGGAACTCTCGCACCCGATGGGGTGGGGGAAGTGTGCCTGTAAGGTCCAGGCAGACTCGCCGCAGAAACTCGCTATCACTCGCGAGCTCCGAAGGGATGATGGTGAGTCGACGGAGTTTGCCAAAGACGAGACGATCGATGAAGTTGCGCTGCGGAATGTCTGGATAGTCTGGCATCGGCCGGTCGATCACAGCGAACGCGGCGTTGCCGGTGTGTCCGACCGTCCGCACCCAGACCGTCGCTTCACCCTTCCTGACGGCACGAACCAGACCGGTCTCACTCACCTCGACAACAGCCGGATTACTCGAGACGAAGAGCGCCTGGCCGGAAATATCTTCTTGACGCCCGTTTCCCAAGTGTGCCAAGACCAGGAGCTGCCGGCTGCCTTTTGCGTCGAGGATGTTCTGGATGTTCTGTTTGGGAAGGACTTCCACTTTCCGAATCGAGGCGTCCTCGCCGGCACCCTCTTCAGCAAAAGCAGCACCGGACCGAATCCAGTTCAGCAGAGCGAGGTAGTCTGGAGATCCTAGTGGGAAGCGCACGCCTCCTCCGTGGGGAATGCTCATTGTTGGCTTCAACAGCATCAAACTCTCAGTGGGGTCTTTTGGGTCGATCCGGGGGATCTCCTCTCCCTTCGATTCGGCTGTCAGGACCTGATAGGTTCCTCCCCTAACCACCCACCGATGATCGGCCCTGGGATTGGAGGCATTCTTGGAGAGCTTGAAGCCACCACGACCGATTACGCTGCCGTGACATTCACTGCCGTTGCACCCCCGCTTGGTTAGAATAGCCCCGATGTCTCGGGCAAAACTGAAAGGACGCTTCGGCCCCGGTCCGGGATTGCGGACGCTCGCAGTGGCCTGTTGGTTCCCGAGTGTGGCTTTCAGCACCACCGTGCCCTCTTCTAGTCCCGAGAACCGCCCTGAATCATTAATCCCCCCTTTTGCGGGGTCCGAAACCGAGAACCTACATTCAGATGTCACATCGCGCTCTAGACCGTCGGAGTACTCCGCCAGCACAAGGAAGCCCTGCGAGGCAGTTTCTGTCGGCAGCACAACGCTGGTGGGAAGCAGACGAAGGGAGAGAAGCCGGGCCTCGGGTGCAACCTCCCCGGACGTCTGGCCCCAGATTGGAGCTAGGGTCAGAGTCAGCGATGAAAGGATGATACGCCAGTCAGCCATCGCCTACTGTCGGGAGGCCGTGCCCTTCACGACCATGAGTGGGATCTGCTGGACCAGCACGTTGGGGCCAGGCTTTCCCTCGACGATGGGTCGGAAGTGGAGTCGCAGGTTCATGGGAAAGCGCGTGAGAGGCGTATCCCTTTCAGCCAGCAAGATGATTGCCGATTCCTGTATCGAAGGCTCCACCATTTCGGGCTCAACCGCCACATCCATTGGCTCTTGGGAGTCGTCGACGTCGACTGCCGAAAAGGCTTCCACTCCTGGCGGAAGCCCTGCAACCTCAAAGGAAACTTCCCCCTTGAATCCCTCTTCTTGGGACGCTGAGATCGTCAGTTTCTTGGCTTCTCCCGGACTCAAGTTGATTCGATCTGATTGGTCGAGCCCGATTTCGCCAACGTGCGCGATCTGGGGACGAACCAACACCCTATACACATAGTCACCGTTGCCGTATCGCGAAGTGATGTCGCGAACCTGTAGGACGAAATCACCTCCTGCCTCGAATGTATAGATCACCTTGGGCTCGACTCTCTTGAAGTAGACATGCCTCTCAGCGTTGTTGTTGTAGAGGGAGATCCGTCTGTGTACATTCGAAAAGAGCTCTCGGTCTTGGGCATCGATGATCCCAAACCGCGGATTGAAATGAGGGGGTCTAGCTGCGGGTGTCTCCACCTCGAATGCCAGTTCTTGACCAGCCTCGACGTGAAACCTGAAGTTGTCAATGTCGGCAGGCTGCCCGATGCGACCCTCGATTATGGAAGGAACCAAGATTTGAAGCGCCTCTTCGACGGAATCGTTGGGCTCGATTTCTGGCATGGAACGGGGAATCAATGCAAGGGTCGGCTTCGCCGCTCTCCTGGGAACATCCTCCGACTGAGCGCGATCAGTCGGCGATGAGAATCCGGCTGTTTCCACGGTCCTGGAGCGAAGAGTGGCGATCCAGTTGTTTTCGAGTTGGCGTGCAAAGGTCCGCTCCCGCCAGGTTGCCGGTTCGCCTCGCGGGTCCCGCTTCGAAAGCTTAGACTCTTCCCCGAGAGAAATTGAGAGTTCGTAGGAGGCTTCTGGCGAGCCTTTTCCAAACAGAGATGAAACCTCCAATACATAGCGGCCTTCTTGAGGCACAGTGAAACTCATACGGGGCTCGATGGGAATAATATCGCTCGAGAGCTGATCATCGAAAAGCACTTGGGTTGGCCGATTTGGGTCGAACCAGCTTCCAGTTGGCCGAAATAGAATCAGCTGTGGTTCGAAGCCCTCTGCCTGGACCATTTCAAAGCCGATTCTTTGACCTGCCGCCGCGTCCAGGGAATAGTAGTCGACCTCGCCAGGAGCACTGACTGTTCCGCACACGGTCGTCGGAAAAGGAACCAGTTGGGCCTGTTGCACGGTTCGATGAGAAGCTTGTGTTTCGCGAACCACAGCCCTATCGACCACGCTGAAAGATACCCCATTCGACAAGCCCAAGGGAGAGACGAGCCGAATAGGATAAATCCCCCTGGGAGCAGAGTGGTCGATTTCGATCTTGAGTACCACCCGGTAAACTGGCAGGTTCTCCTTTTCCTTCTCGCCAAGAGAATCTGTCTCTTCTTTTCGGTACGGAGAAGTCTCCGATTCGATCACCTCCACCTTCTTAATGCCAGCCCTCAGGCTGCCTGATCGAGGCCAGACGCCATATGCTCCGGCGAGCCTATGTCCCCGGATCTCAGCCTCGACTACCGTACCTCTCTGTCCGGCGAGAGGGAACAGGGAGGTCAGCTCGGGATCGGACCTCCCCGCTTCGTCCGTGGCAAGAAGTAGAGAACTCGTCAGGCCGAGAATCACCCAAAAGAGGCAGGAATAGAGTACGGCCTTGGATTTGAATCTGGCAACGGGTCTGGTCCGCATCAGTGTGGTCCTGTTCCGACGATTGATTCTTCCCGCCAGAATAGCCGTCTGGACGTAATAAAGGCAAGAAAGGTTGAGTACGAACAACAGTCTGTCCCTTTCTCGTCCCTCTCTCGTCGCCGTGTCCCCTTCGCCCTGGAACGAAACAGTCTGTCCCCTTCTTGCCTGCGGGTTCTTCAGAACGCACCAACCGACACGGCGAACATCCTGGACGGTTGTGTCAATAGTCGACCTGTGATTCTCGACGCGATCGGGCGAAGGGAAGACCCGGTTCACGAGGTTCGCCTGACCGCGCCCGCGGCAGTCACAAACGATGCCAATTGCTCATACGGTTGCGCTCCTGCCAAGCCGCGATCGCCGATGATGAAGGTCGGAACTCCGGTGATTCCCAACTCGCGCGACTGACGCCAGTCCGCATCAATGACTTCCCGGTACTTTCGCTCCTCTAGTACCTTTTGGGCTTCATCAGGGGAAAGGCCGACACCCTCGGCTACGGCGATCAGATTCTCTATCCTGGCGAGGTTCAGGTTGTTCACGAAATACGCTCGAAAAAGCGCAGCGTGAATCTGCTCGCCCGCAGGTTGTGTCTCTGCCCACTTCCCAAGCTCTTGAGCCAGTCGGCTGTTATAGGTCATGGTTCGTTTCCCGAAGGGGAGTCCTTCTTCGAGCATCAGACGAGACATCCTGGCCTGGGCGGCAGTGAGATCGATGTCGCGCCCTGCGAACAGCTCTTCCAGGGTCAGTCCCTTGTCAGGAGTATTCGGATGCAGCGGGAAGTGCCTGATAGCGATCTCAATCGCGAAGGTAGTTCTCAGCTTCTCCACACGCACGGTGCAGAAGTAGCACCATGGTCAGATGTAGTCGGAGAAGACCTGCAGGACCTTTCTTCTTTCCATTGACATCGCCGTTGTGAAACCTCGTGATTCAGGTACGTTCCCTAACCGGGATCGCCCTTGAGCCCTTGTCGAATCACAGTGAAACCGTATCGGGAGTCGATTGTATAGGAAGTGCGCTGTTGAAGGCGCCAAAAGGGGATCGCCTGGCGAAGAGAAGTCCATGATTCCGAAGCCCCCGGTTCTGCGCAGAATCTGGTAGTCTAGACAAGATAAGGTCATGTTATCCAAGCCTGAAGAAGCACTTCTGCTGCTGGAAGAGGGAAATCGATGTCACCAGGACGGAGACATCGATGCCGCGATCAAGAACTACAAGAAATCAATCGAGCTGCACCCCACGGCGGACGCCCACACTTTTCTGGGTTGGATGTATAGTTTCAAGGGGCGTCTCGAAGAGTCAATAGAACAGTGTCACCTCGCTATTGAGCTGGATCCCGAGTTCGGTAACCCGTACAACGACATCGGAGTCTATCTCATGCAGCTTGACCGCCTGGACGAAGCCGAACCATGGTTGCGTCGAGCCATGAAGGCTGAGCGCTATGAGCCCCGGCAATTCCCTCATCTAAACCTGGGAAGAATTCATCTGGCCCGTAAGGAGTACGGAAAAGCGCTCGACGAGTTCCGCCGGGCCATTCATCATGCCCCTGAGGATGAAGTGGCTGTAGCCGCCTTTCGAGATCTGGTCGGCAAGCTCAACTAGCGGTTCCGACCCTTCTAGCCGCCCTGGTTTCATCTCTACCACGTTGGCATAGAGCAATCCTATCAAACCAAACAACCCGGATCGGCAGGACAAGGGGAACCCCTCGCCAGAAGGCGATAAGACAGTCCGCCCGACTTGAGAAGGCACTCAAGAAGGCCAACCGAGAAGGGGACAGACTGTTACCGTTTGAGAAGGGACAGGCGTTTCGTGCCGTGAAAGGACCGCATGCAGGTCAGAACATCGGCATTCAGGCACTTCAGGTTGGCTATGCTGATAGTGCCCTCACTGGTTGCCCTGCTATGATTGCCAAGGGCGTTCCTTGACGTAGGTAGCCCAAAGCCCAAAGAACAGGGACTCACGAGGAGACCCAACGATGCTCTTGTCAAAGACTCAACCGTGAGACTTCTCAAGCGATCAAAGGAATTCGCGGCAATCAGTGTGCTTCTCTGCTTGAGCTGCGGGACCAATCCCCTCCTGGATCAAGCCGTACCTTACGGCGTGGCCGATCGTGTCCAGTGGACCACGTCGCGGATCATAGGATCTCCTGATCCAGAGCCGCCTTATGAGCTTCGGCGTGTATTTCCACAGTTCACCTTTGAGAATCCTGTTTTTATTGCCCAGGATCCGCTGTCGGATCGGCTCCTGATTGCCGAGTATGAGGGCAGAATCTACAGCTTCATCGGTAGCGATCCTGACGGCACGAAGCATCTCTTTCTGGACATGAAGCGGAGGATCTCAGCCTTTTCCTTCCACCCCCAATACCACGACAACGGACAGGTTTTCGTCTTCAGCGCTACAGATCCCTCGCTCGATGACAAGGAGGACGAGGAGGGAAAGAAGGTCGAGCAGCTAAGCCGCGTCTCACGATTCGAGCGGGAGCCCGGCAGCGATCCCCCGCTACTGTTGCCGGAGTCCGAGAGAATCATCATCGAATGGCCAGCAGGAGGCCACAATGGCGGCGAGGCAGTGATGGGCCCGGACGGCTATCTCTATGTCACCACCGGCGACGGCACCGGCTCCGCCGACATAGAGGACACCGGCCAGGACCTGGATGATTTGCTGGCGGTCATGATGCGGCTCGATGTGGATCGTCCTGACCCACACCGGGCTTACTCGATACCCGAAGACAACCCGTTTGTGGGTGTACCGGGTGCTCGAGAGGAGATCTGGGCCTACGGATTTCGCAACCCATGGCGGTTCAGTTTCGACCCCGTAACCGGCCAGCCCTGGGTGGGAGATGTAGGGCAGGATTTGTGGGAGATGATCGAGTTGGTCAGCCCTGGTAGCAACCATGGCTGGAGCGTCATGGAGGGCTCCCATCCCTTCCATCCCAATACGAAACGGGGACCCACGCCAATTGTCCCACCTGTCGTGGAGCATCACCACAGGGAATGCCGGTCGATCACCGGCGGCTACGTCTACGAGGGAGACAGATTTCCAGAGCTGCGAGGCGCTTATCTTTATGGGGACTACGAATACGGCAAGATGTGGGGTTTGCGCTACGACCACAAAAAAGGAGAAGTCGTGTGGCACCAGGAACTCGCAGACGCATCGGTGAAGATCGTCGGTTTTGGGTTAGGACGCGACGGATCCTTCTACGCTGTCGACTACGACGTTGGCGAGATCTACGAACTAGAGCGCCGGCCGCCAGTGGAGAAGCAGCCGTTCCCGACTCAGCTGAGCCAGACTGGGCTGTTCGCCTCCGTCAAGGATCACCAGGTTGCCCCGGGTGTGATCTCCTATTCGGTGAATGTCCCGTTCTGGTCGGACGGAGCCGGCAAGGAGAGATTCCTCGCGATGCCGGGGGAGACACGGGTGGGGTTCGACGAAGATGTCGCCTGGGAGTTCGACGACGGCGCTGTGACGGTAAAATCGTTCACTCTGGAAACTCAAGTAGGCAACCCGGACTCGCGCAGGTACATTGAGACCAGAATTGTTGTCAAGCAGGACGAACGCTGGGTCGGATACACCTATGCTTGGAACGACCAGCAGACCGATGCTGAGCTGGTCGAAGCTGACGGCAGGAACAGGACCTATGTCGTGCGGGATCGCGGGGCCCCTGGCGGCGAGCGGAGTCAAGTCTGGCACTACCCGAGCCGCGAGGAGTGTATGTTCTGCCACTCGCGCGCGGCAGGGTTTGTCCTCGGATTGAACACTCGCCAGATGAACCGTGTCCACGACTACGGCGGCAGAGCCGACAACCAACTGCGGACCCTGAACCACATCGGGCTCTTCCGCGAGCCGCTGGAGGAAAGTCCAGCTGAGTACCCCGCGTTACCTGACCCATTTGCAATGGATGCCGATCTCGAGACGCGTGCCAAGGCTTACCTGCAGGTAAACTGCGCGATGTGTCACGCCGGCAGTGGAGGAGGGAATTCCCGAATCGAGTTGAGTTTCAAAACACCCTTGGACGAGGCTCATCTGATCAACGAGCGCCCTATGCATGACGCCTTGGGGCTGGTTGATGCCCGGCTAGTGGTCCCGGGAGACCCGGATCGGTCTCTCCTCTACAGACGAATCACGAGGCGCGGCCTGAACCAGATGCCCCCGACGAGCACGAACTTGGTCGATGTACAGGGCGCGAAGCTATTGTCGGAATGGATCAGCCAGTTGAAACCAGAATCGAAACTGGCCTGGAACCAACCCCACTGATTGCGACGATCCGACTAGTGTTTAGGCGTGCTTGGGGAGCTTCGACATCTTTCTGATGCTCTCCATTCCAACCTCGAGAAGGGCGACTTCAGAGAAGGGGACAGACTGTTTTCTCGATCGGTCCCGTCCACTTCACTCCCCTCCACAGATCCCTCCATTTGGTGATCCGAAAAACAGTCTGTCCCCTTCTCGATATGGACAGGGATTCGGCAGTCCTTCCTCGGGTCTACGCACTTTCTTGGGGTCTAGGATTGGGTTTTACCGATCCACTCCCCAAATAAGATTGTTGACCATCTGCTGTTCGTTGGTGACGCCGAATCCCGTGTAGACCTTCTCACGGATGTCGGCCTTGCCGTCACCGTCGGTATCCTTGAAATAAAAGATGTCGGGCGGGGCAGAGGCGAAGACTCCCCCTTTCCAGGGAGCAACCCAACAGGCCAGACCAGTCGATCGGCGAAGATGTGGCCGACGTCGAATCGACCGTCTCCGTCCCGGTCCTCCAGCAGCCGGATCCTCCCCAGTGGTTCCTCTCCAGGCCCTGGCTGGTAGGGGTAGCCAACGATCTCGGCCACGTACATTCGGCCGTCCTCGTCGAAAGTGGCGGCCACTGGCTCGGTGACGAGGGCTCATGAGCGACCAATTCCATGCGGAAACCACCGGCCGTCTCGAACGTTTTCAAAGCATCGGCCGGTTCTGTGGGAGGAATCGGTTTGAGGTATTCTTTGAGAGCCGCTTCATCTCGGGTGATATCCACGATCTGCCGATAGCGGTCCTTGGTTGTGTCGGCGGGGCCCTCGCTTCAGGAAGGGTGCAGGGCCAGACACAAGCAGGCGGTGACTGTCCGGACCAGGCCCCACTTCTTTTTCATCATGGTGCCCTGAATCCGTCTTTTCAAGCTTGGCCTACTCCCGTTCGCTGGGTGACCGGGGAGCGGAAAGTCGCTTTGAAGGAAGTGCCTTCGGTCGGCATCATCGGATACCGATCTCCTGCTGTCTTTTCTCGACCGCATCCTTTGCCTCTTGCAACCCTACCCCGTGGAGTGCTCGAAAGACCTTGATTGCCTCTATCCTCTGGCCCATATGAAGTAGACGGTCGACATCCGCTTCGGTTTCCTGTCCCGGTTGGGGAAAGACGCCTGCATCTCTCAGCCGCTGCACCCTTTGCTGGTACCGTGAGACCAGGAGCCAACCGCCAGCCAAGAGCAGTCCGACGACAACTAGTATCTCGTAGGGCACTTGAACTCCTTCTTCAACCTAAGTACACAGGAACGTAAATACGGCAACGTTTGCAGATGGGGCTTGTAAGGCGAGGTCAAGGCAGGAGGAGGAAGACGATGCTTGGCCATCATCGACGACGACCAACGCAGAGATCGTCCACAACCCCCATCTGCCCTGCGGGTGGCGACGGGACGGGCCGATGGCTTTGTCGCTCCTCCTGGCAAGACGCAAGAGTATGGCTTCGTCGTCGCTTCGTGCCCTCGACACCGTCGCGCTCGCCACAAACGTCGCCGTATTTACGTTCCAGTGTACTAAGCCTGGCACGGGTACAAATCCAATGAGTAAACCACTAGGAAAGCTTAGTTTTCGGGTGTGACGGTTCTACTCTGGGATCTAATGAGGCTATGATCACCCGATGGAGCATCACCAATGAACGGAGGAGTGAATTGAGATCGAGCATCGATCAGACTCCCGGAAACCCCGCCATTCCTTGTCAGCGGCACCTGTTTGACATCCCGGAAGACGTAGCCTATCTGAACTGCGCTTATATCTCACCCCTCTTGAATGAGGTCCGCGAAGCCGGACTGGCTGGGACGAAGCGAAAGAGCCGTCCCTGGGAGATTCAGCCGCCTGATTTCTTCAGCGAAGCCGAAGTAGCCCGGCAGCTATTCGGCGAGTTGATTCATGCGAGTGCAGACGATATCGCTCTGATCCCGGCAGCCAGCTACGGTATTGCGACCGCAGCGCGCAATCTACCACTACAGGCGGGCCAAAGCATCCTACTCCTGCAGCAACAGTTTCCTTCCAATGTCTACCCCTGGAGGGAACTCGCGAAGGAGAATGACGCCACAATCATGACCTTGCCGCGTCCCGCAGATGATGATTGGACCCGCGTGATCCTAGAGGCGCTTGATGGGCGGGTAGCAATTGCCGCCCTGCCCCACGTCCACTGGACCGATGGCGCCATGATCGACCTCGAGCGCGTCGCTGCTCGCTGCCGCGAGGTCGATGCTGCTTTGATCGTGGACGGGACCCAATCGGTGGGTGCGCTGCCCTTCGACGTTGAGGCGGTGAAGCCTGACTTTCTGGCAGTGGCTTCCTACAAGTGGCTGTTGGGCCCATACGCGGCAGGCTTTCTCTATGTGGCTGCCAAATGGCAGCAGTCATTGCCGCTCGAACACAACTGGATCGACCGTGAAGGCAGCGAGGACTTTGCCAATCTAGTGAACTATCGCGATACCTATCAACCTGGCGCACGCCGATTCGACGTCGGCGAACGTGGCAACATTCATCTGCTGCCGATGGTCAATGCGGGCCTGCGGCGGCTTCTGGCCTGGGGTATTGACGATATTCAGACGACGATTCGCGCCCGCACCGACCGAATCGCAGAGCGGGCGACCGAGTTGGGAATTGACACCCTGCCACCGGAGCAGAGAGCTGGTCACTATCTTGGGCTGCGTTTTGCCGGTGGCGTCCCCGAGGGTCTGGCCCAACGACTCGCCAGGGAGCAGGTCTATGTCAGCGTCCGCGGGCGTAACGCGGTGCGGGTTACGCCTCACCTTTGGGTAAGCGATCAGGACGAGGACCGATTCTTCGAAGTTCTAACCGCGGCCATGGACGAGTCTTAGGCGGGTTGATGTGCTGCCAATCTTGGTTGAGAATGTCGCGATTGAGCAACAGTCCAGGATAGTCCGAAGATGAGATGCCAGGATGTAACGTTGATCCTGTACAAGCCCTCAGGTTGGAGGAGGAGAATCCTGTGAGCACGCTGATTGGCCAGTCCAGGGAGGCACTAGATACACCTGTTCTGCTGGTTGATCTTGACATTCTGCAGCGGAATATCGATCGGATGTCGAGGATCATTATCAAGGAGGCAGGAGTCGGCTGGCGCCCTCACACCAAGGCTATGAAGACGCCTGCGCTGGCAAGGCTGTGTCTAGAGGCAGGAGCGCAAGGTATCACCTGCGCAAAGCTTGGCGAAGCAGAAATCATGGCGGCCGCTGGGATTCGGGACATCCTGGTAGCCAATCAGATTGTGGGGACGACGAAGATCGAACGCTTGGTCAACGTCTGCTCACAAGCGGATGTGATGGTCTGCGTCGACGATATCGAGAACGTCAGGGCGATCGACCAAGCTGCCGGGACGAAGGGCGTCCGCCCGCGCGTCCTGATCGAGGTGAACGTCGGCATGGAGCGGGCCGGTGTCCCGCCAGGCGAGCCTACCCTCGAACTCGCGGAGGCGATCTCCCAACTGCGTAATGTTCGCTTCGCCGGCCTGCAAACCTGGGAATCTCACGTTCTTTCTGCGGTTGATGTCGCTGAGAAGAAACGTATGGTCACCGAATCTTTGGCTACGCTGACTGAAACCGCAGAAGCGATTCGCAAGGCCGGTATCCCTGTCGAGATTATCAGTTGTGGCGGCACGGGTACGTACTGGATCAGTGCGTTCGTGCCCGGGATCACCGAGATCGAGGCTGGGGGTGGCATCTATTGCGACGTCGCCTATCGACATGGTTACGGCGTGGAGCACGAGTATGCGCTGACACTCTTGTCCACGGTTACCAGTCGTCCTACCCCGACTCGTCTCATCTGCGATGCCGGCTTCAAGACATTAAGCGGTCATCACGGCGATCCGCAGCCCCTCGGTTGTGGCGAGGTCGATGCATATGTGCTCTCGGCCGAGCACGGTATTATCACACTCAACCAGCCTAACGAATCACCCCGAGCCGGCGACAAGATAGAAATTATTCCGGGCTACTCGGATTCCACGGTATTCCTTCACGACGTCCTCTACGGCATCCGCGCCGGCCATGTAGAAGCGGTGTGGCCCCTCGTGGGCCGAGGCAAGCTCCAGTAGACGGAGTTCAGGGAGTCGGCTCCCCCGATTGGAAAAACAGTCTGTCCCCTTCTCGAACTTGGTCCTCGAACAAGGCTCAGCGTGGAAGAACAGTCTGTCCCTTTCTCGGACTTGCCTTCTCGAACAAGGCTCAGCGTGGAAGAACAGTCTGTCCCTTTCTCGGACTTGATGTCTCTTGGCTGTCGTTGGGAGTCGGTGGGACACCTCGGGACTCTTGTCTTAGGCTTTTTTCCGGTTGGGATTCTGCTGTTGTCGCTGGAGCGGGAGTGGTCTGGGACTCTGACAATGGGTCGAAGGGCTCAGTTGGCAAAACCTGCTTCTCTGAGCAAGGCCTGGGCCTCGTCTACGTTTTTCTCTAGAGCCTCACGGGGGTCTTCTTCGCCCTGATATTCAATCAGGATATTGCCCTGGTAGTCGTGCCGCCACAGATTTTTCAAGATTCCGGGGATGTCGATGATTCCTTTCGACAGGTTCACTCCCCGATAGTTCTGCCCCTGGTCGTCAGTCTGGACTCGGTACCAGCGCTCTCCCTCTTCGACCGGTAGGATGTTCTTTAGATGCACATGTGCGATATAAGGCAGCATCTCGTGCAGCGACTGGAGAGGGTCCTCTCCTGCGAGAAGGGCCGGAGCCGGATCGAATATCAGGCGATAGTAGGGAGAGTTGACTCGACCGCAAATGGTCCGGCATTGGGAGCTCCGCCCCATGAGCGGACGGGTTGGCGCGTAGTCGATATTCTCCGATACCAGCGTCAGGCCCGCTGCTGCAGCGTGCTCGGTGGATCGCGACAAGCCTTCAATCATCCATTCGAACTGCGCGTCCAGAGATTGTCCCTGCTTGGCGACTCCGGGGATGATCATGCCCAATTCGGCGCCCATGGCGAGGCATCGATCGATCATGCTTCGGGCTTGATCGACCGAGCTCTCACGCCGCTCGGGTGGCAGCGCGAGGTCGCAGAAGAAGATGTACGTCCGGATTGGGAGACCAGCGTCCTCCGCCAGTCCCACCATGTACTCGGGTTCGCAGTCTTCCCAGTAAGAGTGCATCAGCTCCAGGCCACCGACGTCGAGCCGACCACAGTACGAGATCGCTTCTTCACGGGTCAGGTCACCCGTGGTTGGGCGCTCGTGAACATTGTGCTCCAGCAGCGCCCAGTCCAGATTGTAGTCCACGACATTCAGGCGGTTGCTGATGGCGTTCATCGGTCGCGCTTGCGGTCAGCCGAAAAATCAAAACTCGATTGGTCTGGTGAGCGACCTTGGAGGGTCCAGCCGCCGTCCACGTAGAGCAGCTGACCCGTCACCATGCGGGACGCGTCGCTGGCAAGAAAAACCGCGGGGCCGACGTAATCCTCGGGGACTGCCACTCGTCCGGCCGGCGTCACTGTTCCCCATTTCTGGTCGAAGTCAGGGTCATAAGCCGCATTACGCTCATTGCTGGTGGCGTGGGGTGCCAACGCGTTTACCCTTACCTGGGGAGCCAGCTCCAGTGCTAGCTGCCGGGTCATCGCTTCCAGACCTCCTTTGGCCATGGTATAGGCGCCGTGGAAGAACATGATCCCACGCACCGCAATCGAGCTGATATTGACGATGGACCCGCCCCCCTGCTCTCTCATCCTGCGCGCCGCGGCAATCGAGCCGAAGAAGGGCCCCCGCAGGACCGTATCGACGATGTCGTCGAAGTCTTCTTCCGTGACTTGTTCGATAGGGCCGAAGCGAGTGCGGGCAGCATTGTTGATCAGAACATCCAGTCGTCCGAAGCGCTCGCAAACCCGGTCGATCACCTCCTCGAACTCTGCCTTGGAACCGATGTCGACGGAAAACGGCTCCGCGGCTCCGCCTGACTCGCGAATGGTTCGGCAGGTCTTGTCCGCTCCCGTAGTATCGTGCTTGTAGATCGCTGCGATCCGGGCTCCGTCGCGGGCCAGACCAATGGCCAATGCTTGACCGATCCCTTTGCTGGCACCGGTGACCAGTGCGACCTTGCCTTCCAATTTGCCCTCCATCTTCATTGCCTCTTGGGTAAGCACTAGAGCGAAACACCGACAGCGCTGCCGACCTGCTTGATATGGGCTGCCGCCTCGTCAAAGGCGGATTCGGTTTGAAGGTGCTCCAGGATCAGCGGAAGATCGCTCCCGATGCTCTCCGCGCGTCTCAGAAAAGTGGCGTAGTCGAGGATCCCGCGGCCTGGAACCACTTCCTCGACACCCACCGTCCGAGCGTCCAGGGTCCAGTGGACATCTTTGGCGTGACAGGAAAGGATCCGACTGCCCAAGAGGTCGAAACAGCGGTCGATCATTCCGCCCGTGTGGTAGTAGGTACGCGGATCGGTCACCAGATTTGCGGGATCCAGATGGACGCCCAACCCGGGACGATCGATGGCTTCGATCAGGTCAAGATAGATTTGTAGGCTGTCCAGCAGGGTCCATGGACAAATCTCCAGGGTCAACTTGGTGCGGCTGGGTCGGACCTGATCGAGCACCTCGCGGACCCAATGCACTACCTCGTCGAAGGCCCGTTCTGAGAAATTTTCCGGGTGGTGCCCGACGTGGGAGTCCCAATGATCTGTTTCACAGTAGGATCCCACGACGGTGGGGCAGCAGATGGCTCCTACTTCATCCGCCAGAGCCAGGATCCTTTCGATCGAAGCGATGTTCTGGCTTCGCTGCTCCGGTTCGTGGTGCAGCGGGTTGACCCAGGCGGCCATCTCTGCCAGCAAGATATCAGCTTGGTCAAGAGCGCTGGCAATGTCTCTCACAGCTGCAGGCTGGTCCAGAACTGCCAAGGGCATGGCGGCGGCGCGGTAGCCCTTCTTGCAGCACTCGGTAACCAAAGCGCCCGGATCACCTGTGTTCAGGTAGTCATCGATCGTCGCGCCCAGGCGCATGGGTCGTCCCCTTCTCCGCGGTCAACCCGCAATCAGGCGGAGTTCAGGCCAGGATCTGTTGGATGGGCTTGCCGAAGTCCAGCTCGAGCCGCTTGTGTCCGGGGACTTCCAGTCTCCGTGGATCCAGACCCAGCTGATGCAGAACGGTGGCATGGATGTCGGTCACGTAGTGCCGATCCTCTACGGCGTGAAAACCGAGCTCGTCGGTGGCTCCGTGGACGATGCCACCTTGGATCCCGCCGCCTGCCATCCAGATCGAGAAGGCGTAGGGATGATGGTCGCGGCCGCCCCGTTCCCCCTCGACTCCGGGGGAGCGGCCGAACTCGGTACCCCAGACTACCACCGTTTCTTCCAGCAACCCCCGTTGTTTCAGGTCTTTGATCAGCCCAGCAATCGGCAAGTCTACCTGAGCGCAAAGCTTGGTATGGTTCTTTTGTAGATTGCTGTGAGCATCCCACTTGCCAGCCCCTCCGGCACCATGAAAGACCTGGACAAAGCGCACTCCCCGCTCCACCAGACGGCGGGCTGTGAGACAGAGTTCCCCGAAGTCTCGGCTGTGTTCCTGGTCCAAGCCGTAGAGTTTGCGAGTGGCTTCCCCTTCTTGCGCGAACTCCAGGGCCTCGGGAACCGAGGTCTGCATCCGGAAGGCCAGCTCATAGGACTGGATCCTGGCTCGAAGCTCGCGATCCTCCGGATACTCGACTTCGGTCAGATGGTTGAGGCGCTGCAGCAACCGAAACTCATTCTCCTGCTCCTCGCGGTAGACATCCGGACCCGGTTGACCGAAGGGCAGGGGATTGGGGCCGCCCGACTGCAGCGGAATACCGCTGTGTTCGGGCCCCAGGTAGTTCGCCCCATGGACCCCTTGTCCTCCGCAACAGGAGGAGGTGCCTTCCCCCAGGACCACGAAAGAGGGGAGGTTGTCGTTGAGTGAGCCCAGTCCGTAGTGAACCCAGCTACCAATGGATGGGAAGAATCCCTGATTGATGTGACGACCGGTGTGGAATTGCAGCTGCGCGGCGTGATCGTTGTCGGTCGTCCACATGGAGCGGACGATGGCAAGCTCGTCGACGCAGCTGCTTAGATGCGGCCACCAGTCCGTGACCTCGACACCTGCCTCACCCTGCTTGCTAAAGCCCACCTGAAGGGGGTAGAGCTGATGCCGTATCTGGTGCTCACTCTCAGGAAAGAAGGAGACGAAGTTTCCCACGTGCGGGGATTCCAGTACGTTCCTATGGGGCGTCTCATTGATCTGCATCCCTGCGTACTTGCTCAGTTCTGGTTTGGGGTCGAAGCTTTCAAGATGGCTCACGCCTCCCTGCATGAAGAGCCAGATGACGCTCTTTGCCTTGGGCGCAAAGTGAGGTTGACCGTCCGGAGGGGTCCACCCAGCCGATAGTCCGCTGCGTGCGATTCCATCCCTTTGCAGCATGGCTCCCAGAGCCAGACCCGTGAATCCCATGCCGCAGTCAGCCAGGAACATGCGGCGTCGAACCCGTCCACAGCCGGTAGTCAGTTGAGCCTTTGCTGCTCTGTTCATCTCATACCTCGTTAGCGCACCGTGACAAAGTCATTGTGGTTGAACAGGACTTTAACCAGGCTCTCTCTGGCCCTCAGTCCAGCCTCGCCTGCAGGTGCAATCTCTGCAGCCTCAGATCCGTGGAAGCGGGTGAGATTGTCGGGATTGCGGAGAAGATCCTCCTGTCGCTTCAGAAAAGTCCAGCTGGCTTCGCGTTCTTCGGCTGAGGGTAGCCGCCCCAGCACTCTCTGGAAGGCTTCCTCGATGAAACGGGATTCCTGCCCTTTTCCCTCTGTCAGCCGGTCAATATCACGGCCGAGTAGGCGCGCCAGGGTCAGTGACAACTCGCTGTTGGCCAGAGCCAGGGCCTGCTGAGGCACGATACTCTGAGATCGTCGGTAGCACTGGGTGGGATCGGCAGCATCAAAGAGCTTCAGAAAGGTGGACTGAGTGTGAGGCGTATGTTGAAAGTAGAGGCTGCGGCGGTAGGAGTCCTGCGCCTTGTTGGCTGGGATAGTGGGTCCTCCCAGCGTCGAATTGAGTTGTCCGGCAACCTGAAGCAGGCTGTCTCGAACGGCCTCTGCCTCGAGGCGATAGGGTCTCTTGTGCCAGTAGTATCGATTGTCTGGATCCTTGGCCCGATTGGAACCTGAAGCATCGCCGTACCCAGACTGCATCTGATAGGTATTGCTGGTGACCATGAGGCGATGGATCGCCTTCATGCTCCAATTCCTCTCCATGAGCTCGACGGCCAGCCAGTCCAATAGCTCGGGATGGGTGGGCGGCTTCCCATTCAAGCCCAGATCGGTCACCGTAGAGATCAGATCCTGGCCGAAGTGCCGAGACCACATGTGAGCGACCGCTACCCGGGCGGTAAGTGGGTTCTTCCGGCTGCTGATCCAGCGGGCCAGGGCCAGGCGACGGCCGGTGCTGGTCCGGGGATAGAGTTCCCCCAGCGGAGTGTAGCTCTGCTTCGCCTGCCCTAGAGATGCTTCCGCAGTCTTCACCTCCTTGCGCACACGAGCGATCTTTCTCGCCAATCTCTTCCGGGCCTTCTCCTCATCGGGTTGGGGAGCTTCCAACGCCCAGCTCAATTGTTGTTGTGCTCTTAGTAGGTTCGCCTCTGCCTTGAGCAACGATGCCCGGCGCTCCAAGCGACGTGCCTCCTCTGCCAGGGAATCCGACTCTGGACCCGGAGGCTCGGAGAATTTCGCCCGGTCGGCAGCCAGTCGAGCTCTCAGGGCGGGTAGCTCGGCGCGCGCAAAGGACAGTTCCTTGAGGGCCAGCGCCTCGGCTTCCCCTGCCCGGCGAAGCACCCGCATGGGTAGCTCCTCCGGAAGCTGATCGATCCAGCGGGAGATGAGCGAAATCTGATCCGGGTTCAGAGCAGCGGCGTCTAGCGGCATCCTGGGCTGCCTTTCCCCCTTCAGGTAGCCGATCAGGGGACTATCGCCACTTTTTTTCGGTATGACGGCGGGCCCGTTTTTCTCGCCCCCCTCCAGGATCGAGCCCAGGTGGTCGAGCGCCAGGCCGCTCACCGCCTTTCGGGAATCGTGACAGTTCAGACATCCGGCCTGGAATATGGGAAGAATCTGGCGGACGAAATCGATGTCGGAGACCGCACGAGTCTCTGCTGTCTCTGGGGCGGACTCGACTCGTTGCTGGGCGCGTCTCAGGGAGTTGTGGGCTTCCTGCCCGGCTTCTTCGGCTTTTTCGATCTGCAGGCGCGCCTGGGTCACCAGATCCTCACCGACGAATGGTCTCAGGGCTGGGTAGGAGGACTCCAAGGGGAGACTGACTTCATCGATGTCCAGGTCGGCCTTTCCGAGAACGCTGGGGACACCCGGTTCAAGGGGACTCCCCCTCTCAGGCCGGTTCTCGTCACCTCCCAGAAATCTGAAGGTCTGAGCATAGATTTCCGGGGTGGTGCCGACGGGTTTCCTGGGTTTGGCATCGTAGGAACGGGGAAGCCCATCCTTCATCGTGTCGGTCTGCCCTGCAATGCGGTCGGTTCTGATGTCGTATGGCTCGAAGAAGGCGCGGAATCGGTAGTATTCTTCCTGGGCGATCGGATCGTACTTGTGGTCGTGGCAACGAGCGCATTTCAGGGTGATGCCCAGGAATGCCGAAGCCGCGTGGTCCACCGCGTCCTGAAGCCACACGTTGCGGTTGAAGATATACCTGCTTCGGACCAGGTAGCCGGTGGCCGGGAGGACTGCGGGGTCGTTGGGAGCCACCTCGTCCCCAGCCAGCATCTCGAGGATCATCCGATCATAGCCTTTGTCCTGGTTCAGGGACTCGATGATCCAATCGCGCCAGCGCCAGATATGCCTCTGGCTGTAGCGCACCGCTGTCCCGTAGCCGTACCAGTCGCTGTAGCGCCAGACATCCATCCAGTGGCGTCCCCAGCGCTCCCCGTATTGGGGGCTAGCGAGCAGTTTGTCCACCGCTTTCTCATAGGCATCCGGAGAGGGGTTCTGCAGAAAAGAACGCAGCTGCAATGGTGTTGGGGGGAGGCCGATGAGGTCGAGGTAGATCCGCCGCAACAGGACCCACTTTTCGGCTCGGGGCATCGGGTCGAGTCCCTGCCGCTCCCGATCGGCCGAAATGAAGGCGTCGATGGGGTTGAAAACCAAGCCTGGCTCCTTCACCTTGGGCACCATTGGCCGTCGGGGAGGCCGATAGGCCCAATGCTCCTGGCGGGAATCGGCCGGCACGGACTCCTCCTCTGTCTGACTGTCGGTTTGCGAATCGGAGCCGGAAGCCGGAGATTGCCGGTCCAATTCCGCGGAGCCACCCGCCGAGACTTCCTCGGGGCCGGGCTCTCCAAGCGGTGCCCCCACCCGGATCCAGAAAGCGAGAAGGGCGATCATCTCTTCTGGCAGCTTGGACGAGAGGAAGGGCATGTGGGGCTCCTGCTGGTGAGCGACCTGCAAGTAGAGGGGACTCTCCTCGATCTTGCCGGGAACGACGATGACCCCGCGACTGCCACCTTTCGAGATCCCCTCATCGGTGGAAAGGTCCAGACCCGATTGCCGTGACTGACTGCCGTGGCACCCCTGGCAGCGATCCCTCAGGAGCGGCCGTATCTGCTCGACGAAGAGTCTCCTTCCCTCGGCCCGGATGGCTTGGGAGGTCGGCACCGGAGCTTCGCCACCGGTTCTACCCGCAACTTCCGTCGGGCCGGCACACACCCCTGATAACAGGAGCAGAGGCATCGTGATCGGGAACCGGAAGCCCTTTTTTCTCAAGGAGATTGCCTCTCAGGGAAGATTGATGAAAAACGACCGATGATTCATTCTCTGACCTGGAACTATCACTGTCAAGCTGCTCCTGGGACGGATCCGCTTGAGGCGTGGTATGGTGGGCAGGCTCAGCGAGAAAGGGACAGAGTGTGCTCGCAGTCATTCGAGGAAGGGACGGGGCATCTTTCATCTTCTCGACCCTTCGGCCGGGTGGCGGACCTGCTAGCGTTTGTCAGCATTCGTGCATTCAAGGAGCCTCGTAGATGGTGTTGATAACAGGTGTCCCAGGGTGGCTGGGAAGTCGTTTCGTCGAGATCTTGTGCCAGAAGATGAAGGATGGAACCCCAGAGGGGCTGCGTCGAGTTCGGTGCCTGGTCCTACCGGGAATGGCGACCGATGAACTGAACGATCTGCCTGTAGAGATGGTCGCCGGCGACCTCCGCGACGGTGCCACCCTCCCGGATGCGGTGAGAGGGGTTGAGACAGTCTTCCATCTGGCTGGTGTTATCCATGCTGGGCGGGTCCGAGAGCTCTACGATATCAACACAGAGGGTACCAGGAACTTGATCTCGGCCGCAGCCGAGGCTGGTGTGAAGCGGTTCGTATACATCAGCAGCAATTCTGCCGCAGGACACAATACCAACTGGGGAAGGCCGATGACCGAAGAGGATCCGGCCCAACCCTATAAGCACTACGGAAGGAGCAAATTTCAAGCCGAACAGATCATCTCAGAGTACTTCGAGAACGGTGCCATCGAAACCGTTATTCTGCGTCCCTGTTGGTATTACGGGACCCGACAGCCAGCGCGACAGACGCGATTCTTCCGAATGATCAAGTCTGGGAGGCCGATCTTTTTTGGCGACGGCACAAACGAACGCAGCATGGCCTACATCGATAACGTCGTGGAAGCACTGCTGCTGGCCGAGTCGTGCGAGCACGCCAACGGGCAGATGTATTGGGTAGCGGACGAGCGTCCCTATCCGACCCTCGAAATCTACGGTACCGTAGCCAATCTTCTCGGAGTGGATTTGAAGCCTCGGTTTCTGCCTGCTTTCAGTTCAACCTGCTGTGAGTGGGTGGACACGATCCTACAGGCCGGTGGGCTCTATTCGACCAATTTCCACGTGGCCGGCGAAATGGCCAAGGACATTTCCTGCAGCGTCGAGAAGGCCAAAGAGGAACTCGGCTACCGTCCCAGGATCGGCCTGGAAGAGGGGATGAGAAACTCGATCGAGTGGTGCCGTAGCAATGGCATAGAGATCTAGGTTGGGGCATGATTCTGGTGACGGGCGGCTCAGGCTTTTTCGGAATTCACCTGACCAGAAGGCTGCTCTCGGCAGGACTGAAGGTCCGAATCCTGGACACCGCCGAGATTGAAGACGACGAGATCGAAGCTGCGGTCGAATACGTTCGGGCAGACGTCAGGGATGCTCGAGCCGTCGCCAAGGCCTGCCAGGACGTGGAGGTGGCGTTTCATAACGCGGCGCTGGTGCCTCTGGCAAGGGCAGGGAAGGGTTATTGGGATACCAATGTAGACGGAACCCGCAATGTTCTGGAGGCCTGTTTCGGGGGGAAGGTTCGTAAAGTAGTCCACATCTCGACGAGTTCGGTCTACGGCGTTCCCACCAGGCTTCCGATCGACGAGAGCACCGAATTGACCCCGTTGGGTCGTTACGGGAAATCGAAGTACCAGGCCGAGCAGCTGTGCCAAACCTACAAGCAGAAGGGCCTGGATATCTCCATCATTCGGCCCAGGACGATTCTGGGTCCTGGCCGGCTGGGGATTCTACAGGTCCTCTTCGAGTGGGTGCGTAGAGGAAGAAAGTTCTACATCATCGGTTCTGGGAACAATCGATTTCAACTGGTCAGTGCCCGGGATCTGGCGGAAGCCTGCTATTTGGCAAGCTCCAAGGATTGTTTCCAGGAGGACTTCAATATCGGTGCGGAGCAGTTTGCCACGCTGCGGAATGACCTGGAAGGTTTGGCTAAACATGCCGCAACGGGAACCCGATTCGTTTCTATCCATCCCGGAATCGCGAGACCCTGTCTGAAGGTGGTGGATTGGCTTCGACTCTCGCCGTTCGTCGATTATCACTACCGTATCCTGGACCGGGATGTATATTTCGACGTCAGCAAGGCCAAGCAGATGCTTGGGTGGACACCCGCTGACAGTAACCTGGGGATGCTGACCGAAACCTATGATTGGTATCTCAGGAACTACCGCGAACTAGATTCCCGAACCGGCCAGACGCACCGGAGATCCGTGAAACAAGGCTGGGTCCTGAGATTGTTGGGACGGTACTCCGGTCGGCAGAACTAGTACCCTGTCAACTTCGAGATTGTGGGTTATGGACGAGTCATGGTGGTCGAGGTCAAGGCGCGCGGCCGTAGACATAAGTTTGGCCTACGTCGAGGGCGCGCAACACAGAGATCGGCCGCCAGGGCCGTTCAGAACCTGCAATTTCGAGGTTGACAGGGTACTAGCACCACAATGCACGTGAGCATCATAGGTGGAGGCATCACCGGCCTGGTGATTGGCTATCGCCTGTCCCATCAAGGCTTCAAGATAGATCTTTTTGAAGCTGAGGATGAGCTTGGGGGGCTGGCCGGTCCTGTCCAAATCAGTGGCGGATTCGTCGAAAAGGCCTATCACCTTACTTTCAAGGGAGACCGCAACACCCTGGAGCTGATCGAGCGGCTCGGGCTGCAGGATTGTTTCCACTGGCGGCAAGCCAGGCTCGGCATCTTCCACCAGGCCCGGATCCACGACTTTTCGGGAATTGGTGACCTATTGCGCTTCACGCCACTCAGCCTTCCGGACCGACTCAGGATGGGAATCCTGGTGTTTTACCTCTCCAAGATTCGGGACTGGAGGAAGCTGGATTCGAAGGCTTTTGCCGCCTGGGCCCGGCGCATCGGAGGAGATCAGGTCTACGAGGCGATGTGGGAGCCGCTCCTGGAAAAGAAGTTTCACGAGCGAAAGGAACAGATCCCGGTAGCCTGGATGTGGGGCAAGACGCACCGCCGAGCGAACTCGCGCTCCAACTTCAAGCAGGAGGAGTTCGGTTTCATCGAGGGGAGCTTCAGAACCCTGTACAACCGGTTGGCTGAGGAGATCGTTCAAAACGGGGGACAAGTGCACAGAGGGGTCCCGGTCACCGGCGTCCACTTCTCTGAGGAGCGAGTGGAGGGAATCGAATACGCTGGAGGCCGTCTCGATACCGACGTGTTGGTTTCAGCGGTACCATATCCTCTTTTCTGGAATCTGGTCGGGGACGCCAAGGAGCAGGTGAAGAAGGGGCTCCCCCCGATTCCCCGCCTTGAGTATCTGGGGGCGATCTGTCTGATCCTGAGCTTGAAGGAGAGCCTTACCGATCTATTGTGGTTGAACGTTAACGACCCCGATATTCCCTTCGTGGTCGTGATCGAGATCAGTAATCTAGTCGGCAGGGCCCAGTTCGGAGGCAACAGCGTTGTCTATGTTGCCAGCTACGTCGCCAGTGATTCCGAGATGCTCGGGTCTGATCCAGAGTTCATTTTCGAGACCTACAGCCGCAGTCTACGGAAAATCTTTCCCCACTACGACACCCGTCTGGTGACGGAGTACCGTGTGGAGAGACATCCCTTCGCGGATCCCGTTCCAAGCTTGAACTATGCGCAGCAGCTGCCTCCGCTACAAACGTCGATCGAGAATCTTTATTTGAGCGACTTTACACGGGTTTACCCGTATGACAAGGGTAGCGACAAATCGATCGAGATTGCCAACCGGATATCAGAGCTGATCGCCTCCTGACTAGATCCAGCTCGGCCGGGACTATCCTCACATCACCGCTTGAAGGCAGGGCCGATAACTATCGTAGGAAGAGCAGGGAGAAGGGGACAGACTGTTCCTGTCCTCTACTGTCACGACTGTGGCTCAGGCAAGATGGTCAGATAGCCAGATTGCGATCCGGCTCTCTACAGCCTGTCCTTGCCCGATCTATGTCCGCTTGACTTCGTCTGCCAGCAGACCCATTTCCGTCTCGTGCACTTGTACCACCAGGATGCGGGACTTTTCGCCGCAACGAGTGGTTCCCAGGCCGAATTTCAAGTTGAGGTCCACGATCGGGATCTTGCGGCCCTCGTGATGGATCACGCCGGTGACAAAGCCCGGCGTCCCACCCACTTTGGTGATGGATACTGGCTCTATGATTTCATTGACCTCAAAGGGGGCATCGAGTCTGTGGGGGTTCTCGGTCGGTGGATTGCGCATGGATTGAGCCTTTCCTCTAGAGATTCCCCTTCCACAGAAATCAATATCGTCCTGAGTAGGCCGATCTTTACCTCTAACCTGAAACTTCAACGACGAGGGAATCATGGAGAATCGGAAATTGACGGAGCCGTGACCGTGAGGGAGCGGGATCTGATCACAGATCCCATCCCCATTGACTTCATCAATCAGAGCGCCTCTCGGTCCCCTGGGTACATCATTCCCGACATGGGTATGTCGGATCCCGCTCCCTCACGGTCACGGCTCTGTCAGGGTTGCTAGCGAGGATCATTGGAGAGGGAACCGAAGTTTCTTTCCTGTACGATCCGGCGCAGCCGGTGGCGGGGCTAACCTGAAACTTGAATAGTGAGCAGTGATGAAGTGAGGGAGCGGGATCTGATCACAGATCGAATCCCCATTGATTTCATCAACCACGGTCATGGCTCTGTCAGGGTTGCAAACGAGGATCATTGGAGAAGAAACCCAAGTTGCTTTCCTGTACGATCCGGCGCAGCCGGGGGCGGGGCTAACCTGAAACTTCATTTGGCTTTTCCTGAGGAACAAGGGTGTAACGCATTGATTGAGTGATCTTTTGGTCATGGCTTCCATAGCTCGGGAAGCTTCTTTCTCGAATGGGGCCGGCACCGCTGGGAGCTCCACTAACCTACATTCATCACCGACAGTCCAACTTGGAAGAGCAGAGATCCCTGCTGCCCGCCCACGCTCGAACGATATTCAAGGGGTCCGAGAACTCCCTGCCTCTTTCGGTCTTTTCTCGGTGATCGGAAACAGTCTGTCCCCTTCTCGGATCTGTCCCCTTCTCGGATCCTCACTTCCGTGGTCACCAGGAACAGTCTGTCCCTTTCTCGGTTCTGAGAATTTTCGTGGCTCCACTTGGGCTCGACGGCACCTGCAATCGTGTGCGATAACAAGCATTCGGTCCTGGGCCAAATGAAACAGGGAGAACCGTTGGAAGGACCTAAGGTCAGTCTTCTTGCTACCTATGGAATTGCGGAGGGTGGGGACGGAGATTCGTCGTTCAGGCACCCCTCCTCTCTGACATCGGATTACGAAGGAAGTCTTGTAGTCACGGACACCGACAATCACCGTGTCGTCAAGCTGGGCCCAGATGGCAGCTGTGCTTGGACGGTCGGAGGACGGGATTCCGAGGGGAATCCCAGAAGCGGTACCGCACAGTCGGAGTTCGACAGCCCTCAAGCCGTCACCACAGATTCTGAGAACAACATCTACGTGGCCGACAGCCGCAACTGCAGGGTGCAGAAACTGTCACCCGAGGGTGACTTCCTGACAGTTTTCGGGAGTTGGGGCAACGCCAACGGGCAATTCGGGGGAGACGGTCCTCTGGGGATAGCGGTGGATGAAGCGGGACATATCCTGGTCAGCGATAGCCACACCGCCGCCGGAGGTAACCACAGGGTTCAGGCGTTTGCCCCGGATGGCGATTATTTGTACCAGTTTGGCAGCTACGGCACCGGTCCGGACCAGTTTGGAGGTTCGGTTCCTATTCGCCAATATGGCTTCGATCACGGTCCTGGCATCGGACCGGGTCCCATCGGCCCAGCGGGTATCGCGGTCAACACCGAGCCCGCTCACCTCCTGGAACAGAACCTCCAGGGTGGAAGCATCTACGTCGCCGATTGTGACAACGACCGTGTGATCGCGTTGCGCGGTAGGGGTGTTCCACCTCTTCACCTCGGGGTCGGTTCGGTCTTCAGGCCCCGCCAGATTGCCCTGGATCGCGCCGGCCGGATCTACGTTTCGGGGGTGCACATGCACGAGCCTCCTCTGGAGGTTTACGATCTGAACCAACCCGGTAGCTGGAGGGTCGAGCCAGAATCCCGCTGGGTATGGGTGTTCGCTCCTGGAGGAGAGCCGTTGGGCAAGATCGGTTTGCCAGGGCCCCACGAGTTGATGGAACACCATCCCGGTGCGGGACTACACACCCATGGGTACGGGTTGGCTGTGAGCCGGGTGGACGACAGCAAAGTCTATGTGCAGGGCGACAATCTCATCTTCGGTTACAAGGTGGAGTGGTAGGTCCAGTGAGGGGTCCACGAGTAGAGCTTCTAGATGCTTTTGGTCCCCGCGAGGGGGGCCGGCTTCCAGGGCAGTTCCATAATCCAGAGGGGCTGGCATCTGACAGCTTGGGCAACATCTTCGTTGCCGACGAGACCAACCACCGCGTGCAGCAGATGAGCCCGGCTGGAGCTCCGTTGAGGTCTCTGGGCGCAGTGGATCGGGATGGTCAGCCGCGCCATGGAACGGCAACAGGGCAGTTCTTCATGTTCCGAGGAGTCGGTGTGGATGACGACGACAACCTCTTCGTGGGCGATTCCTGGAATCAGCGGGTGCAGAAATTCGATTCCAGCGGCAATTTCCAGATGCTGTTCGGCAGCTACGGCAGGGGTCCTGGCCAGTTCGGCGGAACCGGACCCAACGGTCTGACTTTCGACCCGAACGGTTACATCTATGTGAGCGATACCCATACCTACCTGGGCGGGAACAACCGGGTCCAGAAGTTCGATCACCGGGGTGCGTTCGTGTTGGCTTTTGGGGGACATGGAAAAGGACCAGGGCAGTTCGCAGGAAGATCTCCGCTCAGGGGGCGCTACGGGCACGAAATCAACCGTGGTGTTACCTCTCCCGAGGGACCCTATGGCCTCGGCGTGGGCAAGGAAAGCGGGCATTTGTATGTCTCCGATACCGAGAACAACCGGATTCAGGTATTCGATCTTCAAGGGAATTATCTTCGATCGTTCGGCGAGGAAATCCTCTTTCAGCCTCGCCAGATTTGCCTGGATAGCATAGAGAATATCTATGTTGCCGGATTCCACTGTCCGCCCGATATTGATGGCGTCGGTCCCGTCACTCCGGTCGGTCCTCAACATCGGTTCTTGTGGATCCTCGATAGGAGCGGGAAACTTCTGACCACGATCACGGCCGAGGATGCCGACGGGTACTTCGACCATCTGGGCGGCCGTCACCACGCGGTTGCGGTCAGCAAGGCGGACGAAGGACTGATTTTCATCCAGGCCGGACATCAGATTCTCAAATTCCGGATCCACTGGTAGCGCTGAGAAGGCAGAGGACAGCTGCGATCAGCTGACCGCGGAACGCCATGCTACCTGAGACAGGAGATACAGTGATGAGTGTGTACGAGCAACTGGGAGTCAGGACCCGAATCAACGCTGCCGCCAATGGGACGTCCAGCGGCGGCTCGATCATGTTCCCGGAAGTCGCCGCTGCCATGCAGGAGGCCGGACGGTCCTACGTCAGCATCCCCGAACTTCTGGAAAAAGCGGGGAATCGGATCGCGGAGCTGGTTGGAGTCGAAGCCTGCTACATCACCAACGGTGCCGCTGCCGGAGTGGTCCTTTCGGTGGCTGCCTGCATGACGGGAAAAAGTGAGGCACGGGCCCACCAGCTTCCGGGCACCCTGGGGATGAAGGACGAGGTGGTCGTCCAGAGGATGCAGATCAACTTCTACGAGCTGATGATTCGTCTGGCCGGAGCCAAGATCATGGAGGTCGGTTTGGCAAATCGGGTGTATCCCTGGCACCTGGAAGCGGCTTTGAATCAACAGACCGCCGCAATTGTCCATTTCCCCGCCTACTCTCCTCCTACAGATCTCCCCATCGATCAAGTAATCCAGATGGCTCACGAGAACGGTGTTCCTGTGATCGTCGATGCGGCGGCTGAGTTTCCTCCTTTCTCGGTCCTGAGTCGCTTCTGGAAAATGGGCGCTGACCTCACGGTGTTCAGCGGTGGTAAGGGCCTTCGAGGTCCCCAGTCCTCCGGCCTGATTCTAGGTCGCAAGGACCTCGTCAAGGCCTGTGGGGTCAATGCCAGCCCCAACCACGGAGTAGGCCGTCCGATGAAAGTAGGAAAGGAGGAGATCGCCGGTCTCCTGACTGCGGTAGAGTTGTGGTCGAACTCCGAGTTTGAGAAGAAGATGTTCGACGGTTGGCAGGAGAGTGCCGCCTACATGATTGATGTGCTCTCCGAGATCCCTGGAGTGAGAACGTACCAGGGACCGTCTCCGTCCTGCTCCACTGGTCTCGCCGTGAAACCCGATGGCTTGCCTTTAGCTCACGTTGAGTGGGACTCAGAGCGGATAGCCAAGACCATCGAGCAGGTCGTACAAGACCTGGCAGATGGGGATCCGAGCATCACCGTGTCAGCCACACCTCGGGGAATTCTCCTCAACCCCAGCACCCTGGAGCCAGGTGAGGAACGAATCGTCGCGGATCGGGTCTCTCAAGTCTTGAGACCCTAAGGGTTCGTGCAAGAATAACTTCGCAGAGTTGGCGCTCAGTCCGTAAAAGGTGAGGGTTCGTGTCGAGTGGCCCAGGTCAATCCTCGGATCCGGTCCGGATCACGGTTGGGAAAAACGAAGCTCAGCAGCCAGGTTGTACCAAGGCTGGCCAGGGTGGAGGAGGGAATGATCCAGGTGAATCCCATTCCCTGACTCACCAACCGGCCCGTGAACTCCGACCCAAACCACGCATTCAAGTAATTGCTTGAGGACGGCTCCAGAGCCTGCAACAAGTCACTGGAGTAGGCCACCGCGCGCGCGGTGACCAGACCAACCATGGCTGCTGGCCAGACGGCGCGACTGCTGGCTCGGGGGATCAGCATGCCGCCCAGGAACAGTCCTCCCATCGCTCCCACCAGTGAGTTGAAGGTCTTGGACAGCATCGTGGGGATGTCGTCCATTCCAGTGAGGGTGTCGAGGTAGATGGCCGCCAGGGTCACAACCAGGCCAACCAGCAGTGTGATGATCCTAGCCTGGAAAACGTGGTTTCCCTCGTGTCTCTGTTTTCGTAGACGGCCGAAGTCGACAGTCGCCACTGTGGCGAATGAGTTGACACCCGAGTCGATCGTGGACATGGCTGCTGCCAGAAGCGCCGCGAAAATGGCACCCGCTAGCCCGGGGGGGATCCGAGCTGCCACGAAAAACGGAAAAATGGAATCGCGATCCTTACCACTGGTCAGATCAATGCCTTGAGGTAGCGCCTCCGGACCCTCGGTGAAGTAGTAGACCAGGCTCGCACCGATAGTGGTGAGTAGTGCGATCAGCGCGACGTTGACGACCGTGGCAGTAATAAAGCTCCGCTTGGCCGCCTTCATATTCACTGTGGAAAAGTAGCGTTGGAGGGTCATCTGGTTGGCTGTGTTTGCCATAAGGGTCCAGAGAGAAGCCCCCAGGATGATGGTGACTGCAGTCGCCGGAACGGTTGGATCCAGTGATGCCAAGGGGAAGCTTTCGTTGTCTTTGGAGGCTACGACTCGAATCCAATCCGCGGGGCCGGAACCGGTGGTCCAGGCGACGTAGCCAATGACGAAAAGCCCCCCGCCCAGTAGTAGGGCCACCTGGACTACGTCCGTCCACACCACGGCCCGGATCCCTCCCATCATGGTGTAGAGCGTCGCGACGGTTCCGATCGTAGCGATGATCAGGAGCAGGGGTAGGTCAGTGGCGATTGCCAGAGCTCGGGACGAGAGCAACACAATAACCCCCATGTACACCGTCATGAAAATCAGGAACATGGAGGCGCCTAGAAGTCTCACTGAGAGGTTGAAGCGGTGCTCGAGGTATTCGTAGGCGGTGGTAAAGCGGAAGCGGACGAAAAAGGGGATGGCTACCAGAAGTACCACTACTACGTCGATGCTTATGCCCACCAGGCTGCTCAGGAATACGTGGAATCCGAAACGCCAGACGATCCCCGGGACTCCCAGATAGGCAACGCTTGAGAGGAGGGTAGCGATTAGACTCACCCCCACCGCAAACCATGGCAGGCGACGGCCTCCCAGAAAGTATTCCTCGTCGGTGTCCTGCTTCTTGGACAGTTTCCAGCCCAACCACATCATGCCCAACAGGTAGGTGGCTAGAATCAAGTGATCGGCAAGGTGTAGCTTCAAGAAGTGACCTCCTGGCTGGGAAACTCAGGCTGGACCCTCGATCGTGTGCTCTTTTACCACAACGATACCGAGATCACGATGCAGAGACCTCGGTGCCTTCCGTCTACTCCCTTCGTCGATTGGAAGAAATGCTCTGTCCCGATGTGTTTTTGCCCACTACTCTTTTGCCCGATGAGAAAACAGCCCGTCCCCTTCTCGCCGATCTCCCCTTTGCCCGATGAGAAACAGCCTGTCCCCTTCTCGCTGATCCCCTTCTCGCCGATCCCCTTTTTGCCGATCACTCTTTTGCCCTCTTCCCCCAAACTCTCGCGAGCAGAAACAGCCTGTCCCTTTCTCGCGCGCTACTCTTCTCGATTAGACGCAGTCTGTCCCCTTCTCGGATCCCTTTTTCAACTCGTCTGGATGTGAGATCATCGGTCTCCAGGCTTAGGCGAGGCGCCAGGATGCGAGCAAGAGTAAGGGACACTGAACTCTATTTCGACGTGGATGGGATGGGTCTGGTGCCCGAATCCGCCTCCATGAGGGAGCGCCCTGTGTTGTTTCTCCTTCACGGTGGACCGGGTGGAGAACATTCCAGCTTCAAGACCCAGATGGCGGAGCTTCGAGATGCCGCCCAGCTGGTGTTTTTGGACCACAGAGGTTCCGGACGCAGCCAGCGGGGGGAGCCCAGCACCTGGACCCTCGAAAACAACATCGAAGATCTCGAGGCTCTACGACAGTATCTGGGGCTGGAACGCATCTCGGTGCTGGGGTCGTCCTATGGCGGTATCGTCGCTCAGGGCTACGCAGTGCGCTATCCAGACCGGGTATCCAATCTGATTCTGGTAGCCACGGCGCCCAGCTTTCGTTTTATGGACGAGGCCAAGCGCATCCTCCAGGAAACAGGAACTGCCGAGCAGATTCGCGTCTGCAATTGGCTCTGGAAAGGAAGCTTCGAGTCCGAAGAACAACTGAAGCAGTACTACTGGGCCATGGGGCCTTTGTACTCGGTCCGGTTCGACCCGGAGAAGTTCGAGTCCAGCTGGGCCCGAGGCATTCGCAACTTCGAGCAGCTCAATCTAGGCTTCAGCGGATTCCTGCGGACGTTTGACTTCGTCGATGAACTGCGCAAGGTCTCTTGTCCCACCTTGGTCCTGGCAGGGAGCCGTGACTGGATCTGCCCTCCAGGGCAGGCCAGAGTCATCGCCGAAAAGATCCCCCGAGCCCACCTGAAGATCTTCCCGCAGAGTGCCCACTCCATAGCGGCCGACGAGCCGGAGGCCTTCCAGGCAGCGGTCATAGGCTTTCTTACCTACGCTTCGAGCTGATCTGCGAAGGCGATGCCATCAGGGCAGGGAATACGCAATCAACTCATCGGAGACTAGATCGCTGAAGACGTTTCCCCCTCCCACCGCTATTACCACGTACTGCTTGCCGTCTGTCCTGGCTCGAAACGTCATGGGCGTGGCGTGGGCGTTGGCTTCCAGCTGCACTTCCCAGAGCTCTTCACCCGAGGCCGAATCGAAGGCGCGGAAGCGGCGGTCGTTGGTTCCCCCGATGAAGACCAGTCCTCCTGCAGTCACGATGGAGCCGCCCAGATTGGGAACTCCTGTCTTGGGCACGCCTTGCTGGATCAACTCATCCACCACCCCCAGCGGGACCTTCCACGCGATTTCCCCAGTGGACAGATCGACGGCGTTGAGGGTTCCCCAGGGAGGTTCCTGACAGGGCCACTTGTTGTCGTCCCAGAAGCGGCGACCACGTCCCCGAGCATTTCCCAACTCGTTGATGTTGACGTACAAGTAGTTTGTGGTGGGATCGAAGGAGGCTCCCGACCAGTTGGCCCCGCCCAGGCTGCCTGGAAACATCAGGGTGGGCCCGGATCGGGGGGTGTAGATCCCTTCGTAGTGCATGGAGTCGAAGAGCTCCAGGCAGAAGCGGTGATGTTCCGGCGTGACCTGGCTGATCTCGTCTCGCGTCAGATTGTGTCGGGCCAGGGGCGGAGGTTTCACGGGGAAGGGCTGAGTGGGCCAGGTAAAGTGATCCGAGGACTGGGGTACCGGTCGCTCCTCGATCGGAAACAGCGGCTCGCCCGTGCGCCGGTCGAGGACAAATACCATCCCCATCTTTGTCACCTGGGCGACGGCCGGGATCTTCTCACCGTCTCGGTCGAGCGTCAGCAGGACGGGCTGTGCCGGGAGATCATAGTCCCACAGATCATGGTGGACGAACTGACGGTACCAGACCGTCTTTCCAGTCTCAGCCTCCAGGACAACCAGCGAGTTCCCGAAGAGATTCTGCCCATCTCGATCCGGACCCAGGGGTGAGGCAGTGGGAATGAAGAACCAGCCTCGCTCGACATCCGTGCTGATGATCGACCAGGCATTCGCTCCCGATCGGTCCTTCCAGGAATCGCCTTCCCAGGTTTCATTGCCGGGCTCACCCGGCAGCGGAACCGTATGGAATTCCCAGACCTGGCGACCACTGATCACATCAAAGGCTCTGACCTTTCCGCTTGGCCCCTGAGGCTTGCCGGCGGCGCCGAGGCGGGATCCGGTGGCGACAGTGTTGCCGTAGATGGCTGGGGGCGAAGTGATCGAGTAGATGGTTCCAGGCCACCGATCGCCTACGCCGGTGAACAGGTCAACCTGTCCCCCATCACCGAATCCGGGGCAGGGAAGTCCGTTGTCGGCGTCCAGAGCGAAGAGGCGGGCATCTCCGGTGGCCAGGAGGATCCGCTTTTGCTCCTTGCCTTCAACCTCGCCCTCCCAGAAGGACACACCGCGGCTCTGACGGTAGACCCGATCGTCGGTCTTTCCTTCCTGAGGATCGAAGGTCCAGAGCTCTTTTCCGGTCTCTGCCTCGAGGGCGATGACCCTGCTAGCTGGCGTGGCGAGGTAGAGGACTCCATCTACCATTAGAGGTGTGCACTCAAAGGCCGCAGTGAGCGTGCCGTCACCATCGAAATGGGGACGGTTGGGCTCTCCGATCTGATAGCTCCAGGCCACCTGTAGACCACTGACATTCGAGCGATTGATCTGGTCCAGGGGAGAATATTTCTGTCCGCCGGGATCTCCACCGTAGGCAGGCCATTCCGCTTCCTGCGAGGAGGAGGGTTGAAAGGTACAAGAGGCCAGACACAGAAGAATCGAGAAACACGCTTGGCAGGGCAGCTTGGACATAGGGCACTCCTGTTTGATGGAGACAGCAGCGTGGACCCTACCACTACTCTGGCGCGCGGAACAACCAAGCTGCCCTCACGTATACTTAAGCTGAAACTTCATTTAGCTGTTTCTTGAGGAACAAGGGTGTAAACCATTGATTTAGTGATCTTTAGGTCAAGGAAGCCTGAAGCGCAAGCGAGGGGTTGGGAATCGGCAAGATCTTACTCAGGTCCCCAACCCCTCGCTCGCGCTTCAGGCTTCCATAGCTCGGGAAGTTTCCTTCACGAATGGGGCCAGCACCGCTGGGGGCTCCACTCATTCGAAAAGTTGGATGGGTCTTTACCCAGGAACCCAGGAAGCCCAGGAAGCCGTTCTATTGACCCTCTTTCTACGCCCGGATAGACTGGCCCGGAACGTCCGGCACGATGCCGAATGGGTTCTCCCTTTCGCCTGAAAGGCCAACCAATGAACTTCAAGGCCCTAGTCTGGGTTCTGCTTCTACTTACGCCGACCCTGGGATCCGCCCGGGGAACCGAATTTCCAATAGTGCACGAAGGTTTCGAAGCCTTCTCCAAGGGGACCTTTGAACACGCCGGTCAGGACATTTATGTATCCCGTCGCGGACGCGTCCAGCTGATTCGACGCTGGGACATGAACAACGACGGCTACTACGATCTGCCTTTCGCCAGTACCCACAACGTGATGGTCGGTAGCGTCGACGCTCTGGGCTATCTTCAGACGGATCGCGGCTATCGGTCGGTCCTGTCGCCCCTACACCGCTCGCTGGCACTCTATGACCTCTGGCTGCAGGAGGAAAAGAGTCGTTCCAGCACTCTCAGACTACCAGCGGATCGCCCTAGCGCCGTGGTGTTCAGCGACGTGGATCAGGATGGCCATCCCGATATCGTCTTCGCCTCCTCGGGACTGGGTGACACAGCTTTCGCCGACAGCCTCATCTACTGGGGTACCGAAACTGGCTATCGGCGGGATTTCCGCTCCACTCTGCCCACAGTCGGCGCTCAAGATGTTGCCGTGGCCGACCTTAACCAGGATGGGCACAACGACATCGTCTTTGCCAATCGAGGAGACGGCGGTCCCCGGCTGGACGTTGGTTCCTATATCTATTGGGGGTCGACTGACTTCTACGGGGAGCGCCATCGCAGCAGGGTGCCCACGGTAAAGGCTGTCGGCTGCCGGATCGCGGATCTGGATGGGGACGGCCATCCCGATCTGGCTTTCGCGACCGCAGGAGAGGGCGGAGGGCTCGAACTGTATTGGGGAAGCGAAAAGGGGCCCGATCTGGGATCTCCCGAACGCTTCCCGGTTTCCTCTCTGGAGTCGTTGGAGATCGGGCAGCTGGGGGATCGTGTAGCAGTCCTGGTAGCCCTTTCCAGGGACAAGCTCCACCTCTTCGAGTTCAGGGCGCGGAAGCCTGTCGTGCGGAAGACCTTGAGCCATGGGGGCAAACGAGTCCGTCTGAAGGACCTTGACAAAGACGGACTCAACGAAATCATTCTGGCCAGCGGGGAGGCCTCGGCGATCATCTGGGGAAAGGACGGGGCGCGGACCTCCCTACCCACTCTCGAAGCCAGGGATGTGGCCGTCGCCGACCTCAACGGTGACGGGTTTCCTGAGCTGATCTTCGCCAACTACTCCGAGGGAACCTATGGCAACCTGGATGTCCACTCCTATGTATATTGGGGAAGCGCCCACGGTTACGGGGAGGAGAGCCGGAGCAATCTTCAGACCTTCGGGGCTGCCGCCGTGGCGGTGGGAGACCTGAATCGAGATGGAAGACAGGACCTGCTCTTCGGCAATACCGGGAGCGGGATCTCTGGGGGTAAGGATGAGTTTGTCTACGTCTACTGGGGGCGACCTCGCCGAGGCTATTCATCCTCTTTTGTCAGCCGCTATCCCTGCGTCATGGCGATGGGCGTGTCCATGGTGGATCTGGACGACGACAATCATTCGGAACTGCTGGTAGCCAACTCGGGAAGGCACTACTCGGGGCTGCCCGGGGCTAGTTACCTATATTGGGGGACCCCGACCGGACCCGCCGTGGAGAAGCGCCAGGATTTCGACCTGAACGAGAACGGTTCCTGGGAGATCGGAGACCTGAATCGGGATGGCTATCTCGACATCGTCGGATTCGACTTCGACACGGTTTTCATAGCCTGGGGCAGCCCCCAGAAATACGCGGATCCTAGAGAGCATGTCCTGATCCAGGGGGTGGCCAACGCGGGACAGAATTGCCGTCTACTGGATTTCAACCGGGACGGATGGCTGGACATTTTGACAACCGATATCCGAGGGTCTCACAGCAAGATCCTCCTGGGAGGAGAAGAGGGCTACTCGATCGACCGAGTGCAGCGACTCGAGGAGGCCAACGTAGGTAACGTCGAGATCGCAGATCTGGACGCCGATGGGCTGCTGGACCTGGTCCTGCTGCGCCCCTATACGGTCGAGAATGGGGTCGACCGCGCGAATTCGTGGATCAAGATCTACCGGGGCAACGACGAGGGGCTGGAATCGAGACCCAGATTCGAATTTCCTACCGTTGGCGCCATCGACGCGGTAGTGGCGGATCTGAACGGAGATGACCGTCTGGATTTGGCAGTGTCCCAATACTCCTCCCGCAGCCACCGGAAACTCCCGGTGTTGTTGTTCTGGAATGAGGGGCAGGGGCACTTCTCAGGCCAGCGGCGCACGAATCTGCCGGGTGAGTCCCCGTCAGCACTTCTGGCGGCAGACATGGATTACGACGGGTACCAGGACCTGCTGGTGGTGAACCACAAGCTTACGATCGGGGAAGACAATCACAGCGTGGAGAGCTACCTCTATTGGGGTGCTGAGGAGGGATTCTCTACCAGGAATCGGACCCATCTGCCGGCTCCCGGGCCCCACTTTCTGCAGAACGTGGATGTGGGCAACCTGGCGACTCGGCAGCCCGAGGCGTCGTACACCTCGCCGGCACTGGAACTTGCTGGCTCCCCCAGGAACCTTGTCTTGACCCATGAAGCAGAAACACCCAGGGGATCTCGGATCCGCTTCCTGTTCCGTTCTCACTCCAGCCTCGAGGGTCTCGATGCCGTTTCCTGGAAGTCCGTCGAGGAATCTGGACGGCTAACCCTGGCTGCTGCGGATGGCTGGCTCCAGTACCGAGCAGTCCTGGAAGCGGGAAAGGGGTACTCCACGCCCTATATGAGCAGGGTCAGTATCCGAGAAGATTAGGGAAAAAAGGCCAACAGAGAGGAGATGACGCGTTGCTATCATATTGCAGGAATTCTTGCCTTCTGATCTTGGTGGCTGCAGCAGCCGGCTGTGGCTCTTCTGAAGCAGAAGTTGTGTCTGTCCAGCGAATCTGGGACCAGGCATCCCACAGTGCCTTTACCGATCTGGTCCGATTCAAGGAGGCCTGGTACTGCACCTTTCGGGAAGGGGAAAGCCACGTCTCCGCTGACGGTTCGATTCGCGTGATCAGTTCGGCCGACGGGGAAAGCTGGAGTTCCACGGCTCATTTCCCTCTGGAGCCGGGACGGGATCTACGCGATCCCAAGCTGGTAGTGACCCCCGACGGACGGCTCATGCTGCTCGGCTTCGACGTGGGGCGCCTGGATGAGGACAAGCGTGAGGTCTTCTCTTTTGTCTCGTTCTCCTCCGACGGGAGCAGCTGGAGTGAGCTTGAAAGGGTGGCGGAAGCGGACGTCTTTCTATGGCGGGTAACCTGGCACAAGGGAGTCGCCTATGGAGTCGGCTACACCGATAGGAGAGTCCACTCCCACCGCCCCGACCAGAGCGAGTTCGCTCGTCTCTACCGGAGCGACGACGGCGTCAAGTTCGATCCCTATGTCAACTACATGTTTGAGCGTGGATCCCCAAGCGAAGCTTCCATCATCTTCCTGGAGGACGAGACTGCGCTCTGTCTCTTGAGACGTGACGGCAAGAGCCAGTCTGCCCAGATTGGAACGTCGACTCCGCCGTACAGCCTCTGGCATTGGAAGGATCTGAGTGTGTACATTGGTGGTCCTGACTTGATCAGTCTTCCCGACGGGCGTCTAGTAGCCTCTGGCCGGCTACGTCTGAGCGAGAAGGAGAGGCGGACCGCCCTCTGGTGGCTGGATCCCGAAGCCGGGAAGGTCACCGAATTTCTCCAGCTTCCTTCCGGAGGAGACACCAGCTACCCTCGCATGGTTTTTCACGAAGGCCTGCTCTGGATAAGCTACTACTCCAGCCACGAGGACAAGACCAGCATCTACCTCGCAAAGGTCCGATTGCCCTCCTTTTGATCTCAGTCCGCAGGCCGCCCCTGAGCCTCAGGCAGTTGCTTGCGAGAAAGGGACAGGCTGTTACTTGGAGGGGGAGGAGTAGCCTGTGCTCTTCTTAGTCTGGGCGGCTATGCGAGGCTTGGACGTCCAGCTCCACCGAGTCTTAGGCTTTCACTCGTCTGAGCGTCAGCACGCCGAACAGCAGCAACAACCCTATCAGCAACGCGAGCCCTCGCCAGTCAAGCGTCGGGATAGTGTCAACTGGACCGACTTCGTCGTCATCGTCATCATCGCCAGGCATGCTCGTAGGAGTCGCGGTCGGTGTGGATGTTGGTTGCATCGTTGGAGTTGCTGTGGGCGTGGATGTCGGAGCAGAGATGCTGGTCGGTGTCGCTGTCGGAGTGGCAGTCGCTGGGGCCTGAACGTTGTCGACGATGTTCTCGCAGTCGATCCAGATGTAGCTGAGTCCTTCTATCGTGACGTTCCCGTTGGGTGAGCCAGCCGCAGCGATAGCGGCTTGTACGGCTGCCAGGTTAGCGGCCGGTACCGTCATATTGAACGTAAGCGAATCGGTGCCACCGCGGCAGTCGATGTCCCCGTCAATATCAGCACCTGTGCCCAAAGTGATGGTGTCGGTGCTGTCATCACCTTCTATCGCATTTCCGCCGCAAGGACCAATTGTAGCGTTCGATACACTGATCTGACTGGTCCCCGGGTTAGCGTCGATGCAGTCGTCGCCCGCAGTCACAGTTCCCCCGGTAATCGTTATGATCTCGTTACCATCTCCACCGTCGATACCATCTTCATCACCGTCCAGTGCACCTCCGCTGATTGTGATCGTGTCGTTCCCTGAGTCGCCATCAATGGCATCTTCATTCCCACCCGCATTCGAGGTAATAGTGCCGCCCTGGACGACGATCATATCGTTTCCCGCATCCCCGCTTATGGCGTCATCGTCCGCCGTAATCGTGCCACCGAGCACGGTGACGGTATCATTGCCGGCAGCGCCTCCGATGCCGGCATTATTCGCACCATTGTTATCCACCGTGGCCCCGATCTGGACGGTCACTTCGTCTGGGAAACCTGTACCGAGATAGCCGTTTAGGTCATTGCCCGCGCAGGAGACGATCTCTCCCCCGCCACCGGTAGCACCCGTCACGTCACATTGGCCCAGAGCAGGCGGTGAAAGGTGATAGACGACGCAACTTAGGACCAGCAAAGTCAGTATCTGTTTCACTTAGTGTTTTCCTCCCGCGAATATCGTGGGGGAGTGAATACCTTGGCTCGACTTCGGGAAACCCCCTAATTTGATTAAATTGTAACTAACCCGGATTACCAGATTCAGTTCGCCACGAAGGCCCAAGAAGTACCAGAGTCCGAGAAAGGGACATACCAGAGTCCGAGAAAGGGACAGACTGTTTCATTTTGCCGAATAGCTCAGTGTCCTTACCGAATAGCAGTCTGTCCCTTTCTCTGCCTGGATAGGTCTTGCCCCAAGTAACAGCCTGTTTTTCCCCCTTCCGAGCAACAGTGTCTCCTTCTTCTCCGTCAGGAAGGCTCTAGTCGGGAAACAGAGCGAAGGAAAAGACGTTGGTGCCGGCGGCCAGGGCGACATATTGGGTCTCACCAACCTGATAGGTCATGGGCGAGGCGGTAATGAGGTGGCCGGTGTAGAAGCGCCACAGGACCTTGCCGCGGCGGGCGTCGGCGGCCGCTAGATAGCCGGCGTCATCTCCGAAGAAAACTAGGTTTCCCGCGGTCGCCACCGTTCCAGGCCAGGCCTCGTAGGTGTCGGGACCCTCCAGCGGGATCTCCCACTTTCTTTCTCCAGTCTGAAGGTCAAGAGCCCGCAGGAAGAACTGCCCCGGGTCGGTTGGAAGCCGCTCGACTGAGGTACCGTCGTAACAGTCTTCCTTGCTGAAGGGACGAGCCGAGCTCTTGTACAGATCACACTGCTCCAATGACATCAGGTATAAGAGCCGGTCTCGGGGTGGTAGGAAGGAGAAAACCAATTCGTAGCACCCACGACCCCCGGACAGACCTCCCGGCCTTCCGGTGTGGGATCCATGTTCGGCACCAGGTCGGGGCGGCCGCTGGGAAGGACACCCTTGGCCCAGGTTAGTTTGTCCACAAAGGCCTTCCCCAGAAGCATACGACCGTCAGTCCGATCCAGGACATAGAGGAAACCGTTGCGGTTGGCTTGAACCAACAGTTTTCGCGGCTTGCCCCGAAAATCAGCGTCGATGAGGACTGGAAACTCCTGCGCGTCCCAGTCATGGGTGTCGTGGGGAGTGAATTGGAAGTGCCAGCGCAGCTTGCCGGTGTCCGCGTCCAGGGCCACGACGCTGTCACTGTAGAGATTGTCTCCCGGCCGGGAGCCGCCGTAGAAGTCGGGACCCGGATTGCCGGTGGTCCAGAGGAGGAGATTCTGCTCGGGATCGTAGGTGCCCGTCATCCAGGTGGCTCCACCCGAGTAATCGGCCGGGTGTCCACCCCAGGTTTCGGATCCGGGCTCCCCCTTGCCGGGAATCGTGTAGAAACGCCACAGCTCTTTCCCCGTCTCGGCATCGTGCGCATTGACGTAACCCCGGATTCCGCAGTCTCCCCCACTGACTCCTACGATCACCTTCCCGTCGATGGCAAGCGGAGCCAGGGTTGCGCTGTATTTTGGATTCTCTTCCCGATCCGCGTAGGGCTGGTCCCATAACAGGGCTCCCGTACGAGCATGAAGGGCGATCAGGTGGGCGTCGCTACTCACGACAAAGACCTTGTCCCCGAGCAAGGCCACGCCCCGATTCCCGGACCGCTCGCTGGAAGAGGTGTACTCGAAGAACCAGATGCGACGGCCGGTTCGAGCGTCGAGTGCATGTACCTGGTTGGCGTCAGTCATGTACATGACGCCGTTTGCCACCAGGGGGGTCGCCGACAGACGTTTGGAGTCCTTCACGTGGTAGACCCAGCGGGCGGCGAGACGGCCGACGTTCTCGGTTGTGATCTGTTTCAAGAGGCTGAAGCGGCGGGCGGACAAGTCTCCCGAGTAGGTCGGCCAATTGGCAGCTGGGGGTTGCAGCAGGTCCTGATAGGTAACCTGCCCGATCAAGCAGATACTCGTCAGCACCGCGATGAAAAGGGCCATCATCCCATGCTGAAACCATCGGCTGGTTTTCACTGCTTTTTCTCCTCTTCCTTCTCGGATGAAATCACCCGGCGGCTCAGGAAGGCCAATAGATTCTGCAAGTCATTCTGGGACAGAGGAGCGGTTGGCATAATGGATCCAGGCCTGTAGCTCACCTTCTCCAGTTCCTCTCTGAGGAAGAGGTGGAGTTCCCCTTTCAGATCGATCATCTGGATCGAATAGTTGCTGTGGTTCCTGGCCACGCCCGAGAGCTGGTGGCCGCCCCGGGTCTTGACCGCGATGCTGCGAAACCCGGGCACCACGGAGGCATTAGGCTTGACGACCGCCTCGCGCAGCTTCTCCAGGCTTCTGGAACCCCCAATGTCCGACAGATCGGGTCCCACCAGACCTCCTCGGCCGTTGAGCATGTGGCAGCTGGGACAGCCGACCCGGTTGAAAACTGTTTCACCTGACCCGGGATCTCCGGGAACGTCTTCCTGGGAAGCGCTGAAGTGAAGGCTTCGAAGAAAGGAGACAAGCTGCCACATCTTGGTGTCGTCAAGCGATGAGGGCGGCATAGGAGTTCCGGGAATCCCATTGCGGAGAAGACCGAACACCTTCTCGTCGGACAGGCTACGAACCCGGTTACTTTCGGAAAGAAAAGGTCCTCGTCCGCCTTCACCCCTGGTCCCATGGCAGAAGGCGCAGCCCGCCTGAAAGTGCTGTTGGCCAGCCTCGATCGCCTCCTTGTCCTGGGCGTAAGGATTCTTGACTTCGGCTGGCTTCTCCTTGGCCGCTTCAGCAGCCGACGCTGAAGGAGGAGGTAGCAGGCAAAGTAGTCCACAGGTCAGCAGCAAGACTGTGATGATGCGCCGGCGCTCGATATGTCTAGACCTGGTCAATTGACTCGGGAACCTCCGACTTCAGGCGAGCACAACTCTATCACTAACGCCGCGGAAAGAGGCTCGGCAGGGGCAAGCTCCTGGGATAGGCACTGACCGCATTCGAGAACTGGTATAGAATACAGCTCGAATTCAATCCATAGACCTGATAGGAAGAGTTTTGCCATGAATCGACGTGAGCTTCTGAGCCTGATGGGGGCGGGGTTTGGCTCGGTAGGACTGTCGGGGCTTCTGGGTGCCCCCGCCAAGAGGGGTCCGCTGTCGCTGCGAACACCTCACTTTCCTCCCCGTGCCAAGCACGTGATCTTTCTCTTCCTCAACGGCGGGCTTTCCCAGGTGGACAGCTTCGATCCCAAGCCCGGTCTGGACCGCTATGACGGCAAGCCCTTGCCCGGCCCCAAGGTCAAGACCGACAGCGCTGTGGGCAATCTGTTGAAATCACCCTTCCAGTTTAGAAACTGTGGACAGAGTGGAATCGAGGTGTCGGAGATCTTCCCTCAGGTGGGAGATTCCATTGATGACTTCTGCGTCATCCGCTCGATGCACTCGGACAACGGGAATCATGTCCCTTCCCTTTATCTCATGAGCTGTGGCAACCAGCTTCCCGGACACCCTTCTCTGGGGTCCTGGGTCACTTACGGACTGGGTTCGGAAAATGAGAATCTGCCTGGATTCGTGGTGCTCTGCCCCGGCTATCCCGTAGGGGGACCTCCCCTCTGGTCCTCGGCGTTTCTACCCAACTCCTACCAGGGTGCCTACATCCCGAATAGCGAAACCGACCCAGAGAAACTGGTCCAGAACATCCTCAACAAGCAGCTCGGTTTCGGGGATCAGAGACGACAATTGACCTTATTGGACCGGCTCAACGGCGCCTACCTGAGCCGCCTCGGATCTCAGCCGGCTCTGGAGTCCAGCATCGAGGCTATGGAGGTCGCCTTTCGGATGCAGATGGAGGTTCCTGAGGTCTTCGATATCCGGAGGGAAAAGGAATCGGTCCGATCGCGCTACGGAGACAGCGACTTTGGCCGCGGTACGCTCATGGCTCTGCGCCTGGTCGAGCGCGGTGTTCGCATGGTTCAGGTCTTCTATGGCAAGTCCCAGCCCTGGGACAGTCACGACGACATTCTCGACCACCGGACGTTGGCTCGTCATGCAGATCGCGCCATTACTTCTCTTATCCAGGACTTGAAGTCTCGGGGTCTATTCGAAGAGACCCTGGTCATAGTGGGCAGCGAGTTCGGGCGAACTCCCATGATCCAGAACAGCGGACTGGTGAAGGTCGGCTATGGCCGCGATCATAACGTCCACGGCTATACCACGCTCCTGGCCGGCGGAGGGGTCAAAGGGGGCACCGCCTATGGAGCCACTGATGATTTTGGCTACAAGGCAGTGGAAAACCCGGTACATCCCAACGACCTGCATGCAACCATCTTGCATCTCCTGGGGCTGGACCACACTCGGCTGACCTATCGCTATAGTGGTCGCGACTTTCGCCTGACCGATGTGGGTGGCAAGGTCATCCACGACATCCTAGGCTGAAGGTTCACGAGAATCCGTCGCAGGTTTTGCATCCATCGAAAGTCATGGGAGCCTGAAGCGCGAGCGAGGGGTTGGGGTGCATTGCAAATCTTCTCGACTCGTGTTTTTGCTCGTCTGTCGACGAATCTCGCTGCGCCCCAACCCCTCGCTCGCTGCAGGCTTCCATGGCTCGGGTAGTTTCTCCCTCAACGGTCCAGTACCAGCATGTGGCTGTCCTGCAAACAGAATGCTCGACTGGTAGTATGACGGCTGTCTCAGGAATCTGAAGCCATGCCGTCGATAACCCAGCCAGAAGGTAGGATCCTTTCGATCTCGATTCTATCCGTGATGTTGGGGCTCTTTCCTGGCTGTGGCTCCTCCACACCTGAGCTGACCGGCGGGCCTTCCTCAATCGATAAACCTCGGGAGATCGTGGGCGAGGGGCACTCTTTTCGGTACGAGGGCCCTCTACCGTCGACGTTTCGAGAGGCTCCCTCGTTGGTTGAAAAGGTTGCAAAAGGAGAGCTTCCGCCGGTCTCGGAGCGACTCCCTGAAGAGCCCCTGGTGATCCCGCCAGTAGAGAGGATCGGTAAGTACGGAGGTACCTGGCACCGTGCTTTTACCGGTCCAGAGGACCGACAGAACATCGATCGGCTGGTTCATGACCATGTCATCTACTACGACCTGGATGGCGTGACCCTAGTGCCCCATATTGCTCACTCCTGGGAAGTGAAAGAGGACGGTAGGGCTTTCATCTTCCATCTGCGCAGGGGTATGCAATGGTCGGATGGTCACCCCTTCACTGCCGACGATTTCGTCTTCGCCTACAAGGATCTCATTCTCAACGACGAGCTGAGTCCGGCGAAGCCCTCCTGGTTCCAGATCGGAGACCAGTTAGGCCGCGTGACGAAGCTAGACGAATTGACCGTCCGTTACGAGTTTGCCAAGCCCTATCACGTGTTCCTGGAACTCTTCGCCGGCCTTCAGGTAGGTGGACAGGGCGCCCGTGCCAAGTATTTTGCAGCCCCTTTCGTCCCTGCTCACTATCTCAAGCAATTCCATCAGGACTATGCCGCAGCCGAGCGGATCCAGCAGATGGTGAGCGAGTCTGGTTTGGGTAGCTGGTTCCAGTTCTTTCGCCAGAAGGTCAGTCCACAGCACAATCCGGATCTTCCCGTGGTGGCGCCTTGGAAGGTGGTGCAACCGATCACCTCCCAACAGTTCGTGCTGGAGCGAAATCCCTACTATTGGGCGGTCGATCCGAAGGGCAATCAGCTGCCCTACATCGACCGGATATCCATGCGATTAGCGACCAATCCTGAGGTCCTGAACCTCTGGGCAATCTCGGGCGAGCTCGATATGCAGCATCGCCATATACAGTTGGCGAAGGTCCCGGTACTCAAGGAGAATTCGAAAAAGCTTGGCTACCGGGTGTTGATGTGGCCCGACGCGGGTGGATCGGAAGCGGCCACCTTCGTCAACCAGACCTATGAGGAAGACGCAGAAATTGCGAAGTGGCTTCGCAACGGAGACTTTCGCCAGGCACTCTCGCTCTCGGTCGATCGTGACGCCATCAACGAGACCATTTTTCTGGGGACAGGCACTGCCCGCAAGTTCCTTCCTCCGCCCGGCTCTCTTTACTACCCCGGGGACGAGTACGAGGCCGTCCGGCTCGACCGAGAGCAGGCCAACGCGATTCTCGATCGCATCGGATTGAAGCAGAGAGATGGCGACGGATTCCGGCTCCGAGCCGACGGTAAGGGCCGGCTCGTGATCAGACTGGCTTCCTCCCTGGGAGCCTTGTTGGATTTCCCCGGCGTAGCAGAATTGCTGGCCGAGCAGTGGGCTGAGGTGGGACTGTGGATCGATTCTGCGGTCGAGGAGCGCAGCCTCTTCCTGACGCGTCTCTACGGCAACCAACAGCAACTTGCCCTCTGGGGTAGCGGTGGTGCGGAAAACCTGTGGGCTTACCCTTCTTTTACCATTCCCGCGATCCAATCCGGGGTCAACTTCGCTCCCCTGGTAAGTTCCTGGTACCAGTCCGGAGGTAAGCAGGGTAGGGCTCCCAGTGGCCAAATCAAGCGCCTGGTCGAGTTGTATGAGCAGGGCAAGTCCCTACCCAGAGATCAACGGGTCGCGTTGGGCCAGGAGATCTGGAGGATTCATGCCCAGGAACTTTACGTCATTGGAACCGTAGGTCTGTCCCCGGCTCTCAATGGGGTGGTGGTGGTAAGGGACAGTTTTCGTAATGTGCCCGATGTCGCTCCCAACAGCCCTACGCTTCAGAATCCTGGCATCGCCCGAACCGAACAGTTCTTCTTCGACGATTGAGGTGGGAGAAGATGCTCCGTTACGTGCTGCAACGAGCCTTCTTTGCCGTTCTCACGATCGCTGCCATCTCGATTCTGTCCTTTATCATCATTCAGCTACCTCCTGGCGACTATCTGACGTCCTACATCGCGCAGCTTCAGTCACAGGGCGACGCAGTTAGCTTCGATCAGATCGAGGGCTTGCGCCGGCAGTACGGTCTGGACCGCCCTCTGCACGTCCAGTACCTGTTCTGGGTGCGGAACATGATCTCGGGTGATTTTGGCGTGTCCCTGACGTGGAACCGCCCGGTCTCAGAGCTGATCGGAGAGCGGCTGGTCCTGACCGTCGTGGTGGCGCTCTCCGCGATTATTTTCATGTGGATCCTGGCACTCCCGATTGGTATCTACTCGGCCGTGAGGCAGTATTCGATTGGCGACTACGGGTTTACGCTGCTGGGGTTTATCGGCCTGGCAGTGCCCGATTTTCTCCTGGCCCTGGTTCTGATGTACGTGGGATTCGCCTGGTTCGGGACCCCTGTGGGAGGCCTTTTCTCACAGGCCTACCTGGGAGCGCCCTGGAGCCTGGCCAAAGCCCTCGACCTCGCCTCTCATCTCTGGGTCCCCGCCTTGGTCCTGGGGACTTCGGGAACGGCTCAACTGATTCGCGTCCTGCGGGCCAACTTGATCGATGAGCTGAGGCAGCCCTACGTCCTGGCGGCTCGTGCCAAGGGTCTGGGATTCTGGCAGGTGGTGCTGAAGTATCCCTTTCGGGTCGCGCTAAATCCCCTCGTCAGCACGGTCGGCTACACCTTGCCCTACATGATCTCGGGCATTGTTATCGTCTCGGTCGTCCTAAGCCTACCCACAGTTGGTCCCCTGCTGCTCCAGGCCCTGATTTCGCAGGACATGTATCTGGCCGGGACCATCGTCCTGTTGCTGGGTACCACCACTGTGATCGGAACCCTGTTGTCGGACCTGCTCCTGGTTCTGCTCGATCCCAGGATCAAGCTGGAGGGAGTCCGATGAATCCGATGTTGGGTTCGTCTCAGGAAGCACGGGCTGGGGAGTCCGCCAATAAGCTGGCTTCGCCTTGGGGTCGGATATGGCAGCGATTTCGGAGGCACCGCCTGGCGATGCTTTCGGCCGCCTTGGTGGCGCTACTTCTACTGGTTGCCCTGGGGGCGGATTTCCTCGCCACCGGAAGCCCGAGGACAAGTGAGGCAACCCTGGCTTATTTGCCCCCTCAGTCTATCCGTTGGTTCGACCAGGGACATTTCGAGCCTCATGTTCTGGGTATCAGGAGCCGGCGAGATCCGGAGACGCTGCAACGGATCTTTGCGCTTGATCCGGACGACAAGATACCTGTCGGATTTCTGACTAAGGGCTCAAGCTACCTCTTCCTGGGGCTGGTACCGGGTAGCCGCCACCTGATCGGTTTGGAAGATCGCTCGACCCGACAGGATATCTATCTGCTGGGCACGGACAAGCTGGGCCGCGACATCTGGTCGAGATTGATGTATGGCACCCGAATCTCGATGTCCATCGGGCTGTTGGGGGTACTGATCAGCCTGCTCCTGGGTGTGACGCTGGGCGGGGTGTCAGGCTTGTATGGAGGCTGGGTCGACAGCTTGATCCAGCGCCTGATTGAGATTCTGCGATCCATTCCCACCATCCCCCTGTGGATGGGCCTGGCCGCTGCGCTACCCGAGGACTGGTCGATTCTGAAAGTGTACTTCGCAGTGACCGTGATCATCTCACTGCTGAGCTGGACCCAGATGGCGCGGGAAGTTCGGGGCAAGTTCCTGGCCTTACGTGAGGAGGATTTTGTGGTCTCGGCTCGCCTGGTTGGTTGTGGACAGATGCGGATCATCTTTCGCCATATGGTGCCGTCCTTCACCAGTCACATCATAGCGGTAACGACGCTGGCTATTCCCCGAATGATCATCAGCGAGACCGCTCTCAGCTTCCTGGGATTGGGTCTACGACCTCCCGCGGTCAGCTGGGGGGTCTTGTTGCAGGAAGCTCAGACCATCCAGACGGTGGCCCTCTACCCCTGGTTGCTGACGCCGGCTCTGGTAGTGATAGTAGCTGTCCTGACGTTGAATTTCGTCGGAGACGGACTCCGAGACGCGGCGGATCCATATGGTGTGTAAATCGCAGCTCGAGGCTCTGTATAAACGAGAAATGAAGCACCAACAAACACCACCTCTCCTCTCAGTGCGGAATCTTCAAACGGTGTTCCCGGTCGACGGCGGAGAAGTGCGGGCGGTCGATGGCGTCAGCTTCGATGTGGAATCGGGCCAGACCGTGGCGATCGTAGGTGAGAGTGGCTGCGGAAAAACCGTCACCGCGCGCTCCATTCTCATGCTGGTCGACTACCCCGGGCGTGTCGTAGAGGGGCAGATCCTCTTCCGTCGAGACTCCGAAGAACCCATTGATCTGGCCCAGCTGGATCCTGATGGAGAAGAAATCCGCGCTACAAGAGGCAAGGAGATCGCCCTGATTTTCCAGGAGCCGATGGCTTCCTTCAGCCCGGTCCACACGGTGGGTAGTCAGATCGCAGAGGCAATCCGTATCCACCATGGCGTAAAGGCTTCAGAGGCCCGCGAGAAGACGATCGAGATGATGCGTAAGGCCGGGGTTCCGCAGCCGGAGATCCGTTTGGACGACTATCCCCACCAGCTCAGCGGAGGCCTCTTGCAGCGTGCCATGATCGCCATGGCATTGTCCGGCCACCCCCGGATCCTGATTGCTGACGAGCCGACCACTGCCCTGGATGTCACCACCCAGACGCAGATCCTGGTCCTATTGCGTGAGTTACAAGAGCGCGACCAGATGTCAATGATCTTCATCACCCACGACCTGGGAGTCGTCGCCCATGTGGCAGATGTGGTGGTTGTGATGTACCTGGGAAGGGTCGTCGAGAAGGGCCCCGTAACCGAGGTGTTCCATTCACCGCAGCACCCCTATACCCGGGCACTGCTGCGCTCGATTCCTCCGCTGCGATCGAAGCGCGAGGGTACGCTGGATGTTATTGACGGGACGATTCCCCATCCCTTGAGTCGACCGTCGGGTTGTCCTTTTCATGACCGCTGTCGGGATTTCATTGCGGGAAAATGCGATCCGGACGAACCGCAGTCGATCGAGATCGCGGACGGGCACGAAGTCAGCTGCTTTCTTTACGAGTCATGAGCATGACGCAGCCGAGTGTTCAAACTGAGCCTCTCCTGGAGGTCAGAGACCTTCGCAAGCACTACCCGGTCCAGAGCAGCGCGTTCGGGAAGCGCCAGGGCCAGATCCAGGCTGTCGATGGAGTGAGCTTCCACATCCAGGACGGGGAAACGCTCGGCCTTGTGGGCGAAAGCGGCTGCGGAAAAACGACGCTGGCCCGCTGCTTACTGAGGGCGATCGAGCCGACCTCAGGAGAGATCCTGTTTCGAACCAGCGAGGGCAGGGTCGTCGACCTTGCCAATCTAAAACAGAGGGAGCTCCAGCCCATTCGGCGAGAGATTCAACTGATTTTCCAAAATCCCTTCACCAGCCTGAATCCCAGAATGAACCTCCTGGACATCGTGGGTGAGCCGCTGTTGGTCCACGGTGTGACCAACCGTGCCGAACGGGTCGAACAAGTCACCGAGCTGCTGCGATTGGTGGGAATGAGATCCGAGGACCTGCTTCGATTCCCTCACGCCTTCAGCGGTGGTCAGCGGCAGCGCATTGGGATTGCCCGAGCCCTTGCCCTGAAGCCCCGTCTGGTCGTGGCGGACGAACCTGTTGCCGCACTGGACGTGTCCATCCAAGCTCAGGTCCTGAATCTGATGCTGGAGCTTCAACAGCAGTTTCGCTTGACCTATCTATTCGTCGCCCATGATTTGAGTGTGATTCGATACATCTGTGACAGGGTGGCGGTCATGTATCTGGGCCGGATAGTCGAAATGGGGAAGACCGAGGACGTGTTCAGGTCTCCCCAACACCCCTATACAGCTGCCCTACTTTCTGCCGTGCTCGATCCGGATCCTAGCTTGCGGGGACCGCTCACCGTTCTCCCGGGCGAGGTCCCCAGTCCCGCCAATCCACCTGAGGGTTGCCACTTCAATCCCCGCTGTCCGCATTCCGTGGACAAATGTCTCGGCGAATCTCCGGAGCTGGAAAAAGTGCCCTCTGGAGGCTGGGCCGCTTGTCATCGGATCCGGGAGCTTTCCCTCGACGGTATCGATTGAAGTTCCCCGAGACAATCGAAAGCAGCAGGGCTTTTCGTCCAGGACGGACACTCCGTTCCTCCCGGAGGGAGAGACTGTTCGGCCGGTAGAGAAACAGTCTGTCCCCTTCTTTGGTTTCCTGTCCCCTTCTCAGGTTTTCGCTCCGGAGGGAGACCGTATGGACGCTGGAGAAACAGTCTGTCCCTTTCTCTCGCTCTGGTTCCCATGGGCGCTTGGGTTGAGGAGGTTGTGCAATTTGCTGAGTGAAGGGGTAGAATTCAGACAAGTCGGATAGGGTTCTAGAGCCAAGATTGGAGAGCAAGATGTCTGAGCTGGATCGACGTGGATTTCTGAGAGGCTCCGCTGTTGGTATGGCTGCGGCCGCCTTTTCGGTTGGAGCACCCCTTAAGAAGGATGCGCCCAGCGACCGGGTTCAAGTAGGGTGTGTCGGAGTCGGCGGAAGGGCTGGTTTCCTCATGAAGACCTTTGCAGGCCTTCCTGCGGTGGACGTTGTGGGACTCGCCGACATCGACTCCAATCGCCTTTCCGAGGCGGTCGAGACGGTCAAGAAGGTCAGAGGAATAGCACCCAGGCGGTACGGCGATTTCCGAAGGCTGGTAGAGGATCCGGAGATCGATGCGCTTGTGGTCGGCACCCCCGATCATTGGCATGCGATTCCAACGATCCTGGGCTGTATCGCTGGCAAGGATGTCTACGTCGAGAAGCCGGACGGCCACAACATGCTGGAAGGCCAGCGTATGGTCGAGGCGATGCGCAAACACGGGCGCGTCGTCCAGATGGGGACTCAGGCGCGAACGAGTAGCCATTTCCTGTCGGCCATCCGGTACATCCGCAGAGGCAAACTGGGGAAGGTCCTGGTCGCCAAGGCCTGGGAGAGCAGTCGTCAGAGAGGGATCGGACGGCCCCCAGACAGCGATCCTCCGGAGGGGGTCGACTACGACATGTGGCTTGGAGCCGCACCCAGGCGTCCCTTCAACGTCAAACGCTTCCATGGGAACTGGAGGTGGTTCTTTGACTACGGTACCGGGGACCTGGGCAATGACGGAGTGCATCGTCTCGACTACGCCCGGTGGGCCTTGAGCACCGCCGCTGAGGTGCAGGGAGAAAGCCCCCTGTCCATTCCCACGAAGGTATCGGCCATCGGTGGGAAGTGGTATTTCGATGACATGCAGGAGTGGCCAGATACGTTGCAAGTCAACTACGAATACGCCGGAGAAGAGGGAAAGTCCGGCAAGATCCTCACCTACGAGATGCGAGTCTGGAATCCCTATGACCTGGAGGGTGAGAGCGAGGGTGCGGCGATCTACGGAGATCAAGGCTTGATGATTATCGGGAACAGGGGCTGGCGGGCCTATGGCCCCGATCGGGAGCTACTGGCGAAGGAATCCGGGAGTAACAAAGGGGTCGAGCACATTCAGAACTTCATCGATTGCGTCAAGAGTCGCAAGAAACCCAATGCAGACCTGGAAACGGTCGGTCATCCCTCCTCCATTCTGTGTCATACCGGGAATCTGGCCTGGAGGCTCGGGAGGCAGGTTGAACTCGATATCGAGACCGAGACCTTTGTCGGCGATGAGGAGGCCAACGCACTCCGCACTCGGCCCAGATACCGGGCACCCTGGACCCTTCCAAAAGTCTAATCTATGCGCACATCATTGAACGAACGCCCTAATGTGCTCTTGATTTGTGTCGACCACTGGTCCGGTTTGTTTACCCGTCAGGCCGGCCATCCCGCGGTTATGACTCCGACGATTGCCCAGCTGGCACGCAACGGAGTCAATTTCAGCCGGGCCTACTCAGCCTGTCCCGTCTGTATCCCGGCGCGTCGGACCCTCCTGACGGGCCAGACCACCCGCGGCCACGGGGACCGGATCTTCAACGAGTATCAGGAGATGCCCGATCCGGCGAAGGTTCCAACCCTACCCCAGACGTTGCGAGAGTCCGGATACCAGGCACATGCCGTGGGTAAGCTGCACGTCTACCCGCAGCGGGATCGGGTCGGTTTTGACGAGGTCATTCTGAATGAAGAGGGCCGTCACCATCTTGCGGACCTGACCGACGACTGGGAGCTCTATCTCGCCGAGCAGGGCTATCCGGGACAGGAATATGCCGCCGGGATGTGCAACAACGATTATCTAACCCGTTCCTGGCACCTTCCGGAGCACTGCCATCCCACCAATTGGGCGGCAGCCCAGATGTGTCGTACCATCAGTCGTCGCGATCCCCGCAAGCCTGCTTTCTGGTACCTATCCTTTGTCGGACCTCATCCTCCTGTCTGGCCGCTTCAGGCATACATGGATCTCTATCGCGAGGTGGAACTGGACGAGAGGGTCTATGGGGATTGGTGTCCCCGCTTCGAAGACCTACCCTACGGACCCAAACGCTACATGGACCAGTTTGCCATGCGCCACGCGCTCCCGCACGAGGTGGATCTGGGACGCCGAGCCTTCTACGCCAACATCACCCACATCGACCACCAGATCCGGGTGGTGATCGGCATGCTGCGGGAAGAGGGTTTGCTGGACAACACCATTCTCGCTTTCACGGCAGACCATGGTGAGATGCTGGGTGACCACCACATGTGGGCCAAGAGTGTGATGTACGAAAAGTCCGCTCGTGTTCCCTTGATCGTGGTCCCGACGTCTGAGGATGAACGACTCGCCCCCGGGAAGAACGACGACCGGCTGGTGGAATTGCAGGACATCATGCCGACGCTGCTCGATCTGTGCGGCGTCGATATCCCCAGCACCGTGGAGGGAAGCTCACTGCTGCAGGACCAGAGGCGTCCTCATCTGTACGGAGAGTATGCCGAAGATGAAGAAGCCACTCGGATGATCTGTGAAGATCAATTCAAGCTGATCTATTATCCCATTGGCAATGTTTCCCAACTGTTCGATGTGCAAGCGGATCCGCTCGAACAGCGCAATCTGGCGGGTGAGAAGGAACACGAGGAGACCCAGCGACGCATGACGGATCTGTTGCTTCAGCACCTCTATGGTTCCGACCTGGAATGGGTCGAGGACGGCGAGCTGGTAGGGCTGCCGGGCCGAGTCTTCGAACCCCGACTCAACCGTGGCCTGAGCGGTCAGCGAGGCTGGCGCTTCATCTAGCCCAGGTCCCGAATGTTGGGGACCCCACAACCTGCAATCTGCGAATCTGCAACCCTTACAGCCTACCGATCTGCCCACTCATGATCTCTTGGGATCATCCAGCTCTCCGAAAGGGCCAGACAACAGCTGCTGCCTTCGGCATCTCCGATCTTTCTCGGTAGGACCTTACCCCGAGAAGCGCTCTCGTTGATCGTCATCTGAGCCCGCCGAGCAGGAACCAGAACGCTGTAGACTCCATGGGGTTGGTCGGGGTTTTCACCGGCAGGGTTGGCCACCACGATAGGTTCCCCAAAGTCGTACCAGGTCAAGGCAATCGATTCTGATTCCGTCTCGACATACTCGGTCCAGGCGGTCAGTGTGTCCCCGGACTGCGAAAACTCCGCCTCCATGATGGGGATCTCGTCACCGCTGTACAACGCCGACATCGATGACTGAATGCCCTCCTGTAACCAGCGGGCCAGCGCAAAGTTGTCCGAGTAGATCTGGACCTCGTTGTTGGCCAGTTCGCTCTTGGTGAAGAGGACATGCCCGGTACCCACCGGGGAGAGCAGGACCCGCCAATGACTGTTCTGCGCGGTGGGTTCGGAATCCTCGGATTCGCCCAGCCGCAGGAATGAGTTCTCGCCGGTCATCCGTATCTGGTTGGGGTCTACCTGCATGATTTCTTGCCTCCGTTCTCCGGTCCCAGTCTGTTTCGTTTGCGCACTCAAGCTACCCGCAGGGGTTGAAGCCGGTCCCAATCGAACTCGACCCCGTGTCCTGGTCTGTCCGGAGTCTCCAGGCATCCGTCCACCAGCCGGATCGGGTCACGAATGAACTCATCCAATCGGGACATATGGTATTCGACGAAAGACGCGTTGGGAATGGCCGAAAGGAGTTGGACGTGAATCTCATCGTAGCCATGCGAGGTCACGGGTAGATTGTTCCCCTGGGCCATTGCCGCTACTTTCATCCACTCCGTGACACCCCCGACGTGGCCCACATCGGGCTCCGGAAAGTGGACCGCCTGAGCTTCGAAATAGCGCTGAAATTCCCACTTGCTCAGCAGACTCTCACCCAGTGCCAGTGGCAGCGGAGTCGCGTCTGCGATTCTACGGTGACCCGTGATGTCATCGGGGTGAGTGGGCTCTTCCAGCCAGTAGATGCCATAGTCGTCCATTGCCTTGGCAGCCTGGATCGCAGTGGGGACAGTCCACTGGACGTTGGCATCGGTGAGCAGCTCGACCTCATCTCCCACGGCCTTTCGCACCGCTTCGACACGACGAATGTCCTCTTTCCAGTCTTGACGTCCTACCTTCATTTTCACAGCCCGAAAGCCCATGTCGAGGTACTGTTGCATCTCGTCCACCAGATCCTCAGTCGAGAACCGCAGGTTGACGCCACCACCGTAGGCAGAAATCGGCTTGGGTCCTCCCCCCAACAGACGACACAGGCTGAGGCCCATTTTCTTGCCTTTGAGGTCCCAGAGAGCCACGTCGCAGGCAGCTCTGGCCAAAGAGGTGACTCCCGCCCGCCCCAGTGAGTAGGTGCGCCAATACATGCGATGCCAGAGATCGTCGATCAGCAGGGGATCGGCGTCTCGAAGCAGGGGAGCCAGGACGTGGTCCACGACGGCCCCTATGGACGTCCCGTCTACGATGGATTTGCTGTAGCCGATCCCGGTGATTCCATCTTCGGTGCCGAGCCGGACCAGGATCAGGTCAAAGCCGTCGATTACGGGATAAATAGAATCCGACATCGGGCGTGGAAGAGGGATCCGGTAGCGCGAAACATCGACGTCCGTGACTCTCATTGGTCCAACTGGATACCTGAGCGAAGTGCGATGAGACCGGTGGCGCCAAACCACGCGGCCGTAAGGTGGAAAACCGGCAGGTAGAGCGCGAGGTCATCCGGGAGTCCCATGGTCAAGGCCATGGCAGCCAGCCCCATCAGTCCGGCCCAGATGCCGCACCACTTTGGGAAGAGGTGCCATTTCAGGATTGCGAGTGCGAGTATCAGCAATCCCAAGCCGGAGAAGACGCGTCCAAAGCGTACCAGGCAGGTGACATACTCGGTGTCGAGCCGTAGAGAGTCCACGAAGGCCACAACCGTTTCAGCCGACTGCCCATTCATATCGATCGCTCCCCAGGCCCCGAAGTGGTAGTAGAAGGCAGCGGCTACCGCGCTGACCAGCATCCCGGCCGAGCCGACCGCCGCCCCCGGCCACACCAGAATCCGAGACGGAGTCTCCGCGACCACCGCCGCCAGCACAGAGAGGGAGACCACCGCAAAGATCATTCCGAAGAGATGGATCCTATACATCCAAATCCAGAACAGCAGGTTTCCATGGATGGCCGAAAAGTCTGCCGTTTGAAAAAATGTCCCGATCCGAGTCGGCATCAGCATCCAGCCTAACCACAGCATCAAGGCGGTCGCTATGAAGGACCAGCCAGTCAGGTTCGTTCCGAAGTTTCGCTCCATCTGTTGACTCAGCGGAATCCGCGCATTCTACCTCCGGAGGATGGAGAGCAGCAAGACATAGCTGGTGCCAGAGGTTCCCGAGGTACGCTCCCTTGCCAAAGCGGATCCGATCGGTGAGACTGGGGGAAGTGAGTAGTGAGAAGTGAGCAGTGAAGCTTCCCAGCCGCTAAAAGCCTTTCATATCCTGGCCAAGCCAAACGGGCCAATCTGCAATCTGGACTGCAAATACTGTTTCTACCTGGAGAAGGAGCATCTCTACCCCGGTACCTCAGATTGGGGAATGGATGATCGCGTTCTGGAAGCCTACGTTCGACAGTACATCGAGGCCCAGGACGTACCGGTGATCAGCTTTGCCTGGCAGGGTGGCGAGCCCACTCTTCTGGGTGTCGACTTCTTCCGAAGGGCAGTCGAATTTCAGCGGAAATATGCCAACGGCAAGCGAATCGAGAACGGGTTTCAGACCAACGGTGTCCTCCTGGACGACGGCTGGGGCGAGTTTCTTGCAGAGCACGGGTTTCTAGTAGGGCTCTCGATCGATGGCCCGGCCGAGCTGCACGACCACTACCGAGTCGACAAAGGGGGGCAGCCCACCCACAAGCGCGTCCTACGGGGACTCGGCTTCCTGAAAAAGCACGGCGTCGAATTCAACACGCTCACCGTTGTCCAACGCAAGAACGCCAGTCATCCCCTTGAGATCTATCGCTTCCTCAAGGAGATCGGAAGCGGCTTCATGCAGTTCATCCCGATCGTCGAGAGGGTTGCTGAGCAAGTCAGTCCCGATGGGCTGTCGCTGCTCTCGCCTGACACGGAAGGAGGAGCCAAGGTGTCGAGCTGGTCGGTTGATTCGAATCAGTTTGGCATTTTCCTGTGCTCCATTTTCGACGAGTGGGTGCGCCACGATGTGGGAAAGTTTTTCGTGCAGATCTTCGACGTTGCACTGGAGTCCTGGGTGGGAATGGACTCCAGCTTGTGTGTATTCCGCGAGACTTGTGGTACGGCTCTGGCGATCGAGCACAATGGAGACCTGTTCTCCTGCGACCACTATGTCTATCCCGAGAACAGGCTTGGCAACATCATGGAAAGGCCAATGGAGGCATTGGTCTCTTCACCTCAGCAGGTTGGTTTCGGCAACGCCAAGCGCGATACCTTGCCTCGCTATTGTCGGGAGTGTGAGGTCCGGTTCGCCTGCAACGGTGAATGTCCCAAGCATCGATTCATCCGAACACCAGACGGCGAAGCAGGCCTCAACTACCTCTGTGCTGGGTATAAACACTTCTTCAACCATATCGACCCTTATATGCGTTTTATGGCAGAGGAGCTCGCTGCCAGAAGGGCTCCCGCCAACGTGATGGGCTGGGCTAGATCGCGGGATCTCCAAGAGCAGGGCAAGCGGCATCCCGGAAGAAACGACCCCTGTATCTGCGGCAGCGGCAAGAAGTACAAGAAGTGCTGCGGAGCCAGCTGATCTGAGACCTGAATGGTACCGGAAACTAGGTGGAGCTTTGTGGCGGTGGCCTCCGAGCCGCCGCTCTTTCACCTGGAAGCTGAAAGAAGGAATCCGGCGGCGCGGAGGCCACCGCCACGGTCACGGGTCTGGTTCGAGAAGTCGGGCCAGGGTTTTCAGATCCGAAGTGGGAAGCTTACAGGCATAGTTTTCACATACATATGCTGCTGCTTTCCCCTGCAGCGGCTTCATCCCTTTTATTGATGGGATGAGCTGGCCCAGGTATTCCTGACCCGAGCCGTTGTCCGCCGAGAGGATCACCTTGTGGGGCAGGTATATCTCGTGGATTTTCTTCAGGAGCGCTCGCGTATCCTCTCGTTTGGGATCCCCCGCGATGACGATCTGTTTAACGCTGCCCAGGTGGAAGTCGAGCGCTGACAGCATCTGGGGCATCGCCTCAGGCCCTGCTGCCAGCTGAGCTCCGTAGAAGATCAGGGTGCGCTCCGCCAGCTTTCTCCAATCTTCGTTCTTGGTCATCTGAGATAGCCTCAGCAGATTGAGGATAGTGATGGAGCTGCCGCTGGGCTGAGCAGAATCGTAGGTCTCCTTGGTCCGCAGGAGCAGCGTCGAATCTTCTCCGGTGGTGTCGAAGAATCCCCCCAACTCGGAGTCGTAGAAAAGCTCCCTCGATTTTTCCGTCAGCGCGACGGCCTGCTTGAGCCAGCGAATATCCAGGTCCGCCTCGTAGAGGTCGAGTAGGCCCATGCTAAGGAAGGCGTAGTCGGCTAGATGAGCTTCGTGACGCGACTCTCCCTCCCGGTATCGGCGCAGCAGACGTCCGGTCTTGGCGTCGTAGAGTTTCCGCAAGATGAAATCAGCGCTCTTGGTGGCGGCCTCACGGTATCGGGGATCCCCGAAGGTTTGAGACGCTCGGGCGAAAGCCGAGATCATCAGTCCATTCCACGAAACCAGGATTTTGTCGTCCAGATAGGGCCGAGGGCGCCTTTTTCGGACCGAGAGTAAGCTTTTGCGGGACGCCTCCAGCACCTTGAGAACCTCCTCTTGAGAGCGATTGAACTTCTTAGAGGTTTCGGGAACGGAGGAAGCAACGTAGAGAATGTTCTTGCCCGGAAACACTTCGTGGGGATCGCTCAAGGCGTTACCGTCAGGCTTCACTCCGTAGTGATGAGCAAAGAGCGCAGCCTCTTCCTTGTCCAGGACCTGCTCGATTTCCGTTTGCGCCCACACGTAGAAAGCTCCCTCCTTCTTCTCCTCCCCGGCTGCAGGCGCGCTCTCGGCGTCCTCTGCAGAGTAGAAGCCTCCTCCCTTGCGAGTCATCAGCGTGAGGACGTAATCGAGCGTCTTTCGGGCGATCGAAGAGTAGAAACTGTCGCCGGTGAGCTGAAAGGCTTCGAGGTAGACACACACCAACTGGGCCTGGTCGTAGAGCATCTTCTCGAAGTGCGGGACGCGCCACTGTCCGTCCACTGAATACCGATGAAAACCGCCCCCAAGATGGTCGAAGAGTCCTCCCTCGGCCATCTTTCGCAGCGTCGCAAGCGTGATATCGAGGGCCTTCTGGTTGTGAGCACTTCGATGGTATCGAAGCAGGAAGTTCAAGCCTACCGGGCGTGGGAACTTGGGCCCCTGTCCGAACCCTCCGTAGTGGGGATCGTATGTCTTCTCGAAGCTTCCGAATCCTGCTGAAAAGAGTGATCGGGTCAAAGGGCCTTCCCCACCCTTGATTGCGGTGCGCTTGCGAAGAAACTCCGTCAGCTTGGTGCTGGTCTCAAGCAGTTTTTCGGGCTGATCGCCCCAGAACTGGATGACTTTGGCCGTCAGCTCCCGGAACTGTTCTGGCGGAAAGTAAGTGCCGCCATGAAAGGGTTTCAGAGCGGGAGTCAGAAACAATGACATGGGCCAACCGCCTCGTCCAGTGAGAGCCTGGACGGCGGCCATATAGACGCGATCCACATCGGGACGCTCTTCGCGATCCACTTTGATGTTGATGAAATTTTGGTTCATGAACTCGGCGATTTCCGAGTTCTCAAACACCTTTCTTTCCATGACATGGCACCAGTAGCAGGTCGAGTAACCTATCGAGAGAAAGATCGGTTTGTTCTCGCTGCGTGCCTTTTCAAAGGCCTCATTCCCCCAGGGATACCAGTCCATTGGATTGAAGGCGTGTTGAAGCAGATAAGGGCTCTTCTCGTGGACGAGACGGTTCGGCTTTTTCTCCTCGACGGCGGCCTCCGCGTCGGGCGAGGAGCACGAAACCGAAGCCTGAAGGGCGATGATCGCCAGCAGGAGGCAGCCCCGAGCCAGCAGTGAATAGTAAACAGTGAACAGTGAACAGTAAGCAGTAAATAGTGAGCAGTAAGCAGTGAGCCGTGGCTTGTGGATACTGAGCTCAGAATCGGTTCTCAGTGTCGATACTCCTTTTTCCCGGTCTTGTGGTCGTTGCCCACCGTTCAGGTTCATGACCGCAGTATCTCATTTTTGGGGCTTATCACTGTTGACGCCTGACTAATTCCGGACAACTCTTTCACTGTTCACTGTTCACTGTTCACTGTTCACTGTTCCACCGGCCGGCCGTGAGTCGAGCAGGAGCAGCAAGACCAGGGCATCTTCGCTTCCGTCTGGACCCGAGTAGTAGTTTCTACGGATGTCCACTTGCCTGAAGCCCATCCTTTCGTAGAGCTGAAGGGCGGCCTCGTTGCTGGAGCGCACCTCGAGCAGAACGGCGCCAGCCCACTCCTCCCGCGCCACGTCGAGAAGTGTCAGCAGGAGTCGATGCCCAAGACCCTTGCCGCGTGATTCGGTCCGCACACAGAGGTTCAAGATATGGGCCATCCTGGCCTCGAGTGACATTATGCCGTAGGCTTGAATGACCCCATTCTGCTCCAGCACCCGACAACAGTAACCTGCCTCCAGGCAGTCGCTGAAGAAGTCCGCCTGCCAGGGGTTTTCGAAGCTCTGGTCCTCGAGCTGCGAGACTTGTGGCAGGTCGCTGAGATCCATTGGTCTGACGTGAACTTCCATCTCGTTTCGTCCAGTGTTTGTTTACCACAACCGAGCTACTACGACCACGACGCCTCTTCCCTGTGAGTTCGGCCATAGGCCGCACTGGATCATTCAGGTGGAAACTGTTGCATCCGGAGCAAACAGAGCCGATTCATGGAAGCCTGAAGCGCAAGCGAGGGGTTGGGAGCACAAACGAATTCCCCCATTTTACTGTTTGCGTGTGCTTCAAGCCTCGTCATCCACATCTCGCCGCACCCCAACCCCCCTCGCTCGCGCTTCAGGCTTCCCGCGGCGAAGAACTGGCCAACTAACGTGTGAAGTTTCAGGCCAGGAGTGGATCAAGGTCCGTTGATTGTTCTTGCCCAAATGCGTGTGGGTTGGTATCTTCAGTCCTCGAGAAGGCTGTAGAACATTATTGACCAAATCTCCAAAAGGAGGGTTTATGCCGTTTTCACTCCCATCTTTGCCCTATTCTACCGATGCTTTGGAACCGCATATCGACCAGCGAACCATGGGAATCCACCATGGGAAGCATCATGCCACCTATGTGACCAATCTCAATAACGCTCTTGGATCCGCACCTGAACTGGAGGGGAAGAGCCTCGAAGAATTGCTGGCGAACGGATGTGCTGCCGTTCCTGAGGGAATCCGCACGGCGGTGAGAAACAATGGGGGCGGACATTACAATCACTCCCTTTTCTGGACCATCATGGGTCCCGCTGGCTCCGGCAGTCCCATCGGGAATCTTGCTCAGGCGATCAATGGTGCTTTTGGGAGTGTTGATGACTTCAAGGCGAAGTTCGCGGCGGCTGGCGTCGGTAGATTCGGCTCGGGCTGGGCTTGGTTGATCAAGGACGGTTCAGGTTCTGTCTCGATTACGTCAACGCCCAATCAGGACAATCCCGTCATGGAGGGTGGTTCTCCTATTCTGGGCCTCGATGTGTGGGAGCATGCGTACTATCTCAACTACCAAAATCGCAGACCTGACTACATCGCTGCCTGGTGGAATGCCGTGAACTGGCAAGCGGCCGAAGATCGTTTTAATTCGTGATCCAGAGCGCGTAAGCATGACCGAACGTCTCGACCTTAAGGGTCGGGTCTGCTATTCTCTTCAAGTAGGTAACCTATGAGTGATCAGGTGTTCGAATTCCCCAATATAAAGCCCCCGAAGTTGTCGATGAGAATGATTCTGATCGGCGTGGGGGTGCTGGTCGTACTGTCCCTCCTATTTGGAAGCTTCTATCAAGTCCAGCCGGAAGAGGTGGGCCTGGTACTTCGATTCGGTCGTCACGTGAGAACGACGGATCCCGGGCTCAATTTGAAACTACCTTTTATAGAGACGGTGATAAAGGTGCCTGTACAGAGGCAGCTGAAGCAGGAGTTCGGTTTCAGCACGGTTCAAGCTCCCGGACGATCCAGGCGGGGAAGTCAGTTCCTCGGTGAATCACTGATGTTGACGGGAGATCTCAACGTTGCGGTAGTGGAGTGGATTGTCCAGTACCGAATCGTGGATCCCTATCGCTACCTGTTCAAGGTGCGTCACCTCGACGAGGCCTCTAGCAGCCGCCCCTTCTACTCTTCGCTTCTGCATGACATGAACGAGGCGGTAATGCGGGAAGTAGTGGGCGATCGTACCGTCACCGAAGTGCTGACGGTCGGCCGTCAGGAGATTGAAAGCATTGTGGAGCAGAAGCTTCAGGAACTCAGTACCCAATACGAGATGGGCATCACTATCGACCAGGTTGTCTTGCAGAACGTGACTCCACCTGGCCCCGTGAAACCGTCCTGGGACGAGGTCAATCAGGCGGAACAGCAGCGGGATCAGCTCACGAATGAGGCCCGGGCAGCCTACAACAAGGTGATCCCTCGGGCTGAAGGAGAAGCGAAGCAGGCGGTCTTGCAGGCTGAAGGTTACTTGCTGAATCGCGTAAATAGGGCCGAGGGCGACGCTGCCCGCTTCAACTCACTCTATGAGGCTTATCGCAAAGCGCCCGACGTTACCCGTCGACGTATGTATCTCGAGACTATGCAAAAGGTTCTTCCGCGCCTGGGTGGGAAGCTCTTCTTGGATGAGAACGCCGACGGTGTCATGCCTTTGCTGCCGCTGGACACGCTACGCAAAGTTCTGAAAGACGAACCCGAGAGGGGAGCGGCTCAATGAAGCGTGAGTACGTCTTACTTGCAGTTCTAGTGATTGTACTGGTTGTTGCCAATGATGGGATCTACACCGTGAACGAGACCCAACAGGCGATAATTACCCAGTTCGGGGAGCCGAGAGGAGACCCGATCACTGAGCCGGGACTTCACTACAAGCTCCCTTTTCTCCAGAAAGCCAACTATTTCGACAAGCGCTTTCTGCAGTGGGACGGTGATGCGGATCAGATGCCTACCAAGGACAAGCGTTTCATCTCGGTCGACACCTACGCACGCTGGCGGATTACCGATCCTCTGCTGTTCTTTCAGAGGCTGCGCGATGAGAGAGGGGCCCAGTCGCGTCTCGACGGTATCCTGGACGGCGAGACGCGAAACGCTATCGCCCGGCATGACCTGGTTGAAGTTGTGCGCAGCAGTAATCGCGAAGAAGCGGGAATTACCGAGGACTCGGAACAAGAAAGGTCGGTCTTGCAACAGATCACCAAGGGGCGCGGCGATATCACTCGCTCTATCCTGGAGTCCGCTTTTCCCAAGGTGAAGGACTTCGGCATCGAGTTGATTGATCTACAGATCAAACGGATCAACTACGTAGAGGAGGTCCAGAAAGACGTTTTCGCTCGCATGATTGCTGAACGAAAGCGTATCGCTGCGCGATATCGCTCGGAAGGTGAAGGTGAAGCCGCGCGGATCCGAGGAGAACAAGAGCGGGACCTCCAGCGTATTCAATCAGAAGCCTATCGATCGGCCCAGGAGGTTCGGGGAGAGGCCGACGGCAAAGCCACTGGGATTTACGCCAAGGCCTACAACCGTGACGCCGCCTTCTACGCTTTCACGAAGAGCATGGAGACCTTCGAGGGGGGAGTCGACTCCTCGACAACGCTAGTGCTCACGACCAAAGGCGATTTGCTCAAGTACCTGGTCCGTCCTCAGTAACGCCAGCTAATACTCGTAGCGGTGGTCTCCAGGCCGCCGTCCCCAACCCCTCGCTTGCGCTTCAGGCTTCCACGGATCGAACCTGTAACCCTTTGAGGTTTCACGCCAGATCTGGCATTTCTTTGAGTGCCGAGAGCAGCCGATCCACATCCTGCTCTGTGTTGTACAGGTGGGTCGAAACGCGGACTCTGCCGGAACCGGGCCAGACCAAAACGCCTTTTTGTTCGAGCCATTCCGCTATCGCCTCGCTGTTGGGGGTGGCGAAGCAAACATTGCCGGCGCGCCGGGATCCGTCTTGAGGTGTCATCAGCTCAAACCCCAACTCCTGGAGCCCATTCCAGACCCGATCTGCCAGGACGGTGATGTAGGCTTCGATGCGGGGCATCCCGATCTCCAAGAGACGGTCCAGCGCGTTGTTCAAGACGTAGATGCCGATGAAGGATGGGTTCCCGGCCTCAAACCGGGCTGCCTCGGGGCGCATGGAATAGTGTGTCGGATCCTGCCAGTCTCCAAAGGAAGTCCCGGTGTGCCAGCCCAGAAAGGGAGGCTCCAGATCAGGCTGTCTCCTCTTGTTGCAATAGAAGATCGCTAGACCGTGGACCCCCAGAAGCCACTTGTAGCAGCTGGAGACGAGAATATCGGCATGACTGGCCTGGACCTCAACCACGCCGGCGGCATGTGTGGCATCAACGCTGGGTAGGGCATTGCTGGGGCGGACCACTTCAGCCAGTTCCTCCAGGGGCAACCTTTGACCCGTAAGGAAGCTGACCTGACTGACTGCCACCACCCTGGTGTGAGCATCGATGGCTCCCCCAAGATCGGATGGAGAGATGGACCAGTTTCGATGAGGCACGATTCGGATGTCGATTCCTCGGTCCTGGAGGCGTGTCCAGGGAAGAATGTCCGAGGGGAATTCCAGGTCGCAAACGACCACATTGTCGCCGGGACTCCATTTCAGGCTGTGGGCCAGCAGATTGATGCCTTCGGAACTGGAGGAGAGAAAGGCAATCTCTTCGGGTGAGACTCCCAGCAGAGTGGCAATCCTCTGCTTACATAGGTCGTACGCTTCCAAGAATCGGTCTCGGCCGGCTGCACCACTACTCTTGTCCTGGAAGAACCGATCGATCGCCGACCGATGGCTTTTGAGAGTGGGGGTCTCGGCTCCGGCGCAGAGATGCGTGATCTGATCGAGCCCCAGGAAATCTGACTTGGGTATAAGCATTGTGCTTTCCGGGCGGTGATTATAGAGCGAGGCTATGTCCCTTTTCGGGTTGCGGGGCCTATAATCGATTCTGGTGTCTGGGCCTTTATGCCTTACTGATTAACGGGATATCAAACATGCCTTCCACCTTTCTGGAGTGTCCTCGCTGTCGTTCAACCTATGAGAGCAGCCAGCAGATGCATCTTTGCCAGTGCGGCTCTCCACTTCTGGTGCGTTACGATCTGCAGAGAGTACGGGCCTCATTTCAGCGTGAGGCTTTGCAGTCGCGGAGCCACAGCCTTTGGCGTTACGAAGAATTGTTGCCGATTGAGGACCCCGCGGGCGTGATTTCGTTGGGAGAGAACATGACTCCGCTGCTAGCCCTGGGAAACCTAGGGCAGGAATTGGGGGTTCCACGCCTTTATCTGAAAGACGAGGGTGCACTTCCAACCGGGACCTTCAAGGCCCGAGGGGCAGCTGTCGGTGTTTCCAGGGCAAAGGAACTGGGAGTCCGCATTCTCGCGATGCCCACCAACGGCAACGCCGGAGGCGCCTGGGCTGCCTATTGCGCTGCGGCCGGGATCCAGGCAGTCATTGTGATGCCTGAGTCGGCTCCCATCATGAACTGGAAGGAATGTGCTGTGGCGGGAGCCTCCTTATATCTGGTGAAAGGTCTGATCAGCGACGCGGGTAAGATCGTGGCGCGGGCAGTCTCTGACTACGGCTGGTACGACGCATCCACCCTGAAGGAGCCCTATCGGATTGAGGGTAAGAAGACGATGGGCTTGGAGTTGATCGAGCAACTCGGGTGGCGAGTTCCGGATGTGATCCTTTATCCAACTGGTGGCGGGGTTGGACTCATAGGAATCTTCAAGGTCATCAAAGAGCTACAGGAGATTGGGCAGCTGGATGGACGCTTCCCGCGGATGGTGGCGGTGCAATCCACGGGTTGTGCCCCCATCGTGAAAGCCTGGGAGCAGGGGAAGTCAGAGTCCGAGTTCTGGGAGAATGCCCACACGGCAGCCTTCGGAATCACCGTCCCCAAGGCTCTAGGGGATTTTCTTGTGTTGGAAGCCCTCTATGAAACGGAGGGATGTGCGATCGCAGTGGACGATGAGGAGATCCTGATGGCTCAACGGCAGCTGGCTTCGCGCCAGGGCCTGCTGGTGTGTCCGGAAGGCGCTGCCACTCTGTGCGCCGCAGCTCGGCTTGCCCGGCAGGGATGGATCAAGAAGGAGGATGAAGTAGTCCTCTTCAATACGGGTACCGGACTCAAGTATCCCGAGACCGTCGAAGCACAACCGAGGGTCCTGGAACCGGAAGACACCCTGCCCGGCTAGATTCGTTCTCCGGACGAGTGTCAAAGGATCTCCTCTTTGGCTTCTTCCGGCCTTCGAAATTCGCTTGTTCGATATTCTGCGGTTCAGCCTTTCCAACGGTTGCCTTTTCGAGAGCAGGGAAAAAAGGCTAAATCACAAACTGCAGAACACCGAACATGCGAACGCCGAAGTGAATGCAACACACATCAAGTTTCAGCTCAGTGACTGGCGGAACCTTTCCATCTGGAATTCCCCGCCGACTAAAGCTCGAACCCGAGCATGACGAAGAGGAAGTTAAGGAAGTCAGATCAGCCCAGCCAGGGTCAGCGGGAAGGAGCAACGATCATGGAGTCCTCGAAGCTATTGATTCAACTGTCCTTGTCTCTACTCTTGCCGATCGCATGCTCGAGCGACTGCTGGTCCCAGACCGGCGACAGCGCTCAAGGCCACGGGATGCTGAACCATCCCCGAAGGTTCGAGCTACTCGAGCGATACTTCAAGAGTAAAGAGTCGCAAATCGAACGTCGAGAAGCTGTGGAAGCTTCCAACCAAAGCCGCAAGCTCGGTCGAGCGCGGAAGAAAGTCGCTGAGCTCATCTATGCGTCCTATCGGCTGCAGAAACTGCTACTCGATCCGCATTTGTTCCACGTCGATACCCCGAAGCTGGCTAAGAAGTGCGAAGCCCTGTCGAAGGACATCAAGAAGCTGCTGCGGTAGTAAGAAGTTCTTGGGGTTGGTGCGGTCCCGCGCGAGTTAGCCGATAGCCTCTGTCTGCTGGTAATTCTGGTAGAAATCCTTGACCTGGGCTACGTACCGCCTCACAGGGCTGCTGAGGCCTCGTCGTCGGATTGCGGTGGGGCCGGCATAGTAGCCGGCCAGGGCCAGGTCGATACTCCCCAGTCTCTTCTCGAGCATCGCCAGGTAACGACAACCTGCCTGAATATTCTTCTCGGTATCAAAGCGCTCATCCAGAGCCTTCATGGCGCCCTGGCTTTCCTTGTAACCACGACGCAGGGTCTTGGCATACGACTTCAGTTTCCCTGAGGCGGATTTTCTCGCTCTGCCCGAGCCGTGGAGGAAGTTCAGCAGTAGTTTGTCGTAGTCCGACGGATAGATCAGAGTCTTCATGCCCAGATATCTGGCGGTGGGAGGAATGATCTGCATGACGCCGACCGCTCCGATGTCGGAGACCACGAAGTGTCCAAACAATGATTCCTGCCTGATAACGGCCATTACCAGCAGTGGATCCAGACCCTCTTCGCGGGCATGAGCTTCGACGTGATCGATATAATTCGTAGCTTTGGGAAAATCTCGAAGAAGTTCCGAGTAGCGGAGCTCTAGAACTTGTGGTGCTTCTCCGCTACCGTTCTGGGGACACCAATAGGGACCGGCTGTCCGGTTTGGCCCGACCCCCAGGCCAGCGGTGTCCGGCCGAGAGGCCGTCCACTCGGAAGGGCGAGTCATCGGGGTAAGCCGATGCTGCCAGGTCAACTGGGCCAAGGCCCCGGTGGCTATCGTTGTCAGGAAGTTTCTACGAGAAAGAAGTGCTATTTTCGTGTCCGCCGCCGGCTGTCTCCCCATTTGGTTGGGTATCGTCAGCTGTGCCAAATTACTTTATGGTTGATCGCGAGTGGGGCTGCTCGCTTGGCTCGGCTCAGGTCTCGATACAGGGGAAGGGAAAGCTGGGAATAGGCTCAGTGATCGACAGCTATGGATTTTCTAGGAAGCGGGGAGTCCCAGCCACCAGTTGATGAGTCCCATAGACTCATGGGCAACCGATTCGATCGACCCATTTCTTTTCCACCAATTCTCCACTACGAAGGTCGGATCTTCTTTGGGATAGCGGATGATGGCCGTCACGCGTGCTTTAGTCACGTGATTCCAGATCAGGCGAGCTCGACGCGTATGTTGCTTGGAGGTCACTACGATCAGCTTCGTTCCTTCAGGGGGAGCGAGCTCTTTGAGAACCTGGTGGGCCTCACTTATGGTGCTGTGGATCTCACCTTCGATCACCCCGATGGCCCCATCCGGAACACCAAGTTTGAGAAGTACCTGACGGCTCACCTCGTGAGCTTCTGGGTAAGCCAGTCCTAGTGCTTTAAGCGCATAATGCCTCTTGGTTCGCAGAGGGCGAGTCAAGACGATTCGGGGCGCCCATCCATCCTTGTAGAGTTGGGCAGCTTCCAGCGGGCGATAGGGAATGGCACCAGACAGCACAACAATGGCGGAGGCCGCTTCGAGTGGATCCTCGACAAAGAGGTAGGTCACAAGTTGTCTCAGAATCGGAGGATGTACGAAGTACATGACGCACACGGTCAGTATGAGCAAGAGGGTAAGGATTTTCAGAACTCGTCGCACCGTGTTAGTTACCTCGCAGGCAAGCGTAGAAGAACGTGCTTCCGGGGTCAACCGTGGAGGGCGAGGTGGTTGTTCCCTCGTCGAGGGACGCCCGCGGCGCCTCGGCTCCGGAAGTTCAGGGGAGTCAAGTCCATGAAGAGATGGTTGCTGTTTCTCTTTTGCCTGGGGATCGTCGCGGTTGTGGAGGTGGTTACTATCACGGCCTTCTGTGGTCAGGTCTATCGATGTGGCTGCAGCTACTCCGAGGGGATGACCTACTGCAATGTGAACAGCCCGTCGGAGCCGAACTGTCCCTGGTGCAGCCACGGAAAAACCGGATTCTACATGCTTTTCAGCCTCATCGTGCTGGGGACGATGGTGAGCATTTTGTTGAGCTTCCGGCGTTTTCGCCCCAACCTGGTCTCGGGACTTGCAGCCGGACTCATCGGATACCTGGTCTGGGGTGTACTGGCGGCACTAGCCTTCGCATTCTATGATGACTACCCGTTGCTGAAGCTTTGGAGTGGTTGATCCGCCACCGGCTTGCCCAGTATCCGAAGCAAAACCGCCAGCACGAGGGGGCCAAGCGGCAGCAGGAGCCACACCGGTACACCCAGCCCGATCGGTAGGGTTCCACACACGATTGAAACAGCGCCTACGAGTAGTGCATAGGGTAGCTGGGTCCGGACGTGTGCAACGTGGTTGCAGCCGCTGGCTTGAGAGGAGAGCACGGTGGTATCGGAGATGGGCGAGCAGTGGTCCCCAAAAATTGCTCCGGCCAGAACGCTGCTCACCGCAGCCAGAAAGATGGGGTGGGTTGGAGAGACCAGTTCCCCGCCCGACGACAACATCGAGTGTACCAGTGGGATGGCCAGCGGCATGATGATTCCCATCGTACCGAAGCTGGTTCCCGTAGAGAATGCGACCACGATCGAAAGCAGGAACACAAGAGTAGGTAGCAGCCACATCGGGAGGGTTTCTTCGAGAAGCTTTCCCAGATAGTTTCCCGTATAGAGACGGTAAGCCGAGTAGGGGTACTCGTTGGGACGATTGGCCCTGCCCTCGCTTGGCTTCTCATCTGATTCGATCAGCTGGACTTCGGCAAGCTTCTGGTCTGCGGCCGAGGGCCTGTTGCCCGCCATCGAGGACAGAGAGGAGGCCAACCAGAGAATAACCAGGGCGGGTACCATCAACCGGGCACCGAATCCGGCTGCTTCCAAAATCTGCCGAATCGTCAGGAGACGCTGCAGCAAGCTCAGCAGCGTAGCCACCAGGGCACCGGCGAGAGCACCCCAGAAGAGTGAGCTGTAGGAGTTGGATTCTCCCAGGACTTCCCACATCGTGGGATCTGCGTCGGCTCCGAAATGGGCTCGACCCGTCGCATACAGAAGGTACATGATTGCCCCGACCGTTATCGCGATCGGCACAACCGCATTGTACCAGCGAGCCGGTGTCTGGGCGCTGGGCGAGGTCGGGTCGCGCCGGACCGGCTCGTCAGTCTGAGCCGGGCCGACGTGACCCTGGACACTAAGTCGCTCGGCATGCAGCATGGGGCCCATGTCCCGGCCGAACCAGGCTACAATCGGAACGAACAGCAAGGCCCACACCACATAGAAGCGATAGGGGATGCTTTGGACAAATAGGGCGAAAGCATTCCACTCCTGTTCCATCGGAAGCTTGTCGAGGCCGTCCTGGATATACCCAATCTCGACGGCAACCCAGGTTGAGACCAGGGCAAGGCCAGCAACTGGGGCAGCAGTCGAGTCGACCAGATAGGCCAGCTTCTCGCGCGAGATTCGCAGTCGGTCGGCCAGTGGACGCAGGGTCGTGCCCAGCAACAGCGTGTTGGCGTAATCGTCGAAGAAGACAAAGAGGCCCAGGCACCAGATGACGATTTGCCCGCCACGCCGATTCCGAGCCCAGCCGGAGACAACATCAACCAAACCACGCATTCCGCCACAACGATTGACAATGCCGATCATTGAGCCCATCAAGAGCGTGAAGGCGAAGACGCGGAGCTTGCTGCTGTCCGCCAATGTTGGCCAAAGGTGAATCGTTAGCGTGTTGGACACGGCAGGCAGCGGGTTCCCATGCTCCAATACGAACCCACCTGCGAAGATGCCGACGAGAAGGGAAGGCACCACTCGCTGAGTAACGATGGCGAGCAGGATAGCCACCACGGGAGGAAGAAGGCTCAGCCAGCCGAAGGGATGTTCCATCATATTGGCTCAGGCGTGTAGGTGGCCACCGCTGTCTGTTCTGAAAACTCGATTATCGGTCGCACGGGGCAAGGGCGGGGTAAGTGGCACGTCTGATCCATCCCGACATGTTAGCAAGCAGGCCGCCTAGCTCGATAGACTCAATCAAGGGTTTCGGCCAGGAGCCTGCGCGGCGAGAGACACGGACTCGGGACGCGGACTCGGGCTTGACAGGTCGAGTCTCCGCCCGCCAGGATCTGGGGGCCGGTTTCGAGAGTGGTTTCACGTATCTATCCATGAAGTCTTTGCTTGTCGTCGTCAGTCAGTCCGCACGTCACCGCTGGGGATCGGGATTAGACTCCCTGGAATCCCTCCTGGCAGGGACGCATTTTCGGGCGAGACTCCTTTACCCTCGCAGCCAGGCCGAGGTTGAAGAGGCCATCCGAAAGAGTCTGGGCGATGGCACCGAGGCCGTCGTGATTGTGGGAGGCGATGGGACGGTCAACCAGGTTGTGAACGCACTCCGTGGAAACACGCTCCCGGTGACGATCCTGCCTGCGGGAACCGCCAACGACTTTTCCCGCGAACTCGGTTTTTCTTCCGAACCCACAGAGTTGCTCACTCGCCTGAAGGCGGGACGCACCAGAGAGGTGGATCTGCTGGACGTGAACGGGAGTCACTTTGGCACTATTGGAGGGCTCGGTCTACCCGCCAACGTTGCCCTCAGCGTAAGCCACTGGAGGCGAACCCATCGACTTCTTGCCTCCTCCATCAAGGTCCTGGGCTCCTCTGTCTACCATTTCTCGGTGCTGGCGAACATCCTCTTTCGCCCTGGGATCAGTTCCGCGATCCAGTTGACCTATCGCGCTCCCGGAGATTCGGGAGAATCTCATCTGGACATGAGCATCTCCGGAGTGCTGATTGCCAATCAGGGGTGTTTGGCCGGAGGGCTTCGTATTTCCCCCGAATCCAGGAACGATGATGGTGTTTTCGAGATCGTGCTGCTTCCGCCGGGAAGTCGAGCCTATCTTCTGAAGATGCTCTTCAGACTGGTTAGAGGCGATCCCTTGTCATCGAGCGACGCCACGCTGTACCAAGCCAACGAGGCAAGGTTACGCTGTCCGCAGCCTTGCGCTTTTTTCGGAGACGGTGAATTGCTGAAAACCGCGTCGGAATTCCGGCTCTCGATCCGACCCGGGCTGTTGAGAGTGATCTATTAGTCCAATGATTTTCGATGATCTAGGCCTGATTCCGTTTAGCGAAGCCCTGGCTGTCCAGGCCGATTCCCTGGATCGGATCGCGGCCCACGAACAGCAGGAGACGGTCTATCTATTGGAGCATCCCAGCGTGTTTACAATGGGAAGAGGGGGTCAGCTGGAAAACGTCCTGACGAGAAGGGATTGGGAGGGAAACAGCATCGAACTGGTGCGGACCAGTCGCGGGGGAGATGTGACCTACCACGGACCAGGGCAATTGGTGGGCTACCTGCACCTGGATCTGAGACAGCGCGGTCGTGATGTGGGGCAGTACCTGAGGGACCTCGAGGAGACGCTTATTCGGGCTGGAGCTCATTTTGGTGTCACTGCGTTCCGAAGGAAGGGCCTCACCGGCGTATGGACCCGGAAGGGAAAGCTGGCGTCTATCGGGGTCGGGGTACGCCGCTGGATAACGATGCACGGGTTTGCCCTGAATGTGAACAACGATCTGCGCTACTTTGAGCTGATTCGTCCTTGCGGGATTCCCGACTGTCCCGTGACCTCCTTCAAGGACCTTTTGGGGGTATCATTGGAACTGGACGAGGTCAAAGAAGTGTATGAGCGAGAGTTCCGTTCAGTCTTCGTCGCCCGTGACCCTTGGCCCTTGCAGGTGCGGGATGATGACCGCAGGATCGAAGACGAGAGATGTGTTGACGTAGAGCCGGAGGCCTGATAGGTTCTCACGCTTCTGTTCACGAGGCCCGACTGATCGAGAATCGGAATGACTGGGCCCAATTTGGGAATAGGTGCCGACGGGTCGGAAGGGATCGGCACGGTGTTGCGAGGAGGCAAAGAAAGATGAGTGGGAAACGACTGATCGGTGCAGTCTTGATTGCAAGTCTTGGCGTGTGTCTGATGAACGCCAAGCAGCCGGTGGGAGAGGAAGCTCAGGATGTCTGGACAGGCGTAGATAGGATCGTCGCCGTTGGCAGCGTCCACGGGAACTACGGGCGCTTCGTGTCCATTCTCCAGACAGCTGGGCTGATCGACAGTGACACCAATTGGTCTGGGGGAACAGCCCACCTGGTTCAGACCGGTGACGTCGTGCACTTGGGACCGCATTCCAAGAGGGCGATTGACCTTTTGATCAGGCTGCAGGAGCAGGCGCGAGCAGCTGGTGGGTATGTCCACGCCCTGATCGGCAACCACGAGGTCATGAATCTGACTGGCGATCTTCGCTATGTGACGCCCCAGGAGTACGCAGCCTTCACGGACGAAAACTCCAAGATGCTCAGGCAGCGATTCTTCGATCCGGACGCCGAGTCTTGGAAGCAAAATGACGTCGAGACACAGGTGGATAACCCAGCTGGCCAAATGGGCCAACGCAGGTACAAAGCCTTCAAGAAGAAATGGGACGCTGACTACCCCCCGGGATATTTTGAGTACCGCTACGCTTTTGGTCCGGACGGAGACACAGCAGCGGCCTGGGTGACCCAGGTACTTGCCGCGGAGTCCGGCACCAAGACCAAGGTTTTCAATGACTTGAGAAAAAGAAAGCGTTACGCGCCCTGGGCCCTTAGGCAGAACGTGGCGATTCGGATCAATGACACGCTTTTCATGCACGGGGGGATCAGCCCGAAGTACGCTGCCTCGTCCATCCGCGAGATCAACGAAACCGTGCGCAGCGAGCTTAAAGAGAAGGCAAAGCTTAAAGTAGGTATGGCTGTGGATCCCGAAGGGCCTCTCTGGTACGAGGGTCTGGGGAAGGGTTCTGCCTCAGAAAGTCATGTAGACCAAGTCCTCGAACAGCACCAGGTAAAGCGAATCGTTGAAGGACATACCCATGTGCCCGGTACCGTCGTGCCCCGCTACGATGGTAAGGTGCTCGCGATAGATGCAGGGCTTCGGCTCGGCCGTATGGCCTTTCTTATCATCGAAGGGGACAAGACCACTGCCGTACACGGGTCCAAGAGCGTTGAGGTTCCCTCTGATTCAAACAAGCTGCTCGGCTACCTGAAGGAATCGGCCTCCTTGATGTACCGAGTTCCGCCAGAGCTGCAAGCTGCTATCAAGGAGCTGGAATAACAACGCGGGAGCCGGTTCGGTACGGGAGCCGGTTCGATCCCAATGAGTCTTTTCGACCGATTCGGCTGCGCCTCCACCCGATCACCCTCGGAGCTCCAGCAGGGGTTGAGCAGCCAGGCCCGGAAGCTGGTCCAGAGAGCCTTCGAAGGGATTGAAAGCAGAGCCCTGCTGGACTACCACGCCCACATCTCTGGATTGGGGACGGGTGGGACGGGAGCCTTCGTCAACCCACGCATGCTCACCTGGCGCCATCCGGTCCAGCACCTGAAGTTCAGAGTCTTCATCAGCGGCTACGGTGTCAAGGATCTGGCCAGGGCGGACCAGCTGGTGGTGGATCGGCTGGTGGATCTGATGCGAAACATCGAGGGGCACGGGAAGTGTGCCGTCCTGGCCTTCGACCGTCATCTGAAGCCCGACGGCACGCCCGATCTCGAACACACCTCCTTCCATGTCCCCAATGACTATGTATTCGCAGTGGCCCGAGCCCACCCGGACTGCTTTCATCCCGTGATGAGCATCCACCCCTATCGTCCGGATGCCCTGGAGGAGATGGACCATTGGGCAGGCCAGGGCGGGCGTATCCTCAAGTGGCTCCCCAATGCCATGGGCATCGATCCAGCCGACGAGCGCTGCGTTCCCTTCTACGAACGGATGAGGAAGCACCAACTCATCCTCCTCACCCACGTGGGAGGAGAACAGGCCGTGGAAGGCGAGGAGTACCAGAAGTTGGGCAACCCCCTCCGGCTGCGGCTCCCCCTGAAGTTGGGGCTGCGGGTGATCATGGCCCATTGTGCCAGCCTGGGATCCGATGTGGACCTGGAGGATCAGCAGCACACCCGGCAGTCCAGCTTCGACCTCTTTCTTCGCATGATGGAGGAGGAGCGATACCAGGGACAACTCTTCGGCGAGCTCTCGGCCACCACCCAGTTCAACCGCCAGAAGGTCCTGGCCACCCTGCTGGAAAGGAAGGAGCTCCATTCCCGCCTGGTCAATGGGACCGACTATCCCCTGCCAGCCATCAACATGGTGATCCAGACCCGCACTCTCCGGAAGGCCGGATATATCGCGACCCATGAAAGGGCCGGTCTCAACGAGATCTACGACTTCAATCCTCTGCTCTTCGACTTCGTCCTGAAGCGGACTATTCGGCATCCCACCCTGGGAAATCGCTTCCCGGCCTCGATCTTCACGGCGCACCCGGATCTTGCATTGGAGTAGAGGGGCATCGATTGGGACGTCGGCCTGGAGACCACCGCCGCACCCAGTTACTTCGCCAGATCCTGTGAGTACGAAGCCCGGTGGCTAACCTCCAGCAGGAGCCCGTCTAGCTGGATTGGCTCCTGTACGGAACCTGTTGGCTGCCCCAGCATCAGCTCGAATTGGTTCTCGCCGTTCTTGATCTGGGATGGTTCCAGGAGACAGTCCAACCAGTGTCCCTGGGTGTTGGCTTCCAGCTTCCGGGCCGGCGCCAGCTGAGGAAGGGTGTTTCCGTTTAGACTGGATTTTAGATCCTCTCCGCCGACCAGTCCCAACAGATGGACTCGAAGCTTCAGCTGGGAGACGGATTCTGCCCCGACATCGTTGCCCACACGCAGGTTGATGCTGAGGCTCTCCCCCGGCTTGCACTCCATTGCCCGTTCTTTCTTGTCGAAGTGGTCGACGCCGTAGATCTTGTCCGATCTGGCGATGGCATTGGGATCACCTATTTCCCGAAGTATCTGGTGATCTGGATCGAAGAGGTTGAAGGTGTAGAGTCCGTCGACACCCGCGCTCCACGCACTCATGGCTGCTCCTCGCCAGGCCGCGAGCATCCCGGGCCAGGAGTCGACGGCTTCCCAGTAGGAGTTGTGGGCCTGGTGCCACTCCTTGACGGTGTCGTAGCCGCTATCCAGGAAAGCCCAGTGCTGCCAGAAACCCCATGCCAGACAGGCGAACACGGGGGTGTCATGCTGGTGACCGAGCTCCACCATTTCGGCTATCCGAGACATGGGCCGGAAGTTAGCGCTGCCGTAGCCCGCAATGATGAAGTCGATGAGACCCTCAGCCAGCCATCTCTCGACGTCGAGTCCGTGGAATCTGCAAAGCTCTATCGTAATAGGCAATCGGGGAACGATCATGATCGGTTTGCCACGCCGACTCCCCACTTCGTCGGCCATCACACGAAGACGCCTCAGCAGGTCCGTCATCACTTCCCGATCCTCAGGCCTGGCCGGTCGACCCTCCACCCCTTCCCTGAAGTGGGGAATGTGTCGCAGGAAGTCCAGCTCCACACCGTCGATATCCTGGCCTTCGCACACCTCCTCGATCAGCCGGAAGATGTGCTCTCGGACCTCGGCTTGGGCATAGTCGACGCCCGACCATAGTTTCCTGGCCGGATTGTCTGGATACTTCTCCCAATCCTCTGGAACCCCGAAAATAGATTTGGGGTGATCGCGCTTGAAAGGGGCCAGTCCGTAGGTCCACCTCCTGCTGCCCATGGGATAGGCGTCGTGCCGATCGTTCATGCGCAAAGACCAGAAGATCTCCATGCCGTTCTGGCGGCAGAAGTCCACCTGGATCCCAAGGGAATCATGTCCGTACTGCTCGATCAGATCCGGGACGAGGGCTCTGGGGTCGGTCGCCTTATCCAGAAAATGTCCCACCTTGGTGTGGTGCGAGAAGGTGAGTCCGGCGGCGCATGAGGCATAGAAGATGGTATCGACCTGGCTTCCCAGCAGGCCGGTCGTCCTCGACTTCAGGTAGTCTTCGCGCAGATCTCCCGTCCACTCGGTCAATCCTTGTTGGCGGTCTTCCGGCGTCTCGGCGCGCACCACATCGTCGCCGTCATTGTTGATGATGATCCTGCGCTTGCGGCGAGCCAGCACTTTCTCTGCTGGGCGATGTTCGCCGAATCATCGATTGACTCAACGCATGCGGGCAGGAAAGCCGCACCGGCGGCGGCCCCGTCGCTGTTTGCAGGAATCTTCGCCGAGTCCAGTCCAATGGGTTCATGATGGATTTCCGTCTGTTAAGGGCCCGGCGCACACTCCAGGTTGCGACGCCAGGTTTCAAGCATCAGCAATGTCCACAATACGCTTTCCCAGATGTCCTGGTCCCGTTAAATGCTGGACAACCGGAGTACGGCAACAGCGTTGACTCCCCTCGATGCTACCATGGGAGCCCATGAGCAACCCGGCTCCATCGGAGCTGACGCGACCGATTCGGGACTCCTCGCTGGGCGTCGGCGTCTTGTTTCTCGCTTCCGCTGTGGCGGTGGGTTCCTCCAGCTACGCTTTCGGTCTCTTCGTCCAGCCCCTGGAGCAGACCTTCGGATGGTCTCGGACGGCGATCAGCGCCTCCCTGTCGTTTGGGGCGGTAGGCGCCCTGGCTTCGCCTTTTCTCGGCCGTCTCATGGACCGCCTGGGGGCGAGGCAGATCATGGTCGCCTCCCTCTTTCTCGGGGGGCTCAGCTTTCTCCTTCGTCCCCTCATGTCCCAGCTCTGGCATTGGTACGTCCTGAGCTTTCTGCAATTCGTGCTCTTCAACGGGATGTCCTTCCTGCCGGCAGGACGCCTCATCGGAATCTGGTTCGAGGCCCGTCGGGGACGCATGATGGGACTGGTCATGATGGGAAGCAACTTCGGTGGCCTGACGCTGCCGATGATCGCTGGCCTCTGTCTGGCTACCTTCTCCTGGGAGGCGGCCTACCTGTCGTTCGCCTTCCTCCTCTTCGCCACAGCCGTACTCGCACAGCTCTTCATCCGGGAGTCTCCCCGAAGCATCCTGGGATCCACCCAGAGCGAGCGCACGGATGAGGCTCCCCGGTTAAAGGGTCTAGACGTACGCGAAGCCTTGCGCACCCCCTCCTTCTACGCCATCACTTTCGCCATTATGATGGCCTCGTTCACCTACAGCACCATCCTGGCGCAAGTGGGAGCCCATTGGGTGGCGGAGGGCATGTCCACGACCTCCGTGTCCATTGCCCTCGGTCTGCTGGCTACAGCGGGAATGGCCGGAAAGGTGCTCTACGGACTGTTGACTGAGCGCTGGGGTGCAAGGCGTTGCCTAATGCTGAACCTGGCCGCCCAGATCGTGTCCGTGGTCTTGATGGTGGCCTACTCCAATCCTCCGTTGGTCTGGGTTTCGGCGCCCTTGTTCGGACTCCACATGGGGGGTTACGGAACGTTGGTGCCGCTGATCGTTCAGGAAAATTTTGGCCTGCGCCACTACGGCAGCATCTCAGGCCTGATCAGCATGTCCACGGTGTTGCCCTACACCCTGGGGCCCCTTATGGCCGGGGTTTCTTATGACCTCTGGGGCAGCTACAGCCCGGCCTTTCTGGCAGTGACCGGTCTATTTGCACTGGGGATACTCTGCCTGTTGCTTGGGAAGAGCGCGTCACCAATCGCGCGGTACCAAATTCCAAACGATGGAAGTCCAACAGAGCCGCGAACGACTTGACTCGTTAGCAGTATGCCCCACGTTTCGAGGAGAGAGCTGGACAACAGCAGAATCTCGCAGATCCCAAACCCTCGCTCGCGCTTCAGGCTTTCATGACTCCCGTAGTTTCTTTCCTGCACGATCCGGCGCAGAGGGGGCGCTGTGCCTCATCGCTACCTGGGTGGACTCACGGAGATCCTGGTCATATGGACGTCCATCTCACCGTTGCGCCACGAGTCCTCAAAGGAGGTATCGTGGACCAGGAGTATTTCTCCCCGCGCACTCTCCACCATATCCGTGTAGCACGTGGAGGCCCGCTCTCCTTTTAGTCTCAGCTCTGGTGTTGCTTTCGGAGATGCTTGCTTCCTTGGATTAATCCTCATGTCTGTCAATCTTATTGCCTTCAGGTTGAACATAGGCTCGGGCATTGTGACATCATATTGCGGGTCGCAGGATGAGACCGCATGATACTGAGAGCAATCCGTGCCAGATCTTCGTAAACGGCAATGTGCGTGATATGTTCCGACATAGCGGGTCCTTTGCTTTGACTTCTTGTTTGACCGCCAACTCGTGACTCGATGATCGATTCCCAACTAGCATGGCAATTGTTGAGCCCAAGAATCGAACTGATTGTATCTGAGGTGCTAGTCTGCACAGAAGCGGGGCTGAGTTTGCACTCAGAGTGCCGAACAGGGTGGCAGCGGCTGCGCCGGAGGAGACCCTGCACTATTCGGAGGTCCTCAGGAGGCCGGCACGACACCAGCTCTTCAGTCTTGGCAATTAGGTCTTGTCCGAGTATCCGATTGTGGTTGCGGCCTCGTCATGGAGACAGGAAAGCGAGTATCCACTTGCTCGGACCGACTATAGGCTGATGTCATGATCGTTCGTCAGAAGGTTTATCATGAGGAAGCTTCCCCCTCGCACATACTCCTGCCGGTAATCCCCTCAAGGAAAGGAAGGAGTGTCCAGTGACAGAAGGAGATGAGACATGAGGAAAGACCACTCTAGAGTCGGGGTCATCACAGAACCCATAACCTCCGGCCACCTCCGCTATTGGTTCAATTCCCTTGCCGGCTGCCAGGGGATCGAACAGGTCGCAGTTGCCGACCAGAGCGGCCAGGCCTTTGGGGAGGCTCGAACCTCGCTGGGCAGATTCGCAGCAGACCTCGTTACTTTCCAGGACTACAGGAAAATGCTCAAGGACTTCCGCCCCGAACTGGTCCTGGTGAGCCTTGAGGCACACCACGCTCCCGAAGCCATCAGAGCGGTTTTGGAGTCCGGCGTCCACGTGCTGGCCGAAAAGCCGGCCTGCGTTCGGGCAGAGGACTTCGAAGAGCTTGTCGATCTGGCCGAGTCTCGGGAGCGGCACTTGATGCTGGCCTTTGCCTGCAGGCTTCTGCCGACCGTCACCAAAGCCCGGGAACTGATGGGGTCCGGCCTTCTCGGGAAATGGTATGGCGCTGATCTCTTCACCATTGCGGATCAGACGCGGCGCCAGGATCCAGAGTACCAACAGTCCTGGTACGGCTTCAGAGACCAGGCGGGAGGTGGACACCTGATCTGGCTGGGCATCCACCTGCTGGATTTGATCCAGTTCATCACCGGCACCCAGCTACAGCAAGTCTGCGGTTTCACCCACAGACTGGAGGGCACAGCGATGGAGACCGAGGACGCTGCAGCGATGGCCATGCGCTTCGAAAACGGTTGCATGGCCACCCTCCACTCGGGTTACTACCTGGAGCGCTACTATCAGTCCCAGCTCATCATCTGGGGCTCGCTTGGCTGGCTGCGCTTCTCCGGCAATCTGGGCTTCTTCGAGACTCCCCTCCAGTGGTACTCGAGCCACACAGACGCTCCAGAGGGCGTTCAGGACTTTCCGTTTACAGCGGAGCCCGAGACCACAGTGGGATATCAGGCATTCGTTCAAGCCGCGGTGACGGCAGCCCTGGGGCAGGCACCCCCTCCAGTGACTGGCCGTGAGTGCCTGCATGTTCTCAGAACGATCTACAGCCTCTACCGGGCGGCCGAAACGGGTGTGACCCAGACCATAGCCTAGGAGGAATTGTGCTATGAGCCCTCCACAACTGGATGACCGGGACTGGTCCCTGCTGACCCTGGGTGAGCGGATTCGTCAGATCGAAGTCGAAGGCTATCTGGTCCTGCCCGATGTCCTTTCCCCTGAGCAGGTGGCTCGCCTCAAGGCTGAGACGGCTGGGCTCGAGACCCAGGCGGTGGACTACAGCGTCCATCAGCAGTATCGCCAGAACATTCAGTTCGCCGGAGGGGCCCTTACCGAGCTCGCCGCCCACCCTCCGACGATCGCTTTCTTGAAGGAGCTTCTTGGCGAGGAAATCCTCATCATGTCCTATCACTATGGGCGTTCTGAGCCAGGCCATCCGGGAATCAGCTTGCACACGGACGGGAAGCCCTACGGCTCCAACATCGATGGGTATGAGGGAAGTGTGCCCATCATGGTGAGGACTCTCTACTACCTGGATGACCTGACGGCGGACATCTCTCCGTTTCGGGTCGTACCCGGATCCCACCTCTGCCTACACGCCGACGCGAACCCGTACAACAAATATGAGTCCCATCCCGAGGAAGTGGTGATTTCCGTGAAGGCCGGCTCGGCCGTGCTCATAAACGCCCACGTCTTTCATGGTAATTGTCCCAACACAGGCAACCGCTCCCGGGAAATGCTGGCAATCGCCTATCGACCGGCATGGGGAGGGCCGATCCAGGAGGTGCCGTCGTGGAATCCTGTTGACTTGGCCAGGTTGCCGGACAGGGTCCGGGCCCTCTATGCCGATCGAAACACCCACCACTGGACTTTCGAAATTGAAAACAAGTCGCCGGACATGGCACGAGAAGCCCCGGGGATGAATCCGAGCCGGTGGTCCCGATCCTGACCACGCAGGCTCCTTGAAAGGGAGAGCGGAATGAAAGGCGAGAGGATTCGCGTCGGGATCATCAGCGAGCCGATGTCCATCTCCCATGTGGAGTATTGCCTCAATTCCCTGGCCAATTGCCAGCGTGTCCAAAGGGTCGGGGTGGCCGACCCAACCGGTCAGGCGTTTGGAGAGGCGAAAGCACGATTGGGAAAGCTCAGTGCGACGCTCTCTACCTACGACGCGATCCCCCAGATGCTGTCGTCCTTCCAACCCGATCTTGTGTATGTGAGTCTGGAGGCCCACCGTGCGCCGGGACCAATAGAGGCAGCGCTGGAAGCGGGCTGCCACGTTCTTTCGGAGAAGCCGGCCTGCGTCCGGTTGAGCGACTTTGAACACCTCGTGGAGGTGGCTCGGAGACGCGATCGCATGCTCATGCTGGTCTTTGGCAACCGGCTTCTCCCCCAGGTGCAGAAGGCCAGGGAGCTGATTCAGTCGCAATCGCTGGGAAGTTTCTACGGGACGTCGATCCACACAATTGCCGATCAGACGCGACTCGAGAGCCCGGAGTATCAACAGTCCTGGTATGCCTCCAAGGAGAAGGCAGGCGGAGGACATCTCACCTGGCTCGGTATCCATTACCTGGATCTGATCCAGTTCATCACCGGATACAAGATCCAGCGGTTGTGCGGCTTTGCTGGAAACGTTGGAGGACAACCCATCGACGTCGAGGATTCTGCAGTGCTTTCACTTCAGTTCGAGAATGGAGCCCTGGGGACCCTTCATTCTGCCTACTACCTGGATAGCGACTATCACAGCCAGATCGCCATCTGGGGCTCCCAGGGGTGGCTGAGGCTGGTCGGTGGAGGGACGTTCGAGAGCAACCTCGAGTGGTCCTCGACGCGTGATGGAGGGCCAGAAGAGGTTCACACCTTTGCTTATACTCCCGAGCCGAAGTCCACAGCGGGAATTCACGCCTTGATGCAGGCAGCGGTGGACGCCACTCTGGGACTGAGAGAGCCTCCGGTTGCGGCGTCGGAATGCCTGCACGTCCTGAGGCTGGTATCTGGTCTCTACACTTCCGCTCGAGAGGGTGCGTCCACGGCTGTCATCTGAAGCAATGTCCGGCCCAGCGGGCGCAGGTCGTCCAGTCAAGGAATGGGAAGCCTCAACTAGCTTGACCACGCAACCACGCCGTGGAAGAATCGTTGATCAACAAAGAAGGAGGACGGCATGAGTAACCGTACGCCATTCCACGCAGCACTCTTGGTAGTCTATGCGATGGCTGCCTGCCAATCCGCTCCGCATCAGGGTCGCGAGCAGGAGCTCGAGAATCAACTGCAGGAAGCCGCCAGAACGAACGCCACTCTCAGCTCCGTGAGGACTGAGTTTCGCTCGTTTGGCGTGGTCGCTTCAGACGCTGCCTCAGAGGCCCCTGGCCTGCGCGAAAACCCCGACAACAGGATTGCGGAAACGGCAGCGCCTGAATACCCTGACGGTGGCCAACCTCAGCCTCCGTGCCCAGGTCTCGTGGTGACCAAGGTGCGCGCGCAGGCGGGAAATAACTGCGATACCTTCAAGGCCGAGATAGCCGGCTGGGCGGAGCAGTGTGTGGTGAACTGCGACCCAGCGACCCGCCTGGCGGAAGTCGTACTGGCTGCTCGCTTCGAGTGCAAGGCGTTCTGCGACCGCCAGGGCTGTCCTGGTCCGACCTTCCAGCCTCCAGCCCAATGCGCCCAACAGAGCTGTGCCGCCAGCAAAAGTTGCCCCCAGAACTGTCCGCTGTTGGATGACTGCTTCTTGTTGCAGGCGACGCGAGTCTGGAACTGCGTCTGTATCGAACTCTAAGGTTCCGGCGTTTTCAGGCGACGATCGGACAGGGTGAAGCCCAACAGGTTCCGACAATCGAGCGCGATTGGGGGTTGCCATCCAAAGCCTATGGCGCTGCTGCCCTGAAAGTGCCTGCCGAACTTGCTGGGGGTGTTCTTGATCCGGACGTAGAGAGTGGCTGGTTTCTGCTTGCTTATCACAAGAAGCCGGCAATTTGGCAGCGATCGAATCGCCATTGCTCTGCTTCTTTGAGCATGCGCACAAGGTAGAGCACTTCCATTCCGCCTTCGGTTCTCTCTCCCTGCAGCTCGAGAATCGCAATCCCACCTCTGTCTTCGCCCCCAAGTACTTTCGTTTTTCCCTTTGGGAGGAAAAAGGCGATGGTGTCAACAACAGAATTGAAGTTTTCTGCATCGGAAGCATCCGGGTCTACGAGCTGCTGGAGTGTCTCAGATTTCAGACTCGTTCGAACGACTTTCCAGTCCTTTGCTTTGATTGCTTTCAGAAGCGACTGCAGAACCTGGCCGGGCTCGCCACCGCCGGTCCCCAGGTTCTTGCCCGCCGGGGGATGGGTCACGTGCGTATCGAACTCGACATCAATTTCGTAGGTATCGTCCCTGAGCGTCCCTACCGGTTCTGAGCTGTGCACACGGGCTGCAACGTGATCGGCACTGTTTACCGAAAAGCTCGCTTCCAGACCCTGGGGAAGCTTTGTTGAGTCCATGAATTGCACCATGCCATCGTGGAAGGTGGCATTCATTGAGACAAATCCACTCGGGCGGATCCAGAGGCTGATGTAGTTCCTTTTCCTCATTCCTTCTTGATTGATGAGTGCAGTATGCGGGGTAAGCTTCTTGACCGCCTCCGCTGGATCTACTGTGCCTTCGGAGAGAACCACTACTATCACTTTTTTCAAGGGATCTCCCGGTGCACGAACGGGAAAGGCCGCGACTGAAATCGGTTTGATCGAACCCTTTTTGCTGCTCTTGAACTGGCCGGAAACAGTCCCGGCAAACAGAACTGCTGATGCTGTAAGCACCAACGTTGTGGTCAACAGAAACAGAATAGGTTTCCTCACGCCATCCTCCCGCTGATAGTCAATCATCCTACCGCACCATGGTCTTCAGAATGAAACTCCTGATGCGATTCCGGCAACTCTTAGATAGAGTCGATTTCAGAGGCACGGGCAGGGGTGGGATCGGGAATCTCCGGAGATGGTGATAGGACCCACTGGCGTTCATACAAAGGACAGACCTTGGCGGGGGGTGAGATAGCGGTCACCGTGTCGCCTTGGTATTGAACCTCGTAGGTATCGTAGCCCAGGTGCACTGACTGGTCCTGCTTGGGCAACTCGAAACGCACCACCGCCACACCACTCGCCATGCGCTGCGCCGGCTCATAGCCGGTCAGAGTTGCAAACCGTGCCAAAGGCCAGATGAGCGCACCCATGAATCCGCCGAACCAGCCAGCTGTTGGCATGCGATCGGTCGCCCATCCTTCAGGCGGGTAGAGGATGTCGGCAAGACTACCCACCTCGGTTGAATCAACGGGGAAGTAAGCCATGCCGTCCCGCCAGAGCGCCACTTTGTTGAGCCCCTCAATCAGCCGCTCCGCTAGATCTCGAAAGCGCCGCTCACCCGTGACTGCATATTGTGTAGTGAGACCAAGCAGTGCGCCGCGCTGAGTCCAGGTCATTTCCGCCACGCGGCGTGGTGCATCCAGACGGAGCCGAGGCTTGTAGGGAGGATCGGGCCACCAGCTCAATCCATGTTCGCCAAGCAAACTTTCTGACAGTTTCTGAAGCGCGGCCTCTATCTCCTGTCCCTGAGTCTGACCACGCATGATGCGTGCCAGCCTGATGGCGTCGATGTAGCGACCGGTACAATCGCCGTAGTCCCACCGATTGTGGACGGCCACGGGGGGCTGAGCATGGAAGTGAACGTCGAAATAGGGTAAGTAGGCTTGCCGCTTATGCAACAAGTTGGTCAGGGCGTCGATGGCTATGTCCGCGCGGTGAGCCAGGTCGAAATACCGACTCGGCTGGATCCCGAGCAACGGGTTCTTCTCGCTGCTCGGAAGGCCTCGGCATCCGGAGCCATTCAGTAGCAGAGCCGTCCCACCAGCCAAAGTCTTCGCGAACTCCCGCCGTGATTTCAACATGCGGCTACCGTCCTGCTATTCCTTCGCGCCTGGCCATGCCGATGCATACGCTGTTGGCCGGATCTACATCCAGAAGGGCTTGCCGTAGCACCCAACGGCGCCCCTGCCAAACCCGGACATGTAATATCGCTCGCGAAAGTACCATTGTTTGATACGTTGTTGAAGTGACTCCCTGAGTCGGTGGACTTAAGTAGGATTGGTAGGACTAGGTAAAAATTACCTGATCCGGGCATTTATTCCCTCTTGGACCGAGCAGATCGGGCCTCGACTCTCCTTCGGAGAGATAACACCGACGGTTGGCGCCTTTCCCTGACGCCGCCGAGTTCAGCCAGTACTAGATCCTATCTACAGACGGTTTTCGGAATCCATCCCGCCCTGCTCCAGAGTTGTGGCACAGCGATTGCTTGTGGAGCCGTAGGAGGATAATTGAATGTTGGCGTACAGTGAGTCGAGGTGAATCGAAAAAATCGCTCTTCCTTATTGCTACGTTGCAATCGCAGCGTCAGTGCTCTTCACAGTGGTCGCGTTCGGAACGATTCTAGCGGTGGGTTTCGGCCTGCTCTAAAGATCGAGGGAACGAACCTGATGGTCGTCGTAATCGAACAACTATTGGGTCGTTATACGACTTCGAGATACCAGCCGAAGCCGGGCTCGTCTGAGAGGCGCGTATAGATTCCTTCCGGTCCACGGGAAAGCTTGTAGTCCTCCTTGTATCGTTCGTAGACGATGCCAGATTTCGGCGCCATTGGTGCTGAGCAATTGTCGGAATCCATAGCGCGCATAAACATGCTCACCTGAGACGATGCGGGTTGACTTGATCTGCTCCCGCAAACGTCCGAAGCCTTCGTAATCATCCGGGGGCAAGCGTTCCTCCATCCAGTAAACGTTATAGGGCTCGAAGGCTTCACAAAGCTCGAGTGTGTAGCGTTCGGTCAGCGCCATCCAGCAATCCGTCGCCACAACCCCGTCTGGTCCCACGGCTTCGCGGCCGCGTTTCATAAGCTCCACATTCTTGCGGATACCCACTGCTCCATCGGCGGGTCCATCGGGCGCCAGCGGGGGGACTCGGGAGGACTCGTTGACGAATGGCCAGAGTCCTGTTAGCTTCAGGGGACTTACTCAATGAAGGGACTTGGAAAGCCTCGACGATCGTTCCTCAAGGCTGGATTACTGGCGGGTGCCGGGGCATGGAACTTCGTGCCCGGCAAGGCCGGCGTACGCCAATCCAGAAGGGCAGAGAAGTCCGAGCTCGCGATCGATCCTGATCCTGAGATTCTCTTCGAGCGCGTCGAGAAGATTATCTCCGACGGACGTTGGAATGGTAGGCCCAGCGTCGTCTTCTGGAAGGGACGCTACTGGCTGAGCTTCAGTTCGGCGGTAAAGCACATCGACCTGGACTCAAAGATCTCGATGATTCGCTCGCAGGGCCCGGAGCCAAAGGGTTGGTCCAAGCCTAGTACTGTCCTCGATACTCAGGAGCGGTGTGACGTGGAGTGCCATCTTCTGGCTACCCCCGACCGGCTTTTTGCCTACATCGTCCAGGAGGAGCTCATCGCGGGAAAATCAGGAGATTCCAGGGCCGCGGGCACCCTCGTCGTCTTTACCGAGGATGGGGAGACCTGGAGTGAGCCCCGGTCGGCCTACGATCCGCCCTGGTCACTGTGGAAGCCCAAGACACACAGGGGGATCCACTACGTGGCAGCGGACATCGCGCAGGGAAATCCCCGGCTGGACCTACTCGAGTCGAGCGATGGCCTTCGCTGGAACAAGGTCTCGACGATTCTGGAGGGCGAGTATACCGAAACCGCCCTGCTGTTCCTTCCTGATGACTCCCTGCTGGCCTTCACCCGCCAAGGACCTGGACCCTCCATCTCTCTCGCTCGACCTCCCTATACGCAGTGGAAAGTGTACGACGGTCCAAAGATGGGCGGACCCGACGCTGTCCTGGTAGGCAATACGATCCTGGTAGCCGGACGTAGCTACAACTACGTCTATCCCGACGATCAGCTGATCGGTACCGACCCCAAGAAGTCCATTCAACGCACCGCGCTTTGGACCTTCGACATGGACCGCATGCGTGTAAAGTGGAAGATGCACATGCCAACCCAATTTGGGGGCGATGTGTCATATCCCCATTTTCTCGCTCTAGACGAGCGCCGTGTGCTGATGCTCTGGTACGACGGCGAAGGTTATCTGACTGCGGACGATGTCCGAAAGGTTCAGAGGAGCGACGTTTTCCTGGCCGTCCTCAGGATTCAGTCGAGCCGCTAAGCCGAAACTTGAATAGTGAACAGTGATGAAGTGATCAGTGAACAGTACCGGAAACAGCTGCAGGCAACAGAGCCGCGAACGACTTGACTTGTCTGCAAGATGAGCCCAAGTTCCGAGGAGAGAGCCGGACAACAGCAAGATCTCTGTTGACCCCGAAAAGTTCCGTTCTCGAACGGGGCCAGCATCACTGGGGGCGGGACTAACCTGAAACTTCATCGCCTGACGTGCTTCGATCTCGGGCAGTAGAACCCGCGGAGAAATGAAATGAATTCCAATACTTATAAGATTCGATGGCTGTGCTTGTCCCTCGCACTGATTTCCCAGCTCAGCGCCGCGGAGATCGTTCGTATCACTCCTGAGACCTGGGACGAGATCGTGCCCGGAGGCAAAGAAGTCGACTCCATCTACGGAGACTATGTTCTGAGGAATCAGCATCTGGTGGCAGTCGTCGCCAATGCAGTCTCGGGGAGGCATGCCAATACCACGGTCACCAACGTCGGCGGAGCCATCATCGACTTGACGACACGAGCGCAGGCACGCGAGGAGCAGAGCGATCAACTCAGCGCCTTCTACCCGAATGGGAGAGACCCGTTCGCCTACCGCCAGCTCACGGTCGTCCAAGCTCATGGCGAGGAAGTCTCGCTGAAGGTCACGGCGACGGGCGGGATGGATCGTCCAGATGTACACGTGACTTATCGTCTAACGGACTCGTCGGACTTCGTGCTGGTGGAAAGTGAGTTCATCAACCGCAGCGACCGACAGCTCACCGTGGAGCTGATGGACGAGGTTCGCGCAGACCACTCCTTCGAGAAGGTTGCCAATGGCACGACGGACCTGTTCTGGGCCTATGACAAGTGGTTCGGACAGGCTTACGGCATCCTGCCTGACAGGGGTTCGATCGAGTCTTCGACTGATGCCCGCAATCGATTGTCGACCCTGCGCTATCTGATTGACGGACAGGACCGATTTGATCTTGCACCTGGGGAGACGAGAAGACTGGTGCGGCGGATTTTTCCGGCTCGCCACCTGGTGGCAGTCAAGGCAATCGGCAAGCGAGTACGCCGGCAGCCGCTGGGGACTGCCACAGTCCGGGTTAGCGAAGAGGGTGGAGGCCCAGTGCGAAACGCCGACATCGAGATCTTTTCCGGCAGTAGCTCCCAGGGGTACGGGCGGACTGACAGCAAGGGTAAAATACTTCTGGAGCTTCCTTCAGGAAACTATCGATCGAGGGTGTCTTCGCTGGGACGCGGCAGCCGAGAAGTCAGCTTTTCGGTGCCTTCCGAAACAAGGACGGCCACGATGGTCCAGGTTGTCCTACCCAAAGCGGCTCGTGTCCTCGCCCGGATTCGAGACCAAGAGGGGGGGCCGGTACCCTCCAAGGTCGAGTTTCACGGAATCGATGGGACCCCGAACCCCGAACTGGGACCAGACAGCGGCACCTTCTCGGTAGGGAACCTTCACTACTCCGCCGACGGCGAATGGTCGCAGGCAATCCCGCCTGGAAGGTATCGGGTCCTGATCAGCCACGGACCCGAATACGACGCGGAGTACCGGACCATCGAGGTTCCGGCATCAGGAGAGGTCAAGTTGGAAGCGACCCTTGAAAGGGTGGTTCAGAGCTCAGGCTGGGTCAGCGCCGATTTTCACAGTCATTCGAGTCCCTCGGGTGACAATACCGCCAGCCAGCTGGGACGGGTATTGAACATCCTGGCAGAACACATCGAGTTCGCCCCTTGCACCGAGCACAACCGTTTGTCCACCTACACCCCTCACCTCAAGCGTCTCGACGCGGAACATCTGTTGGGCACCTGTGTCGGAATCGAGCTCTCGGGAAGGCCCGGCACTCTCAACCATCAGAATGCCTTTCCGATCGTACTCAAGCCAAGGACCCAGGATAACGGCGGCCCAGTGGTTCACACCGATCCAGCAGAGCAGATCCGCCGTCTGGCGCTTTGGGACGACGGAGCAGAGAAGCTGGTGCAGGTAAACCATCCGGATCTGGGCGAGATGTTTTTTGACCGCGACGGCGACGGAGTACCGGATGGTGGTCTCAAGGGCATGTTCCAGTTCATTGATGTGTTGGAGGTTCACCCCCACTACGTCGGCGCCTACGGCGGAACTGGGGCGGATACCTTGAGCCTACCGCCCACCCTCTCGTACCGAGGCGGGGTCAGGAACAATCGCATCTTCAACTGGCTCCAGCTGCTGAACCAGGGACATCGAATTCCGGGTGTTGTCAACACCGATGCTCACTACAATTTCCATGGCACCGGCTGGATTCGTAACTACATCCGATCAGAGACAGACGATCCGGCCCAGATCAAAGCCGTGGATATCGTACGGGCCTCGGAAGCGGGAAACATCGTCATGAGCAACGGTCCCTTCATGGAGGTGTCGCTGGAGTCGACGGACTCCAACCGAGACAGCACCAGGGTCATCCCGGGGGAAGACCTCTCGCTGCCCGGCGGCAAGGCCCTCTTGAAGGTGCGGGTTCAGTGTGCCAACTGGCTGGATATCGATCGAGTTCAGGTCCTGGTCAGCGGTCGTCCCGACGAGAGTCTGAACTTCACCCGCTGGACCCACCCCGGTTATTTCGGGCGTGGCGTCGTCAAGTTTGACCGCACGATCCCGCTCCGACTGGAGAAAGATACCCACATCATAGTCGCTGCTGTGAGTGAGAACTCGACGCTGGGGCCCATAGTGGGTCCGGTGCTGAGCCAAGCCAGACCGGCGGCTATCTCCAATCCGATCTTCGTGGACGTGGATGGCAACGGATTCAAAGCCAACGGCGATACGCTGGACTCGCCGTTACCGGTAAAGTCGGGTGCTAGAGCAGGGGGTTGACTCCGTCACCAGCCCCCTCTCAGGAGTCTCAGCCACTGCCACAACTTCCACGGCGACCCGTGTTTCTGTGGGGATGAGACCAATTCCACTCATCCTCCGAGGCACACCGATCGTGCAGCCGCTGAGCCATGTCTTTGGGTAGCTGGTGATGATCACTTCTCTACGAGGCTAAAGGCAGCCAGCACATCGGAAGTCTCGTCAGAAAACGGTCCTCCTCCCCCGGCGGCGATCACGACCATCTGTTTGCCACTCTTCCGATCCAAATAGGTGGCTGGAGTCGCATAGCCGTCGGCCTCTAGCCGGGTCTCCCAGAGCTGCTTACCGCTAGTGGCGGCGAAGGCTCGAAAGCGGCGGTCTTTGGTGGCGGCGATGAAGACCAGGCCTCCGGCAGTGACCACCGGACCCCCAATGTTGACGGTTCCGGTCTGGGGCACTCCCTTGGTTGTCAGCTCATCTACGCTTCCCAGCGGGACCTGCCAGGCCAGCTCACCGCTGTTCAGATTGACGGCACTGAGGCTTCCCCAGGGGGGCTTCTGGCAGGGCCACCGCTGTTTGTTCCAGAATCGTCCTCCTCTTCCGCGGGCGCTGCCCAGATGGCTGACGTTCGCGTATAGAAGTCCGCTGGTCGGGTCGAAGGCTACGCTGCCCCAGTTGGAGCCGCCCATGCTTCCTGGAAACACCAATGAAGGTTCCTCCATGGTGGGATAGAGGCCCGGGAAATCCAGAGAGTCGAAGAGCTCCAGGCAGTAGCGGTGGTGCTCTGGAGTCACACTGCTGACGTCGTCCCGGGTGAATCGGTGGCGAACCAGAGGGGGCGGTTTGGTTGGAATCGGCTGGGTCGGCCAGGTGAACACTCCCCCTTTCTTGGCTTGAGGCATAGGACGCTCTTCGACTGGAAAGACGGGCTCTCCCGTGACTCGGTTCAAGACGAAAAGGAGCGCCATCTTGGTAGCCTGAACCACGGCCGGGATCTCTTTGCCATCCTGTCGGAGGGTCACCAGAGCAGGCTGGGAAGGTAGGTCGTAGTCCCAGATGTCATGATGGACGATCTGATAGTACCAGCGCAGCTTCCCGGTCTGGGCATCCACTGCAACCAGTGAGGTGCCGAAGAGGTCCTGTCCCTGGCGCTCGCTTCCGGGAGCCTTGAGTCCGTCCGCTTCCACATCTCCTGTGGCTTGAGCCGTGGGGAGAAAGACGAGGCCGCGTTCAAGGTCCACGCTGATGGGAGCCCATACGTTGGCTTTGCTCCGGTCCTTCCAGGAGTCTCCTTTCCAGCTGTCGTTGCCCTCTTCCCCTGGCTCCGGGATGGTGTTGAATACCCAAGCCAGCTTTCCGCTACGCGCGTCGAAGGCACGGACCTTGCCGCTAGGTCCCTTTCCCCCATAGGGTCCAGGAATGATCCGTGAACCGACGATAATCAGGTTCTTGTAAATCGCAGGTGGGGAACTGACACCATACTCAGATCCCGCCCAGCGGTCGGAGACCCCTTTGCGAAGGTCGACCTCTCCCTGCTTCCCGAAGTTGGAGCAGGGCTTTCCGGTAGCGGCGTCGAGGGCAATCAATCGACCGTCTCCAGTTCCCAGGATGATACGTCGGTCGGGATCCCCTCCTGCCTCACTCTCTCCCTCCCAGTAGGACACTCCCCGGTGCTGCAGGTACTCTCTCTTTTCGCCTTTTCCTTTCTGTGGGTCGAATTCCCAGATCTCGGTTCCGGTTCCGGAGTCCAGCGCCACCACACGGCTGGATGGAGTCGAGAAGTAGAGCGCATCTCCCACGATCAGTGGGGTGCTCTCGAAGGCGGCGATCAAGCTCTTGGGTGCCGAGACGTGGGGACGCTTCACCTCGCCCATGTGGTAGGTCCAGGCCCGTTTCAATTTCGAGACGTTCCCCGTGTGGATCTGCTTGAGCGGCGAAAAGCGGGTGCCTCCAGGGTCTCGGCCATAGAAGCGCCATTCTCCAGCTCCCTGAGCTAGAGGGGTGCCGCCCAGCCAGAGGGAAAGAGCTGCAATCAAGAAGAATGGCGGAAAGAAAGCCCTCATTGTTGGTCCTCCAGATCCTCGTTCAAGCCGTGACAGAAAGGGACAGACTGTTCTACTGTTCCAGATCATGGCATGGATCGCAAGCCGACTTTGTCTTCCCAGGCTTGCACAATTGTGCTACTTATCTGCACGGTAGAACTTTGGCAGTAGAGATGGCCCTACGAGGAATCTTACCCATCGTTGCGACTCCCTTCGGGAGCCAGGGCGAGCTGGACGAAGGTGCCCTGGCGCGAGTGGTCGATTTCTGCCTCGACTGCGGCGCCCATGGATTGGTCTGGCCGGCAGTCGCCAGCGAGTTCTACGCCCTCAGCGAAGAAGAGCGTCGTCGTGGGGTAAGGGTGGTTCTGGAGGCGGCAGGGGGACGGGTACCCCTGGTTGCCGGCGTTGCGGCCAGCAGCAGGCAGGTGGCGGCCGCCTTGACCGAAGATGCGATCACGGCCGGCGCCTCTGCAGTCATGACACTCCCTCCTTATGTCGTCAAGGAATCTGCGTCCGGCGTCCGCCGGTACTTCGAGGCGATCTGTGATGCTGCCCAGGGCAGGGATGTGATCCTGCAGAATGCCCCACCTCCGTTGGGACAGGGTTTTCCGCCTCAGGTGGTCTTGAACCTTGTTGCGGAGATTTCCGGCATCAGCTACGTGAAGGAGGAGACCCTCACCAGCGGCCACGCACTGAGCTCGATCCTGGCGCTTCGTCCTTCCCATTTACGTGGGGTTTTCGGTGGAGGCGGGGGCCGTGCGATCATCGAGGAGTACAATCGGGGTGCCTGCGGGGCCATGCCTGCCTGCGAGTACACGGATGTTTTCGTCACGCTTTGGGGGGCGCTGGAAGAGGGTCGAGTTGATGAGGCCCGGGCCTTGTTCGAGAGGGTTCTCCCTCTTTTGAGCATGCAAGCCGTGCTGCGAATGGCCTTCACCAAAGCGGTCCTGGCGAGGCGGGGCGTGCTCAACAGTCAGGTCGTGCGGATTTCGGGCGGCCTGGAACTGGACGAAACCGACCGCACCGAGCTGGAGGCTCTCTCGATCCGGATCGCGGGTGACCTGACAGTCGAACCGCCGGCCTAGTTCAAAGGGCCCGCGGCTGGCCAAAGAAAGGGACAGACTGTTTCTGCGAGAAGGGGACATGTTTCTGCGAGAAGGGGACAGACTGTTATTACCTCTCCCATGAAGATCGTCAGCATCGAGGCCTTCGCACTCCATATTCCCCTGGCAGAACCCTACTGGGGCAGTCAGGCCTGGGGGGACCAGGAGTCGGACACGGACCGGAATTCTGACGCGGCGTGGCATGGGTTTCCCGCCCTGGGACGCCTCCAACCCGTATATTCGGATGGGATTTGTACGGTCATCGTGAAGGTGGTGGCCGACAACGGTCTGGTTGGTTGGGGAGAGGCCAAAGCCCCGGTGGCGCCCCGCGTGGCTCGGGAGATAGTCACGGATCTGCTTGCCGGCCGACTCATCGGAAAAGATCCCAGGGAAGTGGTTCCGCTGTGGGAAAACATGTACAGCTCGATGCGCCTGCGCGGACACTCGCACGGCTTCCTTCTGGAGGCCATCAGTGGCGTGGACATGGCTCTCTGGGATCTGCTCGGAAAATCCCTCTCCACACCCGTCTACAGACTCCTGGGTGGGGCTTTCCGACGCCGTATTCCCGTCTACGCATCGGCAGTCCGTGGACTTGGCCCCGAGGCCACCGCCGAGGACTGGAAGAACCTCGAAAAGGAGGCCACGTCTTTCCTCCAGCGAGGATTCACTGCAATGAAGATGGCGGCTGGACACGGGGTAGAGGCGGACCTGGCCAGCGCCCGTCGAGTGCGCCAGGTGATTGGCCAGGAGGCTGAGCTCTACCTGGATGCAGCCGAGCGCTACAGTTTGTCCCAGGCAGTCCAGCTGGCCAGTGGGTTGGAGCCTCTCGGAATAGGGTTCTTGGAGGCGCCTCTGCCCGCCGAAGACCTGGACGGTTACGCCGAGCTGGCAGGCAGGACCTCCCTGCCTATCGCCAACGATCTCCTGGTCAATCGGCACGAGACCCTTCAGCTCCTCCTGCGGCATGGGCTGGGTCTCGTGCAACCGGATGTTTGCCGCGCCGGAGGCATCACCGGGTGTCTCCGCATTGCCCAGTTGGCCGACGTCTTCGGGGTGCCTTTCCAACCTCATGTGAGCCTGGGGTCGGCCATCCATTTCGCAGCCAGTCTGCACCTCGCCGCAACCGCTCCCAATCTCTTCCGCATGGAGTTCTGGGCGGGCGATAATCCCCTGGGCGAGTCGGTGCTCCGGAAGCCTCTGCTTGCTCTCGAAGATGGATTCGTCCTGGTCCCAGAGGAGCCGGGATTGGGGGCCGATGTGGACGAAGAGAAGCTGCTGGAGCACGCGCTCTAGCTGGGGGATCATCGCGACAAGAACGGCTCAGAGCGACTTAATCGCTCGTTGAACTGGCAGTACTACCCAGGATCAGTAGGTTACCGGACCCAAGGAATCTGGGGTGGCGTGCCAGGACTCGGAGAGTACCGGGCTCGGAGGCTGAGAGCTCAGCGAAGCCCAGCTCAGTGGTAATCAGGAAACTCTCCGGTTCACTCAAGAACGAAAAGGCTTCACCCGACGTTTGCAGCAGATCAATCTTCTGGCGAGCGTAGAAGACGAAGCTCGGCTCCAGGAATCGAAAGGCGGCCAGTCGATGTTGGCTTTCAGTCTGTCGTTGTAGGGTCTGGATCAAGATCCGCACATTCTGATAGCGATCTGTGCGAATAGCTCCCCACACTACGACCGTCATGGCGAAAACCAGAGCAGTAAGACCCAGTGTAGCTGCAAGCTGCCGCCACCTCTCCTTGCGAGCAAAGAAGATGCAGAGGATCCCACCGAGCATCGGAATGAATCCTATCAGTCCCAGCAATTTCTCCCCGGGGAGGTACATTGTTGCCGCAATGGATAATCCCAGCCACAGGAGGGCTCCGGATATGGCCAGGGCTACCCCAACCCAGGGGAGCCATCTATCTACTGAACTGAGTCTCTCCGACAAGGCCGATTGAAGGCTGGAGCCGACTAGAATTGCGATGGCTGGAGCTGCTGGAAGCAGGTAGTTGGGTAGTTTGGTCCCCGCCATCGAGAACAGGATCAGATAAGCAGCGACCCAGAGGGCGAAGAAGACGTAAGCCATACGCCTGGTAGAGCACCTCGCTCCAAGCTCGTTCCGAATCTGGACGGCCAAGGGAAAGAGTAAGGTCGACCAGGGGAAAAAGCCTGCAAGGAACACCAGAAAATAGTAGAAGAAGGGGCCGCCGTGTCCTTCCAGTGGGTTGAGAAAGCGCGTCAGATGCTGGTACCCCAGGAATTCCCGCAGGAACTCGCCGTCTGTCTGAATCGAGACAAGCAGGAACCAGGGGCCGGCGACTACCAACAGGATTGCCACGCCTAGTAGGGGACGTATCTGGCGGAGGGCGTCCACCATACTCTCAAGATAAAAACGAGCGGGCCCTGTCCGGAACCCGAGACCTTTCTGCTCTTGAGTCGTCTTGATCTCGGCCGACTGCAGGAGGGTTCTTGCGGTCAGCGTCAAGGCCATGATCATGGTTGGGATGAGAAATCCGGTGGGGCCCTTGGTCAGGACGGCCAGTGCAAGAAGAAAGTACATGGGCAGATAGGCAGCCGCACGCTTTCGGCCCGGAAGAACCAGCTCGCGTGCGAACAGAAGCAGTGCCAGCGTGATCAGAAGAACGAAAAGGGAATCGTGGGTAGCAGCTCTCGCAGATATCGCGAAAAGAGTCGAAGTGGACAACACGACGGCTCCCAGAAAGCCTACAGCCGAGTGGAACAGAATCCGTCCCAGGTGAAACGTAGCCAGAATCGTAGCAAGCCCACACAAAGCTGAGGGCAGCCGTGCTGCGAACTCGTTCACACCCAGGAGCCTGAAGCTGGCGACCGTCAGCCAATAAAGCAAAGGGGGTTTTGCAGTGCGGAGCTCGCCGTTGAAGGTCGGCACGATGTAATCTCCGCTCTCCAGCATTTCCCTGGCACACCCGGCGTTTCGCGTTTCGTCCCGGTCCCAGAGTGCAGTCGTTCCAAGACTCGTGAAGAACACCACGACGGCAATGGTTGCGATGACGAGTTGATGCTCTCGGTCTGTCATTTTCAGGGCAATCATAATTGAGATCTGGGGTTGCTGTTCAGGCTACTTCCTTACAGACCCCCTCGGTGTACTCAAGCTTTCTGTGGATTGACTCCAGCCGGACCCGTCAACCATTATGTTAGCGACCGGTGCCGGCGCTCATCGAACCGCCTCCGCGAGGGATGGATGCTCATTTCCGAAAACACCCGATATGCGACTGATTGAATGTCGTGCCTTCTGGCGGTCGACTTCCAGGATTCTGAAGTATCGGCGCCAGCTTGTGTGGGCTTCGGCCGGAGCCCTCGTTTTCGCCATTTGCTTCGGAACTTCTCTAGGCATCTTACAGAGTGCCGTCGTGCTCCTGCTGAAGCAACGGTCACTTCCCGATCTTTTCGCCGCAGACCCGTCGATTGCCAGATTCGAGTTCTTGTTGGCGCCGGTGTGGGGCGTTCTACCCTCCGAGCCCTTCTGGCAGTTCACCGCCGTTGTCGGCATCGCCCTGGGGCTGGGCGTGCTCAGCGGAGCTGGACGGTACCTTCACGAGTGGTCGGCCACCTGGGCAATCGGTCATGCGCTGAGGGATCTGAGAGGCGAGCTGTTCGATCGACAGCTTCGAGTGCCCCTGCTTCTGAACCTTCAGCTCAGCAAGGCGGACCGGCTCTCGCCCATCTTCACTGACCTCGAGGTGCTGGAGACAACTCACACTCAGTTGTTCGTCCGGGCTGCCAGATATCTGTTTCGAGGTCTGTCTGCCTTCGTGGTCGCGCTGCTGGTGGATGCGAGACTGAGCCTGGTCGTATTGTTGTGTGCCCCTCCTATGCTTGCCCTTCTGAGGCGTTTCGATGGCTTGATCCATCGAGCCTCCAGCGACAGGCTGGCTGCCTACGGACGACTGCTCCACCTAGCCCAGCAGAGCTTACAAGGGCTAGCCCTCGTCAAGCTGCACGGCACCGAGGATTGGGAGAGCAAGAGGTATGATCACTTCAATACCACCATTTGCCAGAAGGGCCTGAGGATAGAGAGACTGAGGCTGATCTCGCAACCGGTGGTCGAAACCGTGTTGCTGATCGGACTCAGCCTGGTTGCCGTCATCACGGCCTGGCTCGTCTTTCGTCAGAGCGTCGACCCCGCGAACTTCATAGTCGTCATAGTAGCTCTCGTGCACGCAGGCCAATCGGTGGCACCGGTGGCACAGCTGAGCCACCTTGTGAGCGAGGCGGACGCCGCAGCCGAGAGGGTTGAGGATATTCTCGGTCTGCCACTTGAAAGAAAGGGTCTGACAGAATCCACTCAGCCACTCCCTCGTCATTCCGCTGAGATCCGGTTCGAGGATCTCTCTTTCCGCTATCGGGGCCAGGGGCCTGATGTCCTCTCTGAGGTCAATCTGACCGTGCATCACGGGCAGGCAGTGGCTGTCGTGGGAGGAAATGGATCCGGCAAGACGACCCTGATGCTGATGCTGCCGCGTCTCCTGAAACCGAGTGCTGGTCGCGTGTTGATCGATGGGACGGACATTTCGGTCGTGGACCTGCACAGCCTACGAGCCCAGATAGCGATGGTCCCCCAGGAGAGCTATCTCTTCGCCGATTCAGTCTTCGAGAACATCCGCTACGGTCTTGGGGAGCTGGTCACCCAGGACGAGGTGGAGGAAGCGGCGCGCGTGGCCGGAGCGCATGAGTTCATAGTCGAGTTGGCCGAAGGGTACGGGACGCAACTGGGAGACGGTGGGACGGGCCTTTCGGCAGGGCAGAAGCAGCGTCTGGCCATTGCTCGTGCGGTCCTTCGCGATCCTGCGATTCTGATCCTGGATGAGGCGACCAGTCAGATCGATCAAGAGTCGGAAGAGAAGATCAACCTGGCCCTCGAGAAGCTCCGAGGCAAGCGGACGATCTTCATGGTGACCCATGAAGAGGAGAGAATGATCAGCTCCGATCTGGTGGTGTTCTTGGAGAAGGGCAGAGTTCTGAAAACTGGAGCACATCAACAGCTGCTGACGGGCTCCAGTGGCTATCAGAGGCTTGTGGGAGGCATGAGTCAGGGCGTCCCCTAGTGATCCTGACTGCAAAACCAGCGGAAGATTGGATTCGATGTTCTCGGCCGAGCTCAACTTTGGCAAATCCTGGGCAATACTGGCTGGAGCCAGTCTGGTAACGTATCTGGGCAGCACCTACCTTGTCGCCGGTTATTGGGAATCGAGTCTGGAGTTCTGGGCAATTGCAGTAGCGGTCCCCGTCTTCCAGGCTGCGCTGCTGCAGCTGATTTCACGACTCCCTCCGAAGCCGAATCCGATCAGAGGTTCTTGGCGGTCGGTTCGGGCTCACCCGGCTGCATCCTTCCCGCTGCTGATCGATGTGGTCTTGCTTGCGGTCTGGCTGCTGGGCTTCCTTGAGCATTGGCCGAGTCCAGAGTGGAGAACGGCCCTCTTTTCCTGGTATCTATCTCTGAAATCGGGCTTGTTGGCAATTGTGCTGTGGGAGACCGCCTGGCGCTCTGGGAACTTCGCCCGGCGTGTGGTTCCCGGTCTGCTGGGTGTTTTCTTTCTGGGACTCTCTCTGGAGAATCTCTCGGGTTGGATCGGCAGTCAGACCGTCTATCAGCTCAGCTTGATCGCCTGCGCTGCCTTGGGAGCCTGTCTTATTCATCAGGTCGGAAGGGAGTTCGGCTCTATCCCCGCCCTACTCGGTCTGTCGAGTCTTCTCCTCCTGGCTTGCGGTCTAATTGCCTTCCTGAGCTACTTCCATATGCCGCAGATAGCGAACCGGGTAGATCATTTTGTCGCGAGCGTGACCCATCCGGCGATTAGTTGCATGATCCTCGTTCTGACAGCCTTGTGGGCCAGGACTCCTGTGGAATCGCCCGAACCAACTGAAGAGCACTCTTGAGACGATTTCTTGGACTGTGGCTGATTCTGTTTTTCTCCCACCTCTACCTCCGTAGCGTTATCAGCATCTTCGGCTTCAATCACTTCGATGCCAGATTGCATGTATATGTCCAGCTCTTCGTAGTGCCACTGCTCCAGTCGCTGGCACTCTGGTGGCTGGTCGCAGGTTTCGACCTGAGAGGCTCCTGGAGGGCATGGTCCCTGGCGGCGAGGCAGCCGATCGTCGCTATTTCCCTGCTGCTCGATGTCTTTGGACTCGTCCTCGTCTGGGCGCCTTTCGGCATCCCAGATGGATCCGCGACGATCTACTTCTTTGGCGGAAAAGCGATCGGTTCCGGATTGCTGCTCGGTCGCCTGGCCTTTGTTCTGAGAGTTGAAGCTCGTCGATGGGTTGTCTCTGGTATCGCGCTGTTTATTGTTGGCTTACAGTGTTCGACAGGTGTGCTGGAGAAACTGAGGGCCACCGTCTATGGAGGGACCTCCATCTTGTTTCAGTGGCTTTTCTACTACCTCCCCCTCTTTGTCTTGGTCGTCCTTCTCTTGCTGAGCCTCGAGCTGACTTTGCGCCGCTATGAACGGGTTGCCGCGAGGCTGGTTGCCTGGAGTACCGCCTTCGCCTGCGCTGCCGGGGTCCTAACCGTCATCCGGCTCTACCAGGGGTTGGATAATACGCCCCAGATTACCAAGCTGGGAGAAACCGGAAGTTTTCTCGCCATTGCCATCTTCTGGACCGCGGTTTTGCATTTCAGCCTGGTCCTGCACCGTGGGGGAGCATCAATCTGCCGAGTGTCATCGGATCAGGACATCTCTGTACACCGAGATCCCTGAGGCTCTACCAGCGATCCCTGCCGAGAGCACCTTCTCCAATCGGTTTGGGTCGGTGGGTACTCAGGTAGATTGATTTTCTGCTTGAACAAAGTGCTCCTGATGAGGTAGGAAGGTAGGTGCTGGGGTCGGGGGATAAGCCATGCTGAAGATCGTGCGACTCGTTTCCATAGTTTTTTCTTTGCTCGTCATCGTTGGTTACGGCGCCCAGAGCGTATGGGCTCAGGGCCCGAGCTCCGGGTATCTCCTTCCGCCGGGCCCCTTCCCCTTCTTCAATGGGTTCCTCGAAGATACCAATGGCAGTGGCTTCCCCGATGCCGCCGACGCATTTGCCGTAGCCGTGAGCACTGCTTCGCCTAGCCCGAACTTGCTCATAAGCCACAGCAGCAAGTGGCTTGGGAGCATTCCAGAGATGAACCAGCTCCTGTTCGACCTGCCCGACGGCAATGGACAGTTTACGCGTGCCAGCAGGGAGTATCTCGCATTCGATCCCACCGGAAATGGGACTTGCGGGATCAGGTTCTCCCATTCCGCCACGGTTACGCAGACGGATCAAAACGGTTGCGTCCAGAGCGTTGCCCTGAATGAGACGCTTACCGGGATAGGCCAGTTTGGCGCCCAGTGTCCTGGGTTCGCTGGGTTCACTCGAACCACCGCCGGGACACTTGATCTGGTTGACGGCAATGCGGACAACGTAGCGGACATATTCCGGCTCGGGCTTGAAGGATTCAACGGCGGCGCTCCGTCGATGACAATGGACTTCAATTTCGTGACAACGGATCTCAACGGGGATAATACGCAGGATGGCGTCAGCCTGCCTTTTGGTACCGTGCTTACCGATTTCGTCCAGGTTCGTCCGTTTCACTCCCAACCCAGCCAGATCTGGGGCCCCCTTGTGGACGGCCGTCTGAAGCCCGATGTCAACCGAGACGGCCAAGAGGACGCTTTTCTGATGTGCCTGCCACCATTTGCAGTAGCGGCGCCTCCGGGTCCGACGCAGACTCCAACGCCAACCGCCACAACGGGCCCCTCACCCACCCCGACATCGACTCCAACGATCACTCAAACGCCCACGGTCACTGCGACGCCCACCACGGGACCGACGCCGACGCCGACACCGACCCTTGATCCGAGTACGGCTCCTCCTCCTGATACCATACCTACGTTGAATGCCTGGGGGCTGATCGTAATGGCACTCATCTTGTTGCTGTTCGGTTTCCACCGTGTCCGATCCCTCAATCGGGACTGACACTGCCCGCGGGATCGCTCCAGGAAAGCTGAGCGGCAAGATTGAGTCTGTTATGAGCGATAGAGGCCCTGTCCCGAATCTGTCGCGCTGCTTCGACCCCGGCCTGGCCAGCTATCCTACTCGTCTCCTACCCATACAGAGGGTGATCGACCCCTTACACGTTACCCATAGCCCGGGGCGCGTCGAGCAGTACCGAAGAGCTATGCTCGGCGGCAACAGTTTCCCGCCGGTCTCTGTGTTGCGTATTGGCCCCTATTTTCTGATCACGGATGGGCACAAGCGGTTTTCTGCCTACCGGAGCTTCTGTCGTTCCCACATTCTGGTGGAGTCCTGGACGCTGGCGAAGTGGCTCAGCGATCAGGGCCAGCAGTTGGATAAAGACCTGAGAACCTGGTCCAGGGCCCTCTGGCGGTCTCTCTATTGCCGTCCCGCCCGAAGAGAGGTCGTCCAGTTGGCGAAGACTCGGTTGGCCCACTATCGCCGTGTCGGCTGCTCTCTCATGAGGTGGGGGTAGGTCTGCCGCCGTCTGTATTTGGTTGCGAATTCTTTCCGTTGCTGTTTGCCCGTGCCCGTACCCTCGCCCGTGAGGGTTTCCACAATCGTGGGGCCTGAATAGAATGTGAAGTCGGACAAAGGTAAGGGCACGACAATGGATCTAGGAGAATCGATTCAGCTTGGTCAGGGCAGAGTTGAGGACCTCATCGATCTCTACTCCATCCCAACAGCGCATATCGATAGGACATTTTCGGAGATGGCAGGGGCTACACTCTACGGGTTTGAAATGGACGATAGCGTTCTCGGTGAGAGGCCCCGTGGCCGACGGGTCCGTGGAACCGAAGAGGGCAACCAGTGGGACACCCAGAGCGGCAGCAAGATGCATTGCACCCGAGTTGTTGGCAATGACTAGCCTTGCCAGTGACATCAATCCCATCGTGGTTTCCATGTCGACGGGACCCGAGATGATGGTGGCCTGGTTCTCGATCCCGCGAGCGACTTGACCAGCGATTGTTTCTTCCCCGCCCCAGCCAAGGATCAACAGGTGTACCCGGGCTGCCTGGGCCAACCTCCTACAGACTTCGGCAAAACGTCGTACAGGCCATCTTCTCGCCGGTCCGACAGCGGAACCTGGATGAACAACAACCAGAGTTGTTGGCAATGACTAGCCTTGCCAGTGACATCAATCCCATCGTGGTTTCCATGTCGACGGGACCCGAGATGATGGTGGCCTGGTTCTCGATCCCGCGAGCGACTTGACCAGCGATTGTTTCTTCCCCGCCCCAGCCAAGGATCAACAGGTGTACCCGGGCTGCCTGGGCCAACCTCCTACAGACTTCGGCAAAACGTCGTACAGGCCATCTTCTCGCCGGTCCGACAGCGGAACCTGGATGAACAACAACCAGGAGTTCTTCCAACCCTTTGGCAACCGCAAGTCGACCCTGGCAGCCTCCAATCTCTTCTTGGCCTTCTCGACAGAGGCAGGAGTAGCCCTAATTCTCACCTTCGGTTTGAAGGCCTGATCCCGCAGGTAGTCCCGGCTCGAAAGACCAGTCTGGAAAAGAAGATCTAGATAATAGAGAGATTCGTGATCAAAACGAGACGAGCTGACCGGTGCCGCCGTCGGCGAGTCCGAAGTGAAACGGACGGCGTTGCGGTAGAGCCACGAACTCAGTGCATTACTTTGCCTGGTTCTGGGTCGGGCTTTGGATGTCAATAGGCTACCACGGAGCTGAGTGGGGTATCCGATCCGCTCGGGAATTCGCGCAAGAAAGGCCAGAATCGCTGCCTCGGTCGCGTTCTGGAAGAGAATGGCCTGATCGAAACGTTTTCTGCGCAGCATACGAATCATGGGGATCAATGCTGCCAGCCTCAGCCGCGGGCCCAGGAATTCGGAAATGTGTTCCTCCGGATAGGGAAGGACCTCATCAACAAATGGCAGATTGGCGTAGATTGTCGAGACCCAGGGTCTTGCGAGCACGGTGATTTCCGCATCGCTGGAGCATCGGTGCAGCTCCTCCAGCGCCGGAAGCACCATGATAGCGTCGCCCAGCCAGTTGGGAACCCGAACCAGGATCTTGAGGGCCATGTCTAACGACTCGGTTCTTGATTCGAGCCGGCTCGTGGCGCGGCAAGAATATCGGCGTATTGGTTCACCTGTTCTCCCGATCGATCGGAGATCGAGAATCAAGCGGCGCGGCGCTGTTGATCCACAAGATCGCGATAGACACGATAGAGCCTATCGGTCCATTTCGGGACGCAGAATTCGTCCGCAATTCGCTGCTGTGCCGAGCATGTGAACTGACGGCGGAGTTGTGGTGAATCGTAGAGTCGTCGGATGGCAGAGGCCAGCGCGGTCGAATCCTCGCTCGGCACCACGAACCCGTCGACTTGAGCGCGAATCAGCTCGGTGTTGCCACCTACATCACTGACGACTAGGCTTACTGCCTGCGCCATCGCCTCCATGATCGACATACTCAGGCCCTCCATGCGCGACGGTGAGACGTAGACGTCCATCAATCCGGTATAACTCCCTCCGTCGGGTCGCGGTCCAACCATGTGAGTACGGTCGGCAATGCGAGGATCTGCGGCGAGTCTGGAGATTCGTGAATCCTGCACATCACCGATGAGCAGCAAATGGAGGTCCTGCAAATCGGTCAGCTCCTGGGCTGCTCGAAGGAGTAGATCGAGCCCCTTGACCGGCCGCATATTCGCAACTGCGCCCACGACGAAAGCGTCCTTTGGAATGTTGAATTCGTCGAGCACCGATCGGGGCTTGGTTTGAAATACGGAACGATCGCAGCCCTCCCATACGGTGACCAGCTTTTCGGGTGAGATTCGTGAGGCCAGCAAAGCGCGGTTCGTGGCGCGACAAACACAAATGATTCTATCCACTCGTGGGTTCCAGAAAGTGAGGAGATTACCCGGGTCGAGCCATTGGAGCCGATTGATGCTTCCCCGGTAGCCCACGATTCTGGGGGCATCGCGCAACCCCCGACAGGCACCGATGACACTGGCAAGGTCACGACTGGTGTAAGCATGGACGATATCGAATTCGCCGATCCTCAGTTTTTCGCGGATGGCACGTTGCGCCCTGAAATCAATCTTTCGCCGGCACTCGAGGCGGGTCGTCGTTGCGACGCTCTCGTCGACGGGCGGTCGATCGCCCCATTGACACATGATCTCCAATGAGACATCTCCTCGACGGGTGAGATCTTTGGCGACTTGTTCCAGTTGTGCCGAGAGGTGTCCGAAAACCCACAAAACACGCATCGTTCCAACTTCTGACAATAGACCGCGGGCTGAGGCCGACCCTCGACTCCAAGCCGAGGGGTTCCAAAGATGTGGTGGCGGTGGCCTCCAGGCCGCCGTGGGGCGAGCCCGGCTCGACACCCCTACTTCGGCCTCGAGGGCAAAGCCACAATGATTGCTCTTACCCGGGCCATGCTTTGTCGCTATAATACCGCGCCAGGGAAGATCGCACTCCTCGCGGAGTTCCTCTCATGCTGCGGCAGCTTACCAATCTCTGGCACTACGGGCGAATACGCACGAATGCTCCCACCGCTAGAACGGGGAAACCGCAGTTTTTCAAACAGCAACGGAACCTGGAAATACTCAATCTACTGCAATTTGTGCTGGCCGACTACGGCAAGACCGACGACTTCTTCTTCGTTCAGATCGGTGCTTTTGATGGCGTAACGGCCGACCCGATATACGAGTTGGTTCAGAGTCGAAACTGGCGCGGCGTGCTGGTGGAGCCGCAGATCGAGGCCTTTGAGCGGCTGCAAGAGAACTACGCCGGACAGGACGGACTACAGTTTTTCAACGTCGCGATCTGCGATCATGATGGCGAAATCGATTTGTTCACGCGACCTGACGGAATGGTCCAGGCGGCCAGTCTGGAACGCCACCTGATGAAGAAGCCGGGTCGCCGAGGACGCCAGGTCGTGGCCCGGCGCGTTGTCGCATGGACGCTTGCGACGCTCTTGGAGAAAGCAGCTGCGCCCTCCCAGATCGACCTGCTGCAGATTGACGCCGAGGGGATGGACTATCAGATCATCCGTTCCATCGATTTTCAGAGAATCAAGCCGGCTATCATCCGCTACGAGCACATGGTGCTCCACGAGCGGGATCGGAATGCCTGCCTCGAACTGCTGGCCGGTCACGGCTACCGCTTCTTGTTGGAGGACAGCGACACAACGGCCTACCTGGGACGGAGTCCATCGGCGCCTGCTGGGTAGCGCCGTCGTAGAAGGAGTCCTTCGTGGTTTCCCCTCGACGACAAGAGAGCGTTTCCATCCCTCCCCAGGGAAGGGGTAGTCGAATCCTGATCGTCCGCCTCAGTTCAATCGGCGACGTTGTCCACGGTCTGCCGCTGCTCTGTGCTCTCCGCGATTCGTTGCCGGAGGCCCACCTCGCCTGGATCGTCGAAGATCTGGCAGCTGTTCTCCTCGAGGGACACTCGGCTCTGGACGAGATCATCCGCCTACCGCATCGCTGGTTTGAGGATTCGTGGTATCGTCCGGCACAGTTTCTTGCCACTCTCACGCAACTGCGCAGACAGTTTGGGTCGCGCGGTTTCGACATCGCTATCGACGTCCAGGGACTGACCAAGAGCGCATTGACCGCATGGATGTCGGGCGCGGCACATCGGATCGGCTTCGACGGCGTGGACGGCCGTCAGCAAAGCCGGTGGATCAACAACGTCCTCGTCGAACCCAGGTCCAGCCTGGTAGTCGAGCGAAACCTCGAGCTGCTGGGACCGCTCGGTGTCGCTGCAGGCGGCGTACACTCTCGCCTACCGGACTACCCTACTGAAACCGCGAGCGTGGAGCGCTTTCTCAAGAAGACTGGGCTGGAACGAGGCAGGTTTGTTCTGGTTGCCCCCGGTTCGGCTCGCGCGGAAAGACTCTGGCCGGTCGAGCGCTTCGCTGCTGTGGCCACAAAGATTGGAGAGCGCTACGACATCCCCACCGTGGTGTTGTGGGCGGGCGCCAGGGAACGGCGCTGGGCCCGTCAGATTGCGGATGCTTCGGGTGGCCCAGTCCGGGTGGCCCCGCCAACATCGCTGACCGAACTGGCGGTGCTGGCTCGGCGCGCGAGCCTGTTCATCGGGTCCGACACCGGCCCTTTACATGTCGCGGCCGCCGTGGGCTGCACTTGTGTGTCACTCCATGGCCCGACGTCCGCGGGGCGGACTGGCCCCTACGGCGCACAACACATTGCCATCCAGTCAGGATCGGCTCCGTCCCCGGCAGTTCCACGACCGAAAAACCGTCCGCCGATGAAAACCATCTCGGTCGAGGAGGTCTTCGAGGCGTGTGAGACTGTTCTGAGCAGATAGGCGATCCCGGCCTCGTCGCGACGCAGTAGACCAGCGATGAGAAGTGCGGGCTAGGGGCGCGGGTCGTTGTACATCTTCAACTGCCGATACACCTTGAGTTGTTTGCGCCCGGCAAAGATGTCGGCCAGCAAATCTCTCAGGGCACCCGCGAGATCGTGCTGCTGTTCGCCGCACAACTTCAGACGTTCCCGGGCGAGGTTGATCTGTTCCTTGGCTGGGTTTTCCTCTTCGAGTCGCTCCTCGAGATGATAGCGCCGCAGTGCGAGGACGGACAGACGGTCGATCGCACTGCCGGGTGTCTCGGTGTTGAGAGGCGCGAAATCGAGCGCCTGAACACCCCACCGTGCCAGTTCTTCCAACAGATGTTCGTCGACCCGCTCGATCCGGTCGTTGCGTTCCTGATTGTGCCTGTCGATCGAATGTTTGATCTCTGCTACCTGCTCGGGTCGAAGGGAGGGACCACGAACCTCATCCTCTTTGTGCCACAAGACGTAGTTCTTTTGATGTTGATCGCAAACGGCAGCCAACAGACCTCGGTAGGGATTGTCCAACTGCTCCCGGTGCCAGCGTGCAACGGTTTCGCGATGAAGTTCTCGGATCTGTTCCACCAGGATTTCTGGCTCGGTATGTGTCTCCATGCTCTCGCAAGTCATGGCACCACCGTCTGGGTCGGTTTCAGGGTCTTCACGGCGTCGACTTGTGGGCAATCGGTCTCTAACAAGCTGCCATTGTGCTCGGATACGACATCAACAGACGACTCAGCTCCTACTCCCAGGAAGTCTCGGTAGCCATCCACATCTCTCCCTTCTTGATAAGGGTGAACTCCCCGCAGGGTGATCTCCCCGCGGGCCTCCATCGGGCCGTGTGGGTGATACCGAGTTGGAGAAAACGGGTGTTTTCTCATGATCGGGGAATATAGCAATCCCCTGCTTGCTCGACAACCCTCGGGTTCCTGAGCCGACAGCGATACCCGCTTGAAGCGGAACGTTGAAGCGCATTCGGTGAACCGGGCGCATGGCCTTCCGCTGTATACTTGAGGCATATACGAGTGGGTCGTCGTCACGATCCCCGTAGGGCTGCCGTGTGTCCGGACCTGAAACCATGCCGCGCGGCTGAGCCACATTCCTCTATAGAGCCTGAATGAAGAGCCTAATCGAACTCGTTCAGAATAGCTTCGGTCTTGGTGCTCCGCCGGTGGGCGATAGTCTAGTTAAATTTGATGGGTTTGACGAGTTAGACAAGAAGCATGTCCTCGAGATTTTTCTCAGAAAGACCACCGACGATATATCGAGGGCGTTGGCCCACGATCTCTTGGGAACCCAATCTGATATCGAGGATATTTTCGTGATGGAACCCGCAGGGTATCAGTACTACCTGGCTCCTTATTTGATTCGGATTGTCCAGAACGAGACGGACGAATCAGAAGATCTTCAGCTAGCGGGATTCGTAATGTCCAACATCTGCGAAATCGTTCGAGTACGCGGTATCGAAGCTTTCTCCAAGGGTCAGCGTGCCGCTTTGTCTGAGATCGGGAACTATCTGACTGAACAATGTAAAGCAAAGAATCCAGAGGACATTTGGGCTGAGCCACTTCTCAAGGACCTGGAGTTCCTAGCTGCTAGATTCAATGATGATTAGAGACCGGAAGTCTGGTTCTAGGAGGTGGATTGGAACCGTGGGCACCTGAAACCCCCTCCTTCGGCCCCGTTCGAAGACGACAAAAACGTAGAAAAATGAGAAGCCGACTGCAGGTACGGCGCTGACAGAGGTTCTGGCGGAATGAGGACGCTTTACCCAAGTCGTAGTACGCTAGCGAGATGAACCACGCAATCGAAACCGCTGTCAGCGGTCGAGCGAAGTGCCGGGGGTGCGGCCAGAACATCCCCAAAGATGCGCTGTGCCTTGGAGAACGCCTTCCCAATCCCTACGCGGACGAAGGGGATATGCTTCTCTGGTTCCATCTGCGCTGCGGTGCCTTCAAGCGGCCCGAAGTACTGCTGGAGGCCCTTCAGTTCACCACGGCGGAGGTCGAGGATCGAGAGCGGCTGTCGGAGACCGCTCAACTCGGGATCACCCACCGCCGCCTGACACGCGTGGACGGAGTCCAGCTCTCGCCCACGGGTCGTGCCCGCTGCCGTAGCTGTCGCGAATCCATCGCCAAGGGCACCTGGCGCATCGTCCTGGTCTTCTACGAAGACGGCCGCTCCGACCCCGGCGGCTTCGCGCACCTGGCTTGTGCGGAAGAGTATCTCGGTACGAAGGACATCATCGATCGCCTCACGCACTTCACGAACGCTCTGAGCTCTGACGACATCGCCGAGATACGAACAGTGCTGGAGGCATAGTCCACTCCTGCTAAGAGGCCCGAAAACCAGCAGCCGGGAATGGCGAAAGCTCCGTAGGAGAACATTGGCATATCCGTCCCGGGAAGCTCAGCGGAACTCGTTGCCGGTACGCGAGTTACGGAAAACCTTGGACGACTTACTGTTAGCGCCTTATGAGGATAGTTGCAATAATCTGCTGACCCGTAAACTCGTTGGTTAGGTGGCGACGCGGAAATGGAACGCCTCAAGAACGCCGGTATCCTGGTTCTCTTACTTGTATCTCTCCCGCTCCTTCTTCCCTGGGTGGTACTCTACCTACTGTGGCATCTCGTCTGGGGTGCGATCCTACGAGTGTGGTTCTGGTGGGCGCATGCTGCCAATGGCCGGCAGATTTTCTTCGTCTACTCTGAAAGCCCCAATTGGCAGTCGTACATCGAGGCGAACATACTTCCTTCTATTCGCGACCGCGCGGTCGTTCTCAACTGGTCCGACCGTCGGGACTGGCCTTCAAGATCGCCCTGGGAGGCACGATTTTTTCGGAGATTCGCAGGCGATCATGAGTTCAATCCTATTGCGCTCGTCTTCGGCCCCCGTGGGCGGGTCCGTTCTGTCCGATTCTACCGGGCGTTCCGGGACTTCAAGCACGGAAACGAATCCGCGCTACGCCGGGCTGAAGCCGAGCTATTCGCCCTCCTTGAGGCCGCCGCCTAAGCAGCGGCGGCGAAGGGATCTGTGGTTGCCTACCAGAGGATTATCGGTCTGACCGGCAAGAGGTTCATGAGATCCGCTGCCAAGGTTTGCCAGCCATATGGTCGCCCTACCGCTCCTTACTCCTCGTTCGTCACTTGTCCCATCCCGGCATCAGCTCCTCGATCGTGTCGTGCAACGCGTCCACCGTGTCGATGATCTGCTGCTCGCTGATGACGAATGCCGGGCAGAACACGGAAAAGTCACCCAGCAAATCACTGTCGATGTAGCGGCAGGTAGGCAGGAGAAAGCCCCGCTCCAGCATGCCTTCCCAGATCGACTGGCTCACGTTTGCCTGGGCGGGGTAGGCCTTCCGTTGATCACGGTCAGCAACGTACTCTATCGCGATCGCCAATCCCAACCCTCTCACGTCGCCGAAACAAGACAGATGACCCAGCTTCTCGTGCAGTTGGCGGAAGAAGAACTCTCCGCGGTCCCGGACCTGATCAATGAGATGCTCCTTCTCGAGGATCTCCAACACCTTCAGGCCGATCGCACAGGATACGGGATGGCCGCTGAAGGTGTGGACGGCATCGAGCGTGCGCCCTGCATTCGCGATGGCCTCGGCAACCCGATCATGAAGCAGCGCCGCACCCAGCGGTGCATAACCCCCACTGATGCTCTTGGCCATGGTGGTCAGGTCAGGTTCGACCTGGAACTGCTCGCTGCACAGAAAGGTCCCGGTCCGGCCGGCGCCGGTCATGACCTCGTCGAGGATCAGGAGAATCCCATACTGGTCGCAGATCTCCCGAACGCGCCTGAGGTAGCCCGGCGGGACCACCGTCATGCCATGGCCCATGACCGGCTCGATAATGAAGGCCGCGACGGTTTCGGGCCCTTCCCGCTCGATGCATGCGGCGAGCGTGTCGGCTGCCTTCCGCCCCGCTTCGGCCGGCTCAAGGTCGGCAAAGGGTCCCCGGTACCGGCTGGGTGCGGGGATCTTCGGGAACTTGATCAGATAAGGATCGTAGTCGGTCGTGACTATGTCGTTGACGTGGATGGTCCCGGTCATGGACAGGGCTCCAACGGTCGCCCCGTGATAGCTGTGCTCCAGCGAGATGATCTTCCATCGCGAAGCTTCGCCCTGGGCCAGGTGAAACTGGCGGGTGATCCGCATTGCCAGCTCGTTGGTCTCCGACCCTCCCGAGGTGAACATGGCCCTATTGAGCCCGCCTGGCGCCCGGGCCGCGAGGCGGGCGGCAAACTCCTCCTGCGGATCGGTCGAGGCCCAGCCGTTGTGAAGACAAGTCAGCTGCCTGGCTTGAGAAGCGAGTACTTCGGCAAGATCAGCTCGCCCTTGCCCCAGGCTTACCGACCAGGCCAGGCCACTGGAAAGATCTAGGTACTGTCTCCCGTCTTTGTCGAACAGGTTGCATCCCTCACCTTTCGCAAACACAGGGAAGGCCGCACCTGGACGACGATGGAAGACGGCTGAGCCGGTCACATTAGATTGTTTAGTCGTGGTCATGGTCAGGCACGCCCAATGATCAGATCACGGACTATTTGACTACCCTCTAGTGTTTCTCCCCATCAGAGAAGTATTTTAGCCGACATTCCGATATGCCTTCGCCCGACAACAGCGTCGCCCTCCCGAGGCACCCGTGTAACGTCGCTCTCCAATTCCAAACCCCTCCTGCGGCTGCGGCCTGCGGGCCAGCGAGGAGAAGTGTCCGGAGTGTGAGGAGGAGATTGCACCTCGATTACAGAACTCCTAGCCAGCCGCTATCGTACCAAATACTCCTGCCGGAAACTCCGTCTCTAAGAGCAGAATCGATGTCGGGGCGAGAAGCTGTGAAAGAGGTGAAGGTCCAACTCTTGAGGTGCAGGAGATGACACCAGAGATGCTCTAGGGCGCTCCTGTACTCAGCGGCAGATTCCCCTGCGTGTCGTCTTGAGAAAATCCAGAAAAGTAGTCTTGGCCGGAGACGGAGGGATCTCATCATCAATACGGGCAAGTGCTTCCTCGAGAGTCAGTCCATGCCTGAAGAGGAGCGCAAACGTCTTCTTGAGGTCCTTGATTTCAGGCGTTGTGTAACCCGCTCGCTTCAGACCTACCAGATTGAGTGAGACTATTCTGGCTCGATCACCCGCGACGAGACAGAAAGGCGGAACATCCCGATTCACCATCGATCCACCGGAGACCATCGCCAGCTCACCGATTCGGCTGAATTGGTGAACCCCCGACATTCCTCCGAGTACCGCCCAGTTGCCGATCTCGGTATGACCCGCAACGTTGACGCCGTTGGTCAAAACACAGTGATCTCCCATGATACAGTCATGGCCGATGTGCGAGTAGGACATCAGGAGGTTATCGGTCCCGATCATGGTCCTGTTTCCCTCCTCAGCACTGCCAGAAATACTTAGCGTATTCCCGAATTGTGTTCCTAGGGCCGACGATCAGCTCTTGCGTCGTATCCTTCGATTTGAGGCTCTGAGGAGTGCTACCCAGGGTGGCGAAGGGAAAGATCCTGGTTCCCTCATGCACCGTCGTTCGTCCTCCAATAACCACGTGCGAGGCCAGATGCACGCCTTTCTTGAGGACGGCGTTCGGACCCACGACGGCGTAGGGACCGATTCGAACACCCGGTTCCAGGAATGCACTCTCACTGACGATCGCCGAGGGGTGAACCTCGACTCCGTCGGGCTCACAAGCAGCTAGATTGGCGTTGAGTGGGTAATCCATTAGGGGATCGTCGACCATCCTGAGGGCCTCATTTCCAGACCGACTCGATTCTAGCAAACTACCCACTCGCAGTCATCGCTGGTATGGTTGGTCTCGGGTGTCTTTCGCGGGAGTTCCTAAGGAGCGAGGATTAAGATGGCACAGTTTTCACTGAATGCGATTGCGGACAGAATAGATGGGGAACTTCTGGGGGATCCGAGTCTATCGATCCACGATATCCGTACGGCGGAGGAGGCCGGGGAGGGCCATATCTGCGTCCTGATGGGACAGGGTGCCCTGGCGAAGGCAGACCAATGCGCTGCCTCTGCCATCATCGTTCCGCTTGAAGGAGAAGTGCTGGGCAGAAACTTGATTCGTGTCCGCGAGCCCCGCAGATCACTGATTAGCCTCTTGCATCTGTTCTATCCCAGGTCCGCTCCGGAAGCGGGGATTGATCCTTTGGCAGTGGTTTCCCCAAAGGCAAAGATAGATCCAGAGGCCTTCATTGGAGCTGGAACTCATGTGGATGCCGGAGCCACCATCCGGGCGGGAGCAATAGTCCATCCCAGCGTGTCCGTTGGACGGGACGCGGATGTAGGTGAGGGGAGTGAGATCTTTCCTAACGTCGTGATCTATCCCGGCACCAGAATCGGCAGCAGAGTCCGTGTGCACAGTGGTACGGTCCTCGGCAGTGATGGCTTCGGCTATATGAGGGATGAGCAGGGGGAATATCAAAAAATTCCCCAGGTTGGAGGGCTCGAGATTGGCGACGAGGTTGAGATCGGAGCCAACTGTTCGATCGATCGGGCCACTCTGGGCATCACCCGCATCGCAGCCGGCACGAAGATCGATAATCTGGTTCAGATCGGGCACAATTCAGACATAGGGAAGAACTGCTGCATCATTGCTCAGGTGGGGATATCCGGCAGTGTGACGATCGGGGAGAGTTGCGTCCTGGCGGGCCAGGCCGGAATCCGAGACCACGTTAAACTCGAAAGTGGCGCGATTGTGGGAGCTCAGGCGGGTGTTCCACACGATCTGGGACCGGGTGAATGGTTGGGAAGTCCGGCGATTCCTGCCAGCCAGGCACGTCGAGCCTATCTTATGTTGGGTCATCTTCCTGATCTCAGACACCAGATCCGAGACCTTCGCAAACGGTGCGCCGAGTTAGAGGAGCGTTTGGGAGTCATGTCTAGGGAGTGATGGATAGATCAGTAGTGGTTACAGGATTGGGAGTCGTAACCGCTTTAGGGAATGACCTGGTTACGACGCTTGAGCGCCTGGACCGGGGCTGCAGCGGAATCGGCCCCTTGACTCGCTTCGACGCCAGCGGCTGTTCCTTCTCCTCGGCGGCCGAAGTGAGGGGTTTCCAGGCTCGTCCCTACTTCAACCTACCCAAAGCAGTGAAGCTGACCGACCGGAAGACACAGATGGCGGTGGCCTCTGCGGCGATGGCCCTGGAGCATGCCGGACTGGCTGGGTCCGAGACAGATCTTGAAGAGATGGGCGTCATCGTCGGTACTGGGGCCTCAGATCAACAGCCACAGGAGGTGGCGAGAGCGATTGGGTACGACCCCGATTTGACATCCGCCACCGATATTGCTTTTTTCTCGCGCCAGATTCTTTCGGGGCTGTCGCCCCTCTGGCTGCTGGTAAACCTGCCCAGCATGGTCAGTGCCCACGTCGCAATCCAGTTCGGGATGCGGGCCACAAACAACACCTTGATGACAGATTGGATTTCAGGATCCCAGGCCGTGGGAGAGGCCTTTCGATGTGTTCAGAGTGGCGAAGCTGAGGTGATGCTGGCGGGTGGAACCGAGAGTCCTGTCTATCCCCAGGCTCTGTTGAGCTATGCTCAGGCCGGCCTGGGGGATGAATCAAACGCAGGCGCTGATTTCGTCGTCGGCGAGGGGGCCGGGTTTCTCGTCCTGGAGGAAGGCCAGCACGCACTGGAACGAGGAATTCCGATCCACGCTGAGCTGAGGGGGTATAGCTCCGCCTCCGGCCCTTTTCGTGGACCCGAATCAGGATTGAAACAGGCAATGAGCAGAGCGCTGGAAGAAGCGGGCTGGACCCCGTCCGAGCTGGATTGTATTCGCTGCGCCAGTGTCAACAGTCCAGCACATGCCCAGAGCGAGGAGGAGGCCTTACATCTGCTCCTGGGAGAGGACCTGGAACGGATTCGGCTGCTCGGATTCAAGTCTCAGATCGGCCATACGCTGGCCGCTTCGGGTCCAATTGAAATCGCTCTGATGTTGGCATCTTCATCCTGCCGAGGCAGGAACCACCGGATTCTCTCCAACGATTTGGGCTTTCTGGGTCAGGCCGCCACCATTGCCCTTGGGGTACTTGGCTCCTATCAGGGAAACCAATGACTCGCTCTGGCGGGACGGCTAGAAGGCGCGTTGTGATTACGGGCTTGGGATTGGTAAGCCCACTGGGCAGCGACCCGCAGGTCTTCTGGGCCAGGTTGCAGTCAGGCCGCTCCGGAGTTGACAGGATTCATCGATTCGATGTCTCTGCCTATCCCACCCAGATTGGAGCTGAAGTCCGCGACTTCCAATCGAGTGATCCTGAGTCGGAAATGGGGCAGCTGGATTCGGAGCGGATCGGACGCTACGCTCTCTCGGCTTCCTACAGTGCCCTGCTGGATTCGGGTCTAATAGCCGACACCAGCACCCGGGGCGGCCGCTGTGGCGTTGTGTTGGCGGGCGGGCCGGGCACCTACGAGCACAAAGAGTTCTTCTCTTCTTGTTCCGCCGCAATTACCCCACGAGGTGACTTCGACTGGGCCCCCTTTATCCGACAATTACGGTCATCCCTGCAGGTACGCGCCGCGGAGCGCCGATCTCCCGGCAACATAGCTGCTCGGATTGCTGACCGCTTCGGTTTCACCGGACCCGTGATGGCGACCATGACGGCTTGTGCCGCCGGAACACAGGCTCTGGGCAATGCGACCCGATGGATCCAGAGGGGAGACTGTGACGTGGTTCTGGCGGGGGGGGCTGATTCTGAACTCTACCCGATGGGGCTTGCTTCCTTTTGCCTGCTGCAGGCTCTTTCTACCCGCAATGCCGATCCAGCTGGTGCCAGCCGACCCTTTGACGCCCGTCGCGACGGTTTTGTCATTGGTGAGGGTTCGGGAATGCTGGTGTTGGAAGAAATAGACCATGCGCGACTTCGTGGTGCCCGGATCTACGCAGAGGTAGCCGGTTTCGGCTCGGCTTGCGACTCCTATCGTGTTACGGCTCCCCATCCCCAGGGACGAGGTGCGGTGATTGCGATGAGTAGTGCCTTGAGCGACGGCCGAGTCGGTCCGGAGCAGATAGGCTACATCAATGCTCACGGTACCTCGACCCATCTGAACGATCGGACCGAGACCATCGCGATCCGAACGGTTTTTGGCAAACACGCTTATCGAGTGGCCATCAGTTCCACGAAATCAATGATTGGGCATCTCACGGTCGCGGCCGGGGCTGTCGAAGCGATCGTGACGGCGCTGACCTTGCATTTTCAGGGGATCCATCCCACCATCAATCATGAGCAGCGAGACCCCGAATGCGATCTGGACTATGTGCCCGAACGTCCGCGCCAGGTTTCGCTTGAATACGCGCTCTCCAATTCCTTCGCTTTTGGTGGACAGTGCTCTTGTCTGCTTCTGCAGAGGTCGCCGGACTGATAGCAGTCGTCCCGATTGTGCTCTCCCTTTTCTGGAAAGACGAGGCGTTTCCCAACCATGGACCTGATCCGCAAGATCCCGTTGCGAACTTGCGAACTGCTGGTGACACCTCTGGTGCTGCTGATCGGACTTCCCCTCTTTCTACTTCGCTGGAGATTCGCCGTCGGTCTCGGCCGGCTCTACGGGAGGGTGGCGTGCCTCTTCTGGCCGCTGGCGCGGCGCACGGCGATGATCAACTTGCGCCGTGCCTATGGAAAAGAGATGAACTACGCTCAGGCGAGACAGTGGACCCGGAGCATTTTTGCCAATCTCGGGCAGAGCCTGGCTGAGGGAATTCAGTTCTTTCGTCATTTTAAAGATGGCAAAGAGAGCTGGGAGGACCTTTATCAGGCCGAAGACCCTGCGCTCGAAGATAGGATTCTGAGTGATCCCCGCCCCCAGATCCTGGTCACGGGCCATCTGGGCTCGTGGGAGGTTGCCATAGGGATGGCTGCGCTGCGCGACCCGGGAGGGGGAGCCGTGATCCGGCGAGTCGACAACCCCTTCCTGAATTGGTTCGTCCGTCAACTGAGGCTTCGCAGAGACAGTCAATGGATCGAGAAAGCGGGAGCCTTGACGGAGTGTGTGAAGCGGCTCAACCGGGGCGAGAGCGTGGCCCTGCTAATGGATGAAAATGGCGGTCCCAAGGGCCTCTTCGTCGACTTTTTCGGGCGGCCAGCGTCCACCCAGAAGACCGCCGCGCTGCTCTCGTTGCTGACGGGTGCCCCGATCGTCGTAGGAGCTGCCGTTCGTCAGCCCGGCCCCAAGCCTTTTCTCTTCCTGCTCTCGTTGCTCGAACCTGATCGATTCGAGCGAGAGGAGGAGACCGTCCCTATGCTGACCCAGGCGATCGTCAGCGTCCAGGAACAGTGGATTCGAAGGTACCCGCTGCAGTGGCGCTGGATTCATTGGAGGTGGAGGACTCGACCCGGCGGTGAAGTCGAGACGTATACCAGGGGGGATTTGAGGCGCTGCTTCGGACCGGGAGCTGGCGCGTTCACGCGAACCAGTCCCGATGGCGGCGAGCTTGTGGCTTCGAAAGTTGCGAAATAGTCGGTGAGATTGTGGCCGGTTGGGACTGGAAGGAGGGTAAGGCAAAGGCAAAGGCAAAGGAGGAGGACACATACATGGATTCGGTCACTAGTCCTGGACGTCATTGACATACCAATCCTCGACGCGATGTTCCTTGACGAACCGATAGCCGTGCGCTTCGAGCAGCCGTCTGATCTGGGTCCGCTTTGGCTGCTCCCCATTGTGCTCGATTGTGATGGCGCCTAACCGGTAGCGGTCGAAGGGAAATACCCGGATGATCTCCCACTCCGCGCCCTCCGCGTCCAGGCTCATGTAGTGGATGTACTCCGGCGCCCTGGCACGTCTCAGTATCGACCCGATGGTGGTGGTCTTCATCTTCACGACCGGTGCTTGAGTGACGTGCTGTCGAAAGGTGTCTGTATGCTGCTCGATGCCGCCCCATGTCCCGGCGGATCGGAACTCGATCATCTCTTCGGCCCTGCTATAAACCACCTCCTTGAATAGTCGGGCTCGTCTTTCGTGCCAGTGGCCGGAGGGGAATGGTTCGATGCAGGTGCCATCCCAGCCGGCGTTCTCAAGGGCTCTCGAATTAGAGGACCTCTTGGCGTCACCGGCTCCGATGTCGAGGAAGTATCCGTCACGCACGCCGGGAAAAACCCTTCTTATCAGCCACTTGTCCTGACCTAGTTGGCTGTAGAACCGTCGCAGCCCGAGCACGTCCTGGACCTCGAGCAAGGTACGGACTAGAGCTTTGTTTTTGTTCAATACTCTCTCAAGATAAGGAATTTCCAGCGGGTAGGCCACCCCTTTGGTCGGTATCCCTGGCGATAGAGGGCCTCTTGGGAGATCATCGTAGATTGCTCTGGTCCGGGTCCCAACAATCGCATTGTGTGGTAACAAAGGTACCGGGGCCAGGAGGGAATCGGCCACGACAGTCATGAGCGGTAAGGCACACTACAAAGACCTGGCTGGACGGATTCGCGAGATTCGATCCGATCCGTGCAACCCGCGCATTGCACGTGTCAATCGGGCCGGCGAAATCGTCGGTGGCCACCTGGTGACCCACAACGGACTGCAAGTCAAACCGTTTGACTCCTGCTATATGGGGTTGCTACAGGCCAACGGCGGTTGCCACGAGCCGCAGGAAGAGTTCGTGTTCCAAGAGGTCTTGAAACACATTCCCCGGCGAGGCTGTATCTTGGAGCTCGGCGCCTATTGGGCTTTCTATTCGATGTGGTTTGCCAGGGAAGTTCCTGAAGCCCGCTGCCTTCTGGTTGAGCCGAGGCGCAAGAATCTGAAGGTTGGTCAGCACAACTTCGCGAGAAACGGCATCCGCGGGGAGTTCTTTCGCAGTAGAGTCGGTTACGCTTATCTGGGTGTCGATCGCTTTCTTGCTGCCCGGCAGTTGGGGTACATAGACGTGCTGCACGCCGACATTCAAGGATCCGAGTTTGAGATGTTGTGCGATGCCCAGGAGTCGCTCAACAGCGGAAGGATCGGCTATGTTTTCCCTAAATTGAGCGATTCTACTCATTTTAGCAAGATGGAGGTCGCCCAGATGCGAGTTCCGACGGGAGGGAGTACTGGGTGAGCTCAGAAGGGTGGAGGGTGGCGATTTTCCCTCCCGAAAAGAGGAGAAACCCTGAGCCGAGGCGATATTGGACACACGGGGGCCGCGAGGCTGCAAGGAGGCTTTGGTTTTTTGCGATTTAGACCCAGGCGAAAGGCGGCGGGTGGGCGCTCTTTTGCCAGAGCCGGTCGATTTGAAGCTGCTTCCAGGTGGCGGCTGTGACTTTCAGGAGGATCTGGCCGGCATGGCGCACGATTTTCCCCGCCACGTCGACGATCCGCCGGCGTAAGGTCGTGGGGTAGCAGTTGAGCGGTACCACGGGCTGGCACACATCTTCCTTGAAACACTCGTAAAGGAAAAAGGCTACGAGCAACGTGTAGTAATAGGCCGCGTTGGCAGCAAAACGCTTAAACGGAAGAGTTTGTGAGGCAAAGTCCTTCAGGGCTCGATGCACCAACTCGTCGGCTCCGCGGCCATGATAGCCTTCCAGGATGGCCTCGGCTTGAAGCCAACGCTCAAGCCCCGCTTGCCCTAGCTGCTCGTCCACGGCGGAGCCGCAACCGAGATTGGTGTACAGGATCTGATCGGGACGGGCAAACTCCAAAAGGCGCTGCCGGTCCTCATAAGCCGGCCGGCAGAACAGGGCCCGGCGGCACTTCTTCCAGCTACCCCGCCGGTCTCCCAGTTCCACATAGCTCCACTCCTGATCGCCGTTGCGAGAGACTCCCCAGGCCGTTTCCTCCAGCTTCAAGATGTACTGTTGCACATCGCCATAGAGCTTGCCGGCGACGATGTAGCCGACCTGGAGTTCTTCCAAGACCTTCAGCAGCTTTTGATCGAAAAAGCCGGCGTCCAGACGCACGATCATCGGCACGTCGGAGCGGTACTTTCGGCGAATCTTCTGGACCAGATGACTCAGGGTCTTCTGGGCCGTGTCGGCGTGGTTGGAATGCTTGTCTCCTCCCCGAAAGACGGCATCGATGAGCAAGCGGCCCCAGGTGACCTGAAGCGGCTGAAACCCTTTGACCCGCTTGTAGGTCGGCGCCACGCCGTGGCGCTGGGGGGCCTCGTCGTTGTCCATCACCATGGTGTCCATCCCCAGCAGGATCAGGGCCGGCTGTTGCAACCGCAGCCGCCACAGAAACAGTTGCTGCAGGAGTCGGCGAAAGAGCCAGATGCGCCACATGGAAAAGCCGCCGAAAAAACGCTTGACGGCGTGAGAGGAGAGCAAGGCCTCTGGCTTCGTCTCGATCGCTCCCCCATAGCCCGGATCCTCCTTCAAGGCGTCGAAGGACACCAGATGGCGGCTCGATCCGTCCAGCAAGAAGCACAGCAACTGTTTGAAGATCTCCGTCACCGGCTGTCCCTTGCGGCTTTTGCGCAAGGAGCCAAACAGCCGATCCAGGTGGGGGTACAGACCCCGGCTCCGCACATAGCGGACAAACAGGCTCAGGCCGGCGCGTCCGGTTAAGGTCTCCGACGTGGGTTGCACGTCATCTATAATCCAGGAAACAGACCCCTCAGAATGACAGGGAAGGATGCTATCGTGGCTCATAGTTGTTTCACCTTTTGGGTTAGGAGCTTTTCGGTAGCGCATCTACCGCTAACTCCTAACCCGTCAGCATCTTAGCTCAAAGGTGTGACATCCCTTGGCCCACCAATCGCTCAATTTAGGTTTTCGTCAGTACCCATAGCCAGGAGCTTCACTATCGATGCACGTACTATCTCGAAAAACATGGCTACCTCATCCTCGCGCATGCCGACGTCGATCACGGTACCTACTGTTGCGACGGCGTCCTCGTTGCCCGTAGACACGACCTCGAGGGGCTGGAGCCCCTGGACATACCGCTGCGTGATCCATGTGGACAGCACCGGTCGGAACAGCAGATGAGAGGTCTCAGCGTGGAAGCGCCGACGAGACGTTTCCTGCCAACGCTGGGCCATCTCTGGTATCGATTCACGAGAGAGATGCGGCTCCATCCTCGCCAGCTTGATGGTAAGGCTTCTGGCCGCGATGAATGATTCAGGGCTTGCGAGCCGGGCTGGAAACCCCCACGATGGCTATCTGATCCGATCGAGGGGCGGAAAACCGTTTGCTTGAAACTCATGCGCTTCATTCTCCTGGATAGAATCGTCGAGCTCGATATCGGGGACCGGCTCGTCGCCAGCAAGACCTTCTGTCCACAGGAGGAGTTCTTTCTGGACCATTTTCCGGGGTTTCCTGTGGTCCCTGGAACCTTGCTGACTGAGGTCATGGCTCAAGCGGGCGGATGGTTGGTTGCCTCTAGTGTGAACTTCAGGTTGTGGCCTTTTCTTTCGATGGTTGACAAAGTCAAGTTCCGACAGTTTGTGGGGTGTACGTCAAGAATGTGGGTAGTGGTCCGCTAACCTGCTGAGCGGGCCTCCCAGAACTCCTCCCAGCGGTTGGACAGTTGGCAACAGCGCAAAGCGATGATGGCATTGGCTCCGCGGACGGTCCAGCGCATTCCGGACTGCTTCAGACGTTGGCCAATGATGGTCTTACAGCCCGCTTCGATGACGCCTGAGCCGATGAAAAGTCCCTGGCTGCGGAAGCAAGCGTAACGCATTCGCTCCGCATTCTTTTGGAAGTACTCGACGCTGGTCTTCCTCGCCTTACGAGCCGTTTCCTCGGTGACGGCGAGTTGTCGCATCGAGTCCAGGACGGTTTCGACGTCTCCGCGGTCCAGTAACTCCTGATTGAGTCGGACCCACTGCTGGGCCTCGGGAGAGTTTCCTCCCCAAACGGTTTTGCCCAAGTCGAACAGACGCTGCCGAGCGTGGTACAGGTCGACAATTTGGATGGCCTGGTAGAAGTGTTCCGCGGCGATCCCCCAGATCCAGGGGGCACCGTCTCCCAGAACCACCAGCCTCGGCGCTCGTGTCGCTCCCCGGCGAGTGGCCTCCGCGTAAATCCGAGCGCCGAAGGCCGCCGCCTCCTCGATGGCTCCCACATAGGTCGTCGATTCCGGGTCCCGAAGCGGACGACCCTGCTCATCGCGACACGTTTGGGCAAAGACACAGCCGAGCTTCGCCTCCCGCGTTTTGGCCTGTCCGCCCCCTTTCCCTGCCCGACCTTCCACTTCCGAGGGCCGGACCGGCACGCCGGTCCCGTCGATCGCCACATACATCGCGGGGGCGACGCAAAGGGGCCGATCGTTTCCGAGAACGCCTGCTCGCGCTCTCGTTGCGAGACGCTGTGGACGTCGCCGCCGAGGTCCTCGGAGACGCGTTCCACCGCCTTGGTGCTGACCGCGACGCCCGCCAGCTCCTGCAGATCTCGCTGACCTTCTTCGAACGGCTCCTTGGCTCCCACCCGTCCCATCATGCGCCGCACGCCCGGGCTAAAGGACGTCGACGCCAGGTCCAGATCGCCGTCCTTGGGAACCACTCCGCCCCCGCAATCCGCACAGTGGTAATAGGCACGTCGCACCCGAACCGCTCCCAAGACCGTCGACAGCTGCTTGTCCCGATAGCCCTTAAACTGCGCCTTGTGCCCTCCTCCGCAATCGATCCGGGCCCCCTGGTAGCCGCCTCCGTCCGCACCCAAGAGCTGCTCCAGCAAGAGGCCTCCTAGACGGTGCATACTCTGGCGAACCGCCAACTCGCCCGCCTCTAAATCCGGCTGGCCCCGCCTCTGCCATTCCCCCAGGACTCGCCCCGCCAAGCGCTCTATCTCCGCCTCGGCTTCGCCGAGTACTTCCTGCGTAATTTTTTTTTCAGCTGATCCAGCGACTCCTCCTTCATCTCCTGCACCGGGCGGAGGTCGCAAATCTGCTCGCTGATTTCCACCAGCTCTAGGCGCAGCTCGACGAAACGGCGATACGATTCCACCTCCCGCCCCACCTTCTCCAGCTCCGGGCCGAGAGGTACGTTGCGGGCCCGACTCTGGCCTTTGACGGTCGCCGTCCACAAATACTGGGGCCCGTGTCCCCGCTGACCCGGACGGGCACACCGGCAGTTCGCCTTGCCGCACTTGCGGAAGTTCGCCGACAGGCTCCCCCGACGAAAATCGCCCAACGCTTGCACTTGCGCCCACACCTGTTTGCGCTTCTGTTCCAAGGCTTCCAAAGAGGCTGCTTGGTCCATGGATTCCTCCTCTAATGATAGCGCCCACCTGTGCCAGCCTCTTACCTGAATCCTTATACAGATTCGGATATTACAGCAAAAAAAGAGAGAAGGCTACTTCCCCCTACATTTTTGACGTACACCCCAGTTTGTGCGTCCGGGAGAAGCGCTTTATGTCGAGGCGTCCATCCGATCTTCCGAGGAAAGACAGTATTGGGTGTCCGCCAAGATCTGTAGGTCAGATCATTGGGTTGCACGGGCTCGTCTTTTCTATCATCTGATGGATCAGCCCGAGATCGTCTCCAACGAGGGTGTTGACCAACTGGCCTCTTGGAGGGTAGATGTCTTCGAAGGTCTAGGTGGTGGCAGCTTTCTGAAGGCTGAAACGGAGAAAGGCTGAGTCCAGGTGGAAGTGGCAGCCGAGTGCCGCCTCAGGAAGGTTTGGGGGAGACTCCCGGTTGAAGGTGGACCTACACAATTTGCGATCTCAAAGCTTTAAGGGCAGAGATTGAGTTTTTCAAAGGAAGAAATCGAGTCAACCGTAGTCGACATCGTGTCGGATGCATTGGACCTGGACCCGTCTGAGGTCAACTTGCATTCTTCATTGATCGACGACCTGGGAGGCGAGTCGATAGATTTTCTGGATATCCGCTACCGCATCAATGAAGCGTTCCAGATCAAGATTGAGGGTGATGAGCTTTGGCAAGGGGTCCTACTTGGCAATAGCAGGGATCTCGTTTCGGAGGAGGGCTTGACCGAGGAGGGACTGCGGGCCTTGAAGACGGAGATGCCAGACTTCCGCTGGGAGCGGTTTCCTGACGGAATCCGTGGGGACGATCTTCCCCGACTTATTACTCCTCGCACCATCATCGAGTGCCTGGTTCAGTTCCTTCGGAATTGAGCTTTCCGCCTGATCGGTCGTGTGGACGATGACAGCAGAACCTTCTCCGTCTTTTGACTTCAAAGGTAAGCGGGCCTTGGTTACAGGCGGGTCCCGCGGGCTGGGAGCCGTCATCAGTCAAATGCTGGCAGCCAGCGGTGCACACGTCTTCATGAACTACCGTGAGGACGAGAACAGTGCTCAGCGGACGAGCCAGGCCATTTCCGCTGGAGGAGGAGCCGTGACCCGGATCCAGGCAAACCTCCTGGTCCCACGAGAAATCCACGACATGTTCGAACACATCTCCGGCTCAGGTGGCCTCGATTTCCTGATCCACTCCGCGGCTCTGGGTTCCTTCAAGCCTCTGGTGGAGGTCCGGCCCAATCAGTGGGATCTGACTCTGAACACCAACGCGAGGGCACTCCTGTTGTGCGTCCGCCAGGCCCTGCCCTTGATGGACGGTCGGGATGGCAGAGTCGTGAGTTTGTCGAGTCTCGGGAGCGAACGCTACGTGCCATCATACGGAGCAATCGGAGTGGCGAAGGCGGCGCTGGAATCAGTGACCCGTTATCTGGCGGTGGAACTGGCTCCCCAGGGAATCAACGTCAACGCGGTCTCGGCAGGCCTGGTCGAGACCGAGTCCATCCGCCGCCATCCTGACTACGACCGGCTCCGTTCCGAGGCACTCGCTCGCAGCCCCAGAAAGCGGCTCCCCGAACCGGAAGATGTGGCCAAGCCTGTACTATTCCTGTGCAGTCCTTTGGCAGACTGGATTTCAGGTCAGACTCTGGTGGTTGATGGCGGCGCAAGCCTTCCTCTCTGACGCCGTGCTCCTCCAATAGAAGTCCGGCCAGGTTTACCCAGATGAAGTGGCTGATCAGACTTCTGATGAAGACCGACTGGTGGCCCCTGAGGTTTGCCCGTCTCTTTCGACTCTATTTCGACACTCTGGATATCCAGGTGCTGAGCGCCGATAACGTCTGGACCCGTCCCAAGGACTACTCTCCCGGCTCACCAACGATCTACTGCCACTGTGAAGGGGATTTCCTGGCCCTTATTGGGTTGGCACTCGTTCTCCGATTCACTACCCTGGTCGCACTTGGGGAGGAAGGTGACTGGGCGAGTCAGCTAGCTTCGAGCAGCGGCACACGCGTGGTCCGGGGCTCCAGCCTTCGGAGGGGGGCGCGAGCCCTTCGAGAACTGATCCAAGATCTTGATTCACACTCGTTTCCTGGTGGAGTCTGTGTGGATGGGCCGTTGGGGCCGCCTGGTATCGCCAAACCAGGCGTTCTGCTGTGTGCTCTTCATACCCGACGTTCGCTCATTCCGCTAGGAGTCGCGTCGCGTCGCAAGATCGTTTTCACAGGAACCTGGTCAAAGATGTTCCTCCCTCTCCCGTTTTCTCGAGTGGTGATCTGCACGGGGACGCCCCTTTGGGTGGAGGGGAATCCCTCGCGTAGAGAACTCGAGGAGTTGTCGCAAACCCTGACCAGGCGTCTTGGGAGGGAGCGGCGGCGAGCACAGAATGCTCTGAACTCAGGCGCGCAGCTCAGCCAGGAATCGTCTGCTGAAAGAGCCGGAGTGCGAACCGAGAGTTGAGTCTTTGGCTCATCTGGGCGCCCAGGCCGGAGTCGGAATCTTGGTGATCGAAGTCCTCTATAACTTTGGAGTGTCGTTCGTTACCTGGGCGACGTTGGTCCCCTGGCTGCTCCTGAGAGGCTTGTTTGAGCGATCACGATGGCTTGAGCTGAGGCAGCGTTTGGGTCGACCTGGGACGGCATCTGGGATCGGGACCGGGTGTGTGCTTGTTCACGCTGTTTCGATAGGAGAGGTCAAGGTTGCCGGTACCTTGATCCACCATCTGCGCCGGCTCGACCCCCGGATCGAGGTAGTTCTCAGTGTAGGAAACCGCGAAGGGTGGCAGACCGCAAGGGAGATCGAGCAGGTCGAGCCGGGTGTCCGAGGAGTGGTCTACCTGCCCTGGGATCGACACAGGAGCCTGCGTCGCTGGTTGTGCAGCTTCGAGCCAAGCCTGGTGGTCGTCATTGAAACCGAGCTTTGGCCCAGTCTCTTTCGAGCCTGCCTGGATCTCGACATCCCGTTGTGTGTTGCCAACGGCCGAATCTATCCCCGCGATGTTAGGCGGTATCGAGTCATTAGGCCCTTTTTCCGACGGGTTCTAGCCTGTGCCGACTGGATTGGGGTTGTCAGCGAGCAAGAAAAGGAACGCTTTCACCAGATCGGTGCCAGCCTCCACCGGCTGGAGGTAGTGGGTAACTGCAAGTTCGATCAGATCACCTCATTTCCCGACTCTGGCTTCCCCTGGCAAAAGCGAATTCCACGAGGAGCCACAGTATTGGTAGCGGCAAGTACTCACTCGCCGGAGGAAAGGTGGATCCTGGAGTCTTTTCGACAGCTTCAACCGAGCTTTTCAGATCTCCGCCTCGTCATAGCCCCCCGCGCCAGAAGCCGGTTCAACGCGATCGCTCGGCTTATTCGGAAACACGGGTTTGGATTGGCTCGAGCCTCCGCGTCCGATGAGATCACCCCAGGCTGGGAAGTCCTGCTACTGGATGGCTACGGCTGGCTCTCTGCCGCATACGGACGTGCCGATATCGTTATCATGGGAGGCAGTTTCGTTCCCCGCGGCGGACACAACTTGCTGGAGGCTGCAGCAAAAGGGACGGCCATTATCGTCGGACCCCACGTCGAGCACTTTCAGGCGGAGGTGAGCCATTTCAGTGAGAAGGAGGCTCTGATTCAGCTGAAGGGCCGAGAACAGCTCGCTTCGACGTTACATATGCTTCTGAGCAATCCGGGCATGAGAAGAGACCTGGGGAGGAGTGCTCGGAGCACCCTTCAAGGAGGAGCCGGTGCTTCGTCCCAGTATGCACATTCTCTGCTGCGGAGGCTCGAAGGGCCAACCCGGAAAGAGCGGTGATGCGTTTGGCCCCAGCTTCCTCCGTCGGACATCCTTCACGCGTTTTCATCAGCGCGGGTGAAGTTTCTGGTGACATAGCCGGATCCTATCTGGCGCAGGCGATCCTGCGGATCGACCCCGAGGTTGAACTATCCGGAGTGGGTGGGGAGCGAATGAAGAGGGCTGGTGTCGAAGTCCTTTTCGACACCAACCATCTAGGGTCCGTTGGTTTGAGCGAGCCGTTGAGCACGCTGCCCGGACTCACACGCACAGTTAGAGCGATTCGTTCACATCTGAGCCGGAGTAGACCCGACGTAGCGGTATTGATCGGACACGAGGTCTTCCATATGTTCGTGGCTCGGTGGCTCAAAGGCAGGGGTATTCCAACCGTTTCCTACTTCCCTCCCCAGGTCTGGCTGTGGGGGAAGGTGGCCAGATGGATTGCCCCGGGGTTTGATCGAATCCTGAGTTCGTTTCCAGAGGAGCATGACGTCTACCAGGAGGTCGGCGGTCGATCGATCTTCGTCGGGCACTATCTAAAGGATGTGATCGGACCGGCTGACTCCGACCGGCGGCAGGATATTCGCAGACGCCTTCAGCTGGGAGCGCGAGATTTGGTGGTAGGTTTGTTCCCTGGGAGCCGGGTCCAGGAGATCCGCATGCTGCTGCCCCTTTTTCTGGATGTCGCTCAGGATCTGCTCGAGCGCGACAGGTCGCTGAGATTTGTCTTGCCTATCGCCGACGAGTTCTACGAAGCCGAAATCCGGGCGCTTGTAGCGCAGCGTCGGCTCGACGACCGGATCCGGTTGTGCTTTGGGGGTCGAGACGCAATGATCGTTTCGGATCTCCTCTTGCTGTGCTCGGGCACGGCTACCCTGGAGGCCACGATTCTGGGCCGTCCGATGGTGATTGCGTACAGACTCACCTCAATCTCGAGAGCGGCTGTGAGGCTGCTGAGAGCGATCTGCTTGATTGATACCGACGCGATCGGGCTTCCCAATCTGCTGGCCCGGGCGAAAGTCGTCCCGGAGCTCTGCCTGGGTGAGATTCACGCATCCAGCCTGGCGCACGAACTCTGGTCCATTCTCGAAGATCCCTCCAGACAGATCAAAATGAGCAACAGTTTGTTGGCTTTGAGCGACCTGCTGGGAGAGAAGGGCAGCTTAGAGAGGGCAGCCCTTGCCGTGTTGGGGCAGGCTCCTCGCGCGGAATCGATGAAGGAATCCACAAGACGGACATAGCATGGTATGTGCTTAACGTTCGTGACGACCTGGGCCCCGTAATTCGATCAGATTGCGGGAAAGCATAGACATTGTTGGGCACACTCTTACGCCAAATGCGTTACTGCGTGTAGCAATAACACCTTCGGTGTAGGCGATGAATCCTCAAGTCAGGAGCAGTAGGGAGCAGTCCATTCCGCCCTGACTTGGCAGGACGGATGTTGGGCTGGTGTGGTCTAATGCAAGCTGCCGGTTGACGATCATTCGAGGACACGACGTTGCTGCGGACAGCCAAGGAGTCTTTTCCATGCCCAAGATGACAGGAGCCCGCTTTCTCGCCGAGACGCTTCACGGATACGGTGTCACCCACTTCTTCTTCATGCCCGTCATCATTCCCGAGGCCATGCCCGAACTGGAGCGGCTGGGCATCACGCGAATCATGACACACGGGGAAAAAGCCGCTGCTTACATGGCAGATGCCTACGGTCGGGTCAGACATAGTGTCGCCGTCTGCGGCGCGCAATCGGTCGGAGCTGTCAACCTGGCGGCCGGGTTGCAGGATGCCTATCTGGCTTGTTCTCCCGTCCTTGCCCTCACCGGCCGGCTTCCGCAGATCCAACAATACCGCAATGCCTACCAGGAGGTTGATCACGCCGGACCCTTCAGCGCGGTCACCAAATACAGTGTCTCCGTCGGCGATGTAGTGCAGCTGCCGTTGTTTCTCCGTCAGGCAATCCGCGAGGCTACGTCCGGAACGCCACGTCCAGTGCACCTCGATCTGTGCGGGATAGCCGGGGGCGATGTCATGACCAGTGTGTCCGACCTTGAGGTAGTCGCCGAGGAGCCCTTCACCCATGTACCGCCGTTTCGGCCTGAGCCAGACTCGGACACAATCCGGGCTGCGATTCGGCTGCTTCAGGAGGCGGTGCGGCCGGTTGTTGTGGCGGGTGGTGGTGTTACCGTTTCAGGGGCTGGTCAGGAGTTGCTCGAGCTCTCGGAGCTACTCAGTTTGCCCGTCATCACAGCCCTCAACGCCAAGCAGACATTTCCCCACGACCATCCACTCGCTGTCGGAGTTTCAGGCCAATACTCGCGAGCCTGCGCCAACCAGACGCTGGCTGAGGCTGACGTTGTTTTCTTTGTGGGGAGTCACACCGGGGGACAGGTGACCAACGAATGGCGCATCCCCCGTCCCGGGACTCGCTCAATCCAGCTCGATATCAACCCGGCAGAGCTGGGACGCTCGTTTCCGATTACCGTCGGCATCCAGGGGGATGCGCGAGCGTCGCTTCGCAAGATGATCGATATCGCGGCCGCCACGGCGTTCTCGGAACCGACGCCCGCACGCGACGAATGGATCACACATGTGCAGCAGTTGGTCCGGGATTGGCGGGCCAGCGTGGCACCACTGGCAAACTCCGACGAGCTCCCGATGAGACCCGAAAGGCTCTGCAAAGAGCTGACGGACCTGCTCCCGAGCGACGCGGTGCTGGTCTCGGACACGGGACACTCTGGAATCTGGACTGGGACTATGGTGGATCTCACATCTCCCGACCAGTCGTACATCCGCTGTGCTGGATCTCTCGGCTGGGGACTGCCAGCGGCGATTGGTGCCAAATGTGCGGTTCCCGATCGTCCCGTGATCTGCTTTACGGGTGATGGTGGGATCTGGTACCACTTGACGGAGTTGGACACCGCACTGCGCTACGGCATCAACACGGTAACGCTGGTGAACAACAACGCCTCGCTCAATCAAGAGCAGAAACTCAACGAAACAGTCTACGGTGGCCGAAGACCCGGCTCAGACGAGCTCTGGATGTTGACCAACGCTGATTTCGCCAAGATTGCGGAGTCGATGGACTGTTTCGGCATCCAGGTCAACAAGCCTGGCGAGCTAGGCAGCGCTCTCGAGCAGGCTCTAGAGGCAGGCAAACCTGCAGTAATCGACGTCAAGACTCATATCGAGGGAATCGCGCCGCTGGCCTGGGATGGATAGGAAGAAGCCGGAGACTGACCCAACCACCGCCCCCGGGCAGGTTCAATCCAGGTAGAGGAACTCGTTGGTGGCAAAGAGCGTCTGGCAGAGATTGGCCAGAGCTGCCTGGGAAGCTTTCTCCGGAGGGATGTTGGCAAGGCGATAGTTCCTGTCCTGCTTCCGCAGATGATCCTGTGAGATCCGAGCCTCTTCTGGCCTTGGTTTGCGGGAGAGCGTCACCAGATAGGCCAGCTCTACGCTCTTTTCGGGACTGTCGCCGGCCCCTTCTCTGACTCTCTCGGCCAGATGGGTGGCCTGGGCCACCAGGAAAGGATCGTTCATGAGTGTCAGCGACTGCAGCGGCGTCACTGAGTTGGTTCGGGCGGTGCAGTTGACCTGCACCTTTGGGTAGTCGAAATTTTCCAGAAAGTTGAGGGGATAGTTCCTGCGCGCCAGGACGTAGAGACTGCGGCGAAAAGGCGCGTTGGGGTCTTCCTCCGTGATAGCAACCGTCTGAAGACCGGTTGCATCGTGTTGCAGGAGGGCAGGGGCTCCGCCCAACCTGCGGTCCAGTTTTCCGCTCGCCACCAGGATCGCGTCCCGGACTGTTTCAGCCTCCAGACGCTTGAGATTCGACCGCCAGAGTAGATGATTCTCAGGATCCAGCTCGTGACCGTCCGAACCCTCGGGTTCACGCCAGGACTGCCGGTACACACTCGAGGTCATGATCATCCTGTGGAGCCGCTTCAAGGTCCAACCCTGTTCCATGAAGTCTACCGCCAACCAGTCCAACAATTCGGGATGGGTGGGAGCAGACCCCATCCGCCCGAAGTTCCCTGGGGTAGCTACGATGCCTCGGCCGAAATGGTGGTGCCAGACCCTGTTGACCAGTACCCGGGCCGTCAAGGGATGATCGCGGCTGGTCAGCCAGCGGGCCAGACCGAGTCGGTAGCCGCTGCTCTCTCCCCGTGTTTCTCCCGGTTTTTCGATTGTGCTCTGACCAGGCGGACTCAGAATCTCAAGCACCCCCGGCGTGACTCGGGGACCAGGTGATTCGATGTCTCCCCGCTGCAGGAGACGCGTCAGAGGGGGCGATCCCACGTCAAACAAGGCCTGGATCTTGCCAAAGGATCGGCGATATCCTTCCAGGGTATCGATCTTCTTCTTGATACCCGAAGCGTCCTGACGATCTTCCTCGGTCAGAGCTGCTTCCACTTCTTCCGGCTTGACCTCCAGCAGCTCCTGGAACTTTTTGGACAGATACTGCTGGACCTCGTTCCGCTTCTCTTCGGGAGTCTGAAGGGCCTCCTTTACATCGTCACGGACCTCCGCAGATACCTGGAGGAGCTTCTCCTCGAGCAGCTTCTCTTCGTAGGGACGGCGCACGCCTGCAAGCTCTTCCTCGAGCTTCTTCTGGGGACCATCGATTTCAGCATTGTGGCGCTCGATGGCCTCCCGATCGGGCTGAGATACATCAGGCAGGAAGCGGTCCTTCGGCTGTTTCCACCTCATTGGGTTAAGGGCGGGAGTGAAGACCGACAGAAGTCGGTAGTAGTCTCTCTGCGGAATCGGATCGAACTTGTGGGAGTGGCAGCGGGCGCATCCCACGGTAAGGCCCATCAAACCCGTGGACACCTGCTCCATCAGGTCGAACAAGACAGAATAGCGTTCCCCGGGAAGGTTGACGATATCCGAATCCGTCCTATCCAGACCGTTGCGCAAGAATCCGGTCGCGGTTAGAAGCTGAACAGTTTCGGGAGTGTACTTCTCGGCCGAGCGCCAGTCGACCAGCTCATCCCCTGCTAGTTGCTCGGTCAGAAACTGGTCATAGGGTTTGTCGCCGTTCAAGGATTCGGCTACCCAGTCTCGGTAACGCCACATTCCCTCGAAGACAGACACGATGGGCAGGTCGTTGTCGAATCCCGTGATATCGGTATACCCGACCACATCCAGCCAGTGCCGAGCCCAACGCTCGCCGTAGTGTGGCGATTCCAGGAGCCGATCTACCAGACGTTCATAGGCATCTTCACCGGAATCGGACAGGAAGGCCTCCATCTCCTCCAGTGTGGGTGGCAGGCCAATCAGGTCGAAGTAAGCGCGGCGCATCAGGGTCAGCCGCGAGCCTTCAGGGGACAAGTCCAGGCCCTTCGACTCGAGGCGGGCCAGGATAAAGGCATCAATCGGGGTGCGAACCCTCTTCTTGTTCCTCACCTGGGGAAGGGGATCCGCTACCGGTTTTCGAAAGGCCCAGAATCCCCGGTCCTTCTCGGTGATCGCAGGAGCCTCTGCCCGGCTGAAGGTTTGCCTCTCTTCGGTGAGCAGATCGGGCCCGAAGCGCGAGGCGTCGATCCAGGCACGCAGACCCTGGATCTCCTGATCCGTCAGAGGCGATCCCACGCCCTGGGGAGGCATGCTTCCCGCTGACACCATCCGAATCAGGATGCTCTGCTCAGAAGCTCCCTCGACGATCACCGGTCCGTTTTCGCTCCCCTTCAGTGTTCCCTCCAGGGTCTTCAGATCCAGGCCACCGGGAAGATTCTCCCTCCCATGACAGGCCAGACACTTGGCCTCGAAGATAGGGAGAGCCTCCACCCGAAACCGTCGCTGCTGCTCTGCTCCAAGGACAGGCAAAACGCTCTCGTGTGGTATCCCTTCCTCGATCCATTTTCGAATGGTCTCGATCTGGGCATCAGACAGGTCCAGATTGAAGGCCTTGGGCGGCATTTCCCGCCCGGAGACCTTTCGGTAGAGCAGGCTTGCTTCCGGGGAGCCACTCTTTACCACAGGTCCGTGGTGGCTTCCTTTCAGCACAGAGCTCGGGGTACGCAGATCCAGGCCCACCATGGATGTTCCTCCGTGACAGGCGAAGCAGTGAGCCGTGAAGATGGGAAGAACGTCTCGTTCGAATCTAGGCACCTGGGCGGTTGCCAGTACAGTAGAGAAGAGCACCGCCAGGGTCCAGCTGACCGACTTGGAAAAAAGATCTGAACTCATGGAAGTCAGACATTCCGTGGAGCGTGTTCCAGCAGGCCAGGAACAACCTTGGCCCCGGTGATGGCGAGGTTGGTGGGGGTTTCTTCTCGGCCCCCATGGGAGTAGGTCAACCCAACGTGGTCGATTCCGAGCAAGTGATAGAGAGTCGCCTGCATGTCGGAGGCACTCACCCTGTCCTCCACCGCCTTGTAGCCGAACTCGTCGGTGGTTCCATAGGTGAGCCCAGGCTTGAAGCCGCCGCCGGCGAACAAGATGGTGAACGCGTTGCGGTTGTGATCTCTTCCGTCTGAGTTCTGGGTCGTGGGAAGGCGTCCGAACTCGCCGGCCCACATGATGATCGTGCTCTCGAGCAGCCCTCGGCTTTTCAGGTCCTTGATCAGGGCCGCCGCTGGCTGGTCGGTTTTGGCGCAGATATCTGCCAGACCGGTCTTGAGCTTCGAGTGGCTGTCCCAGGGCTGGCCTTTACCGGAGAAGACCTGCACGAAACGGACTCCTGATTCCACCAATCTTCGGGCCATCAGACAGCGAGTCCCGTACGCATTCGTCACAGGATTGTCCAGCCCGTAGAGCTTCTTGGTGGCCTCCGATTCCTTCGACAGGTCCAGTACGTCGGCTGCGGCTAGCTGCATCCGGGCCGCCAGCTCGTAGTTCTGGATGCGGGCCTCCAGCTCAGACTCATTGGAGTGATTCCGCAGATGGCGGGCGTTGAGCTCGGCCAGCAGTTCCAGGCTTTGGCGCTGGACACGCGGCGGAAGCGGGTTCTCTTGCTGCAGGTGGTGCACTGGAGTGCCGGTGGAGCTGAATTCCACGCCCTGGTACAGGGCTGGAAGCCATCCGCTGGACCATAGGGTTTTTCCGCTGACGCTGTAGCCCTCAGGGGCGCGCAAGACTACATAGGCGGGCAGGCTCTGGTTCTCGGTCCCCAATGCATAGGTGATCCAGGAACCCATGACCGGCCGTCCCGGAAAGATCTGAGAAGTGAGGAGCATGTTCAGCCCCTCGGGATGGTTGTTGTGGACCGAGTACATGGAACGGACCATGCAAAGCTCGTCTGCGACGCTGCTCAGTTGAGGTAGAACCTCGGAGATCTCCATGCCCGACTGTCCGTGGCGACTGAACTGGTAGGGACAGGGCATCAGGATGTTCCGATTGTTGGGCTGGTGGATCTCCACGCCGTCGGGATGAGGTTGGCCTGCCCTCTTGGTGAGCTCGGGCTTGGGATCGAAGAGGTCCATCTGACTGGGGCCGCCGTTCTGGACCAGCTGGATGACGGCCTTGGCTGGCCCCGGAAAGTGTCCTGGCCGTGGTTTCAAGTCAGTGTAGATTGACCTGGATGGAACACCCAGGAGGGTCTCCGAGTCGAGCAGGCTCGCCAGAGCGACCGTCCCGAAGCCAAGCCCCGACATCTCCAGGAGTCGCCGGCGGGAGATCAAGGTGGCTCGTCTCGAAATTCGATCACTATCGAGAGACATTTGCTCCCCCCGGACTAGCCATCGCCAGAGGTCGTACTCTCCCCGCTGAAAGAGATCTCCTAAACCCTGGACGAAGTATGAGTTGGTAACGAACCTACATCTCAGACCAGTTTTCTGTCAAGACTGGGGTGGTTCCAGGCTAGTCCTCTTCTGGGCAAGAAGGGCTCCGAACATCACCAGGACTGCGCCCACCCAAAGTAGCCAAGTCGGCTCTTCGCCCAGGACGATCCAGGCAAGAACGATTCCGATGACCGGCTGGGTCAGGCCGACGGCGGTTATTCGGGAGGGATAGTAATACCTAAATTGAGCGATTCTACTCATTTTAGCAAGATGGAGGTCGCCCAGATGCGAGTTCCGACGGGAGGGAGTACTGGGTGAGCTCAGAAGGGTGGAGGGTGGCGATTTTCCCTCCCGAAAAGAGGAGAAACCCTGAGCCGAGGCGATATTGGACACACGGGGGCCGCGAGGCTGCAAGGAGGCTTTGGTTTTTTGCGATTTAGACCCAGGCGAAAGGCGGCGGGTGGGCGCTCTTTTGCCAGAGCCGGTCGATTTGAAGCTGCTTCCAGGTGGCGGCTGTGACTTTCAGGAGGATCTGGCCGGCATGGCGCACGATTTTCCCCGCCACGTCGACGATCCGCCGGCGTAAGGTCGTGGGGTAGCAGTTGAGCGGTACCACGGGCTGGCACACATCTTCCTTGAAACACTCGTAAAGGAAAAAGGCTACGAGCAACGTGTAGTAATAGGCCGCGTTGGCAGCAAAACGCTTAAACGGAAGAGTTTGTGAGGCAAAGTCCTTCAGGGCTCGATGCACCAACTCGTCGGCTCCGCGGCCATGATAGCCTTCCAGGATGGCCTCGGCTTGAAGCCAACGCTCAAGCCCCGCTTGCCCTAGCTGCTCGTCCACGGCGGAGCCGCAACCGAGATTGGTGTACAGGATCTGATCGGGACGGGCAAACTCCAAAAGGCGCTGCCGGTCCTCATAAGCCGGCCGGCAGAACAGGGCCCGGCGGCACTTCTTCCAGCTACCCCGCCGGTCTCCCAGTTCCACATAGCTCCACTCCTGATCGCCGTTGCGAGAGACTCCCCAGGCCGTTTCCTCCAGCTTCAAGATGTACTGTTGCACATCGCCATAGAGCTTGCCGGCGACGATGTAGCCGACCTGGAGTTCTTCCAAGACCTTCAGCAGCTTTTGATCGAAAAAGCCGGCGTCCAGACGCACGATCATCGGCACGTCGGAGCGGTACTTTCGGCGAATCTTCTGGACCAGATGACTCAGGGTCTTCTGGGCCGTGTCGGCGTGGTTGGAATGCTTGTCTCCTCCCCGAAAGACGGCATCGATGAGCAAGCGGCCCCAGGTGACCTGAAGCGGCTGAAACCCTTTGACCCGCTTGTAGGTCGGCGCCACGCCGTGGCGCTGGGGGGCCTCGTCGTTGTCCATCACCATGGTGTCCATCCCCAGCAGGATCAGGGCCGGCTGTTGCAACCGCAGCCGCCACAGAAACAGTTGCTGCAGGAGTCGGCGAAAGAGCCAGATGCGCCACATGGAAAAGCCGCCGAAAAAACGCTTGACGGCGTGAGAGGAGAGCAAGGCCTCTGGCTTCGTCTCGATCGCTCCCCCATAGCCCGGATCCTCCTTCAAGGCGTCGAAGGACACCAGATGGCGGCTCGATCCGTCCAGCAAGAAGCACAGCAACTGTTTGAAGATCTCCGTCACCGGCTGTCCCTTGCGGCTTTTGCGCAAGGAGCCAAACAGCCGATCCAGGTGGGGGTACAGACCCAGGCTCCGCACATAGCGGACAAACAGGCTCAGGCCGGCGCGTCCGGTTAAGGTCTCCGACGTGGGTTGCACGTCATCTATAATCCAGGAAACAGACCCCTCAGAATGACAGGGAAGGATGCTATCGTGGCTCATAGTTGTTTCACCTTTTGGGTTAGGAGCTTTTCGGTAGCGCATCTACCGCTAACTCCTAACCCGTCAGCATCTTAGCTCAAAGGTGTGACATCCCTTGGCCCACCAATCGCTCAATTTAGGTAATACTTGAACATGAGCAGGCTCGCCAGGAATCCGAACCCGGCTATGAGAAGTCCCTGGTAGGCGAGTGAGCCCAACAATCCCCATGCCCAGATCCAGGGCTCCGATTCGAATACCTGGCTGATGGTGGCGAAAGCGACCGTACCGAAGGCCGCCTGGAACAACAGAATCTTCGCCGGGTGGATGGTCGATACCAGTCTGGCGTTATAGACCTGTCTTGCCCCCAGAAGAAAAGCAGATATCACCGTCAACACGTCGCCCAGGATAAGATTCTCGCCGTCCGACGCCCCTAGACCATCGGCAGAGATGACAGCGATGCCGAGATAAGCAACCAGGATTCCCAGGAAGCGTGTTGGGTCGAATCGATCGCCGGGTATGAAGAAGTGGGACAGAACGACGATCCAGATCGATGCGGTTACGAGTAAGACCGTAGCGTGGCCCGCGGTGGTGTACTTTATTCCCAGATTCATGGTGATGATCTGGACCGAGAAGAGGACTGATAGGGAGAGCAGCGGCCACCATTCTTCGCGGCGTATTCGCAGCTCGGCCCTGGTGTAGACGGCCCATCCCAGGATCACCAGGGATCCGAGCACGAACCTCATCCAGCTCTGACGAATCGCCGGCGCGTACTGAAGACCGAACTTGATGGCGATCGCGTTCCCGCTCCAGATAGTGGCGAGAAAGAGAAGAAAAATCCCGGCCTTGAGATCCAGTGGTCGCCGATGGTCCACTGGCTGGCCAGCGGGAGCCGACTTGCCTTCGGGGATCTGGTGTTGAGCGGAGTCCCTCACAGCCTCTGTCGTCACGTCAGCGCAGCTTCGGCCGATCTCTCTGACCCAGCTTGCGCAAATAGACCTTCTCCGCCTGCTCAAACTCCTCTAGCACTCGGAGCTTCTGATTGGGATGTTCGAAGAGTCCCTGGGTGAGCAATCGATGCCGCAGGTCGCGGATCCACTTCAACAGATAACGGAGCGACTCAGGGTCAGCAAGCGGTTTATTTTCGATATCGCAGTAGACCGGCGCGGAATGGGCGAAGAGCGTTGGGTTGTTCACCACCAGTTTATGGGCTCCCCCGGTGATCCGAGCTGCCACCCAGCAGGTTCCTTCTAGAATGACCCGTCCTTTGTAGTGCAGTTCCTTTTGATTGTCTTCCAGGGGGGCCGAGTAGGCTGGCTTGCCGTTGACGATGATTTCCAGCCGTTGCATCGGGACTTGGGAGTAGGCTTCGACGCTCACCTCTACCGCTCGGGGTGCGGAGAAGCTCAACTCGCTACCGGGCAGCTGGCCGTTGACTCGGAAGAACAAGAGTGGACCGTTCGTGACGAAGCTGCGGCCCGCCTTCAGTCCCGCCACCCAGGCTTCGTAATCCAGGGGTCCCGGAGCGTACACATAGACGCGATCACCCCCCACTACTTTGTGTCGGCGGATGTTGTTGAAGGTGTCGGTCCCGGCGGCAGGAGCCAGTCGAAAACCCGAGTTCAGAAGATCATAGTAAAGGTTGGTTGATCCCTCTGTGTTGGCGTAGCCCAGGATTTCCATCCCGTCGGTGACACCCAGGGCTGCATCGATCGGAAGCGCTTTGGCACTCGACCTTCCCAGCCCCTCCCGGAAAGGCCCGCTTGGGTGCACGTAGAACAGGGACGAGCCCTTTTGTCTCGCCTTCCTGGCCTGAATTGCGTTGGATGGGTAGTCGAAGGGGTGGAGCGAGTTGTCGAAGCCGTTGAACTGGGGTTCGATGAAGTGCTTTAAATTGAGGGCTGCCATGTGTCCGTAGAGACGGGTTCGCACCTCCTCGTTCCAGTAGAGGATGTGTCTGGGCGTTGACAGAGGGTGAGGAGCGCCGGTGAAGTGCTTGCGGTCGTAGACAATATCCCCTTGGGAGTTGCAGACCAGCAGATTGGCTACGTTCAGGTTCTCTGCCTGGACCTGGAGCCTGATGTCCTCGGGATTGACCACTTGATCAAGGGTCTTGTGAATGAGGTTGGGATGAATGTGGATATCGCCCGAGTACCATCCCCGAGCCTGGGCGTCGTACAACGGGTGCAGCCGGAACTCCGCCAGGTTCTCCTTTCCGGCGCTCAGCTCGATAGTTCGTTCCTCAGCCTGGTGCTCGAATCCGTGGACTACCAGGATTTTCGTCAACCCAGCGGGTAGGATCAGGGAACTGCTGCCCTGAGTGTGGAAGTAGTGATGACCGCCGATCGAGCTGCTGCGAAGAAAGGCGCCGGAGGGCCCTCGTCCCAGATGGTCCGAGCCCGTGACGTAGACCCGAGCTGGGATAAAGTCTCCCTGAGCGCTCCTGACTCGGATCCGAAGCCTTGCTGCCGGCCGCCAGCTTATGGGTAATGCAAGACGGGTTTGGTGCTCTCCCACCCGAAGTCGTACCAACAGCTCTTCCCGACCATCTCCCCAGACCCTCAGGCGAAGGGGGCGCACCTCGCCTGGCTCGAGGACAGCGTCGCTGACGACGAAGGTCGGACTCGCCTCGGCGGGCGAGAGGGAGACCTTCAGTGGCCGGCGCGAGAGGTTCTGCAACAGAAGCATCGCCCGGTTTTCCAGTCCTTTTGTGAAGAGAAGGCTAGGCGGCCGGGCGACTACAGTGGGCTCGGGATCCAGCTCAATCTTGACCAGCTCAGGGGACCGCAACGGCCAAAGGGCGTCTGCCAACTGGGCAAGCACTTCGGAGTCGGGTATCGGCGAACTTCTTTGCCGGTAGGCAAGCTTCCGAATGGGTGGATAGGTCGCGAAGCAGGTTTCCCTATCCGTCTCGTCATTCAGTAGCAAGGCGGAGAAGAACTCGGCGAAATCTCGCAGGGCTAAACTCCGTGCCAACAGGGGCTCGATCTCGTCCTCGGACAGACCGTAAGGGTTGCTCATCCTCGCCTGCCCAGCCAGTTCGGGCATCACCAGAATCAGGCTGACGCAGAGTACGAGAAGGTTTGTCATCGGCCTCCACAATGTACTGTGCTGTCTCAGGGGTTGCAAACAGCTCCAGGAACAAGGGTGTAACCCATTGATGCAGTGATCTTTTGGTCATGGAAGCCTGAAGCGCAAGCAAGGGGTTGGGAATCGGCAAGATCCTGCTGTTTCTCCTCTCTCTCCTGGACGTGGTCCCTCCTGCAAGCAATTCAGGTCATCCGTAGTTCTTTTCTTGTCTCAGATCAGATGCCCTCCTGGTGACACATCTCTCGGGTCCCCAACCCCTCGCTCGCGCTTCAGGCTTCCGTGGCTCGGGAAGTTTCTTCTCGAGAGTGGCCAGCACCGCTGGGGACGGGACTAAGCTGAAACTTCACTAGGTTACAGGTTTGCGATCCGTGAACATATGAAGCGAAATCAACAGAGCCGCGAACGACTTGAGTGTCAGCGCTGTGGTCCCAAGTTCCGAGGAGAGAGCCGGACAACAGCAGAATCTCACCTATCCTGACCCGTCGAGAAAGAAAACCGAAAATGAGATATGCTGATCATACCAATCCCGGAAGAGAAGAAATGAAGCTGACATTGGCTACCTGCCAGTTCCCGGTGAGTTCGGACATCGAACGCAACTTTCGCTACGTGTCGAGACAGCTAGTATCCGCCCATGCGAAGGGAGCCGAGCTAGTTCACTTCTCCGAAGCTTGTCTGGGAGGGTATGTGGGAGTCGATCTGGCCTCCTTCGAAGACTATCCCTGGGACCTACTTCAGAGGCGTACCCGTGAGATTCTCGATTTGACGCGTCGTCTCAAGGTCTGGGTGATTTTGGGATCGAATCACCGTCTTTTGGGCAAGCACAAGCCCCACAACAGTCTCTACGTGATCAATCCCCAAGGCGCTATTGTGGACCGATACGACAAGATGTTTTGTACCGGGGATCGAAGCGGTACGGAGGATGACCTGAGCCACTATACGCCAGGTTCGAAGTTTGTTGTCTTCAAGGTCAAAGGGATCCGCTGCGGGCTCCAGATCTGCCACGATTTTCGCTATCCGGAGCTCTATCGGGAGTACGGCCGGAAGGGAGTTCAACTGGTCTTCCACTCCTACCACAACGGCGGGATGACAGCCCAGAAAATAAAGGACAGCCAAGATGTCTGGAAGGTACTGGTCCGGGCCACGATGCAGGCCTATGCTGGCAGTAACCACGTCTGGATCAGCGTCAACAACACCACGCGACGCGAGAGCAGTGGATCCAGCTTTCTGGTGCGTCCTGATGGTCTGATTGGTGGAGCGCTGCCACTGCACCGCGCGGGCGTCCTGATCAGCACGATCGACACCGAAACCAAGTATTTCGACGCCTCCAAGGACTGGCGTCGTCGGGCTCTGCGAGGTATTTATCACAGTGGCACCCTGGTCCGAGACCAGCGCTCAGAGGATCGAAAGTGCCTCTGATGAAAACATAACGCGGATTTGAGGGCACGCGTCGGTTGGACAGCGAACGCGGGGTGGGTCTGGACGAAGTATCTGATGTAGAATAGCCGCATCGTATCTACAAAACGCAGTGGCCTTGGTCTAGAGAACTCCATGAGCTACATATTGTTCCTACTGGTCAGCCTGGCGGTTAGCCTGACTCCAATCTGGGCAGGATCGTCGCTGCCACCGGTCGACTTCAACCGGCAGATCCGCCCCATTCTGTCGAATCACTGCTTCGCCTGCCATGGCCCTGACGAGAAGGTCCGAGAGGCAGGCCTGCGCCTCGACCTGAAAGAGGGACTGTTCGAGAAGCGGGGGAACTACCATCTGGTAGTGCCAGGGGAATCCTCTGAGAGCCGTCTCTTCCAGCGGATCAGCACCGAACACGAGGCAGTCCGAATGCCCCCTCCCCGGTTCGACCGCGAGCTCTCTCAAGAGCAAGTCGATCTGATTAAGCGTTGGATCGAAGAAGGAGCTCAGTGGCAGAACCACTGGGCCTTCGTTGCCCCGAGGAAGCCGCCAGTACCCCACGTTCAGAACCGCTCCTGGGCCAGAAACCCAATCGACGGATTCATTCTGGCTCGACTCGAGCAAGAGGGATTGTCACCCTCGAGGGAGGCTGACCGGGTGACGCTACTGCGAAGGGTGACACTGGATCTGACGGGTTTACCACCCAGTCTAGAAGAGGTCGAAGCCTTCCTGAGCGATGATTCTCCCGATGCCTACGAAAGAGTGGTGGACAGACTACTCGCGTCACCCCACTATGGAGAGCGCATGGCGATGGAATGGCTCGACGTGGGCCGTTATGCGGATACCCACGGTTACCACATCGACAGCCATCGCGACATGTGGTTGTGGCGGGATTGGGTCATCGACGCCTTCCAGCAGAACATGCCCTTCGACCGTTTCACGATCGAGCAGCTTGCCGGAGACCTTTTGCCCGGGGCGACTCGAGAGCAGAAGATTGCCACCGGTTTCAACCGAAATCACATGATCAACTTCGAGGGTGGCGCCATCCCCGAGGAATATCAGGTTGAGTATATGGTGGATCGTGTCAACACTACTTCTACGGTGTGGATGGGTCTCACCATGGGCTGCGCTCGCTGCCACGATCATAAGTACGATCCCATCAGGCAGCGCGAGTTCTACCAGTTTTCGGCCTTCTTCAACAGCATTCCAGAGAAGGGCCTTGACGGCCGAAAGGGTAATGCAGCTCCCTTCCTGCAGGTTCCCTCGCCCAGCCAGGAGCAGCTCCATGAGGATCTGAAACAGAGAATCCGTTGGATCGAATCGGAAATGCCGGAGGAGAAGGTGACCAGCCTGATGGAGCAGTGGGAGAAGTCGGGATTGGATCGGATTCCCCGAAATCCCACTCGCGAGCTATTGGCTCACTACGAGCTCGACGGCCACACGGCCGACACCACCGGGCTCTACCGACACGGCAGGGCCAGGGGAGAAAAACTGGAATATCAGGAGGGCAAAGTAGGGTTGGCCGCCAAGTTCAATGAACGCAACCATGTGGATCTTGGTGATCTGGGAGACTTTGAGTCGACGGATGCTTTCTCGATCAGCCTCTGGGTGAACAACAACAGCGAGTATGACAGAGCTCTTATCGCCCGGATGGATGATTCCAACGGGGGCCTGCGGGGATACGATCTCTTCCTGGGAGACTTCACCGACTTCGATGGGCCCAAGTTCAGCGGGCCGCTGTTGATGGCTCATCTGGTCCACGAATGGCCCGGGAAGGCTCTGAAGGTGCGCACTCTTCGGCCGGTTTCGTTGGGCTCCTGGCACCACCTTGCGCTTACCTACGACGGATTCGGCAGGGCAGCTGGCCTGAGACTCTACAAGGATGGAGAGCTACAGGAAGTAGAGGCGGTTCACGACAGTCTCGCGGGTTCAATCAGAACCTCGGCACCTCTCCATCTGGGTCAACGGTTGAACAAAAGCAATTTCAATGGCCAGATGGACGAAGTACGCATCTACGGACGCGAGTTGGAGGCTGATGAAGTTCGGCAACTTGCGATCTATCAGCCTGTCCGGGCTAATTTGAAAGTACTGCCGGAAGACCGAACGGAAAGTGAGCAGCAAGATCTAAGAAGCTACTACCTCCGGAAAGAAGCGCCAGTTCGCTACCGGGATATGTATGCCAGACTCGTTGCCCTGCGTGAGCAGGAAACAGCACTGGAGAAGGCCATCCCCACGACCATGGTGATGGAGGAAATGGAAGACCCCCGGGAGACCGCGGTTCTGGACCGAGGCGACTACCGGAATCGTGGCGAGAAAGTTCCGCCTGGTGTTCCCTCGGCACTCCCGCCGCTTCCCCCGGATGTTCCCGCTAATCGTCTGGGGCTGGCGAAGTGGTTGGTTCGCCCCGACCATCCGCTGACTGCGCGGGTAACCGTCAACCGCTACTGGCAGATGTACTTTGGAAACGGCTTCGTCAAGTCAGCAGAGAACTTTGGCTCTCAGGGGGATGCTCCCAGCCATCCGCAGTTGTTGGATTGGCTGGCGACGGAGTTCGGCAGCGACTGGGATGTCAAGGGGCTGCAGAGACTGATTGTGACCTCGGCTACCTATCGTCAATCCTCACGCGTGACCCCCGAGCTACTGGATAGGGACCCCGAAAACCGCCTGCTGGCAAGGGCCTCCCGATTTCGCTTGTCGGCCGAGGCAGTGCGAGACAACTCGTTGGCGGCGAGTGGACTTCTCAACCGCCAGATCGGGGGCGCCAGTGTCTTCCCCTACCAGCCGGGTGGTCTGTGGAAGGAGATGGCATACGGACAAAAGTACACGGCTCAGTACTACCAGCAGAGTCAAGGGCAGGATCTCTACCGACGCACCATGTACACTTTCTGGAAACGCACGATTCCTCCTCCTACACTGGTTGCATTCGATGCGCCCGACCGCGAGACCTGTACCGTACGCCGGAACCGTACCAATACTCCGCTTCAAGCCTTGATCCTGATGAACGATCCTACTTATGTCGAGGCGGCTCGGGTCCTGGCCGAACGAGTCATGAAGGAGGCCAGCCCCGCCGTGGACGAGCGGATCAGTCTAGCCTTTCGTCTAGCCACGGCGCGCCAGCCCACAGTGGCGGAAGTAGCGATTCTCCGCCGCATTCTCGAAGCCCAGCAGGCGGAAAACCAGAGCGATCCCGAATCGGCCTCGCTGTTGCTTAAGGTTGGCGAATCTTCCTTTGATGAGAGCCTGGACCGTCAACAGCTGGCCGCTTGGACCACCGTGACCAGTAGCATCTTGAACCTGGATGAAACCATCACCCGTGAGTGAAGAACCATGGATATGAAGAGCGCACTGCAGTTGGGAATGACGCGGCGGCAGTTCTTCGCCCGAACCAGCACCGGAATCGGAGCCACCGCTTTGGCCTCGCTTCTGAATCCAACGCTGTTTTCGGCATCGAGCGACGTTGGCAGCTCGGGACGTGGACTGGCGGGCCTGCCCCACTTTGCGCCCAAGGCCAAGCGAGTCATCTTCCTGTTCCAATCCGGGGCTCCCTCCCAGATCGATCTCTTCGACTACAAACCCAAGCTTGAAGCGCTTCGCGGGACGGAATTGCCCGACTCGATCCGCCGAGGCCAGCGAATCACTGGAATGACCTCGAGTCAGAAGAGCTTGCCCGTAGTTTCCTCTCTCTTCAAGTTTGCCCAGCATGGAAGCTCCGGAGCCTGGGTAAGCGAGCTGCTGCCGCACACGGCGAAGATCGTCGACGAGATCGCGATCGTGAAGACGATGCACACTGAGGCCATCAATCACGATCCTGCCATCACTTTCTTCCAGACCGGCAGCCAGCAGCCCGGACGCCCCAGTATCGGCTCCTGGTCCAGCTACGGTCTGGGCAGCGAGAATCGTGATCTACCCGCCTTCGTGGTTCTGGTTTCCAAAGGCGGGCATAAGGTCAACGCTCAGCCTATTTTTTCTCGTCTTTGGGGAAGCGGATTCCTGCCGTCAAACCACCAAGGAGTCAAGTTTCGGGGCGTGGGCGATCCTGTCCTTTACCTTTCCAATCCCGCTGGGGTCAGCGCTGGGAGCCGCCGTCGCATGTTGGATGGGATCGCGGAGTTGAATCAGTTGAGGGCAGAGGCTTTTGGAGACCCCGAGATTGAGACGCGCATCGCCCAATACGAGATGGCCTACCGGATGCAGCTATCGGTTCCCGACCTGACCGACGTCTCGAACGAGCCTGAGCGTATCTTTGAGCTCTACGGTGAGGATTCCAGGAAACCGGGTACCTACGCCGCCAACTGCCTTCTGGCTCGGAGACTGAGCGAAAAGGGTGCACGCTTCGTTCAGCTTTTCCACCGGGGATGGGATCAGCACGATAAGCTTCCGGCTCACCTCGCCGGACAGTGCCAGGACACCGACCAGTCCTCAGCGGCCCTGGTGACGGACCTGAAGCAGCGAGGTCTGTTGGACGAAACGCTGGTGATCTGGGGAGGGGAGTTCGGGAGGACTGTCTACTGTCAAGGGCAGCTCACCGAGGACAACTACGGCCGCGACCACCACCCGCGCTGTTTCACCATGTGGATGGCGGGTGGCGGCATCAAGCCGGGCATGGTCTACGGCGAGACCGACGACTTCAGCTACAACATCGTCAAGGACCCGGTCCACGTCCACGACTTCCAGGCCACTCTCCTACACTGCATGGGGATCGACCACACCAAGCTGACCTTCAAGTTTCAGGGTCGCCACTTTCGCTTGACCGACATTCATGGGGAAGTGGTCGAGGCCTTGCTGGCGTAGAGCAAGGCAGCACCAGGCTCCAGCGGCGTGGCGGCTGAGCATCGGCGCTATCCGTCCCTTTTCGAGATGCTCCCACGGCAGGGATCTATCCGTGGTCCGCAAAAACTCGATCCCGCCGAAAGGAAGGCGGTCCATGGTAGTACATAAAACCGGAAATATGGTAATATGGGTTTTATGAAAACAACGGTGGAACTCCCTGATGAACTGCTCATCGCAGCCAAGAAGATGGCTGCCGAGTTGCGACGGCCACTGCGTTCTCTGCTGGAGGTAGGCCTGCGCAAGGAGTTACAGGAATTAAGCGAGGTCTCCCAACGAAACGGGCCGATCCGATGGCGTACTTTTGACGGTGGGTTGCCACCTGGAATGGATTTGCGGGACCGTGAAAAGACCGCCGAATGGATCATCCGACAGCGATGATCTCATTGGACACCAATCTGCTTGTGTACGCACATCGTTCAGCCACGGACCCGCACCGTTCGGCCCAGCAAGCGATAGAGAAGGCCACCTCCTCCACATTCGGCTGGGGGTTCGCCTTGCCGTGTCTGGCTGAGTTCTGGACTGTCGTGACTCACCCAGCAGCCAGCGGGGGCCCATCACCATCGGCCGCCGCCGCAGACTACCTGGAAGCCTTGGTGGAGGCCGGGGCTCAGATCTGGTCACCCGCGCCGGGATTCGAAAGACGGCTGATCTCCAAGGCCGTACAACTCGATCTACATGGCCCCCGCGTCTTCGATCTTCAGATTGCATTGATCTCCCAGGAAAGCGGTGCCCGGGAGCTCTGGACTCACGACCTGGGCTTCATCAAAGTACCGGGCCTGACCATCAGAAACCCGCTTGAATGAAAATTGAAGTCGAATAGTTAGTGGATAGGAATTTGCTTTCTTGAGTGTTCGTGAAGCGATTTCAGGCGGACACACCAACGCTTCGGTTCAGCGCAGGCATAAGTTCGTTGGCGAACAGATCGAGGTTGCGCAACCAGCTCTCTTTGTCGTCCCAGTCAAAGCCCATCAGCACCAGAGTCCCGAATGATCCGCTCTCTTCCATCAACGCCAGCAGCTGGCGTAGGGCCTCGTCGACGTCGCCGGCGATGATCTGCTCAGACAACCAGAAATCCATATTGCAGTCGGCATCTGCCATGTCAGGGTCGCGCTTGAGGATCCCCCTTCCTAGGCCTCCGTCGAGAAGCCTTGCTATGTACTCGAAGTTCTTTCCCACCGAGTTGGTGCGTGCCCGTGCCACCGCCTCCCGTGTCGTGTCAGCAAGAAAGATGGCACGGGCGACCTTCCAGTCTGCCCGATTTGGCTGCCGGCCAGACGCCAGGGCGGCGGCCTCATAGGTCATCCAGTTATCGGCCAGGGCATTGCCGGCGGCGAGGGCGGCGGAAAACGGAGCGTAGCCGCGCTCTCCTGCGACTTTCAGGCTGAATGAATTGCGGCTCAAACCTGGCATGGCTATAGGCGGGTGCGGCTGTTGAAACGGTTTATGGATGTAGCCGATCGCGGTTTCCTCATCGATGTGCTCCTTGATTGAGAATCGCCAAAACTCACCCTGGTGTTCATAGGGAGGGTCCGAGCGCCACAGCTTCAGGATGACGTCGATGGCCTCGAGCGACATGGCACCCCCCTTTTTTGGGTCGACGCCATAGAGCTCCTGATCGGTGGTGACGCTGCCCGGTCCGAAGCAGAGGTTCAGTCTTCCCTTGGAAAGGTGGTCGAGAAAAGCGAGTCGCGTCGCGACGTAGGCCGGGTGGTGTAGGTTGAGACAGACCGGCGCGGGTCCGAGTCGAATCTTCTGGGTCTCGCCTAGAACGCGTCCGATGAAGACCTCCGGCACCACGATCGCCTCGTACTTCATGGTGTGGTGCTCGCCGATCCAGAACTCACTAAAACCGAGTTCCTCAGCCCTGATAACCAGTTCGATGTCTTCTTCGTAACATAGTGACAAGGGTTTGTCAGGGGGATGGAAGGGCATGATAAACATGCCGTATTTGATAGGTTGGTTGTTTATGGTCACCTCATTGTCCTCCCTCAATTGAGCGGTCTTCCAGTCTGGGGGGCATGGCCTCCATCCAGTGAGTGGCTCCAAACTCCAAGGGTAGCATCCGCGAGTCGCGATCTTCGGGACCTCAGCGGGGTGCGCGCCAGAAATCCTCTGGCTCCTCGACCTTACGGAAGCCTTTCATTTCCCGTGGACTTTCGCAAGGAATGCACAAAATGTTGGCGGAGATGATATCGCCGAAGACGTTCTCGGTTTCGGCGAAGTAGTTCCGTGGGTTGAACAATGGCGGGAGATGCCAGTAGAGGATGTAGTCAAGCTCGAAGAGTCTCCGAATCAGCGTCGGCGATTCCTGCTCCCGAGCGAGGTCTGTTGGACGAAACCCTGGTGATCTGGGGCGGGGGGAGTTTGGGAGGACTGTCCACTGTCAAGGGCAGCCAAGGCACCTTGGATGCGGTCATAACCCCAAGTTGGGTTCTCTTGTGCGAAGCGAAGAGCCAGGTCGACGATCTGCTGCCGGACTCGTGGTCGACCGATTGATTGCCGAGTAATCGAATGATCCCACTTGCGTGCGATGAGTTCTCGGTGCTAGCGCAGGAGCGTATCGGGCCTGACGATTCTGGCCAGTCTGCTGAGAGTTTTGCGACTGAGGACCCTACCCTTAACGGCCAAACGTCGACGCTGGTCGTCATTGAGCAGGATTCGACCCTTGCCGAGGTTTTCTCTCAACACTTGATTCTCAGTCAACAGATACTCGATCGCGTCTTGCTGGTGTCTGTTGATCCAACCGGCCAGGATGAGAAGAAGGAGCTGCCAGGGCTTGAGCACGAAGTTCATTGTGTTACAGGGTATTAGTGTGTGTCGCTAAGCGCTGAGTGCGTTGACCACGCCCGCAGCGAATTCTTGCCAAATGTTTTATCTGTTGATGCTTGTACCGATACACGGAACAGTGCCTTATGATACGGTCGCTGTTGCATAGGCAAGGACCGCGTGAAGCGCCTCTCCACCAAGGGAAGGATAGTTCGCCAGGATCTCCTCATGAGGCATGCTAGCAGCCAGATTGTCGAGGATTTTCCAACTCAGCTCGGTCAAGCGCAGACCCTGGAATTGCTGGAATCGGGGGCTGTCGCGGTGGAGCCCTGCTGTACATGACGTACCGACACGAGATGAGCAGTCGCGCACGACTCCGAACCATCACCTCTCTATTCGCCGCCTTGCTCATGAGCCTACCGCTGGCGAACGCCGCCAGCAACCGCCCTTTTGTATCCGTCGACTCCGGTTGGGAGTACCGGTGGGGAGATTCTCCTGTGGATTCTCTAGGTACCCCGCTGTGGAGCAAGAGTGAGCTCCAGCCTTCCACCGATTGGGAACCCGTCTTGTTCCCTGCTCCAAAAGACCCGCTTTCCAACGAAAGTAGCTTCCTCTGGCTCCGTGTTCGGCTTCCTGATACCGGTCACGAATTGCAGCAGCCCGCGGTTCTCTTCTCATCTCCGTTCCAAGCCGTTGAGCTGTATTTTGAGGGCCAACGGCTGCTTACGGTGGGTAAATTGGAGCCTGGCTTTTCCAACCGCTTCAATTACTTGAATTGGTACACCGCCGCCCTCCCCAGGGATTTTCAAGGAAAGTATCTTTTCCTCCGGTTCTTTTCCGAGTCACGCTACACAATCGGTTTAAGCAATCGGACACTTCGCGTCGGCGAGCATCAAGAGCTCATCAAAGCCATGGTGTGGCATCACGGCGACACTTTTGTCTTTGGTGGACTGTTTGTCCTCATCGGTCTGTTCGCCCTGTTTCTCTCGGTAAAGCGGCGCGATCAAAACTTGTGGCTCTACTTGTGTTTCTCCGTTTTCGTCACCTGTACGGGTCTGTTCTTCGTTTGCATCAACTCGGTGAGCCAGCTCTTTTTCGACACTTTGTGGCTTCGCTACTATTTGGGGTACGTGGCATTTCTTCTTCTACCGGTGGGTCTGTTTGCGTTTTATGAGCAGGTCAGTTTTCGGTACCGAGTCGTCTTCCGGCGCATCTGGCAGTTCCACGCAGTGCTAGCCGTATCTGCGCTTGCCGCGGACCTATCGGGTATTTTCGATCTTTTCTATAGTCGCTTCATTGTTTTCCTCCTTCTCCCCTTGGATTTGATTCTCCTGCTCATCCTGGGGGCTCGCTCGGCCCGCAGGGGCAACGTGGAAGCGAAGACTCTCAACTTCGGCTTCAGTGCGCTAGGCGTTCTCGGTTTACACGATTTCTTGATCTCGTCCGGGCTGGTGCCGGATTGGCATCATCTATTTGGTTGGGGCGCATTGATCCTTGTCTTGACTCTCGGCTACATACTTGAGCAACGCTTCACAGAAAACCACAAGCGAGTGAAGGCTTATTCGCAGGAGCTGGAATCGGCGTCTCAGGCGCTTCAAGTCTCGAATCGAAAACTCGAGGAAGTGAATCGCACGCTCGAAGAGCGGGTGCGCGAGCGGACGTCGGACTTGAACGACAAGAACGAGGCACTCGAAATTGCGCTGCGACAACTGCAAGAGGCACAGCAGCGGCTGGTCCTGCAAGAGAAAATGGCCTCTCTTGGGAACCTGGTGGCGGGCGTGGCCCATGAGATCAATACGCCGTTGGGAGCCGTCGTGAGCTCCGCTGATACTACCCGGAGATCGCTTGAGCGTATGGGGGAGCTTTTGCGCGCGAGTCAATCGTTGCCGGAGCTTCAGGCAGACGCGAGATTTCAGAGAGCTCTCGAGGTCCTAAGAAACAATCAAGACGTCACCACTTCCGCAAGCAGCCGGATATCCACCATCGTCAAGAGCCTGAAAGACTTCGCGCGCCTGGACGAGTCAGAAAGACAAGTGGCAGACCTGAACTCCTCCCTCGACACGACTCTGGCGCTACTCCAGCACGAGCTCGACGAGCGAATTACCGTCGTCCGTCATTTGGGAGAACTACCGTCCGTTCACTGTTATCTGAGTCAAGTCAACCAAGTGCTCATGAACCTTTTGCTCAACGCTTCCCAGGCAATCGAAGGTCGCGGACGCATTACCGTGTCCACCCGGCACGATGGAGACACTGTCTTCATCAGCATCGCGGACACCGGGGCAGGAATTCCACCGGATAATCTGACTCGCATTTTCGATCCGGGGTTCACGACGAAAGGAGTCGGAGTCGGAACGGGGCTCGGGCTATCGACGAGTTACCGCATCATCAAAGACCATGGTGGCGAGATCGAGGTGCAAAGCACGCCCGGCGAAGGCTCTGTTTTCACGATTCGGCTACCCGTTCGCTCATCGACGCTCACGCCTGATGACCAGTTGGCCTTAGATCGATGACGTTGACAGCCGCATCTATCTTTCGGATCAGTACCCACGCATCGTCTGAGATTGCCCTTCCAGACCCAAAGATCTAATATTGCCACATAGGATCCCCTACAGCCTGGAGGTCCGAGTGATAGGCCAAGACATCAATCATTTCCAGATCACGGCGAAGCTGGGCAGAGACGGTTTGTTCGGGGACTGTCGCGCCAAGGACACAACCCCAAAGCGTCATGTCAATATCAAGATTCCCTCCCGAAGCCGCTCCCGGGTTCCAGGGGCTTTTTCTTGGGGGAGCCAGAAGGCCGCTCCGTGAAAAAGTCAGTCGAGGCCAAGACCCCTCGTACCCAGGAACTGGAGATGCTGCGGTCGAGAGTCGCGGATCTTGAACGAGCCGACACGAAACACCGCCATTCGCGGGAGGCTCTGCGGATCAAGACCGACCAACTCACGGCAGTTACGCATGCGATGACGGCGTTCCTGGAAACCGGGAACTGGCGCGAAGCGAGTGCCGGGCTTCTGCGTAGCGCTTTGGCCCAAACCGACAGCGAATACGGGTTCATCGGGGTCCTCGTAGAGGGCCCGAGCCTGCGTGTCTTGGCCCATCAGGGAATAAAGTGGAATGCCTATCTGGGGAGGGAACTGTATGAAGAGGCTCTCCAGATGTATCAGGAGCGTGGCTATCTTGAGTTCACGAGCCTCGAGAATCTCTTCGGCAAGGTCCTCACAGGCAGGCGACCGATTATCGCCAATGCTCCGGCGAGCGATCGGCGTTCAGGTGGCCTGCCCCCGGGGCACCCACCCTTAAACCACTTTCTGGGCGTGCCCATCTTCAAGGGTGGCGATGTGGTCGGGATGATTGGCATAGCCAATCGGCCGGGCGGGTACTCGGGTTCCGAGCAGGACAAGATTGAGATACTTTGCGGCGCGACCAGTGTTCTCTACAACAGTTATCGACAGCAGCAGCGCGAGTCCGAACTGGTTCAGCAGCGCCAGGAGGCAGAGGGAGCACTCCGCCAGAGTGAGGTTCGGCTGCAGCATGCCTTGGATGCTATTGAGGGTGGGGTTTGGGACTGGAACCTTGGAACCGGTCATTTCTACTTCAGCCCTCGTTGGTCTGCGATGCTCGGCTACCAGCCGGGAGGGCTCGATCCTCACGTAAGGACTTGGGAAGAAAGACTTCATCCCGAGGACAAGCCGGGAGTGATGCAACTGGTGAATGATCATCTTGAAGGACGGAAGGCTACATACCGTTCAGAACACCGAATGCGAACTCGTTCTGGGGATTGGATCTGGGTGCTGGGTCGAGGTCAAGTCGTTGCCTGGGATGACGATGGTAAGCCACAGCGAATGACGGGCACGGACGTCGATGTCACCAAGCAAAAGCAGGCTGAGACGGAACGACGCGAACTTCAGGCGCAGATCCTGCGTGCTCAGAAACTGGAGAGCCTCGGCGTCCTGGCAGGAGGTGTCGCCCACGACTTCAACAACCTTCTAACGGCGATCCTCGGTCATGCGAGTCTGGCTCTGGAGAAGCTGCCGCCGGAATCACCCTTCCACTACGAGCTGCAGCAGATCGAGACGGCAAGCCTCCGAGCTGCAGAGCTGACCAGTCAGATGTTGGCCTATTCCGGAAGGGGAAAGTTCATCATTGAACCAATTGATCTCTCTGATCTGGTCAGGGAAACAGGACGGCTGTTGGCGACGGTCGTCTCCAAACACGTCCTTCTCAAGTACGAGCTAGGGGAGGATTTGTCTCTGGTCGAGGGCGACTCCAGTCAACTCAGGCAGGTCGTGATGAACCTGATCACTAACGCCTCAGAAGCCATTGGGGACAACAGCGGAGTTATTAGGATAAGGACCAGGGCGATGGAGGTTGACGGCAACTACCTCTCGAGAACCTACGTAGACGATGGCTTGCCGGCCGGCGTCTATACCTTCATCGAGGTCTCAGATACCGGTGGCGGGATTGACGGAGAGACGAGACGAAGGCTCTTTGACCCTTTCTTCACTACGAAGTTTGCCGGGCGTGGCCTGGGTCTGGCTTCCGTTTTTGGGATCGTCCGCGGACACAAGGGGGCGATTGACATCCAAAGCGAACCTGGTTCGGGCACCACATTTACTGTCCTTTTCCCTTCCAAACATGAATTGGAGGTGCACCAGGCCGACGTGTTGCAGGGCTCAGAACCAAGAGTGACCGGGACAGTCCTCGTGGTGGACGACGAGGAAGGTGTGAGGTTTGTGAGCCAAAGGATACTGGAGCAGTGTGGCTTTGCTGTCTTGAGCGCCAAAGACGGGCATGAAGCTCTGGATCTTTTCAGCAAGCATCAAAACGAGATCTCTGTCGTGCTGCTCGACCTTACAATGCCAGGAATGGACGGGGAGGATGTATTCCGCATGATCAACCAACTGAGCCCCAAGACTCCCGTCGTTCTTTCCAGCGGATACAACGAGCAGGAGCTGAACGCACGGTTTTCCGAACATGGCTTCGCCGGTTTTCTTCAAAAGCCTTATCAAGCTCAGGGGTTGATTGCCAAGTTGGACTCCGTACTGCGCCTCGGTCGGTGAGCCCCACCTGCGGCCACTCCTTTTTCGACTCAAGAAATTCATGTGGCCGCCGGCTGGTGCAGCCACTTGTTGAACAAAACCGCTTTCAGCGGTAGAACCTTTCCGATCAGATCGCCTTATCCACTCAAGATTCCGCTGGTCTTCGGCGTTGTCTGAAAGGAGGCTATCATAACTATCTTACGCCAACGGATGATTGAGGATCTGCGGATCCACAACTACTCGGCCCGGACCGACGAGATCTACATCGACCGGGTCGCCGAGTTCGCGCGCCATTTCGGCAAGTCGCCGGAGCGAGCCTATGGGTCTAGCCATCATCACCGCCGCGAAGTATCACTTCCAGACCGTGCCCGCCTAGTGTATGTTGGCGCTGCCACCATCAGGTGAATCGCATGATTGAACGCAGGCAGTTCCTCGCATTCCTGGCCGCCGCCCCGGCTATCGGCAGGGTCCCTGTGCGCGACGTCGGCAAGGTGGAGACTATCTTCAAGACCCCCGGTCCCAAACCCAACGGTCTGCAGGCAACGGAAGAGGGATTGTGGATCATCGATCAGGATAACAGCCGCGCCTCCCTCGTCAGCTACAGCGACGGCAAGGTCCTGCGCGATTTCAACACCGAGGCCCACCGCCCCAGCGGTATCACCTTCGACGGAGAAGCGATCTGGCTGGCGTCGACGTACAGTCGGGAGATCATCCGCTCCGAGGCGTCCACCGGCAAGACGATTGCGAAGTATTACACACCGGGTGCGGGGGTGATCTACAGAATGCCTTTGGACCCCCCCGGTCGACGCAGTCCGCTCGCTCCTGCCCCGGAGCCGCCGCCGGGTCGGCCGCCCGCAGCCGTGCGCAACAACACCCAGCCCCGTCCCGGAACCGGCGCTCACGGCCTCGAGTGGCGAGACGGCAAGCTCTGGGCCGCGGTGCCGCCGTCACGAATGATCTACCGCATCGACCCCCGGACTTGGATCGTCGAGCAACAGTTTCCGACCTCGGGCAACCGGCCGCATGGCATCGGTTGGGAAGGCAACTATCTGTGGTGCACGGACTCTAACCAGAACGCCTTTTTCAAGCACGATCCTGACTCCGGCGAGATCGTGGAGAAAATCCAGCTCGCCGACAACGACCCGTTGCCCCACGGGATGACCCTTTGGGACGGCGCTATATGGTACTGCGACGACGTCGGCGTCGTCTGCCGGTTGAGGATCTGAGGGAAAACGTGTCGCCGCAGAGCTGTAGGCGCTGATCTGATTGCCCTGCTCGCCGACGTTGGAAGCGAAGAAGATCTCCGGAGATCCCGGTACCTGGTAGTGATCTCGAAACTGACCGATCGACTTCTCCGCTGAAATGTAGTCACTGCTTGCTCCTATTCAGCGACGCCATCTATCAAAGAAGGCTGCGCGGCTGTTAGAAGACCTCTAACGCGCCCTGCGGATGTGAAGTCACTCATCGCGAGCCAGTCCAGTGCGCTTGGTCAATTCTAAGGCTGGGTGCTCAGTATCGAGAAGTATGGCGCCCCGCCGATTCTCCCCTACCTCCAGCGAGAACTCGCTCGACGTTCTCCTCGGGGTATTCCATCCCCGGTCGCAAAAGAACGGTAACCAATTCCCAACGGCAAAAAAACAAACGCCTATCTCTCTTATCCCAGTTCAAACCTCCGGTCTTTGTATTCCGAGTAATTCCTTGTAATTCCAGGTATTTGAATCCAGAGATCCTTTTTCCCGGGAAATTCCAATCTGTGTCCGTCCAAAGAGGTTAGTGCCGGGCTTCGGCAGCAGCGACCGACGGTCCCGGCAGTGTGATCGGAACCAAAGTCACTAGAAGCAAGATTGGTGCTTCGCAACCCTGGGAGAATCTTTATGACCGACCTTACTTTCCAGCCAAGTCACCAGGTAGATGCCGAGTCGGGTATCCCCTTTCTTACAGGCATTCACGAACAATTGCTACGAGGCACCCGAGTATCCTCGACCATGAAGGAGCTTTTTGATGGACTTTCGCTCGTTCGCAGGCACATGGCCCCAAAGGAATGGAAGCGGTACTCACGGGAACTCTGTGCCGATCACCCACTGCTCGAAGTGCTTCTCGAGGACCCCTTGACCAGGCGCGCATGGAATCGACCCCGAGGCTATCCTGGCGATGCTCCACTGATAGATTTCATCTATGGAACCGGACGCTATAGCGAAACATGGCGCGACACCTCCCCGCTGGGACGGGAGATTCTTCGCTTCACACGCAGTCAACCAGCAGCCCACGCCGTCCGTGTGCGACGCAAACTGATGGCCCATACTATCGACGTCGTTGCTGAGGCAGTCCCCGACCCGGATATACTCTGTTTGGCCTGTGGACACTTACGCGAGGCCGAGCTCTCGGTAGCGGTTCAGGAGGGTCGTATTGGACGGTTCGTGGCTTTGGACCAGGATCCCGAAAGTCTCGCGCTCGTTCGTCACGAGGTTGGCAGGAACTCAATTTCACCAGTAAACGCCTCCGTGCGGGACGTGGCGCGCGGAAGGCTTTGTCCGGGAACGTTTGACCTTATCTATGCGGCCGGACTCTATGACTACCTCCCAGATTGTCTCGCAGTAAGGCTCACGGCTGCTCTGTTCAAGATGCTAAGGCCCGGTGGGCGTATTCTGGTGGCCAACTTCCTACCCCACATCAGTGATGCCGGGTACATGGAAGCCTTCATGCGCTGGAACTTGATCTACAGGAGTCCAAGCCAGATGAAGCAGCTGACCTCAGGGATTGTCCCGTCTGAGATCTCCTATTCAACGGTAGCTACGGATGTTAGCGAGAACATCGTGTTTCTCCATCTGGGACGCCGGGCCGTGTAATGTGGCGAGCAGCTCTAACCATGTACAAGGACTTCTGGCTCATGGTCAGCAGTTGTGGCTTTGCCTAACCCCAGCGGCTACCTGTGCGTGCCGTTCCTAAGAATCACCCGGCTAGACGCGAATGCGCACTTCACTGCATTGCCGGGTCGAAAATTATGATGGTGCCATCATGGAGTGCCGTTGGCCCCACGCTTCTATTGGGGCTACATTCTTTGACACAGGACGAATTATTCTCGTCTATGGACTTATAAGTTATGTACTCAAAACGACTTAAAAACTTTGATTTTCGACCATACCCCTCACGCAGTTTAAAACACTTTGGCTTATCATGATCCAGAACGAACCAACGCTTCGCTTTGCGCCCCTCCTTGATGGGCGTATCGTTTGTGAACACTACCACGCATTGGCACTCGCTATAATTTACGAACCACAAGCCGTTAGGGGCCCGGTCTGGACCAAGAATGCGGGGCTTGGGGTCGATTAGAACGCTCACCGCAGCGTCTCCGCTTCGAGCGGTTGGCTGGGGGATCGCAATTACTTTGCCCCAGCCTTCTGTGTCGTTAGGACAGAGCGCGGATGACCCTAGACCTTGTGTCCACTGGAGGAAAAGTCCAGCTAGGGATAGTAGGATAACCTTAAGAAGACTGGTTCGAAGACCCGCTCGCATTGATTTCCTCCTTCGATACGATTCGTCGTATCTGTTTTGTTTCAGTCTGCATTGCCGATTTCGACTATCGAAGCCGGGCGCGCATGCGCGGATCAGCAGCCACATTCTTGAGTCGCTCATCCTCGAGTACGAAGTTGGCAGGATATCCAAGTTCGAGGGCCTTCTCAACCCTTTGAATCGCCTCGTCGATCATGCCAAGCCCCTCATAGGCCGCGGCAATCTTGATAAGGACCGGCTTCCTGTCCCCGCCCAATTCCAGAGCTCTCCCTAGAAGGGGTAGAGCTTCTTCTCGCTCCCCAAGCATCGCCCGAAAATATCCAAGGTCTGCTACGATTTGCTCGTTATTCGGGCGGACCTCCAAATCCCTCTGAGCGGTTTCTGCTGCTTGCTCAAAAGCTTCGCGTGCTTGGGACTTCTGTCCAAGCCTGGACTGCACCCGCCCAAGGTTCTCGAGCACACTATACTGCGACTTGAAAGTTAGAGCCTGTCGGAACCTTTCCACTGCCTTGGCATCCTCACCCTCGTTCATATGAATTTGCCCCAGATTCGAAGTGGCGGCGTAGTTGGGTTCGACCCGGTTGGACCGCTCATAATAGGTTCTGGCTTTCTCCCTCATGCCCGAACGAGCGAAGGCAGCCCCCAAGTTGTTGAATGCCTGGTAGTTGCCCGGCGTCAGCTCCATGACTCGCTTGAACTGTTCCTCAGCTTCCTCCCACCGCTTCTGCCTGAAATAAAAGGCACCCAACCGAGCGAAGGTGCCCCAGTAAGTCGGACGCAGCTCGATAGCACTCTCGTAGGTCGACTCCGCTTTTTCAAACCGTTCCAGTTCCTCGTATGTGCGAGCCAGACCTTCATAAGCCGGGGCATTTCTGTCATCCAGCTCCAGCGCCCTTACGAAGCTTTGAATGGCCTCCCGGGAGCGGCCGGTTGCGTTGTAGATCTTTCCACAGGAAACGTGAATCTCAGGCAGCCCATTCTCCAGGGCAAGCGCTCGTCGGCAGGAGTTCTCGGCTCTCGCAACGAGCTCACCGCTTCCACCGTCCCGAGACTTGTGCAAGTAGGCCTCAGCGAGTGCGGCGTGCGCCAAGGCGTACTCGGAATCCTGCCGGACAGCCTCCTCCAAGAGCTCCACCGCCGCCTCCACGTGCCCAGCCAGATCCATGCGGCGCAAGTACCCTTGCGCCTGCAGGTAGTGCCGCGCTGCTGAACTCTGCTCCGTACTGCCGGCTCTGAGGTCGACTAGAACTGGCTGGGGCAGGGTCAGGCGAAGCATTTGCGCTATGCGGACCACGGCTTCGTCCTGGACGGACATCTCTCTCTCTAGCTTAGAGTCGATAGTCGTGGAGCCCCTCTGGCCAAGAGTGCGGGCATTGACCAGACTAAGACTGATCCGCAGATTCTCCTTCGTCTGCTGACAGCTTCCCCTGATGGCCAGATCCACGTTGAAACGACGCTGCGCGGACTCCGCTGTCAAGTCCTTGTCCTTCACATCCGACGGGGACACAACCTGAATGGACTCCTGGTAGAGTCCCAGTTGGGAGACCTTTGAGTTGAGCGTGTGCCACAGGCCCTGGCAGATTGCCTCGGTTCGATCGTCCTTCCCCACCACGGCGAAAGGCAAAACGATCAGGAGCCGCTTCTTCGCTGACTCACTGAGCGGGGCTCCTCCTTCGTGGGATGAAAAAAGCTGGGTTTTCCACCATTCATCCAGGGGACCATAGGAAAGGGCCAGTGCTATAGTGGCCGCCACTACCACAGCGACAGCGATCTTGCCTCCCCGTGAGCCCCACCGGGGACTCCTATCCTGTTGGGTCTCGGCCGGCGATGAATCTTTGTCCAGGGATCCATCCCCCTCTTGGCTTCCTGAGGGCGATACTCTGCTGACCGAGGTCGTAAGCGCGCGTTCCATTTCTCCGGCGCTCTTATAGCGCCTCTCCGGATCACGATTGAGGGCTCGCTCCACCACTTCGATGAAGTTACTTGGCAGCTCAGGCCGATCGTCTCTCAGGAAGCGGACGTCACCACTCTTCCAGGCTTCCTTCAAATCATTTACCGTCTCGCCTTTGACTGGAAACGTGCCCGTGACCAGGTGATAGAGGAGGATCCCGAGGGCGTAGAGATCGCTTTGGGGAGTTGGGGTGCCGCCCTCCAGCAGCTCCGGCGTCATGTAGTAGGGGGTTCCTGCGAGATGGGTCCCTATTTTGTCAGCTTGGCCGTCGGCTCTATCGATCCCCAAGCCGAAGTCCATGAGGACGATCCGGCCACCCGTCTCTCGCATGACGTTCTGGGCCTTGATGTCGCGGTGAACGACACCCGTGCCATGGACCGCGGCCAGGGCGCTGCAAAGTTCAGCACCGATTCCCGCGGCCTCGCGAGCCCCCAGTGGCCCCTGGCTCTTGACCAGTTCTGAGAGTGTGTGGCCCAGGATAAAATCCATCCAAAAGCCGATGCGGCCGTCATGCTCCTCGAGACCATGGACCGTGACGACGTGCGAGTGACGGATTTTGGCCAGGAGTCGGCTTTCCCGAATCACGGACTCCTTTTGCCTCGGATCGATCGCCCGAAGTGGTACCAGGAGCTTCAGGGCGACTTCTCGCTGGAGGACGGGGTCCCAGGCCCGATAGACCTCTCCGAAGTCTCCTCTGCCGAGCTCTTCGATAATCTCCAGGTGACCCCAGGTACGCTGCGAGGAAGGAGTAGAAGGCTCGTCCAGATCCAGCTGCCGGTGGAATTCAGCCATCCGGCCGAGCAGCTCCAGCTCCAACACCAGATCCCCAGTCTTATTCCCGGAAGCGGCCGACACCTCCAGCCAGTCGACTCCGGATCCGTCCGAGATGCTCTGGGCCAACTCCAACAACTGCCGCTGCGCTTGCTGGCTCATTTCTCCTGCCGCATCCGTTGAGCCAGCCGTAGAATCGCACGGCTGACAGCCATTCTGGCGGCGTCCGGAGACGCCTTTCCCAGAACCTCCGCCACTTCCGCATAGCTCATACCCAGCTCGATTCTAGAGACAATGGCCTCCCGCTCCTCGGGTTTCAGGTTCCCCAAGGCCCGCTCGTAGCGCTCCAAGGCCTCTTTTCCCAGCGCCAACTCCAGAGGAGAGACGTCGGGACTGGGCCGATTAGGATCGGCTGTTGTGGCATCGGGGGTTCTCTGGGCGCGTCGCACTTCGTCACGGATCCGATTCTTGAGGGCGCTGCGGAGATAGCCCTGAAAGGCGCCCTCGTGCCGGTACTCGAAACCCTTCAGGTTCCTGACCGTGCGAATGAAGGTCTCCTGGACCAGATCTTCGGTGTCGACCAGGTCCCTGGCCCGGGGCGGCAGCCTACCCTGAGTCCATCTCTTGAGACGAGGAAGATAGTGGTGGAAGAGTCGTTCTAGTGCGGCGTCGTCGCCCTTCTGGGCGGACTGGAGCAGCAGGAAGGAGCTGCGGTCTTCGAATCCCTTCGGACCTTCCCCTTTGTCGGGCAAATCCACCAAACCCTGTCCTTTCGGGCGGATCCGAGGCTGGGTAGCCCGGGTTCCTCTAAGAGCGGTCTACTGCTGCGTGTGGCATGATCCGGATCGGAGGACACCTGCGACGATGGCTTTAAGACGACCGAATCACTCATATCTTAGCAGTTTTTCCAGACTTTTTCGGATGTGGAGGTCGCGACTGTTGCTCCGACCGAGGCGTTTTCGTGGTTGGAGTGCCCCGCGGGGATTCTTAGACGCCCATATCCAGGTGGATATCGTAGATGCCTCTTCCCAAAAGTCGGCAGATCTCACTACCTTTGATGGCCGAGGAGGCGAGACGCGTTCTGAGACTACCGAGAATCTTCGCTATGTGGCGGTACAGCCACTTCTTATCAAGGTCGAGATCTTCCGCAATTCTGGCTACGGAGAGGCCATCTTTGAATCTCATCCTCAGGATGCGCTGCTCCTCGAGTCCCAGAGAGCTGAAAGCCGTTGATAGTCCCTTTTCCAGCCCTTGTAGGAGACTCAGGGATTCCTGCTCGAACAGAAGGTCCTCTGGAGATTCCGAGGCTGCCGAAAGCTGGTCGAGGACTTGCTCGCCCAGGAATTGGCGGGGTAGTCGGCACGGGAGGCGAGACATCAAGTCAGACAAGTCCGTCTCTGTGAGTGAGCCGGGCTGCTCTGTGCGCAGGATTTCCAAGACCTCTCTCGGTTCATATCGATCCCGATGAAGCAGTTCCTCAATTCGCACCGCAAGCGGACCAGATCTGTTGGCAGCTGACGAGGGCCGCCACTTGCCCCACTGCGCTCTGCGCCAATCCAGGAGCAGTCTCCTGATCGCGATCGTAAGGTAGGTTGTCAGGCTGCTTCTTCCTTCGAAGTGCCTGAGAACTTGCTTCTCCTTATCAAGAATCTTTAGCCAGACCCAGGAACCTAGCTCCAGCCGCTCGGCGTGTGGGATTCTATGGCGGCGGCACACTGCCTCGATGGCATGTTCCACCAGTTCGACAAATTCCTGGGAAGCCGTATCGCTGTTACCACAAAGTTCCGTAGCCATAGATGACTCCTTTCGTGTTCTTCACTTGGGGTAACGACGCCGACACCAAGACCGAACAAGAAAGGGGAATGACTCGATTTGTAGGATCTAAGACCGATTCTGGGCGGGAAGATTTCCTGGGAGGAAACAGTGGAAATTGGACTAGGGCTAGAAAGCGGGAGAGCGTTGCGCGACAGTCCGATAGTTTCAGCCCGGTCAGCGTTGCGAATAGGGTTGCAGGTTCTTTCGAAAAGTAACTACGGCGGGCCTCCGTAGGTCTTTTGGGGTTTTCTGGGGGTTTACAGGACGGTCCTCGGACGACCTGGCGGAGTTGGCCCCCGGGACCGTTTCCCGTCGAAGCAGATCGGTGTGCTCCTCAAAAATGGAAACCACTCCAGCCGGGACCGATTCCCCCCGCACCACACGACGCTCGGTCTGAGATCACTCGATCGGTCAGTTCCAGGTAGTGTTCGAGCAAGCTCCTCACTCGCACAACACGGGGATGGCTGGAGTCTTGGCACGCCGCCAGGGCTGCCCGGGCGTAGCCTGCCATCTTGCGGGTCACTTTGAGCAGATCGCTAAGGGCCGATGCGCAGGGTCTGACGGCGGGCATTGCTGATGGCCAGACAGCGGCGGCGGGCCCGCAAGCCATGATCCCGGTAAGGGAAGTCGACAAAACAAGAAAGTCGTCCCAGCCAACGGGCCAGCACCCGTACGCAATCATAGAGCAGCTGATTGTCGATTCTCCACCGGAGTGGCGTCGATTCTGAGTTGCTCGCGTGAGGCCTTAGCACTGGCTGGCAGGCTGAGCTCTCGCACGAAATCGTCCGTTCTCATCCTGACGACTTCTCTCGTCAGCTTAGAATTTTCATCGAGGATCTTGGAAATCTCCCGCAGCTCCTGGGCGTGCTGATGATCGGGCCAGAGGGGAGTCAGGCCACCAGAGCCGCGTCTTTGACTTGCGCATCCATTCGTTTCGAACTATGCCTCTGATCTTCTCGGGCATGGTCAATGGTGTATCGACCGGCGATTCGTTGTTCGATTGAGTCGAGCTTCTTCTCGGCGTGGACGTGCTGCTCTCTAATTGAGACGATATCGGCGTGAGTCTGCCAAACCCAGGTGAATAGTGCGAGGAATCCCACGCCCAAAGCGGGTAGGGCCCACTTCGACACCGAGATCCACAACTCCACCTTGATCGAGTCCTTCGTGATTTTCTCTATCAAGCCACTTTTGCCACTCCTGTTTCGGTCTTTCATTTTCTTTCTCCTTCGTTCCTCTCGCTCCTGTTTGCTCTCGAACAAGCCGATTCATCGAAGTCCGGAAAGGCTCCGGTCTCGAGTAGCAGCTTGACCTTTGCGGCTGAACCACCAGCCTTCCGTCTCCCTCCACGAAAGCGCCTTCACCTAGAGCAAACGATGCGACTTGAAAAACCGAACAGCTCAAACGACGATGAGATGAAAGACCCTCTCCAGGGCTGCTTCGAAGACAGCACCCGAATGTTCCGGAAGCGGCTAAGGGCTTGCGTGGGCACGATGTTGAGTGGCAGTCCCCATCCCTTCATGCCTGGTACCTAGGCGCCCGGATCCAGCCAAGGAAGGGTGAAGAATCAGGACAACTACAACGATTCCCGCATGAGACAGCGATTGGTTCCTCGACAGTTGGAACAAAAAAGGCAGACAAATCGATGCCGGACGATCCCACGTCGGAAGAACGGTGTGCAGTCGAGGATAGCTTCCGTCCGGCCCTCTGCGGCAGGCTTCTCAGGCACCAGCGATTCAGGTGTTACAGTCCACTAGTTGCCGTTAGCGGGAATGGGCGACATGGCGACGGTGGCCAGAGCGGCGTCGCTTGTTCGCTGTCTCAGCGCGACCGAGACCACGCTTCCTCCTTCGCAGTGCAGACTGAAGCAGCCCTGGTAGGAGGACGGCAGGGTCTCAATCAACTCGTCTAGGAACATGGCCACCTGCTTTCCGGCTCCTAGTGTGATGGGTGCCTCCCCAGCCATGGTTCCGCTGCTGTTGTAAGCCGTCAATGTGCAGCTGGCCGTTCCCAGGCCGGCATTGGCTGCGGCGAGTCCGGTTTTCGCTACGGCCGAGACTTCTCCGACTCCGGCCCACCAGCCCGCTCCCGTCACCGGGAGCACCCCGACTTCGGGGCCACCCAGAATGCTGAAGAAAGCGGTGGCCAGGACGGCGACATTCGAGGTCACTTTGACAGAGCCGACCGTGAGGCTGACTCCCTCCAACACCACCTGTTTGGTGGCCTTTGGCGCTACCGTCCGGTTCTGGGTTTCCTGGTTGACGCCGCCTTGATTGAAGAATTGGACCGTCACGCTGGCGGTGCTGTTTCCCGAGTTCCAGACCAGAATCTTGGTGGTGTTCTGAGCATCGCCTTGAACGGCCTGGGGGAAGTACACCTCGGTGGATCCCTGGGTCTTATCCATGGCGACCGTGGTAAATGCGGCGTCGCTCAGCCGCTGTCTCAAGGCTACGGAGACTACGTTGCCCACCTCGCAGGTCAAGCTGAAGCATCCTTCATAGGGTGTCGGCAGGCTCGGGATCAGCTCCTCCAGGAACATGGCCGTCTGGTCACCGGGCCCCAATGCGATGTCCTTCTCTCCCGCCATCACGCCACTGAGGTTGTACGCCGTCAAGGTACAGTTGGCGGTTCCGGAACCAGGATTGGCTGCTGCCACGCCTGTTCTGGCGATATCGTTGACCTCGCCCACTCCGCTCCACTGATTGGCTCCCGTGACCGGCAGGACCCCTACCTGGGGGACGCCAGCGAGGCCGAGAAAAGCAGTCACCTGAACGGTGCTGCTCGATGTCACTCGCACCCAGCCCACGGTCAGCGACACGCCCGGCCCTCCCAGAATGACTTCTAGGGTTGCGTCCACTCCGACGGTTCGGGTCTTGGTCTCCAGTATGGTCCCGGAAGAGTTGAAGAACTCGACGGTGGCGCTAGTCGACGAGGCGCTGGTGTTCCAGATCAGAATGCGGGTCGTGTTTTCCGGATCGCCGCGAACGGCCTGTGGGAAATACTCCTCTGTTCCCTGGCTATCAGGCTGAGGGGCCGCCATGGCGAACTGTTTTCCCCCATAGGTGCCGCCGATGGCGGTGGCAGTACCCGTGTTTGGGTCCAAGCCGTGCAAGGTGGTGCCTCCGCCAATCAGTTGTGTCGAGGCTCCCAAAGTAGTCAGGGGCAGGTCCGCGACCGCGAGCAGAGTCTGTGAGGTGTCTACCAGAGTCAGGCTCTCGATGGTGTTGGGAGCCGTGCCGGTTAGCCCCACCAAGGTAGCGTTCGCGGTGGCTGGATCGATTTTCCAGAGTTGGGCATCCAATGCCCCAAAAGCGGACGTGACCCCGAAGAGCATGCCGGAAGTCGGATCATAGGTCAGCCCAACGATTCTGACATCGCGAGGTAGTGGAGCTCCCACCGGTGTTCCCACTCCAGTTTGACGGTTGATGCGAACCAGACGACCTATGTGGGTCCCAAAATTGAAGTCGGCGCTGTAGAAGAATCCGTCCGCGGTACAGTAGGCCAGACTCTCCAGATCGCCAATGCCCACGGGCTGGGATCCGATCCGCTCACCCACGGCACAGCCGAAGGTTTCGCTCATCTTGTACAGAAAGATATCGGGATCACTGCCCCCCTCCCACTCCAATCCGTACAGGTCCTGACCCGACGCGTTGTCTGACGGACAATAGGCGAAGCCACTGGTGAAACCCGTGCTGAAGAGCACGTTTCGGGGATTCGAGTTACAACTGCCGTACTCAGATGGCACGGTCGCCTGCCCGCTTACCGGATCGATGGCGTTGATGAGTCCCGCAGGCGACTCGTAGGATATTACCTGCCCACGAAGGACAGTTAGGCTCACACCCAGGAGCAAAGCCGGGGTTAAGAGAAGTGTACGGAATCTCATTTCAGACCTCCCGCAGAGAACATACCTAGATTCTCGATTGTCTGAGATTGTGTCGTGGGCCGATCTAGAATGCAAATTGCGGGAAGGCGCCCTCCCAGGTTCGACCAAGGATCGACAGACCCGCAGGGGCGGGCTTGAGCACGACGCCAAGCGGAAAGAGGTTGGCTAGACCAGCTCGACCAGGGGTTCTCCGGTCACGTCGTCGAGGGCATTGGCGATCTTGATGGGGCGGCCGACGGGAGTCATGTATTCCTTGGTCCAGTCGATCCCAAGAGCCTTGTAGATAGTGGCGAACACGTCGCCCAGGCTGACCTGACGGTCAGCCACCTGGCCACCTCGCTCATCACTTTCACCCACGACCACCCCGGTATTTAGCCCGCCCCCACCTAGTGCTAGGGACCAGCACTGGGGCCAATGGTCTCGGCCCAGGGCAGGGTTGTGGTAGGGTGTGCGGCCGAACTCACCCATGACCAACAGGATGGTCGAATCGTAGAGGCCTCGCTCGACCAGGTCGTCGATCAGCACTGACAAAGACCGGTCCAGCGGTGGCGTGAGACTATCGCGATGTCGTTTGTCGTTGTTGGAATGGGCGTCCCAGGAGTTCCCGCGGAAGCCGGCGGCAGTCACGAAGCGGGTCCCGGACTCCACCAGACGCCTTGCCAGTAGAAGGCTCTGGCCTACCGTGTCACGGCCATAGGCTTCCCTGGTTTTCTCTGACTCTTTTGACAGGTCGAAGGCGTCTTGGACAGCCGGCGTCAAGATCATTTCCCAGGCCTTCTGGACGAACGCGTCCATCTTGCTGTGTTCCAAGCTCTGCACTTTCTGGCGGTAGAGCTTGTCCAACGCAGTCAGGAACAAGCGCCGATTCTCCACAGAGGCGGGTGCCAGCGACTTGGGCAAGCTGAGGTCGGCGATCTTCAGATCCTTTTTGGAGGGGTCCGGAAGCAACAAGGGATCGTAGTCTGGACCCAGAAAGGCAGATTTGAAGTAGTCCTGATATTGTCGGCTGCGCTCCCAACGCGGGACCAGGACGTAGGCCGGCATGTTGTTGGCCGGGGCCACTTCTTTGCCCACAATGGATCCGAGGCTGGGAAACTGCATGGCGGGATTGTGGCGATGCCCGGTTGCCGCATAGTGGACTGCCTGGGGATGATCGTTCCCGAACGAGGTGATGGAGCGCACCAGCGCCAGCTTGTCCATCCGCTGGGCAAGCTTGGGAAGAAGCTCGGAGATCTGGATGCCGGCGACGTTGGTGGAAATAGGCCGGAAAGAGCTGTTGGCCTTGGGGTCCCAGGTGTCGACCTGACTCGGCCCTCCTTCGAGCCACACCAGAATGCAGGAGGTGGCCTTGGTCCCGCTCGGGTTGGGACGCCTGAGTGCGGCTTCTAGCTTCAAGGACTGGCTCAGATGGATGCCCATGAAGCCGAGCGAGCCCACCTTGACGAAATCGCGCCGGTTCCATTCCCTTTCGGGAGCGTTCAAACAGCCAACTCTCTTCAAAACGACTGGGTCTCCTCTAGCAACCAGTACGAGACGTGTCTTGCTTTTCTACCAGTGTACACCTACTCGGCTCGCTAGGGCTCCTTGGTCGAGAAAAAGTTCACAAACTGATCAAGTTTCCTACTTCGGCGTGATGTAGTTGCCACGAGGCCGCTTCAGCGGTCTGGCGCAAAGCGCAATAGCCCCGGCGTTTACGCCGGGGTTGGTCGGCACTACACCCTTCTTGAGGCCCCTTCAGGGGCCTTCTTGAACAGAGGCTTTAGCCAGGCTCCGGGCAACGATGGCTAAAGCCGCCACTCGAGAAGGACCGTGAACGGCCCTCAGAAGGGGTAGGAGACCGGGTTACCCCGGCGTAAACACCGGGGCTATTGCGCTTCGCGCGAGGCCGCTGAAGCGGCCTTCCTGGACGGTGCTTTTGCCCTATAGGTCAGTGTTTCTCGGCGGTATGAGGTCGCTCGCTACTTACTAGTTCAGTGGTTTTCTGCGAATTCCCTGGAGCTGACGAGGGCCCACTGCAGATCACGAAGCCCCTGCTCCCGTTCGGGAGTTTGTTCGATCAGCCTTTCCAGCTCTTCCATCTCCTGCTGAAGGGGAAAGCGGCTCAAACCAGCCAGATAGAGTGTTTCGATGATCTCTCGGTTGTCCGTACCAGCCTGATTCATTTCGTATACCCTGGCGCCATCGGCCCAGAGCTTGTCGTTATAGGTTGATCCTACCAACAGGTGGAGCGCCTGGCTCAGGTTGGGGTTGGCATCTCGTTCGGGCACCGAGAATCGGTTCGGGCGTCCGTAGAGGTCCAGAAAAGTTGAGTAGTAGATGTCCGTCTCCTTCAGCTGCACCGCACGTGTTCCCCGGGGTGCCGTACCTCCAGCCTGATTTGCATCGGGAAGGGAAGTGCTGAAGATCTCGGCGACACCGGTGACGTCGCAGATGGCGTCCAACAGGACTTCGGCGTCGAGGGGTCGGGGCAGGGCATGGGAGTAGTTGACACGGTCTTCCCTGTTGGTGTCGTTCGTGTTGCTGGAGAGCTGATATGTACGTGAGTTGACGATCAGGCGAAACAGCCGCCGCAGGTCATATCCGTTCTCGGAGAAGTCCTTGGCCAGGTGCTTCAAGAGCTCGGGGTGGGTGGCGGGGTTGTTGCTCCCGAAGTCGTCCACGGGATCAACGATGCCCCGGCCGAAGAAATAGCTCCAGATGCGGTTCACGGAGGCTTCGGCAAAGTAGTCATGTGAGGTCATCCATTGGGCCAGATCCCCGCGCGGAAAGTTTCGCTGGGTGTAGGGCACGAGAGTGCCATCGAGCAATGTGGGCTGCACCTCCTGCTTTGTCCGCGGGTGGAGGACGCGCAAGTCGACCAGGCTGGGCACGTCCGCGGCGATTTCCTTGCCGCCGGGGTGGTCGAAAATAACCGATTGGGGGTTTCCGCCCAGCTTGAACATAGAGCCGAAGAAGGCCGTCAATCCCCAGAACTGATCCTGGCTCCAGGGTTCGTATGGGTGATCATGACACTGCGCACAGTCCAGCCGCCTACCCATGAACACCCGAACCTGTTCCCCCATCATGTTCTCCGGGGGTGGGATGACCAGATAGGGGAGATAGTGGCGTGAGGGAGGACTGTAACCCTGAGCCGCAATGCGTTCCCGGACCCACTCGTCGTAGGGCCGATTACGCTCCAGAGCGTCTCGAATCCATTCCCAATAGTCCTGGGTCCATTTGGGATTGATGCCCACGGCGAAAACGGCCACCCGGAACAGATCGGCAAAGCGGAAAGTCCAGTAGTCGACGTACTCAGGAGAAGCAAGCAAGACCTCGACTAGTTTTTCCCGTTTCCCGGGGTCGCGGTCCGTCAGAAACTCTCGCACCCGATTGGGTGGGGGAAGGCTGCCGGTAAGGTCGAGGCAGACCCGCCGCAAAAACTCTCCATCCTCAGACAGCCGGGAAGGGATGATGTTGAACCGGCGGAGCTTGCCAAAGATCCTCTCATCAATGAAATTCCGACTCGTCACCCTCGGATAGTTGGCCACTGGGGCACCGACGACACCGATGCCGATACCGGTCTCGTAGCCAGCGCCTCTGATTTTGACCGTGGTCTCTCCAGAACCGCGTGCCGTAAGCAAGCCGGTTGAGGAAACCGTGGCCACGCCGGGGGTGCTTGACTCGTAGTGCACCCGATGTGTGAGATCTTCGTTGCTGTCGTCGGAAAGGACACCCGTCACGATCAGTTGCCGAGTCTGTCCCATTTCTAAGAGCGCACCCTTGGTTGGGACCTCGAGTCTCACCACTTTAGGACGGGCCAGCTCACCTTCTTCTCCGAAGGCTGCTCCTCGACGAATCCATTCCAGGATCGCTCTGTAGCCGTCGGACTCCTTCTCCAACCGGAGTCCACCTCCGTGGGGAATGCTCAGAGTCGGTTTCAGGAGCAACCTGCTTTCTGCCGGATTCTCGAGATTGATGCGGGACACGATGGGTTCGCCAGGCTCATCCGTCAAGACCTGAAACACTCCTCCCTTTACGATCCACTGGTAGTCCTGGCGCGGATGAGCAGCGTTCACGGAGAGCTTGAGTCCGCCTTGTCCTTTCACGCCGCCATGACATTCCCTTCCGTTGCAGCCGCGGCGGGTGAGAACTCCTCCAATGCTTCGCTCGAAACTGAACGCAGGCACCAAGCTCGAGTCCTCGACCCGTAGGATCGTCTCTGCCCGGTGTTCTTCTACCTCGGCTATCACTTCGGTTTCACCATCAGAGACGGACTGGATTCGTCCCGCAGCCATTAGTTTTGCTGTTTTTGGATTCGCGAGCGAGAACCGGGCCTCTGAGGTCAGGTCTCGCTCTTCCCCGTCGGAGAAACGGGCCAACACAGCGAACTGCTGGGTTGAGCCCTTCCCCCTTAGGGTTGGGGTTTCCGGCACCAGCCGTATCGAGATCAAACCGTCCGACGAGGTCCTGCCAATCGCTTTGGTGGAGGAAGCAGAGATAGCTCGAAGCTGTAGCGACGGCAGGATGAACCAAAGGAGGAGTCCGGTCAGCACCAGGACCAGACGGCTGCTGATCGCATTCCACGGGTGGAAGCACTGGGGGTGGACGCACTGGGGACAGTGAGCACGAAGTTCCGACTGGAGATTGTCCATCGCCGTCCCTTCACTCAAGGTTTGTAGCGACCCTCATTTCGTCTTCGGGAGACGATTGTGCGGGCTTGATTACCATGATGAGCAAATCCTGTACCGGGGTGGCACTTCCCAATCTGCTCTCTCCGACCGGCCGGGCCACGATTCGTGACGTCACCGGTGTGCGGGTTGTGGGAGCATCCTCCGCGACCACGAAAACGAAGGTGGCTTTGCGACTCTTCGACACGTATCGTTCCTGCTTGCCCCTATTCCTGCCGGGGGGTTGGTCCGGCTCCACTTCAGTAGCAGTGTGGACTTCCACACCCTCTGGAAGCCCTTCGATCGTCAAGATCACGTAGCCCTGGAAGCCTTCCTCCTGGTCGGTAATGACGCTTAGCTTGCTGGCTCGACCCGTCTCCAGGTTGAGGTGGCTCTCGGCCACATGAATCTGCCCCATATGGGGTACCTGGGGCCGGAGGAAGACCCTATAAGCCATGCTGGCGTCGCCGTAACTCGAAGTAATGTCCCGGATCTCCAGGGTGAAGTCACCGGCCCGTGGAAACGAATGGATCGTCTTGGGCTGGATCTGTTTGGAGATATCGTTGTTTCCGTTGCGGGTCGAGTGCACGTTTGTAAGCACCTCTATCCCCTGGTCGTCGTGGATTCTGAGGTAGGGATTGAACAGAGGAATAGTCTTGTTTGGAGTTTCGACCTCCAATGCGATTCCGTCTCCAATCTGAGCGGAAAAGCTCACACGATCGATGTCTCCAGGAGGATCAATGGTTCCTGTCAACAGTGAGGGAAGGGCTACGCGGCGGGGACCTTCAGAAGTGCTGACCGGTTCGGCATCCAGGTCTATCACTGGAATGTCGACCGGGCCCGGAACAGTTTAAGACGCCACCAGGCGAGAGCGCAGAATCTTCATCCGGTCCTGCCGCAGCGGCCGTTTCCAGGTGCGCTCCTGCCAGATCTCCGGGTCCGAACGTCGAGCTTCGGAGCCGCCGTTTCTCGACCCCTTGGACCCTGTAGCATTCCGCGCTGTTTTCAGCAGGTACTGGTGGTCGAGTCCTCCTTCGCCGAGAAAGCCGCTTACCCGCACAAGGTATCTACCGCTGGTCTCGAACCGATGAGTCAGGATCGGATCCGTGCTCAGTTCTGGGTACGCAATGGGTTCGTCGTTGAAGGCCACTCTCTTGGGGCGATCAGGTTTGAACCAGCTCCCGGTAGGCTGGTAGAGGGCGAGAGCGGGATCCATCGCCGGACTCGAAAAGACTTCGAACCAGAGGGTCTCGTCCTTTAGCGCCTCAAAGGCATAGTAATCGACTTCACCTTTCCTGCTGATGGTTCCATGAACGACTGGTCGATCGGAGCCCAGCGGCTGTGCCTTCATTGGAATTTCGTGGGAACCATCGGCCTCCAGGAAAGAGGGCTTCGCATGGACCCAGAGGGTCCGCAGGTTCGAGATTCCTCCTGGAGTGAGGACTCTGACAGGATGAGCTCCCAAGGTCGCCTGGTCAGGGATCTGAAAGGCTAGCTTCAGGACGTGGATCGGTGCTTCCGAGGAGTCCTCACTGTTGCGTTTCTTGGCTGACGCATCAGGGCGCTTCTCTGTTTTTAGATGGAGCACTCGAGCCGCTAGTTGTTGAGAGTCGAACCAGAGGGCATAGGTCCCATCCAGAGCGTGGCCTCGAAATGTTGCCTGGAGCTCTGCGCCCGGTTGGCCACCCAAAGGGAAAATCGAAAGAATCTCGGGGTGTACGGGTTCCCCTACCTGGGCCCAGATTGGTGAGAGAGCAAGAAAGAGACCCAGGCCCGCAAAGATCGAACTCTGAGCCAGAAGGCTTGATTCTTTCGATCGAAGGCCTTCCATCCTGGGAACTCTCCTGTCCGATAAGTGCAAAACTGAGCTTGCACTACCCTACCAGAAGCTCGTCCTTTCTATCAATCTGCTCTCTGACACAGGGAGAAACACCAGCCTCTTTACGCCAAAGGCGTTATTGCGTGTAGCCCAGGGTTGCAATGCGAAGCGAGCTACCCTGGGTCCAGGTCGATCTCGAGAAAATGCCTTACCCCAACGGGGTTATTGCCGCAATGTGGCTCTCGATACCTAGGTAACGTTTTGGCAACAACACTTTCAGTGTAGAAGAGACAGCGCCAACCTGAACCCAGGGTAGCTCGCTTCGCATTGCAACCCTGGGCTACACGCAACAACGCCTTCGGCGTAGGTGAAGTGCACCTTGATCCACGGGAGCAGTCGGCGCCGGCGTCAGGCTAACGGTGTTCTGGATTAGGGTAATCGAATCGGCAGCCGGCGTCCCAGGCCGAGCGCTGGTTTCCATGGATCGGAATGCCTCCGGCGTCCTTGAGCATTCGGGCCAGATGCATGAGGTTCCAGGTCATGAAGGTCGTGTTACGATTCGTGAAATCGTTTTCAGGACCTCCGGAGCCGGGGTCCAGATAAGAGGGTCCGGGGCCGGCTTCGCCTAGCCAGGCCGCATCCGCCTGTGGTGGGATGACATAGCCGAGATGCTGCAGCGAATAGAGGATGTTCATGGAGCAGTGCTTGGCGCCGTCTTCGTTGCCTGTGATCAGGCAGCCGCCTACTCTGCCGTAGTACGCATATTGCCCTTCGTCATTCAAGATGTGCGAATTGGCGTAGAGCCGCTCCACTACCTGAGTGCAGATCGAGGTCTTCTCTCCCAGCCAGATCGAAGAAGTGAGCACCAGTATGTGGGCTTCTTCGACCTTCTTGTAGATTTCGGGCCAGTCGTCCTGATCCCAGCCGTGTTCGGTCATGTCAGGCCACACTCCGGTAGCCAGGTTGTAGTCGACTGGCCTAAGCACCTCCACTGCTACCCCGCTCTTCTCCATGATCGCCTTCGAGATCTCGATCAGGCCCTGAGTATGCGAGAGTTCCGGTGACTTCTTCAGGGTGCAGTTCAAAAAAAGCGCTTTCAGGTCCGAAAAGTCCCACTTCGTTTGCTGACACATCTGCTCTTGCTGCTGGTTGAGCGCCATAGGTTTCTCCTATCTGATTGGAATGAATGGAATAAACTAGCGATTCTAAGGGTCTCGTCTACCAACCCTTCTGGAATCCTTCGAGGACGATTCTCCGGTGAATCGCAGGTTGCACCTCGAAATCGTGCATCACCTTCAACTTATACCGATCGTTAAGAAGCTGGTCGCGCTGGAGATTCCTGCTGGGGTTGCTTTCGGGTGGGTACCTTTGAGCTGCTTCCCTTCGGGCCCGCTCTTGCGCCTCTTGCCAGGCCTTGAAAATCTCCCGTCTGGTCGAGAGTTGCTCCGGAATCTCCGGAGTATAGGGGATAGGATCGGCTATAGACTTGTAGAGATAACGGCTTCCGCCCGAAAAAAGATGGATCGCGTACCACTTGCCCTTTCCCCCTTCTAGTTGGAACACGTCATCCCGCCTCGCCTTGGCTACCACGCGGGCACGGGTGGAGGGAGCGCTTCGGATGTTCGCCACCCGGCTGGTGACCTGGACATAGCGGGTCGCGCCATCGACGATCTGGATCGAAGCAATGACTATCAAGAAAAGGGCGGTAGGCAGACCGAATTTTATCGCTCTATTCCCGGTTTCAATCCACACTAGACAACCCTTTGTGTGGTGCTGGTTTCGGCCGATCGATAAGCCGCGAAGATCACCTTCAGCACGTGATGGGAGTCCTGGGTAGTGAGGGGGGCGGGGACAAGCCCCAGGGCCGCATCTATGGACTCTTGAACCATGACCTTGTACAGGTTGGGGTCATCCTGGTAGGTAAACGATTGGATTCCTCGAGGGGATTCGGAATGGGTGGAGTACCACTTCAAGGGTTCGCCGGAGGGAAGGTCCAGGTGAAACCACCCCTCTGAGCCCCAGACTCTTATCTGGTTCTGATAGCCCCGATCCAGGTAGTATCCGGTATTGAGAGTGCCTACTAGCCCCTTCCCGCAGCGGAAGCTGACGACCGCGGCGTCTTCGACCTCGATGGGCTGCCCGCCGACGTTTTCGCAGAGGGCGGAGACCTGGACGATTCGATCGTCCAGCAGATACTGGAGGGCATCCAGATAGTGAATCCCGTGAAAAATGAGCTTTCCGCCCCCGGCCTGTTTCTTGAAAGAAAGCCAGGACTTCTGGTACTCGGGTCTCGTCAGGCGGGTCTGGTCGGCAATCCAGTCCATCGTAGCTGAGTAGGGCTTACCGATGAAGCCGGCCTTGACCAGGCTGCGGGCCTTGCGCACCGCCAGACTGACTCGGGTTGCCATCGACAGCATCAAATGGACCCCGTGCGAGTCGGCCATCCGAGCTAGAGAATCGAAGTCTTCCAGACGAACGCAGGAGGGTTTTTCAGTCAGGACATGGCAGCTGCTTTGCAGAGCGTCCCCGATCGCTGGGGGGGCGTGGTGGCTTTCCATTGTCACAACGGCCAGCCGGGGCTGCTCGCGCCGGAGCAGTTCCTGGTGATCCCGATAGGTTGCGCCCAGACGCTCCTTCAGCAGGCTCCCGGCTTCCTCGAATGTCTTCCCGGACGGGTCGGAGAGAACCACTCTAGCCACACCCTGGCATCGCGCCAGACCCTTCAGGTAGGAAGAGAGGTGAGAGCCTGTAGTGGCTTCCGTCAGTACGCCGATAGTGAGTGTGCTCTTGGCTCGGAGCGACCGCAGGGAGCCCACTCCCAGAGTTGAGAGGCCTAGTAGTGCCTGCCGCCGGGACATGTGATGGCTAAGCATGGAATCAGGTTTCTCCACGGAAGTCAGCAACGCCGCCTGTTGGATCGGCGGCGCAGCTGAAATCTGGCATTGGAGCGGACCCTTATACGAAAGGTTTGCTCGACCAGTGTTCCCGGTATTCCCGAGTCAGGTACTTGTTGGCTTCGGCGTCATCCAGAAAGCTCTCTGTTTCAGGATTGAAACGAAGAGTCCGTTTGAGTCGTCCCGCCGTGTTACCGAGATGGCAGAGAGCGGTCGAGAGATGTCCTACCTCGACCTCAGCGGGCGGCGTTTTTCGGGAGCGTATGCGGTCAACGAAGCTAGCGTAATGAGGATTCGCTTCCTTCCCGTCCGCCAGTTCATAGTGCATCAACCGGTCCTTCTCGTCGTAGATCCGATAGCCATAGCGGCGGCTTTCGTCGAAGTAGCCGCAGACGATCTTTCCTCCGGTTCCGTAGACCTCGACACCGTTCTGGCCACCGTTCATTCGGTAGGTGTTCCAGAGACGCTGCTCGTACATCAAGACCTTGTCTTTGTAGTTGAAGGTCAAGACCTGCGTGTCAGGGGTCTGCTGATCATCGTCGAAGTAGAGCTTGCGTCCCATTCCGGTGATCTCGTTCGGGTAGCCGACACCCAGGGCCCAACGGCCAATGTCCATCCAGTGAATCCCATCGTTTCCGAGATCGCCGGCACCATAGTGCCAGTGCCAGTTGACTGTGCCATGAAAGCGATTTCGGTTGAAGGGAAGCTGGGGGACGGGACCCGTCCAGAAGTCATAGTTGATTCCAGGTGGGACGGGCTCGTCGGATTTGAAACCGATGTTGCGACGCATCTGGCAGTTCCAGACCTTCACCATGTGCACGTCACCGAGCTTACCCGAGTGGACATAGTCGATGAATTTTTGAGTGTTGGGCCTGCTGCGTCCCTGGGTGCCAACCTGAACGATTCGGTTGTGCTTTCGGGCCGCCTCGACCATCAGCCGACCTTCCCTCAGGTTGTGGGAGATGGGCTTCTCGACGTAGACGTCCTTGCCTGCCTGACAGGCCAGAATGGTTCCGGGAGCATGCCAATGAAGCGGGGTCGCCATGACGATCCCGTCTACCTCTTTATCGTCCAGCACCCGGCGGATGTCCTCCTCCAGTTTGGGACGTTTGCCTTGACCTTCTTCGGCGATCTTCATCGCCGGCTCCACTACGTTCTGATCGACGTCGCAGAGGTACTTCAGGTCGACGTCCGCCATCTGACCGAAGTATTGAATCAAGGGTTTGCCGCGACCTCGGACACCCATGACGGCCAGGGTGACCTTGTTGTTGGCCGATACACTTTTCCCACGGGCACCCGTCGTTGCCACGCTGGCGGCGGCACCTGCCAAGCTGGTTGTTAGAAAGCCTCGTCTATTCATGGGACACCTCCAGACTCCGTCGAGTCTTCGAAACGTAAGAAATTCGGGTAGGCTAAGTATGGATTATGGAGAGCTCTTGTGCAAACCCAGTCGGTAGACGTGAAGTCATCTGGAAGGAGAGAGATGCAAAACAGACCCACACTCATGCTGTTGATCGGATTCGCTTTCTGGTGCAGCCTCAAGGCCGACCGGGTCCTGCTCGAGAATGGTGATCGTCTGACGGGGACCATCGTCAAGTCTGATCTGGAGACGATGAGTCTCACTACCGAGTTTCTGGGAGAGGTACAGATCAAGTGGGGGGCCATCGAAGCCGTTACGGCCGAGCAAGTCCTCTACGTGGCTGCCAAGGGAGGACAGGTCCTGGTGGGGACGGTTTCAACCTCGGGAAAAAGCTTCCAGGTACGGACAGCCGAATCGGGTCTGGTTACGGTGTCCAAGTCGTCGGTTGAATCCCTTCGGTCGGAATCAGCTCAAGCAGCCTATAAAGCGGAGATCGAGCGGCTCCGCGATCCGAGCCTCCTGGATCTGTGGAGCGGCAATCTGGATGGGGGGTTGAGCCTTGCGCAGGGTAACGCCGAGGCGACCAATTTTTCGACCACGCTGAGAACCGAGCGCAAAACAACGAGGGACAAGATCTCGATCTATGCAACCGCCCTCTTCGCTCGGGACAGTACCACGGGCGCATCCGAGACGACCGCTAACGCTGTTCGCGGAGGGACTCAATACGATATCAATCTTTCTGACCGTCTCTTTTCCTTCGGGTTCATCGACCTGGAGTTCGACGAATTCCAGGATCTCGATCTGCGAAACGTTCTAGGCGGGGGTCTCGGCTGGCGTGTTCGTGACACCAAGCAAACCACTTTTTCTCTCCTTTTTGGCGGCGCCTTCAACCAGGAATTCTTCAGCGGCGACGTCACCCGCCGTGCCGCTGAGGTAGTGCTGGGCGAAGAGCTCTCCCACCAGTTGTTCGATGGCACTTCTCTTTCGGAGAAGTTGGTCTTCTACCCAAACCTGAGCGAGAGTGGTGAATTCCGAATTCAGTTCGATACCTCGATCTCGACCGAAGTAGGGAAGGGATTTGCATGGCACGTTACCTTCAGCGATCGTTTTCTCAGCAACCCTCTCCCGGACCTGGAGAAGAATGACATTTTGTTCGCAACAGGGGTCCGTTTCAATTTCGGCAAGGGATCGTAGCCGTAAGAATTGCTCGCACGTCTGAACGTTACTGAGAAAGACATCTATCGATGTAAGAGCAAAACACAGCCGCGCACGGCCCCGAATGTCAGCAACATCAAACCCAGTTCCGAGGAGTAAGCGGGGCTGAAGTGTTCACCGAAATGATCCGACGTGGCCGCTGGCAGAACTGACCGGAAACACCTGCCGCGAGCAAGTTGAATTGTCAGGGAGGTGAGCCTCATTGCGAGGAGAGGGTCGGACAACAGCACAATCTCCCTATCCCCGCCTGAAGTTTACCCCTGAAATGGCCCAGCGCAGTTAAGGCGCCACTGATCAAGAATCAAAGTTCATCCCTGCGAAACTGCTCGACCAGATAGTCGCTGGCTCGCCAGGCCAGTGCCATGATGGTTTCGGTTGGATTCTGGCAGGCAGAGCTGGGCCAGCTGCCGCCGTCTACGACGAACAGATTCTTCACGTCGTGGGCTTGATTGTACTTGTTGAGGACACTGGTTAGAGGGTCGTTGCCCATCCTGGTCGTTCCCATTTCGTGGATGATCTCACCTGGCTCGCTGAGTGACTCATCCGTGCTCAGGATCTCCGCCTTGGCTGAATGCATCAGCTCCATGAGTTGCTGGAAAGCGTCGCGCAGCATGTGCCGATCGTTGTCGGTTCGCTGATAGTGGATGCGCAGAGTGGGAATCCCCCACGCGTCCACAACTTCCTTGTCGATCTCGACGAAGCTGTCGAAGGTTTGCAGGGGTTCGCCGCGGGCGTAGACTCTTACGATTGCCGGGTGCAGCTTCTTTATCTGTCGCTTGTAGTCAGCACCGAAACCATCGATCAAGTTGGCATGGCCGGGAAAGATACGGCTCCCTCCTTTGACCATGATGGCGTAGCCCCGAATGAACTTTGGGTGAGGCTTTCCCAGATTCCGAAACCGGGGAATGTAGGACCCATTGGACTTTCCGTCATCATTGAGGATTTCAGAGCCCACCAGTTCAGGCAGAACTCCAGTCACCTGACCCGCCGTGAAATGATCTGTCAGGTAGTGTCCGAGAACACCACTGCTGTTGGACAGACCATTCGGATGGTTTCTGGAAATCGAGTTCAGCATGATTCGCGTCGATTCCAGGGTTCCTGCGGCGAGAACAACTACCTTGGCATGTACCTCTCGCTCAGCCTTGCTGTTCCGGTCCACGTAGGCAACACCCTTGGCGCGCCCCTCCTGGTCGACCAGGACCTCCCGGACAACGGCATCTGTCTGGAGCTTGAGTCTCCCTGTCGCAGCGGCGTCCGGAATCGTTGCCGCGACGCTCGAAAAGAAAGCTCCGACGGCACATCCGGAAGAGCAACTACCGCAATAGTGGCAAGCCGGACGTCCTCGGTGTGGGCGGCTCAGCTGGGCAGTTCTGAGGGCCGTCATGCGCCACCCTTTCTTGCGAGCAGCCTTGCGCATCAAGTGCTCGAAGCAGTTGTAGGCGAACGGCGGCAGGAAGCGTCCATCGGGAATCTGGGGTAACCCCTCCTTGAACCCCTGAATCCCGACGTAGTCTTCAACCTTGTCGTAGTAGGGGGACAGCTCCTCGTAGGTCAGGGGCCAATCGACCCCGTAGCCGTCGATCGACGCTCCTTTGAAATCGAAATCTGCCAGGCGGAAAGACTGCCGTCCCCAGTGCAGCGTCCGACCCCCCAGGATCCGGGAGCGGCCTGTCCATTTATAGGGTTTCCCGGGGGCTGTCGAATAGGGATGCTGGCTGGACTTCGTATAGTAGCCATCGAAAGGTGTCTGCTCGCGGGCGGCCAGCCAGCCCTCTTTGCGGATGACGCTGGGACTCCCGATCCCACGAAAGGGAAAATGATACGGCATGTGGTGGGTGAGAAAGTCGGAGCTGCTAATGCTGGGACCCGCCTCCAGAAGCAAGACTTCGAGACCGTGCTCTGTCAACACCTTGGCCGCTATGCCTCCACTGGCCCCGCTTCCAATGACGATGACATCGTATGACTTCATCTTGCTTGTCCCTGCTTGACTAGTCGGAGTCCCCGTGTTTTTCAGGGTGAGGACAGCCCTTCCACTCCATCAGTACCTGCTTGCCTTTGTAATCGAGTTCTTCGTGGATCCCTACCCGAGAGGTGTAGTAGGCAAAGACGGTCCGCCGTCGAAGGTCGAGAAAGAAGCGTCGAGCAGGCTTCTCCTCAGGGCGCAGCTGGCCGTCATCGGCGAGGCGAGTGAGTAGGGCGACTTGCTGGTCCTGAGACAGTCTGGAGAAGGATTTGCCATACTGGCTACTACTGATCTGATCGACGGATTCCAGTCCTTCCAGGAAAGTGCGCTGCTCCTGCTTTGTTTCCTCGCTGAGCACCAGATCGATATGCTGATTGACCAGGGCAGCCGAAGCGCCTGGTGATTCGGTTTCCGGAATGATCAGTTCTGCGAGTATCTCTACGAAACGGTTCTGGGCAGAGGTGAAGAATCGAGGCTTCCAGCCCGGTGCGCCGGTCGCCGGAGCTTGTAGGGCGTGTGCAATCGCTTCCACGTTCTCCACAGACACGGCCTGGGCAAGTGTTGGGGGAGCAAGGGCGATCGTCTTCAAGATCTCACGACGACGAACCTCTTTTCGCTTCATCGATCCTCCTTACTGGACGGTGCGGTAGGCGATGTTTCCAGTTAACTCTATCCTTGCCAACCCGAAGGTACAACGATAGCATCGGTGTCCAGGAGCCTGCGCGCCGCTTTCCCAGTAGATCAATTTCTACCCCGCAGACTTCTACGTCAAGTTGGTAGTTTTCACCCATCAGGGTGAGAATCAAGACATCTGCAGCGGCTTTGAAGGAGGTATCGAGATGGGACAGACAACGCGACGGGAATGGATGCGGGGAAGCCTTGCGGCTGCCGGAGTAGCCAGCCTGGGCTCTCCGCTGTTCAGCCTGGCTTTGCCGCCCTTGGAAGACGACGAGACACCGGTTGCCTTTTTGGATCCTCAACCGGTGAACCCCGACAGGTCCATGGTGATCTGGGAGCGCTTGAAGTCCTGGATCACGCCGCAGGAGGATTTCTTTAGCGTAAAACACTATGGGATTCCCGAAGTTAACCTAGAGCAGTGGAGTTTGGGTATCAGCGGTCTGGTGTCCAAGCCGCGCTCATTCAGCCTCGAGGACCTTAAAGCGCGGTCCCGGCAGGAGTACACCGCTACGCTGGAGTGCTCCGGAAACGGGGCGTCAGAAGGATTCATGGGGGCCATCGGAAATGCGGTCTGGGGAGGGACGCCCTTGGCTTCTCTGCTGGAGGAATGCGGTGTCCAGCCCGGCGGCCTCGAGGTGGTGTTCTTCGGCACGGACCAGGGGACTGAGAAGATACGCGGCAACGAATATCAGCAGAACTTTGCCCGTAGTCTCTCGATCCAGGACGCCAAGAAGGTCGGGGTGCTGCTGGCCTATGAGATGAACGGAAAACCACTGGAGCAGGACCACGGCGCACCCTTGAGACTGATTGTGCCCGGCTGGTACGGGGTGGCCTGGGTGAAGTGGCTGGAACGAATCGAGCTTCACGACCGCCGCTTTCTGAGCCGTTTCATGGGACGCGATTACGTGACCATTCGAGGAGAGCAGCAAGGAGATGCCATCATCTGGCGCGAAACATCGGTGGGCAAATTGAATCTCAAGTCCATCGTGGCTCGGGTTACCCGAAGCACTAGTGGTGACGTTCGGGTCACGGGGGCGGTCTGGAACGATGGTACGCCGCTACAGTCCGTCCAGCTCAAGATCGACGGTGGGTCTTGGCTGAACACTGAGCTGGGGCAGGGTCTGGATTCACCCCACTGCTGGACCTTCTGGTCCTATGTCTGGAAGAATCCTGCTGCTGGTGAGCACACCCTGGTCTCGCGGGCCATCGATATCCGAGGGCGTTCGCAGCCCGCCGCCGAGGATCCTGTTATCGCGCTGAAGAAGACCTATTGGGAGGCCAACCAACAGGTGCCTCGCCGGATCAAACTCTAGCCGGCACTTCCAGTCAATTGATGCGAGGACCTGGAAGCTAGCACTGTGCGGCTCTTGAACACAAGTCGTTAGTCCGTTCGAATTGAAGGTAACATGATTGGAATGAGGGCCCGCTTGACCATCCTTCTGATGACATTTGCGGGGCCGATCGTCCACGCTGCTACAACTGAGACCGAGCCGCCGGTTGTGGTCACAACCTTCAAAGAAAGAACGCATACTGCGCTGTTGTCCGACGGACGACTTGTCGCTTCCTACGTTGCTAAGACGTCGGAGGCCTACGAACTCACCGCACGTTACTCCACTGATGGCGGCCGGACCTGGACGGCTCCGCGATCGATCCTTCACTTACATGAAGACCAGGGTGTTTGGACCGGTGGAGAGATGCTCCAGACCCGGGACGGAGACTTTCACATCTTCCTCCTAAACGATGCCAATACGATTAGCCAAGGTAGACGACTTCGCAAGGATATCTGGCACGTTCGATCCAAAGACGGGTATTCTTGGCAACCCAAGCGGATCTGGGAAGGTCGTTCAGCTTTACTCCACTCGGTGATCCAGCTTAAGAGCGGCCGCATTCTCCTGCCCTTCTCCTATGTGACAAAACACAACTGGGCTAACCGCGGAGCGGGCACGGATGCCTTCACCTACCTGGGCCACTTCCGTTCAACGGTTCTTTACTCGGATAACGGAGGCGATACATGGCAGCAGTCTTCCGCCGAGTTGAAGGCCCCGGCACCCGACTGGAAGGGGTTGTTTGGGGCCTTGGAGCCTGCTGTTTTGGAGTTGTCAGACGGTCGAGTCTGGATGCTTCTTCGAACGCAGATGGGCCGACTGTACGAGTCCTTTTCAGAACAGGGAATCAACTGGTCTTCTGCCCGGGCTACCCGCTTTCTCTCCTCAGATTCTCCCGTAGGGCTGGTCCGTCTCGACGAAAAGAAAATCGCGCTCTTCTGGAACTCCTGTCTCCGGTTTCCTCATGCCTATGGAGGCCAGCACGTTCTTCACGCTGCCATTTCGGAAAACGAAGGAAGGACCTGGCGGGGTATTAGGGAGGCCCTCCGAGATCCCCTCGGTGCCCAAGCCGATTCGGTTACAGGCGATCACGGTGCGGGATTCCCCTTTCCCACAGTTACTCCTGAAGGGAACGTAATTGTCGCGTCGGGATACGGCGACAGTGGAGTCTCCGTGGTTCTCGTAGATCCTGCCTGGCTCTACCAAACCCGTCAAGAAGACAGTTTCGGGGATGGACTCGACCAATGGTCCGTCTTCGGGACGAAGGGAGTAGGTCTCGCGGCTCACCCGGAAAAGGAGAATGTCAAAGTCCTTCAGATCAGTAAGCCGGACGCCACCTGGCCAGCAGCAGCGGTCAGGAACTTTCCGTTGGGAAGGGCAGGTCGCCTCAGCCTTAGATTCTCCCTGATGCCGGGAGCCAAGGGGTTCCTGGTGGCCCTGACCGACCACTTTTCCGTCCCCTTCGACGAAGAGGACCGATTCTACAGCGTCTTCAACCTGTTTATCGATGCAGACCACAAGTTGGCAGGGAGCCACCGGTTGGAGCCGAGCCGATGGTACACGCTCGTCTTGGATTGGGATTGCGGCAGACGTCAATGTCGAGTGCTACTCGACGGACGGCAGGTCACGGTTCTTCCACTCTTGAAGGAAACTCTCGGTGTCAACTACCTGCGACTTCGATCCATGGCGGGGGAAACCGACCCATCAGGTATCCTGCTGGAGTCAGTGAAGGTGGATGTTTCAAAAGGCTGGAAAGAGTCTGCTGACTAACGATGGCCGAGTGTCAGACATTCGTCAGGCATCAATGATTTTGTCGGCAGGGGGAGGCTCTCGCACTCGCTACGAAAACAGGGATCAGGCGCAGGCTTGTGAAAGCCGGTCGATTCACTAGGGTTTGAGTATCCAGATGCAACCTCCAACCACTTCATCTGGTTCGAGCTTCAAAGTGGAGAATTGAGGGTCGGCAACCAGGAAGGCGGTGAATGCGTAAACCTCACCGGGCACAAAGGACCCAGGATGAAACCTGCGCTCACGGATATACTCGAAGTCGTATAGCTCCGGATCATCCCTGGAGGGATAGTAGAGATGAACTTTGTCCACTCTGTTTGACCGCCCCCACGATTCTAGCGCCGGTAGACCCTGTCCCCAATCGAGGTTGGAGTCCCCCATCAGATAGACACGGCGACTAGCACCCCCGGCCAGCTCGTTCATGTAGCTGAGATAATAGGGAGCCTGTAGCCACACGGAAACTAGCAAGTAGGCACAAAGGACTATCGTAAGGACGTTTGACAGCCTCAACCGGTTGCAGGGACTCGGAAGATTCCTCTTGCCACCTCCGAAGCTACCACTGATAACTCGGGAAGCGAGAATGATCATAGGCGGGAATATGAATAGGATATGGCGCACTCCAATGTTTATGGTGCCCAGCATTGCCAAGATCCCGTACACCGCAACGGGAAAGACCAGCACGACTTCACCCATGGAAATGCGACGCCTTTTCCAAATCCCGAGAAGTAGGCTCAACAGGATCATCGCCAGGAGAGAGAGGGGAGTCTTGAATGCAAAGACGACCGGAAAGTAGTACCACCAACCGCGGTCGCTCCGCTGTCCCAGCAGGACCGCAGGGTGTCCCGCCTGATGGTGCTGGTAGAGCAGGTTCAGTCCCCTGATGTAAGCGTTGGGCAAGGGTGTCAGCTGGGCGAATCCAATGAGTACTTGCTTTCCTGGAAACCACTCCGGAAGGGCTTCTTGCGCCTGCATCATGAAGGTGGGAGTGTTCTCAGGAGTGTTGAAGGTAACACGAAACTCGTAGCTGGCTGCTACCACGACGGCTCCCGCCCCTGCGAGAGCCAGCGCCACGATCACCAGGGCTACCAATTTCTTCGCCCACTCAGGCTTCAGCAACCGTCCCAGAGCGAAGGGGCCAATGGGTTTGGCTGGGCGACTGAAAATGTAATACACGTGAAGACCGAGCAGTATCGGCAAAAGCACAAGGCACGAATACTTTGTGACTATTGCCAAACCGAAAAAAACTAGCATTCCGATGAAGTACCGACTTCGTTGGGAGGAGAAAAAGCGATGGGCGAAGTAGAGCGTGGCCAGGGATGTCATGGCGGCGGCAGCGTCGTTGTTGGCAAGTGAACTGTGGGCGATAAGATTGGGTTCCAACACGAGAAGAAACAACGCCAAGAAGCCAGCACCGAGGCCGTAGAGGCTTCGGGCAAAGAGGAAAACGAAGATCGCCAGGGCGGTGCAGGAGAGAAGTAGAGGAATTCGAGCCAGGAACAAGAGTTCTCGTTGCCGATTCTTGTTGACCTGCCAGAAATCCCTGGCGAACAGGGCCTGATGCCTCTCCTCCCACATTCTGGAACCCCTTGGGAAGTCGGCTTCGGTAGCAAGAAGCGGCAGTGCGGCCAGCCACTTCGTGAGAGTGGGATGCTCTTGATTCAGCCTGAAATCGTGTTGGGTCGCGTAGGCAAAGCCGGCGGGGATGTGAATGAACTCGTCGGTGGTCATTCCACAGTTCGCCGAAAACCAGAGTCCCTGAGCCAAGTAAAGGCAAAGAAAGAATAGGACCGCAACCCAGATGAGTCTTTGGCTCGTCTGAGAACCCCTAGCAGCTGTCCCCAGCGGCTGTTCCGATGGGCCGACGCTTTCTTTCGGTTTACGCTGAATGTAGTTTGTCATGGCGGTGGTGAGAAAGTCGTAGTTGAATCTACGGGAACCCTGGCGAAGGCGGCACGATGGGCTCGACGAGCTTTGAGGTAGTCGTCATCTCCGTACTACGAAGCACCACGAGTCGATCTTAGAGTAGTGAAATGAGTCCATTCGAACGCCCATTTCAAGTGCCCCAATGGAAGGGGAATTGGGGCTTGCAGACGACTGCCGCGCTAGTTGCCGTCCTGATCTTGGGTTTCTCACTTCGACTCTATGGGATAACCAGCGAGAGTATCTGGTTGGACGAAGCATTCTCGATTCAATTGGCGAAGTACGACCCCGTCGAGATAATCCGGAAAACGGCAAGGGATGTCCATCCTCCTCTCTACTATCTCCTCCTCCATTTCTGGATCAATCTGTTCGGTTTCTTTCGCTTCTTTTCGGCTTCTGCGCCCTCTTCATGTTGTACCGGGTCGGCACACATCTATTCGATAGAGAGACGGGCATTGTTAGCGCCTTGATACTTTCAGTTTCGGAGTTCCACATCTACTACTCTCAAGAAGCCAGGATGTACAGCCTCGTGACGCTCCTGACTCTTCTTTCCTTCTACTTCTTCCTAAGACTCGAAAGCAGGAGGTCTCCCATATGGATTGGATATCTGCTGAGCAGCATTTTGCTGATTTACACGCATGTCTTTGGGCTATTCATCATCCTCGCCCAAAACGTCTATCTCACCCTATCCAAGCTGCAGTCTAAGAACAAGCCTCGCCTGAGTCTAAGGCAATGGCTCCTGGCGCAGGGAGCTTTGGGGATACTTTACGGGCCCTGGGTGCCGGTGCTGAACACCCAGGTTTCGAGGGTCCAGCAATCCTACTGGATTGAAACGCCGTCGCTGATGGATCTGGTCCGCTCCTTCTGGGATTATTCCGGGTCGGCCGTGTCCTGCCTCCTGCTTTGTGTCCTTTCATTGCTGGCAGTGCTTAGATACAAGAAGAAGCTTCCAGGGCACTTGGATCGCCAGGATCTAATAGGATTACTCGAAAAACAGCGATTTCCGGACTGCCTGGTGCACATCCATCAATTCTCTTTCCTGCTGATATGGCTACTCACTTCAACACTTCTACCCTTTGCAATCTCTCAGGTGTCTAGACCAATCTATATTTCAAGAGTGACCATTGCAGGCTCCCTAGCTTTTTTCCTGCTAGCTGCCATAGGTGTCGCCAATATTCAAGGAAAGTATCTGAAACTGGCCGCCGTTGCCCTTGTTCTCCTGTTTGGTGGGGCCAATGTCCGAGAACATTACCAGACCACTACGAAAATACAGTGGAGAGAAATAACACGCTATGTTGAGGCCAACGCTGGAGAACTTGATCTTCTTGTATTCTTTCCTTCCTCCTATCGGATCGCGTTTGATTACTATTCACGTCGCTCTAATCTCCAGAGGGTAAAACTACCCAAAGCGGAGCAACTGCTCACAGCCATCAACGGGAAAGAGAAGGTGTGGCTGTTTTCCTATGGCGATTTCGACGAAGGAGCTGCCGATTTGCCAGGATATGACCTCTTGGAAAAGAAGGAATACCTAGCGCTAAGGCTGTATAGATTTAGAAACGAAAGTGATAAGTTTCAAGCCGGGAAGGAGAAATCCAGGGTGAAACTGGACCCTCGCTGATGGACAAGAGACGAGCTGAAGCAACGGGAGAAGAACAGTGAAATGGCTAGTCGTTTCAAGAAGCTTGCAGCGATTGTTGTTCTCGGCATTGTCCTGGCGACTACCCATGTTATCTTGGGGCTGACCTTCCCCAGACTTGACATTGACATCATCTCGGCGTCTCGCGGGAAGAGGCCACTTTCCAACGACGACGTCGCAGTGGGCCTACGGAGACCGGTTTGGGAGCATGCACCCCTGCACGGCCTCGTGGCTGGTCATTTAGCCAACTTGACAGGTCTGCCCTTCCTGAGCGCGCATATAGTAGCTTCCGGGCTATTTTTCGGACTAACCCTGATTCTGCTGATGTCGCTGAGTTTCGCCATCACAGCAAGACTCAGTTCGTCGTTGTCAGTGGGCATCTTTCTAGCCCTGTGCAGATCCGTCTTCATCGTGAACACATCGGGTGAGAATGACCTCGCAGGAGCACCATTTCTGGTCGCGCTTCTGTATTTGGCTTACGGAATGGCCCAGTTCCTTCTGCCAGCCATAGCTCAGTGGCGGAGGTTGGTTGTCATGGGGTTGCTTCTAGCCTTCTTGTTGCTGAGTCACATCCAAGCGATTCTACTGGTTGCTCTTTTTCCAGTTCTGGTTGCCTTCCTCAAGCCTCAGCGAGCGTCCTGGCTTGACGTCCTCCTCAGGCTGGTCATGATTATGCTCTCAACAATCCTCTTCGCCTTCGCTCTATTAACCTTGATTACGCTCGATCTGGGATATCAAGGCGGACCTCTTAAGTTCGTCCAGTATGCAACGAGGGGTATCGCGCCCTTGGCGTCCGCAAGTGAGCTGTCCTTTGCAGCTTCTGACAGGACTGCGGTGACCCAATTCATGTTGTTTGCCAGAGCCTTGGGTACGCACTTGATGGGGGGCTGGTTTCACTTTGGACGGCAGTATCTGATTTGGGGACTCTTTTCGGTATCCGCGCTCACGTTCGCTTTCGTCGTTCTCCCCCTCTACCATCGCAAGAAGCTGTCGCGAGTCGGACTATATATTTTCTTGGTTTTTCCAGTTGCTCTAGCAGCGTATATGATCAGGTACGAGCCTGCCTCGTTGGCCAGCGACTTCGTCCTAGGGTCCTCTCGCTCTTGTTCTGGATCTTCCCGCTGTTACTCTACGTGACCGCTTCACACGAGAGGTCCAGCAAAAGGTACTATCAGATCTTGCTCGTATTACAGCTAATCTGGCTTGGCTACACGTTTAACTATGAGCCCTTTTCGGCGGAGCGCTGGGTGCCTCTGGTTGTGCTAGTGGCTTGGCACAATGCTCTGCTTCTCGACCTGCGAGGATCTCAGAATCTTAACGGCCACCGATGCTGGATAGCAGGTCTAGCAGGAGGGATGGGGTTTACGTTACTCGTCTACGAGTCCAGCCCCGACTCGCTAGGTACCTTGATCTCCGGGACCTTGAGTCTTGTCGGTTTCACTGTCCTGGTGTGGACGGTCGTCAGACCGAAGCTTAGTCGAACGTCCTCACCCCTGTCATCAGTCATTCCCAGTTTGGTGGTGCTTGCTGACGGTTCGAAGCTGGGAAGCGCTACAAGAATCCTGAAACCAGTCTTCCTGGCTTTTCTCTTTGTGCACCTGGTGGCTTATCCAGTCGGGTTACGCGGTCTGATTCGGCCGGACGAACGAGTGGAATTGACTTGAAATCACACACTCCTATCTTGGTCACTGAGTCCGCCACGCGGTTGCTCGGAGACATCCTCCTCGATCTGAAATTCTCGGCACTCTCTGACTGCTCCACAGAATCTCTTCTCTTGTTTCGCCTAGACTCCCCGTCAATTACGCGAATTCCATGACCGGAAGGATTGAACGAATGATTAATATGGGAAGGATATCTTGACACCTGCTTTAACCGGGGCAGAACCGCACGAATGCATCTTGAGCGGCTCTAGATCGAGCGGGTTTGGGGCGAGGCCTGTTGGTGCAGATGTGCCTATAGCATAGATTTCACGACGTAATGCGCCGTCACCTCTTGATCGCTACAACTCTCTTTGCAACCTACTTGGCCTTGGGGACCGAGTTCCTGAGCCTTTTTCGGCAGCTCGCTTTCTGGCCAATCCTAGTGGTCTGGTGCGCTGCTGTAATCGCGTATGTAATCTGGTGGAAGAATAGAAGCTGGACGCCTCGCATCTTCCCCTTAAGGACACTAGCTGCAACAGAATGGATCATGGGCGCCTCCCTGGTATCCCTTCTGGTCTCTGCAGCCATCTCAGGACTACTCTGTCCCCCGAATACCTGGGACGCAATGGTCTACCACCTGCCTCGCCAGATCCGTTGGATCCAGCAGTTCAGCGTCGAACACTTTCCGACCCACACATTGCTTCAACTCTATCGGGAGCCCTTCGCCGAGTTTGTGGGAACTCACGTGATGATTCTCACCGATACCGACTACTACGTGAGCTTCGTCCAGTGGCTCGCTCTTGTCGGTTGTTTGGCGGCAGTCTCTTTGATGGCCAGGCAACTCCGTTGTAATCGCCGGGGCCAGCTTTTCGCGTCCTTGTTTGTCACAACAATACCCATCATCTATCTCGAAGCCTCCAATACAAAGAATGATCTTGTCTTTGGTCTGTGGTACGCCATCCTCGCTTGGCTGGTTCTTACGGTGTACCAGGAAAAGAGATGTGAGTTCCCAACATCGTTTCTGATCGGATGTGGGTTCGGACTCCTCGCTATGACTAAGGGAGCAGCTTATCTTCTCGGATTTCCGTTGGTGATCTTCACCGGTTTTGCGATTATTCGGGCAACCAAGCGCTCTGCCTGGAAACCCTTTGCAGTTATCGCCGTCATCGTATTAGCCCTGAACTTTGGCCACTACGCTCGCAACTATGAGTTGTTTGGCTCGCCCCTTGGCCCCCAGAGTGAATATCGGGATTTTCTGAACGAGACCTGGTCTCCCGCGCATCTTCTTTCCCGCTTGGTTCGCGAATCGAGCTTGCAAATGGCGACGCCGATCGAAGAGGTCAACAAGGCCCTGGAAGTATCTATAGAAAAGCTGCATCAAGTTTTGGGGATCGATACCAACGACCCGAGAAGCACTTATCCGCAGAGGGATTTCAAGATCCTCTACCAACCGGACAATGAGTCCTTGGCTTCGGCCCCGATTCATTTGGGTTTGGTGGGTCTGTTGCTGATCCTCAGCTTTGCCTTTAGGAGGGATATAAAGCAAAGAGCTTTTTGGCTCCTGCTGTCAGTTCCGATCTCAGTTTCGTGCTGCTTTGCGTCGTATCCAAATGGGAGCCGAATCTGAACCGACGACTTCATATCCCAATGTTCCTGCTGTTGGCACCGTTGATAGCGCGTGTCTTTTCGCATCGACGACTGAAGATAATGGTTTTTCCTGTTGTTTTGATGCTGCTCCTTGGAATGGTGACAACGCTGCGCTGGAATCCCCGATCTCTGATCGGCCCGGCCTTTGCTTTTCGGAGCACAAACAGCCTGCTTCTTACCTTCGAACCGGGTTTGCAGCATTCCTATGAGGCCGCAGCCAACTACACTAACTCGCTTTCGAGGGAAACCTTCTTAGGGCTTCATACCCTGCGAGGCGATGACTACCAGTATCCCTTGATGCGACTTCTCAGAAGGAGTCTTTACGCACCCCACTTCGTGGCGGTCCAAGTCGACAATGTTTCCCAGCGGCTCCAGTCCAGCTACAGTCCTCCGAACGTAATAATCTCTCTATCGCCCCCTCCAGCCCAGATTGACCCCATCGCCGGCCAGAAATACGTGGTTGGCAAGCGATTTGAGTCGGTAGCAGTACTGGTGAGGGAGGAACCTGCTTCACCGTAGCCGCGCCACCGGCTGCGCCGGATCGTACAGGAAAAACATTTGGGTTTTTTCTCCAATGATCCTCGTTAGCAACCCTCTCAGAGCCGTGACTGTGAAGGAGCGGGATCCGACATACCCATTGTCGGAAATGATGTGCCCGGGGACCAAGAGGCGCTCTGGTTGATGAAATCAATGGGGATTCGATCTGTGATCAGATCCCGCTCCCTCACGGTCACGGCTCCGTCAGTTTCCGATTCTCCAAGATTCCCTCGTCGTTGAAGTTTCAGGTTAGCGCCGCCCCCGGCTGCGCCCGATCGTACATGAAAGAAACTACGGGAGTCATGAAAGCCTGAAGCGCGAGCGAGGGGTTGGAAATCTGCGAGATGCGTCACGAAAAGGGCATGTGACCGGAGAGGGCCCAGGTCTCAGCGAGAGAGCAGATAACAGCAAGATCCCCAGAGTTCCAACCCCTCGCTCGCGCTTCAGGATTCCTCAGTTTTCGCATTAATCGGTGCCTTGGACCTGGGAGATTCCAATTGAAGTTTCAGGTTAGTTGCAGGGAATATGGTCTGGGTGGGATCGGGCGGCTACAGGATCCGAGCAGATCCCAACTGCTGTTTGAAAGGTTCTTCGTGACCCGAGTCGTCCAGGCAACTCCTGATTGTCCCTTCATGTGCTCCCTCTGCATCGTGCGCCCCGGGCGAAATCAATCTTGCAACTTTCAACGTGGCAGCCATAATGAGATTGGGTGCGCATGGAGTTCAAGGAGTCTATCCGTATTACCCGCCGCGACTTCATGGGTGCAGCCGGCGCCGCTACTGCATCCGTGTCCAGCTCTTTCGGACATGCTCCCCGCACGGATCCTCTGCTACTGGACATCCACCAGCATGTGCTATTCGGCAGCAGGCCTGAGGACAAGCTGGTTCTTCATCAAAACGTCCTGGGTGTAAAGACCACTGTTCTTCTGCCGGGAGACGGCTGGATGCACGTCCAGCTGGCGGGCAACAGTGAGTGCTGGAGCCACCTGAAAGCTCATCCGGATGGCTACGTCACATTCTGCAATGTGGATCCGGAACGTGAGGACGCCCAGCAAGTCCTCCGGACTCAGCTAGAGAAGGGTGCTCTAGGTATCGGGGAGCAAAAGTTCAAGCTCCCGGCTGACTCGCCCGAGATGCGAAGAGTCTACGATGTCGCTCGGGATTTTAACGTGCCCGTCCTGCTCCACTTCGGTGGCGAGTACAATACCGGTCTGGAGCGATTCCACAAGGTCTTGGAAGCCTACCCACAGGTCAACTTCATTGGTCATGCCACGGGTTGGTGGGCCAACATCAGCGCCGTGGGTGCTTCTGGGGGATATCCCGGTGGGCCGGTGAAGCCGGGAGGTATCACGGACCGGCTTCTTTCTGATTATCCCAACATGTACGGCGATCTGTCGGCCAACTCCGGACGCAACGCCTTGAGTCGGGATCCGGACTTTGCCTCGGACTTCGTCTTGCGGCTTTCCCGGAAGCTCATCTGGGGAAGCGACTGTCCTTGCCACGACGGTCACGGGGGTGACTACCAGAAGGGTTACTGTATCGCTCAGCGCTCGCTTGGCCGGTTGAAAGAGTATGTGGCGGATTCTCGAATCCTGCGCCGCATCACCTACGACAACGGAGCCCGCCTTTTAGGGTTGTTCCAAGAATAGCTTCGCGTTCTGGTATCTCAGATTCACACCATCGAAGCGGCTCCTTCCCTCACTGGGGACGGGTCGCTTCATAAAGAGCACTGATCTCGGCGGAAGACAAGCCGCGATCATATATTCGGACGTCGTCAAGACGGCCCTCCAGGTAGAGGTTTGTATCGTTATCGTTGGGCCCATCTGCACCTATCAGAACCAGAGTATTGTTGGTATCGGGATTGCTGATTGTCCCGGCTATAGTTTCCGACGCGACCTCGTTCCCGTCCCTGTACAGCCTGGCGGTCGTGTTGCTCCCGCTAAGAGATACGGTAGCAGCGACGAAGGTCCAGAGATTCTGGTCGATCGCAGCCGAGTCCTGCACCTGCGAGGGGCTGGAGCCGGGCAGGTTGAGGGTTAGCCTGTTGCTTCCTTCTATGGATAGATTGACCCAGTCCTCCTGTCCTACCAGCCACCTGCTATTCGCTTGGGAGTCGACGTTGCTGACCCAGGCCGCAATTGTGAAATTCACATTCAGGTCCAGGCCGGTGACGCCGATTCTGCCGAACTCACCGAGTCCATCGTCGCCGGAGAATTGGAATGCCTGACTGCTGGTTCCGAACCTGTCTGAAACCCAGCATACCCCTCTGCCGCTACAGTCCGTGCCCAACCACCGGTGGATGCTGCCGTCGTTGTCGTTGCCGCTGGTGTCAGGAGTCGTGTTACCGCCGAACCCAGGGCTGAAACTTGTGACCACCTCAAACAGCCACTCAACGACCATGCCTGCGCTCGGAAAGGCGGTCAACAAGACTGCCTCGGATTGCTCGCTCATTCCGCCCAGGTTGTCGGTCGCTGTGAGCCGGATGGTGTACGCTCCATCCTCCTCGTAGGCGTGTGTGCTATCAACCGCTACGATGCCTGACTCCAACACGGTCTCTTCGCCGTCACCCCAGGAGATGCGGACGTCCTCTATGGTGCCGTCGCTATCGGAAACGCTGGCGGTCAAGCGGACCTGCATATTCATCTTTGTTAGATTGAAGTCCGAGATCTGCGGGAGCTCATTGACAGAACTATTGGGGTCAAGCGGAGCTCCATCGGTGGAGTCCGGGATAAGATCGCCGTCGGTATCAGCCAGGGCAGGGTCGGTGCCCTCCTGCCGCTCTCGCGAATCATTCCATCCGTCGCCGTCGACATCGGCGAGTCGAGGGCTGGATAGAACCGCATAGGTGTCGCGGCCGACTACATCTACATTCCAACTTTCCTTGGCTTCCTCAAAGTCTCCGCTGTCATCGCCATCCGAATCAGGGTTCATGTCGTCAGTGCCGAGGATAGATTCCTCTCGAGCGAAAAGCCCATCTCGATCGATGTCTCGGACAAAGGCCATGAAGATGCTTTCACCCCTCTTTAAGACGATGTCTTCAAAGCCTATGATCTGAGGGCAGGATCCATTTTTCCTGGTGGAGTAGCACTCCAGACTTACCGCGTTCCCGAAAACCATCCATGCATTCAGCGCCGGATTCGGACTGAGGTCCACTTCGACATCATCGACTTTCGTAAGCAGACGGATCCCATTGGGACTGTCGATGGAATTGCTCCCGCTCCTGGGCACGGTCTTGAAGCCGATTCCCAGGATATCCTCCATCACCACCTGCATGGTCACACCTGCCGGATCACCGAGGTTCGGACCCTCATCAAGAATGCGCCGGACTTCCGTTGCCACCCTTGCTCGCAGGACGCGGCCGTCTCCGAAATCCATCGTAACCAATGCGGTCCGCTGGAATAGGGCATCCTCGTCAGCGGCGAAGTTGCGATCACTGCCGATGCCCAACAGATTGAAGTTTCCGAGCTGCACGACGACATTGCTTGGATTCGCAAGGAGCCGCCTGGCGATATCCGCGGCTACCCCTGCCGAGGCGGTGAGCTGAATGACTCCGGTTTCCGGATTACTCGGCCCGAGTGTGACTTGGGTGAAAGGTTCCGGCGGGCTCAATGTCGCGAGGGTCCTGAAGGAGGTGGGTTGGTCGCGATCGATCTGGAGGACGGAAAAAACATAGTTGCTCAGCCGAAAATCCAGACCGCCGGTGTTACGAACCTTCACCCCCATGGTGACTGTCCCCTCTGAGGTCACTTCGGTCCGATCGCGACTCGTGCTCTGCAGCAGCTGACTTTGCTCCTCCATATTCTGCGTTGATTGTTCTGTAAAGCTGGATGTGTTTTGCTCGGCGAAACCCTTGCTTGTCGACAGTGTAGGGGAGGCCGAGACCGTCACTGAACCACTCGGGAGACCAGTTGACGCCTGGATACCTGCCGTTACGGAGGAGCCGACCTCGGCAGACACCTCGAGTGTGGTTGAATCGCTGGTGCTAAAGCTGGAGGCCACGCCCTGCGCCAAAACAGTCCCTTCCTCTGTAGAGAAGCTCTCGTTGTCTGCGTAAGTCACGTTCAGGCCGATGTCGATGTCGCCAACCAGGTCCACGGCGACCCGCGGTATATCGGCTAGCGTGGGTTGAATATCGTTACCATCCGGCTTACCGTCGCCATCGGTGTCCGCCAGTGTCGGGGAGGTGCCATCGTCCAGTTCTGCCGCATCAAGCAGCCGGTCCTTGAAACCACTCACGGTCATCGCATCCCCGTCGGTGTCGGCGTTTCGGGGATTCGATTTGTAGACCCTGACCTCGAGAAAATCATTCAGACGATCGTTGTCCGTGTCGGGGTCCCTGGGGTTGGAGAGATTGAATTCCTCTAGATCGGTCAACTTGTCGTCGTCGGTGTCCCGGTCGTTGGGATCGCTGCTGACGTCGATGTCGACGAAACTGCCCCTGCCCGTGCTGTCTACCGAAAGCGTATATCCTTGGGTTTCCTGCTCGTTGCTCAGCCCGTCACCATCCAGATCATTCGGGGTGGACCTGGGATCAAGAGGATCTGAACCTCCCGCCACCTCCTCCCCGTCGTCGATTCCGTCGCCGTCGGTGTCAGGGCAGGTCGTGAAGGAACAGCTCCCGTCAACATTGCCCTCATTGGTCCCCACGACGGCCTCCTCTTCAGCCGTCAGCCCGTCGCCATCGAAGTCTCCTGTGGGTTGGAGAATTCTGGGAGGAACGGCAGACATCAAACTCAAGGTGTTGGTGCCGAAGAGCTCCTGGCCCACCAAAGATTGAGTGGAGTTCACCAGGATGTATCCACCGACCTGCTCCGTGATCGAGGGAACCAGCTCAGTGAGAGTACGAGAGAGTCGATTGCCCTGGGCCAGCTCGAACTCCCGCTCACCGGTCATCTCTCCCTCGTCTGAGAAGACCTCGACGTTCACGGTCGCAGTGGCACTCGTTGGATTGAAAAAGGCCATGCCGGTAAAGAACAATCCAGGCAGCACAGCGACCTGACTGTAGACTGCCCGGACGAACAGCCTTGCCTGGAGGCGCAGAGCAGCCGCGTACTCACCGGTTGGGTTCCCAAAAACGACGTCGCCTACGACCCCCGCACCACTCGCCTTGACCCGGAGAGAGCCTACCCCCTCAAATCGGTCTTCTCCCTGAAGCGTCCCGCCGACCGCGGCGCTGGAAGCGGAGGAGCTGGAAGAGAAGATTTCAGCAGCATCTCCCTGAAAGACTTCGCCAGGCTCCATCGTGATTTCGACCGCGTCCGCCAGATTGTTCCCGTCATCACCGATGGGTGTCAAAGTTACGGTGCGGGTGGCATCGGACAGGTTGACAAGGTTGACACTGGTAAAGAGGTCGGAAGCCTGGCTAGCCAGTTGAGCGGAGAAGAGTTCAACGTCCTCCTCACCTGAACCCAGGGGTTCCGCAGCATTCGATTCCTGTCGGAATTCGGCATTCAGTCCGAAGATGGTGCTGTCATCGATGAGGCTAATCAGTTCAAAGCCGACCGCTCCTCCCCCCTCTGTGACATCGACTTCAACATAGCCCCTGGAAACCTCGACATCACCGAAGATGTCGGAAATGGATTCCAGGAGGCGACCCTTGCCGGGAACTGTTCGGTTCTGGGTAGAAGTGAACGTGCTAGATGCAGCGCTTGGGGCCATCATCTGGTCCATTCCCCTGAGATTGAAAGTCAAATCGATGGGCTCATCGTTAGGATTGGCAATGCTGAGAACTGTCGTAGCCGGGCGCCCCCGAAAAGCAGTCGCACCTTCCAGGACGCGTGTGAAGACGAGCTGGCGTCCCTGCTCGGTGAAGGCCACCGCCCCATCCAGCTGAGTCGAGGAGAAGTCACCAAACTGGTAGAAACTGGCAATCAGCGGACTATTGCTATTGAGCTCGATCCAACCCTCTCGGGTGTCGGAGGAAGGGACGCTAAAGAGCTCCCTTGCCAGCTTCGCTACTTGACGATGCGGGGCGAGTTGCTGTTGGGAGGGGTTGGTGGGCAAGAAGCTTGATACCCCATCCGGGTCAAGAGCGCGCAAGGTCAAATCTGTGGGAATCGCCGAGTAATTCGAGACTGCGATCCCGGTGAAACCGGTAGAATCCGTCTGGTAGAACGGGAAATAAAGGGCGGTCGAATCGTCCGGCTGTACTCCGAAGGGCTCAGTCTCCAGGCCTGCTGTTCGCTTCACTGTTTCGGCGATCCCTAAGCTAACCCCTAGCAGCCTGTCGGACTTGACTCACAGGCACTTCTGAAATTTGACGTTTGATCCAAAGTCTTGCACGACCAAGCACGAAATCGATGAATCGTCTGATCTGCGGCGGTGATTTGGCCGCTGAAACGACCTGGCCCACCTCTTCAGAGGGTGGCACGGGCCAGCTTCGGCTGGCGGCAGGCGAGGTTGTACATTCTTTTCAGATTCCAGGCGATGCTGGCCAGAGTCCACTCCCCGTCTGCCGCCTCCGCTCCTCGGAGAGAGAACTGCGCAAAGCCCATCACCGATTTGATGATCCCAAAGACGGGCTCGGGGACAGCTTTGCGTTGCCCGTAGATGGCTCGACCCGCCGGGGTCTTCAACCGGTATCTCATCTGCTCCACCGCATCGGCGTCTTCCCCGGGTGGCTCCGGTTCTTTCCAGCGTTCGTTCGGCGGCAAGTGGTGGGCTTCCCGCTCGACCGCAATATAGGGAAGGACCGCATGCTCGCTACAAAGCTCCACGTTGGCACCACTGAAGTAGCCGTTGTCGGCCAGCAGCTCCTGGGGCCGACCCAACGACTCCGGCAATGCGTGCAGCGCCGCCAGGGCCGGTTTCAGTTCTTTCTTGTCATTGGCGTTTGGCGTGACATGAACGGCCACAATCAACAGACTGTCGTTATCCACCAGGGCCTGAGCGTTGTAGCATTGCTCAAATCCCCCGCCCGAGACCGGCATGATCCGAGAATCTTCATCCGTCAGATTGATCTGATCCTGGTCTCGGATTCCTCCTCGGGGCGGTTTGGGTTCGCGACCCTTCGGTTTGTTTCCCCTTTTCCTCTGGGCTTGCCGCTTGGCCACCTTCCCTTCATATTCGGCGTGCTCGGCCGCCTGCCGCTCGGCCGCCCGCTCGACCAGCTTCTGCTTCGCTTGATCGATCGCTTTCAACCGTGCTTCCCGCCGCGCCAGCTCGGCCGGGATGTCCATCCCTTCCGTTTCTTCTCGTCCATCCGCTTCCTCGGCCAGCTGCATCAACTCGTCCACTTCTTCTCGCAGCCGCGCTTCCAGTTTCTGGATGTGCCCCCAGCTCAACGCACTGTGCTTGGAGGCATTGGCTTTGACCTTCGTGCCATCCAAACTCACTCGGCCCAACTTCAGAAATCCCATCGCCTGGGCCAGCAGCAAGATCTCCACAAACAGCGGCTTCAGCTCTTCCAAAAACCGCTTTCGGAAATGGGCTATGGTGTCGTGATCCGGATGCGTGTTGCCGGCGAGGTAGCGAAACGCCACCGAATCGTAGGTGGCTTGCTCCAACTTCCGACTCGAAAACACCCCCGTCGCATACCCGTAAAACAACAACGCCAGCATCACCGCCGGATGGTATCCTTCCGATCCCCGTTTCGTGTAGGAATCCTCCAACTTCCTCAACTCCAGCTTGCTCACCACCTCCACCACGAAGCGAGCCAGATGCGTCTCCGGCAGCCATTCCTGCACCGAAGGAGGAAACAGATAAGGAGTCTCTCGATCTACTGTTCTAAATCGATTCGCCATACACTAATGATGCCCGTTCGGTGTGACCTCGAAAGTCCGACAGGCTGCTAGTAAAACAATGAAGATTACCAAGGTCGAAAGCTCATAGAATCCGAGTCTCCTGAAATTCATCGTCGACCTCTTCAGCGGTTTGAAAGACATCCTGAGCAGTCAAGGTTCCCGGTCTAAAAGATGGTAGCTACTATCGCTTTCACGTGCTTCATGGTCTCGTCTCAACGATTGGAACGTGGCCAGATAGAGTTTATCGATCTTACATTATCCGCTGTAAAGCATCAGACAGATGGATCTGCCCCCGGTCATCGGACATTGGCATGCATGTGACATGCCATAAATCGATCTACGCACCAAAGGCAAACGCAGGCACCTGTCCGGGTGGAAACGTGCTGCCGGTTTCGAACTCGATCACCGTCATCGTGTTGACGTTCGATTGAATAGTTGGCTACCCCTTCGCGACCCCGCAGGCTCCTACCCTCCCTCCTCTGAGACTTGCTTCACGCAGCTGCTGAAAGGAGTATGCTTTGGGTTGGGCAAGTGTCTCCGCCCGCGCACGGGATAGGTGTCCCGAATCTACTGGTGAGCGGTGGAAAACAAAGGGGCAGGTGAGGGCGTAAGCTCTCTTTTGCTTCGCCCTTGAAGTCGAATACCTTAAAATACTCCGACCGAGAAGATACGCATAGGATCCCTTATGGCAAAGAAATTGGTGGTGTACGGAGCGGGCGCAATCGGAGGCCAGGTCGGAGCCCGGATGGCTGCCGCCGGACATGATGTAACCCTGGTCGAACCCTGGGAACCTCAATTCGAGGCGATCCATGATCGAGGACTGTTGATCGAGGACGAAATGGGGCCGGTTACGCATCGGCCTCCTGTCATCCGACCTTCGGAGCTCGAAGGACTCGACCGATCGATCGATATCCTGTTCCTGGCGGTCAAATCCTATGACTCTCAGCGAGTTCTCCAGACTCTAGAGCCCTACCTCAGCCCCGATTCCTGGGGTGTGAGCATGCAAAACAGTATCAACGAGGAATTCTTGGCCGAGGTCTTCAGTCCTGAGAGGGTGCTGGGTGGAGTCATACTCATCAATGCCGTGCTGGAGACTCCGGGCCGCATACTGGGCTCTACGGCATCGGTATCCCGATCAGTCGATCCCTCTGCACCGGGTGTCCTGGTGGGGGAATACGCGGGTCCCTTAACGGAGAAGGCCCCTGAAGTAGCCGGCTATCTGGATAGCGTCTGGTCCTCCAGGACTACAGGGGACCTGATGAAGATGAGGTGGACGAAGCTGGCCACCAGCACCATGGTCAACTCAGTCTCGGGCCTCACGGGTCTCAGGTCCGCGGCGCTGCTTTCCAGTCCTGACGCGCGGAGTCTCATGATACAGATTGCGGCTGAGGTAGTGCGGGTCGCCGAGGCTAGCGGTCATGCCATCGAGCGGGTGCTAGGAGCCTGTACTCCGGAGCAGGTCCTCGAGTCCGCGGGAGGCCGCTCCGACTCGATGGATAAACAGCTCACGGAGATGGCAGCAAACGTGAGTCCAACAGCCGCGACTTCGCTCTTGCAGGATCTGTGGCGAGGGCGCAGGACCGAGGCGGACCACTTCAACGGTCTGGTCGTCCGCAAGGGACGAGAAAGAAACGTCGAAACCCCGGTGAACGCAGCAGTTCTGCACAGGTTGCACGATATTGAGGAGGGCTCGGTCAAACCCGGTCTGGAAGTGTTGGGCACTCTAGGTTTGCGGACCGGTCCTAACCCTAGCCAAAAATATTTGAAATGTTAGTTCTCACCTATTGGACGCTAACGATCGTTGCCTTGTGGCCCTGTCAAGGAGGCCGCTTCAGCGGCCTGGCGCGAAGCGCAATAGCCCCGGTGTTTACGCCGGGGTAACCCGGTCTCCTACCCCTTCTGAGGGCCGTTCACGGTCCTTCTCGAATGGCGGCTTTAGCCATTGGGGCTTCCTGGACACCGGCTGGAGCCGAGTTCCACTCGGGGGCTCCAGCCGGTATGAAAAAGAAAAGGGCCATGCGGATAAAGAAGCCAGAGAAAGAGTAGCTCTAGCTACTCGATTACGCTGGGCGGCACCGACGAGAAATAGGTCAGCTCGTCGTCTCCAAAGATTTGCCTCACTACCAGGGGCTCAGAGGAGGAGACAACCAGGTAGCCACCGACCTGCTCCGCCGTCGAGGGGATGAGCTCCGTCAGCGTGCGGGCCAGGCTGGCTCCGGCCTCCAAGGTTAGATTCTGTTTGCCGGCCGACTCGCCGCTGGGGGTGAAGGCCTCCAGCGTCACCTGGGCAGGGTTCTTGCCAGGGTTGAACAGAGCCACGCCGCTGAAGAGGCCCAGTGCATTGGCAATCTGGCAGGAAACCGTCTTTCTTGCCTTCTGGGTTTGAAGTGGAGCCGCAGTCGCGAACTCTGCGACTGCCGATTCCTTGATCAGGACATCGCCAATGATCCCTGGCCCGTCGGCCTGAACGGTCAGCGACCCTGTGACAACCTCTTCGGTAGTCAGATCGAATAGGTCCTTCTCGAGCTGGGAGCCGGGACCCAGCTCGACCGTGACCGAACCGCCCACGACGGAACCCTCCGCTGACAAGACCGTCAGTGTAACCTGGCGCGGCGCGGTTCCCACGTTGATCAGCTTGAGGCTGGTGTGGAGGTCGGGTGTCTCTGCTACCTGCGCCGAATAGAGGTTCTCGAGGCTATTGCCCTCCCAGGGACTCAATCCGATCAGCGAGCTGCCTTCCGAGAATTCAACCAATTCAAAGCCCACCACACCTCCTCCGGCCAGGACCTCAACCTCAACGTAGCCACTTGGAATCGGTCCCGCATCCTGAAATAGATCTGCGACCCGTTCGTAGAGGAGGCCTTTGGCGGGTAGGATCCTCTCGGTATGGGCATTTTCGGCAGCCTCCGATTGGTCGGACGTCGAAAAGAGCGTCAGTTTTATTCTGACCGGTCCGAAACTCGGGTTGGCAATGCTAAGGAAGGTGGCCGCCCGTTCCGACGAATCTCCGTCGGCCTTGCTTTTTATCCGCGTGAAGTAGAGTTTCCTGGCTGTCCTAGTCACTGCGCCGGAGCCGTCCAGATATTCGAGGTTCCCCAACAGCGAACATGCAGCCAAAGCCGGATTGTCGGTGGTAGCTCGGACCCAGGCGAGGCGACCGGGTTGAGACGGGTCGGGTTGAGACGGGTCGGAGAAGATCTCTCGCCCCAGCTTTGCCAGCTGACCTCCGGGTTCCAAGGTAATCGGATCGGGTTTCTCCGAACTGGGGAAGCCGGCGTTGTGCTGGCTGAAGAGCTCAAAGTTCACGACTGCCTCACTGGTGGAGCTGTTAGCCAACGCAAATCCCATGAAGAGATCTTCTTCCGAAGGATAGATTGGGAAGTAGAAGACGAGGGGCGAGATGACGATCTCTCGGCCTTCGCCAGTCCAGCTGGTGGTTCCCTCGGCCGTCGTGAGCGAGATGCTGAAACTACCCGGTTGTAGCCGGGGGACGGTCACGAGCAGAGTATTGTCGTCGAGGATCTCGAAGCTCTCTATCTCGAACTCCCCGAACTTGAGTAAGGGAGCCCCGGCGAGGAACCCGCTTCCCTTGATGATCAGCTGTTCCCCCGGAGGAAGAGTCTGGGAAGAAACGGACTCGATGTTGGGTCCGCGAGACTCTACGGCGAGGGCTTCCTGGCGATCATAGGCTTGAATCGAGGCATCGTAGTACTCGTAGGCAGTCGAGATGGCGGCTTCGGCCCGAACCGGGAACAAGGCGATGATCTGGAAGGCGAAGGAGTGGGTTTCTCCCTGGTTCAAACCATCGATGTAGAAAATAACCTTGCGTCCTGCCAGCTCGGCTCGCTGAATCAGCTCCGAGTCCGTCAGCGCTCGTAGTGAGGACATGACGGCACCGAATCCGGTCGGGATGCCGATATCGACGATCACCATTCCTGTGCGTTCCTTCGCCCCGTTGTATTGAAGGTCTACGACCACGTCGACGATATCGTCTACCTCGATGTGGTCGGCGCGATAGGACACTTCCAGAGTCATGTTGCGGGAAGGAGGCAGAAGCTCTCCAGGGATATTGAATCGCTGTGCGAGTTGGAAGCCGACGCTTCCCGTACCCGATGAACGCAGCTCGAATAGTGCCCCGCCGGCCGGCAATTGGAACTGTTGCAGTAGGTCGAAGTTGGTTTCGTCGATGTTAAAACGAGTCAGCTCCTGTTCCCCCTGAAAGAGGGAGAGTTCGACATCCAGATCGCGGTGAATCTTCCTGGCGGCCTGGAATAGGGCCCGCAGGGCCACGACTGTGTCCTGAGTTGATTGGCCGTACCCGCCCAGCGCGTTGCGTTGCGTGGAAAGCCACTCTACGGCCGCCTGAGCTTCAGGTCTGCCGGCCCCGTTTGAGGCCATCAGCAGGGCTATGGTTGCGTATCCAGTGGTCTCAACCGGATAGGGTTCCCAGTGAAGACCGACTCCCTCGGCGATGGCCATCTCCAGGAGTCGATCCAAGATTCCCTCAGCGGTCGGTTCGAACCCCTCGATCTTGAACAGGGTCACCGCGGCAATCGACAGGGAATAGGGATCGTCCCAGACTCCGGAGACAGCGTTCTGAAGATAGCTGGCCGCCAGGTTGAGGGAACCGATTGCCGTGTTGCCGCCATAGTCGGCCAGAGCGTTGGCGACGTATGCCGACATGGCGACCAAGTTCTCGAGTCCGCCGTCCATCTCCTGGTGGATCAGGAAGTCGTCGGTTTGAAACGACCCATCTTCGCGCTGCCGCGAGATCAGCATGGCAGCTGCTCGCTCTAGAACTGACTCATCGATGTCGCGGACCTCGCGGGCTCCAGAAAAAGTTGAGAGGACGAAAGCGGTCAGCCAGAGGGCGCCCTCCTCCCCACCAAAGGCGGCAAAGCCTCCGTCTGTGGTCTGAAAGGTGAGCTGACGTTGGTAGCCCACGTTGACAAAAAATTCAGCCTCGGCCCGGACCTCAGGAGCCAGCTCTCCAATTTCCCGTAGGTACTTGAGGATCTCGATATCGGGAGCCAGGAAGATCATGTTTTGCTCGCCACAGCCGTAAGGCATCTCCAGCAGGTCGGACACGCCGTTCATCGACTGAGCCACCGGGCTGGGACTGATGTAGAGGAAGGCCGTGTGTGAGTCCGCTACAGTTTCCGGGGGAGGAACCGCTTCCAGACTCACCGTCTCACCAGCTGCTATGACCCCGTTTCTGATCTGTTGGCCGGGTACACCTTCGGGGATGACTTTCAGCTCCCGGAGGACCGCGTCGGCCGCCGAATCGGCGATGGCTGTGAGCTTCAGGGGAAAGGTTCCGATCCCGGTCGGGACGATCTCGAACGAGACCGGGATCGCAGAGTTGGCGGGGACTCGAACTACCAGCTCGCTCTCGCCGGGCAGCTCAAATCCATCGGCATCTTCCAAGGTCAAGTCGACCGACTGTTCCCGGTCCAGGTAGTTGAAAACGCTGACTCGGGCGGTGAAGTTCTCTCCCCGAACGACAGAGACCGGAAGGTCGGGTTCCACGAAGAAGTCCTGGAATGCGGTTAGTTCGGCTTCTCCGAACACGATGCCCGGTGTTCCCGATGGAGCCTCGGGCCAGGTGCCCATAACCGAAAGCTTCCACCCCGTGATGTTGTCAGGCGCAGTCAGCGTCAGTTTGGCTATGCCCTGATCGTCGGTCAGCAGAGTCGGCTCCCAGGTCCAGGTCTCGGGGAAGAACTGCCTGAGGCGGGGTGCTTCGGGTGGAGCAGAGCCACCTGCACCTTCGGCGGGTGGAGGACTGATATTGATAGGCATAGGCATGCCCCTCCCTAGATCGAGGATTCCACCTTCTGGTATCAGGAGCCCAGGACTTGTAACGATCTCAAGACCGGATTCTCGGATCAGATCCAGGGCGCCCGGAGAGGAAATCGGTCTACGAATAGGACCGAAGGGCAGCGGATCGATGGGGCCTTCTCCCTCGTGCACCTCAACCCGGGGTTCCAGAAAGCGCCTTTCCAGCTCAGAGAAGACCTCAGCCAGATGCAGACGGCTCCTGCCCAACGCCAGAACCGATTGGTCCACGATGGACACTCCCAGCATGGTCTTGCTGCCGGTTCCCGCATCGAGTGTGACTTCGACGGGATCGCCTGGTTTTACCAGGTTGGGATTGAAGCCGGCGTCGACTGAAAGCGAGAGCGCAAGATTGACTGCAAAGCGGGCCGTATCTGCCACGATCTCATTGTTGTCGCTGATCTGATAAGCAACGACTTTGGCGCTTGGGAGCATTTCCGGCGTGATCGAGAAGTTGAAGGAATCCCCTTCCGTGGCGTCTGAGAGGATGGTTCGTCCTCCGGCATACACCTCGTAAAACACCGTCCCTCCGCTAGTGGAAGCTACCGAAAACAGAGCCGTCTCACCCACGTTCGCTGGGTTGGAGCTGAGCATCGAGAGAGCCAGGAAGGAACTTGAAGGCGAAAAGGCGCCTCCCATCGAAAGTTCAACGGTAGTTCGACGGCCCGCCACCGCAGCTGTGGCCTCGAGCTCGGCGTAGCGTGTCTCCTCCGGGGCTGAAAGGGTCACTTGCCCTATACCGTTTGAAGTGTCGACAGCTTCCTGCAGCTCGCCTAGCAGGTTGCGGTCAATGGCGAAGAACTTCGCGATCAGCTGCACCTCCACGTCGATCGGCACGCCCTCGGGATCCTTGGACTGCACCAACACGGTCGTAGGAATCCCTGGTTTGAAAACTTCGGAAGCGGGGACGAGTGACAAGACGACAGGCGCCTCGACAATCCTCAGGACCTGATTGGTGGTCTGGCTGTGGCCGGTAATGTCGGTTACGGTGACATCGAGAGTTACCGTCCCTTGACCACTCTCATCAGGCGTCCCACTCACGAACTCCACGGCGGGCAGGTTGAAGTCGAACTCTCCTTGGGAGAGCGTGCCCTGGGAAGCAGCGTACTCCTCCCAGACTCCGACCCAACGCTTGGCCGAGATAGAAACCTCGCCCTCGACGTCCCTGCCGAAGAAGTACTTTGCCCTGACCGTCCCCTGAACGATTTCGTCCACCAGGGCCCAGTCCTTGGGAAGGTCGACCGCGAGGTCGAAGCGGGGCTAGGGTATATTCTTCCACCCGAATGTCCCGGATGCTTTCGGCACTCTCACTTCGTGCGCGTATCTTCCAGGTACCAAAATTCACCTCGTTCGCTAACACCAGTGAGAATGGTGCTACCCCATACTCATCGGCGATCAGGTTCTGCCTGCCGATGCGGAGCCCCTTGGCATCGTGAAAGGTAACCTCGACCTCTCCTTCGCTAGGCCGCAGTGCGCTGTTCAACAGCACGATTCGACCCAGAATCGTCTGGGAAGGCTTGTAGATTGGTTTGTCGGTTTCGATGAGAATGGCGGGGGTCTTCTCGATGGTTGTCGCAATCTCAAGACTCTGATCCAAACCCTGCACCTGGACTTCGAGTTGGTGACTGCCGATCCAGTTGGCCGGTACCTGGAACTGGACGTGGCGGCGGCCATTAGTATCCGTGCTCCCTTCGAACAGGAGGAGAGATTCACTCTCGTCGGCTGAGAGCAGCCGGGCCAACACTCCGCGCGCGACAGGCTCACGAGAGACAGAGTCCAGGGTTGTCAGGGTGAAGGAGGCCTGGGTGCCCGAATACAGCGTCTGGGGCACGGTAAGGATAGCCGCATCCTCGGCCTGGATGAGAGCAGAGAAGCCAACGGTACAGACGATCGTTAAGAGGATAGCCAGGGGTGCGGACCGGGTCGAAGGCCTTTGCATGAAACAGTGATTCATCGATGACTCACGATCTATAGATGGCTCCCCTTTCCAGTTAGTCTACTACGTCGCCAGTTCTTCGTGCTGTGTTCAGCCCCTTGCCCCTGCCCGTGCCCTTGCCTTTGCCCGTTCCGTGCCCGCCCATTGTCTGGTTATTTGGGGGAGGGCAAAGGCAAAGGCACGGGCAAGAAAGGGTGACTACGGATGCTGACCGTACACTTCGACTCCAGGATTCACTTTGCCTACCGTTACGTAGATTCTACCTGCCTTATCTGCGGCGATGCACTCCAACCCCTTGGACTCGTCGGGGGGTGACCAGCTCCCGATGATGGTGCCCTCGTTGTTGAACTTCAGGATGCTATCTTTTTGTGATCTATCCCGTGTTGTCGCATAGACGCTTCCCGATTGGTCGGTGGCCAACCCGTGGATGATGAAGGGGCCGGGATCGGCTCTGGGAGCGGCAAAGACCGTCAACAATTGTCCCTCGGCAGTCAGTTTGTAACAGGGCAAATAGAAGTTACAGACGAAGATATCTCCGTTCGGATCCAGGCCCATTCCGTGCGGCTTGTACCAGGCGCGGATCTTGTCATGACGATCATTCCAGAAGACCTGGAATTGGCCGCCGTGATCGAAGACACTCACCCGGTGATTGTCGTCCTCGGCCACGTAGATACGCTGGTCCTTGCCGATGACCAGCGCATGAGGGCTTTGCAGCTCTCCGGCTTTGGTTCCCTTACGTCCGAAAGTCCGGATGAATTCACCCCCCGCGGTGAAGACTTGCACTCGATGGTTGTCGCCGTCGGCCACGAAAATGTTCCCCTTTGCGTCCAGCTTTACGTCAGAGGGAGCACGGAAGTGACCCGGGGCTTTTCCCGGCCCTTTTCCAATTTCGCCCAGGAACTCTCCTGCTGGAGTGAACCGCTGGACCCGGGAGCTGATGCGGTCCGTCACCAGTAGATTGCCCTGGTTGTCGACCGTGATCCCGTGGGGCCGTGTCATTTGACCAGGGTCGGTTCCCAGCTCGCCCCAACGGTGGAGGAGCCCATACGAGACTTCGGAGTGACCCGATGCGAGGGTAGCCAGTGCGAGTCCCAGGGTTGCTAAGCGAATTGCTGTGGTCATCCTCAACTGGACCCCTTCGACGGGACCAGCTTGAGGCTGTACTCCGCAGCGCCTGGAAGGAAGGGCAGGGGATCGCCGTGGACCCAGGCTTCGTGTCCCTTTTGGTAGAAGGGAGCCAGTGGATGTCCGCTCTGGCCTCCTGGCATGTGGAAATAGCCTTCGGCCTCCCTTCCAGGCGCAACGGCGAATCGCTCAGATGGTCCGCTGAGAACGGTTTGTCTCCTGGGAATAAATACGTCTCCAGGAAGAGGCACCGCCGGAAGGTCAAGCCAGTTTCCCAAGAGTGCAGGTAGCGCAGGCGAAAGGGGATGTCTGATTCTGATCGTATTATGCTCGCCCCAGGTGCGCTTCTGGAACGGTCCTTCGAAGTGGATGTCGAAGTAGCTGATGGTTTCCCCTGCCACCTGCCGCAGCTGTTCCGTCCAGCTCTGGAAGCCTGGATTCAAAAGATGGATTGGCTGCACCCTCAGCAGATGCCAGAGCGGGCCCTCTTCTTGAGGGAAACCCGCTGGGTCAAAGTCCGGATCCACTAGTCTGCAGGGCGCCGTCAGGGCAGAGAGGACGGCGTCACGAACGCGCGTTCTGAACGCTCGAACCAGCCGATAAGCTGCGGAGTTGACAGCGGCGCGCCCGTCCCACTCTTGAAGCACCGAACGGAATTCCCGAGCGCGCGGATGGATCGTTCCACCCTGGCCAGGTTTCAGCAGATCCAGCAGCAGTCCGTGCCAGCGCTGCATGAGCTGTGCCCGGTCATCGAGTTGAATCCGCAGCATGTCGTCAATCGAAGCTCGCTGGAGCGCAAACAGGCTATCGCGTATCTGCCGAGCTCGGGCTCCATGCAGGTATCCACCGTCTCCAAGAGCCTCCAGTGCCTTCCCGGTGACGACCTGCTGGTTTGCCGTCCAGATGTACCCAGAAGGGGGGTCCACGATTCTCGGATACTCGCTTGGCTCGATCCAGCCAAACCAGCCAGCCCCACCGCGTGCCCAGTTTGCCGCGCGCCCGGAGTCTACCCCACGGCGCCTCGGAATCCGTCCGGCGATGGTCCACCCGATGTGTCCGTTGGTGTCGCCGGCAACGAAGTTCTGAGGCGGGAGGCCGCTCCTATTGGCGATTTTCAGGGCAGCGATGAGATCTTCAGCCTGCTCCAGCTGGATCAGTTGAAGGTTGGTTGCCGCCGGCTCGTGAGCCAGCCATTTTATGGAAATGAGTTCGCCGCGGTGATTATTGACTACGGGTCCCCAGAGGCTGTAACGGAGCGGATGGCCTACATCCTCTGCGCTCTCGACTTTGATCCGTTCTTCGTGGGTTGCAAAGGTCCGATACCCATTACCCGTAAGGTATCGATTCGTGTCCTTGGGGTCGAGTTCGAGCTGTACCCGGTCCGTCCAGTCTCCGTAGCTGTTGGTGAACCCCCACGCTACCCTGCCGTTACTGCCTGCCACAATTACCGGCACCCCTGGAAGTGTTACGCCAGTAACATCGATCGACGGGCGGGCCTCTGGGACTCTGAGGCGCATTCGATACCAGGTATTAGGCAGCCTCAGTGCGAGGTGCATGTCATTGGCGACGATCGCAGAACCGCTTTCGGTATGCCTTCCAGACACCGCCCATCCATTGCTGTTCCCGTCAATTCCGCTAAGGGATTCTTCAACCCTGCGATCTTCAACCCTGCGATCTTCAGCCGTACGAGTGGGGCCGAAGTGGACGCCTGTGAGTCGCCGGAGGTCGTAGACTGTGGGATCTGGTAGGGGCACCGAGGCCAGTGGCGCTCCGTCCAGGGGGACTGCCCAGGATGCATCGGCAGAGGTCAGAAAGTCGGCAGCCTGGGTGGGGACGCAGTCTCTAAGGAAGGACCTTCGCGATTCTAGAGTCGCTTCCTCGTCGTTGAGTTCCAGGTACATCGAGTGCACTACCAGAATACTATCCTCGATTCTCCAGGGCTCGGGTGAAGCAGAGATGATCCAGTACTCGGGCGGCCGCGAAGCGAGTTGTTTCAAGCCTTCGTTGACACCTTCGGCGTAAGCGGTCAGCAGTAGTCGGTGTTTCGCTGTGAGGCCTTCGACCACCTTGGCCGCGATCGCGCGAAGTCGGTGCAGCCGATACCGGCGGTCAAGTGACAAGGTGGCCTCACCAAATAGTTCGGAGAGCTCACCAGCCGCCCTCCGCCGCATCAGGTCCATCTGAAAGAATCGATCCTGGGCGTGCACGAAGCCGGTTGCGAGTGCCACATCCACCCGATTGCTTCCCTCTATCGTTGGCACACCGAGCTCATCTCGATCGACGCGGATCTCGGCACTCAGGCCCTTGACCACACGTCTGCCTTCGAGCACGGGAAGGCTTGCCCTGGCCAGTATGACTATGAGGATTGTGCAGAGGACGACCAGCAATCCGGCGACGTAGAAGAGTCGCTTCATGAGTTCAGAAACCTGATCTTTTCCCTACTGGATCGCTGCTACTTGAGCAAATCGGCGATTTCGGTCTTTCCTTGTTTGGAAGCGAGATGATGGGCGGTTTCTCCCTCCTGGTTCTTGATCTTGAGGTCGGCTCCTGCCGCGAGCAGCGCCTGTACCGCCTCCTTGTGACCTCGGGCGGTTGCGTACATCAAGGCGGTCCAGCCCTGCTGGTCCTGGGCGTTGACGTCGGCTCCCTCGCCCACCAGAGCCTCGACTGTTTCAGAGTGCCCTTCCTCCGCGGCACAGACCAGGGCCGTTTTTCCGCCACCGTCCGTCCCCTCCAGGTCAGCGAAGTTCGCCAGCAGTGCCTTGAGTGTCTCGGTCTGTCCCAGCCGGGCGGAAACCAGGAGGGCCGGCGAGCCATCAACAGTCATAGAGTTGGCTTCGGCACCTAGTTCCAGGAGGGCCGCTGCGGTTTCGGTGTGTCCCGCACTCAGCGCCATGATCAGGGCGGTGCCGCCGCTCCGATCGGCCGCATCCACAGCCGCTCCTTTTGACACCAAGGTCTTGACCACTGCCGTATGACCTTTTGCCGCTGCCCAGAGGAAAGCTGTTCGGCCTCGATTGTCCTCGGCGTTCAAGTCCGCCTTCTGGTCTAGAAGGACTTCTGCGGTTTCGGCATGACCGTTATCCGCAGCGAGCATCAAGGGAGTTCTCCCTTCGCCGTCCTTGACATCCACTTCGGCCGCGCCCTCGAGGAGTGCTTTTACTACCTCGGTGTGGCCCGCGGTGGCAGCAGCGATCAGGGCGATATCACCCTCCTTGCTGGTGGCGTTGGCATCCGCGCCCTCTGAGAGCAGCGTCTGCACCGCGAGGGCGTCACCCTTCTTGGCAGCTATGATGAGTTCCTCATTTACATCCCCGGCGCATCCGACATAGGCGATCGCTAGGACGGTGATTATCGGCAATAGTCTGTGTGCTGATTGCATAGACAGGCTCCTTTCCGGCTTGGACCCACAAGTCTGGCGGCTGGATACCCAACCCACCCGGGTAGTCCGTGGACACCCTGTATGCTCGGGTTGTAGAGGATGTTCCAGGCTGGGGCGGACTCTATCAGGTCGAAGCAGGGTAGCACAAGGCGATGGCTTGGGGACGGTCGATTCCGAGGCCCGGAGACAGCCTGGCTCGAGGCTGGCTCGTGGTCCAGAGGCATCTCCTGGATTTCGTCTTCACAAGCCCTGTTATATCCTATGTGGTGGGAGGTGGCGAGGAGGCGATCGCGCTCTGAGTTTTAGTTGTCATGGTTGCGAAAAAGAAGCTGCGCAGCGACGAGTGGTTCGAGGTGCCGGAACTGTATGGTTGGACCCGACGGGCAGCCCTTCAGGGGTCTGGGCTGGCACCCGAAGCCTACCAGGGCCGGCCTATCATTGGGATCTGCAACACCTGGAGCGAACTGACCCATTGCAACGCCCACCTGAGGACCCTCGCCGAGGCAGTCAAGAAGGGTGTGTGGCAGGCTGGCGGAGTACCTTTGGAGTTCCCCGTGATTTCGTTGGGGGAGTTCAACATGCGTCCTACTTCCATGCTCTTTCGAAACCTGCTGAGTATGGACGTGGAAGAGTCGATCACAGCCAACCCCCTGGACGGCGTCGTCTTGCTGGGTGGATGTGATAAAACGACCCCGGGGCTATTAATGGGAGCCGTGAGTGCGGACTTACCGACCATTTTACTCACCGGCGGTCCGCAGCTGAGTGCCCACTGGCGCGGTGAGGTGTTGGGTTCTTGCACAGACTGTCGACGCTACGAAGTGGAACTGCGTGCTGGGCGGATTCAGGAGGAGGACTGGCGAGAGCTGCAGGGTGAGATGGTTCGCAGTCCAGGACACTGTATGACCATGGGGACTGCCTCGACCATGGCGACCCTTTCCGAAGTCCTGGGACTCTCCCTTCCAGGAAACGGTGCCGTGCCAGCAGCGGATTCCAGGCGGACCCAGCTTGCCCACCAATCGGGATCACGGATTGTGCAGCTGGTAGAGGACGACCTGAAGCCCTCACATCTACTGACGCCGCTCGCTTTTGAGAACGCCATCCGGACCCTGCACTCGCTGGGTGGATCTACCAACGCGATCATCCACCTGATCGCGATTGCACAGAGAAAGGGTTTGGATCTTCCACTCGAATCGTTCGACAGACTTTCGGAGACGACTCCGGTCCTACTGAATCTGAAACCATCAGGCCAATTCTTGATGGAAGACTTCGCCTATGCAGGTGGTGCGTCGGCATTGTTCAGGGAACTCTCGCCACTGCTTCACCTCGATGAAATGACCGTAACGGGGCAGACCCTGGGGCGGAATATTGAAGAGGCGCGAAACGACAACCCCGAAGTGATTCGACCCCTCGAACGGCCGCTCGAAGAGAATGGTGGATTGGCTGTATTGACCGGTTCATTGGCTCCGGGAGGGGCCATTGTCAAGCGCAGCGCGGCCAGCCGCGAACTGCTGCGCCATCGTGGTCGGGCAGTGGTCTTTCGTTACCATGAGGACTTGCTTTCTCGGATAGATGATCCCCAGCTGGAAGTGGAGCCCGAAGATATTCTGGTAATGCAGGGTGGCGGGCCGCTGGGTGGACCGGGGATGCCTGAATGGGGTCTACTCCCGCTTCCCAAGAAGCTGCTGCGGAAGGGGGTACGCGACATGGTCCGAATCAGCGACGCCCGGATGAGTGGCACCGCCCAGGGTACGGTGATCGTTCATGTCTCTCCCGAATCAGCTGTGAAGGGCCCGCTAGGGGCTGTAAGAACCGGGGATCTCATCGAGCTGGATGTCGATCGGCGAAGGCTGGATCTCAGGGTCGAACCGAGGGAAGTCCAGCGCCGCCTGAGCGAAGCGGCTCCGCCTCGCGCTCCCTCCTCACGAGGCTATCGGCGACTCTATGCAGAGCACGTGCTTCAGGCAGACCGCGGTTGCGACTTCGACTTTCTGATTTGAAGCGGGAAGAAGGGGTCGCAGGTCGCTGGCGGGGCTCCCGATGAATGCGAATTCCCAACCCCTCGCTCGCGCTTCAGGCTTCCATGTCCAGTAAATTGAGTGGGTCCTAAGGTATACTTGGTGCCGCCCTAATCACACGCTGGCCAGTGAAGATCGAAAAAGGAGACTAATCCATGACAGACGCTCGAGAGATGATCGAAGAGCTCAAAAACTTCGATACCCCGTCCATAACCAACGTTGTTGCTACCTATTCCCAGCGCCCGGAGTGTTTGGGTCTTTATAATCCCTGGAGTGAGAACTGGTACACCGATCATAGCGTACGCTGCATCTATCCAGAACTCGGGAGAAGGGTCGGGTATGCCGTCACCTCTGTCTATGGTCTACCGGATCCAAACTTCGATCGCTTGAGCTTCCCGGATGTCATCGATGCCATGGAGGATTCCCAGCAACCCACAATCTATGTCTTCCAGCAGAAATTTCCTCCCGAGATCGCCGGCAAGGTAGGCTTGGCAGGCGGGAACATGACGGCGGCGATGAAGGCGGTAGGTTGTGTCGGGGCGATCTCGAACGGCCCTTCTCGGGATTTCGATGAGATCCGATCGATGGATTTTCAGTATCTACTGAGTGGTGCAACACCGGGACATGGGAACATGGCCATCCATTCCATCAACGTGCCGGTGAGTGTCGCGGGAATGGATGTCAGTCCAGGTGAGATCATTCACATGGACGAAAATGGTGCTTGCAAGTTTCCAGCAGACAAGCTGGAAGCTGTACTTACGAGAGCACGTGACCTGAGCAGGAAGGAAGAGGGAATGCAGGAGAGATTCCGCCAGGCCAAGTCGGCAGCCGACGTTCGTGAGGTTCTAATGGGGTCCGCGTACGGATCCAAGAAGGAGTGAGCGCCTCACAGATCGGCGAAGACCGGGTGGCTGAGATACCTCTCGCCCAGATCGCAGATCATCGCGACCACGCGGCGACCTTCTCCCAGCCTTTGTGCCATTTGTAGCGCCGCCCAGCAAATGCTCCCAGACGAGATTCCGGTAAAGATGCCTTCTTGGCGAGCCAGCTGCCGGGTAATACGCTGAGCGTCTTCGAAGTCGACGCAGAGGACTTCGTCGATGATGTCCCTGTTGAGCACGGGTGGGATGAATCCGGCGCCGATTCCTTGAAGTTCGTGGGGTCCGGCTGTGCCACCGGACAGGACGGGCGAGTCGGAGGGCTCGACAGCCACGATCAATACCTCGTCCAACGTCTCTTTGAGAACCTCGCCCACGCCGGTGATCGTTCCTCCGGTCCCGACACCGGCGACAAAACAATCAAGTCGACCTTCGGTCGCTTCCAGGATCTCGACTGCAGTAGTCTTGCGGTGAATGGCCGGGTTAGCGGGGTTCGTGAACTGTTGTGGCATGTAACCGTCGGGAAGCTGGCTTACCAGTTCCTCCGCTTTCTCGATGGCCGCGCCCATGCCTTGAACCTCGGGAGTAAGTATGAGTTCGGCGCCCATCGCCGTCAGAACCCGCCGCCGCTCCAGGGACATGGTGTCCGGCATTGTCAGAATCAGGCGATAGCCCATGACCGCGGCGGCCATCGCCAGACCGATTCCGGTATTCCCACTGGTAGGCTCGATGATCACCGTTTTGCCGGGTCGGATTAGTCCTTCCTCTTCCGCTTTCTTGAGCATGGCATAGGCAATTCGGTCCTTTACACTGAACATGGGATTCAGGGATTCCAGTTTGAGCAGGAGCTCTGCCGAGGGTTGCTTGCTCAGGCGGTTGACCCGGACCAGGGGGGTGTTACCGATAAGATCGAGGACACTGTTGGCGATCAAAGGACGTTGGCATGGCATGTGTCCGTGACGGCAGTCTACCATCGGTGCCGCGGGTGAGCAACCAACCCACTAGTCGAACAGACGATATCGAAAAAGCGCCCAGACCGCCTTGATTCCGTCCCTCCAGGTGATTTTCTTGCCGTCTGCGTAGGAGCGGCCGCTATAGGAAATCGGAGTCTCGTAGATGCGGTACCCTTTCTTGGCCACCTTCGCCGTGATTTCTGGCTCAAAGTCGAAGCGATTGGACTTGATCGTGATCTCTTCGAAGATCTCGCGGCGAAAGGCCTTGTAACAGGTTTCCATGTCCGACAAATTCAAATTGGTGAGAATGTTGGACAGGAGGGTGAGGAATCGATTTCCGGCGTAGTGCCAGAAATAGAGGGCGCGGTGAGGGCCACCCAGGAAGCGGCTGCCGTAGACTACGTCGGCCCGTCCGTCGAGGATGGGCTGTAGCAGTTGAGGATAGTCCTGGGGATCGTACTCCAGATCGGCATCCTGGATGAGAATGATCTCGCCAGTGGCCTCGCTGATGCCCCTTCGGACCGCCGACCCCTTACCCTGATTGGGCTGCTGGAAGAGGACTCGGAGCTTGGCAATGGAGCCAGGGTCCTTGTCGAGGTTCTGCAGGATGTCCCGAGTCCCATCGGTCGAACCGTCGTCGACAACAACAATCTCTTTCTCGACGGGTACGGCATCGACCCTTCGGAGAGTCTCCTCGATGGTGCCCCTCTCATTGTAGACAGGAACGATAACACTCAGCACGGGGGGGACGGTCATTGAGGAGGGACTACTTGATCCGGCGAAGTAGAGTACGACGCTGGACCTTGATCAGCTTCGACTCATAGTGATGGATCTGCCCACGGATCTGCTCTCGGCGCTCTTCCAGACGGACCAGATCACCTTCGATTCTTTCCAACTCAGACTCAAGAATACAAAGCTGAAGCTGGAGCGGGAGCCCTTTTTCCGGATCTACATTTTCCTGATTCATGAACTCGGTACTGGAGCATAATACCCTTGGCGGTGATTTAACTTCAACCCACGCCGCTTTAGCTTGATTTCGACGGAGCGAAAGGAACCATCTCTTCGTTTGTTGGAAGAGACATATCCGAGGCTGTACTGGTTCTTTATTTCCTTGCTGATTTGAGAAAAGGCCTGGCGTAACCGTTTCAGGTTTGCCTTCGAGTTGTAGAAGCGACCGCCTGTAGCATTGGCGAATTTCTTCAGCTTCCCGAAGTCGGAATCGAAGCGTCGGCTCTTGACTCCGATCCCATAGATCACGACGTCGTTGATCTGTGAGGCTCGGATCGCTTCCTCCGCCTCGATCGTGCTTTGGGTGTCGGCTCCATCGGACAAGATCACCAGCACCCTTCGACCCACTTCCTCACTGAGCAGATCCTTGACGCCCAGCCAGACGGCATCGTACAGCTTGGTCGCTCCTCCAGCCCTGATTGCTTGAAGGGCCTCTTCCAGCAGCGGGATGTCGAAGGTGAAGTCCTGAGCCAGATTGATTTCGCTGTCGAACTGGACAATAGCCGCCATATCCTTGTTCTGGGCCAGGGTCTGGCGGAGAAACTCACTGGCTGCTTCCTGCTCGAAGTGGAGTTTGTCTTTGACGCTGCCGCTGGTATCGACCAGCATCAGGACCGATAGAGGCCGAGCCTTTTCTCCGGTCTCATGGTGGAAGAAATCGATCTTCTGTTTGACCCCGTCCTCGTAGATCTCAAAGTCGTCTCGAGTCAGGTTACCTATATACCGACTACGACGATCTTGCACCGTACACAAGACATCCACTACGTCGACGCTGGCGCGGATGGAAGGGCTATCCTGGGTGAGCCCGGCGCCTGTGAGAGGACTCCAGAGAAGCGCCGAGATCAGGCTCCAGCCGAGTGTGTACATGTTGCTTTCTCCCTTGCCCATGTCCTTGCCTTTGCCCCGACCTCATCTTGCGGCGGGCAAAAGCAAGGACAAAGCGATGATCAGGCTACAGCTAACTCTCCTCCACGCACTTGGTAGTCGCCATATAAGTATAGATCGCGGTGGTCGTCAAACTGATCAATTGCTGAGCCTGGATTGCCAAACCAGTGATCGACACACCAAGTTCGATGATCAGGGCCGGGGTCAGGCTGAAGACGGCAATGGTCAGATAGAAGCGGAAAGGGAAGCGAACCTTGTAGCGGGAGGTTACTGACATGGCCAGCAGCGAGAACAACAGCGCCATGATGATTTTCATTATGAAGGTTGCTAAGAGGAAGACAGTGGAGGCGATGGGGAAGTAGGCCCATTTCATGACGCCGATCCATTCCTTGAGCTGCTGCTGTCCGACCTCGAAGGAACCGTAATCGGCCCAGTAGAGCGTTTGCGTGATTCCCTGTTGCCGCAACAAGAGAGCGTCTTTGCTGAGCAAGACGGAGGGATCGCCGAAGAGGTCCAGGTCGCGGTGGGTGCCGGTAGTGTCGAAGACGAACGTGACAGAAGTCTCGCCCCAATAGGTCCTGACCAGAGGCTGTTCTGCCTCGATTCTGAGTTCACCTTGTTCCACCACCAGGGGTGGAACGTTTTCTTCGACCCAGGCACTAAAGTCCTGGAATGTTGATGCATAGTGCCCGGCATAGCTGAGGGTCAGGATGACTGCAGCGTGGCAGGCGAGAAAGAGCAAATAGAGGAGTGTCTGGTGTAGGGGCTGTTCCAGAATCGTCCGGTAGAAGGGGAATTCGGTGACGGACCAGTACACCTTGCGGTAGAAGCCCAAGATCCCTGAGGTGGGTGAATCGGTGCCGCTTTGCGGGAATTCAAGCATGGCTAGCAGCCTGTCCAGTCCAACAAGGCGACTGCGCCGCTTCGCTACGACAAGCCATCAGGATTCCAGGCTATACGGTACTCGGGCCTCGTGCAAAAATAACTTCACATTCTGGCATCTCAGCTTCACACCCGTCGTCGGCCGCTCCTCAATCACGAAATCCTCAACGTAGGCCTGCCCACACCTTCGGTTTCGTTCGCGACCAAATCTGGCGCAAAGCTGAGCGCCAGCTCTGCGAAGTTATTCTTGCACGAACCCTAAGAGCCGGCGTAGTAAAGTATCCGGTTGCAGCTTTCGCAGGTGACGATGCTCTGGCTGGCCTTTACTTCGGCAAAGAGTTGTGGTCGCAGGCGAACATTGCAAGCCTGGCAGGATTGGTCCGTCACCGCCACCAGGGCCACTCCTTCCCGTGCGGAGGCTATTCTGCGGTACTGTTCGAGCAGCGACTCGGGAATTTGATTTTCCACCAGGTTTCGCTGGTTCTGGAAATCGGTAACTTGACTCTCCGATTTAGAGACGAAGGCCTCCAACTCTTGTCTTTTCGCGGACACCTGAGCCGTTCTTTGCTTCAGCTGTTTTTCGGCCTCCCCGGCCTTCTGCTCCAGGTCATCCATCCTCATCATGTGTTCGAGGATCTCATCCTCCTTAGCGGAAATCGCTCCCTCGGCATCGGAGATCTCATGCAGCATCGCCTGGTACTCGCGATTGGTTTTTACCGCCATGAGCTGATCTTTGTATTTCGACAGCTTCTCTTTCAGCAATTCGACGGCACCCTCAAGTTCTCTTCGATCTTTGGCGGCTTGATCGATCCGTCCTTGGATCTGCTCCAGGTTCTCGGTGCTGTCTTCGAGGGTGAGGCTGGCGTTTTCAATTTCGCCGGGAACTTCCTCTACTCTTCGCTGAATCTGACCGATCTTGATGTCCAGTCCCTGCAGTTCAACGAGCTCCTGCAATTCTGACTTCAACTTAGTTGCTCCTACCAAATCCCAATGCTGGGCAGAATTCAGGGTCGAATGGTACCGCCGAGAATTGGTGATTGGGCCCAGTAGGACTCGAACCTACGACCCTCTGATTATGAGTCAGACGCTCTAACCAACTGAGCTATGGGCCCATGGTTTTCTAGCAGGCGCGCGCAATGGCACCCGCGGTCAGTCAACTGGCGGTCTCTCGCTACTCGAGACCTCATCTGGAGATCTGAGCCAGCTCCCCCCCCCCCAAAAAAAAAGGGCGTTTCGAGAACGCCCTTTGTCATACCCCTTCCCTTCCGTTGGTTTCAAGGAAGTTCTTTAGCTTCCGACTACGGGATGGGTGTCGCAGCTTGCGTAGGGCTTTTGCCTCGATTTGACGTATGCGCTCTCGGGTGACGCAGAAGCGTCGGCCTACTTCTTCCAAAGTGTGTTCGCTTCCATCTCCTATCCCAAACCTCATCCGGATCACCTGCTCCTCCCTTGGAGTGAGGGTTTTCAGGACGGCAGCAGTCTGCTCTTTCAGATTCAGATTGATGACCGCTTCTGCCGGCGAGGTAACTCCCCGGTCTTCTATGAAATCACCCAGATGACTGTCCTCCTCTTCACCGATGGGAGTTTCCAGCGAGATGGGTTCCTGGGCGATCTTCAAAATCTTCCGCACTTTGCCAACGGCGATCTCCATCTTTTCGGCGATCTCCTCGCAAGTCGGCTCACGACCGTACTCCTGCACCAGAGCACGCGAGGTTCGGATCAGCTTGTTGATCGTCTCGATCATGTGGACCGGGATCCTGATGGTTCGGGCCTGGTCGGCTATAGCTCGTGTAATCGCCTGTCGAATCCACCAGGTCGCATAGGTAGAGAACTTGTATCCCCGGCGATACTCGAACTTATCGACAGCTTTCATCAGCCCGATGTTGCCTTCCTGGATCAGATCCAGAAATTGAAGGCCTCGGTTGGTGTACTTCTTGGCAATTGAAACCACCAGGCGCAGATTGGCTTCGACCAGTTCCTTCTTCGCGATGTCGGCTTCCAGCTCACCCTGCTTGATCGTGGCCAAGGTTCGCTTCAGCTCTGTGGGTCCGGCCAGGACTTCGTCCTCGATTTCGCGCATGTCTTTGTCTATTTCGCGAAGTCGAAGTTTTACCTTCTTGGCGTCATCCAGCTTGAGAGGGGATTCTTGAAGCTTCTTGAGCTTCTTTCCCTCATGATCGAGCGCCACGATGCGGTCCACGGCGTTCTTTATGACGTCGACCAGCCGCTCGTAGGTCTGAACGTTCAATGCGAGAGCCTGGATGTGACGGGCAATCGGAATGCGGTAGCGGGCAAGTTGGGAGAGGAGCTTCTTGTACTCGGCCGAGTCCTTCTTGCGCTTCTTTACAGTTAGAAGTCGTTTTCGGATCTTCCAAGCCTCTTCTTCCAGCTTGGTAATCTCGTCGACGCGTTCCAGGACCCCATCAACGCGGGCTTTATAGACTTCCTCGGTGATCTCGTCCTCGCTGAAAATGACCAGCGTCTTGACGTTGAGTCCTCCTTCTCTGAGGTTCTGGCCGTATCTGAGGATCTCGGCAACGACCACAGGAGAACGTGACAATGCCTTGAGAACCGTCTTTTTTCCCTTCTCGATTCGTTTGGCAATTGCGACCTCACCCTCCCGTGTCAGCAAGGGTACGGTGCCCATTTCCCGAAGGTACATGCGCACCGGATCGTTGGTCTTTTCCAGACTTGCTTCCGAAGGTTCTGCCTCTTGCCCTTCCTCCCCAGCCTTGGGACGAATCCGTTTCTGGACCGCCTCGAAATCCTCCTCGGAATCAATGACCTCGATTCCGGCGTCGCCGAAGAGGTAGAAGATGTTGTCCAGATCCTCTGAGGAGTGAATATCGTTGGGAAGAAGATCGTTGACCTCGTCGTAAAGGAGGTAGCCCTTCTCCTTACCCAGGGTAATGAGCTCCTTGACGCCGTCGTACTTCTCTTCTATGGAAAGTCTCTCTTCTTCGTCCCTCATGCCTCCGAATTCCCTTGCTATTATACAGAATTAACTTGCATCTTCTTCCGAATCTCCTCTTTTCTCAGAAGAAGCTCTTCGAGTCTGGCCGAATCTGCCCCTTTTTGTTCCTCGTCTCTGATGCTTTCCTGGATCTCGCGGCTCAGGTATTCGAAGTGTTTTCGCTCTAGCGCCTGAATGCTGCTGGAAACGATTTCTTGGGACAGAGGCTCATAGCTGGACCCGAAAGCTAGCTTCTCGACTTGAGCCATCTCTGCCTCGTCGAGAAGAGGTCTGAGTTTGGCAACAGAGATCTCATTCTCTTCTGCTCTCAACTTGAAGATCGCCTCGAAGACCTTTTGTGCCTGCATCCCTTTGAACCAGTCTGGTTCCACACTTTGAAATACAAGGTGTGAGTAGTCCTCCTCCAGTGATGCCCAGATCAACGTCTTTTCGGCTGGTGTCAAGGGCTCTGTACTTGAGGGCTCTGGCGATGGCAGAACCTGTGCCTTGGCTCGAGGTCTGGTCCTTCGCATTTCCGACAGAATCAGATTCTCATCGAGGCGCAGTCTAGAAGCCACTCTCGCTACGTACTCCGCACGCTCGATCCTGTTGGGTAGTCGTATCAGGTGGGGAAGGATTTGACGAACAATCTCCTGTTTGCCCTGGGGACTGGAGGGGGCCGCTTGTTGGCCGGTGAGGTAGGACAATATGAAGTCGATATAGGGTGTCGCCGAATCCAGTTTTTCCCGGTAGGCCTCAGCTCCTTCGTTCCGAATAAAGCTGTCCGGGTCCTGTCCACTCGAGAGTTGAAGGATGCCTACATCGAAGCCCTGATCCAGGAAAAGATCTATGGAACGCATTGTTGCACTCATCCCAGCAGAATCAGGGTCGTAGCTCACAACTACTTTGCGAGTGTAGTGTCCCAGCAGTTTGACTTGGCCAGCGGTTAGACTCGTGCCCAGTGAAGCGACTACGTTCCGAAAACCAAACTGAAAGGGGACAATGCAGTCAAAGTAACCCTCGACCAGGATGGCACAACTCTCTCTCCGGATCTCCATCCGAGTTGTATCCAGAGCATAGAGGTTGCTGCCCTTGCTGTAAAGGATCGTCTCGGGAGAGTTCAGGTATTTGGGAACTCCATCGCCCAGGATTCTTCCGCCGAATGCGATGGCTCGCCCAGTCAAGTCACGAATGGGAAAAATGATGCGTTGGCGAAAGCGTTCATAGTGTTGTCCGCCCTGACCCTCTTTGATCAGGCCGCAGGCAAGGAACTCCTTTTCCTTGAAGCCAAGGTCACTGAGATGCCGCCCCAGTTGTCCCCCACCCGGGGCATAGCCGAGGCCGAACTGTTCCTGGGTGGACGGTTCGATTTGCCGTTTCTGCAGGTAGAGACGAGCTTCCCTTGCCGCCGGCGAGTTTTGCAGACAGCTGGAGAAGAAGTCGGATGCTGCTTCCATGATCTGGTGATGCCGTTTTCGCTGCTTGGCTTCGGCATTCTCGCTCTCGCCTCTCTGGGGTAGCGTAACTCCAGTTCGGTCAGCCAGAAACTCCACAGATTCGAAGAAGCGTATATTCTCAATGAGCATCACAAACTTGAAGACATCGCCGCCCACACCGCAGCCAAAACACTTGAAAATCTGCTTGCTTTCGCTGACCAGGAAAGAAGGCGTCTTCTCGTGGTGAAAAGGGCACAGCCCAGCGTGGTTGGTGCCACTCTTTCTTAGCTGAACGTATCCGCCTACTAGGTCGATGATGCTGAGGCTGTTGCGGATCTGTTCAAGTATCTGGTCATCGAATCTCATGACGCTCTTTCATGCCCGGTGGATTCATGCCCGGGTGGATTCAAACCGGGTGGATTCAAACCGGGTGGATTCAAACCGGGTGGATTCAAAGTAGCCCGATCACCGTCACACCGCCCTCTACGCGGGACTCCCGTACCTGGGAGTGTTCTCCAAGGAATTCTGCGAGAGCCGCTTTGAGTCTCCCCGTACCGAAACCGTGAACAATGCGTACCTCTGACAGTTGGGAAAGCAAAGCCCGGTCAAGGAACTTGTCCGCCCTTCTCAGCGCTTCTTCCACTCTGAATCCGACCAGGTTCAACTCCGATTGCACCTCTTCTTCTACCACATCCAGAGTGACGTTGGGGGGAAGTGTTCTGGATTCTTGCTGAGGAAGTTTTTCCAACTGGTCCAGGGACGTGGAGACACGCTTTCCTTCGATATCAATCAGGGCCTCCCCGTTTTCGAGTGCAACCACGACGCCGGACTTCCGGAAGAAGGTATGAAAAACACGATCTCCCCTGGAGAGCCTCAGAGGAGTCCCGGCGGGTTCAGGGCCCCTGGCCTCTTTCGCCATCTTTTGACGGAATGCTTCTTTCAACCGAGCCTCTTTGCCTTGCGCTTCCCGCCTGAGACGCCGAGCCTCGGTCTGATCCTGCAGCTTTCTAATGAACTTCGCGGTCTCCAGCTTGAACTGGTTGGCCCATTCTTGCTGCAAGCGTTCGAGTTCGTTTTGCCGCTTCTGCTCATTCTTCTCAAAGGCTTGATCGAGCTGTTCTTCCTTCGATTTTAGAGAGGCCGATTGACGGCTCAATTCCTCTGTGGCCTTACGTTGACGGGACAATTCGGTGTGTAGATGTTCCAGATACCGCTCTGTCTGGAGTTCGGTCGGATCGAGCAACTCACGGGCACGATCAACCAGTTCCCTGGAGAGGCCCAGCTGCCCGGCGATCTCCAGCCCGCTGCTTTCACCGGCGAGACCGAACTCCAGCTCGTACGTCGGTTTCAAGTCCACTGGATCGAGCAGAACGCTCGCGTTCACGATTCCCGGTGTGGTGGAAGCGAATTGCTTGACGGCCGAATGGTGGGTTGTGGCGGCTAGCAGGCTGGAACGTCTCGAGAAGAACTCGATGATGGCGATACTCAGAGCCGAGCCGTGAACCGGATCGGTGCCCGTGCCCAGTTCGTCCAGAAGAATGAGGCTGGAAGGACCTACCTGTTCAATGATGTTGCGCAACCGCACGATGTGGGCCGAAAAGGTACTCAGCTTCCGAGAAATGGACTGGTGATCTCCAATGTCTGCGAGCACCTGATCCAGGATTGGAACCTCTGCGTCCGCAGCGGGCACCGGTAAGCCCGCAAGCGCCATCACCGCCAGGAGTCCTATTGTCTTCAGTGCGAGAGTCTTGCCGCCGGTGTTGGGTCCACTGATTACCAGGACCCTGTGGCCAGAGGTTAACTGGACCGAAATCGGCACCACCTCTTCGTCGCCCAGAGTCTCCAGTAGGAGGGGATGACGCGCGTCCTGAAGGGTCAGCTGGTTCGACTCGGCGAATCGAGGTGTAACGCATCGGTGTCGGGTGGAGAACTCGGCAATGGCGAAAGAGGCATCCACCTTCGCAAGGATATCGACGGTGGCACCAAGGATCTCTTGATGGATTCTGAGGTCGTCGCTGAGGCGCAGCAGGATCCTCCGGATGATTTCCTGTTCCTGGTGCTGGTAGTAGATACTTTGGTTGTTGAGCGTTATCTCGGGCAGGGGTTCGATGAACAGCGTCGCTCCAGAGGAGCTGCTGGCATGGACGACACCGGGAAACTCCTTTTGGTGTTCGCTTCTTACGGGCAAGACGAAACGGTGGTTCCTGAGAGTGAGAAAGGGTTCATCGATCAGATACTTCGCCTTGGGACCGTTCAAGTAGCGGTTCAGATGCTGCTGAACTCTTTTCCGGGCTTCAGCCTGCTTTTTGCGAGTGTTGGCAAGTTGAGGGTCCGCGTCGTCACGCACCTTCCCCTTGGAGGTCAAGACTCGCTCAATCCGGTCGACCAGGACCCCGAGATCGGGAATTGGATCCAGGATTCGGCCAAGTTGGGGCCAGCGACGCCTCTTCAGGGCGCTGCTTAAACCCTGGCCCGTCTTCAGGATCTGAAGGATGTCCAGAAACTCGCTGGGTTCCAGGATTTGGCCCTGAACGGCGAGGCTAGCAAGTAACGGTCTAGAATCCGGTAGGGCCCGGAAGCTGGGCCGCCCCTCCTCGGCAATGTATGCCGCACATTCCGCAATCGACGCGAGTCCGTCCTCGATCGCCGCGCGGTCGGTCGAAGGTCTGATGCGCGAGAGGGCCGTCTTGCCCTCAGGGCTGTGGGCGAACCTTTCCAAAATGGCCAGGACGCTGGGAAACTCGAGCAGCGAAAGAGTCTCTTGGTCCATGGGGTTAGTTCGAACGACTTCGAGAATCTCGGAGGCCACGAAACCTGCAACCTGCAACTTGGAACCTGCGAGCTGAAACCTGAGATCCCAAGCCTTCCTTGAAGCAGCCCCTTATCGAATCGAATTCCTCTCCCGGTTGATCATGCTCGCAACATACCCGGCACCGAACCCGTTGTCGATATTGACCACGGCCACACTACTGGCGCAGCTGTTGAGCATGCTCAACAAGGCGGCGAGCCCGCCGAAGGAGGCGCCGTAGCCCACGCTGGTGGGTACTGCGATGATGGGTAGATCTACGAGTCCACCGACCACGCTGGGGAGGGCCCCCTCCATGCCCGCGACAACGATGGCAACGGTACACGAGTCCAGCAGCTCCCGCTGGCTGAGGACACGGTGTAGGCCAGCCACCCCGACGTCATAGCAGGGCACAGCCTCGTTTCCCATGATCCGGGCGGTTACCAGTGCCTCCTCGGCCACGGGAATATCCGCAGTGCCGGCGGCCAGTACGGCGATGCTGCCTCTACCCAGGGAGTAGACCTCACGGACCACCGTCAAGGCCTGACTATCAGGGTAGTAGGTGACGTCGTCGTAGGACTGTTTCAAGTGCTCAGCCACCTCTTCGCTGGCTGACGTGATCAGCAGGTTGGGGTGCTTCTTCAGGATGGCTGCCGCAATCCCGCTAACCTGGTCGGTGGTTTTGCCTCGGCCGAAGATCACCTCGGGAAAGCCGTGGCGCAGACCACGATGATGGTCCACTTTGGCGAACCCGAGGTCCTGGTACGGAAGGTCGTGTAGAAGTTCTAGGACTGCCTCTTCATCCAGTGCACCTTCTTTGAAGCTGCGAAGCGCCTTACGGAGGACGTGGGCCGTCGTCATTTTTGCTGGTTTTGTTCCTGCTCCTGTTCCTGAAGCACCGCACGGCGACTCAGTCGAATCTTGCCCTGGTCGTCGACGTTGAGCACCTTGACCAGCATCTTGTCCTTTTCTCGGACCTCCCTTCGGATATCCTCGATCCGGCGGTTGGCGACTTCGGAGATATGCAACAGTCCTTCAGTACCCGGCAGGATTTCGATAAAGGCGCCGAAGTCCACTACCTTCACAACCGTGCCCAGATAGGTTTTCCCCACCTCGGCGGTAGCGGTTATTTCCTCGACTCTCTGGATCGCCCTCTGTGTTGCCTCGCTGCTGGTGGAGGCGATGCGGACGGTCCCATCGTCCTCGATGTCCATCTTGACTCCGGTTTCTTCGACAATGCTTCGGATTATCTTGCCGCCAGGGCCAATCACCGCCCCGATCTTCTTCACCGGAATCTGGATCGTCACGATTCTAGGAGCCAGTTCAGAGATCTCTTCTCTAGGCGCAGACAGCGTCTCCACCATCTTGTCGAGGATATGGAGACGACCTGTTCTGGCCTGGAGCAGGGCCTCGCTCAGGATCTGCCGAGTCACTGCGGGAATCTTGATATCCATCTGCAAAGCGGTGATCCCTTCCCGGCTACCCGCCACCTTGAAGTCCATGTCTCCGTAGTGATCCTCGAAGCCTGCGATGTCGGAAAGAACGGCGTAGTCATCGCCTTCCTGGACCAGACCCATGGCGACTCCAGCAATTTGGGTGCGAATGGGCACGCCCGCGTCCTGCAGGGCCATGATGCCGCCGCAGACCGTCGCCATTGACGAGGATCCGTTGGATTCAAGAATATCCGAGACGATTCGGATGGTATATGGGAAGTCCTCGTCTGAGGGTAGGACCGGTAGAATGGCGCGTTCGGCCAGAGCTCCGTGTCCGATTTCGCGTCGGCCGGGGCCCCTCATGAAGGATACCTCTCCCACGCTGAAGGGTGGGAAGTTGTAGTGCATCAGAAAGCGCCTTGAGCTCGCTCCCATCAAATTGTCGAGTCTCTGAGCGTCTTCTCCTGTACCCAGAGTGACAGTTGCCAGAGCCTGGGTTTCCCCGCGTGTGAAGAGGGCCGATCCATGGGTGCGAGGAAGCAGGCCGACCTCGGTGGTGATGGGACGAATCTCGTCGAAAGAGCGTCCATCGGGACGGCGTTTGTTTTGCAGAAGCTCGGTCCGAAAGATCTTTTCCTTGAGTTTGTCGAAGATCGCCTTGGCCTCGGCCCGCTTGTCCGGGTCGTCCTCCGGAAAGGATTCCACGATCTCCTTCTTGTAGGTGGACATTCGGTCCTCACTAGCCAGCTTGCCGGAGGTGTGGAGGGCGTCGAGAATCTTCTCTCTAGCCTGCCCCTCGATGACCCTTTCCAGTTCGGGGTCAGTGGAGACTTCTTCCACGGCGCGCTTTTTGATGTTGAAGCGACTGGCCAATTCATCGATGGCATTGACGATGGGCAGGATGCCATCCCGATGTCCGAACTCGATGGCGTCGATGACTTTCTCCTCGGGGAGCTCGCTTACTTTGGCCTCAACCATCACGATCCCGCTCCTGGTCCCAACCACAATCAGGTTCAAGAGGCTCTCGTCCATATGGGCGACTGTCGGGTTCAGAACGAATCGATCTTCGACCAGGCCCACCCTGACTGCTCCCACGGTGTGTTGGAAAGGAATGTCTGAAAGTACCAACGCAGCTGAGGCGCCGTTGATGGCCAGCACATCCGGTTCGGCGTCGGGTTCTGCTGAAAGAACCATTGCTACGATCTGGGTTTCGCAGCGGTAGCCAGCAGGAAAAAGAGGACGGATAGGTCGATCGATCAGCCTACACGTCAGGACTTCCCGCTCGCCGGGTCGCCCTTCGCGCTTGAAGAAGCCTCCCGGAATCTTTCCAGCCGCATAGGTGTATTCTCGATAATCGCAGGTCAAAGGAAAGAAGCTGATACCTTCTCTTGGCTCCTTGTTCCCGCACGCGGTTACGAGCACGACACTTTCGCCGAAGCGGACTACGACGGAGCCGTCGGCCTGTTTGGCCATCTTGCCAGTTTCAATGGATAACGGGCGTTCGCCTAACTGTACACTTACTGTCTCTGTCATTTTCGCTGTTCCTTTGGGTTGTACCTTTCCTGATCCTGTTCCAGGTGGTCTGTTTGCTGGTAGACGAGAAGAGAGAATCGATTTAGCACGGTCTCAACGGGGAGCCCAACAATGGTGGGGTCGTGCGGAGGGCCTGTCAGCCAGGTTACGGGGTGAGCCTGCGGCTCACTTCCGAATTCCCAACCGATCGATAATTTCTTTATATCGATTGAAGTCCAGTCGCTTGAGGTAGTCCAGGAGACGCCGGCGTTGGCCCACGAGTTTCAAGAGTCCACGCCGGGAATGATGATCCTTCTTGTGGGTTTTGAAGTGCTCGGTTAGGTAACTGATTCGGTGACTCAGGAGGGCAACCTGGACCTCAGGCGAGCCCGTGTCGGTTCCGTGCAGTTGGTAATCTTTGATCAATCCGCCTTTTAGCTCTTTTGTGTGCATTTAAATCGCAACCAATTTAGCAGAAAAGAGGTGGGGAAGTAAACCGCAGCGATTAGCCCTCGGCTGGAATCCTCATTTAGATTCGGATTCATCACCCTTTGGCGAGCCAGAAAACGCCTGCGGATTTCCAGGGGTAGAGAGCTTCAAAGCCCAGCACGCTCTGGTCTCCTATGAGCCCGTCGGCGAGCTCTTGCCTTTCTTGGAAATGCGACTCCGGCACTGAGCCATCGCCGGGTAGAATAGTCTCTGGCAACAGTCTCACTATCGTCAGAGGAACTCGATCCATGTTCTTAACCCTTTTGGTCGTCACGTTTGTCATCTCGTTGGCCGTCTCCTTCCTGGTGGTGTGCCTGTTCCGATCCGCCATCGGAAACATACTGGAGCGCATCCTCTCTGATCCCATCTCCGTAGCCTGGGTTCGCTATCTCCTCTTCGCGATTTATGTGGTGGGTATCTCCAGTGGTGTGCGCATCTGGGATCTCGAGAAGTACATCAACCCCAGAGTGCTTCTCAGTGTGACCCAAGCACCCCTGGTACTTAACGTCGATCGCTGGATCCTGGAAGTCTACCGGACCGTGATCGAATCCCTGCAGGGAATCGCTTGGCTGCTCCTGGTCTTCTTCGTCTTCGCCCTTATCGGGTTCATTATCGTCCGAGTGGGTGAGATGAAATACGCTAGAGGAAAGACAGCTGAGCGAGAGTGAGATAGCTTTTTACTCTCTTTCCCCACCTGTGGAGCGGATATAGGGCACCCACCAGATTGCTGTAGAAATGTACGCTAAGGGGTTCTGTCCTCAAGCTGGTCGTCTTCAGGTTCGGGCAAGTCGAATAGATTGAGCAATTTCTATGTCAGGCTGGCCACAGAAACTAACCTGAAACTTGAATAGTGAGCAGTGGTGAAGTGATCAGTGAACAGTACCGGAAACAGCTACAGCCAACAGAGCCGCGAACGACTTGACTCGTTAGCAGTATGCCCCACGTTTCGAGGAGAGAGCTGGACAACAGCAGAATCTCGCAGATCCCCAACCCCTCGCTCGCGCTTCAGGCTTCCATGGCTCGGGAAGTTTCTTTCTCGAATGGGGCCAGCAGCGCTGGGGGACCCACTAATCCGGCGGCGAACGAGAAAACCCCGAGCACCGAATGGAGTGGGAGAGCTTGGCACCGCCATCCCACGAGCCCTTCTACACGAGCCCTTCTATTTGAACCACTTACCGACTTCTACTAGAGGCTTAGCGTACAAAACTACGTGAATCTGGTCGGTACCCTTTCATGGGTGGCTCCTTGTATCGTCGTCCACTTCTGCTGCTGCCGCTTGTTTGAGAGGCATGAGCAGGGTCTCGGTAAGCTTCAGGAACCTTGACCCTTGTCCTGGGAGTCCCAAATTGATCTCTGTATCGGAACTGGTGTGTAGGTAGGTTCTTGCAAGCCGGTCCCAGCAGGAGAAGATTGTTCCGTAATTACGACTATGCTCTTCCCGGAGAATCGAATGATGGCGCCGGTGCAAAGAAGGAGTCACGACGACCAGGCCCAGGAATCTCTCCGCGGTGTTCGGGACTCGAATGTCACTGTGAACGAACAGATTGAAGAACCCATAAACGACTTCAAAGGCGACGAGACCCATGATGGGCAACCCGGTCAGGGCGACCGCGAGAAGCCGAATTCCAAGGGCAAGCAGGATCTCTCCGGGATGAAAACGATAGGCCGTGGAAGCATCGAATATAGCATCGGAGTGGTGGACCGAGTGGAAACGCCATAAGAAGGAGAACGTGTGATTGGCCCGATGCCACAACCAGGCCACGAAATCCAACAGCACGATGGTGGCAATGATCTCAGACCAGTATGGAAACCTCGCAAACTCAAAGAGTCCGATTCCGCTGTTTCGAACGGTGAGGGCCCAGGTGCACACACAGGCGCCGCAAAGCAAGGAAACCAGCAGAGTGTTGATGAGAGCCATAGGAAGGTTGACCCTCCAGTTGCTCAGGAGGTTTCGGAAAGCCAGGCGATTGGGAAAGAGAGACTGGAATACCAGGATGAGCAACAGCGAGGTCAGAACTCCTGTGGACTTGTAGAACTGGAAGCCATCCTTGATCAGATGTTCCAGGCTCTCTCGGCCAGTGCCGTCCCACATTCCGATCATTTGAAAATTGGTTCTCTCACCCCCAACCCGGTTTGACTTCCTCGATGCCAGTTCAGCGGGAACGCGCCTTGGGGTGGGATTCGCGGTAGACCTTCATTAGTTGCTCGATGGAGACATGGGTGTATTTCTGAGTCGAAGATAGACTCTCGTGACCCAGCAGCTCCTGAATGGATCTGAGATCGGCACCGTTGTTGAGCAGGTGGGTGGCGAAGGAGTGCCGAAGCAGGTGAGGGTGGACGTCCAGCAGAAGGGCTCCTTTCTGCACGTACTGATCGAGGATTCGCTCGAAGGATCGAGCTGTGAGCCGTCCTCCCCTCAGGTTCAGGAACAGGGCACTGAGCTCCCGCGGGTTTCCCTGACGCTTGAGCAGGCTTCTACGCACCGGCAGGTAGGACTTCAGGGATTCGTAGGCCTTTTCCCCGAAGGGCACCAGGCGCTCCTTCCTCCCCTTTCCTCGAACCTTGATCAGCCTCTGGTCTAGTGCCAGGTCCTCCAGATTGAGCTGCACCAATTCACTCACGCGCACACCGCTGGCATAGAGCAGTTCCATCATGGCGCGGTCGCGGATGCCCCGGGGGCTCTCCGTATCCGGTAGCTGAAGCAATGTGTCTACTTGCCCAGTGGACAAGAATCGAGGCGTTTTCTGGGGCAAGCGAGGCGTGCTCACCAGTTTGGCGGGGCTCTTCTGAATCTTTCCTTCGCGATGCAGGTAGCGGAAGAAGGACCTGAGAGCGGATAGCTTCCTGGCGATTGATGTCTTCTGGTTGCCCCGCTGGTGGAGGTGGCTCAGGAAATCGCGCACAGTAATGTGATCGATCTGTTCCAGTCGGACGGGACGATCCGATCTGCCCGCCGTCAGGTAAGCGATGAATTCCGCCAGATCTCGCGAGTAGTTCTTGATCGTGTGGGGTGAGTAGTTCTTCTCGTACTTCAAATGAGACAAGAAGAGATCCACCGATTCCTGCATGGGAAGAGTTTCCTAGGCCTTCTTTGGCCTTATATGGTAGGCCTTCAGTTTTCGGTGGAGGTGGCTTCGTTCCATACCGATCTCGGTCGCTGTCTTGCTTATGTTACCGTGGTGTTGACGGAGTTTTGCCTCCAGGAATCGGCGCTCGAAGTCTGCCCTGGCTTCTTGCCAGTTGGCCCCCATCTCCTGCTCATTTGAAGGTTCGGGACCTTCCAGAATCGAATCGGGGAGATCCGATAAACCCACGTCGCTACCTGGAACCATGATCACCCAGCGCTCCACCATATTCCTGAGTTCCCGAACGTTGCCCGGCCAACGGTAGCGATGAAGCCGCTCCAAGACCTCGGGAAGGATCAGTTTCTTGGGCTTCCCATAGCGAGGACAAAAAAGCTCCATGAAGTAGTCGAGGAGTTCTTGAATATCTTCGCTTCGCTCACGAAGAGACGGCACCTCGAAGGGGATGACGTTGAGGCGGAAGAAAAGGTCTTCCCGAAAGTTTTCTTTCTCGATCGCTTTTTCCAGGTCCCGGTTGGTAGCGGCAATGACTCGAACGTCTACCTCTGCTGGCTGATTTCCACCGACCGGGTAGAATCGCTGATCCTCCAGCGCTCGCAGAACCTTGGCCTGTGTCTTCAAGCTCATGTCGGCCACTTCGTCCAGGAAAAGGGTGCCTCGATCGGCTAGCTCGAATTTCCCCTTCCGGGTCTCGGTGGCACCGCTATAGGCGCCTTTGACGGTCCCGAACAGCTCACTCTCTATGAGCTCATCCGGAATCGCTGCACAATTGACCTCGACGAACGGTTCGTCCTTTCTGTTGCTGCTTAGATGGAGGAGTCTAGCCACGAGCTCCTTGCCGGTCCCGTTCTCGCCGTAGATCAGGATGCGACCTTCCGTCGGAGCCGCGTACGCCACCTGTTGACGCAGTGCCTGCATCGGGACGGAGGTCCCGATCATATTGGTCTCCTGCCGGATGAAGCTCTTCAGGCTGCGATTTTCCTCCTCCAGGCGCTTCTGCTTGAGCGCATGTTCCAGGACCAGGACGACCTTCTGTAGCGAAAGCGGCTTCTCCAGGAAATCGAAAGCTCCGAATTTGGTAGCCTGGACTGCGGTCTCGATCGTACCGTGCCCCGAGATCATGACGACGTACTGGGTGGGTCTCCGACTGCGAACCTCCTGGAGAACCTTGATGCCATCCTTTCCCGGCAGCCAGACATCGAGAAAAATAATGTCATAGGGTCTCTTCTCGACGAGTTTGATGCACTCCTCTCCGGTGGCGACACTGTCCACCAGGCAATCCTCGTCCTGGAGAACTCCACTCAGGGTGCTGCGAACACCCTCTTCATCATCAACTATCAGCAGCTTTGCTTTGCTCATACACGTCGCTGCGTTCTGTGTTTCATGCCACCTGCATCTGGACGATTCAGAACGGATTCTACGAGATGGGAAGCTCCATGATGAAGCGAGTTCCCTCTGGATGGTTTGGCTCTGCTCGGATGAAACCGTTGTGTTCGGAAACGATCTGCCGCACGATCGCCAGGCCCAGACCCGTTCCTCTCTCCTTGGTTGAAAAATAGGGGAGGAAAAGGTGCTCGTAGTCCTCGGGAGGAATACCGACGCCGTTGTCGTCGAACTCGATGGCTACCGATTGTCGGGCCTCGTTGAATCGCGTACGAATCCCGATCCGCCGCTTTGAGGCTGCCCGGGTGAGGGCCTCCAGAGAATTGTCTATGAGATTGAAAAAGACACGTTGAATCTGTTCCGGGTCCAGCTTCAGATAATCGATTCTGGGATCGAAAACCGTTTCCAGGTTGACACTTTCCAGAGCACCGTCGTATCGCGACAGGGTCTGCTGAATCAAGGGATGGAGCTCGACCTTGATCGGTTTGCAGGTTGGGAGTCGAGCGAAGCGGGAAAACTCCTCAACCAGGGAGCGCAACATCTCAGCCTCGGCGACGATGAGGCGGACTCCGTCATTGAGGACTGGCTCGAACTCATGCCGACCCTCCCAGGGTGGAGTCGACTGAACGGCCTTTTCGAAGCGATTCTTGACCCTTTCGGCGGAGAGCCGGATTGGGGTCAGGGGATTCTTGATCTCGTGTGCCAGTCGCTGTGCCACCTCCTGCCAGGCCGCGAACTTCTCGGCCCGGATCAGCTCTGTAAGATCGTCGAGCACGATCAAGTGCTCTACTCCGCCCTTGAAGGCCAGGGTATTGCGCGTAATGGTAGCTGCGACTGGTAAATGCCCGTTGCCACGCTTGAAGGTGACCCGCTTGCGATAGCTCCGATAGAGGCGGGCGTGACCTTTCATTTCCTGGAACTCGGCGTACAGCTCCCGGTTCAGGATCTTCTTGATAGGGCGGTTCAGAATAGATCCAGGGGTCGCGCCGAACATCTTGAGGGCGGCCTCGTTGGCAGTCCGAATGACCTCATCCTCGTCGACGCTGACGACACCTGTGGTGATGTTCTGCAGGATGGTTTCGATGTAACGTCTGCGTTCATCAAGATGTTCGTTAGTTGCCCTGAGCTCGGAGTTGGCCTGTTCCAGCTTCTGCCGGCTCTGATCGATTTCGTCCGCCATCCGGTTGAAGGAGGTGACCAGGATTCCAAGCTCATCCGGCGCCTGCAGCTGAACGCGATAGTCGAGATTGCCCTCGGCGATTTCGCGGGACCCGGCAGCGAGTGCCTCCAAGGGTACGGTGATTCTCTTGGCGATGTAGGTGCCCAGCCAGACGAAACCGAAAACCACCGCCAACATGGTCAAGCCCAGTATGGCAAAGTAGTTCAGCTCGACCTCCCTCAGCTGCTGAGACATCGCCTCGTAGGTTTGGGATGCCGTCTGAATCTCGGCTGCATGGAACATTACGCTCTCATCTACCACGAAGCGCAGGGCGATTCCGCCGAGGACGGAGCCCTTCCGGTCAAGAGCCGGAACGCCGACGATTCCCCGGTCCTCGAACCGCTTCTGCTCGGAGTCCGGATGATGCTGCAAGGCGTAGTGTTCACGCCCCGCCAGGAGATCTTCAAGGGCGGGGCCGATGGGAGCGTTGTCCCAATCACCCAGACGGTAGACGGGTTCACCCTTCGGATTGAAGACGGTGACAGCGTCAAAATCGAGATCGTGAAGGCTATCGGTTAGCGCCGCAGCGGGGATCATAGTTTTCCAGTCCACTTGAGTGATCAGGTGTCTCGCGGCTACCAGGCTGACGTTGCGTCGCTCGTCGAAGTACTTGGCTGATATGGTTTGTGATGAGGCCAGGAGCTGTTCTGACGGAGAGCGGAACCAGAGCTTCAGGTTCTGGTTGATCAGCCCAAAAGCCAGGAAGAACATGATGACTGCGGGGAAAAGGGAGAAAATGGTAAGCGTCAGCACAAGCTTGCTCTTTAGCCTGCTTCCAGGACGCTTGGTCTGGTACTCGAAAAAGAGCTTGATCAGGTTTCGGGCCAGCACGAAAGACAGGATCAAGATGATGGTGAAATTGATCGCCCAGACAACCGCCCACAGGGTGAGATTCGAGAGGAAGCCCTGACTGCCCACCGAAGTGGGATTGAGAAAGATGACCGCTACGATGACCAGGAGAATGAAAAAGGCGAGAAGCACGGAAGTCGTATAGATTTTTCGTGGTAGGTCAGCCCGTTTCATCTTGCTCATCCACTTGGGAAGGCCAGGGAGTTGGGGGACGGAATTCTCAGCCCCTTGGAGAATCCCTCCCAGGCTGGCACAGTTTTCAACTCTTGTGTATTGTAGCATTTCGTTGCCAGATGCCACGGGCTCGGCCGTGGGGGTGCCTTGGTCGGAGCCGCATTCGGGCTGAGTGGAACGGATTGCGGTGCTGCGGTCCGCAGGCCAGCCGGACCGGTACCGGATCAGATAGGAGTAGACGAAAACTTATGCTTCGAATCGGCGTAGACACGGGGGGCACCTTCACCGACTTTGTGGTGGTGGATGGTGATCGGGTTTCGGTCTTGAAATTGCCGTCTACACCGAACCGACCGGAGCGCGCCGTCCTCGAGGGTTTGGCTCGCATTCTCGAGAATCGCTCCGATTCAGGCTTCCTGGCACAGCACGGGTCGACCGTCGCTACGAACGCCTTATTGGAGCGAAAGGGGGCGAAGACGGTCCTGGTCACCACCGAGGGTTTTGAGGACGTCCTGGAGATTGGACGTCAGAATCGGCCCGCCCTTTATAGCCTATCGGGCTCACGCTCGAAACCTCTCGTAGCCAGAGGCAGACGCCTCGGCGTCAAGGAGCGCACCCTGCCGGATGGCACGATTGCGACGCCTCTGGAGGAGGAGAGCCTGGAGTGGCTCCGCTCCCGGATTCGCAAACTTGCACCCGAGTCAATCGCTGTCGTTCTGCTCCACGGCTACCAAAACCCCAGTCACGAGATCCGGATCCAGAAGGCCCTCCAGGGCAGCAAACTTCCGCTGTCGCTTTCACACCAGATTCTGCCCGAGTTTCGCGAGTACGAACGCACCTCGGCGACGGTCATCAACGCTTACCTGACGCCCATAATGTCGGGCTACCTCTCGGCCTTGAGCAGCGATCCCCAAGTGAAGAAGGGGCGCCTGACGATCATGCAGTCCAATGGGGGAACCATACCGGCTTCCTCATCCCAGCTGGAACCGGTCCGAACGCTTCTTTCGGGTCCGGCAGGAGGAGTGCTTGGGGCTTTCAGGATGACCCGGCTTGCGGGATACGAGAAGACGATCACTCTGGATATGGGTGGGACGTCGACAGATGTCTGCCTCTGTGAGGGAGAAATTTCCACGACCAACGCGGCCTTGATCGATCATCTCCCGGTGCCGGTTCAGACGATCCCGATTCATTCCATCGGTGCGGGGGGCGGCTCGGTTGCTTGGATCGATACGGGGGACCTCTTGCGCGTAGGGCCTCGGAGTGCGGGCGCCCACCCAGGGCCTCTCTGCTACGGCAAGGGGCGGGACGTCACCGTCACCGATGCGCAGCTGCATCTGGGGAGGATCGACCCGGAGTGGTTTCTGGGGGGCGAGATGAAACTGTTCCCTCGTCGGGTCGTACGAGGGCTTGAGAAACTGGGCAGTGGGCTCCGATCCGAGGGTCGTCCTTTGACAGCCACCGAAACTGCCGACGGTATCTTGAAGATCGTCAATAGTCAGATGGAGGCTGCGCTTCGCGTTATCTCCTTGCAGAAAGGCTACGACACGCGCGATTTTACGCTGGTGAGCTTTGGCGGTGCAGGTGGACTCCACGCCTGCGATCTAGCCCGATCGTTGAAAATTCCCCGAGTTCTTGTGCCTGCCAATCCAGGTCTGATCTCGGCCATGGGTATCGTCGGCAGCGATGTCGTCAGAGATACCTCGTTGACGGCTCGGTTCTCGTCGAGTGATCCCAAGGTATCAAAGCGTTTGGAGGAGGCCTTTGCGCCCCTGCTGGATCAGATTCGGGTCCAGTTGAGGGATGAGGGCTTCGTGCCCTCTCAGGTCGCCTTCGAGAAGACGCTGGATGCCCGCTACATCGGTCAATCCTACGAACTCAATATTCCCTATGCTGGAGACTTCGTTCAGCTCTTCCATCGCGCACACGAAAAGCACTACGGATTCGCGAGCTTTGACCGGCCTGTCGAGATCGTCAATATCCGCGTCCGGGGATTGGGCCAACACTCTGAACTCCCATTTCCCCGATCTTCCCCAACCTCGGGGGGCGCCCCCCAGGAGGCGGTCGTGCGTGAGAGGAAGGTGTTCTTCGACAAGGAGCCGTTGAAGACCCGCTTCTATTCGCGGGAGCGGCTGCGACCGGGTAACCGGCTTGTCGGACCCGCTGTGGTCCTGGAGTATAGCGCGACCACGTCGATCCCTCCTGACTTCCGCGCCGTCGTGGACGAGTGGTTCAATCTCCTGGTGGAGCCTCAGGAGGAAGGAACCTTGCCCCGTCGAAACAGAACCTGATAGAGAAAAACGCCCGCGGCCACGGAAAGATTCAAAGAGGCGACCTGCCCCTTCATGGGCAACGCGGTCAGGAAATCGCAGTGTTGTCGAACCAGTCGGCTCAACCCGTCCTGTTCCCCGCCCACGATGACGACCATCGGTAACGAGGTGTCGACCCGATCGGGGTGGATGGTTCCCGCTGGATCCAGGCCAACGACCCAGAGTCCCTCTCGCTTCAGCTTCTCTAGAGTCTGACGAACGTTTCCGATGCGGGCGATCCTCAGATGGAGAGCCGCTCCCGCACTGCACTTGACAACGGTGGGAGTGACGGGGCAGGCTCGCCGTGAGGGGATCAAAACTCCTTCGACGCCCACCGCTTCGGCGGTTCGAAGCAAGGCCCCCAGGTTCTGCGGGTCCTCGACCCCTGCCACCATCAGCAGCAAGGTGGGATGATGCTGCAGGATTTCCGAAAGCTCTACGTACTTTATGGGTGAGACCTCGGCCAGCACCTCCTGATGGTTGGGCGTCGAGGCCCTCTGGCGCAGGACATCCGGAGACTCGAACCGAACCGGCACTCCGCGGTTGCGGGCAAGCTCGATGATCTTCTGGAGGCGCGGATTGGCCTTTCCTCGTTGGATCAGCACGCGCTCCAGCCTCCGATCCTCGGACTTGAGAGCTTCCGTTACCGGGTGAATTCCGTAGATAACCATAAGAAAGCGCTGTCGGTACCAGGGATTTCAGTATCTCACTAAATGGTGGAGCCTGTTGGAAGTTGATCCCAAGGAACTCGGGATCAGGCTTCCCTGTCCCGTCACGACCGTGAGTCTGAAAGCCAGCTATCGGAGTTTCCCATCAGAAAACTTGCTTTTGTTCTGTGGTTTGACTAAGATTTCTTCATCCAGTTAGTTTGACTAAGATTTCTTCATCCAGTTAGAATGAGGCATCAAAGATGATGGGTAATAGAACCCAGACTGAGCGACGTCCCTTAAGTTATTGCCTGGCGTTTGGAGTCGTGATCGGCCTCCTTGCTTTGCCGGCAATGGCATCCCCTCTAGGACAATTGCGCGGGATTATCCAGGACCAGTCGGGACGCCCTGTCCCAGATATCCTGGTGACGCTTCTAGGGCAGTCGTCAGATCAGGTCTTGCCGATCCTGACGCGCAGCAACAAGCTTGGCCGGATCCTCTTCCAGAACCTCGAGATGGGCACCTATCAGGTGCTGGTCAAGAGTTCGCAGTATGTCTCTGGGAAGGAACAGACCATCAGGATTCTTCCCGGCAAGACGGCTGCGCTAACCCTGGTACTTCAAGATCTTTTCGATCTGGACGGATCTGGCGGCCGCAATGTCAAGCTGAAGACTGTGTTGCGGGCCGCCGACGACCGTCTGATTTTTCGTTACATTCCCGGCTTGACTGGGCCACCTCAACAGAAACGACGAACGGGCTGGTTCGAAGAAGCCGTTTTCCAGGTGCATACCAATGCCGGATTGGGTGGAGACTATCTGCTTTTCCCAGGCGATTCGGGAGGTGGGACCACGGCGAACTTTGCACTCGCTGAATCCCTCGGTGGAAACAGGGACTATGTCTTTGCCGGGCAGCTGAATTCGGGCGAGGATTCCCTCTGGCGTCTCAAGAGCTTTCTTGACTACACCCTCAGTCAGAACCACTCGCTGCGGCTTTTCCTGGGTCACGGTCGGATCAGCTTTCAACAGCCCAGCCTCGGTCTTTTGGGGAACCCTATTTCACTGGGTAGCGACGTGGATTTCACCACCGCGGCCGGGACCACCCACATCCTCAGTTCGGGTTTCGAAGAACGATTCAATTGGGGGCGAGCCGTTTCCTTTTCCTGGGGTCTCGAGCTGAATCAGGTGCGAACTGTCCGCAACCACTCTTTCATAAGTCCGAACGCGGAGTTGTCCGCCAGACCCAGTGAGCGTTCCTCGCTGCGGATTGCCCTTGCTTCGAAGCGGCCAACCTATGGCAACTCGGTCATGCTTCCAGACGGGCGCCAGATCATCCTCTCGGATTCCGTGGGTCTTTCTCGGGTTAATGACGAGATCCGATTCGGCACCTCCCGTCACTATCAGGGGAGTTTTGGCTACCATCTCGATGTCGCTACCGAGGTCGAACTTGCGGTTTTTCGAGATCAGTTTTTCGGCGGCATCGTACCTTTCGTGGCCTTCTTGAGCTACCGGCCGGGAGCCGAGATGCTCCGGTTGAACGAAGACCAGGTGAGAACCAGGGGCAAGCGCTTCACGATTCGCCGTCGTCTCGGGGGACACCTTCGGACCAGCTTTTCCTACATCCGCGGGAGAGCCCTGGGCTTCGTGCCTGGCGATATGGCGGTCGTCTTTGATCCGTCAGTGCTGGATGGACTGGTTCAAGAGCAAGGGTTCGACGCGCTATCGAGCCAGGTTGACCTGTTCGTCCCCTTTTCCAGGACCGCCATCACGGCGCTGGTGAAGATTGTTCCCAATGGCAATCCGATTCCGACTCTTGACGCCTTGTCCGATAGCTATCAGACTGCCAATCAAGGCGTGAACGTGTTCCTTCGACAGATCGTCCCAGTTCCCGTTGCCCTCCTAAACACACTGGGGCTCGATTTCTTGGCGACCGGATATGAGATCGAGGCCCTGTTGGATATTCGCAACGTGGCGAATACCCACCTGGGTGTGGTGCAGACCCTTCTGGGAGACGTCGAGCTTGCCCAGAATCCACGGACCGTCCGAGGAGGTCTGACCTTCAGGTTCTAGAGTCCTTTCTCTCAACTCACCGCTACCCCATTTCCCAAATACGGTCGCCCTAAAAGGAATTGCTTCGTCGCTGCCTCGAGCCGTCGATTCCCCCGCGCTCCCCACAAACGTGATCCTGTTTATGAAATGGGGCACTTGGTTTCGGCCTATCCAACGTTTTGGAGACGATCCAAGTAATTGGACAGTGGGCCTGGTAGGTACCTCGGAGAAGCTCGCAAGAGCGGCCAGATCTCTATTTGAAACAACAGGTTGAGCTGAATTTCGAGACCTAAACTCAGGAGTGGCATCCGAATTGCTATAATTGGAAATGTGGAGATGTTGGTAGGTCTTCGTGTGCCTTGCGCGACAATGTGTTCGGTGGCAGCAAGGGTTTTGAAATGATTCTAGGTTCCCGCCTGAAAACATTCCTGGTGCTGATCTCAGCTTTTGCTGCTTTGTATCTAGGAATTGTGAATCTTCGGGATCGGGCTGATTGGAGACAGCCCTGGGACGGAATGGTATGGGGTGAAACCGACTCGGGCCTGGTGGCACGCAGGGTCGCGGATCCGTCGACCGGGGGACCGACAGCTGGCTTGGCTACAGGGGATCGATTGGTGGCGATCTCGGGTGTAGAGATTCGAGATCTCGATGACCACACGGAAGCCCTCGAGATGCTGCTGGAGGCGCTGCCCCAGGGAACTCCGGTAGCCTATGTTGTCCGAAAGGCATCGAGTGACGTAGAGGTTGAGGTCACTTTCGCTCTCGATGAGAAATGGCTCCTGGGCAGCACCGACCTTTTTCTGACACTTGTGGCCCTGGTTCATCTGGTCATCGGACTCCTGATTTTCCTTCGGGCGTGGAAGGCTGAAGGAGCGCTGCACTTCTACTTGATTTGCCTGGTCTCGTTCGTGCTGTACCTGTATCGATACTCGGGGCGGGCTGACAGCTTTGACCTGTTGATCTATTGGGCGTCTGCGGTCGCGCTGCTCCTGCTGCCGCCTTTGTTCCTCCATTTCTGCTGCTTTTTCCCGGAGCCTGTTCCCTTCGTTCGGGGAGCAGCCCGACTCAAGGGCATTCTCTACGCCCCCTTTCTGATTCTGCTGACCCTACACAGTGCCTGGTTTTTGGGCTTGCTTCAGCCCCTTGGTTTACCCCGAAATCCTCAGATAGCCCAGTTTCTCGATTCTCTACACGTGGCCCACTTCGGAGCATTTTTCGGACTGGGTGTCTGGGCTCTGGCCTACAACCGAAGGAGTGCGACTTCCCTGTTGCGGCGGCAGCAGATGAAGTGGGTCTTACATGGCACTGTAGCCGCTTTGATCCCTTTTGCCTGTTTTTATGTCGTCCCCTATTTTCTGGGTTTGCCGATTCTCAAGTTGATGGAGGCTTCGATTCTTGGTCTGGCGCTGATACCGCTTTGTTTTGGATACGCCATCATCCGATATCGTTTGATGGATGTAGAGCTGATCTTCCGGGAGAGCGCGGCCTACGTCCTTGCGAGCTGGATCTTACTGGTCCTCTATGTGGGGATGGTACTGTTGATCGGACGTGCCCTTCAGGGTCTTTCGTCAGGCTCTGGGTTCGAGCTCTTTTCGGTTTTGGCTTTGGTTGTAGCTTTCCTTTTCGCTCCCATCAAGAATCGGATCCAGGAGCGATTGGATCGCCATTTCTACAAAGAGGAATACGACTATCGCGAATCTTTCGCCGAGTTCGGAAAGACCTTGAGCTCAGAGATCAGCTTGCCGCTTCTGGCCGAGAGAATAACCGATCGGATCTTCCAAACGCTGAATGTTTCGCCGGTCGCACTGTTTCTCAGGTCCGGATCTGAGGCCGATATTTTTCGGCTTTACCACTCGCGCGACCTCCCTGACAGTGGCGACTTGCCCAACTATCTGGAGGTGCCCCAGAGTGTATTTGCCGATTTTGATCGGCAGTTGAATCCGATTTTTCTCTCACCGCCCAACGAGAAGATAAGCGCACTGCGGCAGAAGTTGGCCGAGTGGGGAATCTACTATGTGCAACCACTGATACTTCGGGGTCGGGTCATTGGATTGCTGGGATTGGGAAGACGTGGCAAGAGCGGGTTGCTGAGCAGTGAGGATCTAGATCTTGTCGCGACCCTGTCGGGATATGCGGCTATCGCTCTCGACAATGCTGGTCTCTACCGGTCGCTGGAATCGAAGGCGAGCGAGCTGCAGCGACTGAGGGTCTACAGCGAAAATGTGATCGAAAGCATCATTGCCGGCGTGATCGTGGTCGATTCTGAGGGGAAAATCACGGTTTGGAATAGTTCGATGGAATCGCTGTATGGACTTACTTCGGCCGATGCCGTCGGAAAGAATCTAGCGGACGTCTTTCCGGCCGATCTACTCGGAACCATTCGCGAGGTGTTGGAGGGAACTCTCTGGTTGGCCAAGGAGACGGGGCGCCTGCAAAAGACATACCTCGAGTCGAGGGAGGGTGCAACCAGACTGGTCGATATCACTCTTTCCCCCTTCGTGGTACACGATGATGTCGTCACCGGGACACTTCTCGTGTTCAATGATGTTACCGAGAAAGTCCGGCTCGAGAACCAACTTCTACAGGCCGAAAAACTAACCTCGATTGGATTGCTCGCTGCGGGAGTAGCCCATGAAGTCAACACGCCTTTGGCTGGGATTTCGGGCTATACGCAGTTGCTGCTGGGAAGGACTCCACCGGAAGATCCTCGACACGACGATCTGAAGCAGATCGAGAAGCAGGCGGTCCGAGCCTCAACCATCGTGAACAACCTCGTCAATTTTGCCCGGGTCAGCGACGGCGATCTGACGGATATCAGCCTGAATTCGGTGATGATGGAGACGTTGGAACTGCTGGACCACCAAATGCATCAGAATCGGGTGGAAGTTCAGTTGGATCTGGATCCAGCTTTGCCATCCACTCGCGGAAACGGGGGCAGGCTTCAACAGGTGTTCGTCAACCTGTTGTTGAATGCAAGGGATGCGATGCCTAAAGGCGGTCAGATCGGTGTCAAGACCTTCCAGGAGGATTCGCAGCTGGTTGTCGAAGTGAAAGACACTGGCCGAGGCATTCCAAGAGCGAACATCAAACAGATCTATGACCCGTTCTTTACCACCAAGGAAGTTGGTAAGGGCACGGGACTAGGTCTCTCAGTATCCTACGGCATCATTCAGGAACATTCAGGACGCATCAACGTCAAGAGCCACGTGGGCGAGGGCACTACCTTCACGCTGCACTTTCCCATCAAGCGAGTTCATTGAAGTCGATGCCCGCAAGACCCTGCATTCTTTTGGTCGATGACGAGGAGATAATGCGGGACGTTATCTCGCGTCTCCTCGAAGAGGCCGAGTACAAGGTCATCACCAGTTCGACCGGAGAAGAAGGCCTGGAACGGATTCAACAGGAACCCGTAGGTGTGGTCCTACTCGATCTGATGCTACCTGGCCTGGATGGACTGGGTACCCTGGAGAGAATGCTGGACCTGGACCCGGACCTCGTCGTGGTCATGATAACCGCCTACGCTTCCATCGAAAATGCCGTGAAGGCCACTAGATTGGGTGCCTTCGACTTCGTCACCAAGCCTTTCAGAAACGAAGAGTTGCTCCTGGTCATAAAGAATGGCCTTAGAAAGCGTAATCTCGAGATCGAGAATCGGCAGCTCCGGACCACGCGACAGGGACGGTCTACCTTCCAGAATCTGGTTGGTAAGAGCGAGCCGATGCAGCAGGTCTACAACCTGATTTCCCAGGTTGGACCGCGCCGAAGTACTGTCCTGATCGGCGGAGAGAGCGGGACTGGAAAGGAGTTGGTCGCTAAGGCGATTCACAATCTGAGCCCCCGAGTGGATGCCGCTTTCGTTACCGTCAACAGCGGGACGATACCCTCGGAACTTTTGGAGAGCGAGCTCTTTGGCCACGTCAAAGGAGCCTTCACCGGTGCCACCTCGGCCAAGAAGGGCCTGTTTGAGGTCGCTGACGGGGGCACTATCTTTCTGGATGAGATCGCAACCGTTCCACTACAGATCCAAGCCAAGCTGCTGCGCGTGATTCAAGAACGCGAGTTTCGCCGGGTGGGAGGTCTTGAGAATATCAAGGTCGACGTGAGGATCGTGGCTGCGAGCAACGTCGATCTGAAGCAGGCAGTGGCCGCTGGAGAGTTCCGAGAGGATCTTTACTATCGGTTGAACGTCATCAACATCAACCTAGCCCCTCTCCGAGATCGGAAAGACGACATCCCGCTTCTAGTAGATCACTTCGTAACGGGTTTCTGCGAAGAGAACCAACGTGCCCCTCTCTCTTGGGATCAGGACATCCTTAAAGCACTGGTGGACTATGACTGGCCCGGCAATGTCCGTGAACTGGAGAATGCGATTGAGCATGGAGTCGTCCTTTGTCCGGAGGAGGGTCCGATCACGCGGTCCCTGCTACCGAAGGAAATCCTCGACTCGACTTCGGTCAACCTTGGACGCATCAATCTGAGCGAAAACAATGGCTCCCTCAAAGAGCTTGTGACTGAGTTTGAGCGTAACCTGATCACGGTTGCGCTGAACAAGACAGACTGGAATCAGAAGAAGGCAGCAACCCTGTTGCGCATCAATCCCACCACCCTCAACGAAAAGTTGAAGCGGCTGCTGATCAAGAGGTCTTGACCCATCCTGACTATCCTGGTGCTCTCGGGAAAAACGGAGATGTTTGGAGACCAAGGCAGGGCGAGGATCAAGCGGGCAGCGATGGTGCTGTTCCAGTGCGAAAGATGACCGAAATGAAGCTCCTGCTTTCCAGTCGTCCAAGGCCACAAAGCCGGGCGTTTGCGGGGGGTGACCGGGCGGCGCACGCTGGTTTGACTTGCCCTCGACCCCGACGCTATGATGATTTTCCCTGGGTAGATGATACTTTGTTGGATTTCCGCACTCTAACAAGAAAGATCGAGGCCCCATGGCCTTTATCAGGTAAGACGATGGCCTTGAAGAACGGAAGGAGACTGTGGTGGTTTTAGCAATCGGGGGGACCCTCTGGACCTACTTCCAAAGAGGGGGCTTGATGATGGTGCCCCTGCTCTTATGTTCGATTCTAGCCTTGATTTATATCATCGAAAGAATGATTGCCTACTATCGGATCAAGGGAACGACAGCAGACATCTTTTCCTCGGTGCGGGAAGCACTCCTCGAAGGTGATTTCCGCCAGTCACTTGAGGTGTGTGAGTCCTATACGCATCCGGTAGCAAGTACTTTGAAGTCCGGACTGCTTCGCTATGGCAAGTCCCACGAGGAGATTGAAAAGGCGATGGAGAGCGTGGCACTGCACGAGGTGTCCAAGCTCGAGAAGGGTTTGTGGATACTGGCTACGGTCGCCAATGTCGCTCCCCTGTTGGGCTTCCTGGGTACGGTTTCGGGGATGATTGCCTCCTTCGACGCGTTGGCTGAGGTCGGGCTCGGGAATCCTCAGGCCGTCGCTGGAGGTATTTCTGAGGCATTGATCACGACTGCTACTGGACTCGCGATCGCGTTTCCAGTCCAGGCCCTTTACAACTATTTTACAAACAAGGTCTCCGTTCTGGGTTTGGACATGGAGACGAGTTCCTCGATGCTGTTGGAAACCTTCAGTGAGATTGAGGAAAAAGATCGAGAAGAGGGGCTGCCCAAGGCGGCGGAGGAGCAGAGAACCGCTGTATGAAGCGTCCGAAGTTTGCCCCCCTGGCTCCCAAAATCCCGACTGCGCCCATGGCAGACATCGCCTTCTTGCTGATCATCTTCTTCATGCTCACGACCTCCTTCTCTCCGGAGAAGACGTCAGTCCAGCTGCCTGAATCCGAAATCCGCACAGAGCTCAGTAAGGATGCGGCGATCATTGCGATCTCACCCCAGGGACAACTCAGTTTTACCGATGGGGAGCAGCCAGCTATTCCTTTAGCAACCTACTCCGAGATTGGCCCTTTGGTGGAGGGAATTGTCAAGATAGTTCCACAAAAGGAATTCCTGATCAAGGCGGACCGAGTGGTCAGGTACGAGATGGTTGACAGCGTTCTGGAGCAGCTACGCAACAACGGAGCCCGCCGCATCGGACTTCTCACTGATCGGAAAGTGGTGAGGGAGATCTAAAGGCCGTGAAACGAAGACAGAGGACAACCTCCGAGATTCCGACTTCGTCGATGGCAGACATCGCCTTCCTTCTCATTATCTTCTTTATGCTTACCGCGGTGTTTACTTCCACTCGCGGACTACAGTTTGCGCTGCCCAAAGACGATCCAACCCAGCTCGACATTCAGCCCGAGGAGGCAATCCACATCAAGGTCGTGGGCGAAGAGCAGATCCTGGTTGATAAAGCCCCCATGACCCTTGAGTCTCTGGAGGCTTACGTCGAGATGAAGATGGGGCAGAACCCCAACAAGCCCGTCATCGTCCAGACCCTGGGACATGTGCCCTACTACGCCATGATTGATGTCTTGGATGTGTTGAAGAAACTTCAGGTCGCGAACGTATCTATTCCCACCGAGGCCGAAGTCGAAAGATGGAAGGCCTTCGGAGTCTTTGAATAGCAGTCTGCCGAGCAGTGTTTTCCTGAGTTGTGAGCGATGAAGAAGGTTGGTTTCGTTTTCTCAGTGCTGCTTCTGTCGGGCCTGGCGCTGGCTGAAGGGGATTTCCAGAAGGGGATTTCCTACTACAAGCAGCAGCAGTACGCCAAGGCGATCGCAGAATTCGAACAGCTGGTAGAGGCCAGTCCAGACTACGAAAACGGGTATCGGATTCTGGGCAAGTGCTACCTGGAAACGAAGAACTACCCAGCGGCAATCACTGCCTTTGAGAAGGCTCTAGAGCTGAAGAACGATACGTTCGTCTCCCATCATGGTCTGGGTATTGCCAATTACAACAAGGGAAACTATCGCGAAGCCATCGCAGCGTTGTTGAAGAGTGAACGCTTCGCCCGTTCGCCTCGGGATCGTTACCAGGTTTACCACGTGCGCGGTTCAGCCTACTTCAACGCCGGCGATTTCGAGCGGGCGGTTTCGGATCTGGAAAAAGCCGTTTCCATCAAACGAGGTGAGTTCGTAGATGTGCTGCAGCTCGGCATGGCGCTCTACCATCTGAAGAACCAGTCAGGAGCAGAGTCATATCTCAAGCAGGCCCTCGCCCTGGAACCCAAGTCCAAGGAAGCCCAAAGATATCTCGCTCGGATCGAGTTCGAGGAGGCGGTTCAATCTCTGGAGGAGGGGAAGTACAGAAAGGCTGCCGATCTTCTCAGGATCTACGTTCGGAGCAAACCAGAAGACGGACAGGCCTGGTTCAACCTCGGCCTGGCCCACCTCTTCATGGAAGAGTTGAAGGCTTCAGAGGAGGCCTTCTTGGAAAGTGAGAACCTCTTGCCGGACCAGTGGGAAGTCTACAGCCGTCTCGGCTATATCTACGAAAAGAAAAAGCTCTTCGATAAAGCCCTGCTAAACTACAAGAAAGCCCACCAACTTAATCCTGGCGGCGAGCTTCAGGCCAGTGTCGAGCGGATTGAGGAACGCATCCGCCGGGGGAAGCAGGGCAGCTGAAACACTCAACAGAGTCGACGTGGCCCTAATCCTCGAAATACGAGCCAGAGAAGTCTTTGACTCGCGTGGGAACCCTACGGTCGAAGCTGAGGTCTTCGTCGATCACGGCTATCGTGGGAGTGCTATTGTCCCCTCAGGAGCTTCTACCGGCCAGTACGAGGCGCTGGAGCTGCGTGATGCTGATGCGGGCCGACTCCTGGGCAGGGGTGTCCAAAAGGCGGTTGGCAACATCCAGTCGATCATCGCGCCCAAACTGGTTGGGATGTCGGTCCTGGAGCAGACTGCCATCGATCGAGTCATGATCGAGTTGGATGGGACCGCTTCGAAAGCGAAGTTGGGAGCCAATGCCATCCTTGCAGTCTCCCTGGCCTGCGCTCGAGCTGCCGCCGCCTTCAAGAGACTTTCTCTATACCAATACCTGGGTGGGCTCGAAGCCTGTCACCTTCCCGTTCCGATGATGAACATTCTCAACGGAGGAGCCCACGCAGACAACAATCTTGATTTCCAGGAATTCATGATTGTTCCCTTGTCCGGCGGAACCTTCCGAGAAGCTTTCAGGATGGGAGTTGAGACCTTCCATCACTTGAAGAAGGTCCTGGAGGAGAAGGGATTACAAACAGCGGTGGGTGATGAAGGAGGGTTTGCCCCCAGCCTGGGGTCGAACCAGGAAGCCATCGAAATCATCCTGGCCGCGATCCAGAGGGCTGGCTATCGACCCGGGGAGGACATCTGGCTTGCCCTCGACGTGGCAGCTAGTGAGTTCTATCATTCCGAAAAGCGCCACTACCGGTTTCAGAAGGCGGGCGGCCCAAACAGGTCTGCCGATGACATGATCGAGCTTTACCGTGAATGGCTGGAACGGTACCCGATCTTCTCAATCGAGGACGGTTTGGCCGAAGACGACTGGGAGGGCTGGGGCACCTTGACAAAGGAGCTCGGAGATCGCGTTCAGTTGGTGGGCGATGATCTCTTCGTCACCAATGCAGAGCGCCTCACACGGGGAATCGATATGGCAGTGGCCAACTCCATCCTGATCAAACTCAACCAGATTGGAACCCTCACAGAAACACTTGAGACGATTGATCTGGCTCGAAGAAATGGATACACCAATGTCATCTCTCACCGGTCGGGTGAGTCGGAGGATCCATTCATCGCCGATCTGGCCGTAGGGACCAATGCGGGTCAAATCAAGACCGGATCGGCCAGTCGGTCCGATCGGGTCGGCAAGTATAATCAGCTGTTGAGGATAGAAGAGGAGCTTGGCAGCAGAGCAGTCTACTGCCCACCCGAGCGTTCGCCTGTTCGGTGTTCTGCGGTTCGTGGTTTAGCCTCAAACCTTGAAGACTCGGCTGAGTAAGTAGCAACTAGGAGAAGCTGCCGCAATGACCAAACCTCCCGTGATTGTGCTGGCAGTCCTGGACGGCTGGGGACTACGCGAATCCAAGGAGGGCAATGCAATTGCCCAAGCCAGACTGCCCACCCTTGAAAAACTGTACTCGCACTACTCCTGGGTTTCTCTTACCGCGAGCGGACCCCGGGTTGGCCTGCCAGAGGGGCAGATCGGGAACAGCGAGGTTGGTCATCTCAATATTGGGGCTGGCCGAGTCGTCTATCAGGACCTCACCCGCATTGATCGTGCTATCGAAACCGGAGACCTGTTTCGAAACAAGACGATCCTCTCTACCTTCGAGGCTGCGCGAGAACAGGCACTACACCTGATTGGCCTGGTTTCCGACGGCGGGGTCCATAGCCACATCCGGCATCTGTTGGCCCTGCTCCGCCTGGCCCGAGACAGGGGCGTGCGTCAGGCCTACATCCACGCCGTTACCGATGGGAGGGACACGGCGCCCAAGGGTGGTTTCGGCTATCTGGAACAGCTGCAGGCGGAGATTCAGAAGATTGGCCTTGGTCAGATTGCCTCCGTCGGTGGGCGTTACTACGCCATGGATCGGGACAATAGATGGGATCGCATCGAGAGGGCGTATCGAGCCATCGTCGAGGGACGGTCCCAGCGGCTCTACCACAACCCGCTGGAAGGTATTACCGAGTCTTACGAGAACGGTGTGAGTGATGAGTTCTTGATTCCCTTCACGGTCGTCGATGGGGCGGGAAACCCGATTGGCAGATTGCAGGAGGATCACGCAGTCGTCTTCTTCAATTTTCGGTCGGATCGAGCACGGCAGCTTACTCGCGCCTTGACGCAGGTGGACTTTCCCCACTTTGGTTTGAGGCAGGGTCCCGTCAAGTGCTTTCTCACGATGACTGAGTACGACCGTACCTTCGTAACACCGATGGCATTTCCTCCCCTTCGCCTCGAACAGACTCTGGTCAAGGTTTTCAGCGAGCGTGAGATTCCCAACCTACGACTGGCCGAAACTGAGAAGTACGCCCACGTGACCTATTTCTTCAACGGGGGAGAAGAGCAGGTTTTTCCTGGGGAGGAGCGGGTCTTGATCCCGTCTCCCAAGGTAGCCACCTATGATTTGAAGCCCGACATGAGCGCGGTACAGATCACGGACAGGCTCCTGGCTGAGCTGGATCGGGGTCTCTTTGAAGCTATTGTCGTGAACTTCGCAAACGCAGACATGGTCGGGCACACCGGGAAGCTATCCGCTACCATCGAAGCGGTAGAGGTGGTAGATGCGTGCATTGCTCGGATCCACCGGCAGCTGAAAAAGATAGGAGGAGTGATGATGTTGACGGCTGATCACGGCAACGCGGAGCTGATGATCGATCCCCGCACACAACAACCTCACACGGCGCACACCAGTCAGCCCGTACCCTTCATCCTGGTCGACGATCACTACAGCGGCAAGCTCCGTCCGGGAGGTGCCCTGGAAGACATTGGGGCCACCCTGCTCGAATATCTTCAGCTGGAGAAGCCTCCTGAGATGACGGGAAGGTCACTCTTCGTCTAAACCCTGTTAGGTGTCCTTGGACGACCCTGAATTACGGTCAACCTCAAAGGATTGACCCTGCGCGCGCCTAGCAGGTGCCAGATGGCATTCGGGCTGGAATCGATCGTTTCTGCCAAGGTGGATTGCAGCTGACCGATTTGATCGAGCGAGTATGAACAGGAACATGGCTTCAGAAATCAGTGTAGTGATCCCGTCCTGGAATGGGCTAGAGCTCCTGCTGGAGACGCTTCCGTCGGTTCAGTCAGCTACCAGTTTCTACCGGGAGAAGACGGGTTGTAGCACCGAAATACTGATCGTTGATGACGGGGGTACGGACGAAACTGGGCAAGTGGTTCCAGAGAGATTCCCCGACGTTCGTCTATTGCAGAAGCCTAGTAACGAGGGGTTTGCCGCGGCCTGCAACTTCGGATTTCAAAACTGTCGCTATCCCTTGATCTCTCTCCTGAACAACGATGTCCGAGTCGCGGAGAGCTACTTCCTCTACCAATCGCTCCACTTTCAGGATTCCGACATGTTTGCCGTCACCGCCAAGGTGTTCGCTTGGGATCAGCCTCTCTTTACGGCGGGCGGCCGAGTCGGCCGCTTCCGAAGAGGCTTTTGGAGCATGTACTTCAACTACGACGTTTCCCCCCTCACTGCGGGACGCTGGATCGAAGACAGGCAGCTCCTTTCAGCTTGTGCCATCGGTGGATTTTCTACCTATAGTCGGAAGAAGCTGCAGGAACTCGAGGGTTTCAACCCACTCTTGTCACCTTTCCATTGGGAGGACGTGGATCTCTCCTACCGGGGTTGGAAGAGGGGGTGGACGATTCACTACGAACCGCGGAGCGTTGCCCATCACCGCATCAGCGCGACCATCGACAAACACTTTGAGAAGAAGAAGGTGAAGGCGGCCGCATTGCGAAATCGACTGCTCTTCCACTGGATCAACCTTCATTCACCCCAGTACTGGGTCCAGCATCTGTTGATGCTGCTCGTTCTCCTTTTGAGCCGCGTGTTCTTTCTCGACTACCACTTCTATGGCTCTCTTCTAAGCTCGCTCAAGGAGTGGAGAAGGGTCCGGCACCTGAGAAAGAAGGAGCGAAAAAGGTCTCGAAGGTCGGACATCGATGTCTTTCGTTTGCTTGATTCCTTCTATCAATCCGCACCCATTCAGATCTACTACGGCGAGAAGGAGGTCGTCGAGAAGCACCCAGACTTCAAGCGCTGAGGCCAGCTACAAAACCTCTCCATGTTTCTCGGATGGAGCAAGTCCGCCTTCACGGAGTCTGGTTCAAGGGATTACAATTACGGAGAACCTTGGCCGCGGGTGTTGCCGGGGCGGCGCTTGCGACGTTGCTACAATTGGGCTTGAGAGATTTGGATTAGAGAGTTGAAGAAGGTATCTGCCGTCCTCATCAGCTTTAACGAAGAAGAGAAGATCGAAGCCGCCTTGAGTAGTCTCCAGGAGGTGAGCGACGAGATTATAGTTGTCGATTCCTTCAGCACAGATGCCACTGAGGAGATCTGTCGCCAGTATGTAGATCAGTTTCTTCAGAGGTCCTGGGAGGGTTATCGTCTCCAGAAACAATTCGCCACCCAACAGGCCAATCACGAGTGGGTGCTCAGTCTTGATGCAGACGAGGTCTTGAGCCCCGAGCTGCAAGGGGAGATCACCCGATGGAAGGAAGAAGCCGAGGATGATGTGAACGGCTATTGGCTCCCGCGCAAGACCTACTTCCTGGGGCGTTGGATCGAGCACACTACCTGGTATCCCGACTGGCAGCTGAGATTGTTCCGACGCTCCACCGGTGAATGGAAGGGAGGGCGTGTCCACGAGTCCTTCAAGGTCACGGGGCCCACTGCCAGGTTCAAGGGAGAGCTCTATCATTTCACCTACACTTCGCTGAAGGAGTACCTCGTCCAGCTAGAACGCTTCTCTTCCCTATCCGCGGCGGACTACTACGAGCGGGGCCTCAGGGCACGTCTTTCGCACCTGCTGTTTCATCCCCCGCTGGTTTTCCTAAAGAACTACTTCCTGCGATTGGGTTTTTTCGATGGAGTCCCCGGGCTGGCTGCCTCCGGGCTCTCGGCTACTTCTACTTTCTTCAAGTACTTGAAGCTGTGGGAGCTGCAGTTGGAGAGAAGACGACCCTCCAGCCTGAAATGAGTCGGCTTAAGATCCTGTATGTGGATACGGAAGAGTTCTGGCGTGGAGGCCAGGAGCAACTCGTCACCCTGATGACGGGCATGCAGCAGCGTGGCCATGACGTGCACCTGGCTGCACCTCGTGGGTCTCCCCTCGCCGAGGAGGCGCTCCGGCGCTCGATCCCAGCCCACCCCTTTCGGCAGCGAGTCGAATTCAGTCCGCTAGCGCCCCTGAGATTGCTAAAGATGGTTAGACTCACCGCTCCTGACATCGTCCACTTCAACACCCCGCGTCCTATCCTCGCCGGAGGATTTGCATCTCTCTGGGAGGGCGCCCCCTTGCGGGTCTGCTCTCGAAGAGTCAATTTCCCTCTCCGGTCGAAACTCAGTTATCTGAAGTACAATTTGTTTCTGGAGGGAACCGTTACGGTTTCCACCAGTATCCAGCAGACTCTTATCCAGCATGGTGTGGATCGCGACCGGATCAAAGTCATCTACGAGGGAGTCGACATTCCCTGGATCGATCAGATCAAAGCGAGCTCGCTCTTTTCAGATAGGACGGGGCTGGTTGTCGGAACGGTCGCACACCTGAGTCCAGAAAAGGGTCATGCTACCGTATTGGAAGCGGCCGCGCTCCTTCGGTCCCAGTTTCCGGACGTCACTTATGTGTTTGTGGGGGACGGGCCGCTGAAAACAAGGCTGATCGACAAGGCAGCTGCCTTGGGGATTCGAGACCGGGTAGTTTTTACGGGATTCCGGAGTGACAGCGAGGCCCTGATGAAGGAGTTCGACATTTTCTGCCTTGCCTCTGACTCAGAAGGTCTCAGTTCTGCCATCTTGGCTGCTATGGCGACCCCGTTACCGGTGTTGGCCACGAATGTGGGTGGTATCCCCGAGCTGGTACTGGACGGGAAGACAGGCTTCCTCTCACCAGCCGGTGATCCTGAGTCCCTGGCAGCGCAGCTTCGCCCGCTTCTACTGTCTGAGGGTCTAAGATCAAAGATGGGCCAGGCTGGGCGCCAGCGGGTGGAACGGCACTTCACCCTCGAGAAGAAACTGGATGAGACCGAGCAACTCTATCTCGGATTGCGTGGCTCCTCTACGGTCGTGTAAGATCCTTTGGGACTACAATGAAGGGTGTTATTCTCGCCGGTGGATTAGGTACCCGGTTGCTGCCGCTCACGAAAGTCACTAACAAGCACCTTCTACCGGTCTATCACAAGCCGATGATCTACTATCCGCTGGAGACTCTGGTGGATGCTGGAATCCAGGACATCATGTTGGTAACCGGGGGGAATAATGCTGGAGACTTTCTCCGACTCCTCGGCAACGGGCACGAGTTCGGCCTGCGCCAGCTTCACTTCGCCTACCAGGAAGGGGAGGGTGGAATCGCCGAGGCACTCTCCTTAGCCCGGCATTTCTCGGAAGGCGACAGTCTGATGGTGATCCTGGGTGACAATATCGTGGAGAAATCCGTTCGTCCCTTCGTGGAGCGATTTCAGGCGGGTCGAAAGGGAGCCAAGATTCTGCTCAAGGAGGTGCCTGACCCCGAACGTTTTGGAGTGCCTGAGTTGTCAGATGGCCAGGTCATACGAATCGACGAGAAGCCCCAAGAGCCCGCCTCGAAATATGCGGTGACGGGCATCTACATGTACGATCAGCGCGTGTTCGACATCATCGATACCCTCTCCCCTTCGGCGCGGGGTGAGTTGGAAATCACGGATGTCAACAATCAATATATTGATTGGCGCGAAATGACGTACGATATTCTCGATGGTTGGTGGACGGACGCCGGGACAATTGCTTCCCTACTCTCGGCCAGTAAGCTGGTTGCCGAACGGGAGCAGAAGACAACCGCGAGCGAAGTGGACGTGATCTGATTGTCCTCCAATTGTGGTACTGACTCTGTCTATCCTTGTTCCTCGCCTGCGACCCGCGTTTCTTGTTAGAAGTTCGGACGGAGCCAGCCCGGCCCCTGGCATCCTCGAGATTCTTTACCGAGTCTAGGCAGTATTGGACGAAATGAAATGAAGCTGTTTGTTACGGGTGGAGCAGGTTTCATCGGCTCCAACTTCATCCACCATGTACTGGAGCGGCCCGAATACGAGGTGATCAATTTCGATGTCCTCACCTATGCCGGTAATCTGAGAAATCTCTCCGACTTGGCCGAAAATAGCCGATACCGTTTCGTCAAGGGTGACATTACCGTTGCCGACCAAGTTGAGAGTGCTCTTGAGCCTGATACGGATGCCGTTGTGAATTTTGCCGCCGAGACGCACGTCGACAGAAGCATCCTGGACTCGTCTACCTTTGTCCAAACCAATATTCAAGGCACGCAGGTCCTTCTCGAGATGCTCCGAAAGAAGAAAGTCCGACGTCTTCTTCAGATTTCCACCGATGAAGTCTACGGATCCCTTGGGACGGTTGGACAGTTCGAGGTTGAAAGTCCTCTCAGGCCCAACAGTCCCTATGCTGCCAGCAAGGCGGCCGCCGACCTGCTGGTTCGAGCCTACCACCAGACCTATCGTCTGGATGTCGTCACGACGCGATGCTCGAACAACTATGGGCCCTTTCAGTTCCCCGAAAAGTTTGTCCCTCTCATGGTTCTGAACGGATTCGACGAGAAGCCGTTGCCGATCTATGGTGATGGACAATATACTCGAGACTGGATTCATGTTCGGGACCACTGCAGTGCACTGGAGCAGGTGCTGAATCTTGGTCGAGCGGGATCGGTCTACAATATTGGAGGCGATGATGAGCTGACGAATCTGGAGGTCGTTCGCTTGATCCTCGAGATCCTCGGGAAATCTTCGGACTTGATCCAGTTCGTCAAGGATCGTCCTGGTCACGACAGGCGTTACGCCATTGACAGTAGTGGCACCCGAGAGGAGCTTGGGTGGGCGCCGCGAGTCCGCTTCCAGGAGGGCCTGCAAGAGACCGTCCTGTGGTACCAGGAAAACAAAGAATGGGTCGAGCAGGTTCGCAGCAGAGACTACCTCGACTATTATCAGAAGATGTACGAGGATCGCGAGAAAACGTTTTCCGACTTGTGATGTTCCCCGCAATTCCCCCTTCTCCGGCGGGTGATCCATCTTATCTTCGACTCTTTCGCCGCTACCCCGGCATCCTTTTCAGAGTCAATGTAACCGAGCTTGTGAAATCTCAGGCCAGCGAATCCTGCAATGGCAGCACCTTCGAGTGGAGTTGGTAGTTGACTGACGAAGTGATTGTTCGCAACAAGAAGGCATTCTTCAACTACGAGATCCTGGACCGGTATGAGGCCGGACTCGCCTTACATGGAACTGAAGTCAAGGCCATTCGAGATCACAAGGTCAACCTGAAGGAGAGCTACGCCCGAGTGAAGAATGGGGAGGTGTGGCTCGAGGGTTGCCATATCGGACCCTATCGGCATGGCAACCTGTTCAATCACGAGCCCCTTCGTCCCCGGAAACTGCTTCTCCATCGTCGGGAGATCAACAAGTTGATTGGGGTTACTGTGAGGAGAGGGTTTACACTAGTGCCAATCGCCCTCTATTTCAAGGCTGGTAAGGTCAAGGTGGAAATTGGAGTTGCAAGGGGCAAACGAATGTACGATAAGCGCGAGACGGCGAGGAGAAAGACGGTGGATCGTGACATTCAGATGGAGCTGAAACGGAGATAAGCGATGGAAGTTCGATTGACGAACACAAGTTGGAACGAGACCGAATGTGATCTGTTGCTGATTCCACTCTTCGAAGATGAGGGCGTCGATGAGGAGTTTGTTGCCAGTCTTGATCAAGGACTAGCCGGTTTGGTGACCGAGCTGAGGGAAACCGAGGAATGGCAGGGAAAAAGGCATCAGTGCACGATGGTCCATCGGCCTCAGGGGGTGAGCGCTCGTCGCCTGGCTCTGGTCGGCGCCGGAAAGAAGGCCAGTTGGGATGCTGAGGCCGTCCGGAGGACCGTGACCCGAGCAATCGGGGAGATCAGGGGCTACAAGCTTCGACAGGTCGCGGTCGTTGTCCGAAGTGAGGTGCCCCGCACGGCTGCTGCACAGGCGACCGCGGAAGGTGCCGTTGTGGCAGCCTACTCCGCGGACGAGTACAAGACGGCGGGCAAGTCCAAGACCCTGATAGAGGAAGTCGCCCTCGTCCACAACCAAGAGGGCGATCTGCAACGCCTCGAAGAAGCGGTTCATCGTGGTCAGATACTGGGAGAGGCCACCAACCTGGCACGCTCCCTTGTCAACCAGCCTGGAAATATGATCAATCCCAGTCGATTGGCCGAGAGGTCTCGGGTGGTGGCGGAGAAGGTTGGTCTTGAGGTCGAGGTCCTGGGTGAGCCGGAGATGCAGGAAAAAGGGATGGAGACCCTGTTGGCAGTTGCTCAAGGAAGCGATGAACCTGCAAGGTTTATTATCCTGAAGCATCTGAAGGATCCCCGAATCGATGCCCGGCCTATTGTCTTTGTCGGCAAAGGGGTGACGTTCGACAGTGGCGGTCTGTCATTGAAATCCGCAGGGTCAATGAAGGATATGAAGGCAGACAAGGCTGGCGCCTGCGCGGTCCTGGCGGCGATGCAGGCTATCGCTCGGCTGCAGATTGAAAAAAACGTCATCGGCTTGATCCCAGCAGTCGAGAATATGGTCAGTGGGCGAGCCCAGCGCCCAGGTGACGTGATTCGATCGATGGGAGGAAAGACGGTGGAAATCGTGAACACGGATGCGGAGGGGCGTCTTATTCTGGCCGACGCCCTGTGCTATGCCTCCGAGTTGACTCCAGAATACATCGTTGACATCGCCACCTTGACCGGAGCCTGTATCATTGCGTTGGGAAGCATTCGGGCAGGCCTCTTTTCCAACAACGATGAGCTGTGTGAAAAGCTCCAGAGGGCAGGCGATCGCGCAGGAGAGAAGTTCTGGAGACTCCCACTGGACGATGAATACCGGAAGGATCTCGACAGTGGGATCGCCGATATCAAGAATTCCGGGAGTCGCTCAGCAGGTGCCGTGACTGCCGCGAAGTTTTTGCAAGAGTTTGTGGGCGAGCTTTCCTGGTGCCATATAGACATGGCCGGGGTTGATCTCTACGAGGACTCAGCCGAGGGAACCGGAGCCACCGGCTTCGGGGCCCGCACCCTGGTCGAACTAGCCTCGAGCTAGGGGGCCTGTCCGAGTAATGGTCCCTTAGGCTGCTTATGTGCCCCTCCTTGCGATCCTCAATTCAGTTTGCTTCCCTCAACCGACAGAAACAAGCTCTGGACGAGCGGGACCAAGATTTCGCAGCCCTGACCCGTGAGCGATTACTTCCTCCCCTGCTGGAGTTCGAGATGGCCAAGACTCGACGCTTGAGCCGTTATGCACAGACCCGGGAGATCGACCCGCCAGACCTGACCCGGCTGACCCAGGAATTTCTCCTCCTGCAGTCGAAACCTCCGGCGGCTCAGATCGAGGATTTGTTCCAGCTTCAGCGCCTCACCGGTTCTTCCGAGGCTCCAGTGCTTCGCTCGTCCTCGGTCGCTCCGATCTACCCCAACCATGCGCCCGTGATTCCGCAGATGATTGGGTCGGCACTTGATCGGTTCTTCGATTGGGTCGATAGCCCGAGCTTTTCGGAGCTCCATCCAGTTGAGCAGATGTCGCTTTCCCAGATTCGCCTGCTTGAAATCTACCCTTTCGAAGAGCCCTGCGAGGTTGGAGTGTCCCTGTTTTCCTGTCTCCTTCTGCGTGCGCGGGGGTACCTTCTACCTCTTTACGAGCTCCATGAGCTGAGGCCCTTTTACGCCGCTTTGGAAGCGGCTTTCGCTTTCTCTACCAGCGAGTTGGTAGGCCTGAATCTTGGGGCTGTCGAGAGGGCCTACGAAGTAGCGTTGAGCCTGTCCGAGTAGTGGTCCGGGTTACACGCTGACCTGGGATGTCTGGAGTCAGGCGCCTTCAAGCGAAGGGTTCCGAAGCTTCCAGCGACTCCCCCACGAGCTCCTCGTCCTCGTCCTCGTGCTCCTTGTGCATGTATTTGATGAAGTGTTTTGGTATCAGGAGGTTGGGCTCTGCAGATCGGTTCACCTTGACACAGTGCTTATCGTACCATTCGATGATGCCGTGAATTTCCTCGCCATCCAGGAGCTTAACCACCATGGGCGTCTTACTGGTCATCTGCTTCAAGTAGTAATATTGCTCCGCGTTGGTTTGATCGGGAGGGACCCTCTTCTTTTGTGCGTTTACGTACTTCGATGACCCCTGATCACGCAGTTGCGACAGGGATGGACGAATTAGCTTGCGATTAACCATATCTACCTCACACTCAGAACAAGTCTCTCTTCAGTTAGGTTGATGAGATTGACAAAAACCTGGTAGTTCGAAACCCTTCCTACATTCGATCTGTTACAGCTCGCCCACCCCGTTTCGGGTTCGATTGGCCTTTTCGACCTGCGATACCCAATGCAGCTCCGGCCTCGACCACGAGCATTGCCAAATCACAGCCGAAGCCATCCCGCGATGACCAAGCGTGAGAAATCTAGACTAGGGCAGATGAACGCTAAGCCTCAGTGTTTCCGCAACTTTACCATTTCCCGGACCACTTTGACAAGGGCCAAGGGACTGAAATAGACTGCCTTTTAGCTGATGTGTTTCAAACCGGGTCTAGGTTGGGTTCTGGCGTTGCTTTTGATGCCCTTCGGGGACCTGCTGCAAGGCTACCCACCAGCACAGTCGACTGGCAAGTCGAAGCGGGAAGAGAGGAAGAGGAAGCCGGTTCTAATTCGGGCCGATCGAGAAGAGCTGGCCCTGAAAGAGGAACTGCCGGTTGAGCCTGATCCAGCGAAGGCCAAGAAGATTGTCACCATCGGGGACTTCTACTTCAAGCGAGAGAACTACAAGGCGGCGCAACTGCGCTATGAGGAAGCTATCCGATACCACACCCGATGGCCCAAGGCCTACAGAAAGCTTGTCAGGGTTCTAGAGAAGCAGGACAGCTTTCTCGAGGCAGCTATTGTTTGCGAGGACTTCGTCGACGCAAATCCAGAATCAAACGACGTTTCCCAATTCCAGGATCTAGCCAAGAAGCTACGGGGTAAGGCCAAACCCCCGTCGTAGCTAGCGCACTGTAACACCTGAATCGCTAGCGTCTGAGACGGTTCATTCTTCGCTAGTTGGCCCGATCGCCACAGCCCCCACTCTCACAGGGAGTGCGTTTCCGGCCTTCGACTTCGAAGTTGAGGCAACATTTCAAACGGCCACACATCCCCGAAAGTCGGTTGAGACTCATTCCCAGATCTTGACGCTTCACGGTTCGCACGCTGACGGACTTGAGTTCCTTCAAGAACAGAGCCGAGCAATTTTGGCCCAGTCCACAGCAGCCCAGGCCCCCAATCAGCTTGGCCTCGTCTCGAGCCCCGATCTGTCGCATCTCGATGCGAGTTCGAAGCCTTCTTGCCAGGTCCTTGACCAACTCTCTGAAATCGACGCGTTCGTTGGCGGTGAAATACAGGATGACTCGGCTCTTGTCGAAAACGCACTCGACGCCCGATAGCTTCATTGGCAGTTTATGAGTCTTGATCCGCTTCCGGCAGAGGTTGTAGGCGGACTCTTCTCGTTCGCTCTTCTTCTCGAACAGATACAGGTCCCGTTCGGTTGCTTTACGAAGAGTTTTACGCATCTTCGAATCGGCTCTAGGATCCTGGTCCGTCTCGCGCGCGGAGACAACCACCCCGACCTCAATGCCTCGGTCGGTTGAGACGACGCAGCGGTCGCCAACCCTCAGGGCCAATTGGTGAGCCAGGAATCTCCCGGTCCCTTTTCTGGTGCCGAACCTGACCGTCAGTTGCTGCTGCTCGCTCATGTTCCCTGCCGATTCGCCTTTCTGAGCCAGAGGGTCTCGAAGCAGATCAGTGGACTCACATTTTTCTCAATGTCTGATCTGGCCTCACCCACATGGTAGAGGAAATCTCGTATCCAGTCCAGCTGGAGGCGACCCGAGAGGGGCCGGAGTTGCTGCAGCTTGTCATGGTTGATGATTCGCTCCTCGGTCTCCACGCCAATGAAATAGAGATCCTCGGCCAACAGTCGCAGCAGATCCAGATAGTGGATGACCCGGTCTCGCTGTTTGAGCTCACTCCGCATGGGTTCAGTCTCACACACCTGGTAAAGGGCTGCGAAGGATTGACGTTCCTCCCAGTCGCAGAGTAGGTCGAGCATGCGGTCGCAGTCCGCCTGGAGCCTGGATAAGTCGAGGCTCAAGGCTGTTCCGATGCTCCCATTGGCAAAGGCGGACCGGTGCTCTGCGTCGTCCGGTCCCGAGCGAGTTTCTAGATAGGCCTTTAGCTCTCCTCGACTGAGACGGCGGAAACGAAACCTTTGGCAACGGGAGCGAATTGTTGGCAGCAGGAGTTCGGGAAAGGCGGTCGTAAGAATGATATGGGATGTCGCCGGCGGCTCCTCCAGAGTCTTCAGGATCGAGTTGGCTGCCTCCTGGGTCATTTTTTCTGCCCGGTCGATGATGAAGACTCGGATAGTCCCTTGAAAGGGATGGAATTGCGCTTCCCGGCTCAAACGTCGCATTGCCTCGATGCTGATGGAGGTGCCGCTGGATTCGAAAAGGATCACGTCGGGATGGTTTCCGGAAGCAATCTTGATACAGGATTCACAGTCACCGCAGAAATCTCCGGAACCCGCCTCTCGGCAATTTGCCAGGGCAGCCAGGCTGAGGGCCAGAGTGGTTTTTCCAACACCCTCGGCACCCACTAGAAGGGATGCAGGGGGCAGCGGAACGTTCCTCAGCAGGTTCACCAGGACTTCATTTCCCACAAAGTCCTGGAGTCGGACCAAACTACGTTGCTCCGGGGCAGGAGGGTCTGTTTTGGACCTTTTTGATTTTCCCGGGTCAGCAGTCAATGATGATTCCCCTTTGTCCCATCACTTTGAGAACTCTATGAAACACTTGTTGCGGTGTTCCGGAAGCGTCGACCAGAGCGATTCGTTGGGTCTCGCGTTCGGCCAGCAGCTGGTAGCCTTCCTGAACCCTGTGGTGGAACTCGCTTCCCTCTGCTTCGAATCGGCCGTATTCTTGGTTTCCCTCTTTCGTATTTCTGTCCCGGGCGCGGCCCAATCCGAGCTCTACTTCAATGACGAGGACGAGCGTCAGGTCCGGCATCCTGATGTCCAGCAGCCTGGCCAATTCATCAATCCTGGAGTAGCCGATTCCTCGGGCATGACCCTGGTAGGCCAGGGTGGCGTCATGGTAACGATCGCATAGCACGTGAAGACCTTGATTCAGCGACGGTTCGATGATCTGTTTGACATGCTGATATCGGTCCGCCAGATAGAGGAGAAGCTCAGACAGCGGCTCTCTTGCGGGACCGTCTGTCCTCAATAGGATCTGCCTGAGGTCGGATCCGAACTGGGTCCCTCCCGGTTCCCTGGTTGTTACGAAGGGGAGCTTTCGGCTCCTGAATTCTTGTTCGAGTAACCTTAGCTGGACGCCCTTGCCTGATCCTTCAATGCCCTCGAAGGTAATGAATCTGGGTGTTTCAGTTGTAGTCGACATTCTTCAGACTGGAGCGCTTGCGATCATCCTAACCCTGAGACACGACTCTACTGCTTGTTGCATCAGCCTCAATCAAAGCGAACCGACGCGTGACCCGCAGCCAGTGAGACCTGGGTTGGGAGATCCCGGGACCCATTGATATACTAGCATGGGCTTTTGGGTATACTGGCGTCGTGGTAGATATCGCCTCCAACCTCAAGTGCCTGCGCGATCGCATCGATTCAATTGCTCACTCCTGTGGACGTCGTCCCGAATTGATCGATCTGCTGGCGGTCTCGAAGACCTTTCCGGCTGATGCCGTCGAGCAGGCATATCAAGTCGGACAGACCTCTTTTGGGGAGAACAGGGTACAGGAAGCGAGGTTGAAGATCCCAGCGGTCGGGACAAAGGCAATTCAGTGGCACCTGATTGGGAATCTTCAGCTGAACAAGGTTCGGAGAGCGGTGGAGCTTTTCGATGTCATTCAGACGCTGGATCGGGAAGAGGTCGTGTCGAAGCTTGCGCGGTGTGCCGAAGAACTGGCGAAGAAGGTCGCCGTCTATATTCAGGTCAATGTCGGATCGGAAGATCAGAAGCACGGGGTCGAGCCCGGCGCAGTCAAGCAGTTGGTCGCTCTGGTCGATCGTCAGCCTAGTCTTGACTTGTTGGGATTCATGGCAATCCCGCCCCACCAGAAAGATCCGGAGGGCTCTCGTCCCTACTTCCAGAAGCTGGCTGCCTTGCTGGCCGACGTCAATGGAGGCCGGCCCAAACCGCTCACCCGACTCTCGATGGGAATGAGCCATGACTATGCTGTAGCGATCGAGGAAGGAGCGACCCTGCTGCGGATCGGTTCGGCAATTTTTGGACCGCGTACGCCGCTGGCACAATGCTGAAGATCCATGAAAAACGGGGACTCGTGTGTTTCAGAGTCCGTGTGCAGCCGAGCGCTCGGACGAACGAAATCATGGGTCTCTGGAATGGGTCGCTGAGAATCAAGGTCGCGGCTCCTGCCCAGGATCTCCGGGCGAACCGCGAACTTCTGGGGTTTCTCGCAAGTACGTTGCGCTTGCCTATACATCAGTTGGTCGTTGTCAGAGGTGACCGATCCAGGGAGAAGACGATCGGTGTGAGAGGTTTGAGCCGGCTCCAATTGAGCCAGTCTTTGGGGTCCCATTTTTAGATTGCCTATTGTTGGCAGTGGCGAGAATTGGGATCGCTCCGGAGCCGGGTTTTTATCAGAGGGGCCTGCTACTATTCGTGCCCACAATCGAAAATTCCAAAGGGAGACAGCATGAAGAAAGTGGCAAAGAAAGAGGGCGCAAAGTCGGGTCTGAGCTTGAAGAGATTCTTTACGAAGTCCGGAGCACACCCTTTCGACAAGGTAGAGTGGGAAAATCGAAGTGCGAAGATCACCGATTGGAAGACCGGCAAGGTAAGCTTCAGCCAAGAGGGCCTCGAATTTCCGAAGTTCTGGTCTCAGCGCGCCACTGATATCGTTGCCAGCAAATACTTTCGTGGGCACATCGGGAATCCGAATCGAGAGCACAGCGTCAAGCAGCTGATTGGAAGGATTGTCAACACTCTGAGTGACTGGGGCGAGAAGATGAACTACTTCGCGACGCCTCAGGATGCCGAGACTTTCAATCATGAACTGTCGCATCTTCTGGTGCACCAGATGGCCGCTTTCAACTCCCCGGTGCAGTTCAATGTAGGCATCAAGCAGGAGCCCCAGTGCTCTGCGTGCTTCATCAACAGCGTCGACGATTCAATGGAGCACATCATGCGGTTGGCCAGGACAGAGGCGATTATCTTCAAGGGAGGATCCGGTTCGGGTATCAACCTTTCGAAGATTCGTGCCTCCTCTGAGCCACTGGCGACAGGCGGTTTTGCGTCGGGTCCCGTTTCCTTCATGAGGGGCTATGACAGTTTCGCCGGAGCGATCAAGTCTGGCGGGGCCACACGTCGCGCCGCCAAGATGGTGATCCTAAATGCCGACCATCCGGACATTGAAGAGTTCATCTGGTGTAAGGCTAAAGAAGAAAAGAAGGCACAGCAGCTTATCGAATTGGGCTACGACGACTCCATCGACGGCGAAGCCTATCGAACAGTACAGTTCCAGAATGCAAATAACAGCGTGAGTGTCACCGACGATTTCATGAAGAGTGTCGTCAGTGACGGCACTTGGAGCACCTACAGAGTGACCGATGGAGAGGAGGTCGACACCTACAAGGCCAAGGATCTCATGAGTGCGATCGCCGATGCCACCTGGGAGTGCGGAGATCCGGGGCTACAGTTCTGGAGCGCCCTGAACAACTGGCACACCTGCCCCAACAGTGGGCCCATAGATGGATGCAATCCGTGCTCGGAATATGTCTTTTTGGATAATTCAGCCTGTAATCTCTCCTCTCTCAACCTGATCAAGTTTCTGAATGAGGACGGCCAGTTCGACCAGGAAGCTTTTAAACATGCGGTGGCGACCCTGATCCTGGCCCAGGAGATCATTGTCGACAACTCGAGCTACCCGACCAAAGAGATTGAGAAGGTCAGCCACAACTATCGAACCCTGGGACTGGGGTACGCCAACCTGGGGGCCTTCTTGATGGCTCAGGGGCTTCCCTATGACGGGGACCGATCCCGGAACCTGGCTGCCGCCATCACCGCTCTGATGACGGGTCAGGCTTACCTCACGAGCGCGGAGATCGCAGCGAACATGGGGCCCTTTCCTGGATTCGAGGAGAACCGGGTGCCGATGATGGGAGTGATTCACAAGCACCGTGAGTCCCTTTCAAAGATCGATTCCGCCATGGTTCCCATGGATCTTCTGCATGGCGCCATGGAGGTCTGGGATGAGGCTATTCGCCAGGGTTCCCAGGACGGTTATCGCAATGCCCAGGTGACCCTACTGGCTCCGACTGGGACGATCGCCTTCATGATGGACTGTGATACCACCGGCATCGAGCCAGACTTTTCCCTGGTCAAGATCAAGAAACTAGTGGGCGGAGGGACGCTGAAGATTGTCAACCATACGGTTCCTCGCGCGCTGAAGAAGCTGGGCTACGCAGAGGACGAGGTGAGGGACATTCTTGTCTACATGGACAAGAGTGAGACGGTTGAGGGTGCGCCCCATCTGAAGGATGATCATCTTCCGGTTTTTGACTGTGCCGACAATCCAGCCAATGGAATTCGCTCGATCCGTTCACTTGGACACATCAAGATGTGTGGTGCTGTCCAGCCTTTCCTCTCTGGTGCCATTTCGAAGACCATCAACCTTCCCTCTTCGGCTACCGCAGAGGAGATCATGGATGCCTATATCGAAGGTTGGAAGCATGGGATGAAGTCGATCTCCGTCTATCGTGATGGCTGCAAGCGTGTCCAGCCTCTTTCCTCAAAGGACTCAAGCCCCCAGGTGGCGGTGACGCCTCGCCGCAATATGCCCAAGGATCACCCTGCCTTGCAGCATGAGTTCAAGATCAGAGGTTTCAAGGGCTTTCTTACGATGGGACTGTATCCCGACGACGATCAATTGGGGGAGATCTTCGTAAACTTTGCCAAGCAGGGTTCGACTCTTCAGGGAATGGCAATGGCGTGGGCGATTGCTCTCTCGATGGGTATTCAGCGCGGCGTGCCCCTGGAGGACTACGTGCGCATATTTGCCCACATGAGCTTCGAGCCTGCTGGCTATACGGACAATCCACAGATTCCCTTTGCTACTTCGATTCCCGACTACGTAGTTCGTCACCTGGCCACCCAGTTTCTCAGCCCCGAAACTCAGGAAGGACTTGGCATCCATCAGGTCAAGCCCAACGGCAGTGTCCAGAACGGCGTTCAGGTTAGTTTTCCCGACTACCCTGACGATGATGACGAGCCCAAGGCTGTGGCTGCGCCCGAGCCTTTCAAAGTCGATGTTCGGGGAGACTATCCCACCTGTATGGGGTGTGGAAATCTGATGCAGCGAAATGGCAACTGCTACGTCTGTACCGTATGTGGCAGTACCTCTGGCTGCAGCTGATTCCGTAGGCCGGAGTCTTCTTCCTTCGTGCCGTTGGCTCGACCAACCGCGGCCTGTTAGTCCACCATCGCGCCCGGACGCAAAGTTTCCTTCTCGAAGGGGGCCATCGCTGCTAGCTCGAGTTGTTTATTCCTGTACGATCCGGCGCAGCCGGGGGCCGGGCAAGCCTGAAACTTCAATTGACATCTCCCACGTCCAAGGCGCCGATTCATGCAAAAACTGAGGAAGCCCGAAGCGCCAGCGAGGGGTTGGGGCTCTGGGAGATCTTGCTGTTGTCTGCTCTCTCGCCGAGACCTGGTCCCTCTCCGTCAAATGCCCTTTTCGTGACGCATCTCGCAGACGTCCAACCCCTCGCTCGCGCTTCAGGCTTTCATGGCTCGAGTAGTTGCTTTCCTGTACGAGTCGGCGGTCTGCAGCCGGTGGCGCTGCTAAGCTGAAACTTTGACCCGAATAGGTTGGGATGTTCTTTGGTTTTCCCTGAATGATCCAGCGTTGCCCTTAATTTGGCCTCAGTGGTCGAAGAAGGGCATTCGGAACTGCTTGGAAATTCCGATGATCAGGCCGTAGGAAGGGTCCGTGTCTCGGAAGCCGACTTGCGCTCCGATGTCCCAATAGAGTCCTCCCCCCTGAATCTGAGCCCCCAGCCGCAGGCGTGATTGTTCCTCTGTTCCGATACCGCCGGGACCGAGTCTCCCATAGGTGTCGGCGATGACGCTGACCTGAGGATTAACACAGTAGATCAAGCCAAAGCCATATGAGAAGAGATCATCTTGCGCCGCTGCGTCTACGGGGTCTCCCAGAAGGGCCAATCCCACGTTGGTTATGAGACGCAAATTTCCCGGAAAATGTTTCTCGAAAATCAGACTGGAGAAGAAGTTGGTTTCATCGTTTCCCAAGCCACTTTCATTGGAGGTGTTTGGGAGTTGAACGGCGAAACGGGTGGCCAGTGACGGGGCTCCAGGGCGCTCATCGAGCAAGCGCAGCTTGGTGCCCATCGTGAGATCACCCCAGGCGCTGGTGGAGTTCCCTGCGAAGTTGAGGATAGAAGTATGAGGTCCGGGGAAGCGCTCCTCGACGTTAAGTATGTCCTGGAAAGAGCCGAGCATCTGCACCTCGATCCTCTTCCCAGCACCGATCCGTAGACCATAGACTCCGACCTGAGTCAGATCTCCTTTCAATCCAGAGAGCCGGAATACCGAATTCTGGAGGAAGTCGACGCCAAACTCGAATAGGGCGTGACCCTCCGGCACGGTTTCGGCCGTCTCAGTGACCAGGGGGCGTCGTTGAGCCGGAAGGTCGAAGGATAGAGCAAGGCAAAGGAGTGCGGTCAGAATGAAAATCACCGGGGCAGTGTATCAGGCCCCAGGTGAGAGTCAACCGGCTTCCGGAGGCAGGGATCGACTCCATTTTTCAACGGCAGTCTATTCCACGGTTTCTGGTTCCAACTAGCGATGAGAAGCCCGGTCCAGGAGTTGGGCGCTAGACATGATCGTAGCGAGAAAGCGGGGAATGCGCCGATTCTACCGTTTTTGCGCCAGATCAGTTTCTATCGCGTAGACTCCTGCGAATGGAGTGACCCCGTTTCGTCGGACAGATCCCCCAGCTCATACTGGAGAATCGAAAGAGCAGCCAGGGCGGCCGTTTCTGTCCGCAGTACTCGGGGACCGAGACAAACCGGGGGGACGCTATGTTGATCGAAGGTGGTCCGATCCCGGTCGTCCCAACCCCCTTCTGGGCCCACGAAGAGCAGCAGTTGCTGCGAACCCCTGTGTTCTGATAGCAGATTCCGAAGGCCGGTTCCCCCAGCTTCATCTAGTCTAAACGTTGTCGAGGAGATCGTCTCTTCAGCTAGGAACTCCTCCAGGGTGACGGGGTGACGCAACTGTGGGACTCGGGATTGGCCGCTCTGTTTGACCGCTCCCACCATTATTTTGTTCCAGCGCGCGATCTTGTTCCGTTCACGGCGGCCCCCCAATCTGACCTCGGTTCTCGAGGTGATGATGGGTACGATCTCCCAGACTCCCAATTCAGTGGCCTTCTCGAGGACCCACTCGAACCTATCCCCTTTGACAAGGCTCTGTGCCAGCGTCATTTTCAGTACAGGTTGCCGCTGCGTCAGAACCGCTTCCACCTTGCCCCACCACCGGCTCTGATCTCGCTCCAACCGGCAGCGAAACTCCTTCCCCAGCCCGTCCAAGGCCCAAGAACATCTGGCCCGGTTGCAGTCGACGTACGCGGATGAGGTGGTGGATTTCTTCCTCGGACAATTCGACCTTTCCCTCGCTGGCTGCCGTGACAAGAGCTCGGTACATTTTCCCTCCCGCCTCGATCTTTCCTGAGAAGCTCCGACGCCCTATTTACGTTCCAGAGTACTTAGACGCCAAGCTGGTGGCAGCACCATCCGTTCTCCGACCAGGATTTCACCGAAGACAACGCAAACTGATCCAGTACCGCCGCTTCCTGATCCTCAGTAAATCCTGACACTAGAAGGGTGCTCCCGGTCAACCGAGATAGATCCGCCGCTACCTGGCGAAAGATTCCCAGAGTCAGGTTGGCGACAACAAGATCGAAGGATCCTACCAAGCCTGCCAGTTCTCCGGTAAGGAACCGGATGTTCTCGATCTGGTTATTCAAACAGTTTCGCCTCGCCTCTGAAGTGGCCTCCGGATCGGAATCCATGGCCACGATCTCAAGATCGGCACTCAGCTTCCGTGCGGCAATAGCTAGAATTCCAGATCCCGTGCCGGCATCGAGCAGGTTGGTTGGGCCAGGGACCAGGACTGCGAGAGCATGAAGGCAAAGCTGCGTGGACTCGTGGGTTCCCGTGCCGAATGCCCGGCCTGGTTTGATTCTCAGATTCAGAGAATGGAGCTTGGAGGGCCTTTCCCAGGGCGGATGGACATAGAAGGTAGGCCCCACTGGAAACCCACGAAACTGCTTTCTAAATTCCCTTACCCAATGATTGGGGTCGACCCTGAGTCGGGTAATCCGAACCTCGATCGCCGAGTGCTCACGCACCAGCACGCCGAGGGAGTCCTCGATCGATTGGGTTGACCGACTGGAATCGAAGAAAGCCTTGAAGAGAGTATGATCCCCTTGCGGAACTTCCTCTACACCGACGGAATCGAGTTCCCAACAGAGCTCGCTGAAGACATCCGACTGTTCCACGGGAAGAGAGGCTTCGACGCAAATCCATTCTTGGTGCAAGGGCAAACCAGGAACACTACTCGGATGGCTCCTAGCTGAAGACTTCCTTTACCCTACCAAAGAAGCCGTCCTGGTCTTGATTCTCCTCGTCTGAAATATCCGCGAGCTGCTGAAAGAGCTCCTTCTGTTCCTTCGTCAAACGCTTTGGGATCGATACGTTTACCTTGACGAACTGATCTCCACGACCTCCACCGTGAGGACTCGCGACGCCCTTGCCCCTGAGGCGGAACACGGTACCGCTCTGGGTCCCTTCGGGAATCTTGAGCCTCTCGGTCCCTTCCAGTGAAGGAACCGTCATCTGCGTGCCCAGTGCCGCCTGTGAAACGGAGAGGGAGATCTCGCAGAAAAGGTGGTTTTGTTCCCTCCGGAAGAATGGATGTTCTTCGACCGATAGGACCACGTAGAGGTCACCCGGAGGTCCTCCCTGGATGCCCGACTCACCCTCGCCGGAGATCCTAAGCCGAGCACCGTCGTCCACTCCTGCGGGGATCCGGATCTCGAGCACTTTTTCCTTTTTTTCTCTTCCGCTACCCCTGCAGTGCCGGCATGCGTTTTCGACGATCTGACCGGTCCCCTGGCACTGAGAGCAAGTTCGGCTGATGGTAAAGAAGCCCTGTTGATAGCGAACCTGGCCGGCTCCCTTGCATCCAGGACAGGTGGAAGGTGTGGAGCCGGGCTCCGCGCCCGAACCGTCGCACACACTGCAGCTTTCTTCACGGGGTATCTTGATCTTGGTCTTGCTTCCGAACACAGCTTGGTCGAAAGGAATCTCGAAATCGTAGCGCAGGTCGGCTCCGCGTTGAGCCTGACCTGCTCGGCCCCTTTGAGAGCCGCCGAAGATGTCACCGAAGCCGAAAAAATCTCCGAAGATATCTCCCAGGTCGGAAAACGGATCGCCGCCAAAACCTCCAGCACTTGAACTGACGCCGGCGTGGCCGAATCGATTGTACTGAGCTCGCTTCTCAGGGTCGGCGAGAACGCTGTAGGCTTCGGCCGCCTCTTTGAAACGTTCTTCAGCTTGGCTGTCCCCTCTGTTCTTGTCCGGATGAAACTTGAGTGCGAGCTTTCGATAGGCGCTCTTGAGTTGCTGCTGATCGGCTTCACGCTCGACCCCGAGAACCTCGTAATAATCTCTTTTCGACAACTTCCGGTCTCCTGAGTGGTTTTTCAGCTGGGCAGACAGAAGTTCTTGATGCTGCCCGCACCGAAAAAGCAAGTGTTTATCGCGATTTGTCCCCGCCGGGCCTGGGCGCAAACCGTTTCAGGCTGGCACCCGCGGGCGTCCTGCCAAGACCGGGTACAAAGCCACGAGTGCCTGACTCTTGTCAGGCCAGCTTCTAAGATAAGATCGGCGTCAGTAGTTATCAAGGAAGGACCTGATCCTAGGAGTTCGACGCTGCTATTCGCCAGTCTTTACCCCCACTGGCGGGTGCATGGCTACCTTCACCTGAGAAGCTCGCAACAGACGGCCTCGAATAGTATAACCCCTGCGATATTCGTCTACGATCACTCCGTCTTCGAGATCTGTCGTGAATTCCCTGAGGACGGCCTCGTGCACGTTGGGATCGAACTGAGTCCCGACACCTGGTATCACTTCCACCTCAAACCTGCTGAGTACGGATCTGAGTTGAGTCAGCAGGAGCTCATAGCCTTCGTAGAAGGGTTGCAGTTGAGGGTCGTCCGAGGCATTGCTCAGGGTCTCGAGCCCTCTTTCGAACGCGTCCAGTATCGGTAGGAGCTCGCGGATAGGCCCTGACTGCGACTCTATCCGCGCATCGGCCTTCTCCCTATCCATTCGCTTGCGGTAGTTATCAAACTCAGCTTGAGTGCGGAGAAGCCGGTCGTAGTAGTCGTCCCGCTCGCTTTCGAGACTCTGCACGGTGGAGGCGTCGACCAGAATCTCGTTGGTCTTTTCCTCTTGCTTTTGCAGGTCGGCCTTCTTCTTGGCTCGGTTCCTGGAAGATCCGCCCGAGCCTTTTTGCTCCTTATTCATGCTGTAAACCTTATCGTTCGCGACCAAATCTGGTGCAGTCTGGGCCTCAACTCTGGGAAGTGATGTTGTGCGAAAGAAGGCTAGTTGCTGCTGAGGATCCGCCCGAAAAGCTTAGCGACCGATCCGACCAGGCTGATCCCCTTTTCGTAGCTCATTCGAGCGGGGCCTAAAATCCCAAGACTTCCGGCGACCTGCCGGTGGTAGAGGTACGGGGAGGAGATCACCGCCCACCCCCCCATCTCGGGGATATGCTTATCGAGCCCAATGGTGACAGTTGGGCCCGGTTCCTTCGCCTGGAGACACTCTGTAAGTATCTTGGCCAGCTGGCTCTTTTCCTCTAGCGCCCTCAGCAGTGCCGATGCCTGCCGGCGATCGGCCAGTTCCGGCTTTTCAATGATCCGCGCCGTTCCGCCGAGGTAGACTTCAGATTCACCCTGTGAGCTCGCATCTGAATTCGGCAGACCCGCTGAGCCGAGCAAGATCGCGTTCTTGACCGGGTTCTTTTGTGATTCCTCTCCTGAAGTAAGTGAAAGCAGTCTGTCGCGGATCTGAGGAAGTGTATTTCCCTCGAAGTGCTTCACCAGATAGCGGCCTGCCTGCTCTAAATCAGTTTGACTTAGATTCTCGGGAACCGCGACCAGGCGATGCTGTACCGAGCCAGCGCCAGTGATCACGACGACCAAGACCCGTTGGGCTGAGACCTTGACGAACTGGATGTGTTTCATCGAGGCCAGTTCTAGTGGCTGAGCCAGAACGAACCCCATGCTGTCGGAATGAGTTGAAAGGATCTGGGAGGTCTTGCTCATCAGGTTTTCCGGATCCATTTCCTTTTCCAGGGTACCTCTGATTCGCAAGAGTTCCTTCGGTGAGAGCTCGCTGGCCTTTGAGAGTGAGTCAGCGTAGAGGCGATATCCCATCTCGGTGGGAACCCGACCTGCTGACCTGTGGGGCTGCGTCAGGAAGCCCAGTTCTTCCAAATGTGCGGTGACACTACGGATCGTAGCGGGACTAAGGCTTTCCTGGCAGAGGCCGGAGAGTCGGCGCGAACCTACGGGCCGTCCCGAACGGATATACTCTCGGACCAAAACCCGCAAGATATTCCCAGCTCGGCGGCTGAGTGCAATACTACCCTTCGTCATGGTTAAAAAGAGCGGTCTCAGACTTATAGCATAGGCATCTGTCTCAATTCAATGAGCTTGGAGACGGCCTTTGCGGATGGCTTAAAATAAACAAGCGAAGGGTGTTCCCAACGACCATTTTGATTTCCGAGCTACTCCAGGGACAGATCCCTGTTTTTAGCATAGAACCCACGGACGAGGGTTGTAACCCCTGCCTGCTTACCTCAGTGAGCCTTCTTCAGTTCGACTCCAAAGCTCTCTTCCAACCCTTGCCTCAGAGCCGAGGAAAGGGTTTCAAACGTCACGGGTTTTCCGGCAGCTTCAGAAACCGAGAGCGCCTTGGAGCGTAGCAGGCTGGGGTCCACTCCCAGTGCCCCTGCCATGCCGGGATAGTCGATTGTCAGAGGGAGAGCTCCGTGCTGTAGAAAGCTCTTTTTCAACTTTCTTTGGGCGCTACCCACAATCTTTCGCGAGCCTTGTACGACTTCATGAAAGCAGGGTGCTGTGAAGCAAGGTTTCTGAGACTGGGTTGGAGATGAGTCTGACGGCCGGTCATTTCGGGCGGCCAGAGTCACCTCAATGCCGAGAAGCTGAAGCCCCCGCCGCAGGGCAAGCGAGATCTTCTGATGGGTCTGCTGAAGACTGTGAATCGGGAAGAAGAAAGAATCGTTGGAGGCGACGGCATAGGTAAGCTCGTCGGCGTGAAAGACGGCCCGTCCCCCGGTGGGCCGGTGTACCCACGGGATTCCCTCTTGGAGGCAATGGCTCTTGTCCAGGGCTCTTTCGACAATCTGATGGGAGCCGAGCGAAACCGTGGGACGTTCCCAGCGGTAGAAGCGGACCAGCGTGCACTGAGAGTGGGACGCTTCGACCCGCTCCAACAGTTGCCGGTCCACTTCCATATTCACGATTCCAGGCTGAGGAGGGTTAAGCAACCAATCCCACTTGGCCGAAGAGTGCATCGGCCCCCTACCTCACTCTGTCTTCCTGGCCATCGCCGTCACTATGAAACACAGTGGTTGCGGCAATCAAGGCTTCCGAAAAGACACGTAGCTGACTGTGGAAGTGCTTCGCTGGCTTACAGATAACACCCTCAGAATGATGCCCTTTCCGGCACTCATTGAGTTGATCCTGTCGTAGAACTGCTGAGCTGTGCCGACAGGCTCCCCGTTGACGTGGGTGACAACCAGGTTGGGCCGAAGACCGGCTTCATCTGCTTTGCTGCCGGGCGCTACCTCCGTAATGATAACCCCCTGTCCACCCTCCAACCCGAGTTGGTCGGCATCACGAGCAGTCAAGGTACGGAACTCCAGTCCGATCTGTTTGGGGCGCTCTTCCTTCTTCCGCTCTTCGAAAGAGAGTCCTTTACTCTCCGAACGCTCCTGTTGCTCAATGGTTCGCTCGGCCAGCGTGACGTTCAGCCTCAGCACTTCGCCCTTCCGGACCACCACCATTGGCAGTTCTCTTCCAGGGGGGGTGTTGGCTATGGTGGAGCGGAGGTCCCAAACCGTCTCGACTTCGACGTCCCCCACCTTCACGATTACATCTTCGGGTCGAACCCCGGCCTGATAGGCTGGACCTGACTCACCCGTTTTCGCTGTCTCGTCGACCAAACCGGTAACGACGACGCCGTCCCCATCCTTTATACCCTTGGGGTCAGATCCTGCGACGCCGAAGAACTCAGCCATCTCGTCGGTCATGGGAAAAGTGTTCATCGAGACGCCCAGCCAGCCGCGCTCGATCTTGCCGGTTTCAACAAGCTGATTGTAGGAATTGACAAAGACCGATGAGGGGATGGCGAAACCAACGCCCTGCGAGCCCCCGGTCCTACTGAAAATGAAACTGTTGATTCCGATGACCTCACCCTTCATGTTCACGAGGGGGCCGCCGCTGTTGCCAGGATTTATTGCTGCATCGGTTTGAATGTAATCCCCGAAAATGGGCATATCTTTCACAACACGGGCCGTGGCCGAAACGATTCCAGAGGTGACAGTCTTGCCCACACCAAATGGATCTCCAATTGCCAGAACCCACTGACCTGTGCGGACCTTGGAAGAATCACCTACCTTGGCAAAGGGAAGGGCATTGGGAGCATCGATCTTGAGAACCGCAAGATCGCTCTCTGGATCGACCCCGATCACGCTGCCATTGAATGCCTCACCCGTGTGTAGGGTAACTGTAATCTTGTCCGCCAACTGTCGCCTGTCCCCCTGTCCGACCGGAGCGACCACGTGGTAGTTGGAGAGGATGTAGCCCTCGCTGTCGACGATCACACCAGAACCCAGACTATTCCGTTTCTGCTCAGATGGCCCACGGAACCGTTCCCAGAACTCGTCCCCGAAAAAGTCACGCAAGGGATCCGGAGCCCTTTGCTGTCTCCGTTGCCGGTGAACGATAGAGGTCGTACTGACATTGACGACGGTAGGTTCCACCGTTTCGGCGACGCCCGTGAAACCTTCTACCAGACGGGCCTCTTGATCCAGGACCATCGGCACACCTGAGCCCTGCACTTTCAGCTTGTGCACGTCGGCTCGCTCGGCGCTGAAGACACCTTCGTCTACCAGCACCGTACCAATCGTGATTCCCAGGCCCAGGGTGACCAAAAGGACCAGGAAGGTCAGACCCGTTCGAGATCTGAGAAGAGTGTTGATTCTTGACATCTGTATCCTCCAGTGGGCTAGCTATGGACAATAATACTCATTGCAAAAGCTTATACGCTTGATTTTGACGAGAGGTTCCTTCTTTCAAGTCTACCATCTCCGCAACAAATCCCGAGGCTCGGAGGCAAGGCCCCAATCCCAAGGCACGAAATCCCGGACAGAATCCCAAATCTCGTGCCCAAAGAATTTATTGCCATACTCCTTTAGGGATGGGATACCGATGAAACCGGTTCATCGAATCCGAAACTCTCCTGGTCTTTGGACCTTTGGAATGTAGTGGGATCTGGTCCCCTGGGATTTGGTTCTTGCTTCTTAGCCTATACTAGTCTGAGTCTAGCGTAGCTCTGAAGCAATTCCTTGATCCCCAAGCCGGGAAACTGAACCGTGACCTTCACATCATCTCCTACTGGCTGTACCTGAAGGATCCTGCCTCTTCCATACTTGGGGTGCTCGATTCTTGCTCCCTTGACGAATCTACCGGTGAACGCCTCCGTCGATGAGCTCTCGGTCCACGAATCGGGAAGCTGGCTTTCAGAAGATTCATCAAAGAAGGGTGGGTCCGAGCCCCCGGAGGAGTAATCGTAGGCGGGAGAGGCATTCAAGACCGAGGGGCCCGAGAATCGAAGCAAATGGGAAGGGATCTCACCCAGGAAACAACTTGGTTTACTGACCTCATCCGATTCGTTGCCGAAGAATCGTCTACGTTGACAGTAGGTCAGGAACAATCTCTTCTGCGATCGCGTGACCCCCACGTAGCAGAGTCGACGCTCCTCCTCCAAGCCGTCGTCTGATAGGGAGCGAGAATGCGGCAGAAGACCCTGCTCGCATCCCACCAGGAAAACGATAGGGAACTCCAGGCCCTTAGCGTTATGGAGTGTCATCAAAGTCACGGCTGCCGTTTCATCGTAGTCGTCTGTCTCGGAATGTAGAGCCGTACTGTCGAGAAAGCTTTGCAGATCTTGACCTCGTTCGAAGTGCTCTCGTGCCACGTTCACGAATTCCTGGAGGTTGAGCCGGCGGTTGCTCGCCTCCTCAGTGTTCTCCTTCATGAGGGCCTCGATGTAGCCACTGGACTCCAGGCTCTTCTCGAGGCAAAGGTGGAGTGGGAGATCGAGGAAGCCCCTGCAGGTTTCGATCAAGTCCAGGAAGGTCTCAAGCGCCTTCTGCGCCCTTCCCGGAAAGGTCCCCGCTTCGACTCCGGAGACCAGGGTGTCCCAAAGTGAGGCGGAGGAGTCCTGGGACATCGTGTAAAGCCGGTCCAAAGTGACCTTTCCGATCCCACGAGGAGGCTCATTGATGATGCGCAGCAACGCCAGGTTATCGTGGGGGTTGTAGACGACGCGGAGATAGGCGAGAGCGTCCCTTACCTCCTTGCGGTGGTAGAACCCAACTCCCCCTACCAAGCGGTACTTGATGCCGAAACGGCGGAATACCTCCTCGAAGTGACGCGACTGAAAATTGGCTCGATAGAGAATACCGATGCCTTTCTCGCCATCTCTGAGGCACAGCTCGGTGTGGCGGGCGACAAAGAAGGCCTCATCGCGGGCAGTCTCTGCGGCGTAGACTTCGATTGGATCCCCTGAAGGGTTCTCGGTCCACAGCGTCTTGGCTTTCCGCTCCAGGTTATTCGAGACGATGGCCGTAGCGGCATCAAGGATGTTTTGGCAAGAGCGGTAGTTTTGCTCCAGCTTTACCACCGTCGCTCCAGGAAAGTCGCTCTCGAAACGCAGGATGTTGCGGATATCGGCACCCCGAAACCTGTAGATGGCCTGGTCCTCGTCACCGACTGCGGTAATATTTCCGTGAGTACTCGCCAGCTGCTTTACCAGCTGATATTGAGGTGGATTCGTGTCTTGATACTCGTCGATCAGAAGGTAGCGATATCGGCTTGTGTAGGCCTCGAGCACATCCTGATGGCTCTGAAGCAGCCGCACCGTCTGCTGGACCAGATCGTCGAAATCCATGGCATTGGATTCTTTGAGAAAGCGCTGATACCTCTCGTAGATGGGGTAGAAGGGTGAAGTCTCAGCGTCATCGTCCGGTTCTGGATCTGAACTCCAGTCTCTATTCTTGAGCGTACCGATGACCGACCGGGCCTCCCGAATCGGCAGGTCTGCGCTCTCAAAACCCAGTAGTTCGTAGACCTTTTTCAGGATTCTCGTCTGATCTTCGGTATCGCAGATCGCGAAATCCGGTTGATAGCCAAGAAGTCGAGCGTGACGGCGGAGGACGCGGACTCCGAAGGAGTGGAAGGTGGAAACCAAGGGGATGGAAGGGAGGGGAAAGAGCAGCTTCTCTACTCGATTCCTCATCTCCTCTGCGGCCTTGTTGGTGAAGGTAACGGCCAGGATCTGGTCGTGCCGGCACAGCTGCTGCTTGATCAGGTGTGCGATCTTATAGGTGATGATGCGGGTTTTTCCGCTGCCAGCTCCGGCAACGACGAGCAAAGGCCCATCGGTATGGGTGACCGCACGTCTCTGCTCCTGATTCAGATTTTGAAGATAATCTGCAGACTCAGACATCCCGTCCCGGCGTGGCCAGAGGCTCAAATTGCAACTAGTGCCGTGGCAAACCCGTGGCCCGTTCGTTGCAGCGGACCGCGTGAACGGAACCAACCCGAGAACAGGCTCGGCTCGGTTGCTACAGGTGGGACGCTAGAGCCGACTCTCCGATTCGGCGGAAAGTCGACTCCAGATTGCGACGGTCCGTTCCTTGGCGCAGGAAGACCGGCATGGCACGGAAGTCTTTTGCGCGACCCCTTAGAGCTGGGCTATGAACTCCTCGATGCCCGCCAGGGAGTCGTTGTGCGTCGACTTATAGAGCTTTTCCAAGTGTTCGCGACAATGTTTGGCATGGGGAGCGCCTCTCTGCCTCGAACCCCTGGCAAAGGCCTTCATCGCAGCATCGATCTGGCCTTGACGCCAACGGCCCAATCCGGTGTAGTAGGCCGCCTCGCCCCTGAGCCCGGCCCAGGAATCTGCTCTCAGAGCCTGATTGTAGTTGGAGATCGCTCCACCCCAGTTTCGTCGCTCAGCCGCGTTACGGCCCATTGCGGCGTGCGCAATCGCGCGTTGCCGCTTGACATACTTGTCCCATTCGGCCTGCGAGGTTCCAGCACCTTTCTTGGCTGCCTTGAAACCTTCGAGCGCCTGCTTGGCATATTTGGAAGCCTGAGCCCACTTCTTCTGCTCTACGTAAATACTCGTGAGCTTCCCCAGAATCGCGTAGGTAGCTGCCGGCTTCAGCTGGGAACAAGCCTTGGGACCGTAGATCAGCAACTTGGAGTTCTGGTTGGTCGCCACAAAGGCTTGAGATAGCGCCAAGGCGATGCCAGCGCTGGGTTTGGTGGCGTAGACCTTCTCTCCGTACAAAACCACCTTCTTGTGCTGTTGGAGCCGATAGGCGGCATCTAGGCTGGCACCTACAGCACTCATGTTGTTCGGTTCCACTTTCAGCAGCTTCTCGCCGGCGGATAGCACCCTTTTGTAATCGCCCTTCTTCTGGCTAGCCTGGATCAGGGCTAGATAATTGTTGAGCGCGTACTTGTAGAGTTCCGCATTGGGTTTGCTCTTGAGGTACCCCAAGATCGCAGCTTCCCGCTTTGCGGTGTCTTTCAGGCTGACAGCGGCGTTGTAGACTTGGTATTCCTTAATCGAGTAGGAAACCTTCTTGCCCTTCCCCTGTCCCAGCAACGGGGACGCAAGCGAGCCGACGACAAACGCTGAAAGAACCACGAAGCGCAAAGCTTGATAGATGAGTGTTATGCCCATATCAATTGCCTTTACCTCCTTCTAAGTTGTAAAAGAATGTTACGCGAGCGGACGGAAAATACCACATATGGTGCTGTCGATCAATGGTCTGTTCAAATTCTACGATGGTTTTCTTGGTTAGAGGTTGCACTTCAGCTGAAGTCGGATGGCTTGCCAGGTGGTCGAATCTTCTGGATGAATACCTGGAAACCCACTAGATCAAGCCCGGAACATGCGGACAAAGATCGAAGCGATATCCCTGAAGCAGATCGACAGCGAGGATCGTGCCCTTGCGATCTCCCCTGTCTGGTTCCCCCTTGGACACCTGGTGTCTGCGGTGGAACAGGTGGGGATTGTCTCTCCTTTGCATCTGCAGCGTACCGAGGAGGGGACACTGAGAATTGCGATGGGGTTCCGCCGCTTCAGGGCGGCCCAGGTCATCGGTCTGAGCGAGGTTCCCTGTCTCTTACGAGAAGTTGGATCGCAGCAGCTATTTCTGGAAGGTGTCCTGGACAATGTGGGGTCGCGGTCTCTGCACGATCTGGAGAAGGCCTGGATCCTGCTGAAGCTTCGGAGTCAATTCGTCCTGGATGAGTCCGTTCTGATTCGAGAGTATCTCCCCTTGCTGGAGTTGCGCCCCGATCGTTTCCACTTACGACACTACCTGGCTTTGGCCAGACTACCCGACCTGATTCAGCGTGCAGTCTACGAGTACCTGGACGGCGAAGTTGCCGTGAAAGTGGCGCGTTGGCAGCAGGATGAACAGGGGTTGTTCCTGGCAATTTCCTCGGCGCATCGTCTCGGCAGAAACAAACAGAAACTGTTTTTTGGGCTCTTGGATGATCTGCGGATGCAGCAGCCATCGTCCACAGGGGAGTCTTTAGAGGTGAGCCCTCTCCAGGTTTTGTGGCAAAAAGCGGGACTCGAGGAGATCGCAAAGGACGAGCAGATGGCGCCGCCTGATCGTTTTGAACGGATTGTCCGGAGGCTTCGTGAATATCGATATCCGACACTTTCTCAGCATGAAGGGCGCTACGGTGAGCTAAAGAAGGGCCTGAGGCTGCCTCCCGAAATCCAGCTTAATCTCCCACCTTTTTTCGAGGGCGAACGCATCTCGGTGTCATTCAGCAGTCGCACGCCGGCAGAGTTTCTTTCCCTGGCTGAAAGACTACGCGAGGTGGGCAGGAGTGAAGAGCTCAGCGAAATCTTCAAACTATTGTAAACTAGTGCGTCCGGGCCAAGCCCGCCGATTGCAAAAAGCGGGGATCGTATCTGGGGCTCGACTCGAGGCCTTCGGAGATCGGAGCGGGAGAGAGGTGGATCACTACAAGCCCAATAGAATCTACTTGGAGCGCTCCGTCGAGCGGACCTGGGTGGCTCGCAATGTTTTGAAGCGACTTCCCTCGACGCCGGTTGAGCTCATCGATGACACAGCGAGTCTGCTGGAAGAGGCGAAGCGCTGGAACCCCAGTGTGCCGCAGGGCAAGAAGTCTTTGATACTGGCCAGGCAGAAGGGCCATTTTTTCAAAGCCTGTCCGGCCGGCCGGGGACGTAGCGTGTGCTGTAACTACTTCGTCGTCAATTTCGCCGCAAACTGCCATATGGAGTGCAGCTACTGCTACCTGCAGTCCTATCTGAACTTTCCCCATATTGTGGTCTACGCCAACCACGAGGACTTGCTTGGAGAGCTCGAATCGGTGCTTCAGGAGAACCCAAAATCCTTTTTTCGAATTGGTACGGGCGAACTCGCCGACAGTCTTGCCCTCGATCCCTTGACCTCCTATAGCAAGCCGCTGGTCGAGTTTTTCGCCGAACAGAAGAACGCCGTTCTTGAACTCAAGACCAAGTCCAACTGCATCGCCAATCTTCTGCGTTTGGATCACCGTCGAAAGACCGTCGTAGCCTGGTCCATCAACCCTCGGATCGTCCAGGAAAACGAGGAACACAAGACGGCAAGCATCGAGCAGCGGCTTGCTGCAGCCGCAGACTGCGCCGAGGCCGGCTATAAGATCGGTTTTCACCTGGATCCGATGATTGACTATCCCGACTGGGAAGCGGACTATCGGGACCTTATCGACGAGATCTTCGATCGAATTCCGTCGGCTTCCATACCCTGGATCTCGATGGGGACAGTGCGCATGACGCCGGAGCTAAGAGACATAATGCGCTCGCGATTTCCCAACAGCACGCTGACCCTGGGTGAGTTGGTCCCGACCGACGACGGCAAGATGCGCTACTTCAGGCCCAATCGGGTGCGGATGTATCAAGCTGTCCGTGGGTGGGTGCGTCGAAACAGCCAGAAGACTGCGGTCTATCTCTGTATGGAGCCCCCCGGGGTGTGGAGCAAGGTCTTTGTCGCGCCGCCTCCCTCCGATGTAGAGGTTGGAGACTCGATCGCCTCCGATCTTTCTTCGGAACGCACTGCGGTCGCTTGAACCAGAATCACTCAATTCTGGTTCCCCTCAATCCGGGTTCTCCTCAATCCGGGTTCTCCTTGAAGCGAAATCCCTCGATATCCATCTCGGCATGACTCGCAAGCCAGCCTTTCGGAATGTCTTGGACGTAGAGAGTGAATCCTCGCTGGCTCAGAGAGCCGACTGGGGGCGTGTAGCGTCCCGGTCGGATCGGAGTCCGTACGGTGTCCCAGACATGCTTGTCGTAATTGAAGAAGGCAAGTTTGACCTCCACGACATCGAGCGTCTTTTCCCCGTTGTTTTCAACCACTCCTGAGAATATCACCATCCGTTTTCCGGCCAGATTCTTGGCCATCTTCACCCGGGGATCTCTCAGTTCCAGGTGCTGTCGATACCAATCATAGTCGGGATCACCCCGGTGAAGGATTCCGACCAGAGGCTTGGCCGGTTCTTCGGGTTTAGGCTCGTAGAAGGCGATAGCAGCAGCGGCGACTGCACCGACCGTGAAACCCACTCCCACGATCACTTTCCAGAAAAGACCCGTTCGGCTCCCGGTTGATGTTTCGAACATCGCTTCCTCCGCTGTTGACCCACGGCAGCCGTTCAGCACGACGCGCACAAACCGCCAGCAGCGCGGGGCGCTACGCTGACCTGCTTATCCCTCCTTCACCAAGACGAACTGAACCCTTCGGTTCAGAGCCCAGGCTTCTTCGGTGCGCCGGGAGTCGAAGGGGCGTTCCTCGCCCAGTGAGATAGCCGTAATTCGGGAGGGATCCACTCCCTGCTCAAGAAGATACCCCCTCACCACCTGTGCCCTGAGGTCCCCCAGAGCCAGATTGTATTCCTCGCTGCCCCGTTCATCACAGTAGCCCTCGAGGACGAATCTCAGATGACTGTTCCCTTCTCGCTGCAGCCAGCGGGCGTTGTTGTCGAGATCAGCCCTTGCCTCGGCACTTAGTATCGCCCTGTCGAAGGAAAAGAATATGGGTTTGATTGAGTGTTCGAATTGCTCGTCAATTGAACCTTGCGACAGGTCTTCCTGGGAGATGTCCCCGGCAGGCCCGGCTGAGACCTCGACGATGACAGCCCTTTCTGTTCTGCCGCCCGCTCCTTCTGCGACTACCTTATAGGTCGTCGTTTCGTCGGGAAAGAACTTTATCTTACCGGAGGTGTCTACGGCTCCAATATTGTGGTCGATGGTCACCTGATCCGAATGCTGAGCCTGCCATATCAAGAGTGCCGATTCTCCTCTTTTGATCGAGGGAGGCTCGATACGGACGTCCAGTGTGGGTACCAGGATCGGGGATGGGTCCGGAGCCGTGGACCCGGTGTCTGTCTCTGTCGCTGGAGGGCGAGTCGCCACAGGGGGAGGCTGCAGTGGTGGCGGCCGCCGGCCGCAACCGTCCATGCTCACTCCTGCAATGACCAGCAGTGCGGTTGCCAGTAAGCGCGAGTTAGAGGGAATCATTCTGGACACCGATCCTGCGCGCTTCGAAGGTCTCTTACTGTTCGCCCTTTGGGCGCATGGTTGGGTCCCACGATGACGGTCGTGAAGTTTACCGTATCCAAGTGTTGACGGGCAACCTGTGCGACCTGTTCCGGAGTGATCTGACGGATGAGGCGAGGATATTGCTCCGGGTGGTCCAAGCCCAGGTCGAACAGTTCAGCAGAGAGCAGGAAGCGGGCAACATGGCCGTTTGTCTCGAACTCGAAGACAAAACTTCCCGTCAAGAATTCCTGAGCAACCAAGACTTCTTCATCGGTTGGCCCTGCCGCGACAAAGTTCTGTATCTCAGAGCGAAGCCCCTCCAGAGCCCGCTCCTGGTTTTCTCGGGAAGTGCTGATATAGGCAAGAAACCTGCCCGGATAGAGACCAGCAGACCTGGAGAGGTCGCTGTAGGTCGAATAGGCGAGACCCTGCTGATCACGAAGTTTCCGGGGAATGCGGCTGGTAAAACCGGGGCCACTTCCAAGAATGACATCCATCACCTGAATCGGATAGAAGTCAGGATCGGTTCTCGCTATTCCGAGGTGACCCAGGCAGATGTGAACCTGCTCCTTGTCCTCCATCACTTTCTCTTCAAAAAGCGGCATCTTCTGCCGCTCTAGCGAGATGATCGGAGCCTCTACAAAGCCGGGATTTCGCCAGCGATCAAGCTGCTCTTCCACCAGATCCTGAACCCGGCTGGTTTCGATGTCTCCGACGACGACCAGCACCGTGTTTTGAGGCCCATAGTGCTTGCCATGAAAGCCACGCAGATCGGCGAGGCTCATCTTCTCGACGGCCCCGAGTGTTCCTAGCGCAGGGTGCTGAAATGGAGAACCCGCGTAGATCAGGCGCGCAAAAAGGTTGGCCACTACTACTTGTGGGTCGTCCTCAGCGGCTTTCAGATGGTTGAGGACCTTCTCCTTCTCGATTGCAAAGCGAGAAGCCGGAAATGTTGGGAGAGACAGCATCTCTCCCAGGAGCTCGATGCCCGCGGCCAGATCGTCAGAACGAAGCTGAAGGCAGATGCCGCTCAGTTCCTGTTGGCTGAAGGTGGAGAGTGTGCCCCCCTTGTCTTCAACGATCTGTGAGATCTGTTGGGCGGTATAGCGGTCCGTACCCTCGTCCAGAAGACGCGAGGTGAAGGAGGCAACGCCGGGCTGAGAGGCGTTCTGACCGGTGCCGGCTAGAACATAGGCATTGACGGAGATCAGCGGAAGCCGTTTGTTGGCGGCAGAGAGAAGCACAAGCCCGTTGCTGAACTCTTTGCGGTCAAAGAGTTTCTGCTTATCCATTCCCATCTACCAGCGTTCCCACAGTCGCCCTCGGAGGATTGCAGTATCTGCCTGCCACAGCGCTGACCTCTTCGGCCGTGACTTGGTCGATTCGCTTTTCATAGTCATTCCAGTATTCGCAAGTGTGAAGTATCTCCATCGATCCGAGTTGGAGGGCCTGGTCGAGCGTCGTTTCGAAATCCCCCAGGAACTGCATCTGGCACTGGTTCTTGGCGCGCCGAAGCTCCTCGATCGTGGGCGGAGAGGTGGCGAGCCGCTCGGCTTCTTCGAAGAGAACCGCTTCCGCGCGCCCAAGGTCGGCCTTCTTTTTCAGATCCAGACCGACGAAGAACAGGTAAGGATCACGGGTGTCATTGAGCTCGGTGCTGAGTGCTGCGGCAAGCCGTGTGTCTTCGACCAGCCTTCGGTGCAGACGGGAAAGCTTCCCTTCGGAAAGAATCCTTTCGAGCATCTGAAAACCATAGTGATCTGCCTCGAGTACCGAAGGTGCCGGAAAGGCAAGGAGCATCCGGGGGATGTGACTGGGCCGCTCAACCGTTATCCGGACCTGCTGCTCTCTCGTCGGTTCCGCTTCGGTCGGGGTCTCGGGCACTAGACCAGATGGAATGGGGCCGAAAAGCTCCTCGACGAGTGCGAGGGTTGACGCCGTTTCGAAGTCGCCCACAATCACCAGCACGGAGTTGTTGGGGATGTAGAACGACCGGTAGTGCTCCAGCATCTGAGCTCGACTCATATGCAGGACGTCCTGGTGAAGACCGATCACTGGAAAACGGTAAGGATGCTTCTCAAAGCTGTTCAACTCCACCGCCTGATGCAGAGCACCATAAGGATGGTCCTGATCCAAGAGGAGTTCTTCCAAGATGACCTGCTTTTCAAGCTCGAACTCGTCGGGGTCAAAAACGTTGTTGCACATACGGTCCGACTCGATCTCCAGCGCTGACTGCCAGCGATCGGAGGCGAAACAAAAGTAGTAGGCGGTATAATCTTGGGAGGTGAATGCGTTGTTTCCCCCTCCATTGCGAGCTGTGATTTGATCGATTTCGCCCTTGCCATAGGACTTCGTGCCCTTGAACATCATGTGTTCGAGGAAGTGGGAGATCCCCGTAGCCCCGGGTTGTTCAAACCGGGATCCGACCCGGTAGAACACCATTGTGGCCACGATTGGATTCGCGTGATCTTCGCGTGTGAGGACGGTCAAACCGTTCTCGAGGAGGTGTCGAGAGGTCGGCTCAATCCCTGCCATCTAATACCTCAAGCGATGAATCGTTTGCACGGGAGCGGTTGCGATGTTGCCTGGAGAACCGCAACCTGGAGCTTGATCGGGTTGTGCGTGCATCGTAGTTTTTAATAGAATGAACCGCTCTGTGAGACTGCATCTGTCAACCACTTCAATCAGGAATGGCCTTTTCGCCCGGCTGGCTGCCTTTCCTCTCCTCCTCAGCCTGATTATAGCCGCTGGATCTGCTCGCGCCGAGCTAGACAATCTACCGGTGCCTGAATTCGAGGCCAGAAACCTGTTGAATGGAATGGAACTTCTGGTCCTGCCAAGCAGCGAGGCGCGAATGCCTTTCGTTCTGATGATCAAGAACGGCGCTGCTTTCGATCCTGTCGACAAGTGGGGTGTGACCTACCTCATGGCCCGCATGTTGTTGGAGGGCAAGGAGGGGAGATCGGGAGCACCCATCCAGCAAGACTTGAAGAATCTCGGTGTGGAGCTCCAGATGAGGGTGCACTGGGATACGATCTATTTCTATGGAAGCGCACCAGCAGCCAAGCTGGTGGATTCGCTGAACCTACTTGCTGAAGTCGTGGTCCGGCCGAAGTTCGAGGAAGAGTTATTTGAGCAGCTGCGAGAGCGAATCCTGGAGGAAATCGAAGCGGACAAACCGCAGGTCGAAGCTTTCACTCAGAAACTTTTCCTGAGCGCGCTGTTTTCTGGGAATCCCTACGGTCATTCCAAAAAAGGGACGCCGGAGACGCTGAAGAATCTCTACTTCAGGGATGTAAAGATTCAGTACCGGAAGCTTGTCGTTCCGAATCAAGCCAAGTTGGCCTTCTATCACTCGGGTGAGCCGGCAGCCTTGTTCGCGAGTCTCAGTCGGAAGTGGGGTTCCTGGGTTCGGAGGGACGCTATCCCCTTTACTTTTAGAAAAGCGCAACCCATCAAGGAAAAGCGGATTGTCCTGCTGGACCGTCCGGGCGAGTCGGGCTTTTTTCGGTGGGGCAAGCTGGGGGTCAAGAGAGGTGTTCGCGACTACTATGCGCTGAAGATCGTGGAAGAATATCTCAATCTTTCGCTTCCAAGCTGGGCAGAAGAGGTTGCCTCAGAAGCTCAGATCCAGGCCCTGCCTAGCTTCGAAGCGTTCCGTATGCCCGGCTATATTCAACTCAGTCTCCAGGCCTCTACCGAACACCTGGTGCCCTACCTGAAGCACTTCATCCAGAGTCTGAAAGAGTTGCAGGCTGGCCAGGTGGATCTTGCGAAATTCGAGGAAGCGCGCCAGCTCACCTTCCTCGAATTCAAGCGGTCGCTAGAGGATCCGAAGTCCAGACTCTTCCGACTGCTGGACACCAGCCTCTATGATTTGGGAATCGGCTACCTGACGAGCTACGGGCGTCGGCTGAATCGAGTTCAGCCGAAAACCATTCCAGCAATCCTGGATGAATACCTTTCTCCAGACTCCTTCCTTCTCGTTGTCGGTGGTCCTGCCTCCAAAATGAAGGCCGATTTAGAGGAGCTTGGAGCCGTCGAGATCTTGAATTAACGAGTCGTATCCGTTATATTCTGAGAGTTACTAGGGGCTCGTGCGAGATTGACTTCGCCGAGTTGGCGCTCAAGTTTGCAGTAGATTCGGTCTTGCAGGACTGAGTGCAACTACAGTCGTAGCCACGCCTACGCTGGAGGTTGCGCGATTGAGGAGCGGCCGAAGATAAGGGTAAAGGTGAGATTCCAGAATGAGAAACCATTCTGGCGCCGACCCTAAGTCTGCTGTCAGGGTGGGCTGATGCCCACTTTTTTTGTTTTAGCTGCTAGGCTTAGTGCTCCCTTTCATAAACACGATGATGTTTGCAGATGGGTTTTGTGAGGCGAGATCAAGGCAGGAGGAGGAAGACGATGCTTGGCCATCTTCGACGACGACCAACGCAGAGATCGTCCACAACCCCCATCTGCCCTGCGGGTGGCGACGGGACGGGCCGATGGCTTTGTCGCTCCTCCTTCCAATACGCAAGAGTATGGGTTCGTCGTCGCTTCGCGCCCTCGACGCCGTCGCGCTCGCCACATACATCATCGTATTTATGTAAGGGAGCACTTAGATCATGGATTGGCTGGCCCGTGCGGAGGGCTTGGTACACAACGTAGTCGAAGCCGAAGAACTCGAGTTGGTCCACGTCGAGTTCGTTGGAGAGGGGAGACGAGCGACTCTAAGAGTCTACATTGACAAGCCGGGTGGTGTTAATCTGACAGACTGCCAGAAGGTCAGTCAGCATGTGAGTCTTCTTCTGGACGTGGAGGATTTTATTCCTCATCACTACGTGTTGGAGGTCTCATCGCCTGGATTGGAACGGCCTTTGTTTAAAGAGCAGGACTTTCAGCGTTTCAACGGTAGGGAAGCTCGGGTGATGACGATTGAAGAGATCGAGAGCCGGAGAAAGTTCACGGGAGTCATTCAGGAATTCCGAGGTGGAGTGCTGCATCTGGCTTGCGATGACAGGACCTATTGCATCCCCTTCGACAAGATCAGAAAGGCCCATCTAGTCCACCGGTTCGCCAGCCCTGCTGGCAGATAGGTCGAACACCAGTTCGAAAGCGGGGTCGAAATTAGGAATGCCAAATACGATTAACCAGAGCATTGAACAGCTCAGTCGGGAAAAGAGTATCGATCCGCAGCTTGTTCGGGAAGCTCTGGAAGACGCAATGGTTGCCGCCGCCAAGCGATACTTCAGGACAGAAGAGGATCTGCAGGCTCGGTACGATACTGAAACAGCCACCATCGAGGTCTTCGCGGTCAAACGGATCGTTGAAGAGGTTGAAGACGATCAGAGGGAGATGTCTTTAGAGCAGGCCCTTGAGGTAGACGAGACCTTCGAGGTAGGCGAGTACATTGAAATTCCAAAGCCTACTCTGGAGCTGGGTCGCATTGCCGCCCAGACCGCCAAACAGGTTATCTTTCAGAAGGTAAGGGAAGCCGAGCGTGAGAACGTATTCGAGGAGTTCTCGGGCCAGATAGGACAGGTTGTCCACGCTATTGTTCGACGCTTCGAGAACCGAGAGCTCATTCTGGACGTGGGTAAGGCTGAAGCGGTTCTTCCTTACAGCGAACAGGCTCGCGAAGAGGAGTACCGGCTGGGCGACCGGGTACGAGCAGTCATCATCAAGGTCCACCGGCTCTCCAGAGGACCTCAGATCGTGGTGTCCAGAGCGGACCCGAGTCTGCTGATTCGGCTGTTCGAAACGGAGATACCCGAGGTATACGATCACACCGTCGTGATCAAGAACGCGGTTAGAGAGGCGGGTGAACGGGCCAAGGTCGCCGTGGCTAGTCGCGATAACAACGTGGATCCGGTAGGGGCATGTGTTGGGATGAAGGGCAGCCGCATCAACGCGGTGATTCGAGAGTTGCGGGGAGAGAAGATTGACATCATCCAGTACTCGGATGACATTGTCGAATACACGATGAATGCGCTTAGTCCCGCGAAAATCTCAAAGGTGCTGGTCAAAGATGCCGAGATGAAAGTGCTGGAGGTGATCGTGCCTGAAGACCAGCTTTCTCTCGCCATTGGGAAGAAGGGCCAGAATGTGCGGTTGGGTTCAAAACTCTTGGGTTGGGAAATCGATATCAAGAGCGATGAGGAAAAGAAAAAGGAAATCCTGATCCAGATGGAGGGGCTGACAGCGAAGGTTTCGTTGGGCCACTCTCTGTCCGAGCTGGCGGGTCTCGGAGACAAGACCCGAGAGCGACTCGAAGACGCAGGGATTCTCTCAATCGAGGAGCTCGCCTCCAAATCAATCGATGATCTGGTTTCGATTCCCAGGATAGGGGAGAAGTCGGCACAGAAGATTCTGGAAACGGCCAAGGCCTGGTCGGTTCCAGAGGACGTGGATGAAAGCGCTGCGGCTTCAGCCGAGGAGGCTGAAGTGGAGACGGCTGAAACTACGAGCCCCGAAGGTGAGGATGAGACCGAGCAGGAGGGAGCCGGCGCACTAGCAGCTGAATAAGGGTTCGCGCGAACCCTAGACAAAGGAAGCCCGTTGGAAAACAAGGAAGCCTCGTTAGAGAAAATGGAGCAGGTCAAGGTCATCGAGCTCGCTTCGGAGTTCGAGCTTCAGGACAGGGTCGTCATTTCGGAGCTCAAGAAGATTGGGGTATGGGTTCCATCAGCAGAGACCCTTGTCGACTTCGATATAGCCAATCGCATCCGCCGTCGACTCCAGTTGATGATTGAGGTCGAGCAGGAGGAACAGGTCAAGGCCGATAAGGCCAAGGAAAAGAAGAAGGCTGCGCCCGCCAAACGAAAGACCATCAAACAGTTGGGCCGGCCTAGAAAGGCGGCTACCTCGGCTGAGGAAGAGCCTGTTGAAAGTCCTCTAGTTAGTTCGCTCAAGCCGCGCAAAGGGCAGAGCAGCTATCGAACCATCGAAGAGCCCAGCGATGCGCTAGAAGACGTACTTGAGAAGACTCAGGTGACGATTGACGATGAGCCTATCATCGAGAAAGTCGAAGCTCATGTTTCAGCCGATATCCTGGAACAGGTTCAGGAAGCTCTCCTGACCCAGGGTGAGGCGGCAGAACTGGTTCTGGAAGCTGAAAAACTAAGACAGGCTGAGGCCGCCGCCAAGGCGTCTCCTGCCGAGGTCGATCAGCCCAAGGTGGATGCTGCGGTTGGCGACGAAGTCCAGACTCCTGCCGAGGCAGCCGTCACACCCGAGGTTGTTGAGGCCGATGCAAGCGCTCCTCCTGAAGAAGCCGTGGCGGAGGGGGCCGAGGCAGAAGAGGCAGAAGAACTCGAGGCCGAGGTGGAAGAGGTTGCTGAGGAAACAGTGGCCGTGCCTGGAGACCTACTAGAGGAAGCTGGGAAGATTATAACGCTGGCTGAGTCTGTCAGTGCCAAGGAACTGAGTGAAAAGCTAGGGATCAAGAGCAAGGATCTGATCGGTGAGCTGTTCCGCGGTGGGATCATGGTTACCATCAACCAAACCCTCGATCACCTAATCGTCGAGGCGGTCTGCGAAAAGTTTGGGTTCGAGGCCCGATTCGTCACCGCCACGGAAGCAGAAGTCGAGAAGGAGGCGGTCGAGGAGCTTCCAGAAGACATCGTAAAGCGAGCTCCCGTTGTAACCGTCATGGGTCATGTGGACCACGGAAAGACCTCTCTATTGGATGCCATCAGGGAGACCGAGGTCGCCGCCGGTGAGGCAGGTGGAATCACCCAACATATCGGCGCTTACCACGTGTCCGTCAACGATCGACCGATCGTTTTCGTAGACACCCCAGGTCACGAAGCCTTTACCTTGATGCGTGCACGGGGGGCCCAGGTGACCGACATCGTCGTTCTGGTGGTTGCTGCGGACGACGGCGTCATGCCCCAGACTCTCGAGGCCATCGACCATGCACGGGCCGCCGGTGTTCCTATCGTGGTGGCAATCAACAAGATAGATCGACCTGAAGCCCAGCCCGATCGGGTCAAGCAGCAGTTGTCAGATCAAGAGCTGGTCCCCGAGGATTGGGGCGGCGACACGGTTATGGTGGAAGTCTCGGCGATCGAAAAAACCAATCTCGATCTGATGCTGGAGATGATTCTTCTGGTGTCTGATCTGCACGAGCGCAACGCCAACCCCAAGCGCCCTGCATCCGCGGTCGTGCTGGAGGCCCGGCTAGACCGGGGGCGTGGACCCGTTGCAACTTTGTTGGTTCAGGATGGGACACTACATGTGGGGGACTCGTTCGTGGCCGGCATGGTTTTCGGCAAGGTTCGAGGCATGTTCAGCGATCGAGGAGAGTCCATCACCGAATCAGGACCAAGCAGCGCCGTCGAAATCCTCGGTGTGAACGAGGTTCCCCAGGCTGGCGACCAGTTCCAGGTCCTGTTCGATCCCAATCGAGCACGCGAGCTGGCCGATGAGCGTCGCCTGTCCCTGCGTGAGAAGGGGTTGGCAAGATCGCCCCGAGTCGGTCTCGACAATATCCTTTCGGAGATGGGAAGCGCTGAGGCCAAGGATCTGAATCTGGTAGTCAAGGCCGATACCCAGGGATCGGTGGAAGTAGTCGGTCAAACCCTCGAAAAGTTGAGTGCAGAGAAGGTCAAGATCAGGGTGATCCACAGCGGTGTAGGTGCTATTTCGGAATCCGATGTCTTGCTGGCTTCTGCTTCGCAGGCGGTCGTGATCGGTTTCAACGTTCGTCCTGAGCGGAGCGCCCAGGAAACTGCTGAGCGTGAAGAAGTCGAGATCCGGCTCTACACAATCATCTACGAGCTGATTGATGAGATCAGGCAGTCCATGCTCGGACTCCTGGAACCCTCTCTGGTTGAGAAGCTGCTGGGGCGGGCAGAAGTGCGTCAAACTTTCAAAGTCTCCAAGATTGGAACAGTTGCCGGGTGTCACGTTGTTGATGGCGTCATTACTCGAAGCGCGGAACTACGCCTCTTGCGCGACAACGTCGTTGTCCACCAAGGCAAGGTCGGGTCTCTCCGTCGCTTTCAGGAAGACGTGAACGAGGTCAAGGACGGCTATGAATGTGGTATTTCCATCGCGAACTTCAACGATGTGAAAAAGGGCGATGTGATCGAGGCTTTCGTGAAGGAGAGCGTAGCGCCCCAGTTGGTCTGAGACTGAATCGGGCGATTTCGTAGGCGGGAGTGACGAACTCTCCGTGTAAACCCACACGGCCCTGTTTCCCGCTCACCAGAATCGCTCAACCTGGGTCTGAAACTCGAGCTATCCCCGGCGACCAATGCCGATCGTATTCTGCTCCTTGGAGATCCACCTTCCCCATAGCCAGTCGCTGAAGGAAAAGCGGATGATTGTGCGCAAGACGGCGGGAAGGCTGCGTTCGCGGTTCAACTTCTCGGTTTCCGAGATCGATCACCAGGAGCTCTGGCAGCGCGCCCGGCTCGGTGCGGTATCTATTGGACCTGACCGAATCGAGCTGGAACGCATCTCCAATCAGCTCATCAGGGAATGCGAGCGCATCCTCGGTGGCGATCTTCTTAGATTCAACATTGAAATTTTTGACCACGACTAGTGCCCTGTCAAGCTGGAGATTTTGAGTTATGGACGAGCCGTGGTGGTCGAGGTCAAGGCGCACGACCGCAGGCATAGTTTGGCCTACGTCGAGGACGCGCAACGCAGAGATCGGCCGCCAGGGCCGTTCAGAACCTACAATTTCTAGGTTGACACGGTACTAGTTGTGCTCGAACAAATCACTTCCTACTCTCTGGCTCATCAACGTTTCGCAGTTACCTCCCACGCTCGACCCGACGGTGACTCGATAGGTTCCCAATTGGGACTGGCGCTGGGTCTGGAAAGTCTGGGGAAGGCCGTCCACATAGTGAACGCCGACCCTCTTCCCCATGCCTATCGATCACTTCCGGGTGCAGAGCGAATTCAAGTATCAGAGTCCCTCGAAGGAGTCTTTGATGCAGTGTTCATTCTGGAGTGCAATAGTCTAGAGCGTCCCGGGGTAGGAAATCTGGGTCGTTACTACGTGATCAATATCGATCACCATGCCAAGACCGAGGCTTTCGGACAGCTTAATTGGGTAGACCCTAGCGCGGCTGCCGTCGCAGAGATGGTTTACAAGCTGCTAGGAGCTTTGAAGGCACCGGTGACGGCAGAGATTGCGACCAACCTCTACGCCGCCATTCTCACCGACACCGGCTCTTTCCAGTTTGCCAATACTCGAGCAGAGACCTTTGAGATCGTCGGGGAGCTGGTGACCCAAGGTGCCGACCCCGCCTGGGTCGCCCGACAGGTTTATATGAACCAGCCGCGTTCGAAATTGGACCTTCTGGTAAAGGTGCTCGATACCCTGAAGATCCACCCCTCAGGAAAAATTGCCTCCATCTTTCTGACCCCCCAGGTCCTCGAAGAGGCTCAGGCGTCTCCCGGGGAAACCGAGGGTCTGATCAACTATGCACTGGGCATTGAGGGGGTAGAGCTCGCCGCCTTTTTTCGGGAGGAGCATCAGGATCTTTATCGTATCAGCCTCAGATCCAAGAGCGATCTCGACGTCGGCGAGGTAGCAAGACATTTCGGGGGCGGAGGACACACGAACGCCGCCGGGTTCTCTCTGGAGGGGGGCCTGCAGCAGGTTCGAGAGCAGGTAACGCAGCAGTTGAAGGACCTCTTGCCATCAGACGATTCCTAACCTCCAACTTCAATTGGAATCTCCCACGTCCAAGGCACCCAGCTGCTTGGCTATACTGATCCGATCCTACCTGGTCCGATGATGGACAAGAAACCTCGTGATGGTGTGCTCGTCATCGACAAGCCCGAGGGGCCCACTTCCCACCGGATTGTCCAGACGGTTCGAAGGCAGCTCGACTTGAAAGTGGGGCACACCGGTACCCTCGATCCTCTGGCCAGCGGCGTCTTGCCCCTGGTGCTCGGCCGCGCCACTCGTCTGGCTCGATTTTTCCAGTCTCACGACAAGGAATACGTCGCCGAGGTTCGGCTGGGCAAGACGACCGATACCTATGATCGAGAGGGAACGGTTCTCCAGGAGCAGCCGGTGCCTCCGCTCACTCTAGAGGAAGTCCGAGGGCTTCTAGGTCGATTCGAAGGCACCACAAAGCAGCTGCCTCCAATGTATTCGGCCATCAAGGTCGGAGGACGAAAGCTGTACGAATTGGCCCGCAAGAACGAGGAACGACCGCGCCCCTTACGAACCGTCAGCATCTACCGAATCGAACTGCTGGACCACCAGGCAGATTACTGGAGGCTGCACGTCCATTGCTCCTCTGGTACCTACATACGCAGCCTGGCCTACGATTTGGGAGAGGCTGTCGGTTGCGGAGCCCATCTCTCAGGCCTGAGGAGGACACGCTCCGGCATCTTCAAGCTGGAGCGTGCCACGTCCATCGAAGGCCTGGAGCAGGATTGGGAGCAGGCTTTCCATCCAATGGAGCAACTGTTCCCGGAGATGCCCCAGATCGAGCTGGACCCGGTTCGATCGAATCGGGTGCGCCATGGCGGCGAGATTCCCGTCGAGCCCGAGGTCAAGGACGGCTGGTGTCTCCTGCTGCATGAAGGGAGGCTTGTCGCCGTGGGAAAGGCCGAGCGCGAGAGAATTCAACCGGTTGTCGTGTTGGACGCACTCTGACAGCCTTGAGTTAGGAGCAGAGAATCAACTATGTCGATCCAAACCCTGCTCCAGCGTCTCGAGGAATCTCAGTATGTCCTGGTGTTTACCGGAGCCGGGATTTCAACCGGTTCGGGAATCCCTGATTTTCGCGGCCCTGAGGGTCTCTGGAAGCGATGGCAGCCGGTGTATTACGACGAGTTCATGACGTCTCACTCAGCTCGTATGAAGCACTGGGAGTTCAAACTGGAGGGCTGGCGACAGTTCCGGGATGCCCAACCCAATGTGGCCCATCGGGCGTTGGCGGAGCTCGACCAACGGGGGAAGCTCCAATCTCTCGTCACCCAGAACATTGACGGACTCCACCAGCTGGCCGGCCATCCTCCTGGGAGGGTGATCGAGCTTCATGGGACCAACCGTCTTGTTGAGTGCCAGTCATGTCGGCAGACGCAAGAGCCGGATCCCATTTTCGATGAATTTGAGCGGTCTCGCCAACCCCCGCTCTGTAGCTGTGGCGGCTATCTGAAGCCAGCCACGGTCTCATTCGGACAACCCATGCCCGAAGAGAAGATGCAACTCGCCCTGGAGTCGGCAGCACAGGCTGATCTGGTTTGCTCTATTGGATCGACTCTGGAAGTCGAGCCGGCGGCTTCGGTGCCTCGGGTGGCGAAGTCTTCCGGAGCCTTCTACATTGTCATGAATCAGGGAGCAACCGCTCACGACAGCATCGCAGACTTGAGAATCGAGGGGGATGTGACCGCTATCCTTCCGCAGGTTCTCTCACTTCGCGGTTCGGATCCACTTTAAGAGCGTCCGGTATTCTGGCGACTCCCTGGCCCAGCGAATTCCCCCTCCGTGCCGATTTACACCTGAAGTATAGGTCCCCTCGGGAGGAGCCGCTTGCAGCGGCTTGGTCAGGAGAAGGCTGTTCTCGGGCTTCTCCAGGTCGATGACGCGGAGACTGGCCCGGTAGTGCTCCAGGGTCTGCTCAGCCTTCGAGCCTGGTTCGACCGGTTTGAGTCGGAGTATGGGATGTCCCTTGTGGCAGTCGACACAGGCCTTCTCATCCTCTCCCTGGACCTCGAAGATCGGTGCAACCTTGTTCCTGAAGAAGGCAACGTCCGGCAGCTTCAACCCGTCCGAATAAAGGGACTCAGTGCTGCGAGACAGGGCTTCAGCGATGGCGGGCAGCTTCTGCATCCACTTCTCTTCTCGGACCAGCGAAAGAGCGGTCTTTGCAAGGGTTGGATCGGTGGCCGACAGGGCCTCACTGACGAGGCTCACAAGGCGCAGGTCTTTGAGAAAGCTGGTCTCGGCCAGGGCCAGTTCCAGTATGGACTGCCGTTTTCTAGCGTCCGGCCCGACGAACGAGAGATTGAATCGCCTCCGGATCATCGCGAACTGCGTCGCTTGTGGCACCCTCAAGCAGAGAGCGATCGCGGCTTGGAAGATCTCGACCTTCTTGGAGGCCAGAGATCGGAAGAGCTTGATCTGCAGAGGGCGTTCCTGGAGCAGCTCCGGGAACGAGGCCAGAGCCTCGAAGGCTTCTCCAGCCGCTTCGGGAGCCAGAAAAGCCGCTCTAACCCGTTCAGCGTTCTGGCTGCCAGTCTCTCCAATGGGCTCGCTGGCGCGGGGCAAAGCAGCGCCGGCTAAGGGCAGGAGCAGCAGCATCACAAGGCAGATCAAGTGTCTCATCGTCGGCCCTCATCCAGCGGGCACCGCACGAGTAGTCATCATAGCGCAAGGAAGCCGCCTCAAACACCGTGTGGTATATTCGGCTGTCCCCAAAGGGTCAAGTCATGAAGCTAGACGAACGGCGCCAGAAACTTCTGAAGAGAACCTTTCTCGATTACCAGCAGACATCGGCCTTTCTCGAGCATCCGCTGGTGATTAATCGGGCCAAGGGCCTCTACTACTGGGATGTGGATGGGAAAGAGTACTTCGATGGCATTGGAGGGATCTTCGTTGCCTCCCTGGGCCACGGTCACCCCGGGCTGATGGAGGCGTTGCGGAAGCAGGTCGAAACGCTCAGCCTTGCGCCCCCCATGCACGGAATCTCTGATATGACGCTCGATTTTGTGGAGCGCTTATCCGAGATAACTCCAGAGGGGTTGAACTTCGTCAAGCCCTACAGTGGTGGGTCCGAAGCGGTCGAGTCGGCCATCAAGTTCACACGGCAGTACTTCAAGCAGACCGGGCGTCCCGGCAAGTTCAAGTTCATCAGCCGCTATTTCGGTTATCACGGCGCAACCTTCGGTGCCATGGCCGCCAGCGGCACTGGGCAGCGTAAGACCCCGTTCGAGCCCCAGATGCCCGGGTTTTTGAAGGTATTCCCGCCCAACTACTACCGAGATCGGTTTTCTTCCTGGGAAGAGTGCAACCGCTTCTGTGCTCAGACGTTCGAAGATGTCATCCTCCATGAAGATCCTGCTACGGTTGCCGGGATTATCGTCGAACCCGTCGGCCTCACCGGTGGAATCATTACTCCGACGGTGGAGTACTTCCAGATCCTGCGTGAGATATGCGATCGCTACCAGGTAATGCTGATCTTCGATGAGATCATCACGGGGATGGGGCGGACCGGATCCATGTTCGCTGCCCAGACGTTTGGTGTGACTCCCGATATTATTTGTTGCGGAAAGGGAATCTCGAGCGGAGTCGTCCCCCTGGGAGCCATGGTTGCGCGGGAGGACATGGGGGAGGCCTTCTTTGGACCGGTGGAAGACGAGATCAACTTTGCCCACGGACATACTTTTGCCGGAAATCCCGTAGCTTGTGCCGTTGGGATTGCTGTGATTGATGAGATTGCCGGCCAGGGCCTGGACCAAAAGGCCGCCGAATTGGGCGACTATCTGTCCCAGCGCCTGGAGCAGCTGAAGGAGCTCGGAGTCGTCCGTGAGGTCCGTGGAAAGGGACTGCTCAAGGGGGTGGAGCTGGTGCGGGACACCGAGACGATGGCTCCCTTTCCCGAGCTCGGCCAGACCCTGAAGCGGACGGCACTCGAGAACGGTCTCGTGATCCGCATCGATCCCACCTGGTTTGCGGTGGCACCCGCTCTGGTCGCGGAGAAGTCGGATATCGACGAGTTATACCTGCGGATTCGAAAGAGCCTGGTGGACGCACTGGACAGGCTCGGCTGAAAGAAACGCAATCCTCACTCTCTTCTTCGGTGGCCTGGAAACCGCCTGATCACCATCCGTTAAGCCGAGTATTCTCCGTCCTCAAGACCTCGCTCCGAACACCCCCGAAGGTCAGTCAGATCTGATATCTTGTAAAGATGGACTCAAGAGAAAGGAAGTGGTCTATGTCTCTTCGAACAGTCGTTTTGAGGAGCCTGTTGACGGTTCCATTACTGGTATCTTTTGCTTCCCTGGAGGCTCAGAAGAAGGAAAAGCGGGATGTAGATGGGTTGATCTACGATCTCAAACATCCTGAGGCCAAGAGAAGGAGATTCGCGGCCAATGCGCTCGGTGATAACCGCGTGAGGAAAGCGGTCCCGGCTCTGATTGAGCTCACCAAGGATCCTGACGAGATGGCCCGTTATGAGGCTACACGGGCTCTGGTGCGGATCAACGATACCAGGGCGCTGCCGGCCTTCGTACGCCTTATTCATGATCAAAAGCGAGTGACCCAGAAGAAGGCGATCGAGGGAATCATTAATATCTACGTCATGGAAGAAGGCGGATTGGTAAAGGGTATCAAGGAGGTCGCTGACTTTGTCAATCCGCTCAGTGACGACTACAACCCCTTGATGGTCGAGCCCTATGTCCCCGTGAGCCAGGAGGCTATCGATGCCCTTTCAGACCTTCTCACCTTTTCCGACAGTGGGCCCCGAAAGGACGGCGCGGTTGCCCTTGGGATTTTGCGAGCCCACTCCGCACTGCCTGCAATCAAGGAGACCCTGGAGAAGGAAAGCGATGACGGCGTCAAGGTTGAGCTTATTCGGGCGATCTACAAGATCGGAGATCCAGAGGCTGGACTCGCACTGATTCCCTTGATCCGTGACCCTGATAAGAAGGTCCACGATGAAGCCATCTTTGCCTTGGGGCGCCTGCGTGTAGCTCAAGCTGTGCCTCAGCTGAAAGAGCTCTACAACGTCGGAGTCGAAGAAAGACGGAAGATCTTTGGTATCGTCCCCGTCAGCAAGAGCGATGATCTGCAGAAGAAGTTGCTGGAGGCAATGGCCTATATCGGAGATTCGAGCTGCCGGGACATCTTCCTGGGAGCGATGGAGGACGCACGTGAAACCCTTCGGCGATATGGAGCCGAGGGATTGGGGCGGATGGCGGACTCCAGCGCGACAATGGACGTGGCAAAGAAGTACCTCCGGGAAGACTCCGGCAGTGTCCGGCTTGCGATGGGATTTGCCCTCTTTCGAATGGGGCGAGAGGAACATCTGGTAGAACTGATAGATAGGGTGGGAGACGACCAGGCGTACTTCTATTTGCTCGAGCTGGAACCCTCAGAGGTTGCCAAGTTGTATCCCTACCTGGGCAGTGAAAAAGCCCCCATCCAGACCCGTCTACTGGACGTCATCGGAATGCGGGGAGACATGTCAGCCTTATCCATCGTTCAGCCAATGGTTGAGAGTAAGGACGAGAATGTAGTTTCCGCCGCCAATCTTGCCATTCGCAGGTTGCGCGGTAGGCATCAGGGTTAGCCCGCTTAAACGAGTTTTCGATCCTGTAGTTCCGACACATATAGTGGCGTATCCCGAGCTTGACCGAATCTGCAGGTCGCTGACCACACAATATGAAGATCTAGGGGAGCTGGCAGCAGGCCGCCTGCGGCGCTGGATTGCCGGCGAGATGCCCTACGCCCATCCAGAAATACTGGGAATCCACCTCCAGGAAGAGCACCTCGAACTGCTGATGGACGCCTTCTGGCAGGTCTTACCCTTTGGCACTGGAGGTCGCCGGGGACGCGTCGGCTATGGCGCCAATCGGCTCAACCCTACAACAGTTGCCATGACCGTTCAGGGGCACTGCGAGTACCTGCAGAAGGCCTTTTCCAACCGCTCAGAGCTGGTCGTGGTGGTGGCCAACGATGTTCGCGTTTTCAACGATATCGCTGGGGCCTACGACTTTCTTGGCAGCGATCATCCGCTATTAGGTGCCTCCTCCAGATCCCTGGCGGTTCTGGCCTGTGAGATCTACGCCGCCAATGGCATTATCGCCTACCTGGCAGAACCCGGCGATGACTCGGCGGTAATGACGACGCCTGAACTCTCGTTCCTGATAGGCCAACTCGAAGCAGTCGGAGGGATCAATGTCTCCGCCTCGCACAACCCCCCTGACGACAATGGTGTCAAGGTCTACGATCCCCATGGAAGCCAGCCTGTACCACCTCACGACCAGCACCTGATCGACGCCATGGAGAGCGCCTCTACGGTTGCGTCTATGTCTTTCGAGTCGGCCCTGGATCAAGGGAGAATCCGAGCGATTGCCGAGGGAATGCACGAACGGTACATTGAAACCTACCTGCAAAAGTACGCGGGTATTCACGCCCCCGGAAAGCATCCCGAGATTCTTTACACGCCCCTATGTGGCTCAGGTTTGACCACGATTGGCGAAGTGCTGGAACGCTTGGGGTTTTCTGTGATCACTCCTGGCGACCAGGGCCCCGACGGAAGCTTCTCTGTGATCCCGTTCAAAGCCCCCAATCCCGAAGTACCACAGTCTACCGGGCCCGCGGTGGCCTTGGCTGCTGCCAAGGGCGCAGGGATCGTCCTGTCCAGTGATCCCGATGCCGACCGGATAGGTCTCGAGGTCAGGTTGGGTGACGGCTCCTGGTACCACTTTGATGGCAACCAGATCGCCGCAGTGCTCTGCTACTTTCTCATGCTCGACCAGAATGGGCCCCAGCGGAAGGGCTTGGTGATCGAAACCCTGGTTACCACCAAGATCCTGGGTAGGATCGCACAACGAGCCGGGCAATCGTGGTGCGTTGATGATCTGCCAGTCGGTTTCAAGTATATCGCTGACGTGTTGAAGAGCCTCGAGTCCAGGGGCCGCTACCGTGACGTCTCATGCTCTGCCGACGAATTGGTTCTGGCAGCGGAGGAGAGTCACGGCATTATGGTGGTGCCGACGATCAGAGAGAAGGACGCGACTCCAGCAGGGATGTACCTGGCTGCACTTTACCAGCGCCTCGACGACGAAGGGCGTACCCTGTTGGACTACTACATCCAGATCCTGGAAGAGGTGGGGGGATACGACAACGTCAACCGATCCATCATGATGGCTGGGCCGGAAGGCGAGTCGAAGAAGAATCGGTTGATGGAGTCACTGCGGAGCTCTCCGCCCACGACCCTTGCCGGCAGCGAAGTGATCAAGGTGGCGGACTACTGGGACGAGGAAGCCTTTGGTCCGTTCTTGAGCGAAACCGACCGGCTGCCCCGGAATCTGGTCCAACTGTTCACGGACACTTCGATCGTCACGGTGCGACCTTCAGGCACCGAACCCAAGCTGAAATTCTACTGCCAGTTGCTCCCTAGGCCGGACCGGCCGCCAGCCTCGGGAGGGGAGCTACTAAAGCAGTTAAGGGACGAGACCCAGAGCCTCGCGCTGCTGGTGTACCGCGAGCTGTTGGGACGCATCGGCCTCGCTCTCGGGGAGCCGGGTCTGCTCCTGCCCGACATCATCGAACTCAATCAGAAACTACATTTTGAGCAGCGGACCGTTCCCCGGTTGCACCAATCTCTGACTAGCGATGTGTTCGCCGATCTTCCCACTCTGCTGTCCTGGCTGGCGGAGGAGTCCGCGGCCATGACGCCCGGAGCCGACCCTCTGCCGGCACTGAAAGCACCTCTCGGGTATCTATCCCAATCATGGAGTCAAGACCCGGCGATGCCTTCTCTCCTGCGCGATTTAAAAGGATGGGCCAAGGGGTAGGCGTCTGCCCTGGGTACTCTAGCCCGGGAGTCCTAGACTCGGCCAGAGTTTGTCTACCCGCTCTCGGACCTCCGGTGTCATCAGGATTTCTTCGGGCCACTCCCGATGGAAGCCTTCCTCGGGCCACTTCCGGGTGGCGTCAATGCCCATCTTGGACCCGAAGTTGGGTAGCCGAGAAGAGTGATCGAGCGAATCCACCGGTCCCAGGGTGAACTGGATGTCCCGCTCCGGATCGATGTGGTTCAGCGTTCTCAAGACTACCTCGCCATAGTCCTGGACGTTCACGCCCTCGTCCAGCACCACGATGCACTTCGAGAACATGGCTTGGCCCATGCCCCAGATGGCGTTCATGATCTTGCGCGCGTGCCCGGGGTAGCGTTTGCGGATGCTGATGATGACCAGGTTGTGGAAGATCCCCTCAAAGGGCATGTGCATATCGATGATTTCGGGCAGCTGCTTTTGGATGACAGGCAGGAAGATCTGCTCCACTGCGTGACCCATATAGCAGTCCTCTTGAGGAGGCTTGCCCACAATAATAGTTTGATAGATGGGGTCCTTGCGGTGGGTCATACAGGTGACGTGAAAGACCGGGTATTGGTCCGCCAGGGAGTAGAACCCGGTGTGATCCCCGAAGGGACCCTCCAAACGGGTCTCATCCAGATTGACGTATCCTTCGAGGATGATCTCGGCGTTGGCGGGTACGCTGATGTCCACCGTCTTGCAACTCACCATCTCGACAGGCTGGCGGCGTACGAATCCAGCGAACATCATTTCGTTGAGGTCGTCAGGAAGCGGCACGATGGCCGAGAAAACGGTTGCAGGATCGGCACCAATAGCCACGGCAACGTCCATTCGTCTCTCGCCTCCAGAACCAGATCGGTGTCGGGCCTCGCGAAAGTGATGGGCTCCGTGTTTGTGCACCTGCCAGTGCATGGCGGTGGTGGTTTCGTCAAAGATTTGCATCCGGTACATCCCACAATTCTGCTTTTTCGTCTGGGGATTTCGGCTGAAAACCAGGGGCATGGTGATGAATCGACCGGCGTCCCCCGGCCAGCATTTGATAATAGGTAGCTCCAGCAGAGAAAACCCTTCGGTTTTCACCACTTCCTGACAGGGGCCCCTATTTACAGTCTTGGGTACCAGGGAGGACAGCTCGGTCAATCGGGGGAGCATCTTGAGCTTGTCCCAGGTTCCGGTCGGAGCCTTCAGGTCCAAGAGGTCTTCGATTCTCTGGGATACATCTTTTAGAGCCTCGACACCAAGGGCAAGATTCATGCGCTGGTAGGAGCCGAAGGTGTTGATCAGGAGAGGAAGTTGCGATCCTCTTAGATTCTCGAATAGCAGAGCAGGACCCATCGCTTTCGAGACCCGGTCCGTAATTTCCGCAACTTCCAGGATGGGGTCCACTTCTACCGGAATCCGAGTGATCTGTCCTGATTCTTCCAATCGTTTGATGAAGTCCCGTAGGTCACCGTACTCGTAACTCATTTCAAGTCCTACCTTTTCGAACAGCTCCAGTTTTCAGGGTGATCCATGTTGGGCTATTCTCCACGCCGCCAGTCCCGCCGTCAACGGCACCGGTGTTATCAGGCTCGCGTCGCCTCTAATTTGAAACTTCAATTGGCGACGAGATCATGCAAGAGTCGCCATTTGACAGAGCCGCGAACGACTTGACTCGTCTGCAATATGAACCCGGTTTCGAGGAGAGAGCTGGACAACAGCAGAATCTCCCCTATCCCCGACCAAAGTTTCCGTTCCCGAATGGGGCCAGCGCTCCTAGGGGCGGCACGAAGGTGAAGCTTCATCGCGCTGCTACCAATATTCGCGGCGGGAGACTAGCAAAGTTTCGTTCTCGAATGCCTCCCAAAAAAAGATACATCCAGAATCGATCCGCAGTACGTATAGCTGGTTGAAAACGAACTAGGAACATTGAATGAAAGGAGTTCAACCATGCATCTGAGTTTGTCTCAACCGAGGTCTCATCTGTCACTTTCTCTGATTCTCGCCTGCCTCCTACTCCCAGCGGCTACCCAGGGATCGAGTCACCGTGAGGCTCCCGCGATCACCCTGGATCCAACAGCTGACAATACCGATGTCTACGCCTTCGTCAGCTACGAACCAGGTCGCGAAGAGTTCGTGACCCTGATTTCGAACTTCATTCCCCTCCAGGTGCCCTACGGTGGGCCTAACTTTCACAAGTTCGATCCGCATGTGCTCTACGAGATCATGATCGACAATGACGGCGATGCGGTCGAAGAAATAACCTACCAATTTCGCTTCAGAACTGAGGTTTTGGAGAGCGGGACCTTTCTGACGGCTACCGGTCCAATCGAGTCGCTTCAGGACCCAACCCACAACGTTCGTCAGTATTGCACTATCTGGCGTGTCAATGGTCCTCGACGATCCTCGGCACCCAGGGAGCTTCTTGGTGAGGATCTCATCCTCCCGCCATCAAATATCGGTTCGGCTACGACACCCAATTATGAGGCATTGGCCAAGCAGGCGATCCATGACCTCCCGGATGGAAGCCGCTTTTTCGCCGGACAGCGGGACGAAGGTTTCTACGTGGACCTCGCCGGCATCTTCGACCTCCTGTCGCTGCGTACTCCGGGCGTAGACGGGACGTCCGGGCAGAACGTGCACTCGATCGCCATCGAGATACCCATGTCCAGACTCACTTCGGATGGAGGTTTTCCCGCCGGCGGAGATGATCCAACAGCCGTTATTGGTGTCTGGTCATCCGCCTCCCGAGCTGCCTTCTCCAGGCTGCCCGTCACCGGAGGCTCGCCGATACCACTGCACCTTTTCGGTTTTAGAACCTTGACGCAGGTTTCCCGATTGGGCTCGCCGTTGGTAAATGAAGTGGTCATTCCTTTGGCGATGAAGGATCGATTCAATTCTTCGCGCCCGACCGATGACGGACAGTTCCTCAGTTTCGTCACGGACCCCGAACTCGCCAAGCTTCTCAACCTGCTTTTCGGAGTCGACGTTCCTCCGGCTCCTCGTAATGACCTGGTACAGGTCTTTCTGACAGGAGTTCCCGGACTCAACCAACCTCCCAACGTAGTTCCGGGAGAGATGTTGCGCTTGAACATGGGGATCGCGCCAACCCCTGCGGATAGTCAGAATCGGCTTGGCGTTGTGGGTGGAGATCTAGCCGGATTTCCCAATGGACGACGGGTTGGCGACGACGTGCTCGACGTTGCTGTCCAGGCCGTGGCCGGGATTCTGGTGGATGGCACGGGAGCAGGATTGGGAGATAGTGTAGATCAGAATGACGTGCCCTATTTGACAGACTTCCCGTATCTTGGAACGCCCCACCCTGGAAATCCATGATCCGGTAGCCTGTCCGAGTGAGCGCGCCACTAGCGCTTGACAAGTGGGCTCGCGCTCCCTCGACCGGCATCAACTATGGTAGGGTACCTGCTCTAGGATCGAGTGAGATCCCCGGTGGCAATGTCCTATCGGTGGCGATGTTGGTTAGGATGACGAGGGAGCGCGCATGCCCCAGGACGAAGATCGACGGGAGCTGGATTCTGGACCTGCCACTGCCACACCCTCTCCCTACGTTTCCCCTCTCGAGAATCTCGCCGAGTTCACTCCGAAGGCCGCCGTCGCGGGCATCTTCTTCGGAATCCTCTTCGGAGCTGCCAACGCCTATCTTGGCCTCAGAGTAGGGCTCACCATCTCCACCTCGATTCCCGTCGCGGTTCTGACCGCGGCAGCCTTCAAGGTCTTGTCGTCTTCGGGTCATCGAAGCACCATCTTGGAGGCCAACCTCTCCCAGACGATCGGCTCCGCCTCGAGTTCTGTTGCCAGCGGTGTGATCTTCACGCTGCCTGCCCTTTTTCTTTGGGGCCTAGCTCCCGGGTTGATTCAAATGGTGGTCCTGGCGATGGCCGGGGGACTCTTGGGCGTTTTGTTCATGATCCCTCTCAGACGCTTTCTCATTCAGAGGGAACACGGAAGGCTCCCCTATCCGGAGGGCACGGCCTGTGCCGAGGTGCTTCGCGCCAGCCAGGAGGGAGGTCGTCGAGGTCACAACGTATTCTGGGGACTTGGCATCGGCTCGCTCTTCAAGGGCCTTGCCGGTTGGGTCCAGCTCTTCCCGCGGGAGATCCATTTCGCTCTCCCCTTCCTTAATAAGAGTCAGCTGGGGCTGGATTTTTCGGCGGCGCTCCTCGGAGTGGGATACATCCTGGGTCCCCGCATCGGCATCATTATGGTGAGCGGAGGGCTGCTCTCCTGGGTGGTTCTGATTCCGGCGATTGCCTTTTGGGGAGAGGGAAGAACCGAGCCTTTGTACCCGGAGACTCTTCTGCCGATCGCAGCCATGCCGCCTGACGACATCTGGAGCCGCTACGTGCGCTATATCGGGGCGGGAGCCGTCGCGACCGGAGGCCTGATTACCCTGATTCGGAGTGTCCCTACGATGATCGAAAGCTTTCGTCTAGGCCTGAGAGAGTTGAGGGGGCGTGCCGGTGGCTCCGTCTTGGCTACTTTGAGGACCGACCGCGATTTGCCCCTTCGCGGGGTGCTCCTGGGAGTGCTGGGAGTAGGCGTCGTCATCTCGGTCTTCCCCTTCGTTTTCGGTGAAGCCACCCCCTTCGGCTTTCGTGCGGCGGCAGCGCTCATGGTCATCGTCTCGGCATTCTTTTTTGTCACCGTATCCTCACGAATCGTGGGCCTGGTGGGGGTTACGTCGAATCCCACCAGCGGTATGACGATCGCTACCCTGCTCGCAGTTTCCTCCATCTTTTTGTTGATGGACTGGACCGGGGATGCGGGAAAGGTGACCGTGCTCACGGTGGGCTGCCTCGTCGCGGTTGCAGCCTCAATCGCAGGAGATACCTCGCAGGATCTGAAGACAGGATTTCTTCTTGGAGCGACTCCCCGGAGACAGCAGCTGGGTGAGATTGTCGGCGTTCTGAGCTCGGCAACCTTCGTGTGTCTTGCCGTGCTGGTTTTGGACCGTACTTATGGTTTCGGCTCGCAAGAGTTACCGGCACCGCAGGCTACTTTAATGAAACTGGTGGTGGAAGGAGTGCTTGAGAACTCTCTCCCCTGGGTTCTTGTGGGAATCGGCATCGCCATTGCCCTGACAGCCGAAATGCTGCGTATTCCCAGTCTCCCGTTTGCGGTCGGTGTCTACCTTCCCGTTACCACCATGGCATCGGTCTGCATGGGAGGGTTGATCCGATTCTTCCTGGAGTGCCGAGCTCCATCGACGAGTGAGGGCAAGCAGCGTACCGACAGGGGAATCCTTCTGGGATCAGGAATGGTGGGAGGCGAGGGTCTGATTGGTGTGGGGATCGCTGCGGCAGCATTCGTCCAGGGAGTGGCGCCCTCAGGTGTGGGATATGCATGGGCAGGGTCCGCTGCTCCGCTGATCGGCTTGCTGGTCTTTGTCCTGGTGGCCAGCGGGCTGGTTCTTGGCAGTCTCGGAAGGTTGGGAGCGAAGGGAAGTGAACGATGAAACCACACCGCTCAACCGTGCTGGCCCCATTCGAGAACGAAACTTTTCGGGGTTGACAGAGATGTTGCTGTTGTCCGGCTCTCTCCTCGGAACTTGGGCCCATCTTGCAGATAAGTCAAGTCGTTCGCGGCTCTGTTGGATGCTGCTGTTTCCGGTACTGTTCACTGCTCACTATTCAAGTTTCAGCTCAGCAGCGCCACCGGAGACCGCCGGATCGTACAGGAAAGAAACTTCCCTCTGATTCCAGGGGCGTCACCTACACCGAAGGTGTTATTGCGACTAGCCCAGGGGATGAAGATGCCAAAATATTCTGAGGAGGAACGGGAGCAGATCGTTGTCGAGTACTTCGGTCCAGGCAGCCCCAAGGAAAATCCGCGATGTCCTAAGTGTGGCGAAGTGCTCCAGCTTCAATCCAAATATCCGTCCGGGTCTTCCGTCTTTAGACTATCGATCCGCTGCCCGGATTGTCAGGCAGAAGACGTTTGGGAACAGGGGAGTCCCCCGACGCCCTGGACCGATCTACAACTTGCCTATTGCCGCGAACGCTATAGCAAAGGCGAAGCGCCCCGCTGTCCAGTTGATGACTGCTACGTCATTTGTACGGAGTACAACAACGGTATCGTCGACTATCGTTGTCCCTATTGTAATCGTTCGGGGAGAGGCAAACTGCTAGAGGAAACAAAACCAGACGGCAAACGTAATGTCTAAAGTGGGAGTTGTCAGAGTAGACTCTAACTCATTGTTGCACCCCAGGCTCAATTCGTAACTGAGTCCTCTGACAACTTCCCACCGAGACACCCTCGTGAGAGGGTTGACCGTATCGACCACCTACCCTGCAAACCCCGTGCCGAGAAGCTGAGACAGTACCGTTACTCCCTGTTTATCAACAGTTTGAAAAGAATTAAAAGGGTTCCTGAAGAGCTGCCACTGATCCAAAAGATTCAAAAAATTGGGTGTCCGGGCCGCCATTCTGGGTAACTCACCCCTTTTCTTGAAGATACATGAATACAAATATCTGGATCAGTCCTCCGATCGGCAAGCGCGATTGACAGGACCAGGAGAAGTAGAGAGAGTAGATCCGCGAGCGGCGCCGGGAGGCTGAAGATGTACCTTGGAATTGACTGCGGCACCCAGAGTCTCAAGGTCCTGGCATGGGACCCGATCGACGGGACTTCCTACTCTGCCTCGGAATCCTACGACCTCATCGGGAACCTGCCGCCGGGTCACAAGGAACAACACCCTTCGAACTGGATCGATGCGCTGGATGGCTGTATGGGGGCGTTGGGACAGCAAGGAGTCGATCTGGGTGCCGTTCGAGGAATCGGCGTCTCGGGTCAGCAGCATGGACTGGTTGTGCTGGACTCTTCCCAGCGAGTTATTCGTCCCGCCAAGCTTTGGAATGACACCAGTACCGAACCCCAGTGCCGCTCCATCCTGGAGGCAGCCGGAGGTCTTGCCCCCTATATGGACGAGATCGGCAACGCACTGCCTCCTGGCTTCACCGCCTCCAAGGTAGCCTGGATCAAGGAGCATGAGCCCGATAGCTATGAAAAGCTCCACTCCTTATTGCTCCCTCACGATTATCTCAACTTCTATTTGACCGGCGAGATGACCGCCGAGGCAGGAGACGCTTCGGGCACCGGATACTTTCGGGTGCGGGAGCGAGAGTGGTCAACCCAGGCACTATCCTGGATCGATCCCGATACGGACCTCGAGTCGTTCCTACCCCGGCTGATCCAGTCCAACGAAGCTGCTGGCGCCCTTCGAGCCTCGCTCGCCCAGAAGTGGGGAATGAGGGCGGAGGTGACGGTAAGTTCTGGCGGCGGAGACAACATGATGGGGGCCATCGGCTCTGGAAACGTCAGCCCGGGGACACTCACCGTGAGTCTGGGGACGTCCGGGACCCTCTACGGCTGCAGCCGTTCCCCTGTGATCGATGCCAGGGGAGAAGTCGCTGCCTTCTGTACCAGCACCGGAGCGTGGCTGCCCCTGGTCTGTACGATGAACGTCACCGTGGCCACCGAAATGGTCCGGGCCGGTTTCTCAGAGGCCGGCCTCGAGGATTTCGATCAGCAGATCGGCCAGGTTCCACCCGGCTCGAAGGGGCTTCTATTACTGCCCTATCTAGAAGGGGAGCGAGTTCCAAATTCTCCCGAAGGGACTGGAGTTTTTCTCGGGATCCGCCCGGCTACCGCCACGCCGCCCTACCTTGGTCGTGCGGCCATGGAGGGTGTGACATTGGGACTGAAGTACGGGTTGGAGCGATTGAAGGATCTGGGTTTGGCTCCCAGCGAGATTCGACTGATCGGTGGTGGTTCCAGAAGCCGCGTTTGGAGAGGAATCGCGGCAGATGCACTCGGAGTCACCTGCGTGTGTCCCAGCAACGAGGAGGGGCCAGCGTTTGGTGCGGCACTGCAGGCTGCCTGGTGCGACCAGGGAGGCGAGATGGGCACCCTGGTGGAGGAATACGTTGAGCTGGACGAGGCCACTCGCCAGATCCCGGAACCAAGGCACCAGACTACTTACGAGGAGTTGTACGGAGTCTATAAGAAGTTGAGCAAGACTCTGCTGAAGAGCGATGTCTTTCCCAGCCATCGACGCCTCATCGAGAGAAAGGATGGGCCATGAACGGAGACTTTAAGCCTAAACCTGAAGATAGATTTACTTTCGGCCTGTGGACCGTAGGAAACCCGGGTAGGGATCCCTTCGGGCAACCTACAAGGAAACCCCTGCCACCGCCCCGGATCGTTCAACTGCTCGGGGAGGAGGGAGCCTATGGGGTGAACTTCCACGACAATGGCTTGATCCCCATCGACGCAACTCCTGACGAGCGTGCATCCATACTTCGCGACTTCAAGCAGGCCCTGAACGACTATAATGTCTGCGTCCCGATGGCGACCACCAACCTGTTCAGCGATCCGGTTTTCAAGGATGGGGCCTATACCTCCCACGATCCCAACATCCGAGCCTACGCCTTGCAGAAGACCATGCGAGGCATCGATCTGGGAGTGGAGCTGGGTGCTACGATCTACGTTTTCTGGGGGGGACGTGAAGGCGCAGAAGTGGATGCCGCCAAGGACGCTGCGGAGGCGATCAAGCGCTACCGCGAGTGCATGAATTTCCTTATCGGCTACGCGAAAGACAACGGCTACGATCTGAGATTCGCCATGGAAGCGAAGCCCAACGAGCCCCGGGGCGACAGCTACCTGCCCACCACCGGTGCCATCCTGGCCTTCGTCCATACCTTGGATGACCCCTCCATGGTTGGGGTGAATCCCGAGCTGGCGCATGAGCATATGGCGGGGCTGAATTTCTATCACGCCGTCGCCCAGGCCTGGGAGGCCGGCAAGCTCTTCCACATCGATTTGAACGACCAGAAGCTGGGCCGTTTCGATCAGGACCTTCGTTTTGGGTCAGAGAGCTTGAAGGCTGCCTTTTTCCTGGTCAAGTTTCTGGAGGACATCGGCTACGAAGGATCACGCCATTTCGATGCACACGCCTATCGAAGCGAGGGAGAGGAGGGTGTCCGGGACTTTGCCGCCGGTTGTATGCGTACCTATCTGATCCTGAAGGAGAAGGCGCGGCGCTTTAATGAAGATGCCGAAATCCAGGGACTACTGAAGGAGATCGGAGGAGCGAAGTCGGAGCTCGGACTCTCCACCATTCAAAGCTATAGTTCGGATAACGCCCGACAGATTCTGGCAGCTGATCTGGATAGGCGTAAGCTGGCGGCACGAAAACTGCCTTACGAAAAGCTCGATCAGTTGACGATTGAAGTGATCTTGGGGACCCGCTGATGAAAGCAGAATCGTGAACCGATTCTAGAATCACATGGCTCTCTCAGGACTGCTGCAGTGATCATGCTGAGCCAGTGATTCAGGACCCGGGTGTGAGGAAGGGATCGACGATCTCTACCCCATCGAACACCTGCCCATGCTGAAAGTCCTCGCTGTAGAGAATTCTGCAATTCGATGCCTGAGCAGTTCGCAGAATAAGGGCGTCCCAGAAAGACAAGGAATGAAGGCGGTGAAGATCGATGGCTCCCAGAATGTCCGGAAGTACAATCTGAACCAGATCGAAACGCGCCAGAAGCTCAACCTTTCGACGAGCGATGGTAGGTTCGATTCCCAGCTTGCGAATGGCCGTGTTGAAATACTCCTGCAAGACCTGGGTCGAGACGACTGCCTGGCCCCTTCTACCACACTCCCCAACCAGCGTAAGTGCGCGAACTCGTTTCTCGGGAGAATCCGAATCGTCCATATAGACCAGGATATTCGTATCGAGAAAGCTACGGCCTTTCATGGATCTCTTCACGGTTGAACTTCCAACCGCCGGATCGTCCTCCTGCCCCTTCGGAGAGTTCCAGGAGCTCATCGATTGTGTCTTCCAGGCTGGTGCTTGATGTGAGCTGTTCCAAGTGATCCCGTATCAGCTGGTTGAGGCTCTTCCCCATGCTTGCAGCGACCCGACGTCCGTTCTCGACCAGTTTTCCATCAATGGAGAGGGTCAGGTTCATGGACACATAATATTTGCGCACGTAGGACTTGTCAATATTTGGCTTCTTGGCTGGGCGACTGGGGTCGCTATCTTGAACACCCACGAGGAACACCGACTACCTGCCGAGCGACTGCGAATTCGGAGGGTGGACACGATTGCCTACCAGGTGCTAAGCCGATCCGAGTTCAACCGTGGATCTCGACGATGTCCCCGTCCTCCAGCACGTAGCCCCTCTCGACCATCTGTCCCTCGAATCGGGCGTGGCCCCAGACTCGGGCAAACTTGAAGCTCTGGGCAATCTCTTTGTGGACGGTAGCAGCCGCGTCCACAATCGTGGCGCCGCGCGGGAAGACGAAGGGGGCGGTATTCCGCTCTGGCTTCTTACCGGGTGGTTTGGTGTATATCCTGACGATGTCCAGGAGTTTGAAGAGGCGGTGTCTGAGCTCTTCCAGATGGGTGGGAGAAACGGCGCTGAAGGGTTCTGCCTGGAACCGATCCTGGTAGAGTTCTTGCCAGGCTGAGAAATTGGCCTCGCCCTGAGAGTGATCGCACTTGTTGCCCAGGAAGACCAATCCCGGGCGCTGATCGAGCGCCAGCGTGATCCCGCGTTCCTCCAGTGTGGATAGGACAAATTCCGTCTGCTCCAGTATTTCGGGATCGTTGATATCGAAAATGACCAGAGCCAGGTTTGACAGCTGGATCATGGCCAGCTGCCAAGGCTCCAGCGACTCTGGTGACAGAGGAGGCATGTCGACGAGCTGAATCAGGATGTCTTCGAACGGCATCATGCCCGGCTGCGGTATTCGTGTCGTATATGGGTAGTCTGCTACTTCTACCTGGGCGTGGGTCAGATTGGTCAGAAGCTGCGACTTGCCACTGTTGGGTGGACCACAGAGGACCACCTGACCGGCTCCCTCACTCTTTACGTAGTGGTCGGTTCGCTGCGAGGCACCCGACGACTTTTTCTTCTGTGATTCCTTACGTTCTCTTGACAGGCGCTTCTTGATATCCGCCTGCATCTTCTCGGTCCCCTTGTGTTTGGGGATGTTCCGAAGCATCTCTTCCAGTGCCTGGACCTTCTCGGCAGACGTAGAAGCCTGTTTGAATTTCGACTCAGCCTCGAAGTACTGAGCAGTCAGATTGGCTGGCACAGCTTGATTATAAGCTATACTGACCGAAGGTCATGGCGGACACCAAAGCCTCCCAGCAGCCGGTTCGATACAAGGTCGACGATGAGAAGATCGAGGCTCTCATCGATCAACTGATGGAGCAGCTGGAACCCTATCCCCACTCCAAATTGCTCCGAGAAATCTTCGTGACCGGCGTCAAGCTAGCCCAGGACGACTGTTCCCGTGGCGATCTCAGAGTCCTCCGCGCCGCGGCCAAGGAGATACGCTATGCCTTCAAGGTCTTCTCCCGTTACCGCGGGACTCCGAAGCTCAGTTTGTTCGGATCGGCCCGCACGGCTCCGTCGGATCCGGCCTACCAGACAGCCCTGGAGTTCAGCCGAAGGATGTCTGAGGCAGGCTTCATGGTCATTACGGGCGCCGGCCCCGGGATCATGGAGGCAGGCAACGCTGGTGCTGGAAGGGCGAAGAGCTTTGGGTTGAACATCCTGCTGCCCTTCGAGCCCGACGCCAACGAGACCATACTGGGCGATCAGAAGCTGATCAACTTTTTCTATTTCTTCCCTCGCAAACTCTTCTTCGTGAAGGAATCGGATGCCGTGGTTTTGATGCCCGGGGGTTTCGGGACCCTGGATGAAGGCTTCGAAGTGCTGACTCTAGTGCAGACGGGGAAGAGTAGGCCGATGCCAGTCGTCATGCTGGATGCTCCCGGAGGCAGCTACTGGCGAGACTGGCTCGAGTTCGAGCGGAAGCAGCTCTTCCGGGGAGGCTATATCTCACCCGAAGATGAAGCCTTGTTCTTGATCACGGACGATCTGGAGTCAGCAGTCCAGGAAATCCACAACTTCTACCTCAGATATCATTCCAGCCGCTATGTCGACCACAAAAGGAAGCTGGTGCTGAGGCTCAAGCAGGCTCTGCCGGAGGGCGCCGTTGAGAGGCTGAACCAGGATTTTCAAGACATCTTGCGCGGGGGAGCCATCGAATCCAGCGAGGCTCTACCCGAGGAAGCTAGCGAGGAAGAGATAGCCGGACTCCCGCGCCTGGTCCTGTCTTTCGATAGATACCATTTTGGGCGTCTGAGGCAGCTTATTGACGCTGTTAATCGGTTTTGAGCGTGGCCCGCTTGGTCTTGGTCTTGGACCAACGAGCAGCTTTTCGTGTCATCTCGCGGGCTGGTTCGAAGCCAGCTCTGGCGGCCCGATGGATGAGGTTCCAGGCCTCGTCCAACTGGTGATTGTGAAGTTTGGCCAGCCCCAGATGATAGATCAACCTGGGACTGTCGATACCCAGTTCGCGGGCCTGTCGAAGCGCCTTTTCTGACTCGGGGAAGCGTTGCAGATGGGAGTAGGACAAGCCCAGCTGCAGATATGCCTCGGGTGTTCTTGATTCGCGAACAATCTCCTGCCACTCCTCAACCGCCTCCTGGTGCCGTCGCAGCCGACTCAAACAGACCGCCAGATTGGTCCTGGCCCAGGCTGCGGTTGGATCGCTTGCCAAACCAACCCGATACACTCGCACTGCCTTGCGCAGCTGGTTGAGCCGTTGGTGACAGTAGGCAGATCGGAGATAGGTGTCTGAGTCAGCGGACCCTTTACCGATTGCCGACTCGAAAATCTCCAGCGCGGCCTTCCATCGCTTGGCTTCCATGTGGCGGATTCCGGTCTCGAGCTGGACACCCAGGATCTGCTCCCGAACAGTGGGATCGTCCGGCTGCAGCCTCTGGACCTTGTCCAGATACGTCAGTGCTTCCTCGGTTCGACCCAACTCTTGCAAACAGAGACTGACCAACTTCAGCAAGCTCGGCGTGAGCGGATTGGCCGCCTCCGCGGTGCCGAAATGCTGTAGCGCGGCTTCCCAGTCCTCCCGAACCATGCTGCGGTAGCCCTCAACCAAGGCCTGATTCGGTGAGGTGACCTGGGCGCCCTTCAGCAGGTCTAGCGCCGAGTCGAGTCGGCCGCTTTCTACTCGGATCCAGGCCCCCTGCTCTCGGGCCGCTACCTGGGAGGGGTCCTGATCGAGGATTTCGAGGTAGAGCTCAAGGGATTCTTCCTTCTTGCCCAGCTGCTGAAGAAGGTTGGCCAGTAGTAGCTTCCCGGTCACAAACTCTGGATTCAGCCACAATGCCCGTTTCAGATTCCTGACGGCCTCGGAAACGAAGCCTCGGCGCCGCCGCAGCAAGGCGTGGGCGTAGTCTTCAAAGGCCCTGCCTAGGCGTTCGGCGCGCTGCCGCTGCTCTCTGGCGGCAGCGTGCTCTCCCAGTTGTTCGTACGTGGAGCCCAGACGTTCGTAATATAGAGGATTCTCGGGATCGGCTTCGGCTGCCAACTCTAGATACTCAAGCGCCTGAGACCATTGCTTTCCAAGTCTCCGTTCCTCGCTGAGCTGGAATAGTAGGCGAGCATCTCCCGGCGCCAGGATATGTGCCTTGCGCAACTGCTGGGAGGACTCGCGCCTCTTGCCAGTACGGTGCAGCAGGATTGCATAGAGTTGGCGGATGGCCGGATCGTCGGGCTTCAGCCGCGCTGCTTCTTGGACACTCACCAGAGCCGCGGGTTCTTCCCCCCGAGCAAACAGCGCGTAGGCAAGTCGATAGTGGGATTGTGAGTTGTCTGGGTCTAGTTCGAGTGCCTTCCGAAAAGAGCCCACAGCGTTTGCTTTCTGCCCTTGACGCAGTTGGGCTTCGCCGATGTGGTACCAGACCTCGGGGCTGGGTGAGTGCAGGGTGAGGGCTCTTCTCAGAAGGGTCTCCCCCTCCACCGGATGCCCCATCCGGGACCTCAGTGCACCCAGCTGAAGGAGCAGGGAAGCGGAGTCCGGATAGCTGCGCAAAGCGTTCTCGAGAAGATGGGAGGCCTCTTCCCATTGGTATCGGCGTACCAATTCCTGGGCCTGGCGACTGAATTCGTCGCTGCTCTGAGCGCAGACGCTGGGAACACCCAGGAGGACCCAGGCGAGAAGAACGTGACGCACCCAACCATTCTAGCTTACCCGCCCTTGTCGATGCCGCTCGGCGCAGTCGGAAGTAGCTTTGGTCTCCAGGCCGAAGTATTCTTCATTTCGAGCCTTTGGCTCGATGGCGGCAGCCTGGAGACCAGTGTTGCCGAGTACTGGACGAAGCTGAAACGATAGGTCTCGCATTTACTTCGGCGTTCGTACGTTCGGTGTTCTGCGGTTCGTGATTCAGCCTTTTTCCTTGCTGTGGGGAAGGCAACCGGTGGAAACGCTGAACCGCAGAATATCGAACAAGCGAATTTCGAAGGCCGGAAGGAGAGATCCTCTGACGTTCAGTGTTCGTGCAGAAGTTCCCTTCTCGAATAATCCAGCCCAGCCGAGAACTGGATTGATATGAAAGACGAACCCCGAAGACACCCGCGCTACCTTTTGATGGTCGTGATCTGCTTTCTGGGAAGTGTGCCTTTCCTCTTCGTCGGGCAGGAATCCCACGATCTGCTCGGATTTCCTTTGTGGCTCTGGTCTAGCTTCTTCTTCACCTCCTGTCTTTCGGCGGTAACCGCCTGGGGTATCCGGCGATTCTGGAAGGATGGCGGCTCTGACTGAACTTGGTTCCCACCTGATTCTGTGGAGTGCTATCTACGTTGGCGTCCTGCTGATTCTGGGTATTCTTGGCAGAAGGGCAAAGAAAGAACACACACTGAGCGATCACTTTCTGGCAGGCCGGTCGATGGGCTTCGTCGTGCTGTTGATGACCCTCTTCGCGACCCAATACAGTGGCAACTCGTTCTCAGCCTTTCCGGGGCAAACTCATCGCTTGGGAATCTCCTATTTCATGACGGTTACGTTCATGGTCGGTGTTGTTACCGGCTACACCTTGTTTGCTCCCCGACTGTTTTCCCTATCGCGCAGCGGAGGATACCTGACCCCTACCGACTATCTGGACGACCGCTTCAAGAGTGCCACTCTGCATTACCTTTCGGCAACGATCTTTGCCTTTACCCTGGTGAATTTCCTGCTCTCACAACTCATGGCGCTGGGACACGCCTTCGACGGAGTCACCGGAGGCGAAATACCCTACGAGGTGGGAGTGATCGGGGGAGCCTTCGTCATCCTCTGTTACGAGCTTCTCGGAGGAATGCGAGCGGTGGCCTGGACGGACGTCCTTCAGGGAACCATTCTGGGGGTGGGACTCCTGCTGGTTGTCGCGCTGATCATCATGGTGGTGGGGACTCCCGGCCAGATCCTGGAAGCCATCAGGGAGGTGACACCAGAGAAGGTAGCGAATCCAGGTTGGAGGACTTGCGTCACCTGGATCAACAATTTCCTCTTGGTTGTGCTGGGAGCGGCCCTCTATCCGCAGGCGATCCAGAGGATCTACGCGGCCCGCAGTCTAGCTCAGTTGAAGCAGGCGCTCACGGTGATGGCCTTTCTTCCGCTAGTAGCCGTTTCGTCTGTGATCTTCATCGGATTGACTGGGATCGTCCTGTTCCCGGAGCTGCACGGGGTTGCCTCCGACCGAGTCGCCTTCCTGGTACTTGCGCACCTGGTGGAGAACCACACTTTGGCCTACTACCCGGTACTCCTGGTGCTGTTGGCAGTCATCGCCGCGATTATGTCGACTGCTGACTCTTGCCTGCTCTCATTGGTCTCGATCCTTACCAAGGACTTTGCCGTTCGCCTGCGAGCTCCTGAGGTCGTCGGGGAAGGACAGGTAATACGTTTGACCCCCGTCTTCAGCATTTGCACCATGGGCATCCTGGTGTTCTTGGCTCTTTCCCCTCTGACGACTCTCTGGGGGCTGATCGTCATCAAGTTTGAGGTGCTGATTCAGCTGTCGCCCGCGTTCCTACTGGGGACACTGCATTCCTCGGGGGAAGATAAGGCTTTTACTTCGCGAGATATCCTGGCAGGTATGGCCGTTGGGGGAGTGTTGACGCTTCTGCTCTATCGGAGCGATTTACGGAGTTTGTACGGGCTTCAACCTGGCGTGATTGGTCTCTGTGGAAACTACCTCACGGTGTGGCTGTCGCGAAGGCTCCGACGACGGGGCTAGCTCCTAATGTCACTAGCCTGGCTTTTGAAGTGGCAATGGAAGGCTGAGGGAGTAGTGGGCGGGAATCTTGCTGTTGGCCGGCTCTCTTCTCGGGACTTGGGTCCATCTTGCAGATAAGTCAAGTCGTTCGCGGCTCTGTCGGACTTGGCTTCGACACCATCTAGAGATGCCTTCCTCTGGGACGTTCAGACGTTCAGACGAATTCGTCAAGCCGAAGCGGCGTGCCGACCCGAAGGGTCATAGTCGAGAACGGGCATGGTCATGCCGGTGCTCGGCTCCAAACCTCGAAAGACGGCCTTGAAGAGCAGCTCGAAGTCCAGTTCGTATTGACGCAGCTGCTTCATGTTGGCCCAGCAGCCTGGGCAGTAGTGCCACTCTTCGACAGTGCCAAAGAGTCCGGTGGGCCGATCTTCGATCGTGTCGGTTTCCTGGAAGATCTCAGTTTCACAGATGCAGCAGGATTCTTTCTCGTTCATCTCGTTCCTCCCCTGATCCCCAATTTGGGTCTGACTCGGTTGCCACGTCCGGGTGGCATTTGCTTAGAGAACAAGCAAGTTCGGTACCAGTTTCCAGACTGATGCTGCTTCTGCTGCTAAGGAATTGAAAAGTCAGGGTTATCGCCTGCGAAAGCTTAGGAGAAAAAGAACGGGAGAGGCGTCAAGGAATTGGAAGGGGTGTCAACACGGAGTGGGTAGGGTTTTCAAGAGTGCAGCTGATCTTCCTGCCACCAGATTCTCCCCTGACGCAAGCTGGCCTTGCAGGTTAGGCGCTGGTCTCCGTCAAGGGTCTGGCCGGCAGCATCCACAAAGGTGAAGGCACCTGTCTCATGGGCCAGGATCGCCACGTCACCGATCGCTCCAACTCCCAGGTGTCCCAACTCGCTTTCCTTGCCGATCACCCTTGCTGGTTCGATAGTCGTCCTCCGAATCACCTCCTCCAGAGGCATCCCGAGGTTCAGGAACTTCGACATCGTCGTCGGAAGGTCGTAGACGGGACCGGCGAGGTTGAAAGAGTGGATGTCGGTGCTGATGGTATCCGGTGGAAAGCCATCCTCGAGTGCGCTGCGGGCGGTGTCGAAGCTGAAGCTGCCTTGACCATGGCCAATGTCGAAAACGATTCCTTGCTCGCGGGCCTCTCGAACAATCGGTTTGACCTGGGAAGTTGGGTTGAGAATGGAAGCCGTCCCTTTTGCATGGAAGCAGTGGGTGATGATGTCCCCCGGACGCAAGGGACCGAGTATGTCCTCCAATGGTATGTCGGCATTCGTGATGTGCACCATGAGAGGCTTCCCACAGCGGTTGGCGGCGTCCAGGGCAAGCCCCAGCAGATCTCTCAAATTGGTCGCGCCTCCGACGCCGGCATAGAGTCTGAGCTTTACTCCCAGAGCCGTCTCCGGGTGTTCTTCGACGCAGCGGGCGCACTCGGTGGGATCGATGTAATCTGGGTTGATGAGCTCGCCTCGTAGGGACGGGAGTCCCACCCCCGAGAGATTCACGTAAGCCAGAATTCGTGTTTGGGAAGGTTCGATGACGTAGCGTTCCAGTCCCCGGTAGTTGAAGTGTCCCGCCGAGCCGGTGTCGACGGCGGTGGTCACACCTGTCTGGGGACAGAGATCGTCCATCTCGACGCCGAAGACGGAAACGTCCTTGTAGGCGTGGGTATGCAGATCGATCAGGCCCGGCACCACTAGCTTGCCCGCCACCTCGAGCACCTGATCTGCGCTGGCGGAAATGGGATGGGGAGAGAGGGTCGCGATCCTCCCATCCTTCAGCGCGACATCCATCACTTGGTTGTGCCCGTGGGCAGGATCGATGACCGTCCCCTGCTTCAAGAGGACATCGTAGTGCGTAGGGTTCTCCATCCCGGTGTTCTCAGTGTTACCTGTTCGTCTGGTGGGCGGGCAGCACCGACTTCCGGTTCCACGGTTGGGCCAGCGTCGGCTGGTTTGAGAAAAGCTTCATACGCAGGGTCAGCTTGGCGCCGGCGCCGGCTGCCAATTCGACCTGGAGGAATGGGTGGTTGATGGAGCTCACCTCCCCTTTGACGTCGATCTCCAGAAACTGGTGCTCCCCGTAGGCTCCACCTTGCACGATGAGAGATCTGGGCTCGATCTGATTGATGTTGACCAGAGTGACCACCGTCTCAGTTGCCGAGAGCTTGGTTACCAGGGCGGCGACATCCTCGGGAATACCGGAGCGGCGTCCCTCTGGATTGAAGTAGCGCAGCCGACTGTGAAGCAGGCTGCCGCGGTGACCTGTACGCTTGGCGTGGATCTTGCCATGCCGGATGTGGTCCTGCATGTCCTGAGTAGGTGTCCCGATGAACTGGGTCTCGTGAGCGATGTGGTGAAGGGCGCCGAGCATGAGATGAATCAAGGTTCCTACCCGAGCCGGATTGAACTTCATGGAGTCGTCGGCAAGGCGAGTGTCTGGAGACGTCGCGTCCTTTTCCATGGTAGCCATCTGGCGTCTCAAGACGTCGAGATCCTTTTGCAGCTCGCGCTCGGGATAGTTGGGGTCTTTTCCTTCCAGAAAGGCCAACCAGCCTGTGATCGACAGTCTCTTCAGGTCCTCCCTCTCCATCAGAAAGTAGTAGAGCTCCAAAGCACCGACGTCATACTTTTTCAGTGTGTATTGATACCACCCCTGATCCCCATACATAGTGGGGTAGACCTTTTCCCCATCCACGACCTTAGAGTGGCTGTTTACCTTATCTATCTGCCGACGCCAGATATCCAGATACCGCCTGTCGCCGGTCAGCAGGAAGGCGTTGATGAAGCCAACCAGACCGTATATATGACGGTTTCGGTGAGCGAGTGTCGTAGTTCCGGTTACCGGAGTGGTGAAGCCCCAGCCGTAGGCGCCCCCGTACCACTTGCCGTCGGCCGCTCCGCCGATCGTGCCGTCCAGCCCGATGTTGCTCGGAATGATCCCGTCGTTGGCTTCCATCCGCTCCATCCAGGCGTCCACATACTCCAGCACCCAATCCTTGTACTTTCGCTCCTGAGCCAGCATGTAGGCGTTGGTGGCGAGCGTAGTGGTGAGGAGGTTGAGAGGGTGATCTCCCACCACGTCGGTGTAATCCTTGAAGTGCTCCAGCATCTCCTCGTAGGTGGACTCGCCGTGAAGCGTCTTGAAGCGGTTTTCGAGCTCGATGGGGTCTCCGGCCCAGTCTGCCGAGATCGCCTTGCGAAGGAGGGGTCCGCGGCTGCCGTTGAAAAGGCTGCGGATGATCTTGTGCTTGGGATCGTAGTTGTCTGCTCCGGGTTCCTCTCCCAGGTAGAAGCCGGCGAAGCGGCGTTGACGCCGTTGAAAATCGGGGTCGGTAGGATCGGAGAGCCCCTCAAGATTGAAGACTACTAGGCCTTCGCCATTGTGCATCCAGTCCATCTTGGTGGGGAACTCTTTGTAGTACATGCCGTCTCGGGCAAACTCCACATCGGTTGTCTTCGCCTCGGTGTATTGTCGGAGATGTCCCTCCCAGGCCTTCTTGTACATCTCGTAGATCACGTCGGGTGCTCCCAGGACGTGTAGCGTCGGCCAATCCCTGAGGTTCTCGATGGCGTCGTCGGGTCCGTCGAGGCCACCCCAGCGTTCCACGCACTGGAGATAGCCGCGCTGGTCGAAGTACTTTTGGAAGAATCGCTCACAGGCATCGGTCTGAGCCTTGAGCAGCTCGCGTTCCAGAAGCGCCCAGTAGGGAGGAGTCATCGGCGTGTTGATCAGCACGCTGGGTGCACCGAGCGCAGTGTTCCAGATCCAGAAAAGTATCAAGACGGGTGCAGTTCCTGGGATTCTCAAGGCCGGACGATATTACCGCAACGGGCGCCCTCTGCCAAGCCGGCCTTGACGCTTGAACAGGGCTTCACTAGAATCCAGATCCGGAGTCCACATGCACGAGACCCAGCTGGTCTACAACCAGAGTACAAAGCACAACTGGGAGTGCTTTGCGGAGCACCGAACACGGATGATGCGCCTGATCCGCAAGGCCCAAGGGGGAGCCCGAGGCAGGATTGCGGTCTTGGGAGCCGGCAATTGCAATGACCTGCACCTGAGGGAGCTGGTATCGAGCTTTAGTGAGGTCCACCTTTTTGACCTGGACCGCGCGGCGATGGACGATGCTGTGGCCAGACAGTGTCCCAATCAGGCGTCTAAGATTCGGCTTCACGGCGATCTCGATCTGTCCGGCTGGAGTTCGCGGGATGCCGCTTCGCAGGTACAAAACGACCGAGAAACGACCCGGACTGATGGCAACCTAGAATTTGATCTGGTGGTCTCTACGTGCCTGTTGAGTCAGCTCATGGAGACGGTCGACCGGCTTGTTCCGGAAGGTGCTGCAGAAAGAGAGCTGATGCTGCAGGTCCGGGACAGACACCTAGGCCTGATGAGTAAGATGGTGGCTCCCGGCGGATCAGGTTTGGTCGTTACCGACATGTCTTCATCCGACTCCGCTCCTGACGTGGCCGATTGCCCTCAGGCCAGGGCGTCCGATCTGATGGGAGCTGTGATTAGGGATGGCTCTTGCTTTACCGGGCTGAGTCCAGAAGCGGTTGCAAGAGCCCTGGATCGGGCAGCCGCGGTCAACGGAAGGATCCAGGAGCAAGAGTTAACTCCACCCTGGCTGTGGCAGCTGGACGAAGCAAGCCGCTTTTTGGTTTACGCCCTCAGCTTTACCAGACCGAGCCAGGAGACGTAGCCCGGATCTCTCAGTGCCAATCTAGTACAGCGTCGCACTCTCCCGCCCTCACCTCATCCGATAGTGGAGTTCCAGGGACTCGCGCTTCAGGCTTTCATGACCTGCCACAATGACGAGAATCTGAAGGCTAGCTATCGAAGTTTCAGGGCAGACGGTTCTCGGCAAGGACTTCGGAGATACTCTTGTCTAGGATCGAGACGATGTCCTCGGCTTGATCCTCCGTGAGGATCAAGGGCGGGCCCAGCCCGATCCAATCGGGATCGAAACGCGTCAACAGTCCGTTTTCCAGGGCACGTCTCCCAATCAGATTGCCAATGGATATCTCCGGAGGGAACGCTTCCCTGGTCGAGGGATCTCTCACGAATTCAATTCCCAGAAACAAACCCTTCCCGCGAATGTCGCCGATGATGCCATGTTTGCGTAAACCCTCTAGACCCTCCTTCAGACGGCTTCCGACGCGTCGGGCATTGCCACACAGGTCTCGCTCCAGAATCTGGGAAATCGTGGCCAGCCCTGCTGCACAAGAAATGGGGTTACCTTCGAAGGTATGTCCAGCGACGAAACCGGGGTTGTCTGCCGGGTCGCCCCAGAAGCGATCGGCGACAGGGCGGCGGCAAAGGACGCTGGAGAGCGGAGCGTAGCCGCCCGAGAGGCCTTTGCCCACGCACAGAAGATCCGGCACGACGCCGAAGGTCTCCGCGGCGAACATCTGTCCGGTGCGCCCCATTCCGGTGATGATCTCATCGAAAATCAGAAGGACGTCGTGGCGGCTGCAGAGCTCGCGCAGCTGAGGCAGATACTCTTCCGGGGGATCGATGATCCCACCAGTGTGGCCTATCGGTTCGACCATGACCGCGGCGACGGTCTCCGGCCCCTCCAGCTTGATGACGTCTTCGATCAGGCTGGCACAGGTAAGCTCGCAGCTGGGGTACTCTTTGCCAAAGGGACAGCGGTAGCAAGTCGGTGGGAAGACATTCACAAAACCTGGGGCCAGGGGTTCTCTCATGGCCTTGCGACCCGGCAATCCGGAAGCCGAGAGCGAACCAAGCGTGTTCCCGTGCCAGGACTGGTAACGCGAAATAATCTTGTATTTTCCGGCTTTGCCGTTGAGCCGGTGATACTGACGCGCCATGGTGATGGCCGCTTCGGTCGCCTCCGAGCCACCGCTGAGCAGCTTGACAGCCTCCAGGTCCCCAGGGGCAATCTTGGCCAATTGATTGGCCAGTTGGACCGCCAGTGGGTTGGTGCCGTGCACCGTTGGAGAGAAGTTAAGGACGTCCATCTGCTCCCGAATAGCATCGATCACCCGGCGGTTGTTGTGGCCCACTGACACCACGTAGATGCCCGAGATTGCGTCCAGATAGCACTTCTCCCGCACATCCCAGTAGTAGACCCCGTCGGCGCGTGCCGCAATGAAGGGTTCCTTTACGAACTGAGTCATCTGGGCTCGCACGAAGATCTGACGAAGGAACTCCTCCTCGGAGGTCCTTTCAGCGGGAACTAGATCCGGGACAGCGGACGGCTTTAAGGAATCGTTATCGGTCGGGTTGTCTTGGTTCATTGGTTGTGTGTGCGATTTGTCGGTCTGATCTTCTTAGTAGTGTCTTCAATCTTTCCAGGTGAATCCGAGCTTTGAAAGGGGTGCGCGGACTCTATCGTTCGCTCCTCGCGGGAGGTTACCATGATAGGTGAGCGTGGGATGGGCTACAAGGATCGTTCAAGGAGCAGGCTATGAGACGAAGCTATCTTTTCGTCCCCGGTGACAGCGAGCGCAAATTGGCGAAGGCGAGGCAGCGGGGGGCTGATGTCCTGATACTGGATTGGGAGGATGCGGTGCTGCCCGAGAACAAGGCCAAGGCCCGGGAGCTGTCCCTCGAGTTTGTGTCGACGGGTAGCTCCGGCGACACCACGCGTAGCTCCGGTGACCCCTCAGTGCTCATTCGCTGTAATCCGGCGGAGAGCTCGAGTTTCGAAGCAGATTGTACCGCCCTTCAGCGGATCCCATCAGAAGGTGTCCTGTTGAGCAAGTGTCGCTCGGTCGATGAGGTACTCCGCCTGGATCAAGCCATGAGCGACGGTGAGGGTGCCACGGAGCACCGCATCTATCTGATGCTGGAATCTCCGCAAGCCGTCCTGAACGCCTTTCAGATGGCCAGCTCCTGTGCCCGAGTGGCAGGACTGATGTTCGGCGCCGAGGATTTTTCGGCGGAGATGCACCTTACCCGGACCTCCGAGGAGACAGAGCTTCTCTACGCCCGATCGGCCGTTGCGATTGCAGCGCGGGCTGCCGGTTGTGAAGTCGTCGATTCCCCCTGTTTGGAATTCAAGGACCTGACTCGCGTCCGATCTCACGCACAGGCGGCGCGGAACCTCGGGTTTTCGGGAAAGCTGGCCATTCACCCAGCGCAGGTAGCGGTGATCAATGAGGTTTTTTCTCCGAGTGCTAGCGAGGTTGAGTGGGCACGGCAGATTGTGGATGTGTTCTCTACCGCAGGTGCAGGAGTCGTCGACGTGGACGGCACCATGGTGGACGAGGCCATAGTAAGACAGGCCCGGCAGATTCTTGAAGTTGACCGCGGTACTCGGGCACAGGGTGATCTGAAACCCAATCTCGGGGGAAGGAATGACTAGTAGTCGTTTGCCGTTTTCCACCATGGTGATCGGAAGTTTGCCCCGACCCAGATGGGTAATTGAATTGGTGGATCTCCGGGAGCAGGGTAAGGTCGAGGGTGGTGAATTCGAGAAGGCGATCCGGCCAGCCTTGGAGTTTGCCCTTGCCCTGCAGGAAGCAGCGGGGATAGACATCATCACCGACGGAGAGTGGCGGCGCCAGAACTACTTCACCGGCTTCTCACAAGCGGTTTCAGGCTTCGAGTCTGATGTCATCGAGGTCACAGTGCTGACCGGAGCCACTCAAACCAGGCCTGCAGTGGTATCGAAACTCGAGTACAGGCGTCCGATCGCTCTCGACGAAGTCCGGTTTGCCCGGAGTCGCACCCCCAACGAAGTCAAAGCTACCCTACCCAGTCCCTATATGATCGACCGTTGGTTCTACGACCCGGAACGCAGCGGGGAGGCATATCCTCGTCGTGAAGATCTGGTTGAGGATGCGGCCCGGGTGCTGCGTCAGGAGGTACTGGCCCTGAAGCAGGATGGAGTCTCGTTCATCCAGTTCGATGACGCGATGATAGGTCGATTCGTGGGCCGTGAGTACAATCCAACCGGTACCAACCCCAAAGTAAAGATCTCCATGGCCGACCGGGACCGAGAACTGGAAATGGCAGTATGGGGACTGAACAAAGTGGTGGAAGGGATTGATGGGGTCACCACGGCTCTGCACGTCTGCCGAGGCCACCGAGCGCGGATGCACGTGACCCAGGGTGGATTCGATCCTCTGATGTCCCATCTCTACCAGGCGCAGGTGGATGTGCTGGCCCTGGAGCTGGCCGCTGAGGATGCCGGAACCGTTGAGGTTCTCAAGGGTTTTCCCGAGGACAAGACCCTGGGACTGGGAGTGATTGACGTGCTGAGCTCTGAGGTAGATCCCCCCGAGGTGCTGGTTTCCAGAGCGGAAGCGGCTCTACACTACTTGCACCCTGAGCGCCTGATCCTGAATCCCGACTGCGGATTCGCCCCGGCCCACGACAATCCCATCTCCCTGGACGAGGCCTACCTTAAGCTGAAGTCCGTGGCGGAAGCCGCGCGCCAGCTGCGCCAGCATCGCTGGGGGCGGGGCTAACCTGAAACTTCAATTGGAATCTCCCACGTCCAAGGCACCGATTAGTACGAAAACTGAGGAAGCCTGAAGCGCGAGCGAGGGGTTGGGGCTCTGGGAGATCTTGCTGCTATCTGCTCTCTCGCCGACACCTGGGCCCTCTCCGGTCAAATGCCCTTTGGCGATGCAGCTCGCGGATTTCCAACCCCTCGCTTGCGCTTCAGGCTTCCATGGCTCGCATAGTTTGTTTCACGAATGATCCGGAGGTCCGCCGCCGGTGGCCCTACCAACCTGAAACTGTTGTTCCAAGGAATTTGACCAGTTTGTGAATTGTTCAGGTAAAAAGGGGATCTATTCAATCTTTTGCACGACCATCGTCACGACGTTTTCTTTACCTGAGCTCTTATAGTAGACGTGAACCAAGGTCCCTGGATCATAATGCGGAGCTCCCGCCTCGAAGATGTCGTACTCCTTGCGCCAGACGTTCTTCTGATTGTATGCGTTGAAGATCGACACACCGGAAGATGTCCTTTTCGCCGAGGCTGGGCAGGGTGGCGAGCTGACTGGGGCGGACCGAAACGGTGCCAATTGTCTCCGACGCACTCATGAGTTCTGGAGCCTCCGGTGTCACCGTCACCTGATACTCGAGTGCCTGTACCTCCAATGTGATGTCCTGGGTGGCCGCCCTCCCGGATGCCACCGTGACCTCTACCTTGCGCTCGTCGAAGCCTTCCATCGAAACGGTGATGAGCGTTGTCCCCGGGGGTAGCGCCTTCAAAATGTAGTTACCCACATCATCAGTGAATGTGGACAGCTCCGTTCCTGCTACTGAGACCAAGACACCGGGAAGCCTTGTTCCATCAGAGGCCGTGACCGTTCCCTTGATTGTTCCCCTGGAGGTTTCGACTCCCTCCAAGCTGCTCTCGCGCTCGTTCTCCCCGAGGATATAACCGACGGTTCCTCCCAGAAGTACCAGGATGATGGTGAATCTCTTCATTGTTCTCTCTTCCTCCTGATTTGAGGTTCGCTGTCCACCGTGTGGAGCCCAGCTGCAACCTTTCATCCCTATACGGAAGAGAGCTACAAACGTATGTCAAAGTACTGTAAAGAAAGGTAGTTAAGCGGCAGCGAAGTCCTCCGTCAAGGCGGAGACCGAGGCCAAGAAGAGCGTTGGTTGGTACCCTTGCCGACCTCCGCCGGAAGGGATAGGATTTAGCGCGAGTTTGAGCTAGCGGCTACCGGCGTGTGCCTATTCGGACTTCTTGACCTCATCGAGGCAGAAACTGGGGCCGACCGCGCGCGATGTGGCTCAGCTTCGCAATGAGATCTCAGTTTGAGACCTGAGGAGGGGATCGTTCATGGAGCTCCATCCAGCCGATCATGTTGTGCTGATTGTGTACCTGGGAGCCATGATGTTCCTGGGGTGGCGTCTGTCCAGGGGGCAAACCAGCGACGAAGAGTACTTTCTTGGAGGTCGCCGTCTCCCCTGGTTTGCGGTGGGCGTCAGCATCATCGCATCGCTTCTGTCCAGTATCAGCTTCCTGGCCTATCCTGGTGTGATCTGGCGCTTCGGTTTTGGCCAGCTGGTGAGCAGCTTCCTTTCGTTTCCCATCGACTTACTGGTAATCCTGTTGATCACGATCCCCTTCTTTGCGGGTTTCCGATTTACCACCGCTTACGAGTACCTGGAACACCGGTTCGATCTCTCGGTTAGGCTTCTCGGCGCCTCAATGTTCCTGATCTTCGTGTCGGTCCTCATGGGCGTGATCGTGCTGGTCTCCTCGAGGGCCCTTGCCGTTGCAACCGGTATTCCCCTGATGGTCGTGATCGCTACGGTTGGGATCGTAGCGACGGTCTACACCATGATGGGGGGAATCCGGGCTGTGGTGTGGACCGATGTGATCCAGGTGGCGATTCTATTAGGAGGAGGAATCTTTACCATTATCTACGTGGCCGTGGTCACGGGGTCGACCCCCTGGGACTGGATCGATGTCGTCAGCGGACGCGACAATGATCGCTTTGCCTTTGCTTCGTTCGATCCCACCCTACCGGCGACGGTTGTGACGTTCACTCTGTCCGATTCACTCTGGGTCATCGTAGCCCACTGTGCCAATCAAGTGACGATGCAGCGCTACTTCTCTACCGTCGATGTTCGAGCCGGAAAACGGAGCTTCGTTACCAGTACCCTGTTCGGTATCTGCATCATTTTGGTTCTGAGCACCGTTGGGGCCAGCCTGGTTTACTACTATACCCACGGACCCGAGCCCCTTCCGCAACACATCGACTTGGCAAGTGGTAAAGATCGGGACAGCATCTTTCCTTACTTCGTGACGGCCCGGATTCCCCCCGGCATGGCAGGGGCCATCTTCGCGGCTCTCCTTGCGGCTGCCATGTCGACCATCGATTCCGGGGTCAACGCCTTTGCCACCGTGGCAACTGTGGATTTTGGTCGTCTCAGGAAGAAAAAGAAGGAGGGGAACAATATCTTCCAGGCTCGGGTCACTACGTTGGCAGTTGGATTAGCAGTAACCCTGGGTGCCATGTATCTCGATACGCTTACCGGGGCCGACGACATCCTGACCATCCTGCCCAAGACCTTCAATTCGTTGGTGGGGCCCATGGGAGGGATCTTTTTCGCAGGTATGCTGCTTCCCCGTGCGAGCAGCCGGGCGGTTTGGATCGCGGCCATCGTGGGGTTTGCCACCGCCCTGGGAGTCGCCTATTCCCGCGAGCTGCTGCAGGCACTGGGACCTTCGACTCCTGCGACCCTGGGCGCCGTCCTAGACGAAGAATTCTCCGAAAGATTGGTAGAGAAGGGTATGGGGTTCACCTGGATTGTCCCCTACTCGGCCTTGGCCAGCTTCGGAACCGCCTGGGTGATGAGTTTCGTCTTTCCGAACCGTGACCAAGAACGGATTCGCGGCCTTACCTGGGGGACGCGGGACCAGCGCGCGCGCTTTACACCCTGACCGGGAGAAGGATCTGATGGAATATCGCACGCTGGGTAGAACCGATCTTCAGGTGAGTGCCATCGCTTTGGGAGGTGCCACCTTCGGGCGGGAAATCGAGGAGCCAGCCGCCTGGCGAATCCTGGATCGCGCCATCGAACGCGGGATCACGTTGCTCGACACAGCTGAATCCTACAGCGACCGGGCGTCTGAGCGGATGATCGGCCGCTGGCTTTCCGAAACCAAGAACAGGCAGAGGATCGTCCTGGCCACTAAGTGCGGGTTCAGCGGCCGCCTGAACGGGAAGACAGTCAAGGAGAAGATCGAACAGAGCCTCGAGTGCCTTCAGACCGATTGGATCGACCTCTACCAGTTGCACCACTGGCCGCAGGAGGGAGACCCGCTGGATGAGATTCTGGAGGCGATGAGCCGGGGAGTCGAGCAGGGGAAGATCCGCTATCTGGGATTGAGCAATTCAGCGGCCTGGCAGTTGTGCAAGGCGCTTTGGCAGCAGGGTGGGAATGGGTGGGCTCGCTTCGACTCGATCCAGCCTTCCTACAATCTGGCCGACCGGGCAATCGAGGCGGAGATGGTCCCGCTCTGCCGGGACCAGGTTCTTGGGATCATCTCCTACAGTCCCCTCGCCGGCGGCTTTCTGGCAGGGAAGTACGAAAAAGATGGCCCCATTCCTCAGGGGACGCGATTCGATCTGGCTACCGACTGGAGGGATTCGTACTTCCATCGGCGCAACTTTGCGCTCGTTGAACGCCTCCGAGATATTTCCAGGCAGGAAGGGCGCACCCTGGTGGACCTCGCACTGGCCTGGGCACTGACTCATCCCGACATCACCAGTGTTCTCACCGGAGGAAGGAAGCCGGAGCACATCGACCAGGCCTTCGAGGCCCTTGAGAGGGGCTTGAGCTCAGAACTGCGAGAGCAGCTGGATCAGGTCTCGGATCCGACCAACTTCGGTTGAGAAGAATCTCAAGATAGTATCTTGTATCTTGGAATCTGGAACCTGATACTCCTTTCATCTTGCGTGTAGCCTACTATTACCACCAGGCCCAGCGTCTTCCTCCTGACCACGAAGGAAACAATCCCTATGGAGCCCTGCTCTGCGACGCTTTGGAACGCCAGGGTGCAGAGGTCGAGTACTCCGTGGATTACAGTCCGGAGTATCTGCGGCGCAATCAGGGACGGATTGATGTCCTTCACTTGCAATGGCCCCACCACGACTACTACCACGACGACGCTGAGATCATGCAGCGCCAGATGGTGGATCTGGTTTCCTCGCTGGAGCTGGCGCGGGAACTGGGCTACAAAGTCGTGTGGACTGCCCACAACATCTACCCTCACAATCGCACCCATCAGAAGATCGATCACGAGTTCCGGCTTCATCTCTGCCGACTAGCAACCGCCATCATCGCCCACTGCGGGGTCAACGCCGACGGGGTGAGGCGCCAGTTCGGACGCTCACACGATCTGTTCATCATCCCTCATGGCCACTTCATTGGGGTCTACCCCTATCAGTTCTCGCGCTCGGAGTGCCGCGCGCAGCTGGCAGTTCCGAAAGCAGGCTTCGTCTATGGGTTCATCGGGGGAATCCTGCCCTACAAGGGTATCGAGGAACTCGCCGATGCCTTCTGCCGCTTGCCGGCGCCCGATTGCTGGTTGCTGGCAGCAGGAGGAGGACCGGCAGTATACGTCGATTCACTTTGGAGTCGAATCGGAGATCACCCTCGAATTCTGTCTAATTTCGTCCACGGCGATATGAAAGCTTCGAATGAGGACTTGATTCGTGTCCTTACGGCCAGCGACGTGGTGGTACTGCCTTTTCACTCCACCATGAGTTCGGGCAGCGTGATTCTTGCGCTCTCCCACGCGCGGCCCGTTATTGCCCCTGCCCTGGGCTGTCTTCCCTCTACCCTCCTTCCCGGTGGCGGTATCCTGTACGACCCGAAGCGGAAGAATGCCCTCTTGAACGCCATGCAGGAAGTCCGGGGATGGGATCAGGACACTGCCTCGAAAACAGCCCTGGCCAGCGTCCAGCGCCTGGATTGGGACGGGATCGCACAGAAGACGCTCGAGGCCTACCGGGTATGACGCTGCTGGCACCGGATTGGAGCAAGACCGTTCGAGCCAAGGTTGGACTCCCCGCATTCACCGCGGCCCTCGAGGCCTTGAACGCGAGGGTCAAGGACTACCATGACTTCCTCCCGCCGGTTCCCAATCAGCAGGCAGGCTACTACCACGATTTTTTCTGTCCCGATCATGCCGTCCAGCTTAGCTTCGACTCCCAGAGTCCACATCGCCACACCTGTCCGGTCGATGGAGCCGAGTTCGAGGGCGAACCCTTCGATAGCGCTTGGCTCTGGTCCGTCAATGACATGCTCAGTGACGCCGCTTTGAAGCTGTCGTTCCGAAGTCACCTGAAAGCTGGACCGAACGAGTCGACGCACGCGCGCGATCGCGACCTGGCGGCGGACATCCTGGTTGGCTACGCTCAGCGTTACCTGCAGATGAAGCCGGCCCCCACCCAATATGACCCCCATCCCGGAGTGGTTACCTGGCAGGCTCTGGACGAATCGGTTTGGGTTATACGTATGGTTTGGGCCTACGCCCTCTTGGAGGAGTCTCTCTCCCAGCCCGTGCGGGAGGAACTGGCTCACAAGCTATTTCGGCCCGCAGCCGAGCATCTGCACCGGGTGCGATGGCCGGAAATTCACAATGTCACCAACTGGAACAATGCCGCTCTGGCGACGTTGGCCGTGGTGCTCGAGGACGAGGTTCTGCTGAAACAGACCCTGGGAGATTCGCTGGGACTCGGAGCGCAGCTCCGGGAGGGCGTCTCAAAGGAGGGCATCTGGTGGGAGGGGTCCCTCAGCTACCATTACTATATGCTGGACGCTGTGGTCTGGACCATCAGGATCCTGCGAGCCAGCGGTCGCTCTTTTGACGACGGCGGCGTACTACGACGCATGTTCCTGACCCCCATTCTCATTTCTCTGCCTGACCTGAGACTTCCTTCTCTGAACGACTGTTGGCACTTCATTGGATTGGTCGACAAGGTGGGGCACGGCATCCCCGAGGCTGAAGGATTCTACGAGACAGCCTACGCCTGGTTCCGAGATCCGGCCTTCGCCTGGCTTCTGCAGCAGAATTACCGGAGCTGCCCCCGCACCTGCTTCGAAGCTCTGCTGGAAGGTGTCGAGGGGATACCCGCAGGCGAGGCTCCGACCTGGAAGAGCCGCCACCTGACGGACCTGGGCTGCGCCATTCTTCGCAGTCCTGGGGTGAGGGAGAAACAGAGCTACCTGCTCCTCAAGGCGGGACCCAGGGGCGGCGAGCATGGGCACCTCGATCAACTGGGTATCCAGTTCTTTGCAGGGGGTGCTTCCGTGATCCCCGATCTAGGGACTCCCGGCTACGGCATTGGGCTTAACCAGACCTGGTATCGGCACACGTCGAGCCATTCGACGGTAATGCTGGATGGCCAGTCTCAGCCCTTGACCGAGGGAAGATTCAACCGTTTTCTGGTGGAGGATTTATTTACCCTTTCCGACGCGTCGGTCTCCTGGAGCGAGGGCGTCTACCAGGGGGTTGAGATGCGGCGAGTCATCCTCTGGCGTGACCGCTACTTCATCGATCTGTTTCAGGTCAGCGACCCCTCGCACCGGGACATCGATTGGATCTGCCATGTCCGGGGCCAGCTATCTGAGTTTCCGGTGGATTCCCAATCCGGCGAGGGGGTCGCCATGGATCGTGTCTCCAAACACACTCAGGTCGAAAGGAGCCTCGAAGAGGTGGACCTGTCCCTTCTCAGATGGCGCTGCGATGGCGGATTCCTGGACCTGTACCTTCCCTGCACGGAGGGTCACCTCTTGCTCGGGACCTCTCCCTCCAACCCGGCCTCGAAGCGGCTCTCGAGCATCATTCGGCGCAGACGGGCCAGCCAGACGACCTTCCCTTTTAGGGGATTATATACGAAAGTCCAAGAGAGCCTAGCGGCGGCTCCTGGGCTTGATCCATCGGACGGTTCCACCATGGATCGGGTGAGGTTCCTTAGGTGCATTGCCGTGTCCGGGGATGTCCTCTCTCACCTCTTCCTCTAGTTCAGCCTTGGGCTGGTAACTTGGGTCAATGGTTCGCGGGTCTTTTCTCTTCATCGCTTTTCCCTCCTGGCGATTATACCCCGTCGGAAAGCCGTTGCAGCTCATCCGGTCCCTATATTTTCGGGGTGGTAGAACTTATGAATGGGAATGTCAAATATTCTTGCAAGCCGGTGAATAAGCCTCCTACCGACAAGATCGTGGAGTTCTATTACCTCTGTGACAGAATCATCCCTACTGGTCAAAATGTAAAAAGAACTCTCAGTTCCATTGAATGTGACGGGCGAAACCGAGACATCGTGGAACTTCAAAATAGGAATTACAAAAGACCTGGAAACCTCTCCGCTCAAATTGTTTCCGAGAGTTGCAAATATTGAATTGCCTGGAACGGCAGTAATACAGGCCGAGGTTCTTCTATGTTCAGATGGAATGAAACTTGGGTGTATTTATGGCTTAATACAGAAGGCTGTAGAATCTGACTCCACATTTCTTGAGGGGCCACCTTTAGAACGGGATCTACAGTCCCGTGTAGCTTTAGGTTTTCGTGGATTGTGTAAGTAAGTCCTTTCTCAAAAGAGTCCTTCGCAGCTTCCATCGTGTCGCCTTGGGACAGGTAATCTATTTCCAGTCCTTGAGCGTACCAGTAGGGTTCCTCCTTAAAGAGAATAACTCGTATGTTTCCTATACCTACTATGTGGTCCCCGTCTCCCAGGTCCCCGTGGATTGCCGTGGGGGTATCTTCCGGCATGAGAATCTCCTTTTTTCGAGAAAGAGGTTTTAGGTCCCTACCATAACCTTCGACTCGCTGTCAAATAATATAATAAATTTGACACTAAGAAAGATATCTGAGCAAGTTTGTACTTTCAAGAGGAAAGAGGGGATTTTTTTTCCGGGCCAAAAGCCCAGTCAGCCCCAGGACACACTTGTTTTAGGCGATCAAGTCCCGATACCGCAACCGCTTCCCGTCCATGCCTCTCACCATCCCGGCCATCTGGTCGATGGTGTCCAAGGGCCGCGAGTTATGGCGGCCAACGAACTCTCCGATGTAGCGGTGAAGGTGTTTGGGGCTCAAACGGTGGAAGGTTCCCATGTGTGCCCTCTTCAACATGGACCAGAAGGATTCTACCCCGTTAGTGTGGATTGGACCCCTGACGTATTCGTAGAGTGAGTGCTTGACGGACTCTCTGTTGGGCAACCCGTCATAGGCGGTGGCATCGTCCGTGTAGACGGTAGCTCCGGCCTGGATGTTCTCTTGAACAAAGCCCTGTAGGGATTCGCTGGTGGTGTCCTCGACCACCTTGGCTGATACTCGTTTAGTGGCCCGATCCTTCACGCCGACAACGGCGGTCTTCCCGACAGGCCCACGGCCTTCTAGCTGGGCGCGTTTGGCCTTGGGCATATTGCGCCGTTTGCCACCAAAGTATGTCTCATCGGCCTCTACCGGACCCTGAAACGACTCTTTGGGTCCGGTGTTCCAAACGTGACGAATCCGATGCAACATGAACCAGGAGGACTTCTGGGTGATTTCCAACTCCCTGTGGAGCTTCATGCTCGATACACCCTTGAGGTTCGTGGCGATGCAGTACATGGCATAGAGCCAATCATAGTACCCAATCTTGGAGGACTGCATGGGGGTTCCCGTCTTGACGCTGAACCACTTTCGGCACCCCGTCTCCTTGCAGCGGTAGGGCATGGACTTGTGATTCGATTTCGTGTTCACACTCAGCGATCCGCAATAGGGGCAGCAGACTCCATTGGGCCATCTCTCTTTGGTGAACCACTGTTCAGCCGCTTTGTCATCTGGGAACATCTTGAAGAACTTGCGGGTTGAAAGACCCTCTCTGAAATGTTTTCCTGGTGCCTTGTTAGCCATAGCGTTTATCCTTACTTACAAGATAATTTTACAGGAGAGTTCCAAACCTGTCAACCCCTAAGTGGGAAAAAGCCCAGATTTCTCGTAATCTATCCGCGTGAAAGAACTTTCCGAACAGGACGCCCTGGGATCCAATCCGCAAACACACGACTTCGATTGGGTAAAAGAAGGCCTGGAATGCTCGATTGAGTATGAGTTCGCCAAGCTGGAGATGGCGGCAAGGGCAAATACCCAGACCATGCAGAAGTCCGGGCACGACAAAGAAGGTGTATACACCTTCCAGAACGATAACGGAAAGAGCTTCCGCGTTGGCTGGAAGAACCCGCCCTTTAAAGGAGAGGCAGTGGAGTTTCGGCTAGACAAAAACGACCGAAAGATCGTGGTGCTGGATACGCGCAAAGAAGCCCCGATCTTTGAAGCTCGGGTTTCAATCAATTCCGAGGGCGAATGCCGTTACCGGATTCCAGACGACCAGAAGGAATACCTGCGGTGGCAGATTCTTCACAAAGCCTTAAGCCAATACTATTTCAGAACCTAGCCTGGAACTATCGTATATAATCCCCCATCTTTAGCTTTTGGCAGAGGGGCGAAGATCCGACAGTGCAGCAAGTTGAGGGCAGTCGACAAGATGGCGGAGGCTGGAAGCTGATCTTGGGCACTTCCTCTGGAACCGACAGGTGGACGATTGGCAGCGATCCTGGAGACGCGAGCCTGCAGGCCTCCACTGCGTCCAACTGAACCTGGAGATTGCGATGATGGAGTACATGCCAAGCGTTCGCTGGGGGATCATTGGTGCCGGGGACATTGCGCACCGAGTCATGGCTCCGGCGATGCGAGAATCGGAGCACAGCGAACTGGTCGCGGTGATGCGGCGCAGTTTGAAGGGCGCCCAGGAGTTCGCTCAGGAACATGGGGCTCGTCGGGCCTACGATGATGTGGAGGCTCTGCTGCATGATCCTGAGGTGGATGCCGTCTACATTGCCACTCCTGTGGATCAGCACTGTCCCAATACGTTGGCCGCCGTTGCCCGGGGCAAACATATACTGTGTGAAAAACCGCTGGCTTTGAACGTAAAGGAAGCGGAGGTCATGCTGGAGGCCTGCCGTACAGCCGGCATCACGGCTATGACCTGCTACTACCAGCGATTCAATGCCCGCCACCAGAAGATAAAGGAGATCCTCCAGCGGGGGGACATTGGTCAGGTCAGCGCAGTGCGCTGGAATTTTTCCGGTCGCTCACCGGCGAATCCGGACGCCTGGTCACAGGATCCCGCTCGGTCCGGAGGAGGACCCTTTATGGATCTGGGGAGCCATGGCGTAGACCTGCTTCGTTTTCTCTTCGGCAAGGTCGTGGCGGTGTCCGCCTTTGTTGACACCTTGGTCGAGGGCTATGCGGTCGAGGACACGGCCAGCTCGTTGTTGCGATTTGCCAACGGGATCCAAGCGGTCGCCACAGCTCACTGGAGTACCGGGGACCCGGACGAGAACCGGAATTCCATGATCGAGATACTGGGGACCGAGGGAGTCATCCAATCCTACCCCTTGCACGACAAGTTCTCTCGAGGCCATCTGAGGGTCGAGACCGGCGAGGGAGAGAAGAGTTACCACTTCGAAGAAAGCACTCACGTGAAGGTCCTGAAGGAGTTCGCGGCAGCGCTGGCCGAAGGCAGAGAGCCCGCCATCACGATTGAAGATGGTCTCGAAGCCCAGCGCGTGGTGGCGGCAGTCTACAAGGCATCTCGCACCGGGAGGGTGGTTCAGATCAGTTGATTTCGGTCGCCATCAAATATCCTTGTGTCTGTCTTTCCCTCCCCGAGCGGCGCCTTTACGTGTGAGAATAACCCTCTTTTCCTTGTTGAAGCGTGATCCTGGTCACGAGGCACTTCCGATGATTTCTATATAATCGCCCAAATCTGATTTCTATATAATGGCCCAAATCGCAAGGAATGGATGGCAGGCTCGGCCGGGGGAAAGCCGGACTGACTCCTTCCAAGCGCGCTCGGGCATTGGTCGGAAGAATCATAGATCCATTCACTTCTCTTGAAGCGATCTGATGCTGAGAAACGTAACAGCGGTACTGAGTCATTGCCTACCGTGGCTGCTGGTCTGCGGCCCGATTCTGGTGGCGCAGGGACCGGTTCCTTATGACATAGTGTACGTGAAGGCTCCTCGGCTGGGGGATGAGACCAACACTCAGTGGCCTGAAGTCTTCGATCCGATCCGAATGGAGCCGGGCGCCGACCTGATTCTGCTCCACCCGAACGGTAGCGAAGAAGTGCTTTTCGATGCTGCCGATGGAGCGGTTGTAGATCCGGCCGTCTCGTTCGATGGCGAGTGGGTATTTTTTTCCTATTTCCCGGATCTGCGGCAACCCGCTCTCAACTATCAGCGACGCGACGCCCCCAGGGGCGGTGCCGACATTTACAAGATCAACCTCGATACTCGCACGGTCGTGCGCCTGACCCAGCAACAGTGGACCCCCCCATCGGGTGCGTCGAATTGGTCGCAAGACCATCTGCAAGCCAGCCCCCCAGGAACCTACTACCTGGGCTACGGTATCTTCAATCTGGGGCCCTGTCCCCTTCCCGATGGCAAGTTGATGTTCAGCTCCAGCCGCGATGGATACCTGCCCAACAAGAGCTTCACTTTTCCCAATCTGAGACTCTATATCATGGACCAGACCGGCCAAAACGTGGAGAAGATTGGCCATCTGAACATCGGCAGCGCCTTGCACCCGACCGTGCTGATGGATGGTCGGGTTATGTTCTCCAGCTATGAGGCGCAGGGTCTGCGCGACAGGCGCCTGTGGGTCCTATGGTCGATCTGGCCCGATGGCCGCCACTGGGAACCGCTGATGAGTGCCTTCTCCAATGCGGCCGCCATGCACTTTCAAACCCAGCTCTCGGATGGGGGCTTGGCTGTTGTGGAGTATTACAATTTAAACAACAACGGCTTCGGGACCTTGCTCTCCTTCGATCCGAGTCCCCCGGCAGGGCAGCCGCCGTTTGGCGATCCCGATTCTTCACACCCCTCTAACCCCAGCGTACGGCGGGGGATCTGGTTCTTCAACCCGAGCCATCCAAGTCATCTCCAGCCTCGCTACAAGAAGTATCCCTTTTCTCCTCCCGGGCTGCACGCACTGACTGGATTCACTCACGGCGAGGACAACGCTTCTTCCCGAGCACTGGACGGATCGTGGGCGGGCAAAGTGACGCATCCGTCTTCGGCGCCCAACAACGATGTGCTTTTGGTCTGGAGTCCCGGACCTGCCAATGACCTGAACCGACCCACCAACAGGCCTCGTTACGACGGAGGAATCTACCTGCTGAGAAACGGGCAGCCGATTGACGATCATTCTCAGCTGATTCTCGTGAAGAACGATCCCGACTTCAATGAAATGCAACCTCGTCCCCTGGTTACATACTCGGATATCTATGGCATAGAGGAGCCAGCCAGTATTCCCTTCTTGCCCAATGACGGAGGAATCCATCCGCTTCTGGAGCGGGGTACCCCTTTCGGTCTGGTCGGGACATCCAGCTTCTACAAAAGGAATTCGGCGCCGGCCCAGGGATCTTCCTCCTTCGATGGACTCGACCCTTTCAATACGTCCCAGAACGGAGCCAGCACCAATTGGGGCACCCAAGGAGCCGAAGCCGGTCTCTACCAGGATTCCGATATCTACGCAGTCCGTATCGTGGCTACAGAAGGGGTTGCACACCGAAGCTATGGCCCAGGGATTGGCAACGGCGGAATCACCGGATTCCGAAACCATGCCGATGCCGAGCGCTTGCGGATCCTGGGAGAGATCCCCTTGCGCAAGTACGATTCCGAAGGGAATCCCGTGATCGATCCCGACGGAAATCCAGATACCAGTGTTCTCTTGAGGATCCCGGCCGATGTTCCTTTTACTTTTCAAACCCTGGACAAGGATGGCCTGGTCCTGAATTCCTCCCAGACCTGGCATCAGGTCCGTCCTGGTGAAGTTCGCAACGACTGTGGTGGATGCCACGCCCACGCCCAGGTTGGGACCGACTTCAGCCAGACAGCTGCCGCCAGCCCTACCTACCAGATTAGAGACGTCGGAGCTACGACACCGATCCTGACCAAGGATGGCGGCGGGCAGACGATCGTCCAGGAGCTGCAACAGCGAGCCCTAGATGTTGAGTATTACCGGGACATTAAACCCATCCTTCAGCGATCCTGCGTTGCTTGCCATTCTCAGAACGGCCCTTCGGAAGCCGGATTGGTGCTTGACGACGAGCAAGAGGTGGGTGGGTACGAGAATACCTACAACCGTCTAGCCAACGATTCTGGTGCCCAATACGGAATTCCGCCTGTGATCTCCAACGGAAGTTGGCGCCAAACCAACGCCTCACGCTACATTCGAAAGTTCCAATCACGACGAAGTCTGCTAATCTGGAAGATCTTTGGCCGCCGTCTGGACGGCTGGACGAATCAGGATCATCCTACCGAGAGCGTTCCAGGGGATCCCGGCACCCTACCCGGCGGAGCCAACCCGAATAATGCAGACATCGACTTTACCGGGACCATAATGCCTCTCCCCGGCTCGAATGTGCCCCCTCTGAGTGAAGACGAGAAGATGATGTTTGCCCGGTGGGTCGACCTCGGCTGCCCCATCAGCACCCAAAGTCCCGTTCTACAAGGCGACCTGGGTTGGTTTGTCGACGATCTGAAGCCGACGCTCACGGTCTCGTCGCCTCGAGCGGGTTTGAATTCCCAGGCGATCGACCAGATTCGAGTGGGTATGTTCGATTCCTATTCGGGATTGGACCGAAACTCTCTCTCGGTAGTTGCCGATTTTCCGGTAAACGGTCGGGCTCCCGGCTCAGAGCTTGGCTCCGATTTTTCTGAGAGTGGCGACCATATCTGGAGTTTGGTTCTAGATCAGCCGATCACTGATCTCACGAACGGGCTGGTAACCGTGAAGGTCAACGACGTCCAGGGCAACGAGAATGTGGTGCGGCGCGCGTTTTCGGTCAGCGGAGCGGCACTCTTCGACTTCGCCCTGGACTCTTTGTCTGTCGACGGCAACATCCTGGGTCGAGCAAACCCGGACGGGGTCCCGGACTTTCTGGATCATTTTGACGACGGCTCCTTGGTCACCCCTCCGACTGCCTCCCTCGTGGCGGCTTCTCCCCTGGCGGAGTCGGGCGGGTTCTTGCGCTTCCGGGATACAGACGGTTCACGTTCGAACTCGAACCTGAATCTGGACATCGCAATCCTGGGAAACCACCTCACGGACGGAGGAGGCGATGCTGAGATCAAGGCATCCTTCCGTGGCGATGATCCAGCTCTGCTCCGTTTCTATGGGGTTGGTGTCTGGACCGCTGACAGCGAGGCCGTTTGGTTTTTCGTGGTTGGTCTGAGAGATGGTCCCTGGGTGTTTGTAACAGGTCCCGAGGGGCTGCTTGCAGCCGATCCGGTGGCCCTGCCTCAAGCAGGATCTATTCTGCTGAAGATGTTTATCGACGATGATTCAGATCAGGCGATCCCTGCCTACAGTCTCGATGGCGGCGCCAGCTTCAAGGATGCATCCCAGTTTCAGATATTCCAGCGCTATGGGACGCTCTTCTCAGCGGGTCCCAGTACCAACATTTGGGCCTTCGGAGGATCCTCGTCCTGAATCTCGTTTCCTGCAAAACGGCATTGTGGGCTGCCCTCCACCTCGACTTGGACCACACCGATGTTGGGGCTATAGATCCCTGTGATCCGGAGGGTCGCTTCCGCTTTATCCATCGGAGATACCGATTCATGAAGGGTTTGACACCTATTCTGCTTTGCATTCTTCTGATCCCGATATCCACTGCGCAAGCTCAAATTCACGACGATCCAGGGTTGACAATTACCGATGTGGCTATCAGCACCGGTCACGACAAGGTGCCCCGATTTTGCAATGAACCAAATGCGACCGGGATCGTCCGCAACATCAAGGGTGGTGCCTGGTCCGATCCCAGTGTGTGGTCGAGTTCAGTAGTTCCGGCCGCAGGGGCAAAGGTACAGATCATCGGTGGAACCAGCGTGACGTATGATCGCCATTCGGCCGCTGTAATCCAGTGTGTCGAGGTTCACGGAGTCTTGGAGTTTCGAAACGACATCGATACTGCGCTCTGGCTCGAAGATGGAATCCTGGTGATGCCCAGCGGGAGCTTGCGGATCGGCGACTTGCAAGACCCGATCTCGGCCGATGTTTCTGCCGAGATCGTCTTTACCGATACTCCGCTCAAGATCGGGACCATTGCGGCACCAGGAATCGATTCTGGACAATATGGCAGGGGGTTGTTGGTCTTTGGGAAGTTGGAAATCCACGGGCATGGCATCGACCGAAGCTTCATTCGGCTGGCCCAGGAGGCGAAGGCCGGGGACCTTACCCTGAAGCTGGTTGAAGCGCCGAGTTCCTGGCGTTCCGGGGATCGGCTGCTGCTTCCAGACACGCGCCAGATCCCATTTCGCAAGCGATTCTCGACTCTAAGCCATGCCGAGGAGATGATCCTCGCGGAGATAGATGGCACCGTAGTAACCCTCGAGGCGCCGCTTCGATTCGACCATCTGGGTCCCCGAAATCGGTTCAATGAAATCAGTCGGGAAATGCTTGCGCACCTGATTCACCTCTCCCGAAATGTGGCTATTCGCTCTGAATCAAGTGAAGTTCTGCTTCGCGGTCATATGATGAGCTTTCATCAGGCCGACGTCGATGTCCGGTATGCGCATCTGAAGGCCCTGGGTCGTACCACGACCGCGCCACTCGACAGTAGGATTAGCGACCAGAACGGTAACCTGAGTCACATCGGGACTAACCAGATTGGTCGCTACTCGCTTCATATGCACCACGTGTTTGGACCCGTGAACCCTACGAACACCGGATTTCAATTCGAAATCGTGGGGAACTTCTTCGATGGAGGAGAAAAATGGGGAATCGCCATTCACGACACCCATTTCGGGAGTATCCGGCACAACGTGGTCTACGATGTGAAGGGGTCGGCAATCGTCACCGAGCAGGGAAACGAAACCGAGAATGTCTTTGAGCACAACGTCGTCGTCGGAATCCGTGCGGGAGAGAATCGGACTGCCGATCGAGATTTCACCCGAGGCGGAATCCGCGACAACGGCAAGGACAGCGGCTTTGACCATTCCGCCTTCTGGTTTCGCGGTCCCTACAATGTTGTTCGCCACAACGCAGCCTGGAACCAGGACTTCGCGGGCTATGTCTACAATGGATACTACCTGAATCCCCGTTCTCTGCGTTTCCCCAGCTTCAGAGGATCCCTGTTGGTCGAGGAGGGAAGCTACTTTCAGCTCCCGAAGGGAGAGGCAATCGCTCTCTTGGAGTCGAGGGACAACGAAGTGCACGCCAGCAGCCTTGGTATCTACGCTTCCTGGTATGCCGGTTGCTGCAGTGTCGGCTGGTACAAGTCAGAGGGTGTGTTCAGCGACTACAGGATGTCTCACATCAATCGTCGGGGAGTCTACGGTTATCATAATGCAGGGACCACCTTCGATGGCTTCGTGATGCTCAACGATGAGGCGGTTTCCAACCAGAATATGGGAGGCTCGCGCATCAATTCCGGCTTCTTTTTCAACAACGTCTCCTATGAGAATGGACGGCTCGTGGTGCGCAACTTCGAGGTGTCAGATTTTAACTGCGGGATCCAACTCTCTCCCAACTTGAACGATGGTACCGACGGGCTGAAGGTCGGAGTCATCGAGCGGGGGGTTCTACAGAACCACATCAATATCCTGATTCCGCTTCCGACGTACTCCAAGGGACAGGAATATTTCCTGCGCGGCGTCGATTTCGAGGCACTGCTGCCCGACCCTGCCCTTGATTTGCGGCAGCCGGCGCCGAATCACATCGTTACTTATCCTGCGATCCACAAGTCTTCGAATCCGATGGCGCTGCAAAGAGTCTACGTTCAAGACTACGATCAAGAGCCGGGTAAGGATTTCGAAGTCTTCTTCACGGAGCAGGGACCGAACGAAATCGTACTCCCGCCGCAGCGTGATGCCTATCTCAACAACCCCCTGAAGACCTGTCCCGAACAGGGCATTACCGAGCAGGAATGCTGGAACCGATATGGTGTGGCACTTTCCGGCCAGGTGGCACCCTGTGTCGCGCAGGACGGAGACCCGAACTGCATTGCTGCGCTGAATCGTGCTGCGTCGTTACGGGTCCGGGGACTGACCTTCGACGTCAGTCAAACACCATCCCGACCAGAAGAAGGCTTCGATATCGCGCTGGACTGGCTGTCTGTGGACGGCAATATCCTGGCTCAGGGAAGTCCGGACGCCGTGGCAGACTTTCTTGACGACTTCGACGATGGGGCACTGGATACTCTGCCCACTTCTTTTTTTACCCAGGTTTCACCGCTGGAGGAATCTGCTGGCTTCTTGCGATTTCGAGACACAGACGGGGCCCTTCTCAGTCCGGAACTGGCGTGGGATGCTGTGGTGCTGCAGCATCCGCTGAGTGACGGAGGCGGAAACTCGGAAATCACCGCTTCGTTCCGGATCGAATCGCTTGATCTGGGACAGCTGTACGGAATTGGTGTAGGAGACCCGGACGGTGAGGTGGTTTGGCTGTGTGTCTTGTTGGGACCGGCGGATACCTGGGTCCTGGTCCTGGATGGTGCCGGGACACTGGCAGTGGACGTCATGACGGAGTCTCGAGCCGGCCTGGTCTCAGTCAAACTGTTTATCGATGACACGACCAACCAGGTTGTCGCCTCCTATAGCAGCGACAACGGCACCAGCTTCAAGGATGCTTCGCAGTTTCATGACTTCCAGGGACACGGAACTATTTTCGGGAACGCTCCAGACGTCTTCGTCTGGGCCTTCGGTGGATTGACCTTCTGAAGAGGGTGGGCTTGAAAACCAGGGTTGCGACTACCAATCGCCATCAGAGTCAGGGGGCAATGATGGTGACGTCATAGCTGACCTGGGTGGGCTGGCCGTTCACTGAGAATTCAATCGATATCGTGAACTGGGTGCCGTCGGTAGGAGTCTGAACGAGATTGGGCTCCCACACGATGAAGGGAGCTCGCCCGGTCGAGGTCTGGTCCCCGGCTCCGGAGTCAATTATGTCGAGAGTCAAGGGCAATCCTCCCGAAGTCATGGTTACCGTGGCAGCACTGAAATCAGCTTCGGGAAAAGAGAAGGACCAACGCTCGTAGACGAGGTCGGAGGGCACGAAGCCGGCGGGTGGCCAGGCGACCTGTCTCCTCAAAGAAGTGCGTTGTCCTACGACGTAGATGGCACTCGCCCCAGGGAAGGGGCTTCGACCGGGGTCGAAGGTAACGCCGACACCCATGTTCTGCTGCCCCGGTTGAAGCAGCCAGCGACGGTGCCCGACGCTCGTATTGGGTGCCCCTGTGTCTCGCATGTAGACATCTACGACAACGGTTGGATCCACGTCCAGATGGAGGGAGATGTTGGAGCGAAGTGACCCGTCGGCGCCCTCCGTGGAAAAGCACGCGAAAGAGTTATCCGGGGTATGGCTGAGAGCCCCCTGTGCCCCGGATATCAGTGCCGACGCCTGAGCATCGCGGTTGAAATCCGGGTCCAGTGTCACATCGGCGGGGACGCCTGCCAGGGCGCGTGCAAAATTGATCAGACGGAGCACGGCATCTCGGTAGGGGCCCGTTACCGATCCCGCCTGGCACTGATTGTAATTCCCGGTCCATCTCGGAGCGACCCCCATCGAGGCCTGTTTCACAGCATTGTGGAGGTTTATCACCGCCTGCCGGTTCTGCGTATCCAGCTGGAAGCCTCCGGTTGGAACCAGATTGAGGACACCCAGTGGGCCTGATCCTATTTGAACGTTCACCGAATCGGGAGGAGAGACAACCGCCAGAACAGCGGCAAAGAGACGTTCGTCGGCTTCTATCCTCAGCTGGGCTACCGGGATGTCTTGAGGAAGTCCGGAAATGCTCTGGTTGGGAAAGAAAGCCTTCTGGTGGGCTTCAGCACCTCCGAGAACGACCTGTCCCCGGCGCTCGGAGCCATCGGGCAAGGTGGCAATGAGATCCACAGTCGCAGCAGCGGAAGGGTTGTCCAGATTGCGTGCCGGCACCAGGGCTATCCCCACATTGAAGGTCCCTTGAGTGGCAATCAGTCCCTGAAAGGCAGAGGAAGCTTCCTTGACTCCGAGCACTGCAATCAGATCGCTGATCGTCCCCTGGCTGTCCACCAGTTTGTAGAAGAAGGAGGTTGAGAAATCCTCAAAGTCAGATTGATCCGGAGTATCGACGACTAGGACTCCGATCTGAAGTGTCTCGCTGCTGATCTGATAACGGACGGATTCGAGCGGTGTCAGTGTCACCGTTTGAGCCCCGTCAGCTTGTACCGACTGACTTCCCGAGTCATCCTCAAACCTGATCCCGTTCATCCCTGTCAGGGTTTGTGCATTCAACAGTCGGATGCGAACTTCGACGGTCTCCTCGCGACTGAGGTTACCGATGCTCAGGTCGATCACGAACGTATCGGGGCCAAGAGGGCCAACGGCTGCTTGGGGATAGACGATCTGTTCCCCCCACAACGAAGTGGATGCCAGGCCCAGCAAGAGGAGGGTTTTGACCAGGAATGAGGCTTCGGGAGCGGGTTTCGGGTTGGAATGCGACATTTCGATGTCCTGTCAACTTACAGTTTTGGAAGGTCGGATGGCCTCAGCCTATCACAACTCAACTTGTGGAAGGGGGCGGGGCCGGGGAGGAAAGAGCCTCCTGGATGATTCCAGGCAGGATGCGGCGTAGTTCTTGCGGAAGTCGGTCCATGACGTCCTGGATCAATCGTTCCACTTCGACCTCGGGTTTGGAAGCCGATCCCGTCGTGGGGGACGAAAGCAGGGTTTTCTGTGGCCTGGCCTTTCTGACGTCTCGGGCGAGGAGGTTCCAACCAGGACGACACTGGGAAGGATTCAAGGTCAGGAGCGGGACAGCTGATCCGGAGGACGGAGAAGGCTCGGGGAGGGCCTCGGAGGCCTGCCTTGATTCAGGCTTGGGAGTCGGGGCATCCGTCGCTGCTGCTGTTTCCTCCGGCTCCGTTTCGGCCGAGGTCAGGAGGGTCTGGATCCGATCCACCAACTCAGAAGTCTCGAAGGGTTTGATCAGGTAGCCATCGCTGCCAACCTGTTGCGCCCTGTTTTCATCGAATGCCTCGTGGGCTCGGCCCAATAAAAGGACCCGAACGTGTGAGGTTTTCGGATCTTCTTTGACCCTTCGACACAGCTCGTAGCCGTCCAACTGGGGAAGCGAGAGCTTCGCCAGGAGGACATCGGTCGGATGGTTCTGGACGTGTTCGAGTGCCGCGTTGGCGTCGTTAAAGGTGTGGATCCGGATAGCAGGTTCTTCGACAAAGGAAAGGCGGACTAGAGTTTGTGTGGTGCTGCTGTCGTCTGCTAGAACCAGGTGGTGCATGCTGAAGGGGTCACTTCGGCTCCGCAGCCTTGGTCGGTTCGCCGTTCCCACCCAGCTCTTCGAGCCTGCGCTTTTCCGCCCGCCTGCGAGCGACCTCGTAGGGATCTTCACCTGCGGTAAAGACCCCGACGACACTGCGCACCGGAGCCAATATCGAAAACCCCTCCTCTTCGCGGCGATTGCCCTCGTTCTTGGCTGCTTTAGCCTGGTCCACTACAGGGACCGGCCTTTCAAGCAGGACCAACCTTTCCTTGGCGTCGTCAAAGTAATCGCTGAAGGGAAACTCCCCAGCGACCCGGCTGTAGTAGACTGAAGCCTCCTCGATTCGCCCCTGCTTTTCGAGCGATTCTCCTAGTTGAAACAGGCTCTCGTCCAAGCCACTGAAGTCGGAGTACTTTTCTAGAATCTCCTTGTATCGACTCTCCGAAGCCAGAAAACCCTTGCGATGGAAATAGAACTTCGCGATTTGGTGAATTCCGCTCGCCAGGGTTTCCTGCACCTCTCTCAGGAATTCCCTGGCCGTAGGAGCCAATTCACTGTCTGGGAAATCGATGAGGAACTTCTTCAATTCCGCTTCGGCCTTCTGAGCGTAGGTGGGGTCTCGATCGTGAGGCTTCATCAACCTGACGTTGATCGCAGCGATCTTCATCTGTGCGTCATCCGCCATTTCGTGCATGGGATAGAAGATGATGAAGTCCTTGTACTGGGCTTCTGACTGCAGCAGATTGTCCTTCCCCGCTTCCTCGTAGTACGAGTCCGCAATGGTGAGGAAGGAAACAGGGGTGTACTCGCTGTCGGGGTAGGTATTGATCAAGGTCTGGAAGGAAAGGCGGGACTTGATGTACTGATTCTTCTCGAAGAATTTCATCCCGTTCTCGAAGAGAATCTTGTCGGGAGCGACTGCCCCCTCCTGCAGTCCGGCGCTCTTCTGTCCGCATCCAGCAAGAAGGCTGGCTGCCACCAGTGCCAGGAGTAATCTACTAATCAATCGCATGGTCTCTGCCACAATCTAGAGTTTAACGCGTCTTCACAGCCCGATCCGCAATTTCCTGCATTTGACGAAAGGTCTCGACAGGAGAGGGACTGCCGAAGATCGCCGATCCGGCGACGATGATATCCACGCCCGAGCGCACAGCTTCGTTCGTGTTTTTGAGTCCCATGCCTCCATCGATCTCGATTTTCACCTCGAGGCCACGTTCCTCGATCAAAGACCGTAATTTTCTCACTTTTTCCAGGCTGCTGGCAATGAAATCTTGGCCTCCGAAGCCGGGATTCACTGACATGATGAGCACGTGGTGGCATTTGGGTAGAATTTCCTCCAATAGGCTGACCGGTGTGTGCGGGTTTACCACTACCCCTGGCTGCACCCCACCTTCCCTGATCTGATCTATTAGACGATCCAAATGCCTGACGGTTTCAAAATGTATGCTCAAGTAGTCGGCACCGGCTTCGACAAAAGTCCCGATCAGAGCCTCTGGATTGGAAATCATCAGGTGAACGTCCAGGATCAGTTTGGTGTGTTTTCGTATGGCTTTGATCACCGGGGGGCCGATGCTGAGATTGGGTACGAAGTTCCCGTCCATGACGTCCAGGTGCAGCAATTTGGCCCCGGCGGCCTCCATGGCGTCGATGTCTTCACCCAGGGCGACGAAGTTTGCCGACAGAAGCGACGGAGCTATCCAGGCCATCAGCGTGCTACCTCCAGATGAATTGAGTTGTCTTCTTCCAGGATGTGGCCCGGCTCTGGGAATTGACGCATCACAACTCCTCTTCGAGCCTTGGCATTTCTGGTGTACTGAATCTTTCCTACCTTGAAACCCTGTTTTTCGAAGAACATGAGCACTCGGTTCAGGCTCTGTCCCGCCAGGTCGACCATGAAGTATTGCTTTGGCTTAGTGCGTGCGACCAGGATATCAATCTCGGCACCCGAGATCTCCTCGGTATTGGCAGCGGGAAACTGATTTATCACTTGTTCGGACTCCAGCTCGGGCAGCGAAATTCTGCTGATATCGCCCAGTTTGTAGCCTGACTGACGTGCCCGAAGCATGGCGACTCTCTCAGTCGATCCAACCAACTGTGGAACCGGATCCCGCTGCTTCCCCAGGCTCACCAGAACCTGAACTTCTCGATTCGCCTTGATGCGTACTCCAGTTCCCGGCAATTGGTATACGATCGCTCCCTTGGGAACCTCAGGGTCAAAGCGTTCACCCGTCAGCGCGAGCCTGAGATTGACTTCTTTCAGCAGCCGCGATGCTTCTTCCAGCTCGGTGCCCACCAGAGCCGGGATGGCCACCTCTTTGGCTCTGACCACGAGTCGCATGCTTACGACCGTGCTGACGAGGAAAATGACGAACAGGACTGCACTCAAAAGGATCAGCTTGCCGATGCTCAGAAAAGAACTTCGACGTCGCCCCTTAGCCTTCATTCTCGCCCCCCGCCCCCGCTTTCGTATCCAAACGTTTGGATTCGCTCCGTCGCGGAGTTGGCATCGAAGTGTTTGTCTCCCAGTGTCGAAATAAACCCCTGCTGGACGTTCAGGAGTTGCCCATTGCGCAAGTCCCCAATCTACCATAGGCCTTTCAAACGCGTCGAATCTGGGCGGCAAAGAAGCCTCCAACTTCGGTTTGTTCCGGAAAGCTCCGGTAGAAATCCTCGATCACCGCAGCGCCAGGCTCGTCTGCCAGAAACTCTTCAATGACGTCTTCGTTTTCCTCCGGCTCAGTGGAGCAGGTGATGTAGAGCAAATCGCCTCCTTTTCGGAGGCCCTCGAAACTGTTCTTCAGGATCGACAGCTGTTTTGAGTGGAACCGCTCCAAGTCGTTCTCCGAGGTGCGGAGACGAATGTCTGGATTCGAACGCAGTGTGCCCGTCCCGGAGCAGGGAACATCCAGCAGGATGAAATCGAAGAGAGTCTGGAAGGGGATGCCGTGAGTGAGATCTGCCGTGACCACCTCAGGCGTGGGCAGCTCGTACAGGTGGGCCCGTCCCAGCATTCGCCTGAGGCGGGAGTGACTCACGTCACAGGAGTAGATGGTGGCATTGGGTGGCTTGCGAGTGTTCAAGACGAACAGTTTCCCGCCCGGAGCCGAGCAGAAGTCCCCGATTCTTCTCGCCTTCTGGATGTTCCCCAGATACGCTACCTCCTGGCTGGCTGCGTCCATGAAGAAACAGTAGCCGTCGAGATAGAGCGGGTGTTCCGGGAAAGACGGAGACTCGACAATCAAGCAGTTGGGAACTCTAGGGTAGAGCCGAAAAGGGATATGCTCTCGTTCCAGGTGTTGGCAGAATTCCTGGACACCAATCTTTGAGCTGTTGACCCTGAGGAAGGGTACTGGAGGTTCGTTGTTGGCTCGCAAGAGGTCTTCAGTCGCAGTACCTCCGTAGCGTTCCAGGTATCGTTCGGTCAGCCACCGCGGATGGCTGTAGCGAAGAGCCAGCGCTTCGGGCGTCTGTCCCAGGGGTAAGGCAGGTGGATTGCCTAGAAAGCGCCGCAGCAGCGCATTTACGAAAGGGGCCGACGACGATTTCTTGAATCCTCTACAGAGCTCAACGGCGGAGTGGACAACAGCTCTCTCGGGCACGCGCAGATAGTTCAACTGATAGAGCGCGGTCCTCAGGATAGAAAGGATCTCTGGGTCCAGTTTCTGTAGCGGTTTGTGGCTGACCCGCTGGATGTAGTAGTCCAGCAGTCCAAGGTTTCTGAGGACCCCAAGGACCAGCTCCGTGACGAATCGGCGATCTCTCGCGTCCAGTTGCGCGAACTTGGGGTCACGGGCCAGATTGTCGAGGGGAGCACGGCTCCTATCAGACTGGCGCAGCAGCAGCCCTACGGCTACGGCCCTTGCTTGCATTTTCCAAACCTCGGGCTCAGCGAAGCCTTTCCCTCAATAGAATCGTTCTCCAGCCTTTAGAGCCAGCCCGTTGGCGAAGTCCCGAGCCGGCAGCCGTTTTCGATTCTCGAGCTGCAGCTCCTTCAGAGCGAGTTGGGACCCATCTCCGCACTGCACCAGGATAGAATCCGAGGTGATCTCACATAGCTCACCAGGGGTGGTCGTCTGACCCGGCTTCTCGGTAGTTCTCTGACTGCGCCATATCTTCACTCCTTTGTCTCGGAGCTGAGCGGAAGCAGCGGGCTTCGGATTGAGGGCGCGGATCAGGTTGTGAATCGAGGTGCTGCTGCGATTCCAGTCGATTCGGGCGTCTTTCTTCTGTATGCGAGGAGCGAGCGTAGCGTCGGCAGGGTCTTGCGGCCGTGCTCGAAGCGCACCACGTGCATACAAGGGGACGTCTCGCAGCATCAGTTCCACACCCTTCTCGGCGAGTATGCCCTCGACCTCACCGGTGATGGCATCATCCCCAATCGGGATGCGGAGCTGGCTCAAGATGTCACCGCTGTCCATACCCTCATCCAGCTTCATCAGGGTGACGCCAGTTTCGATTTCTCCGTTCATCAGGGTGTGTGCAACCGGTGCGGCCCCCCGGTACTTGGGCAACAGCGAAGTATGAATGTTGAGCGCTCCCAGGGAAGGGTAGTTGAAGAACTCAGCCGGGAGTAGCTGGCCGAAGGCTACGACCATGAGCAGGGTCGGTCTGGTCTGCGCCAGGAAGTCAAGCGCCAGTGGGTTTCGGCGGATGCGCTCCGGTTGCAGTATGGGGAGACCGAGCCTCTCTGCCTCCACCTTGACGGCGCTGGGCCTCGCTCTTCGTCCCCTCCCGCCCGGTCTGTCAGGCTGGGTGACGACGCCGACTACCTGATAGGACGCCTCCCCACTGGACTGGACCAGAGCCTTGAGGAACGGTACGGCAAACGTCGGTGTCCCCAGGAAGACGATCCGCATCTACCATTCTCCGGATCGGACCAGCTTCTGAATCTTTCTTTTGATCATTTCGCGTTTGAGGCGGGAGATGCGATCGATGTAGAGAATGCCGTCCAGATGATCGATTTCGTGACAGATTGCACGCGCCAGCAGGTCGCTTCCTTCGACATCGATCGGATTTCCATCCAGATCCTGGGCCTCTACGCGAACTTGCTGGGGACGTTCCACCGGGGCGGTGAATTCGGGTATGCTGAGACAGCCTTCTTCTCCCTTTTGACTGCCTTCTTGTTCCGTGATCTTCGGGTTCGCCAGGACTATCTGGTGGCCCTTTTCCTCGCCGCCCGTAATGTCGATCACGGTGAGCCGCAGGTTGATTCCAACCTGCGGCGCAGCGAGACCAATCCCGGGTGCTGCATACATTGTTTGCAGCAAATCCCGAGCCAGGCTTTTCAGCTCCTGGTCGAAGTGCTCAACAGGCCGACTCTTGAGCTGCAATTCGGGTGCGCCGTACTTGAGGATGGGACGAATCATCTCACATCTGCTGGACAGTTTGCAGGTAGCTCTCCAGGTTGGCCTGGACCTCCTGAAGGGAGTCGCCTCCAAACTTTTCCTGTACGGCCCGAGCCAGAACAATCGCAACCATGGATTCGCCAATAACACCGGCGGCCGGGACGACACAGGTGTCGGATCGTTCATACTGGGCCTTGAAGGGTTCTTTGGTTGCTAGATTCACTGACCTGAGAGGGCGCTTCAAGGTAGCGATTGGCTTGACCACAGCTCTGACGATGATCTCTTCGCCGTTGGAGGTGCCTCCCTCGATCCCGCCGGCGTGATTTGTCTCTCTGTAGAACCGCCGCTCCTGCTGGTCGTAGAAGATCTCGTCGTGGAACTCACTGCCGGTAGGTGCCGGATCCAGACCGAAACCAGTCTCTACCGCCTTGATGGCGTTTATTGACATCAGAGCCTGGGCCAGCAGGCCGTCGAGCTTACGATCCCAGTGGACATGGCTGCCCAGGCCCGGGGGCACTCCGACGGCTCGGACTTCGAAGGTCCCTCCAATCGTATCGCCATTCTCGATGGCGTCATCCACTGCTTGCTTCATCGCCACTTCCAACGAGGGGTCGCAGCAGCGCACTGGAGACGACTCGATCTGGGGTACCAGATCGATTGAGACTTTCTCCAGCTGATCAGCAGGAATACGGACGTCCTTTATGGCCACTACATGGCTATAGATCCTGATCCCCAACGATTGTAGGAGGAGCTTGCAGAAGGCGCCGACCGCAACCCGGGACGTAGTCTCCCTGGCGCTGGAGCGCTCCAGCACGTTCCGCATATCGGTGAACTGGTATTTCATGGCTCCCACCAGATCGGCATGACCTGGTCTGGGACGGTCCACCTTGCGTTTCTCCGCTCCCTCAGGGTTGGGTTCCACCGACATGATGTCCACCCAGTTCACCCAGTCTCGGTTGGTGATGGCGAACGCTATTGGTGAACCCAGAGAGTAGCCGTGACGGATGCCGGAGAAGATGTCGATTTCGTCGCTCTCGATCTTCATCCGAGCCCCTCGACCGTAACCTCCCATCCGGCGCTTCAGCTCTGAATTGACGAAGGCGATGTCGACTGGGACGTGAGCGGGAAATCCCTCGATGACTGAAAGCAATCCTTTCCCGTGAGACTCCCCAGAGGTCAAGAAGCGAAGCATGATTGTATTCTCCCGAGCCTGTCCGAGCGGCCGAGCATCCTTGGAGAGCAGCGGCGTCTCTGATAGACTTTCCGCTGCCCAATGCCCATCCTGTGGGAGCTTCGAGTTAGCGTTCTCGAAGCTGCCAAGCGGTCTAGTGTAACACTAAACCGGGGACTCAACGCTGGACAGAGCCGCTCATAACGGAGCACCTATGGGAGTTCTCTACCGGGCTGTTTACGAGATTCAAGGGTTCACACTCTTGTGCGCCAGGGCCGTGGCCAATATCTTCCGGAAGCCCCGCTACGTGCAAGACACACTTCAACAGATGGACATTATCGGAGTCGGCTCGATTTTGATCATCATGCTCACCGGTTTCTTCACCGGCGGAGTCCTGGCTCTCCAGTCTTCCAAGTCACTGAAGGCTTTCGGGGCCGTTAACTTGACAGGACAGTTGGTTTCCCTATCCCTGATCAAAGAGCTCGGGCCGGTGCTGACAGCGCTCATGATGGCGGGGCGTGTGGGATCCGGAATCGCCTCAGAACTGGGTTCGATGGTTGTGACGGAGCAGATTGACGCCATGCGCGCCCTGGGAACAGATCCCACGAAGAAACTGGTGACCCCGCGCGTGATTGCCTGTACGACGATGGTTCCCTTGCTCACGGTCGTATCCGACATCTTTGGGCTGATTGGCGGTTGGATTACTGCCTTCTACACCTTGCGCCTCAACACATCGCTTTACTGGAGTACGGCGTTGCGGTCAATCGATTACAATAACGTGCTGGAGGGGCTGACCAAGCCCGTGGTTTTCGGATTTATTATCGGAATGGTCGGATGCTACTTCGGTCTGGGGACCAGGGGAGGTACGCAAGGCGTGGGCCGCAACACAACTCAGGCCGTGGTCGTTGCCTCCATTTTGGTGATCGTTGCCGACTTCTTTCTAAGCAAGATAATCTTGGAGCTTCGCTATTAACGCAATACGATTCGAGAAGGTTTCCAAGTCCTACGATGGACACGTCGTGCTCGAGGACTTCACCATGGCAGTCGGGAAGGCCGAGACGAAGGTCGTCCTGGGAGGGAGCGGTTCGGGGAAATCGACGATCCTCAGAATGGTGTTGGGGCTGGTAAAACCGGATTCCGGAGAGATATTCGTTGAAGATGAGGAAATAACCGGGCTAGGTGAGGACGCGCTGATGCCGATCCGAAAGCGTATTGGCATTGTGTTTCAGGAAGGCGCTCTGTTTGATTCACTAAGCGTCCAGGACAACGTGACCTATCGAATGCGCGAGGAAGGCAGCTCAACAGAAGAAGAGATGGAGGCCGCTGCCCGACGCCTCTTGGGTTTTGTAGGGCTGGAACATGCGATCAGCAAAATGCCTGCAGAGCTTTCGGGAGGGATGAAGCGGAGGGTCGCCATCGCTCGGGCCTTGGCAGGGGAGCCCAGGATCATGCTGTACGATGAGCCGACTGCCGGTCTTGATCCGATTACCAATCGGACTATTTGCGAGCTGGTCATCATGCTTCGGGATTTGCAAGGTGTTTCTTCCATCATCGTCACTCACGATCTGAAGACGGCGCAGATTCTTGCCACCGAAGGGGCGTTTGAAGGTCCCGACGGCGAGATCAGTTTCCGGTCGGAGAGGGACGAGGGACACCCTGTTAATACTCGACTCGTCATGCTAAAGGATGGACGGATTATCTGCGAAGGCAGCGATGAGGAGTTGAAGTCGGTTCAGGACGACTACGTTCAGGAGTTCCTGACGTGAAGGCGCAGGGCAGTATGACGAGTTTCTGCGCCAAGCTTCAGTAAGCAGGTACGCGATCCATACGCCCCAGGGGTGAGGAATACTATGGACAAAACGAGCCGCCACAGTTTTTCGGAGCTGAAGGTTGGAATTTTTGTCATCATCACTGTTGCCATCTTGAGCCTGGCGATTTTTACCATCGGCACCCAGGTCGGCCTGTTGGAAGAGACATTCATCGCCAAGAGCTATCTGAACAACATTTCGGGTCTTAAGCCCGGAGACATCGTTCTCATCGCCGGCGTTGAGGCAGGAAACGTTAGTCTCTTGCGCATCTCCGAACCGGGAGAGATTCCCCCTACGGAATCCAACAAGCAGAATCTGGCAGTCATAGGTCAGCTGAATCGACGGTCCGAGGATCTGTCACGGAATCTCCCCGCCAATCGGGAAAAGCTGGTTGCTCTCGAGTCTGAGTACGAGCAGCTGATTGATCAGCATGGTGCGGAATCGCCTCGGACCCGGCTTCAGCGCCGGGAGATCAACAATCTGAGGCGTCTGGTTGAGACTCAGGAAGAAGGCCTCAAGGATGTCGCTGACGACATTCGGGACGCCGGAAGGCGGTTGCAGAACATAGAAGTCTTCATGGACATCAAGGTGGACTACCGGGATTGGATTCGGCGAGACAGCAATATCTCGCTAGGCTCGGTGGGGCTCCTGGGTGACAAGTACGTCGAAGTCTCACTGGGGAGGTCAGAGGCTCTCCCTCTCGTCGACCAGGAGGTATTCGAAGGTTGGTTCGGTTCGCAGAAAACGCGGGAGGTAGTTGTCATCACAGGGTCTTCTGAGCCTGGGTTCCAGGAACTTATTACCGGAGCCAATGATGTGCTTGCCAACCTCGAGGTCCTGTCGAGGAAGCTGCAGGGCATCATGGAAGATCTGGGGGAAGGACAAGGGAGCGTCGGAAAGTTTATGACCGATCCCTCTTTCTTCGAGAACTTGAACCAGACCGTCGTGGGGGCACAGGAGACGGTCGATCGAGCTGCGAACCTGGTAGTGCAGCTCAGCGAAGGGGAGGGGACGCTTCCCAGTTTGATCAGAGAGAAAGACGTCTATGAGAACATCAAGGAGATGACCGCAAACCTCCAAGGCATCATGGAGAAGATAAACGGGGCGGATGGGACTGTAGGTAAGCTTATCCAGGATCCCGGGCTCTATCAGAAGATGGACCAGTTGATGGCGAACATAGAGAGCTTTACTGCTCGAATAGACTCCGGAGAGGGAACATTAGGCAAGCTCTCAACCGACGAAAAGCTATACGAGGATCTCACGAAGGCGTTGGAACAGATGACCAGTCTGATGAAGGGGGTCGAGGAGGGCAAAGGGACCTTGGGGCTTCTGGCGAAAGACGAGCGACTGTACCAGAGTCTCAACCGCGTGTCCTCCGAGATCGTGAAGCTGATCTACGACTTCAGACAAAACCCGAAGAAGTTCTTGACTATCAAGTTTGAACTATTCTGAGCCCTTGGATCTGAGGGGCGAAGAGCTGATTGAGGGGCGGAGTGCTTCCCGGCACGGCGCATCCCCGAGACGCTAAATTTTCATAGGAACCTATGATTTCGGAGAAAATAGGACAGGGTGCCCAGGTTCTTCTGCGGGGTATCGTCAAGGCGCTGACCTTTTTTCGCATCAAGCCCAATCACCTGACCTTTCTAGGTTTTGTGATGAGCATCGTGACTGCTTTCGTGCTCTCTCGCGGGCGTTTCGGAATCGCGGGAGTGCTCCTCATCGTTGCGGGTCTCTTCGATATGGTTGATGGGATGGTGGCCAGGACTGCCAACGCGGTTACGCCGTTCGGAGCCTTCTTCGACTCGGTGATGGACCGCTACTCGGACCTGATCGTCTACCTGGGGCTGATTCTCTACTATGGCCATCAAGGACGCCTCACCTACATCGTGCTGGTCGCCATAGCCATGATGGGCTCTGTGTTGACCAGTTACACCAGAGCCCGCGCTGAATCCCTTATTCCACAATGTAAAGTGGGATTCCTGGAACGCCCTGAGCGGGTCGTCCTTCTCATCATCGGTTGTTTCTACAGTATGGAGCCGATCTTGTGGGTGATCGCAGTGCTCTCCAATTGGACTGTTCTTCACCGGATTCTCTACACACGCTCTCAGATGGTTGCCCGGGGGGATTCGGGGAGCAGCTAAGAAATCCGGCAGAGGACTATCAAGCGGCTAGACAGGAGCCCGGTAACCCTTTCGGAGTGAGGTCTCGAGGCAAGCGCCTCAAATACGCCTGATCTATCACCAGATAGATGGGTTACGTCCTTTTTTCTGTCCCAGTCTACAAATGAAGGTTCAGGTTAGTGGGCCCCCCAGTAACGCTGGCCTCATTCGAGAATCTGGTTATGCACTTAACTCCGGATAGGTGACGGTGGGATAGAGCGAACAGGCTGTCAGGAGACGGTCGAAGAGCTCGGATTCCCAGAAACGACGATTGAAACGGTAACAAAACTCAGCCAGGTAACGTTGAAGGTGCTTGAGGCTGACCGCTTTCTGAGTCCCTTGGAGCTGAGTCTTGCAGTTGGAAATGAGGGTGTGAACCCATGGGAACTGTTCAAAACCCATCCCCACCCACTCGAGCCGGACGCGTTCATGCTGGTAGCCGGCTTGAGCTAAACCGACAAACGCGTGATAGGCGTCGCTTCGGATCTGAGCTCCGGGGTCGATCCTCGCCCAGGCGACCCGCTTCACATTGTCGCTGGTTATGTCATCGACCACATCCAGACTTAGAAACCTCGGCCCCCCGGCTTTCGTTATCTCCACCGCGGCCAGAACTTTGGCCTTGCCTTCGGTCCCTCGTCCTCGCTTGCGACCCCGACGATTTCTCCCTCGTCGTCGGCCTCCAAAGAAAGAGTCATCCAGCTCCACCAGGTGACTTAATTGGTAGCAGTCATTACGTTTGGCCATGGCTTGTCGGATCTTATGTCCCATCATCCAGACCGTCCGATAGCTTCCGATTCCCAGCAGCTTCTGCAGTCCCTTCATCGAGTAGCCCGCTTTGCAACGGCTCATCAAGAAGATGGTCCAAAACCAATATCTCAGGGGCACCCGCGTCTTGTGGAAAATCGTCCCGGCGGTGGAAGAAGCCTGATACCGGCATTGGCGACACTCCATCAATCGCCGGTGCTGCAACCAGTAGCCTCCTTGACCCCCACAACGGGGACAGACAAATCCTTCCGGCCAGCGTTTCTGCATCAGGTAACTCAGACAAGCTTCTTCTGTGGCAAAACGCTCTTGAAACTCCAACAAATTCATCTTTTCGTACATCCACTCACCTCCTGTCTCTCACCTTTTTTACTAGGTGGTGGTGACTTTTTCCGGAGTTAAGTGCATAACCAGATTCGAGAAAGAAACTTCCCGAGCCATGGAAGCCTGAAGCGCGAGAGAAGGGTTGGGGATCTGCGAGATTCTGCTGTTGTCCAGCTCTCTCCTCGAAACGTGGGGCATACTGCTAACGAGTCAAGTCGTTCGCGGCTCTGCTGGCTGTAGCTGTTTCCGGTTGTTCACTGATCACTTCACCACTGCTCACTATTCAAGTTTCGGCCTAGAGGACTTTTCTTCGATCAGCTGCCGATAACGCGGACGTCCTTGGGAAGCTTTAAATCGAAGTGGGATTTCTCGATCCCGTCGTTCAGTTTGATCTGATCGAATTGGAAGAGTAGATAGTCCCTGGTTGGCTCGACCAGCTTCTGCTGGATAGGCACCCAGAGCTGCGAGTCAATCCAGAGGACTATCCGCGAGAAATGGGCGGAAACAGTCTTGGACTTGGGAGTGAGTTCCAGGACATACGTGTCGCGGTCCCCTACCCGATCTTGACCCAGCCACTTTATGGCGTAGGTTTTCTTCATGGCCTCCTTGTTTGAAGTGAAGCCAAGCAGCAAGAATTCTGCCTTGTCCTTATTATTGCCCAGATCGTAACGCTGAGCCTGTTTGATCTTGGGCTGATAGAAAACCAGCCTACCATCGCGGATTACCAGAATGCTCTGCTGAGGCTCGGCAATCTCTTTTCGGAGGAAGACCTTCTGGCTTTCGAGTAGGAAGTGGAACGTCCCCCGCTCACCTTCATCGAATTCTTCGAGGATATCTGTCCATTTCTTCTGGAGGATGTTAGAGCTCATGGAACTGAGGCTCTGCCCCCTTTTGTCCATGTTGCTCAATACCTCTTCCAGACCCGGGCCTGTGTTTTTAGCAGCAGGTTGGCTGTGAGCAATGCCGCCGGGTCCACCCAGGATGAGGAGGCTAGTGAGAACACTGAGTACGGTGGAACGTAGATACGGCAACGTTTGCAGATGGGGCTTGCGATTCGAGATCAAGGCAGGTGCACTAAGACGTATCACAGTTTTCATTGCTTTCGGTTAGATGACAAATCTCCTTGGGAGGATCAATAGTGCTCTGGACTGGAAACTAGCGAGCTGACCCGCTCCCTCTCTTGAGAGAAACGGCCGGGTAGGTTGTGAGAGGAGTCCGGGCCTGCGTCTTGTCTGAGTCGCGATCCCGTTCTTCTATTTTCTCCGGCTCTTTCTTCTGGGAGAAGAGTGAGCCATCGAAGACGTCCGCAGGGGTGAAGAAAATAAAGGCCAGAATCAGACCACAGAGGATGTCGTACTGCCAACTGCCCCTGCTGTAGCGCCAAAAAATGACCTGGCCGACCGCGCCGATCCACTTCATCGTAGTGTCTTACTGCAGTTCGGGCTTAGCCGCGTAGTAGACGTTTTCAACCGGACTACGAATCTGCCCGTCCTGCATATCGATAGTTCGATCGGTCGTGGCTGCGGCATCCGGATTGTGGGTAATCATTACGATGGTTTGATTGTAGCGGGTGTTGAGATCGTGCAGGATCTTGAGAACAACCTCAGAGTTCTCGGAATCCAGATTGCCGGTGGGTTCGTCGGCCAGGAGAAGGGCCGGTCGGTTGATGATTGCCCGGGCTACAGACACTCTCTGCTGCTCGCCTCCGGAAAGCTCCGATGGCTTATGATGCATCTTGTCCTGCAATCCCAAGAAATCGAGAATTTCTTGTGTCCAATCTTCCCCATAATGGCCATTCCCATGAATACGGCTCGCAAGCTCGATATTTCCCTGCACCGACAGGGTGGGAAGCAGGTTGAATCGCTGGAAGACGAAGCCCATCTTCTTCTTTCGTATTTCGGTGCGTTCTCGGTCCGCAACCCCGGTGATTTCGTCGCCGTCGATCCAGACACGCCCACAAGTCGGCTTCAACAGACCTCCCAGGATATGCAGCAGAGTCGATTTGCCGCACCCACTCGGGCCCATGACCGCTACGAACTCGCCTTCCTTCTGGGTCATGTCGATCCCTCTGAGCGCGGGTACTTCGACCTTACCAACCCGATATACCATCTGCAGATCTTCGACCACTACCAGGTTTTTTCTCTGACCCATTTCAACCATCGTACTCATATGCTGTAGGTTCGACCTCGATCCAACCACCTATCCTAAAATCCGCACGCTTATTCTATATCGATAAGGTTACAGCCTTCAACCGCTCCCAGGCTTACCCGATCCAATTAATTGATTCAGACAATAGAGGTCGTCGGATCCGCCACAGTAACGTCGAAACAACCTTCGTCGCCACCTCGGGACGGACTGAGCCATCCTATAGCAGCTACTTGACTTCCACTCGTTGAGCGCGTGGGGGGAAGGGGATCTGAAAGATCCCTGCTTTCAGTTGCCGGTCCACCGCAATTGTTTCCTGCTTGTATTGCAGCCGGATTGTGTAGCGTTCCTTAAGGCGCTCCACTTCGACTGCGGAGGTTACTATGGTCGTCCCAACCCGAACCAGGTTCGAGTAGCTTATGGTGCTCACCATGCGTCCAGCATCGTAGTAGCGCTGGCGTACGAGCCCAAGGTGGCTGCGTTCTACCCAGAGTTTGCGTTTCAACGAAGCCGCTTGGTTGCCTTCCGCCGGAGCCTCCAGAACGCTGATGATGTAGTACTTGGAGCTAGAATCAAGATCTTCCTCCAAGGAGTGGAGAATAGTCGGGTCCCCTGTAGGAATCGGCTCGATGAGTAGGGCGCTAAGGAGATGTTCTGGCCTCACGTTGTAAAGGGGCCTCTTGTCGTTTGGCTTCAGATTCGTCCTTCCCAATAAATACTTGTTCTCGCCGGGCACCCAGATCTCGAAGGTTCCTTCGGTGGTTGCCATCGAGATAACGGTTGAGCGAGTCAAGGGATTCTGAATGCTTATATAGATGGAATCGGGGCGCTTTGCAATCAAGTAGCCCCTGGCTTGCCGATAGCGCTCGAAGTAGCCCTCTTCGATCGAGCCTTCCTGGAATTCCACTTCCATCTCCTTGACAGAGATATTGTTCAGGCGCGTATAGTTGCCGTTGATGATTTGGATGAGCTCCTCCAGCGTGGCTTCCTTGACTTGCTGAAAACCCACCGGAACTTCGATCTGGGTCCGTTTCTTTACCGCAGATCCGCACCCTGGCAGGGGAAGTAGAAACAACACCAGGTAGACGGGACAGACGTGCGAACGCAGGCGTGAAAGGAGTTGGCGAACAACCATTATGCCGCCTCCTGAGAAAGTGATTTCTTCCGGGTTCTCCGCCTCAGTAGTAAGTAACTCACGATGATCCCCAGGAGCAGGACAAAAAGGGTCAAGCCAACCATCTTAACATGATTCAAAAGGAAAAGCTTGGCATCCTGCCCATAGAGGACTCCCAGAATTCCCCACATGAAGTAGCGAATGCTCCGTCCTACGAAAACGAGAGCCAGGAATCTGGGAAAGGGTAGCTGAAAGACTCCCGAAGAAAGCACGAAGATCTTGAACGGAGTAGGGGGAGGTAGGATCGAAGGTATCATCACCGTCCAGATTCCCCAGCGGGCGTAGAGGGACCGCATCTCTTCCAACCGATGGGGCGGCAACCTCCTCTGTACGAATCCTCCGCCTTTCCGCCCTACGGTATAGAGTAGGCTGCAGCCAATCACAGATCCGGTAATCGTCATGAGGACGTAGTAGGTCATGACTCCCCAGCTCTGCCCCGTGGAAAGGACGATGATCAAGATATCGTTTCCTTCCGGGATGGAAAGAAAAGAGGAGTCGGCCAGTGCCACCAGCAGCAGAGCTGGGCCCCCTATGCTTTCCACCAGGTCGTAGAGGTAGACCCACAGCGTCTGCATCCGATTCCCAACATCCAGCGCTGGGGCAAGAAACATCCACATTCGCGTAACATACTATCAGAAGCGGGGGCCAGGAAAGGCAGCGGATGACATTGCACTTAGATCGTTTCGACCCCAATGGGAGCATCGAGAAAGAGATCGAAAGGATCAATGCCATTTATCGGAATCGGGTGCTGGCTCAGCGGGTCCGATCGGTTGCCCTGCTGGGGCGCAAATGTCAGCCGAGAATGATGTATACCTTCCTGGGCTTCGAGCTCAAGCTGGGTCGGAAGCGGGTCACCTGTCCCGACGTCAGTACGGCCCGGTATCTGATGGTTTTTGCTGAAATTGGCTTGGAGCGAGTTCAGATCCCCTACGATCCCAGCCAGACGGCCCGCCTTCTGCCCGAACTGGAATTCTGTTTTGCAGAGATCAAGGCGCTGCTCCTGGGGGTGAGCCCCGGATTCAAAGCGGCACCAGCTTCTGGCAAGAAAGGTGTATGCAGTACTGCGTGAGCGGCTGCGATGTGCAGAGCAGGGAAAGTCTGAGGGTTAGGGTTCGTGCACGAGCCCTAGTGTCAGGGCACCAGTACTAGTATGCCGTAACACAGATTATGAACGTGTACAGCGCACTATCCGCTTATGCCGCTTCTCGGATTCTCGGGATGGAGGGTGGCGAATTCCCGCAGCAGCTCCTTGGACCGTTCGTCGTGAATCTCTGGCAGTACCACCGCGACCTCGACCAATTGATCCCCTCGCTTTTTTCGCTTGGGTGAAGGGGCACCCTTTCCTCGAAGCCGAAACTTCTGGCCGCTCTGGGTTCCCGCTGGAATCTTCAGTCGAGCTTTCCCATTGATGGTGGGTACCTCAATTTGTGTTCCCAGCGCTGCTTCGGTGATCGTTACCGGCACCTGGGCCAGGATGTCGCTGCCGCGACGTTGAAAAAAGGGATGCGTTTCGACGTTCACGATCAGGTAGAGGTCTCCGCTGGCGCCTCCGAACCTCCCCGCATTACCTTTCGCAGAAATGCGTACACGGGAACCCGAATCGACTCCAGCTGGAATCCCAACGGTGATGGTTCCCTTATCCTGAACTCTGCACTCTCCGCTACACTGGGAACAATTGCCCATTCGAACGCGCCCTGTTGAATCACACGATTCACAACCAACTTTGAAGCGCATGCCCCCGCGAGCCTGATGCACTTGCCCGCTGCCTCGACAAGTGGGGCAGGGACGCCATTCCTCCTGGTTCCCACCTCGACCTTTGCAGCTGGGACAAGCGATTTTGCGGCTGTACGTGATGCTCGATTTTGTGCCTTTGATAGCGTCAAGGAAAGGGATCGTGAGATGGTGTTCCAGATCTTGACCCCGCTCGGGACGGGTCTGACTCTCCTGAGACCGGCGCGCCGAAAAGAGTTCGGAAAAGAGATCGCTGATGCTGCCGTGTCCGGCTCCCCGTCCGTTGCCGCCGGCATCGAATCCAGGGAAACCCCCTCCCTGCGGGAAAGCATCCCCAGGGTCTACGCTTGCACCCTCTCGATAGAAACCATGGCGGTCGTAGAATCGCCGCTTCTTGGGGTCGCTCAGGACCTGATAGGCTTCCTGTACCTCCTTGAATCTATCGGTGGCCGATCGGTCGTTCGGGTTTACGTCGGGATGCAGCTTGCGGGCAAGCTGGCGATATGAGCGCTTGATTTGAGATGACGTTGCACCCCGATCGATACCCAGGGTCCTGTAGTAGTCCTTCTGGTTCATCCGATTTCGCCCATCTCATGAGTCTCCGATCGCTCCCGAGGGCTCACTTCTTGTCATCGACGTCCACATACTCGGCATCAATTACCTCTTCCTCTGCCTTGGTGTCCTTCGCCGCCTCGCCACTGGGACTCTCGGGAGTGGGCTCGGCGGCTCCAGGCGGCTCCGGCTGTTGCGTCTGGGACTGCTGATACATCACCTCGGTGAGGCGGTGGGAGGCCTGGGTGAGTTTATCAACGCTCTCATTGATTCGATCGGTTCCGCCTTCTTCCATCGCCTTTTTCACTTCAGCAATGGCCTCTTCGACCGCTTTGGCCTCGCTCTCGCCGACCTTATCTCGGTTCTCATTCAGCATCTTCTCAGTGCTGTAGACCATGTTGTCGGCCTTGTTACGGGCTGAAATCTCCTCTTTCTTGCGCTGATCCTCTTCACCGTGCTCTTCAGCTTGCTGCACCATGTCTTGGATCTCTTCGTCTTTCAGTCCGCCCGATCCGGTGATGGTGATCTTCTGTTCCGTGCCCGTTCCAAGGTCCTTGGCGCTGACGTTGAGTATCCCGTTGGCATCGATGTCGAACGTTACTTCGATCTGCGGGACTCCTCTTGGAGCCGGCGGGATGCCCTGTAGGTTGAACTTCCCTAGCGACTTGTTGTGCTGTGCCATCGGGCGCTCACCCTGCTGCACGTGAATCTCAACCGATGTCTGACTGTCCGCCGCAGTGGAGAAGACTTCGCTCTTTCGAGTCGGGATGGTCGTATTTCGCGGAATCAGAACGGTCGACACCTGGCCCAGAGTCTCGATACCCAGGGAGAGCGGAGTCACATCCAAAAGCAGGACGTCTTTGACGTCGCCACCCAGGACGCCGGCCTGTACGGCCGCCCCCACACCTACCACTTCATCGGGGTTGACTCCACGGTGGGGTTCTCGCTTGAAAAACTCCTGGACGATCTCCTGCACTCTGGGGATGCGGGTGGAGCCTCCCACCAGAACGACCTCATTGACGTCTTCCGGCTTCAGGTTTGCATCTTCCATCGCCTGCTTACAGGGTCCGATCGTGCGTTGGAGGAGATCTTCCGCGAGCTGCTCGAATTTGGACCGTGTCAGCTTCAGGTTCAGATGCTTCGGACCGCTAGCATCGGCGGTAATGAAAGGTAGGTTGATGTCAGTCTCTTGAGTCGTCGAGAGTTCGGTCTTGGCTTTCTCGGACGCCTCCTTCAGGCGCTGCAGGGCCATTTTGTCCTGTGACAGGTCAATCCCCTGATCCTTCTTGAACTCAGTCAGGATCCAGTCAATCAGCGCCTGGTCGATGTTGTCTCCCCCGAGGTGGGTGTCCCCGTTGGTGGATTTGACCTCAACCACCCCTTCTCCAACCTCCAGGATGGAGATGTCGAAGGTTCCCCCTCCGAAATCGAACACGGCGATGACCTCGTCCTTCTTTTGGTCTAGACCGTAGGCGAGTGCCGCTGCCGTTGGTTCGTTGACCAGACGTTGAACCTCGAGGCCCGCAATTCGCCCCGCGTCCTTGGTCGCCTGACGCTGAGAGTCATTGAAGTAGGCGGGCACCGTGATCACTGCCTGGACCACCGTTTCACCCAGATACTCTTCGGCCGCGGTTTTCAGCTTCTGAAGGATCATCGCCGCGATCTCGGGAGGAGAATACTCCTTGCCCTCGATCTGGACGCGTGCGTCTCCGTCAGAGGTTCGGCTGACCACATACGGGATCATCTTCATCTCCTCTGACACCTCTTCAAACTTCCTTCCCATGAACCGTTTGATTGAATAGACGGTGTTCTCGGGATTGGTGATCGCCTGACGCTTGGCCACCTGACCAACCAGCCGTTCGTCGTTCTTGGTGATTGCCATTATCGAGGGAGTCGTTCGACTTCCCTCCTGGTTGGCGATGACGGTAGGTTTGCCGCCCTCCATGACGGCAACAACCGAGTTCGTGGTGCCCAAGTCAATTCCAATTATTTTTGGCATTTACAGCTCCCTTCGAATTCCGAACGAACCACGAACATTCGTGTCGTCATCATTCGCATCGTTTTTAGTGTCCTTCGGTAGATAAGATTCGAGTCTGGACGTGTCAAGAAACTCTACTACAGTATTCGGGAGATGGGAGCCTTCAGGCTTCCATGGTTTTCGCGTTCATCGGGAGCCTCGACCTACGACCGTCGTCAGTCCGACTCCGGCCGCGGACTGGCCTCCGATTTGATGAGAGAAATTGTCTGGTCCCGGTCCAAGAAGACTCTCACATCCCTTCCAATCCGGCGTTGCTGTCGACTCAAATGGACGAGGAGGAGGAAGAGAAACGTCCAGGCCACCAGGAATGCGGCGAAAAGGTAGACATTCAAGACTTTGTTCTCCTAGGTGATCGCTGCTCTCTGCGACATCTCATCCAACACTTTTGCCTGGAGTCTCATCGCCGTTCTCAGAAGGGTCATGGTCACATAGCAGATAGAGAAGGCCGCAACCGCCATCCAAAGCGCCTCTTTCATGCTGGGCTCTAGATTGGCGCCGCTGGAGGTGATGACTATGGGGTGAATGGTCCTCCACCATCTTATCGACATCCAGACTATAGGAACGTCAATGAAGCCTATGATGCCGAAGACGGCACAGAATCGATACTTCTTGTCGCCTTCGGGAAGGCTGCTGCGGAGAATCAGGTAGGCCAGGTAGATCAGCCACAGGACCAACGTCGTCATGACCCGTGGATCCCCCCAGGGCCACCACGTTCCCCAGGCAGGCTTTGCCCAGATCGGGCCCGTGACCAGAACGATGGTTGTGAAGAGCACACCTACTTCTGCCGAGGCCACGGCGAGTTGATCCCAGAACGGATGTCGCTTGATCAAGTAGAAGACGCTTGCCAGAAACACGACGAAGAACGCCAGAAATGCGTTCCATGCCGCTCCCACATGGAAGTAGAAGATCCGTTGGACCTCTCCCATGGTCCTTTCGGCAGGCGTGTGCAGAAAGGCTGCGTAGAGGGCAAGTGTCATTAGAACGTAGAGCAGCGGCAGCAGCCAGCGGACGGCTTTCAAGTGGGATTCAGCAGACCTTGCGTTTTGAAGGCTAGTCTCCGACAACATGATCGATCACCAGGAAGGATGCGGCCAAGAAAATGACGTCGAAAGCCACCAGCAGCTTGATCCACTGGGACAAGAAGCGAAACTCTTCCCGCAGGAGAACCTCTTGAGTTCCATTGACAGCCGCAAGGATAAGCGGAATCAGAATGGGAAACAATAGAATTGGGAGCAAGACCTCTCGGGTTGCAATACTCGAGACCATGGCGGCGAACAAGGTTCCAACTGCAGCGAAACCGGCACTGGCGAGGAAAATCAGTAGCACCATCCAGAGCAGGGTAAGCTTGAGGGAGAAGTTGAAGGACACGATGAACAAGACCAGGATCAGCAGGTCTATAGTGATCAGGAAGGACCAGTTCGCCAAGAACTTTCCCAGGAAGAAGGTGCCACGGCTGATCGGCGAGAGAATGATCCCGTAGAGCGTCCCCTCCTCCATCTCCGCCTGGAACGATCGGTTGAGCTGTATGATTCCTGGAAACAGAAGCGCGACCCAGAGGATCCCCGGCGCTGCCTGCTGAGTGGCACGACTCCCAGGATCGAAGGCGAACTGGAACACGATCAAGACCAGCAAGGCGAAAAAGAGAGTGCTCAGAAAGGCCTGACGGGTTCGGAACTCTATGCGGAGATCCTTCTGAGCCAAGACCCAGATCAGCTTTAAACTCTCTAGGCTATTCTGCCTCCACTTCCGCTCTTCTACCATTTGTCCCCAAATGACGGCTCGCTCTTCACTACCGATAGGACTCTGGCGTAAAGATCAGTGCCAACTCCAACGAAGTTATTGTCGCACGAACCCTGATCTGCACAATCTATAAATTTTTCTACTACGAGAATCCATGGATAGTCCGGTTGAGTGTTCTGGTTCGTAAATGCAGTGATGTAGGGCGGGGGCGAGGTTGCAGGTTCCTAGAAGGTGTATTGAAGTACGAGGTAGCCGAAATCCGTCCGCTCCGCCGTGCCCGACTGCTTCAGAAAGGCGCCCGGAAAAAAATGTCCCAGGCCGAAGCCGGCGCTAGTGTGGCGATTGATCGAATAGGTGGTGACCAGATCCACTTCAGATCCTGCCCATCTCTCACTCGACAATTCGGGATCCCGAATCGGAGTGCCCCCGGCGCTGTACAATGCGTCTTGCCTACTAGCGCGCCAGAAGAAGTGGGACTCGATTCTGAACCCCAGCCTGGGACTCACTTTGAACGCGGCTCCCTGACTCAGATCGATGATATTCAGGCGTCCGACGGCATCGACCTGGCCCAGGAAGGCGTGGTTGGTTCTGAACAGCGGATCGAAGGTGTTGATCTCGTCATCGTCTGGATCGCCGTCCCCGGAGGCGTAGTCGAAACCCAGATAGACCCGGGTCTTGAGCGCACCCCCGAACTGGTTTCCAAGCTGACTCGCTACCATCCAGGTGGCTATGTCCCGACTCCCATGATGCCCGGTCTGGAAGGCGGTCTCTAGATCGTAGTCCAGGGACCCGAAGGGGATGCCGCCGTTGAGCCGAGCGCCCATGGTGTGCCGACGCTCTTCCGCACTGATTCCCGTCGGCTGGACCCGGTCCCGTTCGAGTCCTAGCCAATAGAGATCCAGTGTCGTCCCAGAAGCAGGGCGCCGTGCCGTCAGGTAGAGGCCCCAAAAATCGGTATCCGGGTCGTGTTGATTAAAGCGGTATTTCTTGATCTCGACGCGGCGGCTCCAGAAGGCGTCGAGGGACCAGAGGTCAGAGCTCCAGGTTCCACGAACTCCGTCGAACACACGAGGGCGGGTATTGGCCCAGTTGGCGGAGCTGATCAGGCGCTGCTTTCCGAAGAGCATTTCCTGGCGGCCGACACGGAGCGTCAGGTTCCCTGAGCCAGCTTCGCCAAGCTGAAAGTCGAGAATCGCATTTTGCAGATCGATTGAATCGACATCGGCGTTGCGGTTGCCTCCAGGCAGCTCTCTACCTGAAGCCAAGGCACTCTTAGCTTCAATGAATAGCCGCAGCCTCGGCCCTAGATGCCAGTCCGTATGCGCTCGCAGGCGCATCAACGCAAAGCCATCCTGCGGTGGGGCACTTGCCCTCCCAAACCCGAAGTCAGACCAGAACTCGGTCCGGGCGCGGGCCTCCCCGCCCACGCTCAGATAGACTGAGCCGGACTGATTGAGCGGAATGAACTTGAAGGGGCTCCAGAGGTCATGGCCTGAGCCGTCCCGGAGAACCGACCAGTCCTCTTCGTAGCGGAGGTTTCGATAGGAGGGTTCGGCAGGAGTCTTCCCGGCCAGGTTCTTGTCAGCCCTGCCGCCCGCTCCAGGTTCGACTTCGGAAGCACTGTCAGGGCCCTTGCTGCCCTTCCCGGGAATTGGGGCTCTTTCTCCTTTTCCCACGCTGGAGGTCGGGTCGAGCTGAGCTGCGAGCGAAAAGGTCAGAAGTACCCAGAGCGAGCACAATGTCCACAAGCCTTGTTCCCATTTCGTGGGTAGACGATGCGAGAACGCAGGACCGGGCCCAATGCTAGAGATCACGACGGAAAGAGCCCTCAAGCGGGCGGAGTGCAGGAACTCTTTCGATCCCGCAGAAAAGCCTGTGATCTATTTCAGGATAAACTTCGACACGCGCCAGTTCTGCACCTCTGCCACATAGATCTCGCCATTCTTGCCAAGGCTGATATGGTGCGCAAAATTGAGCTCACCAGGGACCTTCCCCTCCTTGCCGAAGGTGCCCAGGAGCTGCCCCTGTAGGTTGAGTTTTGAAACCCTGTTGTTGTAGCCGTCGCTCATGTAGAGATAGCCATCCGAAGCCAGGAAGAGTCCCCAGGGTGAACCGAGGTGAGTCCACTCAGAAAGGAACTTCCCATTCGGATCGAAAATCTGGACTCTATAATTCTCTCGATCGCCTACGTAGACCTGACCCTTAGCATCAATCGTCAGGGTGTGGGGGGCATCAAATTCGCCTTCAGCCTTTCCTTTCTTACCCCAGGCCATCAGGTACTTTCCGTCGCTAGAGAACTTGACGATGCGAGAATTTCCGTAGCCGTCCGATACGTAGATCTCGTCGGAGGGACCGAAGGCCACATGCGTGGGCATGTTGAAGGTCTTCTCGGTTTCCGTCGCCGTGCCCTTTTGGCCCAACACCATCAGGACACGTCCTTTAGGCGTGAACTTGATTACGGTGTGATCGCCGATGTCGGTCACCCAGACGTTGTCCTCACGGTCTACTGCTAGCCCATGAGGACCGCTAATGAGACCGTCGCCCCAGGAGCGAAGGAAGGTCCCATCCGCTGCAAAGCACATGATGGGATGGGGTCCACGATGGTAAACGTAGACGTTGTTCTTCGAATCGACGCCCACGCCGGTGGTCGGCCCGAAGTTCCACCCTTCGGGTAGTTGAGGCCAGTCAGTGACCACTTTGTAGTCCAGCTCCGGAGCATCGGCTGTCTTTAAGCCTGCTGCCCATACAGACGGGCCGATCAAGGCAATCAATAGCGGGACAATGCGACACAATCTCATTCTCTTCTCCTCTCGGCGAGGGCCGGCTGGGAACAGGGTGTTTAGAGTCAGTAGCTTGACGGCCTATAGTAACATACGCCCAAGCGCCGGCAACGTCGGAGTCCGACCTCTGAGAAGTCTTGTCTCCACCCCCGAGGGAAGGAAGCAGCGAGGTGGCTATGGCTGATGGTTCGATCCAGTCAAGGCAGGAGTTTCGGAGGCTCTACGGCTGGGCAGAGTTGAGCCCGCAGGACCCGATCGAGGCAGGGAGTATCGGGAGTTGGACTGTTACCTACCACGTCGGGCGCTATGGCATCGACGACAGCGGCATGATTCGGGTAGCGCGCCGTTTCGTCAGTGATTGGGGGAATCCCCAGGACAGTTCCCCTGAGGGGCTGGACTACCTAAGCGTAAGCACGACTGGACAGGCTCGTGTCCGTGCCCGATATGATGACCAGTCTCACGTACGTCCCTGGCAGAAGGCAGTCACAATCTACGTTGACGACGGCCATCTCGGAGAAGGGGAGACGGTCAGCCTGAGGCTGGGCGATACCTCTATAGGTAGTTCGGGGACGAGAGCCCAGACATTCTGTGAGCCGCGTTTCGAGTTGAAGGTCCTCGTCGATTGTTTCGGCTCTGGAGCCTTCGTCGAGCTGGAGTCGGCTGGGACTGTCGAGATTGTCAGCGGACCGGCTTCCGAACTTCAACTGATACTCCCCTCGGATGTAGAGAAGGAGCAACCATTCCGGGTTTCTCTGAAGGCCCTGGACCAATGGGGTAATCCGGCGGCCACACACAACGGGCAGTTCCGGTTTGCCGGGATTGGATTCTTTGAAGGGCTGCCAGAGCAGGGCGTTTTTCGAACTGAGAATCACGGTACCCTCCATTTTGAAGATGTACGGGCCAAGCAGGAAGGAGTCCATTGGATCGAGGTGGAGGATCCGGATCGAAGTCTTTCGGTCCTGAGCAATGGCCTCACGGTTCACGCCAACACTCCTGCCTTGCGCCGCTTCTGGGGAGACCTGCACGGTCAGAGCGAGGAAACCGTGGGCACGAAGTCAGTAGACGAATACTTTGCCTTTGCCCGGGATCAGGCTTGCGTCGACTTTGCCGGGCACCAGGGCAACTGCTTCCAGATCACGCAAGCGACCTGGGAGCTCATTCGGAAAGTAGTCCGGCATTACCATGAGCCAGAACGCTTCGTGACCTTTCTGGGATACGAATGGTCCGGACTGACGAGTGCCGGCGGAGACCGTAACATCTACTATCTTGGCGACGATGGCCCCTTACACCGCTGCAGTCATTGGCTTGTGAGCGACGCTTCCGACGTCGATTCCGATTGCTATCCGGTGACGGAACTGTACCGACGGCTGCGCGGACGGAAGGATGTTCTGGTCGTTCCGCACGTGGGAGGCCGTTACTCGGATCTGCGGTTTCACGATCCGGCACTGGAGCCTCTCGTCGAAATCTATTCATCCTGGGGAGAGTTCGAGTGGCTCCTCGAGCAGGCTTTCGAGCAGGGCTGCAGGGTTGGGATTACCTGTGGGAGCGATGATCACAAGGGGCGTCCGGGAGCGAGCTATCCGGGAAGTAGTACCTTCGGCGTGCGCGGCGGGCTGCTGTGCGTCTACGCCCGTGAGCTGACCCGGGAAGCAATCTGGGAGTCCCTCTGGGAGCGTCGTTGCTACGGGACTACCGGGCAACGAATTGGTCTCCAGGTCGAAACCGATGAGGGTGTCCCAATGGGTGGCGACGCGGTGGTCTCGTCTCCTCCCACCTTCCAGGTTCAGATCGCAGGGACGGATGACGTGGAACGCGTGGAGCTGCGACGGGGCCTTCAATGTGTGGATTCCGTGCCTTCGATTTCGGACATCGCTCGCTCCAAGAACGCGGTCCGGATCAGTTGGCGGGGGGCTCGCAACAAGGGACGTAAGCGTGCAGCCCGTTGGGATGGCAGCGTCGAGTGCCAGGGAACCAAGATAGAACAGGCACGTGGCTATGCGTTCGACTCTCCCGCCGAGGGGATCCGAGAAGTCTTCGAGGATGAAGTGGTGTGGGAATCGGTGACAAGCGGGGATGCCGACGGAGTCGTCCTGACCTTGAATCCCGCCGACCAGGGAGTGCTCAGGTTCGTCACCGCCGTGACCAGCTTCGAACTGGCTTTGGAGGATCTGTCGGAAGATCCGGTCGTCTTCCCAGCCGGCGGTGAGCGTCTTGAGGTTCAAGTCGAAAGAGAACCGCTGGGTCTAGGTAGAAGTGTCACAGTGGATCTGCAGGACGATCAACTCCCGAATGTTCCGACTCCCTACCATGTAATGGTTCTCCAGCGCGACGGCGCCAAGGCGTGGTCGTCTCCCATCTGGGTGAGCAGGGGAACACCTATATTGTGATGGTCGGCACCCGATCTTACAGACAGCGTCCGAATTGATCGCAATCGAACGGCGGCTTTCGCTTGAAGCCGACATTCCAACAGGGCCAAACGCGTCACGGTTTTGAGGCCGGTGGTAAACTTGGTAGCCTGACGTGCAATGACCTCTACTTGAAACGGAGAAGGCACGATGAATCAACTCCGAAGCGTCACCCTGTTGGGCTTGGTGCTGCTCCTCGTCACTGCCGGGACGGCACGGGCTGATACCTACGCCATCCTCGTGGCCCCGAAAGATAGCTCGGCCTACGCCTTCGCCGAGGGCAAAGCCGCCGACGCGACCGTCTTCGTCGAACGAAGGCTACACCGTGCGCTGACGCGCGCCGCCGAGCTGCTGCAATCCGGCGAACATACGGTCAGAATCTTGGTGGCCCAAGGCGCCTACACCGGTAAGGCCAAGCAGGGCACCTGGGTCATCCCCCACATCGACAACCCCGCCGGCACATGGCACCTCGTCGGTGGCTACAACGACGACTTCTCGGGCCGCCAACCCTTCACCCTGCCCAGCGTACTTGTCACCGCTTCGGGCCGCAGCGACTCGCTCTTGAAGTTCACCAAGAAGTCGCGCCTTAGAGAAGTCGTCATCTCCGGCCTCTTGTTCGACGCCGCTCTGTCGAACGCCTATGATCAGAAGACGAACAGCATCCTCAAGGGACAGTCGCGCACTTATCCGCTCCTGTCCTTTTCCTTGCTGACGACCGACCACCTGGTCGTCGCGGACAACATCTTCATGAACGGCGCGCACGGCGCCTTCGACCCGTACATCCAACCGTTCTCGGCCAATACCGTCGTTGACATCACCAACAACGTCTTCTTCAACAATATCAAGACGATGAGCGTGGGGGCGGGCAAGGCGGTGGCGGCCATCAACCTGCGTCACAACACCTTCTACTTGAACTGGCCCTACAACCCCGACGCGACGTCGAGCAACGTCTCCGCCCTCGAACTGTATCACCGCGGAGGCGCATCGCAAGTCACCATCGAAGGCAATCTTTTCGCTTTCAATGCGGGCGGCGCCATGCAGCACGACTGGCCCGAGGACCGCATGCCCAGACTCACCATCAAGGACAACCTGTTTCACATGAACGCTGCGCTGTTTGAGGACGGCGCTGCCGAGGCCGGCGTCTTCGTGGGCAAGTTCGGCCTTAACCCGAAGTACCTTATCCTCGACCTGGAGACGATCGAAGACGACTTCAATTACGATGTGCGCGGCAACGTCACCCTGGATCCTAAGATTCCCATTGCCATGGCCGACCTGCAAGCCGCCGACTCGTACAGCGTGAAGCGCCTGAACACCGTTCTCAACGACGTGCGGCGCCTTTTCGGCCTGAACCAGGACGGCGGCACGGTGGCGATCGCCAACTACGCCCCGGCCATGGCCTATCAGTTTCCCATGCCGACGGAAGAACAAGCGCGAGCCTACGGCGCACAGCCAGGCAAGCTGTGGGGCCGATAGGGAGAGAAAGGAGGTGCTCGATGAAGAGAAGTTCCACTACCGAGGGCGATCCGATTCTCTGTCTCGTCCTGAGCGAGCGCCATTGCGCAAGAGATCGAGTTTATTGTTGCCAGCAGACCAAGCGCCGTCAAAGATAACCACTGTCACGGCTCACGCCCGGACCGCTGCGGTAGAAGCGAACCTCGACCTTTCGATGGTTGCCAGACCCTCTCGTCGTAGCCTGGAATCTGCTCATCAAGACAGCGTGTGCTTCCGGTTCTGATTCTGTTGCTTCAACCACTCCATCAGCGGTTCGAAATACTCGAGCATCGGTCGGGCAGAGAGCTCTTGGTTCGTCACCTCTTTCAGAAAATCGGGCCAGTCGACGTTGGCTCCGACCCTCATGATCTGTTCCAGGTAGCGCCCCACGTCCTTTCTCCCCAACCAGTTGGTGTCACCCGGGTCCTGATGCAGGATCTCCCGGGCGATGTAGTCGTGGAGCTGAAATAGCAAGATGAAAGAGAAGGCGTAGTCGTAGTACTGAGCCGCATCGTCATTGATGTGGGTCTTGGTAGCAGGATCGCAGAGAGGGTCGCTCCTTTTACCGGGCGGCACGATCCCCTGATGCTTCTCCTTCAGTTTCCACCAATGCGTATTCCAGTCCTCCGGAGGCAGTTCCAGAGCGTAGAGCGCGTGCTCGAACTCCGTCATGACTCCAGCCGACCAGGGAATGAAAACCACGTAGTTCAGCGCTTCCTTCAAGAGCGTCTGGATCGGATCCGCAGCATTCGTGTCGGGGAGGAGTCCCAGTTCCACGATGAAGCGTTTCTGGGTGGCCGCTAGTCCCATCAGAGACCCGATCGCCTCATGGAAGGCCCGGTTGGCTCCCGAACGGAGCAGCAGTGGCACCTCCGGGTTCGAGTAGGAAAGGAAGTAGTAGACATGTCCCAGCTCATGATGCACCGTCTCATACCAATAGGCGTTGCTCTCAACACTCATCAGGGATCGCACGTCTTCCTCCAGATCCAGGTGCCAGGCGGAAGCGTGGTTGTTCTTCTTGTACTGGGCATCCGGAGGCAGCGGATAGAGCGAGGAACGATCGCTGAAACTGTCCGGGAGCGGCTCGAAGCCCAGACTCACGTAGAAGCGCTCAGCCTGCTCGAGCAACCATTCCGGTTCCTTCTCGCGAAGGGCCCCGTCCAGGTCTAGCCCTTCCACCGAAGTGAGCGCCTGCCAGTCCTGCCCCCAACGGTTTGGCAGCCAGTGTGCCGGGATCATTTCGGGGACGGGGACGTCATATTTTTCCGCCAGAGAGTAGCGTACAAAGGTGTGCAACTCACGGTAGAGCGGACGTATCTCTCGAAGAATCTGCCCCATCAGATCGAGCATTTCCGAGGTGCTCATCTTGTATTCCGAGACCTGATAGCTAAAGAAATCGTCGTAGTCCAGTGCGCGCACGGTTTCATTGCGAAGCCGTTGTAGCTTCTCCAGACCAGGCCTCAGCACTCTGCCGACTTCCTTGGAGGCCACCCAGGCCTGCTGCCGCGGGGGCAGTCGAGTCTCCAGCCTCAGGATCTCGTCGATCTGGTTGGTAGACACTTCGTCGTCTGCAATCTTGAAGCTGAAGCCATAGAGCTTCTCAGACTGGTCGGTCTCTATCGCGATCCTCTGGCGAACCAACTCCGCAACGCTCTGGGGCTTGTCGGCAGCCAGATAAAGGATGGCCTCCAGTTGTCTCACCTGAACCGGTGACAGCTTGTCCCTATGAGATAGCAGATCCCGACACGCCTCGATGTTTTGGAGACTTCCAGTGAAGGTCGCCAAAGCTTCCTTTGCGTCTCTGGTTCTGCGAGCGTTGGTATCATCTCCCTCGACAATGCGGGTGTCGGATTCCCACTCCGCCAGAGAAGCGGCGTAGGATAGTTTCTGAAAGCTGGCGTTATAGCGATCCAGAAAAAGCTGGGTCTCAGCTTGCTTTTTTGAACCGTCTGAGCAGCCGAGAGCGAAGCAGAGTGAGAAGGCCAGAGTCCAGCGTTGGAAAGGTGTCGACATACCGGATGACCCTTGTTGCTTTACCAGGTTGGTTGGGGATATTACCACATGGAGATCTCATCTTATCAGTCGTGCTACACTCTCGTGCCATGGGCGCGCCGGGCGACTCCAAATCTTCCTCGCCAACTGACGCTTCAGAAGTCCCGATGAACCAGTTGCGCCAGACCGCCGAAACGCTGGGGATTCCAGTCTGCAGACGCCACATCTTCCTCTGCTGCGATCAGGCCAAGCCCAAATGCGCCGACCGAGAACGAACGCTCGAAGCCTGGAACTATCTCAAGCGTCGCTTGAAGGAATTGGGGCTCTCAGAAAAAGGTGGGATCTATCGGAGCAAAGCGGATTGCCTACGCATCTGTCTGGACGGGCCCACCGCTGTGGTCTATCCGGAGGGCACCTGGTACCGTCGGTGCGACCCAGATGTGTTGGAGCGAATCATCCAGGAACACCTCATCGAGGGCCGACCGGTGCAGGAACACCTGATCGTGGAGCGTCCCCTGAGTGCGGAGTAGACCGACCTTCTCTATACCAAACCCTGAAGAAAGGCAGAGATGAAGCAAAAGAGATGCATAGTCGGGTGGCTCTTCTTTCTGGCCCTATCGGCAGTTTGTCCGTTGTGGGGCCGGGGACAGGAGGTAGTAGGAGGAGTCCTGGACCGGGAGTCGCTTCGAGATTTGGATGGAATTCACGTCGTCGTGGAGGATCTGCGAGCCGACGCTCAGAAGGATGGTCTGACAACCGAAGGTGTTGAGGAAGAAGTGAGGCGCCGCTTGAGGGAGGCCGGGGTCCGCTATGTCGGAGCCGAACGCTGGGTGGTGGAAGAGGGTTCCCCCTATCTGTATGTCAACGTGAACACCGTGAAGAGTGAGGCCGAGGGGCTTTATGTATTCGGAATCGATATCCAGCTGAACCAGACTGTCCGGATGGTTCGGAATCCGTTGGTCGCCATCCCTGCGACCACCTGGACCAGCGGCTGTCGGGTGGGCGCCGTTGAAACAAAGGGTCTGCCGGCGCTGATAGATATTATAGGTGAATCAGTGCAGCGCTTCCTCGAGGCGCTGGAGGCAGTTCAGACAGATGAGGCGTCGCCGGAGATCACTCCGATCAAGGTCGAGCCACAGGCTCCCGAGACGGAGTCAGAACCATGACCGCCAAGCTCGCCAAAACATCATCGCCTACTTCTTGACCCCCGCCTCTCGCAGGACCTTGGCACTGGCGAGGTGGCCTTTTTCCTCCGCCATCATCAGGGCGGTCTGGCCGTTCTCAGCCCTTTCCTTCGTCTTGGCTCCCGCGGCCAACAGCACTTCCAAGGTGTCGGCCGTGTCCCGGGCCGCGGCAATCATCAATGCCGACATTCCATTGTTGGCCTGCTCGTTGATCTTGGAGCCTGCGGCGAGCAGGGTCTTCACAACGTCCGTGTTGCCTCCGGCGGCTGCCCACAGCAAGGCGCTTTGGCCGTTGTGGTCCTTCTTGTTTATATCGACCTTCTTCTCCAGCATGGCGTTCAAGATCAGGGAGCGGCCCAGCAGCGCTGCCAACATCAACGGCGTCATTCCATACTTCCCCTGGGCGTTCAAATCAGCCCCTTTGGCCAGCAGGGCCTGCACGATCGGGGTGAAGCCCTTGTCGGTCGCCAGGATGATTGGAGTCTGGTCCTTCTTGTCTTTGGCATTCAGATCGGCACCGGCTGCCAGGAGAGCGTGAACCACTGCGATATAGCCCTTGTCGATCGCACGGAGAAGGGGTGTTCTGTCGCTTTCATCCTTCACGTCGACCCTGGCTCCATTGGCGAGCAGGACCTGGACCGAGGCCACGTCCCCCTTTTCTGCTGCCATCGTCAAAGGAGTTCGCTCCTCCTGGTCTTTGACGTGAAGATCGGCTCCGGCGGAAATCAGAGATTGTGTGACAGCACTGTCACCCGTGCTGGCAGCATCGAGTAGAGGAGTTTGTCCACTCTGGTCTCTCACATTCACATCGGCCTTGGCAGCAAGCAGTGCCCTCACCGTGGCGACGTCGCCTCGGTGTGATGCCATCAATAGCGCTGTGCGGCCCTCACGATCCTGAGCATGGACGTCGGCACCGGCCGCGAGCAGAGCTTGAACGGTGGCAACATTTCCAAACCCAGCCGCGTTCAGCAGCGGAGTCTGGTCCTTGCCATCTCCCTGATTGACCTTGGCGCCGGCAGCAATCAGGGCCTGGACGATCGCCACCGAACCCTCTTCTGCCGCTAACAACAGGGGAGTTCGATCCTCGTTGTCTGCGACCTCCGTCTGAGCGCCGGCAGCCAACAGGACCTGGACCGTGGAGATGTCCGCGTGTCCCACCGCTGTCCTGAGAGGAGTTCGTCCACCGGAGTCCTTGGCGTTCGCGTTGGCTCCCCTGGCCAACAGAGTGTGCACCATCACGACGTCGCTCTTGTCGGTGGCCAGGATCAGCGCCGTCTGTCCCTCCTGTCCCTTTGCCTCTACATTGGAGCCCTGGGTTAGCAGGGTCTGTGCGGCAGTCGCGTCACCTTTCTTGACTGCCTCGATCAAAGCCGAGTCGTCTGCTTCGCTCCAGCAGGTGAAGCCTACCAGGGTGTGGAGGACGAGGATTAGGTGTGCCGGGTACATGAATCTGCTCCTTGCAAGCGGCAGTCGAGAAGTTCAGCAAGAGTAGTATACGCCAATGTAGAATACTCCGATGACCAAGCCCCAACCGAAACCTCTCGATCCGAATCAGCTGATCGACCTTGCGCTTGCTGTAATCCAGTCGGATCGATTTCCCTATCTGGCCACGATGGACGGTAGCCAGCCGAGAGTGAGGCCGGTCTCTCCAGTCCGATCCGACGGATTCGACGTCTATGTGGCGAATCTCCGTTTGTATCACAAGACCCTCGAGATCGAATCCAATCCCAGGATCGAATTATGTTATCTGGACAATGACCACAATCAGCTGCGAATAACCGGCACTGCCGAGATCGTCACTGATCCGGCTCTCTTGCAGGAGATCTGGGACGAGAATGCTCTGCTGCGTCAGTTCCTGGGCAGTATCGATAATCCGCAGTTTATTCTCTATCACATCCGCCCCGGCCGAGTTAGATATATGCGGGAGTGGGCACTGGAGTACCACGAAGTCCCGGTTTAGCGGCAGTAGGCAGTGGTGGAGTGAGTAGTGGTGGAGTGGTGCTGTGTTGGAGTGTTGGAGTGAGCGGTGAGCAGTACCGGAAAGCTGCGAATTCCGATGCCTAACAGAAGTCAACCTTTCCTTCTTTCAGCCACGGTGGACTTTCCCGACGATGTGCGAGCGGGCGTCTATACGCATGCCCTATTGGATGAAATGATGTCTCGGCTCAAGTCTCTGGGAGTCCGACGCGTCTATTGGCTCTACTACGGCGATATCGATCCACTCTCCTTCTGGGCTGGGAACCTTTTCGATTACATGAAATACGGACGCCGGACTCTCGAGGAGATAGGGGAGCCTCTCAAGGCTGCGGTGCCCCACGCTCACAGGCATGGGCTGGAGATCTACGGCGTGCTGAAACCATTCAACACGGGATTGGCCGGGACCTATCCCGAGGGTTCACCTGAGGCTGATGCGACCGGGATTACCCGCATTGGTGGGACGCTTCAGCAGGTGATCCCTTTCACCGAGCGTCATCCCGAGACCCGAATTCAACGCCGGCCACTTGAATCACCCCCGGACCCTCCTTCCCAATCCACAAGAAAGATTCGTCTGTATAAGCGTGATGACTCTCCTACAAGGATCACTCGAGATCATCTGCAGATCTGGACCAGCCCGCACAACTATCGCTATCAGCTCTACCAGGGACCGCTCAGTTTCAGCGATCGAGTCGAACCCACGACCCGGGAGGTGCGTGACTACTACGGCAACCTGATCACGGCTCTTGGACAGCCCGTACGGGTTCTTACCCTGGAGGGTCTGGATCTGGCCGATCGATACGTCGCCGTGACCACCGATTTCGAAGATGATCAGGGTGATTTCAGGAACACCGCAGTGGGAATGATAGAGGCCTACGGCTCGGATCCGACGCCTGTGCCTGGCGTAGTAGCGAGTCGCAGCGCCATGTGGATCTGTCCCCGGGATTTTCGCAGCGGAGGCCTGGAGTTCGACTCGGGTTACGGACCTTATGAAGTAGAGCTGGACGCACATAACTCATCCTCTGAGGGGAGTGCCTGGTGGAAGGTGCGGGGTGGCTGCATAGCGTTTGCCCGAGGTAGGAACGAATATCTTGCCTGTACCCCCTGTGAAGCCTATCCTCAGGTACAAAAGCTATGGCTGGGATGGATCGACCGTCTGATCGAAGCAGGGGTAGATGGAGTGGACCTGAGGATCTCAGCCCACGGCTCCCTGACCGATGAGCCCTGGAACTATGGCTACAATCAGCCGATAACTGACGAGTTCCGAGAGAGATTCGGCAAGGATCCATCGGTCACGCGTTCGGATCAGGAGCAGCTTGCCCAGCTTCGGGGAAAGCATTACACCACGTTTGTCAAAGAAGCGAGTAGACGCGTTCGTGCGGCGGGCAAACGCGTGCAGGCCCACGTCCACACCGAGGCTTTTCGCTCGGATGCCTGCCACGGACAGATGATGGGTTTCCCGGCCAACCTTCACTTCGACTGGCAGTCCTGGCTCAGTCAGGGTCTGGTTGACGCCATCACCCTGCGGACCAGCTGGTTTGAAGGACTGGAGGATCCAATCGAGTCGAAGCCCGAGCGGAGTCGGTTGGGTCCGGCGCTGCAGGACGCGGTCGTGACGGAAGCCTTTGGTTTGGCGGGAAGTCTCGAGCTGCCGATCTATCTCAATAGCTACATTGGCCGTGCCGTCGGAATCGATGAGTACCTCAACGACCTGGAGACCGTTTTTCACGACCCCCGCTTTGCCGGATTCGATCTCTACGAGCTCGCGGATTTGGCCCTACCCACACCCGACGGGAAGCGATTGGAGCCGATCGACAACCAATTGGAGAATATCATGGTCAAGACAACGGAGCTGGGTCTCATCTAGTGTGAGAAGCACCAGTTGACGATGATGTAACTCAGCACCTATGCTGCAAGAGGTTTGGCAGCGATAGAGGAGATCACCCAATGGCGGGACACCAGGTATCTGACGGTGCCGAAGCCATCGAATACGCCTATGAACAGGGTTGGTCCGACGGCCTGCCCGTAGTCCCTCCAACGCCCGGTCGGATCGGCCGAATGCTGGATGCATTCAGCTACCCACCCGATGAGGAGATCGGTCGCGTTGTGGAGCGGGAGCGAGTGATCACCGCCAGCCATGTGGCCGCCAACGCGGTTATGGCAGGATGCACCGATGATCTGTTCCCGGTGGTGTTGGCGGCCGTGGAGGCCATTCTGGACCCGCGTTTCAACGTGATTGGTCCGACTGCCAGCACTGGTGGATCTGCGCCATTGGTGATCGTGCAGGGTCCAGTAGTGAAGCAACTGAGATTCAACTCGGGTACCTCTGCCCTGGGCAGCGGTAATCGTTCCAACCTGACGCTTGGCAGGGCGCTCAACCTGGTGATCCGTAATGCCTGCGGCAGCGTCCCCGGGCATCTGGACCAGAGTACCATCGGACATCCTGGCAAGATTTCCTACTGTCTGGCTGAGGGGCCCACCGGGTCGTGGCCCACAGTGGGGGAAGGGCTGGGGGTGCCCTCAGACGCCAGTGCCGTCACCGTCTTTGCCGCGGAAGCCCCCCACTACGTGGCCGATCATGCGAACGATGAGCCGGACGGTTTGATGCAGACGTTCGCCAAGGTGGCACGAGCCACCAACTACGCCGGGGCAGAAATTGTTGTGGTCGTGTGTCCCGAACACCGAGCGATTCTTCAGCGCAGTGGTTGGACCCGAAAGGAATTCTGCCAAGCGCTCTTCGATGCCAGCAAGATTCCCGGTGAGGAGCTGAAACACACAGGGCGCCACGCAGGAAGTGGAAAAGCCGCCTCCTTGTCGCTGGTACCCGAGCCGACCGACATTCTGTTGGTGTGTGCCGGAGGAGAGGGTGGAGGGTTCTCTGCCGTCATTCCGCCCTGGTTGGGAACGCAGCGTGGCATAGGTTCCAAGGCCGTGACCAAGGGGGTTGGAGTTTGTCTGGACTGTTGAGACGAATTCCCAGTCGAAGAGGAGACCGCAATGACAATTGAGCTATTCGACCCGACCACTTCACCGTTGAAGCGAACCCTGGAGACAGCGCAGCGTCCCGCCAACCTCAATCACCCCATTGTGGGTCTGCTAGGAAATAGCAAGCCCGGTTCGGAGGACATTCTGCGACGGATTGCCTCGAGTCTGGAAGAGGATTTCGGTCCGCCGCTGGAGGTGGTTTCGTTGACCAAGCCCAACGCCAGCCGAATCGCCCCGACCGACCTGGTGGACCTGATCGCCCAGCGCTGTCATTTTGCCCTGGTCGGGGTCGGCGATTGAGGGTCCTGTAGCGCGTGCAGTATGCACGATGCCATCACACTCGAGTCCAGGAAAATCCCCTGCGCCCTGATTTGCACTGGGGCGTTCGTTCACACCGCCGAGGTCATGGCGGACAACATGGGGCTGGCCAACTACCCCTTCGCTGTGATCGATCACCCCATCGGCCGTCTGGGCCCCGACCGTCTAGCCGAGCGGGTAGCGCAGGCCCTGCCTGGCGTCAAGAAACTCTTGACGGAAACCCCTCTAGGCTGAAACTTGAATAGTGATCAGTGAACAGTACCGGAAACAGCTGCAGGCTACAGAGCCGCGAACGACTTGACCGTTCAGCAATAGGAACCCCAGTGCCGAGGAGAGAGCTGGACAACAGCCGAATCTCCCCTATCCCCGACTGAAGTTTCTTTCTCGAACGGGGCCAGCATCACTGGGGACTCTACTAACCTGAAACTTCATTTCCTAGAAGATCATGCAAGAGTCGCCATAGACAGAGCCGTGACTGCGAAGGAGCAGTACCGGCATTCCGATGCCGGTACCGACGAACCCAGTGGCGTGGGGTCGGTTGGACGGCCGTCTTAGCGACCCAAGCATGTCCCGATCCGTGATCGGATCCCGCTCCCTCACGGTCACAGCTCTGTCAGGGTTGTTAGCGACGATCATCGGAGAGGGAACCTTCCGTGACATGCTGCTATCGGTGTTAGTGGCCTTCGGTGCCAGTTTCTCTGTAGGCTCCAGTCCTACGACCTACTCTTTGACTACCGTGTTGCTGAGGACGCCAACCTTGTCGATCTCGACGGTCACCACGTCGCCCGGCATCATCCCCGTGGTCTTTCCTGGCGTCCCGGTGAAAATGAGGTCTCCGGGTTCCAGCGTCATGTAGCGGCTGATGAAGCTCACTGTCTCTCGAATACCGTGGATCATGTCGTCGGTGCTCGCCTGCTGCTTCACCTCGCCGTTGACTCTGAGAGTCATGTTCAGACCTGCGTAGTCTGAGGCAGACAGGATGTAGGGCCCACAGGGGCTGAATGTATCCGAGGCCTTGGCTCGCCACCACTGGACATCGTTGCGCTGCCAGTGGCGGGCGCTGATGTCGTTGCCGTTGGTGATGCCGAGGACGTAGTCGAGGGCCTGTTCCTTCGACACGTTCTTGGCGCGCCTCCCGATGACAATCACGACCTCGGCCTCAAAGTGTACGGGCTCGTGGTCGTCTGGCTGGACGATGTTGCCTTTGTGGCGCTGTAGGGATGAAGGCGTCTTGAGAAAAGGCTCCGGATTGGCTGGGGGCTTGGACTCGCCGATGTGGCTTTTGTAGTTTCCAGCCAGGGCCATGACCTTGGAGGGTACGCTTGGAACCAGAATCTTCACGTCCTTCAAGTTGTGGGTGATCTCCGTTTTCCACCAGCTGCCGAACAGATCTCCGCCCAGCTCTTTCACCTTGTCGCCGGCGAGGATCCCATAGGCCACTCTACCTTCTGCTTTGAAGCGTAGGTATCTCGTCACTCCCTCCCCGTGGTGAGAGCCAGCCAGTACCGGCTGCAAGCTAAAGAACCCGATTACCGAGGACAAAAACAACAGGGCCAGTCGTGAATGCATCTTTACCTCCATAAGGTCGAATGAACAGATTCAGTTGGAGCCGAAGGGACTTCTCTTCTGCGCGTACCGGATCGACTCTTTCGGCACCACATATTCGGTGGAGTACCCGTTCCCCTTGAAACCGACGTCCTTGATGCCTATGGGGCTGGTGTAGAAGGCATCGACAGTCATTCGGCGGGTCCATTGGAAGAATCGCGCGCCTCCAGCCAGCGGAGATGGCCGCTTGCCCCTGTAATCCTCGAAGCCGCGATACTCCTCCGCGGGCGCGTAAGCGGGTATTCCCTTTTTCTCATCGGTGGCCTTCGCGAGCAGATCCAGCATCTCTGTCTGCTGTGCCTTGGATGCGGCCAGGAAAGACGTGGAATGGCGTCTTTGCATTTGCCGATCCAACCACAGGATGCCGCCGATGAAGATGTTGGCAAGCTCTTCGTTCTGGCTCGAGAGTAGGTCAATGAACTCCGGAGCTCCCGCTTCCTGAGCTCCGCCGGATTGATCGTCGGCCGGAATGATGATCTCGGTAAGCGTGCTCAAAGTGGAATACTCGTGCGGGTTGAAACCCTTGGGGGTGTAGGCGCCGTCGGCCTTCTTTTCCTTGCCTACTTCGCCATGGACGTGCTGCGCCGCCACGGGGTCCAAGGTGCCCGTGCCCACGACGGTGACCGCGGCAGCGATGTTTCGCAGCAGATCGCGCCGGGAAATATCACTTATCTGGCTGGAAGCCCCCGGTCGTTCAGACATGTCCTTTCCTCATTTCTTCCGCAAGGTACTCGGAGGTCCGCCAAGCCAGGGCCGTAATGGTCAAGGTTGGGTTCTTATCGGGATTACTGACGAAGGGTCCGGCATCGGCGACAAAAAGATTGCGGACCTCATGTGCCTGACAGTACTGGTTCAGGGCGGAGTTCCGAGGATCGTGGCCCATCCGCACGGTGCCCAACTCGTGGATGATGGCGCCGGGAACCGAGATCCCTTTTCCCTCTCGTCCGGGAGTAGTCAGACCCACTACCTCACCTCCCATGGTGTGAATGATTTCGGAGAAGGTCCGTTCCATGTGCCTTGCCTGTTTCCACTCATGGTCGCTCCACTTGAAATGAAACCGCAGCACCGGAATGCCCCACTGGTCCACGGTTGTGGGGTCGATTTCACAGTAGCTCAGGTGGTTCGGGAGCATTTCTCCTCGACCGGCGAATTGAACGAAGGCGCCGTATCCCTTACGGATCTTCGACTTCAGGTTCTTTCCGTAGCCCCCGTGACGCTCGATCTCCCCCTGGAAGGACCCCAGTTGGGGCATACGGTAGCCGCCGCCGATCTCGATGTGATAGCCGCGGGGGAAATCCTTGTTCTTCTTGTCCAATTCCCACCAGGGCATGTAGAGATGGGCACCGCCCATTCCGTCGGTGTCGTAGATGGGCATCCCTTCCAGGCTGGGAATATATCCCTTGATACCCAGCCCCACGTTGTCGGTAAGATAGCGGCCGACGACCCCGGAGTTGTTGGCCAACCCTCGCGGGAATCGGCTTGACTTGGAGTTCAACAGAAGCCGAGCGGACTCGCAGGCGCTGGCCGCCAGGACCACGGCCCGGCAGCGGATCTGCTTTTCGCTGCGGGTTCGTTTGTCGATGTAGGACACGGCCGTCGCCCGTCTGTTCTCATCGCTCAGGATCTCGCGGACCATCGCCTGCTCGAAGATCTCGAGCTTACCGGTCTTCATCGCCGGGAAGATCTGAACCTGACTCGACGAGTAGTTGGACGCCGTAACACAACCGCGACCGCACTGCCCGCAGTAGTGACATGCCGCCCTGCCTTGGTGGTACTTGGTGATCACGGCTCGACGATTGGGAATGCAGGGGATTCCCATGCGATCGCAGGCTTGCTTGATCAGAAGTTCGTGCGCCTTCGGAGCCGGGCAGGTCTGGAAGATTCCATCGGGGGCGGTGCGGAGGCCCTCGATACTTCCGGTAACACCGATGAACGACTCAGCCTTGTCGTAGTAGGGTGCGATTTCCTCGTAGGTGATGGGCCAGTCATCGCCCAGTCCGTCGAAGGAATAGGGTTTGAAGTCGTAATCGGCAAATCGCAGGGAGATCCGGCCGTAGTGGTTGGTTCGACCTCCCAGAATCCGGGACCGAAACCAGTGGAAATCGCTCCCCGGAGCTACCGTGTAGGGTTCGCCTTCGTCGTGCCAGAATCCATTGGGAGCACGAAAATAGCCCCACTGCTGGCGGCCGAAGTAGTACGGAGCTCCCTCCTCGGCCCCTCGATGGTCCACCTCGTAGGGCCACATGTGCTCCTTGAAGTCCTTGGACGGATCCACCATGGGGCCCGCTTCCAGCAAGGCGACCTCTACCCCCATCTTGGTCAGGGTGTGGACCGCCGTTCCGCCGCCGGCACCCGAGCCGATGACGACGACGTCATAGATCTTTGATTTAGGCTGTAGTCGCGCCATGCTGAGTATTGAAGCATAGAAAATCCGGGAGCGAAAGCCGAGATTGTCTGAGGAAATGTCAGAGATAATTCTTACAGAGACACCCCACGCAGCTTCCTGAATGATATGATCCGGCGCGGCCGCGGTTAGTACGGATCTGGAACTTGGAGGATTCGGTACACGTCTGAAGGTCTGAACGGTCGCGGCTTGTGTCCCGGGTTGTAAGCGGGTTGTAAGGTTTCAAGGGGACGAAAATATGAAGAATCGAATAGGTTGTCTTTTGATCACGACGCTGTTTCTCTCAGGAAGCTGTAGCCAGGAGCCCAGCGAGGAACCGGTGGGCTCGTCTCTCCCGACAGTGACGACGGAATCGGATGAGGCCAGTCTCGAAACTCCTGCCGAGGTGGGGGCGGGTTCGGCATTCCAGGTCAGCTGGACCGGTCCGGATGCCAAGAGGGACTACATCACCATCGTGGAAAAGGGTGCTCCGAAGGGTTCCTATCAAAAATATACCTACACCAGCAAAGGGAGTCCGCTCGAGCTGACCGCCGGGGATACTCCTGGGGTTTTTGAGGTCCGCTACATTAGCGGAGAAACCAAGGAATCCCTGGTAGCTGCGCCGATTACCGTGAACGAAGCGAAAGCCAGCCTCGATGCGCCCGGTGAAGTTGGGGCCGGTGCGAGCTTCGAGGTGACCTGGACAGGGCCGGACAACAAGTCCGACTACATTACCATCGTCCAGGAGGGCGCCCCCCAGGGCAACTACCTCAGCTATGCCTATACCAAGAAGGGCAGCCCGCTCAAGCTCAACGCCTCCGAGGAGCCTGGAGCCTATGAGGTCCGGTATGTGATGGGACAGTCGAAGCGGGTGCTGGCCAGCAGGGGTATCAGTGTATCGGCAGTCGACGCGACTCTCAGTGCGAGCGAGGAGGCGATGGTGGAGACTCCGATCGAGGTGGCCTGGACTGGACCAGGCAATGACAATGACTACATTACGGTGGTTGAGGCGGGTGCTCCGCAGGGCAACTATGGAGACTACACCCATACCCGAAAGGGTAGCCCCCTGACCGTCAAGGCGCCCAAGACGCCGGGAGTGTTCGAGATCCGCTATGTGATGGGTCAGTCGAAGAAGGTTCTGGCGAGTCGGCAGGTGACCGTAAAGCCTCTTGGTGCCACTTTGAAGGCTCCAGGTGAGATTGCCGCGGGCGCGAGTCTCGAGGTCACTTGGACCGGTCCGAACAATCCCAAGGACTTTATTGCGGTGGCCAAGAAGGGGGCGCCTGGTTCGTCCTTTGAAAGCCGAGCCTATAGCCGAGCAGGTAACCCGGCAAAGCTGTTCGCCCCCAGCACGCCTGGGACGTATGAACTGCGCTACGTCTTGATCAAGGGTAATACCGTCTTGACCACGGTGCCGATCAAGGTGTTGTCACCCTAGCAGCCTGTCGGACTTGACTCACAGGCACTTCTGAAATTTGACGTTTGATCCAAAGTCTTGCACGACCAAGCACGAAATCGATGAATCGTCTGATCTGCGGCGGTGATTTGGCCGCTGAAACGACCTGGCCCACCTCTTCAGAGGGTGGCACGGGCCAGCTTCGGCTGGCGGCAGGCGAGGTTGTACATTCTTTTCAGATTCCAGGCGATGCTGGCCAGAGTCCACTCCCCGTCTGCCGCCTCCGCTCCTCGGAGAGAGAACTGCGCAAAGCCCATCACCGATTTGATGATCCCAAAGACGGGCTCGGGGACAGCTTTGCGTTGCCCGTAGATGGCTCGACCCGCCGGGGTCTTCAACCGGTATCTCATCTGCTCCACCGCATCGGCGTCTTCCCCGGGTGGCTCCGGTTCTTTCCAGCGTTCGTTCGGCGGCAAGTGGTGGGCTTCCCGCTCGACCGCAATATAGGGAAGGACCGCATGCTCGCTACAAAGCTCCACGTTGGCACCACTGAAGTAGCCGTTGTCGGCCAGCAGCTCCTGGGGCCGACCCAACGACTCCGGCAATGCGTGCAGCGCCGCCAGGGCCGGTTTCAGTTCTTTCTTGTCATTGGCGTTTGGCGTGACATGAACGGCCACAATCAACAGACTGTCGTTATCCACCAGGGCCTGAGCGTTGTAGCATTGCTCAAATCCCCCGCCCGAGACCGGCATGATCCGAGAATCTTCATCCGTCAGATTGATCTGATCCTGGTCTCGGATTCCTCCTCGGGGCGGTTTGGGTTCGCGACCCTTCGGTTTGTTTCCCCTTTTCCTCTGGGCTTGCCGCTTGGCCACCTTCCCTTCATATTCGGCGTGCTCGGCCGCCTGCCGCTCGGCCGCCCGCTCGACCAGCTTCTGCTTCGCTTGATCGATCGCTTTCAACCGTGCTTCCCGCCGCGCCAGCTCGGCCGGGATGTCCATCCCTTCCGTTTCTTCTCGTCCATCCGCTTCCTCGGCCAGCTGCATCAACTCGTCCACTTCTTCTCGCAGCCGCGCTTCCAGTTTCTGGATGTGCCCCCAGCTCAACGCACTGTGCTTGGAGGCATTGGCTTTGACCTTCGTGCCATCCAAACTCACTCGGCCCAACTTCAGAAATCCCATCGCCTGGGCCAGCAGCAAGATCTCCACAAACAGCGGCTTCAGCTCTTCCAAAAACCGCTTTCGGAAATGGGCTATGGTGTCGTGATCCGGATGCGTGTTGCCGGCGAGGTAGCGAAACGCCACCGAATCGTAGGTGGCTTGCTCCAACTTCCGACTCGAAAACACCCCCGTCGCATACCCGTAAAACAACAACGCCAGCATCACCGCCGGATGGTATCCTTCCGATCCCCGTTTCGTGTAGGAATCCTCCAACTTCCTCAACTCCAGCTTGCTCACCACCTCCACCACGAAGCGAGCCAGATGCGTCTCCGGCAGCCATTCCTGCACCGAAGGAGGAAACAGATAAGGAGTCTCTCGATCTACTGTTCTAAATCGATTCGCCATACACTAATGATGCCCGTTCGGTGTGACCTCGAAAGTCCGACAGGCTGCTAGGTGTAGGAACTTGTCGTAGCGGTAGTGTCCAGGCCGAAGCTAAGTTGAGTCTCATCTCAGTGAGCCCCCGGGGATGCTAACCCCATTCGAGAAAGAAACTTGGGTTCCCTCTCCGATGATCCTCGCTAGCAACCCTGACAGAGCCGTGACCGTGAGGGAGCGGGATCCGACATCTTGATGTCGGAAATGATGCGCTCTTGGGGACGGAGAGGTGCTCTGGTTGATGAAGTCAAAGGGGATCCGATCCGTGATCAGATCCCGCTCCCTCACGGTCACCGCTCTGTCAAATGGCGACTCTTGCATGATCTCGTCGCCGATGAAGTGTCAGCTTAGACGCTGTCGTTCGCCAATTGGACGGCCTTCATCGAATGGTAGGCCTGAAGCACCTCCGAAGTTAGGCTCTCTTGCTGCGATAGGTTGAAGGGGCCGGGGCCGGATTGGATTGTTTGAATATTGCCGATTCCAGCGGCTTGCCAGCGCCTCGCGAAAACCTCAGTGGAGTGGGCGGCGAAGATGGTCAGGACGTCCTTGCCCAGAGCTCCTGCCAGATGCTGGCCCAGCGAGTCATATCCCAGATAGAGATGGCAGTGCTTTACCAGCGAGGCAAGGCGGGCGGCGGACCCCTGAAGGCAAATCAATCTGCAGGACCGGTCCTGATCTACCGGTTCCGTCCTCGACTCTGCATTCTGGATCTCCACTGCCCGAAATCCCTCCTTAACGACCACCTCGACCAGCCTGTTGGCCTGAGCGGCTTCAGCGGGCCCGGCCCCTTTGTCCAGGATCAGAGTGGCGCCGTCAGCCAGGATCTGCAGAACCAGGTCTCTTTCAAACCGCGAAAGGGTCTCGCCGGCCTCGTGAATGCGTTTGTCCTGGTTGCCTCCCACCCCCAGGTTCACGGCGACCACGAAAGATCGATCAGCCAGCCCCAGGTCTTGGCATAGCTTGAGCCCAAAAACGTCATCCGAGGAGGGAAGGTGGAGCGCGGGAATCGCTACCCGGTGCCCGCGACCCGGACCAAAGGTGAGATCCAGCCACTCGACCAGATCCTCCACCTGACTACTTTGTTGGGTTGCTTCCGCCGGGACCGATCCTTCCCAGAAGTAGTAGTGTCGCTCCTCTTCCCTCCGGCTAAGGACCGGCAGTACGCCAGACTGGAGAAAGCGGGAGTCGGGATTGATGACTATGAAGTCTTCACCGGTCTCCAGGGAGGCTACTTCCTCAGCCAGTGCATCCAGCAGAGGAGGCCAGGAAAGGAGTCGATCCATCAGGACTCCCCGCCGGGGATATGGCAGGACGCGAACCCTGATTCGATGAGAGCCGCCGCCGAACAGCGCTGCATTCTTGGGATCTCCCACAAAGACGATCTGTGCTTCCGGAAACACCTGCCTCATCTTTTCCAGAATTGTGCTCGTGAGCAGGACGTCGGCGCCCAGAGTGATCCGCGAGAAAACCAGGACCTTCTTCAGCCGCTGCGCTCTGGCCGCTTCGAAGGGTCTCGACTGACGGAGCCCGGCGACTCGCCGCCCTAGCGCGGACTCATCCTGGCATCCGAGTCCCGTCAGTCGGGCATCCAGCTCAGCAGCCTGGGGAAGTTGGCGAGCTCGAGAGATAGCCCGAGCCAGGAGGCGCTCCTGCAGCTGGCGATCCGAGGCAAGGAAAGAATCCCCCAGCGGTTCTATGACCTCACGGAACAGTCTCTGGGTTCCTTCCTGGGCACTCTGCAGATTTGAGGACAAGGCGGAGTCAAGGAGAGCATCGAGGTCGGCCGGGGAATGGTCTTGCGCTGCCTCGTGGCTTGGGTGTAGCAAAGTTGCTGGGAGGGCTAGTTCTCGATTCTAGAAGATCTTCGTCCCGCGCTCTTGCTGAAGTCGATCTTTTCGGGCACCAGGGTAATGATGACTCAGTTCTGGCTACGGAGACGAGCCATTCTCTGCCGTGCCTCTTCCGGTAGCTCATACAGGTCCACTATGGCTTGAGTCTCTTCCCAGATGGCATCGCCATCGGCGACGGTTGCGGTTCCGCTCAAGGTCACGTACTCCAGTCCATCGGGCACCGAGTAGACGCAGAGCGAGGAGCGAGGATCCCGCCTGATGTTCCGGCACTTCAGCGTCTCCTCGATCGTCGACATGGTGATCCTGCCATCGCCGTAGCGGTACCAGATCGGCGAGATCTGGGGGGATCCGTTGCGGTTGACCGTGGCCAGCACTCCAATCCGGGGAGATTGGAGGAATTCCTGAAGTTGGACGGTTTCTTCCGATGTCAGCTTCGTTCCCATAGGCGAAGTATAAGCCTCTCAAGAGGGAACCGGTAGTCCGGTCCGTCTAGGCATCCGAGACTCTTTGTGCCACCGCCGGAATCACCGGGGAGCTCTCCACCGGCTGGCGATGATCGGAGCTCCCCTCGGGCCCTCGTCTCCCAGGAAACAGCCCGATCACATCTTCCATGATCAGGTAGGCGGCCGGCACCAGGAACAGGGTGATCACGGTAGAGAACGCTACCCCGAATGCCAGTGAGACTGCCATGGGAATCAAGAACTTGGCTTGCAAGCTCTTTTCCATCAAGAGGGGCGTCAAACCTGCGAAGGTGGTGAGCGAGGTCAGAAAGATGGGGCGAAAGCGAGCGCGTCCCGATTCGAAAACCGCCTCGAGCAGGGCAATGCCGGCCCTTCGCTGACGATTCACGTAGTCCACAAGGATCAGGCTGTCATTGACGACGACCCCGGCCAGCGCCACGATTCCGAACATCGACAGAATGGTCAGATTGAGCCCCATCAAGACGTGTCCCAGGACGGCCCCCACGAGTCCGAAGGGAATTGCAGCCATGATGATCAACGGTTGTCCGTAGGATTTCAAGGGAATGGCGAGCAGGACATAGATGATGGTCATGGCCATTGCAAAGCCATTCATCAGACCTCCAATTGTGTCCCTCTGTTGTCTTTGTTGTCCCTCCAGCGAGTAGTTCAGTCTCGGATATTTTTGTACCAGTTGGGGCAGGAAGGAGCCTTCCAGATCGGTCAGGATCTCGTTGGCGGTCGCCTTGGTCTCGTCAACTTCCGCGGTGACGCTGATGGAACGATTCCGGTCGATTCTACGAATCGTCGCGAAGCCGCGTCCCAGCTCCGAGCTGGCCACGGTGGAGAAGGGGACTTCCTGTCCCGAGGCAGAGCGGATCCTCATCTCTTCCAGATCGCCAAGGGAGCGCCGCTGGTGGGCGGGATATCGGACCATGACCTTGACCTCGTCCCGTCCTCGCTGGATGCGTTGTGCTTCCTCTCCGTAGAAAGCCTGCCGCACCTGGCGGGCGAGATCCGACAGGGTCAGTCCCAGGGTTTCAGCGGCTGGTTGGATCTTCAGCTTGACTTCCTGCTTGCCGGCTCGAAAGGAATCTGTGATGTCGTAGACTCCGGGATACTGGGCGAGGTGGGCTTTGAGGTCGTCGGCCCCGGCCCGGAGCAGTTCCAGGTAGGGTCCCGAAAGCTGGACATTGACGGGTTCCCCGGTAGAAAACAGAGAGGATGAAAAGGTCAACTCGACTGCATCTGGGATAGGTCCGGTCAATTCCCGCCACCGGTCTGCCATCTCGACGCCGCTGGTTCCCGTTCGTTGTTCAGAGGGGACGAGTTCGATGTTGACTTCGCCCAGATGAGGAGCCGTGAACCGGGAGGCTCCATCTCCACCATGCCGGCTCTGCATCACCCTCATGGGCTGCTCACCCACGGAGGTCAGAATGTGCTGGAAGACGCGGCGCTCCTCTCCCTCTGAAGTGGGGGATTCAAGTTCCGATCTGACGATCTCCGCCGATCGCTCGATCCTGCTTAGGATCTTGGCGGTAACATCGGCCGGGGTGCCCTGTGGCATGGTGAGGAAGGCGATCACGTTGTCGGCCTCAACCGCCGGGAAGAACGTGAACTTGACCCAGCCTCCAGCCACCACTCCAGCTACCAGCAACAAGGTCGACACGCCGGCCGCCACCGTCAAGTAGCGCCATTCCAGCGCCCACCTCAACATGGGGCTATAGATCACCCGAACGAAACTCTTGAGCGCTCCTCCGATGCTGCCTTGAAAACGGTTCCAAAGGCCGGCGATCCCGCCTTTCTTTTCTTGACGCTTGAGGTGTCGGAGGTGGGCTGGAAGGATGAACAGCGACTCCACCAGGGAGAACACCAGGGTGGGGATGACCACCAGCGGAATCACCTGCATGATCTTTCCGGTCGACCCCTCTACGAGGAGCAAGGGAGCGAAAGCCGCGATCGTTGTCAGAATCGCGAAGACGATGGGTACCAACATCTCTTTGGCACCATTGATAGCAGCAGTCAGCCTGGGTTCACCTCGCTCATGGTGAGCGTAGATGTTCTCTCCCACTACGATGGCGTCGTCGACGACGATACCCAGAACGACGATGAAGGCGAAGAGCGAGATCAGGTTGATGGAGACATCGAGAAAGGGAAGCACCAGAAAGCAACCCAGGAAGGAGATCGGTATCCCCAGGCTGACCCAGAACGCCAGTCCAATGCGGAGGAACAGGGTCAGGGCGATCACGACCAGAGCCAGTCCGGCCAGGCCGTTCTTCATCAACAGGTTCAGGCGGCTCTCCAGCACTCGCGAGTCATCTTTCCAGGTAGTGAGCCGAATGCCTTCCGGCATCCTTTTCTGGGCACTTTCAGCGTAGGCACGGACTGCATGGGCAATTTCGAGGGCACGCTGTTCGCCCACCCGGTAGACCTGGACCAGAACCGCCGGCTCACCATCGAAGCGGGCGGACTGATCGGTCTCGGCGAAACCATCGACGACCGTGGCGACGTCGCCAAGTACGATTCGAGTGCCGTCCTGGCGGGATAGCAAGACCAGTTCTTCGAACTCTTCACCCAGGTAGGCCTGCCCCTTGGCTCTCAGCAGGATCTCTCCACCCGCGGTCTTGACCGAACCTCCAGGAAGGTCCAGTGACGAACGACGCACCGCTTGAGCCACCTGATCAAAGCTGATTCCGTAGCGGCGCATGGCCTCTTCGGAAAGCTCGATCGATACCTCGTAGGGTCTGGCATTGCTGAGCTCCACCTGGGTGATCCCGGGCAGGGAGGCGATCTCTTCCCGCACCTGCTCGGCCAGCCTCTTGAGAGTCCTTTCATCGGCTCTGCCTGAGACGGCGATGTTAATGACCTGATTGCGGACAATCAGCTCCTGGATGATCGGTTGCTCGATCTCCTCGGCGAAGGTATCGATGGCGTCGACCCGAGCCTTGACATCATCGAGCAGCTCCCGGACATCGGTGCCGTCCATCAGTTCCACGTTGACGATGCCCAGGCTTTCGGATGCGGTCGAGGTGATACGCTTCACTCCGGTGAGACTCTGGATGGCTTCTTCAATTCGTACGCAGACCCCTTCTTCGACCTCTTCGGGAGCGGCCCCGGGATAGAGGACGGAGACGTTGATCAAGTCGGTCGAGAACTCGGGGAACACTTCCTCCTTCATCTGGGGAAGTATCACCAGTCCGCCCGCGAGAATCAGGAACATGAGCAGATTGGCGGCGACTCCGTTGGAGGCAAACCAGGCTACTGCAGCTTTCATTGCGCCACCTTCACTGCGGGCTTCGAGATTTCCTCTGCCGCTGGTTCCGGAACTTCGTTCTCATCGAGGACCCTGACTTTCATCCCGTCGACCACCGTATCCAGTGAGGCCATCGAAACCAGCTCGCCTGGCTCAAGGCCGGAGTCGACAACCATCTGTTCGCGATCGGCGCCCAGCACCGAGATCGCCCGGAAGCGGAGACGCTGCTCCGAATCCACAACCATGACCTGATCTTTGCCCCTCAAAGCGCTTCGGGGAAGGACGAACACGTTCCGGCTTAGCTTCCCCACGATCTCGGCCTCGACAAACATGCCCACTGCCAGGGGAGGACGTCCCGGATTGCGGCCGCGGCCGTAAGGGTTTTCCACCTGTGCGACGGCGTGGAGCATGCGGGTCTGGGGATCGATAGTGCCCTCGGTTCTGACGATTCGACCCCGCCAGGAGTATTCCTTGCCTCCGAAAGTGGCCCGCAATACGACTCCCGGACCCTTCATCTCATCCTGATCGCCCCGGTAACTCAAGGGAAGGTTGAGATAGGCAAGATCCTCGTCGGGAAGCGGTAACCGAACCTCGGCGAAGTCCACCGAGTAGATTGTCGCCACTGGAGCCCCGACCGTTACAAACTGGCCGATGTCGACGTTCTTCTGGCGGACGCGTCCCGCGAAGGGAGCCTTGATCTCAGTCTTTTCCAGGTTTCGACGCACTTGTTCCAGGGATGCCCGGGCCGACTCCAGGACTGCACGTGCCTGAGCCAGTTGAGGCTCGCGGCGTAACAGGGGCGATGCCTCTCCCTGGCCCAGGCTCTTCCATTCCTTCAAGGCGACTTCCGCCTGAGCCTTCTCGGTCTCCAGGGTTACCTGGGCGCGAGCAACCTCGGCTCGCGCTCCCACCAGCGCCAGCTCGTAGTCGCGAGGGTCGATCTTCAGAAGGGTGGTTCCAGCCTCAAAGAATCCTCCAACTGCCAGCGACGGATAGACATAGACCACGCTCCCCGAGACTTCGGGCACTACTGTGGTTTCTGTCCGAGGAACCACGTTTCCCTGAGCGCGGACCCGGAAGCGATAATCCTGGGGTTGCACCTGGATCACTCGTACCAGGGGGGCAGGCAGCTCGGGCTCTCGGGTTTCCACCACCGGTCTCATGGCGATCATCTTGCTCACGGCGAAGATGCCAAGGGCCAGGACCACGAGGGGCAAAATGAATTTGAGCAGTGTTTTGATCACTTTCGAGGGCCTCCCACGGGCGCGAAGTGAACGGTCCTGTGGCGCTTCACGGATTCAGTGTGCCCGGTTGGGCTCCCATGGTTTGGTTGAATCCCCCACCCAGAGCCAGGTGGAGGTTGATGCGATTATCGAGCAGCAGGCGTCGTACCGCCAGGACCTGGCTTTCGGAAGTGAACGCCCGCCGCTGTGTTATGAGGACCTGGAGCACGTCGGAAAGTCCCTGACGATAGCGGTCCTGCGCCAGTGCGAGCGCGGCACGGGCCTGGGAGGCGGACTCTTCAAGATCGTCGAGTCGACGCTGCAGCTCGCCCTCGGCAGCTAGGGAAGACTCCACCTCGGCGAAGGCCTGAAGGACCGCACCTGCATAGTTCTCGAGGGCTTCCTGCGAAGCTCCCTCGGCAGCCTCCACCTGCCGACGTAGACGGCCTGCTTGAAACAGGGGCTGGGTCAGGTTGCCCAATAGGCTCCAAACGGCGAAGTCTCCGTTGAGCAGGTCAAGCAGGGACTTGGTCGAGGTGCCCCCGGTGGTGGTTAGGTTGAGGCGAGGATACAGCTCGGTCTGGGCCTGGGCGACCCGGTGATCCGACGCCAGGAGGCGCCTCTGGGCGGCGATCAGGTCGGGACGCCGATCCAGCAGTTGGGAAGGGAGCCCGGCTGGCACCGGGGTCGTCAGCCGGGGAAGTAGGTGGCTGCCTGCCAGTCGACCCGAGGGATAGCGTCCCGCCAGGACTTCGATCTGCCTCACCACTCGCTCATATTGCTCTTTCCGCTGGCTGATCAGGGCTTCGGCACCGGAGAGCTCCGAGAGGATCAGCCTGAGGTCGAGGGCCGGCCGCAGCCCGGCTTCGAAGCGGTTTCGAATCCAGCGAGCGGAGTCTTGGTAGCTTTCGACGGTTTCCCGAGCCAACTCCAGCTGCAGCTGCGCCTCGGCCGAGGCAAACCAGGATTTGGCCGTCTGGCCTGCGATCGACAGTTGAGCCGCAGCTAGTTCGGCTTCCTGGCCTTGGGCCAGAACCTGAGCCTCCGTCTCGGCGGAGCGGATCCGACCCCACAGATCAGCCTCCCAATTCACGTCGAATGAAGCTCCCAGGGTGGTGAAGGTGGTACTGAGGACCCTATCCTCGGAGCCGGGGATGGGGAAGCCGATGAAGTTCTGGCGCCGCTGATTTCGATTCAGTGAGAAGCCAGCCGTCGGCATCCTTCCGGTGCCCGCGATCTGGGCTTGGATCAGAGCCGTCTCCAGGCGCGCTGCGGCTGCTCGAAGATCCCGATTGTTCCGGACGGCCTCCTGGACGATGGCTTCCAGATCCGGATCTCCCAGACTCTTCCACCAGGTGTCCTCGACCATCCCCGGTGCGCCTTCACTCGCTTCCCAGGTCTCGGGAGCCGGCACGTCCAGAACTCGTGGCGGAGGAGCCACAGAGCGCAGACAACCTGAGATGCCCAGGATCAGGAGGAGCAGGGATCCAGGAAGCCTGAAGCGCGAGCGAGGGGTTGGGGCAAGCCTCATGACTGCTTCGACCCTTCCGGGCAGGACGCCGGACTGCGCAAGGCGGCAGCCAGGAAGGGCACCAGCCGATCGACCGTACGGTCGACGTCCGCCATATGGCACACGCCTCCCGACAGCTTATGCAGCTGATGCTCGTCAGCCATCGTGTGAATGGTGTGTGCCATCGCACCCACCGTGAAGTGAAATCTCCAGAACAGTTCCTCCGGAGACAGGTGGGGAAGTGCTTGTGCCAGGGCTGGAGTAAAACGCCGGATTACCGCACCAAACTGATCGTAGACCATTCGTCTGGTCCGATCCCGCGGATCGGTAAAGGCCCTTCCAAGAAGGCGCATGAAAAGGGCTCCTCCCCGTTCTGGGTCGCGGCTCAGGCGGATGGGTGGGCCAACAAAGGCTTCCAGGATTCTCTCGAGAGCCGGTGGTTCGTCACCCGCCTCGGCTTCGTATTGATCGAGAAGCTCGAGGCGCTCCTGGTTCAAGGGATCGAGGCGCCAGGCGAAGAGCTCGGCAATCAGCTTTTCCTTGGAGCCGAAGTGATAGTGCATCGCCGCCAGGTTGACGTCGGCCTCAGCCGTAATCATTCGAACCGAAGTTGCCGAGAATCCATGCTCGGAAAAGAGCGATTCAGCGGCCCTCAGCATCTTCTCTTTGGTGTCCAGCATTGGTGTCCCTATTTACACAGACGATCGTTTGAATCAAACGACTGTTTTAGTGTAGGAAACCGGCTCCAGTCTGTCAAGCCGTTTCAATTCCAGTCGAATCGAAACCGTGAACTCCTCCATGCGTTGCGAAGGGAGTGGTGGTAGAGTCGGTCTGCAACGTGGCTTTGGCCTCCAGGCCGAAGTAATGCGGTCGAGCTGAGCTCGACCCCGGCGGCTTGGAAGCCACCGCCACGGCCAGGCGTGGGTCGAATTTCGCCGAAGCGGTGGGTTGACGATAACCGAATTGCCCCATGTCCTTCGCAGCCTTCATCCTGTCGACCGGCCGTTGTGGTACCCAGTGGATCGCCAAGGTGTTGGGCGACGACCCTTATGCCGATCAGCTCGAGGTTGAGCACGAACCGTTTGACGATCGCTACAGGCCGCGACAGGCGTTGGCTGAAAGTACCAGGAAGAATCCGAGTTTTTCGCCCGAGGTCAGGGCACACGCCGACGCAATCGAACGACGAATTGAGGTTCGGCCTTATCTGGAATGCGGTCATCCCTGCTGGAGTTCGATTACGCTTCTTGTTCAGCGATTTGCCAGACGAGTGCGTATCGTCCACTTGACGCGTCATCCTGTACCCACTTGCTATTCCTGGTTGACCCACCGCGCGTTTCGGGTACCACTTTTTGCACACATTCCGGAGAAGGTATTGCTCTCGCCATTGGACGTGGGTATTGCGTTCAAGGAGTACGAGGCAATCTGGAATGAGCTGACGCCATTTGAGAAATGTCTTTTCTACTGGGCTGAAGTCCACACCTTTGGAATCCGCTGCCAATCAAGCCTCGGAGTGCCTTGGCTGAGACTAAAATACGAAGACCTGTTTGCTGGGGATGGACTCCAGCAACTCCTGGCGTTCCTGGATTTGGCGCCCCATGAGAACCCTCTGGACGACACCAGCCACCTAGTGTCGGTCACCATGGTATATCCCCCACCTAGGTGGCTGATTCACCAAGGTATATCCCCCACCCCGTCACCAGGGTAATTCCCCCGGGGCGTCACCAAGGTATATCCCCCACCTGATCATCTCGGACCTGACAGAGGCGAAGGCCATCCTGCTTCGAACAGAAGGAGGATGGATGGCCAGAAGGAAGCTGAGCATGAATGAGTATCTAGAGATGGTCTACCAGTGGCACCGAGGACGGAGCGTGCGGCGGATTCGAGACTCTCTGAAGATGTCCCGCAAGACGATCCACAAGTACCTGCGCCGGCTGGCGGAGGAGGGACTGAGTCGGGAACGGCCTTTACCCGGGGAGGCACAACTGGCGCAGATGGTCGCCTCGGTGGTGAAGTCGGCCGTCTTTGAGCAGCCCGCGAGGGAACGGATCCGGCCCTACCACCCGCAGATTGTCGATTGGCTCAATCAGCCGGACATGACTCTTCGACAAGTGCAGCGGCTGCTCGAGGAGAATCACCACGTGGGGGTCAGCTACATGAGCGTCTATCGCTATGTACGCACTCACATCCAGCCACTCGAGAGGCCGGTGACCGTGCGCCTGCACCCTCCAGCCGGGGAGCAAGCTCAAGTCGATTTTGGGTATGCCGGACTGATGCGGGATCCACAAAGCGGCAACTTACGCCGAGCCTGGGCCTTTATCCTGATCCTCAGCCACAGTCGCCATCGCTTCGTGCGCTTTGTGTTTCGGCAGGACAACCGCACCTGGCTGGACTGTCATATCCGCGCCCTGAAGTTCTTTGGGGGTTGCCCCACCCTGATCGTGCTCGACAATCTGAAAAACGGAGTCCTGCGGCCGGATCTGTACGATCCGACGCTCAACCCGGCCTACGCCGAGCTCGAGCGGCACTACGGTTTCGTGGCCGACCCGGCCAAGGTGGCCATGGCTCGTCACAAAGGAAAGGTCGAACGATGTGTGCCCGTCGTCCGTCAACAGATCTTAGCGGGACGCGAGTTCCGAGACATCGACGAGGCCAACCGAAGAGCGCTGCACTGGTGCCTCCAAGAGGTGGGCCTGCGAGAGCACGGCACCACCCATCGCAAACCTTATGAGGTCTTTCTGGCCGAGGAAGCCCCGCAGCTGCTCCCCCTGCCCGCGCAACCCTATGAGGCTCCCGAATGGAAACAGTGTACCGTGCATTCGGACTGCCATCTGATCCTGGACAAGTGCTACTACTCGATCCCGTATCCGTACCGGGGAGAGAAGCTCTGGGTGCGCGCCGACCTGAAGCTGCTGCGGGTCTATCGGGAGCATCAGCTGATCAAGAGCCATGTCCGGGTCTTCGAGCCCGGAACTTGGCAGACCGATGAGGCGGACTACCCTCCGGACAAGCGGGTCTATCTAGAGCAGACCCCTGCCTATTGTCGCGCCCAAGCGGAGCAGCTGGGGCCGGAGGTCGGCCGCTATATGGGACGCATCCTGGCCGATCATGCCATGAGAAACGTGCGCAAGGCCCAGGCGGTGCTGCGCTTAGGCCAACGCTACGGAGCCACCGCCTTGGACCAGGCCTGTCACCGAGCTCTGAGCTTTGACAATCTGCGCTTGGCCAGTCTCAAGGAGATTCTGGAAAAAGGGCTGTGGCGAGAACCCACGACACCGACCCGACCCACGAGCCCGGCCCCCGCTGCCTGTCGTTTCGCCCGACCCCATGATTACTTCGTCAACTCGCAGACGCAGGAGGTCCAATGAGTCACTATCAACACCTCGTCGAGCAACTCAAGCAGCTGCGCCTGGGAGGTTTGGTGGACAGCCTGGAGCTGCGGCTGAAAGAGGCAGAGAAACAACAGCTGTCCTACCTCGACTTTCTGAGTCTGCTGATTCAGGATGAACTCCAACGACGCTCCCAGAGCAAGTTCGCCCGCCGGCTCAAGAAAGCCTGCTTTAGCGACCTCAAGACGCTCGAAGAGTTCGACTTCAAGTTCAATCCGGCCATTGAGCGCCGCCGCATCTATGATCTGGGGACCTGTCACTTCATCGAGAACAAAGACAACATCTGTCTGTGCGGGCCGGTAGGTGTCGGGAAGTCCCACATCGCCCTGGCCTTGGGACACGAGGCGGTCCGCCGCGGCTTTGAGGTCCGCTATATCCAGGCGCCTCGTTTGTTCCGGACGCTTCAGGCCGCTCACGCCGATCTGTCCCGCGACCGGTTGCTGAAACACTACTGCAGCTACGATTTTTTGATCATTGACGACTTTGGACTCAAGCCCCTGACCGATCAGCAGGCCGATGATCTGTACGACATCGTCTACGAACGCTATCAAAAAGGGTCACTGATGCTGACCAGCAATCGCAGTGTCCAGGAATGGATGGCCTTGTTTCCCGATCCCATCCAGGCCAACTCGCTGCTGGATCGGCTCTGCCACAACACCCATCAGCTGGAGTGGGAGGGAGAATCCTATCGAAGGCGCAAGCGCCCAGGAAAAACCTCCAAGAACAAGGAGGTGTCCTGATGAGCACCTTCCCCAGCACTCGGCTGAAGATCAAAAGCGGCGACGGGTGGTTTGCCGCTGACCGGAGCTGGCAATCCGCCGCGCAGAAACTCTCCGATGGCGCCTTTAAGCTGTTTGCTTACCTCTCGCTGGGAGCCGAACGAAGCACCGGACGCTTTGTCTTTCGTCAGGGTGAGCTGGCGATGGCTCTGAACAAGTCCCGTCGCTCGATCGGCAAGTACCTGAGAGAACTCGAAGAAAAACAGCTCTGCCAGATCGCTCTGAGCTCCAACCAGCATGCCACCGGGACCCTTCAGATCCAAGACGACTACTGGCCCTATGAGCGGTCTCCCGGGACGGACGCTCTTGATTCGACTCAATCGGCTCAAAGACTCTACGTCGAGGCCCTCGAGCAGATGTTGCTGAGCCGGCCCTGTGTCCGTTGTCGGTACTCGGCCGCAGATCGCCAACTGGCCGCCCAGTGGTTCCAGCAGGAGGTACCGCTGGAGGATATCGAGCAGGCCATCCTCTTAGGATGCGGACGCAAGTACGTCTCTTGGCTCAATGCTGCTCAAGGACAGCCCATCGGCAGCCTTCACTACTTTGCACCCATCCTGGAGGAGGTTGCCGTCAACCCTCTTTCGGACGCGTATCGGGCGTTCAATCGGTGGCAAATCTGGCGACTAGAACAGCGCTGGCTGAGGACCCAGAAGGACTCTCAAACTTCCCAGGAGGCAACTGGTTGGGAAAAGTTTTCCCAACCAAAACCAACAAAACCAGAGAGAGACGAGATGATGATGACTCCCAAAGTGGGGGAATTACCCTGGTGACAGGGTGGGGGATATACCTTGGTGATTGACACCTAGTGGACGAATACCGATACTTGACCGACGACAGGACGGATTGGAGAATCACGAAAGACCATCCGCAGGTTATTCGACTGGCAACGGAACTTGGATATCGTTGGGATGATGTAGATGAAGCGGCGCTGCGCCGCCGGCATGGTGCCGGCTGGGAGGACTACTGACAACCGCAACCGAAGATCAACGCCAGCATCGAGCAGCACGGATACGTCGTCGCACGGAGATAATAGACCACAACCTGATTGCATCCCGTCGAGAGTTCCGACGGGCAAAGAGTGCCCATCCTACAGGTCACGGCTCGTCAGCTCCCGCTGATTGATCGTCCTCTGCCGATCGACTTTCAGGGCAGCTCGCTTCGCATTGCAACCCTGGGCTACACGCAATAACGCCTTCGGTGTAGGACCCGTCTCAAAGAATCTCTAGGTACATCCCAAATTCGGAAATGTCGAGTACCTAGGGAAAAAGAAAACGGGAGTCATACCACAGCGCTTTCGCGCATTCACCGTTTCCGATCGGGTTGGCTGAACAAACCCCGGAGGGTTATTGTCTCGATGCAGCGGGGTGCTGTATGGATACCCTGCACCAGAGGGGAATTGACCTGGTTAGAAACCCGCCCGCTGGAAGTTTCTCCATCCTGATCCGCTCGATGGCGGAGTCCGCCTAGGGCCAGATCAGCTGGTTAAGAGCTGGATGCATGAAGGCTCTTCCAGCAACGCGGCGGTGCCACGGCCCGAAAGGCGAGGATGGTTGAAAGAATCAATGGCCAAGTCGTTGGACTCGCCAGGTCGATGAAACTGCAATAAGCTGCACCTCGACACTAGGAAGGGACATAGAGTTGCACATGAAGACTAGGAAGAGACAATAACATGAGAATTCAACGGAGAGGGGTTTTGGCGGCGACCGTCGGGACGTTGGCATCAGTAAATCTACTTGGCGCCACCGAGCTGCCATCCAGAACTCGCTTCCTCCAAGCCTCACTCGCCATGGCACCTGCTTCGAGCTCCGTGACTCGGAGGGCAAACGGAGCCGCATCGAGCTGATCTCGGCGACCGAAGGCCAGCATCCGATGCCGACCGGTCTACGCAAGCCCATTTCACTCTTGTTTCGTTGCCGTTCCGCTCCGCCGACAAGCTCAAACAGGATGTATTCGAAATCAACCATCCTGTCCTTGGTCGGCAAAGGCAACTGTTGTTCGTGCCCGTCAGTTATCGAGGTGATCGTATGGAGACGATTATCGGGTAACCGTTCAGTATAGGCTCTTGCTAGCCTTCGAAGTGCTCAAATCTCGGCACTCAAGAACTGATTGGAAGTCTTGATCACCATCGTCTCATTGTAGATCGTGGGCCAGTTGGGGCGCGGCGGATGGTCCTGGGGTGGGTTGTTGGGATCACGCAGAGTGTAGCGCCACTTCCCTGGGCTCTGGAACAGCCATTTCTTGTCTTCCTCGGAGGGCTCTACCTCCCGCCTCAGGATGAACTCGGCGGAATCAAATTCGCTGAAGGCGACGAAGGACAAGAAGGCTCGCATGGGGCGTTTGCCATCATAGGAGCTCATGTCGGGAAGGGGGATGGGGCCGGTGTCGACCTGGAAAAGACCTTCTTCGACGTTCAGATTCATCGTCCTTGCTGGGTACTCGATGGCCCACTTGTAGCCCGCCGCCTCATCCTCGTAGGTAGTGCGAGCGTTAAGGGGTTTGTTGGCCAGGGTAGCCTCGATCACTTCCTTGGCGCTCGTGAGCGCAGCGAAGTTGGAATGAGTCCTGGTCGTAAAACGGGCGTCGGCAAGATTCAACGTGCTGGCCTCGGCCTTCCCATCCTCGGTCGAGGGCCTCCTGGTTAGCGAGATCCTGTGGGTGCGGCTGAAGAGGACCCGCCACTCACCGCTGGGAAGCTGGAAGAACTCTTCTTTTGGAATCGTGTATTCAGATCTACAGGGCGACAGCAGGAAGAGTTCCTCTGTCTCACCGGTCTTGGTATTGGTGATGTCGCATTTGGCTTCGTAGGTGACCCGGACGTTTCTCACCGAGCCCGCACCCTGCGTCATGCCCCCAGCATTGATGTAGTGAGGATCCGGCTCGAAAGGGTGACTGGTCCAGGTGAAGAAGGAGCGCTCGAAGTCTATCATCGTCTCCGGAGCCGGTGTGGCCGCCTGATCCGGCTGCTCCTGAGGTGCGCAGCCCGGCAGTCCCAGGACTGTTCCAACGGCTGCGGCTCCTGCGGTGGTTTGAAGAAACTCTCTCCGATTCGCTTTTCGTTTCATTGGACTCACCTCCCTAGATGTCTGAGCTGGTTGGCAGTCTAATCCGTTCCCGGGTCAAGGTGCAAGGAGGCAATGACATTGTCTGGCTGAGCTGAAACTTGAACAGTGAGCAGTAGTGAAGTGATCAGTGAACAGTACCGGAAACAGCTACAGCCAACAGAGCCGCGAACGACTTGACTCGTTAGCGGTATGCCCCACGTTTCGAGGAGAGAGCTGGACAACAGCAGAATCTCGCAGATGCCCAACCCCTCGCTCGCGCTTCAGGCTTCCATGGCTCGACTGAAGTTTCTTTCCTGTACGATCCGGCGCAGCCGGTGGGCCCACTGACCTGAAACTTCATTCAGGAATCTGGTTATGCACTTAACTCCGGAAAAAGTCACCACCACCTAGTAAAAAAGGTGAGAGACAGGAGGTGAGTGGATGTACGAAAAGATGAATTTGTTGGAGTTTCAAGAGCGTTTTGCCACAGAAGAAGCTTGTCTGAGTTACCTGATGCAGAAACGCTGGCCGGAAGGATTTGTCTGTCCCCGTTGTGGGGGTCAAGGAGGCTACTGGTTGCAGCACCGGCGATTGATGGAGTGTCGCCAATGCCGGTATCAGGCTTCTTCCACCGCCGGGACGATTTTCCACAAGACGCGGGTGCCCCTGAGATATTGGTTTTGGACCATCTTCTTGATGAGCCGTTGCAAAGCGGGCTACTCGATGAAGGGACTGCAGAAGCTGCTGGGAATCGGAAGCTATCGGACGGTCTGGATGATGGGACATAAGATCCGACAAGCCATGGCCAAACGTAATGACTGCTACCAGTTAAGTCACCTGGTGGAGCTGGATGACTCTTTCTTTGGAGGCCGACGACGAGGGAGAAATCGTCGGGGTCGCAAGCGAGGACGAGGGACCGAAGGCAAGGCCAAAGTTCTGGCCGCGGTGGAGATAACGAAAGCCGGGGGGCCGAGGTTTCTAAGTCTGGATGTGGTCGATGACATAACCAGCGACAATGTGAAGCGGGTCGCCTGGGCGAGGATCGACCCCGGAGCTCAGATCCGAAGCGACGCCTATCACGCGTTTGTCGGTTTAGCTCAAGCCGGCTACCAGCATGAACGCGTCCGGCTCGAGTGGGTGGGGATGGGTTTTGAACAGTTCCCATGGGTTCACACCCTCATTTCCAACTGCAAGACTCAGCTCCAAGGGACTCAGAAAGCGGTCAGCCTCAAGCACCTTCAACGTTACCTGGCTGAGTTTTGTTACCGTTTCAATCGTCGTTTCTGGGAATCCGAGCTCTTCGACCGTCTCCTGACAGCCTGTTCGCTCTATCCCACCGTCACCTATCCGGAGTTAAGTGCATAACCAGATTCAGGAATGTAGCTTTGGCCTCCAGGCCGAAGTCTTTTCTTCCGAGCCTTTTGGCTCGGACGGCGGCCTGGAGCCCACCGCTACGTCCCTCGTCCGAGGCTCCTATGCTGGCGGGCGAAAGAATCGGGTCGGCGAAAAGTACTCCTGCGGGTAATAAGGACTCGAGATGCCCAGGATTTCGTGGACCAGGTGGCGGGCTCCCAGAAAGGAGACGGCTGATCCAGATCCCGCCATCCCGCCGACCATATAACAGCGCTTAGCGTCCATGAGACCCACCAGGGGAAACTCGTCTGGGGTGTAGCTCACGGTCCCACTCCACTCGTGAGTGAGTCGCAGCCGTCGGATCCAGAAACGAGGCTGCAGCCGGCTCGCCACGTAGCGGGTGATGAAGCGGGAGGGTTGATTGGATCCGGCTTGATCGTCGGGGACCCGGGTGGCATCGGAGCCAAACAGGATGCCCTTTTCGTGGAGCCCGAAGAACCCCCGATGAGTGCTGATACCCACGCCTGCCTTCATGCTGCCGGCGTCGCTGGGTCCGTAGGATGCCTGAGTCTGGGTGGGGCGAATCACATCGTGGAATCGGCTGAAGAGCAAAGGAGTATGTGACTCGGTAGCATTGATCACGTATCGTGCGCGCACCGTTCCCCGGGAAGTCAGAATGGAGTACTCGGAACCGTCATCTCGGATCTGAAGCACTGCAGTGCGGCAGAAGAGATTCACCGAGGGCGAGTTCAAGGCGGCGCGAAAAAGGCCCCAGACCCACTTTGCCGGATGCCAGCAGGCCGACCCGACCGAGAATCCGGCGTCATAAGAGGTCTGGATTCCACTCCGTTCAAAGGCCTCACTGCTGGCGATTCTCTTCCAATCGTTGAAGCCCGAATCGCGGGCAAGCCTTACCGAGTTTTCCAGGCTTTCGAGGTGGTCCGAATCGGTAGCCTGCACCCAGCCCCGACGGGTGTAGTCACACTCGATTCCTTCCTTTTCGATCGTGCCTCGCACTAGTTCGGCGTTTTCGTAGGCGGCCTTGCAATAGGCCTGAGCGTGACCGTGCGCCCGCTCTTGAATCTCCTCCGGCCTACCACTCGGCGTCGAGCTCCGCAGGTAGTCCAGCACGGTGCGGTACACCATGGCGTAGTACCTGCCCATGACGACCAGACCCTCGTTGCGTCCTGCCGAGCCCGCCGCGGGGTCGAGGCGCTCCAACACGATCAGGGGCTCTCGTCCCTCCTGCGACCAATGGTAGGCAGCCGCCGCTCCCACCAGACCCGCTCCGATGACGGCGACCTCGACTCGTTCCGGCAGTTTTGCAAGTGGTTCCTCCTCAAAGGGATGATTCTCGAAGGGGTTGTGATCGGTAAGCCAGATTGGTGTCTTGGAGACCGACTTGCCGATCTCAATGAACTCGCCGGAGTCGGGAATCTCTCGCCAGGCTGTCTGGTGAGCCCAGCCCGCGAACCTTCCCAGGCGGGTCGGGAGCGCGGAGCCGGGGTACATGGTAGAGATCCATGTTCGCGCCGCTCGAAGATCATGACGGCGAAGTGCTGACAGGGTCTTGAGAGAATCAAACAGTCGATTCATAGCGTGGTTTTGGCCTCCAGGCCGAAGTATCTTTCTTCTCTTGGAGCCTTCGGCTCAAGGTACGGCGGCTTGGAGACCACCGCTACCACCCATCTTTTTCCAGCAACTGGACGACACAATTTAGTTGACACAACTGTCATAGAAGAATACACTTTCGACTGAAGATTCTTGTAGAGCTTTATAGTTTTGTCTTCGAGATGATGGTCAAGACCAGGAAAATACAGGTAACTCTCGACGAGATCCGATACCAGGAGCTGTCCACCATTGCCGCCCGCGAGGGTCGCAAACTGGCGGCTCTGGTACGGGAGTCCATCGATGAGTACTGCCTTGCACCAGAGGTCCTGAGGCGCAAACAAAAAGCGCTAGACCAGCTTCTTGCACTGGAGCCGACCCCGGTTCCTGAAGACTACCAACGTTGGAAACGTCAGTACAGTGATCTCAAGACGGAACTTGGGCACGAAAGATCCTGACACCTACTTTCTCGACACCAGCATCTTGATGTATGCCGCCGGTCAAGGGCATCCGCTGCGCGAGGCATGCCGATCCTCGCTGAAGGCAGCAGTCAACCTGGGGCTCAACCTCGTCACCGATGCCGAGGTGCTCCAAGAGATACTGCATCGCTATTTCTCAATTCACCGACCCGATACGGCCAGGACGGTCTATGCGTCAGCGGTGGGTATGTGCGAGGAAGTCCTGCCTGTGTATGAGAGCCATACGACACGGGCACTGGAACTGCTGCTGCATCACACTAGACTTTCCGCCCGCGACGCGCTTCACGTTGCGATCATGGAGGCTCAGGGAATCCGACTACTTCTTTCCACCGATCGGGACTTTGACGGCCTGAAACAGGTGGATAGGATTGATCCTCGAGATTTTCCCGTACCGTAGGATCAGTTTTCATCGCGAGGTTGCGAAACAGGAACAACCATGAAGATCGTAGACGTTAAGGTAGATAGTTTTCGCTTCCTTACCAACATCGGTCGGGACTACGAAGGGCATCCCCATCCAGGGGACGAGCATTGGGGAACCAACAGCATGCTCAGGATCGTGACCGATGAAGGAGCCGAAGGCTACTTTTTCGGCGCGGCTACTCAGGATGTAGTCGAGGGGCTGATCAAGCCGGCTCTGGTCGGTGAGGACCCTTTCTTTCGAGAGAAGCTCTGGTATCGGCTCAAGCGGATGCAAAAGCTGAGTACCGTCCTTCACGACATGGTCATTGCCTGCGTAGACTGCGCCCTCTGGGATCTGGCCGGGCGCTACCTGGACATCCCCGTATACAGAATGATGGGAGCTGCCCGAACCCGGATTCCAGCCTACGCCAGCATCATGCCTGGGGACGAGATTCCAGGTGGATTGAGCACTCCGGAGGAGTACGGTCGCTTCGCAGTGCAGTTGGTGGCAGCGGGCTACCACGCCATCAAGCTGCACACCTGGATGCCGCCCATTTCCTGGGCCCCCGACGTGACGAAGGACGTGGCCGCCTGTGCCGCGGTCAGGGAAGCGGTAGGGCCCGATATCGACCTGATGCTGGATCCACACCATCACTACGACCGTCAGGACGCGCTCTACCTGGCCAAAGAGATCGAGAAGCTGGGCTACCTGTGGATCGAAGAGCCTATGAACGAGCACAGCATGTCCTCCTACGTCTGGTTGAACCAGCATCTCAGCATGGCCGTGTTGGGGCCTGAGAACCTGGAGGGCAGCTTCATGTCGCGGGCGGAATGGGTGCGCAGCGGCGCCTCAGACATGCTCCGCGGCGGCGCCGGCGAGGTCGGCGGCATCTCGGCCATCATGAAGTTGATCCATCTGGCGGAAGCGTTCGGGATGAGGATGGAAGTCCACGGCGGCGGGCCTGCCAACATGCATGTCCTCTGTGCCATGGGGATCAATGGCAAGTACTACGAACGGGGACTCTTGCACCCTTTGCGGGATATCGACCACCCTTATCCCTGGCAGAACACACTCTACGATCCCATGGATGCCGAGGGCTATGTGCACGTGCCCGAGCGTCCAGGTCTGGGGGATGACATCAACTTCGACTACATCAAAGAGAACAAGGTGAGCAAGGTGGGTGTTTCGCTAGCCGAGTAGTCAGATCGCATGTCTCACCCTTGCCTGTGCCTGTGCCTGTGCCTGTGCCTTTGCCTTTGCCCTTGCCCTTGCCCTTGCCCTTACCCTGATCTCACTCAAGCATAGTCATCTTTGCTGGCCGTGACTTATCATTTGCTGCTGCGTTCAAAATGTCCCAGGATTTCCGACGGGCACGGGCACGGGCATGGGCAAAGGCAAGGGCAAGGGAAAGGGAAGAAACGAATAAGGACCGTTCAGTCGTTGGGGGCCAGGAAGCGGCCCATCCATTCGACGACCCAGTCGAAGTATTCGAACTTGAACAGATGTTTTCCCGGCGGCTGGTAGACCTTGAACCGCTCCGGATGACCGGCGGCTTTGTAAACCGGTGTCACAACCCGGATCAGCTTGTCCACCCCCTCCTTGGGCATGTCCTGATCCTCGGTAGGCGCGACCATCATCAAGGGCCGGGGTGCCAGGCACGCTGCCACCAGATCGGCGTGATCGAAGTAGCGGAGCATGTGGGGGATATAGGGAAAGGAGCTGTGGCGTTCCACCATTCCCTTGTAGATATTGGTATGCAGGCTGCCCAGACCGCCGCAGATGAGTGCTGCCGTCCGGATCCAGGGTCCTGTGGCCATTCCCAGCCAGGCACCCCAGCCACCGAGTGACATGCCGGTCAGTCCGATACGACCGGCGTCCACCTGGTCGAAGGCGCCCAGGATCAGGCTCGCCCGTAGGACCTCGTCCGCCAGCACGCTGATCTGAGATCGTCCGAAGGGAATCAGGAGTCTCGCCTCCTGCTCCCAGCGTTTGAGAGTCTTTCTCCGTCTTTCCGCCCCCTTGGGGGTGAAGGTCAAAACGGCATAACCGCGCCGAGCCAACTCACGGCCCCAGCCGTAAAGCGGTCCTGAGTCGGCTTTGGGCCGGTGAAAGCGAGGGTGGGACACCTGATCGCCGTTGCTGGCCGTTCCGTTCATGCACACTACTCCAGCCAGGGACTCGGTGGTCGCCGCCGGCCACATCAGTGTGGCAGAAATGGTCTCGCCCAGGCAGTTGGAGAAGCGCACTCGGGTGACGGTCAGCTCCTCCTCCTGCGTCGTTCTTGTCACCGAGAAGTCGGCTTCCTGGGGGATCTGGTCGAGGCCGATGAGCTCGCGGAACTTAGCTGGGATGTCCTTCCTGGCGACCGAAACGGGGAAGGCAGGCTGAATATTGTCGGGGATCGGATACGTCATTTCAGCTAGCGTAGTGCCGGTCTCGAGGCCGGTATTTCCGAGCGACGTGAAACCGCGGACCTACAATTTCAGAAGTCGCTTGGCGTTGAGTCCCAGGATCTTCTGCTTTTCTTCCGTGGACAGGTCGGCCATCCAGAAACTGCCCCAACTTCCGACATGGCAATGAAAATCGATGACAGGAGTTTCCATTCGACAGTAATACTATCCGTGTCTAGAAAGTGGTACAACAGTCGCTGAACATTCAGCAAACCTGATAGTCTTGGGGGAAGCGCGGAGTTTCGTGAACGCTCGAAAGACCCTTATCAGCGATCATGCTCGTTTGCAGCTGGGACGCAGGGGGTTGGATGAGGCGGTGGTCCTCGAGGTCGCGCAGTCTCCAGAACAGATCGTCCAGTTGGGGCCGGGACGCCAGGTCCGGCAGTCCCGACGGAGGCTCGCATCCGACGGAAAGGATTATCTGGTCCGTGTGATCGTCGATACTGGGACGGACCACGATAGCATCGTCACGGCATACCGCAGCAGCAAGATCGAGAAGTACTGGAGAGGATCATGAGAGTCAACTATGACCCGAAAACAGATACTCTTACCATAATCCTCCGGAGCCGGCAGGTTGCGGAAAGTGACGAGGACAAACCGGGAGTTATCCTGGACTACGATGCTGACGGCAACCTGGTCTCTATAGAAGTATTGGATGCGTCGTCCCGTGTGGAAGAGCCCCGTTCTGTCACACTCGCAGCGGAGGGCTGATAGGTTCAACCAGATCTGTTGCGCCTTGACGCAAATACCCGCCGGTCGCCGACCTCAGTAAATAACGTCTGACCCAGCATACCTGTCAGTCTCAAAGGCACTCTCCCTCACTGCTTCACCTCGATCCGGACCTCTTCCAGGACCGGTGTGCTGCCACCGTCCGGAGTGCTCAGGATGGCCCGGTACTGCAGCCAGCGGTGTTCCTGGGGTAGCTGAAGACTCACTCCTGGACTCTCATAGTAGCTCTCGGACCCCTCAGGGCCGGACCAGGACGTTTTCTCCAGCCTCTCAGCGGTCTCGGCACTGCGGAGTTGAAACTTCACCGCCGTTCCGTGGGGTGTTTCAGCCTTCCAGGTCAAAGCGTCGGGAGTCCTTCCCGCAGGCAGCTCCAGGGGTGCTGAGAAGTACTCCTCCTCGGGTCGCCGGTGATAGATGTTTCCGATGTCGCGCCGGATGCTGAAGTGGGGACCGAAGCTCTGAACCCACTGGCGGCGGGAGTACTCGTAGCCATCGGGTCCACCCCAGAAGATGTTCGTTCCCGCCCCATGGTCTCCCCGCTCCACGTGGTTGACCACCACCAGGTCCATCCAGCCATCCTGGTTCAGATCGGCTATGGTTTGCGCCAGGGTCGACTCGCCGCGCAGGTCGGTGCGGCGGGACTCGCTGTAGTTGCCGTGCGGTCCTCCCCAGTAGACGAAGACCGGGATGCTCCTGGTGGTGTAGCCGTGATAGTTGGTCATGAGGATGTCCAGGAAGCCGTCCCGATTCAGGTCAGCCACCGACTGCTCCTCCGACTCATAGGCTTCCACTCTCAGCGCTCTTTCGGGAGAGAAGCCTTCGGGGCCCCCCCACAGCAGGGAAGCGTGGCGCATGGGGCGACCGAATCGCTGCGGATCGTAGACCCCTCCCATTACCAGATCCAGCCACCCGTCCGCGTTCAGATCGGCGATCTCCACAGTGGAGGCGGAGTGGATTTTGAGGTGCTGATGATCGTGCTTGCCGTACTTGGCTTCCGGATTTCCCCAGAAAAGCTCCAAGTGCTCGCTGTCGACGTCGGTAAAGATGAGGTCCAGATGTCCGTCCCGGTTGAGATCGGCAATGGTTCCCGCACTGGGAAGTCGGGCACTGAGCGCAAACTGGGTCTGCCTTTCCGAGCTGAATCCGTCGCTGCCGCCCCACCGAATCGTACCCTGGGAGCGGGGCCCTGACCCGAAGGCATTCCCCGAGGCCAGGACCAGATCCAGATAGCCGTCGCGATTCAGATCCGCTACCGCTACCGAACCGGACTTGGTTTCAATATCTTGCCTTTTTTCGGGGCTGAAGCCATCGCTTCCACCCGTGTAGATCCAACCCCGAGGGAAGATGAGCTCCACCCAGCCGTCCTGATCCAGATCCGCCACGGCGGTGAGGCCCCCTGTCCCTGGAACAACTTCAACTGAGGCATCCGAGTAATGATGACGCTTGTTGCCCCAGTAGATCAGCGAGTTGACAGGTCCGAAGGTCCCACTGTTTCGGTTCACCAACAGCAGGTCCACTCGACCATCATGATCGAGATCTCCGGCCGCCAGGCTGACGGCACCGAAGCCCTGCAGCTCCTTGCGATGTGCTGGATGGAATCCTTCCGGCCCGTTCCAGTAGATGTAGGAATTCACATCATAGGTCTTGTCGTCGTGCTCGTTCGAGAAAGCCACGTCGACCCACCCGTCCCCATTGAAATCTCCCAGTGCGGCGTCGGTCGCGGCCAGGGTAGGCAGCTCTGACCGCTTCATTTCCGTGTAGCCGCTGGCGTTTCCCCAGTAGAGGTAGGAAACCTTACCCTTGGGGTTGGCAAAAACCAGATCCTGGTGACCGTCCTGGTTCAGGTCTTCGGCGCGACTCTCCAGCGCTCCGTGCGTGGGTAGCCGGACCCAGGGCTCCGGCGTTAGCTTGCCATCCTGACCGAGGTGGATCGTGGCATGGTCGTCCTTATGGGTCAGGATCAGGTCGAGATCTCGATCTCCATCCAGATCTGCCAGCTCCGCACCCAGGGGGTCTCCGGTCTGCCACTTGATGGGATCCGGGGAGAAGCCTTCTGCTCTGCCCAGGTACAGATACACGCTGCTTCCCTGGGAATTATTGTTGACGAAGAGCAGATCTCCGAAGCCGTCGCCATCGATGTCTCCGGCCGCGCAGTCGGCGGCGCTGACCGTGGGCAGGACGCTCCTGCGTTCGGGAGAGAACCCACGTGGACCGTTCCAGTAGACGTAGGACTCCAGATGCAGATCGAAGCCGAAGCGCTCTCCTCCCTCGATCCCGCGATTGGAGAAGGCGAGGTCGATGAATCCGTCGCCGTTGAAATCTGCAGCTGCCAGTCCCCCGGCCAGAATCGTGGGCAGCTGGGTCCTCCGTTCCGGCTGGTAACCGCGTTCACTCCCCCAGTAGATGAAGGCCTTCATGTCCTCCGAGTAGTTGTGGATGAAGTTGCAGAAGATGATTTCGGGGTAGCCGTCCTGGTTGAGGTCCGCCAGCAGAGAACGTCCTCCGCCGTCGCTAGGGAGCCGGGTGGCGGCGGCTTCGCGCTGTCGGATCTGACGCAGCAGACGGGCGCGGGGTTGTTGCTCGGGGAGCTCTGGCAAGATCGACTCCGGTCCAGCGTCCCGGCCCCAGTAGATCAGGGCGTCGACGTTCTCAAGGATGTCGTGATCCTGGGCCAGGAAGATGTCCAGGAATCCATCGTTGTTGAGATCCCAGCGGTGGATCATCTGGACCGAGCCGGATCGGGTGACGTAGAGGTTGGAGCCGCCGTCCCCGGGGGTTCCGGCGGCGAAGTCCTCGAATGTCCGGTGGACGACCCAGGGCTCCGGGGACCCTGCGGCCCACGACGTCAAGGCCATGAACCCTGTCACACACAGAGTCAGGAATGCTTGTTTCATCAGTCGAGTCCCATCTGCAGCGTACTAGGTCAAAAGACAGCAGTCTAGACCCTCGATTCGCTCAAAGTGGCGGTCAAAGGTGATGAGTTGTCCACTGCACTCGATTGCGGCCGCGGCAATCCAGATATCGTTGACCGGGAGTGGAGTCCCGGTCCGCTTCAGCTGAGCAAAGATCTGTCCGTAGCGCCTCGCCATGTCCGGCGTAGTCGCTCGTACGGAGACGAAGGGCTCGGAAAGAAACTCTGCCAGAACCTCCTCATTCTCCCGCGTTCTCTGGCCGAGTTCGAAGCCCGCCTGCAGCTCCCCGAGGACCGTGACCGGAACGACGACGATCCTTGCAGCGGCCAGGAGTTTGAGCACTCGAGGGTCTCCGACCCGAAAGCGAGAGAAGGCAGAGGTATCCAATACGAATCGGGTTGCCATCTCACTGCCAGAGTTCTTTGTCGACCAGACGCTGCGCCTCGAGTATTCGCTCGAACTCTTTCAGATCCTGGGCAGTCCAGGTCACATAGCGTTGGAGTCGACTTCTGCGCTGATGGACTCCCAGGGCGGTTTCCAGAATCTCGAGGACAATCGAGTTGACGCTTTTCCCCTTGTCACGGCTGAGGGTCTGAAGGCAGCGACCCACTTCATCGGGAACGCCCCGGATGGTCAGCTGTCTGGGCATGACAGCATGATAGCACATATCTGATTCGTGCCTGCACCTGGTGGGGAAGGCTAGGGAGTATAGTCTGACTAGTCACGTCATATTCTGATGAAGCACCTGGACGGTAGTGGCCAAGAAGTTAAACGAGTCGGTCAATCGACCAGGGCATAGAGATCCGACATCCACTTGCCTCCGTGAGCCGGATTGGGAATCAGTTCCTGAGACTTGGGATCGACGACGAAATCGAGGACTTCCAGCACCACGTAGCCGATCAGGGCCGGTGTCGTCTCATCGTTCTCCATCACCGACATCTCCTCGGTTCGGCCCTTGATCGTGATCTCAGCGCCCCGGAAAATGCGCCGCTCGACGATCCCATTGGCGGTCTGAACAGGCCGGGAATGGGAGTAAAGAAGTCCCAGCTCTCGGATCACCGGAGGCGGCAAGCAGAGGTATGTGGCTCCGGTATCGACGACGGCCTCGACCTCGGCGGTTCGGACCTTCGCTTCTTCGAGCTGCCCCCTGGACACGTCAAAGATGTCTGCGTAGTTTTGAATTCTGACTTTTTCCATGATTCTTCCCACCTCTATCCCTCCACAATACCAAAGTTGCCCCGCCTCTTCCATAACGTCGGAGTCGAGTAAGCTACGAGGGAAAAAGAGGTCAGCCCCGAGTGCCGATTAGCAGTCTCAACGCCGCGATGGCCTCGCTCTTGCGGTCGCCAGCAGCATTCCGTTGGCGGGACTCGGCAAGATCGATCTCCAGTTGTATGTTTCCCCTCAAGGCTAGACGCCAATCAACCAATCGCACGGCATCTGTACGAGCGGCCGGCTTCGTGTGGGTCGAGAAGACGTGGTTTCGCCACTTGCTGGAATGGCGGCCTACGAGCGCGGCTAGTTGAAGATGGCCTCGAAGCGGGAGCCGTGGCGATCCGGCATCACCGGGACCAGGAAGATCTCAAGCATACCTACAGTGGAATGCTCCACCGCGTATATCCGCTGGGGTAGGTAGGAGTCCTTGGGTCCGCGAAACAGGAGGCAGAAAGGGTCACGGCGTAGGTACTCGGGATCGTCTTCAGTCACATGACACTTCAACGCCTTGGCTTCGATCAGCTCTACCTCCAGGCTGTTTTCCTGATCGAGCACGATCCGAAAGCGCTCGCCTACGTGATCTGCAAACAGGGCTAGTGAGATCTTGTCTGCCATCGCTTTTCTCCTTCGTCGACACTACCTGAAATCGCGCGTCGGTGAAGCCGCCGCCGAGTCGAATCACTCAGGGGCAAATCTCAGCGCATTGAGGGAGGGCATTCGCAGTCTCCTGAAGCCCGGACAGCGAACGTGGGATTGGGACGGGTGGGGTGGTGCGGTTGGCCCTCCTTCGACCCTGGCTTCCGATTGCTGGAGTTCAGGCCGTTCCCAGCACCGGTGATCGCTGGTGCAAAAACAGATCATTCGGTGGCGGCGCACTTGATGCGGGCCTTTATGACCGGCGTGAATCGCTCTCGCGTCCCGCTCATCGAGATGCTCTCGACGTAATAGTAGTACTGGACCCCCGGCTCAACGGTATCGTCTCTGTACTTGTACTGGGTGGTCTCATCTGTGGTCCCGGCGCCGGATATGGGCTTCGAGGTGAGGCGAGTAAAGGGTCCTTCTTCCTGCTGGCCGCGGTAGACATCGAAGGCGAAGTTCTGTTGTTCGCTGGCCGTGCTCCAACGCAGGGTGTTGGCGCAATCCTTCGAGTCAGGATCCGGCTTGTCCTTCTTGTCTTGCTTGTTCGAGTCCTCTTTTTCTGCCGTGGGATTCAGGCTGGCCTCAGATGGCGAGGCAAAGCCCGTCGGGACCAGTGTCAGGGAGACCAGTAAGGGGATTATGACTTGGGCGCGTCTTTTCATGATAGGAAGTTGGGTATTTCGAGATTGATATTGTCACTACTATATTCGCTTTGTCCGGACCCTGAGAATTATACGACAACAGCGCCTCCCCAGACAATTTAGCAGCACTCGACCGTAGGTCAGTACGAGGGCCAGTTGTGCTGGATCACTCAGGAGCTATCACCTACACCTTCGGTGTAGATCGTGACCGACATGACCTGCCGGCTCCATTCGAACGTTGGCGGGGGGAGTTTCGGGTTGGTCAAGGTGAATCGTTCTTGCGGGAAGCTCTTGTCGGGGGGAGAATGTTGTTGTTGTCCGCTCTCTTCTCGGAACTTGGCCACCGTTTGCTAGCAATTCACGTTGTGCGCGAGTCTGTTGGACTTCGCTTCATAGTTTCAGTGAATGGAGACCTGTAACCGAATGACGTGCGAACTACACGTTCTCGGAGCACTCCGGCAGAGGAGCGTCGCCGCGGATGTGGCGGTGCAGCTGGACCAGGTCGTGCACACCTACCCTGCCGTCCTGATTGACGTCGGCTGCCGCTAGTTGAACCCCCAGGAGTTTCCGCTTGCCCGTTAGCTGCTCGACGATTGCGACCATGTCCGATACGTTTCGCCGGCCGTCTTCGTTTACATCACCGGGGCAGGCGAAGGGATAGGCTTCAGACCACAGCTCGTATTGAAACTCTGAAAAGGTCGAGTTTTGTGGGATATCCGGACTCGAGGGGAGGGCGGCGGGAGTGAAGATCGATTCTGATCGGGAAAGAATCGAGAAGAAGAGATATCCATCTCGGGTGATGTCTGCAATCTCGGATGGCAAGTCAATGTCGATTTCACGCCATCTTCGCGAAGGGTTTTCTGGCACGGACGGGAAGCTGGCCACGAAGACTCCGTTCACGTAGATGTCCGCTCGCTGGCCTCCCAGTCCGGCGTCCAACCGACGCCTCAGCCTCCAAGGCCGGGCCTGGGGGTGTGCGCGTAGGACAAACTGGGCCCTTCCCAGGGGGCGGTAGACGCCGCTTGCTTCGAGACCCACCAGCGGCTCGCCCTCGAAGAGTCCGTTCAGGGTTTGAAAACTATGCTGGCCGATGACCTCATATCCGTGTTCGCTCCGGGATTCCAGATCGCCCAGGTCCAACACGTCGGTCCGGACCAGGCGGGGCTGGGGACGCAGGTAGTAGAAGGCTACGGTCCGAGCCCGCATGGAGACGTTACTGGTCGGACCTACCTCGACACCGGCGGACAAACTGCTCGCAAAGGAGATGGCATCGGTGAGCATGAGACGGTAGGCCGAGGTCACATCTTCGCCAATGTCAGTTCCCACATGGTAGGGAGAGCCGTGAAGGGGCAAGAGAAAGGACCCCTGGTCGAAGTAGAAACCTCCATTGTAGAAGTCTTCGACTCCCGTACCGTAGATGAAGGGATGGGGTGAGCCGTCAATGAAGACTCGTTCGTCCCCCTCCAGGTAGCCTCGTTGGGCGCTGCCGACCGAGCCCAGCTCAACGAACAAGCCTACCCATTTGCCTTGTCCATGCAGCTTCAAAAGCGGAAAATCCTCCCCGCGGTCCGTCGCTTCGGAATGATGCAATTGAGCGCCGAATAGACCGCTGTCTGAGTAGGGTGGTCTTCCAGCGAGCTGGATGCTATAGGAGGCCTCGATAGGCGAGCTATCGGCCCGATCCAGTCTCCTCAGGCTGATTTCGGCGTTCTCGTAGAAGGGCATCGGAAAGTAGGAGTACAGGAGGTCGTCGGCGTCGACTCCAAGCAGAAGCGAGCGGCTGGGAACGAGTCCCGGGCGGCCGGTCGCAAAGAAATCGCTCAACAACATGCGCACCCGCTGCTGCCCATCAAAGTTGAGAATCAACTCGGTCTCTGCCCAGGTCTCGGGCGACAGTTCCAAGCGGAGGGCGGTGATTGAATCCTCTCCGTCCAAGCTGGTCAGGGTTGCCGGCTCGCCCGGGACCAGGGAGACCTGGCCTGTGAGCGGAGAGTTCCCGTTGGAGACGCTCGTCCATGGATCGCCGTCTGCGGACAAAAGAGAGGCCCACTCCCCATAATCCTCTGTCCCGTGAAGGTCGCGATGTTGTCGGCCTCGGCAAGACGGTGGAAGCCGAACTGATACCAGAGCTTCTTCAAGTCCGCGTTCACCAGGGTCACACGGCATCCGCGGCGGAAAGGGATGGGGACGTAGCTGTAGTTCCCTCCGCTGGAGACAGGACGGTCTCCCACCAGCGGGGGTAGGAACGGCGGGGTGGAGCCGTCGAAAAGATCGGGAAGGGGAACGTCGATGACCGGGATAGGATTGCCGTCCAGATAGACCCGAATGATCACTGACGGGTCCAAACCTTTGCTTCGACCCATATCGCCCGTTACCATCCAAATGCGGGTGATGGCTCCTGCTCCCGGCTCTTCGAAGATCACCCCCTCACCATTCTCTTTACGGAGGTAGCGCTCGTCCCCGGCTGAATGGCGGTCGAAGCGGCAGCCGTTAAGACAGTGGCTACTCCTCAACAGGACCTGACTGGCGTCTGCAAGCACCGGGAGACGATGCAGATCGCTCCAGATTTCCCAGGGAAGGGGCGAAGCAGCGGTTCCTGCCTCGACCGATGTCGATCCGGCCAGGAAGCAGGACAGCCACAAGGCGAGAGCCGCGCAAATTGGTCGGCGCCGATGACGCGCTCCCGTGTGTCCCCTCAACGGCGCGTGACCCAGATCGCCGAAGACCATGCCATCATCCCATCTTTTTGTATCACTCGGACGTAGTAGTAGCTGGTTCCGTGATGCGAATCCTGGTCGACGTAGGTGACTTCCGCCTGAGTTTGATGGGGGCTGGTAGAGAACGCAAACGTGTTGTCTTTGACGATATCGATCTGTCGAATAGGACCAGTTCCGAAGGCCTTGATCTCCAGCTTGGGAGGAGCCGAGACGCTTGTCTCTCCGCCCATGAAGGTATCCCCGATTCGAAAATCGATGACCATGTTGTCGGTGGAGGCCAGGGTGCGCCTCTGCTGGAGGCCTTCGAAAATCCCATCACGGGTGAATTCCGTCGCCCAGACCCCTGCGTAGGACATGTGTGTCGATTCGTGATCGGAGCTGGCGATGACCCCGATCCGGTGTCCCCGAGCCAGGGCATCCCAGAGGAAATAGGGTCCCTCGGTGCGGTTGTCCAGGTGGCCCCGGCTCTCGTCGGGGGCGGCGTTGGTATATTCGTAGGAGCGCCGGTAGCCCTGGTACATCTCCACTACAGGCTGGCTGATGGGGTCGTGCCATTTCCAACTGACCCGTGGTCCCAAGGGACTGTGGGGAATCGAGATCCCGTCCGTGAGCTTGAGCCGCTCCCAGAGTCCCAGCGGGATGTTCTCCGAGAGGATTCCCATATCACCCGGAATCAGCTCTCCCCTGCGCTCGGGCCAGATCAGATTTCGGTGTCCTCCGGGATCTTCCATGCTGCGTTCGTAGCCGTAGAGCGAGACGAAGCGGCCCGGGAACAAGTACATGTCGGCCACTTTTTGGGTTCTCCACCAGCCGTATTCGTCGAGCGCGTCGAGCTTCCCCTCCTTGAGCTCTCCCTTGGCGGTCATGTTGTAGGTCTGGTTGTGGTCGGTGGTGGCCATGAAATCGAGCTCGGCAGCATCCAGGGCGTAGCGGTACTGGCCCGAAATGGAGGGATCGGTCTTGCCGTGTCCCACGATGTCGGTGTGTCGGTGTAGATCGCCGTAGTAGAGACGGTAGGTCTTGCCTCCCACCCGAGTCTCGTAATTCTTGTTGGGAGTAGGTCGATATTCGGTTTCGGGGTGCGGAGGATCTGCTGCTTGGAGGTCCGGCGGCCCGGCCGCCTCAGGCCCCGCGCTGAGCCTGGCTGATTTCAGATCCCATTGGCCCATGAGGCGATTGCCCGCTCCTCGATAATCGGTCGCGTAGGCAACCCAGACGCTGCCATCGGGATGTGCCACAACTGGAGATTCCTGCGTCAGACGCCCATCGCTGAACGGGATCTGAAGGGGTTCGGACCACGCTTCTCCGTTGTACTGGACAGCGTACAGGTTCCACACCTCGTCCGGGCTGCCGCGACTGAGCCATTGGCGGAAAGCGATCCACAGATTCCCTGACCGGTCGACCACCAGACGGGGCTGCTCCTGGAAATTCAAAGGTAAGCGCAAGAACGCGGGCTGAAGGTCCTGGCGGAGCCGGTGCCAACCGCCCTCCTTCCAGCAGCGGAGCCGGATTTTCCGATCGGTGTGCAGGCGGGTGCCCTCGTTGCTGCTTTCCTTGGCGGTGTCTTTTCCCCAGTTGGGTCCCGACTCTTCCCAGGCGATCCAGAGGCGGTCCTGCTGGTCGAAGACGGCGGAGGCATTGGCCTCGTAAAGCCGGCTGGCGCTCACCGGCTGCAGCGGACCCAACTGTCCCTGGCCATCGATGCGCCGGGAGTAGATGTCATAGTCCCCGTTGCGGTAGCTGTCCCAGGCCACCGCGGCGCTGCCTGAGGAGTCAACCGCCACCGTGGGATGCCAGTCCGTTCCCGCGTGGCTGCTGACCCGAACTTCCGGGCCGATCTGGGGCAGGCGGGAGAGATCCCGGGCGAGAATGTCCGAATTCTGGCTCCTGAGTCCCTGCCAGGCTACCCAGGCCTGACCTTTCGAGTTGGCGGCAGCTACAGGATTGATGTCGTTGCCGGGGTCACTGCTGAGGCGCACGGCATCTCCCTGGGAGGGGAGCAGGCGGCGGGCCCAGAGATCGAAGTGATCCTCTGCCAGAAGGGTGTAGAGCAGCCAGAGTTCCTCGCCCTTGGGCAGCAACACGGCCGATCCATAGATGTCTCGAGGTCCACTTCCGCTGATCCGAATCGGCTCTCCCCAGCCCTCGCTGCCGAGCACGCTGTAGAAGAGGGTGTCGTGGCCGTCCTCGTAGGCGATCCAGGCTGAGTAGAGTCGGTCCTCCGGCCCCGCCGCCAGGGTTGGATAATCCTCTTGCGAAGCCTTCTGGGACAGAGGCAGGGCGATGACGGACCTTTCCACCGAGGCCTTTCCGTCCAGAAAGAACACGGGGCCCTCTGGGGGGATCTCCTGCAACGGGACCTGGAAGTCACCCTGCACCGTGTTGACGTCCAGACGGGCATCCCGAGGAGCTTTGATCTGAAGCCAGACCCCGATGGGGCGGGTTTGACTGAATCCGTAGGGGGCCCTTCCCCGGCCCTTTGAAGTCCAGGAGGTATCGAGCTGGGGTCTCTTGCTTCGAACCCTCCAGGCTATCTTGAGCTCCTGCACCTCCTCCGAAGCTTCTTCGTCGAAGTTCCAGCCCTGGATTTTGAGAAAGTTTCCCCGATTCAGGTGGGCCACTCCGTTCCAGTCTCGAGGTTCGGGATCGTTGAGCCCCAGCGTCAGCTTCAGGACGATGGGCTGTTGGGAAGGATCGAACGCGGCCTCTGGGGCGGGAGGTGATGCCTCGGTGTTAGCCCATGGCGGCAGTCCCTGAACGGACAGCCAGATGAGGGCCACCAGCCCTACCGCACCGAACTGCAAGAGCTTCTTGCTCATGGTTGCTCCGGGCGAAGGTTTCTAGTTGAAGAAGACTGAAAACAAGCTCCGTCTGTTGAGGAATTGTACTCCGTGTGGGAGGACGGATCAATGCCGGCGAGCGGATCCAATGGCAATCCGGAGTTCCTTCAACCATAATCATCGGATCGTTTTCGAGGAGTCAATCTATGAGTAACCCACCTACCGGCGTGCCCAGTGTCGATCAGCTCTTCCGTCTCGATGGCCAGGTGGCGGTGATTGCCGGAGGGGGTAACGGAATTGGCCGAATGACCTCCCATGTGCTGGCACAATCGGGTGCCCTGGTAGTCGTGATCGACCTCGATGCTGCGGCTGCAGACGAGGCCGCACAAGAGATCGCCGACGCTGGAGGAAGAGTGACGGCCAGGCATCTGGACGTGACCGATGAAGCTTCGGTGGTTGCGGCCTTCGGCGCCCTGGTAGCCGAACAGGGACGGCTCGATATTCTGGTCAATTGCGCCGGCGGAGGCATGCAAGTGCCGGCGGTGGAGATGGAGTTGGACGACTGGAACGAGATCGTAACCCGCAATTTGACCAGTACCTTCCTATGCTGTCGAGAAGCGGGAAAGCAGATGCTGAAGCAAGGAAGCGGCAGTATCATCAACATCTCCTCGATTCTCGGTCACAGCGGCGGTGGGATTCATCCCAATCCGGCCTACCATGCCGCCAAGGGTGCGGTCATCAGCTATACGAGGGCGCTGGCAGCGGAGTGGGGTCCGCAGGGAGTGCGAGTCAACGATATCGCTCCGACCTATGTCAATACCCGTCTGGCAGCGGCGGTGCTTAACGATCCCAAGCTGCGCGCCACGATCGAGAGCCTGACTCCATTGGGTCGGGTAGCAGAAGTAGCGGACCTGGCTGGAGCCATGCTTTTTCTTGCAGGCCCCGCCTCAGCGATGGTTACTGGCCACAGCTTGAGGGTGGACGGTGGGTATCTTGCCCGCTGAAAACTACAAGAATTCGTCGAAACGTCTGGACGTCAGAACTTCGGCCTGGAGACCGAAGTCCACGTTTGAAGTTTCAGGTTAGTGGGGCTCCCAGCGGTGCTGGCCCCATTCGAGAACGGGATTTTTCGGGGTCAACAGAGATCTTGCTGTTGTCCGGCTCGCTCCCGCCTTCGTCGTCCTCGACAGCCGGAACTTGGGCTCATCTTGCAGACAAGTCAAGACGTTCGCGGCTCTGTTGCCTGCAGCTGTTTCCGGTACTGTTCACTGATCACTTCACCACTGTTCACTATTCAGCCCGTGTAGTCCAGAGGCGCTGCGAAAAGGTCGCGGAGCTCCTGCAAAAACCTACCTGCGGGCATGCCGTCCAGGGCTCGGTGGTCGAAGACCAGACAGAGGTGAGCCGTGGAGCGGGCCGTGAGCTCGTTGCTAACGACGAAGGGCCGTGGTTGGATTCTGCCCACACCCAGGATCGCCACCTGCGGGGGACTGATGATCGGCGTGAAGAGGTCGATACCCGTGCTCCCGAGGTTGGTGATGGTGAAGGTTGCATCGGACACATCATCCAACTGCAGCCTGTCTTCCCGAGCCCTTTCGGCCAGCTCCCGACTCTCGCTGGCGATTTGACCGAGGTCTTTGTCGGCGGCGTCTCGGATCACGGGAACCACCAGGCCCTCGTCGAGGTTCACCGCCACGCCGATGTTGACGCTATCGTGCAGATTCACGACTCCCTCGACCAGGGTAGCGTTGAGTCTTGGATGACGCGTCAGTGCCACTGCCACAGCCCGGGTGATCAGGTGGTTGAGGGAGATTCGCTGATGGTATTGCTCCTGCCACTCCTCCAGCATCGACGCCCGGAAGTCGACGGTGGCGCTCATGTCCACCTGCATGGTCAGCGTTACCTGCGGAATGGTGTTCCAGCTCTGGAGCATGCGTGCGGCCACCCGGCCCCGGATGCCGGTCAGGGGAAGGACCGTCCCAGGAGGGGTGGCAGCTTCCGTCTCCGAAGCCGCGCCGAGAATGTCTTCCTTGGTGATGCGGCCGCGGGGTCCTGTCCCCGTCACCGTTGTCGGATTGACGCCGAGTTCTGCGGCCATTTTTCTCGCCACCGGTGAAATCTTGAGCCGTTCCCCTGAACTGCGGGGTTCTCGCGATCGATTGATCGAGGAAGGCGCGGGCTCTGGCGTCACTGCTTCAGGAGCTTCCGTTTCGGCTGCCAGCAGTCGTTCGATCTCGGTCTCGTCCAGGGTTTCCCCGGGGGCTGACAGCAGTGCCAGCATGGCCCCGATGGGACGTTCCTCATCGGCTGCCGCCAGGACCCTGAGTAGCACTCCATCCAGGGGCGCTTCTACTTCCGTGGTGACCTTGTCCGTTTCCACGACGAGTAGGGGCTCTCCTTTGGCGAGCGCGTCTCCTTCCTGTTTCAGCCACTCGATGATCCGGCCCTTTTCCATGGTGTGTCCCAGGCTGGGCATCCCGAACTTAACGGCCATAGCGCGATCTCAGCTTTCTTGTGTGTTGCTCCTGGACCTCGTCTCTACAGTCCTAATTCACGAACCGCGGCGATCAGATCTTCCGGCTTGGGCAGCACCAGTTTTTCCAGTTCTGGGCTGAAGGGCATGGGAACATTGGCTGCGGCCACACGCTTTACCGGTGCATCGAGGGCGTCGAAGCATTCCTCGGCGATCAAAGAGGCGAGCTCCGCTCCGGTTCCACCTCGTTTGACCTCTTCGTCGGTGATGATCACCCGGTTGGTTTTTTCCACTGAGGCAAAGATCGTTTCCTTGTCGAGCGGTACCAGGGTACGTGGATCCACGATTTCGGCCTCGATTCCCTCCTGGGCCAGGCTGTCGGCTGCCTCCAAGGCTTTTCCCACCATGGGACCGGTGGCAATGATGGTCACGTCGTTCCCCTCACGCTTGATGTCTGCCTGGCCAAAGGGGATGGCGTAGTCCTCTTCGGGAACCTCCCCTTCCTGGGTGTAGATACGTTTGTATTCAATGAACATCACCGGATCGCGTCCGCGCAGGGCTGACTTCATGAGACCCTTGGCGTCGTAGGGTGTCGAGGGTATCGCGACCTGCAGGCCGGGGACGTGCATGAACCAGGCTTCGAGACTCTGCGAATGCTGGGCGGCGATCAGGCGCGCGGAGCCGGAAGGGAGTCGGAGCACGACTGGCACATCGGTCTGGCCGCCGAACATGTAGCGTACTTTTGCCATCTGGTTGACGACTTCATCCATGGCGCAGGTGACGAAGTCGACGTACATTATTTCCGCCACAGGTCGCATCCCGCAGAGTGCGGCGCCCAGCGATGTGCCCACGATTCCAGCCTCTGAGATCGGCGTCTGACGGATGCGATCGGGAAAGCGCTCGGCGATTCCCCGGGTCACGGCGTAGGGTCCACCATGAGCAATGACGTCTTCGCCCAGGATCAAGATGGTCTCGTCCCGGGCCATCTCCTCGTGCAGCGCGTCGCGAATCGCTTCATTCATCCTTATTTTTGGCATCATCCACCTCTCAAGTGATCTCGTACGAGTAGACGTCCTTGTAGAGCTCCTCGGGACCGGGATAGGGACTCTCCTCGGCAAAGGCCACGGCCGCTTGAATGTCCTCGGCTACCTGTTTCTGGATTGCTTCGGATTCTTCCGCCGTGAGGATTCCCTGTTTCTTCAGATGGTTTTCCAGTGAGACGATCGGGTCGCGGCCCTCCGACCAATCGGCGATTTCCTCCCGGGTACGATACTGTTGAGGGTCCCCGAAGTTGTGACCGTGAAATCGATAGGTCTTGCACTCCAGGAGGGTTGGTCCTTCCCCCTGTCGGGCGCGCTGAACGGCCTCTCCGGCGGCTTCGTACACCGCCAGGACGTCCATGCCATCGACCTGGAACCCTGGGATGCCGTAAGAAGACGACATCGAGGCGACATCGGTGACCAAGGTGATCTCTTCTTGCGCCGTCCATTGGGCATACTGATTATTTTCACAAACGTAGACGACGGGGAGCCTCCAAACCGCCCCGAGGTTGATATTCTCGTGGAAGGGGCCGCGATTGACGGCGCCATCGCCGAAGAAGCAAACGGCCACCTGTCCGCTGGATCGCATCTGAGCTGCGAGCCCGGCTCCGGTCGCCAAGCCGAAACCACCGGCCACGATGCCGTTGGCACCGAGCATTCCGACGTCAAAATCGGCGATGTGCATCGAGCCGCCTTTACCCTTGCAATAGCCGGTGACGCGGCCATAGAGTTCCGCCATCATCCGTTTGACGTCGGCACCTTTGGAGATGCAGTGGCCATGACCGCGGTGAGTGCTGGTGATATAGTCCTCGTCGCTGAGGTGGGAGCACACGCCCACTCCCACGGCTTCCTGGCCGATATAGGTGTGCAAGGCACCCATTACCTTTCCCTGGCTCGATTGGTACTCTGCCTGCTCTTCAAACAGGCGAATGCGCCACATGCGGCGGTACATGTCCAGCAAGAGTTCCGCTGACGGAGATTCGACCGGCATTGTCTTGTCCTCCTCACAAGGGCGGCTGCCCGAAGTCCGGACAGACCCCGTTTGGGTCAGTCTATGTCAATGACGTGTTCCGTGTTTGCTCTTTTTCCCGACCCTCCTGAGCCTGTCCTCGAGGGCGTCGTTGATTGTCTTGAGAGTCTTGACTCGCGCAAAGTACTTACAGTTGCCCTCGATGACCGTCCAGGGTGCGTAGGTGGTGCTCGTCTTCAACAGCATGTCGGATACGGCACGTTCGTAGGCCGGCCACTTTTCGCGATTCCTCCAATCGTCGTCGGTCAACTTGAAGCGCTTGTATTTGTCTCGTTTGCGCTCTTTGAATCGAGCCAACTGTCCCTCGATCGTGATGTGGATCCAGAACTTGATGAGGACGGTTCCAAAGTTCGCCAACTGGGACTCGAATTCCTTGATCTCCTGGTAGGCACGCTTCCAGGCTTTGGCCGAGGCCAGGCCCTCGACCCGTTCGACCAGCACTCGTCCATACCAGGAGCGATCGAAGATTGCCAGATGGCCCGCCTTGGGAACCTCTTTCCAGAATCGCCAGAGGTAGTGATGGTCCTTTTCCGCGCCTCTGGGTCCGGCAATGGGAATCACCGAATAGCCACGAGAATCGAGGGCCTCGGTGACCCGCTTGATGTTTCCGCCCTTGCCGGATGCGTCCCAGCCCTCGTACGCCACCACCACCGGAATACGGTGCCGGAAGATCTCGAATTCGTTCTCACGGATTCTAAGCCGTTGCTCTTTCAGCTCCAGCAGGTACTGATCCTTACTCATTTCCCGGGCCATGTCGACCTTTTTCAACACCACGGGTTGTTCGTCCAATACGCGAGGACGCTCCACTGCTCCCACCTGGGTCGCGGCTGCCTTCTGCCTTCCGCGCCTCGACCGCAGTGCCCCGGCCAGGTTGTCGCAGATCGTTTCCAGGACCTCGATCACGCAGTACCGCCTGTCCGTAGCCGGGACGATGGTCCAGGGAGCGTAGTGGGTACTGGTCCTCTCGAAAACCTCCTCGAACCCGGCAGCGTACCGTTCGTACTGCTGCTTTCGACTGCCTTGGAAGTGTCCGATACGCCAGCGTTCAAACTTGTCTCCAGCAATCTTTTTGAGGCGACGGGCTTGCTCTTTCTTGCCTATATGGAGCCAGAACTTGACGAACACGGTTCCATGGTCGATCAGCTGTCTCTCGAACTGTCTGATTTCCTCATAGGTCTGGAAGCGTTCGCGTTGTGACATGAGCTTCTTGGCTCGCGCGGAAAGGATCCTTCGATACCAGGAGCGATCGAAGATCACGATGTCTCCGTCCTCAGGGAGACGAAGCCAGAAGTGGTGCAGGAAGGGGAACAGCTTTTCCGGCTCGGTCGGCTCGAAGGTGGTATGAATCTGAACTCCCCTTGGGTCCAGCCGCTTCACCACTCTGTTTATGGCTTCTCCCTTTCCCGACACGTCCCAGCCCTCGAACAGGATGATGACGGGAATCTCCTTCTCGTAGCACCGCCGTTGAAGAGTCCTGAGCTCTCCAGACAGCTTGGTGTAGTGTTCCGCGTATTTTTTCTTGTCCAGAGTGCTGTCGAGATCGATGGCTTCCAGCATGATTTCTGGCCCCCCTAGCTGCCTTTCCTCGAGAGGATGCTCTTCTGGAGTATCCCTTTGACGGACACTCCTTCTTGCCGTCCCTGGTCCAATTGCCGAATTCTACCGGAAACACAGCGGGATTTCAGCCCGCCGGAGGCCAGACTGCTTCCGTTTCCGCGGTGTCGTTGTTCCTGAGGACCCTCGTAGACTGGCATCTGTCGGTTCCTTCGCGGTATAAGCGTCCCTGGACTTGAGTTGGCTTTCTGCAAGAGGTGCTGTGACCCACTTCCCGCTAGTCTTCCTCACCGGTGGCGCTGTTCTCATTCTGGAGATCCTGGGCACCCGTATCATCGCGCCCTTCTTTGGGTCGACCATCTACGTCTGGTCCTCACTGATCTCGGTCACGTTGGCGTCTCTGGCGGGGGGATACGCTGTCGGAGGCGTGTACGCCGATCGACCTCGTCCACTCCGAACCCTGGGCTCAGTTCTGGCATTGTCTTCGCTCTGGCTTTTTCTGCTGCCGGCCTTCACACAGTGGATCCTGTCGGCCGCGGTGAACTTCGGGGTACAGGGAGGAGCCCTCCTCGGGGCCACCGTCCTATTCGGACCTCCGCTTTTTCTCCTGGGCTGCGTGGGACCATTGTGCATCCGTCTGCGGACAAAGCAGCTCGGACATCTCGGGCGAGAAGTGGGTGCCATCACGGCCATCTCCACCGCGGGTAGTGTCTGTGGAGCTCTCCTGACCGGTTTTTATCTGATTCCCAAGGTCTCCACCGGGAAACTGTTGGCTGGCTTGGCAGTGGTACTGGGCGTGCTGGCGGTAGGATGTCTGCGCCGGGCCCGGGCCGAAGCAAGGATGGGAGTGCTGGTTCTGGGTGCGCTGGTGGCGGGCGGAATTGGTTGGAGCGCGTCGGCCGCGCCTGGTGATCTTTCCGGGAGCCTGCGAGCCAGGGAACATACGTTCTATGGAGACGTGAAGGTGGTCGATTTCGCCAATCTGGAGAAGCGTACGCTCTTCATTGACGGCATCATGAATACCGCTGTCAAACTGGGAAGCCTGGAGAGCGTCTCGGACTACATTCTTGCCTTCGAATTGCTGCCGATGCTGCGTCCTTCGGCGCGGCAGGCACTGTTGATCGGGTTAGGCGGTGGGACCCTGGTCAGGCGCTACCAGGAGCACTACGGAATCTCGACGGATGTCCTGGAGATTGATCCGGTGATCGAGCGCATCGCCCGGCGCTGGTTTGGATTCCGACCCACTGGCAAGGTGGAAATCGCCGATGGCCGCAGCTACCTGGAGGCTGGCGATTCCCGTTACGATTTGATTGTTCTCGATGCCTTCAATGGCGACCAGCATCCCTTCCATCTGTTCTCGCTGGAGGCGTTCGAGGCTGCCGCCCGACGGCTGAGTCCGGACGGCGTGTTTTCCCTCAACATCATCGGCTATGCCTACGGTCCAGAGAGTGAGCTGAGGCGCTCAATCGAACGGACACTGGGACAGGTGTTCCCACATCTGCAGGTGTTGGTGGCGAATCAAGGACTCGATCCCAGGGAGGCCTTCGCCAACCTGATCTTCATGGCGTCACGCCAACCGCTGGAGTTCCGCAGAAATGTGGCCAAGGCTCGTCCGGAATTGGCAGCCTACTATGCTGCGGTCAAAGGGAACTACTTGACGCCGAGCGATCCCGAACTTGGCGGTGTGCTTCTTACCGACGACTACAATCCCCTTGAATCCCTGAGTGCTCCGGCATTTCTTGCCATTCGGCGAAAGATCCTCGAGAACATTCAGGAGGTCGTCGCCCACGGGTTGTAGCTGGCGTCTTGGCCACCTGAAGCAGTCGCGATCAGTTCAGGGCGGTTACCGGGAGGGTCGTGAATTCCCCTGGGTCGTCACCGAGTTCCAGCGCCGTCGCCGAGATCAATCCACCCGTGGCCCGGACCACTATGCTTCCCTGGAATTCAGCTGGCAGACCCCCGAAGAGCTCGTCCACGAACTGGGCCACATGTCCACATGCTACAAGTCCGTCAATGCTGGTTGTTGCAATGATGTTGCCGTCTTGGTCCCGAAGCTCCAGCGCTAGGTCGACCGGCGTGTCACCCACGCTGACGATCGCTATACCTGTATTGACTCCAGTTGCAGTCTTGCGGGCCGGGGCGATGAATCCGGCGAAGGCCTGGCTCGCGCCGACGCCGGTTGTGCCGATTCCGGAGAGGGTAAAAGCGAATCACTCCCCCAGCAAGGCCGTTGGTTCGCAGTTTACCGGCGCCCACAATCACCGGCCCTTGTCCATCGCTGGTCAAGGTCAGCGATCCTAGTGGCGGCAACGTGAAGTCGACAGTATTGCCGCTGACTACTACGTTCTGGCCTCCGGATGTCGTCAGGTTGAAGTCGGCTGGTGCGGCGTTGTCATCCGTGAACTGAAGCGAACCGGAGAGCCAGTTTCCGATTGAGGGGTTGTTGATCACTCCCTCCGATCCGACTCCCGCCCCATTGGCGACCTGAGCGAAGTAAGAGTGGAAGTCTTCAGAGATCTTGAAGGCGAAGGCATCGAATTGTCCGCCGCCGTAGGTGTCCTGGAAGGGCATTGTCACGTTAAGTGATCTAACCGCGACCTGGTGATTTCGGTGTAGCCTTTTGGGATGGACACCATCTCCTTCAAACGTCACCGCTTTCCACCGGAAATCATTCGACGCGCCGTTTGGCTCTATGCCAGGTTCACTCTGAGCTATCGGGATGTGGAGGATCTTCTTGCGGAGCGAGGTCTGGATATTTCCTACGAGAGCGTACGGCGCTGGTTCCTCAAGTTTGGTGCGCCGATTGCCCGAAACCTGCGCCACACGCGACCCATTCCCAACGGCTATTGGCATCTTGATGAGATGGTCATCGTGATTCGCGGACAGCGTTATTGGTTATGGCGCGGGGTCGACAATGAAGGCGAGGTCCTGGATTTCCTCGTGCAATCGAAGCGGAACGCCCAAGCAGCGTTGAAGTTGATGCGCAAGCTGCTGAAGAAACAAGGCTGGACACCCACCCGGATCACAACCGATAAACTCAGGTCCTATCACGTCGCCATTCGAACCCTCGGCCTGACGGCTCAACACATCGACAATAAGCGTGCGAATAATCGTGCCGAGAATTCGCATCAGCCCGTCCGGCGTCGAGAACGAAAACGAGCAGCGTTTCAAATCACCGGCTTCGGCCCAACGCTTCCTGAACATCCAGGCCGCCGTTTACAATACCTTTTACCTCCAACGTCATTTACGCAACAGACTCACATTCAAACGATTTCGAAAAGACGCATTCAATGTATGGGAAAGTGCGAGTGCGGCCGCCTGAAAGGGAATCCATGCGGGCCTTTGCGGCCCAACACGATTAACGTGACAATGCCATTGGGGGGATCAGCAGGGGAACTACAGTCCCAAACGAAGGCTGTCCCTACCAGCCGTCGATCCCTACGAGTGGGCCGCCGCAGACCTCAATGACGATGGATGGACCGAACTGATTGTGTCCAATTTCGGAGAAACTGTGCGCTGGAAGCAGGAAAGCAATATTTACTGGGGCAGCCCCAAGAGCTTTTCTCCCAGCAGGCGTTCGGCGCTGACTGGGAATGGAAGTGCCGGAGCCACTGTGGCGGACCTGGACCGGGACGGCTATCTGGATATCGTGCTGTCCAATGCTCCCAAGGCAACCGATAAGGAGAAAGGTGCGTTTGTCTTTTTTGGAGGAGCGGATGGTTACGTAGTGCCCGAGCGTCTGGAACTTCCCACAGGGCGCTCCGGAATTCCCGCAGTTGCCGACATCAACCAGGACGGATTCCTCGATCTGCTCTTCGCCGGCGGGGATGAAGGTGTCCCCATTTTTTGGGGAGATGGGACACGCAACTACTCTTCCTCTCGCCGGGACTTCGTTGCCGGATCAAAGGGGCTCCGTGACGTCGAAGTGGCAGATTTGAACCAGGACGGCACCCTGGATCTGGTGCTGAGTCGGAGTATCGAGGCAGGCAAGCGGCTGACCACCGGCTTTGTCTACTGGGCTGCCGGGCCGGGGGAGTTTTCGAAGGAGCGACGAGATTCCTTCGAGATTGAGGGCACGAACCTCATCACCGTGGCGGATGTCAATCAGGATGGCTGGTTGGATCTGGTCTGCCCCAACTACAACACGGGCTCCAGCCGGGCCACCCTGTCGCGAATCTACCTGGGAGGGCCGGATGGCTTTCCCGCCGAGCGGATGTTTACCTTGCCTACCAATTCGGGCGCAGGGAGCCTGGTCACCGATTTCAACCAGGACGGGTACACTGATATCCTCATGGTCTGTCATCGCTCCGAGGGAGATCCCAACCAAATCGGATCCTTCGGCGATCACGTCACCGATTCCTTTCTCTACTGGGGAGGGGCGGACGGATTTCAGCCAGACAGGCGACTGGGAATACCCGCCCGTGGACCCCACAACGACTCGGGTGTCGACCTGGGCAACATCTATGATCGCCGTCATGAATACGACTACATCTCCTCCGTTCACGTCTATGGCGACTCGGTTCCTCGCGGCATTACCTGGAAGGCCCAGACGCCGCACGGAAGCCGGGTACGCCTGCAGCTGCGCAGCGCTGCCGGGGCCGAGGGGCTGGAGAAGGCTTCCTGGATGGGTCCTGGGGGGGCCGGCACCTACTACGAACAGCCGGGAACCCTACGCCGTTTCGATACTTCCCACCAGGCGATGCAATATCGGGCTGTTCTCAATCCAACGGCAACTGGGGCCGTGTCTCCCATTCTGGAGGAGGTTGTCGTTGTTTTCGATTAAGAGGGTGCCGACTGTGCGGATAATCACAATCCTCTGTGGGGTAACACTGGGACTCATCTGGAATTCACCCGCTGAAATCCAGGAAGAGTCGTACAATTACGACGAATCGAAGGTGCCGCCCTACACGCTGCCCGATCCCTTGCTGACATCCAGCGGAAGCAGGATCACGCATAAAGAGACCTGGCGCCGGCTCAGGCGAGTGGAGATTCTCAAACTCTTCGAGACTCACGTCTATGGTCGAAGCCCTGGACGACCACGGACCACGGCTCATAAGGTGTTGGTTGACCCCTCGGCCCTGGGTGGCCTAGCCACCCGCAAACAGGTCTCAATTTTCTTCAAGAACGACAAAACAGGCCCCAGCATCAACCTACTGATCTACCTTCTCAATAGCGAAAAAGAGGCGGTCCCCGCCTTTCTGGGACTCAATTTCAATGCGAATCACTCGATTCACACTGACCCCGGCATTACGCTCTCGGACCAGTGGATGCGTCCCTCCAAAGAAGAAGGGATCGTCGTCGATAATCGGGCCACCGAAGCCTCGCGCGGCGTCAGCGCCAGCCGCTGGCCGGTGGAAAAGATTCTGGCCCGAGGGTATGCCCTGGCGACGGCCTACTATGGGGACATCGATCCCGACTTTGATGACGGCTTCCAAAATGGGGTGCATCCCCTTTTTTACGAAGGAACTCAGAGCCAGCCGGCCCCGGATCAATGGGGGGCGATTGGCGCTTGGGCCTGGGGACTCAGCCGAGCGCTAGATTACCTCGAGGCAGAACCCATGATCGCTCGTCGGAAGGTGGCTGTTCTGGGGCACTCCCGACTCGGTAAGACAGCGCTGTGGGCCGGAGCCCAAGACGAGCGTTTCGCTCTGGTCATTTCCAACAATTCGGGGTGAAGACCGCCTCCGGTAACGATGCAGTGGAGGTGGGGATGAAGGAAGACTCACCCATAGTACCCTGAGTACGAAATCCACGGTCCGGGTCTATTACCCCTTTCACCCCTTACATGAGCGAGAGCTCCAGGTCTTCCGTGTGCCCCAGCGTGCCGACGGCGCTGTGACGGTGGTGGACGCTGCGGGAGCAACTGGTCGGGCTCCTGGCCGCCGCCTTCGTGGCCGTCCATCAAGGGAAAGGAGAGAGCAGCGATGACCGAGCATCAGTATCATCCCAAGATCACGCCCGAACACCTGGCCCGTAAGGCCATCGTTTACCTGAGACAGTCTTCGCCTCGGCAGGTTCGAGAGAATCAGGAGAGTCAGCGCTTGCAGTATCGGATGGCGGATCGAGCCGGGCTCTGGGTTGGAAAGAGGTCGAGACCATCGATATCGACCTGGGTTCCAGTGCCTCCTTGGGGGCCTTGCCCCGTGCGCCGCTCATCTTCCTGGGAGTTCAGTCGCTGGATCGCCTTCAGACTGGCCTCCATTCCCAGGGTCGAGAGCACCTTCAGCAACTCCTTAGTTGACCTCGCTTCTTTCGAATCGACTGAGCGTACTGGGGTCCGAATTTGAGACACCAACAGCGAATGGTTTCATAGGAAACGATGACACCGCGTTCCGCCAACAGATCCTCGACATCTCGAAGGCTGAGTGTGAACCGGTGGTAGAGCCAGACGGCACGACTGATGATTTCACACGGCCTCGATATAGAGATTCCATCTGATGATTGTCGCTGCCACTGGCCTAACCTGACAATACCTTGCCGAGCGCGGTATTCTGGTTTCCTATGAAGCGATTCGTTACTGGTGCCTGAAGTTTGGTCCTAGATACGCCCGTTCACTGCGGCGGAAGCAGGGACGACTGGGCGACATCTGGCACGTTGACGAACTTTTCATCACGATCCGAGGCCAACGCTATTACCTGTGGCGAGCAGTCGATCAAGATGGAGATGTGATCGACATCCTCGTCACGCGCCGTCGAGATCGTCGAGCCGCCAAACGCTTCTTTCGTAAGATGTTGAAACATCAAGGCCGGACACCCTGGCAACTAACCCGGATTTCTCATCGCTTGTCGTAGCGAGGCGCTGCAAGGGCCGTCCTGGCAAGGCTTGCGACCGAGGCCACCGCAGCCGTACTTTGACAGTACGTCGAGGAGGCCGACCGAGCGTAACACAGCCAGGGCGGATGATTGCGGCGGCGCAGTAGACCAGCGATGAGAAATGCGGGCTAATCACGGACAAGCTGCGAAGCTACTCGTCTGCCCATCGAGAAGTGTTCCCCTCGGTCGTGCACCGAACCGGCCATCATGAGAATAACCGCGCTGAAGTCTCGCACCAGCACACCCGAGAGCAGGAACGCCAAATGCGCCGCTTCAAATCAATGGCCCAAGCCCAACTCTTTCTTTCCGTCCACGGTCCGATTCAGAACCTCTTCCGAGTTGGCCGTCACCACCTCGGATCCATCAACCATCGGATCCTTCGATGCCGAGCTTTCACCGAATGGAGAGAGGCGACTTGTGTCTCTTGAAACCGAACCATATCCGGAATCAGTGTCTCCGAAAAGCGAGCGCAGGCCAATAACTTGACAACGCCCGTTAAAGACATACTCCTCCGGGAGGAAGGCAAGCTTATGATGCCAGCATGCCCCCACCCACCTCGATCACCTGGCCGGTGATAAAGCTGCCTTCATCGCTTGCCAACAGGAGATAGGTACCGACACAATCCTCTGGCTGGCCGTCCCGTCCTAGCGGAATGCGCCGGATCAGGTGCTGATACCGCTCTGGCGAAGTTCCCCGGTCGTGGATGCGGGTGTGAATGATTCCGGGGGAGATGGTGTTGACGGTGATACCTCGTGGCCCGAATTCCTGGGCCCAGTTGCGGGTCATGCCTTCGAGTGCAGCCTTGGAGGCGACGTAGGTCAACGCGCCTGGCGTGGCCCCGGTGCGGGCACTCATGGAACCGGTGACGATGATGCGTCCCCGCCCGTCGGGAAGGTGGGGCATGGCGTGCTTCACGCAGAAAAAGACACTTCTACAATTGATGCTCAGGTCCCGCTCCCACTGCTCCTCGGTAAGATCGCTGGTGAGATGAGCCTTGCCCGGTGCTCCGGCGTTGGCCACCACGATCTCCAGGCTGCCGAATGTGTCTACCGCGGCTTTCATCAGAGCGGCTACCTGTTCCTCCTTCCTCACATCCGCTCGCCCGTCATGGCCCGACCGTCGTTCTGCTGGATCGTTTGCGCGGTGTCCTCGGCCTCGGTCTGGCTCTGGCTGTAGTTGACCACCACCGATGCGCCACAGCGGGCAAAAGCTAGAGACACGGATCGGCCGATGCCGGTGCCGCCTCCAGTAACGACTGCCGTGCGTCCCTTGAGATCGACTTCCATGGGAAAGGATGTTCGTTTGTCGCTCATGCTGGGGAGCCTGAGACGCAAACGAGGGCGCTGTCAAGTCAATGTTGGTCAGACGTTGCCCAGATGACCGGTGCTTCTTCAGGCAACTGTTGTCGAGTTCTGACGGCTATCGATGGTTGCGTGGAATCGGATCACGATCAAAACAAGCAACACAAACACTGCCGGACTTGTGAACACGTCCCGGAACGAGAGCTACTTCCTGGACAACCCGGCTTGCATGGCTGGAGTCCTTATCGTCTTACCGAACCTCAAAGCCGCGTGCGGTCGCAGAAAGTTGTAATAGGCCATGAGCAGCGCCACCTGACCTTCCAAGAACTCCGTGCGTCGGGCGTGGCAAGGTGTGCGACGTCCAAGATAGGAACAGCCCTGGCGGATGGTCAGATTGTGGCGCTCGATGAAGCTGGTATTCAGGGTGCTGGAGTCCTCGGAGTGAAACAGAGCTTCCTCCAGTTCCGTTTGTGTTCCGATGAGCAGCCTACGATCGACCCGGACCACCCGATTCTCGCGACGTTTCTTGATGACCTGACCGTAGAAGCAGACTCCCAAGAGCAATCTTTTCGCCACCCATTCGTACATCTCGAAACCATCGGTGGTGAACAAGAAGCACCGTTCAACACGGCCTCGCTGCAGGGTGTCGAGCATGACTCGCTTGATGTTTCGGAAGTTACGCCGGCCGATCTCGAAGGAGATCCAGAGCCTGGACCACACTTCCAGGGTTGTCAGTATCCAGATCACCCGCTCCTTCGTTCCAACAAAGGTCCTGATCTCGTCGGCTTGAAGCTCGCGGATGACTTCATCGAACAAGGACCTGGGCTTGTGCAGCCGATAATAAGGCGTGCCGTGAGTGGACGAAAAGGTTCGACCGCACTGTTTGCAGCGGAAGCGTCGGCGTTTGCCTTGCGCGGTGATGTAGAAGGAGTGTCGGTGTTGCCCCCGCCGAGCCGTCCTTTCAGGCAGCAATCGGGGTTGGGACAGCAGCGAGATCGTCTTCTGCTCCGCTTCATACATGTCTTGATGACAGAAAAGCCCGAGGAAATCCAGACAGGGTCACGGGTTGCGGGGCCTCTGGGAGACGGTCAACAACACTTCCCTGACGAAGCACCTACTAGTCTCACTTTCCAATCACAGAATCGATGTTGGTTGCGAGTTCTTTGAGATCGGTACCCCCATGGCTCGCATACCGCACGTAACCTCGGCTGTCGACGAGTACATAGAGCGGAACCGCCAATAGGAGACCCTCCATACTGCCGAACATCTTCCATAGGGGATCATCATCTCCCCTCTTGCTCATGACGTGAGGCCAGTTCAGTTCGTATTCGCCGATGATCCTCTCTGCGCTCGCCGCTTTCTTTTCGTTGTCGACGTTCACGGCGATTACTTTGACCCTGCCTTCCCACTCCCGCTCGAGTTCTTGGAGTCTTGGAAACTTTGCTACGCACGGACGACACCAGGAGGCCCAGAAGTCCAGTAAGTACGTCTTGCCCCTTAACTCTCCTGACGTGATCGTTTTGCCGTTTGTTGTCACTAGTGTCCAATCATAAGTCAAATAGATTCAACTGGTTACATGAACCTCCCTGGTGATTCCTGTAATCGAAGCTGGTAAGTACTTGAATTAATGGGGTTTTCTCGAAAACAGTCAGGCTGAGAATCTGTAGAGTTGTGTAGAGGCTCAGCTCCAATTTCAGGCGTTTTTTCAGGATGGCAACGAGGATATACACGGAGATGGCGATCCAGATCTGAGTTTTGACGGCGTTCGGAGAAGTCCCATAGAAGGCTTTGATGCGCAGGTGTTGCTTGATCCATTTGAAGAAAAGTTCCACGCGCCAGCGGCAACGGTACAGCTGGGCGACAGTGAGGGCAGTCAGGGAAAAGTTGTTGCTCAAGAAGACCAAGTGTTTTTGGGTCTCGGCGTCGTAGTAGCGGACTCGTCGGAGTTTGTCGGGGTACTTGTTGGCCGTGTAACGGCCGCTCAGGACCCCGGTTTGATCGCTTCTTAGCCCGATGCTCTTGTCGACACGATGGGAGTACAGACGGCGGAAATTCAGGCGCTGGTGGGCACGAATGATGAAGAAACCGGAACTCTGGTGCAGCCGATAAAGACGTGCGAAATCGAGATAGCCGCGATCCAGGATGTAAATGGAGCCGGGTTGGACCAGCAGATAGTCGAGGATATTGACGTCGTGAACCCGCCCCTCGGTGACCTCGACAAAGGTGGGGATGTTGCCACGTAAGTCGAGCAAAGTATGCAGTTTGATGGCTCCTTTGCGTTTGCGGAAGCGGGCCCAAGGGAACACCGAAAGACACAGATCGATGGTGGTGGAATCGAGCGCGTAGACCGTTTTTTCCAGTTCCACGGCAAAGGGCTCGCCTGCGTACAAAGTCCGTGCCTCTTGGATCAAGACTTGAGCGAAATCGGCATAAATGCGCCAATCCCGATTCTCGTTGGTATGGGCCAAAGAGCTGCGGGCCACGCGGCCTCGAATTCCCATGTGGTAGAGTCTGCCTGCAACCGAACCTAGCGTGGCTTCGATATCCCGCAGACTCTCGCGATAGGTCAGCTGGGCGAAGACCATACACAGCCACTGCTTCCAGCAGGAGAAGTCTTTTATCTTGTAATCTCCTCGGTAGCGTTGAGCACAGAGTTGAAATTGATACCTGGGGACGCAATCCATCAGCTGGGCAAAGACGGTTCTGCGCATATCCATCTAGGCATCCTATCGGCTTGCAGGCCACAGGATTGGAGAACCGGGTCGGCACCTGCCACAGTTTCATATCAAAAAGTATCGAAAAAATTGGATTTCGATGTTAAAACAATTCTTACCAGTAACTTAGAGTTGTGCGATAGAACAACGTTTGGACACTAGTGATCGTAATTATGAAATGCGGTACTAAGCCAAAGGCTTGAAGTAACAAGAACACTTCGGCCTGGAGACCGAAGCTACGTCCGCCAACCCAGTCTCGACATCAACCCTCCGCCTCGCACTTGATGATCACCTCTACCTGATGCAGGGTCGGCCAGGGATCGGGTGTCTTGAGGCCTTCCAGGATCATGAGGATGATGTTCTCGCCCTGGCGAACCGGTGGATTGTCGATGACCAGCCACTCCTGATCGCTGCTGTTGGAAATCTTGTGGGCTGAGCCCAAGTCGATCTTCTGACCGTTGAGCTCGCAGCGGATCCTGTCCATGGAGCTCTCGTGGTCGGTCAGTCGCAGCCGCAGCTCGGTCCTTTTGATCCGTCCTTCGGCCAGTCCCGCGGCAATGTCATCGTTGATCTCCAAAGGCATCGCGTGTCCTGCTCCCGCCCCTCGACCCAGCAGTGCGAGTTTTCGGGGCACCTGGATGCCGTGGTCAACATTGGTCCCACGACTGTCCAGGTAGTAGCAGCGATCGAGAGAGGCCAACGCCCTGGGGTCACCCAGGTCTTGGAGGGTTTTCAGGTTCTTCCGGGTGAAGCGGCCAGCCCTTGAATCGGCCGATACAGCGACCACCTTTTCCTCGACGGGAACCGGCCGCTGGCGGTGGCCGGTATAATCGTGATTGAAAACGTGGATTCCGGTGGCACCCTGCCGGTATCCATTGAGTGCCACGGCGCGCATAACGGTTTCGGGATGACGCTCATAACCTCCCTGGGGCGAGGCGGTGTAGGTGGCTGAGTCGAAGCCCGCGTAGACCAGAACACCGCTCTCCTTGGCAAGTTCTACCGCTCGGGCCACATCCATCTTCAAGGTGGCGTAGTAGGGAGAGGCGACCACCACCAGGTCCACCAGACCCTCCTCGATCCAGCGAGCGGTATCCATTCCCACTTCCAGGGAACGGTCGATGCTGGTGGGGACCCGGGCAATCAACTTGATCGGTTTTCCCTTCTCCTGCTGGTGGCGGCGGACGATCTCCTGGGCCTTCCGAACGAATTCGGTCAGCGTCGGTATGTTCTTGAACACCTCTCCTGGCTTGAAAAACAAAGGCCCGCGGCAGAAGTCCAATTCCACCCCATCGAAGTCGTAGCGTTTGAGGGTCTCGTCGAACAGGCCCAGAAAGCGCTCCCGAACCTCCGCATGGTCATAGTCCCACTGCCAGCAAAAGTTCCACTCGTCGGCGCCGGCGACTCTCACCGAGGTGGGCGATCCGATTAGCAGATCGGGCCTCTTCTTCTTCTGGCCAGATCGCTGATTCCAGCAGCGTGCTTCATCGCTAGCGTGGGCATCGTTCATCCGAAAAGAGGCGTACATACCCAGCCCGAGCTCGTGACCTCGTCTCACGTATATTTCCATGAGGTCGTGACCGTCCTCGATAACGGCGACCATGTTGTCGTGCAGTAGCTCCACCGCGTCCATGGTGAGACCGCCGTCGGCAGCCCCGTTCGGATCCTCGTCCGGATCCCAGACCTCAGTAGCGTCACCGAACAGCTCTGCGTGGGGACTGCCCCTCCAGGAGACGTCGTCATCGATGCCAACCAGGACCGTAACCACGTCCACGCTGGTTCCCTCAAGTGCGTTCAGAATGATATTGAGATCGTCGGGGTTGCGTCGGGGAAGATAGTTGTAGACCCAGCCCCCATCTGTGTTGTAGATGACCCTGGGCGGCCATCGATAGGAATGCTCCTGGGGAGCTTCCGGCGCTTGCTCTGGAGCCTCACAGGCCGCTCCCAACATGAGTGGACCTGCGAGCAAAACGGAGGCTATTCGAAGCACGCTATTGGTTCGGCTGATTATTGGCATTTGCTGCTCCTTGGTGGTTGGAGTCAAGTGGGATTCGAATGCTACCCTATTCGAAAATGCGGAAACCCACAACGCATTTCCTGCCTTGGACGAGGTTCCTATGAAGGTCTGGGTTTTCTTCGTCTGCCTGATCTGGACAGTCGTCCAAGGACTCGCTTCTGAAAAAGCCAGCCCTGGGGAGCTGCGCTTCGAAAGAATAACCGACTCGGCCCCCTGGCCAGTCCGCCACGGACACACGGCCGTTGTCTTCAAGGATCGGATCTGGGTTATGGGGGGCGGCCAAAGCGAACGGCCATCGGTGATTCATGGGGACGTATGGTCTTCTCCAGATGGAATACATTGGAGACAGGACGTCTCGCAGTCTCCATGGGGACCCCGCTATCTCCATCAATCACTGGTCTTCGGCGGTAGGATCTGGATCTTCGGAGGCATGACGAGCTATCGACCGCACCGCAACATGAACGATGTCTGGTGGAGCGAAGATGGCCGTCACTGGACCCAGGCGACCCCTGACGCCGGGTGGCCGAGGCGCCACGTGTTCACGAGTCTAATCCACCAGGATCGGATGTGGATGATGGCGGGCGCTCCCGACGGAACCCGCTACTACAACGACGTCTGGACGTCCACCGATGGAGCCGAGTGGCAGCCGGTCCCTTTCAACGGCCCCCGCTTCAGCGTCAGAAAGAACCCAGCCAGCGCTTCCTTTCAGGGAAAGATGTGGGTGCTAGGAGGTGGCGAGTTGGTTGTCCCCGGTGTCATGGTTCTGCGGGATGATATCTGGACGTCCACTTCAGGAAGGTCTTGGCAGCTTGAGACCTCCAACTCCCCTTGGCCCGCCCGAGATTTCCCTGCCTTGGTGGTCTATCGGGATCGGCTCTGGCTGTTGGGTGGGCGCAACGTTTCCGAGCCCGGTCATGTCACCGATGTCTGGGTCAGCCGTGATGGAGTGGCCTGGGAGGAGCTTGCTTCTGAGTCCCCCTGGCCAGGACGCCACGGTGGCGCCCTCGTAGTATTCCACGATAAGATCTGGTTGTTGGGAGGCTGTACGACCGGAGCGGCCGAGGATCACTTCAACGACATCTGGACAATGGAGCTAGAGTAGGCTCTGTGCCTTGACCTGCAGCCTACGAACCCTCGTCTGGGGTACTCAATCCTCACACTTGACGATGATCTCGCAGCTATGAAGCGTGGGCCAGGGGCCGCCTCGCCCAGTGTACTCGGCTGGGGTCTTCATGCCTTCGAGCGCCAGCAGGATCGTATTGATGCCATTCTTCACGGGTGGGTTGTCCAGCACCAGCCAAGTGTCGCCCTTCGAGTTCTTGATGGTGGTCCCTGAGGACAGATCCACCTGGGTGCCGTTGACGTCACAACGGATCCGATTGAAGGATTTCTGGGTGTCGGTCAGGCGCAGGCGCAGCTCGGTCTTCTTGATCCTGCCGTCGGCTAGACCACCGGCGATATCGTCGTTCACCCGGATCTGGATAGCATTGGCCGGACCCGCACCGCGTCCGATCGTGGAGAGCTTGTACGGCACCTGGGGTGGGTAGTCTCCGAGATGGTTCAACTCGCGGCTTGCCGCGTAGTAGCACCGATCGAGACTGGCCAGAGCCTCTTCGCTCGCCAGCTCAGTAAAGGCCTCGAGATCGGCGCTGGTGAAGTGTCCGACCCAGGTATTGATAGGAGTCTCGGCGCTCAAAGGCTCGCCCTGTGGAACTGGGTTCGGGCGGTGGCTTCGGTAGTCGTAGTTGAACAAGTGGAACCCCGCAGCACCCTGCCGGTATCCGTTCAAAGCGGCCGCCCGCGGAATCGTCGCTGGACTCCCCTCGAACCCGTTGTAGGGAGAGCTCCTGTGTGTTCTGGTGTCACAGCCGGTGTAGATGAGGACGCTGCTGTCCTTGGCGGCTTCCACCGCCCGTTCGATATCGATCCGTTGGTCGCAATAGCCGACAGAGCTGAGGACGACCGCGTCGATCAGGCCCTGGCGGATCCAGGTCTCGGAATCGAGGCCCATGGTGATGCTGTGGTCGATACTGGGAGGGACCCGAACCGTAAGCTTGGTCTCCCGGCCCTTCTCAGCCTGGTGGCGGTGGACGATGGCCTGTGCCTTTCCAATGAACTCGGTCATGGCGGACACGTGTTTATAGGCCTCGCCGCTTTTGAAGTAGTTGGGTTGACGGGAAAAGTCCAACTCCAGGCCATCGAAGTCGTAGCGGGTCAGGGCCTCGTCGAAGAGACCCAGAAAACGATCCCGAACCTCCTGGTGGGCGAAGTCCCATTGCCAGGCAAAATTCCATTCGTCAGCCCGACCAGCGGAGAAGCGTTCGACCGTTGAGCCGATGAGAAGGTCGGTACGCTCGAGCTTCATCTTGGAGCGTCCGTACCAGCCGCGGTCCTCATAGCTCACGTGGGCATCGTTCATGCGGAAGGAGGCAAAGATGCCCATTTTCAGTTCATGAGCTCGTTCGACCAGAATCTTCATCAAGTCGTGTCCGTCATCCTGGATAGCCGCCAGGTTCTGGTGCAGGAGTTCCACGTCGCTCATCTTCATGCCGCCCACTGAATCGCGGGTGGTATCTTTGTCCGGATCCCAGTTCTGGACATTCTCTCCCCACATGCTTCCATGGGAACTGCCCCGCCAGGACAGGTCGTCGTCGATCCCGACCAGGACCGAGACTACGTCGACGCCCTTTCCCTCCAGAGCATCGAGGACGATGAGCAGGTCCTTGGGATCCCGACGGTGAAGGTAGTTGAAGGCCCAGGCGCCGTCGGTGTTGTAGATGATCTTTGGCGGCCAGTTGGGCATCGGTTTCAGGCTTTGTTCAGACTTCTCTGGAGTTCCAGAAGAGCATTCTGCCAACAACACGATAGCAAGGCCGAGGGCAAGTCCGGAGGCGGTTTTGGAGAATGACATGGTCTTTATCCTTTCGGCGGGTGATACTACTACAGCTGTTTTGAGATGTCGCACGATAGTCGAAAAGGAGTCACGGTGACGCAGCACATCAGAAAAGCATTCTATTTGGGGACGGCAGGCTCATTGTCCTTGATTGTTCTTCTCTGTCTGATTCCCAAAGTCCTCGCGGGTGAGGGAATCCGTCAGGCCAGCTTCGGGGACTTTTCGGCAGGCACCCTGGGCAACTCCGGCGCCAACCTCTATGTTTCTCGAAGGGGACGCGTCCAGGTGATCAACCGCTGGGATCTGAACCAGGATGGTTGGCCCGATGTGGTCATGCCCAACAGCCATGACTTCATGGACGCCATCGACGCGCTCGTTTATTGGGGAAGTGAGAAGGGGCCTCAGTCGCTGCTGCCTCCCCTCTGGGAGAAGCGGCCGCTGGCGCAGGTTCTCTTCGGACTTCTCGATGACGAGAGTCGAGTCACTCGACTCCCGGCCTTTGGAGGAGGGCGGTCGAGGATCGCCGACTTCAATCGGGACGGCTATCCCGACATCGTTTTCTGCAATTTCATTCACAACACTCCGGGAATCCGGTACGCCTATATCTACTGGGGGAGCCGGGATGGATATCGTCCTGGCCATCGCACCGAGCTGGCCACCAACTGGGGGTCCGGTGTGGAGGCAGCCGACCTGAATCAGGATGGCTATCCTGACCTGATCTTCGCCAACCAGGGGGTGGAGCTGGGCCTGGAGCACCTTTCCCCCGATCGCGGTCTGGCTTCCTACATCTATTGGGGTGGTGCCAACGGATTCGATGCGGCGAACCCAGAGCTGGTGGCTACTCGCGGAGCCGCCGATGTGACCGCCGCCAACCTGAATGGGGACGATCGGCTCGACCTGGTGTTCACCAACGACAGCTCTCATGCCCAGGAACTTCAGATCTTCCTGGGCCGGGGAGGATACGGGAAGGATGCGGGCCAGCTGTTTCCCTTGCCTCATCCCACCAGCGTGACGGCCTGCGACCTGGACCGGGACGGGAAGGACGACCTGGTGGTCACGGGCGCCCCTGCCGAGGGTGAGGGAAGTGGGGCAGAGCCAGGTGCCGAGATTCATCTTCTTTATCTGCTGTTCGGGAGCTCTGCTGGAATCGATCCTGAACGGACCCTGGAGCTTCCCAGCCACCGTGCTCAAGGCACCTTCTGCGGTGATCTGAACGGAGACGAGTGGCCCGATCTGGCGGTGGCCAGCCATCACGACGATTCCGTGCCTCGGGATCAAGCATGGGCTTCGAACTTCCAGGTGCCTTCCTTCGTCTACTGGGGTTCCGAGCAGGAATTCTCTCCTGAGAATCGGAGCCAGCTTCCTACTCTGGGAGCCCGGGACGTCGCCGCCGGCGATCTCAACCGGGACGGCTTTCTGGATCTGGTTTTCGCCAACGAGCGAGACGGGGTTAGTTTCGATGTGCCCTCGTACATCTACTGGGGCAGCCAGACCGGCTTCGCACCCTACCTTCGCTCCGATCTTCAGGGTTTCGGTGCCGTCGGCGTCCAGGTAGAGGATCTGGATGGGGACGGAAATCAGGAGGTGCTACTCGTCAACCACACCAGCGGACATCACTCCGGAAGAGGCACCACCGAGAGTCACATCTTCTGGGGCAATCCGCACTCCCACTACTCAACCGCCTCGGTGACGGGCCTGCTGGGCAACAATGCCTACGATGTCACGATTTCGGATCTCAACGACGACGGCTTCGTGGATCTGGTCCTGTGCAACAACAACATCGATTTCGCACACATCTATTGGGGGGATGCGTCGGGCTTCTCTCAGGAAAAACGTGACAGCGTCCCGGCGGGACCAGCTCCAACCAGCAGTACGGCCGACCTGAACCGGGATGGCTACCTGGACTTGCTGTTTACCCACAATCACTACAAGAAGCCGAATGCGGTCATCCTCTGGGGCTCGGACGAGGGCTATTCCGGAGCGAAGAAGACGACGCTGACTCTTGCCGTCGGGCGGACTGGGACTCATCGAATCGCCGATCTGAACCGGGATGGCTGGTTGGATCTGGTCTTTCCCGCCCGCTCGGGGGAGCTGCAGATCTCCTGGGGCGGATCCGACGGATACTCCGAGTCCAGGATCTGGATCGGAGAGACCGCAGCCGGTCAGGTAGAACTCGCGGATCTCGATGCCGACGGTTACCTCGACTTCGTGATCGCAAGCGCGATCATGCCCGAGACCCGTTCCCACAATACCCGTACGCGCATCTACCGGGGAACGCCCGAAGGGGTTCCCGACCTGAACCCAATCGCAGATCTGGAGTCATACACCGCGATCGAGTCTGCCATCGCCGATCTCGATCGGGATGGGTTCCTGGATCTGGCCCTTACCAACTATATGTCCGACAGCACCCGCTCCCTGCCACTCTTTATCTATTGGGGAAGCGAGGGTGCCCGATACAGCAACCAGAACCGGACCGATCTGCCTGCAGAGTCGTCCTCCGGGGTGCAGACACTGGATCTGAACCGCGACGGCTATCCCGAGGTCATCGTCCACAATCACGTCAAGGACGGCGTCCACACTATCGACAGCGCCATCTACTGGAACGGCCCCAAAGGGCTGAGTGCTGCCCGACGCACGATGCTTCCCACCACCGGAACCCACATGTCGGCCCGTGTCGATCCCGGTAACCTGTACACCCGTCGATTGGAGGAGGAGTACGTGTCGGCTCCCCTCTCCCTGCCGAAGGGAGAGGAGTCCTACACTCTCTCCTGGCGTGGTGAAGAGCCTCAAGGTACAAAGTTGAAGCTTCAAATCAGGGCAGCCCAAACCCGTGACGGACTCGAGAGTGCGTCCTGGCAGGGCACCAGCGGTGAAGGTTCGTTCTACGATAGTCCCGGTACGCTACAAGGCCTTGGTGGTCAGCAATGGATCCAATACCGGGTCGTCTTCACTTCGGCTGATGGCGGAGCCTGGCCGATACTCACGGAGGTAGAGATCGTCCCCGTATGGTCAAAAAACTCAGCCGACCTGGAAGTCTCTGTTGTTGAGAGAGTTGCGGCAGCAACAATCGGTTGAACTCAGCCGTGACCTGGACCAACTTTGACTGGATGAGGCGCCTGAGTCCTCGGCGTGAGCATCTAGCCAACCATGAACTTCGTGCTCAAGCCCTGGCAGCTCCTGCTTCTCATCCTGGCCGGTTGGATCAACAGACACCAGCAAGACGCGATCGAGTATCTGTTGACTGAGAACCAAGTGTTGAGAGAAAAGCTCGGCAAGGGTCGAATCCTGCTCAACGACGACCAGCGTCGACGTTTGGCCGTTAAGGGTAAGGCCCTCAGTCGCAAAACTCTCAGCAAACTGGCCAGAATCGTCACACCCGATACGCTGCTGCGTTGGCACAGAGAGCTGATCTCACGCAAGTGGGATCATTCGATTACTCGGCAATCAATCGGTCGACCACGAGTCCGGCAGCAGATCGTCGACTTGGCTCTTCGCTTCGCACAAGAGAACCCAACTTGGGGTTATGACCGCATCCAAGGTGCCTTGGCCAATGTGGGCTGCCACATCTCTGACACCACTGTCGGTAGTATCCTCAGAGCACATGGTATCGAGCCAGCTCCCGATCGGCAGCATCGCACTGCGTGGAGGACCTTCCTGAAGGCTCATTGGGACTCGATCTCGGCTGCAGACTTCACCACGGTTGAAGTCTGGACTCAGTCGGGATTGGTCACCTTCTACATCTTGGTCGTGATGCATCTAAAGACCCGGTGCATTGAAATCGCGGGTGCGACGCCTCACCCCAACTCCGAATGGATGCAGCAAGTCGGAAGGAACCTGACCGACTGTGTCGACGGCTTCTTCCGCCTTTCAACTCACGTTATCCTTGACCGTGACACGAAGCACTTGCCGTTGCGTCAGATCTTGAAGTCGAGCGACATCGAGTTAGTCGTTTTACCGGCCAAGAGTCCTAATCTCAACGCTCACTTAGAGCGCTTCATGCGCTCCCTGAAATCTGAGTGTCTGGATCGTGTGATCTTCTTGGGCGAGCCGTCATTGCGTCGAGCCCTCAGAGAGTTCGGCGAGCACTTTCACCACGAACGCAACCACCAGGGACTCGGGAACCGAATCATCGATGCCGGGACTGAAGGAGGCCGGACCCAGGGGGAAGTCCAGTGCCGAGAGCGGCTCGGTGGTCTGCTTCGGTACTACTATCGAAGCGCTGCTTAATCGGAGATGCCCGTACCACTGTGGAGCAGGTCGAGCCAGCGCCGCCGTGTCGGAGCGAACCCTTCAGGCAGCAGGAAGCCGTTTCCTGGAGTTCGATTCTCAACGGAAGCCGTCCGAGATTCCGATCCTCCGACACCCTGAAGGCCTTCTTTCTGACGGATCCACGGCACGACCCAATATTTTGACCTTACGGGATACACTCGACCTGTGCACCTTGGTCATTCCCATTCCCCCTACGAGCGTATACTTTCCCCAACGGTGAAAAGGGCACCCTGCCGGTCACTCAGCGCTGCCGATGGTTTTCATGGGTCCTCAATGATTCACGTCCGGCAGGAGACGCTCGTGCAGCGCGACGTGGGGCCGGGCTAGTATTTGACGGGAGGGGTTGCCCCTAGATGGTGTGAAGACGAGGTGCCAAAATGGGAAGTTTCAACCAGACCATGAGGACACGGTGGAAATGGGATGTAGTAGCAGACAACACCTCCTCGGCAGAGACTATCTCTCCGGCAAACCAGTTGTGGTGGAAGTCGTTGACCAGCGCATTGAAAGCGTCGACGAGACCGAAGAAGATCCACAGCTGTGGATTGCACCTGCCCTATTGGACCTTCAAATCAATGGTTTTGGTGGCAACGCGGTCAACGGACCCGAAACAACTGCCGGTTCCATTCGACGAATGGTGGAGCTGCAGTGGCGCTGCGGCGGCGGAGCACTCTGCCCGACGGTCGTGACTGCCGCATCTGACGCAATTGGGTCCTCGTTGAGCTGTGTCAGCAAGGCGTGTAGGGATCCCCGCATTGCACGATCTGTTCTGGGAATTCACTTGGAGGGCCCCTATATTTCGCCTGTCGACGGTCCCAGGGGAGCACATCCCGTCGAGCACGTACGGTCTCCGGATTGGGATGAGTTTAGCCGCTTTCAGGAGGCGGCGGAGGGCCGCATCCGACTCGTCACCCTCGCCCCCGAGGTTGAGGAGGCGATACCCTTCATCGAGAGACTGGTGGAGCAGGGTATCGTCGTGGGGCTGGGACATACCAACGCCAGGCCCCAAGACATAGTTGAAGCAACCCGGGCGGGAGCGCAGCTTTCAACGCACCTGGGCAATGGAGCCCACTCGTCCCTTCCGCGACATCCCAACTACATCTGGGACCAGCTGGCCTGTGACGAGCTGGTGGCCAGTTTTATCGTCGACGGGCACCACTTAACCCCCTCGGTCGTCAAATCGATGATTCGATGTAAGGCAATCCACCGAAGCCTTCTGGTCAGCGACGTAGTTGTCATGGCAGGGCTTCCGCCAGGACTGTACCTTGTCGGAAGCGATACGGTGGAGGTAAGCCGGGAGGGAAAGATTGCGCTTGCCGGAACACCCTACCTGTTTGGAGCCGGCGCCAGCATTGCTGAGGGCGTTGCCAATGTGATGCGTTTTTGCGGAATATCTGCAGCTGATGCTATTCACATGGCAAGCCTGAATCCTGCAAGGCTCCTATCACGAGAAGAAGAACTGGGGACGCTGGATCCTGGCAAGAAAGCGAATCTGATCCTTTTCGACTGGCCGGACTCAGGAATTCGTATCCAGCAGACCGTGGTAGAAGGTGAAGTCGTCTATGCGTCCGACCAGTGACTGGACCGAAGGAGACACGGGTGTCTCGGCGGCCAAGCTACGGTCGCCGATTCCTCGCGGGTTGTCATCGGTTCGGAAGCAGCGAGGCGGCGGGTCGGTCAAGAAAGATCTCGGCTTGCTCGTGCCGTTGAAGGATGGATGCAGGTACCTCTGGCGTTACGGCTCCACGAACGGCGTTGTACACCGCTACTGCCTTACGCTCGTCAGGAACCGTGCAGACTATTGCCTTGCTCTTCATGATCTGTTGAATGCTCATCGAGATCGCTTTCCGGGGCACCTCTTCGAGCCTCGTAAACCAACCCTCACCGAGCTGTTGGCGGCGGCATGCCTGGTCGAGTTGGACGACGATATAGGGCTCCTCGGTCTCGAAGTCGGCCGGTGGATCGTTGAAGGCCAAATGGCCGTTTTCTCCAATTCCCACGAACGCGACATCTACCGGATGCCGCTTGATGATCCGCCCGACCCGGCCACATTCCGCGACGCAGTCGCCCTCACCGTCCAAGTAGTAGAACGCCTTCAGCGGCAGAGGTAGACGACTCACAAACCTCTGCCAGAGATAGAGACGAAATGACGCCGGGTGATCGATTGACAGATCTGCATACTCGTCAAGGTGAAAGGCAGTCACACGATTCCAGGCGATCTGCTTCGATGCAGCCAGCGACTTCAGGAGGTCGAACTGCGAGGCACCGGTGGCCAATACGATGTTTGCACTGCCGCGGTCTTCGAGAGTCTCGCGGATCAGAGACAACCCGTGCGCCGCCGCCTGCCTAGCCATCTCCTCCGTTGTTTCGAAGACGCGAACCTTCATTCTCAGTCCTTTGCAACGCCTATCATAGAGTGTCACCAATCGCTAATGCTACCACTCCACAACCGAAGCGAACTTTTGCCCGAATTCATCGGGCATCATCCTGGCCGCGGCTGCAATCCTGCCAAGTTGCTGGGAGGGTATTGTCAAGTTAGGCCAGTAGCAGCGACAATCATCAGATGGAATCTCTATATCGAGGCCATCGTTTTCCGCCTGAGAGTATCGGATATGCAGTCTGGTTGTGCCATCGATTCACGCTGAGCCTGCGTGACGTAGAAAACCTGCTCGCCGAGCGCGGCATCAACGTCTCCTACGAGGCGATTCGCTACTGGTGCCGCAAGTTCGGCCCCACCTTTGCTCGGTCTCTGCGACGGAAAAGGGGACGACTTGGCGATGTCTGGTTTGTGGACGAAGTTTTCATCAAGATCCGCGGACAGCTCCACTATCTTTGGCGGGCTGTGGATCAGGATGGCGATGTTCTAGACATTCTGGTGACGAAGCGCCGGGTTAAACGAGCTGCTAAAGAGTTCTTCCGTAAGGTGTTGAAAGAACAAGGCCAACCTCCGTGGCAACTCATCACTGACAAGCTCAAGACCTACCCTGCCGCACATCGCGAAGTGTTCCCCTCAATTGAGCATAAAACCGGTCAGTATGAGAACAACCGGGCTGAAGTTTCGCACCAACCCACCCGAGAACAAGAGAGGCAGATGAGAGGGTTCAAATCAATCGGGCAGGCTCAGCGATTTCTTTCTGTCCACGGTCCTGTTCAATATCTGTTCCGAGTGGGTCGAAACCATCTCAGGGCAGTCCATCAGCGACTGCTTCGCGACAGAGCTTTTGCCCACTGGAGGGAGGCGACGTGTGTCCGCTGAGGAGGAGCAGGGCTGGGGTGTATGCCGGCCCGCAATCGTCTGGCCAACATTAACTTGACAGCGCCAGGAGGAAAGAAGATCGAGGTCCGCAAGCGGTGGCCGGATGGAACAGAGTTCCGCCGATTCTTTCCGAATCGGACGGTGGCGAAGGCAACTCAAGCACAGATTGACGCCGCGATTGCACTGGGACCCTGGCGGGAACTTAGACGGGACCTGGCCAGAGGCAAGGCTGTGGCTCCGACGAGGAGGCCAGAAGAGACGTTCGGTGGATTCTCGACACGGTTCGTGGAGGAGTACGTGAAGCCAAGGCTAAAGTCCGCGGAGAGGTACGAACTAGCGTTAAGACACTTGAAAAGACGACTCGGCAACATCAAGCTCACAGAATTCAGCCGCTCGGACATGCACGGGTACATTCAAGCTCGCCGGAAAGACCACGCCTGCCGACATACCAAGACTGGGATTGTCGCTCTGCCTCGCCGAATCAGCAAGGCTACAGTCAACCGAGAACTAGCCTGTGCCAAGAGCTTGTTCTCGTTCGCCGTAGAGGTCCAAGTGATCCAGCCGAACGCGCATCCGCTTCTTAGATTCCCAAGTCTTGCTGAGGACGAGAAAGCGACCCGCCCTGTTTCTCCAGAGGACGTTGAGGCACTCATCGACTTCATGGCCGCGCTGCGGATGAAGGGCTACATTGCGGTTCTGGCAGAAACGGGTATCCGTCGCGGAGAGGGGATGGCACTTACTTGGAAGAACGTGAGCCTTCGCTATCGGCTGTTGAAAGTGGAGAAGACGAAGAACCACAGGGCTCGCACCATTCCCCTGTCTGATCGAGCGATCAAATGGCTCACCCGCATCCCCAGACACATCCGCTCGCCCTTCGTCTTTGCTGACAGGAAGGGACGGCCCCTGGTGAATCCGGACAAGACCTTTCGCCAGGCTACAGCCTCGCTTAAGCTCGAAGGGGTAGGTCTCCACGACCTCCGTCGCTACCGCGCAGTTCAGTGGTACAGGAACGGTGTCCACGCTCGCACCATTCAGGAGATGTTGGGGCACGCTGACCTGAATACAACGCTTCGTTACCTCAAGGACGTCGACACTGCCGTCGAAGAGGTCCGGTCGGCTCAGAAGCGCGAAGCTGCTGTGGGTGAAAAACGGGTGATGCCAGAAATCGTGGGAGCGTTAGGATGACGATCAAGTCCCGCAAGTCGTTGAGAACAAATGGCGCGCCCGGCAGGATTCGAACCTGCGGCCTACGGATTAGAAGTCCGTTCGTAAGAAGTGCCGAATCGTTAGGAAACGTTAGGAAACACAACCAGTTAATCGGGTTTTCCGCCAATCGAAAAGCCGAATCATTAGGAAAGATTAGGAACCGCAGTGGGAGACATTTGGGAGACAGTGTTTTCATCGAAGGTTGATCTTTTTGAGTGTAGCCAGTCGCACATCCACCCATGCAGTCGCAAACTACAAAAAGCGTGAAGCCCTGAAAATCACCTTCCGCGTGTCCCGCTTTCCCGCTACGACCCTTGGTCTGCGAATCCGCAAACGCCGCCTTGAGATGGGGCTCAAACAGGTGAAGTTGGGTGCCCTTCTGGGTGTCAACCCCAGGACTATCGTCAGCTGGGAAAAGGACCGAACCAGGCCAAGATCGTCCCAGATGGAAGCAGTCGTGGAGGGTTTTCTAAAGGGCCGTGATTCGAGGCTAAGGGCTGAGTTCGATAGCCGAAAACAGGAGGAAAAGCTTGGTTGACAGTCGGCACCCGAATCCCACTGACAGGGGCCGATTTCGATCAAACCGGACGCTGTCTAGAAGATCGAGTGCCGACTATCACAATAGGGGTCTACGAAGCCGCGTCAGGAATCGTGAGCTGTGACAGTGCTACCAGCCTGATTCCCTTTTAGTCACCTGGAGAGCTTCTTGGATCGCTCACTCGAAGCATGCTATTCCCACCCCGCTGGAACTCATAGGGCACTTCGACCAGACCTACTCGAAGCCCTGTGTCCCTGAAGTGTTCAACGACTTCTGGCACGTGAGGGGAAGGAGTGGCACCCAGCTGAAGCAGCGGGAAGACTCTGGTCTCTCTGGCCACCCGACACATCTCCTGGATTGCAGCGATGTGGAATTTGAGGTCAAGGATGGCGCTGTAGAGAAACAGGAAGTGCGAGCAGAGTGCCAGGTCGAACTGCTTGTCGTCAAAGCTCAGCGATGGGAGTGACTCACAACTATACCTTCCGTCGGCGCGGCCGGAGTCGTAGTCGGACAGGAACCTGTCCATCGCCTCCTTGCGAACACGCCCGAGCTCGTCGATAGATGAAACGTGCTTCCAGACGAACTCGTGCTTGTTCTTCCGGGTCTGAGTGATGACTGTCTCGAAGGTCTCGTCGAGGCGATCCCTGATCTGCTTGGCAGGGTACTCGTATAGAGGGTCGATCGAGACTACTCTGCCTCCACGCTGGGTCAACTCACAGTTGAAGCTCGCAGGGCCATCAGCGCATGCGAGAATGGACTGCTGCAGGTCCTGGTTCGTGAGCGCAAACATTGAGACATACTCACCAAAGGATCTACCCCATGGAACGACCTGAGATAGTTCAAACGCCATCTTCAAACTCACGCTGGCTTCCCGGTAATGCGTGTGATCCGGGGGCAAGCCGATTCGTGATTGTTCTCCCATATAGGAGTTTGGCGCGGGTCATTTTTTCGTGTTCGATCGGAGACCACCCTTGGTTCCAGGAGTGCCGCGCGCGGGGCTGAATGTCGGCAACATGAAACCCAGTTCCGCGGAGAAAGCGGTCCTGAAGTTTCTTTCGCGAATCTGATTATGCACTTAACTCCGGAAAAAGTCACCACCACCTAGTAAAAAAGGTGAGAGACAGGCGGTGAGTGGATGTACGAAAAGATGAATTTGTTGGAGTTTCAAGAGCGTTTTGCCACAGAAGAAGCTTGTCTGAGTTACCTGATGCAGAAACGCTGGCCGGAAGGATTTGTCTGTCCCCGTTGTGGGGGTCAAGGAGGCTACTGGTTGCAGCACCGGCGATTGATGGAGTGTCGCCAATGCCGGTATCAGGCTTCTTCCACCGCCGGGACGATTTTCCACAAGACGCGGGTGCCCCTGAGATATTGGTTTTGGACCATCTTCTTGATGAGCCGTTGCAAAGCGGGCTACTCGATGAAGGGACTGCAGAAGCTGCTGGGAATCGGAAGCTATCGGACGGTCTGGATGATGGGACATAAGATCCGACAAGCCATGGCCAAACGTAATGACTGCTACCAATTAAGTCACCTGGTGGAGCTGGATGACTCTTTCTTTGGAGGCCGACGACGAGGGAGAAATCGTCGGGGTCGCAAGCGAGGACGAGGGACCGAAGGCAAGGCCAAAGTTCTGGCCGCGGTGGAGATAACGAAAGCCGGGGGGCCGAGGTTTCTAAGTCTGGATGTGGTCGATAACATAACCAGCGACAATGTGAAGCGGGTCGCCTGGGCGAGGATCGACCCCGGAGCTCAGATCCGAAGCGACGCCTATCACGCGTTTGTCGGTTTAGCTCAAGCCGGCTACCAGCATGAACGCGTCCGGCTCGAGTGGGTGGGGATGGGTTTTGAACAGTTCCCATGGGTTCACACCCTCATTTCCAACTGCAAGACTCAGCTCCAAGGGACTCAGAAAGCGGTCAGCCTCAAGCACCTTCAACGTTACCTGGCTGAGTTTTGTTACCGTTTCAATCGTCGTTTCTGGGAATCCGAGCTCTTCGACCGTCTCCTGACAGCCTGTTCGCTCTATCCCACCGTCACCTATCCGGAGTTAAGTGCATAACCAGATTCTCGAATGGAGCCAGCACTGTAATCATTCCCAAATATGCCATCAAAACGGTACCCGTTGAAGGCTCAGAGCCCTTGTGTCATTCGATAGAACTTCAATCCCGGTATAGGCAATCGCTTCGGCCACTGCGACTCGACGTTCATCCCGCGGCGCTCGTAGAATCGGCGAGCTCCCTCATTCTTAGCTGAAACGTCGAGGGATAGTCGAGTCGTTCCACTCGCGCGAGCCCGCTCTTCATATGAGTCCATCAAGACGGAGCCGACGCCATCGCCGCGAAGTGCCTTGTCAACGGCGATGAACTGGAGGTAGAAATCGCCATCGGGAATGGAGTCGGTAATCCGCATGAGAGGAGCAAACAGTATCATCACGATCCTCATTCGTATATTACGCGTGCCTGCAGCCTGCTTCAGGGGTTGGTGTGAGGAACGGCGATGCTGCTCAGCGGTGTAGGCCGCGAACATCCCAACGATGACGTTGTCACGTTCTGCGAAAGTAACATGCTGGTAGGAGAGGTCGTGGTCGGGCTGGGCGAACGCCGTGGCGATTATGTACCCGGCGCGGCGACCGAGCATAAAACGAAAGAACCCCTCGGCTGCTTCGTCAACGTAGCGGGCAAATGCCAGACCTTCATCGAAAGTAGGGTTGGCGGCCCTTAGGACTATCGAATGCCGATCCATGTGGTCCTTCTAACCCGAACTTCTGCTTATGTGGTTTCCAGATAAGCCCGCTTCCTGGTCAAACTTTCCAGATAAGACGCGGTGTTTGATTCTGCCTGAGTTCTTTGAAGTCCATTCATTGGAGTCAGCGTTGCGATATTCCGAAGTCTTATCGGGTTTCGGCATATTGCGCAGCTACAATCCTTCGTCACAGACTGTCTACCGGACTCTTAACGCCCCGTCCGCCACGATTCAAAACGTGGGTGTAAATCATCGTGGTTTGGACATCCTTTGCTTGAACGCCTTCTGGAGGATGGATTTATCGACGTGGTGTCGTCCCTCCTCCCCTGTTCTTGAATTCCTCCAGCGGTTCTGCACTAGAAGGGCCAGATCCAGGGAATCAAGACACTGGCAACAAGCCAGAAAACGAGATTCAGCGGACCCCCGAAGCGGACATAATCCAGAAAGCGATACTTGCCTGGCGCATACACCATGAGATTGGTTTGATATCCCATGGGAGTCGCGAACGCAGCCGAGGCCCCGAAGCAGGTCGCCATGAGAAAGGGACGAGGGTCCACATCGAGCGCGCTCGCCAGGCTCAAGGCCACCGGTGGCATCAGCACCGCCGTCGCCGCATTCGAGATGACTTGAGTGAGGAGAGAAGTGACCAGGTAGACCAGGCTCAGAGCCAGATAGGGCGCCAGATCCCTATTCTGGAGAAGCGAGACCAGACCCAGGATCTGATCGGCCAGGAAGGAAGCAGTACCGGTTTCGACCAAGGCCGTGCCCACCGGAATGAGGCCGGCGATCAGCAGGATCACCGACCAGTCCACGGAACGATAAGCTTCTCGGGGAGAAAGGTTTCTGAGCACGAACAGAAGCGCCACTGCCAGCAGCGCTCCGGTCAGGATATCCGTCCAGCCCAGGGCCGCCAGCAGTACGATCGAGGGAATCAGAACCAGGACCAACCACCAGAGACGCCCTTTTCGGATCTGCAGGTCGACTTCCGAGATGATGATCAGGTCTTCCGACTGTCGCAGCTCGGCTACCCGATCAGGGGAAGTCACCATCAGCAGGGTATCGGAGAAGCTGATCGGTATGTGGGAAATCTTTCTCCGCAGAATCTCGCCGTGATGATGGATCGCCAGTACGAAGGCCCGATAGTGTTGCCGAAAATCGATCTCCTTCAGAGTCCTCCCGATCAGGCTGCTGTTTCGAGTCACCAATCCCTCGGCCATGACCTGGCCTTCATGAGTCAGCTCCCGGTCGTTGAGCTTGATGTCGGGCAGCATGGCCAGCCCCTGCTCGCGGCGAAGCTGCAGGAAACTCTCGACTGCACCTCGGACAATGAGCATGTCCTTGGCTTGGAGCTTCCGATTGCGAATGTTCTCGGTGCGGCGCACCCCGCCCCTCAGAATGGCAAGGACAGTTATGTCGTAGCGCTCGTTCAGGCTTGCTTCCCTGCAGGTTCGACCCACCAGTGGAGACTCATCCAGGACCTGCACCTCGGTCAGGTATCGCCCCATCTGATACTTCCCGGTTAGGGACGCGGTCGAGGACCGAGCCGGCAGCCCACGCGGGGCCAGGAACACGAGGTAGAGAAAGCCCACCAGCAGCAAAACGGATCCCAGTCCGAAAAACTCGAACATGCCAAGAGGGGGATGCCCCGCCGCTTCAGCCACGGAGCTCACGATCAGGTTGGTGGAGGTTCCGATCAAGGTCAGCGTGCCCCCGATGATCGAAACATAGGAGAGCGGAATCAGCACCTTGCTGGGACTGAGGTGGAAACTATGGCAAAGGCTAATGGCCACGGGAATGAAGACCGCCACTACTGCGGTGTTGTGGAGGAATCCTGAAAGCACTCCAGTGATGGCAAGCAAGATCGCCACGCCCAGCCAAGGCCGGCCCTTTACCCGATGGCTCAATCGATCGGCGGCTACTTCCAGGATTCCCGTCTTCACCAGGGAGTGGCTGAGAAGGAACATCGTGGCGATGGTGACCACGGCCTTGTTGCTCAGCCCTGCCAGCGCCTGATCCAGTGAAACGAAGTCAAAGACCAGCAGGCATGCCAACATGGAGAAGGCAGTGACCTCGATCGGAAATAGCTCCAGGGCAAAGAGGAGCAACGCAACCAGGACGAAGGCCAACATGAAGGCGATTTCAGGCGTCATCAGGGTTCACTAGGGTTCGACAGTCCGTCGGTTGCCTCCCCCAAAGAAGAAACTTCGAATATCCCACCGCAGAACACCGAACAAACGAATTTCGAAGTGTGGTATCCAAACCTTAATCTAAATCTAGTCCCGAGCGCGACCCTGAACCCAAAGGCAGGCGGACCGAAGCGCCACCCTCCGACGACAGGCGTGTCGCCTCCACCAGACCTATCCTGACCTGGTGCATACCCTCAATGCTCCTACCTTGACCGGAATCCGTCAACGTCAAACCGTCCGTCGACCCAAGTGTGGGCGCCAGCACTGGTTCAGTCTGAACGGGGGTCACTGGGGCCGGATGACCTCCACTCCCGGCTGTGCTAACGTTCTTGGGAGCGTTCCGCAGCAAGCGTTGCGTCCGATGACAAGCCGCGGGTTCGACCCACTAAGGAGAACAACTATGTCCATTGCTCCAGTTATCGCACATGAGATTGAAAGCCGCCAGGAGACGGTTCGACACTTCGTGGATGAGGAGGATCTTGGGGCTTTGCTTGTCTACTCCCCTCCGATGGCCAATATGTGGGGACAGACCGGTCACGTGGGTTACCTCAGCGGATGGGCCAGCCATGATCGAATCGTCGATTCGGCCCTGGTCCTGCCCCGCAAGGGCCCTCCCTCCCTGCTGGTCGCCGGACTTCCCTTTATGTTGGAACAGATCCGCGAGGTCTCACCCATTGAGGACCTCCGTCTCGTCCAGGCTGTCGATCCGAATGCGGTAGCGGTTTCGCGCGGTGCTGCGGTCTCGGGTCCTCGAAACTTTGCCAGCGAGACCCTGGCCATCCTAGAGGAGAACGGATTGGGCGGAAAGGAGGCCGGAGGGAGAGAGTCAGGGCAGAGGGGGAGTGCACACAAGAAAAAGAAGACAGCAGCGCAGCAGATGGGTTGTGTGAGGCAAGACAAAGGAATCGAGACTGACCCTGAAGCAAGCTTGGACGATCGAGGCGTTTTCATGTGAATCACGGACTCCAACTACGGGCGATCGAAGGGGAGCCCACCCAACTGTACCAGAAACCGATAGACCGATCGCATCGATCTGCTCAGTGAGTAGAGGTGACCGAGGGAGCTGAATTTCGGAGAGAGCTCGTATTGGCGATTCGAGAAGATTTCCAGGCTCTGGGAATGCTGGGTTGGGAGCTTGGCAAGGAGACGGTGCAGGCGAAGAACCTGCTGTTCCCCTGGCACAAGGACGACGAGACCCTCTGCGAGCTGTTCGATCGGCTCTGTGACGAGGGTGCCGAGAGCGTGGAGCAGGAATTCGACCGGCGGACCAGAACCTAGCCGTACAGAAGCCAGAAAGGAGGCCCTGATGGCACTCTGCTGAAGGGATCTCTCCTGGTTCCCGTCCCGTGCTAACCCCTGTTGATCCTCCCCCTCCTCCTTGCTAGCCTGGGTTCGGCTGAGAATCGAAATTCCCTTTCGCTGAGGAGGATGGCTGATGAAGATTAGACTGGCGACTCTGTGCGTGGTTTCTCTTGCGATTTCCCTGACGGTGGAAAGTGCCTTGGCGGAGCAGGAGGGGACTCAGGAACCCCTGGATATCGGCTCCCGCCTGGAGCTGTTCGTGGACGATTTCCTGATCGAGAGCCTGGATGGAACTCGACTCATCCTCCACCACCCTCGTCCGACAGAAGTAGCCCTGAAATTCGACCGTCCCTGGGAAGGTGCCTTCTGTGCCTACGTGACTGTGCTTCACGACGGGGACACCTACCGGATGTACTACCGGGGTAAGCCCAGCGCCAGTCCGGACGGAAGCCTCGACGAGGTCACCTGTTACGCGGAGAGCCGTGACGGCATCCACTGGGAGAAACCTGATCTGGGTCTAGTCGAGGTGGCAGGCAGCCGCAAGAACAACGTTGTTCTGGGCCCCGAGTATGCGCCCGTCCCCCACAACTTCATCGCCTTCGTGGACACCCGGCCCGGAATTCCTGCCTCGGAGAGATACAAGGGTCTGGGGGGCCTCTTTCCCATCTCCGAGGAGCAGCGATTCAGCAACGGCCTCATGGGCTTCACCTCCGCGGATGGCATCCGGTGGAGGCAGATAAAGAAGGAGCCCCTCATCGACGCTTCACTTCAGACCTTTACGGACACCACCCCCAGCCCGACCTTCTGGTCCGCCCACGAAGGCCAGTACGTCTGCTACGTCCGGACCTGGAAGAGGGATCCCAGCAGACCCATCCCCCGCAAGGGTTGGATCGGGAATGTTCGCTGGATAGGCCGCACCACCTCCAAGGACTTCCTGACCTGGACTCCAGTCCAGATGATGGACCCCGGCGACGATCCCATGGAGCACATCTACACCAATCAGACCAGCCCCTACTTCAGGGCGCCCCACATCTACCTCGCCGTGGCCGCTCGTTTAATGAGAGGCCGACAGGTGGTCACCGAGAAACAGGCCAAGGAACTTCGGGTGAACCCTTCCTACTTCGAAGACTGCGCGGACGCGGTTCTGATGAGTAGCCGGGGTGGAAAGCGCTACCAGCGGACTTTTCTGGAAGCCTTCATTCGTCCCGGTATCGGTCTGCAGAACTGGACGTCGCGCACCAACTACCCCTCACTCAACCTGGTCCCGACGGGAGACCACGAGATCTCGCTCTATGTCCAGCACGAGTACGGTCAACCCGGCCACAGCCTCTGGCGGTACACGCTGAGAACCGATGGGTTCGTGTCGGTGCGGGCGCCCTACCGTGGTGGAGAGTTCCTGACCCGGCTCTTGAGGTTCAGCGGGCGAAACCTGGTTCTCAACTTCGCCACCTCCGCTCCCGGAGGCATACGTGTAGAGATCCAGGATCCCGATGGCCGGCCGATTGATGGCTATACCCTGACCGACTGCGACGAGGTCATTGGAAACGAGATCGAACGTGCCGTCACCTGGAAGGGAAAGCGGGACGTGGGCAGCCTTGCAGGCAAGCCGGTGAGGCTGCGCTTCGTCATGAAGGATGCTGATCTCTACTCCCTGAGGTTCAGGTAGCAAATACGGCGGGCCGCGGGCGGTATCTGCCCATGGGCCACGCTCGGAGTCCCGTTCCTGCATGGGATTGGACCACTTCGGTTTCACCAGGCTAGCTCCACGCAGGAGCGCACCAGCATGGGGATCACAATGAGCACTGCAAAGAGAACCAGAATGTCTCGGAACCATCTCCTTGAACCTTTGGCAGGCCCCCGAGTGTCATTCACCTTGACCCTCACGACTTCCTTGATCCACTCAAGCCTCACTGAGGAACCACGGTGCCAACCCATGAGACCACCTGGGAACGGACCAAGGCCCAAGTACAAAAGTCCAGTCGTTGAACAGGCGTAGGAAGTGGAGGATCGCCACCGCCGCGAAGATCAGAGAGGAGGTGACGAGATAGCTGCGAGGCATCTCAGTTATCGGTGGGCACCAGCCGCTTCAACTCTTCAGCCCAGTTGAGGACGACGTTGATCTGGTTGCGACGAAACTCCTCTGGTCGCTTCACCATCACAAATCGTTGACCATCTGGGCTAACGTCGTAGTGACGAGTCGGAGGCCAGTCCGGGTAGGGCTCCTCGAACAGCTCTCTTGGTTTGCCAACTCTGAGATGGGGCGACCTGCTGACGGGGGCCGCCATCATCTTGGCTCCATTGCGATAGAAGATCTCCTTCCCGTCGGGGGAACAGGACGTGGGAACCGGATTTCCGGTCTTGCGATGAATTGGATTGAGGGACTCTTTTTTGAGAAGCAACTCAGGCTCACCACTCCCATCAGCAGCAATCCGAATTATGTCACCGGCCTGAGTAAGAATGAGTTCAACTCCATCCCGACTCCAGACTTGCGCAAACCCAGAGGTCAAAGGGGACAAGACACACCGTTCGATCTCGCAGGTCCAAACGCCCGAGGCCGCTAGGCCACTCTTAACTGCATAAACGGCCAAGCGGCTACCATCCGGGGAAAGCCGCGGGGCATACAGATTCATCTGGGTTTCCACCAACCGCTCCTGCCGTCCCTGGCGATCCACCCAGACCAGTGCGTCCTCCGGGTCCACATCTGTGCCGGGTACATACACGAGCGATCCACTCCCGGAGACCTCGAACCTTGGCCCCTGACCCAGTGCCAACCACACATCGTCTACCACAGGCACTCCCGTTCCCTGAAGCTCCAAAGAGTCCAGATCGAAGGGTGCTGCCACGAGAGAGTTGCCCTGCTGGTAAATCAGATGCCCTGTGGGCAAGTAGCGGGCTTTCCTGGTCCCTTCCACAAGAATGCTTTGCTGACCCGTGTCTAGGGAGAACACCCCAACGCCAGACCCTGTCCGAAAGAGCACCCCTTTACCCTCGGGAAGAATCTGAGGGTACATGTAAAGTCCTTCTGGGATCAGTGGCTCCGGGGTACCCCCGTTTGACGAAACTTGCCAGAGTCCGGGTCGCCTTCCGAAAATGATGGTGCCGTCCTCCCCCCAGCTCGCTCCGCGACCTATTCCTACTTCGCAAATCGTCACAGGCTCCCCACCGAGCAGAGACCACTTCTTCAACTCACCCTTGACCTGGAGATGATTAGTAAAGAAGCCTACCCATCTCCCGTCGGGGGAGAAAAACGGACTCCAACCATGCTCGGAGCCAGGAATCGGCTTGGCCTCCAGTTCATCCGTGGCACGCACATAGAGCCGCATGATGCCGTCCCGGACGGCCGTATAGACCAACTGGGTGCCATCCGGGGACAGCGCCAACGAGGGCTGCGGAGGAATCGCTTCATCGCCAGGTAGAACGATAGGAAACCGAGTAACCATGGGTGGCCCAGGCTGGCTGTCCTTCTCGGGATTCCAGAGAAAAGGACCCAGGAGCACGCCTATCAGCACCGTCAACAGACCAACTGCCGCTAAGGGTATTGGCTGCTTCCATCTGGCCGAGGTCGCAGTTGCGGTTTCCCCAGGAGAATGATCAGAGGGCTCGCTCAGAGCGTATCGGATCTCGATGCGGGCGTCGGCTATGTCGTGGAGGCGATCGTGGGGATCTTTCTCAAGACACCTGCGGAGCAGTCTCTGGATGGCCCTGGGAGTTCCCTCGGGTAGTGCCTCCCAATCTGGATGTTTGTCAACAATCGCAGCCAGGATGTCCGTGACGGTCTCACCACCGAATACCTGCTTGCCTGTCAGCACCTCGTACAGCACACACCCAAAAGCCCAGATATCCGTTCTTTTATCTAGCACCTGACCACGAGCCTGCTCTGGACTCATGTAGCCTGCCGTGCCCATGATCATGCCGACACTCGTCATCTGGCCCGTGCGGGTCGGCGAATGGGTCAGATCAGCAGCAGGGATCTGGTCTTCCAGTGCCTTCGCCAGACCAAAGTCTAAGACCTTGACCTTGCCTTCAGGTGTGATCTTCACATTGGCCGGTTTGAGATCCCGATGGATGATCCCCTTCTCGTGAGCTGCCTCCAGTGCCTCAGCCATCTGAAGAGCAATCTTCAGGCTGTCCTCTAGAGGAACTGCTCCTCCCTCGATGCGCTCTGCCAGTGTCTCCCCTTCCACCAATTCCAGAACTAAGGCGTGCTTGTCGTGGGAATCCTCCAGACCGTAGATGGAGGCGATGTTGGGATGATCAGCGACGCCAGCACCTGGGCTTCACGGGAGAAACGGGCCATGCGTTCCCGATCAGCGGCGAAGGCTTCAGGCAGGACTTTCAGGGCGACATCGCGGTTGAGCTTGGTATCGGTAGCGCGGTAAACCTCACCCATTCCGCCTTCGCCTAGCTTGAAGGTGATCTTGTAGTGGGAGATGGTCTGGCCGATCACGATAAGGACCTCTACTCCTCAGTTGGTGCTATCCGCTTGAGTTCCTCAGCCCAGTTGAAGACGACATGGATAAGTTCAACCTTGTCTTCCGCCTCTTCCGCCGGTTCAATGAACAGGAATCTCTGGCCGTCACTCGTGACGCAGTATTGGTAGTTTGGGACTATGCCTGCTCGGGCACGCGTCTGAAAGAGGACCTTGGCACTACGTGTCCCGACAGGAGAATCCGCATCTACGTCTACCGACATAAGCAGTCCATCCCGCTGAAGGAAAAAAAGCTCTCTGCCGTCTCCTCTCCATTGGGGCTGAGTGCCACCGGCCCTGGAGACCTGTCTTTTGCGAGAGAAATCCGGGAAGGTTGCGACGTACACCTGCATTCTGCCCGACTCATTGGATTGGTAAGCGATCCGTTTCTCGTCTGGAGAGAGTCGAAAGGCGTCTCTGTAAAAAGAGTCCTGAAACAAGCGCCTTGGTTCCGATTTTTCTCCTTCGCCCAGGCGCAACGTATACGCGCCGCCAGGCGACAAATAGAGGATGTGTCCGTCCTTGGACCAGACCTTCATGCGGCGCCTTTCCCCGGATTCAAAGAGTACTTCGACCTCACTCCCGCCCACAGCCTTCTGAAAAAGGCCCAACGTGCCATTTCGATCAGAAGTAAACGCCAATCGGCGTCCGTCTGGGGACCAGATGGGACTGTTATCCCTAGAAGGATCAAACGTGAAACGAGAGAAAATGCTGCTCTGTAATTCGAGCAACCAAATGTCCGGCGGAGTGTGTGGTGTGGCTGTCGTCACTGCTACCCGCTGTTGATCGGGCGAGAGCACAACTTGCCGGTAGTCTCTGGGATCGACCACAGTTGCTACAGGCTCGCCCGATCGATTGAGCCAAACCAGGCGGCAGGTGGTCCCCACGGATCCAGAGGAATACACCAATAGGCCGCTGTCTGAGACGGAGAAGTCCTCGAAGGTTCCCCCCACTTGTTCCGCGACGGGAAGAGGTTCACCTAGAACTTCCAACTGACTTCGGTCAAAGGGTTGGGCCAACAGTGTCCGGTCCCGCACGAACAGCAGATACCCAGACGGCGCATACACCACGGGAGAGGAGACTCGGAGTAGCAACTTGCTTTTGTCGGAGTCCAGTGACCCAAGGTAAATCGCGGTTTCTTGTGGCAGCTTGGACTCGGCCAAATACAGAAAGTGGCGGCCATCCGGTAGGAAATAGGGCCATCGATGAGAGGTTTGCTGACGTGATTTGTCGAGGGTCGTGATAGGCGTCGGTTCACCACCTGCTGCGGGTAAACGATAGAGTGGTCCGGCATCACCAGGTGCAATGACGATAGTCCCCTCCCGGTTCCAGGTCCCCCCGTTACCCCCGGGGGCATCAGCGAGCGAGACGGCAGGTCCGCCTGACAAACCCATCTTCTTTAGTTTGCCTTGGGCGAAGAACCCAATGAAGCGGGAGTCTGGAGACCAGAAGTGGGACTTATGTCCCTCCGGGCCGTCTAGCCTTCTGGCAGTCTCAGAATCTATCTCGCGCACCCAAAGGGACCATCCACTTTCGCCGTGACCGTCAAACACGATCCGTTTCCCATCAGGAGAAATAGAGGGCTGATGCACGCGCTCCAGTGCCTCCGGCGGATGGATTGGAAAGCGGATGATGCCTGTTTTCTCTGGTGCCTCCTCAGAATCAACTAGAGCGACTGTCACCGCGACGATTATCGTGATGCCGACCAAGGCCCATGGAAGGACTTGTTGCCAGGATGATCGCCGCATGGGTGCTTCACCTCTCAGCGGGGTGGTTCCAACAGGCTCACTCAGCGCCTCTCTGACTTCAATCCCGGCATCACCGATGTCGCGAAGACGGTCACGGAGATCTTTCTGAAGACATCGCCGGAGTAGATCCTGGATCCTCCAAGGTGTTTTCTCAGGTAGTGCTTCCCAGTCGGGCTCCTTTTGAAGAACCTTGGCAATGCAGTCGGAGATCGTCTCTCCACCAAACTCTTGCCTACCCGTCAGAGCCTCAAAGAGCACACACCCGAAGGCCCAGATATCGGTTCTCTTGTCTACGGGCTTACCACGGGCCTGCTCGGGGCTCATATAAGCAGCTGTTCCCAAGATCACGCCAGCAGAAGTCATCTCGCCCGTTCGCGTGGGTGAGTGGGAAATATCCGCCGCAGCCGTCTCACCCTCCAGTGCCTTGGCTAGACCAAAGTCCAGAATCTTGACCTTCCCCTCGGGAGTGATATTGACGTTGGCAGGCTTCAGGTCCCGGTGGATCACTCCACTCTCGTGGGCAGCTTCCAGACCCTCGGCAATCTGGCGGCAGACTTCTAGAGCCTCCTCAACGGGTAAGGGTCCCTTGGCTACACGCTCGGCCAGGGTTTCACCCTCCACCAACTCCATCGCAAGAAAATGAACCCCATCCGAGTGCTCAAAGCTGTGTATGGCGGCGATGTTGGGATGGTTGAGAGAGGCCAGAAGCTGCGCCTCTCGCTCAAAACGAGCCAGCCTCTCAGTATCCTGGGTGAATCGCTCGGGAAGGACCTTGATGGCGACGTCGCGCTTCAGAGTGGTGTCCTCGGCTCGGTACACCTCTCCCATGCCGCCTTCACCGAGTTTCTCCAGAATGCGATAGTGCGAGATGCTTTGGCCTATCAAAAACGTCTCCAGGACAAGGGGAGTCTATCCACCGAATACTAGAGCCTTGGGGCTGGAAGGGCAATCTCTCAGAAGGCTTCTCGGCTGCGAGGTCGTTGGGCAGTGAGAAGCTGAGCCCAGAGCTGTGAATGCGGAATGGACGGTCAATTCGGAAGGAGACGGTTGTGTGAGTGGGTACCCTGGGCCTTTTCGCCGCTTTTCTGGTAACGCCGATCTGTCTCTGACCTTCTGTCAGTTCTGTCAGTGCGTCGTATAGGCGCTTTTTCTGATTCTCTTTCCTCCCGTTGACGATCAAAGCGCCCACTCAACCAGCTGAATTTCTTCATGAAACGCCTCGGTGACAAACCGACATTACTGACAGAAGTTGCCAGTTCTTTGGTCAGTTGCAGGTTGGCACCAGAGGGGATACGATCTAGTTATGGCACTGACAAGAGCCGACGCAAAGCAATTCCTGCGTGATCAGCTGCTCTTCATCAAGGGGGTTCTCAGAGGACGTGTCACGGGACGATACCTGGATATCGTCTTTTTCTCGGGATGTTAGTCAGCCACAAGCACTGAAGTCGCAACCTCACCGGGCCGTCGTGATCACCGAGACATGCCCCGCCAACCTGGCCACCACGGCGATATTGTGCAAATGGGTGCGGATAAGCACCTGTTTTCCGCACTCGCCGCACCCTATGCGCACCCAGTCCAATGGCTCGGTGGGAACAAGCTACTGTCTGCACACGTTCGTTTTGACCTCCGTCAGTTAACACCAAAGGGGCCAGAGAGACTCACCAGACTCACTACACTCACTCCTGCACCCGCCCGAGTCTCCACAGCACTGCCCTTTGTGCCTGACCTGCCCGCTGGATGCGGTACTCACCGATCACCTGGTCTCGCCTTTCGGTCAGTCTCCGTCCCAGGGACACTTTTCGAGCATGGGCCGTCTCATCGGCCAGGTCGATCCCGCCCTCGACAGCAATGTCGCACAGTTCACCAACTCCCACCTTGCTATCCCCAAACCTTTCCCACCAGCTCTCAAGGAACCCGGCCCACATTGCAGTCTCCGGGTCGTCGGCCTCGTAGAACTCCTCCATCTTCGACAGGAACCCCTCCACGTGGTTGACCGCCAGGATCCCGCCCATGACGGCCGACCATGTCTCATAGGAACCCAGCACCTTGTCGTCACACAGGGGCCTACCAGCTGCTACCCACGCCTGGATCAGGAGCAGTGAAGCCCAGACCAACTCAGCCCGGTGCTCGTCCACCCAGGGTCGCAGGTTGCGGTGCTTGAAGTGGGTCCTCTCCCAGGGGCGGGGGCACTGTGGATCGATTCGGATTCGGATGGATCGACGGGCGATCTCTCCGCTGACCCTCGGGTTGTTGCCGGTTGTGGTCCAGACGCAGCGTACCGGCAGGTGTGCCATCTCAGTGCGTCCCAGGATGCGATCGGTCCAGGTCAGGGCAGTGAGAGCAGCCGCCAGCACACCCGAGTCCAGGGGCCTCGTAATGTTGCCGATCAAGATAGCCCCGGCTGCCTGTTTGAACGAGGCCGTAATGCGTTTGCGCCAGTCTTCGTCACTAGTGGCCTGGGCCAGAATCGCCAGATGGGTCCCCAGAGAGGGCCGCAGACAGCAGTCAACCAGTAGGTCCTTGCCACTGCCAGGGCCGGGAGACTCCACCAGGTGGTTGGGTGTGGGGCCCTCGATCAGTTCACGGGCAGCGGGTAACAGGATCAGGGCCAGGGCATGGGCCTTACTGGCCGGGTCCGTAAACGGGAAGTCCACCACCAGATCCTCGAAGATGAGAGCCTTGGCTCGGGCCAGATCCTCTGTGTTGGGTCGCTGTGGCAGCAGGGGAAGGTGGAAACGCTTGGGTGGTGCGTAGTAGATCCGGGTGGAGGGGCAGTATCCTGGCTCCGTGTGCAGGGTGCCGTTACCCGTGAATACCGGGACCTCCACCATACGGGTGAGTATCGGCAGGGGTGGATCAGGTGTGGCCAGCATGTCCCGTACAACGTCCAGGGGAGGCTTTGCGGGTGTGATGTCTCCCTGACGGTCGTTCTGGTAGAACCTGGCCCGCCTGGCCAGCTCGTGACGGAGTCGGTCAGGGGTCAGTGTGCGCAAGACCGGGGCCCCGTGGTCGCTGGACTCAATCCGAGACAGGGAGCCTCCTGCCCGGAACAGGTCCGGTGGTTCGTTTTGCTCGACCAGGGCCCGCCAGCCCAGCCGGGTGATGTGTGCCAGGTCCTGAATGCCCGCGTCAATGGTCCGTAGTTTCTTGTCGGTCTCACTCATATCGAATCCCTCAGGGAATCAGGCGGTCATGGGAAACAGGCCCGTCGCCGGAAGTGGAACAATAACGAGTGGTTTAATTCCGCTAATGGTCAAGCAGGAAACCCACTGTCCATGGGGGCTTGAGAGTGAGTCGGCAGGGTAGGTTTTATTTCCAGTCGGTTTCAGGCGGATCTATGAATTGAATCACCACGAGCTCGTCGGCTGGGATCTCTTCCGCACTGGCAATCTCGGGAATGGCTTCAAATGCGTGTTCCGGCTTGTCAAAACCATATTTGATCGTGGTGTAAATGGCTGCGTCGGAATCCTCCTCGAAGGCGATCCGACAGACGGAATAGGCCCCAGGCATGGAAGCGAGTCTATCACGCGCTCTGACTCAGAAACTTGCGGACCTTGGTGTGAGATACCGCCAGTCTTCTGCCAATCTCCCGATAGCTGAGGCCCTGCTTACGCAGCATGCGGGCCTTTCTAGCGTTGAGTGACACCCTGGGCCTTCCTAGCACCTTTCCTTCTCTCCTGGCACGTCTCAAACCCATAAGTACACGCTCTCGAATTAGGGACCTTTCGAGCTCCGCCACGGCACCAATCACCGTGAAAACCATCTTCCCCATGGGGGTACTGGTGTCAATCGATTCGCTCAGGCTGATGAAATGAATCCCGAGGGCTTCGAATTCATCCAGCGCCATGATCAGGTGGCGCACCGAGCGGGCGAAGCGATCAAATCGGGCCACTATAAGAGCATCAAAACGACGTCGGCGAGCATCTCCCATGAGACGTTCCAGATTAGGTCTCGTTTCCTTGGCTCCTGAGACTCCGATGTCCACGTATTCACCCACTATCTGCAAACCACGGGCAGCCGTGTACTCTCGGAGTGCGATCAGCTGCGTCTCAGGATCCTGGCCCTGATTTGTGGTGCTCGTCCGTGCGTAGAGTGCTACTCGAGTCATCATGCCACCTCCCTTTGAAAGTGCTTCTTACCCGAGCCATGGACAGGAAAACCAATGATAGATTTGCGATCAGGGCGTTGGCAAAGCTGGCACTTCTCACAGGTGATTCGTTGATCCTGAGCATTCGGGCAAATTGCGACATAGTTGCCCGCTGGAGTCTTGAATCCGCGTTCATGTTGCTCATCGATGACGACGGCGACAGGTCCGATCTCAAGCTGAACTAGCTCATCAGCTTCAGCAATGGAATCGGCTGATAGGTTGATTGTGAAGCCGTTGGCGTTGGCGTCTCGGATCGCTGCGGCATTGCCCGGATCGTTGAGTGCCGGTTTGTGAGTGTACGTGAATCCATTCTTGCCCTTGTTGGCATCGACCAGATCTTGAAGCTTTTCGATGTCAAGGTGATCACCCTGCCCTGGCAGGTCACCCGCTTCGTTGTGTCGCCAGAATTGCCCATCTGGTAGAGCCCGAATACCGTCAAGGAATTCATCAAAGGTTTCCCCCCGAGTGCCCGCGGTGACTCTTCGCCAGTGGATTGCTAAAGGCCCGTGCTTGGCATAGCAAACCTGATTCAATGGGCAGGAAAGTGGGCAGGTCGCAGCACTCGAAGTGCTGACTGGAATCGGTCCCGTCTTTTTGTTTGTGGATCTTCGGGTGAGGTGAAATAGGGTCGGTGGTAAACTCTTCTCGGTCATCTCAACCTCCGTGTAAGGTTGCGGTGGCAAGGGCTTATCAGCTGTTTGCGCAGCTGGTAGGCCCGCCTACCTTGGTTAAGGCTTACTGCCCTTCTGCTTCTTCGGTCTTCCTCCAAGCTTACCGTTGATTCTGCTTGCCTTCTTCTTGGCTTTACTGGTCTTGCCACGACTGAGTGAACCGAGATAGGCAGTGAATAGCTTCAGTGGAATCGCGTTTCCGCAGGTTGGGCACTTCACTAATTAATTATTATCCTACACTGAGTAGGTTATGTCAAACTAATGTGCAGATTGCCCGAGGTAGACGCCTTCCGAATCTCAATCATCGAGGGCACTACAAAACAAGAATCGCAAGAGTATAGGAGTCCCGTTCCTCCTATGTGGTAGTTATAGAGGCTCATCTCTGCATCGATCTGAAATGGGTCCCATCCGTGCGATGGAAACCGAAAAAGTTTTCGGAAAATGGGTCCCCTATGGGACTCCCTATCTGAAAAATAAAATTTTCTAAAAAATAGGACTCCGGCAGGGGACTCCTAGTATCGAAAATAGAAAATCTCTGGAACATGAACCAGAGAATGCCCAGTTCTTACAGGTTCGACTGCCGCCAATTCCGCTTGTCGATGACTCTGAAGTTCTCCTGGCTACTCAGCCATTCTAAGTACGGGAGAACGTCGAGAAGTTCCCGATCATCTGGATCACCTTCGAACACCTCCAGGGCGAGATGGTTACCGAAGTTGCGGCTTAGCTTTTTGGGTGTATCGTCGATCATCAGGACACGCTCCAAGCGGTATCCACGGCGCTTTACCTTCTTGAGATCCTTAATGTTGAAAAACGTCTCTGTATCGAGGTCTCGGCGAACAGTGCAGCGATCTCCATCCCACACGAATTGGAGTGCAGACGGATCAGTAAAGATCCTCGGAACAAGTTGCGAAGCATAGTCCGAACCCGACGAGGTCCAGACAGCGACCTGAAACCACTCGAAGACCCGATCCAGGAATAGGTCAAGGTGGGGCCTCTTCGTCACGAAGTATCCAAGCATTTGGAAGTCGTAGTTCGTGGCTGACGGCTTCTTAGTCGCGTAGACCAAGGTTTCGTCGAGATCTAATATCAGGAGAGCTGGATGATCCACTGACCTTCACTCATTTCGGATAGTCGGCACCTCATCTTGCAGACAGCGTCCGATTTGATCGCAATCCACTGGCTGCTTCCGCCTGAGGCTGTGTGAAAAGTCATTCATGATTTCGGATTTGAAATTTTGACTTCGTAGGATCGCGTGCAAGCCACGATCTCCGTCGTAGGAAGGGTAAAGAGACCCCTAAATCGAAGAGGTTTTGGACTTTTCACACAGTCTCGCCTAGAAGGGGTCACTCGAATACTGCCCTGAAAGGTCCAAAGGAACGACCGCTACCGAGGGTTTTCGTCAGGAAGTGGGTCGATCCCATCCAGGCTTTCAGAGTCCCGAACGGATGTTCCACCGTCGCTCGACGGGCTCTCATCGCCTCGGGGTTCGCCGCCAATCGTACTTGCGCTCGGTCCAGCACCTCTTCATGCTCCCAACGACTCATCTTGCGGTAAACGCCTGAAGTGCACTGCGCCCTGATGGGGCAGGATCGGCACTTGTAGGTCCAGTAGACACGAAGGGTCCGCCCTTTATCCTGGGCGTTCATGTGCCACACCAGGCGCTCACCTGCTGGGCATTCATATTCGTCGTCTTCAGCAACATAGCGAAAGGCCTCTCGCCCGAACTGGCCTTTGGCCCGGTTGCCTGAGGTCTGTGGCTTGGGGACATAGGCGGTGATCCCGGCTTCCTCGCAGGCCTGGATCTCCTCGCTGCGGTAATAACCCCGATCCGCCACCACGCGGAGTTCCTCCGCCTCCAGGTCGGACTTGGCTTGCTTGGCCATCTTGGCCAGCTGACGCCGGTCACTGCCCACATTGGTGACCTCATGCGCGACGATCAGGTGGTGATCGGTATCCACGGCCGCTTGCACGTTGTATCCCACCAGGGCACTTCCCCGGTGGTTCATCGCCCGGGCGTCGGGATCCGTCAGTGAGATCTGCTTCTCCGGTGCCTTCAGCCTCCGGGCCTCGACTTCTTTGAGGCGCCCCATCTCCTTCTTCAGAGCCGCGATCTTGTCCTCCAATCGCTGGGTCTTCTCCTCGGCCACTTCCTGGCGGTCGGCCTCGGCCAACTGCTGCAGGTAACGCTCGATCGTCGCATCTACTTGGGCGAGGCGCCGCTTCATCTTGGCCCGGGTGAAGTTCCGATACGTGTTGTTGACCGCCTTGAACTTGCTGCCGTCGATGGCCACCCAAGCGTTGGCAAAGAGGTTGAGGTTGCGGCACACCATGACGAATTGGCGGCACACCTGACGAATGGCTGTCCCATTGTCCTTGCGAAAGTCGGCGATGGTCTTGAAGTCCGGCGCCAGGCGCCCGGTCAGCCACATCAGTTCCACATTGCGCTGGGCCTCACGTTCCAGCCGGCGACTGGACTGCACGCGGTTCAGATAACCGTACACAAATAGCTTCAGCAGGGTGGCTGGATGGTAGGCCGGCCGACCGGTGTCCTTGGGCTGCGTCCGAAAACCGAGCCCAGAGAGGTCCAACTCGTCGATGAAGACATCGATCACGCGGACCGCGCTTTCCTCGGACACGTAATCGTCCAGGCGTTCGGGGAATAAGGTGGCTTGGGAGCGACTCTCACCCTGGATGAATTCCGTCATCGCTTGTCCTTCCGTGGGAAAGCCAGATTATATCTGGCCCATCCGACTCCGGTGCGACCGTTTTCCCGGTTACTTCCCCTCTATCCGCGGGTAGTTGCTCTTTGGCGAGAGTCGCGAGTTTCAAACGCGATCGGTCGTAGTCGGGAGTGGGTGGCCACCGATGCGGACTTTTCACACAGTCTCGAGTGCAAAGCAGTCATTCGACGCAGACCAAACGGTCATGCGACCACGAAAAGCTTGCGGCTGAAAGGAATGGGTCGCCTTTTCGAGAAACAAAGACAAGGATGGTAGTTTCAAGCACACGACCAGCTTCGCAGGGAACGAGATTCCGGGTGTCAGCGGAAAAGGCGGATTTAATTCCCCCTATCCGGAGTCCGAGTAGCAATGGAACGAAATCCTGATGTACTAGCCCGAAATCTGGGCTAAAAGAAGCGCACCATGTAGGTGAAGCGGACGCCGCGGCCGATCTCCGGGGCAAGGTCTTTGATGAACGACGAGTGATTGCGATACAGCCGGTCACCCAGGTTGAAGACGTTCACCGAGAACTGGTGCGCCAGATGCTGCTGGGCGTACGTATATGAGCCCTTCACATTGACGACGCCGTAGCCGGGAGTGCGAGTCTCGCCGGTGAATGTCTGGTGCTGCTGGCTCGCCAGGATCAAGTCTGGAGCGAACCGAAATCCGCTCCGGTTGTAGTCGAAGCCGATGCGACCGCGCAACGGGGGAATACGGGGCAGCGGTGTGTTGGTATTTGTCTCCTGGGCGTCGACAAAGTCGACACCTAGATTCAGCCAGAGGTCTCGATGGAAGCCCAGGGAGGCGCTTGCCTCAGCACCCTGGAAGCGTGCGTCGCGCTGGCTGAAGGCGATGACGCGCAATCCAGCTTCTTGTTCTCCTGTTGCGAAGGGAAAAATGAAATTGTTGAAATTGTAGTGGAACAGGTTGACCTCACCACGCACTCGACCCTGCCGATTCCGCAAGGAGATGTCGAATCCGTCGCCGGATTCGGCACCTAAGGCCGGGTCGCCTATCTCAAATGCCAGGTTGCCGACGTGAGGGCCAAAGTTGTAAAGCTCCTCGAGGGCGGGAGCCCGGTAGCTGTGAGCGTAGTTTGCCACCAAGGCACCTCCCGGCCAGAGGCCTGCGTGCACGCCAGCTGCGGCGGAAGCACCTATGAATGTGCGATTCACAGCCTCCGCAACCCTCCCCTCCTGAGCCTGGCCTCGATGGGAGAATGCGGGACGGTAGCGCTGACGCTCGAGCCGGCCGCCGAACTGGAACTTTACCTGTTCGAAGTCCGCTTCCTGGAGTGTAAAGACGGCAAATCCACTCTGATCGACCGGCGGTGAAAGAACTTCTTCGCCGACCACATCGTAGTCGCGCTCGATGCCCCAGAAGCCGAACCGCCCGCTGAGCACGCCCTTCTTTCCCTGTTCGAAGGTTCCTCGGGAAACAAACTGATTGTTTCCAAAGATCGTGCCAACCTGCGGTACAGTGTCGCCGAAGAACTCGAGTTCACTGTGCTCCCAATCGGTGTAGCTGAGCTTCAGCACGAAGTTCTCGAGGGTCGATCCGAGATCGTTCAAACCCCAGTCGAAACGGTAGCTCTGCCGCCGCGAATCGAGTGCAATTCGTTCTATATTTACCTCGCCCTGACCTTCTCCCTCCTGGTGCAGTTCCTGAGCGAAGGGTACTCCGCTAAAACCATCGTCGTATCTGTTGTCGACACTTAAAAACATCTTGTCTCCGAACCAGCCAAGTCCGCCCCCTCCGTTGCCGATGCGGGAGCGAGAGTTGAAGATCTCGCCCTCTGGAGAGTCGTAGTCACCGGTGCGTACGCCGCCCCCCTGTGCCCAGAACATCCAGCGTCCGTGGCCGTACTCGAAACCGGCACTACCGCCTCCCAGCGCGTTCGTGGTACCTCCGGAGCCGGAAGCGAAGCCCCGAAGACCTTGATGAGCATGTTGGTGAAGAGCGTGGTGACGGCTCACGGCGTTGACGGTTCCGCCCATGGCACTCCCGCTATAGAGCAGCGTCGCCGGACCCTTGACGATTTCGAGACGCTCCAGCTGGGCGGCATTAATCAGCTCTCCATGATCGCCAGATTGGGAGGAAAGGGTTCCGGTTCGGATGCCGTCCTCCATCACCAGAACACGGTCGCCGTCGAAGCCTCTGATAATGGGACGGGAGGAGCCGGGACCGAAGCTGCGCTTGGCGATCCCTGTGCCCACCTGATGGTCCAGCGTTTCTCCTAGGGAAACAGCTGTGGATTCTGTCAGAACATGGGCTCCATAAGACTCCACGCTCTGGAAGGATTCGAAAGTGGTCTCCTCCTTCTCGGACGCGGTAACCGTAATCTCATGTCTGAGGTCGCTCAGGCCCAGTGTGAAGTCTACGATCTTCGTCTCGCTTGGTGACACATCCACTACATGTCTCGCCTCGGTGAAAAAGCCGTCCAGGTGGGCAATGACTTGATAGCGGCCTGCAGGCACCTGGTCGAACGTATAGGAGCCATCGTCTTCGCTGAGCACACTGTGGTCCAACTCCACGATCAAGACGCTCGCTCCATGCAGGGGACCTCCAGTCTCCTTGAGCGAGACCGTTCCTGAGAGTCGTCCTTCCGGCTGCGCGTTGGCGGTTGTTGCAGCGAACAAGAATAGGGCGAAGAGCGCCCCGTACCCCACCTCCCAGAGACGGTCCATTCGCAGCACTGCCATACCTACACATCTTAAGGGCGAACTCGATAGCTCTCTAGCGTCGCGGCCGCTTCCATGCCTCTTGTGGTCGTGCTCCGCGGTGAGGGTCCGCTTAAGGTCGATTCCTGCCGCTCAGAAATCTGAAATCATTCTGAACTGAGCGGCTGCTTCTAGGCGGAACCGGTCAGTCAGGTGTGGCCTGGTTTGTGGGGTCAGAATTTGGGCTATTACACCTTCATGGCCCTCGAATATGGCCCATTGAGAGAGCGGCTTGAGGCATACATTCTGGACCGCACCGCGAACCATCCAGCCCTGGTTCTGTGGCACAGGGACAACAGCATTGGCGAGCTGTTCGAGCGGCTCTATGACGAAGGGGCCGAGAGCGTGGAGCGGGAGATTGAGCGGCGGAGTATCGCGTGAGAGGTTCTCGGACTGGACGATCGCACGCACAGGATTTTAAGTCCTGATCAGAAATCGCCGAATCGTTAGGAAACGTTAGGAAAAACAACACGATAGCTGGGTTTTCCGCCAACCGAAAAGCCGAATCATTAGGAAAGATTAGGAAACGCAGTGGGAGACATTTGGGAGACAGTGGGATGGAGATTCCAAAGAGGTATATACCATCCAGCTTGGTCCGTCTGGGCAGCCCTCCACTCCACCTCCCTGGTTCCCGTTATCGCCTGGTTTGAAAGAGGGTAATTAAAGGAAATGCTACGGGAGGAACCGGAACGAATACAACTTCGTATCGCGCATGACGAAGCGGAGCTTGATTGCCTGGCCGGCCAGCGATTCGACGTTCGTATCGCCGTTCCAAGACGCCGCGACGCGGATGTAGTTGCCGTTGATCTCGTCGGCTTCGTCCAATGTAAAACCTTCGATCGGCATGCCCTCTTCGTCCAGGATTTCGACCTGCACCGTGCCGCCGGCTCCGGTGGCCAGGTTTAACTGCAGTTGCTTGCCCGTGTGCAGCAACGGTCGCGTGATCAATTCCCCGCCCGTGTAGGCTGCATTCGCCGAGAGGAACCCGTCCAGCCGCATCGTCGCCCGGGCGAAGCTCCATCTCGGTGAGGAGTCCGAGTGGGAGGAATCACTTGTCGAGAAATAGACCCACAGCTCGTCACCCACGCGAAAGATCTTGCGTTCGGGATAGATCGTGCCATGCCAGAACGTCCCTTTGGGACCGAGTCGGATGAACGGACGGCGCCGCGGTGTGCGGTGCCAGGTAATCCCGTCGCGACTGGTCGCCAGCTGTACGTCAAGGGTAGAAGGCCACTCCCGCGGATAGCCACTGGGGTTGCGGTCGGACATGTCGAACTTCCAATGGCTGTGGACCAGCGGCAGCGCCAGATAGGCACTCGGTGCCTCGGTGTATTTCGAGACATTGCCTTGGTAGAAGTCGACGCGGTAGATCTCGGGCGGCGAGTTGGCGCGGTCGATCGCATCCGGCGCGAGGACGGCGGCGGGTTCACCACTCCAATCGAGAAAATCATCGGAAACCATCCGAGCGACCATGCGCACGTTGGGCCGGCAATCGAACCCGTACTTCTTTTTGTAGTAGTCGGTCTGCGCCTGGTCCTTGGGCTTGATCCGCGGGTACGCCACGAATTGGCCGTACTGATCGTCCCAGAAGGCGGGGAACCCAGTGTCGCCCGACCAGGTCTTCACTTTTTCCGGCCGTACGAGTTTCCAGCGTATGCCGTCACCCGAGGTGAACGCGTACTTCCCGTCGGGCAGGCTGCTCCTACCCTCGTGCTCCGGTCCAAGACCCTTCTTCTTGAATGCTGTTGCCCTGCGACCCACCGGGGTGATCCGAACATAAGCCTTATAGCGCTGGGCGGGGTCCTTGGCACTGGGGTCAATGACAACCTCTGGTGTCGTGAACTGCTCGAAGGTGTAAGGAAAATCGTCGTTCGGGAATAGAATGTTGTTCTCACGTGAACCTTCCCATTCGGTCAGCCCCAGGTTCGGTTTGGTCCAGTGGATTCCGTCCCGGCTCTCGGCATAACACAGGATGGTGTGGTGTAATGACACGTCCTTCTGGCCGCGTGGATAGGCGAGGTAGTAGCAGCGAAACAGCTCGCCGTCCCTGAGCACGGCTCTTCCGTAATTGTCGGGCGTCTCCCAGGGTTTGTCCGCCGGCATCAGCTTTTGGTTGATGACCCTCATCGGATTCATGGCTATCTCGACGTGGGACATCGACTCGACCAGATAGTCATCCCGTCCGTCCTCCACCCAGGGGCCGAGGAATAGCTGCTTGTCCGAGCCGATCTGGATGAGTTGCCCAGCGGATACAGGGGATGTCGACCATGTCGCCATCGCCGCAAGGACAAAGAGTAAGGACGCCAGCACACGGGCGAGTTGCACGCCGCCACAACCCCAACGCATCAAGCCACGATGATCAGGAGAGCAGGACATTGTCTGGCGATCCATGTGTTGGAGGAATGGGAGGCTGAATGAAGCTAACACGGCTATTCCCTTGTTGCGAGCGGTTCTGGTTCGGGAGTATACCATGAGAGGCGTCGTCAATGTGTTTGCAGGCTATTTCAATTCTTGCCTGGGCTAGTCGATGTTCCTCTCACTCCCGCGGCTTGAAGAAAAGAGACCCGCACTGGCTGAACTGCCGATCGCCCGTCACAGGGAACCGATATTCTTTCGCAACCGTCCTCACCACATCGCAGAGCGCCTCATTGTGAGCTTCATCAATGTGCCCAAACAGGTAGTACTCGATCCGGCCATCCGGGCAAAGAACGCGATGTTGAACAGCTCCGGGCCTCGCCACGTTCGGGGAAGACACAGCCATCTGCGCCACCGACAATGTACGAAAGAACGCGATGTTGAACAGCTTGCGTCCCTCAAAGTTGACTCCCTGCTTCTCCCTCACCTTCTTTGACAGCAAAAGCTGAAAATCGGTCCATCCCGCGCCGACCTCCTCGCCACGTTCGGGGAAGACACAGCCATCTGCGCCACCGACAATGTACGCCTGCTTGTATTCGGATCTGAGCTGTTCCGCATCGATGCCCGCTTTCTCGGCATCCTCGAAAGAAGCACAGGTGAGCACACGATCTGCGGAGAGTACCGACCTCCGTACAGTACGGGCGCAGGACAAGACCGTTAGGATGATCAATAACGTCAGGAAGAAACTTGACCGCACCCGTTACCGCGGGAGAATCCTCTACTAATAGTACCGCACTCCCGACTTGGCCCAAACCTCTCTGCCCCCTAGAATCCCCACGGACCACGAATACGGTCACACGGCGCGTCTTGACGAGTATCCTATAACTCGGGGACGAGGTTCGCTGTGACTGCGCCGGTGCGCTGGGTGGTCGTAGTTCCAAGTTCATGTACTCCAGCCGCACCAGAGCTTGACTGAGGGGGGCCAATCATTGACGGAAACGCCATGAACCGATTTCGGGCTTGGCTCCGCTGGGTTCCACCCGCCGTACTGACGATCGTTCTACTCCCGGCATGGGTACTGTTCCTCTCCGGTGGCATGAGGGCCGTCTACGGTTTTGTGACGCTCATAACCGCCGGACAGGTGCTCGCGCCCCTGGCCCTCCTCACGCTGATCGTCCACGCTATCCGCAAGCATCGCTTCAGTAGGCCGATGCAGGCAACTCTCGCACTGGCTCTCCTTGCTTTGTGGCCTGCCCTCTGGGGATTCGGGGTACTGACGATGACCTTTCCTTACGATCTGGACGAGTCAAAGCCGTCTGTTACTGTTCGACTACCATCGAATGAAACCTTGCGCGTCGCCTGGGGCGGTGATCAGGTGGCGACAAACTATCATGCCTTCACGCCCGACCAGCGTTGGGCATACGATCTGGTCGTTGAGCCCGCAATGCACGGCTCAGAGCAACTGGAAGACTATGGTTGCTATGGTACGCCCGTCGTTGCGCCCGTTTCCGCCCGAGTCCACTACTCAACCGATGGCGCACCAGATCATCGGCCGGGTGAGGTCAGCATGGATCTTTCTAACCCCGTAGGCAATGTCGTTGTGCTTGCCCTCGAAACCGGAACCTACTTGATGATCGCGCATCTGCAGCCCGGCAGCGTGCTCGTCAAGGCCGGTGATCAGGTAACGGAGGGTGAACCAATTGGTGCCTGCGGCAACTCAGGCAACACGAGCGAACCCCACATCCACATCCATCATCAGCGCCAAGATCCTCGGAATCGACCCATAAACTTTTCAGAAGGATTGCCACTGTATTTCCGAGATCACGATGGGCCTCCAGGTCTATGTGGCAATACTAGATCGTTGGGTCTTGAAGGGCAATCTCAGGAGGGAAGGAGTTGAGCTTCAATGACGGCTACTCAGCCGACGACTAAAAGCACTTGGACCTACGACGGCCTGCCTTGTAACTGACAGTTCCTTTCGAAGCGCCCAGAATTGAACGTCGGCTCCTGGGCCGGTAGCGTTCGTTCGTTTGGACATTTCAGGGGAGAGTTTGACTGACCCCTTCTAGGCGGAACCGGTCATAAGATTGCGCAATGGAATCGGCCCCAGCATCTCCAGCATGCCGGTCGCCACCGTGCGTACGGTCGGCTCATCGTCGATAACCAGAACCGTACCGCTTCCCTGCCAATCGGGAGCCGGGTTGACTGTCGGTTGGAGTGGTTCTTCCGCCCAGTCACTGCAGGGGAAGAGGACCTTGAAGGTGGACCCTCGACCCACTTCACTGTAAATCTTGATGGTTCCGCGGTGAGAGCGAACGATTCCCAGGACGGCTGCCAACAGATATTTATCTCGAAACATCCTGAAATACTGCTCAGCGGGACCATGGCCGACACGGCGATCCACGGGCGTCCTGATCAGTTGGCCACCGTCCTGGCGACTCTCGGGTAGACTCCTACAGAGAAACAGACAATAGTTCTTCTTCGGGGTAGGAATGTGCAAGAATGGGAAAAGCGATCGCTCATGTGTCTCCTGGCATTCGTCCTGATTGGATTCGTCGTAGTCCTTCCGCCCCACCCGGTGATGGCGGAGACGATAGTGATCCGGCTGCAGGGATTCGAGGAGCTGCGGAAGGGTAGTGCGAGTGACTCCGGCGCGAATCTGTATGTTTCCCATCGCGGTCGAGTCCAGACGATCAACCGCTGGGACCTGAATCTGGACGGAGAGCTGGACCTGCTCTTCACGCAGGACCACGACAGCGTCTACAATCCCGATTCCTTGATCTACTGGGGAAGTCAGGCGGGATTTCGTTCTCTCTTTCCCGAGCAATGGCAGCTGAGGGCACCCTTCTCGCTTTTGCGCAGCCTGGACGCGGCTTCTTCGTCGGTCCAGCGTCTCCCCACCCAGGGGGGAGGCCGCGGCCTGGTCGAAGACCTCAACCGTGACGGCTTTCCCGACATCCTCTTCTGTAACTTCATGCATAACTACCGCCCCGATCAGAATGCCTACATCTATTGGGGGAGCGCCTCCGGCTTCGACCCGGTTCGGCGCACCGAACTTCCGGCCTACCTGGCCAGCGGTGTGGCAGTCGCCGATCTGAATGGCGATGGTCTGCTGGATGTGGTCTTGGCCATTCAGGGAGATGAGCTGGGAGAGTACCGGGGATATCGCTTTCACCTGGAATCCTACATCTATTGGGGGGATCTCAGAGGCTTTGACCCTTCTCTCCGAAGCATCGTACCGACCGTGAGCGCCCGCGATGTGGCGGTTGGAGACTTCAACGGGGATGGTGCTCCCGACCTGGCTTTCGCCAACTACAACAGCCAGGTGCGGAGCTGTTACATCTATTGGGGGGATGAAAGAGGCGGCTACGATCCCGCGAGTCGCCAGGAACTCGGCCCCAAGCAGCTGCGCCTGGATTCACCGGATGAGACTGATGGGAACGTATTCCCTGGGATGACCACGCTGCTGTCTACCGATCTAGATCAGGATGGGATCAGCGATCTGGTGGCGGCAGGAACCCACAACGGCGTCGTCTTCTTCGGGTCTTCGCAGGGACTGCACACCGAGGCAGCTTCGACGCTTCCTTGTTCGTCTTGTAAAGGCCTGGCGGCAGCCGACCTCAATGGCGATGGCAGAAGCGACCTGGTTTTCGCCAACGAAGGTCGCCGGGGTGGATCGCCAACACCGTCTACCATCTTCTGGTCCTCTCCCCACGGCTTCAGCTCTGACGACCGAACCGACCTCCCCACGCTGGGCGCTACTACGGTCCAGACAGCGGACCTGAACCAGGACGGCCAGCTGGACATTCTCTTCGGCAACAGCTTTGACTCCAGAGGAAGCGACGTTCCTTCGTATATCTACTGGGGGGACTCCGGGGGTTTTTCCCCCCATCACAGGAGCCAGCTTTCCGGTTTTGGAGTCGCCGGCTCCGCAGTGGCGGACCTGAATCGGGACGGAAACCCCGACATCCTGCTGGTGAGTCACTTCAGCGGCCGCAGCAGCACTCTTCCGACGGCAGTCTACTGGGGCAACCGGGAGCACCGCTACTCCGACTCCTCGGTCAGCTTCCTGGAGCCTGGCGGAAACATGGAATACAGCATCGCGGACCTGGACGACGATGGATTTCCTGACATAGTGCTCAATCACAGGGATGGGCCAGCGGTCTGGTGGGGAGGCCCGGACGGCCACCAGCCCGAGCACCGTACCTCGCTCGGCATGAAGGCGGCCAATAGCAGCAGCGTGGCTGACCTGAACCGGGATGGCTATCTGGATCTCGTTCTGACCCTGCCCACCGGGCCCGGGAAGGGTTCGGCTCAAGGGGGTGTCATCTGGGGAAACGGGCGCCGATTCGATGAGGCCCGGGTCAGCCGCTGGGACCTGGGAGGCTGGTACGCGGAGTCCACGGCGGTGGCTGACCTGAATCGGGACGGCCATCTGGACCTGGTTTTCCCGATGGGCTATGCGGATGAGTCCGAGGTGTTCTGGGGAAGTGATGCCGGGTTCGGATTGGAAAACCGGACGGTCCTGGAGGCTTACGGGGCTGCCCACGCGGTGGCCGCAGACCTGGATGGGGACGGCTGGTTGGACCTGATCCTGACAAACGGCTCCACGCCCAAGAGTCCTACCACCCACAACCCGATTCTCATCTACTGGGGCAGCCCGAAGGGATTCTCCAAGAACAGCCGCATCGAGCTGGAAGGGTACACCAGCATCGATGCCTCGGTGGCGGATCTGAACGGTGATGGCCATCTGGACATCGCTCTGACCAACTACAGGGCAGACAACACGAGGGCTCTGCCCGCCTTCGTCTACTGGGGAGACGGGGGACGAGATTACGGAAAACACCGTCGTCAGCTACTGAGAGCCGCGTCATCCTCGGCTGTGGATGCACTGGATCTGGACCGGGACGGCTCGGTCGATCTTGTGGTCTCCAATCACCAGGAGGATTTTGATCACGCCGCCGGCACCAACATCTTCTGGGGGTCCCCCGAAGGCTTGTCCTGGTCCAGGCGCAGCCATCTGCCCACGGTCGGCGTTCACCTCGACGCCATGGTGGACTCGGGAAATGTCTACGATCGTCGCTACCAGTGGGACTATGTATCTCCGCCTCTGGAGGCCCCATCCGCTGCGCGTTTCCGGCGCCTATCCTGGTCGGGCGAGACCCCTCACGGGACCGGTCTCCGCTTCCAGGTCCGGACGGCAGCCAGGCGCGAGGACCTGGACAAGGCCGACTGGTTGGGTCCCCGTGGCCGGGACTCCTTCTACCTGAAACCGGGAAGCAAGTTGGCCGAGACTCACGCGCAGTCCTGGCTCCAGTACCGTGTCGTCTTCACCTCCCCCGACGGTGGCAACTCCGCCATCCTGACCGAGGTCTCCCTCGAGTGTGAAAGTCGTTGAAGAACGGCATCTAGTTGAGCAAAGGCAGCTAGACACGGGCCGCAGTTCACAACGAGGTCCGGGTAGTAGAGGGGCGCAGCCAGTTGCTTTGTGCCGAAGAACCTGGTCCGGCGACTGGGTACTATGGCACCCAGACCTCTTGATTCAAAATCAAGGGACGGTCCGTGCCGGACAGCAGATTGGTGACGTGGATTGTCAGCTTGACCTTCTCGCCTTGTTGCTTTGCCGAGAACGGCAACATCACGGTGGCGTTGGGCGCTGAACGATACTCTCGGTTGGTGTGGGAGACTTCGGTCTCCCCCACCGCGAACTGAATCTGAAAAGGAAAAGAAGAGCGGTTGGTGAGGGAAAGGAAGTGGCGGACCCTATTGGCCTGCACCGATGGCGTCACCTTCAGCTCCAGGGAGCTCACCGCCAGGGCCCGCAGTCATCGCTCCTGACCCCACAGCATCTCCCCGAAATAGGCAAGAGTGCGGCGCTGCTTGATGGCCTGCTTCACTCCCCGAGGGCTGACCTCGCTCACCAGAACCAGTGTCATGTCACGTCGCTGCCCTCGCGTCTTGTCTACCATCTGATCGATGGGCCAGTGAGCATCCGAAACCGCGAAGACCGCCAAATCGTTCTCCAGACACCAACCCATGACCTCCTTGAAAAAGGAAACTCTCCGATAGTAATGAGTCCCTTCCCCCCCAATATCAATAGGACTTTGCTTTTGGATTGAGTTTTAGGAGAGAGGGTAGAAACATCCGAAAGGAGCCCAAAAGTGGCTGAAATGAGGTGGATGGGGAAATCGAAGGGGATCCACAGGGTTGAGATCGTTTAACGGGGGTGGGAGCGGAGACGAGGCGATGCCAAAGAGCCGGTCGGGAGGGAAAACAGACACAGGGATATTGCAAGCCGACTGAAGAGCTCGAGCTCTTCAGTCGGGCCAATCCGCAACCTCGTCCCAGAAGAGCGAGTCGTCGGAGGCTCGAACGGCTTGAGCCTGCTGGGGGGAAAGTTCCGCCAGAAAGTGTTCCAGCTTTTGCGGAAACAACCGGGGTGGGGGCGCCCGTTGCGGCCCTTGCCCCAGCTTCAAATGCGCCAGAATCCGGCGGATCACGTGAGGCTGCTCGATGACGGCGATCACGCGCAGAGAGCCGCCGCAACCACAGCGCAAGGGATCGACGTCATAGATCTTGCGGAGCAGACGAGCCCAGCTGCGACGGCGCCGGCGGCTGAAGCGCTCGGCCGCGGACTCCTCCTCAGCGGGGCGGTCCTCGGAATCGGGGCCGTGGACGGCTTTCTGCTGCTGCCGTCGTTTCCCACGTGAGGCGCTGGCGTAACGGCCATAATAACGGACCTGATGCTCATTTCGATCGGGGATGTGCGAGCAGACCCGGGCCATCCAGTCCAGGGCATCCAGAGATTGCAGTCTCCCCTTGGCGGTGCGATAGAGGATCTGACCCCGATCGCTGTCATAGTCGAGGCGGGAGGCGGCAAAGCTGGGACGTCGAATGTAGGCCGCCAGACGCTCCAGAGCCGGGCGATCCTCGGGAGGGATGGGTCGAGAGCAGTAGACCCCAAATCCGGAGGGAGACCAGGCGCGCAACTTCTGAGCGAACTCCGGACTGAGTCGGTGCCGGGCCACCATCATCTCCAAGACCCGGTGTTGGAACAGGCGGCTGAGCAGAGCGGAGTCGAAGCCGCCGATCGCCTCCACACTCCCGTCCCGCTTCCAGGCCGTGTCGCTGACCAACCCATGGAGGTGAGCGTGAGGTCGCAAGTTGTCTCCCCAGGTCTGGATAGTGAGGATGGCCCCGGGAACCGAGCCGATAGCCCTTCTTGAGTTTCTCCGCGACGTCGGGTTCTCCAATTGTTCAACGGTTTCACGTTCCATCATTCGGAAAGTCCTCGATCATCGCGGCGTACGGGTCATCTCGCATCAGATCCGCCAATGGAAACAATAGCCCGTATCGATAGAGAACGTCGTAGCGTCTCGTCCAAGGACGCCGGGAGGGCTGACCCACGGGTATAGGTATGCCTAATCTAACGGACACGGAATCCGTAGGTTGAACGGTCGATTCCTTCGCGGCTCACCCATCCAATCGATAGCCCCCCGCACCATCTCTTCCCAAAGCGTTAGCCGCGCCGTGCTGCCAGCTCTAGGACGCCTTTTTCCACCTGTAAAGATTATGACGGCAGGTATCCGAAGTCTAGCGATCCCAACTCGGATCGCGCTAAGTTACGTGTTGGCGACAATCGGTGCAGACAGTTGAGGCCGTCAGCGGAGTCGTGGTGCCAACCTGGTGCCAAAACTACCCCCGGAGCCCGCAACAACCGAGACGACCGTCACTGCTTTTTCGAGTCTTTCGTGTCAGTTAGTCTCGGTTGGTGCGCGTTAGTCTTCACCTGAGCACGACTCTTAATCCGTAGGTTGAAGGTTCGATTCGGCAGGCTCACCAACACACCGCGACCGGTTGAGAGCAGCTCCGCAGCCTCGAAGGAGTCGGGTCACTCCCATCAAGGAACCCTCGCTCCTTGTCACCGGAGCGCGGACTGCCAGTTGAGCATCACCACCAGCGGCGGCGTGGCCTCGGGCGGAAGCTCTACCCGGGTGTTGACGATAAACGTGCCGTCGGGCATGGCGACGTAGCGGAAGAAGTCGACCGCTTGGGTGGGAAAGAGTTCCTCGGGTGTGCCGACTTCGAACGGTGTGCCCGGGCTAACCGGCACCGCGAACATCGTGCCGGTGGGTCCGAGGAAGAAGATCTCGCGGCCGTCGGGACTCCAGCGCGGCGCGGCGCCGCCGGCCACCGAGATCTGCACGCGGTCCGACCCGTACGCCGGTGTCTGATCGGGCGCGAAATCACGAACGTAGACCTCGCTGCGGCCCGATTCAGTAGACCTGTAGGCAATCCACTGACCGTCGGGAGAAAACTGGCCGTGAGTTTCGTCTGCTTCTGTCGTGAGAAACGGGACAGGGTCGCTACCGTCTCGGTCGACGAAAAGCAGGTCCTGGCCCCGCCCGGGCACATGGGCGTCGTAGAGCAAAAAGCTGCCATCTGGCGACCAGTCGTTGGGGTGCTTGACCAGGTCGGACGAGCTCAGCATCCGCGGATCACCGACGCCGTTTGCCGCCCGGACGTAGAGGTCGCGAGCGACGCCCTCCGGAGAATACGTGTACGCCACCAGATCCTCCCGCGACACCACTTCGCCGGAGTCGTAAGCGGGGTCGGTGTTGAGGCGGGTGAAGGCCGCTCGGTCGATGTCCACGATGTACGTGTGCGTTCCCTGGTCGGGATCTACGCGGGAGACCACCAGACGCCGTCCGTCTGCGAAACGACCCACGCCCACATAGCTAGCCGGCGGACCCACCCTTCCGATCTCTTCTCCGGACCGGTCGAACCGGATGAGCGACGACAACGGTCCGACCGCCGCCCCAGCCGCGCGATACACGAGTCGCCCACCGGACGACACCGAAAAAGACAACCCGACCCCCGAGGCCAGTTGCTCCGGTTCGCCTGCGAGCGTCGCGCTAGCGGGGTCGAAGGTCTGCGCCATCAGATTTCCGCGACTCACGAACAGAATGTGGACCGAGTTGCCGTCGATTGCCGGCGCGTAGACTGGGGCGCCGTCGGCCCTGCGCAGAGCTGTCGTGTCCTGTTCGTCGGGCGCGCTGTCGAGCGATCCGACGCGAACTTCTCCTGACCGATTGTCACCGGTGTGGTTGACGAGGTACAGGAACCGGCGTCCGTCCGGAAGGAAGCTGGACGGCCGATGCGTCGTTTCGTCGCCCGCCAGTCGGGTGACCTGGGTTGGAGTGCCGCCGGTTTCTGGCAAACTCCAGATGCCACTGTTGGCAATATCGAAACTAGTCAAGCCCTGGAGTATCGTGCCGTCGCCGCTCCATGCGCCCGGTCCCACTGTAGTTGTGGGAAACCCATCTTCCTCTTTGCCGGTCCGCTCTGCCAGAACCGTGACCTGACCGGTCGCAATGTCGACTCGGCGCATCGACCCGGCAACGGCGAACACCACTTCTAGACTGTCGTGTGACCAGGCTGCGACCGGATCGAACCCACCTTCGGCGCCCGCCAGGGTGCGCACCCGCACCTCGACTCCCTCGGACCCCTGGAGAGGGCGTCCTTCGAGTGACGCGAACGAGCGGACCCACAGTTGCGGTGGCGAACCCTCGGGGACCACGGCGTATAGCACGTGGCGTCCGTCGGGCGAGACGGCGGTCACCGTCGGTGCCTGCCCGCGGCCAGGGATTTCGAACGTGATCGTCTCCGGCTGCTCCGTCGCCACGGGCGTTGTTTGCCCGACAAGCAATGCCGCAAGAACCAGCGCGGCCGCCGCCGCGATCGCAGCAAGCGCAGGCCACAGCCACCCGGCGGCGGTCGCCGCCGGTACTCGTGCTGCGGGCGCAACTGGGTCGTCCGCCTGATGGAGGTCGAGGAGGAGCGCAACGTCACCGACGTCACGCAGCCTCTTTTTCGGATCGCGTCGCAGGCAGGCTTCTACAGCGCTCCTCGCCGGCGGCGGCACCCGACCGAAGTCGACCTGATCGCGAAGCACCGCGGCAAGAATGTCCGAGACAGTTTCGCCGTCGAACAGCCGCCGGCCCGTCAGCATTTCGTACAGGACCACGCCGAACGCCCAGATGTCGGTGCGCTTGTCGACCGGCTTACCTTTCGCCTGCTCGGGGCTCATGTAGCCGGCGGTCCCGAGAATGACGCCGATCTGCGTTCCCTGCCGCGTGAGGGTCGGCGAATGGGACAAGTCGGAATCGTCGCTGCCCGGGCTCTCGTCTTCGAGCGCTTTCGCGAGTCCGTAGTCGAGCACCTTCACTGTGCCGTCTTCCTGGAGCTTGATGTTTGCGGGCTTCAAGTCGCGGTGGATGACCCCCGCCGCATGGCCTGCTTCGAGCGCCTCCGCGATCTGCTTCGCGATAGGGATGGCCTCATCGACCGGGATCGGACTCTGCTCGACCCGCTCCGCCAGTGTCGGACCTTCGACCAGTTCCAAGATCAGAGCGTTTTGCTCAAAGCCGTAAATGCTCGCGATATTCGGATGGTTCAGAGACGCGAGGAGCTTCGCTTCTCGCTCGAATCGCGCGACGCGCTGTTCATCGGCGGCGAGCTCGTCAGGCAGCACCTTGATGGCTACGTCGCGGTCGAGCTTCGTGTCGCGAGCGCGATAGACCTCGCCCATCCCACCCTTGCCGATCGGGGAGACGACTTCGTAGGGGCCGAGGTGCGTTCCAACTTCGAGCGCCATTCTGGGGACTGATCGTACCAGAATCCTGCGGGCGCCGTAGCAGACTCCTGGTGCCGACTTGGTGCCAAAACTACTCCCCGCGCCACGAAACAACGGACACGACCATCACCGCTTCTTCGAATTTTTTGTGTTGGTTAGTGTCGGTTAGTGCTCGTTGGTGTTCACCTGAGCACGACTCTTAATCCGTAGGTTGAAGGTTAGATTCCTTCGCGGCTGACGGGTTCCCGTTGCCTTCCTGGAGCAACCTCGTTGTTGGCGTTTGTGCATTCAAAACTCGTACCCCAGTGCCACGCCCGCTACCCATGTGTTCTCACCGGATTCGATGAGGTCGACGAAGAATTCCGGTGCCAGGCTGAAATGACCGCTGAGATGGAATTCGGCTCTCGATGACGTTGAGAGCTCGGTCCAACGCAGGCGGAGGCTCCGAAGGGCGGCAAAAAGGGGACGTTTCGTCCGTGTCCCGTGCTAGCAGCCTGTCGGACTTGACTCACAGGCACTTCTGAAATTTGACGTTTGATCCAAAGTCTTGCACGACCAAGCACGAAATCGATGAATCGTCTGATCTGCGGCGGTGATTTGGCCGCTGAAACGACCTGGCCCACCTCTTCAGAGGGTGGCACGGGCCAGCTTCGGCTGGCGGCAGGCGAGGTTGTACATTCTTTTCAGATTCCAGGCGATGCTGGCCAGAGTCCACTCCCCGTCTGCCGCCTCCGCTCCTCGGAGAGAGAACTGCGCAAAGCCCATCACCGATTTGATGATCCCAAAGACGGGCTCGGGGACAGCTTTGCGTTGCCCGTAGATGGCTCGACCCGCCGGGGTCTTCAACCGGTATCTCATCTGCTCCACCGCATCGGCGTCTTCCCCGGGTGGCTCCGGTTCTTTCCAGCGTTCGTTCGGCGGCAAGTGGTGGGCTTCCCGCTCGACCGCAATATAGGGAAGGACCGCATGCTCGCTACAAAGCTCCACGTTGGCACCACTGAAGTAGCCGTTGTCGGCCAGCAGCTCCTGGGGCCGACCCAACGACTCCGGCAATGCGTGCAGCGCCGCCAGGGCCGGTTTCAGTTCTTTCTTGTCATTGGCGTTTGGCGTGACATGAACGGCCACAATCAACAGACTGTCGTTATCCACCAGGGCCTGAGCGTTGTAGCATTGCTCAAATCCCCCGCCCGAGACCGGCATGATCCGAGAATCTTCATCCGTCAGATTGATCTGATCCTGGTCTCGGATTCCTCCTCGGGGCGGTTTGGGTTCGCGACCCTTCGGTTTGTTTCCCCTTTTCCTCTGGGCTTGCCGCTTGGCCACCTTCCCTTCATATTCGGCGTGCTCGGCCGCCTGCCGCTCGGCCGCCCGCTCGACCAGCTTCTGCTTCGCTTGATCGATCGCTTTCAACCGTGCTTCCCGCCGCGCCAGCTCGGCCGGGATGTCCATCCCTTCCGTTTCTTCTCGTCCATCCGCTTCCTCGGCCAGCTGCATCAACTCGTCCACTTCTTCTCGCAGCCGCGCTTCCAGTTTCTGGATGTGCCCCCAGCTCAACGCACTGTGCTTGGAGGCATTGGCTTTGACCTTCGTGCCATCCAAACTCACTCGGCCCAACTTCAGAAATCCCATCGCCTGGGCCAGCAGCAAGATCTCCACAAACAGCGGCTTCAGCTCTTCCAAAAACCGCTTTCGGAAATGGGCTATGGTGTCGTGATCCGGATGCGTGTTGCCGGCGAGGTAGCGAAACGCCACCGAATCGTAGGTGGCTTGCTCCAACTTCCGACTCGAAAACACCCCCGTCGCATACCCGTAAAACAACAACGCCAGCATCACCGCCGGATGGTATCCTTCCGATCCCCGTTTCGTGTAGGAATCCTCCAACTTCCTCAACTCCAGCTTGCTCACCACCTCCACCACGAAGCGAGCCAGATGCGTCTCCGGCAGCCATTCCTGCACCGAAGGAGGAAACAGATAAGGAGTCTCTCGATCTACTGTTCTAAATCGATTCGCCATACACTAATGATGCCCGTTCGGTGTGACCTCGAAAGTCCGACAGGCTGCTAGAAGCTCCATCCGAAGGTGGCGTCGAAGCTCAGCGAGGTGTCCCGTTCATCGAAATTGTATTCGTAAGCGACCGAAAAGGAAATGGAGTCGCGCACGAATTGCGGGAGGCCCGGCGTCGCGAAACCAACGGCAACACCGGTCCCGAGATCACCGTTCGTGAACCGCATAGCCATCTCAGGGTTGTCCGTGTCCGCAAACCCTTTGCCGAGTCCCGTGGTGACCGAAAGCCACTTCGCGAGGGCGAACGATACCGTCCCGACGAGCGTAAACGTCTTGGTGTTCTGATCGGATCCGGCGTCGCGGACCGCGGTCTCACAATCAAAGGTCACCGACGCCGCGGCGACCCAGCGGTCCAAAAGCGTCCGACTGTATTCAGCCGAGAGTCCCCAGAAATCCGCGTCTCGCTGGTTCTGGATGCCGTAGCTCGCACCGCCCGAGACCGCGTTTCTGAAGTCGGCGGCAGGTCGCGCCGGCACACTCACCTGAGCGTCGACGGAGACCGCCGCGATAAGCGACACGATTGCAGTGGACCCGAGACGAACGAACCGTTTGTTTCAACGAACAAGCCAGGAATTCACGTCTGTTTGCCGCGCTTCGTCCAGCTCTGTTTGGGCCAATTATTGGGGGGCACTCCAGCATCGAGTCCATCGTGCGCCCGCGAAAACGAGAACCGCGCGGCAAGCAGAATACATCTTCACAGGCAGAGCGAATCGCGCAACTCGTCGTCGTTGTCGCCGCCTGGACCGAACGGGACGGTGCAATCAAAACTCGTATCCCAGTGCCACGCCCGCTACCCACGTGTGCTCACCGGATTCGATGAGGTCAACGAAGGGCTCGGGTGCGAGGCTGAAATGGCCGCCGAGATCGCGTGAGTTCGCAGCCGAGGCGAGTTCGTGCGTCGGGGAAAGCTAGCTAGAAACCTGCTCCAATGGCGATGCCGTACGTGAGGTTGGTCTTTGTCTCGCCCACGAAGTCGATGATGACGTTAGGCCCGATGGCGAGCGGCCCGATGTGGAACTCGTAGAAGGCGCCGAATCCCCAGACGAAGAAGGCCTCTTTCTTGATATCGCCCGAGCTCTTGGCTTTGTCCACCAGCTCGAAGCCGGGGCCGGTGAAGAGCCTCAGCGCGGGCGTCGGGCGGTAGGAGACGCCGACCATAACGAGCGCCGATCGCTTGTGGCTCCCCAAAGTGAAATCGACGCCAGCACCCACTCCCCACCGTGGATCGAGCCGCCGTTCGTAGTCGGCGCCCAGCGCGAACGAGGTCTCGCCGGTCTCGGAGAGCGGCGTCATCCCGCCCACCACCGCGGCCACGTGATTGGCGTGGAAGTGCTCCTCATCGTGGGCATCGCCATGCGCTTCTTGCCCGTAAGCCGTCGTCGCCGTCAAGAGAGCGAGCGCGACCCACGCCGCGCCCGCTCCCCGTACCCGTCGTGAAGTCTCAGATTTCGCAAGCCGAGGCATGTCGGAACTCATCAGACTCGCAGATGGTGTGACGTTCACATCACCGTGTGGCCCTGCCCCGTCTCCGTTGCCGGATGGCTCGAGGGTGGGGCCGTTTGCGGTGCGGCTTGCGAAGCTCGAACGTTTGCGGCGGCCTTCTTGAACCAGACCGCCGCTCCGGTCACTCCGGCGCCCAAGAGAAAGAACCCTGCGAGCAGCACCACGGAGGCGCGGCTTTCCACCACTCGCGTTTCGACCACACGGATCTCGCGAGGTGTTTCGCCACGGTTTTCCGCCACGCCTCCTGAGCCCCGACCATGACTCGTCGTCAGCGGACTCAGGTAGTGCTCGTCGGTGAGGCCTGTCTTCCGCATCGCGATGCCGACGAGGCACTCGCGAACGACGCGGTTGACGTTCATCGTCGACAGGTACGTCTGGTCACGCTCGGGGGCCAGCTCGACGATGTCGACCCCGATGACGTTCGACTCGGCACACAGGCGGCGCATGATGGTAAAGGCTTCGCGCGGATCCAAACCGCCGGGCTCCGGAGTTCCGGTTCCCCTCACGTACGCCGGATCCATGACGTCCACGTCCCAGGAGATAAAGAGATACTCGGCTTCGTTGGCTTCCTTGATGACGTCCTCGAGGACCGCGTCCCAGCCGCGGCGCTCCACCTCGGCCATCGTGTGATAGCGCATGCCTTCTTCGCGCATCCACTCGAACGAATCGGCGTCGGGGTAGTATCCGCGCAAGCCGACTTGGATCCAGTTTCGGCCCGGAATGTGCCCTTCGTGAATCAGGCGCTTGACCCAGCTGCCGTGGCTCGCGAGGTGGCCGAACCACATCGTCGCATCGTAGTGCGCGTCGAAATGAACGACGCTGACGTTGCCTTTCCCATAGACGTCCGTCACACCGGCGATGTCGGGGTAGGCCAGCGAATGGTCGCCGCCGATGATGAAGGGAATGACGCGGCTGCCGTCGCTGCGCTCGACTTCGGTGATCTCTCTGACCAAATGGCGAACCGCCTCGTTGGTGCGATCGGTGCTCAACGGATCGACCGGCGCGTCACCGTAGTCCACCATCTTCATCTCTCGGAATGGATCCACGAGCGTGCCCGTGTGCGACATGGTGGCCAGGCCCCAGGGCAGGTAATCACCGGCAGAGGCGCGGAGGGCGTTCGGACCCTGGCTGGCGCCGCGATGGCCCATGCCCATGTCCACGTGGGCGCCCAGGAACGCGACATCGACGTCGCCGGCCTTCAGGTCCTCTGGCGTCAGTGCGACGGGCAGCCGAAAAAATGTCGGAATGCCGTTGAAGCCGAAACCGAACGGCATGCGCTGAATATTGATCGGACCGGGCTCGCGGCCTTCCGAGAGGTTGTTACGAATGAGCTTCCAGGCATCGTACACCGGATCATCCGGATCCATGGGTATGGTCGGTGTGATGTTCGGGTGCAATCCTCGCATCCCCTCGATGTCGTATGTGGGTCCATCGAAAAGTGGTTTGACACCCAGCTCCCTCATGAGCGCGGCATCATCTTCGTCGACTTCCTGGGCAAGGGCCAGGGGCGACGCAAGCAAAAGGGTCGCAGCAGCGGGAATCAGTTTGCGAAACATCGTGGCTTTCTCCTGGGTAATGACTTCACTTGTAAGTTCGCTAGCAGACTAGATTAGGGTTCTACACAGTTCCGGTTCCGCGGAGCGACGGCCTCGACCCTTTCAAGCATGGGCGCCCCGGTCGTTGTCGGGCGTGCCGTCAAAGACCTGACCGAATGCCGAGCTCGCAAGGTCGAGCATCGTTGCCAGAAGTGAAACAGCTCTCAGGAACCGCATATCTATCCTCCTTATCGCGTACGGAAAATCGTTTTTCGCAGGCGGGTGCTTTTTCGACATTCTCCCTCGACAACTTGACGTCGCCGGGCCCGCAATTCCGCCTATTTACACCCGCCGTTGAAGTTTCCGCAAGTAGCGCCAGATGTGGCCTGGATGGGCGGTCACGTTGCCTAGACGAAGGTTCCATTCTCGTCTCTAATCAAGTCGGCGAGTTCTAACGACTCCTTCCCAACCGCGCTGAGCGACACGTCAAGGATTACTAGGGTCGACACGACGAACGGCTTTCGTATTTCAAGGCTCTCCTTTACTAGCCCGCTACACCGAAGCAGAATCATGTAGTACAGATCGTTTGGTAGGCCGTCCAGCGCAGCTTCACCCGTCCACGCTGCGATTGCAGCTCGTGAGGTCACCGGACGAAAAGGGCGCTCGAATTGGGGAGTGGCTGACGTTGCGTCGCTTCCAGGAGGAACGTTCGATGGAACATTTGAAAGACTACTTGTTGAAGATCTGGCGCTATCTGTCTGAGACGCGGCGAACCGTTAGCGGTGACTGGAAGCCTCTGATAGAGGCGCCGGTGCCTGCGGAAGAAGTCGATTTGCAGTTGCGACAAGCGTCGATTCCAACGTTGGGTTTTTTCTTCATGCTTTTTCTTTCGAGCGCCATCGCCACGTTTGGGCTCCTGTCCAACAATGCCCCTACCATCATTGGTGCGATGATCATTGCACCGTTGATGGCGCCGATCCTGGGTCTGGCCTACGGGATATCAACAGGACTTTCCTTTTGGATTGAGTTCTAGGAAAGAGGGTAGAAACACCCGAAAGGAGCCCAAAAGTGGCTGAAATGAGGTGGATGGGGAAATCGAAGGGGATCCACAGGGTTGAGATCGTTTAACGGGGGTGGGAGCGGAGACGAGGCGATGCCAAAGAGCCGGTCGGGAGGGAAAACAGACACAGGGATATTGCAAGCCGACTGAAGAGCTCGAGCTCTTCAGTCGGGCCAATCCGCAACCTCGTCCCAGAAGAGCGAGTCGTCGGAGGCTCGAACGGCTTGAGCCTGCTGGGGGGAAAGTTCCGCCAGAAAGTGTTCCAGCTTTTGCGGAAACAACCGGGGTGGGGGCGCCCGTTGCGGCCCTTGCCCCAGCTTCAAATGCGCCAGAATCCGGCGGATCACGTGAGGCTGCTCGATGACGGCGATCACGCGCAGAGAGCCGCCGCAAGAACAGCGCAAGGGATCGACGTCATAGATCTTGCGGAGCAGACGAGCCCAGCTGCGACGGCGCCGGCGGCTGAAGCGCTCGGCCGCGGACTCCTCCTCAGCGGGGCGGTCCTCGGAATCGGGGCCGTGGACGGCTTTCTGCTGCTGCCGTCGTTTCCCACGTGAGGCGCTGGCGTAACGGCCATAATAACGGACCTGATGCTCATTTCGATCGGGGATGTGCGAGCAGACCCGGGCCATCCAGTCCAGGGCATCCAGAGATTGCAGTCTCCCCTTGGCGGTGCGATAGAGGATCTGACCCCGATCGCTGTCATAGTCGAGGCGGGAGGCGGCAAAGCTGGGACGTCGAATGGTGGCGGCCAGACGCTCCAGAGCCGGGCGATCCTCGGGAGGGATGGGTCGAGAGCAGTAGACTCCAAATCCAGAGGGAGACCAGGCGCGCAACTTCTGGGCGAACTCCGGACTGAGTCGATGCCGGGCGACCCTCATCTCCAAGACCCGGTGCTGGAACAGCCGGCTGAGCAGAGCGGAGTCGAAGCCGCCGATCGCCTCCACACTCCCGTCCCGCTTCCAGGCCGTGTCGCTGACCAACCCATGGAGGTGAGCGTGTGCTCGCAGTTGTCTCCCCAGGTCTGGATAGTGAGGATGGCCCCGGGAACCGAGCCGGGACCCAAGCAGCTGGCGACGTAGTCGCGGAGGCTGGCCCAGGCGCAGCGGCAGAGCTCTCCCAAGAGCTTTCGGTCTTTGCAGAAGGCCGCACGCAGGACCCTCGGAATCGTCCACACCAACTGCCGGTGGTCCACTTCCTCCAGCACCTCCTCGAGGGCGTGTTCGAGGAAGGCCGCCACCTGCTTGGCTTGGCAACTTGGACAAAAACAGCGCGTTTTGCATGAAAAGGCCAACCATTGCTCCCGTCGACAGTCAGAGCAGCGCAGGCGCGCAAACCCAGGACGAAGGATCCCACCTTGGAGGAAACGCTCGACGGTCTGCTCCACCACCGGACGCCAGGGCCCATAGTCTTTTTCGTAGAAGTAGGGGTAAGCCTCCTGGAACTCTTCCCAGTAGTCTTCCAGACACTGGTAGAAGGCGGTGTGCTCCGGATGACGGGGCCGGTAGGTGCCAGCGAGGGGCATGCCCTACCGGAAACGTTTGCCGAAGCGAATCTACGAGGTCCAAATCGGATCACGACCTCTGGCTCCCTAGTTCATTCGACGTTTCCGGGGAACATTCGAACGTCCGCTTCTAGGGTGCGCCGTGGTAAGGCGGCGCTTTTCCCAGTGGGTGAAAGCCCCACCCGGCAACCGCTCCAGCCGGAAGCAACCGGAGCAACTATGGAGGTAACGAAATGGTTGAAGCCTCTGGTGAAGCGAGTCACGAATTGGTGACCGCGCGAGTGTGCAGGCCGTAACGTGAGTGAACGCTGAGCAAGCCTCGAAAAGGACGATGCGCAGGCCGACCCGGCTCCTAGACCGGGGAAGGCTGATACGGCTGGGGAAGTGAGCGAAGTGGGCACCCAGTCGCTGCGCCGGGGTAGTGGCGACAGCATGTACACCAGGGAAGCGCACGCAACACGGGAAGCCCCTAGGCGTGGCCAGGGATGGCCAACCGGAAGCCCGTGAGGGACAGGCCGGGCGCCTGGGGGTGGCGGAGAGGCCCGTATTACTGAGGAAGCCGGGTAATGCCGGTGGAGGGAAGGAGCCTTAGTTCAAGACGAATGCAGGACGTAGTGAAGGGACCAGGAGATTGGGCAACCTATCAACTCCGCAAAGGGTTCAGAAACTACAGAGGGCATTACACGCGAAAGCGAAGGCTGAGCCCAGCTATCGCTTCAGCGGTGGCTGGGTGAACTGGCGCAAGACCACGGAGTTGGTGCAGCAGTTGAACCGCGCTCTGCGCGGCTGGGCGAACTACTCTCGGGTAGGGACGACCAGCCGGGCCTACCGTGCGCTCGACAGCTTCACCGCTACGCGGCTGCGCCGGTGGCTGCGCCATAAGTACAAGGTCAGGCGACGCAAGGGCGGGACGTATCCACTCTCGCACCTCTACGGGCACTTTGAGCTCGTGCGCCTGACCCAACTTGGGCGCGGCGAGCCGTGGGTGAAGGCGTGAGTCTTGTCCGAGAGCCGGATGCGGTAGTTCCGCCTGTCCGGTTCGATGAGGAGGATGTGGAAACGGAGTGATGGTCCGGCTATTGAGGCACCGCCAGACGAAAGGGGCGGTAACAGATAGGCCGAACCTTAGACCACCGCGCCACATCCTTACTCTACTGCGGTCATTCCAACAACCCGAAATCCGCTGCCGCGAAGATATAGCTGGAAATGCTCCGCTCGAGGGACCCTTGCGGCAGCCCACGGATTTCCTGGACGATGATGCCCTGTCCTGCCAGGACCTCTGAGAGACTATGACCGTCGCCCGCCAACCGAGGGTCTCTGTGAAGCCCATTTCCTGCATGGCCAGATTGGCCTGCAAACCGGTGTTGAACAGAGCCATCAGAATGCAGGGCAACAGGGCAACGACGACCGTGCCCATCATGCGCTTGACATCGATGCCGTCGCGGACGTGGGAGGCCCCCGGAGTCACCTCACCCGGGGTGTAGAGGAAGGTGTCCAGAGCCTCGTACAGGGGATAGAGCCTTTCCAGCCTGCCGCCCTTCTGGAAGGATGGCTCCACACCATCGAGAAAGTCACGCAGAAGCTTCATTCCTTACTCATTAAGGGTCTGCGCAAGGATAAGTTGGCATTCTGGCATCTCAGCTTCACACCATCTTCGGCCGCTCCTCAATCGCGAAATCCTCAACGTAGGCCTGGCTACGCCTGCGGTTTCGCTCAATCGTTCGCGGCCAAATCTGGCGCAAATCTGAGCGCCAATTCTACCAAGTTATTTGTGCGCAGACCCTAACCTTCTTTTGAGATCCTCGTCAGCATCTGCCTCAGGAGCGGTCCGTATTCCGTCTTTCCAGGGCAGACGAAGGAACAGAGGCCCAGATCCTCTTCGTCCAGCTCCAGGGCCCCCAGCGAAATCGCTCCCTCCAGATCGTTCGAAGCCAGGGCTCGCAGCAGGTAGGTGGGAACGATATCCAGTGGCATCACGTTTTCATACATGCCGATCGGAATCATGGCACGCTTGCTTCCATAGGTGTTGGTCGAGAAATCGAACTTCCTCCCGAACCGTAGTTTGGACATAAAAACGTTCTTGGTCGAGAAGGTGTCGAGCCCCGGTCCCTGCCAACCCAGCAGCACCCGGTCCCGGTCCTCCCGGATCACCGATATCTGATTATGGTAACGACCCAGATGATCCTGCGGAGGCTCGCCGGCGACGTCCCCCGCGAACACCGATCCGGAGATGAGACGGCTCTCTCCCTGCTTCAACTCGTCCTCGGCCAGGTCTCGGACACAGCCGCCCAGCTGCGCTCGGATGAGACGGGGGTTGCGCACCATGGGGCCGGCAAGGGAAACGACGCGCTCGGTGGCGGCGTGCCCCTCTCGACTGATGATGACGGAGAGGAAGGCCCGCTTGTCACCCCGGTTGACCGAGGCAACCCGACCCGCGGCTGGAGAGGTATAGATGACGCCGGGACTTTTCTTGTCTTCGAAGAGGGGCTGGCCCAGCTTCACGGTGTCCCCCGGCCTCACCAGCATGGTGGGCCGCATGCCGACGTAATCTCGACCCAGCAGCGCCACCGTCTTCGAGCTTCTGCCTTCGGTGATACGCTGCTCGGGCGCGCCGCTGATGGGCAGCTGGAGTCCCTTGCGCAGGGTGAACCGCTTCACGAATCCCATCCCCTAGTCGATCTCCGCCTCATTCAGTATCGGACACTCTCCATCGCAGGTGATGCGCTGCGTCACAAGCCGAACCCGCAGCCAGAAGTATACCGTCCTTTTCCCTTTCGGCTAGCCCGCGAACGTGCGAACCTGCGAACGTGCGAACCTGCGAACGTGTGAACCTGCGAACCTGCGAATCAGACGGCTCCAGCCGAATCGGGGTCCGGGTCTCGATCACCCGGTTGACCATGTATTTTGATTCTCCTTTGTCTTGATTCTTTGGCAGCGAGAATAGAACCTTATCAGATGCGGATCGAATCTTCCGTTTACACCTTACTTGCCTACCTCTCGCTGGTCGGCTCCGGCTTGCTGGGCGCCGGCACCGTGGTCGATGTCGGCGGCCAGAAGCAGCTCTTCGTCGGTCCCTGGGCGGAGGACGGCAGGGACGCCCACCTGGTCGAATCCATGAAGAACGTGAGAATGAGGATGCACGAATCCTACGTCACCGGAGAGACGATCCCGGCGCCGGGACGCGGCTTCATGCTGTACGAGGAGGGCAGGTTCCGCCTCTACTACCTCAGCCCGGGCGTCGATTGTGCGCACGCCTTCGAAAAGGTCAACTGCTATCTGATGCGCTACGCCGAGTCTGAGGACGGAACCCACTGGCGCAAGCCCCGCCTGGGACTCTACGAGTGGCAGGGATCTCGCGACAACAACATCCTCTTTCCCAACGACCGGTTTCCCTACGCGCACGCCAGCGCCGGTGTTAACACCGTCTTCATCGACCCGAATGCCAAGGACCCCAGGCAGAAGTACAAGATGTCGGTGAAGTTGTCGCCTCCGACCGATGGCAATTTGAGGGGCCTCAAACCGCTACCCGATGGCAAGGGAAAGTACGGCTTCGCATCCCCCGACGGCATCCACTGGACCCGCATCACGGGTAAGCTCGGAACCTCGGGAGACGGTGGCTTCAGGCCCTTCTGGGACGATCGGTACGGCAGCTACGTTGCCTACAGTCGGGTCAAGACGTATCGCGATCCGCGGCAGGAAGAGTACTACGGCCGGGTCTACGGCAATCGTCCCAACAACTGGCTCTCCCGTCTCCTGCGTCTGGGACGATCGACCTCGAAGGACTTCGTCCACTGGACCGACGAGAAGATCGTCATGGCGCCCGATGCCATCGATGAGGCGGACTCCGAGGCTCCCAACCGGGTCGATTTCTACAGCATTCCGGTCTTCAAGTACACGCAGGACATCTACATCGCTCTGCCCTCCATCTACAGCCACTGGAAGGCCTTCGTCGAGGAGAACGGCAAGCTGGGCCAGCTTCCAGGCACGGTGGATGTCCAGCTGGCCAGCAGCCGGGACGGGATCCGGTGGAATCGGACCCCCGAGCGGCGACCCTTTATCCGCCTGGGCCCCCAGGGGAGCTTCTGGAGCGGCATGATCTTCGTCAAGGAGCCGTTGGCCTTCCGCGTCGGCAGCGAGCTTCACTTCTTCTTCGAGGGATGGCGCAAGGCACACAACGATCCGACCCGGACCGGACCCGCATCCTGGGGACGCGCCAGGCTCCGGGTGGACGGATTCATCAGCGCCGACGCCGCCTACACCGGCGGCGAGTTGACAACCCGACCCTTGACGTTCTCCGGGACCCGGCTTCAGCTGAACCTGGCCACCGGAGCGGGAGGCACCGTGCGGGTGGAAATCCAGGACGAGTCGGGCCGGCCCCGGGACGGCTTCAGCGCCGGGGAGGCCGACGAGATCAACGGCAACCATTTGGAAGTGGACGCAAGCTGGAAGGGAAGCAGGAACCTCGCCTCAGTGGCAGGGAAGACGGTGAAGCTGAGGTTCGTGATGCGCGACGCGAGCTTGTACTCGTTTCAGTTCGTACCTTGAGTAAGCGTAGCGGTGACCTCCTGGCCGCCGATCCATCTTGCGAGCCTCTGGCTCGACGGCCGCCTCGAGGCCACCGCTACCCCTCTCCTCATCCCTCACACCTGACGATGATCTCGCAGCTGTGAACGGTGGGCCAGGGTCCGCCCCGACCCGTGTACTCTTCCGGCGTTCTCGTCCCTTCCAGCACCAGCAGAATCGTATTGATCCCGTTCTTCACCGGCGGGTTGTCCAGCACCAGCCACTCCTCGCCGCTCGAGTTCCTGATCTTCCCGGCTGAGGACAGATCCATCTTGGAACCGTTGACCTCGCACAGGATCCGGTCGTAGGACTTCTCGACATCGGTAAGGCGCAGACGCAGCTCGGTCTTCTTGATGCGCCCGTCGGCCAGCCCGCCGGCGATGTCGTCATCCACCCGGATCTTGAGGGCGTGCGCCGGGCCCGCTCCCCGGCCGATCAGCGACAGCTTGAAGGGAACCTGAGGGAGGTGGTCGCCCTGGGAGGCCTGTGAGCGGTGCTCGGCGTAGTAGCAGCGGTCGAGCTTCCCCAGGGCCCTGGCGTCTCCCAGATCGGCGAAGTTCTGCAGGTCATGCGGGGTGAAGTAGCCTCGCAGATCCGTGCCCACGGGTTTGGCGATCATCTTCGTCCCCTCCGGCACTGGCCGGGGGCGGTGGCCCCGATAGCCGTTGTTGAACAGGTGTACACCGGCCGCACCCTGGCTGTATCCGTTCAGGGCCGCGGCTCGAAGGATCGTGACCGGGTTGCGCTCGTACCCTCCTTGAGGAGAAGCGGGTTGGGTGGTGGTGTCGAAGCCGATATAGGTGAGCACGTTACTGTTCTCGGCGGCTTTGACCGCCCTCTCGACATCGATCCGTTGCCTGCCGTAGCCGGGAGATCCGAGGACGACGGCATCCAGAAGTTCTTCGCGTATCCAGGTCTCGGTGTCGAAGCCCAGCTCCAGGCCCCGGTCTAAGCTCACCGGAACCCGAGCCGTGAGCTTGATGTCCTTCCCCTTCTCGCGCCGGTGCCGCAGGACGATCTCCCGCGCCTTGCGGATGAACTCCGTCAGGGTGGGGATGTTCTTGAACCGCTGCCCTTCCCGAAACAGGGACCAGCCCCGGCCGAAGTCCAATTCCAGGCCGTCGAAGTCGTAGCGGCTCAAGGTCTCGTCGAAGAGCCCCAGAAAACGTTTTCGGGTCTCCTCCTTGGCGTAGTCCCATTGCCAGGAGAAGTTCCAGTGCTCGGCGGAGCCGGGGCGGGGCCCGATCGAGAAGCCCTGTAGCAGGTCGGGCGTCTGGATCTTCATGCCGGCGCGACCGTACCAGCCCCGGTCCTCCATGTTGGTGTGGGCGTCGTTCATCCGAAAGGAGGCGAACATTCCCAGCTCCAGTTCGCGGGCCCGATCGATGTAGATCTTCATCAGATCGTGACCGTCGTCGATGATGGCGGCGAGGTTCGCGTGCAGTCGCTCGACGTCGGACATGGACATGCCTCCGGCGGAGTCTCTCGAGGCGTCCTGGTCCGGATCCCAATCCTTGGTGTTGTCCCCCCAGAGCTCGCCGTACCGGCTTCCCCGCCAGGAGAGGTCATCATCGATGCCCACCAGCACGGTCACGATGTCGACGCCGGTGCCCGGGAGCGCATCCAGGATCACTGTGAGATCTCTGGTGTCCCGATTGGTCAGGTAGTTGAAGGCCCAGTTGCCGTCGGTATTGAAGAAGACCCGGGGCGGCCAGTTGGGAATCGGCTCCAGTTCCCGGGTGACGTTTTGTTGAGGGTCTCCGCAGAAGAGGCCCAACGGAAGCAACAGCAGAACCAGACCCAGCCGTGGAAGACTCATGTTTCCTCCCAGGGGTATCTTATTGCAGGTGCGAACAGTGCGGCAAGGCTATCAGATCAGCCAAGGGCCGGCAAGAAGTGCGGTGAGCTCGCCCGTGGCCTTGCCCTCGGCTCTGCCTCTACCTGGCTGCAGCCCTGGTTTCGAGAAGCCTGCTGAAGCGGGTGGTAGACTGGCAGGTAGAAACACGGGGCACCGGATAATTCACAAGGTTTCGTAGCGAGGGGATGCAGGATTCTATCAGGCAGTCCTTGAGACTCGCCGATGCGATCGTCGAGTACTGGGGGTCGAAGTTGGCGCCCCTCTACACCTCGGGTGCCCTCCGAGCCAAAGAGAGTCGGGAGTTGGACGAGTTGAAGATGCATCTCGAATCCCAGAACGTTGAAGAGGCGCGACAGATCGTGGAGAAATGGTACCAGTACCACGACCTTCAGGGTGAATACGCCGATTCCCTGATGATCGGCGTGCGGCACAGCAAATCAATAGGACTTTGCTTTTGGATTGAGTTTTAGGAGAGAGGGTAGAAACATCCGAAAGGAGCCCAAAAGGGGCTGAAATGAGGTAGATGGGGAAATCGAAGGGGATCCACAGGGTTGAGATCGTGTAACGGGAGTGGGAGCGGAGGCGAGGAGCTGCCAAAGGGCAAGTCAGGAGGGAAAAACAGACACAAGTATATTGCAAGCCCCGACTGAAGAGCTCGAGCTCTTCAGTCGGGCCAATCCGGAACCTCGTCCCAGAAGAGCGAGTCCTCAGAGGCTCGAACGGCTTGAGCCTGCTGGGGGGAAAGTTCCACCAGAAAGTGTTCCAGCTTCTGCGGAAACAACCGGGGTGGGGGCGCCCGTTGCGGCCCTTGCCCCTGCTTCAAATGCGCCAGAATCTGGCGGATCACGTGAGGCTGCTCGATCACCGCGATCACGCGCAGAGAGCCGCCGCAAGAACAGCGCAAGGGATCGACGTCATAGATCTTGCGGAGCAGACGAGCCCAGCTGCGCCGGCGACGGCGGCTGAAGCGCTCGGTCGCGGACTCCTCCTCAGCGGGGTGCTCCTCGGAACCGGGGCCGTGGACGGCTGTCTGCTGCTGCCGTCGTTTCCCACGTGAGGCGCTGGCGTAACGGCCATAATAACGAATCTGGTGCCCGTTTCGATCGGGGATGTGCGAGCAGACCCGGGCAATCCAGTCCAGGGCATCCAGGGACTGCCGCGTCCCCTTGCCGGTGCGGTAGAGGATCTGGCCGCGATCGCTGTCATAGTCGAGGCGGGAAGCGGCGAAACTGGGACGTCGAATGGTGGCGGCCAGACGCTCCAGAGCCGGGCGATCCTCGGGAGGGATGGGTCGAGAGCAGTAGACTCCAAATCCAGAGGGAGACCAGGCGCGCAACTTCTGGGCGAACTCCGGACTGAGTCGATGCCGGGCGACCCTCATCTCCAAGACCCGGTGCTGGAACAGCCGGCTGAGCAGAGCGGAGTCGAAGCCGCCGATCGCCTCCACACTCCCGTCCCGCTTCCAGGCCGTGTCGCTGACCAACCCATGGAGGTGAGCGTGTGCTCGCAGTTGTCTCCCCAGGTCTGGATAGTGAGGATGGCCCCGGGAACCGAGCCGGGACCCAAGCAGCTGGCGACGTAGTCGCGGAGGCTGGCCCAGGCGCAGCGGCAGAGCTCTCCCAAGAGCTTTCGGTCTTTGCAGAAGGCCGCACGCAGGACCCTCGGAATCGTCCACACCAACTGCCGGTGGTCCACTTCCTCCAGCACCTCCTCGAGGGCGTGTTCGAGGAAGGCCGCCACCTGCTTGGCTTGGCAACTTGGACAAAAACAGCGCGTTTTGCATGAAAAGGCCAACCATTGCTCCCGTCGACAGTCAGAGCAGCGCAGGCGCGCAAACCCAGGACGAAGGATCCCACCTTGGAGGAAACGCTCGACGGTCTGCTCCACCACCGGACGCCAGGGCCCATAGTCTTTTTCGTAGAAGTAGGGGTAAGCCTCCTGGAACTCTTCCCAGTAGTCTTCCAGACACTGGTAGAAGGCGGTGTGCTCCGGATGACGGGGCTGGTAGGTGCCAGCGAGGGGCATGCCCTACCGGAAACGTTTGCCGAAGCGAATCTACGAGGTCCAAATCGGATCACGACCTCTGGCTCCCTAGTTCATTCGACGTTTCCGGGGAACATTCGAACGTCCGCTTCTAGGGTGCGCCGTGGTAAGGCGGCGCCTTCCCAGTGGGTGAAAGCCCCACCCGGCAACCGCTCCAGCCGGAAGCAACCGGAGCAACTGTGGAGGTAACGAAATGGTTGAAGCCTCTGGTGAAGCGAGTCACGAATTGGTGACCGCGCGAGTGTGCAGGCCGTAACGCGAGTGAACGCTGAGCAAGCCTCGAAAAGGACGATGCGCAGGCCGACCCGGCTCCTAGACCGGGGAAGGCTGATACGGCTGGGGAAGTGAGCGAAGTGGGCACCCAGTCGCTGCGCCGGGGTAGTGGCGACAGCATGTACACCAGGGAAGCGCACGCAACACGGGAAGCCCCTAGGCGTGGCCAGGGATGGCCAACCGGAAGCCCGTGAGGGACAGGCCGGGCGCCTGGGGGTGGCGGAGAGGCCCGTATTACTGAGGAAGCCGGGTAATGCCGGTGGAGGGAAGGAGCCTTAGTTCAAGACGAATGCAGGACGTAGTGAGGGACCAGGAGATTGGGCAACCTATCAACTCCGAAAAGGGTTCAGAAACTACAGAGGGCATTACACGCGAAAGCGAAGGCTGAGCCCCGCTATCGCTTCTATGCCCTGTACGACAAGATCTACCGCGAGGATATTCTTGCCGCTGCCTATGCGCAGTGCCGCTCCAATCGGGGCGCGCCGGGTGTGGACGGGCAAGAGTTCGCGGATGTTGAGGCGTATGGGGTAAAGCGGTGGCTGGGTGAACTGGCGCAAGCGCTCAGAGAGGAGAGGTATCGACCGGACCCCATTAGACGAGTGTTGATTCCGAAAGCCAATGGCCAGCTCCGGCCCTTGGGCATCTCGACCCTGCGGGATCGGGTCTGCATGACGGCAGCGATGCTGGTGCTGGAACCGATCTTCGAGGCCGACCTTCCATCAGAAATATACGCCTACCGACCGCAGCGCAATGCGCAGCAGGCGGTGGTGGAGGTGGAAGAGAGGCTGTTCCGCGGTCAGCGGGACGTCGTAGACGCCGACCTGTCGGATTATTTTGGCAGCCTTCCCCATGCCGAGCTGATGCAGTCGCTGGCGCGCCGGATCGTTGATCGACGCGTGCTGCGCCTGATTAAGCAATGGCTGGAATGTGCCGTCGAAGAAACCGACAAGAGAGGACGGAAGAGACGCACGACCGAGGCCAAGGACAGCCGACGCGGCATCCCGCAGGGCTCCCCCATCTCACCGCTGCTGGCGAATCTGTATATGCGCCGGTTTGTGTTGGCATGGAAGAAGCTCGGGCTGGATCGAAGCTTGGGCAGTTGTCTCGTGATCTATGCGGATGACCTGGTGATCTTGTGTCGGCGCGGCAAGGCGGAAGACGCCCTGCGGTCGCTGCGCGAGATCATGGGCAAGCTGAAGCTCACGGTCAACGAGGAAAAGACACGGATCTGCACGGTTCCGGAAGAGGAGTTCGACTTTTTGGGTTACACGTTTGGGCGGATGTACTCGGCGAGGACGGGCCAGGCCCGTCTCGGAATGCGTCCGTCGAAGAAGAGCATTAAGCGCATGGTTCGCAAGATCCACGCGATGACAGTGCCTTCGAGGACGTGGCTGGAGACCACGGAGTTAGTGCAGCAGTTGAACCGCGCCCTGCGCGGCTGGGCGAACTACTCTCGGGTAGGGACGACCAGCCGGGCCTACCGGGCGCTGGACAACTACACCGCTCCGCGGTTGCGCCGGTGGCTGCGCCACAAGTACAAGGTCAGGCGACGCAAGGGCGGGACGTATCCCCTCTCGCACCTGTACGGGCACTTTGGACTCGTGCGCCTGACCCAACTTGGACGCGGCGAGCCGTGGGTGAAGGCGTGAGGTCTTGTCCGAAAGCCGGATGCGGTAGCTCCGCATGTCCGGTTTGATGAGGAGGGTGTGGAAACGGAGTGATGGTCCGGCTATTGAGGCACCGCCAGACGAAAGGGGCGGTAACAGATAGGCCGAACCTTAGACCACCGCGCCACATCCTTACTCTACTGCGGTCATTCCAACAACCCGAAATCCGGTACACCATCCGGATGGACGGCTTCGTCTCGGTTCAGGCGCCCTTCAGCGGAGGTGAGCTCGTCACCAAGCCCGTCGATGGCCAGGAGCTTGATGCGGTATCCCAGTTCACCGGCGTAGCGGAGGTCGGCTGGGTCCAGAGTATCAATGCCGACGCGGGGAATGTCCTTCCAGTGAATCCGGGCTCCAAAGGCCAGGTGAGCCAGAATGGCCAGCTTCTGGGCGGCGTCGCTTCCATCCACGTCCATGGTCGGATCGGCCTCGGCGTAGCCGAGCCTCTGGGCTTGGGCAACAGAGCTGGCGTAGTCCACACCCTCCTCCTCCATCTGGGAGACGATGAAGTTGCTGGTTCCGTTCAGGATGCCCCGGAAGGAGGTGATCTGGTTTCCGGACAGGCACTGGCCGATGTTGGTGACGATGGGGATTCCACCTCCGACAGACGCGTCGAAAGCAATAGAACGGCCGAGATCCCGGGCTGTGTCGAAGAGCTCCGGACCGCGTTCCGCCAGAAGAGCTTTGTTGGCAGTGACAACGTCCTTTCCAGAACGAAGGAGCTCCAACATGATGGTCCGCGCCGGTTCCAACCCACCGATCAGCTGGGCCACCACCTTGATTTCGGGATTCTCCGTAACCCGCGACAGGTCATCGGTCAGAAGGCCCTCGGGCAACTCCACGGCCCTGGCCTTGTGGGGATCGCGGACCACCACCGCCTCCAGCCAAAGCGGTCGGCCCGCATGGCGGGCCGTTCGGTCCCCCTTGCCCAGAAGGAGCCGGGCGACACCCGTGCCAACCGTGCCCATTCCTACGATTCCGACCTTTGCCTTTTCCATGGCCATGTGTTCCCGAGGGTCGTGTCACCCGTCCGAAGGTCGGTATGGTAAGCGATTTCCTTCCGATCGGGGGCTTATGGAGCCGGCACGGTCGAGCCATGCCATGGGAAGGCAAGGGTGGGCATGTTGGCGTAGCGGCGGTGGTGGATCACCACTTCCCCGCCGGCCCCCGGGGCCAGACGCACCCTGAAGAAGCGACGATTGACGTCGTGTACCCGTCCATCGGCTTCAACCCGGGTACAGAGATGCTCGCCGTAACCCCCGGCCTGGACAATGATTTCCCGACTCTCTGTCTGGCTAACGTTCACAAGCGTCAGCCAGGTCCGGTCTCCCTCCATCCGGGTGATGAGAGCGGCCACGTCCCGGGGAATACCGGCCCGGCGGCCAGCGGGGTCGAAGTAACGAAGTCGAGAGTGGAGGGTCCAGATGAGGCCGCCGTGGTAGCCGCCCATCATCAGCTTCAACAGGTTGTCGGTGGTGGCCGGGTTGTAGCCGTAGGTAGAGTCGGCCAGCCAGCTGTCCGGAGGCGTCGTGTTCTTACGCATCAGCCTGAGCGTCCGCTGGATCCGGGAGAAGTCGGCCTCCAGTGCGGTCACCGGGTAACCCGGGTTCTTCCCCTTCAGGAAGGCGATCCAGCCCTCCATGGGAACCCGCTCCAGATCCTGCGGATCCATGGACCAGAGGTAGATCTCGGTGACCCGGGGCACGAACCAGTCGGGCGACCAGTTGAACCATCCCGGCTCTGCCGATGCCAGGCCCAGGATCTCGCCCCGCTTCAGATCCCTGCCAGGCGGCCCCGTCTTCTTCACGTAGATACCGTAGTTGTGGGGCAGCTGGACTCGACCGTCCACCACCTTCTTCTGGGCCCAGAGATTGTCCATCTGGCGGCGCAAGACGTCCACGTATCCCATGTCCCCGGTCAACAGCAGCGCATTTCCGAAGCCGGGCCAGGCTCCTGTGTCGAACGTGTTCCGGAAATGCTGCTCCCCATGTTCCGGAGACCAAGGATGGAAGTTCCAGCCGTAGGTGCCGCCCCACCAGTGGCCCCCGAAGACACCCCCGATGCTCCCATCAGGACCGACATTAGTGGGGATGTTGTCATCGTTGGCCGCGATGCGCTTCTTCCAGGCGTCGACGTATTCGAGAACCCAATCTTTGTACACATCTTCATGACCCAGAAGGTAGGCGTTCAGAGCCAGGACGGTGGCCGAAAGATTCAGGGGATGGTCCCCTTCCACGGTCAGATACTCGTCGAAGTGGGCCAGCTTGAGAGGGTAGTGCTCCATGTAGTCCAGCGGTCCGCCTAGGTTGTCCAGGATGAACCGGCCCTGGAGGGGATCGCCGGCCCAGTCCTCTCGTGTGGCCATTCTGAGCATGGGGCCCCGGCTCCCGTTCATGAGGCTGCGAATGATCTTGTGCTTCGGATCGTAGTTGGGTGCCTCCGGATCCTGGTTGGTGTAAAAGCCGGCGAAGCGCCGCATCCGCCTCTGGAACAGCGTATTCTCAGGATCGCACAGACCCTCATAGAGAAACGCCCGGAGCCCCTCCCCGATGTGATGCCAGTCCATCATCGGAGGGAACTCCTTGTAGTAGGCCCCGTCCCGGGCGATGTCGGTCGTGGTGGTCTTGAGCGCCGTGTACTGACGCAGGTGAGCCTCCTGTCCCTTGCGGAACATCTCCAGGATCTCCGGCGACGCTCCAAGTGCATAGAGGAGTGTCCAGTTGTAGAAGGCCTCGTAGTTGTCGTCGGGACCCTCCAGTGCCCCCCAGGTGGGCGTATGGATCAGCCTTCCGTCCGGATAGAAGTGTCTAAGGAAGAACTCCCGGGACGCTTCGACGTTGGCTTCCAGTAGCGCCCGCTCCAGGAGTGCCCACGTGGGTGGGGCCATGGGCGTGCGGATCGGGATGTTGCCTTCGCCGCGGACGGCACCGCAAAGAGCGGTGGCGAGAATGAAAATCCGCGGCCAGTTTGATGTGCCCATTCGCTCGGTTCGAGACCTAGGAGCCTGGATTTCTCATGCCGAATCGTAGCGAAGCGTCGAAAGCGCCGGCCTGGCAAGGCTTTCGCCCGACGCGCCCGGAGGCGTACTCGGTGCAGTACGTCGAGGACGCTGAGGGAGTATAACACAGCCAGGACGGATGATTGCGGTGCTGCAGTAGGTTGGGCGAGAAGTCCAGGCTAGGCCAGCGGATATCCCTACGACCCGACATCCTCGGAAGGAAACCGCCTGTTCCAGGAGCAACGCCCGCAGGTGGTCTTTCCACGGCAATTGAAGATTCCGCCGTGCTGGTAGAGCTCAGGATGTCGGTCATTGGCTTTGCAGAGGGGCCAGCTCCCACCTCCGGCCTGGTGGTAGCCCGCAAAGGAGGGGCAGTCCTCTCGGACCAGGTCGTCGTCCCGTCCCTCGGGCCAGTCCATCGTCTCGGGTAGCTCCCGGGGTCCCCCCCGCCAGGCCCGCAACATGGCAGAACCCTTGGCCAGAGCATCGGCGGCCAGATCTCCGTTCTGGCGATCAGGTGGCCTCAGGACAAAGCAGTAGGGATCGTCGGCCATGATGGTGGCCATGAACTGGCGAAAGACCCGAGCCCGGATCAACCCCGAATCGCTGCGCCCCACCTTGCCCGTGGTCATGATTCCCGAGGCCCGTACCACGTCCTGCATGATCCCGGGAAAGTCGTACTGAATCCGTTTGCCAGGAGCACAGTACGAGAGATGCCGCTCCTCGGGGTGGTAATAGCCCATGTACTCCACCTCCAGAAGATCCTCGTAGTAGTGCCACAAGGTGATGGTATCCACGCCCACGCCCAGAGTGACGATACAGCCGTCCCACTCGACCAGCTTCTCGAAGGGATTCCCCTGTCCGCAGGGTGTCGGGCAGTCCTTCTGACCTGCCAGCGCCTCTTCCTTCCGGGATCCGTTGGCCACCCAGGAATGGGTGGGGTGGCATCCTCTGAGGCGTCCGGCCCGGCCCAGGGCCGCGTTGGGAATGGCCCCCTCGTGGCTGGGCCACTGACTCGGACAGAAGTCCTGTGGGCAGAGGTCGCGACAATCGGGAAAAGCCAGATGCTGGGTCCAGGCCCCCTATTCCAACAACCCGAAATCCGGTACACCACCCGGATGGACGGCTTCGTCTCGGTTCAGGCGCCCTTCAGCGGAGGTGAGCTCGTCACCAAGCCCGTCGTGTTCGAAGGGAAGAAGTTGGTGATGAACTACTCGACCTCGGCCGCGGGCAGTGTCAGCGTGGAACTGCAGACCGAGTTCGGAAAGCCCATCGACGGCTTCACGCTGGCCGACTGTGGAGAGATCTACGGGGACGAGATCGAACGCGTGGTTTCCTGGAAGGGCAATTCCGACCTGAGCAAGCTGGCCAGCACGCCCGTACGGCTGAGGTTTGTGATCAGGGACGGGGATCTCTACTCCATCCGATTCCGGCCGTGAGGCTGAGCTTGGAATGTGTTTTCTCCAATCTCAGCGCAGCCGACTCGACGTTTCCGGGGAGATTCTGAATGGCCGCTTCTAGCTGCGGCCGTTCGATTGCGATCACCCGTTCTCTGGTGTTGTTTTCAGAGATACTTGCTTCCTTGGATTAATCCTTCAACCCCCTTGACGAGCGCTTGGGCATACAGACTTTTGGAATCAGCCATAGCCGATAGATTTATTCTGCGGTGCTTCCGTGCTGCTCTGATCACAGCATCATCAGGATCATAGAATTCCAGGTTGTGCACGTATCTGTTAATCTTATTGCCTTCAGGTTCAACATAAGCCCGGGCATAACGCTCAATTGAAAGCTTAACTTCATCACGCCAATCGGTTATTCGTATTGTCCAGTTTTCGGCATCATCATGATCCGGTATGAAAGTATGGATACGGGTGATCATGCGCGGATGCACTTGCAAAAAAAGACCCTCAATATCCTCGATAGATTCTGTGGGCGATTTCTCAGCTAGTTGTTTTAGTACAAACATATCCTGATATACAGCCATCTCCCCGGCTGAATCACCTGCTGCTGACCAGACCGGTTCGAGAATTTCACGAATCCCTTTGGACATAAACCAGCCCATCATTAAAGCCACTTTACGCTCAATCTTGACCTGTTCTTCCAGAACTTGGCTTCTTCGTACGCTCAAATCTTCCCTGCTCATCTCAGCCCACATTTTTTCAGCTTTGGATTTTTCTCTCTTGATGACGTTTGTTACCTGTTGCTCAGAGGCTCGAACCAACCAACCCATGCGTGAGAGATTTCCAGGAATCGCAAGCTGCAAAGCCGAGTCAACGTATCCTCTGGTGTTTGCAGGTACAAGACTCGAAGTCATTGCCAGCTCGACAACATCGTCCAGTAAAGCAAAAGACGTGAGTCTGTTTCGTGGCGATACCTGGAGGCCATGAACTCTCAGATTCTCTGCCAACAATAAATTTGTAAGAAAGGCTGAGCCTGCACTGCTGACAGCCAGCGTTCTCAAGAAATCTCTTCTGTCCAACATTTTCATGAAACTCGTTTTTCTAAGATTGCCAACAAGGTCATTTTCTCAATGTCGCCTGTAAAATAATCACTCGCACCTTTGAGATAGAAATATCCCAGCCTGAGTACCTGTGCATAAAGGCTCTGGTCCTTTGCTTTTTCCACAGAGTTCTTCAGATCCAGGCCAGGTTCTTGACCCTTTTGGATTGCGCGCACATAGCGAATTATGTCGTCGGAGTCATCGTAATAATTATCCTGGTCATAGTAGCGCCTGGTCAGTTCAGGATCGGGATTGTTGTACGCCTCTTCGAATCTCCTGACATCTTCCGTCAAGGCCTGATAACGTTCAACGAAAGTATCGACCCAGAGGCCAAAGTCGTCCTCCTGTTCGAGAAACAGATGCTTCTTGATCATGTCTGCCTGCCACATGCGGGTAAGAAGAGGCTCGGTTATTGCGATATCAATGCTACCGCTCGCAGGATGAGACCGCATATTGTAATCAAAGGTAGCTTGAGAAAAACTCTCCTTCGGCGACAAGGAAGGCTGCTTGCCACCGTCATACACTTTCCTGAAGGTCATGGCATCCTGGTAAACTCGGCAATTGCCACTTGTATACAGGGGGTTCGGATCAGCTTCCGCTGCTTCAAAAGCCAAACTGAATCCCGTGTCAGCTGCACGATGGGCCAGCCAGCCAATTGCATAAGCAATTGTGATCTGCACCTCGCGATCGCTGTGAGCTGAATCCCATTCGTCTTTGTATTTTTCCAGAATTGGTACGGCATAGTCACTATTGCCTCGGGAAGCACTTCCCAAAAGCCCACTGTCGTAATGGTTTTGGATACATGTTTTAAATGGATCGCATATTTCCGGAATACTGAGAGCAATCCGTGCCAGATCTTCATAGACGGCTATGTGTGTGATGTGTTCGGACATAGTTTAGTCCTTTGCCTTGACTGTTAATTCGACCGCGAACTCATGACCACTGCTCGGGAAATCAACTGCGGTGACATCAATCCGGACATCGTCGTGAAACAGATACTCAACTGCACTGCCTGGCTAGGAGTCTGCGCGGTAGAAATGATCGTAGCGAGAAAGCGGGGAATCGAGGCCAGATTTTCTCGATTTTGAGATGCATAATTGTTCTATTCGCCGTGTACTAAGGCATGCTTAACGCCACCCACTCGCCGGCGTGAGTCCTCGAACCGATCGGCATCACGATGTATTGCTTGCCGTTGTGTAGGTAGGTCATCAGTGAACCATTGGTGCCGGCGGGCCACTCGGTTTCCCACAGGACTGCCCCGGACGCTTTGTCAAAAGCCCGGACCTTCCGGCCTGCACTGGCTCCGCTCCCCGGCGGTGTCAGCGTCGGCGACCCAGTCGAAACAAGTTCTGAATCGCACATGATCGGGTCGCCCTCACTCACGAACAGCAATGTTTTGGTCACGAGGGTCATGCCTTGGCCGGGCTGACCTAATGGCGGAAGATTCAAGTGCTTCAGGGCCGGATGATCGCGCGGCCCATCGCCGTTCGGTACCATCCACACATGGTCGCCCGTGTTCAGATCAATGGCTGTGATCCGGCCATACGGGGGTTTGGTCAGGGGCAGCCCGCGGGGACCCGCGATGGGCCCGCGAACGCCACGGTAGCGCTGGCCACGATAGCGCTCATTAGTCTCCTCAACGGGGGTCAGGCCGACAAAGAACGCACCCGTTCTCGACGGTGCGTACAACATCCCGGTCTCCGGATCGAATCCCCCCCCGCCCCAGTTGGTGCCGCCCACATGCCCCGGCACCATCAGGGTGCCCTTCATCTCGTCCGGGCCCTCGCCCCCGAGCGACGGGGGCGTGAAGATCGGCCCCAGCACATACTGCTTTGCAATTTCCAGGGCTTCGGCGCGCAGCTCAGGCGTGAAATCAATTAAATCGTCGGTGGTGATCCCCTGCTGTTCGTAAGGTGCCGGTTTGGTCGGGAACGGCTGCGTCGGAGAGGTCCATTCACCTGGCGCAGTCGATCGAGGCACGGGCCGCTCCTCGATCGGCCAGACGGGGGCGCCGGTCACCCGGTCCAACACGAACGCCCTGGCCTGTTTGGTGAGCTGTACGAGCGCCTTGATCGGCTTGCCGTTGACGGTTATGTCGACCAGGATCGGCGGCGTGGGGTTATCATAATCAAAGATGTCATGATGAACGGTCTGGAAGTGCCAGACGCGCTCGCCCGTGTCGGCCCGAACACAGACGATGCTTGTGGAGAAGAGATTGGCACCAGGCCGGTGACCGCCGTACATGTTATTCGCGGCGGCGCTCGTCGGCAGATACACCAGGCCGAGCTCTTCATCCGCGCTGGCCATTGACCAGACGTCCGCTTCACCGGCTTGCATGCCCTTCCATGAGTCCTCGAGCCACGTCTCGCTGCCGAAGTCGTCCGACCGCGGGATCACGCGAAAGGTCCACCGAAGCTTGCCGGTCCGTACGTCGTAGGCGCGCACGTCGCCGGCGGCTCCTCTCACCGAGGATCCGATGACCACCACATCTCCCACGACGAGCGGAACTCCGCGCCACTGGTAGCTAACTAGCTCCGGCGTGTCCGCGAACCGGCGAAGATCGACCTTGCCTCCGTCGCCAAAGCTGCGCATTAACCTTCCGGTTTTGGGATCGGTGGCGGTCAAGTAGTGCCGACGAACCGACAGGAGGCGCTCGCCGCTGCCGTTTCGCCAGTACGCAACACCCCGGCTGGCCCGTCCCCTCAGCGCGCCCTCCCCTTGTTCGTGCAACTCTTGCACCCAGATCGTCCTGCCAGTCGCCGGGTCGAACGCCTCGACGAGACCAATGCGGTTCGAGGCGTAGAGCACGCCGTTGACCAAGATGGGCGTGGACTGAAGCAGGTTTTCGGACTTCAAATTGGGGTACTGGGCGAGGAGCTCCTCGGCCACCCCGGGCCGCCGCCACGCGGTACGCAGGGTCTTGACGGTATCCTTGTTGATTTGATCGAGTAGGGAGTACCGTGTGAAGCCTTTGTCACCGCCGTGGTAGGGCCACCCGCCGTCCCTGCTGCCCTGTTGCCCCTCAACCGCGGCGCCGGCCGCGAGCAGCGCGACGCACAACAGAACGCAAAATCTAGCGTCCTTGGACAGGCTTTTTACGTGCTGTACTAGACAGAGGGCCATTGTCACCTCGCCCAATTCTCCATAGCACTCCCCTGCGAGCTTAGCAAAGATACCGGGGTTAAGTACGTTTTCGATACAACTAGCTATAGCCGAAATTTTGACAGCATGTGGTGGGTGAGGTCTCGTTACAGACCCAGGACCAGGAGCGTCCACCGGGAGCACCGCGGCTCGACGCTCATCTTGGTCGGGACTCCTCTCCTGCTACTTCAGGAATCTGATCTGGTCTCGCCAGTCTCGCTCGTCGATGGGAGCAATCGTGCCAATCAGATAGAGATTGGGACGGTGCTCGTAGTGCTTCCCTTCGACAATAGCTTCTTCGGTTTCACTGCCGAACATGTGGAAACGGTTTCCCTCCACCACCGTGGAGGGCATGTTGTTGTTCAGAGGCAAGGGATCTCCTCGGCCGAACAATCCGGTCTTGGTGTCGTAGACCATTACGTCAGCGTAATATCCCTTCTTCTTGTAGTGCTTGTAGGGCCGGCCGTAGGAGGGCCTCACGGATCCGTCGGGGTTCAGAATCGAGGCGTACTGGTAACCGCCCACCAAAAGGATGAACCGACCATCGTAGGTGATCTGGCCGCTGGGGTAGTTGCCGCTGGCGATAGGTAGATCCGGTAGCCTTTCCCACTGACTTCGGGCGGGATCGTAGGACCAGTTGTCCACCACAGTGCAGTACTGTCCTGCAGCGTTGTCGCCTCCGCTCAGACCTCCAAGTACGTAGACCTTGCCCCCGGCGGCGGAAACCGCCGGATACCAGCGAGCCGTCCCTGGACAGATCGCCAGATTCTTCCAGCCGGCATTCGGATTCCGTGTGTCAAAGACCAGGAGCCTAGCGCCCAGGCGAGGGATCTTTCCGTTTCGGTCTGCATTCGTGTACATCTTCTCGCGGTTGTAGTCCATGCCGCCGAAAATGTAGATTCTCTCGTCGATGGCACAGATGCCGGCACCCCCGGTAGCCCAGGGGAGATCCGGCATCGACTCCCAGATCCACTCTCCTCTTTCCTTGGAGAGGCGGTACCCGTCACGGTAGGTGTAGGGATCGAAATAGCTGAACCCGCCCCAGAGATAGAGCCGGTTTCCGACGGGAATTGCCGCATGGGCCTGCCGACGGGATCCGGGGAGGTCGGGCAACTCCTTCCAGCCTGATGAGGCGCCTCGGAGTTTCAGACCATAGACCTTCTTGATGAACTTCTTTTCACTTTCTGGGCAGGTGGTGGGAATACCAAACCCGGCCACCGAGATGAGAGTGTCGTGGATGATTCCTCCGTTGCTGGTCTGCAGCGAGCGCCCACAACTGGGGACCTCCGGCCCGACCGCATAAGTGATGTTCAACATCTGAGGCAAGATGTCCCAGGCTGTCTGGTCTGCTTCTGCCAATTGGATTTTGGGGGCGTCCTGCCCTTGAAGATGCGAGCATAGCGGTAGAAAAACTGCTATTACCAACCCAAGGGTTTTCGGTACACCCAGTCTTTGTGTTCTCACCATCGTCCCTTTCTGGAGGTTTCTCCGCGGTCGTCCAGACCAACTGGAGAGCCAAGGGCAACGGCAGACCTGGCCCCGCGAAGGAACTGCTTGCTGGCTGATTCATCCTCCTGCATTTCCGGGCTTGGGAGCTTCAGGGCGACTTTGCGATCCAGGGGGCCGGTATCCTGGGCCAGATACACTTCGCCCATACCTCCTTCACCGAGTTTCTCCAGGATGCGATAGTGCGAGATGGTCTGGTCGATCACCGCGGGCCTCCGAGCTGCAAGGGAGCCTATGTCGGAAATACTAGATCCTTGACTTTGCAAGGGCAATCTCAGAGGACGGCGAATATGGAAATCGGAGGGTGGAGTTCAATCCGCCTTGTGCTTGAAACTTCCATCCTTGTCCTTCTTTCTTGACAAAGCGATCCATTCTTTTCAGCCACAAGCTTTTCGTGGTCGCATGACCGCTTGGTCTGGGCGGAATGACTGCTCTTGGGCCGTTTGCGGCCGTTCGCTCGCCGTTTCCAGGGACGATCTGAGTGGCTGCTTATAGGGCGAAAGCTGTCGGTCGATTGCGACCAAATCGGACGCTGTCTGTAAGATCGGGTGCCGACTATCACACATTATCGGCGGAATCCCTATCTAATCTTTTCAACCCTTGCCCTGCTGTCCACGACCATCCTGAAGCCGTTCTCAAACTCAACCAGAGCCGATGGTCCCGCAGTGATGGGTAGCCCCGCCTTCCTGGCTGCACGAGCTAGAAGATTCTCACTTCTCGTGATCACCTTACCCCTCATCCGCCGGACGGCCTCTACCGCTTTCTGAACTGCAGCCCGAGTTATTTTCGCTCTATCAACGTCAGCTACCGGATCATCGACCACGCGCGTGTCTGACGAGTTGCAGACAGGGGGCGTCTTCCGGTCTAACCAGTAGGTCGGCGTGCGTTTCATTCCTCCACATCAGCTGCGATGTCGTGTGGCTCCCGGTTGCGGGCGATGAAGTAGTAGACGAGGTTCCCGAGGCCGAGCAAGCCCACGATCGGGGCCGCGACTCCAAGTAGCCACGCTGGAGGGGCATTCCACAAAGCGGCTCGCACAACAAGGGACCCTATGCCCAACCCGATGCCCAGAAAGAACAGGATTGTCCCCCGACGGAGGCAATCTTCGGGCCTAACCAATTTTCTCCGCGCCGCGAGGTTGGGCGGAGGTGTCATGCCCTTCTCTATCATCAACCGCCGCTCTTCGTGCTGCAGTCGCTGTTTCTGGTGATCCCAATAGATTGCCCACGCGCCCACCCCAATCCCCATGACGATGGCGATGATCGGGATCAGCAATGCCAGTTCGTTTTCCATGCCGTCCTCCTCGTGCTATGGGCCGGGACAAGTCCATTAGCACCTTCACTCGTGTACGAAGCCTCAACCAAATACTTAGGCATTCATCACTTCCTCCCTGATTTCGTTGGCGTGATATTGCCCCCACACTACCAGATTCTGTTCAATCGTCGCAGCCCTTCTCCCATACTCCATCTCCCTATCCACAGTCGCCAGCTAGCCATTTTGAGACGCCACCAACGCCCACGGAAGGACGGCAGTATCGGGAGCATCTAGCAACGTAGGGGCTGGGCCATCACTGAGCTTGATTACCTTGCCTTTCATGCCAGGGGAAGATGCAGGGATTTTCTTGCTCATCTAAGATCTCGAACTCCTCATCTTGCCAGAGGATCAAGTCTCCGGCTTCCTGAGAGCTTTCGAGGATGGAGTTGGGATACTCCACCTCTCCAAGAATCTGCCCTCTTTGAGGGCTGCACCGTGAGGAGGAATCGCATGCTCTCTATAGTGGGGCAAAAGATGAAAACCCTAAGTTTGACTACACTGGTTGTCCTACTCACCACTTCCCTTGATGCAGGGGTGATTCCAGGGCGTTGGGAGAAACTCGACAGTCAACCCAAGGCAACACAGATCATCGTCGCCCTGAAAAGCGGTGATCGTATGGAATGTGGCTTCAGGAGTTCGGGATCCGACCACTTGACGGTCATCGATCAGAGTGGAAATCAAAGAAGCGTGCCGAAATCGGAAGTGCAGAAGATCGTCAGCGTCGAAGGGATCAAGGACGGCCTTACCAATGGCGCCCTAGTTGGACTAGGAACTGGTCTCGGAGTCGCTCTTGGTGTCCTCGCAGCGGCTGGTTCAGGGGATGGCTATGTCCTGCCGTCTGCGAAGTGGGCTGCTCCTCTGCTCCTTGGCGGTGCTGGATTGGGTTTAGGTATCGTGGTGGACGCTCACACCAAGGCGACGACGGTGCTCTACCAGGCTCGCTAAAAGACGATACTTCTCAGCCCCTACCCCCAAGATGGAGCACTGTTCTTACTTCTTTGGCGATTTCAGAAAACTGGGGACACCTGCGCGGAATGACTGCTCTTGGCCCGTTAGCGGCCCTTCATTCGAACGTCTGCGGGGAAAATGTGAATGACGGCTTTTTAGGCGAAAGCGGTCTGTCAGGGGCGATCTACTCTGACACTGTTTTTACGGTCAGATCTGTGCAATTACAGGAGAGCTGGATCCACTTTCGCACATTGTTTTCACGCTATCTATGAGATCGACTGGGCGCGCTGACTACTTGGTTTGCGGCATCAATCTCGGTGTTCTCCGTCGTATATCTCTATGCGATCCGACTTCCGATAACACTCGTGAGCAGGACGCTCAAGCACAGCAATACGATCTCGTTGTACTTCCGAACAGTTTCTGCTCAGACACGACCAAATGCCTCAACAAGTATTGAACGCTGGATACAAAACGCTGCGGTCTCGAAAGCCGATCACCGTAGTAACGCATCGCTGTGCTGGAGTGATTGGTGAAATGCCCACAGGCGTGTGCATTTTCATCCTCTCCCACCGCAGAAATTCCAGGTGTAATCCCAAGATCGTCCCAGGAATTCCTGGGACTTGTGGCCTAGAATGGTCTGTACAGGTTCCAGGTCTGATCCCACGGAGAAGTCGAAATGGAGATACCTAAAAAGAGGATGTCAGTGGAAAACATAGAGGGTTTGGATGATCACTTGTCGCACGAAGCCTCTGAGCTATACCAGCGCCTCGAACGAGAAAGGGACGAACTTGACAACGCCAAGTTACGTCTGAACTCAGGGGATCTTCGCGATCTGCTGCAAAGGAGATGGGATAGTGCCTCGCAGGGGATGCTCGACGCCCAAAAAGACGTGAAGTTGTTCAGCACCTCGATCAACAGGCTCCTCAGTTCGTACCCTTCATTGCGAGCCTATTACAATTACAGAAAAGAGAATCCACGGGGCACAGACCCACCGAAAACTTTCTTCCCGAGAGGCCGACGAAAAGCAGAGCTTGATGCCTCCCTTGGGGTCCTTAATTGCTACGAAGATATCCGCAGGCTGTTCGAAGGGCATCTGGAGTATCTTCAAGCTGTCGGCAAGGAGAAAAGGATCTCTCTTGGTGAAAAGAAGCCCACTGCTTCGCTTGAGACCCCAGTTCAAGAAAGTTCTAAGAGTCGCGATGAGCGACTCAGAGAAAAGCTGAGCTTCACGGTACCCGACGCCGCGGATATCGCAGATCAATCCGATAAGACGATTAGGAAAAGAATCGACGAAGGTATGTTGAAGAAAAATCCCCAAGGAAGAATTACACGAGAATCCCTGGCCTCCTACCTCGGGATAGAGCTCTAGAGTTCTCCCCCCTTCTCGACACAATCCTCGCTAGTTCCGTCTTGTTCCACCTTTTTCCGCGTTTTTCCTGATATTTCCTTAAACTTTTGTATATCACCTATTTACAGTGAAACTGTCCTGCTTGAAGTGCGTCTGAACCAGGCAGAAAGGCATAAACCTGGATGGGACAGAACATGCTAGAGGAGGTTGAAATGGAAGGTTTGATTGAAACTTTAATGACGGGCGAAGAGGCATCCGCACTGACCGGGCTCAACACCAGCACGCTTCGAAAGCTCGCCTGGCAGCGAAAGATCAGGAGCTTCAAGATTCTGGGACGTTTGAGATTCAAACGCAGCGATTTGGAAGAACTGGTCATAGAGCGCCCTGCTGTCACAACAGCAAGCAGAAGGCCCTCCGCACCATCGACGCTACAGCAATCCTCAGGAGGAAAAGATCATGGTAAGTAATGCCATTTCGCTTCATGGATTCTCGGAGACGATGAGGGCGCAGGTAGGCGATTACAAACTCATTTTTGGAATTCTGTTCGGTGCGACCCTTCGTTATGAGCGACCACAAATCACTTTCCAAGTTGGGGAGCAAGTCGTGCGTCTATCGGCTGCCGGGGAAAGCGAGGGGAACTACTTGATCGCAGACGGCAGTGGCAACTCGACACCCTACGGCTTCATTGATCGCTACGGCGAATTCCGGGTCGCCGGACATTGTACCGCAGAAATCATCAACTTCTTGCTGGAGCTCGGACGCAACCCCCAGAAGTACGTCATCTCAAGACACGGTGAATTCAGCGAGAGGGGGACTGGGGAATGATGTCAAGTCAATCACGTCAAATCACAAGGGGTCGCGCAGGCATCAGTATAAGCCTCCTACCACGTGCGAGAATCAATGCCAAGAATCAGGATCTCGCTGAGATCACAAACCAGGCCTGGGCTGCAATTGAAGAGTCCAACAACCCGCCTGAACTGTTTCGGCACGGCGGCACGCTTAGTCGGCTAGAGAGAGACGAGGGGAACCTACCCATTCTTCGGGAGTTGACAACGGACCGGATGCGCCGAGAACTGGCCGAGAATGTCGACTGGTACATCTTCGACAGGAACGGCGAAGAGCGACCGGCCAAACCTCCAATCGACGTCGTCAAGAACCTCCTGGCAACACCCAATCCAACGCTGCCAGTCCTGAAGCGCATCACCCAGGTGCCGGTGTTCGTGGCCGATGGCACCCTGGTAGATCAGCCGGGATATCACGAAGCCTTACAACTCTACTACGCACTAACAGAAGGTCTCATGATCCCCCCAGTCTCTACCAAGCCAACTGAAGCTGAGCTGAGCCAGGCCAAGAGTCTCATCCTCGACGATCTATTGTGCGACTTTCCGTTTGTCGAAAATGCAGACCGTGCCCATGCCGTAGGCCTCCTTCTCCTGCCATTCGTTCGAGAACTTGTTGGCGGTGCGACACCAAACCATCTGATGAATTCACCTATACCTGGAACTGGCAAAGATCTGTTGGCAACTGTTTGTCTCCGGCCTGCACTGGGCCTGCACATCGCCGTAGTAGCCCAAGCTAGTGAGGAGGAAGAATGGCGAAGACGGATCACATCGTCGTTGAGGCAGGCGGCAGAAGTGATCTTCATCGGCAATGTCACCAAACCTTTCGATTCCGGAGTTCTCGCCGCCGCGCTTACGGCACAGTATTGGGAGGATCGACTTCTCGGGACAAGTACGATGATTCGTCTTGCGGTTCGCTGTGTCTGGGTCACGACCGCCAACAACCCCGTCCTCAGCACGGAGCTCGCCCGCCGTTCAATTCGCATTCGTCTGGACGCAGAATCTCCTCGTCCCTGGGAGCGGAACAACTTCAAATATCCAAACCTCCTTGAATGGGTTGACGAACACAGGGGGGATCTGATCAGGGCTGCTTGTATCCTCATTCAGCATTGGATCGTCGAAGGTAGGCCTGCCTGGTCTGGCACACCCCTCGGCTCATACGAGAGCTGGAGCCGCGTCATCGGTGGAATCCTGGAAGCAGCGGGCATCAAGGGCTTCCTGGAAAACCACCGAGAGCTTGTCCAGAGCTTCGACTTCGAAAGTCAGGCTCTTTGCGGCTTCACGGAAAAGTGGGGCCAGAAATTTAATTCTGCGGTTACAGCATCCGATCTGTTACCGATTGCAATGGACAGTGGCGTCAATCTCAAAGGCAGTGACGATCGCGCTCTCAACGTGTCTCTTGGGATGAAGCTCTCCCAGTTGCGGGGTCAGGTTATTGGAGACTACACAGTCGTGCGAGCGGATCAGTCTCAGGGGGTGTCACTTTGGAAGCTGGAAACTGTGAGGCATGAATAGAGGGGAGCCTGTGGATCTATTGGACCTCTTTCTACTCCTCCGTATAGAAGATTTCTCTCAACTGCGGAGGGAAAAGGTCCACAAGGTACACAAGGTCCATCTCGGAAAAAGTGAAAGTAGAGGTATGAAACGGTGAAGAAAGATGAAACCAACAATGACAGCAACAGTGGGTACCTGGTTCGGTTTCTCGAAGTTGAGTCCAGCTTCAAGGTCATGTTGTGAACCCGTCTGAAATCGAGCGCAAGATCGAATCTCGGCTTCAGGAGCAAACCAGTGAGTTGACCGAAAGGGATTACCGGCTTCAGAGCCTGAGTTACTGCGATCCCGGCTACCTAGCTGTTTTTTGAAATCGCTAGCGAGGTAACTAGGAGCGGCTCGCTCGCTTCGCTCACTCGGGCAAACTCTTTACCGCGTGATGATGGATACCGCCTTTACACAGCTGCAGCTTTTACTCCCCGCTCTGAGGGAATGGCAAACCACTCAACGGGGGCGCGTGATGGTTGCAGGGCTGGTGAAGTCAAAGGGCCATCATCACGCGATGAAGAGTCATCAGTGAGAGATTGGAGATGATAGGCAAACCCGTCGGCTTGATCCAGATTCCTAAACAGCTGCACACCACGCCAATGATTGACAGGGGTTCTCTGTCCGACATAATGACTCCCGAGGAGGTTGCCCAGTTCCTCCGAAAAAGTCCCAGTTGGGTTTACAAGAACTGGCAGGAATTGGGCGCTGTGAAGCTCGGGGGTTCTCTACTTTTCCCCAGTAAGGAGGACCTTTATGGGCGTCTATTTGGTCAAGGGCAAAGGGTGGCGTTACGACTTCATGATCGAAGGCAAACGCTACAGCGGAACCTGGTACCAAACGAAACAAAAAGCCAAAAGCGCAGAGAGCGAAAGGAGAAAGGAGGGATTACAGCCGGAGAAGACTCAGATCCCAACCGACATGGGGTTCTTGGAGTTGGTCAATCGTAGGCTCGACTATGTCGGCGCCTATCACTCCAAGCGTCACTACGACGATTGTCGCTACCTGGCCAGGAGATGGGTCCGTCGATGGAAAAACCTGAGGTGTGAGGAGATCACCCGTGACATGGTCCAAGCTTTCGTTCTGAAGCGAGCAAGCGTCTCCCCGGACACAGCCAACAAGGAAATCCGCTATTTGCGAGCTACGTTCAGCTTCGGCAAGAAGCGGGGCTGGATTACAGCGAACCCAGTGGATGGGATCTCCTTTCTACCGGTTGAGAAAAGACTCAAGTACGTTCCGACGCCCGAGCAAGTGGATCGAGTGATCGCCTTCGCCGAGCCGGACACCCAGCAGTACTTGTGGACTATTAGGGAGACGATGGGGCGAGTCAGCGAAATCAACCGCCAGTTGTGGGAAGACGTGGACCTCGAACACCGTTACGTGGTCTTGTACACCCGCAAGAAAAAGGGGGGACACCTAACGCCCCGGAAGGTACCGATGACTCAAAAGCTGTTCGCAATCCTCTCTCGAAGGTACGCAGAGAGAGATACGAGCAAACCGTGGGTCTTCTGGCATACCTACTGGAGCAGTAAGACGGGTGAGAAGTGCACCGGTCCCTACCAGGATCGAAAAAAGATCATGGCAACACTCTGCCGAAAGGCAGGCGTGCCCTACTTTCGCTTCCACGCGCTGCGCCACGCCGGGGCCTCGCTCATGGAAGGGGCCAACGTCCCGATCGGATCCATTCAAAGAATCCTCGGACATGAGCAGCGCAAGACTACGGAGACCTACCTTCACAGTCTCGGGGAATCGGAGCGACAAGCACTTGAACTTTATGAGCAAGCGAGGGGAATTTCACACACGGATTCACACACAGTGGTTCGCTTCCCGAAAAGCAGGTAAGCATAGGTCATGGGTAAGTCACTGAACAATATGGGGATAAGGTGGTACGCCCGGCAGGATTCGAACCTGCGACCTACGGATTAGAAGTCCGTTGCTCTATCCAGCTGAGCTACGGGCGCACAAAGGGTTTCGGTTGATTATCTCATTTCTGCATGAGACTTCGTGTGAGAGTTTTCTCCAACACCTCAACGGCTGGTCTTTCAGAATCGCCCAGGCTGTGTGGGCAGTCTCGGTAATCGATCCGTTCCTGTGGTCTAGAATCCTCTGAATGGCAGTCTTCGAAATACCACTGAAGCGCTCGAGTACCGAGAATGATGCCCTGGTTCATTCGACTGGCAATGCGAGAGACAATCTGGGCTTATCCAGTCTGCCTGTGATGCCGAGTTCTAACGATCGACAGCAGCGTGCGAATCCCACCACGAACGTAGAAAGCCACCAGTAAGAACAAAAATGGCTCGACCATGACTCTCATACGGTGGCTCTCTCCCATCTCCAAGAAAATGGCTGCAACAGATACCCACAACGTAGTGAAACCCGCGTAAAGTAATAGCACCTGATTTCGATAAAGTAAAAGTGACCCGTTTTGGGGGCGAGTGATCGAGCAAAAGTGACCCACCCCAATCAGACCTCTGTTTTAGTCTGTTGTGATTGCTAAACGACAGACGAAGCGGAGGTTATAGGTGATTGGGATGGATCAGTATGAGCTTATCAGAACGGCGTCGCGTGTGTATGGAAAGAGTATCCGTCAGATTCGACGAGAGACGGGACACCATCGAAGGACGATTCGCAAAGCGCTGGCCGGGAAAGAACCGAAGTATCGTCGGCAGAAAGAGCCGAGGGCACCGATCATGGATCCGGTCGCGAAGATCGTCGAGCGGTGGCTGCTGGGCGACCGCCAAGAGCCGCGCAAGCAAAGGCACACAGCTCGAAGGGTCTACACCCGGCTGGTGGAGGAACATCAGTTTACGGGAGCGGAGGTGAGCGTGCGGCGCTGGGTGCGGGAATGGAAAGCCGCTCACGGCTGGGGCCGGCGCGAGGCCGTGCTGCCGCTGGATCCGGAGGTGGCACGGGAAGCCGAAGTGGACTGGGGCACGGCCTGGGTCCAGATGGCCGGCCTGCGTCGGCAGGTCAAGCTCTTTGTGATGCGCCCTCGCTACTCGGGTAAGCCCTTCGTTCGAGCCTATCCCTGGGAGCGTCAGGAGATGTTCTTCGACGGCCATATGCACGCCTTCTCCTACTACGGAGGCGTCTTCGGAGAGCTGGTCTACGACAACCTCACGCAGGCGGTGAAGCGGATCCTGCGGGGCCGCCAGCGAGTGGAGCAGGAACGGTTCGTCTCCTTTCGCAGTCACTACACCTTTGAGGCCCGGTACTGCACGCCGGGACGAGGACAGGAAAAAGGAGGAGCCGAGGGACTGATCGGTTTTGCCCGGCGCAACTTCCTGGTGCCGCTGCCTTCTGTCGAAGACTTTGAGAAATTGAACCAACTCTTGGCCCAGCGCTGTGAGCAGTATGGGAGCCACCGGATTGGAGGTCGGGAAGATTCCCGCACGGTGGACGAACGCTTCGAAGCGGAACGCGGCTCTCTGCTGCCGCTTCCGGATCACCCCTTTGAAAATTTCAAGCCGGTCCGGGTCAAGGTGGATTCCTATCAGACTGCCCGAGTGGATCACAATCGGTACTCGGTGCCTCGAGCGTACGTCGGATGCTGGCTCTGGGCCCACGTGGGTTGCGAGCAGATTCTCTTCTACGCCAACGATCGGAAGGTGGCCCAACACGATCGCCTCTTCTGGAAAAGCCAGTGGCAGATCGATCCGCTGCACTATCTAGACCTGATTTATGAGCGCGTCGGAGCGTTTGAAAGCGCTCGAGCTATTGTCCAGTGGCGGCGGCAGTGGCCAGCGGATTACGAAGTGCTATTGCAGGCGCTGCGTCGCCGTCAGGGCGAAGGCCGGGGGACCCGCGAGTTTGTTCAGGTCTTGCAGCTGCATCGCCAGTACGAGAGCTCCCGGGTGGAAGCGGCCGTCCGATCGGTTCTGGACAAGGGCTGTCCAGGCTATGAATCGATCCGTCATCTGCTGCGGGCTCAGGAAGCGACCCCGCTGTCGACCGAGCCCCTGCCCGCGGAGTTGATTCCCGGGGTAACCGATCAGCCGGTCCCAGTCAGTGATCTGAACGCCTTTAACGCCCTCTTGCCGGCAGCTGCGCTATGAGTCAACTCAGCGACACCGTCCTGCTGGAGGATCATCTCAAACGCTTGCGTTTACCGGCGATGCTGCGCGAATACCCGGAGTGCGCCCGCCAGGCCCGAGAGGGAGGCGAAAGCTACGAGGGCTTTCTGCTGAATCTGGCCACCCGAGAGCTGACTCAGCGCCAGGCCAATCAACTCAAACGTCGGCTCAAAGAGGCTCGCTTTCCGGTGATGAAAACCCTGGAAGGGACGGACTTCAAGAAGTGGCCGGGTCTGGACGCGCTGCAGGTCCGAGAACTGCTGCAGTGCGATTACATCCCGCGTCGAGAGAATCTGGCGTTCATCGGCCGCCATGGCACGGGAAAAAGTCATGCCGCCACGACGCACTCACATCCAGCCACTCGAGAGGCCGGTGACCAGGCGGTGCTGCGCTTAGGCCAACGCTACGGAGCCACCGCCTTGGACCAGGCCTGTCACCGAGCTCTGAGCTTTGACAATCTGCGCTTGGCCAGTCTCAAGGAGATTCTGGAAAAAGGGCTGTGGCGAGAACCCACGACACCGACCCGACCCACGAGCCCGGCCCCCGCTGCCTGTCGTTTCGCCCGACCCCATGATTACTTCGTCAACTCGCAGACGCAGGAGGTCCAATGAGTCACTATCAACACCTCGTCGAGCAACTCAAGCAGCTGCGCCTGGGAGGTTTGGTGGACAGCCTGGAGCTGCGGCTGAAAGAGGCAGAGAAACAACAGCTGTCCTACCTCGACTTTCTGAGTCTGCTGATTCAGGATGAACTCCAACGACGCTCCCAGAGCAAGTTCGCCCGCCGGCTCAAGAAAGCCTGCTTTAGCGACCTCAAGACGCTCGAAGAGTTCGACTTCAAGTTCAATCCGGCCATTGAGCGCCGCCGCATCTATGATCTGGGGACCTGTCACTTCATCGAGAACAAAGACAACATCTGTCTGTGCGGGCCGGTAGGTGTCGGGAAGTCCCACATCGCCCTGGCCTTGGGACACGAGGCGGTCCGCCGCGGCTTTGAGGTCCGCTATATCCAGGCGCCTCGTTTGTTCCGGACGCTTCAGGCCGCTCACGCCGATCTGTCCCGCGACCGGTTGCTGAAACACTACTGCAGCTACGATTTTTTGATCATTGACGACTTTGGACTCAAGCCCCTGACCGATCAGCAGGCCGATGATCTGTACGACATCGTCTACGAACGCTATCAAAAAGGGTCACTGATGCTGACCAGCAATCGCAGTGTCCAGGAATGGATGGCCTTGTTTCCCGATCCCATCCAGGCCAACTCGCTGCTGGATCGGCTCTGCCACAACACCCATCAGCTGGAGTGGGAGGGAGAATCCTATCGAAGGCGCAAGCGCCCAGGAAAAACCTCCAAGAACAAGGAGGTGTCCTGATGAGCACCTTCCCCAGCACTCGGCTGAAGATCAAAAGCGGCGACGGGTGGTTTGCCGCTGACCGGAGCTGGCAATCCGCCGCGCAGAAACTCTCCGATGGCGCCTTTAAGCTGTTTGCTTACCTCTCGCTGGGAGCCGAACGAAGCACCGGACGCTTTGTCTTTCGTCAGGGTGAGCTGGCGATGGCTCTGAACAAGTCCCGTCGCTCGATCGGCAAGTACCTGAGAGAACTCGAAGAAAAACAGCTCTGCCAGATCGCTCTGAGCTCCAACCAGCATGCCACCGGGACCCTTCAGATCCAAGACGACTACTGGCCCTATGAGCGGTCTCCCGGGACGGACGCTCTTGATTCGACTCAATCGGCTCAAAGACTCTACGTCGAGGCCCTCGAGCAGATGTTGCTGAGCCGGCCCTGTGTCCGTTGTCGGTACTCGGCCGCAGATCGCCAACTGGCCGCCCAGTGGTTCCAGCAGGAGGTACCGCTGGAGGATATCGAGCAGGCCATCCTCTTAGGATGCGGACGCAAGTACGTCTCTTGGCTCAATGCTGCTCAAGGACAGCCCATCGGCAGCCTTCACTACTTTGCACCCATCCTGGAGGAGGTTGCCGTCAACCCTCTTTCGGACGCGTATCGGGCGTTCAATCGGTGGCAAATCTGGCGACTAGAACAGCGCTGGCTGAGGACCCAGAAGGACTCTCAAACTTCCCAGGAGGCAACTGGTTGGGAAAAGTTTTCCCAACCAAAACCAACAAAACCAGAGAGAGACGAGATGATGATGACTCCCAAAGTGGGGGAATTACCCTGGTGACAGGGTGGGGGATATACCTTGGTGATTGACATCACGGCTGCTACAGACGCTAGCCGATGACTGTCGATCAGTTCTGCTTTGATCCTTCGCGGCATTGGGTCAATTGCCAGTTTCGAAATACTCAACCATCCCCAGGAGCTGACCGAGAAGGTCCCGAAGACAACGTAGTTCTTCAAGTAGACGGAAAATATCAGAACGAATGCCAAGGTGGCCCCAATCGTGGTTTTCCGGCGCAGTTGTGGGCTAAGTGCCAACACCAGTAAGAGAATGAGGAGAAACCAGGCCAAGTGGAAGACGCTTCTTGACAGTCCCATCATTGCAGCTAGAAGGAAGAAGATGGACCCGGCGCCCAGAGATCGTCTTTTCAAGAAGGCTCCGAGAAAGAACGCAGAAATGATCAGCAAGCCCGCTACTGGGAACGTATAAAACAGCCAGTTCTCGTAGAGAGTAGAGGTAGGGTTGATCATGAACAGTACGGTCAGTACGGTTGCCGAGACACACCGGAAACCGAACTGGACCAGGAGACGGAACATACACAAGTAGGTGCCGAGCCCGAGCAGGAGGAAGCAGATTTGATAGAAGACATGAGCGCCGTCGGTGCCGCAGAGTTTCAGTCCAGTCCCCAGGAATAAGTTGAACCCGGGAGGTTGTGAGTGGAGGTAAAAGAGGCTTCTTAGAAGATCCGATTCCAGTAAGACCGGGTCGACGTATTGCCAAAAATCGTTTAAGACCTGAGAAACGAACTCGATTCCCGCTGCAGCATAGAGCGCGCGAGAAGTGACAAAGACTACGCCGATGAGAATGTCCCAACGCTGATGTCCACTCCACCTATTGGTCTTCCCTTTTGTCCTCTCTGTCATCCCACCTGCGCTCTAGTGTGACCGATGATCTCAGGCGCCAAGCGGTGGCCTCGATGTAGTGAATCCATCCAACAATTGTTGACGACCGCAACTTGATTTGACAGTGCCGCAAGCGAGAGTACTTCTTCCAGTGCTTCGGTGGTAAGTCGTCACTTCGAATGATACTCTCCAGCCGAAGTCGAGACACCGAGGTCCAGTCCGCAAAAGACGAGGGAGTGGCACTTGCTCAGATTTACACTAGATTTGGTCGCGAACGATCGAGCGAAACCGCAGGCGTAGCCAGGCCTACGTTGAGGATTTCGCGATTGAGGAGCGGCCGAAGATAGTGTGAAGCTGAGATGCCAGAATGTGAAGTTATTTTCGCACGAGCCCTTACATCCATAGATGCCTTCCCGTAGCGGCACTGCTCAAGGATCTCGAGGGTGTGTGGCTCTGCTTGGCCAGGGCACGGAAATTCTCCGCGCGGCAGCATGTAGGCTGGTGGGGGCACACCACGATCCCACAGGGCCCGAATCTTGGGCTCGGGGATTCGATTGATTTCCAGGAGCTTGATCCGCTTATTCCCGGATTGGGCGTACTCGCGATACTCGGCGTTGAACGAGCGGATCACATAGTCGCGGTAGCGATAGGCGTGGGGCCGAGGTACATCGGCGCTCAGCTTGCCGCCTTCCGAGTCGGCGTAACCCACGATATCCAGCCAATGCCTTCCCCACCGCTCTCCATAGCGAGGAGATTCGAGTAGCCGGTCGACCAGCTTTTCATAGTAGCCGGGGTCCTTATCGGCTAGGAGCTCCTTGACCTCCTCGGGTTCGGGCGGCAAACCGGTCAGATCGAAATACACCCGCCGGATGAGGGTCAACCTCGCGGCCTGGGGCGAGAACCCAAGCCCCTCCTGCTCCAGCTTCCGCAGCAAGAAAGCGTCGATGGGATTCTTTACGCGATCCGGGCCACGCACTTCGGGGACCTCGACCGGTTTCGGCGATTGAAAAGCCCAGAATCGGCGGCCTATGTCGTTCACGAGCGGGTCGGGTTCCGATCCGGCGACCGGGTTTCTGCCGCACCGTCGGCGCAGCCGGTGGCGGGGCTAAGGTGAAACTTCGACGGCGAGGGAATCATGGAGAATCGGAAGTTGACGGTAATACGATATGCGACGGATACTCACTGGAGTGATAAACCGTCTGTCATTCCGTAGTTCGCGGGCTCCCGCCCTTCCTGCATGGCCGCTCAGACACTAGCGATTCAGGTGAATACATTCCACTCCGGGCTACAGAGCATCCAGCTCCTCCATCATCCGGACCAGCAGGTCCATCGGTAGGCCCACTACATTGGACTCGCTGCCAACGACGATCTGGATCCAGTCCAGCCGATCCTGGAAACCGAAGGCGCCGGCTTTGCCCATCCAGGCATTCGTGTCAAGGTAGGTCTCAAGGCAATCGTCGGAGATAGTCTCCATGCGAAGCTCCGTGACATCTGCTTTGACGAGCGCAGTATCACCCGGGTGCCTCCACAGGCAGAGACCAGTGAAGACGTGGTGTGTCCGGCCACGCAAGAGCCGGAGCATCTCAGAAGCATGCTGACGATCATTCGGTTTTCCCAGGATGCGGCCTTGGCATTCGACAAGCGTATCGCAGCCTAGAACAATTCCTTCCTCGACCCGACAGGCTACGTCGGCGGCCTTTTGATGGGCCAGCTGCACAACGAGTTCCTCGGTTGTCTCCTGATCACGGCCCCCTGCCTCAGCACTTTCGGCGGGAAAAATGACTTCAAACTCATATCCGGCCTGGGCTAACAACCATCGTCGACGCGGTGACTGACTAGCCAAGATCAGGTTGGCAGGCTGTTCGGGCATATTGCTGATCAATGGTGGTCAAACTGATAGGAGGAATCAATAGGATCGGCGAGTTCGGATGAAACCTCTTTCTTAAGCGTGGCTTTGGTCTTCAGGCCGAAGTCCTCTTGCCGAGATTCTTGGGCCCGACGCACGGCGGCTTGGAGAGCCCCCGCTACGACACGGGTTACGCAAATTGGGACTCATCCGAGGGACATGGCCTGCCGATATAGATTTTGAATGGAGTAGTCTTCCTCCAGGGGTGAAGCAACAGGGCGAAGGAAAATTCGATGAATCCATTTGTACAAGAGCGATTGAAGAATTGTGAGACACTTCCCAGCCTTCCTGGGGTGGCGGTGCAAATCCTCCACCTTTGTGAAGGCGAGCATCCGGACCTCATCAGAATGACGGAAGTCATCAGCCAGGATCCGGCACTAACCGTCCACGTCCTGAAACTGGTGAACTCGCCTTTCTACGGACTTCGGCGCGAGGTTCATACGATCAGCCACGCGCTCTCGCTTCTGGGAGCCAACTCAGTACGTACGCTCGCGTTGAGCTTTTCACTGGTCCAAGGACTGCGACGAGACGACGCCGAAGGAAGTGAGCTACCCAACTACTGGCGCCGCTCCCTCACTTGCGGAGTGGCCTCACGCGCCCTGGGCGAGTGGGCAACAATGCCGCAGAAGGAGGAGCTGTTTCTTGTCAGTCTTCTGCAGGACGTGGGGATGCTGGCTCTGCGAGAAGCCTTTCCGGAAAGCTACCCAAAGCTGGTCAACGACTCACAGGGTTGCCATGAAACGCTGCTTCAGCTCGAAAGGGAGGCGTTCGAATGTGACCACGGTGAAGTGAGCAGCTGGTTGGCTCGGCAGTGGCACCTTCCCGAAATCTTTGACCTCGCTCTGCGCTTCAGTCATGATCCGGAGCCGACCGAGGCCCCTGAAGAGTCGCGCAAATTCATCAAATTCGTGTCCCTTTCTGCGCTCATAGCCGACATCTTCGTCAGCGAGGACACGGCAGGTGCGACCAATCGGGCCAAGGATGCCCTCTCTGAGTTCACGCAAATGAGCGGCGAGGATTTCCAAACCAACCTGGCGAGGATCGCCGAGACTCAACAAGAGGTCTCGAATGTCTTCGAGATCAACCTGGGCAGCCCGGAAGCGACCAAGAACATCCTGGACCAGGCAAATCAGGCGTTGGCGACCTTGAGCATGGAAACCGTTCGATATGCCTACGAGGCCAGTGTCAAGGCTGAGGGACTGGCCAGCCGGAACCAACAGTTGAAGGAGCTAGCAGAGCGGGATGCTTTGACAGGGCTCTACAATCGTGCCCACCTGGACCGGATCCTGGAGAAAGAATTCGAGTGGGCGAAGGAACGCGGCATTCCCATGAGCCTCGTGTTTTGTGATATCGACAACTTCAAGAAATTCAACGACGAGTACGGCCATCAGGTGGGAGACTCGATCTTGGCAGGAGTGGCAAAGACGGTTTCGGATCAGACACGCAAGATGGACACGTTGACTCGCTTTGGCGGAGAAGAACTCGTACTTCTTCTTCCCAATACGGACGAAGAAGGTACGGGGGTGATCAGTGAACGAATACGCCAGGCCGTCGCCACGGAAAGCCGCGGTCTTACATCGGGAAAGCCCCTTCGCGTGACTGTTTCCCTGGGATACGCCACCCAATCGCCGGAGAGGCCATTCGACACGGCCACAGAGCTTCTGCGGGCAGCCGACCAGGCCCTCTACCAGGCCAAGAGCTCAGGCAAGAACAAAACAGTGGCTTTCTCGGCCTCAGATTCTTCGAGCCTGAAGACTCTAGAAACCGAATTCTCAGATTCCCACTCTCAGGAATCACCACATCTGCCGGTCAACGGCCACGCTCATTCCGACCTACGACCGTCATAGCGAGCGAGTCTCAGCGCGGTCTCGGAGGGTGTCCCATACCAGCAGGTCAGCGACACCTAACTTAAGATCCCAGAAGACCCCAATAATCTCTGCCTTCCGATTCTCCGAGGCTTGGTCGTCCTGGTAGTAGCTTGGTCGTCCTGGTAGTAGAAGGTCAGGAAGCGATGCGGTTCGAGTTCGAGGGTTTGGCTCAGACCCACATCTGCGGTCGGCGCATCCGAGATCAGAGCCATTGGCTCACTCCACGTCTGTCCCTCATCATTGCTGACCAACACAGCTATACCAAAAGGCGGGTGACGCACGGTGTATGTCATGACCAGAGCTCCGCTCGAGGATTCGACAGGATACCCCTTAGGGGAAGAGCCACTCATAGGGTGCAGGATCTAGAAGGGTGGGCTGGCTCCAGCTCTGACCTTTGTCCTGCGACCACATCAAGTAGGCGCGAGCAGTTTCGTCCTTCAGGTCTTTCCGCACGAAACCAAGCAGAACATCACCCGCAGGTAACGTCCCAAGCATTTGAATCCGGTCGTTATAGGGGGAATCAAACACCGAGCGAGGTTCACTCCAAGTCAGTCCATTGTCGAGGGATTCTACTAGCGAGACGCTGTTGGCTCTGGCGAACCCCGTCCGGGCTCCTAGCAGGAGGTGTTTGGGGGCCACCCGGGTTACCTTGGGCGCATGCCCTCTGGGACACACGACAACCCTTCGCACGACCTCTAGTCGAGGCTCAGAAGAGTTCACTGCTGGAACACTTGAGGAGAGAAGGAGACCAATGACAGCGAATATACAGGTGAACATTCAGACCTGGTTGAGATCTTCAAGCCTATACCGAAGCAATCGTCGATCTGGACTGCAGCCACAGGGTCTCGAGAGCTCTGACAATCTTGCGCAGGGCAGCTGGAGGGTTGACCGGACCTTCTCCCACGAGCGACTCAGGGAAGGATAGCCGGTAGCGACGCCCCTGACTTCGACGGACCTCCCCAGCGAGCTTGACGTTAGTCGTCCCGCAACGCAAACGAAGCTCGACAGCAGAGCCGAATGCCAACCGAGGCACCTTGCCCGAATCGAACTCGATCAGCATTCCACAGAAGCCAATGTCGAGCGGACGTGGCGTCCAGACCTTCTTGTCCGTTGTGACCAGTTTGAGACCAAGCCCAGTATCTTCAAGATCGCGCAACGGAACACAGAGAAGTCCTTGATCTGATTCGCTCGAGACAAGTTTCGGCTTCACGCCCCTTTTTCGTCTAACCGCCATCAGGATGCCTCGATAATGACGTAGCTTGTGCCCACCTGGTCTTATCTCGGGAATCGGCGCGCTCCATTCGGGATCCTTGCGCAGCCGCTCGAGTCCCTCATGCAGAGACCGCGACAACGCCTGTACGATCGGATTCGCAGATTCGTGTTGGTAGATGATCCCCTTGCGCTCGGTCTCGTAGGTCTCCCTCAGGAGAGCTACCGCCTCCACCACATGCTGGTCCTGAAATGACGTGAGGTCTTCACCGTAGGCGATGATCTGCTTTTCCAATTCTTCGATGAGCGGCTTGAAGCGCTGCAGACTGTCGTACAACCTTCTCTGGCGAACGGGATCACCCTGATGTTGCAGCTGATTGATGTATTTCTTGACTGATTGATAGGTTTGCCCCGACGTGAGATAAGCGCAGTCTGAGGGACAGGCCACTTCTACGACTCGCTTCTCGCCGCAGCACTGAGCGCAGATTTCTCTCTGTTTCGCAGGACAGAATCGCTTCCCTTTCCTCTTACCGCAGAGAATGCATTTCATCGCTTTTCTTCCATTCTCGGACTCAATAAACGATCAACCCGGGCCTCCCCACTCTCCCGGATTTCGCTTTGCCTGAGTATAACCGATTCGGCATCAGCTCTCTTTTGGCGACACGCCATCTATATCCAACCGGTTTGAGGACGGATATAATATTGCACGTCGTGGAAAAGCGGTTCTTTACGCTGGAGGAGGCAAGAAAGCTTCTTCCCTCAATCAACGATTGGATAGGCAAAGCGAGGTCTTTGGCCAGCAGCCTGGACCGCTACCGCGAAGCAGTTGCAGGGCTTGCCGAAAACGCACAGATGAACCAGGGTGGACCTGAGGGAACGGCATACCTCACAGACCTGATTCGGCTTCAGAACTACCTGGTCAAGATCCAGGAGAGTGGGTGTGTGGTGAAGAGCATCGAGGAGGGTCTAGTGGACTTCCCGCATCTCAAGAACGGTCATGAAGTCTATTTGTGTTGGAAATACGGCGAAGACGACATCGGCTTCTGGCATGAGATTGACGCAGGATTCGCGGGACGAACTCCCATCCCCGACTGAGGAGATTTCCGGCTTAGTACACGTGTTCCAGTGTACTAAGAGAGGCAAAAGAAATGACTAACGGACGAACCAAAAGCTATTCCCTGCTTGCTGTCCTGATTCTGAGCTGGGCAATCGCCTGTTCTAAGGGCACAGAAGAGCCCCAACAAGAGCAAGAGATTCCGGCATCGAATTCGAACCCCCGGGCCAGTCTCGGGAATCTTACCTTTGCCGCTCCTTCGGAATGGATAGAGGAATCACCCTCCTCTCCCATGCGTAGGGCTCAGTACCGACTGCCCCGAGCAGCCGGAGACGCCGAAGATGCTGAACTGATTGTATTCCACTTTCCTGGTCAGGGAGGCTCAGTGCAAGCCAACATGGACCGCTGGGTGGGTCAGTTCAGCAAAGAAGATGGTTCGGCCGCTGCCGATAACGCAAAGATCTCCAAGAGGGAGTCAGGAAGGCTCCCACTGACCATACTCGACGTTGAGGGTACCTATAGCCCTTCCGGTGGTCCCATGATGCAGCGCGGGAGTCCGAAACCCAATCACCGCATGTTGGCGGCTATCGTGGAAACCTCATCGGGCCCCTGGTTTTTCAAGTTGACCGGGCAGAAAAGCACCATAGAGAAGTGGGAAGAGTCATTTCTCGGATTCCTCGATTCGGTTCAGCCTGATTAGCGCGACTCGGGAGCCTGTCCGGCTACTACTCGGACATTCCCCTAGTTCCTTAGGGCCAAAAGGCGCACCCGGGGAAGCCGCTCCTCGATCAGCTTTGTCACCTTTGCGTCCTGGCTGTTTTCCACGAAGAATTCGAGATCTTCAAGGGCTCCTGAATACTGCTCTAGGTCCAGTCTCACCAAACCTCTTTCCAGGATCTCGGGCAATGCTTCCTCCAGCAAGGGGAGACGTCGATCCAGAATCTCCAGAAGTAACGGATTGTTTCCCGAACGGCGGTAGGCTTGTTTGAGGTTCATTAGCATCCTCAATACGACAGCCCGGTTCGAGGTTTGGTCCAGATAGTCCCGTTCGAACTCTACTTGTCCCCCGTAAACCTCGTGAAATCTCTGCTCGCACTCTTGTTCCAGAAGAATTTCGCCTCGATGAAAGGGATCAATAAAAAGTTGGTGGAAAGGTGCTGAGTACTTCAGCAAGAAATGGCCGGGCATGGCGACGCACCGAAGCCTCAACCCGAAATGTATTGCGACTTTGCGGTAGAGGATGGCTAGCGAGATCGGGATGCCCTTTTTCCGATCCAAAACGAAAGTCAGGTAGCTGTTGTTGGCGTTGTAATAGTCTTGAGTGTTCCCCTGAAATCCTTCCTCCTCAAAAAGAACCCCGTTGAGGCAATTGATGATCTCGAAGGGTTCGCTGTTCCCAGCCAGTCGATCCTCGACCCGGCGACACAGCTCTGACACTCGTTCTGTGTAGGAGTCCGAGTCGAGATTCGAGCTCTTGACTCGACAGAGCTGGAGAGCGATCTCGAAAAGGTCCCATTCATCCTCCGGTCTTCTGACCAGCCCGAGATAGTCGTTGAGCGCTTGTCCCATACCGTTCCAACTGCCTGAAAGAGCCGGCCGAACCGAGGTCGGTGAGATGGCGACAATCGTAGTTCTCCCACGCCGGAAAGTCAAAAGGGGCGAGTGGGCCAATCCGCGCGGTTTTTTTCGATCCTTGTCTCCGTGGTACTCTGAGAAGCGAGCCCGATTATGTTGGTTATCGTAGACGTTTGCAGCCGCTTGCCGGCACGGCAGGCTCTTCAGTTCATCTTTACTCTAGCCTTGATAGGCGCCCCGCTCCAAGCCAAGCCTGAAGGGACGGCGGGTTCAGCAGGTGGGAAAGAGCTTCAAGTTTCCCATAGCGCCCGCTCGCTGCAGCCCGGGGAGGTCGTGCTTGTCGAGGTCCAGGCAAGTCAGCGGGTCGATCGGATAGTCGGCACAATCTTCGATCGTGAGGTGCCATTCGAGAGTGTAGCTTCAGGTCACTGGTGGGGCTTGGTCGGCCTTGATCTGGAGGTCAGTCCGGGTGAGAACATCCTTCAGTTGAAAGCTTTTCAGCAAGGTCGTGTAATCGGAAAAACGGAATATGTTCTGCTCGTAGAGAAGAAAGACTTCCCCACCCGTCGCCTGACTCTACCGAAGCGCTTCGTAAACCCTCCTGAAGAGTCCCTCGACCGGATTCGGAAGGAGTCTCGCAGAATCTCAGCCCTGTTCGGCGACTTCGCACCGGAGCGGCGGTGGGAGGGACCGTTCGACCGACCCACTGAGGGGGCTCCAACCAGCAGCTTCGGCAAGCGTAGCATTCTTAACGGACAGCCTCGAAGTCCTCATTCCGGAACCGACTTTCAGGCTGCCAAGGGCACTCCCGTGAAGGCCCCGAACTTCGGTAAAGTGGTCTTGGCGGCTGATCTCTACTACTCCGGCAACACGATCATCCTCGATCATGGTCAGGGTCTCTACTCCTACTTCGCTCACTTGCAGGATTTCAAGGTCTGTCAGGACGACGTGGTTTCGAAAGGGACGGTGATCGGCAGCGTCGGGGCCACGGGACGGGTCACGGGTCCACACCTTCATTGGTCGGTTCGGCTGCGGAAGGCTCGAGTCGATCCTTTATCTCTGATAGCAGTGCTGTCCTCCTCCCGATTGTCCCGATAGCGATTTCCGGCCCGATCATCATCGGGAGTAGGGAACACGGACACCTGAGGAAGACGGTGAGAAGAACACTCGAGATGGCTTCGGTTCACCATCGACTGGCGAGGTAGAGCAAACCTGGGGCAAGTATATTTTGAATGTGCTGCCTTCGCCGATCCGGCTTTGCACTGCGATTCGTCCGCCGCTGCGCTTGACGATACCGTAGGCAACAGACAGGCCCAACCCGCTTCCCTTTCCCTTACCCTTGGTCGTAAAGAGGGGTTCGAACAAGAGCTCCAGCGTCTCCTCGTCCATCCCACAGCCGTTGTCACTGACGGTCAGCTCGACTTGCCGCGGCTCCATGTCTGCAGCTGCGATCTCGCTGATCTCGCCGGCGATCCCGGTCTCAACAAGAATTCGGCCACCTTGAGGCATGGCTTCCCGAGCGTTAAGTGCTAGACCCATCAGAACCTGTTCGAAATCTCCAGGATCTATCGATACTTGTCCGACGTTTGGAGCCAGGTTCATTTCCAGCTGGATGTCGCTGCCAAGAAGATCTCGAAGTGTCCCTTCACGACCAGTGACCAGAGGGTTCAGGTCGACGCTCCTGGGCCGCGGCCCGCTGTTGGTGTTCACAAGCGCGAGCTGCCCCGTGAGCCGGCTTGCCTCATCCCCCGCCTTTTTGATCTTCTCCACATCCTTGCGAAGCGGATCGAGCTCTCCGATGCGCTTGAGCAAAAGCTGACTGTGGATTGAGCTAACGGTCAGAAAGTTGTTGAAGTCATGGACGATGGAACGAGCGAACCTGCCCAGAGATTCCATCCTCTGCTCCAAGCTCTGTTGCCCCAACCCTTTTTCGGACTTGATGATCTCACGGCCAAGGACCAGTGCTTCGAAGGCTGCCGGCGACTCTCCTATGAGTCCAAGACGGAATGACCAGTGCCTGACACCCCCACCTGAGCAGCGAATCCGCACCTCGCAACCCCTGGGGCCACCGATCTGAAAGACGCGCTCGAGGCAGTTCGAAAAAATCTGGTGATCTTCGGGCAAGAGATGATCGTAGAGATTCGAGCGCACCTTGACTGCAGGAATCCAGTCCGTCTTGTCAGAATGGACGAACTGAATGATCCCGTCCTGAGCCAGACTGAATGCGCTGTCGGAAGTGGTTTCCAACAAAGTAGTCCAGCGTTTCTCCGATCTCTCGACTGCTTCTTCCAGCACGTTTGGTCGGAAAAGGTCCATTCTCTCCTCTGCTGACCGGTTCAGATCTTGCTCCCAGCAGTTTCTGGTCTCCTACTGCATATCGGTCACCAGCTTTCTCAGGCTTAGTACACTGGCACATAAATACGGTAACGTTTGCAGATGAGGGTTGTGGTGAGCGAGACGGCGTCGAGGGCGCCAAGCGACGACGCGGAGGCGCGCTGACGTATTGTCGAAGCTGCTCGCTGCGGCTTGAGGTATATTGGCGACACATGAAGACCAGGATATGGGCTCTTACGACTCTCTTCCTGACCCTGACCTCGACCGGCATCTCCCAGCAGTTCGACCACGATTTCACCGGTGACACAATGCGTTTGGACTTCTACCACACAGGAGATGCATCCCAGGAATACATCAGCCTGGATCGAACGCTTATAGAGGGGCCCTGGCCGGGCAGTCGGACGAGTCTGATTGACCAGTCGAACCTGGGGAAATACTTCTTCGAGGTTGTCGACCTAGACACGAATCGGACAATTTATTCGCAGGGATTTTCTAGCATTTATGGCGAATGGGAAACGACTGCCGAAGCCAAACGCGGGATCATCAAAACACTGCCTGAGGGAATGCGTTTCCCTGAACCCAGGCGTCCGGTTCAGATCCGGCTCAGGAAGCGGGGACCGGATCAGACTTTCCAGGAAATCTGGTCGACCCGAATCGACCCCACCTCCCGCTTTGTCGCTCGACCAGCGACAGGCTCCCACAACATCCTGCTGTTGACGGAAAACGGCCCTCCCTCGAAGCAGGTGGATCTGCTGCTGCTGGGGGACGGGTACACCCTCAAGGAAAAACGTGAGTTTGAGCGGGATGCGAAACGCTTCATGAAGGAACTGTTCTCGGTCGAGCCTTTCGACTCTCGCCGGGACGACTTCACCATAAGAGCCATCTTCGTTCCATCGGCTACTTCGGGGATCTCGAGACCGCGAGCGGAGGTCTTCCACAACTCCCCCCTGGGTACGAGTTACAACTCTCTCGACTCGGAGCGCTACATCTTGAGCCTCGAAGACCGGAAGTGGCGGGACATCGCCGCGTCCGCACCCTATGATTTCCTAGTCATTCTGGTCAACGATCAACAATACGGTGGCGGTGGTATCTACCGACTCTATGCTACGGCCGCAGCGAGCTCAGACTTCAGCTCCTACTTATTCGTCCATGAGCTAGGACATAGTTTCGCGGCGCTAGCTGACGAGTACTACACGTCAGACGTGGCCTACGAAGACTTCATTCCTGCCGAGATCGAACCGTGGGAGCCAAATATCACATCGCTGCTTGATCCTGGAAGCCTGAAGTGGTTGGAGCTGGTTCAGGAGGGGACTCCGATTCCGACTCCCTGGGAAAAAGAGAAGTTCGAAGCGGCTTCCCGCTCCTTCGAAGAAAAACGCCGTAAGTTGCGGGCGGAAAGCGCGTCGGAGGAAACCCTGGAACAACTATTTCAGGAGCAGCGGACCCATTTCACGCAGATGCTGTCGACTCAAGAATACTCAACCGCGGTGGGAGCGTTCGAAGGCGCAAGCTACAAGGCGAAGGGGCTCTTCAGACCTGAGATTTCCTGCATCATGTTTTCCCGTAGCGAAAAGGGATTCTGCAGAGTCTGTCGCCAAGCCATCGACCGCGCAATCGATTTGCAAATAGAGTAACCGGAACCCTACCGGAACCATTCGCACCGGGGGACGACAAGTAAGGATCGCTAGAGGATTCGGGTGCGTGCGGTGAGCCCGCCCAACGACGGGCTCACCAAGTAAGGGAACAGAGCATGGAACGTACGTACTCTGATTCAGATGAAAGCGTGGCCGATTTGTTTCAGACTAATGAGCATCGGACCCAGGGACCGTGATTCATGAAGGCGATGGTACTACCAGAGATCGTCTCCCTGGACGACGTGGACACTCCTCTGAAGCGAGTCGAGCTTCCGGTTCCGGAACCTGGACGGGATGAAGTGCTCATACGAGTCCTGGCGTGCGGGGTTTGCCACACCGAGCTTGACGAAATCGAGGGCAGAGCGCCCCCTCCGAGACTGCCTGTGGTCCTGGGCCACGAGGTCGTGGGTCTGGTCGAGCGCCGTGGCACAGGGTCGAGCCAGAAGCTGGAAGAGGGGGACCGAGTCGGGGTCGGGTGGATCCACTCTTCCTGCGGTGGCCCCGGCGAGAATATCAGCCCTGAGTTTAGAGCGACCGGAAGAGACGTCAACGGCGGTTACGCCGAATATATGACCGCTCCTCAAGACTACGTGCACCCGATCCCCGATGTATTCAGCGACGCAGAGGCAGCACCGCTGCTGTGCGCGGGCTCGATCGGGTATCGGGCGCTCAGGCTCTCAGGCGTGGCCGCCGGCAACCGACTGGGCCTCACGGGCTTCGGAGCCTCGGCACACCTGGTACTACAGCTGGCGCGACATCTTTTTCCAGGAATCGAGGTTTACGTTTTTGCCAGGAATCCGGCGGAAAGGGCCTTTGCAGTCGAACTCGGAGCCGTTTGGGCAGGAGACACAGCTGACCGAGCTCCAGAAGGGCTCGATGCCATTATCGACACCACCCCGGTCTGGAAACCGATAGTGGAAGCACTCGCCAACTTGCGCCCCGGCGGAAGGCTCGTCATCAACGCCATCCGAAAAGAGGAAGTCGATAAGAACTACCTGTTGAACCTGAACTATCAGGAACACCTCTGGCTGGAGAAGGAAATCAAATCCGTTGCCAACATCACTCACCGGGATATCGCTGAGTTTCTACCGCTTGCTGCCGAGATACCGATCCGACCCGAAACCGAGGTCTATCCGTTGGAAAAGGCAAACCAGGCGCTGATGGATCTCAGAGGTGGTGGTGTTCGCGGCGCCAAGGTGTTGCTACTCAATTGATCGGGCCTCAGCCTGTCCCTGGACCCAGGGTCTCCGCCTTGTAACCCCCACGCGATCTGAAGTAGAAGATGAGGATCAGGTAGCAGACGAGCATGACAATCGGCAAGATTGCAACGCTGGAGAGTGCCCCTCGTTTGGCTCCCTCTTGCAATCCCGTGATTACCTGCTTTTCGGAGCCGGTAGCCTGCTGCATCTTCTGGGAATCGATGGTCCGATAGGAACCGAAAACACTGAGCTTTTCTTCGCCGGCCACTCTTTCGTGCAGCGACGGATCCTTCGCCATTAGCTGCTGCTCGACCTCGCGGTCCTGGACATTGCCCAAAAGGGCAGCGCCGACGACGCCAACGCCAAGCATGCCGACCGCCCCGATCGTATTCAGAGTCAGCGCACCACCCTTGGGGAACTGCTCCGATACTACCCCCAGCATGGTCGGCCAGAAGAACGTCTTCCCAAAACCGTAGAGGGTCGCGGCCAACAAGACCGTAAAACCGGTCGATTTGGAAAGGGCAATCAGTCCAACCGCTGCAATCAAGCTGCTGACGGCCAATAGCCCCAGGGGAGAGATTCTGTGCACGATCGGACCGGCAAAGAAGCGAAGCACCATCATGATAAGCGAGGTGTAGACCAGAACCCAGCCTGCCTGCAGACCGAGACGCTCCATCTCAGGGGTCAACAGGGAGGTAATCCAACTGTCCGTGCCCAGCTCGGTCGTTGCCAACGGGATCATCACCAGCAGCAAGAACAGAAACATGGGGCGGCCCCAGGATCGGGTGTAGAGGCCGTAGGCAAGCACCAGGGCCCCACCCATCAGCCATAGAACGCCGCCCGACAGATCGGCCACTCGACCCACTTCCAGCAGAATCAACCCAACCACCAAGACGCATCCCAGGATTCCCGCTTCCTGTAGCATCGCTTTATAGGAAACACCGGCCGCCACCCGCTCCTGTATCGGGAACTGAGCCCGAATCATCATGACTCCATAGACCAGCGTCGGCAGAAAAATCAAGGCTACCTTCCAGCGCCAGTCCACAGCGGGCCCAAGCAAGAGTCCAATCAGGCCCCCCAACACCAGCCCGCCGGGCCAACCCGCGTGAAGGATGTTCAACCACTTGGTCTTGTCCCGGGGAAAGATCGTTGCCACCACCGGATTGATCACCGCCTCCACGGTCCCATTGCCGAGAGCGACGATGAAGGTGCCGATATAGACTCCCCAGTACCCCTCCGCCATGATTGTGACAATGGCCGAAGAGACATGACAAACGAAGGCGAAGAGCATCGCCTTGGAGTAGCCCACACGATCTACGACCAGACTGAACAGGACAATGCTGATGGCAAACGGCCACAGACCAACACCGAAGATCTCCCCCTTCTGCGTCTCGGTCAGATTGAATTGCTCGCCCCAGATATCGATGACCTGTGTCCGAACGATGAATCCGAACGCGGTGGCAATCAGAGAGATAAAACAGGCCCAAAACAGCCACTTTTCCTTCTGATCAAGGTTGGTTTCTCTCATCTAGAATGCCTCCCGTCGTCTACAGCAATTGGTAGCAAGAAATCGATCTGCACTCGCCGAGTCGATGCGAGGATAGCCAGATTCCACACAAATACCAAGGGCCGGGGCATCAACTAGTTTTGAAACTTGAATAGTAAGCAGTAGTGCAGTGAGCAGTGAACAGTCCCGGAAAGAGATGTTGTAGTGCACGGATAGACTGCCGGCACTTCGAAGCCAAGTCCGGCAGAGCCGCGAACGACTTGACTCGTCAGCAATATGAGCCCAAATTCCGAGGAGAGAGCCGGACACCAGCGCGATGTCTGCCAACCCCACTCGAAGTCAGTCCCTGAATGCTCCAGCGTGGCTGAGGCCGGGACTGGCCTGCTAGAATTCTCGGTTCGGTCGAGTTACGATCTACGACACTCACCAACAACAAAGGGAGACAACGATGGACAAATCGGTAAAACGACTCTTATTGCTCATTCTTCCGTGGATTGGGATGGCGTCTGCGCAGCAATCTCCGGATCCACCTCAACGTGGCTCTTCCAAGTGGGGTGCAGAGGATCAGCGCGGCGCGGCGAACCTTCTCACTCCGGAGAAGGTTCTGGAAGCAGTTAGCTTGGTTAAGAACGGCCAGGTCTACCAACTGGGCAGGGTCTACGAGGAGTCGATGCCGCTGGTATCCCACCGCCACTATTCGGTCATGATGCCGGTTCCGGATGCGCCAGCAGGAAAGAACCAGATCAGGAGCACGGAGGCACTGCTTATCGCCGAGATCGGGCAAGTCGGGACCCAGTTTGACGGAATGGGTCACGTCGGCATCGGCGATATCTTCTACAACGGCTACGATCGCCGTGAGTTCCATACTGCCAAGGGTTTAACCAAACTCGGCATCGAAAACGCAGGGGCCTTTTTGACCCGAGGCGTGTTGCTCGATATCGCTGGGCTGAAAGGGACCACTCGTCTCGATAAGGAGTACGAGATCACTGCCCAGGACCTGCGTGATGCCCTGGAGCGGGAGAAAGTAGAGATCCACAAAGGGGATGCAGTCTTGATCCACACGGGTTGGGGAACTCTTTGGAAAGTGGACAATGACCTTTTCAACAGCGGCGAGCCGGGGATCGGAGTGGAGGCGGCCAACTTTCTGGTCAGCCAGGAAATCTGCATGGTGGGGAGTGATAGCTGGGCTACCGAGGTAATACCAAATCCGAATCCCGATTTAGCATTTCCAGTACATCAGATTCTCATTCCACTGAATGGCATCTACAACCTCGAAAACCTCGACACTTCGGCTCTGGCCAGAGACCGGGTGTACGAATTCGCGTTCTTCTTTGCGCCCCTGAAGCTCAAAGGGTTCGCGGGATCGCCTGGTAACCCTGTGGCGATTCGCTGATGGGGTAAGGCAGACTGGCCTGATTACGCCGACCTGATCCTGGCGGCTCGATTTGTCTTTGTCTGAAGGATTTAAGATAATGCTTGACGAGGCCACGGATGGAGGGATGAATTTCTCAAGGGAGCCGTTCCAAGCGTAAAGATTTGTCATGGGTTTGAGAGACCTTTTCCGTCAAAAGAAGGAAAGTCCGGAGATTGACCCTCTCCATGATCTGGTCCTTTCCAAGTTAAAGGTCGGTTACTTCGTGGACTACGATCTCAAGACCTGGGAGGTGACGGCCTATAATCTCTACGACTATGGAGACGGCGACTCCAGCGATGAGTGGGAGCTGACTTCGGGTCGAAAGAAGTGCTATCTGGAGCGATCGGATGACGACGAAGTCGAATGGGTCCTGGGAAGAAAGATTCCCATTGGCTCTCTCTCAGGTGGGATTCGCGACTACATCATCCAGCACGATGACCCGCCCGATCAGGTTGTGCTCAAAGAAAAAGTGTACTATCTCGACGAATCAGGAGCCGGTCATATGAGCCCCGGAGGAAAGGAACCTCGACAAGAGTTTGTCTATTGGGGCTTTGTCGACGAGGACGACGAAAACACCTTGACGATCGAACAGTGGAGCGAAACAGACTTCGAACTGACTAGTGGAACGTATGTGGAGGAGTACCAGTTCACCGACATTCTCCCAGGGACGAGCGAGTGAGAAGAGCCTTGTCCCTCAGAAGGATTCACATATGAACAAAAAACCTTGTCCGATGCTGTTGCTGGGCGTTCTCCTGCTTGCTTCCTGTTCGTCGCGGTCTCCCCTTGAGCGACTGCAACAGCAGCTCTCACAGTACCCAGAATACTCGGTCATCCTCCAGGACATGAGGCTGGAGGGTAACTTTTTCAAGGAGTACTACCATCAGTACAAGATTGTCTCCGGTCAGAAATCGGGGGCGTCCGAAGATCTGGTCTACGACACTCAGACCAGCGACTGGTCCAGGGTGTCGCAGACGGAATTCGAGAAGTATCAGAAGAACCTGGGGATGGTGCTTTTTTCCAAGTCAGCCAAGAGTGGGCTTTCTGACGCCAAGTATCCTCCGGGCTATGAGCATGTGGGAAATCCTCGCTACGGAAACTGGCGTACCGACAACAGTGGCAACTCCTTCTGGGAGTTCTACGGGAAGTATGCGTTCATGAGCCACATGTTCGGCATGTTCAGCCGCCCCATCTACCGCAACGATTGGAATTCCTACCGACAGAGCCGCAGCCGGGGAGCTCCCTACTTCGGACGCGGTGGCGAATACGGTACCCAGGGCAGCCTTACGAAGCACACCAACAAATCATTCTTCAATCGCAGAGTGCGAAGAGAGGCGGCTCGTAGGTCCTCGTTCTCCGACCGGGTTCGACAGCGTGCCAATCGAAGCAGGATGAGCGGAGTCCGTGGTCGCTCGGGAGGCTTCGGCAAATAGCTTACGCAAGACCGTCAGGCGTCACACCAAGCCGGGTTGTGTTCCGTGTCAATCTCGAATGGAGGTCCCAGTGACGATTGATCAAGTAGCGAGTGCCCTGGTTTATCTGTTGTGTGCGTTCGCTGTCTTTCTGGTCGGCAAGTGGACCTACGACAAGCTCCATCCCAGATTCGTTCTGAGGGAGGAGCTATTGGTCCGTGACAACCTGGCTCTGGCGCTGGCAATCGTTGGATACTATCTGGGACTGGTAATAGCCATTGGTGGAGTGCTGGAAGGTCCTTCTCATGGATTACTGGAAGGACTTCTCGACATCTTCTTCTACGGTCTGATTTCGGTCGTCCTGCTCAACATATCAGCCTTCCTCAACGACAAGATCATCCTTCGCAAGTTCGACAATCAGAAGGAAATCATCGACGACCAGAACGTGGGAACAGGTGTGATCGAGGCGGGAAATCATATCGCGGTCGGCTTGATCGTCTATGGCGCCATTTCAGGCGAGGGGGGAGACTTATTGACTGCAGCAGCCTTCTGGCTTCTTGGTCAAGGAGTTCTGATTCTGACGGGTATGATCTACAACCTCATCACGCCCTTTGACATCCACGAGGAGATCGAAAAGGACAACGTGGCGGTGGGGGTTGCCTTCTCGGGCGCCCTGATAGCTGTAGGAAACATCATCCGCATTGGTATAGAAGGTGACTTCGTATCCTGGAATTACAATCTGTTTGAATTTGGAAGTTTTGTTCTATTTGGGCTGCTGCTGCTTCCGCTTGTTCGATGGATCACGGACAAGGTTCTGCTGCCGGGCCACCGACTGAGCGACGAGTTGGTAAATCAGGAGGAACCGAACGTAGGCGCGGGGGCGGTCGAGGCGTTTTCCTACGTCGGAGCCTCCTTCCTGCTTGGTTGGGTTGCTTAGCTAATAGCTAGCGCTGCCGACGTGTGCTGACACCACATCTCAGTCCCATGCCTCCAATTGGGTCCGGCCCCTTCTGTGCTCGCTCAGAACCGGACGCGTGTTGAGGATGCAGATCGAGGAGAATCCAGCCGTAAGTCAGATCGAGGAGTCTCCCCCCCGTTCCAATCTCAGATTGGCGTTGAAGGCGTGCATCTTTGCCACGGGCGTTGCCGGCATCGTAGCCGAATACGTGATGTCGACCCTGGCAACCTATCTTCTGGGTAACGCCGTCCTCCAATGGACGCTGACGATCTCCCTGATGTTGTTCGCCATGGGCCTGGGGAGTCGACTCAGCAAGCATATTCGCAGCTCTCTGCTCGACGCGTTTCTACTCATCGAATTCGTACTGTCGCTGCTCTGCGCGGTGAGTGTCTGTCTGGCCTACTTGCTCTCGGCCTACATCCAGAACATTGCACCCGTCATCTACACTCTAGCCTTCATCATTGGAGCGTTGATCGGTCTGGAGATACCTTTGGCCCTGCGCCTCAACAACTTTTTCGAAGAACTCCGCGTCAATGTCAGCTCGGTCATGGAAAAGGACTACTATGGGGCCCTCGTTGGAGGTCTCTTGTTCGCTTTCTTCGCACTGCCTCAGTTGGGACTGACCTATACGCCCATTGCTCTGGGCGCCATCAATTTCCTGGTGGCCTCCGTACTGTTTGTTCGCTTCCGAGGCCTGCTGAAGTTTCGTAGGGGTTTGACGCTCGGTTTCGTCACCGTCCCGATTCTGCTTGTGCTGATGACCTTTATGGCTCAGCCCATCATCCTCTACGGCGAGCAGCAGAAGTATCGGGACCGCGTCATCTACCAGGATCAGACTCCCTACCAACGAATCGTGATCACTCAGTGGAAAGACGATTTCTGGCTTTACCTCGATGGGAATGAACAATTCAGCAGCTACGACGAGGAGCGCTATCATGAACCCCTGGTGCACCCTGCCATGGGAATTGCAGCCTCTCGCAAGCAGATTCTGGTGCTAGGCGGTGGAGACGGATTGGCGGTGCGCGAGGTTCTCAAGTATCCCGAGGTAGAGCGAGTAGTCTTGGTCGACATCGATCCCGCCGTTACCGCTCTGGCGCGAAGCCATCCGATGTTTCTACAACTCAACCAAGGAGTTCTTGAGGACAGCCGAGTTGAGATCATCAATCGCGACGCCTATGCCTACTTGAAAGACGACGACTCCCACTACGGTGTCATCATCATTGACCTTCCCGACCCCAAGAGCGCCCATCTAGCTCGCCTCTATACGCTGCAGTTCTACCGCACTGCAGCTCGACATCTGGGCCCCGGCGGGGTACTGGTCACGCAGGCAACCAGTCCCTTCTTCAGCAAGACGGCGTTCCTCTCCATTCTCAAGAGTGTCCGAGCGGCAGAACTGGTCGCAGTTGCCTATCACAACCATATTCCTACTCTGGGAGAGTGGGGCTGGGTCGTGGGCATCAAGGCCCCCGGTGTCGAAGCGGCACAGCTGAAGCGAAAGCTGTCCAGACTGACCTTTGATGAGTTACCAACCCGGTTTCTGAATCAGGAAGCAATGTTGAGCATGCTCAACTTTGGCAAAGGCGTCATGGACCAGCTGGAGGAAATATCGGTGAGCGAGGAACTAGACCTCGCGGTTCAACGTTATTATCGAGAGGGGGCCTGGGATCTCTATTGACTAGCCCGACAAGAAGGCAGTTTACTGTAGCCTGACCTCGGTTACAGGTTGACGGTCGCAAGTTACCGGTTTGCGGCCAGACCGGCGCGCGGAGAGAGTTTCGAGATGGATGGCAAACAAAAAAAGACAGGAGGGCTGAGAGCTAGATTCCGAAACCTCTACGTCCTTCTCCGCCGTGAAAACCTTCTCCGGCTGTTTCTAATTCTGGCCTCGATGATTCTGCTGGGCGCAATCGGGATGTCTATTTTCGAGCCCAATACTTCCTTTTCCAGCGCCATCTGGTGGAGTGTCGTAACGCTAACCACCGTGGGCTACGGTGACATCTCTCCGACTACCCTCGGAGGCCGCCTAATTGGTATGCTGATCATGTTCTGTGGTATCGGTGTATTGGGCATTTTCAGTGCGACCGTCGCCAGTGTCCTCGTAGAAAGAAAGCTGAAGGAAGATCGCGGCATGCAATCCTACGATTTTACCGACCACATCATCCTGTGTGAGTGGAACTACCGTGCCAAGGAGATCGTTCACGAGCTTCATGCCGATCAACAGGGGCATGAAGTCCCCATCGTGCTAATCGCCGAGATCGACCTCAAACCTATCGATAACGACAATCTGTACTTCATCCAGGGTGACCTCAACGAAGAAACCCTGAACCGAGCCAATCTGGCGAAGGCCAGATCCACCATCATCCTGGGTGACGACAGCCTGGAGCCACGAGCAAGAGATGCAAAGGTGGTTCTTTCCACACTGACGGTCGAGAGTCTGAATCCCGAGGTCTACACCATCGTGGAACTGGTTGATGCTACCAACGTCCGTCACTGCGAGCGAGCCCAGGCCAACGAGATCATCGTTGGAAGCGAATTCTCTAGCAAACTGATCTCTCGAGCCACCATGGAGCACGGAATATCCAAGGTCGTTTCGGAGCTATTGAGCTCCCGCTTTGGTAACAACCTATTCAAGGTCCCGGTTCCCGGGCCGATGGCGGGACAGAGCTTCATGGACGTCTTTACCGAAATGAAAAAGGTCCACAACAGCACGGTGCTGGCTGTGCTGAAGGGGGGCGAGGGCGAGGTCGTCTCCAATCCACCTGCCGACCATCGCGTCGCGTCTGACGATTATTTGATAGTGGTATCGGCTCGAAGGCCTCAGGCCTCCTAGTCGGCAATACAAGAATGTCCGGAGTGTTTCAATCGCGCCAGAGCAATTTCGAATCGCAAGCACCACAATTGGGCGCGTTCAACTGGTGCTTACTGTTTGCTGCTTTCCACCAATAGGAGGTGAAAACCATGTCCGAGAGTCTAGATCTGGTCAAGGAGTACCTGCTCAACCTTGACCTTAGCATCGTTAGCGAGAATGAGGGCGAGGAGCTGGTCGTCGTCGAAGATCAGGAAAACGGCATTACCAATCTGATCATCGACTGCGAAGCCCCCATTGTCATCCTGGAACAGCTGATCATGGAGACGCCCAAGGAACCCGGGGATTTCTTCAAGAGACTACTCCAGATCAATCGCACCCTGGTCCACGGCGCCTTCGTCCTCGATGAAGAGGGAGGCCGCGTCTTCTTTCGAGACACTTTGCAACTGGCGAATCTGGATCAGAATGAACTCGAGGGCTCCATCGATGCACTTTCGTTGGCTCTGGCCGAGAATGGCTCGGAGCTGATTGATTACAGCCACCGATAATTCGATGAACCTTTCAGAACTTTACAAGGGACCCGAAGGGACCTATCAAATCAACTTGTTTTAGGAGGTAACCGCAATGGGTGTTTTTCAAAGAATCTTCAAAACGGCCCAGTCTCAGGCACATTCCCTGATAGATCAGATGGAGGATCCGATCAAGACAACCGAGCAGGCAGTTCGAGACTTGAAGAAGGATCTGCATGGTGCCATGCAGAGTCTTGCCCAGGTCAAGGCGATCGCAATTCGCCTAAAGAAAGATTCCGATGATCAGAAGAAGACGGCCCAGGATCACGAGCGGAAGGCCATGTTACTCCTCCAGAAAATGGAATCTGGTGATCTAGCACAGGACGAAGCAGAAAGCCTGGCCACCGAGCTCCTGTCCAAGAAAGAGGATGCGGCTCGACGGGCCGCCACCCTGCTCGAAGACCACAAGCAGCAGCAAAAGATGGCCGACCAGCTGCAGACAAAGGTAGAGAAATTGAAGCAGACGATCACCCGCTATGACAATGAACTGGTGACGCTCCGGGCCCGTGCCAGGACCGCCACGTCGATGCGCAAGATCAACCAGCAACTTTCCAGTGTGGATTCCTCGGGTACCATCGCCACTCTGGAACGCATGAAAGACAAGGTCATGGAGGAAGAATCGCTAGCCCAAGCCTACGGGGAGATGTCCGACAATACCTCCGATCTGGACGACCAGATCGAAAAAGCGTTGGCTCCTTCCGCCGCTCAGGGAAGTGAGTCGCTGGCACAGCTGAAGAAGAAGATGGGAATCGGATCCCAGGAGTCTGGATGATCAACGCTCACAAATTCACTGAGAAGCTCCAGACGGGTCAGGTCTGCCTGGGAACCTGTATCGGGCTTTCCGATCCCCATGTGGCCGAAGCACTTGGCTCGAGGGTTGACTTTCTTTGGATCGATCTGGAGCACACGGCCCTGGCTCTTGAATCAGTGAAGTGTCATCTGATGGCGCTCAAGGGCAGTGATTGCACCGCGCTCGTCCGGGTACCCTGGAACGACCTGGTCCCGATAAAGAAAGTCCTGGACATTGGGGCTGATGGAATCATCGTTCCCATGATCCGTACTGCCGAGGACGTACGCCTCGCCGTCTCCGCCTGCCGCTATCCGCCCGAAGGGATTCGCGGCTTCGGCCCACTCAGACCTTCGGACTATGGAAGGATCGGGGCACAGGAGTTCTGCCAACAATCCAACGACAACATCCTCACGGTCGTTCAGATAGAGAATGTCGATGCAGTCCGCAACATCGACGAAATACTTGCCGTTCCGGGCCTTTCCAGCATTGCGTTCGGACCTAATGATCTAGCCAACTCGATGGGTCATCGCGGCCAACCGGGCCACCCTGAAGTGGTGGAAACCATGAAGCAGGTGATTGGGAGAGCCCAGCAAGCGGGAATTCCTGTGGGTATCTCCACCGGCTCGAATGTGGAGGAGCTCTGTGCCTGGGTGGATAGGGGGATGAATTGGCTGGCAACCAGCGTTGACATACTGCTGATGATGGAGGCCCTGATCCAGGTCACCGCCAAAGTCAGCAAGCATGCCCTCGATAAAAAGGCGGGATGATGCCCTGGGGAATTAGGTTACAGGTTACAAGTTTGCAGGTTGCAGGTTAAAGAGTCCCGGACTGAAATCGCCGCCTGGGAAATCCAATCTGTAACCGGCAACCTGTATCTTGCAACCCGAATTCTCCCTAGTCGGTCTCGAAATCGTAGGTACCAAAAGGACCCGCCAAGCAGGCCGGTTCCGGCAAACAGGACGAATCCGCGGGGTCTTCCTGACACGAGCAAAAGATCTCGTTTGAACCGATGCTGAAGTCATAGGCATTGCCCAAAAAGTGCCGCCACTTCCTTGATCCGTGGCCTGCTGCCAAGCTGATGCCGCTGCCCGACGCGTCGTGGACAATGGCTGCCTGGGGATGCTCTAGAACATAGTGGGCTAATGGACGTCCTGGAGCAGCGAACACCGGATCGTTGAGGGAGTACCAGAGACCGACGGTCGCATTCCACTCCTGCCAAGTGTTGCACCGGATCCTCCCGTTGAAGGCGGGCTGGTAGTAGATGACGTCGTCCACCACCCCATCTTCATCATGGTCGATGTCCAGAGCAACGTAGACCGCCCTTCGACGGTGGCCAAAGAAGCCAAACCGACGACAGTGCCTCCACGACTGGACATAGGTTGAATAGGTGATAATCCCCACAGTGCTGAGCTTCATGCCGTCCCAACCCTGACCCAACCGCAGTCTGGCTCCTGCCGCGCTGAAGAAACTGGTGCTTCCGACCCGGAACTCGAGGCTTCCTGCACCCGATGGGGGCGTTGCTGGCCCGGCGACGAACTCGACATCCGCATCGCCAGTACTGGACTCTACCCATCCGTTCAGGTCCGACGGCTTCACCACTAGCAAGAAAGCCGCGGCGCTCAACAGGGTTGCGCAAAGAGCTATAGCACCGACACCGGCCAAAACACGCACTAGACTCCGCTCCTTCATGTGTCCTCCGATCCTAATCGCGGCTTGGAAGCTTGGTTGATCCGAACAGCCTCATCCTTCGGATCATGAAAGCGGCTGCACTTGTGGCCGTTAGAACGATTCTACACCTTCGAGCGTTTGGATACAGCTCGATTCATGCACACCTCTTGGGAACACGCTCTACACTGGCCGAAACCGGCGCTAATTCCTGTCGAACTCACTCGAATAGAACTGACGTATCTTCTCAATGACGTAGTCTTGCATTTCAGGAACCAGGTCGGGATAGATGGGAATGGCGACCGTATGTCTGGAGGCATACTCGCTGTGGGGAAAGTCACCGGGGTTCAGGGCGAGGTCTTTGAAGCACTCCTGCCGATGAAAGGGCACTGGGTAGTAGATAGCCGTGCTGATCCCGGCTTCTGCCAGGAAAGCAGCTAGTTCATCGCGTCGCTCGGGCACCGCAACAACGTACTGGTTATAGATATGGCAGCTCCTGTCATACGCCAAGACCGGTCCCTTGATCGAGAGCTCAGCGAGGCTAGCATCATAGTACTCAGCAAGTGTGCGACGCTTCTGGTTCCACTGCTCCAGGTAGGGCAGTTTGACCCTGAGCGCCACCGCCTGAATCGGGTCGAGGCGAAAATTGCCACCGACGAGGCCATGGTAGTACTTTGGTTTTGCTCCATGGTTTCTCAGCTTGGAAACTGTCTCCGCCACACCATCGTCGTTGGTGACCACCAGACCCCCGTCTCCCAAAGCTCCAAGATTCTTCGCCGGAAAGAACGAAAAGCAGCCCATAAGGCCGAGAGATCCTGCCTTGTGCAGCCCATTGGCAGCGGGATAGGTGGCCCCTATCGCCTGTGCCGCATCCTCGATCACCGCGACTCGGTGTCGCTCCGCCACCTCCAGGATCGCATCCAGATCTGCACACTGTCCGTACAGATGAACCGGAATGATAGCCTTCACGCTTCCGCTCAGGCTGGGGTTTGATTCGAACCAACGGTCAACGGCCTTGGGGCAGATGTTGTAGGTGTCGGGGTCTATGTCGACGAGCACGGGGGTCGCGTTGAGACGGGTTATCGCCCCAGCGGTTGCGAAAAAGGAGTAGGTGGTCGTGAGCACCAGATCGCCCGGTCCTACATTCAACGTCATCAGGGAAACAAGCAGCGCATCCGTCCCGGAGGAGACGCCGATCGCATGCTTCACGCCCAAGAATTCTGCGACTTCCTCCTCGAATCGTCGGACTTCGGGTCCCAGAATGTAGACGGTCGAGTCGATGACCTCGGCGACCGCCTCCTTCAATTCCGGTCCCAGCTGCTCCAACTGCGGTTTCAGGTCGAGCATTGGTACCCGCACGTTACATTCTCCTCGAGGCTATAGGCTATACCTTCGGGCCTGATTGGGCTTCGGGTAGAGTTGGGAACAGTCTCTCGAAGTTCTTCCAGAGAATCTGCTCTTGCGCAGACGAATCCAAACCGATGGCATCCAAAGCAGCGATCTGAGCCTCCCAGACGGGGCGGTTCCACCCTCTGGGAAAAAAGGATGAGTCGGTCCCGAAAAGCAGTCGTTCGGGACCCACGACCTGGAGTGCCTGAGCGTAGACTTGAGAGAGGGTGAGCCCAGGGAAATACTTGATCCAACCATTTGAGCTGGAAGTGTCCAACAAGACGTTCGGACAGAGGTCGGCAAGCATCAGTGCTTCCTGGAACATACCCGACCCAAAATGGGGGATGATCAAGGGAAGCTCGGGATACGCCCCAGCTACGTCGTGGAGATGGATCGGGTTGGACAGTCTCAAATCGAACCGACTGGGCAATCCCAACTTCTTCCTCGCCCCCACTGTCAGAACGCCACAGTGAACGAAGACGGCGCAACCCGGGTGCAACGCCGCGGTCTCGAAGAGTTTATGGGTCGCCTCACCGGAGAGATCGTAGCGGTGCATCCCCGGGAAGAGGCAGGCACATCGGAGCTCAAGCGCCGAAAAAGCTCGGGAAATCCGTTCCGAGGTGTCTGCTTGGGTCGGGTCTACCATGAAGAAACCAACGAACCGATCGGGGTGACGTGCAATCGCTGCCGCCACCGACTCTTCGTCTCCTGGGAAGCTTGCAATCAGAGCCGCCCGTCCAACCTGATTTCGTTCCAGCTCCTGCTGCCAGCGATCGGCCAGCATCTCGGTGGAAGTGGGATCATCCCAACCCAAGAGCCCTGCAACCTCTACCCCGCTGTTTTCCGAATCAATTCCCTTCTCGCGGGCCAAAGCTTTCAGAAACGGGGGCGAGAAAAAATGACAATGGCAATCGTTTGCAATCATGTGGACACCAGGGAAAGGAGGAAAACGGTTTCCGGAGTTGTCATCCGATCTCCACGATTTCGATGAGAATAAGGGTGATATTATCTATTCCCCCGCTCTGGTTGGCGCGGCGGACAAGCTGGTCGGCAACCCCACCAAGGAGCTTCTCGCTCTTGAGAACGTCATGGATCTCCTGATCGACGAGCATATCGGTCAGACCATCCGTGCAGATCAGGAAGACGTCCCCGACTTCGAGATCTACAGGAAACACATCCACATCAACCGGTGGTTGGAGGCCCAAAGCACGGTCGAGCAGATGCTTGTAAGGATGGGTTAGCATCTCGTCTTTGCTCAATAGACCCGACTGGAAAAGGCGGAAAACCGGGGAGTGGTCTACCGTCAGTTGCTGAAGCTCACCCTGGTGATGACGATAGATCCGACTATCTCCGACGTGCCCGATCCAGCCTTTCGGACCCGTGTCAGGAACCAGCCACAAGGCGCTCACCGTTGTCCCCATCCCTCGATGCTGGGCATCTGCCTGCTGATCTCGAAAGACCCTCTCGTCCGCCGTCGCAATGGCGTGCCTCAGTGCCTCTGAGGAGAAGTCTGCTGTGCCCGCTATCTCCTGGCACAGAACCTCCGCTGCGATGGAGCTGGCGACCTCTCCCGCAGCATGTCCGCCCATACCATCACAAACCCCGAAAAGGCGAAGGTCGGGAGCCAGGATCAGGGAGTCCTCGTTCTCACTGCGCACTCGCCCCAGATCGGTACGAGCCTCCTGGCGAATGCCGAAGGAACCATTTTGCAGCAAGTCGATTGTCATCTTGGTGATCCGTTCACACGCCTTGGTGATCCCTTCACACGCCACCTTGCTGGCTCACCACTCGTGCAGGCCATCCAACATTCTCAAATGACATTGGACCAGACCGTAGACAATCAAGATGAGTAGGATCGAGGCGCCAATCTTCTTCCATAAGGGATAGGTCAGTTGCAGCCCGCAGTAGGGACAATAAGTAGTCGGTTCTACTAAAGTGTAACTGCAGCCGGGACAGATCTGAGTCGAGGATCGCCACACTAGGATACTCTTCCTGACCGGGGAAAGGTGTCCAGCCGCTGCGATAAAAACGGGTTCTCCGAAAACGGCAATCATCAACCTCGTCTAGATCAAAGCCCAGAGCCACAACGGCAGAACTCAATCCGGGTCGAATACAGGAACATCTCGCCCGAAACCTATGCTACCAAAGCACCGCCGGCTCCCCAACTCTTGTTTCTGCTGCTGGAGCAGTCCCCAATCCAATCTCGCCCCAGGATAACCATCTCAAGAACACTTGGCACCCGGGTCCTATGCGCCGGGTGACTGGATTTGTTCTGAGCCTCGACTCAGGTAATCGGAACGTACTTCCGAGAAGAATCGAAGTGCCGGTTCTGCCCTGTAGTCGGGATAGGTCCAGGGAAGCGGCTCGGTCTGGCTGCGCCGAAAAAGCAGGGTCAACTCAGAATAGATCCCATCCTGAAGGTGGACTCGATGGGCATAGTTCTTGACCGTGGCAAGTACAAGATGCCAAGCGGTCAGGTAACCCGGGTCCAAGTTCACAGTCCGGCTGAGAGCCTGGTTCCGAGCAACTCCGGTGGCAACTCGCCCGGCCAGAAACATCTGCTCCAGCTCCTCGGTAAAAAGCTTGAGCTGCACCAGATCCGGGACCGGTCGAAGTCGGCGAAAAGTGATGAAGTACTTCCAGATGGGGTCACCCATTTCTCTCTCATAGTGGCTGGTATACTCGCTGAAGCAGTAGATCTCCGAACGGTGATCGATTGCGCCCCACTGGCTCTCGAGATGTCTTTCGACCTCTTTACAATAGGTAGGACTGCCGGACATGACGGCGACGAACAACTGGGCCTGTGGAGGGGCCTTTAGACGTCGTCTGGACATCGAAATCGGCGGCTCATTCCTTCTATCCTGGGAACTCATCTCGAATGTTCAGAGATTCGGAGGAGCCATCTCTTTCAGCTCGTCCTCACCCAGGATCTCTACTCCCAGTTCCTGGGCCTTCTGCATTTTCGACCCCGGCTCGGCGCCGACAACTAGAAAGTCGGTGCGGGACGAAACCGACGAGACGACTTTTCCACCGTGAAGAGCAATCAACTCTGCAGCTTCTTTTCGATTCAGGCTGGGTAGCGTCCCTGTGAGGACAAAGGTCTTTCCCTGCAGAGCTCCCGCTGTTGGAATCACTTCCTCATCGAGGCGCAGCTGCAACCCGGCCTCTTCCAGTTCTTGCACGAGGAGCCGGTTCTCGGGAATTGAGAAATGCTGCCTGACACTACGAGCGATCTCCGGACCGACCCCCAGGATGCCGGCCACCTCCTCCTCTGGAGCGCCCATGAGAGCCTGGATGGTGCCGAACTCCCTTGCAAGTAGGCCGGCAATTGTCTCCCCGACATGCCGAATCCCCAGCCCGAACAGGACGCGAGGAAAAGGCTGCTGCCGGCTTTGTTGGACACCCTCGAGGAGGTTCTCGATAGACTTTTCCTTGAAACCATCCAGACGGCTCAGATCCTCCGCACTCAACGAATAAATGTCCCCCGGGTCCTGGATAAGCTGCAGTTCCAGCAGCTTCAGAATCGTCTTTTGTCCCAGCCCTCGAATATCCAGGGCTCCCTGGCTCACGAAGTGCCGCAGCGATTCAAAGCGCTGAGCAGGACAATTGCGGTTGGTGCAGTAGGCCATTGCCTCTTCAGGATCGCGGGCAATGGCCGTCCCGCAGGCAGGGCACTCAGTTGGATAGATGAACGGCTTCTGGCGTCCGCTTCGCTTCTCCCGAACGGGTCCCACTACCTGTGGAATGACATCTCCGGCCCTCTTGACGATAACCGTATCTCCCTCCCGAATATCCTTTCTCTGGATGTCGTCCTGATTGTGGAGTGTGGCGGTTCTGATGGTCACTCCTCCGACTCGTACGGGCTCGAGCGTCGCATAGGGATTCAAGGCCCCGGTTCGACCTACATTGACATTGATCTTCAGCAGCTGTGTGGTGGCCAGCTGGGCAGGAAATTTATAGGCAATAGCCCAACGTGGATCGTGGCTAACGGTGCCTAGACGCTCCTGATACTCGAGGCGATCAACCTTGATCACGACGCCGTCGACTTCGTAATCGAGTTTGTCTCGTCTCTCCTGCCAATGACCACAGAATTCAATCACACCGTCGATATTGGAGTGCTCCTTCGAATTGGTGTTGATCGGGAAGCCCCATCTCGCCAGCTGATCCAGGGTCGCTTTCTGAGTCGGGAAGTCCAAGCCTTCGGCGTAACCGACGGCGTAGGCGAAGAAGGATAAGGGGCGGGTGGCAGAAGCCTTCGGGTCGAGCTGTCGCAGAGCGCCGGCAGCCGCGTTTCGGGGATTCGCAAAGGGCGTTTCCCCCTGCGAAATGCGCTCCTCATTGATCCGCTGAAAGGCCGGAACAGGGAAGTAGGCTTCCCCGCGCACCTCCATCAGTGGAGGAGGGGACAGGCCTTCTTGAAACCGCAGTGGGATCGAGCGGATGACTCGCAGATTGGCCGTGATTTCTTCTCCCACTAGGCCGTTCCCTCGAGTGGCGCCCCTCACCAAACTTCCGTTCTGGTAGGTCAATGCTACCGCTATGCCGTCTATCTTGAGCTCGGTCACGAACTCGACGTCCTCGGTACCAAGGAGATTGCTGATCCTTCGATGGAATGCCCTTACCTCGTCAGCATCGAACGCATTGGCGAGACTGAGCATGGGGGCGTGGTGAGAGACTTTCTGGAACCTCTCCTGGGGCTCGCTCCCCACGCGTTGAGTGGGCGAGTTTATGGATGCCAGCTCCGGATACTCACGCTCTAGTTCAACCAGTTCCCTGAAGAGCCGATCGTACTCCGAGTCACTGATTTCGGGGTCGTTCAGAACTGAATAGAGGTAGTTATGGCGCTCGATCTCTCTCCGCAATTCAGCGCAGCGGGCAGTCGCCCAGTCGAGATCTTTTCCCACAAGTCGACGAATATAGCACAGACAGACCGTCGGTTTTTCTTGAGGATTGATTCTGTTATGATGTGCCTACTGAATGGCTACTCAGATACTATGCAAGATGCTGTTTACGGTGAGCTTTCCACCTGACAGTGGGTGCTCGAACCACGTGCCTCTTATCAGGCTCAGATCTCTTGCCAGCAACCAACTCGCCGACATGGAGGTGATCGAGACCATCGATCACCTATTCGACTGCCCCAGATGTCTGGACACCTACCGCTTCATTCGAGCCTCCCACACCCAGAAATGCACCTGATCTGAAGGCTCAAGCGAGCTGGCGAATTTGCGGTCATTGCGACAGTTGATCCAAGGAAACGCCTGCTCCGTCAGACAGGTTCGTCCGAACGATCGAGCTCGGCCGGTAGCGGCACTAAGAAAGTTTGTCTGAAGTTCTTCGTGACTTTTGAGTCAAGTTTGGAACGCCGGACATAAAGGCAGCGACCCCCAGCTTATGGGTTTCAGGTGCCTTTGCCCAAGGGGGTAAGGTCTTGAGCGTCGCAGACCAGGCGAGGTCAATCCCAACGGGATTCACGGATTCCTGAGTGCTTGAGTGCAGCGTCAACGAGGGAGAATGTCGAGGGCAGACTCCTCCCCTTTTGTTCGTGCAGAAGTTTCCTTTTTTGAATGGGGCCAGCGCATCTGGGGGATAGGGTGCGAAGCCTCACTACACCGCTCGTTGGTCTGAGGCCATGCCTCACTAACCTAAAACTTCATTGGAATCTTGCCCTCACCAAACCCTCGCTTGCGCTTCAGGCTTCCATGGCTGGAGGAGTTTCCTTCATGTACGTAGGAGCGGCTGCTCGGCGACCACCGTGGCGGCGTACCCGGAACCTGTAACCTGGATCTGTGGAGTCGGAGTGGGGTCAGTTGTTTGGGGTGTCCTGTAAAGGACAATTAAGGAGGAGAGAAGCTCTGACCCCACTCCTAAGGATTCTGATGCAATTTCTCTCCAAAAAGTTGTGTTGGAGCATCGATTCCTTCTGACCCGGTTCGTTTTTCTGCCTGGAATCGTACAGCTACTCTGCGGTGACGATGAGGGCAGACCTTGCTCATCTGCCGACCTCCCCTCCGGGGGTCGTGTATCATAGCTGCCCAACGATGAAGGAGCCGCAGGTCAAGAGTCCAGCTCTCCCAAGGCTCTTCAGTCTTCATGATTTATTGATGCAGCTCAGGTCTGCTTGGCCAACCGCCGGAAGCCGGACAGGTTTTCGAGGACTTCCTCTATGCCTCCTTCTTCTAGTCGGGTGCGCCAAGGTCGGAGATCCGGTTCCTCCGATTTCCGAGCCACCGGTTTCAACCCGCGACCTGCGACTCGTTCAGGTAGCCGATCGAGTCCAACTTATTTTTTCGATCCCGGCAGAGAGCATCGCGTCCGTACAGCTCCATGGCAAGTGTGGTAGGTCCAAGTTCCCACCTGGCGAGCTGGAGCTGCTTGAAGGCTTCGAGCGCGCGAGCTTGAGACCTCACCCAACTAGTGGATCGTCGGTCTTCGTCGAAAGCCCGGCCAACAATGCGGAGATCTGTCACTTCGCCCTGCGTCTGTTGGATCGGCGGGGCCGGATCTCCGAGCTCTCGAATCAGGTGAACTCGATGCCGATTTCTCCGGCCTCCCCACCGACGAACTTTCGCTCCGAGGTGCGCGAAGACCGGATCATCATGCATTGGGACCGGCCCTCGACAAACAGAGACGGCTCGACTCCAGCGAACGTCGAGGGATATCTCTTGAATTCAAAGCATGAAGTTCCCAACGAGCGATTCGACGACCTCGAGTTCGAGTTCGGCCAGAACAAGACTTACTGGATCCAAACGGTTAGCCGGAGCCAGGATCCTTTGATTCTCAGTGATATTGGAGATACCTTGGCAGTTTTGCCGAAGGATACTTTCCCCCCCGAGGTTCCGATGAATGTGGCGGCAGTCTATTGGAAGGGAAAGGTTCAAGTTCTCTGGGACCGAGGCAAGGAGTCGGATCTGGAGCGATACCTCCTGTACAAAGGAACTGATCCTGAATCCTTGAAGAGGTTATCTCGGGAGATTCCCATCAACCAGTTCACGGATGAGGAGGTCAGCGTCGGCCTGACCTACCACTATCGAGTCGCGGCGCTGGACACATCCGGGAATGAAAGTCCACAATCGGCTCCTGTACAAGTGGTGATCACCGACTGATGCTGGCAGCGTACTTGGTAGACTGAAGTTCAGGTCAGAGTCCTGACAGGAGGATACTTCGGCCTGGAGACCAAAGCTGCGCTTTACATCGTGCCGCAGGCTTGAGGAGAGTGGGCCTATGGATTCATCGAAGCAATTGGAAGAACTCAAACGAAGGCACTTGGAAGCGGAGGCCGCTGGCGGGCAAGAACGCGTCGAGCGCCAGCACAAGGCTGGAAAGCTTACTGCGCGAGAACGCATCTCCTTCTTGCTGGATGAGGACACCTTCGAAGAGGTGGACAAGTTCGTGGTCCATCGTTGTTCGGACTTCGGGATGGACCAAAGGAAGATTCCTGGGGACGGAGTGCTCACAGGATACGGCAAGATAGACGGTCGACTGGTCTACGTTTTCGCCCAGGATTTCACGGTGTTCGGAGGCAGCCTTTCCGAAACCTACGCGGCCAAGATCTGTAAGATCATGGATCTGGCGATGAAGATGGGGGCCCCGGTCATTGGACTTAATGATAGTGGTGGGGCTCGCATCCAGGAGGGTGTGGTGAGCCTTGCCGGCTACGCCGACATCTTCCTCCGCAACACGCTCGCCAGCGGAGTGATCCCTCAGATCTCGGCGATCATGGGTCCCTGCGCCGGCGGAGCTGTCTACTCGCCTGCGATTACCGACTTCATCTTCATGGTCCATGGCTCCAGCTACATGTTCATAACGGGTCCGGACGTCATCAAAACGGTCACCCAGGAGGAGGTAGACAAGTCGGAACTCGGAGGGGCGACCACTCACAGCAGCATCAGCGGCGTAGCACACTTTGCGACCAGCTCAGAAGAGGAGTGTCTTGCCCGAATCCGGGAACTGCTCTCGTTCCTCCCCTCCAGCAACATGGAGGACCCACCGCGTCGGGAGCCTGACCCCTCGGAGACGGTTGATCCTGGTTTGAACCAGCTCATCCCTTCGGAGCCAGACAAGTCCTACGACATGAAGGAACTGATTCAAGCAGTCGTAGACCAGCACCACTTTTTCGAAGTGCACGCTCACTTTGCGCAGAATCTGGTCGTCGGCTTTGCCCGGCTGGCTGGGATGCCGGTCGGAATCGTGGGGAATCAGCCCTCGGTCCTCGCGGGAACTCTAGATATCGACAGTTCCGTGAAGGGTGCTCGTTTCGTCCGATTCTGTGATGCCTTCAACATCCCGCTGGTCGTCTTCGAGGATGTCCCCGGCTTCCTGCCTGGTGTCGACCAGGAGCATGGCGGCATCATCAGACACGGAGCTAAGCTCCTCTATGCTTTCGCTGAAGCCACGGTTCCCAAGATCACCGTGATTACGCGGAAGGCATACGGGGGAGCTTACTGTGTCATGGCCTCAAAGCACATCCGTGCGGACCTGAACTTCGCTTACCCTACAGCCGAGATCGCGGTGATGGGTCCGGAGGCGGCGGTAGAAATCCTCTACCGTGGCGAATTGAAATCCAACCCGAATCCCGCTGAATTCAAAGCTCAGAAAGTGGAAGAGTTTCGGTCGAAGTTCGCCAACCCCTATGCGGCCACAGAGCGAGGCTATATCGACGAAGTCATTGAGCCGAAAGACACCCGAAGGAAGCTGATCCGGGCACTGGAGATGACCGCTACAAAGCGCGACTCAAATCCTCCCAAGAAACACGGAAACATCCCTCTGTGAGCCTAGTACCCTGTAAGAGCACCCTATCTTGCGACCTGCAACCTGCAACTTGTAACCTGTAACCTGAGAACACCTGGCATGTTTAAGAAAATCCTCATTGCCAACCGGGGAGAAATCGCTGTCAGGGTAATTCGAGCTTGCCTGGATCTTGGCATTTCTCCGGTCGCGATCTACTCGGAAGTCGACCGTGGAGCGTTGCATGTCAGGCTTGCGGAACGGGCTCAGTTCATCGGCAATTCCCCGGCCTCTGAAAGCTACTTGTCGATCGAGGCGGTCCTGGGAGCAGCACGGGCAGCGGAGGTTGAGGCCATCCATCCCGGTTACGGATTCTTGTCGGAGAACCCGTCCTTTGCTCGTGCCTGTGAAGACGCTGGCTTTCGGTTCATTGGTCCCTCACCGGCCGCGTTGGCGCTTATGGGCGACAAGATCGCCAGCCGAAAGGCAGTGGCTCGAGCTGGGGTGCCGGTCATTCCGGGGACAGACGACGCCGTGGGTTCTGTAGAAGAGGCGGTGTCGGCGGCAGCGGAAATTGGGTACCCGGTGATGGTAAAGGCCAGTTCAGGCGGGGGCGGAAAGGGACTGCGACTGGTTTCAACGGAAGATGACCTACGTTCCGTCTACGAAATGGCACGCAGCGAAGCCGAGTCCTCGTTCGGGGACGCCACCATCTTTCTGGAGAAGTATCTCCAGCAGCCTCGTCACATTGAGATTCAGGTCCTTGGCGATTACCACGGTAACCTCATCCACTTGGGCGAAAGAGAGTGTTCGATCCAGAGACGGCACCAGAAACTCGTCGAGGAATCGCCGTCCCCCGCCGTGGACGAGGACTTCCGGCAGGAGTTGGGAGCAGCTGCCCTTGCCGTGGCTCGCGCTGCTGAGTATCACAACGCAGGCACGGTTGAATTCCTCGTCGAGTCCTCCGGACGAGAGCGAGCCTTCTACTTCCTCGAAATGAACACTCGCCTACAGGTTGAGCATCCCGTGACCGAGATCGTCACCGGCATTGACCTGGTGCGAGAACAGATCCGTGTTGCGGCAGGCGAAGAGCTGAACCATCGCCAGGAAGACATCAAATTGAAGGGATCAGCCATTGAATGTCGGATCTATGCGGAAGACCCGTTCAACGATTTTCTACCCTCCCCAGGACCCATTCTAGGTCTCCTGGAGCCAGCGGGCCCAGGTATCCGAAACGACAGCGGCGTGTGTCAGGGCTCGGAAGTCCCCATGCACTATGACCCGCTGATCTCCAAACTGATCGCCTTCGGTAAGGATCGACAGCAAGCGATGGCGCGGATGCTGAGAGCCCTCGAGGAATACAGAATCGTCGGAGTGAAAACTACCGTGCCCTTCTTTCAGGCTCTTCTTAGGGAACCTCAGTTTCGGGAGGGGCACCTTCACACTGGGCTGATCGAGGGATTCTTTAACCAGATTGAGGAGGCACCGGGTCCTGACGAACTCTTGCCGATTATCGCAGCGGCTCTGGACTTCCACGCCGAAAGTCGCAGCCAAGTGACCGAGCGGTCTCAGTCCCGCAGTCGATGGAAGTACCACGGGCGTATACCCGCCCCCTTTTCCGGCCCCTAGAGTGCGCGCAAGCTTGTGAAAATCGAAGCCAGGCATCGGGGACAAACCTATCTGATCGAGATCCAGGAGAAGGTGCGCGAAGGGTACGAATCCGAGTTCTTGATCCGCATTGGAACGAACCCCAACAGCGTCGAAACGTTCGTGGTCGGTGTCCTATCCCAGACCGAGCGACAATGGACCGTCGAGCTTAACGGCAAAGTCGAAGACTTCTCTGTACTGGGCGAAAAGGGCGGTGGTGAAAAGCGGTGGTGGCGCGAACGAGCTGGCCGACACCGCTTTTTTTCCGATCGAAGTCTACTCACTACGAGAAGGTGATCAAGGTCCTCCTGAATGAGGGTGATCAGGTGAAGGCGGGCGAGGGACTCGTGATCATCGAAGCCATGAAGATGCAGAACGAGCTGCGCTCACCCAAGTCCGGGGCCGTCCTCAGCTGCGAGGTCAAGGAAGGTGATACGGTGAGCGCCGGCCAGTTGCTTTTCAGGATTGAGTAGCTCCCAGCCCCTGGTTTGTTCTGTTTGAAAGCAAAGGCTAGTACCCTGTTACAGGGTACTAGTCTTGCTGAAAGCGGAAGGCGAATAGATCTGCATCTCTCAGGATGAAGCGCAGGCGCACGGGTCGGCCCTCCAGTTTTCCTATATCCGGGCCTCCTTTCCAGCCGATTTTCCTCTCCAGTTCATCTCCAAAGGTGGGTAAAGAATCCGCCAGGCTGTAGCCATCCACGGGGGTTCCGTCAGCGCCCTGGATCTCCACTTGAATGCTTCCAGCCGCCGAGGTGGAGAAGTTGAGCGAGAGGCGGTTTCCCTCAAAGACGAGAGGCCGGGTAATGATTTCGCCTCCTGCCATGGGTGCCGACGCGGCGACGAAGCCGTCGACGCGAACGGTAAAGCGGCGCAGATTGAGGCTTTCGCCCCTCCAGTAGCCCTCGTTGACGTAGATGGATAGTTCCTTTGGAGCGCCCGCGAATTGGCTCTGGGTCTCCACCAGGCCCCAGTTCTGAAAGTTGTCCCCGTAGACCCAGTTGTCCGACGGACTCAGTCCCGGACGGATGAACGCCTCCTGCCAGCGTCGAAAGCTCACCCGGTCACGGCCCGCCATGAAGAGACCTTCCGAAAGAGCCGTACCATAGCGGGTTGAGACATTGGCTCTCAGGCGCCGATGCTCCAAGCCCGGAAGGGCTTTCGTGGATTCGGACCATCCCCGATCGATATAGCGAACTGGGAATCCCAGAAGAATGTGAGGGGCCCGGTAGTAGGGCAGGATCTGATTGGTGTAGAGCTGTTCTTCCGGGGCACCAGGGTAACTGAGCCAGACCGGGTCGGTCCAATGAAGAAAGTCCGATGAGGTACTGGTCCTGATGCCCCTTATCCCGTGGGTCTTCTCCTTCAACTGCGGAGTGGTCTTGAAGTCCCGGTGGTACTCGTGATACTCCTGGCGGACCGGATCCCAGAAGGCCAGGTTCTGGGAATCGAAGTAACCCTTGGTAATGACCAGTTTGTCTGTCATGAGATCCCAATGAATGCCATCTGGAGACTTCCAGGCATAGAGCCCTTTGTCCCCTTCCCGAGAGAATGCCTTGTAGCGAGCACCGGGGGACGCCGCAGGGTTCATGTCCTTGAACGGGACAAAGGTGTGCACGCCCCCACCCACAGGAAGCCGATCTAGGATGATGTTGTTCTCCTTCGACCCATTGAACTCCACCATACCCAGATTGGGTCGGTACCAACGGATCCCATCCAGGCTTTCGGCATAGCAGATCACCTGTCGGCGGGGAAACTCGAGGGTCGTACCCGTGACAAAGTGCCATCCCCGGTAGTACATGCGATAGCGCCCACCGTCTTGGAAGATGGTAAAGAGACTGCAGGCATTTCCCTCCCAGGGCCGATCGGTCACCAGGACAACCTCTCTGGGCGTGGGTCGCTGAAGCTGCAGTCGGGCCTCTCCCTTGATCAACTCAATCAGGAGATCGTCCGCAAAGAGCTGCAGGCGAGACCCCACATCCACGGGGGAGGGCTGGGGCCAGGCGCTAGGCGAATAGAGGGACAGTATCAGGAGGCAACCGGCCAGAGTCCTAATCATGAGTTTCTCTCCCGTTGGATATTCAATTTCCGATGGGGTGCGTCTTTTGTATCTCGCTATTCGGGATTTGATTGTGCGGTGTATCCCGTAACTCGGAACTTCAGGCTATCTCTACGTCTTCGCTCTCCCAGAATCTCACCAACCAGGTAGAAGGAACCGGCCGCCACCACTGTAGCGCTTGAAACACTGGCCCTTTCGCAGGCACGAATCGGATCCGGCTCGGGAATACCCGAAGGATAGATTCTCTTGAGTTCCTCGACAGTTGCCGCCCGCTCTGATCGAAATTGCGTCAGAAATACCCGATCAAAAAGAGGCTGGAGTCGCCTCAGTATCTGTTCCACTTCCTTGTCCCGCATCATGGCCAATATCAGCGATCTCGGGGGGTTGCTGTGAGCTTTCACGAAGGCGGCCAAGGCCTCAGCTGCATCCCGATTGTGTCCTCCGTCTACCAGAAACAGCGGATCGTCTCCCACCTTTTCGATTACACCCGATGACCTCGTCCGCCGGATGCCCTCTGGGACGCTGTCTGGGGAATGCGGAAACCCGTACTCCGCCAAGATAGAAAGAGCCTCGATCGCGATTGCCGCATTCTGGACCTGGTGTCGGCCATTCAGCGGCAGGCGGCAGCTATAACCTCGAAAGTCAAGAGAGTATCTGCCCTGACCGGCATCGCTTCCGCGGACAGAGCCGGGATCAATCTCGAACAGCCGAGCCTTATTCTTGGTAGCCTCCTGGAGCACGACCTGGCGAGCCTGAGGCCGCTGTGCAGAGACCAAGACAGGGCGGCCCAGATGAATGATCCCGGCCTTCTCCGACGCAATCTGCTCTATGGTGTGCCCCAGAGCCTGCTGGTGATCCAGCCCGATAGGCGTGATCACGGAAAGCAACGGCTCCACCACATTTGTACTGTCCAGCCTCCCTCCCAGACCGACTTCAAGAACGGCAACATCGACCTCTTCTTCGGCGAAATAGAGAAAGGCCGTCGCGGTCAAGGTCTCGAAGTAGGTGGGATGATGGTCTAAGCCCGAACTCTCAATTGCTTCCGCAACGCGAGTGAAGTGTCGAGCGAATTCTTCAGATTCTATGGTGTGATCGTCGATAACGAAACGTTCCCCAAGTTCGACCACGTGAGGCGAAGTAAAAAGACCGGTCCGGTAACCGCTGCAGCTCAGCATCGCCTTCAGAAAGCGCGCGACTGAGCCCTTTCCATTCGTTCCCGCGATCAACACGGAGGGATACCTTTGATGAGGATTCTCGAGGACCTGTAGCAGGTGTCTGATCGTCTTCAGACCCAGCTTCATTGTCAGAACCTCGTTTCCCAATCTCTCGAGGTAAGCCAAGCATTGAGAATGGTCCATGACTTTTCGGATCACGAAGCAGGAATCTCGTTGAAGTGGAATTTCAGCGGATCTAATTGGGACTCATGAAGACCAGCCAATCGGCAATGAATCCTCGAAGGTCTTTGCGATGAACCACGTTGTCCAGCATCCCGTGTTCCAGCAGAAACTCGCTTCGCTGAAAACCTTCGGGCAGTTTCTGGCGGATGGTCTGCTCGATCACACGGGGCCCGGCGAAGCCGATAAGAGCCTTTGGCTCGGCGATGTTGACGTCACCCAGCATGGCGAAGCTTGCGGTAACCCCACCGGTCGTCGGATCAGTCAACAGCGATATGTAAGGGGTTCCTTGACGGTCCAGGCGCGCCAATGCCGCACTGATCTTCGCCATTTGCATCAGAGAGAGCACCCCCTCCATCATGCGAGCGCCTCCGCTCGCAGAAACGATGATCAGGGGCTTTTTCTGATCGGCTGAAGATTCGATGGCCCGGGTGATCTTCTCACCGACCACCGAACCCATACTTCCGCCAATAAAGCTGTACTCCATCGCGGAGCACACCAGCTGACGCCCGTGCAACGTACCCTCAGCATTGACCACAGCTTCATTGGTTTTGCCGTCTTTTGAGGATTCTTCGATCCGTTTCTGGTAGCTCTTTCTGTCGACGAAATGAAGAGGATCTGAAGCCCTCAAGTGGCTGTCGAATTCTCTATATTGCCCATCATCAAAAAGCATTTTGAGGCGCTCATGGGCCCCCAATTTGAAATGATGATCACACTTGGGACAGACTGAGAGATTTCCTTGAAGTTCCTTTTTCCAGATGACATTGCTGCAGTGGTCACACTTGGTAAAAACACCCTCGGTCCTAACCCGGCGCTCCCCTTCAGCAGGGGCTTGAAGCGGACGCTTTTCTCGTTTGAACCAGGCCATGGAAGCCCATCATAGTGTAAGCCAGCTGCTTCGAACAACTATGCTAGCCATGGAAGCCTGAAGCGCAAGCGAGGGGTTGGGGATCCGCGACCTGCATCGCCAAAGGGCATCTGACGACAACCTGGATTATCTGTGAGTTCGGACCCTGTGCCAGCAAGGGAGTGGACAACAGCTAGATCTCGCAGGTTCCCAACCCCTCGCTCGCGGTTCAGGCTTCCTTGACCCATCGCAATGACCCTGAATAGGAAAGCTACTTATCGAAGTTTTCACCTCAGCAGCGCCACCGGCTGCAGACCGCCGGATCGTACAGGAAAGAAACTTCTCGCGGTTCAGGGAGATCTTGCTGTTGTCCGGCTCTCTCCTCGGTGCTTCGGCTCATCTTGCAGACAAGTCAAGTCGTTCGCGGCTCTGTTGCCTGCAGCTGTTTCCGGTACTGTTCACTGATCACTTCATCACTGTCCACTATTCAAGTTTCAGGTCAGTCTTGACAACCCGGAGCATTTTGACAGGGTCGGGGACCGACTATATAATCGGGTCTGCTTGGCCGCACACTGGAGGTTGGCAATGCGTGCCGACCACGTCGAGATCGTTTCTCAACCGGATCTAACTACGAGAGCGTTGGACTGCCGCGTTCAGGAGGTAAGGAGCGTTCCGAGGCGCCATCCCTAACATGTGCTCCCAACGAACGAGTACCCATGCAGCCGCGACAGCTGACCCTCTCTGAGAACCGGCGCATTTTCTCGGTTTCTCAGCTCGTCAACGACGTCAAGTTCAAGCTTGAGACCACCTTCAGAGATTTCTGGGTCAAAGGCGAGATCTCGAACTTGAGGACACCGCCCTCTGGGCACATCTACTTTACACTCAAGGATCCCAGTGCTCAGCTTCAAGCCGTCTGTTTCCGTATGCAGAGCCGCTATCTGAAGTTTCAGCCGGAAGACGGTATGGAGCTCCTGGCCAGGGGATCCGTCTCGATGTATCCGCCCAGGGGCCAGGTTCAGCTAATCGTCGAGCATCTGGAGCCGGTGGGTTCGGGTGCGCTGCAACTCGCGTTTGAGCAGCTGAAGAAGCGTTTGGGAAAGGAAGGTCTGTTCGACCAGTCTGAAAAGAAGGAGCTTCCCCTTCTTCCTGCCAGAATCGGAGTCGTGACTTCCCCAACCGGAGCAGCCGTGCAGGACATTCTGAAGGTGCTCCAGCGCCGCAATGACCGACTCGACGTCCTCATCTTTCCGGTAGCGGTTCAAGGAGCTGCAGCCGCGCAGGAGATCTGTGCCGGCATTCGATTCTTGGATACCAAAACCGAAGTCGACGCGATCATCCTGGCTCGGGGTGGGGGATCCACGGAAGACCTCTGGGCTTTCAATGAGGAACGGGTCGCTCGTGCCATATTTCAGTCCGGAAAACCCGTTATTTCCGCGGTGGGACACGAGATAGATTTCACCATTGCCGACTTTGTGGCGGACATAAGAGCCGCTACACCATCGGCCGCCGCCGAGCTTGTTTCCGGTGTTCGGAAGGATCTTTTCAATCAGATCGAGCACCTGACGCGTCGCTCGTCGCAAGCGATTCAATTGATCGTGAAGCAAAAGCAGCACCGCCTCAAACAGTTGACGGCAAGCCGCGGATTCGTCGACGCCGAAACCAGGCTTCGCATCTTCCTGCAGCGTCTGGACGAGCTTTCTGGACGTCTGAGCAAGGCGATTCCCTTGTTTCTGGTGTCCCTTCAGACCCAGCTGGCGACGCAGAGCAGGGAACTGGCCCGACAGGGCTCCCTACACCTGAAGTCCAATCAGCATCGACTGCAGTCAGCCACTCAGCGGCTTGAGGCCTACTCACCTCTCGCGGTTCTAGAGCGCGGCTACGCTATTGTCACCACTTCCGAGGGCACCATAGTCCGGGATTCTTCACAGGTTGCCGAGGACGATGAGTTTGATATCCAGCTCGCACGGGGTCGACTCCGGGCCAAGAAGAAAGGCGATCATGGAATTTAAGGATTTTGAGAAGGGTCTCTCCCGACTAGAGCACATCGTAGGAGAGTTGGAAAAGGGGGACCTGGCGCTAGAGACGGCGCTTCAGCTGTTCGAGGAGGGGATCAAGATTTCGAAGCTATGCAGTTCAAAGCTGGAAGAGGCCGAGAGAAAGGTCGAGATCCTGCTCCGGAATGAAAAAGGTCAGCTGGTTGGAAGTCCTTTCGAGCCGGACGAAGAGAAGGGGGAGGAAGAGAAAGGGGTAGAAGAATAGAATGGCCCTGCCCCAGCAAGACGGGTTGGACCTCAAAGCCTATCTAGCTCGACAGAAGAGCACTGTCGACAGCTACCTGGACCGATTTCTTCCCGCTGCAGATACCCGGCCCGAAATCATCCATGAGGCGATTCGTTACAGTATTTTCGCTGGCGGCAAGAGAGTACGCCCCATTCTGGCGTTGGCAACCGGAGAAGCACTGGAAACTGAGTTTGAGAAGCTGATCTATCTCGCTTGCGCCCTGGAAATGATCCACACCTATTCTCTCATCCACGATGACCTTCCGGCCATGGACGACGACGATTACCGACGCGGTAAGCTGACCACCCACAAGAAATTCGGGGAGGGGATCGCGATTCTCGCAGGCAACGGCCTACTGACACACGCTTTCCAGCTCCTGGGTCGAATCCCGGGTGAACGGGAAGCCACGCGTCTGGAGATCATCGACACGATTTGCAGCGCGATTGGGACTGAAGGAGGGCTTATCGGCGGACAGGCAATGGATCTGATTACCCAGGGGAAACCTTTCTCTCAGGATCAACTCGAATACATCCACTCGTCCAAGACAGGGGCTCTCATCGAGGCCTCGACCTACTGTGCCTCACTCCTGTCCACGGCTTCGGCGCAGGAACGTAACCAGCTTCGCGGCTACGGTGCACACGTAGGTCTCAGCTTCCAAGTCGTCGACGACCTCCTGGACGTTGAGGGATCCCAAGAACAATTGGGGAAGGCATCCCGTAAGGATGCACAGACATTGAAGGCCACCTATCCATCTCTCCTCGGCGTCGAGAAGGCTCGACAAATCAAACAGGAACTCACAAGAGGGGCCGTCGCAGAAATCAGTTTCCTTGGACAGCGCGGCCAGGTGCTGGAAGCGATCGCACGCTTTATCGCGAATCGCGACTCCTGAAGGATCGGTACTTCAAGGGGCGAAGCCCATGGCAATCCTGAAGATGCGGCTCGACAACCTGCTTGTCCAACGGGAGCTCGCGTCCACGCTGGAGGCGGCACGCGCCCTGATCCTGGCCGGTTCAGTCTTCGTTGACCAGCAGCGTGTGGACAAACCGGGAACGCAAATCGACGCCTCCTCTGAGATTTCCGTGAGGAGAGGGGCTTCGAAATATGCTTCTCGAGGTGGTTTGAAACTGGAGGCGGCGCTTAACACTTTCAAGGTCGCGGTTTCAGGAAAAACCTGCCTGGATCTGGGCGCCTCCACAGGCGGCTTCACGGATTGTCTCCTACAAAACGAGGCTCGGAAGGTGTACGCGGTTGACGTGGGTCGGGGACAGCTCGACTGGAAGCTGCGAAACGATCCACGGGTGGTTGTCCAAGAAGCTGTGAACGCTCGATACTTGATGCCGGCCAGTCTCCCCGAGAAGATCGACATCATAACGGTGGACCTTTCGTTTATTTCTCTCCGTCTGCTTTTTCCGGTCCTTCGCCGATTCCAGGGAAGTGAGATATTGGCTTTGGTAAAGCCTCAGTTCGAAGCTCGGCGTCACGAAGTTGAGCGAGGCGGTTTGATCAGGAAACCCGAGAAGCGGAAGGAGATTCTCGATCGAGTCACGAGTCTTGCCGCCGGGCAACAGCTGCGGATCATCGGTACGATGCCTTCACCCATTCTGGGCCAGAAGGGGAACCAGGAATACTTCGTTTTCCTGCGTAGCGAAGTCCATTTAAGCAGCTAGGCAGTGGATCAATTCTTTCAGGTATTCGGATAGCCGGAGCATGTTTTGATCAAACTCGCTCCAAAAGGCGAGGAACCCGGACTCGGCCGTGTCGGAAATGACCTTGGGAGCCAGTCCGGCTATGCCGTAACGCCCTGCCACATCCAACGCGACGGCACATTCAAGATCGCAAATACTCGCCCCTTCCAGACGGTAGAGATCTTCGCGGGCCTTTTTGCGAATCACGGGAGTCTTTACCGTGAGCCCCAGACCCGACACCTCCCAGCCCTGGCCTCGGAGCTGCTTGATCAATCCAGAGTCGGCTGGATAGCGGGAACCATCCCCAAGGCACCAGGCTTCAGGAAGGACCACGTCGCCCATCTTCAACTTGGGATCCAGTTGGCCAGCAGTTCCCGTAAAAACAAAGATTCTGGGACGGTGCCAAATGAAGTAGCTCTCCAAGGCCTGCCGCGTACGTTTTGCACCCAGGCCAGTCACCAGGTGTTGGCAAATGGGCCCCAGTTGGCTTTCCAGTGCTGCGCTCTCCTGTTTGAGAGCACATGCCACCAAGCAGTCAGCTGTTCCTTCCATGGGACGAAGCTCCGAATCTTGAGGATCGAGACCACTCAAAACGATAGTCTAGCCCAGGATTTCCAATCGGCCTTTTCGACCTGCTGTTTCTGTTTCTCTATAATCGGTGTTTTCCGAGCGAGACGTCTTAACACAGACTTCCGTGCCCAATGCCAATCGAAAAAGGGTCTGAACTCGATCTCATCCGTTGGATCCGCAGTCAGGAGATATCATCGCCCTCTTCCCTCACGCGCGGCATCGGAGACGATTGTGCCACCTTTGATCCTGCTTTTGCGAAATCCGTGGCCCTGACCTCCGACCTTCTGGTGGAAGATGTCCACTTTCGGCGCCGCTGGGTCCATCCCTACTTTCTAGGACGAAAGTCGCTCCTCGTGAACCTGAGTGACCTGGCAGCGATGGGAGCCAATCCCTACTCTAGTCTACTCAGTTTGGCGCTACCAGCGGAACTCACAGACGAGTATTTCCGCGCTTTCATGACGGGCTTTCTAGAGGAGGCACGCCGTTGGAACGCGCCCCTGGTGGGAGGGGATCTCTCGCGCAGTTCTCGGGTCCACGTCGCGGTTACCCTCCTCGGGTATGTGACACAGGGAAGCTTCATCTATCGATCGACGGCGCAGGAGGGTGATCTGGTGGCTCTGGTCGGCGACGTCGGTCTTTCCCGTTTGGGACTCCAGATGCTTAAGGATGAGAATCCGGAAGAACTGGGTAAGATTGATTCCGAAGAACACCTATCCTCCTGGGCAGCAGACTCATTCCGTTTGCGCTGCTTGCGGGCTCATCTGCTACCACAACCTCACATAGAAGTGGGACTTTGGCTGCGTCAGAACAAGCTCGCAAACGCCATGATCGATGTCAGTGATGGTCTTGCAGCAGATCTGCTCCAGGTCACCCGTGAAAGCGATCTGGAGGCGGAGCTCGATGCTGGGCGGATTCCGTTGCTGGCGGACATGACCCTTGATGAAGCCCTGGAGGGTGGCGAAGACTACGCACTGTTGTTCACTTCTTCCAAAGAGCAGGTCGAACGGTTGGCCCGGGCTTACCCCAAGGATTTTCCGCCCTATCGCCTCATTGGTAAGCTGAAACAGGGACCCTCCTCACTCCACCTGATACAGGGCGAGGAGCGGACACTGTATCAACCGGACGGGTTTGACCACTTTCGGAGTTTCTAGTGGCTGATATAGCGGGATCTGGACAAGAGAAAGATAGCCCCAGCGGCGGGACGGTGGACGACGGAATCCGACCCCAATCCCGCCTGAGTAGAGAACTTGCTTCGAGGTTGGTCCGTTCTCTGCTTCAGGTGACCGAATCACCCGAGCGAACCGCTCTCGGCTTCGCCGTCGGAGTCCTTCTGGGCTTTTCGCCCTTCCTCGGACTTCATACCATCCTGGGACTGGTGGTAGCGTACGTTCTTGGCTTCAACCGGATCGTGGTGCTGGCTGGCGTCTACTCGTGCAATCCCTGGATTCTGGTTCCCTACTACACCTTCGCCACCTGGTTCGGAGTCCAGCTTCTCGGCGTCAAAGAGGGCCGCAGCCTCGAAGGCCTGAACCTTCTTGAGATCTTCCAAGCCGAGTTCTGGAACTTGCTGACCAGCCAGTGGCAGCTGCTTCTGCCAGCTTTCGTTGGCTCCACCATCCTGTGCGCAATACTTGCCGTGATTGCCTACCCGATCGCCCTTCACGTTGTCCGAAAATACAGCCGCTTCAAGAGATCCCCTTCCACCGCCTCTGGTCAATTGGAATAGACGTCCTCGCTTCGGGTACCATATGAGTTTACGGTGTATGCTGAGAAGGCCCACGCGATTCAACCCTGCCGAAAGACCTGACCATCCTGCCTTGGTCTGCTTGTCGGTTCTGCTGATCTGTGCCATGACGGTTGTGATGGGAGGGAGCCAGGAGACTGCTCCCGCCCAAGAAACCACACTGGAAGACCTCGTCAACATCGACTTCAGGGCCGATCTGCGACTCTTCACTGTGATGGCTGCGGTCAATGCGGCAGGATTCGACTACGAGCGGCCCAACCAGGAGATGTCCCCGGTACGGCAGGCCGTTCGCGAGACGCTCAAAGACCTGGAGCCCAGTCTTTCCGCACGGCTCACTGCCTTCTATCAGTCGCACCGTGGCGTTCATGAAGACGCTGAACAGCAGATCGCCTATACCTCCCTCGCCCTCTTGATTGCAGATGCACCAGCCTTCAGCCTGACGGACGAGGAAGACACCATTCCCGACGATGTTCTCAGGATACAGAGCTTTGCCGAGCTAGTAGAGGAGTTCTATCGGGTCGCTCAGATCGAAGCGCTGTGGCTTCGCTTCCAGGATTCCTACCAGGCAGAAAGCCAGGCCTACCGACCAGTATTGGAGAAGGTTATCCAGGACATTCTGAGGTATTTTCGGATTGGCCCTCGCCGGGTGCTGAATCGTCAGATCATCCTGATTCCGGACCTTTTGAACGCTAAAGATCTGGTAAACGCCCGAAATCTCGACCGGACCTACTACATTGTCGTCGGGCCTACCGACGAACCGCTGAAGAACTACTCTTCGCTACAGCATGAGTATCTCCACGTTCTGATTGATCCTCTGGTTGACAAGTTCTCGGCTCAGCTGGGCGCGAGGAAGAGGATTCTGAAGCTCGCCCATGCCCAACCCAAGCTGAAGGGAGAGTATAGAGATAGCGTTACACTGGTCGTAACAGAGTCGCTCATTGAGAGCATCGCATTGAGACTGCGTCCGCCCAGGGACCTCAGTGCCCAGATCCTTCGCTTGTTCCGACAGGGCAGCGTTCTGGTACCTTTCTTCTATCGCGAGCTCGTCTCCTATGAGGAGGGTCGAATGCTCTCTTTCCCTACCTATGCGGAGTTCTTGCTCCAAAGCGTGGGCGCCGACTCATTCAAGGACGACATCGAACGAATGGATGTCATCGAAGCAAAGATCCAGGAGAGAGAGAGACAGGAGGCCGAAAGCCAGCTTCAAGCCCAACGGGAAGTGGAGAAAAGGAACCTTATCAGTTCGATTCTGTCTGAGGCTGGACAGCTCATTTCCAAGCAGGAGTTCGAGCCGGCCAGGCAGAAGCTAGGACAGCTCCTGGAAGAGGACCCGGAAAATGGGAACGCCTACTTCTACCTGGGCCAGATTGCCGATCAAGTCGGAGAACATCAGCACGCCTATGAGTACTATGAGCGCGCCGCTGAGGCTGCTTCGAATCCGCCTTGGATTCGAGCTTGGTCGCTGGTTCGAATGGGGAAATTCCTTGCCTTTCAGGATCAATTCGAACAAGCTCGGCGGCGTTTGAAAGAGGCTCTGACGTACGAGGGAGAGCTCCGGGGAGCTAGGGATCGGGCGGAGCAGGCCATCAAGGAGCTGCCTCCGAACGACTAGGTGCGACGATGAAGGGTGCTTTCGGCAGCCCTCTTGTGTCAAAATAATCGGCTTGGAAGCCCTTGGACGGGCATTAGTAGTCAGGAGGAATCAATGAGACATCAGTTCATACTTGCTGTGATTGCGACACTAATCGGGTTCTGGGGCGGCGCTTCGAACCTCCAGGCTTCGATTCAAAGTCAGCGCCAGACCCCGGCTGACGCGGCCCAACAAGAAGGTCAATCAGGCGTTCCGGCGAAGCCCCCTCGGGTCGTTGGCCAGGCCCAGACCAAAGAAGAATTCGATGCATGGTCTGTCATCGAGAAGACAGAGGACTTCAAGGAGAAGGCACAGCTCAACCTGAACTTTCTGCAAGAACATCCAGATAGCGGACTCACGCCTCTGGCCCACCAATTCCTGGCGCTGGCTTATCAGCAGGAAAACAACTACGAGAAGTTCGTGGATCACGGAGAAAAGGCCGTCGCCGAGCTGCCTACTAGCTACGTGCTTATGATCGAACTGGCCGTAGCCTATGCTGAGCGTAGTGAACCCGATCAGGCGATGAACCACGGGCAGCGAGGACTCGAGGTATCAGCAGCCGCAACCAAACCCGCCCAGTTGACCACTGCCGATTTCGTCTCCAAGATGGACGCGCTGAAGGCCGACGCCAATTACGCTATAGGCTTGTCCCGATTGCATCAGAGCCTCAAAGGAGGAAGCGCCAAGGACGATTTGGTGGAACAGGCGCGCGTCCATCTGGAGAAAGCAGCTGAGCTGGATCCCAACCACGAGCGGGCGTATTTGCGCTTGGGGCGAGTGTACCTGACTCAACAGAATGGCGAGCAGGCACTCGACTCCTTCGCTCGTGCGGTAGCAGTCGGAGGGCAAACTCAAGAAATCGCTCAAGGACAGCTAGAACAGCTTTATACCTATCTTCACAAGAAGACCGAGGGGATGGAGGACACAGTCGTTGAAGGAAAGGCATTCCTGGCGTCGAAAAACGCTGAAAAGGAGGCTCGATTACAGGAAATCCGTGATCAGGAGGCTAAGCAGCTTACTCAGCCAGGGACTCCCCCGGCGGCGGCCGATTCTACAGAGGAACCCTTTACACTGCCTGAGTAGCTTGGCCTTCACGAGCCGAGAATACTCGAATATCAAGTGCGGGATGACAGGGCACCGCGGTAGGGCACCTCAGTCGAGCTGCTTGCGAGTGGTGCCTGTCATTCTTTCCTTGAAGACTGGGTGTGCTTTCAACAGATCGCGTGCGTTTCAATAGTTCTTTTTTCTCGACACCCGGCCTTGTGCTACGTCGACTAACCCGGCTCTGGGTTCAGCCAAGGTCGGGCTCCACACTGTCCTCGAAATCCCCTAGGCAGCGGAGTGAACAGCTGCAGCAGCTCCAAATCCGTCTGGATTATTCTTTCAAAGACCTTTCCCTTCTCGACCATGCGCTGACCCACCGCTCATTCGCCCACGAATCAGGGAAAACTGGCGCCGACTACGAAGCTATGGAATTCCTGGGGGATTCAGTTCTGGGTCTCGCCATCAGCGAACACTTGTTTCGTGCCGATCCGAACCGCCTGGAAGGCGAACTCTCGAAACTCAAGGGGTTGCTTGTCTCCAAGCCGGAACTGGCCGAGCTGTCGATTCGTCTGGATCTCGGGAGCTTCCTCAGGCTCAGTCACGGTGAAGAAAAGACAAGGGGAAGAAAAAAGAAGGCAATCCTGGCCGATGCCTTCGAAAGCGTCACGGGGGCCATCTACCTTGACGGGGGCTTCGAACCGGCTCGAAAGTTCATCCTGAATCAGTTTCGGGATCACCTTCGACGGGTCGCCCGGCGAAAGCTCGAGCTTAGAGACTTCAAATCTGCCCTCCAGGAGCAGCTCCATTCACAGGGACTCCCCGGACCAAACTATCGTGTGGTAAAGGAAACGGGTCCGAATCACCGCAAGGTCTTTCTGGTGGAGGTTCGCTCGAGGAAGAAACTACTTGGTCAAGCAAGCGGTCGCGCCAAGAAGGAAGCCGAACAGAACGCCGCACAGATTGCTCTGGGCGAACTAGCCCGCGGATCGAAGCCCTGATCTCCTGCGCAACCGGACTGATAATTCGGTGGCCAGGAGATCATGCAGAAGCCGCCATAGACAGAGATATTCATGGTAGAGATAGGCAAGATTTCGTTCTCGAAAGGGGGCAGCACTGCAGACTGGCATTGGGAAATGCAGGTCAACCCCTCATCAGGAACCAGAAGATGCCTAGCGTGAGCATGTCGTACAGTGCGTGTGCCCAAATCGGTGCTACAACACTACCCCGTATCAGATACAGCACGCCAAACAGAAGACCAAGGACTCCCGCACCCACTGCGTTGTCGATTCCTTGAACGGCATGACCAGCTCCGAAGAAGATGCTCCACAGGACTAGCCCCGTCGGTAGGCCACCCAGAAATCGTTCGAAGCGCCTGAGCACAAACGCCCGCTGGATTTCTTCCTTGATTCCGCCCACGTAAAGGCTGCTGATCAGAAACAGGGCAAGGTCCGTCTCGCTTTGGACCAGCTCCAGCAAGGGGTTGCTCTTCGAAACCTGCTCGGGAAGAAAGACGTGGAAGAAAGCACCGACCAGAAAGGTCGATCCAAAGAGTACGGGCACAGTCGCCACACCAAACACAGCTTCCCTGGTCAGGCCCTGTCCCCTCCCACCGAGAGACCTCAAGCTCTCCCCGCCCATCCGCAGGAAGAAGATCACCAGCATCAGCGTAATCGTCGCCTCAACCATCATGAAGAGAAATAGCGTCGGCGTATTCTCCCAAATCTGATCCGGGGGGAAAGCAAGGACCTGGAGCACGGTCCTGGCGAGCAGGGAGCCGCCGATCGCCACAATAGCCACTTCAATCAGGGCCAAGACTCTGGTCACAATACGATCCTCTGGCCGGGTACCTGGTGCTGAAGACGGCAAGCTACACCTCTCCTCCCAAGGCATAGACTGCCATGGAACCGCTCACCCTTCCGGTCGCCGGAAATTTGATCCCGATCTGTTTGAATCGGCCATGTTAGCATCAGTGGTCACTCAGCTTCGCAGAACTCCCAACCGGTTGCGCTGTTTTGTCACCTCATAGCATAATCAGCTGGGGAGGCAGTATGACCAAGGACTCTCGACTCTCGGTACAAGATGAATTCGACGAAGCGGACGCGGGCGAGGATCTCGAGGATCTAGATGACCTGGACAAGGATTATGAGGATTCCGACGAAGAACTCGATGACTATCACGATTTTAGGACAAATGGCGAACCGGACGACCAGGAAGATCTCGAGAGGGATGTAATATCATGAACCAGATCGATTTGCAGGGGAGAACCGCAGTCGTTACCGGAAGCGCCAGAGGGATCGGGTACTCAATCGTCGAGCGCTTCCTGGCCTCAGGGGCGAAGTGCAGCCTTTGGGACCTCGATCAGCGAGCTCTGGAACAGGCGGCGGCGAACCTCTCAAAGGCGGGCGACGTAGTAACACATACGGTGGACCTGACCGATGCAGCTGCGGTGAGTCGGGCTGCAGCAACAACCCACGATGCCCTGGGCTCGATCGACATTCTGGTCAACAACGCTGGTATCGCAGGTGCCGCCAAGACAGCCTGGGAATGCACTACCGAGGAATGGCACCAGGTCATCGAAGTCGATCTCTACAGCGTGTTTCACTGCTGCCACGCAATCGTCCCGATAATGCTTCAACAAGGCTGGGGCAGGATCGTCAGCATCGCCTCGATCGCCGGTAAGGAGGGAAACCCGAACGCCTCCCACTACAGCGCCGCTAAGGCAGGTGTCATTGGCTTTTGCAAGTCTTTGGCCAAGGAACTCTCAACCAAGGGGATTCTGGTCAACTGTGTGACCCCAGCAGTCATCAAGACGGACATCTTGAAACAGCTCACACAGGAGCATATCGACTACATGCGCTCCAAAATTCCGATGGACCGCTTCGGGGAGACTTCGGAAGTGGCCGCCCTGGTCGCTTGGCTGGCTTCTCCCGATTGCTCGTTCAGCACCGGGGGAGTCTTCGATATATCCGGGGGTCGTGCAACCTATTGATCTGAGACTACAGCCGAACGCCGAAGGGCAAAGAGTGCTTCGACGAAGGCGCCTTCTCGCAATCCTGAGTGTGTTCCTCTTCCTTGCCATTACCGATTTGGCGACGGGCCGCGAGAAGATCAAGCACCTGAATCCCACGTTCATCGGTTCGACGGGTCTATTCAATCTTTCCAAGCCAGCCACATTACGCCGCGGTGAGTGGAGCATAGCGCTACACGGCACCAGCATCCACCGGGAACCGGGGGACCTCGAACTCACCCAGTTTCCGCTATCGATGACCCTGGGAGTGCACGACAGGTTGGAATTCTTCTTCTCCTGGGAAACCTATCGCCGGGTCCGGGCAGGCGCTATCCAGACAGATAAGATGGCAACCCAGCATGCAGTGCTCCCGAGCCGCTTGGCAACTGGGACCCTGGGCTTCTTCAACGACCTTCCTTTCCTAGATGTTTCATTGGGAGAGGGGCGAGGAGACTTCTGGACAGGCCTCAAGTTGAACTTGCTCTCTGAGGGGTCCGGAGCCCCGTTAGGTTGGGCGGTCCAGGCTAAGACACACTTCTCAATCGACGACAGCCGAGAGCGACTCCTGCAGGGTCTCACGGCAGGAACTAACGATGCCGGAATTGACCTCCTGTTCTCCAAAGCCATCAGCGGTGGCCCAAGTCTAGTTGGGAACGCCGGCGTCCTCTTTGTGCAGGACAGCTTCAGCGCCGACCGCCAGCATGAGTTCAAGTACGGAGCTGGTGTGGAGCTTCCCTTCTGGCAGGACAATGCGAGACTCATCGGTGAGTTGGTCGGAACCCACTTTTTCGGGTCCCACAGCCCTTCGACGTTCGTCAACCCGGTGTCGCCGCTGGATCTACTTGCCGGAATCAGACTTCTGTCCTTCCGCCGGCTTCATCTTTCGGGAGCCTACAGATCGAACCTGAGAAGGATTGATCCGGAGCTGTTGGGGATACCCAGGACCGGCCGTCATGGCTGGTTTCTCCAGATCGTACTCCAACGCAAGATAAATCGACCACCGTCAGTAGAATGCGGCGTCGATCAAGACATCCTGGTAGAGGGAGATTTGACAACTGTGCGCGTCACCGTCTCCGATCCGGACGATGAGATACTGGGGATCTCCTGGGAAGCAAGCTCCGGGAGAATCACGCTCAACGGCGATTCCGCGATCTTCGATTCCACTGGACTGCCAGCAGGACAATACACAGTGAGCACGAAACTGGATGACGGCGAGAGCACATCTGGTTGTACTGTCCACATTCTGGTACGGAAGAAGAATCTCCCTTAGTACACAGGAACCGCTTTAAATCAGTTAGGATACTGGCGATGCAAGATTCAAGAGCGATGAAATCGGCCCGTTTCCGACAACGAGTGGCCCTGACCTGGTGTCTCCTGATTGCTTTGCGCTTCCCTGCTTCAATTCTTGGAGCCAGCCTCGACTTCGACCCCCTCGGTCCCTATGGGGGGGATGTCCGGTCCTTGGCCGTGCACGCGCAACGACCCGATGTCTTCTTTCTCGGAACCGCGGATGGACAGATCTATGCATCTGGAAACGCGGGGCAATCTTGGTCCAGGCTGGTTCCGGGGCTGAACCGACGTGAACTGGTTGTAGACAATCTTGCTTTCGATCCAGAGGACCCGAACACGGTCTATGCCGCGACCTGGGAGTTGAAAAGCGACAGAGGATTTCTGTTTCGCTCCAGGGATAGCGGGAAGAGCTGGGAGGAGATGAATCTGGGCCGATACAACAGCACCATTCGCGCTCTCGCCATTGCCCCCACCGATCCTTCTGTGATGGCAGTTGGCATCACGGAAGGCGTGTTGGTCACCCAGGATGGTGGACGCAACTGGGACCGAATCAGTCGGGGCTATCGCAGCCTTTACAATGTCGAATCCCTGGCATTCGATCCGATTGATTCGCAGAGTCTATACGTCGGCACCTGGCACTTGAGCTGGAAGACTCCTAATCTGGGCAAGAAGTGGCAGGCCATCCATGCCGGAATGATGAGCGACAGCGATGTTTTCGACCTTCTGATTCAGCCCCAGGATTCTCAGACTCTCTATGCAAGCGCCTGCAGTGGTATCTATAAATCGGTAAACGGAGGTCTTCGCTGGACCAAGTTGAAAAACGGATTGACCACTGCAGCAAGGCGTACCCGAGCCCTCCACATGGATCCATCGGATCCGAACAGAATCTACGCAGGGACTACCAAGGGACTGTTTGTTACCTCCAGCGGGGGCAGCCGCTGGCGACGATTGTTCTCGGGCATCGTCATCAACGCCGTCGTCGTCCATCCTGCGAACAGTGACGTCGTCCTTGTTGGAGCTGACGATGCTGGCATCCTGAGGAGCGAGGACGGGGGAAGTACGTTTTCAGCCTCGAATGAAGGATTCATCCATCGACAGATTGGTGCCCTTTCCTTTGATCCACACCGCCAGGATACCCTCTATGTGAGTGCCGTCGTGGATCTCCAACATGGGGGCTTTTTCGTCCTCGAGAACGGTCGAAAGGATTGGAGTCCCTACAACGAGGGTCTAGACGAGGACTCGGCCACTTCAGTTCGAGCTATTCTCCCCTCCAGGGAATCGAGAGCTGTCTACTTGGGAACCCGATCCGGCGTATTCGTGGGAGTGCCGCTCGAAGAACCCTGGCAGCCTATCGAGGACACCAGGCGGCTTGTGGTCTCGGACCTCGCTTTTCCAGACCGCAAGGAGGAAGCTCTGTACCTTGCCTCCGAGACTGGCGTTTTCTACCTCGACCTCACAGACAAGAGATTGGAAAAGAGGGATATTCCCTCCTACCAGGGGAAGATCCGCACGTTGCACTACGATCGCACGACATCCCTTCTCTTCGCAGGAAGCGACAGCGGCCTCTTTCGATCCAACAATGGAGGCAGGACCTGGAGCAGCAAACCACAAGGACTACCGCTAGCAGCCGTCAACGAGATCCGGAGAATCGGAACACGTCTGTTTTGTGCAACCCGTCAGGGTCTCTTTGCAAGCGAGGACTCTGGGAGGACCTGGTCACCGTCCTCAGGGATAGACCCAATCGACGTGGTGGCGATCGGCGCCAATGCGAATCAGGTCTTTGCCGTGGACGCCTTACTAGGACATTTGTTCGGAAGTAGGGACGGAGGCCAGACCTGGCAGAGGGCGAGTCTGGGACGATCTTTTCCAAGAATCACGAAGCTTCTCCTCGACTCCTCCGGGAACCTACTGGCTGGTACGGTATCCGAGGGCGTGCAACAGATCTCCGCAGATGCTGCGTTCGGAGACACAAGGCAGTAGAGTGACTGCCAGGTGGGAGGCTCTTTGAATCCCAACCTCAAACCCGCATTTCTCATCGCTGGTCTACTGCGTCGCCGCAAACATCCGTCCTGGCTGTGTTACGCTCTGTCGGCCTCCTCGACGTACTGCACGAGTACGACTGCGGGGGCCTCGGTCGCAAGCCTTGCCAGGACGGCCCTTGCGGCGCCTCGCTACGACAAGCGATGAGAAATCCGGGCTAAGGGCTTCTATTCCTGGGTACCAGTGATCAATCCGTTCGTATCCTATTCGACCCTCCTTCTCGTCTTCACGGCTGCTTTGCTCCTACTCACTGCGATGTTCTTCATTCGTCGGCGCAAGTGGTCCGCACCGACCAAACTTCAGGTGATGCTGGCCGAGCCCAGGATTCCCAGAGATCAGCTCGACTACCTGGTCCCTCTTCTGGTCTACGAAGAATCGTATCCACGCTTCTGCGAGATCGTGTCGCTGGTGCTCCAGCATTTTCCCCTGGAACGGTTCCTGACGGGACAAGAATTTCGCTCAGCTCTGGTCTTCCTGCAGAATGCGGCGTTTTCAGAGCCGGGTCGCGAGAGCGTTACCACGGCGATGTCGGTGCTGGTCAGCTCCTTCTTGTCCGATCCCGACGTGGAGTATCGCTGCCGCTCCCAGCTTCGGGCGCTCGTCGACCTTTTTCTCCAGGAGATAGCGAGCTCACAACGGCAAGGCTTGTAACCGAGGACGACGCTAGCCCGAATTTCTCATCGCTTGTCGTAGCGAGGCGCCGCAAGGGCCGTCCTGGCAAGGCTTGCGACCGAGACCACTCGTGGCGAGCCCCCGCAGTCGTACTCGTGCAGTACGTCGAGGAGGCCGACAGAGCGTAACACAGCCAGGACGGATGTTTGCGGCGACGCAGTAGACCAGCGATGAAAAATGCGGGCTAGAGATCCACGGGCACGACTCGAGTATGGGTCAGCCGGTCGTGCAGACAACGCCGTCCCGGATCGAAAAGACTCAGACACAATCCCACCAGACTCGCGGCTACAGCCGGGAAGAGCAGCACCCGAAACAGGATCGCGTGCACCGGAGCCGCTTCCGGAACCTCTTCGGCTATCAACCGAAGCTCGGTCAAGTACATCCCTGGAGTCTGCCCGCAACTGATCAGAAAAAAACAAGAGCTCAGGAAGTAGAAACTCAGGGAACACGCACCACCCAGACTCAGCGTGGTAACCGAGAGAAAATGTTGATTCAGGACCAAACAGGCCGTCCAGCTAAACAAAAAACCGGTCAGGATCGATAGCGAAGCATCCACGATTCCTGCAAGCAAGCGAGACAGAATGATCTCCGAAGGGATGTGGGGGGAGGGGGTTGTCGTCTCTTCCGCGCTGCCACTACCCGGTTGGGGAAGAGGTGCCTCCAGCCTCAGTTCTCGCTGCTTGGGTACTTGGCGGGGACGTGAGCCGGAGGGCATCCTGATCAAGGGCTTTTCCGCTAAAGACTGGGCGGAAGAAGCCTTTCTGGTAACGGTTACGATCTTCTTTTCGCCCCGCCCTCCTGCACCTGGGAACCCATCGGGGAAGAGGCTTCGCTCTGGGGCCGCACGAGATCGCGAGATCCTGGGCCTACGCGGACCCGTTCTGGAGGTAGCAGCAACGCGCGGAGAGTTCCGCTTGACCTGAGGGCGACTGTCCCGATTCTCCGGTCCGAAGTCTGGTGTGTCCCCAGGGCGAATCTGACGGTCATTGCCAAGGCGAGATTCGAAGGGGATCGATCTTTGGATGATCTTCTCCTCGTCGCCCTCGAGGCCGCAGTGCGGACAAACGCCGCCCTCAATCTCGGCGCGACAGCGGGAGCAAATCACTTCAAAATCTTAACATACGGTCACTAAGTACACTGGAGTCGATGGCGCGCTTCAAGAGCATTCCACGCCATCGATCTGGGAGATCACAGCTAACCCGGCGGTCTTATTGCCGGTCGCTCGAGCGAATCTCGCGCAGTAGATGGGACACCTCTTGCTCCGTCAGGCTCTGCATCTTCTCCAGTCTTTGGGAGATCTCAAAGAGCCGCTCCAGATAGGCCTCTGAGTCGTCCGCTCCCTCTGCGGCTTGGAAAGCCCGGCCGAAAGCATCGTGAATAGCCTGACTAGGATAGGTTGGAGGGGCCTTCTGTATCAGGGCGTTCACGACGACAGTATGGACCATTTCCACCGTGTAGAGTCTCAGCATGAGAAAGCAGGAAACCGCAATGATCAACAGTGCTAGAAGAGCAATGGATCGTGGGTTTCGTCTTAGCGCTGTCCACATTCGTATTATCATGTCGAAATTAGTCAAAGAACCCTGAGGATCTCGAAATCTGCCTCTCCATCCAACTGGATACCCCTGCTTCTCGCGTGGCCCAGTAGAGCGCTCAAAAATGAGGTTCTAACCCATCTGGGCAACCAACGACTCCTCTTGGTTCGGCCGTGCGCATAGGGACTCTTGAGATAAAAAAGCAGAATTTCCTTGAGCACTTCGTCTTTGAGCTTTAGAATCTGGTTGAGAGAGAGGTCCTTCAATCGTACTGTACGACCTGCTATAGAGACAGTTTTGAGATCCAGCTTCTCTTCGATGAGAGCTTGATTCTGCACGGCGGCCCTTGCTTTCTTGGCCATCATATCGATGGCTTTTGCGTAGGTCGTATTCTTGTTGACGACGTTGATCGCTAGAGTGCGACAGAGAAGATAGTCGGGATAGTAGGAGAAGAACTCTTGCGTGAGTTCAGGAACCGGATTCTTTGCTGATTCCATCCTGGATGATTCGCTCTAAGTGGGCAGGAATCTCAGGAAAGACCAAAGTACCACCTGGGAGGGCCGGTATCGTGGCTAATTTCAAAGACTTTCGGATCTTGACTTAGACAGGGGGTCAGTTATAGTAATGAGCACAACCATGGAGAGTCTATCATGTGGAAGAAAGACGAACAATCTGAGCCAGGGTCGGAAAAACCCAGACCCGCGGCCAGAAATCCGGTCGAACGAATCAAGGAGCGAGCTTTGATCGGCGCCTCAATTTCGATCAACGGGGACCTAAGCGGCGAGGAGGACCTGATCGTACAGGGACAGGTTTCAGGAACGATTTCCTTTTCAGATCACAGCGTGACGATTGGAAAACAGGGCCGCGCTCAAGCTGATGTCTATGGCAAGGTCATCAGCGTAGAGGGCGAGGTACAAGGAAATCTCTTCGGCGAGGACAGGATCGTCATCCGTGAGTCGGGCAATGTGCGCGGTGATCTTCATGCGCCTCAGGTAATTCTAGAAGAGGGTTGCAAGTTCAAGGGTAGCATCGACATGGACGCCCCAGGCGGTTCCTCACCTCGCCAAACGAAGTCGGAAATCAAGGGGGAGACCCCAGGACAGGCTGAGCCCAAGAAGGGTCCAGCTGAGGAAGCGCCCAAGGTAGACGTTGGGCTGAAGATGGGTTCGGTCTCCTCCGGGACGTGATGCGTTGGTTCCGCCGAGCTGGAACTAAAGCAACCACCAAAGCAGCGGCCGAAGCCCTTTCAACCGAGCCCACAGAACATGTCTCCCTCGTCCTGAATGTGGTATATCATCAGCTCCAACCGGAGCGTAAATACCACATTCTGGATCTTGGATCGGCATACGGTTCCAACGTAGATTTCTTCTCGCAATTCCCCTGTAAGATTCACATCGAGGATCTCTACCAGACCCTCTCCTCTTTCGACTTTCTTTCTCCCGAAGACGGCTTTTCCTATGACGTCGTTTACGACTACCTCCTACCCTATGGAAGAAATACCAACTTCGACCTTATTTTTGCCTGGGATCTGTTCAACTATATGAAGGAAGATGAGATCCTCCACCTGGTCCTCTACCTGGGAAAGTTCTGTCGAAGCGGAACGCTTCTTTTTTCTTTAATTTCGACGTCGAAGCACATCCCTGAGAGTCCAACCAGGTTCAAGATCCTGGATCAGGAGCATCTCCAATACGAAGTCTCCTCCCCAGTCCTCAGACCTTGCCCCTGCTATGAACAGACCGACCTCACGCGCCTTATGCCACATTTCACGGTCTGCAATTCCTTCCTGCTGAGAAACGGCTTCAAGGAATACCTTTTCCGCTATGATAACTAAGTGCTCCCTTCTATAAATACGATGATGAATCGCGTTGGAGAGTGGAGATCCCTCTCTTGGCTCGCCGCGCTTTCCCTGCTCCTGGGACTCGCCGTCTGCAGCCTGCACTCACCGCCGCAGGTGACAAAGAGCGCGGTTACCGGAAAGGCCGACAGAATTCTCCGACATGCCCACATCGGGGTCGCCTTGATGGAGCAGCTGAAGTTTGAAGATGCCAGCCTCGAGTTCGCAAAGATCCTGGCTCTCGACTCCAACTTCGTTCCGGCGCATGTCAACCTCGGGATTGCCCAGTTCAACCTGCAGCGATATGACAAAGCCAGTCTTCACTTCGGGAAAGCCCTGGAGTTGGACTCAAAGCAGATCCATGCCCACTATATGATGGGGTTGATCTATCGAAATCAAGATCAAGTTGATCGTTCGATGGACGAGTTCCGGGAAGTAATCCGGCAAGATCCAGCCGATCCCTCTGCTCACTACTATCTGGGGCTGCTCCATTCCCGGCGCAAGCAGTACGATCAAGCCATCGAACACCTTAGGGACGTTGTTGCGGCCGAGCCTTACAACGCCTCGGCTTATTACAATCTGGCTATAGCCCTAACTCGCAGTGGAAACCGTGAGCGAGGGCAGGAAGAAATGGAGCGGTTCCGCAATCTACAGGGAAGGTTTGGCACGACCACGCTGGGCCTCAGGTACCTGGAGCAGGGTAGATACTCCCTTGCACTCGAAGCTACCGGGGATCACCTACCCGATTCCGGAGACGTTTCGCCCAAGGCAATCCGGGTAACGTTCGAAGAGGTTGGAAGATCCTCCGGGCTCGAATTCCAACACGCAGGGACGGGTCGGGTCGGCAGTTTTAGCGTCGACTCGAAATCAGCGCTCGAACAAGAGATCGTTCCCTTCCTGGGTTCGGGCACTTCTTTCGGCGACTACGATGGAGACGGAAAGATCGATCTCTTTTTCTCCAACGCGGGAGTCAAGAACGCTGTCAGTGTACTTTTCCACAACGAGGGCCAGGGTGCCTTCCGGGAAACCGGTAAGGGTATGGGACTCGACTCCTCAGCGAAGACAATGAGCGCTCTCTGGGGAGACTACGACAACGACGGCTACCAGGACTTGTACCTCATCAACTACGGTCCGAACCTGCTGTACCGGAACCAGGAGAACAAGACTTTCCTGAACGTGACGGAGAAGGCGGCCGTCGGGGATCCCTCATGGGGAGTGGGCGGCACATTTGTCGACTACGACCATGATGGAGACCTGGACCTGTTCGTGGCAAACTTCGTGGAGGCCAGTCACTTTCCAGGGTCAGGCTCCCGCTTTCCCGATGATTTTCAGGGAGCCAATAATGTCCTCTACCGGAACAACGGCGACGGCTCTTTCACCGACGTCTCAGAGAGCTCAGGGCTCTCCGGAGGGCGCAGGAAGACGCTATCCGTGATCTGTACGGACTTCGACAACCGCAGGGACATCGATTTCTATCTGGTCAATCTGGGTCAGCCCAACCAGCTTTTCAGCAACCAACGCGATGGCAGCTTTGTTGATGTCGCTCCCGAACTGAAAATCTCTAGCGCAGGATCGGGCACGGGCCTGGGGATTGGTTATCTGGGCCGGGAGGCGTTCCCCGAGCTTGCCCTGCCGACCTTGGACGGAGCCAACCTGAGCCTCTGGGCCCAACAGCAGAATCACCGCTACAGTCCTAGAGCCCTATGGTCATCGACCGCCTCTCCAGTCCCGGACCAGATCCATACCAGCCAGCTGTTCGACTTCGACAACGACGGTGATCTTGATGTGCTGCTCGTGAACGCCCCTCTGTTCACTCAGTGGGGTCAACCCCAGCGGAACTTCTTTCTACTGGAGAACCGCAATGGGGCCTTTCACGACGTGACTGTGGACGTGGGCTTGAACCGCTTCCAGGGGCTTACCGTTCGAGGCGTGAGTGTCGCGGACTACGATGGAGACGGCGACCTGGACTTCGCCGCGAATGTGAATGGCGGCTCCCCCTTGCTCTTCAGGAATCAGGGCGGGAATCAGAACAACTGGATCTCGGTGGCAACGCTGGGCACCAACAGTAACAAACTGGGACTTGGCACGAAGGTGGAGATCAAGAGCGGCCGTCTGTATCAGAAAAGAGAAGTCTATGGAGGCCACGGATTCCTTAGTCAGAATCCCCCGATACTTCACTTCGGCCTGGGAAAACAGGTCGGCATCGATACCTTGCGCATCCTCTGGCCTGGTGGAGTCCTTCAGGCCGAGATCGATCAACCCATCAATCAGCTCCTTGGAGTCCAGGAGTTGGATCGTAAGGGTACCAGCTGCCCTATTCTCTACGCTTGGGATGGGGAGAACTACCAGTTCGTAACCGACTTTCTGGGAGGCAGCGCCTATGGATACCTACTTGCTCCAGGCGTCTACAACTATCCAGACACGGATGAATACGTGAAGCTGGATCGAAGTCGGACCCGGCTCAAGGACGGGCGACTCGCCATCACCCTCAACAACCAACTCGAGGAGGTCATCCTCTTCGACCAACTGGAAGCCGTCGCCGTAGACCATCCGGCTGAATATGAGATCTATCCCGACGAAAAGCTACTGCCAGGTCCTCCCTATTCGGATTTCCGGCTCCTCACCGCCTCAGGTGCTCGTCCCCCGTTAGCTGCGACCGACGGAGGTGGGAACGATATTCTTCCCCAGATCAGTTCTATCGACCGGGTCTATCCGAAGGACTTCGAGAAGCTCCCCTTCAAGGGTTACTCGCGCCCCCATGAGATGATCCTGGATCTCGGGACCACTGCGGCAGATAGAACGCTAATTCTGATGCATGCCTGGATCGACTACGCCGACAGCACTAGCAATCTGGCAGCATCCCAGGCAGGGGTGTCGCTGATTCCGCCCTACCTGCAGGTTCAGGATGATCAGGGAAGGTGGGTGACTGTGTTGGAGCGCATGGGATTTCCAGCCGGTTTGCCAAAAACGATGACCGTGGACCTCTCGGGCAGGTTTCTTTCAGCGAGTCGCAAGATTCGTATTGTGACGAGTATGTGTATCTACTGGGACCAGGTGCTGGTCGAGACCGGAGCCCCCCACCAGGACTACAAGGTCCACAGGTTGAAACCGGAGCAGGCTGATCTCCACTTTCTTGGTTTTCCAGACTTCCGCAGCACGGATGGGCGAAGCCCCAAGACCTATGACTACGATCGGGCTTCCCCGACCGCTCAGTGGAAGGTCCATGTCGGAGGCTATACCCGCTACGGCGACGTCCGGCCGTTGCTTCAGGAGCGGGACGACATGTTTGTCATCACCCGATCCGGGGATGAGATCGAGGCCTTTTTCGATGTCAGCGCTCTACCCAGACTGAAGCCTGGTTGGGTGAGGGACTACCTGGTCTACGTGGACGGCTTTGGCAAGGACATGGACGTGAACTCCGCCGAGCCCGATTCCGTGGGTCCTCTTCCTTTTCATCAGATGTCCGCCTATCCGTATCCCCCGGGAGAGCGGTATCCCGACGATGAGACCCACGAACGATATCTTCGGGAGTGGAATACTCGAGTCGAAGAACGCTGGTACGCTCAGAAAAGGTGATCATGCCGGATAGCGGATCTGTATCGCGTGAAAGTATAATAACCAGCCATGGCGCCTGTGCTCGCAACCCTTGCTTGTTTCGGTCTCTACCTGATCGGCTACCACGTCTACGCCAAGTACCTCGGCAGTAAAGTCTTCAGGCTGGATCCCAATGCCGTCACTCCTGCCCGGGAGCTGAACGACGGCGTCGACTACGTTCCCTGTAATCGATATGTGCTCTTTGGGCACCACTATGCCTCCATCGCGGGACTCTCTCCAATGTTGGGCCCGGCCATTGCAGTGATCTGGGGATGGGTGCCCGCGATGTTGTGGGTGGTCTTGGGAACCCTCTTCATCGGAGCCGTGCACGACTTCGGAGCGCTCGTCATTTCTATGCGGGCCCGGGGAGTGTCCGTCGGGAAAGTAGCGGAAGACATCGTCGGACCGCGAGCCAAGTCCTTGTTCCATATCATCATTTTCTTCCTGATCGCCCTTGCCATGGGCGTTTTCGTGAATGTCTGTGCCACGCTCCTGACCGCCGACCACAGTCCCGAAGCCGTTTATCCGAGTGCGACGATCATGATCGTCGCGCTGATGGTGGGATGGAATGTTTACAAGCGGGGAGCTTCGATCGGCAAGAGCACGCTGATTGCCTTCATCATCACTCTACTCAGCATTTGGGCAGGACTCCAGTTCCCGACGCTAAGCCTCTCTCTGGGCCAGTGGAGCATCATTCTATTGGTCTACGCCTTTGCAGCTTCGGTGCTGCCGGTTTGGCTTCTGCTTCAGCCCCGGGACTATGTGAACTCACTCCTCCTGTACCTTGGACTCGCTCTGATCTATTGCGGCTTTTTCTACTTGAGTCCTGACTTTGCAGCACCGGCGATTCAGGCCAATCCACCCGGCGCCCCCCCGTTGTTTCCGTTCGTTTTCATTGTCATAGCCTGTGGGGCTGTTTCGGGATTTCACGGCCTGGTCTCTTCCGGCACGACCGCGAAGCAGATCACTAAAGAGACCGATGCAACCTTCATTGGTTACGGCGGGATGATTGGTGAGTCTTTACTGGGCCTGGTATCCGTCCTTGCCTGTACGGCCGGATTCGTAACGCGCGACCTCTGGCTCCAGCACTATCAATCCTGGGATCTGGCCCAGGGGTTGGGGCTTAAGATGAAGGCCTTCATCGATGGGTCAGCTCTGTTCATGAGCCAACTCGGAATACCGCTGGATCTTTCCAAGGCCTTTGTTGCCCTGGTGGCCATCTCCTTCGGCCTGACGACGCTGGACTCCGGCACCAGGCTTCTGCGCTTCAACATCAGCGAAATCAGTGAGACTCTCCGAATAAGAAGTCTTTCCAACCGCTACCTTGCCTCGCTACTCGCCGTGATCACGATCGGCTTTTTCGCCTTCTACAAAGTTGAGGGAAAGGCAGCGGGCCTGGCTCTGTGGCAATTGTTCGGCACTACCAACCAGGTACTGGGAGGGCTCACCCTGCTAACCATCACGCTCTACTTGATCCATCTAAAGCGTCCCTTCTGGTACACGGCAATTCCCATGGTCTTTATGCTAGCCACTACCCTGGTAGCTATGTTCTTGAAAATACGCGACTTCTGGAACTCGGAAGCGTACCTTCTCCTCGCCATAGGAGGAGGCATCCTCGGGCTCGCGATCTGGCTCGCAATCGAGGCTGCAATAAAACTGACGTCCAGCCGAAACAAAGGCGACGAACCCACCGAATAGAATCTCAGACCATCATCTCGCAGTGATCAGCGAGCGGCACCGCAAACAGCTACAGCCAACAGAGCCGCGAGCGACTTGACTCGTCTGCAAAATGAGACCAAGTTCCGAGGAGCGACCGGTCAGCAGCACAATTTCCCCCTTTACTGAGCTAGAGTTCGTCTCTGGAGTGATTCGATTCGTAGCGGGCGGCAATACTCGACTGGCACATCATTCGGTTTCTGGCTGGCAATCTTGCTGTTGTCCGCTTTCTCCTCGGAACTTGGCCATACTCTGCAGACCCTGACAGTCGCGCGCGGCTCTGTTGGTATCGCTGTAGTGGGACTAGGCTGAAACTCCACCGCAAACGGTCCGTACTGTGGCAGAGAATCACGGGCTGGGATGCCCGTGGCACTGCAGAACCTACATGTTCTTGTAGTCGGGGCCCCCTCCCCCTTCGGGGGGCGTCCAGACAATGATCTGGTAGGGATCCATGATGTCGCAGGTCTTACAGTGAACGCAGTTGGTGAAATTCAGGTGCAACTGGGCCCCTGAATCCCGGTGGGCAATCTCGTAGACTCCGGCCGGACAGAAGTGTTGACACGGGTTGGCATATTCCCGGACACATCGGTTGTGACAGATATCGAAATCGAGGATCTTCAGGTGGCAGGGCTGATCTTCGTCATGGGAGGTGTCTGAGAAGTAGACATCCGTGAGCTTGTCAAACGTATACTGACCATCGAAATCCGTCTTTGATGGTTTATCGGGCGGCGCGCCTTCCTGGTTCCTCCGCTGCATGTGCTGATAGCCGGGAAGCGTCGGCAGGCGCCCGCCTGATCCCCGTCCTCCCGTAAGAACCTGCCACCCGCCGCGCAGCATTCCCGACCAGAAACCCTTCTGAAACCCCTGCCGGAAGTTGCGTGCCCGCCACAGCTCCTCCCTGGCCCAGCTCTTCTCGAAATCCTCCTCGTATCGCTTCAGCACCGCTGACGAATAATCGCCCTTCAGCAGGGATTCAAAAATCGTCTCAGCAGCAAGCATCCCTGATTTCACGGCCAGATGGATTCCCTTGAGACGTTGAGGATTCAGAAAACCAGCCGAATCCCCAACCAGAAGCAGACCATCGGCGTAAAGTCGAGGCATCGAGTAGTATCCCCCCTCTGGGATCGCCTTGGCACCATAGGAGACAACCTTCCCTCCCTGGAGCATCGACTCTATAAAGGGATGCTTCTTGAAGCGCTGAAGCAGTTCGTGACCGTCCGTCTCGGGGTCCTTATAATCAAGACCGACGACGAAGCCCACGCTCAGGAGATCACCCATCCCGTAGATGAATCCCCCCCCTAGCTCCTCTGTCCCCAAGGGATAGCCCAGGGTATGAATAACCCGTCCCGACGCTGTCTCGTTTGCAAGCTGCCAGATCTCCTTTACTCCCAAAGCGTAGATCTGTGGCTCTCGCCCCCGATTCAGACCGAACCTGTGCTCTGCCTGGCGGGTCAGCGTTCCCCGGGGGCCCTCTCCAAGAACCGTGATCTTGGACACGATATCGATTCCCGGTTCGAAGTTTGGCTTGGGGGAGCCGTCGGCACCGCGACCCTGGTCTCCAATGCGCACACCTGCAACCCGTTCTCCTTCGAAGAGAAGTTGGGAGGCAGAGAAACCAGAATAAACCTCAACTCCGTTCCGTTCGCACAGATCTGCCAACCACTTCACCAGACTCCCCAGCGAACCGATAGAGTAGCCTTTGTTCCTGAGAGGAGGCGGAGTGAGGGGAGATCGGTAGGACCTTTTTCGGGTCAGGATTCGGAGGGAATCCTCCTCGACCGCACTCTGGTAGGGAGGCTTCTCCCCTGGAAAGCCCTGAAGTAGATCGTCGAAGCCCCGCGGGTCTACAACCGCCCCACTGAGCGCATGGGAGCCTACCTCCCTCCCTTTCTCGACGACCAGAATGCTCAGATCCTGCAGGGACTCGCCCACCCCCGTCGTGGTTCCCAAACCCTCGTTGTGATCGCGAACCAGCCGCGACAGATGGAGTGCTCCGCTCAAACTGGCAGGTCCAGCGCCTACGAAGACTACATCAGCGTCTAGTTGATCCCGCGGCATGCTTCCTCCTGAAGAAGAGGCGTAAAAAATATCACCTCAGGGCCGCACCTGGACAGGCTTGCTCAAAGAAACCACAAGACTGACAATCCACCTGGTCCGTCGTCCTGGGGAACTTCGAGGATTCTACTGTGCGTGGCAGAGTGTCGATCAGGCGTTGGCAGCGGTCGGCGACGGCAGCATCGAAATGGATCGGGATCGCGTGCCCACTTTGAGTCAACAACAGGAAGCCATTCAGCCGGTCGGTCGAGAAAATCTGGGAACCTGCCCACAAATAGAGCTCCACTTGTAGATCGTATCCCAGGCGCCGGGTCTCGGTCGGATCAGGAGAATCGATCTGCCCGGTCTTGAAATCCACCACCGTCCAACCGCCGTCGGCATCCTGAAACAGCTTGTCGATAACTCCCGTGATCAGAAGTCCCCCCCGGCTCACATGGAATCGCCTTTCACTGTAAACCTTCCTGGAATCTGAGATCTGCCGGAAGAGATTGTGTGTGGCTACCCGCTGCACGCTGTCCCGGATTCGCTCGCGTAGCAAGACTATCTCTGAGGCAGCGAACAAGGGAGCATTTCTTTGCTCCCAACCCCTTAACAGATAATGCAACTTTTCCTGGCTGTCGGCGACCTCTGGGTCTTCAAGAATCGCATGGACCGCAGATCCGACCAGGGAATGCCGGTCTTGAATCCTCTCCCACCCCATTGGAGCCCCTTCGGGAGTACCCAGAATGTAGCTGAGGTAGTAGCGATAGGGGCACTTGGAAAACAAGACAATCTCAGTTGGAGTCCAGGTTCGTTTTCTTGGTGATAGCCTTGGCAAGCGCGCCACCCCTGCTGGGAGTTTCTCGATAGCGGGTTGAGGGGTCGGTTCGGCTCCTGGTGGTGAATCGGCCATTTTCGGCCCAGGGAATGGAAGGGACGGCGCGAGAGCAACATCCGGAAGTGAGGGAACCGCGATGCTCTCGCTGAGGGACCCGGCACCAGCGGCGATCAGCCAGTTGGAATAGGACTCCTCTTCATTCTTCCTGCCGATGAGCAGAAGACGATCCTGGGCCCGGGTCACGGCCACATAGAGAAGTCGTTTTTCCTCGGCGAGCTGCCGGTAGGTTTCCAGGCGACGCAACATTCGGTAAGCCGGGGGTTCCCATTCCTGGTGACGATCATCTGGGTTACGGATCCTCATCCCAAAAAAGGTCTTCCGCTCTCGCCCGACGACGAAACTCTCGCAATAGAAGCGACTTCGGTGCTGGGTGGGTAGGGGGCTACCGAGGTCGGGCAGGAGCACAGCAGGAAACTCGAGTCCCTTGGCCCCGTGTATGGTGTAGATCCGAACCGCATCTGTTGAGCTCTCCTGGCTCATGAGACCGCCATCTGCGGGATCTACGGAACGGAGGGCGTCGAGAAACCGAAGAAGGGGTCTCAGAGCGGGACCGTGACCCAGCTCAAAGCTCCTTACCAGGTCCAGAAACTTCTCGAGGTTGGCACGCGCCTGAATTCCCCTCCGGGAGGCAAAAACGATCTTCCCATAGCCCGTCTCCTCGAGCGCACCTGCAAGGAAACTGGCCAAGGTGTCGAATTGATACCGAGTCCGCCACTCTTCCAGTTTCCTACGTGCGAATCGCCAATGGGGCGGCATCTTTGAAGTCGAAGCTGGGACCGGATCTTCGCTACTGAGCTTCGCCCAGAATCCCTCTCCTGGTAGTCGCGAAAGCAGAAATAGATCCTCGTCAGAAAAATTGAAGAACGGACTCCGAAGAATTCCGAGAAGCGCGATGTCGAAGGATGGATTATCTAGAAAGGCGAGAAGATTGGTCAGATCGAGTACCTCCGGCTCATCGTACAGACTCGCTCCGGCCAAGGTGAGAAAAGGCACCTGACATCGAGACAGGGCTCGTTCGAAGTCCTTGAGTCGGGTACGTGACCGCAGCAGGATCGCGATCTCACCACGCCGGAATCCCTCCTTTACCAATTGCTGTATCGCCTCGACAGTAAAGTCTGCTTCCGTAGGGAAGCCATCCGGCAGGGTATCGTAAAAGAAACTCCGTACACTCGAAGTTATGCCGGCCCTAGTTGATAGGGGCAGGGGTCTACAGGGGTTCATTTCCTGGTAAACGGCTTCGTAGTCAAGTCGCAGTCGAAACAGATCTTGGAAAATCTGGTTGCTGAATTCCACCAGTTGAGGAGTGGCTCGATAGTTCTCCCGCAACTCCAGCAGACGGCCCCTTCTCTCAACCCATCTCTGGACTTTGCGGAAGACCGAGACATCGGCATCACGGAACCGATAGATCGACTGCTTGGTATCGCCCACGGCGAAGAAGTTGCTCTCGGGCCCAATCAGAGGGAGCAGGATCTGCCACTGAAGATGATTGGTGTCCTGGAACTCGTCGACCAGCAGAAAGGGGTAGCGTCGTCTCAGGGCATTTCGGACGCGGCCATTCTGGACCAGCCGATGTGCGAAATCCAGCAGGTCGTCGAAATCTACGACTGATTCCTTCGCCTTCTCTTCTTGATACCGCACCATAACATCCTGATAGAGCCCCCTCACCAGTTCTAGAGTTCTCTCGTAGTGGACCCCTGACGCTTCTACCCGATCACCCCGATTAGGCCTCAATTGAAGCGGGAAGCGCTTGTATTCCTCTTTGACTCCTTCCCAATGACTTTTCAGTTCAGAATAGAGAGGCCAGCCCGACCACCTTTTTGAGGGCCGCGCCCTGGTTTTGAGAGTTTCCTGAAAGCGAAGGACAAACTCATCTTCCGACGAGGTGGCACGACTCACAAGCAGATCTTTCTGGGCGGCGCAACGGTTGGCGTAGGAGTCCTCTGCAGCCAACAGCGCCGACGGGACACGGTCAAGGAACTGTTTCAGGCCCCACCATAAGGGGGAGTGGTAGAGCCGATGAGAATTCTCCTGAAAGTAGATCTCCGACAGCAGCTCCTGGGAAGACTCCAAGGCCTCGAGCTGCCGATGATTCCTTCTCTGAATCAAATCGACCAATAAGAACTGCAGCTCACTGGGGGCGACGTAATTCAGGATTTCCCTGAGACCTGGATGAAAACGTTCTGAATACGCCCGCAAGGCACCTCGGACACAATCTTGTACCCAGAACTTCTGCTCGCCCGCAGAAATGATCTGGAAACCGGGGTCCAGGCCCAGCTCGTCGGGAAACTCCTTCAGGAGAGAGAGACAAAACCCGTGGAGGGTTGTGATCTTGGCGTGAGAAAGGGTGTCGAGGACAGATTGCCACGGATTCCCTGCTTCCTCCGAGGACGCTGCCTGACTTCTGGTTAGAATGACCTCCTGGACACGGAGCCTTATTTGCGCCGCGGCCTCTTCGGTGAAGGTTATCGCTACTACCTGCTCAGGTCTGAACTCATTCCTCTCAAGGATCTCGACAACCCGATTTACCAGGACCGTCGTCTTTCCGGAACCAGCGGATGCCGTAAGCAGACAGTGGCTGGAAAGATCCAAAGCTTCCTTCTGTGCCTGGTTCAGCTCCCGGGTTTCGGTTGTCTGTCCCACAGCCGACTCGAGTGGTTTAGGAGTGGAAGAGGGTCCTCGGTTCATTCGGAAGGCCTTACAGGGCGGCCGGCGGAAGAAGGGGAGAGGATTGAAGTCGGGAAGATGGAGTCTGTGTCTCGTGCCCTCTCCATTTTGGCCCTGTCGATTCGGCACATCCTGGAATAGGGACAGCTTCGACAGCCCGCGGCTCGCTCTCCCAGAATCGTCACGGGGAAATGTCCCTGGTAGAGCTGGTGAGCAATTTCGACTGCTTTCTGACTGTATTCCCGAGTAAGCTGGGTCTGGCTTGCTGCGTGTGGATTCCTCTCTACGAAGGCCACCAACGGCTTCAGTTCAAGCCTGAGTGGCAGCGAGACGATGTAGAAGGCTGCGCCAAGAACCTCCTTGTCCAGCATGGACTTCGCCGCCAGCAGATAGAGGGGTAACTGAAAGCCCCATCCCCCTTGGAGCTTCTTAAAGGGACTGGACTCTCCGGTCTTGTAGTCGAGAACAGCGTAGCCGCTCTCCGTTGAATCAATGCGATCGATCACGCCGGTCAAACGAACTGGGACAGCTTGATCGAGTTGCCCCATAATCAGTGAAATCGGCTGCTCAACGAAATGTATCTCCGAGTCGGGAGGCCGCCGCCAATGCTCCTCCAGAAGGCTCACCAGGAGGCCCGATCCATCGCCGTCCAGCCCTTGGAGTAGCTTTCCCGATTGCTCCTGCCAGATCAAGTCTCGGGTCCGCTGGTAGCGTCCGCCGAACCGTTTCAGTTCCTCTGACGCGATCCTTAGCATCAGGCTCTTTGCATCTTCAAAACTGAGACTCTGCCCCCTCTCTCTGTTCTCAATCGTCTTCTGAAAAAAACGATACAAGATCCGGTGGATGATCCGCCCCATCTCTCTCGAGGGCACACCCTCGTCGGCGGACTCCGGTGCTTCTACCTCGAGCAGCCTACGAACATAGTAGCGAAAGCCACACTCGACATAGTCTTCCAAGCGACTCGGCGAGACGCTGATACCCCCGGGGAAGAACGTATCTCTCAATTCAGAGATCACCCGATCGTTTGTAAACACACCTTCATAGTGTGACAGGCGTGTGGACTCACGCCGCGCCTGAACCTGAAGACCGAGGCGCACGTTGGCCAGAAGCTCCACTTGCCGGTCTGGTTCTGGATTCTTCTGGAGCCGCGACCATGAGGGAACGGTCCCCTCGATTCCAGCGGCCTCCAGATGTCGCAAGAAGGGGCTCGGGTGGGACGAAGTATTACCTATTCGTTTGGGGTTGGAAAAGTAGACGGCTTCGCTCGCTCTCAAGCGCACCCCATGAAACAGGTGTGCCGCCTCCTTGATTCCCTGGGCCAGACCCAGAGTGCGCTGGTCGCCCTCCTCCTGCCCGACGAGGGCAAAATTCCGAGGCGGCCCTGGGAACAGTCCTTCGCCGAATCCCAACCAGTAGATGACCCGAAACTCACACTGTTGAAAGTCCAGGCTTGTCCCCACAGCCACCCCATCCTGGTCGAGCTCTGGGAGGAAGCGTGGCTGTGAGACCAAGCGGGAAAGCGCGAATCTTGCCCGGTCCAGGTTCAGAGGGCGCGTCCCCCAGGCGAGAGCTAGATTCCTCAAGCTTGCCTGGTGAGCCTTCAGGGAGAAGTTCTCTCGGCGCACCCAACTCGGAGAGCCATCCAGAAGCCTGTTGAACGGCGCTATCTTCTGGCTCAAGTCCTGCAGCCATTGGGCCAGCGTTCTGGTTGAATTGGTATCCAGACTCAGTGCCTCGACGAAGTTCCGAAACAGGGTGTAACTCGCCTCCAAAGTGGCCGCGTCTCGGTCCTTCCCTTCTTGCCTCAGCTGTTGAACGTAGTGTGCTATCCAATCAGAAAAGTCGACAGTCCACTGTTGAAGACCCTGGACAATGCCAACTTGAAGAGCGGCCTTCTCGAGTAACCGGATCTCCGTCTTGCCGAGTCCCCTTACTTCAATCCAGGGTGAGGAAAGAAGATCAAAGAGTTGGTTCCGATGGAAGTCCTGCTGCAGCAGGCGCACGTATTCCAGTAACAAACGAGCGGCGTGGGTGATTGGGGCCGAAGCGGCCGAAAACCAGACCAAGGGGATGTTCTGAGTGGAAAAGATCTCGCGTACGTAGGTCTCATACGAGCCGTTTCTGGGGCAGATCACCGCAATATCTGAGAATCGGAGATCGGGCTGGGCCAGTTTGGTGCGGCAGATCTGGCTAGCTACGCTCCGAACCTCGACTTCCTGAGTATCTGGCTCCGAGAAATAGACTTGAGGGGGGTTGGATTGCCCCGGGTAGAATCGCCATTCGGCCCGGAGGTCCTGCCATAGATCGACGGCGTCCCCAAGGGCGTCGGAGAAACGGTCCAGATTTCGCTCAGGCGAATCCCAGTCAGCCGAAAAGTGCATTTCCTCCAGTTCGCTTGCCAGCATCCGCAGAATGCCAAGCTGGACAGGGGTAAAGTAGTAGTACCCCTCAAAGCTGAGAATCCGCAAGCCGGGTACGGCTGACTTTGGAACTATGGCGCCGGTCAGGAGATTCTCGTACAAGCGAACAGAGGCGCCAGCGGCGTCCTCGGCCTCCCTGGCCCGGAGGAGCTGCTGGTAACGCGAATAGCAGTCGAAAAGTGTGTCTTCCTCTGTCCCGATCGGCCCTTCCCAACGTTGGTATTTGAGCCGCAGCTGCTGCTCGTCCAGAAGATAGTGCTGCTGGGCGAAGCTCACGATTCGGTTCAAGCGGGCTAGTCGAGAGCCGTGCGGCTGTCGAGTGTGCCCTGAATCGTCACTCGAGTCCTGGAGAATCCCTTCGAGCAGGCAGCGCTTTTCAGTCTCGGATATGCGATGACGCCTCGACTCGGCTGATGCCAGCAGGACCTGTACCAGTTTCGGAAAGGTTACTACCGGAATTTCGAAGACTCGGGGGAAGCGTGACAGGAACAGCTCTTGTAGCTGCCGTTGTCGAACGCGGGTTGCGACCACGTAGAGGAAGGGTGTGCCGCTGGAATCCCAAGAACGGAGGCAGTGCTCGAACAGGCTTCGGTTGCGCTCGACGGAGGGCGGACCGTAGTGAACGATGGTTCTATGTGTCTCACCCACCTACACAATCTACCGCCAGGGACTGACTGATCCTACTCTTTCCCTTGCCTTTGCCTTGTTCTCTGACCCTGGCATCACTTCACGTTAGAGGATTGGAAGGCAAAGGCAAAGGCAAAGGCAAGGGCACGGGGGGTGGGGGATGGAGGATGGAGGAGTTGAAAACCCCCTAGTTACTTGGCTCGCTCGAGGTACTTACCTTCAGTGGGATCGACACGCACCAGCTCTCCTTGCCGAATAAAGGGGGGAACCTGAATCACGACGCCTGTTTCCAAAGTGGCCGGCTTGGGAGAGTTGCTTGCGGTTGCTCCTTTGAGCTCAGGTTCGGTCTCGACCACCTTCAGCTCTACCGCGGGAGGCATCTCGAGACCGATGGGTTGGCTATCAAAGAACTCGACGTCAATGGTCGCACCCTCTTTGAGAAAGTTCCTGCTGTCTCCGAGGGCCGCTTCATCAAGCGCGATCTGCTCGTAGTTCTCTGTGTCCATGAAGTGGAAGAGGGGACCATCACGGTAGAGAAACTCCATCTGTCGCTGATCGAGAGTGGCCCGTTGGACTTGTTCTCCAGAACTGTATCGATGCTCGTAGGAAGCTCCACTCTTGAGCTGTCGCATCAGGACCCGAACAAAGGCGGGACCTTTACCAGGATTTCGATGATGCTGGTCGAGTACCCGATGAGGCTCTCCCTGATGAATGATGACCATCCCTTTACGAATCTGAATCGCGCTGATCATAGGCCCCTACGATAGCAAATCGTCGGAACCCAGAGCAAACGAGTAGGGGGCTGCCGCCGGGCCTCGATTGAGGCTACCAACTGATATCCTGGGCAATTGCTGCGACTGTTCTGGCGAGTCAGAAAGCACTCAATTCAGTTCAACATAAAATAGTTTGAAACCTTTGCGCTTCACCGAGTGTCTTATGTGATGAATCAAATTAGGGAACGTATTGGAGAGTAAAGAAGTGACTATGATCCGAACTTGTGACAAAGCGAAACTCGGCGCCTTCCTTTCAGATCAGCTAGAGCTCGACGATCGGCTTGAGTTTCTTACCCACCTGGAGAACTGTGCTGCTTGCTGGAATGAGCTATACAGCGCTACCAAAGCACAGCACCCTCACTACTACCAGACCGGCTCCAAGAGGACGAAAGCAGCGACGAAGCGGCTCGGCTCGGCCAGACCGAAGCGTCAGGTTGAAGAAGAGGAAGTAGTCCTAGTCTGACCCGACACGGGATTCTCTTGGAATTCCGCTGCCTGACCAGATCCCAAGCAAACTGCCTGAGTGCTGTCATCGACCCACTCCTGCCAGCCGAGGATCCGGATTTCTGTACCCAGGTCCACAGGTCCCTTGTAGCTGGGTTGGGCCAGCCTTCCACAGATAGTGTTTGCTCGGCATTCGGCAGGCCTGGAGTCATGGATCGCCGTCACGAAATCTTTGACATTGAGGCAAAATTTCTATAAGAAGAAACAGGTTCAGATTAGTGGAGGAACACGAGTGCTGCCGATTAGTTTGGGAATGTCGCTGATGCTGGTGGGGATACTTCTACTCACTGTAGTGGGTTTGACGAATCTGCTCGGACGCTTTTCTGATTTTGTCTTCAAGGCGGGTCTGGGGCTGTTCCTGATAGGCATAGTGGCCGCTGTGCTCTCGACCTAGTCAGCAAGCGTGCACTACGTCTGCTGGACGATAATCCCCCGACGGAGTTTCGGATGGAGCTGAGTGAAATTCAGGGCCTGCAGCTGATGGACGGCGGCGTGGTCTTCAGATATCTGGTTTTCTCGCTAGAATTGAAGGGACAGCAGCAACGAATCGTACGAGCCTTGAATTACCAACCCGAGGAATCCGGGGTGGAAGAAAGAATTATTGCGCAGACGAAAGCGGGTCTCGACGAGGCCGGTTTTTTCGATGCCGGAGGCGAGTTCGGAATAGAGGGTGGTGGCAGCCTGGCCAGGAACCCCTATTACCGCACCATGTCCTTTTTTGGAGCGGACAGGGCATACGGAGCGGAAAAGGATCGGGAGGGCATCGCCAAGATGGTGGAGGCGGAGCTCGAAGACCACGAGGTCTCATGGTCCGATCCGGATGCCGACCCCAAACCGAGCGCCAAGAAAGCAGCCGCACCAGCGAAGGAGAGCACTGAGTCAGAAAGTTGAGTTTCTCTCTTCAGAGAATGTAACCACGAGGCAGCGAATGGCAGTCGACCAACTGAAGCATCAAGAAACGATCAAACTCGACGAGGCTCGAAAGCGAAAGCCGGCCTTGATCGCGGTCATAAACTCCGCCTGTACAGGGTGTGCCGGATCGCCGGCGTGTGTCGACTACTGTCCGGTAAAGAATTGCATGGTCTGGATCCCAGACGAGGACCATCCTCCTTTTGGCCGAATCGAGGTCGATAGTCTCCTCTGTATCGGGTGCAAGCTCTGCACCAGCAAAGGTCCCGAAGACGCCTTTCTCGACGGCTGTCCCTGGGACGCAATCGATATGGTCAAGCGCGCAGAATACGAAACCGAGCACGGCTCACTGCCGTACTGAAACTTCGAAAATCCCAAGGTACAAGGTACAAGTTACAAACAAGCTCCAAATCACAAGCACCAATTTCCAAACCATCGACGATCATCCCCAACCCTGACGATCCAACAGAGCCGCGAACGACTTGACTCGTCGGCAATATGAGGCCAAATTCCGAGGAGAGAGCTGGACAACAGCAAAATTCCCCCTCTCCTAGCCCTGAAGGTGCCCCCGAACGATCCCGCGTGGCCGGGGGCAGCACAGTCGTCCCCTCCTGTGGGCGCTCTCTCTCAAGTATAGCCTCACGGGTCAATTCGATCTGGCGCTGCAGTGACTCCCCGTACTCCTTTCGCTCTCGAAGAGATTCTATAAGTGGAAGATCCTCGAGAGTCCCAACCAGATAGAAAGCCCGTAGCGATTCCCAGACATGTTCCGGATCGGGCAAAAGCACAAGCAGCTTTGCCCCACCTTTGACCTGGGAATCATCCGAAACCAATCTGCTCTCGACTTGTCCCGAAACCGGAGCATCGACATCCTCGACTCCAGCCTGTGTGGTAATCCGGGCAATGCCTGAGCCACTCTCCGCCCAGTCCTGCTCCTCCACCAGAAAAGAGAGCTTCCCTTCGAAGGGACTCTCCACCACGAAGGACCCTAGCATTGCCTGCAGCTCCGGGCGGCCGCTCGAGTCTCCGAACCGGACAAGTGAAAGGGCGGCATTCCTTCGGACCAGGGGATGAGGATCGCTCAGCATCTGGAGCAATTTCTGACGAAACAACGGTTGGTCCGTCCCTTTGCCCATAACCCAGGCTGAGAGCGTCCGTATCTCGACTTGCCCGTGTTTGGTCAGGTCTAAGACTCGCTGAGGCCAGACATCGAGGAGTTCCTCACCCCGATCCATTCGTTCGCCCAGCTGCGCCAGGGCATGCTGAATCCTTCGGGGGCTCGCCTCATCCGCCAGATACTCGCCTAACTCCCAATCGTCCAGGACCCGGCCAAACCAGACATCATGCCAAAACATGGAGGGGAGTACCGTGCAGACCAGGAGGATGGCAACAAGAAGAAGCTGAGACTTTAGCGCAGCCCACCTGCTCATACTGACGCACTCAAAGCTCGCAGTGGACGGACACAGGGTGTCCCGAGTCGACGGACACAGGGTGTCCCAAGGGCTCGCCTATCCATAGATCTGGTAGATCATCAGGTAAACCACGATGCCTGTGAGCGAGACATAGAGCCACAACGGAAGAGTCCATCGGGCCAGCCTACGGTGGGTCTGGAAACGTTCCTTCCAGGCCAAGGTCAAGGTTGCTATGGCCAGAGGGCCGATCGCGGCGGCAAGAACGACGTGGGAGATCAGAATGACAAAGTAGACGCTTCGGATCCAACCCTGCCCGGGAAAGGGTTTCGACCCGACGTGGTAGTGGTAGACCAGATAGGAAACAAGAAAAAGAATCGAGGTTGAGAAGGCGGCCAACATCGCTGCTTTGTGACGATTGACCTGTTTGGTGCGAATGAAGAAGTAACCCAGAAGCAGAAACATAGCGCTGATGGCGTTGAGGCTCGCGTTCAGCGCCGGCAAGTCGGAAATACTCATCATCCAAGGCCTCGTAGGCCTGGACGTCGAGCAAACCAGAAAGAGATGGCGAAGGTGATCAGTCCAAAACCCAGCGTAGCAGCCAGAGAGATCGGGAAGGACGGCAGCCCAAGCTCAACTTCCGGTGTACTCCAGTAGAGTACTTGCCACAACGCCGAGAACTCATAGGTGAGCGGATTCAGGGTCATGATCCACTGTACCCAGGGAGAGGCCCCTGCAAGGGGAAAAAGGGCGCCGGAAAGCAGCCACATGGGAAATAGAAACAGGTTCATGATCGAGTGATATCCCTGGGTGGATTCGCTTTGCCAGGCGATGGCAAATCCGAGGCAGGTCAACGAGAAGGCCATCAAAAAGAGGATCACTGCGACCATCAGGACCTTCTTCAGATCCAGCGGAATCCCAACCAGGGGAGCCAGTAGGACAAACATAAATCCTTGAAGAAAGGCCAGGGTTGTCCCCCCCAGAATCTTCCCCAGGACCAGACCGATACGGGAGATGGGAGCTACCAGGGCAGAGAGTAGAAAACCTTCTCGACGATCTTCAATCAAGGAGATCGTCGAAAAGATCGCAGTGAAAAGCAGGATCAGAACGATGGTGCCAGGATAGAAATAGGACAGGTAACTGAGACTGTCGGAAGCCGAAGAAGGCCGAAAGGTTTCTCCCACCCCAGATCCGATCAAGAACCAGAAAACCAAGGGAGTTCCAAGAGCTCCGATGAGACGTCCCGGCTGACGGTAAAAACGAACGATCTCCCGCCGCCACAAAGCTCCTACCGAGATTAGAAAGCTCATGGTTGAACCGCCTGGAAACAGGCGAAAAATCTGTTTTGCATGTTTGCTTCACTCACGCTCCATATGATCCCGCAAAAGTTGACAGGGGGCAATAGCGTGGATATTCTAGGTGAACAAAAGGTGAAGACATGGGAAATAGAAGAGTTCCTGCGCTTGAGCATCTGCCTATTCCATTGAGTGCCCAACTGGACCCAATGGAGGCAGTCCCCTGCCTATCCACAGGGATCGATGTATTGGACACGGTTTTGGAAGGAGGACTTCCACGAGGAAAGATCAGCGAAATTGTAGGAACCCCTTCCAGTGGACGCACTGGACTGATCCTTTCGATTCTGGCTCAAGCAATCGCCAAAGAAGAACTCGTCGCCTATATTGACACTTTTGACTCACTGGATCCCAGTTTCGCGATCAAGGCCGGCGTAAAACTGAAGCAGCTTCTCTGGGTCCGCTGCGGAGCCTCACAGCAGAAGGCCCTCAAAGCAGCAGATATTCTTGCACCTACGGGGAGATTCGGGGTGCTGGTACTCGATCTGACCCCGGCTGAGAATCCTTTTAAACGAGTCAGGGCCAAGAGAGCTCCTCTTTCGTCCTGGTTCAGACTTCAGCGTTCGCTTCAGGGAACTTCTACACTACTACTGGTCATCGGACAAGAGTCCACTGCTGGCAGTGCGGCGTCAGTGACCGTCTCTCTCAAAAAGTGCAAAGTGCAATGGTGCTTTGCTTCGACCGAAGATTCATCTCCTTCTCTTGCCAGCCTCACCCCCTTTTTCTACGGCATTTGGACGGAAGCTCAGTTACTGCGGGGTAAGCACCACGGTCATGCCACGTTTTATAGCCGTTTTTAGCTCCGATCTGTCACTCACACTTCCAGTGGTGCAGTCCCTTTCACCTCGGGTGGCCCTCTGCCCTCCGGATGGAGTATTTGTAGAAACTTCAGCACGGGTCGAACGCGACATCCTGAAGCAGTTGATTGAACGCAGTGATAGATCCGTCGTCTTGAAAACGGGAGTGGCTTCAACCCGTACAGCCGCCTTCCTCGCTGCCAGGTTTCGCTCGGGCAGCATTGTTCCTGCCGGCAAAGAGCGAGAGTTCTCGGCCTCATTTCCAATCCAGCCACTTCTCCCCTATGCAGGAGCCCACCCCGACCTTTCCAGAGTCCTCGATCACTGGGGGATTCGGACGATGGGGCAGCTGGCAAGTCTTCCTGAACGAGAGTTGTCTCTCCGCTTGGGGGAAGCGGGAGTTCATCTACGAAGGATGGCCCGCGGTGAAGACACCGAACCTTTCTATCCAGGGATAGCAGAACCCCATTTTGAGGAACGGGAATCGCTGGATTGGGCAGTCGATTCTTTGGAATCACTTGCCTTCATCCTCAAGACGCTTCTGGGGCGCCTCTGTGCCCGTCTGCAGACCCACGGCAAGGCCACGGATTCGATCCGTTTGATTCTGAAACTGGACAATGCGTCTTCTCTGGACAATACGTCTTCTTACGAACGACGACTCCAACTGGCGTATCCCATGAAGGATCCCAGGACCTTGCTTTCGATTCTCCGTTTGAAATTACAATCGGATCCGCCTCAGGCGGCCATACTCGAAGTTTTCCTCGAGGCGGAGCCGACCCGAGCACGTACTCCGCAGCACCATCTTTTCCAAGCAAATGCCGTTTCCAATCCGGAAATGCTCCCCCGTACGTTAGCTCGATTGCAGGCCCTGGTAGGCGACGGAAACGTCGGTTCCCCAACTTTGTTGGATAGCCACCATCCCGACGCAGTGCGAATCCGACCCTTCCAACTCGTCGAGCCTAGGAAGCGGAAGAGAAAGAAAAGGAGATTGGATCCAATAAATAACCCAGAAGAAGAGATCTCTAGCTTTCTGCTCATCAAACAAGGGGCTGAATGCGCTCCACTTTCGCTGCGAAGAATCCGACCTCCGGTTCCTGCCCTGATTCGCCCAAACCAGATTCTTGTCCGGGCTGGACCCTGGCGTTCTTCGGGCGAGTGGTGGACTGGAACGTCCGAGACAAAGAGGTGGTCACACGATCAATGGGACATCGAGTTCACCGACGGTGCGGTGTGCCGGGTTTTCTGGGATCACGATAGAAGCGGCTGGTTCGTCGACGGAATCTACGACTAAGCTGAACTTGATAGGTGTTGCATTCACTTCGACGTTCGCATGTTCGGTGTTGAACGAAACCGCTTTCAGCGGTAGAACCTTCCTGCCAGATCTTCTTATCCAATAAGGATTGCGGCGGCGTGGAGAGTTGTCGGAAGGCTCCTTCGTGAGGCAAGGTGTTGTTACCACACATCAACCTCCCACACGAAAGGAGCCTATCATGACTAGTTTACGTCAACGGATGATCGAGGATCTGCGGATCCGCAACTATTCCGATCGGACCATCTCCCTGTATGTGAATCGGGTGGCCAAGTTCGCCCAGTACTTTGGTCGTTCGCCCGATCGGCTGGGTCCGGAGGAGATTCGCCAGTATCAGGTCTTTCTGGCGAACAAGAAAAACCGTTCCTGGAGCGAGTTCAACCAGACCGTCTGTGCCCTCCGGTTCTTTTACCGGGTGTGTCTGAATAAACAGTGGATCATTAAACACATCCCCTTCCCCAAGCCCGAGAAAAAGCTGCCCGTCATCTTGTCGCCCCAAGAGATCGACCGTTTCTTTGAGGGGATCGGCAATCTCAAACACCGCACCCTCTTGATGACGATCTACGCCACGGGCTTACGCATCTCCGAAGCCCTTGCTCTGCGTCTGGAGGACATCGATAGCGCTCGTAGGCTGCTTCGAGTGCGCCAGGGCAAAGGCCACAAGGATCGCTACGTTCCCCTCTCGAAAACCCTCTTGAGAGAGCTACGGACTTACTGGAAAGACTCTCGACCGGACAGCTGGCTCTTCCCCGGAGCGGATCCCCAGCGGCCTCTGGACGTCCGTTCGGTACAACGAGTCTGCCAGCGAGCCGCGGCAAGGGCCGCTTTGAGCAAGGGCGTCACCCCCCACCGACTGCGCCATTGTTTCGCCACCCATCTGCTCGAAGCGGGGACCGATCTCAAGACGATCCAAGTGCTGCTCGGGCACCGGTCTCTGGGCACGACTTCGGTCTACTTGCACGTGGCTGCGGCTTCGACTTCTGGGACACACGATCTGCTCCAAGCAGCTCTCAGCCCAGCGGCTCCGTAGATGAGAGAACATCGGCTCGAGGTCGCCGATATCTTTCGCAGTTGCCCAGACGATTACTTCCGGGCGTTTCCTACTTCCGGGCAGCAGCGGCGCGTCTTTCGAGCGATCTGTGCTTGTCGGACCGCCGCCTTAGGCGGACACCTCAAACGGTGCGATCAATGCGGCTATGAGAAGATCTCCTACAACTCCTGCCGCGATCGCCATTGCCCCAAGTGCCAGGGCGGTGCCCGAGCCCAGTGGCTGGAGGCCCGCGCCCGAGAGCTCCTGCCGCTGCCCTATTTTCACGTCGTCTTCACGCTCCCGAAGGCCCTCGCACCCCTCGCCCTGCAAAACCCACGGACCGTCTATTCGATCCTCTTCCGAGCGGCTTCGGAAACCTTGTTAACTCTGGCCGCTGATGAGCGCCACTTGGGAGCCAGGATCGGCTTCCTAGCGATCCTTCACACCTGGGGCCAGAAACTGGATCTCCATCCGCATCTGCACTGTCTGGTCCCCGGCGGAGGCCTCTCCGAGGACCAGAGTCGGTGGATTCCTTCACGTCCCCGCTTCTTTCTCCCCGTGAGCGTCCTCAGTTGTCTTTTTCGCCACAAGTTTCTCCACTCCCTCAGGGCTGCCTACCGCCAGGATCAGCTCGCTTTTCACGGCACCCTCCAACCCCTGAAACTTCCTCGCCCCTTCGATGCCTTCCTGCAAAGCCTGACCCACACCAACTGGGTCGTCTACTGCCAACCTCCCTTCGCCGGTCCCGAGCGAGTGCTCAAGTACCTGGCCCGTTACACCCACCGGGTGGCGATCTCCAACTCACGACTCCTGTCCCTGGATCAAGGGAAGGTGCGCTTTCGCTACAAGGACTATCGCCACCCTCACCGACCACGCACTCTGACTCTCGATACCCCCGAGTTCACCCGACGCTTTTTACTGCACGTCCTCCCCAAGGGATTCATGCGCATCCGACACTACGGGATCTTGGCCAACCGTCACCGCCGGACCAAGCTCGCCTGCTGTCGCAGCCTTCTCAGTCCAGACGACTCCCCCACCGAACTCCTCCCTCCAGAACCTCCTTCGACCTCCGATCCGTCCGAGCCTTGTCCCCGCTGTCCCAAAGGGACCTTATCCTGCCTCCAAACCCTTCCCGCTGCGGCCACACCGATTCCACCTCGGATGAACTCTCCCGGTCTCCCCTGATGCATCAACCCACGATTCAAGACCCCCTTTGTAGACCTCCTGCCCAGACCCCATCTGGCTTCAGATACTCGTGTGTCTGCCGCTCTCATTCGGACCCGACAAACCGCTTCCCTCCCTGCTCCTTCCTCTGCACAACGCTCGGCAACTCACTGCCAGCCCCACCACTTCCCCTATCTTCTCGTCTTTCTTCGGCTTTCTTTTCCCGCTCCGAAACACTAGCCTCTAAACAATCCCCATAGCAGAGACCCGCGGCTCCGTCCAACGGGATTGTATCCGCCATGCTTACAACTGATCTGCTGACTCCAACTCATGCGTTCTCTCAGCACAGCGGATACAATCCTTTACGTTCTGCGGTTTGTGATTCAGCCTTTCTTCCTTGTTCTGGAGAAGGCAACTGATGAAGGCTGAACCGCAGAATATCGAAGGCTAGGAAGACACTTCGGCGTTCGCATGTTCGACGTTCTGCGGTTCGTAATTCAGCCTTTTCTTCCTTGCTCTGGAGAAGGCAACCGAAAAATGCTAAACCGCAGAATATCGAACAAGCGAATTTCGAAGGTCGGAAGAAGACGTGACATCCTACATAGAACTTCACAGCTGCAGCGCCTTCAGTTTTCTCGAGGGTTCCTCGCTTCCCGAGCACCTGGCAGAGGAGGCAGCCCGACTGGACTATCCGGCTCTGGCCTTGATCGATCGGGATGGGTTCTCTGGAGCTCCTCGATTTTATAAGGCCTGTCGTGAAGTAGGAGTACGTCCTCTGGTCGGCACTCAGGTCACCGTGGCTGGATCCAGGTCTCCCCACTCTTACCAATTGCCATTGCTGGCAGAGAATTGGGAGGGCTATCAGAACCTCTCCCGCCTCATCACACAGATGAAGCTGCGTTCGGAGAAAGGAAAAGGCGAGATTCATCTTCGAGAACTCGAAGATCACACCTCCGGAGTCGTCTGTCTGACCGGGGGAGAGAATGGATTAGTGAGAAGTGTGCTGCAGCAGGAAGGACCGGAATCTGCCTGCCAATGCCTCGAGAGATTGAAGCACACCTTTGACCCGAAGTCCGTGTATGTAGAACTGCAGCGGCATCTTGAGCGCGGCGAGGAGACCGTCAACCGCTTCCTGATCGAACTGGCCTCACAACACCGTTTACCACTACTGGCCACCAATGGGGTGCGCTACACCCAGTCAGAACGCCGTCCACTACTGGATGTACTGACCTGTATCCGTCACAAAACCGATCTGGATTCCGCCGGGAAACTCTTGAGTCGGAACGCGGAATGCTACCTCAAGGACCCCAATCGGATGAACCGACTGTTCCGGGACCTTCCTGAGGCGCTGGCAAACTCTGTCGAACTGGCCCAACGACTCGACTTCACCTTGAAAGACCTGGGCTATCGCTTTCCTGAATACCCCGTTCCTGACGGTCACAGTATGATGAGCTATCTTCGTGAGCTAACCGAGGCAGGAGCCCGTCAGCGCTATCGCCCCTATAATAGGCGCGCTCGTCGACAGATCGCACATGAGCTGAAGCTGATCGAGAAGCTGGAACTATCAGGCTACTTCCTGATCGTCTGGGACATCGTGCGCTTCTGTCGTGAGCAGGACATCCTCTCTCAAGGTCGGGGATCGGCTGCCAACAGCGCAGTTTGCTACAGCTTGGGAATCACCGCCGTCGACCCGGTAGGCATGGATCTGCTATTCGAACGGTTCCTCTCCGAAGAACGGGGGGAATGGCCTGACATCGATCTGGATCTCCCCAGCGGGGATCGGCGAGAGCGGGTAATCCAGTATGTGTACGAACGATACGGAAGGCGCGGCGCCGCTATGACCGCCAACGTCATTACCTATCGACAACGCAGCGCTGCCCGTGAGATCGGCAAGGCTCTCAAATTTCCTCCCCAGATCCTGGAACGACTCTCACGCCTTCTCAGGACCTGGGGACTGGAAGGTCCTGAGGAAGTTTCCTTCAAAAGGCTGCAACAGGTGGGTCTGGATTTCGCTTCGCCACGGGTGGAGAAGTTTGTCCAACTCTGGAAGCAGATCCAAGACCTGCCCCGTCACCTGGGTCAACATTCCGGAGGAATGGTCATCGCCCAGGGTCGTCTGGATTCTGTGGTACCCCTGGAAAGCGCCTCCATGCCCGGACGCACCATCGTCCAGTGGGACAAGGACGATTGTGCTGACCTGGGAATTATCAAGGTCGATCTACTGGGCCTGGGGATGATGTCGGTCCTTCAGGATTCGCTGGAACTGATCCACCAAAGAGGAGGAAAGCTGGATCTTGCTCACCTGCCTGAAGACGATCCCGAAGTCTATGCGATGCTTCAGAAGGCAGATACGATTGGGCTGTTCCAGGTCGAAAGCCGGGCCCAGATGGCGACTCTACCGCGCCTGAAACCGCGGCGATTCTACGATCTGGTAGTAGAAATCGCCATTATTCGTCCAGGCCCTATCGTGGGGAAAATGGTCCATCCCTACTTGAAGCGACGGGCGGGCCTGGAACCGGTGACCTATCCCCATCCTTCCCTGGAGCCGATCCTGAAACGAACATTGGGAGTCCCCATCTTTCAGGAACAGCTCTTGCGCATCGCCATGGTGGCGGCCGGATTCAGTGGGGGAGAGGCCGAAGAACTACGTCGGGCGATGGGCTTCAAGCGCTCCCAGGAACGGATGCAGAAAATCGAGGTCAGACTCCGTCAAGGGATGGAAGAGAAGGGAATCGTGGGCAAACCGGCCGAAGCGATTATTCGTCACATCAGTTCTTTTGCCCTCTACGGATTTCCAGAATCGCACTCCGCCAGCTTCGCTCTCCTGGCCTACGCCAGTGCTTATCTCAAAACCCATCATCCGGCCGTCTTCTATGCTTGCCTGTTGAACAACCAGCCCATGGGTTTCTACCACCCGGCCACACTGGTCCAGGATGCCCAACGACATCGAGTTCGAGTCGAGCCCATCGACGTCTTCGAGTCCGATTGGCTTTGCACTGTGATAGGAGAGAGATCCATGAGGTTGGGCTTGATGTATGTATCAGGGCTGCATCAGGAGTCAGGAAAGACTCTTCCAGCGGAGCGCGTCAGGAAACCGTTTACCTCGATCGAAGATCTGCGGAGAAGGTCCGGGCTGAACCGGACAGAGATGAGAACCTTGGCGGAGATTGGTGCGCTGAGTCCTTTCGGAATGAGACGCCGCCAGGCACTGTGGCAGGTAGAGAAGTTATTCCGGCCGGCCGGGCCACTTCTCGAGCAGATCGATGAGGTTGAGGAAGCCTCTCCTCTCCCAGCCATGAACGTTCAGGAACGCCTCATCGCCGACTACAGTGGAACCGGACTCACCCTGGGAGAGCATCCACTTGCCCTCAAAAGGAAAGAGCTGGAATCGTCTGGAGTAGTGCAGGCCTCTGCACTCCCGCACTGCCCCAGGGGACGCCGTGTAAGGGTTGCCGGCAGGGTGATCGTGCGTCAACGTCCCTCCACCGCTAGCGGATTTCTTTTCATCAGCCTGGAAGACGAAACCGGCATCGCCAATATCGTCACCCGCCCCAAACTGTTCAAGCAGGAACGACTGCTGTTGGTCAACCAACCGTTCCTGATCGTCGAGGGCATCCTGCAGAAGCAGGACGACGTTACCTCCGTACTCGCCCAGAAATTCTGGCCCCTCGAGATCTTTTCCGGACCCTTGCCTTCCCACGATTTTCACTAGCAGTGGCGAGCAATCGCGATCCATCTGGGAGATCAGTGTTCCGTCCAGAGCAGGTTCCGGAATAGAACCAAACGGTTACCTTCCTGATAGAGACATTCTCTAATCGGAGCCGACACGGTCCTTCTGCCGCTCGGCAAGCGCAATCAAGAATGGGTGGTCCGGATCCGCATGGGACAGGAGCTTCGACAGCTCTACTTCGACCTCCCGTGCCTCCTGTTCCCTGCCGGTTTTGTGGTAGAGCTCCGCCAGTTGCATGCGGAGTCTCATCCAGAACAGAGGCGCGGCTTCCCAGGCGAGGAAAATCGCGTGAACCTTCTCCAGGTGGTGGGAGTTCCTCTCCAAGACCTGACGAGCTTTTTCCGTCTTTCCCTGCTCTAGCCAGATTCGAGCCAGGGACTCTGCTCCGAGATAGGCAGGCGCCCGGGAACTATCCCGAGCCTTTTTGAGGCCCTCTTCAAGTGCTTCAATCGCCTCCACTGTCTGCCCTCTTGCCAGCGCCAGCGCCCCCTCTATGATTCTAATGTTCCCTTGCTGCTTGGATCTAGCCATTTTACTGGAAACAAATCGAGCGAGCCACTTCTCCCTCGCCTCCTCGGCCCGGCTGAGCAAGCCCAGCCGAGCGAGAAGGATTACGGTAACCGGACCAGGTCGAACCAAAGCATCATTCAACACTCGACGAAGTGTCGGCTTGTCTTCCCGCAGGAGTGCCGCTGCACCCAGTGCTAGCGGGACTACTCTGACGTCAGAACCTTGGAGCCCGTTGAGGAGTTGCTCCCCAGCCTGGAGCCTCCCCATGGCCAGATACGTGGTGCCGACCATCCAGGTGTAAGTGCTAGACTCATCTCCAGCACGTGAACTGAGTGTTCGAGCTACCCGGTCGACTTCCAGGAGAGCCGTCTCTGGATTACCTGCCAACCACTGTCGGTAGGCGGGAAAGAGTTCAATCCAGGCGGTTTGAACGGCTTCGAGCTCTGCGCCATTAGACAGTAGCTCCCGAGTCCGGTCCACGAACTTCTGGGCCTGTGAGAGGTCGTCCCAGTACGCAGACCTCCAGGCACAAACCCATTGGATACGCCCGCTGTCGTGACGCAGTTCAGCTTGCCAAGCAGTATATTGGAGTACCTTCCCAATCCACCTCTCGTCACGATGCGCTTTCCCTGAGCAGTACTGCGTCAGATTGGACAGGGCATCATGATTGTTCGGATCGAGGGCGAGTAGCGTCTCGTAGTGTTCCGCTGCCTTTTCTGGGTCGCCCTGCAAATCGTAATAGCTGCCCAGGATCCACTGGCGCTCTGTTTCTGTACTCTTGTCGGCAAGCTGGAATGCTCGTTGGAGATGGTGGGAGAATTCCTTGCGGTTCTCGGCCCCGCCCCGCAAGGCCCAAGCTAGATAAATATGGGCTACTCCCAGATCTAGATCTTCCTTCACTGCCTCCCGCGAGAAAGTGAGCATCCTTTCCCAATGCCCGGACCGCCAGGACTCGACCGCCCTGGAGTAGAGGTGTAGAGCTCGCAGGCGGGAGGGCGTCAGCGTCTCCCCGGCGTCCTCTCCTGGGTGGTACCCAGCCGTCTTTTCCCCCAGTGACTCACGCACCCAGTAGGAGAGGGAGCGCAGAGCGGGCAATACCAGTTCACTACTCTTTGCCTCCTGCTGGTTTGCGGCCAGGACGTCCCCTGAGACTGGGTCCACCAGCTCAACCTTCAGCCGATAGGCCGACCCCAGCTTATCCAGGCTTCCCGCTAGCATGGCACCGACGTTTCCCGCCCGCCGACAGATTTCCGTTCCCAGCCTCCGATCGATAGGCGACTCGCCGGGCTTCTTCATCAACCTGAGGCTGTCCTGGATCTGCTCGCGAGAGAGGACCCGCACCTGGGACGAATCTTCAAGTTCTTGCCTCAACAGGTATTCCAGCGTGCCATCGAAGACAGACTCTCCGGTCCGGTTGTCGAATCGAGTGAGTAGGACCCAAGTTTCTTTGAAGTCCAGGGCCTGGGTCTGAGGTTCCTTCAGCTTTAGGATAAACCACCAGAGCATCCCGGCAAGCAGAACCAACCCCATCACGATGGGCAGAGGTATGACCATCCACCTCCTGCTACCGGTTGGAGCCAGACTGTCGCTCGGCTCTTGCTGTCGCCGAGTCGACAACCAGGAATCGATCTCTGAACGGTAGGCATAGACCGTGGCACGATTGCTGTGGATCTGGCGGTGGATAGGCAATCCTTCACGCTTCTCCCACCGCTGCACCGTAGTCAGATCACGCCCCAGATAGGCCGCAATCTCCTTCCAGGAATCTAACAGTTCCTCTTTCCGCCCCTGCGATAGAGGAGGTTCAGGTGCTCCGTTGTGAGACTTCATAGGATCATTTAGTTGACCCGATTATACAGATGCTGACCCAGGAGTGGGCTTTGAAGGCGGTATTAGACGGTATCAGACGGTACCAGACCTTTCCCTCTTGCGGTTGGGCTCAGCGAACTGCTGGAGTAGACCAACAAGCACTGCCTGCTTAGACCGAATAAAGAAAAGGAGACGAAGAGATGAAACGGTTCAAGCCTCAGCGAAACACGTTTAACTTGAGGACATGGGCACCTGCGCTCTGCCTCCTGGCGGTTGCCCTTCTGCTGGTCACACCAACCAAGGCCCCTCCGAACTGCGATAAAGACGGCGATGGGTTCTTGAAAGCTGGCGGCCCCTGCGGAGGCGATGACTGCAACGACAAAAACGCCGCCATCAACCCGGGAGCCACTGAAGTTTGCGATGGCGTCGACAACAACTGCGACGGTACGACCGACGAAGGGTGCGGCGGTGGCAGTCCCGAGATCTGCACAGATACGATAGACAACGACCTCGATGGCCTCACCGACTGTGACGACCCGGATTGCTCCGGGGATCCCGCCTGCGAGGCTGGCGGTGGCACCTTCACCGCTACAGCCACTGTCACACAGGTCTTCGTCGACGGATGCATCCGGGAAGACAACTACGACCTCAGCGGTTGTACCTTTGACTTCGGCACCGAGCATCGTTGCACTGGAGTTACCCACACTTCCGTTCCAGTGAACACGTGCAGTCCTCCGGGACCGGATCCTGACCCCGGCGAAGTCCAGACCGGGCTCTGGGACGTCTCCTTTTGGGATACTTATCCGGTGGTGGAGTCGACCACAACTGCTGCAACTTTCGTCACTCGGGAGTTCGAAGTGAGCGGTCTTCAGTATGGTTCGTTCACCCTGAATACGAACCAGTATCCGAAGCGAAAACCGAACAAGCTGGGGACCCAAGGCTGCTTCAGTCTGGACGATCTTGGAATGCAACGGACAAGTTCCAACCCGGCGCTGCCATTGGCCCCTGGGCAGAAGATCGAGATGGCCTGTGAACACTCATTGAATCCGAATACCCATCTCAACTTGCGGAAGAACGGACATACTCTCGCAGAGCATCTACTCAACCCCGAGGCGTTTAGCGTGGTGTTGACCAGAGATGAGTAGAGTCTCCGGAGGAGTTGGAGTTTGAGAGGAAAACCCAGTTCGCTTGTTGCGGTGCTGACTCCAGCGGTCCTGGTTTTCTGGGCCCTCGACTTCCCCCAGGAAACGGTTCCGCCCCCCCCCCCGTCTCCTTCAATTGCAGGTGGGGGGACGGGGGAGTCCATCAGAAGCGCTCCCCGAGCCGATGCCTCTGGTATCGCGAGAAGTGAAGATCTGGCGGCAAGGCAGGAACTTGAGCAGCGACTGCAGGGCCTGCCTCGTTCTTCTTTCCCCAAGCGCAGGGTTGATCCCGGGCACTCTGGCTGGATCGGCGACGTGTATCTCCGTATCTCGGGAAACGAGTCCTTCTCGGCCCACCAGATCCTGGGAACGCTGGACCTTTCCCAGCGCCAGAACGCCGACCGACTGAAGCAGGCGATCGAGGGACAGATCCGAACCTTCTACCGAGGCCTGGGCTTTGCCCGGGCTCGGGTGAAGGCGCTGCTGGGCGCTCGGGAACCGTTCATCTTCGACATCGAGATCCGGGAAGGGCGGGCTCTCATCTATGGGGGACTTGCGTTGGAGGGGGTCAACACCATCTCCCACAGAGAGGTGGCCTCCCTCTATCCGGAGCCGGGGGGGCTCGTCGACTGGGATCGAATCCGGGACGCAAATATCTTACTCAGGCAGAAATACCATGACCTGGGTTTCGCTGGCGTGATCATCAGCGGCAAGGGGACCGTGTCGCCCTCGTCCAGCCTGCTGCGTTATCGGGTCCGGGTGGTGGAAGGGCTGCGTCAGGAGTCGAGTCAGCATTCCTCACTTTGACGCGAGTCCGCAGCCCAGGCCCGAGCATTATTAGAGTCTTAAGGAGGAAAGCAAAGACGATCAGCTCAAAGAGAATGTCCATTCGCTTCGCCCAAGTCCTGTGTTGGGTCGGCACTGCAGTCGTCCTCTGCGTTGCCACTGACGTCCGGTGTCAGGACGTCTTCACCGGCTTTGAGATCGACCGCCCGGAACCCCCAATAGGTCAGGATTTTGAGACAGAATCTTACATATTCGGGAATTCACCCAAGAGCGTGACCTTCAACAATGGTGTGGTCATTTCAAAGAACCTAGCTGCAAACGGTGAATTCTTGATCCGAACCGGTAAGCGTTCCTGGCTTGTCGGCTGTGCCAAATCAGGAGATATCGTTTTCGAAACCCCGGCTGAACAAATCTCCTTCTACCTCTACGAAGCGGGTTCGACGGAATCGCAGGTGCTCATGATGACCGAGAATTTCCGGATTCTCCGGGTGTACAGCGGTCAGCCGCAAGTGTGGGTCCATGTGGAGTATGACGGCCCTCCCGTCAAGAGGGTGCAGGTAGGAAACCACGGCATCAAGGGGAGTTCGTTTCCCTGTGCTGGAGGGGTGGGCGGCTTTCCGTTCTTGGGTGTGGACGATTTCAGTTTCACCGCATTCGAGGAGCAGACCCTGGAGGTGGTGGACGTCTTCTACTTCCCCCTGATCGGGGATGGCGCTGCCGGAGCAACACAACTTCAGACCAGTCTGTTCCTCACCTCGACCGAAGCCGATGTCACGCTGGGAGTCGAGTGGCGGGATCGATCGGGCAATCCCGTGGAACTAGCAGCCTGTCGGACTTTCGAGGTCACACCGAACGGGCATCATTAGTGTATGGCGAATCGATTTAGAACAGTAGATCGAGAGACTCCTTATCTGTTTCCTCCTTCGGTGCAGGAATGGCTGCCGGAGACGCATCTGGCTCGCTTCGTGGTGGAGGTGGTGAGCAAGCTGGAGTTGAGGAAGTTGGAGGATTCCTACACGAAACGGGGATCGGAAGGATACCATCCGGCGGTGATGCTGGCGTTGTTGTTTTACGGGTATGCGACGGGGGTGTTTTCGAGTCGGAAGTTGGAGCAAGCCACCTACGATTCGGTGGCGTTTCGCTACCTCGCCGGCAACACGCATCCGGATCACGACACCATAGCCCATTTCCGAAAGCGGTTTTTGGAAGAGCTGAAGCCGCTGTTTGTGGAGATCTTGCTGCTGGCCCAGGCGATGGGATTTCTGAAGTTGGGCCGAGTGAGTTTGGATGGCACGAAGGTCAAAGCCAATGCCTCCAAGCACAGTGCGTTGAGCTGGGGGCACATCCAGAAACTGGAAGCGCGGCTGCGAGAAGAAGTGGACGAGTTGATGCAGCTGGCCGAGGAAGCGGATGGACGAGAAGAAACGGAAGGGATGGACATCCCGGCCGAGCTGGCGCGGCGGGAAGCACGGTTGAAAGCGATCGATCAAGCGAAGCAGAAGCTGGTCGAGCGGGCGGCCGAGCGGCAGGCGGCCGAGCACGCCGAATATGAAGGGAAGGTGGCCAAGCGGCAAGCCCAGAGGAAAAGGGGAAACAAACCGAAGGGTCGCGAACCCAAACCGCCCCGAGGAGGAATCCGAGACCAGGATCAGATCAATCTGACGGATGAAGATTCTCGGATCATGCCGGTCTCGGGCGGGGGATTTGAGCAATGCTACAACGCTCAGGCCCTGGTGGATAACGACAGTCTGTTGATTGTGGCCGTTCATGTCACGCCAAACGCCAATGACAAGAAAGAACTGAAACCGGCCCTGGCGGCGCTGCACGCATTGCCGGAGTCGTTGGGTCGGCCCCAGGAGCTGCTGGCCGACAACGGCTACTTCAGTGGTGCCAACGTGGAGCTTTGTAGCGAGCATGCGGTCCTTCCCTATATTGCGGTCGAGCGGGAAGCCCACCACTTGCCGCCGAACGAACGCTGGAAAGAACCGGAGCCACCCGGGGAAGACGCCGATGCGGTGGAGCAGATGAGATACCGGTTGAAGACCCCGGCGGGTCGAGCCATCTACGGGCAACGCAAAGCTGTCCCCGAGCCCGTCTTTGGGATCATCAAATCGGTGATGGGCTTTGCGCAGTTCTCTCTCCGAGGAGCGGAGGCGGCAGACGGGGAGTGGACTCTGGCCAGCATCGCCTGGAATCTGAAAAGAATGTACAACCTCGCCTGCCGCCAGCCGAAGCTGGCCCGTGCCACCCTCTGAAGAGGTGGGCCAGGTCGTTTCAGCGGCCAAATCACCGCCGCAGATCAGACGATTCATCGATTTCGTGCTTGGTCGTGCAAGACTTTGGATCAAACGTCAAATTTCAGAAGTGCCTGTGAGTCAAGTCCGACAGGCTGCTAGGCCTGGGAGAGGAAATTCCGGCCTCCGAATTGGAGATTCCCCTGACCAAGGGACAGTCCTTTGCTGGTCAATCGGCGGGCACCGGTGACCTGCAGGTAGGATACGCCATCGTCAGCGTCCAGCGTGCTGTCGACGACGCCCAGTCGACAGGCAGTGCCCAGACTCAGGGGAGCGGTTCCTCGGATGTGGGGGTAGGGGGCACAGCCGTGTTCACTCGAACCGACGGCGGGATCGTCGTCACCGAAGCTGCGGTTCCGGCCTCCCGAACTCTGACCGATTTCACGATTTCCCTGGACTCGATCGGCGCAAGGGATACGGGTCTGGCATTGGCAATCCCGCCGCCGAACCCAATCGATACCCAGACTGGACCCGCCAACATCACCGTCACCGTCTGGGATCGGGCCTTCGAGACCCAGATAGCCACCACCCAGTTCCAGTTGAGCGAGGGAGAGGCCATCGGCATGTTCATCTGGGAAGTGTTCCGAGACTTCGGTCAGGTGAGCAACGAAGTCCTGGATCAGCTCAGAGAAACCGAGGGCGTCGTCACCGTCGCCCTGGATCGACCGGGTACCGCGGTCACCCTCCGGCAGAACGACGACGGTACGGTGGATTTTCCAAACGAGGTCCCTACACTGGTGGCATTCCCAGTGATTCCAGGCCGCGCAGATGCGTCGAACTGAACTCTCTGGCTCAGGAGAGAGTGTGTGTTTGCCCTATTCGTGTATCAGTGCGAGAAGCGTCCTATTCCAATGAGTCTATCTTCATCAGTCAATGTAGCCGGGGGACAGCGCGTCTTTACTAAAAGCCAGAGAGGGTCGATTCGATCTTGTGATTCTATCTGACAACGAAAACAAGGAGTTCTCACCATGCAGAAGCTACGGACAATCCGGACAGGGCAGCGACGGCAACGGTTCGAATACAGCGGCAGCAAATGGCAGTACAACCTGGCAACCAAGAATTACACGGCTCCGGGTACCTACACGATCCAGATGGTATCGAGAGACCAGTGCCAGTACCAGATCAATAGCTGCATCGCCCAATTCGTCATCAAATAACTCGGAGGAGAACCAATGAATCAAAACATTAGACGCAGTCTTGGAGTCTCTGTTCTGTGCCTTCTGATCACATCGGGTACAGGACTAGGGCAAGGTGGGGAGACCTGCTACCTTGAGACCTTTGAGGGAGGCACCAACTTCGGAGTCATCCATTCGGCGACCGGCGGGCTTGTCCCGGGTACGCCCATCCGATTTGAGCCAGCTTTCAACTGGCTCTATATCAATGACGGCTTCGGCTATGCAAACAACCCCTCAAGGACAGGCATTGCAATCTGGTCCGGCTCTAATGAAGCCGCGGTAACGTTTGAGGATCCGGTTAGCTCGGTCAGCTTCTTCTACGGCTCATATTCCATTATGACTATAGAAGCTTTCAATGTTGCAGATCAGTTGGTCGACACAGTTTCCGGACCCGCCAACTTCAATACTCAAACTTTCGATCTAGATATTTTTGATCCGGTCGAACTGGACGTGGGCTCAAACGTCATCACACACATCGTGATCACGGGACTTGATGCGGGAACGGCCATCGACGACTTCCAGGCATGCCAGGCAGAGACCGAGATCGAGGTCACGATCGACCTGAAGCCGGAGAACAGCTTCAACGCGGTCGATCCCTTCAACCTCAACAGTAACAAGCCAGTCGAGGTGGCTGTCCTATCCACAGCTGAGTTCGATGCACAGACCATCGACCAGAGCTCGGTCGAGCTAGGTGATCCACTCCTCGTACCCAGGATTGGAGCTGTCTCGGTGACCTCCAGTGACGTCGACGGCGATGGCCTCACCGACGTGATCTTTGACTTCGGTCGGGCACGTGATTTCGGAGATGCAGGCGCCTTGGACAGCAACAGTGCAGCGGTTGAGTTGACTGGATCTACAACAGGCGGGACGGATATCGTCGGTACCGACGACATCGTCATTGTAGGCAACTAATCTAAACACGACGAATAGTCCATCATGGATGTCCTGTCAAACAGGGCGAGGAGGTCTCTTGCGGGCCTCTTCGTCCTGTGTGCGATAGCCATCGTCATTATCGTCTTGCGCCACTGGAGCGGGTCAGATCCCCTGACGCTTCCAGCGGTGGGCAGCGACGAGAAGGGAAGCCCCTACCTGTCCCTGGCTGATTCCAAACCCCTGACAACTATCCCGGTTGCCCGTGAAACGCTGGGTCTGAGGCAGTCCGCTGTGTTCGGCTTGCCTCCTCGATCAGGTAAGAAGAGAGAACCCAATGGCCAATCTTCCAGCCGCGTCGATATTCGCCTCTCGGGAAACGCATCCTTTTCCGATCGAGAGATTCTACAAACTCTAGAGCTTCCTGAGAGTCCACACCGTCGGCATCTGAAGAGAGCGATAGAGCGCCACATCCGTGCTTTTTACCGAGACCGTGGCTTTGCGAGAGTCTCGCTCAAGGCCAGCGTCTCGACCTCAGATCCTCATGTCGTCGATGTAAGGATCCAGGAGCATCGTGTCTACTACTTCGGGGGCGTGCAGGTGGGGGGGACGGAAGCGATCGCTGCTGGACAGGTAGCGAGTCTCTATCCTTCCAGGGGCGGTCCCGTGGACTGGAGACAGCTGCGGCTGGCAGATCTCCAACTCAGACGAGAATATCGAGAGCGAGGCTTCTTGGACGTGAAGGTCAACCCACGATCGACCGTACTTCCCTCCACGCAGGTGCTGAGCTACCGCGTGAGCGTAATCGAGGGGCATCAGTACCGAGTAGGGTCCGTGTCGATCCCGAAGGGCCTGTTGACTCAGTTTCCTTTACAGAGCGGTGATGTGTTTGCACCCGGCCTGCTTGCTGAATTCGTCCGCGAATCTGGTATTTCCGAGGCCGGGGTTCTCGTAGCTCGGAATCCTGAACAAGCTCTGGTCCAGATCACGATCTCTCAGTGAGGCCCCTGTCAGAAGGAAACGAGAAGGGAACAGGCTGTTACTGACTAGCTCGCCAAGTTGACCATTATTCTGGTCAGAGCTACAATCTATGGGCGTGGCGTGGACAGTCCTTCTCAAGGAATCGAGCAGATAGATGGATCAGGCATCGCCGGCCGGAACGCGGGGAGCCAGGCTGTATCGTACCTCTGGATTCACCAACGACATGGGCCAGGCTCCCTTGAGGACGCGGGCGGCCTCCTGACCCAGGATCTGGAAGCCCCGGCCTAGAACCTGCTCGGACAACCCGGCCGTATGAGGAGTGAGGGAAGTGAGAAAGGGACAGGCTGTTACTGACCAGCCAGATTCCCCTGACAACGTGGTTCATTGAAACGACTTCTTGACGGGCCGGTCCCATGCTGGGAATATCCCACCATGAGCACCTCTAGGGTTGACTCCAAGAAACGCGTCGTGCTGCCGTTGGGCACGCCGGGCGAGGTTTATGATGTTCAGCGCCAAAGTGAGGGCCGGCTGCTGCTGGTGCGGCTCGAGCGCCCCCAGCGTGGGAAGCGTATCAGCAAGAAAGCGTGTCTTGCTGCCATGCGCAAGGCTCCGCTGCGGCTGAGAATGGGATGGGAGCAGCTGCGGCAGACCACGCGTGAGCCATGATTCTGCTGGACACGAACGTCCTGATCTACGCCTTCGACCCTGGCTCTCCCTACAGTCGCTCGTCGCGTGAAACCATCGCTGAAGCCGTGGCAGGCGACGACTAGCACACCCGCTGCTGGACTTCTTCATTGGTGCACATGCCAAGATCGAGCGCTGGCGCGGAACGGCCCGCAACGCAGCGGCCGCGCCCCCCGCTCGGCTGCAGCCGCTTGTTCTAACGGTTTCTTCAGGCGAGGAGAAGGCGCCGGCCTTTAGGGGATGGGATGGATCTGCCAAATTCCTTTGCCGTGTCAGCCAAAGGCGGATAGCATCGTGAGAGTTTGAAAGTGCGATATCGGGAGTCTGGCCATGTGCTGCACAGCCCGGCAATTCGGGAACCTCTGCGATGAACGCCTGATCGTCCTCACTCCAATAAATGATGATCTCGTATTTGTGCATCAGTCGTCGCCTCCGAGCCCATAATGCGTGATGACGGCGCGTACCGAACCTGATATGGTTTCGCCGTACTCGTCAAAGCCAATATTGGTGTCGCTTCCACCCCGGAGGATTCGCAGTAGCAGCTTGTCGTACCGAGCCGCCAGCTTCCCGAGGTCGGCCACCAGCTCAACTCGGTACTCCAGGGCGGTCCAGGGAGGAAGGTAGGTGTCATGGACAATCACACCTGGACTCACGATGCCCTGGGCCCGGTCGATCTCCTGGATGCCCGACCCTGGTAGCGGGACTCCCGCGTCGAAGATCAGATCCTTAGCAGCTTGAATTGTCTCCTCCGCGTCCCGGCAGACCAGAGACCGGATCCCATAGTCCATTCCTGCGAGCTCTGCGCCCGATCCTCGGGAAATCAGCGTCCAGGAAACCACGGATATTCAACCCTGGATTCTTTTGCTGTAAGCTGAAGACCCATTCAGGAGGTTTATCGAATGACAGTTTCTCCCGCTAATTTCAGGAAAGTAGTAGGGAACTTCGCCACCGGCGTCACCGTCGTCACCACCCAGACCCAGGACGGTAGTCCCTATGGGCTCACGGTCAACTCCTTCACTTCGGTCTCGTTGGACCCAATCCTCATCCTGGTTTGTCTGGACAATCGTCTCAGCGGCCTGGATGCTTTTTCCGAGAACGGGAAGTTTGCCGTCAATATCCTCTCTGAGGACCAGAAAGATGTCTGCGAGCACTTTGCAACACGCGGGACCGATCGGTCTGACGCCGATTACGTTACGGGCGAAACCGGGGTTCCGGTCCTGGAAGGCACGCTCGCACGGATGGAGTGCGAAGTCACCGCAATTCATCCTGGCGGGGATCACAAGGTCCTGATAGGCGAGGTAAAGTCGGCTGAAGTCGCACCCGAAAGAGAAGACGAAGCCCCCCTGCTCTTCTTCAGGGGCAGCTATCACGAATTGGGCGCCTCGTAGCCGTCGCGAGCCGGATCATTCAGACGGAGACTTCAGTGTCGAGGATAGGGAGATCTCGCTGTTGTCCGGCTCTCTCCTCGGAACCTGGCCACATGGTGCTGACGACTCAAGTCGCTCGCGGCTCTGTTGATCGCAATGGTTGGGGATGATCGTCGATCGTTTGAAATCTGGTTTAAGACTTCGGCCTGGAGACCGAAGACACGTAAAGTTTCAGCGAAACCCACATTGGCCGCTATACCGCTGGATGAACCGGCTCTTAGCCGGTTTCCAGAGTATCGTCGTCTTCTCGGAAAGGATGGCCGGTCTCATGCACGAATACGTCCTCCAGGGTCGGCGTGCCCACCGTGATGGACTGTATCTGATCCCTGAAGTCCGCCATCAAGTCGTCGATCAATCTGTGCCCCTTGCTGTGCTCTAGTCGTACGGCCCCGTTTAGAACGATCGGCTCACCGGCGAACCTCTTTTCGATCTGTTCTCGGAGCCCTTCCGGATCGCGTGCGTGGACGATGATCACATCGCCACCGATACGGTCCCGCAGCGTATCCGGGCTACCCTCAGTCACTACTCTTCCCTCATCCAGGAGGATCAGATGATCGCAGTGGTCCGCCTCCTCCATCAGGTGGGTCGTAAAGACCAGGGTCAGATTGTGCTCCTCGCGGATTCTCTTCAGCTGACTCCAAAAAGAGCGGCGAGCCGTCGGATCCAGACCCGCCGTGGGCTCGTCCAGCAACAGGATCTGAGGCTGATGCAGCAGGCTCTTTGCCAGTTCAACCCGCCGCCTCAAGCCTCCGGATAGGGTTCCGACTCGATCGCCGCTTCGCTCCGACAGCTTGAACACATTCAGGACCTCATCGATTCTCTCTTTGAGCTGCCGACCCCGCAGACCGTAGAGCTTTCCGTGACAAGCAAGGTTCTCCGAGGCGCTGAGATGCAGGTCGAGGCTGTTGGATTGGAACACAACACCAATTAGTCGACGGATCCGATGTGGATCCTTCCCGGCATCCCAGCCTCCTATTCTCACCTGGCCCTTTTCCGGCAGCAAAAGGGTACACAGAATTCGGAAAATGGTGGTCTTGCCACTCCCATTGGGCCCTAACAGGGCCACGATCTGATTCTTTTCGATGGAGAGGCTGACGTCCTGGACAGCCTGACGCTCACCGTAGCTGAAACTGATCTTCTCGACCTCAACATCCAACGAGCGTGGAACGGGAGTCTCGCCCGTGGCTTGAGAGGATGCCCCTGAGATCATGCTACTCGGATGCATCAGATTCGATCCAACACCATAAGAAGCAGAAGGAGAGGAAGATAGGCCACCGAGGCCCGGAGCACATGTCTGGCCGACTCTCGTGATCGGTCGACAACAACCCGCGCGGAAAACCACAGAAACAGGCAGCCCATGATCAGTGCGCCAATAGCGTAAGTGATGCCTGCCATACCTATGAACGTGGGAAGCAGGCTCACGCCCAACAGAAGAATCGTGTAGATCAAGATGCGCCACGCAGTCTTCTGCCCTTTTCGGTCAACCACCGGCAGCATCAAGAATCCTCCACGTTCGTAGTCTTCTCGGTAGACCCATGAAATCGCGAGGAAGTGGGGAAACTGCCAGAGGAACAGCAGGAAGAAGAGCAGCCAGGCTTCCAGCTCTAGACTGTTGCGGGCAGCGGCCCATCCGAGCAGCATGGGACTGGCTCCCGGGAAGGCTCCGACGAAGGTGCAGAAAAGGGACCTTTTCTTGAGGGGCGTATAGGCAAACAGATAGATAACCGCTGCCAGGAACCCCAGGAAGCCCGTCAGGAGGTTGGTGGTGACAGACAGGTAGAGAACCCCACCCCCAGTCAGAAGGACTCCAAAAACCAGAGCCTCGGTCGCCCCTAGCCGCTTTGCCGGCAGCGGCCGTCGCATGGTCCGCCGCATCTTGCCATCCGCCTCGCGCTCGAGAAACTGATTCAAAACCGACGTCCCGCTCGCCAGGAGCAGGGTACCGAGCGAGAGGTGGATCAGGAGCAGGGTGTCCACTACAGACGCGGCCAGGTAAAAACTGGCGATGGCCGTCAGAACGACCAGCAGCGTCACCCTCGGTTTAGTGAGCTGGTAATAATCTCGGAGCCGCGAGATGGCCGTCGCCGAGCCCGCCTGCAGGGGGTCTACTAGCTGACCCGAAGCGGATTCCAGCTTCAAGAGGAAAAACCCTCTGACTCTTTGAGATCGAGAGGTGGATCGCCAGATTCCGTTTGCTGAGCGAGAGAAAGAGAAAGGATGAGGCTCCCGGCCAGGAGTAGGGCACCAACTGCTACATGACAGGTCGTAATCACAACACCGCTCAATAAGGGCTGTACTTGCTGTAGGCGAACGCCCCTCGCCCAGAAGGCCCCAAACCCCAGTAGCAGTTGAAGACCGAACAGATAAACCATCAGATATCCCAGTCGATTGGAGGATCCGGTACGAGTACGACTCATCACCGCGAAGGCAGTCGCGACCACGAAGCCCCCCACAACGAGAGCCCAGAACATATGAACCAAGAGCGCGGACGTTACCAGGGCAGCTCCCTTACTCCCTGCAACGGTCCCAGTGTGGCGCACGATCGCTCCCAACATCAACTGGACAAAAACGACCAACAAGGTCATCCATGCCAATTTCGTCGGGCGATCCAGCACCGTCCGCCCACCTGCTCGAGGCAAGAACGGATGATCTCCCTGACCGCTGGACGAGGTTAGATAGGCCAGTGTGACCAGCAAACAGAAGAAGATCTGGCCCAGGCACGCGTGAGCAACGGAAACCGAGGTAGGCAGAAAAAACAGAACCGTGATCCCACCAAGAACTCCCTGAGCGACTACCATTCCGAGGGCCAGCCAGCCGATCCGTCTGACCCTAGGTCTTGGCTCTGATTTCTGCAACCAGAACGCAAGAACGATGGTGAGAAGACCGACGCTAGCCGCAATCAGGCGATGGGAATGCTCATAGAGGATTCCCCCGACCATCTCGGGCAGCAGGCTGCCATGGGAGAGAGGCCAATCGGGGACAGAGAGTCCCGCATCGTTGCTAGTGACGAGGGCCCCCGCCACTACCAGGACAAAGCCGGCGATGGCGGTCGCGAATGCAAACCTGTGTAACCCTCTGGAAGGGTCCCCACCCATACACCTACTCCTCCGGTTGAACCGGTAGATCGGCCCCGTCCCGCCTGATCCCAGTTGTAGAGAATCCGTTATTCCCTGGGTTGCTTGCTCAGCCCGTAAAGCTAAAGCTCACTTCCTTGCTCTCGCTGGCTCCTACCGTCACCTGCTGCTCGGTCACGCCGAACTTCTCGTGCCAGGCCTCGATCACGTAGTCTCCAGGCGGCACGTCCTTCAACTCGAAGGTGCCCTCGGCACCAGTAACAAAGAAGTAGGGATGAGCAACCACACCCACATAGCTCTTCATCCAGGGGTGGACATTGCACTTCACCGGGATCATCACTTCAGCGCGGGGGAAGGACTTGATCAGCGCTTTCCCCTGGGCTCGCTGAGACTGGTTCCACTCCCGGTTGCTCTTGGGTAGGGGATGGATGTTGTGAGTAGTCGGATCGCTGTTGGAGATCGCGATCTCCTGCTTTGCTTGAACGCCGATAACGTGGGGAGTATACAAGCAGCTTTTCTGGTCCAGGCTAACCTGTTCGCTGGGTGCAGGGAAGGTGTATTGCTCCAATCCCCCCTTGATCCAGACAAAGACATTGCTCAGGGTGCCGTTCTCGTTGACGATCACGTCCTGTGAATAGACCTTATCTGAATGCTGCTTGATGCAGACCGGATCGGCATCCATCCGAATCCGTTTGCCCTTGGGAGCGGTCCCTTCGAAACTCACTTTTCCTGCAATACTTCCAGCCTGTGACAGATCGGGGGTCTTACCCGCTACTTTCTCGGCTGGCTCGTCGGCCGGTGGCGCTTCGGCGGCTTTGTCGCCCCCCCCACAGGAAACGGCAAGGAACAAAAAGCTACCCAACACGATGAAGCTAAACATCTTACTCTGCATCTCCAATACCTCTCTCAGACGAATTGATTAAATTGATTAGAACTTTTAGGGATCCTTCCGGTTCACTTCAGTCTTCGCTGTTCCTCGGCAGTGAACTGGAACATATATCTTACGACAAGATCGGCGTGATCCTTAGGATAGTCTTTCATACTCGGCAGATCAGCCAAGGCGAAAATCCAACGTTTCCCGTCCCATTCGAAGAGCCCGGAGGGCATGGAGGTACCCGGTTGAATAATCTCTGGATGGACAAGCCACCTTCGGGTCCAGTCCGGTTTCAACCGTTCCCTTGTCAGTGCAAAGCTGGGGGCGGTGGCCGTCTGATCCGCCTTCGGATCGCCGGTTGCGTGACACCTCAAGCAGGGCGCAGCCGGGTGCGTAAAGAGCTGCCGAGCCATGCTCAGCTCGGGTGCGGACAGGGGTTCCAGGTCAGGCAACATATAGGGCAAGGCCTGACGGCTCGAGGCACTGAAGAAGCGCACCAGCTTTTGCACTTCACCGCTCGAAAGATTGAAGGTCGGCATACGAACCTGCAAGTAGCGCCGAACACCGTTTCGGTGATCGTTTTCGTCCAAAGCCGGATTGCTCAAGAAGCCCGCCAACCACATCGGGTCGACACGAGCCCCTTCGCCTACCAGGGGTGGGGGAAGGCGTTCCTTGCCATCGTCAGTTTGATAGATAGGCAATTGCTGCAGAATAGTGTCCTGGCCTGGAGATAACTGGTGACAAGCCACACAGTTGTACTTCATCACGACTTCCCAACCCTCCTGAATATCCTTGCGGTGATCCCGGGGTCGGTAGTGGAACTTCTCGGGAAATCTCTGATCGACGCTACCCTGTAAGAATGTGCTGGCCTGTGTTATCTGCTCTTCGCTCAAATGGAAATCGGGCATCCTCAGCTTCTCCAGGGACTTCTTTATCTTCCCCTGGTCGTAGATGGCCGGGTCGGCCAGCTTCCTTTCGAAAAAGCCTTTATGGTTGTACCAGCCCTCCTCCTTAGCCTCCTCAGTGAGCAGTGCAAAGTCGAGACGTTCGATGGGCTTGCTGCCCTCTCTCGTCAGATTGGTGCCGATTTTTGCCTCGTTCTCTAGCCCCGCAATCTCGTGGCAACCGGCGCATCCGAAATGGCGAACCAAGAAGCGGCCCTTTTGGGCCAAGGCCGGATCATCCAACTCGGCTACCGGCGGGTAGTCCGCATCCTCTTTCTTCAGGGTCATGAGATAGCTGGCTACGTCTCGAGATTCCTCTGGCGTGAGACGAAGAATGGGCATCAGAGTTTGATTCTGAACCTGAAGCGAATGATCCCCTAGAGGACACCGCTTGTTGTCCAATCCGAACTCGAAAGGAAGACCGTGCTCGGCGTAATCTTCCGGTGTGATATCCCTCTGATGGATTGGACAATAGGGAAGAGTCCTTTCCCGTGGATTGTGAACCCAGCCTACCAGGTAGTCATAGCTGACTTTTTCACCAACCCGACTCAGGTTGGCCGCGAAAGTTCCGCCGATCTGCTCTTCACCCTCTCCGATCGAATGACAAGCCATACAGCCGCGTGTTTCGAAGAGCTCCTTGCCACTTTCCGCGTCACCCGGAGCTTGCTCCTCCAATCGAGAGTCAACTCCTGACTGCCAGATAAACGCAGAGATTGCCTGTACCTGCTCGTCGTCCAACCGAAACTGGGGCATCTTGGTGGTGGGTCGAAAACCTTGAGGATTCTTGATCCAGGCTGGTAGCCAGTCACGACGCAATTTGGACTTCACCTCTTTCAGGTTCGGTGCTACCTTCTTGGCCTCCATAAGGAGTTCGTCGGCTCGAACTCGATCGCGGGCCAGCTGCGTGTCGATGTCCGCGATGCTCAGCGTTCGCTTCACGGCTTCTGCGTAGAGTCGAGCGGCCTCCTCATTGGTCTCAGACTCGTCGGCTCGTGCGACGGTTCGCTCGATCTCCAGTTGGGTATCGATGCGTCCGTTGGTGAGATCAGCGATCGTCTTCTGCAGCTCACGGAATTCGCTTGCCTCCAAATCATAGCCCTCGCGGGCATGACAACCCCAACAGCCACGTTGGAAAAAGAGTTGCTTGCCGGCTGAAAGGACCGGGGCGTGATCCAACCGACGGTCGGCCTCGTGGCACTGTAGGCATCCAGCCTCGAAGTTCTCGGGCGGATACAAGGGATACAGCCAGTGTTTGTAGGTACCGTGCGCCTTCACCACACTCACGGTTCCGATTCCATTACCGTTGTGACAGGGAGAACAGCCGAAGACTTCCGTGTCATGGATGCCTAGTAGGGACGAATTTGGGTGGCTGGCGAAGACTTTCTCCCCCCCCATGTTCTCAGGAGTAAGGGCAACCGGCTCCAGGGCACCCGCGTGGCAGGACTGACAGCGGTCTACCAGTCCCATCTCAGGACTGTGGATCTGTTTGATCTCGACCCGATACTGGTCCAAACTGCTGATCAACCGCGAGATCTGGATCTCATTGGGACCGGTCAGGCGACCCTCGACGTAGGCGCCCAGCTCTTGCCTCAGTTGGCCAGGTCGTCTCGCCAATCCTACCTTGCGCGCTCCGATTCGACCCTGTTGGGCCTTGAGGGAAGAGAATAACTCTTCGAATTCCTCGAACGTCAACTGCCTTGGCTCCTCGGCACCGCCGCTTCCACCTGGAGATGGCAACTGCACTGCGTAGGGACCTGCCAGGAATTCATCCAGCTCCTCCTGAAAGCCCGCTTTATCTCCCTCCGAGGCGGTCTCCAATTCGTACATCTTTGCCTGAACCTGGCTCCGAATCGAGGCAAAGCTTTTGGTTATAGCGTCGAGACTGCTCCTTACCTGTTGCTCCTCCGTTCCGATTTCGCTCAGTTGACCCTTGAGGTCGGCCTCGTTTTGCTCCAGTGATGCCTTCAGCTCTTGGTAACCCTCAGAGGCATGGATGGCTTCCTCCTCGGCCGCCCGTTCTGGTTTGAGATCCTGGAGGGCTTCACGATACAGCCCCACGAAGCGCTCCTGGTAGCCGATCCAGGGCCGTAGACCCGAGGCCTCATCGTAGAAGGCCCAAATCAGGGTCAGCACGAGGAGCAGTGAGGTGATGGCGATCGGAGTCGCCAACGAGGACGTGACGATCGGATCTTCCTCGGGAACGGGAGCCTCTCCAAGACGAGGTCGGGATTTCCACCAATTTAAACTCATATCACTTTAAATGCTGAACCAGGGAGTTACCCAAACGTACTTCACTCGAAAGAATTGGCGCAGTGCTATCTTCAGGGGCAGCGCCCACATGGATAGCAGCAAAGCTTGCATCGTCAGATACTGCAAAAGGGTCATTCGGGCGTAGATCTTCTTGTTGAATTCAGTCCAGGTAATCAGTTTGTGCGTCAGAAAAGCGAAGACCACTACGTACAGACTAAGCGCCGCGAAGCCAAGCAACCCTATCCAGGGTTGACTGGTAATCCCCAGCATCTCGTGGAAATCAACGTTGGTCTCGAATACCAGACGATGGTGATCCCAGGTCTCGCCGGGCCAGAACCACATCCAACCGGGCCCACGAATGAACGTCCCTATCAGAACCAATAGCAACCAGAGAATCAAGAATCCGAAACAGAAGGTAAGAATGGCAAACTTACGTTGGCGGAAGGTGTAGTACCCATTGCCCAGAGGGTTCGTATCAATGTAGGGAATCGCGATCAAGCCCCCAATAATCAGCGTCGGCATGAGAACCCCCGCGATCCAGGGGTCGAAATACACCAATATCTCCTGAAGTCCCAGGAAATACCAGGGAGCCTTGGAGGGATTCATGGTGAGGTTCGGATTGGCCGGTTCCTCCAGCGGTGCATTCAGGGTGATGGACCACACCATCAAGATCACGGTCACGATGATGGCTGCGAACAACTCGACACGCAGCAGATAGGGCCAGACATGAACCTTTTGCTCCCAGCCTTCACGATACGGTTCGATCTTTCGGTGGTGCGCTTTGGCTAGCTTGGGATCTTCCTCCAACTTGGCGATGAGTCGATCCGTGGCGAAAGACTGCCGGAAGCCGTACCAGACGAAGAATGGTACCAGGAACACAATGGCAACAATCGGTATGTTGTCGGGAGCGGAAACGATCACCCAAAGCTGATGCCAATCCATGGGACGAAACCTCCTAACAAATCAATTCTACAATTCAGCTTGACCCGTTAGAACGACTGGGCCCTGCCCTTCACTTCCGCGGACGTTTTATCTCCGATTCGAGCATGACCGGTGAGGGCCCTGAGATGCTTCCGTCCTTTCGAACCCGCCAGAAATGGACGGCCACAAACACCGAGAAAATCAAAGGGATAGCGATGCAATGCCAGATGTACGCCCGCAGGAGCGCGTTCGAATCTACAATGGACCCTCCCAGCAGGGCAAAACGCACATCGTTATAAGCGGTGATCCCCAACTCGGGACCGAAAGGCCCTTCGTGTCCAAGCAGAGGTGTGGCACGAGCCATGTTGGTTCCAACCGTAACCGCCCAGAATCCCAGCTGGTCATCCGGCAGCAAGTAGCCGGTGAAAGAGAGGAGCGACGTCAGGACCAGCAGAATCACTCCCACCATCCAGTTGAACTCTCGTGGGGTCTTATAGGAACCGGTCAGGAATACCCGGAACATGTGCAGCCACACTGTGATGATCATCAGGTGTGCGGCCCATCGATGCATGTTTCGAAGCAAGCCTCCGAAGGGCACATCGTTGTGCAGATACATGATGTCCGCGTAGGCCTGGCCCTTGGTCGGGTGGTAGTAGAACATCAGAAACACACCCGTGATCGTGAGCACGATGAACAGATACAGAGAGAGTCCCCCCATTCCCCAGGTGTAGCGAAAGCGAACGGCGTCGCGGTTGACCTTGGCCGGATGCAGGTGCAAGAAGACGTTGGTCAGAACAGCGAGAGCCCGGTTGCGAGGCGTGTCGTCCAGTTTGTGACGGAAAACCGACTTCCAGAGTTGCGTCCGCTTGTGATTACGAACCGCGTCCCAGTCCTCTTTGCCCTTGTCGACAAAGGGCTGCAGTGTGACTTGGAGTCGCTTGATCAGGGGTGGCCGTGACTCCTCAGCAGGAGTCTCTTCCAACTCAGGCTCCTTGACCTTCTCTTCATCAGCCATAGAGGCAACCTCCGACCGATCCCAACCTTCTCTCGGTTTAGACGGACAAGAACGCGCCCGGTTCGTCGAACCCGCACTCATGACCGGGCGGGCACGTGTACAATCGACTCACATCCACCACAATCTGCCCATCGGGAGCCAGTTCCAAATGGGGTCGATCCATGGGCCGCGGGGCGGGACCTTCGAAGTTGACCCCTTCGGTGTCATATCCACTACCATGGCAGGGACACTTGAACTTCTGCTCACTCGAGACCCAGTCAGGAGTACATCCCAGGTGGGTGCACTTCGCAAGAATAACGAAAAGCCCCTCACTGTTGCGCACCACCCAGATACGATGCTTCTGCTGAAACCTGGTGTCCACTCCGGGGCTGAAATCGCCGGGATAACCGATCTTGAAACTTGTCTTTGGCTCGAACAGGACTCGGGGGAAGAAGAACCTTAGCGTCATGAACAGGTTCGCCCCCAGAAATCCGAAGATACATGCCCAGGCAAAGTTCCGACGACGAACAAGACCCCCTGTTTCTTCTTGCGGTTCCTTGCTTTCGGAAGTCGCTGTAACCTCTTGTTTCGCCATGTTTCCCATGCTCGCAAAATGCTGGACCAACCTTATTCGGATCTCGAGAAGAATGGCTCAAAACCCGCGTCCAGAAAGGTAGTCACATACTATGTAGGACACTCCCAAAAACTTGTCAAGCTGCCACCTGGATCAGAGGCCTTGTGGCCGTCACAATCTCCCTATGAACGCCCCTTGAAGGCAAGGTACACGAAGGCCGGCATGATTGCCAGCGGGGGTATCAGAAGCAAGATTATTCCTACATTCAAAGCCCATACATTGGACAGAGCTTGTGCCGACGTCTTACACATGGCACAACTCTGAGCCTGCAGCGAAGCGGAGCTCAAGAAAAGCAAGAAGGTGATGATGGACGCTTCGCAATGACCGCGAATTCGGCAGCTAGCTGTCTGAAGTTTCAGCTTAGCGCCGCCGGCTGCGCCGGATCGTACATGAAAGAAACTTCGGTTCCCTCTCCTATGATCCTCGCTAGCAACCCTGACAGAGCCGTGACCGTGAGGGAGCGGGATCCGACATACCCATGACGTGCTCGGGGACCGAGAGGCGATGTGGTTGATGAGGTCGATGCGGATTCGATCTGTGATCAGATCCCGCTCCCTCACGGTCAGGGCTCCGTCAATTTCCGATTCTCCATGATTCCCTCGTCGTTGGAGTTTCAGGTTAGGTCCCCCCTCCGCGGTCACGACCCTCTCATCTCCAGCAACCGCATGCTGTCTGGCAGGAAAAAGACGACGATCAGGAAAATACAAAAAATCAGCATGGGTATCAGCGTCAGAGTCAGGCTTAACTTCTCGAAACGCAGATGCATGAAATAGGCCATGATCAGCGCGGCCTTGAAAATCGACAGACCCATCAAGGTGACGAGCATGGCCGTCACGGACAGCGCCATATAAGCCAACACTACCTCAACTGCTGTCAGCACCAGGAGCCCCCCCCACACTGTCAGATAGAGACGATTCCCGTGGGATTCATGAGCAACTTCACCACTCATCGTGATTTCACCTCGATCGTGTTCTTCTAGACTACGTTCGACAACAGGTAGACCATGGGGAAAATGAACATCCACACCAGATCCACAAAGTGCCAATAGAGGCCGCTTACTTCGACGTCTTCGGCATCATACTTACCCCGTTTGAAGCCTAGCGCGACGACAGCCAGATAAATAACTCCGATGGTGACGTGAGTCATGTGCAGCCCGGTCAGCGTAAAGAACGAAGCTCCGAAAAGAGGACTACCCCAGGGGTTCCCAAAAGGGGTCACGCCATGGTGGATCAACTCTAGCCATTCATTGGAATGGAGAACGATGAAGGCAACGCCCCCAGCTATTGTGGCCCATATCCACATGGCCGTTTTGCCTCGGTCTCCGCGCTGGCTGGCGAGTACTGCCATAACCATGGTCACGGAGCTCGACAAGAGACAGAACGTCATCACCGTTGCCATGGTTATGCTGGGCCAAGGCTCGAACGGCCGAGGCCAGTCCGGACTCGAAACGCGAACGTAGGTGTAGGCCAGGATCAAGGCCGAGAAAGTGAGGGAATCGGAAATGATGAAAAGCCACATTCCCAGCTTCTTGGAGCCAATCGCGTAGGGACGGGTTCCACCTCCCCAGGCCGAAACTGTCGCCCCTTGCGTGTCCTGAGCCATTCATTACCTCCAAAAGAAAAGGAGCAACAACAGATAGACCCAAAGCCCATCCATGAAGTGCCAGTATATGGCCATCACATCTACCGGGACTCGGTTCGCCGATCCAAAAGGCCTCTGCCGATTACGAAACAGCAAGAAGCCCAAGGCAACTACCCCACCCGATAGATGGATTCCGTGTGCACCGGTCAAGACGTAGAAAAACGAACTGCTGGGATTGGAGCTGATGAAGACACCGTCTCCGATCAGCTGCATCCACACAACAACCTGACCCAGCAGAAAAGCCGCTCCCAAGACCGTCGTCAGCAGCCACCATCTTGAAAACCGGGAGTTCTCGCTCAGAACATGGCGCGCCCGCTCCAGGGTCAAGCTGCTGGCCAGGAGCAGCAGGGTATTGAACCAGACCAGGCTAGGTAAACGGGTGGGGATCCAGTCATCGGACAAGCCCTTGCGCACCACGTAGGAACTCGTGAAGGCCGTGAACAGCATGAGGATGCCCGCGAGAGCAGCCCACATGCCGGTTCTGTAGCGATTATCAGATGGCCTCTCGCCGCCCCCTCCAGGACCACCTGAACCTTCCCAAACATGATCCGGAGTGCCTCCCCCGCCTCGACCCAAGTCTTCGAGCTCAACTTCGACCGGGGGTGGTGCAATGGTTGTCGCCATCTGCTAGCTCTTGGCAGTTGCCACCTCGGGAGCCGTCTGGGGCACAAAGTCCTCCTCCGCTCCCGGCACGCTGTACTCGTAGGGTCCTCGATGAACCACGGGAAACTTCCCAGCAAAGTTGTCGTGAGGAGGGGGAAAAGGGACTTCCCATTCGATGGTGGTCGCTCTCCAAGGATTGATACCCGCCTTCTCACCTCGAAAGATAGCCCAGATCAAAATCGCCAGGAAGATGAACTGAGCGGCAATAGTCGTGAAGGCGAACATGCTGATGTATTTTTGAACGACTGCCAACGGTGCCAGGAATTCGAAAGAGCTCAATTCGGCGTACCTGCGTGGGTGCCCCGCGAAACCCAGGAAGTGCATCGGCATGAAGATGGCGTACACCCCCACGAAGGTGATCCAGAAGTGAACCTTTCCCCAGGTTTCGTTCAGCATGCGGCCAAACATCTTCGGAAACCAATAGTAGGTACCGGCGAACATCCCGAAGATGGCTGCCACGCCCATGATCATGTGGAAATGGGCGACTACGAAGTAGGTATCGTGTAGGTAGACATCAACTGCGGGCTGATTCAGGAAGAGACCACTGATACCTCCGGTCACAAACAGAGAAACGAAGCCCAGGGACCACAGCATCGCCGTCGTGAACTGGATCCTTGCACCCCAAAGAGTTCCGAGCCAGTTGAAGGTCTTGATGGCGGACGGCACTGCCACCACCGTCGTCGTCAACGAAAAGACGATTGCCGTATAGGGGCTCATCCCGCTCATGAACATGTGGTGTCCCCAAACCAGGAAGCTGACAAAGCCAATGCCCATGAGGGCGTAGACCATCGCCCTGTAGCCAAAGATTGGCTTGCGGCAAAAGGTGGAAAGAATATGCGAAACGGCACCCATTCCGGGAAGGATGGCGATATAGACCTCAGGGTGACCGAAGAACCAGAACAGGTGCTGCCACAACAACGGGGATCCACCCTTGTGGTCTATGATCTGATCGCTAACCACCAAGCCACCAGGGATAAAGAAACTGGTTCCGGCGTGGCGGTCCAGCAGTAGCAGAACCCCGGCTGCCAGGAGCACTCCGAAGGCCAGAAGACCCAGGATTGCCGTCACGAACCAGGCCCAGCAGGTCAGGGGAAGCCTCATCATGGACATCCCCTCTGCTCTCAAATCGATCGTCGTCACGATGAAGTTCAGCGCGCCCAACAAAGCCCCGATGCAGAAGATAGCAACGCTCAAGATCCAGAGGGACTGACCCGTCCCCAGACCCGTACCTGCGATCTCTCCCAGTCCGCTCAACGGAGGATAGGCGGTCCAGCCAGAGATTGGAGCTCCTCCCTGTACGAAGAACGCGGCAACCATCACCACCAGGGCCAGAAAGGTCACCCAGAAGGAGAGCATGTTCAGCGTGGGAAAGGCCATGTCATCCGCGCCGATCTGGATGGGTAGAAAGTAGTTTCCGAAACCACTCTGAGGAGCTGTCGTGAGGACAAAGAACACCATGATGGTGCCGTGCATGGTCAACATCGACAGGTAGAATTCCGGCGTCATGACGCCGTCCGGTGCCCCTTCCGGGAAAAGAGTTCCCAGAACGGAAATCTCTGTACCGGGCCAGGCCAGATTCATACGGACCAGCACTGACAAGCTCATCCCGAGGAAAACAGAGAAGAGCGCCAGCAGGTAATACTGGATCCCGATGATCTTGTGGTCGTAGCTGAAAATGTACTTCCTAATGAACCCCTGCGGCGCTTCGTGATGAACCGCGTGCGTCTGGGCGACTTCTCCCATCTCAATTTTCTCCAGTGTCAATCAAAGAGTCGGTGAATCCCGTCGGCTGGTATCCTGCCACTATTCTTCTGCCTGATCCTTGAGCCAGCTGGCATAGTCCTCGTCTGAAAGGATCTGGATCGTACTCCTCATCTTGTGGTGTCCCAACCCGCACAGCTCGGCACACGCAACCTCGTAGTGTCCGGTCTTGGTGGCCTTGAAACGGAGGGGGATGGTCATTCCGGGCACGGTATCCTGTTTGATTCGCAGCTCTCGTACAAAGAAGGCGTGGGTGACGTCCTTGGAGCGAAGCATCAACTCGATGTTGCGGTTGACTGGTACCGCCATCACCGGGACGACAAGATCGTCGCGCCCAGCAGGATCATCCCGATCCACACCCAGAGGGCTACCTCCAGAATCGTCGATCAGCTCGATCTTGGTTGGGCCGAACTTACCGTCCGCACCTGGATAGCGAATGTTCCAGGAGAACTGCTGTCCAGTCACCTCGATCCGAACCACGTCCTCGGTTGGCGGGATCAGATGCAAACTTGCCCAGATACTCTGACCGGGGATGATCAGGGCAAAAAAGACGACGGCCGTCGCCAGCGTCCAGATAATCTCAAGCTTATCGTTTCCGTGGATGTAATCGGCGGTTCGGCCGGGTCGGTCCTTATAGCGCACGATCAAGAAGCCTAAAAGGACCTGGGCCAGGACAAAGATGATTCCGGTAACCACCAGGGTCACCATGAATTGCCGGTCCAAGGCCGCGCCGTGCTCAGAGGCCAGCTCGGGAAGCCACCAGTACTTGCCCACCGTGAGGACAACGGATACCAGGGTAATCAACCAAATTATAACTGCAAAAAACATCTCTCACTCCTCAGGAAAAACAGAGGCTATTGTACCAAGTGGGTTTCAAGTTTCAACGTGTAAATCGAGAGTTTTCGGGGAGAGCCTCAAAAGAGCAGAAGATGCGCTCGAGGTCGTGGGCTCTTTGGCCCGCTCGAAACCTGACACCAAGACGATCTAGCCGCTTTCCGATGGGTAGTCAATCCCCCCCTCGTCTTTGCAATATTCAATAGTTTGCACCAAGACCCTGACCGACCCGGCCGCATTGAGCTGTCGTGGGAATTGCTGCGCCTCGCCTGATCTTGCCATCACCTATTGCAAACGTTCCAGGCCAGAAAAGCCCAGGAAGATTGGCGGGCATGGGAAGGAGAGCGAGAATCAGGTATAGAAATGGGGCACTCAAGACTGTCTCACGGGGAGCAGAATCTCGAAGGTGGTTCCTTTCTCGAGTTTGCTGCTTACCTTGATCTCCCCTCGATGCTTTTGAACCACCGCTTGCACATTGGCCAGGCCTACGTGGAGCCTGATTCTGGAGCCTTTCTCTATGAACCCGACCTCGAAGATGTTGGCCAGGCGATCCTCGGGGATTCCGTGCCCGGTATCGCTGGTGGTCACGCATACGTGGCCATTCTCGGCACGGGTTGCGATTGTGATGACCCCTTCCCCCTCGATGGCCTCTCCAGCGTTCAGGAACAACGTCATGAAGGCCTGGTTTAGCTCGATGGGGAAACTCTCAATCTTCGGAACGTCACCAAACTTCTTGACTACCTTGATTCGGTCTCCCCACTGCGGACTCAAGAGTGCCAAGGTGCTCTCGATTCCCTGACGAACATCTGTGAGCTGAAACTCAGCCTCGTCGAGATGGGTGAAATTCTTGAGACTTTGTACAATCGTGTCCAGGCGCTCTCCGGCTTTCTCTACATCAAGACGTTGCTGCCGAAGGGCTTCAAGAGCCGCTTGCCATCGGCTGCTTTTGTTGAGTGCTTCGATGCTCTCGGTCGCGGCAAGCTCGCTGTCCAGCTTGGCCAACGCTCGTCTTGCCACGTCGGTGCTACTGGCAATGACACCCACCGGAGAGTTGATCTCGTGGGCCAACCCGGCGACCAACTTGCCTAGAGACGCCATCTTCTCCATCTGGATCAAGCGCGCCTGAGCACTCTTGAGTCTTTCCAGAGCCTCAGCCTCGAACTTGATCTGCAGGTTCTTGAGCCTTGTGTTGCTCTGCTCTCCCAGAACTTCTTCCTTGACTTGCTGAAAGGCGCGGTGATGATCCAGGGCCTTGCGAAATTCACCGCGAGCCTCGTAGGTTCGGGAGAGGGCGTCGTGGGCACGGTAGATCTTCGGTTGGGTCTTGGCCTTCAGGGCGAGCTCGAGGGCCCTGTGGAGGTAGGTGAGGGCTTCATCGAGCTTGTGCTTCTGTAAAGACAGATTGCCGAGATCAATCAGTGTCGTAATCTCAGCTGGCCAGTTCCTGACTCTCCGGCGGATCTGAAGAGCTTGGCTCAAGAACTCCTCTGCCTGGGCCAGCCTCGTAGGTTCGGGAGAGGGCGTCGTGGGCACGGTAGATCTTCGGTTGGGTCTTGGCCTTCAGGGCGAGCTCGAGGGCCCTGTGGAGGTAGGTGAGGGCTTCATCGAGCTTGTGCTTCTGTAAAGACAGATTGCCGAGATCAATCAGTGTCGTAATCTCAGCTGGCCAGTTCCTGACTCTCCGGCGGATCTGAAGAGCTTGGCTCAAGAACTCCTCTGCCTGGGCCAGATCCCCTTTCGCCTGGTAGAGGGTGCCAATGTCGTTCAGAGCCCTCGACTCGCCCAGCTCATTCTCGCCTTCTCTGCTCAGCTCCAAACTCATGAAATGGTACTCGAGCGCCTCGTCCAGCTTACCCTGGCGCTGGAGAATCGATCCCAGACCCGTCAGGGCACGGCCTTCACCGAGTCGGTACGCCAGACCTCTGAAGAGCTCTAGGCATCTGGTTTGGCACTCGTAGGCCTTCTCCAGATCCCCCACACTCTCATACACACCTCCCAACGAAGTGAGCGCCCAGCCCTCTCTCTCGTTGATTCCCAGACGATGAAGTTTGTCGATTGACTGGTGAAGGCTTTCTACGGCTCGGTCGAATTGGCCGATACTCCAATAGACGAGACCGAGTCCCAGAAGCGCGCTGGCGATGCCTTCCTCATCCTCCAATTCGCGAAACAGCGCGATCGATTTGAGGCCCTTGCTCAGAGCAGCGTCGAAAGCTCCAATGAAATAGTCCCGCGTTGCCTGGTTGAGGAGACCCCAGGCGATGCCCCTGGGATACGATAGTTGGCGAGCGATTTCCAACGCTTGGCTGGCAAACTCCCCCTTCCGATCGGGGTCTCCGAAGTTCGTCTCCAAGGCGAGCTCGTTCAGAACGTCAACCTTTTCCGTCGACGGTTCGTCGCCGAGAGAGGCGAGCTGCTGTCTCAGTTTTTCAATGGCGCCATTCATCGAATTGCCTCGAGCGATGGGTCCCATTCTATCGCAGACCAACCTGAATTGAAGCGCCGACTTAGAAGATGAACCTGGAGTGAGCCTCACTAGGCTGAAACTTCGTTCGGTTAGAGGTTGGGTGTTGCAGGTTTACAGGCTATCGATTCCGTCACAATAGAAAACGAAATCAACAGAGCCGCGAGCGACTTGAATCGTCTGCACTATGAGGCCAAGTTCCGAGGAGCGACCGGTCAGCAGCACAATTTCTCCCTACTGAGGTAAGGTTTTTCTGCGGAATGATTCGGTTTGCCGCCGCCGACAATACTCGAATGCAACCTCATTCGGTCTCGGGTTGGAAATCGTGCGGGTTGGAAACCGCGTGGGTTATCCGCTTTCTCCTCCGAACTTGGCTGCATTCTGCAGACCCTGACAGTCGCGCGCGGCTCTGCCTGACAGTCGCGCGCGGCTCTGTTGATCTCGTTGGAAAATACTGATCGAGATGAAGACAGAAAGCGTTTCTTTCTTGAACGGGACCAGCTCGGGCCGGAGAGGCGGGATTGACTTGCATTTGCCCCGAATATGTCTCGCAGTCGGTGCTGGTAGCGGTGGTCTCCAGGCGGCCCTGCCTCGGGCCGGAGGCTCAAAAGAGAAGACTTCGGCCTGGACGCCAAAGCCACATCATATCGGGCTCTATATCACTGCGGTTTCAGAGAGAAGTTTCACAGGAGAGGATGAGGAGGGCGTTTACCGAGTCATTTGAGAGAGGCTGAGATTTTAGGTGGGACAAGGGGACGCCCTCCTTATCCACCCTCCAGGCCCTACAGGTTCCTGGAAAGAGGAGCAGAGTGTACAGGACACCCCTGACAATCTCAGGGTTTGCGCCAAACAGGGGGACGTTTCTCCAGGAATGAGGCCACTCCCTCCTTGAAATCCTCGGTGTTGCGTGCCACCGCATTCCACTGTGCCGCCAAGGCCAGGGCCTCGTCCAGACCCAGGCCTCGGAGCTGCCCCAGGAGATGCTTCGTCCAAGCCAGGGCGCCGGCACTGTGTTTCCCAAGAGCCTCGGCGAGTTTGTTGGCTTGATTCATTAGATTCCCTGGGGAAACCACTTCATTGACCAATCCGATATCCAGGGCCTCCCGAGCCGAGAGGATCCTCCCGGTCAGCAGCAGTTCCCTGGCTCGCCTCTCGCCAACTTGCTGCAGAAGAAAGACACTTACGATGGCCGGGATGAAGCCAACCTTGACCTCTGGGAAGCCAAAGCTGGAGACCTCTGAAGCCAGCACGAAGTCGCAAACACTGGCCAAACCACACCCTCCTGCCAGGGCGGGTCCGTTGACTGCTGCGATCACCGGCTTGGGAAACTGATAGAGCCGCCGTAGCAGGTCAACCAGGACGAGGGTATCGCGGCGCGCTTCGTCTGCAGAGAGAGAGGTCATTCGGCTCAGTTCCACAAGGTCGGCACCCGCACAGAAACTGGATCCGGAACCTGTGACGATAACGGATGAGATTTCCTTTTCTCTTTCGATCTCGCTGAGAACCTGCTGGAACTCCTCGATGAGGGTAGCGGAGAGGGCATTCCCAACCTTGGGTCGATTCAACGTGACCACGGCACTTGGAGACGCCAACTCTAGCCTTAGATGCTTCATTGCGATCTCACTAGCTTCGCCTGCGTGAAGTTTTTCAGCGAGCGAGTGGAGCACAACTGGATCTCACAGATCCCCAACCCCTCGCTCACGCCTCAGGCTTCCTGACGGACTGGCAGAGACAATCCACATTCTTATTCAGAATTCTTATTCAGACTTGAAGGACACCCGTCTTGAAGGGCGGAATGTCCGGGTTGAGGGAGGCGATTTCCAGAGCCAGCTTCAGCGCCTCCCGGGTGCGATGAGGTTCGATGATGGCATCGACCCACAAACGGGCCGCTGCGTAGCGAGGATCCATCTGTCCGGTGTAGTTTTTTTCGATCTTTTGACGCAGCTCCTCGCGGGCCTGATCATCGATCTCAGAACCCTCTTTCTGCAGCTGACGGACCCTCAAATCGAGCAGTGTCCGGGCCGCCTGTTCGGCTCCCATGACCGCGTAGCGGCTAGTTGGCCAGGCAAACAGAAAGCGAGGATCGTAGGCCTTTCCACAAAGGGCATAGTTACCCGCTCCGTAGCTTCCACCGGTGATGACTGTAATCTTGGGGACTACGCTATTGGCCACCGCGTTGACGAGCTTGGCACCTGATTTGATGATCCCGGAGAGTTCAGCCTCTTTCCCCACCATGAACCCGTTCACGTCCTGGAAAAACAGCAGCGGAATCCGACTCTGATTACAATCCAGCACGAACCGAGCCGCCTTGTCGGCGCTCTCGGTGTAGATCACTCCTCCGAATTCGAAGGGCCTCTCAGGTTCCCTGACGTGCTGCTTCTGATTGGCCACCACACCCACCGACCATCCCCCTAGACGCGCGTACCCACACAGAAGCGTCTTACCTCGCTCTGCCTTGTACTCAACCAGCTCATCATCGTCGAAGATACATTCAAAAATCTGCCTGACATCGTATTCTTGGGAGGGGTCCAGAGGCATCAGGTCATAGATATCCTCGGGCGACCTTGAAGGGAGTTTCTCTTCCACTCTCTGAAAAGGTGCTCGGGAAAACTCGCCGAGTCGACCCGCCAGCTCGCGGATTCGCAGGAGGCAGGATGGATCGTCCTTTTCTCGGAAATCGATGGATCCACTCGAAACCGCGTGAAGTTCCGCGCCTCCCAGATCCTCGCTATCGATCTCCTGACCGATTGCCGCCTTCACCAGAGAGGGCCCCGCAATATAGAGCCCACTCCCCTCGGTCATCAGGACCTTGTCGCACATGATCGGGAGATAGGCTCCCCCTGCCACGCAGGGACCCATGATGGCAGCTATTTGCGGAATGCCCTCGGCGGAGATCCTGGCGTTGTTGCGGAAGATGCGACCGAAGTCGTCTTCATCGGGAAAAACCTCGTCCTGGAGCGGGAGGAACACACCGGCAGAATCGACCAGATAGATCAGAGGCAATCTGTTATTAATCGCGATGCGTTGCGCTCGCAGGACTTTCTTTACCGTCATGGGGAAGAATGAGCCTGCTTTGACGGTGGCGTCGTTGGCGACGATCATGAACTGCCGACCGGCAATCTGGCCGATCCCAACGATCACTCCCGCGGCGGGGGCTCCACCCCATTCGCGATACATCTCGAAGGCCGAGAAAAGTCCCAGCTCGAAGAACTCGGCACCGGGATCGATCAATTGATCGATCCTCTCGCGGGCCGTCAGGCGCCCTTTCTGGTGTTGACGCTCGACTGCCGCAACGCCCCCGCCTAGTTCGACTTCACGCTGACTGGAACGGATCGTCGCCAGAACCTCGTCCCAGCTTCGGCAGGTATCTAGAGCTTTTTGAGCCACGTTGACCTCTTGCTACCGCTATTATAGACGCCGTGTTCAGGCACCGCGTGCGTCATCTCGTGCGAGAAGGAAGACACGGAGATTCAACAGGAGCGTGTTCCTTTTCCCGCTCACAATATTCGTGCTACGATCCTAGATCCTTATGACTCTCGATTTTTTCGAGCAGTTTCGAGCCAACCTATCAAAGTTTCCCGATAGAGTCGCGCTGCAGGGACTCTACGAAGACGGCAGGGAGAGTTTCTCCTATCAGCAGGTAGCCGACGAAACTGCCGGGATTGGCCTGTTCCTCCAACGTTCCGGCGTCGAGCCCGGACACGCTGTTGGAATCCTCATGGAGAACCATCCGCGCTGGGGTATCGCATTCCTCGCGGCCCAGAGTGCAGGAGCCGTGATCGTCCCTTTCGACATTCAGCATTCAGACGAAACACTGGCCAACCTCATCCAGCATTCAGGGTGCCGATTCCTGATCTTCTCCGCTCTCGTCTATCCTAGACTCGACGGCATCCAGCAGCGCCTCCCGGAGCCCCTTCCAGTCCTGGTCGCGGGCGATTCTCCTAGCGAGGGCGCGAGCTGGGATGGAGTACTCGAGGAATCCGATTCCACGCCTCCTCTGCCACTGGTCCAGCGGGACCTGGACGATCCCTACCTGATCATCTACACCAGCGGCACCACCGGCAACCCCAAAGGTGTCGTTTTGACCCGACGGAATGTGTACTCGAACACCATCGAGTTATTGAAGGTGGTTCAGGGTACCCCAGAGGACAACGTACTTTCCGTACTGCCCCTTTACCATGTCCTCGCGCTCATGGTGAATTTCATCGTCCCCCTCTACATGGGAGGTCGAGTCACCTACCTTGATGCCCTCGACGCACAGCGCATCATGAAGGCATTCCGTGAGGAGGGCATCACCATCTTCGTCTGTGTTCCCCAATTCTACTATCTGCTCCACCGCAGAATCCGGCAGGAAGTTGAAGCGCAGTCCTTCTTGAAGAGATTTCTGTTCCGGAAGCTGCTGAGCCTCTCCCATTTCTCTGAGGAGAAGCTCGGGCTTCATGCCGGCCGCTGGTTGTTTTCTCCCATTCACAAGCAATTCGGCCGACAGTTCCGCATCTTTGGTGTAGGTGGCGCTCGCTTCGACGTCGAAGTAGCGAAGGCTCTTCGGGATCTCGGTTTCACATTTGTACAGGCCTACGGAATGACCGAGACCGCAGCTCTGGCAACGGTCAGCGCCGCGGGCTCCGACGGACTGGGATCAGTCGGAAGGCCTCTTTCTCACGTCGAGATCAAGATCGATTCACCCAATGAGCAGGACATAGGGAGTGTGCTCATTCGGGGTGACAACGTGATGAAGGAGTATTGGCGGAATCCCGAGGCGACGGCTGAGGTGATCCGGGATGGCTGGCTCGACAGTGGCGACCTGGGCTACCTTTCCCCCGATGGATTCCTCAACATAACGGGTCGCCAGAAGGATGTCATCGTCCTCTCATCCGGCAAGAACATCTACCCTGAGGAACTCGAGCACTTCTATCAGAGCAACTGTCCCTTCATAGAAGAGATGTGCATTGTCGGGCTAGCGCCGAGCGATGCGGAGACACAAGAGAGATTGCATGCCGTCATCGTTCCCGATTTCGACTACCTGAGAAGCCAGCAGGTGGTCAACTCCTACGATATAATCCTCTACACGCTCGAGACCCTTTCCCGTCAACTGCCCTCGCATCAACACGTCCTCAGCTTCGAGATCCGGACCGAGCCCTTACCCCGAACCACCACTCGGAAGATAAAGCGCTTTGAAGTAACGGCGCAGGCGGTGGGTACGGCCTCCTCAGGGTCTGCGGACCGCTTCGAGGAGGCTACTGCTCCTCAGGGAACGGTCGAAGAGAAGGTCTTTGAACTACTGCGCCAGGTCAAGAACCCTCCCTTGATCCATCGAAAGATGAACCTGGAGCTGGATCTGGGCTTCGATTCCCTGGGTCGGGTGGAGTTCTTTTCCACGGTTCAAGAAAACCTGGGCGTGCGAATCTCCGATAGCGCCGCTGCAGAAATCTTCACCGTTGAAGATCTAGTGGACCTGGTTCAGGGCCTACTGGGAGGACAGGAGTTCAAAGGCAAGGAGGTGCGACAGTCCTGGACTGAGATCCTGAACGAGGACTTCGATGAGGCCGATGCCCAGAAGGTCGGGGAGATCCTGGTCCGCCGCCCGGTAATGGAGGCCGTCTTCTACCTGACCGCCAAATTCGTCCACCTCCTTTCCAAGATCTTCTTCAGAATCAAAGTGACTGGCCGTGAGAACCTCCCACGGAAGTACCCCTTCATGCTTTGCCCCAACCATTTAAGCTTTCTGGACTCGTTTCTGGTGGTAGGCGTTCTTCCCTATCACGTCATCAAGCAGATCTTCTTTCTGGGGTACAGCGATTATTTCGGTGGTCGCTACATGTCGAAGCTTGGAGGGATGATCAAGGTCGTCCCCGTGGACTCTGACCGTCACTTGAGACAGGCACTGAGGCTGGGAGCCGAAGGGCTGCGTCGTAACTTGGTACTCTGCGTTTTCCCCGAGGGGACGCGTTCCATCGATGGCAACCTCAAACCGTTTCGAAAAGGGCCAGGAATCCTGGCCACCGAGCTGAATATTCCCCTGGTCCCAGTTGGAATCAAGGGGACTTACGAAGCCTGGTCCAGGGGTTCCAACAAGATTCGGTTGCATCCCGTAGAGATCCACTTCGGCGAGGTCTTTTCCCCGGATCACTCAGAGAGTTCCGATGCTGTCACCCAGCGCCTTTTCCGAAAGGTGGATCAGTTGATCACATCCGAGAATACTGCTTAAATGGTCAGGGATGATGGCCTCTTCAGCGTTACCAGTCGCTGAGTTCGAGTATCTGGAGACCCTCTGGTTTCAAGTCTCTGGAACCCTCTGCAACCTGCGCTGCACCCACTGTTTCATCAGCTGCTCTCCTGAGAATCACAGTTTGGAAATGATGGAGACCTCACAGATCTTCCAGAATCTGGAAGAGGCCAAGCGGCTGGGCGTCAAGGAAATCTACTACACCGGGGGAGAACCTTTCATCCACAGGGATTTCCTGGAAATCCTGGAGCGGACCCTGCGGGACTTTCCCACCTCAGTTCTGACCAACGGGCTACCCATCGATGAAAACCGCGCCGACCGGCTCCAGAAAGTGGCCGAGGCCTCGCCTTACTCTCTGGAGATTCGAATCAGTCTCGACGATTACGAGCAAGAGAAGAACGATGCTGTCCGGGGAAAAGGAACATTCCGGAAGGTCCTCGCAGCCTATAAGCGACTCTACGACAGGGGCCTACTACCGATCTTGACAGTGACGGAGATCCAAGACTATCTGGATCCACAAGGCCCTGGGGACGGCGTCTACGACAAGTATGTTGATCTGCTCAAGTCCATCGGTGTCGGCCGCCCCCGGATCAAGCTCATCCCCGTCTTCGAGATGGGTATGCTGGATGCTCCCAACCGTCCCTCTTACGTGACCCACGAGATGATGGAGCACTTCGACCCGACGCTGCTGCAGTGCTCGTCGTCCAGAATCGTGACCCACGAGGGAGTCTACGCCTGCCCCATCCTGGTGGGTGAGAAAGAGGCCCGCATGGGTACCTCGATCGAGGACGCCCTGAAGCCGTGTTCCCTCTACCACAGCTCCTGTCACACCTGTTATGTCACCGGCATGACCTGCAAGAACTTCTGACCCTGAGCAGATCATGGAGACATATTCCAAGGTCGCGCTCTTTGGCGGCGTCTACAACAACCATCTAGCTCTGAAATGCCTGCTGGAAGACTGCGAGAAGGTCGGGGTAGATGCCATCTACTGCCTCGGCGACATGGGTGGGTTTGGCCCCAGTCCCGACCGCTCTTTCCCCTATCTTCGAAATGGAAAAATGCAAAGCATGGCGGGGAACTACGACATCTCTCTGGCTCAAGGAAAAGAGGATTGCGGCTGTGGATACACCGATCCTCGCGACAACCATTTCGCCCAGATCAGCTACGAATACACCTTCGAAAACACGTCAGCGGAAAACAAATCCTGGCTGGGCACTCTTCCTCTCTCGCTTCGCTTTGCCCTCGGCCCCACGCAAGTTGAGTTGTGCCACGGATCACCCCGTCAGACCAACGAATTCCTGTGGGAGAGCGCATCCCCCGAGCACCTGTTGTTCAAATTCACCCAGGAGCGCAATGCCGACGTCCTCTGCTGCACCCACACAGGTATCAAATGGCATCGGGCTCTAGCTCGGGGGCGACATTTCTTCAACGTTGGAGTCATCGGTCGACCCGAAAACGATGGAGCCACCAACGTCTGGTACACAGTCCTGGAACACGCAGATGGGAAGTTGAAGTGGGACTTTCGCCCCCTCCACTACGACCACGAAGCTCTAGCGAAAGAGATGGAAAGTGAGGGCCTACCGGAACCCTTCATCACCACGACCCGCAGCGGCTGGTGGACAACTTGCCTGGAGATCATGCCTGCCAAAGAGCGAGCTGCCGGCCGCTGGTGAAGCAACTCCCTGGCGTGCTAGATCGGGCATCGGCCCACCGGCATTGTGACAAAGAGGTTACCCGCTCGCGTTTGAATCACGGTGGCCGCCACGGTCCCACCTGAGGTGGTGGCCTTGAGGACGCCCTGGAAGTCAGAAAAGTCCAGAACGACACCGGTTTCTGGAGTCCATGGGATCTCGTCCACGAATAGAGCCCGGTGTCCCATACTGGGCAGCACCAACGTTGCTGTGGATAGCAGCTGACCTTCCGAGTTCCGCAGTTCAATTTGCAAAGTGAGCTGGCCCATTTCCGGGTTCTGCACAGCGATGCCGGTGCTGGTTGTGGCGTTCTTGATCATGGGAGCCCTGAAACCGGGAAGCCTTTCGCTGACACCCACTCCCGCGGCGCCTGTAGTGCCGGCAAATACGATGACTCCGGCCAGTTGCTTGTCGGAGGTAACGGTCACGGACCCCACCCGCAAGGGTCCCTGCCCGTCCGTGCGGAGTACGACCATACCATTGCCCGGAACGGTTATGTCCAGTGTCCCATCGGGGAGGTCCTGCCCATTCAGTTGGACGTCCGTCACGGGGTCACCGTCGTCGTTCTTGATCGCAATCGTGGCTTGAGTGTCGATGCCCAGCTGCTGCTGGAGACCGAGCAGGATAATCGTACTATCGAGATCCAGCCCATCCACCTGTCCATCTCCAAACTGAGCGAAGTTGAGCTCCAGACTTCCAACCGAGGTGGGAATCGCCACCGGCAGAGTGACGAATTCGTTCTGCCGCGTTTGGATCACGGTGGCCGCAACGCTCCCAGTATCTGCAATAACTTTCACAATCCCTTGAAAATCAGAGAAATCCAGATCGCCGAATTGTGCTGTCCAGAGAATCTCATCTACAAAGAGTGCCCGATGTCCCATTCCGGCCAGGGCCAAGCGGGCAAAGGCCTGCTGCTTCCCGTCCGCACCGAATAAGAAAAGCCGAAGCATCGCCTCATCCATTCCAGAATTCTGCAGGGCGATGCCGGTGTTGATAGTGCTGTCCCGAAGCATGGGCGCGATAACCGTGGGCGCCGACGCGCTGCTACCAACACCCGCGGCTCCCACAGTGCTGTTGAAGACCACAACGCTGGTCAGGCGCTTGTCCGCCAACACGGTCGCAGACCCCGCGGTCAGAGGGCCCAGACCATCAGTGCGCAAAATCCTCATACCGGAAGCGGGAACCATCACCTCGAGAGTTCCCTCGGGAAGAATCTGATCGTCGAGGTCGATGCCCGCCAAGGCCCCGCCATCGTCACCCTTCAGCGCTACCGTCGCCGTCGCATCCATGGCGGTGTCCGGATTCAGCAGGATAAACTCGCTTGAGATCCCAGGGGCCTGCCCGATTGGTTCGGCCGATGGACCCGTTCCGTGCTTCATCTGAAGTTTTCGCGCTGCAGCCACTCCGGCCTCTCCATCGCCGACTTGAGCAAAATACTGAGGGTTGAGAGGTGTGGCACTCGGACCAATATTGGCAACCAGGGGAATCCTAAAATCTGCTTGGCCATTCTGATCCAAGTCAAGTGCGATCGTCCTAGATCCATCTCCAAAGGGGTCAGTGAGCGGCAAATAGATCGGCGAGAGCTCGGGTTTGTCATCAAAGAGTCCGGCGCCCAGAGCCGTCAGGTTGCTAAGAATCCAGGGAATGGTGAAGGCGTCGGTTACGCCATCGCCTTCGGTGTCCACAAACACGAAATCTATCGAGATCGAAAAGGCCGGCGGGTCGTTTTCTCCAATCGTTTCACCGTCGAACTCCAAATTGAACCCTTCACAGTTTCCGTTATTGTCGGCATCAATGAGTGCCAATCTCCCAGTAATTCTGCTCGTCGGCGGGCTCGCGAGTGTGGCCACCTTATCCTGACTGAACTCGAACCCCTGGAAGCGACCCTGTGAATTGAAGGCACCCGTGAGCCGCTGGAGAATAGTCGGGGCGCTTCCTTTCTGAAACGCTCTTCCCACCGAGAAACCCGGTAAGAAGGAGTTCGGTCCCTCTTCGATGACGATCGAACCCCATGGTGTGACCGGAAGGAATCCAATATTGCCAGTGACGGGATTCGGAGAGGGCCCGAACTCCTGAATCAGAGGCGGATCACCCGGATCCGGACCATTGCCGTTGGTGTCGATGCGTCCAGTGGCCATGAACTCTCGACCAGGGTCGGTCGGGAAAATACTTCCATCACCGCCAAGAGTCCAAGCCTGGAAGCTTGTCAACGCTATCAACAGGACTGAGCCCAGCCGATATCCCCCCGATTTCGAGTGATGAGACTGCCAGAACAGTGCCATGATGGGTCTCCAGGTTGGCTAACACTAATCGTCAAGAACTCCGGGCAACTCTTCGCCTTGACTACCGCCGGCTACGGCGAATGGGTCTCGGAATGCCTGTAAGGTGATTTCAGAACGCTAGCAGGTCCGTCTCGGCCGATCAAGCCGTGCGGCCAGTGCTCCCTTTTCGTAGCGGGGGCTCTGAGGCGTAGGTCGTTGGATCCGGGATACCGGCTTGGACGAAGGCATCTATCCTCTCGTGGCACTTACCGCAGACGCCGCAATGTAGGTTTCCTTCCGGCCTGGCACAGCTGAGGGTACGCTCCAGCGGAAGCTGGGCACCCAGGAGAATCACCTCGGGTTTGGTCAATCCGGCAAAAGGGCAAACGATCTCCAGGGTAAGACCCAGACCCTTGCTCAATGCCTGACCCAGGGAGTCGAAAAACTCGGGAGTCGCGTCGCTAAATGGATTGCTGCCTAAAGTCCCCAGTCCGATCTGGCCCACCGAGTGAAGCTTGCACCAAACCGCAGTCTTCGAGATGAGAATCAGGTTCCGCCCTGGGATTTCCCACCGTTCATCCGGCTCATAGTAGCCTGGGATTCCCGTCCCAGTGGTTTGCCACTGCCCGGAGTAGACATCCGCCATAGGAAACTCCAAGGACCGAGGTGCCAGGATTCGAGAGTCTCCGACTACGCTCACGAAGTCACGGAGAAACCTCAGTTCGGTTTCCTCCCAGAACAGGCCGCAGCGAATGTAAATGGGATACACGGGCTCGAAAGCCTTGGCTAGCTCAGCCAACATGACACAGCTGTCGAGACCACCGCTAGCCAACACCGCAATGCCTTGTGCTAGAGGTCTCAAGCCTCCAAACCGGTCTTCGACCCGCCTTCTCTATATTCTGCGAAGGCGTCATGGGTCTCCCACAGGCGCACCGCAGCGATCGGGAGTTCCCTGGCTTGCGCTTCGGAAAAGATCAGCTTTGAGATATTCTCAGCGGTCGGATTCACGTCCATAACGTAGGGGACTTCACCCAACTGCTTGAGCGCCGGCACCAGGGGATCGTCCTTTCGCAGCAGCATACGATGGTCCAACTCGGTATCAATGAATTCACCCAGCTGCTTCTTGACGTCGGTGAAGTCAAAGACCATTCCTCTGTGGTCGAGAGTTCGGCTCCAGAGCTCGACCTCGATGATCCCGTTGTGGCCGTGCGGACGTGCACACTTGCCGTTGTAGTCGAGCAGGCGATGCCCGTAGCAGAAATGAAGTCGCTTGACGATTGTATGCATAGTGTTTTCCAGCACCGTGAGGCTTCTTCGTTTCAGAGTCGGAGACTTACGATCCATTCATCCGTCAACCACCGATCAAACCGACCCCACCATCAGTGAGGATCGCCGAACCCGTCTTGGACCTCGAGCGGATGAGATGAACGACATCAGCGGCGATTTCCTCCGGCGATGACTGGCGCTGCAAGGGAATCCTCTGGCGGATACGTTCTACTTCTTCTGGATCAAAATCAGGGGGTGGAATAACCAGACCTGGACCGACGCTGTTGACGGTAACCTCGGGTGCAAGCTCTCTTGCCAGGACCTGTGTCACTCCATGAAGACCATACTTGGTAGCCTGATAGAATGCCCAGTCCGGATAGGCCTGCGCCCGAACCGTCACTCGATCAGTAAGATTGACAATCCGGCCCCAACCCCTTTTCTTCATCCCTAAACCCAACTGGATTCCCAGATAGAGTGGAGCCGCCATGTGCAGGCGTGCGAAGTAGTCGAAACGATCCTGGAACTGCTCGCCGTCCTCGGGCAGCTCACGAATCGGCGTCCTGGCAAAATCGGAGGCATTGTTGACCAGAATATCGATGGCACCGAACTCCCTCTCGGCATCACCAACCAATCGCCGACAATCCGCGATTTCGGCGAGATCTACCGGCAGCGCGAGGGCTCGCACGCCCTTGGACTGAAGCTCCTGGCTAGTTGTCTCGGCATCCTTGGCACTTCGTCGATAGGTGATCAGAATGTCCACACCCCGATCGGCCAGGGCCAGACAGATGGCACGGCCTACGCGCTTCGCGGCTCCGGTAACCAGTGCATTCCTTCCTTCGAGGCTTTCCAACATGGACGGTCCAGGCTTATGAGGTCAGAACCACATACCACTCTCGGGGACCATGGACTCCTCGCACCAGTGTCTTTTCGATGTCTGCCGTGCGACTGGGACCAGTTACCAGAGTCAGCGCGCTGCCTAGTTTACCCAGTTCATTTCTCCCGAAGAACTCGACCGAGTTCATCAACAAGTCCTTCTCGGACAGAAAGACTACATGCGCCTCGGGTAGTACCGAAAGCAGCCGCCCGGTACCGGGTGTCACCGAGTGGACAATTGTACCGGTTTCGGCAATCCCAAAGGTCGCGTTGCTGACCGAGATTGGAACGGCGCCCAGGGTCGCACGATCGTAAGGCTTGAAGTTCAGGACCAGGGGGAACTCGACTCTCCCCTGAAAGTGGTAGCTGAAAACCAGATGCTGGTGGCTGAAAGCCTCTGGATCCCGAAGCCGATAAGGCACACCGTTCTTCTGGAAGACTTCCTCACATTCCCAGTAGATCTCCGTAGCACCCGTCTTCTCCAGTATCTGGCTGAGGATTTGAGGCAGTTCGTCTGCGCTCCGACCATCGAAAAAAACTCCCCCGACGGCATCCAGTTCGTCTCGGAACTTGGAAGCCGCGTCTTCGTAGGAGGGAAACTCCGGGAGCTCGTCTGGGAGTTCCGACGCGGTACCGGCAGCGCAGGCCAGGCGTATCCTCTCTAGAAGAACCGCGCGGCTCAACTTCCCTTCTCCTCGTCCCGGAATAATTCTCGAAAACTCTTCTTCGGGAGCTTGGGGAGGTCCCGATGCTTGGTCCAACCACTGAGCGGTGGAAACGAAATCCTGGGGCCCTTTTCCGTTAGAAACCATCCCTGGGCCAAACGCATCAGCCTTGAAACCCAAGCGAAGCGACGAGACGAGCTCATACTCCAGGCCCAGACCTGCATGGACCATTTTTCGAGGGGAATGTGGCTGGCCTTGTCGTTTTTTCTTCGCTGTACCCGCTCCCGGAGTTTGAGCAAGATGTGAGGAATCTCGATTTTCACGGGACAGGTTTCATAGCAGGCCCCACAAAGCGAGGAGGCGAAGGGATGCTCGGGGGCTTCCTCCTCGGACAACAGCTGAGGTGTGAGGATCGCACCGATCGGACCCGGATAGGTCGAGCCGTACGCGTGGCCACCAATCCGCTGGTATACCGGGCACACGTTGAGACAGGCCCCGCAGCGAATACACGCCAGTGTCTGGCGCAGAAACGAATCGGCAAGAATCTTGCTGCGTCCGTTGTCAATCAGCACCAGGTAGAATTCGCCCGGTCCATCGACTTCGGCGGGCCGGCGCGGACCGTTGATGAAATTGACGTAGCTGGTAATCTTCTGTCCGGTGGCACTCCTGGTGAGAAGCTTCAAAAAGACAGACAGATCGGCCGCCCGTGGAACCACTTTTTCGATTCCCATGAGCGCAATGTGGACCTCCGGAACCGAGGCTGAGAGGCGAGCATTGCCCTCATTCTCCACCACGACGATGCTCCCGGTTTCGGCGACTCCGAAATTAACACCCGTAATGCCTAGTCGAGCCGTCAGGAAATGGGTTCGCAGGATCCTGCGCGCCGTAGCGGTGATCTGCTGCACGTCATCCGTGGGGGGCATGTTGACCTTCTCGGTGAACAGGTCAGCCACCTCCTGCTTCGACTTGTGCAAAGCCGGGGCAATAATATGGAATGGAGTCTCGCCGGCCAGCTGGATGATGTACTCGCCCAGATCGGTTTCAATAGGCTCAATATGAGCCGCTTCCAAGCCATCATTAAGGTGAATCTCTTCGCCCAACATGGTCTTGCTCTTGACCACCTTGGTCATGCCTTTTTCGTGAGCTAGACGGGTAATGAAGCTGAGGGCTTCTTCTCCGTTCTCGACCCACACCACCTTGCCTCCCTGCTCGACAACCCGCTCTTCCAGCTGCTCCAGGTAGGAGTCGAGTCGGGCCAGGGTATGCGCCTTCACATCGTGAGCGTACTGCCGCAGAGTCTCCCAGTTCGGTACCTCAGCCACTGCCTGATCGCGGGAGTGCAGGGCGGTGCGGACCACTGCCGACATGTTGGCTTGGAGCTGTGGATTGGACAGAGCCGAGGCGGCGTTTGAACGAATGCTAGTCATCGAACTGCGCCAGGAGTTCAGCCAGGTGCATCGTCTCAACCGGCACTTGTGCCCGCTTCAATAGTCCGTCTATGTGCATCAGACAGCTGACATCGTTCGAGATGACGTATCTGGCTCCAGACTGGCGAATCCAACCAACCTTGTCCTCTCCGATGGCCGCCGAGACGTCCGCGAACTTGACCGAGAAGGTGCCCCCAAAACCGCAGCATCGATTGGAATTGTCCATTTCGCGAAAATCGATTCCCTCGACACCTCCGATAAGGCGGCGAGGCTCACTCGAAATCCCCAATTCGCGAAGCTGGTGACAGGAACCGTGGTAGGTCACGACTTCGGGAAACCGTGCACCCGTCGCATCCTTGCCAAGGACGGAAACCAGGAAGTAGGAAAGCTCGTAGGTACGTTCCGCAATCTCTTCCGCCAGTCGCCGTTCAGCCGACCCTGTTTCAAAGAGGTCGGGTATGAATACCTTGATCATGGTCGAGCAAGATCCCGAAGGAACCACGATTGGACCGCCATCTTTGTAGGTCTCGAGGAAGCTTCGTGCGACGCTTGCCGCCTCATCGACATAGCCGCTATTGAAGGCCGGCTGGCCGCAACAGGTCTGGCCTGGATCGAAGTCCACTTCCAGCCCAAGCTTCTTCAAGACCTTAACAGCGCTAAGGCCCACCTGGGGGAAGAGCTGGTCAACCAAACAGGTTACAAAAAGAGAAACTCTCATGACCTGTACCTTCTCAAGAAACTGGTGCCGTCTGCCGCCTTGATACTCTAGATTCTTCCTCCCACTTTGTAAATGCGGTCCACCCGCAGCCGCGTCAGCAGCCTCAAAAGTCGTTATTTGAACCAAACAGAAGAAAAAACGTTCTAATTGGGGAATAAAAGCGACACAAGATAGCATCTAGAGAGTGCATATAGTTCTGAATTGAACATTCCGAACGCGGATATTGTGCGGGTATTCCTGCTGCGGTCGGGGGTTGCCGCCGCGGACGTCAACAACGAGTCTACCAGGTATTCGTTGACCGGTTCGCAGACGGCCCATGAGGAGGAAGAGAGGAAATGGAAGGGTTTCAACAGACGGATAGCAGTGCCTTTGAGAAACTGGTCGAGAAATATGGAAAGAGTCTCCATGCGGTGAGCTTTCAGATTCTGAAGAATCCACAGGACGCAGAAGATGCGGTGCAGGAGACCTTCCTCAAGGCGTTCCGGGCTATAGACAGGTTCCGTGGGGACTCATCCCTTTACACCTGGCTCTATCGGATCGTCCAGAATCAATCCCTGATGAAGCTCCGGAAGCGAAACCGAGCAGTCACCATATCGCTTGATTCCTGGACTACCCCCTCTGAATGGGAGCAGGAAAGCCTTCCCCCAACCCACTGGCTCCCAAGCCATAGCCCGGACCCTGGTCTGTCGCTTCACACTCGCCAGCTCTCGGAATTCGTAAGACACTGTATCCAAGAGCTTCCGGAGAATTACCGACAGGCCTATCTCTTGAAGGACGTCAAGAGTCTCTCCGAGGATCAGGTGTGCCGAACGCTTGGAATCTCGAAGCCCAGCATGAAAAGTCGAGTCCACCGTGCGAGAGTCCTGGTGCGAAAGCGCGTCAGAGATCAGTTCTTCAAGCCGAGCGTCAACTGAAGCATTCCCTCGCGGCTTCTCTGTTGGCTGCAGTAGTTGGGCCTCCGGTGATGCTCTGGCCCCATTCCAGAAAGAAACTTCCCGAGCCACGATGGGTTACAGCCTTGTCTCTCAGAAAAAGCCACCACGCGCTAGCAGTAGCTGAGATAGGCCAGACCGGATATCATGGTCGACTCAGAAAGGTGGCAAGCATGCTGTCGACTAATCAAGTTCGGACTCTCAGAAGATCAAGCCTGAAACGACTGGGTAGCCTTACACTCATACTCGGATTCTGGACCGCCAGTCCCGATGTCCTGGGAGAAGACTGGCCTCAGTGGCGAGGACCGAAGCGCGACGGAGTCTGGCGAGAAACGGGAATCGTCGAGCAGCTGCCCTCGAAACTGTCGTTCATGTGGCGAACGCCTATTGGTGAGGGCTATGCCGGTCCGGCGGTCGTCGGGAATCGCGTCTATCTGACAGATCTGGTGCCGGGGGATGAATCGTCGAAGGCGAAAGCTACGGAACGCGTTCTCTGCCTCGATTCCGAGAGCGGGAAGATCGTATGGAAATACGAGTACCCCATTTCGTACACCTTCTCCTACCCCGAAGGTCCACGGACCACACCCACAGTCCACTCGGGCAAGGTCTACTCGCTGGGCGCCATGGGGAACTTATTCTGCCTGGACGCAGCCACTGGAAAGCACCTCTGGTCCAGATCCTATCCGAAAGACTACGGTGCAGAGGTGCCGGTCTGGGGCTTTAGTTCGGCTCCCCTTGTAGACGGACGTAAACTGATCCTGATAGCCGGAGGTTCCAACAATCGCTGCGTCCTGGCTCTCGACAAGGATACGGGTACGACGATCTGGCAGGCCCTGACTGCGCAGGAGCCAGGCTATTCTGCTCCTGTGATCTTCGAGACCGGAGGTAAGCGGCAGCTCATCATCTGGAATCCTAGCGGCCTCTACGGCTTGGATCCAGAGACGGGAGAACGCTATTGGGGACAGGAATTCCCGATAAGAAACGGTCTCTGTCTGGCGACTCCGATATTCGACTTGAAACGACGGCTCCTGTTCGTGAGTGCCTTCTACAACGGTCCACTGATGATGCGGCCCGATGCGCACCAACCTTCAGCCAGCCTGCTCTGGAAGGGTAAGAGCGAGAGCGAAATCGAGACAGACGGTCTGCATTCCCTCATGTGTACACCGGTGCTTCAGGAGGGCTACATCTACGGCATCGACAGCTACGGAGAACTTCGCTGCCTGAATGCCAAGACCGGCGAGAGGATCTGGACGACGCTTGATGCCACGGGGAAGGACCGCTGGTGGAACGCCTTTCTGATCAAACACGAAGACCGGTTCTTCATCTGCAATGAGCAGGGAGAACTGATCATCGCCCAACTGTCTCCACAAGGGTATCGGGAAACCAGCCGAGCCTTTCTTATCGAACCCACCAATCCGATAAGGCGAAGGATGGTTGTCTGGTCCCATCCAGCCTTCGCCAGGAAATCCGTCTTCGCCCGCAACTCGAAAGAGATTGTGCGAGTCGACCTGTCAGCCAACCGCTAAGAGTCTTCGCGCCAGGGCAAGGGCAAGGGTGAAGCGCTAAACAGATACCCCAGGGGGAAACCCTGACGTAACTCTTACTGTTCTGCGGACAGAGCGTGCCGCCGCAGGTAGCGCAGACTCAGCATCACATCGCGCTCGGGGATCTCCAGACCCTGTTCCACGATGTATCCCATCATCTTTTTGGTCACGCCTGGCCAGGCCTCCCGGGAATAGGCTTGAGGGCTTGGCAGCTCGTGGCAGCCGCCGCAGGCTCGCCTGAAGGCCAGAGCATCCGGAGAATTGTCTGTCTCCAAGGTGGCAGGCGAGGTACTTTTCAAGGCGGCAGGCAAGGCATACGTTCCACGCTCGGAGAACTTGATTCGGCGATAGTCGATCAGGGACAACGTCAAGAGATAGGTGTTGGCACCATCCAAGGTTCCCACCTTGATCCCACTGGTAGGAGGCTTCGTCAATCCCCACAGCCGCATCGCTCGTGGAAGCCTCCAGAGACCTTCCTCATCCTGGGATCTCACATATCCGTTGATCGACGCATCCAGTTCCGGAAAACGATAACCCGCAATCAACAAGGCCCTCACCGCCAGGCTGCGAAAGGCGGGGACCTCCACCAGCGGGAAGTTCGACTTCCAGCCATCCTTCACCAACTCCTCCATGTGCTCCAGGCAGCGCTCGTAGGCTGCACCCTTGTCAAGAGCGAACTTATGGACCGCGAAGACGTACCAGGACAGACCGATAAAGTCCCCTGCCAGTCGTGGACGAAAGCTGAGGATCCGGTCCACGAGCCCTTTTCGCAGGTCGCTCACACGAACATCGACAACGGGTACTCCCGCTTTCAGAAGGGCGTAAAGAAACTTGGCGCTGTTCTCGACGTCGGGAACCGGACCTCCGTGCTCCCATCCATGTTTGCCGGTGAGAGAGAGCCTTGCATCGCCGACTGATTGGATAATGTTGCCCGACTGCCTCATCGTGAATATGCGATCTTCTACCGGCAAGGACAGCGGTGGCGAGAAGGGCAGAGAAAGATTCTTGAGGGCCCATCCGTAACCCTTCTCGACCAGATCCCTGTAACCGAAATTCGCCAGAGCGTACATGCCCTTGGCGTGTAGACATCCTTCGTGAGACCAGAGCCAGCTGCCTTGGCCCTTGTCGAACTGACCCATGAACCAATCGTGTATCTGATTGAGCAGGGGGTCGTTGCGCGGAATTCCCAGGTCCTCGAAGTACATCAAGTAGTGGGTCAGCAAGTAGAGCTGGAAGGCGACATACGCCTTGGGTCCGTAACGCTTCTCGTTGCTCTGCGAGTCAGTGTAGTCGACGTACCCTGTCGAGACGGTGTCAAACGAAGTCTGGACAAATTCACGGATGAACCCCTGGGTTCCCTTCTGAATCGCCGTATCGAGCTCGGCTTTGGTCGGGGCTCCGGCCACCGGTGGGGAAGGGATCTCCCCTTGAGCACGAGCCACCGATCGAGCGCCGTCAATCAGAAGGAGAGCTATGAGAAGTAGTCCAATCAGCAGGCTGGTAAGCGATCTCTGCATAAGAAAGCGTCAACGTAGTCCAGCTTAGCTGAAAACTCCGGAGCGGGACAAGTTTCGGCTGCGAGCGTAGCTTTGGTCTCCAGGCCGAAGTATTCTTCTTCTTTCGAGCCTTCCGCTCGAAGCATCTTCGAGCCGTCTGCTCGAAGCACGGCGGCCTGGAGACCGCCGCCACGAAAGGAGGGTGCTATGAACAGAAGAACGTTTTTTGCGTCAACTTTGGCCGCTTCGGGCGCGGTGAATCTAAGACCAACTGTGCGAGGGGCTTCACTCGAGAGTCATACCCCCGGCAATGGCAAAGAACTCCATCTCGGAACGGTCACCTACAATCTGGGGCGCTCCTGGGACATCGAGACGATTATCAAGCACTGCAGCGAAACCAGTTTCGAGGGGGTAGAGCTCCGCAGCACCCACGCTCATGGGATCGAGATTGACACTCCGGCAGCGAGGCGCAAAGAGGTTCGCAAGCGATTCGAAGACTCCCCAGTACGCGTGGTACAAATCGGCAGTGCCTGCGAGTATCACTCCCCTGATCCGGCCGAGGTCAGAAACAACATCGAGGAAACCAAGGCTTTCGTAAAACTGGCGAGTGATATGGGAGCCGCGGGAGTCAAAGTGCGGCCCAACGGACTTCCGGCTGGTGTAGCGGAAGAGAAGACGTTGGAGCAGATCGGCCGATCTCTTGCAGAATGTGCGGCCTTTGCGGCTGACTACGACATCCAGATCCGACTCGAGGTCCACGGAAGGGAAACCTCCCGACTGCCGCGCATCAAGAAGATCATGGAGCACGCCAATCACAGGAATGCTCGAATCTGCTGGAACTCGAATCCGACCGATCTGTTGGATGCAGGTATTGAGCAGAACTTCAATAGTGTCAGCTCCTATATAAGCCTGGTCCACATGCGCGATCTGTTTGTCGAGGAATATCCCTGGAGATTGCTGTTTGGTCTACTGAAGAAGATCGATTATGACGGCTTCTGTATGGCCGAAATCCCGGAAAGCACGGATCCAATCCGGGTCATGAAATACTACCGGACCCTTTTTCGTGCGTATCAGGGACTCGTGTGAGTGCGGTTAAACAGCTGGGAGCCCAAGCGCGCCGTCCCGGATTCGAAGCTGGAGATTCCCTAGAGAGAGGGTGATGACATGACGACAAAGATTAGGATTGGAGTTCTTGTTGGGTTTTGGACCTTCTCGGTAACGGCATCTGCCGAGATCTGGCATGGCCTTTACACCGACGCGACGAGCTACGCAATCGGAGATACTGTCAAGGTCTACGCTTCCGTCCCCAACCAGGATATCGTCGTCCGGCTCGTAGCACTAGATGAAGAGTGGACCGAAGCCGCCCGCAGTAGTGTGTTGGAAGTTGGCTCACAGTTTTCGCGTGTGGGTTCGTTTCTTGAGTACCCCAGCGTATCACTGGTGGGTCGAACTTCGTTCACGTTGGAGGGGTGGCTTCACCCCACGCTGCTTGGCGGCGACACGGTGGTGGTAGCAGGCCAGTTCGGCCTGAACGAGGCCGCCGCCGCTATCATCATCACCCCCGAAGGACGGTTGGCCGCCTATGTGAGCGATACGCCGCAGACAGATCCGGCTCGACTCGCCATCGCCCCGCTTCCCGCCAACTTCGACATATGGCTCGACTCCTGGCGCCATCTCGCGCTCAGCTATGACGGCGCGCTGGTTAAGCTCTACGTGGACGGGGGTCTCGCCGCGCAGCGAGCGCAGACCGGTCCGGTAGCGGAGGTCGCTGCGCCGTTCCGGTTGGGGGCGCGCTCTGAAGCGCCAGGCGATCTCACGGGCGTCATCGATGGCCGTCTCGACTCTTGGGCGTTGTGGCCGACAGCTCTGTCCGCCGCCCAGATCGAAGCACGCCGACAGCGCGGGTTGGCGGAAACTGATCCGGCTCCTGGACCGGAGGAGGTCGATCTCTACCTCGGATTCGAGGGCCCCTATCCAAGCGTCCAGGATAGCTCGGTCAAGGGGCATGTCGGCGTCGTGACGAACCACGGCCACCCAGGTGTGGCAGGTGTCACGGTCGAAGGCCGCGCCTTCCGCCTCAACCACGATCAGATCGTCGACGCCGGCTGGCAGGTAACAGTGGAGCTTACCATCCCGTCTGACATCGAATCGGGCATGTACGCGATTCAGGCGCTCCTGGGACCCGACTTCACACCGACCCAAGAGGGTGATGAGGTATCTGTCAGGGCCATTGCCATCAGGCCGGCGGCCACCGGGCCGCGCGCACCGATCGCCGTGGTGCTGCCGACCAACACTTGGACGGCGTATAACCGTTGGCCAAGGTCGTACGGTCCCGGTATCACGCTGCGGAGCCGTCAGCCGGGCGGTTGCGAAGGCTCAACTCCCCGACTTTGTCTCGAGGGTGGCAACAACTCCGCCTACAACGAAATGGGTGATGGAAGATCACTGTCTTACTTCCACGGATGGCAACGTCCCTCGCGTGAATCAAACCCCATGAAGCCGGGAGCCGCCAGAGGGGGCTACAGTGTGCGCGCCCCCAACTCGATGTACCTGGTGCAGTGGCTCGACGCACAGGGTTTCGCCTACGACGTCTACAGCGACGACGACTTTGACGCGGGTCTGATCTCGGCGGCAGACCACCGTGTTCTGATGCCGCACTCGCACCATGGGTACTGGTCCGACGGCATGCTTGAGGCGCTTACCCAGTTCCTGGATGACGGAGGTAGTGTGGTAGCCCCGGCCGGTAACATTTTCACCTGGCGGGTCGTGTATGGCGCGAACCGCGTACAAGAGGTGCGCAAGTTCAGGCAAGCCCCTGTCCTCGGGATCGCCGACCTCCAGAGCGGCATCGACGGAGCGTTCCTGGGAACTCTCAGGTCGGCAGCCCTGTGCAATGGCAGTGGCAGTTACCATGGGGGCGACCGCCACAAGGCACTCGGCGTGGTGATTCACCTCACCCTGCCGTGCTCGAACAAGCCGTTCTGCTTCGGCCAATGGGCCGCTCTCAACACCGACCATTGGCTTTGGCAGAGTAGTGGGTTGAGCGACGACGAGCGGTTCGGATTTGGTCGCGAGACCTCCAACCCCGCAAGACAGGCGTTTGCCGTGGGACACGAGGCGGACACTTGGGTCGAGGGCATGCCGCTGCCGGGACTAGCGGAGGGGCAGCAGGCAGTGATCCTCGCAGAGGGCACGGACTTCGACCCAACTGATAGTTCGGACGGTGGAATTCCTGATGGCTTCCCTATCCCTGATGACATCCCTGCGCCCTCGCCCCGCACCTGTCAGAACATCCTGGACCTCATCGGAAGCGAACCGCCGGAGGATGGAAGGAGTGCGGTTACCAAGGCCGGCACCATTCTGTATTTCCCGCATAGCGGTGGCGGCCACGTTCTAGTGATCGGCGCCAGCGCGACGCCCTGGGCATTGCAGAGCGATGCCAGGCTGTCAGGCCTGCAATCCCGGGCGCTTGAGTGCTTTGCCAATGATGTGGGATGCGGTGGGCTTCCCCCTGTAGTTTCTTATTTTCCTCAGATCGGTAATGGAGTGGCTAATACGATCCGCCTTCAGACGACTTTGTTCTTCGTGAACACCGGCGAGGAAACAACCGCAACCGTCGAGTTTCTGAATTCGCAAGGTCCGATCGAGATGGAGTTGATTGGCGGTGCAAACGACATACTTCCTAGTAGTCCCAGCTCAATATTCTCCATTCCCCTGGGCCGGGGCGCCGCGGGCTCGTTTCGGACGAAGGGAACTGGGGATCTTGTTGTTGGCTACGCTAAGGTGACAGCGGGACAAGGTGTAGGGGGCACTGCGCTCTTCACTCGCTCCGACGGGGGAGTCGTGGTCTATGAGGCCGGTGTGCCAAGTGCCCAGCCGATCCGCGAATTCAGTGTCTTTCTTGATTCCCGAGGCAAGAGAGATACGGGATTGGCAATCGTGTATCCACCGCAAGAGAGCGGAGGGAATGACGCGGCTCAGGTGGTGACTGCCAGCGTGACCCTGAGGGTCTACAGCAAGACTCTCGATTTCGTCGGGGAAACCACGTTCACACTAGAGCCAGGCGACCATCGGGCTCGATTCATCCGGGAGTTCTTCGAGGAGGAAGCTCCCGATCTCGCGGCCCAACTTCAGGCAATGGAAGGGGTAGTGACGGTAGAAAGTGACCAGCCCCTTGCGGCAGTGACCTTGCGGCAGAATGATGACCCACTACTAGGTTTACCTGAAGATGTCCCCACGCTTGCTGTCTTCCCGGTGATTCCAGGACGAGGAGATGAGGCCATGGCGCAAGCGCTATCTGGTGGGTGGGACAGAACCATCCCTTAGTGAGGGTATTTTGCGCCTAACGTTTGGCGAACCAGCGCGGCCCAACGGGTCGGATCATCGGCCGCGTTTCGCAGTCCGCCACATCCGCTGGGTTAGCACTCAATAGATACATGCATCAAGGATCGATAGCGCTTCCTCCAGTAGCTCTGACGGGGCCTTCCCGATTCGCCTGGCTTTTCGAGAACGGAAGTCGATCGACTTGACCTGCTCAACCATGACGAAACCGCTTACCTTCTGGCCCTCGGGAATGGACACATGAAACGGATAGTCACGTCGAGCGCTGGTGATCGGACAAGCAATGCACAGGCCTGTATGTTTGTTGAAGAGGTCCTTGCTAACCACGAGGGCCGGACGACGTCCTCGTTGCTCGTGACCCGACCGGGGGTCGAAGGTAAGGGCGATAAGGTCTCCCCTCCGCGGCACATATTCGACCATCTACCAAACCTCACGGCCGACAGACGGACCCCAGTCGAGTTCTACTGGTTTGTATTCCTTCGGGATGCGGCCGACAAGTTCCCGAAGGTCGTGCCCACCACGCACGCGCCGAACGGGTGTCACCATCAGGTTGCCTTCACGAACAGCCACCTCTACCTCATCTCCTACATCGATGTCGGCGTCGGACAGTAGCTGCTTGCTCACCCGGAGTCCCTGACTGTTGCCCCACTTTTGGATCCTGGTGATCATCGTTTCGTCTCTTACGGATAGCCGGAGTATAGCCTAAGAGGTCCAGGACGTCAAGTGTCGCAGAGGGCAGTGCTTGGAATCTGGAACGGCCCTGGATCTCGAACTCTTCTGACTATCCTCGATCTCTGTCGGAGTCTGACACCCATCGGGTATGGAAGAATTCCCCTCGATCTCGATCTACACGCTCATAGGTGTGGGCACCGAAGTAGTCGCGCTGTGCCTGGATCAGATTCGCCGGCAAGTTTTCCTGTCGGTACCCATCGTAGTAGGCCAGCGCGCTGGACATGGCTGGAACTGGGATTCCGATTTCGACGGCCCTTGCCACTACCCTCCGCCAGGCCGCCTGAGCTGATTCCATCTCGCCCCTGAAGTAGGGATCGAGCAGGAGGTTCCTGAGGTCCGGATCGCGGGTGTAGGCATCTTTGATCTCGCCTAGGAAGACCGATCGAATGATGCATCCGCCACGCCACATGAGGGCGATACCTCCGTAGTTGAGGTTCCAACCGTACTCCCTGGCCGCGACGCGCATCAGATCGTAACCCTGGGCGTAGGAAACGATCTTGGATGCGTAGAGCGCCTGCTGAATATTTCCGATAAGCTCCTCTGGGTCTCCCTCAAGCTGGGGAACGGGACCATCCAGAATCTTGGCAGCGGCCACGCGCTCTTCCTTGTGTGCCGACAGCGCTCGGGCCAGGACCGCTTCCGCAATCAGGGTCAGGGCGACTCCCATATTGAGGCTGGAGATCACGGTCCAACGACCGGTGCCCTTCTGACCCGCGGCATCCAGGATCTTGGGCAAGAGCGGCGTCCCATCCTGGTCTTTGAAGGCGAGGATGTCGCGCGTGATCTGGATCAGATAGGAGTCGAGCTTGCCCTCGTTCCAATCTCCGAAGACTCGACTCATCTCGTCATCGCTCATGCCCAGACCTTCCCTCATCAGGTGGTAGCTTTCGGCGATGAGCTGCATGTCACCATACTCGATGCCGTTATGGACCATCTTGACGAAGTGTCCAGCGCCGTTTGCGCCAACCCAATCGCAGCAGGGGGTGCCGTCCCCAACCTTGGCTGCGATCGCTTGAAAGATTGGTTTGATGTGGGGCCACGCCTGGAGCGAACCGCCCGGCATGATCGAGGGACCATAGCGAGCTCCCTCTTCTCCGCCGGAGACTCCGGTGCCAATATAGAGTAAGCCTTGGGACTCGACATAAGGAGTTCGGCGCACCGTATCTTCGTAGTTCGAGTTGCCGCCGTCGATGATGATGTCGCCTGCTTCCAGATGAGGGATCAGCCGCTCGATGAAGTCATCCACGGCTGAACCCGCCTTGACCATCAGCATGACTCGGCGAGGGCGTTTGAGCACAGCTACCAACTCTTCGATCGAGCGGACGCCAATGACATTGGTCCCTTTGGCGCCGGCATTCAGAAAATCGTCAACTTTTGAAACGGTTCGGTTGAATGCTGCCACGGTAAATCCGTGGTCATTCATGTTGAGGACGAGATTCTCTCCCATTACAGCCAGTCCGATGAGGCCGATGTCTGCCGATGGTTCCATCTTTGTTCTCCTGTCTTTGCCCGATATTCGCCCCGTCACAATGGGGTGGACAATGTTAGATGTCAATCGGGAATCGCACTCACCTGCGCTCTCGTTTCACCAGGAGCTGATAGAGACGCTGGTGGCGCTCCAAACCAGCCCGATATTGATCGTGTCTGCGCGGATCGGGATCGTAGGTTTGGCCCAGAGCCGTGGGCATCGTGTCGATATCTTCGATCTCACCCAAACTCTCCAAGGCAAGCAGGGCCACACCCCTGCCGGTGGTCTCTTGCTCTGCGGCCGCGGTAACGGGCAAGCCGAAGACGTCGGCCAGGATTTGCAGCCACACGGGTGACGCAAGCAGCCCCGCTCCGCCCGCATGGATCTGGTAGCCCTCGGACAGGTGGGGGTGCACGAGTTCGTGAATGAGCGCCAGCCGGTAGGCTACACCTTCTAGCGCCGCCCGCAACATCTCGACTGGCCGCGTCGCCAGCGTCAGTCCGACGAAGCTCGCACGCGCATCATCTCGCCAACCAGGACTTCGTTCGCCGGAAAGGAAGGGCAAGAAAGCGAGACCCGGTGTTGCCGGTTCCACTCGGTCCAACGCTTCTTCCAGCTGAGTCGCGTCTGGTAGCTTCAGTGTCTTGCCAAACCAGTCGTAGACACTGCCCCCATCACTGGTGGCGCCTCCCAGCAGACTACGATGCCGGTCCAGACAGTAACTCCAGAGCCCAGGGGGCACCGAATCTACCTGACCCTTTAGAACGGCCCGTACCGCGGCGGTCGTCCCGATGGTAACGGCGAGACGATCAGGTCCCGAGCAGCCACTGCCAAGGTTGGCTGCCGCGCCATCTCCCACCGCCGGGAACCAGGGAACCCTTGCCAAGAAAGGCCACCGTCTGGCCCATGGGTCAACCAGTCCAACCAGCGGCTGGTTGATATCGACGACGTCTGAGAATTGAGAGGCCTCGATTGGAAGACTCGAGAGCCACTCTTCGTCCCAGTTCAGCGTGTCACGGCTGAGCATGCCGCTCCAGGAGGCGACCGAGTGACTGACGCCCAGGCTTCGGAAGAAATGCCAGTAGAGGTATTCGCCGATCGAGATCCAACGGGCCACCTTGCCCAGAAGATCAGGCTGGGTCCGATTCAACCACCGAAGTCGTGCAGGCAGGTAGCTGCTGTGCAACAGGCAACCCGTACGATCGTGCACATCTTGCCCATCGACCTCACGCCGCAGTTCCTCGGTATCGACACGGCTTCGCGTATCGGCATAGGTGTAGACCGGGGTGAGCGGACGTCCCTCAGCGTCCACACCGAGAGCGTTGGATACTAGCGTGGCTGCAGCAACCCCCCCTACCTGATGACCGAGGCTGCCCGCCCGCTCCAGAACCTGATCAACGGCACAAGCCACGCCGGCGAGGATCTCGTCTGCATCCAGGGTGGCTCTTCCGTCCGAGCTCCGCGAAACCTGATGTGGCACTCGGACATCCAAGTCAGGAATGGCGCCGGCCTCACCGTCGCGAATCTGGACTCGCAAAGACGAGGTCCCCACGTCCAAGACTAGAACCAGAGGCTTTCTGAGGTTACCGAAACTCATCAGACGATCTAAGGGCTCGGGCGAAAATAACTTCAAGTTCTGGGTATGCTCATCTTCACACCATCTTCGAGAGCACACAATAAGTGGACCGTAATACATACAGGCGGTAACGCCTGAGATGAGTTTGCTGCCCTTGCCGGGCCCACGCTACAATGAGGATCTCAATGACGTCACCTCTACTGATCTCGCTTTCGGTGCTGGGTTTCTTTATTTCCCTCTACTTCACTGCCGTCGCCTACCGCTGGATCCGTCCTGACGTCCCTTGGATTCCGACCTTTTGTCAGCTGGGAGAAAAGACCTGTGCCACCATCGTTTTCACTCCGAGAGCCCGGGTATTTGGCCTGCCCAATTCTGTCCTGGGCCAGATCTTCTACATCTCATTGTTGGCTGGAGTGGCCGGGGGATTCCTGTACTCCCCCCCTGCCTACTATGCCTATCTCATGGCGAGTCTGGTAACAGTTGGCCTGGGGATCTTCCTGACCTACTCTCTGCTGTTTGTGACCCGTGTCCTGTGCGTCTTGTGCTTCACTTCACACGGAATCAACTTCATAATCTTCTTGATACTGGTTCTGGGCAGAACCGGGTCGATGACATCCATCTCGGGATCGGGCTGAAGGAGAGCTCTTTGACCCGATAACACTGCCTGAAATTGCGATTGTGCCTAATTCTTCTGTGGCCTCCCCTAGCAGTAGCCTGGACCATAACCTGCAAGACTCCTTCGCTCTCTTGAGCGGCTTTTCCTCGACCAGAGACTTGGAGACCTCACCGATCTACGCAAGACTTCGAGCCGAAATAGACAGGGTACTGGGCGGAACCGTGCATGAGAGTTTGGGGAGAGCATCCGGCAGCACTCGTCCCTACCTTCGGGCGACAGCCTGGAATATCGAGCGCGGCTTACGTCTCGCGGGGATTATTCGGGTGCTTCAAGAGCATCCAATGCTTAGTCAAAGCGATCTCGTTTTCGTTACCGAGTTGGATTACGGGATGACGCGAACCCAGAATCGTTTCGTGGCAAGGGAACTTGCGGCTGCACTAGAAATGGACTACGCCTTTGCTCCCTGCTACATGAACCTGAACAAGGGAGCCGGCCTCGAGGCCAACAGTCCCGGTGAGAACACTCAGGCTCTTCACGGAAACGCCCTCTTCTCGCGCTTCCCGATGCGGGAAGCCCATTCGCTAGCACTGCCAAACGGCAAGGATAAGATGAAAGGCGGGGAAAAGCGGCTGGGCTGCCAACGTGCGGTCCTGGCCCTGGTGGACCACCCCCAGGGGACCCTTCGTGCCGTGAGCGTCCATCTGGACGCACACTGCACGCAGCGACACCGGCAGCATCAGATGGAACTCATCCTCGAGCATCTGGAGGGCTGGAATCCTTCGCTGCCGACCCTGATTGGGGGAGACTGGAACACCTCGACCTATAACTCCAAGAACGCTGCCTATTCTATTCTCGGTTACGCTCGACGAGTCCTGATGGGAGTCCACCACGTCCTGGAAAACCACTATCCCTATCCCGATCGCTGGTTCGAGCGGCATCTCTTTCGCGAGATCGAGCGGCGAGGCTACCGCTATCGCGACCTCAACGAGCCTGGCGTCTGCACCCTTCACTACGACGTGGACGACCTCTCCATCAACGAGAACATGGGGGAGTGGATCCCCGACTGGTGTTTCTGGTTTATCGAGTGGGCTCTCAAGAAACAGCAGGGACGCTGTTCCCTCAAGCTGGATTGGTTTGCAGGCAAGGACATTGTTCCCCACCCAGACCAGCCCCCGAAGGTCATCGACGGCCTTGTCGATTCAGAAGGAACTCTTTCTGACCACGACGCCATCGTCCTGGATTTTCTTATCGATGGCCAGAGCGCTGAAGCGCAGTGATCGGAGGTAGGTAGCGGAGGTCTCAACGTATGAAGAGACCCGATACGAGCCACTTGCCGTTGGGATCTTTTTTTGGGGTTACGGTTTCAATGGCCGATTGCTTGTTCGCGAATGACGTCTCGAATTGAATGACTACGTATTCACCATCCGGAGCCCCGGGCAGAGAAGTCATATATCGGGTCGACTTGAGCTTGCGCGACAGCTGCCTTCCCAGAGGCGCTCGAACCGCCCGCAGGCTCTGGTCCCACTTCCTTCTGGTTATGGCATTCCTAAAGTAGACAGCGGCTTGATCCCAACTATCCCCGTACCTACCAGCGTCGACCAATTCCAGCCAGGACTCGGCCGCAGCAACAGCCTTCCTCTCAGACTCGCTTGTCTCCGCCGGCAGGGGCATGACGACAAGACTGGCGAGCACGCCAAAGAACATACTTTTCTTTGCTGACATCAGTTTTCCTCCTACGTTCAGCCAGACCTGGAATTGCAAGACACACTGGCTATCTTCAGTTTCCCTTCGCTTGCTCCAGTCGCCGCTACTGAGGTAAGCTCAAGAATCATCAAATGACTCGGATCAAGATCGCCTTCAGCTGTCTTTTCTTTGCCTCATCGTCACTATCGGCTGAGGACGTTACCCTGACAGAGATCCAGCTCAAAACCGAGCCCGAAAACGCCCGGGTGCGACCCCACGAGAGCTTGTACGTTCAAATCGTCGCCTTCGGCGAGGTCGAGGAAGAAGGCGAAAAGAAGAAGGTTCAGGTCAGTGGAGATGGAGCCAGGTTCACTCTTCGCAGCGACGATGGCGGTTGGCTCTCCAAACCCTTTCGTTTCCAAGGGCGCAAAGCTGATTCCCTGGTTGCGTCGGGAATCAAGAGCTTCTTTGGCGGTGAGGACTCCGACGAATTCGGGGAAGATGCCGTCTTCTACACGGCACCCCAACGAACTGGAAGTTACGAGATCGAGGCTCAACTCGAGGATAAGAAGGCCAAGATAAAGATCGAAGTCCAGTCCAATGCCCCTTCACTCCGCGAGCCGGAGCGGAATTCTTTTCCTCCGGAGCAGCGATCGGCGGATCCCTATCGTAAGCTGGCCGAGCATCATTCACCCTTTCTGGCTCAGGAAACCTGGTTTCAACCCAAGTCGGACTACGTTGCCCGCTTCGATTTTGATGGTGACTCGCAGGGCGACAACAACTGGGACTCCGCACCCAGCGGAAGTTCACAGGCGTACGTCTACTACGCGGTGATGGAGACTCGCACGCACTGGTTTCTGGTGTACGACATCTTTCATCCACGAGACTATTCGGATAAATGCATCGCTGGGACCTGCCACGAGAACGACAGTGAGGGCTTGATCCTGACGGTGCTGAAGGACGGCTCGCAGTATGGCAGGGTTCAGACCCTAGAGACCCTGGCCCACAACAACATCTACTCCTATCGCGCGGATCGGGAAGTTCGCAACAACGTCCATGGTATCGATGGAGAAGTGGAGTTCTATCAGTCACACCCGGTGGTATTCATCGAAGCCGGCGGCCACGGCGTCTACGGCTCCAGTGACAAACACTCGCGCTACAGTGTAAAGCGGGGGCTTTTTACGGGAGGAACCGGTGTCACGTACGTCTACAAGGGCCAGGCCCAGCGCCCTCGACACGCTAACCAGCAACTCGTAGGTTACGATCTGCTTTCGGCCTGGGAGCACTTGTGGGTTCCTGGACATAGTAGCCGTCACAACCAGAACAAGATGTACGACGACTACTTCGCCTACCAGCCCTACGGTAACCGTCCTTCGACACCCTACCCAGAGATCGCGGGGGCCTTTCTGGGTCGCAAAAGGGGTTCGAACAAGGCCAAGCCGTTTTGGGGATGGAAGGATCGGCGGACCGATAAGAAGAAGGTCCTGTCCGCGGGGCAGTGGGGACTGGATCCGGCCTATGCTACTTCCCAGAACCTGAAGTTCCGCGGATCTTTTTCACTCGACTACGTGTTCAATCCCTTTCTCGGAATCGATGGAAATCGAGCCCCTGACGTTCAGAGGGTCCAAGCAGTGGAGCAGCCTTCTGCCCCAGCGCCAGAGGACTTCGTACAGAAATCAACGTTTCAGAAGGCTCTGCAGGCGCGGACCAAGGACTATAACCCAAAGTCCCGCAAGGGACAGTTCGACCTGAAGCTGCGAATTGATCAGGAAGTGGACGTTCGGGTACAGGGCGCCAAGATCCGCTACGAGGTGCTCAAGGGTCGTGAGCCCTCCGATGACGGTTCGGAATACTCCCAGGAAATCCCCCGCGCAATCTTCAAGAAATTCGAGGTGGAGAAGAAGGACGGACGTGGCAATATCCTGGTCTTGGAAAAGCCTTCTATCCAGAACGATTTCAGCTTGAGACTGCGCTTTGTCGATCCTAAAGGGGGAGATGACGGCTATCACGCTCGAATCAAATGGGAACGAGAGAGGCTCCTTCCCCCACCCAGCCCGAAGCCCCAGACGGTCCTGACAGCCGCACCTGTTCCGCCGGACAGAGCAGTGCTGGCGGCTGCCCCTGTGGCTACTCCACAGGATCCGGCGGGAACCCAGGTGTTCTCGAAGGACAACGACCCCGGTGACTACGACCGAGATAGAGACGGGGAGTTCGAATTCCGGGGGAAAATTGACGGGTCAGCGATCATCAGCGTTCGACGAGATCGAGTATTCATACGAGTCTTGAAAGGGGATCCGGTGAAAGTGGATCGTTTTTCCTTCTCTCAACCTCTGCCCGACACCTTGTTCAAACGCTTGGAACTGGAACAGAAGGACGGTCGAGGAGAGGTGCTCCTGCAAGAGCGTCCCTGGGAGGGCAACGACCATACAGCCGTCGTCCAGATCTCTGATCCGAAGGGTGGAGATGATCGCTACCACTTCAAACTCAAGTGGAAGCGCTGACCGGGCACGCCTTTTTTCAATCCCGGGAGCCCTGAAAGTGGACCATTCACACCAGAATCATCACTGAGGAGAATTCGAATGGCTGCCAACAATCCGGCACAGTTGGGACTCGCTTGGTTCTACTTCGCCATGCTCACGGTCGTAGCCTGGGGACTCTACGGGAACTTCCTCCACACCGGTCAGATGGCCATGGCGGATCCCGAGAATGGACGCTACAAGGCTTTTCTCTTCGTAGGAGTCGCCTACTTCATAACGGCAGTGCTGGCGCCCCTCCTGGTACTCAAGCTTCACGGATCGTCCTGGGAGTTCCCGGCTTCGGGGATGATGTGGTCCCTTATCGCAGGCATCCTTGGTGCAACCGGGGCCTTCTCGGTCTTGCTAGCCTTCGGGGCCAAAGGATCACCTAGCGTCGTCATGGCCATCGTGTTTGCCGGAGCCCCAATTGTCAATGTGATCGCTGCGATGCTCCTTCACCCTCCCCCAGGGGGAATTGCGAGCATTCGCTGGCCCTTCGTCCTGGGAATTCTGATGGCGGCTTCGGGGGGATGCCTGGTGATGCTCTTCCGACCCAAGGGCTGAGCCCAGATGTTCGGCGTTCGCTTGTTCGGTGTTTTGCGGTTTGTGATTTAGCCTTTTTCCTTGCTGTGGAGAAGGCAACCGAAGAACTCTGAACAGCAGAATATCGAACAGGCGAATTTCGAATGGAAGACTTTGTGTCCCTCTGTTCGTGAAGAATTTTCAATCTGAGTAATCCAGGAGATCTCCGCTACATCCAATGAGTGGACCTAGACCGAAGATCGCCTGGGCGAGAAAATCAGCCAACCCAGGACGGCCAAAGAGAGCAGCGACAGAGCCATGCCCCAGTAGAAACTGCCTGGTCGATAGCGAAAACGCACCAGGTGCTTTCCCTCGGGTACGCGAACGGCACGGAACAGGTAGTCAGCGCGAAAGATCTGGGCTTCACTCTGGTCGACCTGAGCCTTCCAGCCGGTGTCGAAGGTATCCCTGAGGACCAGCCAGCCTTCTTGCTCCATCTCGACTTCGATCTCTATCTCGTTCGGCAGATCGGTTAGCCAGGAGGTCGTTCCCTGGCCTGCCGACATCGTCTGTCCCTGGACTGACTCCAGGATCACGGTGTTGGACTTCTCGCTGGTGAGCAGCTGGAGCGCTTCCTGCCCATCCCTTGCTGGCATCACAGATTCGGCAATCGAGATTCGTGCGGCCCTATCTACGCTATAGACATAGGGCACCTGGTCACGCAGCAGCCGCAGCCCCTCGAGCGCGAGCTTCCGTGGCGCTACCACCAAGGCGCATCCAGCCCGACGCAACAGCTCGAGTCGAACTAGGTCCAGGCTGTGAATTGGGTGGTGATGGTCCCGCGGTCCCGGTTGCAGCTCCGCATAGAATCGGACCCAGCGTTCGCTTAGGATCGGCTCGTAACCACGTAGGTCACGGAGACGCCAGCTCATGCCGAAGTTCGGCAGGAGCGTACCCATGCCGATCCCCACAAGTCGGGCATGAGGACGGCGAGCCAACTCATCGATCACGGCGGGGCGATGCTCAAGCAACTGCCCTGACGAAGTGGTGTTGAAGAAGAACCCGAATGCGAATCCATTGGTCAGGATCAGGGCCACCAGTGCGGGCACCGGATTTCTCTGTCGATAACAGCGATAGAGAAACAGCAGGATCAGGAGGGTCAGGACCGTCCAGAATGCTCCCAAGGGGTACTCGAAGGCTCTTCCCATGAAGTAGAACGGCTTCTCCAAACCCGAGTCCAACCACCGCTTGACGGGACTCCAGGAGGACCACAGCGCCAACGCAAGAGAACCGCCGAACAACCAGCCAAAAGCCCGGGCGGTCAGCCCTCCGGACCGCCAAACGGACGCACCCACTCCCGCCAGCAGCGCAAGCGATATCTGCAGCACCTGCCCAGCGTGAAGGTAATTGGTCTGGCGAAGTAGGGGAAGAGCCGTCAGCAGCCCGAACAGAACGGGTACCCCGAGCACCAGGATCAGAGACCACAGAGTCAGGAATCCCAGGGCCCTTGTCGTCCCAACTGAACGCCGACCCCTCGATGCCAGGCCAGCGAGAAAACAAGAAAGGATGCCCACGTAGGCAAAACTGACATAGCTCCACTTTGGCACGATCCGGTCCTCGGGGCCCTCCCGATAGTGCGGCTGAAGCAGTGCAGGCCATTCTTCCGGCATCAGGTGATAGGGATTGCTTGCAAAGCTCCCTCGATCGGTAAGCGTGTAACTCCCAAGCATGAGGTCTACAAAGGGCAGTGTGGCCACACCAGCAAGCGTCAGGCCTAAGACGGTGGCCAGGACAACTGCGCTCCAACTGCGTATGGTTCGCCGTAGTTGGGATCGATCCCAATAGCGTGCGAACGCGTAGAGCAGGTAGGCCATCTGCTGGAGGAAGGCGCATTGCATGTTGCCACTCAGATAGGCGGCCGCCAGGATGACCGCCAACCAGACTAGATGGATGCGCCGACGAGTCTGTGCGTAGGACTCAACTTGTAGCAGTCCCCAGCCCAACAAAGCCGAAATGAAACCGTTGGGGAAGGTGAGAAAGAAGATGTTGTAGCCTGCGGATAGATAGACAAGGCCAGCCAAAAGGGAGCAGTCTGAGGGCAACCCGATTCGACGACAGAAAAAGAAGACTCCAGTGCCAGCGAGCAGCAGCTTCAGCAGAGCCGCGTACTCGAAATACAGATGAATCGGCAGAGCAAGAAGCAGCCAACGCAAAGGGGAAAACAGTGACGAAACCGAGTTTGCCAGAAAGGGGCTGCCGTTGATGACAAAGGGATTCCAGAGCGGGATCCGACCCTCGAAAACTTCCGAACGATGAAAGTGATAGTAGGGGTACAGTTGCTCCACCGAATCCATGAGCAGGATGTTGCCAGGCTCAGAACTCGGCTGCTCTTCGTTCCATGGAGAGAAAGACGAGAGTACTTCTCCAGGCCAAAGAATCCTGGATGTCATCAGTGCCGGACTGAGAAAGAGTACGACGGTGGCGACCAGGACAAGGAGATATCGCGATTCTGTCTTACTGGGGAGTCCCCTCAAGACTCATGATCTCCTGCCGAGGAAGATAGGCGATCGGAAGATCTCGCCCTTCCCCACGGTGCTTCCGATCTTCGCGGCCTCCAATGAATCCAGAAATTTCGTTTCCCAAGCTCACACACGCCCGCGACAAAGTCAACTTGTCCAGTTCCGCGGAGCAGTTATCACCAGGCTGAACCTGCCAGCCTGGATTCGATTGTCAAACCGAAACAGATCCAGGATAATCTGAACGCCATGACACCTCCAGATCTGGTGATCGAGGCAGAGTAACTTCGGAAAGGAAACAACGCTATAAACCATGGCCGAACCAAGAGAGAGTGCTGCGACTCCCTCCACTCCCCGACTCGGTTTTCTCTATCCGAGCCACTCCGGAGAGGACGACTACCCGCGTATGGGGAAAATGATTCGTCCCGCGGTCCAGGTCGAGGTGGTTCACACGACCATCGGCGAAGACGCTCACCGAGAGGATGCCCTCCGGGACACCGGCGATTCAAACAGGTTGCTCGAGGGAGCCAGAACCCTGAGACAAAACCAGGTGGACGTGGCCATGTGGGCTTGTACCAGCGGGAGCTTCGTTTTCGGGTGGGCCGGCGCCAACCAGCAGGCACGAGAGATTCAAGAGGTCCTTGGCGTTCCGGTTTCGAGTACATCCCTCGCCTTCGTGGCGGCATTGAAAGCTCTGGCGATTCGGAAGGTGGCAATCGCGGGGACGTATCCAGAGGATGTTGTGCTCCTGTTTCGGGACTTCCTGGCCGAGACAAGAATAGAGACTGTCCACGTGGGCGGCCTCGGAATAATTACCGGAGTTGAAGTGGGGGAGCTCACGAAGCCGGAAGTGATTCGACTGATCCAGGAAAACGATCATCCAGAAGCTCAGGCCATCCTTGTACCCGATACGGCCCTGCACACCGCGGGGTGGATAGAAGATCTGGAGTCGGCGGTCGACGGAAAGCTGGTCCTCACGGCCAATCAGGTTACGATGTGGCAGGCTCTATCCCTGTTGGACCATTTCGAGTTTACGATGGACTCGGGACTGGGATCACTTTTCGGGTAACCCGTGGCCGATCAAGACCTGGCCCTGACCTCTCATCACCTGTCGCAGCGGTGCGCTGCAAGGATAATTTTTCAGAAAGGCAATACCATGTCCATCCCCAGAGAGCCGGCCTTCGACGACACCGAGTATCGACGACGACTCGAGCGAGTCCAGACCTCGATGGCTGACCGGGGACTGGATGCCGTCCTGCTCTTCAGCCCACACAATGTGTTCTACCTCTCCGGGATGGACTCGGAAAACCTGTTCGACTATCAATGTCTTCTGGTGCCCCGAGACCGGGATCCTGTGCTGATCATCAGCCACTTCGAAAAAGCGTGCTCGGAGAACTCCTGCTGGCTCGAAGTCGTTCGGGTCTACGGTCCCTTCGAAGATCCAATCGACGCCACCCTCGACGCCGTTCGCGGCATGAGGCTCCAATCTGGAAGCCTCGGAATAGAGCGGCGCAGCAGGGGGTTGTCGGTAGATTCCTACGAGAGGATTCGAAGCGGTCTTGACGGCGCCAGGCTCTCCGACGGATTCGGTCCGGTGGAGGAATGCCGACTGGTCAAATCCGAAGCCGAGATCGACTACATGCGCAGGGCGGCGCAGCTCACCGATCTGGGTGTGAACGCAGGCTACCAGGCGATGGCGAATGGAGTGCCGGATTACGAAATCGGTGCTGCTATCGTCGATGCCATGTACCGGAACGGAGGCGACACCGTTTGATGGGGCCCCATCGTGGCCGCCGGCTATCGTTCCGGCTGCGCTCACAGCACCTTCAATGGGCATCGTCTGAACGAAGGAGAAACGATATTCCTGGAGGTCACCGGAGAGGTGAGTCGGTATACGGCTCCCTTGATGAGGACGGCCGTGCTCGGAGAGCCCACCTCGGAGATGCGCCGAGTCGAAGATGCCGTCATGGCAGCGCTCGAAGTCATTGTAGAGAAAGCCCGTCCCGGGGCCATTCCCAGCGACGTTGCCGGAACTGCTCGGAGCGCCCTCGATCCCATCCTGAGGGACTACGTGTTCCACTACAATTTCGGATACCCGGTCGGCATCGGCTATCCCCCCAGCTGGATCGAGGAACTCGATTACTTCATCCGAGACGGAAACGTCCGACCGCTTGAGGCGGGTATGCTCTTTCATCTCCCCATGTCGATTCGAAAGTATGGGGAGCATGCCGTCAACCTCAGCCATACAATCCTGGTAGGAGAGGAGAGCACGGCACCCATTACCCGCAGCCCCGCTCGGCTCCACCCGGTCGTTTGATCTCCAAGGGCTCCCGATTCACTTCGTTTCTTCACACTGTCCCTTATAATGACGCCCTATGGATCACAACGACATGAGTCTCGACGCTCAGGTCGCCTACCTGACGAAGGGCACCGAAGAAGTTCTCCTTGAAGGAGAGCTTAGAGAGAAGCTGACGAAGGCTCGAAAAGCAGAGCGGCAGTTGACCGTCAAGGTAGGATTCGATCCCACCGCACCGGATCTCCACCTCGGGCATACGGTCCTTCTGCGCAAGATGCGCCACTTTCAAGACCTGGGGCACCGGGTGGTTTTCCTGATCGGCGACTTTACCGGATTGATCGGGGATCCCACTGGCCGTAGCAAAACCCGTCCGGCGCTGACGCGCGACCAGATACTCGAGAATGCCGAAACCTACAAGAACCAGGTTTTCAGGATTCTTGATCCAGAGACGACGGTCGTCGATTTCAACAGTCGTTGGCTGGAAACGCTGTCCTCCCAGGAGTGGATTCGTCTCTGCGCCAAGTATACGGTGGCGCGAATGCTGGAGCGTGACGATTTCTCAAAGCGGCTCGAAGCAGGCCAGCCCATTTCCATCCACGAGCTGCTCTACCCGCTTATGCAGGCCTACGACAGCGTCTTCCTAGAAGCGGATATCGAGCTGGGGGGTACTGATCAGAGGTTCAATCTACTGGTTGGTCGAGACATCCAAAGAGAATATGGACAATCACCCCAGGTTCTCCTGATGACACCCATTCTGGAAGGGCTGGATGGCAAGGAGAAGATGAGCAAGTCGCTGGGAAACTATATCGGCATCCAGGAACCCGCCGAGGACATGTACGGAAAGCTGATGTCCATCAGCGACGAATTGATGTGGCGGTACTTCGAGCTGCTTACGGATCTATCCTATGACCAGATCGCTCAACTCAAGGCCGAGGTGGAAGAGGGCAAGCGACATCCCATGGCAACGAAACAGGATCTGGCTTCGCGGATCACTCGCGACTTCCACACGGAAGATGAACTGAAGTTGGCTCGAGAACGTTTTGATCGGGTTTTTCGGCAGCGGGAAGAGCCCGAGGAGGTCGCCAGTTTCAACATCCCAGATCCGGGAGCCTCTATTCAACTTGCTGATCTGATTGTGCGGGCCTCTCTTGCTCCATCTAAATCGGAGGCACGTCGGCTGATTCAGCAGGGAGGCGTCTCTATCAATGGGGAAAAGTTCAGCCAGCCCATCCTCCCGATTGACGACAGATTGAAGCAGGGCTTCCTGTTGCGCGTCGGCAAACTCAAATTCGCCCGCATTGCTCTAGACACCGAGTAGCTATCTCGCCTTCGTGCGGCGAGGCTATAATGCCGCTATGACACAGGAAGCTCCCACTCTTTTCATCACCGGTGGCGGGATCGGCATGGGCCGAAAAATCTCGCTGAGCTTCGCCAAGAAGGGCTACCGGGTGGCGGTCACAGGAATCGAAGGCAACGAGGAAACCGCCCAGGAGATCCGGAATCTGGGCAGCGATGCACTTGCGCTCTTTCTTGACCTGACCGACCCTCCGCTAGTGGACGCCGCGGTCAATCGGGTCATGGATGAATGGGGTCAGATCGACGTTCTGGTAAATAACTCTGGCATCGAAGGACCTACAGCCCCCCTGGTTGAGGTGTCACCGGAGGAATGGAATCACACCCTGGCTGTCAACCTGACTGGCGCCTACCTCTGCGATCGGGCAATCGCTCCTCACATGATGGAGAGAAGATCGGGCTGTATTCTCCACATCTCATCGCTTGCCGGGCTCATTGCACTCTCCTTGCGTGCACCCTACGTGGTCTCCAAGGCCGCCATGGTAGGTCTCACGCCAACCCTGGCGGCGGAGCTGGGTCCCTACAACATCCGGGTAAATGCAATTTGTCCCGGGCCGGTGGAGGGAGACCGCATCAGGAACGTCATCAAACATCGATCGGAGTCAACGGGGCGAAGTCTGGAAGACCTGAAAATGGAGTATATCGAAGCTTCCGTTTTGAACCGTATGGTTCAGCCTGAAGACATCGCCAATATGGCTGTCTTCCTGGCTTCACCCGAAGCCAGGAACGTCACCGGGCAGACCATTCGTGTCTGCGGCGGCCAACTGTAGCCTGAATTTCAATTTCGGGTCCGAGCCATTGAACGAGGGGAACAAATGAACAGGGATCGTGGTCTCACCATGCTCAACGAGATGCTGGGCGAAGAGCAGGCAAGAAAGGTCCAGCAGACCTGGGAGAAGATTTCTCCCGATTTCGAGAAGTACGTCATCGGGTTTCTCGCCGGGGAGATATGGCCTCGTCCTCAGCTCGAGCGTAGAACCAGGAGCCTATGTACCATCGCCGTGCTCGGGGCTCTGGGACGCGAGCGAGGACTGGACCTGAACATCCGGATGGCACTGAGAAACGGAGCCTCGCAGGAAGAGATTCTGGAAACGCTGCTACATCTCGCCCCCTACGCCGGATTTCCCGCGGCCTGGGACGGCATAGCCATGGCCAGCAAGATCTTCGCCGAGACCGAAGAGTCCACCGGCGAGCAGAGCTAAGCTGAACTTGAATAGTGAGCAGTAGTGCAGTGAGCAGTGAACAGTGCCGGAAAGAGGTGTTTGCCGTGCCCAGTTCCGAGGAGAGAGCTGGACAACAGAGCCGCGAACGACTTGACTCGTTAGGAGTATGCCCCACGTTTCGAGGAGAGAGCTGGACAACAGCAGAATCTCGCCGAGACCTGGGCCCTCTCCGGTCAAATGCCCTTTTCCTCACGCATCTCGAGGATCCCCAACCCCTCGCTTGCGCTTCAGGCTTCCATGGCTTTCCTTCGCGAATGATCCAGCGTGGTGAATCTGAACCGATTGGAGAAACTGAGCATCTAACACGGTGACCGTTGAAGTATGCTTGAAGCGTGACTTCAGGGAGAAAACCCATGTCCCACCGCCTCCTTCTTTTCTGTTTCCTGGCATCCGGCCTCAGCTTCGGCCAGACAATCGATAAGACCGTTGTTCCCCGGAAGTCAGAGATCTTCATTCGATTGCAGCGCAGCCTGAACACTAAGACGGCACAGACCGGAGACAAATTCTCCAGCGTCGTCGAAGTACCGGTGACCGTCGATGACCGCATCGTCATCCCGGTGGGAAGCTACATCATTGGGTATGTGGACAAGAGCAAAAAGCCGGGACACCTTCGCGGCAAGGCCGAATTGACACTGAGATTCGACACGGTAATTCTGCCGAGCGGTGTCACTCGCTATATGCGGGCCGCAGTTCAATCGGCCGACGGTTACGAAAGCGATCCCAGAAACGAAGATGGGGAGATCCGAGGCTCCGGCGGTAAAGCTGGCAAAACCGTTTCTGCGGCCGTGCGCGGCGCCATTACCGGCGCGGTCCTCGGAACCGCGACGGGGGCATATCGTGGATCCGCGGGCAGGGGCGCTGCGATTGGCACTGCTCTGGGCGCCGCTGGAGCCGGCCTGATGGCGCTGCTGAAAAAGGGTCAGGAGGTTGCTCTACCCAAGGGCACGTCACTGACCATTCAACTCCAAGATGATCTACGTTTCGAGAAACCGACATCCCATCGAACCGGCAAGCAGCTCGATAGTAGCGACGATCCTTCCTGAAGCACTCCTACCCTGCCCGGCCGCGGCCCTCGAAGCGATAGGCTGAGACGAGGAACCAGACGATGATGGCCAGGACCAGAAAACAAATTCCTTTGATGATCCAGGGGTCGCCAAAAAACGTATAGATCGCTCCGGTTCCGCTGGACGTGAACTCCTCCCACAACCGCAAGGGACTCGAATTCATAAGCAACTACTCCTAGTCTGAAAGACCCCGCAGGCCGCGTAGAACGCGTAGAAACCGGTGAAAATCAGCATCAGACCGAGCATCGTCAGAGGAAGATTGTGGGGAAGGATGACCTGGGGCTCTCCTCGATCGTCGTACTTCCCTATTCGGGCTCCCAGGTTCAGGAGCACTCCGAAGGTGAAGGCCGCGGCAACGGTATGAACACAACCTCCGGCTCCCCAATCATGAAAACCGAACTTCGTATAGAGCCAGGCAGTGTCGCTCCAGCCCCAGGCTGCGGCCAGGATCCAGATCACGGAACCCAGCACTATCGCCAGAAACAGATAGGCACCTAACTGAATACGCTCGATGTCGTCCGGACTCACTGACGAAGCCTCCTTCTAACAATCGACACGAAACCCGAGGGCGAGCACCGGAGAGAGCCGGCCGGCCGTGCTTTGCAAGCTGGGGAATCGGTGCGGGTGACCCTGGTTGCAGCTTGACCGTGGCTTGGGGGCGTGACCGTTCTGGGGCTATTCGAACAGAACCTTTTGCCGTCCCCGACCTGGACACCGGAACGCCGCAGTCGAGAGCTCGATCCGCTTCGGGCTCAGCCCGGTCTTTCGGCACGCTTTCTCAAATAGGTCTTGGATATGACTGGCGTAGATTCCTTGTCCCTTCATCCGAGTGTGGAACTTTGAATCGTATAAGTTGCCATCCCTTCCCTCCCGTACTCGATTCAACACTCGCTCCTGGCGATCAGGAAAATGCCTCAGCAGCCAGTCGCTGAAGAGGTCTTTGACCCCGTGCGGCAGCCGAAGAAAGATGTAGGCTGCCTGGGTCGCTCCCGCATTGGCTGCTGCTCGGAGAATCGACGGGATCTCGTGATCGGTCAGTCCAGGCACAACGGGAGCCACCATGACCCCGACGGGGATCCCCTTCCGAGAGAGTTCTTCAACGGCCGCCAGCCGCCTCTCGGGAGTCGAGGCTCGGGGCTCCATCAGCCGCTGTAGACTCGGATCGAGGCTGGTAATCGAGAGATTGACAGCGGCGGCTCCATCGGCAGCTAGTTCTGCCAACAGGTCAGCATCGCGCGCAACCAAATGATTCTTGGTCACGACGGCCACCGGATTGCGAAACTCGGAGAGGACCTGCAGGCAGCGCCGAGTGAGTTCGAGCTCTCGCTCGACAGGTTGGTAAGGATCCGTGACGCCACACATGGCGATCAGCTTCGGGCTCCACTTCGGAGACATCAGCTCCCGACGCAACAACTCAGGGGCATCGTGCTTTACTAGAATCCGGGTCTCGAAGTCCAGACCCGCCGAGAATCCCAGATACTCGTGGGTTGGACGAGCGTAGCAGTAGACGCAGCCGTGCTCACACCCTCGATAGGGATTCAAGCTGTACTCGAAACCCACATCCGGGCTGTCGTTTCGGGTGATGAGGCTCTTGCTGCTGTCCTTGATGAGCTCGGTCGGAGGGCGCGAATCCTCACCCTGGCGCGGCTCAGGCAGAAGATGGACTGCTTCAAACCGGTTGGGCGGATTGTCGACTGCACCTCGCCCACGAATCGTTCCGGGTTCGTTCTGGCGCTTGTAGGTTATCTTGATGTTCACCTTTCCTTCACCTAAATCCTACCATGAAGCGACGACAACCAGGAGCGGGTTGAAACGAAGCCCGAGACACTTGCCAGACCGTCACTTTCTTGTCGTGCACCCGACGGCAACGGCTAGTGGACTGTAATGCTTGAATCGGTAGTGAATGTGCGAGCCATTCGGGCCCGAGGTCAAGGCGCACTGCACTAGCGATTCAGGTGCTGCATTTCACTAGCCTGTCCATTGCCAATACCTGGGCTTCCAGCCTGTCCCCTCCACCACCAACGCTGCGATGGAGTCTGGGGTCGGCCGTAGCGACAACATCGACCACCGATTGACCTCTTTGGGATCCCACTGGACACTCAACAGTCTGGCTGGTGCTCCGGGGGCGAGAGAGACCCAGAATTGGTCGAGGCCTCTAGTGATCCCCTCCCCGCGGGCCTTCAGATAGGCCTCTTTGCGAGTCCAACAGTTGAAGAAAGCTGCTGCCTGGTCCTCGAAAGCAAGGCTAAGGAGATCTGCACGTTCGTGAGGAGAGAAGAAGCGCTGGGCAATCTGTTTGGCGTCCGAGAGGGGTCGAACAAACTCGACGTCAACACCGATCTCACGATGGTGTGTCAAGGCAAGTAGAGCAATCTCCTTCGAATGAGATAGATTGAATCGAAGCCCTTCGGCCAATCCCCTATCCAGTAGAGGCTTCCCCTTCGGTCCATACTGAAACCGGATATGACTGGGCTCCTGGAGCAGATAGTTACCGATGAGCTTCCGCAAGATCCCTCGACAGGCCACATAGCGCTTTCGGTGTTGCTCGAAGCGAAAACGGCGGGCTTTCGTCTGCTCATCCTTTGAGAGCGTTTCCCCAAGATCCTCGAGGTCCAGGTCATGCCCATCAAGACAGACCAGCCACAGATGGACCTCATCGGGGGAAAGTCTTGGGGTCTTTTGCGGACTCTTCCAGGAACAGGCAGTGTTGTCCACTCCAGGCAACAAACCAGGCTCAGGATTTAGAGCCACTCGCCTGCCCCTTGAGCCACTCCAGTTCCCGGTTCAACGATTCCGAGACAGGTGTTGATGCGGTACTTTGTTCGAGGCGCTCGATTGCCCTCACATACCGAAAGTAGCTTCCGGTTTCGCTGTCCCTCTTCCGCAAGAGCTCGATCGCCTCGGTCACGATGTTCCTCCAGCCCAGGCGATGATACTGATATATTTCTTCTACGCTTCGGACGGAGAGCCCATTCTTCTCGATGCCGAGATCGACGGTACCAGCGGCAACCCCAAGGCGACTGCCCGCCAAGGCAAGGTGCAGCGAAGAACCATCCGCCACTCCGACAATGGGAACGAACTCTCTTTCCTCGGGAGGGATGAGGCGGCGAAGATGACGGTAGTCTTCACCGTCATGCTCCAGACTGAAACCCGGCTCCGCAGAGTTCGACAACCGACCTAGACGACCCACCAGAAGGCTGGGGCTCGTGACCACGATAACATTGGCGAAGATGCCACCCTGCAGCAGGCGATCCGAGGCCTTCAGGGCCTGGCTCACAGCAGGTCCACTGGCCAGGATATTGACGACGTTCTCCGAGACATTGTATGGAGCCGGATCCAGGTAGATCTTCTTGGGAGTGCGAGCTGGCTTGACCACGTTGCTCAGGTAATCCTCCCGATCCTCTAGACTGAACCCTCGAAAGTCGATTAGCCGGTACCCCCCTCGAAGCACATCTTGTCCCCAACGTCGGCGGATGATCTCCCAGGCCTTCGAAGCCAGGGGACTGTCAGGTCCCTGATTCAACCTGACCCATTCCTGATGCAGCTTTTGCTGAGCCAGTCGTATTCTTAAGTCTCGTCGATAGACCGGAACCGTTGAGGCCCGAAGGTAGGTAATGATCCGATCCCGGGTCTCCCCTGACATTCGTCGTTTCATGATGTCGGCAAGGATAAACTCGAGCTCATCCACAAAGGCCGGTTCCCAGGCGATGGTATTGGGCATCATCAAGGCAATAATCAGGGACATGATGGACTGATGCAGTCCTCCTTCTGGCGCCAGCCCGGCACCGGAGGGAGTGCCTATTCCCACGACGGGTGAATGCCAATACTGAAGATAGAACCAGATATCGAGGGGACGCCGCAGCAGGAACATGTCGTAGGCGACCGCCAGGGCATAGAGTGGAATCCCCGTAAAGTTCAAGGATTTCGCATACACACCAGCCAGGTTTACGGCCTTCATCTCAGCCAGACCCGGTTGCAGGTGACGTCCCTCCCAGGACTGCTCGAGTCCGACGTCGAACTCGAGTCCGTACTTCTCTCTCGCTCGATCGATGATCCGTCGTTCGTCCTTCGACGGCGGCTTACCGAAGACAGATTTCGCGGCCCCGGGCAGGGTTGAGGTCATTACATCGGGTGAGAACACCACAAACTGGTCCGCGAACAGCTTCCAAGGCCTCTGTTCCGGGGTGAGATCCGCCTCAGGAGTCTCAGCCATTCTCATGAGCGTTTCAATTTGCTGATTCAAACCGAATTGGGTGGGGATCCAACCCTGGAGGTCGGGCAAGGGAAATCGCTTAGGGAATTCCTTGTGGATCCGACGCTCAAAGGGCTCACTGTTTTTCCTGATCTCGTCTTCGTTGGCGCGCTCTTGAACGCCGATACGGGCGCTCATCTCACGCAGGATCCGGGCTTCCTTTGTCGCTGGGTCGAAGAGAGCCAGAGGATTCTCGGGGTCGATGCCACTGTCTTCTCTCAAACGATCCATCTGATCCTTGGTGAGGAGTTGACTGTGATTCTGGGGCCTGCCCGGCATATCGGGTAGGCCATGACCGGCGATCGTCCAGGCCAGGATCATCGTGGGCTTGTCGGAAGTGGCCTTGGCTCGAACCATGGCTTCAGAGAGCAAGGTCAGGTCGTGCCCCCCAAGATCGGTAAAAAGGCGGTAAAGATCTTCGCTTCTAGTGCCCTTGAGGAAGTCCTGAAGGCGAATCTGGCCACTGGCGTTCCGGTCGAGTTTCAGACTCAGTTGCTCCAGGAGTTCGTCCCGAAAGCTGACGAGTCCGCTCTCTGTCGTACCGATACCCAGGAGGGTCTGATATTCGGCCACCGTGAGCAGCTCCAACAGCTCCCTGAAGTGCTCTCCAGCCGGCTTCCTGAATTCCGCTTCGATTCTGCGGCCCCAGCGGAGTTCGATGATGTTCCAACCCACATAGCGTCTTTTCAGCTCCTCGTAGTGGAACATGCCTCGATTCCCATCGAGGGACTGCCGGTTGTAGTCGACGACGTGCGTGACGTTATACGCCTCAAACTCCAGCGCGGCGTTGAGCATCTCAAGAGAGTTGCCTTCATCGGTTTCAGCGTCGCCGATCAGTGCCCAGAAATGGCGGTCCGGGGGAACGTCGTAGCCGTGTTTTACCAGATATTGATGTAGCACCGCCATGGCGACGGTGTTGGAGGCGCCCAGGCCCACTGACCCCATGGGGATGCTTTCTCGTCCTGGTCCGCGAGGATTGGGGTAGGAAGGGATGCCCTTAATAGACAGGTCGCTGGGCTTGAACTTCTCGGTTTGACTCAACAGAGGTGCGATCAGATCCATCACGATCTCCCCGTCTCCGGGGGGAAGGGCTTCTACTTTCGCCAGGAGCTCGTCGTCAAGCCCCGGCATCTCGCTTTCCCGAAACCGCTCCATTATCTTCTGGGCAATATCGATGTCAGGATCCAACTTACCCAGACCGAACTGAATCGCGATATCGGTAGATTGGGAGTGGGGCTTTGCGGCCGCGTAGTCGTAGGGTCCCATCACGTTCCAGGCAGCCATCAAGATCTCTTTCATCGAGGCAGCCTTGCTCTGGTGCCCCCCAACCTTGACCTCACGCTTGTCCCGGTTCGCGATGTAAACGATGTAGGCCTGGATCCAATTGATCCACTGCATGATCCTCTCCCAGGCTTCGACGTCGTCGGGACCTATGATGCGATCCTGGTATTGCTGGTAGAGACGGGGATCGATGCCTGACGACTCGGAGTGGTCGTCAACGGTTGGATACCTTTCACTCATTGTCTCAGCTACGGACCGGGGTTGCGGAAGCGAAGGTCCCATGATAGCACTACAATCGACCGGCACAAGGTTTCGCTGTGCACCGAGCGTGTAGGCAGCGCAACCCTGGGTGAGAGGCAGCAGCTAGTGAGACCAAGCAAACATAATGTGAGTCTTGACGGAGCTCTCGCTTGAGCTGCGATGTGTGCTATGTGATTTCACATGGTTTCGCTGCGAGGATGATTCTCCATTCAAATGTCATTCCGGAGCTGCGCAAGCGTGGAACGACAGTGGCAATCATCTCGCCCAATGCAGAAGAGCCGGCGATGCGAGAGCTTTCCCTCCGACTGAAATTCCAAGCGTTGCACGTGCAGCAGATTCAGGGAAGGGTCAAGCCTTTAGTCTTCGACCACGCGCGCCGTTATTTCTTCGAGGATGTCAGAACCAACCCGGCACTCTGGGCCAAACATCAGCTAGCTCGCGCAAGTGCGGGTCTTCATCCGGTGAAGTACGCGCTTCCCCGCGTGTCTTTTCTGCTCGGTCGAGCAGCGCAGCGTAGCAGAATGCTGGCCAAGTTGCTCAGAGACTTCCAATACTGGCTCCTGAGCAGCACCGAAGTGGAAAGGACTCTGTCCCGGCTCGAGCCGAGGCTCGTCGTTTCCACCTACCCAGTAAACTCGCTTGACGCAACCGTACTTCGCGAGGCGCGACGTGCCGGTATTCCCACTGTTTGCCACCTGCTCAGCTGGGACAACATCACCACAAAGGGACGCTTCCCGGTCCCGGCGCGATATTACCTTTCCTGGGGACCGATCATGACCCAGGAAGTCCGCGACTACTACGGTGTTGTAGATGCAGACATCTACGAATGTGGCGTGCCGCATTTCGATCACCACAGCCGGCCGTTCGAACCGGCGGAGATTCGCGTAGCCCTGGAGCGGTTGGGTCTACGGGGCGATCGTCCCTACCTCTTTTTCGGCATGTCCTCGCCCTATTTCGGTCCCTACGAGATAGACATCGTGGAGTGGCTAGCGCAGCGCGTGCGTGACGGAGCTTTTGGGAATGAGATGCAAATGGTTGTGCGGCCCCATCCTCAGAATGTTCAAGGAGCCATGGCGGACCTGTCCTGGCTTCCGCGTCTTGATGCCCTCGTGGACCAGCGGATAGGCGTCGACTACCCCAGTTTGCAGCCAAGCAAACTCTCGTGGAGTATGGAAGAGACTGACCTGCCAAGGCTGGCATCACTCCTAACAGGGTGCGCAGTGTGCCTGAATTCTGGCTCGACACTGTCCATCGATGCGATTCTGCATGACCGCCCCGTCGTGATCACTGCGTTCGATGCGGATCAGGAATTGCCTTGGTGGCAGTCGATTCGGCGTGCGTTGGACTACCCTCATATGGCGAAATTCGTGAAGCTTGGCGGCGTGCGTGTAACACGATCGTTTGCTGAACTCGAAGCTGCGCTAACCCGCTATCTTCTCGACCCACAGTTAGACACCGCCGGCCGCGAGCGCACACGCCAACAGGAGTGTGGGGTCTCCGATGGGCATGCATCGGAAAGAGTTGCCTCGGCCCTGACGGCACTGTTGACCCGTTAGAAGAACGGCACTGCGAGGAGGGCGCCCCCCAATCGAAGTCACGAGGGCGATGTTGAAAAAGAATGGAGGATACTGATGGCCAAGATCTTACTTCCGGCTCTAGTTTGGCTAACTCTTCTCGCACCTGTTCCCCTCTCGGGGCAGAATCTAAAGTTTCAGGAACATCTGATTTCCAACGACTACACCTACGCTTACGGAACCGCGGCGGCTGATCTAGACGGGGATGGAGACCTGGACATGAGCAGCTCAGACTGCACAACTGCGGGCTCTCGCAAGCACAATGATATCTATTGGTTCGAAAACGACGACAGCGGTAGGTTTCAGCGTCACTGGATCGCCAAGACCGATTGGCATGGGCGTTTCGAGCGCCACCAGTTGACAGACATGAATAGGGACGGCCGTCCCGACCTGGTGGGGATCGACAACTTCTTCGGAGATGTCTTCTGGATCGAGAATGCGGGTGATCCCAGGAAACTGGAGTCGTGGAAGCGACACCCGATCAGCAACAGCGGACTGCTCGGGGCCTACGATGTCGCAGTGGTCGACCTGGACAGGGATGGACACCTGGACGTGGCGGCCTCCGGCTGGCGGCTCGGGAACAACTTTATCTGGTACCGTCATCCCGGCTCTCCGACAGACGAAGAGTGGCCTTCCTACGTCGTGGACGAGGGCCTGGACGAGACGCGGGCCATCCTGGCCGGTGACTTCAACCGTGACGGCCATCCGGATCTACTGGGCACCGCACGAGTGGCGGGCCTGGTGCTCTGGTACGAAAACAGTGGAAATCCGACTGCAGGGCCCTGGAAACGACACGTCATAGACTCCGGGGGTCGCCCCATGCATGGTTCCCTGGCTGATATGGATCACGACGAGGACATCGACGTCCTCATGACGGGAGGACTAGGTGCCGGCGAGCACCCCAGCAACCATCAGGTCGTTTGGTACGAGAACATCGGGAGCCCTGGGCAGGGAGAACGCTGGCTAAAGCACATCATCGACGAAGGTTTCTGGGAGGGGTTCGAGGTAGTCTCCGCCGATCTCGATCGAGATGGTGACCTGGAGGTCATAGCTACCGGATTCGGGAATCGGGGACAGATCGCCTGGTACGAAAATCTAGGTGATCGTTGGCAAAAACATCCCTTGAGAAAACGTTGGATCAAGGCAGTGCAGGTGATCACCCCAGACCTGAACGGGGACGGATGGCCCGACATCGCTGCCGTCAATGAGCGAGGGCTCGAGTTCCGTTGGTGGAGAAACCTGGGCCTCCAGACAAAGTAGCCATCGCCCCTTTCTGGACCGTCCTCCCTCCGAAGTTGAGCCCGGTGGGGTGTAGCTTTGGTCACCAGGCCGAAGTCTTCTTTCGAGCCTTTGGCTCGGGACGGTGGCCTGGCGACCGCCGCCACGCTGAACCCTGGTAGTTTCCTGTTCAGCTGCGACAAACATCAAGCACTGGAGTACCCTTAAGATATGCGCGAAGAACGGTACCGCTACCGCCGCAATGGAAAGCGCGGAGCGAAGCCAGGCAGCACAATCCAACGAACCCTCCTGATATCCCTGGGCTTATTCCTCTCGGCCGGTGTAGGGAATCTGCACGCTGAATCGATACGCGGGCAAGACGGGTATTTGGAAGGCAGCTTGATCTACGCCCTCGAAGCGCGTCCCACAGCTCAATGCCACGCCTCGACCCTCGCCGAGGGCAGTGGGGGTCTAATAGCAGCCTGGTTTGGCGGAACGCGTGAAAAACATCCTGACGTCGGCATTTGGGTTGCTCGCCGGATCGGTGGTCGCTGGACGACACCAATTGAGGTCGCCAACGGCGTTCAAGACAGGCCGAAAAGCGATTCCTCGCGGCGTTATCCCTGTTGGAATCCGGTCCTGTTCCAACCCAGGGCTGGGCCCTTGATGCTTTTCTTCAAGGTGGGTCCCAACCCCCAAGAGTGGCGGGGCGAGATGATGATCTCTGAAGACGGAGGGAAGACCTGGGAAAACCGGATAAGACTACCGGCCGCTGGCATCGGCCCGGTCAAAAACAAGCCGATCCAACTGGCAGATGGAACCGTCCTCTGTGGCTCCAGCACGGAACACGAGGGATGGCGGGTCCATTTCGAGAGAACTTCGGATCTGGGCAGCACCTGGTCAAGTACTCAGGCCATCAACGATGGAGTCGCTATCAGTGCTATTCAACCGAGCATCCTGACGCATCCCGGGGGAAAGCTACAGGCGCTCGGCCGAAGCCGGCAGGGCCGGATCTGGCAGTCATGGTCGAGTGACGAGGGGAATACCTGGGGCGAAATGACGTTGACCGACTTGCCAAACCCCAACGCTGGAACCGACGCCGTGACGCTGACGGATAAACGTCACTTCCTTGTCTATAACCACACCACCCAGGGCAGATCACCGCTAAACGTTGCCCTCTCCAAGGATGGGCAGAAATGGAACAGGGTCCTCACGCTGGAGGATCAGCCGGGAGAGTATTCCTACCCGGCAGTAATCCAAACGAGCGACGGTCTAGTTCACGTCACCTACACCTGGAAGCGGCGAAGCATCAAACACGTCGTGATCGATCCGAAGGAACTCTAACGCTGACCCGAAATAGCCACGAACAGCAGCGCAGCTTCAGGAAAGTCCATGGCGTTTCAGCATGTTGTAGATCGTTTTCTCGCTCACACCGAGACGTCGAGCAGCCTCAGCCCTGTTTCCTTCGCACAATTCAAGCGTCTGCGCGACCGCCGCTCTTTCCAGCTCGAGCAGGGGCACTCCCGCGAGTGATTCAACTCTTGCCGTGCCGCAAGCGCCCTCTCGTATCTCGGCAGGTAGATCCTTCGGACCGATCTCCGAACTATCGGTGAAAGCGGTCACCCGTTCCAATACGTTTTCCAGCTGGCGTATGTTGCCTGGCCAGTGAAAGCTCTTCAATCGATCCATCGCGGCGTTCGTGATTCCTGGGGTGACACGGCCCCGACGATTCGAGATCTCTCCTAGCAGATAGTCAACGAGCAGCTGGATGTCCTCTCGCCTTTCACGAAGGGCAGCAATGTGAATGGGTAAAACGTCCAGCCTGAAGTAGAGGTCTTCTCGAAAACGCTTCTCCTGGCAGAGCTCCCCAAGATTACGGTGAGTCGCCGCTATGACTCGGACATCTACAGGGATATTTTTGTTGCTGCCGATGCGCTGGAACACTCGATCCTGGAGAACCGTCAACAGCTTCGGCTGCAGATCCAGAGGCATGTCACCGACTTCGTCCAGGAGGAGGGTCCCCCCGTTTGCCATTTCCACTTTGCCTGGCCGCTTTTCGTAGGCTCCCGTAAAGGCTCCCTTTTCGTGGCCAAATAGCTCCGCTTCAACCAGCTCTCGGGGCAGGGCGGTGCAGCTTACGGTGACCAGGGGAAGGTCTCGCCGCGGCCCCGAATCATGTATCATGCGGGCCACCAGACCCTTCCCGACGCCGCTCTCGCCTGTGATCAGAACGGTCGAGTCCAGCTCCGCAACCTTTTGGATCAAATCGAGGACACGCCGCGCAGCCGCAGACTGACCCACAAAGGCAGTCCGAGACCGTGGCAGACTGATGGCCTGACGCAACTGCCGGTTTTCTCTCCGCAAGTTGGAGGCGTTTGAGGCGCGATGAACGAGAGCTACCAGTTCATCGACGTGGACTGGTTTGGTCAGATACTCGAAGGCACCATTCTTCATGGCCTGGACGGCACTTCCGACGTCGACGCTGGCGGTAATCATGATGCACTCTGTGTCCGGCTGTTCTTTCTTGATGTACTCCAGACACTGGATCCCATCGGGCTCCGGCATCTTGAGATCGAGCAGCGCCACAGCGACATCCTCAGACAGCTGACTGATGACTTCCTTTCCGTTTCGGGCGACCACAACCCGGAACCCCTCGTCCTTCAGACTGTCGGCCAAGACGGAGCGCACACTCCAGTCATCGTCTGCCACCAGCACCGCGAAAGTCGATTCCGGTTCCTCTTGGGCGCCCTGCATAGATTGATATCCCGGATCTACTGGGTGTCATTGCTGCCAAGGAGTCGGACCCAAAAGCGGGCTCCGCCCTGGGGACGGTTCGAGAAACCGATGGCTCCCCCCCAGCTCTCGACGACCAGCTTGCAGAAGTATAATCCCAAGCCGGCTTTACCTTTGCGAGCTCCACTCGAGAACTTTTGGAAAAAGGTTGCGGCCAGCTCCGGTGGCAGTCCGTCACCCTCGTCTTCAACACTTACCAGACAAGATCCGTGCTCCCTTTTGAGACCAACTGTCACCATGGATCCACTAGGAGCGTGACGCAGAGCATTCTCCAAGAGATTGAAAAGGACTCTTTCCAATCTCGATTCCTCTGCAAGGGCGTTGTATGCCTGCTCCCAATCACCTTCAGGATCGAGTCCCAGTTTAACATCCTCCCTGGATGCCACCGAACCCATCATGTTGACCACTTCCTTGATGACAACCGCCACATCGGGTCTTCGGCCATCATCTAGTCCAAACCTGGCCAGAGACGCCACTTCGGCACCAAAGATGTCCAGAATGTCTCCTATGAGTCCCTCCAGCTTGGATGATGCCTCCATCGCGATGTTAAGGCGCGGCTGCGCTCGTTCAGCCAGAGGTTCCCGCCCCAGAAGGTCAAGGCTAGCCCTAATTCCGGTCAGTGGACCCCTCAGATCATGGACGATGCAATGCAGCAGAATTTCCTTGCTCTGAGTTTCCTGCAGGAGACGCTGATAGTCGAGGCTGGTCCGACGGGCCTTCTGCAGAAAGGACTGGCGTTCCTCGTAGGCGGGGCCCAGAGAGTCGATTAGCAAAACCTTGAGGTCTCCTACAGACAATGCAGTAGCTTCAAGGTTATAGTCCTCGTCGCCTCCCGAGGCCTCGGTCCAGGGACCTGACTTCAAATGACCGGAACCGTGGGTAGCCCAGAATTGCTCTGCGTCAACCAGGAAATTCTCCAGAAAGGGCACACTGCTGTCCAGGGTGATCTTCCCTTGGGGAGTCGGTTCAGGAAACGCCAAGTCGCCGTACCAGGGGGGCTTGGTTCCCGCAAGTCTGTAGCTGCCTCGATCGCAGCGTTCCAGAACGACGATTCCCAGAACGCTCAGAAGATTCTTCAGGATGCCGGCCGCCCTGTCCTCGCGGTGCCTCGCCTCCCGCAGCAGCAGCAGCTCATTTTGCGCCTGACTCAGCTGCTGTTGTCGGCGCGCCTCGGAGGCCGCGTCCAAGAGAAGCACCCAGTGACTTTCCTCGCCAGCGAAGATGTGGAGATCGACGTGGACACCGGAAGCTATTTCGAGGTTCGGAAGGAAGAATGGTGAGGGAGTGGGTGGCAGGAGTCCGGTCAAGAAGAGCAGCTGCGCATCCGCTTTCTGGCCTCGCTCCAGAGCGTTGAATCCGTACCCTTGAAACTCGCCCCCATGTTCGACCAGGAGGCCGTCCTCATCGATCAGAAAGTAAGCTGGAGACCGGTTACGCAGGGCCAGAAACTGCCCGAACTCAACTACTGGAGGAGGAATCTCGGTCATTTCTCTCCAACAGCATGTCTGACCCCAACCTGGCGAATGCTTCCTCTACACCCATTCCGCTCTTGGCGCTGGTTTTCTGCAGAGGCCATCCCTGACTGGAAAGCTCATTGACGTCGGTATCCTCCAAGCTCCATTCAGGTTCCAGGTCCGATTTGTTCAATAGAAGGACGAAGGGCACCGCTCCGATTGTTTCCTCGACCACCTGCTGAAGATGCCGCGCTCGGTCGAGCGTGAAGGGGCGGGTGCCATCGGCGACCAGGAAATACCCAGAGGTACCTCGCAGGTACGAGCGCTGAAGCTCTTGAAACTCATCCTCACCGTGCAGATCCCACAAGATCAAGGTCAGATCCTGGCGATTCACAGTCATGACCTTCTTGTCGATCTTGACGCCCACCGTGGTCTTGTACTTCTCGGAGAAGATGCTGTGAACGAAGCGCTGCACCAGGCTCGTTTTGCCCACCGCGAAGGCACCCACCATGCAGATCTTCTTCTGAATCATGGAAACACACAGTCAGGGTTTGTCTTCCAGGGTAACGTGGAACGAGACTCTCCGGTTACGCCCTCTCTCCTCTCTGCTCGGGTTGGTCGTCAGCGGTTCCGCAAAACCTACTCCGGTCGTTCGGAGCAACTTGGGCTCGACCCCTTCTGCGACCAGCAGGCGAAGGACACTCTGAGCTCGCATACGGCTGACCAACTGGTTGGTCTCGGCTGTCCCCTCGTTGTCTGTGTGTCCTCTGATCTCTATTTGAACGGTTCTCTCCGCCCTTCCTGCTAGGTGGATCAGCTCTTTGACCTGCCCGGCCAGGCTCTGCGCCATCTTTGCCTCTCCTGGACCGAGGTCCGGTGTCCCGAAGGGAAAAGCCAGCGTGAGCTCCTCAATGATTTCGCTCATTGGCCCCAACTGACTCAGATCGATGTCCCTGACATCGGATTGAAACTCGGCAATTCCTGATATGCCAAAGGCGCGCCGCCGGGACTCCATCACCCATTGATGTGAGGCGAATCCGGTGGTATGGAGAGTCTCCCCCTCAACCCTCAACTGGACCGTCTCAGGAGGCTGTAGTATTTTCCTGGCCCTCACCTCCAGGAATTTCGGATCCAGAGCGTAGTAGGGCTCCCATCGACTGATCACGAGCGACGCATCGACACCGGCTTCCTCCAAGAACGAGGACGGATCTCGAGCGAGGGGGTCACGAAGACCGAAAACATGATACTTTCCCCCGCGCTCCTCGCTTCCGGTCACCACAATGCCTGGCTCACTGCCAAGCAGGCTCAGGTAATCTGTCCAGCGCCGCTGATCTCTAGCCGAAGTAAACAGCCACGCGGCCAAGGCAGCCAGGACCAGCAACAGCACTATAGCCGCCTTTCCCCAGCGTCCCCGGTCCGACCGAGCGGACTCAGACAGGTACTCCGTCTCGAAACAGGCTTCCAGAGAAGGTCTGATCGCTTCGAAGGGGGCAGCATCTCCGCCAAAGGATCGAAGCTCTTCTCTCTTCTCGGTATGGATTTGTTCCAGCACCTCCTGAAGCTTCGGTCTCATTTCAGAGGGCGCATTGCCTCGAATCACAACCGCCAAAACGGCCTCGGGTCCCCGTTCGATCCAAACACTGAGCTCGGCTACGGTCAAGGCATCCAGCTCATCGCCCTTCTGGCCGCGGAAGGAATCCTTGACGAAATCCTGGATGGCAGTAAGCATGCCGGAGACAAGGTCTGGATCCTGGGCCGCGATCGTCGGCGCCACAATATGCTGCAAGATCAGGCCACTGTCCTTGTGTATGAGAAAGACCTGCTCTACACGGTAGCGCGGCGTATGTAACAGAACTACCTCTGCAAACGGCTTTCCCGTGCGCCAAGCCTGCAGACGCCACTGCAACCCACGGATCGAAAGACTCCGCTCCAAGGTCTGATTGAATGACTGAATGAGACCCTGCAGCCAGTTGGCCAGTGATTTTCGGATGCTCGGACCCAAGACCGGGTAGAGGGCAACGGCCAGGGCAACGGGATTCCTCCTCACCGAAGTCTGGATCGCCTCTTCAACCGCGGGAAGGAGAGCGTTCGGGAGTTCCTTGTCGTCTTGTGGCCGCAGTGAGATGGCCCAGGGCAGAACCCGGCTCATCTCCCGTGCCCGGGCCTGTAGATCATCCAGCCGTTCTTGCAGCGTCCTGAGATGATCTTTCTCAGGGCGCAAGAGGAGATCGCGTAACTCGGAAAGGCTATCTTGGGAAGAGGACTGCCTTTCGGAGACGCGACTATGACGATCCGAAGGCTCTGCCATAGGGAGATCTCTCAGCGGAGCGGTATCCCGACTCCTAGTCTGTTAAGAAAGGTGATAGGTTCACGCCCCAGACTCGTGACCTGAAGAGACGGTCAGAAAAGAAAGGATCAAGAATCTTCAGCCTCCTCATCCTTCAGCCGGCCCGCTACTTCGGCCAAAAGAGCGGACAAGGCAACCCGGTCGGTCTTGCTCGCCCGGAGTTCCTGCAACTGCGTCTCGATCGCCGCCGCAAGCTCTTTGTTAGTCTTGCGAATCTCGTTAGCCAGATCCTTCTACTTGTCGCCGAGTCCCTGGCGGAGATCGGCCAGGTTCCCTTCGAACCGCTGGTCCAGATCCGAGACGCGCTTTTCGAACGTGCGATTCGTTTTCGTGAGGTCGTTTGCGATCCCTGCAGCCGTTTCCTTCCGCTGCGTCGCCTCAGCTTTGATCTGGTCGGTGAGGGACTTGACTTCGCTCTTCAGCGTCGCTGTGAGCGATCCAAGCTGCTTTAGAAAGTCTTTCCTCAGTTGTTCGGCTTCCCTCGCCAGCCGCTCCTGGAGATGGACGAATCTCTCCTCATACTCGTGCATCTCGCGGCCGAAGATAATGTCTCTGATCTGGTCCACGCTGCCGGCGTTTCCCAAAGCAGATCCTTGACTTTCGACGCTCGCACTTTCGACGTCCTTGCCCGGGGAACTATTTTGGCTACCTCGCTGACTCATCGGTTTCACCGTCTCCTAGGAATATTCCCATCGAATCCTCTAATTCCCTCAGTACTGTTATCGGATGAGAGAGTTGGTAGCATTATTGATGACGGTAGGGGGAACTTTCAAGACTTTTTGAGGTTCCTGTCCGGATCTGACTCCTGGTCTTCCCTTCAAAACTGGGGACACACCAAGCAAGGCCCGTCCATTTCTAACCATCATCCAGGCTCTCCTCGATGTTCTTTTCCTGGTTCGGACTCGGCGACACTGTTGCGATTGGAGGCACGCCCACCACTGGTCAGAATCCGCTGAACAAATCTCAGCACCAACCAGAAGAAGACTAGAATAACGATGCCTGTCGACACGATGGGTGAAAGCTCGAAAAGCCTGTTCTCTACTTCTTCGAGCTGCTTGTCTCCCAGGGAAACCAAAACTATAGGAAGGAACAGTACAAAGACCGTCCAGAACAGCACGTTAGGCAATGAATCGGGAAGTGGGAGGATCGCCCCTGACTCGACTTTGGTGTCTTCCTTCCCAGTCTCGGTCGTACCCATGGCTCGCTTGAAAACGAAGCGGACGAAAGTGGCGAGGATCCATGCCACCACTACAAGGAGGGCAAGACAGACGATCTGGGGCAGGTAGTCTAGGGTCTGATCAAGAGCTGGACCCGGTTGAATACCGAGAAGAGCCAGGACGCGGTCCTGAAAGAGCCCGGGAAGCACAGCAACAAATACCAGAAGAAACTGGGGAGTTGTAAACCCGCTCTCCGGGTCCCCGTCCTCAACAGCTTCCTTGCCTGCTAAGCAGAACCCTGGGCGGTTGACCGGCACCCTGCGGGGCCGTGGCAAACAGGTTGCCTCCGTCACTACGCGGGCGTTCCAGAAACGCGCACCTAACCCGGCTACGGACACTAAGTTCTCTCTAACTCCCACCATCTCTCTCAGATGCTGTAGCAACATCCATGCCAAACCTTGTCGGCTCGTCGTAGAAACGGACTAAATACAGTCTGGGTAAGGGTTTATGAAGGCTGAGATAGAACTCTCAGCCCGATTTCAATCAGACAGTTGGCTGTAATACTTACAGAGATGTAGGCAGACGAAGGTGGAGATTTTACAGTCGCGCTCTCGAGGCCGTTACACGAGCCTTAAGAGCTTCGAAAGGCAAAGGAAAAAAGCTGGGCGCTCTCGAGTCGAAAACGGAGACTGATAGGTTTCCCCTGGAGCTCTGAGAGCTGCTTCTGGTGAGGCCAGTTCAGGGTCGCCCTAAGGCTATCTCCGCTGAACGCACTCGAGCGACCCCAGCCCTCCAGGGGTCTTTCGGCCGCGTCCAACACCTCAACGGTGATGTGGCCTCGCTCTCGCGTTGTGGCGTTGATCTCCAACCGGTCACCGGAAAAGAGGATTGGAATTGTGGTCAGGGTTCCATCCTCGCCGGGGCCGTCCACGGATACGAAGCGATCCAACTTCCAGCGGGCCAGGCCGATGCTTCCGGTGTGGGTCGTGCCCCTGCCGGTGCCTTCGGAACGGTAGAGACAGGTCTGCCAAAGGCCCAATCTAGCGGCCACCAGAAACCGAATCAAGATTCGAGCGCCTGACAAAAGTCGTTGATGATGTCCTCTGTTGCCTCGATGCCGATGGAAACTCGGATCAAGGAGTCGGAAATCCCCAATCGTATGCGTTCTTCCCGGGCGATCCCCACATGAGTAGTTGTTGAGGGAAGGGTAACGAGAGTTTCAACGCCTCCCAGGCTGGGAGCAATCAGGGGGAGCTCTAGTTTTTGTAGAAACGCATTCGAGGCCTCGACGCCACCTTTGGGTTCGAAGCTCAACATTCCACCGAAGCCGGAGAAAAGATTCTGGGCCCGCTCGTGCTGCGGGTGGCTTTGCAGCCCCGGGTGGTTGACCCTTGCGACCGCCCCATGGCTCTCTAGAAAACGAGCAACTTCAAGGGCGCTTCGATTCTGATGATTGAGCCTCAAGACCAAGGTCTTGAGCCCTCGATGAAGCAAAAAGCAGGCGTGAGGATCGAGCGTCCCTCCAAGGTGCCCGAGTTGACGTTTGACTCGTTCGATCAGCTCCGCACTTCCCACTACCGCTCCCGCCGCAACGTCAGAGTGACCGTTCAGGTATTTGGTGCCGCTGTGAACGCAGAGATCGAAACCCAGTTCGAGAGGCCGGAAATTCACCGGCGTACAAAAGGTGTTGTCGACAATCGAGATCAGCCCCTTGCGCCGCGCAAGATCCACGATCGCCCGGAGGTCAGGCACTTGAATCAAAGGGTTAGTAATCGACTCTGCGTAGACCGCGCGCGTGTTTGGCCTCAGTTTGGATTCCCAGGAGCCAGCTCGATCACCGTCGATGAAATCATGGCTGATACCGAACCGCTCGAGGTCTTCCGTGATGAAGCTGTGGCTTCCCCCGTACAGTCCTTCCAGCAGAAGCAGGTGATCCCCGCTGGACAGAACGGTGAGCAGGGCAGTCGTAATAGCAGCCATTCCGCTAGAGGTGACCACCGCAGCGTCACCGCCTTCGAGGTTTGCGAGCTTACGGTGAAGCACCAGATGGTTGGGGGTATTGTTCAATCGAACGTAGCGAACATCCTCATAGGCCTCCTCGCCCCCGTACTCGAACGTTGCCGACTGAAAGATCGGCATATTCACCGCACCTTCGATGCGCGGCTTGAGTTCCCCTGAATGGATGACCCTTGTCTCTAGCTTCTCGGAGTTTCTGGCCACTTCTTCCTCCCTGCGAAACTCTAACCCAATGCCGACCCACGAGCCAATCCGACTCATCACACCAGTTGATGACGCCACTGTAGCTGAAGTGGCGAAACTCCCGCTATAATTCCCCGTGACCCGCACGAAGCAAGCGTGCGCAAGGGGGGAACGCGAATGAAGATCAGGGCCGTGGAAACCTACTTCCTCAGGCACAGACTGCCGAGGGCGATTGGGCCCTCCACGCTTCTCTACCCCTTCAGAGAGGCAGTATTGGTCAAGATCAGCACTGACGAGGGGATTGTTGGCTGGGGCGAGACAGGTGCACGGGCAGGTGTTCGGGCTCTGATCGAAGAACAGCTCGGACCCCTACTGATTGGGCGCGATCCACTCCGGCACAGGGAAATCTGGCAGCAACTCTGGGGGCACAACTTTGGAGATGGTTGGGCTGTCGGAGCGATCGATATCGCCCTCAACGACCTGCGGGGCAAGGCTCTGAACCTTCCCATAGCAGAACTCTACGGAGGACGTTTACGGGAAAGGGTCCCTGCCTACGGTTCGTCATTGAACTATACCGAAGGACTCGACCCTGTGGATCACTACCCGGAAGATGCTCTCGGATTTGTCGACCGAGGCTTGCTCGCCCTCAAGATGAGGATTGGAGGCAATCCGATGGCTCAAGATCTCGCCGCCGCCACTGCGGTGCGTGATGCCGTGGGGCCCGACATCAAGCTGATGGCCGATGGGAACGGTGCCTATACCCTGTCCGCTGCACTCCAGATGGGCAAGGAACTCGAGAGACTGGGCTTCTACTGGTTTGAAGAACCGCTCCCCCAGCCCGGGTATATTGGCTATGAAACCCTGACCAGCAAGCTGGATATCGCCCTTGCTGCAGGAGAGGTCCTCGATTCACGGATAGCCTTTCAGGAAGTGCTTCAGCGACGGGCAATGAACATCGTCCAGCCCGACATTTGCCTATGTGGCGGTTTCGCGGAATGTCTGTTCGTTGCGGAACTGGCGCGCCTTTGGGGCGCTTCCTGCGCCCCTCACTGCTGGGCAGGGGCCATCGTAAACACCGCTACAATCCACCTCCTTTCCGTGCTTCCAAATACCTCCTGGTCACGCACTACTGAGACGCCCATGCTGGAACTGGACGTCACCGAAAACCCCTTCCGCGATGAAATCGTGAGTGAACCGATTCAGGTGAGGGAAGGCTTCGTGGATGTTCCCAAGGGACCTGGTCTGGGCATTGAAATCCTTGAAGACGTGGTTCGTCGCTACGCCGTGTAGAGACGGGGCGTCAGCGACCGGGCACGGCAGCGGCGAACTTAGCGACGAGCTCCATGTCCACCTTGCTCTTGACTGTGCGACGATCCAGGTCAAGGCGCCGGGCGGTCTCAACGTAGCTACCCGTTTCCGCAAAAACCAGGGTGCAGTAGTTCCGAAGCAGTTCGTCGGCGCTGAGGTTGCCTCGGTTAACGTCGTGCAGGAACCGCTCGCGATTCCCCAGCGGCTTTGACCTCACAGGTCGGTACTGATGCCGCACGACCAGGTTGCGCACGCACTGCTCCAGTTCCCGGTAGTTTCCGGGCCAGCGATAATCCGGGCCTAGATTTGTGCGAATCCATGCTGCCGCCTCTCCGGCAAGACCCTCCGCTTCAGAACCGGCGACCCGCTTTGCCATGAACAGGACCAGCTCGCCCAGGACATCGGGAGATTCTCTGAGCTGCTCGTGGAGAGATGGCATGACGATCAAATCAGAGCAGAGACGATAATAGAGATCTTCGCGAAATCCCCCTTCCTGAATCGCCTCAGATAGATCCCGATTGGTTGCCGCGATCAGCTTTCCCTGAAAGGGGCGATCATCTGTCCCACCCACAGGCTGAAAGGTCCGAGTCTCGATCACCCGAAGAAGTTTGACCTGGACGGACGGGTCCAGGTCTCCGATCTCGTCCAGGAAGACCGAGCCCTGTGGTGGGCAGAGCTCCAACCAACCTCGCCGGTCCTGCAGGGCACCGGTGAAGGCCCCGCGGCGATGCCCGAAGAGCTCCGACTCGATCAGAGTGGGCGATAGCGCCGCCAGATTGATGGGATGAAAGGAGTCCTGCAAATCATTTCCGAAGGTTCGACTTCGCTGGTCAAATGGGATGTAACGCGACAAGGCGATAGCACGGGCCACCAGTTCTTTTCCGGTGCCCGAAGGACCCGTAATCAAGGTGGCAAAATCTCCCATGCGGTCATAGAAGAAGCGGCGATAGCGCCTCATGTCATGGGTGAAGATGGATTGCCAAACCGCCGCCCTCAGTCGGGCGGCAGAGAGCGAGCTCCCGATGATATGCTCGAAGATATGGTAGAAGGCGCGATGAATCTGGAAGAAACCGGCGAACGTGTAGCTCGCCTCGCGCTTACCCGGGGCGGGCACTCCCGGAAGCTTGAGATAGTGATCCCAGTCCCCCAAGAAGGAAGCGTAGAAGGCCCATCGGCCCCGACTTGTCCGCTTCTTGCCCGAAGCGGGAAAAGTGGCCTCGAAGAAGCTATGAGTATAGCGGTAGAAGAGTAGATAGAGGACGGCGTTCTGATAAAGGAGCCAGTCTTCCTGGCCAGGGGTGACCCCTTTCAAGAGTCGCTGTCGCAGCCGGGCGGCCACTGACTCGACGTGCTCATGGACCCTCCAGGAGTTCGCCCGTGGCTTCTTTGGATCATCGACCTGCATGCTCCAGACTGGCTCACCTTCTAGAAACTCCGGACCGAGTACCTCTCGCTCCAGATCAATACGCTCCGGCAAAAATGGATTGCAATGAGCCAGATCCGAGACCGCACCCAGAAAAGCTCGTTCCTTCCGGTTGAGAAAAGTCATCTCTGATCCCTCCTGAACATAAAATGTACATAGATAAGCATCTAATGTCCAGATGGGACGCGCTCTCACTCTGTCTCCGAATCATTCAGTTTTCCTTAAGCGGTGTTAAATGAACAGGATAGATACTTTCGATCCGCGATGGCACAAGAACTGCTAACTAGCCGGGGCAAATGAAGAACTACAAAGCTCTTGTCCTGCTATTCGCATCCGCTGCCTTCGCCCTCCTTGCCTCTGTTGAATTCCTCCGACCAGCTGCTTCAGAGCCCATCGCTCGCGAGGAGATGCTTGAGACCTTCTCAGCAGATACCGCCAACCTCGTGTATCGCTGGAACCCGGAAGATCCGCGCTCCGAGGAGGAACGCCGCCTGGCACTGTTTGAATTCATGTACGAGACCTATGACAACTCAACCTGGCTGCCCCAGTCGTTATTCGAACGAAATCGAGTGACGCAGGTGGTGACTGGAGACACCGACAACATTGTCAGCAACAGGATCGGAATGGCTCTTTGGCCGGAGAATCGTGCTGTAAAAGCCTACGGGATGGCTCCGCAGACCGAACCGGGCAAGCCGCTCGGCTGGACAGTCAACTGTCTGGTGTGCCACTCGGCTGAGATCGATGGCGTTGTCTACCTGGGGGCTGGGAGCAAGGTGTTCGACGAAAAGGCCATTACTGACGCGCTGAGGATATTGACCTCGCGGACCGGTCGATTCGGGCTCTCGCGATCCTCTTTTGACTACGAGATGGCGGTCTCGGCCAACGAGATCATGCGTCGACAGCATCTTGGTGTGATCGCGCCGCCGACACGGGCTCGCTCGACTGCCTTCGCCGCTTCCCACGTGGAACTGGGACTGCGCAGTCATAACGGAGCCGTTCCGAGTGAACAAGAAGTCGGATCACGCGATATCGCCAAGATTCCACCTCTCTGGCATACCGCAGCCAAGTTGCCGTTCGGTCGTTGGTACGTGGATGGGAGCTTTCGGGGCCAGTACGCTCTCATGTCAACCACCATGGAACTAAAGAAGGGGCGCTCCTTCGATGAGATCGAACGGCACGTGCTTCCTCGCATCAAGAAGCAGTTCGACGAAGTTGTCCAACATCTGAGACCGCCGAGATATCCCCACTCCATCGACAGGGCCCTCGCCGCCGAGGGGAAGAGACTCTTCTATTCATCTCAGATGGGCTGTCACACCTGCCATGGGACGTATGACGAAGACGGAAACGTTGAGTGGACGGGGGTTCATGTCGACGTGGGGACGGATAGGGTCCGACTCGAGGTCGTTACAAAGGGATTCACGGACGCATTCCGGGAGAGCCCACTCGCTGATCATGGGTCGCTGCAGAAGAGCGAAGGGTATGCAGCTCCTCCCCTCACAGGGGTCTGGGCCAACTTCCCGTACCTCCACAATGGTAGCGTCCCCACTCTCCACCATCTCCTCGGGGCCGAAGCAGAACGGCCGAAAATATTCAGTGTGGTGGCGGCACGGCATTTTGACCGTGAGCGTGTCGGGCAGAAGCTCTCTCCGGAGAAGTTCATCCCCTTGGGTGAAGCGGAACTTCTTCGAAAGTTCCGAGACGATCGGAATTGGTTCAACACCGATCGAACCGGCCACGGCAATCAAGGTCACGAGGTCTGGTCGAGGATCAAGACCGACGAGAACCGTCGAGCATTGATTGAGTATTTGAAGACACTCTGAGTGACTCATGACGGAGTCGCAAAACCCTAGCAGCCTGTCGGACTTGACTCACAGGCACTTCTGAAATTTGACGTTTGATCCAAAGTCTTGCACGACCAAGCACGAAATCGATGAATCGTCTGATCTGCGGCGGTGATTTGGCCGCTGAAACGACCTGGCCCACCTCTTCAGAGGGTGGCACGGGCCAGCTTCGGCTGGCGGCAGGCGAGGTTGTACATTCTTTTCAGATTCCAGGCGATGCTGGCCAGAGTCCACTCCCCGTCTGCCGCCTCCGCTCCTCGGAGAGAGAACTGCGCAAAGCCCATCACCGATTTGATGATCCCAAAGACGGGCTCGGGGACAGCTTTGCGTTGCCCGTAGATGGCTCGACCCGCCGGGGTCTTCAACCGGTATCTCATCTGCTCCACCGCATCGGCGTCTTCCCCGGGTGGCTCCGGTTCTTTCCAGCGTTCGTTCGGCGGCAAGTGGTGGGCTTCCCGCTCGACCGCAATATAGGGAAGGACCGCATGCTCGCTACAAAGCTCCACGTTGGCACCACTGAAGTAGCCGTTGTCGGCCAGCAGCTCCTGGGGCCGACCCAACGACTCCGGCAATGCGTGCAGCGCCGCCAGGGCCGGTTTCAGTTCTTTCTTGTCATTGGCGTTTGGCGTGACATGAACGGCCACAATCAACAGACTGTCGTTATCCACCAGGGCCTGAGCGTTGTAGCATTGCTCAAATCCCCCGCCCGAGACCGGCATGATCCGAGAATCTTCATCCGTCAGATTGATCTGATCCTGGTCTCGGATTCCTCCTCGGGGCGGTTTGGGTTCGCGACCCTTCGGTTTGTTTCCCCTTTTCCTCTGGGCTTGCCGCTTGGCCACCTTCCCTTCATATTCGGCGTGCTCGGCCGCCTGCCGCTCGGCCGCCCGCTCGACCAGCTTCTGCTTCGCTTGATCGATCGCTTTCAACCGTGCTTCCCGCCGCGCCAGCTCGGCCGGGATGTCCATCCCTTCCGTTTCTTCTCGTCCATCCGCTTCCTCGGCCAGCTGCATCAACTCGTCCACTTCTTCTCGCAGCCGCGCTTCCAGTTTCTGGATGTGCCCCCAGCTCAACGCACTGTGCTTGGAGGCATTGGCTTTGACCTTCGTGCCATCCAAACTCACTCGGCCCAACTTCAGAAATCCCATCGCCTGGGCCAGCAGCAAGATCTCCACAAACAGCGGCTTCAGCTCTTCCAAAAACCGCTTTCGGAAATGGGCTATGGTGTCGTGATCCGGATGCGTGTTGCCGGCGAGGTAGCGAAACGCCACCGAATCGTAGGTGGCTTGCTCCAACTTCCGACTCGAAAACACCCCCGTCGCATACCCGTAAAACAACAACGCCAGCATCACCGCCGGATGGTATCCTTCCGATCCCCGTTTCGTGTAGGAATCCTCCAACTTCCTCAACTCCAGCTTGCTCACCACCTCCACCACGAAGCGAGCCAGATGCGTCTCCGGCAGCCATTCCTGCACCGAAGGAGGAAACAGATAAGGAGTCTCTCGATCTACTGTTCTAAATCGATTCGCCATACACTAATGATGCCCGTTCGGTGTGACCTCGAAAGTCCGACAGGCTGCTAGACCGAAAGAAAGGAGCTCAAATGTCTACCCTGATATCCAACCCCGATGCTAAGGCGAAGCCGATGTTCGACCCCTTGTCTGTGGCGAAGCCGATGCTCTGGTTGAGCGTCGCACTCTACCTGGTTTCATTCGCTCTCCCGGTCAGCAACGCGCGCTACGGAGGATCCGGCTTCATAGCGTTCACTTACGGACTGATCTTTTGCCTCCAGACTCCCTGGCTGTGGGTTGGCTGGCTGGCCAATGGAGTCTACTGGGTTGCCGTCACTGTCGCTGCGAAGCGGCGTTGGCAGCAGGCGGCGTGCCTGGGCGGGGCCGCTTCGAGTATGGCCTTAAGCGTTCAGCTGATCGCCGCAGGCCCGGACCTGAGCGCGTTGGGCCCCGGCTATTGGGTCTGGCTGGGTAGTATGGTGCTCCTGACTTGCGCGGCCCTTCTGCTCGCTGGGACGCACGTCCAGAAGGGTCATCAGACCAAAGCACTAGATCTCAAGTTCAGACGAACTCCAACTCCATAGGAGGGATGAGACCGTTCGGTGCTGCTAGGCCAGAATCTCCCGAAGGACCTTGCCGCCCACGTCGGTCAGACGAAAGTCTCGACCACTGTGCCGGTAAGTCAGGCGCTTGTGGTCGAGTCCCAGGAGGTGCAGGACAGTAGCATGCAGATCGTTGGGATGGACTGGGTTCTCGGTTGCCTTGAAACCGAAGTCGTCGGTGGCGCCATAGGCCAGTCCCCCGCGGACCCCTCCTCCCGCCAACAGCGTCGTATAGCCGGGGACGTTGTGATCGCGGCCCTTTCCAATCTTCTCCAAACCGCTATTCTGAATCATGGGTGTGCGACCGAACTCACTCCCCACGATGATCAGCGTCTCATCGAAAAGGCCTCTCGATTTCAGGTCCTCGACTAGCGCGGCGATGGGGCCATCGGCCTGACGAGCCAGTCTACCGTGGTCCATGATGTCGTCGTGACTGTCCCAGGGTTGGGATTCTCCATAGAACACCTGCACCATGCGTACCCCGTGTTCCACCAACCGCAAGGCCATCAGACAACCTCGACCGAAGTCGCTCTCACCGTACCGGGATCGGACGGACTCCTTCTCCCTGGCAATGTCGAAAACCCGAGGCGCTTCCGTCTGCATTCGGAAGGCGACCTCCATTGCCTCGATACTCGACTCCAGAGCCGGCTGGTGTCCCAGCTGCCCCAGGTAGGAGCGGTTCAAACGATCGAGCAGCGCCAGCTGTCTCTTCTGATCGTCTGGACCGAGAGTCGCGTTGCGAATGTTCCGAACCAGTCTTTCCGGTTCCGTCTCGTTGTTGTGGATGTGTGCTCCCTGAAGGGAGTTGGGCAGAAAACCCGAAGACCAGAGGGGAGGCCCAACCGTCGGATTGCCGGGACACAGAACCACGAAACCTGGAAGATTCTCGTTCTCCGATCCCAGTCCGTAGGTTATCCAGGAGCCCATGGAAGGGTGTCCTGCAAGCTGATGCCCACAGCTCATCAACAGCAGAGAAGGCTCGTGATTTCCGTTGTCCGAGTACATGGATCGGATGACACAGAAGTCGTCGATGGCTTTGCCGACCCGCGGAAAGATTTCTGATACCTGGAGACCGCTCTGGCCGCAGCGGTGAAACCGGAAAGGCGATCTCATCAAGTTCCCGGAAGCCCGATCGGTTTTGATCTTGGGGCCGGGCAGTGGACTGCCGTCGTGCCGATCGAGCATCGGTTTCGGGTCGAACGTATCCACCTGGGAAAGTCCGCCGTTGAGAAACAAAAAGATCACGTGCTTGGCACGGGGAGGAAAGTGGGGGGCACGTACCGCAAGGGAGTTACTGCGCGAGGTGGCCGCCAGCAGGCTTGAGAGTCCCACTGAGCCGAAACCAGCGCCCACGAGAGACAGAAGTTCACGTCGATTCATGCGAAAACCTTGCATCTAACGAGTCTTCTTTGATCCTACACGATTCCGCGAAACCTGTCACCAATCAGGGCCGCTGCAGCCCATCAGGGGGCCCATCACCTACGCCGAAGGAGAACCCTGAACGACCCGAACGATCCAGCGAGACCGCCCTCAATTCTCAGAGCAGGAATTGCAGGGAGTAGAGTTTGACATCGCGCATCACCAGGCGAAGTTGGACCTTCCTTCCCGCGATTTCACCCACTTTATCCTTACCCTTCCAGGACACGATGTGATGGATATTGTTGCCGTTGATGCGATCTGACTCCGCCAAGGTGAACCCCGGAATGGGTTTGCCGGACTCGTCCAGTATTTCCGTTCGGATGTAGCCGCCGCCCCCCGTCTTGGCGTTGTAGCGGAGCTGTGAGCCACTGAAGGTGAGTAAAGGCGTCGTGAATTCGCCGCCGGAGTAGGCGGCGTCCGCCGAGACGAACCCGTCCAGACGGAAAATGGCCCGTGCCGTGATACAAGTCCAGTCCACCGACTTGTCTCGGCTCATATGCTCACTGGGAAGCCCGTTGTAGTAGAAGAAAAGCTGCTCGCCGTTTTCCACCAGGCCGGCTCCGTAGATCTGTCCCTCGAATCCTGAGCCTGGGGTGCCCAAAGAGACTAGCGGCTGCCGGAAGGGTCGCTGCCATTCGATCCCATCCCGGGAGTAGGCAAACTGGATCTCTAGGGCATCGGCGGCTCCGGGATCCTCTCGACCGAAGTCGTCGGGGCGCCGCGAATACCACATGCTGGGAAAGGCCACATAGGCCTCTGCCGCGGGGTAGTTGTAGCCGTAGAAAGTATAGACCTGCATCCCATCCGGGTCCTGCTTGTCCGGTTTCATTACGACCGGGAGCTCATCGATCAGTCCCCCCAGACTGGATCCTGAATCTTGCATCTGCTTTCGGTGGGAACTCGGTTTCAGGTCGAATCTCTTGGCCAGTTCGTATTTTCTGGCCGTGGTCCGAGCATAGACTCGGACCCTCGACTGAGGCAGGTAGGCGCGTGGATAGATCGCCCAGCGTTCGATGGAATCGCTCCAGAAAACCGACGTAGGAGCCCCGACGTAGTAAGGCATCACGGGGTCGGGATGGCGCTTCCACCGCACTCCGTCATGCGAGTAGAGAAGATAGACCGCAGAGGGGTCGGCTCCCTTGGAAGCGGGCCATTGTACTTCCGGAGAGGTGGACCGACCTCCCGTGATTTGATCACGTTCTCCTGGCGCCCTACCAACCCGGCTGTAGAGCTTATAGCGTCTCTCCGGCGTGTCGAAGGGGTCGATGAAGGGGCTTCCGAAAGCGTCAATCGCCACGATATTCGTCTTCTTGTTTCCCTGGTACCCGATCAAGCCCAGCTCTGGCTTGGTCCAGTGAACCCCATCGCTGGAAACAGCCAGGCAGAGGTAGCGGACCTGGTAGGAGCGATCAAAGCTGTTGTAGTACATCCGGTAGATCTCACCGTCCTTCAGGACGTGAGCGTAGCCTCCGACCCTTCCCTGTTCCCAGGGTTTGTCCTTCAGAATAAGATTCTCCCGGGGCTGCTCGGGCGGATTGAAAACCAACTGCACACCTTGGCTGGATTCGATCAAACGTCGATCCAGGAAGAGATGCTTCTCTACACCGAGCCGCAGCGTGTCTTGCGCTCCGAGGAGAGGAAGGCCTGATCCCACTAGACTGAACATTAGTAAATACTTCCGAAGCTCCATTTCGGTAATCTCCTGGTAACCGTGGGATCGGACGGGTCCTATTCCCGGCGCAATCCCAGGGCCCTGATCTTGGAGGCCAGGGTGGTCGGTTTGATTCCCAGAAGCCTGGCGGCGCCGGCTGGACCGGAAATCTTCCAATACGTCGATTCGAGTGCGAAGCGCAGGTTCTCGCGCTCCCGACGCTTGAGCTCATCGTAGGTCAGAACCTCCTCGCTCGATGCTGAAGGTGTCCTTCCAACCGACACAGATTTCTGTTGTAGCGACCCTCCTTGCTCGAGGTCGAACTCAAGGGCTCCCGATTGAGACCTGATGACGGCTCTCTCGATAACATTCTGAAGCTCTCGGACGTTGCCTGGCCACTCATATCGTTGCAACGCCTCGATATGTCGGTGTTGGAGTTTTGGCTGGACGACACCCAGTCGCCCGCAAATTCGCTCCAGAAAATGAGCCGCCAGGAGGGGGAGGTCCTCGAGCCGCTCCCGTACTGGCGCCACTTCAATGGGGAAGACACTCAGTCGGTAGTACAGATCGTGTCGAAAACGGCCGCTCTCGGCCTCTTGTTTGAGGTCACGATTGCTGGCGGCGATAATTCTCACATCGACCGTGCGGGTGCGTTCTTCTCCAATCCGTTCGAAGGTGCCTTCCTGAAGGACGCGCAAAAGCTTGCCCTGCAATTCAAGCGGTATCTCGCCAACCTCGTCGAGGAAGAGCGTTCCTCCATCAGCCAGCTCAAAGCGACCCGATCGGTCCCGAATCGCTCCCGTGAATGCCCCTTTGGTGTGACCGAAAAACTCGCTCTCGAAGAGCTCATGCGGAACGGAGGCACAGTTGACCGTGATCATGGGGCGGTCGCGCCTGCGGCTGCAGTCATGAATGGCTCTGGCAATCAGCTCTTTCCCGGTACCCGATTCGCCGCAGATCAACACGCTTGAGTCCGCCGGACCAACCAGCCCGACCTGATCCAGAACCTTTCTCAGCGCCTGGCTCTGCCCAACAATCTCACCGAAACCATGGGCGATCTTGACTTCTTCCCGAAGGTACTGGTTTTCGAGTTCCAGCTGGCCTTGTAAACGTTCGATCTCTTCAAACGCTCGAGCGTTGGCGATCGCCGTTGCAGCGTGATCCGCAAAAAGGCGGAGCCAAGCGGCCTTTTCTGCACCCAGTTGTTCTCTGGTAAAGACTCCTAGGACCCCCAGAATCTCTCCACGGAACTGGAGAGGGTGACCGACAAAGGTACGAATGGCCTCCCGGCGCATCCAATCATCCCTTCCAATCCACTCCTGATCGCCCGTGGTCTCCAGGCGATGCTCGGAGCGCCCAGTGGCACCGATGCGGCCGATGATTCTGACATTCAAGGGGAAGCGCTGAAAATCCCCATCCATCTGGTACCAGGCCAGTCCACTGGTTTTGCTCGTGGGCTTAGCCCTACTGGCAACCAGGTGGAGACACTGCGTCTGATCCGGGCACTCGGCCCTCAGCGCACAGTTTTGACAAATGTCCCCAGGGGCGGTCAGCCAGATGCGGGCCAGGGTGCATGACGCTTTCTCCACCAGGCCACTGACGATCATTTTCAAAACTGTCTCAACATCGCGTGCCTGCGCCACCGCCAGAGAAATTGATTGGAGCAGCTCCAGATCAATTGGACCGGCTACGACCTGGCTTTCCACACTCTGAGCTTGCCCTTCTTCCATGGACCCCTCTTCCCGAATCATTCCTCCCCTGCTTCCACCCTGATTTTCTCCAACCCCTCAATACTAACGATATTTCGTTCTTAATTACGACATATCGTTAATATTGCGAAAAACCGTTTCCATATGAAAGAACTGGAAACATCTACAAGTCCCATCTAAACAGTAGCTTGAAGGAATCGGACCGCGTTTGGTCCCTAACCTGCTCTAGCAGCCAGTCATCATGCGCAATCGAGAGATCGAACAAACCGATTTGAGCGCACAAAGATCAATTCAACCAAGGAGGAGACCCATGTCGCAAACTTTCAACCCCGCACAGCCACAGGCCATGCACCGATCCGTCAAAATCGATGGGCTGGACATCTTCTATCGTGAAGCCGGCTCGACTGCGGCACCAACCATCCTGCTGCTGCACGGATTCCCGACCTCATCGCATATGTTCCGCAACCTCATTCCGAAGTTGGCAGATCGATTCCACCTGGTTGCTCCAGACTATCCCGGCTACGGAGCCAGCTCGATGCCGGGTCTGGACGAGTTCGAGTATTCGTTCGACAACCTTGCCCTGGTCGTCGAGAGATTCTTGGAGAAGCTCGAGATCGACCGCTACAGCATCTACCTGATGGACTACGGTGCTCCCGTAGGGTACATCCGGAACGCGTGGAGTCACTGATCATCCAGAACGGCAACGCCTATGAGGAGGGGCTTCGGGAATTCTGGAACCCGATCAAAATGTACTGGGAGGAGAAAACCGAGCAGAATGCGCAGGTACTTCGGGACTCCCTGCTGACGATCGAGGCCACGAAGTGGCAATACACACATGGCGTGCGCGACGTCGAGACCATCGCTCCCGACAACTGGTTCAACGACCAGTTTCTGTTGGATCGACCCGGCAACAAGGACATCCAGATCGAGCTCTTCTACAGCTACGGAACCAACCCGCCGCTGTATCCGGAGTGGCAAGCCTACTTTCGACGCCACCAGCCACCGACGCTGATTGCCTGGGGAAAGAACGATTACATCTTCCCCGGTGAAGGCGCCGAACCCTATAAGCGCGATCTCCAGAACATTGATTTCCACCTGCTCGACACCGGGCACTTCGCCCTGGAGGAGGACGGAGAAGTCATCGCCAGATTGATGCGCGATTTTCTGGACCGCAATCTTGCAAGGACGGAAAGAGAGGCCGCCGTCGCTGGGTGAGACAATCGCAATCTGGAACGAAACACTGAGGGCCGTCGATCCAGTGATCGGCGGCCCCCCGCTAAACTGCAGGACACAAGGAGACGACTCATGACAGTCCCCACCAGTGACATCGCCTTCACTCCCTCTGTCAAAACCGCCCAAGCGGCAAGAGGCTCCCGCTCTGCATACGCCAAGGTCGAAGAACGGGACAGCTGGAATAACGTAATTACGCCCATGCTAGAAGAGTTCATCGCAGACCGGGATTCCTTCTATCTGGGCACCGCCAACGCAGAAGGACAGCCCTACATTCAACACCGGGGCGGCCCCAAGGGCCTTTTGCGAGTGCTGGACCAGCACACCCTCGCCATGGCCGACTATGCTGGCAACGCCCAGTACATTTCGCTGGGCAATCTCGCCGAGAACGACAAGGCATTCATCTTCTTGATCGACTATCCCAATCGCCAGCGAATCAAGATCTGGGGAACGGCTGAATTCGTAGAAGACGACCCCACCTTGCTGCGGCAGCTTGCTGACTCCGATTACAAAGGCCGACCCCAGCGGGTCCTGCTTTTCCACGTAGAGGCCTGGGACGTCAATTGTCCTCAGCACATCCGACAGCGTTTCACTCCCGAAGAAATGGAGCCGGTCGTTCAGAAACTTCAAGACAGGATCGCCGACCTGGAGCAAGAGAATGCGGAACTGGCCCTGCAGCTTCGTCGTCACGCAAAAGGGATAGCTCTGAGCGAAGTGTTCAATTAAGGGTTCGTGCAAGAATAACTTCGCAGAGTTGGGGCTCAGATTTACATTAGATTTGGTCGCGAACGATTGAGCGAAACCGCAGGCGTAGCCAGGCCTACGTTGAGGATTTCGCGATTGAGGAGCGGCCGAAGATAGTGTGAAGCTGAGATGCCAGAATGCGAAGTTATTTTTGCACGAGCCCTAAGGTGCTGGATCAGAGGCGAGAGGGCCTGGAAGAGCGGTGACGGCACCGGGATCCACGGCTGCGATGGCGAGCCGCGACATGCGCGCCAGGATCTCCCGGCGCGATGAATCCTTGGGATCATCGCTGAGTACGAAGGCGGCGATGACAATCGGTCGGTTCGGCAACTCGACGATTCCGACGTCGGCAGCGATCCGCCGGCTGCCGCCATACTTGTTGGCGACACCCACACCACTCCTCACGTACTTGGCAATCGTCTGCTTATGCAGTGAAGCCCGCATCATGCCCAGCATCTCGCCTGTCTTTGAGCTGCTGGCGAGCTCGCCGACGTAGAGCCTTTCGAGCAGTATTCCCATGTCGCGCGGTCCGCAGACGTTGTTCTCCGGTGAATCGGAATACGCCAAACCCTGATCGTCGAACTTCCCTGCGCGCATTTGCCCTAGTTGGCGCTCGTCGTTGCGGCGATTAATCGGGACGTCCATCATCCCTACGACTGCGTAATGCCATCGCCCGATTTCCATAGCCACGCGCGTGCTCTTGAATCCAGCCGTCTCCAAGAACCGGTTGACCGAGCCCAGGCCCACTGTGCGTATCAAGAGGTCGGTGGCCATGTTGTCGCTGCGAACCATCATCAATCGGCAGTATTCGCGCAGCGACAACTCAACGGCTCCCTCCCGCTTCTTCAACACGCCGCTGCCGTGCGTTGAAATGTCGTCAGGCAGACGCCGCTTATTGTGGAGCTGCAAGCGACCCGCGGCGGCTTGTCGATAGAGCTCGACCATGACCGTTAGCTTGAAGACGCTGGCCGGCGGAAACCGTTGGTCCGCGCTCCGGGAATACTCGGCTCCACTGGTCAGGTCCTTGGCATAGAAGCCAAGGCGACCACGGAAACGCCTGGCAAGTTGATCCAGTTTGTCTTTGGGGAAGCGGGTTTGCGAGGTATCTGGAAGCTGTGGTTCCGGCTTAGCTCGGCCCCCGGCTGAGCCGGATCGCACAGGGTAGAAACTTGGGTTCCTTCTCCAATAATCCTCTTTAGCAACCCTGGCCCAACCCCTCGCTTGCGCTTCAGGCTTCCCTGACCCGTCGCGATGACTCCGAATCGGACAGCTAACTGTCCGAAGTCTCAGCCTGGTCACACTCGTAGCTTCGACTGCACCTACCAAAAGGGTCGGGGCAGCGAATGCGACGCTAATCATGATCAGGGTTGGTGTGATCCTTTTTGAGGTCCTCACGTATACCTACGAAAGTTCGGGTCGACGTCGCTTGCGAGTCCTGCGTCCGCAGGATACTCTCTCCGACGTGTTCGATGCATGCCTTAACGCTTCACCGGCGTGATCATTTGAGAAGGTTTTTCAAGACCATGAGTAATCAAATTGCCTGGGGACAGACCCGACCCACGGTAGGCGGAATGCACGGAGTGGTGGCCTCAGCCCATCCCCTGGCGAGCCAGGCGGGACTAGACATCCTGCGCCAGGGTGGAAATGCCGTGGACGCTATTGTCGCCACCGCTGCGGCTCTCAACGTTGTCGAACCCTATATGAGTGGCATCGGCGGTGTCGGATTCCTGCTCTTGCATCTGGCATCCGCTCAGGCGCGCACACTGAACTTCAGTGGCGCCGCTCCAGCGAAGGCGACTCCGGACCAGTTTACCCACGAGACCCGAGAGCGGGGACCTCGATCCTGCGTGATCCCGGGGAACCTGGCTGGCTGGACCGAGGCCCACAGGTGCCACGGTTTGCTGTCCTTGGCCCAGGTGTTCTCCCCCGCGGTTGCCCATGCCCGTGAGGGGTTCCCTCTGCACCCCGCCAACGCCAGGCTGCTGGCACTGAGTCTGGAGCGCCTGGACGAGGAGGGTCTCCGGATCTACGGCGCGGTCAAGCCCCGTATCGGCGCGGTTCTGCGACAGCCCGAGTTGGCGGATACCCTCGAGGCCATCGCCGCTGATGGAGGGAAAGACTTCTACCGTGGCCGGTTGGGTCGCGACATCGCCGAACACGTGCAATCCCTGGGAGGGCTGTTGGCGCCGGAGGACCTGGCCAGCTATCGACCGGAGTGGGAGGACCCCATCAGCGTAGACTACCGAGGCCTGGAGGTGCGGACCTGTCCTCCCAACTCCGAGGGGTTTCAAATCCTGCAAACGCTACTGCTGTTGGAACCCGAGGACCTGAAGGGATTGGGACACAACACCGCTGCCTATTTGCATCTGTTGAGTGAGGCCATCAAGCTGGCCATGGCCGACCGGATCAGCTGGGGATCCGACCCGAGACAACAACCAGTGCCACTGGAGCGTCTATTGAGTCCCGACTACATAGCTGCCCGTCGTCGTCTCATTCAGTACCAGCAGGCATCTCAAAGCAATGGAGAAACCTGGGTTCCCGAGGGAATCCCAGGCGCGGTCGCCGCGGGGTCAGAAAATGGGCTCACGACCCACATGTCGGTCGTCGACTCTGGAGGGAATGCGTGCAGTATCACCCAGTCCCTGGGTTCTGGTTTCGGCTCGGGGATCGTGATCCCGGGTACCGGAATCGCTCTTAACAACTTTGCCAATTGGTCGGAGATCGATCCTCGCTGTCCCAACCCCAATTTGATCGCTCCGGGTCAGCGTGCCTCTTGCTGCATGGCTCCCCTACAGGTGTTCAAAGAGGGTCGTTTCTGGTTTTCGGTCGGGACTCCGGGCAGCTGGGGCATTCCCCAGACCACGGCTCAGATGATCCTGAACATCGTGGAATTCGGAGCCAATCCCCAACTGGCCATAGAGGCGCCGCGTATTCGCCTGCAAGAAGGAACCCGTGTGCTGATGGAAGATCGGGTCGATGAGGGGGTCCGCACCGAACTTGCATCAAGGGGACACAACCTGGAGCTGATCGGTGACTTTTCCTGGATCGTCGGAGGAGGACAATCCGTCATGATTGATCCCGATTCGGGTGCCCGTCTGGGAGGAGCGGATCCACGGCGCGACGGCTACGCCCTGGCCTACTGACAGGAGGGAAAAGAATGCAGCTTTCGGAACTCATCGTCAAAGAAGCCAGGGAACGGGGACTTGAGCATTTCTTCGGAATTCCTGGCGGAGGTATCCCTCTGGAGCTGATGGATTGGGGACGTCGTCTTGGAGTCGATTTCGTTGCAGTGGCTCATGAGTCCTCCGCCGCCATCATGGCGGCCTACTATGGACTCCTGCGAGATACGGCCGGATTGGCGCTGGCAGTCAAGGGGGTGGGCGCTGGAAACCTGGTTGGCGGTGCGGTCAACGCCTACTTCGAGCGGGCACCGGTTGTCTGCTGCTGCGAATCCGGATCGACCGAGACTCGGCATCTGGAGTTAGTATCTCAGTGTGCCCACCAGGGGCTGTTCGAGGCAGTCGTGAAGTATCAGGCTGTACTGGAGCCGGAGACCGCTCACCGCACGCTGCAAGAGGCCTTCTTTCAAGCCAACCATGGCCGACCGGGTCCGGTCCTGTTGGACATCCCCACTGACCTGGGGATGACCGAGATTGTGAACGGGACTCAAGAGACTGCATCTCGGTCACCGCAGGCACCCGACGAAAAAAAGTTAGAGACGCTCAGGGAAGTCCTGCTCGCCGCGAAGAAGCCGATCGTACTCGCCGGAGCCGATGTCATCCGAGCCGGCGCTTTACGGGAGCTGAGAAATCTGGTCGAAAGTGTGGGTGCAGCTGTCCTGGTCCAGATGGATGCACATGGGGTGTTCCCAGAGTCGCATCCGCGCTGGGCGGGCACCTTCGTGGGACACCAGAGTCCCAACACCATCGAAGGCGAGCTTGCTCCCCAGGCTGATCTGGCGCTCCTGGTGGGCTGTGATTCACTGGTGTCCGACAAGCAATGGAACTCGGGGCTTCCCACCTACGAACTGGCCCTTAGAGAAGAATTCGAATCCTTGGCCGCTCAGCCCTTGATCCGCGTCGATGGTGATCTCAAGGCCTCGTTATCGCAACTCCTATCAGAACCCAACCGGGAAGGCTTTCGTGTCCAGGATATTGCGAGCACTCGGGAGAAAGTCCTGAAGAATTTCCGCCGTCCTGGGGGAGCAAGGTTGGCGGCTCAGGACATTATTGAAATCACCAGATCCCGGATGCCCGCCGACGGCATTCTCGTCTCCGAGACCGGGATCTTCATCCTGATGCTCCACCATCTCTGGCCATTCGATCAGCCGGGCCGACACCTGTGCACATCGGGAGGCCGAACCATGGGCCTGACGCTCCCGGCAATTCTGGGAGCCAAGCTTGCTCGGCCCGAAACACCGATGGTCGGAATCGGTGCCGATGGGAGTGCGCTGATGCGGCTGGGTGAGCTCGAGGTCTTCGCCCGTACAGGCGTTCGAGTGCCACTGGTAATCCTCAACGATCGCGCCCTGGGTACCATAAAATCGAGGCAACAGTTCCGGGGAATGACTGACTACGGTCTGGATCTGCATCCCGTTGATCTGGCAGCTATCGCTCGGGCTGCTGGACTCAACGGTGTCGTGGTTGAAACACCCGAAGTATACGACAGCGAGCTGAAGAAGGCGCTGGAGGCCGACCGGACTACTTTGATAGATGCTCGGGTGGATCCACAGCTCTATCAGAAAAGCTTTGCGCCAACGCTTGGGATCTTGGACTGACTTCTACCACACTCCTCTCAACCGCGGAATAGGGCCGGAACAGGATGGGGCTCCTGGGAGCGGACACGCCTCGGAAGATTTCCCCAGGGAATAAAGGAGATGTTGAAGGCGGCCGATTAAGATTGTTGACTGCTCTTGCTCGCTGATGTTGTAGGGCAAAGGGGCCAAATCTCCGGCTCTTGACGGAGGGAGCTCCTGCGGTCTGTATTCGAAAAGGAATTCAGAATCAGAGAGGTCAACATGGATGTCAATCTCGACGAAATGGCAGAAGAAATCAGCCAGAGAATCGAAAACCTGAAGATAAAGAAGATTCGAATCCAGGAACGGCTCAAAGCCATCGAAACCAAGTCTGAAAACTTGACGAATGATTGGCTGGGGCAGCTCGAAGCCATCGAGGCGGTAAAGCTCCTGGCAGCTCACCTCGCGACACGCAATCGCGAGATTCAGAGCCCTCCAGAGGAAGTCTCTCAGGTAGCTGCCGTACAGGCCGAAGAACTCGGTGGGCAGAGCGGCGATAGCAGCGCTTGCCTAGAAGAGTTCCCGCATCAGGTTGAGAGCTACGTCGATAGCCTGCCCGAGATCAACAGTTTCAAGATACAGGCCGATACAAGAACCGGACATGAGACATATGGAAGCGACTCGCTGGGCTCGTTGAAGGAACAACTGGCTGCCGAAAATCCGGGAGAAAGTCGAGAGTCCAATTCGGATGAGAACCTGAACTTGAGAGTCTGAGAGGAAAGGGAAAGCCTTGCACCTGAACTCGTTGTGGAATAGTTGCCTCTTGCCGTTGTGAGCGGGTGAAGACGACGTGCGAAAAGCACACAGGGTGTCCTCTAAGCTCCACCAGGAGTCGCTTTGAAGTCATCGCGAAAGCTTCTAGCCTATATCGCATTCGCAGTCTCCGTGGTCGGACTCTTCCTGGCCTATTCGGGGCTCATCATAGGCTTCTATGGGTTCGGGGAAGGGAGCGATCCTGAGCTTCTTGGACGAGCGTTTGAATCGGCGAACGTCGGAGTTGCACTGATCGCTCTAGGTGCCGCTTTAATACTCCTGAATCTCCACCGACTAACACAACGCATGGCAGCCGCAGTTGAAGCGATGCCTGCGAACTACGTTCCTCACAAGATCGGACGGGATGTGTTGGTCCACGTGATGGAACGCGAGAAGGGACAGCTATCCGAAAAGGCGCGTCCCCAGTTGATGGAACCAAAGACTGTGGGGTTGGTCTACAAAGAAGAACTGGAGAGCTCCGCAGACCACGATGCGGAAAGCTCCCTGGCCAGGCCTGATGCTTCCCTCGATTCCGAAGACCAGGTTCAATCCCAGGGTTCAAGCCCGGACGAAGTCGTTGCTCTAACTCAGGACGAAGTGCTTTGGAATGATCCCGACCCAGAGGTGCTTTCCTTGGTCCCGAACGCTGGACCACTCACCGGCCGCAAGGCTGAATCGGAACGCCTCCAAATCATGTTCGAGGGTAGAGGCACTCATCTTGCGGTCTTGATCGGTTCGGACGGAATCGGAAAGACAGCCCTGGTGGCCCAGGCGGCCCATGAATGGGTAGAAGACCCGTCTCTAGTTTTCTGGCACCGCTTCAAAGAAGACGTGCACGCGGGTTTCGATACGCTGTTCTTGAGACTCCGATCCTTCTTCGAGAGCCACGGTGACCAGAGTCTCTCCGGGGTCTTGGAAAGAAGGGATGCCACAACTGCAGACAAGATCAATGCAATAATCATTGCACTTACGAAACAGAACTATTCCCTCATCTTTGACGATCTAGAGCTCCTATTGGATCGCCGTTTTCAGATTCAACACCCGGAATTGCAGCGGCTATTTGCTCAGTTTCTGCAAGGGGGATACCCCGGCTTGATTGTGCTGGTGAGCAAGTTCGATCCTGTAATTGGAGGACAATTCTTGGCAGCCGAAGCCAAAATCCATCTAGAGGGATTGGATCGGGAGGCGAGTCATGAGCTGCTGAGAGGGTTGGGCTACCCAGGAGCGTCCTCCGAGAGCCTGGATAGAGCGTACAAGCTTACCCGAGGGAATCCGCACGCACTCCTGCTTCTGTCTAGTCTAACCGACAACCAGACTCAGGATTTGCTGGACGATGCGGGTAGCCGGGAAGAGGAGTCCCAGGATCAGTTGTTGGAATTGGTGGTCCAGGAACTGGAAGAGGCAGAACTCAGATTGCTTCAGGTAGCCATCACGCACCGAGAACCAATAACGGAGGAAGTGTTCCGTCAACACGTCGGGCTGGAATCAGGAGTCGCCCTTGAGACTTTGCAGCAGCTGGTGAGACGCCACCTCCTGAGCTATTGCGGAGAGGACAAGACCTACCGAATACACAGTCTGATGAGAGGGTATCTGGTGGACAGATTCGAGGAAGAGGCAAAAGTCAGGGCCCATACGGAGGCAGCCCACTACTATGGCGCTCTGCCCGCTCCGCAGGAGCCGGAAAGCTACGATCAAGTCCTGGATCAGGTAAAAGCCAGCTACCACTACTTCAAAGCAGGACAACCCGCGAAGGCGAATCCGCTCCGGCTATCGAAGTACTTCCTGAGGTGGGGACTGGACGACCTGCACCTGGCAATGTGGCTGAGGATAAGGGACCAACTCACGGGAGAAGATCTGTCTACTTGTTACAACCAAATAGGGCTGATCTACCGAGCTCAGAGGAACTACGACGAGGCCTTGGATTGTTTCCTGGAGACTGAAAGGATTGGCAAGGAAGCCCAGGACCACTTTTGCCTTGGACCCACCTACAACAACATTGGCGAGATCTACCGGGTTCGACAAGAATACGACAAGGCTCTGCACTACTATCTGAAAAGCGAGAAGATTCGCGAGGAACTAGGCGACCAGGCTGGGTTGGGAACAATCTACAACAACATCGGGTTGATCAAGTATAGCCAGGGAGATTACGCAGAAGCCCAACGCTACTTTGAAAGATCTTACGCAATCCTTTCTCAGCTGAGTGCTCATCCAGAAGCCGAGCAGGTAAAGGAAAACCTGGAGCTTCTCGTGGCGCAACAGTCTGCCTAGACTGGGTGAAAGTAGCTGTCCTCAACCGTGGATTCTGTTGCATTGTAAGCTGGAACCTGAATAGTGAACAGTGATGAAGTGATCAGTGAACAGTACCGGAAACAGCCGCAGGCAACAGAGCCGCGAACGACTTGACTTGTCTGCAAGGTGAGCCCAAGTTCCGAGGAGAGAGCCGGACAACAGCAAGATCTCTGTTGACCCCAAAAAGTTCCGTTCTCGAATGGGGCCAGCATCGCTGGGGGCGGGGCTAAGCTGAAACTCCATTTAGCAAGTCCCCAGCGAAGCAGGACCTAACCCATTGATTTAGTGATGGATTAGGCGTATCAAAGACACGTCTTTACGCCGCAGGCGTAGGTGACGCCCCCTGGAATCAGAGGGAAGTTTCTTTCTCTAATCTGGTTATGCACTTAACTCCGGAAAAAGTCACCACCACCTAGTAAAAAAGGTGAGAGACAGGAGGTGAGTGGATGTACGAAAAGATGAATTTGTTGGAGTTTCAAGAGCGTTTTGCCACAGAAGAAGCTTGTCTGAGTTACCTGATGCAGAAACGCTGGCCGGAAGGATTTGTCTGTCCCCGTTGTGGGGGTCAAGGAGGCTACTGGTTGCAGCACCGGCGATTGATGGAGTGTCGCCAATGCCGGTATCAGGCTTCTTCCACCGCCGGGACGATTTTCCACAAGACGCGGGTGCCCCTGAGATATTGGTTTTGGACCATCTTCTTGATGAGCCGTTGCAAAGCGGGCTACTCGATGAAGGGACTGCAGAAGCTGCTGGGAATCGGAAGCTATCGGACGGTCTGGATGATGGGACATAAGATCCGACAAGCCATGGCCAAACGTAATGACTGCTACCAATTAAGTCACCTGGTGGAGCTGGATGACTCTTTCTTTGGAGGCCGACGACGAGGGAGAAATCGTCGGGGTCGCAAGCGAGGACGAGGGACCGAAGGCAAGGCCAAAGTTCTGGCCGCGGTGGAGATAACGAAAGCCGGGGGGCCGAGGTTTCTAAGTCTGGATGTGGTCGATGACATAACCAGCGACAATGTGAAGCGGGTCGCCTGGGCGAGGATCGACCCCGGAGCTCAGATCCGAAGCGACGCCTATCACGCGTTTGTCGGTTTAGCTCAAGCCGGCTACCAGCATGAACGCGTCCGGCTCGAGTGGGTGGGGATGGGTTTTGAACAGTTCCCATGGGTTCACACCCTCATTTCCAACTGCAAGACTCAGCTCCAAGGGACTCAGAAAGCGGTCAGCCTCAAGCACCTTCAACGTTACCTGGCTGAGTTTTGTTACCGTTTCAATCGTCGTTTCTGGGAATCCGAGCTCTTCGACCGTCTCCTGACAGCCTGTTCGCTCTATCCCACCGTCACCTATCCGGAGTTAAGTGCATAACCAGATTCTCGAATGATCCGGCTCCCAACCGGGGGTGGCGCTAAGCTGAAACTTCATTGGAATCTTGCCCTCCCCAACCCCTCGCTTGCGCTTCAGGCTTCCATGGCTCGAAGAGTTTCTTTCATGTACGATCGGGCGCAGCCGAAACAGTGTACTTTAGTACCGCATTTCAAACATGATCGTCTTTATGAAATGCGGTACTAGGAGTTTTGCGGAGTCCCTTTTTCTAGTTAGGAGGTCAACTATGAAACCACGTGCCCTACCTGAGAAGCTCAGTCGCCGTCATCTCGTGGCCTCGGCCATAGCTGGTCTCACCGGAATAGGATTCGGCAGACCATCCGCTGCCCAGTCGGTGGGATCGGATTCTGCCGATGATCCTGAGCGGCTTCGCCATATGGACCTGGTGGAGCGATATGTGGCCATTGACAACAAGTGTGCCTGGCCCAATCTGACGCTGATGCCTGACGGCTCCATCGTGGCCACCATCTTTGGCAGCCCCTGCCACGGATTCTGTGAGGGTGCGGCCGAGTGTTGGATCAGTCGGGATGGAGGCCGAACCTGGTCCTTCCTGAGCGTTCCGGCGCCGAATGACCCGGGGACCAACCGTAAGGATCTGGCGGCAGGACTCACTTCCAGTGGGGCTCTGGTTGTTATCTGCAGCGGTGAATACGTACCCAATTCGCCTTCGCTCGAGGGCCGCAGGTGCTGCCAACAGCCTGTAGTGTGCCGCTCGACCGACGGTGGTAGGACCTGGACCCAACGGGAGAGCATCAGCATGCCTTCCGGGGTGGACAACGTCTTCGGCTATGGCAAAATTGCGGCGCTTCCGGGAGGGCGTCATGCCGTTGCCGCCTTCTCCGGCGACCATATCAACCACAACACTGCCTGGGTATTCTTCAGCGATGATGATGGACGTAGCTGGGGTGGCGCCCGCCCGATTGGGGAGCGGAACTACAACGAAACCACGCTGCTCGCATTGGGCGAGGGCCGACTCCTGGCGGCCAGCCGAACACTCGGTGAGCGTCACACCGAGATCTTCGTCTCCGAGGATGCCGGATCCACCTGGCAAGGGCGCGGCCCAGCCACACTGCCGGGAGGGATTCCCGCCGATCTTCGCAGGCTGCAGGACGGCTCCATCCTTCTTACCTACGGAGTACGTCTGCGCGGGATGCTCGGCGTTTTTGCGCGAATCAGTCGGGATGAAGGGCAAACCTGGGGTGCGGTACGAGTGCTTTTCAGGACGAGCGCACGACGAGCGAATACCAGACCAGGGGGTGTGGATGGTGGGTATCCTTCCAGCGTCCAGCTGCCGAACGGCACGATTGTGACCGCGTACTATTGCCAGCGCATACCTATGCACCAGCAATATCACATGGGCGTAGTGCGGTGGCGGGTATAGAAGTGGGTGGCGTACCCGTTTAGAGTCGGATCATTCAGGGGAAACTTCAGGTTGAGGATGAGGGGGGATTTTGCTGTTGTCCAGCTCTCTCCTCGGTAATTGGCTCATATTGCAGACGAGTCAAGTCGTTCGCGGCTCTGTTGGATTGCTGCTGTTTGCGGTACTGCTAGCTTGGCCGTATAGGTGTCGGCTGCCGCGTTGAGCTTCTGCATCGCTTCTGCGGGAAGGGAGAGTGTGGTTCCCTTGAGATTTTCCTCGACATGCTCCGGCTTCTCTCCTCCGGCCAGGACGCTCGTTACCTCCGGGTGAGCTGCTACCCAGGCCACGCAGACCATCGGACGTGTCACTCCCAGCTCGTTGGCCACCTCATCGAGGGCAGCAATCACATCCAGAAGGGGAGACCCCTCTTCTGGTTCTCGACCCGGGACCAGGTTTCCGCCCCCGAGGGGACTGAAGGCCAGGAGTCCGAGGTTCTCCTTCCGGATAATCGGGAATAGGCCCTTTATCATCAGATCACGACGATCCGCGCCCATGATGGTGTGGTAGTCCTCCAACGCCACCAACGGCGCCTTGTCGGCTCGCTTCCCGAATTCCACAAACTCGGCGACCTGTCTGGGAAGATGATTGGAGACACCCCAGTAGCGGATTTTCCCAGACTTGACCAACTCATCCATGGCGTCGGATAACTCCTCCATGTGCTCCCGGGTTGGGGTGTCTGGAGGCGGGATCTCCTTACCATAGGAAGGCGTCTTCAGGTCGGGGCCGTGCAGCAGGTAGAGATCGATATAGTCGGTCCCCAGTCTTGCCAGGCTCCCCTCCACCTTGGTCATCAGGTTCTGCTTCGTAAAAGAGGACCTTTTGCCTTCGGACCAGTGGTAGGCTTTGGTTGCCACAATGACCTGATCTCGTCGTCCTGCGATGGCCTTACCCAGCGTGGTTTCGGCTCCACCCGATCCGTAGGCTTCGGCAGAGTTGAAGAAGTTGACCCCGATATCCATGCAGTGGTGTAAGAGCTTGACTGCGTCTGCGTCGTCTTCTTTACGCGAAAGATGGTGTCGAAAGGCGGTGCCTTGGCACATTCTGGAAACATGAAGATCGGTATTCCCAAGCTTTACCAGATTCGACGAAGGCTTGGCCGTCTCTGGTGGCGGAGTGGTTTGCTCGCAGGCCGCCAAACTACCCAGGAAGGCTGTGCCGGTCCCCACCCCCAGGGTCTTGAGGAAAGTTCTGCGATCGCGAGAGGTCATTTGCTGCGGGAGTCGTGTGTGGGCGGACATTGTGTTACCTCGCGGAGCCGAACCCCTACTTCGAAAACGGTGTGGGCTCGTGGCGCGTGACCCAGGTGAAACCCTTGATCCGATCCAGATCACGATTTGGGAAGACGAAGCTGAAAAGCCAGGCTGATCCTATGCTGGCGATGGCCGAGCTGAACATGATCCAGGTGAAGCCGATCCCATTCGCCACCAGACGCTGGGCGAAGTCCTCTCCCAACCACGTACCCAGCGCTTGGTGTGTCGAGGGGTCCATGGCCTGCAGCAGGTTCTTGGAGTAGGCAACCGCAAGAGCTACGACCAATCCAATGATCGTCGCCGGCCAAATGGCTTTGGCGCTCGCCCGCGGAATCAACATCCCAGCCAGGAAAATTCCTCCCAGAGCACCCACCAGTGAGTTGAAGGTCTTGGGCAAAATCGTGAGGATATCGTCCATCCCGGTGAAGGAATCCAGATTGTAGGCTGCCACCGTGACTACGAACCCCACCACCAGGGTGACGATTCGAGCTCGACGCACGTTGTTCTCTCTTGGCGGCTTCTTGCTGAGGCGCCCAAAATCCACGGTCGCGATGGTGGCGAAGGCATTGACACCGGAATCGATAGAGGACATCGCGGCTGCCAGCAGTGCGGCGAAAATGGCTCCGGCCAGACCGGGAGGAATGCGCGACGCCACGAAGAACGGAAAGATGCTATCCCGGTCCTTGCCGCTAGCCAGATCGATGTGGTCAGGCAGGGACTCAGGACCCTGAGTGAAGTAGTAGACGAGCGAGGCGCCTACCATGGCGAGAACGATCGTGAGGATGAGGCTGACACCGATGTTGGTGACGAAGCTGCGCTTGGCGGCCCTGATGTCAACCGTGCTGAAGTATCGCTGCAACGTCGTCTGGTTGGCAACGTGGGCCACCAGATTCCAGACCACGGCCGAGAGCGTAAGGGTTACGATCGTCGCCGGAATCGTGGGATCTGCCGAGGCAAAGACAAAGCCCTCGTTATCCCGGGAGGTCACCTCCCTGATCCACGCCAGGGGACCCGAACCAGTGACCCAGGCCACATAGCAAATAACGAAGATCCCACCACCGAACAAGAGGGCCGCTTGAATCACATCCGTCCAGACAACTGCCCGGATACCTCCCATCATCGTGTAGATCGTGGCGACCGCCCCGATGGAACCGATGATGACAATCAGCGGCATGCCGGTGGCCACCGCAAGAGCACGCGAAGAGACCAGCACGATCACGCCCATAAGAATCGTCACCCAGAAGAGGAACAGGGTGGCACCCAGCAGTCTCACTGGGAGGTCGAAGCGGTGTTCCAGGTACTCATAGGCGGTCGTAAATTTGAAGCGGGCGAAAAAGGGGATGGCAAAACACAGAATCAAGAACATGTCGATGGGGATGACGATCAGGCTGCTCAAGGCCACTCCGAAGCCAAAGCGCCAGACGATCCCCGGCGACGCCAGATAGGTGATGCTGGACAGGAGCGAGGCGATGATGCTGACCCCGACCGCGAACCAGGGCAGCCGGCGGCCACCCAGGAAATACTCTTCGTCGGTAGTCTGTCCACGGGCCAGACGCCAGCCCAGGTACATCATGGCGGCCATGTAGAGGCCTAGGACTACGTGATCAGCAATATGAAGCTGCATGAACAATTCCTCTCCGTGCTCTCTCGTCGCCGAAACTGGCGAAAATCCCAACCCTCGGGTTTTCAGGTTTCAAGGCCGGCATTGGAGCCGACTCTACTACTGTAGAAGCGTCACCGAAAGCGTTGTGAACTCTCCTGCTGCGACAGAGCCCCACTTCACTCGTTGCGGAACTGGAAGGAGTTGAGCTTGGCGTTCCGCACGGTGAAGCGAAGTTGGACCGGCTTTCCGGCCAGGCTGCTCACATCACTCTTCCCCTTCCAGCTGACCCGATGCTTGCCAGACGATGCCAGATTGTCCGCCTCTTCGAGGGTGAAACCTGGGACGGGCGTATGCGCCGAGTTCAGGATCTCCACCTTGACCTGGGAAGGTCCCGAGCCCCAGTTGTGCTTGGCCGCGATCATGTTCAGGTAGAGGTGCTTGCCCTCGAAGCTGAGCACTCGGGTCAGCACCTTGCCCGGCATCAGCTTGCCTGCCGTGAGCGAGACGAATCCATCCTCCGGCAAGGTGGCTAGACCTATCGAGAAGACGGCTCTATCCCCTTTTTCGTAAAGAGGTTCCGGTCCCCGCCAGTTGCCACCGGAGTAGAACATCCAGATTCTGCCATCATGATAGAAGGGGTTGTTTCCGTAGTGAGTCGTCTCGTCGAAATCGCCATGGTCACCCAGGTTGGTGAGAGGCTGTCGAAATGGCCGCCGGTAGTTGATACCGTCTCGGCTGAAGGCGAACTGGGGAAAGTGAAGGCTCTCAGTAGTCTCGAAGATCCAGGGTATTCCGATGTAGATCCCTTCGTAGACGAAGGCCGGGAAGGCATAGAACTCGGAGCCGGGAGTGTCCCGCTCATCCGGAATCATGATGGTCTCGACCTCACTCCAGTGAATCATGTCGGGACTTTCGGATCGGCCAGTCACGCGCTTTCCCAGGGGGCAGCGCCGGTGTAGACAACTCTCGATGTGGGTGGCATAGACCCCTCTGATAGGATCCCAGCCCATGAATTTGTTAGGGCCCCATCGACCCTTCTTGTTGGCGATGTCCATCTCCTTGTTTTCAGGTGCTGGACGCCACTCGAAGCCGTCGCCGGAGTAGAAGACATTGATCTGGCCGTAGTGGTAGGCAGTAAACTTATAATCGTCGGCTACAGCCTTGTAACGGCGCGAGGGATCGGTCTCGTTGGGGTCCAACAAGGTAGGTATACGTGATCCAGGAGGCAGAATGTTGTTGTCGCGGGATCCCTTGTATTCCACCTTACCAAGGTTGGGCTTTTCCCACTTCAGGCCGTCCTTGGAAGTTGCCAGGCAGAGCTTTGAACCGTCCCCGTTAGGATCGCCGTAGTAGTCGTATGGATCTGGAACCTTAAATCTTGTAAAACTATCCCCCTCCAAGGTCCAGTCCGTTCGGTACCCTGCACCCCCATCCTTCTTGGGCTTGAACTCGTCCGTGGCGCTGTACCACATCTTGAAGAGACCATCCTTGTCGTCGTAGAGGACATTGTTGCAGCGCAGATAGTTGGTTTCCCAGGGCCGATCCTCACTCACGACAGGATTGTTGGGAGCCTTGACCCCACGATTCAGCACCCGCTTGACGTGGCTTGTCCGCTCAACGATGTAGTCATCGATGAAGAGCTGCTTCTGGGTGCCGATATGGGTGAGGCCTCGACCCCCGTCGGCCGCGCCGGCATTCAGTCTTCCCGCTGACACCAGTAGGACCACAATCAAAGTGGCTCTTAGACTTAACGGTTTCATCGTTCTTACTCCTCGGGGTTAAGTTAATGAGTTCCAAGTTACAGCTTACAGTTTTCAAGCTGCTTTTTTTAGCTTCGGATCCAGACTCTCCTCCACTATTCTCTGTTTTTTTCCCGCAAAATCATATACTGCACCAGGTGGCACGACTCCCCAGACCGAATCTGAGACGCAAGACGATGGTCCCGATCGCAGTTGTTCTGCTCCTGATTGCGCCCTGGATCTTCCGGATAGGCGTCGCTCGGACAGGATCTGCAAACCCCCAGATTGCGGCCTACTCAGAGGCTGCAACTGCCTCCCTTTGCCCGGAACATCAGGCACTCCTGGCCGAGGAGTTTGGACCCACCCTGGTCTTCCATGCTCGCGAAGAGTACTTTCCCACCAGCCCGCTGTTTCCTCTCGAGACTAGTGCGGTGGAGCCCTCAGCTCGTGGGGGTTTGGTCGATCTGACAGACTTGGGGACCACCGAGACCCGAACCGAACTCTACCGCTCCATGACGCTGGCTGAGAAGGAGAGATTGGCGAAGCTGCACTACCGTGCGTTCTCACTGAGGCAGGGCGGCTCGGAACTCGTCGTCCTCGAGTACTGGATTTACTATGTGCAGAACGACTATCGGGTCCGAGGCGGCCTTTTCCCCTTCTGGGTCGACGCTTCCCATCCGAATGATTTGGAGTACATCAGGCTGTTGTTGCGATCTTCCGGCAAGAGTCGCCATGCCGACGGCTGCGCGCAGGTCCGAAATAGAGACAGGATTGCGGCCGTCATCAGCAGCGCCCACGGAGACCACATCCCAGATCACAGCTACAGGGCCTCTTCAGATGCCAAGTTCTCCAGCCCCCTTCGCTTCCTGGTCGAGCTGGGCGCGCACGCCTCTTCCCTCGACGTCGACGGGGACGGAGTCTTCACCCCTGGTATCGATTCCGAATCCAGATACAAACTGATCTGGGGTATACGCGACCGCGGTCTGACCTGGGCTGGCCACGACGTTTCCTATATGGACTCGCGAGAAGCGGAGACCGCCATCGTCCTTCAGCCCGTGGGCCAGAGTGATGGAGGCTCCAGTAACGGGAGCAGCAGCCATTCCAATACCCTGACCTATCGGCTGGTGGCGGTTAGGGAGCTGGAGTCGGAATTGGGTCATCTGGAGCCTGACGGAAAGGCCCTCCGGGAGGTCTACCAGGAACAAATTGCCTGGCCCAGACGCTTCTTCGGCAGGTCGAACGGCAACGCGGACAAGCTGCTGCTGCCCCCTCCCGAGAGTAGCCTGGTCGGGTCTGTTGAGGGAGAGCGTTTCAGCTCCACCGAAAGAGGGTTCACGGCCGGTGTCACTACTTTAGAGGCGCACCCATCTCTGTTCGTCGGGGGGAGATACGCCTTCTTCAACCGTTCAAAGCTCCTGCCCGACCTGATCCTGTCGGCTGAGATGATTCACTGCGTCGAGTCGGAAAAGTATTTCTCCAGCTCTGTACTCGGCTCCTATCCCATTGACGCCGCGACGAAGGTGGTTTTCGGCCGCGGTCTGGTGGTTGAAGCGGCCGAACGCCAGCGCAGACAATGGGACTGGATAGCCGGCCTGGAGATCAAGCTGGGAGCCATGAGACTCCACAGTGCCTACAGGACTATCGGTAACGTGACCGACTCGGCCTTCGATCTTCGGCTGTTCTATCTCTTTTGATTTACCTAGGAGATTAACCCCATGTACCGAACTCTCTTCTTCAGTGCGACGCTGGTTGTTACTTCCGTATTCGTCCCAGCTGGCAACCGTATCGAGATCTCAACCCCGATGTCGCCGCCTGCCTGGGCGCTCCTGGAGCTGGAAGTGCTGCGAGCCAGTTCGACAGCTGCCGAGGAGCTCTACGCTACCTATAACGACGAACGTGGTTATTTGCTGCACACTCCTCGCTGGGGAACCCTGGATGGAGCCGATGATGCCATCGAAATCTACGCCAACTGGACGCTGCTGCACATGCTGGGTGGATCGGACTCCGTGCTGAAGCTGTACAAGCAAGCCCTCGAAGGGCACCTCCGGCAATACAAAGAATTGAGAACGGTCACGACGGAGATCGCCAAGGACGGGGCCTACTACAAGGAATTCATGCCCATGTCGGATTGGCACCACAACGGTGAGGGGATGCAGGGCTTCATGAATCAGGGGTTTTCGGATCCCAACAACATCGTCTTTCGGAAACGAGTGAAGCGCTTCGCCGGGTTCTATCTGAACGAAGACCCCGACGCCCCCAATTACGATCCCGAGCACAAGATCATTCGCAGCATCTGGAACGGGAGCAAGGGCCCAATGATCAGACGTGCCACGCAGTACGATTGGGTAGGCGACCCCTTCAAGGGGAGGTTTCACATCCTGCACAGTGCGGGCGGTGTGAACGAGATGTTGGATGCCGAGGAAACCTATCCCGAGATGTTGGCGCACTGTGCTGAGTACCTTCACAGCGCGGGCGACCATCCGCTGAACCTGATCGCGACCCAGTTGACGTTGAATGCCTTCGCGCTTGGCCAGGATGAGAAGTACCGGCGTTGGTCAATTGAGTATGTCGACGCCTGGAAGGAGCGAACCGAAAAGAATGGGGGCAATATTCCCAGCAACATCGGCCTGGATGGAAGCATCGGGGGCGAAACCGAGGGCAATTGGTTCGGCGGGACCTATGGCTGGGATTTCTCTCCCTGGTCACCCGAGCACAAAGTGGTGGCTCACCGAAACCTGTTCAACAAGGGGATGTGGCCCGGGTTCGGCAACGCCTTGATGCTGACCGGAGATCAGGCCTACATCGATGTGTTGCGGCGCCAGATGGACAACATCTACGCCCAGAAGAAGATCGTGGACGGCCAACTGATGGTGCCACGCAACTATGGCGTGAAGGGACCAAAAACCGGACCGCCCCATTTCAAGACCATCAACGGCGAGCTCTTCTGGGAGGAACCCAATACGGGTGAACCCGGTTGGTACAACTGGAGTGACAGTCTCTTGGTTTCGGAGTTGATCGATATCTACATGTGGTCAATGAATCGCAAGGATCTTGAACGGATACCGAAGACGGGCTGGATCGCGTTCCTCGAAGGCAAGGATCCCGAGTATCCGGAGCGTGCGCTGCGTGGGGAACTCTCCTTTATTCGGAAACAGGTTGAGGGAATGCGTAACGACCCAACCACTCCCGACACCCGGCTCGCGGACTGGCCTCTAGGACTCAATCCGGCGGCCACTCATGAGCTGATCCGGCTGATGTTGGGGGGCTATCTTCATGGCAAGATCTTCGTCCCCCATACCCGGGTTCGCTACTTCGATCCCGAGCGAAATCGGGCAGGCATGCCTCCCAGGGTGGCCTCCCTGGTGACGAAGATGACCGACGACATGGTCCGTTTGACCCTGGTCAATGTGGACCAGGTCCAGGCCCGAGAGCTGATCCTGCAAACCGGGTCCTACGGTGAGCATCAGGCTCTGCGCGTCGAGATGGATGGAAAGCAGTTCCCTGTCAATAGCCGTTTCCTACAGGTTCGTCTGGCCCCGGGTGGCGGAGCGGAGCTGACAATCCACATGCGCCGCTATGCCAATCCTCCTACCCTGGCCTTCCCCTGGTAGGACAACGTGGCTTTGGTCTCCAGGCCGAAGTCTTCTCCTTTCGAGCCTTTGGCTCGACACACGGCGGCCTGGAGGCCACGGCTGTGCCAAGGATCACAAAGTTTCCCCGAGAAGACGACGATATGTTTCCTGAGGAAGGGGTTCTAGCTCTTTCGGCTCAGACGGCTTCATTGTGCGGGCGAGACCTCTCAGTCGGCTCTAAGCATAGCCCACTGCGGACGGGATCTCCTTAACCTGAACCGAGCCGAAAGAAGGTCCGCTGGGTGCACCCAGTTACCTGTCTCCGTTAGAGCAGATTCTCCAAACAGCGGTGTGCGGATGCTGGCGCAAGGAACCTCTTCCTACCCTCCAACCGTGAGTTTTCCGGGGGAGCCAGAATCCACTTCAACTCGAAGCGCCGAGTCGATCTCGTCGATGATCCGACGCGCCTTCTCAACTCGATTCTCTGCATCTCGGATGGGCCTACCTACTACGATGTAATCCGCGCCGCTACTTATTGCAGTGTAGGCAGTAACCGCACGCTTCTGCTCGTCAACCCGATCCTCCCGCGCCCGAATTCCCGGGCAGACCAGAATCGGATCGGCTCCCAACTCCTGCCGCAGCTTCCCCGCGTTCTGACCCGACGCAATGAGACCGTCCGCACCGTCAGCCAGGGCCTGATCCGCTCGCCAGACCACGTAGTCGTCGAGCGTCTCGAACCTCTTTCCGGGCCCCACCTGAACCGAGTCCGGAAGATCCCCTTCACCGTGACTCGTCAGCAGCGTCACCGACAGGATTCTCAACTGGGAATCGCCTCTACCTTCGCGTGCCGCTCTGGCCGTGGCTCCACCACCGTGAATCGTCAGAAATCTAGCCTCGAGACGCGCCGCCTCGGCCACTGACCTGCGGACGGTTTCAGCAACGTCATGAATCTTCAGATCCAGAAAGACGTTCAACCCCTGGGAAGTCAGCCACCGCACGATCTCAGGGCCCGCAGCGATGAACAGCTGCAATCCTACTTTGAAGAAGCTTACTGCGGATCGCAGGTTTTCCACGAGCTCTTTGGCCTCAGTGGCAGAGCCCACGTCCAAGGCGAAGATCAGCCGATCCTGAGCGGCGAGATTGGAACGAGATAGGGTCATAGCAGCGTCAACGGGTTCTGCCGGTTCTCGAGCGGAAATTTCACGGGTCCACCCTGGCGATGGGATTCGAAGACGGCGACAATCATTTCGGTCGCTGCCCGAGCATGCCAGATCCCACCCAAGGGCTCTCGGTCTTCCTCTATGGCTCGAATCAAGTCCTTGGCGATGAGGATATTGCCGCCATGACTCTTCAAATCCTCCATAGGCTCGGGCTTTCCCTCACCCGCACTGCTGACATCGACCCACTTGGACCCGGTCTCTCCCGGTGACCAGGACGAGTCCCTCAGGAGTTTCATGTCAGCAAGATACCCGGTATGGACCTGGAGAATCCCCTCAGAACCCATTATGTCGAGACCGAAACGCGTGGGTTTACCAGCACATCCTCGGTGGCTGGCAAAATAGGCGGTGACGCCACCTTCCAGGCCATACATCGCCTCCACCCGATCGGACGCCAGGGCACCGATCCCCTCCTTGCCCTGGTAGACGTCGGAACTCTTCACTGGGCGTCCACCCTCGGTAACCAGCGATTGGCACCAGCTAGCTTCCCCGCCAAAGATCCGAATCAGATCGAAGATGTGGGTGCCGAGGACCCAGAGATCCTCACCTCCCCCTCGGCGGTCTTCCTTGCCCCGACCGCGAAGCTCGACGACCTTCCCCAGACGGCCCGCCGAAATCAGATCTTTCGCTACCTGAATCTTGGGGCTGTATCGAGTCTGGTGGGCAATTGCCAGTTTCACATGCGAGCGGGTGCAGGCATCTATCATGGCGTCCGCCTCAGCGAGAGTGCGGCACATGGGCTTCTCCAGGAAAACACTGGCCCCGTACTCGGCACAGGCAAGCACCATGTCGTGGTGGCAATCCAACCAACGGGGCGCGACACTGACGATCTGGGGCCGCTCCTTCTCCAACATCTCGCGGTAGTCGGAGTAGGCCGCCTTGACTCCCAGTTTCTGGGATGTCTCTTTCAGGCCGGTAGGATCTTCGTCGGCGACGGCGACCAGCTCGGCCTGATCGACATCGAGCCAGACCTTATCCAGACCGTGTCCGTAGTTCCCTCGCTTCGTGCGCCCGATGACGGCGACGCGATACTTGTTCTTCACTACGCACCTCTCTTCTTTTTTGAACAGTTTGGTTTACATCTGGATACCAGATCGAGTCGGAAATAACAATGGTCGTCCTCTGTGGTGTGAGAAGAGAGTAGCTTTGGTCTCCAGGCCGAAGTATTCTTTTCGAGCCTTTGGCTCGAGACACGGCGGCTTGGAAGCCACCGCCACAACCGGACAACAATGATTGCTCTAGTGCGTACATCTTGGAGCCCTTTCTGGTTTGCGGTTTGCGTCTTCGGACTGGTGGTCGGTCACACCGCGGTCATGCCACAGTCGAACCGCGCCCCTCAGACGAACGCCGCACAGGAAGGAGAAGACTGGCCCAGATTCCTCGGTCCTCGAGGTGATGGTACTTCCACCGAAAGCGGCCTCCTGAAATCCCTGTCGTCATCCGGCCCCCCAGTAATGTGGTCCTACTCCCTAGGGGCCTCGTTCAGCCCTCCCGTCATCTCGCGTGGACGCCTGATCATCTTTCACCGGCAAGGCATGGAAGAGGTACTCGAATGCCTCGACTCGCGTACCGGGACTCGAATCTGGAAGCAAACCTATCCGACCTCCTACCGGGACCGCTACGGATACAACAACGGACCAAGGTCTTCGCCGACAATCGTGGGAAACAGGGTCTACGCCTTTGGAGCCGAGGGCAAACTGAGCTGTCTCGATTTCAAGAATGGCAAAATCATCTGGCAGCGTTGGATCAACCGGGATTTCAAGGTCAAGCAGAACTTCTTCGGTGTGGGCTCGGCTCCAGTCGTGGACGATGACTTGATCCTCTTGAACTTAGGCGGGCCTGGCGCCGGCGTCGTTGCGGTCGAGAGAAACACCGGAAAGACGATCTGGAAAACCTCCGATCAGAGTGCCAGCTATTCTACACCCCTGGTCCTCAACATCAACAAGCGGCGGCTAGCCCTATTCTTTACCCGGGAGGGTCTGCTGGCGGTTGAAAGGGATTCGGGTCGCGAGGTCTATCGTTACCCCTTTCGTTCTAGAAGCTATGAGTCGGTCAACGCAGCGACCCCGGTCCTGGTGGACGATCACATCTTCTTGTCAGCCACCTACAACACCGGCTCGGTTCTACTCAAACTGGATCCCGAGCAACCCCGGGAAATCTGGAAGAGCCGCAGTGCCATGCAGAACCACTGGGCAACCAGCATTCATTACCAGGGGAATCTTTACGGTGTGTCCGGCCGCCACGAATCGGGGGCCGATATCCGCTGTATCGACTTCAAGACCGGCACGGTTCGCTGGAAAGCCCAACCGTCCCTGGGTCGAGCGGGTTTCATACTCGCCGATGGATACTTCATTGCTATGGGAGAGCGGGGGGACCTCGTTCTCATCGAGGCCAACCAGGACCGCTACATAGAAAAGGGACGGGTCCGGCTTCTCACCTACCCCTGTTGGGCTCCTCCGGTTCTTTCCCATGGCCTGCTCTACCTTCGCAATGAAACGAAACTCGTCTGCTTGGACTTGCGGGAGCCAGAATAGCGTGGGGGCCTGGGGACAGGGCCTGGGGAGCCATCTGCTACAGGGCCTCGAGCGAGAACCTTGAGATGAGATTGGTAGAAGCCGAGCGGTTGGTCCACGCTGGTTTGAGTGAAACCGAGGCTCGGGAGATGGCGGCGAGAGTGAACCCCCTGCTTTCGGATGCGACTCCGCTAGATTCCTGGCAGGAGATCTCGACCCGGTTACTGAAACCCGATCAGCCCTTCCCGGTTCATGCCTACCTCCACGGAGTTGTTTTCGCGGATTACGATTCAAAGCGGGGGCCCGCACCCGCCTGGATTCCGCCTGCGGGCTTCTCTGAAACCACGAATCTGGGCCGACTGATGACTGACCTCGGACTGGATTCTTATGCCCAGCTGCACCAGTGGTCCGTCAAGAACCCGGCAGAATACTGGAGCCTGATGATCGAGCGGCTGGGCATTCGCTTCAAAGAGCGATGCCAGAGCCTGCTGGGCCGGAGCAGCGATCCAGAGTCTCCCTGCTGGCTTGCCGGAGCCAAGATGAACATCGTGGACAGCTGTTTCGGCGCAGATGCTGGATCCAACGCCATCGTCTATCAGGCAGAAGGCGGGCCGTTGGTTTCGCTCTCGTACGGCGAGCTGCAGACTTTGAGTACCCGAGTGGCAGTAGGTCTAAAGCAGCTCGGTCTGGTTCCCGGAGACGCGGTGGCAATCAACATGCCCATGACTGCGGAAGCCGTCGCCGCCTACCTGGGCATCGTAAAGACAGGTTGTGTGGTCCTATCGATTGCAGACAGTTTCGCGCCACCTGAAATCGAGGCGCGGCTCCGGATAGGGGAGGCCCAGGCCATCTTCACACAGGATCTCATCCAGAGGGGCGGTAGGCAGATCCCTATGTACTCGAGAGTGACGGCAGCCAACGCTCCCAGGGCCGTGGTCGTCCCTGTAGAGGGCAGGATTCGGGATTCCCTACGGCCTCGAGATCTGTCCTGGGATGATTTTCTGGGGGGAGAAGAAACCCTCGATTCAGTACCCTGCAATCCGGACGATCCCACCAACGTCCTGTTTTCATCCGGTACAACGGGCCGGCCCAAGGCAATCCCCTGGACGCACTCAACACCGATCAAATGCGCTGCGGATGGTTCCCTTCACCAGAATATCTGCGACGGCGACATCCTCGCCTGGCCCTCCAACCTGGGGTGGATGATGGGCCCCTGGCTCATCTACGCCGCGCTGTTGAACCGGGCCACAATGGCCCTCTACTACGGCAGTCCGACGGAAAGAGAGTTTGGGCAGTTCGTAGAGCAAGCGGGCGTCAATATGCTGGGGGTTGTCCCCAGCCTGGTCAGGGCGTGGCGCACCGAGGACCGCATGAGGGGTTTGGACTGGTCGGCAATTCGCGCCTTCAGCTCAACCGGTGAGTGCTCTCACCCGGGCGACATGCACTTCCTCATGTCCCTGGCCGGCTACCGCCCGGTCATTGAGTACTGTGGGGGCACCGAGGTCGGAGGAGCCTATCTTACCGGAACCGTCATTCAGCCTTCCGCGGCGGCGGCGTTCTCGACTCCCGCCATGGGCCTAGACCTGGCAATCCTGGATCAAGACGGTCGTGAAACCGACAATGGCGAAGTCTTCTTGATCCCACCCTCCATCGGCCTGTCCACGACCCTCCTGAATCAGGATCACCACGAAGTGTATTTTGAGGGTACGCCCGCTGGTCCCGGCGGAGAGCTATTGCGGCGCCACGGCGACCAGGTTGAACGTTTGGAGGGTGGCTACTACCGGGCGCATGGACGTGTCGACGACACCATGAACCTCTCAGGAATCAAGGTGGGTTCAGCTGAGATAGAGCGTGTTTTGAATCTGGAAGAGTGTGTTGAGGAAACCGCAGCTGTGGCGCTTCCCTCCCCCACGGGCGGCGGCGCCAGGTTGGTGATCTACGTGGTCCTTGAGTCGGATTCGGATCGAGCGCCGCGAAGGGACGAGTTGAAGCACCTGCTTCAGGAGGCAATCCGTGGAAGATTGAATCCGTTGTTCAAGGTTCACGACGTAGTACTGGTGAAGACCCTGCCCAGAACCGAATCCAACAAGATCATGCGGCGGAAGCTGCGCGCTGGATATTCGCACTTGCCGGAGTAATAGACCTGGGCCGGATAGCCGTGGCGGTGGCTTCCAAGCCGCCGTGCTTCGAGCCACTCGAGGGAAAGGATACGGCGACGCGGAGGCCACCGCCACGACCCCGGGCACCAAACAGGGATCTCCCATGATGCTTTCCGCCTATCTCTTCTTCCGATAGAATCAACGAGCTATATGCTTTTGAACAGATTCTCCTTCTTTGTGCTCGCGGCGCTTCTGATCTCGGTCCAGGGTGTCGCCGCTCCGACGGATTCATTCCTGGGCTTCGGCCACAAGGCTCAGAGCGAGGAGAAACAACTGGAGGCCAGGTTCGATTCGTTTCTAGATGCCACCAATCTCCGAAAATGGATGAAGCGCCTGACCGCTCATCCCCATCATGTGGGTTCTCCTCACGGCAAGAGAAACGCCGAATTCATGTTGTCGCTCTTCCGCTCCTGGGGATACGAGGCCGAGATTGCCGAATATCAGGTTCTTTTTCCCACTCCGAAACTACGACTCCTGGAGATGCTGGGACCGGAAGAGTTTACTGCCAAGCTACTTGAGCCGGCCCTGCCGGATGACGCCACCTCTCAACAGACAGAAGAACAGCTCCCCCCCTACAACGCTTACTCGATCGACGGAGATGTGACTGGGGAATTGGTCTATGTCAACTATGGGCTCGAGGCTGACTACAACCACCTGGCTCAGAAAGGGATCAGCGTCAAAGGCAGAATCGCCATCGCACGCTATGGCGGGTCATGGCGCGACATCAAACCCAAGATAGCGGCCGAGAAAGGCGCTGTCGGCTGCATCATCTATTCGGATCCCCGTGACGATGGCTACCACCAGGGTGACGTCTACCCACATGGACCCTACCGCAATGAACACGGCGCCCAGCGGGGATCGGTGGCTGATATGCCAGTGTTCCCCGGGGATCCACTGACCCCTTTCGTTGCTGCCACGGCCGATGCCAAGAGGTTGGCAATCGAAAAGGCTCCCACTCTAACCAGGATTCCAGTGCTACCCATCTCCTACGGCGATGCCACTCCTCTTCTGCAGAACCTGGGAGGCCCAGTGGCGCCTGCTCACTGGAGAGGTGCTCTCCCGCTGACCTATCACCTGGGGCCAGGGCCGGCCAGGGTCCACCTCAAGGTAGAGTTCAACTGGGATCTGGCGCCGGCCTACAACGTGATCGCCAAGATGCCGGGCAAGGAGGCTCCAGATCAGTGGATCATCCGCGGGAATCATCACGATGCCTGGGTCAGCGGGGCACGGGATCCGATAAGCGGCCTGGTTGCAATGCTGGAGGAAGCCCGGTCGATCGGACGCCTGGTGGAGACGGGTTGGCAACCGCGCCGCACGCTCGTCTACGCCGCCTGGGATGCAGAGGAACCGGGTTTGCTGGGATCCACCGAGTGGGTCGAGCATCACTCGGCGGATCTCAAGGAAAAGGCCGCCGTCTATATCAACACGGACTCCAATGGACGAGGCTTTCTCTCCGTTGGCGGCTCTCACATACTGGAGCGGTTCGTCAACCAAGTGGGTCGTGACGTCACCGACCCGAAGCAGAACATCACCGTCCTCCGGAGAGCCCTGGTGCGAAGGCTGGCCGATGGTCCGAGTGATGCTTCGGTCAATTCGGAAGGTGGCCTCAGAATCGCTGCCCTGGGTTCCGGCTCGGACTACAGTCCTTTCCTGCAACATCTGGGTATACCCAGTCTCAACCTGAGTTACAGCGGCGAGTCGGGTGGAGGCTCGTATCACTCGAGCTACGACTCCTTCGACCACTATAGGCGCTTCGGAGATCCCGATTTCAGCTACGGTGTCACGCTTGCGAAGACCGCTGGCCGCCTGACGCTTCGGGCTGCCAATGCCGGGGTTCTACCGTTTGATTTCACCAACCTGGCCAGGACCGTGGCCACCTACATCGAGGAGATCATCCAGCTTGCGGACTCGATGCGTGAGAGCACTGGGCGACTGAACCAAAACATCTGGGAGGGCAGCCTGACGGCCGCGGCCAACCCTGCCCGGACCTATGTTCTACCGGATCCCCTGAGCCCCGTCCCGTTCCTGAATCTCTCGCCTCTGCAGAACGCCGCCGTGCAGCTTCAAGAGTCGGCGCGAACCTATAGGAAGACCCTGGACCTAGTCGCCATCGGAGAGATCTCGAGTCCCATCCTGGACGACCTCAACGGCTTACTAATGCAGGCCGAGCGGCTGCTCACCAGTGGAGAGGGACTGCCGGGTCGCCCTTGGTACACCCACCTGATCTACGCTCCCGGCCTCTACACCGGCTACGGCGTCAAGACTCTCCCTGGCGTGCGCGAGGCGATCGAGCAACGTGAGTGGGAGGAAGTCTATACCCAGACCAAGCGTACCGCGGCAGCGATCAAGTCACTCGCCAAACAGATACAGCGCGCGACCCAAGTCCTGAAGCGCGTAGCGCGCAGCGGCTAGTTCGTCTAAGCTGAAACTTGAATAGTGAGCAGTACCGGAAACAGCCGCAGTCAACAGAGCCGCAAGCGACTTGACGTGTCTGCAAGGTGGACCCCATTTCCGAGGAGCGACCGGTCAGCTGCACCATTCTCCGTTTATTGAGCCAGAGGTTTCCTTCTGAGATGATCCGATTCGCGCGTGGGGGACATTGTCAACTGGAACGTCATTGGGCTTTCGCTTGAAAATTGTGCTGTGGTCCGCTTTCTCCTCGGAACTTGACCCTATTTTAAAGACCCTGACAGTCGCGCGCGGCTCTGTTGATCTCGCTGGCAAAATACTGATCGAGGTGAAGACAACCAAAGTTTCGTTCTCGAATGATCCAGCTCTCAGTACGCACGAACCTTCGATTGCATCAGGGCCAGCTATATCCCTTGCCTCGAGCCGTTGGCCATGCCGCGTTCAGATCCAACTCTATCGGATCCCCGATTGCCTTCTGGCGAGCACGCAAGCGATCCCACAGCTCCCTGACCTTGGTCTGGTAGGGTCCCAGGAAGTAGAGATTCCGCCGCTCCTTGGGGTCCCTACCGAGGTGATAAAGCTCTCCCTCACCGGTGTCGTTGACCGATAGCTTCCAGCCCTCTGGCGTCACCAGGGTTCTACGGTGGGAGATATGATTCTGGTTCCACGCCTGGGCGAATCCCTCTTCGTCATTAAAAATGATCACATCTCGATCCGGAAGCTTTTGGCCTTTTCGAAGGTAGGGCGCCCAGCTCTCTCCCTGGAGATCCCCGGGCGGGGATTGCTCCATCAGCTCGAGCAGCGTGGGTACGACATCTACCTGACTCACGGGCTTGGAGATGCGTCTCGGGCCTGAGACTCCCGGCACCTTCATGACAAACGGGACCTTGACAGACTCTTCGTAACTTACCGCCTTGGACATGAGGCGGTGATCCCCCAGCATCTCGCCGTGCTCGCTGGTAAAGATCACAATTGTGTTCTCTTCAAGGTCGAGCTTCTTGAGATGACCGAGAACACGTCCCACCATCTCGTCTACCAGGGTTACGAGTCCCCAATACCTGGACTTGGCCCGCTTGAGCTCCTGGATAGTTTGAGGGTAGGCAATCGGAAACTCCCCTCGGATCAAAGCCAGACGTGCGACTCGCTTTGCGTACGAAACGGTGGGATCCATTTCTTCGAAGAAGGTCGCTGGAAGTTCCATGTCTTCGGGATCGTAGAGATCTTCGTAGACATTATTGAAGGGAGGACCCTGGTGGTGATCGGCGAAGGCGTGAGGTTCCAGGAAGCTGAGAAACAAGACAAAGGGCTTCTCCCGATGCGCGTCCAGGAACTCGATGCCTTTTCGAGCCAGATAGACTGGTTTGGACAGCTCTTTGGGAAGACGATTGGCCAGATCCCGGGAGTGGCCGAAAGGGGTATCTGGACGTATGTCATGGTCCAGCAGGAAATGGTAGTAGCCTGAGCGCTTGGCGTGATCCTTGTCCGGCGACCAGCCCTTTTCGTAGATCTCGGTGCTATCGAAGTCGGTGAAACCCCGCTGCTTGAAGATCTCGTTTCCCAGATGCCATTTCCCGTAGTAGGCAGAGGCATAGACACCCTGTTCGAGCATCTCTACGAGAATGGGCACATCTGGATTCAAAGGGATGCTGTTCTTCCAGGTCCCGTGCCGGTGGGGATAGAGGCCGGTGAGAAGGCTGGCTCTAGAAGGACTACAGATGGGATTCGCGACGTAGAAGGACTCGAAGAGAATGCCTCTTTGAGCGAGGGTGTCGATATGCGGTGTCTTGATCTGGTCGTTCCCATAAGCTCCCAAAGTATCCGCGCGCTGTTGATCGGTCAGAAACACGACCAGGTTGGGCGGGGCCTTGGCGCCGTACAGGGCAATGAGAGTTGTCCAGCAAACCAGGAGGCGAACCATCATGTTTCTTCCTTTCCTACCCGTGCCTTTGCCCTTGCCCGGGCACGGGCAAGAACACTCGATATGAGCACTTAGACATAGTCCACATGGATCTCGAGTTTCTCAAGCTCGATCCTGGGGTCCCTTCGTGCCTTGGAAAGGCGCAGATCTACGGAATTGATTCCAGGGCGAAAGTGGCTGGGGTCGAGGGCATAATCCAATCGGAGCAGTTTCTGATCCGGATCGACTTTGTGTCGGGCTGCCTTTCCCGAATTGGGCTGTGGTTTGGGGGAAAAAATCTGGGGATCCTTCCACTGAGGATCCCACAGGCGCAAATCGACCAGGCGCTCGTTGTACCGCACCTCGAATCGATCCTCCGACCCGGCGCCGAAGACGATGGCTCGAAGCTTGACAGCCTTGACCCCATCATGGGATTTGGCCACTGGCTCCGCCACTCGGATGGGTATGCGGACGCTCTGCCCCTGTCGCCACAGCTTCATCGGCAGCAGGGCGTCCTGGTTACGGCTGAAATAGCCCTCAGCCCAGGGAAAGGCTCCACGCCGATCGACGGCGAAGATCTTGTCCTGGTCTCGCATCGACTCGACTGACCCGAGCTGCTCAAATCCGCGCATGTGTGCATCCGGCCCGGGCTTCGCGTCAGAGGCGCGGCAGGTCTCTGGAGTGGCGTTGCTCCAGTTCCAGGTAACGACGGAGTCGGCTCCTTGATGCCACCAGTTGCTGTAGACGCCTCGGAGAAACTCGATCGGCTGCCACTGGTAGGCATCTGAGGCGTGGTGATCGTCCCAGCAAGGTTGGACCTTGATATCCCCATACTTTCGAAGAGTTTGATACGCAGCAACGTCCACTTCGATGGAGCGGGTACCGATAGTGAATATGTCGACCAGTCGCTCCCGGGCCCAGGTCTCTACGTCGAATCCGTCTTCACGGCACCCCTCGAGGTTTCGGGGCACTCGCACGGCTAGAAGATAGGGGCGACCCCGGCTCTTTGCCCTTTCGAGGAGCACCTCACGAAGCCGGCGGATGAACTGTGTCAGGTGATCTCTGAGCTCCCACTGACGCCCTGGAGTCAGGCACGGGGTGTGGCGGGCGAAATCGACTTGAATGCCGTCGAAATCATAGTTTTCGGCCAGGTGTCTGAGGATCTTGAGCTTGTAGTCCTGTAGACCCGGAGCCGCCAGGTTCCACATCCCATGTGGCCACCAGGTGGGGAGAACCCAGTCCGGATTCTGCTTCTTGAGACGGTGGGTTTTCCCATCCAGCTCCACTTCGCTGATGCGATGGTTGAAGAAGGCCTCCAAACCTCGCCGATGGGTTCCCTCTACCAGCGCTGCCAAGGGATCATGACCCTGACTCAACCAGTCGTTGCAGCGCTCCTGCACGTCGGGTGCAAACCCCCGGTTGGGATAGGCGGCGGGGGCAGCCATGTCCCACCAGATAGCGTCGATCTGGGTTTCGAGCTCATCGATGAACGAGAAGCGGTACTTGAGCCAGGATTCGAAGTCCCCTCCAAGGGGGGTCGCCCCATGTCCGTCTCCGTAGGCGTCCTGCATCATGACGATCCGGCGACCACGATGAACGGCGGCTTTGTGTTCTTGGGAAAGAGTCATCGGCTTCTGGGAGGCGCCTGAAGAGAAGCGAGAGGAGGGGAGTAGGAGGAGGAGGCCGCTGCCCGCCTTTCTCAAGAACCTGCGTCGTCCGGGATTGGTGGGTTGGATCATTCCAGTTCCTTGGATCGGCACCTCTTTCGCTCGGCAGATGCCCGTTCCTGTTTCTGTTTATACTTCTTCGTTTTACCTTAGGACGCGGCACAAGCACCGTGAGAGTCCTGGATCCTTTTGCGATTCCGGCATCGAAAACTCTGTCCTGAAACTTCGACAACCTTGGGAGCGAATTACGAATAGTTTGGCAAGATCTACGCCGAAGGCGTTGCTGCGTGTAGCCCAGGGTTGCAATGCGAAGCGAGCTACCCTGGGTCAAGGTCGCTCCTAGCAACATCCTACCCTGAAAGGGTTAGTGCCGACCGGAAACGTCTTGGCAACAACACTTTCAGCGTAGAAGACCAGGACGACTCAAACCCAGGGTAGCTCGCTTCGCATTGCAACCCTGGGCTACGCGCAATAACGCCTTCGGCGTAGGCGCCGGAAAAGTTTCCTCCTGAACAAACCAGCACCAGCTAAGACTCCACTGGGCTGAAAGACACAACCCCGCTGAGATTGATGCTCTCCTAGTGTTCGAGGTCGACTGCATGAATCCTATCAAATACGCTGCACGAGCGTTTGTCCTCGGGTTACACTTCCTGTTTGGAGCTCACCTTATGATATCAGAGGGTGCCGCCTACACAGGACAATGTCGTCGCAGCATACTGCCCGTGAGTTCGTTGGCAATCTTTCTTTTGGTCCTAGCCCTTCCTTCCTGCACCTGGGGTCCCGATCTCGTCGATCGTAAACCAAACATCCTCTTCATCTTGGCAGATGACCAGCGAACGGACACCTTGGGCGTAGCGGGAAACCCGCTTATCAAAACGCCGCACCTCGACAGTCTGGCAAGCCGGGGATTCCGTTTCGAACGAGCCTACACCATGGGATCCATGAACCCGGCGGTCTGCGTCCCCAGCCGGGCGATGATCAACAGTGGCCGGTCGCTGTTCCGCATCAAAGAAGACCTCGAGAGCATGCCGATCCTGCCCGAGCTGCTGAGCGGGGCGGGCTATATGACTTTCGGTACCGGGAAATGGCACAACCAGCCCGACTCCTTCCTACGGGGATTCGAGCAGGGTCGAGCGGTCTTCTTTGGAGGGATGTCGGATCACACCAGAGTACCCATCGCGGATATCGACGATGGCCACGTGAGCGAGCAGATTGTTGGGGAGAAGTTCTCCAGCACCCTTTTTGCGGATGCGGCGATTCAGTTCCTGGAGAGCTACGACTTCAGGCGTCCCTTCTACGCCTACGTCGCGTTCACGGCTCCCCACGATCCCCGCCAGGCGCCCGAGGGTTACATTGACATGTATGATCCCGAGAGGATCCCACTGCCGACGAACTATCTGCCGCAACATCCATTCTTCGACGGCTGGATGACAGGTCGTGATGAACAGCTGGCCTCTTGGCCTCGTCCTTCGAAGGTGATTCGCAGCCAGCTCGCCGAGTATTACGGCCTGATCACCCACATGGACTTCGAGATTGGCCGATTGCTGGAGGCTCTCGAGAAAACCGGAGAGGCAGACAACACCACTATCGTTTTCGCAGCCGACCATGGTTTGGCACTCGGCAGCCACGGGCTCCTGGGAAAGCAGAACCTTTACGAGCACAGCACTCGGGCGCCCTTGCTGTTCGTGGGAACGGACATCCCCAAGAACACATCATCCGACGCTCTCGTTTACCTCCTGGACATCTTCCCCACCTTGGCCGAATTGGCTGGAGTCCACACTCCCGAGCCGGTTGAGGGCCGCAGTCTGGTTTCAATCATGCGGGGCCGGGAAGAAGAAGTTCGCGACTCAGCCTACACGGCATTCGGTGACGTGATGCGGGCGGTACGGGATCGGCGATGGAAGCTGATCCGCTATCCACATATCAACCGGACCCAGCTGTTCGACCTGGAGAACGATCCGCAGGAGATGAATGATCTTTCGGCTGACGCGACGCAAGGCGGCAGGATTGAGTCCCTGATGGAACTATTATCGCAGTGGCAGCAGGAGCTCGATGATCCTCTTCCACTCACGACCGATACGCCACAAGTGGAAGAGATCGATCTGACGGGTCACCCCAGGGAGCCGGATCGGCACCAGCCAGCCTGGATCGTTGAGAAGTACTTCTGATGCCCGGAATGGACCGAATAGCGGCCCCTGCGTTGAGGACGGGGAGATTGTGCTGTTGTCCAGCTCGCTCCCGGCTTCGTCGTCCTCGACGGCCGGAACTTGGCTTCAAATTGCCAACAGTCAAGTCGTTCGCGGCTCTGTTGGATCTTGCTGCCGGTGACGCCGTTCCCCGCTTCGTTTAGGATTTGGTGCCTGTGACCAATACGAGGGTCTTTAACCTCATTTCGTCTCACTTCATCTCAGTACTTATTGGTTTGTGAAATCAGTGTGACTTTTCTTCGTGCTTCCTCGATTTCCAGGAAGCGACCGGTTTTCCGTGGCTTCGGTCTCCTGGTCGAAGGTGAAACCTCATGGGCAGGGAGATTATTGCAAGTCCTTGCCTGGGCCTTTCCCTGCCTTCACTGCTCCAACTGTGAAATGATATTCTCTCGCTGCACTCGCCGATATCCGGAGGTCGTTGCCGTCTTCTTGAGGAGATACCATGACTTCTTCGCGAAGAAATCTTTTTGGAATTGCTGCGGTTGTGGCGGGTCTCTTCTTGGCAGGCGAGGTCTCTCTCGTACAGCCAGCGGTGAATCCAGCCCGTTCAAAATTCAAAGAAGAGCAACAGGTCCACGACATCGGCGGCCGGCTCGAGTTGCTGGTGGATCACTATCTAGTCGAGTCCATGATGGGGGATGTGCACCTGCAGCTGCATCGCCCTGAGCGTAAGGAGATCGTCTTTCGCACCGATGCCCCCTGGGAAGGCAATGCGAGCGCATATCAGTCCCTCTTCCAGGACGGCAACATCTACCGCATGTACTACCGCGGCTCCCACTTTGGGCAGAATCCCACCGACAGTGGGCCGCTGGCCAAGCCACTCAAGCCGCACTCGTCGTACCTCTGCTATGCGGAAAGTCTTGACGGCATTCACTGGCGCCGTCCCGAACTGGGCCTGTATAGGTTCCCCCGCCAAGGCTCCAACGGCTCCAGGGCCAACAACATCGTTCTCCACCCCGACACTCCTGGACTAAACGTTGGCCCCTCAGGGGCGGCAGTCTTCTTCGACGATAATCCCGACTGCCCCAGCGATGAGCGGTACAAGATCATCGGCGTCGGGGACCGAGCTGGCAGGGGCCTCTACGTGATGAAGTCGGCTGACGGCATCCGTTTTTCGCCCTTGAGCGACAAGCCGATCGTCACAGAAGGGGCCTTTGACTCGCAGAACATCGTCTTCTGGGATCCCACCATCACGGCGTACCGTGAGTACCACCGCATCCATCTCCCTGGCGGCGTCCCAGGCATAGCGACCTCAACCAGTAAGGAGATACTCGGTTTTCCCTCGCCTAAGGAGGTCAACTTCCCCGGCACTGGCCTCGAGGGCCTGTACACGCCAGTGGTGAAGCCCTACTACCGGGCGCCGCACATCCTCGTCGGGTTTCCCACGCGCTACACCGAGCACAAGTGGTCCGGGCCACTGCTGGCCTTGCCGGGACTGGAAGAGCGTTTGGCTCGGGCCAACTCTTACCCACCGTCCCGGCCACCACTCCGTTTTGGCAGGGTCATTACGGATGCTCTCTTTATGACAAGCCGTGACGGTGCGAACTTCAAACGCTGGCCCGAGGCGTTCATTCGACCCGGTCCCAGACAGCGTGAGAGCTGGGTGTACGGTGACAACTTCGTGTTTTGGGGCATGATAGAGACTCGCTCCCACCTGGAGGATGCTCCCGACGAGATCAGCCTCTATGCTACCGAGGGCTACTGGGAAGGTACAGACACTGCCGTGCGACGGTACACGGTTCGCATCGATGGCTTTGTCTCAGCTGCGGCATCGGCGGCAGGCGGAGAGTTCGTCGCCAAGCCGCTTCTATTCGAGGGCGGCAATCTCACCATCAACTTCGAGACCTCCGGCGCCTCCGGTGTCCGCGTTGAAATCCAGGAGGCCGACGGCACGCCCATCGAGGGTTATACCCTGGACGATTCTCCCGAGATGTTCGGAGACTCGATCCGGTACAAGGTACGCTGGAACCACGGGGGCGACGTTCGGCCTCTGAAGGGAAAACCGGTTCGACTCCGGTTCGTCATGCGCGACGCCGATTTGTACTCGTTCCAGTTCGTTCCCTTCCAACCCGATCTGATCCGTCACCTGCCTGCCGAGCCCTTCAACGCGGAAGGCTGGTTCCTGGATCCAGACCGCGCGAAGGTACAGAAGTGAGGCTTCTCAGCGTCAGCCAAACCCATAGCGCCTGAGCAGATGCGCTGGGGGCGAAACGCTCAACTTGCTGGCCAGGATTGCCTGGAGCCCCGAACCCGAAAGTGACCAGAGCACTGGGTGGAGGCCGAAGAGATAGAGTTCTCTGCCTCCCATCAGCGTGGGTGAGAAGAGGCTGATGCTGATCAAGAAACTTCCCCCCATCAACCACATCGCTCCCCGTCGCGTCATTCCCCTCCAGAAGAGGCCACGGAATCCTTGGAAGGCCAAGTGGCTTTACTCATGGCCTATTACAATTTTTCTGCCACCGCACAGGTCTTTGAGGTTCGGTAAGACGCCAAGGACTCCAGCCATGCATGACTATGCGACCGGATTCGTTAGGCCGCAGTTCACTCCGCAAACCTTCCAGTCTTAACGTCCCAGCCATAATTTGGAATAGCCCAGATCTGACCGTACAAACAGTGTCAGAATAGATCGCCCCTGACCGGCCGCTTTCGGTAGAGTAAGGATGTGGCGCGGTGGTCTAAGGTTAGGCCTATCTGTTACCGCCCCTTTCGTCTGGCGGTGCCTCAATAGCCGGACCATCACTCCGTTTCCACATCCTCCTCATCGAACCGGACAGGCGGAACTGGAGAGTAGCAGCGGGAATCCCCTTTCGGGTACGTCCCGCCGCCCTCGCAGAACCGGACTTGGTGCGTTACACCATCCGGCTCCCAGCTGGAGTCATCCACCGGGGCTTGGCGCCCTCTGTGTGAAACGAATCAGTCGAGTTGTCATGGGCATAGTCCGCTCAGTGTCGGGCCATGTTTCTCCGACTCGTTCTCTCCAACCGACACCCCTTCGCTCCGTCCGCATTACCGGACCTCATCGCTACTATGGGTGTCTCCGACTTCCGCCAGACTTCGCCCTCTTCCTCGCTGTTTAGGCTTGTCCAAAGGTGCGCACCCGCAGGTGCGCCGGCTGACGGATCTCCCTGGTTACCACGCATTCTCGTTGTGAGGCTCGACGCGACCTCAGATCCCGGGCTGTCCGCTGACACTCGCCCTGTCGCGCCAACGGTTGTTGCCTGCTGGGTGCGACAACCCATCGGCCAGATCCAACGATGCCGTTTTCGGGACTCCACGTCTTCAGGGTCAGCATCACCTGTTACCTTTGCACCTCGCCTCCTTTCGTACCTACGCATCAAGCGCCCTGTTACCAGGACGCCTGCAAGGCTCGATACCAGGCCTGTGGCTAGCAGTTACCTGGGTGGGACTTTCATCCACTAGAATACGCGGCCTTGCCAGGCCGCAACCCCGCATCCGGCTCTCGGACAAGACCTCACGCCTTCACCCACGGCGCGCCGCGCCCAAGTCGGGTCAGGCGTACGAGCCCGAAGGGCCCGTAGAGGTGCGAGAGTGGATACGTCCCGCCCCTGCGTCCCCTGACCTGGTACTTGTGGCGCAGCCACCGGCGAAACCGCGGAGCGGTGTAGTTGTCCAGCGCCCGGTAGGCTCGGCTGGTCGTCCCTACCCGAGAGTAGTTCGCCCAGCCGCGTAGGGCGCGGTTCAACTGCTGCACCAACTCCGTGGTATCGAGCCACGTCCTCGAAGTCGCCGTCATCGCATGGATCTTGCGAACCATGCGCTGGATGCTCTTCTTCGACGGACGCATCCCGAGGCGGGCCTGGCCCGTCCTCGCTCAGTACATCCGCCCAAACGTGTAACCCAGAAAATCGAACTCCTCTTCCGGAACCGTGCAGATCCGTGTCTTTTCCTCGTTGACCGTGAGCTTCAGCTTGCCCATGATCTCGCGCAGCGACCGCAGGGCGTCTTCCGCCTTGCCGCGCCGACACAAAATCACCAGGTCATCCGCATAGATCACGAGACAACTGCCCAGGCGTCGATCAACGATCCGGCGCGCTAGCGACTCGAGCAGCTCGGCATGAGGAAGGCTGCCAAAATAATCCGACAGGTCGGCGTCTACGACGTCCCGCTGACCGCGGAACAGCCTCTCTTCCACCTCCACCACCGCCTGCTGCGCATTGCGCTGCGGTCGGTAGGCGTATATTTCTGATGGAAGGTCGGCCTCGAAGATCGGTTCCAGCACCAGCATCGCTGCCGTCATGCAGACCCGATCCCGCAGGGTCGAGATGCCCAAGGGCCGGAGCTGGCCATTGGCTTTCGGAATCAACACTCGTCTAATAGGGTCCGGTCGATACCTCTCCTCTCTGAGCGCTTGCGCCAGTTCACCCAGCCACCGCTTTACCCCATACGCCTCGACGTCCGCGAACTCCTGCCCGTCCACACCCGGCGCGCCCCGATTGGAGCGGCACTGCGCATAGGCAGCGGCAAGAATATCCTCGCGGTAGATCTTGTCGTACAGGGCATAGAAGCGATAGCGGGGCTCAGCCTTCGCTTTCGCGTGTAATGCCCTCTGTAGTTTCTGAACCCTTTTCGGAGTTGATAGGTTGCCCAATCTCCTGGTCCCTTCACTACGTCCTGCATTCGTCTTGAACTAAGGCTCCTTCCCTCCACCGGCATTACCCGGCTTCCTCAGTAATACGGGCCTCTCCGCCACCCCAAGGCGCCCGGCCTGTCCCTCACGGGCTTCCGGTTGGCCATCCCTGGCCACGCCTAGGGGCTTCCCGTGTTGCGTGCGCTTTCCCTTGTGTACATGCTGTCGCCACTACCCCGGCGCAGCGACTGGGTGCCTGATTCGCTCACTTCCCCAGCCCTATCAGCCTTCCCCGGTCTAGGAGCCGGGTCGGCCTGCGCATCGTCCTTTTCGAGGCTTGCTCAGCGTTCACTCGCGTTACGGCCTGCACACTCGCGCGGTCACCAATTCGTGACTCGCTTCACCAGAGGCTTCAACCATTTCGTTACCTCCACAGTTGCTCCGGTTGCTTCCGGCTGGAGCGGTTGCCGGGTGGGGCTTTCACCCACTGGGAAGGCGCCGCCTTACCACGGCGCACCCTATAAGCGGTCATTCGAGTTACCCACGGAAACGTCGAATGCACTACGGCAAACGGCTAGGAAGCCCAGCCGGGCAGGGAGTCACCACTCTCTGCGGCAGAGACCCTCTATTTGTAGTCGACGAAGACCTCCACGCCCTGAATCACCATCGGACCGTGCTTTCGGCGGCTCGAAATAGAGAGCTCGTTCTCTCCCGGTTGGAGGGGCGGGTCTGTAAAGGCCAAGGTACCGGCCTCACCCTGTCCGTTCAAGCTTCTTTGGTTGAGCTGGAATCGCAGTCGGTCTCCCGGGTGCTCCGTTCCTTCTAGGTGTACCTTCAGGAGCGTGGATTTCAGGGTACCGGCTTCTCTGGCCGATTGGAGATCATCTCCCACGGTGAACCGAAGTCGGACCTCCTCGCCAGATCCTCGGAGGAGGCGGGGCAGCTGCATCTCACCGCCCTCCTCTGGAGGAGTGTCCCTGGGGCTGCGGCCCACGAAGTAGTGCTTGTCCCTGGAGGCGATCTCCAGTGGATCTCCGATCTCTTTCAGTACCTGCAGTTCTGAGGGGTTGAACAGGTCGCCTAAGCCGGGCCAGGTGGCGTCAGGCCTGCCTTTGCGAATGCTGGATGCGTGGGCGTCGTAGTTGAACAGGTAGATGTGGCTGGCTCCCTCTTGCCAGTAGCCCTGAGCAGCCGCCCGAAGCATCTCGATGCTAGCTCTGGTGCTCTTTTTCGCGGGATGCTTGCGCACGTAGACATCCGACAAGCCACCAGCGATGGTGCAGGTGGTCCCCCTTGCGGCCTCGACGAAGCTTCGGACGTCGGCATTCATGTCCAGCTGGTTCTGGTTGGTCATGGGCGCCAACACGTCTATCAGACCTTCGCCAATCCAGGTCCTGACGTCGAGGCCTATGCTCTCGCAGAGACGGAAGGTGGGCGGGACTCGAGCGGCAAGGAGAATGCGACCGCCTTTCTGTCGCGAGATTTCGTCGATCCGCTGCCGGACCCTGGTCATGAATCGCGTCATTAGCGGCAGTCCCTCTTCCACCTCCCCTTTCTTGAAGAACATGGGGTGGCGCAGGAAGTCCAGCTCGAAACCGTCCACGTCATAGTTCAGACAGACCTCTTCGATGAGGGCGAACTTAAGATCACGCACCTCCTGATGGGAGAAGTCGTAGGCCCAGGAATAGTCGCGTTGGTACATCCGGAAATAGCGGTCTGATACTCCTTTCCCGATGAGAAGATGGGTCCTCGTTCTTTCCCATTTGCTGCGAAGGGAGGGGCGTCGGTCCACCCAGTCTTTGTGGATATCATTCAGCCGCAGGCTGGCCCAGAACTGCATTCCCAGCTCGTGGGTGCGCCTGACCCAGATGTCCAAGGGATCCAATCCCTGTCGCAGAAGGCCCAGCGTATTGAGGGACCAACGACGGTAGTTCTCGTTCTCGAAATCCGTGACATTCTGCCCGTAGATCTCACCCACCTGGGTACCGTACAGGACGAAGGGCCCAAAGGAGATGGACTGAATGAAGACGTCCACCTGCGTCCCCTTCAGGGCATTGACGACCCGGCACAACTGATCTGCCGTGATCGGGGGCTCATGGGCGAAGAGAGCCCCGCTGCCGCCGTCGCTGTTGAAGAGGATTTGGGCGTTGAGAGGGTTTCTAGATGGTACCTTGGTCGATTCGCTGGACGTGTCGATCTCGGCACAGGCCAGGCAGGCCAGCAGTGGGAGCAGGAGCAGAACGGACCTCATCGGCAGGCTTGAGTCTAAAGCAACCGGTCTGGTGAGGCAACGGAAGAGAGTTCCCTCCCGAGGATCCCGTGCCGAAGCGATCTCCACACCACGAGGCCCAAGGACGGCTCCTACACCGTCCATGCTTGTTTCGGCAATGATGGGCGAACCCCCGCGGAAAAGGCGGATTGAATTCCGCCTATCCTTCCGATTTCTATATATGCCGTTCCCTGGCATTGCCCTTCCAGACCCAAAGATCTAGTGGAGTTTCTACCATCCTCGATGGGGACGCCGGAGCACCGACCTGTCAAGGCTTCGGGGGGCAATAGGTGATTTCGACGTCCGCTGCGTCGAGCGCCAGGCTGGCCCGGATTCTCGTGCTTCGCCAGATTCCCTTACGGACTCGTCAAGATTCTGCCTCGCATGGGTCGGACATACTCCACGTGCAAACTGCCATCTACCAGGCTGCTGTAGTCGTACTTGTCGAAAGTCACCATCAGGGAATTGGTCGAGCTGACGATGGAAATCCATCCCTTCAGAGGACTCGGGAGAGCCACATTGGCAAGATCCTCACAGCCCAGCCGCCGGGATTGAAGCGGCGCCAGCTGCTGCTCCGGCACATTCAGCAGAACCCTTCCGCTTCCGTCCGAGATCTGAAAGGAATAGGTTGCCGGCTGCTCGGAGCCGTTCGCGATGAACACATTGGTTCCCATCACGCCGGAACGCCATACCTTTCTCAGGTTTTCCTGTCCAATCACTTCGACCAGATCCAGAAAAGAACCAGGCAGAATTGGATCGATGTTGCCACACAAGAACTCCGAACCGTAGACGAACCGTCGCAGTAGTCCCTGAGGAGTGATGCCCTCCGGGGGAATGGGGGGAATGGGGGGAACCGGAGGAATCCAATAGCCCTTCTGCGTCTCGACCTCGGAAAACTCGAGATTCTTGTATAGCGTGACTACCTGGAGCAGCCTCTGCTTTTTCTCCCGACGAGCGGTGATCTTGATGAAGCCTTTCCCCCTCAGGTTATAGGGAGGCTCGAAGCAGGGAATGTCCAATACGCCGTGAGGCTTGAGCTCGGTCGTCCCCGAAGAAATGACACCGCCGGCGTCAACGGCCTTCCACACTACTTCCACGGTCTCTTCGTTGAGATTGAGGATGTCAACGTCGGTAAACCAGATTCCTAGCTTGAATTCCGGAAGGTAGCTGCAGGTAAACTTTACCGGCCAGATCAGGGGAGGAAGATGGTCAAGAGGGAGGAGACCGGTCCTACCCAGATCAGCCGCTGGATAGCCGTGAGCCGCCGTAAACGAGTTATTGAAGATGAAGTTCACGGCCTGGGCATCGGGGAAGTCTGCTTCGATTGTCACTTGGCCGCTGAAGTTTGCCAAACCTGACGCCGCAGCCAGTTCTCCAGCTAGAACGGTGTAGCTTCCGCCTGCGGCCAAATTACCGGCTGGGGTCAATCCGGTGCCAATCCCGCCCGCAGCCAGATCGGCACTCTCTAGGACAAACTCCTCGACAGTACCGTCCCCCAGCGTCCGGTTGAGGATGAACTTGAGGGCACCGACCTTCTCCCCAGGATTGGTCACGGCAATTCCCGTGTCGAAACCGGGCACTTTCAGGTTGAAAGGAAGGTTCAGGCGACTCTGGCCCCGTGCCGTCATCGCGGCCACAAGCACCAGAAGGGTGAAAACAATCGAGAAATAGACTCGTCTCATGGTAGGCACCTCCTTTAGACAGGCAGTCGCCCCGGCCTTTCGGGAGAGAACACCCTCCATCCAGTAGTTGGAGGGCAGGCCGACACGACGACGGCGCTGAACGGATCTGTGGAATTTGACTTCTACTCTACTCCTCGAAGGGAGTGATAAGCAACAAGACGCTCTTTCTTCCAGCGGTTTCTCAAACCAGCATTAGGTTGAAGTGGAAATGACTGAAAGCACGGGGATTTGTGGCGAGCGCGGGGGAGAAAGGCAGGCTGGGTGAATTGTAAAAGGCTCTGAGGACGCGATATCGGGAGAGAACGGACAGGGGGGCCTGAACCCGTTCGGGCCCGCCGGGACAGGAGCCAAGCAACAATCGAAACGGGGCGGCGGAGGGTCAGCCAGGAGCCCAGGCTTCGGGAGACTGGGCTAAGTTCCAATAACCACGCTGGAGGATCAGCTTGAGGCTGGGTTTGTGGCGGCGACAATGACTCCAGACTTGGCGACAGACAAAGATCATAAACAGAGCCGCTGCCAGCAAACGAATCATCAGTTGCGCCACGAAGGCCCGAGGTTTCCCACTGTGCACCTGAGCATGCTTGAGTCCATACTCCGAACTCAGGTGAGCAAACGTCGAGGCCTCCAACTCCAAGCGAGCCGCCGCCAAGCGGACGATACTGTGGGCGTGAGTGCGGGGCCGGGGACAAGTGCTCAGATAGAAGACCTCGCTGCGTATCGTGCGGCCAAAACCCAGAAACTAAGAATGTTTTCGTTGGTCTTCGTTAGATTTCAGGTCCCCCAGACAAGACTTAAAATTCTGTGGATGCGATCGCCCGTACACAACATTTGACAATAGCTCTGTTGCCGTTGGCTTCGCCCTTTCTTTGCAGCGTGTCTCTTGCTCGAATTCCATCGGAAGCGACAGCACTTCCCAGACCCCCTGATCCACCAGCTTCTGGAACAAGTCTCCTTGATGCCACCGCTGCACGGCCAGCTTCTCTGGCCGGGTTGCGCTTCCTAGAGTTCGTGTGCCCCTAGCCCAACCGGCGATCACGTCCCACTCTGGGGGCACTGACCTTTGCGAGCCTGATGCACTCCGAACTGAATGGAATGGCCTCGCGACCTACTCCTTGAAACGGTCACTGACCCGGTGGAATCGAATGCAGACTAGACGGGTCTGGAAGAGAATCATTTCTTTTTGTTCCCGCGTTACCCGACGAAATCGACCCAATGTCTCCGCGCGGGTCTCAGACCCTCGATTTCAAAGGGTTCTTCTTCCAGTTCGGAGGATGTCGTCAACCGTTGGGCGATAGAGTGACAAGATGGTCAGTTACTGACGCCGTTCAATGCAGAATACAGAAAGAACATGGCAAGGTGGCTCTGCTTAGACGTTGTGGGGAGGAATCCACTTGGACGTAAAAAGAAACTGACAGCTCCTTTCGAAGCGCCCGAAATAGAACGACGGCTCCCGGCCGTTTGCGGCAGTTCGTTCGACGTTTCCCGCGGAAACGTCGAATGGACAACCTCAACTCGGTTTGTCGGATATTCGGCAGGCTTCGTGGTGGGTCTTTTGGTTGAACTCGGAGATCCGAACCGGTTCTAGTTCCGGCCATTTGGAGATTCCGAGTGAGTCCCTCATAATAGGATAACTTTGAGAGCTTTGCTGCTTTATCCTCGATTCCCAATGACCTTCTGGTCCTTCGAGGGCATACTCGAGCTGGTCAATCGGCGAGCCCTCATGCCTCCCCTGAGCCTGATCACCGTAGCCGCCCTCCTGCCTCAAGAGTGGGAACTGCGTCTGGTTGATTGCAATGTGGAGGAGCCCGGCGAGAAGGACTGGGATTGGGCTGAGATAGTGCTGATCTCGGCTATGATCGTTCAGCGGCCGGATTGCATCGACAAGATCCAGGAGGCAAAGAGCCGCGGCAAAATAGTCGCCGTCGGTGGGCCTTACCCGACATCTCTGCCGAGCGAATTGAAGAGCGCTGGAGCGGACTTTCTAGTTCTGGATGAGGGTGAGTTGACAGTCCCGAGCTTTCTGGAGTCTGTGGTCCAGGGTAGCACCGAGGGCGTTTTTCGTTCCCTGGACGAGAAGCCGGATATTACTCGGACACCTGTGCCCCGCTTCGACTTGTTGGGCTTTTCGGCCTACGACATGATGGCGGTTCAGTTTTCACGTGGCTGCCCGTTTCTCTGTGAATTCTGCGACATCATTACTCTCTATGGACGGAGACCTCGGACCAAGAAGCCGGACCAAATGCTGTCGGAGCTGAACACCCTTCTTGAGCTCGGATGGCGGCGGGGCGTTTTTGTCGTCGATGACAACTTCGTGGGCAACAAACGGAACGCGGCCGAGTTCCTGCGCGAATTGAAGAAGTGGCAGCACCGCCGGGGGTTTCCTTTTCGTTTCACAACGGAAGCCTCCATCGATCTCTCCAAGGAACCCGAGTTGATCGGCTTGATGGCGGAGTCAGGATTCGATGGGGTGTTTATCGGAATCGAAACTCCCGATACGGCTACTCTGCACGCTATCAAGAAACATCAGAACGTTCGCGTCCCCATGGCCGAGGGTATTGACACACTGGTGAGGGCAGGGCTACGCCCCATGGCGGGTTTCATCATAGGTTTCGACGGGGAAGCTCCAGGAGCCGGTGACAGGATCGTGGAATTCGTCGAGGAGACTGCAGTTCCAACGGTTTTCTTTAGCATGCTCCAGGCATTGCCTACAACTCCTCTCTGGGACCGAATGAAACAGGAAGGTCGTTTGCTGGATGTCGCCGCCATGAACCAGACTGATCTGACCAACTTCATTCCGACGCGGCCCGTGGAAGAGCTCGCTGATGAGTACATCGCAGCCTTCTGGAAACTCTACGAACCTGAAGTCTATCTGGATAGGGTGTATCGTTGCTTTGCCAAGATGGGGCGACCTGTAAAGACAGGTCGGTTTCGCCTGCCCTTGGGGAGCGAGATCGTGGCATCCGTACGTGACCTTGGAGCCTTTCTAAGAGTGGTGTGGCGACAGGGCATTCGGCGCTCCACGCGATGGCGATTCTGGATGAATCTGGGACGAATCCTGCTTCATAATAGATCGCAGTGCGTCTACTACCTGACCGTCTGCGCTCACTACGAACACTTCTCAAAATATCGTGAATCGGTGCGCGACAGTATTCAGGATCAAATCCGTGAACGAGTCGGGATCCGCAAGGCAGAACCATCGCCGGCTGAGGCACTTGGAAGGACAGCCTGAATCAGCAAACTCGCGGCGTTATTAGACGCGCTGGGAGCGCTATTCTGCCACGTTTGGGGGTGGTGGTGCAGAATGATCACTCGACCTGTGGCGTCCGAATCACCGCTTCCGATGGTCTCATCCTGGCAGCCTCCATTTCTGGTGTCCCACAGACCCCTTGAAATGGGGTGCCCGCAGCAGCTTGGCAAAGAGATCTCCGGGACTACGCGTGGTGTCGTTGACGCTCACGACCTGGCCTTAGTGAACCGAGCGAGACCCTGGTAGCCGACCTCAATGAGAGTGTTCTGGCCCAGGCGATGCTGGACAGTCAGTCCCCAGTTGCCAGCAAACCGGGGTCGCGGAAAGACGCTTTATCTGGTATTCGCACCAAACTCTGCGGCGGACACGAATTTGATCCAACAAGAGAGAACGTCTATGGCGACCGGTCGCACAAAAGGGCTTAAGTTGGACTGGATGGCGCTGGCCGTAGTTGGCGCTATCCATCTGCTGGCGTTGGGGGCGTTCGTGCCGTGGTTGTTCAGTTGGACGGGCGTGGTGCTGGCGGTCGGGGGCTGCTACGTGTTCGGCACGCTGGGAATCAATCTTTGCTTTCACCGACTCTTGTCGCACCGCAGCTTCAAATGCCCGCTGTGGCTTGAGCACTCAATCGCCGTGTTGGGCGTGTGCTGTTTACAAAAGACGCCTGGCCAGTTCGTGGCGACCCACCGGGCACATCATCAGCATTCCGATCACGAGGGCGACCCGCATTCGCCGTTGGTGTCGCTCTTTTGGGGACACATGGGCTGGGCGTTGGTTGAACATCCTGAGTTCTACAACACAGCGACTTACGACAAGTATGCCAAGGACGTCTTCCGCGATCGGTTCTATATGCAGTTGGAGCGCAACCTTCTCTGGGTCTGGATCTATGCGGCACAAGCGGTGCTCTTCTTTCTGGCAGGCTTTGGGGTCGGTTCGTTTCTCCCCGGAGGATCGTGGGCCGCTGGTGTGCAGTTTGGTCTGAGTCTGCTGGTTTGGGGTGTGTACGTCCGTACGGTGTTGGTCTGGCACATCACGTGGAGTGTCAATTCGATCGGCCACGTGTGGGGCTATCAAAACTATCAAACGCGCGACAACTCCCGTAACAGCCTGTTCATCGGGCTAATCAGCAACGGCGATGGCTGGCATAACAATCATCACGCGGATCAACGAGCCGCGGCGCATGGACACAAGTGGTGGGAGTTGGATCTTACGCACATCACGCTTTTGGCACTCCGGCTATGTGGCTTGGCGTGGGATCTCGTGCCGATCGGCTCGAGTCCTGCTCCGCGCGAGATCGTCGCGCCGAGGGTGGCACGCAAATCTAGCCGGCGGCGCTCTGCGGCCGAATCCAGAGCAGTCTCTGGAGGACGCACTTGACCCCCAGGTCTGGTGTGATGTGGCTTGACAGGCTGCGACGCGCAACGAACGCTTGAGGCTTGCTAGAATACGGGCAGTTCTCACGCCCGACCGCCAAGCCCAATTCGTTGCGAGGATCGAGATGGTGCGCGTCTCCACATGTTTATTCGTAGCGGCGTTGTCCTGCGCAGCGGCATACGCCCCCACGCAGGAATTGACGACCTTGGACGAGTCCATCGAGCCGCTGCCGTGTCGAATCCTGGTGCCGGGTAGCGACGATCAATGTGCAGCGCCCGAAGATGCTGTCACTTTGCAGACCGGACAAGATCAGTGGTTCATGTCGTTATCTTATGGTGGGGACAGGATGGTTGGAACCATTCGTCGGATAAACTGTCACAGCCCAGATCTGACCGTACAAACAGTGTCGGACAGTGTCGGAGTAGATCGCAATCGACCGGCCGCTTTCACTAGGCGTACCCCAGGAACAGGTGCGCCAAGCCAGAGTTCGGAAACATCTCCACCGCCCTGAGGGCCTGTTCCATCGCCCGATCGGACTGGCGAGCAGTGACGAGTGCGTGCGCTAGATCAAGGTTTCGAACAAATGAAAGCGGATCAAGTTCTAGGGCAAGAGTAAATTCTGCGACGCCCTCCTCCGATCGCCCCGTTGCCCCTAAGAGCTCGCCATATTGGGCGTGGGCTTCCGCGGAGCCGGGGTTCAGCTCAAGGGCGCGCTTGAACGCTCTCTCGGCCCCCGACCAGTCCCATTCATAAAACATCCGGATTATTCCCATTGAGGTATGGGCTTCGGCTAGTGAATCGTCCAATTCGAGGGCCTTGACCGCGGCCACTTTGGCTCTGGGAAAAAACTCCTTTGCCGGTCCGAAGTAGCCAAGCACGAAGTAGGAGTCTGCTAAGCCGGCATAGGCCAGAGCGGAATCCGGATCTTTTTCAAGCGCCTGTTTGAAGCGCTCATTCGCCTTCCTGGCTGCGACTGCCGATCGCTGATCCAAGAAGTAGCGCCCCTTGAGGTAGGAGAGGTAGGCCTCGTCCTTGATCGGGCCAGCGCTGGCGAGACGTTTCTCCTCCTGCGGCGTCACCTCGATTTTGATCTCCTGGGCAATGGCCCGTGCGACTTCACCTTGCAAGGACAAGACATCACTCAGATCCCGCTCGTAGCTTTCCGCCCACAGATGCCTATCCGTTGTGCCATGGATGAGCTGGGCCGTGATTCGCACCCGATTCCCGGCACGGAGTACTGAACCCTCAATCATAGCGTCCACTCCAAGCTCGTCTGCAATCTCTGGGATCGACGGCTTCCTTTCTTTGTAGCGCATCACGGAGGTGCGTGAGATGACCTTCAGAGCCCCGATCTTCGATAAATTCGTAATCAGGGCCTCGTGCATCCCCTCCACGAAGTACTCCTGCTCCGAGTCACCCATGAGATTATCAAGTGGCAACACCGCGATCGAAGTAATCTGCTCTGGTGCCACCACGGTTGTTTCTCCTCTAAACAACCACCAGCCAATGAACACCATGACAAACACAACCAGCATTGCCACGGCACGCCAAAGCACTCTTTTGCCTCGGCCCAGGCTGGGTTCACCCCTTTGACTCGGGGCTGTTTGGGATAGCACCTGCGTCAGGTTCGTCCTCACATCGTGGACCAGTTGGTAGCGCCGCTCTGGCTCTTTGGCGAGCATCTTCCGCACCGTGTGCTGCACCAGTTCGGGAACGTCCTCTGTCGCTTGGGTTAATGGAGCGGGGTCCTGTCTCAGAATGGCCTGGGCCGTGTCCATCGGTAGGTCCTTCTGAAAGGGATGAACACCGGTGAGCATTTCGTAGAGCATCACCCCAAAGGAGAAGATGTCCGATCGGGTATCGACCGTCTTCCCACGAACTTGCCCGGGAGACATATAGGCCAGTGTCCCCAGCGTCATTCCTGTCTTGCTCAGACCGGCCGTGAGGCTCTGCTCCTGACGGTCCACACCTTCTACGGGCACCAGCCGTTTGGCCAGTCCGAAGTCCATCACTTTCACGTGGCCTTCGGGCGTGATCATCACATTCAAGGGTTTTAGATCCCGATGGACAATGTCTTCGTTGTGGGCTGCTTCCAATGCCTCCGCGATCTCCAGCGCTGTTTCGAGGACGTCTTTCCAGGGGGGAGGCCCTTGAGAGAACTTCTCTTTCAGGGTCGTCCCCTTCACGTATTCCATGGCGATGTAGGGCGTCTCCTCGGCCTCCCCAATCTCGTAGATCTTGCAGATAAACGGGTGATCCAGGGCGGCCGCCGACTTGGCCTCGCGCAGGAATCGCTTGCGCGCCGTCTCGTCTTGTCTCATTTCCTCCGGCAGGAATTTCAGCGCGACTTTGCGATCCAGAGTCGTGTCTTCGGCCAGGTAGACCTCTCCCATCCCTCCGCTGCCCAGCAGGGAGAGAATCTTGTAGCTGCCGATCTCCTTCCCCAACATGGAGTGAACTTGGGGCTCGCCATAGGCCTGGGCGGCCACCTCCAGCGCCGGCGCTTCCAGAAAGTCCTCGGCTTCCGTCTCCTGCTCGAGCAGGAACTCCACCTCTCGGCGCAAGGACTCATCCCCCTTGCACGCTTCTTCCAGAAACGCCGCTCGCTCCCTTTCGTCTCGCTCCAGGGCCGCGTGACAGAGTCGTTCGATCTCGGGCCACCGCTCCGACGTCATCCCACCTGCTCTCCGCTCAGTCTTCCCACCAGCCACAGCTTGGACAGCTTCCAGTCCCGCAGGACGGTCCCTTCCGAGACCTTCAAGACCTCGGCCGTCTCCTTGACACTCAACCCTCCGAAAAAGCGCAGCTCCACCACCCGGCTCTTGCGCTCATCCACTTCTGTCAACTCCTTGAGCGCATCGTCCAGGGCCAGAAGATCCTGCCCTCGGCCCTTGGACCCCAGCCGTCCCTCATCCAAGGTCACTCGCTGACCTCCCCCACCTCGCTTCTTGGAACCACGCGAGCGGGCAAAATCCACCAGGATCTGTCGCATTAATTGGGCCGATATCGCCAGGAAGTGAGCCCGATCCTGCCACCTCACCTGCCCGAAGCTCACCAACCGTAAATAGGTCTCATTCACCAGCGCGGTCGTTTGCAGGGTGTGCCCGGGACGCTGTCCCAGCATGTAGCGGTGCGCCCGCCGCCGCAGCTCCTGGTGGACGACGGGGATCAACTTCTCCAGCGCCGCCTCATCTCCTGCCCGCCAGGCCAGCAGCAGCTGAGTGACCTCGTGAGTCGAAGCGGTCCTCATGGGAGGCCCTCCACAAAAGTGGCGTGATTCATCGGTGTGATGGCGATTATAGCACCGCCATCCCGCCCGCTCTCTCCTCCCCCTAACCAGAAATTTCTCCGGTGTTTGTAGTTCCTGGACCCCCTTTCCGTTTCCCCACCCAAAACCAGGAGGTCAAACGCCATGAGAAGCTTTTTCCAATCGTTACGGGTCGCAACTTTCACTTCCTTTCTTTTTAGCACTCCCCTAGCCGCGGATCCCTCGAACCAAACCATCCCTTTCAAGCTGCAAGAAACGCACTTGATTGTGGTGGAAGGCTCGATCGGAGGCTTGAACCCGCTCAAGTTCCTGATCGATACCGGCGCCAACTACAGCGTGGTGGCTGAGCGCGTGGCCCAGAAGCTGCGCTTAAGGCGCATTGTCCAGAACCAGAGACTCGCTGCCTTTGGGCAGACCCACCCGATGGAACGGGTGGTGCTCTCCGGTTTGCGCCTGGGGCCCATCCTGACGAACCAGTCCTTCGTTCAGACGTTTCCGGGCAAGATCTGAGTGTCCGGTTCTAGCAGCCTGTCGGACTTGACTCACAGGCACTTCTGAAATTTGACGTTTGATCCAAAGTCTTGCACGACCAAGCACGAAATCGATGAATCGTCTGATCTGCGGCGGTGATTTGGCCGCTGAAACGACCTGGCCCACCTCTTCAGAGGGTGGCACGGGCCAGCTTCGGCTGGCGGCAGGCGAGGTTGTACATTCTTTTCAGATTCCAGGCGATGCTGGCCAGAGTCCACTCCCCGTCTGCCGCCTCCGCTCCTCGGAGAGAGAACTGCGCAAAGCCCATCACCGATTTGATGATCCCAAAGACGGGCTCGGGGACAGCTTTGCGTTGCCCGTAGATGGCTCGACCCGCCGGGGTCTTCAACCGGTATCTCATCTGCTCCACCGCATCGGCGTCTTCCCCGGGTGGCTCCGGTTCTTTCCAGCGTTCGTTCGGCGGCAAGTGGTGGGCTTCCCGCTCGACCGCAATATAGGGAAGGACCGCATGCTCGCTACAAAGCTCCACGTTGGCACCACTGAAGTAGCCGTTGTCGGCCAGCAGCTCCTGGGGCCGACCCAACGACTCCGGCAATGCGTGCAGCGCCGCCAGGGCCGGTTTCAGTTCTTTCTTGTCATTGGCGTTTGGCGTGACATGAACGGCCACAATCAACAGACTGTCGTTATCCACCAGGGCCTGAGCGTTGTAGCATTGCTCAAATCCCCCGCCCGAGACCGGCATGATCCGAGAATCTTCATCCGTCAGATTGATCTGATCCTGGTCTCGGATTCCTCCTCGGGGCGGTTTGGGTTCGCGACCCTTCGGTTTGTTTCCCCTTTTCCTCTGGGCTTGCCGCTTGGCCACCTTCCCTTCATATTCGGCGTGCTCGGCCGCCTGCCGCTCGGCCGCCCGCTCGACCAGCTTCTGCTTCGCTTGATCGATCGCTTTCAACCGTGCTTCCCGCCGCGCCAGCTCGGCCGGGATGTCCATCCCTTCCGTTTCTTCTCGTCCATCCGCTTCCTCGGCCAGCTGCATCAACTCGTCCACTTCTTCTCGCAGCCGCGCTTCCAGTTTCTGGATGTGCCCCCAGCTCAACGCACTGTGCTTGGAGGCATTGGCTTTGACCTTCGTGCCATCCAAACTCACTCGGCCCAACTTCAGAAATCCCATCGCCTGGGCCAGCAGCAAGATCTCCACAAACAGCGGCTTCAGCTCTTCCAAAAACCGCTTTCGGAAATGGGCTATGGTGTCGTGATCCGGATGCGTGTTGCCGGCGAGGTAGCGAAACGCCACCGAATCGTAGGTGGCTTGCTCCAACTTCCGACTCGAAAACACCCCCGTCGCATACCCGTAAAACAACAACGCCAGCATCACCGCCGGATGGTATCCTTCCGATCCCCGTTTCGTGTAGGAATCCTCCAACTTCCTCAACTCCAGCTTGCTCACCACCTCCACCACGAAGCGAGCCAGATGCGTCTCCGGCAGCCATTCCTGCACCGAAGGAGGAAACAGATAAGGAGTCTCTCGATCTACTGTTCTAAATCGATTCGCCATACACTAATGATGCCCGTTCGGTGTGACCTCGAAAGTCCGACAGGCTGCTAGGGTGCGCCGTGGTAAGGCGGCGCTTTTCCCAGTGGGTGAAAGCCCCACCCGGCAACCGCTCCAGCCGGAAGCAACCGGAGCAACTGTGGAGGTAACGAAATGGTTGAAGCCTCTGGTGAAGCGAGTCACGAATTGGTGACCGCGCGAGTGTGCAGGCCGTAACGCGAGTGAACGCTGAGCAAGCCTCGAAAAGGACGATGCGCAGGCCGACCCGGCTCCTAGACCGGGGAAGGCTGATACGGCTGGGGAAGTGAGCGAAGTGGGCACCCAGTCGCTGCGCCGGGGTAGTGGCGACAGCATGTACACCAGGGAAGCGCACGCAACACGGGAAGCCCCTAGGCGTGGCCAGGGATGGCCAACCGGAAGCCCGTGAGGGACAGGCCGGGCGCCTGGGGGTGGCGGAGAGGCCCGTATTACTGAGGAAGCCGGGTAATGCCGGTGGAGGGAAGGAGCCTTAGTTCAAGACGAATGCAGGACGTAGTGAAGGGACCAGGAGATTGGGCAACCTATCAACTCCGCAAAGGGTTCAGAAACTACAGAGGGCATTACACGCGAAAGCGAAGGCTGAGCCCAGCTATCGCTTCAGCGGTGGCTGGGTGAACTGGCGCAAGACCACGGAGTTGGTGCAGCAGTTGAACCGCGCTCTGCGCGGCTGGGCGAACTACTCTCGGGTAGGGACGACCAGCCGGGCCTACCGTGCGCTCGACAGCTTCACCGCTACGCGGCTGCGCCGGTGGCTGCGCCATAAGTACAAGGTCAGGCGACGCAAGGGCGGGACGTATCCACTCTCGCACCTCTACGGGCCCTTCGGGCTCGTGCGCCTGACCCAACTTGGGCGCGGCGAGCCGTGGGTGAAGGCGTGAGTCTTGTCCGAGAGCCGGATGCGGTAGTTCCGCCTGTCCGGTTCGATGAGGAGGATGTGGAAACGGAGTGATGGTCCGGCTATTGAGGCACCGCCAGACGAAAGGGGCGGTAACAGATAGGCCGAACCTTAGACCACCGCGCCACATCCTTACTCTACCGGAACCAGCCGGTCAGCGGGCGCCTTGGGGATCCAGTCAAGCTGTGAGCGAATCCTACCTGGCCTTCGACCTGGGAATCTGGGCCTCAGTCTGGAAATTCGAGACGAGTGGATTGCCGCGAGGTGATCAGAAAAAGAACCGGATCCAGTCCACCACCGAGCCTGCCAGGCGTGCGGACCCGCCCATCAAGGCCCAGATCAACTGTCGATTCGCTGTTGATGCGCTCAAACAGTTCTTATAGGCTCAAGGATATGGTGTGGATGTGAATCAGTCACGGCGCCGGCTACTCAAGTCTGCATTGGGGGGAGCTTTTTGGGGTGCCGGCGCTTCGAAGCGAGTTTACACGCAACCGGAATCGACGAGGGATAGGCTAGCTGGTCTTTTTCAAGGAATCGCCATCCCTCCCGGAGTCCGGCCGCTCGAAGCGTCTCTTGCTCGACTTTCGGACGGTCGTTACTGGCTCTTGTTCGGCCATGAGAAGTCGTTGGCCTTCAAGTCTTCCAGCGACCGCGGACGCACCTGGGAAGCGACCTCACTGGTGGCAACAGTGGACGCCACCCCCGTGACCCTCTTTCGGCAAGAGGCCAATGCCAGCTTGTTCCACCTGCCATCGGGTGATCTCGGGATGGTGTACGGTGGTCCTCCTTCGCGCCCCGGGCGATTCGGCACCCTGCAATTTCGCAAGTCGAAGGATAAGGGACGGACCTGGTCTCTTCCGGAGATGGTCGATCCTCATTTTGCCGTTTGTCATATCATGTGCGCGCGCGTCCTGAGGACGGGACGGATCGTCGTGCCTGTATTCAAGTGGTATAGCCCCGATTCGGGAGACAAGTCGGCACAGACGGGTCGCGGCTTCTCCGTTTCTTGGGTGATCTATTCTGACGACGAAGGCCTCAGTTGGAGGCGCAGCCTCAGCGAGGTGTTCGTGAGCGTCGATCAGGGACGACAGGGGGTCTACTCTTTCGAGGAACCCTGCCTGGAGGAGTTAAGGGATGGGCGCCTCTTGATGTTCGGTCGCACCGAGCTGGGGAGGTTCTACCAGAGCCTTTCCGGCGACGGAGGAGTCACCTGGTCTCGGCCTGAACCGACTGCCCTAGCCGCCGCTTATGCGCCGCCGATGATCGTCCGAATTCCGGAGACGGGAGACCTGTTGTTGGTTTGGAACCAGGCGTCGACGGAAGAAATCGTTTCCGGGATACCTCGTCATCGACTTTCGACGGCTGTCTCCAAGGATGAAGGAGAGACCTGGACCCATTTCCATAATCTGGAATCGCTCGACCATCGCTCCATGATAAGGCCTCCTTCCACAGTTCAAGTCTACCGGCGGAAGGACAGCAGGGATGTGAACAAGAGTCGGCAGCCGACTGACTTCAAACGCTACCCGTTGGCGCCCGGGTTTCTTTCGGTCAGCTACCCATCAGTAGTCGTCCGGAAGAGCGAAGTTGCTATTGCCTACCTGTATGGCAATGGGCCGGATGAGGGGGAAAAAGGGTTCGCAACCAAGATAAAGATTCTTTCCGTGAAGTCGCTGTACGGGGAGCGAAGTTCACTCGGCAACTCTTGACGACCGCCGGATAGTCTGAAAGTGCTCCGTGATCCGAACCTTTGACTCGCGGTGGGGCAGGATCGGGATTGATCCAGGCGCAGGCGCGTCACCTCGGACAGGGGACTGGACAGCTCCTTTTCAGCCGGATCTACTCCCTGCGTTTCCGGCCCTGATGTGAGTTGATCAGATCGTCAGCTGTCGGCGTCCTTCCCCTCCAACCGGGCAAACAGGGCCTGGACTTCCCGCTCCTTCTCGGGCGAGCGGGTGCTGATCCAGCCGTCCCCGAAGAAAATAATCCCGGCGACCGGCATTTCCCCCCCCGTTAGATGACGAAGTCGTCCGGGAAAAGAGGCTTCAAAACGGCAAGAGCCGCGAATCCCCCCAGCATCGCGAAGAGTGCGCCGCTGGCCGTCGTCCGCTTCCAGACGAGTCCCAACATGAGGGGAAGGACCACCGGGGGAAAAATGGCAGCAAACAGCTTGATGGTTTTCTCGAAAACCTTTCCCATCCCCTCGCTCTGGGCCACCCACACCGATCGCGGCCGGAAGTACTGAGCCAGCCCAGAAACTGTCTCGCTTGCCAAGCGTAAGAGGCGATTGTGGCGGGCGACAACCCACGCTCACCGTGAAGGACGGTCGCAAAATCTTTCAGCAGTGACGCAAAGGGAACCGGCTCGATGACGGGCCAGAACCCTCGGATACTTGAACAGCTTCTCATACATGGTCAAACCTCCTTTCCAGGAAGTCTGACCATGGCCCGTATTATGTGTCGCTCAGCCAACCAAGAGCATCGATTCTACAGATGTCCGAGAGCTAGGCGCCACATAAGTGGCAACGGCACATAAGATGTGGTAGTTCCGCCTGTCCGGTTCGATGAGGAGGATGTGGAAACGGAGTGATGGTCCGGCTATTGAGGCACCGCCAGACGAAAGGGGCGGTAACAGATAGGCCGAACCTTAGACCACCGCGCCACATCCTTACTCTACCGAAAGTGGCCGTTCGATTGCGATCAATCGGACGCTGACTGTAAGATCACTATATAGGGGCCCTAAGGGGCCCTAGCTTATTGACACGCCGTCCCGCTGGGTAGCACGTGTTGGCCCGCAGGGTTGCCCCCTCGATCGCCCCGAAACCGTAGGTTTTCGTTCAAATGCTCCCGCTGGTCCAGCGGGGCTTGCCTTCTTCCTCTTCGGCTTCTTGGGCCAGCCGGCCTTGTGCTGTTGAGAGCGGACTTAGTCAGGCGCGGGATTGTTGTTGTTCCAGATGTCTCGATGCAGCTTCCACTCGCCGCCTTCACGCTTCCAGATGACGATGTATTTGCCTTCGCCCATTGGATCGCCTCCCTCGCCGCTCAGCGTATAGCGCCCGACTTCGATGGCCGTCTCGCCGTGGCCCTCCAGTACGAGCCTCTCAAGCTTTGCGGACTTTATTCCCAGCGCCTCGTTGGCTTCGAACAGATCCCTCCAGTATTCGCGAATCGCCTGGCGCCCAGAGACGAAGTCGCTGTCATTCGGCAGGAGCTGCCCGTCCTCCGTGTAAAGCTGCGCCATGCCCTTCGAGTCGCCCTCAGCGAACCTATTCATGAAGACGTCAATGACGGCGGCGATAGCATCTCGAGGATCTGTCATGGGTACCCTCAATTGGTTCATCAAAGTATGCCGTAGGGCGAGAGTAGCGGACAAGCACTCTCTCCCCACCATAAGGTGGATCAGATTACTCCCCCGTCGGCACCAGACGCTTGAGTTCTTCGAACCAGCTCACGACGACTTGACCCATTCTTTTCAGCCACAAGCTTTCCGGGGTCGCATGACTGCTTGGTCTGCACGGAATGACTGCTCTTGGCGCCCGTTAGCGGTCGTTCATTCGATGTTTCCGGTGGAGAATTTGACTGACCGCTTGTAGGTGTTACCAGTCCTTCGTTCAGACGTTTCCGTGCAAGATCTGAGTGACCGGTTCTAGGGTGCGCCGTGGTAAGGCGGCGCTTTTCCCAGTGGGTGAAAGCCCCACCCGGCAACCGCTCCAGCCGGAAGCAACCGGAGCAACTATGGAGGTAACGAAATGGTTGAAGCCTCTGGTGAAGCGAGTCACGAATTGGTGACCGCGCGAGTGTGCAGGCCGTAACGTGAGTGAACGCTGAGCAAGCCTCGAAAAGGACGATGCGCAGGCCGACCCGGCTCCTAGACCGGGGAAGGCTGATACGGCTGGGGAAGTGAGCGAAGTGGGCACCCAGTCGCTGCGCCGGGGTAGTGGCGACAGCATGTACACCAGGGAAGCGCACGCAACACGGGAAGCCCCTAGGCGTGGCCAGGGATGGCCAACCGGAAGCCCGTGAGGGACAGGCCGGGCGCCTGGGGGTGGCGGAGAGGCCCGTATTACTGAGGAAGCCGGGTAATGCCGGTGGAGGGAAGGAGCCTTAGTTCAAGACGAATGCAGGACGTAGTGAAGGGACCAGGAGATTGGGCAACCTATCAACTCCGCAAAGGGTTCAGAAACTACAGAGGGCATTACACGCGAAAGCGAAGGCTGAGCCCAGCTATCGCTTCAGCGGTGGCTGGGTGAACTGGCGCAAGACCACGGAGTTGGTGCAGCAGTTGAACCGCGCTCTGCGCGGCTGGGCGAACTACTCTCGGGTAGGGACGACCAGCCGGGCCTACCGTGCGCTCGACAGCTTCACCGCTACGCGGCTGCGCCGGTGGCTGCGCCATAAGTACAAGGTCAGGCGACGCAAGGGCGGGACGTATCCACTCTCGCACCTCTACGGGCCCTTCGGGCTCGTGCGCCTGACCCAACTTGGGCGCGGCGAGCCGTGGGTGAAGGCGTGAGTCTTGTCCGAGAGCCGGATGCGGTAGTTCCGCCTGTCCGGTTCGATGAGGAGGATGTGGAAACGGAGTGATGGTCCGGCTATTGAGGCACCGCCAGACGAAAGGGGCGGTAACAGATAGGCCGAACCTTAGACCACCGCGCCACATCCTTACTCTACCGTTTCCGGTCCCTCGATGGCGATCAAATCTGACGGGCAGCTTCCGGCTGCGACCGGTCACCTTTCGCTACAAGAAGGACTTCGGCACGGGTGACGCTCGGCTCCAATACGGGCTCATTGCTGAGGAAGTGGCCGAAGTCTACCCCGAGCTCGTTGTCAATGACGAAGCGGGTCAAGCGCGGACGGTGGAGTATCAGAAGTTGAATGTGATGCTGCTTAATGAACTCCAGAAACAGAGCCAGCAGATTCGCATTCTCACAAAGCGCCTGACACGGCTGGAGGAAAAGTAAACAGCCGAACTGTTGCACGTTCTGCACTAACAGCCAGGTCTGAAAAGGACCCAGGACTGTCCTGCTGTGCTCCCCTTCTTTTATCGTCGGGATTCACGAATCCGGTTTGACCTGGCGGACAAAGAGACTTTGATGCATAGCGGGTGGTCTCCCTGGTTCGACGAAGGAGTCTTGGAGGGGACCCGGGATTTACTGGACGACTTCGGCAAAGTGGACCCTACCACTACTCTGATCAGTGAAACAATGAACTCGTCTCTCCGTATCCCCCATTTGAATCGAAACGTATGATCGGGGTGCCTGGGCTGGTGTTGGCGTGAGGTGAAACATGACTGTAACCAGGATCTGGATGGTAGTAGCTTTGACCTGGGTGGGTGTTCTGGAACTCTTGGCTCAGAGGCCGGGCTTTCCTAGCGAGGGCTTCCGGAGGGCAATGCTGGATCGCTTTGAGGAGGCGTCCCCCCAGATCGGAGAGAAACTGCCCGACGTGGAACTCTTCGATGCTAAAGGCCAGCCGCGGCGATTGAATAGCCTCAAGGGAAGCTACACGGTCCTCATCCTCGGTTGTTTGACTTGACCGCCTTTCCTCAGGAACGTCCCCAGTTTGGAGACGATTGAACGAGACTATTCCCCAAAAGGTGTGCGCTTCTATTATATCTATAAGGCTCTTGCCCACCCGGAGCTGGGAGGCTACGTGACCCCGTTTACTCTGGAAGAGCGGCTGCTGCATGTCCGGGAGGCCGAAAAGAAGATCGGTTCGAGGATCCCCTGGCTCTGTGACAACATGTCCAACGATGCGAAGCACATCCTGGGCAATGTCCAGAACTCCGAGTTCGTAGTCGACCCGGAGGGAGTCGTTGTCAGCCGCAGGATGTGGAGCGATCCTCAGGCTTTGAGACGGGATCTAGTGAAGCTAGCTGGGGAGGTTGAAAAGCCGACCACGGTTGAGGATCTGAACTTTCAGATGAACCTGGAAAGGGTCTCAGGAGATATTGCCTCCGGTGTGGTGCCCCGGGTCCAGATGCCGGGTCGCATGATGCCGCTGAAGATCGAGCCTGCCGCCTCCGATCCCAAGATTCCTTTTTATGCAAAGCTGAGGGCCGAGGCTGATCCCTCCTTGCTCAGGGACGGCAAGGGCAAGATGTATCTGGGATTCCACCTGGACCGGATCTACGGTGTCCACTGGAACAATCTGACCCATCCGCTGGAGTATGAGATCGACGTGCCCAAGGGTGTGAATGTCACACCTGCGAGTGGTTCCGGACCTGAGGTCGAGGAAGAAGCCGACCGGGACCCTCGGGAATTCCTGCTGGATGTCGAGTCTGAGGCTCTTTCTGAATCCTTGAGCTTGACAGCCCGCTACTTCGCCTGCGACGACGCCAATACGTTTTGCATTCCCGTGACCCAGAATTACCGGATCCATCTGGAAAGGGATCCAGACGGAGGCACGGCTCGGCGCGGATCTGGACGGGGACCAGGTGGGGGCGCACGCTTTCTCAGCCGCCTCTGGGAAAGCGACCGGAATCAGGACGGCAGACTTGGCCGGGATGAGGTGCCTGAGCGTTTTCTCCGCCGTTTCCACTTCCTGGACTCAAACGGAGATGGCTTCATCGATCGAGAGGAAGTGGAACAAATGACCTCCCGATTCGGCGCGTTCGGCAGGGGACCCGGAGGGAGAATGGCTGAGAGGTTTCAGCGAATGGACTCGGATGGAGACGGCAAGATCAACCGGGACGAAGCCCCGGAGCCTCTTCTCAGGCGCTTCGATCAGATGGACCGGAATGAGGACGGTTACTTGGACCTGCAGGAAGTGAGGTCGGGTGGCAGAGGCTTTGGCGGTCCCAGGTAGATCGTCCACCCAGTGAGCTACTCCGAGTCAGGCAAAACAGTGCCGCGAACGGCCCGAAATGCCAGCAACACAAACGGTAGTACCGAGGAGAGCTGACAGCAGCACAATCTCCCCTTCTCCTCAGCTTGGTGAGACTAGCAGCACGCACATCTCACGAGTTTCCGCGATTGTTCCGGTTCACAGACGAGAATGAGCGCCCTCGGCAAATGCCCGGTCCGCAGGGCGCCGAGATCCAACCGGCTGTTGAGCGTAACGCGACATAGCGAAACTAACTGGTGTTCGGGGGAGGGGAGTAGGCATCCTCGCTACCGCTGAAGCGTCGCCTCCGCTTATCCTTCAGAAGCAGTTCGATAGATCGGAGAGCATGGCCATCGCTAAGGCGTATCGGGTGACGTCGTTACGTTCGTATGGATACGAATAGGCCTTGAATCTGCTGGGCTCTGTGCCCTCGTATCACAAGCGATCAGGGTCGACTGGCGAGGGTTTCCGGAACGAGTTTGCGTGTCAGAGAGATGGGGCAGAATGATGGAAAATGTAACGCCTTATAGGGGAGTGACACGGTGCCGGCAAATATAACCAGAATAAAGCGTGCGGCGATCAAGGCGGTATTGAGCAATCCGCTTTACGGGAATTTCAAGGGTCAGGAGCTCGCTGAAATGTTTGGGGTGAGTCGGCAGGCGATTGTCCGAATTGGTCAAGAGGTAAAGGTGGCGATGGCTGATGCTGAGCCATATATGGCTGAATATCAGGACAGGTTGCTGGAGGAGTTACCGGTTGCTGAACGGGTTAAGGTGTTGGTGGATATGGTTAAGGATGAAGGTAACCCGAAGAGGTTGGAGGCGTTGAGAAGGGTGGATGATTTGACGGGTGTGATGACTGCTCAGGAGAAGGCTAGATTCAGTCAGGAGGTCTCGGAGCCACGTCCTTTATTCAGCCTTCCTGATGGAAGCTTTCCAAGGATAACGGTTGAGGTTGAGTCGGAGGACCCGGTTATCGATATCACAGAGGAGCCAGAGGCATAAGACAGAAGGACCCTCCCCTCTTCTTTGGAGTTGCTTCGGATCACTACGCACCGCTCCAAATTGCGTATTTGCGGCCCCAGCAAGCGAACCTTATCCGTGTGACCCCCACTCTCCTATTATCTTAGTATATTGGGCTAACGCATTGACATTACTAAAGTTATGGGATTATTTGCGCGGCAGTGGTGTGTGACAGCGCCGAGTCACGGACTAATCAGTTACATAATGTGCGATATGCGACGCTAGAACGAATAACCTATTGCCAACACAAGACTTACGTTCTTCTTCCTCTTCGAGCATCTGGCACCTATTGTAACAGCAGGGCCGAGCCACTCCGCCTGGCGGACCATTCACCTGGAGCACGTTGAATCAGATATAAAGATATGTATATCAATGACTTATAAGAGACTCCCCCTACCCCCCTCGAAGGGGGTAGGGGAGGAAGTGAAGGGGGCGGGCCCCTAGCAACACGAACATCTCCAGTTTCCCGCGATTGTTCCGTTTCCGGTCAAGGATGATCGCCCTCGGCCAATGACCACTCCGCACGGGCTCCGAGACCGCGACGGCTCGAACCCAGCAGGCGAGATTAACGGAACGTAGCGGAACAAGTCTGTGTTTCGAAAACGGGATGGAAGTAAGTATCCTCGCTGCCGCTGAAGCGTCGCTTCCACCTGCTAAAATCTAGGTATGGCCCGCAGATGCTCTATCTGCCAGCACGATAGGCGCGACAGTATCGACTCGTCTTTGGTTCGAGGTGAGCCTTTGAGAAACCTAGCGGGACGGCACGGGCTCTCGGCGACGGCGCTGCACCGCCACAAAGAAGCCCATCTGCCAAAGGCCCTTGCCAAGGCGCAGGAAGCCGAAGAGATTGTCCGAGGTGGAAGTCTGCTGGAGGAGATGGAAGTGTTGGTCGAGCACGGGCACGAGATACTCGCAGAGGCGAGGGCAGCAGGTGAGCATCGCACCGCCCTGAATGCCATGAGCGAGATCCGGGGCTGCCTGGAGCTACTCGGCAAAGTGACGGGAGAGATTCACGGCCCCGAGCATGCTGCCGACCCACGCCCGATGTTCGCCCTGCCCGACGGAAGCTACCCCAGGATCACCGTCGAGGTTGAGCGGGACAACCACGCCATAGATATCACACCAGAATTGCCCGACGGCGACTGAGGCCCCCACCCCCCCCGAAACGGGGTATGCCTTTCTGGGAGGCTACCGGTCCTGGTACCACGCGCAGATCACGACTTTTCTTGATTGTCCCGGTTTCCCGTGGCCCTTCGCAGATGCCCGGTCCACAGGGCCGCAACCGAACACGTCTGGCGACCTGAGCGGGACATAGCGGGACGGATTTGGAGTGCTCACGGTTGGCCTGACACCCCCGCCACCCCCCTGAACGGGGTAGTGCCTTATATGGGAGGGACCGGGTTCGTGACACCACGCACATCTCAGTAGTTTTCTCGGAGGTGTGCATCCGAAAGCTCTAAGGGTGTAGTGGTAGTGTATTGAGAGTGCACCATCCCACCACCTTGCCTGCATGCTTTCTCAACATAGGCCTCTTCCACCCTAGTCAAACTGCTCGGAGGCCAGTTACTGCTGTACCACCGGGCTCTCGGAAGACGGGTTGGTAGGGTCAGAGAGACACACCCGGGCTGCTATAATCTTTACCTAGATGGCTTGGATAGGGACTGGTAGGCCGCCAGTCTCGATAAGGCGGGATGTCTTCCTGCTCCCGCCTTCCACGTCCCTTCAAAAGCAGGAGAGAGTCACTCAGGAAGGTGGCCCAGCTTCATGCCCCACGAAGAACCGCAGTATAAGTCGGAGGAATGGGAACATCTCGACCACGAGCAGGCCGCACGAACGACCCAAAAACTACGGCAGTCGCTTGACCGAGAGTTGGATCGAAAGCTCCGCAAACTTCAAAGGCGACGTGAAAGCGGGGAAAAGCAGCGCCACGTATATGAGGACCTGTTCGAAGTCGTTTCTGACAGCGTGATGTGCTACCTGAACCAACTCTCGCAGGACTATGTAGCGGAGGCCAGGAAGTTCGACTCGCCGCCTAGCCGAACCTTCTTTAAGGATCTGCACGCACACCTGTTCTGGGAGTTGAGCAAACTGATGCCGGATGTGGGGACGCAGATAACGCATCACTTTTGGTTCGGAAGAGCTACCAAGCCAAAGCTCAAGGAACTCAAAGACTCATTAAAAGACCGCTTCGAGGATGAAATCCCTCTCGACCATGATATCGCCAGGCATGAGGCGCAAGAAGGCCACAAGCAAATTGACGAAGAGAGTAGAAATGTGTCCAAACCTGGAGGCACTGAGGGTGTTAGTGAAGATCCACTCCAAGCTGCACTTGAAGCGGGCAACCAGAAGGAGGCTGTGAAAGATCTATCAGAGCAGATCTCGAATGCCAGCGAGTTCAATCCTACAGAATGGGGTAAAGAACTATGCATTGTCGTCTCGTACTCTAAGGCGGGAAAGCGCAACCTAGAAACCTTGGCCAAGATGCTCACAAACAAGGCGCGCATCAAATATCCTGGTGGGAAAAGGTATCCATATCCGGAGCCTGTTTCTTGGCATAGAGAGGCATATAAGGGATTCAAGGACCACCTCTCTTACCTGCGGCGACAAGCAAGGAAAGACGGAATGTGGGATTCGATCCCGGCCAACTACTATCTTTCTTACATCTCTCATCCTCCAAAGGTCTGAGAAAGGTCGTCCTTAAAGCCTTCCAAAGGTCTGAATCTAGCCTGATTGATAAAGAAATATTTCCTTATAATCCCCTTTCTCCCAGCACGTTAGACCCTTCCTCTAATTTTTTTCTACGCCGGAATTGACTCCCCCACTACGCCTCGTAGCCTGGGAGTCATGGCACGGAAAACGAATCTCAGATTAAGGGCTACTCGGGTCTTGCGTGGGTTCCGACAGGAAGATCTCGCCCGCAAGATTGGGCGGAGCCAAAGCTGGCTTTGTCAGCTCGAAAGGGGGCGCATCAAACCCACGGACATTGACGTGGCGTTGATCTGTCGCGCACTCAACGTTCACCCGGAGGCCATTCTTGCGGACGACCATAGTAAGTCGGCACGGCTGAATATGAACGAACCGGAGGAGAGTATCGAGGTTATCGATGCCTATTAGGTCGCGCTTGGACGAAGCGATGAGTCTAACTCAGAGTGGCCTGTCTGTGATTCCGATTCGGTGTGACGGCTCAAAGGCAGCAGCGGTTGCTTGGAAGGATTACCAAGAACGGATTGCGACTCCCGACGAATTGGCAGTGTGGTTTCGAAACGAGACCGGCCTGGCGATCGTCACCGGAGCGGTCAGCGGTGGTCTGGAGGTCGTAGATGTAGAGGCTGCCGCCGACTACGGCTCATTTCTCGCAGCTTTGGAGGCCATGGGGGATGAATCCCTCCCAAAGAAGCTCTTGATAGTCCGGACACCCTCCGGAGGTCTCCATCTCATATATCGATGCCCCGGAGGTATCGAAGGCAATCAGGCCCTTGCGGTTCGGCCTTCAGAGGATGGGCGCAAGGTACTGATCGAGACTAGAGGTGAGGGGGGATATTTTGTGGCTCCCGGATCCCACCCGGATTGCCATCCCACAGGGAAAGAGTACATCGTCGAGCAAGGGTCTTTTGACTCTATTCCCACCATCTCCACCAAGGAACGGCAAGTCCTCCTTGAGACTGCTCGGAGCTTCGACGAGTGCGTGAGACCGAAGCGCACTGTGACCGGTCCCTCCAAGCAAGGGGCTGGCAATCGTCCCGGCGATGATTTCAACCGAAGAGCCTCCTGGGCTGAGATTCTTGAGGGCTGGACTACGGTCCAGCAGCGAGGAGAAGTCGAGTTCTGGCGCCGTCCAGGGCGGCGATACGGGTATTCCGCAACAGTGAACTACGGTGGGACCGATCGGCTATATGTTTTCTCAACCAGCACGCCCTTCGAGGCGAACACATCCTACACAAAATTTGCCGCATACGCCGTCGTCCACCATGATGGCTATTTCTCTGCTGCCGCCGCTGATCTAGCCAAGCAAGGGTACGAGGTCCGAGCGGTCGATGACGAGTCAGCCGACGGTGAGTCGGAGCATTCGAAGCCTTCCCAAGCCGACAAGCTGCTGAACCTCGTCCTCGGCGAAGATATTGAGCTTTTTCACGACCAACTTCGCGACGGGTACGTCCGGATTCGGATCAAGGACCATTACGAGACCTGCTCCTGTCGCAGCAAACAAGTCCGTCAGCATCTTGCCCGGCTGTCATGGGAGAAGTGGGCGAAAGCCCCCGGGGCAGAAACAATCAAGACCGCACTCAATACTCTGGAAGCCAAAGCCTGCTTCGATGGTCCCCAGCACGAACTGCACAACCGTGTGGCTTGGCACCAGGGAAGTATCTACTACGATCTGGGCGACTGGAGGGCCATTCGCGTCACGGCAAACGGTTGGGGGGTCGATGACTCCTCTCCCACTCTATTCCGCCGATACAGTCATCAGCAAGCTCAGGGAGATCCCCTGCCGGGAGGGAACCTCGATGACCTGTTCCGATTTGTCAATCTCAAAGGCCCTGACCGGATTCTGCTCAAGATTATACTGGTTACCTCCCTGGTGCCTGGTATTGCCCATCCTATCCCTGTAGGCTATGGGCCCCAGGGCTCAGCCAAAACGACGTTCTTCAGGATCCTGCGACGGATAATCGATCCGTCGGTCATGGAGACGCTTTCCTTTCCGCGCAATCCAACCGAACTGGTTCAGCAACTCGATCATCATTGGATGGCCGCCTACGACAACATCAGCAAACTCCCGGATTGGGCCGCCGATGCCCTCTGCCGTGCAGTAACCGGGGAGGGTTTCTCGAAAAGGGAGTTGTACAGCGACGATGAGGACATCATCTACCACTTCCGGAGATGCATCGGGTTAAACGGGATCAACATCGTTGCCCAGAAAGCCGATCTACTCGACCGAAGCATTCTCTTGCGCCTTGACCCGATCCCAGACGAGTCCCGGATACCTGAGGCGCAGCTCTGGGAAGAATTCGAAGAATTGAGACCTTCCATACTGGGGGCTGCCCTCGACGCACTGTCTAGGGCAATGGTACTCAAGGATTCGATTGATCTGAAGCAGGTGCCGCGTATGGCCGACTTCGTGATATGGGGGTGCGCCATCGCATGGGCTCTGGGGTTGCCTGAAGAGGACTTCCTCTCGGCCTACGGACAGAACATCCGGGCCCGGAATGAAGAAATAGTGGCGAGCAGCCCCGTGGCGCTGGCGGTGTCAGCCCTCGTGGAGTCCCGAAGTGATGAGTGGGAGGGGACGGCAACGGAGCTCCTCCACTCCTTGAACGAGATGGCAGAGGATCGTTCCATTGACACCAAGGCAAGAGAGTGGCCCAAAGCTCCCAACGCCCTGGTACGCCGGTTGAACGAGGTCCAACCCAATCTCGCGGCCGAGGGCATCGAGATTGAGACGAAAGACTACAGAAAACGCCAGAAGCTCATCCACATCAGAAGAGCTCCCGGAAATACCGTTGATACCGTTGAAACCGCTGAAAACAGTTCAGTTGGGGACATCGATACTGGCATCGCTACTTCGGAGCCCCCGTCGATATCGTTGCAACGCAGCCCCAGCACTGACGGGGGTTCCAACGATAGCAACGGTCGCAACGATATTTCCGGGAACCGGAAGGTTGTTCGACTATGACCGCGACTAGTCCGTCCGCCCATGAACTAGTTGGTCCAGAGATTTCTATTTCAGCCGACGGGTCACGGTTGCGGGTGGAAGGTCCCGAGGATTTGCTCACGGATAAGCTTTTGGAGGAGCTTGCCGCAAAAAAGCCACTGATCCTTCGATTGCGATCTTTGGGAAAACCGCACTCAGCAGCTTGGACGGATTGTGGCCGTGAGTCCAGGCAGCGCCGCACAGGTGTTGGGACTAGGGCGCCGCCCAACGATGCTGGCGACCAAGAGAAGGGGCAGGGACAACTTGGCTCTGCTCATTCCTCTCAGAAGGGCCTCTTCGAAGCTTCGTAAAAGGCCCCCTGAGAGAATCGTCAACCGGTGCCACGGCGGGAAAATTATTGAAACAACGACCCCGAACATGGCACCGAGATCTGGAGATAAGTGTATGACCTCAAAACCATACCTGACAAGTGTCAGGGAACTATACCAACGAGCCAAGGGGCGACAATCTTCCGGGAAAATCTTTCGACCGGAACCCGGGAGGAATCTCGTCCGACTGATCCCACCCAAGGACGGAAGGGACCTCTTTAGGGAAATCGCGATTCACTACGGTCTAGGGACTGGCGGTAAACAGCGAGCATTTTGCCCCGTAGCCGAGAAAAAGCCTTGCCCCGTTTGTGATTTTTTAGGGCGAAACGAAGACACCCAGCTAGGTCGTAAATTGGCGGTCAAGACTCAGTATTTCTTCAACGCCATCGTGAGGGGGCAGGAAGAATCTGGACCTCGCATAATTCAGGTCGCTACCACCGTGTGGATGGCTACCTGCGAACTGCTGCTGGATGAGCAGGACCCAGTGCCCCTGCTTGATCCAGCAAACGGCTACGACCTGATGATTATCCGGGATGGGGAAGGCCTGCAAACCAGACACACAGTGCGCCCCAATACTAAGCCATCTCGACTAGCTGACGAAGCCAAAATCAGTGAGTGGATGCAACAGCAGGCGGATCTGGATCAGGTCGTAACCCAGTCCTTGATGGGCCATGAGGAACTCCAGGCGTTGGTTCCCGACGACTATGGCTTCCAAAATATCAGGGATGAAGACATTCCTTTCAATTGAAGGAGGACCGCGCGGATGGGCAAGGGGCGACAGGCGCACCCTGGCCCGTTCCGCCCTAGCTTCGCATGATAGGAAAGCCTGTAGCCCTGATCCAGATTCCAAATCAGGCCATGTTCGGTCCTAAGGCGGCAGCACGCTACCTCGGGATCAACGTCAAAACGCTGAAGGACCTGACAGATTTGGGCCAGATTGCCGCACGCCGGTTCAAGAATAGAAGGGCTTATCTCCTGGAGGACCTGGAAGGGTTCAGAAAGGGTCTGCCCAACTGGTATGATTCGGGCCACAGTGGCAACAATCCGGGTCGAGAAAGGAGCAACGATGGGAATTCGTAAATGGAGCCATCGTGGGCGCGAGAAGCTTGTGCTCTCGAAGATCTGGCCGGATGGGACCCGGTTCCGGCGATTCATGCCCAACCCTACGGTGGCCAAACAGTTAGAGACCAGGATCGATTTTGCGGTAATCACGGGGACTTGGCCCGAGGTGAAAACCCAGTTGATGGGCAGGTCGTCCACCAGAGACGACCGCTCCAATCCGACGATCCGGGGGTTTGTGGAGGAGTACCTGGAGTACTGCAAAGCAAACAACCGTCGTCCAGATTTCAAGGAGCAGGCCCTCACCTCCATTGTCCGGATCCTGGGGGATGTTCGGCTGAAAGAACTCCGCCGTGGCGATGCAGATCGATTCAAAGCGGCCCGACTGGGGGAAGGCGTCAGCGCAGCAACCGTCAATCGGGGGCTTGCCGTTCTTCGCCACCTGTTCTCTCTGGCGGTAGAAAGGGAGTACGTGAAGGCGAACCCCCTGCTCGGCTACCGGATGCTCAAGGAGGTGCAAGAGCCGCTTCGGATCATGAACTACGGGCAGTACCGGGAGTTGATCCAGGCGGTAGCCGAGGAAGATCTAGTGATAGGTGCCTATTCGGTCATCCTGGGAGAGACGGGCATGCGCAAATCAGAAGGTCTGAGGGGGTGCACGACACGAAAGTGATGTTGGTGGTGAAGACCAGAGAACGTCGGGGATTGGGACTAGACTGTCTGACAGTTATAATAACTGTCAGACAGGAGGGTCCTCATGTCTCAAGACGCTTCCCCCCAAGTCCAACTGGAACAACGGCGCCAGCAGTTGAAGCAAGCCTTGCTCGAACTGGGCGATCTGCGTCCCGGATCCCTGGTGGCACGTTACCGCCGCTGTGGCAAGGCCAACTGTCACTGTGCCCAGCCCGGGGCTCCCGGCCACGGGCCCAGCTTCTCCTTGACCCGTCGCGTGGACGACAAAACCGTGACCAGGATCATTCCGCCGGGGCCGGCGGTCGAACAAACTCGGGAGCAGATCGCGGAGTATCACCGATTGCGGAGCTTGCTGCAGGAGCTGGTGGAGGTCAGCGAACAGATCTGTCAGGCCAAACTGGAGGCCGCCCCGGCCCGCACGGGCGAAAAAAAGGGCTCCAAAAGACGCTCGCGCAGGAGGTCCAGCGAGAAGTCCAGATCCTGATAGGGCCCGCTGCGGCGGAGGCCCTGGACTTTGAAGCCCTGGAGACCGCGGTCCGACGCCAAGTCTTGGAGGTGGCTGCCCGGACGGTGGAAGCTCATCTCAACCAGGATCATTCGGACACCGTCCCCGGGCTCAGCTGCCCCTGTGGAGGACGAGCGCGGTACGCGGGTCGGCGGGAGAAGCAGTTTACCACCGTGCTGGGGCCGATGCGATTGCAGCGTGCTTACTATCACTGTCCGGATTGCGGCGCAGGCTTTTGTCCCCGAGACCGAGAGCTGGGACTGGAGGACCGCTCCTTGTCGCCGGCCCTGGTACGGATGGTCGGGGCGGCCGCCTCGATCCTCAGCTTTCAAGAAAGCAGTCAGCTGCTGGACGAATTGGCCGGGGTTGAAGTGGGAGCCAAACAAGTGGAACGGTGCGCGGAGTCCCTGGGAGAAAAAGTCGCTCGCTATGAGCACCAGAGCCGGGAGCCCGAGTCGTTGTTGCCCCTGCCCCCCACGCTCTATCTGGGAGTAGACGGCACGGGCGTGCCCATGCGAGCGCCCGAGCTACAAGGGCGAGCGGGCAAACAACCCGATGGTTCGGCCCGGACCCGGGAAGCCAAGCTCTGCACGGTTTGGAGTGCGGAGAAACGAGACGACCAGGGACGCCCCCTGAGAGATCCTGGCTCGGTTACCTACACCGCCGCTATCGAAAGCGCCGCCACCTTGGATACCGATCGCCAGCTTTCCGAGTTCGCCCAGCGGGTCGAGCGCGAAGCCCAGCGGCGCCGCTTTGGACAAGCGCCACCGCAAGTCGTCTTAGGCGACGGAGCGAAGTGGATCTGGAACCTGGCGGGGGAACTGTTCCCTGAGGCCGTACAGATTGTCGATCGTTTCCACGCCAAAGAGCGACTTCATGAGCTGTCCAAGAGCTTGTATGGCGATCGCCACTTGAGCCAAGACTGGGCCGAACAACGTTGCCAGGAACTTGATGCCGGTGAGATCGAGATCCTCCTTTCGGTCCTTGAGACCGAGGGGCTGAACAACCAGGAGGCTAAAGCCGCCTATGGCTACTTTCAAGAGAATCGCCAGCGGATGTGCGCTACGCCCAGTTCGAGACGAAAGGGCTCTGCACCTCCACTGGAGTAGTGGAAGCCGGATGCAAGAACGCCATCGGGGCTCGACTCAAACGATCCGGGATGCACTGGAGCGTCCGGGGAGCCAATTCCATCATGGCCCTTCGTTGTGCTCGACTCAGTGGACGCTTTGAGGATTTTTGGGAATGGAGGGCCGATCATCGAGCCGCGGCATGATCCAGTCGTCACTTTTTTGTCGTGCACCCGGTCTGAGGTTAGAGTGGGATCACATTCGGAAGGCTGGACCCCGAGAGTCGGTCGTTGTCATCGGAAGGGCGAAAAGCGGCAAGGTCCGCTCGGTGACCCTATCCGATCTGGCACTGGAATGGTTGCAGAAGTTGGTTCGCTTCATCGACATCCCAGAGGTCTTCGTGGATCCTGTGCGGCGGCAACCTTGGAAGGACCCTCGTGGTCCCTTTGAAACAGCAAGGGAGAAATTGGGTCTGGACTGGCTGGGATTTCATGGGCTTCGCCACTTCCGGGCGACCCAGTGGCTCATGAACGGCGTGGATGTCAACACGGTCAAGGAACTCCTGGGGCACTCCGATATCCACACCACGATGCGCTACGTCCACTACGTCCAAAGCCACGCCAGCAAATCCGTGGTCTCGGCCCAGAAAAAGGAGGTCCACGAATGGGAACAGGCCCATTCGTCAGTGGAGACAAAGTGGAGACACTCGAAGTGAGGGAGATAGCCCGATCACTTCTTCTCCACGTAAACCATTGATTCAATTGGTGCGAAAGGGGGGACTCGAACCCCCACGGGCTCTCACCCACCAGATCCTAAATCTGGCGCGTCTGCCAATTCCGCCACTTTCGCACATGCCACATTGTAACCCAACGCCGGCGGTGAGTAGGGGAAATTTCCTAGGTCCTCTTGTTTCTTAGGATACAGGGCCGCCCGTTGTGCCCGCCATTCGGAACGCCGGGCCCGCTCCTTCACAGTCACGGCTCTGTCAGGGTTGCTAGCGAGAATCATCGGAGAGGGAACCAAAGGGTGCGGTTGTGCTGAATTTACCTGCGTCTCCGTGTCCGGTGCCGCTTCCGTTCACCGCTACGGTTCGGTAGTAGTATGTCGTTCCCGATCCTAATTCAGTGAGGGTCTCAAAGACTGTCCTTGGGGTTTGCTCGAGACCCGCATATCGGACCTCGGTTTTCGATCCGTACGCCTCGTCGGTGCCGTACTCAAACCAGAAATAGGTGGGCACACCCATTGGATTCACTCTTCCCTCGACCCTGGCGCTCGAGCCGTCTATACGGCTCGATTTCCCCGTCAGGACCTGCGGTTGGTCTGACTCCGGAAGCGCAAAAGTACGATCCTTTCCATAGCTGCTGCCGCGACTGCTGGTCGCCACCAGCCGGTAGTGACAGGTCTCACCCGGCCTTACACCGTAGAGATCGGTATTCACATGATAAACATCGTCATCGGGGATCATGGTAGCGCCCCTACCGAAAACCTCGATTTCCCCCAATCCCCAGTGGCGACTCTGGTAGCCGGAAGAGAGACGAACCTTCAGATATCGCGCCTGAGTGGAGAGGCCCTGCTTCACGAGAAAGGTAAAATTAGGACCGCGACTTCTCTTTTCAGGAAGAGGCTGCTTCAGTATCGATTGGTAGGAGTCGCCATCCGTCGAGACCAGGACCTCCACGGCCTTTCCCGGCCACTCGGGGTTCTGGTGTAGTTGAACCGTATCGACCCTGACCTCAGATTCGAAGGAGTAGGTGAATTCCTGGGGACCGGAGGGGTTCTCCCGGCTCTTCCACATTCGTCCCTCACCGTGCCGCCATCCGTCCGTCAGGGTTGCGGGATCTGCTTCTGGATCTCGGGGCCAGTCGATCAGCTTGCCTCCGTTGCTGGGAAAGACCAGAGACTCGTTGCGATAGGCGACTTCGAACTCATCGAAATCGATCGATCCAGTGGGAGGATTATGCGGGTCGACGAAGGCCAGGACATGGAAGAAATTGCAGTTGAGATGGCCCTGAGCCTGGTCGATGGGCCAATATGAATAGTACTTACGCCCATCCCTACCCAAGTTGCTCCCCCCATACGTCCACCGGGTGGTGTCGTTGAGGAGCCGGTACTCGACCCGATTCCATTTGCCGTCGCGAAGATGGTCAGTCAGCGTAAATCCGGTATAGGCCCAATTGGCCCGTCTGAAGACACCGCGCCGATTCCCCACCTCGATATTGCTCTGACTCTGGGTCCACCAGATCAGCTCAGACCCGTTCGGTCTCCAGTCATTTCCGCGAACCCAGAGACGGACCCGAGCATCCCTGAAATCGGCATCGCCTCCACCCAGGTACGCGCTCTTGTAGACGGGTCCCGAGTAGAAGAACTTGGCCAGGTGGAGGACTCCGGCCATCCTGTGGTTGTAGTCGTTCAGGGTGGTGGGCTCGGAAACCCTCAAGAATCCATTGGAGTGTCCGCCATCCCGATGCATAGACTGCGCCACCCCCCACGTTGTCCACCCTCCGGGGCCTTCATCCCAGCTTTCGTGGTAGTACGCAGCCAGGCGCGGGGGAAGCTCACGTGCAGGCGTCCTCTTTCCATATTCGGTCGAGTTGCCATGCTCGAAATAGTAGTGGGTCGCCAGGGCGTGCGGATTCACGCTGCCGTTGACCGTGACGGCTTCGGTCCCCAGAGCGCTGGCCGGCCCCGTAGCAACCGTGGGAAGCCCAGAGGAGGAGGTGCAGGCGGAAGCAAGGGCAAGGACGACCATCAGGAGACCGGAGGTGAAACGTGAAGAAAAGAGGTCGCACGTCTCTCTTGCCTGGCCATTGCGCCGAGATGGGCCAGCCTCGGCAGCATCAATTGACGCAAAAGCGAAACAGAGCCGCGCACGACTTGAGTCGTCTGCAATGTTAGCCCAAGTCCCGGCCGTCGAGGACGACGAAAACGGGAGCGAGCGGACAGCAGCAGAGTTTCCCAGGTCCCCGACCGCAGTTCTCATGGAGCACCCTCGGTCTTGGCGAAGCGGAAGGAGAAGAGTTTGGAGTGGGCCATCAGCAGGCGCAGCTTGATCTTTCGACCCTTCAGGGAGGAAAGATCTGACTCCCCGTCCCAGCTGACCAGCTGGCTGACCGAATCTCCGTGGAGGGGATCCGAGCGAGCTGCCCCGAAACCCGGTAGCGCAAGGCCTGTCTCGTCAAGCAGCTCCACCCGTATCCGGCCTCGAGAGGCATCGGCGTTGATCAGCAGACGCTCCCCCCGACACACGAAAGGCTTGGTGATGACCACTCCCTCAGGGGCGTCGCTGTCGAGCGACACCAGCCCGTCGCGCCGGATCATCGCCAGGCCTCCATATCCTTGTCTCTCTTGCAACCACGACTGCTCGGCCAGGGGAACGGGAGTGTCTCCGAGTACGTGAGTTCTGAGTAGAACGTCCTGTTTCGTCAGCGCGTGGGCCTCGTTCTCGGCGCCGTAGTAGACCCAGATTTCATCGCCTTTGATGACCGGCCTCAGCGCCATCAGGACATGCGAATCGAAATGATCCGGCAGACCGTAGCTGAGGATCGGATGGCGTTGATCGGTACGACGCCAACCGATTCCATCCCGGCTGTGCGCCAACTGGACATCGATCATCAGTGAGTTGGGGTGATACACCCAGAGGAATCCGAAATAGACTTCTCGGTCGCGGAAGACAGACATTCCGTAGAACTGTGTGGCGGGCGGATCGCCTTCATCCCGCACCAGGACCGGGTTGGGGATCTTCCAGTCGATGAAATCGTTGCTCTCAGAGCGGCCGATGTCTCGAAAGCCGCTGCTTGGAATCATGTAGGAGACGTATTTTCCGACCTGTTCGTCCCATCCGAAGAGGGTGTGGGTATCTCCGATGCCCCAATGCAGCGTTACCCCGCTAGCGGTCAGAAGCGGATTTCCGGGATAGGGGTCCCAGCGCAACCCATCCGCCGAGAAAGCAACACAAATGCCCTCGGGTCCGCCAGGTTTGGCCCGGCCATAGCGCAAGGCCTTGAAGCGGCGGGACGGGTCCTTTTCTGCAAGATCCATCACGACCCTTCCCTCTGCACCGGGCAGGAGATTGTTGCGGCGGGAGCCCCGAAAATCCACCAGTCCGAGCTCGGGCTTTTCCCAGGAAACTCCATCCCGGGAAGTCGCGTAGGCCCAGCGCTCCTCCATGGTCCCGTACCACATCTTGAAAAGCTGCTCGGAGTCGTCGTAGAGCACGGTCGAAGGGATTGCGTAGCGCCCCTCCCAGGGACGGTCCGGTCGCATTATTGGGTTGGCCGGGTGCTTTCGCAGGCCATTGACCCGTCTCCCGACCGCCTCCCGGACCTCAATCGCGAAGTCATCTACCAGCAGCTGGGTGTGAGTACCGATCTCGACAGACTGTCCCTCGGGTGGGGGAGGCTCGGGGCTGCATCCCATCCCCAGGAGCAGGATTACAAGCACTGAAAGGGTCGCTTGCCTCATGGTTTGGTGTCTCCAATGTACTGCGCCGAATCCAGGGTTGCAAACCGTGTGAAGAACGAGTATTGATCACCCTCATAGGGTTGATCGTTTCGTGGACACTGACGACATAGACCATCTATTTCTTGCCGGGGAGCTTGGGATATGACTCTCACACTTGCGGGAACGGGGCGCTTCAGGGACGCCAGAGACAAAGGCTGTTCATTTCTCCTCGGCAAGATACGACCTGACGGCGGCTACGGAAACCCAGAGCGCGGCCTGGCCGATTACTACAAGGTTTCCGCTGCCCTGGCCGCCTGCGGTGAAAGCGCCAGCGCCAACCGGCTCTGCAGTTGGATTCGCAAGCATGGCTTCCTGCCCAATGGGGATTTCGGGCCGAGGCCGGAGTCCATTAGGGGAGACGGATACACCTACTACAACACATGGGTGATCAAGGGTGCTCACCGGTTGGGCCATTTCGATCTGTCACAACGGGGCATGGACTTCCTGATGAGCTTTTGGGACAGCGAGAACAAAGGATTCTACACCGGTCCCAGAGGACACGATCGAGAGAGGCAGCAAGACCTCTGGGTGGTTGCAGGATGTGGCTGGTGCGCGGTCTACACGGGCAGAATCGAGGTTGCCAGAGGGGCAGGCCGCTGGATGAAGAACCTGATGGAGGCGCAACCCAACTACCCCAGACAGTTGTATGGGGTCTACAGCGCGAAGACCGGGCTGCACACGGAATTTCCTCCCGGCCAGGAATTCCGGTACCTGCTGAATCAGGACGCGACAAGCGATCAACCCTTCTACAATCCCGGAATCGCAGGCGGGTTCCTCGCGCAACTCTACCAGGCAACCGGAGCGCAGGAGTGGCTAACACTGGCCCAGGAGTACATGCGCATCGCGGAAGACGCTAGTGAATACCTCTTTGATCTGGTCCGCGCAGGTAAGGTCGGATGGGCTGCCTCCCTGCTGTACACCCTTACCGGCGAGCCCAAGTACAGGGAAATGGCCATTCGCGTCGGCGACGGCCTGATCGCGTCCCAATCGCCGGAGGGCTGGTGGGGCAACGTCGGAGAGACATCGGCCAACAACGACATCACAGCCGAGATGGTCTTCTGGCTGGACCAGATCTACCAGGCCGTGTGAGAATCCTGGGCTTCATGTAGAGGGCAGAACCGGTTAGGCCCACCAGGTCAGATCCCCAACCCCTCGCTCTCGCTTCAGGCTTCCCGGATTTCCGCATTAATCGGTGTCCTGTGGGTGCGAGGTTCCAATGAAGCTCCAGCAGAGAGAAGACGGCACTTGCTCCTTAAAGGACATCAAGACGGCTTCCTACACAGCCTTCCGCCGTGCTAACCTAAAGGCTGTTCGGGGCATGGCGCAGCCTGGTAGCGCGCCTGCTTTGGGAGCAGGAAGTCGGGGGTTCAAATCCCTCTGCCCCGACCATTTGTTTTCAATGAGTTACGCTGAGCTCCTGCTCTCCAGGGTTTTCATTGTGTGTGACTCTGTGTGTGACTTTTCTTCTGGCATCCTCGAAAACCACCATCGCATGTCGCTCAGCCTGACCAATGCTGTGCAGGTAGATCTCGGTGGTGGATCTATTCTCATGCCCTAGCAGCCTGTCGGACTTTCGAGGTCACACCGAACGGGCATCATTAGTGTATGGCGAATCGATTTAGAACAGTAGATCGAGAGACTCCTTATCTGTTTCCTCCTTCGGTGCAGGAATGGCTGCCGGAGACGCATCTGGCTCGCTTCGTGGTGGAGGTGGTGAGCAAGCTGGAGTTGAGGAAGTTGGAGGATTCCTACACGAAACGGGGATCGGAAGGATACCATCCGGCGGTGATGCTGGCGTTGTTGTTTTACGGGTATGCGACGGGGGTGTTTTCGAGTCGGAAGTTGGAGCAAGCCACCTACGATTCGGTGGCGTTTCGCTACCTCGCCGGCAACACGCATCCGGATCACGACACCATAGCCCATTTCCGAAAGCGGTTTTTGGAAGAGCTGAAGCCGCTGTTTGTGGAGATCTTGCTGCTGGCCCAGGCGATGGGATTTCTGAAGTTGGGCCGAGTGAGTTTGGATGGCACGAAGGTCAAAGCCAATGCCTCCAAGCACAGTGCGTTGAGCTGGGGGCACATCCAGAAACTGGAAGCGCGGCTGCGAGAAGAAGTGGACGAGTTGATGCAGCTGGCCGAGGAAGCGGATGGACGAGAAGAAACGGAAGGGATGGACATCCCGGCCGAGCTGGCGCGGCGGGAAGCACGGTTGAAAGCGATCGATCAAGCGAAGCAGAAGCTGGTCGAGCGGGCGGCCGAGCGGCAGGCGGCCGAGCACGCCGAATATGAAGGGAAGGTGGCCAAGCGGCAAGCCCAGAGGAAAAGGGGAAACAAACCGAAGGGTCGCGAACCCAAACCGCCCCGAGGAGGAATCCGAGACCAGGATCAGATCAATCTGACGGATGAAGATTCTCGGATCATGCCGGTCTCGGGCGGGGGATTTGAGCAATGCTACAACGCTCAGGCCCTGGTGGATAACGACAGTCTGTTGATTGTGGCCGTTCATGTCACGCCAAACGCCAATGACAAGAAAGAACTGAAACCGGCCCTGGCGGCGCTGCACGCATTGCCGGAGTCGTTGGGTCGGCCCCAGGAGCTGCTGGCCGACAACGGCTACTTCAGTGGTGCCAACGTGGAGCTTTGTAGCGAGCATGCGGTCCTTCCCTATATTGCGGTCGAGCGGGAAGCCCACCACTTGCCGCCGAACGAACGCTGGAAAGAACCGGAGCCACCCGGGGAAGACGCCGATGCGGTGGAGCAGATGAGATACCGGTTGAAGACCCCGGCGGGTCGAGCCATCTACGGGCAACGCAAAGCTGTCCCCGAGCCCGTCTTTGGGATCATCAAATCGGTGATGGGCTTTGCGCAGTTCTCTCTCCGAGGAGCGGAGGCGGCAGACGGGGAGTGGACTCTGGCCAGCATCGCCTGGAATCTGAAAAGAATGTACAACCTCGCCTGCCGCCAGCCGAAGCTGGCCCGTGCCACCCTCTGAAGAGGTGGGCCAGGTCGTTTCAGCGGCCAAATCACCGCCGCAGATCAGACGATTCATCGATTTCGTGCTTGGTCGTGCAAGACTTTGGATCAAACGTCAAATTTCAGAAGTGCCTGTGAGTCAAGTCCGACAGGCTGCTAGAATCCGTTGGATGCTTCCGAGAGGAACATTGGCGCTTTCCATCACTGAAGCCCCGGAATGGCGTAGGGCATGAAAGCAGAAATACCGCACGCCTGCTTTCCGACACAGAGTTCTCATTTTCTTCCTTCGACTTTTGTATGGCCCTGTTTGCTTCTCACCTGTCTTGTTGCTCCAGTAGGTATGCCAGAATAGCCACAGCTGAGTCTTGTCCCGGTCCATGTAACGTCTGCACAAGACGGCATAGAGCTTTTCGGTCATGGGCACTTTGCGCGGAGTTAGACTTCCCCCCTTCTTCTTGCGCGTGTAAAGGATCAGGTATTTTTCTGCCAGATTGACATCGTCCCAGGCCAGGCGGTTGATCTCGCTTACTCGGGCTAGGGTTTCGCGGATCATCCACAGATAGTCCCGCATGTCCTGATCTGCTTCGTCAATGACCAAGTCGATTTCTTGCTGCGCGGGCACATACTTGACCTTCTTTTCAACTGGCAGAAACTGAAGATCATCAGCAGGGTTCTCCTCGACTAGCTTCTTTCTCTTTCCAAAGTTGAAGAGAGAACGAAGGCTCCTGAGCTCCTTGTTGGCTGTGAGCGGAGACACCCGATTTCTCTCAAGCAGGTAGTCTTCAATCATTTCAGAAGTGATTTCGCCCAATCCCTTCGAGTTCCTCGATGGTCGGCAGCCGCCAGTCGGATGGTTAACAACACCGTTTATCTGGAGCTCAGACAAATATCTCAAGGATTCTGCCTGGCTCTTCAATTTCTGGTACGGCGGGCGCTACACCGACCGCCTCGGCGACTCCACCCACGTCCGAGCGCTGTGCGTGCGTCGTTCCGGAGATTGATGTGGGTCATTTGGTGCTTTGATTGTTCGGCTATTTCTTGAGACCGGGAAGCACTTCACGACTGCGAGGCGGTTAGTTTATACTCCGCCGGTCTAGTTCTTGCTCCACGCTATCGGCCCCTTCATCACAGAGCCGATCGAACAGCTCGCAGAGGGTCTCGTTGTCCCTGTGCCAGGGGAAGAGCAGGTTCTTGGCCTGCACCGTCTCCTTGCCAACCTCCCAAGCCAACATTCCCAGAGCCTGGAAATCCTCACGGAAAGCCGTTTCGAGTTCCCTTCGGAATTCAGGTCCCCGGTCACCTCGATGAACCGGACCTCACCCCGGGGAGGAAGCCAGTACCAGCCGCATGAACTCTAAGGGTGTGGCCGCCGCTGCGGATCTGACAATCTGAATCAGCTCCTCGAAGCCATGCGGTGTCGCTTCATCCTCTGGAGAGGTTGAATCGGCTGGGCCGGGAACTGTCCTGTAAGAGAGTTCCCCTGGGTATCCTAGCTCCTTCAGACAGGCAGAGATCTCCTCGTCGATCAGCACCCTATCGGGCCCATCCAAAGCAGCCTGGTCAAGCCACGAGGAGCAGTCCGTGCCGTCTAGCGTCTCCTTGCAAGCGAGACGGAAGCGGGCCTTACCCTGACCATGCATAATCATGGGAACCAGGGAGAGGTGGTTGGCAGTGCGCTCCAGGATGTACTCCTCGAATCGCGCTCTGAAGGGGACGTGTTCGGGGACCATGAAAGTGTAATAGCCCGGATCTGACCGTACGAACAATGCCAGACCTGACCGACCGCTTCCGGAAGCGGTCCTTCGATTGCGATCAAATCGGGTGATCAGGATCACATACATCTCTTCACGTCGCTGGTACAATCGATTCACCTTACCTTTTACTGAATCATCTTAGAAACCGGGGTGGTGACCGCCCTCGCTACCCCGGAGACCACTAGAAGATTCTCGCTTCTCGTGATCACCTTGCCTCTCATCCCAGGGGAGACCAGGACCATGCCCTCCGCACTTAACGTTTAGCCAAATCTGCCGCCGCTCAAGCTACTCTTCTGTGATCGTTGGGTTTCACTTGGAATCAAAGGTCCTTGCTGTCAAATTCGAGCTTAGGTAGAGTTGTCCAGCCTTGGTAGGAGGACCATGAGTGAAGCCGCCATCTTTCGCAACAGAGAATCGTTGTCCTGGATATGGGTGCTGCTACTCGGGATAGCTTCTCTCCTTGCCCTTGGTTTTCTGATCGTGTTCGCCCTTCCGTACTTGCTGCTTGATTCGGGTGTACTCGCTCGCTTCGAGGGACGCCAGGGCTGGATTTTCACACACGTGCTCTGCGGCGCTGTGGCTCTGATGGTGGGGCCTGTTCAACTCTGGCTTGGTGCGAGACGACAACGTCTTGCGCTCCACCGGAAGCTCGGAATCTTGTACTTGGCGACTGTGCTGTTGGGAAGCCTTGCGGCCTTTTATCTCGCTGCGACGACCCAGGTAAGTTGGGTCTTCGGGCTGGGGCTGGGAGGTCTCGGGTTAGCTTGGGTCCTGACTACCGGCATCGCGTATATTGCGATCCGACGCCGCATGATCCTTCAACACCAGGAATGGATGATTCGGAGCTACGTGGTGACATTTGGTTTTGTCATGTTCCGACTCTTCTTTGCAGTTTCAGAGGCGGTAGAGGTAGGGACAGTGGTGGAGAGACTTAATGCCGCGAGCTGGTTCTGCTGGGCGGTGCCTTTGTTGATTGTGGAGGCCATCATTCAGGGTCGAAAGGTCTTCGGTTCTCAGGCACCAGCCGGACTCCAGTGAAGTCAGACCGATACACGTAGTTGAAATCATCCGCTCCGATCTTCGCGGCGGTAGCGGTTCTCTACTGCCTACGCCTGATCAACGACTGGCCCTTTATACTCGGGCTTGGTCCGTCCCCAGATGGGCTTATGGGTTGGCACGGTGATTCCGGCCTGCTTGTCTGCCTGGGTACTTCGCCTGGCAATGAGAAAGGTAGGCTCCGCACTGCGACAAGAGGAGGAGCCCCCGGACGAGTTGGCGACTCTGCGCCTATCTGAACCTCAGGGAGTATAGATCCGCATCCTTCATCACGAAGCGCAGGTGGACGGGCTTTCCTGCAATCCTGGCCAGGGGCTTATCTGAAGTCGCCTTGGTATGTCTCCGCTCCCACCGCACCGTATGCTCGATCTCGTCTCCCCAGATCAGCGGTGATTCCTCCAGCGCAAAGCCTGGAAGTGGGTTCCCGTTGATATCCTGGATCTCCACACGGATGCTCCCGGCTGCGGAGGTGGCAAAATTGACGACCAGGTTGCCTCCCTGGAAGATCAGGGGCTTGGTGATCAGCTCGCCACCCTGGTAGCTGGCATGAACTGAAACAAAGCCGTCGAGTCTCAAGGTCATTCGCTCCAGATGGGAGCTGGGGTAGGTGTTGTGGCGACCCACGTAGAGGGACAATTCGTCCTTGGCAGTGGGCACGAGCCCGGAAGTGGGCATGTTGCAGCGGTGAACCCAGTTGCGCGGGTCTCGACCCGGTCGGATAAATGCTTCCATGAAGCGCCGGTCCCAGTGCACCCCGTCTCGGCTGGTCATGAAGACGCCCTCGGAAACGCCTGGGTGCGGGTTGGTGGGATGGAAGGTCTTCCAGGGAACGAATCTCTTGGGAAGCGAGATGTAGATGTGGGGCGCTCGGAAGTAGGGAGTAGTGGCGTTGGTATAGAGTTCTTCGCGGGCCGTGTTCCCGTACTCTGCCCACTGCCCCGGGGTCCAATTGAGAAAATCCTCCGAGGTGGCATACTTCAGGCTTCGGACACCGTCGAAATCCCGATAGACTGCGGCGTAACGCTGCCTTACCGGATCCCAGAAGGGCACGTTGAGGGAATCGAACTTACCGTCGCTGATGGCGGGCTTCTCGCTGGCCAGACGCCAGCTCTTTCCGTCTGCCGAGATGAACGCCTTGAGGACGTTGTGAGGCCATTCCCCGACGCTGCTCAGAGCCTTGTAACGCTCTTTCGTCGGCGCATCTGGGTTGCCGTCTTTGAAGGGGGCAAAGCAGCAGGAGGCCTCCCCCCTCCAGACGATATTGTTGTCCTTGGATCCCTCGAACTCGATCAGACCTAGCGAAGGACGAGACCATTGGATCCCGTCTTTGCTCTCGATCAGACAGGTGACGGATTTGTGTTTGGGGAGGAGCTTCTCGTCCGGCGACAGTTGGCCTTGGTCAGCATAATCCGGGTGGCTGGTACCTGCATAGTACATCCGGTAGCCGTTTCCGTCCTGGAATACAGTGTGATAGTCGCTGGTATTGCCCTCCCAGGGTTTGTCGAAGGCTAGGACCTTGCCCGCAGATCGGGGCTTGTGTAGCTTCAGGCTTACTCCCTCCATGGAATCGATCAGATGGTCGTCCACAAACAGCTCCAGCCGGGAGCCGATATCCAGGGACTCCTGAGAGCTAGGCTGTCGTGCCAAGGCACTTTCTGCTGCCACGGGCAGGGCCATAGAAACCAGGCAGGCGAAGACCAGTGCTCTCCTCATTCTCCATCCTCCTCGTCGGGGTGTCTTGCCGAGAGCCAGGTTATCTCGGTGGACCGGAAGGATCAATGGGGTCAGGGTCTTGAAAGGACAGCCAGATTCTGTTCACTCATCAAGGACCTTCTCCCGCTTCATCTCCATATCCAGTGGCCAGATGACCATTCTCGAACTCCACCAAAGCCCAGGGTAGGACTGCGGTGTCTCGGCCATCCAGGATATAGGGTGCCAGACCGTCACTGAGCTTGATCACCTTTCCCTTCATGCCAGGGAAGGCTTACTCCCCAACCTCCAACTCCCAGCACGATAGAATCTCATGATCGAGCTTGAGCATTGGCTAGGGCCGGTGATCGCCATCCTCCTTCTCGCGTCGCAGTAACTCGCGAACGGAGACCCCACTGCGTCGGTCTTCTTCCAACTCCCCAAGACAAACCACAATCGCATGGTCCAACTGGAGCATTCCGCGTCCACCCCACAGGCTGGCGTCGTCAAACCAGGGCGAGAAGTTGCTGTGATTGAGGGTGTCCTTGCAGACGAGGCGAAAGCTGGCTTTGCCCTGCTCCTCGATGATCATGGGAACCACGGAGGGGTAGTCTGCGGTGCGCTCTAGGATGTAATTTTCGAATCGCTCCCGGAAGGGGCCGTATTCGCGGACCATGGGGTGATTTCTATAACTTCCAGACCCAAAGATCTAGTATTTGCTAGATGAGTTTCGCTTTAGCCTGGAGGCCCGTTTTGATGGGCCAGACTATCTCCCATTACAAGATCACTGAGAAGATCGGTGAGGGCGGGATGGGAGAATTGATCAAAGGAGAACAACGATGAAGACCCTCAGAAATCCGACCATCTTCCTACTTTCCTTCAGCCTTCTGGGTGCTCTGGCAATCGCCGAATACAACTTCACGGGACGTATGACCAAGAAGTGTGGTGAAGGATCAAACATTCTCGACTTCACACAGCTACGAGACAAAGACCGAGACATGTGCGTGAAATTTGAGAACAACGGGCAGTGCGACATCACCATGCAAGTCCACTTTCGAGAGCGCGGTCGCGCAGACATTGCAGAAGTGAAACTCAAGCCTGGCGACTCCAGGATCAGAGAGTTCAGAGGCGTCTTCAGGATCGACGCGAACTGCCAAGACGATCCCCAAGACGAGCCATGCATCCTGGATTATCAGATTATCTATTCGGCCCCGCCTGGGAAATAGTGTTGCGTCTGTGTTTTTTTTAAGAGGCCCTTTGATTGTCAGACAAACTGCTTTGAAGTGCGAGTGCAAGTTCCGTTAGGATGAGGGTAACCAGTAGCGCGCCGAGAACTACTTCCATTAGTCGTAATAGCTCAGATCTGACCGCAAAAACGGTGTCAGAGTAGATCGCCCCTGACTGGCGGCTTCCACCTGAGACTGTGTGAAAAGTCCAAAACCTCTTTGATTTAGGGGTCTCTTTGCCCTTCCTACGACGGAGATCGTGGCTTGCACGCGATCCTATGAAGTCAGAATTTCAAATCCGAAATCATGAATGAATTTTCACACAGCCTCAGTAGAGTAAGGATGTGGCGCGGTGGTCTAAGGTTCGGCCTATCTGTTACCGCCCCTTCCGTCTGGCGGTGCCTCAATAGCCGGACCATCACTCCGTTTCCACATCCTCCTCATCGAACCGGACAGGCGGAACTGGAGAGTAGCAGCGGGAATCCCCTTTCGGGTACGTCCCGCCGCCCTCGCAGAACCGGACTTGGTGCGTTACACCATCCGGCTCCCAGCTGGAGTCATCCACCGGGGCTTGGCGCCCTCTGTGTGAAACGAATCAGTCGAGTTGTCATGGGCATAGTCCGCTCAGTGTCGGGCCATGTTTCTCCGACTCGTTCTCTCCAACCGACACCCCTTCGCTCCGTCCGCATTACCGGACCTCATCGCTACTATGGGTGTCTCCGACTTCCGCCAGACTTCGCCCTCTTCCTCGCTGTTTAGGCTTGTCCAAAGGTGCGCACCCGCAGGTGCGCCGGCTGACGGATCTCCCTGGTTACCACGCATTCTCGTTGTGAGGCTCGACGCGACCTCAGATCCCGGGCTGTCCGCTGACACTCGCCCTGTCGCGCCAACGGTTGTTGCCTGCTGGGTGCGACAACCCATCGGCCAGATCCAACGATGCCGTTTTCGGGACTCCACGTCTTCAGGGTCAGCATCACCTGTTACCTTTGCACCTCGCCTCCTTTCGTACCTACGCATCAAGCGCCCTGTTACCAGGACGCCTGCAAGGCTCGATACCAGGCCTGTGGCTAACAGTTACCTGGGTGGGACTTGCACCCACTAGAATACGCGGCCTTGCCAGGCCGCAACCCCGCATCCGGCTCTCGGACAAGACCTCACGCCTTCACCCACGGCGCGCCGCGCCCAAGTCGGGTCAGGCGTACGAGCCCGAAGGGCCCGTAGAGGTGCGAGAGTGGATACGTCCCGCCCCTGCGTCCCCTGACCTGGTACTTGTGGCGCTGCCACCGGCGCAACCGCGGAGCGGTGTAGTTGTCCAGCGCCCAGTAGGCGCGGTTCAACTGCTGCACCAAGCTCCGTGGTCTTGCGCCAGTTCACCCAGCCACCGCTGAAGCGATAGCTGGGCTCAGCCTTCGCTTTCGCGTGTAATGCCCTCTGTAGTTTCTGAACCCTTTTCGGAGTTGATAGGTTGCCCAATCTCCTGGTCCCTTCACTACGTCCTGCATTCGTCTTGAACTAAGGCTCCTTCCCTCCACCGGCATTACCCGGCTTCCTCAGTACTACGGGCCTCTCCGCCACCCCCAGGCGCCCGGCCTGTCCCTCACGGGCTTCCGGTTGGTCATCCCTGACCACGCCTAGCAGCCTGTCGGACTTTCGAGGTCACACCGAACGGGCATCATTAGTGTATGGCGAATCGATTTAGAACAGTAGATCGAGAGACTCCTTATCTGTTTCCTCCTTCGGTGCAGGAATGGCTGCCGGAGACGCATCTGGCTCGCTTCGTGGTGGAGGTGGTGAGCAAGCTGGAGTTGAGGAAGTTGGAGGATTCCTACACGAAACGGGGATCGGAAGGATACCATCCGGCGGTGATGCTGGCGTTGTTGTTTTACGGGTATGCGACGGGGGTGTTTTCGAGTCGGAAGTTGGAGCAAGCCACCTACGATTCGGTGGCGTTTCGCTACCTCGCCGGCAACACGCATCCGGATCACGACACCATAGCCCATTTCCGAAAGCGGTTTTTGGAAGAGCTGAAGCCGCTGTTTGTGGAGATCTTGCTGCTGGCCCAGGCGATGGGATTTCTGAAGTTGGGCCGAGTGAGTTTGGATGGCACGAAGGTCAAAGCCAATGCCTCCAAGCACAGTGCGTTGAGCTGGGGGCACATCCAGAAACTGGAAGCGCGGCTGCGAGAAGAAGTGGACGAGTTGATGCAGCTGGCCGAGGAAGCGGATGGACGAGAAGAAACGGAAGGGATGGACATCCCGGCCGAGCTGGCGCGGCGGGAAGCACGGTTGAAAGCGATCGATCAAGCGAAGCAGAAGCTGGTCGAGCGGGCGGCCGAGCGGCAGGCGGCCGAGCACGCCGAATATGAAGGGAAGGTGGCCAAGCGGCAAGCCCAGAGGAAAAGGGGAAACAAACCGAAGGGTCGCGAACCCAAACCGCCCCGAGGAGGAATCCGAGACCAGGATCAGATCAATCTGACGGATGAAGATTCTCGGATCATGCCGGTCTCGGGCGGGGGATTTGAGCAATGCTACAACGCTCAGGCCCTGGTGGATAACGACAGTCTGTTGATTGTGGCCGTTCATGTCACGCCAAACGCCAATGACAAGAAAGAACTGAAACCGGCCCTGGCGGCGCTGCACGCATTGCCGGAGTCGTTGGGTCGGCCCCAGGAGCTGCTGGCCGACAACGGCTACTTCAGTGGTGCCAACGTGGAGCTTTGTAGCGAGCATGCGGTCCTTCCCTATATTGCGGTCGAGCGGGAAGCCCACCACTTGCCGCCGAACGAACGCTGGAAAGAACCGGAGCCACCCGGGGAAGACGCCGATGCGGTGGAGCAGATGAGATACCGGTTGAAGACCCCGGCGGGTCGAGCCATCTACGGGCAACGCAAAGCTGTCCCCGAGCCCGTCTTTGGGATCATCAAATCGGTGATGGGCTTTGCGCAGTTCTCTCTCCGAGGAGCGGAGGCGGCAGACGGGGAGTGGACTCTGGCCAGCATCGCCTGGAATCTGAAAAGAATGTACAACCTCGCCTGCCGCCAGCCGAAGCTGGCCCGTGCCACCCTCTGAAGAGGTGGGCCAGGTCGTTTCAGCGGCCAAATCACCGCCGCAGATCAGACGATTCATCGATTTCGTGCTTGGTCGTGCAAGACTTTGGATCAAACGTCAAATTTCAGAAGTGCCTGTGAGTCAAGTCCGACAGGCTGCCTAGGGGCTTCCCGTGTTGCGTGCGCTTTCCCTGGTGTACATGCTGTCGCCACTACCCCGGCGCAGCGACTGGTTGCCTACTTCGCTCACTTCCCCAGCCCTATCAGCCTTCCCCGGTCTAGGAGCCGGGTCGGCCTGCGCATCGTCCTTTTCGAGGCTTGCTCAGCGTTCACTCACGTTACGGCCTGCACACTCGCGCGGTCACCAATTCGTGACTCGCTTCACCAGAGGCTTCAACCATTTCGTTACCTCCATAGTTGCTCCGGTTGCTTCCGGCTGGAGCGGTTGCCGGGTGGGACTTTCACCCACTGGGAAAGCGCCACCTTACCACGGCGCACCCTAAAAGCGGTCATTCAGATTCTCCCCGGAAACGTTGAATGAACTGGGCTGAGATTGGAGAAAACCAGAGCCTCCTTCCGCTCTCGCCAGGCACTTCTCCGGCAAGGGCGCTAGTCCAACGATGAATCTCGGCGGTCGGGAATTCGGCACCTACCATTCAGTCCGCGTCCTCCACGCCCTACGAGAAGAGAATCGCTGCCATCACCATGGTCATGGTGCCGGTGCCGTTGAAAACCCCACAAAGGTGGACTTGCTGGAGGCCTTCTGTCCCGGTGCTAGTTCCTGGAGGAGGTCGGTCTTGAAGCGTGGCCGCGAAGTGCTGACAACAGGGGTGGAGATGGCATTCGGTATGAGTCCCGCGACGTGATTAAGCGGCACTGAGGTAACCGACGATCGCAAGCAGAATCATCCAGAGGACCGCGGGATCCAAGAAGAGCAGGAGAATTACCGTGATGGAAATAAGTGCAACCAGAAAGCGAGTTGAGAAATACGACGATCGCCAGCTAGAGAGAGCCTCCTTGACACCCGAGGCTATCGCCACCCTCACACCTTTCCTGAGTTCTTTCACCGATTCACGAATGACCGCGCTGTAGTCCTGAGCTAGCCAGTGGTCACCCATTGGATGGTCCCTCGCAAGCGAGGGTTTCGGAGGCTCTGCCTCGGAGGGTTTTTCCGACGAATGTTTCTCTGAGCTGGTTTGAGGGACACTCCCTGAAAGAGTAGATGTGTCCTTTCCCAGACGTATGCGGCTCTGCGGTTCATTCCAACGAAGCTGGAGCACAAGGGGTTCACTACTACCCATCCCCAGCCAGTGAGGAATGAGCTCAATCACAATGAGGACAGCGAAAAGCGCGGCTGACTGGGGAGCAACTATCATCATACTCAGGGCAGCAATCCCGATTACAGAACAGCATCCCGAGACCTGAGATTCGAACAACTCATCCTTTGAGTCCACCACGGTGAACAGGCCACACTCAACGGCAAAACGGAAGAAGTCAGGTTTGCGTATCACCTCTTTCGTCAAGTGGCGAATGCAGGCCTTTCTCAGCGGCCACGGCGCAATTGCACCCATCCAGAGCGTTAAAAGGCCAGGCCCTTTTCCCCAGAAATACGCGACCGCAATCGAGCCCGGAACAAGCAGGAAAGAAACCCATCTTAGAAAGATCAGACCAGCTACAGACCTGGTCGTTTGCCAGTGCGTCTTTGTCAGTGCGGCAACGAAAGTTCTGTGCCCTGCAATTCCCTGAAGCATGACCTTCCAGCCTGCTGTCCTGACTCCATCAACAAAGTGGCGGTGATCGGGAACTCCATCCGAGGAAGTCAGGAAAGATAGAGAGTACTCGGTGTAGAACTCACGCCAGTTGGATTTCACTGCTCCAAAATGGTGCTCGATAGACTCCTTCCCTATCGGGAGAACGGTCATACGACGTCACTGGATTGAAGAACCAGGACCAGTCGGGTTTGCAAGCTTTGCCTATGCCACCACATTACATTTCCTGATGAAGGGATTGGGCCGATCCGCGTCCGCTCTGCTTCAAGCGGAACGCATGTTGAACCAGCCAGCCTCTGAATCTGGGAAGTGGTCTCCACCCCCGGATAATCAGCGGCTCCATGTCCGTTGGATAGGTAGTGAGAAGTTCGTAGCCATCCTCTGTGACCAGAACCGTATCTGAATGGCGCACTCCGCCGATCTCCGCTAGATAAATACCAGGCTCAATACTGATCACCATGTTCTCGCTCAGACAGTCTTCACTGCCCTCCGACAGCCACGGGGACTCGTGGCTCCCCAGTCCGAGGCCATGTCCGATCCGATGTAACCGTTGGTCTTCGGTGTAATAGCCTTCCCGCCTCAGGAACTCATTGATAGTCGCATCAAGCTCAGCACACCGAACTCCCGGCCGAATCATCTCGAAGGCAATCCGGCGGGCCTCCATCATGGCGGCGAATGTCCTGGCTACCTCGGATGACGGTGGAGCGGTGAAGTAGGTGCGTTCGGTCTCAGCTGCATAGCCATTGATCCGGGTCAATGCCAATGCGACATGCGGACCTTCCAGCAGGCGGCTATTGAGATTGGGAACCGAGTGGGGCATTGCGCTTTCGGGAGCTGGCCAGGTTGCCATAGTGACTTTCGTGCTCAATGGCTCCCAATCCGCAACCTCGCGGATGATGCGAGAGGTGACCACGCGAGTCTCGGCAAAGCCTTCCGCAACAGTGGAACCGTAGTAGGATGCGGCGAGCAGTCGTTCGACTGACAAGTCAGCGTAGTGCGCTGCTCGACGGATCAATCCGATCTCGTTGCTGGACTTGACGGATCGCAGTCGTTCGACCAACGGCTCCGCCTGTAGCGAGAAGTCCCTCAACTCCTGAGAGATCTCCAGAGGCAAGGTTGGTTCGACGCCGACCTGCCTGCTCCCCTCTATCAATTCACGGAGTCGATCAGGCCAGCTGCGTCCGCTTGGGGCAGGGTAGTCCCAGTAGGTCTGAATGCTCTCATCAGGGATGTTTTGGGCTCTCCTCATGTGCTCGTGTTCGAGTTTTGGTACGAGCAGCACAGGGGGATGTTCGGGCCGAACCAACAGAAAGAACGGCCGTTCGAACGGCTCAAAACCGGCACCGGTCAGGTAGTAGAGACTGTCAAGGGCCGAGACGATGAAAAGGTCGAGGTCCGCTTGCACGACGCTCGACTGAAGCGCACCAAGACGGTGCCGGTACTCGTCAACCGTGATTCCTTGCATTGTCAAAACCCCCGAAATCCGACGTCGCAGAGAAAGCTCAGGCAGAGTTCTACAATCCATTCGTGAGCTCCGCTGATTGCCCACGCTACGCTTGACGTTAGTGTGTCTGGTGACGCAATGGCGAGAACCAGGACTCCATAGGACACGACTCCCACCCACATCTGAGATCTTTCCCTATTCATGTTCATCCCGGAGGCTAGACGACGCCAGGAGGCCTGCACCAGCGGCGGTGTGACGCTTTTTCAAGTGTCATCAAAGATTGGGCGGGTGTAAGATCGGACCCAACTGGTTTCACCCGTCAGATTAAGGCCCCAGGCAGGCCTCGGTGATGAAGATTCGCATCAGCAAGGACAGCGAGGTGCCGGTTCACCAACAGCTGGTGAACCAGATCATCGTCTTGATCGCCACTGGAGGGTTAAGACCTGGAGACGCTCTGCCCTCCGTGCGGACGCTGGCGCGGCTACATAAGGTCCACCGAAACACGGTCAGCCGTGCCTATCAGGAGCTGGTGGATGAGCGTTTCCTGATCAGACAGTCTGGCAAGTTGATGCGAGTGGCTCCGATGGAGGAACTCGTGCCCCCAACTCAGGACGTGGATGGCCTGATCGATCTCACAATCCGAGTAGCTCGTGAGAGTGGCTACACGATGGAAGCGCTTCGCCAACGGGTTTGGGAGCGTCTGCGGATGCAGCCGCCAGATCACCTTCTGGTGGTTTCAACTGATCCCGGGATGTGTCGAATCTTGAAAGCAGAGCTGGAGGAGGAGCTGCGTTGTCCGATCCAGGAATGCTTGGAGGAGGACCTGGCATCAGATCCCGAGCTGGGAGTCGGAGCCCTTGTCACTTATTTGCCGGGTATGGGTCCGCGGATCGAGGCGTTCCTGCCGCGGGAACGTCCTCCTTATCAACTCACGATCTGTGAGCCGAAGGAGCAGGTTGAGATGATCCGCCAGTTGGACAAACCGGCTCTGATAGCGGTGGTTTCCATCAGTAAGTTGTTTCTGGAAAGGGCGCGAGGCTTTTTGGCACCCTTTGTTGGTGAGTTTCACTTCTTTCGGGAATACTGGTGGCCTCGGGAGAATCCCAACTCTTTCACGGCCGATGATGTGGTCTTTTGTGACTCGGTCGCGATCAAGCAGGTGAAGGCGCGAAGGAGGATACGCTATCGCTTGATCTCTCCGGATAGCTTGGAAGCCCTCTCCGAATTGATGAGCTAGATCCATCACCCCTCAGAGAACTGAGTGGGGCTAGAAGGCATTTCCAGACCGGAAGGAGTCTCTGGTTTTCTCCAATCTCAGGGTCGTCCATTCGACGTTTCCGCGGGAAACTTGAACGACCGCTCTTAGGTGCGGATTCAACCGATCGACGCAACACATTGGTTAAATCGTTCGGCTGGCGTTTCGTAGTCTAACGTTTTTCTGGGTCGTTCGTTTAACTGTCTTGCCACGGCATTCAATTTGTCTTGGTCGACGTTTGAGAGATCCATTCCTTTCGGGAAGTATTGTCGGAGCAGTCCGTTGGTGTTTTCGTTTGAGCCGCGCTGCCAGGGGCTTCGTGGATCGCAGAAGTAGACTTTTATGTTCGTATCGAGACTGAAGCGTTTGTGATCGGCCATTTCCTTTCCCCGGTCCCACGTCAGTGACTGGTACAGTTCCCGCGGTAACTTGAGCGCTTGTTTGCTCAAGGCGTTGATCACCGTTTCGGTGTCTTGGCTGTTGACTTTGACCAACATCACGTAGCGCGTCTGACGTTCGACCAGGGTGGCGATTTGACTGCGCTTTGATCCGATCAGGAGGTCCCCTTCCCCATGACCGGGTACGGCGCGCTCCTCCACCGAGGCGCTCACGGATCGATACCGTGTCCTTGATCCGTCCGTGATCCTCCGTCTTCTGTGTATGGTGACGTGAGCGGCGCATCCCACGGGTCCGTCTCAAATGCTGCAACAGCTCTTTCTTCAAGGCGCCGCGGGCCTGGATGAAGAGGCTTTTATAGATAGTCTCGTCTGACCCCTGAAAGTCCTTGTGATCGGGATACGTGCGCTTAAGCCACCCGGCAATCTGCTCGGGCGACCAGAGCTTCTTCAGGTTCAAGGCTACGCTGTGGGCGAGTTCCCGGTTCTGGACCAGTTTACAGATTTTCGGGCGGCGCGCTCGCTCCCAAGCCGCTTGATCGGCCCGGTTGGCCCGGTACCGGAGCCGGCCGCCGTTACGCTGGAGCTCGCGACTGACCGTCGAGGGGGCGCGACCTAGCCCTCTGGCAATCGAACGGATCGAGCAGCCGGCGACCACACCGCGGGAGATCTCCTCGCGTTCCGATGACGTCAACGCGAGTCGCGATCGTCGGCGCGGCTGCGGCCGGATGCCACCGGTCTGTTTCAGAATACCCTCAATGGAAGAATGGCCGCGGTCAAAGAGCCGCGCGATCGAGCTCAGGGACTCGCCTTTTTGCCAGCGGTCCCACATCAAAGTCTTCTGTTCTTCCGTGTAATAGATCCTCGTCCGATATTTCATGGGCAACATCCTCCTCTCTATCGCTAGAGACTAGAGGTGTTGCATCGACCGATTGAATTCGCAGCGTTTGGGGTCGTTCGTTTGAACATGTCTGCGGGAGAATCTGAAGGACCGGTTCTAGGTGGAACCGGTCCTTCGATTTCGTCGAAATCGGCCCGCTCTCTTTGGAATCGGGTGCCGACTCTCAACCAAGCTTTTCCTCCCGTTTTCGGTTATCCAACTCAGCCCTTAGCCTCGGATCACGGCCCTTTAGGAAGTCCTGCACAACTGCCTCCATCTGGGACGACCTTGGCCTGGTTCGGTCCTTTTCCCAGTTGACGATAGTCCTTGGGTTGACGCCCAGAAGGCCAGCCAGCTCCATCTGCTTGAGTCCTTGCTCAAGGCGGCGCTTGCGGATTCGCTGACCAAGGGTCATAGCGGGAAAGCGGGACACTCGGAAGGTGATTCTTAGAGCTTTCGGTTGTTTGTAGTTTGCAACTGCATGGGTGCCCATGCAGCCCGAATCTACAAACTCTTTCCACAACTTACTGAAAATGAGGAGGTTGTGAAACCAGGGAGTTCTGCTTTGGGAGCAGGAAGTCGGGGGTTCAAATCCCTCTGCCCCGACCAATCTTTTCAATGAGTAGCGCTGGCCGGACTGATACAGGAATGCCGGGGCTGGATGCCGCAATCCCGAGGGCGGTCCACCTGCTCAGCACCACCGTCCCTGTTGCTGGGACCCCAGTGTCGGGTTGATAGTACCCTTCGCTGACTTGTGGGCGCACCACAGCCATGCGTGATCTCGGATTGAAAGCAGCAGTCGCTACGCCTGCTGCTTTTCTACTCTTGCTATCGTACGGCTGCTTCCTTTCCCAGGGACAGCTCTACCCTGATTTCAGTACCCCGACTCCTCTACCCAAGCAAAACCTCCTGATCCTGGGGTTCCTGGGTGGGCGGGAGCCTTGGGATAGCCGGCATTCGGGTGTTCGGAAACTAGCCCTCCGGCTTCGCGAGATGAAACTTCCGGGTGTCTCGGTGGAGACAGTCGAAAACAAGAAGCGCGATCTGGCAATCCAGCTGATTCGAGGCTCCCTGGACCTGGACGGGGATGGCAAGACGAATCAGGAGAAGGCCAACCGTGCTCGGTTGATCTTGTATGGCCAGAGCTTTGGCGGTGCGGCGGTGGTGAAACTGGCAAGGCAGCTGCAGGCGATGTCCCTCCCGGTCCTGCTGACGATTCAGATAGACAGCGTCGGCCGCGGCGACTCCGTGATTCCGCAAAACGTCCGTAGCGCCGCCAATCTTCCAACAGAATGGGATCTTCGTTCGAGGCGAATCCGAAATCCGAGCCGCAGATCCAGCTCGGACTGAGATCATCGGCAACTTCCGCTTCGACTATCGCAACAAAGATATCGATCTATCCGGCGTCTCCTGATGGAAGAGATTCCTGCGGACGGACCACGCCAAGATGAATCGGGACCCCGAGGTTTGGTCCCACGTCGAGGCTCTCATTCTGGACACAGTGAATCGAGAGTCGGAGCTACGCCCGTTGGCGAGGCGACGGGACTTGCCGAAATCACGAAGTTGGCTATACTCTCCCATCATGAGAAAACACTTTTCGTTTCTAGCCTGCTCACTTGTTGTGAGTCCCCTGCTGGCTCTCTGCCTGACCACCGCCGTCTGGGCAGAGGAAGCCAGCGTCACAGGCACGCTGACCGCCAACGGCCAGACCGTCGAGCTGCCTCACGTCTACATCTACGCCGAGGAGAAGGGTTTCTACGACGAGAAGGACCCTACATGGAAGATCGTCTTCGCGGCACAACCCATCGAAGAAAGGGAACTGGACAGCTTCTTCGTGGACTTTCCCTACGTCAAGATCGGGATCACCCACACGGCCGAGTTCGACGAGAAGGCCGGAATCCGGGCCTACTCCCAGGACGTCAAGCTGCCGGGCAAGGCGGGCAACATCTCGGGAAATCCCTACCCCGAGCTGAAATTGGAGAGCAGTGGTCCTGAAGTCTTTTCTGGTCGCATCTATCTCCCCAAGGCGAACAAGTTCTTCGACGACACCTACCAATACGATTTCACCTTCAAAGCGCCGCTATCGGATCTCAATGCTCCCATCGGCGACCCGCTGCCCCCAGGTGGAGGCGAGCCCGGGAAGGCCTACATCGCATGGGTGGAAGCGGTCCACTCCGGCGATCCCGAGCAGCTCAAGGCCCTGGTGTCACCTGAGATGGCCGAGATGTTGGATACCCAGGATCCAGCTGACGTGGCTGAAGAGCTGAAGCTAATGAAGTCGATGACGCCTACGGATGTCAAGATCCTGAGCGGCTCCAGCGACGGAAAAACAGCAATTCTCGAGGTGGAGGGCAAGATGGAAGGCGAAGCACTCCGTGGAGAGATCACCCTCGTCAAGGAGGGAGAGCTCTGGATGGCCACCAAGACGTCCTGGTAGCGGGTGCTGAGATCGATCGTTCCTCTGCCATTGCTGCTTTCGTTCTAGTTGGGATTGGTAGCGCGTCCGCATTGGCGGAGGGCCAGGTCTCCGTTCTGACAGCCCCAGAACTCAGAACGACCAACCCTCAGATTGCCGGTTCTGCCGTCAAGTCCTTATCTCCTCCATTATTTTTCGCTACCCGTGTAACGGATGATCCGCTCCGGGAACTAGGGAGGGAACGTATCACCGTCCCAAGAAAAGGAGGAGACACATGACGAGGAAGGCTATCTGGATGATCGCGGGTTTGATTTTGTTGGGGCTCGGCTTGCCGCTCAGCTGGACGACGGATCCAGCGATGACGGTGGCTGCCCATTCTTCCGACAACCCGAAACCAACCTTCAACGAAAAAGGGGAGCTGCTAAGACCGGAGGGTTATCGCCACTGGGTCTATGTTGGAACACCCCTCACTCCCAATGATCTGAATCCACCGGCGGCACCCTTCCCGGACTTTCACAATGTCTACATCCATCCGGGGGACTTCGAGCATTACCAGAAAACGGGAGCCTTTCGGGACGGGACCGTTCTGGTCAAGGAGTTGGTGAGCGTTGGTAGCAAGAGAGCTACCAGCGGGAAGGGTTACTTCCAGGGGGAGTTCATCGGGCTGGAGACGACCATCAAGGACTCGGCAAGATTCCCGAATGAACCAGGCAACTGGGCCTACTTCAGTTTCGGTCATGAGTATCCACTCGCCGACGCAGTGTCCCCACTCCCGACCGCCGCCTGCAACTCATGTCACCAGGCAGCCGCCGCTGAGGACTTTGTTTTCACCCAGTACTATCCAATACTTCGGGCGGCACGCGGAGGTACAGCCAGCAGGTAACGAAGTCCCTCTTGGTTTCGTCTGCCACTGAAGCGGTAAATGAAACCGGGGCTTTCGTGCCGAGCGACGGCGTACCCGATTGCTTCGGCCAAAACGCCACTGTGGAGGACTTCATGCTCAACAATCTTGCGCGACAGAGTGATGGGCTCCCTGGACTTGCCGGAGCGCGTTGGAATCATCACCCTGTAAGAGACATGGCTAAGGAAATGATCCCTCTCGACGAACTCGAGGGAATCTACCAGATCGCGACGGGGACCGCGGACGCGACTGGAGAGCGCTTCTTCAAAGAGGTAGTGCGCCACATGGCAGCGGCGCTGGACGTGCGCTACGCCTTGGTATCCGTGTTTACGTCTGACGATACGAAGCTTCGCGTCCTTGCCTTCTGGGACGGGACGCAGTTCCACGAGATTGGCGAGTACGATTTGGCGCCGAGTCCCTGCAGCCAGGTGGTGACTGGAGACGTCTACCACTGCATCCGTGACGTCCAAAAACGCTTCCCCAACGACCCGTATCTGCCCGCCCTGGGCGCGGAAAGCTACCGGGGCGTGCCCTTGATCGGACCCAACGGCAGCCACACGGGACACCTGGCGGCTGTTGACACGAAGCCGATGGAAAAGGAGCCGCGGTTCATCAAGACCATGCAGATCTTCGCGACCCGGGCCGCGGCCGAACTGGAGCGGGTGCAAGCCGAGCAAGCGCTGACAGATTCTCTCGAAGAACTCCGCCGGACCCAGGCCAACCTCATCGCCTCCCAACGGGCTGCTTCACAGGGACGCCTGGCCGCAGCCCTGAGCCATGAGCTCAACAACGCCGTCTCGGTCCTGGAGGTAAACTGGGATCTCTTCGAGCGCTATCTATCCGGACTCGAGCAGCAGTGCGAAGACCCTCAGGCGATACAACGCCTGGTGAGCAATGCGTCCAACACGGCTCGCGGCTCGCGGGAGGCCTTGAAGCGGATATCCAGTTTGGTCAATCGCCTCAGTCGGTTCACCCACGTCGACAGGGCCAAGCACCGTCCTGTCGACGTCCCTGAGCTTCTCGAAGACACCATTGGAGTGCTTTCCGGGGCGTGGGACGAAGGGGTCACTGTGTTGCGAGACTATGACGACGATCTGCCTCGAGTGATGGCAGACCCACGAGGCCTGAGCGAGGTTTTCTCCAACATTCTGAGCAACTCCGCCAACGCGCTCGAGAGCGGGGGCGAGATTCGTGTTGCGGCACAGTGCACCGAGGGATCTATTTGTATACAGATATCGGACACAGGTCCCGGGATAGAGTCCGAGCGCCTGAGCCAGATCTTCGAACCTGGATTCCGAGTGGAAGGGGGCCGGGTGACTACCGGGTGGGGTCTATTCATCTCGCGTCAGATCGTTCATGATCACGGTGGAGAGTTTCTTCTGAGCAGCGAGCCGAACGAAGGCACTCGGGTCGAGATCCGGCTACCTGTCGGCCAAGAGGCTCCCAAAAAAGGTGACTGAACTCTGAGGTGGTAGCAGGAGGAATTCCCGCGAGAGCCTCTGATTCGTCCATCTACTGAGTGTCCCTTCTGAAATGGAAACACTGACGTTCGCCGTCCTGGCTGCATTCCTTTTCGGCTTCGGCCTGGTTTCTGGGCGCATTGGCAAGAGCGTGATCACCCCTCCCATGGTCTTCGTGGCCATGGGGCTGGTGCTTGGTCCGCAGCTGGTTGGCTTGATCGAGTTGGATCGGGACAGTGATCTCATCAACCTGGTTGCCGAATTCACCCTCATACTTCTCCTGTTCACGGATGCCTCCCGAATTGATCTCAAGCTCCTCCGACGCCAGCACACCATCCCCGTGCGACTGCTAGGTATCGGCCTACCCCTGACCATCGTCTCGGGTGCGCTGGCCGCGGCCCTGATCTTTGATTTCTTCAGCTTCTGGGAAGCAGCCGTACTCGCGGTCATCCTGGCTCCGACGGATGCGGCCCTGGGACAGGCAGTCCTAAGCAGTACCCGAGTACCGGTTCGCATTCGGCAGGCAATCAACGTAGAGAGCGGCCTCAATGATGGTCTAGCACTGCCGGTTCTGCTGCTGGTGATCTCTCTGGCCAGTGCCACCCACGGCGCAGAGGGTGCTCAATTCTGGATCCGGTTCGGAGCGATGCAGATCGTCCTGGGCCCGCTCGTGGGAATTGCGGTGGGATTCCTTGGAGGGAAACTGGTCCAATGGGGACAGCAATCCGGGTGGATGAACCACTCCTTTCAGCAGCTGGCAGCTCTGGGCCTGGCGGTGTTTTCCTACAGCGCCGCTGAGTTGGTTGGCGGCAACGGTTTCATCGCCGCCTTCTGTGCTGGACTGGCAATCGGTAACAGCTCACGGACAGTCTGCACCTGTCTCTGGGAATTCGCAGAGGCCGAAGGTCAGCTGTTGACGCTACTGACGTTTCTCTTCTACGGCTCCGCCATGATTTTTCCAGCGCTGGAGCTCTTCAATGGCACCTCGGTGCTCTATGCGATTCTCAGTCTGACCGTCCTCAGGATGCTGCCGGTTGGGCTTAGTCTTTTGGGATCGGGGCTGCGCTTCGATACCGTCGTTTTTCTTGCCTGGTTCGGGCCCAGAGGCGTCGCCTCGATCCTCTATGTCTTGTTGGTGCTGAGGGAAGGAAACCTCCAAGGCGAGTCTCTGATCTTTTCAACCGTGATTCTCACGGTACTGATCAGCGTCTTCGCCCACGGGCTCACCGCACTACCCGGCACCAGGTGGTACGCGCGCCGCTTGGAGGCACTGGAAGATCATTCAGAAGTGCACGAGCACAAACCCCTCAGCGAGATGCCCATGAAACTGCGGGCTTGATCGCATCAAGCAACCCGGCAGGGGTCGCCTACTCCCGTGGGCGGCGGATTTCCAGCGCCTGCATTCTCGAGTTGAGAGTCGAAGGGTTCATCCCCAACAGGAAGGCCGCTCCTTGCCGCCCCGAAACCTTCCAGCTGGAGACCTTCAGTGCCCGAAGAATGTTGCCGCGCTCCAGCTCGCGCAGCTCGTTAATCGTACGGATCCGCTCGCTGTCCTCTGAGTGGATCTGGTCCTGGGGCGGTGCCTGTTCCCACCGGGCAAGCTCGGGCAGAGCGCGATCGAGGTCGATCCGGCCCGACTGCGAGGTGATGACAGCCCGCTCCATGACGTTGCGCAGCTCGCGAACGTTGCCCGGCCATGTGTAGGTGCGCAATGCCTGTTTGACCGCTTCGTCGAAGGGTGAGATCTCTCGTCCCATGTCACTCGCAAAGCGCCTGACAAACTCTGAAGCCAGTTCGAGTACGTCATTGTCACGTTCGCGCAGCGGTGGCAGCCGGATGGGGAAGACGTTGAGGCGATAGAAAAGATCTTCACGAAATCGTTTCGCCGAAACCTCGGCCTGAAGATCCCGATTGGTCGCGGCGATCAAGCGCACGTCCACCTTGCGAGTCAGGGCGCTGCCAAGCGGCTCAAACTCGCCTTCCTGCAGTACTCGCAGCAGCTTGACCTGGAGTTCCGGGGGTAGTTCCCCAACCTCATCGAGGAACAGGGTTCCGCCGTCAGCCAGGGTGAATCGACCGTCGCGCCTCTGTGTCGCCCCCGTGAATGCCCCTTTTTCGTGGCCAAACAACTCGCTCTCTATCAGGCTACCCGGAATGGCGGCACAGTTGACTCGTATCAGCGGTTGCTCTCGACGACCGCTGCCTTCATGAATCGCGTGGGCGACCAACTCCTTGCCGGTCCCGGTTTCACCCAGGAGTAACACGGTTGCATCCGTGGCAGAGACCTGTTCGACCTCCTTCAAAACCGCCAAGAGCGCCGGACTGGAGCCCAGGATCTGGTCGAACTGGCGCAGGGATTTGATCTCCTCATGCAAATAGGCCGTCCGCTCCCTGAGCGATTGGATACATCGTTCGGCCTCGAGCCGATCGTTCACACTTCGGAGGACCAGGGTGTAGAACTCTGCCCCTCCCATTTCGAATGAGGAGAGTGTCGCCTCTGCTGGAAACTCCCCTCCGTCGTCCCTGCGGGCGGCGAGTCCCCCTGCGACCCAGAGATACCGGTTCCCTTCCTTTCGCTGATCCAGCTCTTGAACTACCCGGGTCAGGTTTTTCCGGCCGGTCTCGGACAGGAACTCGCGGAATGAACGTCCAATGATCCTGACGGTCGCAGCCAAACACCTTCTCGGCCGCCGTGTTGGCGTGAGTAATGCGGAGATCGTGGTTGAGCTCGACGATTGCGTCCATGGCGCTGTCCACCAGGCGCTCGAGCTTTTCCTCGCGTTCGTGCAATTCCTCCTCGGCCCGCAGCCGGAGCAATTCGGCAACCGCACGATTGGCGAAGATACGAAGGAGATCGAAGAGAAGCGGCTCCTCCGGCATCGGACGGTTGTCCAGAACCGCAAGGTTGCCCAGGATGCGGCCGTCGGGGTCGAGCAATGGGATGCCCATGTAACTGACCGCGGATAGGGTCTCGAGGTCGGGGTCTCGCGGATATAGTTGGATGACTCGCTCCGGTATGTGGAGCAGCCGGGTCTGTTTGATCACCGGCTCACAGGGCGTCCCAGCGATTTCATATTCATAGTCGGCGACGAAGCCCTTGTCCAGCCAGAAGGCCCTGGCCCGAAGACGGTTTTCATCTTGCAAATACTCTGTGATCCATGCGCCGTGAACCTCCAACGCCCGTGCCAGCCCCCGCACCAAAGCCGCGAAGAACGGCGCTCCCGTCTCGGTCGAGGTGCCCTCTACGATAGCGCGTAGAGCGGCATGCTCATCTATGTCCCTGGAGGCCCTCCCTTTCGGCGAACTCACCCGTTCATGGTACACGAAGGAGGATCTCTGACACAGGCGTGTTGACCACTGGAGACAGACGCCGACCCATCCCGCCGCTTTGGCGCCAGAACGGGCAGTACTTTCGAGATTCCGCGAATCGTACTTGTGAGATCTCGAAAATAGCGAGATTTCGCGAGATTTCGCGGTGAACCAGAAATTTCCATAAAGTGATTTACAAGAGTGGTTTGCACCTGATCTAGGTGGTTTGGCACACCTATTGCAAATCCCTCGGCGTCGGCGCGCATGGGGCGCGTCGCGGAAGTGAAGGAGAGAACGATGAGTAGCAATAGCAAGAAGATCAACGGCCTCGACACAGAACAAATGTCCCAGACCATCCAGGCCATAAGCGATCAACCTAGTCTGGCCCAGTTCCGGTTCCGCAACAGTAACCGATGGGTGGACGGCGGTGAGAACCACTCGACCATCCGCGGTTTCTACGGGGCGGGCCGCGAGGACGATTCGCGGACGCGTCCATTCGTATTCGTCAACGGAGAGCCTCCGGTACTGCTCGGGAATAACGAAGGTGCCAACCCGGTGGAGTTCCTTCTTCACGCACTCGCCGGATGTGTGACGACCACGTTCGTTCTGCATGCTGCTGCCCGTGGAATCCGGGTCGATTCGATCTCGACACAAATGGAGGGAGACATCGATTTACTAGGGCTGCTGGGGCTGGACGATTCTGTCCCTGCCGGTTACGAGCAAATCCGGATGAAGATGGACATCAAAGCCGACTGCTCCGACGAAGAGCTGGACGAGCTGCTCTCATACAGCCGCAAACATTCCCCGGTTTGCAACACGGTCTGCCGTCCGGTACCCGTTGTTGTGGAGAGAGCCCCTGTCAAAAGCCTTGCTTAAAGGATGGGCAGTAGAAGAGAGGACCCTGCGTGGCGGTGGTCTCCAGGCCGCCGATCTTCGAGCCACTTGGCTCGACGAAAGACTCTTCGGCCTGGAGGCCAAAGCCACGTCAGTCAGAACCCACCGATCGAATGGCTACTCCTTGGTGATGGTCTCATCCAGATTCAAGAGAACCCGGGCTACCGTTGTCCAAGCAGCTAGCTACACCGGGGTGGCGTCTTTGGGAAGACGAGATCTCAGCTCCTGGCCGAATCCGCCGATGTCCCAAGGGTCGACCCAACCCTGGGACAGGCGACCCAACTGCTTGACCAGCAAGCTGAGTAGCTCCTCTGTCTCTGCTTGCCGGGGCGGTCGGGACAGGCAGCGACGAAAAGCATAGGTCAGACGTTCGCTATCCGACTCACCACCCTCCCGAAGGGTCCTCAGCGCCAGGGCCTGGGCCGCTTCCAGAAACAGGGGCTCGTTGAGTGTAGTCAAGGCCTGGAGGGGCGTATTGGATCGGGAGCGGCGCACACAGGAGGAGTCTCCGTTGGGCGCATCGAAGGTTTGGAGCATGGGAAAGGGGACAGAGCGATAGCGAAAGGTATAGAGGGCGCGACGGTATCGGTCCTTTCCCGTTTCTTCCTTCCAGATCTTTGGACCGAAGCTGGCGGGGGCGCGGAAGAGGAACTCAGGAGCGGGAGGGTACACGCTGGCCCCTCCTATGCTGGAATCCAATAGTCCGCTGGCGGACAGTGCGATGTCGCGAACGATTTCGCCCTCGACCCGGAATCGGGGTCCTCGAGCCAATAGCCTATTGTAGGGATCGGCATTCTGAAGATCCGGAGTTACCTTGGAAGACTGTCGATAGGTGGCGGACGAGACGATCAGCCGGTGTAGCTCTTTCAGACTCCAGGCCTGCTCCATGAACTCCACGGCGAGCCAATCCAACAGCTCTGGATGGGAAGTTGCTTCGCTTTGCCTGCCCAGGTCTTCACTACTCGCCACCAGGCCCGTGCCAAAGTAGTTCTGCCAGACACGATTAACCATCGAGCGGGCCGTCGTGGGTGAGTCGCGAGAAACCAACCAGCGGGCAAGCCCCAGACGATTGGGTGGAGCATCCGGGGGCAGAGCATGTAGAAACGAGGGGACTCCCGGTAAAACTTCCTTTTCAGGGTTCAGGAAGCTGCCACGATTCAGGAGGTGGGTCAGCCGCTTCTCCTCGCGTTCCTCCAGCACCAGCTGGCGCGATCCCTCAGGATGCTGGAGCCAGAGCTTCTCAATCTCGTCGTTCTCCGGACGCCATCGCTGCACCGTGGTTCGCCAGTAGCGGAACACGGACCGAATCTGAGAGGAGGGTTCGGTGGTGGAAGGGCGTCGAGAGGATCTCGCGAACCTGAGTCGGCAAGGGATCGACGCTGGTCTGGGGCACCGTGGTGACAGACAGACGGAAGCGACCCAGGTTCTGGTTGCGATGGTAGCGACCTCCATGCTTCTGGCTCAGGTAGAAAGTCAGTAGGGTCCCTCGGGGATGGGAGACAGGGTGCTCGGCGACAAAGACGGCCTTCCGCGCAAGATTGCGACGGCCTGGACCCTCATCGATTCCCCAGGCCGTGTTCTCGTTGCCGTCAATGGCGAAATCCACAGGCCCGGTGACACGAGGCTGGTTGCTCTCGTCATCGAAGAAAGGTTCCAGGGGAGCCTCAGCAAGTGCCGGGTCGGCCGTCGCGGCGACGATCTTGACCGGTTCCCGTTTTTCCGGGGCGTCACTGGGAGCGGCCTCCACCTCGAATTCGGTCAGGGCGGCGGTGCCCTTGACCGAGCGTCCTGGTCCCCCCAGAGGCAGGTTGGGATCGTTGAGCAGCTCCAGACGGAAGGCTGTGATGTTCTTGAGGTCTGTCTGGACGCTCATCTCTACCCGGTGCTTGCTGGGGGCGAAGCCCTGGGCGAGTAGGGATCCATCCTCCAGCTGCAGGTACTTTTGACCGCTGGTTGAAATGTCCTCTACAGTCGGCCGAAGCACCGTCCAGGGAGGTTGGTCGGCCCGGACTGTTGCTGCCCACTGACTCATTTGATCTTGCCAGTCCGGAGTGCGACCTTTGAGATCGCTTTCGATTTCTCGAATCCGCTTGAAGATATCGACCCGCCGCATCAGTTCCGCTGGCGTGTAGACGGCAGCGTTGGCCTCGTGGGCGTTGTTCAGGAAGGCGAACAAGCGATAGTACTCTTCCTGCCTGAGTGGATCGTACTTGTGGTCGTGGCACTGGGCGCACTGTATCGTGATCCCCAGGACGCTCTTGCCGATGGCGTCCATACGATCGAACATGGCCTCCATCCGAAACTGCTCCGGATCGATCCCTCCTTCTTCGTTGACCATGGAATTGCGCAGAAATCCGGTGGCAACGATCTGGTCCTGACTGGCATCGGGCAGAAGGTCTCCGGCTATCTGCTGGATGATGAACTGGTCGTAGGGCAGGTCCCGATTCAGGGCATTGATGACCCAGTCACGATAGAACCAGACTTTTCGTGGCTTATCCTGCTCGAATCCGTCGGAATCGGCGTAACGGGCTGCATCCAGCCAGTGGCGGCCCCAGCGCTCGCCGTAGTGCGGGGAGGCGAGAAGACGCTCTACCTGCCGCTGGTAGGCGTCAGCTCTTTGGTCCAGAAGGAATGCGTCCACTTCTTCTATGCTGGGCGGGAGGCCGATCAGGTCCAGGCTGAGACGTCGCAGCAAAGTCACCCGGTCGGCCTGGGCAGAAGCGGACAGCCCCTCCCGTTCCAGCCGAGCCAAGATGAAGTGGTCGATTTCATTGACCGGCCAGGCTTTCCCCGCAACCGGTGGCAGAGAAGGCCTTTTGGGGGCAACAAAGGCCCAATGCTTGGGCTCCTCCGAAGCCCATTTTCCCAAGCCCTCCGGCCATTTCGCCCCCTGCTCGATCCAGGCACGAATGAGCTCTATCTGCTCATCCCGGAGCGCGCCTCCCATGGGCATGCGCGCCAGATCGTTCAGCCCAGCCACCCGCTGATAGAGCGGGCTCTCCGTTGGGCTGAATGACTCGATGACTCTTCCCTATTGCCCGCCGGCAAGGGCCGACTGCCGAGAATCCAGACGAAGCCCTCCCAACTGCTGCTGGGAGCCGTGGCAGGAGTGGCAGGATCCTTCGAAGATGGGATAGACGTCCCTGGCGAACTCGATTCTCCGGGCCGGACTGGTCGGTGCTGGCTCAACCCCCTGACCAGTTTCCACAAACAGGAAGAGAAATGACCCGAGAAAGGCCATGACTTTGTGGAGTGTTCTTTTCCGCATCTCTGATTCGCCTTGTTCTGGTCGATTATAGCCGGGAGCACCCTCCGCGACCATGAGCGTATTGCACCTATCTGAGCTCTGTTGTCAGACCTGGGCCGGGGCTCACGAGCTTGAAGCGGCGCGGTTTCTTCTTTGCCAGACTGACAGTCCCCACAGAACCGCCGGCAGGACTGTCAATCCCGCCATCCACCAGGTCACCTCGGACAGTCCAAGGGAGGCGTCCAGCGCGGCTCCCACGGCGGCCGATCCGATCGCGCCCATTAAGGCGAAGACGGCGAATTCGGTGGCGAAGATTCGGCCTTGAACCTGGTTGGGAACCGACTGCAGTAGAAGCTGGGTCGAGAAGACCCAGACGATGCTTCCCCCGAAGCCGCGGAGGAAGGTTCCACAGAGAACCACTCCGAAGCTGGATAGGCTCGCCCCTATGGCGAGGCCCAGTGCGGCCGTGAGGTATCCCCAGAAGATTCCGAGGCGTAGTGGCCTGTCCCGGTCGCCTGTGAAGTATCGGGCGACGATGGGTCCGATTCCGCTGCCGACTCCTGTAGTCGCAAACAGGATGCCTAGACTGACCCCTCCTCCGACACCCATCACAAAGACTTCTCGTGCGATCGCTACCTGGACAACTTGAAAACCGGTGATGAAGAGCGCCACGGCCGCTTTGTGGAGGGCGATGGTGAAGATGTCGGGATGTCGTTTGAGGTAGCGCAGCCCATCAATGTATTGATTCATGGCTGCACCAGCTGCCTTGCCGGACTTTTCAACGGCAGCAGCGCCAGGCCGGACCTGCAAAATGAACACGGCTGAGACCAGAAAGCTCAGTCCATCGATAACAAAGGCGGGATAGATGCCCCAGGTACCAGAAACGAAACCGCCGATCGCCGCCCCCAGAGCGAGCATGACCGACCAGGTGGCGGCCCCCAGAGCGTTCGCGGCCCCCAGTCCGCTTGGGGAAACGATCTCGGGCAGAATCGCGGTGCGTGCCGGGACAAAGAAGCCGCTGATACCCACCTGGATCGCAGTCAGCGTGTAGAAGAGCCAGATATGTTCTGGATTCCGGACGAGAAGGAACCCGAAAACCGCTATCGCCCGGCCGATGTCCGTCAGGATAAGGATGTGCTTACGACTGTAGCGGTCGGCGACGACTCCGGCGATCGGACTTACCAGGAACGGCGCCAGCATCCGGACTACGAAAAGGCTCCCGACGGCGAAGCCGGACCCGGTCAAGAAGGCGATCAGTGACGCCGAAGCAATCAGGTTGAACCAATCCCCCAGGAGGCTGAAGATCTGGCCTAGCCAGAGATAGCGAAAGTTCCGGTTACGGAGGATCAGTTCCCAGTATCCGACTTGCATATGTGTCTTTGCTCAAGTTGGGGACGGCGAAAGCGCTACGCAAGCAATGCTAACCTGAAAAGTCAAAGGTGGCTTCGGTCTCCTGGCCGAAGTTTCCCTCCTGTACGATCCGGCGCAGCCGGGGGCACGACCGACCTGCAAGCAGAAATTAGAACGCCACTACAAATCCTTCGAGACAGGTACTACGCCAACGGCGTTATTGCGAGTAGCCCAGGGTTGCAATGCGAAGCGAGCTACCCTGGGTTGATGTCGTCCTGTTTTTTCTACGCTGTAAGCGTTGTTGCTTCTGCGTGTCCGGTCGGCAACAACCCCGTTGGGGTAGGGCGTTTTCTGTAACTCCCGATACATAGGTAACATTTTCTCCCGGGCACATGGGTTACACTTTTTGGAGTCTGAGGTTCTCATTGTCTTGCGGGTTTTCGTCCCAATCGTTTGGCCGGTAAGACCCGCCCCTTCCGTTCATCGAACAGGCCGAGTTCCAGGTACTCGAAGTAGACGGCCCACTGACCCTCTCCCACAGGCTTTAAACCAATCTGCTGTCCCCGCAAGGTCTCAGTGAGTCTGATGTCTTTGCCCTTCCACTTGATTTGTCCGCGTTTGCGTACCCTCCGCTTTTCCCACTCATCGGGATACCCTCTTTGCGCGGGCAAGCGCGAAGGATACTCCCGAGGAGCCGGCTGGTAAAAGCTCACCGGTGGCTTTTGGCCCAACGCTTCATGGGGGCGCTCCTGGTTGTATTCCCAAAGAAAGGCTTCAAAGGCCTTCTGCTGGGGGCCTAGATTACTTCGTGGCGGCTTGGCCGTCGCTTCCTTGAGAGTCCGGTGCATCCGCTCATGCCGTCCGTTCTGTTGCGGACAACCCGGTTGGATCCGTTGCAATTCAATCCCCAAGCGCACCCACCATACGGCGAGCTCACTGAGTCCTCCCAGAGCCCTGGTCGCAAACGGGGGGCCATTGTCCGTGCGGATCGCCTCGGGCAATCCGTAGTTCTGGAACGTCTTCATAAACAGGGGCTTGACCGTGAGGAAGCCGGTCGCTCCACCCAAGCCCTGGCAACACAACAAGTAGCGACTATGCGCATCACTGATCGTCAAGGGCGTGCACTTGCTGCCGTCTGGGGTCCGAAACCACCCCTTGAAGTCCGCACACCAGAGCGCATTGGCCTCCTGACAATCCCTAAAGGGCTGCTCCGTCGGCACCGCCTGCCGTCGTCGTTTGGCCACCCTACTCAAGCCGTGACGTCTCAAGATCTCGCTCACCGTGCTCTCGGCCGGGCACCGAGACACCCCCACCACCTTCTCCAGTTCGACCCTTAACTTAGGCGCGCCCCACAACGGCTTACGGGCCTTCAATTCTAAAAGCTTCTTCTGGATCTTCTCTCCCACCGCGTTGGGGTGGCTGTGGGGCGCACGGGAGCGATCCTCCAGCCCCGACCCTCCTTCTTTTTCGTAGCGCAACAACCACTTGTAGACCGTTTTCCGACTCACCCCATAGGCCCGCGACAACTCACTGATTCCATCCTCCCCCTTCAAATACTCGCTCACCAATCTGATTCGTTCGTTCATCACACAGGTCTCTTTCCATGACATGACTCCTCTTGTAACCTATGTGCCTGGGAGAAATTGTTACCTATGTGCCCGGAACATACCTTTCCTGACCAGCCTTAACCCAGGGCAGCTCGCTTCGCATTGCAACCCTGGGCTACACGCAATAACACCTTCGGCGTACGTGATGGGCCCCCTGATCCACGTAAAGCTTCTTTCCCGAATGGGGACAATATCGGTGAAGGTGAGTGAGACTACTCTATCTCTGCGGGCGACCGTCGCCGGTGAAAGCGAATGTCCCCGGCAGCTCCTTGGAGGGATCCAGGTCCTGGTCAGTGTGTTCTTGCAGCCAGGCCCTCAAGGGTACATCCTGTTCCTGGGGCAGCTGATAACCCATGGGTGAGGTTGCCTCGCCCAATAGCTGGCGGCGGATGGGATCACATCTTTCCAGGAGCCGCTCCGGCATCGTGGTGTAGTCCATGGGACGCAGCCAGCGGTAGCCGTAGCCAAAGAACAGGCTCTTGCGATCGATGGAGGAGAGATTGGGGCCGACCGAGTGCAGCGTGCGGTTCTCGAAGAGTACGGCGCTCCCCGGCTTGGCCTGGATCTCGATGGCATCGTCCGGATCGCGACCGTCTTCCTGGGGAGACAGCTGACCGGGGTAGTGGTTGCTGCCACGAACGAAACGGATGCCCCCTCTCCCCTTCTCGCTAAGATCGGTGAGCCAGTAACCGACCTTGATGAACATCCGTGGCTGGGCTGTTTCCAGGTCGCTTGGAGCCGTTCCCCCGTCCCGGTGCCAGCCCGCTTGCTTGTAATCGCCAGGCGTGCCCGCGGGACTGGGGGGCCTGACGATGAGGTGCGAGGTGAGGAGCTGAACGTTGTGGTTCAGCAGCTGGACTACCAGGGGTACGGTCTTACTCCAATCCAGCAGCTCCAGGAAGACATCGTCCCGGCTCAGGCAATTCCGCAGCTGCCAGAAGTTGCGATCGTTCAAGCCCTCATGAATCAGACCCTGCTGGTAGAGCCGATCCACCGCAGCCAGGAGTCGGTCCACGAGTTCCAAGGGGATGGCGTCAGGGACGACCAGGAATCCGTCGCGCTCGAAGGTTTCCCGCTGTTCCTGAGCTAAGGGAGTGAATTGCATGGTTCTGGCCGATAGTGCGGCGCGCTACCTCTCGAGCTCTTCCAGGCGGCGAAAACAGCTGCAAACATCCTCATGAAACCGCTGATCGTTCAAGCCCTCATGAATCAGACCCTGCTGGTAGAGCCGATCCACCGCAGCCAGGAGTCGGTCCACGAGTTCCAAGGGGATGGCGTCAGGGACGACCAGGAATCCGTCGCGCTCGAAGGTTTCCCGCTGTTCCTGAGCTAAGGGAGTGAATTGCATGGTTCTGGCCGATAGTGCGGCGCGCTACCTCTCGAGCTCTTCCAGGCGGCGAAAACAGCTGCAAACATCCTCATGAAACCGCTGACCTGTGGCAAAACTAGCACTTTTGAAGATTCTTGCAAAATTGAACTGACTCTACCTGGCGCGCATCCGTAGAGTGAATAGAGAGTCTTCCTGAGGAAATCGAGAATGATAAAGGCTCGAGAGGAGGGATTGTGGCGAGAAGGATTTTTCTGGTTCTGGCAGGCGTGACGATTGGGCTGGGCTGTAGTGCTTTCGGGGCCGGCCTCCGATCCGATTATCGGCTTCTGGCAACCAACAAGACCTCGACCATGCAGCGGGAAATGGATGAGGCGGCGGCGGGAGGATTTCGATACAGCGATGTCATGGGTGGCGAGACGTCTTTCGGTGGCTCGGAAGTCGTGCTCATCATGGCGAAGGATCCGGAGGATTCGGGTGAGGCCTGTTACCGATACAAGCTCCTCGCCACTTCAAAAACCTCAACCATGCAGAAAGAGCTGCAGGAGGCTGGAGACGAGGGCTTCGAGTACCGCGGTCAGACCGTTTTCAATACCTCCTTCGGAGGCGAGGAAGTCGTCATCATCCTGGAACAGGACCTTAAGCGGAAACTGCTGCGCTATAAATACCGGCTGCTAGCCACCAAAAAGACGTCAACCATGCAGAAGGAACTGAGTCAGGCCGGAGAAGAAGGGTTCCAGTTGGTGGGAATGACGGTGGGAAAAACGGCCTTCGGGGGCAGTGAGCTTGTGTCTATTCTTCGGATGCCGATGGATCCGTAGGCCGTTCTCTCTACGCCGCATACGATTGGATCGTAAGGGCCGTCCCACTGAGATTAATCGGGTCCGTCGGCTCACCAACATCACCTGGCAAGTGTAGCGGCCGGAATGACAGATTCGCGCAGAAACTGGCGTAGGCGCAGGATCGTACTCAGGGGAGTCCCGACGAACTCGACCCCGAATCCGCTGACGCTTTCCCCACGAATCAGATACTCTCCGGTATGGATGACGTCACCGTCAAGGACGAAGTCCCGCTCTTCGTCTGTCGCGAGAAAGGAAAGTCCTACGACGGATCCAACCGGGTAGGGATTCTTCGATTCCACAAAGGCGCCTACCTCCGATAGATTCAGCATTCGCCCGCGCCGTTCCATATCATAGCGCTGAAAACAGCAGGGAATATCGACATTCCAACGGTCTCTGGTATCGTCTTCCATAGGCTCCCCATCTACGCCTCTGGCAAAGAGCAGAGGTTTAGAGATGACCCTCCTTAACTGCTTGTTTCTCCCCAACTGTTTCGGCAAGTATCTTTACTGGCTTTAGTGGGAGACCTTGACCCGGATCCCCTGGAACTCCTACAGTCAATGAGTCCGTGACCCTCAAACCCAGTGGGAGGCAACATGCGCGATCACTCTGGTTTTCCGACCCTGATTGTTTTCCTTGTCTTGGCTCTGTCTCCGACTCTTCTGGCTCAAGCCCAGGAGATTCGAGAGGTTGGCACCGACCTCCAGCTGTTTCTCGACGACTGGTTGGTGGAATCGATGCAGGCTACCAGGAGAGTCCTGCATCGTCCCCAGCCAAGGGAGATCGCGATCGAGTTGGATCGTCCCTGGGAAGGGAAATACCTATACGATCCCAGTGTCCTCAAGGACGGCAATCGATACCGGATGTGGTACCGAGGGGGTGGCCCTGAGCGGCCACACCTCTGGGGCTACGCAGAAAGCACTGATGGAATCCACTGGGTCAAGCCCGAGTTGGGACTGATCGAATACCGTGGATCCACCAAGAACAATCTCGTCTGGCCCGTGCCCGGAGTCACCTGCTCGACGCTTTCCGTCTTCATCGATGGAAATCCTGACGCCAAGCCAGAAGAGCGCTACAAGAGCATCGCGACGGGCAAGGATCTGGACGCCACAAACGATCGCCCGGTCATCTACGGTCTGGTCTCAGCCGACGGCCTGCGCTGGCGTCTGGTCCGGAAGAAGCACTTGATTCGTCCCCCGGCAGACGACGCCGCACTGGACTCACACAACCTCTGCCTCTGGGATGATGCCCGTCAGCAGTACGCAATCTACGCCCGCGGTTGGTATCGCCGGGGAACGCGTCCACCCGACGCCGAAATGATCAAGAAAGAGCTCGATCAGATCACGGTGCGACTGCCCTCGGGAAAGGTAGTAACGATACCCAGGATACGGGACATCCGTCGCTTCACGTCTCCAGATTTCATCAATTGGTCCGAACCCGAATACATCCAGTACCAGGTTGATCCGACCAACCACCTCTATAAGAACTCAGCCATCCCCTACTTCCGGCGTCCCGATCACATCCTGATGTTCTCAAAACGATTCTTGCCGGATCGAGTCTTCGACCCCGATTGGCCCGAGCTCTATTGGGATCCTCCACCTAATTGGCCGGACTGCTCGGAGGTGACGGTACCCGGCACCACCCAGATCTATGGTTGCGGGGGACTCTCAGACATTCTCTTCATGTTCAGTCGGGATGGGCTTCACTTTCGTCGCTTTCGGGAGGCCTTCATCCGCCCCGGTCTTGACCGCTTGAATTGGCATGGACGGGCAATCGAAGTCGGTCCGTCACTGGTTCCAAGCGGCGACGGAGAAATGTCTCTCTACCACATCGAGAATTACGGCACACCCACCGTACGAATCCGGAGAGCCTCTTTGCGAACGGATGGCTTTGTTTCCTTGCAAGCTGACTATGAAGGTGGCACGGTCACCACGCGACCCTTCACCTTCGCCGGATCCAGACTGGGACTCAACTACTCCACCTCGGCGGCTGGAAGCATTCGAGTCGAGGTGCAGGACACTGCTGGGAACGCGCTCCAGGGGTTCGGTCTGACGGACTGTCCCATTATCTTTGGCGATGAATTGGCGAGAATCGTTAGCTGGAAGAGTGGACCGGATCTAACGCGTCTGGCTGGGCGAAGCGTCAGGTTGAAATTCGAGATCAAGGATGGAGACCTGTTCTCGATGCAGTTTCAGTAGGATACATTGGCGCCGGAGAAGAGGCTTCCGCGACCCGAGAGAATCCGGGGCACGCCCAGGAGCCGGAGTGCCTCCCAGGAAGTGACCTGGTTGGCGCAGAGAACGGGCTTGCCCAGACCCGCTTCCATTTCGTCCAGGTGAGACGCCAAACGCTGCCCGGTGCAGCCCACGAAGACCGCATCCGCTTGGGGTTTGTCGGCAGACTCCGCCAGTTGGCGAATCTCATTGGGGTCGACGATCCCGTGGCCGTCCTTCAGACCGAGAGCCATACTCTTCAAAACCCGAACACCATGGGCCTCGATGAACTCGACGAACTTCTCCTCCACGTCGGGCATGTAAGGACTGGCAAGTACCACACTTTTGATACCCAGGGCTTCAAAAGCCCGGATCATGGCAGTGCTGGTTGTTACGGCAGGTTTTCCGGTCGCGGCCTCGACTCGCTGGGAGACGTCCAGGTCGCCGCCTACTCCCCGAACGAAGCTGATGGTGGTGCAGTAGTAAGCGAAACAGCTGGGATCATAACGGAGCAGCCGCCGCGCGGATTCTTCGATGTCTCCATTCTCCGCGAACTCGATCCCGGCTTTTAGTGCTGCGTCCCTGTGGGGAATCGGGGTAGCACTCGAGATCAATTCGACGTTCTCTGGGAGATAGCTTCTGAAGTCGTCGACGACGGCTTGTGCGTCGAGGTCGACCCACATGTCGTCTGGGTAGATCGCGCCCAGTCTAGGGGTGTTTGGGGTCTGGGTGGTCACGGTTACTTCCTCCGGCTATAGGCCGGAGTGAGGTTACAGGTTAGCCCCGCCTCCGGCTGTGCCGGATTGTACCTGAAAGAAGCTACTGGAGTCATGAAAGCCTTCGCATTAATCGGTGCCTTGGATGTGGGAAATTCCAATTGACGTTTCAGGCTAGAGACCGTACGGTGCCTACCACTTGAGGTCCTTGGGTTGCTTCTTTACCGCATTGTGCTCGACGTTCGCGATCAGGCCGTTGCTCAAGTACAGCACCCTGTCGGCCATCGCGGCAATGTCGGCGTTGTGAGTGATCACCACGGTGGTGGTGCCCAGTTCTCGATTGGCGCGCTCCAAAGCCTCCAGGACCACGATGCCTGTGGTTGAGTCCAGGGCACCGGTGGGTTCGTCGCAGAGCAGGACCGCGGGATTCTTTGCGACCGCCCGGGCAATCGCCACTCGCTGCTGCTGACCTCCAGAAAGCTGGGCCGGAAAGTGATCAAGCCGGTCTCCGAGGCCTACCAATTCCAGCGCGTCTGCCGGTTGCATCGGATCTCGGGCGATCTCGGTCACAGCGGCCACATTCTCAACCGCCGTAAGACTGGGAATCAGGTTGTAGAACTGGAACACGAAACCAACGTGAAAACGGCGATACTCGGTGAGTTCCCTGTCCGTGGCCCTGGTCAGCTCAATGTCGTGGTAGCTCACGCTTCCATCTGACGCTGTATCCAGGCCACCCAAGATATTCAGAAGGGTTGACTTGCCACTTCCGGAGGGTCCTAGAAGCACCACCAGCTCGCTGGAGTAGAGATCCAGGTCCACGCCTCGGAGAGCGTGAACCCTGACTTCGCCCATCTCGTAGACCTTCGTCAATCCCCGGGCGCGGAAGACAGTGTCGGTGGCTGTAGTGGGCGTCTGCATATCCGACCCTTGAACTATTCGAAGCTCCTTCCGATCCGATCCCACTGATAGCCCAGTCCGGGTCCCCGAAGGGTGCTCGTCCCGATTCGGCCGGAGGCCAGTCGGAAGGCTTGAGGGTGAACCGTCCGCTCGGGCTCGCTCGCTCCAGGGAAAAACTGACGACCGTTGGCTTCTACTCCGCGGATGGTCCCGAGACGCCCTGCCAGCCCGGCGGAGTGGAGCAGGGAAATTCCCGGGTTGGTCAGGTCCTGGACGGCAAAGGGGATCGCGGCGGCGCTGGCTTTCGCCGCGATAACCAGCTCGGCCGATTGGCATTTGCAGGTCTTCAGGGCTACACCGCTATAACCAAGCTCCAAGGCAAGCTCGAAGTCCTCTAGCGAAGTCAGGGCTTCGTCGATTATCACCGGCTTCAGGCTGGCCAGCTCCCGGACGTCCAACCGGCGACGCCACAGATCGCGCTCGCAGGGCTGCTCGACGTAGAGGACAGATCGAAAGGCTGCCGAATCCTGCTGCTTCAGATTCCTGAGCAACTCCACCATGTAGTCCGGCGATTCGCACATCTCATTGGTGTCCGCGCTGATCCACAAGTCCTCGATTCCCAGGTGCCGATGCTCTGCCCTCGCCACCCTCACGACAGCGAGAAGCCGGTGGAGATCCCAGTCTATATCCTTCCCCTGCAGCTTCACTTTCAGGCAATGCAACCCTTCATAGCGGATCCATTGGTCCAGGGAGACCGGAAGACCGTCATCCGGATCCTCCGAGCTGAGCTCGGATTCGGTCAGCTTGTCGAATCCTCCCACCAGGTGGAAGGCCTCAACCGAGGTCGGAAGCGGAGACAGAAAATCTGAGATGAACCGTCCCTTGAACGACGGGCCCAACTGGTCTGAGAGATCCCGCTCCATATGCTCAGGTCCGTAGCCATCGTAGCTGTCGATCCCGGCGGCGTGACCGAAAGCGTCATGGACGGCGGCATCGGCGGGCGAAGCACAAATGAGGGCGTTGAGCCGGGGCATCGCTTCGGCTGTTCCCTGCTCTTCGCAGATACTTCGTGCTAGAGGCTCGAGTTCGGGCTCCAGCCTCCAGAACACGTCGACGGGGTGAGCAAATCCGTCAGACTCAGACAGTCGGTCACACCAGGCCGACGTCAGCCGGCGCATCAACTCCTCACGCTGCTCATGCGGGACCCGAGGAGAAGGCCAACCCCAGACATCAGCCAACAGGATGGCTCCCCAGCCTTCGGCGAACTGGCCGAGCTGGTTCTCGACGGCCACCCGGACGTGACAGAAGCAAGCCTCATGTAGGACCACTCCACCAAACTTCAAAGGGGTGCGGGCCTCTACTTGGGTAAAGAAGGGTTGCGCCTCCAGGACGCGAACATCGGTGTCCATGGGCTTGTCGGGGTCGACGGCTCAGCTCAGCTGCCGAAGAATTCAACTATCGCCGGCCTGACCTTCAGGGCCGTCATCAAGGCGAGTCCCAGCAACACTCCCGCTCCCAAAAGGACGAATGCCTTGCTGGTGGCGGATAGCGGGTGTCCTGGCATCGAGCTCTTGTCGAACAGAACTACCACCATGGCAATGACTCCGAGGGGAACCGCGAGTATCGAAAGCGCCTGAGCCAGTGCGATCGCTCGTATCTCGATCTGTCCTTTTTCTTTGGGTTTGGCGATCGATTCGGGAACGCCCTCTTCTCTGGCCGCGCTGCCGGAACGCTCTACGGCGACGGTTCCAACCGAACTGTCGGAGCGGATGATCGCCATTGCCGTTGCCATCCCGATCAGCAGCACCAGGGTGGCAAAGATCCGGGTTGGGAGGGAGTTCAACTGCCCCCCTAGACCGAGACCGTCGTTGATCAGAACACCTCCGACCAGAGCATTGGTGATGAAGCTGGAAAAGGCTGCGGCCCAGAAACCAACACAGAAGACCAGTTTGGCGTAGGGTCCAAAAACGCCTTCCAGCTGGCTAGCCATCGCGGTCGCGCTGTCGATAGGTCGGTCCGGATAGAGCACCGCCGCCGCCGTCATCATGATAACGCAGCCAATCCCGGTGTACATGATGGCGGCCAGGACCGTGTCCGTCACCCCACTGCTCAGATCGGCTGTGCTCCAGCCCTTCGCCTTGACGAGATAGGCCTGGAAGAAGGCAGCGACAATGACAAACGTGGTTGCTACTAGACCTCCCAGCGTCAACCAATCCACGCCTTCTGGGATCGATGGCAGAAAAGCGCCTCTCGCTGCATCAGTCAGGCTCGGTCCAGCCCAGCCAAGATTGAGAAGGAATGCGAGTGTCATCAGAACCAGGAAGGAGGTCATCAGCTTCTCCAGGAACTGATAAATATTCTTGAATGCGAAGAGGAAAGCCACGGAGAGTCCCGTAAAAAACAAGGGCCAGAGCAGCTTCGGCGCCCCCTCCCAGATTGTCGACGTCGCCGCGGTGACGCCCAGGTTGTTCCCAAATTGGAATGTCGCACTCACGGAGGCCAAAGAGAGACCGCAAAGAACGGCGAACCAGCGACCCAACTTGAGCCGTACTTGTTCCAGGAAGGTGTGGGGAGAATGGATGCCGAAGTGCATGAAGAGGGCAATGAAGCCGGCCATCAGCGCCCCTGACAGGAGAGCCAACCAGAGCATCGAGTATCCGTAGAGTGCTCCGGTGCGAGACATCAGCGTGACGCTGCCGGGGCCTATGATGCAGGCTCCAACGATGAAAGCTGGTCCGATCCGTTTCAGTAGGCTGTTCGTTGGCATGAGGTTGCAGCCTTGGCAGGTTACAGGTTGGAGGTTGCGGGTTGCAAGAAAGGAAGGTGGTTTCGTAGCTTTGGCGTCCAGGCCGAAATTTTCTTCCTTCGAGCCTTTGGCTCGAGAGACGGCGGCCTGGAGGCCACCGCTACAACCTGCACCCAACCTCCGATTGACCCTGCAGAGGTGTCAAAATACAATCTACCTAGAATGGGTGGAAGCTACTCCTTCTCAATTCTACTGCTTGCTTCCCTGGCTCTGAGTTGGGCTTGCCAGCGGCAGCCCGAGCCCGTCGAAACCGCCGAGACCCCGAATATCCTATTAATTCTAGCCGACGACGTCGGACGGGAAGTGCTGGGTTCCTATGGAGGGACATCCTATGAGACACCCCACCTGGACAGTCTCGCCACGACCGGAATGCGTTTCGATCACTCCTACAGCATGCCGGTCTGTCATCCCTCTCGCGTCAGCCTCCTGACGGGACGTTATCCCTTCCAGGTCGGCAACCCTGAGTGGGGCACCTTTCCTCACACCTTGGAAACAGAAACAATCGCTCACTCCTTGAGGGATGCCGGGTATGCCACCGCGATCTCGGGAAAGTGGCAGCTGACTCTGCTCAAGGACGATCTGGATCACCCCCATCGGCTTGGCTTCGACGAATACTGCCTGTTCGGATGGCATGAGGGACCCAGATACTATCGACCCTTGATCTATCAGAACGGTCAACGCCGGGCCGACGTCGCCGAGCGCTACGGACCAGAGGTCTATACCGAGTTCCTGATCGACTTCATCGAGCGGAATCGAGATCGGCGATTCTTCGCCTTCTATTCGATGGCTCTTTGTCATGATGTCACCGACGATCTGGAGACCCCGGTGCCATTCGGACCGAACGGACGCTATGACAGCTACGCAGAAATGGTGGCGGCGATGGACGAGCAGATAGGACGCCTGGTCGGTGCTGTGAATGAGCTGGGCCTCCGGGAGAAGACGCTGATCCTGTTCACGACCGACAACGGGACAGCGAAACGGTCCATCATCACCGCAGAGAATGGAAGGCTGATTCGAGAAGACGTCGTAAGCCGTCTGGGAGAGGTTCTGGTCCCGGGCGGGAAGACGGAGCTGACTGATGGCGGTACCCGCGTCCCCACCATTGCCAACTGGCAGGGAACGGTAGAAGAAGGCACGCTGTTGGAAGACCTGGTCAATTTCAGCGACTTCCTCCCTACACTGGCGGAGCTCGCAGGAGCCAAACTTCCATCCGGAATCTCTCTGCCCGGCAAGAGCTTCGCTCCAGGACTCCGGGGGGAGCGAGGAGCCGGTCGCAAGTGGGTCTTCTCCGAGCACAAGGGGCAGAGTTGGGTTCGAAGCCACGACTGGAAGCTGTACCGGGACGGGCGGCTTTTCCACATGGCCTCCGACGCACAGGAGCAGCGACCTGTCGAGGCAGAGGGTCCGGTTGGAGCCGCCGAGGCCAGACAGGGTCTGGAATCAGTCCTGCGGAATCTCTTCGGAAACCAGGACGCAGCGGCCGACGCCTCGCCGCTCAGCGCTTCGCATTGAGACCGATCACGTTTCCACCGGAATCCAGATCGAAGGGCCCCGACCGCTTGGAATCGAGTCGTCCCAGGTCAGACGAAACGTTGCCCACCACGGCGATCCTCTGGGGCTGGCCAACCGCCTTGATGGCTTCGTGAATGAGGCCGGTGAAAATGTTCCCCGTAATCGCCACGTCCGACGTATCTTCCAGCAGGATACCAGTGGCATGGATAAGTGCCGGCCACTGGGCCTCATAGTTCTCCTTTCGCCGGGTGCGTTCTCCGATGTGGCTGTTGGCGAAGCTGTTCCCGGTGATCGTAATCCTTCCACTCTGGGGTCCTACCCGGAGCGCCTGTCCGGGGATGATGGTGAAGGTGTTGGCGGAAACCGTACAGCCCCAGGCATCCCTGAGATCCAGACCATTGAGGTTGTGGGCTATAACGTTGGCGCTGACGGTGATGCCGTAGCAGTCCCGGTCCAGGATGATCGCGGTCGCCCGACATTCCTCGATCATGTTCCCGGAGAGGACGGAACCGTAGGTGTTCTCGATCACCACCCCATGTCTCAGGTGATCATCCAGGACATTACCCGTCAAATTGAGATTATAGCTGTCAAGGCAGCGAACCCCGTCCTGGTTCTCCTCCAACTGATTGGCGGAGACTGCGATGTCGTGTCCCTTGACAATGTTGATCCCAGCCTTACCGTTGTAAGTGATGATGGAATTTGAGACCCGTGGGTCTTCGTAACAATCGATCAAATTCATCCCATGCCCGCCGTTGTGATCGACAGAGAGGCCGTGGATATAGATCTCATTCATGCCTTCAGCCAGTAGCCCATCTCCACTCTCGGGATTTCCGCTGATCCTGAAATCGGCGAGCTGGACTCGCCATAGCCGTGCCTTGGGATCGTTGTCCCGGTTGGGATGTCGCAGAATCAGGGCAGGGGCTCCTGCTTCATTGCGGTTGATCAAATGGGTACTGGCGCCGGCTCCCAGAATCCGGGTGTTCTCCCGACGCAGTCGCAACGGTTCGGTCAGTTCGAAATCGCCGGGCGGAAGCTTCACCAGTCCTCCCGCCTCGGGCACCGCGTCGAAAGCCGCCTGGAGGTTCGGAAAGTCGGTAGCGTCGATAATCTTGGCGGGTGGCGGGGCCGCCGAGTGGCTGTGGCTTACCCAACTGCCCAGTAGCAGGGCGATGGACACAACGGTACAGACCAACGCCAGGGCTCGAAATCGTCTGCTGGATGTCATTTGCTATCGTTCCTCCTTTTTCCTACGATCGAAATCGCTTTTGGGGGTGTTTTACTAGATGAAGACAGCAAGAGCAATCGTCATCGGTGGGGGCGTTCTTGGCATGAGCACAGCCTACCATCTGATGCGTAAGGGATACGGGCGCGTCACGTTGATCGAGAAGGGCGTGTTGGGAGATGGGTCCAGCAGCCGTGCTGCCGGCATCATTACCGCCCTTCTGCTGACTCGCACCTCCGTCCTGGTGCGCAAACTCTGTTTGGAGCTGTTTCGACAGATTTCGGAGGAACTCGAGGGATACGAGTACAACGCGGTCGGCTGCCTGAATCTGTTTACACCCCGCTCCTGGATGGAACGGAAAGGGCTGCTCGCGATGTATCGAGAGCTGGAGGCCCCGTTTGAAGTGCTTGACGCAGCGGAGATGAAGAAGCGCTGGCCCATGCTGCAGCCTCAGGATGATGCGGTCGGACTCTTCGATCCGCTCGGTGGCTACAGCGAGCCGCACGAATACGTTCCGGCAATCGCCGCCAGAATCCGCGAGATGGGGGTTGAGGTTCGGGAGCGGGAAATGGTGAAGAGAATAGTCACCTCCGGGGGACGCGTCAACGGAGTCGCTACGAGTAACGGGCTTGTCGAGGCAGACGCAGTGATCGGGGCCTTCGATTCCTGGACCCGCAGACTCATCTCAGATCTGGGGTTGACGCTCCCTGTCAAGAGCTTCGTGCATCAACGCTACCTGACTGAGCCTCTTTCGTCTCCGCTTGTCTTTCCCGTCGTCAACGCTCACCCACTGGACGGCTATGTGCGACCGGCCTCCGGGGGAAGGCTGCTACTGGGAATCTCTTCGCTTGAGCGTCTGGAGTACCAGGTCGACTCGCCGGACTTCCAGATGTCCGACCTCTCCGCTTCGCCGGAGTTGAAGAATCGGATCGAACAAAACTTCAACTCATTTGTCCCAGTTCTCAAGGGCCTTTCGTGGGAGAGCGAGAGCGTCGGCCTGCTCACCATTCCGATGGACGGAGAACCCTTGTTGGGGCCGCTGGAGGAACTACCTGGATTCTTCACTGGTCTGGCGTTTCAGGGAAGCGGCTTTGCCTATAATCCCGGGGCTGGAATGCTTCTGGCCGAGTTTGTCGCCGACGGTCATACCTCGATCGACGTCTCTGCCTTTTCACCTAGTCGCTTCGACCCAGCAGAATCGGAAACCTACTTGGCTACGCGCCTCACTGAAGGCCAGCTCGGGCTCCCCATCCGACGCCACTGAACAACCCCCGGCTGGCTTTGGTCGTGGCGGTGGTCTCCAGGCCGCCGTGGGTCGAGCTATGCTCGACATTCTTACTTCGGCCTGGAGACCGAAGCCACGTTCCTTCTTCCCTGCCAGTGGAGCCGGATCAGCCACATGGCACCCGCCATGATGGTCAGGCCACCCGCGAGTTGTTGTCCGGTTATGTTTTGCTCCGGAAGCAGCAAGAGCACAAGAGGCATTGCGAACAGGGGCTGCAGCGTCATAAGCATGGCGGACCGGGATACGCCCCAAAAGCGGTAGGAATGAAAGACCAGGTGGTAGCCGATGCAGGGACCAAGAAGCGCGCCCAGGAGGGTTGCGGCCCAGACTTGGGTCCCTACCCGAAAGTCCGGCTCGCCGAAGCCGAACGCCCACACCCCTAGCATCACTGAGGCAATCGACGCTCGGTAGAACACCAGGATACTGGGATGGACCTGTCCAACTGCTGCTTTGCCGATCAGAAACTGGATGGACATCGTCAGGCAGGCAAGCAAGGTCAGCACAGTTCCGGCACCGACCACGTCCCAGTTCCCCAAAGTGCTCAGGCAGCCTCCTACAATCATCACGACCACCGCCCCGGCCTCCTTCGGTCGGATTCTCTCACGGAGGAAGATCGTTGCCAGAAGGATGGTCAGAGCCGGCTCCGAGCGTCCCAGGAATGCCGCGAAAGGAGGATTCAGTAGCTTCAGTCCCGACCAGAAGAAGTACATCTGCAGGCCGGTAAAGAGACCCACCAAGAGAACGAGTCTCCGAGTCCTAGGGGGAAGATTGAGCTGTGAGCCCCGTCCCGTCGCTAGAATGATCAAAAGAGAGTAGCAGGAGGCCGCCACCATCCAGACCAGACCAAAAACCTCGGGCCCGAAGCCGTCCACACCAAACTTGCCGGTGATGTAGTTGGTAGAAATCAGAAAAGAGGCGGAGAGCGCCAGCAGAAAGCCTTTCAGTGGATCCGGAGGGTCGATTGCAACTGACATCAGGTTGAAGAGTGCTTCGGCAGCGCCGGTCGAATCATTGACAGTGCTCGATCCCGGCTCCTACACTCGGGAAACTCAAGAAAGGACTCGTCGTGGGTAGTTGCCGCATTTCCTTCCATGGAGCCGCGCAGACGGTTACCGGATCCAAATACCTGCTCGAAGCCAACGGTTCTGAGAAAGCCATCTATTGATACAAGCCCAAAGCCGCACACCGGAGTAGCTCCCGATACATAGGTAGCAACGGCCTCACTACACCGAAGGTGTATAGGATCCGACGGCTGGCGGTCAATACTTCAGGGAAACGGAGTTACTCGACAACCCCTGGGCATCGATAGCGACGATCCGCACTTCGTCGGGTCGCAATGCAAACGGGTTCACCGTCAATCCGGTGAAGGTGCCGGTTATCGATCCTGAGGTGAAGCCGGTGAGGTCGACATCCTCGGGAGAATTGACCTCGCGCACTGTGGTCTGGGTCCCGTTTAGGAAAAATGTGAAAAGCAACTGGACCACGTCACCATCCTGGTCTACCAGCCGAAAGCGAACTCGGACCGAGTCGGTGTTCAGGACTTCCACCTCGGCCTCCGAGACTTCCGGAGCAGTGAAATCCGCAATTTCGAAAAGGAGCATGTTGGAGGTGCCGCCCCCCGGGGTTGGATTGAACACAACTATCTCTGCTTGACCTGGAATCGCAAGATCAGCGGCCGGGATCTCGGCTTGCACGTGGGTGGAGCCCAGGAAGGTTGTGCTCCGAGTCTCCCCGTTCCATAACACCAGGGAACCCTCGAAGAAGCCTGTTCCCATCAGGTCGAGTGTCAAGTCGCCGCTTCCCGCCGTTGCCGACGCAGGATCGAGGGAACTCAATACCGGCACGGCATTGGGAACGGGATCGATCGTGAAAACCAGAGGCGGGGACAATCCACCGCCAGGCTGGGGATTGAAAACGGTGACCTCTACCTGGCCGACATTCTCAATATCCGCTGCGCTGATCTCCGCTTGGAGTTGAGTCGAACTGATCAAGGTTGTCGGGCGATCTTCTCCGTCCCAACGCACCTGGGACCCCGCGAAGAAACCGTTTCCTGACAGGTTGAGTGTAAAAGCTCCGCTTCCGACTATGGCGGATACGGGATCGAGTGAACTCAACACCGGAGTGGGGTTAGGGGCAGGATCGATCATGAAAACCAGGGCCGACGAAGATCCACCACCGGGCTGAGGATTGAAAACGGTAATCTGCACCTGTCCGACTTGCTGCACATCCGCCGCGCTGATTTCCGCCTGGAGCTCGCCTGAATTGATAAACACGGTGGCACGGTCTGCTCCACCCCAACGCACCTGAGAGCCCGCGATGAAACCGCTCCCGGTCAGGCTGAGAGTAAAGGCTCCACTTCCTGCTGCTGCCGATGGAGGATCGAGTGAGCCCAGTACAGGGACAGGATTGGGGACGATGATCGGCTCTGGATCGATCACAAGCGTCAGGGGCGAGGACAGTCCCCCACCGGGCGGAGGATTGAAAACGGTGATCTCAGCCTGACCGGCTTCTTCGATATCCATTGCCACGATCTCGGACCGGATCTCGCCGGCACTGATGAAGGTGGTCGCACGATTTTGCCCATTCCATCGAACCTGGGAAGCTTGATTGAAGTCGCTGCCCAGTACACGCAGCTGAAAGCCCGGCGAGCCTGCGGTGACGGACGATGGGTCAATGGACGACAACGCCGGGACTGGATTCTCCTCTCCATCATTCTCAACCAACTCATCCACTACGGTTGGCGGCACTGCGGAAAGCAGCTGGATCCCGGAGGCACTCAAGGCACCGAACAGCTGCTGGGCGATCAGAGGTTTAGTCGCGCTAATCTCAATGTAACCACCGGCCTGCCCGGCTGAATCAGGCACCAGTTCGGGCACCAACTTGGACATCCGCTGTCCGGCGGCCAACCTTTGCACCGACCTGCCGACCAGCTCGCCATCGGACTTGTGCACCTCGATGGATACCTTGGAGGCCTCATCGGGTGCATACAGAGCCATTCCCGTGAAGAATCCTGGGATATTGGCCACCTGGCTGAACACGGCCTGCTTGAAAGCTTGGCTCTGAAGAGGAAGCGCCGCAGCATATTGCAGATCGTCCGGGTCTCCAAAGATCACGTCACCCAGGAGCCCCGGCCCATCTGTCCGCAGCCTTAGAGACCCGACCAGGCCTGAGGGACTCCCCTCGAGAGCAGAAGAGAACAGATCTCCCGCATCTTCACTCAGCGCCTCTCCCGGTCCCAGATCGCGACTGATGGGGTCGGACAAGGGGCTCCCGTCTTCACCAATCGCCTCCAGGGTCACGGTTCTTTCCTGCTCCGCAGTATTGATCAGCTTGAGGTTGGTAAAGATGCCGGGGACACTCGCCAACTGTGCCGAGAAGAGTTGGACGAAAGGATTATCATGGGCGGCGTTGAGTCCAATGATGGTATTCCGATTGCTCAGCCGAATCAGTTCGAAACCGGCTATCCCTCCGTCCCCGTCTACCTCGGCCGCGATGACTCCATCCTGGATCGACTCGGCCGAGAAGAGCGCCCCCGCGGTCTCTCTCAGGACGCCCCGAGCGGGAATGGACACCGTCTTGGAGGCTACGCCAGTCAGGCTGGCACTGGACGCATTCCCAGGATCCGACTCGAGAAGCCGCAGCTGAACCGTAATCTCGGACTCACCAGGATTCGCCAAGAGGATCTCAGTTGAAACTGGCTGGCCACGAAAAGCTGTATCGCCCTCGAAGACACGGGTGAAGAAGAGGCGGGGAACAGAGCGCGTGATGGCAACACTCCCATCGAGCCGTTCCAGGTCGCCAAACTGAAAGAAGCTTCCCAACCGTGGATTGTCGGTATCGACTCTGAGCCAGCCCTTCAATGCAGTCTCGGCGTCGGTGTTCAACAGCTCGTGGCTCAGCCGGGCAAGCTGTTCTCCCGAATTGAGAAACCGTGTTGCAGGATTCTCGCCGGCCGGCAACAGATCGCCATTCGCATCTCGGGCTTCGAAGTTGAGCTCCGCATCGACATCGGAAAAGTTCGACACCGCGACGCCTACAAAGCTTCCGGATTCGATCTGAAAGAAGGGAAACAGCAGGTCGGCCAGATTGGCGGGACCACCCAGGGTCTCGATGATACCGTTGGCCTCCAGGTCGTGATCTCCCCTTTGGCCATCAATTAGACGAATCAAGACGCGTTGTCCCTTGATGGTGGCACCGGTGCGGCCATCGAAGAGAAACTCGTACCAATGGGGCTCGGGATTATTCGGCTCCGGCCCGAAGTTGTAGTAGGTCGTGGCCTGAAATCCAGCAGGTAAGGTTAATGTGATGCCGATTTCCCTGGCTGTCCCGAGTGGGCTGACTTGAGTCGAAGAGGATCCCGTTGAGGTCAGGTCGATTCGAATCTCAATAGGCTCGCCGAAGTCGATACCGTTCGGCAACGTCAGCGGGCTCGAGTTGGGGTTGAGCTCGAGTACGGCGGCCGGATCATCTACTTCGACGATGGTGCCTCCAGGGGTACTGGTCTTTCCGCCATCATTGACCAGCTCGGGAGGCTCCAGAGCATCGGGAACTCCATCGCCGTCGGAATCGAGCTGCGCGACTACACAATTGGAAAACTCTGACGTGTTCCCGAAGTCATCTGTGGCGGTGGCGGTGACGACGTGCCCAGCTGCAACGGGAATCGGGGGGCGAACCCTGAAGTCGGATCTGCCAGCCGGCAGATTCACGTGTCCGAGAATGTGTCGTCCCTCCCCGTTCCCGCTGCGATGGCAAGTGGGATTTGAGAAGAATTGGAGGGTAGTAGCAGGGATCAGCGGGAAGGGAAATCTTCCCCTGATCAGAGTATTTCCGCTGGTTACAGACTCCAGCGACGGGTAGTACATGTTGTCGTTTCCACCCCGCAGGTTGATCCCTGAGAGGTCGTTTTCGAAGAACCGGTTGTGGAAGATCAGATTCCGATCCTCTGTGGCTACCAGGACTCCCTCATCCAGGTTGAAGGCGATCACGTTCCCCTCGTCCTCGCGGTCTCCGCCAACCTCGTTTCCAGGCGTGTTGATGGCGACCCCGGGTCCGAGGTTGCCAAGATCGGCCTCGTTTGCGTTGCTGCCGATGTAGTTGGACTGGATGACGTTGTTGCCCCCCGGACCACCCTCTTCGTTGAGAGTGATGACGATCCCACCGCTGCCGTTGGCGGCGATCACATTGCCTGTCCCCGGTGACCCGATGGAGTTGCCCTGGGAACCGAGGATCGAAATACCGAATTCCTGGTTGGGAACCCGGCGAGTTGCGTCGGCGTTGGTCCCAATCAGGTTGTGATGGATGTGATTTCCCGCTATGTCCGTCGAGGCAGTCTTCTCGATCCGAATTCCATCGAAGTCATTTCCGGAGATCAGGTTGCCGCTCTGCACCTGGGGACCGCCAATCGTATGTTGCCCCTGTTCTCCCGAACCAGCGAGGACCAGATGAGTCAAGAAGATTCCCGATTCGCTGTTCCCCCGGTCCTGTTCGCCGTCGATGTCGGTGCCGATGAAGTTGCCCTGAATCTGGACCGGTGCTCCCCGCTCGACGAAGATACCATTGAATCGGTTTCCCGAGATCAGGTTGCAACTGCCGTCGCAGCTAGCGGTGGATCGGTTCGAGCCGCCGATGATCACGTCGTTCGAGTCTGCCAGGTGGATTCCGTTGCCCAGGTTGGGGATCATGATCTTGCCGGAGGGATCCGTTCCTATCCGGTTTCCCTCGATCGTGCAGCCGAGTGCGAAGTCCAGGTTGATACCGTCTCCTCCGTTTCCGGAAATCACATTGCCCTGTCCCGGCCCCGCGCCTCCAATTCGAGTGTCATCCGCACTCAAGACGAAGATTCCGCCACCGAGCACCGAATTAGCATTGAACGGTGCAGGGGCGAAAATCGTACGGGTGGAGTTGGCCAGGCTGCACTGTCCCTTATCGCCAAGCTCGGGACAGCCACCATCCGGGTCGATCCCGATGCGGTTGCCCTGAATGAGGTTGTCACTTCCGTTCAGGCCAAAAACGAATATGCCCGGGCCGCCGTTCCCCGAAATGACATTGCCGCGACCGGCTTCCCCAATCCTGTTCTCCTGCGAGTTGAGGATGGCGACACCTACCACATTGGGTCGGGGCAGGGAACCGAGGGCATCGGTTCCGATGAGGTTGACGAACACCTGGTTCTTCCGTGTGATGAAGGTCGGATCATTGATCTCTTGACACTCATCAAGGGCACAGCCGGTAAGGCGAACGCCGGTCAACTGGTTGCCGGATACCACATTCCCCAGGATGAGATTGGAAAAGGCACCATCGATCAGGTTGATCCCGCTTCCTGTATTAGCCACGATCTCCCCACCGAAAGCATTGAGACCCACATAGTTGCCCTTGATTTCGTTTAGACTGGCGTTTCGTCCTTCGACCCGCACACCATCACTGACGTTTCCGGAGATCACATTCCGGGGAAGCTCGCCCTCCTCGGGCAGTCCAATCAGGTTGTTTGAAGTGTTGTCGATGAAAACGCCGTACCCCGTGTTCGGGAATGGCTCCTGTCCATTCTGGGTAGTACCGATGTAGTTGAGGTCGAGCCGATTCCCGCCCCGACTCCTCAGGACCACTCCGTTTCCTCGAAAGGCGTTGATCGCCAGGCCCTTGATCTCCGAGGAGCCGCCCGTCACTACCAGACCGCTGGTGCCCAGCCCGGCGTCGATCCCCGTCAGTTCGATGAGCGGAGGAAAACCCTCGAAAAAACCAGGCTGGGTAGTGGCGTCGATCGACATCGGAGTCGAGACTTCGGGGAGTGCCATTGAGGGTTGAATCGTGTAGGGGGCGTTGCCCTCTTTGATGTCGAACTCGATCCGATCTCTTCCGGGACGCTTGTTGGCGAGCTCGATCGCAGCCCGGAGGGTGCATTCGTCCTCCCCCGTGCGGGTCTCGAAGGCCTCGTCGCCGGTGGTACAGGTGGTGGCGTCCTGTTTGAGTGGTTCGTCCTCTACCGAATTGACCTCGATGGCGTCGACACCACAGAAAGAAAACTCCGAAGTGTTGCCATCGGGATCGGTTGCCGTGGCGGTGATGTCCTTGTCCAAAGGTACGGGGAAGCGACAGGCACCGCCCCCACATTCAAAGATTCCTTGTGCATTGGTCGTGATCTGAATAAACCCCAGGTGCTCCTGTCCCTCGCCATTGCCGGAAGGATCACAGGCGTCATTGCTGTAGAGATCGATGGTGAAGCTCTGCCCAGGTGTGCTGAGCAGGTTCACCTCGACCTGGGTGCCATCCTCCACTTTGGTCAGGACCGGAAAGTTCTGCAGCCTATTGGCTCCCTCATCGCTGTCGGCTGGCGGATCGAACGGTGGCTCCGTCCCTGTGGCTGGGTCGTTGGGCGTCACCTGATCGTCCTGGTCCAGGTCGATTCCCAGGGCCTGGTTCTCGAAGATCCGATTGAAGCGGATGGAGTTGCCAGTACCGCTCGAGACCTGGACTCCGTCGCGCCCATTGAAGGCAATCGGATTTCCGGCTGCTTCGGAATCTCCGCCGACGAAGTTGTCGTGGGCGCTGCTCGTGATCAAAACTCCCCAACTGCCGTTGCCGAGTTGGGAGGTCCCATCCTTCTGAGTGCCGATGAGATTCCCGCGAATCGAGTTTCCGCTGGCGTCTCCCTGTGAGATGACGACACCGGAAAAGTCGTTTCCGGAGACCAGATTGCCCTCGCCAGACCCGGTCCCACCGATGAAGTTGTCGGGAGCACCGAAGATGAAGACACCGTTCTGCCCATTGGGGATCGCTCCGGTTCCGTCCTGGTTGGCACCGATCCAATTTCCGATCACCTGATTGCCCGAGGCCATGGGATCCCGGATGATGATGCCGCTGGTGCCGTTTCCCGATATGAGGTTGCGGTCCGAAGTGTCGCTGCTGCCGATGATGGTCTCGGGCGTCTGTTCTATAAAGATGCCGGCGAACGCGTTTCCCAGAGCAGCGTCGCCCATTTCGTTGGTTCCGATCTTGTTTCCCAGGATGCTATTTCCCCTGGCAACGCTGGAGGAGTCGGGAAAGCTGCGCACGGCGATGCCGCTGGCCTGGTTGCCTGAGATGACGTTGTTCTTCACTTCGTTCTCAGGCGCGGACTGGATGAAGACTCCATGTCGACCGTTTCCGAACTCTACGGCGGGCATCCCACCGCCCGGGATGAGCACGGTCGCCGAGGGATTTGTGCCGATGAAGTTTCCCACCACGGAGTTCAGCGTTATCTCGCCGTTTATGGTACCGCCTATGATCTGGACACCATCGTTGCCGTTGGCCGAAATCACATTACGGGCATTCTCCGTTTCGCCTCCCACAACGGTATTGGTGGCAACGGTGAAGAAGAAACCCTGCAGTTCGACACCGTTGTCGCCGTTGCCCAGAGGCTCACCGTCGACGTTGAGACCGATGTAGTTCCCCTGAATCAGATTGCCGTCGCCTTCGACGAAGACTCCATCCCCAGAATTGGACACGATGATGTTCCGGGCTCCCGGTGTTGTGCCTCCGATGGTGTTGTCGTTCCCTCGACTGATCTCGACGCCCATGGCATTGGGGATGCCGGACTTGCCGGTGTGGTCGCTCCCCACGAAGTTTCCTTGCACCAGATTGCCCGAGGAGGTGTTCCCCTGGATCTGGATCCCGGATCTCAGTCCACCGATGGGGTTGGTGTCTCGGGTTCCGTTTCCGGATACCACATTGGGGGCACCGGCGGTTGTCCCCCCGATGGTGTTGTTTGAGGCATTGGCGATCACCACGCCATTGAATCCATGCCCCATAGCCGCCTCTCCGGACTCGTCCGTTCCTATGTAGTTACCTTGAACCTGGTTGGAATCCTCGGTGATGAAGACTCCAATCACTCCACTTCCTGAGATGATGTTACGTTCGGCACTGGAGGTGCCGCCAACGGTGTTGTCGCTGGATTGAAGTGAGACACTCGACAGCTGGCTGGAAACCACCCGGTTGTTACCCACACCGAAACTCAGCGAGCCGCCCGTCAGGCCCCGCACTTCGCTGTTGCCGCCATTGAGCAGCAGTCCCCCAACGATCTCCACCGGTCCCACAACATTGACGGCGTCGGTGATGGGGGCAGAGGGAACGGTGCCCAGGGTTGCAGTCGCTACGGAAAAAGTGATCGTATCGAGTCCGGCGCTGGCATTGGAAGCATTGATGGCCTCCCGTAGCGAACAATGCTCCGCATTGCAGGTACCATCATCTTCATCTTCTGAGACGTTGACCTGGAACTGACCCCCGGGCCCGGTGAGAGTGACCTGGGGGATAGGGGAACTGCTGCTGAGCCACACCAGATCGTCGAGCGATCCCCCTCCAATCTTCATGGGCAGTGCTGCAACCACGGTTCCCGGCAGCGAAAGCGGGATCGTGGCGACGCGGACGCCCCCTCGGCGCACCCTTCGGTCGGAGTTTTCATCCATTGCCAGCCAGGCATCGCCGGAGCTGGAATCCACCACCAGAGGCGAGTCTACGGGCAGACTGGAAAGGCGCGTACAGTACAGTTTGCGCGACCCGGACTGAGAGTCTTGCGGCCGCCCAGCCTGAAATCGATATCGTGGACCCAGAGACCCAAAAGGGACAGGGCGTTTCTGAGAGCGCAGAGGATCTTCCAGAAGCAGGAGTCTTCCGGTTGAAGTCAGTACGGCGAAATCCCTCTGACCATCTTGATCCCAGATGAAATCGCCTATCGTCAAAGATTCGATCCCGGACGGGAATGGGATCCGCTTGATCGTGGGATCGGACAGCGGACGCCTCTTTTCCGTCGGTTCAGACAGCTTCCGGTCACGCCCTTGGATCACCAGGATTTCATCGCCGGCTGCAACCACCAGGTCCAGGGCGTAGTGTGAATCCAACTGACCGAAAGCGAGGCTCGTGGGAGTTGCCTCCATCGGAAAACCCTCGGGCTCGGCTTGGAGAGCTCCCAGGGGTCCTTCGAAGACCAGGAGTTTTGGTGTTTTGCCGCCGATCCCCAGCAGCAGATCCTTGAGCCCATCCCGGCGATTGACGTCCGCAGCTATCAGCGCCGACAGCGGGCCGGGCAGCTCCACGCCCTGCGGTTCCTTGAAGAAACCCAAACCGTCCCCTCGACCCCAGAACAGTTTGTGGGAACCGGATTGGCCGGCAACCCAGTCCTGGTGCCCATCGGCGTCGAAATCACCAACCTCGAGGAAGTCCGGACGCGCTGGAATCGCTACGGAAACATTGGCTATGACAAAGGGAAAGCTCTGGGAATCACCCGTCACCGGGTCCGAATCGCTAGCGCCACGAAACCAGTTGAGATGGCCCCCATCTCTCTGGTGGTAACCGACGACTAGATCTTGGATTCCGTCTTCATCGAAATCGGCGGCTGCCAGGGTCAGCGGCCGTAAGCCTGGGGAAGCCGAGAAGCCTCTCAAGTCGGCATCATGCCAGGTAGTCTGCAAATGCCGTAGGACCAGCGAGGAGTGGATTCTGATATCTCCAGTGAGGAAAGCGGGACCTGAAAAGATTTGGAGGTTGTAGCTGCCCAAGGCAACCATCAGAAACAGGGACCACACCGTCCCCTTCGCACCCGATCCTCCCTTCATGGCTCCCTGCTATCCGGTTCCCAGCCTTCTGTTTAAGCATTGTGACATAGCGTAGTATACTTTGTGCACTGTCAACATGGGGCCTTGGTTAGGGAGAACATGAGCCGTCGGCAACATCGAAAGGCACTTTACATTGCCTGGTTGTTTCCTCTCTTCGTCCTAGTCGTGGTATAGACGATTTACTTCACCGGAGGCTCGGCCATTACCGAACAGTGGATCAAGCGGCGGTTGTTGGAAACCTATGGTGTGACTGAGGCCCAGTTGGACCGGATCTCCCTACGGCTGCCAGGAGGCTGGAAACCCAGCTCGTTGGCCAGCCTCGAGTCGCCTCCTCATGACCACCCCACGCCCCCCTCGTGATCGATTCGGGCGTCGACCTGGTCCTTGCCCATTTCGGGGACGGGGCCATTGACGGAACCGACCTCTTTTTGCAGACCACCATTGAGCTGTTGGAAGATACGTTCTTCGAAAGACCGGATCCGGTCACGGGAAGAATCGAGTTCTACGATGACGGGGGCAACCCCCTGGACATCACACTGAATGGGAACACGGCGAGCGTCTTTCCCTTCGAGCTGTCCAACGGTCAGCTGCAGCGGTTCTTGACCTCCGGTACCGGAGGTCAAGTCGGGTTGGGCCCATATTCACGCCGATCAGCCCATCCACGTCACTTCCAGTTTTGGCTTGCGCAACGGGGCCGGAGCGTGCTGACGGACGTGGGTGTCGCAGCAGCCGATCTGGGACAGGAATTCACGATTTTCGCCGATTCCATCGGCCCCAGTCGCACTGGTGTGGCTGTCGCCAATCCCCACGACGACCAGAGCCTTTCGCTGGACTTCGAGCTGCATAGCCAACAAGGAAATCTCCTCGCTGTGGAGCACCAGCAGCTGGGTCCACGGGGTCACTTCGCGCGTTTTCTCTCGGAGATCTTCGTTGGATTCTCTGGGATCGAGGAGTTCGAAGGGAGTGTTGTCATCCGCTCCGTGTCAGGATCCCAGCTAGCCGCTGCTGAGATGACGATAGACCAATCATCAATTAATCACGGCGGGGATCCTCTCAGAGCCGCAGATCCAATCATGACGGGTACGACAGGGCAAGCATTACCCCCTCCCCAGAACCTGTCAGTACAACGGGAGGGTCAGGATCGTCTGCTCCTCAACTGGGAGTTGCCCGAGCCACCCGATGTTGGGGGTGGCCCCGGAGAGTTCGTAGACGAAACCGAGCCGAACGATGATTTCGACAACCCCGACGCTCTGGAAATCGGTCAGACGGCGCGAGGAACCATCGACCCCGATTTCGATGCAGATGTTTGGCGTTTCGAGGGAACAGCGGGTCAGAATATCGTGATTGACGTTGACGCGGAGAGTCTGGACTCAGTCCTGGACTCGTTCCTCGTCCTCTATCTGGACCAGGATCTCAATGAAAACGGATTCCCCGACGAGATCGGATTCAACGATGACTTTGGAGAGTCCTTTGATTCTCGTTTGGAGATGACCCTCCCCGAGACTGGCGGATATCTCATCGAGATTTTCGATGCCTTCGATGACGGCGCGCCCGACTTCGTTTACCAGATGAGTCTCTCGCTAGCGACGAACGGATCGAGCCAGAACAGCCTCGACCTTACCACGGCTGTTCCCACTCTGCAGGGCTTCAATATCTACCGCTCGGCTGCTCCGGCTGCTCCTCAAGTCGATCCCGCGGATCGGGTTGGCACCGTCGGGGCAGGGGTGACGATGTTCACGGACGACAGCGTCCAGCAGAGCACCAGTTACAGATACGTCGTCTCGGCTGTCTACGATCAGGGGGAGAGTCCAGCCTCCAACCAGGTAGAGATAACCACTCTCGGACCGACGCAGGCCGGACCCTCCTTTTCCGCCCTCACGCTTCGATCTACGGGGGACCAACTGACGTCCTTGCCCGCCGTTCTTCCCCCGCCCCCGGAGAGCCCGGTTACCAAGATGATTTTCCCTCAGGTTGGTGACGGCGTCTTTGGAGGGCTGGAGATCAGGACGACGTTCATCCTGATCAACAACACTGCCACTGCCGCCTCAGGAATGATCGATCTGTTCAACTCGGATTCGACCCCGATGACGGTCACCATAGGGAATCAGACTGCTTCTTCTTTCCCCTTTCAAGTGGCTTCGCAAGGAGTCGTCCGAATGGTGAACTCGGGCTCGGGACAAGGTGTCGGTTGGGCCGGAGTGACGATGGACCAGCACTTGAGTGGTTCGGCGATCTTCCAGAGATTCACAGTTGGAGGCCAAGCCGCGACCTTCTCATCGGTGCGTACCACCACAAACGCTTCGGATCCTCAGACCGAGGTTGGCGTGGGTCCGCCGCGACTGCGCCAACAGTTGACCGTGTTCGTCAACACCCGGGATCCTTTCAATACGGGGATGGCGCTTGCCCTTCCCAAGGTCGAGGAGTCCGAGCAGCGTGGTGAATTGAAGAACGTGAGCACTTCCCTGTGGCGAGACGATGGGCAATTCATTGCGTTCAAGCAGGTTCAGATTCCTCTTGGCGGACATACAGCCCTCTTCGTCCCGGAGCTCTTTCCAGACCTGCCGGCGACACTCGGAGAAGATCCACTGGACATCAATGACTTCTCGGGCTCCCTGTCCATTTCGAGCGGGGAGTTCATGGCCGGTTTGGCCCTTCGATCGGCTGGAGCAAGACTCACCTCAATCCCGACCCTTCCCGGCAGGCTCAATCCATTCGCACCTTCTACCATGGTCCTTGCCCAGAACCTGGCTGGAACCTCTCCGGCCCTGCGCTGGACGCTGCACCAGAACGACAACGATTTCGCGCTGGAGAAGGTGAAAAATCTCCGCTCCCGAACTGGGTTTCAACTCCGACGCTGTGGGTGTGGGAGAGGAGTTGTCTTTCGGCTACTTCGCCCTGGGATCGAACAGCCGGGTATTGAAACTGATCGCCAGTGGTGACGGAAGCGTGGAATTCGATACCGTCATCGTCAAAAAGCGACGGAGTGCACGTTCAGGGTTCGGGCAAGATCGACGGCACTCCTTCAGGGGGGCTCACTCTGGATTTGACGCTCGACGCCAAGGAACCCTTTTCCGAAGTGAGGGACGATGCCGACCAACACTTCTTCTTCCTGCCCGGGTTGATCAACCTGCCTGATTCCGCAGGACCCATCACGATTACGACTGAGTTCACGTCCGTATCCAGTCGGCCGGATGCCGACCTCCCCATCGTTCGGAAGACCACCCAGGAAATCACCATCGCGAACCCGGACGCGACCAAGGCCAACCTGAGGCAGATCACACCCCAGTTTCCGCTTCCGGGCGAGCTTATGACTCTCCTCGGAACGAATCTGGGAGAGAACCCCGTGGTCCATTTCCCAACCACGGCAGGCGGCACGATTCAGGTGGAAGCCGGTCTGGATGGGGCGGGCAATCTGGTGGCCCCAGTGCCTTCCGGGGTCGTCGACGGCCCGATCCAGATCGACAACGGGACCGGCGTCGGCAACAACTATCGAGTCAAGATCTTGTTTTCGCCCGTCTTCCGGGCAGGGTTGGGCGCTGCGGAGACGCCGCAGTCTGCGATCCAGGGAGCGGAGGGCGGCGGGGATTTCTTCTTTCTCTTTCAACAACCCCCCGAGCAGTTCGTGTTGAGTGAGCTCCGGGTTCGGATACCCGGCGCCGACATGGCCCTGAGCGAGCTGAGCACCGGGGATGGAGAGAACATCGTCGGCAGCGGCAGGATGAAACTGGGATTCAACCAGACCAACTTCGATCTGAAGGTGCTGGCTCTGGAGGAGAACGCGGCCGAGCTGCAGCTGGTCGACGCCGGAGGAGTCTCTCTCGAAATCAAGATCCGAGTCGAAAGACAGGTTGCCGAAGACGAGGCCACCGAGCTTCTCTTCTGGTACCGACCTGATGATGCCCAAGAGGAGCCGGCCCTGCTGGATGACCGGTCGAGCCTCGAGCTGCAGATCAACTTCCGCGCTTTGCCGGTCCAGTTTCCCCAGGGCGATATCCCCGTGACCGGCATCGCCCGAATGACCTCGACGCCGACCGGAGTCGGAGGGGCCGACGCCACCCTGGAAACACAACAGATCGTTGCCTTTGAGTGAACCGGAGCCGATCAGAGAAATGAAAAAACGAGTAATGATGCGCGGCCTGGATCTCAAGATTCTTCTTCTGCTGGCTATGCTGGGACTCAGCAATCTAGCCAACTACGATGAGGTGGGCGGCCCGACTCAAGAGTGTTGTGAGCTGTTGAACTCGCTGATTACGTTCGACCCCGATCCGGTGAAGATCTGTGCGGGCCGGGAGGGCTCCAGCATCGCGCGTTTTGGTGAGTTGGCCCAGTGGGAATTCTTGACCATCCGGGACACGAAGTTGTTCGCCAGCCGTAATATTCAGCGGGGGCCCAGCACCCGCAGCGAGATCAAACATCGAACACACGCCCAACTCGAGTTCAGGAATAGGCAGAAGCCGGTGACTGTCAAGATCAAGGCCATCCCCGAGGATAAAAAAAAGCCCTTTCAAACCCGCTGGCTCTCGATCCTGGTGAAGGAAGAGAAGGTTCTTCCTTCTGCTTCTGCGGGAAGCGAGTTGGGTAGCACTCTACTTTACATGCAAAACCGCAACCGGATCGATTTCCGGTTCGAAGTGTTTTGCGGAAAGGACCTCGACTCACCGGAGCCCGGTCCCTGGAGCTTCTCCATCACCGAAACGAGCAGCTGGATGAGCATAAGGCTCGCGTCGGGATTTGAAAAACGCATTACGATCCCAAGCCCGTTCCAGACGGCGCTCGGTTCTCAAACCGGAGATGCCGTATTCCAATTGGTGTCTCCAGTTCAGCCCCGGTGTAATAAGCGCAGCTGCATAGCCAGGACCTTTTACAAAGTAACGGCCCAGGGCGGAGATCCAAATCGGACCGTGACCAACGAGATCATTGTCGATGTCTGGGTGCAGCCGGACGTCGAAGCACTGGGCGATCCGCAGGAGGATCTTCCGAGAGTCGCAGCCCACGGGCTTCCGTCGATTCGGGGCCCTAAGCTGTGATGTTCTGCGGGTTCAACCAGCGACAGGTCTACCCGGCTTGGTAGCCTGTACCCGGCTCAAGCAGAACAATCCAATCGCAGATCCCAGGGCAGCCAGCACGGATACGAACTGTGCGAAGGTCAAGATGCCCAGCGGATGGAGGCCTCCCGCATCGGCCCTCAACGGCTCGGTGGCAAAGCGGTAGACGGCGTACCAGAGGATCCCGGTGAAGAAGAGCTGGCCCTGCTTTAGCCCCTGGCCTCGCAAGAACAACAGCAGAACGAAGGCAACTGCGCCGAAGACCGACTCATACAGCTGGGTGGGGTGCGCTGGCAGTGAGAGCGTCTGCCAGTCCTCCACCAGCCCCGCCTGCTGCTGGTGATAGAAGGTGGCTGTCGCACGGGGGAACTCGACACCCCAGGGCAGGTCGCAGGCGAAGCCTCCATTGCATCCAGCCAGAAAGCAGCCGATTCGTCCCAAGCACAATCCCAGGGCCAGCGAGGGAGTGGCGGAGTCCAGGAAGAGAAGGACCGAGTAGGGACGGAACTGGTAGTACAAAGTCCAGGCGGTCAGAAGGCCCAGGAGTCCTCCATAGAGACTGAGCCCACTCGGTGCCCAGAAGTCCGTCAGGTGATTTGGGAAGCCAAACTGCAGATAGAAAAGGAACTTGGCTCCCACGAAGAGTGAGGGGATCCCCCAGAAAAGAAGATCCGAGGCAATCCGGGTTTCTTGCCCGGTGCGCTTCCACAAGTAGATTGCCAGCAGCGAGCCGACGATGATGGCCAGTGTGAGCATGAGCCAGTAGCCCGGCACCAGCCAACCCGGAAGACCCTCCTTCTGCAGCCAATCCACAAAGACTTCACGCATGCGCGACAAAATCATGGAGATCTGTGCAAGCCGAGTCAAGCGAGCCAGCGATCAGCAACGAGCGACGAGCACAAACCTCCGACGCGATTTGGTTCTAATGTATTACAGCGGTTACAATGGGTGAAGGAGGTTTAGATGGTGACCCAGTCGGTCAGGATTCCAGAAGAGCTTGCGAGTCGCCTCTCCGATCTAGCCAGGGATACGCGGAGAACGAAGAGTTCCTTCATTATCGAGGCTTTAGAACGCTTTCTAGATGAGCGCGAGGATCTAGAAGTCGCCCTTAGCCGCCTACGTGATCCCGGCGCCGAGTGGGTCGATCACGACGAGGCCAAGCGTGAACTCGGTCTCGATTAGATGGGACCGGCGCGCCCTGAAAGAGCTCGGCCAGCTCAACAAGAAGGAGCAACAAAGAGTCTTCCATGGCGTCGAAGGATTGCGTGATGATCCGCTTAAGGGAGAGGCTCTGAGCCGGAAGTGGAAGGGGTTGCGAAGACTCCGTGTTGGAGTCCACCGCATCATCTATGCCTTCGACGGAACGCGACTTCTAATTTCGGTGGTGCGAGTCAGCCACCGACGTGAGGTCTATCGATGACTCGCCCACGCCGTGCCGGCCCTCTTCGAGAAAAGAAACTGCCCGAGCCATGGAAGCCTGAAGCGCGAGCGAGGGGTTGGGGATCTGCGAGATCCTGCTGTTATCCGGCTCTCTCCTCGGGACTTCGGCTCATATTGCTAACGAGTCAAGCCGTTCGTGGCTCTGTCGGACTCGGCTCCTTAATACTGGCCCAGGTAGGTGTCGACCTCCCACTGGGAGACCGAGTCGCTGACCCTGGGGTTCGAGCTGAACCGGGTCGATGGTCCCATTCGGGTGGATAACGGAGGAGGTTTCGGTAATTCCTATCAGGCCAAGATCTTCTTCAGTCCTCTTTTCAGATTTGAATTCCTGAGGGAAGAATGTCAGGTCGAGGGAGAGAGCTGTCCGGTGACCGGATTCTCAGTTCGAATCAAACAGAGCCCGGAGCAGTTTGCCTTGTCCACCTTTAGCGCCGAGGTTCGGAGTGTGGATGTAGACCTGTCGGCTCTTGAGGCCAGCACAATCGTCGGCACAGGTACCATGAAACAGGGTCCCAGCCAGGAGCGGTTCGAGCTTCGAGTGAAGTCCGCAGACGGGAGTCAAGCAAAACTTCAGCTGGTGACTCCAGAGAGCGGCAGTCCTCTCGACATCAGCATCACGGTACTTCGGAACCCGGGCGACGAAAATCAGACGGGAGGCCTGGGTTTTCTCGTTGAATCCCTGTCACCGCAGCGGCGAATCCCAGCGACACCGAGTCGGTGGGCGCGAGCGACGGCACCAACCAAGGGGGATGTATCCTCCCCATTTCGTCCTCTTGATGGAGTGCGACTTCGTAGCCTAGAATAAGAAGACCTTGGGTCTTTTTGGGAGCAAACTTCGAAGCGACTCGGCTCAACCAGAAGTGATGCAGACTTTCGATCGGGAGCAGAATCGTCGACCTCAAACGCCAGTTGAGTTCGGGACCGTCTCCAGCAGGCGTTTTCCGGTACTGATCTGGCTTTTTCCCCTGGCCGTGTTGACCGGGGTCGGCGTGGTCTGGTTCGCGGGCGGCTCAGCCGTGACGGAAGACTTCGTGCGGGACCAATTGGCTGCCACCTACGGTTTGTCGGAAGCCCAGGTGCAAGGCCTGTCGTTGGGGCTTCCTGGAGGATGGCCTCGCAGCTCCTATCAAGCTCTGGAACCCGTTCCCCACGACCACATCTGGCCCCCCTCTTTCTCGGTGGAGAGTACCGGGGTGGCTATGATTTTCCCTCATATTGGAAACGGTGTGATCGAGGGAACCGACCTCTCTTTTCAGACTACGATTCAATTGGTGGACAGCCCTTCGGTATCCGGAGGCAGCAGCAGCCGCATCGAGTTCTACGACGATCAAGGTAACCCCCTGGTGGTGACCGTTGGGGGTGTGACTGACAGCGTCATTCCATTTGAGTTGACAGATGGAGAGTCTCGGCGCTTCACCACCTCGGGGACAGGTGGGCTGACTACCGGGTGGGCCCATGTGCATTCCGATCAGCCCATTGGCGGTGCGGGTAGTTTTGGTATTCGGGACTCGGCCGGGAATACGCTCACCGACGTGGGAGTGGCCCCTTCCAGTCCGGGCACCGAGTTTACAATCTTCGCCGACTCCATTGGAGAGAGTCAGACCGGGATAGCTGCCGCCAACCCCAATGAAAGCGAGGCGGTTACCCTGGAATTCGAGCTGAATCGGACCGACGGCGCCACCCTGGCCACACGCCAGCGGACACTGGCTCCTTTGGGCCATCTGGGGATTTTTTTGTTCGAGCTGTTTGAAGGAGTGGAGGACATCGCTGAATTTGAGGGAACCGTTGTGATTCGTTCCGTGGCGGGACCTCAGCCCGCCATCACGGCGGCTCTCGAGCAGCCGGCGCGAGCGAACCCGGCTTCGGCTCCCGATGTGCGGACTTTCGCCGCCGCGGACTCAGTTGTACCGAGCACAGCAGGGCAGGAGTTACCGCCTCCTCGAAGCCTTTCGGTCCAGCTCGAAGGTCAGGATCGCTTGCTACTCAGCTGGGACCTGCCCGAGCCTCCGGATGTCGGGGGTGGTCCAGATGAATTCGTGGACGAGACGGAGCCCAACGACGAACTCGACAACCCCGACCCATTGGAGTTCGGTCAGACGGCGAGGGGAACCATCGACCCCGACTTCGATGCAGATGTTTGGCGATTCGAGGGTATGGCGGGCCAGAATATCGTGATTGATGTTGCTGCGGAGAGCCTGGAGTCGGTTCTCGACTCGATCGTTGTCCTCTATTTGGACCAGGATCTTGATGAAGACGGACTCCCGGATGAAATCGGATTCAATGATGACTTCGGAGAGTCCTTTGATTCTCGTTTGGAGATCACCCTCCCCGAGACCGGCGGGTATCTTATCGAGATCTTCGATGCCTTCGATGAGGGGGGACCCGACTTCTTCTATGAGATGAGCCTTTCGCTGGCGACCAACGGATCGAGCGAGAGCGATCTGAGTCCCACCACGGCGCTGCCCACTCTGCAGGGCTTCAACATCTACCGTTCGGTAGCCCCGGCTTCCCCTCAGGTCGATCCCGCTGATCGGATTGCGAACCTGGGGGCAGGGGTGACGATGTTCACGGATGATAACGTGGAGCAGAGCACCGCATACCGGTACGTCGTCACCTCGGTCTACGATCAGGGTGAAAGCCTTCCCTCCAACCAGGTCGAAATCACTACCCCCGGTCCACCGGATCCGGGACCGAGTGGGACCGGCCTCCCCTTCGCTGGGATCACTCTGCGCTCCACCGGAGATCAGCTCACCTCCCTGCCCATGGTCTCGCCGGCACCGGAACAGAGCGACGTCACGAACCTGGCCTTTTCTCACGTCGGGGACGGCATCTTCGGGGCCATCCAGATCAAGACTTCTGCGATCATTTTCAACACCACGGCCCAAGCTGCCTCGGCAACCATCGAGTTCTTCAACTCTGACAGCAGTCCGATGCAGGTGACGATCGGCCAGGAAACCGCAACCAGCTTCGACGCCAACCTCAACCCCAAGGGGGTCGTGCGTCTGATCACGTCCGGGCAGGGCAACGGGGTTGGCTGGGCCCGCGTCACGATGGACCAGCACCTGGCCGGTTCTGCCATCTTTCAGCTCTTCGAGGCGGCAGGCGGTGCGGCCCAGGTCTCCTCTTATCTGACTCCCGCAGCTCTGGGGGATCTCATTGCAGAGGTGGGGGTAGCGGCCACACCCCTATTCCAGCGCTTCGATCTGATCGTCAACTCTCTGGGGATCTTCGACACAGGCCTGGCCATCGCTTTTCCCCTGATCAACGAAGGCGACGAAGCCGGGGTGGAACGAACTTTCAACGCCGCGCTCTTCGACAATCAGAACCGCTTCATCGGCACTAGCAGCCTGTCGGACTTGACTCACAGGCACTTCTGAAATTTGACGTTTGATCCAAAGTCTTGCACGACCAAGCACGAAATCGATGAATCGTCTGATCTGCGGCGGTGATTTGGCCGCTGAAACGACCTGGCCCACCTCTTCAGAGGGTGGCACGGGCCAGCTTCGGCTGGCGGCAGGCGAGGTTGTACATTCTTTTCAGATTCCAGGCGATGCTGGCCAGAGTCCACTCCCCGTCTGCCGCCTCCGCTCCTCGGAGAGAGAACTGCGCAAAGCCCATCACCGATTTGATGATCCCAAAGACGGGCTCGGGGACAGCTTTGCGTTGCCCGTAGATGGCTCGACCCGCCGGGGTCTTCAACCGGTATCTCATCTGCTCCACCGCATCGGCGTCTTCCCCGGGTGGCTCCGGTTCTTTCCAGCGTTCGTTCGGCGGCAAGTGGTGGGCTTCCCGCTCGACCGCAATATAGGGAAGGACCGCATGCTCGCTACAAAGCTCCACGTTGGCACCACTGAAGTAGCCGTTGTCGGCCAGCAGCTCCTGGGGCCGACCCAACGACTCCGGCAATGCGTGCAGCGCCGCCAGGGCCGGTTTCAGTTCTTTCTTGTCATTGGCGTTTGGCGTGACATGAACGGCCACAATCAACAGACTGTCGTTATCCACCAGGGCCTGAGCGTTGTAGCATTGCTCAAATCCCCCGCCCGAGACCGGCATGATCCGAGAATCTTCATCCGTCAGATTGATCTGATCCTGGTCTCGGATTCCTCCTCGGGGCGGTTTGGGTTCGCGACCCTTCGGTTTGTTTCCCCTTTTCCTCTGGGCTTGCCGCTTGGCCACCTTCCCTTCATATTCGGCGTGCTCGGCCGCCTGCCGCTCGGCCGCCCGCTCGACCAGCTTCTGCTTCGCTTGATCGATCGCTTTCAACCGTGCTTCCCGCCGCGCCAGCTCGGCCGGGATGTCCATCCCTTCCGTTTCTTCTCGTCCATCCGCTTCCTCGGCCAGCTGCATCAACTCGTCCACTTCTTCTCGCAGCCGCGCTTCCAGTTTCTGGATGTGCCCCCAGCTCAACGCACTGTGCTTGGAGGCATTGGCTTTGACCTTCGTGCCATCCAAACTCACTCGGCCCAACTTCAGAAATCCCATCGCCTGGGCCAGCAGCAAGATCTCCACAAACAGCGGCTTCAGCTCTTCCAAAAACCGCTTTCGGAAATGGGCTATGGTGTCGTGATCCGGATGCGTGTTGCCGGCGAGGTAGCGAAACGCCACCGAATCGTAGGTGGCTTGCTCCAACTTCCGACTCGAAAACACCCCCGTCGCATACCCGTAAAACAACAACGCCAGCATCACCGCCGGATGGTATCCTTCCGATCCCCGTTTCGTGTAGGAATCCTCCAACTTCCTCAACTCCAGCTTGCTCACCACCTCCACCACGAAGCGAGCCAGATGCGTCTCCGGCAGCCATTCCTGCACCGAAGGAGGAAACAGATAAGGAGTCTCTCGATCTACTGTTCTAAATCGATTCGCCATACACTAATGATGCCCGTTCGGTGTGACCTCGAAAGTCCGACAGGCTGCTAGAGCAGGGGTACCCGTGCCACTGCAGGGACACACGTCTCTGTTCGTTTCCGAATTGTTCCCCGACCTACCCGAGGATTCAGGTGTCGACATCCGCGAGTTCGAGGGCATTCTCCGAATCACGAGTGGCGAGTTCATGGCTCCCCTGGCGCTTCGCTCGGCGGGTGCCAAGCTCACGTCCACGCCGACCCTACGGACCAGACTCAACGGCTTTACTCCGACCTCAACTGTCGAATTCGCCCAGAACCTGGTGGGAACCTCGCCGACCGTCAAGTGGATTCTGCACCAGAACGACAACGACTTCGTGCTCAAGAGCCTGAAGATCTCAGCCCCCGACCTGGGGTTGAACCGGGAATCAGTGGAGGTGGGTGATGCTCTAGCCTTTGGGTACTTCGCGCAGGGGAGTAACAGCCGTGTCTTCGATCTGGTGGTCAAGGGGACAGAGAACCTCGAGTTCGACCTGTTGGCGCTCACCGGAGAAGGTACGTTTCGACAGGGAAGTGGTCGGGTCGAGGGCTCTTCCTCACAGGGTTTTTCGCTCGAGCTAACCGTCGAGGGTGCCAAGCCCTTTACGGAAGCGGGAGGCGATGCAGACCAGGTGTTCTTTTTCCCTGCCGGCCTGATCAATGCTCCAGCGGATGCAGGGCCGATCACCGTCACTGCCGAATTTACCTCCGTGTCGACACGAGCCGATGGAGACAACTCGATCATGAGGCGGACGACTCAAGAAATTGTTTTCACTCAGCCCGATCCAAACACGGCGAACCTGGAAAGCATCCTCCCGGAGTTCCTGACGCCGGGCACCAACGCCTTCCTTAAGGGAACCAACCTGGGCGATTCGCCAACCGTTCTTTTCCCGTCCGTGGCGGGCGGGGTCAGGGAAAGTGAAGGGGTGCCGGATGAGAGCGGAGCAATCGAAGTTCTGGTTCCAACGGGCATCGCCGACGGTCCAGTGCAGCTGGACAACGGCTCCGGCGCCGGTAATCTCCATCAGATCAAGACCCTGTTTGCGCCCCGCCTGGAGGCCGGATCTCTGCCCGCGGGTGACGCTACCGTAACCCAGACTGGAAGTAGCGCAGGGTTCTTCCTGCGTTTCCTGCAGGAGGCGGAGCAATTCGTGCTGTCGGAGTTCACGGTGGAGCTACAGGGCAGCACCAGTTCGCTTTCCAGCCTGGTTGTCGGGGCGATCGTAGGTGATGGTTCCATGCAGCAGGGTTCCAGTCGGACAGAGTTCTCCATCCGCGTGCAGGCGGCTGAGGCGACCGAGGTTGTCCTGGAACTTGTCAATCCTGACGAGCCCGACAATGCACTGGGATTCCGCATCGGAATCAACCGATCCATCACCGAAGACGGCTCCGAGACTCTCTTGTTCAACTATGGGCCGGTAGATACCCCGGAAGAGCCGGAACTCCTGGACGCCCGCTCCGTCCTGGAGCTGCTGGTTAATCTTCGCTCCCTGCCGGTTGAGTTTTCCACCGCCTTCTTGTCTGTCGAGATGCGCTCCGGTCCCACTCGTGGAGGAGGTGCGGCTTCCGCGATGACAGCCAACCAGGTGGAGTCGATCGCGAGGTGAAAATCATGGCAATAAAAACCTGGAGGCAGTTACCTTGGAAGATGACGCTTCTACTTCTCATCCTGGGCCTCTCCAATCTGGCCAACTACGAGAAGGGCGGAGCGGGTCCGGAAATCGACTGCTGTGAGCTTTTCGAGGCCCTGATTCTTTTCTCGCCCGATCCTGTGTTCATTTGTCCCGGAGAAACCCTGGACGATGTGAAGGCAGGGTTGGTGAGTGGATCCGGCACCTGGAGTGTGAAAAGCGCTCCGAAGAAGCTGATCGACGCTACCAACATTGATGCCGGACCCAGCCAGGAGACCCTTATCACACTGCAGGCCAAGGATCCGTTTCCCCCCCTCCCGTCAGGGTCTAGGGACTACAAACCTACCAAGGTGGAGATCCAGGTCGACCCTGAGGACGAGGAAAAGCAAACAGTCAGCAGCTGGCTGGAGATCTTTGCCGCCGTGCCCGAGATAGGCACAACCCACAAGGTTAGATACAATGACCTGCGCACGATCTCCATCCCCCTCGGCGCTCCTCTGGCCACCCACACTATACCTTTGAGAGTTGTCAAGACCAACAGCAACAGGGCCGGCACCGGTACTCAGAGGGAGTTGCCTGGTCCCTGGATCTTTTCAATAAAGCCTACGGAAGTGGCTCTCTTCGGGATTAAGACGAGTCCTTCAAGTGATCCTCAGATGCAAATAGTCAAGACTGACATTTTGAGAACGAGATTGGGGATGACCCATCCGGTGGTCGCAGTTATCGGTTCTGATTTGACGGTGACGATAAACCAACGCCCACTTGCGCCATGTCCAACATACGTGCACTGTGCGTTCAAGTGGCGTTACGAGATGACCGCTCAGGGTGGCACTCCGAGCCAGACCGTGAAACAGGAACGTGACATCATGGTTGCCTACTACGGCGACCCTTCCGGTGGAATTGTTGCGGCAGTCGGTGCCCGGAGCGAACGAGACGAGGGGCAGCCGTTTCAAGAATCGGCTCTTCTAAAGGATCCACACAGCCCGCCGGACGGCATCCGTTAATCTTTTCAAGACCCACCCTTAATGCTCCGCCTCAAAAGGAATGCGCAAAGTATTCGTTGAGTTTTTACAGTCAAAGGACTTGCCCAGCGGGTGGGTGCCCGATTATTGGCTGATGTTGACACTGGCAATCATCTCGGCTTCGCTGTTGACGATTGCCCTCTGGCGGCGCAGGGGTCAGTCGAGCAGCGTGGCTTCGGATCTCATTTTCTGGGGTATTCTGGGACTCTTTGTCGGGGCCAAGTTTTTCTTCTTTCTGCAGTTTGGCTTCCCGTCCAGTCTGTCGGGCTGGTTTTCGACGGGCGGGATCGCTCTTTATGGATGACTGGCCGGAGTCCTGGCGGCTTGGGGCGTCCGCTACCTGCTGCGACCCTATCCACTGATGTTCTTCCTGGACTGTGCCACCCCTGCCCTGGCCCTCGGACTCTGTCTGGGTCGTCTGGGCTGCTTTCTGGCCGGCTGCAACGGGGGGCTCCCCTCGGACCTGTCCTGGGCAGTACGCTTTCCTCGTGGAACCGCTGTCTTCTACCATCAACTGCAGGCGGGGCTGAGCCAGGAATGGGACAAGTTGGCCATCTCCGCGCACCCCACCCAGATCTATGAATCGCTCTTTGGACTGGCGGCGTTTGTCCTCTTGCTCATCCTGTTCAAGCACAAACAGTGGCACGGTCAGGTCTTTCTGAGCGGGATACTGTGGTATTCGATCTACCGCTTTGCCACCGAACCACTGCGCGCCGACACGGGTGGACTTCACCCCTTTGGCATACTGACTTTTTCCCAGTTCGTCTCGGTACTTCTCGGAGTTGCCAGCGTCGTCGGATTGTTCTACTTCTCTCGGCGACGATTGGCCACCGTCTAGGGGGTATGGAGCCCCCTGACAAGGTAAGCTTTGGCACTTGGCATAGGCCAGGCCGACTCCGGGGCCCTGGGAAAGCTCCAACTACTCGGGAGTCCCCCAACAGATGTCCGCGGACAGTAGCAGGAGAAAGATACTTCTGAGGTTCGATCCGGAGGGAGGCTATTCCGGGAACTCGATCTTCACCGAATCAAACATGACCAGGCCCTTTGGCAGTCGGTCTTGATCAACGGGATAGTCCTCTCCTGCCCGGGGGAGATGGAGATCGGCCACATCCCCGCAAAGGGGCACCACTTCCAGCGGAAACCAGACGAAGATGATGTCGATGTTCACGTCCTCCAAGACCCGGGCGATGTCGTCACAACCGTACTTTCGGGTAGCATCGTGGCGCGCTTCGTAGCAGACGCAGATGGGGGATGAGGCTTCTCACAGGAAAGATCAGGGGAGGATCTGGAATGCCCAGAGCCGCGCCTTCTTGAGATGAATCTTCAGCCGGACCCTCTTGCCTGCAAGACTTGACAGATCCGCATGGTCACCCCATCTGGGCCGGAAGCGAAGCTGGTCCACGCCACGAAACCACTCGGCATCATCACCCGAGAATTCCTCGAGGGAGCGGCCTGCGGGGGCCAGCAGCTCGACCCGGACCATCCCCGGATCGGGTGCTTCGACGTTCAGCTCCAGATGACTTCCCTGAAGCTGGAATGTCTTGGTCGTGAGGGTGCCCACATCGTCGCCGGCTTCCAGCGCCACGAAGCCGTCGAGGCGCAGCCAGGCCAGGCCCAGACCTCCCTGACGTTCGAACCAGACGTCTTTTTCCGCGACCCCATGACGCTCGTTCGTGCCCCCATAGTAGATCCAGTGTTTGTCTCCGACGGTGACAATCTGGGAAGTGGGGAAGATCATGTCCTTGTCCCAGGCTCCGTCCGGTCCCCGCGGGACCAGTGGTTGGTTGGCATAGACCCAGTGAAAATCCCAGGCGATCCCGTCACGGCTGGTGGCAATATAGAAGTTCTCCACGCTCCGCTGGTGCCGTTTGTGGTGGTCTGTCTCGACGCCCTCGCTGATGTCGGTCGGCCACTCCAGGACGGACATGAGCCCGAAGTAGACGCCTTCGTAGATCCAGTGGGTCATGACGTACACCTGACGCCTGAGGGCTTGTTTTCGCGCTTTCTCCAGGTAGTCCGGATCCCGGAGCAGTTGCTCCACGGCAGGTCGATCCCGGGACCATTGCTCTTCACCGTCGAGAAACCAGTGCCGCTCGAGAGTCCAGTCGGTGGGATCTTGCTTCAGATTGGGATTGGTCATCGATCGGACCCCGCGGACCTCCAGGGGGTGGCCGTTGACCTTGACGTCCACGCTCTCGGCCAGGGGTCCACCGCCCCAGCCGAAGTCGGTTCTTGTGAGGAGGCGATAGGCGCCTACCTACCGATCCCAATAGATCTGATTGGTGAAGTCCGAAGCACGATAGGTCACGGGCCGTCCGCTGTTATAGGGGGTCCATTGAATGCCGTCGGCGGAGTGGGCCAGCGCTGCTGCATGAAGGTCGCCTTCGCAGTCGTAACCGATCTTGTAGCGGTGCTCGGGATCGCTCTCCTGTTCGTCGATGGTCACGGCCAGGTTGGTGTCACCGCTGGTCGTCAACCCCTGCAACAACGAGACCAGCTGGAAGTGAAGTCCGTCGTCAGACTCGCTGTACCCCCGGTGATAATCGACTCCGACGCCGATATCCCTGGCGGTCGCACCTTCACCCTGACGCCTGGAGCGATCGTTGAAGGAGACGCGGTGCCACATCCGGAACTTCTCCCTTGCGGAGTCGTAGTAGACCGATGCAAAAAGCGCCCACACGTCGATCGGTGTTGAGCCGCCGTCCTCGAACCGGCGGGTGAACGAAAGGGGTTTGCCGTCGTTGGCCTTGGTTACCTGGCCCAGCCGCCGAGTCAGGTTGGTCTGTGAATCGACGACCAGGTCGTCAACGAAGAGTTGCTTTTGGATTCCGACCCGGATCTCTGATTTCGGAGTCGAAGCACAGCTGAAGAGTAATGCAACAGCCAGGACCAACGCGGTCCAAAGGGCCAGCGAGGTCGGCCCTGAAAGGTTGAGCAGCTTCTCGAGCACTCCTGTTTGCTCCCCGATCAGCGAGGCACCCCATCTGCGAAATCCGATTCCAGCAACTTCAGACGGGCTCCGGTGATGATCTGCCGCTTCTCGCCGGAGTGGGTCCCGGCATAGTGTGTCGTGAGCCAGATCTCGCCCGGGCGGCGCTCGAAAAGATAGGGATAGGAAAGCCAACCCTGGGGCTGCCGGGCCACTACCAGTGGATTGGTCCAGGTCTGGCCATCGTCCTGGGAGAAGGAGACAGAGAGCTCCTCCCGCTGCCAGCTCCCGGGGATGCGCGAGTAGGGAAGCCCCCGCCGCGCCCTGGGGCGACGGTTCCATTCGTCCCCGGTGACCCCTTCCGGATAGAGACGGTTCCAGGCGAGCATCAGGCGTCCGCTGGCCAGGCGGACCAGGTGTCCGGGGGCACTGCTGGCGTCGATCTGGCTGGGTCGGATGATGCGCCAGGACCGACCTTCGTCCTCCGAAAAAGCCTCCCAGAAGCGGTCCCAGTTGGTTCGGATCAAGGTCCAGAGACGGCCGTCCTCCAGCTCCACCAGGGTTGGCTCGATGGCACCGTCGTGGTGGCCATGCCCCCCGAGGTCGATCAGATTGCTCTGAGCCCAGGTCTTGCCCCCGTCATCGGAGAAATAGTTTACGAAACTGTGACGCGCGGGCTGGCGTAGGAGCTTCATCACCGGGACCACAACGCGCCCGGAACGAGTCTCCAGGATATCCACCAGGGCGCCGCAGTAGTCCCGGGAGAGCAGCTGGGCATCGCCCCAGGTCTGACCCTCGTCGAGGCTGCGCAAGGACCAGACCTCGTTGAAGACCCCAGCCTCGGGTTCGTTGGTCTGGTTGTCCCAACCCCACTTCCGCCGCGAAAGGTCCATGAAGACCAGGACAATGGCACCGCTCCGGGTCCTGTGCAACACGCGCCACTCTCGTGAGATCCCTGGATCCCGATCCTCGAGAACGGGTCCCTTCTGCTCCCAAGTCCTGCCCTCGTCTCCGGAGAAGTGGGCTGCGTTGCCTTCAACCGTCAGGAGCCGTCCGTTACCAAGGATCACGAAGGGTCCGTCGCGGTCCGTGGGCAGCTGTTGACAACGGGGATGGGTCCAGGCGGCCCTGGTGCCCGATTCTGCAACTGTGGCGGCGGTCGCCGTTCCCCAGGGGCCCACCAGGGTCAAGAGCCCCAACCCGAGTGCCAGCCAGGAGGACCTCTCAGCCATCGAGCCTGCCAAGGCCCTCATCGGAGCCTTCTTGAACTGTTTGGGTCGAGGGACCTCTCGAGACTTCATCGGGATTCCTCCGTTCGCGCAGCACCGCGATTCCATGATCGTTTTCCAGACGCTACTCCAACGCTCCCTTCGATGCAAATCCAGGTCTGTCTCCAGATTGCCAGCCCCGATCCTCGAAGCGTTGTGGCAGCCAACCACTGCGTATGCGATCTCAGGAGTGCCTTCGACTACAATCTGAAGAAGACTCTCAGGGCGAGCGTTAAAGCGACCCGGATGGGGGAGTGGCGGTGGGAAACGTCGACCAGAAGCAGGATCGAAGGTCGAAACTGCGGGCCCAATGAGAGGCAATCTCCAAGCGGCGTCTTCCAATCATAATCTGGCTTTTTCCTGTGGCCGTGCTGATCGGAGTTGCAGTGGTCTGGTTTGCGGGCGGCTCCGCCGTGACGGAAGATTTCGTACGTGACCAATTGGCTTCCGCCTACGGTACGGGAGCGCTCAAGACGGGCTGGGCACACGTGCATGCCGATCAGCCGATTGGCGGTGCCGGTAGTTTCGGTGTCCGGGACTCAGCTGGCAATCAACTGACCGACGTCGGTGTGTCCCCCTCCATACCGGGGACGGAGTTCACGATCTTTGCCGACTCCATCGGGGAAAGCCAGACAGGGGTGGCCCTGGCCAATCCCACCGAGACTGCGATGCTGACCCTGGAGTTTGAGCTCAACCGGGCTGATGGTACCACGGTAGCCAGCCGCCAGCGGACCCTGGCGCCTTTGGGACATCTGGCGATCTTCCTGTTTGAACTCTTTGAGGGTGTGGAGGGTATTGCGGAATTAAGCATGGTCATTCGCTCGGTGGCGGGAGTGCGGCCAGCCGCGGCGAGAGGAACCATCGACCCGGACTTCGATGGAGACGTTTGGCGTTTCGAGGGCACGGCAGGCCAGAATATCGTGATTGAGGCAACCGTCAATGGTGACCCAGTCGGTCAGGATTCCAGGGCAGCTTGCAAGTCGTCTCTCCGATCTCGCAAGGGCTACCCGCCGGACCAAGAGTTCCTTCATCATCGAGGCTTTGGAGCGCTTTCTGGACGAGCGGGAGGATTTGGAAGTCGCCCAGCTCAACAAGAGGGAGCGGCAAAGAGTCTTCGATGCCGTCGGGCGATTGCTTGACCATCCGCTCAAGGGAGAGGCTCTAAGCGGCAAGTGGAAGGGGCTGCGAAGACTCCGTGTTGGAGTTTACGGCATTGTCTATGCCTTCGACGGAACTCGACTTCTAATCTCGGTCGCTCGCCTTGGACATCGACGGGAGGTCTATCGATGACTCGCTCCCGGCCGTGCCGGCCCTATTCGAGAAAAGAAACTGCCCGAGCCATGGAAGCCTGAAGCGCCAGCGAGGGGTTGGGGACCCTAAAGGGGTGTCACCAAGAGGGCATCTGATCTGAGACAGGAAACAAGCCAGGGATGACCTGAATTGCTGCAGGGGAGACCACGTCCCGGAGAGAGAGGATAACAGCAAGATCTTGCCGATCCCCAACCCCTCGCTTGCGCTTCAGGCTTCCCTGACCTAAAGATCAAATGAAGTTCCAGGTTAGCGCCCCCACCGGCTGGGGAAGCCGGATCATTCGAGAATCTGGTTATGCACTTAACTCCGGATAGGTGACGGTGGGATAGAGCGAACAGGCTGTCAGGAGACGGTCGAAGAGCTCGGATTCCCAGAAACGACGATTGAAACGGTAACAAAACTCAGCCAGGTAACGTTGAAGGTGCTTGAGGCTGACCGCTTTCTGAGTCCCTTGGAGCTGAGTCTTGCAGTTGGAAATGAGGGTGTGAACCCATGGGAACTGTTCAAAACCCATCCCCACCCACTCGAGCCGGACGCGTTCATGCTGGTAGCCGGCTTGAGCTAAACCGACAAACGCGTGATAGGCGTCGCTTCGGATCTGAGCTCCGGGGTCGATCCTCGCCCAGGCGACCCGCTTCACATTGTCGCTGGTTATGTCATCGACCACATCCAGACTTAGAAACCTCGGCCCCCCGGCTTTCGTTATCTCCACCGCGGCCAGAACTTTGGCCTTGCCTTCGGTCCCTCGTCCTCGCTTGCGACCCCGACGATTTCTCCCTCGTCGTCGGCCTCCAAAGAAAGAGTCATCCAGCTCCACCAGGTGACTTAATTGGTAGCAGTCATTACGTTTGGCCATGGCTTGTCGGATCTTATGTCCCATCATCCAGACCGTCCGATAGCTTCCGATTCCCAGCAGCTTCTGCAGTCCCTTCATCGTGTAGCCCGCTTTGCAACGGCTCATCAAGAAGATGGTCCAAAACCAATATCTCAGGGGCACCCGCGTCTTGTGGAAAATCGTCCCGGCGGTGGAAGAAGCCTGATACCGGCATTGGCGACACTCCATCAATCGCCGGTGCTGCAACCAGTAGCCTCCTTGACCCCCACAACGGGGACAGACAAATCCTTCCGGCCAGCGTTTCTGCATCAGGTAACTCAGACAAGCTTCTTCTGTGGCAAAACGCTCTTGAAACTCCAACAAATTCATCTTTTCGTACATCCACTCACCTCCTGTCTCTCACCTTTTTTACTAGGTGGTGGTGACTTTTTCCGGAGTTAAGTGCATAACCAGATTCGCGAAAGAAACTTCCCTCTGATTCCAGGGGGCGTCACCTACACCGAAGTAATTGCGAGTAGCCCAGGGTTGGCGATGCGAAGCGAAGCGAGCTACCCTGGGTCAAGGTCATTTCCAACAACACGGTACCCTGAAAGGGTTATTGCCGACCGGCAACGTTTTGGCAACAACGCCTTCAGCGTAGAAGAGGAAGACGACTTGAACCCAGGGTAGCTCGCTTCGCATCGCCAACCCTGGGCTACACGCAATAACGTCTGCGGCGTAAAGACGTGTCTTTAATACGCCGAATCCATCACTAAATCATGGGGAATGTCCAGCAAGGAGAGGACTTGGATAATCTTATTGAAATGACTACAATAGTCATATGACAAGTGCTGGTGTGGCTCAGTTGAAGGCGTCTCTGTCGGAGTACTTGGGGAAGGTCAAATCGGGTGAGGAAGTGGTCGTAACAGAGCGTGGTTACGCGATTGCCCGAATCGTCCCTATCAGTTCCCGTGGCAGCGATTCCCGCTCCATCGAAGACCTGATTCGGGCTGGAATTCTTCGCCGCCCGGAAAAAACCTTTGACTTAGAGTTCCTGGAGAACACAAGACCAGAGGATCCGGAGGGTTCGGTCCTACGGGCTCTGCAGGCCGAGCGAGATGAGACCCGATGAGGTTCTGGGACAGCTCGGCTTTGGTTCCGCTCTTTCTGAAGCAGCCCCTGAGCCAGACCGCGGAAACCCTCCTCCGGGAGGACAAGGAGATGGTCATCTGGTGGGGCTCTTTGGTGGAGTGCTCCAGTGCCCTGGCTCGGTCTGTTCGGGAAAACTCGATCAACCGATCTACGGCGCAATCGGCTCAGCGAGCTGTCGGTGAACTCCGTGCTAGAGCCTACGAAATCCAACCCGCCGAGGAGGTTTGCTTTCGCGCGGTTCGTCTTCTCAACCTGCATCCGCTGAGAGCAGCGGATGCCCTACAGTTGTCTGCTAGTTTGGTCTGGTGCGGCGAATATACCAGGGGGGCTGCGTTCGTCTGCCTGGATTCACGGCTAAGGGAGGCGGCTAGCAACGAAGGATTCGATGTCCTTCCGCTTGCTTAGCAGCTGTATCCGCCGTCCACTGCGACATTCCGTCCAGTTCAGTGCAAAGGTCCGTCAATACTGCCCCAGGTAGGTATCGACCTCCCATTGGGAGACCGAGTCGTGGTAGGACTTCCAATCGTCCCGCTTTACCTGGACGTAGTACTCGCCGTAGGGGGATCCCAGGGCTTCCATCAGTACCTGATCCTGTTCCAGAGCGTCTACAGCCTCGCTCAGATTGGTGGGTAGCAGGTCGATTCCGTCGGCCTTGATTTCCTCCATCGGGACCTCGTAGAGGTTGCGGTCATTGCGGGCTCCCGCCGGGAGCTCGTTTTCGATTCCATCTAGCCCAGCAGCGAGTATGGCGGTCGCTGCCAGGTAGGGATTGACGGCTCCGTCCACGGTGCGAACCTCAACCCTGCCGGGACCCGGGATGCGCAGCATCTGGGTCCGGTTGCTCGCACCGTAGGTGACGAACACCGGAGCCCAGGTGGCTCCCGATCGGGGAGCTCCCCGAATCAGGCGCTTGTATGAATTGACCGTCGGCGAGGTAACCGCTGCCAGGGCCCGGGCGTGCTTCTTCAATCCTCCGATGAAGTGGTAGGCCTGTTTCGAGAGTCCGTTTTCATCATCCTCATCCAGGAACAGATTCGTATCGGAGTCGGCGTCCCAGAGGCTGGTGTGGAAGTGGGCGCCGTTTCCGGTCAGGTGGGCAAAGGGTTTAGGCATGAAGGTGGCTGCCAGTCCTCTCTCCTCGGCACAAGCCTTGACCATCCAGCGGTAGAAGGTGTGGCGGTCGGCGGTCTGAAGTGCGGTGGAATAGGTCCAGTTGATCTCGAACTGGCAGTTGGCGTCTTCGTGGTCGTTTGCATAGGGCTCCCAGCCCAGCTCGTCCAAATAGGTGAGCAGGGTCGTCATCAGGTCCAGACTGCGATTCAGGGCGCTGAGGTCGTAGCAGGGCTTCCCTAGCACATCGAGAGGATCGTAGGGCTGGTATCTCCCCGCCTCGTCTCTTCGAAGCAGGAAAAACTCGGGCTCGACACCCGTCTTGAGGACATAGCCGTTCTGCCGGGCGCCCGCCAGTTGACGCTCGAGGATCGTCCGGGGACAGTAGGGCCAAGGCGCTTCGTCTACCTGGATATTGGAGGCGACCCAGGCCACGTTTTTGCGCCAGGGGACCGGAGTCAAGCTGTCGAAATCAGGGATAGCGGCCATGTCGGTGTCGTGGGGACCCTGGCCCATGTTGCCCGCCGCGAAGCCGGCAAAGCCGGCGCTTCCCTCGGCCATATCTCGCAGGAACTTCGCCGGGACGAGCTTGGCCTTCGGCATGCCTCCCATTTCTACGAATGAGCAGAGGAAGAACTCGATACCCTTGTCCTCAACCAACTTTGCTACTTGATCGATTTCAGTCATCTTCAACTCCTCGTGCCGGACTAATGCGAAACAGCGGCTGAAGCTTTCTCGCCGACCAGCTGGTTCTCGTAGAACCGACTCAGGGTAAAGGGCCGAATCAGCTCGGACCGATTTCCCGTTGCGATCAGTTCCGCGAGACACTTGCCGGCGGCTGGTCCGGCCTTGAATCCATAGGTGCCCCAACCCACGTCGAGATAGAAACCTTCCAAATCGGGGACTTCACTGATGATGGGGCTGTAGTCGGGTGTCATGTCACAGATACCAGCCCATTGACGTAGCACACTCACATCTCTGAGACAAGGGAAGAGTTGCAACGTATGCGAGGCCATCGACTCCAATGTCGGCAGGGTCGAACGCATGCTGTAAGAGGGATACGGATCGATCTCAGCTCCCAGCACGAACTCGCCACGAGGCGTCTGGTTGATATAGACATGAAGATTCTCTGAGACGATGACCTTGTCCAGGAGCGGCTGCATCGGTTCCGTCACACAGGCCTGGAGGGGGTGACTCACGATGGGCAGCTCCAGTCCCACCATTTGGGCAATCAGCGAACACCATCCCGAAGTAGCGTTGACCACAGTCTCGGTTTTGATGGTGCCTCGATTGGTTTGAACCGAAGTGATGCGTCCGCTCGCCTGACTTATCCCCTCGACCTCGGTGTGGGGGTGGATCTCGACTCCCATCTTGCCAGCTTGGCGGGCGTAGCCCCAGACCACCGCGTCATGCCGGATGATGCCTCCTGGGGCGTGATAGAGTGCTGCCTGGATCGGGTAACGAGGTGTCGCGGAAATATCTATGGCAGGAACCATCCGCTTGATCTCCTCTGGCCCGATCATGCGACTGTCCACACCCATCACCTTGTTGGCTTCGGCGCGAACCTGGAGACCGTTTATCGCGGAATCACTGTGGGCCAGTGTGAGATGGCCCTGCTGAGAAAAGAGGAGATTGTATTCGAGGGCAGAGGAGAGCTCTTCATAGAGGCGGAGACTCTCGGCATAAAAGGGGATGGCTTCGGGGGTGCGATAGTTTGCGCGCAGAATGGCGGTGTTGCGTCCGCTGTTGCCTGACCCCAGGTAGCCCTTTTCCAGAAGGGCCACGTTGGTTACTCCTTGCTTGGCCAGGTAGTAGGCGGTCGCCAATCCGTGAATGCCGGCACCGACGATGACGACATCATAGGTCTCTTTCAGGGACTCCCGCTTCCACATGCGGTCAAAACGGAACAGCCGTAGCACGCTTCAATCCTCCAGGAGTCTTATTGCGTCGCGTCCGTAGGGCCGAATCTGGAATTCCTTCCCAGCCTCCATGATCGCGGACCACAGGTAGGATCCATATTCGCTGGCGAACAGGACCTCATACCCGGGAAGTCCATGCTGATCCCTGCGCACCAGAAACGCCTGGATTCCAGCCATCGGCCCACAAAGGCAGCGCAGATCTGGGAAGCTGGACTCTCTCAGATCAAAAGCCCCCAGCTTGGAGAGCACCGAAGCCGCTCTGGGACCGCTCAACCGCAGGTTGGTGAGCCCGTCGGTGCGATCGAGCAGGTGGAGACAGTTCTCAGGACCACACTGTTGTTTGATCTGGGAAAGGAAGGTCGGATTGTCCTGGCCGGACACCAGCAAGGCGTGCTTGTAACTGATCCGGCACAACCAACCGAAATCCGCGGACACCACCTGGCCAGGATCGGGAACAGCTCCTGAGCCGACAAATGCTCCCAAGCCAGCACCCTTGATCTCCCATTTTCTGCTGGCACTGGAGTCGCTCAATCCAACTGCTGAACGCACTGTCTCCACTTCCTGGACGGCATCACCGAAGTGAAGCGGGAGCTGCCATTCCTCGGAATCAGCCATCACAGCACCCAGCTCGAGCAACTGGTAGTAGACGGATGTTCGCCGGATCGGACTCCACGAAATCGTCGCGTTCATTCTCTCAGCCTGGCTCCCGATGGATCGTAGAAGGGAGCTTGATGAACCTGGGCAGACACCAGACTGTCCTGGTGGGAGATATCGAAGCGGGTTCCATCACCGGCCAGCTCTTCCGGTACCCAGGCCAACCCGACGCAGCGGCTAAGGGTCGGGCTCATCCGCGCGCTGGTTACCCGTCCAACTGGCGTCTGTGCCGCTACCACCGCACTGCCCTCCTTCACCAGCTCGTCCGTGACAAAGCCAACGAGACGGTTACGGCGACCTTCGCTCTGAACCAGATTCAAAAAGTGTCTCCCTATGAAGTCTTCCTTCTGAAACTTCACCACCCACTCCATGTCGGCCTCCAGCGGATTACTGAGGGCATCGGTGTCCTGACCGACGATCAAGTGCTTCTTCTCCAGGCGGAGAATCCTCTGGGTTTCTACGCCGAAGGGAAGAATTCCGAATTCATCTCCAGCCTCCATCAGGGTGTCCCAGAGGTACTCCCCGTAGCTGGAAGGAACGTGGATCTCCCAGCCGGTCTCACCTACGAATCCGATTCGCAGCAGGCGTGAGGGGATGCCGGCCACCTCCCCCTGCTCGAAGCGCATGTACTTGAAGACCTCCGAGGGAATGTCAATGTCGGTCAGTTTGCTTAGTACATCTCGCGCTTTGGGTCCGGCCAGATTGACGGCTGCGAAATCGCCGGTCACGTCGGTGATATGGGCGCAATAGCCATTGACAACTGCCCACCACTCCATCCAGCTCTCGATGAAGGAGATGTTGCCGGTGGTGGTGGTTATGTAATAGTGGTCCTCGGCGATGCGGCTCACGGTACCGTCGTCGACGATGATCCCATCCTCACCACAGATGACACCGTAGCGGATCCTGCCCACCTTCAACGTCGAGAAGATGTGGGTGTAGATCAAATCCAGCAGTTGCGGCGCGTCCTGACCTTGGACTTCGAGCTTTCCCAGCGTGGTCACGTCGATGATTCCCACTCTCTTTCGAACCGCTTCCCATTCGGCTTCAGGGCTGGTGTAGGTGTGGGGACGCTTCCATTCCCCCAGATCCATCTGGCTGGCTCCTGCCTCCAGATGTTTGTAATGCATCGGGGTCAGCTTGACCGGATGATGGTGCGGACCGGCCAGGACTCCCAGGGGGATGGGATGGGCCGGAGGGCGGGAGGTGGTGGCGCGCGCGGTGGTCAATTCTTGATTATTCGCCTGGGCGCAGCATCCAGCCACCAGCATCGAGCACATTCGTGCCTGACACGGACCCATGAATGAGGTCGTGTACCGTTTCAGAAGCTCCATCTCGTCGAAGCCTTCGGCAACCGCGTTGTCGATGTCCTTCCGAGTGACGTCCTCACACAAACAAACCAGCTGTTTTCCTTCTTTTGAAGTCGTGAACAGAACGGAGGGCACGGCCTCTTCCCGGTGACGGACCCTTGCTTGATGCAGGCTGTCCTTCAGTTTCTCGAGCTCTCCCTCCAGGTCGTCCGCAAGCGGGCGAATCGCAGCAGCCGCTTCGAGACCGGCCATTCGCCCTTCTCGGATGATGAGCACCGGATCAAGGAGCCCTCCGATGTGACCGGCCACGCCGAAACCAGGAGGCACATTGGCGCCGACTTCCTCATTCCAGTCGGAATCCGAAGCAACCCTTCCTTGCTGCCGCAGGAGTGCTGTTAAAGGAGATCGGCCAACACAGACACAGACCAGATCACACGAGTAGCTCTTCGACCGGTTCAGATCCAGTTTGCCATCGGCAGCTATCGGAGCCACCTCCAGAGCTCGTACCCTGGAACGCCCTTTTGCCTCCACCGGAGCAAAGGAAAGCAGATGGGGAATCTGAAGTCGTTGAAGCTCCTGCACAACAGCGGAGTCTGTTTCCTGGAGTCGCTGGTCGACGACGGCCTCCACCGAAACTCCAATCTGCTGAAGTTCGACCCCCAACGTCAGGCCCTCGTCGCTGGAGGCGACCACGACGGCACGCTTGCCCGGTTTGAGGCGGTACTGGTTGGCCAACTTACGGACACCGCTACCCAGCATGATGCCAGGGAGATCGTTGTTCTTGAAAAGCGTAGGGAACTCGAGACTGCCGGTTGCGACGATCAGTCGATCGGCCCGAAGCTTAATCGACCGATCAGCAAGGGCGATACCGATGAGGTTCCCCTCATAGCCACCGAAGGCCCTGGCCCCGCTCAGCACCCGGATGCGGTCGTTTGTCCTCACCTCCTCGGCCAACGACCGGGCGATCTCAAAGCCCTCGCCCGTATGACCACGCACCGGATCCTCGAAGGGGGTCCTGTGGAATAGTAGATGCCCACCGAGTTCCGGCTGATCGTCAACCAGCACTACTTCGGCCCCAGCTGCGGCAGCAGCCTGGGCCGCCGCCAACCCGGCCGGGCCGCCACCGATGACACCCACTTCGGTAAACAGATGTTCCCGGTCGTAGTGGCCAGCAACAGACTTCGAGGGATCCACTCTACCCAGGCCGGCGATACGGCGGATGATGGGTTCGGCCAACTTCCAAAGCCACCGCGTCCGGTACAGGGTCTTGTAATAGAATCCCACCGGCAGCAGAAAATCCACCTTCTCGATCAGCGACATGGCGTCCCAGCGCAGCGAGGGCCAACACTGCTGCGAAACTACCTGATCCCCTTCCTGAACCGGCTTGGTGCAGACCCGTACGTTGGGTACGCCGTTGACGTTCATGAGGCAGTTGGGACAGTTCCCGGAAACGCAAAGCAGACCCCTGGGCCGATGGTATTTGAAGCTGCGAGAGAAAATACGCACGCCTGAGGCGAGGAGGGCAGACCCGACTGTATCCCCGGGATGAGCTTGAACGGTCCTGCCCTCGAACTGGAAGGAAACGCGTTCGCGGCGATCGATGACTTCAATCGGGTGAGCATCCAGCCTGTCCATGTTGCTGTGCTACTCTGGAGACTCGGCGTCCGAGGCCTGGCCTCTCTTCTTCAGCTCCTCGGGCCAGAAGGTCTCGATTACCCGGTTGGTAGATGTGTCCCGACAGGCCAAAAACCAGAGCCGACAGCCGCTGGAATGGTACCACCACTCGAGCTGCTCCCCCGCCGAGTTCTTCCGGAAGTACAAGTAGCCGACCCATTCCCTGTCCGGCGCATCCCCGCTGGGGCGCCTTTGGTACTCACTACCGGATTGAAATTCGTAGACGGATCTGGGTCCGCAGTTGGGGCAGGAAATCAGGAACGACAAGATCTAGTCCTCCGGCGTAGCGGTGGGCTCCAGGCCGCCGTTCGTCGAGCCAGAGGCTCGAAGGAATAGGACTTCGGCCTGGAGGCCAAAGCTACGTCGTCCGGCCGCATCCAATCGAAGTTTCACGTTAGTGCTCCCCCAGCGGTGCTACCCATTCGAGAATCTGGTTATGCACTTAACTCCGGATAGGTGACGGTGGGATAGAGCGAACAGGCTGTCAGGAGACGGTCGAAGAGCTCGGATTCCCAGAAACGACGATTGAAACGGTAACAAAACTCAGCCAGGTAACGTTGAAGGTGCTTGAGGCTGACCGCTTTCTGAGTCCCTTGGAGCTGAGTCTTGCAGTTGGAAATGAGGGTGTGAACCCATGGGAACTGTTCAAAACCCATCCCCACCCACTCGAGCCGGACGCGTTCATGCTGGTAGCCGGCTTGAGCTAAACCGACAAACGCGTGATAGGCGTCGCTTCGGATCTGAGCTCCGGGGTCGATCCTCGCCCAGGCGACCCGCTTCACATTGTCGCTGGTTATGTCATCGACCACATCCAGACTTAGAAACCTCGGCCCCCCGGCTTTCGTTATCTCCACCGCGGCCAGAACTTTGGCCTTGCCTTCGGTCCCTCGTCCTCGCTTGCGACCCCGACGATTTCTCCCTCGTCGTCGGCCTCCAAAGAAAGAGTCATCCAGCTCCACCAGGTGACTTAATTGGTAGCAGTCATTACGTTTGGCCATGGCTTGTCGGATCTTATGTCCCATCATCCAGACCGTCCGATAGCTTCCGATTCCCAGCAGCTTCTGCAGTCCCTTCATCGTGTAGCCCGCTTTGCAACGGCTCATCAAGAAGATGGTCCAAAACCAATATCTCAGGGGCACCCGCGTCTTGTGGAAAATCGTCCCGGCGGTGGAAGAAGCCTGATACCGGCATTGGCGACACTCCATCAATCGCCGGTGCTGCAACCAGTAGCCTCCTTGACCCCCACAACGGGGACAGACAAATCCTTCCGGCCAGCGTTTCTGCATCAGGTAACTCAGACAAGCTTCTTCTGTGGCAAAACGCTCTTGAAACTCCAACAAATTCATCTTTTCGTACATCCACTCACCTCCTGTCTCTCACCTTTTTTACTAGGTGGTGGTGACTTTTTCCGGAGTTAAGTGCATAACCAGATTCGAGAAAGAAACCTTGCCTCCGGGCGTCGAGCCAACGGCCCGCAAAAATAAGACTTCGGCCTGGAGACCGAAGCCACGTTTGAAAATGCAGTTTCAGCTTAGGGGGAACTGTCGTGGGATTCCTTCCACCCGGGACCTCCACCAAAAACGTGACGGGTGCCGACCAGCGGAACACCGGCGATCATGGACGACTCCAGCGTCAGGGCCCGCAGGTCCTCGGGTTCTAGATCGTGCACGTCAGACTTTCCACAAGAGCGAGCCAGTATCTGTATCTCCGACGTCATGGCGTGGAAGAAATTGTTGACCCGATCCGCGGCTTCTTCGATCGGAAGCCGGGCCATCAGCTCCGGATCCTGGGTGGTGATTCCCACAGGACACCGCCCTGTGTGGCAATGGTGACAAGAGTAGGGCTCGGTCTCAAGTTCGTGGTAGTCCTCGATGTAGATCGGTTTGTTGCAGTTGAGCGCGATCAGGGCCGCCGTCCCCAGGTACAACGCATCGGCACCGAGGGCCAGAGCTTTGGCGGCATCGGCTCCACTGCGAATGCCACCGGCCATGATCAACTGGACCTCACCGTAGAGACCTACATCCTCGAGGGCGGCGCGTGCCTCCCCAACGGCTGCCATGGTGGGAATCCCGGTGTGGTCGAGCAGTATATCCGGTGATGCACCGGTTCCGCCTTCCATCCCATCAACCACTACCACATCGGCTCCCGCCTTGGCCGCCAGCTTGACGTCGTCGTAGACTCGCGTCGCTCCCATCTTGACGAAGATGGGCACCTGCCAGTCCGTCGCCTCCCTCAGCTCCTCGATCTTGATAATCATGTCATCGGGACCCAGGAAGTCAGGGTGCCGACAGGGGCTTCGTTGATCGACTCCGGCGGGTAGATCCCTCGAACCGGCAACCTCTTCCGAGACTTTCGATCCCAGCAGGAGCCCTCCGGTTCCGGGCTTGGCGCCCTGGCCGATGGTGAGCTCAATGGCATCGACCATTTTCATGTGCTGGATGTTGATTCCATAGCGGCTGGGGAGGACCTCGTATATCAGGGTCTCCGAGTGCTCACGCTCGGCCATGAGCATCCCTCCGTCGCCGGTGGTGGTGGAAGTCCCCGCTCGCGTGGCCCCCTTGGCCAGCGCCACCTTGGCGTTATAGGAGAGCGCTCCATAACTCATGCCCGTCACCATGATGGGGATGGACAGCTCAATCGGCTTCTTGGCGAATCGCGTTCCCAGGACGGTCGTGGTAGTGCACTTTTCCCGGTACCCTTCCAAGGGAATTCGGGTGAGGGTACAGGGTATGAAAACGAGGTCATCGAAACTGGGAAGGGGACGACTCCGCAGGGCGCTGAAACCGCGGATACGGTAGCGACCTAATTCTGCTTTCGCCTGGATGTCCTGGATTGTCTCAGGTCGCCAAACAGGGCTTTGACGGAGAACCGGCTTCTCCTTTACAACGCTTCCTTCCATATCCCGATCTCCTGTTTGTCGAAATTCCACAAACGGCGTCCAGAAACCACCTTACGGAAGGAACGGTCAGCGCTAATCCCCCAGCGCGTCAGGTTATTGTCCAAGAACTTCAGTTCCTCTTCGTCTGGATCCGAAACCACGGTGTCGTTGCCCAGTTCCTCGATTTCTCCACCCACATAGACGCGGCCCTCGTACATGGAATCTGCCAGAGCGGCACCGGCGTTGCCACAAACGATCACGGTGCCCTTCTGCATCATGAACCCTGCCATGTAGCCACAGTCGCCGGCAATGATGAGCAGGCCTCCCTTCATGCTGATTCCTGCCCGAGCACCGGCATTCCCATGGATGACCAACGTGCCTCCGCGGATGGAGGCGCCACAGCTGTTCCCTACGTTTCCGTGAACCTGGATGGTCCCGGAATTCATCGACTCGCCCAGACCCCAGCCGGCGCTGCCCTGAACCTTCAACTCCGGTCCGTCAATCAGACCACCGCAATAGTATCCAACGCTTCCCTCGATGTGGATCGACACCGGCTCGACAATGCCCACACCAAGATTGTGCTGTGCAGCGGCCCCGGTCACCCGAAAGCTGGTTTCGCCGGCGCTGATGAGCTCTTTGATCTCTCTGTTTATCTCTCTCGCGGTCTTACCGGAAGCGTCGACGATTCTGTCCTGCCCCTGACCGCTCATCAAGCCGTCTCCACGGCAAGGCTGGGTACGGACCAGAGTGCGACTTCTCGAGCGCCTGGTTCGTACACTTCGAAGTCTCCAGAAAGGGAGGCGCGAAGGGCAATCTCCTCGGTGGCAATGGCCACCCAGTCGGTCGATTGCGAAACCATCAAGGGCTTTAGAGCGAAACGGTCCTTGACGTACGCCAGTGAGTCTCGGGTGGCGACAAGATAGCAAAAGGAGCCATCGAAATCGTCGAGAGAATGCGAAAGAGCTTCCTCCAGGGTATGTCCTTTGGACAGCTGATCGCGCAGGTAGATCCCAATGATCTCCGAGTCGTTCTCGGTGAAGAATCGGACGCCGCTCTGCTCATATTGCCGCCGCAACTTGTGGTAGTTGGTGATGTGACCGTTGTGCACGGTGGCCAGGTCGGGGACACCTTGTGCCCAGAACGGTTGAGAATGGCTCAAATCGACTCGGCTTTCCGTGGAAAGGCGCGTGTGTCCAAGCCCATGAGTTCCCTTCAGCGAGGTCACGGAGTAGCTGCGATCCAGATTCGTAGGGGAACCGACCTGCTTGATGATCTCCAATTGCCGACCGGCACTTACCAGCTCGAGGTCCTGGGACAAGGCCTGGATCCGGCCGATCGCTCCTTCGGCATCGGTTACCGGTCCCAGTACCAGGCGCAGATACTCGGAACTGACTTCCCGCTCGACAACCGGCACCGCTCCACCGATTCGTTCCGTCAGCTCTGCTCCTTCCTCACGGAAGTCGCCTCGTTCGCCCAGCTTAATCCGCAGCAGTAGATTGGGCTCCTGTGACTCGCCGTAGATCGCAACGCCAGCAGAGTCAGGACCACGGCAGGAAAGCGTGGTCAACATCTGAACCAGGATATCTCCAATAGGAGCCTGATCGTTTCCGGTCCTATCCAGGTAGCCGACAATCCCACACATGGTGCCTAGTCTACCCAAATTGCGAAGTGAAGTCTGCCGCGGATTTTGCCACCGTTGAGCACCGGACTAGGCGAAACTTCACTGGAATCTTGCCCTCCCCAACCCCTCGCTTGCGCTTCAGGCTTCCATGGCTCGAGTAGTTTCTTTCATGTACGATCCGGCGCAGCCGAGGGCGGGGCTAAGCTGAACTGTTCGTGCAGAAGTTTGAGCTGCTGGCTCGATGCCCGGACCTCAATCCTTCAGATGGGGATCGCTACCTTGCAAGAATTCATCACTGTTGCTGCGGCCATCTCCGTCTGGATCCTCCGTGCTGTCATCCTGGATCGGATCGAGACCGTGGGCCAATTCCCAGGAAGTGGACATCTTGTCCTGGTCAAGATCGCCGTGTCCGTCGACGGTGGCAGTGACCAGGCGGCTGAGTTCGGCCACGATAGCGATGGCCTCGGACTTTCGCCCTTGAGTGAGCAACAACCTGGTCCTCTGCGTCGTCGTAATCAATTCCTTACGAAAGGAGACGACTTCTTCATCGGTCTCCATTCTCAGGGTGTGCACGACCATCGCAAAACGTTCCATCAATCTGTCGGATATCTCTTTCGAGGATTGGTCCGTGTCGGATCGAATCGAAACGATGTCCTCCATGAGCTGGCGATTCCAGGTGTCGAGCTTGGCGAGCGTCGCAACCACGCGGGTACCCAGGGCAAAGATGCCCCAGCCATGCAACACTTCCTTGATTCGATCGCGAACCCGAGCGTCGCGGGCCTGGTCAAGCTCGGCCAACAGGGCCAGGGCTACTTCGTCCTTGCCCCTCGCGATCAACTCCTCGGCGGCCTTTTCCCGGGTTCTCCAGTGCGGGCTTCTCAGCACGGCGATCAGCTCTTCTACCGACCGACTCTCAGCCTTATCCGTCTCGCCGCAGGACGCCAACAGCAACAAAACGATAGCGCAGGCACTACGGGCTGCTCTAGACATGGTCTCCCTCACGCTTGGATACAAGCTTCGACGGGCGGGCCGATCTTGTTGAACCCATCCAGCCCGGCTACCTTGTAGCACTCGGCGAAAGTGGGGTAGTTGAACACAGTGTCGACAAAGTAGTCGATCGAGCCACCCAGTCCAAGGACCGCCTGGCCGATGTGGATGAGCTCGGTAGCAGCGGTACCGATGATGTGTACTCCCAGGATCTTCCGTGTCTCTCGATGGAAGAGCAGCTTGAGGTGACCGGAATCGTCCCCGAGCATGACGCCACGGGCGATTTCCCGATAACGGGCGACTCCCACTTCGTAGGGAACCGCCGCCTCGGTCAGCTCTTCCTCTGTCTTTCCCACCATCGAAATCTCGGGGATCGCATAGATGCCGTAGGGAAACAGATCCGGGACCGACTCCGCCTTGATTCCAAAAGCATGACAGGCTGCCATCCGGCCCTGCTCCATAGAGGTGGATGCCAAAGCGGGAAATCCAATGACGTCGCCTGCGGCGTAAATATGAGGTTGGGCCGTTTGACAGTGCGAGTTGACTTTGAGACGACCCCGTCCATCGGCCTCGAGCCCTGCGGCCTCGAGGTTGAGGGAGGCGGTAGCGCCGATCCTTCCGATGGAATAGAAGATCACATCGGAGACAACTTTCTTTCCCGACTTCAGCGATGCTTCGGCATGTCCGGGTCCCGCGATGCGGATCGCATTTACCTCTTCACCCATTCGAAAAGTGCAGTCCCTGCTGCGCATCTGGTACATCAGGTCGTCGACGATTTCCGAGTCGACAAACTCCAGTGGACGGTGGCGTTTGTCGATAATGGTGACCTGGGTGTCCAGCGCGGCGAACATGGAGGCATATTCCACACCGATGACGCCGGCTCCCACCACCGTCATGCTATCGGGAATAGATTCCATCTTGAGGATTTCATCGGCGGTCAGCACGGTCTTGCCGTCCACCTCCACATCCTTGGGAACGGCTGGCTCGGTTCCGGTGGCAACGAGGATGTGGGAAGCCCTGACCTCCGTGATTCCTTCGGGTCCGTCGACCTGGAGAGTGTGAGCGTCGACAAAGCTGGCGGCCCCTCCAACCAGCCTCACATCGTTGCGCCGCATCTGCTGCCGGATGACGTGGGCCTCCCTCTCGATCACGTGCTGGCAGCGGAAGATCAGGTCTTCCATCGTGATGTCCTCTTTGACCGTATAGGAGGATCCGTAAATTTCTCTCTGCCGCAGCCCGGTCAGATAGAGCACAGCCTCTCGAAAGGTCTTGGAGGGAATGGTGCCGGTGTTCACACAGACGCCGCCCAGAACCGACCGTCGGTCACAGATGCCGACCTCTCGTCCCAGCTTGGCCGCCTGAACCGCAGCCCTCTGGCCCGCCGGCCCAGTGCCAATCACGAATAGATCAAATTCAATCATGTTCCTATTGTGCCACGGCAGACGGTTACAAGTGGACCGTAACAGCAGATTCGAGGGGAGCCGCCGGAGTCACCCGCCCTGGCTGTGCTATGCTCGGTCGTAGGCTTGCCTGGACAGGGGCAAAGCTCTTCTTGAAGCTCAACCGGTCGATCGTGGGGATAGACCTGCAGGTATGAAAGGCCAATGGTATCGCAGCTATGGGAAGCGAATCCTTGACCTCGGCGCTGCAATCTTGGGCTTGCTTCTGCTCTCGCCCCTGCTGGCGCTGGTAGCAGTGCTGGTGCGCTTGAAGTTGGGGTCTCCCGTCGTTTTTCAGCACCAGCGGGCCGGACTTCGGGGACGGCCCTTCACCCTGTACAAGTTCCGCAGCATGACCAATGAGCAGGACGGCGAGGGCAGACTGCTTCCCGATGCCCAACGTCTTGCCCCTTTCGGCAGATTCGTCCGCAGTAGTAGCTTGGATGAGCTCCCTGAGTTGATCAATGTGATATCGGGAGACATGAGCCTGGTGGGTCCGCGCCCCCTTCTCCTGGAGTACCTCGATCGCTACACGCCAGAACAGATGCGGCGACACGAGGTCAGGTCAGGAATCACTGGATGGGCGCAGGTCAATGGGCGCAACACTACGACCTGGGAACGGAAATTCGCTCTGGATGTGCACTACGTGGACCACATCTCGCTAGCGTTCGATCTGAAGATTTTGCTCCTCACAGTCTGGAAGACTCTCAAGCAGGAAGGGATCAACCAGCCTGGGCAGGCAACGATGAAGAACTTTCGGGGTGGCTCACAGGGTGAGGTGCCTGAATGAGTCCTGTCACAGGGAACGCAACGACGCGATTGCTGGGTGAATGAACTGCGTTTGATAAGGCCTGTTGGCTTGCTGCCAAAGCATCATGTAATGCCGAGGACACGAGACGACAAGGCCAGGAGAACCGTTGTTTTTACCAAGTTACTCGGCATTATTCGTACGGACTCACATTTTCGCGATGGAAAACAGGGACATCGGGCTAAAGCCTTTGGTCGAGAAGGCCCTTGAAAGGGCCTCTGGTAGCCCCATGCAGTCGCCAACCCCGGCGTAAACGCCGGGGCTATTGCGCTTCGCGCCAGACCGCTGAAGCGGCCTCTTGTCCCAGGCACGCGGTGCCAACCGCGGATTCGTGAACGACCTACCTGGTACAAGGAACCTCAATCGGCCGGATTCCGCACCCTATGTGCACCCAGCATCAAAAGAGTGGGGCAAGCCAACCGAGGAAGAAACCTGTAAGTCCAAAGAAATTAGAGAGAAGGCTGGAGCGGGAAACGGGATTCGAACCCGCGACTTCGACCTTGGCAAGGTCGCACTCTACCACTGAGTTATTCCCGCACCAGAGATTTTTTATCTTAAGAACTGCCTACCCTGACTGTCAAGAGAAGGCCTACGGCGGCTGACGGCTGACGCAAGCAGAATTGACATTTCAGTTTGGTTCGTCACTTCCTGGAATTCACCGTTTTCTCTAATACGGGAAGCAGATGTTGGAGCGGCTGCCGGATGATGCTGGGTGGATTCGCACGGAGAGAGTGGGGGCGGTGTGGCGCTGGCTCTGGGGAGTGAGCCGCGGTAGCTCCACCCGGGCGCTCGGGGAGTGGGGCGAGTGGATTGCCCTGAGACACCTGCGGCGGCTGGGATGGGGCGTGGTAGCGAGGAACTGGAGGGGTCGGACGGGGGAAGTGGACCTGATTGCCTACGATGGGCCCTGGTTGGTCCTGGTAGAGGTCAAGACCCGGCGCCTTCCTTCTCGCTTTCCGCCGGAGGCAAATGTCGACTCCAGGAAGGAAAGAAAGCTGGAACGGCTGGCCTACGAGTTTACGAGCCGGCACGAGCTATCAGGGGTCGCGATTCGATTCGATGTGATCGGTGTGGAGACCCGAGATCAGCTAGAGTATTGGCTGCGGCATTACACCCGCTAGAGACACGATCGACGGCACCACTATTCCACTACGTCTTGCAGACAAAGTCCCACATCAGCGATCGGCAGCGACCTGGCGAACGATCTCGATGCCCTTCGCGGCGTCCTCGAGAGGCATGTCCAGGAAGGGCCGGAAACGGAGTGAGCGTTCCCCGGAGGGCAGAATCAGGAGCTTCTTGTCGAAGAGCTTTTGACGGAAAGAGTCACGTGCGGGGGAACTGAGTAGATCTATGGCGCAGAATGGTCCCATCCCACGGGGGTTGGAGAAGACCGAAGGAAACTCTTCCGCTAGATCTTGAAGACTCTTCAACAGAAGGCTTCCGATGCTTCGGGCGTGCGAGAGGAGGTCTTCGCTCTGATAGAGCTCCAGATAGATACGGCAGCGAACCATGTCGATCAGATTTCCACCCCACGTAGAGTTCAGGCGTCCCGACAGCCGAAAGACGTGATTCTCTACGTCGTCGATGCGATCGCTGACCATGATTCCGCAGACCTGAGACTTCTTCCCAAAGACCAGAATGTCGGGCCTGACATAGTGTTCGGCCGCCCACATCAGCCCGGTCGCGCCCATACCCGTCTGGACCTCGTCGTAGATCAAAAGCAGATCGTGTTCGTCGCAGATCTCCCGCAGAGCCCTATGAAACTCGACCCGGAAATGGTTATCGCCACCCTCTCCTTGAATCGGCTCGAGGATCAGGCACGCCACCTCCTCCGGAGATTCCTCCAGGACCGAACGGATTTGCCTGAGCGCCTCCTCTTCAGCCTGGATGACTTGTGCGAGGCGTTGCCCCTCCAGCGGAAAGTGGCATTTCGGATTTAGAATCCGGGGCCAGTCGAACTTTGGGAAGTAGTCGGTCTTGCGCCCGTCGGAAGTGTTCGTCAGTGACAGCGTATAACCGGAGCGACCGTGGAACGCTTCTTGAAAATGGATGACCCTGTGCCCCTCCATCTTGCTGAGTCCTTCCGCCAAATTCTTTCGGGTCTTCCAATCAAACGCGGTCTTAAGAGCATTCTCCACCGCCAGGGCACCCCCCTCGACGAAAAACAGATACTTCATGAAATCGGGCTTGGCGATACCAGCGAAGGACTCAACGAAGGCCGCCATTTCCTTCGACCATATATCCGAGTTGGAAGGCTTGTGGACGGCAGCGCGCCCCAATTCAGTCAGAGTCTTGCGGTTGACCAGCCGTGGGTGGTTGTATCCCACCGGAGCAGTCGAGTAGAAGGCGAGAAAGTCGAGAAAGTACTCCCCTCGTTTGGCGTCGTAAAGGTAGGCCCCGCGACTCTTGTCGAAGTCCGCGACCAGGTCGAGACTATCCTGAAGCAAGTAGGCGGAGATGAGCTCCTGGACACCACAGTTCAGGTGGCTCTCTTCCATCGGGTCCCTTCTCTGGTATCTTCCAGGACGATACCCTTTTGTGCCAGGAGATCACGAATCTCGTCCCCTCGTGCGTAGTCCCGATTTCGGCGGGCTTCTTCTCGCTCATGGATCAGGCCGCCCACTTGCTCGTCGTCCAGCCGATCCTCTTTCAGCTGAAACACGTCGAAAACGAGGTTGACGTCTTTCAGAAAATCGAGGATGGCATCTCGGTTGGTTCCACCCACCTTACCTGGTTCCAAAAGAAGGTTGGTTTCTTTAGCCAATTGGAAGACTGCCCCCAGGGCTCCAGCGGAATTCAAGTCATCATCGAGACTGGATTCGAAGTCGGTGCGGGCCTCGGCGATTCGCTTCGTCAACTCTGGATTCTCACTACTTTGATCCGAAACCTCGCGCACTCGCCTCACAAAGTCGTTCACCCGATCCAGCGCAGCGGCTGCGTGGTTGACTCCCTCGAAGGTGAAGTTCAGCTGCTTCCTGTAGTGAACGCTCAGTAACAGGTAACGAAGCGCTACGGGGCTACAGCCACGCTGGATGAGGTCCCGTAGGGTGTAGAAGTTCCCACGGGACTTCGACATCTTCTCGCCGTCGACGATCAGGTGGGCATTGTGAACCCAGTGCCGGACAAAGGGCTTGTCGGTAGCTCCCTCACTCTGCGCAATCTCGTTCTCGTGGTGAGGAAAGACGAGATCGATTCCGCCTCCATGGAGATCGAATCCCTCTCCCAGATACTTCATGCTCATTGCAGAGCATTCGATGTGCCAACCCGGCCGTCCTGGGCCCAGAGGAGAGTCCCAGTAAGCCTCGTCTGGTTTCCGAGCCTTCCAGAGGACAAAGTCACGAGGGTTCTCCTTGCTGTATTCGTCGGCGTCGATGGCCTCTCCCGGCTCAGACTCCGAAAGCTGGACCCCGGAGAGCCTTCCGTAGTCGGGCAACTTATCGATACGGAAGTAGGTAGAGCCCTCACTTTCATAGGTATAGCCCCGATCTCGCAATCTGAGGATCAGGCTCAGCATCTCCTCGATATGCTCGGTTGCGTAGGGCATGATCTCAGGCCTTTGCAGCCTGAGGGTTTTCATATCCAACAGGAACGCCTCCGAAAAGGGCGCGGTGAATTCGTTGATCGACCCTCCCGCTGCTTTGGCCCCGGCGATGATCTTGTCGTCGACATCGGTGATGTTCATGACGTGCGTCAGATCGAAGCCTTTGTAGATCAGATAGCGGCGGAGCAGGTCCTGAAAGGTGAAGGTGCGAAAATTTCCGATGTGGACAAAATCATATACCGTGGGGCCGCAGGTATACATGCGGAGTTGATTCCCCTCCAGAGAGACCACTTCCTCTCGCTTTTGGGTCAACGTGTTATGGAGTCTCAAAGCCATGGTGGAGTTAGGATCTTATCGGAAAGATCAGGCGCGATCAAAGCGACCTGCGGCCTCAAACCGTTTCTATTCTATCGAACCCGGTACCTCGGCCAACGTGAGGTTTCCCTGACGGTGGATCTGGCGTACGCCCGGCAAAGATCTCAGATCCTTCCAGCCTGCTTTTTGGGTCAGCACGTAGTAGTGAGTCTGGGGGTATTCGGAGGAGTATTTCTTCAGCGCTCCAAGATCGGGAATCGCCTCCCTGGTGGTTTGGTAGCCCGTATAGTATTGAGCCGTATGATGAAAATAGCGGTAGAGCACAAGCGGCTCTGCCTCCGAAATCTCTGAGCTCGCTATCAGAGAGACTTCTCGAGCAGAGTGAAAATCATCGAGAATCGGGAGCATCTTCCAGTAGGCGAGTCCGGCGAAAAGAAGCATTCCTCCTACCAACGAAATGAAAGCGGCCTGGGGCTGGCGTCGTCTGAATTGGCGCATCCCCCAGAACACTCCGACGCCCAGGGGTAGCGCCAGAGCGATTCCCATAAAGGAGCGATAGGCTAAGTGAAAACCGGACACCAGGCCCAGGATCAGGACCAGCGTGGTGGCAGCGAGGGCCGCCCACTGGATCCTCATCATTTTGAAGCTAATGAGGTCTCCGTCCAGATGACGATCCCATTCCAGGGCAACGAGCAGTGCCAGGCCCGGCAGTAGAGGCAGGATGTAGCCGGGGAGCTTGCTTCCGCTCAGAGAAAAGAAGAGCCCGGGCACCAGTACCCAGAGCCAGAGAAAGAGTTCGGACCGTCCTTCCGGTTGGGAGAGAACCTTGCGCTTTCGCCAAAGGCGCGTCAGCGACGATCCAAGAAAGAAGACCCAGGGAAAGAACCCGATCAAGGTAACCACCAGGTAATACCAGAAGGGTTGCGAGTGGTGATGAACCGAAGTCAGGAACCGCGCCAGGTGGTGATTCAACCAGAAGGTGACCACGAAGTCGTAGCCGTTTTCCTTCCACACCTGCCAATACCAGGGAAGGCTGGAGGCGAGGAGGGTCAGGAGCCCGAGTACGATCTGCTGCCAGGACCACCTCAGTTTTCCTATCCATAGGAAATAAACAGCGAAGACTGCACCAAAGAGGACGAGGGCGATGGGCCCCTTGGCAAGCGTCGCCAGGCCGAGGCTCAATCCGGCTCCAACTGCCCAGAGGGAACTCTCGCGACGGCTCGCTTGCAGCCCGCAAGCCATGGCGGCCGTGAAGCTTGCAGCCAGAGGCATATCCGTGCTGGCGGCCCTTCCGTAGACGAAAAAAAGTCCGGAGGCGCAGAGGATGAAGAAGGTGAGAACACCTGCCCGCTGGCCAGCCAGGGAACAGCCCAGGCCGCCGGCACAGAGCACCCCCAGTAGGGCGATCGCTGCAACCGGTAAGCGGGCTGACCATTCACTCACACCAAACAGATGAAAGCTGAATGCTTCCAACCAGAAGAGAAGCGGCGGCTTCTCCAGCCAGGGCAAGAAGTTGAGGGTTGGGGTAACGTATTCGCCGCTTAGGTTCATCTCCTCTCCGATGCGCGCGTACCGGGCCTCATCCGCACCCAGGAAGGCAAAGTTTCCAAGCTGGTAGAAAAAGGCCAGGTAGGCTGCCAGTGCGGCAAAGAGGAGAAGGGTGGTCAGACGCTTCACGAAAGTATTCTAAGGGTTGCAGGTTGAAGGTTGCAGGCTGCGAGCTTACAGGAGAGGAAATGCGATCTTCCTCAGGCCCAAAAGTGGCTTCCTTGACCCAGGGTTCGGAAACCCTTGTATGTGTTATTTGTTGAAAGGAATTCGGGTCAGAACGTCTGATCCGAGCCGACCACGAGATCGTGAAACCCTCGGTCCGTCGAGACCGGAGCCCAGCGAGATCCGTGGTCGGCCCATTTCATGTCAACCCGAACAGTCGCCTGGGCCTCCGTCAAAGAGAGAGCCCGAATATAAGGAAGGGTCTCCATGAAACAACTCAAAGGTAATCCTATCAACAAAACCTGGATGAGTCAGCCCGCAGCGGGCATTGATGTCAGCAAGGATCGGCTGGATCTGTGTCTGCTGCCACGGGAGGAACACTCGGAGCACTCCAACGCGGGGGAAGGAATCGCAGAGATCCTCCGCCGTCTGGAGGGGATCGCGGGATTGGTCTCGGTGGTGGTGGAAGCCTCGGGGGGTTATGAGAAGCGGGTCCTGAGAGAGCTCAATGAGGCGGGGATCCCCGTCTGTTGCGTGAATCCTCGACAAGCTCGAGACCTGGCGAAGGGTCTGGGAATCCTGGCCAAGAATGATCGTCTGGATGCCCACGTCCTGGGGCGTTGTGGGCAGCTGGGGATTCATCGTATCAGTAAGCAGGAAACCGCGTACTATCAGCAGTTACAAGCCTACAATCGCAGACGCCGGCAACTGATTGAGTGTCGTAAGATCGAGCGGACTCGTCGCCATCAGTATGAGGATCAGGAGCTGCGTCAAGGAGTGGAGCGAATCCTTGGCCTGCTGGATCAAGAACTGAAAGAGGTTGAGCAGAAGGTGGAGGAATTGCTGCGGCTCGATGCCGAGCTCCTTCGGCGCCAGGAGGTGGTGCAAAGCTGCCCGGGGATAGGGGAGCGAAGCAGTCAGATCGTGGTGTGTGAGCTGCCTGAGTTGGGCAGGGTCAATCGCAGAGAAGTCGCTTCCCTGGTGGGATTGGCCCCTTGGGATCAGGACAGCGGCGAGGGACTCCAGCCTCGTGCCATCTGGGGAGGACGGCGTCAACTCCGGAACCAGCTCTACATGTGCACGCTCTCAGCGATCCGACACAATCCGCAGATTCGCACCTTTTACAATCGCCTTGTCGCCTCCGGAAAAGAGCCTAAAGTGGCCCTGATAGCGTCCATGAGAAAGCTCCTCGTCACGCTCAACACGATGGTCAAAAACGATGATCTTTGGAGAGCACCGTTAGCGGCAGAATCTTGATAATGCTTGACAAAACCAACACAGTCGCTGGGCTGGAAGCCACAATCCCGTTGGGATTGACCTCGATTGAATTCCTTCCCAAAAGGTGCCCGCCCGAAAGAATGGAAATGCAATCTGCAACAAAAAGGGCCCCGTTTTCGGGGCCCTTTTTGTTGAGCTAGCTGACTGATGTACCGATCTAGTACATGCCGCCCATACCACCCATGTCACCGTGAGGGGCCGGAGGGGCCTCCTTCGTCTCTTCAGGGACTTCGGTGATGAGAGCTTCGGTCGTCAGCAGAAGACTGGAAATCGAGGCTGCGTTCTGGAGCGCGGTGCGAGTCACCATCGTAGGATCGATGACCCCTGCCGCTACCAGATCTTCGAATTTCTCCGTATCCGCATTGAAGCCGAAGTTGTCTTCCTTCGATTCGCGGATCTTGCCGACGATGATGGCGCCCTCGTGGCCGGCGTTCTGTGCGATCTGGCGCACCGGCTCTTCCAGTGCTCGCTTGACGATGTTGACACCGATCTGTTCGTCTGGATCGTCCAGCTTCAGACTCTCCAAAACACCCAGGGCACGGATAAAGGCGACTCCACCACCAGGAACGATGCCTTCCTCGGCAGCGGCCTTGGTCGCGTGCATGGCATCCTCGACGCGGGCTTTCTTTTCCTTGAGCTCGGTCTCGGTAGCTGCTCCGACCTTGATGACGGCCACTCCTCCCACCAGTTTCGCCAGTCGCTCCTGCAGCTTCTCGCGATCGTAGTCGGAAGTCGTCTCTTCGACCTGGGTTCGGATCTGCTTCACTCGTCCAGCGATATCGTCGGGTTTTCCAGCACCTTCGACGAGGGTGGTGTTGTCCTTGTCGATGCTCACCTTTTTGGCGCGGCCCAGATCTTCCAGGCGAACGTTCTCAAGCTTGATGCCGAGATCCTCGGAGATGACCTTGCCACCGGTCAAGATGGCGATATCCTCGAGCATGGCCTTGCGGCGGTCGCCGAAACCAGGGGCCTTGATGGCACAGCCTTGCAAAGTCCCTCGCAGCTTGTTGACCACCAATGTCGCCAGGGCTTCGCCTTCCACATCCTCTGCCACGATCACGAGAGGGCTTCCGCCCTTTGCCACCTGTTCCAGGAGGGGAAGAAGATCCTTCATGGAACTGATCTTCTTTTCGTGCAGGAGAATGTAGGCGTCCTCCAGAATGGACTCCATCCGTTCCGGGTCGGTGACGAAGTAGGGGGAAAGGTATCCCCGGTCGAACTGCATGCCCTCGACTACCTCAAGCGAGGTATCGATCGACTTGGCTTCTTCAACCGTGATGACTCCATCCTTGCCCACTTTCTTCATGGCCTCGGCGATGATGCCGCCAATGTTCTTGTCATTGTTGGCAGAGATCGCGCCGACCTGGGCGATCATCTCACCCTTGATCTCGTTGGACATCTTCTTGATTTCGTCGACTGTAGCCTCGACTGCTGTATGGATGCCTCGCTTGAGCGCCATCGGGTTCGCACCGGCAGCTACCGTCTTGACTCCCTCACGCACGATCGCCTGGGCCAGAACCGTCGCTGTGGTGGTACCGTCTCCGGCCACATCACTGGTCTTGCTGGCAACTTCCCTCAGCATCGCGGCCCCCACCTTCTGCAGGCCGTCGAGCTCGATCTCCTTGGCTACGGTTACTCCGTCCTTGGTAATAACCGGTGAGCCAAACTTCTTCTCCAACACAACATTGCGGCCCTTGGGGCCCAGCGTAATCTTGACCGCGTTGGCCAGAGTGTTAACACCGGAAAGCAGGGCTCGGCGTGCTTCCTCGCCGTGGGTCACATCCTTTGCTGGCATAATTCTAATTCTCCTTTTTCTGAAACCTTCGATCTAAAAGGTAAACTTATAGGGGTGTTGCTCTTAGGCGCTCACTGGTTGGCCTTCGAGAATCCCGAGCACTTCGTCTTCGCGCATGATGAGAAGCTCCTCATCATCGACCTTCACTTCGGTGCCGGAGTACTTGCCAAAGAGGATCCGATCACCTACCTTCACGGTCATGTCTTGTCTCTGGCCATTGTCAAGCACCTTGCCATCGCCGATCGCAACCACCTCGCCCTCCTGGGGCTTCTCTTTGGCAGTATCCGGGATGACGATTCCTCCGCGCATCTCTTCTTCGGAATCGAGGCGACGGATCAAGATTCGGTCTTGTAACGGTTTGATCTTCATAGATTTCTCCTGCAATTCGATTTCTTGGGTTTAAAGTAGTTACGACGAATTGTTAGCACTCACACCAAACGAGTGCCAGATCATAGCAAAGCCTCTCTCGTGCGTCAACTGTAAGATGCAAGATCGGAAAAACTGGGCAGAACGCCCCCTGTCCTTCGCACTTTTTTGAAGGGCTATTTGACCCTCGGTGGGGATTAGATAGAATGAGCAACTCTGGGTAGGATTTGGTGCTCCATTCCCTCGCAGTGCTGACGGGACATTACTAATCATGAATTAGGCAGTTTGGACTGCTGGACAACCGGGCGGTGGGCACGTTGCCCGTTGGGAAGAACAGACTATGAGGACTTTGGATTTAGAGGGCATTCGAAAGGTCAACCAGGGCAAAGTGCGCGATATATTCGAGTGGGAGGACCGGCTCTTGATGGTTGCAACCGACCGCATTTCCGCCTTCGACGTGGTCTTGCCAACCGTCATTCCCAACAAAGGGAAAGTGCTCACGCAGTTGTCGGAGTTCTGGTTCGATCGACTAGGCGAAACGGTTGACAACCACTTGATAGCGGCCAGTTGGGAAGGCTTTCCCGAGCAGCTGGAACCGTATCGGGAACAGTTGGAAGGCCGATCAATGTTGGTGCGAAAATGCCAGCCTCTGTCAATCGAATGTGTGGTACGCGGTTATCTGGCGGGTTCGGGTTGGAAGGAGTACCAGGAAAGCGAAACCATCTGTGGAATCAAGCTTCCCTCAGGACTGGGCCAGTCGGCTAAGCTGGAGGAGCCGATATTCACGCCGGCAACCAAGGCAACCACCGGACACGACGAAAACATTTCATTCGAGCGGGCGGCGGAGTTGGTGGGCGAAGAGTTGGCGAACCGGGTCCGAGACTTGAGCCTTCAAATCTACAGCCATGCCCGCGACTACGCCGCAGAGCGAGGCATCATCATTTGTGATACCAAGTTCGAGTTTGGCTTCGACGGCTCCAGCCTGCTGCTGATTGACGAAGTGTTGACGCCTGATTCTTCCCGCTTTTGGCCGGCCGAGTCCTACGAGGCGGGTAAGCCACAACCCTCATTCGATAAGCAGTTCGTGCGAGACTACCTGGAGACCCTTGTTTGGGACAAGGCGCCTCCGGGTCCGGAATTGCCCCAGGACATCGTAGACGCCACCGCCGGTCGGTACCTGGAAGCCTACCGGCGACTCACAGGGACAGAACTGAATCAGGGCTAGGAATCAGGGAAATCCCATTGATCCCCGAGAATCTGAATCTCCTTGATATCCTGGCTCTGGTCCTATTGTCTCTGTCGACCGTCGCTGCATTGTTCCGGGGTCTCAGCCACGAGATCTTATCCCTGTTCAGTGCTATCTTGGCCTTCTTTCTGGCCGTCTTCTTCTACGGCGACGTGGCTCGACTGTACGACCGGCTGGGGACCACATCGCCTCTTTCCGATTTCTTGGGATTCCTAACCGTTTTCCTGTCTATTATGATAGCCGGATCGTTCCTGGTTCGGATCCTGGATCGGGCGCTTCGGACGCTTCGCCTGAAATGGCTCGATCGTCTCCTGGGAGGGATCTTCGGATTGGTTCGTGGCTGGTTGGTTGCGGCGGTCGTCTTTCTCGCCCTGGCGACCTTTCCTATTCAGAACGATCTGCTGGAGCGGTCGCAGTTGGCAGACTTTTTCTTGACCAGCGTTCGAACGGTTGTTCGCATGGCTCCGGACAATTTTCGGGACAAGTTTGATTCGGGATATGAGAAGGTCTACGAACTCTGGTTTGGGAAAACACTCGACAAGGACTCATGAAAGTGGATGAAAAAGGCGCGGCGACGAGCGGAATACCGTCCCAGCAACCTCGAATCAAGGATGCGTTCGACTGGGCCATCGACGAGATGGTGAGCAAGGGGATTCTCTGGCCCGAGGCCCTAGCCCAGTTTGAAAAGCTCTTTATCCTACGAGCCCTGCAAGAAGCCGGTGGAAAGTTGAACCTAGCCGCCGAGATCATGGGCGTCCACCGCAACACGATCTCGCAGAAGATTCGGATCTACGGCATCAATGCGGGCCGTGGCAAGCGGCGTTGACCTTCCAGCAAAAGGGGGAACTACCGGTACGACGAAGCCGAATCCGTCGGAGCCGCGAGGGACTTGACCGTTCAGCAATAGGAACCCCAGTTCCGGCTGTCGAGGACGACGAAGGCGGGAGCGACCTGGACAACAGCAGATTGCGGATTCCTGAGTGCTTGAGTGCAGCGTCAACGAGGTTAAAATGGCGAGTGGCACCTTGCGCCGGTGCGTCATGGTTGGGAAATGATATTGGATTCGCTCAACTGATCACTTGCCGATAACGGGTCACTTGCAGACTGGTCTTCCAAACTCACGGATAGCACCTGAGAAACCCCCGGCTCCTCCATCGTGACACCGTAGAGAGTCTGCGCCGTTCCGATCGTCTTCTTGTTATGGCTGATCAGAATGAACTGCGTCTCGGAGCTCATGCCATGAATCAGATTGGTGAAGCGCCCGACGTTGGCTTCGTCGAGTGCTGCGTCCACCTCATCCAGGACGCAGAACTTGCTGGGCCGGAACATGAAGAGGGCTACCAGGAGAGCAATCGAGGTCAGCGCCTTCTCACCGCCCGAAAGCAGGTTGACGTTCTGCAGCTTCTTTCCTGAAGGCTGCGCGAAGACGTCTATGCCGCTTTCGAGAACGTCTTCTTCGTCGACCAACCGCATCCCGCACTCGCCACCCTCGAACAGTTTCTGGAATACTTCACCAAAGTAGAGATTGATCTTCTCGAAAGCTGCCTGAAACTGTTCCCGACTCCTGCGGTTGATTTCCTGAATGGCCCGAGTCGTATCGTCAATCGATTGTTCGATGTCGCGGCGTTGGGTGGTCAAGAAATTGTAGCGTTCTTCGTTCTCCTGGTATTCCTCCAGGGCAGTCATGTTGACCGGGCCGAAACTCTCTAAGCGGTCCCTGAGTTCCGGGTACCTGCTCTGAACATCCGGGGGTTCCGATCCTAGTTCGTGGCCAACATCTTCGGTCGTAGCGATGACCTCTGCCAGGGAGACTTGAAGCTGCTCCCTGCACTGTTCGGAAAGGTTCTGCAGCTGGGTCTCGAAACGGGCCTGCTCGACCTCAACATGGGAACGACTTTCATAAAGCTCCGCCCTCTTCTCGCGCAGCTCCGCCAGCCGTTCCTCGGCCAATGCACAAGTCTTTCTCGATTTCTCGTATTCCTTCTGCTGAACCCCGAGGGAGCCCTCCATCTGCCTCGACTCCTCGCGGATGGTCTGTAGATTAGCCTCCAACTCCTTCGATTCCTGAGCGAGAAAGGTCAGTCGCTCTTCAGTCTCAGCCCGGACGGCTGCTCCATTGACCTTTCGAGCCTCCAGCCCCTGTCGCTGCAGCTCCGCCCGTTCAATGGTCTGGCCCAGAGCGCGGGTTCGCGCCTCCAGGACTCTAGACTCCGTCGAGCCGAGGTGAAGGTGTTCCTGTGCTTCGGACAGCGCTTCCCGGAGTTGGCCCAGTGACTCCTGGGCTTCGGCAAGGGTCTGCTCGGCCTCGACTTGAGCCGAGTTCTTGCGCTTCAGAGATTCCTCTATTGCTTCCAGCTTGTCACTGTCCTGGGTTCGCTCCTCGAGCAGACTGTCTTTGGCTTCGGCCACGGCTGTCAGGGCTTCTTCATGGAGCCGCTGGTCGCGCTCCCACTGCCCTTCCTCGTGGACTAAACGGATGATGTCCTTCTCCAGACCGTGCAACGCTTCCTGGAGTTTCAGGCAACTCTCGGCCTGCTTCTCGAGATGGGCAGTCAGATCCTGTTCCTGCTTCAGCAGAGCGCTGAGCTGGGCCTGATCCTGAACCAACTTTTCCTCCAGGCCCTTCGCCTCCCTCTTTAGTGCGAGCAACCCTCCCGAACCCGGAGCTGAGGAACTCACGGATAAAAGTCCTCGAGGGGTGAGGGCTTCTCCTTGCATCGTGAGGTAGGTCCGATCGGGGTGGCGGTGGGCTACTTCGAAGGCGCTCTCGAGATCTGAAACAACCACAGCGGCGGCCTGGTCCGGAAGAGCTCTGACGAAGGCCTGCTCGATCTCGGGCCTCATGCCGAGCAGCTCAGAGAGGGTACCCAGAACGCCCTTTTCGTTCAGGAGCAGATCCTCCTTCCGGGAACCTCCCTGATCAAATCCGTTGGCGCTGAGGCTGAGAAAGGTACACCTGCCGCCCTGCAGCGTCTTCAACTCGGAAACCCCATGAACGGCGTCGTCAAGAGAATCCACCAGGACGTATTCCAGTTCCTGGTTCAAGAACTGTTCAACCAGGCGTTCGAACTCGGGACTGGCCTCGACAAAATCGGCGAGAGTTCCGTTGACGCGGATGCTGCCGCTCTTCTTCAGGTGTCGCAAGAAGTTCCGCACACCCTCGCTGTATTGGGAGTGGCTCAATTCCAGTTCCTGCAGGGACTGAAGCCGCTCCTGCCGTTTGATCACCCGGTTCTGGGCCTCGACCGTCTCGAACTTCAAAAGCTCCAGCCTATGCTCCAACTCCGCCTTTTCAGCTTCCGCCTCCTCCAATTCCGTTCGTTGTTGCTCGATCGCCTTACGAGCACTTTGAGTCGCTTTGCGATGTTCAGTCAGCTTGGCCAGACTCGCATCCCGCTTGTTCCGGTGACCGACCTGTTCCGCAGTCAACCGCTTCAGCCGGGCTTCGCTGGCCATCAATCGCTGTGAGATCTGCTCTTGAAGGTTCGCGTGATTGGCGAGTTCGGCTGAAAGCTGAAGCTGCTGTGCGCGAGAATTCTCGGTCTGGGTCTCCGCCGCCTGGACTGCCGTCTTGAAGCGCTCTGCCCGTTCCTGCTGATCGCGCATTGTGGATTCGGCTCGCCCCGAATCCTCCTCCAGGAGTTTCCTCTGGGCTCGAAACTGATCCAGGTCGGTATTTATTTTCCGGACTTCTTGATCGATCTCCTGCTGGTCCTTGATCTGGTTCTTTCGATAATTCTCTGTCGATTCAGACTGCCGCTGGTTGTAGCCGATGGAATCCTGAATGCGCTCCAACTCGAGCCGCAGTTCGGTGCGTCGCTCGCGCTGCTGGGAGAAAACAGATTCGATTCGATCGCGGCTCCCCTTGCTCTGCCGATAGGCCTCTTCGCAGGCGATGAGTTTGCGACCCAGATCTTCTCCTGTCGTGCCCAACCCCTCCAATTCCTGCTGAAAAAGTTCCAGCCGTGCGCTCACTTCTCGTCCTTCCAGGGCGAAGCGGGCTCGCTGGATCTGGCGGAACTCGTCCTTGAGATTACGATAGCGGCGAGCCTTTGCCGCCTGGCGCTTGAGCGAGCGCAGCTGGCGCTCCACTTCTGTCAGAATGTCGTTGACGCGGAGCAGGTTCTGCCGCGCCGATTCGAGTTTCAGCTCGGCGCTGCGGCGTCTGGACTTGTAGCCGCTGATGGAGGCCGCTGATTCGATAGTGGTGCGCCTCTCCAACGAATTGGCGTTGAGAAAATAGTCCATGCGACCCTGGGCGATCAGAGCATAGGAGGCGAATCCCAACCCTGATTGCTCCAGGAGGTCCTGGATGTCGCGAAGCCGACAGCGCCTCTGATTGATCCGGTAAACGCTCTCGCCGGAGCGGTAGAGTTTCCGTCCAATCTCGAGGTTCTCGCCCTTCAGTTCGACTCCCTGGACCGAAATTGGTCCTTCACCACTTCGAGATAGGCTGAGGACGACTTCGACGAAGCCCGAGGGCTTGCGCTTCCGGGTGCCGCCGAAAATCACGTCGTCCATTCTCTGGCCGCGCAGACTTCGAGCACCCTGGACGCCTAGCGCCCACCCGATAGCGTCTGCGAGGTTGGATTTTCCGCAGCCGTTGGGCCCGATGACGACAGTCGTCCCCTTGTCGAAGACGACCCTTGTCTTCTCAGCGAATGACTTGAATCCGAGGAGCTCGAGAGACTCTAAATGCAGCATGTTCTTCGGTCACTTCTCCCGCAAAAAATGTGTGTTATGATGACATTCGGCACTGACAAATCCTCAACGTCTCGCTCGGCACGAGATTCAGTCCAGAGCAGCGGGAGAAGAGTCACTCAGGGGGCCGTGGGCGGGGCTCCCCGGGGGTCGGAGACACTGGACAACAAGACTCTATTCTAGAATCTGGTTATGCACTTAACTCCGGATAGGTGACGGTGGGATAGAGCGAACAGGCTGTCAGGAGACGGTCGAAGAGCTCGGATTCCCAGAAACGACGATTGAAACGGTAACAAAACTCAGCCAGGTAACGTTGAAGGTGCTTGAGGCTGACCGCTTTCTGAGTCCCTTGGAGCTGAGTCTTGCAGTTGGAAATGAGGGTGTGAACCCATGGGAACTGTTCAAAACCCATCCCCACCCACTCGAGCCGGACGCGTTCATGCTGGTAGCCGGCTTGAGCTAAACCGACAAACGCGTGATAGGCGTCGCTTCGGATCTGAGCTCCGGGGTCGATCCTCGCCCAGGCGACCCGCTTCACATTGTCGCTGGTTATGTCATCGACCACATCCAGACTTAGAAACCTCGGCCCCCCGGCTTTCGTTATCTCCACCGCGGCCAGAACTTTGGCCTTGCCTTCGGTCCCTCGTCCTCGCTTGCGACCCCGACGATTTCTCCCTCGTCGTCGGCCTCCAAAGAAAGAGTCATCCAGCTCCACCAGGTGACTTAATTGGTAGCAGTCATTACGTTTGGCCATGGCTTGTCGGATCTTATGTCCCATCATCCAGACCGTCCGATAGCTTCCGATTCCCAGCAGCTTCTGCAGTCCCTTCATCGAGTAGCCCGCTTTGCAACGGCTCATCAAGAAGATGGTCCAAAACCAATATCTCAGGGGCACCCGCGTCTTGTGGAAAATCGTCCCGGCGGTGGAAGAAGCCTGATACCGGCATTGGCGACACTCCATCAATCGCCGGTGCTGCAACCAGTAGCCTCCTTGACCCCCACAACGGGGACAGACAAATCCTTCCGGCCAGCGTTTCTGCATCAGGTAACTCAGACAAGCTTCTTCTGTGGCAAAACGCTCTTGAAACTCCAACAAATTCATCTTTTCGTACATCCACTCACCTCCTGTCTCTCACCTTTTTTACTAGGTGGTGGTGACTTTTTCCGGAGTTAAGTGCATAACCAGATTCTAGAATGAATCAAAGACAAGTTCGAACCGTCCCTGGCCACCCCCCCCCTGGCCACACCCCATCGCGCTTCAGAAATCACTTCGCCTCTTTTGCTTTAAAAGTAGCGCTGGGCACGGCCTTCACTGCCATCCTGGCGGGACAGACTCCTGGATTCTATCCGCTGGAGCAGTTGAAGCCCGGCCAAAAAGGATATGGTCGAACCATCTTTGAGGGCACCAAGGTCGAGAACTTCGACTTTGAAGTCCTGGGCGTGCTCGAGAACTGGGGTCCCAAGCAGAATCTGATCCTGATCCGGGTATCCGGAGAGCAGCTGAAACGGACCGGGATCTTTGCCGGGATGAGCGGCAGTCCCATCTATATAGATGAGAAGTTGGTAGGAGCCGTAGCCTATGCGTTTCCCTGGGCCCGAGAGCCAATCGCCGGCGTCACTCCCATTCACGAAATGGTCGACGTCTTCAAGGAGGCCCCTCCCTTTGCGGTGAAACCTTCAGGCAGCAGAAACGCTGAGGATCTCCTGAAACCGGCCCATACCCAACTCTCTGCGCTTCTGCCTCGCTCACCCATGGGTCAAGGTGGTCTCGCAATGTCTGCGTCGTCGACCCCCGTGGCGGGTAGACTGAAACCGATTGGCACTCCTCTGAACGTTTCTGGCTTTACTCCCGGAGCAATTCGGTACTTTGAAGAGGCTTTTCAAAGCATGGGGCTGGTGCCGGTGCGTGGAATCGGTACGCCTCACTCCAACCATTACGATGCCACTCCTTTGGAACCAGGGTCTACGATAAGCGTTCAGCTGGTGCGGGGGGACGTGAACCTTAGCGCCAGTGGCACCGTAACCCACGTCAGCGGCAGGAAGATCTACGCCTTTGGCCACCCGTTCATGGGCATGGGATATACAGACATGCCGCTCAGCAGCGCGGCCGTCCTGACCATCATTCCCCATCTGGATACCAGCCAGAAGGTCTCTGCGACCACCGGCTTCGTGGGAAGTATCCGGCAGGATCGGGCCACCGGCATCATGGGCATCAGTGGAGAAGAACCGGAGCTGATTCCGATCCGATTGAAGCTGCGCACCAGTCGTAACGAAGAGAAGGAATTCAGGTATGAAGCCGTGATGGACACCTTCCTGACTCCCTTTCTTCTGACCCTGACGGTGTACAACAGCATCCTGGCATCCGAAAGAGCGATTGGCGATCAAACGCTACAGGTCAAATGCACCATTTCCGTCAAGGGACAGCCCGACGTCGAGTTTGAGAACAGCGTTTCGGATGTCACCAGCACCTCAGTGCTTGCCGCGGTAGCGGCGGCTTCCCCCGTCAATTTCCTGCTGAATAGTGGATTCGATAATCTGAAAATGCAGGGCATCGATATAGAAGTCAAAGCGCAGGAGAAGGCGAAGAAGGCACGCCTGGAGAAGGTCTGGCAGGACAAGCTGGAAGCCCGTCCCGGCGAGGAAATAAACCTGACCGTCTTCCTGCGTAAGCCGAATGGCGAGACCATGTCTGAGAAGTACCCGGTGAAGATACCTGAGGATATCATGCCGGGTCCTCTAAAGATCGTGGTGGGAGATGGCGTCTCCTTGACCAAGGCAGACGTCGAGTCAGACAGGCAACGATACGTACCAAAGAATCTAAGTCAACTCATCAAGGCCATCAACAACCTGAAGAAAAACGACCGGTTGTACATCCGGATTTTCCGCGAGCGGCAGGGGACCATCGTCGGTGGCGAAGGGATGCCGGATCTGCCTCCCTCTCTGATTGCGCTCTATACTTCGAAGAAGACCTCGGGCGACGTCCATTCCGTCGGCGTAGCCGTCTACGTGGAACACGAGTTGCCCGCCACGGAATACGTTCTCGAGGGTCACAAGGTCATTGAGGTAATGGTGAAGAGTTAGAACTTCTGCAGTGGAACTCCCTCTGACCGGACCCATTTCTTACTCATATTCCCCAATATTCCCATGAAAAAAGTGACGCTTAGTCTGATCCCGGTACTCGTTCTCCTCTGTGTCGTGGTGGTCTCGCTCTTCGCAACTCATCCACGCAAGTGGATCGCGGCAACACGCGCCGAGTTCCTGGAGGGGAAACTTCGGGGTGTGTCGGTCACCAGTGATGGGAAATTGATCCTGGCACCCGCCTTCGACGTTGTTGCCGACACTAAGGAGGCATTCGTCTATTCAGCGGTTCTAGACCGCGGAGGCAGTCTCTACCTGGGAACGGGAAACGGGGGGAAGATCTTCCGTGTGAATTCGGCCGGTGAGAGCAACGAGTGGGCCAAGCTAGAGGAGCCTGGTGTCTTTGCCCTGGCGGTTGACTCCAGCAATCGCCTCTATGCCGGCACCGGGCCCGATGGCAAGGTCTACCGCATCGGCCAAGGAGGCAAACCTGAGACCTTCTTCGATCCCGACGAGAAGTATACCTGGGCGCTGGCCGTCGACGCTCAGGACAATGTTTTCGTAGCCACTGGACCCAGAGGCGTCATCTACAAGGTAACGCCCGCAGGCAAGGGCGACATTTTCTACGACAGTGCCGCAACCCACATCGTGAGTCTGGCCTGGGACCTCGACGGCAACCTGCTAGCAGGAACGGCTTCCCGAGCCTTGCTTTTGAGGATTTCGCCTCAGGGCTCTCCCTTCGTTCTCTACGACTCTCCCCTGGAAGAGATCAAGGCCATCACCGTTGATCGCTACGGCAACATCTATGCGGCCGCACTGGGAGGCTTGGGGACTCACCCCATGCAGGCCACGCCTGCCACCACTGAAGAGAAGAAACCAACGTCCTCCACTGAAGCAAAGGAGAATTCGCGTCGAACGGTCAAGGTCTCAGGCACGGAAAAAGGCGGGAAGTTGGAAGTCTACCGTATCGACAAGGAGAATCTGGTCGACACCTTGTACAGCTCGAATGATGAGCTGGGCTTCGATCTCCTGGTCCGGAGCGACGGCACGCTTCTCGTCGCGACCGGAAACAAGGGTCGTATTCTATCCATCAGCCCGCGCCGGTTCGCCACCCTTCTGGTCGAATGTGATGAGGAGCAGATCACCCGTCTTCTGGAGCATCGGGGTCGACTCTACGCTGCCAGCAGTAACCTGGGTAAGGTTTTTGAGCTTCAGACCAAACCAGCCACCAAGGGCATCTACGAGTCCAAGGTGCTGGACGCCGCGATGCTGGCCTCCTGGGGCACAATCGCCTGGGAGTTGCGCGAACCCGCGACAGTTGGGGTTCGTCTGTTCAGCCGGTCGGGGAACACGGATACGGCTGATCAGACCTGGACTGAATGGGAGGGGCCCTACGAGGAGCCCAAGGGCAGCTATATCAGGAGTCCACATGCCCGGTATCTACAGTGGAAGATCGAGTTTCCCGAGCAAGGCCGAGCGGCGGCCGTCATTTCCGGTCTGAATGCCGTAGATCTGGTGAGCGTGAGCTACATCCAGCGGAACATGGCGCCCCAGGTGACCTCCATTACGCTGCATCCGCCGGGGGCCGCCTTCGTTCAGTATCCCTCCTCCAGTAACCCCGGGGGCGTTACGCCCGGAGGCCCCGAGGGAGCTCACCTTCGCTCCATGCCCAGCGAGATCAGGTCACTGGGCAAAGCCACCACCACAACCCCACCCCGAAGAGTCTACGTGCCTGGAGCACAGAGTATTTCCTGGACGGCTCGCGATGCGAATCGCGATGACCTAGTCTACTCCCTTTATTACCGAGGTGCCGGCGAAACCAGGTGGAAACCGCTGGAAAAGGATCTGGAACAAAAACACCATACCCTGGATGGAGTGAGCTTTCCCGACGGCACCTATGTTGTCAGGGTGGTTGCCTCGGATCGTCCCAGCAACCCGGATGATCAGGTGCTCGAAAACGAGTTGATCAGCAAGCCCTTCGTCATCGCCAACTCTTCTCCCCGCGTAAAGTGGCAGTCCACCTCGGGACATAGCCCGGGCCCCGTCAGATTCGAGGCCAGCACGCGATCAAGTACCATTCACCAGGTCGAGTATTCCGTGGATGCCGACGACTGGAGGATTCTCTTCCCCGAGGATGGTATCGCCGACGGCACCTTGGAACGCTTCGAGCTCAAGCTACCGGACCTGAGTTCGGGTGAGCATGTTCTCACGGTCCGCGTAGTGGACTCGGTCGGGAATATCGGAACCGGCAAACTGAACATCTCCGCTCCGTGACAGAGGTCGCGAGTTTCAGATCAGTGCCCCCCCAGCGGTGCTGTCCCATTCGAGAATCTGGTTATGCACTTAACTCCGGATAGGTGACGGTGGGATAGAGCGAACAGGCTGTCAGGAGACGGTCGAAGAGCTCGGATTCCCAGAAACGACGATTGAAACGGTAACAAAACTCAGCCAGGTAACGTTGAAGGTGCTTGAGGCTGACCGCTTTCTGAGTCCCTTGGAGCTGAGTCTTGCAGTTGGAAATGAGGGTGTGAACCCATGGGAACTGTTCAAAACCCATCCCCACCCACTCGAGCCGGACGCGTTCATGCTGGTAGCCGGCTTGAGCTAAACCGACAAACGCGTGATAGGCGTCGCTTCGGATCTGAGCTCCGGGGTCGATCCTCGCCCAGGCGACCCGCTTCACATTGTCGCTGGTTATGTCATCGACCACATCCAGACTTAGAAACCTCGGCCCCCCGGCTTTCGTTATCTCCACCGCGGCCAGAACTTTGGCCTTGCCTTCGGTCCCTCGTCCTCGCTTGCGACCCCGACGATTTCTCCCTCGTCGTCGGCCTCCAAAGAAAGAGTCATCCAGCTCCACCAGGTGACTTAATTGGTAGCAGTCATTACGTTTGGCCATGGCTTGTCGGATCTTATGTCCCATCATCCAGACCGTCCGATAGCTTCCGATTCCCAGCAGCTTCTGCAGTCCCTTCATCGAGTAGCCCGCTTTGCAACGGCTCATCAAGAAGATGGTCCAAAACCAATATCTCAGGGGCACCCGCGTCTTGTGGAAAATCGTCCCGGCGGTGGAAGAAGCCTGATACCGGCATTGGCGACACTCCATCAATCGCCGGTGCTGCAACCAGTAGCCTCCTTGACCCCCACAACGGGGACAGACAAATCCTTCCGGCCAGCGTTTCTGCATCAGGTAACTCAGACAAGCTTCTTCTGTGGCAAAACGCTCTTGAAACTCCAACAAATTCATCTTTTCGTACATCCACTCACCTCCTGTCTCTCACCTTTTTTACTAGGTGGTGGTGACTTTTTCCGGAGTTAAGTGCATAACCAGATTCGAGAAAGAAACTTCAGGCGAGGGACGTGGCGGTGGTCTCCTGGCCCTCGGGATAGGGGAGGCCCTCACAGGCCTTCCCCTCCCACACCACCAGGCATACGGGTCCGTACCATGGCGGTTCGCTAGGGTTGAATGTGCCGATGAGTCTCTAACCGAGGGAGACCGAGCCGATCGAAGTACTCATTCGTGAGCGCCATCTGGACCCCAGCCGTGTGACTGAGGAGCCACGGACCTTTGCTGCTCCAAGCGGTCGCCTGAGCCAAGTCCGGGCGCACACCGAGGCGAATCAATTCCGCCCGACGCCGACGGGGCCCCTTCCACTGCTTCCCTTGGACGCAGCGAAGACGCCGACGAATCCAGCGGTCCAGCTCGCACAGAACCCAGGAGGCCTCGCAATACCCATAGTAGCCCTTCCAGCCCCGAAGGTAGCGGGACAACTGCTGCACGCGTTCCTCCAAGCTAATTCCCCCGCTACGCCGGGTCAACCGACGCACTCGGATCCGGAATCGCTGGATCGACTCCGGCGCGATCTTGCGCCGGTTGGGCAATCGACCTCCCGTGAACGTGAAACCCAAGAACTTCCGCTTCTGGGGCACATCGACCGCGCTCTTCTCCCGATTCACCCGCAGTTTCAGACGCCGGCTCACGAATCGGCTCACGCTTGCCATCACCCGCTCCCCCGCCCGCTGAGTCCGCACATAGATGTTGCAGTCGGCGGCGTAGCGGACAAAACGGTGACCGCGGTGCTCCAGTTCCTGATCCAGTTCATCCAACACCACGTTCGAGAGAAAGGGCGACAGCGGGCTGCCTTGCGGCGTCCCTTCCTTCGGCACACTCACCAGTCCGTTCTGCAAGATCCCCGCGTTTAAGTACGCCCGGATCAGCTTCCACACCCGCTTGTCCCCAATCTCTTGCGCCAGCCGGCTCATCAGCCGATCGTGGTTGACTCGATCGAAAAACTTTTCCAGATCGAGGTCCACCACATAGCCGTAGCCAGACTGGACGTATTCTTGGGCACGGGCCCGTGCCTGGTGAGCGCTACGCCCCGGTCGAAAGCCATAGCTCGACTCCGAGAACCTGCGATCCCACTTGCGTTGCAACACTTGCAGCATCGCTTGTTCGATCAATCGATCGATCACGCACGGTATCCCGAGGTTGCGCTTGCCTTTGCTTCCCGGTTTCGGAATCTCCACCCCTTTAATCGGCCGCGGTTGATACTTCCCCGTCAGCAGCTGTTCCTTGATCGACAGCCAGTTCGCCTGCAGGTGGCCTGGCAGCTGCTCGACGGTCATCCCGTCCACTCCCGGACTGCCTCCGTTGGCTCGGACTCGTTTCAACGCCGCTTTCAGATTACTTCTCTGGCATATCTCCTCCATCAGCTGCTCACCAAACATCGGACTTTCGGTTCGCCGTCTCGCTACGAGTGAATCAGCCGTCTCCCCAGGTCCCCGAGGCTGCACCTCGGCTTCCCGGTTTGAGGTCCGCTCCGGACTTCGCTGCCTTTCCCCATCACCCCTAAGATTCGACACCTACTGACCTCTCCCTACCGTTCGGGCCTTCAGTGGATCCCCCACCTACTATGCCCTCTGCGGACTCCTGGGCGGCGCTATGGAACCTTTCGATCCCACCGGTCCTTCAAGGGACAACCGCCCAGGCCTCCCGGGGTAAGCGCACTGGCTTTCTGTACACAACCGCTGGATTTACGCTTCCGGACCTTGATGGATATGGACTTCGTCATCAGGCGCTGACTCGTCCGACCTTGGCGCCTTCCTATCCAGTTCCTGTTCGTCGGCTCGTACGTTTGTTCCACACTTCCTTCAGACCCCACCTCACGATGACGCCCTTGTGCTTCCCTAACCTTCACCTCCATCTGGTTGGCGGGGGGACTTTCACCCTCCTAGTCAGTGCGCGTGCCCGGCACGCGCCGTCCGTCGAGCCAACGGCTCGAAGGAAAGAACACTGCGGCACGGAGGCCACCGCCACGTTGCCAAATGAAGTTCGGCTTAGGAGCAGACTCCCACGTAGCTCGTTTTCAGGGAAATTGCCCCTGATGATCAGTAAGGTTAGTTGAATCAAGGCTTTACACTCTTGTGCCTCAGGAACAATCAAATCAAGTTTCAGGTTAGCGCCGCCCCCGGCTGCAGACCGCCGGATCGTAAGGAAAGAAACTTGTGCACTATGCTAGCGGGCTTAAGGGAGCCGTGGCAGTTAAGACCGTGCTGAACAATGATGCCAACGAGCTCGCAGGTTAGTTTGGTCCCGAGTCGACGATCGTTCATTGGTGAGGCCCCGCAAGGGGACCATCCCGCAGGTTAGAGTTCTAATCCGATGCCACCTCGGGCCACGGCTCCCTTGATCAAGGAGTGGAGCATACCATGAAGAAAAAGAGCAAGAAGAAAGCCTACAGGCCGGGTCTGCCCCTGGTTCGTGCGGATGCCGCCGGAATCGACTTGGGCAGCCGCGAGCACTGGGTCTGCTGTCCGCAAAGGGAAGCCGAGCAGGCCAACGTTCGGCAGTTCGCAACGACGACGGTCGAACTGAAGGCGTTGGCCGATTGGCTCCAGCAGGAAGGCGTCCAGACGGTGGCCATGGAGAGTACGGGGCTGTATTGGGTGGCGCTGTACGACCTGTTGGAAGAGCGGGGGCTGGAAGTGCTGCTGGTCGATGCGCGACAGCTCAAGCGAGTGCCGGGACGCTGCAAGACCGACAACCGGGACTGCCAATGGATCCAGAAATTGCACAGTTGCGGGCTGCTGACCGGATGTTTTCGCCCGACGGGCCCGACTCGGGAATTACGCACGATCGTGCGCGAGCGCAGTAACCTCAAAGAGGAGATGGGACGCGTGGTTCAGAGGATGCAAAAGGCTCTGGACTCGATGAATGCCAAGATTCACCATGCGGTAACGGATCTCACAGGCGTCACGGGAATGTCGATTCTGCGCGCCATTGTCCAAGGCGAAAGAGACCCGGCTCAGTTGGCCCAGTTGCGGGACCGACGCTGCAAGAACAGCGTCCAGCAGATTGCCCAGCATCTGGAAGGGACCTGGATGCCGGAACATCTTTTCACGCTCGAAAGACAGCTGGAGCAGTATGAGTTTTTGCAACAGCAGCTGGACCAATACCAGCGGCACATCCTCCAACGGCTCAACGAGCTCACGCCTGTGGAAAGAGAAAACAAGCCGGTACCGGCCCCTCCCAATCTCCGAAAGGAAAAGGACCTGATCCGTCGTGCCGAACAGCCCTTGCGCACGGCGCTGTGGCGCTTCAGCGGGATCGACCTGACGCTCATCCCGGGAGTCAGTGTGGAAGTGGCATTGATCGTGATGACCGAGGTCGGTTGGAACATCCACTGCTTCCCCAGCAGCAAGCATTGGGTCTCCTGGCTGCGCATTAGCAAGCCCTTGGAGGTCTCGGCCCACAAGAAAAGCAAGAAGAAAGACCGAGGAGTCGGTTCCCACCGGATCGCAAGATCCCTGCGTATGGCGGCTTTGTCGCTGAAGCGCTCACAGGCTTATCTGGGGGCCTTCTTTCGAAGGAAGTCTGCCCGCAAAGAATACGGCATCGCCATCACAGCCACCACCCGAAAGCTGGCTGAGCACCTCTATCGAGCTCTTCGCCATGGACAACAGTACGTGGAACAGGGAGTGGCCGCCTACGAAGCCAAATACCAGGAAGAGCGCCTCAAGTATGCGTTAAAGATCGCGCAATCAATGGGTTACACGCTTGTGCCTCAGGAACAGCTAAATGAAGTTTCAGGTTAGCCCGGCCCCCGGCTGCGCTGGATCGTACAGGAAAGAAACTACTCGAGCCATGGAAGCCTGAAGCGCAAGCGAGGGGTTGGGGCTCTGCGAGATTCTGCTGTTGTCCAGCTCTCTCCTCGAAACGTGGGGCATACTGCTAACGAGTCAAGTCGTTCGCGGCTCTGTTGGCTGTAGCTGTTTTCCGGTACTGTTCACTGATCACTTCACCACTGCTCACTATTCAAGTTTCAGCTTAGTCCGACCCCAACTGTGCTGACCTCATCCCTCACCTTGAGCCTCGCCGCCTGCCATAGGCGTCAGAAGAAGCGCTGATTGAAGGCGGTGGTTGCCCGAATGGTGACAGAGGGGCCGGCGACAGAGTCCGCGCTGGGGAGCAGGAAGCAGGCAGCTATCTCACGGGATTCAGCCCAATCGAGACCGGCTTCGGGACCCATCACATAGAGCGTCGTGGAGAGAATGTCCGCGGCTAGCGCGGTAGGATGCCACACCGTCACCGACCCAGGAAAGGAGACGGGCAGACCGTTTCGCGGGTCGAGTATGTGTCCGATTCGTTTGTTTTCGACAATCAGGTCTCTTTCCGAGCCTCCGCTGGTTGCAAGCGAGCCGGAGCTGAGTCTCAAGTTCAGGAAAGGCCGGGAGCGGTCAGTAGGGTGGGCCAGGTGGACGCTCCAAGCACTCTGCTCGGGAGGGGTACCCTGCACCAGCAACTGCCCTCCGAAGTCGATCAGCCAGGCTCCGTGACCCTCGCTGCGGGCGTGCCGGAGAACCCGATCCAGGGCCTCGCCTTTGCCGAAAGCGCCCGGGTCCAGCCTGACGTCTCGCAGCCGCATCACTTGACAGCTTGATGCGTCGAACTGCAGATGCCTCATTCCGGAAGCCTCCCGAGCCTCCCGAAAGATCTCACCGCTGGATTCCCGGTCGGCAGACAGCTCTCTGAGCTCCATCAAGGAGCCCACCGCAGGATCGAAGGCAGACCCTGTTCTTCGATTCCAGTCGACCACCTGGCGAAAAAGGGGGCACAGGGATTTGCTCAGCTGAAAAGAGGTACGAAGAGGATGGCGATTCAGGCGACTTAGAATACTTTCACCGATCCAGGTACTCAACTCCTGCTCCGCCTGCTCCAGGATCCGCACATACTCCTCGAACCGTTCGATCCCAGCTTCCCGCTCCTGGCTAAAGGAGGTCAGGGTACAGACCGTTCCCATCAGGTAGACCTGACGGGTCAATGGGATCGGGGCGACCCGAACCTCAGCATTCAGCGGCCAGATGGGCAGGGAAATCAGCAGCAAGAGCGACAAAATCCAGCTGGAACGCGATCTGCTCGACGGCAGGGTGAAGGAAAATCGAAACGGGAGATGGCTCACTAGGCTGCCAGACGCGGCATCTGTCTTTTTCGACTCTGAGCACGCAACAACCGGACGCTCTTCCACTGGTGGAACGCGTAGGTGCCCGCAAAGGCCAGCCCGCTGACTACATGGACAACCAGAATCAGCTTAGAAAGGAAGGCGCTGGTGCTTACCTGGAGGAGATAACCCGAGAGAATCATCGGGAGCAGACTAAGGAGCATGGCGATGCCGCTACGACGGTTGGCCTTTTTGCCAGTTCCGAGCTTCTCGCTGACGTGGGAGGAATACATGATTCCCAACACCAGGATAAGGAAAGGAGCGGCCAGGATGTGGATGTCGAACATGGCCGGCTGCAGGGGATGGTTGATCAGGGCGAAAGGATCTTCCGTCACCATCATGTATTTCATGACGAAGAAAACGATGCCCGTCACCGAGACCAAACCGGTCAAGATATGAAAGGACCACGATTCCCAGCGGCTCACCGGATCGCCTCCAAAGCTCGATCGATGGCTAAGACCCTACGCACGGCTTCATTGGTCGCCCGAGCTGTCAACGTCGCGCCGGCAATCGGACGGATAGCACGCTGGAGCGTGAGGTCCTTGTCCAGCTTTCGTCCCTGGTACTGGGCATACCAAGCCGGAGGAGCGAGATACTCTGGAGGCTCGTGGAAGGCCGTGACCTCGATCCGCCGCAAATCGCCCCGCTCGTTCAGACAAATCAATAGGCTTTCTCTCTTCGTCCGGACCACGTGCGTATCGACGTAGGCGCGACCCACGACTCCTCCCTCCTTTCGAGCGGTGTAGCGGACGATCAAAGCGCTGGGCACCTTGCCTTCCGACAGGGCTGCGACCTTGGATTGCTGCTCCTCGGTCAAGAAGACCCGCTCAGACTTGATCTGAGCTCCCGGAAAAACGGCGGAAAGAGCTTCCTCCCGCGTCAGAAAGTGAGCCAGAAGAGTTCCCAACAGGCAGACCCAGATCAGTCCGCAGACCTGCAAGGTCCTGAACCCAATCGTCCCTGGCACTAGCACTCTCAAGCCGCTCTGCCTCCAACCTCGAGGCGATTGGCCTTCCCAACACCCACCCATCCGACTGCGACCTTTCCCACCTTACCTTAACCTTTAATGAAATTGAAATTCAATTTCATTAAAAACCGGCTGGATTGTCAAGGAGAAAACGCATCGGAAGGAGAGAATTTTCTGGAGGGTATTCTGCGGAGTGGGCCCTGGCCGGGCTCCCGCATTAACTCTTTTGAAAGATGATCTGTCCGCCGGTCTTGAGGCGAATCGAAAATGTTATCTTGTCGGGATCGTCCTTGGTTATGTCGATTTTCTGATTGAACCCAAACTTGGGGAGGCTGAGGGTGTAGTTGCCAGGAATGATAGTGGCGCTGCAACTTCCCACCTTGCGCCGAAATCGAATCCGCGAGGAGCGGGACTTCTCATCCGTTTTCGAGTTGGTCAGCTGGAAGCTGAGATTTGCCATCTTGTAGATGTCGAAATTGTAATTCGCGTCTTTGCTAACCCGGATCTCGATGTTCCGCGGACCCAGCTCCTGCTTCATCCGCACTGCGTGCCGCTCTTCGACCTGGGCCAAACGCTCACCAACGTGTTCCGCCGTCCATTGTGTGTAGAGGTCCTCACTCTGGACCTTCGCAATCGAGTCATTGACAATCTTCAGGAGCTCTTCATCACCCTTCCACACGGCCACGGCGCATTCCACCTTACCCGCATCGCCTGGCACCAATTCGAGTCCTTTCGCACCCGGAACAGTATCCAGGGAGTAGGCCAGCATGTAGCGGTCATCGATAATCCCGTCGACCTCGCCTCGCCTCACGGCAAGCACGGCATCATCCACTGTTTTGAAGGGAGCGATCTTGACATTGGGGAACTTCTGCTTGACCACTTCTTCAACGACCGTTGCCTCGCGGACACCTATGGTGACGTTCCTGAGAAGTTCGGGGCGAAGATCATTCAGCACCGGATTGATCGCCAGAGCCAGCTGGGAAGTGTAGTAGGGCGTAGAGAATGAGACCCGTTCTTTGCGGCTTTCGCTGACGCCGAAGACTCCGAGGACAAAATGCGCCTCCTCATTCTCCAGTGCCTGGATCAGAGTGGAGTAGCTGCGAGTGATGTAGCGCAGGCTGACCTCAGGGTTGTTGCCGGGTTCGGAAAGGGCGGACTTGATGCTCGCAACAATGCGAGTTGCGAGTTCGGCATCAGGGCCAACCATTTCGGTCCCCTTTTGATAAAACAGGGGTGCCTCAAAGGGAACCGTTCCGATGTGGGCAGCCTTGTCCCCCCGGATGGAGATCAAGGCGCTGGATTCTCCACAGCTTCCCAACAAAACGAGCGCAGCCATCAAGCTGGCCATCGGCAAAATCTTTCTCTTCATTTTCTCAGTACCTCAGCGAAGCGAAAGATATATCAGAACTCCACCAGGGAGGGCAACCTTCTGATGAACTTATCACCAAACGAAATGAGGTCTCAGCCTGGCGGGGCCACCATAAGCGCTGGCCCCATTGGAGAAATAAACTTCCCGAGCCATGGAAGCCTGAAGCGCGAGCGAGGGGTTGGGGACCTGAGAGATGTGCCACCAAGAGGGCATCTGATCTGAGACAAGAAAAGAGCCACGGATGACCTGAATTGTTGCAGGGAGGGACCACTTCCCGGAGAGTGAGGAAATAGCAAGATCTTGCCGATTCCAAAACCCTCGTTTGCGCTTCTGGCTTCCTTGACCTAGAGATCACTGAATCAATGCGTTCAGCTATAAAATCACGAAAATCGGGCGAAGCTGCTTGCCGAAGTACTCCGGGAGGGGTCAAGAGGCGTAGTAGGGATTCTCTCCCTCGGCATGATCCGTGGTATCGACCACTTCTTCTATTTCGGGAATCACTTCCTTGATCCGGGCTTCAATACCCTGCTTTAGCGTGACATCGACCATTCCGCAACCGTGGCAACCACCGCCAAAGCTGAGGTACGCTTTCCCATCCTTCATGCCGGTGAAGTGTACTACTCCGCCGTGAGCCGCTACGGAAGGATTGATTTCGGAATCGATCAGTCGCTGCACCCGCTCCGCCACGGAACCTGATAGGTCGGGTCGCGATCCATCACCAAAGGTTGGGAGCTCAGGCGTATTCGGATTGTGGAACTTGAAGCCACTGCGCATCACCTTGTCTTCGTAGTCTACGCTCGCACCTTCAAGGTTCTCAGCACTCTTGGGGTCCACGAACACATCGAAACCACCGCCGTCGAAGACGACGTCGTCTGCCGTCTTCTCGTCTGGAGTCACCAACTTCATGCTGTAGGAAAACTCCACCGTTCCGTTTGTCTTCGCCTCAAGCCGCAGCGAGGACTTCTCGCCCTCACTTTTCTGTAACGCTTTGAAAATATGTTCTTTAGCGGATTCGGTGAAAGTGATCATGACTTATCCTCCAGGCTCTCTAAAGATGACTGAGACAGAAGATGACTGAGACAGAAGATGATTGCGACCAACATTCCAGCCACTTCCTTGTCGATTGTAGCACCTTTGGCAACGAGCCTGTCCGAGGAATGATCCGAGTCGCGTTGCCGGCGCCTTTAGTCCAGATGAGAGACACAGCCGCAGAATCACTTTTGGCAGAAAGAGCGAACTTTGCCACCTGGATGGTTCACTTGCGCTTGACCCGCAGCTGCTGCGGAACGAATACTACGTTTTTTACAGGGGAGTTTTGTAAATTTTTTAGATCAATGTAGATAAGCCTGACTGGATTTGGATTGACCCGAGGCAATGTCAGGTAAACGGTTTAAGCACAAAACGGGTTTATCACAGATCGGCCTCTTGGACCTTTTAGAAAGGATATATCTCGATGCCCAATTTGACTGCAGCAAATGCCGCTTGGAAGTGTCTTGACTCGGCGGTGTCATTCGGAGCCGGCGTTGGCTTCAACGTGATTCAGTTTTTCAATAATTACCGACCCAGCCCGACTTTTACGCCCAAGTGGTCTGACAAGCCATTGTTGAAGTCCTGGGAAAAGACCAAACCTACGCTAGGCTGGCCACGCCAGACCGATTCGCTTTGCCCCAAGTGTGTGGTCGAGGCCCGAGAGAGGATTATCGAGGGCGAAGACGATCACACGATTCTGATCAATGAGAAGGTCGGCGAGATCAAGGCAACCATCGTGGAACGCGATGGGGAGATCTGGATGATCAAGGAATGTCCTCAGCATGGCAAGTTCGAGGACCTGATGGCCATCGACTCCAAGTTTTTGAGCTGGATCGAAGCCAACTTTCCGGGACGTGACATTCGGTCGCACAATGACTCTACTCTCCACAACCATGGCTCCAGCACCATCCAGCATGGACGGGGTTCGGTGCTCACGGTCGATCTCACCAACCGCTGCAACATGATGTGTGACCCCTGTTTCATGGACGCCAATCAAGTCGGCTACGTCCACGAGCTGGAATGGAACGAGATCAAGGAGATTCTCGACAACGCTCTTCAGATCAAGCCACGCCGGCAGATGTCGGTACAGTTCTCTGGCGGGGAACCCACTTTGTCTCCGCATTTCTTCCGCGCCATCAAGTACTGCCGCAAGATTGGATACAACAGCGTGCAGTGCGCCAGCAACGGCATCGAGTTCGCCAAAAGCGTTGACTTCGCAAAGAAGGCCGCGGAGTCCGGTCTTCGCTACTGCTATTTTCAGTTCGACGGAATCGGCAATGACGCCAACAGCCACCGACACATAGGGAATCTTTTCGACGTCAAGCTGCGGGCAATAGAAAACATGCACAGCTCGGGAATCGAGATCGTGTTGGTGACTACCCTGGTCAACGATGTCAACAACGATCAGGTAGGTCCCATCGTCCGCTTCGCCATGGACAATCCCAAGAAGATCGCCTTCATCGCGTTTCAGCCGGTATCCTTCACCGGAAGAGATGAGGAGATCACGGAGGAGCGTCGTCTTCGTCAACGCTACACGCTCTCTCACTTGGCAAAGGATGTAAAGGACCAGACCGGCATGACCGAACCCCTCCGAGATTGGTTTCCCCTTTCCCTGATGGGTGCGTTTGCCGACTTCGCTGATCTGGTCCACGGACCCAGCGCCGAATGGGGACAGGTCAGCTGCGGCTGCCATCCCAATTGCGGTGTGGGAACGGCGATGATGATCGACAAGGAGACCAAGGAGTGGGCTCCGGTTCCGCAGTTTCTCAATATTCCGGGTCTCGTGGGTGATATGCGAAAGGTCACCGACTCTGGCCGGGGGGCTCGGTTCTCAAACATCATGGTGGGCCTCGCTCTCCTCAAGAACTACAGCCCCTTCAAGGCTCCCTCTCGGCTGACCCTGCTCGACGTTCTGAAGAAATTCGACAAGAGTTTCGGTCTGTCGGGAAAGAACTACGGCGACGGTAAGAAGCGGCGGGAAGATCCCTGGAATTTCCTCTTTGTTGCAGGAATGTGGTTCCAGGACCTCTTCAACTATGATTTCCGGCGCACCGAGATGTGCATCATCCCTTACGCCACTCAGCAAGGTGAGATTTCCTTCTGTGCCTACAACACTGGGCACGGCTGGCGCCAGATCATCGAGCACATGCACATGAATGCCACCGTGGCTGATTGGTATAAGGAGAACGGCCGCCACGAGATCTTTGCCGGTGGCAACAATGCCGACCTGCAAACCTATGATCATTCCCTGAAGATTCGCAAGGACGATGCCGATCGGGTCAAGGAACGGACCACGCTGCCCCAGACCTCACGAGATGAGAAGATGATGAAGCGGAAGGCAGCGAAGGAAGCCGCCGCGGTGCGCGAATACTACGAGGAGATGGTCCTCAAGAAAGAGAAGAAGAACGACCTGGTCGATCTCACCATTGGCTAGGTAGGGCTTCGAGATTGGTCTAGTCCAATGTCGCAGTTGGCTCAGAAACGGTGTATCCCCTGCAGGGGTGGGATTCCGCCCCTGACGGCTGAAGAAATCAAACCTCTTCTGGACCAGCTGGAGGGGTGGTCGGTGATAGACAACCACCACCTTCAAAAGCTGGTCCAATTCCCCGACTTCAAGACCGCGCTCGATTTCACCAACCAGGTGGGAACGCTGGCCGAGGAAGAAGATCACCATCCCGACATCTACCTGGCCTGGGGAAAGGTAGAACTCACCCTCTGGACCCACAAGATCGACGGACTCACCGAGAGTGACTTCGTCATGGCCGCCAAGGTCGATCAGATCCGCTAGTACCCTGGACCGCACGGTACCTGTTTTAGCGTTTCCTCCCTTGCCTGTGCCCGTGCCCTGATTTCATCTTTTGTTCCCCTCAAAGGGCGAGACAATCGTGGGAACACGAACGGGCAAGGGCAAAGACACGGGCAAAGGCAAGGGCCGGGACCAGGTTTCTTGTAACAGACCCTCTGCTTTTTCTGGTACATTCCCCTGCAGGTTTCCCATGTTGAAACGACAGTCCACCGGATCCGTTGTTTGCCGCTCTTGCGGTCGCCTGGTTGGCGTCAATGATGCCGAGTGTTACGAGTGCGGCTCCAGAAATCCAGGGCTCTGGGGATTCGCCCCTTTGCTGCGGACTCTAGGTAACGACCTCGGGTTCCTTGGTCTGGTTACCTGGGGATGCGTGTTTCTGTATGTGGCGGCCCTGGCCGTGGATCCCTCCGGCATTGGGATGGGGAGCATCTTTTCGATGTTATCTCCGAGCCCGACAGGGCTCTTCCTCTTTGGCTCCAGCGGTGCAGTCCCTGTTTTTGAGTTCGGTCGCTGGTGGACCGTCCTGAGCGCTGCCTGGCTTCACGGAAGTCTCCTCCACATTGGGTTCAACCTGATGTGGGTACGTCAGTTGGCTCCTACTACGGCCGAGATCTACGGTCCTGCCAGAATGGTCATCATCTATACGGTGTCCTCGATCATTGGCTTCTCACTGAGCACCTGGGCAGGAGGCTTCTTGGGCTTTCTTCCGGGACCGTTCCGCGGCGCCGGTTTTACCGTTGGTGCCTCGGCTCCGATATTTGGCCTACTGGGTGCTTTGATCTATGCGGGTCGGCGAGGTGTCGCCAGTGCCGTCGGCAGGCAAGCCCAGAGCTATGCCATCATTCTCTTCGCCTTCGGACTGATCATGTCCAGTATCGACAATTGGGCTCATGCGGGGGGATTTCTAGGGGGATATCTGACGTCCCGGTGGCTTGACCCGATGCAGCCGGAGCGACTCAATCACCTGACGGCGGCATTGGTCTGTATCGTCTTGACTATACTCGCTATTGTGGCTTCGGTCGTTAACGGGTTGCAGTACGTTTAGATGGGGAAGTCGCAGGTCGCAGGTCACAGGTCTCTTTCATCGGAACATGACCAAAAACGGGTAATAGAGACCGTCGATCACCGGGCAGGCAGGATCAGAGTGCCAGTTGGTGTCAACCTGAGACCTGCGACTTGTGACCTTTGACTTTCCCTTACTCAACCAAATGACAGGCGACCTGGTGCCCTGGGGCAACTTCTCTGAGCTCAGGTTCTACCTCGTGACAGTGCTCAACAGCCATGGGGCAGCGGGTGCTGAAGTTGCAGCCCTTCGGTGGGTCTGAAGGACTGGGCAGACTGCCCTTGAGGATGGTTCGCTGACGCTGCGACTCGATCTTGGGATCGGGAATGGGAATCGCGGAGAGCAGGGCCTGCGTATAGGGGTGAAGGGGATTCGAGTAGAGCGTGGCCTGATCCGTCAGCTCCACGATTTTTCCCAGATACATGACGGCGACGCGATCGCTGATATGGCGCACCATCGCTAGATCATGGGCGATGAACAGATAGGTCAGACCGAAACGCTCCTGCAGCTCCTCCAGTAGATTAACTACCTGAGCCTGGATCGACACATCCAGTGCCGAGATCGGTTCGTCGCAGACGATGAAATCGGGTTGCAGAGCCAGGGCACGGGCGATGCCGACTCGCTGCCGCTGCCCCCCTGAGAACTCATGCGGATAGCGATCCGCAAACTGAGGGTTCAAGCCGACCAGTTCCATCAACTCCTTGACCCTTCCCTTCCTCTCCTTCCTGGAGACCAGGTTGAAGATCTGAAGGGGCTCACCGATGATCCTGCCTATCGTCATACGGGGGTTCAGGGAGGCGTAGGGGTCCTGAAAGATCATCTGCATTCGGCGCCGCATTTCCCGAAGCCTCTTGCCTTTCAGGTGTTCCAGTTCGATCCCATCCAGGAATACCCGACCCGCCGTCGGCCGATTCAGCTGCAGAATCGCTCGGCCGGTCGTAGACTTGCCACAGCCGCTTTCCCCTACCATCCCCAGTGTCTCACCAGGGTAGATTTCGAAGCTGATGCCATCGACCGCTTTGACGGCTCCTACCTGACGTCTCAAGATCCCGCGAGTAATAGGAAAGTGCTGCTTGAGTCCTTCCACTCGGACCAGCGGCTCTTCTGAGGTTTCAGCTGGCACCCTGCCAGTCTCCTTTCACTTTTTCCTTTTCCCAACAGGCTACCCGATGCCCCTCGCCTATGACCTCCAGGGGAGGGTTCTCGTGTTCGCACTTCTCGACCGCATAGCTACAGCGGACGGCAAACGGACAACCCGGACCCAAGGCCACAGGGTTGGGGGGCTGACCGGGTATCGAGGTCAGTTTAGCGTCCCTCTCCTGGTTCAAATGAGGCATGGATCTCAGCAGTCCTATGGTGTACGGATGGGAGGGATTGGAGTACAAATCTTCTACGCCCGCCTCCTCGATCACATGACCGGCGTACATCACGATGACCCTCTTGGCCAGACCGGCGATAACGCCCAGGTCGTGACTAATCCAGATCACTGCCATCCCCAACTGTTGCTGAAGACGCTTAACCAGGTCGATCGTCTGCGCCTGAATGGTAACGTCGAGGGCCGTCGTCGGCTCATCCGCGATCAGCAGCCGTGGATTGCACGACAGTGCCATCGCAATCATGACGCGCTGGCGCATCCCGCCTGAAAACTGGTGAGGATAGTCGTCTAACCTAGCTCGCGAATTCGGTATCCCCACCAAGTCCAGGAGTTCGGCAGCGCGATCTTTGGCCTGACCAGTACTCATCCGCTGGTGGAGTTTCAAGGGCTCGATGATCTGGAAACCCACCGTCAGGACTGGATTCAGCGCCGTCAACGGGTCCTGGAAAATCATAGCGATCTCGGCCCATCTGACTCGCCGCATCTCCTCGTTGGAGAGCCTGAGAAGATCCCGGCCCTGGAAGAGGATCTCACCGTCCACGATCTTGCCGGGAGGATCGGGAATCAGCCGCAGTAGACAGAGTACACTTACGCTCTTGCCACAACCGCTTTCCCCCACGATGCCCAGGGTGTCTCCCTCTTCCAACTCATAGGAGATGGAATTGACGGCCTTGACCACGCCGCTTTGGGTGTAGAAGTGGGCGGCCAGGTTCCGTACTTCCAACAAGTGAGTCACGAGGGTGTCCTTCCCTGTCGGACTTTAGAAGATCTTCTCAGTCCGGGGGCGGCATTCCGACCGCCCGACGCTCCGAAGAATGCTTCAAGTTTCAGGTCAGTGGCCCCCAACGGTGCTGCCCCCTTCGAGAAAGAAACTTCTGCACGAACACTGAGTGTCAAAGGATCTCCTCTTTGGCTTCTTCCGGCCTTCGAAATTCGCTTGTTCGATATTCTGCGGTTCAGCCTTTCCAACGGTTACCTTACGAGAGCAAGGAAAAAGGCTAAATCACAAACCGCAGAACACCGAACATGCGAACGCCGAAGTGAATGCAACACACATCAAGTTTCAGGTTAGTGGCCCCCCAACGGTGCTACCCATTCGAGAAGGAAACTGGGGTTACCTCTTCTATGGTCCTCGCGAAGGTTTCATGATTTCCTCGCCGATGGAGTTTCAGGTCAGAGAATACACTTTCTCCACCATCCAGACCACTACGAACTCGCCCGACAATAGGCTACACTCCTTCAGCGAATGTGGGACCAACTACCCAGGACTTCTTCCTCCACTATCCGGCGATTCGGCAGTGTGCTCGGGTTTACGCTTGTCTGCGCTTGCTCTCCGACGGATCCAGTCCTTCTCCCCCAATCGGACGGAAAGACCTTGATAATAGGAACCTCACAGGAGCCAGATTCCCTGATCCGGATTATGGGCAATCTGGCAATCTCCGGTGACGTCATGTCCTTCATGTGGCGCAGACTGATGGAGCCGGGTCCGGATGGTCGTGGACGTTGTGCCCTGTGTACAGAATTACCTACACTCGACAACGGACTCTGGAAGATTGACGAGGAAAACGGGACATCGGAGGCCACGTTTCATCTGCGGCGAGGCAGGAAGTGGGCAGACGGGGTGGAGATTACGGCCGGGGATGCCACTTTCGCCTGGGAGCTCAAGACCGATCCTCAATACGAGTATGGACCCACCCATCTGGTGCCTATCGTCGGGGTCGACGCCCCGGACGATTACACCCTCAAGGTTCGCTACTCTGCGATCTGGCCCTTCGCCGACTCAGACATAAGAGTGATATTCCTACCGGAACACTACTATCGGCCGATCTGGACCCACCACAAGAACGAGGGCGGTACCTACTGGGAGCGATTCATCGCCGATGAACGGGTCAGCGTCAGGCCCTTGGTCAATGGCCCCTTCCAGGTGCAAGAGTGGGTCTCCGGCAGCCATATTCTGCTAACACGGAACCCCAACTACAACCTGTCTGAACCGCCAAAGATCGACCGGGTACTGGTTCGTATCATCCCCGATCTGAACACCTTGGCCGTCAACGTCAGAACGCGCCAGCTACATTTGACCGACGGCTGGCTGACCCTGGATCAGACGAAGAGCCTCACCCAGACCGCAGGGCTTGAAGTGACCTACCTGAACCCTATGTGGCTAGAACACGTCACGCTCCAGATCAACAGACCTCCTTTGCACGATCGGAGAGTTCGGCAGGCGTTGCTCCACGCCATAGACCGCGACGGCATGAACGAAGCTATCTTCCGGGGCCGACAGCCAACCGCAGATTCCTGGCTGGCCCCCTATCATCCCGCCTATAGTCCCGACGTGAAGAAGTACGCGTACAATCCGGCGGAGGCACTGCGACTGCTGGCAAAATCCGGTTGGAGACGTGCATCCGATGGGTCGCTGCGTAGTGAGCGGGGCGAGCCCCTGAGTCTGACCCTGGTGACGATCGCCGGGGATAAGCTCAGGGCCCAGGTGTCCGAAGTGATCCAAGCACAATGGTCGGAACTCGGGATAGAGGTGAAGATTTCTCCGCAGTCGGCCCGCCTTCTGTTTTCCGAGACTTTGGCCAAGCACAACCTTCCTCCCGGAGGAGTTGCCATCTGGCGCTGGGTCATAGCGGCCCAGGATGCCCACTATGCCAACATCTTGTGGAAGCCCAGGGACGAGCACAACCTGGATCATCTGTTGAAGACGTCTCCCTGGGGAAGGGTGCGGCGTAACATCGAGCTGATCGAGCAGGCGGTCAAGACGGTTGATCCGGAGGCGAGATATTCCCTCCTGAGGGAGCAACAGGAAATCTGGGCGGAAGAGCTCCCCTCACTCCCTCTCTATTGGCACGTTCGGGTCGCCACAGTCGCGCAGAGCCTACAGGGGTACGATCCACATCCTTTCGCTGAGATCGGATGGAACGTAGAGCAGTGGGACATCCTGCCCGACGATCAGGCAGGGGGTTAGTGCCCCCTTCCATAAATACGATGATGTTTGCAGATGGGGCTTGTGAGGCGAGATCAAGGCAGGAGGAGGAAGTCGATGCTTGGCCATCTTCGACGACGACCAACGCAGAGATCGTCCACAACCCCCATCTGCCCTCCGGGTGGCGCCGGGACGGGCCGATGGCTTTATCGCTCCTCCTCTACGATACCAAACATCGCCTCGTCGTCGCTTCGCGCCCTCGACGCCGTCGCGTTCGCCACAAACATCATCGTATTTATGGAAGGGAGCACTAAGTGCTTCGCTACGTCCTCGGTCGGATCCTTCAGATCTTTCCGGTCCTCCTGGTCATCACGATCATCGTCTTCGGCTTGATGCAGCTGGCGCCCGGCGACCCTTTCGATCAGCTGATCCTGGCCAATCCAAGCATTACGAGCGAGGAGATCCAGCACATGAAGGCCGTCTACGGCCTGGACAAACCCATCTACATTCAATACCTTCGCTGGGTTGGGCAAGTACTGCAGGGCAATCTCGGCTATTCCCGCCTCTACCGCCGACCCGTCGCTAGCCTTCTGCCGGACAGACTCGCGAACACTCTGGTCCTGACCAGTCTGAGCCTTCTGGTGAGTGTGTTGATCGCCATACCGATTGGCGTCTACAGTGGGCTGAAACAGTATTCCTGGGCCGACTACTCGCTCTCCATCTTTTCCTTTGTGGGTATCTCTCTGCCCGTCTTCTGGTCAGGCCTGCTGCTGATCCTTCTCTTCTCCGTGATTCTGGACTGGCTTCCCCCAGGAGGACACTACTCCCTGGAGCCGGGAGCAACCCTGCTGACGAAACTCCGGTATCTGGTACTACCCGTCGTCGTTCTGAGCCTCTTCAGCACGGCCAGCTGGATGCGCTATATGCGCTCCAGCATCCTCGAGATCATCCATCAAGGCTACATCGTGACCGCTCAGGCGAAGGGCCTCAAGCAAAGGGTGGTGGTCCTGCGACATGCTCTCCGAAATGCCCTGATCCCGGTGGTAACGCTGATGACATTGAGCGTGCCCCACCTGATCAGCGGAGCCGTCATCACCGAGAACATCTTCTCCTGGCCGGGCATGGGACGGCTGATCTTCGACTCGCTTATGAACAACGACTTCTCTCTGGCCATGGCGATCTTTCTCGTGTTTGCGACTGGGGTGGCCGTTTTCAACCTGATAGCCGACCTTCTCTACGCGGTCATAGATCCAAGGATTACCTACGATGGCTAGCGAGGCACTGATCGAACGGGGCCAGTGGAACATGGTCTGGCTGCGACTACGCCGCCACCGTCTGGCGATTTGCGCCCTCTGTGTTCTCTCGGTGATCGTCCTGCTGGTCTTGATCGGCCCCATCTTGTCCCCACATTCCTACGACAAGGTTCGACTTCGAGAGCGGCTTCAGGAACCTTCCTCTGTCCATTGGCTGGGAACCGACGAGCTGGGCCGCGACGCTCTGGCACGACTTCTACACGGCGGGCGAGTCTCACTTCTCGTCGGGGTTTCGGCGGCTCTCCTCAGCTCCTTCCTGGGGATATTCATCGGGGCAATCGCTGGATACTACGGGAAGCTGACCGACAGCCTGCTGATGCGTGGGACAGACATCATGCTGTCGATTCCCAATATCCCTCTCCTGCTGATCTTGTCCCGCTTTGTGGGGGGATCGGTGTGGGGAATCGTTACCATTCTGATGATGTTCGGATGGATGAGTCTGGCACGAATTGTCAGGGGCTCGATCCTTTCGCTTCGTGAGATCGAGTTTGTCGATGCGGCGCGAGTCGTCGGTGCCCATCCCTGGCGCATCCTCTTTCTACACATCGTGCCCAATACCCTGGCTCCTATCCTTGTCTACACCACCTTGAATATTGGTTACGCCATCCTTGCCGAGTCCAGTCTCAGCTACCTGGGTCTAGGCATACAGCCGCCTGTCCCCAGCTGGGGCAACATGCTTTTGAACGCACAACAGCACCTGGGAGAGGCACCCTGGTTGGCACTCTTTCCGGGTCTAATGATCTTCCTAAGCCTATTGAGTATAAATTTCCTGGGCGATGGGCTGCGAGATGCTCTGGATCCACGTCACGCTGATCGGAGTAGGACTAGTTGAACTCCTCAAACTTGCCTTTGCCTCTGCCTTTGCCTTCCCGCTTGACCTTGCCTCATCCCTTCCCTGCATCCATCTTCTTGATCAACCCGATTAGGTGACCGTATTTATGAAACGAGGTTAAACGAGGTACTAAGATCGCTGGACGAAAGGGTCAAATTGCGCTAAACAGATATATTTCCAGATGAAGCACCGAGAGGATCGGGGGAGCAATTGATGGCAGCAGAAGGTAGTGGGAACTTGAGCGATCTACGACAGAACATCGCCGTGGTCTTCAGCCCCAACTCCAGGCAACGATACATTGAAGAAGCACTCGAACGCGGGGCCATCTACGAGTTCGTGGACGCCTGGGGAAAAAAGAAGCGGTGGTTGAAGGACGAGTACGCCTACCTGGCCCCTACAACAGCCTCTGCCCTTTTGAACCGCTGCAGCCTGAAGCACGATCTCCTGACTGAAGCTCAGCTGCGCCCGGCCATCGATTCCTACCACACCCTCTTCGTTCCCAACGCTGCTGAGCTCGAAAACGAGACCATCGAAGCCCTGGGGAGGGCAGTGCAAAGCGGATCCCTCCACCTGGTGGTGACGGGAAAAACAAATCTTCCCAATGACCTACTGGGCCTCGACGGCTCTGAGACAACCGTTCCGGCCGGGTACACGGGCTGGCGCTGGGGCGAGGAGTCCCGGTTTTCCGATCGAAAGGCATGGGCAGACTACTACGTATCCGGCGGAAACGGACAGACCTCGAGACAACTGGTAGCGAAGCCAACTTCACGGGTCCTGGCGCGGCTTTGGCAGCTGAGCGGGGATCTCTCTAGTTCGGAGACCGCGAGCAAGCAGGAGATCGGTGACGCCATCATCGTCACCGATCGGACGCTCTGTGTGGCCAATTCGATTTTCGAGTTTCTGGGGGGCGTCCTACAGGCCCATCTGAACGTCGAAGACATTCGGAACTGGCAGAATCCGGTTCATTGGGGCGACTCCCTGGCCTTCTTCATCTGGGAAATCCTGAGCCAATGGAATCCGGAGCTCCTGTCAAACCGACTGAAACCCTTTGGGAGTCATAAGGGAGCCTTTTCCCTGCGCCACGATGTGGACCAGTCCGCTGACTTGTCGATGGTAGAGTACCAGGCCGCGAATCTGGTTCCAGCGACCCACGACGTCCTGGATCCGGTGATCGCCGCGGACTCGACTACCGACGCGCAGGCAGAGCTCTGGGTCAGGGAGGTCGGCAAGTACTCTTTCCTCGAAGTCGGGCTGCACAACGACAGTCTGGCCGGAGATCCGCCTCGCTACCTGGTAGGCACCGGTTTCCTGGATCATGTCAAGGAGACCGAAGAGAGGTTGGGCTTCACCGTCTACACCTGCGGCAGGCACGGTGGTGGCCATGTCCATCCCGAGACTCTCGACGCCATGGACTACCTTCTGGACCATGCTCCCGAGGTATTGGGAACCTGCACCTTCTGCTTTTACGACATGGTTGAATATGGTAGGCATGCCTACGTGACCGACGGGAGCATGACGGTCAGCAGCTCCGGGTTCTGGTTTCCCTATCATCCGGTGATCACCTCAATAGAGGAGCATAAGGCCCTCCGAGGCTGGGACCGAACCCACGAATACGACTGCGACTATGATCTGGTCGACGTTATTCTGGGCGCGCATCACAGCCGCAGCCCGGTCCCCCCGAGGGAGGCCACACCTAGAAAACCTCCCTGGATATTCGATGCCCAGCGGGGCTCTCAGGATCAAGCCTACACCGACCAGCTCGAGAACGGCGTCTACACGCTCCAGTACCACCCCGTGTTTGCGGCGGATCCCTCTGTGAACCAGGGGAAGGGCACCTTGGACTACCTCATATACGCCGTCAGTCAGGCAGAGCGACTCAACCTCTGGATCGCGAGTCAACAGATGCTCTACGAGCGAATGAGGGACTACGAGGATGTACTGTTTCGGGAAGAGTCTCCCACCCAGGTGACGATATTCAATCCCACAGACAGACTCATCGAAGGATTGATGGTCGAGAGTGCCGTGCCGGTGGGAAATGTTCTGGCAAACGGGTTGAGCTATATTCACATCGTCGACGGACGCTATTTCGGGGTCCCACCATTGGAACCGAATCAGAGCATCACCATGCGGGCGGCAGCGGAACGTGCCCCGTGCCCCCATATCCTCAACACCAATAGCCGGGGTCTTCGCATCCTGGAGGCCAGTTACAACCCGCAAACCGACCGGGTAAACCTGCAACTGGAAATCATTCGCAAGCAGGCGTTGTGCCTCTGGAATCTGGAGCCCGAAAGTGAGTTCCAGGTTCGGGTCGAGGGCGCCGCTTCGGAAACCCGCGAATTTAGGGCCCGCGAGGAGGGTATCCTGACCTTTCCTGTAGAGGGCCCAGAAAACAACTTTGGCAGGTTGGCTGTCGAGATCGCACCACTTGAAGGGGTTTAACGATGGAACTTTCCGATGTGCGCCGTCTCACTCCGGCGGTGCAGAATATCGCCTACTTCTGCACCAGTGGCTTTTCGCCCAAACCCGACCTGGTAGTGGACGAGGTAGCCCGCTGGATCAGGTTTCAGAACCAGGGTCCGGCCCTACCTCATGTGGCCGCGAGGATGAACGAAAAGTTTGAGGAGACACGCGCTAAAGTCGCGGCGGCTTTCAACGCAGACTCCACCGAGATCGTGCTCGGTGAAAATACAACGGTGGGGATCAATGTGGTCGCCAACGGCTTCGATTGGGAATCCGGAGACAACATCATTCTGAGCAACGAGAAGCACCCAGGCAACCTTATTCCCTGGTACAACATCGCTCGCCGACACGGCGTCGAGCTGCGCTTCGCCCACGCAACCGAGGACTACTCGCAATTCCTGGAGGAGTTCGGGTCCATGCTGGACACCAGAACGAGAGTGATAAGTATCAGTCATATATCACGCTACACCGGACTCCGCTTTCCCGCCCGGGAGATGGTCGACCTCGCCCATGGACGAGACATTCCTGTTCTGTTTGATGGGGCCCAGGCCTTTGGCTCCATCCCGGTGAATGTCAGGGATCTCGACTGCGACTTCTACGCTTTCAGTGGACACAAGTACATCATGGCGCCCCAGGGGACCGGAGGACTCTACGTCCGCAAGGATCGTGTGGATTGGCTGAAGCCCAGTTGGATCGGCTCGCATTCGGAGCGGGAGTTCGACATGGTAGGAAACTACGAGCTCTGGGACGAGGCCAAGCGCTTCGAGTTCGGCACCAGGAACCTGGCGGATCAAGCGGGCCTCACGAAGGCCCTCGAAATGTGGGAGAGCATCGGCTGGGATCAGATTTTCAACTACATAAAGGAATACTCGGACCGGCTGAAGATGGCTCTGCAAGCGGTGCCGGGATTGCTTCTCGACACCCCACGAGATTTCGAAAAGTCCTCCGGGATCGTGACCTTTCAGATTCCCGGTCAAAAGGCGGCGACTATCTCGAGCAGTTTGCTGGAAGTGGAAAAGATCCTGGTCTCGCCTGTCGACTACAGCAGCGAGCGCATACGGGTCTCGACCCACGTGTTCAACACCGACGAAGAGATCGGGCGCCTGGTTGCAGGCCTCAACCGGATCTGCCAAGAATCCGATTGAGTCCCAGCAACCCAACTACCAGAGCCAGAAGATGAAGCAAGCAATCGTCAACGCAACCGTCTACCCGGTGACATCGCCGCCTATTCCTGACGGGGTCGTGGTCTTGGAAGAAAAGAAGATCATCGCCGTAGGCGGCAGAGACATTCTGCCTCCGGAAGCGGAAATCATTGAGGCTGCGGGCCGCAGTGTGATCCCGGGTCTAGTCGAGGCTCACACCCACCTTGGGATCTTCGAGACCCACATAGGCTGGGAGGGAAGCGACGGTGACGAGGTGGGAGGACATCTGGCTTTTCCCTATCTGAGAGCGTTGGACGCCATCAACCCCGCCGACGAGATGTTTCTTCGAGCCCTGTCCGTAGGTGTGACCACGGCCTTGGTTGTACCCAGCAGCCTTACCGTCATTGGGGGACAAACCGTCATCCTGAAAACTGCCCCCAGAGCCGCGGTGGATGAAATGGTGGTCCGGGAGCCGGCGGGAATGAAGATGGCCCTGGGCGAGAACCCCAAGCGGGAAAACGCCATACGTCTTCGTCAATTTCCGGCTACACGCATGGGGATAGCGTCGACAATCCGGCAGACGCTGGTGGATGCACAGAACTATCGCGACGCGGGGTCTAAGCCACGGAACCTGGGTCATGAGGCGATGGTCAAAGTTCTGGAGCGTCAGATGCCGATCCACGTGCACGTCCATCGAGCCGACGACATCGTCACGGCTCTCAGGATCGTGCAGGAGTTTGAAGTAGACCTCGTGATCCATCACGGAACCGAATCCCATCTGGTTGCCGATCAGATAGCTGCAGCCGGCATCCCGGTTGTCTACGGTCCCATCGGCTGGTGGTCCTACAAGTCGGAAACCCGGAACGTCCACGGCAAACACGTTCGGAAGTTGCTGGAATCGGGAATCCTGGTGACGATCACCACCGATGCACCCGTCATCCCAATCCAGCATCTGGACGACAACTTTACTGAGATCCGTGAATCCGGGGTGACAGCGCAGCAGATCCTGGAGATGTTGACGATCAAATCCGCCAGGATTCTGGGTGTCGACGATCGCGTGGGCAGTCTCGAGCCGGGCAAGGACGCTGACCTGGCGATCCTGGAGGGAGATCCCATGGAGCCCGGTACACGGACCGAGGTGGTCCTGGTCGAGGGAGAGGTGTTTCGGCCTTCTGAGATGCTAGGCTGAGACTTCGCGTGGCTTCGGTCTCCAGGCCGAAGAATCTTGTGGCGAGCCTTTAGCTCGACCCACGGCGGCCTGGAGACCGCCGCCACGCCATCGAACCGAAGTTTCTTTCTCGACCAAGCTAACCACTATCAGAATAATGTAGATCAGGAGCCCTGCCATGGATACCGAAATCCGACCCATAACCCAAGAGGAATATGACGCCTGGATCAAGGCAAAGGCGCGCGGGTTTGGAGAAGCCTTCAGCGAGGAACACATGCGGAGGGTGCCCTTCGAGGCTGAGCGGAGCCTCGCCGCCTTCCAGGGGGGCAATGTCGTCGGAACCGCCTACATTCACCGCTTCGAGGTGCGGGTACCAGGAGCCTGGCTGCCCATGGCCGGAGTGGCGGGTGTTACCGTTCAACCGACTCATCGGCGCCGGGGCATTCTGACCCGCATGATGGAGGTGCAACTTCGGGACATCTATGAACAAGGAGAGCCGCTGGCCGGACTATACGCTTCCGAGTCAATCATCTATGGACGCTATGGATACGGCATGGCCAGCTTTCATCAGCGCTGGAGTCTCGCCCGCCACCGCTCGGGGATGGAGTTCCCGCACAACTACGAAGGAGCTATCGAGTTCGTCGAAGCAAGCCGGGCGAGAGAACTTTTCCCCGAGGTCTACGAACGTGCTAGGCCGCTTCGCCCCGGCATGATTCGACGCGATCCCACACGCTGGGATCTCAAACTCAGCGATCCCGAGTACAACCGGCAGGGTGCCTCGCCCTATTTCCATGCCGTTTATCGCTGCAAGGGCGGCGTCGATGGCTATGTTCTCTACCGCCTCAACCACTCTGCCCAAACGCTAACCGTTCACGAATTGATCTCGGCCACCGACGAGGCAGAGTCGGCTCTTTGGGAGTACTGCTTCGGGGTCGATATGATGACGTCAACGGAGGCTCTCCTGCGGCCGGTCGATGAGCCGCTCCTCTGGAAGTTGGCCGATCCCCGCCACCTGAAGCGTTCCTCGAGCGACGATCTCTGGGTGCGCCTGGTGAATCTCCCAGTGGCACTCAGTGGGAGAAGTTATGCCGGAGAGGGCAGCTTGGTCGTTGAGGTAACGGATTCCTATTGTCCCTGGAATCAAGGTCGTTTCAAGCTGATTGCGGCCTCTGGCGAGGCCGAGTGCCGATCCACCGCGGCCGCTGCTGATCTAGCGCTGTCGGTGGCCGACCTGGGTGCGGTCTATCTGGGCGGAGTGGGCTTCCGAACGCTTTGGCACGCGGGTCGGGTGAGAGCCGACGACCCCGGGACGATTCAACGAGCGGACGCCCTCTTCGCCACCGAGTCCCAACCCTGGTGCACGGTCGAGTTTTAAGCTGAACGCGAAAACCATGGAAGCCTGAAGCGCGAGCGAGGGGTTGGGGATCAGGGAGATCCTGCTGTTGGGCGATCTCTGGCGGCACATCTCGCAGATCTCCTACCCCTCGCTCGCGCTTCAGGCTTTCATGACTCAGTAGTTTCGGGTCCCCAACTTCCAGCGGGATAGGCACGAATTGGCTGGGATCCATCCAGCAGGGGAGCGTAAAGGCGCCAGGCGGCCTCGACCTCGTCTCCGCGGACGAATAACGTCTGATCGGCGGTCAGCACATCCAACAGCAGGGTCTCGTAAGCTTCCGGCAGCGAGTGCAGACTCTCTGCGTAGCGGAACTTGAGGCTATGTCGATCCAACGAGATCTCCGGACCTGGGGATTTGACGTCGAGGTCCAGGTCAAAGCCCTCATCCGGCTGAAGGGTGATCACCAGGGCACCGGAAGGGACTTGATTCGAACCAGAACCCCGAAAGAGAGTAACCGGTGGAGACCTAAACCGCACCTTGATCTGAGTCCGACGGTCTGCCAACCGTTTTCCTGTTCGAAGAACGAAGGGAATACCCTGCCAACGCCAGTTTGCAACTTCCAAGCGTATGGAAACGAAGGTTTCAGTCTGGGACTGCTGGTCGACACCCGGTTCCTGTAGATAGCCAGGCACTTCCTCTCCATCCACGGTCCCACCAGAGTACTGGGCGAAGACAACGTCGTCGGGCTCGAGTGGGGCGAGCGATCTGAGCACCTTCACTTTCTCGTCCCGAATCGAGTCGGCTTCGAAGGCGGCCGGCACTTCCATCGCCGTCAAGGTCAGGAGCTGGGTCAAGTGATTCTGGACCATATCCCGCAGGGCACCTGTCTTGTCGTAGTAACCGGCGCGTTCTCCAACACCCAGCTGTTCTGCCACCGTAATTTCGACACTCTCCACCCGGTCACGATTCCACACCGACTCAAACAGGGGATTGGCGAACCGAAAGACTAGAAGGTTCTGAACGGTTTCTTTACCCAGATAGTGGTCGATCCGGTAGATCTGCAACTCTTCGAAGTACCTATGAACAAGTCGATTCAGGTCCTGGGCTGAAGCCAGATCACGACCAAAAGGCTTCTCGATGACCAGCCTGGTCCACCCTGAGCTCCGGCTCAGACCAGCACTCCCTAAACCTTCTATCGAGGGAGCGAAGCCCGATGGGGGCATCGCAAGATAGAAGACCCGGTTACGTGGCCGGTCCCTCTCTCCCTCGAGCATTTCGACGCGGTGCTTGAGGCTTCGGTAGTCCTCTTCCTCACCTCGCCCGATCGACTGAAAGTGCAGACACTCGTCGCACCATAGACTCCTCTCCGGTCCACTGGAAATCCCTGCCTCCGCCAACGCCTCTCGCGCCCATGCCCGAAAGCCGCCGTCGTCCATGGTCCTGCGAGACACTCCTAGAATCTTGAAGTCCTCCCCCAGAAGTCCCATGTCATTGAGCCGTGCCAGAGCAGGGAGCAGCTTGCGCCGCATGAGGTCTCCGGTTCCGCCAAAGACTACGAAGAGATGAGGCTCAACCCTGGTCTCGAGTTCCACAGTGCCCCCAGTGTGCCACAGATTGTTCCTGAGTACACTGGAACGTAAATACGGCAACGTTTGTGGCGAGCGCGACGGTGTCGAGGGCACGAAGCGACGACGGAGCCATACTCTTGCGTCTTGCCAGGAGGAGCGACAAAGCCATCGGCCCGTCCCGTCGCCACCCGTAGGGCAGATGGGGGTTGTGGACGATCTCTGCGTTGGTCGTCGTCGAAGATGGCCAAGCATCGTCTTCCTCCTCCTGCCTTGATCTCGCGTCACAAGCCCCATCTGCAAACGTTGCCGTATTTACGTTCCAGTGTACTAACCCTCAACGGACCCACCTGGGTCGATGGTTACACGATTCCCTTTGTTTTGGGCTCCGACTTCGTATATTTTCTTCCAGGCTTCCTTGACACGGATCAAACGCGCGAGGTGAGAGCAAAGTGGAGCATCTTATTCCACAAGAGTGGTTCCTGGGGTTGCCTCAGTGGCAATTGCTGGTTGTGGTAGCGATCGCCATCGCAGCCCTGGGCAAAGCCTCGGATGTGGTCGTCGAGGGAGCATCGGAGATCGCGTCGGTTCTGGGAATCTCCAAAATCGTGATCGGGGCAACGATCGTCTCTCTGGGAACGACCAGTCCGGAGTGCGCCGTTTCCGTGCTGGCGGCCTGGTCGGGAGAGCCCGGCCTCGCCCTGGGAAACGCTGTCGGTTCTATCATTGTAGATTCGGGGCTGATCTTCGGACTCGGCTGCCTGCTCTCGGTGCTTCCCGCCGATAAGTTCGTGTTATCTCGCCAAGGTTGGGTTCAGTTCGGCTCAGGCGTGTTCCTGGCGATGCTGTGCTATGGGTTCTACCTGCAAGCCGGCGATCAGGCCGAGTTGGGAAGACCGGTCGGACTCATCATGCTGGCAGCGCTAGCTGCCTACATGCTCGTTTCTGTGAGATGGAGCCGCAACCATCCCGGCTCAGTCGACTCCGGATCGGAGGCGAGCGAAGAGCAGGCTCTACAAGGTGTTACCGGTACTGGACGCCACTTGATTCTGGTTACGGTCGGCCTGATATTCGTCCTTTTGACTAGTCGGGTACTTATCTGTTCAGTGATTGAGCTCGCGGAGAATCACTGGAGTATCCCAAAGGTGGTGATCGCTGCAACCTTGGTGGCGTTTGGGACCTCGCTACCGGAGTTGGTCATAGGAATGGCAAGCATTAGAAGAGGCCATGGCGAGCTACTCGTAGGAAACATCGTTGGGGCCGACATTCTAAACGTTCTATTCGTGGTCGGTGCGGCGGCCACTGCGGCACCCCTTCCGATCGTTGAGCGGAGTGCACAGCTACCCGCGATAATGCTGTATATCCATCTGCCGACGATGCTGTTCATTCTGACCCTCTTTCGCGTCTACATCTACTCGGCTTCGAGCAGAGGTTCCTTCCGTAGATGGTATGGCCTTCCACTTCTGGCTATCTACGTGTTGTACGTCGTGCTTCAGCTCTCGCTCAAACCCTGAGACAGGTGACAGCCAAAGACCGATCGCTTTGAAACTGAGTACACTGGAACGTAAATACGGCAACGTTTGCAGATGAGGCTTGTGAGGCGAGGTCAAGGCAGGAGGAGGAAGACGATGCTTTGCCATCTTCGACGACGACCAACGCAGAGATCGTCCACAACCCCCATCTGCCCTGCGGGTGGCGACGGGACGGGCCGATGGCTTTGTCGCTCCTCCTGGCAATACGCAAGAGTATGGCTTCGTCGTCGCTTCGCGCCCTCGACACCGTCGCGCTCGCCACAAACGTCGCCGTATTTACGTTCCAGTGTACTAAGTACAGGTTGAATCTATTCTGGCCAAAAGGAGGTATCGATGAGTGAATTTCGAATCGCCTTGCTGGGTTCAGGTTACATGGGCAGGACGTACGCTGAGGGAATTACGAAGTACAACACGCGAGTCCGTTTGATGGCGGTCGCCGGCGGCACACGCGCACCCGGTCTTGCCAGCGACTACGAAGTGGATTGCGAACCCGATTACGAGTCCTTGCTGGCACGCCAGGATGTAGATGGAGTTCTGATCGCCACCCCTCACGCAGACCACCTCTCTCAGGTGATCCAGGCAGCCGAGGCGGGTAAGCACGTTCTAGTTGAGAAACCCATGGCGACGTCGGCGAGTGATTGTACCGCTATGATTGACGCATGCGAGGGGGCAGAGGTCCATCTGGAAGTGATCCAAACCCTGCGTTTTCGCGGAGCGGTCTCTCGGGCTCGGGAGATCCTGGATCAAGGTCTCCTGGGCGAAATCTGGATGCTCCGAGGACACTCTGTTTTCAGCGGATACTTTACCGACGACAAACCGTGGACCGGACTATCCAAACACGGAGGCGCCTTCCTCGACATGGGCGTCCATAATTTCGACGCCATGCGTTTCCTCTCCGGTGCCGAGGCAAAGAGTATCTGCAGTCAGGGAAAAACTTTCGGCGCGCAGCAACACGAGAGACTCAGCGTCATGACCCAGATCGTTTTTGACAGCGGTGCCATGGCTCAGCAGTGGATGTCTTACGAGATGCCGTCTCCCAACCTGGACAGCAACCAGCATCGATACGTGGTCGTCGGTGAGGAAGGAATCCTGGACATTGACGGATACGGCAAGCTGATGCTGGGGCGGGGGGATCACTGGGAGCTGATCTGGGAGCAACCTCCAATAGACTATGTCGGGCGACCCATGGACCCGGTGAGGCTGGAAGCTTTCTACGCCCAGACCCAACTCTTCGCAGACAACGTCCTGGATGGAAATCCCCCGACGGTCTCCGGCTACGATGGCCGCGCGGCAGTCCGGATGGTGGAAGCGGCGAGACGGTCCATCGAGTCAGGCCAGGTTGTCACGCTTGGTGGTTGAGGGGTCGCTTTCAAGGAGGCCGCTTTAGCGGTCTGGCGCGAAGCGCAATAGACCGGTCCTTTTGGGGCCGGGTAGCCGAGCAGGTGGATGCCGGAGCCTTCTTTAGCGGGCTTCTCGAACAGAGGCTTCAGCCAGGCCGAAGGACCCCAATGGCTAAAGCCGCCATTCGAAAAGGACCGTGAACGGCCCTCAGAAGGGGTAGGAGACCGGGTTACCCCGGCGTAAACACCGGGGCTATTGCGCTTCGCGCCAGGCCGCTGAAGCGGCCTCCTAGACAGGGCCACAAGGCAACGATCGTTAGTGTTCAATCGGTGGGAACTAAAATTCCAAATGTTTTTGGCTAGGTTTAGTTAGGGAACGCCTGCTCCGATTCCATGTGGACTAGGTCTGGCAGGGAAGAGAGATCTCGATCAGGAGACCACCGGCAGGCTGGTTGGAGGCGACAATCGTGCCCCCGTGAAGACGTACGATGCGCTCCGCGATGGACAGCCCTAGTCCTACCCCTCCGGACTCGCGATCGCGGGAATCTCCCACTCGGTAAAAGGGACGAAAGATTTGGGTGAGGGCTTCTTCCGGAATACCCGGACCCTGGTCCCTGACCACGATCGAAACCTGGGAAGCCTCCGGCTGGCGCTGCGTCACCTCCACTTCGGTGTTCTCTGCGGTGTAGCGAACAGCGTTCCGGATCACATTCTCGATGGCACTACGAAGAAGCAACGAAGAGCCGGTGACGACACAGGGCTCGTTATGGGAGACGTGCACCCGACGTTGACGATTCCTGGCCTCGAAATCTGCATCCGAGCAGACTTCGCTCAGAAGAGCTTCGAGATCCACCGGCTCCCTCACGATGAGCTCCCCATCGCCTTCTAGGCGGGTCAGGCTCAACAGTTGGCCAATTAGCTGGTTCATCCTCTCCGCTTCCCGCTCGATCCGGTCAAGGGAGCCGCCGGCGGCTTGCCCACTTTGTTTGCGTGCCAGTTCGAGGGAGACGTTGAGGCGAGCCAGAGGCGAGCGCAACTCGTGGGAAATATCCTGCAGCAGGCGCCGCTGAGATTGGACCAGCGCTTCGATTCGCTCTGCCATCAGATCGAAATCCCGCGCTAGATCGGAGAACTCGTCAGCTCGCTTTTCCAAGACCGGACCCACGCGCGCACCCAGGTCTCCGTCCGCTAGCTCACGTGATGCCTTCTGAAGACGGCTCAGTGGAGTCGTCAGATAGCGGGAGAGCCAAAAACAAACCGCACCGCCGGTTAACAGGACGGCCAGAAACCTGAGGATCAGGTCAGCTGGTTCCATGAAGGGGTTGCTTCGAAACGCCGGAACCTGACCTACAATGGTGACGCCTCCTCCCCGAGGAGGAAAAAAGCTTTGGGCGATTAACAGCGCACCATCGGCATCTCTGAACTCAGCCTGACCGCTCTCTTGGGCCTGTCGCGCCAATTCTTGAGCGCCCTCCGGGACCGGGCGCCCCGAGACTTCACGGCCATCGGCATCGAAGACGGTAGCCTGAATCCCCGTATCCCGTTCGAGTTCGTCCAGATGGCGTCTCAACTGGCGGTTGCGACCGCGGCGCAGCATCTGGGCGCTGATCCGTGCATTGCGGCGCAACGTATCCGCCGTAAACTCAGGGCGTCGAGGTCCGAAGGGGCGGCCGCCAAAGGGACCGGGGGGACGGTCGGGGCGGGTCAGGATGACCGAGACGACCAGGACTCCGCCGACCAGAAACATGGCCAGCCAGAACCACAGAAAGATCTTGACCCAAAGGCTCCGCATGGCCTTTATCCAGAATCGGGTTCGCCAGATCGAGTGTAGATATATCCGACACTCCGGATGGACTTGATTCGTTCAGACCCGTCTTCATGGAGCCCCATCTTCTTCCGCAGATTGCTCACATGCATGTCGATACTGCGGTCGAAGGGGTTGAAGGATCGACCCAGGACTGCTTCCACAAGGTCTTCCCGCTTGATGACGGTTCCGGCCTGGCGGAGTAGACACTCGAGGAGATCGAATTCAACCGCCGTGAGTTGGAGCGGCTGCCCGTTTCGGAGGACGGTCCTGGCGCCCGGATCCAGTTGGATGTCACCCAGGGCCGTCTTCATCTGCCTAGGGGGACGGGCATCAGATTCGTCGGGTTGGCTGCGGCGCAAGATCGCTCGGATTCGCGCTACCAGCTCCCGTGGATTGAAGGGCTTGGGAAGATAATCGTCTGCACCTATCTCCAGTCCTACGATTCGATCGACGTCATCACCCCGAGCAGTAAGCATGAGCACTGGGACCTGAGACCGGGAGCGGATCTTCCTCAGCACTTCGAACCCGTTGATGCCAGGGAGCATCACATCCAGAATCACCAGAATGGGATCGCTGGAAATGACTCTCTCCAGACCATCTGTACCGCTGTGGATCATATCGATCTCGAAGCCCTCGGTCCGCAGATACTCCTCGACGAGCTCACACAACTCGACATCGTCGTCAATCAACAAGATGCTCTCTTTGACGTCGTTCACTTAGCCATTGTACGCCAGCCGATGACTCCCTTCCGTAAAGAAGTGTCAACCGCTGCAGCGACTCTTGGCAAAACTTAACCAAGGAATTACCAAGTCTCTACGTCTGTTTTTGCAACCTGACCATCTCCTACTACTGACAGTCGGCGCAGCAGGCAGCGAGGCCCGCGGCGCTGAGATCAAAAACTTTGATTCGTTAACGAGGAGGCACACAAGATGAAGAATGGAACAGTCACAATCCTGGCAACTCTGGTGATCACAAGCGGGCTCCTGAGCACCACAACATTGGTCGCCCAGGGACCCGATGGAGAACCCGGGATTGAAAGGCGTGGTAGGGGAGGCCCAGGAGCAGAAGGTTTCGGTCGTCGCGGACCCGGCGGCTTTGGAAATAGGCGCGGCGGCCCCGGCCGCTTCGGAGGTGGAGGAGGTGACGGCGAGAGGCTGATTCCCCCTTCCCGCGTCCTGGAGAGCGTTTTAGGGTTTACGGAGGCCCAGTTTGCGGAGTTGGAAGTGATTCACGAGGAATTCCGACAAAACGTGGAATCGCTCGTCGAACAAAAGCAGGAGATCCGCGCGAATCTCAAGGCCGAGCTCGAAATGGAGGCCCCGTCGGCGACCGTGATTGGAGACCTGATGATCGCTATGCGGGACATCAAGCGTCAGATCCAGGCGTTCGGGGAGGACTTCGTGGCCTCGTTCGAGTCGATCCTTACTGGCGATCAACTGATCCTATTGGAGGAGTGGAAGCAGAATCAGCGCCCCACCTTCCTGAGGACAACTCGGCAGCGTTGACCCCGTTCCAAGGCGCTCTGTTCTAGTAATTGAAAAGGCTGCTGAGCCGGGGCCCAGCAGCCTTTTCTTTTTTCTCGGGTAGCGGGGAGTCCATCGTCGGAAAGCGAAGAACCCTTACGGCGCTCCTTGACTTTCGCTCTTGCTGTCTTATACCTATCAAGGTCAGGAAATAGTGGAAGTTTTCACCCGATATGGTCGCATCAAGACTCGCTGAAACCGACCCGAGACCGGTGGATCCTGTTTGTGGGATGGAGGTCGATCCCGAACAGGCCGCTGCCACCGTCAGGCACCGAACTCGTACCTACTACTTTTGCTGTCAGGGCTGCGCAAGTAGGTTCCAGCAAGACCCCGAAGGGATACTGCGTCAGTCTGATGTGGTTTCCCTGCCTGCGTCTGGGACCTCGCCCGGCTATTTCTGCCCGATGTGCCCGGACGTGAGGGCATCGAACGCCGGTTCCTGCCCTTCCTGCGGCATGGCTCTGGAACCCGATCCCCAATTGTTTCCCTCCGCTCAGACTCAATACTCCTGTCCCATGCACCCCGAGGTCACTCAGAGCACTCCAGGGTCCTGCCCTATATGCGGGATGGCTCTGGAAGCCCGGTCGGTTTCGGTGATTGAAGTGGACAACCCAGAATTGAGCAACATGCTCCGCAGATTCTGGATCAGCACAGCGCTCACCATTCCAGTGTTCCTTCTGGCGATGTCCGAAATGATTCCGGGCCGGCCGACCCACGGCCTTATTGCGATCGGCACACTTCAATGGATCCAGTTCCTGCTGGCTACTCCCGTCGTGCTCTGGGGCGGTTGGCCCTTTTTCCAGAGAGGTTGGCAATCCGTCGTTCATCGAAGCCCCAACATGTTTACGCTGATCGCCCTGGGGACCGGGGCTTCCTATGTCTACAGCCTGGTGGCGATAACACTCCCAGGAGCTTTTCCCCTGGCCTACCGCGGGCAGGGTGGAGAGGTGGGCGTCTACTTTGAGGCTGCTGCCGTAATAATCGTCCTGGTACTGCTGGGACAAGTCCTGGAACTGCGGGCCCGGAGTCACACTGGCAGCGCCATCCGGGGGCTTCTGAACCTTGCTCCGGCGACGGCAAGACGCCTGGACGCGGAGGGGAATGAGCGGAACATCCCATTGGCGGAAGTTCAACCCGGAGACCGGCTGCGGCTGCGCCCCGGGGAAAAGGTACCCGTCGACGGTGTTGTTCTCGAAGGTGAAAGTGCGGTGGATGAATCGACCGTCACTGGAGAGGCCCTACCCTCGGGGAAGCACCAGGGTGACGATCTGATCGGCGGAACCGTCAACGGGAATGGATCTCTTGTGATGGAAGCCAGGCGGGTTGGACGAGATACGGTTCTCGCTCGGATCGTTCAAATGGTCTCCGCTGCACAGAGGTCTCGCGCCCCGATCCAGCGCCTGGCGGATCGTACTGCGGCCTACTTCGTTCCTGGCGTGGTTATCGCCGCCCTGGCAACAGCCTTGGTCTGGGGGCTACTCGGGCCTGAGCCCCGTTGGACCTACGCCCTGGTCAACGCCGCCGCGGTTCTTCTCATTGCCTGTCCCTGCGCGCTGGGACTCGCTTCCCCTATGGCAGTGATGGTGGGAGTTGGGCGAGGAGCTCAGCAGGGGGTGCTCATAAAGGATGCCAAGTCGCTGGAAATACTAGCCAAGGTTGACACCCTGATCGTCGACAAGACGGGAACTCTCACCGAAGGGAAACCGACATTGGCCAAGGTGGTAAGCACGAACGGGTTCACAGACTCCGATGTCCTGAGGACTGCTTCCAGCCTGGAACAGCAAAGCGAACATCCCCTGGCAGCGGCGATCGTTGAGGGAGCTGGTACCAGGAGGCTCCCGCTCTCGAAGGTTTCCGGGTTCAGGGCTGTGTCTGGACAAGGAGTGATTGGGCAGATAGAAGGAAAGAAGGTGGTTCTTGGCAACCGAAGCCTGCTGGAAGAATCGGGTATCCCGCCGGGAGAGCTCGAGAAGCAGGCGGAATCACTTCGCCGGGAAGGACAAACCGTCATGTTCCTCGCGGTAGGAGAAGACCTGGCTGGCCTGCTTTCGGTGGCCGACGCCATCAGGACATCTACGCCCAGGGCCGTTTCGGAGCTCCGGGGAGAGGGTGTTCGCATCATGATGTTGACGGGTGACAACCCCGTCACGGCGGCCGCGGTGGCGCGACAGCTCGATATCGACGAGCTGAGGGCGGAGATCCTTCCCCACCAGAAAGCGGAGACAGTGAAGGCCTTGCAGCAACAAGGGTTCACTGTTGCGATGGCGGGCGACGGAATCAACGATGCTCCGGCGTTGGCCCAGGCAGACGTGGGAATCGCGATGGGTACGGGAACCGATGTAGCGATCGAGAGTGCCGGGGTGGCTTTGATCGGGGGTGATCTGGGCGGTATTGTCCGCGCCCGCCGCTTGAGCCGGGCAACTGTCCGAAATATTCGGCAGAATCTTTTCTTCGCCTTCGTCTACAACACACTCGGTATTCCAATTGCCGCCGGGCTGCTCTACCCATTTTTCGGTCTGCTTTTCAGTCCCATGATGGCCGCAGCAGCCATGAGCTTCAGCTCGGTTTCAGTGATCGCCAACGCGCTCCGCCTGCGTCGGCTGGCGCTGTGAAGAGAGCCCAGAGGTTCGGATGTCGATACCGATACCGATACCGATTTGGATGACGTGGACCCGCTAACTTTTGTTTATCGCCTGGGCTCTACTGCCTCCTATCGCTATCGGTATCGGTATCGACATCCGAACCTCTGTAGCTCGCAATAACGCCGAAGGCGTAGGAGCCTGTCCCCAAAACCGTTTCACGGCATTCTAGCGCCCTTGAGGTGGGCTTAATCGGGCCCGATTCCATCCTCGCCTTTCCGGACCGCGGTCTCCTCAACCTCGACCCTTCGCGCCGAGATCAGGAAACCGGTGTGAGCGACCATGCGGTGGGCGGGGCGTATGGAATTCTGGCTGACCTCCCAGGGGCGCAGCAACGATTCAGTGGTTTCTATCAGAGTCCAGTTCGGATCCTGTTGAAGCATCCTTACCAGACTGTAGACCTGAAGCGTTGTGGGCAGCCAACTCATAAGGGCACCCCCAGGCCTCAGCGCTGTTGCCACGTGCTCGACCGCACGTTCGGGCTCGGGCACATCCAGCAACACCGCGTCCAGATCCCGTTCGTCGATGCCTTCGTAGATATCGCGTAGAACAACCGAGTGCTGGGTGCCCGAGTCGCCATAAAGATCCTGAACCTCGCGGATTGATTTGGCGGCGAGCTGAGCGAACTCTTCACGGCTTTCGTACGAGGTCAACTGCCCCTCTGGGCCCAGGAACCGGAGGAGGAAGATAGCGCTTGCACCGGCACCGAGACCCGCCTCGAGCACACGAGCTCCGGGATAGATGTCCCCCCGAAGCAGCAGATTCCCAAGATCCTTGGGATAGATGACCTGCGTATGGCGACGGAGTTTCCGGAGAAGGTACCGCTCCAGGGTAGGCCTCAGACAGACCAGTTCGACACCGGCTTCGGTGCAAAAGCGGACTCCGGGAGTCCGGCCGATGATCGAATCATGAGGTAGATGTCCGGTATGTGGATGGTGGAACAAACCATTCCGACGCAGCCAGATCAGGTGGCGGCGACCTCTGGGGCCGATCATGAGAACCAGTTCGTCACTGCGGAGCGGAGCTCTTTGGATCTCTCTCATTGAGACTCTTTGAACGTCTTGCAACATCTCCTACAGATTGTAGGTTGAACTCTGTTCCGTGGCCACACTATTGTTACTGGATGCAGGACCCCTTCTTGTTCCGAGCAACACTTGGCCTGATCTTCTGTCTGGGAATCGCTACCCACCAGGTAGGTACGGACTCGGGGCTCCTCTCCGCCTCATCACCCCGGTCTGTCACGTCGAAGCGCAACACCGGCGCCGGAGATGCGAAGGAGGCCCTGCTATCGAACACTCGGCAAATGACCTTTGCCGGTCGCCGTTCAGGAGAGGGCTACTTCAGCCACGATGGTTCCCAGTTCGTATTTCAGAGTGAGCGAGAAGAGGGCAACCCTTTTTTCCAGATCTATCTGATGGATCTCGAGAAAGGGAGAGTGCGTCGCGTCTCGCCTGGGCACGGTAAGACCACCTGTGCCTGGATCCACCCCGATGGGGATCGGCTGCTCTTTTCTTCGTCGCACGAGGACCCCGAGGCCCGAGAAAAACAGAAGCAGGAATTGGACCGACGGGCATCGGGCGCGTCCAGGCGGTATACCTGGGACTTCGACGAGCACCACGACATCTACGTCGGCGATCTGCAAGGAGCCGACCTCAGGAACGTCACCCAGACGCTGGGGTACGATGCCGAAGCCTCGTGGTCTCCCGACGGCAGCCTGATCGTTTTCGCGTCGAATCGACTCGCCTACGAGGGAGATCTGAATCAAAAGGAGCTGGAAGCCCTGCATCAGGATCCCTCCCGCTTTGTCGATCTCTACCTGATGAGGGGAGATGGCTCCGAGGTACGCCGCCTCACCACCTCGTCCGGCTACGATGGCGGACCCTTTTTCAGCTGGGACGGCAAGCTGATCTGCTGGAGAAGGTTTTCCGAGGATGGCTCGACCGCGGAGATCTTCGTGAGGGATGTGGAGGGAACCTGGGAGCGACGGCTCACTAATCTACAGACCATGTCCTGGGCCCCTTTTTTTCATCCATCGGGTGATTACCTGATCTTCACGACCAACCTCCACGGCTTCGATAACTTCGAGCTCTACATCGTCGACGCAGCTGGAGACTCGAAACCGATCCGGGTAACCCAAACCAAGGGGTTCGATGGCTTGCCTGTCTTTTCGCCTGATGGAAATCGACTCTCCTGGACAACCAACCGTACCCCGGGGAAGACCTCTCAGATCTTCGTTGCGGATTGGGACGATGTTGAAGCCCGAAGGCTACTGGGTCTTGCTCCGGCGGTCGCAGGGAACGCCGGCAGCTCGGTGCCCTCCACACAGGTTCCGGTGGCTTCGGAGGAAATCCGGACCCTGGACCTCCGTCGCCACATCAACTATCTGGCATCCGAAGAATTGGAAGGTCGGATGACAGGAAGCGCCGGCGAACGGCTGGCGACGGACTATGTGGCATCCCTTTTCAACACCCTCAAGCTGGAGCCTGCCGGTGATGGGAACAGCTTCTTCCAGACCTTCCCCTTTACGGCTGGAGTCTCGCTGGGGTCTCAGAATCGGTTGGAGCTGATGCGCTCGATCGGGGAAGAGCACTTCAAAGAGGACCGGGATTGGAGGCCTCTGGCCTATTCCAAGATCGGCTCTTTCGGACCAGCGGAAGTCACAGTGGCGGGCTACGGCATCGTGGCGCCTGAAGGCGAGAACGGTTCGGTCTACGATTCCTTTGCTCATCTGGACGTGGAAGGAAAGTGGGTTCTGGTCTTTCGATACCTTCCTGAGAACGCACCTGATGAGCTGCGAAGCAAGCTTACCCGATATGCCAGCCTTCGCTACAAGGCGATCGTAGCCGCCGACAGGGGGGCACAAGGTCTGATCATTGTGAGCGGTCCCAACTCCGGGGTGAAGGACGAGTTGGTAAGGTTGACAGTGGCCGGCTCTCTGTCTGCCGGAAGGATCCCGATCATCTCGATAACCAATCGGGTCGCCTCCATCCTCTTGGAGAACTCCGGCAAGAGCCTGCAGGGACTTCAGGACTCTCTGGAGAACGGGGAGCTTCAATCGGGATTCGCCCTGCAGAACCTGGAGTTGAAGGTTTCGATCGATCTCGAAAGTGAAACCCGTAGCGGTCGAAACGTCCTCGGTCTTCTGAGAGCAAAACAAGGTTCCTCAGCAGGGACCGTTGTGGTCGGAGCACATATCGATCACCTTGGGTCCGGATTTACGTCCGCGTCCCTGGCCCGTGCCGAAGAAAAGGGAGGCATCCACTACGGAGCCGATGACAATGCCTCGGGCGTGGCTGCCGTGCTCGAGATCGCTGAACACCTGGTCTCCCTGAGACGTCAGGGGCGGTTGAAGCAGACCCGGGACATCCTCTTTGCACTCTGGTCGGGGGAAGAACTGGGGCTTCTTGGCTCCGGCTTCTACACGCGGAGTTTGAACGGACCGGGCGCTGAATCGGAGGTGATGCGACCGCGACTAGCCGCCTATCTCAACCTGGACATGGTGGGACGTCTGAAGAGGTCGCTTTTCATCCAGGGCGTGGGCTCGAGTTCCATCTGGCCGCAGGCCATCGAATCGTCCAACATCGGCATCGACCTGTCCATCGTCACGCAGCAGGAAAGCCATCTTCCTACGGATGCCACGTCATTCTACGTCAAGGGGGTTCCTATTCTGAGCGCGTTTACGGGAGGGCATGAAGACTACCACACTCCTCGAGATCAACCCTCTGGAATCAACTATTCTGGCTGCGCCAAGGTGACTCGCCTCATCGCCTCAATCGCCCAGTCCTTGCTGGTCAACAATGAGACTCCCGACTACCTTGAAACGAAAAACCCAAAGAGCAGGCTTGGGCGAGGCAGTCTGAGGGCCTACCTGGGAACGATACCCGACTACGGCAAGGCCGACGAAGTGGGAGTCAGTCTGTCGGGAGTGGTCAAAGAAGGACCGGCTCAGCGAGCGGGCCTGAAGGGCGGAGATCTGGTGATCGAGCTAGGTGGCAGGAAGATTGAGAACATCTATGACTACACGTACGCCATCGATTTTCTGAAACCGGGGGTTGAGGTGAAGATCGTTGTACTGAGAGAAGGTAAGCGCATCAGCCTGCAGGTCACTCCCGAATCTCGCGAGTAGTTTCAGACGTGGCGTGGGGCCCCCGATTAACGAGGGTAGCCTTGTGCTCTCGCGCCCCAAGCTTCCTCGCCAGGGACTCCATGATCGAATAAGGATCGATCTGCTCACTACAGGTAAAAACGTCGACTGCGGCATACCCATGCTCGGGCCAGGTATGAATGGCAACGTGGCTCTCTGAGATCACGACTACTCCGCTTACCCCGTAAGGACTGAACCGATGGAAAACGGTTTGGACGACAGTGGCCCTGGCCTCCTTGACGGCTTCGACCAGGCAACGCTCCACCAACGTTAGGCTGTCCAGTATCCCACCATGGCAGCCAGAGAGTTCCACCAATAGTTGTCTTCCCAGGGTCCTGGTGCGGGCTCCCAATGGGCTTTGATTCACGAAAACATTCTCCTCAGACAAGAGCGCCTAATTGAGGCGCAAACCCACTCTTAAAGTCAAGCGCGAAGGCACAGTGTTCCACAGGCCATCTCGACCCAAGAGTCGTCTTGAGAGAGTGTAAGTGCGCGCCGAAGGCCCAAGAGTTCCCACCGCCCCGGGGGCCTCTCGGGGGACCGAAAACTCGCCGAATCCAAGACCCTGAAAAGGAATCGAATTTCTCGGGAAGTTTTCTGCTGAGAATCGAGATAAGTGTGCTATGATGCCGCCGTGCGGATGAGGGGAACGGTCCACGATTATTTCGAACCCAAGGAAAAGCTGGATTTCCGATCCGAAAGGAACCTGGCCGTCGCCATCCTGAGACAAGCCTGGCATGAGGCGGTGATCGACCTTCGAGTCGTAAAGGAAAACTCGCGCAAGGACTATCGGCTGCTCAAAAAGAAGGCAATCGAATGGATCTGCAGCGACGAGGAAGGTTTTCCCTACTGGTGCAAGTTGGCGAACGCGGATCACTCAGCTATTCGCCAAAGGCTTCAGAGTAAGCTAACCCAACAGCTCCGCGCCCAACCGAACCTGACCACCTGATTTCCCAGAGACACAGTAAGTTTCCGAGCGCAGCAATGCTTGCAATCGCAGTAAGCTAGGCGCTTTCGATCAACTGCCGAAGTTCTTTCGGCTCCGGGAAACGGCCCTCGCTGAGCTTAGAGAACACCAACTTCCCGTCCACACTCACTTCGAAGCGTCCACCACCGGAGGGAACGAGCTTAAGCTCGGAGATGTCCTGACGGTAGTGGCCCAACAATTCCAGCGCCATCCAGGCGGCTCGAGGAGTGTAGTTTCAATCGTCGCAGTAGATGATCTCTAGTTGGAACTTTTCTGCCATATCTTCCTCCTTATTCACTCGGCCCAAAATAACTTCTAGCGATACCGAAAGGCAAGACCCATTTGCCAAACCAATGACGCTAAGTCAGATTCTTTTTCACCAGGAAAGGGTGTAGAGATCGATAGAATTGCTCACTGAGGGTCAATGCGACTATAATGAGCGTTCATCAGGCGGGGCCGTAGTTCAGCTTGGTTAGAACGCCGGCCTGTCACGCCGGAGGTCGCGAGTTCGAGTCTCGTCGGTCCCGCCAACATTTCTCCAGATTTTTCAACAACTTCAACGACAACCCATTTCGACACGAGGCGACAGGAAGCGACACGAACCGCCTCATCTGCGCTCTCCTCACCGCACAATAACCGCACACCTCTGCCGGCTCGACTAACCTGCGGTGGTGCGTCAGTGACTAGAAGGGAGAACTATGTCCACGGAACAGCAAATCATCAGGGGTCTCCAAACGGATATCAGACAACTGGAGGCCGGGGTCATGCGAGTTGACAAGGAGCGCAAACGGTTCAGGGGCCGGTTGACCCAATTGCACCGGGCCTTGAAGCTGGTCAATTGCAACAAGAGGAGTCAAAGCCATGCACAGAAGCCTTTTCTCACTGAATGAAGAATTGGACGAGTTTGGAACCGAAGAGGAGTTTGCCGACCCACCGGAAGAGTTTGATGAGGAAGACGAAGAGGAATTCGAGAACGACCCGTTTGGCGACTCTATACTCGATCTGGAGGAACAATCGTTGGAATCCATCTGCGGTGCTGTGGCCAGGAGATTCGAAGAACTGGGTATCCTCCACCCCTCAGACCCAATGGGTCCTGACTGGGCAGCGGAGCTGGGAGCGGAGTATGAAGCCGCCCTCAACGCAATATCGTCGGAGGGCACCCCTGATGACGGAGCATCTGAGACTGGGGACTCGGGTCAACCTCTAGCTGGCCAGCATCAGGGAAAAGAGGCCAGCGCCGATGGAGGCAGAACGAGTTCTGATGGCTCAGATGCTGGGAGCAAAGGGAGCAGCGATGGAGCTGGCTTCGGCCCCGACGGAACGAATGGCAGCGGTTCGGCGGGATCTTCAGGCGGAAGTGGACCGGCCAGCTCAGGCGAAGGATCGGGAACCGGAGCAGCCCCAGCCAGTGGCGTAGGATCATCGGGAACTGGAGAGTCGGGGTCCGGAACATCTGGATCATCAGGAGGTTCCGACTTTGGTGGACTCGGTGGATTCGGCAGTGGCTTTGGAGGGGGATTTGGAGGAGGATCATGAAATCAAAGAAGTACATCAAGATTGTTGAGATCAGGTTCGAAAAGAGGCCACCCTCCCCGGACGCTCCCCCTTTTCGCGAGTCGCTACAGATCTTTGAAACGGAGGAGGCGTTCGTGGAGGGTGAGTTCCGGACACTACCTAAATGCGTACACGGACACCCGATACGGACGCTTCAGGAACACGGTGGGGACTGCATCGTCTGTGGCGCCTACCTTTGTGCAGAGTGCACGTTCCACTGCGAAATCGACGGCGATGTGATCTGCGCTCGCCACGCCAGGCTCTACGGAGAGCGAATCATTTGCACGCGCCACAGCATCTTGGCGCGACTGCTTCTTCCCCCGACGGCTCCGCGTTTGCCAAATGGAGAACACAAGTAATGCCCCGTAAAGGGATGGCTTCCCAGGGCCAGCGTCATTTCCTCTATTCAGTGCTCCGTGATGGCAACATCGACCAGTGGCCGTCCTTCCGCGGCTTTATCAACCTCGCCCTCAAGTCGAACAACCCTCACCTGCTCGGTTCGGCCACGCGGCTGGTTCGGATCCAGGACATCCCTCGACGTCAGGACGAAAACATAGAGACCCAAGCACCATTCCGCCGACCAGCAGACCGGTTTTTGCGAGGAGATATCTTCGTCGGCTGGACGGTTCCTGACCGGCGTCCCGTCTACCTGCCGGTCCGGTGCTTCGGCGAATCAGCCCATGTCTTGATGGCGGGCAGAGGTGGCTCTGGCAAGAGCATGCTGCTGAACTTCGTCAACCTTCAGCTCATGAAGGGCGGGATTCCCCATCTCATCCTGGACACGCTCGATCAAGTAGCCCAACTATTCGTCTCGCACTGTCCAGCTGAAGAGCTCCTCACCTTTGACGTTGATCGCTACTCACGCAACCCGTTTCTGGGACCGCCCAACATGTCCAAGAAGAAGTATGCCATGCGAGCTGCGGAACAACTCTCGGCCGCACTCAATCTGGAACCCATTTCGACCTATGAGCTGCGGATCATCTGCCGCCGACTGCTGGAGACAACTGGAAGGCTGTCGCTTCCCGCCCTGATCGATTACACACGCACTGCAAAGGGCTCGACGATCGCGGCAATTCAACGCCGTCTGCTCGAAGTCGTCAGCGTGACCGGCCAGGCCTTCTGTGCCGACGAAGGATTTGACCCCAGAATCCTGCTGGAGCGATCGGTTATTTTCCGTCTTAAGGATGTGCCGGAAGCGGTCCAACGGCTCATCCTTTTTGATCTCTACACGTACCTCGAAAGCATGCTCAGCCAGCTGGCTAAATGGAAACTTCGTTTCGGTGTTGCAATCCACGAGGCAGGTGGCCTGGCGCGGAGACAAGGTATGAGTGGCGGTGTAATGAGCGAACCCTACTTCTTTAAGATGGTCCGGCAGGCTAGGAACTTCGGCATCTGCTTTTGCCTCGCCGATCAGACAGCCCACAAACACGATGCTTCGGTGAGCAGCAACACCGGAACCCGATTCATCTTCTCCCAATCGGACCCTGCTGCAGTGGACTATTTCTCGACCGAGATGCGGCTCACTCCAGAGCAGAAAACCGCTCTCATGAACCTGCGAAATCGCTTCTTTCTCCTGCGCAGGCCCGACTGTCCCGAAGCATTCCTTTGCAAGACACCGACTTTGCTGTGAGAACCATCATGAATCCTGAACAGTTTCGGTTCCACCTCTCCAGTCCGTCCGAGATCGAGGAGCGTACCAAGCTCAGTCATCGTTTCATCGGCGCTTCCCGCTCAGGACGACAGCCACCGCGAACGAACCAGAAGTCTCTCCCGGCTCCGCTGGAGATCTCAAGAGAGCTTCTCGAGTACTTGCAGTCCATTTATGACACACCCGAACTGCCTGTCTCAAAGCGCGATGACAGACTAGGTATTTCACGACGTAGGGGTGCCAAGTATCGGGAGCAGCTACTCTTTGTCGGCCTTGTTCGAATTGATCAGGAACGAGGCGGCCGCGGTCGTCCCGCCGTTGTGCTGCGAGTGACTGAGGCCGGCCTGAAAATCCTCGCGGAACAGAATCCCACCGATCCGGAATAGACCGGAATAAACAGTCCTCAATGAGACGCACCTTGAGAGTGTAAGGCTCGCCGGTGGAGTCCCGCCTGAACAAGTGTCCCCGGCCGCGCTCGTCGAGATCCCTCAAGAGCTCTATCAGTACTTGCAGTACATCCAGCAGACCCCAGAGATGGCCGTCATGACCCGCGACGATACGTTTGGAATCTCCCGCCAGAAGGGTACCGAATTCCGTGAGTAATTGAGTCTCGGCCTCATCGTCGCTGATTCCGAGACCCGAGTACGAGGGCGCCACGCAGTGCTGATTCGATTGACGGCCCAAGGGATGCCATCTCCTCGCGGAATCAAATCCATCAGATCCGGAATAAATCCGGAATTTAATACCGACCCGGCGGAATTAATCCGAACAGAGACGATTCGGCGGAACTTCTGATCCCACTTCTTTCCAATCACTTACAGACAAAGATCCATTTATTCCGGTTTGAGGCCACCCTACCAGCAACCGGAATTCCGTGAAGGGGTTGTGTGCCGTGGAATTTAATACGCCGACTCCGAGGAACTGCAATGCCTTCCCGAATCGCGGGTACAGCCTTCGATATACTCGACAGCGCAACAGTTTTTTCTGCAATTTCAGGCCAGGACAAAGACCCTCCTTTTCTCGCCGGTCCTTCCCCCAGGAGGAAACTTATTCGGAAAACTTTCCCAACCAAGAGATCAGAGACAAGATGATCTTGGCTACCACAATGGGGGAACTACCCTAGTGATAGACACCCTCCGCCACACATCTGTGCATGAGTGGCACCCCCTATCCTCAACATTCTGGTGCTTCTTCAGGCAAGTGTTGTTGAGCCATTCCCCCTCCAGTGCCCAAATTGGACAGACCTGAAATCCAATCTAGGGTAGCGTGCGACAATCACCATCAAGAAGAATAAAAGGAACGCCACCTGGCTGGTGAATACGTCCCGGAAGGAGAGCCTCTTTTTCGCCAGTCCAGCTTGCATGGCTGGAGTCCTTAGCGTCTTACCGAACTTCAAAGCCCTATGCGCTCGCAGAAAATTGTAATAGGCCCTGAGTAAAGCCACCTGGCCTTCCAAGAATTCCGTGCGGCGGGCGTGACAAGGTGTACGACGGCCAAGATAGGAACAAGCCCTGGCGGATGGTCAGATTGTGGCGTTCAATGAAGGCGGTGTTCAAGGTGCTGGAATCCTCGGAGTGAAACAGTGCTTCCTCCAGATCTGAGCGCCTTCCGAGAAGGAGTCTACGGTCCACACGCACCACCCTATTCTCCCGGCGCCGCTTGATCACTTGCCCGTAAATGCAGATTCCTAGCAGCAGCCTCTTCGCCGCCCACTCGTACATCTCGAAACCATCGGTGGTGAACAGGAAGCGGTGTTCAACACGGCCTCGCTGCAGGGTATCGAGCAGCACTCTCTTGAGGTTTCGGAAGTTCCGGCGCCCGATCTCGAAGGAGATCCAAAGTCTGGACCACACTTCCAGGGTGGGTTAGCACCCAACTCACTCGCTTCTTTGCCCCCACAAAGGTTCTGATCTCGTCGGCCTGCAGTTCACGGATCACGAAACCTTTCAGCATCCGATCGTTGAACCGGGCAGCTCATGTAGCCGCCGATTCAAGCCAGCGGGCAACTGTCCCCCAAGCCATCCGCTTGATGCGAGCCATGGCTGAGATCCCAATACCATGGACACACATCCGGACGACTTCATCGAACAAAGACCTGGGTTTGTGCAGCCGATAATAGGGTGTTCCGTGGGTGGAAGAGAAGGTTCTGCCGCACTGATTGCAACGGTAGCGCCGCCGTCGACCCTGTGTGGTGATGTAGAAGGAATGGCGGATGATGTTGCCTTTGCCGAGCTGTCCACTAAAGCAGCAATCGGGGTTGGGACAGGCGCGAGTGGACTTCTTACTCCGCTTCATACATGTTTGTTGCCAGAAAACGGGCAGGGAATCCAGCTAGAATCAGGTGTTGCAGGGGCTGCTGGACACAGTCAACAACACTTGCCTGAAGAAGCACCGTACAGCTAGCCAGCAGTGCGCAGATAGATGCGATGCCCCGCTAGGGCGTGCGTGGTATAGACGTCCTCCCCCATCCAGTTGGTCCACGTATTGCGGACAGAGTTATCGTAAATTATAATCTCTAGACAGCAAGGACTGGCTGGGTTGGAGGCGGAACCCCGGAACCCTGGTGGAGGAGTTCGCCAAGGGCAGGCCGGTCCAGGATCTGGGCGAGAAAGGGCGAGCTGAATCAGGGGAAAGGCGTCCCCTCATCCTGCATCAGATCTTCGTCACGGTCGAGTACCCGGATCAATAAGGTGGGCCCGAGACGCCCTCACCGGTCGTGGTGCTACCAAAGCGATCTGTTGATAGGGTGGCCGGATGAGGCGCGGACGTCTGGTTCGGCCCCAACGGTCTGGTCTGCTCTGCTCTGCTCTGAAGCCTACAAAGACCCTGAGACTGGAGTCTTTCTCGAGGAACAAGGAGAGAATGATGCGCACACTTGGACGGAATCCGCTCCTGGCCCTGGGAGCACTGCTGTGGCTCGTCGCCGGCGTTGGATCGGTCCTGGGTCAGGCGGAGACCAAGATCAAGGAACCCAGAGGTCGCTTCGACGGTACGGGGCACATTGTCACGGGTGGCAAGCTATCCGATTCCAAGTATGTCAAGGGGACCTCGATCGAGGGCTCCTGGGCCGTGTTGCCGACTCCGCCTCTGCAGGTTGGCAACCGGCGCCAGCTTCTCATGGATGCCTACGTGGTGGAGGATCTTGCGGGATGTCGAAGAGTGGTCCATCGGCCGCGGCGGCACCCGGACAATCCCCTCATCTCCGGCACCGCCTATCTGGACTATGCGGACGCCAACGCGGTGAGCACTCCCAGCGTCGTCTATGACCGGGAGCGGGGCCTGTACCGCATGTGGGCCAATAGCTATCGAATCGTCCGCACGGCCGGCCTCCACTTCGGCCTCTACTACGAATCACAGGACGGCCTGCGCTGGCGCGCGCCCGACCTGAAGCTCCATCGGATCGACGGAGTCTCGGCTCCGAATGTCTTCTTCGCCAGGCCCGGCCGCAGTGCATCCATCGCGGTCACCGAGTTGCCTGCGAACTGGCGCCACAAGGGGCGCTATCTACTGGCCTACCACAGCGGCGACCTGGGTCGGGATCCCGCCACCCTCCAGAAGCCAGGGGGAGGCATGGAAGTCCGCATCGCCCTGAGTGAAGACGGCATCCACTTTCAGGATCAGGAGGAGAATCCCATATTCCGGGGCCAGAGCGACTGCGAGAACCAGATTCTCTACAACCCGGAACGGGAGGTCTTCATGCTCTACCGGCGGCCACCCATCAACGCCAGCCGGATCCGGCACATCGCCTACTCGGAGAGCTCCGATCTGGTCCACTGGACCCAGCCCACCCAGATCATCCGGCCCGACGAGCTGGACTCATTCTCTCTGTACGGAATGACGGTGGCCCGCTACCAGGGCGTTTACCTGGGCTTTCTGGAGATGTTCTACAACAAGCAGCCGTTCGATTTGGAGGCCAAGCCGGCCAAGCACATGCAGATCGACATCCAGTTGGCCTGGAGTCGGGACGGCATCCACTGGGAGCGCCATCCGGCGCGGCCTCTTTTCTTGGAGACGGGACCTGCGGGCAGCTACGACTGGGGCATGGTCTTTCCGCCAGTCGGGCTCATCGAGCGGGAGGATCGAATCGATTTCTACTACGTGGGACGCGAGCAGCTACACGTTCGCATGCCTGGAAACTCGCACATCTGTGTGGCGAGCCTGCGCCAGGATGGCTTCGTCTCCATCGAGGCGCCCCAGGAGGGCTTTCTCCTGACGCGTCCCCTGGAGTGTCCCGGTGGCCGGCTGCACATCAACGGGAAGACTTCCGGGGAAGGCTCCATCCGGGTGGCCATAAGGCGCGGAGAGGGCGAGCTGGATGGCAAATGGCTGCCGCAGGGGGACTATGACCGGTGCCAGAGCTTCACCGGCGATTCCACGGATCAGATCCTGGCGTGGAGGGAGATGAAAGATCTGGAATCGCTCAGGGGAGAGAGCATCCGTCTCCAGTTCCAGCTCCGGGAGGCTCACCTCTACTCCTTCTGGTTCGAGTAGCGATGACTGAATCGCGCAGGGGTCTGCGCGCTGCTAAACAGGTCGAAGGGTTCCAAAATTGGGTGCTTCTCCAGGGAAGTGTTGTTGACCTCCCCGAAGAGTCTCGCAACACGTGATTCTACCTGGATTTCGTGTGCCATCTCTGTCATCAAGACATCTATGAAACGGAGCAAGAGCTCATCTCGCTGCTGTTCCAACCCGGATTGCTCTCTGAGAGGGCACTCCCGCAGAGGCAACATCATCCGCCATTCCTTCTACATCACCACACAGGGTCGACGGCGGCGCTACCGTTGCAATCAGTGCGGCAGAACCTTCTCTTCCACCCACGGAACACCTTATTATCGGCTGCACAAACCAAGGTCTTTGTTCGATGAAGTCGTCCACCTGAGGTGTAGGCACCTGCCAGCAGGCGCCCATCCGCCATGAAGGTCATGCTTCTGGGCTGTGGGGGCAAGGAGGCTTGGACGACGAGCTGGCCTTGGCCGCAGAGAGGACAGAGGGTGGGGTCCTTTCCGGTCAGTCGTTGCACCAGGCCCTGCCAGGTCTCGGGCGGGGCTTGGGGTGGGGTCTCGCGGGGGACTCCCAAGAGCTGCCTACAGCTTTCAAGAAGCGTGCGTCGGGAGCGGTTGGCCAGCAGTCCGTAGTGTCGGATCCGCATAAAACCTTTGGGTAGGATGTGAAGCAGTAATCGCCTGAGAAACTCCCCGGCGTCCAAAGTCATGGTCTTGCTCTTATTGCCGTCGGCTCGGTCCCGGTATCGGAACGTCACCTGGCCGTCGTTGATCTCGAGCAGTCGGGAGTTGGAGAGGGCGACCCGATGGGTGTAGCGTCCCAGGTAGTGGAGGACTTGTTGGGGGCCGGCGAAGGGCGGTTTGCTATAGACGGACCAATCCTTGCGGGCGGCGGCGCGAAGCCGAGCCTGGGAGTCGGTCGGACAGCGGCGTAGTGCTCCCGCCTCCAGAGCTTGCTCGAGCTTGTGGAGCAGCTTGCCTCGAAACACCAGGGTCAAGATCTCGACCGAGAAGAGGAACCTGGGTTTGGCATGGACCCATCGGGTGCCGTCGGCGTGAAGACCACCTCCGGTGACGATGCAATGGATGTGGGGATGAAGCATCAAGGTCTGGGTCCAGGTGTGCAGGACGCAGGTGAAGCCGATCTTGGCTCCCAGGTTCTTGGGCCTGAGGGCCACTTCCTGGAGGGTCTCCGCCACGGCGGCGAAGAGCAAGGCATAGGTCTTTTTGGGCTCGGCACGGAAAAGCGGGTGAAGAAGATCCGGAAGGGTGAAGACGACATGGTGGTATTCGATGGGTAAGAGGTGCTGCTGTTGAGCCTGGAGCCATCGAGCCGGCTTTGTCAACTTAACGCGACTGGCTGAGAAATCTCTCAAAAGAACGCCCTATCAGCAGGCACAAGTGACCTGTGTCCAAACGGCAAAAGCCCGGTCTCGGAGCCGCCGATGATGGACTGCCCTGAGATGGTGACGACCCACTCGGAACAAGTTTTGTATCGCGCCATGGGCTGCCAGAAAACGCTGAGCCTGACCGGGCGACTTGAATTGCCGCATCTGTCGCTCCTGTTGCCGCGTTGGTTGATGCGAAGCCTCGGCTCGGTTGTTCTCGTATTGACCGCTTCGGTGGATCACTGACGGGAAGACCTCACGATGTGCAGCTGGATAGCTGCGGAGCTTGTCGGTAAGGAGTTGCCAAGGTGGTTGCCCTTGATGCTTCAGCATCTTCAGAAAGAAGCGTTTCGCGGCTTTGCGATCTCGCCGCCGCGTCACCAGAATATCGATCACATCGCCATCTTGATCGACCGCTCGCCACAGATAATGGCGTCGACCCCGGATCGTAATGAACAGTTCGTCGATGAGCCAGATGTCACCTGCTTGCCCCTGCTTTCGTCTTAGAGAGCGAGCATAGTCGGGTCCAAACTTGTGGCACCAACGCCGAATCGACTCATAGGAGACGAGGATACCTCGCTCTGCGAGCAGGTCTTCGACGTCTCGAAAACTCAGCGTGAATCGGTGGTAGGCCCAGACGGCGTAGCTGATAATCTGAGGTGGAAAGCGGTGACGGCGATATCGTGATCCCATTCCCCGATTCTTGCTGATCGCCGGTTAAGTTGACAAAGCCCTATAATCTGATGCACACGCTGAGGCGCGTCGCTTTGAAGGGGACCCAGTGGGCAAGGGCGCAATGCCAGACGATCCGACTCAAACTGTTGAAGATAGGAGGTCAGATTCGGGTCAGTGTCCGGCGGGTGAGCCTGTCCCTAAGCGAGGGTTATCCTTACCAACCGCTCTATGCTCAAGCCTTGGCCCAGCTTCAACAGCTCGGCTGAGCGGAGGCAAACCGGAAATCCCAACCATCTGTAACTGAGGCGGCTGAGGTGTGTCTGAAAAACCGGTTTTCCGCCTTAAACATAGGTGTCACCAAAGCTGTCGCACCCTCCAGTGCCCTCAACTGAGACTTCGGCTCAAACCAGAGTCAAAAAATCGACTAAAATCACCCTTTCTGCTTTCACTATGAGAAATCCGGGCTAGTCCCGACCCAGCCGACCCAGCCGCGCTGGATCATCGAGGTCGAAACTCCAGCGGTCTCTATCGATTATGTCACAATCCGGGTCGGACGGTCTCGTGAGCAGCGAGCGGCATCCGACGTGCCGAACAGGAAAACCAGAGGACGTGCTGGCAAAGGGCACTCTGGAGCTGGACGACGCCCTCCAGAAGGCGCAAGAGATTGCGGAGGCGTCGGAGGCGGTGATTCCTTTACCTTTCGAGAATGGTTCCTATCACAACCTCGTCGGTCACGTTGTGCGGGCTGACCACCTCACCCCCGCAGAGGTAGAGTTTCCTTCCCACCCGGCTCAACTCTGCACCGTGTCGGTACACTCCTTTTGAAAAATCAAAGCTCTTGCTCTCCAAGAGCTGCTGCCGGCGCTCCGCTGGAGCCTGATAAGGGGGAATCTGGCTGGGCAGAATTCGGTAGGTCTCCCGGAGCGTATCGAAGACCAGGACGTCGAAGTTGGGGGAACGCACTTCGGAAATCCGGTCCTTGTACTGGTAGGGATGTTCAACCGGGTAGCCCTTGATGCCGCCGGTCATTATGACGTAACGATCTTTGTAGGTCACGGCATCCCAACAATATGCCGCCAGGGGCACATCGGGCAGTTTTCTCCACTGGTTCGTCTCCAGGTTGAAGACGTAGGCGTCTCCACAGTTTCTGGCAGGCGGTCCCGACAGGCCAGAAAGGTGCTCTGCATAGTTGCGATAGACGCCCCCGAAGATATAGATGTTCTGGCCGATGGCCGTCGTGGCCATCGAGGTGCGCGCCATCCAGGGAAAGGGGGGAAGATCTACCCAACCTCTCTCCGGAGACAAGGTGTCGAAGGCTTCCACGGCGTTGATGTACACGCCTGGGTGGTCACCCGAAAAAGGAGGTCTCCGAGGCTGACCAAAGGAAGCCATTCCTCCCAGAACGACGATCGTACTGCCTACCACCGTTGCTCCCCGGCCCGGACTGAAACGGCCGATGTCAAGGGCTGGCATTTCCTTCCAGCGCCAACTGCCCGAACGCTTGGAGAGGCGAAACATCCGGTTGCTGGAGGGGTCGTTCTGATCCCTGGGCCAGATGACCCATCCCGTCAAGACGTAGAAGTCTTCCCCTACCGCCACTCCTTGCGGCCACTTGATCCCTACCGGCAACTCGGGCAGGATCTCGTACTTCATGGTGCGGGTGTCCAGGCGCCAGGCACTGTTGTGATTTCCCCGGTCGCGCAGTTGGTCCAACCGACCCACTGGGGGCTTCGGCACCCAGCCAGGATATCCGGGGGAGCCGGCTGCCAGAATGGCGTCACCGATCACAGCCTGGGCCTGGCCCTTGGTGGGCCAGGGCATGGGAGGACCCATTTCCCAGGTGATGTCCTTGATCTCGAAATCTCCGGTGGCCTGCTGCTGGCTGGCCGAAAGGGGTTCCGCGACGGATGCAAGGGGAGAACCAAAACCCAAGGACACGCCCGCTGCAGCACCGAAACCTGTTCTCTTCAGAAACTCCCGGCGATTTCCAACCATCTCTACCTCTCCCATCTTAAAGCCAAAGAGCATTGCCGGCAAGACCAAGACACTCCGCCGACAAGCGGGGTGGCCGCCAGAGTCGGCCAGAGCGTCTTTGATCAAGGCTGCCTTCTACCGCAACAGAAGCGTCGCAGTTAGCCCGGCTTTCTCATCGCCAGTCTACTACGGCGCCGCAATCATCCGCCCTGGCTGCGTTACGCTCGGTCGGCCTCCTCGACGTACTGCACGAGTACGACTGCGGAGGCTCGCCACGAGTGGTCTTGGTCGCAAGCCTTGCCGGGACAGCGCTTGCGCCGCCTCGCTACGACTGGCGATGAGAAAGCCGGGCTAGGGTGCAGCCACGCGTCTCATTCCTTGAGGGAGACGCGAAGCCGTCATTCGTCAGCGTACATAGTGAGGACCTGGAGGTGCTAGCGCGCGCAACAAAGGAAACTTGTAACAGGGGTCAGTGGACTCAGCTTGTTGAGCCCGGCGGCACAGTCACGTACTGCAGTCTTAAACTTCGTGAGGGCTCGGTCGTGCAGCTAATCCATGTCAATAAAGAGCTTCGGCGGGTGATTATTGATCTTGGCTCCGATGGATTTGTCGACTTCAAACTGTGGGATTCGGATCAGGATGGAGAGCCCGATAGACGAGTCACTTGGGACCGACCAGTTCCGGCACGCGAGTGGGTAGGAAATCACTCAGAGAGGACAGATCAACCTTCGCCCAAGGGGAGCAACCAACGCCAGCGCGCCTCATGATGTGCCAATATAAAAAATCAAGCCTACTGCCCGCCCTGTCAGAAGCCCCACAATCGCCGCTCGTGAATTGACCCTTCTCGGGCCTCTCACTGAAGGCTCGCCTACTATACCTTCGGCGTCCTATTCGTCTATTGTCTATGAGGGTACTAAGCAGATTGCTGCGATTTTTCACGCTAAGGAAGTACCTTAATCTCTCCAGAACTCCCGGAACCTCGCCGCGGGGCTCGCAGGGAAGCCTGGATTGTCGGCGGGATTTCATGGTAATGACCGTGACCCCATTATCTCGCGCTTTGGCACCTGATAAGATTCAGCCACATCGTACTTTCCATTTAGGACCAGCGGGAGCATTTGAACGAAAACCTACGGTTTCGCGATAGGGTGCAGCCGTCGCCCCTCGCGCCTTAGCGTGGATTTCTGTTCCATTGCTACTCAGACCCCAAGCTGACACCGACGTAGTAGGGTAGCGCCTCGTTTTGTCTATTGCGGTTGGGCCCACGCAATGATCTTCTCCGCTGACACCGCCGCTAGTTGCGCCAGGGTAAGGCCTGATGCCAGGACCGCTCGATCAGCCAGGTATGTACCGACCTTGTAACCGATCCAACGCCTCCCATCGGGATGCCGGTACATCCATTGATTGAATGGAGCGTCGTTGGGCAGCGCGAGGAACTCCTCCGCCCACGCCCCAACCTCGTTTGGGTAAGCACCCCACGGCGTCGGCGCCCCGCCATAGTCGCGCTCGAATGCTGTCGCCAAGCCCTCGTTGACGGCCCGTTCGACGAGGAGTTTTGGCGAGAATGTCGCCTCCCGGACCAAGCGATACCACTCGTGAAACAAGGCCGCCCGAAGTTGCGCATTGACGGCCCCGAGTACACCGCCTTGGTGATTGGGGTCAACGGTCCAATAGACATCGCTCGGCAGGCTGAAGCTGCCCGTCTCTCCGGTTTCCGGTATCACGCGATCACCCACCTGCACCGTGAGTCTCAGATTGGTCGGTAGCTCGGGCAACACTTTGCGTGCGTCATGTGCCGCGCGCTCGGCGACCTTCTCTATCGCGTTTCGTTCGGCCCTGGACCAGATATGACCAGTCCGGTATTCCACGGTCTCACGGGCTCCAACCTGTCTGGACCAGCGGGCGTATTTGAACAGGATGTTGCGTTTACGGTGGCGGCCATTCGCAAGGGAGAAAACAGGGTCGTGCGCTGGGCTGTCGTTCGTGGAAGCCGCGTACTGCTGACGGCCTGATGACCGAAACCGTAGGTTTTCGTTCAAATGCTCCCGCTGGTCCTAGTAGGGGTTCCACTATCAACGGAACAGGAACGTACGCTAACGAGCTAAGATGTTGATTCTAAAAGCACAGATTTCAACTCGAACTCGGGACAATGCCACGCATTCCCGTTCCTAGGCCCGGCACTGATTTAGGCCAAATCGCTGATTCTATTCGCCTACAGACTTTTGCACCAGACGTCTGTTGACCCTTAGCGTACGCCTTGGTTCCAATGATAGTGACACCCCTTATCCACTATCGTTTGTAGTGATGCTTTTAGAAGCGTGCTCGTGCCGCAGGCCAGATCAGGGTACCGACCAGATTCATGTAATTTTGTACGTTAAGCCACTAGAGGAGGTCGGTAAGTGATTTAAATAGAAGGGCTTGTGGGGTGGCGGCGCCAAGCCTTCCAACTCCCTTTGGTGCTCGGGTGTTTCGTTTGCCGCCGGGTTGATGTGTGAGGTCAGCTTGCCCTAGAAATCGCTCAATCTATTGGGCTTGCCCGCGAGAACCTGAAGACGACCAGCTTGAGAGCTCCCCTTAGCGTACATTCCTACAGCAATCTGGTCGGTACCCCAAGAAGCCCCACAATCCCCGATCGCAAACTAGCGAGACCTCTAGCACCCCTCCCAATTGACATATTTCGAGGATTTGCTTACGTTCCTAGGTATAACGGCAGCATAAGCCGGGGGAAATTGTGAGTGAGTAGGGATACAATAAAAGGATCAGGAGGTAACTAATGAAAACGCTAGTTCGGCTTACGATCTGTGTCCCTGGAATTTTTCTTCTTGCAACCTCGTCGAGTACATCAGCAAAGAAGCTCAAGAAGGAAGAGCTGGTGTCTCTTCACCTGAAGGCGATCGGAGATGACCCGGTTCGCAAGACTAGAATCGCCCAGGGTATAGGAGTTATGGATATTCGGGTGGGAGGATCAGGCAAGCTAACGGGCCCTGCCCTCTTTGTAGCGGAAGGACCGAATCTTATCTCTAGGATCAAATTTGGTCACGTCAGCTACGTTGAAGAGACAGCTATCCGCAATGGCAACAAAGTAGATGTGAGCTACATTAGCCCAGGAATACGCTCTCAGCTAGGAGAAGTCCTCTGGAACAACTTCCCCCGGCTGATGCAGGAAGGGCTCTATGGCGGCGTTCTGGGAACCGACTGGGCTTTGCTAGATGTGGAGGGGAAACGTTCGAAGCTCAACTACAAAGGTTTAAAAAAGTTTGATGACAAGAAGGCTCACCAACTCCAGTATCGGATGCGAAAGGGAGTAGACTACAATATAACCCTCTACTTCGAACCCGAGACACATCGCCACATCGCCAGTCGCTACCGACTTATCATACCGGCGGGCATGGGCCGTCGGATAGAAAATATCAGTGGAACTGGAGCAACGGAAGGTGGTGGGTCAGCGACTGCCCCAAGAATTGCGGATCCCGAGGGCCGGCAGCGGATCACGCTGGAAGAGAGATTCCTGGACTTCAAAGAAGTGGACGGCCTCACTCTGCCCCATACCTATCGACTCACGGTCAACCAAAGCCTGCCCCAGTCGAGCTTTGTGGGCCATTGGGAGATGAAGTTCAATAACATCACCCACGATCGAGCTATTGATCCTAAGGTGTTCACCATCAAGTGAGCAAGGCAAATCATGTCGCAACCCCCCAGAGTCAGCGACGCCGTTGTCGGATGTCACTTGTCTATGTTCGCTGACTTGGTTCGAATTGCCTGCGCTCTGTCGCCAAGCTGCTTGGCCCTTACATTGTCCCCTGTTCTTCGCAGCAGCGCGGCGTAGTTGGGGTCCGAGTAGCAATGGAACGAAATCCTGGTGTTTTTCCGGGATCATGTCTTTTCTGTGGAAACAGGGGTATCGATAGCAACGGTGCAAAATCCAACGCTAAGGCCTGCTGGACCTGGAATGATCAGGCGCTCGGGACCCAGATGACACCTCATGACAGCTTCGCCAGTTCTGGGCCTTTTCGAGGAGTGAAGACGGATGAGGGAGGCCATCGGTGGGTCACAACGAGAGATATTCCGCAGGGTTCGTTCGGCTCTGCGCGCCCTAACGCCCTTGCATTGCCTACAGCCGAGGTGTATTCACAAGAGATACTAGCGAGTTATCTCTCGTCTCTCTAGCCTTCTTCGTATGCCGGTTGACTTCCTCACGACCGCGCAGGCACAACGCTACGGCCGCTTCGCCGGCGAGCCCACCCGGGAGCAACTCGCCAAGTACTTCCATCTCGACGAGACCGATCGACGGCGCATCTCCCGCCGTCACCGAGAGCCCAACAAGCTCGGGTTCGCTGTCCAGCTGGCCACGGTTCGTTTCCTGGGCACCTTCCTCGCCCAGCCCACCGAGGTGCCCTCCGGTGCGGTCACCTACCTCGCCGCCAGCTCCAGATCCCCGACCCCGACTGCCTCAGACAGTATCGTGACGACGCCCGATGGCGCCATGTCCTGGCGATCCGAGAAAGCTATGGCTACCGCGAGCTCGGTGATCCCGGGCAAGTGTTTCGCCTTATGCGGTGGCTCTATACGCGCGCGTCGGTGAGCGCCGAGGGACCGAGCGTGCTCTTCGACCATGCCACCGGCTGGCTGGTGGAACAGAAGATTCTTCTCCCCGGCGTCACGACGCTGGCTCGGCTGGTGGCCCGGATCCGAGAACGTGCGGCCGCACGACTGTGGCGGACGCTCAGCGAGGTCCCCAGCGCCGAGCAACGCATCCAGCTACAGAGCCTTCTCTCGGTTCCCGAGGACGCCCGCCTCTCGACGCTCGACCGCCTTCGCCGGGCCCCGACGCGGGTGAGCGGGCAGGGGATGGTCGAGGCGCTGAGGCGACTCGAAGAGGTGCGCGCGCTCGGGGTCGGAGAGCTCGACCTCAGGGGCGTCCCAGCCGGTCGCCTCGACGCCCTGGCTCGCTACGGGCACTCGGTGCGCGCTCAGGCTATCTCCCGCATGCGAGAGGATCGAAGAATTGCCACGCTGCTTGCGGTGGCGCGTGATCTCGAAGTTCGCGCTACCGATGATGCGTTGGATCTCTTCAACGTGCTGGTCAGGGATCTCCTTTCCCAGGCGCAGAGCCAGGGCCGAATCCGGCGCCTGCGTACGCTCCAAGACCTGGATGCAGCTGCTTTGCAGCTGTGCGAGGTTTATCGGGCACTAATGGACCCGGCGTTTCCCGATCTCGAGGCCACCCGGGCTGCCCTGTTCGGGCGGATCCCCGCTGAGGAACTCGCCCGGGCAGTCGAGACTGTCCAAGCGTTGGCTCAACCCAAGGAGGGGCGACACTACGAGGATCTCATCCGGCGCTACCAGACCGCTCGACGCGTTCTCCTCCCCCTGCTCGAGACTATCGAGCTCAAGGCAAACCACGCCGTCCAACCGATTCTGGACGCGCTGTCCTTTCTGTCCCGGACCCGCGCCGAACGCCGAACCCGGTTCCGAGACGACGAAGTGCCGCTCGCCGTCCTCACGCCTGCATGGCGACGGCTGGTTCACCCGAGCCCCGGAGAAGTCGATCGACGGGCCTATACCCTGTGCACGCTGGAGCGCCTTCGCGAGGCGTTAGCGCGTCACGACATCTTTGTCGACAAGAGTAGCCATTGGGGTGATCCGCGCGCTCAGCTTCTCACGGGTAGCGCGTGGAAAGCCGCTCAATCTCGCGTGTGCCGCATGCTCCGACTCTCGCCGGGGCCCGACGAGGAACTGACGCTGCTTCGACAGGAGCTCGACCAGGCCTATCGGCGTACAGCCGCCGGCTTCTCCGACAATGTCGCGGTCCGGCTCGAGCCCAAGAACGAACGCGGGGCACTCGTCCTGAGCCCCCTCGATGCACTCGACGAACCCCAGAGCCTTGTCGACCTGCGTCGGGAGGTGGGCGAGCGCCTCCCGCGGGTGGACCTCCCCGAGGTGCTGCTCGAAGTCGATACTTGGACCGGGTTCACGAAGGCCTTCAGTCACGTGAGCGAGGCACGCGCCCGCGTCGACGACCTTGCGACCAGTGTGTGCGCCGTGCTCATCGCTGAGGCCTGCAACCTCGGCCACGAACCCCTACTTCGATCGAGCGTGCCGGCACTGACCCGCGGGCGGCTTTCGTGGGTCTCCCAGAACTACGTCCGCGGTGAAACGATCGCCGCGGCCAACGCTCGCTTGGTCGCTCACCACACCACCCTCCCCCTCACCGCGCAGTGGGGCGAAGGCGACGTCGCCTCGGCCGACGGGCTGCGCTTCGTTGTGCCCGTGCGCACGATCAACGCAGGACCCAACCCGAGATACTTCGGGACGGGGCGTGGAGTCACCTATCTCAACTTCACCAGCGACCAGTTCATCGGCTTCAGCGGCCTCCTCATCCCAGGCACACTGCGCGACTCCATCTACATCCTTGAGGGCCTTCTGCAAAACGAGACGAGCCTGCGCCCGGTCCAGATCATGACCGATACCGCTTCCTACAGCGACCTTGTCTTCGGGCTCTTCCGGCTGCTGGGGTACCAGTTCAGTCCAAGGCTCACAGACCTCGGCGCGGCGCGCTTCTGGCGCCTCGATCGCGGTGCCGACTACGGGTCGTTGAATGCGCTTGCCCGCCACCACATCATGTAACGCGTCACGCTCTTCAGGGTAGCGCCCAGATTGGTGTTGAAATACAACATAAGCTCTGGGCGAACCCTCTCGCCAGCCCTTTGCCGTCGAGCTTGGACATTTCCCAGGGCCCCTTTGCGCGGCCGAGCAGCGACAGTTCGTTGACCAGCAGGCCATCGCCGGGCTGAAGCGTCCCCAGCAACTCCTCGATGCGGCGCTCAAGCGGACAAGAGACTGGTTTCCACGTGACGTCCAAGAAAAGGCGAAACACGGTCTATTTCGACGATTGCTGACTGTAGTATCCGAACATTGTATAGTCGGATAGCGTCGAGCAAAACGGTCGTTTTTTTCGACACCCAGCCCGCCGCGGGGGAGCCGAAGACGGTGCGCTCTGCCGATGCCGCTTAGGAAGGCGTCAACCAGACGCTGCTGCAGCACGTGAGGAGCTGATCGAATGGGACAACGTCGTTCTCTACGGCCAGTACGGCCCCGATCGCGCCCTGGTCCGCTAGGAACGGGTCCTTATGTTGTATTTCAACACCAATCTGGGCGCTACCCTTAACTGCATGAAATAGCTTGCCTTATATCTTTCCAGCCCAGAGATACCAAAAGCCATTTGGCCTCGAAGTTTCGAGACTGTGATCATCAAACGTTTTCGCGCAAGAACTGACTTACCTCACTGATAATACGGGACTTAAGGGCAACATTACGACGGGTCGCTTTTTGAAATAGCTTGCTTAACGTGAAAAATCGCAGCAATCTGCTTAGTACCCCTTACCTGGCTTACTGTGTCTATCTGCTAAGGACTGCCAACACCCGGGTCGGGGCCCTCAGCCTGGCTGTGGCCAATCTGGTGGTAGGCCTGGGACTCGCGTTCCTGCCCATCACCCCCACCGCCGTGGTCGGGGCTCTAGCCATCCTGGTCAGTGTGAACCGATCCCTGCTTTTTCAGCGCAGTCTGGTCGCCACGGCTCTTGACGGCGTCACATCCGTGGCCGGCCTGGGATTTGCAGGTTATCTGTTCAACCAGACCGGAAGCATGCCGACGGCCCTGTGGAGTTTCTTCCTGGTGCAGTCGGTTTTCGTCGTGATTCCGCCGCGCTTTCCCAAAGAGTCCGGCTTGCCGTCTGAGACAGAAACCGAAGGCGTGGATCCTTTCGTCCACGGCCAGCGTCAGGCCGAGGCGGCGCTGGAGCGCATTGTTCAGATCGTCGGCGAGTAAGAGACCAACTTTTTCCCGCCACGCAGTGGGACACCCTCACCCACTGAGAACAAGGGACGGATAGCTCAATATCCGAGCCGTCCGTCCCCTTATTTCTAACTGAAGCTATATTGCTAGACTCTGTTGTTAAACTATTACAAATGATTATTTTATGGATAATCCATTTGTAGTGGCCGCTCTGCGAGTGGCCTTTTTCACCTTTGCCGCAGTAAACCAGTAGACTGTTTTCTGCTCCAGAAACGCATGACCCCGGAAGGACTGGACAGTCTTTGGTGCGATCCCCGGAACGGGCGCACCTTCTTCATCTACTCTTGTGCTGAGGATCCGCGCCTCATTCGTTCCCATGCGGATTCGATGGATGGGTTACAGCATGAATTACGCTCACAAGTGGGCAATATCCATAATTCTTGCCATACCACAGGGTCCTGCTGCATGAAGTCCGGCAGATCTCCAGGGCATCGTCCACAGGAAGACCTTCCGAAGCCAATTGGCATTTCAGGCCTCCAGAACGTGGCAGGCGAAGGGCAACAGGATGGTTTCGCTCCAGCCGAATCGACGTTATTATTTCCGCATGCACAAATCACTCAGCAGAGGTCGATTCCGGGTCCAGTCCAAGCTCATGTTGCTTCTGGTCCTTGCTCAGCCAGCTTGGACAAACTCTCCGGAAGGTGCGGCAGAGGAGCGGAGATTCTGCCGCTACAAGTTCTTGCTTCTAGACGATGAGCCTCTACTTGAGAGCCAGAATCTGCGTCGCAAGGTCAACCAGGCAGTCAAGCGGGCGGAACCGGTGCTGCGTCTGGACGCTCCCTGGGAAACCGATGGTGACAAGCTCAATTACGTGAGCGTCATATACGACGAGGAGGAACAGATCTTCAAGATGTGGTACACCCTCGGGCGCTGGCAGGGGGAGACGACAGACGGTCCCCGAGGGGTGGCCTACGCAACCAGCAAGGATGGGCTGACGTGGGAGAAGCCGATTCTGGGACTGGTCGAAGCCAACGGCTCCACTGAGAACAACATGGTTATCTCCTTCAAGCGCAACTTCGTCTACAGCATCATCAAGGATCGCAGCGATATCCCCGCCCGGCGCTACAAGATGACGTTCAGCACGTTTGGCGAGGAGGGCCTGTGGGCTAAACACTACTCGAGTCTGAACCTTGCCTACTCCCACGATGGGCTGCGCTGGGAGCGGCCCCGTCACGTGAATCCGGTGCTGAGAGGCATCAGTGACGACAACCACACCCTGTTCTACGATGAGGACCGGCGTAAGTATGTGCTGGTGACCCGCCGCGTACCCAACGTGCCCCGAGACATCTCCCAATACGAGAGCTACGACCTGGTGAATTGGGAAGACAAGGGGCGCGTCCTGGTGGCCGGGGACGAGCTGGATCCTCCCGAACTGTACAACCTCTACGACATGCCGGTGTTCCGCTACGAGGGCTTCTTCCTGGGCATGATCACCCCCTACTACGTCCACCCTTTCGCTCCCACCTACGCGGCCTATCACAAGCCCAAAGATTATCCCAAGGGCAAGGTGGGGCAGCTGGAGATCTCGCTGGCCTACAGCCGGGATGGCCAGACCTGGCACCGGCCTGACGATCGCTCTCCGGTTGTCCCTATCGGCAAGGTAGGAGCGCAGGATGGCGGCATGGTTTTCCCCGCTGAGAATCCCGTGGTTAGGGACGGTGAAACCTGGATCTACTACTCCGCCAGCCGCTTGAACCACACCTGGTGGGACTGGCTGAGCTACGATCGGTCCCAAGGCATGAGAAACGTGGCTGTTCTGATGCTGGCGCGTATGCCTGAGGATCACTGGGTGTCGCTGGACGCAGGAACCGAAGAAGGTTGGCTGATGACCAAACCGTGGGGCCCACCCTACCAGATCTTCGTTAATGCCGACGCCGAGGGAGGCTCGATCGAAGCCGAGCTGATCACGCCCTACGGCGATCCGATTGCGGGTTTCACGCGCCAGGAGTCGATTCCCCTTCGGGACGACGAAACCCGCCAGCAGCTCAGGTGGAAAAGCGGCAGGTCCCCCTACGAGCTGAGCGTCGAGCACTTCGGTGGGATTTGCCTGAAGCTGTATCTCAAGCAAGCCAAACTCTACTCCTATACTTTCACGCTGCCCGATCCGGACGGAAGTCTGAGTCGTAACAAGGCCAATGCCCGCTGGCTCGAACTCATCCGGCATCGGTCCGATCAGTGGGGTGTTCGATCGACTGAACCCGCCCCGGGCGTGTCTCCACATCCTCGAAGCCAGGCCAACCCTGCCACACGACAGGGTCGTTTTGCGGAGCAGGTGAAGGAAGCTGCTCGGAAGAAGGGCCGCTAACCGGTCGAAAAGCAGTATTCATTCGGCGTCATTCCTCATGCGGGCACCCTGACCGATCAGAGACAAGCCGAAACGCCGAATCGATTTATGCAACAACGTGTGCCGCCGGCAAGTTGGATGAAAAAGGCGTGCCGGCTGCCCTGGCCGCACCAGAAAGCAGTGCCGAAGAGAAAGCCGGCGATTCAACTTCATGGAAGCCGATCTTCATAATCTCTGGCCGGCGATCGGCAGGGTCAATCAGCTGCGCTCCAACTTCGCCTTTGCCATCATCCCTTTGGACGCCCTCGTGAAACGATGGGACTGCTCAATCTTGCTGAGCTGGTGCTCGATCGCGTGGCGCAGCGGGACATCATCCAGGTAGCGAAGGATGGAAATCGACTTGATGATCTGCCCGAAGGACTTGAGGGCCCGATAGAGGGCGTGTTGTTTGGAGTACGAGTTGAGCCGCCGGAAGAGCTCTGATGCGGTCACTTCCTTGAGCTTGATAGTTGCAATGAGTCGCAGAATGTCGTCCCAGTTGTCAGCAATATGTTGCCGATTCACGTAACCGGAAGGTTTGATTCGCCATTCAGAGCGATCGACACCACTGCGGTTCTTGAAGATGTATAGGAGCTGTTTCTTCAGATTCCTGATGCGTGGTGCGTAGGAGAAACCGAGCAAGTGGGTCGTGCCGAATATGGCCTCGCTGTAGCCGTGGGTGTCGGTCGAGTGGATGTCGCTTTTGACCACATCGTTGTGCATTAAGCCATCGATGACATAGGCGCTCTCGCGCTCTGCGGCACTGAAGACCGTGGAGTGGAACAGCAGGTGGCGTTCGTCGATGAAGCTATGAAGCGTGACTCCCTGCTCTTTGCCGAAGTATTTGAACGAGAAATTGGCATTGAGAGAATCGCCTCGCACGGTGAATTTCTGGCCGTCGCTCGAAGTATGGAGTTTACCCGGTGTGTGGCGGTAGACGTTCGGCAAATCCAAGCGGTCCATGAGACGGATCACTTTGTCGTTCGCCGCGGCCGCATTCTCCGGTGAGAAGTACCAGTTCACGGTGTGCTCGAGCTCCGATTCTTCGATCTGCCGCGAGATCTGGGCAATCTTGCGGGTGCCAATCCCGCATCCGAGTCCAATGACCCCGGCGTAGAAGGTCCTCGATGGCGGTTGGCGCCGGTTATAGCGTTGCTGCCAGTGCTGAAACTCGTCGAGAAACCCGGCATAGCGATTCACGGTCGCCAGCACCTCCGAGAGCGGGACGTATTGGCGTTCGGGAAAGGGTGCGGCTCTTTTAGAACAGGCGATTCTGGTGCCGTCGAACGCAAGATGGACCTCTCTTACTATGGGAGCAGCGAAGGCATTCTGGGGTTGGGTAGTTGGGTGGGGCAGAACAATCTGACACGGAAGACCGACCGATTGGACTTCTGGATCTTCTTACTTCACCCGCTTCAGGTGAGGGCGCTTGGGGCCGCGGACTGGGACGACCTTGCCCTCCGCGTAGCGCGCGGCATGGTTTCTCAGCGACTCCTGCCGCTCGTGAAAGCGCCAATAGGCGTCGAAGTCTCCGCTGGCCTGCAGCGCACGTAGGCGTAAAACCGCCTCGGCCCCCGCCAGAGACCAGCGCGCGCCGGTCACCTCCATCCGATCTTTGACCAGGTAACGGCAGGCCCCCTCGATGACACCGGTGGCAATGGGGAACCCCTTCGCCAGATACGTGTCATAGTGAAGATACCCCGCATTTTTGAGCAGATAGTTGGCGCAGCGATCCACCGCTTTGCGCGCGTTGCCCGCCAGGCCCCGACGAGTCGCACTGCGACGGATTCCGCCCGCCACATAGCCACTGCGCCCGCACAGAAGGCTCAGTAGGTGCTCGCCCACCCAGCCCTCCAGCTTCGGGTTGACTTCCCCGTGCAGAGCCATGCCGGCCTTCCACACGTACTCGCTCACGTGGATGAAGTCCAGCACGATCGTGGGCGCAGCCCTGCCGGATCGGCGCAAACACCGGAACAGCGTCTTCAGCTGACTCCGGTGGCCGTCGACCAGCACCACCCAACTCTTGCTCCCGGTGGGATCCCGCGAGCGGGCTTCCCCGAGGGCTTGCTCGATGACCTCTTCGGGGCGCTTCTCCAAGCTCGCCCACAGCCCTTTGTGCTGGGGCCGCGGTCGCTTCCCTTCCTCCCGCTGCGGCTGCGGGGCCAGGACCCGTATCACCTCCTCCGGCCGCCGCACCTGAGGCGCGATGGTATACACCGCCGCGACCGTCGCCATCCGCTTGGCGTGGCGCTTTTCGCCCTTGCTCAACCGCTTCTGCAGCTTGTGCTCGCTCGCTTCCGCCCGCTGGCGCGTCGCCTCCCGCAGATCCTCACGACGCAGCACCACGCCTTTGCCGTCCACCGAGATCGCCAAGATCGCCCCCGACTCGCTCTCCTGTAACGCTCCCGCTTGTCTCTCCTCATAGAAGGCATCGAAGTTCTGGGCAGCCCGGCCCACCAGCTCCTCCACTGGCGCTTGCCCACCTGCGCCCCCGTGGTTTTCGACAGCGCCTCCACGACTTTGTCGAACGACCCCTCGGCGGCTTCCTCCGCCGCACGCCGCCGCACCTGGTGCGAGTACAACTCCGGAGGCAGGTTCAGATCCGCATCCAGCGGGTGCAGGCTCTGGAGCCCCTCTCCCCCATAGCCGAGCCGCTCCACCCGAACCTCTCCAAAGACCGTTTCCAGCCCCCGTTCCTGCCGTCGGCTCTGTTGCCGCACTGTACCCCTGCGAGTTCCCGCACCGCAGCGGTCGCCTCGCCCGGAGCCCGCCGCTCCAGGTGCGCCTGATAGAGCCGTCGTAGCAGCTCCCGCCCCTGCTGCTCCAGCTCCCGCTCCAACTCGCTATGCGTCTTACTATGGGCCTCGTCCGACACTAGAAAGGCCTCCATCTGGGCGAACTGCTCTCGCGCCGCCGCGAACTCATCCTCAGCCTGTAACTGGGCGGCCACCGCTCGCAACTTCTAGCCCTCCCGCAAGCGCCGGGCCGCCTCCGCCACCAGCGGATACACCAGCACCCGTTTCGGTTTCACCGCCTCGCCCCGCGCCAGCCGATCCCCCCGCTTCCCGCCCCGGGTGCTCCCCAGCTCGATCCAGTTCGCCCCCCGATAGCAGCTGCCCCGGTAACGGGCTGGATCCACTAGCGTCTCCACCAGAAACACCTTGGCCCCGTAGCTCCGGGGCCAGTCCACCGCCAGCTGCCGCACTGCCCGCGATAAGATCCGGCTCGCCAGGTTCTTGACCTCGACCCAGGGCAACACTAAATAGCGACTGTTCGAGACCACGTGCACCAGCTGGCGCGCCCGCGTCTCCGCCTCCCATCCAATCCAGCGGTCGCGCACCGCAATCTGCCAGGCCGCGCTCGAAAACTGCACGCAGGCCACCACCGTGGCCGCCGGCTCCGACGCGGAGACCAGATAGCGCAGATGCGCCCCGAACGGCACCCGCTGGCCCAGATAGTGGTAACGCCCCACCAGCTCCCGGAACAGCCGTCGCTGCTCCAGCGTCTGAACCCGCTGTAGCCGGATCTCACCCAGATCCCGCGCCGTCCCCACCAATCGGGCCCCCGGCTCTCCCCGCGCCGTCACCGGCACCTCGGTCGCTTTGCCCGCCGGCCGCCCCGGCCGCTTGGCGGGCAGCCGTAGCCACCCCTGGCTCTCCAGCTTCTCCAGAAACTCCCGGCACTCCCGCGCTTTCAGCGACCCGCTGCGGCGCTTCCACCCCAGCAACTCGCACACGGTGGCGGCCAGTTCCATCCGGCTCAGACCCCCACACATCCCCACGATCTCCCGGATCAGGGCCTGCTCCGCTTCGCCCACCTCCCGACCTAGGAAACGCGGCGCTTTCCTCTCCACACCCTCTGCCACAAACCTACGCTAGCAAACCAACGAAACCAAATGCCCAGTGCTTTTTTTCCCTCTTCTATTTTTCATCGCACCGGGATTGCACCGACTCACAGCGGGCAGAGTCTCAGACCAGGACGGGCAGCTATCCGAGCGCACCGCAATTCGACGCGTTTTAGCCGACTTATGCGCTTAGCCAAGCCTTATCTCGCCACAAAGCACCGCTCGCTGCGATTCGGACCTGGCTAACCTATTGTCAATAAAGGATAATGGTTCGTTCTAAAAGAGCCGCACCCTTCGGGAAAGAAGCCTTGGAGCGGCTCGGCATCCGTCTCTTCCTGTTTTGGAGTGGTGATGCTGAAGAGACCGTTCTTTTTGAACTGCACGTGGGGATTATCGCCGGCTCGGATGTTGTCGTTCGTTATCTCGTACTGTTTATGCAGTGCATCATCGAGCGCGTCGAGCACGCTTTCAGGATCGGCGAAGTCCTGCATCCCGGCCCGCTCGAGTAGTTGCTCCTTTTCACGGGCCCAGCGTTGTCGGTCGATCAGCTAGTCATCGAGTGCTCTGTACTTGTACGAATACTCGAGGTTGAGGGTCCCCGATTTGATGGCGCTCTGAACGTGACGGAAGAGCAAGGCTTTGTACAATGAGATTCGAAATCGTTGGTCGGCTCCGAGGACGGCGGCGCGTTCCGCCGGGTCAAGGAAGTCGAGCGGTACGCGCTTGTCGATCGCTCCGTCCTTATGCTTGAAGTGATCGATCGCGGCAAGCAGCTCTGTGGCTGCGGGTTCGGCCTGGAAGGTCAGCGCCTTGATGACCGGGGCAACCCGATTCTGCAGGCGGATCGACTTCGTTTCCAGGATCTCGTAGTAGTTCTCCTCGTTCAGCTCGGACTGGAGGCCGCGCTTCAGCTCCACCAGCTCCTCTTCCAGCTCGCGCCGTGCAGGGTCGCGCGCGTCGAGGACCCGGCGAATGCGTTCGATTTTCTCCGAGTCGGTGAGTCTCTCATCGTGGGTAATGGCGTCAATGACGGCCAGTGTACCCAGGAGCTCTTCATCAAGGCAGTTTACCAACGCTTTGAGGGATTGATTGCGCTGCTGGCGGCGTACGTAGCACTGCTCTTTGTGCTCGCGCTGGGCGCTGTTGTGGAAGCTTTGTAGACTGCTCAATAGGCCGTCCACCAGGTTGTCCTGCAACCGATAATACTGGTGGGCGACAAAGGCGATGACGTGCAAGTACCGATCCTCTTCGCTGCGTCGTAGCACCTGGAATATCTCTGCCTTGATGACGCTATTTGCGTAGTAGTGGATCCCGTCGTGATTCAGGCTGATCGAGTTGAGCACGGGCTGCAGACGCGCATAGAGCGTCGCCAATACATCCAGATCTGAGACCCGTTCCTTGACCTTGGACGGCTTCGTGGATTGAGAGAGTGTTTTCAGCAACGTCAACTTGTAAGCAGCGGTTTTCGATGGCATCGACTCGCCGTCAAGCTCCGTGCTCTGGACGAATAGCTCATCCAGCAATGCCCTGGTTTCTGTTGACAGTCGTTTCCCGACGAGTTCTGTCAATACCTTCTTGCGACGGTTAATCGCATCGAGGATCAACTCCGCGAGACGAAAACAACCGGGCACGTGAACCTTTTCTCGTGTCAATAGGTCGACACAGCGCCAGAATATGAGCCGCGGTTTGAGCTGGGAGCACACCATGGCGTTGATTTCCTGAACGATGAAGAACCGCGCTTTTGCATCGAAGTCGTGGTAGCCGTAGTGCTTCAGAATCAGAAGTTGGTGACGCTGACGTGTGCGATCGTTGTAGTCGTCTGCATCGAACGTTTCGGGGGACAAGTCAAGCCGACGGGCCAGATATTGAATGTCACGTGCTGGGAACTACCGGGGGCTGAAGAAACGCTTGGCGGCCTTGAAGTACCCGCAGCTCAGCAGAAACCCTAGGTGATGGGTCGGAGTGCGGAGATTGGAGGCTACTCGTTGTAGTGCCAGAGGGATATCGAAGTATTGCTTACGCTGGACACCGGTAAACTCCGGGGGTAGATCAAACGCCTCCTGCTCCACCGTGCTGAGGATTTTCATCCTGGGCATGGGTCTTTCCTCCGGTTGCTCACCCGTGCATAGCCGATAAGTCTCGCTACACGGTATCCCTCCCTCGTCTTGCTCGCATTGTCTCATTGGGGCGCTTAGGAATCGAGTTTCCGAGACTATGAATCATGAGATGGTTTATTGAGACTCGGAAAGCCAGAAACCACACGGGCTGCTCCGGGGCGGAAGGATATCTCATCAAATGGTCGTTTTATGAGACGGTTCAATAGACGATAGTTCTCTGTGGTACCGATGCGTCGAGGGGCAGTTCGCGACGCGAGCTGTGCCCTTCGACCAAAAGGTCCGAAGCCTATGTCGCATTACGTACCTTTGTTGGAACAGAACCACCAGTCCAGCGCTGCTTGCTTGAGGTGTTCGGGCTTGGAGTCAATGGGAAGAACTTCGCAGCTGAGCCAATCTGCTAGTGTTTTGGAATCGTCCACGGTGACCCGGCGGAATCCCAGAAAGGATCGCACCTGCTCGCGGTCCCTCTTGCCGCTGCGACCGCTCCAGTCGTACTCAGAGAACGCCTTGCTCGAGGCCTCCAGTTGGTCGCCAAGATAGTCCAGCGCTACCGCTGGAACCTCCTTCCTGTCGCTCGGAAACCGCCCTTCAACCTGAAAGAACTTCAGCAAGACAGCGAAGCCAATGCGACTCCGCTCCGTGCGGTTTCGGAGCAGCTCGAACTCGTCGTGGGTCAAAGACCAGTGCTCAGCGAGCTCCTGCTCGTCCCAGTGTCTCTTCATCACTCCTCCCCAGCTCCTCTATCCCCCAAGGGTGTCCGGAGAGGATCGTATCAGGGACGTACATAAAGGGAGGATGAAGGGGGAGAGTCGGTAGGACCAGGCAGAGGCCTCGGGGGCCAAATCAGACGAGTCGGTCCCACAGATGGTACCTCATGATAGCTTCGCCAGTTCTGGGCCTACTTCTTCCTTGACGACGAGGACCGAAGTCACATTGATCGGCGACGGCGTGACTCCAACCGCCTGGGGTACGCCGTACAGCTCTGCTCGGTTCGCGCCCTTGTCCGCTAGAAACGAGCCCTTATGTTGTATTTCAATACCAATCTGGGCGCTACCCTTGACGCTATGTCGCTATCCGCGATCAAGCCCTAGAATCTGTCTCCTAAGCCAATTCGACGAAGCTCGCCTCCGAGTGCCCGCAGAGCTTGTTGCTTAATAGAGTCGTCGGGGGAATCTTCGGTGGCTGCCAGTTCAAAGGATAGACCTTTGCTTCCAAGCAATAACCTGATGATCCAGATGTTTGATGAACCTTCCTTTTGCTCGGGTGTGCCTCCACGAAATTCAAAGTGATTTTGGGGGATAGACACGTGCGTACCGAGCGCAACTCGAAGGATGGGCGAAACAACCCCTCTCGACTTTAGAGCTGAAGTGATTGACAGCGTAGGCGTTAGAGCTAACAGACAGAGGTTTGAATAGACGCCAGGTGGGGTTCAGATAGAAGGTTCTTTGATCCCTTTATCTTCGTTTACCTCTGGGATTCCGGAGACATAGGCTCGAAAAGGGATCGGGGGCACTTACTCAGCTTACTCGAGAATGACCGGCGGACCAGGGTATGGCCGGGAAGTCCTCACGAAACTGCCCCGACCTCCCTCGTCCCGGTCCGACGCCAAGAAACCAGAATGATGGCTCCGGCAACCATCTTGATAAGATCATCGGCCCACTCGTGGGTGTTTATCCAGACCGCCATTCGACAGCTCTAAATCCTGGGCTGTCAATCACTTCAGTTCTAAGGTGGAGAGGGGTTGTTTCGCCCATTCTTCAAGGGTGGTGATGGTGCCATCCGGGTGGTTGGAAGATGTTGCTGTTGACCGCTCTCTCCTCGGAAACTGGACTGATGTTGCAGACTTTGACAGCCGTGCGCGGCTCTGTTGATCACGCTGATGTTGATATGCTCGGCAGAGCTGACTCTTGCTCCGAAAGAAACTTCAGTCATTGACCCAACTGGCGAAGTAATCCGAGGCCCATCTGCGGGCGAGGTACATGATCTTGTTGGAATAGGCTCCATGGGGTGGCAGGATCTCGCCGTTGATCCAGGCTTCGGCGCCGGCCAAGTCAGGGAATTCCATCACCCAGGCTCGATGCCAATCCGGCTGCGGATCTATCAGCCTGAAGGCTTCCAACCGCATCATGCGGTGATCCCGCGCGATTCCCTTCATCAGATCCACATGTTCCTGATCACCTCGGACGTTGGGTTCGACTGCCTCAGATCCTGGAAGCCACCGCCCGAACAGCAGCACAACGACGCTGCTGAGATCGGTCTCTAGAGAGGGAATCTGGTGGGGATCTGCCTGGGGGTTGACGACAGTGGTGGGACGGGGGTTCGGGACCCAGGTTGCGAGCTCTTTGGGTCGAAAGGGACGCGAGAGGTAGTACTCGTAGAATCCGTAGAGGCCATTGGGAGGCGCCATCTCGGCCTCGATCCAGGCTTCGGCACCTTCGAGGGTGGGGAACTCGATGAGCCAGAAGCGCTCCCAACGTTCCTGTGGTGCGATCAGGCGAAAACCCTCGAGACGCTTCATCCCATACTCGCTGACGATGGAGAGCATCAGGTCTACATGCTGCCGCTCGTAATCGGTGCGTTGGGTCGCCGTCAGGCGATGCCAGCTGGGCAGTCGCCCTCCTTTGAAGAGAACGACTATGTTGGATTCGCTTCCAGTTGGGTTCACGGGTGTCCTCCCGGAGCTAAGCTTAACCTATAACCTAACCTATAACCTAGTCGGTCACACATTCCAGAGACACCTCTTTCAACACCGGAGAATTCCCCCCGTCCGGAGTGGTGAGGACTGCCCGGTATTGTATCCAGGGCACCGAAGCGAGTGACTCGGGCAAGGAGCTGCCGGACACCGTGAAGTAGGATTCCGGACCCGAGGGACCGGTCCATTCCTTTCCGTCCAATTCCCGCTCACTCCCGCCGCGAGTCTGAAACCGCACCCCTGTTCCAAAGTGTGTATCCGCTTCCCAGTGGAGAAGGACCCTGCGGGAAGCAGGCTTGGAAATCGGAGGTGAAATGTACTTCTCCTCCAGCCGCCGGGAATAGACGTTTCCCGGTTCCAGGATGTTGGACATGTGGGTGCCGCTGGTGGGCAGGTGGCTCCTGCGATCGATGTTGTAGCCGCCCGGTCCGCCCCAATAGATGTAGGCGCCGAAGTCGTGGCGTCCGTTCAGGATGTGATTGTGGACGACGATCTCCAGGTAGCCGTCCCGATTCAGATCCAGAACCTGAATTCCACAGGAGGACTGGGCCGGGAGGTTGATCTGCGGCTGGTCTAAGCATGAGGCGGTAGACCCGGGGCTCCATGGACTCAACACTGTAGCCGTCGATGAAGAGCTGCTTTCTGTGGCCGATGTCGATGACTCCAGGGATATCGGGGGCGACTTGGATTCCGGAGGAGGCCAGGGCGAGAGGAGGACGCCCACCCGCCGGACTCGCATTCTCATTGAAGTCTTCTTCATGATCGATTGGCTGACCAGACGGCGAGGCTATCGGATCTGGAAGCCATAGAGATCGGCCTTCTGAAGATAGAAGCGAAGCCGGACCGGCTTCCCACTCAGGGGTTTCAGGTCCGAACGACCTTGCCAGCTGACCTCCTGTCGGGTGCTGTCGAATCCCTGAAGGCTGCACTCCGCCCGGGAGTAGCCGGGCACGGGATGCCCGCCTGCATCCAGCACCTCCACCTTCAGGTGACCCTGGGCGGCGGCCGCATTGAGAGTCAACCTACTGCCCTGGAAAAGGAGGAGATGGGTCGTGAGGACTCCCTCCCGCTCTCCAGCCCGGCGGGACGCAAAACCCAGAGTGCGGAACTCCACCTGGGCCGGCACGATCTTGAGCTCCCGGCTCTTCTGGATGTGGTTGGATCGATTCTGTCCCGTGTTGGCCTCCACCTCGGCCCAGAAGGCCTCCCGGGCCTCCTCCAGGCTCTGGCTGCAGGTGCGCCGGCGCCAGCTCCAGATGCAGTCGTAGAGGGCCCAGCCCGGTCGGGTGGGCGCTGGAGGCGAGAGGTAGGCCCGGCCATTGTACTGCTCATCGTCGAAGATCTGGGAGGCGGGAATTCCGGGTCTTTCGCTGGTCCCCGCCATCTTCACCCGGACCCAGGCGTTGAAGTGCAGCGTGTTGGTGCCGTGATAGAAACCGATGGACCGGTCTCCGTCACTCCTCCAGCCTGCAAAGCTGTAGACGATCCCGTGATCGTAGCTGCTGTCAGGTCCATTTGGGATCCAGGCTTGGTCGCCTCCCACGTCCTCCCAGTGGATGCCGTTACGACTGACCCAGAGATGAATGTTCATCCGTTGGGTGGCACAGTCGTAGAGAGGGAAGAAGGCGACGTAGAGATCCCCGATCCGCTCCACCCGCTGCATGCCGTAGCTCTGGTGTCTGGGGTGTTTCCGTGGGGGTGCCCAGATGTAGCTTCGTTTCCAGTTCACCCCATCACGGGTGGTCAGGCGTCCCAGGTTCCGGGAGACGGCCCACTTGTTGTCGTAGCGCACCAGGAACTTCCCTCATGAATATGCCTGCGCTGGGCCGAAATATGGAAGATTAGTTCCAAGGAGTCCGCATTCAAGTTGCTGATTCATTGGATGTTAACGTCCTGGACAGAGACAAAGACACCAGGCAGATAGGGGCCAGACACAAGGGAGTTACCTCGAAATACGGCGGCACTAAGGGACAGAATCGGGCTGAACAGGCGAGGAGATTTCTGGGAGCTGTCGGCAGCGAGGTGCACTGGCATCTCCAAGTTTGAAGTAGACGTTATTTTCAATGAGAACTTTCAGAATCCTGGTTCTAAACCCGGGATAACCTCCGCCCATGGGCTGGTCTCGGGAGGTCCGCTAGCGCTGGCTCATAGTCACCCGCTAATCCATCGCATTGCTCGGCTATCCTCGTCTTTCTGCTTCCTAATGGTACCTGAATCCCCTTGTAATGCCCTTCTACTCTCACCTCGATGATAGTTGCAAGTACCTCACGAACCGTTAGTTATCTTCGATTCCACGCCACTCATCTGTCGAAGTACGGCATTTCGGGGTCCACGAGAGGGTTGTGGGCTGATCAACGACTGGGACTTTGTACTGGGACCCTGGTCTATTCCCAGGTGGGCCTCATGGGCAGGCACGGCGATTCCGGCATGCTTGTCTGTCTGGGGGTTTCGCTTGGCCATGTGAGAATCGCCGCACCAAGAATCCTTGATTGGCATCCTCGGGGTCGCCTGTAGCGGGATCGTCGATCCTAGGGCTTCTCAGGCGACTTGTGGGGCCTTCCAAGTGGCGTTTCGCTCCGTGAGGCAGGACACCCTGGGGGAGTAAATCAGGCTTTCTCTCCTCCCGGAATCGGACCAATGGGGAATAGCCCGCAGCCGCCCGTGTTCACTACCTGAACCTCAGCGAGTAGAGATCCGCATCCTTCATCACGAAGCGCAGCCGAACCGGCTTCCCTGCCAGTCTGCCCACATCGGGGCCACCCTTCCATCTGAGCTCCCTCTCTAGTTCGTCCCCGAAGGTGTCCGGGGAATCTTCCAGGCGATGCCCTTCCAGCGGTGTTCCGTCGGCGTCCTGGATCTCCACCCGGATACTCCCGGCCGCCGAGGTGGAGTAGTTGAGAACCAGACGTGAGCCCGAGAACTGCAGGGGCCGCGTCCGGAGTGTGCCTCCCTGGTAAGGTGCATGAAGGGACACAAAGCCATCTTCACGCAGCAGGGCCCGGCGGATCCGAACCTGGGTCGTCTTGGCCTGCTCGGCATAGTAGAGGGACATCTCTCCTGGAGCGGTGGGTACCAGTGTGGGGCCTACCTGGATCGCCCGCTCATGCCAGTTCAAGGGATTGGGTCCAGGGCGCAGGAAAGCCTCCATGAAGCGCCGGTCGAAGTTCAGCCCATCTCGGCTGAACATGAAGACCACGTCCGAGAGACCAGGTTGGAGCCAGTCGGCATGAAACTTCCGGGTGGGCAGGAAGCGTTTGGGAAACATAAGGAGAATGTCGGGACGTCGATAGTAGGGAACCGCCGAGTTCTTGTACAGGTGCTCCAGTGGCGTGTCGCCAAGACCAATGTACTCCGGCTCGGACCAGGTCCGGAAATCCTTCGAGGTGAAGCGCCGAATGTCCCGGATCCGGCTGATCTTCTCGATCTTTCCCGAGGGTAGCTTCATCAGGACATGGTCCGCTTCCTTGGCTACCCGCTTTCCCTCCAGGGGAAGGCTTCCCCTGCGGTACCAGCCCCGGGCATAGATGGAATAGTGCCCCCGCGCTCCATCCCACAAGATGATGTTGTGCGAGTCAAAGGCCCCGTCCCCCAGAGGAGGAACGACGATGGGCTTCTCCTGCACCATGCGCCAGCGCAGACCGTCCGGGGAAACCAGCCCGTACAGCAGGGCGATGTCCCGGCCCGAAGGCAAGGTCGTCCCCTGGTTGGTGATGGCCTTGTAGCGCTCCTGGGGATCCGCCTGGGGGTTCTCGTCCTTGATGACGGAAACGGACCTGCCCTTGCCTCCCGGCACCGGCCACACAAGGTTGTTTTCCTTCGATCCGTCATGCTCTATGAAGCCCAGATTGGGTTTCACCCAGTGGATCCCGTCCAGACTCTCGGCGTATGCAGTGTAGATAGGTTTCTCCACCGCCCGGGCGCGGTACCACATACGGTAGCGATACCCATCCCTGATGACCACCGGGTTGTAGATGGCCTGATCCTCCCAGGGACGATCCCGCCGGAGGACGATCTCCCCCGGCTTCGGGCTGTGGAGGATATGGCGGACGTTGTCCAGGCTTTCGACCAGCCAATCGTCCCAGAGCGGTTGAAGCTGGCTTCCCAGCTGGCGCACCTCGAGGGGGGCCGAGAGACCCATTGTCGAGCACCAGCAAAGAAAAACACAGGCCCAGGACCAGTAGACGAAGCCCCCTGTGCTCAAGCTCCCGGTCAGGAAGCGGCGCCGGTTCAAGCCAACATTCCTCATATCCAACTCCTGAATCTAAATCGCGGTGAGTACAGAGTCGCGTCTTTGTTCTCAAAGCGCAAGCGGTTTGGCAGGATGAAGCCACCCACCAACTCACTCCAACCTAAAAAGACGCACTTTTGGACGCTGGAGCGGGCTGAAACGCTTGTCTGACGGGATGATCAGTAGTCGGGAGGTCCTGATAGTGTCTTCCAGTATACCCTACTCGCTCGGGATTGTCACCGAGGATAAGCACACTGTTTGCAAATAGATAGCGGGATTATCGTCGTATAACGGCGGTTATGTAACCATTCCCGCATCCCCTGTTGTATCAATCACTTAACCCCAAAATGACCGGAGCGCCAGTTCGGCGAAAAATCACCACTTTTCTGCATAGGTGGAGTGGTTGCGCCGCGATTTTGCCCGATTGGCGAATCGATTGTCGAAAGGGGGTCGGTCAGGGGATGGAGGAAGGTGCTAGACTCACGCCATAGAAAATCTTTTTTGAAAATTTTTCGAGCGGCGCAACAGGCACGCGGCGGCGCAACAGGCGGATCTGTAATAACCCAGATCTGACCGTACAAACGGCGTCAGAATAGATCGCACCTGACCGGCTGCTTCCGCCTGAGGGTGTGTGAAAAGTCATTCATGATTTCGGATTTGAAATTTTGACTTCATAGGATCGCGTGCAAGCCACGATCTCCGTCGTAGGAAGGGTAAAGAGACCCCTAAATCAAAGAGGTTTTGGACTTTTCACACACCCTCGGTAGAGTAAGGATGTGGCGCGGTGGTCGAAGGTTCGGCCTATCTGTTACCGCCCCTTTCGTCTGGCGGTGCCTCAATAGCCGGACCATCACTCCGTTTCCACATCCTCCTCATCGAACCGGACAGGCGGAACTACCGCATCTTAGGTGTGCCGCGGCACATAAGATGCGGGAAAGCTGCTTGTCCGGTTCTGTGAGGGGCGTGGGTGGCAACTGGTGAGACCGCTGGTCCATGGTGGAACTGTGAACCCACTTCGCAACCGAAAGGGCGAAGCTGGAAACCCTCCACCTACAGGCTTGCCACTCACTGGGAGCACCCCGCCTACTCGACCTAGACTACGAAACACCAGCCGAACGATTTAGCCAATGTGTTGCGTCGATCGGTTGAAATCGCAGGCGGAAGCCGCCGTTCGATTGCGATCAAATCGGACGCTGTCTGTAAGATCGGATGCCGACTATCACACGGCCGATCAGCGGCGATCTACGCTGACACTGTCTGTACGGTTGGATCTGGGCCATTATAGGTAAGGTGACGCCGCAACTAACTCCCTTGCCCTTAGGCTGGACCTCTATGGGGCCAGGCACGCCGAAAGCCGCACGAGGCCGGTAAAGGAAACCCCAATTGTTCAGACACTTAGGCACTGGAGCTTGCAAACTCGCATTGTCATATCCGTAATCACTTGACATCATTTCGCTTTTAACCGGACAGTAGTGGGACACTACACCCGCTTGAGGCGCAGGAGAGAAACTCTAATGCCAAGAAGCCATCGCCCCTCGGTACGAGGGAAGCGTTATGTTGTCTCGTCGCTTCATTATCTGGCAACGATGGGCGGGGTTCGCATTCTCGAAAGTGGTGGCAATGCCGCCGACGCTGGTGTCGCTACTGGCATCTGCATCAACGTGCTTCAACCCGGGTACACCCATTTCGGAGGGGTTGCGCCGATTATCTACTGTCCGGCATCGGGCAGCCCCGTCGAAACGATCAGCGGCGTAGGACGTTGGCCCAGAGCCGCCACCATGGACTACTTTCACCAACACCACGGCGGCGATCTACCCCCCGGAATTCTGCGGACAGTCACCCCGGCATCACCCGATGCGTGGCTGACCGCGTTGGCGCGGTTCGGCACGATGACCTTTGGGGAGGTTATCCAGCCCGCTCTGGATCTGGCCGAGCAGGGTCACCCCGTTGACGCACAGTTTCATTCGTTTGTCAGCGGGGGGATCGGAACTGCGCCTTCAACCGCCGCAACCTTCAATCCCGGTGGGCAAATTCCACAGATCGGGGAAATCTTTTTCCAGAAAGATCTGGCGAACACTTTCAAAAGGATGATCGAGGCCGAGCGCAAGGCAGGCGGCGATCGGAAGGCAGGCATCAGGGCGGCGCGAGACCTGGTTTACAAGGGTGAAATTGCCCACGAAATCGCCGGTTTTCAACGGCGGGAAGGTGGGCTGCTGACCTATGAAGATCTGGTGACGTTTTCAGTGCAGATCGAGGCGCCGGAGCACGCCACCTATAAAGGCTACGACGTTTATACCTGCGGGCCCTGGTGTCAGGGTCCAACCTTGAACATGGCGCTGAAGATTCTCGAAGGGGTTGAGCTGAAGCAGATGGGCCATCATTCCGCAGACTATCTGCATACGATCATCGAGGGACTCAAGCTGGTGTTTGCGGATCGGGAGGCCTACTTCGGCGACCCCGAATTTGTGCAAGTACCGATGGCGGGCTTGCTTCGGGAAGGATATGCTGCCGAAAGACGTGCCGAAATCGACCTGGAGCACGCCGCCCCCGACATGCCGCCGCCCGGAAATCCGTGGCCATTCCATCCACAGCCGCGTGGCAAAAAGGGTGCCCTGCCAACCGTGGATCCCTGTGGTCCGCAGCCGGAACGCACATCGCTCTGGGAAAGCGATACCTGCTATCTGTGTGTAGTTGACGAAGAAGGCAATGCTTTTTCAGCGACGCCTTCGGATGTGGTGGGATGGTCCCCCGTCGTCCCCGGCTTGGGCTTTCCCGTTTCAGGACGTGGGACGCAGTCTTGGCTTGATCCGGCACACCCTTCCTGTCTTCGTCCTTGGAAGCGTCCGCGCCTCACGCCGAACCCGGCGGTGGTTCTCAAGGCTGGAAAGCCGTTCATGCCCTTTGGCTGCCCCGGCGGTGATGCACAGGTCCAAGGAATGCTGCAAGTGTTCCTCAACATCATCGAGTTCGGGATGGAGCCACAAGAAGCCATCGAAGCACCCCGCGTCATCAGTCACAGCTTTCCCAACTCCTTCTGGCCCCACGGATCGTTGCCCGGCCAGGTGACGGTTGAAGCCCGGATTGGCCCGCGGACACGCGAGGCTTTGAGAAATCGAGGGCATATTGTCGACGATCACGAAGATTGGAGCTCTGAGGTCAGCCGGGTGTGCGCAATCACCGTCGATCGCGAGAGCGGCGTCCGCGTAGGCGGCGCCGACCCGCGCTCTACATCGTACGCAATCGGTTGGTAGACTTCTGACTCCTCTTATCTGAACCTCAGGGAGTACAGATCCGCACCCTTCATCACGAAGCGCAGCCGGACCGGCTTGCCTTCAATCCTTGCCAGGGGCTTATCTGAAGTCGCCTTGGCATGACTCGGTGCCCAGCGTACTGTGTGCTCGATCTCGTCTCCCCAGATCAGGGGTGATTCCTCCAGCGCAAACCAGCCAAGGAAATCAAAGCCCCTTTCGATCGGACCGATGAAGGTCTTCTCCGGGTGTTTCTCAAGTTTCAGAGAGGACAGGATCTGGTTCAGGACTCGCACCGCCCGACGCAGTTTCCAGCGCGAGGGGGCCAGCACCAGGATGTCATCCATGGAGCGGACGTAGAACAGCCCCGTCCTCTCCAGCCGCTGGTCCAACTCTGCCAGAAAGAAGGCCCCAAGGATCGGGCTCAGGGAAGAGCCTAGTGGAATTCCCCGCTCCGACTCCCAGAATAGTCCACCCTGCTCGGCTGTCCGCTGCAGATACTGCTCCACCAGGTTCAGCACGCGACGGTCCTGGATGACCCGTGCCAGACGCTCGATCAAGCACTGGTGGTCGATGGAAGCGTAGTAGGTCCTCACGTCGGCACGGACCCCGGGCGCAGGCTGCTGGCGGTGGCCGACAACAGCCGCTGGCCAGGCACGCCCCTGGCTAGAGGAACTCGGGATCGAGCACCAACTGCAGCTCGCCCGGCGCGGCCCGCTGCTTCTGTCGCCGCTGAAACTCCAAGAACTCGTCGTCGAGTACGACTTCCAGCTCGCTAGGTTCGGCCGGGCGTGGTTTGCAAGCGGGCGGCGGTGCTCGGGCGGTGGCCAGCGTGCCTTCCCAGAGACCGCAGTGACGCAGGGTCCGCTCGATGACGTCCTGCTGGCACCGCTCGATGAAGCTGATGATTTTCATCGCGCCGCCACATTGGGGGCACTTCAGCGGATCGACTTCGTAAGGCGAAACGAATAGAGGTCGGCGTTTTTCATAATAAAGCGGAGCCGTATTGGCTTTCCCACTAATCCCGTTAGCGATTTTCCTGTCTTCCAATCGATCTCAGATTCCAGAAAGTCTCCTTCCAGCGGAACACAGTCGTGGCGCCCGTACCCCGCTAACGGCTTGCCGAACCGGTCAAGAACCTCCGCGATGACGTACCCACCTTTCGCGGATGCATTTGCGATTAGCCTTCGCTGACCACTGAATTCGATGATTCGGGTGGTCATCGTGCCCTCTTCCTCCCCTGCACGGATCGAGACGAAACCGTCTAGGCGCAACTTGGCCAGCCCGATACCGCCGACGACTTTGCGCCCCTCGACGAGAGTGCTTCGGCTGTCGGAAAAGCGATACCCATGACCGCTGAGGCTTCCGCCGTAGTAAATCCATATCTCATTGTTGCGATTGATCATTCCGGTGGGATAGACCTCAAGTTCGTCCCAGCCGCCGGGTGGCCCTTTTGGCATAAAGGTCTGCCGGTCAGATACCCGGATCCAATGTCTTCCATCCCGGCTGAAGGCAAGTTGACAATCGATTGTCTGGTCCCAGCCTCTTGGTTCTGGATTCCTGGAACTCGTGATGTTGTGGTAAATCCAAAGAAATCCTATGTAACAGCCTTCGTATTGATGAACAGACATCCGGTAGAACTCGATGCCGGGGTCGTCTTTCTCGTCGGGGGCCAATACTACATTCTCTTGGGGTAGTGTCCAGTGGATAAAGTCAGGACTGGTTGATCGACCTACGACCCTTATGCGGCCTCGCCGCGGGTAAGCAAGAAAAGGACGTGGGCGGAAATACCCCACGTACTTCTTGATCCGATCGTCCCAGATGATCATCCCGCCGCCTATCGGCTCGTCCATCACCGGATTGTCAGGGTGTTGCGTCCAGTGCAACCCGTCCGGAGACCAAGCAATCCCCACGCCAGCCGACGCGTCCCCCGTCCCAATGGTCGCCTTGAATCTCCTCTGCGGATCGGGATCGTGATCGTCACGGAAAGCAGGCCGGTAGGGTACGAGATTCGTTTTCTCGTGGGAACCGGGGAAGGCGATCAGGCCCAAGGGTGGTCTCGCGAAGTGGATGCCGTCCTTCGATATCGCATAGCATTCGGCATACACATTAAGGTCGCCATCATGGCGGCTGCGGATATCTAGTCCGGGTACCACGACGGCGCCTTTTCTTCCATGCAGCCCAACAACCTTCTCCAAGTCTTCCAGCCCTGGAAGGCTCTTATGGACTCCAAAACCGGTATACCAGAGTTTCCAGGTTTTCTCGTTTTGGTCGAAGACCACCAGGTAAGGGTTTATTGAGCGCCCCTCCCACGGCTTTTCCGGAAGCAGAATCGGGTTTTGCGGATGCTTCTTTGGTTGATGTAACACCCGATTCACGTTGTCCATGTTGCTGATCAGGTAGCCGTCTAAAAACAGCTGCTTCTCGAAGCCGACCTTGATAGGCGTCTCCTCGGCAAGTGTGGGGCTGGGGAGCAAACACCAGGCCGCAACCAGAATCCTTACGTAGAGAGCTTTCATCAGTGACCACCCCCCCATTGTTGTACCACCCCGAGTGAGAACTGCTCCGAAAACAAACGGGGAATTGCGGCACTTTTGTGACGCCCTATTTCTTTTCAATAATCGCACCGATACGGAACCAGTTTGTCGTATTCTTCAAACTCTGATCCATACTCTCGCCAGCTAGCAGCCTGTCGGACTTGACTCACAGGCACTTCTGAAATTTGACGTTTGATCCAAAGTCTTGCACGACCAAGCACGAAATCGATGAATCGTCTGATCTGCGGCGGTGATTTGGCCGCTGAAACGACCTGGCCCACCTCTTCAGAGGGTGGCACGGGCCAGCTTCGGCTGGCGGCAGGCGAGGTTGTACATTCTTTTCAGATTCCAGGCGATGCTGGCCAGAGTCCACTCCCCGTCTGCCGCCTCCGCTCCTCGGAGAGAGAACTGCGCAAAGCCCATCACCGATTTGATGATCCCAAAGACGGGCTCGGGGACAGCTTTGCGTTGCCCGTAGATGGCTCGACCCGCCGGGGTCTTCAACCGGTATCTCATCTGCTCCACCGCATCGGCGTCTTCCCCGGGTGGCTCCGGTTCTTTCCAGCGTTCGTTCGGCGGCAAGTGGTGGGCTTCCCGCTCGACCGCAATATAGGGAAGGACCGCATGCTCGCTACAAAGCTCCACGTTGGCACCACTGAAGTAGCCGTTGTCGGCCAGCAGCTCCTGGGGCCGACCCAACGACTCCGGCAATGCGTGCAGCGCCGCCAGGGCCGGTTTCAGTTCTTTCTTGTCATTGGCGTTTGGCGTGACATGAACGGCCACAATCAACAGACTGTCGTTATCCACCAGGGCCTGAGCGTTGTAGCATTGCTCAAATCCCCCGCCCGAGACCGGCATGATCCGAGAATCTTCATCCGTCAGATTGATCTGATCCTGGTCTCGGATTCCTCCTCGGGGCGGTTTGGGTTCGCGACCCTTCGGTTTGTTTCCCCTTTTCCTCTGGGCTTGCCGCTTGGCCACCTTCCCTTCATATTCGGCGTGCTCGGCCGCCTGCCGCTCGGCCGCCCGCTCGACCAGCTTCTGCTTCGCTTGATCGATCGCTTTCAACCGTGCTTCCCGCCGCGCCAGCTCGGCCGGGATGTCCATCCCTTCCGTTTCTTCTCGTCCATCCGCTTCCTCGGCCAGCTGCATCAACTCGTCCACTTCTTCTCGCAGCCGCGCTTCCAGTTTCTGGATGTGCCCCCAGCTCAACGCACTGTGCTTGGAGGCATTGGCTTTGACCTTCGTGCCATCCAAACTCACTCGGCCCAACTTCAGAAATCCCATCGCCTGGGCCAGCAGCAAGATCTCCACAAACAGCGGCTTCAGCTCTTCCAAAAACCGCTTTCGGAAATGGGCTATGGTGTCGTGATCCGGATGCGTGTTGCCGGCGAGGTAGCGAAACGCCACCGAATCGTAGGTGGCTTGCTCCAACTTCCGACTCGAAAACACCCCCGTCGCATACCCGTAAAACAACAACGCCAGCATCACCGCCGGATGGTATCCTTCCGATCCCCGTTTCGTGTAGGAATCCTCCAACTTCCTCAACTCCAGCTTGCTCACCACCTCCACCACGAAGCGAGCCAGATGCGTCTCCGGCAGCCATTCCTGCACCGAAGGAGGAAACAGATAAGGAGTCTCTCGATCTACTGTTCTAAATCGATTCGCCATACACTAATGATGCCCGTTCGGTGTGACCTCGAAAGTCCGACAGGCTGCTAGGGAATGAGGCACGCTGTCCCCTCCTGAGATTAGACTACTTAAAGTATTTCCAACTCAATTCAAATAGTACTCTTGGTCTCTGGTCTTGCCTCTGCCGTACAGACAATCTGTATGGCATAGATGGCCGATTCACAGAATATCCGTAGCCGGATTTCTTGTAGTACGACACTTGGCTTCAGTTTCCCCGGGCTGGCTTGGAAGAGAGCTGCCGAAGCAGGATCAGGGCCAGGATCGCGGCTGACAGTCCGAAGGCGAAGCTCGCTGAAAAGCCGTGCAGATCGGTCAGGCCACCGTGCAGAGCCGGCCCGATACTGCTCACCGGGGTCACCAGGGAGAGGATGGCCAGGTTTCGGGTGGCGGCCGATGCCGAAGAGATGCTGATGACGTAATTGGGGAAATACACTCCACCCAGCTCGCCGGCACCCATGATGCCGAACGCCAGCAAATAGAGGTGCCCGGGAACCAGCCAGGCCCAGAGCACGGCACTGCCTACCAGGAAGACACAAGCAAACAGAGGGGCACGGAACCCCCAGCGGATGCTGATGACCCCCAATAGGAGTCCGCCTAGACACTTGAACCCGAAACGCAGCGCCATCATCCAACCCGACAGCTCTTGCGGCTCTCTCCCCAGGGCTTCGCGGGCATAGAGAGCGAGGTTGGGCATGATATTGATGGTCAGATACCAGAAGAGATAGGCAAACCAGACCAGCAGGAGCAGACGAACGCTCCAGTAGGACTGGATACTCCTCCAGAGGTACGGGAGCAGGGGCGGATGCCTCTCCTCCTGGATGGGCAGCAGTTGATAGCGGCTGTTGAGGATGGCTACGGCCACCATGCAGGGGATCGCCGTCAGGTAGAGGAGCGCGAATTCGTGGGGAAAGAGGAGTCCTCCAATTCCCCCATCCAGAAGGAACTGAGCCCAGAGGGAGCCCGCCACGCCCGCCATGGGAGACAGGGAAAAAGCCCACTTCAGGGCCCGGGCTCGACCCTCGAGAGTGGTGCCGCGCTTCATACACTGATGCGAATAGACGTGTGCAATGTTAGAGGAGAAGCCCTGGGCCAGGCCCTGAGCCACGACGGCCCATAAACGCACCGGATCAGGGAGGGGGAGAACCAGTACCAGGAGGACCGTGCACAGGACCAGGCTGGTCGCCAACGACGCTGCCACCACCGTAGCTCGCACTAGTCGATGAGGGACGAGCCAGGAGAGGAAGATGGGAGCCGCTGCGGCCAGGAGGTAGGCCGAGCTGGGCAGGTTGGACACCGTGGCGCTGGCTCCCAGACGGTCGCATAGTGCCGCCTGGACAATGCCTAGGTAGATGACTGGAGAAGCAAAGTAGTGCAGGAGTGCCGAGAAGATGATGATGCGACCGTTGTGACGGTCCATGGCAGGGGTGATCAGAGCTTCCGCGGCCCGGGCATTTCCTGTCCCCAGTCCCTCTTTCTCTACATCTCCAATCCCCAGCGGCTCACTCCCATCTGGTGTCGATGACGTCCTGTCTTCCTTCGTTCCAGTGTACTAAGTTCAGGGGTGCCGGTTACCTCAGAGAACCTCTTGCACTTAGCCTTGACCCAGCTTCTTCCAGCGCGTAGCAGTTTCGTTCTAACACAGTAAATGCAACGTAACACAACGATTCATAGAAAGGCATCAATAGCATTATATAAACTGAAACGCGTACAATTTCGCATTTGTGAAAAAGATTCTTAATCGAATAGGCCTTCCTGCCAATGAAGTAATATCCGATTCATCATTCCACGTAACCTGTTGCTTTATGTTCGTAGTGGAAAGATTGTCCGCATCATCAAATGTATAACCTTCAATAGGCACATGACGGCCATCCAGCAATTCAACTTTCACTTCACAAGGACCGGCGCCCCATTGTTGCAACGCGGCCCGCATATTCAAATAAAGAGATGCGCCCGTAAAGGTAAACGACCGCGTTGTTACGATACTGTAGCCTCGCCTTGCTCCCTCTAAAGAGACAAATCCATCCAGGGGGAGCTTCGCCAATCCGATCCCGCAGGTAGCCTTTTCACCCAATTCCACCAGAGTCTCCGGCGAGCGCCAGTTGGTACCATAGTAAAAGCAATAGATCTCTCCCTTATGAACAATCGGCTGCCTGGCATAAATTGCCGCCGAATCAAAATCTCCATTGTCTCCCCGTCGAATGACAGGCTCCCTGTGCTCACGGCTATAGTGAGTACCATCACGGCTAAAGACAAATTGTGGGTGTATGGTGGTGTTGGTAGTGGAAAAATTCCAGAGGAACCCCACACTCCATCCCTCATAATGTGAGGTCTCGAGTTGATAGAATTCTGTATCCGGGTAATCGCGACCGTCCGGGACGATAATTGTTTCGGCACCTGACCAATGAATCATATCCGGACTCTCCGCCCTTCCAATGACTCTCTTTTCTTTGAAAGGACGCGAGTCTGAGCGCCTGTGGTGTTCATTCTCGAAATGAACGCCATAGCACCTCCGGATCGGGTCCCAGCCCGTCAAGACGGGCCATCCCCAATCTCTATTGACGGGATTCTCTCCAAATGCTGTCCAGTTGTACCCATCCGGTGAATAATAATATGAGAATGTTAGTTTATCGCTGTACCACTGCCCGCCGTTCTTGGAAAACCTGATCCCTTTGTACCTGCGGTTGGGATCAGGATCATGGAGATCTTCAAATGCGAAGGCACAATGCCTATCATCTGGAACTATGTTATTCGCAGTAGTACCCTCGAACTCAGCCAATCCCAATCGAGGTTTTTCCCATTCGATACCGTCCTCAGAAAAGGCTTCGCAGACAAGCACGGGGTCGCTGCCTCCTTCTCCTCTTACGATGATGTTTCCCTTTTCATCTCTCCCGCTCGCATAGAAGATCCTACTCTTGTACCTCAGCCGAAATTTCTTCAGTCTATGATCGTAGAAGATCCAATCTATCCGGTTGTCCGGACCTTCCCAGGGTTTATCTACCTTCAAGACAGGATTGGATATGCTCTTTAGAGCTGGGTTCAACCGGCGCTTCGTATTTTCCATTGTCTCCACAATGGATTCATCCAGAAAGAGCTGTCGTTGTGATCCTATATGCAGCAATCCGCGGATGTTTGCTGGTTTTTCTGCTGAATCCTTCGCTTGGGCTGATAGCGCCGGCTGTAGGAATGAAAAAGCAAATAGAATCAGGACGAATGCGGCTTCTCTACTGGCATGAGATAATCGCAGACTGGCGCGCAAGGTCAGCTTATGCACACTTATCACCCAAGTGTCGAGTGTATTGGCTCTCATATTTACCCCGCTCAAGTTTTCCGGATGTTTATAAGTAGCACGCACGATCGGCCAGCAGCAGATAACGATTCTTACTTCTAGAAGAGGTCCAAAGGCGTCAAGGTCAGGGTTTCAGTTCAAACATGGCCATATGCGAAACTGTCGTCAGCATCGTTTGATCCCTATCCTCGTTGCTCACACTCAAAGGCTTACTCAGATCACGAATCCAAACAGTGATACCCGTTCTTGCTTCGGATTTGACCACTACTCCAGTCTCTGCGTCTACCCATTGTTCACGTCTGAAAATAAGGGTGCCCCCTCGACCCTTTACTAACTCGAAATTGGAGCCACTCCACTTTCGGACCCAATCATGAGGGAGTAAATCCTCCACTCTGACACCTGCATCCGCAAGCCAGGTCCGCGCTTGCGTGCGAATAAGGCGACAGCGTCTCTTTCCAATGACTTCATCTCGAAGATAGGTCATTTTTGTTTCAACTGGCCGAGTCAACGCAGAATCCGAACTCTGAATCGGAATAATTCGAAGTTGTTCCACTTTCTCCCAACGATCTCCCAAACGTATTCCGTCATGAGGCAAGAGTGCAATCAAGTGCCCTATGTCGGGAGCCATCCAAGCGGCGTACTTTCCCTGAGCCTCTACGTCAAAGACGTTTCCCTGCCGACTGGCTCCGAAGCTAATCGATTCCGTCTGTGAGAGCTTGGTCGTCTCCTCGAAACGCGCGAATGAATCAACCCAAGCTTCGAACTTTCTGGCACCACTCGCGCTTTCTGAGACACATCGCAATCGGAGTTTCCCTTCAGATTCCAGGTACGGTAGTTCTGTTCTAGGCGTGGGTTGGAAGACGCGCGCTTCTGGATGCCGAACTTGGTTAATCGTATTCCTCACTGGAATCGCTGCCAGCTCCACAAACCGGGCATCGTAAAGTAGTGACTGGCCTGGGAAGTAGGCCGCCGGCTTGACATCGTTATCCCGTTTTAGGTGCCTGAACATCTGCTTCAGGAATATTTCATTCTGAGCCCAGGGTCGCGCCATATTGGCTCCCCACGATCCCGTGTCCCCAACTACCATGACCTTTCCCTTTCCGTGTCGCACCATAACAAGTCCGGGGCCTCTGGTTTTTGGTGATCCTTCATCTTCGTGCACTTCCAGCATTCTCTCTTCTTCTTGGGCATCAGGAAGTATCTTGATGGTGCAACCCGCTCCGTAGTGAAAAACATCAATATCGTAAAAGTAGGGATGCTGTGGCCCAAGGGCTATGTCCGTATAACTTGTATCGTTGTCATACCAATCTAAACCAAAATTCCTCAGCAGTTTCCGGGTTTGCACTTCTTCGAATCTTTCCGTCCCACGGCCCCCAGCGTTGATCATTACCATCAAGCTCCCCCCCTCCTTCACGAATTCTCTCAATACCTCGATCTCTGCATCTGAAATGACGGGGATATCAGGAGCTAAATCCGGATGTTCTGGGTTGATTATCAAGACGATATCTATTTCGGACAGGCCCGATGTCGTAAACGGCTTACGATTTACGTATAACGCGAATTCCCTCTCTAAGATCAAAAAGAGCGCATCAAAACTGTTGGTGTGAGAAAAATCATTGAATCCATAACGTCCGACGTTATCCGCACGACCACCTGTCAACAGATACCTTCCCACCTTGGATTGCGGTAACTTCTTGTGGTAGTAGTCCATGAGAACCCGTGGGCGCGATGCGGGCCTGGGCGAAAAGAGTTCTTGGCAATAGGACACCGGTCCAACTGCCGAAGCGCATGCGATTGCAATGGCGGTAAGCAGAATGTGTCTGGGAATCATGATGACAGTGGTCTCACTTTCTCAACTCAGGCGCGGCGACATGGAGAATCGGGTCGGCGGCCACCGTCGTTCTCGGTTGGAGAAGCATTCATAGGTCGGTTTGTGCCTGGTTGTAGCCTCACCTCTGTTTACGTTTCATCCGCTTTTCTGAGCGCGGGTGATGCCTGATCTTCCAATGGTTTCACTCCGCTACCCAGAACGCATAAAGACTTGCCCGGCGTAGGACAAAACGCAACCGCACTTCCTGGCCGGCCAGCGCACCAACATCCTTTCCGTCCCGCCATGTCAAAGGCGCTCGCAATTCATCTCCGGTGATCGGAACTGCATTTCCGAATGCGAATCCATCAACTGGCGTTCGCCCGGCGGTATCCAGGATCTCAACGCGCAAGAATCCGCCCTCGCTTACCTTTGCATTCACGAAAAGGCGGCGTCCCCGTAAGAACATTGGACGGGTAAGCAGCTTGCCATCCAATTCACCTGCGTCCATCGAAACGAAGCCGTCAAGGCGCAGCCGCGACACATGAACTGCCCCGGTGTGCTCCGGGAATCCGAACACTTTCCTCCCGTCGGGCCGCGTATAAACAGAATCGGGAATGAAGCGGCCTCTGTTGCCCGAGTAGTAAAACCACAACTCGCCGTCCCGAACTACCGGACGATCGGCAGGAATCAACTGCACTGTGTCGTAGCCGCCCTTGCCGACATGCGAAGTTTCCATGAACGGTGCCCGACCCGCCACCCGCTGCCATCGAATCAGATCGCGACTCATTACAAGTTCCACATGGTGAAATCCCTCGGAGTTTCCGATCGGCGTCGGCCCACTCTGGTTGAAGAACATCGGCATCCCTATATACACTCCTTGGTAGCGAAACACCTGCATGTTATAGACATCCGTGTTGTAGTCAGCCGGCCGGTTGATGGTAAGCGGGGCGTACCGCGGGTCCGTCAATCTGGCAGCGATCCGCCTGCGGCTCGCCTCTTGATCCTCGCCGTCAGCGTGAAAGATCAGCCGCGGCTTGGACCATTCTCGAAAATCCTTGCTCGTCGTGAGATAAACGGAGCGTCCGTACGGCCCCTCATGCTTTACCGTAAGCAGATATTCCCCAGCCAGTTCGTCATAGTTCAACTTCGATTGATCCTGACTCGGAATTACCGACGCCTCGAGGAAGCGCCAATTCAGCCCGTCGGGAGAGACAGCCGGCTTCCGCCCCGACATTCCAAAGAGTCCTTTGTAGCGTTCGTTTCCACCATTCGCATCATGTATTACGTGATACAGAAAGTTACTGCTCGATGCGACGATATTGTTTTCTCTTGATCCGTTCCACTCGATCAAGCCGAGATTGGGCTTTGTCCAATGCAGTCCGTCCTTGGAAATTGCAAGGCACTGTCGATACGTCATTCGACGGTGACCTTCGCCGTCGTCTTCCATAGCCGCCCCATGGTAGTAGAGTTTCCAAACCTGTTCACTGGGGTCCCAATAGGGCGTATTGCGTGTCCCTACTATCACATTTTCCCAGGAGTGCTCGGGACCAATCACTGGCCCCGGTACAATTTTCTCCGGCTGATGCAGTACACGCCGGAGGTTATGCACTCCCCTGATGAAGTAGTCATCGAGGAAAAGCTCCTTGACGCCTGGTTTGAGCTCCAATTGCTCCTGAGCGTATCCGTAAGTCCCAGCAACCAGAATGGTGAGCGACCACCGAAGTAGAAACGCGGACGCACGTACCAGGCTTGAATTCATAATCACCTCTGTAAATAATGATGTGTACACTTTATTGAGGACAGAATGTTAGCTTATTATTGGATTTTAATAGTTTTCTTCAGCGCAACCTTTGTCTATTCGCAGAAAGCTCCGGCGCCTCAACCGGGCGTTAAGCAGCTATTTCTCGACGATTATCTTATCAGGGAGGTGCACAACCTCAGGCGGGTCTTGCATCAACCAGAGAAGATTTCGGCCGAGCCCGTGATTCTACCGGAGCATTCCTGGGAGAGTGTAATTGTAAGCACACGCAACGCCCCGTTTTGGGACCCCGCGGAGCAGTTGTGGAAACTCTATTACAGGGTGGTCACGAGAATTGAGAATGTTTCTGGGCAGGCTCGACCGGGACAATGCCTGGCGATTTCCAAGGACGGGCTGAACTGGACGAAGCCCAAGCTCGGCCTCGTTGAGTGGGAGGGATCGAAGGACAACAATATCGTGGCCGAGCAGCTTTACCATGTTATCTTCGATGCGACCGGTGGGAGCGAGCGTTACAAGGGGCTTTTCGGGTCACAGGGGCGAAGACCCGCTGTTTCCGCCGACGGTCTGCATTGGCGAATGCTGGAAGTTCCACTGATCCCGAGTCAAGATGAATCGCAGCTGATCTACGACGAACTGGCGGGGCAATTTCTCGCCACTGTGAAGCATGAGGGGCCGTACGGACGCTCGGTTTATCTAACCAGGAGCAAGAATTTTCGAGAATGGTCGAAGCCGCGGCTGATCTTTCATGCTGACGGCGAAGATCAAGAGGCAAGCCGCAGGCGGATCGCCGCCAGATTGACGGATCCGCGGTACGCCCCACTTACCATCAACCGGCCGGCTGACTACAACACGGATGTCTATAACATGCCAATATTCCCTTACGGAGGGGTTTATATAGGCACTCCGATGTTTTTCAATCAGAGTGGACCAACGCCCATCGGAAACTCCGAGGGGTTTCATCACGTGGAGCTAGTCACCAGCCGCGACCTGATTCGATGGCAGCGAGTGGCGGGTCGGGCGCCGTTCATGGAGACCTCACATGTTGGTAGCGGCGCGTATGACACAGTTCAGTTGGTTCCTGCGAATCGGCCCGTGGTCCGGGAGGACGAATTGTGGTTCTATCACGCAGGAAACAGATATCGCTTCAATCCCGATACAGTACATACGCGACCTGATGGATCCAAGGCCTGGGGTTTCCCCAATGACACCGGAGCGATCTATGCTTCCCGACTGCGCCTGGATGGCTTTGTCTCGCTGGATGCCGGGGAATTGAAGGGCGAATTACTTACCCGCCCTCTTATTCTGCGGGGCCGCTTGCTGATGGTAAACGCACAAGTGAGGGACGGCGGTTTTCTCCGCGCTGAAATTCTGGATGCCACCGGGCGAAGGACGCTGGAAGGGTTTTCGCTCGAAAACGCGACAGCTCTAGCCGGCGATCACTTGCGCGCACCGCTATCGTGGCAGGCCGGAAAAGATCTGGGTGCGCTGGCGGGCGAGGAGGTGCGGCTGCGCTTCGTCTTCCGTGAAGCCAGTCTCTATGCGTTCTGGCTGGCGGAGTGAACCATTGGAAGTTGGTGGATCCGAGGTCCTCCCCCCGAACCGGAAGGAGAAGAGATCTGCGTCCTTCATCTTGAATCTCAACCTCACCGGGCGCCCCTGAAGCTGGCCTACTTGGGAGCCTGAGATCCAGTGGGCCTTCCTCTCCAGCTCATCACCGAAAATCTCCTGGCTTTCATCTAAACCGAAGCCCGAGATGGGTCTGCCCGCAACATCCTGAATCTCCAGCTTGAGCCAGCCTACGGCCGACGTCGAGTAATTCAGCCACAAGTGCTCGCCCTTGAAAGTCAGGAGAGGAGTGAGGAACTCTCCACCTTCATAGCCTGCATTGACGGAGACAAAGCCGTCCGTACGGATGGTACCGCGGCGTATCCTGCAGCCATCGGTCCGCTTGTTCTCCACCCAGTAGAGGGAGAGTTCACCGGGTCCCGTTTCCACCAGACCCTGCCCCTGGATGATCGCTCGTTCGTGCCAGTTCCTCGAGTCCAGACCAGGCCGCAGAAAAGCTCCCAGAAAGGTGCGCTTCCAGTGCACACCGTCCCGACTGGAAGCGAATACGACATCGGACAGACCCTGGTAAGGCCAATCCTGGTGAAACTTCCGTTCCGGCACGAAGCGCATGGGAAAGATCAGATACAGTCCCCGGGCCCTGAGGTAGGGTGTAGCTGCATTGGTGTAGAGATGATCCAGCGGCTCCGGGCCCAGGTCGATAAACTCCAGCGCCGACCAGCTCCGGAAATCTTTGGAACTTGCCCGGCGAATACGGCGAACCAGGTTGCGGCGGTCGCCTGCCTGCCGGTCCCACTGCTTCTTCGAGGAGCGGTCCAGGAAGCCGCGCCCGTAGTAGACGTACTCCCCGGTCCAAGGATCTTGAGAGACAGTGTTATGGGAATCGAACGCCCCCCCGCTGAGGATTGGCTCCTCCTGAATCAGTCGCCATCGGATGCCGTCCCCAGACACCAACCCGTAGGCCCCTCTGGCCCGGGTCACCGCCTTGTAACGCTCATCCTCCGGTACACCCGGGTTTGCATCCTTCAGAACCGATATGTGATCGCCGGGACCTGCCCAGACCAGATTGTTGTTTCTCGATCCCATAAAATCATGGAGGCCGAGAATGGGCCTGTGCCAGTGAATGCCGTCCTTGCTTTCGGCGTACCCGGTGTATCTGACTCCCTTCCGAACATGGCCTGTCCGGCGCAGACCCAGGGCACGCTCCTCCTCCCCTATGCTGTGCCAGACGCTGTACCACATGCGATATCGACTGCCGTCCTTCATGACCACCGGAGAGGACAGATCCTCCTGCTCCCAGGGCTCTTCCATCGCCAGCGCCACCTCCCGCGGAATGGGCGAATGGAGTTGAAGAGTCACTCCCTGTTGGCGAGCGATGAGGAGTTCGTCCACGAACAGCTGCCGGTCGGAATCGATCTTTATGACCGGCTGACCACTCCAGAGGGTCGAGGCGGCGGCGAGGACGGTGGTCAGAAGGAAGGTGCCCCGGGTCATCCTCCTTCCCCGGAAAGCCGGTCTCCATCGACATCCGGTAGGCTTCTTGGAGCTGCCAGGGGCCGGTTGACGGTAAGCGGTGCGTACCGCGCGTCCGTCAATCTGGCAGCGATCCGCCTGCGGCTCGCCTCTTGATCCTCGCCGTCAGCGTGAAAGATCAGCCACGGCTTGGACCATTCTCGAAAATCCTTGCTCGTCGTGAGATAAACGGAGCGTCCGTACGGCCCCTCATGCTTTACCGTAAGCAGATATTCCCCAGCCAGTTCGTCATAGTTCAACTTCGATTGATCCTGACTCGGAATTACTGGTGCATCGAGGAAGCGCCAATTCAGCCCGTCGGGAGAGACAGCCGACTTCCGGCCCGACATTCCAAAGAGTCCTTTGTAGCGTTCGTTTCCACCATTCACATCATGGATTACGTGATACAGAAAGTTGCCGCTCGACGCCACGATATTGTTTTCTTTTGATTCGTTCCACTCGATCAAGCCGAGATTGGGCTTCGTCCAGTACAGCCCATCCTTGGAAATTGCGAGGCACTGTCTATAAGTAAGTCGACTTTGACCGACGTCGTCGCTTTCCATAGCCGTTCCATGGTAATAGAGTTTCCAAACCTTTTCACCGGAGTCCCAATAAGGCGTATTGCGTGTCCCTACGGTCACATTTTCCCAGGAATGCTCAGGACTAATCACTGGCTCGGGTACAATTTTCGCCGGCTGATGCAGTACGCGCCGGAGGTTATGCACTCTCTTGATAACGTAGTCATCGAGGAAAAGCTGCTTGGCGGTTGGCTTAAGCTCCAATTGTTCCTGAGCGTGTCCGTAAGTCGCAGCAACAAGAATGGTGAGCGAACATCGAAGTAAAAACCTGGACCAAAGTACTAGGCTTGCATTCATAATAACCTCTCACTAGTGTCCAATCATAAGTCAAATAGATTCAACTGGTTACATGAACCTCCCTGGTGGTTCCTGTAATCGAAGCTGGTAAGTACTTGAATTAATGGGGTTTTCTCGAAAACAGTCAGGCTGAGAATCTGTAGAGTTGTGTAGAGGCTCAGCTCCAATTTCAGGCGTTTTTTCAGGATGGCAACGAGGATATACACGGAGATGGCGATCCAGATCTGAGTTTTGACGGCGTTCGGAGAAGTCCCATAGAAGGCTTTGATGCGCAGGTGTTGCTTGATCCATTTGAAGAAAAGTTCCACGCGCCAGCGGCAACGGTACAGCTGGGCGACAGTGAGGGCAGTCAGGGAAAAGTTGTTGCTCAAGAAGACCAAGTGTTTTTGGGTCTCGGCGTCGTAGTAGCGGACTCGTCGGAGTTTGTCGGGGTACTTGTTGGCCGTGTAACGGCCGCTCAGGACCCCGGTTTGATCGCTTCTTAGCCCGATGCTCTTGTCGACACGATGGGAGTACAGACGGCGGAAATTCAGGCGCTGGTGGGCACGAATGATGAAGAAACCGGAACTCTGGTGCAGCCGATAAAGACGTGCGAAATCGAGATAGCCGCGATCCAGGATGTAAATGGAGCCGGGTTGGACCAGCAGATAGTCGAGGATATTGACGTCGTGAACCCGCCCCTCGGTGACCTCGACAAAGGTGGGGATGTTGCCACGTAAGTCGAGCAAAGTATGCAGTTTGATGGCTCCTTTGCGTTTGCGGAAGCGGGCCCAAGGGAACACCGAAAGACACAGATCGATGGTGGTGGAATCGAGCGCGTAGACCGTTTTTTCCAGTTCCACGGCAAAGGGCTCGCCTGCGTACAAAGTCCGTGCCTCTTGGATCAAGACTTGAGCGAAATCGGCATAAATGCGCCAATCCCGATTCTCGTTGGTATGGGCCAAAGAGCTGCGGGCCACGCGGCCTCGAATTCCCATGTGGTAGAGTCTGCCTGCAACCGAACCTAGCGTGGCTTCGATATCCCGCAGACTCTCGCGATAGGTCAGCTGGGCGAAGACCATACACAGCCACTGCTTCCAGCAGGAGAAGTCTTTTATCTTGTAATCTCCTCGGTAGCGTTGAGCACAGAGTTGAAATTGATACCTGGGGACGCAATCCATCAGCTGGGCAAAGACGGTTCTGCGCATATCCATCTAGGCATCCTATCGGCTTGCAGGCCACAGGATTGGAGAACCGGGTCGGCACCTGCCACAGTTTCATATCAAAAAGTATCGAAAAAATTGGATTTCGATGTTAAAACAATTCTTACCAGTAACTTAGAGTTGTGCGATAGAACAACGTTTGGACACTAGTGATAACCTCTGTGTTTACTTCGAAGTTTTCGGGCATATTCAGGCCGGAACTTCAGACACCACAAACGAATTGTCTCGTAGGAGACAATATCGGCCGCGATTGACCTCACTTGAATCGGATGGAATACAAGTCAGCGTCCTTCATTACAAAACGCAGCCGAATCGATTTCCCAGCTAGTTTGCTTACGTCCGAACCCTCCTTCCATGAAACTACTCGCTCAATCTGGTCGCCAATAATCTCACTAGCTTCTGCCAACGAATAACCGGCCAGTGGTTGGCCGAACTTGTCCTGTATTTCTACTCGAACGCTACCAGGAGCAGAGGTCGAATAGTTAATTGCCAATTCCTTGCCAGAAAAGGTCAAAGGCTTGGTTACAATCTCGCCACCGCCGAAGGGAGCATTCACAGAGACAAAGCCATCAGTGCGCAATGCAAAGCGTCGAATATGGCCAGACGGAATACGCCCTCTCCATGAATAATGACCATACTGCTTCATGTAAATTGACATCTCGCTGGGACCCGTCGGCACAACCCCCAAGGTTGAATAGTTGGCCCGGTTGGTCCAGTTGCGTAAATCAAGCCCAGGGCGGATAAGGGCTTCTGCAAAAGTACGATCATATCGGTTACCACCTCGAGAAGTCAGCAACACGATGTCTGTGAACTCCAGTGCCATAGTGGATTTATAGGCCTTCCCCGGTGCTACGGGATCAGCCAGCACCTCGTTGAGTTGTGACACCGTCAAGGCTCGTCGTCCGGGGTTTAGGGGTGCTCCCATGAATCGTACGGGCAAGGCAATGTAGATGTGGGGGGCGCGAAAGTAAGGATGCGTCTGGTTGTGGTAGAACTCTTCTACAGGTGCGTCCCCCACATCCATCGGCTCCACCTTTGTCCAATTGATAAAGTCCTTCGACGTGCTTCGCCCAATCCAACGGTAGCCAATCTTATATACGTCTTCGTGAGCAAATTCCTTGGAATTCTTCATCCGAACTCGGGGATAACAGACGTAGCGCTCTTCACTCTCTGACCAAAAGACAGCGGGCTGATCGGTATCTGTCGGATGCGGATAATGCCATTCGTTAATGACCGGCCTTGCGCGGAGCTGCTTCCAATGAATTCCATCGGCGGAGACCAAGGCCATCAAACCGCCCAGGCGGGGCTCATTCGGTGAATGGAACGCCCCCCCCAACGCCTTGAACCGCTCCGAAACAGGCACACCAACGCGAGTGTCGCGGAAGGGGCTGAAGGTTTTAGAAATCCACGACTGGCCCCCCAGGACCACATTATTATCGAGCGAGCCTTGCACCACGAAGAGGCTCAGCTTGGGTTTTGTCCAATGGATACCATCAGAGCTCTCGGCATAACGAGTGACAACATCTTCTTTCCCTTCGGGGAAGCTTGGCCTTTCATCATCATCCGTGCGCCGTGGATCCCTCCAACTGTAGTACAGCCGATAGGATTCGCGATCCTTGATAACTGTCGTATATCCCACATAACCGTCCGTATTGAAGACTACTTCTTCCCGTCGCGGCTCGTGGAGCTTGAGTCGAGCGCCTTCCATTCGTTCAATCAGATAATGATCTACGAAAAGCTCCAACCGTGAACCAATGTTGCGGACCGAATCCTCACTAGCCTTGACGTGTGGTGCCGTAAATAAGACTGCCAACACAAACAGAGCTGATGACTGATACACCCAAGTGTTCATGCTTTTCCATAGTTAAGCCGCCAATCGGCGGCGTCAATTCACAAGTCGGTTTGTGTTTGGTAGCACACTCACTTCCGTTTAGATTCACTCCGCCAACCAGAACGCATAGAGACTGGCTTCGCGGAAGACGAAGCGCAGCCGCACCTCCTGGCCGGCCAGCGCACCAAGATCTTTGCCGACCTGCCACGATAGTGGCGCGCGTAACTGATCGCCGGCTAGAGCGGTCGCATTTACGAGCGAGAATCCTTCCATCGTCCTTCGCCCGGTGGCATCCAGAATCTCGGCGCGGAGAAACCCGCCGTCCCGCACATGTGCGTTTACCATTAGCAGGCGGCCCCGCAGAATAAGAGGGCGGGTAAGTAATTCGCCGTTCAACTCCCCGGCATCCAGCGAGACGAAGCCGTCCAAGCGCAGTCGGGAAACATAGATCGCTCCGGTGTCATCTGGGAAACCCCAGGTTTTCGATCCATCAGGTCGCGTACGTATCGTATCGGGATTGAAGCGATACTTGTTTCCGGCATGATAGAACCACAATTCGTCGTCCCGGACCACGGGGCGATTCGCAGGAACCAACTGAACCGTGTCATACGCGCCGCTACCAACATGCGAGGTCTCCATGAACGGCACTCGACCCGCCACGCGCTCCCATCGAATCAGGTCGCGGCTCGTGACCAACTCCACATGGTGAAACCCCTCGGAGTTTCCGATCGGCGTCGGCCCGCTCTGATTAAAAAACATCGGAGTGCCTATGTAGATCCCTCCGTATGGGAACACTGGCATGTTGTAGACATCTACGTTGTAATCTCCAGGTCGATTGAGGGTTAGCGGCGCAAAACGCGCGTCAGTTAGTCTCCCCGAGATTCGTTTGCGACTCCTATCCTGATCTTCGCCGTCAGCGTGAAAGATTAGGCGCGGCGTGGACCATTCGCGAAAATCCCGGCTCGTCGTGAGATAAACGGATCGCCCGTACGGTCCCTCATGTTTCACAGTGGCGAGATATTGCCCCGCCAGTTCGTCGTAGATCAGCTGCGATTCATCCCTACTCGGGATCAGCGGAACTTCCAGCATCCGCCAGTGCAGACCGTCTGCGGAAATAGCGGGCTTTCGCCCCGATGAACCGAAAAACCCTTTGTAACGCTCGCTCCCACCGCTCGCATCGAAGATAACTTGGTAGAGTTGCTCGGCCACGATATTGTTGTCCTTCGATCCGTCCCGCTCAACGAGGCCGAGTTTAGGCTTCGTCCAATGCAGCCCGTCCTTGGAAATCGCCAGGCACTGCCCCCCTCGAGCTTCCCCAGAAACCTTGTTCTCGGAATTGCACATGTAATAGAGCTTCCAAACCTGCTCCGCGGGGTCCCAAAACGGGGCGCTTCGTGTACTTGCATTTACACTCTCCCAAGAATGCTCCGGTCGAATCACGGGCTCGGCTGAAATCTTCTCCGGTTGATGCAACACCTGCCTGAGGTTGTGCACCTCATTTATCAGATAATCGTCAAGGAATAGCTGCTTGACGCCCGGTTTGAGTTCCAGTTTTTCCTGCGGGTATCCAAATGTCGCGCCGACAAGAGCTAAGACTATCCAGGAATAGGTTAGAAATTTGCTCCGAGTCAACGATTGTGCATTCATCGGTATCACTGTAACCCAAGAGTCACGCCAGAACATACGCCATTGCGTGACACGATCGAAAGCTCCCGCCGAGTGAGACAAAGTTGAATCCCCCAATGTTCGCCCCCATTCATAGCGCGCAAATACGTTGGCAAGGTTGGCGTTTCGATATCCCTTAACGATCTTCGCTTCGTACCCTGTTCAACGAGGCCGCCTCCGACCGCTAAAACCTGTCAATGAACCGCTCGTCCAACTATATTTCGCCAACTTTCTCAGGCACAAAATGAAAGGCTGAAAGGGTCGGATCAGCGGCGGTCCGCGATTCGGCGTTAGAATATGTAGCAATCAGATCGGCATGACCGTTATTCAGTTGAAACCGAATGCCGTAATCTACTTCCCAACCGTCAACCGCAGACCCTTAGATAAACCTTTGCTTTGCCTCGATGCCGGCGAATACTTCCGGGAGGTTTTCCCGGTACCATGCGCGGAACGCTCGCACGTCATCGTCGGTGGCGTGCGGATAGGGGGGGCGACAGGCCAGGCTCGTTCGTAGAATGCCGCCAGCGACACCACCGAGGCGGTCGATCGCGGAATCATAGTAACCACGTGATCCGAACGACCCAATTACGAAATCGAGAATCCCGTGCAATTTTTGCGGTGCCTTGCCCGAGCCGCTCCCAGTTCCGCTCTGCAAGGTCACGATTGAGCGGGAGCACGATGTCCGGAACATAATAGACGAACGAGCTGCAGCATCCAGCGACGCCGTGCGGTCCTAGCTTCAGCCAAGTCTCGCCCTCGTCGCTGAAGACATTAACGCCGAGCGCGGTCAAGGCGGCGCAGCCGTCCACCGTGGTGCCGAGCGTACCCGAGCCGGATTTCACCTTGAGGTAATTGGGCAGCTCGTCCTTGATTGACCGGTGCTGCTCGAGTGTCAGCGACTTCTTCGCGCGCCGACTCTCGTAGATTGACAAAGGCAGATGGCCTGCCGCGTTGGACACTGCACGGAAAAAGCCCAGGATGGCTGCGTCCGGTACCTCCATCCAGAACGGCAATGCGACCTGAACCCCGTCGGCTCCCCCGCTTTCTGGCTACGATGAAGTCGCCGATGCGCTCGGACCGTTCCAATACGTTCTACAACTCGACCATCTATGAGTTGCCCTTCTTCCGCCACGCCGATGGGATGTCGAAGACGATCCTGGGTGGCAGGGTGCTAGTTGAACTGGCGTCGCTTCGCAATTCGAGCCAGAATGCCACAACCTTGTCCCTTGAAACCGGAAGTTGTCAACAACTATTCTTCTCGCGACAGGAAACACCTGTACAATGGACCGACTTCCGGGGCAAAGACCATGAGGCCAGTCGCCTTCAGTTTCAGGGTGAGTCCGAAGACTAACGCGCCCCGTGGGAGGGTTGAAGCCAGATGAAGAGGCTTCCCGAAAAGCCATTCGACGAGCCGAGGGCAGAGGTTTGGCCGAACCGGGATTCAAGCGGGCGCAAGCGCCAGAGTGGCAGCTTCTTAATTAGAGGAGGGTCTCTCGTTTTCAAGCTAGAAGATGCGGCATCCCTGTCGTTTTGTTCTTGGCATCCCCAAAAGCTGCCCCCGAAATTCCCTCACCGCTCCTTCGGGCGAGAGGTTGAGGCAAACCTCCTCTATCAACTTAAGCTGGCCCGACAGGAGTTGATGGAGATGGCTATGAAGCAACAAAGATACCTGGCTTTTGTTCTCGCGATGTCATGGCTGATAGTTGGTCTCGAAGGGGCGAAGCCACCGGGACGTGTCCACCTGCCCACGGGACAACATCAGCTGCTTTTGGACGACTACCTGGTGGGATCCCTTTACCGGGTTGAACGCCGGGTCAACAGGCCCGTGAAGTACGAAGGCAACCCCGTAGTTATCCCCGACAAGCCCTGGGAGCAGTTTCCGGGTCCCGACTGGAATCCCGGATTGACGAAAGGTGCCAAGATTCGCAGCGCTCCCTGTTGGGATCCCCAGGAACAAGTCTGGAAGATGTGGTACTACTCCAACCACAGGACGGCGTTTGCCCGGTCCAAGGACGGAATCACCTGGGAGAAGCCTTCTTTGGGCAAGCGGGAGTTTGAGGGTTCCAAGAACAACAACCTCATCCTGGTCAGAGACGATCCCGAGGCCTTCGTTCAGCACGTTCTGCTGGATCCGAACGGTTCTGGGGAGCGGAGATACAAGGGGTTGATCGGCCCCAGGGATCGGCATCCGGTGGTATCGGCTGATGGCTATGTGTTCACCCGGCTGGAGGTTCCGATCATACCCAGCCAGGATGAGTCTCATCTGGTTTACGACGAGGTCAGGAAGCGCTTCATTGTCACCGTCAAGCACCGGGGGCCATTCGGACGCTCGGTCTACCTGTCCCTGAGCAAGGATTTCGAGAACTGGACCGACCCCGAGTTGATCTTCCACGCCGACGCCTACGACCAGCTGCTGGGCGAGAAGCGAGTCCGAGACCACCTCTCCAATCCCCGGCTCCGGTTGATGACCGTCAACCAGCCCGCACACTACAATGCCGAGATATACAACATGCCGGTCTTCCCCTATGAGGGCATCTATATCGGCCTGCCTACTTTTTTCGAGTCCAGCGGGCACAGTCCCAACCGGAATCAGGAGGGCGTCAACTCGATCAAGCTCTCCACCAGCCGGGATCTGAGGAACTGGGTCAAGGTCGGCGGTCGGGGATCCTTTATTCCGGTTTCAGAAGTGGGCGGCGGGGCCATCGACACCGGCCAGCTGCTGGCGGCGTCCCGACCGCTTGTTCGCGGAGACGAGCTCTGGTTCTACTACACGGGTGTGAACCACCGCTTCCAGACGGACGACCCCTACCGGGGAGCCGTCCATCTGGCCAAGCTCAAGCGGGACCGCTTTGCTTACTTTGCCTCCGACGAAAAGGGCGGTTTCGTGGAGACCCGGGCCCTGAGCTTCGACGGAGCTCGGTTGTTCGTCAATGCCGACGCCAGCGAGGGCGAACTGCGGGTGGAGGTGGTGAACGAACGGGGCCGCCAGATCCTGGAAGGCCGGAGCCGGGATCGGTGTCGATCCATTCAAGGCGATCATCTGCGAGCAGAAGTCAAGTGGACGGGGCAGAAGGATCTCAGCTCCCTGCAGGGACAACGCGTTCGCTTCCGGTTTCGCCTCTACAATGCCCGCTTGTTCTCCTTTTGGATCGAGTAGAGATTCCGGGCGAGCGCAGCGATGCTGGGTGTTACGATCCCCGCGATGATTTCAAAGGCGCCGCCGCATTGGGGATATCTCAAAGGATCGATCTCATGAATCTTGGGCGACAGCCGCGCCCAGCTGCGCCGCCGCTGCTGGGAGAAGCACTCGGCGGGTGAGAGTTCCTCCGAGTCCGGCCCACTGGAGGCATCCCCCGATGAAGAGGGGACTGAAATCGGGCCCTATAGCGGTCCAGAAAATTCAACGGTCACGGCATCAGCCGGGCTTATCCAACCTTCCAGTGTGATGTGCCCGTTGTCCTTGGTAACATTCACGCTATCGAAACCCAGGGCAGTAGGTTTCTTATCTGAGTAATACTGCAGAGAAGCTTTTACCGTCACCCTGTCCGCTTGGAAATAGTCGTTGTTCACCATCCTCACTCGAATGGCTCCATCTTGTCGCGACATGTGAGAAGAAATATTACCTCTGAGAGAGGAAACCGTAATTGGAGGAGGAGTGGCAGCCGCCCAGCTAAAACAATCAGCCAGAACGCGACCTGCTTCCTTTCCCCATCGTAACCAATGCGAGTCCAGCCCCGTCGCGTGCTCAGCGAGGTTGCTCACCATAGTGCCCAACGGTTCAGCGAGTAGGACAACCCTTCCTTTTCCATGATGTGCCACGACCACGCCGGGCCAGGTCACTCCGTCATCATCCACCAGCGACGCTACTGGTCGGGATCCCGGCAACAGAACGAGAGCCGGCCGTTTGTACCCCTGCCGAAGCGTCCCTCTCCCAGAAAAGTAATTGAACGCTCCTCCTTTGGTGGGCGATTGGTACACTGGGAGGTCGTCAGTCGGTAGTTCTGTTGTGAACATCTTGGAGTGGTCCGGATACCTTATGCAGGTGATGGGTCCCGTGAGTCCTTGATAGCGACAGCGAAACAAGTCTGTTAGAAGGCGACGCACGCTTGCTGAAGGAGAGTTCATGTTGACTGCCACGCCGACGATACCGTGGCCCGCGCTAACGAATCGTTGGAGCATTTGAACTTGAGTGGAAGTGATTTCGGTTGGAACTACGAACACGAGGACGCGTAGATCTTGCGACAAGCTTCGTTCCAAGTCTTCGTCAAAAACAAACTGAACAGGTAGAGAATTTAAGGCCGCGGCTTGAAACAGGCCCATATGCTCCGCATTGTAGCCTGTGGCTAGATCGCCCCAATACGTGTAAAACTCTGATTGCGAGAACCACAAGCCCGCGTAGGAAGCCGGGGACTGCTCACAAGAGTGTAACCGTACGTCCCTAATCCTGGTACAAATAGTCCCGAGGGCTATCTGGGTGCCGGGGGCAGATACCAGCGTCTCAAGATTGACAAACAAGATCGTATCCACCCCACCAGCAGCCGAGTGGTAGGCGCTAAATAGGAGATCCTTATGTGATATTTCGCGGTGAGCAGCCAACTTCAGGAACGCAGACTTTCCCGCCCGTCGGGCTATTTGTGTGACGAAGGCTGCAGCTCTGGCGACAGCCACCGGATGATGCTCATGCCGGAAATGAAAGGCTGTTCCAATCGAGTCGACCGAGTTGAGTCTTGCGATCTCCCACCAATCCACGCCGGCCAGGGAAGGCTGTTCAAGCCCGTGAGGATTAAGCATGACGGCCGTATGAACATCTGGTCTGACCTCCTTACACGCCTTGGCGAGAAAGTCGACGTACTCGGTCCACCAGGCCAGGCGTTCGCGGATGAACTGCCACCACCGGCCTTCAAGGTCGAGCCAGTCAGGGTCTAAAGGTGGATCGAGGCCATATTTCTGACGAAATTTCGTGAGGCAGCGTGTACAGTAGCCTTCATTTCCGACTACGAAGCCACCTTCATCAACGACTACCACGCCCTCAACTTCAGGGAATAGCTCCAATGCCTCTTGGTATACGTCCTTCAGGAAATTTCGATATCGCGAGTGAAGACAGAACAAAACGCCGTCCCACATGGGGCACAATTCTCCTTGGGCGTTTCGCTCCGAGCAATCTGCAAAATGTTTTTGGAGTGCGCTACCGTACGGCGCGGCTCGTTCGTCACAGTGTAGCCAGATTCGAATCCCATTTTCGACACACGCTTCATACATTGCGCGCGTTGTATCGGCTTGCTCGACCAGAACAAAGTCAGGGTACCGTCGTGATCGGTAACATAGTTTTCCAAGGTAGGCTTCATAAACTTGCAGTGAGATCAGGTCCGTTCCCGTTTCAGCCAGTTCTTTGATCGCCGAGCGCACCTCCGCGTGGTTCAATTTCTTGCCAACTAAGGCAAACGACCACACTCCAATCGTGCATCGCTTGCTGGATACTCTCGACTGCGGCCCTAGCAATGGTCCCCCGTCTGATGCAGAGCCTCTCGCCAGTAAGGGGAGGCCCGTGGCTGAACTCGCGAACTGCCCCATGTCACATTGGTTGCTCGGGACCAGCTCAGCTCTTCATACTCCAAACCTTTCGCCAGGAAAACCCAGAACCCAACCTTGGCTATGGTCGGCGTTTTCGATCCCTCAGCAGCGTAGATTTCCAACAGTATCCGGTCCATGGCGACGGGCTGCTGCACTAGTTGGTAGAAAAGCTTTTGGGGGAGTCTACCCGCAGACAAGCGCGATGGGATTGCAAGCCGTTCAAGGGTTCTCCATCACCCGTCGATAGCTGTACAGGATACCTGTGACGCTGCGGGATTTCTCGAATGCCTGGATAAGCTTCTCTCGCACCTCGGCATCCTGCGAGCCTTTGCCATAGCTGGGGTGGGCGAAGCTGAGATTGAAGTTGCGGGGCTCTAGATAGAGACCAACTCCATACCGCTGGCAGAGAGGTCCATAGTCGTCCCGCACGGCCTCTTCAATCGGTGGAAGTCCTACCCCTTCTTCCTGATTGTGGATGTAGCCCATCGCTCTTTGGGCACGCCTGGGATAGCGGGCTCTTTCATTCGTGATGTGACCGATGACCAGGCCGTCGATGATCCCTTCGGAAACCCAGTACCGCCACTGCAGCTTCATATTGCCGAAGGGAGGACCGATATAGTCTCCCTGGGCCACGCCGATGGAAAGGGTCTGTCCCTTGCTCTGAACGTGCTTCTTGACCTCGCTCAGAAAGCTGCTGAAATACTCGCCTCTGAGGTCTCTCCACTTCTCGAGATCGAAACTGGTCTGAAGGATGTTCCTTCCATATCTCCGCTGAAACTCCTCTACTACCGGTCGATTGAACCCGAACTGGTCGGCATGCTCTGCCGGAGGGGCATGGGAACGGACGCTCAGGAAGACCCCATCGAAATCAAAAGGGTCGGAAAAGGCACGGATCACGTCCAGCATGTAGCGCCTCACCTCGGGATAGGCCCACTCCAGTACACCCCAATGGTACTGCCGCTGGTTCGGAGTGAGGGATCGATCGCAGGAGAGGTATTGAGGGTTGTCCCGAGTAAAACGGGACTGCCAGGAAAAGAAGTGGTTGTCCCCATAGAGGACCTCGTGAGGACATCCCTCGTCGAAGATGGTGATCCACATGTCGACTTTCATGCCCTGCTGGTGAATCGCCTCGACGGCGACCTTCAGCAGTCCCTCATCCCAGGCTCGCTTTGAGACCTTCGACCATTCCTGGGCGTAGCGGTTGTTGTAAGCGGGCTTGGTCTCGTGGAAGAGGACGATGCGAAAGTCATCGACCCGGAACAAGACCTTGGTGACTCCTCGGGACTTCCAGATCAGGGCAGCCTCGCGGACCTTCTGCGGAGTGTCCAGCTGGGCGCTTCCCTCTCCTCGGTGCTGCCAAATGACATCACCCCAACTCAGGATCATGACCTTTTCCTTGGCGTGGGATGGGAGCACGAGAAGGGCACACACGGAGGCTAGAAACAGGCTCCTGTAAATCATTTCCGAACTCTAGCCAGCGGCTGAGCCCCCGTCAACCTCGGGACTCACCGTTGTCGCTAGCATGCTGGGGCCGGAGTTGATCGTGGCCCACTCACCGCAGGACTGCCGGCCAAAGGTAGTGAAGGGGTCACGGAGCTATGTCGTCCACGATCAAGGCTTCGAAGCGGCCCAGTTTACAGTCTGCAATCGGCCGTTTGGGGTAGTTCGAGTCGGCTGCGCTGAGATTGGAGAAAACGAGGGGCTTCTCCCGCTCTACTCCTAGCCACTTCTCCGGCAATAATCGCTTGTCCGCTGCACAAGCCCATCCTTCCGCCACCGGATCACGGTGATGGTCGACAAGCAGTTCCGATCCAAGGGTCGGCCAGCTGGGTCTCACCAGACTAGTACCCTGTCAACTTAGAAACTGTGGGTTCTGGACGGCCCTGGAGGCCGATCTCTGTGTTGCGCGTCCTCGGAATAGCCCTGCTATGCCTGTGGCCGCGCGCCTTGACCTCGACCACCATTGCTCGCCCATAACCCACAATCTCTAAATTGACAGGGTACTAGGTCCACGCAGGATCACACCAGCATGGGAATCACGAAGGCACTACAAAGAGAATCAGAACATCTCGGAGGCAGCTCCTTGAAGCACATATTCAATCTCTATGCGAGCATCAACTATGTCCCTCAGCCGCTACGGCCAAATTCAGGAGAACCGGCCTTCCGAGCTCCAGCCTCACGGCCGGAATCGGATGGAGTACAGATCGCCGTCCTTGATCACGAACCTCAGCCTCACCGGCGTGCCGGCCAGCTTGCTCAGGTCGGAACTGCCCTTCCAGGAAACCACGCGTTCGATCTCGTCGCCGTAGATCTCTCCACAGTCGGCCAGCGTGAAGCCCTCGATGGGCTTTCCGAACTCGGTCTGCAGTTCCACGCTGACACTGCCCGCGGCCGAGGTCGAGTAGTTCATCACCAACGTCTTCCCTCCGAACACGACGGGCTTGGTGACGAGCTCACCACCGCTGAAGGGCGCCCGAGCCGAGACGAAGCCGTCCATCCGTATCGTGTGCCGGCGCAGCCGGCACTTGTTGCTGATCACACTGTAGTACCCCTCGACGACGTAGATCGACAGCTCATCGGGCGCATCAACCAGATGGGACTCGGTGACGACGACGCCGTTGGCGATGGCGTTGTTGCGGCTGACCCAGCGGTCGGATTGGGAACCCGGCCGCACAAAAGCCTCAGCCCAGCGGCGGAAATGCAGCCCGTCACGGCTGGACATGAACACGCCGTCACTGAGGCCATCGGTGGTGCCGGGCACTTCCGTCGCCTTGCGCCCTTGCGTGAACCGCTTGGGGAATCCCAGCAGAATGTGGGGTGCACGAGCGTACGCGCTGATCGAATTGGTATACAGCTGCTGGACGGGTGCACCGGGATACTCCAGATACACGGGCTCGCTCCAGTGGAGAAAATCGGCAGAGCTGGACATGAAGTGTTCGCGCCAGACGTATTTCGGTCGCCCTCCCCTGTGGTAGCTGAGATAGCGCCTTCCCACCGAATCCCAGAGTGCCGCGGTGTCGGCAGCAAACGGCGAGTTGAGCTTGTTGCCCATCGTCGGGGGAATCACAGGTTCCCGGACCATGGGAATGAAGTGGATCCCGTCGGCCGACTGGAAGGCCCAGACGCCCCCGAACCAGGACCCTCCCATCAGCTTGTAGCGTGCTTCCGGCGGGCAGTCGGGATGGGTGTCCTTGAATACCGTGAAGTTGATAGGACTGGAATACCGAAAACTTCGAAGATCTCGGGGTTCGGCTTGAAGGTGATCATCCGTCCCCATCAGCACGGTATCGGGGACGTCCCAGAGTCGTGCCGAGTCGGCCTGTGACCAGAGGATGTTGTTCTTCTTCGAGCCCTGGAACTCGACCAGGCCGAGCTCCGGCCGCCTCCAGTGGACACCGTCGTCGCTCTCCGCATAACAGAAGAAACTCGAGACGACGGGGGGAGGCAACGTGGGATCTTCTGTCGGCTCATTCTGCTTGCCACGATAGTACATGCGGTAAAGTGGCCCGTCCTGGAAAACCGTGTGAAAGAGCGACGTGTTGCCTTCCCAGGGGACTGCATTGTGATTCAGTGCGATCTCCCTCGCCACGGGCTGATGCAACGTCAGCCTGGCGCCCGCCATCGTGTCGATCAGGTAGTCGTCCACGAACAGCTCCAAGCGGGAGCCGATGTCCAGGGCCTTTGTGGTCTCGGCTGGGTGCGACAATAGCGCCGCGAGGGAGAGCAGCAGACTGAAAACAAGCAGCGCCGTCCTCATCATCCTTCCTCCTTGACGGGGGGTCTTGCTGAAAGCCAGTCTATCTCGGAAGGGAGCGTATTCAGGGACCATGAAAGTGTAATAGCCCAGATCTGACCGTACAAACAAGGCCGGACCTGACTGACTGCTTACTAGAAGGGGTCATTCAGAATCTTCCCGGAAATGTCGAGTCGGCTGCGCTGAGATTGGAGAAAACACATTCCAAGCTCCAGCCTCACGGCCGGAATCGGATGGAGTACAGATCGCCGTCCTTGATCACAAACCTCAGCCTCACCGGCTTGCCGGCCAGCTTGCTCAGGTCGGAATTGCCCTTCCAGGAAACCACGTGTTCGATCTCGTCGCCGTAGATCTCTCCCGAGTCCGCCAGTGTGAAGCCGTCGATGGGCTTTCCGAACTCGGTCTGCAGTTCCACGCTGACACTGCCCGCGGCCGAGGTCGAGTAGTTCATCACCAACGTCTTCCCTTCGAACACGACGGGCTTGGTGACGAGCTCGCCACCGCTGAAGGGCGCCTGAACCGAGACGAAGCCGTCCATGCGGATCGTGTGCCGGCGCAGCCGGCACTTGTTGCGGCTCACACTGTAGTAGCCCTCGACGACGTAGATCGACAGCTCATCGGGGGCATCCACCAGATGGGACCCGGTGACGACGACGCCGTTGACGATGGAGTTGTTGCGGCTGACCCAGCGGTCGGATTGGGGGCCCGGCCGCACAAAAGCCTCGGCCCAGCGGCGGAAATGGAGGCCGTCACGGCTGGACATGAACACGCCGTCACTGAGGCCATCGGTGGTGCCGGGCACGATCGTTGCCTTGCGCCCTTGGGTGAACCGCTTGGGGAATCCCAGCAGAATGTGGGGTGCACGCGCATAGGCGTTGATCGAATTGGTGTACAGCTGCTGGACGGGTGCGCCGGGATACTCCAGATATACGGGATCACTCCAGTCCAGAAAATCGGTGGAGCTGGACATCACTATTTCGCGCCAGGTGTACACGAGCCGTCCCGCCCTGTGGAAGCTGAGATAGCGCCTTCCCACCGGATCCCAGAGTGCCGCGGTGTCGGCAGCAAACCGCGGGTTGAGCTTGTTGCCCATCGCCGGCGGGATCACCGGTTCGCGGATCATGGGAGTGAAGTGGATCCCGTCGGCCGACTTGAAGACCCAGGTGCCCCCGAACCAGGACCCTCCCATCAGCTTGTAGCGTACTTCCGGCGGGCAGTCGGGATTGGTGTCCTTGAATACCGTGAAGTTGATAGGACTGGAATACCGAAAGGCATCCGGGTCATCCGTCCCCATCAGCACGGTATTGGGGACATCCCAGAGTCGCGCCGAGTCGGCGTGTGACCAGACGATGTTGTTCTTCTTCGAGCCCTGGAACTCGACCAGACCCAGCTCCGGCCGCCTCCAGTGGACACCGTCGTCGCTCTCCGCATAACAGAAAAAACTCGAGACGATGGGGGGAGGCAACGCGGGATCTTCTGTCGGTTCATTCTGCTTGCCACGATAGTACATGCGGTAAAGTGGCCCGTCCTGGAAAACCGTGTGAAAGAGCGACGTGTTGCCTTCCCAGGGGACTGCATTGTGATCGAGTGCGATCTCCCGCGCCACCGGCTGATGTAACGTCAACCTGGCGCCTGCCATCGTGTCGATCAAGTAATCGTCGACGAACAGCTCCAGCCGAGAACCGATGTGGATCGGTTCTGCGGCCTGGCAAATCACCACCAGGAGCCAGGCCACGAATCCCAGGATGCTCGACTCTCGGACTACCGCGATCCAATCCGCTCTCGGTTGGGTCATTGTTGTCAGCCTCCCTCCCATGTTTGTCAGGACAGCATACCACTGAGATCCACAGGGTCTACTCGATCGACTGCGCGACGCAGGATCAGGTCGAATACCGCATCCCCAAGGGAGTTCGCCACACCCCTGGACACCCTGGACTGGATCGCCTTGGTGGCCTCCCTATCCCGGGACCGCGACAGCTCCTAGCCTAACGAATCCGACCGTGCGAACGCGGATCTCCAGAACCGCAGAGGAGTCTATTTAGTAAATTATAAATGGTAGGATACGGGAGGGCAATGCGATCAGTTAAAACAACACGCCTCTGAAAATCGCCGCCCAAGGAGCGAGTCAAGGGAACTTGTACTTTTGTGTGTAACTGACAGGAACTCGGAACATGCACAGACAATACCGACCGCTCCAGAATGACGAGCCCTTGGTGGTCGTCTTGAATGGTCTAGAACTGTCGCCCACTGCGCCGCAACAAATAGCGGACTTGTCGCCGCGCGTGCAGGTGCGGGAGGGAAGTAGGACCGGGCTGGCGGATGCGCGCGTGATCTACACTTTGAACGGAGAATTCGATGCAGCCGATTTGAGGCACTTACGCCTGGTGCAGATAAAGGCCGTTTCGCTGGCCCCTAGGGAGAACATTCGCGGACTGGCCGCGGACATTCCTGTTGCGACTCTCCGGGGTGCCTACACGCCGGCCGTGGCAGAACTGGCCGTGACGATCCTCCTGGCAGTGGCCCGCCATGTCGACTATGCGCTTGGGCAACAGCGGCAGCAGCGTTGGGCTCAGCAGGACGCGGAGCTGCGTAAAGACATAGTGCTGTGCCTTGGCAAAACCGTGGGAATTGTTGGTTACGGCAGCGTCGGGCGGCAGATCGCCCGAGTGTTGCACTCGATGGGCATGACGGTGTTGGCCTGCAAGCGCAATCCGCGGCAGCGCGAGAACGATGAGCCGTTCTACCCCAATCTCGGGGACCGGCGAGGTGACTTGCCCCGGAGTTGGTTCGGTCCCGCTCAGCTGGAGGGGATGGCAGCGGAGTCCGATATTTTGATCAACACCTTACCCGGCACCAGCGAGACTCGCGGATTAATCGACCGCAAGGTGCTCGAGGCGCTGCCGTCCGGCGCTCTGCTGGTCAACGTCGGGCGCGGCGGGACCGTCGATGAAGCTGCCCTGGTCGATTTGTTGGAGTCGGGCCAATTGGCCGGCGCCGGGTTGGATGTCTTCGAGCAGGAACCGCTGCCACCGGATCATCCATTGTGGTCGATACCCAATGTACTCATCATGCCGCATGTGGGCTCGGCATCGAGCGACCAGTCCGAGCGTGCCGACAGTGTGCTGATCGAGAACCTCGGTCGCATGTTGAATAATCGGCCGCTAATCAATGTAGGGGATGTGCAGCGAGGGTATTGAACGCCCCGAGTGTTCCGGTACTATTCCGATATGAAAATCACTGATATCCGCACGATGCGACTGATCGGACCGCGCATGCATATGGTCGGGGGAGGCGTGGGGACGACCACGAAAATGCTGGTTCGTGTTGACACCGATAGCGGCGTTTATGGCCTGGGCGAGGTGCAGGACTTCATGGGGGTCCGCGAGGCCGTCGAGTATGTGCGGGGGTGTCTGCTCGGCCGAGATCCGTTTGCCGGGCAACCGCATTTGCACGAGATGCTCTATGGCACGCTGCCGCCGCACAGCGACGAGGCACTCGAGACGGAGGGTAATTTTCAAACCGGCAGTTCACGCATCTTCGCCGGCAGCCCCCACGACACGCCCACCGGACCGATCATTTGGGCCATGAGTGGTGTTGACATCGCGCTCTGCGACCTGGCTGGTAAAGCGTTGGGCACGCCGTGCTACAACTTGCTTGGCGGTAAATTTCGCGACACCGCGCATGTTTACCTCGATCGCAGTTCCCCGCTGGACAAAGAGAATCTGGATGCCTGGAAACAGATGGGTAACGACGCGGTCAAGGACGGATTCGATTTCATCAAATTCGACACCGAACAGACCGCGCCTGAGCTCACCAGTGATGTGCGCAATCGATCGCTGCCCTCACGTCAGATCGGGCGAATTGTCGAACGCCTCGGCGCGGTCCGTGACGCCGTCGGGCCGGAAGTGGAGATAAGTCTTGATTGTCACCGTCTGTACGATGTACCAAGCGGAATACGCCTCGCCCAGGCACTGGCGCCGTTGCGGTTGTATTGGCTCGAAGATCCGACCTCCCTCGTCAATTTCGAGGCATGTGCTCAGGTGCGATCCAAGAGTCCAATTCCGATCTGCACGGGTGAAACGCTGATCGCCGAGCAGATGCGAATGTTCATCGACCACAAGGCCTGCGACATCATTCATCCGGACATCATGTTCTGCGGCGGAATGCACGGCATGCTTCAGATTGCGCAGTACGCATTGCTGCACGAGCTGCCGGTGGCAATGCACGGCAACGGCGGCGGCCTGGCCACGGTCGCCGCGGCACACGTCGCGGCTGCCATCCCTAATTTCCTGGGGCTGGAATACCATTGGATCGAAACGGACTGGGTCGCCAACATCGTCCGCCGCGAAGGCACATCGCTGTTCGCCGACGGGCATGTACCGCTAACTGACGCACCTGGGCTCGGGTTAGAGCTGAATAAGGAAGTGTGCAGGGAGTACCTCGGCCCGGGGGAGCAGCTATTTTAGACTGGACGAGGTGAGATGAGATGAGAATCGGCGAATTAGCGTTCCTGGGAGAACCATCATGCAGACGAACTGCAACCGGCGCATGAACTCGGTGTCGCCGCTGCAATCACCTACGCTGATGAACGATGCTTTCGTCGTCGAGAACGCCGATGCCTTCGCCAAGCGGGTCGCCCGCATCTCCAATAGCAATCCGGAGGAACAGATCGAGAAAGCGTACCTGCTGGCCCTCTCCCGCAAACCCTCTCGCGAGGAAGCGCGGATCGCCCAGGCACATCTTGCGCGGCAGGAAGAACTGTATCTGAAGTTCAACACCGCGCCGGGAAAGGCTGAGGAAGAGGCTCTCGAAAGCTTCTGCCACCTCCTGTTCATGACTAACGAGTTCCTCTATATCGACTGATTCTTACACGGCCGAGCGCGAGCGAATGGACCGTCACGGAGTGTCCTGACAATTCCTCCACCCACTCGGTCTTCAGTCGAGACGGTTTGCGCGGCTACCGTTTGTTGGGTCTGGAAGAGCAATCTCAGGGGGAAGGATTGAGCTTCGATTCACGGAGACTTCTGCATGCCACAGATCAAAATTGTCGACACCGGTGTGGTCTACATCAACCCGAACCCGGGCTACCAGTACACCTTTGCGTGCCACAGCGATGCCGTGCAGATTTCGTCGCAGGAGCTTTATGGTTCGTTTCAGTGTGGTCAGGCCCTTTACGCCACCGATTCGGTGATCCTCGGTACGCGATCAACCGACGGCGGCAACACGTGGACGACCGAAGGCCGGATCCACGATCCGGCCGGAGACGACCGGCCGTATTCCTACCACGGGCCGATGGTCACGCGTTACGAAGACGGGTCGATGACAATCCTGGCACACCGCTGGGACCGCAGCGATCCGGACAAGCCGCTGTTTAATGAGAAAACCGGAGGCCTCTTACCGGGGCAAACGCTTTTGTTTCGCTCGACGGACAACGGCGCCACCTGGGTGGGTCCTGAGATCGTCCACACGTCCGATAACCAGGTCCTAACCCCAAGCTGCAAGATCTTGGTGCTGGCTGACGGACGATGGATGATGTCGATGGATCAGTGGCACGCGTATGACGAACCCGGGCCGTACAAGCCACGAACCGTGGGGCTCTTTTCTTCCGACAAAGGCAAGACGTGGGGCCATGCCGTAACGTTCGGTGTCAGCAATACGCCGGGCGTTGGGCATTGGCATGGGCGCATCCATCGGATGCGCGACAACAGGCTATTTACGCTGTTCTGGTCTGCCCAGATGGAAAGCGACGGGGCCCTGCCGCACCATTACTGCATCGGCAGCGCTGACGGACGCGAGTGGAGCACACCGGTAGCCACGAACATTCCCGGCCAGACGAACTGCCCGGTCGACCTGGGGGAGGGTAGAATGGCGGTGATCTACACAGTACGCGAAACCGACCCGCCCGGGTTCTTCGCCGCCGTATCCGAAGACGGCGGCAACACGTGGGACCTTGATAACCAGATCCTGGTGTGGGACGCCACAGGCCGCGAGAAGATCGGGATCCACGCCCTAGACCGGTATCCGCGCTCCCACGACACGATCTCCTACGGCGCTCCAACGGCCACGGTCCTGGAAAACGGCGACGTCTACTGCACATTCTGGTGTACAGAAGCGGCGGTGACGCACATTCGCTTTGCGCGATTGCAAATCACATGACGTTCTCGGGTCCAGAAGTACAGGTCGGCGCATCAGGTCCATACCTCTAACGGGCGTGGTGACTTCCTGCTTGGAACTCAATGACGGTTGAAGCGGACTTGACCAGAACCTTTTGCATTGAGAGGATTCCGAGGTTCCTTAGGCAGACGAGGCCCCGGTGGGGTGCGTGAATAGACCTCCATGTGAATCGGTTGACCAATGAATAACAGCAGACGCATCAGGAAAGCGCCTAATCCGATGTTGTTCCTGGGTGGCGTGCTCTGGGGCACGCTGACCGAGGCGTGGGGTGGAGAACAGATGCAGGGTTCTCTGGAGAGCAGTGGTCTTCACTGGGTCGACGGACTCATCGTTGCGCTCTATGCCTTCGGCATGATCGCCCTGGGGTTCTACTACAGCAAGAGACAGAAGAGTACTGAAGAGTACTTCGTTGGCAACCGAACCATGAATCCGCAGCTGATTGGGGTTTCGATGTTCGTCACCCTGTTCAGCACCATCTCCTTTCTCTCCGTTCCAGGGGAGATCTACGGGAAGGGGCCGGCTTTCCTCTCCCAAATCCTCGCCATACCCCTCTACTACCTGATTGTCGGTTACCTGGTGGTGCCCGCCTACATGCGTTTTCGGGTGATCAGTGCCTATGAGCTGCTGGAGCAGAAGCGCGGTTTGGGTGTGCGGATGACTGGTGCTGTGATGTTCATCTTTCTCAGGTTGACCTGGATGTCACTGCTCATCTATCTGAGCTCACAGGCCATGCTCCAGATGCTGAACCTGGATCAGAACAAGCTTCCCTACGTCTCGCTGGCGATCGGGATCGTGGCGATCACGTATGCTTCCTTCGGGGGCCTGCGGGCCGTGGTCATCACGGATCTGCTGCAGTTCTGTCTGCTGTTCGGCGGAGCCGCGCTCGTGGTCATCACGGTCACGGTCCGCCTGGGGGGATTCGGCTGGATTCCGACCGAGTGGAATGCCAACTGGGACACCCAACCGCTCTTCAGCCTGGATCCCAACGTGCGGGTGACCGTCTTCGGTACGGTCATGGGTTCAACGCTCTGGTGGCTCTGTACCGCGGGAGGTGATCAGACTGCCGTGCAGCGTTTCATGTCAACCGTCGACGTGCGGTCTGCCCAAAGATCGTTCCTGATGAACTCGGTCGCCAGCGCGATGGTGACCGTGATTCTTGTGCTGGTGGCCTTCTCGCTGCTGGGCTACTTCGAGGCTCGCCCGGATCTTCTGCCCGCGGGCGTCGGGGCCGACCGGGTGTTTCCACACTACATCGTTCACCATTTGCCGATCGGGATCTCAGGGTTGGTGGTCTCAGGCCTGTTTGCGGCTGCGATGTCGAGTGTCGACTCGGGAGTCAACTCGCTCACGGCCGTGATCATGACCGATTTCTTCGATCGCTTCCGCCGTCAGCCGCTCAGTGAAGCGGCCCGCGTCAGGCTCTCACAGGGCTTGGCTCTCCTGATCGGTATGATCGTTGTCTTTTCGTGCTCCTTCTTGATCGGGAGTGTGCCCGGGAACTTCCTGGAGATGACGCAGCGAACGCTACAGCTTTACGTCGGTCCGCTTTTTCTCCTCTTCTTTCTGTCGTTGTTCGTGCCCTTCAGCACGGCCTGGGGAGTGATAGCCGGTGCGGCATCGGCTCTGCTGGCTGGGGCCGCGGTCTCCTCCTGGGGCCCGCTCAACAAGACAATCGAGTCCCTGGGATGGACCCCGCCGTCAGAGTGGACCGGGATCGCCTATTTCAGCTTCCAGTGGATCCTACCGGTTGCGCTGATCGTCGGCGTCACGGTCGGGTGCGTGGTTAGTCTCCTGTTCCCAGGCCGCAAGCCAGAGTCTCAGGCCTAGGCGATTCGCTTGTCGCGAGCCGGGTGTTTGAGCCTGCTGGGGCGAGAGCGATGCCAGGAACTCGCCCGTCCCGGATCCTTTTCTTCTTTTCTTCACCCCCAGTCCCAGCGAATTCACTACCCATACCCGACCCCCAGAAAAGCAATCCTATCCCCTCCCGTCACAGTCGAAACCTGCTGTGGAGATAGCGTGGTGGCTGTAAACTATGTGAGATGAAAGGAGAAAGAAGGCAATGAAACAAAGAGGTACGATGATCGCTTTCCTGTTCCTGCTGGGCTGTTCCTTGGTAGCGATCGCTCAGAATCCCGGGTCTGAGGGCGAGACTACCCAATACGAACCCATTGATGGTGCCGTGATCTACGACTACGACCCTTCGACCAAGCTCGGAGATGACATCTTCGGAACCATAATTGCCGATTTCGAGAACGATGCTCCCGGCCGGTGCTCCCACGGTGGCCCGGTGTGCATGGAGTACGCGAACGGCAACATCGTGGCCTTCTATGCCAACACCAGCGACCACAATCTGGATGGTTGGAGCGAGTATGCTGTAAGCAAGGATCGCGGCAGGACCTGGGACAAGTACAACAAGCTCCCATACTCCTTTGAGGCGTATGCAAGAGATCAGCAAAACACGGTTTGGGTGCAAGAGGGCCTGGTCACGGAGAAGGGTACCGTCGTACTGTTCCTGAGCCACTTCAAGATTGGACGACGAGAGGAAACCAGAACCAAGCTCGGCGTCATCAGAAGCTACGACGATGGCGCCACCTGGACGGATTACGAGACCATGGACGGTAATTTCGTCGGCTCCCCCTGTTCCACGGCAGTGGTGGGCGAGACCAACTATGTCATGATCGACAGGGGCAAGGGCGCAGGTCATCCCCATGTGCTGTACGTCAGCAAGGATGACGGGCGCAGCTGGCACAAGAGGAGCACGCTGACGCTGGACGACGACAAATGGTACGGCACCATGATTTTCATGGCGGATGGGCGCCTGCTGGCCGGTGCCTACACGGAGAAGGACGAGCACCATTTCTACTATTGCATCAGTCAGGATGAGGGCCGCACCTGGAGCGAACAGAGGCGTGCCTATATGGACAAGATGATTCGCGATCCCGAACTTGCCTATCTCAGTGGGAAGTACTACCTACAGGGAAGGTCGGGCCAGGTTGGAGAAGGCAGCCGCCGCTTTGTTCTCTACCAGTCCGACGACGGTATCAAGTGGGACAGTGGGATCATCGTTAGCGGTGATATCGGACACCCTGACGGGTACAGTCAGAACTGCATCATCAACAAGTACGACGACGACGTTCCCAACGAGTTGATGACCGTCTACAGCATCGTTTACAAGGGACGTGACACCAACGAGTACGTGTATTTCATCCGGCCCGATGGGAAGTGACGCCCTATAGCGGTTCAGAAAATTCAACGGTCACGGCATCAGCCGGGCTTATCCAACCTTCCAGTGTGATGTGCCCGTTGTCCTTGGTAACATTCACGCTATCGAAACCCAGGGCAGTAGGTTTCTTATCTGAGTAATACTGCAGAGAAGCTTTTACCGTCACCCTGTCCGCTTGGAAATAGTCGTTGTTCACCATCCTCACTCGAATGGCTCCATCTTGTCGCGACATGTGAGAAGAAATATTACCTCTGAGAGAGGAAACCGTAATTGGAGGAGGAGTGGCAGCCGCCCAGCTAAAACAATCAGCCAGAACGCGACCTGCTTCCTTTCCCCATCGTAACCAATGCGAGTCCAGCCCCGTCGCGTGCTCAGCGAGGTTGCTCACCATAGTGCCCAACGGTTCAGCGAGTAGGACAACCCTTCCTTTTCCATGATGTGCCACGACCACGCCGGGCCAGGTCACTCCGTCATCATCCACCAGCGACGCTACTGGTCGGGATCCCGGCAACAGAACGAGAGCCGGCCGTTTGTACCCCTGCCGAAGCGTCCCTCTCCCAGAAAAGTAATTGAACGCTCCTCCTTTGGTGGGCGATTGGTACACTGGGAGGTCGTCAGTCGGTAGTTCTGTTGTGAACATCTTGGAGTGGTCCGGATACCTTATGCAGGTGATGGGTCCCGTGAGTCCTTGATAGCGACAGCGAAACAAGTCTGTTAGAAGGCGACGCACGCTTGCTGAAGGAGAGTTCATGTTGACTGCCACGCCGACGATACCGTGGCCCGCGCTAACGAATCGTTGGAGCATTTGAACTTGAGTGGAAGTGATTTCGGTTGGAACTACGAACACGAGGACGCGTAGATCTTGCGACAAGCTTCGTTCCAAGTCTTCGTCAAAAACAAACTGAACAGGTAGAGAATTTAAGGCCGCGGCTTGAAACAGGCCCATATGCTCCGCATTGTAGCCTGTGGCTAGATCGCCCCAATACGTGTAAAACTCTGATTGCGAGAACCACAAGCCCGCGTAGGAAGCCGGGGACTGCTCACAAGAGTGTAACCGTACGTCCCTAATCCTGGTACAAATAGTCCCGAGGGCTATCTGGGTGCCGGGGGCAGATACCAGCGTCTCAAGATTGACAAACAAGATCGTATCCACCCCACCAGCAGCCGAGTGGTAGGCGCTAAATAGGAGATCCTTATGTGATATTTCGCGGTGAGCAGCCAACTTCAGGAACGCAGACTTTCCCGCCCGTCGGGCTATTTGTGTGACGAAGGCTGCAGCTCTGGCGACAGCCACCGGATGATGCTCATGCCGGAAATGAAAGGCTGTTCCAATCGAGTCGACCGAGTTGAGTCTTGCGATCTCCCACCAATCCACGCCGGCCAGGGAAGGCTGTTCAAGCCCGTGAGGATTAAGCATGACGGCCGTATGAACATCTGGTCTGACCTCCTTACACGCCTTGGCGAGAAAGTCGACGTACTCGGTCCACCAGGCCAGGCGTTCGCGGATGAACTGCCACCACCGGCCTTCAAGGTCGAGCCAGTCAGGGTCTAAAGGTGGATCGAGGCCATATTTCTGACGAAATTTCGTGAGGCAGCGTGTACAGTAGCCTTCATTTCCGACTACGAAGCCACCTTCATCAACGACTACCACGCCCTCAACTTCAGGGAATAGCTCCAATGCCTCTTGGTATACGTCCTTCAGGAAATTTCGATATCGCGAGTGAAGACAGAACAAAACGCCGTCCCACATGGGGCACAATTCTCCTTGGGCGTTTCGCTCCGAGCAATCTGCAAAATGTTTTTGGAGTGCGCTACCGTACGGCGCGGCTCGTTCGTCACAGTGTAGCCAGATTCGAATCCCATTTTCGACACACGCTTCATACATTGCGCGCGTTGTATCGGCTTGCTCGACCAGAACAAAGTCAGGGTACCGTCGTGATCGGTAACATAGTTTTCCAAGGTAGGCTTCATAAACTTGCAGTGAGATCAGGTCCGTTCCCGTTTCAGCCAGTTCTTTGATCGCCGAGCGCACCTCCGCGTGGTTCAATTTCTTGCCAACTAAGGCAAACGACCACACTCCAATCGTGCATCGCTTGCTGGATACTCTCGACTGCGGCCCTAGCAATGGTCCCCCGTCTGATGCAGAGCCTCTCGCCAGTAAGGGGAGGCCCGTGGCTGAACTCGCGAACTGCCCCATGTCACATTGGTTGCTCGGGACCAGCTCAGCTCTTCATACTCCAAACCTTTCGCCAGGAAAACCCAGAACCCAACCTTGGCTATGGTCGGCGTTTTCGATCCCTCAGCAGCGTAGATTTCCAACAGTATCCGGTCCATGGCGACGGGCTGCTGCACTAGTTGGTAGAAAAGCTTTTGGGGGAGTCTACCCGCAGACAAGCGCGATGGGATTGCAAGCCGTTCAAGGGTTCTCCATCACCCGTCGATAGCTGTACAGGATACCTGTGACGCTGCGGGATTTCTCGAATGCCTGGATAAGCTTCTCTCGCACCTCGGCATCCTGCGAGCCTTTGCCATAGCTGGGGTGGGCGAAGCTGAGATTGAAGTTGCGGGGCTCTAGATAGAGACCAACTCCATACCGCTGGCAGAGAGGTCCATAGTCGTCCCGCACGGCCTCTTCAATCGGTGGAAGTCCTACCCCTTCTTCCTGATTGTGGATGTAGCCCATCGCTCTTTGGGCACGCCTGGGATAGCGGGCTCTTTCATTCGTGATGTGACCGATGACCAGGCCGTCGATGATCCCTTCGGAAACCCAGTACCGCCACTGCAGCTTCATATTGCCGAAGGGAGGACCGATATAGTCTCCCTGGGCCACGCCGATGGAAAGGGTCTGTCCCTTGCTCTGAACGTGCTTCTTGACCTCGCTCAGAAAGCTGCTGAAATACTCGCCTCTGAGGTCTCTCCACTTCTCGAGATCGAAACTGGTCTGAAGGATGTTCCTTCCATATCTCCGCTGAAACTCCTCTACTACCGGTCGATTGAACCCGAACTGGTCGGCATGCTCTGCCGGAGGGGCATGGGAACGGACGCTCAGGAAGACCCCATCGAAATCAAAAGGGTCGGAAAAGGCACGGATCACGTCCAGCATGTAGCGCCTCACCTCGGGATAGGCCCACTCCAGTACACCCCAATGGTACTGCCGCTGGTTCGGAGTGAGGGATCGATCGCAGGAGAGGTATTGAGGGTTGTCCCGAGTAAAACGGGACTGCCAGGAAAAGAAGTGGTTGTCCCCATAGAGGACCTCGTGAGGACATCCCTCGTCGAAGATGGTGATCCACATGTCGACTTTCATGCCCTGCTGGTGAATCGCCTCGACGGCGACCTTCAGCAGTCCCTCATCCCAGGCTCGCTTTGAGACCTTCGACCATTCCTGGGCGTAGCGGTTGTTGTAAGCGGGCTTGGTCTCGTGGAAGAGGACGATGCGAAAGTCATCGACCCGGAACAAGACCTTGGTGACTCCTCGGGACTTCCAGATCAGGGCAGCCTCGCGGACCTTCTGCGGAGTGTCCAGCTGGGCGCTTCCCTCTCCTCGGTGCTGCCAAATGACATCACCCCAACTCAGGATCATGACCTTTTCCTTGGCGTGGGATGGGAGCACGAGAAGGGCACACACGGAGGCTAGAAACAGGCTCCTGTAAATCATTTCCGAACTCTAGCCAGCGGCTGAGCCCCCGTCAACCTCGGGACTCACCGTTGTCGCTAGCATGCTGGGGGTGGAGTTGATCGTGGCCCACTCACCGCAGGCCCGGGGACGCTGCGAGTGTCTGTTCGGCACTAGGGATAAGCCTCCTGGAATTCTTCCCAGTAGTCTTCCAGACACTGGTAGAAGGCGGTGTGCTCGGGATGACGAGACCGGTAGGTGCCAGCGCGGGGCATGCTCTACCGGAAACGCTTGGCGGGACGAATCTACGAGGTTCAAACAGAATCACGACCTCTGGCTCTCCTTACCGGACCCGTTGAACGACGAGCGTTCGCGTTAGCCATCTTTCGAAGACGACGAACGCAGAGATCGTCCACAACCCCCATCTGCCCTTCGGGTGGCGACGGGCCGGGCCAATGGCTTTGTCAGGTGGTTGTCCTGATCCACTGCCCGCCAAAGGTAAGGTAGTGAAGGGGTCACGGAGCTATGTCGTCCACGATCAAGGCTTCGAAGGCCCAGTTTACAGTCTGCAATTGGCCGTTTGGGGTAGTTCGTTCAACGTTTCCGGGGAAGATTTGAATGTCCGCTTCTTCAGGCATTGCCGATTCATGGAAGCCTGAAGCGCAAGCGAGGGGCTGGGGAACACCACGAATCGTCCCGAGTTCGCTGCTTCCCAGAGCTTCGAGCCCCTTTGCCCACGCATCTCGTTGCACCCCAACCCCTCGCTCACACTCGTTGGCCAGACATCGGTATTGCGGATGCCGAGCCCTACGCCTTCCGTGTGCGGTTGAGGGTGAGCAGGCTAACGAGGCATCCGACCGTGGTACCCACGAGCAGCGAAACCGGCAAGATCCACTGGAAGCTGAAATAGGCGATCCCCGTCCACTCCGACGGCGGGGTCCATCCCAGGGACTGGATTGTCTGGTTGAGTGAGCTCCAAGAGGCCACCGAGGCTCCAGCCAGCAGAGCTGACACCGCTCCGGCAACCACTCCCGACCCGGTGGTGAAGGGGACGAACAACGACAAAAAGAACAGCAGGAAAATGGGGCCGACATACAGCTGCAGCGTTCGGTTCGTCATCTCCAGGAAGTTCCCGGGCACATTCCTGATCAGGAAAGAGCAGACGAAGACCACAATCAGGCCAATCAGAAGCGCCAGAGCCTGTGAAAGGCGGACGCGGGCCGATTCACTGAGGGGACGCTGGCGGAAGCGATCGAAAAAATCAGTCATGACCACGGCCGTGAGGGAGTTGACTCCCGAGTCGACACTCGACATCGCCGCGGCAAACAGACCCGAGACCACCAGCCCTGAGATCCCAATCGGCAGATGGTGCACGATGTAGTGAGGAAACACGCGATCCGCCCCGAGACCCGGCGGCAGGAGCTCCGGGCGAGCCTGGAAGTAACCCAGCAGTGAGAACGCTACCAGTGCAAGAATGACGCTCACCATGGCACTGGCCACCGAGTTCATCAGGAAGGATCGCCGGGCCGCCCTCACATCCCCGGTTGCCATGAAGCGCTGCACGGCGGTCTGATCGCCACCGGCCGTGCAGAGCCACCAGAGGGTCGAGCCCAGGATCGTGCCGAAGGCCGTAACGCGTACATTCGGATCCAGGCTGAAAAGCGGTTGAGTGTCCCAGTTGGGATTCCACTCGGTTGGAAACCAACCGAATCCGCCGAGTCGAACCGTTACCGTAACGACTACCAGCACGGCTCCGCCGAACAGCAGACAGAACTGTAGCAGATCCGTGATGACCACCGCCCGCAGACCGCCGAAGGAAGCATAGGTGATCGCCACAACCCCGATTACGAGTGAGACGTAGGGAAGCTGTTCCTGCCCCAGGCTCAGCATCTGGAGCATGGCTTGAGAGCTGAGATAGATGAGCAGGGACATCCAGGTCAACCTGAGCATGATGAACATCACCGCACCGGTCATGCGCACGCCCAGGCCGCGCGTCTGCTCCAATAATTCGTAGGCACTGATCACCCGAAAGCGCATGTAGGCAGGGACCAACAGGTAGCCGACGATCAGGTAATAGAAGGGTATGGCGAGGGTCTGGGAGACAAGAACAGGCCCCTTACCGTACATTTCCCCTGGCACCGAGAGAAAGGAGATGGTGCTGAAAAGGGTGACGAACATCGAGACTCCGATGAGCAGCGGGTTCATCGTCCGGTTGCCCACGAAGTACTCCTCGGTACTCTTCTGTCTCTTCTTGTAGTAGAAGCCTAAGGCGATCATGCCGAAGGCGTAGAGCGCGATGATCACTCCATCGATCCAGTGAAGACCACTGCTTCCGATGGAACCTTGCTCGGTGTTGAGCATCTGCCCTCCGCCTCGAGCCTCCGTCAAAGTCAGGGTTCCGGACAGCATTACCCCCAGCAGCAACAGCAGATTGCGAGGACCTGTGATTCTCCTGGTATAGGCCATTGGTCGTTCGATTCGGGGTACCTGCGCCTCCGTTCAGAATTGAGGAATGGGATCGAGAAGAGTTCGAGCCACGCAACTCCACTCGAAGTATACCGAGCCGAGTCGTTCGATTACATCCTGAGCCGGTGTGTCCGCTTTGAACGACGGACATTGCACTAGGGCGCAACTATCTCAACCTGGTGTTGTTCAACTGGCAAGACGCTGAGCCTTCGTTGCCTCCCGAATGGGTAAACCAACGACCGGCTATCGTCGGCCTCGACGAGTTGAATAGCGTGCTGTTCAACTGGCAACAAGTGGCCCTTCCCCCAATTACAGTTCCTGAACCGTCGGTTGGCTTGTTGGCGCTATTAGGCCTGCTGGCTTATCTCATTAAGTGCTGGCGACGTTCGTGACGTTGATTTTCTTTCGCCGCAGGCGCTGCTCTGGTGCGTGAGGAATTACCGCTTGGCTGCGAAGTCTTAATTGCGCCGGAGGGCGCTAGCCCCCGGTTTTTCACGCTCGTTCCCACGCACTCCAAAGACCGACTCATGCAGGTCGATTTCGGCTCCTTATCCCCAGCGCAAGCGCGCGTACCGGATTTGCGTCACGGCAAGCTCGGTACACCAAAAATGAGCGAAAATTTCGCCATCTTCCAAGCGAATCGCTGTCGGCGCGCCATAAGCAATCGTGTCGTGAGACCGGGGATATGATTCGGGCGCGTGGACGCCAATCTTGTCACGCCCGGTGGCATTCCAAACCAGGAGCTGTTGGTCGAGGTCCCATGTCAATCCTCCATCCTCGGAAGTCGCCGCGTAAAAACCGGGTGGATCCGTCTCGCGAACCGTGTAGATGAGCGCCAAGCGGCCATCGCCAAAGTCAACGGGCCAATTAGTTTGCCCAGGAACGTTGGTCGGCTGGGGAGTATCCCAGGTCCGGCCGTCCGCACTGCCCAGACAGCGGTGTAGGGGCAGGCTTGCACTGGCCTTCATGTTCGCACTCCAAAACAGGGTGAACAGGCTGTCGTCGTTCAGGCGTTGAATCCGACCATGCCACCATCCCAGCCCCTGCTTCGACCCGTCCGCAAAATGAACGGGATCTCCCCAGGTCGCACCCTGATCACTCGAAAAAAGCGCCACGTTCCTGGGTTCATAGGGTCCCGGCTGGTCGTACTCGTGCCACTGGTCGCAGGATTGCAACCACTGTCCGTTGGCCAACTCCACGATCGGGCAGCTGGGTGTCAATAACATCTCTCCGGCCAGCGGCAGGGGCTCCGGATCGGACCAATGGTGGCCACCGTCCGACGATCGAAAAAGCAAAGTTTCCGGGAGCGCTATGCCGCCGGTTCCCAAATTGAAAAAGAGGTTTGTCGGGGTCCGCACGATTCCAACAAGTGGCATTCATTATCAACTGGCCACCCGACAGGCGGGTCATCATGGGGCCGTGGTAGGAATAGGGAGTCTCGTCCTGGCTTGGATCATGAACCAGCCGTTCCTCGACCCAGGTCTTACCGCCATCGGTTGAGCGAGATTGGACCAACACCGAATCGATACTGTACAGCGCTTGTCCGCGCTGAAAGGTACAAAGCAGCTCTTCAGGTCCGAGCTGAACCACGTGACTATGGCAGGCAAAGTCATAGCGGTATCCTGGATCGGGATTGCGGTAGATGACACCGCTGTCAACGAGTTCCAATGTAGACATCGCTTACTTTATCTCAGCTATAGAACCAATCAATATCCGCCATCCCGGCCTTCATCGCCATCCGGCGACGGCCCAGTTTACTAGGTGGTTCAAGACTCTCCATGCGTGACGTTTCATACGCAATCAAAACCTGGTCGTCACGCAGGAAGAAGCAATGCGGGTTAGTAAATTCGTAGTTTGGATCGGCTTCGATGTTTTTGAAATTTTCCCACCTGTTTCCTTCGTCGCGCGAGATGGCCGACGTCAAGGGCGTGCGCTTTCCGCAATGATCGAAGTTTGGATCGTACAGACTGTCATTCCAGATGAGGCGAATAACCGGCCAGTGGTTGGCCGAACTTGTCCTGTATTTCTACGAGTGACAACATCTTCTTTCCCTTCGGGGAAGCTTGGCCTTTCATCATCATCATCCGTGCGCTGTGGATCCCTCCAACTGTAGTACAGCCGATAGGATTCGCGATCCTTGATAACTGTCGTATATCCCACATAACCGTCCGTATTGAAGACTACTTCTTCCCGTCGCGGCTCGTGGAGCTTGAGTCGAGCGCCTTCCATTCGTTCAATCAGATAATGATCTACGAAAAGCTCCAACCGTGAACCAATGTTGCGGACCGAATCCTCAGCCTTGACGTGTGGTGCCGTAAATAAGACTGCCAACACAAACAGAGCTGATGACTGATACACCTGTCGCTCCTCCTTCATGATACGAGGCATCGAGTGCGTCGTCGCTTCGCGAACTCGACGCCGTCGCGCTCGCCACAAACATCATCGTATTTTGTCGTATTTATGAAACGGAACACTAAGCGCAAGTGATGCAACGGACTTCCGATGGTTCACTCCGCCAACCAGAACGCATAGAGACTGGCTTCGCGGAAGACGAAGCGCAGCCGCACTTCCTGGCCAGCCAGCGCACCAAGATCTTTTCCGGCTTGCCACGATAGTGGCGCGCGTAACTGACTTTGTCAACCGCCACGTTTTCAACGCTGAAAGCGTTGCGACAGATCGTTTACCGTAACACCTCAGGGGTTTGTCCTCATCCTGATACTTAAACCTGAAGTCGTTCCGGATACCCTTCGAAGCCATCAAAACCTGACTCTCAGGAGCCTGTGGTCCTGGCAATCGCGCGGTTGCATTCGGTCCCGTGACCCCTTAGTGTTGAGGGAGATTCACCACACACACTCAGGAGGTGTTCACAATGTTATGGGATGGGATTCCGGGATACATCTCACGCCGCAAAATGCTGGAAATGTGTGGGATGGGTCTGGGTAGCGTCGCCCTTGCCAGCCGGGGTCGTCGGCGTATACGGCAGCCAAGGGAGGGATCGTGTCGTTGACGCGGAGCATGGCGCTCGACTTTGCTCGCCGCGGCATCCGCGTCAATGCGGTCGCTCCCGGATACATCGACACGCCCTTGCTGCGGGGGTTCGCTCAGGCAACCGGCGACGAGCAGGGCACCATCGATGGGTGGAACAGCCGAATTCCGATCGGCAGGCTCCAGCAGCCAGAAGAGGTCGCTGAGGTGATCCTGTTTCTAGCCAGCGATCGTGCATCGGCAGTAACGGGTGTGACCTACCCTGTCGACGGGGGAATCATGACCGCCCAGCCGATGTGGGGAGGAGAGTGACCGGTGCTTCGTCAGGGAAGTGGTGTTGACTCTGCCCAGCAGCCCCAGAAAGCATGATTTCACTGGTCTCCAAGAATCAATGAGCCCAATCCAGGATTATACAAAGGACTCTGTATTGAAAGAGCAGCCGACAGCCTGGTAACAGCCCATTGGGACAGGACACATGAGCAAACTGGAACTCATTGACAGCGATGTCATCTACATGAATCCCGATCCGGCGCATTATCATGTGTCCGCCTTCTATCCCCGTCCGCTGCAGCTCTCCCAGAAAGAGTTCATCTGTACCTACTCGCGTGGCGCCGGCATGTGCGCCCCAGATGTGAACATCGCCCTGACACGCTCACTGGACAGCGGAGTGACTTGGAAGCACGAGAAGTTCCTGCACGACCACACTGGGGATGATCGGCCCTACTCGTACTGCGACGGCATGATCTCCATGATGGGCGACGGGCGAATTGTCGTGATCGCGATGCGGGCTGACCGATCAGACCCGCACATGCCGTTCGTGAGCGAAACCGGGGGCCTACTTGCAAATCAACCCGTTCTCTTCTTCTCATGGGATAACGGCCACACATGGACGGCTCCGCTTGCGGTCAAATTGCCGAAAAACCTGGTAGCGACGCCGGCGAATCCTGTCCTTGAACTTGAAGACGGGCGGTGGTTTGCTTCATTTGATCGATGGCATGGCTATGATGAGCCGAGGCCTGCGGGGCCCTACAAGGATCGTATGATCGGGCTATTTTCAAGCGATCGTGGGCAGACGTGGGGAGATCTGGTCGTGATGGCAGACGGAGAACCTGACGGTCAGGATTTCTGGCACGGCAAGACCATTCGACTCTCGGACGGACGCCTTTACACTCTGTACCAGGCTGCCGACATGAACAACGAGAACGGTGAACGCGTTTTCCTTCCGCTGCATTGTGCTTTTGCCGATAGCACCGGGCGGAATTGGTCAAAACCCGCTCCAACGCTGATACCCGGGCAAACGAACTGGCCGGCTGAATTGCCGAACGGGAATCTGTGTGCTATCTACTCCTACCGCCAGACGGAGCGACCGGGGTTCATGGCGGTGCTCTCGAAGGACGGCGGGAAAACGTGGGACCTGGACAATCAAGTGCGTCTCTGGGATGCAACCGGGAACACACACCTGGGCATCAGCAGGCACGATACGTTCCCGCGTAGCCGTGAAACGATGGCTTACGGTGCACCGGCACTCATGACAACACTGAACGGTGAACTGTACGCGGCTTGGTGGTGCACGCTTGCGAGTATTACACACACTCGCTGGGCACGATTGCGAACTGTTCCCTGAGCGCGCTCTAATGACCAACCGCGTGAGGTCAAAATACTCACTGAAGCGGGAAGTCGTTATGCCGCAAAGCCCACTCTCAGGTGCGGTGCGCGGCTGCTCAACGGTGCCAATACGGGGCCGCGCCGAAGTGTGCTTCCCCAAACGCGCAAGCATCGAAACGCGTTAGTCCCGGTAACAGTTGTCAGTGGAATGGGACATCTTCACGCGACCGGACTACCGGTCGAGATTCTTGCTCCGGGCGGGTATATCGTGCACGCTCGTTGCGATAACGGAACTGACGGAGAATCTGCTGTGCGTACGTCCCCCGCTGCCCCGTCAAGTTAGCCCAGATCTGACCGTACAAACAGTGTCAGAGTAGTTCGCCCCTGATCGGCCGCTTGCACCTGCGGTTTCAACCGGTCGATGCAACACCTCTAATCTCTAGCGATAGAGAGGAGGATGTTGCCAATGAAGCATCGGAAGAGGATCTACTACACGGAAGAGCAGAAGGCCTTGATGTGGGACCGCTGGCAAAAAGGCGAGTCCCTGAGTTCGATCGCGCGGCTCTTTGACCGCGGCCATTCCTCCATTGGGGGTATTCTGAAAGAAACCGGGGGCATCCGGCCGCAGCCGCGCCGACGATCGCGACGAGCGTTGACGTTATCGGAACGCGAGGAGATCTCCCGCGGTGTGGTTGCCGGCGGCTCGATCCGCTCGATTGCCAGAGGGCTGGGTCGCGCCCCCTCCACGGTCAGTCGCGAGATCCGGCGCAACGGCGGCCGGCTCCGATACCGGGCTAACCGGGCCGATTTAGCGGCTTGGGAGCGGGCGCGTCGCCCGAAGATCTGTAAACTGGTCCAGAAGCGGGAACTCGCCCACATTGTGGCCTTGAACCTGAAGCAGCTCTGGTCGCCCGAGCAGATTGCCGGGTGGCTCAAGCGCACGTATCCCGATCACAAGGACTTTCAAGTGTCAGACGAGACCATCTATAAAAGCCTCTTCATCCAGGCCCGGGGCGCCTTAAAGAAAGAGCTGTTGCAGCATTTGAGGCGGACCCGTGGGATGCGCCGCTCGCGCCACCATACGCAGAAGACGGAGGATCACGGACGGATCAAGGACACGGTCTCAATCCGGGAGCGACCCGCCTCGGTGGAAGATCGCGCCGTGCCCGGTCATTGGGAAGGGGACCTGCTGATCGGAGCCAAGAGAAGTCAAATCGCCACCCTGGTCGAACGTCAGACGCGCTACGTGATGTTGGTCAAAGTCAACAGCAAAGATACCGAAACGGTGATCAAGGCCTTGAGCCAACAAGCTCGCACGTTACCGCGGGAACTGTACCAGCCTCTGACCTGGGACCGCGGAAGTGAAATGGCCGATCACAAACGCTTCAGTCTCGATACGAACATAAAGGTCTACTTCTGCGATCCACGAAGCCCCTGGCAGCGCGGCTCAAACGAAAACACCAACGGACTGCTTAGACAATACTTCCCGAAAGGAATGGATCTCTCAAACGTCGACCAAAACAGACTGGATGCGGTGGACAAACCACCCGAGCCGAATGTAGCCAGACAGTTGAACGAACGACCGAGAAAAACGTTAGACTACGAAACACCAGCCGAACGATTTAACCAATGTGTTGCGTCGATCGGTTGAATCCGCACCTAGTAGCCGACATTCAAGTTTCCCCGAGGGAACGTCAGATGAACTGGCGCAAACGGCTAGGAACCAACGTTCCATTTCGGGCGCTTCGAAAGGAGCTGTCAGTTTCCAGGTAGGGCGTCATACGTCCGAGTGACCTGCCACGGGGCCAGGATAGTTCATGATTGGAGCAGTCCCCACGGAAATGTGTTAGGTTCTAGCTCTTAGGCGGAAACGAATGCGGCGTGCTCGTAGAGGAAACGTAGAGCACACACCGTCTCTGCAGTTCGTGGCCGAAACGTCCCTGCTCCTCTCCTCAATTGAGCTATGGAGGCCGCTTCGTGAGCGACCGCCATCACTTCCCATCGGGCCGGATGAAATACACGTACTCGTTGGTGTCACGTCCCTTGTAAACGATGCTGTAGACCGTCATCAACTCGTTGGGAACGTCGTCGTCGTACTTGTTGATGATGCAGTTCTGACTGTACCCGTCAGGGTGTCCGATATCACCGCTGACGATGATCCCACTGCCCCACTTGATACCGTCGTCGGACTGGTAGAGAACAAAGCGGCGGCTGCCTTCTCCAACCTGGCCCGACCTTCCCTGTAGGTAGTACTTCCCACTGAGATAGGCAAGTTCGGGATCGCGAACCATCTTGTCCATATAGGCTCGCCTCTGTTCGCTCCAGGTGCGGCCCTCATCCTGACTGATGCAATAGTAGAAATGGTGCTCGTCCTTCTCCGTGTAGGCACCGGCCAGCAGGCGCCCATCCGCCATGAAAATCATGGTGCCGTACCATTTGTCGTCGTCCAGCGTCAGCGTGCTCCTCTTGTGCCAGCTGCGCCCGTCATCCTTGCTGACGTACAGCACATGGGGATGACCTGCGCCCTTGCCCCTGTCGATCATGACATAGTTGGTCTCGCCCACCACTGCCGTGGAACAGGGGGAGCCGACGAAATTACCGTCCATGGTCTCGTAATCCGTCCAGGTGGCGCCATCGTCGTAGCTTCTGATGACGCCGAGCTTGGTTCTGGTTTCCTCTCGTCGTCCAATCTTGAAGTGGCTCAGGAACAGTACGACGGTACCCTTCTCCGTGACCAGGCCCTCTTGCACCCAAACCGTGTTTTGCTGATCTCTTGCATACGCCTCAAAGGAGTATGGGAGCTTGTTGTACTTGTCCCAGGTCCTGCCGCGATCCTTGCTCACAGCATACTCACTCCAACCATCCAGATTGTGGTCGCTGGTGTTGGCATAGAAGGCCACGATGTTGCCGTTCGCGTACTCCATGCACACCGGGCCACCGTGGGAGCACCGCCCGGGAGCATCGTTCTCGAAATCGGCAATGACGGTTCCGAAGATGTCATCTCCGAGCTTGGTCGAAGGGTCGTGGTCGTAGATCACGGCACCATCAATGGGTTCGTATTGGGTAGTCTCGCCCTCAGACGCGGGATTCTGAGCGATCGCTACCAAGGAACAGCCCAGCAGGAACAGGAAAGCGATCATCGTACCTCTTCGTTTCATTGCCTTCTTTCTCCTTTCATCTCACATGGTTTCCAGCCACTACGCTGTCTCCAAAGCAGGTTTCGACTGTGACGGGAATTCTACCAGCCTGGCGAATCGCTGAGCACGATGATTTCAACCATGCTTTTCTGCAATCTCAGCGTAGTTCGTTCGACGTTTCCGGGGAAAATCTGAACGTCCGCTTCTAGATAGCTGATTTTCTCGCCGAATTCCTCCTCATAGATGCCTTCCTCTCGAGTGAGCATGGCGTTTCCGGTTAAGGTGATTTCATCCTAACCAGCCTCGGCCTATCTCGAAAGGGGGCAGATTATCCGGCGGAGGGAACGCTTCGGGAAAACCTCCTGTGTAATAGCCTAGATCTGACCGTACAAACAGTGTCAGAGCAGATCGCCCCCGAACGGCCGCTTTCGAAAAAAGCGGACATTCAAATCTCCAGCGGAAACGCCGCATGAACTGCCGCTAACGGCCAACAAGAGAGGTTCACCAGTGTCGGGAAAGGTTCGGCAGCGCCCTGTCGCTGCGCCAGCTACGTGGGCGGTCAGAGCGTATGGCCGACTTCGCTGCGTGAAACGATTCCGTTCGGACGACTCCTGACACTTGGTGAGCGCCCAGGCGTCGCTACGACCATGTGGAGCGGCTACTCAGCCCTTAGCCGGTCGGATGCGCCACTTCCAAAACGTTCTTGCACCGCGCTTATGTATGCAACTTCACGCCCCGGCGCAGCTATCAGCCCTGAGTTTGCATCAAGGTTCGTGACCAACCCGGTCAGCATTGATGCGATTCTGGGCAGCATTCCGAACGTCTGGGCCAGAATGCAAGATGATTGGAGGGCAAAGGCAAGAACACGGGCAAGGGAAAGAAGGGGACACCTCCTTGACCCTTAAAGTTGCTGGGGATAGACTCCGGGACCGTCCCCCTGATTCAACAGAAAAGGAGAGACCAGCCATGCTCCGCCGGACCCCACTTCCGTGTCTAATGCTTGCCTCCACCAGTTAAGATGCACCCTGTACCCTACTACGGTGTCAAGAAAATGTTTGGCGGCTAGGTTGGGAGGCGGAAATCTTGATTCTCTGCAGCCGCCGAGTGATCACCCCCGCCGGTAGGCATGCTCAACATACCCATAGTAGGAGTTGGGCTTGTGGGCGAAGCGCTCGGCTCCGCAGATCTTGCAGCATTTTCGCTTTGATCGCCAGCGTCCTCTGCGGGGAGGATGAGATTTTCGGGATGAGGATGTTTTCAGTTCTGGGAAGGCCCACGGCCCATGCACAGACCATATATGTTTAGAAATGTTTAGAATAGAAGGTATAGGGTCCACCTATGATTGCTTCCAGAGCGATCGGGGTATGAGAGGTTTCTGAAATCGTCCGGCTTTAACCCTCCGCGACAAACTGATAGAATCTGGCGGCAGTAGTCAAGCAAGTTTCCCTTCCGTTCGAGGGCAGAGCATTGGGCAGAGCCAGAAGGAAGCAGGGATCTTTTTGAGAAGGCGAAATCAGTACCTGTCTCGGGCCTTTGTGCTGGTGTGTCTGACCTTTATGGTGAGGGCAGGCCAGGATGAGGAAACGCCTGTGTTCCGGGCCCAGTCCGAGGTGGTTCTGGTCGACCTGGTGGTCAGTGACAAGAAGGGAAATGTCGTCCGGGACCTGAAGCCGGAGGAGATCGAGATCTTTGAGGATGGGAAGCGCCAGGATATCGTCTTCTTCGATCTTCGGAGGAGGGCCGGGTCGAAGGAGGAGCTGACCGCAGAAGGGCCAGCGGGGCGTTCTTCGATTTCCGATCTTTCCTTTGACCGACGAGGGCTTCCTACCTCGCCGGTTTACCAGGGATTCTTTGTCTTTCTCTTCGATATGCAGTCCATGGACTTCCACGGATTGCAGCGGGCAAAGGACTCTATCCGGACCTTTATCAGGTCCCAGCTGGCGCCGACGGATCAGGTAATGGTGGCTACGGTAGAGCCAAGCTTCCGCGTGCACCTTCCTTTCACCAGCGACGCTTCGCAGATGGAGAGTGCCCTGGAGACACTGAACTTCAGGCCGCATGAAAGCACCAGTATCTCTCGATTCGTGGAATCCGTTGAGGAGCGTTTTGCGCTCCTCGAGGGACTTGCCCTCAACATCTTTGATCCGGGCGATGGAGACGGAGGAGGCGTGGTAAGGTTAAGGCTGGACCCGGAACTCGAGGGGACGATTTCCCTGGCTGCGTCCATTGCCCGCCAGATGCTGGTGAGTCTGGAGTTGAGGGTCGACTTCACCTGCGCAGCGATTGGAGCGCTTTCGCGTCATCTGCGTTCGCTGCCAGGGCGCAAGCATCTCCTCTATCTCTCCAACGGCTACCCCCTGAACGCCAAACGGACCCTGAGCCGGATCATCAAGGAAAGGGCTATGGCCATTGCCCCTGGCCAGATTACGCTGATCCACGCAGCCGTGAATAACTACATGTTGGGGTCGGGACGTCCTGGCGATCTACACAGAAGGCTTAGCGGCGCGGTCAACCAGGCCAATCGATCCCACGTTTCGATCTACAGCATCGACCCGCGCGGGTTGATGGCTCCTTCAACGGGCTCGGCCAGCATCAGGGGAGCCGGCAGCTCACTGAATGCTATCTACTCCACAGAGGACATCACCGCACCGCATGAGTTCCTTTCGTCTCTCTCGCTTCAGACCGGAGGCCTCTGGTTTGCCGACGACAACGATCTGAGTCGGCCAATTCGCAAGGCCTATCTCGATGGTCGGGAATATTACCTGATTGGATATGTGCCCAATTCAGAGAGGAGAGTGGGCAGGTTTCACAAGATCAAGGTCAAGCTGAAGAGGAAGCGTGTCAGGCTTCGACATCGGAAAGGCTACACCCAAGAGGATCCGAGTCAGGCGGTCACGATAGATCTGGCTAACGCCTTCAAGTTTCCCGATCTCTTCAGAGATTTTCCGATCAAGACCCAGGTCTCGACCGAGGCGGGAAAGCTAAAGGTTCTGGCCCGGATTCCGACCGAGGCTGTCACTTTCAGATCAGAAGGGGATCAGCGTCGCTGTGTCATCGAGATGTTCGGCGCTATCTTTGATGGGTCGGGGAAGTGGGTCGGAGACACCTTTTTCTTCGCCGAGAGGATCGATCTCGACTTCAACAGCCAGCAGGATCTGGACAAGTTCCTGACCTACACGCATTTTTCGCCGGTGGCCGAGAAGCCGGCACCTGAGGGCAACTACGATCTGGTCGTGGTCTTGCGCCAGAAGCTCTCCGGAAAGATAGCCACCTCTACCCACAGATTGGGACTGGAAGGTCCTCCTGCCCTCGTTTCTGAGGAATGATCCAGGCTCCACTTCCTTGGCACCTGTTGCGGACTACTACACAGTGCCAACTGACTGATCACGGAATTACCGCAGGCTTCTCCGAGACCGGAAGAGTCGCAAATTGGGTGCTTCTTCAGGCAACTGTTGTTGAGTGCTGGCGACATTCCACGGGGACCGCGAAGCGGATCGCGATCAAAACAAACAAAAAGAATGCCGCTCGGCTTGTGAAGACATCCCGGAAGCAGATTCTCTTTTTCGCCAACCCGGGTTGCATAGCTGGAGTCCTCACCGTTTTACCGAATCTCAGAGCCGAGTGCGGACGCACGAAGTTGTAATACGCCATGAGCAGAGCCACCTGGCCTTCCAAGGATTCCGTCCGTCGGGCGTGGCAAGGTGTGCGACGGCCAAGATAGGAACAGCCCTGGCGGATCGTCAGATTGTGGCGTTCAATGAAGGCGGTGTTCAAGGTGGTAGAATCCTCGGAGTGAAACAGGGCTTCCTCTAGCTCTGCGCGCCTTCCGAGAAGGAGTCTACGGTCCACACGCACAACCCTATTCTCCCGGCGCCGCTTGATCACTTGACCGTATGTGCAGATTCCTAGCAGCAGCCTCTTCGCCGCCCACTCGTACATCTCGAAACCATCGGTGGTGAACAGGAAGCGGCTTTCAATACGGCCTCGCTGCAGGGTATCGAGCAGCACTCTCTTGATGTTTCGGAAGTTGCGACGACCGATCTCGACGGAGATCCACAGCCGGGACCAGACTTCGAGCGTTGTGAGTACCCGACTCACCCGCTTCTTGGTCCCCACAAATGTCCTGATCTCGTCGGCCTGAAGTTCACGGATCACGAAACCTTTTAGCATCCGATCGTTGAACCGGGTAGCGCAGGTAGCCGCCGATTCAAGCCAGCGGGCGACTGTGCCCCAGGCCATGCGCTTGATTCGAGCCATAGCCGATATGGCAAGCCCGTGGACACACAGGTGGACGACTTCATCGAACAAAGACCTTGGTTTGTGCAGCCGATAATAAGGTGTTCCGTGGGTGGAAGAGAAGGTTCTGCCGCACTGATTGCAACGGTAGCGCCGCCGTCGACCCTGTGTGGTGATGTAGAAGGAATGGCGGATGATGTTGCCTCTGCCGGAGTGCCCTCTCAGAGAGCAATCCGGGTTGGAACAGCAGCGAGATGAGCTCTTGCTCCGTTTCATAGATGTCTTGATGACAGAGATGGCACACGAAATCCAGGTAGAATCACGTGTTGCGAGACTCTTCGGGGAGGTCAACAACACTTCCCTGGAGAAGCACCTATCATGCAATCGCCATCGTCCTTCAGGTTTTTCTCTGCCTCATCATCTATCGTGCGCTTGGCAAGAACAGCGGAATTATCTTGGGTCAGAATTTCATCGGCATCTTGTCCGGAGTTTCTCTGATGGTTGCTCTGCAGGCCATTAACTTTTCTAGTCTCTTGTTCCTGGGCTCCCCCCAGCCAAACGTTTTCCGCTTCTTCACCCAGTTCTTCTACTTTCTGGCTCTCATAGTTTTCACTTATGCCCTCTGGGAAGAAAAGCCGATGCACCGTCCTCCATCGGACAAGAAAAAGCTGCATGAAATCAACACCAGATTGCAGCAGGTACTGAGATCTCTGATTTTCCATCGATGATGATGTTTCTCTCCGTCTCGGCACTCTCGGTGCTACTAGCTTGCTATATGTTTTACTACATGGTTACTGGTTTTCGTTCAGAAGAGTCAGAGAGAAGAAGATTAGAGCAGGTGGAGCTTCGCCTGACGCACATTCTGCGCCTGCTGGAGGCCCCAGATGTCCGCCTCCTGATGCAGACCGCAGAGACTCGCCAAGCTCTTCTTTTGGAGTTTTCCCAGAGCCTGAGGAAGGATGTGCTCGAGTTGCTTCGCGCTAGGGAGGGGGGATTGGCATCCGTAGGTATAGCCCGAGGATATGGCCAGACCGTCCCGGAAGCGGCGCTCCAGAAAAGCTTGTTTGTGATCTTATGGAGCATTGTATCAATCCTGTTCTGTCTCGATCCTGGCCGTCTTGTCGGATGTAGATCTACTGGTCAGGACGAAACCGAGAGGGAAGAAACCACTACTGGACACTGGTGCTATGCAGTCGCTTGAGGCTCCTTGCTTTCGTATATAGCCAGATAACTAAATATAGGTTGGCCGATTCCGACGCACCCGGGCTGAGAAACCTGAGGTTTGTTGATTGTGGATTCCTTGATAGTAACCGCTTCTGTGTCAAGCATGTGCGTGTTCGGCTAACAGCTGTGGCTGTAGCCCTCGGAGTTAGAACGTAGACACTGACTGAATAACATATCGGTTACGCCTCGACTCCAAACCAGTCTTATCGAAGAAGAGCCTCTCGATTCGAGAAGTGGCAACGTTGGCACAGCACGCTCTTGGTTGCCGTCATCTTTCAAGAGCGGATTCGTAGTCCCGGAGCAAGGTCCGAGTTTTCATGAATGGACGGGCAAAGCAATTCAATATTTTGAACTGAGCACGGGCTGAAAATCCAATTCCCTGGACGAATTGTACTTTTGCTGACAGTTGAAATCCCGCTTAACTCTCTGATCGATTTGTGTTTAGTAGACGATCCTGACGAGTTTGGCACAGACTTTGCATTCCTTACGTGCATTACCAACACCCTGGCCTCTTAAAATGTATTGTACGAACGTGCCAATTAAGGGCGGGGGGTGCTGGTGGCCCCTATTCAGGGTTGGGACGGTTGGCTTGGCAAACTTTTCTCTTGACGATTCGAGTATGGTTGTGTACAAAACCCTTTAGAGTAGAGGCTGCTTCGGGACGCCCCGGCTGAGACGAAAAGGGCGGTCTCAGACAACAGCTCACTTTATTGAAATTCCGAGACTGTTAACGTTGAATTTAGGAATAACAACAACAGGAGGTAAGAACGTAATGAGTCACAGCAAATTCAAGTACGCGTGGCTAGTCGGAGGATTGGCGGTATTGACCGTCGTTCTTCTGACCCCGCCGGTCGCGTACGGACAGGCAGCGGTTTTTGCGCGTCTGGTAGGGACAGTGAAGGACCAGACCGACGCGGTGGTCCCGGGCGTCGAGGTGACCGCCACCAACACGGCCACCAATGTCCCCAGGATGGCGATCACCAACGATCGCGGGGACTACATCATCGACAAAGTTCCGGCAGGCACCTATGACCTGAAGGCGGAGCTTCCTGGCTTCAAGAGTCAGCTCGTCCCGGGAGTCCTGGTGTCGCAGACGCAGGTGGCCCGCGTGGATTTCCTGATGACGCCGGGTGAGATTGCCGAGCAGGTGACTGTCACCGGCCAGTCCACCGTCATCGACACGGATACGGCCGAGGTTTCCTCGGTCATCGAGGAGAAGAAGATCCTGGATCTTCCGCTCCGAAACCGCAACCTGGTGAACTTGGCCTACCTGACCACGGGTGGCACGCAGGAGGGCCAGGACCTCGGAAACTCGCTGTACGGCTACGGCGGCGGCTATCCGTCCTTCAACGGGCTGTACTCGCACTCGAATCAGATCACGCTGGATGGGGCCAACAACATGAGCTACATCAGGCAGCGGCCCTTGGTTCATGTGACGCCGGAGACGGTGCAGGAGTTCAAGGTCATCACCAACAACTACTCGGCCGAGTACGGACGCGTCGGTGGCGCGGTCATCAGCATGCTCTCCAAGAGTGGGTCCAACGAGTTTCACGGGCATGGCTGGTTCTATGTCCGGGATGAAAGCTTTGACGCCGCCAACTTCTTTACCAACTCTTCAGGGTCCAGCAAACTCCCCATCACGTACCAGATCTTCGGCGGATCGGTGGGCGGCCCGATCTTCAAGGATCGGACCTTCTTTCACGCCCACTATGAGCGCTTCAACGACGACCTGAGGCAAACGGCCTTCATGACGGTACCGACGGCGGCGGCGGTGGCGGGAGATTTCTCCGGCAGTGGTCCCAACGGACCGATCAATCAGCTGTACAACCCGTTCGACGTGGTCGACGGCGAGCGGCAGCCATTTGCTGGGAACCAGATTCCGTCTAGCTTGCGGGGTGCGGTCTACAACGCGATCATGTCGCGGATGGCCCCGCCGGCACCCAATCAGTCGGGACAGTTCTCCAACAACTACAGCTACTCCAACGAAAAGAACACCACGATCGACAAGTACTCGCTGCGAGGCGATCACCACTTCGACAACGACGACACGGTGTTTGCCCGCTTCAGCTGGCAGCGGACGCCCATCATCGGCCACACCGGCAGATATGGCGTCCCGGGAGCCGAGCTGAACGGCGTCTACCGTCAATTCTCGGATCCCTCGCGCGGCTGGCAAACGGCCATCGGCTGGGTGAACCCAATCGGTGCCAACCTGGTGACGGAGTTAACAACTTCCCTCTGGGGATTCCAACAAATCGCCGGGCGCCCGCTTGATGAGGTGAACTGGCCGCTGGAGCTGGGCTATGACGACGGCGCTCTTTGGGATGTCTTCCTGGCGGACGGCAGCCGCGGCCCCGCCGGTATGCCCCGCATCAGCCCCACCGGCTACCAGGGCTGGCGCGGTGGCCTCTCCTCGCCGCTCGAGGATTGGGGAATGGGCTTCAAGTACACCGCTTCCTGGCGAAGGGGTGATCACTACCTGAAGTTCGGTGTGGAGCACAACCGCAACCTGGACGTGAACTACCGCTATACCCCGGCCTACGCGAACGGAACTGACAGCTACGACGGGTTTGCCACCGGGCAGATCATCCGCAACCCAGACGGCAGCGTCCAAGGCGCCACCTTCGGGGAAGGCTGGGCCGACTTCATGCTGGGAACTCCCTCCGGGGTCTCGGGGAACACTCTGGGGGTCGGAGGTCAGTTTGGCCACTTCAACCAGTCGCACTACAACTGGTTCGTCCAGGACGACTGGAAGGTGGGACCGAACCTGACCGCCTACCTGGGCCTGAGGTGGGAGGCGCCGCTGCCGCCCTACTACGAGGGAAGCCCGGACGGACGCTTCGACACCGACTTCTACTACTGCGGCAAGGACTTCAGCAAGGCCAGCGCCGCAGGCGGTCGAATCGATATGGTGCAGATGATGCCCCAGGGATTTGACATTCCGCAATGGCAAGGAGAGGACGGACTTGCCCTGGAATTCCAGAATCTGGATCGCCGAAGCTGCCACAAGCCCAAGTGGGGCTACTTCGCGCCTCGCCTCGGCTTTGCCTGGAGGATGTTCGGCAACAACAAGACGGTCCTTCGTATGGGCGTCGGCCTGACCTACGATCAGGAAGGTGGCATCCTGAGGGCCCGGACCATGATCCCGCCCCTGGGTCGGATCTCCGACATCTCGGAGCGGGGATTCGAGACTGCGACGCTCATCACCGGCAAGCGGCTTGACCTCCCCACCCAGGCACAGAGCAACGAATTCCAGACCTGTTATTTCTCGGAACTGGAGTGGGAGGAAGGTCAGGTGTACTCCTACAACCTGTCGATCCAGCATGAGATCTTCCAGGGGACGAAGTTTGAAGCCGCCTATGTGGGCAACCAGGGACGTCACATTCGGGAGATCAGCCCCTTTGGCGTGGCCATGCCGGAAGGCTATGTGGCCCCGCTGATTGGCGGCGGCACCGTGCAGTTGACGAGCGACCCCATCACGGTCGGACCGCGCCCCTGGATTCCAGGCGACACGGAAGACCGTACCTGGAGTGGTCAGCGCGCACGCCGGGTCTACCCGCAGCAGGTCATCAACGTCATGCTGCGGCCCCATGGCAACACCGCCTACAACTCGCTGCAGATGAAGTTGGAGCGCCGCTTCCAGGACGGTCTGTCCATGAGCACGGGCTATACCTGGTCCCGAGCCATGGCTCTGAACTACAACGGAACCTGGGGTGACTGGTCCGGATCGCGCGATTTCGAGCGTCACGCGCTGAAGTCGCCGATGCGCTCGGACCGTTCCAATACGTTCTACAACTCGACCATCTATGAGTTGCCCTTCTTCCGCCACGCCGATGGGATGTCGAAGACGATCCTGGGTGGCTGGGAAGCCACAACCATCATCTCCCTCACCTCGGGGGCACCTCACGCTGTCAACTGGGGAACGGATCTGTGGAACCAGGGCCGCCGTCGCCGGACCTACGTGGATCGAATCGGAAACGGAGACCTGGGCGGCGCGGCCACGGTCGAGCGTTGGTTTGACACCAGTGCCTTCACGGCACCGGGTGTGGTGGACCCCATCACAGGGCTTCGCGTCCAGGACGCCAGCCTGTGTCCGGCCGGGGAATTCCCCTGCCACGAGTCGGCGCGGCGAGCGCTGGGCAATTCCGCCCCGTACCCCTTGCGTTATGACGGGGTGCCGCTTTTCGACATCTCGCTGCACAAGGCGTTTGCGTTCGGCGAAGAGAAGTCCTTCGACTTCCGCGTCGATATGTTCAACGCCTTCAACCACGCCATCTTCAATGTACCCACAGGCAACATCGAATCCTCCAGCGCAGGCAGGGTGACTTCCGCAGCCACCGCACGCCAGATCCAGCTCGGATTCCGGTTCTCGTTCTAGTTGCACTAGTTGGTACACCAAACCAGGAGGTCCGCTTCGGCGGGCCTCCTGGGATCTTCTCTCCCTCCTTTTCCCAGACCACTGCTGAAGCAACGTCTAGCCCGTCGTCTTCTGGTCACCACGACGGCACAGCGAGGCGCCAATTCTTGCTAGCAGTTAACCTAATAGAGTCCACTCCGAGTAAACTACAGGTCGAAAACCCTAGTCAGCAAGGGATCTGTAATGGCGCACCCGGCAGAACTCGAATATCTTGGGTCCAGCGTTTCTGATCAGACGGTCTGCTTATCAGATCTTGATGAAAGTACCTGGACAAAACAAGAATCAGAGGTCGCTTGCAGAGGAAAATGTGACGAAAAGATCGTTGACGCAAGGGTTGGTAGCTTGATAGATTGAACGATTCAGGCCAGGCGGATTCTGATTTCGCAGTGTATATGGGGAATGACGGGTCAGCCGGCTAGATCGTTGGGCTTCGCTCACATCGGGCGAGCTGCCAATTCGGCAGGTGGACACCCCGTGGAAAGTCTCTGAGTTGGATCCGGGGAGAGATGACATGAGCGTTGGTCTCCAGTTGGACCGGCCAGCGCGGACGTAGCTTGCTCCTCTGCAGGAACTAGAGTCATGGAGGACAGTTCACGGCGAGCACTATGGCCCCAGGCGAAATCGCTCTTATTCCAAGACCTGTCCCTTAAAGATCTGTCCAAACTTGCAAGCCTTTGTTCGGATCGCGTCTACGTCAAGGATACGGTTATCTTGAGCGGGGAAGTTTCTACTCAAGGAGTTTTCCTCCTCAACCGGGGATGTGTGAGGATTTCGGTCATCATGTCCAATGGTAAGGAACAGATCGTGAAGTTCTTAAAGAACGGTGAGGTTTTTGGGGAAGACACGCTGGCCACTTCAAGAGATTTCGCCTTCCAGGCGATTGCGCACCAAGACTCCTGGGTTTCCTTTATCCCCCGCAGCGACTTTCTTCAGCTGATTCAACACAAACCCGTACTTGCCTTGAATTTCATCAACATCTTGACTCAGAGGCTGCAGCACGCATACGTCGAGATCGGATCGCTCAATTCCTTGAATACCAAAGGACTTGTGGCAAGGGCGCTCTTGGAATTGGCTCGAAACCACGGAACCTTGATTCTCCCCGAAGAGAAGTTCACGAAGATCAGCATTCCTATTTCTCACGAGATTCTTTCCCATCTTATTGGCCGAAACCGCCCTAACATCTCCAACATCATGTCTGACTTCAAAGAGCGTGGTTGGGTCGGCTACAAGGGACGAGAACTCCACATTGATGTGGAGGCAGTGAAAGACTTACTGCGACTTGAACCGAAACGAGGCCGACGAGGCGAATTCTGCGAATGATTCCTCTTGAGAGTCTTTTCGTGCTGTAGCTGGGACCAGACTTTGTCGATGTAGGTTGCTTACTCACGTCCTTCAAGACTGTGTGAGTGCGACGGCGCAGGATATAGCGAGTAGCCCAGGCGAGTCAGGGCGTGGACAATCGCCAAAAACATGATCCACGCCTACCTGGCCTACCTCGAAAACGTCCCTGAACCCCACTCAGAAAATCCGCGGGAAACAAAACGAGAACTCGGCCCAAACCGCCAAAATCCGGGACTGACATCTCACGCACAACCCAAGTCCCCAGGACGCGAATACTGTCACCCCGTAGGGTCCAAAAACTCAGCCGAACCAGAAGCCACTGACGATAAATAGCTTGCAGTTTTTTTATCTCCGTTGTTCGGCCGATACTCTTGGGCGTGCTTGACATCGAACTACCGTGTCCAGAAGATGCTGGCTACATTGTTTTCAGCATCCGGTGCGCTATGAAGTTCGTCCTCCATCCCTGGCAGTTGCTTCTCCTTGCCCTGGCCGCTTGGCTCAACCGACAGCAACAGAAGACCATTGAGTATCTGATTACCGAGAACCAGATCCTCAAAGAAAAGCTGGGCAAGAAACGCATCCTTCTCAACGACGATCAGCGCCGCCGTTTGGCGGTCAAAGGCAAGCTCCTAGGACGCAGGCTGCTATTGCAGATAGCGAACATCGCCAGCCCGGACACGATCCTGCGGTGGCACAGTCGACTCATTGCCGAAAAGTGGGGCTACAGCGATCGACGCAAGAAGCCTGGACGGCCCCGGATCGGAAAAGAACTCGTCGATTTGGTAGTTCGCATGGCCAGGGAGAACCCGACTTGGGGCTACGACCGCATTGAGGGTGCCCTGGAGAACCTCGGATTTCGAATCTCCTCCAGCAGCGTCGGCAACATCTTGAAGGCACACGGGATCGAACCGGCACCGGATCGCAAGCACCAGACGAGCTGGCGTGACTTCGTGAAGATCCACTGGGATTGCCTCACATCGATTGACTTCACAACCATCGAGGTCTGGACCAAGGAGGGGTTGGTCACTTACTACCTGCTCTTCGTCATGGAGCTTTCGACTCGTCGAGTCCAATTGGCCGGTTGCACCGTGAATCCAACGGCAGTCTGGATGGCTCAGATCGGCCGGAATCTGACCGATCCGTTCGACGGCTTCCTTCGCAATTCCTGCTATCTGCTGATGGATCGAGACACCAAGCACTGCCAGGAGTTTCGGGATCTGTTGGAGCAGGCCGGCGTCAAGCCTCTTCGCCTGCCACCTCGATCGCCGAATCTGACACCTCACATCGAACGGTTCATGCGGACCATCAAGGAGGAGTGCCTGGGTCGGATGATCATCTTCGGGGAAGGGCGACTGCGTTCCAGCATCAAGGAATTCTGTCTGCACTATCACCACGAAAGGAACCACCAGGGCCTGGGCAATGAATTGATAGAGCCGGAAGAAGAGATCGGCCTCCACGAAGGCGAGATCCGTTGCCGTGAGCGACTCGGCGGACTCCTGCGGTTCTACTATCGCGAAGCCGCCTAAGAGCAATCTCAGCCATTCCCCTGTAAGTCTCGTTGATCTAGGCTCTCGGACTTGTCTAATTCTGGCTCGCTGTGCTCCTTCAGAGCGCTCCAGACCGCTCCAGACCGCAAGTGGGCCGAGATTCTCCGCCTCAGTATTCAAAAAGTGTCGAACGAGAAGCTACTTACGGAACGTTTTAGTTTTTGGACCTAACGCGCTCATCGTGAGGCCCGGGAGAGCAGGCCGAACCCTCTGATCGCGTCAGCGATTTCCTCCCGAGGGTTCCCTAGCGAAAGCGAAGGGAATAGAGGTCGGCATCCTTCATAGAGAAACGCAGGCGAACCGGCTTTCCCGCCAGAGCCGATACATCCGTACCAGCCTTCCAGGCTACCGAGCGCTCGATCTCGTCCCCGACAATCTCTTGCGCATCCTCGAGGGCATAGCCAGGAATCGCGTCTCCCGAAGGACCCTGGATCTCGACCCTGACGCTGCCGGCAGCCGAGGTCGAGTAGTTCAGCACCAGCTCCCTACCGGAGAAGGTGAGAAGCCGGGACACCATTTCGCCGCCATTGTAGGGGGCATTCACCGATGCAAAGCCGTCCATTCGCAACGCGTAGCGCCGGATATGCCAGGTGTCGGTGCCAGCCTCACGAGTAACGTACATGGAGAGCTCGTCCTCACCAGTGGGGACAACGCCCCGGAGCGCGTAGGTGGTGCGGGTCTTCCAGTGACGTGCACCCAGGCCCGGACGAATGAAGCCCTCTCGGAAAGTGATGTCATAGCGGGTTCCATTGCCACGGGTGGTCATGAGGACGGTCTCCGAGCAATCGACTTCCGCCCCCTCAGGAACGCCCGCTTCCCTGGCCTGCTTCTCTGTCAGGGCCTGGCGACCTACCATGAGCCGCGCGGGGAACGCCAGATAGATCTGGGGAGCCCGAAAATAGGGAAGGGTCAGGTTGATGTACAGGTGGTTCTCCGGGATGATCCCGCCGTCTCCTAGACTCATCGGCTGGAACTCGGTCCAATGGAACAGATCGGGCGATGTCAGCCGAGCGATGGATCGCCTTCCTACGGAACGGTTGGGAGAGGTGAAGTAGCGGGTATACATCACATACTGTCCCTCAGTCTCCGACCAGAAGAGTGAAAAGTCCCCATCCAGGGTGCCGTAGAGACTGTTTCGGAAGATCGGCTTGTCTCCCAGCCTCTTCCAGGCCTTGCCGTCGGCTGAGACCCAGGGGATGACGTCGGTGGGAGTGCCCAGCCAGAGACCGCGATCGTTGAGCGAGAACTTGCGGGAAAGCTCCTCTTTGGAGGGATTGGCGCTCGCGCCCTCGTTCAGCGTGATCGCCTTGAGACGTTCGGGCGGAGGGACTCCAGGCCGGGTATCGAGAAAGATCCTCGCAGCGGGTTCCGTCTCGTGGTCGTGCAGGTATTCCCCCGCCGATGTTCCCACCAGATTGTTCTCGCGGCTTCCATCGACGTCGATGATCCCCAGGTTGGGCTTGGTCCAGCGGATGCCATCCAGGCTCTCGGCATAGCACACCTTGTTGCTTGCCTGGTAGTACATCCGGTACTTGCCCTGATGGAAGATCACGGTCTGCCCGAACCCCAGTTCCCCCTCCCAGGGTCGATCCGATTTGATCACAACGGCCGCGGGTCGGGGATGGTGCAGCTTGAGGCGGGCCCCCTTCAGTCGATCGATCAGATGGTGATCGACGAAGAGCTCTCGATTTGCTCCGATGTCGACCAGGAGAGGCCGCTCCAGCAGACCGGGAAGATCAGACCCTGCACCCTGTCCCGGCAGGGGTCCCCCTGCCATCAAGAAAAAGCAGACCAGTAGGCCGGAAACGCACCGCAGCTCCCGGCTTTCGACGGCTGAGCCGCTAGATGGCAGGTCATTCATGACGCACTCCAAGATGGAGAGGTGACAGCGTGGGGTGGGATCAGGCGCCGAGGCGCCGCTCGACCACGATGGGAGTCTCAGGAACCGGCACGGCGACCTGAGGGAGATCGTGCTTCTCGGTCCCGCGGTAGAACCGGTAGGCTTCCTTCAGAATACGCATCAGGCTGGCCCGATTACTCCAGAGAAGCCCCAACCATTGGCGTTTGGTGAGCTGGGGAAAGTAGATCCCTCGAAAGATGAGACGGGCAAAGAACATGACGACGCGCTCCTGGAACGGTCGGTCTTCGATCTTACGCAGGGCTCTAGCGATGGCTTTAGGCTCATAGGAGCGACGCCAGGCTTCGTGGACCTCGTGCTCCGCTTGCTCGACCGTGATGTTCGACGGGGTGAAAGCCATCCGGAAGGGCCGGAAGTCGAGCCAGTGCCTGGGGCGCGTCAGACGATTTTCCTGGAGGAGCCGATCGTAGAGAGGTGTCGCTGGATACGGCGTCAGAAGGCCGAAGACAGGTAGCCCGGGAGGCCAGGACTCGATTGCTTCCAGCGTCTCCTCAGCTACCCCCGGTCGATCGCCATCCATGCCGAAAATGAAAGACGTGATCGAATAGATTCCCCGGTCCGCCAACCGCCGGAGAACCGCGCTATATTGGGCAGGCTTGTTGAATCCTTTGTTGACGGCTTTCAAGTTGTCAGCATCAATTGACTCGAGTCCCATGAAAATACAGCGACCGCCGCTCTCGGCGATCAAATCGACGAGTTCCTCGTCCTTGAGAAGATTCATGCTGATCTGAGCGATCCAAAGAAGCTGGGCGTCCTGCCGGATGATCTCGCGAAGCAGCGACTTGGTTCGCTTCACATTGATCGCAAAATTGTCGTCGATGAAAAAGACTGCAATCTTCTCGCCCTCGGCAACGGCGCGGGCCTTCAAGCGCAGCATCTCTTCGACGACGCTTTGATTACTGCGATAGCGGATCGAATCGCCGAAAAAGCCGGTCACCGTACAAAAATCGCATCCATAGGGGCAGCCGCGGCCGGACTCGATCGGCACCACCCGAAAACTCTTCAATCCCGGCCGTAGCCGATCTATGAGGTAGCGCCCCCAGCGGGGAATCTTCGCGAGGAGGTTGAATTGTTCGAGATCCAATCGTTCCCAGGGGATGCGCGGGTAGTCCTCGAGGGAGGGCTTTACCTCCCTGCCAGCCTCGTCCACAGGCCTATAGACTTCTTTCAGCTCGCCGCGCTCGGCGTCCCGCACGATTTGAGGCCAGAGATAGTCGGCCTCTCCCAGAGCCACCGCGTCGGCGTGACGGGGCTCCTCGGTTTTCCCGATGGGCTCGTCTGGCACCTCGGTTACGTGGGGGCCGCCCATGACTACCTTCGCGCCGGCACCGCGAATCGCATCCGCCATTCGATAGGCCCGGGCCGCCATGCGGGTCATGGCGCCGATGCCGGCGAGTTCGATGTCGTTGTCACGGATGAACCTGGCGATCGCCTTCTCGGTCATGGGTTGGGCGTTGCCGTCGATGAGGAACACCTGGTGCCCGGGTGGTGTCAGAGCCTGAAGTACGAACATCCACAAATGTGGCATGTAGTTGTTTGTGACTTCGTTATCCGGGTTATAAAGAAGGATATTCATATTAAAACTCTCCGGTTAAAACTCTCCGAGGGCCGCAGTGTATCCTATCACTTTTGAGCGGAAAGTCGAGGTTTTGTCCGCTTTTTGCTGGCAGTCGATCAGATCTGGATGCGTGACCATCGAGCGCTCAGACAGCGCTCGTCCCTGCCAGCATAGTAGGCCACCAATAGCATCTTCTCGCTTAGAACTACACTCGCTGGGTGGCCGAATGTCCACTGGCTCATCTGCTCCCAGGCCTCGGCGTAGTCTCGAGGTTGTCCCCTGGGCCGGCCCGTCTTGGGATGGTAGACCACCAACTCGCTGTTTCGATCCCAGGTTTCTCCACCATCCGGCGAAATGATCAAACGAAGCGAGCCGTGCGGCTCTCGAAGAACGTAAAATGCCAACAGCCGATTATCCGGTAGGGGGATCGGAGCCGCGATCTGTCCCCGAATTCCGGTTCTGATCGGAGTTTGCCATGACAGTGACTCCAGGTTTGCTCGCGAGATGTGAATGTCGGCGTCCTGCTCGCACCCTCGGTCGTAGGTCCAGAACAAGCTGACAAGCTCTTGCCCATCTGGACACAGGGCCTGACGCTGATCCCAATAATAGAGGCCATCTTGGGGATGGCGGGCGACGATCAAGACGTGGTCAATGCTCTTGCCGTCTCCGGTAAGCAGGGCATGAGCGCTGTGTACGCTGGGCCCTCCTTCTCGTTCCGGGGCATAGTTCTCGACCGGCAGCAGCCACCCTTTCCCTGGAAGGCGCAACGTCGGACCCGAGAGCACGGGCCGCGTCAAAGGCTCGGTGTTCAGGACTCGGCCGTCGGACCAGGAACGACCTCCGTCATCGGATTCGACCTGGAGGAGCTTACGCAGCTTCGGCGTGTCCGTCTCGGGAGCGTACATCCGAGGATCGCTTGTCCCCTGGTCAATCCAAGTCAGGAAGGCGAAGAGCGAGCCGTCATCGCGCTGCGCCAGATAGGCACTGCGGATCTCTCCGGGAACTCCGTCCAGGCTATTCTCAAAACCTTCGCAGATGACCTCCCAGCTGAGTCCGCCGTCCTCGGATCGCGCTACCTGGCAGTTGCCGTCGGCGGAGTCCTTGGCGGCGCCGAGCCGGTAGGTCGCAAGCACGGCCCCATCCACCAGCCGGAACAGGGAGGTGAAGGTGCAGACACGGCGGCGACCTTGTCGCTGCTCGGCGTCTAGGATGTAACCCTGATCGAGAACCCTATTCCCAGCCTGCATCGAAACCACGATAACCGGGGACAACACCTAGTCTAGCGCGAAGCTCCAGACACTCCTGTTCCCATTCCTCCAGACAGGATAGAAGCTGTCGGGCCGGCTCTGGTTCGGTCGCGCCGACACCGAGCAGATTGCTCAATTCCAAAGGGTCCTGAGTCAGATCGTAAGCCTCATCGCCGTAATCTGGGTCGCGGATGTACGAGTACTCACCGGTGCGCGCTGCCTGTACCAGTCCCGGGTGCCTTCCGACCTTGGTCCCGCCGTAATTGCTCTGCCCCAGATGGCCATGATAGTCGCCTACCTGGGAGAAGAGACAGTCGTGCAGCGGCTCGACCGCACCACCGGCAGCCCAGCTGACAAGGTCCTTCCCTTGAGCGTACTTGGGTACATCGACACCGGCGATCCCGAGAATGGTTGGGAAGAGATCGATCAAATCAACAAGGCCCTCGATTTGCTTTCCGCGTTCCAGCCCAACGTTCTGCGGAGGCGCGATGATCAGTGGCACGTGCAGCAGGCACTCATAGAGTGATTCGGTCTTGGCAAACAAACCCTTCTCACCCAGAAAATCGCCATGGTCGGAGGCGACGATAATCCAGGTGTTATCCAACATTCCCCGCTGCTGCATCGCATCGTAGATACGCTGCATCTGGTCGTTGGCGTAGGCGATCATGCCGTAGTAGATCGATATCAACCTTCGGATATCCTCCTCGGTAGCCAGGTGTGAAGCCTGCTCCAGCCGACAGGCGTCCTGCCATTGGGGACGGTTTCCGCCGTCTCCTCTATCCGGGAGCGGCACACTCGCGGGATCAACCAGCGTGTCGTAGGGGGGAGGAGTGTAGAAAGGAGGATGTGGTTCCAGGAAAGGCACGTGCAGAAAGAAGGGTGCTCCGGTTGCCTGGATGGAATCGAGTTGGTGAATAACACGCGTGGCCACGGCGTGGGCATGTCCTTCCTCGGCGCTGCATTCGAGCGAACCTGAGGCCCAGCCATAGCCGGCCCGCCCATGCCGGTAGAAAAACTCGGCTGCCGTTCCAATAGGTCCCCGAGTCCACATGTTGCTCTGATGATGCCAGCCTCGGCTCAGGTCACGATCGTATTCGTGGTGCCCTACAACCGCCGTGTAGTATCCGCTGCGTGACAGCAGCTCCGGCAATTGGTCCAGGTTGTAGGGGACCCGGTTCTGATGACAGGTCACCTGGTGCACCAACGGATGGACACCCGTCATCACCGAGGCTCGCGAGGGCGTACAAATGGAGGCGGGAGCATAGGTCTCGCTAAAGCTAAGACCTCGTTCTGCCATCCTGTCCATGAAGGAGCAGGGTACGTGGGGATTGCCGTAGACGCTTGTTGCCGACGCCTTTTGTTGGTCGGTCATCAGATAAACAATATTAGGGCGCTCTTTCATCGTTCTGTCCTGCTGTTCCAAAACGGACATCTGGGTTGACTATAGTAATTAGGCACTGGTTAAATAGTCAATGCGGAGATTGAGGATGAATATGCTGAGTATAAGTGAGTTCAAGGCCAAGGCGTTGGCTATTCTCGCCCAGGTTGCGGATACAGGAGAGCCGGTAGTGGTAACCAAACGGGGAAAGCCCATCGCCAAGGTGATCCCGTTTTCTGAGGAGACCAAACCGCTCCAGCCCGGGCGGATGCAGGGAAGCGTGCTACAAGAAGATGACATCGTGTCACCCCTGGGCGCAGAAATGTGGAATGCCAACGGATGAACTATCTGTTGGACACGCATGTCTGGATCTGGTGGCAAGCGGTAGCCGAGAAGATCGGGCCGGAGGTTCGGAAAACCCTGACCAATCTCGGGGAGGATGATCAGCTATTCCTATCCGCGATATCAGTTTGGGAGCTCGCCAAGCTGGCTGAAAAGGGGCACCTCAAACTAGGTACCAGTGTGGACGAATGGACTCGTCAGGCTTTGGAGATGCCTCGCCTGCAGCAGCTTCCGCTATCAGCAGCGATCGCGATCGAAAGCACCCGCCTTCCTCAGCCTTTTCACGATGACCCTGCGGACCAGATCATCGTCGCCACTGCTCGGTTGACCGATTCTACTCTCATCAGTGCCGATAGATTGATTCGGAACTACGCTTACGTGAATACGCTTTGGTGAGAGCTGGATGATCGCCAATTCCCTGGTCCACGTCTAGCCCCGGCCCAGTTGAGAAGACGCACGGAAGGAGTGAAGGAAGATGCATCAAGATAGAATCGATTATCGGGACTGTGATCGGGAAGTCTGGGAAGAGGAACTGAGCGATTTCGTGCCCGACCGGATTCTCGACGCGCACATCCATTTTTTCTGGGCCTCGGATTTCCCGGTTCCGCCCCAGCAAGGCACACGGGACGATGCGGACTTGTCCACGTTGAATAGCTGGGCCCAGGTCCTCTACCCGGGGCGCCGGATGCAGTACCTCATCCTGGGGATGCCGGTCGCAGGTATCGACGTTGCCAAGCACATACAATCAGTGAAGCGGGAAATCGATGGTGTGCCTGGGATCCGCTACCATCGATTGGTTACCCCGGCTTGCCAGATCGAGGACATCGAGCGCGATATGCACAATCCCCAGTTCACAGGCCTGAAGCCCTACCGTACCTACTCGGTGACAGGTGATATCGCCCAGTGCCGAATCCACGAATTCTTGCCCCACGAGCAAATGGAATTCGCCAACCATCACAGTCTCTGGGTGACCATGCATCTCTCCCGCTTCCATGGCTGTGCTGACCAGCATAACCTTGACGATTTGGCCGAGTACACGACCAAGCGCTACCCGAATATCAAGTGGCTGCTGGCGCACTGCGCCCGAAGCTTCACCTATTGGCCCATCCGAAACGCGGTCGAGCGGCTTCGGGACCTGCCGAATATCTACTACGACACCTCGGCTGTGACGGATGTCCGTCCCTACGTGACGCTGCTGACGAAGGAAGATCCGAAGCGCATCTTCTGGGGATCCGATGGAGTCGGCGCGGCCTTTTTCCACGGCCACTACGCCGCGCTGGGGCGGTCGTGGCAACACTACGATGCCGATCAGGGAGTGCTCAAGTTCCCCCATTGCGATGGAAGGCCTATTCTCTCGGCGTACGAGCAACTGCTGTCGCTCCGCGACGCCGCCGAAATAGCCCAACTTTCGCAATCCCAGGTCGAGGGAATCTTCTGGCGGAATGCAGCCACGGCACTCGGGCTGGAAGAAAACGAAGGGGCCACCAACGATTGAAGACTCCAAGATACGGGATACAAGATACGGGTTCGGTTCGACTTTAGGATCAAGGTCTCGAAAATGGGCTCCATCAAAACCAAACGAGGTCAATCCCAACGGAATTGCGTCTACCAGCCTGGGGTTTCCGAACCCTGGGGAAAAGAGTCAGCCCTTAATAATCAATCTGTAAGGGTTGCGTCCTGACCAGTTCTTGCCGTTTTGTACGCAACCCATTCAGGGTTGAAATCCAGGGGCGGCGCCGTTCACCCAGGGTTCGGAAACCCTTATATGTGTTATTTGTTGAAAGGAATTCGGGTCAGAACGTCTGATCCGAGCCGACCACGAGATCGTGAAACCCTCGGTCCGTCGAGACCGGAGCCCAGCGAGATCCGTGGTCGGCCCATTTCATGTCAACCCGAACAGTCGCCTGGGCCTCCGTCAAAGAGAGAGCCCGAATATAAGGAAGGGTCTCCATGAAACAACTCAAAGGTAATCCTATCAACAAAACCTGGATGAGTCAGCCCGCAGCGGGCATTGATGTCAGCAAGGATCGGCTGGATCTGTGTCTGCTGCCACGGGAGGAACACTCGGAGCACTCCAACGCGGGGGAAGGAATCGCAGAGATCCTCCGCCGTCTGGAGGGGATCGCGGGATTGGTCTCGGTGGTGGTGGAAGCCTCGGGGGGTTATGAGAAGCGGGTCCTGAGAGAGCTCAATGAGGCGGGGATCCCCGTCTGTTGCGTGAATCCTCGACAAGCTCGAGACCTCGCGAAGGGTCTGGGAATCCTAGCCAAGAATGATCGTCTGGATGCCCACGTCCTGGGGCGTTGTGGGCAGCTGGGGATTCATCGTATCAGTAAGCAGGAAACCGCGTACTATCAGCAGTTACAAGCCTACAATCGCAGACGCAGGCAACTGATTGAGTGTCGTAAGATCGAGCGGACTCGTCGCCATCAGTATGAGGATCAGGAGCTGCGTCAAGGAGTGGAGCGAATCCTTGGCCTGCTGGATCAAGAACTGAAAGAGGTTGAGCAGAAGGTGGAGGAATTGCTGCGGCTCGATGCCGAGCTCCTTCGGCGCCAGGAGGTGGTGCAAAGCTGCCCGGGGATAGGGGAGCGAAGCAGTCAGATCGTGGTGTGTGAGCTGCCTGAGTTGGGCAGGGTCAATCGCAGAGAAGTCGCTTCCCTGGTGGGATTGGCCCCTTGGGATCAGGACAGCGGCGAGGGACTCCAGCCTCGTGCCATCTGGGGAGGACGGCGTCAACTCCGTAATCAGCTCTACATGTGCACGCTCTCAGCGATCCGACACAATCCGCAGATTCGCACCTTTTACAATCGCCTTGTCGCCTCCGGAAAAGAGCCTAAAGTGGCCCTGATAGCGTCCATGAGAAAGCTCCTCGTCACGCTCAACACGATGGTCAAAAACGATGATCTTTGGAGAGCACCGTTAGCCGCAGAATCTTAATAATGCTTGACAAAACCAACACAGTCGCTGGGCTGAAATACGGAATCCTTTCAGGATTCACCTCCCTCCTCGGTACTCAGGGCCCCCGGTCACGCCCGTTCAGCAGGTATATCGGGACGATAGGACTGCCGGGAGCGGCCACGCGTCCAGCTTGCGTCGTTGGGGCGATGTTCTTTCAGCCAGGCGCGCAGAGGCACATCGTCCTCACCGGGGGCGTAGCGACTGTCGTTGCTGGGGCAATCGCCCAGGATCTGTCGTTGAATCGGATCGAGTGTGGGATACAGGTGCTCGACTGTCATCTCGTCCTTGGGACGCAACCAGCGGTAGCTGTAACCCATGAACAACACCTTGCGGGTGAGATCGGACTGATTTCGGCTACGGCTGTGCCAGAGGCGCCGGTCCATCAGAAAGGCGGTACCGGGAGCGCCACAGATTGGAATGGCACGAGGAGGGTTGGATTGGCCGTCTTCTGGAATCTCGATCTCATCCTTGAGATGCGACCCGGGGACGATCCAGGTATTGGCCCGGCCCGGTTCCGAAACATCGCTGATGAGGTAACCGACCTTGAGCGAGAGACGGGGCCGGGGACTCGACTCGATCTCATCGTTGACTCGCATACTGTCCTGGTGCCAGGCCACGCTGGCAATGCCGGATGCCGGATTGGGATCGCTCGGAGGGTTCACAATGAGGCCGGTATGATAGAGATAGATGTTCCAGCCCAGGACTCCCCAGACCTTCGGGAAGGTAGTCTCGCAATCGATCATCTCCACGAAGACAGGGTCTTTGCCGATCACGTCCACCTCATCGAAGGAGGCGTACTGCCCCAGGCCACCGCTTCGCTTCGCAGCCAGCATTCGATCACAGACCTGGCCAAGACGCCTCAGCCTATCCCCGGATACGGCGTCCTCGACTATCAAGTAGCCATACTCTTCAAAGTGGCTGTACTCCGAATCTGTCAGGCAGTGCTCAAGGCAATTCGGGTTCATTCATCCCTCCGTCCGGTGACCATCGGCTAACGGGTAAGACTATCACCTGGGCAGCTATCTTAACCCACCCCTCTTAACCCACCCCTCAAACCGCCACCACGCTTGACTCGCCCCGGGTTATGGGGCAAGGTCGTAGGGGTCCAAACCCTCTGTTGAACTTGGCCTTGTGCCCGGATCTCGACAAGCTTTCAGGAACGAGGAGTGTGGAATGGAATACCGTCTCCTGGGCCGTACTGGCGTCCGGGTCAGTCCGATTTGTCTGGGATGTTGGATGTTTGGTGGCAAGGCCAACCGCGAGGAGTCTGCCGCCATCATCGACCGGGCCATCGACATGGGCGTCAACTTCCTGGACACGGCCAACGTCTACCAGAGTGGACTAAGTGAAGAGTACGTTGGCGAGACGCTCTTTCAGAACGGCAAGCGCCAGCGAATCGTGCTAGCAACCAAGGTGCATTTCAGGGTATCCGAGGACGATCCCAACGCTTTCGGCAATAGTCGGCGTCACATCCTGGAGCAATGCGACACCAGCCTGGCGGGAGGACTCTTGACCGGCAAGTATCGTCGCGACAGGCCGCACCCGTCGGACAGCCGTTTCGTCAACGCCGCCGATGACCCGATGCTCCAACCCCGCTTGAACGAACGGGCCTTCGAAGTGTGTGAGGCACTCGATCCTCTGGCCGAGGAGAAGGGTTGCACCCTCTCCCAGTTGTCTCTGGCCTGGTGTGCCTGTCAGCCCGGCGTTACCAGTCCCATCATCGGCCCCCGCACGGTGGATCAGCTGGAAGACAATCTGGGAGCCCTGGAAGTGGACCTGTCGCAGGATGATCTGGGTAGGATCGATTCGATGGTCCCGCCGGGCAGGATGATCTCCCCGTTCTACGAAGCCGACTTCGGACCCCATCGCCATCGCTGGTAGTTAAAAGGAGAAACAGATGAAAGCTCTCGAGGTTCCGGAACTGCCTGGACTAATCTGCCGTATCAGGTCTCTGCGGAAGCGGACTCCAACCTATTCGTTCGTCTTCTTGATATTGAGCACACTCGTCTCCCCTTGCCAAGCATCGGGAGAGACCCCGTCGGCAGGCGCTTCGGAATCACGTGTAGTCCAATTGGGACCGGAGAGTAATCGAACCGACCTCTTTCTTCACGATGACTATCTGGTGGCCGAGACCCAGGGGCTGACCCTCACCCCGGGAACCATCCGTAAGCACTCGGGAAATCCCATCCTGGTCAAGGACAAGCCCTGGGAAGTGGGGAATCTGAACTACACCTGCGTGATGCAGGATCGGGAAGAGGGGCTCTACAAGATGTGGTACCAGGTGATCCGACCCAAGCCCGGCGGAGGAGGAAACGAGAGCTGGTGCATGTACGCCACCTCCAAAAACGGCTTCCAGTGGGAGAAACCCTCTTTGGGAATCGTGGACTACCAGGGCTCCAAGGCCAACAACATCGTCCTGCACGAACACGAAGGAATCAGGGGGACGCCTTCATATTGGGTAGAGAAGGACTATGCCGATCCCGATCCTGAGCGCCGTTATAAAATGATGCTCCAGAGTTGGGATTTCCGGGGCCGCGCTGCCCACATGGCAAGTTCGCCAGACGGGATTAATTGGACCTCGACCGGCTACGGTAACCGATTGGGACCCTTCGATTCCCAGAACATCTTCTTCTGGGACGATCGCATCGGAGTTTTTGTGGGCTATTTTCGCAGCCACGATGGAGGACTCCGCTCCATCTCACGTGCTACCAGTCCTGATGGCTACCACTGGTCCCGCCCCGAGACGGTCCACACACCCGATGCCGAGGACGCTCCCACATGGCACCTCTACACACCGGGAATCTTCAAGTATTCCAAAGCCCGGAACACATACATCATGCTGCAGGGAGGCTTCGACGAGGTTTCCCACAACATGTATGGCGAGCTGGGGGTGAGCCGAGACGGGATCGACTGGCATCGCGTGCGTCAGCCCTTCATGGGTTCGTCCGAGCAGGGAAAATGGGATGCCGGGTACATCATGCCTATCCCAGCCGATGCAACCATCGGGGACGAGACTGCAATCTTCTACCATGCCAGCACCAATCCACTTCACGATGCCGGCGGAGATCGAGGCATGGGCGTTGCCCTCCTGGATCAAGGGGCCTTCCTGGGGTGGAAGGCAGAGTCCGAAGGCACCCTCTTGACTCATCGTCTGCGCGTCCGCAGCGATTCGAGCCTCTTCCACCTGAACGCCAATGCCCAGAAAGGGTCGATCCACGCAGAGTTGTTGGATGATTCAGGTCAGGTTCTGGAGGGCTTTTCCCGCGGCGACTGCGAGCCCATCACCGGGGTTGGCCATGAGCTGACGGTCCGTTGGAAGGGTCAGGACAACCTGAAGGAGCATCTGCGTCGTGGAACGGTCCGTCTCAAACTCTACGTCAGTAAAGCCACTGTCTACGGTTTCAAGTGCCTGCGACCACGCCGGCACTAGGTCCCAATATGGTCCCATTCCCCAGGTTGTCTCCAAGAATCTGGAATTCGGCCCTGTTTATGCGATCTACTGACTCCTTGATACCAGCTTCTGGCCGACAAGGAAAGAAGATTCAGGTGCGGCAACGGCGAGGCATACTTCGTGTCCTGACCTTCGGCCAGGTGGCAGCTCTCATCCTGAGTTTGGGACTGGCTGGAACGACCCAGCATTCCGCCGCCCGGGAGTGGAATGAAGAGCTCCTCGAAGCCATTAGAAACGATTTCGCGCGACCGACGGTACACGCCCGCAACCTCTTTCACACTGCGATCGCGATGTGGGATGCCTGGGCGGCTTACGATTTGGTCGCCCACAACTATCTCCATCAGGAGAAGGCCACGGCGGTGGATGTAGCCGCAGCGCGCCGGGAGGCTATTTCTTATGCCTCCTATCGAATCCTGAGTGCCCGATTTGCGATCTCGCCGGGTACTGACAAGTCGTTGCCCTCGTTCGACGCGACGATGGCCGAGCTTGGCTACGGCATCGACTTCACTGACGTGACCGGCGATTCGCCGGCGGCTCTGGGCAACCGAATCGCCGCCACAGTACTTGCCTTCGGAGCGTCCGATGGCGGCAACGAAGCGAACGACTATTCGAACCGCTTCTACGAGCCACGGAACCCACCCCTGTTTCCGACAATTATCGGCAACCCGGATATCGTCGATCCAAACCTGTGGCAACCGCTTTCGCTCAAATTCTTTGTTGGCCAGTCGGGCATCCCGTTCCCCCTTGGTGCCCCCCCTTCGTGAGTCCGGAATGGGGTCAGGTCACGCCCTTTGCACTGGGCGTGGATGACCTCACGATCTACCAACGCGGCGAATTCGAGTACTGGGTCTATCTCGATCCGGGTCCTCCGCCGATGATCGGGGGCATCGGCGATGCTGACTATCGCTCGGGCTTTGAGCAGGTCGTCGAGTGGAGTGGTCAGCTCGACCCGGCGGACGGTGTGATGATCGACATCAGCCCCAACTCCCGCGGGAACAACACACTAGGGACCAACGACGGCAGTGGCCGTGAGATCAACCCCGTCACGGGCCTGGCCTACACTCAGCAAATCGTTCCAGCGGGCGACTACTATCGTGTCCTGGCGGAATTCTGGGCAGACGGACCCGATTCTGAGACGCCTCCCGGTCACTGGTTTACGATCGCCAACTATGTCTCTGACCATCCCCTGGTTGTGAGGCGCTTCGGGGGTGTTGGAGAACCGCTCGACGATCTCGAGTGGGATGTAAAGCTTTACTTCGCGTTAGGTGGGACAGTCCACGATGCGGCGGTGGCAGCCTGGGGTGCCAAAGGCTGGTATGACTACATACGCCCGATTTCGGCTATTCGCTATATGGCTGTTAACGGGCAAAGCAGCGATCCTACCGGACCGTCATATCACCCTGACGGCATCGGCCTGAAGCCCGGTGTGATCGAAGTAGTTACCCCAGATACGGTTGCCTCGGGCGAGCGACATGAACATCTGGTGGGCCCGGGCAGCGAGAACCTGGGAAAGATCGCGATAAAGGCCTGGCGTGGGCCCGACTTCATTTCCGATCCCGCCACAACCGCGGCAGGCGTAGGCTGGATTCTGGCGGAAAGATGGTGGCCTTACCAACGTCCGACCTTCGTCACGCCACCTTTTGCCGGCTACGTTTCAGGTCATAGCACCTTCAGCAGAGCGGCCGCGGAGCTGATGACGATGTTTACCGGCGACGCCTTCTTCCCCGGTGGGCTCGGCGAGTTCTTCGCACCCCGAAACGAGTTTCTCGTTTTCGAGGACGGTCCCAGCGTGGATATCACGCTTCAGTGGGCGACCTATCGTGATGCCTCGGACGAGACCAGCATCTCGCGCATCTACGGGGGGATCCATCCGACCGCGGACGACATCCCGGGGCGTCTCATGGGCGAGCAAATCGGCCGAAACGCCTTCCTGCTGGCCACACGCTACTTTCTCCCAGGAGAAGCCGACAGCGATGGCGATGGAGTCGGGGACCTGGTGGAGGAAGCTGCTCCGAATGCAGGAGACAACAATCAAGACGGTATCGCCGACAGCAGACAGTCCCATGTAGCCTCACTAGCCGATCAGACGACGGGCAGCTACGTGAGCCTGGTGGTCGATCGACCTCTGGTATTAACCTCGGTCGGGACGGCTTCAATGCCCGAGGTGCTGCCTCCTGCGGGCACCGTCTTTCCCCTGGGTCTTTTCAACTTTTCGGTTGAGGGCCTGTCCGAAGGGTCCGCCGCCGTGGTCGATCTCCTGCTGCCACCTGGACAGGCACTAGAGACCTACTTCAAGTATGGCCCTACGCCTGCCAATGAAAGCCCCCACTGGTACGAGTTCCTGGCCGATGGGACGACGGGCGCAGAAATTTCAGAGGGGAAGGTCACGCTGCGCTTCGTCGATGGAGAGCGAGGAGATGATGATCTAACAGCTGATGGCAGAGTGGTTGAGCTGGGTGGTCCAGCGCAATTCCATTCCTTCTTCTTCCCCCAGTTTGCCGATGGATCCATGTTTCCCATTCAGTTCAAGTCGACTCTGATTCTGGTCAATACCGGCTCCGATAGCGCGGTAAAGACCGAGTTCTTCGCCAGCCCCGATGGCCAACCCCTGGAGCTTACCCTGGGAACTCTTGGAACGGACAGTCGCTTCGAATTCGAGCTCAGACGGGGAGAATCGATCTCACTGCCGACGACTGGCGATGGAGATCTTCGGGTTGGATACGTCCGCGTAACGTCGAGCAACGACGTCTCAGGGGTGACTATCTTCAGCCGCATTGACCAGTCAACAGGTGTCCTCTTGTTTGAAGCTGGAGTCCCGGTGGCGACTCTGCTGACGGAGTTTTCGATCGCGGTCGACTCAATCGCGAGCAAAGACACAGGACTCGCCATCGTCTATCCGGCGGCAGAGGGCGCGCCGGATGCCATTGTGACACTGCGGCTGTTTGATCAGCAGTTCAACCTGATTGCCGAGAGAGAGCTGGATCCACTGGCTTCAGGAAGTCACTTGGCACGGTTCGTCCACCAGCTTTTCGATGACGAACAGGTGGTCTCCAAGGCGCAGGAAATGAAGGGACTCTTGACGGTCGAGAGTACTCGACCACTGGTGGCAGTTACACTCAGGCAAAAGGATGCCGCCGGGCTGGAATTCCCCGACGAGGTGCCGCTCGTGACCGCTTTTCCGGTCGTTCCAGGAGTCCCGGGGCCGGAGTAGGCTCCTATTGCGCTGACTCTGCGAAGTTATTCTTGCGCAGACCCTAAGATCGGTAGTCAGCAACTGGGACCGAGTCGGATCTCATCCGTGCCAACGGGGTACGAGTGGGGGGTCTTCGCGCGCTACGGAGTAGTCGCGCGCTTTCATCCCAGGATGCCCCATGGGGCCGTAGCTGTCGACCTCCTCGCACTGATCCTCGCCGAGGACAAACGAAACCTGGATGCCATCTTTGGTGACGTCACCGCGATGAAAACCGTAGCGAGTGTCAGCGTCCGACCAGCGCTCGGCGAGCTGAGCCGAATTTCCAGCCGATTGAGTCCTATAGAGCCGGATGCCGTCGACAACCTGGACAGGGCGACCGGTGTGAACGTGGCCACAAAAAAGGATATCCACACGACTGGCCCGCAGCAGCTCCCATAGGCGGCGGCGGTGTGGTGAGTCGATGGAAAAATACCAGTTGTCATATTGATCCGGATCGGTAAGGTCCCATGCTGGTTCGTCGGGCTGCTCCATGAAAGGCCAGTAGTGCATCATCGCCACGTGCTGTCGCGCCGGTGGCAGCTTCGTGAGTCGCTCGAGCATTCGCCAGAGACGCTCTTCCTGCGGCAACCCCGACCCGGCGAGCGCCGCGAAAAAACCGGTAAAGCGCACTTCCCGATGCAGGAATGTCCAGTGAACCGGTCCGAAATAGGAAGAGAAAAACTCGAGGCTTCGTGAGGTCATATTGCAGTCCGGGTCGTTCCAGTCCAATCCCAGGTCGGCCCATTTGGGCTTGGCCCCATTTTGGGAGGTATGCTTGTTACCTACGTCCATGTTCCCTGGGATGACGAAGGTAGGGAACGGAAGTGTGTCCAGATCCTCTCGCGCTTGCTGATACTCGAATTCGTGGGTTTCGCCATCGCGAGTCAAATCTCCTCCATGTAGAAGGAACTCCGCATCGATCTCCGACACCTGCCGCTTGATCGCCGCCCAACGCCGATTGATTGCCGGACGAAAGCGATACGATCGGGGCGTGCCCATGTGGCTGTCGTTGACATGCAGAAATGTCCACCCATCTTTCCGGTCGTTTGTCATATCTCTACCCTTCAATCAGATTACTTCTTCGAAGCCGTCCACTTTCAGTTCAACGTTGAATTTCAACCAATCCAGTACCTGAGGATCTTCAGGTATCAAGAAAACCTACCGAGAAGTGTATACAATACGTTGAACCATTCCTGCGAAGGAATTCCTGTGATTCTAAGCGTCATATTGCTACTTGTAGCCGCCCCGGGCGGCATTTCTTCTTTGCAATCCGTGATGACAATCGTGGTCGCTCAAGACGATGGGCCCACTCTTGGCAGTAGAAGGAAGTTAGCTTCCTCTTTCGAGGGTGAGATCTACGCTATCGAACCCAACACCGACCGCCTACCTGATTTCGGTCAGCTCACTCCGGTTGGAACGGTCTATGCCACCGAGCTCAATGTGCCCCCTCGCTCCTTTACGGACGGCTTCCCCGGGGTCGTCGATAGGTTTGAGTGGTTCGCGATTGATTACCACGGTCGATTCAAGCTGGCCCGCTCGGGTAGCTATAGCTTCAGACTCACCTCCGATGATGGCTCTATGCTTTTCATCGATGGCCAGAAGCTTATCGACAATGATGGCCTGCACGGACCCAAACCCATGGAAGGGAGCAGGCATCTTACCCACGGACTGCACCAAATCCGAGTTCAGTACTTCCAGGGACCGCGCACCACTATTGCGCTCATCCTGGAGGTGGCTCGGGAGGGAGAAGAATACGAACCTTTCCCGTCCCCACAAATGGAGCTCGGAAGTAACAACTGGCTGGAGGCTCTTATGGATACTACAACACTGATTGCGACCGTGGCTCTCTTGGCTTTCATGATTGAACGCCTGACCAACGGTCTGACCGTCCTTCTCGGGTATTGGCAGTGGTGGAGGATGCGCATGGAGGTTGGGGCCAACCTCGATTCCGATAGCCGCACTCGTGTCGAGCGAAACCGCAGGGTGGGACTTTTTGGGATGAGCGGCTTGCTTGGAGTAATTGTAGCGCTCCTGCTCGATGTCAACTTCCTGGCTCAGGTCGGACTTGGCACCCCTAACAGCACCGCTGGTGAGATCGGGAGTGGGCTCTTGCTCGCCGCAGGTGCTGACCCGATTCGAGAGTACTTTAAGATTCGAGAGGGAAAAGAAGAAGCACCTCCAGCACCCCCGGTGCAGGTGACTGGAACCGTCGTTTTTCAGCAGGCGCCTCCGAGTCCCCCGAAAGAGGTGTAGCGAAGAGCCGATTTCTTTCTTCTGAACCACGCGATTGAAGTCAAAGTGGAGACGAGCCTCAGCAGGGGAGCAACACGTAGATCGTGGTGCCCTGGTCTGGTTGGCTCTCGATCCGAATCTCACCTCCGTGTTCTCGTAGGATCTGGCGAGAACTGAAGAGGCTCCAGTTGGACGCTGCGACGCGTTTTCCCCGCACGCTGAAGGCAAGATCGAACACCTGGGAGAGTTCGGACGCTGGCATTCCCAGACCCTCGTGTGCGAGGACTACTTCAATCCTCGAATCCAGCTTGCGGCTGGTGATCCGGAGACGGCCCTCAGTGCCCACCCAGGTAGTCGCCTCGTGGAGCAGATTCGAAAACACTGCACTCATTTGCTGGGGGCGTGCGCTGATCCGTGGAACGGGTTGCAGATCGAGATCGATGCTCACTTCTTGCGGAAGATCCGACTCGATCAGAGAGACCAGATCTTCCAGAACTTCATTCAAATCAACAGAGGATACCTCGGCCCGGTCCAGGCCGGTGACCCGCTGCATTCGCTTCACCACTTCCTGCAACCGTTGCAAACTCTTCTCCAGTACGAGGTGAAGTTCTGCCTCGGTCTGATTCAATCGCTCTCGCTGCTCCTCCGAGGCCTCAGGCCTCTTGCCGGCGACTTGACGCAGGGTATCCACGGCGCTCTTGAGCGCTCCGGCTGGCGTGTTGAGCTCATGGCTGAGAGCTGCTGCGAGTCTTCCCATGGATGCCGAACTCTCGGCCAGCAACAGCTGAGACTGGGCCTTCATGGTCTGCTGATGGGATTTGTAGGTTTCGTAGAGGTAGTGATAGATCACCGCCGAGAGGCCACTGGTTAAGATCGTTGCGATGGGCAAACCATGCAGCGCATGATTCTGGGCGAACGCCTCGAGCGCCGCTTCCCAATCCAGGAAGAGAACGAAACCCGAGAAACAGAGCAACGTGAACGAGGTTCCCAGAACAAACATTTGAACGGGCCTCAAAGGCACCACGGCAACCGCAACCAACTTCACAAAGATGAGACCGACGCCCAGCTCAACGTCGGCCGCCAAGTCCCCGGTGCCACCTTCGCTGATCTTCCCCCCCACGAAGTGACCGCCGACCAGAATTGCCGCCACCGCCAAGGTCGAGATGGAAGCTAGCCGACGCCCCTGCTGAAAGCCGAATTTGGTCCTGGCAGCCGCGATCGTCAACAGGCCGACAAGCCAGAGCAAGCCCACGTGCCACAATTTCGCAGGATCGTCGAAAGAGCGCGTTACGGAGGGGTGAGCGTGACTCAAAATGCCTATCGGGAAACTTATCAGGGGCAGGCCGATCTCCACCACGGCGATGATGTAGAGAGAGCGCCGTGCCAGTCTTCGTATCTCCTGACGGAAGCCTGGATCCCGATCCGGTTCTCTGGGCAGTAAAAACTCCAGGAGTTCCCCGAACATGATCGGCGGCAGCGTAACACAACGCGTCACCTGTCACCGGTATGATCCCCGCATTCGGTGGAAGAGAAGGCATTGACTGGGAGATTACCCCGGAATGACCGACCAGCAAGGTTCGACTCTTGGAAGCCAGACTTCCGACTCTGCTTCAACCGCCTCCTCGCACCCGCTCGATCCAGCCCTGTTTTCCCTGGGTATTGCCCTGCGCGGTCTTGAGGTGGAAGCTTATATGAGAGATGAACTTCACCGCGGAGGATCCAGTCTGGAGGCCGTCTTAGGCCGGGTCTTGCGCGGGCGGAAAGCCCGTCCAGGCAGCGTCTACCGAGAGTTCACTGAGCAGATGGAAAGCTTCTGGGAGCGGGTCAAGCAAGACTACGACCCGCTAATTGATCAGAGGGCCGGGAACTACCGCAGCCGTGCACTACTGATCCTGGACGAGAATCTCGAGTGGCTCCGGAAACACGACGAAAGAGGAACCCATCCTGAGTCGCTGGGCCCCAAATCTGTTCTTGTCCTCACCCAGATGATGTCCTTGTTATCTCAAGTCCTGGCTGCCCTCAACCGGGGAGACACCCACCTGGATCAGGAAGTCGACCTGGACCATTTATTGGAGGCAATGGCATCCGCCAGCAGAAGTATATTGTTTTCCATCGCCGAGGAGATGACTGAGAGTTCTGGTGAGCGGGCTTCCAATCACTCTGTAGCCGTTCACTGAGACAATCCTTTTCCAGAAGGCCCTGAATCGGCCCAGTCCCGGGCCATTGGGCCCCCAAGATCGAGTTGCCAGGAATGGCTTCTAGACCCAATGTTCTCCTGATCTGTACCGACCACTGGGGTGGCCCCTTGACCGGAAGCGTCCGCCACCCGGTCCTCATTACGCCCACCGTGAACCAGCTGCGCCGCAACGGAGTCACCTTCACTAACGCCTACTCAGCCTGCCCTTCGTGCATTCCGGCTCGCCGAACCCTCATGACCGGGATGACCGCTCATTCCCACGGAGACCGATCCTTTCAGGAGCGGGCGCCCTTTCCCCAGGTGAGTACCTTGCCTCAGTGCTTCCGTGACGAGGGCTACCAGGCCTTCGCCGTGGGAAAGCTTCATGTTTATCCGCAACGCAACCGGATCGGGTTCGACGACGTGCTCCTGGAGGAGCAGGGCCGCCGCCATCTCGAAGGCCGCGCCGATGACTACGAACTCTTTCTCGCAGAACAAGGCTATCCGGGAATGGAGTATGCAAGCGGCATGGCTCACAATGACTTCCTGAGCCGGCCCTGGCATCTACCCGAGTACTGCCATCCCATCAATTGGGCGGCCCGGGAGATGAGTCGGACGATCCGACGCCGAGACCCTCGAAAGCCGGGTTTCTGGTACCTCTCCTTCTCGGCTCCTCACCCTCCCATGACGCCGCTACAGTGTTACCTGGATCTGTATCGGGACCTGGAGATGGACCGTCCTGCAACCGGAGATTGGTCGGCAGATCTCGAGCAGCTTCCTTACATGATCAAAACCCGTAACCTCAACCGGAGCGCTTTGGTTGGTGCGCTCTGGCCAGAGGTGGAGTTGGCGCGGCGCGCCTTCTACGCCACTATCACCCACATCGACCATCAGATCCGGATGGTCGTTGGAACCCTCCGTGAAGATGGCATCCTGGATGATACGATCCTGGTCTTTACCAGCGACCACGGACACATGGTAGGGGAACACGGACTCTGGACCATGATGCCCTTCTACGAGATGTCGGCCAAGATTCCCCTGGTGGTGGTCCCCCTGAGCCAGGATCCACGCTTTTCGACCGGCAGCCAGGATGATCGTCTGGCAGAGTTCGGAGATCTCATGCCCACCCTGCTGGATCTGTGCGGCCTGCCTGTTCCCGAGACTGTCGAAGGATTCTCCCTGGCGGGACACCAGAGGCGGGATCATCTGTACGGCGAGCACTCCGAGGGAGCGGAGGCCACGCGCATGATTCGCAGCGGACGTCTCAAGTTGATCTACTATCCAACAGGAAATCGCTGCCAGCTCTTCGATATCGAAAACGATCCCAGAGAGACGACGGATCTCTCACGCAAGCCCGACCATCGAGCAGATCTGGATCGCCTCACCGATCTCCTGATCCAGAATCTCTACGGGGGTGATGAGGACTGGGTCAAAGATGGCCGACTGGTGGGCCTGCCTGAAAAAGAGCTGAACTATCAGGACAACCGAGGTCTGGGGGGGCAACGAGGGCTACGGTTCGTTTGATGTTCTTCGAAGCTTCAAGCGCGACCGAGTGTTTGGGGACGGCGCAATCGGACTGTTGTCAACACTCTCTCCACCAGCCCCGAAACTGTCCCCTCTTCCCTCTTCCCTCTTCCCTCTTCCCTCTTCACCGCTCACTGTTCACTGTTTACTGTTTACTGTTTACTGTTTACTGTTTACTGTTTTTTACTCTTCACTCTTCCCGATCCCCCGGTCCCCTTCCACTAGCCCTTTTCGGACTCGGCGCTGGACCGGACTTGGATCCTCGAGGCTTCCGATCTTGATGGTGAGAACCTGCTTCTCGCCCGTCTGGAAGTTGAGTTTATGCTCTTCGCCGTCTCTCTGCACCTTCAGCGACAGCTCCTCACCCTCTTTCGTACGACGGTATGGGGACAGCACTACATCCCCCAATTGGAGCCCGGCCTCTGCCGCTGGCGAGCCCTTGCTTATCCCTGCAACGATTGGCGGCTTGCCGTGGTTGCTGGTGGCCTCGAAGCCGAAGTCGGTAGCGGTCCTCTCTCCGCGAACCAATTCCAGACCCGCCAGTGCCAGGTATTCCTGATACGGCAATGCTTTGGTACCGCTCACGTAATTCTGAAAAAACTCGCTGAAGTCACATTCGCACACCGAACTGAAGACACGAGGTAGGTCTTGGGGCTCAAACCCCTTTCCCGGCTTCGCGTAGAACCAGTTCAAGAAACGCATGACGTCATCCAGGGAACGGCGGCCCTTGGTCTCGGACCGAATCCTGAGGTCCGCCAAGAATGCCAGCACGGCTCCCTTGCTGTAATAGCTGTAGCTGTTCTCGGCGAGAAGGTAGGAGGGTTCAGGGTAGCGCCAAGCATTGGCGGCGACCTCTTCCACACTCAGTCGCCGATGCGAAGACCTGCTTTCAATCCCTCGAATCCGTCCCGCCATAGAGCGAAAGAAGCGGGAGGGACTATGAAGGCCGGATCGCAGCAGGATGAGACTTCCGTAGTAGCTGGTAAACCCCTCACTGAACCAGAGTGCCGGGGTCGGGATGGGGCGAGTCCAGTCCGGTTCGAGATAGTGGTGGGGGCGGATTCTCTTGACGTTCCAGAGGTGGAAGAACTCGTGAGCCGAGACTCCGGCGATGCCGACGTAGTTCCGAGCCGAGGTGATGGGCTCCAGGACAGGAGGCTTGTTGATGGCGGTAGAGTTACGATGCTCCATGCCTCCCCCCTGTTTGACCCCGGTGAAATGGAAGATGAAAACATAACGTTTCAGTGGGACATCCTGCATAAGCTGGAACGAGGTCTCTACCAGGGGTTCGAGGGTAGAGCGAAACTTTTCCGGCTCCTCCACTCCTCGCTGGCCGTGGTAGACAATCTCGAAATCCACGCCGTGGGAGCGGAAGTCGATTCTGTTGAAGTCGCTGATCTCGAAGGGGCAGTCGATAAGGTGATCGTAGTCCTGGGCCCGGAACGCCGTCTCCGATCCGTCCTGGTCAAGGCCGGTAGCAATTCGCCAGGTCGGGTCCATATCCTCGAATTCTACGCTGTGAGGTAAGCGGCGGTGCTGCTCCATGTAGAGAAAAATGTTGGCTCCGTTGAGAAAGGCGTGGTGCTCATCGATAAGGCTGTAGAAATCTCCTGGTACGTTAGCGAAGACCTGGTAGCGAACGCTGAGCGAGGTTGCGGCATCGGTCTTGATACGCCAGGTGTGGCTCGCGATACGCCGCACTCCCAAAGGCTTGCCATCGGAATCTGAGGCGCTGACATCGGTAAGATTGTCGACAAAGTTCCTGAGCTGATAGAGGTTGCTCCAGGCGGGGAGGGACAGATCCAGATAGGGATGGTTGACCCCTCGGATCTGCATCTCTACCAGGCAGCGGTGCTCTGCCCTCTGCCGCAAACTGACCGAGTATTCGACCTCCAGACCACAGAGACACGCTTCCGCCGCGAGCAGCAGCCGTACGGAGACAGCCATTGCCAGGACCGCCCCGGTGATAGTTCTCCTAGTCCTCTCCGTTTGCTGACTCCTCTGCTTCGGGAAATGGGCCTATTTTCCCGGACTACTGGAGGTCTCCTTGATCAAATAGAGGTGCTTCTCGCCCCGCAGGTAGAGCTCACGTCCTACTAACGCGGCCGACGCATTGAAGCCGTCCTGCAGCCGGTTCCGCGCCAGGACTCTGGGCTTGTCCTCGTGACTGATTACAATCGTTGTTCCCCTGCGATCGGTCACATAGACACGATTGGCTCCCGCTACCGGAGAGGCATAGACATTGTCTATACCCTCCAAACGAAGGGGCCCGGGACGACCTTCTCCGGTCCTGGCGGCGACTCGTGAGAGAACACCCTGGTAGTGAGCGAGGAAGTAGAGTGACTCTCCATAGAGCAGAGGCGATGGGACGTATGGCGTCCGGCGAGAACTCGACCACGCGACATGCTTGGTTCCTGTGATGTCGCCTTTGGCTCCAGCAAGATCTATGGCCAACAAGACGCGCTTATCGTAGCTGCTGCCCACGAACACCATGCCCTTGCCGGCGACCGGCGAGGCGACAATGTTGTCTGAGAGCCCCCCGCATTCCCAGACAACGTTCCCGCTCGCAAGATCGTAGCCGCGTACGCGATCGGTTCCGGCGATGATGACCTGGGGAATCCCATTTTGTACAACGGTGGTGGGAGAGGCCCACGAAGTGACCTCGTCGCGAGCGATCTTCCAGCGTTGGTTTCCGGTGCGCTTGTCGAGTGCCATCACGAAGGACTGGCCTTCGTGGTCCCAATTGATGACTAAGGTCTCATCGTGCAGTACCGGCGAACTGCCCTCTCCATGCCCGTGCTTGGTCCGCATCGCCCCCAGGTTCTTCTTCCACTGCAACTTTCCGTCCAGGTCCAGGCAATAGATTCCACGTGAGCCGAAGAAAACGAGAAGGCGCTCGCCGTCAGCAACCGGTGAGGCGGACGCCAGACTCCCGGTGTAATGTCCCCCTTCGTGCGGAAGCTCGGAATGTACCGTCCGCTGCCAAAGAATGTTCCCGTCACTGCGGCGGATGGCAAGCACCACGAACTTGTGTCTTCGCGTCACCGGCAGATTGCTGTGCGAGCCCGGAGCATTATCGTAGATGGGTTCCAGGGGCTCGCCGTAAGGAACGGCAGCAGTCAAAAAGACGCGGTCACCCCAGATGATCGGCGTGGAATGCCCGAGACCCGGCAGCGCTCGCTTCCAGCGGACGTTCTTATCCTCGCTCCACTTGACGGGCGGTTCGGCTCTAGGCGCGACACCAGTACCCAGAGGTCCGCGCCATTGCGGCCAGTACTGCTCATGTTGGGCTCCAGGTTCCCCCGCCCAGAGCGGCAGCACCAGTAACCAAAAGATTAGCCCGAGCATTCGATCTACCTCGAGAGCGGTCTAGGTCATTGGATTGGAACCTTAACACGTTCCAACTCACCAATAAGCTGAAACTTGATCGAGTAGTGACGGGCGTGGGATGGGTCTTGTGGGCCTCTCACTGAAATCAAAACGGCAAAAATCGAGCGACGGGCAGGAATGCCCATCCTACACCGTGGTCACGATCAGGAGGCGGGCTCCGAACCGTCTCCACCTCCCTCAATGCGCTCGACCGAGGCCTGCGCTCGATCATACGCCTCACGAGTGGCGGCAAACCGCAAGGCCGCCTGCCAAGCCCTGAGTGCCGGGTCGAAGTCCCCAGCCTTCTCCAACAGTAGCGCCTTGAGCTCGTAGGCTAGCCCGTAGCTCGGGCGCAGGGTCAGTGCGCGTTCCACTCGAGCCAGCGACTCCGGAGAGCGGCCCTGGTCAAACCGAATCACGCCCAGATTGAGGTGGCCCGGAGCAAAAAAAGGCTGGGCGCGAAGCAGATCTTCAAACACCTCCACCGCCTGCTCGACGCGGCCCATCCGGTAGAGTAGGACCCCCTGACCGTTCACCGCCAACTCGTGGTCGGGGGCGTTCTTCAGGAGCTGACGATACATGTCCAGTGCTTCCTCCAGACGGGCGGCATCCTCTAGCCAATATGCCAACACCAGACGACTTGCCTTGTTCCGGGGATCCAACTCCATGGCGCGCTCCATCGCCGCCAGGGCTTCCGGCTGGTCCCCGCTGCGCCGAGCCCACTCTGCGCGGAGCAGCCAGCCCGAAAGGTTCTCCGGTGCTCGGCTCAGTAGATCCTCGAGTACTCCGGCCATCGCTTCCAGATCCCCGGTCCCCAGATAACCTCGGGCCAGATCCGACAGCAAGAAGGGGTTGGATGGATCGGACTGTCGTGCACGCTCCAGCAGGGCGGCCCCAAGGGCTGCCCTGCCGTCGTTCACCAGCTGTCTGCCCTCATTCATCTCCCGAAACACCGAGATTGCCTGGTGGGGATCGGGGAGGCTAGCGTCGACGCGCAGACCGGTCGGATCCGCTGTCGTGCTGCTCGCGAGATAGCCAAGAGCCTGCAACCGCTGGATCTTCTCCGGCGAAATCGAGGAGGCGCGGGCGGCCATCGACCCGGTCAGGGAGCGACGCAGATCCTGCAGCTTCTGGGCCAGATTGGCGACCACTTCGGGATGATCGCCCTTGCGGTTCTGCGTTTCCCCTGGATCTACTGACAAGTCGAACAGCCGCGGCTCCGGTCCATGGATATAGACCCATCGGTCCGAAGTGAGCCGTTCCAGAGGGCTCCACCCGTGCAGCAGAGCACCGTAGAGAGTTTCCGTCGGAATCATACGGTCGGGTAGCTGCTGGGAGTCGTTCAACGGCAGCGGCTTTCCCTGCACCGCTTCGGGCAGAGCGAATCCAAGACGCTGGAGAAGGGTGGGGAAGATATCTACGGTTACCACCGGCCCGGTGACACGGCCCGGCACGCCTTCGGGATCGACCAGGATGAGCGGCACCCGCACCGTGGCAGAGTACAGGAGCAGCGCGTGGGTCAGCTCCCCATGATCGCCCAGGCCCTCACCATGGTCTGCGGTCAGGACGATCACGGTATCATCGAGGAGATCAAGGCTGCGAAGCTTCTCCAGCACCCGGCCGATCGCCTCATCCACCAGAGCGATCTCTCCATCGTAGGGTCTGTCCATATAGCGCTCGGCGTAAGGCGACGGTGGCCGATGGGGTTGGTGGGGATCGAAGAAGTGGGTCCAGAGAAAGAACGGATCGTCCCCCAGATCGTCCAGCCACTGCAGCGCGGGCCTCACCACGCCCGCTGCCGGCCGCTCGTCGAAGAAGCCGCGCAGCATGGGATGCTTGCCCTCTTCCAGGCTGGACGGATAGTGATCGTCGTAGACCTCGAAACCCTGGTCCAGTCCGGTTTGTGAGTCCAGCGGGTAGGACCCAACGAAGGCGCCGGTGCGATAGCCCGCCCCACTCAATACTTCGGCCAGGGTCGTCATCTCTTCGGACACGTAGAACCCGGCGTTCTCATGGACGCCGTGAAACCAGGGATAGGTTCCGGTCAGGATGGAAAGGTGGGAGGGCAGCGTAATCGGAACCGGCGTGTAGCAGCGATCGTAGACGACGCCTTGCTCTGCCAGGAAGGCGATATTGGGTGTCTCGATATCGTGTCCATACGGGCTCAGGTGGTCGGCCCGTGTGGTGTCCATGGTGATGAGATAGACGTTCGGCGGCGGTTTCGAGCAGGCGCAGAGGAATACCGCGGCGCACAATGTGGCCAGCGGCGTCCTCAGCGACTGCCGATTACTCTTCTTTGGCTTCCGCGTCCGCATTGCTGATGAATTGCTCTGGTCGCGGGGAACGAAGTATTTCGAAACCCGACTCTGTCAACAGTTCTGCCCGGACTTCACTCTCCACCTCGCTGCGGTTCTGGTTGGCATAGGCCCGCCGAATGTCGTCGATGGCCTCCTCGAACGACCGTTGACGGGGTTCGCGCCGTTCCCTTACAACGACGATGGCGAAGCCACCCCGAAGCGTTCGAGGATTCGCCGTCAAGAGGCGAGGAGTGCAGTAGATGGGATCGGTGATGTCGCCTGGCTCCATCTGGTTTACTGCGCGATAGACCTGGGGCTGAAGCTCAGCCCACTGGGAAGGCTCCATCCAGCCCAGATCGCCGCCCTCAAGAGCGCTAGCGTGGACAGAGTGCTCCTTGGCCGCAGCGGCGAACGACGCACGGTCCCGCAACCTGGCGACGAGATCCTCCGCCTTTCGCTGGGTGCCGAACACATCCTTTCCCTGGGGTATGAAGATCAGCCCCAGACTCGCCCGAGCAGGGGTCATGAAGGCAGAAGGCCGAGCTTCGAAAAAACCTCGCACCCGACTGGGATCCATCGCGTCGACCCATTTCCGGCGCCGCGACGCCAAGGTCTGTACCCTCGCTCCCGCCTCGATTTCCGCCCGGATCTTGTTCTCCAGCGAGTCGATCAGAAGGCCTCGCGACTCCGCTTCGGCGGCGAAAAGAAGCGTTCGTTCGATTTTCGTCTGTGCCTCTCCCGGCTGACCGCCGAACGCGGCAGCCGCCCAGCCGAACTCCTGTTCGGATAGCGACCAGGGTCCTACCTGCCAGGGGAACCTCTCGGTCTGCACATTGATCTTGTTGCGGAGTTCGGCTGCAAACGACTCCAGCCTTTTCGCCACTGTCTGCCTGCGGGCGCGGGTTTCGGCCCTTGTCCGCTGCTCTTCCGGAGATGGCGCGGGCACCTCGACGCGGCGGTCGAGCTGGAAGAGATGCAGTCCGGTTCGGGTCTCGAGCAGCCGGGAAATCTTTCCTTCTTCTAGCGAGTCCAGAACTGCCGCAGCCCGCTCATCCAGTAGGGACAAGCGTTGGCTGCGTACCAAGCCGCCTGAGGCAGCGTTTGCCGATGTCGAGTATTCGCGAGCTAGCTGCTCAAAGTCTTCTCCGTGCTTTGCCCGCTTGGTCACGGATTCCGCCACACTCCGGATTCTGCGTATTTCTGCTTCCGTCTGGGCACGATCCAGTCGAAAGAAGATATGCCGGAAACTGATCAGAGGCTCCCGCGCCGGCTCCTCGGATTCGTCTGGGAAAGCAACCTCCTGGTCGCTCGGCGCTTCAGCCCCGAGTTGTGCCAGCAGCGACTGAGTCGAGGCCACCAGCAGGGCCCAGCGCTGCTTGAACTGGATCTGTGGTCCTTCGAGATAAGCGCGAGTCTCCTCGGCCTGCTCCAGATGACGCTTCACGCCGAGATCTTCAAGCCGCTCGACCAACCAGTCGTTCGGATCGGTCCCCGGCGGCACCCGACGCTCCTGCTCCGCACGCGATCGCACGAAGACATCGAGATCGGCCACAGCGATCGTACCGTAGCGATCTCTCGCGACCAGGCTGCTGTCTGAGTTGCGGCACCCAAAAAGCAGGCACGAGAGCGTCAGCCCAATGAGAGAGCGCACCATAGGATGGCGATGAACTGTTGGAAAGCTGGGCCCGAAGAGCGCACGACACCTAGAGCTGGACATCATCCCCGAGTCATTGGTTGGACCGGCCCGGCGAACGCCTGCCCGGCCGCGTGCGATTCTGAATTAACACCCAGTGTGAGTCGAAAGCCAGCGGTTCGCTATTCGACCGAGAATTTCATGAGTTCCACCGGGGTCGTGGAGGAATCAGCGAAACACCCAGCGATATAGGCCAGAGCAGGCGGCGCAGCTACGGGTGGGATAAAGCCCCCCGTGGCAAGGGGAGACGCTGCCGTCCGAAGCGGCGGCTGTGCCGGTGTTCCCGAAACGCCGCCGAGACCGTTGGCAGCACCCCCAATTGGTCCAAAAAAAGGACCCCCGACCAGAAGACCGCAGAACATGCCTGGGCTGGCAGCCGACACACGCAAAGGAGTAATGGCAAACGCTCCAGGGGCAGAGAGGAGGGCGCTGGTAACGGTGGTTGGCAAAAATGGCACAGCTACCGTGGCGAACTTCCCGGCTGCAATGGGCCCAGCGGGCGCTGCAGTAGGCGAAGGTGCCGGTACAACAGCGGCGCCTAGGAATCCAACTGTAAGCGCCGCAAGGGGCAGATGAAAGGCGTAGGCGCCGGTAAGATCAAAGCCTGGAACCCCACCAGCCGTCAGGAAGCTCGGAGGGTAGGGCATGCCAAGGGGAAGAAAAAAGTTTCCCAGGAAAGCGCCGGCGCCGCTTCCGAACACCGTCGCTCCTGTAGCGCCAAACCCCGACGGCGTGGCAGGTCCTGGGCCTCCACCCGGATAGGAGATCGTCAACGGACCGCTGGGGGACGGCGCGCCGCCTTCCCGGAATCCGCCTCTGCCGCTGTCTCCACGATCGAGCAGGCTCACGCTGGGCTTGGTCTCGGAACCCTTTTTCTGGGCCACGCTCGTTCCAATCGAACCGAACGTCAGAGCGAGGCTGGTCAGTAAGCAAACAAAAGTTCTTATCACCTTGTTGTCTCCTACCGGTTAGCGTACCCCCCCCCGAAGAGGTCTTGACAAGAAGAAAATCGATGTGTACTGGTCCCCCTTCAGCAAGACCAAGTTATTGTACTATCTATCCAGATCCATGAAAGAAGCATCTAGAGGCGCGACTTCGAGTAGTGCTACTGTGGTTCTTCTCTGGGTAGTCCTGATGGCTGCCCGCTGCGGCAACACATCGCCCCAGCCAGTCCTGTTGTTCGCGGCCGCGAGCACCACCGACGCGGTGGAAGATCTGATCGAGACGTTTCAGGCCGAGAAGGGGACCAGAACGCTAACCAGTCTTGCCTCCTCTTCTGCCTTGGCCCAACAGATCATGCACGGTGCCGCGGCGAGCGTGTTCCTATCGGCGAACGTCGAATGGGTTGAAACTCTAGAGAAGGGGGATCTGGTGGCTCGTCGCGTGGACCTCTTGACGAACCGTCTCGTGCTCATCGCAGCGGTCGATTCCGAGCTGACTCTGAAGTCAATTGAGGAACTGGCATCGCTGCCCATCGAGCATCTGGCATTGGCCGATCCCAGCGCCGTACCCGCTGGAATCTATGCCCGGCAGGCGCTGGCCAGTCTGGGTCTGTGGCCCTCGCTGGAGACTAAGGTCGTTGCCGCTGCCGATGTCCGCCAAGCATTGGCGTATGTGGCACAGGGAGCGGCGGAGGCAGGGATCGTCTACGCCACCGATGCGGCCCCCAGCGCAGGCGTAAGAATCCTTCTAGAGGTCCCAGCGAGCTCCCACGACCCCATCATCTATCCGCTGGTATTGCTGAAGGAAGGCCAAGACCGGTCGAGCGCTCGAGCGCTATATGAATACCTTCAGTCTGCGCCTGCTGCTGCGGTCTTCAACAGGTTCGGGTTCACCGTGCCTCCGGCAAGGGGCGGAGCCCCATGAGTCCCCAGCAGACCCCCTTCTTGACCGCCGAGGAGTGGACGGCCCTGGGCCTGAGCTTTCAGGTGGCGCTCTGCGCTGCCTCGGCGGGACTGCCGATCGCGGTGGCGACCGCCTATTGGCTGGCGCGCAGCCGGTCGTCGCTGAAGTGGCTGCTAGAAGCCTTCGTCAACTTGCCCCTGGTAATGCCGCCGGTCGTCACCGGATACCTCTTGCTGATCTGCTTTTCTCCGCGCAGCCCGGTTGGCAGTTTTCTGGCGTCCTGGTTCGGGATCAAGATCGTGTTCAGCTTGACCGGGGCGGTCCTGGCGGCGGCGGTTGTCAGCTTTCCGCTGATGGTCCGGGCCATCCGCCTGGCCTTTCAGCAGACGGATCCTCGTCTGGAATCAGCCGCTCGCAGCCTGGGAGCGGGTCCGCTGACCGCCTTCTTCACGGTCGTCCTGCCTCTGGCCAAGCGTGGGCTGATAGCGGGTTGGATGCTGGCTTTCGCTCGGAGCCTCGGAGAATTCGGTGCAACCATCATGGTTGCCGGAAACATCGGTGGTCAGACTCAGACCCTGCCTCTTGCCGTTTTCTCGTTGGCGAACCGGGCAGGGGGGATGGATCAGGCTTGGCGGCTGGTTGCCTTATCGATCCTGTTGGCTTCCCTGGCCCTGGTAGTCAGCGAAATGCTGGAGCGACGGCATGCCGTGCATCCGCGTTAGAGCTCGAGTGTAGCGAGGGAGATTGCCCAAAACATGAGCCTCTTGGAGTTCGAGTGCCAACACCGCTACCCGGGTGGGTTCGCCCTGGACCTAAGATTGAATCTGGAAGCTCACTTCGCAGCTCTGTTCGGTCCTTCCGGAAGCGGGAAGACCAGCATTCTCTCAATGATCGCCGGACTCACAAGCCCGCAACAAGGCAGGATCTGTGTAGCAGGTCAGACCCTCCTGGATACGGCGACGGGGCACTGCCTGCCACCCGAGTCCCGGAATGTAGGGCTGGTCTTTCAGGATTCTCTGCTCTTCCCCCACCTGACGGTTGAGTCCAATCTGCGTTACGGTCAACGCTGGAGAAAGCACAAGCGCCGCACTCTGGATTTCGAACGCGTAGTCGAGGTTCTCGAGATCGGGTCTCTTCGCGGACGCTATCCCGAGAGCCTCTCGGGTGGCGAGCGACAGCGCGTCGGACTGGGTCGAGCTCTGCTCAGCGGTCCCGAGTTGCTGCTCATGGACGAACCCTTGGCCTCGCTGGATGCACCGCTGAAGGCGAGGATACTCGCCTACCTGGAGCGCGTCGTCGCCGAGTGGCACATTCCCACGCTCTTCGTGACACACGCGCAAGCCGAGGTGAGGCGCGCAGCCGACTGGGTCGTCTTGATTGAGAACGGTCGACTGTTGGCGGATGGGCCACCGGAAGACGTATTGACCCGTCCGGAACCGTTGAGTTGGAGCGATTCTGCTGGACCCGTCAACCTACTTCGAGTCGAGGAGATCGAGCAGCAGGCGGGACTGTCCATCGCCCGTATCGGCGAGCACAGGCTCCAGCTTCCATCACACCAACTGCCCCAGCACAAGCCTCTCTTCATCCAATTTTCCCCGGGGGCAGTGGTCCTCAGCCGCCGCGACGTGAAGGATCTGAGTTCGAGAAATCATTTGACTGGGCGGGTGCGCCGGCTCATCCGAGTCGCCGGAGACGTGTTCGTTGCAGTGGACGTGGGCCAGATTCTCTGGGCCGTGGTGACCCCCGAGGCGGCGGCTGATCTTGAGCTTGCCACCGGCTTGGAAGTGACCTGCCTCCTAAAGGTGCACAGTCTCAACCTGGTAGATTAGATTAGTCATTGGAGCACCCGACCGGATCTTGGCTAAAGCCGACATTCGAGAAGCCCGCTGAAGCGGGGCTCACCAGTCACATCGCCCCGGATACCCGGCCCTCACGAGGGTGTCGCGAAAGTCAACATCAGGGTACACGATGCTAGGGGGAGGAGGTCTCGCTTCCACTTCCGGGCGAAGCCCTTCAGAGGCAACTGAAGCCGTGTGGGTAAGCCCCCAAGACCTTGACATGGTTCAAGCACCGAGAGCATTTGAATCCTGAAGGGATTCCGGATTCCAGCCCAGCGACTGTGTTGGTTTTGTCAAGCATTATCACTAGTGTCCAAACGTTGTTCTATCGCACAACTCTAAGTTACTGGTAAGAATTGTTTTAACATCGAAATCCAATTTTTTCGATACTTTTTGATATGAAACTGTGGCAGGTGCCGACCCGGTTCTCCAATCCTGTGGCCTGCAAGCCGATAGGATGCCTAGATGGATATGCGCAGAACCGTCTTTGCCCAGCTGATGGATTGCGTCCCCAGGTATCAATTTCAACTCTGTGCTCAACGCTACCGAGGAGATTACAAGATAAAAGACTTCTCCTGCTGGAAGCAGTGGCTGTGTATGGTCTTCGCCCAGCTGACCTATCGCGAGAGTCTGCGGGATATCGAAGCCACGCTAGGTTCGGTTGCAGGCAGACTCTACCACATGGGAATTCGAGGCCGCGTGGCCCGCAGCTCTTTGGCCCATACCAACGAGAATCGGGATTGGCGCATTTATGCCGATTTCGCTCAAGTCTTGATCCAAGAGGCACGGACTTTGTACGCAGGCGAGCCCTTTGCCGTGGAACTGGAAAAAACGGTCTACGCGCTCGATTCCACCACCATCGATCTGTGTCTTTCGGTGTTCCCTTGGGCCCGCTTCCGCAAACGCAAAGGAGCCATCAAACTGCATACTTTGCTCGACTTACGTGGCAACATCCCCACCTTTGTCGAGGTCACCGAGGGGCGGGTTCACGACGTCAATATCCTCGACTATCTGCTGGTCCAACCCGGCTCCATTTACATCCTGGATCGCGGCTATCTCGATTTCGCACGTCTTTATCGGCTGCACCAGAGTTCCGGTTTCTTCATCATTCGTGCCCACCAGCGCCTGAATTTCCGCCGTCTGTACTCCCATCGTGTCGACAAGAGCATCGGGCTAAGAAGCGATCAAACCGGGGTCCTGAGCGGCCGTTACACGGCCAACAAGTACCCCGACAAACTCCGACGAGTCCGCTACTACGACGCCGAGACCCAAAAACACTTGGTCTTCTTGAGCAACAACTTTTCCCTGACTGCCCTCACTGTCGCCCAGCTGTACCGTTGCCGCTGGCGCGTGGAACTTTTCTTCAAATGGATCAAGCAACACCTGCGCATCAAAGCCTTCTATGGGACTTCTCCGAACGCCGTCAAAACTCAGATCTGGATCGCCATCTCCGTGTATATCCTCGTTGCCATCCTGAAAAAACGCCTGAAATTGGAGCTGAGCCTCTACACAACTCTACAGATTCTCAGCCTGACTGTTTTCGAGAAAACCCCATTAATTCAAGTACTTACCAGCTTCGATTACAGGAATCACCAGGGAGGTTCATGTAACCAGTTGAATCTATTTGACTTATGATTGGACACTAGTGAAGCATTATTAAGATTCTGCGGCTAACGGTGCTCTCCAAAGATCATCGTTTTTGACCATCGTGTTGAGCGTGACGAGGAGCTTTCTCATGGACGCTATCAGGGCCACTTTAGGCTCTTTTCCGGAGGCGACAAGGCGATTGTAAAAGGTGCGAATCTGCGGATTGTGTCGGATCGCTGAGAGCGTGCACATGTAGAGCTGATTACGGAGTTGACGCCGTCCTCCCCAGATGGCACGAGGCTGGAGTCCCTCGCCGCTGTCCTGATCCCAAGGGGCCAATCCCACCAGGGAAGCGACTTCTCTGCGATTGACCCTGCCCAACTCAGGCAGCTCACACACCACGATCTGACTGCTTCGCTCCCCTATCCCCGGGCAGCTTTGCACCACCTCCTGGCGCCGAAGTAGCTCGGCATCGAGCCGCAGCAATTCCTCCACCTTCTGCTCAACCTCTTTCAGTTCTTGATCCAGCAGGCCAAGGATTCGCTCCACTCCTTGACGCAGCTCCTGATCCTCATACTGATGGCGACGAGTCCGCTCGATCTTACGACACTCAATCAGTTGCCGGCGTCTGCGATTGTAGGCTTGTAACTGCTGATAGTACGCGGTTTCCTGCTTACTGATACGATGAATCCCCAGCTGCCCACAACGCCCCAGGACGTGGGCATCCAGACGATCATTCTTGGCCAGGATTCCCAGACCCTTCGCCAGGTCTCGAGCTTGTCGAGGATTCACGCAACAGACGGGGATCCCCGCCTCATTGAGCTCTCTCAGGACCCGCTTCTCATAACCCCCCGAGGCTTCCACCACCACCGAGACCAATCCCGCGATCCCCTCCAGACGGCGGAGGATCTCTGCGATTCCTTCCCCCGCGTTGGAGTGCTCCGAGTGTTCCTCCCGTGGCAGCAGACACAGATCCAGCCGATCCTTGCTGACATCAATGCCCGCTGCGGGCTGACTCATCCAGGTTTTGTTGATAGGATTACCTTTGAGTTGTTTCATGGAGACCCTTCCTTATATTCGGGCTCTCTCTTTGACGGAGGCCCAGGCGACTGTTCGGGTTGACATGAAATGGGCCGACCACGGATCTCGCTGGGCTCCGGTCTCGACGGACCGAGGGTTTCACGATCTCGTGGTCGGCTCGGATCAGACGTTCTGACCCGAATTCCTTTCAACAAATAACACATATAAGGGTTTCCGAACCCTGGGTTAACGGTATCCCCTCTCATACCCAACCCTGAAAGGGTTGCGTAAGCAGGAGTTATGTCACTTGAAAATATCCACGAAAGGGCCTGGATGAAGCTCTCCGCAACCCCTACAGGGTTGATTCCTGAAGAGTCCTTACCTTTCCCAGGGTTCGGAAACCCTGGGCTAGAATACACAATCCCGTTGGGATTGACCTCGACTTCAGGACGCTGGAAACCCAGTCTCGCGAACTCAACACTGCTTATCGATATGCACGGCGCTATCCGGACTCCGCTATGGACTCTTGCGACACCCTCTGAAGGACCGGTCTATTACGCTTCGCTCCAGCCCGCTGAAGCAGGCTCCTAAACTTGGTTAGGAGGGGGCGAAGGAACTGCAGGAACCGGGCCTACCAGCTCAATTAACTACCCGGAACACCATCCATCGGGCTGCCAACCTGGAGTCAGCGTCAGAGGGCTTCAGGAGACCCTGATCTCACGAGTGGCCCGTTGACAAGTCTTGCTCAGGGGAATAACCTGAAGCAGTACGCTCGGTGCCACAGTCGTGAAAAAATCTCCTCCAATGGGTTGCTTCCGAAGATGCGGCCGCAAGGCATCATGGGTGACCCTGCTCTCAACCCTTCTTTTGACTGCGCTTTCGGCTACCCCAAAGAAAGCGACTTCTGATGGTGCATCCAGCCTGAACAATCAGGCCCTGAGTATTCTGGAACAGAACTGTTGGACTTGTCACGGTGCGGCTCAAATGGCCGGACTCGATCTGCGAACCCGCGAATCCCTTCTCAGGGGAGGTGGCCGTGGACCGGCGCTCGTTCCTGGGGATTCGGACTCGAGCCTTCTGTACCAGGCACTCACTCATCTAGGAGACCTCAAGATGCCGCCGGGTCAAACCCGGCTATCAGCCGCAGACCTGGGAGTTCTCAAAGATTGGGTCGACCAGGGAGCCTCGTGGCCCAATGCATCCACAAAGCCAAACAGCGCGGATTCGGACTGGTGGTCCTTCCGCAAGCCGCAGCGGCCTCCTGTTCCTGGGAGCGTCGAGTACTCCGATCGCGTTCGGAATCCCATTGATAGCTTCATTTTCGCGCGTCTGCAGGCCGAGAACCTGGCAGCAGCGCCCGAAGCCAGCAAACTGGAGCTGGTACGACGAATGTACATCGACCTGATCGGTCTTCCTCCTGAACCCGAAGCCGTGGAGAAGTTTATCGAGGACACCTCTCCCGAAGCCTATTCCAACCTGGTAAACCACTTACTCGATTCGCCGCAATACGGTGAGCGCTGGGCTCGGCACTGGCTGGACACCGTCCGCTACGCCGACAGCGGAGGCTTCGAGACCGACGAGTACTATCCCAACGCCTGGCGCTACCGGGACTACGTGATTAAATCCTTCAATGAAGACAAACCCTACGACCGGTTTGTCCAGGAGCAAATCGCCGCGGATGAGCTCTGGCCAGATAACCTGGACCTCTACGAAACCAGCTATGGTATTCCACCCGAGAAGGTGGAACATATGGAAGCGAAAGTAGGCACCAGCCTCTTCGGTTTCGGACCTGCTATCGGTGAATCCACGCTGGACGCCCCCAAGCTCCGCTATGAGCGCCTGACGGATTGGGTGGACACCACCAGCTCGGCCTTTCTGGGACTCACCATGGGATGCGCCCGCTGTCACGACCACAAGTTCGATCCCCTCTCGCAGAAGGATTACTACCGGATGCAGGCCATCTTCGCACCCTCTCATCCGGTCACGATTCCGGTCGTAACCGAGATGAGCATGTTCCATCGCAACGAGTACTACCCCAAGTACATCGCACTGGACGAGCGCCGCCGGGCCCACCAGATGTTTCAAGCGAGGGTCGAGAAGCGCCTCACCGAGGCCAAGAAGTCCGAGTTTCCTCCTGAGGTCATCCGCGCCTATGAAGTACCCGAAGCAGAGCGGACGGAAAAGCAGAAGAAACTTGCTGCGCCGCTAGAGGAAGCTCTGACGAAGCTCATCCCCAGCAAGACCTTCAAGCTGGCGGATCACCTGACTTCGGAGGAGAAGGAAGAACGGGCGCAACTGATGATGGCCATCGCCGAGAAGGTCCTGGATCTGCCGCTGAAGGACCTTTCCCACCATGTGCGCTTCGACGGTTTCTATGACAACCCCTCGGCCACGGTTCTGGGGCATATCCAGACCGAGTTGATTCCTGAGGTCCGGGTACTGGAAAGGGGTGACCTGGATCGCCCTCGGGAAAAGGTGGGCCCCGGCTTGCCCTCCAGCCTGGCAAATGGCGTGGACTTCGACGAAGAGAACCTCTATGGCCCACGCTATCGCAAGAAATTAGCCCTTTGGCTGACTCGCCCAGACCATCCCTTGACGGCTCGAGTCATGGTCAACCGCCTCTGGCAGTGGCATTTCGGCAGAGGAATCGTGGCGACTCCAAATGATTTTGGCAGTCAGGGACAACCTCCTTCGCATCCACAGCTCCTGGACTGGCTGGCCACCGAGTTCGTTCGCCAGGGTTGGAGCCTCAAATCCATGCACCGACTCATCCTTGAGTCCTCCACCTACCGCATGTCCAGTCGCTTCCATCGTAAGGAAAACGCACTTGCTGACCCCGACAATGCCTATCTGTGGCGAGCCAATCGAAGACGGCTAGAGGCAGAGACCCTGTGGGACAGCATCCACTCGGTGGCCGGAAACCTGAACCCGAAGATGTACGGGCGTCCGGTAGTTCCTCCCTTGTCGGAGAACGAGTTGGCGGGATTCAGGCTCAAGTGGGCCTGGACGGTACCCGCTGATCCGGCAGAGCACACCCGTCGGGGCATCTATATCCTGTCGCGGAGAAACTTCACCTTCCCCATGTTCCAGAAGTTCGATACCCCGGACCCGGCCGTCAGCTGTCCAGAGCGTTCTGTGACCACGGTGGCACCCCAATCCCTCTGGTTGATGAACAACCAGGCCGTTTTCCGACAGGCTTTGATCTTTGCGGGCCGCCTGATTCGGGAGGGCGGAGACAACCCCGAGCAATGGGTAAAGCAGGCCTGGGAGACCGCTTTGGGTCGTGCCCCTGGCAGTGACGAAGTCCGGGAGTCTCTGCAGGCCATGGCCAGCGCTGACGGAGACGGTTGGAGCGAGCTGCCGGAAGGGAGTCCGAGCGAGCTCGAGAGCATCGATCGGGCGCAGGCTCAGGGCTTGACCGAGCTTTGCCTGGCGGTATTCAATTTGAACGAGTTCCTCTTCGTAGATTGAGGTGAGGATGAAGCACACATCTTGCCGGGGACAACTCGAGGTCAGCTCCAGACGTGACTTCTTGAGGACTTCCTCCTTCGGATTCGGGTCGCTGGCCCTTGGGAACCTGCTGCAGAACGAGCCCCTCATGGGAGCCGCTAGTAGTTCCCTGCCGAATCCCCTGGCGCCCAGGCCGCCGCACTTCCCGGCCAAGGCCAAGAACGTGATATTCATCTTCATGCAGGGGGGGTTGAGTCAGGTGGACAGCTTCGATCCCAAGCCGGCGCTGCAGAAATTTCACGGTCAGCCGCTGCCGCCAAGCTTCCGCACGGACCTGGAGCTCGCCCAGATTCACCCCTATGAATCCAAGCTCATGGCCAGCCGCCGCACTTTCAAGAAGCGGGGGAAGTCAGGAATCGAGATTTCAGATCTCTTCGAGCAGCTGGCCGGACATGCCGACGATCTGGCCATTCTGCGGTCCTGCTACCACGAGTCGTTCATCCACGGTCCGGCCCTGACCTATCTGAACACGGGCACCCTTCTGCTGGGCGGCCCCAGCATGGGATCCTGGGTCCTATACGGACTCGGGAGTGAAACGGACAATCTTCCCTCCTATATCGTGATGACGGACGACGTCCTCCGCTCCAGTACCTCGCTTTTCGGGACCGGATTCTTGCCGGCCATCTACCAGGGAACGTTGATCAACACCGAGGGAAAGCCCTTCCAAAACTTGAATCCGCCTACCCAGATCGGCCCGCAGCGGCAACGAGCACTCCTGGATCGAGTCAAGGGCTGGAATCGAAACCATCTCCAATCTCGTCCTGGAGACAGCCGCCTGGAGGCTCGGATCGAAAACTACGAACTGGCCTTCCGTATGCAAATGGCAGCGCCCGAGCTGATCGATCTTTCCCGGGAGTCTCAGCATGTCAAGAAGATGTACGGACTGGAGGAAGAGAAAACCCAGAAGTTCGGCCGTATGTGCTTGCTGGCGCGCCGGATGGTGGAGCGAGGCGTCCGCTTCGTTCAACTCTACAGCGATGGCTGGGACGCCCATGGCGAGTGTGACAAAAACCACCTCAAGAATTCGGGGAAGGCCGACAAGCCTATCGCCGCCCTGCTTGAGGATCTCAAGCAGCGAGGAATGCTGGAGAGCACGCTGGTGGTCTCGGTGGGAGAGTTCGGGCGTACACCGGTGATGCAGGGCAAGGATGGGCGCGATCACAATCCTTTTGGCTTCAGCGCCTGGATGGCTGGAGGCGGCATTCAGGGCGGCCAGGCCATCGGAGCCACCGACGACCTGGGGTTCGTCGCCGTCGACGACAAGATTCATGTCAACGACTTGCACGCTTGCATGCTGACCTTGCTGGGACTGGATCATCACGAGCTCACCTACTTCTTCCAGGGCCTGGAAAGACGTCTGAGCGGCGTGGGAGAAGGCGGTGAGCGAGGTCCTGATCTGGCGCGGAGACTGACCGGAGGCTCGCTTGCGATACCCGCCTGAGCAGGCTTCTCTTGGTGCGCTTCTCCTGCTGGTCCTGACCTCGGTTTGGGCCGAAGACTCCAGACCCAAGAGTGTCCCGCCGTTTACCGGCAAGGTACATTTGCCCCTGAGCGTCGAGACTCCCGATGGGAGCCGCCTGGAGAAAGGCCCGTTTGACCTTGAGGTACGGGCCGAGAGCGGGAACTATTCCCTTCACTTCGTATCAGCAGAGGGCGAGACCGCTACCCCGGGGCAAACGGAACAAGGTCCCCAAGAAGGGCCGAATCTCGGTTATCCACTCGTCGGGACCATCCATCTGCGCTCCACTTCCGATCCCGTAGGCACCGACGCCGAGCGTCACAGGAGCAAAACAGGCCTACCCCAGTATCAGGAAGAAACCCGCCGCTGGGACGCGACGCTCCGCATGTATGGTCCCAGTGGCCAGGATCAGATGATCTGGGTCCTGTTTCAACAGAATCGGCAGCTGGACCCGATCCGGGTGAGGTTTCGGCTCTCGGTAGCCGAGGTCTCCGACCGTCCCTGAGCGCGCCCCCTAACCGACTCCAAGGAACTAGACACTATGAAGCACTGGAACCTACGGACCCTCTTGACACTGATCTCCCTGGCTCTGATCTCCGTCGCCGCCGCGCCCTCTGAGCACCACGATGCAGAGTCCTCCGCTTCGATCTTGGAACTTGGTTCCAGATTGGAGCTGTTCGTCGACGACTACCTCACCGATTCGATGGAGGGGCTGGAGTTGAAGCTCCACTCTCCCCGGTCCGCTGGAAAGGCGATGGTATTCGACAAGCCCTGGGAGGGGGTTACCAGCGGCAGTGAAGCCGTTGTCTTCCAGGATGGCGATCTCTTCCGAATGTACTACCGTGGCAGCTCTCATGCCGGATATGCCTTGGAGTCGATCCTGAAGCCGGGCGAGGTCGTCGTCGCCGAACATCCTCACACGGCCTGCTACGCCGAGAGTCGGGATGGCATCCACTGGACCCGACCCACTCTGGGGCTCATCGAATTCGAGGGTTCCAAGGAGAACAACATCGTCTGGATGGGGACCGGATCGGCCTCTTTCATGGTCGTCAAGGACACCAATCCTGCCGCGCCTGATGAGGAACGTTACAAAGCAGTGGGACCGGACCGGGGCGGGCTGTTTGCCTTCACTTCGCCTGATGGAATCCACTGGAAGCAGATGCAGGAGGAGCCCATCCTCACCGACGGCGCCTTCGACTCTCCCAACCTGGCTTTCTGGGATACGCTCAACGAACACTACGTCTGTGTCTACCGAGACTTCGCCAACGGCGTGCGAACCATCAGGACGTCTACCTCGAGGGATTTCAGGAACTGGACAACGGGTCAGTGGGGGGATTTCGGCGACGCTCCGCTGGAGCACCTCTACACCAATGCGACCTGGCCCTACTTCCGGGCTCCCCACATCTATCTCGCCTTCCCCCGACGCTTCCTTCCCTGGAAAACCATGGAGCCCTTTACACAGGGCTTCGGCAGCGGATGCTCCGATGCCGTCTTCATGTCGAGCCGGGACGGGGTTCACTGGAACCGATTCCGGGAAGCCTTCATTCGTCCCGGACTCGGAGTGCGCAACTGGGTCCACCGCACCAACACCCCGGCCTGGGGTCTACTGTCCCTCCAGCCCGACGAAATCTCTCTCTTCCTGCAGCGCGACTACACCTTTCCCTCTAACTACTTGGAAAGGATGGTGCTTCGGACCGATGGGTTCGTATCGCTCCACGCGGGATACTCAGGCGGAGAATGGATCAGCAAGCCGCTCACCTTCGAAGGAGAAAACCTGCTGCTGAACTTCGCCACCTCGGCGGCGGGCAGTATTCGGATGGAGATCCAGGATGCCGACGGCAACCCCCTGCCCGGCTTCGCCCTCGAGGAATCGCCGCTCATCTGGGGAGACGAGATCGAGCACCAGGTGGTCTGGAGCAGAAGTCACGCCAAGGCCACCTCCGACAAACCACTGCGCCGTCTGGCGGGCAAGCCGGTAAGGCTGCGGCTCATCATGAAGGACGCTGACCTGTTCTCTCTGCGTTTCCGGTAAGTCGCGTCCGGCAAAACTAGTGGGCGAGAGACTAACTCGAATCTCTGAAGGGCAGGATCCGCTTCGGGTTCGCCACCAGGATCTCCTGGATCGCCTCCTCGCTGACGCCCCTGTTCTTGAGTCTGGGGAGAATGTTCTCAAGGATGTGCCCGTAGCCGTAACCGCCGTAGTGGACCAGATCGCACTGGAAGCAGCAATCCTGGGCCACTGTCACCGAACTGGTATAGCCGTCGGCGACCAATCCGGAGATGATATCGATCCTCATCTCGTCAGAGGGATGCTGGCGGCCGGCACCGGCAAAGTACATGTCGCGACCGAAGGTGTCGAATCCAAGCATGCAACCGGTGTCAGCCAGCCGCTTGTAGGAATCCCTGCTTTCGCGATACCGATTCTCGATATGGCTCATGATGATTCGGTTGGGATCGACTCCCTCCCCTTTCATGAGATCTATAAGGGCGAGGGGTGAATCGTGATCGTGGCCGGGATGGATCGAGATGGGAGCCCCGGTTCTCAGGTGAGCTCGGGCAGCGGCCCTGAATGTCTTCTCTTCGTTGGGATGCAGCGGCCAGGAGGCGCCGATTTCACCGATGAGTCCGGAGCGGACACCGTCAATGCCCTCGGTCACGTTCTGGACGATTTCCTCCTCGATATCCTCGAGCGTCTTGGAATCCATGTCTGGCGGATGCGAAGGGTAGATGTAGTAGCCGCTACCGGCGATGACGTTGGCTCCGGTGCGTTCGGACATCCTCTTCAAACCGGCGGGATTGGGAGCGATGCCGTTGATGGTGCAGTCCACGATGGACCGCCCTCCCAGATCTCGGTAGATCTCCACCTCGGAGGCAATGATATCGTCGTCGTAGGAGCGTAGATTGGGCCAGGAGTTCATGGTGTTCTGCTTCACCCAGAACAGGTTGCCGAGGGTCAGTTCCTCCCGGGTGAGACGCTTTCCCTTTCCATCCTGGGGCTCCTGGTAGTAGCAGGTCAGATCGAAATACAGGTGCTCGTGAATCAGGGTCACGCCCAACTCGTCTGGTTCGATGGGTCCGGTGACGGTCTGAACCTTTCCTCGAAGCTCTTCAAGCATGATGTCTTCTCCTCTATCTCGGCACGCGCTGAAAAAGGCCGACTTTGCCCAAAGGCTCCAAGAACTCAATTCTCAGAATTATACTGCTGTCCGCTTTCTCCTCGGAACTTGGCCTCTGATTGCAGATCTGTCAAGTCGCGCGCGGCTCTGTTGGTTTCTGCTGTTTCCGGTACTGATCAGTTTTCCGGGAACTGAGAGGCGAGGAGCTTCACAGGCCCAATAATTCGACCTGCCAGGGCAAGCGTCGCCTTTGGTGTGTCATTGTTGAATCTGGTTATGCACTTAACTCCGGATAGGTGACGGTGGGATAGAGCGAACAGGCTGTCAGGAGACGGTCGAAGAGCTCGGATTCCCAGAAACGACGATTGAAACGGTAACAAAACTCAGCCAGGTAACGTTGAAGGTGCTTGAGGCTGACCGCTTTCTGAGTCCCTTGGAGCTGAGTCTTGCAGTTGGAAATGAGGGTGTGAACCCATGGGAACTGTTCAAAACCCATCCCCACCCACTCGAGCCGGACGCGTTCATGCTGGTAGCCGGCTTGAGCTAAACCGACAAACGCGTGATAGGCGTCGCTTCGGATCTGAGCTCCGGGGTCGATCCTCGCCCAGGCGACCCGCTTCACATTGTCGCTGGTTATGTCATCGACCACATCCAGACTTAGAAACCTCGGCCCCCCGGCTTTCGTTATCTCCACCGCGGCCAGAACTTTGGCCTTGCCTTCGGTCCCTCGTCCTCGCTTGCGACCCCGACGATTTCTCCCTCGTCGTCGGCCTCCAAAGAAAGAGTCATCCAGCTCCACCAGGTGACTTAATTGGTAGCAGTCATTACGTTTGGCCATGGCTTGTCGGATCTTATGTCCCATCATCCAGACCGTCCGATAGCTTCCGATTCCCAGCAGCTTCTGCAGTCCCTTCATCGAGTAGCCCGCTTTGCAACGGCTCATCAAGAAGATGGTCCAAAACCAATATCTCAGGGGCACCCGCGTCTTGTGGAAAATCGTCCCGGCGGTGGAAGAAGCCTGATACCGGCATTGGCGACACTCCATCAATCGCCGGTGCTGCAACCAGTAGCCTCCTTGACCCCCACAACGGGGACAGACAAATCCTTCCGGCCAGCGTTTCTGCATCAGGTAACTCAGACAAGCTTCTTCTGTGGCAAAACGCTCTTGAAACTCCAACAAATTCATCTTTTCGTATATCCACTCACCTCCTGTCTCTCACCTTTTTTACTAGGAGGTGGTGACTTTTTCCGGAGTTAAGTGCATAACCAGATTGTGGTAAGAAAAACAGAACGAAAGGACGAAAGTGCAATTTTTCTCCATACGCACCACGCTACTTCGTGTCGCGGTAATCTGGGCAACAATCTCCGGTCTCCAGCAGAATCTCTTCTGCGCCGAATCCACGGTCTGGATCCGCCACTCAGGGTTTTCAGACTTCTCCCAGGGGACCTTCGGCGATAGCGGCAGGAATACCTACGTTTCGGCTGCCGGTCACGTGCAGATGATTCATCGCTGGGATCTGAATCGGGACGGATTCCCGGACCTGGTGTTCACCCAGGACGAAAACTCGCGCTCCGAGACACCCGACGCCCTGGTCTATCTGAATGACCGGGGAGGATTTTCGTCCCTGTTTCCGCCGCTTTGGCGGGAGCATCCTCGCTTCTCCCTGTTGGAGGGGATCCTGGACGCCGAGGATCAGGTCCAAAGACTTCCAACCCTGGGAGGGGGCAAGAGCCGTCTGGCCGACTTGAATCGAGATGGCTGGCTCGATCTGGTCTTCGTCAATCTCATACACAACTACAGCCATGAGCTGAACGCCTACATTTACTGGGGCGGTCCCGGTTTTAGCCAGAGCCGGCGCACAGAGCTGCCAACATTCTTCGCCCATGGACTGGATGTTGCCGACCTCAACGCCGATGGCTATCTCGATCTGATCTTCGCCAATCGGGGAGACTACGAGTGGGAGCCCCGCTTCGGGCCCCGAGACAATCGGGAGTCCTACATCTATTGGGGAGGAGCCCAAGGGTTCAGTCCCGACCGACGCCAGTCGATTCCGACACACAATGCCCTGGACGTCGCGGCCGGCGACTTCAATGGGGACGGCTCCGCCGACCTCGCCTTCATCAACGCTCCTCGGGACCAGAGCTCCACTCTCTCTATCTACTATGGTCAAACTGGCGGATTCCCGCTCGAAAAGCGGGTAACCCTGAAGCAAGAGGGCGCCATAGGTCTACGCACTCTCGATCTGAACGGAGATCGAGCAGCCGAGCTCTTTCTGGCACTGGAAGGGGACCACTCTCTGATTTTGCCGGGGCAGAAAGAGAATGCCTCCCTCGATAGCGCCATCAATCTGCCCATATCCGCTGCTCAGGACGCAGCAGCAGCCGACCTGAATGGCGACGGCGCAGTAGATCTGGCAGTGGCGAGTAACAAGGAAGACTCGATTGTCTTCTGGGGATCGCAAGCAGGATTCGTCCGTGACAAGTCTACGAGTCTCCCTACGCTGGGAGCCGTCGGACTGGCCCTCGGCGATTTCAACGCTGATGGTAGAACGGACATCGTCTTCGCCAACCACCAGGACGAACAAGGTCACGACGTTCCCTCTTACATCTATTGGGGCAGTCCCGACGGCTACGCCCCCTATCTGCGGTCCGAGATCCAGGGGTTCGGTCCTCTCTCAGTGGCCGCCGGGGACGTGGACAGGGACGGCAAACTTGATATTGCGCTAATGAATCACCTCAGCGGCGCCTACCCTGATCCTCAGACAGCTCTGATCTTCTGGGGGAACCCACACGCGCACTACTCGGCTGCTTCCATGACCGGCCTCAGGAATGTGGGAGATGGACAGGTCACGAGTGCGGATCTGAACGATGACGGATATCCCGATCTGGTCCTCATGTCGGTGATCTGCTGGGGTGGTCCGGACGGCTACGACGAAAAGCGACGCACCCGGCTGGAGACCGGAAGAACCCTCCTGGGTGGCCGGGTGGCCGACCTGAACCGGGACGGGTATCTGGATCTGCTCTACTCCAAACGGAGACCCAATCAGAGTGATTTCGGGGTCATCTACTGGGGTAGTGCCGCTTCGATGCCGAGCACCGAAAGGAGTTCCCGCTCCCCGAGGCGACCGTTCATCCGACCCTGGCGGACCTGGACCGGGACGGTTTTCTGGACATGATCAACGCCTCCATCAGCAGTCGCGCCAGCATCCTCTGGGGCAGCGCCAAAGGATTCGGGGAGAGGGAACCCCTGGTCTTGAAGACGGATGCCTCCGTTACCTCTCGAGTAGCCGACCTGGACGATGACGGCTGGCTCGACCTGATCTTCAGCGGTAGCTTCAGCCTGAAACATAAGTCGAAGCGAGCCGAATCCTACCTCTACTATGGATCTCCACAGGGTTTTCTGGCGCGGCCTCCAGTGCGACTTCTGGGATACTCCAACATCGAGACTGGGATAGGCGATCTCAATCGGGACGGCTCGCTGGATCTGGTATTCGGAAACTACAGCGATGGGATGAACCGGTCGCTTCCGATCTTCCTCTACTGGGGTGGCGAGGACGGAGACTTCCAGGAAAATAGGAGAACCGATCTACCCGCCGAATCCTCGTGTGGCATTCAGATCCTGGATCTGAATCAGGATGGCTATCTTGAGATCGTAGTCCACAACCACATCGTGAACGGACGACACGACTTCGGTGCCTATATCTACTGGGGCGGTGCCGAGGGATACAGTATCGATCGCAGAACCCAGTTACCTACCACCGCCACTCACATGTCGACTATCCTGGAACCTGGAAACGTCTATACCCGCCGGCTGGAAGAAGAATACATCTCACCTCCGATGTCGAAGTCCCCATCTCCAGAGGTCAAGCTTCACTGGGAAGCAGACACTCCACTTGGCACCGGCGTCCGCTTTCAAGTGAGAGGAGCGGAAACGGAGAAAACGCTGAGCAATCGGGAATGGACGGGTCCGTCTGGCGCCGGATCCTATTTCCGGCAGTCCGGCCGCAGTTTGACCAAACAACTGGCATCAGTACCTTGGCTTCAGTATCGGGCTGTTCTCACTACACCAGATGGGGGGAACTCTCCCGTGCTTAAGGGGGTATCGTTGGAGTGTGGAGGCAAGAAGAGGCAATAAGAGGTAAGAAAATCCCAAGGTACAAGATACAAACAAATCTCAAATTCCAAGCACCAAGGTACAAACAAGGTCCAGGTTCCACCTCAGAATGCCCGAGTCTCTACACGGATTTCTTGACGCTTGGAATTTGAGATTTGTTTGTATCTTGTACCTTGTACCTTGGGATTTTTCACCGTAGTGAGATAAAGGGTCACTGGGACCAATAGGGAACCGCCTATTTTGGTCGTGCAGAGGATCCTTGTGCTATTGAAGATAGGATCTTGACCAGTTCTGTCGCCTCCCGGAAGAGATGTTCACTTTCAGCGTGGTTCTCCAATGTATTGGTTTCAGAGATCAGTTTGAGCCAGTAGGCACTTTCCTTTGCTTCCTTACGACTGATTCTTATCCGCATCAGAAAGTCTTTTTTGCCCAAGGCGTCGTTCGCTTCTCGGTAGTTGGCACCCACCGACCCGGAGGCCCTGACAAGCTGTCTACAGTCTTCCTCATTCGCAGCAGTCATCGGAACAATCCTGACAAATATCCGAACCCGTTTTGCAAACTGAAACGTTCTCTCCTCGAGATCATACAAAACCATATAACCCAACCTAAATAACGCAACTTCCAGGAAATCCACGAGCCAATCAAAGAGCAAGGGTCAAGAAATCCGTGTGGAGACTCGGGCATTCTTAGGTGGAACGTGGACCTTGTTTGTACCTTGGTGCTTGGAATTTGAGATTTGTTTGTATCTTGTATCTTGTACCTTGGGATTTTCTTGTATCTTCTGTCTAGAAAAGAGGAATCATGACCCAAACAGAATCCAACATAGTTGTCCTCTTCAAAGGAGGCCGACTACCTACCTGGCATCGTCTCACCCCTTCCCAGCGCAAAGCACACGAGCAGGAGCATGTGGACCTGATGCTGTCCGTGGCGCGCCAACATCGAATGAAGCGCATGGAAGGGTTCCGCCTGATTGCGCCGCAGGAGCGGTGGGAACGATTCTGGATCATCGAGTTCCCCACCCTGGAAGGAGCCGAAGCCTGGATCGACGCCGAGATGGCTCCTCCCTACGGTCTTTACGGATTCTACGAATACTATCTATCGCGTCCGTTCCGCCCCGAGGTCTTCTCAACCTGGGTGACACATCCTCGTCCCTCGCCCGCTGCGAAACCGCAGACTGATCCCCACCAGGTGCCTTCTCTGGAGGTTGATCTCAGCAGTATCGTCGTGCTCCTGTTCGGACGATGGCTGCCGGGATCCCAGGCGATCGATCCCAGCCTCCGAGGCGACCAGGAACATGTCGATTTGATGAAGGGGATTGCCCGGGAGCATCGCATGATGCAACTGGAGGCTTTCCAACTCATCGATCCCCAGCCCGATTGGCACCGGGCCTGGGTAATGGAGTTCCCCGACCTGGTCGGCGCGGAAGCCTGGATCAATGGCGAGATACTGCCACCCCATGGAGCCTACTCCAACAAGATCACGTACCTCGCTCGCAGGTGGGCCCCACAGTACTTTGCCGGATGGGTCCCGAGCTGATGGGCGTTAGTATTTTTCTCAGCTATCGCAGAGACGACGACGCGGGCTACGCCGGGCGCTTGTACGATCGCCTGACTGCCCTCTTTCCAGGCGCCGTCTTCATGGATGTCCCTGGGATCGCACCGGGTGAGGACTTTGCGGCAAAGATAGAGCAGGCCGTCCGTTCATCCTCAGTGCTGCTGGTCCTGATCGGTAAGCAGTGGACAACGACGGCCGACGAGCAGGGTCGACGCCGGCTGGATGACCCCGATGATTTCGTGCGCAGGGAAATCCTCGCTGCTCTGGCGGGTGGAATCCGAGTGGTTCCAGTGATCGTCCCGGGGGCCGGAAACCTCAAGGCCGAAGAGCTGCCGGAGGAGATCTCCGCCTTGGCGCGCCAGCAAGCGGTCCAGCTTACCCACACCCATTTCGATCACGACGTCGATCGAATCGCGAGGATTCTAGGTAAAGATCCGAAGCCCTCTTCTGCTCGAAGGGGTTGGATGGTGGGCGTTGGTGCGCTGGTCTTGATCAGTGTCTTTGTTCTTTCGTTGGGTCTCTGGTTGGGGTGGTTCGGCGACTCGCCGTCGATCGAGGCGCCGGAACCCATCGCAGAGGGTCCGCTCGCGGGGAGTTGGGAGGTAAACGTCCGCGGCGGTGCGTCGGCTGCTGCCCGCGGCGAGAAGACACCAGCTGAAGCAGAAGATACAAAGCCCGCCCGGACAACCGAAGAGGAAATGTTCGGAGCCATTACAGATATGGCAGAGGCCTTGCAGGGGATGGCCACGGTGACTACTTCGCTCTCAGGCAGCATGTATCTCGACCTGAATAGCCCCGGGAACAGCTACAAGATCTCGCAAGCTACGGGTAGTCTGCAAGCGATCGCCACCAACCTGGGGTCGTCCGGTACCTGGACCTTCGATGCCAGCGCAGAGCGTCTCGTCTTGATCCCGACTACGGGACAGAGGGCGATCAGCTTCACGATCATCGAGCGATCTGGGAGTGGATTCCTGGCCCGTGATCCCGATGCCCTGATCTATTCGTTCAGGCGTCGCTAGTTCGCTGGCGCGGAACTACTCACTTTTCAGCGATTTCGAAAGAGTAGAGTTTCGCACTACGAAGGTGGAACCTCAGACGGAATAGCTCTCCCGGCTTCACCCCCAGGCTCGGCTGGCCCTTCCAGGTGACCTGCTTTAGCAGCTGGTCGCCGAACAGGGGGTCGCAGTCGCTCGGGCTCCGACCCTCAACTCCTTCTACTTCGATGGCAATCGATCCGCCGCGACGGGTTTCGAAGTTGAGCCAGAGGCGATCTCCCTGGCTGGTCAACGAGTGGGTCACGAAGGAGCCTTCTTCATCAGCGACGAGTGCGCCCAGACGCTGTTTGGGCCAGACTGCAAGAGCGATCTCTCCCAGCGGACCCAGGCGGGGAAACTTGTGGGGCACGGCGAAGCCGCTGTAGGGCAGGACGACACGGTCGCCGGAGATCTCCGCCAGACCTGCCCCCGGAAAGATACAGCCGCCGTCGAACTCACCTTCACGGCCGGGCTCCAGAGCCGGACCGCCCGGAAGGAAATTCCAGACACGGCCCTCCATGCTGCTGGCGACTCGCATGACACTGGTGTCGGTGTTCCGATGGTAGATCATGGGGAACATCAGGTGCATGGTGCGGGTACCTGGATACATCGATCTTCCGTTCGTGTAGTAATCAACCCAGGGCGGATCTTGGGCATTCGGTAACAGGATCATCTCCGGATGGGGCCAGCGGCGAAAGTCGGAGGTCTCGGCCCGGCCGATCATGCGTCTTCCCATCACCCCCATGCGGAAGTAACCCACATAGCGCTGCAAACTCTCATCCCAGTAGGCGGTAGTTCCGGTGTCGCTGACGTGGCCCATTACCGGTTCGGCCAGCTCGCGCCAGCGAATTCCGTCGGGGGAAACCGCGGCCATGATCCCGGTCCCATCCTTGGCAGCGACCGTGACCGATTCCGGCCGCAGGGCACGAAGTCGCTCCACCGTTTCCTGGTCGGCTGCCGCCTGATACAAGGCCTTGAAGCGCTCGGCTGGGACCGCGTGAGGATCGACGAAGATGGCTGGACCATGGATCCCATACTTGCAGACTCCGGGTCCCAGGACGATGTTGTTGGCCTTGCTTCCCTCGAACTCGATCTGCCCCAGGGAAGGCTTGGTGTAGTTCACCCCATCAGTAGACTCGGCATAACACACCATGTAGCCCTCGGAGCCCCCGGCCTCTGCGGAAGGTGGTCGTGTTGTAGAAGAGCAGGTACTTCCCCTGATAATGGATCAGATTGACGTAGGGGGTGAAGAACTCCCAGGGCTTGTCGTTGGTGATGATCGGACCCAGCTTGGTGGCGGGAACTCGCTCGAGCCGGATTCCCGACGGGATATCTACCGGCGTGACATCGATTTCTGGGTTGATATCCGATGAATAGGCTTCGGGTCGATCTCGCTCAATCCGCTTTCCCTGGTAGGTATAGCGGGTGTGTCCAGGGTTGACGTATCTCCAGTCCACGAAGAGGTGAGGACCCGGATCGAGGTGGTAGACGCGTCCATGGTACCCATAGGCGTATATGGCCGCACGCTCTGGAGTCTTGAAACCAGAGTCCTTGCCCTGACCGGCCCCTACGGTGACAACGGTGGGAGAGAAGGCGACCAAAACAAGCAAGATCGCCCTGACGTAGCGGTGGGCTCCAGGCCGCCGTCCGTCGAGCGACCGGCTCGACAGGAAGAACTTCGGCCTGGAGGCCAAAGCTACAGCGGGAAACTTTTGTTGAACGTGGGGCAGATTGTGCTGTTTACAGATCGTCACCTGGAACTCAATCGGCCGTCGCCGCCCCCTGGGGAATCTCATCCAGTTCATTCACTCGGTGAGCCTGACGGCGGCGTTCGACGACAAAATACAGACAGGGGACGAAGGCCAGCGTGATCAGAGTGGATGTTGTGAGCCCACCTACGATGACCCGTGCCAACGGAGCCTGCAGCTCGGCCCCCTCTCCCACTCCCATTGCCAGGGGAAGCATGGCGAGAATCGTGGTTGTCGTGGTCATGACCACCGGACGCAGTCTGCGCCGCGCTCCTTCCACCAGGGCCTCGTGGAGCCCGAATCCGTGCTCGCGACGCAGCAGGTTGACGTAGTCCACCAGCACGATCGAGTTGTTGACCATGACGCCAACCAGGACGATGGAACCCAGAAAGGAATTCATGTTCAGGGTGGTTCCCGTTAGATAGAGGGAGAGAGCCACCCCGATGAAACCGAAAGGTACCGCCGTCATGATCACCAGCGGATGCAGAAAGGACTCGAACTGCATCGCCATCACGGCGTAGACCAGAAAAACGGCAATCAGAAGACCTATCAGAAGATCCCAGAATATTCTCTGCTGCTCCTCGTATTCTCCACCGATAGCCAGGGTAAAACCCTCGGGCACGGCGATGCTCTTGAGTCCCTCCTGCAGATCGGCCACAACATCTCCCAGGGCACGGTCACCGAGGCCGGCGTTGACCTTCACGATCCGTTCCTGATTCTCTCGTGAAATAGAGGTTGGGCCCTCGGTCAGAACGATCCGTGCCACCGATGAAAGAGGTACCAGCTCACCGTTTGAGGCAACAATCGGAAGTTCAGGGAGCTGTTGGATGTGAACCCGGTCGTCGGGACGCAGTTGGACGCGGATATCATACTCGTAGCCACCCTCTCGAAAGCGGGTAGTCACCTTTCCCAGTATGTAGTGTTCCACCGCCTCGGCCACGTCCGCTCCTCCTAGACCCAGCTGGGCCAGGCGTTCTCGGTCGGCATAAACCACGCGCTCCATCTTCCCCGGTTCCCGGTCAATGGTAGCGTCAGCAACTCCAGGTATCTCTCTCATCATGCGAGCTGCTTCAAGCGCCAGCGCATCCGCTGTTTCCATGTCGTGTCCGCGAATATCCACGCTGACCCGGTCCTCGCCTCCCCGCATGACGCGCACCAGGATGTTGCCGCTGCCGAGACGAACCCGATTCTCAGAGCCAGGCATGCCGGCAATTGCCTTGCGCACGGCGGCCGAAATCTCTTTGCTGGATCGTTCTCGTTCTCCGATGGGTACCAGCGTGATCCGCAAAGATCCCTGATTAGAGGTGCCGGGTCTCCAACTGCGATCGGGTCCCGCTACGGTCATGATGTGCTCGACTTCGCCTTCCTGTAGAGTGCCCTGAATGCGCCGCTCCATCTCCAGCACGACCTCCTTGGTCGTCTCCAGCGGAGTACCTATGGGGAGCTCCACCCTCACATCCACCCGTCCCTCGTCGGCCTCGGGCATTAACTCGTATCCGATTGAGGGGACCAGAAGAAGCGCACTCGCCAGCAGCAGTATTGAGAACGCGATGGTCACCCAGGGATGGAAAAGGGCCCTGCGAACCAGGCCCCCGTACAGATTCTCGAGCCCGGCCAGACTGCGCTCGCCCAGGTCATACAGGCGTCGAGTCCAGCCGCTTTGCCCGCCGGGCCGACCCTTGAAAACTCGGGCCGTAAGCATGGGTACCAAGGTTAGAGCAACCGTCAGGGAGCAGAAGAGTGCAAAGCAGACGATAACTGCCATCTCCTTGAAGAAGATGCCCGCGAATCCGGGGACGAAAACCACTGGGAAAAAGACGGCCAGAGTGGTCACGGTCCCGGCCACGACGGCGGCGGCAACTTCGCGGCTCCCCTGCACCGCCGACTCATTGAGCTCCATCTGCAGCTCTCGCTTGCGGTAGATGTTCTCCAAGACCACGATCGAATTGTCGACCAGCATTCCGATTCCCAGAGCCAGCCCTCCGAAAGAGATCACGTTCAGCGTGAATCCGTAGAAATACATGAGGGAAAAGGTGGCCAGGACACTGATGGGGATGGCGGTCGAGATGATGAGGGTCGAGCGCCAGTCGCGCAGGAAGATCATCAGAATGATCACGGCTAATAGGGCTCCCAGAAGGGCCCCCGACTGGACATTGGACACCGACTTCTTGATGAAATCGGCGCTGTCCATGAGCACGGAAAGATGGAGGCGACCTTCGAATTCTTGATTGATCCTTTGGACCTCCTCCCGAAGTGCGGCGACAACTTCAATCGTGTTGGCGTTGGATTGTTTGGCTATCCGTAAACGGATTCCGCCTTCTCCATCGATCCAGAGCTCGCTCCTGACTTGCTGAAAGGAGTCCACCACCTCCGCCAGGTCACCCACGTAGATGGGTCGGCCTCGGCGGTAGGTCACGACGGTGCCGGCCAGGTCGTCCAGATTCTTGAACTCACCCGAAGCCCGAATGATGACCTCTCGCTGATCGTCCAGCATGTCTCCCGCGGAGACATCCCGATTCTCCCGAGCCAGAGCCTGGCTCACGTCCTGTGCGCTGATGCCCAGCGACGCCAGGCGCCTGGCATCCAGCCGTACCTGGATCTCTCGAACCCGTCCTCCTCGGACCTCGACCGCTGCTACCCCCTTGACCCGCTCCAGCCGGCGGCCCAGCGTCTCCTCAGCCAGGTAACGCAACCGGCGGATATCGCCTCCGCCGCTCAGTCCCAGGTACGCCACCGGATAGTCGGACAGGTTGAACTTCCAGACCGTCGGGGCATCCGCCTCTTCCGGGAGCCGGTTTCGGATGCGATCCAGCATGGTGCGCACATCGTTCAGGACCTGGTCCAGATCAACCCCCCAGATGAAGCGCAGCGATACCCGGCTCAGCCCCTCGGAGGAGACCGCCTCGATTCTCTCGAGGCCCTCGATGGTTGACACAGCCTGCTCCACCGACGGGTGATCAGGGTCTCCATTTCTTGTGGAGCGACCCCTTCATAGCGAGTCGTGATGGAGATGCGGGGAAAGTCCACCGCGGGCATCAGATCTACGGACAGACGCTGTACCGAGATAAAACCCAGAACGACGACCGACAGAAAAAGCATGCCGGTGCCCACGGGTCGGGCGACTGCGATCCGGGCTAGACTCATGGCTTGACTCCCTTGGACTCCCTAATCCGAGCCGAAGGTGGCTACGGTAACCCGCGCTCCATCGGCCAGGTCCTGATGTCCGAACACCAGGACCAGATCCCCCGCTGCAAGATCTCCCTTGACGGCCACGCGATCGTCCTGTCGCCCCAGCAGTTCCACTGGGATCCAGCGAGCCGCATCCTCCGCCGCGATGAACACGCCCTGGGCCTCGACTCCCCGGGTGTTGACCCGCTTCAGAACCGCAGCACCAGGCACGATAGTTCCCTCGATCGTCCCTCCAGCGACACGGACCTGGGCGTACATCCCCGGCCGGAGGGAGAGAGTGCTCTCGCCCATCACGCCCTCGACGGCCACGGTTCGGTTGCTTCGATTGACTTCGCCCGAAAGCCTCTTCACCTTCCCGGTGAAGGTACGAGATCCGGTGATCTGGGTGGTGAGCTGGAAGGTAAGTCCAAGCTCAACCAGAGATAGTTGGCCCTCCGGAACCCAGAATCGAATCCTCAAAGGACCGCTCTTGACCAGCCGTATGATGGGTGTTCCGGGTTGCACGAAGGTTCCTGGGTCCAGGTAGCGCTCACCGACGGTTCCTGAGAAGGGCGCCCGGACGTTGGTTTCCTGGATCTGCTGGGAGAGAAGATTGACCCGGGCCTCCGATTGCCGCTTCTGAGCAGCCATGGCTTTGAGCTCGGCTTCCAGCGCCCGGACCGTGGATCGATCGGATTCGATCTGCTGGGCGCTGATCAGCAGTTCTCGAAAGAGACGCTCCATACGCACCAGTTCCGCTTCTGCCACGCGCAGCCGCGCTACCACGCGCTGACTGTTTGCCTCTACGACCTCGACCTGGACCTCGGCCACTTTGAGCTCGTTCTGAAGGTCGGTGTCGTCCACCACCGCGACGACGTCCCCCGCCGTGAGTCTGTCACCGATCCGAACTTCGACCGTGTTGAGGCGGCCGCTGATCTTGGAAGCCAGATCGCTGGTATCGGCGTCCAGCTCACCGGGGTACTGTGAAGAAAGCTGGAGCAGACCTCGAATCACCGGCGCAGCCCGAACCGGCGTCGCCCGGACCGAGTCTGCTTTGGGAACCTTGGGCGCTTCAGGGGTAAGATAGAATTTCCAGAAGAGAAAAGCGAAGCCTACGACACTAACGGCGAGAAACAGGACAGGGAACCAGCTCCGACCGGGTTGGGCAACTGTGGGTTTCCCTCCTCCTGTAGGCCGATCCGAGGAGGTCTTCTCAAAGGAAGGGCGCGATGAGCTGTCCATGGTCGTCAATTGTCGGATTTTATCAGAAACCGCAACGATTCAAGAATAGCAATCTGCTGAGTTTGAAACGGAAATCGGACGCCAACACAGGTATACTCTCAGGGGTTTATGCAAAAGACTGAGAAGGATGTCCCTCCGGAACTCGTCAGCCCCTTCACTCTCAAGGACGACGATGGGTTCTTCTGGGTCAAAGGCAACCTGCACTCCCACACCACCAACTCCGATGGAAAACCTTCTCCGCAGGAGCGGGTCGACGGATACGGCGAACAGGGGTATGACTTCCTTTGCCTCTCGGACCACTACAAGATCACCCGCACAAGCGGTGTCTCCGCACCCGATGGATTGGTGCTGATCCAGGGCGCAGAATTGCATCCGGATAATCCATTTGGAGGCCAGCGGCACCACTTTCTCTGCCTCAACCTTCAGGAAGACATCGACTCGGTCAACATGCCACCTCAGCATGTGATCGATGAGGTGAGGCGTCAGGGGGGCTGCGTCTGGCTGGCCCATCCTTTCTGGAGCTCAATCAACGTGATGCGGGATGTCCTACCACTCCAAGGCTTTGCCGGCGTCGAAGTCTTCAACACCACCTGTCGCTGTCAGGGTCGCGGCGAGTCCAGTACCCATTGGAACGACTGGATGGAGCAGGAGGATAGGCTCTATCCCGCTCTGGCCAACGACGACTCGCATGCCCTGGAGAAGGATCAGAAAGACACCTACCAAGCCTGGACCATGGCCCGGGTCAAGGAGCGCAGCGCCCAGTCTATAGTCGACGCATTGGTCAAAGGCGCCACCTATTGCACTACCGGTCCCCAGATTCACGACATCAGTCTGCGCCGCGTGGACAGTCCCGATGGTGATCGGCAATTGGTTGAGGCCACCATCTCCTGCTCAGAGGCCCAGCGAATCCTCGCAGTCAGCGACACCTTTGGTAGGGAGTTCCGGATACCCGGAGAGACCTTCGACAAGGCAACCTTCACCCTGCACCCGGCTTCCCGCTGGGTGCGGTTTGAGGTACACGCCCCAGATGGCTCCAAGGCTTGGTCGAATCCTTTCGATTTGCGGTGAAGTTCAGCGCAAACCGAAGGCAATAACCCCGTTTCTTGACTTCACGGGACCGAGCTGAACTCACTGGAGGCGAGGAGAACCTGGGCGTACTTAGGCCAGGCTTCTTCGCCCTTCCGAAGGTAGTCCAGTCCCAGCTGGACCTCGGCTGCTGAGGGTGGGCGACCGTAGAGGAGGCCATAGGCGCGCTGGATTCGCGGCTGCGTCCCTTCGGGAACCTCCTTTTTCAGACGTTCCGCCAACGCTGCTGCCTGATTCATCACGAAACCGCTGTTGAGGAAATAGAGCCTTTGCATGGGACCGACTGTGATGCCGCGTCTGGCGCTGTGGGTGTTGGGGTCGGGGAAATCAAACATCGCAAGGGTTGGATTGGGTTTGGTGCGACTCACGACGGCGTAGAGGGTACGGCGGCGATGGTCGTCGTCCAGGGGAACTGACGGACCTCCCAGGGTTCGATCCAACGTTCCGGAAACCGCGAGAATGGTGTCACGTAGGGCCTCGGCGTCGAGCCTCTGGATCAGGTTCGCCCGCCACAGCAGACGGTTGTCCGGATCCTTCTCGGCGTTGTCTTTCCGGTGCTGCGAACTCAAGCTGTAGGTCGCGGAAAGCATGATCTCCCGGTGAAGAGCTTTGATCGACCAGCCGTTCTGAATGAATCGTGCCGCCAGATAATCCAGCAGCCCGGGATGGCTTGCCTTCGCTCCCAGCCGGCCTAGATTACTGGGAGTGCGGACAATTCCCTGCCCGAAATGATGCTGCCAGACGCGATTGACCATGACTCGAGCCGTCAACGGATTCTCCGGACTGGCGATGGCCTGGGCCAGTTCCAGACGCCCACTGCCCTGGCTGAAGTTTGCAGGCACCCCTTCGCTGAGGACGTGTAGAAATCGCCTGGGGGCTAATTTGCCAAGGCTGTCCTCGTCACCACGGATGGCGATGCGCAGGTCCTTGGGCTTCTCCAAATCACGGTAGCCATGCAGGAAGGGATAGGGTTCAGGCACTGCCTCTTCCAGTCGCTTGAGCTCCTTCCGCATCCGGGCCAGGTGCCTCTTCCACTCCCCGGTCAAAAAGCGATCGATCTCCAGGCCCTCCTCGGAGCCGTAGTACACCACACCGCCCTCGAACTTGAAGCTTCCCCTGGGATGTGGCTCCGCTGCCAGGTCTCTCCACAGATACCACTTCTGGAGGTCGAGGAACTCAAGATTGGCGTACTGGCGGGTACCCATGTCGGTGGCCCCCTTGGCACCTCCCAGCTTGACGTAGTTACGATCTTCCAGCTCCTTCTTTTCAAGGTCGGTCGTGAGGACAGTCTCCTGGAATCGATCCGCCAGATCTCTGGCTTCTTCCAGGGATCCCCCTCGCCCCAACATCGCTTGCCAGTCTTTCAGATAGGGATGTTCTTTCTCGGCCTCGTCCAGATACTTGATCCAGCGATCCACGACCTCCGAGTCGAGTTGGGCTTCTTCGGCAGCAGCATCGGCGGAAGGCTGGTGATCGCGAATCACCTTCCAGGCCGCAACCATATAGGAAGAGGTCTGCTCCAGTAGAATATCCGTTAGCTGTTCCGACTGAGACTTGATGAATCGCTGGATTGCGTCCTTCTGCCCTGAGACTTTCTCCTCGGCCTTCTTATAGATCTCAACGATCGGCTCCTCAACCAGCGGATATTCCCAAACCTCGCTGCTGGCGAAGACACCTTTGAGAGAGTAGAAATCCTGGGTAGGGATGGGGTCGTACTTGTGATCGTGACACCGGGCACAGCCTACGGTAAGGCCCATGAAACTCCTCGCCGTCACGTCGACCAGATCGTCCTGGCTGGGAGCGAGCACCAGAAACCCCAGACCGGCAAGCAGCTCCACTTGCTCTTCGGAGGGCAGTAGGTCAGCCGCCAATTGAGCCTCTATGAAGCGATCGTATGGCAAATCCTGATTGAAGGCCTTGACGACCCAGTCCCGATAACGGTGTGCATTGGGATAGGGCGTATCTTCCCTCGCTCCGATGCTGCCATCCGAATAGCGAGCCAGGTCCAACCAATAGCGTCCCCACCGCTCTCCGTAGTGGGGCGAAGCAAGGAGCCGGTCGACCACCCTGCCGAAGGCCTCGTGTGAATCATCATCGGCGAGAAACGCCTCAACCTCTTCGGGAGATGGGGGTAGGCCAACAAGATCGAAGCTAGCCCTTCGGATCAGGGTCCTCTTGACTGCCGCGGGGACTGGCTCCAGGCCCTCCTCTTCGAGCTTCGCCAGAATGAAATGATCGATAGGGGCTCTGGGCCAGCTACGGTCTCTAACCGGTGGCGGCGAAGACTCCTGAAGAGGCTGGAAAGACCAGAAAGCTCGCTGCTCGGGCGGAACGACGTGGCTAGCGGTCTCGGCCGCGGGAAGAACGTCTTCTTCGGGATCTGGCCAGACAGCACCGGCATCAATCCAGGCCTTCAGATCTTCGACCTGCTTGTCGGCCAGCTTTCCCTGAGGAGGCATGCTCAGCCGCTCGTGAGTCTGGGAAACAGCCTGAATTAGCAAACTGCCAGCTGAGTTTCCGGGCAACACAGCTGGTCCGGAGTTCCCGCCGCGGCGTAGACCTTCACCCGAATCCGCCTGGAGGCCCCCTTTTCTAGCACTGGTGTGACAGGCGTAGCAGTTCTCGGCCAGCAGAGGCCGGATTCGCATTTCGAAGAACTCGGCGGTTGCAGCATCCGAGCCGAATGAGGCCTGGGACATTGACACCAGAACAGCGCAGGCTGACACGTAAGCACGGCAATCCATAGCTTGAAAACATAAGTTAGCAGTGACCCCAGATACTGTCAATCAGATCGCTGCAACAGGGGAGGAGAACCCAGGACAGAACCTCAGCCGGATTCGAGGCCGCTTGCTTTGTGTTTCGTGTCCTCCTTGCCTTTGCCTTTGCCCTCGCCTTCAAACTTGCCTTCGCCTGTGCCTTCCCCCTTGATCTTGTCCTATCGCTTGCCTGCAGGCAGGAAGAGAACCGGGAAGGCAAAGGCACAGGCAAAGGCAAGTGTGAAGGCGAAGGCAAGTGTGAAGGCGAAGGCAAGAGCAAGGGTGTGGCGTTCAACAAATGGGAGACTGGCAGGTCCTTTCAGGAAGCTCTCGAGATCTGGGTGCTCGAGGAACGTTTGTTGACAACGTCCAGAGAGGCAACTCGGTAGGCCTCGGCAAGCGTCGGGAAATTGAAGATGTTGTCGGCGAAGAAATCTATATCACAGCCATTGAGCAGCCCCATTTGACCCAGGTGGATCAGCTCGGTTGCGCCCTCGCCCACAATGTGGACGCCGAGCAATCGTTTACCCTGGGGGTCGGCTACCAGCTTCAGGAACCCCACTGTTAGACCCGAAATCTGTCCCCGCGCCACCTCATCGAATCGTGCCCGGCCGACCAGAGCGCCGCCGAAACGATCGACTGCCTGCTGCTCTGTGATCCCCACGGCGGCCATTTCGGGGATCGTGTAGATGCCCATCGGGATCGCTTCATCTTTGCTGTCCTTCCCCAGCCCAAGGGCGTGAAGGACGGCGCGGCGACCCTGCTCCATTGCCGAGGACGCCAGCCCGGGAGGGCCGGCAACATCCCCAACGGCGTAGATGTGGGGAACGGATGTTCTGCAGTAACCGTCGACCTCAAGACCTCCTCGGGAGTTCAGCTCAAGACCGGCACTTTCTACATTGAGACGGTCAAGGTTAGCCTGACGCCCTATGGCCACCAACATCTTTTCACTCTCGATCTTCTCTCCATCGGCCAGTTCGACAATCACCTTTGAGACCCCGTCCCAACCTACCTCGCTGATTCGTCGCTTGCTCAGATAGCGACCACCGCTCTCTCGAAAGCCTTTCAGGAACTCCTCCGTCATTTCAGGATCCAAGAAATTGAGGGGGCGCTCCGATCGATCTACGACCGTGACTTGAACTCCCAACAGAAGGAAGATCGAGGCATATTCGCTAGCAATAACGCCGCCGCCCAGAACCGTCAGCGAATCAGGCAGGTAGTTCATCGACAGTATCGAATCACTGTCCAGGATGTATTGGTGGTCGACCGGAATCTCAGCGGGGATGCGCGGCCTGGATCCAGTCGCAATCACGAAGTTGTCGGCGCTGATACATTGGGTCGATCCACTCGGAGACATCACCTCTACGGCTTCTTCCGAGACGAAGCGTGCGCGGCCCAGATGTCGCTCGATCTGGTTTCGCTGCAGATGACTGCTCAAGAAGCCCACATGGGACTCGATGACTTGATGCATCCTCCCGATCAAGTGTTCCACCCTGAGATTCTCTTTCAGCTTGCACTCCAAGATCGTGCTGGTTCGCTGATATCGGTCGAGCTGCAGGGCATTCTCTCTGAGGGTTTTGCTCGGTATCGTACCAGTATGGACACAGGAACCCCCCACCGCGCGGTCACGCTCGACGATGGCTACACGCTTGCCCGCCTTGGCCCCCTGAACTGCTGCCTTCTGACCCGCCGGTCCGCTGCCGATGACCAGAATGTCGTAGTGGTTTGAGGAATTCATAGCTCCATCGACTCGACGGCTTCCAGAACCGATTCTTTCTTGGAAAGCAGGGAGTTCACATCGTCCGGATAGAGATTCAGGTCCACGAACACCGGATGAGCCCTCAGCACATCTTCGTCAGGGGTCTCATCGAGCAGATGATCCGAGAGCAGATCGGCGACGCACGCTATCTTGGCCTCATCCGGATATTGGGCGGCCTCCCCATAGCAATCCCTGAAGGCGATCGCTTCCTGCACCTGTTGCGGTAGTCCCCACTCCCGGGTTAACCGGAACCCGACACTGCTCCCGAACTCCTCCATGAGGAGAGGGGCAATCTCAGCTTGGAGTTCCCAGCCCAGCGACTTCTCAACGGCCTGGATGCCCTCTAAGACGACCGGCTTACCAATATCGTGGAGCAGACCGCACAAGAACGCCGTCTCAGCATTAAACCGCAGCAGGCGGGCGGTCTCCTGGGCGCAGAAGGCTGCGGCCACCGAATGGTTCCAGAGTTTCTGGAGTTCGGCCTTTCTTCCCTCAAGCTGAAAAAGGCGACCTCCGACCGCGACTGCCAGCGCAATCTCGGCGATCCGATCGAATCCCAACCGAGCCACCGCCTGCTGCAGGGAAACGATCTGTGCGTTCCAACCATAGGCCGCGGAGTTCGCAACCTTCAGCACATGACTTACCAGGGACTGGTCGGAATGGATTACCCGCGCAAGCTCAGCTGCGCGAGTGTCTTGACTGCGGGCCAGGGACAGAACCCGACCCGCAACGGCTGGCATAAGGGGCAGCTCGAGCGAGTCGCGATCCAGATGGGACGATACGGCGCTTCGGATTGCCTCCAGGCGTAGACCGGCCGAGGGCGGAGGCGAGTAGTCCTGAAGGCCGTGTTCCTGCATGAGTTCTCATTGGCTTCTTCGGCCTCACCCACGAGCAACTTTAGCCCGCATTTCTCAGCGCTGGTCTACTGCGTCGCCGCAGGGATATTCTGATCATTAAACTGGAGGGCTTTCGGTTTCGTCTTCAGGGATTACCGGGACGGACGCATTCATCCCGAGCGCCGCGATTCCCCCAATCAGAAACGCCGTCGCGCAGGTGAGAAAGGCTAGATTCCAGTTCCGGTTGATTCCCTCACCGACGATCCACGCCAACATCTCCGGCAGTTCCCATTCTGCACTGCTCGAGACGATCCAGATCAGGAGAGGTGGGGTCACGGCGGCACCCAGATTACCCCACATGTTGCCCCAACCGAGCACGGATCCGACGTAACGTCCACCGACATCCTGCATGAATGCCCAGACAGAGCCAGTCCCCATATCGGTGGCAAACGCGACCACCGAAAAGGCGGCCACGGCCATCCACGGCGAAGGCTCAAAAAGACAGACCAGGTAGGCTGACATCGCCAAGAGCCTCGAAAGGGATATGGGTAGAGCCCTTCCCCAACGAAGTCCCAGCGGCTTGACCATGAAATCGGTGAGCCTCCCTCCCAGGAGCATCCCCGCCCAGCCCACGACCAGTGGAATGAAGGCCATCAAGCCCCGCTGTTCCACCGGTACCTGGTGCACGGTCGCCAGGTAGCGGGGCAGCCAGGTGACGAGAAAGACCCACCCAACGTTGGTGCACCACTGCATCAAGCAGTTGAGCCACATGCTGGCACTGGTCAGTAGTCGGTTGATGGGCACTCGACCGACCGCGCCCCCAGGACTACTGGCGCCAACCGGCCGGCCACTCTGGATCAACTCGATCTCTCCGGAGTTGCATGCTTGATGATCCTCAGGGCGGTCGCGAACAACCCACCAGAACCAGAGGGCGATGAAGAAACCGACTACTCCATAGCAGAGCATGACGTAACGCCAGCCGCCCCCGTAGACCTTCTTGATCGACTCCGGATAGATTGTCTCCAGGATCAGGCGATTGAGTCGTTGGATCTGGGGGTCTCCGAGCTGTCGGTGCTCCGCCTGCAACAGCGACTTGGCTTCACGAGATAGAGGAAGCCCCTTGGTGTCCTCGACCGCGAACAGGTCGTGTTGTTTCATCTGTTCGCTCAGTGCAGCGGCAATTACGGAAGCATTGGTAGCAGCTATCGACTGTCCTTCAGGCGATTCCTGACCAGCAGGGGGCGCCGCCGTCTTCTTGAGTAACCGCTCATAGGCAATCGCTCCTCCTTCGACCAATACGGACGCTTCCTCTGAGAACCGGGCAAGCAGCTCTTTACCGGTTCGAGCCGCAAGATCCCTTTTGCCGCCCTGCTCAGATGAATCGGAAGGACCTCTTCCGTATCGCATCTCATAGCAGAGACGTGGAACGTCGAGCAGATCGCTTGCCTGAATGAGCGAGGACGTCGACTGGGGAACAAATTGCACGATGAGCAACGCGGTGAGCAGCGGCGCCAACGCCCCACCCATCCTTCCGCCGAATGCGATGATGCTACTCGCCGATCCGCGACCCGAGAAGGGGATCCATTTGCTGACCAGATTGGCGCTGGTTGGATAAGCTCCCGCCTGACCTATGCCGAATCCAAATCGCATCGCCAGCAGTGCGCTGAAGACGCCCGCCGCCCCTGTCAAACCCGTGAAAACGGACCACAGGAGGATGTAGATGGTAAGCATCAGTCGAGCACCGAACCTATCAGCCAACCACCCGCAGGGAACCTGACCCAGGGCATAGGTCCAGAAGAACGCGCTCAACATCCACCCCACCTGGGTATCCGTAAGGCCGAGATCTTCCTTGATGAAGACTTCGGCAAAGGAAATGCAGAAGCGGTCGAGATAGAGCAGAACCGACATCAGGGTAGTGACGGCAACCACTCGGTAACGAATACGGCTAGCTGGCATGTCGGATGATTCTGGGACAACCACGAACCAAAGGCAACGTCTCTTATCCTGGCCCCACTTGCGAAAGAAGTTCCCGAGCATGGAAGCCTAGTGTTATGTCCTGGTGACGATGAGATCAGCCAAATGCCCAGTTCGTTTCGAGTCAGCGAACACTCTCTGTCCGCTCGAAGAGACGCAGAGTCCGATAGTCATCGAAATGGAACTGCTTCAGAAGCTGATAGCTCGGGTCCGCCGATCCGGACTCAGCAGCGGCTTCGAGTGACCAGGCCGGTGTGTGGAGCAGAACCAGATCTGGACGTTTCTGCATCCACCAGCCTAGTTTTCCAGCACCCAGCTCGTCGACCTGCTGGTGGAGCAACCCGCCCATGTCGATGATCGTGCGCCGCGAATGATAGCCCAGGGTGCCAATCTCGGCGGCGGCCACAGTCCAGTCTTCTGGGGTTTCGCTGACGATCCAATCGGCAACGGTGCGATAGGCCACAGCCCGAGGCTCTGGCGGGTCAAGAATCGAATAGTGATAGAGGTTCCAGCCAATTCCCAGGAGAGCCACGAAACCCGCTACAGGGGTGAGAATTCGCCGGGTCAAAACGGGGCCTTCCAGACTCCGCTGGAGTATTCCACCCAAGCAGAAGATGATCGAGAGCACCACGGGTAGCGCGTACCAATGGTAGGCCGGGACACCCAAGCTCGAGTAGGCGACCAGGTGCAGGGCACCCCAGACCGGAATCACGAGGGCTAGCCGGTATCCCTGAGCATCTGGCCGTGTTCCCGCACCTCCCAGCTTCCCACTGGGTTGGGCGCGAGCAGCCATCAGAAAAAACCCTGCGAGCGCAAGTGGCAGCCCGAGCCCCAGGAAGATCGGGTGGTATACGTCTGAAAAGACTTTCATCACGCCTCTAACGAAAAGGGGCAGTGGCGAAAAGGCGCCCGGCAATGTGGTCTGCCAGCCACCGGAGCTACCCTGGGCCATCTTGGCAGCAAGGGTGTTCGGCACGAGGGAGCCGAAATAGACGGCAGAGAACAGCAGCCAAGGACTGAACAGGATCAGGACGATGAGTATTGCCCGCCAGGGCAGGCACCGGTTTCTAAGCCCGTGATGGAACAAGAGCACTCCGCCTAGCAGGAGCGCATCCGGGCGAGTCAACCCCATGAGTCCCAGTGCAACACCCAGCATTGTCGGTTGGTTCTTACTCTCCGCTCGGAGCGCCAACAGGGCCCAGAAGATCAAGAGGTGCAGCTCAAGCCCGGTGGAGAGACCGAAGATCGGATCGGACACGAAAAGCAGTGTGGTCAGAAAGGCTACGGTGGAGAACATCCAATGACGAGCTAGCCCATAAAGCAGCACTCCGCATCCCAGCCAAGCCGCTGTATCGAGAAGATGAGCCGCCGCTGGCGCCTTACCCAACACCCAGCTACCGGCTGCCAGGAGTAAAGTCCAGAGGACCGATGTCGAGGCGTTGGTTCTTTCGCCCGGGTTAAAGACCCAGCCATGGCCTTCGGCCAGGTTCTCCGCAATCCGGTAGGTGATGGCGGCGTCATCGAAATGGAAGTGCCAGAGCCGCAGTGACAGCAGCGCGATTACGATCAGCAAGACGACAACCAGCAAAGAGTCCACCCCAGCCCAGGGGTCTTTATAAACGATGCGGCTCTGAGGTACCCTGATCGAAGAAGAGCTTGGGTCCTTAGTTTTTGAAAAAGGAAATTCCATGAAACTCGGATACTTCACGATGCCGCTGCACCCGCCAGGGTCGGACTTTACCTGGACCTTGGAAAGCGATCTGGAGCAGATCATTACCCTGGACGAATTGGGTTTTCAGGAGGCCTGGTTGGGAGAGCACTTCACCAGCGTCTGGGAGAACATACCCGCTCCCGATCTGCTGTTGGCCAGCGCAATTCCCCAAACCCGAAACATCATCCTGGGCATTGGCGTCAACTGTATGCCGAACCACAATCCCTTTGTCCTGGCCTGCCGCATCGCCCAATTGGACCACATGTGCCACGGGCGATTCCATTGGGGGGTCGGCTCGGGAGGCTTCCCCGGAGATTTCGAGGTCTTCGGCTTCGATCCCAAGGAGGGTGAGCAGCGCGGAATGACACGGGATGCCGTCGACCTGATCCTCGAATTGTGGAGTGATCCCCGTCCCGGACTCTACAAGCACAAATATTGGGAGTTCACCGTCCCCGAGCCGGATTCGACAATCGGGATTGATTTTCATCTCGCACCCTATCAGAAACCTCATCCACCCATCGGAGTAGCCGGGGTGTCGGTCAAATCAGGCACGCTGGCGCGTGCAGGGGAACGCGGCTGGATTCCCATGAGCATCAACATCGTGCCGACGCGAATCCTCAAATCCCATTGGGAGGCTGTAGAAGATGGAGCCAAAAAGAACGGTAGGACTGCCGACCGAGCCCAATGGCGGGTTGCGCGAAACATATTCGTGGCGGATTCGACCGAGGAGGCCAGGAGAATGGCACTCGAGGGAACCCTGGGTCGGGATTGTCGCGACTACTTTCTTCACCTGCTGCCGAAATGCAAGATGCTCGACCTGATGAAAACCGATCCTGATATGCCGGACTCTGATGTGACACTCGAATACTTGATGGACAACGTCTGGCTGGTGGGCGGTCCCGACGATGTGGCCGAGCAGTTGGAACAGCTCTATGAGGACCTGGGAGGCTTCGGAGTGCTCTTGGCGATGGGACATGAGTGGGAGCCAAAGGAGCCGTGGCTGCACTCGATGAAGCTGTTGAAGGAAGAGGTCCTGCCCAGTCTGTCTTTTAACTCGAGCAACCCGAGCAGGTGAATCAGGAGCGCGCGCAGCCTTTCGAACTACAGGAACCGACATGATCAAAGCCAAATCTGAAGAGCTAAAACAACTCGTCTCCGCCATCTTCACATCTACGGGCTCCAGCCCCGAAGAAGCCCACAGCCTCAGTGACCACCTGGTCGAGGCAAATCTGGCTGGACACGATTCCCACGGTGTCATACGAACTCCGATCTATGTCGAGTGGCAACGCGATGGAAAGGTGGTCCCCAATCGGAAGATTGAGGTCTACTTCGAAACCGAAACCATGGCTTTCGCGGACGGTGGACAGGGATATGGACAGGCATTGGGCAAGCAGGTCGTGGACCTGGGAATCGAGAAATGCCGCAAACAGGGTGTGGCCATGATTGGTGTACGCAACTGTGGCCATCTCGGACGCATCGGACACTGGGCGGAGATGTCGGTGAAAGCCGGACTGATCTCGATACACTTCGTCACCACAAGTGGTCTTGGGATGCACGTGGTGCCGGCGGGGGGGATCGATCGTCGGCTCTCTGTGAACCCGGTAGTCGTGGGTATTCCTGTCGAAGGTGACAGTCCGATTCTCTTCGACATCGCCGCCGCCGCCTCGGCAGAGGGGAAATTGAAGGTCGCACGTAACAAAGGATTACCGGTACCGGACAACACCATAATAGACGCGAAGGGCCAGCCCACCAACGATCCAAACGACTTCTACGGTCCGCCTTCGGGAGCGATCCTCCCTTTCGGTGGGCACAAGGGCTACGGGTTGTGCCTGGTGGCCGAACTGCTGGCCGGAGCCGTCACGGGTAATGGCTGCAGCCGAGAAGGAGTCAAGCGACTGGAACAGGGCATGCTATCGATTTTCCTGAATCCGACGGCTGCCCAATCCGGCGACTCGTTCGCACAGGAGGTCCAACGCTACGTGGATTTCGTCAAAACGTCACGGCCAACAGATCCGGAGGGCGAAGTCCTGGTTCCGGGCGAAGTGGAAGCACGCATGCGCGAGAAACGAATGTCGGAAGGCATCGATCTGGACGACAACACCTGGGGCCAGTTGGTGGACACGGCCGTTGCCTGCGGGGTTTCACCGGCCTTGATAGAGGCGGTTGGTAGCTAGTGCAGTGAATGGTCGATCCCGCGGGGGGATCAGTGCGTCTCCGGGACCACCGCCTGGACGCTCTCTTATCTGTTGAAGTAAACTCCGCTAAGAGGGATCGTTATCTGGACCGTGCTGAAAAATTTCGCTCTTCTCTGCGCCTTGGTGGTGGCTGGGTTATTCCCTGCTTCAATCGGCTGGACCAAAGCGTCGACACCTGAGAAGGCTCCGCCCGAGCTCAAATCAATTTTCCCATTGGGAGGTACCCAGGGTTCTCACATCATCGCCACTGTACGCGGTGAGAACCTTGGTGCCGCGTATCGCGTCTGGTTCGATTGTCAGGAAGTCTCGGCAGAAATAGAGAAGATCAAAGAACTCGAGCCAGAAGGGGACGAGGAAGCACCCTACCCGCCACTACCAGCGGACGCCGAGAAGCCTGAAAAGAAGCTCTACCAGCTGCGACTGCGAGTCTCCATCGCTGCCACTGCACGGTTGGGAGCACACGAGATGCGGTTGGTTACGCCCTCAGGGGTCACCGGCACACTCCTGTTGCTGGTCAGTTCCGAACCTGTAACCCTGGAAACAGATCAACCCCACTCGCGTATCGCAAAAGCCCAGCATCTACAGCTTCCAGCGCTTGTGAATGCCAGGCTGGCGGAATCTGGGGAAGTCGACTTCTACTCCTTCGATGCCGAGGCAGACCAACTACTCCAACTGGAGGTACGGACCACCTATTTCCCGGATCTAACCACACTCGGCGACCCCCAGCTGGTTCTCTTCAGACCGGGGGGAAGTTGGTTCGACCTCGATCGGGGTGTTCGGCTTGAAGTGACTGACCTGTGGCGCCCGCCACCCGGAGAGTCCGATCAAATCACGTCGCATCGCCTCCCCCGAGTTCAACGGGTATTCGAAGAGGCGGGACGTTACCTGGCCAGGGTGGACACAATCGGCGGCCAGAGTGGTCCGGACTATTCCTACCAGCTGAGAATCTTCGAGGTTGATCGCTCCCAGAGACCGGAGCAAGAGCGTTGGGGGCCTCTCTTTTCGGCTCATATGGATAGTAGCGTGGCATGGTCCGGACGCGGTTTCGATGATCCGCTGGAGCCCAACCGACTCGATCTGCTTTGGACCCGAAGTGTTGCTCCTGCCCCTTCGCCTGGCCTGATCAAGGTCTCAACCGAAGAGGAACCCAATGACCTTGAAACTAGAGCGCTGGACATTAGGGTCCCGGCGATTTTGCAGGGCGCCATCGACGTGGCCGAGGACGTCGACTGGTTCCGGTTCCAGGCCAGGTCCGGAGATCGGCTGGCGATCGAGATCGAGACCCCTTACCTGCCACCCCCGTTCTTCAATCCGCGGTTCGCGGTATTTGATCTAGATGGGAGGGAACTTGCCAGTAATATCTATCGCGAGCTCGGTGGCGATGGGGATGATTGGATCAAGACCCTGGTCCCGAAGATTCTCTATGCATTTGATTCAGCCGGCGACTACCTCATCCAGGTGCGTGATCTGACCTCGCGTGTAGGAGGCGAGAAGTTCAGCTATCGGCTGCTTGTGCGCCCACAAGTGCCCCATGTGGGGAAGGTAGTGGCCGAAAAGGTCGACCGAATCCATCTGGCTTCGGGCGAGAGCAAGAGCGTCGGAGTCGCGGTGGAGCTGGAGGAGGGTTTTGAGGGTGACGTGGCGTTGAGCATCGAGAATCTGCCGCCCGGAGTGGGCGCCGCCCCCGCCCTGAGGGCTGGGGATAAGAGTCGTCGCCCCTCTGGAAAGCGGGGCGGTCAGCTTCACCGGGAGCGCCACTTCCCCCGACAAAGTTCGCTGGCTATCATGTTCATGGCGAGCAACGATGTCCCGGCCACGACCTTGCCACAACCGATAACACTAGTGGCCCGACCAATCTTGGAGGGGAGGATCGGCGATGCCCTACCGGCTCAAACCATCTTCCTGACAAGGGAAATGAATGAAACCCAGGTAGCAGAAAGGGACAAGTCCCGATGATGTTCTGGATTGCTATCTTGATTCTCCTATCCGCTACCTCTTTCGCACGTGAGTCCTTGCCCGAGAAATCTCCGAGCTTCGAGCGCCACGTCGTCAGTATCCTTACCAAACACGGCTGCAACGCTAGCAACTGCCACGGCGGAGTCAAGGGACGAGGAGGGATGAAGCTCTCCCTCGATGGCCTCAATCCAGGCGACGACTACCGCTGGATTGTCAAAGGCGGGACCTATCAGGTACTCAGCCCCGAGGCGCTTCCGCCCATTGCCCCCCGGGTCAACCTGCAGGAGCCGGAGCAGAGTCTCCTGCTGCTCAAACCCACTGCAAGTCTGCCTCACGGAGGCGGGCTGCGTTTCTCCACCGACACTGCCGAGTACGAGACCATCCTGGATTGGGTGCGCGCGGGGGCACCCTATGGTGACCCCATAGGTCCGAACCTCCAGAGGATCGAGGCCTCTCCAGCCGAGATCGTGATCGAACCCGGCCAGACCCGCAGACTCGAGGTAGTCGCCAGGTTTGCCGATCGGAGCGAAGACATCACCCGGGAAGTCCGGTACCAACCTCTGGATTCCGCAGTCGCAGAGGTGACCCCGGAAGGCGTCGTCGAAGCACGACAGCAGGGAGAGACGGCTGTCATTCTCCGCTGGGTTGGCAGATTCGCCTACGTGCGGGTAGGGGTGCGGGCCCAGTTGGCCGCCGACTACCCGGCGATGACTCGCAGAAATCTCATTGACGAATACGTTTTCCAGAAGCTGCAACGACTCCGGATTCATCCCTCCGAACAATCGAGTGACCACGAGTTTCTGCGACGGGTCTGCCTGGACCTGACCGGCACCCTTCCCCCACCCCACCGGGTACGCGAATTCGTCGACAATACCGACCCCGGGAAACGCGAAAAGCTTATCGATACGTTGCTCGATTCGCCCGAGTTCGTCGATTTCTGGGTCTTCCGCTTCTCCGATCTATTTCGGGTACGCGGCGAATACGGTTGGATTTTGCCCTTCTGGGAGTGGGTCCGGCAGAGCGTCGCCACCAACAAACCCTACGATCAAATGGCGCGCGAAGCGATTGCGGTTCAGGGCTACGGTGGACCGGCCCACAAGCACATGGTCGGTACCAACAAACCCAACCCTGTAGAACAAATACTCAACGAGACGCTCCGAGTCTTCATGGGTCGCCGTATGGACTGTGCCCAGTGCCACAACCATCCCTCCGATCGCTGGACGCAGAACCAGTACTGGGGACTCGCCGCCTTTTTCGGCCGAATGACCAACACCGGATGGAACCACGATAACGTGGTCTTCGATGATACCAATGGACACGAGCTAGACTACGTCGAGAACGACCCCGACTTGAGGTTCCGCGAGGTAATTCACCCACGCGATAACCGACTGGTTTCGCCAGCCTTCCTGGACGGAACGCTCTTGCCCAACGATCGTCGGCAAGACCCACGGATGGAACTGGCCCGATGGATGACGTCCCATCCCTACTTCGCCGAGGCCGCCGCAAACCGAATCTGGAGCTACTTCTTTGGCCGCGGCCTGGTCGACCCCGTCGACGATTTTCGCCTGGGTAACCCGCCGACTCATCCCGAACTCCTGGAGGCATTGGCCAGCAGCCTCCGTGCACAGGAATACGACCTGAAGCAATTGATGCGTCTGATCGTGACTTCGCAAACCTACCAACTATCCAGCAAAACGAATCCAAGCAACCGACAAGACCGGATCAACTACTCCCATGCACTGCCACGTCCTCTTGAGCCGGCGGTGCTCCTGGACGCGATCTCCCAGGTGACCGGAGTACCTGAAGTTTTTGGCAAGTTGCCGATAGGGACCAAGGCCATAGAGCTGCGCTTCCCCAAAGAGTCCTCCTTTTTGGACATCTTCGGAACGCCGCAGCGAGACGTGGTTCCTGAGCCAAGTGGCAAGCCCAGCCTGGGACAAGCGCTTCACATGTTCGCCGGTGCGACCTTTAACCAGAAGCTCTCAAAAGAGGGTGGTTTTCTTTCGCGGACGGTTGAAGGTACCATCAGCAATCGGGAGATAATCGAACGACTGCACCTGGCGACCCTGGCGCGCTTTCCAATTCCTGGAGAACTGGCCGGACATGAGACAATGTTCCAGAGTCGGCCGCGCAAGGAGGCGGCCGAAGATCTGCTCTGGGCCCTTTTGAGCTCGCGCGAGTTCTCTGAGAATCACTGAGGTCCAAGAATGACAACGAATCTGAGTATCCCAAACCAGACTTCAACCGGCGGGAGCCGAACCGGTTGCACGCGGCGCGCCCTATTGAGGGTCGGTTCCCTGGGGTTTCTGGGTCTGTCGTTGAGCAGGTATCTGCGGCTCCAGCAGGCCTTGGCCAGCCCCGCCAAGGGAGTCTCCCCCAAGGCTCAGTCAGTCATTCTGCTGTGGTTGAACGGTGGGCCCAGCCAGGTCGACACCTGGGATCCCAAGAGTAACAGCAACTTCAAGGCTATCTCGACCAACGTTCCCGGCATCCAGATCTCAGAGCTGCTGCCAAGAATGTCTCGCCATATGGACAAATTGTCCATCATTCGCAGCATGAAGACCGAGGAGAACAACCACGGACTCGCGCACCACTATTTCCTCACCGGGCATCGTCCCAGCCCAGCGATGAACTTTCCATCTCTCGGTTCCATGGTCTCAAACGAACTATCCCAGCGGAACGGGATCCCGCCCCACGTCATGGTGCCCAGCATCGGCCCGAGTTTCGTACGGTACTTTCGAGCGCATATGTTGGGAGCCCGGTACGACCCCATGGAGTTGCCCGATCCCAGCCAGAAAGACTTCAAGGTGCCTGACCTCAGCCTGCCGGAGTCGGTCAGCGTGGAGCGGCTGGGGAGTCGCCGTGACGCCGCCAGGCTAGTCGATTCCTTGTATCGGGAGCAGGTGCTCAGCGCCGAGCACTCCGACCTGGATGAATTCCAACGGCAAGCGCTGGAGATGATACTTTCTCCCGCTGTGCGCGAGGCATTCGATCTCTCCCGTGAACCTGAGAAGTTGAAAGACGCCTACGGCCGGGACAAAGTGGGACAGAGCGCACTGATTGCCCGGCGACTCGTCGAGGCCGGCAGCCGATTCGTCACGGTGGTCGACTACAAGCGGGAGGAAACCGGAAGAGACTGGGACACCCATGGGGACAATGATGAGCAGCATCGCGACGTCCTGGTTCCGGGCACGGACCGGGTGCTCTCGACGCTGCTGGAGGATCTGGACTCCCGGGGCCTACTCTCGTCTACCATCGTGATCGCCACCGGAGAGTTCGGTCGAACACCTGACATCAATCCGGCGGGAGGACGGGATCACTGGCCCCATTGTTGGTCATTGGTATTGGGTGGAGGCGGAATCCCTGGCGGGTTGGTGGTGGGCGAAAGCGACGAGCGCGGAGCCTATGTGAAGGATCGGATGGTCACAATCGGGGACCTTTTTGCCACTCTCTACAAAGCCTTGGGAATCGATTGGACCAAGGAGATCATGCACCCGGTTGGCCGTCCCCTGAAAATCGCCAACTCTATCGACGACACGACGGGCGTACCGATCAAGGAACTCGTCTGAAACTTGAATAGTGAACAGTACCGGAAACAGCTGCGGGCAACAGAGCCGCGAACGACTTGACTTGTCTGCAAGATGAGCCCAAGTTTCGAGGAGAGAGCCGGACAACAGCAAGATCTCTGTTGACCCCGTAAAGTTCCGTTCTCGAATGGGGGCCAGCACTGCTGGGGGGCCCCACTTATCTGAACGTAGCTTTGGTCTCCAGGCCGAAGTCCTATTTTTCTCGCGCCGTCGGCTCCGAGGGACGGCGGCCAAAAAAGTCTCTATCATCAAGAGACCTGAAAGGACCAACCATGACATCCACACCAAGCGTAAAGGCGGCCGAAAGCACCGAGCAGAACCAGGGAGAGTGGGATCTCCGAGTTCAGCTTGCCGCTGCCTACCGAATCGTCGACCATCTGGGCTGGTGCGAATTGATCTACGGGCACCTCTCCCTGCGTGTTCCGGGGCCTGAGCACCATTTCCTCATCAATCCCTATGGACTCCGCTACGATGAGGTCACCGCCTCCAGCCTGGTCAAGATCGACCTGGATGGTGAGGTGGTCGAGCCCACTCACCACTCGTTCAACCCTGCCGGTTTCGTCATCCACAGTGCAGTCCATGAACACCGCGAAAACGCACACTGCGTCATGCACACTCACACCCGCTCCGGGATGGCCGTGGCGGCTTTGGAATGTGGACTATTGCCGATCAGCATGAACGCCAGCAGCTTCTATCAGCAGATCGCCTACCATGAGTACGAGGGCTCGCAATTGTTCCTGGAGGAGCGCGAGAAATTGGCTCAGGATATCGGTTCTGCCAACGCCATCATCTTGCGCAATCATGGTTTGATCACGGTAGGTCAAAGCGTGGCAGAAGCTTTCCTTCACATGTATCGGCTGGAAAGTGCCTGTCAGGTTCAGCTCGACGCCATGGCTTGTGGGCAGCCTCTGGTCACTCCGTCCGAGGCTGTGCTGGAGCGTTCCGCAAAACAAATGGCTCAGTTCGCCCAACACGCGGCCGACGTGGGGCAGCTCGAGTTTGACGCCCTGGTCCGGTTGATGGACCAGAAGGACCCTTCTTTTCGAAACTAGGGCTGAAACCTCAACCGTGAGCTAGGGGAGTGCGGCCCGTTGTAACAGTTTTGCTGGTTTAGGGAAACCATGATTCGGGATCGCCTGCTCCGTTGTAAAGTGCTCGGGGGTTCATTGCTGGAGCTGCTGTTGACCGGTGCTCTGGCGTGCTTCGGATCTCAGTTGCTTGGGGCTGAAATCTCACCGCAAGAGGTCGAGTTTTTCGAAACTCGGGTCCGGCCGGTCCTGGCCGAACATTGCTATCTCTGCCACGGGGCGCAAGCGGAGACAACGGGGTCTGGCCTACGGCTCGATCGAGGAGACGGACTCCGAAAAGGGGGCAGCCGTGGCCCTGCAATCCTACCTGGAAAACCGGACGATAGCCTGCTTATCAGGGCGATCAGCTACCGGGATCCCGACTTACAGATGCCGCCGACAGGAAAGCTCTCGGACGAGCAGATAGCAGACTTCGAACGGTGGATCCGGATGGGCGCGCCGGACCCACGCGGTTCGGATCCCATCGCGGCAACCGACATGGATCGGGAAACCGATCTGGAACCAGCCCATGCCTTCTGGTCTCTGCAGCCCATCCGGAAACCTCCCCTCCCAAAAGTGCATGACCAGGAGTGGAGCCAATCCCCCATCGACCGTTTCGTGCTGGCTCGTCTGCATGAGAAAAACCTGACTCCAGCGCCGCCCGCTAAAAAACGGGATCTGCTGCGGCGCGTCACCTTCAGCCTTATCGGGTTGCCCCCCACCCCTGGAGAGATTAAAGACTTCCTGGCTGACGAATCCCCTCAGGCCTATACCAAAGTCGTCGAGCGACTGCTGGCCTCTCCCCACTACGGTGAGCGTTGGGCAAGGCACTGGCTCGATCTGGTTCGGTTTGCCGAAACCAATGGACACGAGTACGACAACCGAAAGCTGGACGCCTGGCGTTATCGAGACTATGTAATCCGTGCTTTCAACTCAGATCTTCCCTATGACCGTTTCCTGACCGAGCAGATTGCCGGCGACCTGATCTCTGATCGGCGCCTGAGCCCTGACGGTGACTATTGGGCTTCCCCTATAGGCACTACCCATTTCTGGTTCGGGGAGGTTCTCAACAGCCCCACCGATCCGGTCAAATCCCGGGCGGATGAGGTAGACAATCAGCTGGACGTTTTAGGTAAGGCGATGCTGGGGCTGACGCTGGCCTGCGCCCGCTGCCACGACCACAAGTTCGATCCCATTCCCACCGCCGACTATTACTCAATTGCTGGGATCCTGCACAGCACCGATTACGCGGAGGAGGTCCTGGATTCCCCAGGCCAGACTCAACAGATCGCTTCGGCTCACAGCAAGATCGAGGCTTTGAACTCAAAGCTACAGCTCCTGCTGAAACCGGCGGTGACCGGGTTGGTCGATCGGCTTGGCGATGACCTCTTGACCGCAGCCGGAGATATCCTGACCCGAAAGGGCGAACCCTCTTCGCCCGTCGCTACCCAGCCCAAATTGATTCGTGCCTGGGTCGAATATCTGCAGAAGGCCGCGTCCGAACCTGATCACGTGTTCTATCCCATAGGGGCGGTTTTGACGTCCATGGCAGAGGGCGACAGTTTCGAGCAGGCTTTCGCCAAAGCCCGGGAGAACCTGGCTCAGGCGAACAAGAGCATCTCCTCGGACTCGGGGGAAGAAGGGAGCAGCTTCCAAGGGGAAGAGATCTTCGATGACTTCGCAGAGTCCTCCCATGTGGAGTGGAGAAGGTCCGGCCAGGCCTTCGGGCTGCTACCCAGGCGCTTTGCTGCTCCGAATCAGCGCTTGAGCGGCACTCGAGGCTTTGGTCTGGCCAGTTCTTTCGGAGGGGGGACGAATCGACTTACTGGAAGTCTGACCTCCAATTATTTCGAGACTACCAAGCGTTGGCTTCACGTGAGGTTGGCCGGAACCAAGGAGAAGGGGGACAAAGAAGAGGCGAAGCTGCGCCTTAGCCTGGTCAACAGCAGATACAAGGGCGTGCATTTCAAGCCCTCAGGCAGCGGCTATTTTGAATGGCAGTCCCATCGACTATCGGTCGACCTCAACAGAAGTTGCTATTTCGAACTTGTCGACCGGGACCCGACCGGGCATATCGTCGTTGACAAAATCGTGTTTTCCGATTCGGGAGAGACACCGAAGATCTCGTCGTCTCCCAATCGCCATATCCTCGAACTTCTGAACCGATCCGCCCTGAGCTCACTACGATCTCTGGTCCAGGCCTACCAAGAGACCTTCCGCTTCTTCCGGGAGTCCGGCACTCCCGATCGGGATACCCACTGGCTGATTCGATCGATTTTTCCCTTCAAGCGCATGGAGGATGCGGCATACCTCTTGGACTCCACCCAGCTCCGTCAGGTCCAATTGTTGGCTGCCGCCAGGTCCAGGGCAGAGAACGAAATCCCGGAATCGGTTTTTGCCATCGTGGCACGAGACCACGGCCCTCACAATGTCAGGATCCATACGCGCGGCGACCACAAAAATCTGGGCGAGGAGGTGCCGCGGCGAAATCTTCGAGCCCTGGCAAAAGGCGATCGACTAAGCGTTATTCAAGGCAGCGGTCGCCTCGAGCTGGCGCAGTGGGTGACCGACCCCGCCAACCCCCTGACGGCCCGGGTCCTGGTCAACCGGGTGTGGAAACATCACTTCAGCCAAGGCATTGTTGATTCTCCGGACAACTTCGGGAAAACCGGTGAACGGCCAACTCACCCCGACCTCCTGGACTATCTGGCTAGCCGCTTCATCGACAGTGGCTGGTCGATCAAGTCCCTACATCGGATACTTCTGCTGAGCAGTACCTATCAGATGTCGGGCCGCGTTGATGGAACCGCCAGGAAAATCGATCCTGGGAACAAGTTACTTCACCATATGCCCATACGGCGGCTTGAAGCGGAGGCGATCAGAGACTCTGTCCTCGCGGTTTCGGGTCAGTTGGATCCCCGGCACTTTAGACCCAGCGTGACGCCTCATGTCACCGAGCACCAGCAAGGAAGAGGCCGGCCGAAGTCTGGACCCTTGCTGGGAGAAGGACGTCGGAGCATCTACATTCAGGTCCGCAGAAATTTCCTGACCCCCATGTTCCTGGCATTCGACTATCCATTACCCACCTCTACCCTTGGGGGAAGAGGAACCTCTACCGTCCCTTCGCAAGCCTTGATCATGATGAACAACGCCTTTGTTCGAGCGCACGCCAGGTCCTGGGGAATCGGGTTGTCGTCTTCACCCCGGGCAACCTCCGAGAAGATCGCAGGAATGTTTCTCTCGGCTCTGGGCCGGCCTCCTACGCCCCAGGAGGTCATCGACACCGAATCCTTTTTGAAAGATCAGAATTCGCTTCACCAGCAAGATGTAACTCCCCACGAAGCCAGGCTGGCAGCCTGGAGCGATTTGGGTCATGTGCTCTTGAATTCGACAGAGTTCATTTTTGTTCAATAATGGGCGTGTAATCGGAATGATGCCTCGAAACCAGCTCGATATTCTGACCAGCACGATGAGTAGGAGGGAATGGCTCTTCCGAAGCGCAAATGGCTTCGGAGGCCTGGCCCTGCTGGCAATGCTCTCCGACTCGGGCCTGGGATCCACTTCTTCTCGCTCGGCGGATCCCCTCAGCGTACGCAGGCCGCATCATCCTGCGCCAGTGAAGTCGGTCATTTTCTTGTTCATGGATGGCGGACCCTCGCAGATGGACACCTTCGACCCCATCCCCCTTCGAGCCCCGGCTGACCCGGGAGCATCTGCAGCCGATCTCGATGAAGACACCGACGACCGTCTTCAACATCAGCGACCAGGTCCTGGCATCCCCCTTCGAGTTCCAACAGTACGGCGAGTGTGGAGCGCCGGTGAGTGAGTTGTTCCCTCACGTGGCCACCTGTGTGGACGATCTCACCATTGTCCGTTCTATGGTCGCAGACCATTCGGAGCATACGGCGGCCAACTACTTCATGCACACGGGCTCGGGTTTTCAGGGGCGGCCCAGCGTGGGTTCCTGGGTAACCTACGGCCTGGGAAGCGAATCCAGGAACCTGCCCGGTTTTATCGTCCTGGAGAACGGACTCATTCCACCCGGCGGCGCCGACGTGTTCGGAAATGGCTTCCTCCCCGCGTCCTACCAGGGCACCGTGTTCCGAGCCGGCGAACACCCAATAGCCGATCTCGAACCGGCAGAACCCTCCCCTAGGCTACAGCGAAGCAAACTGGATCTACTCGCGAAACTAAACCGTGGCACCATCGATCGGCTGGGTCCGAACACACAGGTGGAAGCTACCATCGCCAACTACGAACTGGCCTTCCGGATGCAAATGGAGGTACCGGACCTGCTGGACCTTTCGGGTGAACCAGAAACCACCCGGAAGCTTTACGGACTGGACGAGCCCGATACCGAAGAATTCGGACGCTCCTGTCTGCTGGCCCGAAGAATGGTCCAGCGCGGGGTTCGATTCATCGAGCTGCTCACACCCAGGAGAAAAGGGCAGGATCGCTGGGATCAACACCGGGATCTCGAAGAGGGCCATCGCGTCAACGCCCGAGCTACCGACAAGCCGATTGCGGGATTGATTAAGGATCTCAAGGGACTGGGCATGCTGGAGGAAACCCTGGTCCTGTGGGGCGGAGAGTTCGGTCGAACTCCAACGGCGCAAATCGGGTTGGAGAAAGAAAGGGTGGGAAGGGATCACAACCCCTACGGCTTCACCATGTGGCTGGCAGGAGGGGGTTTCAAGGGAGGCCTCAGCTACGGTGCAACCGATGAGTACGGCTATTTCGCCATCCAGGACAAGGTTCACGTCCATGATCTGCACGCTACGATTCTTCACCAACTGGGCCTCGATCATGAAAGACTGACCTTCGCCTACGGTGGACGCGACATGCGCCTTACCGATGTCCATGGAAATGTGCTCCGGGATCTGCTTGCCTGAGTGGACTTATCTGAAACTTGAATAGTGAGCAGTGAAGAAGTGAGCAGTGAACAGTACCGGAAACAGCTGCAGCCTACAGAGCCGCGAGCGACTTGAATCGTCAGCAATATGAGGCCAGTTTCCGAGGAGCGACCGGTCGGCAGCACAATCTCACTCGCCCCCTACCCTCTCTAGCGCTTCAGGCTCCATGACATCAATAACATCTTCTTCTGGAATCCCGCGGTGTAGAATAGTCTGGCTAAAATGAATGAAGAAGGCGCGGCGCGACGAAACGTGCGGACCCCTGATTCCAAGTTACTTGGTCGACAGCAAATGAAAACCGAGTGTCTGCGGCTGCGCGAGGCAGATCAGACCGTGGTCTTCACCAACGGCACCTTCGACATTCTTCATGCCGGTCACACCACCTATCTGGATCAGGCCCGACGTCTGGGAGACGTCCTCATCGTGGGGCTCAATTCCGACACTTCGATACACTCCATCAAGGGAAAGAATAGGCCCATTATCAACGAATCTCACCGCTCACGGATGTTGGCGGCGCTGGAGTGTGTCGACTACGTGGTCCTGTTCGACGAGGACAAGCCCCACGACCTGATATCAACTCTGCTCCCAGATGTCCTGGTGAAAGCCGAAGATTGGTCCCACTACGTGAGCGGACGTGACGTGGTAGAGGCTAACGGAGGCCAGGTGGTGTTGGCTCCGTTGGTAAAAGGGCTGTCCACCAGCGGCATCATCAAAAAGATTCTGGCTGTATTTGGAGAAAACAAAGGGTGATCCCGCTGAATCCCCTTCAGTGAACCGATATGTCCGTCCGATTCATCGTCACCGGGGGCGCTGGCTTCATCGGCAGAAACGTGGTGGCGGAGCTCAACCAGCGCAGCATTGAGGACATCCTCATCGTCGATAGCCTTGGTTCTGGCGAGAAGTGGAAAAACCTGGCGGGCCTGGCATTCGAAGATGTCATGGGCATAGAGGATTTTCGGGATCTGATAGGCGAGTACTCGTTTGACGAGCTGGAAACCGTCTTCCACCTGGGGGCCTGCAGCTCGACCACGGAAGAGGATGCAGATTATCTTCTCGACAACAACTACAGATATACACGAGAGCTGTGCGAATGGTGTCTTTCCAACGATGTCCGCCTGATCTACGCCTCAAGTGCGGCGACATACGGCGACGGCACTCTGGGCTATTCGGACGAAGATGAGAAGACCCCCGCATACAGACCGCTGAATATGTACGGCTTCTCGAAGCAGCTCTTCGATCTATGGGCTCTGAGGAACGGGCTCTTCGATCGAATCGTAGGGCTCAAGTATTTTAATGTGTTCGGCCCCTTCGAAGACCACAAAGGAGACATGCGCTCGGTAATCCACAAAGCCTACAATCAGATCCTTTCCACTGGAACAGTGGAGCTATTCAAGTCATATAGAAACGACTACGCGGACGGAGAGCAGCAACGCGATTTCGTCTATGTGAAGGATGCCGTAGAGGTAACGCTCTTCTTTCACGACCATCAGGAGGTCTCTGGTCTATTCAACTGCGGCACGGGAAACGCCCGCACCTGGAAGGATCTCGTCACGGCCCTCTTTACCGCCATGGGTCGCGAGGCCAGCATCAAGTTTATCGACATGCCTGAAACCCTGCGGAGCAGGTACCAATACTTCACCCAGGCCGATGACCGTCGGCTCAGGTCCGTTGGCTATGACCGACCCTTCACCCCCCTGGAGGAAGCGGTCAAGCACTATGTGCAGGTGCATCTCCAGCCCCTTCTGGGTGTTTGACCACCTGGATTCTACCGCTTTCATAGCACAGGTTGACACAGTGTTGGTATTGAGGTCAGTGACAGGTGTTAAGGTCCAACTGGCTGATACGAATCAAATTGGGCAACCCCTTCATGAATCAACGGAGCCGGATCCGACACGGCAACCATGTCCAAATTCCGTGACAAAACCTTAGCAGGGATTGGTTGGACTACTGGGGCTCAGATCGTCAACCAAATCGTGAGGTTTGCGGTCTCCGTCGTTCTGGCCCGCCTCCTAACACCTGAAGATTTCGGGCTACTGGCGATGACCCTGGCCTTTACGGGATTCGCCACCCTGGTTAGCGAGCAAGGTTTCGGCGCAGCATTGATCCAACACAAGAGAATTGAAGAGAAGCACTACTCATCGATTTTCTGGGTTAACCTGACTTCGGGCTTGTTTCTGACCACCCTGGTCATGGTCGTGGCCCCTTTTATCGCTAGATTCTACAACGAGCCCGCACTGATCTACGTAACCCGAGTAGTTGGCTTGAATTTCTTAATCACGCCATTGTACGTGGTACAACGCTCGATTCTAGGGCGCAAGATGAATTTCCGCTCACTGGCCCAGGTCCACGTCGCTGCGATCATTGTGGGGGGAGGGGTGGCAACCGTCTTGGCCCTAGCGGGTTATGGGGTCTGGAGCCTGGTGTGGCAGACGTTGGTCACGTCTACAGTCACAGTTGCAACGCTGTGGTGGATTTCCAATTGGCGTCCGCACCTGATTTTTCACAGTTCAGCAATATCGGAGCTGCTGAGTTTCAGTCTCAATCTGACAGGTTTTAGGGTTTTTAACTATTGGATTCGAAACGCCGACAACTTGCTCATAGGGAAATTCTTTGAAGCTGGAATGCTGGGTCTTTACACAAGAGCGTACGGTATCATGCGGCTGCCTGTGTCCCAGATCAGTGCCGTTCTGTCGAGTGTAATGTTTCCCGCTTTGTCAAGAATCCAAGACGACAAACGACGTAGCAAGCAGCTGTATCTTAGTAGCATCTCGATGATTGCGCTGGTCAGTTTTCCAATGATGATGGGCCTACTGGCCATCACGGATCGTTTTGTTGTTGCTGTTTACGGACCTCAATGGGCAGCATCGGCCGGAGTTGTAAAGATTTTCTGTCTGTTGGGTATGGTGCAATCCCTCCAGAATACCGCAGGCTGGATTTTTGCCGCCCAAGGACGGACGGATTGGATGTTTTTATGGGGGATAGGTGCGGGAATGTTGTTGGTTGGAAGTCTCGTCCTGGGTGTTTGGTGGGGTTCCATAGAAGCAGTAGCCACCTGTTATGCTTTCACTGGCGGTTGCTTGCTGCTTTACCCTTCTCTCGCCATACCGGGAAGGCTGATCGAAATGACCCCTGCCGAAGTCGTTGGTCGGGTTGCCGGAACTCTTGGGTGCTCGGTACTGATGGCTGGCGTGGTGTGGACAATTGGGCTCACCTTGCCAGGGGACTGGCCGGAATGGAGCTATCTGGCGGTACAGATACCATCGGGGGTCGTGATCTATGTTGGGCTCATACATTCATTCAAGCTACAGGCCTATCGAGCTGCACGACATCTAGCATCCGAACTGTGGTTTCGGGTCCAAGGATCTCGGTGATTTCTTAATCCCGAACAGTGAAGTGTGTCATGGACAAATTCACGACCACTTCGGACTTTGAAGAGCTTCTTTTTTGTGTTTTGAGTGAGTTGAAATACAAGACTACCCCGCGGGGCATGCGATCTAAACCCGTGAACAATCCCGTTTTACGTACGATCAGACGCATACTCAACCGGCTGGGTTACGATCTCAAGAGGATCGAAACCTCAGGCGAAATGGAAGGTTTCCAGAGTGATCTGGAAATCATCTCCGATTACACCATGCTCTCGCGCCCGAGACTCTTGTCCCTATACGAGTGTGTTGTTTTTTGTGAGCAAAAGGATCTGAAAGGAGACTATGTCGAGTGTGGCGTTTGGAAAGGAGGCGCTGCAGGTCTGATGGCCCTGGCGAATCTTCGCTACGGCAAGACTAGGAGGAATATCCATCTACTTGATTCCTTTGAGGGAGTGCCTGAACCAAGTCGGCAAATCGATGGCCCTAGAGCCGTTCAGGAAGCGCAGGCCTCTGGGGTAGGAACCCTTGGAAGGCTGACGGCTAATCCACAATTTTACAGAGGGCGGGGTATTGGAACTCTTGATGGTACCGCAAACCTGTTGGAGAGAACCATTGGTTACGACGCTGCTTTCATTCACTACCATAAGGGGTTTTTTGAACACACGGTTTCTAGAGTAGCAAGCCAATTAGACCAGGTTGCGATTCTACATCTCGATGGAGATTGGTATTCATCTACGAGGGTATGCCTGGAGCACTTCTATGAAAAGGTAGCAAAAGGAGGGCTCGTTATAATTGACGATTATGGTGCGTACGAGGGATGCAGGAAAGCCGTTGACGAGTTCTTTTCAGATCGGAACATCAATACCTATCTGCACAAAATAGATTCTGAAGTTAGAGTCTGCGTGAAACTCTGACCGATTTCGCTTCCAAGCCTTGGTGGTAGAGTTCTCAGTGGAGGCGCAACGGGACATTCATCTATTTCACCAAAAATCGGAGACTGTGTGGTAGCAAAAACAAAGTGCATCCACCCAACTCATTTTACCAGCACGTAGAGCCGATCGTACCCAAAATTAAGAATGGGGGGTAAGTGGGAGATTTTCTGTCTGAATCTCTTGAAAGGCCAACCGATTGCCTTGGTAAGAATCATGTATGTGCTGCTGAAGTCAACTATTTCTTGCACTTTCATTCCTAGTAAAGGTGCAGCCTGAGCGAGTCGACTATCCTCTATGAAGAGGTTATGCCATGGCATCACTCCAACTAGTTCAGGCATTCTCAATCGCATCCTCAATCGATTGAGCCGTCTCAGGCCGGTCGATGAGCATTCGTTCATCAAGAACGTCCCGCCCGGAACCAAGATCCTTACGATCTCCTTGATCGCTTTGATCTGCAAGTTCCAGCTAGGAAGGTTCTGGATACAGCGTTCAGTCACAACAATATCAAACATACCCGCGTCGAATGGAAGATCCATAACATTGCAAGTTGCGAAATGCAGACTCCCCTTCATTGTGTCTGTGGCTACTTTGGTTAGCGCCTCCTTGGCATTAGCAACCATGGGTTCACTATAGTCGACACCCCAGAAATCGCTGCGATAGCGTCTGGCAAACTGGATTGTGGAAAAACCGTTTCCGCAACCTATGTCAATAATCCGTGCGTCATCGCGCAGGTACTTCGAAATGGTGCGAATCTCCATCTTGCGCAAGGGGGTGTTTCTTAGAGTAGCCTTAGGATCCGTACCGTACTCTTTGGCTCGGGAATCCCAGAACTGTTTTATTTCATCTATTCTAGGAGATTCGCTCATGCTTTTTCCCACGACGAGTGGTTGAGGGTCCGACTGTCTCGCCATTGGTCTGGCGTGATGGCTTGAGAATCGGTCAGTCTCGACTCACGATCACGATCGACCAGCTCTGGTGCTCCGGGAGGCTAGCGTATGCCGCTTGTGACACAGGTCGCGGCCGATATGTTCACCTCATCATCCAGCCCGGGGTCACGCCTTGTCAAGTGGTGTATGAGTGTATGAAAGGAAACACTTGAGCAGGTCGATTCGATTTCGCTCCTCCTCCAAGAGACCAGGCAGCGAGTTCATCGTCCCTTCACGAAATCGACCCGTCGTGCTGGCCAAAGTACGCAGAAATGGCTCTTGACCCCGTTTTGGCTACTGGGAATTTGCGACCACATACTCGGCCAGGTCGACGCCTTCTTCCCTGGGGTTCACGTTCTGTCGGTATGCGCCGGAAAGGGAAGACGATGTGTCAGAGGAAGCTTTCGACCTAGCCCTGGTGACCGATAACCAGGAAAGGGGTGAGAGAGCCAGAAGGTTCACGAACCCTGTTAGTGCAGGGAAATATGACGATCATGTTTAGGGTATAAATAGTCGTCTGGAAGGCCTCCACGCGGCGATCTTGACGGTTAAACTCAACCATCTTGATGAATGGACCCGAGTTTGACTGAGGAGAACCCTACCAATTGACGCTCGCAAGGGTGTATCACGAGTTGCCTCATCATGGCAGCCAAGGCCTCTGTCGGAAAAGATCCGACGCTGGATTGCCCAGACCTTCCTGGTGCTCCCTCTCCAGTGACCCAACTCCAGCAAGGAAGATTCGAACGGTAAAAGAGGCTAAACTGTACGCTCAACCGTCAGCTTCTCGCATCTGGAGTATCTTTAAATGATTTGCCGTCGACGTGATCAGTTCCTTACTTTTGGAGCTCCTCTCATCGGAGAGCCGGAGATCCAGGAGGTGGTGGACTCGATGCGGTCCGGTTGGCTGGGAACAGGACCCAAAGTAGCCAGATTTGAAGAAGCGTTCCGTCAGTACATCGGCTCCGAACATGCCATTGCCCTCAACTCCTGCACGGCCGCACTCCACCTTTCCATGCTGGTGGCCGGTCTGGGACCCGGTGACGAAGTAATCACCTCACCCATGACCTTCGCCGCTACGGTTAACACAATCATCCACAGTGGAGCCACTCCCGTCCTGGTGGACTGTAATCGGGAAACCGGGCTGATTGATCCAGAGCAGATTGAAGCCGCCATCACAGAAAGAACACGAGCCATCGTGCCGGTTCATCTCTATGGACGCCCCTGCGATATGCAGACCATCCTGGAGATTGCCGAGAGATACAACCTTCTCGTCATTGAAGATGCTGCCCACGCAATCGAGACGGTGTACCGGGGCCAGAAGGTTGGGAGAATGGGTGATCTCTCCTGCTTCAGCTTCTATGTGACCAAGAATCTGGCTACGGGCGAAGGGGGCATGGTGACCACACACAACCAGGAGTTTGCGGCGAAGATCAAGACCTATGGCCTGCACGGAATGACCAAGGATGCCTGGAGGCGTTTTTCTGACGAAGGATACCAGCACTACCAGGTCATCCTTCCCGGGTTCAAATACAACATGATGGACCTCCAGGCAGCCATTGGAATACACCAACTGGAGAGCATCGAACAGGGACTCACGCGTCGCAACCAGATCTGGGAGATCTATAACCAGGCTTTCAGCGAACTTCCCATAGGCACACCAGCGCCCGATGAGCCTGAGTCGGTACACGCGCGCCACCTATATACTCTCTCCATCGACCCGGCAGATTGCGGAATCACACGAGACGAGTTCATACAAAGACTCCATGAACGGAACATCGGGACCGGGGTTCACTATGTTGGGGTCCACGTCCATCCCTATTATCGAGACCGTTTCAAATTCGGGCCGGGAGATTTTCCCAACGCGACCTGGATCAGCGAACGCACGGTTTCCGTTCCTCTTTCACCGACACTCACAGATGACGATGTAGCGGATGTGATCGCGGCAGTCAGAGCCAGCCTGGATCAGGGAATAGCAGGTAGCAAGGTTTTCTAGCGACAGAATCAGTTCCGATGCTCAAGGATGGCTTGTGACCCTAGATCAACCTGCTTCTTCCCTGGAACGGGGATCTGATACGACTGAGAAAGGTCTGGTAAGGCCTACGGTGGCGCACTTCGCAAATCGGTACTATCACGTCAAGAACAACTGGATTCATACTCAAGTGAAGCACCACGGGAAGTACCAGCCGGTGGTGTTGACCTGGCATACCGAGAATCTTGAGCTCGGTTTGGCACCGGAACACTATGCCCTGATGGAACGGCCGGCACTGCAAAGGTTCTCCAACCTGCTCCTGCAAAGGTTCCTCGGATACTACCCCTCATTCTATTTTTTTGCTCGCCGACATCGGGCGCAACTGATCCATGCCCATTTTGGACCACTTGGACACTCGGCAGTCTCCCTGGCCAGGCTCATCTCCGTTCCCCTCGTGACAAGCTTTTATGGAGCAGATGCCTCAGCCTTACCCAAGAAACGTCCAGAATGGCGATCTCGATATCGTGACCTGTTCCGATTTGGCGCCCGTTTTCTGGTTGAGGGGCCTCACCTTCGTCAGCAATTGGTCAACCTGGGCTGCCCCGACCACAAAATCACCATTCAGCCTCTAGGTATCGAGATGGAGGCGTTTCCCTATCAGCCGCGACGGCTAGAAACGGGCAAGCCCCTGCGAGTCCTTATAGCAGCGGGTTTTACCGAAAAGAAGGGTATCATTTACGGGATCGAGGCGATCGCCAGACTAGTCGAAGCAGGGGTTCCTTGCCAGCTGACGATCATCGGTGATGCGACGCCCCAGAGCGAAGAAGGTTTCACCACAAAGCGGCAGATCCTGGATGCGATCTCAGCCAGCGGAATCGCTGGTCAGATCACGCTGAAAGGACTCCAACCTCTCTCCGAACCGAGGAAGGCCTACTATCAGAATGACGTTTTGCTGGCGCCTAGTCTCGAGGCAAGCACTGGTGACAATGAGGGCGGTGCACCTGTTGCCCTGATCGAGGCGGCGGCAACTGGAATGACGACGGTCTCGACTCAACATTGCGACATTCCGGAAATAGTTCACGATGGGGTCACGGGGCTTCTCTCGCCGGAGCGCGATAGCAAAAGTCTAGCGAACCACTTAAGATTCTTCGTCGAGAACCCAAGGCAGCTGTCTACAATGGGTGAAGCAGCTCGCCGCCACGTCGAGTCCGCCTATGATGCCAGGGTGCTGGGAAAGAGCTTGGAAGCGGTCTATGATCTCGTTGTTCAGCCGGTCTGTACTCCCCCCACTAAGTACACTGGAACGTAAATACGGCAACGTTTGTGGGAGAGGGTGATGCAGATTCCTTTGGTAGACCTAAAGGCCCAGTACGCTTCGATCCGAGAAGAGATTGATGCAGCGATTCACGCCGTCATTTCGGACACAGCCTTCATCGGGGGTTCCCACCTCAAAAGTTTTGAGCAGAAGTTCGCCCAGTTTTGCGGAGTCGAACATTGTGTAGGGGTCGGCAATGGAACAGACGCCCTCTTCATCGCTTTGAAAGTACTGGGTGAGGGCCCGGAGACGAAGTGATCACGGTCGCCAACAGCTTCGTGGCTACCTCAGAAGCCATCACCAGAGCGGGAGCTGAAGTGGCTTTCGTCGATATCAACCCCGCAAGCTACAACATCGATGTGGAGAGAATCGAGACCAGAATCAGTGAGCGAACCAAGGTCATCATACCCGTTCATCTCTTCGGCCAGCCAGCCGACATGGCTCCGATCCTCGAGCTGGCGAGGAAGTACAATTTGAGAATTGTTGCCGATGCGGCGCAGGCACATGGATCCCTGTATCAAGGTAATCCGGTGGCCAAGCTGGCCGATTTGGCCTGCTTCAGTTTCTATCCTGGAAAGAACCTGGGAGCCTACGGCGATGGCGGAGCCGTGGTAACCGATAACCAGGAATGGGCTGAAAGAGCCAGAATGTTTGCCAATCTTGGTAGTGTGAGCAAGTACGAACATCAAGTTGAGGGGATAAACAGTCGCCTGGACGGCCTCCAGGCGGCCATCCTGAGCGTCAAGCTGAAGCACCTTGATGATTGGACTCGGCAGCGCCGACGCAACGCCAATCTCTACAGCCAGAATCTGAAAGGTCTTGGAGTAACCACACCAGATGAGATCGACGGGGTGATCGCCGTCTATCACTTGTACGTCATCCGAGTCGAGGCGGACACCAGGTCGAAGCTCCGGCAATTTCTGAGCTCTAATGGAGTCAGCACCGGAGTCCACTACCCCATCGCCCTACCTTACCTAGAAACCTACAGGTACCTGAATCCCAAGCTGACAGATTTCCGTGAAGCCTGCAAAGCCTCGCAAGAGATACTCTCCTTGCCGATGTATCCAGAGTTGACTGAGGAGCAGATACAGTATGTTCTCGGAAAGATGGCTGAGTTTCACGAGATAGTTTGGAACCCTGCCGGTTGATGTCCAAGAGCTTGCGAAGACAATCCTGTCAGGAAACACATCCCAGAGCCTGATCCCGGAGTGCCTTCCGCGGCGGCCGAATCCCGTGATCACCTCGTCGGCGATGAAGAGCACATCGACTTCTGGCCCCACATCGCTCCCCTGCTACCCCAATCGGTGTGGTACCATGCGCTCGATGACCGGCTACGAAAACGTATAAATAGTCCGGGCCCAGGCGTATCGTATGCGTGCCGGGTCCGGCGAAGAGGTCTCTGCGTTCGGTCCTAGATGATTCAATTCCCATCCGCTCCATGGGGTTGGAAGAGATCCTCTCGTCTACTCGTTGATTACCTCGAGTGTCCAACAAGCGCCATCCGACCATCGAGGACATCTTAGGCTTCCGCCGGGTGAGTGACGCCCAGCTGTCTCCAGATGGGAAGGCGATCGTCTTCGTCGTGGGTGAGTCCTATGTTAGCGACGCTCAGCTTCCGAAGGCGAACATCTGGACGGTCTCCACCGAGGGTGGAGAGGCCAGGGCCCTCAGCTCGGGTCCGCGCACGGACACTGCTCCCCGTTGGTCGCCAGACGGACAATGGATTGCGTTTCTTTCCGACCGGGAGAAGGAGGGTACCTACCAGCTTCACCTGCTCCCCAGGAATGGTGGAGAAGCCCTCCGGCTTGGTCAGATCGCAGGTTCCATTCCGACCAGCAGATCGCTCAAGTGCCTGGAGTGGTCCACCGATGGCCGGGATCTTTTCTTCCTGACGACCGATCCCGAAACCGAGGAAGAAAAGCAGCGGCGCGAGGAGAAAAACGATGCCATCGAGTTCGAACAGAACCCCAAATACACGCGTCTCTACAGAATAAACATCGGCTCTGGAAGAGCTACCTGCGTCTCGCCCCAGGGCCTCCAGATCTGGGAGTTTGCCGCCGCGCCCTCGGGTGAGGAATTCGCCGCCGTTTCCTCTTCCCTACCTTTCGAGCAAGCATGGTATACCTCCCGACTGATCACCTTCTCCGGATCTCAGTCAGAGGCCGTGACCCTCTACTCGGGTCCACGCCAGGTCTCGAGTCCGGCCTGGTCCCCCAATGGCACGCGGATCGCTTTTCTCTCCTCAAACTGGAGCGATCGGGGAGTTGTCGGAGGCGGTATCTTCGTCGTTTCCTCGAGCGGCGGCAGCGTGCGCGAACTGGCCTCTGGTCAGGAAGCGAGCTTCACCTGGATGGAATGGATGGAAGACAGCGAAGGTCTGATGGCGACGTCACACGAGTGGGACCAGATGGCCCTATCCGAGGTTCGGTTGGAGTCTGCTGCTCAGCGCCATCTCTGGTGCGGTTCAGCCATGTTGACTGAGGCCAACTGGCCCAAGTTCAGTCGGGACTCCAGCGGCTCAATTGCCGTCGTGCGCCAGGATGCCCTCCGCCCCAGGCAAGTTTGGCTGGGAAGGCCCTCCGGTGACGAACTGGAATGGAGCCAATTGACGGATTTCAACAGGCAGGCCGAAGATTTCGTACTCGGATCGGTCGAGTCAGTTCGGTGGAAGGGTGCAGACGGTTGGGAGATGCAGGGGTTTCTGATACTCCCGCCGAAGTATGATCCTGAGACTCCCTGTCCTTTGGTAACCAATGTTCATGGTGGACCGACCTTCACCTACGGCTGTGAATACTACGTGGACAGCCGTTGGTTTCAACAACTGGCAGGCCAGGGTATCGCGGTCTTCCTACCCAATCCAAGAGGCAGCACGGGCCGAGGGCTGACGTTTGCCGAAAGCAACATTGGGGACATGGGAGGAAAGGACTGGGAGGATATCCAGAAGGGCATCGATGCGCTGATCGAGCGGGGACTCGCCGATCGAGAGCGGCTCGGGATCAGCGGCGGCAGCTACGGTGGATTCATGGCCGCCTGGGCAGTGACTCAGACCAATCGATTCAAGGCCGCCGTGATGCTTGCGGGTATCTCAGACTGGCGCAGCTTCCACGGCAGGTCCTATCTTTGTGACTGGGACGCAATTCACTACGGAGGCGCCGATCCCTGGGACCCGGACGGGATCTTTCGTCCGCGCTCGCCTATTACCCATGTCAGGAGCGTCACGACGCCCACGCTGATCCTGCATGGGGAAAAAGACCTCGACGTCCCCGTGGAGCAGGATATCTCTTCTACCGAGCGTTGAAGGATCTGGGCGTGGAGACGGAGCTCGTGGTCTATCCGCGGGAACCACACGGCATCCAGGAGAAGGCTCATGTCCTGGACTCGAATCGCCGGATCTTCGAGTGGTTCACACGCCACCTGCTCGGGTAAGCTGAGTAGTTCCGTTCTCGATCCGTGAAGAGATCTTCTTCGCGCAAGCGCCCATCGTCGTGCGATCTGCCGGGGGTTTTGGCGTCGCTGATCACGCTTGTTTTACTTCTTTACCATCCTAATTCCTGTCTCTTTCCGATTCCTGTAGACTGTGCCCAATGATAGACTGTGCCCAATGACCCGCTCGTTCCTGCCCGTTTCGCGGCCATCGATCACGCCGCGCGATATTGATGAAGTTCCAGGTGCTCTCAATGAATGCAACCGCTCTCGGACTGGCGAAAATCTTCAGACAGCGGTCGAGCAGCTGAAGCAATTCACCGATGGGCATGATGTTTTACTCACAACCTCCTGCACGGTCGCGATTGAGATGGCGTTGCGTGCACTTGGTATTGGGCCGGGTGGTGAAGTATTGCTTCCAAGCTTTACTTCTGTGGCAACCGCGCATGCGGTGCTTGACTGTGGGGCCCGGCCGATATTCCTGGAGATCGAGGAGCGGACGCTGAATCTCAATCCTTCTCTGATCGAAAGGCACTGTACAGCAGAGACGAGGGCCATTATTCCGGTTCACTACAACAGTCTGTCGTGTGAACTGGATGAACTTCTCTCTGCTGCTTCTGCAAGAGGCCTCCATGTGATCGAAGACGCAGCTCACGCCCTCGGCGCGACCTACAAGGGCAAGGCTCTGGGTAGCCTGGGAGATTTCGGATGCTACAGTTTCGACGACACGGAAACCTTTGCGGCAGCAGGGGGTGGAGCACTGGTCCTGAACAATCCAGAGTACCGCTCAGCGGCGGAGAGCGTCTACGAAGAAGGTTCAGTCCGCGCTGCATTCCGGCCGGAGGAAGTCGATGGATACGCCTGGGTTTCGCAAGGCGGGACCTTTGGGATGACTGGGGTAATAGGAGCTCGCCTGCGCAAGCAGTTGGAGCGACGGCAGGAGATGCTGAGTGCTCGCGAAATGATCATGAGACGCTACAACGAAGGGCTAGCTGCCCTCGTCGCGGAAAGGCTCATACGATTCGTGGAGACTCCCTCCTACAACACCCCCCATCCCCACATGGCGTGTTCCTGGTAGAAGACTCCACGATTGCCCCTAAGCTTCTCCAGCACTTACGAGAGCGTCAGATTGGTGCAAGCGTCCACTATGTGCCACTCCACCTCTTCCCATTTGCCATGAAGCATCTTGGCACCAGCAAGGGTCAATTTCCAGTTACCGAGAGAATAGCGGCCAGCATGATTCGCTTGCCACTTTATCCAGATCTGTCCCTTAGGGATTGCGACTACGTAATCGATCAGATCTACGCCTTCTTCCATCCGGACCAGGTTTCATCTGTGGCTTCTAAAAGGGAAGAGAAGCTGTCGAAAGAGACCTTGGACCTGACCCTTATCCTTCCATGCTTCAACGAAGGACCACACTTGCCGGGGAATCTCAAGCTAATTGTGGCCACGCTCTCGCGGAGCGGCCTCACGTATGAAATCCTTATCATAGATGATTGCAGTCGCGATGAGACGCCGGAGCACATCCAACGATTTTGCTCCCAGCACCAGGAACTCCGTATTCAGACCTGCTTCCACCCGAAGAATCTGGGAAGGGGGGCAACTGTTACCGAGGGTATCCGAGCCTCTCAGGCGAGATTCGTTGGGTTTATCGATGTTGACCTCGAGGTCTCTCCCCAGTACATCCCACGGTTGCTACTGCCTTTGCAGCGGTGCGATGCCGATGTGTGCATCGGGGACCGCACCTATCGATTCGAACTCTCGGCGGTCAAGCGAGTGATTATGAGTGTAGTCTATCGATGGCTCGTCCGACGCGCCCTCGGCACACCCGACGTCGATACGGAGTCAGGGTGTAAATTTTTTCGCCTATCCGCTGTTCTGCCCCTCCTTGATTCCATAGAGGATTCCCATTGGTTTTGGGACACGGAATCTACGGCACGATTCTACGCCGGGGGGCTGCACATCGCATCAGAACCGGTTCTATTCATTCGTAACCTCGAGAAGCAGTCGACTGTGAAGGCCTTGCGTGACAGCTGGAAGTCATTCCGATCTCTCATGCGCTTTGCACGCAGGAATCGAGTCGAGTGCCCAGTAGAACAAACTGGTCAGGAGGGAATCTCAACCTCGTAACGGCCAGGTGTGCCTCACAAGCCAAGACGCAGTCGAGGTGGGGCGGTCCTTTAAATCTTACCGTCATCATCAATGGAACGAATGAAACGTGCTGGCACTCCGGCAACAACACTTCTTGGCGGGACGTCCTCCCGTACAAGAGAACTGGCACCTACGATTGCGCACTCTCCTACTTGCACACCAGGAAGAATCGTGGTGTTCGCACCAATGAAGCACCCTGATCCTAAAGTGACAGGGTCGGTGCGCGGAGGCATATACTCCTGTAACGGATGAGATAGATATCCAACGTTCACATGGGTAAGGACAGTAACTCGCTCCGCCAGCGTCACGAATTCTCCAAACTGGATGCGCTCTGCAAGATCAAAGAGGCACTCCTCACCAACGAAAGAGTAGGGACCTACCGAGAGTACTTGAAACCCTCCACGATAGATATTGAAGAACGTACACGATTGGAGAACAGTATGTTTGCCGATTTGGGCACCAAAGAGGCGGAGGAACATCGCACGAATGGGTGGCAGCACCAATCCACACTTGAGGATTCCTCCCTGTGCTTGGCCCACTGCATAGCGAAGCACGCGCCCCGGGCCGACGAGTCTCACTGCATCGTGCATGCCCCTACATTACCTCTATTGCATCCCATAGGACACACTCTGGTGCCAGTTCAACGAGAAGGAGTGCATTGTCGTAGAAACACAAGTAAGGGAAGACTGCGGATTTCGATAGGTCAGCTGGGCGAAGACCATACACAGCCACTGCTTCCAGCAGGAGAAGTCTTTTATCTTGTAATCTCCTCGGTAGCGTTGAGCACAGAGTTGAAATTGATACCTGGGGACGCAATCCATCAGCTGGGCAAAGACGGTTCTGCGCATATCCATCTAGGCATCCTATCGGCTTGCAGGCCACAGGATTGGAGAACCGGGTCGGCACCTGCCACAGTTTCATATCAAAAAGTATCGAAAAAATTGGATTTCGATGTTACCAGTGCTCGCGAAACCAACACTAGTTGACCACTCTGAAGATGACATTCTGACTTACTTGCAAGGCCGATCAAGAGAAACGATGGACGCAGGAAAACCGACTGTTTTTAACACAACCAAGACACACCTCCGTAGGTGGCCATGGCTCTATCGAGTACTGATTAACACGATTGCCCCTGCCTGCTTTGTTGGTCTGTCTGAAAAGAGATTCCTCAAGCGATTCTCCGAGGATCAATTTGTGGCTAACATCGGATCGGGAATCCACAAGTACGGATCGAACGTCGTCAATTTCGACATTCACCCTTACAAGGGTGTCGACGTTGTCATGGACGCTGAGAATCTCGCGCTCGCCAACGAGAGTCTCGATGGTGTTCTCTGCATGTGCCTCCTAGAGCACGTACCGCGTCCCGAAAGAGTGGTCCAGGAGATACTGCGCGTGCTGCGACCAGGAGGAGAAGCATACATCACCGTACCCTTCGTGTACCCCTTCCACGCTTGTCCTGATGATTTCTACCGATGGTCCGAGCCGGGTTTACGAATACTTCTACGGGACGCAAGCATCCAGAAGGTCGCTCCACTCACGGGACCAACCTCCGCGCTCATGGCACAACTTGTCACCTGGACTGCTATTACGTTGTCATTCGGATCGCAAACTCTCTACCACATCCTCTCGAATCTCTTCCTGCTGGTCTTTTTTCCGATCAAATTCCTGGACTACGTAGTCGGAAGATTCCCAACAGCGATCCATGGGACGGCCGCCTGGTATGCCGTTATCAGGAAAGCCGGCGGATCATGAATGCCTTCATTCTGCGCATGGCTTACCTCGTTCGGAATTTTCTGGCGCGCAAGATGTTCCCTATATTGCGCAACTATTGCCAAGGTGAGGTCCTCGACGTTGGTGGTCGTATCTTCTACTCTTTCGCAAAAAAGAAAGGGTTCTCGTTTACGCACTGGACAATTCTCGAACTTAGCAATGATGCGCTTCCCGATCCAAGTCGTAATGACAAGGTAAAAGTGACCCGGCGTGATCAAGTAAAAGTGACCCACCCGGGTTAAAGTTGTTTTTCCTAGTTCATAATCAATAGAGGTCAGGATCAAGCGGGGTTTGGGGCCCCCTCTTGATCCGCTTCCTTATTAGCCCCCGCAGGGGGCGCAGGGGCAGCCACTGCGCGCTTTGGGCGCTTTTTGCCGTGCCGTTTGAGGCTCTCCGTCAGGCGGATGCTTTCCCAGTCGAAGGGATAGATCTGACAGTGATGGGTCAGTCGATCCAGTAGCGCGGCGGTCAGGGCCGCATCGCCAAAGACCTTCGTCCATTCGGCAAAGGCTAGGTTGGACGTCACCAGGAGCGAGGCCCTTTCGTAGCGATTGGCGAAGACTTGAAACAGCAGCTGGGCGCCCTCCTGGGAGAGGGGGATGTAGCCGATCTCATCGATGATGACCAACTCAAAGCGGTCGAACCGTTTGAGCAGTCGCTGCAGCTGTCGTTCCTCCCGGGCTTCGACCAGGGTGTTGACCAACTCCGCCGCCGTCCAGAACAGCACCCGGTAGCCTTGGCGGCAGGCTTCGACGCCCAGGACCGTGGCGGCATGACTTTTTCCCGTGCCATGGCGGCCGATGAACGCCAGATTCTCTCGCCGAGGGATGTAATCGCACTGCAGCAGTTCTCGGACCTGCAGCGCCTCCAGACCCGGCCACTTCTTGAAGTCTGTCCCTTCCAGGGTTTTCATCACCGGAAAGCGAGCCTCTTTGAGCCGACGTTTGAGTTGATTGGCCTGACGCTGAGTCAGCTCTCGGGTGGCCAGATTCAGCAGAAAGCCCTCGTAGCTTTCGCCTCCCTCTCGGGCCTGGCGGGCGCACTCCGGGTATTCGCGCAGCATCGCCGGTAAACGCAAGCGTTTGAGATGATCCTCCAGCAGGACGGTGTCGCTGAGTTGACTCATAGCGCAGCTGCCGGCAAGAGGGCGTTAAAGGCGTTCAGATCACTGACTGGGACCGGCTGATCGGTCACCCCGGGAATCAACTCCGCGGGCAGGGGCTCCGTCGACAGCAGTGGTGCTTCCTGAGCTCGAAGCAGATGACGGATCGATTCATAGCCTGGACAGCCCTTCTCCAGCACCAAGCGGACGGCCGCTTCCACCTGCGAGCTCTCGTACTGGCGATGCAGCTGCAAGACCTGAACAAACTCGCGGGTCCCCCGGCCTTCGCCCTGACGGCGACGCAGCGCCTGCAATAGCACTTCGTAATCCGCTGGCCACTGCCGCCGCCACTGGACAATGGCTCGAGCGCTTTCAAACGCGCCCACCCGCTCATAGATCAGGTCCAGATAGTGCAGCGGATCGATCTGCCACTGGCTTTTCCAGAAGAGGCGATCGTGTTGGCTCACCTTCCGATCGGAGGCGTACAAGAGCATCTGCTCGCAACCGACGTGGGCCCAGAGCCAGCATCCGACGTAGGCTCGAGGCACCGAGTAGCGATTGTGATCCACTCGGGCGGTCTGATAGGCATCCACCTTGACCCGCACCGGCTTGAAGTTTTCAAAGGGGTGATCCGGAAGCGGCAGCAGAGAGCCGCGTTCCGCTTCGAAGCGTTCGTCCACCGTGCGGGAATCTTCCCGACCTCCAATCCGGTGGCTCCCATACTGCTCACAGCGCTGGGCCAAGAGTTGGTTCAATTTCTCAAAGTCTTCGACAGAAGGCAGCGGCACCAGGAAGTTGCGCCGGGCAAAACCGATCAGTCCCTCGGCTCCTCCTTTTTCCTGTCCTCGTCCCGGCGTGCAGTACCGGGCCTCAAAGGTGTAGTGACTGCGAAAGGAGACGAACCGTTCCTGCTCCACTCGCTGGCGGCCCCGCAGGATCCGCTTCACCGCCTGCGTGAGGTTGTCGTAGACCAGCTCTCCGAAGACGCCTCCGTAGTAGGAGAAGGCGTGCATATGGCCGTCGAAGAACATCTCCTGACGCTCCCAGGGATAGGCTCGCACAAAGGGCTTACCCGAGTAGCGAGGGCGCATCACAAAGAGCTTGACCTGCCGACGCAGGCCGGCCATCTGGACCCAGGCCGTACCCCAGTCCACTTCGGCTTCCCGTGCCACCTCCGGATCCAGCGGCAGCACGGCCTCGCGCCGGCCCCAGCCGTGAGCGGCTTTCCATTCCCGCACCCAGCGCCGCACGCTCACCTCCGCTCCCGTAAACTGATGTTCCTCCACCAGCCGGGTGTAGACCCTTCGAGCTGTGTGCCTTTGCTTGCGCGGCTCTTGGCGGTCGCCCAGCAGCCACCGCTCGACGATCTTCGCGACCGGATCCATGATCGGTGCCCTCGGCTCTTTCTGCCGACGATACTTCGGTTCTTTCCCGGCCAGCGCTTTGCGAATCGTCCTTCGATGGTGTCCCGTCTCTCGCCGAATCTGCCGGATGCTCTTTCCATACACACGCGACGCCGTTCTGATAAGCTCATACTGATCCATCCCAATCACCTATAACCTCCGCTTCGTCTGTCGTTTAGCAATCACAACAGACTAAAACAGAGGTCTGATTGGGGTGGGTCACTTTTGCTCGATCACTCGCCCCCAAAACGGGTCACTTTTACGTTATCGAAATCACCAAGAGATGATCTGACAATTCTCACGGGTGACGGGTGTGCCATGGATTTCCCCGACATGTCATTCGACACCGTGCTCAATATGCAGGTTCTAGAGCATGTCGTCCGTCCGATTGCCATGGTATCTGAAATTGCACGTATCCTCCGACCGGGAGGCCACGCTATCTTCTTGATCCCACAGACGAGCTATCTGCATCTGACGCCACACCACTATGGCAACTTCACACGTTACTGGATCCAGGAAGTGATGCCAGAGCATGGGTTGGAGATAATCGAATTACGACCTCTTGGGGGTCTGTGGTCGTCCATGTTCTCGCATTCGATCTACTTTTTCCTACACAGCCTGCGCATTCGAGCTTTCCGGACAAGTGACAAGCGGCCATTACTCTTCTTCGTTCTTTTTCCCTTTATGACGGTGTTTGCGCTGATTAGCATGCCCTTCTATCTTCTGTTCAGTGTAGGTGATCTCACTGAAGACGCGAATAACCATCTAGTAGTGGTGCGGAAGTAACTTTAGCCTTCCGGGAGTTCAACTCGGCCGCGTCTGCTTCACGGGAGTTACGCTTCGCCGGCTGACGCGAAATGAACGCATGTGGCATAAACACGCTGCCGAGTCCTTCAGCGAACTTCGAAAACTAGTTGAGATTGTTCTGCGACACCGAACCTCGCGGTCAGCTCCCAGTTCTCCGGAGGCTCACGCAAAAAGTGCGGTGCACGGTAATGGTACAACCTTGTCAGGGCTCCTATCCTGAGTCGATTGATCACTACCAGCGCTCCCTCATCAATGTCTTCCGCTTTCATCTCGGACTCAAATACTCTGATCTGATCATTCTTCTGGTATGCATAGAAGTACTCCAAGATCGCCGCACTTCTTTCATCCAGGTAGACCGTTCCCGAGAACGCATCTCCCAGAAACTCGTGGACCTTCCTTATGTCTCCAGCTCCCGGACGTTGATCGGCCTTCCCCACGGTTAGATAGAGAGAACTCAATAGCAGCAGAGTCAAGAGAGTAGAACCCAGAACTCGGGGAAGTCCGAATCTTTTCTTGAGGACGAGAAACGTAGGGAAGGCAAGGCTCAGACACAACAAAACAGCTACTTTGTGCGAAACCTTGATCCACGGAATCACGATCTTTGCAAGGCTTTGACCTTGCTCTGAAGCACCAACCACACCCTCCACCAATGGCTGTACCCATACCTCACCCAAGAAGAGCGCACCGCTGCCGAGGACTAAAACAATCAACAACAGGAGGATTCCGAGGCGGGTCTTTCGAGTCGACGGTCGGGGATCTGCTATCAGTCTTCGCAGCACGAAAGCGGCCATCAAGATCGCTGGTAAATTGAGCAGCACTATATATCTTGGTGCCAGCCACACGGGCCTATAGCTGGTGAAACTGCTTGACCCAAAAAGGTAAAGAGCCAACAAAGATACGAACCAAAACATTACGGGGTACGCTTGCCGGCTTCGGTTTCGAACACCGTAGATCAACCCGATCCCGACGACCCAGAAGAGCAAACCAAAACTTGAGGATCCAATCAGCATCTGCGGAACATCCACGAAGAAGCGCTGCAAGAAAGGGTGGGCGTAGGTACTTTTGTATGCCAGCCAGGTGTACGGAAGAACCTCCTCGTTGAACTGCGCCAACATGTCATGGCGAAGTAGATAATGACCAGTCTTGGAATAATAGTAGAGGTTCTCCGGAATGAAAAAGATCAAAAAGCCCGCAACGCAGAAAAGATATTCCCACTTGATCCTCTTGTTTGAAACCATCCGATAGATTCCATAGACGGAAAGAATGAGTCCAATGAAGACCGCCGTCCCCTTGTTCAAATAAGACACCGCTAGAGCCATTCCTGACAGGGTATAGAGAAGAGTTGTAGCACGTCCGCTCCGCTTGGCTTCCGCCATGAAGAACAACAGTGTGCATAACCCAGCCCAAAACGAGCAAGGTGAATCAGGAATCAGTTTGGTGGCGTGAAACACGTCAAGGGGAAGGAGGGACATGAGAAAAGCCGCAATCAAGCCCGTACTGGTATCGAAGAAGAATCTGCCGGCGAGGAAAGACAGTAGAACGAGTCCAATTGAACAGAAAAAAGGGGTAAGAATTGAAGTGATCTCGTTGACACCAAAGAGTCTGAAGAAGAGCGAAGTCGGGAAATTGACTCCTACCCGCATCGTATAGGTGTAGTTGCCAGGTGGACGGGATGTATCGGTAACTCTAGATTCAAAATTTCCGGTCGCTATGTGATAGGCTTCCAGGTTGTAGTTAATATCATCACTTCCGTACATGCCTGTAAAGCAGGCGATGCGGAGTGCTATCGCGAAGAGGAGGGTTAGGATCAGGGCAAGCGCCGTCCTGCTACTGGCAGGAGTGTCGTTTTCAGATAGCGAGCGGAGCTGCTCTATTGGGATTCTCCTCACATCCTCACCCTAGAAAAGCATCCACAGAGTGTCAACAGTTTTCCAGAGTCTCTCTCGCCAGGTGTGGGAAGGAACCTCAATCATCCGATCTGAGAAGGAATCTTTCGTCCGCGCTCGCCTAGTTGGAGGCTCGACGGAAAAACTTCGGCCTGGAGGCCAAAGCCACGCTAGATCAGTCTCCTGCTGCATACTCCTGAACAACGCGTCCCCCCTCATCGTGGAACACGAATTCCATTCGAGCCTGGCCCGTTCGCTGTTGGCTCACCTTGATCATCAGGAATCCGCCGCTCGGTGTCTCGTCGTGAAATGGCTGTTTGATCTTTCCTTCCGGATCCGATGAACGGGGCTCGCCCGGGAAGTGTCCACGGGTCGAGTTGGCGTCTACCAGGGCTCCACAGGAGAACTCCTGGAAACCCGATGGATGGATGGCACGATACTGCCAATGCCTATCTCCGCACACAATGAAGAAGCGCTCGGTTGAGAAACCGCTCTGCTGGAGCCACTCGAAAAACTCATCCCCTTCGTGACGGAAGCCTCTGGGGTTGACGTGATTGTCTCTCTTGGAAGCACTGTCAGGTCCCACCATTGGAGTTGCCGAAATCAGGAGCTTGAAGGTCGCGTCGCTTTCCAGGAGCGTCCGCTTCAGCCAATCCCTCTGCTCCTTTCCCCAGATCGTCTTTTCGGGTCCGTCGGGCATGTCGTTGGCACTTCGATAGTCCCGTCCTTCGACGATCCAGATCTGGAGGTTCCGATTCACACGATGGGTCCTATAGGTGAACGCTTCGGGGTCTTCGGGATCGACGACGGGGAGTTGCTCGCGGAAGATCCGAAGTCCGAGCTCATGAGAAGGAGACGACCCGGAACCTGAGAGTCTCGGATACAGATTGGTCTTCGCATAGGTCTCGGCGCCGGTCCGTTCGTAGACCAGGGTGGGGTTGAAGGGATCGGAGTCGTTGAATCGATGGTCGTGATCATCCTTCATCCAGTAGGTCGCCACATTCCGAAAGAGGTCGATGAACCTGGACTGGGAATACTGCTCCTGATGCTTCATTCGCATCTGATGCTGGGTCTCGGCTCTTCCCCGCTGTAGGTGACCAAAGCCGCCTCCTGGGAAGTCATAGTAGACGTTGTCACCCGTCCCCACGAAGAAGTCCGGCTTCAGTGCCAGGATCGATGCAAGGGCCGGATAACCGAGCTCCTTGTCGGGACCGCGGTACGGCAGCATGTGGCTGTTTCCGGTGTGGTGGAAGGCTGTGTAGTTCATTCCGGTTACAACCGCGATGCTGAAGGGACTCGTGCCATCCCTTCCCGCCAGCGTCCGAAAGGAAGCAGGCATTGACTGGCGTAGCTCGTCCTGCTTCAGTCCGTAGGAGAGGCGATAGTGGTAACGGGTGTCCGGCCGGAGGTCCTTCAATTTCAGCTTGACGATATAGCCGTTCTCAGGCCGGGCCTTGAGCCACTCGGTCTGGGTCGGATTGCGGAAATCGGGGCGCGTCGAAATCTCGAAACGGGCAAAGCCTTCGACCCCGATAATTCCGGACCAGCGGCGATCGACGAGCATGCTGGTCGAGGCCAGACGGGCTTGTAGAATGGCGCTGTCTACTCCTACTTCACCGGACATCACCCCCTGGGCCAGCCCAATCGGGAAGTCCTCCTCGGCTGCCAAAAGGGGCGAAACAAATGGCAGCCCAAGCAGGAAAACCAAAACGGGAAGAAGCCATTTAACGCGGCTATGTTCGATTCGACTCATCGCTCCGCGATAAGAATCACTGGGTGGCAAGATGCGGCGCACTTGGACCTCCGTTGATGTAGGGTTTCAGTGCCGCGTACATGGCGAAGTTTAGAGGCGTCGGCACACCGTGCTTTCTGCCCACGCGGACGATCGTGCCAGCCAGGTCTTCTAGCTCCAATCGGCGGCCTGTTTCCAGGTCGTAGTACATTGAGGCCCGCACCGTGGGGGCGAGATCTACATTCATCTCTCGTAGTTCCCCCACAAAGTCCTCGGGCATGTCCAAGCCGGTTGCTCTTGCCACCGCGATGCCTTCTTCCACCAAGCTGTAGTAGAGCTCGGTCGTCTCGGGACAGGCAAGCATCGCTCCCGCGGGCAGCCGGGTTACACAGGAAATCGAGGCGAAGGCACCGACATCAACCAATTTGCACCACATAGCGACACCGATGTGGGGAGGGATTTGGGCTGCCACCTCGGCCTGCTGGAAGGCTTCCAGCAGTCGGTCCGACCTGGGTCTTCGTTGCCCATCCAGCTCGCCCATATACATCATTTCGACCCAGCTTTGATTGATCACGCCTGGCGATTCGAGTTTGGAAGCGACCTGAGTCGTACCGCCGATGACATGCTCATGTCCCACCACTTGAGCGATCCGCTCTTCGTTCTCGACTCCGTTCTGCAAGGAGAGGACAACGGTCTGGGGACCCATGAGAGGGTTGATCAGGGCCGCGGCCGTCTCGGTGTCGTAACCCTTGACGCAGAAGAGGACGAGGTCCACCGGACCGACCTCGCTGGGATCGCTGGTAGCCCGAATCGGGAGGGTGAACTCTCCGACGTGAGTTGTCTTGACGGTCAGGCCGCGGTCCCGCATCGCCTCCAGATGGGCACCTCGGGCAATGAACGTCACTTCTTCGCCTGCACGCGCCAACATCCCGCCGTAGTACCCTCCGATGCCCCCGGTGCCCATCACCGCCACTCGCATAGCGAATCTCCTCCCGGGATGTTCCCACTTTCAGCCCTGGATCGCAATTGGGTAGCCTCTGGTTAGCTTGATTCGATCGTCAGCCTAACCCACCACATGTCGAATCATTGCTTCAACGGCCTTACTTGCGTTAATTGCCCGAACCACGATTCGAGGGTGTTTCGAGGCAAATACCCGGAAAACCTCGTCCGCAAAACCCTGTCCGACCTGTTTGACACTGCGCATGTCCAACTCGATCTCCGAGAACCTGTCAAGGTTGAGCATCAATCGTCTGGCTTCAGATCGAGAGACGTAGTCACTCTGCAACAGCTTGACCAGAACGCGGGTCTTTTCGAAGTTATAGTCGTAATCCTCAGGCGCGAATTCTGCGAAAACATCTTCAAGTCGGGTCCGGGAATCCCTGAATATTTCGAACCGGACCAGCGTACCCTTCATGTATCGTGGCGTAGATACAAAAACGTCATCCCGCTTCCGATCCCACTCGAGTTGTAAACCATGGGATCGAAGAACGAAACGATCCGCAGATCGAGAGACGAAGAAGATCCCCTCACCCGAATGCGCCTCGGGCATCGTCGTCGTCTTGCCCTTGAGGAGTTCAATCATTGCGGCTGGTTCGTCTGGAAGGCTCAATTTCTCTGCGATCGACCGAAACACGCCAATGCCCGGGTCCTTCACTTTGAAGCTGACTTTGGCAGCGTCGAGACCAACTTCGATCTGGCATCGATCCGACATAGAGTGATCGATTGCGTTGTTGAGCATCTCGGTAAAGGCGTAGTGAACGATTGACTGCGCGTTCGCGCGGAGTTGATAAAGGTTCAGCGTGACCGCGACACCCTCGTAGACATCAGACTCCTGGAGGCTGGCCAACACGAGTTCGCGTGAGACGCGGCGGGCCTCGGGCGCAGCATGGGCAGGAAAATACTGCGCCCCACGCGTCGACCCTGTTTTGAATACCTTTGCCGAACCGATGAGTTGGCGCAGGTGCAGACTGACCGCCTGGCGTGTGATTCCGAGTTGGGCCGCGAGTTCCGGCCCGGTTGCGGAACCATTTTCCTCAATGAAACGGCAAATGGCCTGGCGCGTTGATTCCAGCTTGGGCATAAAGTGAATTGTAAATATATTCGCAAGTGGTATAAAAAGCAATTGTAAACTCTCGGTCAAGACACAGCCCCACATTGTCAATAGATACGCAAGATATTGAAGAATCGATTGTCAAGACTTGCCATGAGGCCGGCACGGCTGGAGACAGGGCTGACCTGAAACTTGAACCATTCGGATGCTGCCGAGTCAGGGCTAATCAACCCTGGTGGACCAGGTGTTTGACCGGGAACTGGAAACCTGTAAGCTTCAAACACGTGAAATCTCTGGTCAGACTTCGTGTTTTATTGGGACTCCTCATCGGCCTGCGCTGGCGGGATCTGGAATCGGCCGTCCGGTTCATGAATGTCCGGTACCCTCAGGACTCGAAGATGCTGCGGATGCGGAAATTCATGAAGTGGTCGTTGGACGTGATGTGGCGGCAGATACCGGATTCACAACCCTGGGTGGAGCTCCCCCACGCAATCTCCAAGACACCGTATTGGCTGACTGCAGAGAACCCGATTGCCGATCATCCCTGGGCGACTGATCCGCAGGCTTCTCTTCCAGAGCGGGCCGAAGTCGTCGTCGTAGGGGCTGGTTTCGGAGGTGCATCCGTCGCCTATCACTGGTCCAAGCACGGTACTGCTCCCCTCGTGATCCTCGAGCGTGATCAGGCGGCCAGTGGGTCCGCCGGGCGTAATGGAGGAATCGTTGTGATGGCGGGGGGGCGCTCCACGGCTACTACGTCTACGCGCCGGTGAACAAATACCTGGGGCTCACCCAGCCTCAACTCACAGATGTCGAGCGAGAGGAACGCGCAGCCTGCTTCGCAGATGCCTACGTCAGAGCGCTTCAGGCCAGCCATGAGTTGATCAAAGAAACGATGGAATCCGAGGGAATCGAGTGCGACTACGCCCGAAAGGGTTGGTTGTTCTATACCGACCCGGTTGCCAGGGAAGGTCTCGAGTCCTCGCTGGCTCTGGGCAGCCGACGGGGCTATTCCGATTGGGTGCGCCGAACGCCGGAGCAACTCCTGGATCGAGGCGGCTTGAGAGCGCGACTGGACGGAGCCGAGTCTCTCGAAAGCGCCACCTGGCACCCGGCCAAATGGGTCTGGGGAATCCTGGGAGCGGCACTGCGCAGTCCGCAGGTTGAGCTGTTCACTCGGACCAGCGTCCAGCGGGTCGAGCGGGAAGGCGAGGAATACGCGGTCCACACCGATCGCGGCATCATCCGCTCACACTATGTAGTGAACGCCACCGAAGCCCACACACCGACCGTATTCGGAAACTTCCTCGACCCCTTTCCCAACCTGATCACACCCTACAAGGAGCAGGCCCTCCACCTGGAGGGCGGACCTTCCAGCATCGAGCCTCGGGTTGGTGTCAGCGGACCGCTTGCCTGGTTCACTCGAATCGCCTCCGGCGGAATGGTATTGGGCTCCGACAACACGGCAGTGTCCCCGCGGCGAGCGGGCAGGAGTGAGCCTTCTCGCTTCATTACCCGTTATTGCTGTGCCTCAGTGGGTACCAACTGGGACAACGCCCCCATGCGGGTCACCCATGAATGGACGGGTACCACCTCGACGACTCCTGACAAGTTTCCCGTGATCGGAAACATGGATAGACAGCGTCTCTACATTATCGGTGGTTTTGCCGGTGCCGGCTCGGCCGCTTCCTTCAACGGTGGCCTGGCGATCGTACTCCGAATCCTCGGAAGGCGGCCAGACCCTGACTACCATCTGGATCCCTTCTTTTCACCGTTTCGATTTACCGACCCTGCCCGTTACGGACTGCGGCCTTCTGAGTAGCCGTTATAGAATAGGCCAAAGTACTTGTCCCGGCTTGAATGGGGAAACAGCTATGAAAATCGTAGTCCTGAATACAATTTGCGTTCTGCTCCTAAACTCTACCGGGGTCCTGGCGGGCCCAGGACCGGTCCGGTTTCAGAAGCGGCTGCTGATGCTAAGCCCCAACGAAGGATGCACGGTGGCCGACGTGGACCGCGACGGTCGGTTGGACGTCATCGCCGGGACTCATTGGTTTGCGGCACCCGAGTTCGGTCCGCGTCCACTGCGAGAAATCGAGGAGTTTCGGGACGACTTTGTGCTCAACAATGGAGACCATGCCTGGGACGTCAACGGCGATGGCTGGATCGACGTCATCTCCGGGGACTGGATCAACCCCGAGATCCATTGGTACGAGAACCCTGGAACGGCAGCTCTGGTCAAAGGCCTGAGGTGGAAACGGCATCTGCTGGCTACCGGGAGAAGCCAGAACGAGGCCTACTTCTTCAAAGAAATGGATGGGGATGGCGTACCGGAGCTGGTGGTCGATTCCTGGGTCGATGACGGCCCCATGGTGGCCTGGAAACTCTCGAGGGATGCATCGGGAAAGCCGGCGCTGTTGCGGAAGCAGCTCGGCCCCAAGGGGAACGGGCACGGCATGGCGTTCGGCGACATCAATGGGGATGGGAGAGAAGACATCCTGTGTAGAACGGGATGGTACGAGGGTCCCGCCGGCAACAGCCTCGACCAGGAGTGGACACTTCACCGGGACTGGGATCTACCCGCTGGAGCTTGCCCTTCTCTGGTGGTGGACTTGAACGGCGACGGTCGTAACGACTTGATCTGGGGGTCCGGGCACGACTTCGGGCTGTTCTGGTACGAGCAGCTGCCATTGTATGGAGGGCAGACTCAGTGGAAGCAGCACCTGATCGACCGTTCCTACTCACAGACCCACAGCCTTCACTGGGCCGACCTTGACGGCGACGGTCGGAGCGAGTTGATCACCGGGAAGAGGGTTCGGGGGCACTCCGGGAAGGATCCGGGAGGACTCGATCCAGCGTGCCTCTACTACTACACCTGGGACCGAGAATCACTGATGTTTACCCGCCATACGATCAGTGAAAACGAAGGAATCGGGACCGGAATGCAGATCCGAAGTGCGGATCTGGACCAAGACGGACGATTGGACCTGGTCGTAGCTGGAAAGACGGGAACCTGGGTGCTTCGCAACCTGGGACGCTGAATGAGCCGATTCGGGCGTTGACTGCTTCTCCTAGGCGGCGGCGCTCCCGTACCAATCGGGGACGGACACATCGCGCTGTGGTCCGACTCTCTACTCGGAACTTGGGCTCATACTGCTAGCGAGTCAAGTCGTTCGCGGCTCTGTCAGACTGTCTCCCGTACTGCTCATCGTAGAGGTCACTGCACATTCAATCGAACCCAGCGAATGTTGTAGACATCCTCTTCGAAGCACCAGAACGCCACCATCACCTCGCCCGTCGGGAGGAGAATTGGATTGGGGTAGCCCAGCTTTAGCTCATTCAGTTCATCGGCCGCGGCTTCACGCCCGAGCATCCTGTTGGCGGCACTGCCCTGCCAAAGCACCGAGGATGGACCATGCTGCCACTGGTCACCGTCGAGGCTTACAAGGGTGGCACAAAGTCCAGGCGGATCGATCCCACGGTAGACCCGTAGAATTCGTCCGTCCGGCTCACCTTTCTGCGAACCGTGATTCTTTTTCCAGTTGAGTCAACAGACTCGCGATCACCGGGTTTCCCGGCATGAGTTCTTGAAGCTTCCGAGCATACTGCAGTGACTGCTTCAGCTGGCCCTCTTGCCTCATCAGGGTAACCAGCGCCATCAGTAGGTCGGGGTCACCCGGGTGTCTGGAATGGGCCGTCCTCAAAACCTGGAGGGCGCGCTGCGGCTGGCCCAGAGACTGAAGCGCCACTCCATAAACATAGTTGTATCGAGCTTGATCCAGCTGGTTCTCGGCCGCTTTCTGGAGCCAGACCAGTGCCTCGGATCGCCGTTGCATCCTGACCAGTAGCAAACCCAGTGAATGCTGGAGTGGGGCACTCTCAGGGTCGATTTCCAGGCCACTTCGCAGCAGCTTTTCGCCCTCCGCCTCCCGGCCCTGGGTACGGTGCAGATCGGCCAGGTTGACGTAGGCCAACATCGAGTAGGGGGCGAGTTCCAGCGCCTTCCTGTAGGACGCTTCCGCCTCCCGAGAGGCACCAAGCCGCTGATGGAGTAGACCCAGATTGTAGTGAGACTCAGCTCGATCGGACTGAGCCTCGAAGGCCTCGCGGTACTCAGCTAGAACCAGGTCGCGCTTGGCCAGGCGCTTGGGTCCCCATGAATCTGCAGGCACATCGGCCAGGGCTCTGACGGCTTCAAGACGAACAGCACGAACCGGGTCCCTCAGGCTCGGAAACAGCAGCTCCAGCCGGGCACTGGGTTCGATCATTTCGGCTGCACCCACTGCAGCAAGCCGAATCAGGGGATCGTCGCTGGCGAGCGAGTCTCGAACAACCCTCGTCGACTCGGGAGAGCCATGCCTGGCCAGGAGTGACAACGCCGAGGCGCGAGCGATTCCCGGAGCGCCCTCATCTTGAGCCAGGGTCAGCAGCTTTGCCGCGGCTCCGGGAAGCCCCCTCCGACCCGCGAACAGGGTCTCTCCGAAATGGGGCCCACTTCTTCTTTCAGGCCCATACCAACGCTCCACGGCATCCGCGGCCCACTGGACCGGGCGGTCCTGGTGGCACTGGTTGCAGGCGTTCGGCGTCCCCAACTTCAGGGAAAGATGAGGACTCGGCACCCGAAAGCTATGATCGCGTCTGGCGTCCAACACCATGTACTTCCTTGCCGGCATATGGCACTCCACGCAGCTGGCCCCGGAGGAGCCGGGCGGGTGGAAGTGGTGGGAAACACTTTCGTAGGTTTCTTCCAGATGACAGGTGCGACAAACGGCATCAACCCCACCCTGGACGCTCAGGCCGTGGGGTTGGTGACAATCGCCGCAGCTCACCCCTTTCCCATGCATCTTGCTCTGTAGAAACGAACCATAGACGTACACCTCGTCCTGGATCTGGCCGTCTGGATAGTAGAGCTCCTCTTCCAGGAGGGTTACTCGATGAGTGTCGAGGAGAGGTTTCCCGTAGACATACTTTTCTGACAACTGGGAGCGACGAGAGTGGCATCGTCCGCAGGTCTCTATTTCTACCTGGGAGTTTCTGGGGAGGCTTCTTCGAGCGATGGACTCGCCGGAATCAAAAATCCAGGAAACATCGTCAGCCTCCAAGCGCACCACCAGACCCATGGAGTCTTCTTTTCCCGGCACACCTCTCGCCTGAGCGTCCTCGGCCCAGGTCACGTGCTCGGAGCCGGGCCCATGGCAGGCCTCACAGGAAACATCGATCTCCGACCAGGTGGTCTGGTAAGAACCGTCCTCCGCTGAGTACCTCTTCTTCAAATTGGTAGAGTGGCATTCGGCGCACTGATGGTTCCAGGTCTGGTACAACCCCGTCCAGTGGAGCGGATCGCGGGGACCGATCTTCTCATCTCCATAGAGGTGAAACCAACGCTGGCCGCCCTCCGTCGAGGGACGGGTATCCCAGCAGATGCTAAGAGCCTGAACACGCCCTCGAGGAAACCGGACCAGGTATTGCTGCAGAGGCTCCACCCCGAAGGTGTGAGTGACCTCGAACTCCTGGAGCTGGCCGCCTTCTCCCTCGGTCCGGACCAGGAACTGACCTTCTCGTTTGTAGAAGGTTGAGGTGACGCCGAAATGGGTAAACTCACTGTCACCGAAGTCGCCCAGGACGGTCTCGTCGCTGGCGATCTGCATGGCCAGGTCATGGTGGGAACCGATCCAGAGATCCAACTCCTTCTGGTGGCAGGGAGCGCAGGCTCCACGGCCTACGAAACTGGCTGAAGCGGGTCCAGGCTGGTCTTGTTCTCTTGCTTCGTCCGGCTCGACACAACCTTCGAGGCCCAGGGCCAGAATGAGCCCAAAGACAAGTCCACCAATCCAGCTCCGCATGGTTCGCCCATTCTAGCCCGCTTTGGATGCACAAATCGTTCTCGGATTTCGAGCTGGTCGACTCCGGATACTCCCTATTGGGTTCTGGTCAGGTGGGGAATCGCTTGCTAAGTACACTGGAAACTAAGCGTTCTTCTTCCAATCTCGAAAGGCCTCGAGCAGGACACCCCTGGCCTCGCCAGGAATCCCCTCTTCTTCGATACTGCCGAGGCTCTTGATCGTCAGGCGCATCTGTTTCAGATACTCCTGGCAGCCGGGGCAGACAGCGAGGTGCTTCTCGAAACGGGCTCGGTCACCCTGTGGAAGAGTCCCTTCCAGGTACTCAGTAATCACTTCCACAAGTTCATCACAATCCATACTTTGGGCCTCAGATCTAATTTACCTCAAGGTACGCTTCCATTGCGCTTCGGATTCTGGACCGGGCGCGATGCAACAGTACCCTTTGATTCGCCTCACTAATCTCCATGAGTTCGCAGACTTCTTCTGCTGTCCAGCCACTCACGTCTCTGAGCGTGACGACGGACTTCTGAGCGGGTGGCAGCTCGCCGATAGCCTGTTGCAATTGGTCCATGCACGCCTGGGAGAGCAACCTGCGTTCCGGATTACTCCCCCAACTTGTCGGTGGAACCGCCCAGTGCCCCTGGGATGGGTTTCCCGACTCGAAAAAACGGTCGGGCTCTACGGCCAGCTCGGTTGCCTCAGTTTCGTTCTTGGCAAGCGCCGAGAAGGGAACCAGTCTTCCATCACGCTGGCGACGGCGCATGGCAATATTGATCAGGATGCGAAAGACCCAGGTCTTCAAAGAGGATCGGCCCTCAAACCGTCGGATCCCCTTCAAGACCCCCAGCCAGGTCTCCTGAATCACCTCATCGGCGGCTGCACTCGTGGACACGTACATGCGCGCCACACATTTAAGTTTGGACTGATAGCGCTCCACCAACTCCATGAAAGCGGACTCATCACCTGAGCGAAGCCTCTCCAAGAGCTGGTCCTCAGCCGTTGTTTCCGCTTCTGTTAAGTTCTTAGAGTCTGTCAAACCCGCACCCGATACTACCCTCACCCACTCGACAGTCGGACCGCCTGACGACGCGACCAGAATTGATTCGAGCATACTAGCCTGATTCCTGGAAACCTGTCCACAGGCAGAAACGCTCCGTTCACCGGTTCCTCTGTTCCTGGCTCTGCCCGATCGCAGACGGACCTTGCAGTATGGAGTCGGAGTAAGGGTCAGAGGGGCGCCCGAAAGACTCGATCCCACCGCCCAGGACAGACGGTGGGATCGTAGACGAGAAAGGGGGTTCATGATCTAGAGCTCCAGCGCAAGCACACATAAGTAAAAACTGATCTTTGTTCGTTCCATTTCTCTGCCTCCTCCGTCTGAATCTCTTATCTTCAACGTTCGTTGTCCGGACGCTGCTTTAGTATCAGGCAGGGCAGAAACGTTACAGAACGATCGAAGCGAGGGCTCTAACTCTGGGGGCGGGTGTTAACGAAACTTGGACGTAGCTTTGGGCTCCAGGCCGAAGTCTTTTTCTTTCGAGCCGTTGGATCGAGAAACGGCGGCCTGGAGACCACCGCTACGCCCCCCGAGCAAAGCCTCTTCCTGGATGATCCAAGGGAGCCGGTGGGAGACTGATCAGAAATCTTGGCGGACTGTTAGTGAAACCCGCTGTTCCAGCTCCAGCAACATCCTCTTCGCCGGCAATCCCCCTCCGAATCCCGTAAGTGAGCCTGACTTCCCGATCACACGGTGACAGGGCACGACGATCGGAAGCGGGTTGGAGCCGACGGCCGCACCCACGGCGCGACTGGCTTTGGGATTCCCGATACTCGACGCCACTTGTCCATAGGAGATGGTCTGGCCATAGGGTGTTCTCTGCAGTGCTCCCCAAACTTTGAGCTGAAATGCGGTCCCACTCGGACTCAGCGGGAACTGGAACTTGAAACGTTCTCCGGCAAAGTAGGCCTTGAGCTGCGCCGCGACCGTTCGGAACGGTTGAGGATCTTCAATCCAATCGGTCTCAACCTCGCGGTGGCCGGAACCCTCTGGAAATCCGACAACATGAAGACCTTCTGCAGTCCCGGCTAGCAACAGTGCACCCAGCGGGCTTTCAGCGTAGCAGTATTTCATAGAGACCTCGCAAGTTTGCTCAGCTTCCCTGAGGGAAACGCGGCGAATGGGTAATCAAGGCACTCCTGGGAGTGCCCTGGCATCAAGTCCATTAAATACGTATTCGTGACGGCAGACAACCCCGATCTTGCTCGTCGCCGAAAACACGCGTTGCGGAACACGAGCCCATTCATCCCAATCCTCCCAACGATACTCTTTTGATTCTGGCAAGCGGCTCGACGGCAGCCGCGGGATGCGCCACCCATGCGAATCTGAGGATCTGACTCAGCGGCTTGTGAACTCCGGCTTGATCAACAATAATGCGCCCATTGGTCGCTATCATAGCTCGGGAAGTTTCTTTCTCGAATCTGGTTATGCACTTAACTCCGGAAAAAGTCACCACCTCCTAGTAAAAAAGGTGAGAGACAGGAGGTGAGTGGATGTACGAAAAGATGAATTTGTTGGAGTTTCAAGAGCGTTTTGCCACAGAAGAAGCTTGTCTGAGTTACCTGATGCAGAAACGCTGGCCGGAAGGATTTGTCTGTCCCCGTTGTGGGGGTCAAGGAGGCTACTGGTTGCAGCACCGGCGATTGATGGAGTGTCGCCAATGCCGGTATCAGGCTTCTTCCACCGCCGGGACGATTTTCCACAAGACGCGGGTGCCCCTGAGATATTGGTTTTGGACCATCTTCTTGATGAGCCGTTGCAAAGCGGGCTACTCGATGAAGGGACTGCAGAAGCTGCTGGGAATCGGAAGCTATCGGACGGTCTGGATGATGGGACATAAGATCCGACAAGCCATGGCCAAACGTAATGACTGCTACCAATTAAGTCACCTGGTGGAGCTGGATGACTCTTTCTTTGGAGGCCGACGACGAGGGAGAAATCGTCGGGGTCGCAAGCGAGGACGAGGGACCGAAGGCAAGGCCAAAGTTCTGGCCGCGGTGGAGATAACGAAAGCCGGGGGGCCGAGGTTTCTAAGTCTGGATGTGGTCGATGACATAACCAGCGACAATGTGAAGCGGGTCGCCTGGGCGAGGATCGACCCCGGAGCTCAGATCCGAAGCGACGCCTATCACGCGTTTGTCGGTTTAGCTCAAGCCGGCTACCAGCATGAACGCGTCCGGCTCGAGTGGGTGGGGATGGGTTTTGAACAGTTCCCATGGGTTCACACCCTCATTTCCAACTGCAAGACTCAGCTCCAAGGGACTCAGAAAGCGGTCAGCCTCAAGCACCTTCAACGTTACCTGGCTGAGTTTTGTTACCGTTTCAATCGTCGTTTCTGGGAATCCGAGCTCTTCGACCGTCTCCTGACAGCCTGTTCGCTCTATCCCACCGTCACCTATCCGGAGTTAAGTGCATAACCAGATTCTCGAATGGGGCCAGCTCCGCTGGGGGGGGCCCACTAACCTGAACACATCGGAGGGAATATGAAGGGCATGAACCGAAGGGAATTCCAGCAGAGAATGGGCCTGGCTCTGGCTGCTGCTCCACTTGTCGGAACTACGTTTTGCGGTTCGGAGGAATCGACTCCAGAGACCAGACCGCCGTCGCCGGGAACGGACTCCTCTGGATCCTTGAAAATGACCCTGGGCGAGGCAGATGTAAAAACTCCCCCAGAAGCTCCTGCGGGTGAGAACTGGCGTTATGGCATCGGTCTCCCGTTTCAGCTGGCCCCCGGCAAAGCGGCACTTTTCTGCAACATCAAGGGGAAGCGAGGCCAGGACTTCGAGGCAGGTAACGACTTGATCGTCTTCGATTCGATCGCTGACGGAGTGCGCGAGATCTTTCCCATCATCCGCAACGAGGTCCGAGACGATCCCTACACCGGAAAGCCCGCCGACGTCGTCAAGTATCCGACTCGCGGCGGCTTCGTGCCATTCGGCGCCAAGCGGCCGGATGGCTTCCCCTATCCGAATGCCGGAACCGGATTCGGTTTGAACCAGGCCATCGGCTGGCCACTGGGAGGCTCTGCCGCAACCGAGGAATCCAGCCGCTACTGGTACTGGGACATCCAACAGTACCGGTACGACGGCCAGGTCTTCAGTGTGGAGTCGAGCGAAGCCGTCGATGTTGGGGATCTGCTTCCGGAGTGGATCATCAGCGATGGGGGCCTCACCAATGCCATCCCTGACGGCGATGATTTTCTGGTCGGTATGACCGGAGCCGAAGGAGATGCAAGCGCGTGGAACCAGGCTGGTCGGCCGGCAGGAGCGGGCGTCATGCGCTGGCAGCGCAAGTCGGAGCGCTGGATGCCGACTTCCTTTCTACGGATCACAGATCTGGATGGGTCCTTCGAGCCGAGCCTGATCCGCGACACCGATGGCAGCCTCCTTTTTTGTGCCCGAGCCGGGAGCGAGGGTGGGCGCCGGCGACTCGAATCCCGCGTCTGGCGCTCCAGCGACGGAGGCGAAAGTTGGGAGCGGACCCTCTTCGTCCTGGGGGCGGTGGGTGGCAGTCCGATTACCCTCAACCAGGCGGCCGATGGAAGTCCCTACATCGCAGCGAATCTCAACGAAGTCCTGCTCCATCCGATCGAGGAGCGATTTCGTCCAAAGAAGGACGATCGAGGCATCGAGTACGCTTCGCCCGCGGGTCGTGAGAAGCTCTGTCTCTGGCCACTGAACCAGGCTCGGGACGGACTCGAGACTCCGATCCTGGTACGGGACTCGGTTGCGGAGTTCGGAGTGGCCCCTTCCGGCGACACCTGGAATATCGACCACCCCTCGGCGATGACGGTCCAGCTGGCCGATGGAGACTGGCACAACGTCATTGTCATGCGCATCTGCGACCACGCCGAAGTTAGGGTAGGTGTCGAACCGGCTCCCCAGACGGGATGTTACATCGAGGAGATTCTGTCCCCAGGTGAAGCAATCCCGCTATGGAACCTCTAGCTTGGTCCGGGCGCCGGTAGGGGCGGCAGTTTCTCCTGGCGAGCTCGGCCCGATTAACGTTGCCAGTACACACGTCCAAATCGAGTATAGGCAAAGGACGTCTGGTGCCCAGGCCGGTCTTTTTATCGCCAGTCGTGCCCGTGCTGTTGCCAAACTGGCCCCGCGTAACGCAACCAGGCCGGATGGCTAACTCGCGGGAAACTGGCGACAAGAAATACGGGTAGGGCCGAGGACGCCGGAGCGACTTCTGCGAGTTCGGAGGAAAAACCAACCTACCCCATACAATCGCCTGCTACCAGGATTTTTCTGGGGCCATTTTCTCTATCCTGCTTTCCCATGACGCCCAGGCTCACTAGAATAGTGATATGAGGGAGTCCGCCCCGTGGGGTCAGGGGCAGCCCGAACTACAGGAATCAACCAACACCTCGCAGGAATTGGTGAATGGGCCCTCATCTGCAGAGGTGCCTCTGGCCTTCGAATCCGAAACCTATGTACTGGAGCCGCTATCCAGCTTCGGACGTGGAAGCGATTCCGGCGCCTTCGCTAACTACTTGGTAGCTGTTTTCCAGCATCGTTGGATGATCCTCTCGATTTGCGCCGTGGCGATGCTTGCGACTTTCCTCTACTCGAAGTACCAAAAACCCATGTTTCAGGCCACCGCTACTTTCATGGTGGCAGGTTCCCGCGCCATGCACACAAGAGGGGCATCTTTAGACCGAATTTTCAGCAGTCACCCCCTTTTCTTGGTGGAACACGCTCTAACCCCAGAGCTCTTAGATCCTCTGCTGCTGGAAAGCTTTCATGCACCCGGAGAGGACGCTCCCATGGCATTCCTCGACTACCTGGGGATCCAGGGAGATAGTTTGTCGGAACGCCTCTACCTGGGGCGCTCGCTTCTTGCTCGCAGCATCGAAGTGAGTATCCCGAACCGGCTCCTCCCCTTTTTCCTCTCAATCGACGTCTCGCTCGATGATCCCGAAATGGCCTCCCAGATCGCTAACCGTCTGGTCGAGCGGCTCGCGGAGGTTGACGTTTTGCGACAGGGAAAGGCATCAAAGGAGCAGACTTCACTGATCGAGATACAAGCTGAGGCAGTGGAGTTGGATCTAAGAGCCGCTGAAGAAACACTGGAGAAGTTTCTGGATGCCAACCGTCTGATGTCAACGGCCCGACTCGCGGGTCAGAAACGTCGCCTGGAGCGCGAGGTAGAGTTACAAAGTGGCCTCTTCATAGAGCTTCGAACTCGGCTGGCCGTGTCCAGGCTGACTGAAGATCAAGGGTTCTCTGCAGTCTCTATCGTGGAGAGAGCTTATCCTCCTCGCGAACCCTACACACTGTTAGCAGGTACCGATATAGCCTTGGCTGGCCTGGCTGGCCTTCTGCTGGCGTTGGCCCTGACAAGCGGCAGAGTTTCTTGGAAGAGGTCGCGGCTGCTAACTGAAAGAATCGACTGGCTACCTCCCCCTGGGACTGCGTAAAGTCGGAAGGCCGTCAATCCGATTTCAGGGCCCTACCCCACTGAGGTTGTGCGCAACCTCGGGATTCGAGCGACGGAACACGCCGGACCTCGGATGCGATTCCATGGTTTGCCAGCGGGGCCTCCACCAGAGATCGACCCTCGACCCCGTCAAGGCATCCACATCGCGAACCGTCAGATTCAGGCGGAGGGTTTCCCAGGGGACCCGCTGGATCGGGTCCAGGGAGGAGTGGGGAATCGCCCATTCGAGGGTATATCCGCGTGTGTTGGGGGCCCCCAGTATCCGAGCGCCCTCGATGTTCGTCTGCGCTGGATTCACGAGGGCGTTGCCGATGGCTGAAGGCGGTATCACACGAGCCGGCGCCCCCATCCTTTCGATCGCTGTTCGCCTTGCTCCGGCAGCGTTGCTGCTCTCGTCAGGAGACCGGGGATCAAGATGGAGGACAACCGAGTCTTGATATGCAGTTGTCCCGCCCCTGTGGATCCATTGATCGTCCTGCACCCGGACACCGACGTAGAGGAACTCCTCATCCTGCAGCAGCCCGAAGCGTAACTCGAGGTCCCGCTGACCCTGCCAGGCAGAAATATCCCCTGTTAGTTGCTGGGGTTGCGCCATGGAAAAGGGAAGGGAGGACCAATCCTCGACCCGGCCGTCCAAGGTGATTGCTCCTTTAGCAACACGCGCTATAACCGGCGTCTGCTCCCGGGCGGCGTAGAAGGTTCGCTGCCAGGACACGGGTTCAGGCAGATCTTCGGGCTCATAGGTAGCGATCACCACCGCCGGCAGCGCGCTTTGACTAGTGAGCGTCTGTTCCTGGGGCCACTCCACCAACACCTTGACCACCTCGGTTGACCTGGGAGCTACCGTCTTGGACAGAGCGTGCGGGTTCGGTCTGAGGTGATCATGGGGCTCCCAACGGAGACGAACCTGGAGCGGGATCTCGGCCCGATTCTTGATACGAATCAGGGTTTGCCCTTGAGTGGCGGTTTGCGCGCTGATGGGTTCGACGCTGATGTCATAGGCGTTTCCCAGCTGCTCAGTCAACTTGGCCATCGTATGCGTCGGTAGTTCCCCGTCCAGAATTCCGTCCAGCTTCAAGTGTGCCACCACGGGTCCTTGTCGGGTCAGTGTGACCCATGTGACATGATCAAACCGGCCGTGAGGGGGCCCGCTGAGCGCACTTCCTCCTCCGGTCGTGGCCAATTGGTAGTACTTGTTCTGAGCGCGCTGGTAGCTGACATATCGGTGGCGGTGGCCGGCAAATACGGTGTGCCTGCGCCCCTCCAGTGCATCTTCCACTTCGTCCCAGCCCGACTGCTCTTGGTAATCCCACAAAGGCTTGTGCAGGAAAACAAGGGTCCAGCGAACTCCTGGATTCGCTTCCAGGGTCCGTTTCACGAAGGCCACCTGGTCGGGTCCAATCCGCGAGGGCATCCCGTCCTCGGTGTTCAGGCAGAGAAAGAGGGCGTCCTTGTAGAGGAAGTGATAATAGGTGGGACCAAATCGCTTTATCCATTGCTTGCGAGCCTCGGGGTCCCAGATGTCGTGGTTGCCGGGCACGTAGAAGAATCGCATCTGGAGGGTGTCTATCAGGTGCCGGAACTCCTTCCATTCCCGCCCCACTTGCTCAAGATCCTCGGTACCCCCTTCAATCAGATCGCCGACGCTGAGGACGAACTCTGGCCTTATCTCGTTGATCTTTCGAAGCGCCTTGGCGAACACCCCCTCACGATGCCCACCTGTCCTATCGGACACGACGACGAATTGAAATTCGCCCGAATCGTTGAGGAAGCCCTCACCGGACCAGGGTGCCGGACCCTGGAAATCCGGAAGCAGGGTCTGGCTTTGGTCCTGGGAGGTCCAAGCAACCAACAGTCCCAAACAGAAGAGTGCTCCCAGCACCAGTCTCGTGCGGACGGGTGCGGCTGGGCGCGGGAAACTTTGCTTCGCTTTGGTCATATCCAATTCGTCCTGGTCGGTACCCCGAAGCCACAATGCTGCGATATGAGGCTAAAAGCTTGGTAAACTTCGTGGTGCATTTAAACGGTTTCAGACTCGGACTCTCTGCGTCGCCGCGGGTTGAGGCTGTTTGGATGGTAGCGCACCCATTGCCAGCTGCGCAATCAGACACGGCATTGACATGCGAGATGACAAAAACCAAAGTGTTTCCTGGCAACAGCTCTCTTGGTGTCATAACAAACAGGAGAAGACATGATCAAGCCTACATCGGGCCGGATCGTAAAACGCTTCACCAGAACCTGTCTTACATTGGGTTTTCTGACCGCCTCCTCGAGCCTGGCCCAACCGGTAATTGAAATCGACACACCGATGGCGCCTCCAGCCTGGGCGCTGGCCCAGTGGTCACTGCTAGATTCGAATGTCGAGGCGGCATTCAGGGCCGCCGACAAGTACGTCGACGATCGCGGTTGGATGCGGATTACGCCGAACTGGGGCGCGATGGATGGCGCCGACGACGTCACGGAGACTTATCGCGACCTGCCTATCATCTACATGCTCGGAGGCCCACCGGAAATCCTGACGCTTCACAAGAAGATCTGGGAGGGACATCTCGACCAGTACACCAAAGCTCGCGAGCCGATGGTCGCAGCCGCCAAGGAAGGCATGCTTTACAAGGAGTTTTGCCCACAGCTTGATTGGGAACACACCGGCGAGGCGATGGCTCCCTGGTACTGGTACGGACTGGCCCGTCCGAACGATACTCAGTATCAGATCCGGGCACGTCGCTTTGCCGGATTCTACATGGACGAGGATCCCGGAGCTCCGAACTACGACCCGGAGAAGAAAATCATTCGCAGTCTCTTCAACGGCAGCCGCGGACCGTTGTTGACGCCTGCAACAGAATATGACTGGGGTGGTACCCCCCGTCCCCGGCACGATCCCCGTCCGGGCGAACCGCCGCGGACCGAACGCTGGACACGCATGGGCTACACCGTCAACTTGAGCGGTGACCACCCGCAAAACATGCTGACCACCAACCTGGCGATGACGGCATACATGCTGACAGGTGAAGAGAAGTATCGCGATTGGATCCTGGAGTACGTCAATGCCTGGGTCGAGAGGGCGGAGCGCAACTCGGGCAATCTTCCCAGCAACATCGGCCTTGACGGATCCATTGGCGGCACTTGGGACGGAAAGTGGTGGGGTGGAGTTTACGGTTGGAATTTTCGGCCGAAGTCGGAAGACGGTTCGGAAAATGCCGGCAACAACTACGTGCTGCGGGGAGCGCGGGTTGGATTTGGGATCGCGTTTCTGCTGACGGGCGACCACAAGTATATCGACACGCTTAGGAAGCAGATCGACAACATGTACGCGCAACAAAGAGTCATCGACGGCAAGCTGATGGTCCCACACAAATACGGTGACAACGGTTGGTATGCCTATATCGACAACAACCTTCGAGGCGGTGGCAACGTCAATTTCTGGTCCCTGCCGGAGCTGGCGGACATCTACACCTGGACGCTGAAGCCTTCCGACCTGCCGCGTGTCGCCGAAGAACCCTGGCTGCGCTATCTGCAGGGTAAGGCTCCCACCTTTCCCATGGAAGCGATCGCAAACAACCTCGATGCGATCCGGAGGCAAGTCGAAAGAGTGCGGATGGATTCGCAGACTACGGACACCAGAGCCTCGTCGGGCATGCCAGTCGTGACTTCGGTAAGCAGCCTCATAAACCTCATGTTTGGAGCCAACGACCCGGGTAGCGGTGGCAACGTTCTCCACGCGCAAGTACGTTATTTCGATATCGAGAACCGGCGGCCGGGGTTGCCCCGAGGCGTGGGCGCCCTTGTGGAGCAGGTCCGCCCCGATGGCATCACGCTGGTGCTCGTCAATACGAACCCGGTGAGAAGCCGGGAGCTGGTCGTTCAAACAGGCGCCTACGCCGAGCACGATGCGGTAACCGTAGCAGTCGGCGACCAGCAGGTCGAGGTGGGAGACTCGCAGTTCAAGGTACGCTTGAACGCCGGATCGGGGACGCGTCTGTCGATTCGGATGAAGCGCTACGTGAACCAACCGACGTTCACGTTTCCCTGGAATAGATGAGAAGAAAATCGAGTGACTGTCCCATTCGAACTGTGGTCGAAACGGAGCCAGCCCAGGGGCGAGGGGACATCTCTGGTAGGGGTAGCAGGAAGGTGTGCTCATGAAAGGGTTATTCGGCAATCAGACTGCAATATTCACATTCCTGGCGTTGCTGAGCCCGACTCTCGCAGCCGAGACCGATGTCTACTTCCGGAGCGATGGCGGGGCTCCGAAGAGTGACCAGGTATCCCTTCCGGGAGACCTGAGTGATGGGCCGACTCTGGTCTGGAAGACCGACCTCCCCGCCGGACATTCCACCCCCTGCGTCACGGCTGACCGGATCTTTCTGAGCGTGTTCGAGGATCAGCAGCTGGCAACCTTGGCCCTCGATCGGAAGACTGGAAAGAGGCTCTGGAAGAGGATGACCCGGGTTGAAAAGATCGAGCCTACCCACAATACGGGAAGCCCCGCCGCTTCCAGTCCGGCCAGCGATGGGGAGCGTGTCTACGTCTTCTTCGGGAGCTACGGGCTCGTCTGTTACGACCGGGAAGGGCTGCTGCTATGGGATAAACGCCTGGGTCCTTTCCACGACGATTTTGGTGCGGCTAGTTCGCCGGTCCTCGTAAGCGACAAAGTGATCCTCAATGAGGACCATGACAGCGGCAGCTTCCTGATCGCCGTTAACAAGCTGAGCGGCAAGACAGTCTGGGAGGCTCCCAGATCCGGTCACACCCGGAGCTATTCCACTCCCATCGTCTGGAATTCAGAGGGCCGGGAGACAGTCATCGTGGCGGGGGCGCTGCAGCTGACAGCCTACGATGCGCATAGCGGAGAGAGGATCTGGTGGACCAATGGTCTCGCTCGCATCGTCAATCCCACACCCGTTCTGGGTCGGGATCGGCTCTTTGTGGCCTCCTGGTCCCCAGGCGGCGACACCCAATCCCGGATCTCCATGGAGGACTGGTCCATAGCCAACCGCCAATGGGATAAGGATGGCAACAAGATTCTGGCTGGTGAGGAGCTTCCCGACGGAGACGTGAAGGGGAGGCTCTCCATCATCGACTTGGATCAGGACGGGGGAATCAACCAGCTCGAATGGGAGAAGTACGCCCAGGTATTCGATCTCGCTCGCAACTCCATTCTGGCGATCCGGCCCGGTGGCCAGGGCGATCTTACCGCTACCAACACGCTATGGAGCTACCCGCGCGGCATTCCCTACGTGACCAGCCCCGTGCTCTACCGCCAGGTGGTCTACATGGTCAAGAACGGAGGGATCGTGACCAGTCTGGACGCGGTGTCGGGGAAGCTCTTGAAGCAGGGCCGCGTTACTGCACTGGGAAACTATTTCGCCTCGCCCGCGGCCGCTGACGGCAAGATCTACCTGGCCAGCGAAGGTGGGGTGGTCACGGTCCTGAAAGCCGGCTCCGACTGGGAGATTCTGTCGTCCCACGACCTGGGAGAGCGCATCATGGCCAGTCCGGTCATAGCGGATGGACGGATCTACGTTCGGACCGAGAAGGCGCTCTACAGCTTCGGAAAGCATTAGCTGCTAGCTCGCTCATTCTGAGAATTTTGCTCTCACATTTGTCTGGAAGCGTCGGTTCGGTGGGGATCATAATTCGGAAAGTTCAGGAACTGGTCAAGTTGGCGAAAAGACAATAGCCCGTTCTTGGCTCTAGGGCAGCGGGGCTCCCCGGGGTGCTTGAGGGGTCGCTTTTAAAGAGGCCGCTTTAGCGGTCTGGCGCGAAGCGCAATAGACCGGTCCTTTAGGGCCGGGTAGCCGAGCAGGTGGATGCCGGAGCCTGCTTTAGCGGGCTTCTCGAACAGAGGCTTCAGCCAGGCCGAAGGGCCCCAATGGCTAAAGCCGCAACTCGAGAAGGACCTTGAAAGGCCCTTCCGAAGGGGTGGTGTGGCGGCTGACCCCGGCGTAAACACCGGGTCTAATACGCTTCGCGTTAGGCCGCTGAAGCGGCCTCCTAGACAGGACCAGAAGGCAACGATCGTTAGCGTTCAATCGGTGGGGACTAAAATTTAGAATATTCTTGGCTTGATTTAGAGCAGGGGTACAAGCGGGGGGAATGGAAACCTCACTTTCGCCGCCTGCGTCTCGGGGTCGAGAATACCAAATCCAGAGCAGAGTATTCCTCGGGTGCACGGCAAGAAAGTGACGGTCTGAGTGTCTCGGGCTTCGTTTCAACCCGGTCAGCATTGACACGATCTCAAACAGCCTCCTCCCCGCCCGCTTTGAGACAAACTGGAATGGGAGCACGAGACAGTTGATCGGATAGAGCAGCATTGCCGGAGGGCAGACCGTTGACTAACTGGTGGGCCTCTTCGACGAAACTGGCCGCCGACTCGTAGACCCTTAGACGTCAATGGGCAAATGGCTTCTCAGCCGACTTCGAGTGCGCGGCTTTTGCCAGAGAAAGTCGAGATGATCGTGGGAACACGCACGGGCAAGGGCACAGCGACGTGGCTTTGGGCTCCAGGCCGAAGTAAAGCCGTCGAGCTCGGCTCGACCCACGGCGGCGCGGAGGCCACCGCCACGACGAAGGCCAGCCGTGTGGTCGAAACCGTTCTACACTCCAAGCATGGGGTCAGTAGGGCACTAGGTGGGGTTGGAGGGCGTCTTCATCAAATTCTACTCCCAGGCCCGGCCGGTCTGGCACTACCAGAGATCCGTCTTGCAGGACCAGCGGATCCTTGAGGACGTCATTACGCCATGGGATGCGGCTGGGGGCGATCCATTCCAGAATGAGTGGGTTGGGAATCGCTGCCAGGACGTGAGCGGCGGCCATGGTCCCGACCGGTCCCTTGGTGTTGTGAGGGGCGATGGAGACCTGATGCGTCTCGGCCAGGGAGCAGACCTTCCTCATTTCTGTTATGCCGCCGATGTAGACGGGATCAGGTTGGGCCACGCCGATCGCGTCAGCCCGGAGGAAATCGTTGAAACGATACTTGTTGGTCAGGCGCTCCGAACCCGCAATGGGAGTAGAAGTCCCTTGTCGCACCCGGGCGTAGCCCTCGGGATCTTCTGGAATGGTGGGCTCCTCGAAGAACAGAAGCCGATAGGGTTCTAGCAAGCGGGCGACTTCCAGTGCGGAAGGGGGGTCGAAGGCGGCATGAGGGTCGTCCATGAGCAGGATCTCCTCCCCCAGCGATTGGCGAAGGGCAGCATAACGGCTGTCGATGTTCCTCAGCTGCTCCCTGCTGATCCTGGGCCCCCGAGTTTCCGAGATGCTGATACCCGACTTGAGGGCCCTGAAGCCTTCGCCCAGGACGCTGTGTGCGTTGGCCAGGAGGGTGTCCTTGTCAGGCCCTCCGAAGTGGGAATAGACCGGTACGCGGGACGAGCGGGGACCGCCCAGAAGGGTGCAAACTGGCGCGCCCAGGGCCTTTCCCTTGAGGTCCCAGAGCGCCTGGTCGATACCGCTGATGGCACTGGTGAATATGATTCCGCCGGTTCGATAGGCGGTGCCACCGCCGGAGTAGAGGTCTCGATAGATGCCTTCGATGTCGAAGGCATCCCGGCCTAGGATGTAGGGCTTCAGGGCCTCGACCATTTTTGCAACCACTGTCTCCTTGCGGCTGTAAGTGGCCTCGCCGATGCCGGTGAGGCCTTCCTTCGTGTGGACCCGCACGTGCGTCCACTTGCGACCACAGTCGGACTGGACCAGTTGAACGGTGATGTCCCGGATCGGCAGCGACTCCCCGGATCTGGCGTGGGCCATCGGGGCTGCCGGACCTCCTCCAAAAGCCGAGGCGGGAGCCACTCTCGGACCGGCCGCGACGGCTGCCACCGGCAAGACACCCATGCTCGCGGACTGCTGGAGGAATCGTCTTCGGTTCACACCCGGAGTCTAGCCGGACGGGGTGACCTCGGCCATCACCTACACGGGTTTGGATCTGTATTCATTTCGCTTCGCCGCCAGGATGAACTCTCAGGATAGTCAGAGCCACGATATGCTTCGTAGCTACAACGCGCCAAACCTGGTTGCGCGCACCAAAAGGTCCGTGGGTCTTGCGCACGCCATGGTAAACGGGAACAATCATCGCTCTGACCGTCCACTATCGACGGAGGAGTTCCGTGGCCGACATCCGAACCCAAGCCAAGATTTCTGGTCCCCACCCGAACTCACCAATTTATCGGGAACGGGCGCCACCGGAGTTGGACTCACCCTCCCGGATGGTTCCTTGATCACCTCGGCCAGGATTCCGCACCACGTTAAAACCACCTGGATCCAACCGCCGAGGTCTCAGCAATATGGGCTACACGTGGCCCGCAGTTTCGACCTGGGCAAAACCTGGAAAAGCGAACGCTTCTTCCAGCAGGACCCCAGTGGTCTTGAATTCGACAATTACTACAACGCCATGAACGGACAGTTCATCCAGCTGGAGGACAGGCATTGGATATACGCATTTGGGCATTTTGACGTTGAGCGCAAGCTTCACCGCATGCTGGCCTTCGATCTTTCCTGGGACTAAATACACTGAAGAACGGTCGCGGAGCTTGCCACCGTGCTAAACTGCCGAGATTGCCGTAGCACTCTATTGGGGCGAGCCGACCGGGCAACCCAGTCAATCCGTTAGGGTGTCACCAGGGGACTACTATGTTCGTTGGACACCTGGCCGTATCGCTGGGAGCGAAGGCGGTCGAGCCAAAAGCGCCTTTGTCTGCTCTTGTGGCGGCATCCTTTGGTCTGGACCTCCTGTGGCCATTGCTCGTGTTTGCGGGGATTGAAAGGGTGTCCGTGGCACCCGGTAGCACGGCCTTCATGCCTCTGGCGTTCGAGTCCTACCCGTGGAGCCATAGCCTGATCATGGCGACAGTTTGGGGATGTGTTGCCGGGGGGCTCACGTACCGGATAACCGAGAGCCGTCGGATCTCGCTGCTCATCGGAGCTGTAGTAGTCAGTCACTGGGTACTTGACTTCGTGACCCATCGCCCCGACCTTCCGCTGTGGCCAGGAGGTCCAAGGCTCGGACTTGGACTCTGGTATTCCGTCCCAGCGACCATTGGTCTAGAGGGCGGACTGTTCCTGGCAGCGATTCTGATCTACATGCGGAGGCTGCGTCCGCGAAACAGAAGGGGCGTTTGGGCCTTCTGGACGCTGGTGGCCCTAACGGGCGTCATCTGGATCACTCAGCCGTGGTCTCCACCCCCGCCGAGTTCGAACGCCGTAGCAGCTGTGGCCTTGACTATGTGGATTTTCCCGTGGTGGGCGTCGTGGATTGATAGGCACCGTGCCACCGTTGGGGCCTAACCGAATCCCCCCTGTCGCTGATCCCTGGAAACGTCCCTTTCTGCCAACTTATAATGGGAGCCATGCCAGCTGAGAGGTTCGACGTCTGCGTGATCGGCTCCGGGGCCGCGGGTGGGACGCTCGCTTCTCAACTGGTCAAGAGGGGTGCTCGGGTCGTCCTGATCGAAGCCGGCAAGTACCGTAACCCCTCGAAACTGAGAAACCACGCCTGGCCGTACGATCAAGCCAAACCACCTACCGTCCCCAGCGTCACGCCTGATCCAAAGCGGGAGCCGGTCGAGTACGAAGGGGACCCGATCTCCGTGAGTCGCGGGCGCGTATTGGGAGGCCGCACCACTCACTGGAATGCCGTTGCCCTCAGGTTCTCCGAGGATGACTTCCGCGAATGGTCCGTGAACGGCATCGAAGAGGATTGGCCGCTCACTTACACGGAGCTTGCGCCCTACTATGATCAAGCCGAAGAACTGATGGTCGTTTGTGGAACCCGAGAAAACCTCAAGGTACTGCCCGACGGACGCTTTATTCGGCCGCTCCGCATGCGCTGCTCGGAGAACATTCTAGACCGGGCCTGCCGCAAGATTGGGATGCGGGTGATCCCAGTGCGTAAGGCTCTGGCCACCGAACCCGGTCATGGCCGGGCAGCTTGCCATTACTGCGGCCACTGTATGAAGGGATGCGGAGTGTCGGCGATCTTCAATACGGCCGAGCACGTGATCCCACAAGCCCGGCGCACGGGCCGGTTGGTCCTTCGGAGTGGTTGGATGGTCCGCGAGTTGCGCACGGATGACGAAGCCCGTGTGAGATCGGCCGCCATTTTCGAACGCGATTCCAGGGAAGAGGATGAAATCAAAGCCGATGTCTTCGTCGCTTGCTGCGGCAATATTGAGTCGGCACGTTTACTGTTGAATTCGCAATCTCGCCGCTTCCCAAACGGCCTCGCCAACAGCAACGACGTCGTCGGACGCTACCTCCACGGGCACATCACCGCTGAAGTTCATGGTTATCTGGGGGATCTGGTCGGCAAAGAATCCACGAACCAGGATGGCGCGTTGGATCATGCATACATCCCGCGCTCTCAGACACCAAAAGGCGCCGAGTATGCAGGAGGTTTCGGCATTCAGCTCAACGTGCATGGATACATGAGACCGCGCCACGCTCGCCATGTTCCTGGCTTTGGCCATGATTTCAAGAAACGAGTGCGCGACCTACAGCCGGCACACACGGGGGCACTCGCCTTCGGAAAAGTTATTGGACACTCGGAAAATCGCATTACGCTACACCCAGATCGTCGTGATGACTACGGTTTGCCGCTGCCGCATGTGCACTTCCGCTGGCAGCCGAATGACCGGGCCATGTACCGTGCGATGATCGAGGCATGCCACGCGATGTACGACACAGCGGGCGTCGCCTTGCGCGTGCAGCAGCCGGGACCGAGTGGCTTCGCTTCCCACGAAGTCGGCTGCGTGCGCATGGGTAAAAACCCCGAAACGTCCGTCCTCAATAGATTCAATCAAACGCACGAGATCAAGAATCTCTTCGTCGTTGATGGAAGCAGCTTCACGACCTTCCCCGAGAAGAATCCGACTCTCACAATTGTTGCCTTGGCGATCCGGGCAGCGGAGACTATTCAGCGGATGAGGGGTCGTGGTGAGCTGTAGCATTTGAGAAAGGAAGCTATGTCCGATAAACCAACTCGCAGAGAGGCCCTGGTTCAGATCACAGCGGGAGCGGGAGCAGCGGTCGCCCTGGCCTCCTTGTCTCCCACGGCATGGGCCCAGACTCCCTACCAGCCGAAGGCCTTGAGCGAATCGCAATTCAAGCTCCTCTCAACGCTGGTCGACATGATCATCCCGTCCACCGATACGCCGGGAGCGGCTGCGGTGGGAGTGGATCGGATGATCGATGAGGACCTCGCGGGAGAGATCAAACCCCAGCTCAGAGACGAGTTGCTGGGGGGCCTGAGCCGGCTCGAAGAATCCGGCTTTCGGGACCTGGCTGAGACCAATCGCGTCAAGCAGTTGCAGGAATACAGCGAGGCCCCCGGCGAACAGGGGAAGTTCTTCGGGGCTCTTAAAGGGCTGACGGTGGATCACTACTATTCGACAGAGGTCGGGCTCATCGACGAACTCGGCTACCAGGGAAACACTTATGTGGCAGAGTTTTCCGGCTGTACGCACGAGGAACACCAGTAGTGGCCATTGAGAACGACTACGATGTCGTCGTGGTGGGCAGTGGCGCCTCCGGCGGAATGGCCGCTTGGAACCTCACTCGCAAGGGCGTGAAGGTCCTGCTGCTTGACGCCGGCCCGCGTTTCAACCGCGCAGACTTCTGGACACACACATCCCCGTGGCAGGCACGCGAGCGCTACCGCCGCGGCGAACGGCCGCCCCAATTCCTGACTGACATCAAAGACCAGCCCTACGAGTGGCCCGAAGGCCGTTACTTCGAGTGGCGGAGGGTATGGGGCATCGGCGGGAAGACCAACATCTGGGGACGCGTTTCGCTCCGCTATTCCGATCTCAATTTTGATGAGCCCGCGCGCGACGGATGGGAGATCGACTGGCCGTTTCGCTACCGAGACATCAGCCCTTATTACGACAAAGTAGACCGCTTGATCGGCGTTTGCGGCGATGACTCCGACGAGCCCTGGCTGCCCTCTAGCAAATACCACATGCCCCCACCCAGGCCGCGCTGCGGCGAAGCTCTGATCAAGAGGGCCGCAACCCGCCGGGGAATCAAGATCGTCAGCGGACGCCGTGCCGTGTTGACGCGCAACCACCGCGGATTCCCTTCCTGCCACTACTGTGGGGCTTGTGGCAAGGGCTGCGATACGGCCAGCTTCTTCAACTCGGCCGACCATCTGATTCCGTTCGCTGAAGAGACGGGCCGCCTCGAAATCGTGGAGAATGCCGTGGTTGGCCGCATCATGGTCAACGACGAAGGGCTTGCGTCGGGCGTCCAGTACTTCGACCGGCACTCGGCTCAAGAGCGCACCGTGCCGGCCAGGCGCGTGGTGGTTGCCGCCTCCTGCGTCGACTCGACGCGCATCTTGCTCAACTCTCGATCGACGCGGTATCCGAATGGCATCGGCAACGGCTCGGGAGTCATCGGGAAGTACCTTTGCGATCAAGTGCGTTTCCACATGCGCGGTTTCGCACCGCAATTGCTTGGGAAGGCGGCTTCGAACGACGACGGCATCAGTGGGTCGCACATCTACATGCCGCGATTCGACAAGCCTGGAGACAAACGGGATTACCTACGCGGCTATGGCATGCAGTTCTGGGGCGTTGGATGTCACGACAACCCTTCTTTTGCCAAAGAGCTGCCGGGATTCGGCCGGGATTTCAAACGAGGGATAAAGCGGCGCTATCCGGCCCTCATCCAACTTCATCCGTACGGGGAGGTCTTGCCGCGAGCCACGAATCGCATACGTGTAGACGGCACGCCGACCGACCGCTACGGGCTGCCTATACCTCGTATCGAGTACGACATCGGCGAGAACGAGCACAAGATGCTCGAAAAGATGTACGACACGGCCGAGGAGATCCTCCACGAGATGAAGGCCGAGGTCTTGCCCTACACCCGAGGATCCATAGACAAGTTCGGGAGCGCCATCCACGAACATGGTACCTGCCGGATGGGGCGGAACCCGAAACGATCGGCTCTCAATAGCTTTTGCCAGATGCATGAAGTGAAGAATGTGTTTGTCGTGGACGGGTCAGCCTTCCCGACGGCTACGGAGAAGAACCCTACGTTGACGATCCTCGCGCTCTCGTGGCGGGCGACCGACTACATGGCCGAAGAAATGCGCAAGGGGAACATTTAGCATGGTAGTGCGAACCATCCTCCTGAAGACCGTAATGTTCACGCTGACAGGCGTGGCAGCCTTTCTAGTGCCCGGCGCGGCCTCCGACGAGATTCCGTTTCGAAAACACACGTTGGATCTCGGAAGAAACGAGGCTTGTGCGGTGGCCGACGTGAACGGTGATGGCAGGCTTGACATCGTTTCCGGCGAAAACTGGTACGAGGCCCCCACTTGGAGGAAGCACAGATTCCGCTCCTTCCTGTTCTGGAACAACTATATCGATGACTTTTCGGACCTGCCGTTGGATGTCAACGGCGACGGTGCCGTTGACATCATCAGTGTCGGCTGGGCATCCCAGGAAATAATGTGGTTCCAGAACCCTGGCGCTGGCCAAATCGCTTGGCAGAAACACCTCATTGATTCGGGGTCTCCGGTCGAATTCGCCTTCCTCGTGGACCTCGACAACGACGGTGACGACGACGACCTGCTTCCGCAGTTTGGCCGCGAAAGCGCCATGGCTGCATGGTATGAGCTGAAGGGCCAGGGGTCCGAAGCGAAATGGATCAAGCACGTCGTGAGCCCTCGAAGCTATGGCCACGGCATTGGCGCCGGAGACGTGAATGGCGATGGCCGCAACGATATCCTCGTCCCGAAAGGCTGGCTACCAGCGCCGGCAGTGCCCCGAGACGGGCCCTGGGAATTCCGTCCGGACTTTGAATTCGAGAAGCATGCGGGCTTTATCTATGTTCACGACGTCAACCAGGACGGACTGAACGACATTGTCACTACGGCAGCCCATGACTATGGCATTTTCTGGCTGGAGCAACTGCCCGATAGCGGCGGACCGACGAAGTGGCAGAAGCACACAATCGATGACGCCTGGTCGCAGGCGCACGCGATGACGATGGTGGACCTGACGGGAGACGGGCGCCCGGAGCTGGTCACCGGGAAGCGCCTCTTTGCACACAACGGCCATGACAAGGGCGGTCGCGAGCCGCTAGGCCTCTACTGGTATGAGCACCTCAAGACTCCTCGCAAATGGGAGTGGCAGCGACACATCATCCATTACGGCGGTCGGGTTGGAGGAGGCATGCAAATCCCCGTGATAGACATTGACCAGGACGGAGACCTCGATATTCTCGTGGCCGGCAAGAGTGGTGTCTTCCTGTTCGAAAACGATAAGACAAAGTCCCAGTAAAGGGAGCGCGACCAGCAAAGCACACGCCGCGAAGCGCAAGAGGAGAAAGACCGTACGCATGAACTCTCTTCGGGCTAGCTACAAAATTGACTACAGCCGCCCAGTTTCAGCTTTTCTTCCGCTTCATGCACCATGCCTTCGTTAGATACAGCGTCTTGGCACATGGAATCGACACCATGCGTGTTCGCCGGGACAGGGTATCGATTAAGTTTCCTTCTCGCTTGGTACCGCCAGGATCAGCAGTACAGGTGCCATCTTGGCAGCGCCCTAATCCGTCAAACCTGTAACGACGGTTGGGGTTGGAGTAAACCGATGGTCCCTTTTCACATAATCGCTGACGACCGTGAAGCAAGAAGTGGCACGCTTGAAGTTCTTCAAGGCGTGGACGGTGTTGAGCTCAAGGTCCGGCGCCTGCCACTGGGCGACTATTTGTGGGAGGGTGGCTTGCTCTTCGAGCGTAAGACGTTGCGCGATTTCGTGGCAGGTATCAAGAATGGCCGCTTGCTGCGCCAAGCGTGTCGGCTCGCATATTCTCGCCACAAGACGATTCTCATCCTTGAGGGAACGGAACTGGATCTGGCAACGAGCCGAATGAGTCGCGAGGCTATTCAGGGAGCCTTGATTTCCATCACCATTGTTCTAGGTATTCCATTACTACGCGCAAAGGATCCAGAAGAGACCACTCGGCTTATGCTGTATGCGGCTCGACAGATTCGAGGCTTCGCTGGCAGACCCATACCGAGACCCTTTTATGGTAGGAGATCGAGGGGAAAACGGAGAACGCAGCTTGAAATTCTGCAGGGAATACCCGGAATTGGACCTGAGAAGGCTACCTGGCTCCTCCACACCTTCGGAAGTGTGGAGTCCATTTTTGCTGCTAGCAGTCAGGATTTGAGGCGGGCAAAGGGAATCGGAACAGAAACTGCAGAAGCGATTCGTTGGGCGGTGGCCGAACCACCGCCGAAGTGGGAGGCAGGAGAACCCATGCCTTGGTGATCTTTGTGTACAATGTGGCGGAGATTTCAAACATGTGCCGGTCACGACTCGACAACCCCGGCCTGGAAAGGCCGTGCCACCGCTGCTTGAAATCGTGCCGGTGCATATAGTCCAAAGCCAGTTCTTTGAAGAGTCCTGGAGTTTCCCTTCTAGCGATCTTGCAACCGGAAAATGTAACTGGGAGCACTGGCTTGAGATAGGAGAGTACCTGAATGGCATTCAGGGGGTCTGGGGTTCGAGCCCCCCCCAGCTCCACCAATCCTAACCTTCGTTTTCTGAGTTAGTTAAGGTGTAAGCGTTTGGGCTTTTGGTAGTACCCATTTTGGCTCTGGGTAACATATGGGTAACAGAGAGGTGAGTCGTGCTCCTGGCGCACCGAAGCTCTGGCCCGCCAGCATCCTTGCCGGCTGCCCCTTCCTTCCCCTGGTAGCCAATCAAAACGGATTCTTAATTCCCGGTCATGTTCGCAGAGCGGTTTCATCCCTCCTCTTGCGGCGATGCCAGTTCCCGTTGAGCGTCTCACCATAGGATGAACCGTCCCAATTACCTGTCTCTGCGATCAGAGAGGATCGCGAGCTAGGGGTGCAGAATCTCATCTTTTCGCATCAGGCTTTGAGCTGCGAGCCAAAGTGAGTAGGCGTTGAGATAACCAGCGAGAGCTTTACGACAGATTGAAGTCAGGAGTCGCATCCGCTTCAGCTCTGGAGCTACTCGGCGCCACTCTCGCTTGGCCCTCGCGCACAGCCGACTCTGACAAATTGTGGGTGTTGGGTCCGGTTGCGGCTCTCGAAGATTCAAGGGACGCTTGCCAGGGTCGCCCTCATGCATCTTGAATCTTGTTGGCTTCGTCTTCGGTGTGATAGTCGGTACCCGATCTTACAGACAGCGTCCGATTTGATCGAAATCGAACGGCCGCTTCCGCCTGAGGCTGTGTGAAAACTCATTCATGATTTCGGATTTGAAATTTTGACTTCATAGGATCGCGTGCAAGCCACGATCTCCGTCGTAGGAAGGGTAAAGAGACCCCTAAATCAAAGAGGTTTTGGACTTTTCACACAGCCTCGCCTATAAGCGGCCAGTCAAAGTTTCCCCGCAGACGTTCGAATGAAGGGCCGCTAACGGGCCAAAGCGGACATCGAATTGAACCTGAATCGTGTTCCTATTCGCCCGCGAAGGCTTCAATTTCTACCAATAGGGCCGGAAGTACCAGTCGATTCACACCGAGCAACCCTACAATACGGAGGTCCAGTTACTCTCCCGTCGGCACCAGTCACTTGAGTTCTTCGAACCAGTTGAGGACGACCTGACGTCAGGTCGTCACGTGATGCAGAATAGAAAGCACCGATCTCCCAGAATAAAAGAATCTCGCTAACAGCATCTGCCCGGGTGCTGGAATCGCCCATCCGAAGCGGTCATGCTATTAACAAAGGAGGGCACGATGGAGGTTTCTTCCCACAATCGAAGACTACTGTTTCTCTCGGTCCTGATCTTATGTGCCGTCGGAGTTCCTGCGCTGGCGGGGGTGGCAAGCACGCTGAAGATCGGCACTCGAAAGCAGCTGTTCATCGATGACTTTCTGATCCAGTCCGTGCGGCACGCCCGCCAGGTGATGAACCCGGCCGTGAAGCATCCCGACAATCCCGTCCTCAGGAGGGATCGTCCTTGGGAGGGCAATTTTCTGAACGTGGGCTACGTCGTCTACGATGAGGAAGATGGGCTCTTCAAGATGTGGTACAGCTCGCGGCAGATCACGGCCCGACCGGTGGAGCGCCCTTTGAAGAAAGGGGAAAGGATGATCCGCGCCGCGGAGTACGAGGAGACGGACTCCCGGCGCTGCTACGCCGTATCCCGCGACGGGGCCCACTGGGAGAAGCCCGATCTGGGGCTGGTCACCCTCCAGGGATCCACCCGGAACAACATCCTGCCGGCAGAGCCCCGGGTGGGCTACCTCATCCTGGACCCTCGCGAGGAGGATCCCTCGCGCCGGTACAAGGGTTTCGTGCGGAGGGGCACCACCTCCACCCCCGGCATGCAGCTGGACCTGTACACCTCACCCGATGGGCTGAAGTGGACCGCCTACGAGGGAAACCCGGTCCTGGACACCTCTCCCCGGGTGGGCCGCTGGGGCCCCACCAGCCTGATGGGTTGGGATCCGATCCGCAAGAAGTACGCCGTCCACATGGAAAGCTGTGCCCACTCCCGGTGCCCCCGGGGGATCCGGGTCATCGGGAGGGCCGAGAGCCCGGACATGATCCAGTGGACGGGCGCCGAGACCATCGTGGTGCCCGATGAGAAGGACTACCCCGACACCCAGTTCTACGGGATGACGGTGGCAGCCTACGAGGACTACTACATCGGCATGCTGAGGATCTTCCGGACCAACAGCCTGCACATCTCTCCCGAGCTGGTGTGGAGCCGGGACGGGATCCACTACCGGCGGCCCTACCGGGAGCCGGCGTTCATCGCCCTGGGGGCCAACGGCAGCTTCGACGACGGCTGCGTCTACGCCCGGGCCCCAGTGGCCCATGAAGACAGGGTTCTGATCTACTACACGGGCACCAACTGGGTCCACGGCGTCCTGGACCTGTTGAGGGAAGAGAATCCGGCCACGGCGATCGGTCTGGCCACCCTGCCGGCGGACGGGTTCGTCTCCGTGGACGCGGGTCCGGCCGAGCCCTCCTATCCGGTCGAGGGGCACCCGTTGCGCCAGGGCGAGCTGGTGACCCGGGCCTTCTCCTTCCAGGGGGATGCTCTGCAGGTGACGTTCCAGGCCTCCGAGAAGGGATCGGCGGGAGTGGCGGAGGAGACGGAGGTCCGGGTGGAGCTTCTGGACGGGCAGCACGTGCCCCTGGCCGGTTTCACCGCCGGACAGGCGGACCCGCTGGAGAAGAGCGGGACCCACCGGGTGAGCTGGGGGGGAAGGAGCCAGGTGGGCAAACTGGAGGGTCAGGCGATCCGGATTCGATTCCTGTTTCAGAACGCCAAGCTCTACTCGTTTCAGTTTCGCTAGGCTTTCCGCGAACCTTGCCTGGACCTACCCACTGTTCGAGTCCCTTCTAAACGAACGGTTTTGCCGACCAGTGATCCCGGTACTCCCGGGTCAGGTAGCGGCTGCTCTCCGGATCGTCCAGAATCGTCTCTGTCTTGGGATCGAAGCGGATGCTCCTTCCGGTGCGCGACACCAGGTTCCCCAGGTGGCAGAGAGACGTGGAAAGGTGACCCACCTCGACGTCACAGTTGGGCGTATTGCGGGTTCGGACACAGTCGATAAAGTTGACATAGTGATGCCGGCCCGAACTGTCTGGCGTCAGCTCCTTGTGCACCAACCTGTTTTTCGAGTCGTACATCCGGAAGCCGTAGCGGCTCAGACGATCGAAGTAATTGGCCACTAGCTTGCCCTCGGTCCCGTAGACCTCCATGCCGTTCTGCCCGTCATTCATCTTGTAGGTGTTCCACAATCGCATCTCGTACTGAAGGACCTTGTCCTTGTAGTTGTACGTGATGTTCTGGGTATCGGGTGTCTGCTGATCGTCGTCGAAGTAGAGTTTGCGTCCCATTCCGCTGACCTCGTTGGGCAGACCTTCGTTCAGTACCCAGCGGGCCTGATCCATCCAGTGCACGCCATCGTTGCCCAGGTCCCCGGCACCATAGTGCCAGTGCCAGTAGCCTGTACCGTTATAGTGATTCCGGTTGAAGGGAAGCATGGGAATCGGTCCCGTCCAGAGATCGTAGTTGATGCCGGCAGGAACGGGCTCATCCTCCTTGTGCCCTATGTTCCGCCTCATTTGGGTATTCCAGACCTTCACCATGAGGATGTCGCCAATGATCCCGGATTGGGCCATTTCCACGAACTCGTGGGTGTTGGGCCGGCTCCGGGCCTGAGTCCCCACCTGGACCACCCGGTCATATTTTCGGGCGGCCTCCACCATGAGACGCCCCTCACGGACGTTGTGAGAGATGGGCTTCTCCACGTAGACATCTTTGCCAGCCTGGCAGGCCCAGATCGTCCCCGGCGCATGCCAATGAAGGGGAGTCGCGTTGATGATGGCATCTACCGACGGATCGTCCAAGACCGTCCGGATGTCCTCGATCAGCTTCGGCCTCCTGCCCTGGAGCTCCTCGGCAATCTTCATCGCCGGCTCCACGACGTTCTGATCCACGTCGCAGATGTAGGGCATGTTCACATCGGGCATCTCGGCAAAATACTGAGTCAACTTCCGGCCACGGCCACGAACACCCATCATCGCAACCGTCACCTTGTTGTTGGCCGATCCCCGGCCAGACGGTCCAGTAACGACGGCGGCGGCCGATCCCAAGGTCGCGCCTGTCGTCAGTCCTCTCTTGAGAAAGCTTCTTCTATTCACGAGACACCTCCAGGTCGATTGTAGTCTTCTATATTATTGAATCAGGGAAGCGACGAACATGCAACGCTGCGAGTGGGCACGAGGAGACGATCTGCTGGCCGACTACCACGACATCGGCCCTGCCGCGACCGTTGTAAAAGTGAACCACCCCTTGGGCTCGTGCGCTATTGGTCACGATGAAACCGACTCTCGGAAAGAGTTCGCCGCGATGCCACTCAACAGGCAGAGGACCTCTGGCTATAGCCACAAGCTCTTCGTGGTCGCATGACCGCCTGGTCTGCGCGGAATGACTCCTCTTGCCGCCCTTAGCGGTCGTTCATTCGACGTTTCCACTGGAATGTCTGACTGTCCGCTGTTAGGGTGCGCCGTGGTAAGGCGGCGCCTTCCCAGTGGGTGAAAGCCCCACCCCCGGCAACCGCTCCAGCCGGAAGCAACCGGAGCAACTGTGGAGGTAACGAAATGGTTGAAGCCTCTGGTGAAGCGAGTCACGAATTGGTGACCGCGCGAGTGTGCAGGCCGTAACGCGAGTGAACGCTGAGCAAGCCTCGAAAAGGACGATGCGCAGGCCGACCCGGCTCCTAGACCGGGGAAGGCTGATACGGCTGGGGAAGTGAGCGAATCAGGCACCCAGTCGCTGCGCCGGGGTAGTGGCGACAGCATGTACACCAGGGAAGCGCACGCAACACGGGAAGCCCCTAGGCGTGGCCAGGGATGGCCAACCGGAAGCCCGTGAGGGACAGGCCGGGCGCCTTGGGGTGGCGGAGAGGCCCGTATTACTGAGGAAGCCGGGTAATGCCGGTGGAGGGAAGGAGCCTTAGTTCAAGACGAATGCAGGACGTAGTGAAGGGACCAGGAGATTGGGCAACCTATCAACTCCGAAAAGGGTTCAGAAACTACAGAGGGCATTACACGCGAAAGCGAAGGCTGAGCCCAGCTATCGCTTCTATGCCCTGTACGACAAGCTGTACCGCGAGGATATTCTTGACGCTGCCTATGCCCAGTGCCGCTCCAATCGGGGCGCGCCGGGCGTAGATGGGCAGGAGTTCGCGGATGTTGAGGCGTATGGGGTAAAGCGGTGGCTGGGTGAACTGGCGCAAGCGCTCAGAGAGGAGAGGTATCGACCGGACCCCATTAGACGAGTGTTGATTCCGAAAGCCAATGGCCAGCTCCGGCCCTTGGGCATCTCGACCCTGCGGGATCGGGTCTGCATGACGGCAGCGATGCTGGTGCTGGAACCGATCTTCGAGGCCGACCTTCCATCAGAAATATACGCCTACCGACCGCAGCGCAATGCGCAGCAGGCGGTGGTGGAGGTGGAAGAGAGGCTGTTCCGCGGTCAGCGGGACGTCGTAGACGCCGACCTGTCGGATTATTTTGGCAGCCTTCCCCATGCCGAGCTGATGCAGTCGCTGGCGCGCCGGATCGTTGATCGACGCGTGCTGCGCCTGATTAAGCAATGGCTGGAATGTGCCGTCGAAGAAACCGACAAGAGAGGACGGAAGAGACGCACGACCGAGGCCAAGGACAGCCGACGCGGCATCCCGCAGGGCTCCCCCATCTCACCGCTGCTGGCGAATCTGTATATGCGCCGGTTTGTGTTGGCATGGAAGAAGCTCGGGCTGGATCGAAGCTTGGGCAGTTGTCTCGTGATCTATGCGGATGACCTGGTGATCTTGTGTCGGCGCGGCAAGGCGGAAGACGCCCTGCGGTCGCTGCGCGAGATCATGGGCAAGCTGAAGCTCACGGTCAACGAGGAAAAGACACGGATCTGCACGGTTCCGGAAGAGGAGTTCGACTTTTTGGGTTACACGTTTGGGCGGATGTACTCGGCGAGGACGGGCCAGGCCCGTCTCGGAATGCGTCCGTCGAAGAAGAGCATTAAGCGCATGGTTCGCAAGATCCACGCGATGACAGTGCCTTCGAGGACGTGGCTGGAGACCACGGAGTTAGTGCAGCAGTTGAACCGCGCCCTGCGCGGCTGGGCGAACTACTCTCGGGTAGGGACGACCAGCCGGGCCTACCGGGCGCTGGACAACTACACCGCTCCGCGGTTGCGCCGGTGGCTGCGCCACAAGTACAAGGTCAGGCGACGCAAGGGCGGGACGTATCCCCTCTCGCACCTGTACGGGCACTTTGGACTCGTGCGCCTGACCCAACTTGGGCGCGGCGAGCCGTGGGTGAAGGCGTGAGGTCTTGTCCGAAAGCCGGATGCGGTAGCTCCGCATGTCCGGTTTGATGAGGAGGGTGTGGAAACGGAGTGATGGTCCGGCTATTGAGGCACCGCCAGACGAAAGGGGCGGTAACAGATAGGCCGAACCTTAGACCACCGCGCCACATCCTTACTCTACCGTTTCCGGTCCCTCGATGGCGATCAAATCTGACGGGCAGCTTCCGCCTACAAGCTGACAGTCAAAAGTCTCTACGGAAACGTCGATTGAACGACCGCTAACGGGCAAGAAGCCGCCGGTCAATCTTTGAGAGACCGTATCTGGGGTGTACCGTAGAGAGGGGGGTCGCATCGAAAGGGGCTTTGATTTCTTGGGCTATCACTTCAGCCGAGCTGACTTGACTGTGGCCGGGACAACCTTGGAGAACTTCGCAGTACGTGCTCTCCGGCTTTATGAGCAAGAGTCGCGAGAGCCCTTTCGCAACTGCCATCGTTGACTCGTCATTCGATACCGAAGCTAAATAGCTCGACGTCGACGAAGCCGTTCGGCATCAACACTGCGTTCGAAATCCTCGCCTCGTGGATTAGGCCGTCAAAAAACTGTGCGCTGAACTGATCCAAAGCTCCGAGCACCACTCGGGGATTGCCCCCGGCAAGCGGGCCGAAGGGTCGAAATGAGGTATTACCCGTCGCGACAGGAAGCTTATTGACATAAAGGGTAACGTCGCCTGTCGAATCCTCCAATGTGGCGGCGACGTGGGTCAGCTGGCCAAGCGTCAGCGAAGTCGGCGAACTGATGCCAAAGCCCTGGTTCAATGCATTCTGTACCTGGAAATAAAGAAGCCCAGGTGCTAAGAGCGCCAAGAAATACGGATCAAAGCCAGCAGTGTTGTCCCCGCGGAATATAATCTGCTCTAATCCTGACGACGGGTGAGTGTTGACGGTGATATATGCTTCGAGAGTTAGGTCTTGGGTAATCTCAAAGAGGGCGTTGTCGACGATCCGGACATAATCACCCGAACCGTCCAGCTCCAAGGCAAGCGTGTTAGCGGGCGCAGTCGATGTTCGGTAAAACGGATTACCTAAGGCCGTGCCGTGTAGATTATTCCCGGATGAGTCGAGAATGGCGCCTGCTGAAGAGCTGGCCTGCGTATCTACGATGCCTTCTTCGAATCGCCAATAGCCGATGGTCTGCGCCGACGGGCTTGAAACGCCGCAAAGACAGACAATCAAACTCACGACCAGCAGTCTCAATCCAGCGAAGCGATAATCCTGACAATGACCGCTTATTTCATCCACGTCTCCACCTTGCTTTCTTCGGCGCTTGGTCACCGCCGATATCCTTCCCGTTTCAGTTTTGATTCCCCCAGCACACAAGATCTGCCGATCGTTTGCGTTGGCAATCGACACCCATACTCGTAATTCTTGCTGTCGCGCAGCAATAGAGACTTCAAATCAAAGCGGATAATACGCTCAGGTACGAAGAAGAGCAAGTGCTTGAAGATCCACGGCTCAAGGCGTATCTACATTTCAACTTGCTATTCCTCCAAACCTATCTTGAGTCCCCCCTCCACCGCCTGAAGGCGGTGGATTCGACCTGCGAAATCAGACCAGCCCACTTCGAGGGGGTGGCGGGGGTGTCAGGCCCACCAGCGAAACATCGAATCCGTTCCGCTATGTTCCGGTAAGGCCAGAGCCTGGGTTCGGCTCCAGGCCTTATGGAACCGGCGTCTCCCGAGGGCCATGGGGAACCGGGACAAACAAGGAGTTGAGCTTCAATGACGGCTACTTGGACCTACGACGGCCTGCCTTGTAACTGACAGTTCCTTTCGAAGCGCCCAGAATTGAACGTCGGCTCTTGGGCTGCGGTTTCAACCGATCGATGCAACACATTGGCTAAATCGTTCGGCTGGTGTTTCGTAGTCTAGCGTTTTTCTCGGGCGTTCGTTTAACTGTCTTGCCACGGCATTCAGTCTGTTTTGGTCGACGTTTGACAGATCCATTCCTTTTGGGAAGTACTGTCTGAGTAGTCCGTTGGTGTTTTCGTTTGAGCCGCGCTGCCAGGGGCTTCGTGGATCGCAGAAATAAACCTTAATGTGGGTATCGAGACTGAAGCGTTTGTGATCGGCCATTTCCTTTCCGCGGTCCCAGGTCAGGGACTGGTACAGTTCCCGCGGTAACTTGCGCGCTTGTTGGGTCAAGGCGTCGATCACCGTTTCGGTGTCTCTGCTGTTGACTCTTGCCAACATCACGACGCGCGTCTGACGTTCGACCAGGGTGGCGATTTGACTGTGCTTTGATCCGAGCAGTAGGTCCCCTTCCCAATGACCGGGCACGGCGCGCTCTTCCACCAAGGCGGGTCGCTCACGGATCGATATCGTGTCCTTGATCCGTCCGTGATCAGCCGTCTTCTGCGTATGGTGGCGTGAGCGGCGCATCCCCCGGGTCCGCCGCAGATGCTGCAACAGCTCCTTCTTCAAGGCCCCGCGGGCCTGGATGAAGAGGCTTCTATAGATGGTCTCGTGTGACACCTGAAAGTTCTCCTCATCGGGATACGTGCACTTGAGCCACCCGGCAATCTGCTGGGGCGACCAGAGCTCCTTCAGCTTCAAGGCCACCCTGTGCGCGAGTTCCCGGTTCTGGACCAGTTTACAGATTTTCGGGCGGCGCGCCCGCTCCCAGGCCGCTTCATCGGCCCGGTTGGCACGGTAGCGTAGCCGGCCGCCGTTATGCCCTATCTCGCGACTCACCGTCGACGGTGCCCGACCCAGCGTGACGGCAATCGCACGGATCGAGCAGCCGGCAACCACACCGCGCGAGATCTCCTCGCGTTCCGATAACGTCAGCGCCAGTCGCGATCGTCGGCGCGGCCGCGGCCGGATGCCACCGGTTTGTTTCAGAATACCCCCCACGGAGGAATGGTGACGGTCAAAGAGCCGCGCGATCGACGTCAGGGACTCGCCTTCTTGCCAGCGGTCCCACATCAAGGTCTTCTGTTCTTCCGTGTAATAGATCCTCGTCCGATACTTCATTGGCAACATCCTCCTCTCTCTAGTTAGAGATTAGGTGTTGCATCGACCGATTGAAATCGCAGGCCGGTAGCGGTCGTTCGTTTGGACATTCAGGGGAGAATTTGACTGACCCCTTCTAGGGTGCGCCGTGGTAAGGCGGCGCTTTTCCCAGTGGGTGAAAGCCCCACCCGGCAACCGCTCCAGCCGGAAGCAACCGGAGCAACTATGGAGGTAACGAAATGGTTGAAGCCTCTGGTGAAGCGAGTCACGAATTGGTGACCGCGCGAGTGTGCAGGCCGTAACGTGAGTGAACGCTGAGCAAGCCTCGAAAAGGACGATGCGCAGGCCGACCCGGCTCCTAGACCGGGGAAGGCTGATACGGCTGGGGAAGTGAGCGAAGTGGGCACCCAGTCGCTGCGCCGGGGTAGTGGCGACAGCATGTACACCAGGGAAGCGCACGCAACACGGGAAGCCCCTAGGCGTGGCCAGGGATGGCCAACCGGAAGCCCGTGAGGGACAGGCCGGGCGCCTTGGGGTGGCGGAGAGGCCCGTATTACTGAGGAAGCCGGGTAATGCCGGTGGAGGGAAGGAGCCTTAGTTCAAGACGAATGCAGGACGTAGTGAAGGGACCAGGAGATTGGGCAACCTATCAACTCCGAAAAGGGTTCAGAAACTACAGAGGGCATTACACGCGAAAGCGAAGGCTGAGCCCAGCTATCGCTTCAGCGGTGGCTGGGTGAACTGGCGCAAGACCACGGAGTTGGTGCAGCAGTTGAACCGCGCTCTGCGCGGCTGGGCGAACTACTCTCGGGTAGGGACGACCAGCCGGGCCTACCGTGCGCTCGACAGCTTCACCGCTACGCGGCTGCGCCGGTGGCTGCGCCATAAGTACAAGGTCAGGCGACGCAAGGGCGGGACGTATCCACTCTCGCACCTCTACGGGCCCTTCGGGCTCGTGCGCCTGACCCAACTTGGGCGCGGCGAGCCGTGGGTGAAGGCGTGAGTCTTGTCCGAGAGCCGGATGCGGTAGTTCCGCCTGTCCGGTTCGATGAGGAGGATGTGGAAACGGAGTGATGGTCCGGCTATTGAGGCACCGCCAGACGAAAGGGGCGGTAACAGATAGGCCGAACCTTAGACCACCGCGCCACATCCTTACTCTACCGAAAGCGGCCAGTCGAGGGTCATCTGCTCTGACACTGTTTGTACGGTCAGATCTGGGCTAGTATAGGTTCGGTCCCGATGTTAGCCCCCCCAATTCCCCTCGCTCGATACCCCATTTCTCGATTCTCCCATCGAGCGAGTGGTCCCATCCGAGTCCGAGCTGGGACCAGCACTTGATGAAGACCTGAACTCCTTCCCGCTCGATCTTGAGCAATGGGTGGGCGTGAACTGTGCCTGTGGTTTTCGTCTTGGTCGTCAGCCCTTCTGCTTCCAGAATCTCCTTCACGGCGTTCGATCGATCCAGAGCTTCCAAACCCACCAGGAGCAGAGCCAATCGCTCGGGCGATCTCGCCCGCCTTGGAACGATTTCAGACCACAGCTTCTGCGACCGCCTCGATAGATGATCCGGTGGCGCGAAGTTTTCTCGATTCTCCAGTCTGTGCCCCACTTTTTAATTAAAACTCCTTAAGAGACTTCAATTGCCGCCCACCCGCGTGAAGCTGCCCCGCGGTCCGATGGCGCCAACTGCTAGCGATTTTCGCACCCCTCCCCCTGGAACTGAACCCATTGCGGCCGAGTGGCCGCAGTCGCCACGCCACCGCCAGCGGATGAAATCTGACACTTTGACCAGCCACGAACCTAATCCTGAACAGGTGAATATTCGGTGAAGAGTATAGCATCGTCGACTGTCCAGAATTGCCGCGAAGAATGTGCGTAAACGGGCTGAGTGTTGCTCCGCCATTTCCGAGCTTGGCGCAGTGGCGATGAGCTTCCCCATTGGCGGTCCGCCCTTCAGAGTAGCTCCTGATAGCTGCCCGTGTGCGCAGTTTGTTCTGTGATTCTCTGGCTTCTCGGGAAGGTTCCCTTTGACGTGAACAGCTACGGGGATGTCAGCAGAATGTCGGACCGAAAAGTGAGGCGTTTGAGGGTGTTGAAACTCACTTCGATTCAGCGAGATAGCTAGGTGGCTCGTCTAGTGGTGAGCGGACGACTCTGATGTCGTCTAGGCTGTACCTTTGAAGGATCGCCCTTCACGAGTTCAACGACCCAAGAGTCTGAGGAGGGCGCAACGTAGACGGTTTCGATGAGCTCCTCCAACAAAACTGTTTCGGGAACGCCACTCCTTTCCTCTCGGGGGTCATTGAAGATCAAGGCCAGAATTTCTCGCTCGTATTCAAAGGACTTTTCCTTATAGCAAAAGGGTTGCAGTACATTGGTGAACGGGGTCTTGCCCAGCCCCCTATCGAAATACTCGACTCGGGTGATCTCAACGGATGATTTCAGGCAATCCCTCAGTTTTCCAACAGTCGTTTGTACGCAGACCGCACCCGCTGACTCTCCATATTGTTTCCACATTGCTCGTGATTCTTCCTAGTTCAATGGATCGCTATATTCACCCAGTGTCAGGCCGACAAAGGCCAGTCCCGGTATAGAGCCTCGGGCAGTGCCGTCGTCGAGAGCCCGTGCCGTCCTGCCAGGTTTCTCAAAGGCTCACCCCGAATCAAGGATGAGTCAATGGCATCGCGGCAAACATGTTGGCAAACCGAGCAATTGCGACCCATGTCTAAATCTTAGCAAAGTGGGAGCGACGCTTGAGCGCCTGTGCCGCCACGTTCCGCTCAGCTCGCCTCCTAGGTTTGGTCTCGGAGCCCGTGCGGACTGGGCATTTGCCGAGGACGCTCATTCTTGACTGAAACCAGAACAATTCGCGAAAACTCGTCCGATGTGCGTGGTGGGGCCGAATAGACAAGAGCGATAACGGCTCCATAGCCTGGTGTCTGGGGATCTTTGGCGTAATCAGACGCATCCGAAACACGCTATCGCAGGTGGGCGGTCAGAACCCGGCAAGTCGAAGGTACTCGGAGCCTAGAGCTTCCCGCTCTAACCGGAGAGGTCCTTCTCCGTGACCGAGCGCGAGATCTCCGAGTTCGACTCGGAAGGGGAACAAGCTCGGATGCGAACGGAGCTTCGGGGCAGCGAGTGCCTCTCCGGCCAGAGCAAGTAAGAGACCTTCAGCGAGCAGGCGGCTTACCGCGGGGTGGGAAATAGACTGCTCGGAACCCTTGAGGTAGCTCCCGCGACGCACGCCCTCTTTCAAGACCGCCCAATCGATCATCGATCGGAGAATTCTCTGTGATCCTCGGCGGACTACGGTCCGGTCGCCCCAGCTTTCGACTAGGCGGCGGCGCACCTCATCCAATACGACCTCGCCGTGAAGCGCGAGGTGTTGGCCGGTGACTCGGGCTACATCTGCAAAGAACGGATAGGAGCCAAGACACAGCGCCCAGTGAACTGCGAGTCGGAACTCCGTGGCGGAACCATCGAGAGCCTCTGAAGCTCGTGCTCTCAGTTCCTCATACCGCCCCGTTCCAGGCCCCCAGATCCGCATCAAAACCGTGATTACCTTTCCGCGATCGCTGTTCCACCCAGAGCTACCGGCAGAGACTCTTCCCTCGAGGAAGTCCCAGAGGCGTTTGCGCATCTCATCCGCAGGCAGCTCTTCGATTGCCTGGGCCGCTGCAAACTCAAGCCACTCACGCTCGATTTTCCGGTCGAATCCGACGAGTGTTCGAATCATGATGCGCTCACTCTCACAAACGGGACGATGACTTCCTCCAGCGAAATTCCCCCGTGTGACACAGCTGCCTTTCCCTCTGGCAGGAAACAGGAGCGTATCGGCGCGATCAGAGCCCACAAGTCAGGTGGCAATCCGATCTGCGGCCACTCCAGGCTCCCCGGGTACTGCTCGTGAACCGATGCACGGATTAGTTCGGATTCGAAGATGTGAGCCCGCTCTCCGCGCTGCTTCGCAGCGGCGCCGACGTTCGGTTTGCCGATCCCGCGGCCGAATACGTTACCGTGGTCGGCGGTCAGGAAGACAGCAAAATCGCGTTCTACAAGCGCGGCGATTATCGCTCGCATTCTTCCGGTACTTGACCAGTGGCGCACCATCGAGTGCATCCCGTCGGTTCCGAGGTCGGTCTGGTGCATGTTCTGGTCGATCGTCCCCACGACACCGCCAAGGATGCGGCATCTGGGGTGATCCGCGGCTTCCAAAAGGGCCTTTCCCATTTCTTCCGTTTCCTCCTTCTTCCCCTGCGGGGCCACATAGAATACCTCATGGCGCGAAAGCCCCTTGTCGGCCCATAGGCGAGTCCAGTGGCTCTCTTCAGCGAAGGTGCCTCGAATCGTCTTGGCAAAGAACATCGGCGGTTCGCCGGCGAAGATCGACTGCCGGGTCACCTGCGTCAGTGTAGGTACCCACGCGAAAGCTGCATCCTCCTCGAGACGAAATCCGTCGAGCGATTCCTTCAGGATGGCCCACTGATCCAGCGCCATCCCATCGATCACGAGAAGAGCAATCCTGTCCGCGCCGTCTTCCCCGCCCTGACCACGGATGTGTCCGATGAAGTGAGGAATCTGATGCACCATAACGGGCTTGGGTAAGTAGCTCAGGCTGTGGAGGGCGGCGTATCGGGCCGTCATCCATTCTCTGAAGCGAAGCTCCACCCGATCATGCAGACTGTCGAGCGGCTCGGGATCAAGAGCGTCACCAGCGAGGGGTTTGGTGACGCTCGGGTCGAAGCGGAGGCCAAGCCATCTCGCCCAACGAAACGCGAAGGCGATCCACTCGTGATATCCCGCGCTCTTTTCGGGAATCGAGCTTTCCAAGTTAGCTCGGAGCTTCTCCAAGCGTAGCCGAGACCGGGCCACCTCGTCCTCGACAAGGATGCCGGCCCGCATCCACTCCTCGGTGGGAGCCGAGTCCGAAATCGGCGCGACGGGCTCCAGCAGGCCCTCCACGAAGAGGTTGTCGATGTAGACGCGAACGTCGGGGTTGTCGAAGGGCAGGATCTCGGGGCCGATGTAGTAGAGAGCCTTAGGTTTCTTCACCTCGGACTCCGACGCTCTGCGTAGCATTTGTCGGTTCCGCAGGAAGGCTGGCCACCGCTCCTGGAGGAACGAGAAGAAAGCGCTTCGACTCGGGACGACTTGGTCCAGTGGCCAGTCAGCGAAGGCGTCACTCCGTTGGAGTAGGTTGATGAAGCGCTCGTCGAGCGAGCGAGGCACAGCTCGGCCAGTGTAGTGTCGGCGAAGCAGAACCCGGAGGAGATCCGCCGGGCTCTTGATGAGCTCCGGAGTCAGCTCGAAGACGTAGCGCAGCACGAATTCCCGGGTGGCATTCTCTCCCAGCTTTCCCGGGTCGCAGGTCTGCTGCGCCTGATAAAGGGGATCGAGGTCCGCGTGATCGAGCTCCAGCAGAACGTGAGGTGAGAGGTTTGGAAAGATCTCGCCGATCCCGAAGGATAATAAACGCGAGTGGCGCTTCGCTTCGTAAAGAAGGTCGAATGGAACGGCCTCAAGGTCTGATCCAGGTGCTCGAAGGACTACCACCAGCGTCGGCTTCTCCTGCCGTTCCCAGAGCGACCGGAGACGCGACTCGTAGGCGTAACGGAAGGCGATTGCATCGTCGAACGGGATGAGTTCGAAACCTCTGTTCCAAAGCTCTTGAACGAGATCCTGCTCCGTCAGGAGGCCATCCGGATCGGCCGCGATTGTCAGCCGAGCGAAGCTCGGGACGTCGCTTGAGAAGTGCATCAGGATGGGCTGGCGCCAGCTGGTCGTCGTAGTGGCGTCGCTCATGGGATCTCCTCCTGACCGGCTACACGGAGCAAGAGGATCGGGACGAGTTCCGGAACGGCTCGATCCTGTTCCGCCATGCGATCTTCCCAGAGGCGTTTGTCTTCGGTGAGGTGCCGGAGGCGATGATCCCGAACCTGAGAGAGTCCGACCCGGTGAATGGCCCGTCGACGCGCCTCAAAAGCATGTCTTCCCTTGGATCGCTTTCGAGACAGACGCTTCCGGTGCTCTGCAGCGAGCTCCTGGTAAAGGACTGCGCCATGCTCCTCCGCCGCCTGTCGACTGGCTTCAAACAGCGACTGGGGGTCGGAGCAACCTTGGCCAGCAACCGAGCTGATAGTGAGCTTCCCATTGTCGATCAGTCGATCCCAGACTACCCTTGCCGTCGGCAGGAGCACTGTGCCTTCGTCGCTGAGGAAGAGAGGGAGAATACGCTGCTTTCTTCCCTCGGACGTCTCTAGCGCAATCCGCCAGAGAGACCAGGTCCCGGCAACCTTGTCAGAAACACCGGGTACCGCAACCGAGACGATGGGCTGGCCCGGCGCATAGGTTGTGAGCCCTTCGAGCAGCGCTCGCACTCGCGGGTCTTTTATAGAAACGAGCTCAGCGCCTGGTAGGGATGCCTCCTTGCGGCTGAAGACGGCCTCGCTGACCTCGCTGCCATCCGGGAAGCGCAGGAGGTAACTTTCCCGTCCGCGGTTTTCCTTAACAACGGCACCCCGATGTTCTTGGGTGCGAAGGTAGGCCACGGTCATCTGCTCGGTCCAGAATGGTAGCTGGTGCTCTTCGAGCCGCTTCGCCTCGGCGGGATCAAGCTCAGGTGATTCCCGGAGCACATAGAGCCCTTCTCGGGACGCCCTGGCCCGACACCGCAGCTCCGCAACGAAAGTTTCCACGTTGGCCGCAGCCTGCTCCGGATCGAGAACCGACCGCATGTAAAGGTCGTCGAAATCCACCCCCACCGTTTCGGAGTCGAGGACATCGCCCAGCTTGTCTACCCCGAACTCTCGCAAGATGACCCCGAGCTTCTCCTCCAGGATCTCGCGGACCCGGCGTTCCACCGTTTCGGCGAGGGAAAAGTTGAAGGCCCTCACAACCTCCTGTTGCCCGATGCGGTCCACTCGCCCGATGCGCTGCTCGAGTCGCATCGGGTTCCAAGGTAGGTCGTAGTTGACCACTACGTGGCAAAACTGGAGGTTGAGACCCTCGCCACCCGCTTCGGTCGAGACCATGACCTGCGCCTCGGTGGCGAAGCCTTGCTGAGCGGATCTACGCCTCTCCAGGCCCATCGATCCGTTGAGTTGGATCGCGCTGTATCCGCGCGAGCCGAGGTACGCGACGAGCATCTCCTGGGTGGCGACGAATTCCGTGAAGACGAGAATCTTGAGGTTGGGATCCCCTTCGTCGCGCTGCAGCTCGCGGACGAGATTGAGCAAGGCCTCCGCCTTGACGTCGGGTCCATGCGCCTCGCAGCGACGAGCCGCTGACAGGAGCAGCTCAACCTCCGAGCGCTCGTTCTTGAGCCCTTTGAGGCGAGAACTCAGCATAGACTCCATCTGCTCTTGCCCCTCCCAATCACCCCAGTCTTCGGCGATCTCCTCGGGGAACAGGTTCAGCTGACCGTCCGGGAGCTTGAGGACCTCGAGCCGGCGTTCGAGAGCGGTGCGAATAGCCTGGGTGCTGGATGTAACCAGGCGCTGGAAGAGGATCATGAGAAAGCCCACGCCGGCTCGCTTCTTGAGAAGCGCTTGGTTGTAGCCTTCCCGGGCGTACTCGGTCACGCCGCCGTAGAGGGCTCGCTGCGCAGCGTGGGCCTGCCGCCACGCAATGGGCTGGAGCTTAGTGAAGCGGGGTTTGAAGAGCGGTTGGCCCTCGGAATCTATCGCCCGAAGCTTCTCGTTCCGGATCACATAGGGTGCCACCCGTTGCTGGGTGATGGATTCGTCGTCCGGAAAGGCCTCGGGGTCGATGAAGCTGATCAGTCTCCGGAAGGAATCGGTCTTGCCCTGATGTGGGGTGGCGGAGAGCAGCAATAGATAGGGCGTCGCATCTGCGAGGGCGTTCCCGAGCTGGTGGCGAGCCACTCTTTCACCGCTCCCGCCAAGCCGGTGGGCCTCGTCGACGATCACAAGATCCCAACCCGCGGTCACCAGGTCATCGAACCGCTCGCGGTTGTACTTCGCGACCTGCTCGTGGCTCCAGCCCCGCCGGCCCTCCATCGGCTTGACGGAATCAGTGGAGCACACGACCTGCGGATAGAGCCGCCAAAGGTTGTCATGCTGCTCGAGCCCACCAATCTGTCGAAGAGCTTCGAAGTCGCCCGGTCGAACGAAGCGGAACGTCTCCCCGAAGTGGGTCGCCATCTCCTGGACCCACTGCATGCATATCCCGGCGGGCGCGACGACCAGTGTCCGTTCGACCAGACCGCGGATCTTGAGCTCCCGGAAGAGGAGCCCCGCCTCAATAGTCTTCCCCAGCCCGCCCTCGTCCGCCAGTAGGAAGCGGACAGTGTCGCCGGACATGGCGCGCGACACCGCTAGCAGCTGATGGGGGAGGGGAATGACTGGGGCTTCGAGGGGCGCGACTAGCGCATCACGTTGGAGAGAGTCGAGTATGCGTGCACCCGCGGCCCGGCAGGTGATTTCGCCTGAGAGCCACTGCGGCGCCCGATCTTGTGGAAGTAGATCCCGGGAAGGAAGGCGTCGGACGTAGTTCCCGTCAGGAAACCAGACCGTGCAGACTTCCTCGTTCCACACCCTTTCGATCGCAACCACCCGACAGGGCTCACCGTGCTCACTGCTGAAAAGCCAGTCCCCCGGCTGCATCGGCACCCCTTCTATCGGAAATGTTGCTCGATCCTCGTAACGGCATCGTTGCTGAGGTTGGAAGACTCCTCGGCAACGATTAGTCGTCCCGGGAAGAAGCGTTCGTACCAGGCTCTCTTCCGCTCCCATTTGGCACGGTATTCCGGACGCTCGAGCATTCCGAGATGCTCCCAATAGTTGTCCGTGCCCCGCCAAGACACGGTGAAGTCCGGCAGGCGAAGGCTACCGTCCGCAGCGTAGAGGGGAAGCTCATAGCGGAATGTGATCTCTCGATCAAAGAGGATGTTGGCGATAATGACCTCCGACTTGGATCTCACCATGTCGTCAGTAAGCGTCTTGTGAATCTTCCCCTCTTCGTACCAGCCCCCGAGATTCGTTAGCGCCTCGGGGACAGCTCGGAACTGGAACAACGATGAGTTGATCCGCCGCAGGTGGGTAGCGAATTCCAGCGGGTCTACGTGGTCGTCCCCAAGGAAAAAGAGGACACCTCTCTCCCCAGAGCTCTTCTACACCGGCGCTAACGCGGGCCAAAGGCACTGCACTCTGCTCATCCAACAGGACATGGCACCGCTGCTCGAAATGCGGCGGCGCCACTTTGTAGAACGCGTTGACGCTAAAGCAACAAGGAGATATTCCATCAAGCTTGGCAAAGGACTTTCCGGCGTTAGCGGTCTCCCAGTCGAGCCTGCGTCGTTCCCCGATGAGCTGACCTGGATAGGAATGGGTTCCGACACAGAAAGTGTTGCGCTCAGGCCTCCGGCAAAAACGGCCGTTCCAGCCATCATCGTGCCAGGCACGCCGGGCGGAGATGTGGACGGTCATTGTGTCATTGACTCCTCTCCGAGACGCGTCCCCGCGACGTCGTAGTACATCAGGAGCTTGTCGTCCTCTTGGAGGATCTTCTCCGGGAGCCTCTCCCAGACATCGAGAATAGTCCGATAATCTTGGTTGTCGTAAGCCGCCTTGAATCCGGCGCGGACCGCCTCCGTGCGGAACTCATTGATCTTGCGTTGCTTCGAGGTTCGATACTCCTCGAACTCTCGCAGGAGCTGCCTTTCACGAGCCTTTCCGAGGTCTCCTTGGTGATTCGGATTTGGCACGTACCAAAGGTCTCTTGCTGCATCGAGCAACGTCTGGTCGTTGGTCTCTAGCCCAGCATCGGGAAGTCCTCCAAGATCGTCCTCGATCGCCTGGATACTCGACCGGTGCAGCGAGGATTGTCTGAGGTAGGAGACGATCTGATGAGGAATGGGTCCGGAGCTGTCGTAGCGTAGGAAGCTCTGTTCCAGGAGCTCCCGGATGTCGATCGTCTTCTCGTGCTTCGCCCAGCCGTGAATCTCTTTGTGGAAGAGTGGTGTGAGGTCCTGCTGTCGCTGAGGCTTCCTCTCGAGCTGCTGCCTAAGCCACTGAATTGCGCTGGCTTCGTCCCTTGGAAAGAGAGTGAGCTGTCGAAGTTCTCCGACGGACATCCGCTTACGGTCGTACTCAGCGACCTGGCCAGGGAGAAAGAACACCCCATCTCGCTCGCTATAGCGTCGGTTGAGAACGGCCAGTAACTCAGGTACGCTCACTGGGATCAGGAGCCTCCTCTTGACATGAAATGCTACTAGCCGATCGTGCAAGCGATGGCCTTGCCTCTCGACCACTACCTCGAGCCGACCGCCCTTTTCTACGAAGATCGGAAGGTGAGTAAGGTGTTCGTTCACGAAAGAGCAGATGAACGCCTCCGGGTCACTGCTCGGCGTCCTGGCGGCGTGCGATTCGAGAGTTTCGGTCGGCTTGTAGCAGGAAATGATCAGGTCCTGCTTGACCGCTGTAACAGTTGTGACCGCGTTGAAGCTCCCTTGCTTCTTGTTGAGCGCGGAAACGTTTGCAACAACGAACCCAGCCTGTTCCAAGGCCACCTGGATGGCATTCCAAACGGCGGCACTTGTGTTTGAGAACTCAACGGTTAGCCATCTCCCGGGCTTCAGGACTCGGAAGTGCTCGGTGAAACAGTCGAGCATCATGCGCTGGTATGCCTGAACGCCTTTCTCTTGGGACTTGCTGATAATGGCTTCATCAGAGTTGTTGGTGAAGACACCTAACCAGGACTCCCAGAGGAAGTTAAGCTCTGAATAGACGAGGTTGGATCCAAAAGGGGGGTCTGTGAAGATGTAGTCGATTGGGTCGCTAGGGCACGGAATTGAAGAGCACGATCCTGTTCCAACCAGACAGGTGCCCCGTTTGAATTGTGTCTTCTGTGCTGTCCGAATCCGCTGCTTGGTCTGCTCCAGGACGTTCATCTCTGCCGAGATAGAGGGCACGTAGAGAGTGCCATTGATAATGCCGACGGTTGCCCCTCCCTCGCCCTTCTTAGGACCTCCCAGGCGCGACGCAGCGATTCGATGCATCTTGGTAGCTCTAGGGGTCAAGGCGCTGAAGGGAAGCCAAGTGTCGAGGCCTCGCGCACGCAGCCAAGAGAGAACCAAAAGGCTCCTCTTGGTATAGAAATGGTGGACATGGGTCAGCCCCACAGCTTTGGGCTCCCGGGTCTTGTCGCCTTCAGGAAGCTCATCCGTGGGATACCAGTGCTCTGCCTGCAGCCGATCGATCTTCTCTAGGAGACGCCTGTCCTCCTCGTCAGGAGCCTTGGTGTAGCTACCCGCCAGGCCGTCAACGCCGTAGTTGATAAGAACCGGCACCGATTTGGCAAACCGACTTGGCTTTCCCCTCGCTTCGTCATGGACCGTAGTGAAGACCCTGTCTACAGTTCTCTTGGTAAGGCTGGCTCTGCATGAGGGACAGTTGAAGGTATCGCGCACCTCGCCATTGTCAAGATCTACGGCTGCGTCCCAGTAAACAACTTCCGAAGCGCATGAGCCGCACGAGAAGACATCGCTCCAGATCACGTAGTTAATCAGCGCTTCGCCGCCATCGGAGTGGCGGGTGCGAAACATCCAGTCGAAACTTTCGAAGAGTTGGTCGAGTATTTCGTTGTACCGCTTCTCGGAGCGCCTCTTGCTGACAGGTGAATTCAGTTTCGCAGCAATAAAACTTGCAGCGGGCGCGAGGTCAACTATGACAGCCTGCCGTGCGCCCCAATGAGGAGCGGGGAGGCCTTGACTGACGAAGTCAAATTCCACTTCCCGCCTGAAGGCGGGCGGCGGACTTCCGCAGAGCTGGGCGGCCACTCCTGTCATTCCGGTCCCTCCGAATCCGTCCAGAACCACGTCCCCAGGCTTGGTGTAGTGCAGAATGAACCGCATGATCGCCTGGTGGGGCACCTTGGTGTGATATGAGTGAGCCTGATAGATGGCGTGACCTCGGCCCTCCCTTATGTCTGCGACATATGGCAGTGTGTTGATTTCTGTCTTGTGCCCATCTGCTCTTCTTTCCGCGAGTTTGACTAAGTCAGCAAAGAAGGGGTTGGGGCAGGCCGTAAACCAGGGAGGGTCGGAGAGTCGCAGGATGGCCTCATCAGACCCATTTGGGAACCCCGGGATCTTTCGGAACTCCGGGTCCCGCAGCTTCTCCTGAAGCTGAGCCAAGAAGTAGTCCCGCCGATCCTCCTCGCTGGCGAAGGTCATGCCGAGGCAATCGACCTTGCTCGAAGGGCGGTCTTCCTGGCTTCCAAGCTCGGCGTGACCTGGGAATAGGAGCCGATCGGAGTCGTCCGTGCCTTTGCGTCTAGCCATCGTCGCTTTCCTCGATCCCAGTGCCTTCAGGATCGTTGATCAGGTTCTGAAGATGCTCCGCCAGAAACCACCGATCCGCTTCGACCTGAAGAAGCCCCTGGAGCCCCAGGAAAGACAGGGCTTCCCGCGCCTCATCGACCCGTAGCCCTGCCCCGGAGGCAGCTTCCTCGACTCGAAGCCCATCGGCCTCCACGGCCAAGTTGAGGATCTGCGCCTGCGGGGCCGTTAGGTGTACGCCAATCCGATCCTTCCACACCTCATCATAGGTGTCCTGAACCTCTCGCCAATCCAAGGTCAGCAAGAAGGTGTTCGCCTCTCGGTCAGACTCGAAGCGCGGCGGCCGGCGCCTCTCTTTGCGCCAGGCGGATTGGACCGCGCGAATGCCGGAGCCGGCGAGCTCCGCGAACCCGATGAGTCGAAGCGCTCGCGCGATGAGCGGGTTGCGCGCCTGACTCTTGCCTCCCTCGATCATATGCTCGGCGATGACCAGCGAGTGCCCGGCGTTGAAGAACGTCGCCCGCTCCGCCTCGAGCTCCACCTGCGCGGCTGCAGAGGCGTCCGTGTAGTCCTGGTGGATGAAGAGGTTCACCAACGCCTCTCGCATCGCGATGTAGTCGGCGCTTCCGGTCCTCGATTTCAGGCCGTCGACGTCGACCTCACCGAGGTGCAACTGTCGGCTGAAAAAAGCTACCGCAGTGCGGAGGCTCTCGAGCACGTTCTCGTGGGCCTCGATCCGCTCACTCCAACGCTCGTCTGGGTTGTCTCGGGCTCGTAGGTCCAGCAGTGGCCGGCGAAGGGTCTTTCGGACACAAGTCTCCTCACCCAGGAGGAGACAGAGCTGGTCCGCTTCGCGCGTGTCGAGAGTGTCGCGCCCATCGAGCAGCAGCTCGACGAGAGTCTGGCGGGCTTCCTTCAGGTTCGTTACGGGAAGGATGCGGCTGGTGAACCAGAGGAGAGTGCTCTCGGAGAGAAGATCCCATCGGATGCCGGCTGTGGTTTGCTTGAGCGCGTACTCGCGCTGATTCATGAGCATCCGCCACTCGGTCGTTGGACTCACTCCTCCGTCGAGGCTCAACGCCTCCTGGGGAAAGCGATCTCCCCCGACGCAGGCACGCAGCTTCGCGACCGCTTCCCCGTTGGTCTCCAATGGCGTGGTTTCGATAGCCTTGTACTTGAGGCGACCGTCCAATACCGAATCGAGGACGAAGACGGAGTAGTTAGCACGGGCCGGCGCAACGCGCCAGACGATCAGCGGTTCGAGGCAGAGGGCGGCGTTCCGCACTCCGAGATAGGGGACACCATCCTCTTCGAGCCCGTGGTCGAGTGTGACCGACTCAGGTTCGGGATCGCCCGTCTCCCCCATCAAGAGAAGCCGGCGAGCCACGATCCTCTTCTTGACAAGCCGTTGGGCTTCGACGACGAAGAGCGGAAGCATAAGGATTCCCTGGACCCCATCGAGGGCGCCAGCGAGCGATTCCACCGGTCGATCCCTTGCGAGAAGCGTCTCCGCGTGGGCTCGACTCAAGCTGGATAGATCGTGGCCGACGGTGTTGCGGAGGTTGAGCAGGTTCTCCAACGCGGCGTCCGTTTTACCCGGTTGCTGCTGCCTGCCTTTCCCCTTGGGCTTCAGGCCGGCCGCAAGGTGGCTCCGCAGCGGATGATCGGCTGGGGTTCGAGAGAGATCGCGGGCCACGGTCAGAAAGTGGCCAAAGGAGAGCGGTCCCTCGAACCCGGCGAGATCGACTTTCTGGTCCGGTTCGGTGTCCCGTGCTGCGTACGACGCCAAGGCCACCAGCGCCAAGTAACGTGTCAGGACCTCGGCCCCTTTGATCGCGGCATCGAAGAGAGATTCTGGCGACCGGGCGCGAAGCAAGCGACCGCAGGCCAACGCTACGGGATGCGGGTAGACCCAGGATCCCCGGCGGAAGGTCCAGGAGAGTTCAGCGTCGAGGAAGTCGTGAGTGGCCATGAACTTTTAGGAGCAAGCCGCCAGGTGAGTCACTCGATCACCACGCGCACCTTGGATCCGTCCTTGCCTTTGGTGAGAGTAGCCAGATAGCGATCGAACCGCTCTCTCAGCTCATCGATCGTGCAGGGCATACCCCCGTCTTCAAGCGCACTGTGAAGCTGAGTTGTCGGGAGGGTGACCTTCAGCAGACCGCTCAGCACCTCTTGGAGAGCTTTCACCAAAGCCGGCGGGATCGGATCGGGCAACTCTCGTTTCTGGCGGAGCTCGGCCAAGGCGTTGCTTCCGGACCCTACTCCGAGCAGCTCCATGTTGGCTTCGACTGTCGGGTCGGCGAGATTGGCGAGCAGGGTTGTCATCCAGTCCCGAACGAGCTCGTCGAGCCGCTCATCCAGTTGCGCCAGCAGGTCCACAGCGGCGATGCCAATACCGGATTCCTCGACAGGGCGGTACCCGCAGTGGGGGCAGACCGGATGTGCCTCGAGGTCCTTCTTCGTGACACTGAAGCACGTCTTTAGCCCGAAGAGACTATCCTCGAGGTCTCGCAGTTGCTGGGCCGGCATCATTTCGACACCGGCCAGTTTCTGCAGCTGCCCGAGGCGGGAGTCAGTAGTCAGTCCACCTTTCCTTCTGTCTTCGTTGGCTCCCAGACGCGCTGCGCGGTGGGCGCTCAGATATGCATCCTGATACCTTGAGCGAAGCTCCCCCAGAGTCTGGCCAAGAGATCGCTGAAACGACGCATCGGCCCGATGTTTCGGGCTGGTCAGTTGGGTCATCAGCCGGCCACGTGCTTCGTGCAGCTCCCCGACCCAAGCGTGTCCGCCCTCGAGCACTGCTTCTGCCGTGCTGAGATAAGCCGTCAGAGGCCCTAGTTGTTGCACGAGGGTGGGCAGTTCTGCGACTTCCCGGACCGTGTCGAGACCAGACCGCTGCTCGGCGACAGTCTCGGCGTCGTGGGGGAAGTTCTTCAGCTTGCCTCCGGTGTTGTAGGCTTGGAGCGACTCGAGAAAGCCCTTGAGCCGCCGGAGACGTTCTTTCCGCTCCTCCTGTTCGGGCTCGGTCAGGATCGGCTTTGACCAGAGCCGGACCTCGGGGAGTTGGGCCTGGGTCATCACCACTTTGTTGACCAGCTCGGCAACTTTGCCCTGGAGCTGGGTGACGGCTTCGTCTCGTTTGGCGGGATTGACGATCAGTCCCTTGGGCAGCCCCACCAGATCCAGCAGCTCCTGTAAAGGCGCCAAGGGAAGGTCCTTGGGGCGCTCGACGTGCTTAAAAGCGACAGCGTCGGGCATGCTGATCTTGGCGAATTGATCGATAGAAGCCGCGTCGATCTTGCGACCAGGGACACTGAGGACCAAATCGCCACTATGGACCAATGCGGCAAGAATCACGGCGAGAAACTCCTCTTCCAGGCGGAAGCGAGTCCAATACGGGACACCCGCCTCCTCCTTCACCAGCTCCGAGCGATTAAGCACGGGTGTACGTCAAAAATGTAGGGGGAAGTAGCCTTCTCTCTTTTTGCTGTAATATCTGAATCTGTATAAGGATTCAGGTAAGAGGCTGGCACAGGTGGGCGCTATCATTAGAGGAGGAATCCATGGACCAAGCAGCCTCTTTGGAAGCCTTGGAACAGAAGCGCAAACAGGTGTGGGCGCAAGTGCAAGCGTTGGGCGATTTTCGTCGGGGGAGCCTGTCGGCGAACTTCCGCAAGTGCGGCAAGGCGAACTGCCGGTGTGCCCGTCCGGGTCAGCGGGGACACGGGCCCCAGTATTTGTGGACGGCGACCGTCAAAGGCCAGAGTCGGGCCCGCAACGTACCTCTCGGCCCGGAGCTGGAGAAGGTGGGGCGGGAGGTGGAATCGTATCGCCGTTTCGTCGAGCTGCGCCTAGAGCTGGTGGAAATCAGCGAGCAGATTTGCGACCTCCGCCCGGTGCAGGAGATGAAGGAGGAGTCGCTGGATCAGCTGAAAAAAAAATTACGCAGGAAGTACTCGGCGAAGCCGAGGCGGAGATAGAGCGCTTGGCGGGGCGAGTCCTGGGGGAATGGCAGAGGCGGGGCCAGCCGGATTTAGAGGCGGGCGAGTTGGCGGTTCGCCAGAGTATGCACCGTCTAGGAGGCCTCTTGCTGGAGCAGCTCTTGGGTGCGGACGGAGGCGGCTACCAGGGGGCCCGGATCGATTGCGGAGGAGGGCACAAGGCGCAGTTTAAGGGCTATCGGGACAAGCAGCTGTCGACGGTCTTGGGAGCGGTTCGGGTGCGACGTGCCTATTACCACTGTGCGGATTGCGGGGGCGGAGTGGTTCCCAAGGACGGCGATCTGGACCTGGCGTCGACGTCCTTTAGCCCGGGCGTGCGGCGCATGATGGGACGGGTGGGAGCCAAGGAGCCGTTCGAAGAAGGTCAGCGAGATCTGCAGGAGCTGGCGGGCGTCGCGGTCAGCACCAAGGCGGTGGAACGCGTCTCCGAGGACCTCGGCGGCGACGTCCACAGCGTCTCGCAACGAGAGCGCGAGCAGGCGTTCTCGGAAACGATCGGCCCCTTTGCGTCGCCCCCGCGATGTATGTGGCGATCGACGGGACCGGCGTGCCGGTCCGGCCCTCGGAAGTGGAAGGTCGGGCAGGGAAAGGGGGCGGACAGGCCAAAACGCGGGAGGCGAAGCTCGGCTGTGTCTTTGCCCAAACGTGTCGCGATGAGCAGGGTCGTCCGCTTCGGGACCCGGAATCGACGACCTATGTGGGAGCCATCGAGGAGGCGGCGGCCTTCGGCGCTCGGATTTACGCGGAGGCCACTCGCCGGGGAGCGACACGAGCGCCGAGGCTGGTGGTTCTGGGAGACGGTGCCCCCTGGATCTGGGGGATCGCCGCGGAACACTTCTACCAGGCCATCCAAATTGTCGACCTGTACCACGCTCGGCAGCGTCTGTTCGACTTGGGCAAAACCGTTTGGGGAGGAAACTCTCCCGAGGCCCAGCAGTGGGTCCGACTCAATCAGGAGTTACTGGACCGCGGAGACGTCGAAACCGTCCTGGACTCGATGCGACAACTCGCCGTCACCGAGGAAACGGCTCGTAAGGCGAGGAAGACCAGCGTCGAGTACTTCCAAAAGAATGCGGAGCGAATGCGTTACGCTTGCTTCCGCAGCCAGGGACTTTTCATCGGCTCAGGCGTCATCGAAGCGGGCTGTAAGACCATCATTGGCCAACGTCTGAAGCAGTCCGGAATGCGCTGGACCGTCCGCGGAGCCAATGCCATCATCGCTTTGCGCTGTTGCCAACTGTCCAACCGCTGGGAGGAGTTCTGGGAGGCCCGCTCAGCAGGTTAGCGGACCACTACCCACATTCTTGACGTACACCCTGCGCCGCTTACCTTCCCGGTGCCCTTGGTTGGGCTATTGCGGGTGCTGCTCTCTCGGGATTGCCTCGGCGATCGCAATCGCCTTGGCCGGGCTCCCTGTAAACTCATAGCTCTCTACCAAACCGAGCTGGGCCTGAGTACGGCATTCCTGACATTCGTTGGACGCCATTGCCGCTTCGAAAAAATCGATCGCGGCCTGATGATCACCTTCGATCTGCGCGATCGTCCCAAGGCGGATATGGGCCTGCTGACCTAGACGATCGTTGGTTTTCCAGGCCACGGCTTCCTGCAAGTAGCGCCTGGCCTTCCCGAGCCGGCGCTGTTTCAGGTGCGTATCTCCTAGCTTGAACGTAACCTGTCGGCGCTGCTGTGGTGACAAATTTCGCTCCAGTGCCTTCTCCCAGAATTCCACGGCGAGATCGAGGTCACGATCTTCGCCCTCATGTATCTCGGCCAACCGCAGAAGGGCATCTTTCGCTTGGGGGCTCTGCGGATACTCAGCGACCAGTTTTCTCAAAAGCCGCGTTGCGCTCTCAAGGTTGTAGTGGCGGCTGTAGTAGATCCCGGCAGCCTCCCACAGCGCGGTAGGAGCGTAGGGGCTCTTGGGGTGCTCCCGGTGGAGCGCCCGGTATTGCTCGATGGCGCCTTCATAGTCCTGGCTGCGCCAGGTTTCTTGCGCCCGTCTAAGACCAGCCTCACCCTCGTTCTCACCCCGCTCCGTTACTCCGACTCCCACGCCGAAAAGAGCCAGCGGCAACAGGGGGAGCCAGCTTTGCCTAATCCTCATTCGGCTCAACGACCTCCTCGAAGGGGACCAGGGTGACATCAGCCACCTGATCGTCGGCCTCCAGGTTGATCAATTTCACTCCCAGCGCGCTTCGACCAGCGGTTTCTCGAATTAAATCTGTCTCCAGTCGGATGATCTTACCTTTTACGGTAATGGCAATGATCTCAGCTTCCTGGTCAACAGGAAAGGCCTTCACGACAGCACCGTTCCTACCTGCTGTCTTGATATTGATAACCCCTTGCCCTCCCCGGCCCTGCTTGGGATAGCCATCCGCGGGGGTTCGCTTGCCGAAACCGTTCTCGGTCACCGCGAGGATATTCCCCAAGCCGCCGCGGATAACGCCCATGCTGACCACCGAGTCGGCGGGTTTCAGGGAAATACCCTTTACTCCTCGGGCGACTCGTCCCATCTCGCGTACCTGTGTCTCGGAAAAGCGGATTGCTTTCCCTTGCGCGCTGCAGAGAAGCACATCATCGTCTCCAAGCGTCTGACTCACGGCTATCACCTCATCTCCCTCGTCTACACCACAAGCGATAATGCCGGTTGTTCGGGGATGAGAGTAGGCCGCCAGGCTGGTTTTCTTTATGTGCCCTTTTCTCGACGCCATGACGACAAAAGTTGGTTCTGAGAAATCCTGCACCGCAATCATGTCCGCGATCTTCTCACCCCGCTCCAAATTCACCAGATTGACGATCGGTTTCCCCTTGCCCGCCGCCCCAACGTCCGGAATCTTCCAAACCTTGAGCCAGTACACTCGCCCTTTGTCCGTGAAAATCAAGATGTAGCTGTGGGTGGAGGCCACAAACAAATAGTCGAGCACATCATCCTCGGTTCGGGTCGACATCCCGATACGCCCTTTCCCACCGCGGCGCTGACTTCGGTAGATATGAAGAGTGGTTCGTTTGATATAACCGCTGTGGGTAGCGGTTATCACCACCTGTTCCTCCGCGATCAGATCCTCGACACCCAGCTCGATCTCCTCATCCATGATGACCGTCCGGCGGGGGGACTGGTAGGTCTTCTGAATCTCGAGCAATTCCTCTTTGATCACGCCTTTGAGGGTGGTTTCGCTGGTGAGGATCGCCTTCAGGCCGGCTATTCGCTTTAACAGATCCTCGTATTCCTCGATGATTTTATCCCTCTCGAGGCCAGTCAGCCTCTGCAGTCTCATTTCCAGGATTGCCTGCGCTTGCAGCTCGGTGAACTCGAATTGGGAGACCAAATCACGCTTCGCTTCGGGGGGCGTTCTCGAGCTCCGGATGAGGGTTATCACTGCGTCCAGGTGGTCGAGCGCCTTCCTCAGACCCTCCAGAATATGGGCCCGCTCTTCCGCCTTGCGCAGCTCGAATTGGGTCCGGCGCCGGACCACACCCTTCCGGTGGCCGATAAACTGATTCAGTAGTTCAATAAGGGTGAGCACTCGGGGCTGGCCCTCGACCAAGGCAAGAAGAATCACCCCAAATGACGTTTGCATAGCCGTCTGCTTGTAGAGCTGGTTCAACACCACTTGCGGGTGCTCACCTCGTTTCAACTCGATAACCGCGCGCATGCCCTCCCGATCGGATTCATCCCGTAGATCGCTTATTCCCTCGATCTTCTTCGACCGCACCAGTTCCGCGATATTCTCAATCAGCCGGGCCTTGTTCACCTGATAGGGTAGCTCGTGGATAATGATCGCCTCGCGGTCCTTTCTGATAGTTTCAATAGAGGCTCGGGCTCGCAAGTGGATCACGCCGCGGCCCGTTTCATAGGCGGTCCGGATGGCTCTGCGGCCGGTGATAAAGGCGCCCGTCGGAAAGTCGGGTCCTGGGACCAACTCAACAAGCTCATCCAGCGAAGCTGTGGGTCGATCGATCAGCAAGAGCAGGGCATTGATAATCTCAGCGAGATTGTGAGGTGGAATGTTCGTGGCCATGCCCACGGCGATTCCAGAGGCCCCATTGACGAGCAGGTTGGGGACCTTGGCTGGCAACACGGTTGGCTCAACCAGGGACTCGTCATAATTGGCCTGGAAATCGATGGTCTCCTTGTCGATATCCGCCAAGAGCTCCGCCGAGATGCGTGACATCCTGACTTCGGTGTACCGCATGGCCGCGGGTGAGTCGCCGTCCACCGACCCAAAGTTCCCCTGGCCATCGATAAGCAACTCCCGCATCGAGAAGTCTTGGGCCATTCGCACCAGCGTGTCATAGACAGCGGTGTCCCCGTGGGGGTGATATTTTCCGATCACCTCGCCCACGATGCGGGCGGACTTCTTGTGGGCTCGGTCATGGCGGTTGTTCAACTCACTCATCGCATAGAGAATCCTGCGATGAACGGGTTTAAGCCCATCTCGTGCATCAGGGAGAGCTCGTCCGACAATCACGGACATCGCGTAGTCCAGATAAGAGTTCTTCATCTCCTCTTCGATGTCGATCGGTATTTCCTTACCGCGGTATTCTCGCATGGGGTCACCTTTGTGTGGATTGGGGTGGGCTTACGGCCCTAAACGTCAAGGTTCTTGACGTTTAGGGCATTGTCTTCAATGAACTTGCGGCGCGGCTCGACCTGTCCACCCATCAGAATAGTGAAGATCTCGTTGGCCTCAAAGAGGTCTTCGGTGTCGACCCGGAGCAGCGTCCGGGTGTCGGGATCCATGGTCGTCTCCCACAATTGCTGTGGGTTCATCTCGCCGAGACCCTTGTAGCGCTGAATATTGAGGCTCTTTTTTCCTGCCTCGAGGATGTGTCCTGCCAATTCAGACTCCTCCTCCAGTTGGATCTCTGTGTCGTTGCCGGTCTGCCGGATAACAAAGGGTGGCTGGCGGAACTCCATCACCTTCCGGTAGAGGCTCACTAGCTGTTGGCATTCTCCAGAGGTCACGAAGGAGTGGTTGAGTCGAGCAATCGGTGCGCCGTTGCTGATCTGCAACTCATAGAGACTATGCTCCTCGTCATACTCGGTGGTCACATCGTAGCCCAGTTCCTCCAATGGGGGCGCTAGCTCGGCGATCTTTGACCGCTCCTCGAAGAGTCGCCTCGCTGATGCCTCATGCGCTTCTTCCTGGAGCACATCGGCGAAATAGATGAGCAAGATATCGAGTAGTCGGTGGTCAGCCAGTTGGCGCTGGAGCTTCTCGTGAGTTCGACGGAACTCCATCAGGTCGTCCAACTTTTCAATCAAGACACGCCCTTCGTACTCCTTGCCTGTCTTTGGAAGAAAAACCCGAAGATGTTCCGCCGCTCGTGTCATCAGTTGCTCTGTGAGCTCACGCTCATTGTGAAGGTATTGCTCCTTCTTGCCCTTCGAGAGCCGGTACAAGGGGGGTTGGGCTATAAAGATGTGACTCTTCCTCACCAGCTCGGACATCTGGCGATAGAAAAAAGTGAGCAGGAGTGTGCGGATGTGGCTGCCGTCGACATCCGCATCCGTCATGATGATGATTTTGTGATATCGAAGCTTTGCGATGTCGAAGTCCTCGGCCCCAACACCGGTGCCAATCGCAGAAATCATGGTGATGATTTCCTGGTTGCTCAGCACTTTGTCAAAACGAGCCTTCTCCACGTTCAAGATCTTGCCCTTGATGGGAAGAATTGCCTGGAATTTACGGTCTCGCCCCTGTTTGGCGGACCCACCGGCCGAGTCTCCCTCAACGATAAAGATCTCTGCGAACTCTGGATCCCTCTCCTGGCAATCTGCCAATTTGCCCGGAAGGGAAAGGTTGTCGAGGACGCTCTTGCGCCGAGTCAGATCGCGTGCCTTGCGCGCCGCTTCTCGGGCCCGTGCCGCCTCGATGGACTTTTCGACAATTCGGCGACCCACCGCCGGATTCTGCTCGAGATAGACGCTGAGCTTCTCGTTGCAGGCGGTTTCAACCAGCCCTTTGACTTCGCTGTTGCCCAGCTTGGCTTTCGTTTGCCCCTCGAACTGCGGATTCGAAATCTTGATACTGATGACAGCTGTCAGGCCCTCGCGGACATCATCGCCCGTCAGGTTTTGCTTCAAATCCCGAAGCAGATTCGCGCTTGCCGCATAGCTGTTCAGGGTTCTGGTGAGCGACGCCTTGAACCCAGCCAGGTGGGTACCACCTTCGATTGTGTTGATCGTATTTACAAAGGAAAAAAGTGTCTCGTTGTAGGCGTCGTTGTACTGAAGGGCAACCTCGACTTCGGTGTCGTCTTTCTTGTCCGATATGTAAACGGGCTTTGGGTGTAGCGTATTCCTGTTTTTGTTGAGATAGGTGACGAAGTCCGAAATACCCCCTTTGTAAAGGAAGGTCTGCCCCTTGCCTGATCGCAAGTCCTCGGTCTTGATAGTGAGCCCGGGGTTGAGAAAGGCCAACTCCCGCATGCGCTGGGCGATGGTTTCATAGGTGAACTCGATGGTTTCGAAAATTTCGGGGTCGGGTTTGAAGGTAATCTGGGTCCCCCGGCGGGTGGTCCTGCCAGCCTTACGGAATGTTGTATCCGCGACCCCTCGCTCGTAGCTCTGCTCATAGACGTGTCCGTCGCGCCACACCTCCAACTCCAGGCGCTGAGACAAAGCGTTCACCACCGAAACCCCGACGCCGTGCAGGCCGCCGGACACCTTGTAGCTGTCGTGATCAAACTTGCCGCCGGCATGCAGGGTGGTTAAGACGACTTCGGCTGCCGGAATCCCTTTCTCTGGGTGAGTGTCAACTGGAATACCTCGCCCGTTGTCGACGACTGTTACTGAATTGTCGACATGGATCGTCAGGTCAATGGTGTCGCAGTGCCCACCAAGAGCCTCGTCTACAGAATTATCAACGACCTCATAGATCAGGTGATGGAGACCCGCCACACCGGTTGAACCGATATACATGGCCGGGCGTTTCCGAACCGCTTCTAGTCCCTCCAACACACGGATCTTGTCCGCGGTGTAGGAGGTTATATCCTCCACAACAACCCCCTCGGTTGTCTTGAGAATATTTCCTTTTTCGGCCATACTTTTTTCGCCTGTTCCTTCTGTTTTCGGGTGCCTCTATTCTACCACAAGTTCTTCTGTCTCTTTATTATACTAGCCGCCACTGCCATAATTCCCGGGCCCTCCCTTGGGGATTCCAGGGCGCTTCTTGTCTTCCTTTTATTAGAAAATTTTTCGGCTTAATTGGTTCTCGGATTCCACTTTTTCAGAACGGGTGACCGAGAAAAAACCAGAGGCGGTTTTCGGCGGGTTTGGCCAGGAGGACAATCCTGACCAAATCGGGCTTCCTGATCTCCTGATCTAGATACTCATCGGCATGATGACATACTGGTGGAGATACTCCCCGTCCTCCTGGGGATGGAGAAGACCTTGGGTCTCCGAGTCTCGTAGATCCAGCACTACTTGCTCACTTTCCAAAACAAGGAGAAAATCGAGCAGATATTGAGCATTGAAACCCATATCCACCGCCTCATCCTCGTATTCAACAGCAATCGTCTCCTTGGCCTGGCCAATCTCCGAGTTGGCAGACGATAGCTCAATTTGTCCTTCGCTAACCGAGAGTTTTACGGCATGCGTTAGTTCGTCCGCCAGGACCGACACCCTCCTGAGACTGTCCACCAGGTCGGCCGTTTTAGCCACGAGACGTCGATTGTTTTCCTTCGGGATCACCATCTCGTAGTTGGGAAATTCCCCACTCAGAATACGGGAAATCAACAGACGTTCACCTATCTTGAAGAACAACTGTTTCTCGCCTATACCAAACTCCAGGCTTGATACCGGCTCGCTGGCCAACTTCAACACCTCGACCAGGGCTTTCTTGGGAATGAGAACCCGCACCTCGTCCACCAACGACGCCAAATCAAATTCCCGCCTAACAAGGACGAGCCGGTGGCCATCCGTGGCTACCAGTGTCATTCCTCCTCTGTTCATCACCGCTAATGCCCCGTTAAGGGTGTACCGGCTTTCTTCTTGGGTAATGGCGAAAACACACCGACTTATCATGTTGCGGATGATAGACGGCTCCAAAGAGACTTTTTTCCCTTCTACCTCACCGATGTCTGGGAAATTACTCTTGGCGAGGGTCGCCAGTTTGAAGCGCGATCGCCCATAACTGATTTCCAGCCAGTCGTCTTCGGTCGCCTTGAGGTGAATTTCTGCGTCGTTTGGGGCGAAGCGAACGATGTCAAATAGTTTCCTGGCTGAAACCGTCAGCGTCCCGCTTACTTTCACCGACGCCTCGCAGTTGCATCTCAGGGTCACGTCCAGGTCGGTAACAGTCACCCTCAAGATATTACCCACCGTCTCCAGTAGGACATTAGCCAAAATAGGAACGGTCGTTTTTCGTTCGACAATTCCGTTTATGTAGGACAGTTCCTTGAAGAGCTTAGGCCGGGAAAGGCTTACATCCATGGGATTACACTCCTATTAATAAAAAATAGGTCTATTTATCCTAGTCTTCGTAGTAGGGGATGTGCATTCTGTGATCGGCCTGATAACCCCTTTTTCCACATGATGTTCTGAGGGGTGATACCCTGTGGATAAATCACGTAAAGGCTGTTTATGATCGAGGGGTGAAGCCGAAAACGGAGCTGTCCAGAGGAACGAGATGAAGAACGCGTGGAAAACCGCCGAAAGGTCATGTGATTGAGTCGGTTAGCTTGTTAATGGTGTTGTTAAGCCGAGGGTCCTGCAAGCGCAGTTCCTGGATCTTACGCACCGCATGAAGAACAGTGGTATGGTGCCTGCCGCCAAAATCTCTACCGATCTGAGGTAACGAGTTGCCGGTCAACTCTTTGCTGAGAAACATCGCGATCTGACGAGGTCGAGCCACCCGTTGGGAATTGTTCTTAAGCTTGAGATCGGAGGGCTTGAGAGAAAAGTGACGAGCGACCACCCGCTGAATAAGCTCGGACGTAAGAATGCGGGAGCTTGACTCCGTGAGATTCTTGAGCGCTGACTGAGCAAGATCCAGAGAGATGTTCTCACCAGTGAGGCTGCTATACGCTGTCAAGCGAATTAGGGCTCCCTCGAGTTCCCGAATATTTGATTTGGTGTTGTTGCAGATGAAGAAAGCAACAGCATCTGGGAGCGGAATGCGGTGTAACTCGGCCTTCTTGCGAAGAATGGCAACCTTGGTCTCCAGGTCAGGGGGTTGGATATCCGCGAGAAGACCCCACTCGAAGCGACTATGCAGGCGCTCTTCCAGGGTTGGAATATCCCGGGGCGGTGAATCACTCGAAATAACGATCTGCTTCTGGGCATCGTAGAGAGAGTTGAAGGTGTGAAAAAACTCCTCTTGGGTCCGTTCCTTCCCTGCAAGGAATTGAATGTCGTCCATCAGCAGCACATCGATGTCTCGGTACTTCTCCCGGAAAGAAGGAGTCCGATCGTACCGAATGGCATTGATGAGTTCATTCATGAATTGCTCGGATGAGATGTAGGTAAGGCGGGTTTGGGGGTACTGGTTTTTCACCGAGTGACCAATCGCGTGCATAAGGTGGGTTTTACCGAGGCCTACACCACCGTAGAGAAAAAGTGGGTTGTAGGCCTTTGACGGCTGCTCAGCGACCGCGATGGAGGCTGCATGGGCGAGTTGGTTGCTTAGCCCGACGACGAACGTGGCAAAAGTGTACCGGGAGTTGAGCTTGGAGGCCAAGTGGTCCTTTGATGGTTGGCTGAAGCGCGAAGCAGCCGAAGGCGCCTGGGCCAATGGCAGAGAGCTTTCATCCTTTTCACCCACCACAAAAAGAACCTGAAGGTCGTCAAGGGCGACCTCTTCCAGCGAATCGCGAATAATGGCACTGTAATTCTGAGCGAGCCAATATTTAAAGTGGCTGTTGGGAACACGGACAAGAAGCTTCTTGAGAGCGTTGTCGTGTTCGGCAAGAGACGTGGGGCGGAACCACAGGTCGAAGTTCTGCGGGGAGATCCGCTTCTCAATACAGGACAGAATACGATCCCAAGCGTGCATATCCGAGGCCCCAACCAAAGGCACAAAGGACAGTGACGAAAAAAAGAGGAACGACTGGCTTCAACGACAGGAAGACCCCGGGGATTTCCACAGTTTTTCCACACCCTGTGAAAACCCCGAATTGGGTCTTTTTTGTTAGAGCACTCGGCCTCCCGAAAGCGGTGAAAAAAGTAACACGGGCCGCGCTGCCGAAGGAAGGTTTTTTTACCACCAAGCGACAATTGTGCGCCAGCGGAGGAGCCAGACTAAAGAAAGAGAAACCCAAAGAGTGATTTTCAGTGGGGACCTTAAGAAAACGCATGAGGTTCTGTAAATGAGAACGGTGGTTTCTCTGTGCAGGCGGGGGTTTCCGAAGGGGGAAGCCTTTTGGAGCCAAAGGAAGGCCCAAAACCAAGAGGAGGGTTTTGGTGTTTTTAACGTTTTGGGTGATTTCGGGTAGGCGGGAAGGGTGAATCGAAAAAAGGCAGAAGTTTCTTGTAGGTGGTCTCTAACTCTTCAGGAATAACCCGAGTCTGACCAAGAACACTGATGTAGTTCGCATCCGAAACCCAGCGGGGCACAATGTGCAAGTGGAGATGCCCGGCGATCCCCGCACCGGCGCTCTTTCCGATATTGAGACCGATGTTGAAGCCGTCGGGATTATAGGTCTCCCGCAAGAAGATTTCGCAATCTCGGGAGAGAAGGGCCATCTCGCCGACCTCGTCCGGGGTTGCTTCGGACAAAGACCCTATATGGCGGTCGGTAACGACTAGGAGGTGTCCGGCTGTGTAGGGAAAGCGGTTTAGGACAACGAAGGTGTGGCATCGCCGCACCAGGATGTGGTTTTCACTGTCTCGGTCGTCCGCAAGAATCGCACAGAAAACACAATCAGATGGAGCTTTGGTTGAGGTAATGTAGGGAAATCGCCAAGGAGCCCAAAGGTGGTCCATCCTGTGTTCTGGATCAGAGAGGCGCCAGGGCCAGCCAGCAGGCACACGACCCGCCCAGCGGGCCACAGAGGCTCCCAATGGGGTCGCGGGACAGGGAGCGGCTAGGAGTTAATGAGTTCCTTCAGTTCCTTCCCTGGCTTGAAATAGGGAACTTCCTTTGCGGGCACGTGAACCTGATCCCCGGTCTTGGGGTTACGCCCCTTACGCTCGGATCGGGAGCGAAGACGAAAACTCCCGAAACCGCGCAGCTCCACTTTGGTGCCGGACTTCAGCGACTCGATTATGCTATCCAGAACAGTCTGGACAATGACCTCGGCATCCTTCTTGCTCAGATCCGAGTTCTTCGCGACCTCTTCCACCAACTCAGCCTTCGTCATCTTCGGCCCCTTCCTGTTCCACGGATTCGTCGGCTTGCCCTGCCTTCTTTTTCAGCTCATCGAGTTCCTTCCCTGCTATTTCACCGATCGATGTTGTTGCAACCTCCGGTTTGTATGACCAGGAAGGTTCCTTTTCCACCGTCTCTTCCTTGAGCGCCTTGACGGACAAACCAATCTTGCGATCCAGGAGGTTGAGCTTGATAACCTTGAACCCAAGCTCCTGCCCTGCCTCAAAATGGCCCTCCGGATCCTCTATTCGCTTGCTGTCGAACTCGGAAACGTGGCACAAACCCTCAACCCCTTCAGCAAGTTCGACGAAGGCGCCAAAGGTAGTCAGACGGACGATCGTTCCCGAGATCACATCACCCACTTGGTGCTGGGAGAAGAACTCTTCCCATTTGTCAGGCTCAAGCTGCTTGAGGCCCAGGGAGAGCCGCTGGTTCTCGGCGTCGACACTGAGGACCACTGCAGAAACTTCATCCCCCTTCTTGAGAAGCTCAGAAGGGTGCTTCACCTTTTTAGTCCAGCTCAAATCTGAGATGTGGACTAGGCCCTCGACACCCTCCTCCACTTCGATAAAGGCGCCAAAATCCGTCAGATTGCGGACCTTCCCCGTCACCACCGCGTTGATGGCGTATCTTTCTCCAACCAGGTCCCAGGGGTTGGGCTCGGTCTGTTTCATACCCAAAGAAATCCTGCGAGCCTGAGGATCAACATCAAGCACAACAGCCTCGATCTCATCACCGACTGAGAGCAGCTTTGAGGGGTGCTTGATCCGCCTGTTCCACGTCATTTCGGAGATGTGGATCAATCCCTCGACCCCATTCTCCAACTCGACGAAGGCCCCATAATCGGTAAGGCTCACCACCGCTGTCTGCACCCGGCTTTTCCGGGGGTAACGAGCGGAAACAGACAACCAGGGATCATCTGTCAACTGCTTGTACCCAAGGGATACCTTCTCCTCGAGGCGGTCAAACTTAAGCACCTTAACTTCGAGCTCGTCTGCCACTTTGAAAAGGTCGGAGGGGTGGTTGACCCGACCCCAGGACATATCGGTAATGTGAAGCAGGCCGTCAATTCCACCCAAGTCCACGAAGGCGCCGTAGTCAGTTATGTTCTTAACGATGCCCTTGGTGACGGCCCCCTCCTCGAGCGAACGCAGCGTCTCTTCTTTCTGCTTGAAGTACTCCTGCTCGAGGACGGCCTTACGAGACAATACAATGTTTCCGCGCCGCTTGTTGACTTTAATGACACGAAGCCGGAGCACCTCATCCCTCAGGTTCTGGGGGTGTCTAACCGGGTGAAGGTCGACCTGGGATCCCGGGAGGAAGCCACGGACGCCGATGTCGACAGCGAAACCCCCTTTTATGCGCTCGATGACTCGACCGGTGATTACAGACTCATCGTGGTAGGCACGCTCAATGGCGTCCCAGATCTTCATCTGCTCTGCTTTTTCCCGAGAGAGAACCACCCCTCCCTCTGAGGTTTCGGTGCTCTCAAGGAGAACATCCACTTCATCACCCGGTTTGATCTGGATGCTGCCATCCTTCTCACGGAACTCGGTCAAGGGGATCATCCCCTCAGATTTGAAGCCGACGTCGATAATCACGTGCGACGGGGTAAGCTTCAGAACTGTACCGGAAACCACTTCCCCCTCCGACAGGTTTTTGAAACTGGTGTCGTATGCCTCGAGCAGCGCTTCGTAGTCGAGATCACCCGAGTCATCGATAATTGGAGCTGAAACTGGTGTTGCCGCCTCTGTCTCCGGAGTTTCCGGAGACGGGGCGGCCTTCTTGTCTTCAGTAGTAGTGGACATCTAGCAAAGTCCTCCGAGGGTGGCTCGCTGGAGCACGGAATTGAGTGGAGATGAGACTGCACACACCAAGAACACAGGGTAGCGAATGAAGAGAGTTCAAGGCCTGGCTAGGCCAACCAGACTGATGTCGGAAGCTTGAATTAGCGTGTCTAATCGGCGCTCACACCCCTATTACATAAAGAAGACCTTATATCCTGCCTGGCGATCGTTTGTCAAGCGCTCTCACTCAGGAGGATGCACGACAAGAAAGTGATAAGCTGAGTTTTCCAAGGTTCTTCCAGAGGTAGCAAACCGCGAAACTCCGGTCTGGCTGAGGATTTCCAGGCAGTTCTTGTTGGGAGAGTGGGTGCGTCCTGTCCTACCTTACGGGGACCCTTGCCGCAAGGAGGAGAGCCCAGGACAGAGCCTCAGCCGGATTCGAGGCCGCTTGCTTTGTGTTTCGTGTCCTCCTTGCCCTTGCCTTCGCCTTCAAACTTTGTTTGGAATAGGCAGGAAGAGAACCTGGAAGGCAAAGGCACAGGAAGAGCTTGAGGGATCTGGGCGAATTTCCACCGTTGGATCGAACCGAGGAAGGCCAAGTACAGGGCCATGGCCCAATGATAGCCTTCGGGTGTGGGGGGACTGTCTCCTACTGTCTCTTTATGAACCCCTAGGCTCTCTGGGCCGGCGGGCAGGCCACAGGCGTAGATTCACGGCTCGACTTCGTGGTCCGGGATCTGGTACACTGCCTTCTCGGCGGCAAGAGCGAAGTCGGATGTTTTGATTTAGCCGAAGGATCCGAAAATGAAAGCTGGAATTCATCCACAGTACGAGGTTGTTAAGGTCCACTGCGCCTGCGGAGAAGAGTGGGAAACCCGCTCCACCAAGGGTGGCGAGATCCGACTTGAAATCTGCTCAAGCTGCCACCCGTTTTTCACTGGGAAACAAAAACTCGTGGATACGGCTGGACGAGTCGAGCGCTTCCAGAAGAAGTACGGCCTAACCTCATAACCCTTCCCACCCATGCTTGAGAAATTGCAGACCTTGGAAGCAAGGTACGAGGAGCTTTCTCGTGAACTCGGCGACCCGGTTTTGATCGCCAACCCCGGCAGGCTTCGTGAGACAGCTAAGGCTCACGCCGAGCTCCGCGAAGTGGTCGACAAGTACCAGCAATACAAACGGGTCGTTCAGCAACTTGAGGAGGCGCGACAGATTATCGAGGCAGAATCCGACGAGGGCCTGTTGGAACTTGCGCGAGATGAGGTTGGCGTCCTCGAGGCGAGGCGGGAGGAGGGCGAGAAGGAGCTGAAGACCCTTTTGCTTCCCACAGATCCCAACGATCAGAAGAATGCCATATTGGAGATCCGAGCGGGAACCGGGGGGGATGAGGCTACTCTCTTCACCCAGGACTTGTTCCGCATGTATTCCAAATATGCCGATTCGCAGGGCTGGAAGGTTGAAGTTCTTTCAGCGCATCCGTCTCCCGTTGGCGGAATCAAGGAGATCATCGCGTCAATTGAAGGAAAGGGTGTGTACAGCCGCCTCAAGTACGAGAGCGGAGTTCACCGGGTACAGCGTGTGCCCGAGACCGAGACCCAGGGACGCGTACACACATCGGCCGTCACTGCAGCGGTTCTTCCGGAGGCTAATGAAGTCGAGGTCGCAATAGAGTCCAAGGACCTGAGAATAGACACCTACTGTTCTTCCGGACCCGGAGGCCAGTCTGTGAACACGACCTATTCCGCAGTCCGAATCACACACCTGCCCACCGGTGAAGTGGTCACCTGCCAGGATGAGAAGTCACAGATCAAGAACAAGAGCCAAGCCATGAAAGTGCTGCGCTCAAGATTGTATGAGGTCGCGCTGCGTGAGCAGCAGGACGAGATCGCGGAAACGCGGCGCGCCATGGTCGGGACTGGGGATCGGAGCGAGAAGATCCGGACCTATAATTTCCCCCAGAACCGGGTCACGGACCACCGAATCGGCCTGACGTTACGCCGTCTGGAGGGCGTTCTGCAAGGTGGCCTGGACGAGATTATCGACGCCCTGACGACATCCGAGCAAGCAGACGCCATGGAAGATCAGAAGATAGCTTGATTTTGGTGGAACCTAAGCACCGGCTGAGCTTTAGCGAGTGCCAGACCATACGCAAGGCGGTCGAGTATGGCGCCGCATACCTCCAAGAGCGCCACCTTCCTCTTCCTCGCTGGGATGCTGAGCTGATCGTCCGATCGGTCCTGAGTTGCGATCGCGCGTTTCTTTTTGCCCACCCCGAAGAGCATTTGTCGGTGAATCAGCAAAGACTTCTCCATCAGTGGTTGCTCAAGCGGGGCCGGCACTACCCAACCCAGTACATGCGAGGAGAGCAGGAATTCTTCGGGCGAGCATTCAGGGTGGAGCCTGGCGTCTTGATCCCGCGGCCGGAGACGGAGATATTGGTGGAGGTAAGCCTCGAGCTTCTGAGCGAAACGAAGGGCGAAGCCTGTCGGGTGCTGGATGTCGGAACGGGCTCAGGCTGCATCGCCGTGAGTCTTGCCTGTGAATTCCCCACGGTGGTGATCACCGCGAACGATGTGTCTCCGGCCGCCCTGGAAGTGGCGGGGCGCAACGCTCAGCTGCATGGATGTGCGGGGCGTATCCGCTTCCAAAGGGTGAGCACGGCGGTTCCACTGACAGCGGGAACGGATCAATACCATCTAATCGTCTCGAATCCGCCCTACGTGGCGCTCTCCGAGGGGGAGCAAGTGGAGAGGTCGGTTCTGGAGCACGAGCCCCCGGAGGCGCTCTTCGCCGGTCCCACCGGGATGGAGGGCTACGAGCTCCTTCTCTCGGGTGGTAAGGAGCTCTTGCGAGAAGGCGGAAGCCTCGTCCTCGAACTCGGCCACGGTCAAGGGCAAAGGGTTTATGAGATCGCGACCAGACTTGGATGGATCCATCTCGGCACACGAAAGGATCTTGCCGGGATCGAACGTTGTGCCGTGTTTGGCGTGGAATAGGAGTTGAGTCAAACCCATGAAGGATTGTCTGTTTTGCCAGATTGTCGGACACCAGTTGCCGGCCGATACCGTAGCCGAGACTGAATTGGCCCTGGCCTTCCGAGATATCAACCCCCAGGCACCGTGCCACATACTCGTGATCCCGAAGAAGCATGTCGCCACACTCGACGAGGCGACCCCCGAGGACCAGGAGCTGCTAGGGCACTTACTGTTGGTGGCGCAGGGAATCGCCCGTGAACAGCAGCTGGATTCCAGCTATCGAATCGTTATCAACAATGGGGCAGGCGCCGGCCAAACTGTGTTTCACATCCACATCCACCTACTCGCCGGCCGCCACCTCGGCTGGCCTCCTGGATAGTTTTTCTGGGAGGTTCTGCCGTCTCTGCCAGTGTACCTAGCCTCGCCGGACCCGTGGGGGGGCGGGTGGATCCTTTGATAACTGCTCCCGGGAATTCGGCGCGGAGAGAGTCGATTCGAGGCCAAGCCGAAGGCACTTGATATACTGGTCTCTCGATTGAAGGAATGCGCTGGCCGCACCCAACAGAAACGGAGACCCACCCAAGTGGAAAACCTAATCAAGGAAATACTGGTCAACCTGGGCGAAGACCCGGATCGCGAAGGGTTAGCGCGCACTCCCGAGCGTGTGACCAAGGCGTTTCAGTTTTTGACGAAGGGCTACAATGACGATGTTGATAGCTTGCTCAACGGCGCTTTTTTTGAAGTCGCCTGCGACGAGATGGTCATCGTAAAGAACATCGAGGTCTATAGTCTGTGCGAGCATCATCTTCTGCCCTTCTTCGGCAAGTGTCACGTTGGATACCTACCCTCCGATAGAGTCATCGGCCTGAGCAAGATTCCCAGGATTGTGGAAATGTTCGCACGACGCCTCCAGGTTCAAGAGCGGCTTACCCAGGAGATCGCACAGACGCTGGAAAGCAAAATCAAACCCAAGGGAGTGGCCGTTGTCATGCAGGCGCAACATCTGTGCATGATGATGCGTGGGGTGGAGAAGCAAGGAACAAGAGTGACGACTTCGGCGATGTTGGGCAAGTTCCGCGAGGATCAGCGATCACGTCTAGAGTTCCTGAATCTGGTGAGGAGCGACGGGGAATGAGGCTCCTCCGGTTCCGACCTAACCCAATCGCAAGGAATGTTTTCAGGGACGCCGTAGGGGCCTTTCTACTCAGCTTTTATCTGGGCGTGTTTGCCCTTGGCCAGGGAGCCACCCAGGCGCCGCCGGGCGATACCCAGGAACAGCCAGCGGATACCCGGGGGCAACAGGGAGACACCCAGGAACAACAGGAGGATGCCCAGGTACAGAAAGATCCGATCCGGGTCGACGTCAACCTGGTGATGTTGCGTTTTACGGTCAAGGACGGACAGCAACGGTTTGCAAATACTCTAGAGGAGAAGGATTTTGGAGTCTTGGAGGAGGGAGTTCCACGCGAGGTGGTCTTGTTTGAGGCCCCCAAGAGTTCGGACTTCAAGCCAGGCCGTCTATGGTTGGCATTCTTGTTGGACGTCAGCGGGAGCACCTTCGCGACTCGAGCCGAGGAGATAATCGCTGCGCAAACCTTCTTGGATAATGTGAACACCTTCACACAGGTCGGAGTTTTTGGTTTCACCGACAAGTTGATCCCATTCCAGGATTTCACCGCCCACCGGGAGACCGCCGGGAGGGCTTTCCAGGCAGCCCGGCGGCACCTGGGCCGAACAGCGATCTACGATTCTGCCGAAACGTTGATTGTGGAACTCGATAAGAAGGCAGCTACCCAGGATGGCAGGGTGCTTATCATTGTTTCAGACGGTATGGACGACAAGTATGCCAGGTCTGCACGCACAGCAGCACTGGCCCGTAGTAGCAAAGTCACCATTTACACTATCCTGGTTCCATCCGCTGCCGCGCTGTACATCGGGCCCTCACCCTTAAGTGTCAATGTTGTCACGGACGATGAAGAGGAGAAGAAACTCGCGTTCTCCAGGCTTTCTCAGTCAACCGGAGGCAAGCACTTCAGCGGGCTCGAAACTATCCTCGATTTCGACTCCACGCTAGCGCAGATCAATGACGACATCTTTGGGAATCTCTACACGATAGGGTACTACAGCGATCGCGTTCTCCAGGAAAGAGAGTTGGGTCGAATAAGGATCGATGTGAGTGTACCGGGAATGCAAGCATCACATCCATTCAAGCAAGTTCCCGACCTGCTCCAGGCCAAGAGAAAGTTCATTGCGGCCCTGTTCGACAGCCAAGCCGACATGAAGATGCCAGGTCGCCCGGACCGTAATTTCAACGAGATAGGCGCGGATATCGACATCCTGAAATCCAAGCGGGAGGGCGCAGGCTCCATCGGGCTCCCGTTCAGAATCAAAATCAGCCCATTCTCGCTCTCGAGGGGGAGAAAAGGGGGGGTCCGGACGCAATTGGGGATCATCGGCCAATTGGTCGATGCTGCGGGGAACGAAGTGGTGCGTCTCCGTGAATTCTTTCGGGCTTCGCTCTCTGCGAAAGAGATCCAAGCCGGGCGGGGGATTATCTACAGCAATAAACTCTTTGCGCCGCCGGGGGAATACCATCTCAGGATAGCGTTGCTCGAGATCCCTTCCTGGAAAATCGTCGTTTTTGAGAGTCCAGTCCGGATCACTTCCAGGTAGCCAGCACGCCCCCTGCCCCTATTCCCATCACGCCAGGCCGGCACCACCCCGATTGTTAGACTGAGGGCTTGGATCCAACCTCAGGTCCTTCCCAGTCATAGGCTTCGCAGTACTCCTTCAGGGCGTCCATGCTTCGTTGATAGGTGTGGACCCATTCTTCGCCGTTATCCCCAGGAGGAACCGTGAAAGGGGGTCCTATCTTGACCAGAGCCGGAGAAAAGGGCTTTGGTATCCGAAACCCGTCCCAGCTCCGGGTCTGCCAGAAACTCTTCGGCTGGATGTGGAAAGGAACAATGGGATGACCTGTCTTCTGAGATAGCCAGACCGGACCCGGTTTGACTTGGTAGACCGGACCCGTCGGGCCATCGATTGTGAATGCGACGTCCCCACCCTTGCGCAAGTGACGCCTGAGCTCGAGGAGCGCCCGAGTACTTCCACGGGTGCTGGAACCCCTGGCGGTGACGTAGCCAAACCTCTCGATGATGTGAGCAATGTAGTCACCGTCGCCATGAGGGCTGGTTATGACGGAAATGTTTCGAAAACGCCAGAAATGAGTGGCGTAGAAGATCTGATTGTGCCAGAAGCTCAGAATTGCTGGGGTGTCGGTTTTCCTCAGTTCCTCGATGTGTTCCCAGCCCTCGACCCGGTAGCGCAAGAGTGAGCCGATCAACCAGACCAGAGCCCAACCGCATCGGCTCAGTAGGAAAAGCTTGGCCTGACTAGAGAGAGAAGCGTCAGCCATTGTTTTCAGCAGCGCCCGATCTTGGGGTAGGGCACTTAGCGAGACCCCTCGCTGGGTGGGGCGGCATTGCTTAGCTCTTCGTGGACAAGGCCAAGCCGCTCGATGAATTGACGCCGATACTCGGCTGCGTAGGGGTTCTCACGCTCCAGATCCTGGAACAATTGATCAGTGTCGTGCTGGACGCTCTCCACGAGGTGATAAAAGGTAGTCGGCCCGGGTGTCGAGACGGAGTGGCCTCCCCACCCGAGCTGCTTGATGGCCCTGGCGATCAAATGGAAGATCGCCTGGCTCTGAGCGATGCACCGATCATGGTCTTCCGGTGTGGTTTCGATCACTACCAATCGCTGCGCCTCAAGATAGCCCCGTATCACCCCGTAGGTTTCAGGGTGAATACGCACAGGGCAAAGTGCGATTTTCAAACCCGCGATGCCCTGTCGGCCGCTGTCCGGACCAAAGAGAGGGTGGGTTCCAAGGACTTCGACGTCGCTGGGCAGGAGGGTGAGCAAAGAGCGTAGCGGGGCTTCCTTTACGCTGCAGGTATCCAGTACCACCTGACCGGATTTGAGGAAAGGTGCCATATCACGACAGGTCTGCTCGATCGCCGAGATGGGAATACAGAGTATCAACAGCTGCGAGCCCACGACGTCCTGGAAAGTAGAGGCCTCGGCGATCCCTTCTAGTTTGGTCGGATCAGAGTCGTAAACTCGCAAGTGTTTTCCTTGAGGCAGATAGCGATAGGCCATCTTCCCAAAGCGCCCAAGGCCGACCAGTCCTATGGTTTCGATTTGCACTGAGGAACATTATAATGGAAAGCCAAAGTCCCGAGAACACACTGTTTACGGATCCAGATATTGAGATAGGATGGACGGTTGCCGAAATTCGACGTCGCTTTGTCGACATCGCTCGACCTGTATCGCAGCAGATGTTGGGGAGGATGGAAAGAGACCCGCGGGCAAGCGTCAGAAAGCTCTGCGGGCTGGTCAGGAGAAGGAATGAAGCGCTCCGAAAGGAGATGTCTCGCTTGCAGTCGTTGTTGAGAATAGAGCGCAGGCTGCAGGCCTCAGGAGTCAATTCCATCGCAGGAGTCGACGAGGTGGGAGTAGGGCCGCTGGCTGGACCTGTCGTTGCCGCCGCTGTGATATTTCCTCCAGGGGCCGTTATCCAAGGAGTCGACGACTCGAAGCGGCTGAGCGAAGAAGAGCGAGAGCGCCTGGCGCCTGTCATATCCGAGCGAGCGCTAGGGGTAGGAATTGGGCTGGCAGATGTACACGAGATCGATGAGCTAAACGTGTATCAGGCGGCCCTGCTCTCCATGCGGCGAGCGATCGAGAGTCTGCCTTTGCTCCCAGAACACATCCTGGTTGACGCCCGATCTATTCCCGGGCTCGATATCCCTCAAAGTTCGCTCAAGAAGGGCGACCAGGTGAGCTTTTCCATTGCGGCGGCCTCCATTGTGGCGAAGACTCACCGAGATGGCCTGATGCGAAAACTGGACCGGAGTCACCCTGAGTACGGGTTTGCTCGGCACAAGGGATACGGCACCCCCGAGCACCAGAAGGCAATCCGGCGCCACGGGCTCCTGTCGATACACCGAAAGTCTTTCGTCTTTCTGGAGGAGGTACGGGGCGAGTATTCTCCCTTGTTCTACCAGCTGAAAAGCGAATTGGCCGGGGTTGGTTCAAAGGAGGGCCTGAAAAGTCTCGAGAAGAAAGTCCTCTGCTGCCAACCGCGTTTAGAAAAGCAAGAAACCCGAAAGTTGAGAATCCTGCTGGGTCGTCGCCGGCAACACCTCAGGGAGCCAGATGGAACCGGATAGCCCTTATCGCCTCGAGCGAAAGCGCATGGTCGACACCCAGCTGAAGACCCGCGGAATCCTAGACCCTGGCGTGTTGACCGCTTTCTTGAAAGTGCCGCGTCACGAGTTCGTACCTGAGGATCTATGGGGCCAGGCCTATCAGGATGGGCCCTTGTCCATTGGTTACAATCAGACGATCAGCCAGCCGTATATGGTGGCGGTCATGGTGCAGCAAGCGTCCGCCGGTCCGGGTGAGCGCGTCCTGGAGTTGGGGGCGGGCAGCGGATACCAGGCCGCGATACTGGCGGAGTTGGGATCCGAGGTGTACACGGTTGAGAGAATTCCCGAGCTTGCCGAGCAGGCCGAAGCTCGCCTCGAGCGCCTGGGATACGGCAAAGTCAATATACGTCTGTCTAACGGGACGCTTGGATGGGAAGAGCAAGCACCTTTCGATGCGATCATTGTCGCGGCCGCCGCCCCAAAAATCCCGGACCCTCTTTTGGAGCAGTTGGCTGAAGGGGGCCGCCTGATAATCCCTCTCGACGACGGGCCCTCCCAGATCTTGACTGTCATAGAACGCACCTCCGAAGGATTCCGAAAGCATCAAGGCGAACGGTGCACCTTTGTGCCACTGCTGGGAAAGTACGGCTGGAAAAGGGATCCTCTGGTCCACTGAGTGGCCAGGGCAGCCTCTCCCGTCCGCAGCGGAACGGTTTTCTTGGCGGAAACAAGGAAGGGGTTGGCGGAGAGGGGGGGATTCGAACCCCCGACCCAGGTCACCCCGAGTAACTGCTTAGCAGGCAGCCCTGTTCAGCCACTCCAGCACCTCTCCCAGGACAGGCCGCTAATTCTAGAAGAAAGTCGGGGTGGCGGTCAATCCGGCGGTCTGCACCTACCGCATTCAGGGGATCAGATAGACCCGGCCGCGTTTGCCATCTCCTGGATCCTGCTGCGAGCTTCTTCGGTGATCTGGTGGTACAGATCCAGCTGTGGACCCCCGGGATCTTCGGCGGAGTAGTCTGCCATGCCGATTGGCGAGCCAAAGGTGACCCTTAGGCGATGGGGCCGAGGCAGGAATCGGCCGGCAGGAAGGGCGCAGTAGGCTCCCGATATGTAGGTAGGCACGATCGGGACCTTCAGTTCCCAGGCCATCAAACCCAGTCCCGCCTTGAAGTCCTGCAGCTCGCCCGTCCTGGAACGAGTCCCTTCGGGAAAGATCAGTACCGGCTCCCCTCTTTCCAGTAGAGTTCGCGCTGTCCGAAGTCCTGCGAGAGAAGTTTCCTCACGTTCGATTGGAACCACGTTGAGGAGCGTGCTGAAGATCCAGCTTTTTAGAGGCGAGTCGAAAAAGTAGTCTCGTGCCCCCAGCACCCGGAGCTTCTGGGCCTGAGTGCTTCCCACGACTTGAGTCAAGGCCGAGATAACTGCGCCGGTGTCGAGGTGGCTCGCATGATTGGCAGCGATGATGAAGCTGCCCTCGGGTAAAGAGTCCACGCATTCTGGCTTCAAGCGGAAGTAGAGTCGATAAAATGCCTTGAGGGTTGCGAAAGAAACCCTCAAGCAGACGCGGTCGATAAAGGCGCGCTCCGAGTAGGGAAGCAATGAGCGCGGCTGGCGTGACGAGGTACCCTCCCTCGCTGGGCCCGAAGCAGAATGGCCAACCCTTATCAACTCGAAGAGATGCCCGACGAGCTGGAGAGATGTTGCCTTGTCGTCCGGAATGGTCAGGGCGAACCGATGCTCGATAAAGAGTAACAACTCGATTGCCATCAGTGAATCCAACCCCAGGTCCAGGTACAAATGGCTGCGTTCCTTGATCTCCGTAGAGGGAAGACCGCTGAGGCGGCTCAGCTCAGCGATCAGATCAAGCTCTTCTTGGCTTCTGTCCTCGGCATCGGCCGTTGGCCTATGCCCTTCGAGACTCTGGACCCCAAGATGTTGCAGCAGCTCACGCCGGACCGCGGCCCGCGATACGGCCCCCGAATCCTGGCGAGGCAGAGGTGCCGCTTGAAAGTGGACATGCTGAAATCGTTGGTAACCCGGCAGCTCCTTGGCCAGCGAGCGGATGTCCTTCTGGATTGCCGTGATCCCCTCGGCGGGATCAGATTGTCCCGTGGCCGCAGGGTCGGGCACAATCACGGCATGGACGTCTTCAGTGAGGCCGTTCCTCAGCCCCAGTACGCAAATCTCGGCAATTCCGGAGACCTCTTTGTAAAGCGCCTCGAGATCGGATGGATAGACGTTCTTGCCTGCGCCTGTCACGATGACATCCTTCTTGCGCCCGGTAATGTAGAGGTATCCATCCTCGTCCACCCATCCGAGATCACCGGTATGAAACCAACCGGATTGAATGGCTGCATCCGTGGCCTTCGGATTCTTGTAGTACCCTTTCATGAGGCTGGGCGTCCTCACGATGATTTCACCGATGCCCTCTTCATCCGGTTGGAAGATCCGCAACTCGATGCCAGGCAGCGGTTTGCCGGCAGATCCCTTACGGCTGCGATTCAGGGGGTTCACCGTTAGAACGGGTGCCGTCTCGGTGAGACCGTAGCCCTCGGACAAGGGCATGCCTAACGCTTTGAAGTCCTCGTAGAGCTCTTCTCCCAGCGAGGAGCCACCGGTGACGAATATTCGGATCTGCCCCCCGAACTCCTGATGAACCCGCGCGAAGATCTGTTTCCCGATGTTCCTACCGAAGGTTCGTTCGATCGACTTGCTTAGCTGTTTGGAGGTAGCCAACAAGTTCGACTTCAGGGTCGACTTCGAACTCCCGAGAATCCGCCGGTCAATGTCGTCACGAATCAGCGAGTAGAGGGTCGGCACTCCCAACATGCAGGTGGTTCCGGTTTCCCGCATCGTTTCCAGAATGATCCTCGGCTTGAGGGAGCGGAGGTAGGTGATTGTGGACCCTCCGTAAATAGGCATCAGGAACCCACAGCTAAACTCCAGGGCGTGATAAAGCGGAAGCACCGAAAGAAGCTGATCCGACTCGTAAACCGGCAGGTAGCGGCTCACCCCTAGAAGATTGCTTAGAAAGTTGCGATGGGTGTGCATCGCCCCTTTGGGGTCAACGGCGGTACCGGTGGTGAAAATGATGGAGGCGAGGTCGTCGGGACCGGGTGCGGGCAGTGAGTCAGGCACAGGCGCGGTGTCCGTTTGGTCCACGCCGGTGCTTCGTGGATAAGCGTCAATTCCGAAAGGAGCGCAGGCGTTGTTTACAGCGAGCAGCAGGGCTGGATCCTCGTCCTCCTCGTTTCGCTGGAGGCTTTCGGGAGAGAATCGCGCAAAGCACTTTTCGGAGGCAAGTATCCCTCGAGCCTCAGTGAAATGAGTAACGGACCATACCTCCCGATACCAGGTTTGAGAGTCCACGGGGACCACAACCAGGCCAATAGATACCGCCCCCAGATAGGCAATTCCCCATTCGGGCTGATTCTCAGAGTAGAGAACGATCCGGTCGCCCTTGCGGAAACCCAATCCGTAAAGGCTGCGGCCGACTTGGTTGGTGGCTTCGAGAACTTCTGCGTAGGTGTGGCGTTCCCATTGGTCGCCCCGACGAATCTGTAGTGCCACTTTGCCGGGGATTCTAGCGGCGGTTCGCTTCAACAGCTCGTAGATACTGGAAATCGAAGCAGCCTCTGCGGGAAGCTCGTGTTCGAGCTCCAGGGTGCCAGCGCCTTCCACCTTGAGGATGTATTTCTTCACTCCGGGAATGTGGACATTTTGAATGTAATGCCGCCAGTTGAGTCGGGTAACGTCAAAGTAGAAACGGTCCTGTTCTTTCTGTGGAAAGGAGTTCATCAGGCGAAGCGTGTTGTCAACACTGAATGAACAGTTCAGATTGAGATAGGGCTCGTAGATTTCGCCGTAGTAGTAGAGCTTTTCATGAGCAGCTTTGGTTGCCGCGATGCGGCGTTTGAACTTATGGGTGGCGTCGAACACGTCAAGGGCCGTGATTTTCTCCAAGGTGCGCTCGGCAGTGTCGAGCGGTACGCTTTTGAGCCGGTGCTGGAGCCGGAACGTCGAAGGATTGGGAAAACGTATACGCCTGACCGGGATAGGTGTCCCGGCTTTATCCAGCATGGGATTCGTGTCGAAGTAGCGATAGATCAGCTCGTAAAGGGTTCCCAGCGTAATCGGGTTGCGGGAACCGGTTGCTACCTGATAGATCTCCAGGCCACTCTCCTCTGCGATACGGGGTATGGATGAAAGAAGCGCATTCACCACCATATCCACCGGAACGAGATCGATCACGACATCCCGGTTGAGGGGCAGCGAACGCAGACGCCCTTTGCCGATGGCGGCGATAAGAGGATCGGCCATACGCAGCCCATCTAGCCACCCCGGAGAGGGTTCTGAGCAGCTACTTTCGATCACCGACGGGCGGATGATCACGGTGGGAAGGTCTCCCCGGAAGCGCGCGACCTGTTGCTCGCCCAAGGCCTTACTGTAGGTGTAGGTGTCGTTCCAGCCACGCCCTCGCGCCCAGCTCATCCCTTCTTTGGTGAGCTTGTCCCTTATCCATCTGCTTCGCAAATTTTCTATTTTCTCTCGGCGCCGGGCGTTCTTGCCCCGTGGAGAATTCCGGAAGCGCTTGATCAGGGCTTCTTTGAAGCTGCGATCCAACTGGGGCTCCCGGGACTGCTCCTGCACCTTCGCGATGATCTCGCGCATGCGCTCGATATCTCGATCGGGATCGCTGAACTTTCGGGTTGGAAAAAGCTCGTCCTCGTCTTCGTGGGCAGTGTGGTACAGGGATTCGGGGATCGAGCCCGTAGCGGCGCCACAGACGTAGGCAGTGGAGACGTGAATCAGGACGCATTTGGAGCATGACCGTGCGAATCGAGCGATTCTCCCAGCACCCAGGACGTTAAGCTCCAAGGCCTCATCTAGGGGGGCATCGAAGGAGACGACGGCGGCGCTGTTGATCAGCACATCGATCTCTTCCTGGAGTCTCGAACGGGACTCCGGTTCCAGGCCCAGGCCCTCGCTGGAAATGTCACCCGGAACAGCAACAAGCTTTTCCGCGAGAAACTCAACGAGGCCGTCTCCATGAGCGCCTCGAAGCCGATCGAAACAGCTGGACTGAAAAAGCTCCTTTTCGAGTCTTTCCTGAGGCTGGCGAACCCTGCCACCAAACTGGGGTTGGGGCCGGATCAAGACGTAGATGCGCTTTACCTCGGGCACCGACCAGAGAACTTTCTCGACCACTGACTGGCCCAGAAAACCGGTTGCACCCGTCACAAATAGCGTCTTGTCGCGGATGAATTCTGAGACTGTTTTCATCTGACTTGTTGGCCCTCAGATGATTCGACAGTATGACGAGCACCGATGTCCTGCCCGACCGGGGTGATCACCCTGGTCGCCCGGGGCAGAACTCTCGCGTTCACGGGTGCTTCGCCGCAGATGTCCCCGTCGATCATCTTGCGAACTGGGAATGAGGACTGTACTCCAATTTGTCGGCATTTGCAGACTGAGAAATGTCGGTGTTTCAGGTGCCGACCCCGATAGGCCAGAGGGAAGTGGAGCAGGAGGTCCAATTTTCCGATGTCAGAAATGATGACGACGTCGAAGAATCCATCGTCCACCTTGGCCTCGGGCGCCAGAAGCATTCCGCCGCCACAATAAGGGGTGTTCAGAATCAGGATGGAAGTGCAGCGCAACTCCTGGGAGCGACCGTCGATAGTCAGAATCAAGGGGATCGCCTCCAGCCGAGCGAGTGCCTTGCAGAAAGAGCCGAAGAAAGCAGCACCTCCCCTCAACCAGGTCAATTGATTGGCTGCGGCGGCAACGGCTGCCGGAAAGCCGAGGCCCAGGGTCGAAATGAAGCAGCGATCTTCTGTCCAACCGACGTCAATTGAGCGCGGGGTTCCCGTTAAGATTACTTCGAGCGCTGCCGCAGTATTGTTATAGGGCAGCCCTAAGCTGCGAGCCGTATCGTTGCCAGTGCCAATCGAGATGAGCCCCAGCGCGACCGGAGAAGGAAGGATTCCGTTAAGCACCTCTGAGATGGTTCCGTCACCCCCCATCACGACCAGTGGATGCCCTTCGGTGGCGGCGAATTCTCTGGCGAGCTCAGTGGCGTGGCCGGGATATTGCGTTTCGGCCAGGGAATAGGGGACGTTTTCTCTCCTCAGGAGGTCTTCGAGTTGTCTTAGCTCTTTTGCACCTCTCCCCCTTCCCGCCCGGGGATTGGCGATGATTCTCATGCGGACTATGCAGTATAGCCAGGTGCAGGGCTCTCCGGCCAGAAAAAAGTGCCGCGCCCTTCCAACTTGTACAGGCCGAGCCCTTCTGTTGTAATCGAGATGCCGGAAAGCCTAGACACGTAATGTCACGCGAAACATGGCAGGTGTCCGCGCCCGCTACCAGTCGGCGTACAAGAGGATGGAGCACGAAACAGGTGAGGATCGGGATTCTTGGGGGAACCGGAGCTCAAGGCAGTGGATTGGCGCTGCGCTTGGCGATCGCGGGGTATTATGTGGCCTTGGGTTCGCGTGCCCCCGAACGCGCGCGGGCGGAGGCCGCCTGTCTTCAGGAACGTCTCAAGACTCTCCACCCAGCCCCAGAGATCACTGGCGCGGGTAACCGAGAAGTGTCCAGCCAGTCGGATGCCCTGGTTATCGCCGTTCCTTTTAGCGCGGCCCGGGACACGATCGCCGAGACGCTCTCTTCAGCTCCGGCGGACGTGATCTGGGTGGATGTGACCGTGCCGTTGGAGGTCAAGGCGGGCAGAGTGAGTGTAGGCCGTCCTGACAACATGTCGGCGAGCGAATCCCTGGCGGCGATGCTGCCGCAGCCACAGAGGCTGGTGGGGGCATTCAAGACGATACCGGCCTCCAGTTTGGCCGACCTGGCGAATCCTTTGGAAGGAGATGCCTTTGTCTGTGGTGACTCGGCCGAAAACAAGACGCGCGTTGTCGACTGGATCACCCGTATCCAGGGGCTCCGTCCCGTAGATGTTGGACCCCTGAGCTGCGCACGCACGCTAGAGGCAATGACGGCTCTCCTGATTGGAATCAATCGACGGCACGGAGTGAAGTCTGCTCATTTCCGACTCATGGGGCTATGAACGCGTGATTGTCGCACTCAGTGGGGGTGTTGGGGGAGCGAAGTTGGTGCTGGGTTTGAGCCAGGCTGTCGGGCCGATACCTTTGACAACCATTGTAAACACCGGAGACGATCTCGAGCTGCACGGCCTGAGAATCTGCCCAGATCTGGATACGGTAATCTACACACTTTCGGGCAATGCCAACCCCGAGACAGGGTGGGGGTTCGCAGGGGACTCCTTTCACTGCCTGGATCGCCTTGGCGTCTACGGTGCCGAAGCCTGGTTCAGGCTTGGAGATCGGGATCTGGCCACGCATCTGTGGCGGACACATCTACTGCGGCAAGGTATCAGCTTGACCAAGATCACCGAGGGCGCCTGCGGGGCTCTCGGGGTGAAGGCGGTAGTTCTGCCCATGAGTGATGACTACGTCCCGACCTATGTTCAGACTCCGGCGGGAGAGCTGCATCTGCAGGAGTATCTGGTGCGGGACCGGGCGCAGGCGAGCGTTCTTGGCTTCAGGTATTCCAACATCGAAGCTTCCAAAGTGCCTCCCGGGGTGGCAGAGGCAATTCTCCAAGCACAGATGGTAGTGTTGTGCCCTTCCAACCCCTTCATCAGCATTGGACCGATGCTGGCCGTACCAGGTATGAGAGACGCCCTGGCTGCCGCCTCAGCCCCGGTGGTTGCGGTTAGCCCGATCGTCGGAGGTAGGGCGGTCAAAGGCCCGGCAGGCCAGATGTTGGCGGATCTCGGTCGCCCGGTTTCAGCCGCTGGTGTAGCCGCGCTTTATGAAGGCCTTGTGGATGTGTTTGTGCTGGATAGACGGGATCAGGAGTGCGTCAGCGAAATCGAGTCCTTGGGCATGAAGGTGGTGGTTACCGATACAGTGATGCGGTCTCTCCAGGACAAACAGGGGCTGGCTCGGCGGGTTCTCGAATTACTTTGAAAGCAGTTCTCATACCGGCCAAGCGAATCAGTGGAGCCAAGCAACGTCTGGCGGCGGCGTTGTCACTTCAACAGCGCACGGACCTGATCTGGGCAATGCTGGGGGATGTTACAGCGGCAGTGAACGGAGCCACCGTGCCCGATCGTATCGTCCTGATCAGCTCGGATCCCGAAATCCTTGGCTACGCCGGTGCTCATGGATGGGAGGCGATTGAAGAGAAAGCCCAGGTCTCCGAGAGTCAGTCCGTAGATCATGCCTCCACGATCTTGAAAGAAGAGGGCGTCGGGGTCGTGCTTCGGATTCCGCTAGATGTGCCACTGATCCGTTCCCAGGACGTGGATCAACTGCTGGGGGCCGACGCGGAGTCCCCAAATGCCCTGCTGGTGCCCTCCCGTGACGGGCAAGGCACAAACGCCCTGCTGCGGTGTCCTCCGGACGCGTTCCCCTCCCGGTTTGGGCCTGGGAGCCTGGCCCACCACCGCAGGGAAGCGGCCCGGGCTGGGGTTTCTTTGACAATCGTCGAGAACGTTCGCGTTGCACTAGACCTGGATGAGGTAGTGGACCTAAATGATTTCCGGTCTCTCGGCGCTAACACAGCGACTGGCCGTTATCTCGCCGAAAACCGGATCCTGGCGCGGAAGGCGCACTAGCTGATCAGTGGACAACCCCGAGATAGCCATCAAAGGCATCGCAGGAGTACCCGAAGTAGAGGCGGGCACGCGACTGGGCACGCTTATCGCGCGGACCTTAAAGGGGGGAGCGTCCGAGGTAAAGGCGAACGACATTTTCGTCGTAGCCCAGAAGATCGTATCGAAGGCCGAAGGCGACACGGTCCGCTTGGCTACCGTGGTCCCTTCCGAACGCGCCAATTCCTGGGCGCGAACCTGGGAGAAGGATCCGCGGGTGGTCGAAGTCGTGTTGCGCCAAAGCCTTCGCATCGTAAGGATGGAACGGGGGATCTTGATCGCTGAAACCCACCATGGATTCGTCTGTGCTAACGCCGGCGTTGACGCGTCGAATACGCCCGAGGGAAGTGTCACGCTGCTGCCACGGGACCCCGATCTCTCTGCCGAGGAGATCCGACTGGATCTGGAGAAAGCCTTCGGATCTCCCCTAGGGCTCATTGTGACGGACACCTTCGGCCGTCCCTGGCGGGAGGGATTGGTGAATGTCGCTCTGGGGTTATCTGGGGTGCGCGCCTGTGTGGGTTACCGTGGAGAGAAAGACTCTTTCGGTAGACAAATACAGGTAACCCTGATGGCTCTGGCAGATGAGCTGGCAGCAGCAGCGGGCCTCGTGATGGGAAAGACCAACCGGATCCCGGTTGTTCAGATCCGTGGGATCAATCTTCCTTCTGAGGAGGGAACTGCCCGGGCGCTGTTACGTGCGGCAGATCGGGATCTGTTTCGCTAGATCTGAGTTGCCAATCCAGGTCTAGAAAGCCGCAAGGAGGGCCAAAATAGCAACGCAATAGGTTGCAATCCTCATTGTAAATGGATCTTGGGGAGGTGTTTAGGTCAAAAATCAGAAAGTCGGGGTCTTGGCAGTTGTGGTTGGACGGAGACGCCCAGGGTACGAGAACTCCTGATTTCGAATCAGGTCTGAGTAGGATCCAAGGCCAGCATGGTCTTCCTGGGAAAGCAGGTCCAGCGGGCCCGGCTCCGGGTTTTCGCTGGAGTCGAAATGGCGTAGAGTCTTGTAAAGGGTCGAGCGTTCGGCGGCAGTGCGCCCGGCATCCTGGATGCAGCGACGGATCTCCGCAGGGCGAAGCAACTGGCCGTGTTCGGCGCCCGCCGCAGTTGAGATACTTTCGTTGATAAGCGTACCACCCAGATCGTTGGCCCCGGCTGCAAGGCACGCCTGGGCGAGCTTTAGTCCTTCTTTCACCCAGGAAACTTGGAGATTGGGAATGTCCCTATTCAGAACAAGCCGGGCAATCGCATGGATCCGCAGGGTTGCGATTCCGCTGGGCCCAGGCCGCAGCTCCGGCGTCCTACTCTGGAGATACATCGGAGCTTGGGAATGAATGAATCCAAGCAGCACGAACTCGGTGAAGCCACCGCTCTGGCGTTGCAAATCGCGAAGCAAAAGAAGATGTCTGGCGCAGTGCTCTGGTGTCTCCAGGTGACCGTACATCATGGTGGATGTGGTGGGGATGCCCAAGGAGTGGGCAGTGGTGACCAGATCCTTCCACTGCGCCGTACTGATCCTTCCGGGCGAAATGCGCTCCCGTAGGTCGTCGTCCAAGATCTCGGCTGAAGTACCGGGAAGGCTCCCTATTCCGGCGTCGCGAAGCTCGCCTAGATACTCCTTGACAGTCATTCCGGAGCGGCGAGCGCCATAGAGAACCTCCTCCGGCGAGAATGCATGGATGTGCAACTCCGGCACGGCCTCCTTGAGCGCGTGGCAGATCTGAATATAGAGATCCCCGGGCATATCAGGTGGGAGACCTGCCTGGATGCAAACCTCGGTTGCCCCGAGACGTTGAGCCGCCGCCGCGCGTCGGACGATTTCTTCGATGGGTAGGTAGTAAGTCTCGTCGGCACGGTAGGTGCGACTGAAGGCACAGAAGCCGCAGCGTTTGATACACACATTCGTAAAGTTGATGTTGCGGTTGACGACGTAGGCAACCACGTCTCCAACCGTTTCGCGGCGAAGGTGGTCTGCTACTAGTAGAAGGACCAGGAAATCCGAGCCTTTCGAGGCAAATAGGGAAACGATGTCCTTTTCACTCAGATCGCGCCCTTCCAGGCAGTTTTCGAAAATGCGCGCACTGGTCGACGGGATTGTTTTGAGCAAGCCCGCTAGTTGATGCGGCACGGCTCGGTCCTTTCCGATTCGCTTGCGGCCCGGGGGCCCACTTCAAACGGGATGTAGCCCTCAGCGTCAGCCTCCTTTTTCAGTCGCCTGCGAAGTTCTTCCGGCATGAATTGGTCCTTGCCGTGGATATACTCGGGATAGACGGGGAATCGGGCTCTGAGCTGAAAGCCGTACGCCGCAGTCTGCTCCGTGAGCTCTCGGAGATGGGGCCAGGGAGCTTCCGGGTTGACGAAGTCAATAGTGATGGGCGAGATACCTCCCCAGTCATTGAGTCCTGCGCCAAGGTACTCAAGATAGCGCCGATCGGCCGCCGAAAGATTGGGCGGCGCTTGAATATTCATCTGGGGACCCAGAATCAGGCGGGCCATGGCAATCGTCTCGAGCATTTCCAAGAAGCTGGGCTCGACAGCGGCTGCCATGTCGGTCCCGGGTTTGGCTTTGAAGTTCTGAATGATCACTTCCTGAATGTGTCCATAGCGTTGGTTCAGATCACGAATCAGGTGCAGAGCCTCCATTCGTTCGTCGAGAGTCTCGCCGATACCCACCAGGATTCCAGTGGTGAACGGGATGCCGAGCTCACCCGCCAGACGCAGCGTGTTGATGCGAACACGTGGATGTTTGCTTGGAGCCGAAGCGTGAGGTCCTCCCGGTTCGGATAGGCGAAGACTGGTAGTTTCGAGCATGAGACCTAGCGAAGCGTTCACTGGTTGGAGCGCCTCTAGCTCCGAACGGGAGAGTATTCCTGCATTGGTGTGAGGATAGAGACTGGTTTCCTCTAGCACCATTTGGCACATCTGAAAGAGGTAGTCGACGGTGCTGTCGTAGCCTTTCTCTCTGAGCCAGCGGCGGGCCTCAGGGTATCGTTGCTCCGGTCTTTCTCCCAGCACGAAGAGGGCCTCCCGACAACCCTTCTGCTGGCCAGCGTGTGCAACGGCGAGGACCTCTTCGGGCCGCATGAAGCAGTCCTTGTTGGGTGTAGGTTCCTGGCGGAAAACACAATAACCGCAGGAATCGCGACAGAGACGGGTGAGAGCAATAAAGACCTTCGGAGAGAAGCTGATCGTAGTGCCCTTGGCCTGGCTGCGAAGCGCGGATGCCTGCTCACACAGCGAGGTCAGAGACCACTTCGCGTCTGGAAGAAAAGGGTCGGACACGTGGGAATCGTAGCAGCCAGGGGGGGGTGAGGTCTACCCAGGGCCGGCGAAGCGGAGAACCGGTGGTAGAATGTCCGTTCGGAGGCACTTCTCGTCTGGTGACGGGCCTGGTCTTCAAAACCAGTCGGGCTGCGGCGAGAGTCGTGGCTGGTGGGTTCGATTCCCATGTGCCTCCGCTGCTCGAAGCCGGTTGCAAGGATCGACTGAAGGAACCGCCGGGGATGGTTTGGATATGAAAAAGTGGTTGAAGGCGGAGCTCCACACGCACACCAGGGAAGATCCGTCAGATGGGCAGAGCCTCGTAGTGCATAGTCCCCAGCAGCTGATCGACGCGGCTGCAGCTCAGGGATTCGAGCTTCTTGCCATCACGAACCACAACCAACTCCTGTTCGAAGAGGGCCTAGATGATTACGCTCGCGAGAAGGGAATCCTGCTTTTGCCGGGAGTAGAAGCGACGCTCGAAGGAAGTCACACTCTGCTTTACAATTTCTTGGACTATGAACCTGATTGGACCACACCGGCGCAGATCATGGCCAGAAAAGGATCTGCCCAGTTGGTAGTGGCAGCCCATCCTTTCTTTCCAATCCGGAGTGCCATTGGCCGCCGGTTCCTGGAATGGGACGAGCTGTTCGATGCGGTGGAATACAATCATTTCTATACCAAACGGATCAACTTCAATCGTCGAGCGGAGAGTGCTGCTAGGCGCTGTAACCTGCCTCTCATTGGCAACTCAGACGTTCATTTTCTAGAGCAGCTGGGTTGCACCTATAGTTTGGTTTATGCCGAGAAGGAAACAGCTTCGGTGGTCGATGCTGTCAAGCGGGGATCGGTTCGAATAGTGACGAAGCCCCTGGGGGCAGCCTTCACGGCGCGGCTGCTTTTTTTTGTGTTGAAGGGAAACTTAAGACGTAGGTTGCAGGGCCTTCGGCCTCAGCTTCCGGCCTCGACTTCGGCCGAGAGACCAGAAGATAGTTTCCGGAAAGAGCAAGAATGGTTGCCACCGAGTCCGACTTGATCCGAGACACGCGAGAAGTGGTAGCGGTCTCGATCCAGGGCGAGAGAGGGTCGTTCAGCGAGGAAGCCACCCTGCTTTTGCTGGGTAAAGGCGTAGAGTTTCACTGCTGTGAGGCCTTCGAAGAAGTGTTTCGAGCCACCTCTCAGGGCCAGACCCGCTACTGCGTAGTTCCCATAGAAAACTCCTTGGCCGGGTCGATTCACAAGAATTATGATTTCTTGCTTCGATATGGGCTGAAGATCGTGCGGGAGATGAACTTGCCCATTCAGCATCATCTGATTGGTGTCCCAGGCGCGACTTTTGATCAAATCCGAACCGTTATGTCGCACCCGGTAGCCCTGGATCAATGCGAAAGGTTTTTCGAGCGGTTCCCCCATCTGGTCAAACGGACAGCTTATGACACCTCTGGTAGCGTGAAGCGGATAGTGTCGAAGGATCTGCGCGATTGTGCTGGCATAGCCGGGTCGCGCGCGGCTGAGCACTACAAGGGCGAGATTCTGATGAAAGGAATAGAGGACAACGAAGAGAATTTCACTCGCTTCTTCCTTCTTTCGCCGGAGCTCGAGACCGCGGACGCCGCCAATAAGGTATCCATCGTATTCAGCTTCCAGAACACGCCAGGGGCTCTTTTCAAATGTCTAAGCGTTTTCGCAAGGCGCGAGATCGATCTGGCAAAAATCGAGTCTCGCCCTATCCATGGTCGTCCCTGGGAGTACCTGTTCTATCTCGATTTTCAGGGCAACGTGAAAGAAGATCGAACTCGTGGTGCCCTCAAAGATCTAGAGGGAATCGCCGAGTTCATGGAGGTTCTGGGATGCTATCCGAGTGCGTCTTCCCAGGAGGACCGGGGAAGATCCTGAAGCGGAAGGCTTCCGCATCTTGAGTGCCAGTTGATCCGGCGTGGTTAAATTGATAGTATCAGAGGCCTTTCGATCGAGGTGTGGTAAGAAATCATGAAGCGCACATTTCAACCGAACAATCGCCGGCGCCGAAAGACGCACGGGTTCAGGACACGCATGGGAACGCGTGGAGGCCGTGTGGTCCTGAGGCGCAGGAGGACAAAGGGACGTAGAGCACTATCGGCAAGTGGTTGAAGCAGTTTGGTTTTTCGCGAGCAGAGAGACTTCATAACTCCAGGGAGTATCTGGAAGTCTACCGGTCTGGAGATAGAATCCACAGGCCCCATTTCGTTCTGTATCTGATGCCGAACGGATTGCCCCATAGCCGCCTGGGTGTGACCGTATCTCGAAAGGTGGGTCCGCCAGTTATACGGAACCGGATAAAGCGCTCGCTACGCGAAGTATTTCGCCACAACAAGGATCTCGTAGGGCGACCCTGTGATGTGGTTGTCAACGTGAAAAAACCGGCTGCGAACGCGTCTTCCGCGGATCTCCACCAGGAATTCGTAACGACCGTTGAGGGGTGGAGCAGTAAGAAAGGCGGCGTGTGAAGCAGCTTCTTTCGATCTCAATCCGACTCTATCAAAGATCGGTGTCTCTGATTTTGCCTCCATCCTGCCGATTCTCTCCCTCCTGCTCGGAGTACATGCTCCAGTCCATCCAGAAAAAGGGGATCGGGCAAGGCTTTTACCTGGGATTCAAGAGGATTCTGCGCTGCCATCCTTGGAGCCCGGGCGGCTTTGACCCGGTGAAGTAGTACTGGTACCACTTCTACAAACATGACTACCGGCCACGATCCCAACAAGATGGACTTGGAGAAGCGACTGCTGCTCGCAATGCTGCTGTCGATGGCCGTTCTGCTGATTACGCCTCACCTATATCAAACCTATTTCCCTCCGCCACCGGCCCCCGAGGAGCCCGTAGAGCAAGGCGAGCTGGTAGCGGCTCCTACAGCGACTCCGGAAGCCAGGGACCAGGACCCTCCGCCACAATCGGAGACGGTAGCGGAGTGGGAACGAACCGAGGCAGCCCCGCGCGAAATCACAGTGGAGAATGAGGATCTGAAGCTGGTCTGGACCACTGCGGGAGGCGGGCTCCAGAGTGTTCTCCTGAAGAAGTATCAGGCAGCCCCGTCCGATTCGGCGACAGAAGATGAGTTCGCTACCTCTGAGCCCCGGCTGTTGGATATCATCCCGCAGGGACTTCCTGAGGATTTGCCGCGTCCCCTGACGATCCGCGTAGGCGACGAAAGCATCAACCGAGAACTCGAAACGGCAGTGTATGAGCTCGTAGGAGGAAGGACCGGGGCGATGGAGGCGCCAGTGGACTTCGAGCTTTTCTATGGCGGCTCTAAGGTCCAGGTAAGAAGGAAATTCGAAATACCGGAATCGGGCTATGAAGTCGGGATGGAGACCGAGGTCCTTGTCGAAGGGAGAAAGGTGCCTTTCTCCATCGTCCTGGGTGCCGGTATTGGGAAGGTCGAGCCTGAGGCCGCTGTTACCGGGGACTTCAGCTATCCCGCAATCAAACGCTATGTGGGTGGTGCGGTCGAGTCCTACGATGCTGGCGATTTGGAAGACGGGGCACGAGACCTGGTTTCGGGGGCCCGCTGGGTCGGTATGGACAGCCAGTACTTTGCGTATCTGATTCTTGATTCCGAGGCCATTCGATCGACGCGGCTTTCCCGGGTGCAGTGGGAGCGCACAGAACCGGAAGAAGAGATTGTTCCCCTATTGGTCTGCGAAGTCGGCTTTGACGGCAAGGCCAGCTATACCTTCTTTGCTGGACCTAAAGACCAGACGATTCTGAAGCGGACGGATCCTACCCTCATCGAGCTGATCGATTACGGATGGTTCGCGCTTCTGGTGAAGCCTCTGGTGTTCGGTCTCAAGTTCACTTACGGATTCGTGGGTAATTATGGTTGGTCCATCATTATCCTGACCTTCGTGATCAACCTCGCTCTCTTTCCCGTGCGTTACAAGCAGATGGCTTCCATGAAGAAGATGTCTGCGCTGCAGCCGAAGCTGAAGTCCATACAGGACCGATATAAGCGCATGAAGCGCGACGACCCGCGCAAGCAGCAGATGAACACGGAGGTCATGGCGCTATATAAGCAGCATGGCGTCAATCCACTGGGAGGTTGCCTACCTCTGGTGATCCAGATGCCGTTCTTGATTGCCTTCTACCGCATGCTGGCTTCATCGATCGAACTTCGTGGAGCTCCGTTCATGGGTTGGATCCAAGACTTGTCTCAGCACGATCCCTACTACATCACACCCGTCGTGATGGGCATCAGCATGGTGGTTCAGCAGAAAATGACCCCGGCGACTGGCGATCCGACCCAGAGACGGATGATGATGCTCCTGCCCGTCGTTTTTACCTTCTTCTTCCTGAATCTATCGAGTGGCTTGGTTGTCTATTTCTTGTTTAGCAACCTGTTTGCTATGATGTTCCAGGTTTTGATGCAGCGGCTGAAAACGGACGACGTTGCTCCTGCGAAGCAGAAAGGCTCCAAGAAAGGGTGATAGAAAAGTTGGAAGACGGTAGAGAGAGGCTGGCGAGACCGGAACTTCTTGAATCGATGAAGGGCTTTCTGGACGACCTTCTTCGGCAGTGTGACCTCGATCTACAGTTCAGCTGTGAGATGGAGGAAGACGGGATCCATGTCCGCTTGGAGGGATCCGACGGCAGCCTGGTATTGGCTGATAGCGCGCGCTTGCTGTATGCAATCAACCATCTCCTGAATCAGATTTTCTTTCGAAAGTCGGAAGACGGATGTAATTTCTGGGTTGATTGCGAGGGTTACCGAAGCGAACGCGAGCAGGAGCTCGCCCTGTTGTCGCAGAAAGCGGCTGAGCAAGTGCGGTTGTCGGGGAAGGAGTTCTTGTTCCAGTCCCTTCCCGCGAGCGAGCGCCGCATCATTCATCTGGCGCTGGCTGATGAACCAGGAGTGAGGACACAAAGCGAAGGTAGCGGCGCCCATCGCTGCGTCGTTGTTTTGCCCTCATTCTAGCGCGAACACCAAAAGACACAGACCTGTGTCTCGATTCCGGGATGAAACCATAATTGCCGTTGCGACTCCTCCGGGCCGAGGGGCAATCTCCCTGATCCGGCTCAGTGGTTTGGATAGTAGCGCCCTGGTTCGAGGGCAAATCCAACTGGGTGGCGCCACCGAATGTCCGCCCCGGAGACCGTGTCTAGCCACCTTCCTGGATTCGGCGAAGCGGCCAGTCGATCAGATCCTGATGACCCTGTTCCCTGCTCCTGCTTCCTACACCGGGGAGGATGTGGTCGAGATCTCATGTCACGGGAGCCCACCCGTCGTGCAGGAGATACTGGAAACCTTGCTGCATGCTGGTGCTCGTCTTGCGGAGCCCGGAGAGTTTACGCTCCGAGCCTTTTTGAATCAAAAAATGGATCTGGCGCAGGCTGAGGGGGTGCGAGACTTGGTTGAGAGCCAGACCTCATTCCAGGCACGAGTGGCGCGAGACCAGGTCGAGGGACGACTGTCGGCGGAGTTGAGGCCCTATCAGGACGACCTGATACGCACCATATCCCATATGGAGACATCGCTTGAGTTTGTTGAGGACGAGGTAGAGCCCGAGGGCAGAGCGCAATTGGTCGCGCAGATGCGCGGCGTTGATCGGGGGCTTCGGCGCCTGTTGGGCAGCTTCGAGTTGGGGCGGGTAGTTCGGGATGGATTCTGTGTATCGATCGTGGGAAAGCCCAACGCCGGCAAGTCGAGCCTGTTCAACTCCTTGGTTCAGCGGGAGCGAGTCATTGTCACGAATGTGCCAGGCACGACCAGGGACGCGGTTACCGAGACAGTTGATCTGAAGGGTATCCCCACACAGATCGTCGATACGGCGGGTATCCGCGAGGCGCGAGATCCGGTCGAGGCTTTGGGGGTGCAAAAGTCTCTGGAATATATCGAGCGCTCCGACATCATTCTGTTCGTCGTGGATGGCTCGACGGGGTTCGGCGAGCAAGATGCGCGAGTCTGGAACGACATCAAGGACCGGCGCTGTATTCTTGTTCTAAACAAGCTAGACCTCCCACGGGTGGGGGAGGTGCCTCCGGATATAGGGGAGCAGTGTGAGTCCGTGGTTGCCGTCTCGGCGCGCCACGGAACCCGCGTGAAGGAACTGGGCGAGGTTGTTAGCCGCGTTCTGGCTCCTGCGAAAGGATGGGAGACAGAGCGGGTCTTGGTCACCAACGTCCGCCACAAACACTGCCTCGAGCGGGCCCGGAAGCATCTCGCGCGGGCGCTTTCCGCGTGCGAGGGGGGTCTCAGCGAGGAGTTTCCCCTCTACGATCTGAGGAAGGCATTGGACGAGACCGGGAAGATCACAGGCGAAACCAGTGTCGAGGATATTCTTGGCGAGATCTTCTCGACTTTCTGTATCGGTAAGTAGGCACGGGGTCGTGTCAAAGCTCAGCTGAACTCTGTGAAACTACCGCGGTTGAGATGTTCGCTAGATAGCAAGCTCGGAGAAGAGCCGATCTAGTTCATCCTCAGAATGGAAGTGGAAGACAATCTGGCCCCGCGACTGACGGCGGCGGATTTCGACTCTTGTCTTCCAACGCTGCTCCAGACGTTGTTCCGCCGCCTCCAGGTGTGGGTCTTTACGCGATCGGGGTGCCGTTTTTGCGGCCGCTGACTCCTGGACCCGGCGCTCGACTTCTCGAACCGAAAGACCCTTGGAAGCGACCTGTCCAGCTAATTCTAATTGTTGGGCATGGGCAAGAGGGAGAAGGGCCCTGGCATGTCCCATCGAGAGCTCTCCGGCAAGCAGGGCCTGCTGAAGAGAGCGGGGTAGCTGAAGAAGCCGCAGAGTGTTGGTGACCGCAGTCCGACTCTTTCCGACTTGACGGGCGACTTCTTCCTGGGTGAGACCGAACTCCTCAATCAAGACGGAGTAGGCCTGGGCCTCCTCGATGGCCGTGAGATCGGCGCGCTGGATGTTTTCAACCAGAGCCATCTCGACCATCTTCTGGTTCGAAATATCCTGAACGATCGAGGGGATGCGTTGCAGCCCGGCCTTCTGAGCAGCCCTCCATCGTCGCTCTCCGGCGATGATCTCGTACCCTTCGGCCCGAGAGCGAACAATGATTGGCTGAAGCAAGCCATTCTGAGCGATGGAAGCGGCCAGTTCATCGAGAGTTGCGGAGTCGAGCCGCAGCCGGGGTTGAAAGGGATTGGGGTGGATTTGATCCAGGTCAAGTTCAACCAGGGGAGAAACCGACGCTGATTTTGGCAGCAGTGCATCGAGGCCCCTGCCCAACGCTTGTCTTTTCATGATGTTACCTGCCGCATAGATTCTGGTCCTGACCATCGAAGCGTGCCGAGGGCGTTTTTCCCGAGGATCTCTTGAGCCAGCTTGAGATAGGAGTTTGCGCCTTTGGAGCGGGCATCGTAGAGAACAATTGGCTTGCCGAAACTCGGCGATTCGGCAAGGCGTACGTTGCGCGGGATGTGTGTCTGAAGCAGTCGCGAGCCCAAATGGGCGGAAACATTCTGTCGGATCTGGCTGGAGAGATTGAGGCGGTCGTCATACATGGTGAGGAGCACGCCCTCGATCCGCAGAGTCGAGTTCAGTGTTTCGCGGATGCGCTGCACCGTTGCCATGAGGTCCGAGAGACCTTCCAGTGCGAAATACTCACACTGAATCGGAATCAAGACGGAATCGGAAGCAGCTAGGGCGTTTACTGTCAGGATCCCGAGAGAGGGAGGGCAATCGACCAGAATGAAATCGTAACGACGACGAAGCTGCTCGAGCGCGTTCCGCAGCCTGAACTCGCGTCTAGAGAGGTCCAAGAGCTCTACGGTGGCCGCGATCAGGGCGCGGTTGGCGGGCAGCAAGTCAAGGGTTTCCATCTCGGTTGGATAGATGGCATCAGAGGGTTCCTGTTCCTCCATAAGTACCTCATATGCCGAGGGCTGGACGTCGTCTTTGTCGAGCCCCAGGCCCGAGGTTGAGTTGCCCTGAGGGTCCAGATCCACAACGAGGACCCTGAGGTCGGCTGTAGCCAGCGAGGCTCCCAGATTGATAGCAGTAGTGGTTTTTCCTACTCCTCCTTTCTGGTTAGTGACGGCGATGATCTTAGCGTGGCTCATGGAGGGCACGATACCACGACCGGGCGACGTTTCACGTGAAACATAGGCGGCGCGCAGGGTGTTGGGTGCAGCAGCCAGACACGCTGCGCTAATGGTGTCACTCGTGGCAAAGAAGGCTGCCGAAACGCGAGGTCGAACCGGGTACCTGGTACTGGCGAAGAAGTCTCAAGCCTTTCATCGAATCCCCCGGCGTGGAACCGTGAAGCAACAAGAGATTCACCCGGTGCGTTCTTAACAGATCCAGGAGTTTCGGCGAGGGCTTCAACGCCCGGACCGTGGCCAGGTTGATCGTATCCCAGCTCGGGTAGTCTTCGGCTTTCCCCTGGAAGGGTTTGGCAGGTAGCGAGAGGGTTCGGCAGGCCTCTTTTAGGAAAACGATCTTCTTGGCGCTCTTCTCTATCAGCGTGAGGTCCAGTGTTGGCAAGAACAGTTTCAGGGCCAACCCTGGGAAACCCGCACCGCTACCCACGTCCGCTACAACTTGATTGCGGTCCAGGAAACGATCGGCTGCCCAGAAGGATTCAAAGAAATGGAATCGAAGCTGGTCCTCGACACTCTCGACCCGAGTGAGGTTGATTGTGCGGTTCCAGCGCTTCAGCAGATCGAGATAGTTCCGGATCTGTGCTTTCTGTTCCCCTGAGAGCTGTATTCCAAACTCTTCCTCCATGACCCGGAGCTTGGGAACTGTCATGAGTTGAAAAGGCAGAAACTGAGGAAGTTATCCTTTTGTGGCCACCCTTTGAAGCTTATGAATAGTGTTTCGACCTGCAAGGGGAAAAAATTGGTCTCTGTCAGGGCCTTGCCTGTAAACACCCTTCTGCCCATAAACTCGGGAGTTTGCCTAAAAACTCTTCGTTTACTTATATCCTTTTCGGAGAGTAGCGCAAACCCATGAGAATCTTTAGCCCCCAAGGGCATGGGAGAGGGGAAGTGGCTACGCTACAAGAACTTGATCGCCTAGCCCTTATCGGTTAAAATCAAACCCGAAAATTGAAAAGGCCGCTCGGCAAAGCGGCCTTCGGAAAAACTAAGATGAGGAACGAGCTTCCCTCATCCTACTTTTTCCATCAGTAAAGTGCAAGGGAAAAGTGTGCCTACACACTTTTTCTGAAACAAGGCCCGACTCGCAGGACTTTGATGACCGTAGGTCACACTCGCATCTCTGGTTGGACCGTAAATATTCCACGTCCGCTGGTAGACGGTTCATGAGGCTCCTCCTTTACGACCCACTGCCTCCCTGAAGGATCTTCGCGAAGGCGCTCGTATCTTTGAATTTCTTGAGCGTTCGTATCGCGAAACCACAAGCGAATCAAACGGGAGCCTCGACCCCCAATGGCCTTTTTCCCGTTCTCGTATCTTGATAACGTGGAAGGGTCATACCCCAGTTCCTCAGCAAAGTCTTTTGCTTTTCTTTTTGAAACTTTCCTTAAAAACCGTATCTCAGGACCAGTGAGAATGCGGTCTCGCTTAATGACTTGGTCAATGATATGAAGCGCAATCACTAAATGGAGCTGCCTAATATTCTTGATTCCCAGTAGCGCGGCATCGCAGCAGTCACACCGATAAACGTTTACGCCTACCAGATAGACATCATCGAGTCCCGACTCCTGATAGTGGTATTGATCCACTTTGCGATGGACAAGTTCAGCACCACAGGCGGAGCACTTCATACTCGTTCACCTCCGAAAAAACGTTGGGCGCTGATCACCCTAATTTTCGAACCGCAGTCTTCAACCGAAAACACGACCTGTAGCCTCTTCCCGTCCAAATCCTCCCCGGCTACAGTATAGACCCAATTTTCATACTGGTTGTCCCAGCGAGATTCGAGTCTTGAATAGTCCCCTGTGTCCAGGACATAGATGACGTCCATCGAACTGAATACCCTTGTGCGCATGTGGCCAGCACAATGCGGACTGATGAGGACCTCATCATCATCCCTACCCAGAGCACCCCGAACGATAGCCCACGTGGATAGCCTCCAGAGGCCGTGGGTGGATGGGACCCAAGCGATCCCGTTTTGGTGTTCCCCCTTCGGATAGCGATGGACTTTCAAACATGAGGAATCTTGATAATATGTCAAAATTCTGATTAGTGTCAAGTATAAATTTGATGAAAGGAATGGGGATTACATACCTAACTAGCCAACCCCCTCCTCATTTCTCCGGCTTGTTGCGAACTCGAATAGACGGGTCTGGGAGCTTGGCATTGGCAAAGATTCTCTCGGCTATTCCCTCCGCCGTGGCGTCAATCTTCGGGATCGGCTTGGAGGGCCTTCCTGGCTTGGATTCCACTTTGACTTCATTCTTCGGCTTCATTGATTCCTCCCTTTTGCCTGAGAACTTCTACCACTTACTTATATCCTTTTGGGAGAGTAGCACAAACCCATGAGGATCTTTAGCCCAAGGGCATAGGGGTAGTGGTGCCTTGTTACGTTGGTCTTTCTTACGCAGCCTTCAGCCACCAGGTTTTCGATCGGATGTGCTCTTTGGCGGCTTGATGAATGGGGAAATCGTTATCCCGGAAATCTTTGAGAGATCGACAAAGTCCCTTACCTCAACTATAATTCACGCATCCATGAACTGGGATACTATTGTTGAAAAGGTTTCACCGTACGTGGTGAAGATCGAGACTCCCGCCGGACACGGCACAGGGTTTGCGTGCTTATACAACACTGACAGAGCTTTTGTAGGGATAGCCACAGCGGGGCATGTAGTTAGTTATGCAGATGACTGGCAGCAGCCGATTCGACTACTCCACGAGGACTCACAATCGGTTTCTTTTCTGAGAGAGCCTGAACGGGTTATTTTTCAGGACTATGAGAAGGATTCAGCCGTGATACTTGGGATACGGGCAAGCTTAAATTCCCAGAGACGCTGATACCACTCCTCCCAAGTAGTAGTCCGCTGGCTATTGGTACTGAGGTCGGATGGCTTGGCTTTCCCGCCGTCGCGCCGCATTCGCTCTGTTTCTTTTCGGGGAGCCGTGATACTTGTGGATACGGGCAAGCTTAAATTCCCAGAGACGCTGATACCACTCCTCCCAAGTAGTAGTCCGCTGGCTATTGGTACTGAGGTCGGATGGCTTGGCTTTCCCGCCGTCGCGCCGCATTCGCTCTGTTTCTTTTCGGGAAATATCAGCGCTCGTCAGGACTGGCGACATTCTTATCTCATTGACGGTGTCGCTATCAACGGGGTTAGCGGAGGCCCCGTAATTTATTCGACTGACGCCGAGGGCGTTCAGATTATCGGCAGCATTTCCGCTTACGTCAGCAACCGCGCGACCGGCGAGGCGCTTCCGGGACTTTCTATTGCCCGTGATGTTTCTTACTTTCATGACATGATTAGTAACATAAAGTCATGGGATGAAGCCAGCAAACAAAAGGCGGAGCAACAACGGAAGGCCTCCGCAGAACAAGAAGGCAAAGCCTCTCCTTCTGTTCCGCCATCCTCGTAAACCGCTAAGGAACTGGATCTAATCGAAGGTCCAGTGTGACAGGCCAGACCTTGCCTGTAAACTGTAAACTAGCTTCTGCCCATAAACTCGGGAGTTTGCCCAAGAACTCCTGCTACTTACTTATATCCTTTTCGGAGAGTAGCACAAACCCATGATCCATTGTTGCTAGGGCCTAATTCGTCGAAATGAAGGTTCTAACCAGGACGACGGTCAAAGAAACTAGGGCAATTGAAATGATTCCAATGAGCCAACGGAGCAAGGATGCCTCTCTTTCAACAATGACCTTTCGGATTTCTGCAATGTCTGCTTTGGTTGCCAAGTTGTGTGATCGTTCATCGAGACGCACCAAGAGCTTTTCAACTTCCCTCACCCTTTCTTCTAACCCGTTGTAAGGACCAGAAGGGCCATGTCCAGCCTGACGCATGGGAACAATATTGTCTTTCTGCTCTTCTGACCTCATGGTTCTATCCCCCATGCACTCAACTTGTCCCACAAGGCTGAACGGGCGAACCCATCGTATTCTCCAATCTTGACAACAATCGCGGTCGCCATTGCCCCACTCTCTGGCCCACCTCCAATTTCCTTACAAACATCTCCGCAAGTCTCACGATGCGTGGCGACGGCCCAAACGCGCCCAGGAGCGATCTCGTAAGTCTTATCGGGGAACTTTGTGCTGATAACTGTTGGGGATACAGTGCTTTCTGGCGGAAGAATAATTACATATCGATTCATGAGTTCTCCTCATGTGTTATTGTAAAGAGAAATCAGGGGAAATCCTAGCTACGCTTCTAATCGACAGCAACCGCTGGCAGCGTCACAAGGTTGCCGTTGATCATCTCAATCGCCAGTACGGTAATCCGGCCTCCAAGAGGGTCCGTCTGAACGATTAAAGTGTTCGCAGGTCCGATGCCGGGAAAATACTCATCCACGAACCCAGCGATCTTCCCTTGCGCTGGGATCGTCTTGTAAAGTGCTCTTTCTCCCACCCTGAGTACTACCGTTAGGTCTTTGTCGGCGGCGTTGTAGACGGCCAGTCCAGTGCGATCGGCTTGACTGCTTACGGGAACCATAAAGGCGTCGTCCACTGGAGCCGACTGCACCGAGGTGGCCGCTCCGTCGCTGTGCCTGAAGCGCAAGAAACCAGCCAGTTTTTCAGTAGACGAAACTACCACCCCGCCCGTTTCAACCGCCTCTCCTTCGGGCAGTTCCCATTCGGTCATGCCCAACTTCGGCAAAGCGATCCGCTCTCCAGTGATCCGTGGCATCCCGTTCGCACTGAACACCTCTACAGCGGCGTTCGCCTCTCTCCGCAAGGGATTCAGCAAGACCAGATCCGTCCTCCACCCGCCACCTACAGCGGAGTGGGCGAAGTTCAAGTAGTAGGTGGGAAATACCCAATCTAAAAAGTAGGATGTGCGCGTGTAATTGCTCATGTAGGTGACTGTTGACGGTGACGGGTCTCTTGTTCCCTGCGAGAGTACCCCCACTTGCCCCCATCCATTCGGTGTCTGGACTAACAGGGGGCCACCACTGTCTCCTTTTCCCGCTGCTCGGTTCTCCTCTCCCGCGCACAGTACCCGTTCGTGGATAGCGGGCGGTTGTGGACTCTTCCCTTGGTTGCGTAGTTCGGCCAAGACCCGCCTACAGTCTTCTTCTGTGTAAATCGGTATATCTGTTATTTTCTGAAGCGTCTCTAGGAACTCGCCGCCGCCTGACGGGTGGGTGCTGCCCCAACCCACGGCCACGCCCGAGGTCGCACCACTCGGGGCATACCGGAGTTCTTCTTCCAAGGCCAGAAGGCGCACAGGTCGGATGGAGACGGCGGATTCCAGTTGGAGAATGGCAATGTCGTTCTCTTGGACAGAGTATTCCGGGTGCAGTATCTTGCGGGCGACTGGGTAGCGTGGTTCCAGAGTGCGAGTGTCTCCAAACCCTACGGACAGCCTTGTCACCCTATAGCGATCTACGCAGTGTCCGGCTGTCAATACTTTATCCGGTGCGATCAGAGAACCGGTGCATCCTACTTGAGACCCGCTGTAGATGATCTTCGCCACGAAGGGGAATTCGCCGGAGATCGCATCCTCGCCCCCGACAATGCGCTTGGACGGTATCTGGCCTATTTGATCCTGCCCCATGACAAAGGTGGGCAACAGCACAGCGCACAGTAGAATGCTCATTAGACCTCCTTCCTCGACGCAGGTCTGATTTGCTTCCTGGGTACGGTTTGGACCTGCTGGGGTCTTTGTTGCATGTACTGTTGTTCTCTCGGGGCCTCTACCTGTCAAGTGACAGGAACTTTCACGACCTTAGGGGACGTATTGTTTTACGACCCTTCCCCGGTTAGTAAAAACGCAGGTTCGGGAGGAACCTGAACGTGTTCGTCTTTTGTTCGATAAAAGTTTGTTCTCCTGATTTCAAGGGCAGCCTTTGATTTCTCTTCTCGAGCGGGAGGCATCCGGTGGGAAAACCGCTTTGGGTTTTTCCACGGGAGGGCGAGCGCCGTCCCAAAGCATAGATTCATTTGGATGTGAGCAGCCGCAGAAGCTGTGGGAACTGTGGGAAACTCCGTCCGAAGGAGTTTTCCAAGCGCTGTGGGAACGGTGGACAAACCACCCGAGCCGAATCGGCAGGCACAAAGTGGACTTGGTTTTCCACGGTTTCCACAGCGCGGCAGTTTCCATAGCTTTCTTTCGCCCCAGTAGGCGAGCTTGGCTCGGGTCCCGAACTGGGGTATCTGAGGACCCGGTCTCCCGACGATCGGAGCTTGACGGGCGACTGGGGGGAAAGTTTTTTCCGGATTCTCTTGCAAACCCCTTCTCCTGGACGTCTGTTCCCGGAGAGGGACCCTAGCCCAGCCGGGAGAACGCTCTTGAGGGCATGCTGGCGGGGGCGTCTGTCGCTTCCTCATGCGGGTTCCTGGATGAAGGTCACCTTTGGTGCGCTCCCGCCGGTTTGTCATGAGGCAACGGTCTGACATCAGTTTGAATCTTGCTAAGCGAATGCGCCCCGGAGTTTTAATCGTCACTGATCACTGAGTGTCTCAGACGGAGGGAGCCCGCAGGGCGGCTGGAGTCTGAGCCGCTTCGGCGGCGGCCGCCCCCCCTGCCAGGGCCCGTTCCAAATCCCTGAGCCGATAACTCCTTCCCTTGATATTCAGCACGTGGCAATGGTGCAGCAGCCGGTCCAGTAACGCGGTCGCCATCACTTCGTCTCCGGCCAGGATCTCGGGCCAGTCCTTGACTGATTTGTTGGTGGTGATCAAGGTGGCTCCCTTTTCGTAGCGGGCACTGACGAGCCGGAACAACAGGCTGGCCTCCAGCCGGCTCATGACCTGGAACCCGACCTCGTCGATGATCAGCAGCGCCACGTTGACATACTTCTTACGGCGCAGCGCCTTGGGGGCCAACTCGGCGTCCAGCTTCATGGCGTGAAGCAGATCATCCAGTCGAAAGAAGGACAGCGAGAAACCGTTTTCGATGGCTTTGGCTCCCAGGGCCACCGCCAAATGCGTCTTTCCCACGCCCGGCGGACCCTGGAGCAAAACCGTCTCGTGCTCGCGGATCCACTCACAGGTGGCCAAGGTCTCGATGCGGCTCTTGCGGATCGCCGGCTGAAAGTTAAAATCGAAGTTCCCCAACGTCTGACCCGGCGGCAGTCCCGACAGTCTCAGCGAGGTCTTGATCCGTCGCTCCTCCCGATGGGCCAGTTCGCTCCAAAGCAGTTCGTCCAAAAAGCGATGGACCGAGAGGTTTTTCTTCACCGCCTGGCCCACCAGCTCGGACAGTTGCTCGCTGGCATGCATCAGACCCAGCTGCTCCAGTGACTGACGGGTTTGATCCAGATCCACGCGTCCCTTCGTCGCCGCGCTCATCGGGCCACCTCCGCCAGAGCTTGGTACAGGTCCAGAGGACGCTGCTCCACCGGCATCTGATAGATCTGTTCCAGCCGTTGTCCCATCTTGCCCAAGGGCGGCGGAGCGAGGACCCGCTCCGTCGCTTCTCCTTGCCAGCAGCTGGGATCGATCAGAATCCGCGCCGGCGTGTGGCGCTCATACTCCCGCAGGACCTTTCCCTCGGCTAAGATCTGAACCTTGCCCGAGCAGCCCCGCACCTCCACCTGGCGGCCTACCCATTGAAAGGGAACCGGATAGCAGTGATCTTCGAAGCGAACCATGCAGTCCCGATGGACTGGCCGCGTGACCACCACATCGAAGGGTTCGGGAAGGATCGGCAAGGGCGCCAGACGCTCCAGCTCCGCTCGCCAACTCTCCTCGACAGTGAGGCCGGTGGCCGGACACACCGCTCGACGGGACCAGCGCGAGACCTGTCCATCGGTGAAGTGCTGCAACTCCTCGAGGTCTTCCCAGTATTGGCTCTGCGGCTCCACCAGCAAACGCGAAAGTCGGACTTTGGCCTCCACCTTCCCTTTCTCTTGGGCTTGCCCCGGTCGGCAGGCATCAATGTGAAAGCCTACCGATCGGGCATAGGCCCGGTAGAGCGGATGGATCTCTCCCCAGGGGCCGCCTCCCGAGGCGATGGCCGTCTTGACGTTGTCGATCCGGTTGACGGCGGCCACTCCCTGCAGTCGGCGATAACTCTCGTTGTGGCACTGCAGCCAGGACAGCTGGTCTCGCCGCCGACTCCACACAATGGCGGGCTGCCGGCTGTGGGAGAGCACCATGATGAACGCCGAAAGGGGCTCCAACTCGTTTCCAACGGCCACCGACGGATACTCGGCCCAATCCACCTGGCTCTGGGCCCCAGGCGGCGTCTCCACTCGCCGAAACGTTCGGAGCTTCGGCTTCGGCCAGTGCCGGCGCACATAGCGCAGCACCGAACGATAGGAGCTCGAGTAATCGCATTCATAAACCAGATGTTCGTACAGCTGACGGACATTCGGGGGTCGCTGCCCATCGGGATGCCCCTGCATCCAGGCACCAATGATTCCGGCCAGAGCCTCCGCCTGGAACCCCTTCTGCCGACGTCCGTCTTGAGCGCCTTCGGCCTGTCGCCTCAAGTGATAGCGCACGGTCCCTTCGCTGACCCCAAGCGTCCGAGCAATCTCGCAGTGGTTCTTGCCTTTGTCGGCCAAAACTCCAATCGTCACGACTTCCTCCTCACTGAGGCGTACCGGCATCCCCGACCTCCTTCCTACCGGAAGAATCGGACATGACCCTGACGCCCCGATTGGGGGGAGGGGTCGTAAAACTTCGCGTCCCCTAAGGAATCAAATACCAGGTTCCGTCACACTACCCACCGTTGCTGTCTCCTAAACCCTAAAACGGGCGTCAGCTTGCCCGCCGTGTACTGATAGGCCAAGTAGACCTGGTACAGGTGAAAGGGGCTTGAAAAGAGGAGGGCAGTTGGAACCAAGGCATCCGTGGGGGTGGACGCCCCCATAGAAAGCATAGCCAAAAAGACGCCAATAAAAGACGGCAAAAAGAACCATAGGATGCCTTCTTTAATAGCCCCGGCATAGAGATGGCCAGCTCCCGAAATAAACAGGCTCAGGAGTGCGGCAATGGCGGGACTTCGTCCGGGTGTCGGACCTTGATGCCTGTCTTGGTAATGAGTACCTCTCCCTATAGCCTGTTGAACGGGCTGTTCAACAGGCTGGTATTGGTCGCGTCCGCAATAGCGGCATATTCTGGCCTCGATTTGTATTTGCTCCGCACAGTACAGACAGATCTTCATGCTTCCCCTTCCTTTCACCTTGCGGCCCAGGCGTAGGTGCCGGGCCATTGTCAACATCACGTGTAGGTAAGTGAAGTTTCCCACCTATTCACCCAGGCACAAGGAGCTACCCCACGCCGTTTATAGGGTTGTTGTGTTCGGTGGGTAGCCCGACAGAAGCGGGAAACCCACACGTTCTGTTGACAGAGGGGATTCTAACAGGAATAGTGTGCAGGGTATATACTGGGTTCGACTCTCTCCAAACTAATCAAGATGACCCTTCCGTCTCGCTTCCTCCTTCGGGCCAAGGTACTCCATCCTCCCGTAGTTTTTTGAAGCTCCGAATCGCTGCTTGAAGATCCCGAATGCGCTGCTGATGCTTCTTTATCTTGAGTTCAGCGCGTCTGATTATCTCCATCCATTTATCTTTTTCTGTAGAAGTGTAACTTTTTTCTTGCATTCTGTCACCACCTTCATATACTATCTTGTTTATGGATAACGTAAAAAGCTCTTACATGCAAACGTTTGATGACGCACGGGCCGAACTTGAAAGCATTTTTGCAGAAGAATCTCGTATGGAAGAACGCCGTGAAAAACTCGAACACCGCAAAGATCGCCTCATTCAAATAGTTAAAGCCATCAGTCAATTTCTCGGAGAGGATTTTAAGCAACAGACAGGGATTACCAATGTAATCCGAGAAGCGCTCAACAATGCGGACGGAGATGGGCTCACTCCCGCAGATGTCCGAAATCGGCTGCACAAGATGGACTTTGAGATCAATGCCTACAGCAACCCGTTGGCTGTCGTCCACACGACTCTCAAGCGGCTTGTGAAGCAGGGAGAGTTGAAGTCTAAGAGAATCAACGGGAAAACCCGTTACTACCGGGTTGAGAAATGAGTCACAAACAGGCCCTGCCGGGTGCGGATAACACCCGGCAAGACCATAACCCGCAAGATGCTCGTGGCACCTCGACAGGCAAGCATTGTCGATTTTACCACGGCTCTTGTGACGTGAAAAGGAGAATTTGCCGTGGATCAACGACAACTCAGAGCCCTTAGCATCGCCAACAACTCCCAGATCATTCAGGATGCGGGAAAATGGACGGTCCCCTCTCAGAGTGGACCGGGACACTACTCCGTTGGCCTGAACGGAACCTCCAGGTGCAGTTGCCCCGACTTCGATACCCGTGGTGTGAAGTGCAAGCACATCAGGGCCGTTGAGATTATGATCGAGAGAGGGGCCAGAAACGGCCATGAGACGGCTCCTACCGTTCGACCAATCGAAAAGGTAGGCCAACCCTCCAGTCAAAGCTGGTCGGCTTACAACGCCGCACAGACCAACGAAAAGGACCAATTCCAGGTTCTGCTCAAGGATCTCTGCTCTGGAGTTCCCGAGCCCGCTCGTGCCAAGACAGGGAGGCGACCACTCCCGATTTCGGATCTTCTTTTCTCCGCCGTTTTCAAGGTGTACTCCACGGTCTCGGGACGCCGCTTTATGAGCGATCTCAGAGCAGCCCATGGCAGGGGCTTCACCAGTAAATTGCCGTCCTACAACTCGATTTTCAAGATCCTCGAAGCCGGGTCTACTACGTCTATCCTCATGGGCCTGATCACCCAGAGTAGTTTGCCGCTGAAGGCTTGGGAAACCAGCTTCGCCTGCGACTCCTCGGGTTTCAGCGCATCCCGCTTTGACCGCTGGTTCGATCACAAGCACGGTAAGGAAAGAATCAAGCGGGCTTGGGTCAAGACTCACATCATGTGCGGGGTGAGAACTAACGTCGTTACGGCGGTTGAGATTCACGGCCCAAACGCCAACGACAGTCCGCTGCTTCCGACCCTTGTGAACCACACAGCTGACAACTTTAATATCTCCGAAGTCTCCGCTGACCTGGGATACTCGTCTGAGGACAACCTGAAAGCGATTGACGCGATAGGAGCCAGACCCTTGATCCCGTTCAAGAGCAACGCAACTCACGTCAAAGGTGGATTGTGGGCGCAGATGTTCTACGCCTACCACTACCATCGAGAGGTGTTTTTGGAGCGGTATCATCTGCGCTCGAACGTCGAAAGCACGTTTTCCATGATCAAGGCGAAGTTTGGAGACTCGGTCAGGAGCAAGACCGATACTGCCATGAAGAACGAAGTCCTGGCTAAGATCCTGTGTCATAACATCTGCCGTGTTATTCAGACGCAGCATGAAGTGAGTCTTACTCTCGACGAATATTCGTGAACACTCTGTTCCCGATGCCCGTCAGGAACGGGAACAGGCCACCGATGTCGTTTTGATGCAACGTGCGCCGGGTTGCCCAAGCCAGCAAATCTGCCATCTGGAGTCCGGGCGTTATCCTCATGTCAAGAGGAAGCACGGATACCACCCGCCGCGCCCATTCGTGTTTCTCTTTGGTGTCGGCCCTGACCCACAACCGCCTGAAGTCGGCAAAGAGGTTCTCATCTCCTTGGGAGTGATAGACTTCAAGCTTCCCGACGTCGTTATCAATATTTCCGTGCAACCCGTTAATGATCTTCCCCAGGCAAAAAGCGGCACACTCCCGATGCACAGCCCGGTAGCTTGTTTCCTTTCCCTGGTGCTTCCTCCTGCGCTTCCACTCCTTCAGGTTGATTCCATAGGCCACAGCCCAAAGGTTCACCCCAAACTCTTTGATCAGGCCAGCAGCCTCATAGACGAGGCGGTTCACCTTATCTTCGTCCCAACCCTTTGTGCGGCTGAATTCACCACGCAGGACCGCCGCTTCCCTCATATGCAGGTAAGTTGCCCCGTATTGTCCGGTAACGGTCTCTCTCCAACGCTTTTCGATTTCCATGAATGTAAGCTTGGAAGCGGCGTACCCGGCCAGAACGAAACAGGGATCGGTTCCAGCTCTTGGATTTCCACTTGCGTCGTAGAACGCTTTGACGGCCACGCCGGTAACAGGGAACGGATAAAAAGACAACCCGCCAACTTCTGCCAAGCTGATATAAAACCCTTTACTGTCTATCATAGCCAAGCTTCTCTGCTGTTTTGGGGCAAAACGGCCACTTGCCTAAAAACGGCTATTATTTGGAGGGTTTATAGGCAAGGCTCTCTGTCAGTATGCTGTGCTCCTATCACGTCCTTGCGGCGGGATTGCTGGCCAAGGCGTTACCAGGGTCGCCTCGCCGGCGGATCTCCAAGTGAATGTTCAGGACAGAGAGAGCCGCGGGTGTGACTCCAGGAACCCGAGCGGCCTGGCCCAGATTGGTAGGCTTGATGCGATTGAGACGCTCTACTACTTCATTCGAGAGACCGCTGACCTTGCTATAGTTGAGGTCGGAAGGGATGCCTCTGTGCTCCAGACGCTGCAGCCGTTCGACTTCGCGCAATTGGGACTCAATGTACCCTTCGTATTTGATGTGAGTCTCAACCACTTCTGCCTCTTCATCGTGCAAAGGAACGCCCTGATCGTGGAGCCATCCCCTGAAGTCTCGAATGTGGCATTCGGGGCGCCTCAGGATCTGACCCAGGTTGGATCCGGGCTTTAGAGGAGATTCCTGACCGAGTTGCTTCAGCAGGGGGGAGTCCTGATTTAGAAAGGTCGAGCGCAGTAGCTCGATAGCTCGGTCGATTCGAGCCCACTTGGACTCGAAGTTCCGGTAGACCGCGGAGGGAATCAGTCCCAGCTCATGGCCATGAGGCATCAAGCGACGATCCGCGTTGTCGATCCGCAAGAGGAGACGGTATTCGGCCCGTGAAGTAAACATCCGATACGGCTCATCTACCCCCTGAGTTACCAGATCATCAATCAAGATTCCCAAATAGCTCTGGGCTCGGCTCAGGACCAGAGGTGTCTTGCCCAGGACCATCGAAGCGGCGTTGATACCGGCCAATAGGCCTTGTGCGGCTGCTTCTTCATAACCGGTTGTGCCATTGATCTGCCCGGCATGGAAAAGGCCGCCCACTGCTTTGGTCTCCAGTGTGGGATGAAGCTCGGTGGGTTGAACATAGTCGTACTCCACGGCATAGCCTGGCCGGATCATAATGGCCTCTTGAAGACCCGGGATATTGGCCAGAAGCCCTTGCTGTACGTCCACCGGCATGCTGGTCGAGAGGCCGTTGACATAGATCAGGTTGGTGTCCAACCCTTCGGGTTCCAGGAAGATCTGATGGCGATCCCGATCTGGAAACTTGACGACTTTGTCCTCGATCGACGGGCAGTATCTGGGACCCACGCTGACTATGTCCCCTCCATACAGAGGACTCCGGTCCAGATTCTCTCGGATGACGGTGTGAGCCTGCCGGGTGGTGAAGGAGATCCAGCAGGGCACCTGAGGCAATGTCACTCCCGAGCTGCGAAACGAGAACAGTGTGGGCGCGTCATCTCCAGGCTGCTCCTCGAAAGCGCTGAAATCGATGCTTTCTCGATCCAAGCGGGGTGGAGTTCCCGTCTTCAAACGCCCCATTCGAAAGCCGATACTCCGAATTGAATCCGCCAGGGCGACGGCGGCTTTCTCGCCCGATCGCCCGGCTCGAAACTTCTTTTCTCCCAGGTGGCAAAGACCATTCAAGAAAGTCCCGGTAGTCAGGATGACGGTGGCGCAAGAAAGCGTGTCCCCGTTCGCGGTCTCTACTGCCACGACGCGATTGTGCCGCCGGACGATCGCCGTGACTTCCGTCTGGATCAGAGACAGGTTGGGTAGTTCTGCCAACAGCGCCTGAAGCTTTTGCCGGTAACGTCTCTTGTCATTCTGAGCCCTGGGAGCACGGACGGCAGGACCGCGACTCCGGTTGAGCAGCCGGAATTGAATGCCCGACTGGTCCGCGACCTGCCCCATTAGACCCCCGAGAGCGTCCAACTCCCGAACCAGGTGTCCCTTGGCAATGCCACCAATCGAAGGGTTGCAAGACATCTGGCCGATCATATCGAGATTGATCGTAAGCAGAGCTGTCTTGGCACCCATACGGGACGCGGCAGCAGCGGCCTCGGCGCCGGCATGACCGCCTCCAATGACAACAACTTCGTAACTAACCCTGGACATGAGAAGCCATTATAGCTGATGCAGTTCCCGCGGATCGTTCAGACTGGCCGGTCCTTCTGAAGCGAGTTTGAGGGGGAGATGAAAGCAGGGCATCCCTGCTGTGGGAGGTCGTATCTAATCAGGGCTGATCTTGAGAGACCTCAGGAATTTCTCATCCTGAGTGGTGAGCTCCAGACGCACAGGAGGCAACTTCTTCGAAACCGATTCGCCGCTTTCGCGCTGGTTGAATCCGATAGTTGCCTCGATGATGAGAAACACCTCATAGCCCGTTTGCCGAATGCCCTGGATCGCAGCGTTGATTTGAGGTGATTCCAAGAGAGCTTCGTTGATCGCAGCTTCAAGCTTCTTCTTATATTTTTTTAACTGCTCGTCCCGCATTCAAACCGAGTCCCTATGTTTGCCAACGCTGCAGGAAACTGATCAAATCTAGTGGCTAGAAGAGCGTCGTTTGGACACCCATGATACCAAACTTAGACCCATTGTAAAGTGGAAATAGGGGGCAGAACACTGAGCCAGGATAGGCGTTCTAGCGGTCACAGAAAGCGCCTTTATCGGCCCCAGGATGCGGACTCTCTGGGCTATCAGAGGGATCTGGGAAACCCAGGTGATTTCCCCTTTACCCGGGGGATCTACCCGGCGATGTACCGCGATCGTCTTTGGACCATGCGGCAATATGCCGGGTATGCCACAGCGGAGGACTCGAATCGACGCTACCGTTATCTCCTGTCGCAGGGCACGACTGGACTATCGGTCGCATTCGATCTTCCCACCCAGCTTGGACTCGATTCGGATCACCCTCTAGCTCAAGCTGAAGTTGGCCGATCTGGCGTCGCCATCGATAGCATTGAGGACATGTGCCGCCTGTTCGAAGGAATTCCACTCGGCTCCGTCTCGACCTCAATGACTATCAATGCCACGGCAACAATCCTCTTTGCGCTGTACCTGGTTGCGGCTAGACGGCAGGGAGTTCCCTGGACCTCGCTCCGGGGGACGGTCCAGAACGATATCCTCAAAGAGTATCTGGCTCGCGGAACTTACATCTTTCCGCCTTCGGCCTCGGTTAGGTTGGCGACCGATCTGGTGGCCTTCGGGTACCAGGAGGTTCCACAATGGAACCCCATCTCCATCAGTGGCTATCATATTCGTGAGGCAGGTGCGACCGCGGCTCAGGAAATTGGGTTCACGCTTGCAAACGCCGAGACATACGTGGAATCGGCCTTGTCGACAGGATTGGAAATCGATCAGTTTGCGCCGCGTCTGTCCTTCTTCTTCGGTGCGCACAACGACCTGTTCGAGGAAGTGGCCAAGTTCCGAGCAGCCCGCCGCCTCTGGGCCCGCTTGGTGAAAGAGAGGTGGAAGGCAAAAGACCCGAGGTCTGCCATGCTGCGCTTCCACACACAGACGGCGGGAAGCGCCTTGACGGCACAGCAGCCCGACAACAACGTGGTTCGAGTAGCGGTTCAAGCACTCGCCGCGGTGCTGGGTGGGACTCAGTCACTTCACACAAATGGCAAGGACGAGGCGCTGGCCCTCCCAACCGAGCAGACGGCTCGGCTGGCCCTTCGCACGCAGCAGATATTGGCTCACGAGAGCGGGATCACCGAATCCGCGGATCCGCTAGGAGGGAGTTGGTATGTCGAGAGACTCACCAGTGACCTGGAGGAGGAAGCGCAGGGCTACCTGACCCGAATTCGATCCATGGGCGGAATGCTGAAGGCGATCGAAAGCGGTTTCGTCAGCCAGCAGATCCAGGAGTCGGCCTATCAATACCAGAAGCGACTCGAGTCCGGTGATCAGGCGGTCGTGGGAGTCAATCATCTGCGAGACGATGAGCCATATCCCTTGGAGACACACAAGATTGATCCGAAAAGCGAACCGCGCCAGATCGAGAGCCTGGTCCGCTTCCGCGCTGCCAGAGACGGCTCCCAGGTCGACCGTTCCCTGGAGCATATTCAGGCGACTGCTGAAACTGAGGAAAATCTTATTCCGGCTATTATCTCGGCCGTTGAAGCGGGAACAACGGTTGGAGAAATTTCGGATTCGCTAGCCAACGTTTTCGGGAAACACGTGGAAAACGTTACACTGTAAAGTCAAAGGCCCGCTTGCGGGGTCGATCCTGGGAGAGCCAGTTGCAGTCTAACCACCTCGGAGACGGAGTGAAAAAGGAAAGCATTCCCCAGCCACTATTGTCTTATAGGGAGGCGCTCGAGGCGCTTCTGCCCCAGGTGCCATCGCCGGTTCCGGCTTCTACTCCATTGCTGAGCAGTCTGGGCAGAGTGCTCGCCAATTCGGTCAGCGCTGATCGCGATCTTCCGCCTTTCGACAAATCCTTCATGGACGGCTACGCCGTTCGCAGCCAGGATGCTCTCTCGGCACCGGTACGGCTGAAGGTCGTGGGAATCGTGGCCGCGGGAAGCGCTTCCCTCCCGGCTGTAGGCGAGGGTGAAGCAGCGCAGATCATGACGGGAGCGCCCCTGCCTCCTGGCGCGGACGCAGTGCAAATGGTGGAGAAGACAGGTGTCGTCGAGGGTGCCCTTGTGGAACTGACCGAAGCGGTTCGCCCAGGGCAGAATGTGTCGTACCGTGGAACTGAGGTGAAGTGCGGCGACGTTGTCCTGCCTGCGGGCCGACCCGTCAGGGCCGCGGACATCGGCGTGCTGGCAACCTTTGGAAGAGCGGATGTGGAAGTCTTCAAGTCGCCCACTGCCGTGATTGTGTCGACTGGAGATGAGCTGGTTGGCGTCGATCAGAGGCCTTCCTTCGGGCAGATCCGAAACTCAAACGGGCCCATGCTCTGGGCTCTGTGTCAGGAACTGGGCGTGGAAGCAGAGGTTTTCCCGGCAGTGCTGGACAACCGTGAGGAGATCTCAAAGGTTATTGACCGAGCGCTGGAAAGCGATCTGGTACTGCTCTCCGGAGGGGTCTCGATGGGCGAGTACGATTATGTCTATCGAGTCTTGGGCGAAAAGGGTGTCGATCTACTTTTTCACAAGGTGGCGGTGAAGCCAGGAAAGCCAATTTGTGTCGGGACGAAGGGTTCCGCCATGGTTTTTGGCTTACCGGGGAACCCTGTGTCTGCATTTGTGACTTTCCAGCTGTTCGTGCGGCCCTCCGTGCTCAAATGGATGGGATTTGACTCGGGTTCTCTGTCTCGAGTTGAAGCCACGCTTTCGGAGGACGTGAAACAGAAGCCGGGCAGAACCTTCTTCAAGCCGGCTCGCACTTTCTGGCGAAAGGGCCGCTTTGAGGTCGAACCGGTTGAGACTAAAGGGTCTGCTGACCTGGCAGGGTTCTGCAACGCCAATTCCCTGCTCATAATGGAGGCGGACTCCACCATCCTACCTCAAGGATCAAGAGTTCCCGTCCTGCTGCTCGAGAGTTGGAAGTGATGGACACGGCCTCAGGGCCAACAGACGGCACATGACATGGTTGATTTGAGCCACATTGACGCCTCCGGGCGCGCTCGCATGGTAGACATTGGCGAAAAACGCCTGCTTCGGAGGACCGCCCGGGCCGAGGGCCGACTTCAGGTTTCGAAGGCCACTCGAGGAAAGATCCTGGACGCGGGGCTGCCCAAAGGCAATCCCTTTGAGGTTGCGAGGCTGGCAGGGATTCAGGCCGCGAAGCAGACGAGCCAATTGATCCCTCTTTGCCACAATCTCAATCTGGACTTCGTGGACGTCGAGATCGAGCTTCAAGACTCCGCCTTCCAGATCCGCAGCACCGTTAGCTGCCGTTGGGCAACGGGCGTTGAAATGGAAGCCTTGACGGCCGTCGCCGTGGCTGGCTTGACCCTCTACGATATGTGTAAAGCCGTGGACTCGGAAATGGTCCTGGGTGAGATTCGCCTGATCGAGAAGGTCAAGGAAGAACTGCCTGAACCCATCGAATAGATTTAGGCCCAAATATGCCGGCGATCAACCCAACATGAGCTAATATAGGAGTGAGAACCCCATTTTCTGGCCTCCTGCAGCTGACAAAGGATAATGTCGGGCTGATCGCCAAGAAGCGCTTGTCTACGAACTCAACAGCATTGAAACGCCAGCAGGGCGGCTAAAGAGTTCCGGGGCTTGATTAGGTCTACATTGCTCATTCTAGGTTGCGTAAATGAATTGTTTTGGGTTATTCGGTGTCTATATACTCGATGGAACCGATCTAAAAGGAGTACGACCTTCATTTTGGCTCCGGGTCTATGGTCGATAGAGTTTGAGTGATGGTGCTAGCGGATGGACCACATCCCGGAGAGCAGTGCGAATACGCGCTCTTCGCTGACAGGACTCCCGAAAGGCAGGGAAAACAAATCCCGCCAGCGCCACTTCTTGGTGTAGGTGACGATCCTGGTTTTCTTGGCTTCGGGCAGTCCGGCCTCTGCACGTGCCGCCGCGAAGGCTTCCAGGAGTCCCCCGATCTGGTCCAGCAGTTCCAGCTCCAGAGCTTGGGCTCCAGTCCACACGCGCCCTTCTGCGGCCTGCCGCACGCTGTCCCGACTTTTCCGCCGTCCCTCGGCAACCTTTGCGAGGAAAAGCTCCTCATAGAACTGGCGCATCTGCTCTCTGACGACTTGAGCCTCTTCCGCGGAGAAGGGTCGTGCGAGAGAGGTGTAGCCGGCGTGTTTTCCTTTTTCGAGGGAATCCACGCTGATGCCGACCTTCCCAAACAGCCCCTCGAGGTTGAGTTTCCCGCCTATCACCCCGATTGACCCGGTGAGCGTGGAAGGTGCGGCTAGAACCTTCCGGGCAGCGGTAGCGATGTAGTAGCCGCCACTTGCAGCCAGGTCTCCAAAAGAAATGATGACCGGCTTCTTCTCGTTGGCCCGTTTGATCTCGCGCCAGATCAAATCGGAGGAAAGTGCCGACCCGCCGGGGCTGTTGACGCGCAGCACGATGGCTTTTACACGCTTCTGCTTTGCCGCTTCCCGAAGCAAGTGCTTGAGAGTATCCGCGCCTAGGATGGAGCGGCCGCTCCGGCTCGACCGGGATTCCCCCGCGGCGATGACGCCATCTGCCACGATGTAAGCGACCTGGGGACGATAGAATGTAAGCGTTCTGCGCAGGAAGGACTCGTCGGCCTGGAGCTTCGACCAGTGGAGATCGACTAGCCCGGGCCCTCCGTTCTGGACCAGCTTCTCCACCTCGTCTTCGTAACAGACACCATCCGTCAACCCAAGCTCGCCCGCCGACTGAGCGCTGTGGGGGCCTTGATCGATCCAGTCCTGGACCTGCGATTCGTTGACCGACCGATTGGCTGCAATTCGCTCCTTCATGCGTTCCTGCAGATCGGTCAAAATCGCGTCGCCCATTTCCCGGCTTTGCTCGGACATGCCTTCTCGATCGAAGGGTTCGGCCGCCGACTTATAGGCTCCGATCTGCAAAACCTCAGGCTTGATTCCAAGATGTTCCAAGAGCTTCCTGAAGTACAACACCTCCAAGCGCAAACCGACCAATTCAAGCGTCGTCGCTGGGGACAAATAGATTTTCTGGGCTCCGGCAGCTAGGTAGTATGATTTGTTATGGGCGTGCTCAAGGTAGGCATAGGAGCGCTTTCCGTCCGCGTGGAAACGCTCGAGCAGCGCGTGGATCTCTTCGATCTGCGCCCATCCAATGACGGTAGGCTTGATAATCAGCAGCAGTGATTGAACGCTGCGGTGGAGCCGCGCTGCCTCAATCAGATTCAAGAGGTGGTGAAAGTGAATCTGTTGCCGCCGCCAGAGGAAAGAGGGGCCGAAAAACTCCTCGACGATTCCGCCCTCAATCTCAAGCTTGACAAAGCAGCTTTTCCGAGCCATTTGGTGAGCAGATGATACGCCGATGTAACTGCCAGGGAAAGACAAGCGGCCTGGGGGTAACCTGGATTTTCGGGAGGCGGCGAACCGGACGAGGATAGGTTTCCGAGGGCCCCGCCCCACGGAGCGGCGGAGCCGATGAATTGGGCCGGAGCTCGGCTGGGTCCGCTATAATGAAGGACGTGGATCGGCTCAGTGTCCTTTTTCTGTTCAGCTTGCTTCTTGGATCCCCCAGCTGGGCCCAGGAGAAGGCGGACGACAAGACTCCCGCCGCGGACGAAGCTCCCGGTGAAGATCCTGCCGCTGAGGGATTTCGGATTGGAGTTGCCGTTGATCAGGTGTTTCTATCGGTGAATGCGCGATCCCTGGAGGGTGGCTTCGTTCGAGGGCTGAGGCAAGATCAGTTTCAGGTCTATGAAGACGGAGTGAAACAACGGATCGTCAATTTCTCCAGTGAAGCCGTGCCCGTGCAAGTAGTGCTGCTGGTTGATATCAGCGGGAGCACCCGCGCAAGCCTTCCCGAGATTCGGAGAGCCGCCCTGCGTTTCGCCAAGAATCTAGGAAAAGAGGATCGGATTGCCGTCATTACTTTCAACGATGCTCCCCGACTGATTCTCAACTGGACCAACGACCTCGAGAAAATCGAAAACGCACTCCTCAGTGTGTGGGCCAAGGGCCAAACTGTTTTGAACGATGCCCTGTACGTCACCTGCGATGATCTGCTCAAGGACGTGGCGGGGAAGAAGGCGATCATTCTTCTGACAGACGGTGTTGACACCGGAAGCATGGTGAACTACCAGGAGGTCGTAGATCTGGGGATCCGCTCGGAAGCGATTGTCTATGTTGTCTCCAAGCTCGACGAATATTGGGGGATGGCGATTGCCGCCAGGATGGAGTTCGCGGCGCGCTCCCGAAGTGTTCCGAGGCAACTGACCGACGATTTTATTCTGGAGGTGCGTCGGTTTTTGCAAAAGCTGGCCGATCAAACCGGGGGTAGGGTCTTGAACAGCCAGGCCTTCTCCAGCCTTATTGACGTTTACGCTCAGGTGGCCGAAGAGTTAAAGAATCAGTACTATATCTCCTACGTTCCAGCAAATCGCCTCAAGGACGGGAGTTGGAGAAATATCACTCTCCGGGTCATCAACCCGGCAACGGTGGTAGGCACTCGTCCTGGTTACTACGCTCCCTCAAACTAAGTACACTGTTTCACGACCCCTCGGTCCGTAGATCTGCTCATTAGAAGTGTTCGTTGCGCCACACCTCCGAGCATTTAGAAATCGGGCCGAAATCAGCTGCTGGAAATCGCGCTTGACAAATTAGGACCGAATCAGTACTATTTCCGTGTTGAGAGGGGCTTGAGATGATTCGGCTGAGTAAAGAGACTGATTACGGCATCGTCCTCCTATCCTACTTCGCAAGCGAAGGGGTGGGTTCTACTTATAGCGCCCGTGCTCTGGCGGCCGAAACACAAATCCCATTGCCCATGGTTAGCAAGATCCTCAAAGTGTTGGCACGTCAGGGATGGCTGATCTCCCAGAGAGGCGCCAAAGGCGGATACGCTCTGGCTCAACGCCCCGACACCATTTCGGTGGCGGAGATCATCAAGGGGATTGAAGGGCCCATTGCCATCACGGAATGTGTAGAAGCCCCCGGTGATTGCAGGCAGGAATCGGTATGCCGAACTCGTCAAAACTGGAAGATGATCAATCAGACGGTACGAAAAGCCCTGGAAAGAATCACCCTGTCGGATATGGCCACGCCAATGCCGGATCATCTAGTCGCTCTGGATCCAGTTCCTGCTGGGCCCGAGTACCGATCGTCTTCTGAAGAGGATCGAGACGCCTCACGTTTCTTGTTGGACGAAGGATAGAGACTGAAAGGATCGATATGTCGAGTGAGACACAGCAGATAGAAGAGTTCACCAGTCAAGAATACAAATATGGGTTTGTTACCGATGTCGATACCGACTCGGTTCCGCCGGGACTTAGCGAGGAGATTGTTGCCTATATTTCTCGGAAGAAGGAGGAACCCTCCTGGTTGCTCGAATGGCGCCTGAAGGCCTACCGTCACTGGCTGACCATGGTTGAGCCGGAGTGGCCAAAAGTTCAATACCCTCCGATCGACTATCAGGACATCATCTACTACTCGGCTCCCAAGACGAGCGGGGACGGGCCCAAGAGCCTCGACGACATCGACCCGGAAATCCGCGAGACCTATGAGAAGCTTGGGATCCCTCTCAAGGAGCAGGAGCTTCTGGCCGGTGTAGCCGTGGATGCGGTCTTCGATAGTGTTTCCGTGGCAACCACTTTCAAAGCGAAGCTCTCGGAGCTGGGAATCATATTTTGTTCCTTTAGCGAGGCCGTCCAAGAGCACCCAGACCTGGTCAAGCGGTATCTAGGTTCGGTGGTGCCCACGACCGACAATTTCTTCGCGGCCTTGAACTCGGCCGTTTTCACGGATGGGTCGTTTGTTTACGTGCCCAAGGGCGTTCGCTGTCCCATGGAATTGTCGACTTATTTCCGGATCAATGCCGCCAAGACCGGACAGTTTGAGCGCACCCTCATTGTGGCTGACGAGGGAGCCTACGTCAGTTACCTCGAGGGATGCACCGCTCCCATGAGAGACGAGAATCAACTTCACGCGGCCGTCGTGGAGTTGGTCGCGCTGGACGACGCGGAGATCAAGTATTCGACCATCCAGAACTGGTATCCGGGGGACAAGGATGGAAAGGGTGGCATCTACAATTTTGTCACCAAACGGGGCAAATGCTTGGGAGTGAATTCCAAGATCTCCTGGACCCAGGTCGAGACGGGGTCGGCAATTACCTGGAAATATCCAAGCTGCATCCTGATAGGAGACAATTCGGTAGGCGAGTTTTATTCCGTCGCACTGACCAACAATCGCCAGCAGGCGGACACCGGGACGAAGATGGTCCATATTGGAAAGAACACCCGGAGCACCATCGTCTCGAAAGGCATCTCGGCAGGGTTTGGACAGAACACCTATCGTGGTTTGGTGCGGATCGGAAGCAAGGCAAGAGGTGCAAGGAACTACACACAGTGCGACTCCATGTTGATGGGAGACCAGTGTGGAGCCCATACCTTTCCCTATATTGAGGTCAACAACAGTACGGCTCATATGGAGCACGAGGCGTCCACCTCAAAGATCGGCGAGGATCAGATTTTCTACTGTCAGCAACGCGGCCTCTCGGCTGAGGATGCGGTTTCCATGATCGTCAACGGCTTCTGCAAGAAGGTGATCAAGGAGCTCCCCATGGAGTTCGCCGTGGAGGCGCAGAAGCTGCTCAGTATCAGTCTGGAAGGAAGTGTGGGCTAGCCTTTCTCACCTGACCTACCCAGTCGCCTGGATGTTCCGTCACTCTTTCCGGTGAGGTTTTGAGCATGCCGGGGCGGGCGATTGAGGTGGTTGAGAAAAACGGCCATCCCTCACGATCGAATCAAGCATAAGGAGAGTAGCGGAAGAGTCATGCTGGAAATCAGAAACCTACATGTAAAAGCAGAGCAGGAGATCCTGAGAGGGATTGATCTGAAGGTGGGACCGGGCGAGATCCACTCGATCATGGGTCCCAACGGTTCGGGTAAGAGCACCCTGGCGCAGGTTCTAGCCGGGCGGGAGTCCTACGAAGTCACACAAGGACAGGTCCTGTTCGAAGGAAACGACCTGCTGGAGATGTCGCCGGAAGAAAGGGCCCGAGAAGGCATATTCATGGCCTTTCAGTATCCGGTGGAGATCCCTGGAGTAAGCAACACCTATTTTCTGAGAGCTGCACTCAATGCCGTTCGGACTCATCGAGGCCTGGAGGAAATCGATGCCATGGACTTTCTTTCGCTGGTGCGGGAGAAAATCAAGCTCCTGAAGGTCGATGAGAGCCTTCTGAAGCGGCCCGTGAACGAGGGCTTCTCTGGAGGTGAGAAGAAGCGGAACGAGATCTTTCACATGGCGGTCCTGGAACCCAAGCTGAGTGTCTTGGACGAAACGGATTCGGGGCTGGACATCGACGCCCTGAAAATCGTAGCCGAAGGTGTCAACACGATGCGCAGCAAAGATCGATCCATGATTGTGGTCACTCACTATCAGCGGCTGCTTGATTACATCGTTCCCGACTTCGTCCACGTGCTTTATGAGGGACGCATTGTGAGGTCAGGAGGTAAAGAGCTGGCACTGGAGCTTGAGGAAAAAGGTTATTCCGATCTACGAGTGGAAGGTGCAACGGCGCTGACCTGATCGTTCCCGGAAGGGAAGGTACTGAATCGATGGCAGAGGCGGTTAAGGCGGAAACGGATATCTATCTAGCGAACTTCGCGGGCTTGGAAACCGAATTCCAGGGTGAGCCTCCCTGGTTGCTGGACCTGCGGAGGAGTGCTCTGGCACGCTTTACTGAACTGGGCTTTCCGACGATCCGGGACGAAGACTGGCGCTATACCAACGTCGCGCCCATCGCCAGGACCACCTTTCAAGCACCCACCCAGGTGGATTCTCGGACGGTGGCGGACAGCCTGAATCGGGTTCCATCGGTGGACCTTGGGTCCCCCAGGATGGTTTTCGTCAACGGGACCTATGCACCTGAGCTGAGTTCTTTGCAGAATCTGTCTCCAGCGCTTCGGGTGACCAGTCTCTCTGAAGTCCTGGCGGATTCTCCCGAAGAGCTAGAACCTCACCTTGCACGCTATTCAGGAAGTCAGGACAACGCCTTCAGTGCGCTCAATACTTCCCTCATGAGGGAAGGCACTTTCATCCATATCCCTGCCGGGACGGTAGTAGAGGATCCGATCCAGTTACTCTACATTTCTCTTGGTTCCAGGGCGCAGGCTCCGTTCGTCACCCACCCCCGAAACCTGATTGTGGTTGAGCCCAATAGTCAGTTGGTCGTGTTCGAGACCCACCTTGGGATCGAAAGCTCGATTTACTTGACAAATCCTGTCGTGGAGTTGACCGCAGGAGAGAATTCCGTCGTCGATTACTACCGTCTCCAGCAGGAGTCGCCAGAAGCTTTTCATGTTTCGACCATGCAGATTCAGCAGGCGAGCAACAGCACGGTCCGGTCTCATTTCATCGATGTGGGTGGGGCCCTGGTACGAAACGGTCTCAGCGCGGTGCTCCGAGGAGAAGGGGCTGACACTACTCTCAATGGTCTTTTCCTGGTGTCCTCGCGCAGCCTCGTCGACAACCATACTCAGCTGGAACATGCGGCCCCACACTGCAACAGCCGGGAGCTCTACAAGGGGATTCTCCGAGACCAATCCAGAGCAGTTTTTCATGGTCGAATCGTCGTTCAGCCGGGAGCCCAGAAAACCGACTCGAAGCAGACAAACAGCAATCTACTGCTTTCTGACGAAGCCTTGGTTAACACCAAGCCTCAGTTGGAGATCTACGCGAACGATGTCAAGTGCACCCACGGAGCCACGATCGGGCAGTTGGATGAGGAGGCGATCTTTTACTTGCGATCGCGCGGTATCTCGAAGGAGGCAGCTCGCAGCATGCTGGTTCACGGTTTCGCCAAAGACATGATCGGGCAGGTGCAACTGGAACCGCTGCGCCGGCGGCTTAGCGATCTTCTGTTTGAGTGGTTGCCGCAGGGTCAGCTCCTAAAGGGGGCAATGGCCTCATGACCGCTACCCCTAGAACCGTAGCAACAGCTGGTCACCAGAGGGAGGACCTCTGGTTCGATGTCCAGAAGATCCGGGCGGACTTCCCGGCTCTCCAACAGAAGATTCACGGGCAGCCGCTTGTGTACCTGGACAATGCGGCCACGAGCCAGAAGCCCCAGGTCGTACTGGAGGCGATCCAGAGGGCTTACGCCTGGGATAATGCGAATATCCATCGCGGGGTCCATGAGCTGAGTGTCCGTGCGACGGATGCTTTCGAAGCGTCCCGGCGAACCGTTCAGCAGACCATCAACGCAGCTCACTCGCAGGAGATCATCTTTGTTCGAGGTACGACGGAAGCGATTAATCTGGTGGCCTATAGCTATGCCGGCCGGCATGTCCGCCAGGGTGATGAGATCATCATTTCAGCCATGGAGCACCACTCGAACATCGTTCCATGGCAGATCATTTGCGAAGAAAAAGGAGCTCACCTGAGGGTGATTCCGGTTGCGGACAATGGCGAGTTGCTCCTGGACGAGTATGAGAAGCTCCTGAGTTCCAAGACACGGCTCGTAGCGATTGCCCACGTCTCGAGTGTCCTGGGTTCGATTAACCCGGCCCGAAGAATGATCGAGATGGCGCGTGTCTGGGACGTCCCCGTTCTTCTGGACGGCGCCCAGGCCATACCTCACTTCAAGGTGGATGTGCGTGAACTCGATTGTGATTTCTATGCTTTTTCCGGACACAAGGTTCTAGGGCCGACGGGTATTGGTGTCCTGTATGGAAAGGAAGCCCTGCTTGAATCTATGCCCCCCTATCAGACGGGTGGGAGCATGATCGAGTCGGTAAGCTTCGAAAAGACGACTTATGCCAGCTTGCCCGAAAAGTTCGAGGCAGGGACGCCGCACATCGCGGGCGGTATCGCCCTGGGCCCCGCGCTCGACTATCTCAACGCTCTGGGTCTGGATCGCGTCAAAGCCTACGAAGACGACCTCCTTGCCTATACGACGGAACGCCTGCTGGAGGTTCCGGGATTGAGAATTCTCGGCCTGGCAAAGGAAAAGGCATGCGTTCTCTCCTTTGTGCTCGAGGAGATCCATGCTCACGATATTGGGACGATCCTCGACGGGGAAGGAGTTGCCATCCGGACTGGCCACCACTGTGCCCAGCCACTGATGGACCGGTTCCGCGTTCCCGCTACGGCCCGCGCTTCCTTTTCCTTCTACAATACTCGGAACGAGGTAGATCGCCTGGCCGAGGGACTCTTGAAGGCAATTGAGGTATTCAGCTGATGTCTGAGTTGGAATCGCTCTACCAGGAAGTCATCCTGGATCACAATCGGAGACCCAGGAACTTCAAGGTGCTCGAGAAGGCAAACCGGCAGGCCGAAGGTTTCAATCCCCTCTGTGGTGATCGCGTGACGATCTATCTTGAAGTCGAAGGCGATGTTGTGAAGGATGTAGCGTTTCAGGGCTCGGGCTGCGCAATCTCGATGGCGTCTTCTTCCATCATGACCGAGTCGCTCAAAGGCAAATCTTTAGTTGAGGTGGAGCGTCTCTGGAAGACATTCCGCGAGCTCGTGACGGGTGAGTCAGAACTGGCGTCAGAACAGCCCGATGTAGGGAAGTTGGCTGTTTTTGGCGGCGTCAGCAATTATCCCGTACGAGTGAAGTGTGCGACCTTGACCTGGCACACCCTGCGGGCGGCCCTGCGGGAAGCGAAAAAGGCGGTCACTACAGAATAATTCGCACTTAGGCTCCCAGCCCCCGGAGGACTCTGATATGGACCAGGAAAAGAAAGCCATAGACCTACCCGAGCCCAGAGAAGAGGAGAGCCAATCAGCGGACGCCGGCTCGCACGGAGAAGAAACAACCGAGCAGCAAGCCATTGAAATGCTCCGCACCTGTTACGATCCTGAGATCCCCGTCGACATTTACGAATTGGGACTGGTGTATGAAATCAACCCACAATCGTCTGACACCCTAGAGGTCAAGATGACGCTGACTTCCCCCAGTTGCCCGGTGGCAGAGTCGCTACCTCTGGAAGTGGAATCCAAGCTTAGAGGACTTCCAGGTATCGAAAAAGTCAACGTTGAAGTGGTCTGGGAACCCCCCTGGACCATGGACAGCATGTCCGAGGCTGCCAAGCTGCAGCTTGGCCTGCTTTAGACCCCCACCAACGTTTCCCCTGATCGAACCTGGCCTGGTCTCCATCCACGGTGTCCAAGACAGCTCCTGACGGCAAGTTGTGCCGGCGGAGCATGCTAGAATACGAGACTGCTATGTGTGGCATCATCTGCTACCTCGGTAACCGCTCGGCCTCGCCCATCCTGGTCAACGCCCTGAGAAGATTAGAATACCGCGGCTATGACTCCAGCGGCCTGGCTGTGCTCGGCAATGGTGGGATCCAATGCGAAAGAGCCGTCGGAAAGATCGATGCTCTAAGCAGACAGCTCGAGGGAAAGGAACTGAAGGGCAAGACGGGTATTGCCCACACACGTTGGGCCACACACGGAAAGCCCTCGGTGGAGAATGCCCACCCACACGGCGATTGTGGGCAGCGCATTTTCGTCGTTCACAACGGAATCGTTGAAAACTATCAGAGCTTGAGAACAGAGCTGATTAGAAAGGGCCACACGTTCAGGTCCGAAACCGACACCGAAGTGTTGGCCCATCTAATCGAGGATCACTACCAGGGCGACCTTGAAAAGGCCGTTTGGAACGCGCTGCAAGAGGTCGAGGGCACCTATGGAATAGGTGTGATGTGCGCAGATCAGCCCCGCCAGATCGTGGTTGCCCGTCTCGGGAGTCCCCTGATTCTTGGCCTCGGTCATGATGAGGTTTTCGCCGCCTCTGACGCCTCGGCCCTCCTCAGCCACACTCGTGAGGCCATCTACCTCCAGGATGGGGACGTGGCAGTTTTGGCTCACGGGGGTTTCCAGGTCAACAATCTTCATGGAAGGGCGGCCTCCCGGGATGTTCAGATCCTCGAGTGGGATGAGCAGGCTGCGGACAGGCGTGGATATGGCCATTTCATGCTCAAGGAGATCTTTGAGCAACCACAGGTCTTGACTGATGCGATCCGAGGTCGTCTGATCGACGAGGAGGGAATCGCCAAGCTAGGTGGCCTCGAATCCGTGAGCGACCGGCTTCTCCAGATGAGACGGCTAATCGTATTGGCCTGTGGGACATCCTTCTACGCCGGCCTTCTAGGACGTTACATCGTCGAGACCTGTACTAACTTCCCGGTGGAAGTCGATCTGGCGTCGGAGTTCCACTATCGCAAGCTGAATCTGGAAGCAGGAACCACCGTGTTGGCTATAAGTCAATCGGGCGAGACCCTGGATACGCTTGCCGTGATTCGGGAGATAAGGCGGCGCGGGGCCCTGGCCCTAGGTCTGGTCAATGTCGTCGGCAGCTCGATCGCGCGCGAGACGGATGCGGGCATCTACAATCACGCTGGCCCGGAGATTGGTGTTGCCTCGACGAAAGCCTTCCTATCTCAGATTACGATCCTTTACCTGATTGCTCTCTTGCTGGGTCGACACCAGCAGATGTCGTTGAGTGAGGGACAGTCCTTCGTTGGAGAGCTTCGAGCGCTTCCCGACAAGATCCAATCTGTCTTGGACGGAGCGGCAGAGATTGAACGAATCGGAAGAAAGTATGCACGGTACGGCAATTTCCTGTACGTGGGTCGAAAGTTCAGCTACCCGGTTGCACTAGAGGGAGCGCTGAAGCTGAAGGAGATCTCCTACCTGCACGCCGAAGGATACGCGGCCGGTGAGATGAAACATGGGCCTATTGCTTTGATCGATGAAGAGTTCCCGTCTGTTTGCCTGGCACCTCGTGACAGTGTTTATCACAAGATGACCAGCAACATTCAGGAGATCAAGAGTCGTGGTGGCCCAGTTATTGCCGTTGGGACTCAAGGAGATACCGAACTGCAGGATATGGCCGATGATTTCATAGGAGTCCCCCCCACCGACGAGGTCTTCACGCCTTTCCTTACCGTGGTCCCGATGCAGCTGTTGGCGTACTACGTCGCGAGTGCAAACGGCTGCGACATCGACCAGCCGCGAAACCTGGCCAAATCGGTCACCGTAGAATGATCGGCGGCTGAAATGGTGATCCGCAGACCGGATTGCGACATCGTCGTGATCGGAGGAGGCCCGGCCGGGGCTGCGGCTGCGGCCTACCTGTCGCGAGCTGGTCTCGATTGCGTTCTCCTGGAGCGAGAGCTATTCCCCCGGCCCCATGTCGGTGAGTCCTTGGTCCCAGCTGCCACCCGGGTCTTCCGCGAACTAGACCTTCTAAAACACCTTGATGAGGCTGGTTTTCCCCGAAAGTACGGAGCGGTCTGGACCTCTTCCAGCGACTCCCCCGTCTACTCTCACGACTGGGAAGGTCTCGACTTGGACTCTCAGGTCGCCGTCCGCTTTGACGAACGTCAGCAGCCAGGGGTGGAAAGGAATTATACCTACCACGTCGATCGTGGGAAATTTGATCTGATTCTCCTCCAGCATGCACATCGATCGGGAGCGCGCGTCTACGAGGGAGTCCGAGCCAGCCGGGTTGATTTCTCGGATGACCCCTTTCCCAAGGTTCATTTCGCGATCGGGCGCAAAAAGACTTGGCTTCGAACCAGGATGGTCGTCGACGCAAGTGGACGCAGGACGCTGCTTGGAAACCAGCTGCACCTCAAGGTGCGGGATCCCGTTTTTGACCAATTCGCTCTACACACCTGGTTCGAAGGGTACGATCGGCGGCTCTTGTCCCAGAGCGAGGGCATGGAAGACTACATCTTCGTTCACTTCCTTCCGGTGAGTAACAGCTGGATCTGGCAGATCCCGATCACCGCCTCCATCACCAGTATCGGCGTGGTAACCCAGAAAAAGCATTTTGCCAAGTCGCGGCAATCGCGCGCGCGTTTCTTCTGGAAGTGCATTAACACTCGTCCCGATCTGGCGGAGGGTCTCCGCGGGGCTGAGCAGATCCGGCCCCTTAAAGAGGAGGGCGATTACAGTTACGCGATGGAGCGGATCTGTGGGGACCGGTTTGTCCTGGTCGGAGATGCAGCCCGCTTTGTCGATCCCATTTTCTCCAGCGGTGTAAGCATCGCCCTCAACAGTGCGCGCCTGGCAAGCCTGGACATTCTGGGCGCGGCAGAAGTAGGTGATTTCTCGAGTGGACGCTTTCAGACATTCAAGACCACCGTCGGTCGTGGCATCCGAAACTGGTACGAATTCATCAGTCTCTACTATCGACTGAACGTTCTGTATACGGCTTTCCTGATGGATCCCCGCCACCGGCTTCAGATTCTCAAGCTATTGCAAGGGGACGTCTACGATGAAGAACAGCCCGAGGTCTTGAGAGAGATGCGAGATTTGGTAGCAGCAGTCGAGGAGAAGGAAGACCATCCTTGGCACTCACTGCTTGGGGACTTGACCGCCAACGCCTTCAGAAGGGCAAGCCTCGGGGGGCGGTGACGCCTGATCGGATACAACCGCCTCTGAGTGGTCGCACGTGCCTCGCCCTAAATACGTACTACCTGCTTTCCCGCCGCAGCCTGGCCTTATCGATCTTGCCAGTGGCTGTGTGGGGAAGGCGATTTCGGAATTCAAAGCGATCCGGGATCATGAAGGGAGGAAGATAGATGCGGCAGGCTTCCTCCAATTCTTTGATCTCCATGGAGCAGTCCGGGCGCTTGACGACGATGGCCTTGATTGAATCCAGCAGGTCTGCCTCGCCCACGGCTATGACCGCCACCTCGACCACATCTGGGTGGGCGCCGAGGGCCGCCTCGATCTCGCCCAGCTCGATCCGATAGCCACGCCTCTTGACCATTTCGTCACGGCGTCCCAGGAAAGACAGGCAGCCGGTCTCATCCATTTCCACCCAATCCCCGGTACGGCACACTCGATCTTCGGCGCGTCCGGAGTCGGCCGGCAAGAGCACTTCGGCCGTTTCGGCAGGTCTTTTCCAGTAGCCGCTCATGAGGGAGGGCCCGCGTACCCTGAGTTCTCCTGATTCACCAGGACCCGCCTTGCTGTCGCCGTCCTTGTGAACCCACACCTCAGTACCCTCACAGGCCTTTCCGATGGACAGTCGAGAGGAGTCACTCCGGGGCAGGTTACTGACCTGGTAGTAGGTACACACATTGGTTTCGGTAGGGCCAAATAGATTGAAGAGTTCTGCCCCTGGAAGCAGCCGTTGAAGGTTCCGTAGATGTTTCACGGGAAACACCTCACCCGCAAACAAAATGGTGTCGTAATGACAAGGTAAAAGTGACCCGGCGTGATCAAGTAAAAGTGACCCACCCGGGTTAAAGTCGTTTTCCCTAGTTCATAATCAATAGAGGTCAGGATCAAGCGGGGTTTGGGGCCCCCTCTTGATCCGCTTCCTTATTAGCCCCCGCAGGGGGCGCAGTGGCGGCCACTGCGCGCTTTCGGCGCTTTTTGCCGTGCCGTTTGAGGCTCTCCGTCAGGCGGATGCTTTCCCAGTCGAAGGGATAGATCTGACAGTGATGGGTCAGTCGATCCAGTAGCGCGGCGGTCAGGGCCGCATCGCCAAAGACCTTCGTCCATTCGGCAAAGGCTAGGTTGGACGTCACCAGGAGCGAGGCCCTTTCGTAGCGATTGGCGAAGACTTGAAACAGCAGCTGGGCGCCCTCCTGGGAGAGGGGGATGTAGCCGATCTCATCGATGATGACCAACTCAAAGCGGTCGAACCGTTTGAGCAGTCGCTGCAGCTGTCGTTCCTCCCGGGCTTCGACCAGGGTGTTGACCAACTCCGCCGCCGTCCAGAACAGCACCCGGTAGCCTTGGCGGCAGGCTTCGACGCCCAGGACCGTGGCGGCATGACTTTTTCCCGTGCCATGGCGGCCGATGAACGCCAGATTCTCTCGCCGAGGGATGTAATCGCACTGCAGCAGTTCTCGGACCTGCAGCGCCTCCAGACCCGGCCACTTCTTGAAGTCTGTCCCTTCCAGGGTTTTCATCACCGGAAAGCGGGCCTCTTTAAGCCGACGTTTGAGTTGATTGGCCTGGCGCTGAGTCAGCTCTCGGGTGGCCAGATTCAGCAGAAAGCCCTCGTAGCTTTCGCCTCCCTCTCGGGCCTGGCGGGCGCACTCCGGGTATTCGCGCAGCATCGCCGGTAAACGCAAGCGTTTGAGATGATCCTCCAGCAGGACGGTGTCGCTGAGTTGACTCATAGCGCAGCTGCCGGCAAGAGGGCGTTAAAGGCGTTCAGATCACTGACTGGGACCGGCTGATCGGTCACCCCGGGAATCAACTCCGCGGGCAGGGGCTCCGTCGACAGCAGTGGTGCTTCCTGAGCTCGAAGCAGATGACGGATCGATTCATAGCCTGGACAGCCCTTCTCCAGCACCAAGCGGACGGCCGCTTCCACCTGCGAGCTCTCGTACTGGCGATGCAGCTGCAAGACCTGAACAAACTCGCGGGTCCCCCGGCCTTCGCCCTGACGGCGACGCAGCGCCTGCAATAGCACTTCGTAATCCGCTGGCCACTGCCGCCGCCACTGGACAATGGCTCGAGCGCTTTCAAACGCGCCCACCCGCTCATAGATCAGGTCCAGATAGTGCAGCGGATCGATCTGCCACTGGCTCTTCCAGAAGAGGCGATCGTGTTGGCTCACCTTCCGATCGGAGGCGTACAAGAGAATCTGCTCGCAACCGACGTGGGCCCAGAGCCAGCATCCGACGTAGGCTCGAGGCACCGAGTAGCGATTGTGATCCACTCGGGCGGTCTGATAGGCATCCACCTTGACCCGGACCGGCTTGAAGTTTTCAAAGGGTTGATCCGGAAGCGGCAGCAGAGAGCCGCGTTCCGCTTCGAAGCGTTCGTCCACCGTGCGGGAATCTTCCCGACCTCCAATCCGGTGGCTCCCATACTGCTCACAGCGCTGGGCCAAGAGTTGGTTCAATTTCTCAAAGTCTTCGACAGAAGGCAGCGGCACCAGGAAGTTGCGCCGGGCAAAACCGATCAGTCCCTCGGCTCCTCCTTTTTCCTGTCCTCGTCCCGGCGTGCAGTACCGGGCCTCAAAGGTGTAGTGACTGCGAAAGGAGACGAACCGTTCCTGCTCCACTCGCTGGCGGCCCCGCAGGATCCGCTTCACCGCCTGCGTGAGGTTGTCGTAGACCAGCTCTCCGAAGACGCCTCCGTAGTAGGAGAAGGCGTGCATATGGCCGTCGAAGAACATCTCCTGACGCTCCCAGGGATAGGCTCGCACAAAGGGCTTACCCGAGTAGCGAGGGCGCATCACAAAGAGCTTGACCTGCCGACGCAGGCCGGCCATCTGGACCCAGGCCGTGCCCCAGTCCACTTCGGCTTCCCGTGCCACCTCCGGATCCAGCGGCAGCACGGCCTCGCGCCGGCCCCAGCCGTGAGCGGCTTTCCATTCCCGCACCCAGCGCCGCACGCTCACCTCCGCTCCCGTAAACTGATGTTCCTCCACCAGCCGGGTGTAGACCCTTCGAGCTGTGTGCCTTTGCTTGCGCGGCTCTTGGCGGTCGCCCAGCAGCCACCGCTCGACGATCTTCGCGACCGGATCCATGATCGGTGCCCTCGGCTCTTTCTGCCGACGATACTTCGGTTCTTTCCCGGCCAGCGCTTTGCGAATCGTCCTTCGATGGTGTCCCGTCTCTCGTCGAATCTGACGGATACTCTTTCCATACACACGCGACGCCGTTCTGATAAGCTCATACTGATCCATCCCAATCACCTATAACCTCCGCTTCGTCTGTCGTTTAGCAATCACAACAGACTAAAACAGAGGTCTGATTGGGGTGGGTCACTTTTGCTCGATCACTCGCCCCCAAAACGGGTCACTTTTACTTTATCGAAATCAATGGTGCGTAGCGAGGGAAGCCGCGCTCCACCTGCCAAAGCACCGCCTGTGGCGAGCGCCGTGAGTACCGAGGGCACGGAATACCATACCGTGATTCTCTCCCGCTCAATGAATTCACACAGCTCCATCGGAAAGGCTGAGAGCTCTCTCGGAACCACGATTGTGACGGCCCCTGCTTGAATTGCCGCGAAAAGATCGAAAATCGAGAGGTCGAAATGCAAGGGGGCATGACTGGAGAGCCGATCGGTGAACGAGACCCGAAAGCACGTCCCCGCCCATTTGATGAAGGCCAGGGAGGCTTCGTGGCTGATGGCCACACCCTTAGGCGCACCTGTGGAGCCGGACGTATACAGAATGTAGGCAAGGTCCGCCCCGCCGACAACGGTTGACGGAGCTCTGTCGAATGACAAGAGCTCTGGCCAATTCAGAACGATGGTCTGCCGGGTTGGAAGAGGCGTCACTTCAGCCGGAGTGAATTCACTCTCGTTTGGATCCGATGCAAGAACAATTGCCTTCAGCGACGAGACGCCTACCAGCTCTGCGCCACAGCGCCGTAGTTGGCTGCTGCTGCTGATCAACGCAGAGATCTCGCAGTCACGCATGATCGACAAAAGTCGTTCCGGTGGCGAAAACCGATCAAGCGGGACATAGACGGCACCTGATTTCAGAATCCCAAAGACCGAGACTACCGACTCGATCGATTTCTCGAGAAGAATTCCTACTCGGTCCCCTCTTCGGATTCCGGCGCTAATCAGAAAGCTTGCCAGTCGGCTGGAAATGACTTCCAGCTCCCCATAACCGATTTCGTCCGCTCGACATCTGACCGCCGGTCTGTCGCGTTGTATGGAGGCCCTCGTGGAAAGAAGCTCGTGCAGCAAAACAGGCGCCATTTCTGGTGTTCCCGGTAGCCAATTCCTATCGACAGCCTCTACCACCTTGGAAGCATCGCCTCTGGAGCTCCAGATGAAAAACTGCCCTGCCCTAAACTACAGCATCAGAACGCCGATATAGAGACTAGGATGGAGCATCGGCGTCCTCCCGCTAATCATAGAGGGTGATCCTGCGTTTTGGGAGACTTTGTCGGGCACGGTCTCTGGTGGAAAAGAGAGCCGCGCTCTTGCCCTCGGGCCTGAAGGCCGGAAACGACACGAATCTCCCTTCATAGACCCAAATGTCAGAGACAGCTACACCTCGGAGGAAAGTAATCCAGTGAACAAGTATGCGCTGCGCAATCGAACGAAACTCGCTGTCCTGGCCACAGAGGTTGAGAAGGCGGCATCGGTCTGGGATCGCATGAGGGGCCTGCTCGGACACAGTCCCGAAGACTTTCGACCAGGCAAGGGCTTGTGGATAACGCCCTGTCAGTGGATTCACACCTTTGGCATGTCGTTTCCAATTGATGCCCTATATCTGGACTCCGACTACGAAGTGGTCTACACCTGCCGGAACTTGAAGCCCTCTCGCCTGGCTTCACTCAAACTAAGGGCCCGAAGTGTCATCGAATTGCCTGCAGGTACGGTCTCCGAGACGCAGACGACCGTGGGTGACCGATTGGAACTCAAGGCCGTGGAGGAGCGATAACGATGTGGTACCGTTTGGTTGTTCCATGCCTTGTGTCGGTTTTGGCCCTGGGACCCCTGGGCTGCGTACGAACCGGGATGTCCGGTTTCGGCTGGGGAAAGTCGGGCAAGAACCCCTATCGTTCTTTGTCGCCGGCAAGTCTGTCAGAGCATATCCGGACCACGATCAAGGTTTCGGCCGAAAACACCAAGGCCGCCGATCAATCCTTGGTTCGGCTTCACGAAAGAAGCCCGGAACTAGACAAGCTGGCGAATCTCGCCAAAGCCGATTCTCAGGACCTGGCTGCACGCTGGCGATTGGCGCAGGCCTACACTGCCGAAGAGCTCTACTATCCAGCCTTCCAGCTGTACCAGGAGATCAAGTCGCAGGCGCCCAGGGACCCGAAGGTCGACCTGGCCATTGCTCGAATCTGGACCGTGTGGGGTGACTATTCCCTGGCCCGCCGCCGAACGGAACGGGCACTAGAGCTCGATCCGGATTCAGTAGAGGGACTAGGGCTTCTGGGGAGAATTCATCTGCGTCGCAACGACCCGGCTCGGGCCAAAGCCGTCTTTCTCAAAGCACTCACCAGCAAACCAGAGAATCCGTCGCTGCTGACCTGGCTCGGCCAGGCTCAGCTCATGCTGGGCAATAAGGATGAAGCTCGAGAGAATTGGGAACTCGCCTTGCAAATCAATCCCACGCTCGATCTAGCTCGTCGTTTGCTCGGACGAGCGCCGGCTCCGCCAGCAGAGAAAGAATTCGTTGCCCAGACGCCCAGCAAACCTGGCAAGGCAATTTCAGGTGCTGTTAGCACAAAGAAAAAAGATCGACCCAAACAGTGGAGCGTGAAGCCGGAAGTCGCAACCCCAACCATTCTCTTGCCCTCTCATGCGATCAAGAAATCGCTCCCGCCTGAACCAGCCCATCCCCTTGGCCTTCCCACAGCCTTGCCTCAACCCACACTTCCCTATTCTCTCCCGCCCGCGCTCAAGAGGTTCCTTCAAGAGTCGACCCCAAGCCCGCTGGAAAGTGGGAGATCCCTACTCATTGATGCCAGGGCCGAATCGCCGCGCTGGTCTCATGAAGAAATCGAAGTGGCCACCAACTTCCGGCATGCATTGCTTATCCCGGTTGTCCTTGTCGATCTTGAAGCCGCGTTGGCTAGCGATCCCCCACCACCGATTGGACCTACTCCCGAATTGCTGCCCCAACTTCGGGTTGAACTCGCGCGCTTCCTCGAAGAGCCGAACGAGCCTGAAGACTCCCTCGGCAGTCTCGAGCACCTCGATGGATTCAGGTGGCTAGGGCTGAATGGGCTCATCGATTTTCCCACTGACATGCTGGGTCTCGAACGGAATGCCGCCAGAACAGCGGCACTTTTCCCTCCCCTCAGTACTCTCCTGGAAGAAGGCGATATCTGGAATCTGGCGCTGATGATTCTTCTCTTGAGCTGCGTAGCGGTGCCAGCAGGTCGTCGCAGGCGTTCCCTTCCGAGCCGGTTGCGGTCGGGGAGACGAGCCACTCTCGCCGTCGAGCCGCCGTCCGTTGGAGAAGACAAGAAGCTTGAAGTGTTAGCTCACACCCAGGAGGATTGGGACTTAGCTGGCCCCGGTTGCCTCCTGCCGATAGCGACGTTTCCGACACTCGTGAGTGAACAGATCGGGCCAGTTGCTATCTCCTGCGAAACTCCATTCGACACAGCCATCGGTATTGAAGCAGCCCCGTCCAGTCTTCCCAATCGTACCAACGAGGCCAAGGCCGAGGAACTCGGCCGAGCCGTCAAACTGGCTGTCGGAGCTCTCGTTCTGACGCAATTGGCTGTTCCTTTGATCCGTCGCTACCAGCGCCAAGCGCCCGCCTACCCTGGGACCAGAGCGGCCTGTTAGCTGCAGCGTCAATCCCCCGCCTTTGCCCTTCACGCTAGACCTCGCGCTTTCTGGTCGCCGCCGCCGCCGACCGGGCTGGTCGAGAGCCACAAATCAATTAAGCTCAGGCAAAGGCAAGGACAAACAACCGGTGCTTGTGAATCCTGGAGCCTGAGGGTAAGCTGACTGGGTTGATCTCTAGGCGAATGGCAGTGAAATATTCATGGGTATCTGGGAAGGCCCGGAGATTGCTGGCGGCGATGCTCTTGAGCCTTACCGGCGGGACGGCATTGGGAATGGCGAGCACAGGAAACCCGGTAGAGCTTCTGGTCTACATTGGCACCTACACCAGGGGCGAGAGCAAAGGGATCTATGTCTACAGTATGGATATGGGTTCCGGGGCTCTCACACCCGTAGGCGTGACCAACGCTGGTCCCAATCCATCTTTTCTGGCGATCCATCCAAACCATCGGTTCCTCTACGCCGTCAACGAGATCTCGGAATATGAGGGAGAGAAGACTGGGTCGATTACCGCCTTCTCTGTCGATCCAACAACAGGAAACCTGAGTTTTCTGAATCGGCAAAGCTCAATGGGTGCGCTCCCCTGTCATCTCGTCGTGGACGCCGCGGGCAAGAACGTCTTGCTTGCCAACTACATTGGTGGCAGCGTGACGGTGTTGCCCATCCTGGACGGAGGCAAATTGGGAAGGGCCACCAGCGTCAGACAGCATGGGGGTTCTAGTGTCAATCCGACTCGCCAAAAGGGTCCCCACGCCCACAGCATCAATCTAGACCCGGCCAATCGGTTCGCAGTTGCTGCCGACCTGGGCATCGATGAGGTTCTGGTTTATCGATTCGAGGGGACGGAGGGGACGCTATCTCCCAATGAGCCACCATCGGCATCGGTCCAGGCAGGGGCGGGACCGAGGCATTTTGCCTTTCATCCGAGCAAGTCCAACGCCTACGTCATCAACGAACTTGATTCCACCGTTACCACTTTCGCCTACGATGCGAAGTTGGGTGTCCTTGATTCAATCCAGACTCTCTCCACTCTTCCCGAGGGATTCGAAGGGGTTACACACACTGCCGAGGTACAAGTGCATCCTTCGGGAAAGTTTGTGTACGGATCCAATCGGGGCCACGACAGCATAGCGATGTTCAGGGTCGACGGCGCGACCGGAAAGCTCGCCTCAATGGGACACGAACCGACCGGCGGCAAGACTCCCCGCAACTTCGGTATCGATCCTAGCGGCCGCTATCTGATAGCAGCCAACCAGGACTCCGACACCCTGGTTGTTTTCCGAATCAACCCAGACTCAGGCCTGCTTCAGCCTACCGGGATAGTAGTTGATGTCCCCGCCCCGGTGTGCGTCAAGATGATTCCCCGACAATAGTCCGAATCCTGGCTTGGGCAATGCCGAATACCTGGCTGCACTCCCTGATAACGAGTAGCTCTGTACGACGCGTTGTCCTGCTCTGCCTTCTGAACTCCACCCTGCTCGGGATCGATTTTCCCTACGAGGCCCGGGTTACGAAGCTTGAGGAACTCAACCACAACGTCAGGCGGGTACGGATGAGACTCGTGAATCCGGAGGGCTTTAGCTTCAAACCGGGCCAGTTTGTGTTCTTGAAAGTACCCGATGATTATCTTCTGGAATGGAACAAGAAACACGGGACGACACATCAGAACGTTTCCCGTCCATACTCCTTTGCCTCCTCGCCTGGGCGACTACCTCTGTTCGACTTCATCATCAAGCGGGTCGCGGCACCCCGAGGCAAGGACGTTCCGCCCGGTCTGGCCTCGACTTATGTTCACACTCGGCTTGGTGTCGGCGATCTGGTCAGGATCAGTCCACCTCAGGGAAGTCTCTACCTCGGGATCGAAAAGGGGCGACCGATTGTAGTGATCGCCGGCGGTTCGGGAGCGGCGCCATTCGTGGGCCTACTGGAGTACTGGATCGAAAACCGGGTTGACCAGACCAGCACGATCTCGTTTTTCTTCGGAGTACGGGGCAAGAGGGACCTGTTCCTGCACGAGCAATTCACGCGCTGGGCATCGGAACGCCAGAATATTTCCTACTTTCCTGCTCTATCTCATCCCCAGCCGACGGACGAATGGAAGGGCGAAGTTGGATACGTCCAGATCGCCCTCGAAAAGCACCTCTCTGCTCGCTCGACCGCTGAGGCCTATCTCGCGGGTCCTCCGATCATGCTCAAGGAGGTGGTGAAGGTCCTGAAGGCGAAGGGAGTTACGAGCGACCGGGTTCACTACGATCAGATCCAGGTCCGATAAGCTCGCCGCTCCAGGTGCCCATCAGGGATGGCCGTGGAAGGAGTCCTCAGTGCGATCGGGCGGCGCTACGGGTGCGTCGGGGTAGGTCAGGACACCCTCCAGCAGCATCTGGCCAAAGTGAAACGAGATCACTGCATTCCGTGACTTTCCTGGCGCTGGGGTAATGTCGATCTCTATATGAGCCGCGTGCTCCTTAACCATCGAGAAGGTCGATTCGAGATGGATCAGCTTGCTGCGATCGGGCTCCACGGTCTTCAAGAGGCGCCCAGGACTGAGCACTAGACTCCAGTTGTCATCAGCCTTTCTCAGCAGGCCCACCGTGTAAGTGCCCGAGGTCACCTTGACCGATCCCGCCATTACCTCGCCGGTCAGTGTTAGGCGGGGGCCCCGGGGACTGACGATATCACCTGTCTTCACCTTCTCCAGATGCGCCTCGTTCATCGGGATCGTGCGGTAGGCCATGATGGCCTCGATGCCACCGGGAAGGATGGCGATCACGCGCTTGTTGAAGTGAGGATGACCCATCAAACCCGCGGTTCCCAACAGGGTTAATCCAACGAACAGTGTCCTTCTCATGATTGTGCTCCTCGGCTAATTCGCTATTTCGATAAACATCAACGTATTCCTGGAACGGAACACCAAGCCTCAGTATGCTTAGACAGGTCTTAAAGGGTCAAGCCCGCGACGCAATAGGTAGTGGCGAAGCCAAAGTGACGAGTTTTCGATGCAAAGGGGAATTGTGGCACAACGACCTGGGAGTCGTGAAGATCAAGGGCAGGGGAGACTGAATCGCCGGCATTTCGTAGCCGCGGCGGCAGGTGTTGCAGCAACTCGGCTCGGCGCGAGCGCGCCGAAGGAAGCTTCCAGATCAACATCCGAAGGGTTGGGCCAATTCTCCTCACGGAGCCCCAGACGGATCCTCTATGTGAGCGACCCTTCCAGTATTGCCAGTCGGTACCTTCCCGAACCAGCGACGGTCGAGGCTCTCCAAGAATGGGTGGACCGATTGTCGGCTGCCCGCGTGGATACTTTCGTCCAGGAAGCTTATACGCAAGGCTGGACCACCTACTGGAGAGCAGACAGCCTCGAGTACGATGCCCGGCCTCAGCACCGGCGGTTTCTGCCCCTGCTAGATAAGGGAATCCAGCCCCTGGAAGTTCTCCTGAACCAGTGCCACAAGCGGGGAGTAGAGTTCCTGGCTGGAATCCGAATCAATGACAACCACGGGCACATTTCCTTCAAACAGGGGGTAGGAGCCGGCTCCAGTTTTCTGGTCAAGAATACTCATTTGCAGCTCAAGGAGGCTCCGCCTGGTCCCTACTACAAGCTCAGCACTCCCCTGGATTTCAGCTTCTCCGAGGTACGTGACTACGTTTTCGGTGTGGCCTCCCGATTGGTCGATCGATTCAACGTCGACGGTCTGGAACTGTGTTTCCGGGACCATCGTTACTTTCCGCCGGGCCTGGGACCCGAACGCAAGTCCCTCATGACGGAGCTGGTTCGGCGGGTGAGGCGGATGCTCGATGAAGTTGGCCAGAAAAGGGGAAAAAGGCTGCGATTGGGAGCCAGGGTCTTCCAAACCCTGGACGAATGTCACCAACTGGGACTGGATTCAGAGACCTGGATCTCGGAAGATCTGCTCGACTACATTGCCCCCAACGACACCATGCACACCGAGCCGAATGCTCGCTACGAAGAGTTCAGCCGGCTCACCCGGCAGGGAAACTGTCTTCTCTACCCCGGGATCCTCCCCTGGACCAGCCAGCGCATGCGAAGACGTCAAGGAGGGCAGCCGATGTCGCTAGAGCAGCAGCGGGCTGCCGCTGCCAACATGTACGGTGCAGGGGCTGACGGGATTGGGTTCTACAATCATTTCAACCCGTTGTCCTGGGCCCCGTTCTACCCTCAGCAGCTACTCCAGCTCGCCGAGATGCGGGATCCAAAGGCTCTGCTGGAGGGAGACCGTCATTACGTCTTCGAGCCAAGCTGGGCAGGCAGTTTGGGGTTCGGACCGGATAGGGCTTCCAGCGGGGCAGTCAAGGCGAATCGGCTGGTCCTCACGCGGACTCCCGGATCGTCGGGCAGCTATCGTTTCCGCGTCTGCGAGAACCTTTCCCAGGCACGAGGCGCCATCCTTCTCTTTCGCGCCTTTGGAGCGCAGGCCCAGGACCGTCTGGAAGCCAGAATCAACGGCAAGTCGATCTCGGATCAGATCTTGAAAAGCCGAACTGACGAAGAGCGAGTGGACCTGAAGGCGGCCGTGGATCCCGACTCTAGCGAAAACTCGGGATTGCCCCCTGTCCCAGAAGTGCCCGGCTCTTTTCTCACCTACTGGATGGATCTCACCGAACCGCCCGCCGTGTTCGGCGACAATCAATTGGAAGTCACCCTGGTGGAGGTTGCCCCAGGCGCCTCAGGGGATATCTTGATCGATGAACTCGAGGTTTTCGTCAAGGGGTAGCAGAGTATTGCCCCGAGCTGTCGTTTTCCTCGGCTAAAGGAGAGATGAGTATGTTTGGAATTGATTCAGAGCGACCCGTATGGCGGCGATTGTTTGCAGGGTGGGTGCTTCCGATCATGTGGATGGCCGGAGCGTGCACGTCTCCGCCCCCGGAGGCTGACACGCCAACATCACCGTCTCCCACCGAGGGCATTACTGGCATGACCCAAGGGGGGCCCGACCTTCAAGTTCCTCCCAATACGCCCGAAGGGGAAACCTGGATCTATCAACTGGGATTGCCGTTCCAGGCAGATCAGGATACAGGAGGTTACTTCTGCAACATCCGCGTGGCCGGGGTCAAGGGCACCGACTTCGAAGACGGTTCTGACGTTGTCCTGTTCAATGACATCACGGACGTCAGTAGCGAAGGCGCAGTCCCGATCACCCGAAACCACCGCGAACCCAACCCCAACTCAAAGCCGCCCAACCAAGAAGCGATCATGGTCAAGTACCCGGTCATGGGGGGCTTTGTTCCCCGAGGTGCAAAGCGACCCGATGGCTCTCCCCATCCCCACGCGGGCACCGGCTTCGGTATCAACCAGGCCATTGCCTGGCGGACCGAGTTTCTGGGCCCCCCGCCCTACGGCGTCAACATGTTTGGACGAAATCCGCGCACCAACGAGTTTGATGATCTGAGCCAGATGTATGGCTACAAGGAGATTCACCAGTTCTCCTACGACGGAGACTCGTTCCAGGTCGTCAAGACGGAACGCCTAGCCTCCGAGGACCTGCTCTCGGGCTGGGAGCTGAACACTGGGTTAATGAATGCGATCCCCGACGGGGATGACCTCATTCTAGCGATGGGAGGCAAGAGAGTGGGGCACCGCGGCGGCTCTGGCATGGCCCGGTGGAGCAGGGTGGACGAGCAATGGAAGGTGGTTTCGTTCGTCCCGGTGACCGGTGCCGACAGTTCTTCAGAATCCAGTCTTATCCGGGACCTCGACGGGTCACTGCTCTTTACCTGTCGTGGCAGCCGGGGCCCGCACACGGTCGAGGCCTCTGAGTCCGCCACCGCCGGAAATGACATCAGGGTCTGGCGTTCTCAGGACAATGGAGAGACCTGGCAGAAGACGATTCATGTTCGGGGACTGATCTCTGCCGCCCCTATTACGATTAACCAGGCTGCTGACGGCACCCCCTTCATCGCGGCCAATCTCTATCAGGTGTTTCTGGAAGGTCTGGGCCGTCTCAAGATCCCCCACGACTCCCAGGGTCGGCCCGTGCTAGGGGGCCGCTCCCGGCATACGCTTGGGATCTGGCCTCTGAACCAGGACAGAACCGGGCTCGAGACGCCCATCGTGGCGCGAGATCTGAGAAAGGAGTTCGGGCCGGCTCCCGGCGAGACCGCTTGGCGGGTGGATCATCCCTGTTCCATGATTCTGCGATTGGCGGACGGGCGGTGGCACAATGTGGTCGCCATGCGCATTCTGGAATACGGAGAGCTTACCCATAGGCAGATGCCAACCAGGCACAGTGGGGCCTACCTGGAAGAAGTGCTGTCCGCCGGAGAGCCCATTGCCGCCTGGAATTTCTAAAAGTAAGCGGCGCTTCGAGCGAGGAGGAAGGATGAATCGGAAGCTGAAAGATTGTTCCAGGTTGTGGGGTCTGTTTCTCTTGCTGTTAAGCGCCTGTGGGTCTGTTCAAGAGCAAAGTTTCCCGGGAGGCCCCTCGGGAGAGGTGGTGCCAGGACTGTCTTCCGACGGCGAAATCCAGGTTCTTCGTGAGGGGAAAGTGACCCGAACCCTTCCGGCGGAATTCGTTCCTCTCGACTATCCCGACATGCCTTGGAGGGGGGATCCGGGTATCGGTGCCAGTCAAGATGGGATACTCTACGTGGCCCTCTATCGCAGGATCTTCTACTCCAGCGACGGGGGCCGAAGCTGGGACTTTCATCCCATCCCAGCCGAGATGATCGATCCTGCGAACCCTTCGAGCGGACCTCATGTGCGCAACTACGATTCCTTTCTGGTGCTGAGAGATGGGACCCTGCTCTGGGCCTATCAAGGCTCTGACCAAACCGATCACCTGATCCGCAGCACTGATGGAGGAAAGACCTGGGAGCGCTGGAGCCGGATCGAGGAGATGGCTCCTTACGATTCCGTCGGAGGCAACCAGAACTGCATGCTCGAGCTCCAGGATGGGAGCCTCCTTTGGCCCACCCGCGTGGGACCACGGCGAGAGTATCTGGAAGAGAGGAGGAAACAGATCGAAGAAGGTGGGCCCTGGACCGGTCCCCCTTCCTGGTCTACGTATGTCTACCGCTCCCAGGACGGAGGCCGTACCTGGGGGGACAAGAGCCTACTTCAGGAATGGGGTACCGAGACGCATGTTTTCCAGCTGAGCTCAGGGCCGCTGCTGGCTGCGATTCGCTACCAGCGTCCCCAGGAGGCTCTCGCCCCAGCCAACGAACCTGATTATCTTCGGGACGCCGACCGAGACACCAGTCGCCCCAATCCTCCCGGGATGCGTCCAGGACGGGGCAACCAGAGTACCGTGGGAAAGCGTGTCCTGCTCGCGGATTCTAACGATCAGGGGAGAACCTGGACCGGTTTCCGTCCGCTCTGGCGGAAGGAGGGCGGTCCCATGGATATCGCCTTCGGAGAGGCACATGGACATCTGTGCCAGCTCTCCGACGGAACGGTCGTCCTGGTCCACGAACGGCGCTATCCCTACGAGCGGGGCGACATCAGGGCTCGCATCAGCCGGGATGAAGGTCGTACCTGGCTGCCTGAGGTCTACCGGCTCAGCGCTGGTCACGGCTATGGAGCCAGTGTCGTACTGGAGGATGACACCATTGTCACGGCGCTTGGCAATTCACCACTCGACGAGAAGGGACGGAACCCCAGTGGAAAGTGGATTGCCCAGGTCGTCCGTTGGCGCGTGACCGAATAGGAAGCAGAAGAACGGGCGGCCCGACCTCTTATCCCTCGACCGGCTTTTTCGATATTTTGCGGTTTGTGATTCGACGGTTCGATGTTGGCCAGGTCCTTGTTCAGCGGTTCGCGCCTTCGGGGAGAGGAAGGCTGAAATGACGAACCGCAGTACACCGAACAAACGAACTCCGAAGTGAAGAGAGGAGAAGCAAGTGTCTATAAGACCTATCAAGAGAGTTGATCAAGCCCAGCCTACGATCGAAGGAGCCGGCGTGCGATTGCGCCGCGCCTTCGGTTTCGGGAAGACCAGCGACTTCGATCCCTTTCTGCTTCTGGACGATTTCCGGAATGAGAATCCTGACGACTATCTTGCCGGGTTTCCCTGGCACCCACATCGGGGCATCGAGACGATCACCTACGTCCTTGCCGGGGAGGTCAGTCACGGCGACAGCCTGGGAAACAGCGGCCAATTGAGGGCAGGGGACGTACAATGGATGACTGCTGGAAGTGGGATTCTTCACCAAGAAATGCCCCGGGGTGATACCCAGGGAAGGATGCATGGATTCCAGCTGTGGGCGAACCTGCCCTCTTCACTCAAGATGTCCTCTCCTCGGTACCAAGATGTTTCGGCCCCTGAGATTCCGGAAGTAGTCGATGATGACGGCGCCTCGGTTCGTGTGGTCTGCGGCGAGTTCTGGGGCAAGAAGGGTCCGGTGGACGGAATCGCTTCGGATCCTCGGTATTTGGATGTCTGGGTCCCACCTGGCCAGCGAAAGGCCTTGCCGGTAGAGATGTCTCGGCACGCTTTCGCCTACGTCTTCGAGGGTGCGGGCACTTTCCGTGACGCTTCCCAGCCGCTTGCCGTCCAGACCGACCAGGTGGGGGCAAGGAATGACGGAACACTCGGCGAGACGGGCAACCGCTCGCTGGTACTCTTCGACTCCGGTGATGAGGTCAGGGTGCAGGCCGGGAGAGCGGGAATCAGATTTCTACTGGTCTCCGGTAAGCCGCTCGAGGAACCGGTCGCCTGGCGCGGCCCCATCGTGATGAATACCGACGAGGAGCTGCGGACGGCATACGAGGAGCTCCATGCGGGGACTTTTATCAAGGCCCAGTGAGACAGGGCTTGGTCCTTTCCCAAGTTGACAGCAAAGAGAACCACAAATGTCGAAACATCACGCCACTATCGTTTGGGAAAGAGGTCCCGCAGAGTTTACGTACGATTCCTACTCACGCGATCACGTCTGGAGCTTCGAAGGAGGAGTCCAGATCGCCGCATCGGCGGCGCCGTTTTACCTGGGCAGCGCCAGTTTGGTCGACCCAGAGGAAGCCTATGTGGCCGCACTCGCAAGCTGCCATATGCTGACTCTTCTTGCGATTGCAGCCCGGAAGCGGCTTGTTGTGGACCGTTACTCCGATGCGGCCGTGGGTTTCCTGGAGCAGAATCAAGACGGGAAACTGGCGGTCGCTCGTGTGATTCTCAAACCCAGGATCGTATTCGGTTCTAGTCCCCCGACGAGTGAGGACTTGAAGAAGCTCCACTCGCTCGCCCACGAAAACTGCTTTATCGCGAACTCGGTCCACACTGCAATCACAGTGGAGTTCGAGTGACTCGGCAAAGAGAGAGAGTTCTCTTCGCTGAGCAGGGCTATCTGGTCCTGGAGGACCTGCTATCGCCCAAGGACCTCTCCGCAGCTCAGGCCGAAGTCGCGCGTTTGCATCGGCTCGGCGAGGAACTGGCCGCCGCGGATGAGCCAGCGTCTCGTCATTTTCAGCACGAACCGTACGCCTCAGATAAGCGGCAAGACGGCGTGCATGTTTTGAGAAAGATCGAAAACACCCTTCACTTTTCAAAACTCTTTCACCGACTGTCCATGCATCCGGGAGTCCTCAGGATCGTGCGGGAATTGGTCGGTCCGGATCTGCTTCTATTTCGAAGCAGTCTCATGCTGAAGCCGGCCTTCCACGGATCTGCCCACGGTTTCCACCAGGACTCTGCCTATTGGCCCATGGAACCCCCCAACCTGGTGACCGTTAGTATCATGCTCAACGATACCTCCCCTGAGAACGGCTGTTTCAAGATCATTCCCAGGAGCCACAAGTGGGGACTTCAAGAATGGGGCCGCATCGTGCGGGAGTACAACGAGCCCCTGACAGACCGGGAGGATATTGACCTGTCTGGGCAAATTGATGTTTCCCTGCCTGCCGGTAGCGCTCTAGTCTTCCACAGCCTCATCGTTCACGGTTCTGGAGCAAACCGGTCCTCCCAACCGCGCAACACTGCGTTGTACGCCTACTTCTCGCCGGATGTCCGATATGTTCCGCGCGGAAACCCACCGACCCACATCGGCGAGGAGGTGGATGGTGGTCGGGGGCACAGCTTTCCTGTTGCTGCTGGACTCAATGGCCAGAAGACCCTGATGCTCTTTGCCGAGACGCCTTAGTACCGGGGTACTTAGTGTACTTAGATACAGCTTTTCAATGAGCTCTACTCTCCAATCTCTCGATCTGGCTATTCTTGCGGTCTACTTCGTCGTAGTGACCTTCCTGGGTGTCGTTGTGGGGCGAAAGAAGACCAACACCCTGGCCGACTTCTTCATCGCGGGGGGACGCTGGGGACCGATGGTGGCCTTCGTCTTCGTCTTCGCTTCGTCGGTGGGCGGAGCGGAGGCAGTAGTGGTCGCCGGGGGTGCCTACCGAAGTGGTCTCTCGGGAGTCTGGTACTGGTTGGCAGGCATCTTTGGTGTCATCGTCTACTACCTCTTTTCCACCATCTACAAACGTTCGCGGGTTTTCAACCTGGCGGATTTCTTCGGGATGCGTTTCGGACAGAATGTGGCCACTTTCTATGCCGTCTATGGGACCCTTCTGCTGCTCTTCCAGGTCGGTATCTTCGCGCTGGGCGGTGGAAAGAGCATTTCCGGACTCTCTGGACTCTCGGTAGACCAATCGGTGCTGCTGGCCAGCTTGGTGGTGGCGTTGTATCTTGGATCAGGCGGACTGATGTCCTCCCTTCTCACCGATATCTTCCAAGGGATTCTATCGCTCACCGCCTTTTGCTTTCTCCTGCTTCCTTTTCTTTGGGAGGCGGCTGGCGGTTTCGATGGGCTGCGCCAGCTCCCACCAGAGGTATGGTCACTTCATTCGGCAGAGCTCCCCCTGAGCTACGTGACCGCACTGATTTTCTCGGGCACCTTCGGTGCGATCGCCTCACCCTTCCTGTTCAGTTTGCTGGTGGTGGGAAAGGACGAGCGGGCGGCGACCCAGTGTGCGTGGGGACATCTCTGGAAGCGCACCATCACGATCCTGTTTGCCGTCTACGGCATTCTCTTCGCCCTATACAAACCCGGTCTCAGCGATCCGGAGCAGGCCTGGGGTCTGGTCATGAAGGAGATCCTACCGGCGGGACTGCTGGGTCTTCTCGTCGCCAGCTTCTTCGGTGCCTTGATGTCGACGGTGGACACCTTGGCCGCGTCCAGCTCGGCCCTGGTGGTCGACCACATCGTGAAGGCCAGGGTCCTACCTTCCCGAAGCCCCAGGTTCTATATGAGGTGTGCCCGAATCTGGGGTTTCTTTGTGATCTTTCTCTCTTACTTCATCGCGCGCCAGTTTGACTCCATCAAGGAGTTCATTGAGTTTCTCGGACCCTTGATGCTGCTGATGAGTGTTCCTCTGTTCTTCGGAGTCGTCTGGCGGAAAGCCAACCGACAAGGAACCTGGGCTGGACTGGCATCCGGGTTCCTTCTCTATCTTCTTTGCCGCTTCCTGGACACCCCGACCGGCGATCGGTTCCAATCGGAAGCGCTTCCGTTTCTGGCCGGGGTCTGGGCCGATCACGCCTTCGCCTTCAGGACCTTCATCCCCTCGATTGGCTGTGCGCTGACCTGCTTTCTGGTTAGCCGCCTCACTCAGGAAGAGTCCCGAACACTTTTGAACCGCTTCTATTGCGTCATGAACACCCCGATTGGTCAGGAGGCCAAACTCAGTGCGGTTGGGATCCACTTGCCGGCCATGGGAGAGGAGAGGGTCGAAGGCCCAGAGGATCTAGACGAAGGGGCTCTGGAAGAGCTCTATCAATCCTATGCGTCCTATAAAGCACGTGGATCGAACAGTTCGGTTGAACTTATTCGGGAACCAGGGCTGGATTGGTATTACCGAGGGATCATCCGGGTAAGTGCTTGCTGTCTCCTTCTGGTTCTCCTTCTCTGGATGGGTGCGCGGCTAATGGCCCACCTGAGCTTGGCCACCTAGGGTGTTCGATGCCCTGGAACACTACCATCTGGTAAAACACTGAATGATATCAAGTGCCTAGCGACGTACCCTGCTTGACCATGCAAGTCCCAATGTCTAATGGCGTCAGCTTCGGTGTGACCGGGGCCCTGAGTGCATAGGAGGGAGGTGAATCCGAATCCTGAAGGGATTGACCTCGCTTGGTTTTTATAAAACCCATCGTCCATCCCTCGACCGCAGGGTCCAGCCGACACGAGATGGAAGGTGGCGGAAGGCTCAGCAGAAATCGATTCCAGCCTGTCACGCGGAGGGGACGTTCTCCTATGACGAAAGCCTGGGTATCGCCTATACTGGACCTATACTGAAATGAGTTTCCTTCGTCGACTGGTGATTCGAGTCGCACACGAGTTGCGCGACAATCCGGAAGCCCGCGCCAAAGCCGCACAGGTGTTGGAGGACGACGTCAAGCCGCGTGCCGAGAAGGCATGGCGGGAAGCCCAACCCAGAATCGACGAGGCCAAGGTGGACCTTAAACGGTTCGCCCGAAAGGTGCGCGAGGAATACCGCAAGGGTCGCTATGGTGAGTAGCAGCTCATCGGTGTCGAGGAACCAGATCCTCGATTCGCCATGAGATTGGCCGGCCGCGCTTATCGAACGAGAATCGTTCTTTCCGATTTCCTGTCGTAAAGACGAATCCGTCGAAACCCGGAAGTTGAGGCAGGGAGATGGGGGAGATCTTGCTGTTGCCCGCTCTCTCCTTGAAGCTTGGCTTCCTATCGCTAGCCGTTCACGTCGTGCGCGGCTCTGTTTGAACGGTCTTCAAGGAGTTTGATGGGTTTCTGCAAGACGAAAGTGGCCGCCCCGGCCGTTCTGGCGGGGGCGGCCATAAACGTGACGAATCAGCCGGCCTGGATCGTTCTCTTGACCTTGTCGAAGGTCATGCGTCTGCCGCTCCAGTAGGAGTCGGTAGACATGATGCAGGCGATGGAATGGCTGTAGCCGGCATCGACCGGGCAGTAGAGCCGCTTGGGGTCTTGATGCCGCAGGGCGTCCAGCCAGTTGTCCATGTGGTTGGTGGTGCCTGGGGCGGCGGGGATGTCAACCATGTCCCCCAACTTGCCCTCGGAGTCCACACCCTTCCCTGTGAAGTGCCAGTCCTTATCGGGGTCGGCATTGACTTCCTGGGAGCCGTCCATCCAGTTCCCACCGCCACCGGCCTGGAAACTACCCAGAGTCCCGTGGGCTCGCGTATTTCTGCCGTAGCTATTGATGAGGTTGGTGGAATAGACGGCCAAGGCCTTCTTGCCGTCCTTTTCGTACTCCAGGGCCGTCTCGAAGGTGTCCGGGTTCTCTCTAAAGTCCTTCCACTGATAGATTCCGCCATGGGCCACGGCGCTGACGGGGGCAGACAACCCACCCAGCATGTGGGCGAGGTCGATGCCGTGTGTCATCCACTGGTCAACAATGCCGCTGGAGAAGTCCTTGAAGAGCCGAAAACAGCGCAGGATTCGCGGATCGAAGGGGCGATGCGGTTTTCCCATCAGCCAGGTGTTCCAATCTAGATCAGATTCCTTGATCCAAGACAGATCCTTGCCTTTTCTAGCCCAGCGATAGGGGCTGTAGGCATTCCACTGGATTTCCAACTTGACCACATCGCCGATGATCCCATCCGCGATCATCTTGGCGGCCTGACGATACTTGGGCTAGGCCCGTCTCTGGGTTCCGATCTGGACGATGGTTCCGGCCTTCTTGACGGCGTCCAGGGCGGCGTTGGTTTCCTCCAGGACATTGCCCATGGGCTTCTCGCAGTAGGCGTGCTTTCCTGCTTCTGCCGCCAATTTGAGAATCTGGGCATGGGCATGGTCGGGAGTGGAAATGATCAAGGCATCGAGTCCGCTGTCTGCCAGGATCTCTTCGTGGTGACGGTAGACCTTGGGCGCCTTGCCCGACTTCTCTGTCACGAAAGCGGTCGCTTTGTCGCGGCGGTGGTTCCAGAGATCGCAGATCGCCACCAGATCGGCGTTGAACGGTTGGTTCTCCTCTTGGAAAAAATCCTTCATGAGACTGGTGCCACGACCTCCGGGTCCCACGATTCCGACACTGATCCGACTGTTGACGTCCCGACTGCTGATCGGGGCGGGAAAGCCAGCCAGGGCGAATCCCGCTCCCATTCCGGTTGACCGGGTAAGAAAGGAACGCCGGCTGATAGAAGATTTGCTCATCTTGGTCCTCCTTGAGGTGTTATTCTTGCAAGACGACAATCCAATGCCGTCCCGAGGGCGATTGAAGGTTTTCGATGTGGCTAGCTTACCCGAAGAGACCCTAACTATCAACAACTGACGATCAAGCGGATAGTTTGGCGACCGTGGCCCAGAGCCCCGAGGGCAGGTTTTTGTCCCAACCCGACCAGCTCTCAATGGAAGTGGATTCCCGCAGGACGATTCCAGCGGAGCCGAGAACGACTTGACTCGATCAGCAATATGAGCCAAAGGCCGGGGAGAGAGCCGGACAACAGCCAGAATCTGCCCTAGCCCAGATCAGGTGCTTCCTGCGAAATGAACGGGTGACAGCCAGCAGCACATGGATGGCTAAGCCTCAGGTATCCTTCCAAGGAGAATGAACCCCTCGAACTGGTTTGACGACGACACATTCTGGGAGACTCTGGAAGGCTTCCTCTTCTCCCAGTTTCGTTCTAGTGACCTCACCCCACAAGAAGCCGATCAGATTCTGGCGCTCGTGAGTCCCCCGCCAGGAGCAGCCGTTCTCGATCTCTGCTGCGGCCCCGGCCGGCATGTCCTGGAGTTCGCGCGCCGGGGCTTTCGGGTCACAGGTGTGGACCGAACCAGGCGATACATCGAAGCGGCACGGGCCGCGGCGATGTCCGAGGGATTAACGGCGGAGCTGGTCCAGGCGGATATGCGCGACTTCCGGCGCCCGGCAGCGTTCGATCTGGCGCTGAATCTGTTCAGTTCGTTTGGCTACTTCGCTGAAGGAGCAGAGGACCTCCAGGTTCTGCGGAACCTACATGCCTCGTTGAAACCCGGCGGGAGTGTGCTGATGGAAATGGTGGGAAAAGAAATCCTGGCCCAGGGTTTCGAGACTCGGACCTGGCACCGGCATGACGAAGGGGACGAGTTTCTCCTTGAAGAGCGTGCAGTTCAAGATGGGTGGAACAGCATCGAGAATCACTGGATCTGGATTCGGGGCTCAGAGCAGAAAGCGTTCGCCTGGACGATTCGAATCTACTCTGGAGCCGAATTGAGTGCACTTCTCTTAGAGGCGGGCTTCTCGTCGGTGCAGCTCTATGGCAGCTTGGGAGGCACTCCATACGACCAGGATGCTGAACGGCTTGTCGTAGTAGCCACAAGATAGCAATCCATCTCCCGCAGGATTACGAAAGGGACCGACCAATGAAGCGGAATTTTGAGGTAGCCTGTATGTTCCAATCTCAGCAGGCAAGCCCACCGATCAAAAGGAGATGGGCAAGAGTCTTGTTCGGCGCACTGTTCCTTGTGGGCACTATTGGGTGTTCGCAACCGAGTACTCTACCAGCTGAAGGAGAAACACCTCCGAGAGAGCATTTCGGAATCTGGTTATGCACTTAACTCCGGATAGGTGACGGGGGGATAGAGCGAACAGGCTGTCAGGAGACGGTCGAAGAGCTCGGATTCCCAGAAACGACGATTGAAACGGTAACAAAACTCAGCCAGGTAACGTTGAAGGTGCTTGAGGCTGACCGCTTTCTGAGTCCCTTGGAGCTGAGTCTTGCAGTTGGAAATGAGGGTGTGAACCCATGGGAACTGTTCAAAACCCATCCCCACCCACTCGAGCCGGACGCGTTCATGCTGGTAGCCGGCTTGAGCTAAACCGACAAACGCGTGATAGGCGTCGCTTCGGATCTGAGCTCCGGGGTCGATCCTCGCCCAGGCGACCCGCTTCACATTGTCGCTGGTTATGTCATCGACCACATCCAGACTTAGAAACCTCGGCCCCCCGGCTTTCGTTATCTCCACCGCGGCCAGAACTTTGGCCTTGCCTTCGGTCCCTCGTCCTCGCTTGCGACCCCGACGATTTCTCCCTCGTCGTCGGCCTCCAAAGAAAGAGTCATCCAGCTCCACCAGGTGACTTAATTGGTAGCAGTCATTACGTTTGGCCATGGCTTGTCGGATCTTATGTCCCATCATCCAGACCGTCCGATAGCTTCCGATTCCCAGCAGCTTCTGCAGTCCCTTCATCGAGTAGCCCGCTTTGCAACGGCTCATCAAGAAGATGGTCCAAAACCAATATCTCAGGGGCACCCGCGTCTTGTGGAAAATCGTCCCGGCGGTGGAAGAAGCCTGATACCGGCATTGGCGACACTCCATCAATCGCCGGTGCTGCAACCAGTAGCCTCCTTGACCCCCACAACGGGGACAGACAAATCCTTCCGGCCAGCGTTTCTGCATCAGGTAACTCAGACAAGCTTCTTCTGTGGCAAAACGCTCTTGAAACTCCAACAAATTCATCTTTTCGTACATCCACTCACCTCCTGTCTCTCACCTTTTTTACTAGGTGGTGGTGACTTTTTCCGGAGTTAAGTGCATAACCAGATTCGGAAAGAAAGACTGGCATGGCGAGGAGTTCCGCAAAATGGTCGCCCTCGGTGAGAGCACGACCGCGGGCGGCTGGAGTACGTCCCCTGATCGCTGCTGGGCTCCCAGTCTGGCGCGCCTGATTAACGATTTCCAGGCGACGCCGATGGAGTTTTTCAACGCCGGTATCGGGGCCAACGTGATTTCCACTCGCAGTCCCTCTTACGAAAAAAGTGGAAAGCCGGCCGCCCTGGAGCGGGTCGACCAGCACGTCATCGCACAGAATCCGGACCTGTTGATCATCTCGTATGGTCTCAACGATGCCCGCGGAGGCACTCCGATCGGACTCTTCACCGAAGAGTTGACGCATTTGGTTCGAAGAATTCGCGAAGAGATCCAGCCGCTTATCGTTCTTCTTGGTCCCTATTACATGACAGCGTTCGACCACCATGGACCACAGTGGAATCAGGCAGACCTCGAACGGTTCTATCGCTACAATGAAGGAACGGCCAGGGTTGCAGAGAGAGAAAACTGCCTTTTCGTGGATCTCCTTGCGGCCTACGGAGAAGCCGATTGGATGATCCACTACGACGGTGTCCACGCCAACGACCTGGGTCACCGGATCGTTGCCAACCGTGTCTTTGAGGTATTGGCTCAGAATTGCTCCGGACTGGCGAAGCAGACCAAAGAAGCCGAGAGGAGGAGTCCGCGTTGGCGTGACGAATCGGTCCTCAAGGCGGACTACGGATACTGAGCCGCTGTCCGTCGAGCCGGAGGCTTCGAGGCAAACCTTCGGCCTGGAGACCGAAGCCACTTTGAATTCCGGTTTGTATGGGGGTTGACTTGCGTACTCTTTCCCATCAGGAGGCGAGGCGCACATACGATCGAGTCGGCGCGTCTCAGGATTCCCACAGGGTCTACGAGGAGGTCGCCATCGCCCAGGTTCTACTGCACGGAGATTTTACCCTCGCCGAGTCGGTCTTCGAGTTCGGGCCTGGAACCGGCCAATTCGGACTGCGCCTATTCGAAGAGTATTTGTCCGACACGGCACGTTACCGCGGAGTCGACCTCAGCCCGGAGATGGTTCGACTAGCCAACGCCTGCCTCGCCTCACGCTCACCACGGGCGAAGGTGATCCTGACTGAGGGCGGGCCTCCCATCGATGAACCCACAGCCTCCTACGATCGCTTCGTGTCGAACTACGTCTTCGACCTGCTTTCCCATGACGACATCAGGGCGGTCCTTCGAGAGGCCCATCGGATGCTTCGCACGGGCGGCTTGCTCTGCCTCTCGGGTCTGACCAGCGGGATTGGTCTTACCTCGAGGATCGTTGCCGGGGCCATCAGCTGGATTCAGTCTCTTCGTCCGTCGATGGTAGGCGGTTGTCGGCCCCTCGATCTCTTGCCGTTTCTACCGGAGTCGGAATGGCAAGTGCTGCACCACTCGAAGGTGGCGACATTCGGCATTCCTTCTGAGATTGTGGTGGCAAAGCGGCGTTAGGGCCTGTTGTCCATCGGGTCTCCACTAAATGCACTCAGTTGGGATCACCCGTCAGGTGGTCCGAATGAAGGTGTACTTCGGCCTGGTCCGACCAGAAGACCCCATCGGACCGGTGTTGGATTCCACCAACTGTGCCTCACCGGAGGTGAAGTCCAGGGTGAAGGAGGGATTGGGGCACGGGCTCGCTCAGCGGAAGTCCTGGGAGTCCGACTGGGCACCTCACGCGGGTCGCGCTAGCCTATTGCAAAGATTGGTGGAGCTGGGGGCTCGAACCCCAGACCCCCTGAATGCCATTCAGTTAACACCCTGTTTCACGTAGTCTCACCTGATTCCAGATAGTTTCGCAAAGCACTGATTATATTCATATTGTTCGGTGTTTTGTTGTATCATCCTGTTTCAGACGGTGTCTCTCAAGCGCACGTCTTAGGGACCCTATTTGGACCCTATTTGTTCTGGGGCCAAGGAAACGGAGTAAAACGATGCCCACGGTGAGACTGACGGATCGCCTTTTGAGGAACCTGAGAACCGAGAAGAAGCAGGAAGACCTGTGGGATGAAACCATCCCAGGAAGCTTCGGTGTGAGGGTCACTGACAAGGGGAGTAAGACGTTCATCTTGCGCTATCGCTTCGGAGGGCGAAGGCGGAGACTTGCGATCGGGCGGTATCCTGTCTTGAGCCTAGCCAGTGCGAGGGGGATGGCCCTTGACCTGTTAAGAGAAGCCAATGCAGGGGAGGACCCGTCAGAAAAGCGGCAGCAGGAGAGAAACGCCGGCACCTTCGTAGAAGTCGCCGAACTGTATCTTGAGAGGCACGCCAGACCGCACAAGAGACCGGCCAGCATCAAAGAGGACACCCGCATTCTGAACACGTATCTCCTGCCCGCCTGGGGTCGGAGAAAGTTTCAGTCGATCACGCGTTCGGATGTGATCCGTCTGCTGGATGAGGTTAAGTTCGGACGTGGTGCACCAGTGATGGCCAACCGCGTCAAGGCGCTGGCATCCACGATCTTCAACTTCGCGTCCAGAAAGGCGTTGGTGCCCGAGACGTTCGCGAACCCCTGTACCAATGTCGAACTGCCCACCAGAGAGCAGAGCCGCGATCGGGTCCTGAGTGACGATGAAATCCGGGCGCTGTGGAAAGACCTAGAGAGCCGAGCGGAGCCTACCGCCTCCATCTATCGGCTTGTGCTGCTGACCGGTCAGAGGCCCGGTGAAGTGAAAGCGATGCGGTGGCACGACGTTGACGGCGAGAACATCTGGACCGTCCCAGCCACAGAGACCAAGAACAAGCGGGAACACAAGGTGCCCCTGTCATCTCATGCGGTGGCCTTGATCGAGAGCGTGCGGGGCTTGACCGGGGACGCAGAATTCGTCTTTGCCGCTCCAGGCGGGGGACACATCCGTTGGCTACAGAAGATGAGCCAGCGGATTCAGAAGAAAGTAGGCTTCATTTTTCGCCCCCACGACCTGCGGAGAACCTGCGCGACCAATCTGAGCAAGCTCGGTGTGGATGATGTCACCATCGCCTCGATTCTGAATCACTCGTGGCCCCTACGTCATATGACGGCGGTCTACAACCGGTGGGACCGACTCCCGGAGATGAAGCGAGCGTTGGAGCGCTGGGGAGCCCGTCTTGACCAGATCCTTGAAGGCAAGCCGGGCAAGGTGGTGCGGATCAGATAGCCCTGCAGACTCTCGATTCTGGCGTGCTCGAAGAAGCCGACGGTGTCACGTTTAGTGAAGAACATCACAAATTCATACCATCGAGATGCGACTGTATGAACCGAGACTCCGGGGAACGCTGACGTGATAGAGCGTCCGCGGAAGATCGACGCTGAGGCTATTTGTCCCGGTTTTTCAACCTGTAACGCTCTTGGGCGGCAGCGACGGCGCATCGACGCCGGCAGTAGGTTTGCCGACGAATCTTCACAAAAGGGCTGCCGCAGCGAGCGCAGCGAAAGATAGACCGGCTTTCCGTCTGCAAGAGCAAGACCAGGAACAACAACATCGCGTCTTTGAACCTAGTACACCTGAAGAACAGATCTCCGGCTCGGTTCGCGACCAGCCCGATTCGACTGAGCGTTTCCTCTTCCTTAATCTTTAGATAAACGATCGCATCCGGCCGCCCCCCGCCTTTCCGCTGAGCGGAAGCGGCCTCGAGAGCCTGCCTAACCTCAGATTGAGACCGTTCCAGTTCTGAGATGGACACATCCTCCGGTTTAAACGAGGCAAGGACGACGGGCCTTATCAACCCCGAAGAAAAAAGAGAGTTGGCCTCCTCGACAATCGCAGCTCGGTGCTGATCGTCCAGATCCGTCAGTTCAGTTGACGGGAATTCACAGAAGAACTGCATCGCCGTCATCTTATTCATCGCCCCCCCCAATTCGTTCAACTCGTTCATTCCACCAATTATAACTGTGCCGTGATATCTGATAAGCAGGCCCAAGATGATAGATATCACCCACTACATATATCACAAAGAAGGCGCAGAAGGCGTAGAATACTACTGGAACGGCTCGAATTCTCATGGAGTTTCAAACAATGAAAGACAGTCTCAACTCGGTTCTTCGCATGCCGCAGGTGATGGTGGTGACAGGTTTAAGCAGAACGTCGATCTGGCGCCGGCTTAAGGAGGGCGACTTCCCACGGCCGATCCGTTTAGGCCCTAACGCAGTCGGCTGGAAGTTGCGGGATATCGAGTTGTGGATCGAAACGCGATCGGTTGTCGAATAACCAAGTCCAGTTCCGCCAAAGTTTGGCAGGGCAACGCCAGGTGAGAGTCCGTGATTGACACGATTCAGTTCCAGATTCCCGAGTTCCAGGTTGCTGACGTGCACAAGCTTGAGATTGTACCCGGATCCGTCCATGGGGCTACCGGGGAGATCGTAGGTGAGTTCCCGCTCTGGCAGAGCAGTGAGGATGAGTGGGTGTGTGCCAGGAGGGCTTTCGTCAACACGGATCAGTTCAGCGTCGACATCAAGGGCACAGGGTCGAGTGTCAGTTGCTTCTTCAAGATTCACTCGGTGGCCAAGGCTATTGACGGTGGTCTCGGCCTGGCGTCGGTGGATCGGTCTCAGGCTGTTTCTTTCTTCGATCAGATAGAGGCCGGTCTCTCTGCCTGTGGTATTCACGCTGATCCCCTCGGCGCTGCGATTACCCGGCTGGATCTCTTCAGGGACGTGGAGACCGAATTCCCTTTTGCCGCCTATCGGCCGGTTCTTGAACATCTGGAGCCCTACCGAACCCGATTCAAGTCCGACTACGGGACGACCTACACCTGGGGGAATGGCCGGCAGCAGATTTGTGTCTACGACAAAATCGCCGAGCGGCAGGCTCGTGGTGCCGACGTCAGCGCCCTTCCTTCCCATTTGATCCGCTTTGAGTACCGCCTCACCAGCAAGGCGAAGGTACATACTCAACTCGGAGGCATCTACTGCCTCGGAAATCTGCTGGACCGCTTCGAGATCCTGCCTGGGGTCTTCAACCAGGCCATGCAGGAAGAGCTCTTTCGGCATCCGATTCCCGATCGACCCATCTCTGCGACGCTGACGGATGAGTTGACCACCTACCAACGGACCGGTGGCCGCAACTGGCAGCAACGCTACCTCGCCGATCAGGGGTTGATCCGACTGCATGAGCGACTGGGACTGCGGGCGGCGGCGGAGGCACTCGTTGACGTCACGGGTGACCGAAGAAAAGCCAAGCGGACTCTGGAGCAGGGATTCAACGCTCTCCTCCACCAGACAGTCGAGGGCTTGGGCATTAGGCAGCTTTATCGGGAACTGAAGGAGAAAGTCATTTGGGGAGAGGGTCCGGAGGGTGACGCGGTGGATGCAGTGCTCGCTCCCAGTCGGTCGACCGGCACGGGTGTAGCCAAGTCCAACGGCCGGCTCTGTCACTCTCCCCGGGGCATCCCACGAGGCCCTCCCTGGTCGGTCGAGTGGAAAGATCCTACTTCAATGCAATGAGCTCAGATTGGGAGCCGGTCCCAGTAATGCACGACCGCTTCGTTCAACAGGTGTAAACACTATGGAACAAGTTGAAACGATGGGTGGCCGAACGGCCACTCTGACCAGAATCCGGTTCACAGGTGGCGAGGCCAAGTTCTCAGAGGAGGACATTGAGTCAGCCCGTGAGCTGGAGCAAAAACTCTACGGATTACTGAAATTTGGGACCTTCGCGCTGGCGCAGATCCTCCGCGAAGTACACCGGAAGAAGTACTTTCTCATCGACAACGACAAACTGGTAGCCGGATCCGACGGGGAATTCCAGACTCCGGACACCGAGAAGACAGCCTTCGAGAAGTGGGCCAAGCAGCAGGGTCTGGCTCATACCTATTCGACCCTGATGAAGTTAATCAAAGTGGCCGACCTCTACGATAGCTACCGGGACTCTTTCGACTCCCTGGAAGAGTTCCCCACCAAGGACAGACTTATCTTCCTGGCCCAGCACCAGGATCATCCGGAGCTGCCTCGATTGATGGAGGCGTCAACAGGTACGCCAACGGACTGGAGGGCGACTGTCAACGAGGTGGTCAAGGGTCAAGCTCCTGACGAGGCCCAAGAGGCGGCCGAGCAGGAGGTGAAGGAGATCCGGGAGCGGATCGCCGCCCATCGGTCGTAATGACAAGGTAAAAGTGACCCGGCGTGATCAAGTAAAAGTGACCCACCCGGGTTAAAGTTGTTTTTCCTAGTTCATAATCAATAGAGGTCAGGATCAAGCGGGGTTTGGGGCCCCCTCTTGATCCGCTTCCTTATTAGCCCCCGCAGGGGGCGCAGGGGCAGCCACTGCGCGCTTTAGGCGCTTTTTGCCGTGCCGTTTGAGGCTCTCCGTCAGGCGGATGCTTTCCCAGTCGAAGGGATAGATCTGACAGTGATGGGTCAGTCGATCCAGTAGCGCGGCGGTCAGGGCCGCATCGCCAAAGACCTTCGTCCATTCGGCAAAGGCTAGGTTGGACGTCACCAGGAGCGAGGCCCTTTCGTAGCGATTGGCGAAGACTTGAAACAGCAGCTGGGCGCCCTCCTGGGAGAGGGGGATGTAGCCGATCTCATCGATGATGACCAACTCAAAGCGGTCGAACCGTTTGAGCAGTCGCTGCAGCTGTCGTTCCTCCCGGGCTTCGACCAGGGTGTTGACCAACTCCGCCGCCGTCCAGAACAGCACCCGGTAGCCTTGGCGGCAGGCTTCGACGCCCAGGACCGTGGCGGCATGACTTTTTCCCGTGCCATGGCGGCCGATGAACGCCAGATTCTCTCGCCGAGGGATGTAATCGCACTGCAGCAGTTCTCGGACCTGCAGCGCCTCCAGACCCGGCCACTTCTTGAAGTCTGTCCCTTCCAGGGTTTTCATCACCGGAAAGCGGGCCTCTTTAAGCCGACGTTTGAGTTGATTGGCCTGACGCTGAGTCAGCTCTCGGGTGGCCAGATTCAGCAGAAAGCCCTCGTAGCTTTCGCCTCCCTCTCGGGCCTGGCGGGCGCACTCCGGGTATTCGCGCAGCATCGCCGGTAAACGCAAGCGTTTGAGATGATCCTCCAGCAGGACGGTGTCGCTGAGTTGACTCATAGCGCAGCTGCCGGCAAGAGGGCGTTAAAGGCGTTCAGATCACTGACTGGGACCGGCTGATCGGTCACCCCGGGAATCAACTCCGCGGGCAGGGGCTCCGTCGACAGCAGTGGTGCTTCCTGAGCTCGAAGCAGATGACGGATCGATTCATAGCCTGGACAGCCCTTCTCCAGCACCAAGCGGACGGCCGCTTCCACCTGCGAGCTCTCGTACTGGCGATGCAGCTGCAAGACCTGAACAAACTCGCGGGTCCCCCGGCCTTCGCCCTGACGGCGACGCAGCGCCTGCAATAGCACTTCGTAATCCGCTGGCCACTGCCGCCGCCACTGGACAATGGCTCGAGCGCTTTCAAACGCTCCGACGCGCTCATAAATCAGGTCTAGATAGTGCAGCGGATCGATCTGCCACTGGCTTTTCCAGAAGAGGCGATCGTGTTGGGCCACCTTCCGATCGTTGGCGTAGAAGAGAATCTGCTCGCAACCCACGTGGGCCCAGAGCCAGCATCCGACGTACGCTCGAGGCACCGAGTAGCGATTGTGATCCACTCGGGCGGTCTGATAGGCATCCACCTTGACCCGGACCGGCTTGAAGTTTTCAAAGGGTTGATCCGGAAGCGGCAGCAGAGAGCCGCGTTCCGCTTCGAAGCGTTCGTCCACCGTGCGGGAATCTTCCCGACCTCCAATCCGGTGGCTCCCATACTGCTCACAGCGCTGGGCCAAGAGTTGGTTCAATTTCTCAAAGTCTTCGACAGAAGGCAGCGGCACCAGGAAGTTGCGCCGGGCAAAACCGATCAGTCCCTCGGCTCCTCCTTTTTCCTGTCCTCGTCCCGGCGTGCAGTACCGGGCCTCAAAGGTGTAGTGACTGCGAAAGGAGACGAACCGTTCCTGCTCCACTCGCTGGCGGCCCCGCAGGATCCGCTTCACCGCCTGCGTGAGGTTGTCGTAGACCAGCTCTCCGAAGACGCCTCCGTAGTAGGAGAAGGCGTGCATATGGCCGTCGAAGAACATCTCCTGACGCTCCCAGGGATAGGCTCGAACGAAGGGCTTACCCGAGTAGCGAGGGCGCATCACAAAGAGCTTGACCTGCCGACGCAGGCCGGCCATCTGGACCCAGGCCGTACCCCAGTCCACTTCGGCTTCCCGTGCCACCTCCGGATCCAGCGGCAGCACGGCCTCGCGCCGGCCCCAGCCGTGAGCGGCTTTCCATTCCCGCACCCAGCGCCGCACGCTCACCTCCGCTCCCGTAAACTGATGTTCCTCCACCAGCCGGGTGTAGACCCTTCGAGCTGTGTGCCTTTGCTTGCGCGGCTCTTGGCGGTCGCCCAGCAGCCACCGCTCGACGATCTTCGCGACCGGATCCATGATCGGTGCCCTCGGCTCTTTCTGCCGACGATACTTCGGTTCTTTCCCGGCCAGCGCTTTGCGAATCGTCCTTCGATGGTGTCCCGTCTCTCGCCGAATCTGCCGGATGCTCTTTCCATACACACGCGACGCCGTTCTGATAAGCTCATACTGATCCATCCCAATCACCTATAACCTCCGTTCCGTCTGTCGTTTACAATCACAACAGACTAAAACAGAGGTCTGATTGGGGTGGGTCACTTTTGCTCGATCACTCGCCCCCAAAACGGGTCACTTTTACGTTATCGAAATCAATCGGACGCTGCTCAAGGACCGTCCCCGCTGGAAGTCCGAGGAGTTCTTGCGTTGGGTGCGCAGCCAGCCCTGCATCCTAACAGGCACTCAGGATTTCCAACAGGTCGACCCAGCACATATTTCCTCTCGGGGCGCCGGCGCTGACGATTTCCGAAACGTGGTACCCCTCCGGAACGACCTGCACAGGCTTAGTCACCACCGTGGATGGCGCAGTTTGTTGGATCGCTATGGCAAAGATGAAGCCTGGCTGTATGAGCAGGCGGACCACACTCTGATCAATTGGCTGAACAGAATGGCTGCAGAGAAGGCAGGTCAGCAGTCGGAAACCCAAAAAGGAGTGATCGAATGAAAAAACGAACTGACGGAACCTCGGTTGCCTTTCTCTTCCAATCGGGCCCTTGGGAGGCCGGCCCAGAACCGATTGAACTGGTAGACGGACTCACCCTCGGTCCCATCGAGGGCAGTGTTGAAGGACGTCTCTACAGGAAACTCTGCGAGGAGAAGGGAATAGACGACCATCACCCATTAAATGTCTGTGCTCGGTTTGACCCCTCACCGGGAGAGCCTTGGGGCTACTCTTTCGAGGTACCCTTTATGGTCATAGACCGGTTGAGCAATCTGCTGACCATCGCCACGGAGACTCCCGTGAATCGGTGCCGGGTTATGATGTCCTCCGATAGATTCGCTTCTGCCGACTTCACACAGATTGTCTTTTCCACCCATGGCGCAATAGACCTTATCGGTCTGGATTCTCCCCCGATACCCTTGGTCACCGAAGAAATTGTAGCTCTCTGGGAAAACGAACAGAGAATCTGGGACAAGCGAGACAGTTCGGAGTTCCGCCTTCTCTGTGCTCTCGATCACTTCCACCGAGCCTGGCGGGCAGTCTGCCTTGAGCAGACGTCTCTGAATCTGGGTATTGCCGTAAACCTCCTGTTCGGACCTGAATGGGAATTCTCGGCAGGGAATCCAACCTGGGTCAATGCTGCGCATTTCGCCCTGGACCAGCTTGAGGAGGATAGGTCTGTTTTGGTGCTGGTTGAGGATGTCTGCAAATGGCATTCCGAAGTTGCCGAAGGCACTGTTCGTCACATGAACCCATTCGATGCCTTTCAGCTCGTAGCTAGAATGCTGAAGACGATCCTTCTTGACGAAAAACTGGCGCGCCAATTCAGTCGGATGGCAGTCACGCCGCGCACCCTGGCATGAAGAAGGCATGAGTATTTCGGTACCGCTGCCACCTAGGGACCGAGACCAAAGCTGACGTCACCGGCAGGAGGAGAGATGCACGCTCTCGGGTTGCAGTCGAAGACGAGCCGAATGAATAGAGCGAACCAGATCATAAAGGCACAGAGCTGCCCTCCCTCATCCCGTAGAATCATCTCATGGTCCGTCCCTTCGGCCGCCCCCGGTAGCATTTCGAGGAGTGCATTCTAGAACGCCCGTCAACCATCCCTCCCTGGGTCCCACGATCATGGAGCGGCAGGGCAAAAGTCTGCCTCCGTCTGCCTGCAAGGAGACGTTAGACGGCACCAGTTGGTCCTCATGGCTCGAACAGGTAGCTCTGGATGGTCAGGGTAGGGTCCGGATCGATCAGGAGATCTCAGCCTGCTCGAGGGAGCTTGGGTTTCCAGAGAAGCTCTCCTACAGGAAGCGTCCAGACTCAGCCGGTTCTGCCTCCCCGGTAGCGGCGCTGTGAAAGGGGGGACTCGAACCCCCACGGACTCTCGCCCACCAGATCCTAAATCTGTTGGGCAGCAACGTGAAATCTAACGAAAACTACTGAAAACTCAATTGGTTACTGGGTTTTCGCCGCATCGACCAAGTGATATCTGACGATATCCTATAGCTTTCTGACTGGACGATAACTGGACGACACTTTTTCAGGGCGCTCCGTCGGGGTGCTTCGCGGGTACTCTAACACTTCATCGACGGCAGCCGGTCCACACAACCGTTGGGTTATGAGTTCAAGCCCCACCCGGAAAACCAGTAATCTAGACTCACGGTCACATTGAGGAACGCTAGGTAGCGGTCGGGAAGCCTGGGTAATTCTTATTGGACCAATAACGGACCAGAATCGCTCGGCCTGTTCTGTGCCTGGTCAGCAAGCCCTCCTGGCAGGGAGACACGCACGGTCCTTTCACCGAAAGGGCGGTACGGGTCCGGTTCGAGGTCAAAGACGCCGTCGTCTATTCGTTCCGGTTCAAGTGACGGTGCGCAACGTGGAGCTCGAAAAGGGGACGGGGGTCTTTTCCTGCCGGTGCTACCCAATCGCGTAGTGGCTGGAAACCATGTGAGATGAAAGGAGAAAGAAGGCAATGAAAGGAAGAGTTACAATGATCGCTTTCCTGTTCCTTCTGCTCTGTTCCTTGGTAGCGATCGCTCAGAATCCCGCGTCAGAGGACGAGATTACCCAATACGAACCCATTGATGGTGCCGTGATCTACGACTACGACCCTTCAACCAAGCTCGGAGATGACATTTTCGGAACCGTCATTGCCGATTTCGAGAACGCTGCTCCCGGGCGGTGCTCCCACGGTGGCCCGGTGTGCATGGAGTACGCGAACGGCAACATCGTGGCCTTCTATGCCAACACCAGCGACCACAATCTGGATGGTTGGAGTGAGTATGCTGTGAGCAAGGATCGCGGCAGGACCTGGGACAAGTACAACAAGCTCCCATACTCCTTTGAGGCGTATGCAAGAGATCAGCAAAACACGGTTTGGGTGCAAGAGGGCCTGGTCACGGAGAAGGGTACCGTCGTACTGTTCCTGAGCCACTTCAAGATTGGACGACGAGAGGAAACCAGAACCAAGCTCGGCGTCATCAGAAGCTACGACGATGGCGCCACCTGGACGGATTACGAGACCATGGACGGTAATTTCGTCGGCTCCCCCTGTTCCACGGCAGTGGTGGGCGAGACCAACTATGTCATGATCGACAGGGGCAAGGGCGCAGGTCATCCCCATGTGCTGTACGTCAGCAAGGATGACGGGCGCAGCTGGCACAAGAGGAGCACGCTGACGCTGGACGACGACAAATGGTACGGCACCATGATTTTCATGGCGGATGGGCGCCTGCTGGCCGGTGCCTACACGGAGAAGGACGAGCACCATTTCTACTATTGCATCAGTCAGGATGAGGGCCGCACCTGGAGCGAACAGAGGCGAGCCTATATGGACAAGATGGTTCGCGATCCCGAACTTGCCTATCTCAGTGGGAAGTACTACCTACAGGGAAGGTCGGGCCAGGTTGGAGAAGGCAGCCGCCGCTTTGTTCTCTACCAGTCCGACGACGGTATCAAGTGGGGCAGTGGGATCATTGTCAGCGGTGATATCGGGCACCCTGACGGGTACAGTCAGAACTGCATCATCAACCAGTACGACGACGACGTCCCCAACGAGTTGATGATCGTCTACAGCATCGTTTACAAGGGACGTGACACCAACGAGTACGTGTATTTCATCCGGCCCGATGGGAAGTGATGGCGGTCGCTCAAGAAGCGGCCTCCATAGCTCAATTGAGGAGAGGAGCAGGGACGTTTCGGCCACGAAGTGCGTGCTCTGCGTTTCCTCTACGAGCGCCTCAGCGAGTATCTTGACCTCACGCGGTTGGTCACTAAGCACGCTCAGGCAACAGTTCGCAATCGTGCCCAGCGAGTGTGTGTAATACTCGCAAACGTGCACCACCAAGCCGCGTACAGTTCACCGTTCAGTGTTGTCATGAGTGCCGGTGCACCGTAAGCCATCGTTTCACGGCTACGCGGGAACGTATCCTGCCTGCTGATGCCCAGGTGTGTGTTGCCAGTTGCATCCCAGAGACGCACTTGATTGTCCAGGTCCCAGGTCATTCCGCCGTCCTCCGAGAGCACCGCCATGAACCCCGGTCGCTCCGTCTCGCGGTAGGAGTAGACGACACACAGATTCCCGTTCGGCAATTCAGCCGGCCAGTTCGTTTGCCCGGGTATCAGCGTTGGAGCGGGTTTTGACCAATTGCGCCCGGTGCTATCGGCAAAGGCACAATGCAGCGGAAGGAAAACGCGTTCACCGTTCTCGTTGTTCATGTCGGCAGCCTGGTACAGAGTGTAAAGGCCTCCGTCCGAGAGCTGAATGGTCTTGCCGTGCCAGAAATCCTGACCGTCAGGTTCTCCGTCCACCATCACGACCAGATCCCCCCACGTCTGCCCACGATCGCTTGAAAACAGCCCGATCATACGATCCTTGTAGGGCCCCGCAGGCCTCGGCTCATCATAGCCATGCCATCGATCAAATGAAGCAAACCACCGCCCGTCTTCAAGTTCAAGGACAGGATTCGCCGGCGTCGCTACCAGGTTTTTCGGCAATTTGACCGCAAGCGGAGCCGTCCATGTGTGGCCGTTATCCCATGAGAAGAAGAGAACGGGTTGATTTGCAAGTAGGCCCCCGGTTTCGCTCACGAACGGCATGTGCGGGTCTGATCGGTCAGCCCGCATCGCGATCACGACAATTCGCCCGTCGCCCATCATGGAGATCATGCCGTCGCAGTACGAGTAGGGCCGATCATCCCCAGTGTGGTCGTGCAGGAACTTCTCGTGCTTCCAAGTCACTCCGCTGTCCAGTGAGCGTGTCAGGGCGATGTTCACATCTGGGGCGCACATGCCGGCGCCACGCGAGTAGGTACAGATGAACTCTTTCTGGGAGAGCTGCAGCGGACGGGGATAGAAGGCGGACACATGATAATGCGCCGGATCGGGATTCATGTAGATGACATCGCTGTCAATGAGTTCCAGTTTGCTCATGTGTCCTGTCCCAATGGGCTGTTACCAGGCTGTCGGCTGCTCTTTGAATACAGAGTCCTTTGTATAATCCTCGATTGGGCTCATCGATTCTTGGAGACCAGTCAACCGGCATTTCCCAGATGACCTTCCCCCGACTCCGCTGCCGGGCCATTCGAGCACAAAAGTAGCACTCCCGCGTCGAAATCGAAACGCCACAGGCGGATTTGTGTCCGGCAATGTGCCTGCTGATAGGGCGTTCTGTTGGGAGATTTCTCAACCGCTCGCGTTGAGTTGACAAAGCCATTGCAGGAATTGCTTGATGATGTCAGCCCAACGCTTTCATTGCTGGCAACGAAATTTGCATTGTTCATTTCCGCAAGTATCATCGGTATTGGTTGGTATCAACCGTATGGATTAGCTAGATAGCGCAACTGAAACCGCGGACGGACATTATCTCGATGTAGCGAAGTTGGCGCAGGTGCGAGCACTCGCTTACCCGAATCCTAAATTTCTCGATTCACCAAAAATGGGATCGTTGAAGCAGGTACAGAAGAATGATTATCTGATGATCATCAAGAATCTAATGTTTCGTGGAGAATAAAATGATTGTATGCAATCAATGGAAACTGGTTTCATCGATCCTGCTTTGCACAGCACTTACCATGTGTGGCTCTGCTGATGACATGACCTATCTAAAACCACCCCAATTCATAGGCGAGCCAGGTAATAATCATGCGCTAGTAGATCGACAATTTCAGGGCATTCCGAGCCTAGCTGTCAGTCCCGGAGGTCGGCTGTGGGCGACATGGTATGCCGGCAAAACGCCTGATGAAGATCATAATAATTATGTTGTCATTGCCACAAGTGGTGATCACGGGCAGACATGGACAGAAACGCTTGTTATTGATCCCGACGGGGACGGTCCCGTGCGTGCGTTCGATCCAGAACTATGGATTGATCCCGATGGCAAACTCTGGTCATTCTGGGCACAGGCAATCGATCACAAAGGTTCAGCCTGGGGTGTTTGGGCGATGACCCGTAACGATCCTGATAAAGATGATAGCCAGTGGTCACAACCTCGGCGGCTTTATGATGGAATTATGATGTGCAAGCCAACAGTGCTTTCATCAGGCGAGTGGATGTTTCCCGTAGCGAACTGGCATACGGATAACGGTTCGAAAGCTGTCGTGTCCACAGACAACGGCAAAACATTTCATCTGAAGGGTGCCTGCAATGTGCCAAAAGATTACCGCAATTGCGATGAACCTATGATTGTTGAACGAAAAAATGGTTCATTATGGATGCTGGTTCGAACGTTATATGGGATCGGTGAGAGTGTTTCAATCGATCGTGGTGCAAGTTGGAGTGATCTAACGCCGTCTTCAATCCAACACCCTGTAGCACGTTTCTTCATCAGGCGTCTCAAATCAGGCAATTTATTGCTGGTTAAACATGGCCCAATTCAAGAAAAAACAAAGCGATCACACTTAACCGCCTATTTATCAAAAGACGACGGTGAGTCATGGTCGAATGGATTGTTGCTGGATGAAAGAATGAGCGTTTCCTATCCGGATGGCCAGCAACGTGCGGACGGAACCATCTATATTATCTACGACCGTTCTCGCAGAGAGGCCCAGGAAATTCTGATGGCCACATTCATGGAACGCGATGTTGACTCGGGTGACCCGAAATCAGCGACGGTTTCGCTGCGGAATGTGGTCAGCAAATATCCGAAATCGGAAGAGAAGGAATAGAATATGCCAAAACTCGGCATAAGGGGGATGAGCCCGGGCAACGGCCATCCAAATTCCTGGTCAGCCACAATGAGTCCCGAGGTTGACGAGGGCTCAGCCGCCGACTAGAGTTCGGAAATGATACACAGAAGCCTATTTCTAGCCTCCGTGTGTGCCCTTCTCGTGCTCCCATCCCACGCCAAGGAAAAGGTCATGATCCTGAGTTGGGGTGATGTCATTTGGCAGCACCGAGGAGAGGGAACCGCCCAGCTGGACACTCCGCAGAAGGTCCGCGAGGCTGCCCTGATCTGGAAGTCCCGAGGAGTCACCAAGGTCTTGTTCCGGGTCGATGACTTTCGCATCGTCCTCTTCCACGAGCTCAAGCCCGCTTACAACAACCCCTACGCCCAGGAATGGTCGAAGGTCTCGAAGCGAGCCTGGGATGAGGGACTGCTGAAGGTCGCCGTCGAGGCGATTCACCAGCAGGGCATGAAAGTCGACATGTGGATCACCATCTTCGACGAGGGATGTCCTCACGAGGTCCTCTATGCGGACAACCACTTCTTTTCCTGGCAGTCCCATTTTACTCGCGACAACCCTCAATACCTCTCCTGCGATCGATCCCTCACTCCGAACCAGCGGCAGTACCATTGGGGCGTACTGGAGTGGGCCTATCCCGAGGTGAGGCGCTACATGCTGGACGTGATCCGTGCCTTTTCCGACCCTTTCGATTTCGATGGGGTCTTCCTGAGCGTCCGTTCCCATGCCCCTCCGGCAGAGCATGCCGACCAGTTCGGGTTCAATCGACCGGTGGTAGAGGAGTTTCAGCGGAGATATGGAAGGAACATCCTTCTGACCAGTTTCGACCTGGAGAAGTGGAGAGACCTCAGAGGCGAGTATTTCACCAGCTTTCTGAGCGAGGTCAAGAAGCACGTTCAGAGCAAGGGACAGACCCTTTCCATCGGTGTGGCCCAGGGAGACTATATCGGTCCTCCCTTCGGCAATATGAAGCTGCAGTGGCGGCACTGGGTTTCCGAAGGGATCATCGACGGCCTGTTCATCGGTCATATCACGAATGAAAGAGCCCGCTATCCCAGGCGTGCCCAAAGAGCGATGGGCTACATCCACAATCAGGAAGAAGGGGTAGGACTTCCACCGATTGAAGAGGCCGTGCGGGACGACTATGGACCTCTCTGCCAGCGGTATGGAGTTGGTCTCTATCTAGAGCCCCGCAACTTCAATCTCAGTTTCGCCCACCCCAGCTATGGCAAAGGCTCGCAGGATGCCGAGGTGCGAGAGAGGCTTATCCAGGCATTCGAGCAATCCCCCAGCGTCACAGGGATCGTGTACAGCTATCGACGGGTGATGGAGAACCCTTGAACGGCTTGCAATCCCATCGCGCTTGTCTGCGGGTAGACTCCCCCAAAGCTCTGCTACCAAGTAGCGAGCAACCTCAGAAATGACACCACGCACATCTCACGACTTTCCTCGATCGTCCCGGTTCCCCATAGTCATGGGCCAGATCCCCAGTTCTCAGGGCCTGCAGCCGAACCCAGCTGGCAAGCTTAGCGGGACATACCGGGACAGGTTCGGTGTTCCGCTAGTTGCCCAGACACCCCCGCCACCCCCTCAAAGTCGGGAGTGCCTTATATGGAGGGTACCGGGGATTAGGTCACGCACACATATCTGTAATAGCCGAGATCCGACCGTACAAACAGTGTCAGAATAGAGCGCCCCTGACCGGCTGCTTTCGCCTATAAGCCGCCATCCAGATTCTCCACGGAAACGTCGAATGAACGACCGCTAACGGGCCCGTAAGCAGTCATTCCGCGCAGAGGGTCGCCTTTTCGAGAAACAAGGACACGGATGGCAGTTTCAAGCCCCTACCCTTATAACGGCGGCATACACAAAGGATCAATCCCGCCCCCAGCTGCTGCTGTGCCTTCAACAACGCCGGTCAAGGAATGGGCGAAAAATGCTGCCCCTGGCCCGCCGACTGCAGCTTCCCTCAAGAGCAACTCCGCGATTTCGGAGTGTGAGCGAAGGTATGCGATGAACACGCAACGGCGGTGGTCTGGATTCCGGATCTCAGGAGGTGCCCCAGCCAGAGATGCAGCAGCCTGCCGCAGCGCTGCGTATGACAAATCCATCGCTGGAAGATCTAGCCGGATTGCTGTCCGCCTCGCTAAGGAAGAAAGTTTGGACAGTGCCAGCCGATGGGAGAAATCCCTGTCCTTCCTCCCGTTCGACTCGAAGGCAATCACCAATTGCGGCGATCTGGTCCGGCCCCCAGCTGTCGACTGTAGGCTTGCGCATCAAACGATCCAGCTTCCGGGTCAGTTTGAGCTGAAATCCGCCGTCGCCCACGGTCTCGATACCACTGGTGACCTCTGCGATTTCGCTCACCGCATGTCTTCGATGATCCTATCCAACTGATTCTTGAGTTGTCTGTTCAAATCCTCAATGGACTTATACGAGGTATAGAAGTGACCCAGTTCATCCAACTTCTCCCTAAAGTCCTTCAGACTGACTAGATCTTCCACAATACCCATATCGGATGCACTTACCTGCACCTCTTTAAAAAACGTGTAAATATACTTTGGCTTCCCCGCTTCTTTGAAATGAGCGTGGGCGACTTCGAACTCCTCTTCGGTATACTTACCCATCTTCGTCGCAAAGAGACAAAGGATGATGTCGCTCTGTGCCACCACCTTGTTGTACTCGTCCTGCAACCGGGTGTTGGCGATCATGAGGAAGTGACGTTTTTTGAACAGATGCCGGATAGGAGTGAGAAGCAAAAGGATCGAACAGGTTGAGTGCAGAGGCCTATTTCCGAAGAGAGAGGGAGTGGACTTTGCGGGCAAGATACTCTAGGTAGCCGGTGGGGAGAGGGTTGTTGAGGATCTCCTCAATGACCGGGACAAAGTAGTGGAGAGATCGAATGGGTGGGAGCCGGGGAGCTTCTGGAGGTCGGGCAAGGCGGCGAGCGGTAGCCAGAAGCAGCGCGTTGAGGACGACGGATCGGCCCACTTGACGGGTATAGAGTTCCAGCGCCAACTGGTGGTCGAGGCGACGGGCTCGCGTCGGGGTCTCGGGCAGCTTCAGATAAGCCGCGAGGATGGTCTGGACGTAGGCTTCCGCAGAAGAAGATCCTTCCTTCATCATGACTTGCCGCGACGAGCGGCGGCTTCTTGTTCACTTTCGCGGACACGATAGCTGGATTGTCGGCGGCGGCCTCGGTGCGGTCTAGGCTGGCGGCAATATAGCCGCGCTCCAGCACCTTGTAAATAACGTCGTCGTTGAAGTAGCGCCAGCAGCCGTCGGCATCGAGGAGCACAGAAAAAGGCCCGTCGCCGGGTGGCTTCCACAGCGAGAGGGTCAGGGAAATTTCACCGCCGCCGGGAAACTGGGTTCGGATTTCGTAGGTGCAGTACTGGATGCCTTGCCATTGACGCACCCTGCTGGTGGCGCGCCGGATGATGGCGACGCTTTCGTGCGCCGGCGGCATGCCGCCGAATTCGTGCGGGATGATCGCGTCGGCAAGCTCTTTGCGCCGACGAGGCCAGGAAGCGGCGTCGACGGTTGAGCCGTCATGAAAGGTGAGCAGGTCAGGTTTTACGTTCATTTGAGTAGCTTCCTACTTCGGCTTCTCGACATCCACCCGATAGAGCAGCTCACGGCCTGTTGCCAGTCGGTCGATATTTTCGACTATGGATGCGTTTCTTTTGCGCGCCGTCCCGCGCGTTTCGCCGGCAATATGCGGCGAAACCACTACATTAGGTAGCCGAAAGACCGGATGGTCGGGATCCTCCGGCTCGGTGGCGAACACGTCGATGCCGGCGCCGGCCAGTCGGCCATTCAACAGAGCCGCATAGAGCGCTTCGTTGTCGACCAGTTTGCCGCGCGCCACATTGATGAAACAGGCCGACTGCTTCATCAGCCCAAGCCGTCGCGCATCGATGATGTTCTGCGTCTCTTTGTGCAGATGCAGATGTAGTGACAGGAAATCGCATGCGACCAGCAGTCGGTCCAGATCGTCCGGCGTACCGACGAAATCCGGCTGCAACTCGTCGAGCACTTCCGCCTCGACCGGACGGACGTCGATACCCCACACCTGCATATCGAACGCCCTGGCACGCCTGGCCAGTGCCCGACCACTGGCCCCGAATCCCAGGATCAGGAGACTCATTCCTTCAAGATCGCCGACCATGGGCACATAACACATGCGCTGCCGGAAAAACGCCTGGCTTTTTTTGTACTGACGGACCAGCATGCCCATGAACATCATCGCGCATTCCGCCAATGCGACCGCACTCATGGGACCAGGACAGTGCGTCACCATGAATCCCCGGGCCTTCAAGTAGTCGACGTCCACGTGATCCAGACCGGTGCCGGCTACTGCCCAAAGTTTCGCGTCCACTGCAGCATCCATCATCTCACGCGTTCCCACCGACCCGCCCATATCTACAACCACGTCGATTCCCTTGAACTGCGGCGCCAGCGGTTGGGTGAAATCGATCTCGGAGAAAGCGTGCCGATCGCCCAGTTGTGCGATAAGGTCGTCGCGCCAGTAGGGGTCGGTGGTCGGTTCGGGCATGTACAGAATGCTCAGACGAGGCATAACATGGTTTCCTGTTTAGACGGGGAAAGCAGGCGCATCTACGTCAGCGCGATGCGCCTGTCTTTGCCTCGGAAAACGCGCCAATCACGTTGCGCGTTGCCGCCTCGAGCATCCATACGTCGCCGTCCACCAGGACCATCTGATACCCTCTCCTGAGCGGCTCCGCCAGGCTCGCGGTGGCGTCCTCCCCAACATCTGGGTTGACGCCGGCCGGCTTCCCCGCCCTTTGCGCGGCTGCCAACACCTTCTCCACCGCCGCTACGAAGCGGGGATGGTCGAACTGCCGCGGCACGCCCAGGGATATGGACAGATCGAATGGGCCGACGAAATAGGTGTCCAGACCGTCCACCGCCATGATCTCGTCGATGGCATCCACGGCCTCGGCGGTCTCAATGATTGCCATGTAGAGCACGTTGTCGTTGGCCTCGTCGAAATAGTCGGCATCGAAGCCGTAGCGGGCGGCGCGGTCGGGCCCATAGCCTCTGTTGCCGACCGGAGGGTAACGACAGGCCCGGGCGCCGGCTTCCACCTCCTCGGGCGTTTTTACGAGCGGTGCGAGAATGCCGCCGGCCCCCATGTCCAGGTAGATGCCGAACTGGGAGGGATCGTTGCCAGGGACGCGGACTATGGGCGTCGCCGACGTGGACGCTAGGGCCTGAATCTGGGCAAGGATCATGGGCGGCGTCTGCGGCGCGTGCTCGGCATCGAAGACCAGGTAGTCGAAGCCGGCGCAACCGAACAGTTCGGCAAGGGCGGGCGAACCCGACCGCATCTGCGCGCCAATGCACGGCTGGCCGTCCGCCAACAGGGTTCTGAGTCGATTTCTCATTCGCTTTCAGCCCCCACTGCCTTGTTCAAAGCCGGCATCAATTCCCTGGCGAAAAGCTCGTTGTTGCGGATCCACGCCTCCCTGTCATCCCAGTCGTAGCCCATGGAAATCAGAGTCCCGAACGGTCCAGTCTCCTCCCTCATTTCCAAGAGCCGCCGCAGAACCTCGTCTACGTCGCCAGCGATGATGAGTTCCTTCATGAAGTAGTCCATGTCGATCTCCGCGTCGCTCATGGACTCGTCGCGCTTGTAGATGTCCCGCCCCAGGCCTCTGTCGAGGACCCTGCCGATGTAATCGAAATTCTCTCCCATCGAATTGTTCCTGGCCCGGTCCTGCGCTTCCTTCGTGGTGTCGGCGAGGAAGATGGCGCGGCAGACCTTGAAATTGGCGCGTTCGGGCGTCCTGCCCGCCTCGTGCGCGGCTTCGGCGTAGGTATCCCAGAAAGCGCCGATCCGGTTCGCCGTTACCAGGGCGGCCGCGAACGGTTGAAAGCCGTATTTTCCGGCGGTCTTCATGCTGCCTGAGTTGCGCGACATGGCCGGCATCGCAATCGGCGGATGCGGCTGCTGGTAGGGCTTGTGAATGTAACCGAAGCCGATGTCCTCGGAAAACTGCTGCGTCATATTGATATGCCAGAACTCCCCCTCGATGTCATACGGAGGCTCGGTGGACCAGAGGGTGAGAATCATGTCGATCGCCTCCCTGGTCATGGCGGAAGCAGCTTTGAAATCGAGGCCGAAAAGCTCCATGTCTGATGCGGTGCTGCCGGGCCCGAAGCACAGGTTCAGGCGGCCCTTGGTCAGGTGGTCGAGGAAGCCCAGGCGCGTGGCGACAGCCGCCGGGTTGTGCTGGTTCAAACACGTAGGTGCAGCGCCGAGGCGGATGTTCTCGGTCTCCGGCAGGGCACGGGCGATAAACGCCTCGGGCAGTGGAATGGATTCGCGCAGGATCGTATGGTGCTCGCCAATCCAGAACTCGCTGAATCCCAGCTGGTCGCAGAGTACGACCGACTCCAGGTCTTCATCGTAACACTGAGACAACGGTTTGTCGGGGTAGTGGTACGGCATAACGAACATGCCGTACTTGATCGGTTGGGTCATACGGGCGCCCTCCTGAGCTGTGGCCGATGTCGCGTTGCGACGCTAGGCCTCATCGTACGTGAAGATCACACCCATTGCCTCCTCCAGACTGCCATCCCAATGACGACTCTGTAGGCATGGCGGGCTGGCTCTACCGAGACCAGCCCCTCGGACACGTCGTGCCGCACCGCCTCTAGGTCACGGCGCCCAGACCAAACTGACCTCGTAGCTTTGGCCCTGCCAGCGTTTCCGGTAGTTGATGTCCCTCGGCAGCTACCGGCCCCGCGATCCTGAGAGCACCCCCTTCTACCGATGTTTGCAGGACTACTGGGACGAGTTCAAGGAGAGTTACCCCTTTTTCTATGAAGCCGAGTATGGACCCTGGCGGCCGGTAGTGGGCAAGACCGTCGACCGCTTCTTGGAGTGTGGCCTCTTGCGCCATGGTTTTGCCCGTCTGAAATGTGACCGCTGTTCGCACCAGGCGCTCTTAGCGTTTTCTTGCAAGACGAGATATTTTTGTCCTTCATGCCAAAGCAAGCGGGTGGCCGCTTTTGTCGAGTGGGTGACCGAAGCAGTCCTGGAACCGGTCGATCATCGCCAGTACGTCTGGACTATTCCCCGCGTCTTGCGCCCGGCCTTTCGAAAAGATCGTAAGTTGTTGGGCCAACTCAGTCGCTGTGCCTGGATCAGCCTGCGCCAATACGCCGAGGCGGTGCTCGGCAAAGGCTCCGTTCCAGGGGCGGTGGTGGCGATCCAGACCTATGGCGACGCGCTCAATAGTCATCCCCATCTTCATCTGCTCGCCAGCGATTCTGCTTGGACACCCGAGGGCCGCTCGGAGTCGATGGGCGAAGTGGATTCTGAGGTCCTCACTCGTCTTTTTCAGCATCAGGTCTTGGAGATGATGGTCGAGCAGCGCCGTCTGAGTCGGGACTTTGCCCAGAAGCTGCGCGCCTGGCACCCCAGCGGCTTTGGCGTCTATCGCGGCCGGCCCATCGAGACCGACGAGCGTCCTGCCCTGGAGCGTCTGGCCGCCTATATCCTCCGTCCCAGTTTCGCCACCAGCCGACTGCACTACGATCCCGAGCAGGGTCGGATCGAATACCGCACCGCCAAAGGCGTCCGCCGCTGCCTGGATGCCCTGGACTGGATCGCGCTGGTGACCTCGCATATTCCAGATCCGGGAGAACAGATCGCCCGTTATTATGGCCGTTATTCGAATGCCTCGCGAGGGAAACGGCGCCGAGCCGCCAGCCGGGCCCCTGTCAACACTGCCGCCCCGGCGTCGGACTCGGAGGAGCCCTCAGCCGCCGAGCACTTCTCCCAGCAGCGACGTCGCAGCTGGGCCAGGTTGCTCCGCAAAGTGTATGAAGTCGACGCTTTGGAATGTCCCCAATGTGGCCACCCGCTTGAAATCATCGCGGTGATCGAACAACCGAGCGTGATTCGACAAATCCTCCAACATCTCGAGCTCTGGCAGCAGACCCAACGCGCTCCCCCACCCCGACTCTTCCCTCAAAAACTCGAGAGCTTCCTGGCTTCGCTTTCGCCCCAACAGGCTCAAGCCTTCCGAGCCTCCAGCGACGCGCTCTTCTGGGACGACGTCCCGATTTGGGAAGACTGAACCGCCCCGGCGCCCAGGCCGGATCCAATACCGGTGTATCCTTTCTACCCTGATTTTTCCCTTCCTCCAACCACAACTCGGTCTGGACGCCCCCATCACGCTATTTCAACCCACCTTCTCTTTCACCTCCGATCTGCGGCGCCCCCACGTCCCTCGTCGACCCTTTTTTTCATCCCCAGTCATGCAAAAAATGGCAACCCATACCCGACGCCAAAAAAAGGAAACTCCTATCTCCTCGCTGACAATCGGAATGTTGCTCCCTGCGAGGCTGGTCGTGTGCTTGAAACTGCCATCCTTGTCCTTGCTTCTCGAAAAGGCAACCCCTTCTTTTCGGCCACCACCTTTTCGTGGTCGCTTGACTCCTTGGTCTGTACGGAATGACTGCTCTGACCCCGTTAGCGGTCGTTCATTCGACGTTTCCAGAGAGAATCTGACTGGCTGCTTCTAGGGTGCGCCGTGGTAAGGCGGCGCTTTTCCCAGTGGGTGAAAGCCCCACCCGGCAACCGCTCCAGCCGGAAGCAACCGGAGCAACTATGGAGGTAACGAAATGGTTGAAGCCTCTGGTGAAGCGAGTCACGAATTGGTGACCGCGCGAGTGTGCAGGCCGTAACGCGAGTGAACGCTGAGCAAGCCTCGAAAAGGACGATGCGCAGGCCGACCCGGCTCCTAGACCGGGGAAGGCTGATACGGCTGGGGAAGTGGGCGAAGTAGGCACCCAGTCGCTGCGCCGGGGTAGTGGCGACAGCATGTACACCAGGGAAGCGCACGCAACACGGGAAGCCCCTGGGCGTGGTCAGGGATGGCCAACCGGAAGCCCGTGAGGGACAGGCCGGGCGCCTGGGGGTGGCGGAGAGGCCCGTAGTACTGAGGAAGCCGGGTAATGCCGGTGGAGGGAAGGAGCCTTAGTTCAAGACGAATGCAGGACGTAGTGAGGGGACCAGGAGATTGGGCAACCTATCAACTCCGAAAAGGGTTCAGAAACTACAGAGGGCATTGCACGCGAAAGCGAAGGCTGAGCCCAGCTATCGCTTCAGCGGTGGCTGGGTGAACTGGCGTCAGACCACGGAGTTGGTGCAGCAGTTGAACCGCGCCCTGCGCGGCTGGGCGAACTACTCTCGGGTAGGGACGACCAGCCGAGCCTACCGGGCGCTGGACAACTACACCGCTCCGCGGTTTCGCCGGTGGCAGCGCCACAAGTACCAGGTCAGGGGACGCAGGGGCGGGACGTATCCACTCTCGCACCTCTACGGGCACTTTGAGCTCGTGCGCCTGACCCAACTTGGGCGCGGCGAGCCGTGGGTGAAGGCGTGAGTCTTGTCCGAGAGCCGGATGCGGTAGCTCCGCCTGTCCGGTTCGATGAGGAGGATGTGGAAACGGAGTGATGGTCCGGCTATTGAGGCACCGCCAGACGAAAGGGGCGGCAACAGATAGGCCGAACCTTAGACCACCGCGCCACATCCTTACTCTACCGGAAGCAGCCGGTCAGGGGCGATCTATTCTGACACTGTTTGTACTGTCAGATCTAGGCTCTTACAATTCTTTCCTTCTTGCGGGCATCTTGTTAGCCACGCACCGTCACAGCCTCCAATCACCCAGCCAGATGTTCCTTTGGAGAAGGCTAGCCGCTCGAAGAAGCACATCAGCCTGTTCTGATCGGAACGCTTCTTCTTTGGAAGCGAATCCTGCTGCCTTCGGAATATCGGTATCGTCTATGCTGGTGATCTTCCATACTGAGCGAAACGGCCTGATCTCGAATCCGAACTTCTTTAACTTTTCCTCACGCTCCTGAAGTCCCTCATCCATGTCAGCTTCCTTGAAGGAATCAGAGTTCCGGGGGCAGCTTCTCAGCTTTCTTTTTCCCTCCCCAAACGCTAACCTCTAAACATCCTCATAGAAGGATACTTGCGACTCAGTCCAACGGGATTGACAACTCATCTGCTGACTCCAACCACAGAGGCGTCAAGCACAGCGGATACAATCCTTAACGTTACTGGCGTGACCAAGAGATCTTCCCACATTGGCGACAATCATCAGCCATGCGATCGCTGCAAGTGCTTTATCAACAATCGGACCCAAAGAGCTCTCACGGACGCGGCTTGCACTCGTTCTAGCGACACTGGCAATGATTCCCGATCTGGATGTCATCGGATTTCGTTTCGGGATTTCATATGCCGACGCACTCGGACATCGCGGGTTTACTCACTCGATACTCTTCGCCACCATCGCGGCGATTATCACCCCACTTGTCGCCTTTCCGAAAGTGAACGCCTTCCAAGGAGCATGGTGGATACTGGTCGGCTTGTCGTTCGTTGCGACTCTATCTCATGGGGTGATCGACACATTCACAGATGCCGGGCTAGGAGTTGGCTTCTTCATCCCGTTCGATCACACCCGATATTTTGCCCCCTGGCGCCCCTTAGCCACATCGCCCCTGAGCATTTCGGCCTTTATCAACGGTCCCGCCATACGTATCCTCCTCAACGAATTCATCTGGATTGGGCTTCCGTTGTTAGGACTCTTCGGTAGTTTGAATCTTGTTCGTCGTATCAGAGGTCGACGTGACGCCTAACCTCTACGTGAACCGGAGTGGCGAATCCGGTGGATTCTGAAATCAACGGGTAACATCGCCACCAGGTTACGCTGGGCGTAGGGTGAAAGGCACCCCGTGAACCAAAGGTCCCAACAGCGTCAAGTGTTCCTGAGCCACTCCGGATGCCATTCTCGTTGCGCATCCCTTCGCCTCGCCAAATGACTGCATTGCCTATCTCTAGGTCCAGGGGGTCCTTACAGGGGTCCATTGCAGCTACTAACGATGGAGACAGAGAATCTACGAGCCTAATTGCTCTTTTCGCCCAAGATTTACATATACGCCATCCTCTCAGATTGCCGTTCCAGATCAAACGATCTAGTATTCGCAGGGAAGGCTACTCCGTGGTCTGGAAGAGGCCAACATTGATAGGCCAATCCACCAAATCACCGAGAAGATCGGCGAAGGGGCATGGGAGATGTGTATCGGACCACCGGTGGGAAGCCCAACCACAGCCTTGCGGGGCTCAGCCACCACAAGTCGAGTCGTGGGTACCTGAGGAGAACCCATGAGATCCACAAACTTGCTGACGGCTTCGATGGCCGTCATGTTCTGGGTGCAGCCACTCCGGGCCGGCACCCAGGACGGATTCGAGAACGACGCTTCCAGAGTCCTGGACCGCGTGATTCCCTTCAGCAGCCCCCAACCCCAGAGCGAATGGGACCAGCGTCGTCAGTCGGGCCGATTCGTGGGAGGCCAGCCTATTCTCTTCCTCGATGACGAGTTCATACTGGAGCGCAGAGGTATTGCCCGGCGCCTCCACTCCATCAGCAAGGATGAGAAGCCCGTCTCCTTTTCTCTAGAAGAGAACCTCTACGGCATTCCTCAGATCCGTGCGTTGCTCCCCACGCCCGATGGAGGGAGGTTCCTCGCCTACGGCTCGGCCAGCCATGATGGCAAGGTACTCCTTCTAGCCCTGGAGACGTCCGACGGCCTCAGTTTCAAGCCCCTGGACGTGGATAGCGTATCCGCCGCGACCCTCTGGCCGGCCCTACCTCCCGATCGCCGGCCCCGTCACAACCCGGTGCTTCGTTTCGATGAAGGTAACGGACCCTTTTTCCAGTACTACTATGTGACCTTTTTCGCCACTCCCGAGCAGCCGGAACATCCCTATGGCGCTCTGACGATCAACAAGTATCCGCGTCCCAGGAGGATCACCGTCTGGCGGTCCCGGGACGGACTCGACTGGGAGATGGTGCCCCGTCAGAAGCGAATGGAGGTGGACTTCGAGAGCAATCTCCCCAGCTACGATCCCTTCCGGAACCGGTACCTGGTGTATCTGAGGCTCTGGGATCCGCCAGCCAACGTGGCGACGCGCTGGCGCAAGGTTCTGCTGAGTGAGGGCAGACGGGTCGGCTCTAGCATTCAATGGACGGAACCCGAGATTGTGTTCGGCACCTGCGAGAAGGACGGGGCTACTGCAGACGTTTACACCATGCCGGTCTTCGCTTATGCAGGAGGCTATATCGGCTGTCCCTGGATCTACCAGCGCGTAGGCTCGCTGGACCCCGAGCTTCAAGGGGCCATCCACACCCAGTTGGCGTTCAGTCGAGACGGCCGGCAATGGACCCGCGTGGGACAGGGGGAACCGTTTCTGGCCCTGGGTCCACCGGGCTCCTGGGATGGAGGAATGGCAGGCTTGTTGGGTGGCATCGCTCTCATGGGGAACCGTCTGAGGTTTCACTATTTCGGCTATGCCAGGTTACACGATGACCCGCCTCGTCCAGAAATCAAGCGATACTGCGGCTCGGGCACGCTCCGACTCGACGGCTTCTGCTCGCTGGAGGCCGGACCGGAAGGCGGCGCCCTCGTCACCGTCCCCTTCTGGCCCCTGGGGAAGCATCTCTACATCAACGCAGACGCCCGGCAAGGGGAGATCCGGGTGGAGGCGCTGCAGGATTACACGCACGTAGAGGCCAAGCTGGCCGAGAAGGGGAGTGAACCCAGGGGACTGTTTCGCCTCGACGCCTCGGTTCCCTTCCAAGGGGACTCCACTTCCCATCGGGTGCGGTGGAGACACGGCGAGAATTTTGCGGACAACTTCCCGGCCGGATGGAACGACCCTCGTGAGATCCTGAAGGAGAGGGGCAATAGGAGGTTTGAAAAGCGTGCCATCGCCCTGAAGTTCCAGTTGAAGAACGCCCGGATCTACAGTTTCTGGTTCGCCGACTCTCCCCGGGCACCGGTGGAGGGTAGGCTGGTCCCCGTTGACAACACGATGGCCTTGGGATTGGACCCCTGACGCAATCGGAACTGAAGCTTCGAGCCAACAACTGTCTCTGTTGTATAAACCATTCCTCTTGGATTGCCCTTCCAGATCCAAGGCTCTAGTATTTCCGAGATAGGTTCCCTTGCAACTCGGAGGCCCGCGGTGATCGGCCAGACCATCTCGCACTACCGCATCCTGGAGAAGCTCGGTGAGGGCGGCATGGGTGAGGTGTATCGGGCCGAGGACACCACTCTGAAGCGCGAAGTCGCCATCAAGGTCCTGCCGGAGCGATTCACCCAGGATACTGAGAGGCTGGCCAGGTTCCAGCGAGAGGCTCAGTTGCTGGCATCACTGAATCATCCCAACATCGCCGCCATACACAGCTTTGAGCACTCGGATGAAGTTCATTTTCTTGCGATGGAATTGGTGGAGGGGGAAACCCTGGCTCAGCGTCTAGCCAAGGGACCCCTGCCCGTTGAGGAGGCTCTAGAAGTCTGTCGCCAGATTGCCGAGGGCCTGGAGGCCGCACACGAGAGTGGAGTGATCCACCGGGACCGGAAGCCTGCCAACGTCAATATCACTCCCGAGGGTAAGGTCAAGATTCTGGACTTTGGTCTAGCCAAGGCATTAGAGGGCGAGATCCCTGCTGCCGACATCTCCCACTCACCCACGCGAACGGACGGGATGACTTCGACGGGCGTGATTCTGGGAACAGCAGCCTACATGAGCCCCGAGCAGGCCCGTGGTAAGCCCGTAGACAAGAGAACTGATATCTGGGCCTTTGGCTGCGTGCTGCTGGAGTGTCTGACGGGAGAACAGGAGTTTGGTGGAGAGACGATCTCCGACTGCATTGCCAAGGTTCTTCAAAAGGAGCCAGACTGGGAAGCACTACCTGAGAAAACACCTTGGAGAATCCGGGATCTACTCCGGCGATGCTTGCAGAAAGATTCGCATGAACGGCTCCAGCATATTGGCGACGCCCGGATCGAAGTCAGCGAGGCTCTGAGTGAGCCTTTTGCTGTCACCCCTCCGGGAGTTGAAGCACCCCCGCCCAGATCGTCCTGGCGACAAATCCTTCCATGGGCCCTGTTTGGCATCATGGTAATCGTTGCGATGACACTGGCTCTAGTTGACGGCGACGAGGCGCCCGAGACAGTGGGCAAAGTCCACCTTCCCATTTCGCTACCAGAGAATGTATCCCAGATTGCTCTTCCCACTATTTCGCCCGATGGCAGTCAGATTCTTTTCGCCGGCTTGGAAGATGCTGGTGAGGGGTCGTACTGGGTACGCAAGATGGATTCCCCAGTCGCCAAGAGACTAGAGGGAATGGGGCAAGGCAAGCAACCCTTTTGGTCTCCAGACTCCCGCTTCATTGGATTCTTTGCCGACCGTAAACTGAAGAAGATCGATTCTTCGGGTGGACCCGCGATCTCCCTCGCTGACGCTCCCCGGGGACGCGGAGGGACTTGGAACCGGCAGGGAACAATCCTCTTCGCTCCTTTCGGCACAGGGCCCATCTACCGTGTCTTAGCCGGTGGAGGTGAGGCAACAGCCATCACCCGGCTCAACCAGTCACGACAAGAAAGAGGCCATCGAAACCCTCTGTTCCTACCTGATGGGCGCCATTTTCTGTATTTCGTCTTTGCCGAGCGAGCAGAGGATAGAGGCACCTACGTCGGATCTCTAGACACCGGTGAACAGCGGTTTCTGGTGAGCGATTTCGTCAAGGCGTATTCGCCCCCTGGCTATCTGCTCTTTGTTCGTGAAGGGACCCTGATGGCCCAACACTTTGATGTTGATCGGCTGGAAGTGTTTGGCGAACCCTTTCGCATCGCCAAAACAGGAGACGCCTCTCTCTTCTCCGTTTCAGAGAACGGTGTCTTGACGTACCAAACCGCTCGCTTCAAGAGTCAGCTCGTCTGGCGGGATCGATCGGGGAAGCTGTTAGAAACCGTGGGTGAACCCGGGTCTTACGGCCAGGTTGCTCTTTCGCCGGATGAAAAGAGGATAGCAGTCCACCGACAGGACGGAGCCCGGAGATCAGATATTTGGTTGCTCGAACTTTCAACAGGCGTTTTCTCTCGATTCACGTTTGACGGCCCTGGGGATTTTGTCTGGTCCCCTGACGGACGCCGACTTGCGTTCTCCTCCCTTCGGAATGGCCGTTCCAGCCTTTTTCAGAAGAGCCTGGGTGGCAGCGAGGCGGAGCTTCTGTTTGAATCCGCCGATAATAACTGGCCCAAGACCTGGGCCGGCGACGGACGCCTTGTTTTCCTCTCCGTGAACCCGAAGATCCAGCCCTCGGTTTATGCCTTGCTTGTGAGCGAAGAAGGGCGAAGGAAGCCAGACCTGCTTCTTGAAAAAGCGAACATTGGCACAGACTGTTTCCGAGTTTCTCCAGACGACAAATGGATTGCATACAACTCCGATGAGTCGGGGAGAAACGAAGTTTACATCGCCACTTTCCCCGACTTTTCGAAACGAATTCAGGTGTCTGGAGCAGGCGGCTGTCAGGCCTACTGGAGGAGGGACGGGAAGGAATTATTCTACCTTCAACCAGACGGAAGTCTCATGTCCGCCGCCGTAGTCGCGCAGTCCACTTTGCAGACGGGTACCCCCAAGGTGCTGTTTCAGACGGACAACCCGTTTAATTGCTTTTGGAACCAATACAGTGTGACAGGCGATGGCCGAAAATTTCTGTTAAACGAAATGCAGGAACAGGAGTTGGGACCCATCCAGGTGATCCTCAACTGGTTTGAAGACTTCAAGCCGCAGGCACCGACGAATAACTGACAGACACTACTTTGATCGACCAGAACATCGCCCACTACAAGATCACTGACAAGCTCGGCGAAGGAGGGATGGGAGAGGTATACCGCGCCACCGATACCAAGCTCAACCGGGATGTCGCCCTCAAGGTCCTACCGGAAGCGTTCGCCTCGGACCGGGAGCGCATGGCCCGCTTCTCCCGTGAAGCCCAGGTGCTGGCGTCGCTGAATCATCCCAATATCGCCTCCATCTATGGTCTGGAAGATTCCGACAACAAGCACGCTTTGGTCTTGGAACTGGTGGAAGGGGCAACACTGGCAGAGCGAGTTAGCAAAGGAGCTATTCCCCTGGAGGAGAGCCTGAAGATTGCCCTTCAAATGGCCGAGGCACTGGAGGCAGCTCATGAGAAAGGGATCATTCATCGGGATCTCAAACCCGCCAACATAAAGATCACGCCCGAGGGAAAGGTGAAGGTCCTGGACTTTGGAATCGCCAAGTTGACGGGCCTGGAGAGCGGTGCCGAGGTTGCTACGAGGTTGACCGTTCCCAGCACGCCGATGGGAACGATTTCCTACATGTCTCCAGAACAAGCTCTCGGCCAGGGAATCGATGTCCGGACCGATGTCTTCTCGATGGGTGCGGTCCTGTACGAACTGATAACAGGTAGGCCACCATTTCAGGGAGAAACAGCCGTCCAGATCCTGAATCAGACCCTCAACTCCACGCCCATAGCTCCAGCGACCGTTAATCCCGAGGTGCCACCCGAGCTTGAGCAGATAGTCTTAAAGGCTCTCAGCAAAGATGTCCAAGATCGCTACCAGTCAACGCAGGAGCTCAGACGAGATATCGAGAGATTCGGGAAGACCTCCGACACTGGCTCTGGCCCACCATCCATAGCCGTGCTCCCTTTCCTTAATCTGAGCGCGGATCCAGAGAATGAATACTTCAGCGATGGTTTGGCCGAGGAACTCATCAACGCCTTGGCCCAGGTCGAGGGGCTGAAAGTGGCTTCCCGAACCTCTGCATTTGGATTCAAAGGACGGGCGCAAGATATTCGTGTCATCGGAGAAAAGCTGAAAGTCGGTGCGGTCCTCGAAGGAAGTGTGCGCAAGTCCGGAAGCCGTGTTCGAATCATAGTCCAGTTGACCAATACCAAGGACGGATACCAGCTGTGGTCGGAGAAGTTCGATCGTGTTATGGACGATGTCTTCGCCATCCAGGAGGAGATCGCCCAGGCCATCACCGAGAGACTTCAAGTTCGTCGGCTCGGCGAGCAACAGGAGAACCTGGTTGAGCGTCTCACCCACGACGCAGAAGCATACAACCTCTACCTCAAGGGTCTGTATTTCTGGAACAGAAGAACCGATGCCGATCTGCTTAAAGCAAAAAGCAGTTTCGAGCTCGCGGTAGAACAAGATCCAGGTTTTGCGCAAGCCATGAGCGGCCTTGCGGATACATACGCCATTCTGGGTATGGCAGAGTATGGTATCTCTGCACCTGGAGATGTGCTGCCCCAGGCCAAGGAGCGGGCACAGATGGCACTTGACTTGGACCCTCGGCTGGCGGAGGCACAGACTACCTTGGCACACGTTGCAGCCTTCTATGAGTGGGATTGGGACGAGGCCGAGCGGCAGTTCCAACTAGCCATTGAGCTGAACCCTGAATACCCCATGTCTCATCACTGGTATGCGCTGTTCCTTGCGGCTATGGAGCGGCACGACGACGCACTCAGACAAGAGAGACTGGCTCTAGAACTCGCCCCCACCTCCTTGATCATCAACAAGAACGTGGGAACGATCCTTCACTACCAGGGAGACTACGACGGGGCTATCGAGGTGTACCAAGAAACTCTGGAGTTGGATCCCCACTTTTCACGAGCCCATTTCTATCTGGGGGCCTCATATGTGCAAGTGAGGAAATATAGAGAGGCCATCGCTGAGTTCCAGCGGGCCACGGAGCTGACAGGTGGCAACACGGTTTCTCTGGCCATGTTAGCCCATGCGCTAGCTGTGTCGGGCCGACGGGATGAGGCCCTGCATGTGCTCGAAGAGTTGTGGGATCTCTCCAAGACAAAGGATAGATTCGTAGGGTCCATCAGTTTTGCCTTTATTCACCTGGGATTGGGTGATGAGGAAGAGACCTTTGAATGTCTCTCGAACGCATTGACGGAACGCTCGTCGTGGCTGGTCTCCTTGCGTGTCGAGCCTTTGTTTAACCCAATCCGCACGGACGAGCGATTCGAAAAGCTCATGCGAGAGGTAGGTTTGAGCTGCCCCACGTAGACTCTACTCTCTCTCAAACCTCTGGACCGCCACTGGTGGTGCAGCCAGACGGTTCGTGGTGATCAGAGCCGTCGAGTTTGGCAAGCCAGGACAAACCAAAGTCGTCCTCAACTGGTTCGAAGAACTCAAGCGGCTGGTGCCGACGGAGTGGACTTCACCCGCCGTATGGTAGCTGAGAATGGTCCCATCTATCCTTCGGATTAATATATAAACCGTCCCCCTGAGATTGCCCTTCCAGACCCGACAAGGGCAAGATGGCACTTCTCCGCCTTGTAGAAACTCACGACGCAGCGCCCGATGCCCCGGCTTTCCTCCCGGACGAACTTGCTGTTGTCGTCGTCACCGAGGAGGATTCTCAGAGCTCCTTGAATGGTAGATAAAAACTGGCCCTGCGCAACTACAAGGTCGAAGGGATTGAACCTTGTGCGGTGACCACTCCCACCGACCGTCTCTCTCAATTCCCTCCGGCGGCGAAAGAGCCGGAGGAGAGGCTTGACCTCTGAATGCCGTTCTGAGTTCGGAGTGACATCCCAGCCACGTCAGTGTCACTGACGATTACCGCGCTTCCTGAAAACACCTCTGTTTCCAGCTCAAAGAAAGGGAGGACAAACTGCGCCGTTTGGGTTCCTGGGGCAAGAGCTAGCAATTTCTGAGCGACTTCCACCTCATCGGAATCCTTTAGAGAAATTGTCAGGTTGGCAGTCTGGTCGGTCGGGTTGACGAAGGCAAAGGCTGTGTCGAAGCCTTCAGCAGTTCGGCTGACATTCAGCACCAGGGAGGTGCTGACCTCAGATGCTCTGATGCCGGCTTCCCCGGCGAGAGTGCGAATGGGGGCCGCTGGACCCTGAGGTTGGCTTCCGCGGCTGGCCGCGCTTTCGTTTTCAAAGGTGGAGTAGATAGTAGAAACCGAGACCGGCTGGCTACCGCGAACCAGGGCCCACGCTACTTGTAGGTCCCCACCGTTGTCATTGGGATTGGGGTTCGAGTCGGCCGGTGCGTTGTAGCCACTGCCGCGAACATCCAGTTGAAGGCTGGAATAAGCTGGTACCACAAAGCGATGGTTAGCATCAGAAATCTGGTTGATCTGGACCGGGAGGGCACCACCAGTCGCGACGTCAAAGAATGCAAAGTCAACATCGACTGGTAGACCATGAGGATTGTCGATTTCGATGCGGCTTTCGATGGTCAGCAAATTGTCTGCACCGAAGGGGATGTGAGGGAGAACGTGGGCGTTGATCAATAGAAGTAGATTCCTGTGAACCTGCAGGGAAAGATCATCAAAGAACCTGCAGGGAAAGATCATCAAAGAAGATGTCTATAGGCACATTAATTGCGAATTCATCCAGACCTGTCAGAGGAGGTAGAATGTCGAGATCGATGACGAAGGAAAAGAGCCCTGCAGTCGAATGAGAATCTTCCGGGTAGGTGATGTTGAGCTGAGTTGGGGTCGCTGACTCACCCATGAGGCCGTTGTCAGCGGAGACGAGCTCCCCGTTGATCTCATTCGAATCAAAGGTACCAGAGTTGTTGAAATCGATATAGAAGCGAGTCTCGTCTGTTCGTAAAATGTTGAATTTGCGTTCAAATGCTCCCACCAAATCCTCGTTGATTAGGAGCGCCCCAATTTGCTCCTGACCGAAGCTCGAGAACGGAATTGGCAACCCGACCTGGATCCTTTGAGGCGTGATAGCGGGCTGGGCAATCTCCACCAAGATCCTCAGTCCCCCTTCGAGAATTGCAGCGATGGCAAGTGGGTACTCGCCGGGTTCCAACTCCGGGTCGCTGTCTAGAACAGGACATCCGTGAACACCCAAGGTGACCAAGGTCAGACCTACCAAAGAGACGGCTGCGGCCAGTTTTCGAATCACACTCATGAGTCCCCTTCCTCTTTCTAAGAAGTTTCGAGGTTGGACAAGCCAGGTAGAATGAGGCGTTCTTCTAGGAACGAGGGAAGGACGTAGGGTTTCCCCTGATCCTCGCAAGATAGGCTGCTGCGTTTCCGACAGCTCTCACAAGCCCAACCCTTAACAGCTCCTCATCTTCCCGATACCAGGTCCGTAGATTTGACTCCTATCTACCAGCCTCACCGAGAAGAAGCAAGCGACTTCTCCACGAACGGAGGCAGTTCTCCGACACGGGCGGGAATCGGCAGGGAGCTGTTCGGAACGAAGATGATGGCGGTTGAGATCACAGTTAGGGGGAGTAACTTGAGGCCGGGCGACCGCGGTTATCCTGTTCAAGGGAAGGTGCTCATCCAGCTATCCGTTCCGTAGCTACGACGCAGACCCGGACGGCCAGCGGTTTCTGATGATTTCCGTGCCTCCTAATGAATACCAAGTAGTGCTTAAAGAATACTTCGGAAAGAAGTTCAATGGGGTCCTCAACTGGTTCGAAGAACCCGAGCGTCTGGTGCCGATAGGTGATCAATTTCACCCACCGTATGGTGGGTAGGATCGATCCATCTATCCTTCGGATTAATATATACATCTCCTCAGGCCACCACCCCGTTGCCTTGAACTCCCGAAGGTTCTAGCCTACGTTAGCCCGAGCGTATTGGGACGGACCGATTTAGCGATGAGAAACCCCCTGACTGAATCCGAGAGAGAAGAGCTGCTGGATGAGCTGACCAAGGCGCACAATGTGGTCTCGACAGTGGTATCGAAGTTACGCAGCCGATATTCAGCCAAGACGCCTGCGGTCAAAGCCGCAGCTAAAGCGGAGCGAGGCCTGTTTCAGCTCAAGCGGGACCTGCTCAAGATGGACCTAGAGGGAGCACCGGTGAGGACGACGCTGCCGGAGGTTCGGCGAGGAGAAAAGGTCGTTGATCTTGATGACCTGTAAGGCTCCATTTCCGTATTGGAAACAGCACGCCTACTGGGCTTTCTTTGCCTCATCCTTTCCCATGCGCGTAAGACGGACCTCTCCCAGATTGTCGTGCTGAACTAGACCGTCTTCCACCAGAGTTTGGACTATCTCCGAGGTCCTCTTTCTGTCAAAGCTCAGCTCATCCCCGATCCTGTCAAAGCTGAGGGCTTTGTCCCCATCTTTCCCACTGAGCTCATACAGAAGGCGCAGGAACCAAACTCTTCCTCTGCTTATCTCTTCCGCGTAAGTCATTGTCTCCAAAGAGTCTACCAGAAGGTTTCCGCCAGAGACACGAATCACGACAACCGAATGGACGGGGAAATCACGTTGGATGTGAAGAAAAGATGCGGATTTGATCTGAGCTGACTTTGCAAATACTCAGTTATTTCTCAACCACAGGGGGGGCCTTCAGCCCTTGTCGTATGTGAATCTATCGAGATGGAGATCGGTGAGCATTTCCTCTTATCGGCACCACACGAGCAAGAGTATCTACTTGCACCCCCGCCTTTTTTCGTGGGGCGACTCGCCAGCAAATTCGGCATCTGCACCTATGCGAGGGGATTCCTTCCTGCCTCCCTACCAGTGGGCCCTCTAGCGAACTGGCGGGCTCATTTTCTTGCCCTTCAATTGACCCGCTGCATTGGCTCGGGTAGCCTACTGCAACATGACCAAAGCCGATCTTGGCGCTGAAGTTGCCGCGAAGAGTGAGCTGACCAAACAAGAAGCTGAGCTGGTGGTTCAGACCGTTCTCGACAGTATCGTCGAGTCACTCAATTCCGGAAGGAAGGTGGAGATCCGGGGTTTTGGCAGCTTTCGACACCGGACAAGAAATCCCCGCCAGGGCCGCAACCCAAAGACAGGTGAAGCCGTCCATGTTCCGGCCAAACGGGTTCCCTATTTCAGACCTGGCAAGGGGCTGAAGGAGCTGATCAACTCATAACAGCCCCTACCCGTTCAGCGTGCATTGTTGCAGTAACCGGGGCGATATCCCAGGATGGCGGGTTGCTTCCCCTGGGAATGAACGTTCGATCCTGGAATAGTAGAGCGTTGGGCGCCCAAAGACCTCGCTGGAGTTGAGATTACCTGGTCTCCCTCTGCGGCAGGCCTCCTTTTCCATTTTTCGGCGTTGGTTACTCCTGCGCCCCCGAAGCGCCACGTAATCGTAGCCGAGACATCACCGTTCGCCAACAGTCGACGGGTGCGGCTCTTGGCGCTAAGGCCCAGCATGTAGAGAAAGGCCCATCTGCAGGCCAGGGCGTGTAGATAACCCGGAAGTTGAGAAAGGACCTCCCCAATGACTGTAGGCCTTCACTGGGCCAATCTGCTCACCATCATCTCCTACCTTGTCGTCGTCCTCGTCATCGGCGCCTGGTTCTCCCGCCATGAGGAGAATAGCGAGGAGTACCTGTTGGGAGGGCGGCGCGTGCCGTGGTGGGCAGTGGGCATCTCCTACATGATGTCGCTCTTGAGCACGGGCTCACTGGTCATGGTGCCCGGTGAGATCTACAACCATGGGCTGTCGCTGTTTTTGTTGATGCCGCTTTACCCTCTGACGTCGATACTGATGTTCCATCTGTTTGTACGCTTCTATTACAGGCTGGGTGTCTTCACGCCGTTCTCATACTTGGCCAGACGCTACAGCTCCGGCGTGCGCCTCCTCATCACCATCCTCTATCTGTGGACACGGCTCCTCTACCTAGGCTTCGTCCTCTTCAGCTCGTCGAAGGTCTTCGAGGGAGCGGCAGGCTGGCCGGCGCCGCTTACGATCATGCTGGTCGGTGTTATCGGCATCGTCTACACCATGCTCGGCGGGATGAAGGCGGTCATATGGACGGACGTGATGCAATTCGTGGCCCTCTTGGTTGCTCTACTGGTGAGTATCCTCGTGTGCGCACACTACCTTACTGGCGGGTTGTGGGGAGGCATCATGTATTCCCTTCAAGCCGGACACGGCGCGGACATGTACGCCAAGCCGGAGTTCTACGCGCTCAACCCATACGTGCGGCTCTGCTTCTGGATTCTGCTGCTGAGCAAGTTCACCGAGCCGCTGTTCTACAGCACTGCGGACCAGATCTCGCTGCAGCGTCTACTGAGCACCCGGTCGTTCCGGGAGGGTCTGAAAGCGATGATCCTGAACGCGTTCGCTGGCATCCCGTTCATGTTGATGCTGTGGGCTATTGGGCTTATGACCTTCGCCTACTACTCTCAGCACCCTGACCCCAATGTGACGAGCGGCGACACGGCTTTCTTCACCTTCGTGGCCACGAAGCTGCCCCCTCCAATCCCAGGACTCCTGCTGGCCGCGACCCTGGCGGCGGTGATGTCTACCCTCGACTCAGGTATGAACAGCCTCGCAGCCGTGGGGCTCAAGGATCTGTATCTCCAGTACGTGAATCCCAACACGTCGGAGAAGCAGCAGGTCCTGGTGGCGCGAATCCTGACGGTCATTGTCGGCGTGTTTGCCATCACTCTAGCCCTCGTCGTCACGTACACGACCGGGATACTGGGCGAATCGCTGGCTGAGGCGGGGGCGATCTGGGGAGCCCTGAGTGTGTTTGTGGCCCTCGTGTTTCTGGTTGGCTTCACGACACGTCGCGTCGGCTCCAAGACCATCTGGCTTGCCACGCTCCTCACTTGGGGAGTCAACTTCGGGATGGCAACGTGGTACTTCATGTCCAAGCAAGAAGGGGGTCTGACCGGACCCATTTCGGTCATGTGGGTGCTGCTTCCGTTGGCTGTGGCGCCCGCAGCGACCCTAATTGCAATGCTCAGAGCCGGTCCGAAGAAGTCCTTCCATACACATGCTCTCTGGGGAATTTTCCCCCTTGGCTACGCCGGCGCGACGGGCTTCTGGTTCATCGCCAGCCACCTACTGGGCGCAGGCGTCCTGAGTTTCCAGTGGGTCCCCTTTCCGGGCCTCCTTGTCTTCCTGGGACTCACCTACGGATCGGTGCTGCTGCGGGGAAAGATCGATAGAAGGCGAACCAGCGGGTTGACACTTTGGTCTCAGAACGAGCCGATGGCAGAGCTGGAGGAGGGATGAGGTCTGGTCACAGCCTTCCTTCGATGATTATTGTCGAGAAGATTCCGATTCCCGGGATCGAGGGCCCGGTTCTTTGAGTTCCTCGGGATCGTTGCGAAGATCGAGGCGCTTGTTCGAAGGACGCTTCGATCCTCACCGTTGGCCCTCTTCTACTGCACAGCGCAACTACGCGGCGATCGCTTCGTCGTGATTCGGCCCGCCGATCCCACGAAGCCACGGATGCATGTCATCCTCAACTCGTTCGAAGAACTCAAGGCCTGGTGCCCACAGGGGAAGTGATTACTATGCGATGGTAGCTAAGAATTGTCCCATCTATCTTTCGGATTAATATATACGGTAGACGGCCCAACTCGAGGAGGTTAAGCGGTATGGCAACCCAGATCCCCTTCTTCGTTCGACGCTGAACCCATTCACTCGCTATGAACTTGCTATACGTCCTTCACACGAATCATCAGTTTACCCGTGTTGGCACCGGTGTAGAGTTTCTTCACCGTTTCAAGCGCATTTTCTAGGCCGTCGACGATCTCGGTGCGCACCTTGATCTTGCCTTCGGCCATCCATTGACCAAGGGCGGCGATCGCTTCTGGGAAGCGCTCCGCGAAATCCAGCACGACAAAACCTTCTACCCGCAGGCGCTGCATCAGGATCATCGCATAGTTGTATGGACCAGGTACGGGTTCAGTAGCGTTGTACTGAGAAATCAGGCCACAAGTCGAAACGCGGCCTTTGAGGTTCATCAGCTTAAGGCACGCATCGAGGATCTCGCCACCCACGTTGTCGAAGTAGACGTCAATGCCGTCCGGACAGGCAGCGGAGAGCGTTTTGGGCACGTCTTCTGTTCGGTAATTGATCGCCACGTCGAAGCCGAGGTCATCCTGAATCCAGGCACATTTTTCATTGGTTCCGGCGAGCCCGACAACACGGCAACCCTTGAGCTTCGCGATCTGGCCGACAATCGAACCGACAGCACCAGCGGCGGCCGAGACCACGACAGTTTCGCCCTCCTTGGCCTTGCCGATATCAAGCAGTCCAAAATAGGCAGTAGGGCCAACAACGGCAAACGTGCTGAACGCGTCGACGACCGGAAGCGGCCCGGTATCACCTATTGGGTTCACGATCTGGGGGGTACCGATCTGATAGTCCGCCCATACGCCGAGGCCACTCACGATGGCCCCTTGGGCATAGGCTGGATGATGAGATTTGACGACAGTGCCGCAAACAAGACCACGCATCGGAGCGTCGAGTTCGACCGGGGGCATATATTGATCCATGTCGCTCATCCAGATCCGATTGGTCGGGTCGAGCGACAGGTAATTCAGGCGAAACAGGAACTCACCATCGCTGGGTTCAGGGATAGATTCTTCCACTAGTGTCCAATCATAAGTCAAATAGATTCAACTGGTTACATGAACCTCCCTGGTGATTCCTGTAATCGAAGCTGGTAAGTACTTGAATTAATGGGGTTTTCTCGAAAACAGTCAGGCTGAGAATCTGTAGAGTTGTGTAGAGGCTCAGCTCCAATTTCAGGCGTTTTTTCAGGATGGCAACGAGGATATACACGGAGATGGCGATCCAGATCTGAGTTTTGACGGCGTTCGGAGAAGTCCCATAGAAGGCTTTGATGCGCAGGTGTTGCTTGATCCATTTGAAGAAAAGTTCCACGCGCCAGCGGCAACGGTACAGCTGGGCGACAGTGAGGGCAGTCAGGGAAAAGTTGTTGCTCAAGAAGACCAAGTGTTTTTGGGTCTCGGCGTCGTAGTAGCGGACTCGTCGGAGTTTGTCGGGGTACTTGTTGGCCGTGTAACGGCCGCTCAGGACCCCGGTTTGATCGCTTCTTAGCCCGATGCTCTTGTCGACACGATGGGAGTACAGACGGCGGAAATTCAGGCGCTGGTGGGCACGAATGATGAAGAAACCGGAACTCTGGTGCAGCCGATAAAGACGTGCGAAATCGAGATAGCCGCGATCCAGGATGTAAATGGAGCCGGGTTGGACCAGCAGATAGTCGAGGATATTGACGTCGTGAACCCGCCCCTCGGTGACCTCGACAAAGGTGGGGATGTTGCCACGTAAGTCGAGCAAAGTATGCAGTTTGATGGCTCCTTTGCGTTTGCGGAAGCGGGCCCAAGGGAACACCGAAAGACACAGATCGATGGTGGTGGAATCGAGCGCGTAGACCGTTTTTTCCAGTTCCACGGCAAAGGGCTCGCCTGCGTACAAAGTCCGTGCCTCTTGGATCAAGACTTGAGCGAAATCGGCATAAATGCGCCAATCCCGATTCTCGTTGGTATGGGCCAAAGAGCTGCGGGCCACGCGGCCTCGAATTCCCATGTGGTAGAGTCTGCCTGCAACCGAACCTAGCGTGGCTTCGATATCCCGCAGACTCTCGCGATAGGTCAGCTGGGCGAAGACCATACACAGCCACTGCTTCCAGCAGGAGAAGTCTTTTATCTTGTAATCTCCTCGGTAGCGTTGAGCACAGAGTTGAAATTGATACCTGGGGACGCAATCCATCAGCTGGGCAAAGACGGTTCTGCGCATATCCATCTAGGCATCCTATCGGCTTGCAGGCCACAGGATTGGAGAACCGGGTCGGCACCTGCCACAGTTTCATATCAAAAAGTATCGAAAAAATTGGATTTCGATGTTAAAACAATTCTTACCAGTAACTTAGAGTTGTGCGATAGAACAACGTTTGGACACTAGTGAGATTCTTCTTCAAAACTCAGGACATCGTCGGTGATTTCGCCGACGGGCCGCTTGCGAAGCCTCCAGATGCGGTTTACTTCAGACACAATCGTTCTCCTTCAGTCAACGGCAACCAATGGTGCTGTAAGGGTCGGGTATCCCGCTAAGGGGATTGTTTGAAGGCTAGCGCTTGGCACGGGATAAGGCAAGCCGAGGAAGAACGCCGTCGCTCGTTCGAGGGACTCAGGCAGCTGGTGCCAACAAGGGAGTCGATCGAGGCTCCATATGGTAGGGACATGGCCCATCGGATTAACATATAAACGATCCGCCTGAGATTGCCCTTCCAAACCCGACGATCTAGTATTGCCACATAGACTCCCCTGCAGTCTGGAGGCTCGTTGATAGGGCAAACCATCTCCCACTACAAGATCACCTCCAAGCTGGGCGAAGGCGGGATGGGTGAAGTGTACCGGGCGGAGGACACTACTCTGAGGCGCGAAGTCGCCCTCAAAGTCCTGCCCGAGCAATTCACCCAAGATGATGAGAGGCTAGCCAGGTTCCAGCGCGAGGCTCAGCTTCTGGCCTCCCTGAACCATCCCAACATTGCGGCGATCCATGGCTTGGAACAGGCCGATGGAGTGCGCTTCCTGATTCTGGAGCTGGTGGAGGGAGAGACACTGGCTGAGCGTATCCAGAAAGGAGCCATTCCCTTAGAAGAGAGCCTCAAGATTGCCCTCCAGATCACAGAAGCCCTGGAAGCCGCACACGAGAAAGGCGTCATACACCGGGACCTCAAACCGGCCAATGTGAAGATTACACCTGAAGGTGTGGTGAAGGTGCTGGACTTCGGACTAGCCAAAGCCATGGAAGACGAAGTCGTACCGCAGGACATCAGCCAATCCCCCACGATCAGCCACATGGCCACGAGGGCCGGGATCATTCTGGGGACGGCTGCCTACATGTCGCCCGAACAGGCCAAAGGGCGGCCGGTGGATAAGTGGGCGGACGTCTGGGCGTTCGGTGCGGTGTTGTACGAGATGTTGGTGGGTAAGCTGGCGTTTGACGCAGAAGATATTTCTCAGATCCTAGCCAAGGTTTTAGAGCGCGAGCCTCAGTGGGATAATCTTCCAAAGAGTGTGCCTACATCGATCCGGCGACTGCTGGCCCGTGCACTGACCAAGGACCTCCGAAAGCGTCTTCAGGTGATTGCTGAAGCGCGGATCGTTATAGAGGAATACCTGTCCGATCCTTCGGCCTACGAAGTCGATATCGCCGTCGCACCGCAACCCGCTGGCAAGCGGCAGATGGTTGGGTGGCTTCTTCCCTGTGCAATAGCAAGTGTGATCATCACCCTGATGGCTGTTTGGATTCTGAGTCCTCAACCAGTACCAAAGCCCCTGACGCGCATGGCATTGGTGTTGCCATCGGACCAACAATTGAGTTCTGGTGGCCGTCATCAGGTGGCCCTCTCGCCTGACGGGACACGCCTGGTCTACGTCGTCAACGCTGGTTCACCCATTCCCGAAATACAGCTCTATCTCCGTGCCATGGATCAATTGGAAGCCACACCGATCCGTGGCACTGCAGAAGGAACAGTTGGAAGTCCCTTTTTCTCTCCCGGCGGGCAGTGGGTGGGATTTTATGCAGCTGGTGAACTGAAGAGAGTCTCCATCGCAGGTGGGGCACCGGTAACGCTGTGCAAGGCGGCGAATCCCTACGGTGCCAGTTGGGGAGCCGATGACCGTATTGTCTTTGGACAAGGTCGAGAAGGCATCTTTCAAGTTCCCGCCGCTGGTGGGACAAAAGAACTTCTGATCAGCGTGGCTGGGAACGAAGAGGCTCATGGACCGCAGGTCCTTCCCGGTGGCCAGTCCGTGCTTTTCACACTCGGCGGGCCGGTCCCGTGGGATGATGCACAAATCGTGGTGCAGTCACTGGAGAGCGGTGAGCGGAAGGTGCTCGTCAATGGAGGCACGGATGCTCGCTACGTGAGTACGGGGCATCTGGTTTATGTGCGAGCGGGGACGCTGCTGGCGGTGCCCTTCGATCTGGGAAGTCTGGGAGTAAACGGCGACCCCGTTCCAATTGTGCAGGGTGTTTTACAGGTCGAGGGAACTGCTCTAACAGGTGCTGCCCAATTCAGCTTTTCAGATCTCGGATCCTTCCTTTATGTCCCGGACGGCGGGGGTATGTCCGAACATAGACTGGTCTGGGTGGATCGCAATGGGGTGGAGGAACCAATAAAGGCGGAACCCCGACCCTATCAGCAGCCGCGGCTCTCTCCGGATGGCCGACTGTTAGCGCTGGAGATCGAGGGTGACATTTGGACTTATGACCTTATTCGTGAGACAACGACGCGAGTCACTTTTGACGGAGGCAGCAGACCGGCCTGGACACCGGACGGGAAACAAATTGTCTTCACGCATTCCAGTGGTCTATTCAGGGTTGCAGTCGACGGCAGCAGCGGAGTCGAGCGGGTATTTGAAGGTACAGCGCATCACAGCAACGCCGTTTCTCCCGATGGGCAAACCCTGTTGCTTCACGCCCACAATCACGAAGGTACAGACGCCCTGACGCTTAAACTTGACGGTCAAAGCGAACCCCAATCGTGGCTGGCCACTGCCTCTAGAGATACCGGGACCGCTTTTTCTCCGGATGGAAAATGGATCGTTTACGGCTCAGATGAGTCAGGGCAGGGTGAGATCTACGTCCGTCCCTTTCCCGGTCCAGGTGGGAAGATCCAAGTCTCAACGGACGGTGGTGACCAGCCACTCTGGATAGCGAACGGAGAGATTTTCTACAAGCAGGTGAATCAAATGATAGCCGCACAGGTCCAGACAGAGCCAGAACTGATTGTGGGTCGTCCTCAGAAGCTCTTTGAGGGCCAATACATATACGGCAACGTGGGCCCCTTCGCTTCCTATGACGTTACCCCCGACGGCCAGCAGTTTGTGATGATCAAAGAAGGCGGGTCGACAGGAGAAGCCCGCCAGGAAATTATCGTCGTCCAAAACTGGTTCGAGGAACTCAAACGCCTGGTGCCGACGGGGGAGTGACTGGACCTCCGTATGGTAGCTAAGAATGGATCCAACCATCCTCCCTACCATAGAATACTCTTATCTATTGAATCTAAAAGAGTTGTGGAGAAATATATGGCAAAGGAAAATGAGGGTCTCCTTCTACTAACGGTCGAGGCTGGTGGCTAGTCTGTCTGAAAGGGAGATTCAGGGCTCACACGACAGTTGTTGCCCGGAATCCTGATTCTTAGCTAGCGGGAAGTATCGTCCAGTTATCGTCAAGTCCAGCTTTAGAATCTCGCCAGAAACCACTCGATCAATGCGAATTTGAATGTCCGCAGGCGAAAGCGGCCGATCCGGGGCGATCTACTGACATTGTTTGTACGGTCAGATCTGGATTATGACATCTTAGACGATGTAGCGGGTGTCGTGGGATACTAGCCTCGTTGGTGACCGCTTGATGATTGCGACGACTTTCTCTCAACCTCGATAGGATGGAGAGTTAAGGGGGAAGCAGAAAGGAGTGGAAATCGAAAGTTCATCATTCGCTTCCCCGAGATCGACGCATTCAGGGTCACAAAGCGGAGATACGAACCGCCGCTGTTGTGGAAACTGGCAGAACACCAAAACGGGGGCAATTCGCGAGGCGTGGGATTTCTTGGAGAATCAGAGCGACGGGGTCCTTCAGGGAATTCAACAGACCTGGAAAAAGTGGACTACTTGAGAGTACAGGAGCTCGGTGACGAGACAACTCGGAAGCCGCTCTGGAATGTACTTCCCCGGCGTCTCAAGCCCTGCTTTCGAACCTGACAATTGCCAATCCCCTGGAAAACTGTCTCCCAAATGTCTCCCACTGTGTTTCCTAATGTTTCCTAATGATTCGGCTTTTCGATTGGCGGAAAACCCGATTAACTGGTTGTGTTTCCTAACGTTTCCTAACGATTCGGCTTCTGCCGCCGCCAGATTTAGGAGCTGGTGGGTGAGAGCCCGTGGGAGTTCGAGTCCCCCCTTTCGCACCAATCAAATCAATGATTTAGCGCGAAGCTACGGAAAAGCGAGTGGACACACTACTGATCTCCGTCCACTTTTCGTCCACCTCGAAGTTCACGTTCTTCGGCTTCTCGGACCGATTCAATCGAACGGCCATCATAACGGACCTGGTGTTCAGGAGAAGGACGGTCTCGCCTCAAGCCGGCGGAGTTGGAGTTGGCATCGGGACGGGTAACGTTCCAGAGTCCGAAGTCGGGCAAAAGAACAAAGGCGTAGGGAATCCATTAGGCGGCCCCTGAAAGACTCCGATGGGAATGACCACGCCGTCGCAGGAGAGCTTTGCGCTGCCCGCGCAGCCTGCCTGTTGACTACCTCCGCAGAAATCCGGGGGGGTGTTGGCGAACTGTGCAGTCTGGCCTCCCCCCGGGACCTGGAAATCATCGCTGCTGGCGATCGAACCGTTGTCGTTGAACGTCTCGAAATCACATGCCGTAGAAGTGATCTCCATGTTGTAGATCGCGATTCCAATCTCGGATTGGGGGCCCACGTCTCCCAGGGCAGCGGTCCAGCTGGTGTTTGCCTCGTTTGCGAGCAGGGGTGGGACGCCGACCTTGGACCGGCTTCCCATCACGGTTAGATTCCAGTTGACCGAGGAATTGAACTCCTGGTCTCCGCCTACCAATGTGGCTCCCAGGAAACCCGATGGAGGAGAGACCTGTGTGCTGGAACCCGGAAGGAGCGTAAACTCCTGCAGGTCGGCTGAACCATCCTGACTGATGAAAAGAGTATGGAAGTCCCCAGACTCCGAGCTCGTGTTGAAGACATTGATGTTGCAGAAATTGTTGGAATCGATGGTAGCACCACGCACATCTCACGAGTTTTCGCGATTGTTCCGGTTCCCCGTCCAGAATAAGTGCCTTCGGCAAACGCCCAGTCCGCAAGGGTCCGAGACCACAACGGCTCCAACCCAGCTGGTGGCTTAACGGAACGTAGCGGAACAAGTCTGTGTTTCGAAAACGGGGATGGGAGCAAGTAGCCTCGCTGCTGCTGAAGCGTCGCTTCCACCTGATAAAATCTAGGCATGGCCCGCAGATGCTCAATTTGCCAGCACGATAGCCGCGACAGTATCGAGACGTCGCTGGTTCGAGGTGAGCCTTTGAGAAATCTGGCGGGACGGCACGGCCTCTCGGCGACGGCCCTTCACCGCCACAAAGAAGCTCATCTACCCAAGGCCCTGATCAAGGCGCAGGAGGCCAAGGAGATCGTTCGCGGCGACACCCTGCTCGAGGAGATGGAAGTGTTGATGGAGCATGGGCGCGAGATACTCACAGAGGCGAGGGCGGCAGGTGAGCATCGCACCGCGCTGAGTGCCATGCGCGAGATCCGCGGCTGCCTGGAGCTTCTCGGGAAGGTCACGGGCGAGATCCACGGCCCCGATCATGCAGCCGACCCACGACCCCTGTTCTCGCTGCCCGATGGAAGCTATCCCAGGATCACGGTCGAGGTCGAGCAGGATACGGCCATAGATATCACACCAGAATTCCCGACCGGCGACTGAAGGGCCGGCACCCCCCCCCCCCCCCCCCGAAACGGGGTATGCCTTCTGGAGAAGAGTACCGGGGCCGACGACAGACACATCGAGAACGTCTCCAAGGTTTGTTAGAATTTCGCCATCGGGATAGGAACTGAAGTATCAGAGGAGATCATCATGGCTGCACCCTTACCGAAGGCCAAACGGCGAGCGATCAAGGCCATTCTGTCGAATCCGACGTACTCCAATTTCCAGGCCCAGGAGATTGCCGAGATGTTCGGAACCTCACCGCAGACCATCAGTAGAATCAATAGTGAAATCCGACAGGCGATGGCTCACGCTGAGCCCTACATGGCCGAGTACCAGCAGAAGCTTCTCGAGGAGCTCCCCATTGCTGACAGGGTCGATCAGTTGGTTAGGATCGCGACTGATAGGAAGAACCCACGGTAGCTCGAAGCCTTGAAGCGGATCGACGACTTGACGGGGATCATGACGGCACAGGAGGGAGAGCGCTACAGTCACGAGGCACCTGAGCCCAGGCCACTATTTCAGCTATCGGATGGATCGTACCCGAGAATCACAGTCGAAGTGGAGAAGGATGACGCTATCGAGATCACACCGGAGGAAGATAGCGGCGAAATCCACGACCGGGACCGCCAGAAAGGCCCGCAACCTTTTGGTGCATCTTCCAGGTCCTTGTCCGGTATCTTCCTGCTGTAGAGATTGTCGTCGAACAGAGCCCCACCCACCCTGGATCACCCTCAATTCACACCAACCGCGATCTCCGGCGGCACCGGTGCTGACAGCACCGTCCCAGGGTACCCGTAAAGCGTAGCCAGACAGTTAGTTCCGGAGGGCTCAGCTCGGTCTTCAGGCACCTCATCAGAGGACGAGGTAAACGACTGATATTTCAGAGGTGAAGGATTACCTCGAGGCCGCCAATCGCCAGCAAACTACTAGGGATTTAACAATTCGATGTCCCAGGATCGATTTTCTTTTGTGAGGGAGGGTCTTAATTAATCATTCCCTCTAATTCGCAGGCAGGTCGAAAAGAGAGCGCCTAGCGCGTGCTTTGGGGACCCTATAGGGACCCTATTCTGAGAAAACAATAATCAACTCAGAAGAGTCCCTCTTTAAAGTATTGAAAAGATTGGTGGAGCTGGGGGGGCTCGAACCCCCGACCCCCTGAATGCCATTCAGGTACTCTTCCAACTGAGCTACAGCCCCACGCCGGGAAATTTTATCAGTTAGCTGCTAGCTGCGTCTATCAGCTCCTGATTGACGCTGATCTCTTCATCCTTGCGCAGTTGATCCACCAGGTTCTGGATGTAGCTTGAAAAGAAACTGGTCCGTTTCTGTTCGGTCAGGGTCTTACGGATCTCGCCCTTTTCCGTCTCGAACTTGGCGGCGTCAACCTCGGTCTTGTCTAGGACTTGAAACACGATTTGTTTTCCCGCCACGATCACCGGTGAGCTGATCTCGCCTTTCTTGAAGCGGAACGAGCGCTCGTGGACCAGAGGGGAGAACTTGAGGGTATCGTCGATCGTAGTCCCCTTCTTGAAGAACCCCGTGGCTACTACCGAAAGCTTCTCCGCTGAGGCAGCCTTCTCCAGGTCTCCTGCACTCTGCGCCTTCTCATAAAAAGCGATAGCTTGTTGGCGGGCCAGCTCATCGCCGCTTTCCTCCCGAAGATCCTGCAGGACTTGATCCCGCACGTTGTCGAAATTCGGAATATTGGTCGCTTGGATATCGGCCAGCTGTGCCATCAGGTAACTGCCTGCCGATTCGTAGGGATCTACGAATTCTCCTTGCTCGAGGGCAAAGACCTTTTGATTGAAGTTGCTCTGGACAACCAGGCCTGCGATGGGATCACCTAAAGTAAAAGGGGCACTTTCCTTGACGGTAAAGTTGTGTTCCTTCGCCACCGCCTCCAAGTCTGGATCCTGTTTCAGCTGGTTCGCGATCTTGGTAGCCAATTCTCGCGCCTGCTTGTGGGCTTCACCCTGACGCAGCTCGAATTCGGCTATGGGGCGACGTGAATCGGGTCTCTTCGCCGCGATCTCCTTGCCCTTGATGATGTGATACCCGAACGGCGTTCGGACCAGATCGCTGACTTGGCCAGGTTTGAGGGAAAAGGCCACTGCTTCGAATTCGGGAACCATCTTTCCCTTTCCAAAGAATCCCAGGTCTCCTCCCCGCTGCGCGGATCCAATGTCATTGGAGTGCTCCTCTGCAAGCGCCTCGAAGTTGGCGCCTCCCCGGATCTGCTTCAAGAGGTCTTCGGCCTTCTTTCGTGCCGGGGCATCCTCCTCGTCTTCCTCTGCCGAGATCAGGATGTGGCTGACGCGCACCTGTTGGGTGTCCGTCACCTCAGCCAGCCGGGCCTGGATCTGCTCTTCGGAGATCGTGATCGTCTGTGGATCGACTCGAACGCTCACATATCGGACCGCTCTCTTCTCACCGATGCGGTACTTCTCCTGGTTGTCCTTGTAATATTCCTGAAGCTTCTCCTCTTCGATCTCAGCGGGTGCGATCTCCTCTGGGTCGATCGCCACGTACTGGACTCTAACCTCCTGGTTGCGGTTCCGGTACTCCTGCTCAACCTCGTCCAGCGAACTGAAAATGCCATCCGTGAGAATGTGCTCTAGTTTGTCGCGCGCGATGCGTCTCTGTATGCCCTTCTCGAACTGTTGAATCGTCAAGTTGTTGGCCTGCAGAATTCTCTCGTAACGATCCTTTCCAATAAATCTTTCGTTCTCGCGGAAGACCGGCTGACGAGTGATGAAATCCGCAGTTTCGGCGTCAGTTACCTGTAGTCCCAACTGCTCGGCCCCATACACCGCTGCATACTCGGCGATGAGCCCGTTCAAAGCCGTATCCCCCAGCCGAAGCTGCTGGATTACCTTTGGGTCCTGCTGATCCAGGTTATAGAGTTTTCGATAAGTCTCGACGATCTGAATGTACCGTGTCCTGAACTCCGAAGCGGTGATGGTCGAACCCGCTACTACCGCAGCTTCCTGGGAAGAAAGCCCTGTGGGCGAAGTGGCTGGAGCATCCACGAAGAAGAGCACCATTCCGAAGCCAAGGGCGAATATAACCAGCCAAAGAACCCACTTCAGACCGCCTTGTTTCTTCCGAAACAGCGCTAACATCGAACCCTCCCTGATCTAGTCGATATCGATGTTGGAAAAATGCCAACACCAAAAACCGCTATTATAACACGCTTGCCGGGTTCGACTCCCTCGCTGGAAGGTGCTCCGCCAGGGTCGCTGAAGCCTTGCAAGGCCCGTGCGTTTCACGGATAATGTGTGTTTGGGATTGTGGAGATGGTCCTGTCCAGCCTACGTGCCGAATCCTGTCACATCTCCGCTCTTTCAAACCGAGATTGCCGTTCTTGACATCGGGGAAATCATTCCCGCAAAGTGCCGGTCCGCGAGATCGGGTGTTTGCCAGCGGAGAATCGCCAAAGACGCCGGTGGAGGGTGCCCGACTTTTTCATAGCACTGTTCCAGTGAAGGCATGGATTTAGGCCGATGTTTCTAGAAAGAGTTGACGACCAATTACAACTATTCCTCACCAAGGTAAGCGGAGACTTATGAGCCTACGTTCCTTGTTTAGTTTTTTCTCCAACGATCTGGCTATCGATTTAGGTACTGCAAACACTCTGGTCTTTGCTCGAGGTCGGGGAATCGTCGTAGACGAGCCGTCGATTGTGGCGATCAACAAACGCAACAATAAAGTTGAAGCCGTAGGGCGTGAGGCCAAGGAGATGCTGGGGCGAACGCCTGGAAACATCGTGGCTATCAAGCCCATGAAGGATGGCGTCATTGCCGATTTCGATGTGACCGAGGAGATGCTCAAGTACTTCATCAAGAAGGCCCACAACCGCAACCATCTCCTGAGTCCTCGCATCGTCATCTGCATACCCTCTGAGATCACACAGGTGGAAAAGCGAGCGGTGCGAGAGTCGGCCTTGCGCGCCAAGGCCAGTGAAGTCTACCTCGTCGAAGAAGCCATGGCGGCCGCCATCGGTGCTGGACTCCCCATCACCGAACCCAGCGGCAACATGATCGTCGATATCGGCGGAGGAACCACGGATATCGCGGTGATCAGTCTTTCCGGCATCGTCTATAGTCGCTCTGTTCGTGTCGCCGGCAACGAAATGGATGAGGCGATCATTCAATACATCAAGCGCAAACACAATCTCCTCATCGGCGAAAGGACGGCAGAGCAGATAAAAATCGAGGTCGGCTCGGCGGCGACGCTCGACCAGTCTTTGACAATGGAGATAAAGGGGCGCAATCTGATTGAGGGCATTCCCAAGACGCTGGCGATTACTGACGAGGAGGTGAGAGAGGCGTTGTCGGATTCAATTTCGACGATTGTCAATGCCGTTCGCGTGGCGCTGGAACGAACACCGCCAGAACTTTCAGCAGATATCGCCGACAAGGGAATCGTCTTGACCGGAGGCGGCGCACTTCTCAAGGGGCTGGACCATCGCCTCAAAGAGGACACCGACTTGCCCGTGTTTCTGGCAGAGGATCCTCTTTCCTCAGTGGCAATTGGGACCGGCATGATGCTCGAGGAGATGGATTTGCTGAGGCGAATCAGTGTTCAATGATTCACGCGCTCGAAAGAAGACCCCTCGTAATCTTCATCACGATCCTGGTGCTGAATCTAGCTCTTCTGTCCATCCAGGTCCGCAGCGAGCAGGGACGTTCTTTTCTGCTTAAGTGGAGCCTCTTTTTGGTAATAACGCCGGTAGCGTCAGCGATGCATTTCGTTACCGATACGGGTGAGAGGGCTATGAGTCGCTACGTGCTCCTGGGTGGCGCACAGCAAGAAAACCTGCAGCTGCGAGCGGAAAACTCAGCACTCAAGGTTGAGATTGAGCAACTGCGCGCGATTCAGTCCATGGCGACACGGTCAGCGCATTACTCATTGCTGCGTCAACAGTATTCGTTTGAAACACTGCTGGCAGGAGTCATCTGGAAATCCCCCTCTTTTCACTCGGACCATTTCGGGATCAATGCCGGAACCAGGGAGGGCCTCCGAAAGGAGTCTGCCGTCCTGAGCCCGGAAGGCATTGTTGGAAGGGTCGTGACCGTTGAGCCCTTCGGTGCCGAGGTCGAGCCGATCACGGATAGAAGGTCCGCCGTAGGGGGGGGCCTGAGCCGTTCACGTCTTCAGGGGGTGCTCCAGGGAGATGGCAGTGAGCTCCTCGAGTGGAGATTCATCCCGAACCACGAAAAGGTGGAGATCGGTGAGGTGGTCTATACCTCAGGTGCCGACAGAATCTATCCCAAGGGACTTCCCATTGGCTTGATCGTTAAATCGGAAAGAGGGGAAATGGTCTATCGCGACATTCGTGTCAGACCTTTTGTTGATTATTCCAGATTGGAAGAAGTCATGGTCGTAACCACACCTTAACCTCAGCCACCCCGATGGGATTTCGAAAGTAAGCGGAAATTGGAAGTTGTCATCGGCAGGGCCGAAGTCCTTCTGCTTCTGGTGATCGTAGGAGGAACCGAAATTGGCTTGGCTAAATACTTCCCTTGGTTGGCTCTCTATCTGGATCTACCCCTGGTACTGGTCATCTACATCGGCTGGTACTCCCGACCTGTCAAGGCAGCGATATGTGGCAGCGCATTTGGACTGCTCGCCGATGCCTTTCTCCGCATCTATCTTGGCCTGAACGGAGTCAGTAAGGCGACCATCGGTTTCGTCACCGCCTATGTCAACCGGTGGGTTCTGATCGGGGGATTCTTGCCACGATTGTTAGTGATCGGCGGCTTCACTCTCCTTGACAATTTCATAGTTTTCTGTATGTTAGAGCTATTGAATGAACCCGTGAGGGAGGACTTTGGGTATCATGCACTGATTCGAGGGGCCGTGACTGGCCTGGCGGGTGTTGTTATCTTCCAAGTCTACGATTGGCTGAAGCTGCCCAGGAGAGAGTTCCGGGTCTGAACTCACAGCTGGCAGTTGTCTCTAGCAAAGACGCCCTTTCGCGACGGATCGTCTAGAGTCGCCGCAGCCATCTCCCTCCTTAGCAGCGGACACTTGGCGGATGGCGGTCTATCAAGAAAAAAATTACTGTCTGGTTCGGCTGCGATGGGTCAGGGGACTGCTCATAGTCATCCTGCTGGGGCTGTTCCTGAGGTTGTGGCATCTGGACGTTGTCAACTTCGAGCACTACGACGCCCTTGCCGAGCGCAATCATGTGCTCACCGTGCCAATGGATGCTCCCCGGGGCCTCATCTCCGACCGAGAAGGACGCGTTCTTGTCGACAACGCGCACTCTTTCAATCTGGTGCTGTATCGCAATGAAGTCCAGGACCTTGAAGGCACCTTGTCCTTCCTGGCTGAGGGCTTCGAGCTCCAAAGGCAGGGACTGGACGAACGGCTGAAAGGGGCCAAGCACTACTCCATTTATCAGCCGCTTGTCGTCAAGAAGCACCTTTCGATCGACGAGATTACCTTCCTCCTTGCCCGCCAGACCGAGCATCCCGAACTAGCCATCGTCAGTCAGCCGCGGCGCACCTACCGTTACGGCAAACTTGCTGCCCATGTAATCGGCTACGTGGGTGAAGTATCGCGCAAGCAGCTCGGGCTTCCCGAATTCTCCGACAACAGCGCCGGCGATGTGGTTGGGAAATACGCGATCGAGAGGGTCTACAACCGTCATCTCTCGGGCAAAGATGGGTACAAGAAGGTGCTCGTCAACAGCGTAGGGGAGCAGCTTGAGGAGTTGGGGCACATCCCCGCAGAGGCTGGCCAGGAGCTCAGGCTTACCTTGGATCTGGACCTTCAAGAGGTGGCAGAGAACGGATTGGCGAATCGGCGAGGGACGATCATTGCTATCCGCCCTCAGACCGGAGAAGTCCTGGCGATGGCAAGTCGGCCCGCCTTCGATCCCAACCGATTTACGGCACGCATCAGCCAGGAGGAATGGGATAGTCTCGTCCAGGATCCCGGCCACCCGCTGCAGAATCGTGCCATCCAGAGCAGTTTCTCTCCCGGGTCGATCTTCAAGCTGGTGATGGCTCTGGCAGGTCTGGAAAAGGGTGTGGTCAACCTCCAGACTTCAGTCTATTGCAGTGGACAGATCAACCTGTACGGACACTCGTTTCGCTGTTGGAAGAAGGGCGGGCACGGGCGAGTCCGCCTGCGGGACGCTCTTCGCCAATCCTGTAACGTCTATTTCTATCTGTTGGGGCAGAAGTTGGGCATCGACCACATTTCAGAGGTCAGTGCTCGCTTTGGACTGGGTCAGCGCACCGGGATTGATTTAGGAGGAGAGGTGTTGGGCCTGGTCCCGTCGACTGAATGGAAGCGGAAGATCTACGGCACCCCCTGGTACCCTGGGGAGACCATCTCGGTCTCTATCGGCCAGGGTCCGCTTCATGTGACACCCATCCAGCTGGTTCGAACGGTCAGTATCATTGCAGCCGGTGAAGCTCCCCCGATCCACTTGGTGAGCGAGCCCCGATCCGTGCGAAAACGGAATCTCGGTACTCAGATCAGACTGGCCCCCGAGCACCAACAGTTCATGAGAGAAGCGATGTGGGAGGTTGTGAATCAGTACGGAACGGGTAGAGCTGCCCGAGTTGTGGGCTTCGATGTTTGTGGCAAGACAGGCAGCGCCCAGACCATCGGCCGCGCCTCCCGGGCCAAGCTCTCCAAGGAAAAGGCAGACCAGTTCACTTCGAATGCCTGGTTTGTCGGCTTTGCTCCTCGCGACTTTCCCGAGATCGTTGTTGCCGTGCTGGTGGAAAAGGGTGGAGGAGGAGGTTCCACGGCAGCCCCGCTAGCTGGGGAGCTCATGCAGGCTTTTTACGAGAAGTACAAAGCCAACCGACCCTTCACATCCGATGCCTTGGAACTGGCTCACCAGAACCAGGTGGAGTTTCCCGGGACGCCCGCCCGGGTTCCCGAAAGCAGCCAATAGCGAAGGGGTGGCTGTGGTACCCTGGTTACTACGTACCCCACTCCATAGGTATGGTTCCTGAGATGGAACGCTAAAAGCATGCTCTCTCAGCGTCTTCTCCTGCGCATCGATTACCTCTTGCTTTTGTTGGCTTTGGTACTTTCCCTGATCGGGGCTCTCGGTGCCTACAGCGCCGAAACCCCGGGTGGTCCAGGCAACACGTTCGTGCGCCAGCTCCTTTGGATCGGTCTGGGGCTCTGCGTATGTCTGATCGTAGCCACGATCGACTATCACTTTCTCACCGACTACGCGTTCCTGCTGTACGTATGTGCCATCCTGATGTTGTTGGCGGTGCTCCTTTTCGGCGTGGAGATCAATGGTAGCAGGAGTTGGTTGGCCTTCGGGCCTGTCCACTTTCAACCTTCCGAACTCGGGAAGCTAATCCTGGTTCTGACCCTGGCGCGATATCTAGCCGGAATCGAGGAGTCCTTTCTGCGCCGCCGGCACTTCTTGGCGGTCACCCTTCTCACCCTTGTTCCGACGGGCCTGGTACTACTTCAAGGGGATCTGGGAACCGCGGTGATGTACTTGCCAATCCTCTTGGCTGTGACCCTGGTTGCGGGTTTGCGAGTACAATTTCTTGCTGGTCTCCTGGCTCTCATGCTGTGCCTGGCGCCACTCGGGTGGTTTGTGATGAAGAACTACCAGAGACAACGGATCCTGGCCACGCTCGATCCGGAACTGGACCCCCAGGGAGTTGGATACCAGACTCGTCAGTCTCTCATCGCAATCGGTTCGGGGGGGCTGTTCGGCAAGGGAATTGGACAAGGAGACCAAAGTCAATTGGGCTTCGTTCCCGAGATTCACTCCGATTTTATTTTCTCCCTGATTGCGGAAGAAGCGGGACTGGTCGGGGCGAGCGTTATTCTACTCTTGTACCTCCTGGTGTTGATGCGCATGGTACATATTGCAGAAGTCTCCCGAGATCGCACTGGGATCTTTATCGTGGCCGGACTCGTCGCCCTCATTTTCTCGCACGTGATCGTGAACCTCGGAATGACCTTGGGACTCCTACCCCCGATTGGTATTCCACTACCGCTGCTCAGCTACGGCGGTTCCTTCACGCTGGTCATCTTCACTGCGATAGGGATCGCACTGAGCGCCTACAGTCGTCGATTCGTTCACTGACGTCAGTGCCTGCAGTGGGGCGCGCCGGATCATTCAGGTAAACCTCTCACATTGGAGTAGGCGTTTCCAGATCCTGGAAGCCTGAAGCGCGAGCGAGGGGTTGGCGAGCAACACTAGCCCGGTTGCCTTCGGTTCATAGCCTGTTTGTCGATGTAGGGAGCTGCGGCCCCACCCCTCCCTCGCGTCCCTCGCGTCTCAGGCTTCCCTAAACTCTCGCGAAGCGCTATAATGCCTAAGTTATTTGTTTGTTTGATATTGAAGAAACGCGATTGGCCGTGGGCCAATTCGAATATTGTCATAGATACGACTCGGTCGGCTTTGGGTTATTCTTGGGGGGCACCCCCGATCTATTCAGGGTAGGTTTGGCTGCAAGGGATTCAGGACCGTGCAATCCTGGGGTTGCTGTGTCCCGCTACAGGCGCCTCCTACTACTTTCCTCTTCTTCCACACAAGTCAAAACCAGACCGCCCGAACCAGGAGCTCCAAGGGAGAAGTGAAATGATAAAGAAGGAGCTCATCATAGCTTCTAGTCAACTCGAGACCAAGATTGCCCTGCTTGAGGACGGTCAGGTCAACGAGGTTTTTATTGAACGACGAAAAAACCAGGGGATTCTCGGGAACATTTACAAGGGCCGTGTAACCAAGGTTCTGCCCGGCATGCAAGCGGCCTTTGTAGACATTGGTCTGGATCGAACCGCATTTCTGTACGTCGACGACTTTGTCCAGGACTTTGAAGAGTACGAGGAACTGTTCGAGCCCCGGGCGGAGGACAAGGGCGAGTCCACCTGGAAGTCTGGAGTAGAACAGCCGGAGAGCACTGCCCAAGCGAAGCGTCAACGGCCTCGGCAAAACGAGAATGGAGACGATCGGACACGACCGGTGGAAAGTCGCGATAGAGCGGGTAAGCGGGATGCCTCCATCATGGCACTGATGCCTCAGTTGGCGGTGTTCCTGGGAGATGAACATGTTCTTCCCCCGAGCTTGTCCACCCCCGAGACCAGTCAAATCCGCGGGCCCAGAAGTCGCAGCTCGGGAGAGCAGGTCCCCTCAGAGCCCCTCATACTCCCAGATCATTTCGAGGTAGATCTGGGGGCCTTCGGCGCCTCCATCGGGCCTAGCGCCGACCTCAAAGCCCCAGTCCAATCGCCACCGTCCAGCCCCAGGGTCAAGCGCCCCGAATCCTCATCTCGCAGGCGTAAGACGGCTAGCAACCGGGCAGGCGAACGAGTCGGGATAGGAGATCTGTTGGATGAAGGACAGGAGATTCTAGTTCAGATTGCCAAGGAGTCGATCGGTAGGAAAGGCGCACGGATCACTTCTCATGTAGCATTTCCAGGCCGTTTCGTGGTCTACATGCCCACCGTCGACCACATTGGGGTCTCCCATCGAATTGCCGAGGATGATGAACGACAGAGACTGAAGAAGATCGTGCGGGAACTGCGGCGAAAGGTGGGTCGGGGAGGCTTCATCGTACGAACTGTTGGAAGGGGCCAATCAGAAAACGAGTTTCAGCAGGACATGCAGTACTTGACGCAGCTTTGGGAAGAAATCCGCATCAGAGGAGAAAAGCTTTCGGCCCCCTCAATGGTCTATGCCGAACCTGGCCTTGTCCAGAGGATCGTCCGAGACTTCTTCTCGCACGATTTCAAGACCCTTTATGTGGACGATGCCCAGGTACACAAACAGATCCTCCAGATGATCCGGCAGTTCAGTCCGGAACTCGCTCGCAAGGTTCGGCTCCATCGGAAACCCACGAACATCTTCGACGATTTTGGCATCTCTGCCGAAATAGATCAGGCGCTACGCCCCAAAGTCTGGTTGAAGAAGGGTGGTTCCATTGAAATAAACCAGACAGAAGCCCTGGTGGCGATCGACGTCAACACCGGCAAGTATGTCGGAAGCACAAACTCTCTCGAAGATACGATCACCAAAACCAACCTCGAGGCAGTCAAGGAGCTCGTGCGTCAGATTCGCCTGCGAGATCTGGGTGGGATCATCGTCATTGATTTCATCGACATGGCCGATTCCAGCAATCGGCAGAAAGTGCTCGAGGAACTCCAGGGTGAGATGAAGAAGGACAAGGCGCCTTCGAAAATTCTTGGCTTCAACGAGTTCGGTCTGGTAGCCGTTACGCGTAAGCGAGTCAAACAGTCATTGGGGCGAACCCTTCTTCAGAAATGTACCTTCTGCGGCGGCAGAGGCATGACTCGATCGGTGCCGACCATCTGCCATACGATTCACCAGGAAGCTCAGAAAATGACCTCCGCCCTCGGTAGAGGCAATGAGCTCATCATCCGCTGCCATCCAGACGTGGGAAAGGCGTTGAGGAACGGGGAGCGAGATGTCCTGACCCAGATCGGAGCGATTACCGGCAAGCAGGTCAAGGTTAAGACGAACCCCCTGATGCATATCGAAAGGTTCGAGTTGGCCGAAGCCTGATGCTGTACGGAACTTCCCTGCATGGATTCAGGAAACCGAGAATACTTCCACAAACTTGTTGAGTTGATGGCTTTGCTGCGCAGCCCCGAGGGTTGCCCCTGGGATAAGGAGCAAACGCGCGAGACGCTCAAGCCAATGCTCATCGAGGAAGCCTACGAAGTGCTGGAAGCTCTCGATAGTGATGTTCCCCAGGAGCTCTGCGACGAATTGGGGGATTTGCTTTTCCAGGTTGTCTTTCATGGGCGCATCGCCGAGGAGAAGAGGGAGTTCGACGTCTATGACGTCTGCCGATCCGTCTATGAGAAAATGGTTCGCCGACACCCGCATGTTTTCGGCAACGCGTCCTTCGAAAACAGCAAAGAGCTGCTGAGTCAGTGGGAAGAGATCAAAACCCAGGAAGCACAGGAGAAAGGCGCATCCAAAGAGCGTCGCTCAGCGCTTCCGGCGACACCGGAACGTCTGCCCGCGGTCTATGCGGCCTACCAGGTGTCCGCCAAGGCCGCTCGGGTTGGTTTCGACTGGCCTACACTGGAAGCGATTCGCGACAAGTTCCTGGAAGAATTTCAGGAGCTTCAGGAGGCCGTTGAGGAAAACGACAGCCTCAAGGTAAGAGAGGAAGTGGGCGATCTCCTCTTCGTGGCCTTGAACATCGCTCGCTATCTCGAGGTAGATCCGGAGACGGCCCTCGGCCAAACCAACAAAAAGTTCATAGATCGCTTCCAGGCCATGGAGAACTCTTTTGCTGAAGCGGGACGGCCCCTCCGCACGGTGAGACTCGAAGAAATGGAGAGCCAGTGGCAGAGGCAAAAGGAGGCCGAGAGGAAGACTCAGGAACGATCAGCAGGGGCGAGTAGGGAGGAAGTCAGATGAATGACGAGAACGAACCAGGTGGATTCAAGATCGACGATCGGCGTCTCTTCACCGAAGAAGGGGACTTGAAATCGGAGGCCCCGGACGAGGAAGAAAGCCCACAGGCAGCGCCCACGCCAGGTGAACCCGCAGCCGCCGAGCCCAGCTCGGCATCTACCGGCATACCCGACCCGCAAGGTGGCAACCAGAGTGGCCCCCCACCCATGGATTTTTCCAACTTCGTGCTGTCGCTTGCGACAACCGGGATGGTTCATCTGGGTGAAATCGTAGATCCTGCTATTGGGCAGAAACAGGAGAATCTCGATGGGGCCAAGCAATTGATAGAGATCCTTTCCCTGCTCAAGGAAAAGACGGAGGGCAACCTGTCTGCTGAAGAGAACAAACTTCTCGAGGGGCTCCTCCACGAGCTACGTTTGAGCTTCCTGAGTAAGACCAAAACGATTCAACTTTAGGCCACGCTCGGTACTCTGTCTCGGTTTGCTGGCAGGGGCCTCACCCTTAAACGACGCGATCATGCGCCCCTGCGCCCTGGCCAAGGGAAGCTGAGATAAATCGACTAAATGAAAGTCACGTTTCTCGGAACTGGCACCTCAAGAGGTGTTCCCGTTATTGGTTGCCAATGTCGGGTCTGTCAGTCTGCCGATCCAAGAAACCACCGCCTACGCACCTCGATCCTTCTGGAAAGCCAGGCGAGTGTCATCATCGATACCTCTGTCGACTTCCGCAACCAGATGCTTCGCTATGGAGTGAAGCGACTCGATGCCCTGTTGTTTACTCACTCACATGTAGACCACATCTTGGGTTTGGACGATGTCTACCCTTTCAACATCTGGTCTGGAAAGCGCATCCCCGCTTATGGCAGTGAACAGACCCTGAGAGAGATCAAGCAGACTTTCCGGCACCTTTTCGAGGAGCGGGCCTACCCGGGGGTTTCCGAGATCGATCTGGTGCCGATCGAAGGAACACTCCGGATCGGCGACCTGGATCTGGAACCCATCCACGTGCTCCACGGGGAGCTCCCGGTGCTGGGCTTTCGCGTTGGTTCGTTCGCCTATGTCACCGATGTCAGCCACATACCCAAGGAGAGTTTCGAAAAACTCAAGGGAGTGGATTCGCTTGTCCTGGATGGCCTTCGATACGAGGAGCACCCAACCCACTTCAGCCTGGCCCAGGCCGCAGACACAGCGACCAGAATAGGTGCGAAAGAAACGTATCTTGTCCATATGTGTCACGATGTCGACCATGAGGAAGGAAATGCCTACCTACCCGATTCGATTCAGTTGGCATACGATGGACTGGTGCTGGAGCTTTGAGGGGCGAGCTAGACTGTCACGCCAGTTGGACTATCGATGCAGATTGTTGAGGATCTTCCCCAGGGCTTGAGCTATCCCATCATGGCGATCGGGGTATTCGACGGCTTGCACTACGGGCACCAGGAAATTCTGCGTCGATTGGTAGAGAGGGCCACAGCAAAGAACGGAACTTCAGTCCTTCTGACCTTTACTCCACACCCACAGAAGATCATCTCTCCAGGCGACGCTCCTCCTCTATTGCAGACGTTTTCCCAAAAGGCCGAGATGCTCAGAGGACTGGGTGTCGATGTGATGGTACGACTACCCTTCACCCGTGAACTTTCTCTCTACAGTCCCAAGAAGTTTGCACAGAAGATTCTTCACTGCCACGGAATTCGTGAGATCTATGTGGGTTGCAACTTCCGTTTTGGACACGCTAGAAAGGGAGACTTTCGTACCCTGGAGGAGTTGGGGCGCGAGTCTCTCTTCTCGGTGCACCCGATTGAGTCAGTTCGGGTTCGTGGGATTCGCGTCAGCAGTACCACCATCCGACTCGCCTTGAAGCAGGGGCGTACTTCGCTGGCCCGGCGGCTCCTCGATCGCCCCTACCAGATCTGGGGCACCGTCGTTCGGGGGTCGAAGAGGGGCGTCGCCATTGGCTACCCGACCGCCAATCTGGACCCGGAGAACGAATTGATTCCGGCAACAGGAGTGTACGTGACGCGTGCCCTGGTTGATGGAGTTGCTCATTGGGCAGGAACCAATATCGGATTCCGACCCACCGTCGATCGGCCACAACGGACCAGACCAGTGGTTGAGTCGCACCTGCTCGATCTGGACCAGGACCTATACGGTAAGTCAATCCGTCTGGACTTCTTCTTTCGGCTGAGAGGCGAGAAGAAATTCGACCGGGTCGAAAGTTTAAAGCAACAGATCGACCACGACATTCAGCTCGTACGACAATATGCAGCCAAGATGCAGCCATAGGAGAAGAAGCAGTGTCAGTCACGACAGAAGAAGTTGAAAAGATTGCCGATCTCGCTCACTTGCGATTCTCTGCCGAAGCGCTTGAGGTTTTCGTCTCCCAGTTTCAACACATCCTGGATTACTTCGAACAATTGAAAACAGTTCCAACCGAAGGCGTAGAGCCGACCTACCACGTGCTGCAGGAGGGCGATTCTGAAGCAGGTCTCCGGGAAGACCAGGTGCGCCCCTCTCTGGATGTGCAGGTTGCGGTTGGGCAGGCGCCCCAATCAGGGAAGGGCTACTTCACGGTTCCGAAGGTCATCGAATAGCTGCGAGATCCACCAATATCATGAACGAACTCTGTGCCTGGTCCATCGCAAAGCTTCATCAGGGAATCCAGAGTGGAGGAGTGTCTGTTCGGGAGGTGGCCGAAGCTTTTCTAGATCGAATTGAGGAAGTCGACCGGGGTGTGCGTGCCTTCGTCACGGTGGACCCTGAAGATGTCAAGAGCGAGGCATCGGCCCTTGATCAGCGTCTCAGCCGTGGCGAAGAGAAAATCGGACTACTTACCGGTATTCCACTTGCAATCAAAGACAACATTGTCACCCAGTCCATACGAACGACCTGTGGGTCCCGGATCCTGGAGGAATATCGTCCACCATACGACGCAACCGTCATCTCGTTACTCAAACAGGCAGGAGCTTTGATCCTGGGAAAAACCAATCTGGATGAGTTTGCCATGGGTTCGACAACAGAGAATTCGGCCTTGTTTCCGACCCGAAACCCGAGGGATCCGGAGCGTGTCCCGGGCGGATCGAGCGGGGGCCCCGCGGCCTCGGTGGCGGCCCTTGAGGCTCCCGGCGCTCTGGGCAGCGACACCGGCGGTTCGATCAGACAGCCAGCTGCTTTCTGCGGGGTGGTAGGCCTCAAGCCCACCTACGGGCGAGTATCAAGATACGGCTTGGTTGCCTTCGCCTCATCGCTAGATCAGATCGGGCCCCTGGCCAACAGCGCCCAGGATGCGGCCCGGATTCTCCAGGTCACCGCTGGACACGATCCCTGCGATGCCACCTCCGCCAGTTGTCCCGTGGGCGACTATCTTTCCGGAATCCAGAATGAGGTGCGGGGTCTAAGGATCGGTGTCCCGGCCGAGTGGTTTGGATCCGGCCTCGATCCGCAGCTCGACGCGGGCATTCGAAATGCGCTTGCCCGGCTCGAGACGCTGGGCTGTGAGGTGCAAGAGGTCCACCTTCCCCACACTGAGCTTGCGATCGCGGCGTACTACATCATTGCGCCGGCCGAAGCCAGCTCCAACCTGGCTCGGTACGACGGAATGCGTTACGGCTATCGAAGCACCGACCAGGAGGGCCTGGAGGGCACCTATCGATCAACTCGCAGTGAGGGTTTCGGCGAGGAAGTGAAGCGGCGCATCATGATCGGCACCTATGTCCTGAGCTCGGGCTACTACGACGCCTACTATCTCAAGGCCAGCAAGGTGCGTACGCTCTTGAGGCAGGACTATCTGAAAGCCTTCGAACAAGTGGATCTCCTGATTGGCCCCACGGCTCCCTCCCTTCCCTTCAAGCTGGGTGAGAAAACGGCCGACCCTCTAGAGATGTATCTCTCTGATATCTACACCGTGCCAGCCAATCTGGTTGGCATCCCAGGATTGGCCATGTGCTGCGGATTTACCGAGGCAGGGCTCCCTCTTGGGTTGCAGATCCTTGGGCCCCATTTTAAGGAAGCCCGCATCCTGCAGCTTGCCCATGCCTTGGAGCAGGAGCTCCAGGTGGTGGCCCCGCCCCTGCCGATTGAGGACCCGATTTCGTGAATTGGGTAACTCGGCTGAAACTTCATTGGAACCTCGCATCTCCAGGTCACCGCCGATTATTGCGAGAATTCGCGCCCAACCCGTCGCTCGCGCTTCAGGCTTCCCGTGTCCCACGAATGCGCACCCGGACAAACAAGCTCCAAATCACAAGCACCAAAAAGCAAATCTGGAAGGGGAGTGAGACAAGAGCATTTTAATCAATGGCTTAGATGGTTTTCTGTCCACTGTGTTGCCCTCGAAACCGGGCATTTTCTAACAATTTGCTAACAACTCGGAAAAACTCGGGAGCGGCCCGGATATTGGGTGACGAAGTAGCTCTCGCAGTAGATCGGCGGAATCGCTCCAGCAGCTCCTGGAATCCGAGGTTACGATGTGACAGCCGATAGGCAGCGTTTTCTGATGGTCAAGCCGATGGAGCGCGAAGCGAGGTTCGAATTGGAGAAGGAGGGCTATTGCGGGGACAGGGTGAACGTTGTCCTCAACTGGTCCGAAGAACTGAAACGACTGGTGCCCAACGAGAACTGAGATAGACACGGCTGCTGCAGCCGTCCCCAATCAGAACGAGAAGCGGAAACCGAACTGGAGCTAGCGGGCTGTGGCTGACCCGAAGATCCGGCCTGCGGCGCTGGAGGAGATGTCGCCGAACGGCGCGTGGAAGATGGCGGTGTTGAAGGCGTTGAAGAAGTCCACCCGGAAGTCCAGGGTCTTTGCTTCACCGAAGGCAAACTGTTTGTGCAGGGACAGGTCCACCAGGGGGAAACCGTCCCTTCGGAAAGGGGCCAGGGCCGAGTTGCCCAGGGCCCGGCGGGTGGCCTCGTGGCAGGTCTCGGTGTCCTCGCAGAGACTGCTGTCGTAGACCGGTGCCACAAAAGCACCGGTATCGAACCAGTGGTCGACGCTTCGCTCGTCCTCTCCCAGGTAGCCGTCGGCGACTCGATCCGGCATCAACCCGGCGAATTGTCCGCGGTTTCAGAGATCTTGCCCATTCATAGGTCGAACCGCTGGTAAGCGTGATCAGGGTCGTCGCTTGCCAGCCACCCAGAAGCGTCCGCGTCATGCCCTTCGCTCGGCGGAAGAAGGGCGATTCCCAGTGGGTCCAGGCGACAAGCTTCTCTTTATAGCTCTCACAGGTGCTGGCGAGCCGGTTGGCTTCGTCTTGAGTGAGGGGCTCTCTTGTGTACTGGTAGGCCATCGAGTGCTTTCCTCAGCGCGATGATCATGCGAATGAAGAGGGTTAAGGATGAGTTAACTAGAAGGGCTTGTGGGGTGGCAGCGCCAAGGTTGGAAATGAAAACAACATAGAAAGGAAGGACGAGGAGAATGGTGATTAGACAAACGCCGAGTGAAAGACCCCGAAAACTTCCTAATGCTAGCCGCTTTTTTCGGTTTTCAGTTCGAAGACATGACCGCTAATCTCAATAATCGGCTGGAAACCTTCGTAGCTGGTTGCTCTCACTCGCCTTTCTATTTCTTCTGCGGTCATCGTCGGTTTGATCACACTCAATTCGTTGAACTCTTTTCTGGAAAATGGCTTTCGAGTCCAAGTTTCTTCCGATGATGGCAAAGGCTCGTTTCTCAGTATCTGTCCTACAACTTCGTAGAACAGAACTAATTGAAAGTCATAGGTGCGCATTAGGAGTGAACTGACATCATCATCTGGGAAAACTGGGAAGCGTTTAACCGCGACAATGCTGCCCGTATCAACCTTAGCAGCCATATGGTGGCATGTGACCCCGTATTCCTCTGCACCCTCGTACAAAGCAAAATTATTGCAACCGATACCTGGATAGTCGGGTGAAGCAGGGTGAAGGTTTATTGCGGCAACTCTGGATTTTTCGATTAGGTATTCAGGGACTACCCATCTTGAGAGATACGAAATTATGTAATCACCGTTCCACCATCCAATATCGTCGGGCAGCGGATCACCCCATTTGCCGAGATAAACTGAAACATCAGAGAAGTTCTTCTTAACGAATCTAAGGGCTTTGGAGCAATGGTTGTCGTTTTTCTTGCCGAGAAACAAAATTGAACGATTCGATTTGTCGCTCATGAGTTCTCCTTTCTATAGCGGTTCACATGTATTGAACCCCAGTGAACACATCGTACTGGAGCGCTCTGCAGATGTCGACGATTCGCGCTCGCGATCGGCGATTGTGGGGCTTCTCACGAGTTCCTCCTTTCGTGCCGGAGGACTGGCTGTGTATTGCGGCAATGTTCGGATGATTTAGGGAGGCTAGTTGTGCCTCTCGTTCAAACCTGGCCAGCCTCTCGGCATCCTGGGTGAACTGTTCCGGTAGGACCTTGATGGCGACCTCGCCCACCTCGTGGCCTTGAACCTGAAGAAGCTCTGGTCGCCCGAGCAGATTTACGGCTGGCTCAAGCGCACGTATCCTGATACGGAGGATTTTCAGGTGTCAGACGAGACCATCTATAAAAGCCTCTTCATCAGGGATCGTGACCAGAGCGACGTATCGGTAACCTCGTCCGCAGCCATCTCTTTGGTAAAGTAGGCGGCATATATGAACGTGACCACCAGGGTCGTAAAGGAAGAATTGGCGAAATCGTACATGCACCAGGAAACGACGGATAGCTTGCTATGGGGTGGGCGGGTTGCGATCACGCTTGCCGTGTAGCTGTGGACATCACCAGCGATGTCGGTTGCGTTGAAAGATTTCGGCCAGGATATCTGGAACTGTTCGCGTCAGGTTCCAGTTCGGGAAATGGTTGCGGAACTTCGAAACATCACTGATGAACCAGATGTGGTCGCCTACTCGGTTCTCCGGCACGTAGCGGGTCTTCATCTTGTTTCCGGTAATCTCTTCGCATAGTTTGATCGCCTCCAGCAACGAGCAATTGCTGAGCTGACTACCTCCGATGTTGTAGACCTCCGCACACCGAGGAGCCTTAAAGAAGCACCAGAATGCGCTTATAAGGTCGTCACAGTGAATATTGTCACGCACCTGCTTTCCCTCGTAGCCATAGATTTGGTACTCCCGACCCGTGGCCGCACACCTCATCAAGTAGGCTAGAAAGCCGTGCAATTCTGCGCCCGAGTGCTGCGGTCCCGTGCAGCATCCCCCTCTGAAACTGGCGGTTTTCAGGCGAAAGTATCTGCCGTATTCCTGAACCATGACATCGGCGGCTATTTTTGATGCCCCGAAAATGGAATGTCCGGACTGATCGATCCTCATAGCCTCGTCAATCCCCCGGCCATGATAGGGATGGTTTGATGCGATTTCCCAGCGCGTCTCAGCTTCTACCAGAGGCAACTGGTTGGGTCTATCGCTGTACACCTTGTTGGTGGACATGAAAATGAAAGCCGCATCTGGGCAGTGCTCTCGTGTCGCTTCGAGCAGGTACAGCGTACCCAGCGCGTTTATCTCAAAGTCGGTCAAGGGATCTCGCGCCGCCCAATCGTGTGAAGGTTGAGCAGCGGTGTGTAAGACGATAGCCACATCATTGCCGAGCTCTGAAAACAGACGTGCCACGCTCTTCTGGTCTCTGATGTCGAAGCAGTGCGGTTCAAACTCGCGGCATTCGGAGCATAGCTCCTGTTCCACCCATCGCGTCGAAGCTTCGTCGCCGAAAAAATGCTTTCGCATGTCATTGTCGATCCCGATTACATGGAAACCCTTGCCACAAAGGAACCTCACTGCGGCAGAGCCGATCAGCCCATTCGAACCTGTTACTACTGCCACCCGCTTCGCTTGCTGGATTGGGCTAAGAGTCATCTGCTCGAGTCGCTCAGAAAGACATCAAAGATTCAATGCAAGGCGGAATGGCTTTGGTATCGGTGCCCAGCTCAAGCCAGTAGGCAGGGACTGTGTCAACCAGCCGGCAAAGGAGCGCAAAGCCACCCTTCCCGCCGCCTAGAGGAGTAAGCAAAGAACTTGGTGCCAATCTTCTTAGCGTCTCTCCCTTTGAGGCTGCTCGGACTCGAAGGCGGGACCCCGAGGTAGGCAAGATAATAGCCTGGATGCGTGTCGAGGCCTTTGCTCTCTCGGGAAAAACCTCCGCAAGAAATATCGCGATCTTGCCCTCGTGATCACCGCAATCCAATGCTCTTTTTGGGAATACGCCAATCTCGGGAAGCCAGTCGGGCATGATATGGGCAGAGTTGTATATCGAGTGGCCCACGAAGCCGGATTCCAGCGGTTCCAGCACGATCTGGTCATCCCCCAAGAAATCGAGACCACCCAGGAAACAGCTCATGGCGGTGGTCGATTTACCCACGCCCCGGGGATCTCCAATCAGTACCCCTCGATCATGCTTGGTTACCAGTCCGGCATGGATCACTTGCATCCCCAAATCGCTGAGACAGAGACGGAGAGTCAAGAGTAGCGGCTTCGACCGTTCGTATCGTCGAAGAACTTGTACTTCTGGGACGATGCCCACCTGAACGAATACGGGAACCAGATCGCCTCCGAGTCGGTTGCAGACTTTATGCAACCGCTCTGGTAGTGGCACGGTCAGATTTAATCATCATATTTCTGGGCCGGAGCACGCATGCCAGGCGTAAGACCTATGAAGATACTGTACTGGACACAACACTTCTATCCCTACATCGGAGGGGTAGAGGTCTTGACAGCCAACGTCTTGCCACATCTAGAGCGCCGTGGCTATAGCTGTTCAGTGATCACTTCTCAAGGCTCTCTCGATTTACCCCAAGAGGACCTTTATTTGTCAACACCCGTGTATCGGCTTCCCTTTCCAAAGGCCCTCGAGTCTGGCAACCTTCAGCTACTGAGCGAGCTCGTCGAGAGAGTCGCAGCCTTGAAGCGTCAACTGGCTCCTGACCTGATACATGTTTTCCTGAGCGATCCAAGTTTCCTAGTTCATCTCCTGACCCAGCAAGCCCACCCGTCAACTCTCGTTGTCTCCATCCACAACCTGGGGTTTGACCCCAGCACTGGTAGGCACTCACTGTTGCGGAGGCTCTTGAGGACGGCGGACCGAGTCGTGGGAGTCTCTGCATTCACCCTCCGCCAGCTCCATAAGCTGGTCCCCCAATGTGTCGAAGACTCCGCTGTGGTCTACAGTAGCGTGGTAAGGCCTCGGACCCAACCAAGCCAACTCCAAGTTGACCCACCAGTCATTCTCTGCGTCGGAAGAATGGTCAGGGACAAGGGGTTTGACCTGGCGCTGCGGGCTGTGAAAACCCTTCACTCCCGTTTTGCCGGCATCAGACTGCGATTGATCGGTGACGGTCCTGCGCGCGCTGAACTCCAAGCCCTTACTCTCGATCTGGGTCTACAAGATCACGTCAGCTTTCCTGGTTGGGTGCCGCCAGAACAAATGTATTCGATCATAGACCAGGTTTCATTGGTCGTGGTTCCATCTCGAGGTAGCGAGACAATGTCCCAGGTCGCAGTCCAGGCCGCCTTTCAGGAGCGCCCAGTTGTGGCCTCCCGCATCGGGGGTCTCCCAGAGGTGGTCCTAGACGGTGCGACAGGATTACTCGTGAACGAAAATGACGGTGACGAATTGGCCTCCGCTGTAGCATCGCTGCTCTCCGATCCTGGGAGAGCCCGGAAAATGGGGGCCAGGGGGCGAAGACACGCGGAAAAGAACTTCTCTATGGAGCACTATATTGATACGATAGACCAACTTTATAGAGATACCGCGATTTGAAAAGCAAAGCTGTAAGACCGTTAGGGTTCTTGTCCTCAAGCCCACCCAATCGAGGGCTCCTGGAGAACAGTCTCCATCTGCAGTGAGGCCATCTCCTCGCGCACATAGTACCCCACTCTTTGTGCGATCGTGGCATATGCCAAGCGCTAGGGGGCCTATTGGAAGCGCAAGGAGTACAGATCCGCGTCCTTCATGACGAAACGCAGGCGGACGGTCTTGCCTGACAGACCGGCCACATCACTGCCTTTTTGCCACGAGACGATTCGGCTGATCTCGTCTCCGATGATCTCAGGGCACTCTTCCAGCGAAAAACCCGGAATCGCCTGCCCTTCGCCATCCTGGATCTCGACCCTCAGCCCTCCGGCTGCCGACGTTGAGTAGTTGATCTCCAGCCGATTGCCCTTGAACCTCAGACGCTTCGTCAGCATCTGGCCTCCTGAATAAGGAGCATTCACCGAAGCGAATCCATCGAGTCGAAGGGTCATTCGCTGGATGTGCCAGGAGGGGTGGCCGTAGTGACGGCCCACGTACAGGGACATCTCAGCCGGTCCGGTGGGAACGATACCCTGGAGTGGATAGTTGGTGCGCGAAACCCAGTTCAGCGTGCCCGGTCCTGGCCTCACGAAGACGCCCATGAAGGTCCTGTCGTAAAGGTTGCCGCACCGGGAGGTCATGAACGCGGCATCGGAGCAGTCTTCCAACTGCCAATCCGGGTTGGGATTGGTAGGGTCCGGTGCGATCCCGGCCTCTCTGAACACTGCCGGCTCCAGTGCCGCTCGCCCACGCATGAAACGGGGAGGCGTGGCCACGTAGATGTGGGGAGCCCGGAAAAAGGGAACCGTATGGTGCTCATAGAGATGTTCGGGAGGCACAATCCCTCCGGTGGTGTATTCCATGGAGACCGGGTCGGTCCAGCTGAGAAGATCCTTGGAGGTGCTGCGTGCGACCGAGCGCTTTCCGGTCCCGTTGTTGGCGGTCATGTAGCGGAAGTAGAGGAGGTACTTGCCCTCTGTTTCCGACCAGAAGATGGACTGGATCCCATCGAAGCCATTGGGCAGGGTCGTGATGAAGACCGGCTCCTCCTGCACCTTCCTGAACCTGACCCCATCGGTGGAATCGTAGAGGAACACGTCCACATATTTCTTGCCATCGAGCGGATGTTCATTCTTCCAGTTGTCCCGATCCCGGTACTGCCGGCTGGTCGCTTTGATGCGTCGCCCTGGCGGGACCCCGGGTCGGTTGTCGACGAATGGAACCAGGTTACCCGTCATCACCACGTTGTTTTCCCGGCTGCCATCCACTTCCACGATTCCCAGCGTCGGCTTTTCCCAGTCGATGCCATTCTGGCTTCGGGCGTAGCTGATGGAGAGGATAAATCGCTTCTCTCCGGCGGGGATCATTCGCGCCAGGTAGTAGAGATGGTAGAGGCCAGCCTCTTTGAACACCTTGTGCCCATAGTTGAAGCTGCTCTCCCCAGGGACGGTCGATCTTGATGGCCACATCTGCGGGCCGGGGTTCGTGAAGCCTGAGATCGACTCCTTCCAATTGGTCGATCAGAAAGCGATCCACGAACAGCTCTCGTCTGGATCCGATCTCCCGTATGTCGTCCGTCCCCGCAGCCTGTGACCCGCTGCAGAGCAGCAGGACCGCCATCAGGGCCGTGAGACCTCTTTTTCCGAGCTTCATAAGTACCTCCTCCCTCAGGGCTAGAGCGCCAACGTATATCACTCCTGTTCGTCTGTTGCCAGGTGCTCCGGGCGGTCGAGCCCCCGTTCGCCCGCGAATGGACTCACCGAAGATCTCAGCAATCGAGGTACTTAAGCGATAGCTCCACTTCACTTCCCTCTCTGCGTCGGTTAGAGTAGTCGGCTCCCTGAGCACGCCCTTTAGAAAGGATCTTGCCGTGTTTCGCCTGATCAATTTCTTGGCCCTTCTTGCGGTTGGTTTTCCCGCTTACGGTGGCGTCGATACCCTTCTCACCATAGAACCGACCGACAGCCAGCCGAGGAACTCCGAAGGTGACATCATCGCGCTTCGCGACGGTCGACTCTGTTTGATCTACTCGCGCTACCGAGGCCCTCGACCGGACCCTTCGAAGTCCGGTGGCGGTGTGCGCGACCACTCCCCAGCGGATCTGGCCATGCGGACTTCGAGCGATGGCGGTAAGACCTGGAGCGACGACCGCATCGTCGTCACGAACGATGCCGGCATGAACGTCATGAGCGTCTCACTGCTTCGCTTGCGAAGCGGCGACATTGCGCTTTTTTACCTACACAAGAACTCCATGGAGGATTGCCGTCCGGTGATGCGCGTCTCGAAGGACGAGTGCGAGACCTGGAGTAAGGCCGTCGTCTGCGTCCCGGACCAGGCCGGCTATTTCATTCTAAACAACGACCGCGCCGTTGAGCTCTCTGATGGGCGCCTGGTCTTGCCGCTGGCGCTTCACAGGACACCCGGCGCGCAGGCGGATTGGGCCGGCACGCTGCTCACCGCGATCTCAGACGATGCTGGCGCGACCTGGCGGCGCAGCCAGGACCGCTTCCAGGTCTTCAGCCCCGAGGGGAGGCGTGTCACGGCGCAAGAGCCCGGCATCGTCGAGCTCAAAGACGGACGGCTTCTCATGTATCTACGCACAGACGCGGGGAGCCAGTACATCTCGTACTCGAGCGATCGGGGCGACAGTTGGACGAAAGCGAAACCATCGAAACTCGCATCGCCTTTGAGTCCAGCGACCATTGAACGTATTCCCTGGTCGGAAGATCTTCGCAGTGTCTGGAACGATCACAGTGGTCGTTTGAACCGCTTAAAGGTGCTTTCGATATCGAAGGACGCGCTCGAGTCGAGCGGCGAGCTCGTGCCCCTTCCCAAGGACTATGCCTGGCTCGAGGACGACCGACTCATTGCCGACTGCCTCAATTTTCGCCCCGCTGAAAAAACCAAGTTTCGAGCTGGTGGGGATCTGATCGCGCTGAGCCCAGTCGCCCTTCCGCGCGTCGAGATGCTCGAACGGGACCCCACCGGAGAGCCCTTCGATCACTTCGGCTGGCCGGTCGGTGTCCAGGCCAAGGGTCGCCTCTTTGTGCTTTTCATGAAGATGACCGGACACGGAAACTTCGACAGGGGCTTCGTGAAAGCGGCCATGGTTGGCTCGACCGACGGAGGCCGCAGCTTCTCTCCGATTCCAGGTCTCAAAAACAGCTGTCTCGATGATCTCTCTCCCGACGCACGCGCGATCCATCCGAACCAACCCCGCACCAATTTTGGCAGCTGGGGCAACGCCGCTGCCTTTGTCGACGGAAAACTCATCGTCACGAATTTTCGCGGTGTCTATCGCTCGGACGACAAGGGGGCGACCTGGCGTCTCCTGGACTCGTCTGGCCTGCCGACACAGATTCCGACCGTCGCGCGCTGGGGCCAAGGTCCGCGACTTTTTGTTCACCCGCGAAAGGGGCTCGTTTCCATCGGCGCGACGACTGAAGAGTCCCTGGCCTTTCGAAGCTCACTCGACTACGGCGTGACCTGGACTGAAGAGATCGTTCCGACTGAGGAGCCACTTCAAGAGCCGGCGGGTACCGTCTACGATGGAAAACTGATCCTCCTGCCACGACACAACCTCGAACGCTGGACACAGTTTTGGTCGGAGACCGACTGGTTGCCACTTCGAAAGGCTCGCACGAACATCACTCCCGGCGAGCGCGACACGACTGACATTCAGTACAACCCGGTTTCAAAGCGGCTCGAAGCTGTGGTGACGAATCGTATTGGCGGCGGACCGGGACACGAGAATGACAACTGCATGACCATCAATCTCTGGAGCATTTCGCCCGCGGATCTCCGTGTAGGACGCGGCGAGTGGCGTTTCGACGGCACGCTCCTGCGCTCGGAAGGCCGCGAGCATCAGAGGTACCGCGGACTCGCCGAAACGGGTCGCGACGGCATGCACCCGGGGGGCACGGTCATCGACGTTGAAAAGGGCGTGCAGTACATTTACATCTACCTCGGTTTCTTCGAGGGACCCGCCGGTGTGTTTCAGGTGAAGCGCACGCTCGACACCGATGCCCTTCGCGCCTACCTCCTCCCTCAGAGCGACTAGAGACCCCTGGTCGAGAAAAAGTTCACAGACTGGTCAAGTTTGCGAAAAAGTTCCCCGTGCCTTCGCCCGGGCCCACAAACGTTAGCGTATTTATGAAACAGTGTACTAAGATTCTACTCCCATGACTCTGAGCCTATTGAGGTTGGATCAGATGCTTGGGCTCATTCTGACCCTGAGCTGGCTGCTGCCGCTGCCGCTTTGGGCCGGGGAACCTGGCACCCCACATGAGCCGTACTGGCCTCAATGGCGCGGACCGCCTGGCACGGGTGTGGCACCCAACGCGGATCTGCCTGTCGAGTGGAGCGAGGCTAAGAACATTCAGTGGAAGAGGACGCTGCCGGGTCTTGGACATTCGACGCCGATTATCTGGGGTGATCGCATCTTCCTCACTACGGCGGTGCCTTACGGCGAGTCCTTAGAACCTATCCACGACAATGCTCCTGGCTCGCACAGCAATCTGCCGGTGACGCGAAAACGCCATTTCGTCGTGCTTGTCATCCGTCGCAGCAACGGCGAGATTCTCTGGCAGCGGACGGTACACTCCGAGTTTCCGCACGAAGGGGAACATTGCACCGGGAGCCTGGCGTCTGCCTCACCGGTTACTAACGGCGAGCGTCTTGTCGCTTTTTTTGGCTCGCGTGGAATCTATTGCCTGGACCTGGACGGGAAGCTGCAGTGGAAGAAGGACCTGGGGTCGATGCGGACCAAGCACGGGCATGGAGAGGGCAGTTCGCCCGTACTCCACGATGAGACCCTGGTCATCAACTGGGACCACGAAGGCCAGTCCTTCGTGAGTGGCATAGTGCTTCGTGAACCAGGTGCTCAGATGAGGCTGTCGTCCGCCCTGCGCTCCGGGCCCGGTTAAAAGCGTCGTCTTCGAGTTGGTCTGTGTCGATTCCTTTCCCCCGAAGTCTCCGGTGTCCACGAAATCGGGTCTCGCACTCCTGACCAGTACAAGAACAAGAAGAGGAAACGGTAAATTCGAATATGTGCGATCCCCCGGAGATTACCGTTCCGGATCCACGTATTCCATAAAGTAAGTTTACGTTTGGTCAGGGTAGTTTGCAGGTTGCCTTCATGACATCATGGAGGAAACCGAGATGCCCTCTATGAGCTGAAAGGGCTTCTGATTTTTCTTAGCTCGCTTTCAAAAACCAGACGGACCAAATTGCGAAGATGTTGATCTCGTTCGCACCAGCCGGATTGGAAGACTATTTCTTCGAAGTCGGACAGCCGTTCGAAGGGGAGTTGCGGCCGAAACCAACGCAGCCACATCTCTGACGCCACGGTCGGCAACATTCTCAAAGCCCACGGCATCGAGCCAGCTCCGGACCTGGAGCGGAGCACTACATGGAGTACCTTCCTGAAGGCTCATTGGGACTCGATCTCGGCTGCAGACTTCACCACGGTCGAAGCCTGGACTCGGTCAGGACTGATCACCTTCTACATCTTGGTGGTGATGCATCTAAAGACTCGGCGCATTGAAATCGTGGGTGCGACGCCTTCACCCGAACTCCGAATGGATGCAGCAGTCAACAGGTACTCGATCGCGTCTTGCTGGTGTCTGTTGATCCAACCGGCCAGGATGAGAAGCAGGAGCTGCCAGGGCTTGAGTATGAAGTTCATGGTTGACTAGATGCTCACGCCGAGGACTCAGACGCATCATCCGAGACACGGCTGAGTTCAACCGATTGTTGCCGCCGCAACTCTCTCATCAACAGAGACTTCCAGGTCGGCTGAGTTTTTTGACCATACGAGCCTGATGTTTCCATTTCGCTATCTGATCAGCTATCTGTCGGCGTTCTTCCGCCTGCGACCCGGCGACGTCATTGCGGGGCACTTCGACTTCGACAACGTCGCCGTCCTTCAAATACTGCGGTGGATCAAAGCGTGCGCCGGCGCCGTTCGGCGTGCCGGTGACCTAATCGGACTTTTTTCAACAAGCCGGCGAAACTCACTCACTGTTGCAACGGCTCTAGTCATCATCTTCGATCTCGCACCGCGACAAGACACTTCCCGAGATGAGTACGGATCGGCTAATTGAGCCATCTTCATCAAAGTCGAGCGACAGGACGTCACCGATACCTAGCGCGTAATACGAAAGCGCTGTGGCACCTGGGGACAAAACACTCGTCTCCTTGACCTGTAAGACGTTGGAGAAGATTCTCCCTTGTACGCTTACGGAATTGCCCAATGCAATAACGGTGGCTTCGTCTTCTGCCTCCCCGGGAACAAATTTATGAAAGTAACTTTGTCCCACCATTGGTTCCGCCTTCATGATTTGACCCGCTAATGCATCGTCGACGCCAGCCTCCCAACCTTCGTGCAATATTTCGATCACATTGCCAGCGGAATCGCGCTCGTAGAGTGTTGCATCCTCCGCCAAGAGCCAGACATTTCCCTCGTCATTCTGGGCATGCCATCCGACGACGTCTTCGGACAGCAGTCCCTCAAGAGAGAAAACCCGCTCGCGGACGCCGCGCGTTTTGATGCCCGCAACCGTGCGCTTCTTTCTCAGGACGTTTGTAACAAGCGTCTCTATTTCGGTTAGCCCTGTTTCGGGATCCGTTGTTTGAGATTCATGAGTCGACGATTGCCCGGGCGACAGTAATAGAAACGGGTTGTCAATTCGTAAGGGGGTGCTGAACGATGCCGCACAAAGATCAGGTAATTCTGACTGAGCCGACACCGATTGAATGCCGAGAGTGAAAACGCCAGCAACCACAATTGCGAAGAAACCTTTCGTATCCCGAATTGCTTGACGCCAATCTGTTCTCTTAGAGAAAGTCATGATGGTCTCCTTATTTAAATTCAACCGACAGAACTACCCATCTCCTCCGGGCGACCCCTCCCCGTGCGCTTTCCAAAGCGTTGCATCGCCGTCGCGACACGTCCCTTTTACGGGTCTGCAGATGAGAGAACGATGAGGGAAGATCGGGAGGTGAACCGATCTCGAAAGACCGCAGAGATTCGGAATGACGAAGACGCCTTCGAGAAGGGGCACGAAGGCGGCGCGAATCAGGTCGGCCAGCGACTTTTTGCCCTTGCTTCGCTGCCACCGATCCACGGCGACGTCAAGGGCTGCCAGGCAGGCCTCCACTGAGGTAGGAGTGGGAGTGCCGGCCTCCTATGGGAGTTTCGGGTGGGTCCTGTTCGGGCGCACCGATGGGAACAGGTCGGATCCGGCTGGATCCTCTGGCCAGCAAGGGAACCGAGTCCGTGCTGAGTCGGCCCGAGGCGATCCCGGGATCCCACGAGTTCCGAGTTGTCCCCGAGACCCTGGCCAGCCTCCTCACTCGCTCCGGGTCTACTCCCCTGGGGAGTCAAGGCTCGAACTGAATCCGGGCCAGATAGATGCTGGACTTCCCTTCGTGAGAGGAGTAGTAGCTCATCCAGAGCAGGCCCTGGTACCAGACCATTCCCGGGTAGCTGGTGTCGCCGCCACTGGGCAGAGTCAGCACGGGTTCGTAGGTCGTACGCGTCATCCGAGCCAGGACTGTCCTGTGCTCCTCACCGTAGCTTCGACTTCCTGCCCAGAGCTCCCCGTTGGGAAGCCGGATGAAGTTGGGGCCTCCCAGACGGTGGCCCGTTTCGTGCCAGGTCCAGTCCTTGTAGGGGGGACGGCTCGTCCCGATCCATCCCGTCTTGTTTCGTCTCAGCAGGGCCACCATCTCGCCATCCGGCATGAAACGAAGGGTCGTCTCATTGGGCCAGGCCGGGATGTTTTTGAACACGGTGATCCAATCCCAATGGATACCGTCCTTGCTGGAGTAGAGGATCACCCGCCGAGTGTCTTTGCCATCCCCCATCTTGGAGACGCTGTAGGCGGCGCCCTGGAACCACGTGGCCCGCCAGAGCCAGTGCTCCTCGGCCAGCACGGGCTGCAGGGCGGACCAGCTCCGGCCATCGGGGGAAAAGCTGACGCGGGGCCTGCGAGTCAGGAAGCCCTCTTCTCCATAGACGCTCCCTCCCGCCAGAAGCATGAGCTGCCCGTCGGGCCGAGTCGAGAGCTTGGGATCCCGGAGATCCACCCCGTCCTCTTCCAGAAGCACTGCCGACTCCCAGGTCTGGGCGTCTCGGGACCTCAGTATCCGGATCCGACCGGTGTCACCATGGCCGTGTTGCTTCCCCTCTCGAAATACGCAGAACCACTCCCCCCGGTACCGGATGAGGTCTGTGAAGGCGCTATGGTCTGCTCGGTCCCAGATCCTCTCCACGGAGAGGAGACGCGGGTTGCCCCCGTCCAAAGGGGAGACGACGAAGAAGGCCACGAGGAGCGCTGAAACGATCTGGGTGACAGGTAACATCGCTGACCATTATAGCCCGCCGATCTGCCGTTGGCATCCCTTCTCTGGATTCTCTGGACGGCTACATTCCCTCTGGGGGCTCGACCAGAGGTGGCCCTGCCAGGAGCCTCCCTGGGCGACGCTCAACGCCGCGGATCTGGTGCGGGGAGAGATCCTGTGGAAGGTGGCTCTGGGCGTGGTGGACGAGTTGATGGAGCGAGGCGTACCTCAGACGGGCATTCCAGCCCTGGGCGACCGCGTCCTCAGTCGTGCTGGAGGAAGTCGACCACCGGCAGCTGGTATGGACGATTCCCAAGGTGCTGCGCCCGGCTATCCGCAAAGACCCTAGGCTCTTGGGAGAGCTCTGTCCGCTGCGCCTGGGCCACCCTCCGGGAAGCCCGGCAGATCCGTCAGCTATAGAAAAACGCCGATACGCGGAATTCTGCGAGGGTATTTGGCGGTTCCAGGCAGAGATTGGACGAGTATTGACAGTCTCTGCCAGCCCTCCTACCCCTGATTCCTGGCATCTCTCGGATCGACTCCGCTCACTGGAGTCAACAACTCTCAATGAACCAGGGGTGGATGACTCCACAGAATCTCGTCTACTGAGTATTGTGAGGGAGGCTCTTCGATGACGGTTCAACGAATCTTTCAACATTTGTCAGTGAGGCTGACGATCAAAATCCTCTGGCTCGGGCTGGCTGTCTGCCAGGTATCGACGCCCGCAGAAGCCCAGGTCTGTAAGTTCTTCTCGCCGTTTGACACTCTGGTCACTCAGGCTCTGGTGAACGCCTTCTAAGAGACTAACGGGCCCTGCACCCGGCTGGACGGGCATCTGCTCCTCCAGGGAGCAGGGATCACTGACCTGACTCCACTGGGGCTAAAGTCGGTCCGGGGTTCGGTTCAGATCACCAATACCAGTCTCACCAGCCTTGCCGGTCTGGAGCTGACGACAATCGGAGACAACACAGGTACTTTGGCTCCGAACAACCGGGGCCTGTCGATCTTCGGAAACAACTCGCTGACAAACCTGGACGCTCTGTCGGGTTTGACGACGTTCGGAGGGAGAGTCGTCATCACAGACAATGCGGCGCTCCAGAATATGGATGCTTTGGCAGGGATCACCGCGATCGACGGCGATATCCGGGTTTTCCGCAACCCTAGACTGACTAGTATAGCGGGTCTGCGCAATGTGACGAGCGTCGCCGACGGCCTGCAAATCACCAACAATGACGTGCTCCAGGAGATCGATCTCTCTGCCCTCACTGCAGCCCCTGGTGTCAATGGAATCACGATCTTCGGCAACCCCCAAGTTACCGTCATTGACCTCACGTCTTTGGAAACCACACTGGGCTTCAGTGTGACCGATCACGAAGCGCTGACGGATCTGGTGGGGCTCGAGAATCTGCAGTCGGTGATGTTTGACTTCAATGTCTTTCGAAACCACAGCCTGACCAACTGCTGCAGCTTGCTGCCGGTAGCTCAGGGCGAGGTGAGCATTGGGCGCAACACGTTTATCGTAGATAACGGCCCGGGGTGCGGTTCGAGTGCGCAGATCATCCAAGCCTGCACCGTGCCGAGCGCCGATCTGGTGCTGGAGAAAACCGACTCGAGCGATCCGGTGGCGCAAGGTCAGACTTTCAGCTACACGCTGACCGTCACCAACAATGGTCCCGGCAATGCCGACACTGTGGTCGTCGCCGACACGCTGCCAGCTGGACTGACTCTGATTTCCACATCTGGATGCACGGAAGATCCCAACAGCGTCCCCGCCTGCAGTATAGGTAGCCTGGAGGCCAACTCCTCCAAGAGTGTCGAGATCGTAGTCGCCGCAGACGCCGAGACACCGGGCGAGATCACCAACGAGGCCACCGTCATGTCGGCGGCCATGGAAGCGGCTCCAGGCAACGAGACGGTCTCGGAGACGACCGAGGTCGCCGCGCCTCCCGACTCCGATCTTGGACTGGAGAAAACGGCGGCTGCGGCTGAGGTCCTCCCAGGAGACAAGCTCGAGGCAGGGCGGCGGTTTCATACTGGTACGCACCCGCTACTCGGCTTTCTTCGTCTCCTTGTTCGGGACCTTCAACGGCCCGACCTTCGCCAACATCCCACCTCAGGCTGCACCCGCTGAGTTCCAACCTGACGCCGCTACGCCCCAGGCGCTGCTCACTCCTGCGGTCAGCGTCGTCCAGCCGGGAATGGACTTGCAGTTCACGCTCCAGGGGAGATCGACGGGGAGGTGGAGTGGAACATCAACGGAGTCGCGGTTGGCAGTCCCGAAACGGGCACCGTGACACAGGCCGGATTGTACACGGCCCCGGACGTCCAGCCGGCAGACCTTCCCATTGTCGTCTCCGCGGAGGGTGGAGGGCTGGTGGCCTCGGCCGCCGTGGGCGTCCTGGCGGTTCAGACTCAGGTTCAGGATCTGGGGAACGTTCGCTCGTTGGCCTATGCGCCGCCAGGGTCTCTTCATCGCCGAGTTGATCGATCAGGACGCAGCGGCGCTGGCGCTCGGATCCGGGGGAGGGAACGGCAGCCGTCTGCTCGAGATCGACGACCAGGGTGAAACCACCGAGGTGCTGAGTCTGCCGGGTGAGAATCTGGCCAAGATTCTAGGCTTCGAGGCCCGCGACGGGCAGGAGTACCTGCTGATGGCAGGCCAGGCAAGCGGTCAGATCATCCGCTTCGACCCCAGGACGAAGACGACCCAGACCGTGCCCAGCGGCCTCGATGCTCCCACTGCGATCGCCTTCGACACCTCGGGCGACCTGCTGGTAGCCACCATCACAGGCATCGTGACCGCTCGAGCGCGAGCAGTTGGAGAGCGATCTGGCACCCGCCGTCCAGACGGTCGTCTCCCAGGCGACGCTCCCGACGGGAAGCCCCGGTCCAGGAGGACCCGGACATCTGCTGGGGACCTACCGACTGGGGCTGACGTGTCCCGACTCGTTCAATCTGATCATCGTCGAAGAGACGGCTAATCGTCTCAGCCTGGCCATTCCAAGCCAGGGCACGCTCATCACACCCTGGGCTCCAGCCGAGAATCCCGTAGACCTGACGATGGTGCCTTCCTCCCCGCTTACGGCTCGCACCTCGGTCCTGTTCAACCGGCTACCGGCCGGGGAAGGCGCGGCCGGCAACGAGGTGGTAGACGTCGATGTCGCGGACCTCTACGAGAACGAAGCACTCAATCCCCCTGTGCAAATTGATGCTTCGGAGGCCACTCCGCCACCAGGCCCCGATCTGGTCGTAGGCACGGCCAACGGAGGGGCTGGAAACGCGGTAGACACGACGGTGTTCTTCCGACCCGGTGGGGATGATGGCCTGGAAGGTGGACCCAACGAAGGAAATGTGCTGCTGTTCACACTCGACTACGACCAGAGTCGTCTGATCTTCGACGCCTCAGGCGGAGCAACCAGCCTCTTGGCGGGCGATTTTCTGGTCTTCGCTTTCCACGACGACAGTCTCGCCGACGGGGAGCTGGGCTTTTTGGTAGTCGACGCCGAGGCGCCCTTTACGCCTATCCCGGAGCAGCACCTGTTCAAGCTTGACTTTACGATCCAGGGCAACGCTACGGGAACGGCTTTTCTGCAGCTGAGCACTCCGGGGCCACAACTCGTCGATGTGAAGTCCACGTTGCTGGTCCTGGACGATGTCGTCAGCGGAGCCATCTCGATCGTTCCCTAACGGCGAAAGCTGAGAATCCGCGGCTCTTTTGCCTACCGAGGCGTCGCATCAACCGACCCGGCAACAGGAGCGTCAGATGCGAGGTTTCAGATCTGCGGGTCAGATCCAGCGATTCCTGGTTGTCCACGGAGCGATCCAGAACCTGTTCCGAGTGGGTCGCCACCATCTGGCCGCTAGTGAGACCCCTACGCCGTAGTTAAGAACGCTCCCTTTGGCTGCACTTTTAGAATGCAGAGCTGCGACAGCTCTTCCTGATCCACTTCGATCCCTCGGAGGAGGGCATCGACGTGCCTGCAATGTCTTGTTTTCGGGCCCCGCCTCCGCGAATGAAGGAGAACCCTGACAGTTGGGCTACGGAGCGTCAGTTGTAGTCGATCCGCACAGTTCCGATCCAGCTCGCCAAAAAAAGGCGGTTATTTGGGAAAGAGGCGAGGTCGATGGCCGAAGTGCTCGCGGCAGCGGCCTAGCCTAGGCATCTCGCTCCCGGTCGCATTGCTGGAATTCCGAAAGACAGGTGCTGCGATCTTCGAAGACAGTTTCGTGGATAGAAGGGTCACCTGGAAAAGCGGTGTCGGAGAATCGGCGGAAGCCCGTGAAATCAGGTGCGCTGAAGCAGCGATGTCAGAGTGAGAACAATAACGTACCCATCCGGCTACTAGTACCTTGTAACAGTTATATTTTCGGATAAAGATGTTTCAATTTGACCCGGGCATCATCGGTGAAAAACTGCCAGTCGATCGTCGACTGCCGATTATTTCGGTCTTGTTCCCAAGCGGCGATGTGGCCGCTCATGGTTTCGAGGTCAGGAATGCGCCAATCTAGGCATTGCCCGATCAGGGCGCTCAGTTCGATCTCTGCCATATTGAGCCAACTGCCATGTTTAGGCGTGTAGTGGATGTCAAGACGCTCGGCCAACCTTCGGGCTTCCTGTGCCTCAAACGTCTGATAAAGCGAGACGATCGCGTGAGTGTTGAGGTTATCCACCACCAAAAGGACCCGAGTGGCCTCCGGATAGCGTTCGTCGAGCATCCCTTTGATCCACCAGGCCCAGTCCTCGCGAGTCCGACGCTCGCTGACCGCGACATGACGACGACCACTCAACGGTTCGACTTCGAGAAAGATCTGAGCCACCCCGTTGCGGATATACTCGTGGTCGTATCGTGCCGGTCTGCCGGGAGTAGCGGGGATCGGTTCGTGGACTTCCCCGATCAGTTGTTTACAGGTTTCATCCATGCAGAGGACGGGAAGCAAGGGATTATAGGACCGTTCGTACACCGCAATGATATCTTCCATGTGGGCTACGAATGCGGCGCTCTCCTTGGGCGGGATTCGCCAGCACTTGCGGAGGTGAGGTTTAAGTTCGTTTTTTTAGGACGCGCTGGACCGTCATGTGGGAGAGGCGAGGTGCGAGGTTGAGTTCGACCGCCTTCTCCGCCAATAACCGCACCGTCCAACGTCTCCGTCCGTCAGGCGCTTCCGAACAGGCCAGGGCGATCAATCTCGCTTCGAAAGCCCCATCGAAGATCACTTCTCGTGGAGGCTTCTCCCGCGGCCGACGCTGCAGAGCTGCCTCCAGACCCTCCTCGACAAACCGTTGCTTGAGATGCTCGATCGTGCGCGAGGTGACCCCCATCGCCTCCGCTACTTGGGCGACCGGCCAAGCCGGACCCTGCGGACCCGCATCGCAAAGGAGCAAAGCCCGTGCGTAGAGAAATCGCTTGGCTCCCGTCTTCCCGCTCTTGGTCAACGCTTGTAGTTCCTGGTGCTCTTCCGGCGTTAGGGTCACCCGATAGCGTGCGTTCATGGCATACCTCCCTAGGATGCCATGATTGTACCATACGAAGTAATAACTGTTACATGTTACTAGTTTGGTCCCCGTCAGCCTGATAGTTCTCGATTCCCCTGGGGACAGTTCGAACCTCCGGCTGTCTTCCGGCAATAAGTCCCCACGATTGGCTACTAGATCGACTTGTTTCGACACCGACCCCGCATTGCTGAAGAACAGGATCGTCTCGAGGAATACATTCCCTTGGCCGCATGCGACTTGTGGGAAGTATATGGCGTTTGGATTCACAGAGTCACATTGGCCAACCACCAACGTTTGATTCGCTGGAAACAGTAGGAGCAACAAACCTACGCGGGTCCAGAACGCCCGGAATCCAAGAGCCAATCCGCCGTCACAAGGATTACTATGGCTGCAAACGGGGCACCCTTTTGCCTCGACCACTCCGGAGAAACTCTAGAAATCGGGTGGCGGGTCCCAGTTGAACCCACGAGCAAGGGGCAATGGCGAGACAGGAAGAGTCGTGAATTCACCGGGTCTGGTGCCCAGTTCCAGAGCCGTGGCGGCCACCTGGCCACCCCGGGCTTGCACGACCAGTGTTCCCACAAAAGAATCGGTCTCGGCTTGAGGGAACAGAGCGTCATCGCTGCCGCCGATGAAGCGCGCCAGGTGCCCACGGCCCGCTAGATTACCTATGTTGGTTTCCGCTACGATCTGGCCTTGTAGGTCCCGAAGCGTAAGTGCGAGTCCCACAGACTGCTCGCCGACGTTATGGATGGCGATCCCCGTGTTGATTACCCCGAACTGTCTACGCACCGGCACAACGAAACCGGTCAAGGCTTGACTGGGGCCGACTCCGGCGATTCCGACGCCGGGAGTCGAGAATCGGATCACGCCCGAGACTGTACTCTCAGAGGTGACAGTGGCCGAACCGGCTGCTAGATCGCCCCGTCCATCCGTTTTGAGCGAAACCGTGCCAAGTGGTGGAATCGAGAATTCGAACGCGTTTGGGGCCTCGCCGGAGATGATCTGGGAGGACCACACGATTGCAGCCTTCACCGCCTGGGCTATCGAAAATGGGGCACCCTCGTCGTCGAACAATTCAATCCTGCCGGTTGCGGTCGTGGACCGCGACGGATTGATCAGTACCACCTCCGAGGTCAGGCCTTCTCCGTTGCCGAACTGCGCGAAATAGATCTGGGGATCCTCCCGGAGCCTGTAAGCACCGCCCCTAAAGGTGCCCACGTAGAGCTGGGTGGAACCAGTGTCTAAGGCTAACGCCAAGACTGTCTGGTTAGACAATCCCTCGTTCAAGGAGGTCCAACTGTTGCCGCCATCCAGACTCTTAAAAACCTCGCCAGAGAGCAAGGCGTAGAGAGTCGATGGGGTAATCGGATCGATGAGAATATCCCGGACCCAACCGGTCGGCAGATCACTTTCGATCGCCCGCCAGTGCTCACCGCCGTCCTCGCTGGTGAAGAGCCCGACGTCGGCAATCGCCGCATAGATTCTCGACGACTCCAGGGGATCGACAGCCAAGGCACTTGCCCAGCCAGTCGGGAGGCCGTTGCTGATCTGTCGCCAGGTCTCCCCTCTGTCCGTGCTCTTGAAGACACCGTAACGATCCTCGTCGTCGAAATGCCCACTAATGTAGAGAGTCGAGGGTGTGACGGGGTCGATTGCAAGGACATCAGGGGTAATGTCGCTGCCCAGGTCGAAGTCATTCCAGTGCTGCCCCCCGTCGTCCGTGCGGACGATACCGTCGAGTGCCAGGGATCTAACAGGGACAACAGCACCCCCCAGGAAGTAGATTGTCTGAGGCTGGAGCGGATCGACGACGAAATCATAGACCGCCGGACACCGTCGGAGAGAGCCACTCGGCGGGATGGATATATCAGGGCCTACACAGAGATTGTCGGTGATCGATTGCCAGCTGTCTCCCTCATCGATGCTCGTGTAGAGAGCCTTACTAGTCCCCAGGTAAAGGGTCGAAGGCGATTGGGGGTCGATCTTCAACGGACCATATGGAAATCCTGGCCATGGCTGTCGCCGGCTCCAAGTGAGGCCGGCATCTCGGCTGTGGTATACGCCCGTCTCAGATTCAACGGCATAGACCTTGGTCGAGTCCTGCGGGTTGACCTGAACAGATGAGATTCTGCGGGTGCTGAATCCGTTGTTGGACTCCGTCCAGCTTTCGCCCTTGTCCCCGCTCCGAAAAATTCCATCACGGTAAAAGCCGGCGTAGACCTGGCTGGGAGAGCTAGAGTCGACACTCAATGCCGTGATGTTGTTGAACCGGGGAGGAGTCAGTCGGATCCAACTATCGCCTCCATCCCCAGTCCGCAGCAATTTGTTCGGCCAGCCCGTGTAGACCACTTTCGGTGAGGAAGCATCGACAGCCAGGACTACGAGACTGGACCTTCCAAAGGAAAGTAGTTCGTCCTGGAGTTGAGTCCACGTCGCTCCGTCATCCAGGCTCCGGTGAAACGCTTTGGATGTTGCGGAGTAGACAGCCGAGCCGTCCGGAGCCACGGCCAGCAGATGGGAACGCCAGGGTTCGTTGACTACTTCCCAGCCTCGTGTAATCGTGTGACGACGCAGCGCCCCCGCCCCCGCATAGACGGTTGAGGTGGCGGGATTGACTGCCAGCACGCCGAGATAGGGTTCAGACAGCGACGAGCTGAACGTTTCCCAGGTATCACCGCCGTTACTGCTCCTGAAAACGCCGTTGCCCGCCGTTGACACGTAAATGGTGAAAGTCTTCGGGTCGAACGCCAACGAGACCACAGAATGGTTGGTAAGGCCGACATTGGCCGGCCACCAGTCGGCGTCGTCTTGGCTGCGAAAGACTCCGTCTGATTCCGTTCCCAGGAGAACCGTATTGAGTTCATTGGGGGCAATAGCGATGGCGGTCAGTTTAAGGTCGGATGGCAGTCCACGTTCGAGAGCCCTCCAGGATCGCGCCCCATCCTGGCTGCAGTAGACAGCATGGGAAGGAGAGTCATAGATCCCAACAAGCGCACAAATCAGGTCTGGGTTCGTTGAGTTTTTTCCGGATTCTCTTGCAAACCCCTGGATGGTGATGGCATTGACCGTGGCTCCACCTGGTCCAATCGGCTCCCAACGCCTCCCAGCGAAGCCCTCGTACATACCCATTGCGAGAGCCAGGGCCAACAGAATCACTGCGCCAGGATGTGGAAACATGGGGAAGGAGCGGTTGCACATAAACAAGTTCATGGCAGTTCCCAGCCTGGGAGTTACTATCATACTATTCACCCCATTCCTTTTGTAGCGGGAACCAACACGTGCAGGAGAAAATCGGGCAGCGTTGAAGCCGTCCTGGGACTGCTCTGCCTCGCCAGCGAAGCGGCGCAACGACAGGTGAAAACCCCTCCAGCTCGAGTGGCAGGATCGGAAAGGGCAGCCTGCTGCGAAGCCGGATGGTTCCAATTGGAGGGGATCCGTGCAGGAATTCCTGTGAATAAAGCCAGGTTGACTATAGGCCTGGGAACGATCTGCCGTAGGGAACGCCGGTGGCAAGCGCGAAGGAGTCACCTAGTATCAGGACCCGGCTGCCCATCGGGATGCCCCTGCATACGCGGGGGTTTTCGCATCCCTGCCGGAGAATGCCTGAATCCGTTGGGCTGCACGCTGTCGATAGCGGCCGCTTCGGAATCGACCACCCAACCTAGCTGATGATCAAAGCGCCAGTTGGGGTCCCGGTTGAGGTCGTATCCCGACAGCCGTATCGCGAGCTCGAGGATGCCCAGCGAGAGTATCAGCGACAGGATGAGGAGCCCGGTCTTGATGAAGGATGTCCCCAACGGCGTTTTCACCGATCGGGAGTCTAACAGGGGCGGCTCCTCCATGAGGTGCGGAGGCATCGCGCCTTCTTCGTCGCTTTTCCTCACTCCCCAACACCCTTCAAGGTGACATTGTTCACAGGAGATTTGATGTCGCTGGAGGAGATTTTCAGATTTGCCGTTTTCATCCCTGGTGTCGTGGGTTGAAAGCGCACTCCGACCGCCCGAGTCTTTACCTCATCCGTGAGCTGAAAGCTCGAGGGAGGATCAAACCTGAACTCCCCACTGGGCGGATCCATCGCCAGAGAGACATTCAGCGTTCCCTCCCCGAACATGAAAACGAAGAACCGGAGAAAGATGGTCTGTTCCCCTACCTTGGCTGGGCCGAAGTCAATCACGTCCTGGGAGATGCTGATCCGTGCAAACTCATTTCTGATCTCGGGTAGAATTTCCTTGGCCGCTTCATCCAGGATGACGGTCACATTCGTACAATCGGCCTTGCTCTTGACATTTCCCTTCCCCTTCTCAACGCTGAGATTCACACAGATCCAACCCGACGCCAGCCCATCGGAACTGCGCCAGCTAGCCTTCCCTCAACTTGTCCTCGGTTGCCTCGGAGACGGCCTGAATCCCCAACGTCGACTGAAGGCTGTTTGGTTGTCCCAGGCTTGCTGTAAAGAGAGAGCCGGTGGAAATCACCACGAGGGGCAAATAGGTCTCTGGATTTCCCTTACCCTTTGTCCTGAAGACCTGCACCGTGGATTCGGGAGCCGCGCCACCCAGAGGGATCGGCTTCACAATGTTCTCGGGGCGGATCCTGACCACGTATTCCTCCAGACCTGGCTCTTCCGTCTTGTCCTCGGCCTGCCGAGGACATCCCAGCACAGCCACCAGAAGACAGAAGAGCACGAGGCTCAGGATTCGACTTTCCTCGTTCATGAACGGACCAGGTTTGCCCTCAGTCATTTCGTCCTTATGCGATCCGGAAAGACGACCACCATCTCCGAATTGGGGAAGAAGTTCCACCTCACGGATCGGACCTCCGATCTGGTGTTGATGAAGGTCCCAACACTTTCCGGAGCGACATAGACCTCTGCTTCGAACCGGACTTCCAAGGTGAAAGCGGCCAGGGTAAAATCAGGGACCAGCTCGAAGAGTATTCCAGCACTTTCGCTCTCGGAAACGTGCAACGTTCCTTTCGAATCGCCTTCAAGGTTCTCCTTCAAATCGAACAAGTGTCGTGCCTCACCACCCTCCTCCTGGCCGCCGTAGACCAATAGGTATTTTTTCGTCGAACCAAAAACCCCCCTGAGAGAGCTTTGAGCCGTGCCTGCAGGCTGCCCCTCGATCAAGTCGTCCGTTCTGATCCCGCCGGCGTCCAACGTCACCTTCAGGGACTCCAGACGGACGTCGTGGTCGGTCACAGCCGCGCGGAATCGGTCTGCCTGGCCGAGCAGCAATAGGGGCGCGAGGGGCTGACCTGCGAGGACCTCACCGAAGAAGATGCCCGAGCTCGGCCTGAAGAGGACGAAATACTGATAGTCGTTGCTTTCCAGCCCGTTGACAGCGACCCTGACTGGACCCGTGACCGCCTCCTCGGGGACTCGCGCCCTCAATTCGTTGGCGCTGGCACCCTCGACTCGGCCTTCAACTCGTGTGAAATTCTTTGCTAGAAAAGTGATGACGTTGTTTTGAGGCTCAGGGTCGAACCCGGAACCCGTGATGGTAAGGAGTTGGCCAATCGGCCCGACGACCGGACGCAGCTGCTCCAATCGGGGGGCACCCTGCGGGGGAACCACAGTGGTGAAGGTTCGGGTCTGGCTTTTGGTCAAAGGCACATCATCGTCGTCCCGGACAGAGACCGAGGTGAAGCTCGCCGTAACGTCGAAACTCCCGCCTGCAGCCTGAGGGAGTTGTATGAGCTGGTGATCCAGGAGAATCTGTTGATCAGAAGTCACCGCCCCCAAAGATGCGGGAGCGGGCGTCGGAAGCTGCCTGAGGGTCAAGAGAGCGGATCCGCTCTCGAAGCTACGCTCGGCTGTGATCTCGAAAGCACCGTCTTCGACGTCGACGCTGGCTGCTTCAAACAGGACCTTTCCTGGGGAAATCACCTCTGAAACATTGAAGGCCTGAAAATCTCTGGGTGTGCGGAAGACGATGTTATTCGCCAAGGCAAGGGTCGAGCCTGGTCGAGGGATTCGAGGTCCAGGCTGCCTTTATCCACTCCAATCGACGCCTCGAGTACGCGCATTTGGCCGCCCTGTTGGTGGATCAAGAAGGAGAAGCCGGGGCTCGCACCCGCCAACAAAGTGTGGGGAACGACTTCAAAAGTGGGATTGAAATGCGGCTCCCGGACCACCACGGTCGCCTGATCTGTAGCGGGTGTTCCCGCGCTGTCTTCGATCTCCAGGGTGGCTGCTCCGAACTCAAGTCCAGTGACTTCGATGACGGAGCCCTTCAATTCTACCTGAACTAAGCCCTCATCCCCCTCCGCAAGCGGCTTCAGGACGTAGGGCGGTGTCCCGCCCCCGATCACCAGGGTCTCCCTGCCGCTTCCCGGTGGCATGAGGATTGTTGAAGAGGAGGGAAAAAGCTCCAGGCGGGGCGGAGTACTCCTGACCTGGAAACCGCCTCCGTTGCTCTCTATCCCGCCCACCGTGACCGTGACCCGGTAGAGGTCGGACTCGGCGCCCTCCGGTACGGTTCCCTGGAGCACGGTCTCGGAAGCGTTGGTCAAGGTGGCCTGCAGAATCTGACCCGAGCGGGAGAAGAGTATCGTGTTCAGTCCCGCATTCGGGCTGAAGCCCCGGCCGATCAGGGTAAACGGGGTTCCCCCCGGGCCCGTAGCCGGCGAGACGAATCGAATCGAGGGGGCCTCGTCGGGAAAGGTGATTTCACAATCGGCCAGTGCCGTGTGTCCGAGCTGGTGTTGGAGCAGAGCGACGATGTCCAGGACGTCGACTTGTCCATCCTGGTTGGTGTCGGCATTTGCCAAGGACTGGGCCTCAAGCACCCTCCGGTCGAGGATGACGGACTGAGTGAGAACCAGGTCGCGGACATCTCGCAGACCATCCAGATTACTGTCCCCAGGGCATAGTGATGCAGTCTGGGTAGCGACACGTGTCACTGTGGGTGGCAACGCTGAGAAGCCTCCCTCAGACCAAAAGCGAAGCGCCAGGACGGCAACCAGGGACAGCGCTCCGATCTTGAGAGTGGTCGCAGAGACTCGGCCCAGAGGCCCTCTTCTACCCATGTTTTTTCACGTAGACACCCTGAGCGGAAAGGTGATCAGCAACCAACACCAACGGTCTTGATAGCATGATCTCGATCGAGCTTTAGATCTTGTCCAAATGCCCCAGCGTTCCCAACAGCTAATTGGAAAAAACGTCGCATGCTCTCCGAGTCCTCGTTTTCTCGATCTCCAGTCCGTCTGCGTCTCCTTGGGTGGCGTGAATCTCGGTTTCAAGCAGAACAAGACAAAGAGTTATTTTGGTTCTCCGTAGCCTTCGCCTTTCAGAAAAGAGCGGCAAAGGGACCCAGTTGCTTCCTCATCCTATCGCGGAGCAGTGGAAGCTTCAATTTCGAAGTGCCGAATGGATACGGATGTTCGGTGAGAAGTGGAGACAAGCCGGATAATGGAAATAAGTTAACCCCGGAGGGGACCGACCAGGAGCGCGACACGGTCGTCATCTTTGTGGCCGATCACGTACCTTGTATCTTGGAGTCTGCTTACTCGGCTGCTGCGTTAACCTCTGCCAGCGCCTCCTGGCTGAACACCAGCTCCTGCTTCGCAGCCTCGTAGTCCACCCGCAATTGGCTCCGGTCCCTTAACTCGCCCGAGACAATGAGCCGGCCAGTGGATTCTCAACTTCCCTCTGGATTGCTCGCTTCAGCGGACGGGCTCCGTAGTTCGGGTCGTAGCCCACACGCACCAGGTGGGCGCGGGCGCCTTCCGTCGGCTTCACATCCATCTGTCGCTTGGCGAGACGCAGCTGAGCTATCTGGATGTCAACTATTTCCTTCAGGTGTTCCTCGGAAGGGCATGAAAGACGATGCTATCATCGATCCGGTTCAGGAACTCGGGACGGAAGTGGTGGCGGAGCTTGTCCAGAACCGCATCCTTCATCCGTTCAGATCCATCTCCGCTGAGTGATCCAGTGTATTCAAGAATTAGGCTGCTTCCCACATTCGAAGTCATGATGATAATGAATGATAATGGTGTTCTTGAAGTCGACGGTCCGGCCCTTTCCGTCGGTGAGTCGGCCGTCGTCCAGGATCTGGAGCATGGCGTGGAAGACATCGAAATGGACCTTCTCGATCTCGTCGAACAGGATCACCGCAAAAGGTCGTCTCCGGACTACCTCAGTGAGCTGCCCTCCCTCTTCGTATCCCACATAGCCAGGCGGGGCACCGATGAGTCGGGCCACCGTGTGCTTTTCCTGATACTCGGACATATCGATTCGAATCAGGGCTTGCTCATCATCGAAGAGGAGCTCGGCCAATGCCCTGGCCAGCTCGGGTTTCCCCACGCCGGTTGGTCCAGGAAAGATGAAGCTGCCGATAGGCCGGTTGGGGTCCTTGAGCCCGGAGCGTGCTCGAATCACAGCCTCCACGACCGCGTGCACTGCCTCGTCCTGCTGCTATTGGTCACAAGCACCAAATTCCAAACGCTCGACTATGCTACGGATCTTTGCGGTTCGAGACACCCAGATCGGGTTGGCACGGCTGGGGGTGGAACTAAGGAGGAACGAAGTTGAAGTACCGAGTTCTCGGCACGACCGGCATGATGGTTTCCCCAATCTGCATGGGGACGATGACGTTCGGGCGACCACTGGATGAAGAGCAGAGCAAGGATCTGGTTGGCTATGCGCTCGACCAGGGGATCAATTTCTTTGATACCGCCAATGTCTACGAGGGATATGACCGAAAGGTTGGCTCCAAAGGAGGAGTCAGCGAGCGTCTGCTCGGGCAGGCCCTCTCGCAGCGTCGACAAGAGGCCGTGATCTGTACCAAGCTCGGAAATCCGAGTGGCACCGGGCCCCTGGATGCAGGCTTGTCAGCGCATCATCTGGAGCTGGAGCTCGACTATAGCCTGAAACGCCTGGGGACGGATTGGGTCGACCTGGTTCTGGCTCATCGTTGGCATCCGGCCGTGCCAATGGAGGAAGTGTGGCGGGTGTTCGACCGCTGGGTAAGGACAGGAAAGGCGCGCGCCGTAGGCGTTTCCAATTGGCCCACCTGGCGCATGGCACAGGCAAGCGAGCTCGCGCGGCGCAATGGATGGGCGACGGTCAGCGTCAGTTCTCCCAAGTACAGCTTGCTGACCCGCGGAATCGAACTCGAACACGTCCCCTGTGCCCGCCACTATGGTGTGGGATTGATGCCCTACCAAGCGCTGGAAGGGGGCGCCCTCAGCGGCAAGTATAGGCGCGGCCAGGCACCGCCGGCCGGCTCTCGAGGAGATGAAAAGCCGGAGTGGATGCCTCCTCGTGATGACGTCCTGATGGAAAAGCTGGATGCCCTCCAGGGGTTGTCACAAGAGGCAGGCATGTCCGTCCTGGAGTATGTGATGGCCTGGACCCTGTCGCAGCGGGGAATCTCTTCGGTGATCACCGGTCTCCGAAGCCGTGCGCAGCTGGACGCGATAGTCGAAGCGTCGGGGAAGAGCATTCCCCCTGAGCACTTTCCCAGGATCAACGCAATTTTCCCCCCACCCAAGCCTGTGGGCGGTGATCAGGTCCTGATTTGGGGTGACGGCAGTTGGGTTCTGGAAGATAGAGAGAAATAGCCGCCAACCTGCAACCAGTCCAGCTACGGGATGATGCGGGTTCCGGCCTTCTCTTCTATCGCGCTAAGGAGACCATCAGGTTTCAGCCCACTGACGACCTGAACTTGCGGCACCCCCATTTCGATCGCCCTCAGGGCCGCCTGGATCTTGGGAATCATCCCCTCGGTGAATCTTTGCTCCTCGAGGTAGTCACGGGCCTGGCTCGCGGTGAGCTCGTCGAGCCTGGATGAAGGCAGGTTCAGATCGAAGTAGATTCCCTCAACATCGGTTACGGAAACCAGTCGATCTGCTCGGAGTCCCGCTGAGAGATGGGCGGCCAACGTATCGGCATTGATGTTGAGAATCTGCCCCTCTGCGGTGCTGGCGAGACAGCTGACCACAGGAATCAGCTGACACTCCCAGAGGGTCGACAAGATCGACGGATCGACTCGGTCGATTTCCGCGACCAGGCCGAAATCGATGAGCTCCGTTCGTCGCTCTCCTGTTTCGGTTACGGTGCTGATCGGCAAGGGAGCCCTTCTCTGGCTATGAACGAGTCCGGCATCGAAGCTGGCAAAGCCGATCGCCCGGGAGCCGCTGGCGAGCAGTGCGGCGACCAGCTCTCGATTGATCGCGGAAAACGCCATTTTGGCAGCGTCCAGGGTTGTTTCATCCGTGACCCGCCGGCCCTGGTGCTGGACGCTCGGAATCCCAAGCCGGGTACACAGATCTGTTAGCTGCTTTCCGCCGCCGTGGACTACGACGATCTGATGTTGGGACTTGAAGAGCTCTACGATCTGACGGCACAGAGAAGCGCGATAGATTTCTTCTTCGAGTACCTTGCCGCTGAGCTTAATGACCAGGATCATGGCTAGCTAGTGCGTCCAGGAACGTATCTGCCTGCGCCTGGCTCACCGACAGGGGTGGCATCAGCCGCAGCACTGCCGGGTCGTTGGAAGAGCCGCTGAGAATCTGATTTGCGCGGAGAGTCTGTTGCACCGGCTTGGCCCCGTTCGGTTCCTCGTTCCCGATCTTGATACCCACCAGCAGGCCTCTGCCGCGAACCTCCTCTACCCAGGATAGTTGCTCGATGCCCTGGCGCAGATAGTCACCGATTCGAGCCGCGTTGGCAATCAGGTCCTCACTCGCCAGGACGTCCATCGTCGCCTCTAGCGCGGCACAGGCAATCGGTCCACCACCGAACGTAGCCCCGAGATCGCCGCTTTTCACCTTCTGCGTCAGCTCTTCAGTTACCAGAAGCGCACTTGCAGGGAGTCCCGATGCGATCCCCTTGGCCAGCGTGACCATGTCGGCGTAGACTCCTTCCCGACCCGAGTAGAGAAAACTGCCGGTGCGCCCTACCCCAGTCTGGACCTCGTCGAAGATCAGCAGTGCTCCCTGAGCATCGCAGGCTTCCCGGATCTGTCTCAAGATCTCGGCTGGAATCTCATACACACCACCCATGCTTTGAATGGGCTCCACGAGGACGCCCGCGGTCTCTTGGCTCACCGCCGCCGCTACCGCTTCTGGTGACAAGGCCCGATGCATCGGCACCGGAGTGTTGAGGTACTCGACGTATTTAAGAATACCGGTGCTGGACAGACTGCCGTAGGTGCGTCCATGAAAGGATCCCAGGATGGAAAGGACTTCTTTCCTACCAGTCGCAGCACGCGCCAGCTTGATGGCGTTTTCGTTGGCCTCACTTCCCGAGTTTGCCAGGAATGCCTGTTCGTAGGGAGGGCCAGCCATCTTCACCAGCTTCTCCACGGCGTGAGATCGCCGCTGGTTGTAGACCACGTTGGAGTAGAAAATCAGCTGTTCTGTCTGTTCTTTGATGGCCGCTACCACGTGTGGATGGCAGTGACCCGTCGATATCACCGCATGTCCCCCGTAGAAGTCCAGATACTCATTGCCTTCAATGTCGTACACATAGCACCCGCGGCCTCGTTCCAGCACCAGGGGGAGCTTGGCATACGTCTTCAACTGATACCGATCTTCGCGGTCGATGACTTCTTGGGCTTGGTTTGACATGGTCTTTTTCCTCGGTTGTCCTCAGATTCCCGCGAGAGAACAAGCCTAGTGCCCTGTGTCAGGGCACTAGGGATGCATCGGCGGAAAATCCAGGCCAGTTTGCTCTGAAAAACCACAGATCAGGTTCATGTTCTGCACCGCCTGCCCTGCTGCGCCCTTCTGTAGGTTGTCCAGAACCGACCACACGATCAGGAAGCCGTCTTCTGTCGCCGCACCGATATCGACGAAATTCGAATGGCGAACGTAGTTCACGTCGGGACATTCAGGAACCCAACGGATGAAATACTCGGAAGAATAGTATTCCCGATACAGATCGCGCACCTGCTCAGGCGTGGCTTCGCGGCCGAGTGCCAGATAGTGGCTGGCGAAGATTCCCCTGATGAAGGGAGCCGAGTAGGTCTGGAATACCAGGGGGTGCTCCGTGGTATCGAGGATCTGAAAGATCTCGGGCAGATGCTGGTGCGAAAATGGTTTGTAGGGAAAAAAGCTGTTGCTTCGACGCGGGTGGTGAGCCCCCGGCGAGGGGCTACTTCCACCTCCGGACGAACCGGTCTTGGTATCGACGAAGACCGAACCCTTGATCCAGTTCTCCTGATAGAGGGGATACAAGGCAAGCAGGGTGGCCGTCGCGAAGCAGCCTGGGTTGGCAATGCGTTTGGCAGAGCGAATCTGGGAGCGATTCAGCTCGGACAGACCATACACGAAATCCTTCTGCAGCTCCGGAGCCGAGAGAGGAAATTTGTAATACCGTTCGAAGAGGTCGGGGTCTCCGATGCGAAAATCTCCACTCAGATCTATGATGATCAGATCCTCGTTCAATTGCGGAACGATGTTCATGGCCTGGCCATGGGGGAGAGCGAGAAAAAGAACATCCAGGTCAGTGGAGGACAGGGTTTCGAGCGAGGTAAAGCGACTGTCAAGGAAACCATGAAAGCCCGGGTACACCTCCGAGACCAGCTTCCCACTGTGTCGGTGAGAGGAGATCCAGGTGATCTCCACTTCGGGATGGCGAATCAGGATGTGGAGAAGCTCGGCACCCCCATAGCCAGACCCACCGGCTATGCCGACTTTGACCATGGCATCAATAACTCACGGATGAAGGTACAGAGTTTACCTCCACTATCAAAGACGTTGGCTGCAGGCACAGCCAGGTTCTCCTCGATATAGCGGATGCCTTCCGCGCTGTCGGTTACTGGTCCGGCTACCAGAACGGGATGTTGCCGGGGATCGTAGCCCTGCTGGGTCATCCATTGGAGGCTGCCCCAGACGCCCATGAAGTCGTTGGCGCAGAGAACGATACAGAGGCCTCGCCCGAGAAACTCTCGATCCTCGAAGAGAGAGGCGACCTGGTAGCCCCCAAGAATGCCGTCCCCCATCTCCAGGACGATGAAATCAGGCTCGGACTTCGCTAGATGATGCACCAGCGAACGCGCCACCGGCGCCAGATCGGAAACCTGCGCGGTCGAGGCGAGACTGAAGTCATGAAAGCTCAGGACTTCCTGAGCCCCAGCCTCCTTCATGCCTTTCAGATCCTGGAAGCAGGCCACGCCCGCCACCTTGCCGGCGTTGACCGAAAAGCCCCGGTCTGAAAACAATCGAAGGATTTCCTTGCAGACCGCAGTCTTTCCCGAGTTCATGCAGGTGCCCATTACCAGAACCAAGGGCGTCTCCGGAAGGGGACCGGTCTTCAGTTCCAACCCACCATCGCGCAAATTGAGAGTACGTCCGTCGCGCACAACGCTTCCCAGATACTCGAGCCGACTCGGCCAACCCAGGGCCCGGTGAAACGCGGTGCACTCTCCGATGACCCCTCCCTTGTTGAGCAGACGAAGCTCGCCACCAGGATCAAGGCGTGAGGGCAACTTTCCGGAAAAGCCGTACAAAGCTCGCCGAATCCCAAGGGTTCCGAGAATAATATCGCCTTCACTCAGGTGGACCTCGCTAGCGCTAGCCGTTTCCAGGTTGGGATAGGCCGAATTGACCTCCTGGACACGAGTCAGCACGATGTCACCATGTTCAGGCTCACTCACGCTGGCTATTCGGAGTGGATCCGGCAAAGCGACCTTCGAAGCCGCCGAAGAGATCAGGTTGGGGAGAAGCGCATCCCCCAGAGAAGCTTCTTGTCCTTTCATTGAGGCTGCCCCGCTGAGCATAAACTCTTATAATTATACAAATCCTATCGCTTTGTCAAGCTCCAAGCGAGTATTTCTCGATACATTTTAATACAGATATAGTGCATATTGTGAGTTATCGGGAGCTTACTGGATCCCTGTCCTTAAGGAAGGGCCTCGAGCGGGGTTGCCGATTCTATTCCGACTCGCTTTCTGATTCGCTCTCGAAAGAGGTCCTATAAACCTGTTTCCGGGGAAGTTCGAGCTCGGCGGCAGCTGTCTTGACCGCTTCTGCACGGCTCATCTCACGAACCGACATCAAGCCTGAGACGTAGGCCGAGACATCGATCCTGGGACTCTGGGCCGCCTCGAAACCGGATCCTGCCAGAAGCAGTGTGTACTCTCCGCGGGCTGCCTCGACGCCCAGCTCGGCCACTATTTCCGAGAGGGGTCCAAAGTGAAACGTCTCATGCACCTTGGTCATTTCCCGGGCAATAAAGGCCTCCCGGTCGCCCAGGACCTCGAGCACCGTCTCTAGCGTTGGAAGAAGGCGGTGGGGCGATAGGTACATGATCAAGGTGGCATCCACCGATGCGACCGACTTGAGTTGCTTGCGCAGGGTCTCTCGCTGCCTTCGCAGAAAACCCACGAAGTAGAACCGGTCCGAGGGAAGCCCTGAAACAGAGAGGGCGCTGACAGCAGCTGCCGGTCCGGGCACCGGGGTTACCGCCACCTGATTTTCCCGGCAAAGCCGGACCAGGCGGTATCCCGGGTCTGACACCAGGGGGGTACCAGCCTTGCTGACCAGCGCGAGATTCTGGCCCTCCAGTATCCGAGCGAGGAGCTGTGGAGATTTGGCTTGCTCGTTGTGTTCGTGATAGCTGGTCGTGGAAGTGGTGAGGTCCAGATGATTCAAGAGGTGACGAAGATGACGGGTATCCTCGCAGGCGATGAGATCGACCTCGCCCAGAACCGCCACCGCTCGGGAACTCAGATCACCTAGATTGCCCAGGGGTGTCGCCACTACGTACAGGGCTCCCGACATCGAGGTTATGTTCTTCTTGGTCAGTGTAGCCCCCAGCAGCACTGGATCAATGAGGAGGAAAGCCCCGCACGAACAAAGGTCCTTCGGTGTTCGCGGTTGCCTTTTTCGGAACCAGAAAAGAAAGGCTGAATCACGAACAGCAGAACGCCGAAGTGTCTTCCTCGGCCTTCGAAATTCGCCTGTTCGATATTCTGCGGTTCAGCATTCATCGGTCTCCAAAACAAGAAGGAAAGGAATTTGCCATCCTGGTCACACGTTCATCGATCGCAGCATCTCCTCTACTGCCTGTTGTATTCCCACAAGGGCGGCTCGGGCGATGATGTTGTGGCCGATGTTCAGCTCGACGACCTGTGGAATATCCGAGATGGGCCGGACGTTTCGGTAGGTAAGACCATGCCCTGCCAGCACCCGAATATCGCGGGACGCGGCGTATTCTGCTGCTGCCTTGACCTTAGCCAGCTCCTGCAGATACCCGGGATCGTCCTCTATCAGGCCTTTGGGAACGGCTTCTGCGTAGGCGGCCGTATTGATCTCGATGGCTCTTCCCCCCACCTCCGCCACTCGGTTCAGCTGCTCCGGATCTGGGTCTACGAACAAAGAGACTTCTAGCCTCTCGGCTTCCAAGGTTGCGATTGCCTTTGCGACTTCATCGGAATGGCCGAGCACGTCCAGTCCTCCCTCGGTCGTAATCTCCTCCTGCCGTTCCGGGACCAGGGTCGCAGTATTCGGCCGAAGCTCCAGGGCAATCCCGATCATCTCATCGGTAACTGCCATTTCCAGGTTGAGTCGAGTCGTCACGACTTCTCGGAGCAAACGCACATCACGTTCCTTGATGTGACGGCGGTCTCCGCGAAGGTGCACCGTGATCCCATCGGCCCCTGCCAGCTCTGCCAGCAGAGCTCCCGCGACGGGATCGGGCTCCGGAGCTTTCCGAGCTTCACGAATTGTTGCGATATAGTCGACGTTGACTCCAAGCTTAACCATTGCTTTTCCTTTTAGGTTCCGTTTTCGGAAACTCGATCGTAGCGGCCGCGAAGATCGTTCCACCGGATCTCGAGAAGGCTCCAGAGTAGAGCCAACCCGTCGGACATGAAGTGTACCTTGCTGCCGGCATTGTGTCGCCAGACAACGGGAACTTCCTTCATTCTGACGCCCCATTTTCTCGCCAGGTAGAGCACTTCTGCATCGAAGCCAAAGTTCTCCAGCTGCTGTTTCCCGAATATATACCTGCAGCGATTCATTTGAAACAGCTTGAATCCGCACTGCGTGTCCCGATAGGGCAGTCCTATCGTGCGTCGCATGATCCGGTTGAACAGACGCCCTCCGGTTTCTCTTAGTCTAGATTGGTGCACCTCAACCCGTGAGCCCTCAAGATCACGAGAACCGAAAGCTACCTGAAAGGGACCGTCGATCACCTCTGCCTCCAGCTTGGTGATCTCCTGAATCGGCGTACTCAGGTCGGCATCACTGAAGAGGGCGTAGGCTCCACGGGCGTCGAGCATCCCACGTCGTACACTGTAGCCCTTCCCGCGATTAGTGTCGTTGCGGACCACTCGTAGCGACCAATTGTCTTGCTGTCGCTGAGAGAATTTCTGTCCAATCTGGAAGGTGCCGTCAGCCGATCCATCGTCGACCACGATCAGTTCAAACGGCTGCGCCCGACCCTCGAGATAGGAAATGATCTGTTCCAGAGAGGAACCTAGACGATCTTCCTCATTGTAGGCTGGGATGACAACGGACAGGTGGGGGGCGGTCATTCGAGGAACCGAAGGGCCTGTTGCAGTCGCTCGACAGTCTTTTTCTGTCCCAGAATACCAATGACCTCAAAGATTCCCGGAGAAGCGGCCCTGCCTGTCAAGGCCACACGGACGGCTCCAATGAACGCACCAGTTGCGATCTGATGCTGTTCGGTAAGAGCACGTAGGACTTGCTCCGTGGTCTCGTGATCAAACGATGCTTCCTGGGCATAGGCGTCGTGGAGGGCTTTCAGAGCTTGGTAGAGTTGAGCTTTGGCTTCCGGATCCGTGGGTGAAAGATGCTTCTCGACCGCCTCTGGCTCGTACTCGATCTCGTCCGGAAAGAAGGGTTTCCCGAGCGCCGAAAAGTCCGTAAGCCTCTGTGCTCGGTTCTGCAGCAGTTTCAAGAGCCCTAAAAACCAGTCGCGGCTGGAACCCTCCCAGTCAGCGTCCCAGAGCTGATCCTTTACCAGGAAATGTCGCACCCTGGGCTCGAGTTCTTCGACTGCCAGGCTCCTCATGTACTGCCCATTCATCCATTGCAGTTTCTTGGGATCGAAAATTGCGTTAGCCTTGTTGATCCGGTCGAGACTGAACTGCTGGGTGAGTTCTTCCAATCCGAGGACTTCCTGGTTGTTTCCAGGTGACCAACCCAGTAGAGCCAGGTAGTTCCTCAAGGCTTCGGACACGAACCCCTGATCACGAAACTCGATCAGCGAGGAAGCGCCATGTCTCTTGCTCAGCCGCTTCTTGTCGGGTCCCAGAATCAACGGCAAGTGGGCGAACGTGGGCACCTCATTGCCGAGGGCCTGATGAAGGAGGATATGCTTGACTGTGTTGGGCAGATGATCCTGCCCCCGGATCACATGGGTGATCCCCATATCCGAGTCGTCGGCGACCACCGAAAGATGATAGGTAGGCATGCCGTCGGAGCGCAGCAGTACAAAGTCGTCGACGTGGTCACGACGGACCTTGATCGTCCGATACACGCTGTCACGAAATGTGATCCTGTCCAGGGGTGGGACCTTGAACCTGACGGCAAAGGAATCCCCCTTTCCGAGCCTGGCATCTATCTCAAGCTGAGAAAGTTCCCGACAGGTCTCATCATAGCGCCACGTCTCACCGGCCTCGACCCTCGCCTGCTTCCTCTGCTCCAGCTCATCCAGGGAGCAGAAGCAGCGGTAGGCCTTGCCTTCTTCCAAGAGCTTGTCGGCGACCGCGTGGTACAGATCGAGGCGCTGCGATTGGTAGAAGGGGCCTTCATCCCAAAGCGTACCCAGCCACTCCATCCCTTCCAGAATTCGGTCGGCCATCTCAGAACTGGAACGGTCAAGATCGGTGTCCTCGATGCGGAGGATGAAGCTACCCCCGATCTGACGCGCGTAGAGCCAGTTGAAGAGCGCGGTCCTGGCTCCGCCGATGTGAAGATGACCGGTGGGACTAGGGGCAAATCGTACTCTTACTTGCATAGCGTCGGTCAGTGACCTTTCCAACCGGGTCCCCGCACGACCCTTCCGGGTGTCTCCCCGGTGTGCTCGCCGTGCTTGAGAACCTGGACTCCGTTCACGAAAAGGTGAATCACGCCGGTGGAATACTGATGCGGTTTCTCGAAGGTCGCGTGGTCCTGAATCTGCGCTGGATCGAAAACCACAACGTCGGCAAAGTATCCCTGTCTGAGCATCCCCCGTTTCTGGATCCTGAGGTTGGATGCCGGCAGGGCGGTCAATTTACGGATCGCCTCTTCCAAGGAGATAATCCCTTCCTCCCGTACGTAGCGACCTAAGAGGCGGGCAAAGCTGCCGTAGGCTCTCGGGTGCACGCTGCTTTCGAGGAACACCCCCTCGGTTGCGAGAGAGGCCGAGTCCGAACAGAAGCTTACCCACGGAAGCGAGATCTTCTTGCGCAGGTTGTCCTCCGACTGTGTGAAATAGACGGTCGCGACCCGACTACGGTCTTCCAGAATCAAGTCCATCACGGTTTCCTCGGGTGGGGTTCCCCGCATTTCGGAGACGGCTGCCAGCGTTTTGCCCGTCAAAGACTTGAGGCTTTCACTCTTGAAGCCGACCAAAAGAATGTTCTGGGGCGATCCCGCACCGTGGTACATATTTTCCCATTGGTCGGATCCCTCCAGCATCTCCCGGGCGATGCGTTTGCGAGTCGCGGGATCCTTCAGACGCTCCAGGGCAGCATCGAATCCGCCTTCCTGTACCCAGGGTGGCATGGTCGATGTCAGTCCGGTGGAGCTAGCCGGATAGCTGTAGACGTCGGCTGTTATTTGAAGATCCTCAGCGCGGGCCTGCTCCACCCGTTCGACAACCTGGTCAAGCTTCGCCCAGTTACTGCGCCCGGAGGCTTTGAGATGGTAGATCTCGGCACGGATCTTTGCTCCTTCGGCAATCTGCAGCAGTTCATCCACCGCTTCCGTGAGCCTTGAGGCTTCGTTGCGGAGATGTGATGCGTAGATGCCATCGTATTCTGCGGCCACTGTTGCCAGTGCGATCAACTCGTCCGTGTCGGCGAATGACCCGGGAGGGTAGATCAGTGAGGAGGCGACGCCCAGAGCCCCCTCTTCCATGGCCTGGCGCACCAGCTCCTGCATCTGGACCAGTTCTTCCGCGGTGGGAGGCCGGTCCTCGTAACCGACAACGTATTTTCTGGGTGTGGCGGCACCGATAAACGAGGCTACATTCGTGGAGATTCCACGGCGCTCGAGGAACTCGAGGTACTCGTCCAGTGTGGTCCATTCGATTTCATACTTGATGTCGCCTAGACGGCGCAGCATCTCGCGCCTCATTTCCCCGTTGAGCGGCCCCATGGAGTTCCCTTCCCCCATGATTTCAAGGGTCACTCCCTGCCGGATGTCGCTCTGGGAGCGTCCGTCCTCGATCAGGGACTCATTTGCCCAGCTCATCATGTTGATGAACCCCGGAGCGACCGCCAATCCCGCGAGGTCCAACTCGATCTTTCCGGTGGCGTTCGGCTCGGTGCCGATTGCCGCGATTTGATCACCCCGAATTCCCAGGTCGGCGGGGAAAGGAGGCATTCCACTACCGTCGTAGATCAGTCCGTTGCGAAGGATGACGTCGTATTCGACCATGGGCGCGCAGCTGGCGAAGGCGATTAGCCACACTGTCAATAGCAGCTGCACTCTTCCACTTGTCATTGCTGCTTCAGGCTCCCATGTCTCGGCACTGCTTGCTCAGATATAAAGGGTTCTCCTGGGTGATCCAGCCCGCTTGGCTGGCCCCACTCAAGTGGGGACGGGCCACGACCAACCGGTCTCGAACCCCCCGTCTACATACAACATCTGCCCGGTCATGAACGCCGACGCTTCTGAAGCCAAGAAGACAGCGGTACCGATCATATCTTCCGGCTGACCCAGCCGCCCTTGGGGAGTATTGCTATCGACCCAGGACTTCATCCGCTGGTCGGACCAGAGCTTGCGGCTGAGATCCGTCAGAATGAAGCCTGGAGCGATGCCGTTCACCCGAACCCCTTTTGAGCCCCATTCCAAGGCCAACACCCGTGTCAGTTGGCCGATGCCCGCCTTGCTGACCGCGTAGGGAAGCAGGTTTTTCAGAGGACGATGAGTGGTCAAGGAACCGATATTGATCTGGCTGCCCTTGCCCTGACGTATCATCTGTCTGCCGACTGCCTGGCAGAGCAGCACCGAACCCTTGAGGTTGATGTCGACAATGAAATCGTACTCTTCCTCGGTGATCTCGGTGGCGGGCTTGCGCTGATTGACTCCAGCCGAATTGACGAGCGTGTCGATTCGTCCAAATTCTGCCAGGCACCGCTCGACCAGCGTCTCTATGGCACCACTATCTGACACGTCACAGACCAGGGGCCAAACCGGCAGTTTTCCATTAGAGATTTCCTGGGCAGCAGCCTCTGCTGCTTCCTGGTGGCGCCCTGTAATTATGACGCGGGCTTCGCGTTCGGCGAAGCCCTGTGCAATAGCCTTGCCGATTCCCCGGGTTCCTCCGGAAACGAGCACCACCTGTTCGGCTACCGAGAACAATTTGTCTTCCATTCGATTCCCTCTTTGTGGGCGGATCAAGTGCCGGCGGCGGAGGCGGTGAGTACGCTGTCCGGAGACCCTCCCTGGTTGCCCTACTGTCCCAGGCTTTCTACCTTCTGGTGGAAAACCTCGTAGGCCTTCATCTGATCCTCTGCGAATGCTTTCGCCCCTTTGTCACGAAGGTCATCGGAGATCTGTGCGAACGAGGTTCCATTGGGGGCCAACACGCGCTCTCGAACCAGAGACAAGATCTCGTCGGCTGTTTTGAAGGTTCCCGTGCCTGATAAGATTGCTTCTTCCCACTGCGCGATGGTCTCCGCTTCTTGAATCATCCAGGGGATGGGATCCAGGACCGTGGGTCGCGGCGGAATCCCAGACTGATTCAGACGGTCCTCCAGAACCTGCAGGGTCTTGGCGGGAAGCGTGTTGCCCAGATGGGGACCAAAGAAAGGGATCACGTAGATCAGATCACTGTAAACACCGGACTGTTTGTTGCCGCTGCTGGCAATCAAGACGCGCTGGATCGGTCCGTTCTCGAGTTTGGCGAAGCGTTCCCTCAGGCTCTCAATCGATGCATGCAAGTCCGCAAAAAGGCTCTGGGGGTCCTGAAACTCCTCCCCAAGGAAGATGGCTCTCGACATCTGATAGACCTTCTTCGCATGGGCTATCGCGGTCTTGCCTCTCAAATGCCTCAACAGATCCCGATCTGAAGCACTCGTATCGGTCTTTAGCTGCTCGTCGATGAGCCTATCGACTGCTGTATCCAGACGGCTGACGAAAAGACTGTTGACTGACCGGGTAGCGGAAACATCGATCCCCCGCGCTGCCACAGCTTCCAGGCCATCGACGTATCCCCAAACTGTGTTGACATAGTGATTGGCCCCAAATACCAGCGTGATGTTGGGATTGACCAACCGGCCACTCTCACCTCCTCCCTTCACAGCCTGGTGGATCATCGCTCGTATGGCCTCGGGAGACGGGCCCACGTTCGCGAGCTTGACCAACAGCCAGGGCGAAATCGCCTGGATACTCTGAGCCTCTGCTGCAATGGCGGGACCATCGGCGGCACGGGTTGCGTCGGTCTCGCGGCTGAACGCCAGAGAGTCACGTGCATCGACCCAGCGTTCCAGAGCTTGAGCCGAGTCCATGGCTTCCTGATTGTAGAGAAGGTTGAAGATTTCTTCCGGCGTTCTGCCCTCGCCGTGGAGGGCTGCGATCTCGGCATCAAGCAGGCCGGCGGTCACCTTGGCCAGAAAAAGCGTCTGATTGCTGGTTTGCCCCAACACCCCCAGCTGCAGCCACTTGTCCAGGACGTCCGCCTCGACGAGGCCATCGAGGGCAAAGGCAGTGCCTCCTTTTCCGGTGTCGTACAGGTCACGCAAAGTTCGGGCCACGTCGGTCATTTTCAGCCTCCGATTTCGCGGGCCATCGTACCATTTCTCGATGATGCCCGCCCCCTGTTCAGGAGCCGGATCGTAGCGGTGGTCTCCAGGCCGCCGTCTATCGAGCCAAAGGCTCGGAAGAATGGGACTTCGGCCTGGAGACCAAAGCTACGCCCAAGGCGAGCGCTGTTGTTGATCACTGCCCGATTGCCTTTCGGAGCAGGTTCTGGGTGATCGCCTGCACCCTTGGATCTGGGCCGTGAGGCCGCGAAAAGTGGGACCAGGGGAGCATGTGTCCCGGCGGGGACGATAGTCCCTGAGCCCAGAAGATGGTGGAGGCATTGAAGACGAAGTTTCCCTTCGGCCCTGGAAAGATGGTCGAAGTCCAGTGTCCGGGCTCGGTGCCGCCCTTCCATACCGTACCCTCTGCGATGACCTCCAATCCGGCTCGTTCCGGATCCGGTTCGCCATGGAATTCCCAGCCGACCAGACCTGGAATAGAGTCACCCTGGCTCATCCCGGATCCGGCAAAGATCCAGTGGTCCGAGGCGGTGCAGGTCCAGTCCCCGCCTCCGTTGAAAGGGACGATGGTGCGGGCACCGATAATCCGTCGTTCGTCGGGACCGGAAGTCTTGAACGGGCCCATCATGTGCCCGTAGGCTTCTGTTTCCTCCCGGCGAAGCGGACCATAGCTGCCAGTGCGGGTGATGACACGGTTCGCCTGGTCAGTCGTAGCTGGAGTGAAGGGGCTCACCATATAGACGCAGTTGGCGCTCAGCCAAAGGACGTTCACTCCCTCTTGGATGGCTGTTTCCAGGCTGCGGTACTGTCTCAAATCCCAATACTCGTCATGACCTACACTGATAAAACATTTACTCCTCGTCACGAACGAAGGGTCGAGGATATCGCTATTGCTCGAGTAGGTGACGTCGTATCCGTGCTGCTCCAACCAGAAGCAGAGAGGGAATTCCCAGAGTAGAAACTCGCCCGAACCCACCGAAAGAGGATGATCGAAGATCATGCTGAACTTCGTATACGGACGATCAAAGCTGACGGAGACGTCCGGCTTATGGGCTCCGTCGGGGTGCGTATAGAGTGAATCACTTTGAGGCCATCGGTTGTAGGCCTGCCAAGTGTTGTCCGAGCATTGGAAAAGGACGTCGGCAGGCCTGCTGTCCCGAACCACAAAGATCACATAGCTCTGCCAGTAGGGCTCCAGGCCCTCCGGAACAGTGGTGAGTTTTCCCAGATAGACACCACTGGTCCAGTTGGTTGGGATCTCCAATTTGAAGCTGGGTTCCCAAATGCACTCCCTGAGTCGATTCTTGCCCGACGCGGGTGTTGGTTGGACTGTAGCCCCGAGGGGTCCGACACGCTGCATCAATCGGCCACCGCTGCCTCCGTAGAACCCAAGGCGGTAGAGGTCCAGGGTAAAGCGACGAACGGGATTCGTGCTGACGAAGAAAGTCAGGCTTTCCCCTGCCGCCACCGACTGGTGCGAGCAGAAACCCTCTATCGCTGAGCTACGGTACTTGCCGCGGTCCACCCGAACCCGGGTCAGTTGCCAGTCACGAGTCCCCTTCTTCTCGTTCTCTCGCCGGATCGGATTGGATCCAGTTCGGCTGGGTGCACCTACAGTCTCAGCAGCGGAGGCATTGGAGATCGCCGCCGCCAGACCGACATTGGCGCTTCTCCCTAGGAACCGGCGTCGGTCCAGGTATTGATTTCTGATTTCTCCCACAATCCTCGTTCTCCTTTACGGCAACTGCGGACCCGAATCGGCTCCGCTCAATGGCAGTTTACTACGCCTTCGCGAAGTGGGAGGATGAGCCGCCTGGAACGGGACCTGGGCCGCCATGCTATGATCCCGTGAAGAAGGTCGAACGGAGGTAATCCATGAGAAAACTTGCTGCAACTTGCATCTACCGCAAGCTGCACTCCTTTAGAATCAACTGACGCGGAATGGCTGCCTCTCGAATCGACGATTCTCCGAAGGTTCCCTTCCTTCCGCTAGTGCACTTTTTCACTTTGTGGTCTTTCGCGATTGCTCAGCCTCTTTTCGATCTCTTGGGGGGTCATCCGGAATTCTTGGTCGCCCGCCGAATAGACTTCCTTGAACTTTTCCTTCTGGTTCTCTGTCTGAGTTTCCTGGTTCCCGCAGCGGTAGGCGGGGGGCTCCTCGTACTCTATCGGGTCAGCCACCGGATGGCGGTTGCCCTCCAGATGGTGTTTTTCGCGACGCTGGTTACATTGATCTTTCTGCCAATTCTGAGATGGAAGGGGCCGCATTCCGGGTACTGGATTCTGCTACCGGCAGTCCTGGCGGGATTGGTTTTCGTCATTTCCTACACTCGATTCTCACCCCCGAAGCTGCTGCTGAGCGTCTTGAGCCCTTCTGTCCTCGTGTTTCCGGTTGCTTTCCTGGCCTTCTCCCCAATCACGAAGATCTTGGATTCCAGCGCATCACCTAAGCCCCAGGTGGCCAAGGTCGAAGCCAAAGGAGATGCGGTTTCAGTCGTTATGCTGATTCTGGACGAATTGCCCCTTTTCTCCTTGCTCGATGCGGAGGGCAACATCGACGCGGAGCGATTTCCGAACTTCTCCGCCTTGGCTGGCGACTCAACCTGGTATCGGTACGCAACGACGATCGCCGAATCCACTGATAGGGTGATCCCCGCAATCCTTAGCGGGTCCTATCCGGTGCGGGACACACTGCCGATCTACCTGGATCATCGGGACAACTTGTTTACTTTGTTGGCCCGGACTCATGAGCTGAAGGTCTTCGAGTCGATCACCCAGCTGTGTCCACCCGCACTGTGCCCCCCACAGTTTCGTGAATCCATTCTCACCAGAATGCGCATCCTCTTGGAAGATGTGACGATCGTCTATGAGCACCTGGTGTTTCCCGGGCCGTTGGCCAAGGAAATTCCCGATATTCGCCAGGGTTGGGGGCATTTCCGCAAGGCATGGCAGAAAGTGTTCTACCGTGAGGCAGTCTTGAGCTTCGAGCGTTTCCTGGAAAGCCTCGAATCTGGCTCGAAGCCGAGCCTCTATTACTACCACGGCCTTCTGCCCCATTTCCCGTGGATGCTATTGCCCTCGGGTAAGCACTATGCGGATGGAAGCGGAAGTGATTTATTCTTTCGCGAAGGACACTGGGTCGACAACGATGCCCTCCTGGCCCATGCGCTGCAACGCTACCAGTTCCAGCTCGGTTTCACAGATCGTCAGCTGGGGCGATTGATCGAGCGCCTGAAACAGACCGGATTGTATGATCGATCCCTGATTCTGGTGCTTGCCGATCATGGTTTCGGCCTCCATCCAGGAGGACCCCGACGTGGCGTCAACCCTCAGAATTTTTCCGATATCATGTCAGTCCCCCTGTTCGTCAGGTTTCCCAGGCAGCCCGGGGGTGTCGTCAACGAGGCACCTGTCCAGTTGATCGATCTTTCTCCGACGATCGCCGAAGTGTTGGGTCTTTCTATAGACTGGCCGGTCGACGGAGTTTCCCTGCTCGCAGAAACGGCGCCGAGATCGAACACCAAGCTGCTCTTCAAAAAGGGCTCGAGTTTTCCCTGGATTGTGGATGGCCGAATCGAGAAGCTGTTACGCCCGACCCTCTGTGTTGACGGACGAGCCTATCCCCAGACGTCGAGCGGGGTGATCGGATCAGTTGATTCCGTGGAGGGGTTGGAGACGGAGATCGTGATCCTGGGAAAAGCAGGAGATCCCCAACTGGGTAAGCCGGCTCCCGGGGTGTTTGTTTTCTTGGACGACCAACTGATCCAGCGGGTTCCGGTGGACGAGGAAAGACCAGAGGTAGCCGCCTACTTCGATAACCCTCGGCTGCTCCATTCAGGCTTTCGCGTCCGGCTGAAGCGATCTCTGCTCGAGCGGGATCCGCCGCCGGTGCTTCGATTGTTCGCTTGGGATTCCGAGGGTTCATCTGAGTTGAATTATCCCCCCGATTTTTCCTGGACCCCAAATGCGGAGTCCCGGATTCCCGGATTGGACCGGCCGCACTCCTGTGGCCCCGGAGTCTCCGGGCTGGTGCTCACGGCAGAAGAGTCCGTCGAAACCGCTCAGGAGAAATCGGTAAGACGCCTCAAGCAGATGGCGCTTGAATCCGGACGCGATTTGATACTCCCGCCCTTTGCCTTTGCCGAGCTAGTGGGCCTGAAGGAGGAGGAGTTGGAAACGGAGCCGGCCGAGTTTCGGGTGGAAATACGTAGACCCGGACTGCTCGAGTCCCAGATTGGTCAGGCGAAGTTTGACGCCGTTGAAATCCGAGGCTGGGTTGACGGATTGGATCCTTTACTGACAGACGCACACCTATTGTTGGTGTTCAACGGGGTCGTCACCAGCGTCCTGCCCTTGATCGAAGTGTCCGCTGGAGAAAGTCTATTCGCGGGAGTGCTGCCAGAGCAGCCTGCAGGCCTCAAGCACCTGTCCTTCTATGTGGTGTGGAGGGAGGGAGAGCGATCACGGTTGTTGAAACCCAAGCGATCCTCCCCGAGCTGATTCCAGCTTGGTCCTACCTCCGCCGTGTTGGCGCCATTCGAGAATCTGGTTATGCACTTAACTCCGGAAAAAGTCACCACCACCTAGTAAAAAAGGTGAGAGACAGGAGGTGAGTGGATGTACGAAAAGATGAATTTGTTGGAGTTTCAAGAGCGTTTTGCCACAGAAGAAGCTTGTCTGAGTTACCTGATGCAGAAACGCTGGCCGGAAGGATTTGTCTGTCCCCGTTGTGGGGGTCAAGGAGGCTACTGGTTGCAGCACCGGCGATTGATGGAGTGTCGCCAATGCCGGTATCAGGCTTCTTCCACCGCCGGGACGATTTTCCACAAGACGCGGGTGCCCCTGAGATATTGGTTTTGGACCATCTTCTTGATGAGCCGTTGCAAAGCGGGCTACTCGATGAAGGGACTGCAGAAGCTGCTGGGAATCGGAAGCTATCGGACGGTCTGGATGATGGGACATAAGATCCGACAAGCCATGGCCAAACGTAATGACTGCTACCAATTAAGTCACCTGGTGGAGCTGGATGACTCTTTCTTTGGAGGCCGACGACGAGGGAGAAATCGTCGGGGTCGCAAGCGAGGACGAGGGACCGAAGGCAAGGCCAAAGTTCTGGCCGCGGTGGAGATAACGAAAGCCGGGGGGCCGAGGTTTCTAAGTCTGGATGTGGTCGATGACATAACCAGCGACAATGTGAAGCGGGTCGCCTGGGCGAGGATCGACCCCGGAGCTCAGATCCGAAGCGACGCCTATCACGCGTTTGTCGGTTTAGCTCAAGCCGGCTACCAGCATGAACGCGTCCGGCTCGAGTGGGTGGGGATGGGTTTTGAACAGTTCCCATGGGTTCACACCCTCATTTCCAACTGCAAGACTCAGCTCCAAGGGACTCAGAAAGCGGTCAGCCTCAAGCACCTTCAACGTTACCTGGCTGAGTTTTGTTACCGTTTCAATCGTCGTTTCTGGGAATCCGAGCTCTTCGACCGTCTCCTGACAGCCTGTTCGCTCTATCCCACCGTCACCTATCCGGAGTTAAGTGCATAACCAGATTCGAGAAAGAAACCTCGGGCGAGGGACGTGGCGGTGGCCTCCGGGCCGCCGTGTTCTTTCCTCTAAGCCTTTGGCTCGAAAAACGGCGGCTCGGAGGCCACCGCCACCAAGGACCAATATTCTCGTGACTCTCCTAACCCATCTGGCTTACCCTATGGGCTGATTCGGAGGTCTGCACAAAGGGTCGGCCCAGGGAGTATTCAATGAAGAAGGTTAGAGCAGCCCTGTTGGGCTTGGACAATCCACACTCGGTGGCGCACTTGAGGACGCTTCAGCAGCTGCCTGAGGTGGAGCACATCCTCATCTGGTCGGAGAGGGAGGAGCTGAATGCTTCCCTCGACGAGGCAAGCCGCGAGAAAGTTGAGGCTGTTGACACGAATCTGACGTCGGTGCTGACCGATGACGACATACACTTCGTCATCACCAGCCTCCGCAACGATCAGAGTGCGGAGGTCTGCATCCGGGCACTGGAGGCCGGGAAGCATGTCATCGCGGAGAAGCCCATCGGGACCACCGCCGCCGAGGTTGAGCGGGTGGTTCAGACAGCCGAAGACCAGGGTCTGAAGCTGGGAATTTTCTACGGTCGTCGTTACCATCCCCTGGTGTGCCAGGTCAGGGAGATCGTGGAGCGAGGGATTCTGGGAACCCTGATCTCAGCCGAGCTTCGGATGCTGACCACGCAGGTCCGCTTTCGGGATCCAGATTACTGGCTCTTCAAGAAGAAACACTCGGGTGGCGGCATGCTCTCCTGGCTGGGGTGCCACTACGTGGACATGATACGCCACGTCAGTGGCGAGGAGATCGTGTCGGTCTCGGCCGAAGTGGCCACCAGAAACGGCGAAGATATCGATGTTGAGGACGTGGCGGTTCTGTCCTTCCGGCTGGCGTCGGGAGCGGTTGGGGTCATGCACGTGGGGTATGTCATGGCCCTCAGCGGCAGTGGCTATCACAATATCGGAGGCTATGACACCTACGTTGGCCTGAATGGCCAACGAGGCCGTCTGCATTGGTCTTCGGACGGTACCCCCACCCGGCTTTTTGTAGAGTCGGACCATCCCGACTGGAGTGGGGCTCCCAAGCGACAGTTTGACTACACCCTGTCCTCGTCCCCGGCCTACGGTGGTGTCCATGGAGAGACTTTCGTCCAGGATTTTCTCCGGGCCACTTGGGGAGAGGGAGATGTCCCAGCCTCCGGTAAGGATGCTCTTCAAGTCGCTCGTGTGGTGGAAGCCGCCTACGAATCCAGTGAAAGTGGACACCGCGTGCAGATCCGCACTGGTTGAATAGTGAGCCGTAGGAGCAGTGAACAGTGAAAAGTGAATTGGGGAGATTGAGATGACCAAGTTTCGCGGGCTTTTTCCCGCCGTAATCACGCCTATGACTCCGGAAGGCGAGCTCAACGAAGCTGCCTTCCGCAAGGTACTGGAGTTCAACATTCAAGCAGGAGTTCACGGTTTCTGGATAGCCGGAGGCAGCGGAGAAAGCATCCTGATCAGCGAGGACGAGAATCAGCGAATCGCGCAGATCGCGGTTGATCAGATACGGGGCCGGGTAGGAACCATCATGCACGTCAGCGCGCCCACCACAGCCGCTGCCGTTCGAAACGCGGTGAATGCTGCCCAGGCTGGTGTGGATTCCATCTGTGGGCTGCCCCCCTGCTTCTATGGTACTGGTGAAGAAGAATTGGTTGAGTTCTATCGAAGTGTCGGTAAAGCTGCCGATCTTCCTCTATTTGTCTACAATCTTCCCGAAGCTACGGGTGTCGAGATCACTCCCGAATTGGCCCAGAAGATCAAAGACGCCGTACCGCAGTTGGTGGGACTCAAGCACTCAGCCCCGAACTTCAAGAATGTCTGGAAGTTCTCCCAAATGGGGCTGCATTGTTTCATGGGCTTCAGCTCTTTGATGCTGCCCGCCCTGACCGTGGGTGCAGTTGGGAGCGTCGACGGCCCTCCCAATGTCTCTCCAGAGCCCTTTCTCGAGATCTGGGAGGCCTACCAGGCAGGAGATTGGAAGCGCGCTCAGGCCGCCCAGGAGAGGGCTGCCCACATCTTCAATCTCTTCGAGGGGGAGTATGGCCCCTATATTGCCGTGCTCAAGAGTCTGTTGAGCAAGCGTCTGGGCGTGGACTGCGGCAACCCGAGGCCCCCGAGCCTGCCGCTGACAGAGGCTCAGGCAGACAGAGTCTGGGAGCGCTTTTGTGAGTTGATGCCCACGGGTGTGGCCGTCGGCGACTGAACTCGAGCTGTCGATAGAATTCCCAGTTGCCAATTCCGGATCGATCTGCGTAACGGTGGAATTGGTTCAAACCCTAACCCCAGAAGGAGCATTGTTGGATGTCCACTACAAGATTCTTGATTACCGCCCCCATTGAAGACGCAGCCACGGAAATCCTGGCAACCTTTGCCCCCGTCACCATCTCTCCGTCGACGGCTCATGAGACGCTCCTGGGTTTGCTCGACGGAAGCATCGGCATCGTCGCTCGCGGAGAGGCACAGATGAACCGACCGCTGATCGAGGCCGCTCACGATCTTAAAGTCGTGGGCCGAAGTGGTGTTGGCTATGACAACGTGGACGTAGAAGCCCTGAACGAGCGGGGTATCCCCTTGATCATCGCGCCCGTCGGCGGGTTCGCGGTAGCAGAGGCAGCGCTGGCGTTGCTGCTCTCATTGATCAAGCAACTGTCGGCTATGGACCAGGCCGTACGCTCGGGCGACTGGCACAGGCGCTATTCCGCCCAGATCGGTGATATGGACGAGCACACCCTGGGCATTGTTGGTATGGGACGAATCGGATCCCATCTAGCCAAGCTACTTCAGCCCTTCGAGATGACCCTCCTGGGATACGATCCCTACGTGGACGAGAAGACCATGGGAGATCTCGGCGTACACAAAGTGGATCTGGAGGAGCTGCTGCGACGCTCGGACTACATCTCCCTTCATATGCTGCTGAACGATGAGACTCGGGGCATGATCGGGAAGGCAGAGATTGCGCAGATGAAGAAGGGTTCTGTTCTTCTCAACCTGGCCCGAGGCGGAATCATCGATGGCCTCGACCTGCTCGCGGACGCCCTTGATGAGGGCCAGCTGAGCTTTCTAGGTTTGGACGTTTTCCCTACTGAGCCGCCAGACGTCTCGCATCGGCTGTTCAAGGATCCGCGATGCATTTTCAGCCCCCATGCGCTGGGCATGAGTCACCTGGCCATGACCCGAGTATGTCGCTCCATGGCCAATGACATGCTCGCCGTGCTGGAAGGTCGCAAACCCCGTTACTGCGTCAATCCAGAGGTTCTGGCTTAGTAGGTTTTGCTTGTTTACCATTCAGATAGCGAAGAGGGTTGATCGGGATGCTGCCCCTCCGGATCTCGAGGTGACAGTGGTGGGTACTGGCGTTTCCTGTGCGCCCCACACGGGCAATGGGCTGGCCCCGGCGAACTGGTTCGCCCGGCTCAACCAGGATCGTCGAATTGTGCGCATACAGGGACCGCAGTCCGTCCCCATGGTCCACGACCACTGTCTTCCCATAACCCCGCATTCTCGAACTTGAGACCACTCGTCCGGCGCGTACGGCGCGGACCTCTTGTCCGTTTTCGCCCCGGATGTCGATGCCCCTGTGCCGGCGAGCCCCACGATTCACTCCGAAATAGGAAAGGATCTCTCTACCCGGTACCGGCCAGGACCAATTCCCCACACCAGTACCGGGGATCAGGATCTTCTGGTTCACCGACAGCTTGTTGGCGTCTGTCAGAGCGTTTGTGCTGACGAGCTCCTGGACCGTTACGCCATACTTCCTGGAGATCCACCACAAGGTCTGACCGGGCCGCACCAGATGGTAAACTGGATCTGCTGTGGTTACCTCAGGGCTGTCGACAGGTCGAGCAGAAGCCTCAGCCGGTAGGTGAATACTCGGAACAGGACGACGCGAGCTTGCACAGCCTGCGCCGATCACCACCAATGCGATCAGAGCGAGCCAACGCCATCTCTTTCGGCGTGAAGATTGACAGGTATTCATGAGGCTATCGGGCCAAGTTGCCAAACCCATTCCTAGCCTAGCATTCCTTCTGGTAACTGTCTGCCCTGTCTTTGCGTTCGAGACTATATGGGCGACCGAAAGTGGGGTGGACTATGCGAGCGAGGTCCAACCCCTTCTGCACCATCGGTGTCGGAACTGCCACAACCAGAGTCTCAGCCAGAAGGGGCTTTCCCTCGAAACCAGGGCGGGCATGTTGGAGGGTGGCGAGAGCGGGCCAGCAATTGTTCCAGGATCCAGTGCCAAGAGTCTGATTATCCAGCATGCAACCGGTCTCAGAAAGCCCAGGATGCCTCTGGATGGGGATCCCTTGACCGATCGAGAGATTGGCCTGCTGAGGACTTGGATCGACCAGGGAGCCGAGGGGACTTCATCCCAGCCTACGAGTTTGTCGCCGTTTTCGATCAAGCCTCGGCGGCCAGATCTGCCGGATGATCCAAGTGGGCGGCTCGGCCACCCCATCGACCGCTGGGTGCAAGTCTACCTGAAGCAGCAGGGAATCCCCTTTCCGGAACCCGTCGGGGACTCCGTCTTCGTCCGCCGGGCCTATCTTGACCTGTGGGGGCTTCTCCCCACGCCCGTGGAAAGCCGGACCCTTATCGAAGATTCGGATTCCAATAAGCGTGATCTCCTCATCGATCTCCTCCTGAGGGAAAACAAGAAGTATGCAGAACACTGGATGAGCTATTGGAATGATCTGCTTCGCAATGACGAGGGTGTCCGTTATCACGGAGGTCGTGAGTCGATCTCGGATTGGCTACTGGGGGCACTGGAGTCGAACCTGCCCTACGATCGCTTCGTCTCGAAGCTCTTGAACCCCTCTGGAGAAGACGATCCCAAGGGTTTCCTGATCGGTGTCAATTGGCGAGGGACGACCAGCGCCAGCCAAAAGCCTGCGATGCAGGCGGCTCAAAACAGTGCCCAGGTTTTTTCGGGCGTCAATCTGAAATGTGCTTCCTGCCACGACAGCTTCGTCGATCGCTGGAAGCTCGCCGACAGCTTTGGCCTGGCGAGTATGTTTTCAGAAGAACCGCTGGAAATGGTTCGCTGCGACGTTGCCCTGGGCCAACAGGCTACCCCCAAGTTTCTCTTCCCCGAGCTGGGCGGCATCCCCAGCGGACTCCCACTAGCAGAACGCCAGGAGATTGTGGCTGGTTTCTTCACGGCACCCGAGAACGGGCGCTTCTCCCGCACGCTGGTGAACAGGATGTGGACCCGGCTGATTGGAAAGCCTCTGGTCGAAGACATTGACGACCCTGAAACGGAGCCATGGTCCCGCGATCTGCTGGATTGGCTGGCTGCCGATTTCGTCGATCAAGGATACGATGTCCGGAAACTGCTGCGTCGAATCATGACATCGCGAACCTACCAGCTCCCTTCCACCGACTACTCGAGTGATGGCAAACAAGGCCCCCAGTTCAAGGGCCCGGCCTTGCGTCGGCTCACCTCGGAACAGTTTCTTGACGGGATCTCCTCGGTCACGGGGTACTGGCGGGTGCTTGGGTCAGATCAAGCCGGCCCTGGATCCTATGGACGAGACTGGCACTTCGGCTCGACCAGTCTTACTCGTGCCCTGGGAAGGCCTGTTCGGGACCAGGTTGTTATCGAGCGGAACCACGAATCCACTACGCTGCAGGCTCTGGAGCTGGTCAATGGGCAGGAGATCAACGGCTTGATCCGACGAGGGGTGAAGAGACTCCTGCAGCAATCGGATCCACCCCCGGCGAATCGGTTCGACAGTGGCGTTGTGCGCTGGGGTGAAGTCGCCCTCGATATCGACATTAGTGGAGCTGATCAGCTGCGCCTTCTCACAGTTGACGTCGATTCCTACACTCCCGGGCGGGTTGCCGTGGCTTGGGCAGAGCCCCGTTTAATGGGTCCCAACGGGACGACCCGGTTGACCCAGCTGGCAACCGACTCCCAAGTCGAAACCAAACCGGTCCAGTTCCTTGACAGACATGTGGAGAGAACGAAGGGGAATGATGGCGAAGAGAAGGTGGATATCGAGCTTACCCCCCTGCCACATGAGTACGGTCTGATGACGGCTCTGCCCTCCGAGATCATTTTCGATCTGAGGGGTGCAGCCTATGAGCGCTTCCAGGCCTGGGTAGGTGTGGACGAGGGAAGTCACGACAGTGAGATCAGCCCCAAGGTACGCTTCTTCGTCTTTATCGAGGAACCGGACCGTGAGCACCTGGTAGGAGTCAGCGGACAGGCTCCGGTGGTTGCGCCGGCACCTCCCACAGACTGGGAGGGTCTCAATGAGTATCTCTACTGGTATGCGCTGGGCCGCTCGCCGACCGCGGCCGAACTCGAAGTGGCGAGACTGCTGCTGTTGGACTCCAGAACCGAAGATCAAATTGACCCAGAAGGACTCGAAGATCTGCTCTGGTCGATTTTCGTGTCTCCGGAGTTTCAATACCTTCAATGATCGGCTCCCGGTCGGTGGGGACCCTAGGATTGTGAGATGAAGATGCCAATTGGAAAAGAGGCCTCGCAGCTAAACCGAAGAGACTTCTTGAACACATCGGCGGCTGCGCTCACGGCTCTGGCGTGCGGGGAGCCCCTGGCTGCAGCGGGTGCCAGGGAACGACCAGAACCGCGAGCCGACACCATCATCCTGCTCTGGATGGCTGGCGGGATGGCGCAGACCGAGACCTTCGATCCGAAAAAGTACACCCCCTTCAAGAGCGGACTCGAGTCTGCCCGAGTGCTGAGCACATTTCCCAGCATCGATACGGTAGTCGACAACATCAAGCTCTCAGATGGACTGGAGAACATTGCTCGAGTCATGGACCGCGCCACGCTGATTCGCAGCCACAGGGTCGGCTCTCTGGGCTTCATACTGCACTCTCGGCACCAATATCATTGGCACACCGGATACGCCCCACCTCTCTCCGTAGCGGCTCCCCATATGGGATCCGTAGTCTCACGGCCGCTGGGGCCGGTGAAGCCGGATGTGCCTGCCTTCGTAGACATCGGCCAAAACATGGAGATCGGGGCCGAGAGTGACTCGCTGAAAGCCTTTCATACCGCAGGTTTTCTGGGGACCGAGTACGGACCCTTCATCGTCTCTGACCCGCGAGAGGCGGCTGCTGCGGTCCGGCCGCCGGAAGGGCTGGCGAGCCAGCGCTTTCGACGGCGCTACAGCTACTACAAGAAGTTGGTAGAAGGGAGTCCGGTTCTAAGACACGGAAGTAGTTATCAGCAGGAATCTCTGTTTCGCTACCTGGACAGGGCTCATCGCCTCTTGGAATCTCCTGCAGCCGAGGCTTTCGATCTGGACCTGGAACCCCAAGAGAGCTATCAGGCATACAACACGGGCCGCTTTGGTCTGGGTTGCCTGCTTGCCCGGCGCCTAGCCGAAGTGGGTGTGCGCTTCATTGAAGTCACTTCCGAATACGTCCCTTTCCGATACTGGGATACGCACGAGAACGGCCACCAGAGAACCGTGGGTCTCAAGACCATGATCGATGCGCCCATTGCTCGACTGGTCCTCGATCTTGAAGATCGTGGAATGCTCGATCGCACCTTGATTGTTCTGGCCAGCGAGTTCGGCCGCGACATGCTCGTCGAGGGCAAGCCAGACAAAGGGGTTAAAAACCAGGTCACACAGCCGGAGATCATGACCGAACCCAAACACTATGGTATGCACCGCCACTTCACGGAAGCGACTAGTGTTTTGATCTTCGGAGGGGGTTTCAAGAAGGGGTTTCTCTATGGCAAAACGGCCGACGAGCGGCCCTGTAGTGTTATCGAGAACGCGATCGGTATCGAGGATCTACACGCGACCCTGTACACGGCACTGGGGATACCGCCGGACCTTTCCTATGTGGTTGAGAAGCGTCCCTTCTACGCAACCAAAGACGGCAGGGGGAAGCCGGTCACCGAACTGTTTGTATAAGCCCGCTGGCCTGGAGATGGATAGAAAATCAAAGGTACAAGAAACAAGCTACAAACAAACTCCAAATCACAAGCACCAAAGGTAAAATCCGGAAGTCTAACCAGATAAGCAGCTTTACATCAATGATTTAGATGACTTTCTGTTCTTCGGTTTTAGCCTCGAATCCGGCCATTTTCTAACATCTTGCTAACAACTCGGAAAAACTCGGGAGAGGCTCCGTATCGGCCTCCCTACTAGCCCGACCTTCTCCAACCTTGGATGAACTCTTCTAGACCAATAGGTTGCGCGGTACCTTCTCCCACAAGCTCTTCCCTTAATTGGTGGGGGGTGCGGAAGCGGGGGCTGCTTCCTACTTCTACTACGGATGTATTAGTATCCTTTGACCACCCCCACTTCTTAAAACTCGTTGAGGCGCGAATTTGAGGAGGGGGGGGAGATCCAGGACGACCAACTGGTGCCGTTTAGGGTGTCCTTGCAAGCGAGGCGAAAGCGGGCCTTGCCCTGACCATCCATAGTCATTGGAACCAAGGAGGGATGGTTGGCCGTGCGCTCCAGGATGTACTCCTCGAATCGCTCTCTGAAGGGGCCGTATTCGCGGGCCATGAGGTGATTCTAAGGGATGGGGAAGTGAGGCTCCACGGGGTCTGAGTTCCTTCCTTATCCGTCTTTAGATTGTCTCCGTCTTTCGCGGTGCTTTAAGGTGTGATGGCACAGATCTGACCGTAGAAACAGTGTCAGAGTAGATCGCCCCTGACCGGCGGCTTCCGCCTGCGGATTCAACCGATCGACGCAACACATTGGTTAAATCGTTCGGCTGGCGTTTCGTAGTCTAACGTTTTTCTGGGTCGTTCGTTTAACTGTCTTGCCACGGCATTCAATTTGTCTTGGTCGACGTTTGAGAGATCCATTCCTTTCGGGAAGTATTGTCGGAGCAGTCCGTTGGTGTTTTCGTTTGAGCCGCGCTGCCAGGGGCTTCGTGGATCGCAGAAGTAGACTTTTGTGTTCGTCTCGAGACTGAAGCGTTTGTGATCGGCCATTTCCTTTCCCCGGTCCCACGTCAGTGACTGGTACAGTTCCCGCGGTAACTTGCGCGCTTGTTTGCTCAAGGCGTTGATCACCGTTTCGGTGTCTTGGCTGTTGACTTTGACCAACATCACGTAGCGCGTCTGACGTTCGACCAGGGTGGCGATTTGACTGCGCTTTGATCCGATCAGGAGGTCCCCTTCCCCATGACCGGGTACGGCGCGCTCCTCCACCGAGGCGCTCACGGATCGATACCGTGTCCTTGATCCGTCCGTGATCCTCCGTCTTCTGTGTATGGTGACGTGAGCGGCGCATCCCACGGGTCCGTCTCAAATGCTGCAACAGCTCTTTCTTCAAGGCGCCGCGGGCCTGGATGAAGAGGCTTTTATAGATAGTCTCGTCTGACACCTGAAAGTCCTTGTGATCGGGATACGTGCGCTTAAGCCACCCGGCAATCTGCTCGGGCGACCAGAGCTTCTTCAGGTTCAAGGCTACGCTGTGGGCGAGTTCCCGGTTCTGGACCAGTTTACAGATTTTCGGGCGGCGCGCCCGCTCCCAAGCCGCTTGATCGGCCCGGTTGGCCCGGTACCGGAGCCGGCCGCCGTTACGCTGGAGCTCGCGACTGACCGTCGAGGGGGCGCGACCTAGCCCTCTGGCAATCGAACGGATCGAGCAGCCGGCGACCACACCGCGGGAGATCTCCTCGCGTTCCGATAACGTCAACGCGAGTCGCGATCGTCGGCGCGGCTGCGGCCGGATGCCACCGGTCTGTTCCAGAATACCCTCAATGGAAGAATGGCCGCGGTCAAAGAGCCGCGCGATCGAGCTCAGGGACTCGCCTTTTTGCCAGCGGTCCCACATCAAAGTCTTCTGTTCTTCCGTGTAATAGATCCTCGTCCGATATTTCATGGGCAACATCCTCCTCTCTATCGCTAGAGACTAGAGGTGTTGCATCGACCGATTGAATCCGCAGGTGGAAGCCGCCGGTCGATTTCGATCAAATCGGACGTGTCTGTAAGATCGGATACCGACTATCACAGATGTCGCGGCTTTGGACGAAAGACGACACCCTGTGTTTGGCAATCTCGCCACTTCCTGGTGAGAGTTGAGTAAACCTCAGTGGTCGTCAGGTGATCATGCCAACACTGAAGTGTCGGAAGGGCAGTCCCCTTTAGGACCCGGTTGATAGGACCAGGCACGCTCGCGTCTAGAGTTCCGTTGGGGATCTACAGACCAAGCAAGAAAGTTGCAAGAGTGGGATGAATACCACTTTCAGCTGGTGTCACGAACCCTTTACTATATTTACTAAAGGCCTTATGACACCAATAGGTCACGATCCGAGTGGCATTCGGATCTCTCCGAAGTGCAGAGCCACCCGCGACATTCATCGACAACCCGCGAGACCCCCTGGTTGATGATCGGTTGCCAACTCTGCGGGCAGATGAGTTGGCTCAGTCGAGGGACTCCCAATCGAATCCCTTGATGGTCGGGACATGACTGAACCCTGCGGCAAGAGAGCAATACAAACGATGGGCACCGTGGGTCAGTTTGTACGAGCACTTGGAACCTGAGGCGGACTCCACGATCTCAACAGGAGGCGGCGATGCTTCCGATCGGAATGCAATCTGTATCCGTCAGTGCAGGGAATGCTCAGGGTCGCGGTAGGAGGGTAGCCCGGCGGAGAGGATGACCACCGGGATCTCCCGGCGAGTTCTGGCCTGGTAGACCTCGTAATCCCCGTACATGGAGACAAGTTCCGGCCAGAGGGTTGACCTCTCCTCTTTCGTGGCGCACCGGGCCACCATCTTCCGCCGATGTCGGCCGATCTGCACCTCCACCTGAGGATTCACCTCAAGATTCAGGTACCATGATGGGTGCCTTGGCATTCCGGCCTTCGAGGCCACCACTGCCACGTCCTCGCCGACCTTCAGGTACAGTAGCGGCGAGGTGCGCCGCTTGCCGGATTGACGTCCGATGGTGGTGAGGAGGAGTACCGGGACCCCACCTGGTAAGCGACCTCCAAGTCGGCCACCGGTCAGGCGGTAGACCCAGACATTGGTTGCGGAAATGATTCGGATCAGCCTGCTTCCGATCCTCTCCTGAAGGTGCGTCCAAGGCGCAGTCCGCATCTCTCCTTCCTCCGTTGGAGGGCCTTCGCCCGGTCCGTCAGCCCTCCGCCACCAGGGGAAAGAGCAGGTCGGCCTTCCGTTTGGGCCGCAGGGATCGACAAGGAATCGTACCACTTCAGATCCCAATCTTCTCCACCTCATCCAGCACGATCTGCGCCCCAGTCCGATCGTCGAGCTTCGTCGTCCCCGTCCCCCGTGCCGTGCCAGCCACTCCTTGCGCTGCTCGAAATCGGGCATGCTGCGCTCCCCCTGCAGCCAGAACTCCGGTGTGTCGAAGGTCCCGGCCGAGGAGCTCAGGGTTCGCTTGTTTTAGCCTTTTGGGAAGGGGCACTCCCCTACCGCATGGGATATGTTCAGGTAACTGCTACCAACACGCCAGCGACGAGATCACTTTTGGACGCCCGACCCACCTGCCTAAGAGGCGAACGGGGACAGAGAACGGCTTCTCTAGACTGTAATCCCTACCCGAGATTCCCTGTATTTCTTACTGCCTCAATTGGATACCCACCGAAAGGGCACGTCGAAACGATTCGCTTAACTCATTCGCCGAAAATGATTTATACCCTCATACGGAAGAACGTAACCGTTTTGGCACTGCTATTGCGAAGGCTCTCTAGCACGGAGATAGGAGTTTCCGTCGGCAGTGCCACAAGAAACCCAGCATCGAAAGGCTAATTCGGGCGACGGCAAGCGCTTGTGGCCCGGGCGTAACTCCCTGCGGGATCTTCTCTCTGATTCGAAGGTCTCCTGGCTCAGCACGTCTGGTCTTGGAAGAAAGGTATAGGAGTACTAGAATGATAGAGAAGCCGCACACAATTACCCTGCCCACTCGACGGGAGCTTGAAATCATCAAGATCGTATGGCTCCTGAAGACCGCCACCGTCCGAGACGTCTATGAAACGCTGAGAGAGCAACGAAGGATCGCTTATTCCACCGTAATGACCATGATGAGGATCATGGAGAGGAAGGGGTTGCTCCGGAAGTGGGAGGAGGGAAGAGCCTATGTCTACAAAGCCACCCACACTCAAAAGCGTGTGATCAAGGAGATGGTCCGAGAGTTTGTGGATCGGGTCTTTAGTGGCTCGCCCGAAGCCCTGCTGGCTCGCTTGATTGACGAGTCTGATCTCTCTCTAGAGGAGCAGAGAAAGGTCAAGCGGATAGTCGAGACTGCCATTGCGGCGAGATAGCCTGGTACTCATTTCCTGCTCGATGTGGCCGGTAGCAAGAGGTGACTGGACCGTGCGCACATCGGAAGACAAGATGTCTCGGTCAGCATCGATCACGAAGGGAGGCTCCCTGACCTGCTGACGCCCCCATTCGCCGCCGCATCGCCTCGCTACTCGGGGTCTAAACACTCCCGCAAACAGACTACAATCTCGTGATCCAACTGCAGCATCCCAGGCCCGCCGTCGAGGCTGGCTTCGTCGAACCAGGAAGGGAACTCGCTACTGTTCAAGGTCTTCTTGCACGTGAGGCGGAAGCGGGCCTTGCCGCGATTTCCCATGACAATGGGAATCACGGACGGGTGTTCGCCGGTGCGCTCTAGGATGTACTCTTCGAATCGCTCACCGATGTGGCCGAAGGGGCGGACCATGGGGAAGCCTCAGGCGTCGCTCTTCTTCTTGTGAATCGCTGTTCCAATCCCAGCGCCCAGCGCTACACTAATTGCGATACCCGTACCGATGTTATCGATAGCTGCTCCGATCGCTACGCCAAGGGCTATCCCCACTCCCATGCCGGTACCCATGCTTCTCGCCGAGCCGTCGCACTTCTCTTTAGCCATCGGTCGCTCCTCTCTCCTTGGTCTGAAGCTATCTTACAAGAGCGAGACAGGATCGCGCTGCCCGGGGTGTCCGAATTCGCGGACCATGGGGGGATTCTACGCTTTCCCGACGGCACAAGGCTTCAAACATTTGGAGGAGCAATTCGTCCAACGTGCGGCCCGACTTTATGAGCAGGAGCGGGGGAAGACTGTTCCCAGATCAGCGGTGTCGGTTTTTCGTCTAATAAATCTCTGCGCCACCCGTTACTAAGAAGCGGAGGTGTATCCATGAGATCGAGTACCCTTACTATTCTAGTATTGGCCTGCCTTCTCGTCGCTTCTGTTTTCCTTTTTGGCCAGCAGGGGCAACTCCCAGAACTCACTCAGCTCAAGAACCAGATCTCGGACTAAAGACCCGAGTCAGCAAGCTAGAGAATTTGGTGCAGAGTTTGCATTTGTCCCCCTCTTCAGCGGCCGATCTTCCCGAAGGGTCTCGGGAACAGGGCGAGATCAATGGAATGAAATATTATCTGGTGCCTCTACAGGAGGACCCGGCACGGTAGTCCGCCAGCGCTAAATCCCATAGGGCCCTGATCGCGTTGGAGTCTAACTCCCGGGAAAGGAAAGCAAGGGGAACGGAGGTCGTGCGGTCAAGGTCATACCCCCCTTTTACCCCCCCTGTCTAGGGGTCCGCCTCACTGAAAAGGCTGCTCAGGATCGCCCGACAGAAGCCAGTTGGTGAAGGCGCTACCAGGAGCAGCTTGCGCCATCACTGAAGAGTCCAACGAGGACGTCGAAGGGAGCACTGCTAGGGTGTGGGAGGGTAGGGGGGGTCCCAAGGAGCTATTCGATGTTGAGCACGTCAACCCTAGTTCCTACGCCTACCCGCTTCTGCCTGAGCCAAGAGAGGACCGCTGATTTGACAGGGGGTATCAATGAGCCTCACGGCTCGGTTTCCACTCGCTGATCACCTGGACCAGGCTGGCAGGGAACTGCATATCAGAGGGGTCATCTGGAGTTGGTGAAGTGATCGCCTTGGTGGGGAGGGAAAGGGGGCTGCCGCCCCCCTTACAACCCCCCGCCGGAGGGATTCCGTTGTGCGGGTGAGCCCTGCGGGAGCGCCTGCTGATTCCCTACCTGGGCCGAGAGTCAAGGCAGGTCCGCCAGCACGTCCATCAACTCTCGCACTCGCCGAACGATGTCGTGCTTGTCCAGACGCAGGTCAGGATTGGTGGTCTCGGCCTTATCTAACGGAGTAAGGAAAACTGATGGGTTCACCTTCAAGGCGTCGGCGATCGAGAAAAGTGACTCTAGCGTTGCCTGGGATTCGCCTCTCTCCACCTTTCCCAAGTAGTCGGTCGAGAGATCCGCAAGCTCAGCCAACTCGCATCGCCAGTCACGTCGGTGGTGTATTGGCTGGCGGATCATCAATAGTGTATCGATCTATCTTGGTGGCGAGCGCAATGAAGCCTTTCCAGCCGAGACGGGTACGGGTGTCTCCTAGCTTCCTCTTCCGGATCTTTGCGTTTCGGATGATGTTGGAGATTCGATAACCATACAGGCGATCTACGGTGTCGGCCTGCAGTATGCCTCGCTCCTCCAGAACCTGGATGCGCTCGAACAAGCCCATATATAACTCGACGTCTACCCAATCGTCATGCGACGAGGGGCCTGCACCCGGCTTCGTCCATTCACCGCCTGGTCTCAGCCGACGATGCGTCTTGTCATGGTGCCAGAACATCTCATCGAGCTGCAGCAGAAACTGTCCCGAAGCTATGCGCTGAGATACTTGTGCCTGGCGATAGGACGCCTTGAGTTGTCTTCGAGCGAGCAGCAAGCCGACACCCGTCAAAGCGAGGCCTGTCAGCCCTATCAGAGAGATGAGGTCTGAAATGTTCATGATCGATGTACCCCAAAGGAAGGGTGGTACTCACTATGCAGCGGGCAGCTAATTCCATGGCGCCAGGGTTTTCCCTTGGCAGTTTCCATGAATATTAGGGAGCTTAGCGTTTTGGAGCCGGAAAGGAAAGCTGGGAGAGCGGAGGTCGTGTGGTCAAGGTCATACCCCCCCCCTTACCGCCCCTGTCTAGGGGATTTGCCTCACAGCAAAGCAGGTTGGCCATCCTCACTTTCAAGACCTTCGCAATGGCGTGGATTACGCCCAGCGTGGGATTCCTTTGCCCCCGCTCGACCGTGCCCAGGTAGGAAAGGTCTAGGCCAACACCTTGTGAACTGCCGCTTATACTGCCGCTTATGGGGTGGGGGTAGTCGGACGACTCGCGTCTGTGAGAATCGCACCAAGGCTAAACAGCTGCTCGCGAGAATCGATGCTTCAATTGCGGACGGCACCTGGCCTGAGTTGAAGGAGAGGCTCATGCTCAGGGATAGAGGCAGCCTGACCCTAACGGAGTTCTCCGCGACCTATATCGAAGACTACGCGAAAGCTCGCAACAAGAGAGGAGCCTGGAAGCGAAAGCAGGTGTCATTGCGGTCACTGGGCAAAGTACTTGGCAAGTATGATCTCGATGCGATCACCCCAGCGCACCTTCACAACTACGTCCGAAAGCGGAAAGCGGCGATGGTCTCCGACGCGACGATTAACCGGGATCTGAGCACGCTCAAGCATTTGCTCTCGTACGCCGAAGAGTGTGGCGTCATTCAAGTTAATCCTGTGAAGAAGTTCAGGAACCTAAAGGAGTCGCGGACGGAGCGTGCACGCTTCACCGAGGACCAGATTCAGCGCGTGATTGGTGCTGTGCGGTCCGATTGCCGACCAATCTTCATGTTCATCGACGAAACTGGTTGCCGGCGCGGGGAAGCTCTGTCACTCCAACACTGGCAAGTTCAGGAGGAATCAAGGCTGGTTGTGTTCAACGAGGACACAAAGTCCAGGAAGTACCGGTATGTGCCGCTGACCGAGGCGGCCCTCGAAGCAGTAAAGGCTCTCCCCCCTCTGGAAGACTGCCCTTATGTCTTCTACTACCTGGAAACGCGAACTCGATGGGCGGAGTGCCGGGATGCTTGGGAAAAGGCAAGGGAGGCAGCCAACCTACCCGACCTGCAGGTGAAGGACCTGCGTCGCCACTACGCCATCAAACTTGCTGAGAATGGTGCCGACATGCACGATATCCAGCAGGTCCTGGGGCATACGAGTGTAGCCACAACCGAGAGGTACTATGCCCAATTCTCGCCCAGGCACTCAGCCAAGAAGATCCTGAAGGTCTTGGAAGGTGGCAGGAGTAAACGAGGATCAAGGCGATCTCAACCGGAAACAAAACGGAAACATGGTAGGAAGCCGACGCTCTCGGTTGCCAAGGCGAAGTGACAACCAATCGGACAAACTTATTGATACTATTGAGATTGGAAGCGGAGGAGGTAGGATTCGAACCCACGGTGCCCTTCCGGACACAGCGGTTTTCAAGACCGCCGCCTTAAACCACTCGGCCACTCCTCCATCGAAGTGCGCACTGCCATTTTCTCACAGGCAACCTTGGCCCGAAAGCAGAGTTTACCAACAACGAGCAAAGGGGGCGATGACCGGATTGTCTACGCCGATAGTGGATCCAGTTCCACCACAAGTCCGTCGCTCCAGCCATATTTCTGGTCGGACAAGACCTTCACTGACCTGCACGTCTCTGCGTCAATCGCCGGATCCAGGACTCGCGCCGATCCTTTGAACCCCTCGTCCCCTACTCGAAATTCAACCTCTGAGCTCTCCCTCAGATTCATAACCCACTGCCCTTTCTCAAAGAGGTAGGAGATGACGTAATAGCGGTCCTGGTAGCACGTGAACCAGATCTCGATCTCTCTCGCTTGCCCACTCCGACGTCCGGTTGTGGTCAGGTAGAGATAGTGCTGGTTCTCGTCCTCGGCCCCTTCAGGCATTGAGCTCACCTTGGAACTTCCGCATCAATAACATCTTCTCATCATGGGGAAGGAACGAGGACCTGACGCTTTGGAGGATGATGTGGTGAAGATCCTCTGCGCTCAGCTCAAAGTGTTTCACCGCCTTCACCAACTCTTCCGTGACACTGGTCTGGAAGAGTCCCGGATCGTCGGTGTTCAGCGTGGTGGGAACGCCGCGGCGGTAGAGCAGGTGGAAGGGATGCTCGGATAGGGGAGCCCAGGCTCCGGTCTTTATGTTACTGGTCAGGCAAATGTCCAGCCCTATGGCATGTTCACGTAGGTATTCCATGAGGCGAGGGTCGCGAGCCGACTGAATCCCGTGTCCAATTCGGTTGGCGCCCAGAATCTTCAAGGCGTCCCAGACCTGATCCGGGTCCCCGACTTCCCCAGCATGGACGTGGGCAAAAAGCTGGTTGGCCTGCGCCCACAGAAAAACCTCGCGATACTCCGTCATCGGCAACGATAGCTCATCGCCCCCGAGACCGATACCAACGACCCCCCGAGACCGAAACTCCTGCGCAAGTCTGGCCGTCCTCCAGGCTGCCTGCGGGCCAAATTGCCGGACGCAGTCCAGAATCCATCGGATTATCGTGCCTTGCTCTTCCTCGATTCTCCGGCTGGACTCGGTCAAAGCTTCCAGGATCTCTTCCCCATTTCTTTCCCACTTCCAAGGGATGGAGGGGGTGTAGATGATCTCTGCGTAGCGGACGTTCTGGAGACGGTAGTCCTCCGCCAGATCTGCCAGAAGTCCAAGATAGTCCTTGGGCTGGCGAAGGTGATCACAGACGATCTTATAGGTATTCAGAAAGTCATTGAAATCCTCGTATTGGAACCCTTGTTGTGCCAGGATCTCGTCAGCCTGCGACTGGTAACGCGAATCGTAGGCTCGGCTCAGTTTGTGCAGGCGCTGCGGGGTCATGCAGCCCTCGATGTGCACATGTAGCTCCGCCTTGGGGAGGGATCTGATGTATTCCTCGGAAAGCTCCATGGGCCGGGGGCCGATCTCATGTGTGGCTGGTCTGATCGGCCTGCACCCTGGTCGGGCGCCCAGGGGCCGTTCTCAGCCCAGCAGCTGCAGTTCTTTCAACTGATCGATAGTCTCGTCGGAGATGAAGTTCTCATAGGTCTTAAGATTCTTCCCGGCCGGAGTTCGTTTCCGCATTTCATCCCAACACATCGGCGAGACGAAGATAAGGTCAGCCTCAGCAATGATCTTGGTGATCAGTTCCTCACTGTGTATTGGCGCAATCCAGAACTGTTTCTCGGTGGAGGGGTAGTAGATGTTCATGAAGATTTCCATGGACGCATGCAGTGTCTGCTCATCCCGGATCACTATGGCGACGTTTTGATGGCGCGCTGCTGTGAGAATCTCGGTATAGATCTCATGGCTGGGCTTTATCTCGACCAGCTTCTTCTGGAACCGGTTTGCCAACTCTCCAACCTCCTGCAGATGGTAGCTGGTGGTTAGCAGGTAATCACTTTGGCTCAGCGTCTCCTCGGCGCCATTGCCCTGCAGCTGGTTCAGCGAGACCGAAAATGCGTCGACGCCCTTCACCCGCATCTTGAGTTCGCGAGAGAAAATGAACGCCTCTTCCTCGTGGTCGACCACCGCCAGAGAAAGCTTCCTCAAGTTGGCTCCGGTACAGTAGCTTTCCAGCAAGACCAAAAACTTCTCAGGCGCAATTCCTAGATTCCCGGCCTTTTCCGATACCTCACCGAGCAACCTGAAAGTCGCCTTGCGGCGCATTTGTTCATAGGTGTCTTCGCCGCTTCGTTTTTGCAGAAAGGCACCGCTCCCTTTGACAATTTCGATGTAGTTCTCACCGGCCAGGCGCAGATAGATATTGCGGATGGTCTTGTAGTTTACCTCGAGGTCCTTGGCAAGCTCTCGGATCGAGGGAAGCCGATCCGCCTCTTTGATCTTGCCGCAGTAGATCGCTGAAAGCAGCTGCCCCTTGATCTGCTCGTAGAAGCCGAGTGGAACTTCTTTGTCGAGATTAAACTTGATCATCTCGAAACTTCGCCAGCCGGCTCGAAACGTCGCCAGCCGGCTTGGCTGACTCTTTTATTGCTTTACGACTTGAGAGCACCCTCATCCGTAATCCTGGTCATTCCGTGCATATAAGGTTGAAGAGCCTCTGGTATCAGGACACTGCCATCCGCCTGTTGGAAGTTCTCGACGATCGCTACCCAGGTTCTTCCTACCGCCAACCCGGATCCGTTCAGAGTGTGTGCGAGCTGAGGTTTTCCCGATTTCGGGCGGTATCGAATACCGGCTCTTCGTGCCTGGAAGTCTTCAAAGTTGCTGCAGGAAGAGATCTCGCGATAGGTGTCCTGAGCAGGAATCCAGACCTCGACATCATAGGTCTTGGCGGAACTGAACCCCATGTCCCCCCTGGAGAGGGTGACCACACGATAGGCTAGTCCCAGTCGAGACAACACCTGTTCGGCGTCGCGAGTCAGTTTCTCCAACTCCTCGTACGATTCCTCCGGTTTCGAGAACTTGACCAATTCAACCTTGTTGAACTGGTGCTGACGGATCAGTCCTCGCGTGTCCTTTCCATAGGAACCAGCCTCGCTGCGAAAGCACGGTGTATGCGCCACGAAGCAAATAGGCAGATCTTCCTCCTGAAGTACTTCCCCGGCGAAGATGTTGGTAACAGGAACCTCGGCAGTTGGGATCAGAAAAAAGTCTTCCTCCGCTATGCGAAATAGATCCTCCTCGAACTTGGGCAGGTTTCCGGTCCCAAAGAAACTTTTTCTGTTTGCCATGAAGGGTGGAATCACCTCTCGATAGCCGTGCTGCTGCGTATGTAGATCCAGCATGAAGTTGATAAGAGCCCGTTCCAGAAGGGCACCGGCTCCGTAGTAGTTCGCAAAGCGGGCGCCGGTGATCTTGCTGGCCCTGTCGAGGTCGAGGATTCCGAGGTCGGCCCCGAGGTCCACATGATCCCGGCAGGGGAAATCGAACTTGGGAGGCGTGCCAACCTCACGCGCGACGGTATTGGCTGATTCGTCCATACCGGCTGGGACCGAATCATGGGGCATATTCGGAATCCGGGAGAGAAAATCCTTCAAACTCGACTGCACCCCTCCGAGCTCTTCGTCCAAATCCTTGATCCGCGCCGAAACCTGTTTCATTCTCTCGATTTCTTTGGCTGAATCCTTTCTTTCTCGGCGTAGGCTTGAAATCTCGTCGTTGGTTCGGTTGCGTTCGGCTCGCAGCTCTTCGGATTCGACCCGCGTCGAGCGCTCCTCCTTGTCGAGACTTTCGAAAACTCCGATGTCGAGCTGGAAACCCCTGGTCAGGAGCTCCTGCTCCACCAGCTCCAGGTGTTCCCTGACAAAGGTCCTATCAAGCATGTTTTTCCTTGGAATTCGCCTCTCGCTCGCTTCACAGGTCGAGCGCAGAAATGTGCTTCCTTAGTTCGGGGCCCAGGCCTTCCCGCTTCAAGGCAAAGGACAGGTTGGCCAACAGGAACTCCAACTTGTTCCCGGCGTCGTACCGTTTTCCCTTGAAACGATAGGAGTATACCGGCTCTCGTTCAATCAAGCGCCGAATCGCATCTGTGAGCTGGATCTCCTCGCCGGCTCCTGGAGGCGTCTCTCTTAGGAGATCGAAAATTGTGGGAGTGAACAAGTAGCGTCCGATGATCGCGAGATTGGAAGGAGCCTCCTCTCGGGAGGGTTTCTCGATCGTATCCCGTACGCGAGAAAGCCTCTGCTCTTCATCGATAGCCTCACCCTCTAGAGCCACTATGCCATAACGGGAAACCGCTCCAGGAGGCACTTCCATGGTGGCCAGCACGCTCCCTCCGTGGGTTTCCTGCAGCTTCCTCATCTGCTCCAGACAGGGGGTTTCATGATCGATGAGGTCATCGCACAAGACAACGGCGAACGCCTCCTTCCCAACCAGGGGTTCCGAAACCAATACAGCGTGACCCAGCCCCAGGGGCTCCTTCTGACGCACCGAGGATACCGAGGCCATGGAAGAGACCTCCTCCAGAACTTTGAAAAGGTCCGCCTTTCCCTGATCTCTCAAACGGTTGGCCAGTTCGAAGTCAGAGTCAAAGTAGTCTGTGATCGAATCCTTCCCGCGGCTGGTTACGAAGATAACGTCGCTAAACCCCGAGCGGACAGCCTCTTCGACACCATAGTGGATCAGTGGGCGGTCCACGATCGGCAGCAGCTCTTTCGGTACCGCCTTGGTGGCTGGGAGAAAACGTGTCCCCAGTCCTGCCACCGGAAACACCGCCTTGCGAAGTCGTCTCACCGATACTCCCGACTGGTCATCTCAACCGGCTGGATGATAGCACGCTGAAGAGGCTTCTGGAAAACGGGGCTAGGAGGCTGCGCGGTAGAAATGATCGTAGCGAGAAGGCGGAGAATCAAGGCCAGATTCTCTCAATTTCGAAGATCAATCTCTGCCGCGCAGGCTCCTAGAGAACGGGAAGTACCACCCGCCATCTCTTGACATCGCACAGGCCAGAATCATATATTCCGTAGTCTGTCTGCTGCTTAGGAGCGCCCACAAGAATGCCCCTTTACGAGTACGCGTGCGAGGCCTGCGGTCATACGTTTGAACTGCTGCAGAAGTTCTCCGACCCATCACCGGTGGAGTGTGCGAACTGCGGCGGGAATGTTGAACGGCTGATATCTGCTCCCGCAATCCAGTTCAAGGGGACGGGCTGGTACGTCACCGACTATGCCAAGAAGGGGGCCGACCCTTCCAAGACAGAAAAAGCAGACAAGACGGAAAAGAAGGAAACTAAGGCGACAAAAACCGATTCTGGGTCGAAGACTGCAGAGAAGAGCAGCTCGTCGAAAGACAGTTAGTTCGAACGGGCGTTTCCTACCGGGTAGGGCAAAGTGAAAGTTCTCCTAATAGGTTCAGGTGGCAGAGAGCATACCCTTGCCTGGAAATTGAACCACAGCGCTCGCGTCGCTGAGCTCTATGCCGCCCCTGGCAACGCGGGAATCTCAGCTGTCGCCCAGAATGTTTCAATTGCGTCGGACGATCTGGACGGACTACTGGAGTTTGCCCGTTCTCACGAGATTGATCTCACCGTTGTAGGCCCAGAGGCGCCTCTCGTCGCAGGTATCGCCGACCAGTTTCGGGATTCTGGACTGGACGTGTTCGGTCCCTCTTCGGGGGCAGCACGCCTCGAGGGCAGCAAATCCTTTGCCAAAGAGTTCATGGCGCGCCACCAGATACCCACCGCGGCGTTCACAGTTCACGACTCTGCCGACGAAGCTGAGAAGTGTCTCAGATCGGGCAGGTTTTCGTTCCCCGTGGTCGTCAAAGCCGATGGGCTGGCGGCTGGAAAGGGCGTGTTCATTTGCGCAACGTTGGACCAAGCACTGGAGGCCATCGACACTACTATGAAGGCTCGCACCCTGGGCCCGGCAGGGGATCGGGTCGTAGTCGAGGATTGCCTTCAGGGAGAAGAGACTTCGTTCATGGTGCTGTCCGACGGCGTCGATGTTACGCCGCTGGTTCCATCCCAGGACCACAAGCAGATCTTCGAAGGTGACACTGGGCCCAATACGGGTGGCATGGGAGCGTATTCGATGGACGGCCTGCTTTCGGAGGAGGCTCAGCAAGAAGTCCTCGACCGAATCATTCATCCCACCATCCAGGGAATGACAGCCGAAGGGCAGCCTTTCCAAGGCGTCCTCTACGCGGGACTGATGCTTACCAGCGAAGGGCCGCAGGTGCTGGAGTACAACGTCCGCTTCGGCGACCCGGAAGCCCAGGTCATCCTACCGCGAATGGATAGCGATCTGGCTGATTTGCTCGAAGCGGCGAGTCGTGGGGAGCTGGCCGGCAGGAATGTCTCCTGGCGCAGGGGTGCTTGTGTTTGTGTCGTAGTCGCCTCCGAGGGATACCCTGGGTCCTACTCATCTGGAAAGGAGATTCGGGGGCTCGACATGGCGGACGAGACGGCTGACATACTGCTATTCCATGCGGGCACCGTTTTCGAGGAGGACCGCCTTCTCACCAGTGGTGGGCGCGTACTGGGAATCGTTGCTCAGGCGGCTTCGCTGGATGAAGCCATTGCAAGATCATACGAAGGTGTGAACAAGATCCATTTCGATGGAATGTACTACCGGCGCGATATCGCAGCGAAAGGCTTGGCTAAATTGAGAGGAAGATCTTCATGACCGATGCTAAAGTCGCTATTTTGATGGGCAGTGTCTCCGACTCCGGCGTCATGCAAGAGACGGCGAACATCCTGGACAACTTCGGTGTGCCTTACGAGATGAAGGTTCTTTCTGCACATCGAACTCCAGGTCCGACGCAGCAGTATGTTCAAGCTGCCGAGAGCAACGGGGTTCAGGTTCTCATCGCCGGTGCGGGAGCCGCTGCACACCTAGCGGGCGCCCTGGCCGCCCACAGCACCCTGCCGGTGATTGGAGTTCCCCTTGACTCTTCGTCCCTGGGGGGATTCGACGCGCTGCTATCGACCGTGCAGATGCCGGGGGGCATACCAGTCGCAACCATGGCGATCGGAAAGGCCGGAGCACGCAACGCGGGCCTTTTCGCAGTGCAGATTCTCAGCCGCAGCGATCCCAGCCTGGTGGAGAAACTCAAAGCTTATCGAGAAAAGATGCGCCAGGACATCCTAGCCATCGAATTGTAGCTGCTGGTCCGGCCACGGATCGGAGCGTTCTCCTATCCGGCGGTTCCGGCTACAAATCCGGCGATGGTCCAGATTCTTCCGGTCGCCCCCTCCCGTCGGTAGGAATAGAAGAGGTCAGGGCGGCAGGCCGTGCACAATCCGGAATCCTCTATTCGAACTGCACCCAGTTCCTGAAGCTGCGAGATGTTTGCTTTCACCAGATCGAGGTGGGATTCGGTCAGCAGGTCTTCAAGGTCGTGTCCGGCTCTCCGATATTGGTCGCGTACATCGGATCCGACTTGATAGCAGCACTTGCGGATGCAGGGCCCCACCCCCACCCGAAGGTCTTCGGAGCAGGCACTCGAGAGCTCTAGAAACCTTTGAATTCCCTTGGCGACGATTCGATCGCAGGTACCGCGCCATCCGGCATGGATGAGGCACACCATTTTGCGTTTGGGCAGCAGTGCGAGCAAAGGGACACAGTCGGCAGTGCGAACGGCGGCGAAACAACCCGGTCCCGTCAGGATGATGCCATCTCCCGGTTGCGCCCGCCGGCTGTCAAGTGATATCACTTCTTCGTGGTTGATTGCGACGACGCGATCGGAGTGCTTCTGGTCCAGGAGGAAGAGTCTTTCCTTCGACACACCCAGGGCACCGAGCAGCTGTTCGTTGGGAGTGGGGCTTCCGGTCTCCGCCCCTGTTCGCGCTTCGTACCCATCGCCAGCACCTCGATTGGTAATAGCGTGAATCAGTCCGGGAATAGCCTCGAATTCTTGGAACGCGGAATAGCGGAATTGCCCCGACCTCTTCTGGTAGAACATCTTTTGAGAAGGTAGCACACGTCGATGATTATCGGTATTGGTCTCGATATTGTTGAGGTTCCCCGGATTGCCAAGGCCCTCCAGGGAAGTAAGTCTCTTGCCGATCGGATCTTTTCGGCAGAAGAGATTGCCTACTGTTCAGAGAGAAAGAACCAGTTTCAGCACTTCGCTGGCCGCTTTGCGGCAAAGGAAGCGGCCCTGAAGGCGCTGGGTACTGGCTGGCAGAAGGGCATCCGCTGGAAGGACGTCGATACAGTGGCAGGGCCGTTAGGAAAGCCCGAGCTCAATCTTCACCGCAAGGCCAAACAATTGTTCGACGAGTCGGGCGCCGTTCGGGCCCTGGTTACCATCACTCACGCAACAAACTATGCTGTTGCTGTCGTGATCCTGGAGAGCTGAAACTTCCTTGCACGGGAGAGCAACAAGGTGCAACAACAGGAGATACGCAGAGCAGCAGAGCTTATCGGTGCGGCTCGCATAGATGGAGAAATGCTGTGGTCGCTCCCGGACGACATCCGGCCAAGAACCGAAGCTGACGCATATGACGTTCAGCAGGAGCTGCACAACATCCTGGCTGCGAAAAAGGTGGGTCCGACTGTCGGTTACAAAATCGGATGTACAACTCCGGTGATGCAGGAGTACCTGGGAATTCGAAATCCCTGCGCAGGCGCGCTTTTCCAGCCGTCAGTCCACTACCAGGAGGCGGGGCTAAAGCACTCGGACTACCGGCATCCGGGAGTCGAGGCCGAGGTGGCCGTGTTCCTGGGGAGCGATATCCCGGCAAGAGACCGCGGACATGACATGGACTCGGTCGCCGACGCTGTTCAGGCGGTCTCCTCAGCAATCGAGGTGGTCGACGACCGGTGGGATGACTATACGGCTATCGATACGCCTTCACTGATCGCGGACGATTTCTTCGCCGCAGCCTGTGTGCTAGGGGAACCGGTAGCTGCCTGGCGCGACCTCGATCTGAGCGGGCTGCCCGGCGAGATGCGCATCAACGATAAGCCGGTCGGCAGCGGTTCAAGCGGAGACATCCTCGGCCACCCTTTCCAGGCGCTTGCCTGGCTTGCAAACTTGGTAGAGAGCCGGGGTGACTCGTTGAAGCAGGGCCAGATTGTTATGCTGGGGAGCGTCGTTCAAACTAATTGGGTAGAACAAACAGACGAGGTGCAGGTGGAGATCGAGGGGCTCGGCATGGTGACCGCGCGGTTCGGATAGATCTGAACGTGGCTTCGGTGTCCAGGCCGAAGTCTTATTCTTACGAGCGGTTGGCTCGACGCCCGGCGGCCTGGAGACCGCCGTCACGCGCGGACGCAAAGTTTCGTCCTCGGATGGGGCCAGCATTCCCTGTGACCTGCTCAATTGATCGGGCGAAGCACGAGAACGTTGCCCTGCTCTTCGGTGACGAGCCCGCTGACTATCTGATTGGCAGGTACTGAGGCCGGCACTTGCGCTTTCAGATAGTTAGCCGATAGGGCGTCCCGCATCCCCGCCTGCTGTTCAGTCAGGGTCAAGACCGACAAACTCCGGCCCAGGAATCGCCTGCGGAATGCTTTGTTTTTTTCCTCGGAAATCTGGCGCAGCTCTCTACCCCGTTGCTGTTTGACTTGTGGGTCCACCTTCTGCTCGAGATGGGTCGCCTGGGTCCCCGGGCGGTCGCTATAGGGAAAAACGTGCAGATAGGTGAAGGGCATCCTTTCTACGAAGGCACGCGTCTGCTCATGGTCCTCATCCGTTTCGCCAGGAAAACCGACGATGACGTCGGTGCCGATGGCAGCATCCGGTAAGCTCGAGTGAATCTCAGAAACCATGCGCTCGAACCTCGAAATGCTGTAGGGCCGCTTCATGCGTTTGAGGATCGAGTCACTTCCACTCTGCAAACAAATATGGAAGTGAGGAGCAAGCTTAGGGCTCTCGGATGCCAGCCGGAGAACCCGCTGGGAGAGCTCCATGGGTTCGATCGAGCTCAGCCGGACGCGCGCCAAGCCCGGGATCTCCATCAACCTGGCAAGCAGGCGGTCTAGTGAAAAGCGCGGCTCCAGATATCTCCCGTAGGTCCCCAGATGGATGCCGGTGAGTACGACCTCCTTGAAACCCAACTGGACCAGCTCCCTGACCTGTTGCAGAAGCTGCCCGGCGGGCACGCTGCGGCTCGGGCCCCGGACCAGAGGAATAATGCAATAGCTGCACTTGGAATCACAGCCATCCTGTATTTTTACGAAGGGGCGTGTCCTGGGTCCTGGCCGGGTCGCTGCCGTTGAATCCAGGGCGCGGACCTTCTGGAAATCGTCTCGATAGATCCTCGCGATGTCGTCGTAACGAGGCGGGGAAACACGCTGGTTGTCAAGGTCAGTCCCTGCGATTTCCACAATCTGATGCTTGTGGGTATTACCCACCACGGCGCCGATCCCAGGGATCCGGGCAAGTTGCTGCGGATCCCGCTGGGCGTAACATCCAGTGACGATGATTCGGGCCCCGGGGTTACCCCGGGAGAATTTTCGGGCTAGCTGGCGCACCTGCTGATCTGAACGGTGGGTGACGGTACAGGAATTGACTACAATGATGCGCGCTTCCCGCCAGTCTGGAGTCTCAAGGTAACCCTGGGACAGGAAGTCGTCTCGAAGCGCGGCGCTGTCAGCCTGGTTCGTTCTGCATCCGAAAGTCGCTATGTGAAACTTCTTCTCGCCCACTCGTCTTATCCCTCACGCGAAAACAAATAGTGACGGCGTGCCCTCGGCGCTATCTCGCTCGCCTCAAGCATCATGATTCCGTGCGCCCGGGGACCTGCCCGTCACTGCCGGTTTTCTGCAGGTAGGCCAGCTGGCCACAGGCCGCAGCAATCTCGTCCCCTCTGGGCCTCCTAACCAGCGTCGTCACTTGCCGACTTGTCAGGATCTCCTGAAATTTCTTTACTCTTTCCCACGGGGGCCGTGCGAAGCCCAGACCCGCTCCCGGATTGTAGGGAATCAGGTTCACTTTTGCACGAGCGCCTCTGGCCAGTTTCGCCAGTCGCCTTGCGTCTTCATCGGAATCCGTCACGTCCTTGAGGAGAACATACTCGAACGTGAGGCGACGCCTGGGCTCGATTGGAAACGACCGACAGACCTGCATCAGTTCCTCTAGATTCCATTTTTGGTTGATCGGCATGACCGCGTCTCGCGTCTCGTTCGTGGTTGCATTCAGTGAGATGGCCAGGTTGGGCAAGGTCTCTTCTGTGGCCATCTTCTTGAGCACCGGCACGACTCCGGAGGTCGAGACCGTGATCTTGTGATGGGACAGCCCCATACCGGAGGGGTCGATCATAATCCGGAATGCTTTCCCCAGATTCTGATAGTTGTACAAGGGTTCACCCATTCCCATAAAGACCAGATTGAAGCCTCTTTCCCTAAGCAGGCCGGTCCGCATCACCGCCAACAGCTGACCAACGATTTCGCCGGGCTGCAGATTTCGCTGGAAGGGCATCTGGGCTGTCATGCAGAAAGTACAGCCGACATCGCAGCCGATTTGTGAAGAAACGCAGAGAGTCTGCCTCCTGCCTTCAGGTATGAAAACCGTTTCGATGAATCGGCCATCTTCCAATCGCAGCAGAAATTTAACCGTCCCATCGACGGACCCGGTCTGGTTCTCAACCTCGGGATAGGTCAGCGAGTATTTCTCTGAGAGGGCGTGCCGAAATCCCTTCGGGAGCTCCGACATCTGGTCGAATTCCTGGATTCGGCGCTGATAGATCTGATGATAGAGCTGCCTGCCGCGAAAGGCCTTCTCGTCCATCGAGAGGGCTAGCTGTTCCAGCTCCGCGGCTCCTAGCCCCAAGAGGTTTTTCTTTTTCATACCTGGCTGCTACATTCTATCTCACGATGCAACTATGTGTGCTTGGGAGTGGGAGCTCGGGAAATTGCACCTATATCGGGACGGCGCATACCCACCTCTTGTTGGATCTGGGCTTCGGGGCCCGCAGCCTCCGGCGCCGTTTCGAGGAGGCCGCCCTCTCACTCGACAAAGTCCAGGCTCTGATTCTGACGCACGGGCACAGCGACCATGTGGCCGGGGCTGCCGCATTCGCCGACGAGCTTGGAATCCCAGTTTTCATGAACAAAGGGACACGGGACGAGGTCCCCAAACTACGAGAGTTGGAGCGTTGGGAGTGCTTTGAGGCAGGGCAATCCTTCTCGATTGGGGATATCAGAGTTCACCCCTTTGACGTGAATCACGACGCGGCTCAACCCGTTGCCTTTCGCTTTTCGTCCGGTGGAGTGTCCGGTGCCGCCGTGACCGATCTGGGTGAGCTCTCCCCTCTCGTCACAAAGCAACTCCGAGACTGCGATTGGCTAATTCTGGAATCCAATCATGACGAAGAGATGCTCAAGGTCGGCGGCTACCCCTGGTTTCTCAAACAGCGGTTGTTGGGAAGGGAGGGACACCTTTCCAACCAGGCACTCTCCCACTTCCTGGCCGAGGACTTCGACGGTAGTGCCGCCCACCTTTTTCTAGCCCACTTGAGCCGGAACAACAACCTTCCCGAACTCGCGGCCGAAGCTGCCTCGGCCGCGCTCCAGAAACGACGTAGGGACGGCTATCCGAGCCCCCAGGTTCACTTGACTCATCAACACAAACCGACCATAGTCCTAGAGCTATGATCCCACGATACACCCGTCCTGAAATGGCCCGGATCTGGTCAGAAGAGAACAAGTACTCGAAGTGGCTCGATGTCGAGATTGCTGTCTGTGAAGTTCTGGCCGAGAAGGGGCAAGTGCCCACAGACGCCCTGTCCGAGATCAAGGACAAGGCTGCCTTCTCAATCGAGCGAATCCACGAGATCGAAGAGGTGACTCGCCATGACGTCATCGCTTTTCTGAGCTCGGTCGCCGAATCGGTCGGGGAGGCATCACGATTTATTCACCTGGGACTGACCTCAACTGACGTCGTAGACACCGCGCAAGCATTGTTAGTGAAGGATGCTTCCGCCGCCATCGAGACTGAGCTGCTGAAATTGCTGTCGATCCTCAAACAGCAGGCCATTCGCTACAAAGACACGCCGGTGATGGGTCGAACCCATGGCGTCCACGCCGAGCCGACGACCTTTGGTCTAAAGCTGGTGGTTTGGTATTCGGAAATGCAGCGCAATCTGGAACGCTTCCGTCGAGCCCGGGAGAATCTGGAAGTCGGCAAGATAAGCGGCCCGGTGGGAACCTTCTCCCACCTCCCTCCAGACGTAGAGGAGAAGGTCTGTGGGAAACTGGATATCGGTTTTGCCCGGGCCTCCACGCAGACCCTTCAGCGTGATCGACACGCGGAGTATATCTGCTCACTCGCCATCCTGGGCTCCACTTACGACAAGATTGCAACGGAAATCCGCCACTTGCAGCGCACCGAAGTCGGCGAGGCACGCGAGGCCTTCGGGGCCGGGCAAAAGGGGAGCTCCGCGATGCCCCACAAACGGAACCCCATCGCCTGCGAAAATATTAGCGGTCTGGCCCGCGTCCTCCGATCGAATGCGGTGACGGCACTGGAGAATATCCCGCTGTGGCACGAGAGAGATATTTCTCATTCCTCGGCGGAGAGGGTGATACTGCCCGACAGCACAACGCTCGCTCATTACCTTACTACCCGGATTGCCAACGTTCTCAAGAACCTCGCGGTCGATGAAGCCCGAATGCAAGCCAATATCGATCTCTCGGGCGGCCTGACTTTCTCAAGTACGCTGCTGGTCAAGTTGGTCGAGAAGGGTGTCCTCCGTGACGAAGCCTACGTTTGGGTCCAGCGGAATTCGATGCGGGCTTGGGATGAAAAGGCCGCCTTCAAGGGCCTGATCATGGCCGACGAGGATATCCGGACTCATCTCTCTGCCAAAGAAATTGAAGGGGTTTTCGATCTCCGAAGTACGCTTCAGCACGTGGAGACCGTCTTTGAGCGGGTCTTCAGTCCGGCATGAAGCCGAACCCTCTCTTCCCTTCCGAAAAAACCCTGGGTATCAACACCGACCTGTACGAGCTAACCATGCTGGCGGCTTATTTCCGGGCTGGGCAAGCCGGCGATCAGGCTACCTTCGAGCTTTTTACGCGGCGGCTTCCCAACCAGCGAAACTATCTGGTCGCCGCCGGGCTGGAACAAGCCCTTCACTATATCCTGAGCTTGTCTTTCGACAAAGAGATGACGGACTACCTCAGGAGCCTGGAGACCTTTCGGCATGTGGAGCCCGCTTTTTTCGACTTCCTATGCGATTTTCGATTTACGGGTGACGTCTATGCCCTTCCCGAGGGCACCCCTGTCTTTCCGAACGAGCCCATCCTTCAAGTGGCTGCGCCGATCATGGAAGCGCAACTGCTGGAAACCTACCTGATCAACACCATCAACTTTCAGACCATGGTCGCGACCAAGGCAGCGCGATTGTGTCAGGCAGCCGCCGGGAGGCAGGTGGTCGATTTCGGGAGCCGCCGGGCACATGGCCCGCAGGCCAGCACCTTGGCTGCGCGCGCTTCTTTCATTGGGGGCTGTGCCGGCACCAGCAACACCTTGGCCGGGTTTGAGCTGGATCTCCCCGTGCAGGGCACCATGGCCCACTCCTTCGTGCAATTCTTTGGGGACGAGCTTGAGTCCTTCCAGTGTTTCCGCGACACCTTCCCACAGAATGCCGTCCTTCTCGTAGACACATACGATACGCTGTCCGGAGTGCGAAGAGCATTGCAAGTCGAGGGTGAAATCGACGGCGTACGTCTGGACAGCGGAGATCTCCTGAGCCTGGCCGTTGAAACACGTCGGCTACTGGATCAAGCCGGTAAGACCCACGTTCGAATCGTAGCCAGCGGAGACCTGGATGAGAGAAAGTTGCAGTCACTGGCCTTGAGTGACGCTCCTATCGATGCCTACGGCGTGGGGACCGAACTGGTGGTATCCCGAGACGCACCCAGCTGTGACCTCGTCTACAAACTGGTGTCGGCAACCCGCAAAGGGGAAACCCATCCTCGCCTCAAATTGTCCAAGAACAAGGACACAATGCCTTACCATAAGCAGATCTTCCGGAAGAGCGGCTCTTCAGGATTCTGCGGAGACGTGCTCGCCCGCTGGGGCGAAGTCCCCGCCGGATTGGGCCCGATGTCTGCTCCTCTGCTGAAAAGATATGCCGCGAAAGGTGAGCTCACCGCTGAGCTTCCCGCCGTCTTCGAGATCCGGGACTACGCCCAGAGCCAACTGCAAGCACTTCCGGAGTCGATCCGGAACCTGGAAGCCTGCTCCCCCTATCCGGTGGAGTTCAGCGCCGACCTGCTCTCGGCCCGAAGGGCGCTCGAACACGAGTTCGGAGGCCCTGGGGCATAGCCTTCGCGAACGATTGAGCGAAACCGCAGGCGTAGCCAGGCCTACGTTGAGGATTTCGCGATTGAGGAGCGGCCGAAGATAGTGTGAAGCTGAGATGCCAGAATGTGAAGTTATTTTTGCACGAGCCCTTCGGTTGTGTTCCACTCCGAGACCGGAAGGCGTCTACTTATCGAGGTATTTCGAAGAGAGTTCGAAGGCGACTACCGAAACTACCAGGGATGAGATGATCAATAGTGACAGCTCTGAGAACCCCCCTCGGTCAAGCCTCATCGCGGCCACCCCCAGAAAACCCAGTCCGTGGCAGGCGCGGATGCCCCACAGGCGGACCTCAGAGCCCCGGGGATACTTGACCAGGAAGACAAGAAACCCGGCGGATGCCGTGGTGAAGAGGAGAAGGGATGCTAGCACCATAGCGAGCACCTGGAGACAATTGCAGAGAAGCGGATCGCCTACTCGACCTTGAACTGTCGACAGACCAATCCTGCTTCCTGGAGTAGATGAAAGGATATGTCACTGAGGGGATACTCCAGGTTGTATACCACCTCTTCGATCCCCGAATTGATGATCATCTTGGTGCAGGTTAGGCAGGGCGAGAAGGTCGTATAAAGTACTCCACCTTTGACGCTCACCCCGTGATACGCGGCCTGGGTGATCGCGTTTTCTTCTCCGTGAGAGCACAGGCAATCATCCAACTGGGTGCCACTATCCGCTAATTGATTGCAGCGAGGACATCCGCCCTCAAAACAGTTCCGCGTGCCACGTGGAGTCCCATTGTATCCGGTAGAAATGACTCTCTTGTCGCGAACGATTACGGCTGCAACCTTCCTCTTGACGCAATTGCTTCGTAGGGCGGCCACTTTGGCCATTCTCATGAAATATTCGTCCCAGTCTGGCCGACTCAACTGCAGCATGAGCTTCTGAAGCCAGCTCGAAACCTGTGAGCAGAGCTCCTCCTTGGTGCCATTGTTCTCAAGCGCAACATCAGCCAGGCGCGCCGTGTCCGACAGCTTTTGTCCTTCGGATTGCTTGCTGGAGGCCTCTTCCTCCTCCAGTCGAAGAAACTCCTCGTATTCAACGGGGTCCGATTCCCGTGCTCGGGCCTTGATCCTCTGGTAGCGCGTTTTTGCCTCTGCCTCCAGAGCAAGTAGATGGAAATCGGAGCGACTACGGAATTCTTCGACCTCATCGGGATGTCGGAACGAGTCGACGACGTAGTTTCGGTCCTCGCCCAGCTGCTTCAGGATCTGCCGCGCCAGATGGCCGTTTCCGAATTTCGCGCGGAGGCCTCTTCCCACCTCAATCAGTCGTTCCCGGGTAACCTCGTGGCCCCGCCTTGCCACCTCTTCCCGAATGAAATCCGAAAGAGACAGATAGCTGAAACCCTTGGCCTGAAGAAACTCGGCAACCAGACCCTTCCCCGAAGCATTCCTACCCGTTAGACCAATCACCATCTGTCCCTCTATGATACAACTTTGGGCTGGCCAGATCTGCCTATGCTATATTCCCCAGATGGCGTTTCAGAGCCCAGATTTCATGAACCTCGAGGACCTTCTCAGCGACGAAGAGACATTGGTTCGCGAGAGCGTGCGGCGCTTCGTAGATGAAGAGGTCCTCCCCGTCATTGAGGACCATTACATGGAGGGCCGATTCCCCTCGCATCTGATCGAGCCGATGGGCAAGCTGGGCTATTTCGGAGCCAATCTCGAAGGGTACAACTGCTCCGGTCTCAACAGTATCGCCTACGGGTTGATCATGCAGGAACTCGAGCGAGGTGACAGCGGGCTGAGAAGCTTCGTTTCAGTGCAAAGCGGGTTGGTGATGTACCCGATCCATACGTTCGGCAGCGCCGAACAAAAGGAGCGGTGGCTGCCACGCCTACAAGCTGGTCAGGCCATTGGTTGTTTTGGTCTCACGGAGCCTGACTTTGGCTCGAATCCAAGCGGGTTGAGAACGGTTGCCCGGGAGGAGCGCGGCGGTTTTGTCCTGAATGGCACCAAGGCATGGATCACCAACGGCAGTATCGCCGACGTGGCGATCATCTGGGCTCGCTGCGAAGATGAGAAGATTCGTGGCTTTCTGGTTGAAAAGAAGACGCCGGGGTTCGGGAGCCGGGACTATCACAACAAACACTCTCTGCGGGCTTCTGTCACTTCGGAACTGGTGCTTGACGACTGCTACCTCGATGGGTCGAGCCTACTGCCTGAAACCACTGGCCTCAAGAGCGCCCTGATGTGTTTGAATCAAGCCCGGTACGGAATCGCCTGGGGGGCGGTCGGGGCGGCCATGGCCTGCTTCGACACGGCCCAGCGCTGGGCGCTGGAGCGAACTCAGTTCGGAAATCGTCCTATCGCATCACATCAGTTGGTTCAACGGAAGCTGGTCTACATGTTGACCGAAATCACCAAGGCCCAGCTCCTGGCTCATCGCCTGGGACAATTGAAGGACGCGGGAAACGAACGGCATGAGCAGATTTCATTGGCGAAGAGAAACAACGTGGCCATCGCTTTGAAAACCGCCCGCCTGGCACGAGATATCCTGGGAGCAAACGGGATTCTGAGCGAGTATCCCGTGTTTCGACATATGGCAAACCTGGAGACGGTCTACACCTACGAAGGAACCCACGACATCCACACCCTGATCCTGGGCGAGGCCATCACGGGTATCCCGGCCTTTGACTGAGTCTGGAACTTCAGAAACCGAATGAAGTGGCTGCGTCAGGATAGGAGAACTGACTAGATACTCGCCCGTTTGACTCCACCGAGAACCGCTGCAGTTCTGCTATTTCTCTTCGTATTGCTGCTTGATCGAGTCGACAACCGCTGGGTCGGTCAGGGTCGTCGTGTCGCCTAGAACTCTTCCTTCGGCCACGTCGCGCAGAAGTCGTCGCATGATCTTTCCGCTTCGCGTCTTGGGCAGCTCAGAAGCCGGAAAGACCCTTTCCGGACGCGCGATGGGACCAATCTTCTCACCTACATGGAGACGCAGCTCCTGCATCAGCTCGGGGCTGGCCTCGTTCCCGGCACGCAGGGTGACAAAGGCTGCGATCCCCTGGCCCTTGACCTCATGATCAACCCCGATGACTGCTGCCTCTGCTACTGCGGGATGACTCACGAGGGCACTTTCGACCTCCATCGTGCCGATCCTGTGTCCGGCGACATTGAGGACGTCGTCGACACGTCCGAGCAGCCAGAAATACCCCTCCTCGTCCCGCTTGGCGCCGTCGCCTGTGAAGTAGACTCCGGGATATTGTGACCAGTACTGCTCTTTCCAGCGATCGGGATCGCCCCAGATCGTCCGGGCCATGGCCGGCCAGGGCCGCTTCAGAATCAAGAAGCCACCCCCGCCCAGCGGCACTGAATTCCCCTGCTTATCGACGATGTCAGCCTCGATCCCGGGGAAGGGAAAGGTCGCAGAACCCGGCTTGGTATCGGTAAGTCCTGGCAAGGGCGTGATCATCATCATCCCTGTTTCTGTCTGCCACCAGGTATCGACCACCGGCACCCGATCGGAACCAATGTGGCGCCGATACCAGACCCAGGCTTCGGGGTTGATAGGTTCACCGACGGTCCCCAAAAGACGCAGCGAGCTAAGATCGTACCGCTCCGGGTATTCTACTCCCCAGCCCATGAAGGCCCTGATGGCGGTCGGTGCGGTGTAAAGGATATTGACCTTATACCTTTCCACGATCGACCAGAACCGGCCCTTGTCGGGCTGATCGGGTGCGCCCTCGTACATTATCGAGGTTGCTCCATTGGAGAGGGGTCCGTAGACGATGTAGCTGTGTCCCGTCACCCATCCCACGTCTGCTGCGCACCAGTAAGTATCTGTATCCTTCAGGTCAAAGACATACTTGGTGGTGGTGTGTGCTCCTACCAGATATCCACCGGTCGTGTGCAGCAGCCCTTTTGGCTTCCCAGTAGTGCCTGAGGTGTACAGAATATAGAGGGGGTGCTCGCTATCCAGCTGCTCTGGCTCGACAATCTCACCTTCGCTTTTCTCCATCTCCAGGTGCCACCAATGGTCGCGCCCTTCTTTCATCGAGACCGCGCCGGGATCGGAGACCCGGTTGACAACCAGAACGTGCTCGACGCCTGGGGAGTCTTCCAGCGCCGCATCCACATTTTCCTTCAGCGCAACCACCTTGCCTCTGCGCCAGGCGCCGTCGGCGGTAATCAGGAGCTTCGAGTCCGAATCGTTGATCCGGTCGCTGAGGGCATCCGGGCTGAAACCACCAAAGACCACATTGTGGGGGGCGCCGATGCGGGCGCAGGCAAGCATGGCGATGGGCAGCTCGGGCACCATTCCCAGATAGAGAGCGACTCGGTCGCCTTTCTCGACACCGAGTCTTTTGAGCGTCGCGGCGCACCGATTCACCTCTCGATAAAGGTCCAGATAGGTCAAGACGCGAGTATCGCCTGGCTCTCCCTCCCAGATGATTGCAGCCTTGTTTTTTCTCCAGGAGGAGAGATGGCGATCGAGACAGTTGTAAGAGATGTTTAGCTGGCCACCGAGAAACCACTTGGCCGTGGGTGGATCCCAGTCCAAAACCTGGTTCCAGGGTTCGAACCAATCAATGGCTTCTGCCATCTTGGCCCAGAATTCTTCCGGGGCCTTGCGTGCCTGTTCGTAGATGGCAGGATCATTCCAGTGCGCCTGGGCCGTGAATTCCTCTCCCGGCGGGAAGCGGCGATCTTCCTTCAGTAGAGCTTCTATGGTTCCTTCATTTTCGGCCATCAAACCTCTCCTTTGCTTTGGATCTTGCTCTCTTTTCGTGCCAGCTAAATCGACATTGTGTTCTTAGTACACTGGAACGTAAATACGGCGACGTTTGTGGCGAGCGCGACGGTGGCGAGGGCGCGAAGCGACGACCCAGCCATACCTTTGCGTATTGCCAGGAGGAGCGACAAAGCCATCGGCCCGTCCCGTCGCCACCCGCAGGGCAGATGGGGGTTGTGGACGATCTCTGCGTTGGTCGTCGTCGAAGATGGCCAAGCATCGTCTTCCTCCTCCTGCCTTGACCTCGCCTCACAAGCCCCATCTGCAAACGTTGCCGTATTTACGTTCCTGTGTACTTAGGTCACGACCCAAGGTCGGCCAGACCTCTTCTTACTCTCCTGCCAAACCCAAATCTGCTGCGATCTCGGACATTGCCTGGATCACGGTCTGGATATGTTCGTCCAGCTCAACTCCTAGCTCGGCTGCACCCTGGCGGATGTCCTCTCTGCGAACGGAGCGCGCAAAGGCCTTGTCCTTCAGCTTCTTCTTGACGGACTTGACGGGCAAATCAGCAATTCGCTTGCCTGGTCTAACCAGCGCGGCAGGTTCAGGTATTCTGCGTGCGACTTGATCGCATAGATAATCTCTTCGGGATACCCTTCCTCTTCGAGAATCCGGGCCCCCACCAGAGGATGGTCTGCCGGATCCGGATTCTGCTCGTAGTCAAAATCGTGGAGAAGCCCCACGATGCCCCATTTTTCTTCGTCGTCACCAAAGCTTCTAGCGTAGCCTCTCATGGCAGCCTCCACTGCCATCGCATGACGGAGCAGACTCTGGCCCTTGGTGTAGCGCCCCAGTAGCTTCCAGGCATCGCCCCGGTTCAAACTCATACCTTCACCTTTTCTTGGCGATGCTTATGATAGTCCCGCCCGATCGCCAATGCGAGTGTCCACAGCTGGGCGTTCGTCGGGGGTGTCCTTGAAGCCTATCAGCCTTGGCGGGCGGTGCCGGCCTCCGTTGGTCGTGGCTGCCCCGAAATGATTGGGTCCCCCAGCTCGTGTGTCTCTGCGTCCAGTGTGGCGAGGTAGGGAAGATTCCGGTACTTCTCGCAATAGTCCAGACCATAGCCAACCACAAACCTGTCTGGGATCTCGAAACCGACGTAGTCGAGCGGCACGTCTACTTGTCGCCGGCCAGGCTTTGACAAAAGAGTACAGACACGCAGCGAGGCGGGGCTTCGGCGACCCAGCCGCCGGATAAGGTGGCTCACGGTCAGGCCTGTGTCGACAATATCTTCCACCAACACCACATCCACCCCCTCGATGCTGCTCTCGAGATCGGTGATGAGTCGTATTGGTCCCGGTGACCTGGCGCCATGCCGATAGCTCGATAGGGCAATGAAGTCCATCTTGAGATCAACGTCTACCTGCCGGATGAGATCTGCATGAAAGATGGCGGCGCCCCGAAGAACACCGACGAACAGCGGGGTGGTGTGACGGTAGTCCTGGTCGAGCTTATGACCAAGCTCCGCGACGCGCTCTCGGATTCGCCTGGCATCGATTAGCGGCTCGAGCCCGTCGATCACAGCAGTCACGCAGCCGATGATAGCACACGCCAAGATCATCCTGGTGCTGGCAGATCTCTACCGCACGTCTTCCACGAGCCCCGCGTACCACCTTTGGTGGGGGGCTATCCGCCCGCCACTGGCTCATTCTCGGATGGGCGTTATGCTATCTGAAATGAGAGATTTGCTAGGGGGAGGGATAATGCTAGAATGTCGGCACACCAAGGAGGGAAATATTGAGCGCCGACGTTGCATACATCGAGAAGGTCTACAACTACTACTCTCACTTCTATGACCAGATCTTTGGGAAAATGGTCGATAGTGGCCGTGAAATGGCCCCGCTGCTCCTCGAGTTGTCTCCCCAGTCCCAACTGCTCGAGGTTGGTGTTGGCACGGGCCTGTCGATTCCCACACTTCCGAAGAGCGTCGAGATCACCGGGATTGATCTTTCCGAGAAAATGCTCCAGAGGGCACGGCTGCGCGTCGAGTCGTTGGGGCGGAAGAACACGAAGCTCCTCAGGATGGACGCGACCCATCTCGATTTTCCCGATGATTCATTCGATCGAGTCTTGGCTGCCTACTTTATTTCCACCGTGCCTGATCCGGTTCGGGTCATTCAGGAGATGAAACGGGTGTGCAGGGTCGAAGGGTTTCTGCTCTTTCTGAACCATTTCTGCAATGAGAATTTTCTGGTAGGTGGTATCGAGAAGCTCGTTTCGCCTCTCTGTTACCGAATCGGCTTCCGCACCGACCTCGACCTCCATTCACTGATGGAGGAGTGCGGGCTAGAGATTGAGTCCAGGACGCCCATCGACTTCCTGGGGCATTGGCAAGCAGTCCGCTGCGTGAATCCTTGACTGTTCTACACTGTCTCGGTGCAGCTTGATCAACCCAGACACTTTTTCCTTGTTTGAGGCGCGGGGCTAGTACCCTGTAAGAAAGTTTGTCTGAAGTCTTTCGTTAAATTTGAGTCAAGTGTGAAACGCAGGACAGGACAGCCCTCCCCGCCCCCCGACCCAACAGATTCTGGGTTTCAGGTGCCTTGGCCCAATGGGCTGAGGTCTCGAGCGTCGCAGACCAAGCGAGGTCAATCCCAACGGGATTGCGTATTCCAGCCAAGGGTTTCCGAACCCTGGGGAGGGAGTCGCCCCCAATCTGAATCAACCCGAAACGGGTTGCGTACCTAAGGGTAGCCCTGGTGCGCAATAACGCCTCTCGTTAGATCGCCTGTACGCAACCACTACCTGAGTGGTTGAATCGGGCCTCAAGCAGGGCAACACCGAGGGCAGCCCCGTCCCCTCTTTGAATGGCGTCCTTAACTCAGGGGGATAGGGTGTGAAGCCTCACTACACCGCTCGTTGGTCTGAGGCCATGCCTCACTAAGCTGTAACAGGGCACTAGTGCGGTGAGACGATGGCTGCCAGACTGGCAGTAAGGAAGCTCGCCATTGAGCCCGCCAGCAGGGCTTTCATACCGAGCTTTGCGACTTCCCTTTTTCTCTCCGGCACAAGTCCACCGATTCCCCCGATTTGAACGCCGATGCTGCCAAAGTTGGCGAAGCCACAGAGGGCGTAGGTAGCGATCAACTGGGACTTGGGGCCTAGCGCTTCTCTCATGGCAGCCAGATCCCGGTATGCCACAAACTCGTTCAGAACAACCTTTACTCCGATCAATCGGCCTACCTGGAGACTCTCCTCCCAGGGAACCCCCATGAGGAAGGCCAGCGGAGCCAGCAGATAACCCAGGATGAGCTGCAGCGTTGGAGTCATTCCCAGGAGTTCACTCAGGCCCAGAGCCCGGGATGCGGCTGCCAGAACTCCATTGAGCAGGTAGACCACCGCCACGAAAGCAATGAGCATCGCCGCGATGTTCAGAGCCAATCGGCCACCTTGGGCTGCCCCCTGGGCGAGGGCGTCGATAAGGTTGGCCGAGGTGCGCTCAATTTTGAAAGACACGCGGCCTGCCGTCTTGGATGGAGACGTCTCCGGGACCATCATCTTTGCCATGACCAGCGACGCAGGCGCAGCCATGAAGCTCGCCGCCAGAAGATGATCGGATTGGATGCCCAGGGCGATGTAGCCTCCTAGTACAGACCCTGAAACAGTGGCCATGCCGGCTGTCATTAGAGCCATGAGCTCCGATTCCGTCATTTCGGGGACGTAGGGAGCCACAATCAGGGGGGCCTCCGTCTGCCCCACGAATACGTTGGCGGCGACGGCTACGGATTCCGATCCGCTAACGCCCATGGCCCGGGTCATCAGCCGCGCCATGCCGCCCACGACGACCTGCATGATCCCGAGATAGTAGAGGCAGGAGAACAGGGCCGAAACGAAAATGATGATAGGTAGCACCTTGAATGCGAATACAAAATGGTCTGGATTCGAATCGGCTGCCAACCAACCGAAGACGAAGCGGCCCCCCTCGTCCGCCGCAACGATGAGTTGGGTCACCGCCTCTCCGCCCGCTGCCCAGAGGCGCCTACCGAAGCCCATCCTGAGAACCAGCAGCGAAAATATCAGCTGCAATAAGAGACCCCATGCCACTATTCTCCAGCGGATTGCAGCCCGATTCGAGGATAGGAGATACGCCACACCGAGAAAGAGCAGGATACCGATCAGGCCAATCATGCTTCACCCAGGAGTCTGTGCACCAGAAGCTTATCTAATGCGAAACCAGGCTCTTCCTCAAGCCAAAAAAAAGCCCGGACGCAACGATTGCCATCCGGGCTCTTACTATTTATTTCGGAAAGTGACTAAGACGTTGGGAATCGCTGCTTGAGAAGTTTCTTGCGGGCTCTCTTCCTCGCTAGCGCCTGCTTCAGTCTGCGCTTCTCACCAGGCTTGAGATAAAAGGCATGCCGCTTCGCTTCCTTTATGATCTCTTCCTGTTGGACCTTCCGTTTGAACCGACGAAGAGCGCTTTCTAGCGGTTCACCCTCCTGTATGCTTATAAATGCCAAGAGCTGGCCTCCATTCCAATTTGAATCTTCGGTGCTACTCCACGAACCACCTATAATACGCCGCTCTTCGCCATCCTGTCAAGCAACCCTGCGCCGCTGGGTGTACGTCAAAAATGTAGGGGGAAGTAGCCTTCTCTCTTTTTTGCTGTAATATCCGAATCTGTATAAGGATTCAGGTAAGAGGCTGGCACAGGTGGGCGCTATCATTAGAGGAGGAATCCATGGACCAAGCAGCCTCTTTGGAAGCCTTGGAACAGAAGCGCAAACAGGTGTGGGCGCAAGTGCAAGCGTTGGGCGATTTTCGTCGGGGGAGCCTGTCGGCGAACTTCCGCAAGTGCGGCAAGGCGAACTGCCGGTGTGCCCGTCCGGGTCAGCGGGGACACGGGCCCCAGTATTTGTGGACGGCGACCGTCAAAGGCCAGAGTCGGGCCCGCAACGTACCTGTCCTTTCCATTTATTGCATCCGAGGCGATTTCAGGGAGCGCAGCGGCCATTGGTCGTAATGACAAGGTAAAAGTGACCCACCCGGGTTAAAGTTGTTTTTCCTAGTTCATAATCAATAGAGGTCAGGATCAAGCGGGGTTTGGGGCCCCCTCTTGATCCGCTTCCTTATTAGCCCCCGCAGGGGCAGCCACTGCGCGCTTTAGGCGCTTTTTGCCGTGCCGTTTGAGGCTCTCCGTCAGGCGGATGCTTTCCCAGTCGAAGGGATAGATCTGACAGTGATGGGTCAGTCGATCCAGTAGCGCGGCGGTCAGGGCCGCATCGCCAAAGACCTTCGTCCATTCGGCAAAGGCTAGGTTGGACGTCACCAGGAGCGAGGCCCTTTCGTAGCGATTGGCGAAGACTTGAAACAGCAGCTGGGCGCCCTCCTGGGAGAGGGGGATGTAGCCGATCTCATCGATGATGACCAACTCAAAGCGGTCGAACCGTTTGAGCAGTCGCTGCAGCTGTCGTTCCTCCCGGGCTTCGACCAGGGTGTTGACCAACTCCGCCGCCGTCCAGAACAGCACCCGGTAGCCTTGGCGGCAGGCTTCGACGCCCAGGACCGTGGCGGCATGACTTTTTCCCGTGCCATGGCGGCCGATGAACGCCAGATTCTCTCGCCGAGGGATGTAATCGCACTGCAGCAGTTCTCGGACCTGCAGCGCCTCCAGACCCGGCCACTTCTTGAAGTCTGTCCCTTCCAGGGTTTTCATCACCGGAAAGCGGGCCTCTTTAAGCCGACGTTTGAGTTGATTGGCCTGACGTTGAGTCAGCTCTCGGGTAGCCAGATTCAGCAGAAAGCCCTCGTAGCTTTCGCCTCCCTCTCGGGCCTGGCGGGCGCACTCCGGGTATTCGCGCAGCATCGCCGGTAAACGCAAACGTTTGAGATGATCCTCCAGCAGGACGGTGTCGCTGAGTTGACTCATAGCGCAGCTGCCGGCAAGAGGGCGTTAAAGGCGTTCAGATCACTGACTGGGACCGGCTGATCGGTCACCCCGGGAATCAACTCCGCGGGCAGGGGCTCCGTCGACAGCAGTGGTGCTTCCTGAGCTCGAAGCAGATGACGGATCGATTCATAGCCTGGACAGCCCTTCTCCAGCACCAAGCGGACGGCCGCTTCCACCTGCGAGCTCTCGTACTGGCGATGCAGCTGCAAGACCTGAACAAACTCGCGGGTCCCCCGGCCTTCGCCCTGACGGCGACGCAGCGCCTGCAATAGCACTTCGTAATCCGCTGGCCACTGCCGCCGCCACTGGACAATGGCTCGAGCGCTTTCAAACGCGCCCACCCGCTCATAGATCAGGTCCAGATAGTGCAGCGGATCGATCTGCCACTGGCTCTTCCAGAAGAGGCGATCGTGTTGGCTCACCTTCCGATCGGAGGCGTACAAGAGAATCTGCTCGCAACCGACGTGGGCCCAGAGCCAGCATCCGACGTAGGCTCGAGGCACCGAGTACCGATTGTGATCCACTCGGGCAGTCTGATAGGCATCCACCTTGACCCGGACCGGCTTGAAATTTTCAAAGGGGTGATCCGGAAGCGGCAGCAGAGAGCCGCGTTCCGCTTCGAAGCGTTCGTCCACCGTGCGGGAATCTTCCCGACCTCCAATCCGGTGGCTCCCATACTGCTCACAGCGCTGGGCCAAGAGTTGGTTCAATTTCTCAAAGTCTTCGACAGAAGGCAGCGGCACCAGGAAGTTGCGCCGGGCAAAACCGATCAGTCCCTCGGCTCCTCCTTTTTCCTGTCCTCGTCCCGGCGTGCAGTACCGGGCCTCAAAGGTGTAGTGACTGCGAAAGGAGACGAACCGTTCCTGCTCCACTCGCTGGCGGCCCCGCAGGATCCGCTTCACCGCCTGCGTGAGGTTGTCGTAGACCAGCTCTCCGAAGACGCCTCCGTAGTAGGAGAAGGCGTGCATATGGCCGTCGAAGAACATCTCCTGACGCTCCCAGGGATAGGCTCGAACGAAGGGCTTACCCGAGTAGCGAGGGCGCATCACAAAGAGCTTGACCTGCCGACGCAGGCCGGCCATCTGGACCCAGGCCGTACCCCAGTCCACTTCGGCTTCCCGTGCCACCTCCGGATCCAGCGGCAGCACGGCCTCGCGCCGGCCCCAGCCGTGAGCGGCTTTCCATTCCCGCACCCAGCGCCGCACGCTCACCTCCGCTCCCGTAAACTGATGTTCCTCCACCAGCCGGGTGTAGACCCTTCGAGCTGTGTGCCTTTGCTTGCGCGGCTCTTGGCGGTCGCCCAGCAGCCACCGCTCGACGATCTTCGCGACCGGATCCATGATCGGTGCCCTCGGCTCTTTCTGCCGACGATACTTCGGTTCTTTCCCGGCCAGCGCTTTGCGAATCGTCCTTCGATGGTGTCCCGTCTCTCGCCGAATCTGCCGGATGCTCTTTCCATACACACGCGACGCCGTTCTGATAAGCTCATACTGATCCATCCCAATCACCTATAACCTCCGTTCCGTCTGTCGTTTACAATCACAACAGACTAAAACAGAGGTCTGATTGGGGTGGGTCACTTTTGCTCGATCACTCGCCCCCAAAACGGGTCACTTTTACGTTATCGAAATCAATTGGCCCGGGCGGTTGGCCGAGTGGTTGGCCGCGATCGAGGAACGGCCTGAATCGCAAACTGTTTTTTTGCGGGCCGTCCTTGAGCAAGCTCCGGGCAAAGGCACAGATTGGAGCCGACCAAACGCACGTCTCCGCGCGTGACCGAATGGCAGAGAGGCTAGGCTGCCAGCCGTGAGTAGCGGTGATGAAGCCCGCCAACCATCGGGAACTCGACGATCTTCCCTTGGTCCGGCGACTCCACCTTCCTCGGTTCCGGGGAGTCCTTCTCCAGCGACAAATGCGTGCGGCACTCGTGATAGTAGACGAGGTAACTTCGAAGAAGACGTCGCAGGTGAGTTTCGTTGAAGACGATCGCATGGTCGATGCAGTCCCGGCGCAGGGTACCCACGACGCGTTCCACGTATGGATTCTGCCAAGGTGATCGCGGAGCCGCCTTCACTTCCTTGATGCCCATGTGATCGACACGGCTGGCGAACTCGTAACCGTAGACGCCGTCGCGGTCACGGAGGAGATATCGCGGGGCGGTGTCCCAGGGAAATGCTGCGACGATTTGCTGTGCGGTCCATTTCGCGCTGGGAGATTCAGTCACGTTGAAATGGACGATCCGTCTCCGCTCGTGAGCCAGAATGACGAAGACGAACAGGACCCTGAACGTCACCGTGGGCACAGTGAAGAAGTCAACGGAAACCAAGTCCCCAACGTGGTTGTCGAGGAACGTCCTCCAGCCTTGCGATGGCGGCTTTCGGTGACGGATCATGTACTTGGAGACGGCGGTTTGAGAGATATCGATCCCAAGCTTGAGCAATTCCCCGTGTATCCTCGGCGCTCCCCAACGTGGGTTGGCCCGGGATACCTTGCGGATGAGCTCACGGATCTCCGACGCAACGGCTGGTCGACCCTTTCGATTCCGACGGCTCTTCCAGGTCCAGTACAGCCTGAAGCCCTTTCGGTGCCATCGGATGACGGTCTCGGGCTTCACGATGGTGAGTATCTCGGCCCAGTCCGTCCAGATCCTGGACAGCAAGACCCAGAAGAGTCGGTCGCTCTTCTTCAGATGAGGACGTTTGACGGAGCGCTGCAGGACAGCGATCTGCTGCCGCAATGCGAGATTCTCCAGGGCCAGATTCCGGTGGGTTCCCAGGACGGAGTAAAGGGTTCTGAACAGCGTTGAGATCATGAGCGCTATCGTGGACCGGATCGGGTGTAAACTCAACGTGTTCAACGCGGGCGAGGTTTATGGGAGGGACAGCCAGCGGTCTGGATGGAGGAGTGAAACACCAATCGGCTTTCGCTGCAAGCATCCCTTGTTTGTTACCCATTCCGTTACCCAGGGCGCAAGAACTCAGGTTGAATGCCCAACCTAAATCCTATAAACCATTGAAAAGATTGGTGGAGGTAAGCGGACTCGAACCGCCGACCCCCTGCTTGCAAAGCAGGTGCTCTTCCAGCTGAGCTATACCCCCACCGGCGTTGAACCTGGGACGATTGATACATCCTCAGGTTTCCTCTGCGAAGAAGAACCGGCTATCCCGGGACGTCTCCTTCTCCGTTAGTCTAGCACGCCGTCAACGGCTCTCGAAACGGCGGCACCAAGCGTCCCAAGTGTCATCGATCCGGCAGCCTGCCACCTCCTTTGAGCGGCGAGCCCGATTCATGCTACATAGTAGTGAATTAGCTACACGTGAGGACAATATGGCTTTGAACATTCGAAATACTGAGGCTGAGCGCCTTGCCGAGACACTCGCCAGGCTCACCGGGGAGACGAAAACCGAGGCGGTCACCAAGGCCCTACGAGAGAGATTGCGGCGACTCGATCGCGACAGATCAGGCCGACAGGTCGCCGATGAACTGGACGAGCTTGCCTACCACTGCGCTTCTCTTCCAGCTCGGGACAAACCGAGTGACGAAGAGATCATCGGTTATGACTCCCGGGGTCTTCCAGGCTGATGGTGATTGATACGTCTGCTCTGGTTGCGATTCTTCAGAATGAGCCAGAACGACGACGCGTCAATGAGGCAATCGAGGAAGCTGAGTCATGCTTCACCTCGAGTGCAACCCTGGTTGAGGTCTCCATCATCATCGAGTCGCGATCTCGATCTACTCATCTCCAAGGCACGACTCACGGTGGTCCCCCTGGATCTCGATCAGGCTCTGATCGCTCGGACAGTCGTTGCTTCCGAAGGGCGCCGACTTCGCTCGGACCGACCTGACGATCCACCCGGTCGGGTAGGATACTTCAGACGTTCTGGCACTACCGCAGATCTCGCTGTTGTCCTGCTCTCTCCTCGGAACCTGGGTTCATGTTGCCGACTTGTCACGGCGTTCGCGGCTCTGTTGGATGGGTGTGTGGTTAGGTCGGAGCTCGGGAAGAGCTTGGACAACTAGGCAGGGGGGACAAGACAAAACACTAACCGTATGGTTTTTCCGTTAGAAAGGAGGTGATCCAGCCACAGGTTCTCCTACAGCTACCTTGTTACGACTTCACCCCAATCACGAGCCATACCGTCGGCACCTGCGTCCTCCGAAGAGGTTCGCCCAGTGACTTCTAGTACAGCCCGCTTTCGTGATGTGACGGGCGGTGTGTACAAGGCCCGGGAACGTATTCACCGCGGCATGCTGATCCGCGATTACTAGCGATTCCACCTTCACGCAGTCGAGTTGCAGACTGCGATCCGAACTGAGAGCGGTTTTCTGGGATTCGCTTACCGTCGCCGGTTCGCTGCCCTCTGTACCGCCCATTGTAGCACGTGTGTAGCCCGGGACATAAAGGCCATGAGGACTTGACGTCATCCCCACCTTCCTCCGGCTTTTCGCCGGCAGTCCTCGCAGAGTGCCCAGCTTCACCTGATGGCAACTGCAAGCAAGGGTTGCGCTCGTTGCGGGACTTAACCCAACATCTCACGACACGAGCTGACGACAGCCATGCAGCACCTCTGTTGCAGTCCCCGAAGGGTATCTCCCCATCTCTGGGGCCTTCTCCAACAGTTCAAACCCCGGTAAGGTTCTTCGCGTTGCGTCGAATTAAACCACATGCTCCACCGCTTGTGCGGGCCCCCGTCAATTCCTTTGAGTTTCAGCCTTGCGGCCGTACTCCCCAGGCGGGGTACTTATCGAGTTATCTCCGGCACGGAGGACTTGTCTCCCCCACACCAAGTACCCATCGTTTACGGCTAGGACTACCGGGGTATCTAATCCCGTTCGCTCCCCTAGCTTTCGTGCCTCAGCGTCAGATGCTGTCCAGGAAGCCGCCTTCGCCTCCGATGTTCCTCCCGATATCTACGCATTTCACCGCTCCACCGGGAATTCCGCTTCCCTCTCCAGCTCTCTAGCCTATGGGTTTCTGAGGTCCTCCCCCGGTTGAGCCGGGGACTTTCACCTCAGACTTCCTAAGCCGCCTACGCACCCTTTACGCCCAGTAATTCCGAACAACGCTTGCCCCCCCCGTATTACCGCGGCTGCTGGCACGGAGTTAGCCGGGGCTTGCTCCTTGGGTACCGTCATTCTCTTCCCCAAGAACAGGAGTTTACGACCCGAGGGCCTTCGTCCTCCACGCGGCGTCGCTGGGTCAGGCTTTCGCCCATTGCCCAAGATTCCCCACTGCTGCCTCCCGTAGGAGTCTGGGCCGTGTCTCAGTCCCAGTGTGACCGCCCGTCCTCTCAGACCGGTTACCGATCGTTGCCTTGGTGAGCCTTTACCTCACCAACGAGCTAATCGGACGCGGGCCCCTCCTTCGGCGCCAGACCAACCGAAGTCGGCCAAGCTTTCCCCCTTTAGGTTCCCCCAAAGGGCCTCATGCGGTATTGGACCGGGTTTCCCCGGCTTATCCCCCTCCAAAGGGTAGGTCACCCACGCGTTACTCACCCGTTCGCCACGCTAGTCGCCCTCCGAAGAGAACTTTCACGTTCGACTTGCATGTGTTAGGCGCGCCGCCAGCGTTCATTCTGAGCCAGGATCAAACTCTCAGGTTCTTTCCAAGGTCCCATCCTGCCTAGTTGTCAAAGATCTCCCCAAAGACCGTCGTCCGGGGAAACGCCTATCTTAACGTCTACCGATAGGCGATGCAACCTTTTTGTTTCTGTGGATTTTCTGTGGAATCTTTGCGGCCCCTTGGGGAACACCGAGGGGATCTCCAGACTGGCACAACCTCGAGTACGGGGAGAAGAGACCTCAAGTTATCCGATCACGGTGCGGGGCTTCGAGTAGGCCTCATCAAGATACCTTTTCGCCTCGTCCTGAGCCCCATTGAAGTCGTTCTTGCTGTTGACCGCCTTTCGGTACTCAGACTTGGCGCGCTCGCGCTGACCCAGGATATCGTAGATCTTTCCCAGGTAGATGTGGGTCCAGGTTTCGACCCATTCCGGTTTCAGGTTCCCGTTGAGGGCATCTCGAAAGCTGTTGGCGGCGTTGGAATAACTGTGCTGCTGGAAATAGACTTCGCCCAACCTGTAGAGAGCCACGGAGCTACGGGGATCCAGCTCGTTAGCCTTTTCGTATTCCCGAATGGCAGCGACGAATTCGGTCTTCTCCTGATACTCCTCTCCCAACGAAATGTGCACTAGCACCCTCATCTTGTGCGAGTCATGGAGGATCTTCCCCTTGGGATCGACGGTCACTCGCACCGGCACATCCTTCAGAGAGTACCTGAAGGAGCTTGTTTTCCCGTTGATCGTAAGCTGCTTCTCGATCGGATCTCCCTTGGTCTCGATGGCCAGCTCCGAAGGCATTCTGAAGAGATCGATGTTCTGTCTTACTTGACCGCGAATGGTGTAGGTGCCGTCCTTCAGCTTGAAAATGGTGTAATCGACGCGAAACTCAGGAACCCCAACCGACTCTATCCATTGAACAAAGAACCAGCCGTAGTCATCGCCACTCTTGGTCTTCACGAAGTCAGCAAAATCCGAAGTCCGAGTGGCTTTGCCCTTTCGGCCCTGGAACCAGTCCTTGAAGTAGGAATTGAACTCCTCTCTTCCAACCAGCTGGCTCAACATGTAAAGAACCCAGGCCCCCTTGCTTCCTACGATGGAGTCATACTGTGCCGATCCCAGTTCCAGTGCCAGGCCGTGGGTGATGGGAGCCCCTTTCTCGTACTTGAGGGCCCGGACCGCCTGGCGCGCAAGCTGCGCCGGGAATCTGTCGGCATAGCGGACCTCCATGTATCTGAGCGCGGCGTAGGTCGCGAACCCTTCCTGGAGAAATGCATCCGAGGCCCCCGCCATCGTGACCGAGTAGCCCCACCAGTGCCGAGCTATCCGGGTAGCCAGTTCGAGAATCGGCAGCGATCGGGCATCGAGCACCGCAGACTCCAACAGAATCAACTCAAAGCAGCCGTGGGAAGGCAGGGTCAGGTTGCCAACTGCGGCAAGATGTAACTTGGAAAGTGGCCGCCCTCCATATTCGCTCTCAAAGAACTCCAGGATCTTGCTTATTTCCTGGGCCCAGGGGCTCAGGTCACCTTCGTGGTTCTCTGTCACAAAGAAGGTAAGGGGAACCGGTCCCTCCTCGAACTTCTGACGGAAGAAACGGGCCAGGATTACAGGAACCTGGGTGACGGGCTGTGAACTGACCCAGGTGAAGACCTCGTGGACCCCCTCGGTAGTGATCGACTCCAGATTTCCCGGCGCCACCACCGTGAATCCCAAAGGCACCGTTATCTTGAGGTGGGTAGTCGCCGCATCCAAAGGAAAGGAGTGAAGAGGGAACCAACGCCCTTCGGTTAGAAGGGTGGCTCCGTCGGGGGCAATGAAGGCCCGTTCGCTTCGCGCCACGTCCAGAAACGCGTACTCTTCACTCTCGAGTGTTCCTTCGAAGCTGAAGGTAAGGGTCCTGACGCTTCCAGGAGGGAACGCCTTCGGTCCCTGAACTCGCATGACATGGCTTCTAAGGTCGTCGAAGCGAGTCGAATAGCGCTTTCCCTCCTCATCCGTCACCCCCAGAATGCTCAAACGGCTATTCAGTTCAAAGGGCAAGCTCAAAGTGTCTTTCAGCACTTTGAAGCGGACCTTCACTTCCCCCTGTAGAAACCGCTCGTCCGGATCGACTTCCGCCTTGATGTCGTAGTGTTCTACGTCGATAAGGGGAGGGCCTTCTGGTGCGTTCTGAGCCCACACCGAGGTCCCCCAGGTGCTTAAGAAAAGGATCGATAAAAACCTGTTCTTCATCCCCGCTTCTCCAAAAAAGATTGCCGGACGCACTTTGCCGCTTCTCGGTAGGCGTCCTGCTGACCCAGACGGTCTGCCGCTTGCTTGAGCTGCTCGCGCACGGTCTCACGTTTTTTCTCATCCAGGAGCAACTGAACCACATAGCCCCCGATGTTTTCTCCAGTAGCTCGCCGCTGGACGAATTCAGGAACTATGGTCTTACCCGCAATCAGATTGGCGAGGCAATAGGTTTGGGTTCTGACGAAGGGTCTCAGCAAGAACCAGATGGGCCAGGGCATGAGATAAACCATGGCGAACGGGATCTGAAACAGCGTTGCCTCCAGGGTCGAAGTTCCACTCTTTATTATCGCACAGTCGACCTGTGGAAGTAGGCGACTAGCGCCCTCCTCGCGGATCTCCAAGGGCAGGGAGGTGTTGGTTCTCTGCCGCCAGGAGTCGTAGATTCCAAGCAGTTGCCGACCCGAGACTCCGGGAGCCTGTGCCACCCAGAAGCAGACTTGGCAGTGAGCTGTTATGTGAAGCGCCGCATCCAGCAGGACCGGCAGAATACGCTGCACCTCCTGGGTGCGACTGCCCGGAAACAAGGCCACCAGAAAGGGTTGCCCGGCCTCCACTCGACGAGGGACAATCTCTCCGGGCGAAGAGCGATTGAGGCGGCTCACCGAGGGATTCCCCACATAACGAGCGGCGACCTGGCGTCGCTCATAGAATTCCTGCTCAAACGGCAACACCACCAGCATCAGATCCACGTGGCGGCTGATCTGCCGGACCCGGGAGGACCGCCAGGCCCAAATCTGGGGACCGATGAAGTAACACACGGAGACGCCCATTTTCTTAAGGCGGCGAGCCAGCTTGAGATTGAACTCAGGAAAGTCCACCAGGATTGCGACCGTGGGGCATCGCCTTCGGGTTTCGCGCAGGATTCTCCGGTACAGCTTGATGTAGTCGGGGAGGAGGGACAAGGCGTCCCAGGGTCCAATCGCCGCCAGCCGCGAAACGTCGGCCAGCAATTCGACACCGGCTTCGGACATCCGCTCGCCACCACTTCCGAACCAGTCCACTGACAAATCGGGACATTGCCGGTTCACTTCATCGATCAGACCGGCTGCATGCTGCTCTCCAGAGGTCTCACCTGTAACCACCAGAATGGACCTCAGATCATGCATATCGGTTTGATGGAGTTTGCGCCGAGAAGTTTCGATCAAGCTGGGGCGATAACCTGAACTCCCCCAAAGGACCAAGCATACAAGCGGCTGACTACGCTCAGAAGGTCTCTCGAATCCAGCCACCCCCGAGAACCTGATCTGACCGGTAAAAGACGGCCGCCTGACCGGGCGTCAATGACATTTGCGGTGAGTCAAAGGTGACACGGACCTGCTTGGTCGAGGACATCGTAGGGTTGTTCGATTCTAGTTCTTCGCAGACAATCCTGGCCGGGCTCGCCTGATGTCGCGACCGCACCTTTACCGCAGCCCTCAACGAAGTTGCGGGAGGCGGACCCGCTACCCAGTTCACTTTGTCAGCGATGAATCCCTTTCCAAACAGATCCTCGCGGTACCCTACCACCACGGCGTTCTGAGAGGAATCCAGGCGAAGAACGTAGAGTGGGCAGGGATGCGAGATCCCAAGTCCGCGCCTCTGTCCCACCGTGAAGTTGAAGAGCCCCTGGTGGGTTCCAAGGCGGGTTCCATCCTTGAAGAAGATTGGACCCGGATTCTCGCTCTGGGCCAGCGGAAGTTCGAAATCACTCTGGACCTCCACCGCGTGGCGCCGGATGAATCCTGCGTAATCGCGATCGGGGACAAAGCAGATTTCCTGGCTGTCGCGCTTGTCGGCTGTAACCAGCTGGTTATCCAGGGCGATCTTGCGAATGGTGTCCTTCTCGTAATTCCCGAGGGGGAAAAGGAGGTGCTTGAGCTGGAGCTGGTTGATCTCGAAGAGGAAATAGGATTGGTCCTTCGAGAGATCCTTGCCTTGCTTGAGAACGTAACCCTGGCTGCCCTCGTGAAGAAGCCGTACATAGTGTCCCGTGGCAACCTTTTCAACCCCGATCTGTCGCGCGAAGTGTAGCAGCCGATCGAACTTCAGGAAGGTGTTGCACAGAATGCACGGTGAAGGGGTTCGTCCTTCGAGATAGTTACCGATAAAGGGCTCGACCACGCGGCGTTCGAACTCTTTCTCCAGGTTCAACACATAGAAGGGAAAACCCAATGCCTCGGCCACGCGGCGGGCATCGTAAACATCGTCCAGGGAGCAACACCTGCCGAATTGGGCCTGCCCGTCCTTGGTGGGATTCCTTCGGTAGTCCCAGAGCTGCATTGTGCAGCCCACCACCTCGTGCCCCTGGTCCCTCAGAAGTAGTGCGGCCGCAGAACTGTCAACACCGCCGCTCATCGCGACCAGGACTCGACTCATTTTCGATTTCCAGACAGGGCGTCACTCAAGACCAGAGAAACCCCCGCGAGGATATCTCGACCTGCGAGCGGCTAACGTGAACTTCATGGGGCTCGATGTCAACTGCGTCCCGCTCGTACTTATTCTGAATTTCGTTATACCTGGAAACCAGATCTTGCCAGAAGGACTGCACCTCCTCTTGCAGGTCTGGATCTATGGGTACCTGTATGATTTCCTCTGTGAGGTAAAGCGGCAGCCCGTCAGGCACGAAGAGCCGATTCCAGTCCTCTCTCAGGTTCCAGAACAGAGTCTCTATCAGGGAGGTCCTGCGGACTCTCACTTCCATATCCTCTTGAGCTACCTTTTCGAGGAGCCTCTTCTCCAACTCCAGCGAGCGATGATGGAGTACATCCGTCAACTGCTTCCACGCAGTGTCACGCTCCACAGAAAGGTTTTCGCGGCAGCGTTCGATGAACTCCTCGCGGTTCTCTCTAGGGCTGGAGTACAACTGGACCTCGGAATTCTTCCAAATCTTGGGCCGGTACTGCCGCATCACATAGTGGATGATTTTGTCATCCAGGGAGTCCGGCCACGACAGCGGCTGAGGCGGTAGACACTCCTCCAGCTCCTCGTGATTAACCGCCTCCACCATGTCATTGGTCCAGTTCAGCTCGGCATCCTCCAGCCAGGTCCCTCGAAAACAACCCTCGTCCGAGCACCTGTACCCGGTCCGTGCAGCTCGAGCCTAACCTCGAAGAGAATCGACGGCGTGTCGGTATTATCGGTGTCTCTGAGTCGATAGTGTTTCAAGTTCGCTTTTGTTCACCTGTCAAGGGCTCGCGTACGAACGATTTCACAGTATCGGCACCGCCTTCACACCATCTTCGGCCGCTTCTCAATTGCGGAATCCTCCGCGTAGGACCGCCTACGTCTGTGGTTCCGCTCGATCATCGAGACCAAGTCTGGCGCAGCTCTGGGCGCCAACCCTAAGAATTTGTTCCTGTGCGAACCCTGGTTGCGAATTATAGCACGCCGGAAGGGGACACCTGGCTGGCGTTGAAGAGAGAGGAAGGCAGGGCCAATCAGCCACAAACATCGTGTCGCTGAGGTCTCATCGAACTCAGCGACACGAAGAAAGGGATTCTGGCAATTCTGCCGTTGGAGCGAATGACGCTAGCTGACTGCCTGTTCCAGGATCTTCTTGAGTTCCTGCCGACCGTAGAAGAGACGAGATTTGATCGTTCCTTCGGCAACGCCGAGTTGGAGCGCGATCTCACGAATTGTGAATCCCTCAAGGTCGTGGAGACGGACGACGGACTCATGCCTCTGGTTCAGTTGGCTAAGTGCCAGCTGCACTCGATCCCTGATCTCTTGGCTATGGAAAGTCTCCTCGGGAGTGTAGGCCGAGCGATCCTCTAGATTGACGTCTTCTGAGATGTCCTCATCCGTCTGATTGCGATGCTTCTTGTTCTTGCGGATCATTTCCAGACAGACGTTGACGGTAATTCTGTTGATCCAAGTGCCCAGCTTCGAATCTCCCCGGAAACGCTTTGCAGCTCGAAAAACGTTGATGAAGGTCTCCTGCAGTGCGTCCCAGGCCGACTCCTCTTCCTTTAGAATTCTAAGAGCGGTTCGATAGATTCTTCCACGGAACTGATCGAATAGCTCTTGGAAGGCTCCCTCTTCGCTTCTTTGGATACGTGTCATCAGCTGAATCTCGAAAGGCGTAAGACCTGCGGTGTAAGTTCCCATATCAACCTCCTTGTGGCCTCCCCTGTAGCAAGGCCCGTGCCAAAACTCTAACTAGTTGAAAATAAAAGACTAATGTCGGAATGGCTAGAACGGACTGTCCACTAATTGGACACCTGTTTTCGAGGTGAGATGGGGTAAGCCCTAGCGAATCAACAGGATAGGGGGTGTAAAAAGAATATACAGCTCCCGTTTAGTGTTTAGGCACTTAACGGAGGCCGTACTGCTTCAGCTTGGCGATGATGGTTTGCCGGCTGACCTGCAGGGCATCTGCCGCCCGACTCTTGTTGTTGTCGTGGGCTCTCAGGGCATCGAGTATCAACTCTCGTTCCAGCGCGGCCAGCTTTTCCTTCAGGGGACCCCGGGAATCCTTGGTGCCCTCCTTGACTCGGATCCGGTCGGAGAGCCTGGAGGGAGGAATCGGGAGGCCGGGATCAGCCAGGATCACGATGCGTTCGATCTCATTCTCAAGCTCCCTCACGTTCCCAGGCCAGTCATACTCCCGGAGCATTTGGAGGGTGGTGGGATCGAAGGTCAAGACCGGCCTGTTGAGGCGCTCGCAGAAACGCTTCACAAAGAACTCACTGAGGATATCGACGTCCTCCTTGCGACCCCGAAGAGGAGGTACGAAAACAGCAAAGACGTTGAGACGATAAAACAGGTCCTGTCGGAACTCGCCTTCCTCTACCTGCTGGCTGAGGTTGCGGTTGGTGGAGGCAATGACGCGGACATCGACGTCGATGGAGGCCTCGGCACCCACCGGAAAGATCTCGCCTTCCTGGAGGACGCGAAGTAATTTGACCTGCAGCTCGAGCGAGGCGTCGCCAATCTCATCCAGAAAAAGTGTGCCCCCATGAGACAGCTCGAAGTACCCTTTTCTGCTCTCGATGGCGCCCGTGAAAGCCCCTTTTCGATGACCGAAAAAGGCGCTCTCGACCAGGTCGGAGGGAACCGCGCCACAATTGACGGGCACGAAGGGCCCATCTCGTCGAGGGCTATGATCGTGGACATAGCGGGCCAACAATTCCTTGCCAGTGCCGGTTTCACCTTGCATCAGGACCGTTGAATCGGTGGGCACGACTCGATCCAGCGACTGCAGCAACTCTCTCATCGCGTAGCTGCGATGAATAAGGCGGCGCGGCGAATCCTCGAGGAGTTCTACCTCTTGTCGCAGCTTCAGGTTTTCACGTTCGAGGCGATCATTGACCGAACCCAGCTCCTTTGCCAACCGATTCTGCTCCTGTTCCAATTCCCAGCGCTGGAGCTCCTCCAACACGACTTCGCGTAACGAGGTCGGATCCCATGGCTTGGTAATGTAGCGATGTACATGCCCCTGATTGATGGAATCCATCAAATCCTTGGTCTCGGTGTAGCCGGTCAGCACAATACGAACGATGTTCTCCCTGACTTCGAGCGATTTGCACAGCAGTTCGACACCGGTCATTCCAGGCATCCGTTGATCCGTGATCACGGCTGACATGGGTATCTGGCGGAGCAGCTCCAGAGCGTCTGAACCACTTCTCGCCTCGTAAACCTCATAATCATCCACGAAGGTGCGCTTGAGCTTTTCCAGGTTTGCGGCTTCGTCGTCGACGACGAGCAGCCTGTGTTTTTCCGTCATGGCTTGACTGGGAGCTCGATTCGGAATTTGGTGCCTTGCCGCCTTTCACTCTCTACCTTGATGGTTCCGTTATGCTGCTGGACAATCCCGTAGCTGATGCTCAGCCCCAGGCCTGTCCCTTGCCCCACCGGCTTGGTTGTAAAGAAAGGCTCAAAGACCTTGACCAGGTGCTTCTCTTCGATGCCGTCGCCGTTGTCTTCAATCTCAATCACCACATTGCCGTTGCGGTTCTGGGTCCGAATCCAGATATCACCCTCGTCTGGAATCGCCTGGCAGGCGTTGGAAAGCAGATTCATGAATACCTGGCTCATACGACCGGGGTGACATTCGACCTTCGGTAGAGGTCCATATTCCTTGTGTAGGCGGATGCGATCCCGGTATTCGTTCTGGAGCAGGTTCCAGGCCAGGTCGAGAGGTTCATGAATATCGACGGTCCGGGTCTGATCCACATCCATGCGCGAAAAGGCGCGTAGATCCCCGATAATTGCATGGATCCGCTCCGCTCCTTCTTCAAAGTTTTCGACCAAGCGGTCCAGGTCCTCAGAAACGAAAGCGTAGTTGATCTCCTCTCGAAATGCCTTTGCGCTTCTCTTGGTGCCCTCATCAAGATCAGGCTGTTCTTCGTAGAAATCGATCAAACCTCTCAGCTTTCCGACGTATTTCTTCAAGAAATCGGTGTTCCCATAGATGAAGTTCAAGGGGTTCTTGATTTCGTGCGCAATGCCGGCAACCAACTGACCCAGCGATGCCATCTTCTCGCTCTGTACCAGCTGCACCTGCGTTTCCTTCAGCTCCTGGTAGGCTTGCCTGACCTCCTCGCCAGACTCCTTCAGCTCCCGCGTCCTTTCATCGACCTTCTCCTCCAGCTTCCGGTTCAGTTCCAGCAAGGCCTGGCTGCGCTCCTGCAGGGATTGCGCCATTTCGTTGAAGGTCTTGGCCAGATTGCCTACCTCATCCTGCCCCGAGACCTCGACCCGTTGGTTTAGATCGCCATCGGCCACGATCCTGGCACTTCGGGTCAGCTCGTTGAGGGGGACCGTAATGCGCCGCGCAATCGAGTAGGTAAGAAGAGCGACTAAAACGGTCCCGATCGACACAAACCAGAGGAGAATGCTCTTCAGGTCCTGGACCGGTGCGAAGATGTCCTCTCCATCGATTCCTACACCACAGATCCAGCGAAAGAATTCGTGGTTTACTCTGGCCATACCGCTGATCTTGGGTGTCCCGGGAGGGTATTCGTAGGAATAGTGGGTGGCACCCTCTGCCACCGCCGCCTGCAAATCATAAAGTTCGTGATCTTCGATAAGCCTCGATCCATAGTTGTGCGGGCTAGAGGCGTCTTCCGGATTGGAGTAACTCCGGTTGCGACGATATTTGTGCCCAATGACCGTGTTCACGTCCCGGCCCCACATGAAAGCGTAACCCGAAGTCAGGGAGCGCTGCTCCAGATCTTCCTGGACCTTATCAAGGAGTGCCTGAACATACTCCCAGTTCATCAAGGCCAGGATTCCCCCGATTATCTTGTCGGATCGATCCCGCACCGGATAGGCGAAACCTATCGAGTACTGCCGGGCTGCATCGTCATCGTGGTAGTCGTACAAGGGTTGGACGAGCGACGAGAGATGCCAATCGAGAAAGCCCACCTGCCCCCTTCGCACCTGCTCCAACCAGATAGAGTCCTTGGTATAGGACAGCAGCGGCTCGCCCTCCAGCTTCTGCAGGCGAACCGGGTCCAGAAGCTTCGTCGGACTCATCCCGTTCCGGTCGATGCTGTTGGTCAGCACCAGCTGCCCTTCAAGATCGAACAGACAGATCAAGTCGTACACTTCGTGAACCTGGACCAGCTGGTTCAGCAGCGGCTGGGGACGAATAGCGGATCGATCCAAGAGATACTCGCGAAAACGGCCGAAGAGGGTCATCGCTTTGACTTCCTCTTCCTTCTCCAGGATCGTGAGCTGAACGGTGTCCGCGACATCACGCGCAATCTGTTCTACATAGAGCACAGTTCTGTCTTCAGTGATCCGCTTCTTCGCTTGAAAATAGGAAAAAACCGAAATCGCAATCAGAATCAGAAAGAACGGCAGGATAAGGAGAACGAGCTTGCGCCGCAGACTGCCCCAGAAAAACAGAAGCAGCTTGTTCCAGAGTCCAGCCCAAAAACCCATCAGATCGACACCAGAAGAGTCAATAATGTTAACAGTCCACTGACAAGTTAACTTACATTCAATCTCGCGGTCAAATCGGGATCTGCTTCGGCGGGTCCGACCCGCTGCACTCCGGCCCCATCCGCTTGCCCCGGAGCTTCATCCTGTTGTACATTGCTGTAAGTGCTTCCTGCGTTTCGATACAAGGGGTTTTCATGTTGAAGCGGCTGGGGAAACTGAGAGCTCAGATGAACCCCAGGATCGCTCTAATCTTTGGAATACCTCTTCTGTTCTTACTGATTGTTTCGCGCTTCTCCGTCCCTTTTCCATCTGCTGAGACCGAAGAAACCTTCTGGGTGCCGGTGAGTGAGCGCTCGAGCGTGGATCTATCCGGTTTCCTGACCACCCTCGAGGGCGAAAAGGTAGCGTTGGAGGAGCTCCGAAACAAAGCTCTCCTGCTCAACGTCTGGGCGACCTGGTGTGGGCCTTGTCGAATAGAGATGCCGTTTCTGGCGGAGCTTCATGAGAATCTCTCGGATGAGGGATTGACGATTGTGGCAATCAGCAGTGAAGACGCCAAGACGGTTCAGGCCTATGTCGATGAGACCAAAGTCGACCACCCATTCCCTCTGCTCCTGGATACTGACAGCCTCCTGTCAGAACGTTTTGGTGTCCATGGACTCCCTACGACTATCGTGATTGACCCGGAAGGCAGACTGGCCCTGCGGCACGTAGGCATCTATTCCTGGAACTCTCCCAAGGTCATTCGTGGTCTTCGCCGGCTAATGGGCGAATGAACTCATCTTTTTTCTTTCGCTGCATCAATCAATCCTGCCAACGTCAGTTTGACATCAACGAGAAGCTCTATCAGTGCCCGGTCTGCTCGGATCTTCTGGATATCGCCTACGACTTTGCGCCGATCGATGTGGATCAGCTCAAGGCGGTCTTCTCAGGGCGCAGGATTTCCTCGGATCTGCTGGATGTCAGCAGCGTCTGGCGCTATCGGGAGTTTCTTCCTTTTAGAGACGAGGATCTGCACCATGTCGTAACCCTGGGAGAGGGCAGCAGCCCTATCCTGGAGACGCCGCGCTGTGCCGAGTATATCGGTCTGGACCGGCTTCGGATCAAGCACCTGGGCTGGAATCCCAGTGGTTCCTTCAAGGACTACGGCATGACCGTCGCGGTCTCTCAGGCCCGCAAGCTCAATTCCCAAGTAGTCGCCTGTGCCTCGACGGGAAACACCTCAGCCTCCATGGCTGCCTACTGTGCTCGCACCAACCTGCGGGCGGTCGTCTTCATTCCGGAGGGCCAGATCGCCTACGGCAAACTCTCGCAGGCCCTGGACTATGGGGCCCTGACGCTGCAGATTCGTGGAAGCTTTGATACCGCAATGAGGTTGGTTCAAGAACTCGGTCGGGAAACGGACCTGTACCTGATGAATTCCATCAATCCTTTCCGGCTCGAGGGACAAAAGATCGCCATTGTCGAGCTTCTGGACCAGCTAGACTGGAAGGTTCCCGACCGAATCGTGGTACCCGGCGGCAATCTGGGAAACAGTTCCTCCTACGGAAAAATCCTGATGGAACTCAAGGAGTTGGGCTTCATCGATAGCGTTCCGCGAATCACAATTATCCAGGCCGAGGGCGCTGATCCTCTGTACCGTACGCTGGTGACGAGCTCCGAAGAGCTGGTTCCAGTAACCGACGCCTGGACCCTTGCCAGTGCCATCAAGATCGGCCAGCCGATTAGCTGGAAGAAGGCGGTGCGTGCGCTGCAATTCTCGGATGGCTGGTGCGATAAAGTCAACGAACAGGAGATCGCCGACGCCAAGGCGATTCTAGGCCGGGACGGTATCGGTTGCGAGCCCGCATCGGCTACGACCATCGCGGGGTTGAAAAAGATGTTGGCCTTGACGCATGAGGCTCAGCCCCAGGTGACCATCGACCCGAGCGAGGACGTCGTCGCCATTCTGACGGGGCATCAACTGAAGGATCCGGAGTATACGGTCAACTACCATTTGGACAACCTTTACCAACACGCAAGCTATGAGAACGTGCTGGTGGAGAAGACAGGGAAGTTGACGTCGACCCATGCTAACAAGCCGGTCGAAATCGACCCTGACAAGGAACAGATTCTGCGCTTGCTTGAGCTCGAATAGTACATTGGTGCGATTCCTCGTGAACGTTTTCCGGAAGGACCCAGACCATATCTAAACGGACAGCAACCAAATCCAGACCCACCGACCTGGGTGAGTTAAAGCAGCTTGTAGGAACGCCATCGGCCTTTCGTTCGGTCAGGGACGAGATCAGGGCAAATCTGATGGATCGCCTCAAACAGCAGGATCCGCTGTTCCCCGATATCGTTGGTTATAAAGACTCCGTCATTCCGGCCCTGGTAAACGCCTTGTTGGCCAGGCACAACATCGTTCTCCTGGGGCTCCGAGGCCAGGCCAAGAGCCGAATCCTGCGATCGCTTGCCAACTTCCTTGACGACGAGATTCCTGTTGTCGCGGGCTGTGAGATACGCGACGACCCCTTCTTCCCGATTTGCTCCCAATGCAGGAACAGGGCTCGAACGGAGGGAGACGAACTACCCATCCGCTTCGTTCACCGCCGCGAACGCTTTATCGAGAAACTAGCCACCCCGGACGTGACTATCGCCGACATCATCGGGGATCTGGATCCCATCAAGGCGGCCACCCAGGGCACGGCACTCTCGGCCCAGGAAAACATTCACTTTGGTTTGCTGCCGCGAGCTCATCGGGGAATCTTTTCCGTAAATGAGCTTCCAGACCTGGCCCCCAAGATTCAAGTCGGCCTCTTCAACATCATGCAGGAGGGCGACGTTCAGATAAAGGGATTTCCGGTTCGCCTACCCATCGACGTACTGCTGGTATTCTCGGCGAATCCTGAAGACTATACCGCCAGGGGAAGAATCGTCACGCCGCTGAAGGACCGAATCGGATCAGAGATCCGTACCCACTACCCCCTCCGGCTGGAGGATGGCATCGAAATCACACGTCAGGAGTCCTGGGTCGATCGCAGCTCTAACAGGCCCTTGGAGATCCCCGACTTCATCCACGAGATCATTGAAGGGATCGCCTTCCTGGGTCGCAATGATCAACGGATCGACCGCCGCTCGGGCGTGAGCCAGCGCCTGCCGATTACCTGCCTGGAGGTCGCTGTCAGCAATGCCGAGCGGAGGGCGCTGGTCGGAAACGAGTCCAGGGTGGTGCCGCGCATATCGGACGTCTACGCCTCGATCCCTGCGATCACCGGAAAACTTGAGCTGGAGTACGAAGGCGAGCTCAAGGGGGCGGACACGATCGCAAGAGAGCTCATTCAGCTCTCCGTGCTCAAAGCCTACGCCAAACGCTTCTCTGAGTCGGGTTTTGCGAACATAGTGCAGTGGTTCGAGCTGGGAGGCGAACTGAAGGTGAGCGACGAAACTCCTGCCGGAGATTACTATGCTCGACTTCAACAGATCCAGGGGCTCGGGATGGCGCTCAAAACGCTGGGCGTTTCTGGCAAGAAGAACCCGCAACTGGCGGTATCTTCAATGGAGTTTGTGCTGGAGGGCCTTTGTGCGCAGAGAAGGTTGAGCCGAAACCAGGAGCAGGGATACTTCAAGGAGTCGGAAGAAGCGGAGGAGGAGCTGTTCAAAGATCTTCGCAAGGGCTCCGAATCTTTCAACTAAGCCGGTCCTGAGATGGCGAGATTTCGATACACCAAGTTTGTTCCCAATCTGGCGGACGAGGTCGATCTCGAACAGTTGCTGGAACAGCTGAAGGACTTCTTCTTCGACAGTGGATTCTATTCCCAGTTTTATCCTCAGCAAGACCCATCGCTGAGAGAGCTGCGTCGCGCGATGGCTGAGATTCTGAGCAAGAACCAACTCTTGCCTGAGTCCTGGCGTGAGTCACTGAAGAAGTTCGCAGAGGACCCGACTAGCGACCTTACGCCCGAGATTCAAGATCTTCTTGACCGCATCCTTGAGCGCCTCACCGAGGAGGGTTACCTCCGAGTCCAGTCGGATGAAGGCTCCGGAGAACACCCACTAGATAGTGAGGGAAGCACCGGGGACGCGGCAATGAGCGTCAGGTTCGAGCTTACTGGGAAGGGCATCGATTTTCTTGGCTACAAGACCCTGGGCAAGCTTCTGGGCTCACTGGGACGCAGCAGCTTCGGAAGCCATGAGACCGATCAGCTTGCCACAGGTGTACAGGCGGACGCACCTAGCAAGGCCTACGAATTTGGGGACACCTTGAATCTGGACATCAGCGAAACCTTACTGAATTCGGTGCGGAGGGCAGGGCTTCAGATACCGTTCTCGCTCGAGTACAACGACCTCATGGTTTACCAAACTGACTACCAGAGTTCTTGCGCGACCGTGCTCATGCTCGATTGCAGCCACAGCATGATCCTCTATGGCGAGGATCGGTTTACGCCCGCGAAAAACGTGGCGCTGGCACTTGCTCATCTCATCCGAGCCCGGTTCCCCGGCGACTCACTCCACATCGTGCTATTTCACGACTCCGCCCAGGAGATTCCCCTGGAAAAACTCCCCTCGGTCAAGATAGGTCCCTACCATACCAATACCTGCGAAGGCCTGCGCCTCTCGCGCCGGATTCTCCTGAATCAAAAGAAGGAGATGCGCCAGATCGTCATGATCACAGATGGCAAGCCCTCGGCCATTACCTTGAGTGACGGACGCATCTACAAGAATCCTTTCGGCCTTGACCCACTGATTCTCCGGCAGACGTTCGCCGAGGTGGCCAACTGCCGCAACTCGGGAATCCTGATCAATACTTTCATGTTGGCGCGCGACTACTACCTGGTTGAGTTCATCAAGCGCGTGTCTCAAATCTGCCGCGGAAAGGCCTATTTCACCTCCACAGTCAACCTGGGCGACTACCTTCTGATGGACTTCATGACCAAGAAAGCAAGGACCATCCACTAGCGGCGTCCTTGCCTAGGCCCTCCTCACGGGACTCTGCCCAAAGTGGTAACATGGGAGACCATGTCTGTCGAGCCAGTCCTCGAAAGCGAAGAGCAAAAGCTCACTGCGATTCTGGGGGAGAAAGCAGAGGAACTCCCTGCTGAGGATAAGGTCAAGCTTTCCCGCCTGGACCCCTTTCGGCGCTATCTCTTGGAGATAAGCCAATTCGAACCCCTTAGCCCCGAGGAGGAACATCGGCTGGCGGTCAGCTACCGAGAAAATGAGGACCAGGACGCCGCCTACCGGCTTGTCACCTCCAACCTGCGACTCGTCGTCAAGGTTGCGATGATCTACCGCAGTGTCTACTTCAATGTCATGGATTTGATTCAGGAGGGGAATATCGGGTTGATCGAGGCAATGAAGCGATTCGATCCCTACAAAGGGGCACGCCTTCCGACATATGCCTCCTGGTGGATCAAGGCCTACATCATCAAGTTCATCCTCGACAATTTTCGAATCGTGCGGGTGGGAACCACCAACGAACGACGGAAACTTCTTTTCAACCTCAGGAAAGAGAAGGAGCGTCTAAGCTTGCAGGGAATCGAACCTACCCCTGCCCGCATCGCCAAACGCCTGAACGTCAGCGTTGAAAACGTGAAGGATATCGAGCAGAACATGGAGTCGTTCGATCTGAGCCTCAACAGCAACACCAATGACGATCAGTCCATCCAGTACGTGGACACCCTCAGGGCTACGGAGGAATTGGTCGACGAGAAGCTTGCTCGGGGGGAGCTCCAGAAGTTGTTCTCTGACAAGATCCAGGAGTTCGCGCAGACCCTGAGCGAGCGAGAGCAATACATTCTGTCTGAACGACTCATTGCCCCGGAGCCGAAGACACTTCAGCAGATTGCCGATCGCTTCGGAGTGACTCGCGAGGCCATCCGGCTGAACGAAAAGGGTCTGGTCAAGAAGATCAAGGTCTATATGCGGGATTCACTCAGCAAGGTGACGGACGTCGAATTCAGTCTGATCGCCTGACTCTGCCGTTCTTAACGGCGCTCTGCCGTTCTTAACGGCGCTCTGCCGTTCTTGTCGGCGATCCGCTGTTCTTAACGGCGATCCGCTGTTCTTGTTGGCGAACAAGAGTGGGAACCCTTCCGTCACAGAATAAGCATACAGTCTCCGTAACTGTAGAAGCGGTAGCGCTCCTCGATCGCTGCCTGGTAGCAACTCTTGACAAGATCCTGCCCGGCGAACGCGGCCACCAGCATCAGCAGGGTTGATCTGGGCAAGTGGAAGTTTGTAATCAGCCCCCCGACAGCACCGAAAGTAAAGCCAGGTCGGATGAAGAGGCCGGTCAAGCCCTGGTCCGCGACCACCTCCCCATGCTTGAGGAAAATGTGCTCGAGTAGTCGGGTCGTCGTTGTTCCCACGGCAACAATTCGTCCACCGACGCTACGATGATGCCGAATCTTCTCGGCCGCTTCGGCAGCCAGGCAATAGTGCTCGGCGCCCAATTCGTGCCTCTCGATCTCTTCTTCAACCACCGGCTTGAAGGTTCCGTAACCAACGTCCAGACGGACCCGGCAGTATGGGATTTTTTCGAGTAGCTCCGGGGTGAAATGGAGTCCCGCTGTTGGGGCTGCCACCGAACCAGACTGTCGTGCATACACAGTTTGGTAACGATCCCGGTCTTCGGACTGGGCCGGCCGGCGGATGTAAGGAGGGAGGGGCGTATGTCCGAATCGCTCCAGGGCGGCCCATACATCACCCTTGCAACACAGACGAAGGCGACGCTGGGGGGAGGAGGCCTGGTCCAGAACTTCAATTTCCAGATGCTCTGGATCGACAATCAGGCGCGTTCCCAGCTTCGCTCGCCTCCCAGGCTTTAGCAATCCGATCCAAACATCTTCGCGCTCCTGCTGAAGCAGCAGGATCTCAGTCCTGGCTCCCTGGCCCTCTTTCCTGGCAAACAATCGGGCGGGAAAGACTCTCGAATCGTTCACGACCAAAAGGTCGCGTTTCGAGAGGAAATCTGGCAAATCACTGAAGCGCGCATGTTCCCAACTACCCCCCTGAGGGTTCACTACCATGAGACGGGACTGATCCCTTGCTCTCTGAGGAAACTGTGCGATCAGTTCTTGGGGCAGACGGAAATCAAACTCAGCCAGTTTCATGACAGGCTCCCATTCTATAAAAATTCCAATCGCGTCCCTGGGGTGGAAACGCTACTTTCGGATGCTCAGACGCCTGTGCCAGAATAGCGCCTCATGCGACTGGGGCTGCACCGACCTATCCTAATCCTGGCCTCGGCCCACTTCCTGATCGACTGCTACTCGAGTATGTACGGTGCGTTCCTCCCCTTCCTCCATCAGGAACGCGGCCTATCGCTAGGGCAGGCGGGTATTCTGGGCGGAGCGCTAGCCTTTTCCAGCGCTCTTACCCAACCCCTTTACGGCTACCTGGCCGATCGCCTGCGAAGCAGGGTCTTCCTGGTCGCAGGACCGGCACTGGCTGCGATCTTCATTTCCTCTCTGGGCTTGGCACCAGGCTTCTCTGTGCTCTTGCCGATGGTCGTATTGGGGGGCGCCGGCATTGCCGCCTTCCATCCCCAGGGGGCGGGAATCACAGCTCAACTATCAGAGGGTCGACGTGGACTTCACATGTCCGTGTTCATCTCGGTAGGGATGGCCGGCTACGCTCTGGGGCCGATCTACATCACAACCATCATTACCCTGGCTGGTCTCCACAATAGTTACTGGGCAGCCCTCCCGGGGGTAGCGATGTCACTCTATCTTGCCCTTCGCGGGCCTTCCCCGCCGGCGCAGAAAAGGGTGAGGCACAGACGTATGTTTGCTCGCCTACGCTGGAACCGAAGACCTCTTTTCATGCTTTATATGCTAGTTGTGGTCCGGGCCTCGATCCAGATGTCCTTCGTGGCCTTTCTTCCTCTCTATCTCACCACGAGGGGCTACAGCGCCTTAGAGGGCAGTCAAATTCTGACACTCTTTCTCGTAGCTGGAGGGAGTGCCGGATTTCTGGGCGGGCTTCTCAGCGACAGATTCGGGGGCAAGGGCTTGATCACGATCTCGATGCTGGGCTGCTGCCCATTGCTGCTGGGCTTTCTTTGGACCGAGGGATGGATCTCGATTCTCCTATGCGTCGCTGGCTCGGCATTTCTACTCTCCACGGCACCGGTCAACGTCGTGCTAGCGCAGCAGCTGGTGCCGGAGGGAGTATCGACGGTTTCGGCGTTTCTGATGGGTTTCGCCTGGGGAGTGGGCGGCCTGTTCATTCCCGGCGTGGGATTTCTAAGCGAGGGAGTGGGACTCCAGATGGCCTTGTCCGGAATCGCTCTTCTGGGTGTACCGGGCATTCTGATAGCGCTGGCACTTCCAGCGCGCATCGGGCAAACCCGCTTTGTGACGGACGAAGCCGCCATGAGGTCACAACCCGCAAACTAAAGGTGGGGGCCCGACGGAAGACCTGCAGCTTGGCGAACGAAGCTGCACTCGTAAAGGGATAGCGTCACCTGCCGGAAACGCTGGACGGGAGGAGAATCTGGAGCCCTGGACACCAAATTTAAAAAGGCTCGGCACGGGTTCTGGCAAACACAGCGCGAGTCACCCACTCCTAAATTTGCCCAAGGCTCCAGAGTGGACGTGTATGCAATCCAGGGGCCAATCAGGCCTCTGAGACCTGAGGAACTGGAGAGAAGTCCTTATAGGACTTGAGGTTAGGACAACGTGCCATCGGAAGGCGCTGTAGGGAAATGAACATAAGTGACGAAAGAGGGATTCGAAAAGGACGATTTTTGTTAACTAGAAGTGACAAAAAACGGCGAAATCGCGGAATCAGAAAATCGCTCGGGACAGGAGTGTTCGGAACTCCTCGGCGAGGGGCGATCGATTGCCGGTGAGCGCGAAAACCTCCAACATCGTCTTGCGTCCAGCGTCATCGCCGAAAGAGCGATCTTTAGCGACGATACTCAGGAGAATCTCGAGGGCCTCACGATACTCTTCGCTCACCGCGAGGCAGCAGGCCAAAGCATAGCGGGACTCCAGGTTCGCCGGGTCCTGCCTGGACCGACTGCGAGCCCCCTCCAATCCTCCAGCCTCTAGACACCGTCTCTGGAGCCTACCCATAACCTTCAGTCGCTCCGCTGCCTCGGCTTGAGCAGAGAGAGGTGAAATCTTGGCAACGAGCTCGGCCATTTCGTCGTAGTTCTGACGCTCTAGAGCGATCTGGGCGAGACCAAGCAGTACTCCGGGGTGGTCGGGCTGCCGAGCCCGAGCCTCCCGAAGATCTTGATAGGCGGCTTCAACCTCTCCACTGGCCATCTTCTCATTGGCCACCACGACGATCTGATCTGCTTCGCTCGGGCAATGCACCCTCAAGAAGCGGCGCACCTCGGTTTCCGGAAGCAAGCCGATGAACTGATCCACGGGCTCGCCATCACGAAACGCGACTACCATGGGAATGCTTTGTATCTGGAACTGTCGAGCAAGCTGCGGCGCCTCTTCGGTGTTCACTCGCGCCAGTAGAAACGCGCCACCGAATTCTTCGGCCAGTCCCTCCAAGATTGGAGTCAAGGTCCGGCAGGGCCCACACCATGCTGCCCAGAAATCGACGATCACCGGCCGGGTTCGCGAGTGCTCCACGACCTGTTCCTGGAAATCGGCCTCGGCTACATCGGCAACGAATGCCTTGATTTGCTCCTGCATTCTCGTACTCTCCGCTCACATTATAGCGAGCCTTGAGGACCCAGGGGAAAACGGCCCACATCCCGCAGCGGTGCAATTGATCGAGGGGGCCAGGCAGGGGACTGCCCCGGCGGGATCGAGGATTCCAGCGCGACCCAAAGAAGCGTCCGGCTAGGCACAGGTCCACCCGCTTGCAACCACTCATCGAAACTGAATATACTGAGCCGGAAAGTGCGTTGATGATCAACTGGATTACACTCGACTATTTAGAATTATTGTGCCAGACTAACCAACTGCTCATTGGCTGCGCTAGAGGAGAAAGCGAGCTTTGGATCTCCCCTTTGGGACCTCATCCATCAACCCTCACTCCACAGGAACTCAATGACATCCTCAGGGGAAGTTCGCTGTTTGAGGTCCGAAAGTTGCTGACAGAAGACCCAGAGCTGGAAGAAACTTCCTTCGTGACCCGCCTTGAACTGGAAAAGCAGATTCGTCAATTGATGAATTGATCACATTGACCAATCAAGAGATCAGTTTGCAGCAAGCCACCGACAAAATCCTTGGATCGATCATCGATGATTGGTATGAAAACGTTTCCGGCTTCTATCTGACGAGAGAACAACTTGAAACTGAGCCGGGGCAGGGGACTCGCGAAGAAGAATTAAAACGTTTCCACGATGACAGAGGGCACCGGATCAAGTTCAATAAGGACAACCTCGATTTTACCTACGGACTGGTGTCACGTTGGCAGGAGGACAGCCTGCTGATTGAAGTCAGTGTGAACAACAAGGTCGAGAGATTCGACTACCAGGATTTTCAACGACGCCTACTATCTCACTACGAGAATCTGGGTGAAAAGCTGGTCCCCACACCCTACGAACTCAGAAACTACCGCTATTCTGACATCTTCTTGCTGAAGCCGAATCCCACCCAGGCCTTCCAGGTTGAGACCAGAACGGAAGGCGCCGACATCATGAGTCTTTCCTTTGGTGTCAACAACCGGCATCTGGAAAAGTGCCTCAACCATCCGGTTTCAGGTAAGAACCTGATCGAGAACTACTGCGTATCACCCTTTCGGACGGTGTATGCAGCCGTTTACCGACGCATCGCGAGTTGAAGTTTCCACGGCCACCTTTATTCCGATCGCAGATTGATCATTGGATACTCTAGAGCCAGGGGGGACCGACTCCCCCGAACAATCGCCTCGTCGAGGGCCTGCTTCCAGACTCGCAACTCAGACCGGAATCGTTCCAGGTCGATCCCCCCATGGCAACCTGGGTAGGGGGCTAGTCTTTCGAGAGACTGCTTCATCATGGTGCGTGCTGCACCCCATTTGCCTTGTTGGTAGTGGAAAAAGGCAACCGCCGCCTGGATGAGGCCTTGCAGAAAAGGCTGCGCGTCACTCGACTCCTGGAGCCAAAGGTCTTCTATCAGGTCGTGGCAGTCGTAGAATTCCTGCCGATTGAACAGTTCAAGCCCTTCCAGGAACTGCGGCTGTTTGGATTCTGTGGTTTCTCGTGTCAAGAATGGCTCGTCCGAGGCGCCCTAAATACGAGCTCGGGCCAATGGACTTGTGCGGCGGCCAAAATGGAGGCCTCTAGTCAATGATAGGCTTCCTTGATCCAGCGTTCCAGGGATCCTGATGGATCGGAGACTACATCGACATCGAACACCCAGGGTTCTTTGCGTGAGCTCTTTTTCAATAGCTTGACTCCATGCTCGTAGTCGCGAAACAGCTCTCGGCAATAGTCCAGAATGTCTCGCCCATCGGCGGACGCCCGCGAAGCCAGGAGCTCGGCCGCATCCGGCGTAAACGTGATTTCGACATCGTAGTTATCGCTGAATTCTCTCTCAAACTTCTCTAGCCTGAAGCGCAGCACGTCTTCCCGATAGAGGTTGGGATTTGCCAGCAGTTCCGCCAGCTTCAGCGGCGGATCCTCTACCATCTCCCGGCCCACCACTAGATTTCCTACCTCGCTATCCGGCAGCTGATATTTATATTCCCGGAAGAGCTGCTCGCAAACGGTGATCAGGCCTCGAGCGCCGGTCTCTTCCAGGGCCGCTCGTTCGGCGATGGCCCTGATCCCCTCGTCCTGGAAGTAAGCATCGATCCCGTAGGCTAGAAAGTCCTTCTTGTACTGTTTCAGCAGAGAACCTTCCGAATCCTTCAGGATTCTGAAAAGATCCGGTACCTCCAGCGGATTGCAGTGCACTACCACCGGCAGCCGTCCAATGAACTCAGACTCGAAGCCGTAGTCGATGAAGTCGACGGAGCGAGCTTTCTGCAACAGAAAGCGCTGTTGTTCCTGGGAGGTTTTCTCTCCCATGAAGCCGATCCTCTTCGCACCCAGGCGCTTCTTGATGATGTCCGTCAGACCGGTGAAAGCACCGCTGACGATGAAGAGAATGTGCTTGGTGTTGATTGTCTTCTTTTCGGGCTTTCCCCCAGCCTGGACTTCCATGAATGCCTGCATTTGACTGGCGATGTCCGTAGGTGACTTGAGGGGCACCTCGGTCTCTTCCAATAGTTTGAGCAAACCTCTTTGGACCCCATGCCCACTGACATCTCTCCCAAGGCTGTTCGAAGGTGAGGCGATCTTGTCGATCTCATCCAGGTAGACGATCCCGTACTCGGCTAATTGGATATCCCCCTTGGCCTGATGGACCAGTTCCCTGATCAGATCTTCTACGTCTCCACCGACGTAGCCGGTTTCGCTGTACTTCGTCGCGTCGGCCTTGAAGAAGGGCACGCCAATCAGTCGAGCAATATTCTGAATTAGGTAGGTCTTGCCTACTCCCGAGGGACCGATCAAGATAATGTTCTGCTTCTTGTAGTCCCGGCAATCTTCGGATTCCTGACAGTTCTGGATGTGGTGGTAGTGATCGCAAATCGCCGTAGCCAGCACCTTTTTTGCATCGTCCTGCTGGATCACATAGCGGTCGAGATACTCCTTGATTTCGCTCGGCTTATATTGGAAATCGATTCTCTGAGTGGACTGGAGTTCCTCTCCGTCTCCCTCGTCGGTCTCGTCTCCCTGGGTTTTGGGAAAGACCTCGACCCGCACCCCGGTGCCGTATTTATTCTGCAATAGCTGTTTGAGCTCATCCGGATTGAACCGCTTATCGAAGGCCATTAGATCATCCTTTCCTAGCGTACTCTTCAATGCTCCAGTGGGTCTCCTACCTCTAGTAAGATGCAGGATTCAAATCAACGATTCATACCTGGTCCGCTGCACACCGTTCACAGATAGCGCATCACCACCGCCCAGGCCGAGATCACGGCCATGCAAGAGATGACGGCGGCGGCGGCGATTCCGGCCCAACGGATAGGTCTGCCCGTGCGCAGCTCCGGCGGCAGCTGCCCATCAAGCCAGACGGCGGCGATACAAGTCAATCCAACGCCGATATTGGTGCTGAAAAGCGCCACCAGATCGATCATGACGATGGGTGTCGTTTCGGTCCAGATGAAGACCCAGGTCAAGACCAGCAGGGTAAATCCAAAGACTTTCATGACGCGTGAATAGCTGAGATCTTTTCCTTTCGGAAGCAGCTGCTGCAGGAGGCTATGGGCTCCCCTTCCATAGATCTCTGGAAGCGCGTTGAGGGTGCCCCAGAGGGCCGCGAGAATGATCAGGTAGTAGAGAGGAATCATGAGCGGTGAGATCTGGGCAAAGATATGAGCCTGTTCGGTGAGGAGATCATATCCCCTCGGGATCTTCTGGCTGGGTGCAAGGATTGCTGCTCCGGCGATCATGAAGGCAGCAGTGACAAGCAGGATCAAAGTGGCGGTAAAGAAGACGTCCAGTTTGAGGGGCTTGAGCGCGCGCTTGAGATCCGATCCGGACCGACCAGCCGTCCACCCCTTGATCAAGACCCAATTGGAATAAACGATGTAGTTCATCGCGATGCTTCCGGCATAGCCGAAGACCGAAGCCATCTCCAATAGTCTGCTTCGGGACTTGATTTCCAACGGCAGCCACGCCGGATAGGCAGGGAAATACCCGAAACTCAAGAAGCCCTTAAATATCGCCCCGGCGTCCGGTTGGACCAGGATGGAGGCCAGCATGGTGCAGACCAGAAGCACGAGACAAACGGCTGCCTGGGACTTCTCAAGGGTCTCGTAACGCTGAAAAATACCGGCCAGGATCGCCATGGTGACGAAGGCGATCGCGAGCCATTTGTAAGAGAGCACGAGTCCGCCCGAAGCCAGAATCTCTGTCATCAGGCGACCGCTGGGAACGGCGATGACGACGAAAACGAAGGGTGCTACGACAGCTTCAAGACCGAGTATCAGCCACAACAGCCAACCTCTGGGGCCGGGAAATTCGATCAGCTTCTCTGCCACGCTCTGGCCCGAGACAGCCGCGTAACGTCCAAGCAGATAGAGGGTCAGAAATGACTTGGTTATGGTTGCGACGAGAATCAACCAAAGGAGGTCGTAGCCGCCCCAGGCACCGGCACGCACCGCCAAAACGGTCTCCCCGGCACCAATACTTGCTGATGCCACGATCGCACCGGGGCCAACCTGGCGAAGCTGCGACAGCCAATGGCGCCCCTTTGGGGGCGATTCCCTCTTCGTCGGCAAGGTTCTTCATGGTATCAACATCTATTGTCGATAGCGATCTCTGCTGCGCCTGGCACCGGGACATTCCTTGTCAATTCTCCCGCTCGGAATGACGTATACTTTGCGTGGAATCCAGATGAACGAGATCAGAGAGAACCTACGCAGGCTACTGATCACGCGATCGCTGCAAATCGGCCACTTCACACTGACTTCGGGGATGACAAGCACACACTACATCGACGCCAAGAAAACCACCCTCGACCCAGAGGGTGCCTATTTGTGCGCTCGTCTAGTCCTGGATGAGCTGGCACAGAATCAAGTCGAAGCCGCGGCGATTGGAGGGCTCACTCTGGGGGCGGACCCGGTGGTGGCAGCAGTAGCAGCTGTAAGCTTCGCCGAAAGAGATCGCTACACGCCCCTTCCCGCATTCATAGTGCGCAAAGAGGCGAAAAAACACGGAACCCAGCTTTACATAGAGGGTTTCGAAGGCAAGAAGGGATCCCGGATCGTCATCTTCGACGACGTGTGCACGACGGCTGCATCCGCCCTGAAGTCGATAGAAAGAGCTGAGGCTCAGGGGTACGAGGTGGTCGCGGTGATCTGTCTGGTCGATCGAGAGCAGGGAGCGGAAGAGAACCTCAGCGATTATCCCTTTCTGCGTCTGTTTCGCGTGCAGGAGCTGCTTTCGGATCCCAGGGTTCAAGAGCAGCTGGCCCGGCTTTAAACTGGGTTTCGTGGATCGCGATCTGGCCTGTTAGAATAGTGTCGCTATGCCGGAGTCAAAGAACGTAAAAGTCGAGTGCCCCTGTTGCCAGGCCAGTCTGCTGGTGAATACCAAGACAGGGCTGGTTCTCCATTCCGAGAAGAAAAAGTTGGACTACTCGTTCGAGAATGCGGTCCAGGACGTAGAGGACCGTAAACAGAAGGCGGCAGAGTTATTCGACAAGGCCTTCGTAGATGAAAAGGAACGTCAGCAGGGTCTCGAGGAAAAGTTTCGAGAGGCCTTGAAATCCAAAGACGAGTTAGACGATCCGATCCGCCCCTGGGATCTGGACTGAAGTGGCCCTCGCTGAGGGTCGCCGGCTTTCGATCCTGGCTAGACGCTTGTCCTTCCTCGCCTTGATTCCCCTCTTTTTCTGCCTGGCGCCGAGCCAGAAAGACCCGGGAGCACCTGACAGAGAAGGTTCCGCTGATCGCCCGCCCGTCTTCGGTTCCTGGAGCGCTCCCCGCAACCTGGACATCGAATACTTCCAGCTTCTGGTAGATCTAGGCTTCACGCATACGCTGTATTGGCGGAGCCCAAAACTGAACTCCGAACAGTGGCGCAAGGACTTGGATCGGGCTGCTGAGCTGGGCATTCGGCTGGTTTTCGACAGCTGGCAGCCGGACGCGATTCCCGAGGATTGGCTGGACGCCGTCCTCGAGGCCGGCTGTTCTCATCCCTCGTTCGCGGGCGCCTACGCCCCGGATGAACCTGGCTATCGTTTTCCCCTGGAGGGGCCTACGCGCCAGCCCTCAGTCAAACGATTTCAGTCTGCCTACAATCGCCTCAAGGCATGCGGAAGCAAAGGCATCTTTCATGTGGATGCGGCTTCTGCTGAAACCAGATGGATTCGCCAGTTTCTTCCTTTTTCGTCGGTGTTCGGACTGGACATCTACCCCTACAAGAAAGGTGTCGACTGGAAACGCTACGTCGAGCGCGCCACATCAAAAGCCCTGACACTGGCGGGAAGCCGTCCCGTCTGGATGGTGCTTCAAGGCCACGGCCGCGGTGATTGGTACCAGTACGCAACCAAGCACCTCCACCTTGAGATTCCGGTCGAATCGGATCCGCGCCCCCCCAAGGAAGTCCTTCTTGAGATGGCGTCGACCGCTCTGACCGGGGGAGCCGAGGGAATCTGGTGGTGGTCCTTCGAGCTCTACGACTGGAAGAATAGCGAGCATCGCCGTTTTATCCTTCAGTTTGCGGAGATTCACAGAGAACTCAGACGGCGCCTTCTGGCCGAGCGTAACTAGCCTGAAACTTCAATTGGAATCTCCCACGTCCAAGGCACCGACTAATTCGGTCTCCCGGCCGAAGTCTTGTTCTTCCGAGGCTTTGGCTCGACGCCTGGCGTCCTGGAATGTCGGCAAGATGAGGCCGACTCCGAGTAGAAAGCAGACACTTCTACCGCTTCCAGAAATCCTCAAAGTTATGGGAAGGCTGCCAGCCGAAGACCTGTTTCACCTTCTCGTTTGAGAACTGGCCGTGGGGGAAGTCCGCCGAGACGAAGAAGGACTCGTAGCGGGAGAGTAGATCCTCCAGTGGGATTCTGAGGGCGAGTGGAAACAGGGCGGCTGCATCCTCCCATGTAACGGTGAAGGGTACGAAGTAGGATTCGTCGTCCGGTCGACGGCTGCCGTAGCGAAAGTGGTAGAAGAGGAACGACATCACAAACAGATCGTGGTTATCGCTGAAGACCCGGCAAATCTCCTCCCCCAGGCCCTTGCTCAAAGCGTATAAGAGCGTGCCGGGACGCGGCGTCATGTCCGGATGCATTCCGAAATCAAAGGGCTCGCAGGTCTCATTTCCAGTGACGGCGTAGAAGGGACCGGTGTTGATGACCCGGCGGATCCCGTGGGTACTGGCCGCGGTCAGGACATTGTAGGTCCCCCGAGTATTCACGTCGAAAGCCAGCTTGCGATCCCAGCGCAGCACGGACAGATTGATGATGGCGTCCATTCCCTCCGCAGCATGCAGAACCTGCTCCGGATCGGAAACATCTACTTGAAGATACTCGTGTTCGTCCGAAAAAGGTTCCTTGATATCGGTCAGACGAAGCACATGTTTGCCTTCGAGCGCCTTCACCACGTGCGGACCTAGATAGCCGGTCGCTCCCAGAATCAAAACCCTCATCCTGATTGTCCCTGGTCTTGAAAGAGCTCCAGACCCAGAACCCTCTCAGCCTCCTCTGTGTCGTAGCGCTGCCCGGGCACCTTCGACTGAATGTGAAAGACCGAATAGGGGGGCAGATTCGCAACCAGGGCTCTCCTGACCGTCTGCTCCAGATCTTGTGGATGAAGGCCCCAGGGCGGAGCACCAGCAACCTGTTCCCACATCACTTCGTCCAGCCTGAGACAGACCACCTGAAGCTTGCGCTCCCGTGCGAACTCGCGGCAAACGAACTCCCCCAGATAGGGTGCCAGCGTCTCGGGATCTGTGGTGGGAACCGGCCGCCATCGCTCAGTGACTTTCATCTCCTGGGGATACCCGTGCATCAGGTCGAGCGAGCTCAGATAGATCAGCCGCGACACCTCAGCTTCACAAGCGGCGCTGAGAAGATTGAAGGTCCGGCGCGTCTGACGATCCAGCTGCAGAGAGGCATCCTCTTCGGGATCAACCCAGCCGAAGTGGATGATGCTATCCACTCCCCGAGTCAGCCGTCGCGTCGCGTCGTCGTGGCCCAGGTCACAGGGGACGAAGGCGTGAGCTGTCTGGTGAAAATCATCATCGGTGAGGACTATCTCGTGATCCGAGCAGAGGGCGTCTGCAAGGTACTGTGGAAGACGGTGAGCGCCGACAGTGAGCAGTAGTTTCACGAAGACCTCTGCGGATGACTATGTACCCTCCTGCTCGTTCTATCACATACCACCACCCGGTTCATTCCCTGAGATGAAACAGATTGAGGCCACACCTTGGCCCCAAAGCGCTGTCCGTCGAGCTAGGCTCGAAGGTAATACTTTGGCCTGGAGACCGAAGCCACATCAACCCACCGCTCTGCGGTTGGGCGATTGTAGGGACGCCCTTCACTCGGGTGGCAAACGTAGCTTTGGTCTCCCGGCCGAAGTATTCTTGTATTTACGAGCCCTTTGGCTCGAAGGACCGCAAACTTACGATCATGGCTGCGCGAAGGAGAAGGACAATGCAAGAACTCTCTCTGAACTCGGGAGAGCTGGTGTGGTCGGGAGAACACTGGATCAATGTGATCAAGTCTCAAGGTTCAGAAACACCCAACGCCCGTTTCAGCCTTTACCACACCCGGTACAGCGGGGCCGGCGAAGGCAACTCCCTACATCTGTTCGTACCGGCAGCAGGAATCAATCTTGTCTGCACCGACAATCCCGGAGTCGGCGAATGGATCAACGAGCATTTCTTCAAGCTGGGAACCGCGCCCTCGCCCGACGGCCCGATCGTTTCGGCCAGCTTTGAGCGGCAGGGAGCCACCCACGATCTCCCCAGCTGGACAGTGGAGACGGAAGGGCATCGTGTGGTTGCGCGGTGGACCGTCAAGGAGCCACCAGTCATTTCCTATGGTCCGTTTCGGGAGGGCACCGAGTTTTTCTCGCTGCTCTTCTTCTGTGACGAAACCTCGGTGGAGCTAGATGGATCACCGATTCCCGGAACCCCCTACCCAGTGGAAACCTGGCGAAGCAGTATCGGGGGAGATCGTAGCTCCAGTGTCTTCGCTCTCGCCGAAACAATGATCCAGTCTGGCTAGCACACAGGAGTATGTCATGAATCACCCTGCCTTGTTTCCAACCACCGTCGTCGGCAGCCTGCCGCGGCCTCAATGGGTCCTGGACCTGTTCGAAAGCCGGTGGGACAGAGGGATTGGCGAAGAAGAATTTCAGCGGCGTCTGGACACCGCGGTTCTCTTCGCAATTCAGCTCCAGGACCTGGCCGGAATCGACATCATCACAGACGGAGAGTATCGGCGCGAGAGTTACGTCAAGATCTTCGCCCAGAGGGTTTCCGGATTCGAAAGGGATGCACTGGACGGATCGGCCATTCTTGATGACGGAAACTATTTCAACCCCAGATCCCGACAAGTGTTGGCGCCCTCGGAGGCCAAATCACCCTTGCGGTATCCGGCCGTGGTGGAGCCGATCCAATACAACCAACCGCTGGTACTGGAAGATACCCGATTCCTCCTGGCCAACACCTCTTGTCAGGCCAAGGTGACCTTGCCTTCCCCCTACATCCTGGCCAGGCGTCTCTGGCATCCTGATTTCTCGCGCGACGCCTACCCCACTCGAGAGGATTTTCTGGAAGCAATCCTGCCGATTCTGAAGGAGGAGTGTCGCCGTCTCCAGGACCTTGGCGTACACTTCATCCAGTTGGACGACCCCTGGCTCTCGCTTTTCGTGGACGAGGACTACCGAAGTCACTTCGCCGAGGTGGAGCGAGAGATCCACCTGAGCATCGACGCCATCAACCGGGTGGTCGACGGACTGAAGGTCAAGACCGGCGTTCACTTCTGTCGGGCCCACTACAACCGCCAGACGGGATTTCGGGGCGACTACTCCTACCTGCTTCCTTTCCTCGACAACCTCAAGGTCTCACAGTTGGTTATGGAGTTCGCACTTCCCAACGCCGGCTCCCTCGACGTACTGACCAACTTTCCGGAGAACCTGGAGCTGGGGCTTGGCTGCGTCGACGTTCGGGCTGCGGAGATACCCGAACCCGAGCAGATCGTCAGCATGGTCAGGGAGGCCTGCCGCTACGTTGACCGCGAGCGAATCACCCTCAACCCCGACTGCGGCTTCGCACCCTCTCACTCCAATCCTATCCCCCCTGACGAGGCGTATCTCAAGCTGCGCGCGATGGCGGAGGCAGCCCGCCAGCTCCGAGATGAATGACCCCTCGCTTCGGTCGTGGTAGAGTACGACGCTCATTATGGAGGGAACATCAGGTGGCCTTGCGACGATTGATTGGATAATCGTCGTCATCTACGCCCTATCCACCATCGGACTGGGCTGGTTCTTTAGCCGCAAGCAGCAGAACGTCCAGGAGTATTTCGTCGGCAGCGGCGCGATGAACCCTTTCCTGGTAGGCGTCTCTCTCTTCGCCACGCTACTGAGTACCATCTCGTACCTGTCAATGCCTGGCGAAACGATCGGCAAAGGCCCGTTCGCCACGGCCGCGAACATCTGCGCCTATCCGATCGCCTACCTTTTCGTCTCCCACCTCTTTCTTCACATCTATATGAAGCAACGCGTGACCAGTGCCTACGAGCTCCTGGAGGAGCGGCTGGGTCTGGGCATCCGACTGCTCGGATCGGTCATGTTCATCGCCATGCGCCTGGTGTGGATGTCTCTCCTGGTCTACATCGCTGCCAAGGCCATGACGGTCATGCTGGGAGTGGGCGATGAATGGATCCCACTCGTGGTCTTGACCACCGGATTCGTCTCGGTCATCTACACCTCCCTGGGAGGCCTGGGCGCAGTTGTCATTACGGATTTCATGCAGGCCAGCCTGTTGCTCGGTGGGGCCTGGATGGTTATCGGGATGGTCACCTGGGACCTGGGGGGGCTGAGTTGGTTCCCGACCTCCTGGCAACCGACCTGGGACACCCAGCCTCTTTTCAGCATCGACCCCAGGATGCGGGTAACGCTCTTTGGAACGGTGTTGAGCGCCAGCATCTGGCAGATCTGTACGGCCGGCGGAGATCAAGTCAGTATTCAGCGTTTTATGTCGACCCGAGATGCCTCTTCCGCCCGCCGTGCCTACCTGACTCAGATGTGCACCGGGACCATCGTTGCATCGACCCTGGTACTGGTAGGCTTTGCCCTGATGGGATACTTTCAGCAGCGCCCCGAGGAGCTCCCCAACCATCTCAGCCTGGTCGCAAATGGCGACCAGATCTTTCCCCGATTTGTCTCCTTTCACCTGCCTGCAGGCGTCACCGGCCTGGTCGTCGCCGCTATGTTCGCGGCCGCCATGTCCAGCATTGACTCGGGAGTGAACTCCATAACCGCCGTCGTCATGACCGACTTTCTGGACCGGTTCGGCCTGAAACCGAAGACCGAGAAGGGACACGTCCGCTCTGCCCAACTGCTGGCCCTGGTGGTGGGCGCCATTGTCGTCGTGGGCAGTTCCTTCGTCGGAATGGTGCCCGGAAACTTCACTGCGATGACCCAGAGGACCACGAACCTTCTCGTGACCCCTCTCTTCGGACTGTTCCTCTTCGCCATGTTCATCCGGTTTGCGAAACCGGCCGGAGTCGCCGTCGGTGCCATCTATGGAATGGTGACGGCAATCCTAATCGCTTTTTCCGGCAGCTTCTACGAAGTGCTTGCCGCCAAGACACAAGTCGATACCACCGCCATCAGCTTTCAGTGGATCAGTCCGCTGGCATTGAGCGTGAACCTGCTCGCAGGTTGCCTGGCCAGCTGGTTCATCAAGGGTGAGGACTCAAGAAGTCGAGTGCTGGCAAAGGCCGCCCTCTGTCTCCTCCCCCTGGTGGCATGGGCAGGCCTGATTCTAGCCTATCCCTGGATTGCGCCGGGGTCGTAGGGTCGGGCCCGAAAAAAGGACAGATACATGCGAGCCATCCTCGTCGGCATCGAATACGCCGGCAAATCAACGCTGATTGAGCTTCTGGACGCGTACTACCGCCGCTTGAAGCTCCATCCACATCTCGACGACCACTTCACCATTCCTGACTCGGAACTGAGTCCGGCATCTCGCGAGTTAGCTCTGAAGTTTCCTGACGACGTGAAGGAGCGGACTCAGCGTATGCAGATCCACTACCACATCAACATCCTCAAGTCCTACGAGCATGTCCTACTGGCCGGATGGCATATCGAAGAGGCGATCTATACATCCGTCTACGGCTCGGACCCGGCTAGTCCCTATTACCCGGGCTACTGGTATCAGTTCCAACGTCAGTACGAGGCCAAGTTGCTCAAGGAGGATCTGCCGGGTTTGATCCTGATCCACGTGACTGCCGACGATGACAGCATACGTCGGCGGATGCGGGATCATCCGCACGAGTATCAGATTATTCGGGAAGCGGACATTGCCGGTCTCAAGCAGAGATTCGGCGAAGAGGTCGAGAAATCTCTACTCACCCAGGGCAGAGGGTTCATTGATCTGGACACCACCGACAAGACGCCTCAACAGTCTCTGGACGAGTTACTCACCCTCTCCGAACCGCTGGTGAGTACGGCAGAGCTGGCGATGCGCAGCGTTCCGGTGCCGGCGACGAACTATGATGTGCGCTATGAGAATGGGGTGCGCAAGCTGATCGCGAAAGCAACCTAGGAGATTCATGAAGACATCATTTCAATTCTTTGCCAGACGTCGCGTTCCCTACACCCCTGCTTTGCTCTTGCTGCTGCCAGCGTTGTTGTTCGGCATAGTGGGCGAAATCGCGAAGGCTGAGGTCATAGACCTGACCCTGATGGTCGCGCAGGAGCTTCCGTGTACCTGGCCACACCCCAGATTCCCGCAGTTCCAGATCAACCACTACCGAAAGATAGGTCCGGCGAGCGCCTACAACAGTGACATCCTGACGATCGATGGCAACACCGGCACGCAGCTCGACGTGCCTCCACACTCAGTGGCTCGGCCCGAACTGGGTCTGCCCAACTCGGGCCCTTTTGGCCACATGTTCACCGATAAGGTCCCTGCCTGGCAGTTTGGTGGTGAAGCCTGCGTCATCGATCTGAGGTCGCTTCGCGACGCTGCGGCGAAGGGCCACAGCGCACTCATCGAAAAGGAGCACATCCAGGCCTGGGAACGCGAGCATCGCCCTCTCGGGCCGGGCGATGTGGTTTTGTTCCGCTCTGGGTACAGTGATCGTTACTACAAACCTTACCCCGAAGGCCGTCGATTCATTGCCTCGGCAGTCGAGGGGGAAACTCCAGCGTGGCCTGATCCCAGTCCTGACTGCATGGAATATCTGGCCAGCCGTGGGGTCAGAAACCTGGCAACCGACAGTCCCAGCATGGGTCCGGTCCCTGATCTTGCTGAACCCACTCACTACGCAGGGCTTAAACATGGAATGATTTGGACCGAGGGAGCTACGGGCCTGGGACAGCTGCCTCCGACTGGATCCTTCTACTGCATGATTGGCCCCAAGCACGCGGGTGCACCTTATGGAGAAGGCCGGGCGTTCGCTGTGGTAGGAGATCCGCTCGCTGAGCGGCTCATCAATTCAGCGCACAGGAAGCGGGTTGTCGACCTTTCTGTGACGCTGACCCCCGATTTGCCGGTGACCTGGCCGGGATTCCAAGCTGGAAATCATCGACACCCCTACTATAAGGTAGATTTCTGGTATGCGCCCACACTGGACATCTACCAGCACACCCATATTCTAGACAGCCATGCGGGAACGCACCTGGTGCCACCTGTATACGCCCTTCCCGGGGAAGGATTCGACAACAGCAACTACTCGGCACAAGTGCAAAACTGGCTACAGCAATTCGAGAAGAAGTACGGTGCCCGGTTGAGCAGTGCCGTGACCACCGAGAAGGTCCCGCTCTCCCAGACCTTCGGGCCCGCTCGGGTAATCGACGTCAGGCATTTGGTGGGTTCCGTGGACGCTTCTCGATGGCCTGCATCGCCGGAGATTACACCCGCCGACATCCAGAAATACGAGAAGCTGAGCGGGGATCTCCGCCCTGGCGATATCGTCCTATTCCAGAGCGGACACGTAACTAGAACCTTCAAGCCCCACAACGAAGGAAACGCCTGCATGCTGGATCCTCTGAGGGGAAAGAGTGAGGGCTGGCCTGCTCCTGGACCCGACGCTATCGTCTACCTTGCCGGCAAGGGAATCCGCTGCGTCGCTACGGATGGTCCATCGCTGGGCGGTGTCGATCCGCAGAGAGCATTGATGACCTATTGGGCGCTGGGAAACAAGGGAATGGCTGGCGTGGAGTTCCTCACCAACCTGGGAGAGGTACCCGAAAAGGCATACTTCCTGTTCGCTGCAGTGAAAATCAAGAACGGCCACGGCGGTCCAGGTCGCGCCATTGCGCTTTACTGAGGTTAGGCAAGAGAGAGCTTGCAGTCCTACTGCTCACCCTTGTGGGGGTGGCCTCCGGGCCGCCCTGGGTCAAGACTTCGGCCTGGAGACCGAAGCCACGCAAGAACCCTACCACTCAGATCTCGTCGTAGCCGGGAATTTTCAGCTGCCTGCCCCCTTCCAGAGCCGAGCGGTGGGCCACGATTCCCGGGACGGTCATGGCTAGCGATCTTTCCAGGTCGATAACGGGTTCCCGGTCTTCTAGCAGGGAGTTGACAAACTCCAGGGTCAGGAAGGGATGGGATCCACCGTGGCCGCTCTCGTAGTCCATGCCCTCGGGGAGCCGGTCCCGATACTCGGGAATCTCTTTCCATTCGGGAGCCTCAGGCCCCTGCAGGCGGAAGGGCTGGCCGCCCGAGCCTGGCATATAGAACGTGAGCTTGCTGCCGAACCACTGAGCCCGCTCGCCGTGTGCCGTTCCGTCCCAGAACACGTTGCAGCGGCAGAAATGCCCCCGGTCGGTCTGGAACATCGCCGACGAAGCGTTGAAGGGACTGTTGTAGACATTGTCTTTCAAGGCGGGGTTGTCGGGGTTGCCCCAACCCAGACAGGACACCTGGGTGAAGCGTTCATCCGTCACACCGATGAGAAAGCCTGTGGAGTGGGTCGGATAGAGCATGGGAGGAAATCCGTACCTCCAGGTACGCTTGCCTTCATGGAACGAAAGCGGCGAGACCCGGCGTCCGATGTGGGGATGATAGTACTCGACCTCGCTGTAGAAGAGCTCGCCGAAGGCTCCCGCCTCCTGCAATTCGCGCGCTGCGATACAGTAGTGGCGGTAGTAGCTGGTCTCGGCCATCATATACTTGCGGCCTGTGGCCTTCTTGACCTGCTTGAGTCGTGCCGCCTCTTCCAGGGTCAAGCAGACTGGCACGGCTGAGATCACGTCCAGATCGCGTTCCATTACCATCCTGACGTGTTTCTCGTGGTTGGGCGCCTCGGTGAAGATGGCCACGGCGTCCAGGTCCCGGGTCTCCTTGAGCATGGTTTCCATGGAATCGTACACTGCGTCGCAGTGAAATCGCTCCTGTAGGCGCTTGCGCCGATCGGGCCGCAGGTCGCTGACCCCAGTCACCACACAGTGGGGGTGTTGATGCCACTGAAACTTGGCTCCGAATCCACCCCCGACGACACCCATGCGAATCTTTCGGCTGGATGCAGCCCCGGCCCCGGTGCCAACAGCCGCACTTGCCAGGATCCGTCGAGACGCCGTAACACCCACGGCTGTCACTGGAGCCTTCTTCAGCACATCGCGGCGGGTGATCTTCTGTGACTTCATCGGGATTCCTCCACTAGTGGGTCTGTCTCGGACGCTGATTCCAATCCCTCATTTGCACTCTATGGAAACCTCCTCGAGGTAGGGTGTATTGCCGCCGTCCACCGACGTAAGGTACACCCGATACTGCAGCCAGTCATGGTCGGCGGCGACCCCGTTCAGAGCTGCAGGTGACTCGGTGAAGAACGATTCCGATCCACTTGGCCCCTGCCAGGTAGCCTCCCGCAGGCTTTCCTTGTCGGCGGCGCTCCTCGCCTGGAACTCGAGTCGCGTGCCCAGGCTTGCCTTTCCGATCCAGTGCAATTGTTTGAAGGAGACATCCTGGGGAGCTTCGACCGGGTCGAACTCGTACCCCCAACGATATCTGCGGTCGTAGACATTCCCGGCATCGACCATCGAGTCGAGGTGGACCCCTACGGTTGGAAGATTCGTCCGGCGGGAACGCGAGTAGCCCTTGGGGTCGCCCCAGAGGATGTCGGTTCCAGCCGCCCCATGATCGAAGTTCTCCTGGTGATTCGAAATGATGAGTTCGGGCCAGCCGTCACGGTTCAGATCGAGTGCGTCAACCCCCGCCCCCGAGGCCGTTTTCAGCAGCTGTCTCCGCTTCGCACTGTATCCACGACTTCCATCGCCCCAATAGACGAAGGTGGGATGCTTGCGGTTGGTATCCGATCGGTAGTTGGTCATGGCGATATCCAGATGGCCATCCCGGTTGAGATCAGCGACAGTGGTGTCCAGCGAAGTGTAGCCCTCGAGCTCGGTCGGAGGGCTGCTGCTGAATCCATCAGGCCCGCCCCAGTGAATCAGGGTGGCAGTGTTCACGGTAAAGCGCTCGGGGTCGACGGAGTTGGTAAAGATCAGATCGAGCCAGCTGTCCCGGTCGAGATCGGCAACAACGGCATGAGGGGCACCATTGGCGCGGAGCAGTTTGCTATTTGGACGCTGATAGCCCCTGCGGTTTCCATACCAGATCTCGGACTGATTGGAGTGATGAAGCGGGAAGATGAGGTCGAGGTATCCATCCTTGTTCAGATCGGCAATTGCGTTCGATTCTGTGCCTGTCGACGCTAACTCCCACTCACTTGTCTGGGCGTTCTCCAGTCGGGTTCCATTTCCCCACACAATGACAGCCTGGGGATTGTGCTGACGCCCCTTGCGTCGTTTCCCGGCTGCGGTGAAGAGAATATCCAGGTAGCCGTCACGATTCAGATCCGCCACATTGTTGCTCTGGGCACCGCTGACCGGGAGCTGCGTGCGATCCTCCGGGTCAAACCCCTGGGCTGAGCCCCACACCACGATTGCCTCTGATGAGCGGGGACGATCTCCGAGAAAAACAATGTCTGGGAATCCATCATCATCCATGTCGGCTAGACTGAACTCCATATTCGGACGTATGTCCAGGACGGTAGAGGAAGCGCTGGAGTAGTGCTGGGCAGTGTTGCCCCAGAACACCACCGCGGGCAGTGTGCCCTGCTTTCCACTCAGATGGCTGACGAGGAGAATATCGGGCCAGCCGTCACGATTCAGATCTGCGACGCCACTTCCAATCGTCCCGAATCCCGTCAGCTCCTGGCGCCGATGAGCGGAGTATCCGTTGGGGCCTCCCAAATAGATGTAAGAAGGAACATCGCTGAAGCGATCATCATGGCCGTTGCCGAAGAGAATATCGGGAAACTCGTCGCCGTTCAATTCGGCGACCTGGACCGTGGTGGCTCCCAGTGTGGGGAGATGGGTCCGTTTGTGCGGATCGAATCCGGTTGTTGTCGCCCAGTAGATAGTTGACTGGGTAGTGCCCTTAGCCGGCACGTTGGAACGATGTCCCTCGTTGGCAATGACGATCTCGGGTCTACCGTCCCGGTTCAGATCGGCGGCCGTGATCCCTTTGCAGTTTTCGGCAGGTAGTTCGATCGCCCTCTCGACGTCCAGACCCGCTGAAGTGCCGTAGTAGACGATGCTCTTGTGGGTTCCGCCAACCACGAGATCCAAAAATCTGTCGGCGTTGAGATCGGCAGTTAACAGGCTCTGCATGCCCTGGTAACTCCCGAACCTGCCTCCACCAGATTCTTCCAGGCGGAGTTGGTCTCGTGTCAGATGTTGCCGCTTTTCCACCGGGAATCCGCCCTCGCCATCGTTGAAGTAGATGAAGGCACTTTGCTCTTCTCGGTTCAGGTTGACCACTGCCAGATCCAGAGAGCCGTCTCCGTTGAAATCCCCGCTGGCAATGTCTGCGGCGCTGATCGAGGGAATTGACGTTCGTCGGGTTGGTTTGTAGCCGTCAGCGCTTCCCCAATAGATATAAGACTCGAGGTGAAGACGATATCCCCAGGTCTCGCCCCGCTCGTCACCGCGATTGGAGAGTATCACCTCGGGTAGACCATCTCCATTGAGATCACCAACCGCAACGCCACTGGCCAGAAAGGTGGGCAGCTCCGTGCGGTTGGAGGGCGATAGTCCCGCATCGCTGCCCCAATAGATCAGGGATTGTTGATCGGAGCGATAATTGTGCATGAAGTTGGCGAAGACGAGGTCGAGATGACCGTCGAGGTTGAGGTCCGCGATCTTGGACCGGCCCCCGCCCATGGTAGGCAGGCGGGTTATTCTGGACCTTCCCTTATCCAGCCAGGTCAGTACCGAAAAGGGCGCACGCATCTGCCACATCTCCGGCAGCAGCGAGTGAAATCCCTCGGGGCCGCCCCAGTAGATGAGGGAGTCAGGGGCATAGACGTTATCATGGTCCTGGGTGAATACCAGATCCAGCTCACCGTCGAGGTTCAGATCCTGCCGATTGATGGTCTGGATGCGGCCTTTACGCGAGACGTACAGATTCTGCCCACCGTCGGTCGCCACCCCCTGCCGCAGCTGCTCATACCCATTCCGCTTTATCCAAACGGAATCGGCGGCAGGAAGGGCGGGGATAAACAGGAGAAGGATCGCTGCCAAGGCGGTTCTGTGAGCAAACGTCATTGAGAATCGTTGCATCGGATACTCCTCGTTTCGATCGTCCAGAACCAACGGGTGGCTAGTAAAGCAGGATTCGCCGGAGCAGCTGTAGCCCGATTAGCAGGATGAGGGGTGAAAAATCCAGGCCAGCAACTGGACCAATCGCTCTCCGGATAGGAGCCAGCACGGGTTCCGTCAAGGTACCGCAAAACCTCACTACGGGGTGATAGGGAGGCAAGTTGATCCAAGAAACAATGACGGACAACAGGACTATCAAGGTATAGACATCAATCAACTTGGCAATCAACATATCTGCTCCTGGCGAGCGCCACGCCCCCATTCCAGCGTCTCAAACCTCTGCGCCAACCCCAAGATTCGTGGGACCCCCAGCGATGCTGGCCCCACTCGAGAACGGAACTTTTCGGGGTCAACAGAGATCTTGCTGTTGTCCGGCTCTCTCCTCGGAACTTGGGCTCATCTTGCAGACAAGTCAAGTCGTTCGCGGCTCTGTTGCCTGCAGCTGTTTCCGGTACTGTTTACTGATCACTTCATCACTGTTCACTATTCAAGTTTCAGGTTAGCCAGCGCCCTGGACAAACTGGAATGCAAACAGTTTTGCATCGCGCATTAGAAATCGCAACTTGACCGGTTGACCCTTCAGCTTCGACAGGTCGGTGGTACCCTTCCAGCTGACGGTTGCCGCGACGGAGCTCCGAAGGATCTGATCTGCCTCGTCGCGCGTGAAACCGGAGATGGGACGATCGTCCTCCCCCACCAGCTCCACGCGGATCCAGCCACCGGCTGAGGCGTCCAGGTTCAACTTCAGCCGATCGCCGTCGAAACGGATCAGGGGAGTCGTGAAACTGCCCCCCTCGTAGGGTGCATCAACTGACATGAAACCATCCAACCTGTAGAGGACACGGTTGATTTTCCCACCCAGGAAGCCTCGTTTTACATAAGCGCCATGCGTCACATCGTGGGCAGTGTAGTAGAGAGAAAGCTCTTCGTCATCTCGGGAGAGGCCGTACCCCGCATACATGCAGCCACTATCCCACTCGCCTTCGGAACCCAGGCGGATGATGGGTCGCCGGTCCGGACGCGTCCAGTCAATGCCATCGCGGCTGGCAGCGAACTGCACATCCAGCGGACCATCATTTGAGGGGTGGGGTGGGGAAGGCCAGTGATGGTAGGCCGCCGGGAACATGTAGTAGGCATCAGCGGCAAACGGATACTGGATCGCAGCCGAGGTATAAAAGTCCATCTCGAGCGGGTCCTTGCTGTCGCGCCGCAAGACCACGACCGGATCGGGGAAGTCTCCCAGGGTAGGGCTCTCGCTACGTCCAACGGTTCGATTGAAGGGAGGAAGGTTGACACGCGGATAGGCGACGTACCGCTTGATGCGCGAATCCCAGAACATGACGTTCTGCGAATCCAGACCACTATGGCCAGCCATGTTGAGAAAGGGCTCGCTGCCTTTGGCCTTCCAGTGAAACCCATCGTCCGAAACGAATAGCTTGTTGGGTTGGCCCGAGAAGAGAACGTACTTCTCATCGGCAGGAGCATCGGGGCGATTGCGAAAAACGTGAAAGCCGTGAACGCCCTTGATGACCAGGTTATTCTCGGCCGAGCCGCCGTATTCAATCACGCCCAGCCTGGGCTTTATCCAGGTAGCTCCGCTGTCACTCGAGTAAGCGTACGCGACACCCGTCATGCCCTGCTTCGGATCATTGATAGCGTCGCGGTCCGAAGAGTCGTACCACATGTGAACCCGGCCACCCTCCTGGATCACGGAAAGGTAGTCGCCAATCCAACCGCTTTCCCAGGGCTTCTCCGGCCCCAAGAGCATTTCGCCCGTCGGGCGGGGACGATTCACAACCAGCTCCACAGCCTGCTTCGATCCCAGAAATCGTCCGTCAATAAAGACCTGTTTTGCCGTCCCAACCTGAATTGGCCCCGCCAAGAGCGCAGCCGACGTAATAAGCTTTCCCCAGAAGCAAAGACCCATCAATCCAAAAAGGGGCAGATGCTTTAGAAACAATGCTCTATCTCCTATTCGTGAGTGGGTCACTTTCCTGACATTGGCGCCGGCGCCTTCCAAAGCCGGGATCGGACGACCCAGGAATCTCGGAATGTTGAATCGGAGGAGGTAGGATTCGAACCCACGGTGTCCTTCCGGACACAGCGGTTTTCAAGTCCGTTGCTCCACCCTTACCAAAACCTGCCAAACGCTACCAAATTAACCGTTTAGACTGGGATTCAGGGCAGGTCGGATTACCAAAGATTACCAGCTCTTACCATCTCAACCGGAAACAAGACGGAAACATCGTAAGTGAACGCCAACGATCCTGTGAACGCAAACCTTACCTCGAAACAGAGTGACTACGGGAGCGCACACCGTCTTTTTATCCCGACCAAAGGCAAGGGAAAGACATTGATCCCGTCCCGCTATTCGAAGCTGTCCGCTTCTTCCACGAACTCTTCGGTTTCGTCTTCCGGGTACTCTGGTTCCCCTAGGTCCCAAAAACTCATGAGCACCAGGCACAGTCCGATGAGGACGGCGATCACCTGAGCCACCTTACCGATCTTGGGAACCGCAATCTCCTTGACTTTGAGACCCCCTCCGATCACCCCGATGATGACAAGTACCAGGCCTCCAATAAGCAGCAGTGTGTCTGGATCCAACATGAGGTTCCCCCAAGATCTGGGTGCTCTCTCTTGCTGCGGTAGTCTATCACAAGCTCAAGTCCCGACTGTCACGCTTGCTCATCCCTCGTAAAGCTCTAAGAATCACCTTCCGAGTGTCCCGCTTTCCCGCTACGACCCTGGGTCAACGGATCCGCAAGCGCCGTCTAGAGCACGGATTCAAGCAGGTGCAGCTGGCTAGTGTTTTAGGCGTCAACCCAAGGACTATCGTCAACTGGGAGAAGGACCGAACGAAGCCAGGATCGCCCGAGCTGGAGAACGTGGTGCAGAGCCTTCTAAAGAGCCGTCATCTGAGCCTGGAGAAGGCGGCTGAGTTAGATCATCGAAAACAGGAGGAAAAGCTTGGTTGAGGGTCGGCACGCGATCTGGCAGGCAACGTCCGATTTGATCGAAATCGACCGACCGCTTTCGCCTGAGGCTGTGTGAAAAGTCATTCATGATTTCGGATTTGAAATTTTGACTTCGTAGGATCGCGTGCAAGCCACGATCTCCGTCGTAGGAAGGGTAAAGAGACCCCTAAATCGAAGAGGTTTTGGACTTTCACACAGTCTCGGTAGAGTAAGGATGTGGCGCGGTGGTCTAAGGTTCGGCCTATCTGTTACCGCCCCTTTCGTCTGGCGGTGCCTCAATAGCCGGACCATCACTCCGTTTCCACATCCTCCTCATCGAACCGGACAGGCGGAACTACCGCATCCGGCTCTCGGACAAGACTCACGCCTTCACCCACGGCTCGCCGCGCCCAAGTTGGGTCAGGCGCACGAGCTCAAAGTGCCCGTAGAGGTGCGAGAGTGGATACGTCCCGCCCTTGCGTCGCCTGACCTTGTACTTATGGCGCAGCCACCGGCGCAGCCGCGTAGCGGTGAAGCTGTCGAGCGCACGGTAGGCCCGGCTGGTCGTCCCTACCCGAGAGTAGTTCGCCCAGCCGCGCAGAGCGCGGTTCAACTGCTGCACCAACTCCGTGGTCTTGCGCCAGTTCACCCAGCCACCGCTGAAGCGATAGCTGGGCTCAGCCTTCGCTTTCGCGTGTAATGCCCTCTGTAGTTTCTGAACCCTTTGCGGAGTTGATAGGTTGCCCAATCTCCTGGTCCCTTCACTACGTCCTGCATTCGTCTTGAACTAAGGCTCCTTCCCTCCACCGGCATTACCCGGCTTCCTCAGTACTACGGGCCTCTCCGCCACCCCCAGGCGCCCGGCCTGTCCCTCACGGGCTTCCGGTTGGCCATCCCTGGCCACGCCTAGGGGCTTCCCGTGTTGCGTGCGCTTCCCTGGTGTACATGCTGTCGCCACTACCCCGGCGCAGCGACTGGGTGCCCACTTCGCTCACTTCCCCAGCCGTATCAGCCTTCCCCGGTCTAGGAGCCGGGTCGGCCTGCGCATCGTCCTTTTCGAGGCTTGCTCAGCGTTCACTCACGTTACGGCCTGCACACTCGCGCGGTCACCAATTCGTGACTCGCTTCACCAGAGGCTTCAACCATTTCGTTACCTCCATAGTTGCTCCGGTTGCTTCCGGCTGGAGCGGTTGCCGGGTGGGGCTTTCACCCACTGGGAAAAGCGCCGCCTTACCACGGCGCACCCTAGAAACGGTCATTCAGATCTTCCGCCCGGTGGAAGACAGACCCTCTGAAATCGAAGGAACCCGTATAGAGACTGGGCCATTTCTGGCGGTTTCGCTGGAAGAAGAAGCGATTTTCTTCCAGTCCGGTCTGGTCAGGATTCGACTCCACCAAGAGGAGGTCCTCAACTACCCGCTCAGACACACGGATTTTCCTTTTCAGGGGTCCGGTCTATAACCACAGAGGCATACGCTCCGGATTTACGAGGAAGAGCCTGGGGAGCTATGGGACTCCTTGGAGGGTATGTGCAATGCTGGTTCCGGTGGGTGATAGGTGAGGCCCGATACGCGGTACCGCCCGTGCCTCCCCTGGCCAGCCGGCTTGACGAAGTGAATTTAACCCGGCAACTTCCTTTACTCGACGGTGAATGATTGTAACTGCACGGGGACGTTCCCTTGCTGAAAACAGTAGGTGGGGAAGGCGATCGAGCAGGGTAGAGGTGTTCCAGCGTCGGACCAACCGAAATCCGTGTTGGTGCTACTGCCCGTCTCCCCGTTCCCGGTGGCCAACGTCCACCCTGAACATGTTGTGCTCGCGTCATTTATCGTCCCGTCAGCAAGTGTCCCTGTCCAGGTTAGGGAGGCCAAGTCCCCCCCCAAGTTCGGTTCGCCTGATCGCGGTGGCCAACGTGCTATCGACTAAGTCGTTCCAGTCCGCAGCGATCTGTGTTGTTCCATCTGAGAGGACGTAAGGCACAACTGCCTGCACAAATGTTGACTCCGGGTCGTCTGCTGCTGATGTTGAGAGCCAGGCCCTATAAGGGCCCCTCGTGGTGTCTAGACCTCCGGCCGCAGCTCGGGCATTGCAAACGGCGTCAGCCCCTGCGAGACCCCCCATCGCCCCGTTGGTCGTCGTGCTTGTCACAAAGGCGATTTTGACATGCTGAGCGAGAGACCAAGAGGTCAGCAAGCCCACGACAAGAGCCGCCATCGTGATATGTCGAGTAATAGAAACTCTAGCAGCCTGTCGGACTTGACTCACAGGCACTTCTGAAATTTGACGTTTGATCCAAAGTCTTGCACGACCAAGCACGAAATCGATGAATCGTCTGATCTGCGGCGGTGATTTGGCCGCTGAAACGACCTGGCCCACCTCTTCAGAGGGTGGCACGGGCCAGCTTCGGCTGGCGGCAGGCGAGGTTGTACATTCTTTTCAGATTCCAGGCGATGCTGGCCAGAGTCCACTCCCCGTCTGCCGCCTCCGCTCCTCGGAGAGAGAACTGCGCAAAGCCCATCACCGATTTGATGATCCCAAAGACGGGCTCGGGGACAGCTTTGCGTTGCCCGTAGATGGCTCGACCCGCCGGGGTCTTCAACCGGTATCTCATCTGCTCCACCGCATCGGCGTCTTCCCCGGGTGGCTCCGGTTCTTTCCAGCGTTCGTTCGGCGGCAAGTGGTGGGCTTCCCGCTCGACCGCAATATAGGGAAGGACCGCATGCTCGCTACAAAGCTCCACGTTGGCACCACTGAAGTAGCCGTTGTCGGCCAGCAGCTCCTGGGGCCGACCCAACGACTCCGGCAATGCGTGCAGCGCCGCCAGGGCCGGTTTCAGTTCTTTCTTGTCATTGGCGTTTGGCGTGACATGAACGGCCACAATCAACAGACTGTCGTTATCCACCAGGGCCTGAGCGTTGTAGCATTGCTCAAATCCCCCGCCCGAGACCGGCATGATCCGAGAATCTTCATCCGTCAGATTGATCTGATCCTGGTCTCGGATTCCTCCTCGGGGCGGTTTGGGTTCGCGACCCTTCGGTTTGTTTCCCCTTTTCCTCTGGGCTTGCCGCTTGGCCACCTTCCCTTCATATTCGGCGTGCTCGGCCGCCTGCCGCTCGGCCGCCCGCTCGACCAGCTTCTGCTTCGCTTGATCGATCGCTTTCAACCGTGCTTCCCGCCGCGCCAGCTCGGCCGGGATGTCCATCCCTTCCGTTTCTTCTCGTCCATCCGCTTCCTCGGCCAGCTGCATCAACTCGTCCACTTCTTCTCGCAGCCGCGCTTCCAGTTTCTGGATGTGCCCCCAGCTCAACGCACTGTGCTTGGAGGCATTGGCTTTGACCTTCGTGCCATCCAAACTCACTCGGCCCAACTTCAGAAATCCCATCGCCTGGGCCAGCAGCAAGATCTCCACAAACAGCGGCTTCAGCTCTTCCAAAAACCGCTTTCGGAAATGGGCTATGGTGTCGTGATCCGGATGCGTGTTGCCGGCGAGGTAGCGAAACGCCACCGAATCGTAGGTGGCTTGCTCCAACTTCCGACTCGAAAACACCCCCGTCGCATACCCGTAAAACAACAACGCCAGCATCACCGCCGGATGGTATCCTTCCGATCCCCGTTTCGTGTAGGAATCCTCCAACTTCCTCAACTCCAGCTTGCTCACCACCTCCACCACGAAGCGAGCCAGATGCGTCTCCGGCAGCCATTCCTGCACCGAAGGAGGAAACAGATAAGGAGTCTCTCGATCTACTGTTCTAAATCGATTCGCCATACACTAATGATGCCCGTTCGGTGTGACCTCGAAAGTCCGACAGGCTGCTAGGTCGGTTGGTCATTGAAACTCCTTTCTGCCATTCGCCCAATCTAGCTGACCCTACAACAGGCCAGGGTTGGGGTCAATGCCCACCGGTGTCAGCCCCGGAAGCTACTCCTGTCGCTTTCAAGCACGGTGAATACTCAATTGGTGGACGAGAGCCCGTGCGGGTTCGGCAATCGCCCGGAACCCCGGGACCTCTGGCCTACGCTTACCCGCTTGATCCGCTTCGATAGCCGTCCGAAGCATGTCAAGATGGAACTTGATCTCTGCATCACCCATAGGCCCAAGTTCTGAGGAAAGTTTGTCAAACATTCGCTTAACTGCCTTTCCCTTGTGGGGCCAATAACACTCCAAGATCTTGAGAGCATTTATCACGCCATGGTGAGTAGCCCTATTTTCTATTGTTCTAGCCATCAACTGCCGGAGGATCGACGACTGTGCACGTCCGCGTAAGCTTGTGTAGAAGGCATCGCGTGCGTCATCGCTATCCTTGATATTGGGTAAGAATAAGAGCTTAATAACTTGCGATTGCACGATACGCTTTTGCTCTTCAGCGATACGCGTTTGCTCTTCAGCGAACCGGCGTTGCTCCTCGGCAGCATCACGCTCTCTCACGGCCACAACGACTGCACTCACGGCCAGGAAGAACATTAAGACTGAGGCCACCAGCGCGACCACGAGTCGTTTCGAAAGCCGCTTGAAGCGTTGTAGATCCTCGAATATCGTCCGTTGCTCGCTCTCACGAATAGCACCGATGATCCGCGTACGAATACGTGCCGAAAGATCCACGTCCGTACTTTTCGTGGCAGCAGCATCGTCTTTGTTGAGGTCGATCCGGTTTATGTCTGGCCATTTGCGGGTAACTAGTCGGGGTAGCCAGCGGTCTCCTTCGCCTGTGCCGTCGACCACGATGGGAGCGGTGTCGCGATGACCACTCCACCAACGTAACTCTTCGTATACCCAATCTGGCTGACCACGCCTTGAGAAATCAGTGGCTATGCCCGGAGTGCAAACTAGGATCATTGCCTGGGACGTTTGAAGGGACGGAAAATGAAGCTTCTTCCAGTCTGAAACTCCAGGCGCAGTTTCGTCGTAATAGACGCGAATGTGACAATCCTTGCCGCTAGCGTCTCTAAACTGAACATCCTTCAAGTGCCGATATACCCAATCCGCGTGCCAAGTGCCATCTTGGCGCCGATAGCAAAGAAAAACACGGATCTCGCGAATGCTGGGTGAAGGTTGTCCGACATCCGAATCGCCCATATGAACCTCCTCCTCTGCCATTACGCGACGGACAGATTCGCAGCCTAACCCATTGGATTGTATCTGCATTGCCGACTGAAAACACTCTGTTCCCGGCCGTGGTCTGTGGTCCCGAACCCGAGGAGTTCCCGAGGGAAGACCGAGAGCAGATCAGCCAGCTGCTAAGGAAAAAGCAAGCCGACGACCAAAGGATCGACGCAGGCCAGACAGCGCTCTCACCCGTACCCGATCCGGAGGCTTGAACTATTGCCGACTTCGTGCATCTCTGCCTTCAGATCAAACTGGAGGACCGACCATGAAAAGAATCGCGTCTGTTGCGTGTGCCCTGGCCTTTGCTTGTCCGACCCAGGGATCCAGTCAGGATGGTCTACTGCTGGATGACGACTTCACCGTCTCTCTGACGGAGAGCCTAAAGTCCGCAGGCGTTGAGATCTTCAGCGCCGAGATACTAGATGCGCGCCCTAGCAGCCTGTCGGACTTTCGAGGTCACACCGAACGGGCATCATTAGTGTATGGCGAATCGATTTAGAACAGTAGATCGAGAGACTCCTTATCTGTTTCCTCCTTCGGTGCAGGAATGGCTGCCGGAGACGCATCTGGCTCGCTTCGTGGTGGAGGTGGTGAGCAAGCTGGAGTTGAGGAAGTTGGAGGATTCCTACACGAAACGGGGATCGGAAGGATACCATCCGGCGGTGATGCTGGCGTTGTTGTTTTACGGGTATGCGACGGGGGTGTTTTCGAGTCGGAAGTTGGAGCAAGCCACCTACGATTCGGTGGCGTTTCGCTACCTCGCCGGCAACACGCATCCGGATCACGACACCATAGCCCATTTCCGAAAGCGGTTTTTGGAAGAGCTGAAGCCGCTGTTTGTGGAGATCTTGCTGCTGGCCCAGGCGATGGGATTTCTGAAGTTGGGCCGAGTGAGTTTGGATGGCACGAAGGTCAAAGCCAATGCCTCCAAGCACAGTGCGTTGAGCTGGGGGCACATCCAGAAACTGGAAGCGCGGCTGCGAGAAGAAGTGGACGAGTTGATGCAGCTGGCCGAGGAAGCGGATGGACGAGAAGAAACGGAAGGGATGGACATCCCGGCCGAGCTGGCGCGGCGGGAAGCACGGTTGAAAGCGATCGATCAAGCGAAGCAGAAGCTGGTCGAGCGGGCGGCCGAGCGGCAGGCGGCCGAGCACGCCGAATATGAAGGGAAGGTGGCCAAGCGGCAAGCCCAGAGGAAAAGGGGAAACAAACCGAAGGGTCGCGAACCCAAACCGCCCCGAGGAGGAATCCGAGACCAGGATCAGATCAATCTGACGGATGAAGATTCTCGGATCATGCCGGTCTCGGGCGGGGGATTTGAGCAATGCTACAACGCTCAGGCCCTGGTGGATAACGACAGTCTGTTGATTGTGGCCGTTCATGTCACGCCAAACGCCAATGACAAGAAAGAACTGAAACCGGCCCTGGCGGCGCTGCACGCATTGCCGGAGTCGTTGGGTCGGCCCCAGGAGCTGCTGGCCGACAACGGCTACTTCAGTGGTGCCAACGTGGAGCTTTGTAGCGAGCATGCGGTCCTTCCCTATATTGCGGTCGAGCGGGAAGCCCACCACTTGCCGCCGAACGAACGCTGGAAAGAACCGGAGCCACCCGGGGAAGACGCCGATGCGGTGGAGCAGATGAGATACCGGTTGAAGACCCCGGCGGGTCGAGCCATCTACGGGCAACGCAAAGCTGTCCCCGAGCCCGTCTTTGGGATCATCAAATCGGTGATGGGCTTTGCGCAGTTCTCTCTCCGAGGAGCGGAGGCGGCAGACGGGGAGTGGACTCTGGCCAGCATCGCCTGGAATCTGAAAAGAATGTACAACCTCGCCTGCCGCCAGCCGAAGCTGGCCCGTGCCACCCTCTGAAGAGGTGGGCCAGGTCGTTTCAGCGGCCAAATCACCGCCGCAGATCAGACGATTCATCGATTTCGTGCTTGGTCGTGCAAGACTTTGGATCAAACGTCAAATTTCAGAAGTGCCTGTGAGTCAAGTCCGACAGGCTGCTAGGGGAGGTAAGGGTAGGATGCTGCTCATCGGCTTTGTTCCCAAGGACGGTGATGAGAACGAGCTCTTGCAGCCGGGACGTGGAGTTCACCCAATACCGGACCTATGCCTGGATGGAGCAGGAATCCACTCCCCTTATCCGCAACTCGCCGTTACCCGATGATGCCCCAACCAACGAGGAACTCGATGCCATGATCCGTACCAAGGTGGACAAGCATCTCCAGAAGAGAGGTCTCAGGAAGGTAGGGAAAGGGGCGGCGGACCTACTGGTCACGCATGTGGGAATAGGAAGGCTTCTGTTGGAAACCACCAAGGGAGACTCCGGTGTGGGCGCCTGGCCCGGCGGAAGCTATGGCCACTGGCGACCCTTCGCCCGGGGTGTTGCCGACAGCTACATGAGGCGCCACGGCACCTTGACCCTGGACCTGGTGGATGCCAATAGCAACGAGTTAGTTTGGCGCTGCTCCTCCAGCGGCGTCATCAAACCTACCCGGAAGAACCTCGAGAAGATGGTTGAGAAGGGCGCCAAAAAGCTCTTGAAGAAATACCCTCCCAAGTGAGGCTGCGTTCGGCCCATCTGCCCTCTACCTTACCCTTGCCTCGCCTCTGGGCTTGCCAGGATTCTCCCAGTCTCTGATTTCTTTCCCCGGGGGAGACTAGTCCACTAGCGAGAGGGTATCGATCTCCTGATCGGTTGAGCGCCCTCCGGAAGTTTGTCCCGCAGAAATGAAGTCCGGTCAAGCCATTTGAAGGTCTCGTACTGGGCGAAGTCATGAGGGGCCTGACGCCGACGGAATCCTCCAGTGGGGGACGGCGGCGGTTGGGCCAGATCAGCAAACAGGGATCGAAGTTTCTGCGCTACCAGCTGGCGGAGGCGTCGGTCTCGGTGAGGCGACTGCAACCGGAGCTGCGTCGTTTCTACCGTCGTTTGATCTGCCGTCGCGGGTTCCAAGTCTCGTAGACGGCGGTGGCCCGGAAGTTGTGTGAGCATCTGTACGTGATGCATCGAGATGAGATCGACTATGCGGAGTTCGTTCGCCGCGGTCTTCTCGCGAGGCGTGCCTGAGAAATTTCATGACTTCTCTAGAGTCGACAACCTGATTAGGCAGCCTCGCCTCCTTCAAGCGGAAGGAGTCCGAACTGTAGATGATGCGTTTCGCGAACGGGGTGGCGAAAAGATCAGCCGCCCATTGCCTTCGGACAGACGGAGTGCAGCAGAGACAGCAAGCCGTCAAGGGGCTGTCGCGCGCTCTGGCTAGATCTTCCGCAAACGAGCCAAAGCGATGGCCATCGAAGAAGTCCTAGCGGCTCCACGAAGTCCTTGGCAGAATCCCCATCCGCATTCCCCTGCCGAGGCGTTCGCCTGGCGACGACGTGCCCACTGGGCGGCCTAGAAGAGGACGGACACGGCAACACCGGCCCCTCCTCGGGGCAACAAGATCGGAGCATATGTGACCCTTCTGGCTGAGCTCTCATCCCTTTCTCTCCGGACAACGGTTCTTCCGATGATATACCCCATTGTGGCACCGGCTATGACATCGCTCAGGTGGTGCTTGGTTCTCTCCAACCGACTCAAACCGATGAGTGTGGCCACGATATAGCCCGGTAGCGTTGCAGCTGGGTAGTGATGGGAGACAACTCCAGTCACCATGAAGGCTGCAGAAGTGTGTCCTGAGGGAAAAGCATTCTTGTTCTCGCCGTTGGGCCGCTCCCTTGCGATGGCGGCCTTCATTCCGTGGACCAGGAGCGTCTCGATGACGAGGCCCTGTGCGAAGTCGAAGGACACGGTCTTGAACCTGTTCTTCTCACCCAGATAGCTCGAGAGGAGAAGAAGACCCGACGCTGCCCCTAGGGTCGCCCGATTGGCCAGGACATGCCCAATGTTGCCCAGCTCGTCCAGACGCCGCTTCTCCAGAACGTATTCCTCGATCTGGTCGTCGACGGTCAGGGCGGCACCGGTCGCTATTCCCCCGATCACGAGCGGCTTGATGTTGCTGGTGGAGAAAAGGCCTCCCAGATTCGAGAGCAAGGTCTTGGGAAAAGAGCGGAGGGATGGAGCCTCTGGAACCGCCTCCCCCGCGAGGGGACCCGCACCCTCCCTGTGATTGTCCCCGGCATGGAGAATGCTCCAGGACAGCAGAAGCAACACAGCTGCGGCGCTACGCAGCGCAGTCGTCAACATGAACAGTCCTGACAAGTCCGTCCGACACCGGCCTCAACCGGCACTCTCGTCACGCTCGATCCCAACAACAGTCGGAGCGTTCCCGTTCCTCAAATAGACCCGCACCTCACTGCGCCACCGGGGTTGTTGGGGAGAGTCCGTCCGGATTCTGACCAGCAGGAAATCAGACGTCTCTCGAGGGACGGGGATGACGGGTCTGCTGCCCGATCCCTTCGATTCCAAGGGAGTCGTCTCCTCGGTCTGGTTGTCAAATCGGTACCACTGGAAGGCATAGCTGGACTGACCCGGCAAGCCTACGTCCTTTCCCAGATTGGTGAACTCCAGCGTCCGGTTCCTGTCCGATCCTCGAATCTGGAACCCGTCGATGGGATTGATCTGCGCTAGGTAGTAGGACACGATCCGGTTGCGACGCTCGATGAGCACCTTGACCAGATAGTCGCTGGCCTCGGCCTGGTCGATCTCTCCCCTCTCCACTATGGCCCTGATGGCTTCGTCGCTGAAGCGCATCACCGTCCGGGTGGCCCAGAGGGCATCCTGTGGGGTCATCTTGTCGAAGGCGGGATTGGGATAGTCCGGTTTCCAGTTCTCGGGCTCGAAGTGATCCGCTTCGAAGCGGCCGATGGCTTTGTGCTCGGGGTATCGGATCCTCCGCCAGGGACGATCCCAGATCCCCAAGGTAGCCGCCGCCTTGAGCGCCGGCTTGAACTCGATGTAGTACTCAAATCCCACCCGGCGCGCGTGGGGCTGATGGGCGCCGCTGCCGAAGACCGTCCCGAAATCGATGAGGTGGTGGCGAACGTAGCTCTTGTCTGTGTCGTCGGTGTAGTACATGTCCAGCGTGTTCACGGCGTCCGAATCGTTGTGGTTCATCCATGCTGTGAAGATGCGCAGCGCCCTCAGTTCCCTGCGGTCCTGATGGAGGAAGATGTCGTTGGGATCGTCGGAGCGAACGCCCCGAAAGTCGAACGGGCCGATGGGTCTGCCGGGAAGGAATTTGCTGGCCACTACCTGGATGGCTCCGTCGGAACGCACCGGAACGTCCCGAAGAAGGTCCTGCACATAGCTTCTGCTCAATCTCTCCACCTGTCCCGTATCCCAGAGCACCTCGGCGTCCGTGTCGATTTCGTACTCGGGACGCCAGCGGACCACATAGTTCTCGGGAACGTGATACCCAAAGGCGTGAAAGAACTTGGTCCCGATGACTTCGGTGGAAGTCGCCATCTGCGGCCACGTATAGGGATCGAACTTGATGAGATAGACATCACCGCGGGCGTCCTTGATCCGGATGCCCGGCGTGATGCCCTCGGTTTTGGCTCCCACGACGAGCCAGGGTTTTGAGAGATCGGGACCAGGTCCCTGATCGGGTTCCTTCACCAGCTCCGGGACGGACATGACACGGCGGCTCATCCGATTGGTGAACCACGACGAGTCGGGCACCTCTCCAAGGGTGTTCAGATTGACTGCCTGCCTGGATCCCGCCGCCGGTTCTCTTCGGAACGTCTTCTCCAGCAGGTCGATGGTCTTGCTCAGGGGGCGATCCGTCGGTTGTGGAATGGACAATTCCTGATCGGGATCCTGCCAGTGTGGGTCGTCGGGGTGGAACTTCTGGGCCTGAGCGACTCCAAAGACACAGACCATCACAAACGCACCCAACCGACTAGTGATGGTCCGTCCCTGCCGCATGCCGACTCCCCTAGAAGGCGGGTCCAAAAGAGACATAAGTGAAGGTCCCCTCTTCACTGCGTCCCACCTCCAGACGAAAGATCACGCGGCGAAAGCTCTTGCCTCGGATCCCCCCTCCGATGCTGTGGCGCAGGCCCTTGAACTCGAAACCGGATCGACCAGGGAAGACCTTGCCGGCGTCGTAGAAGCCCACCAGTTCGATACCTGTCGTCGCCTCCCAGCGATACTCGCCGGAGAAGTAGAGTAGGTTCGAATCCCTGAAGCGGAAGTTGCGATACCCTCGGAGGGTGTTGTGGCCACCCATCGTCTTCATCAAGTAGAAAGGTACCTCGTTTCCAGCGTCGGCATAGTCTCGTGAGACCAGGAACCGGGCAGCCAGAGTTCGCTGCCGGGAACCCAGCGGGAGGAAACCTCGGGCATCCACCGAAAAGCGGTTGAAGGCATAGCGCTCCGAGTCCATGTCGTTGAAGCGGCTGAACTCGAATCCCAGTTCCGCTGCAGGCAGGTTCGGGTCCCCTTCCCAGGCCAGAAAAAGACCGCTGTTCAGGTGGAGAAAGCTGGGCTGGGTTTCCAGTCCAGGGACAGACCCAAGGCCGAATACGTCCTCCAGGTTTCCCAGGCGGTCGTTGTCGCCTTCACTGAGATTAGGGGAAAGGTAACCAATCCGAAGTTGGAGTCCGGCCCAGCGGACTGGATGCAGTCCGGCGACGAGATCCACAACCCCCTGCTGGTAGCGATAGTCGGTACGATCGGATTCCCGGGAGTCCCCTCCCAGGCCGAAGAACTCCTCCTGGGGGAAATCGCGGTAGTTGAAATCGGCGTAGACGAAGCTCCGCGGTCTCTTGGAGCTCCTCCGATCGAAATCGAAGGGAGCGCCCAGGAAACCGGTCTCTTCCCCCAACAGCGGCGCAGGCTCATCGAAGAGTCCTAGGCGAAAATCATAGTCCTGATAGCCTCGAACTGAGACGGCCGCCGCACCGCGTAGCCTTACTCTGGAGCCGCCTAGCCGAGGCCTTTCGTACTGCACCGCCGGTGTGAGGCCCGAAGCCGGGCTAATCTTGCCGAAGCCGAAGCGCCAGTGGCGCGCCTGGGCCGTGATGAACTGGTCGAAGCCGCTGTTCTCGACCGTGGCCACGAATCCGACGATCCTGCTGGGCTTGACCGGTTGGACGACAGCCAGTCTGTCGCGCCTTTCCTGCAGCAGGCGCTCGGTCCGGGTCTGGGCACCGGTCTTGTTCTGCTCGGGCGCTTCCTTGGATTGGGCGAACAAGAGCGAGCCGAGTATGCAGAGCGCGAGACACACGGAAACAGTCGGCTTGATCAGCATCTGGATTCCAGGGCTCGAAGCTGCTCGGTCCGGCAAGTCTCAGGGAGCCGATGGTGGCGCTTCCGCATCACTTTACGTTGCGAGCGCTGTGGTAGTGCCCCAAGACCAGCCTGGGTCTTCTCCTTATCGCGCTTGATCTTGACCCCCAACCATCAGCGTGCTTTCGCCTCCTCTGTCTCTTGGCCGAGGTGAGCTCGACCCGAGCAATTGGCGTTGTCGGTTCAGCGGGAAGTCCTTGCGCAGCATATGCTAGCAAAGGGGAATTGACCAAGTCCAGAATCACGACGCCTAAATCCCATACTGGTGCCCTCGCTGTTCATCACGCTGGCAGGCCAAGATTACCTTTGTTCCTGCCAGAGTCCGGCAGGTTTTAGGGCGTGGCCATGCGGTAGGCGTAGATCCGACAGCCTCTATCGCCTTTTCGCCAGAGGGTCGTCAGCGCCTCCGGGTGCTTCGACCTCAAAACTTCCAGCCCGGGCAAGCTGCTTGTGGATGCCAAGCTGTTCCGCGGCTGGATCGAGTGATGCACGCGGTGAGCGACAGTGAACCCTCAGAGACGGCCGTTTGCGGTAGTTCACTCGACGTTCCGCGGACGACCTGAATGTCCGCTTCTAGGGTGCGCCGTGGTAAGGCGGCGCCTTCCCAGTGGGTGAAAGCCCCACCCGGCAACCGCTCCAGCCGGAAGCAACCGGAGCAACTATGGAGGTAACGAAATGGTTGAAGCCTCTGGTAACATTTTCCGAGGTATCGGACCAACAGGGCTCATCCATCTTTTTTCATAGGGGTATCCGTGAGATGCCTGATGGGTCTCTTATGGCCAGCATGATCGGTAGCTTCGAGGAGGATAAGGTCCAGACGACGGATCCTAGGAGCAAGATGGGAACACCCCTGAAGATGAGGTCTTTTCTGATGCGCTCCACCGACCAGGGAGACAGCTGGCGCTACGTTTCCACGGTCGCCGCTCCCCGCGCTGGTGTCGTGGACGATACCGAAGGGTTCAACGAGTGGTCACTCATCCCTTTGGACGACGACCGGATGTTGGCCGTGATGCGAACCGGGCACTACTCGGCGATGGTGGCTAGCTGGAGTGAGGACGGGGGAAAGAGCTGGAGTGATCCGTCCGACATGGGTTTAGGTCCGGGAGTCGACCCCTATCTCCTGAGGCTGAGAGATGGTCGGCTCGCGCTTGCCTACGGTCAGCTGGTTCAGCGAAGTGGCGAAAAGAAGGACCACTGGAGCAAAGAGGATCAGAGACGAAGATGCCAATTGGCAATCGACTCGGATGGGTCCGGCAGGCAATGGGTTACGTCCACGGTTGCCGACTATGCGCTGAGGATGGCCTACCCCACAATCTTCGAGGTCGAGCCGAATGTGATCCTCTACCAATCCGGTGAGTGCCTTGAGCTCTGGAGGGTCGAACTGCCGCCTCGCTGAGCAATCTACGAGAGCCAGAAGTTGACAGGGTGCTAGCGACTCCAGGGTGGGAGCAGCGTCGGCTGATTGGCGTACCGACTCATCCGAAACTCAAGACGGCTTCCACAACCTGGTTCCAGAAGGACCGTGAGGGAAGATCCGGCAATCTCCCTTTCATGACCTTCCCAGTGAACCGCCCTGAACCGATGCTCTGCGTAGCCCCCCGCCTGAACCATGATCTTGCGGGGCTGTACCGGGTTGAGGTTCACCACGGTCACAGCTACGGAGTCCGCCGTGAGCGTGTCCACCAACGCGGCCACGTCCTGCGGGGGGCCGGAGCGGCGCTTAACGGGATCGAAATACCGCAGGCGGCTGTGCAGGGTCCGGACGATACCAGTTGAGTAGTAACCCCCGAGCATCAAGTTGTTCAGGGTTTCCGTTTTTGCCGGATTGAAGGCCATGAACCAGTCCGGTAGACGGGTGTCCGGAGTTGTCGGATCTTCTTTGATATCCTGGACCTTACTTCGGACCGAGTCGAGGTCGGCGCGTAGGGTCCTTTCAGGGAAGTCGGGATCCTCTCCCTCTAGGAATCCGATCCATCCCTTCCTGGGGATCCTCTCGAGGTCCTGGCGATCCATCGTCCACAGATAGATCTCGGTCAGGAGATGGTGGGGGAGCTTGTCGGTCCAGCGGTACCATTCGGCTCGATCCGAATGCTCGTAACCCCGCGGATCGCCGTAATTCCAGGGAATCTGCGTTTTTCCGTCGACAACCTTCTTCAGCGCGTAGAGGTTGTCGAGCTGGCGTCGCAGAACGGCGATGTAGCTCTGATCTCCAGTCAGGAGAAAGGCATTCGGAAAGCCGTCCCAAGTACCGAGGGAGAAGTTGCCACGGTGCTTGACGTAGCCTACCTCGGCGTCGAAGTTGCTGAAGTTCCATCCGTACAGGCCCTTCCACCACTGTCCTGACTCACCGCCCAGCTTGCCGTCAAGGCCCACCTTGGTAGGAATGTTGCCGCCGTTTTCCTCGGTCCGCTGCTTCCAGGCATCGACGTATTCCAGAATCCAGTCGCGGTACTTGGCTTCGCCCGTGAGAGCGTAGGCGTTCAAGACCAGGTTGGTGGCGAAGAGGTTCAAGTGACTGTCGCCGGCACTGTCCGTGTAGTTCTCACAGTGAGCCAGCATCTTGGGATAGTGTTCGGCAAAATCGAGCATTCTGCTCCGTTCTACCGCACTGTGCAGGAAGTGAAAGCGACCCTGGATCGGATCTCCGACCCAATCATAGACCGTCGGTGGACGCAGCATGGGACCCCTACTACCGGTCCAGACACTCCGAATCACTTTGTGGACCGGATCGTAGTTGGGGGCTGCCGGGTCTTCGTTCATGTAGAGGCCTGCGAAGCGCTTCATGCGCTTCCGGTAGGTTGGATCTTCCGGTGTTGAAAGCCCCAGCGAGATGAAGGACTGCATGCCCTCGAGCGTGTGGGCCCAGTCGGACATGGTGATGAATTCCTGAAAATAGGCCCCTTCGCGGGCTAGGTCGGTCTTCTCGGTTCGCAGCTCCCCGTATTGGAGCCAGTGACCCTCCTGAGCTCGCTTGTAGTTTTCCAGAACGGAATCGGCTCCGCCCAGCGCGTGCAGGAGAGGCCAGTTGTCGAAGGTTTCGATCGCATCATCCGGGCCGTCGATGATGCCCCATCGGGGTCGGTGACGCAGGTACCCTCGCTCGTCCAGGGCATGGTCTGCCAGCACTTCGCAGGCCTCGGATGAAGCGCGAAGGAGCTCGCGCTGCAGGAGGGCCCAGGTAGGCGGAGACATGGGAGTATCGATCGTGAGCGTCGTCCCGGCGATAACGGATGGTCCCAAAGAGAGAAGTAGTATCGATAGAAGTCGGATATTCAGGTCCAACTGGAGACATCTATCAGGCATCATGTTTGAGTAAGCTACCTCCTGGCGACATCGGTTTCAAGGGCTCCCAGACTCTAGGGATAGCGAGATGTGCGAGTAGGGCGTTCGATGAATTCATCGCATTGGAGATCAGTGCCGCGCCCAGCTGCAGGGGCCCATTCGAGTAGAAAACTTCGGCGTCCAATTGTCGGTTGCTGGAAGCCTGAAGCGCAAGCGAGGGGTTGGGGACACCTCAGACTGTCCCAGCCTGGCCGATCACAATCCTCCCCTCACTTGGCCGCCTGGCCATTTGAGATTCTCGAACTCTCCTTGGCGAGCAGAGCCGTCATGACCTGATACTGGTGGGCCATCGAATAACGAACGTTGGTGGTCCAATACTCGTGACTGTGTCCGCCGGGTGCGATACGGGCAGTGTGAGTGATTTGGTTATCGCGCAGGATCTTGGTGAAAACCTTGAATCCGTCAAATAAGAAATCGTCGGTTCCACAGTCGATGTAGATGTCGGGCAATTTGTCCTTCGGTACCTCCAAGACCAGCTTTGTGGCATCGATGGCATCCACCTCTTCCAAGATCGTGACAATCTGTCCACTGGGGCTTCGCTCGACAAAGGTGCCGAATCCCGGGATATCATGATCCTTCAACCACCCGGGCCGCTCCCGGAGGGGATTCACTGGTTCTCCTGCCTTTAACCGATCGCGCATCATTGCCACCAAAAACATCTCCCCCCCGCTCTGTGGCTGGCGATGCTGCAGAACATATCGGGGTTACGCAATCCAATCACCGTGGCGCCGCTGCCGCCCATCGACAAGCCTCCAATGGCGCGTCCCTCGCGTCGCGCGATGGTGCGGTAATTGGAATCCACATATCCGACGAGATCCTCGACGATATAGTCTTCCCAGTCGTCTTTGACACCCTCCCCGCTCACGACCCAATTCGCGTAAAAGGAGTTGCCCGCGTCCGGCATCACGACGATGAGGTCGAAGGCTTTCGCGTATTCTGGGACGCCGTTGTTCACCCACTGCAAGTGGGTCCCGCCGTAGCCGTGGAGCAGATACAAGACGGGATACGACTTGTTGGATGTCTCATAGTCCCTGGGTAAGACGAGTGAGAAACGCATTTCTCGCGGCGCCACCGATGGGGCAGGAAAGATGATTGTCTGTGCGAGCTCCTCGCTCGTCGGCGTTGAGACTTGGGTTCCCGTGGAACAAAACAGCCCCAGGATCAGGAATGGGAACAGCGCTCCTCGTGTTGCCGCGTGCGAGGCTATGTGCATTGGTTTCCTTTCTATAGCGGCAGTTACGGGAGCAATCTGCCTGGATCACAACGCTAAGGACCTGCTAAGCCCTACACCTGCCTGACCTCAATAGTCTTTATCGAGTAGTGAGGGGCTTGAGGGGGTTTTCCCACTCGCTGAAAGAAAAGTTTCTTCTCAAACCGAGTACGGAAAGCCCCTCTAGTCCCTCTAGTCCCGCATCGAGGGAGTGGACGAGGGGGAGGTTGGGAAAGGCTGGTACCTCGGAACAGGCTATCTGGATCAAAGCGGCGCTAGAAGCTGGGAGCAATGAACGACAGCAGCCTTGTGTTGAGTTGTGTGAGCCCAGACTGACTGTAGAATCGCTGGCAGAATAGAATGTCCGCGACCGGCGGCTTCCGCCTGCGGATTCAACCGATCGACGCAACACATTGGTTAAATCGTTCGGCTGGCGTTTCGTAGTCTAACGTTTTTCTGGGTCGTTCGTTTAACTGTCTTGCCACGGCATTCAATTTGTCTTGGTCGACGTTTGAGAGATCCATTCCTTTCGGGAAGTATTGTCGGAGCAGTCCGTTGGTGTTTTCGTTTGAGCCGCGCTGCCAGGGGCTTCGTGGATCGCAGAAGTAGACTTTTATGTTCGTATCGAGACTGAAGCGTTTGTGATCGGCCATTTCCTTTCCCCGGTCCCACGTCAGTGACTGGTACAGTTCCCGCGGTAACTTGAGCGCTTGTTTGCTCAAGGCCTTGATCACCGTTTCGGTGTCTTGGCTGTTGACTTTGACCAACATCACGTAGCGCGTCTGACGTTCGACCAGGGTGGCGATTTGACTGCGCTTTGATCCGATCAGCAGGTCCCCTTCCCCATGACCGGGTACGGCGCGCTCCTCCACCGAGGCGCTCACGGATCGATACCGTGTCCTTGATCCGTCCGTGATCCTCCGTCTTCTGTGTATGGTGACGTGAGCGGCGCATCCCACGGGTCCGTCTCAAATGCTGCAACAGCTCTTTCTTCAAGGCGCCGCGGGCCTGGATGAAGAGGCTTTTATAGATAGTCTCGTCTGACCCCTGAAAGTCCTTGTGATCGGGATACGTGCGCTTAAGCCACCCGGCAATCTGCTCGGGCGACCAGAGCTTCTTCAGGTTCAAGGCTACGCTGTGGGCGAGTTCCCGGTTCTGGACCAGTTTACAGATTTTCGGGCGGCGCGCCCGCTCCCAAGCCGCTTGATCGGCCCGGTTGGCCCGGTACCGGAGCCGGCCGCCGTTACGCTGGAGCTCGCGACTGACCGTCGAGGGGGCGCGACCTAGCCCTCTGGCAATCGAACGGATCGAGCAGCCGGCGACCACACCGCGGGAGATCTCCTCGCGTTCCGATAACGTCAACGCGAGTCGCGATCGTCGGCGCGGCTGCGGCCGGATGCCACCGGTCTGTTCCAGAATACCCTCAATGGAAGAATGGCCGCGGTCAAAGAGCCGCGCGATCGAGCTCAGGGACTCGCCTTTTTGCCAGCGGTCCCACATCAAAGTCTTCTGTTCTTCCGTGTAATAGATCCTCGTCCGATATTTCATGGGCAACATCCTCCTCTCTATCGCTAGAGACTAGAGGTGTTGCATCGACCGATTGAATCCGCAGGTGGAAGCCGCCGGTCGATTTCGATCAAATCGGACGCTGTTTGTCACATCGACTGCCGACTATCACACCGCCTGGCAGTCGCTATGTAGTCCAATCCAGAATGGATCACTGTCCGATCAGATCGTAGTCAGCACAACTCTGTGGAACGGCTGCCGTTGATGAAGTATCAGATTAGAGTACCGGCGGAGCACCCCAGCGGAGCGCCCTTAAGAAGTGTCGTCCAGTTATCGTCCAGTCAGAAAGCTATGGGATATCGTCAGATATCACTCGATCGATGCGGCGAAAACCCAGGAACCAATTGAGTTTTCGGTAGATTTCGTTAGATTTCACGTCGCTGCCCAACAGATTTAGGATCTGGTGGGTGAGAGCCTGTGGGGGTTCGAGTCCCCCCTTTCGCACCGAATGAAATCAATGAGTTATCCCACTCGGGCTCTCTTGATCCCATCGGGCAGATCCCCCAATGTTTCCCACTTCGGAGGTCATCCACTCGCTCAATCTCCTGGGCGGCTCTGACCGCCTGCTCGGCATGGCCCGCAACGAAGTGCAGGTAGCGCTCGGTGGTCTCGATGCGCCTGTGTCCCAGGAACGACTTCACGGAGTAGATGTCCACGCCGTGGATTGAGGGCAGCCGCCTGGAGATCAACTAAATCCACCTCGGCCGCTGGTGGAATCCAGGTGGAGATCCAGGATGAGAAGGGCAAACCCATCCCTCGAGTCTATCGCCGAAACCCAAGAAGCGGTCCAGGAGCGGAGGCTGTCCGGGCGGGTTATGGTGAATCTCTGGGGGCCAGATCCCCGGGATTCTCAGTGAGGATGCCCAGTCAGGGTCGGCCCGAGATCACCCGCACGGGAGGGAGATTGTCGGCCATGCCGGCACCGGTACGACGGAGCTCCCCAATTAGCATCCTGCGGTACTGAGCCAGGAGCTCCAGGGAATCTGCCTGGACGGCCAAGTTCCGTAGCTCCTGGGGATCGGCCTCCAGGTCATAGAGCTCTTCGATCTCATCTGCCACCAGAGTGCGGATGTACTTGTACCGGCCCTTCCGCAAGAAGACCCACCAGGGAACGCCCTCCCAGCCCTCGCCGGTGCCGACGTCCGAGTCCCGACCGTAGGCCTGCTTCAGGTTCTCCAGCATCACAAGGCCATCCCACCGGGTCTGAGGATTCTCCAGTAGCGGAAGGATATTCCGACCGTGCATCTTCCAGGGGAGCTCGATCCCCGCCAGAGCGAAGAACGTGGGGATCAGGTCGTGCCCTCCCACGGGGTGCTTGGAGACCGTGCCCTTGGGGAACCGCTTGGGATAGCGAACCAGAAGGGGTGCATTGATGTTGGCGTCATACGGGGCGTACTTCCAGGCGAAACCATGTTGGCCCCAGGCGTATCCCTGATCTGAGGTGAAGATGACGACCGTGTTCTCCAGCTGACCGGTCTGCTCCAGGGCTGCCAGAACTCGCCCCACGCCCTCGTCGATGGCCCGGACGGCACGGTTGTACTGTCGAACGAGTTGGGTCAGCGTGCGACCGAAGTGACCGGGGGTTCGCCTCGTGCATTCCGGCTGTCCGTCTGGGAGAGCCTTCCAGAGTCCGTAGTTCTGCATGTACCGGGGCTTGTCCGGACGGGGTGGATAGATGTCTCCGGGAACGGGGACGAGGGGTGTCTTCGGGTACTCGCCGAGATGCCGGTCGGCTGGCATGAAGGGGTGATGGACGGCGTCGTAACACAGCCACAGGTACCAGGGTTGGCCGGGCCGAAGGGCGCGTCGCTTCACGTACTCGACAGCCCAGTCGGTGTAATTGTCTGTCGAATAGCCGCCGACCGTCTCAGGGGGAGCACCGTTGAAGTCGATCTTCTGGTCCACATAGTAGCCCCCGTAGACCTTGCCGTTCGTGTGATCCCAGATGGCCGAGTAGTCCCAGGCGTGCCCGTGCCCTTTGTCATTGCCCGTGTGCCACTTTCCGATGATCCCGGTGTGATAGCCCGCCTTCCGAAACGCCACAGGCCAATACGAGTCGGCCGGCCTTTCTGCCGGAGGGTCCTTGCTGAGCCACTGGACTCCGTGCTGCAGCTTTCCGGTGAGCGCAGTCGCTCGCGCCGGCTGACACCAGGCGCCCGTGTAGCACGTGTCGAACCGCACTCCTTCGTGGGCGATCCGGTCCAGGTTCGGCGTCTGGACCCAGTCATGCGCTCCTGGATAGGAGCCCGCGGCCCGATAGCTCATGTCGTCGGCGAAGATATAGAGGATGTTGGGAGGCGAACTGCTCCCGCCCAGAGCTCCATCCACGAAGCCCGCCACGACCAGCGTGAGCGGGACCAGGGCCCACAACGAGACTCGGGAGATCAAGGATTGCGGATGATCGGTCACCTTCTTTGCTCCTACGCCAACAACCAGGTCCCGGTCTCCATCGTAGTTGGGTTGGCCTCGGGTTGACAGAGTAGGATCGTGATCATCCTGCCTCAACCCTTCAGCCGACGGCCGGTCGCCGGCCGGCCGCTACCGAAGACCCAATGCTTTCGCCCACTAAACACTCCAGGGCTCCCGATAGTCCTTGGTCAGCAGGCGGTTGGCTTCAGGATCATTCCTGACGGTCTCGGTTTCGGGGTTAAATTCCAGGACCCTTCGCACTCGAAAGGCGACCTCTCCCAGATGCACAAGGGCACACGACATGTGGGCCTGAAGGGCCGGCGTGTTGGGCTGCTGTCGGGTCCGTACGCTCTCGAAGAAACCGGCCAGGTGATGCTTCAGCTGGCGACTCCACCAGGACCTGTTGCCGATTCTTCGGCTGAACCTCAGCCCCGGCCCCAGCTCCTCCTTGGGTCCCAGGTAGACCTGGAAGAAGCCACGGCGGGAGAAGACCATGAATCCCTCGGTGCCGTAGAAGATGTTTCCACTGTCCACTCCGTAGTGTCCGTAGGGTGTCCAGCCCCGGTCCTCGTACAGAAGCACCTTGCCCTCCTGGAACTCGTAAGACACCGTCATGTTGTCGGGAAACTCGCGTTCGCCCATGGCCTCGATGTCGCTTCCGTGTGCCCAGAACGTTGCTGGTTCCAGGCTTTGGACATCTTTATCTGACCCAGGATTCCGGATTCCAGCACCTGGCGAGCCCTGGCCGTAACCTCTGTGGAGCGCATCTGGGTGCCATGCTGGACGATACGCCCGGTCTTCCGGGCAGTCTCTACCAGAATCCGACCCTCGCGGGAAACATGCGTGGCCGGCTTCTCCACGTAGACATCCTTCCCCGCCTCGAGGGCCCGGACGGCGATGGGGATGTGCCAATGGTGGGGCGTCGCCACGATGAGGGCGTCGACGGAGGGATCATCCAGGACATGCCGAAAGTCATTCACCATCCCTGGGCTCTTCCCGGTGCGCTGACGTACCTTCTCCGCCTCCCGCTCCAGGAAATCCTGGTTCACGTCGCAAACCGCGGCGCAAACGGCGTCGGGCGCTTCCAGAAGGCCGTTCACATGGTGGCGCCCCATGCCCCCAACCCCGATAACTGCCACCGAAACCTGGTCATTCGCCGACACTCGACGGGCGCTGGCCCAGGGCCGGACTCCGGCCGCGGTGGCGACAACGGAACTCGAGATGAAATGACGTCGAGACAGGGTTTTCATGCTCTTTCTCCTTACGGGCCTCGGAGGTGTCGCAGAAGATTTGACGTTCGTCAGCCGAAACCGCGTCGGAAGGTCCTCTGCGATCCCTCGAACGTAGACTTCAACTCGTCGTTGACGGTATCTTCCATAGTAGCCTGAACTGCTCACAACTTAAGAAGCAAGTCCCATCGACCGTCTGGACCGGCCTGGTCATGATTCCACCCATCTTCGATAGGATCATGATCTTCTACCTCCTGCCGCTCGAACGAGCATCATTCCTGCCCCAGATCGGTGGATTCCTTCTCTACACGACTCCCGCTCAGTGTGACGCTAGTAGCGATCGCACGTATGCACGGACAGATTGCACTGATTCCCACACCCGTGATGAGCCTCGGTCATTTGTCACTTGTCATCTGACCCCGCACACGGCCAGAACGGCCCATCCTCTTCGTAGTTCCTCGCATACTTCTCGACCATATCCCGGTCGAGCTCGATCCCCATTCCAGGCCGGTCGGGAACGACGATGTCGCCACCTTCGAACACGAGCAGATCGGCCGGCACGATGTCACCATCAGTCAGCTGATGCATCACCTGATGCCCTGCGGTCTGATTCGGAATCGTGGCGAAGACCTGCAGAGCTGTCAGCGTGCTGATGCCTGTCTCACCCATCACACCGTGTCGACAGACAGGTAGACCGCCGGCGTTCGCGACGGATGCTAGCCTCTTCATGCCCAGTACGCCGCCCGTCTCGTGGAGTCCGGCAACGATTACGTCTGCCGCGCCCTTTTGGACTACCTGCATCGCTTCTTTGTCCGTAAAGCATCCCTGGTCGACGGCGATCGGCATCGGCACCGACTCCCGCACACGCGCCAGCCCGTCCAGATCCTGCCAGTCGACCGGCTGTTCCGCAAAGTCGATGGCGTATTCCGCCAGCGCGTTCAGCTCCTGGATGGCCTCTCCGACTTGCCAGGCCATGTTCGCGTCGACGCGGAAGCGCACATCATAGCCGACCCGCTCGCGGATTGCCTTTATGCACGCGACGTCTCTTTCGCGCCCCCGGCCAACCTTGAGATACAGAACGGAGAAACCGTTGCCGACGAGGTCTGCCGCGTGTTCAGCGAGCTTCTCCGGATCGTCTCCCTGGAGAAACCCGAAGTGGTTGATCCGATCCCGGCAAGCGCCTCCAAGTAGCTTGTGGATGGGAAGACCTGCCGCCTTGCCCGCGATGTCCCACAACGCCGTCTCCACTCCCGCAAGCGCCTGGTGAGCGAACCGACGCATGTCGTCCCACTTCGCGTATCGGTAGAACCGATGGAGAAAGGACTCGATCTGCATCGGGTGTTCGCCTTCGAGCACGCGGGCCGCCGCCTTGACTACGCCGACGATCGCTTCGACGGACCGGTCGCCGCAGGCTTCACCGATCCCGGTGATCCCCTCGTTCGTCTCGACTTCGACGAGAACGGCGTTGATCCCTTCCGTAACGCCCTGACTGTAGTAGTACGACTCCCTGAACGGAATCGACAGCGGCGTCGCCTTTACCTGCGTGACTCTCATCTTCGGGCTCACCGCGGGCTCTGCCCGCCTTTGTGCACTGCGGCTACGAAACTCGCCCTCGGGCTGAGCCCGAGGGCTCTACCCGACGAATCTACCGCTCGCTTGCCCATTGTAGGCTGTTGCTCCGTAAGGTTTTCACTCGACCAGACCTTCGAGAGTCGCCGTCTCGAGGAATCCAAGCTGCACCGGGATCTCGACTTTCAGTCTGCCGTTCCCAACCAGCCGAACAGTCCCATCATCGACACGTTTGATGTCCTTCACGACCTTGAACACACGCGGGATCTTTGCGACCCCCATGATACACGGCACATCGTAGGGTGTCCGTGGATTGCCCTCTGATAGATTGCCCTTCCAGCCCCAAACCTCTAGTATTTCCAACATAGGTTCCCTTGCAGCTCGGAGGCCCGCGGTGATCGGCCAGACCATCTCGCACTATCGCATCCTGGAGAGGCTCGGTGAGGGCCGCATGGGCTAGCTGTTCTGGCGATGACTAAGGATGATGAGGTGATTCCAGACTCACCACACTCACCTGGATATTGTTAATCGGATGGCCTTTGAGACCCTTCAGCAACTGCTGCTCTTGAATCGTGATCTGGAGAAGGCAGATCAAGGTGTCTCGGGGCTTTCTCCTGACGAGTTGAAGCAGGGCCATTTATTGGCCTGTCAAGAGATACGGGAGATCCAAGTCTAACACCACGCGCACATCACCACTTTTCCCGTTTGTTCCGGTTCCCCACGGCCCCCAGCAGACGCCCGGTTCTCAGGGCCCAAAGCCAATCCAGGTTCTGGACTTACCGGAACATAGCGGGACGGATTCAGTGTTTCGGTGGTGGTCCAGACACCCCCCGTACCCCCTCGAAAGGGGGGGTGCCTTATATGGAGGGTACCGGACCCTGGCGTGCACACAGATATCAGCTTCGGAGTCAGAGGGCTTCATCTGGAGACCTCACGGGAATCTTCAACGCAGCCATCCAGCGGGTTCCGCAGGCTCGTCAGTAAAGGGGCGAACCATCGGTAGCGGTCTTGTCAACTCGCCCGCCGTGCTCTAGTTTCCAATAAGGGATGACGGATTTCGAGGAACGTCCTGGCAGACCAGATTTCCCTTGGTTCGTTCGTGACCCGATGAGAGTTGCGGTCAAAACGTATAACTACATTAGAACCAGCTAGCGATCCCACAGACAGCGGGCCGATTCTGTAGAGATCGGATGACCGGTTCCGCCTGCGGATTCAACCGATCGACGCAACACATTGGTTAAATCGTTCGGCTGGTGTTTCGTAGTCTAACGTTTTTCTCGGTCGTTCGTTCAACTGTCTGGCTACAGCATCCAGTCTGTTTTGGTCGACGTTTGAGAGATCCATTCCTTTCGGGAAGTATTGTCGGAGCAGTCCGTTGGTGTTTTCGTTTGAGCCGCGCTGCCAGGGGCTTCGTGGATCGCAGAAGTAGACCTTTATGTTCGTATCGAGACTGAAGCGTTTGTGATCGGCCATTTCACTTCCGCGGTCCCAGGTCAGAGGCTGGTACAGTTCCCGCGGTAACGTGCGAGCTTGTTGGCTCAAGGCCTTGATCACCGTTTCGGTATCTTTGCTGTTGACTTTGACCAACATCACGTAGCGCGTCTGACGTTCGACCAGGGTGGCGATTTGACTTCTCTTGGCTCCGATCAGCAGGTCCCCTTCCCAATGACCGGGCACGGCGCGATCTTCCACCGAGGCGGGTCGCTCCCGGATTGAGACCGTGTCCTTGATCCGTCCGTGATCCTCCGTCTTCTGCGTATGGTGGCGCGAGCGGCGCATCCCACGGGTCCGCCTCAAATGCTGCAACAGCTCTTTCTTTAAGGCGCCCCGGGCCTGGATGAAGAGGCTTTTATAGATGGTCTCGTCTGACACTTGAAAGTCCTTGTGATCGGGATACGTGCGCTTGAGCCACCCGGCAATCTGCTCGGGCGACCAGAGCTGCTTCAGGTTCAAGGCCACAATGTGGGCGAGTTCCCGCTTCTGGACCAGTTTACAGATCTTCGGGCGACGCGCCCGCTCCCAAGCCGCTAAATCGGCCCGGTTAGCCCGGTATCGGAGCCGGCCGCCGTTGCGCCGGATCTCGCGACTGACCGTGGAGGGGGCGCGACCCAGCCCTCTGGCAATCGAGCGGATCGAGCCGCCGGCAACCACACCGCGGGAGATCTCCTCGCGTTCCGATAACGTCAACGCTCGTCGCGATCGTCGGCGCGGCTGCGGCCGGATGCCCCCGGTTTCTTTCAGAATACCCCCAATGGAGGAATGGCCGCGGTCAAAGAGCCGCGCGATCGAACTCAGGGACTCGCCTTTTTGCCAGCGGTCCCACATCAAGGCCTTCTGCTCTTCCGTGTAGTAGATCCTCTTCCGATGCTTCATTGGCAACATCCTCCTCTCTATCGCTAGAGATTAGAGGTGTTGCATCGACCGGTTGAAACCGCACCTACAAGCAGCCACTCAGATTCTCTGTGGAAATTTCGAATGAACGACCGCTAACGGGCCCGAGGGTGTGTGAAAAGTCCAAAACCTCTTTGATTTAGGGGTCTCTTTACCCTTCCTACGACGGAGATCGTGGCTTGAACGCGATCCTATGAAGTCAAAATTTCAAATCCGAAATCATGAATGACTTTTCACACAGCCTCAGGCCCGTAAGCAGTCATTCCATGGAGCCCACACGGTTGGTCATGCGATTACGAAGAACCTGTGGCCGAAAGGAATGGATCGCCCTTACTAGAGAGAGGGACAAGGGCGGCGGTTTCCGATTGCAGACGGCCGCGACTTGTGCCTTCGGACGAATCAGCGTTCTTCGTCGTGCATATCCAGAAAGATGGGGATCAGTGCGCCATCCTGCCGCAGAAGCTCTTCGAAGGTCCCTACCTTAGGTCTATGCGGCTCAGTTTCGATGTCGAAGATGGCCCTGCTGCAATCCACCCAGCACTGGGTCGCCTTTTTCGTTGATCCGAGCGACGCGGAGCACACCCTGCAGTATTTGGTCCAGCAAGACAAAGTTGATGCGAACCTTTTGTGCCCATTTCACCAGCTTCTCCGCATCGGACTGAGACAACTCGTCTTCCTCATACGAAGTCAGGAGCTCAAACTAGCGGTCGTTCAATAGGGGCCTGGATAGCTTAGTCACTTTCTTCTCTCCTTTCATAAGGTCGTACTTGCGAAGCGTTCCCGTTTGCTCAAGAGCCCTTCCCGATCCCTCGTTTTTCCAGCGAAGGCCGGATACACTTCATCTGCTCCATGGCGTCGCTGTAAACCCGGTCGCTAACGAAGAGACCCCTTTTTGACAGTCTCCTACTCCTTGTTCGTTTGTTTTAGCTCCGATGATGATGGCAGCGAAGTTCCGCTCATACACCCGGAAGAGTGTCTCCCAAATGTCTCCCACTACGATTCCTAATTCTTCCTAGTCTTTCGGTCTTCTGATTGGCGGAAAACCCGGATAACTGATTGTTTTTCCTAATGTTTCCTAATAATTCGGCGTTTCCTATTTCGCATTCGTAATGCGTAGGTTGGACGTTCAATTCCTCTCGCCGCCTCCAGTTTTTTCAACAAGTTACGAGAAAGAACCCTTAAGCCCTGATTTCTTCCCTCCTGTCTGGCGAGGCTATTGTGGCGGGAGCTGCTCGGAGGTGTCTTCGAGTAGCTCCTAGCCGCGTTGGGGTTGGTTTGGTGAATCCTGAAGGGATTCTGGCTTAAAGCCCAGCGAGATCCGTGGTCGGCCCATTTCATGTCAACCCGAACAGTCGCCTGGGCCTCCGTCAAAGAGAGAGCCCGAATATAAGGAAGGGTCTCCATGAAACAACTCAAAGGTAATCCTATCAACAAAACCTGGATGAGTCAGCCCGCAGCGGGCATTGATGTCAGCAAGGATCGGCTAGATCTGTGTCTGCTGCCACGGGAGGAACACTCGGAGCACTCCAACGCGGGGGAAGGAATCGCAGAGATCCTGAGCCGTCTGGAGGGGATCGCGGGATTGGTCTCGGTGGTGGTGGAAGCCTCGGGGGGTTATGAGAAGCGGGTCCTGAGAGAGCTCAATGAGGCGGGGATCCCCGTCTGTTGCGTGAATCCTCGACAAGCTCGAGACCTGGCGAAGGGTCTGGGAATCCTAGCCAAGAATGATCGTCTGGATGCCCACGTCCTGGGGCGTTGTGGGCAGCTGGGGATTCATCGTATCAGTAAGCAGGAAACCGCGTACTATCAGCAGTTACAAGCCTACAATCGCAGACGCAGGCAACTGATTGAGTGTCGTAAGATCGAGCGGACTCGTCGCCATCAGTATGAGGATCAGGAGCTGCGTCAAGGAGTGGAGCGAATCCTTGGCCTGCTGGATCAAGAACTGAAAGAGGTTGAGCAGAAGGTGGAGGAATTGCTGCGGCTCGATGCCGAGCTCCTTCGGCGCCAGGAGGTGGTGCAAAGCTGCCCGGGGATAGGGGAGCGAAGCAGTCAGATCGTGGTGTGTGAGCTGCCTGAGTTGGGCAGGGTCAATCGCAGAGAAGTCGCTTCCCTGGTGGGATTGGCCCCTTGGGATCAGGACAGCGGCGAGGGACTCCAGCCTCGTGCCATCTGGGGAGGACGGCGCCAACTCCGGAACCAGCTCTACATGTGCACGCTCTCAGCGATCCGACACAATCCGCAGATTCGCACCTTTTACAATCGCCTTGTCGCCTCCGGAAAAGAGCCTAAAGTGGCCCTGATAGCGTCCATGAGAAAGCTCCTCGTCACGCTCAACACGATGGTCAAAAACGATGATCTTTGGAGAGCACCGTTAGCGGCAGAATTTTGATAATGCTTGACAAAACCAACACAGTCGCTGGGCTATAAGCCGCAATCCCGTTGGGATTGATCCTCGGGTCTCGAGCTGCGACCGCCGTCCGCTATCAGGCTAAACAGGTATCCCGCTCCGCCATCTACGGCTCCGGCCACCCCGCCCTGGTCCCTAGAGAGGTTCAGCCTCCCCCTGCAACCGCTGCCATAGTCCTCGCAGCTGGAGGCGCTCGACCCAGAGTCTCAGATAGTCGCGATCCAGCGTGCCATATTGCACCTCGAAGACACGCAGCGCATCCCGGAATTGCTTTTCGCTGCCGTCGGACGCCTTGGCCCACCTCAGCTTCATCAGAATCGTATCCTCCGGACTGGAAACCAGGACTTCGCCATCAAAAAGCTTCTCGGCCCGCCTTCGAGCGAAACGTGATTGGTCGAAAGGATCTTCGGTCAAGGGCCAAAAGTCTACCTTGTCACCTGACGTCACATCGATCAGATTAAACATGGTTCCACGATGGGCGGCCTCCTGAACACGTTCTTCGCTGAGGTAGAAGTAGGGCTGGGGAAATGCCTGGACGAGTCGCTTCGTGGCGTCGGGCTTGAGCTCTACGACCAGGTCTATGTCGTGGGTGGCTCGCGGTTCACCCTGCAGGCTGGAGGCCAGTGAGCCGGTCAGCATGTACTTCAACTCCAGCTCTTCCAGCTCCTTCACCACCTTTTCTAGTAGTTCCTGTTGTGACAAAGTGAGAGTCTTTTCAAGTAGAGTTGCTCGAACTCCTCTTCAGACAAGTCAGGAAATCTCTGGCGCAATCCCTGACGAAAAAGCCGACGAACATTATCCGAGAGTTCGAATGTCTTGGACAGCCGCTGTTGGGGAGACATTCGGCGAAGCGTTTCCAGGTAAACTCGGTGATCAGGTTGAGGTTTCAAGCCCACGACTACGGAGTCTAACACACGGAACAGTAGGGTCCGGATCCATCGAGGCACGCTCCCCGAGTTCGCGGGCATATCGCATTCTCCAGATTCAGGGAGCTACATAGACAGCGAAAAGCCGTGCATCCTCCTGATCGCTTCCCTCCCAGTTGACCCGAATACGGAAGGGTCGATTCAGTCCCTCGAGACGGTTTCCACCTTTCCAGGTGACCTTTTCCCGAAACCCCGACTTCTGCAAAGGGACCGAATCGGCACCCGAGTAGCCCTCCATAGGTCGGAGCCGATCGTCCAGCACCTCCACCCGCAGTTGGCTGGATGCGGAGAGCCCGTCGGCGTTGACATAAATCTCGGCTCCTCCGGGCAGCGGATCAAGAGCTTTGGAGAGGACGTGCACGTCCTCCTGTCTCGGCGCCGCGTTGAGGTAACCCAAGCGGTCCCGGTCCCAGGTGGCCAGGCGCACACCCGTGGGCGTCTCCATGTTGAAGGCCACCCAGATGCTGTACCAGAAGAAGGTCCGGTCTCCCACGTTCTCGAATCCCTGCCCCTGGATGAGCCGGGGCTCGGCCCAGTCGTCCTCCTCGTAGGCCGGCACGATCTTGAAGTCTGGGATGGGCTCTGTGAAGTGGATGGCGTCCGGACTCACGACCAGACCCAGGTCGCAGCTCGAGTACCGTCGGTCGTCGGTCTGATTGTGGTATTGGCCGTAGATTCCGATGACCACGTCGCCTCGGTTCCAGAGGCTGGCGCCCATGTGGACCTGCTCCCCCTGGTGAATGGAAAAACTCGACAGCGGCCGAGGCGGGAGATTGTTCCGGCGGAAGCTCACGATGGCGGCTTCGGTCCAATGTTCGAAGTCCCAGGAGAGATGAGTTGTCATCTTTCGCTTCCTGGCGCCGGGGACAGGATGGGGAACGGCTCCTCCCTGCCCGTTCAGGTAGTAGAGGCCGTCGAATCGGATCAGCCCGCCAGTCTCTATCGGGCTTCTCTTGAGGACGGGGTTGTTGCGGGAATCGGTCCAGTGGAGTCCGTCCGGGCTGAACGCAGCCATGATGGCCCTGGGGTGCTCCTCCCGGATCATCTTGAAACGACGGTTGGGATCGGGATCGTCAGGCTCATGGAGGACCAGACAGAAAACCCCCTTCATCGGATCTTCGTCGTCCAGGAGGACGAGGTTGTTATCGCGACTCCCGTTGTACTCGACCAAACCCAGATTGGGTTTCTTCCACTCGACTCCATCCTGGGACACGGCGTAGCAGACCAGTCTCCGGTTGTCCTTGTCGTGTCCGCTGTACCACATCCGGAACTCGTCGCCGATGCGTAGGACCGTTCCGTAGTAGTAGAGCCGGGGATGGTCCGGATCTCCGGGCTGGCCCACAGGAAGCACAGGATTACCGGGATGGAAGGGATCGGCTCCAGTCCCGTGGTTGAGACTGCCCTTTTTTGCCGTGACCAGCTGGAGCACAAGCCCCCTGCTGAAGGGCAGGCTGTGGTCGTCGAAGGCGAAGAGAACCACCTCCTCGTGACTGCCTGCATTGAGCTGGCAGACCAGGAAACAGCCCGGCATCAGCGCTGCCAGAACGATACGCTTGAGTGTCATGTGTCCTCCCTTCGGATGGATGCTAGTACCCTGTCAACTTAGGAATTGTAGGTTCTGGACGGCCTTGGTGGCCGATCTCTGTGTTGCGCGTCCTCGACATAGCCCTGCTATCTCTGTGGCCGCTCCTTGACCTCGACCACCATTGCTCATCCATAACCCACAATCTCCAAATTGACAGGGTACTAGATGGAGACACACCAATTTAGGGGCCCCAGGTCGGCCGAGTCAAGAGCCGGAGGCGGCCCGGTTGCTAGAGGGCTACGATTGAGTAGGATCAGCAGCGCGACGAGTCTGTCGTCGCATTTCGCAGGACGGTTGGATCTACTCTGGATAAGAACCCGGATCTCCGCTACCATCCGCGCCATGCTGCCGGAGCAAGCGAAAACACTTGGAGGCTTGGAATGAAGAGAAGAACGTTTCTCACGACTGGTCTAACTGCCGGCACCTCGGCCGCTGCCGGGGCCCGGAAGTCGAGTCTTCCAACCGCCAGATCGTCAGCAAGCCCTCGAGCAACGGGGCCTGGGTTTGGAGGATCGGATCGGAACTGTCGAGGTCGGGAAGCTAGCCGACCTGGTCGTGCTCTCGGCAGATCCATTGCAGGACATCCGCAATACCCGCTCGATAGCCGCCGTCTACAAAGCCGGTAAACTGATGGAGCCGTATCTTGAAAATTGAAAAGGGCCGGATGACAGCGCTCGAAATCGACCCGAAGCTGCACAGGCTACAATGAAGGCTAGCGGGCAGATCGAAGTCGACCAGCAAACCCGCTGGGGGCTTCCCCCGTCATCTACAGAGTTAGGCGCCCGACCAGGTTTTCATGGAGCTCATCATCCTCGATCTGGACGAGACTTTGGTGTACGCCACCGAGGAGCCGCTTGAGTACGCCCCGAACTTCGTCGTCGGACCCTACGGTGTCTACATCCGACCCTACCTCGACGAGTTCCTGGCGACCGTCGACGAGCTCGCCTCTGTCGCGGTCTGGACGGTCGACTGACGACTACGCCGCTGAGGTGTCGGCTCAGCTCCCGTTCGTCAGTCAGCCAGTGTTCCTCTGGGGCCGTAGGCCTGTTTGCGGTCGTTCGTTCGACGATCCTCCTAGGAAGCTACAGCGAAACTTAGTCGGTGCACGCGAGCCTTCGACCCAGAGCTGCATGGTCCTTGACGTAGAAATGCTCAAACCATCTCCCACTACAAGATCACGGGGAAGCTGGGCGAGGGCGGCATGGGCGAGGTGTATCGCGCCATCGATACCAAGCTCAACCGAGATGTGGCCCTGAAAGTCCTACCCGAAGCCTTTGCCGCCGACCGCGAACGCATGGCACGTTTCTCCCGCGAAGCCCAGGCGCTGGCGTCGCTGAATCACCCCAACATCGCCACGATTCATGGCCTGGAGGAGACTGATGGCAAACAGGCGCTGGTGCTGGAGCTGGTGGAAGGGGAAGACCTGTCTGAGCGGCTCAAGCGTGGGGCCATTCCTTTAGAGGAGAGCCTCAAGTTTGCGCTTCAGATGGCCGGGGCACTGGAAGCAGCTCACGAGAACGGCATCATTCACCGGGACCTCAAACCCGCCAATGTGAAGATCACGCCGGACGGCACGGTGAAGGTGCTCGACTTCGGGTTGGCCAAGGCGTTCGAGCCTCCCACCGGCGAACCGGACCTTTCACAGTCGCCGACACGGTCACTCGATGCGGCAGCGACAGAGATGGGGGTAGTGATGGGGACGGCGGCCTATATGTCCCCTGAGCAGGCTCGGGGAAAACCCGTCGACAAGCGCACCGATATCTGGGCCTTCGGTGTGGTTCTCTACGAAATGCTCACGGGCAAGATGGCGTTTCAAGGAGAGGACCTCTCGCTGACGCTGGCCGCGGTGATGAAAGAGAACCCAAACTGGGAAGTACTTCCCAAGACACCTCGACCGATCGAAAACTTGCTCAAGCGGTGTCTGGATAGAGATCAGATTCATCGCCTTCGTGACATTGGTGAGGCAAGGGTAGCCATCCAAGACTACGTCGCCGACCCCTCGGCTTACGAGGTAGATGTCGTTGCTGAACAGCAGCCGATCCCGTTGTGGCGACAGCCTACGGCGATCACCGCTCTGGCGCTAGCGCTCGTCATCGGCCTGGCAGCCGCCTGGCTACTCAAGCCAGCTCCTCCCCTTCCCGAGCCGCCGCTACGAAAGCTGACTCTCGAATGGGGTGAGGATATTCGCAGGCCGGTGATCTCACCCGACGGGCGCCACGTCGCTTATCTTCGTGGACCGGCAGGAGTGAGGGGACTTTGGATCCGGGACCTCGATCAAGAGGAATCACGGTAGATTGTCCCGAAGGGAGACGCATGGAGACTCTTCTGGTCTCCGGATAGCCGGTTCATCGGATTCCGATCAGTCGAAGAGTTGAAGAAAGTTTCTCTACACGGCGGTCCCGCTGCTACGTTGTGCCGATTCTCGGGCCCGATGCGCGGAGCGACGTGGAGCCCCGATGGCGCCTCGATTGTTTTCGCGGCGACCTCACCCACTCCTGGGCTCTATGAAGTTCCGGCCCAGGGAGGAGAGCCGCAACTGTTGTTCGAGCCAGAGAAAGACCGCTACCGGGCTCCTCATTTCTTACCTTCCCCAGGTGGCGCCCGCAGGCTGCTCTATGTTGTCGCGTCGTCTGGACAGAGACAGATCGTAGCCCACAACCTGAAAACGGGGCAGAAGGAATTCCTGACCAGGGGCGTTGACCCATTCTTTGCCACCACGGGCCACATCCTCTACGGAACAGTCGGTCTCTCCGGTCTTTGGGCCGTACCCTTTTCGATCGAGACACTACAGACCACGGGAGAACCTTTTCCGGTTCGAGAGAACGCTTCTAATCACAGCGTGTCCCCCGACGACACACTCGTTTACCTAGCAGGTGGGTACCGGTTGCAGCAGTTGGTCTGGCGGGATCGAACGGGTAGCAACCTGGGAGCGATCGGCCAACCTCAGGACCTCATTCGCGCCCCAGCGCTCTCACCCGATGGCAGCCGCGTTGCTGTTGTGGGCATGGAAAACGGCAATCGCGATGTTTGGGTGCACGACATTGTCCGCGGCTTGAAAACGAGAGTGACGTCCAATCCTGCCGGGGAGAACCGGCCCAATTGGCTGCCATCAGGGGATGAAATCTCCTTCTCCTCCAGCCGCAACGGAACGATGGACATCTTCGTCAAATCCGCCGATGGGCGCGGGGAAGCGGAAGTTCTCGTGGCAACGCCTGCCGCCGAGTTCCCGTACGACTGGACCGCTGATGGGAACCACATGATCTTCGATCAACTCCATCTGGGAAGGGGGATGGATCTCTACTACTTGCGGCGTGATAAGGACGGGAGCTACGAGTCGATCGCTTTTAGCGAAACTGAGTTCGACGAACTGTCTCCGAAGATCTCGCCGGATGGCCGGTTCGTGGCGTACGAGTCGAACGAATCCGGCAGCTATGAGGTGTATGTCCAACCCTTCCCGGAGGGCCCAGGGCGTACGCAGGTTTCGTCCAAGGGTGGCAAGCAGCCGAGGTGGAGTCGGGACGGGAAAGAAATCTTCTATGTAGAAGGGGACGCGCTAATGGCAGTACCGGTCGGCACGACTCCGACCTTTTCAGCAGAAACGCCGACGCTGCTTTTTCAAGGCAAGGGTGCATTTGCTGACCGAGGACACAGCTATGACGTCTCGGCTGACGGGAAGAAGTTTGTGGTCGTGGAGTCCGTGCCGGGGGGCAGGCCGCTTGCCATCCAAGTCGTCGAGAACTGGTACGAAGAATTCCGCGAACGCGAGCAGGACTAAGTCCCTCAAGACGAACGACACAGCATGAAGCAGCGGCTGTTAACGCCGGTTAGAAAACGTACCAGCTTGGCCGGTTGAGAAGTGAGCCAGTAAGATCGTCCCGTTCGCCAGGACGCGGTACAAACTTTACATCAGGCTCTAAAGAAAAAGGGCCGATAGGGCGCCCATATAGAAGTGGCGTCAAATCTTACCGAGAGCGTCCGATTTCATCGCAATCGAACGGCGGCTTCCGCACCTATAAGCGGACTTACAGATCTTCCTGCGGCTACGTCGAATGAACGACCGCAAACGGGCCAGAAGCTGCCGGTCAATCTTTGAGAGACCACGTCCCGCCTGTCCGGCCAAGCTCGAAGATATGAGGATTCTGCATGGCTCGCCAGTTCTCCGGAACGCGCCCTCCATGTGGACGGACCTGTGACCTTCTCGATGTCCACAATAGTCTCGCCCGGCGGCTGTGGACCCCTTCCCGTTGGTGCTTCCACAGATCCTGTCTTGACTTGTCGGGGTCCGCTGTCAAGATCCCGGAGGAATGGACATCACCCTTGACGATCTCCTCGATGAAGGTATTTTGGAATCCGCTTACACCTGGCTGTGCAAACGACGGCGCAACTACCCTGACCATGCCGACGTGTGGAACTTCCGCCGACACTGGCGACGAGAGATAGACCGCCTCCGCCGGGAGCTGCTGGAGGGGAGCTATCGTCTGGAACTCCTGAGCCGGACGACACTCGCAAACGCGGAGGAAGTCGATCTGTTCTCGGCAAGAGATGCCCTGCTCTTCAAAGCGCCCTCGCTCTGGTGTTGGCAAGCCGACTGTCTTTCTCCAGAAACTGCACCCACCTGAAGGGGAATGGTGGGGGAAAAGGGGCGGTGCGTCGGGTGTGGCGCCAATTGAAGCGACACCGGTTCGTCATCCGGACCGATGTGAAATCCGACTACGCTTCCATCGACCATCAATGCTTGATCGAGCGGCTGTCCCGAGTCATCCACGACCGGCGTGTCCTGAATCTGATCGAGCAGTATCTGCGGCGGACCGCCGAGCGGGGTGGCCTCTTCTGGGAATCCGATCGGGGGATTCCCCTTGGCTGTCCCCTGAGTCCGATCATCGGCGCCTTCTTCTTGGCCGAGTTGGACCAGCGGCTGGAGCTGACCTGAAACTTCAATGTACATACGGGTTTCCGAACTCGAAAGTGCTTACGGTATTCCGTCAGGTCTTCACCCCAGTCCAAATTTCGCAGAAATTTTGACTTCCCTTGAACATTCAGACTTGAGCCTTCGATATTGGATCTTCTTGAGTCTAAAACTCTCGGCCAAACTATCTTCGGTGTTGGGATTTTTTTCCGAAATGGACGCACGACTGCGAACCTACAATTTTGGCCGCTCTGCCCCGGGCAGAGCGGTTTAGGAAGATGTCGATGGTGGAATCTGCCGCGAACCTTAACCGCAACCAAGATGAAAGACCGCACCGCAAAATCACAAAGCTAAGTACTTGAGTACTAAGGCCGACAGATTCCTATCGAAGAATCCGCTGATCACTCAAATCTTTGCCTCCCACCGATCGAGTCAGGGTGCCACCCAGAATTTCATAGACCTCGAGATCAGCGAAGGCATTGACCACATTGTATTGGGTGGGCAAGTCTTCCCATCTAGCCCGATTCCAGCTTATCATCCCTTTACCGACCAACTCTTCGATAACTTTCCTGTGGCTACCGGCCGAAGGGGTTATCACGGGATAAGCCACATCGGGCAATCCCCACTCGCCGGTCTTAGGAATGTACTTATAGTGAAGCACCCATCTACTGCTTCCTCTCCTCCCCCGGATGTCCCTTCATTCTCCTTACGAACGAGGTCGGTAACAGAAATATCGAGGAAGTTAAATCCCAACCATCCGGCCGTGCACTGCGCTTCATTTCCTGTGATCCTTGGTTCGGGTATTTCACAGTATATTTTTGAGAATCCCAATTCCTCCCTCCCGGTAATGATGGGATCCGTCAGATTTTCCCAAAGCACGCTGAGAAAGGGACCGCGGACATTGTCTTGGCTGCCTCTAAAAGTCGCGGGAAAGTCGACTCCGAGAACATTGTAGCCCCGTCCCGCGAGCCATTCGATCTCCTTCATATAGCTGGCCGAGACAGTGACGATCGGTTGTTCACCGAGTTCAAAGCAGTCCGGTAACAATCGCTCGAGTTGCTCCGGATTGCTAAGAAAAGAGACGGAAAGGGAGAGAGTTTTGGGATTGTCGATGCATTCAAACTTGCGACCTTCCGGATGTTGACGTGGTCCCATGATCGGCCCGAAATGGGTCGTCATTCGATACATCTTTCCGGCGACGAAGGAATAGGCCATGAAAATCCTCCAGTTAACCGTCCCTCAGATTCTCAACCATCGATAAAGGACTGCCTGCTAACACGCCCGCGTCAACCGGGAGAACAACCCCGGAAACCCATCGCGCCTCGTCGCTGGCCAGATAGACAGCCGCCCAGGCGACATCCCAGGCGGTTCCTTCGGTGCCCAGAGGCGCAATCAGTCGACGGTGCTCTCTCTCCTCTTCAGAGAGACTGTTGACGAAGGTCGTATGGATATGACCGGGCGCGATGCAGTTAACCCTAACGTTCTCACGGCCGTGGTGAACGGCGGTGTGACGCGTGAGCGCGATAATACCACCCTTAGCGGCTCCGTAGGGTACGTTAGGACGGAATCCGGCCCGCATGCCGTCGATGGACGAAACGTTAATGATCGACCCGCCCCCGGATTCGGCCATTCGGGGGATCGCGTACTTGCACATAAAAGCCATGCCCTTCAAACCGATCGCCATCTGACGGTCCCAGATTTCCTCCTCAATCTCAGTGACTTTGCCCGACCCAAAGGTTCCCACGTTGTTGAACAAGATGTCCAATACGCCGAAACGTCCCATCGCCGCCTCCACCGCAGCGCTGCATTGGGAGGGCCGAGAAACGTCGGTCTCCACAACTTCTGCCTCGCCTCCTTCGTCTACAATCTTGATACGGGTTCTTTCTGCATTTTCACGATCAATGTCGGCCAACACCACTTTCGCTCCCTCTCGGGCAAAGAGCATCGCCGTCGCGCTGCCGGTTCCGTAAAGATCGCTTTCCTCAACCTCCCGTGTGCCCGCACCTGTGACTATGGCAACCTTGTCCTGAAGGCGGTTCACTACACAATCACCATTCAGACTCTTAGGAAGCTAACGTCGATCGGCGGCAAGTTCCTAAACTGGTGGTCGCGCCTACACACAGTGGCTTCGTGCTCATAGGTCAAAGCCTTAATCCAGCTCTCTAGGCTTCTATGGTTCGCTTTCCGAATGGGGCCAGGGCCAAGCTGAAACTCCATCGAGTAGTGCCCATCCTACAACGGACTGTCTGCTACTGACGTGCGTGGCTTGAGACAAACTCTAGTTTCGTCCTCGAATGCGGCCAACAGCGCTAGGGACGGAATTAAGGGGCTCCCTCGTTGCGCCACCAACGGAACTCGTTCGCTCCCAGGGACACAGCAGCTATGTCCAATAGGCCGTTGCCGTCCAGATCGGCCAGGATGCACATGATGGCGTCCGGCCAGGAGGTCTTCAGAACATGTTGAGCCCAGACCGTTCTGGGATCGCCTGAGTTTTCCAACCAGACCACCTGCCCTGGATCTCCGGCGCCGGTGGCTGCTACATCCACATCTCCGTCCCCGTCCAGGTCCCCGGCTACCGCCTCGAAGGCATTGGGGAGTGGTCCAAAGATCAGGTGCCGGGACCAGGGTCCGTCGGCCGGCGTCCCATCGTTCTCGTACCAGACTACCTGATGGCCCTCGGCGGAATCCGTATTTCTTTCGCTGCCCAGGGCCAAGACCAGATCTGGATCGCCGTCCCGGTCCATGTCTACCGGATTCCCGTGCATGGGACGGAAAGCCGTGTCGATGACGTGGCGTATCCAGCCTCTTGCTTTGGGGTCGCCGCTGTTTTCATACCAGAGCACGAGTCCGGCGCTAGCTCCGGTTCCCATTAGATCTGCGTCCCCATCTCCGTCTACATCGGCAACTCGAATGCATCGGGTCTCGGCGACGCCGTCGTCTATCACGTGCTTGGCCCATTCCCGGCCTTCCTCATAGCGGAGTTGCGTGGGAGGCCCCAGGTCTAGAATCCCCGGATTCTCGAACCAGGCAAACTGGTTCCCCATTCTCCAGGAAGAGGCGGCCACGTCCAGGTCCCCGTCCGCATCGAGATCTGAAAGGTCCACGTTGTAGGCGCCGGCCAGACGGGTCGTGACCACATGTCGCTTCCACAGGTCTCTGATGCCCTCGGACCCAGGATTCTGGAACCAGAGGAGATGGCCGTAGAGGTTCTTCACGATGACAACATCCGGGCGAGTATCGTTGTTGACGTCACCCACCATATGCCTTTCAAGTCGCTCGGGGTCGTCCTTCTGGATGAAGTGGCGCTCGAAGTTTCCCGAGCCGTCGTTCTCAAACCAGTAGAGCTTGTTGTGAGGCCAATAGTCAGCGCTGGTCAGGTCGAGGTCGCCGTCCCCGTCCAGGTCGGCAGCCCAGATGCCGTAGGGGTAGGCATAGTTGTCCATGATGAGCTGTTCCGAGAAGCGGACCGGACCCGATGCTCTCGAAGGAACTTCAGGAGTCCCTCCCTTCTGGGTATCGCCGCTGGTACAACCCAACTGGCCGATAGGCAGTGTCAGCAGGACCCAGGTAGCGACCAGGATTCGCAGCATCAGTTTCTGAGCCTCGTCAGCTGTCTCGTCATGGCTCCTCCATCCCGGTTTCGAAGCTTGGTCTATGCTCACCAACAGCATAGCCATCAGGATTGGCAATACCAAGAACCAGTCGCAGAATTGCAGGCTACCTCGGAAATACACCCAGATGCTGGCTCAGGCCGGGACCGTATATAATCGCAGAGGCTCCTATGCACTCAAGTCAGAAGCTCCAGCCCCTCCTCCGAGCCGAGACCCTCGGTCAGAGCCTTCATTTGATGATCTTGTTCAACCTGGCGTTTGCTCAACCTCTCTACGATTTGACCTCAAGACAGGCCGAGTTCTACGTTGCCCACGAGACGCCGCCGGCCTGGCTGGTGCTTGGAGCTCTGTTGTTGTCGATTTGCCTCCCGGGCCTCCTCTCCCTGGTTCCCCCCTTGTTCGGGCTCTTTAGCCCCAAACTGGAGAAAAGTTCACGCTTCGCTCTCGTAGTTCTACTCAGTGCCCTGTTCATCCTCCCTGTCGTGAATCGGAGTGCGGACCTGTCAATAGCCCTCTTCATCGCCGCCGGTGTCCTCTTTGGCATGATCGTTGGTTTGGCCTACTCACGAAGTCGGATCTTCAGGATGTTTTTGACCTGTCTTTCACCAGGAATCGTGGTGTTTCCCTTTTTCTTTCTCTTCTTTTCCCCTGTGAGCCAGTTGGTCTTCAGCGGCGAAGAAGAGATTCCGGGCGTCGAGATTGCCAGGTCGAGGGCCCCGGTGTTTGTCATCGTCTTTGACAAGTTCTCGACGGTCTCCCTTCTCAAGCGGGACCTTCAGATCGATGAACGTCTTTATCCGAACTTTGTGCGGCTCGCCGCCGGGTCGCACTGGTTTCGAAACGCAACAACGGTGAGCCTGGAGACAGCCAAGGCCGTGTCCTCAATCGTGACAGGACCCTTTCCCAAGCCCGACACGCTCCCAACCGCATCCAACCATCCGGTCAACCTCTTTTCAAGTTCTCTTTCTCCTGGGATAGTCGGCACCTGATCTTACAGACAGCGTCCGATTTGATCGAAATCGAACGGCGGCTTTCCTGCGGATTCAACCGATCGACGCAACACATTGGTTAAATCGTTCGGCTGGCGTTTCGTAGTCTAACGTTTTTCTGGGTCGTTCGTTTAACTGTCTTGCCACGGCATTCAATTTGTCTTGGTCGACGTTTGAGAGATCCATTCCTTTCGGGAAGTATTGTCGGAGCAGTCCGTTGGTGTTTTCGTTTGAGCCGCGCTGCCAGGGGCTTCGTGGATCGCAGAAGTAGACTTTTATGTTCGTATCGAGACTGAAGCGTTTGTGATCGGCCATTTCCTTTCCCCGGTCCCACGTCAGTGACTGGTACAGTTCCCGCGGTAACTTGAGCGCTTGTTTGCTCAAGGCGTTGATCACCGTTTCGGTGTCTTGGCTGTTGACTTTGACCAACATCACGTAGCGCGTCTGACGTTCGACCAGGGTGGCGATTTGACTGCGCTTTGATCCGATCAGGAGGTCCCCTTCCCCATGACCGGGTACGGCGCGCTCCTCCACCGAGGCGCTCACGGATCGATACCGTGTCCTTGATCCGTCCGTGATCCTCCGTCTTCTGTGTATGGTGACGTGAGCGGCGCATCCCACGGGTCCGTCTCAAATGCTGCAACAGCTCTTTCTTCAAGGCGCCCCGGGCCTGGATGAGGCTTTTATAGATAGTCTCGTCTGACCCCTGAAAGTCCTTGTGATCGGGATACGTGCGCTTAAGCCACCCGGCAATCTGCTCGGGCGACCAGAGCTTCTTCAGGTTCAAGGCTACGCTGTGGGCGAGTTCCCGGTTCTGGACCAGTTTACAGATTTTCGGGCGGCGCGCCCGCTCCCAAGCCGCTTGATCGGCCCGGTTGGCCCGGTACCGGAGCCGGCCGCCGTTACGCTGGAGCTCGCGACTGACCGTCGAGGGGGCGCGACCTAGCCCTCTGGCAATCGAACGGATCGAGCAGCCGGCGACCACACCGCGGGAGATCTCCTCGCGTTCCGATGACGTCAACGCGAGTCGCGATCGTCGGCGCGGCTGCGGCCGGATGTCGGTCACCATGGTATATCCCCCACCTAGGTGGCTGATTCACCAAGGTATATCCCCCACCCCGTCACCAGGGTAATTCCCCCGGGGCGTCACCAAGGTATATCCCCCACCTGATCATCTCGGACCTGACAGAGGCGAAGGCCATCCTGCTTCGAACAGAAGGAGGATGGATGGCCAGAAGGAAGCTGAGCATGAATGAGTATCTAGAGATGGTCTACCAGTGGCACCGAGGACGGAGCGTGCGGCGGATTCGAGACTCTCTGAAGATGTCCCGCAAGACGATCCACAAGTACCTGCGCCGGCTGGCGGAGGAGGGACTGAGTCGGGAACGGCCTTTACCCGGGGAGGCACAACTGGCGCAGATGGTCGCCTCGGTGGTGAAGTCGGCCGTCTTTGAGCAGCCCGCGAGGGAACGGATCCGGCCCTACCACCCGCAGATTGTCGATTGGCTCAATCAGCCGGACATGACTCTTCGACAAGTGCAGCGGCTGCTCGAGGAGAATCACCACGTGGGGGTCAGCTACATGAGCGTCTATCGCTATGTACGCACTCACATCCAGCCACTCGAGAGGCCGGTGACCGTGCGCCTGCACCCTCCAGCCGGGGAGCAAGCTCAAGTCGATTTTGGGTATGCCGGACTGATGCGGGATCCACAAAGCGGCAACTTACGCCGAGCCTGGGCCTTTATCCTGATCCTCAGCCACAGTCGCCATCGCTTCGTGCGCTTTGTGTTTCGGCAGGACAACCGCACCTGGCTGGACTGTCATATCCGCGCCCTGAAGTTCTTTGGGGGTTGCCCCACCCTGATCGTGCTCGACAATCTGAAAAACGGAGTCCTGCGGCCGGATCTGTACGATCCGACGCTCAACCCGGCCTACGCCGAGCTCGAGCGGCACTACGGTTTCGTGGCCGACCCGGCCAAGGTGGCCATGGCTCGTCACAAAGGAAAGGTCGAACGATGTGTGCCCGTCGTCCGTCAACAGATCTTAGCGGGACGCGAGTTCCGAGACATCGACGAGGCCAACCGAAGAGCGCTGCACTGGTGCCTCCAAGAGGTGGGCCTGCGAGAGCACGGCACCACCCATCGCAAACCTTATGAGGTCTTTCTGGCCGAGGAAGCCCCGCAGCTGCTCCCCCTGCCCGCGCAACCCTATGAGGCTCCCGAATGGAAACAGTGTACCGTGCATTCGGACTGCCATCTGATCCTGGACAAGTGCTACTACTCGATCCCGTATCCGTACCGGGGAGAGAAGCTCTGGGTGCGCGCCGACCTGAAGCTGCTGCGGGTCTATCGGGAGCATCAGCTGATCAAGAGCCATGTCCGGGTCTTCGAGCCCGGAACTTGGCAGACCGATGAGGCGGACTACCCTCCGGACAAGCGGGTCTATCTAGAGCAGACCCCTGCCTATTGTCGCGCCCAAGCGGAGCAGCTGGGGCCGGAGGTCGGCCGCTATATGGGACGCATCCTGGCCGATCATGCCATGAGAAACGTGCGCAAGGCCCAGGCGGTGCTGCGCTTAGGCCAACGCTACGGAGCCACCGCCTTGGACCAGGCCTGTCACCGAGCTCTGAGCTTTGACAATCTGCGCTTGGCCAGTCTCAAGGAGATTCTGGAAAAAGGGCTGTGGCGAGAACCCACGACACCGACCCGACCCACGAGCCCGGCCCCCGCTGCCTGTCGTTTCGCCCGACCCCATGATTACTTCGTCAACTCGCAGACGCAGGAGGTCCAATGAGTCACTATCAACACCTCGTCGAGCAACTCAAGCAGCTGCGCCTGGGAGGTTTGGTGGACAGCCTGGAGCTGCGGCTGAAAGAGGCAGAGAAACAACAGCTGTCCTACCTCGACTTTCTGAGTCTGCTGATTCAGGATGAACTCCAACGACGCTCCCAGAGCAAGTTCGCCCGCCGGCTCAAGAAAGCCTGCTTTAGCGACCTCAAGACGCTCGAAGAGTTCGACTTCAAGTTCAATCCGGCCATTGAGCGCCGCCGCATCTATGATCTGGGGACCTGTCACTTCATCGAGAACAAAGACAACATCTGTCTGTGCGGGCCGGTAGGTGTCGGGAAGTCCCACATCGCCCTGGCCTTGGGACACGAGGCGGTCCGCCGCGGCTTTGAGGTCCGCTATATCCAGGCGCCTCGTTTGTTCCGGACGCTTCAGGCCGCTCACGCCGATCTGTCCCGCGACCGGTTGCTGAAACACTACTGCAGCTACGATTTTTTGATCATTGACGACTTTGGACTCAAGCCCCTGACCGATCAGCAGGCCGATGATCTGTACGACATCGTCTACGAACGCTATCAAAAAGGGTCACTGATGCTGACCAGCAATCGCAGTGTCCAGGAATGGATGGCCTTGTTTCCCGATCCCATCCAGGCCAACTCGCTGCTGGATCGGCTCTGCCACAACACCCATCAGCTGGAGTGGGAGGGAGAATCCTATCGAAGGCGCAAGCGCCCAGGAAAAACCTCCAAGAACAAGGAGGTGTCCTGATGAGCACCTTCCCCAGCACTCGGCTGAAGATCAAAAGCGGCGACGGGTGGTTTGCCGCTGACCGGAGCTGGCAATCCGCCGCGCAGAAACTCTCCGATGGCGCCTTTAAGCTGTTTGCTTACCTCTCGCTGGGAGCCGAACGAAGCACCGGACGCTTTGTCTTTCGTCAGGGTGAGCTGGCGATGGCTCTGAACAAGTCCCGTCGCTCGATCGGCAAGTACCTGAGAGAACTCGAAGAAAAACAGCTCTGCCAGATCGCTCTGAGCTCCAACCAGCATGCCACCGGGACCCTTCAGATCCAAGACGACTACTGGCCCTATGAGCGGTCTCCCGGGACGGACGCTCTTGATTCGACTCAATCGGCTCAAAGACTCTACGTCGAGGCCCTCGAGCAGATGTTGCTGAGCCGGCCCTGTGTCCGTTGTCGGTACTCGGCCGCAGATCGCCAACTGGCCGCCCAGTGGTTCCAGCAGGAGGTACCGCTGGAGGATATCGAGCAGGCCATCCTCTTAGGATGCGGACGCAAGTACGTCTCTTGGCTCAATGCTGCTCAAGGACAGCCCATCGGCAGCCTTCACTACTTTGCACCCATCCTGGAGGAGGTTGCCGTCAACCCTCTTTCGGACGCGTATCGGGCGTTCAATCGGTGGCAAATCTGGCGACTAGAACAGCGCTGGCTGAGGACCCAGAAGGACTCTCAAACTTCCCAGGAGGCAACTGGTTGGGAAAAGTTTTCCCAACCAAAACCAACAAAACCAGAGAGAGACGAGATGATGATGACTCCCAAAGTGGGGGAATTACCCTGGTGACAGGGTGGGGGATATACCTTGGTGATTGACAGCCGGATGCCACCGGTCTGTTTCAGAATACCCTCAATGGAAGAATGGCCGCGGTCAAAGAGCCGCGCGATCGAGCTCAGGGACTCGCCTTTTTGCCAGCGGTCCCACATCAAAGTCTTCTGTTCTTCCGTGTAATAGATCCTCGTCCGATATTTCATGGGCAACATCCTCCTCTCTATCGCTAGAGACTAGAGGTGTTGCATCGACCGATTGAATCCGCAGGCGTTCTGCGCCACTCATGACCGATGCGGCCAGAATGCGTGCTTCCGCCTGGAAGCAGCCAATCAGATTCTCGCTGCAAACCTCGAACGAAATGCCGCAAACGAGAGAGGCCAAGAACCGCCGTTGTGGCAGGTTTGGATACAACCAGAAGATGGTCGGCTCAAGTGGTACGTCGACTCCGTCCCACCAATACCGTGACGCGAAGCAAACCGCCGGCTCCCATCGGGCTAAACGCCCCAGGGTTCCCGGTACTCCTTCGTCAACAGACGGTTGGCCTCCGGGTCATTCCTGACGGTCTCGGTTTCGGGATCGAACTCCAGCACCCGGCCCACCCGAAAGGCGACTTCTCCCAGATGCGTCAAGGCGCAGGAGAGGTGGGCCTGGAGAGCCGGTGCATTGGGCTGTTGCCGGGTGCGGACACTCTCGAAGAATTCGGCCAGGTGGGGCTTCTGCTGATGGCTCCACCAGGACCTGTTGCCTATTCTTCGAGCGGCCCTCATTCCAGGCCCGCGCTCCTCCTTGGGCCCCAGGTACACCTGGAAGAAGCCGCGGCGGGAGAAGACCATGAATCCCTCGGTGCCATAGAAGATATTTCCGCTGTCCACGCCGTAGTGTCCGTAGGGTGTCCAGCCCCGGTCCTCGTACAGAAGCACCTTTCCTTCCTGGAACTCGTAGGCCACCATCATGTTGTCGGGGAATTCCCGCTCGCTTCTGGGCTCGATGGTGCTTCCGTGAGACGTGATCCGGATCGGATGGGTCTTGGGACTGAGGCCAAAATGGGCCATGTCCAGGTCATGGATGCCATCTCCTCCGATGTCGCCGTTTCCGTAGTCTCGATACCAGAGCCAGCTATTGTGAAAGCGATTGGGGTTGAAGGGGCGCTTGGGGGCCGGACCCAACCACATGTCGTAGTCGACTCCTGGAGGTTCGGGAGCGTCCGGAACAGCCAGCGGGTGGGCGGAGCGCTGCTGGTTCCAGGCCTTGGACATCTTTATTTCGCCGATGATTCCCGAGTCCAGCACCTCTCGAGCCTTGGCTGTGACCTCGCTGGAGCGCATCTGGGTCCCGTGCTGGACGATGCGGTTGGTCTCCCGGGCCGTTTCCACCAACACACGGCCTTCACGGAACACATGGCTGGCGGGCTTCTCAACGTAGACATCCTTGCCGGCCCGTAAAGCCCGCACGGCGATGGGAATGTGCCAATGATTAGGCGTGGCCACCACCAGGGCGTCGATGGAGGGGTCATCCAGGACACGGCGGAAGTCCTTCACCATCCCGGGCCGCTTTCCAGTGCTCTGGCGCACTTTCTCCGCTTCCCGCTCCAGAAAGCTCTGGTCCACGTCGCAGACTGTGGCACACACGGCGTCGGTTGCTTCCAGAAGACGGGTCACATGGTGGCGACCCATACCCCGCAACCCGATGACGGCCACCGATACCCGGTCGTTCGCCGAGACCCGGCGGGTACGGGCTGCCAGCTGGGCGGTGGTCGCGGCAGCGGTAGAACCGGAGATGAAATCACGTCGAGACAGGAATCTCATGTGTTTCCTCCTTCATTGAATCGGCGACAGTTTCTCCTTCCGGCTCGCACGCGCCCTCGGCTTCCGAAGACTCCCGTAGTGGATTCGCACGAGTTCGAAAGACTCCTCTTTCCTGCGTCGCCAGTCCCCTTTGACGATGATGCCGAGCCCTCTTCCCAGACAAAACGGCCGCGTCTTCTCCTTGATGTTGGCTCCAAGCATACTGTATTGAGGCTCAAGGCTCCTGGGTCGAGCCAGGTTCTTCGTCGCGCTGAGCCAGAGGGCAACGCAGAGCCGCTCTGCCGTTCCCCTTTTGTTGGAGGTTGGCCCACCACCATCGTCCCCCCCTACGCCATCGGCGGGATGGCAATCTGAGTGGCTGCTTCTAGGGTGCGCCGTGGTAAGGCGGCGCCTTCCCAGTGGGTGAAAGCCCCACCCGGCAACCGCTCCAGCCGGAAGCAACCGGAGCAACTGTGGAGGTAACGAAATGGTTGAAGCCTCTGGTGAAGCGAGTCACGAATTGGTGACCGCGCGAGTGTGCAGGCCGTAACGCGAGTGAACGCTGAGCAAGCCTCGAAAAGGACGATGCGCAGGCCGACCCGGCTCCTAGACCGGGGAAGGCTGATAGGGCTGGGGAAGTGAGCGAATCAGGCACCCAGTCGCTGCGCCGGGGTAGTGGCGACAGCATGTACACCAGGGAAGCGCACGCAACACGGGAAGCCCCTAGGCGTGGCCAGGGATGGCCAACCGGAAGCCCGTGAGGGACAGGCCGGGCGCCTTGGGGTGGCGGAGAGGCCCGTATTACTGAGGAAGCCGGGTAATGCCGGTGGAGGGAAGGAGCCTTAGTTCAAGACGAATGCAGGACGTAGTGAAGGGACCAGGAGATTGGGCAACCTATCAACTCCGAAAAGGGTTCAGAAACTACAGAGGGCATTACACGCGAAAGCGAAGGCTGAGCCCAGCTATCGCTTCTATGCCCTGTACGACAAGCTGTACCGCGAGGATATTCTTGACGCTGCCTATGCCCAGTGCCGCTCCAATCGGGGCGCGCCGGGCGTAGATGGGCAGGAGTTCGCGGATGTTGAGGCGTATGGGGTAAAGCGGTGGCTGGGTGAACTGGCGCAAGCGCTCAGAGAGGAGAGGTATCGACCGGACCCCATTAGACGAGTGTTGATTCCGAAAGCCAATGGCCAGCTCCGGCCCTTGGGCATCTCGACCCTGCGGGATCGGGTCTGCATGACGGCAGCGATGCTGGTGCTGGAACCGATCTTCGAGGCCGACCTTCCATCAGAAATATACGCCTACCGACCGCAGCGCAATGCGCAGCAGGCGGTGGTGGAGGTGGAAGAGAGGCTGTTCCGCGGTCAGCGGGACGTCGTAGACGCCGACCTGTCGGATTATTTTGGCAGCCTTCCCCATGCCGAGCTGATGCAGTCGCTGGCGCGCCGGATCGTTGATCGACGCGTGCTGCGCCTGATTAAGCAATGGCTGTAATGTGCGGTCGAAGACATCGACAAGAGAGGACGGAAGAGACGCACGACCGAGGCCAAAGACAGCCGAAGCGGCATCCCGCAGGGCTCACCCATCTCACCCTTGCTGGCGAATCTGTATATGCGCCGGTTTGTGTTGGCATGGAAGAAGCTCGGGCTGGATCGAAGCTTGGGCAGTTGTCTCGTGATCTATGCGGATGACCTGGTGATCTTGTGTCGGCGCGGCAAGGCGGAAGACGCCCTGCGGTCGATGCGCGAGATCATGGGCAAGTTGAAGCTCACGGTCAACGAGGAAAAGACACGGATCTGCACGGTTCCGGAAGAGGAGTTCGACTTTTTGGGTTACACGTTTGGGCGGATGTACTCGGCGAGGACGGGCCAGGCCCGTCCTCGGAATGCGTCCGTCGAAGAAGAGCATTAAGCGCATGGTTCGCAAGATCCACGCGATGACAGTGCCTTCGAGGACGTGGCTGGAGACCACGGAGTTAGTGCAGCAGTTGAACCGCGCCCTGCGCGGCTGGGCGAACTACTCTCGGGTAGGGACGACCAGCCGGGCCTACCGGGCGCTGGACAACTACACCGCTCCGCGGTTGCGCCGGTGGCTGCGCCACAAGTACAAGGTCAGGCGACGCAAGGGCGGGACGTATCCCCTCTTGCACCTGTACGGGCACTTTGGACTCGTGCGCCTGACCCAACTTGGGCGCGGCGAGCCGTGGGTGAAGGCGTGAGGTCTTGTCCGAAAGCCGGATGCGGTAGCTCCGCATGTCCGGTTTGATGAGGAGGGTGTGGAAACGGAGTGATGGTCCGGCTATTGAGGCACCGCCAGACGAAAGGGGCGGTAACAGATAGGCCGAACCTTAGACCACCGCGCCACATCCTTACTCTACCGAGACTGTGTGAAAGTCCAAAACCTCTTTGATTTAGGGGTCTCTTTGCCCTTCCTACGACGGAGATCGTGGCTTGCACGCGATCCTATGAAGTCAGAATTTCAAATCCGAAATCATGAATGAGTTTTCACACAGCCTCAGGCGGAACCGGTCATCCAGGGACGCTCTACTCTGACTGTTTGTACGGTCAGATCTGGGCTATTCCAGATGAGCCTTTTGCGTCGCCGCGTGTCTGTTGCACAGCTCGAACAATTTTCAAAAAATTATTTTCTGTGGAAGTGAGGACGGCGCCTTCCTAATCCCGCAGCCCCTACCCCTTCGACAATCGATGCGACTACCGGGCAAAAAACGCGGCGCAACCACTCCACCTATGCAGAAAAGTGGTGATTTATTCGCCATTGTTGCGCGCGGTCATTTTGGGTTAAGTGATTGATACAACCGGAGATGGAGGAATGGTGACATAATCGCGGTTATACGACGACATCCCGTTATCTAGTTGTAAACAATGCGCTTAACCTCGGTGACAATCCCGAGCGAGTAGGGTATAATGGAAGGCACCATCAGGTCCTCTCGACTACTGATCATCCCGTCAGACAAGCGTTTCAGCCCGCTCTAACGTCCAAAAATGGCGTGCGCTTAGGTTGGGGTGAGAGGGTGGCGCCAGCCCTCATCGCTCTATTAGAATTTCTGTTATTGTTCTAGCTCTATTAGAATTTCTGTTATTGTTCTAGTAGGACCCTCCGATGAACCGGGAATGGAAACTGCTGGCCTGCCTCAGCCTCTGGCTCATTCTCATAACACCTCTGGTTCTGGCTGCCGACGTGAATCTTGGGGGCTGGCCGCCGAGCAACATCAGCCGCAATATTCCTGCCGGAACCGAAGTCGACCCTGGCTCTCAGCTGCTCTACATCGTGGATACGGGGATCAACATCTCGGCAGCCGTCGAGAACGAGCAGATTACCGAAGCAGACGCCGCCACTAGGAACGTCCACGATTTGCTGGGCATCACGGGGGCACACGGTGAGATTCAGACCAACTTCATCTCGATTACCAACACCCACCCGGCCAAGGCGGTGACGATTCACTTCCGCTATTTCAACGATGCCTGCGAGAGCGTCCTCGATTTCCTGCTCATTCTGAGCTGCAACGACACGTTGCTGTTCAACCCCTTTGACTTTGAGATCCCAGCAGCGTCGTTGGCAGGTAATCCGATCAATACCAAGAGTCGGATCTTCGGACCGGATGTCTCGGGTGCGTTTACCGCGATCAAGGCAGACAAGTTTGCCAGCGGACGCTTCTTGATAAGCGCCACGGCTGTGGCAGCAGTGAGAATAGATACAGAGGAAGAACAGACAGTCCCAGGTTCGCTTCCAGGTCCGTTCTTTGATAACTCTAGTGGTCCCGGCTACAACTTTGAGACGCAGTTGGCCGATCAACCCAACGACTACATGGCCTGGGATACTCCAGCAAATATCCTGTTCCCCTTCGAGCTGGGTGTGGCGTTGGATCAGGAATGCAATATCGATGCTAGGGGTGTGACCTTCCGCGCCGAAAAGGATGGCATCCACGATCCCGAAACGAATCCAACGAGATATCGAAACGTGGGCTCTGAGCGAGGTGTGAGCCAGAACAACCTGCACGTCTTCAATGCCTCGGCTGTGAACTTCAACTACCTGATTGGACACAAGGCGACGGCCGTGCCGAAAGGCTTCATTCAAGGTGTGCGGTCGGATCAGGATCGTTACCTGGGATTTGGTCTCAACGCCTGGGCGCGTCCCGCGATTCATGGAGGCCTCGGTTCGCTAAATGCACTGATCGGCTACCCGAACGGCGATGGCCCGCCGCTGGATCAGGGGAACTTTGCTGGCTTTGATGTTCCCGAGTACGTGCTGCTGATGGGTTCGGAAATCCTGATGCGGCGTTCCGATACCACTACCTTCCTGACCGCAGCCTCGGGTTCGCCGAATCTGTACTACTTGCGCCAAGATGCGCACGGCGGCGATACGGTGAGAGCGGTGGCGACGGAGGGAGTTCGACCGAGTACGAATGGACCGAGGGTTCACAGCTCCGGAGCAGCCCTCGACCTCGGAGGTCCAAGGCAGTCTGACTGGGCCAGGAACACTTCTCCAAGGACATTCATAGATGAACGGCGAGCCGCTAGCACCGATGATATCGGAGACTTTTCTGGTGTCGGTGTTGGAGGGTCTTCCTGGTATGGAGCCCTGGCCTGGACCTCGCTGCACACGAGCGATCCGCATAATCAGATCATGCATCCGCTGTCTGTCGTGGATGACTACGACGGCAGCAAAAACACGGATGCAGTAGTGACGGTTGGAGGCGAGGAGATCTTCGACCACTCCTACAACCTGGCCGGAGGGCAGACGCGTTATATCCTGCAGATCTATGACAACATGGGAGGCAAGGAGGACATAGTAGGGCCGAGCCCAATCGAAACCATTCCTCCGATCTTGATCTTCAAGGACAACCTGCGGATCATCGTGGATTGTCTGAGGGTCTGGATCAAGGGGGCAAAGCATCCCCAGACTCGTCGATTCGGCCTGACGGTCCAGGAACTGTATGGCCTCGCGGAGGAGGTGCGGGAGGGTCATGAAGGCTTCAAGGGTCTGGAAGCCGTTGTCAATCCTCTCCGCGATGCCTCGCAGGGCTGGGTCCGTCTGGTACGGGACAACAACCAGACCAGAAGTCGCACCTTCGCTTTTACGCCGGCCGGTGGCGGAATCACCACCACACGGACTGTAACGGTCACGGGTGGCACGATCGCTCCGATCGATCATGAGATCATGGACAATCTGGCCCATCCCACGTTCGTAACGATTGCCGAGATCAACACCCGATTCGAGGGCTTCGGAGCGGCCTGGTGGGCTCCCGCCGCTGCCTACGATCCTGCCGTTTCGAATGCACATCCGATCAACCCGACTCCGTAAATGTGTTCTCGATGATCGTCCTGAGGGCGCATTAGGCGGTTGGAGCGACTGAAGCACGGGATGAGCCAGCAGGAACTCGCAGATGCCTGCGGGCTGGACATCTCCTAACTCGGTGGCATCGAGCGCGGGCAGAGGAATCCCACCTTGGGCGTCATGCATGGAGCAGCGTCAGTTTTGAAGATCGAGCTGTCGGAGCTGTTGAAGAGGGCGGGGGTTTGACTGAGAATACTCCAAGTGAAACTGCAACATCGCGGAAGTTGATCGATCTTTCGTCGGATCTGTTGGGTAAAGTCTACCTATTATGATCTTACTGCTGTCTTATACGAATCCCTGGATCACCCCCGAGATGGTCTCCGCTCTTGCGATTACCGTCACCGGCGGCGTGCTCGTGAACTGGATTAGCCTGAGACTCAAAGGGCGGACCAAGGTTCGATCTGAAGAGAGAGCGGAGCTGGAATTCGATGAGGAAGGCCAGCTTAGAAGAGTGAAGGTAGAGAGAATCGAAACCGAAGACTAACGCTTCAACTCACATCACAGTAACTTCCCGCCACCCGAAAATCGGCACGGTCTACGCTACGGCTTCGTGTAAACTAGCGATCTGAGCTGTTCCAAGCACTTTACGAGCTGGTTAGCAAAGGGGTCGTAATGACAAGGTAAAAGTGACCCGGCGTGATCAAGTAAAAGTGACCCACCCGGGTTAAAGTTGTTTTTCCTAGTTCATAATCAATAGAGGTCAGGATCAAGCGGGGTTTGGGGCCCCCTCTTGATCCGCTTCCTTATTAGCCCCCGCAGGGGGCGCAGGGGCAGCCACTGCGCGCTTTAGGCGCTTTTTGCCGTGCCGTTTGAGGCTCTCCGTCAGGCGGATGCTTTCCCAGTCGAAGGGATAGATCTGACAGTGATGGGTCAGTCGATCCAGTAGCGCGGCGGTCATGGCCGCATCGCCAAAGACCTTCGTCCATTCGGCAAAGGCTAGGTTGGACGTCACCAGGAGCGAGGCCCTTTCGTAGCGATTGGCGAAGACTTGAAACAGCAGCTGGGCGCCCTCCTGGGAGAGGGGGATGTAGCCGATCTCATCGATGATGACCAACTCAAAGCGGTCGAACCGTTTGAGCAGTCGCTGCAGCTGTCGTTCCTCCCGGGCTTCGACCAGGGTGTTGACCAACTCCGCCGCCGTCCAGAACAGCACCCGGTAGCCTTGGCGGCAGGCTTCGACGCCCAGGACCGTGGCGGCATGACTTTTTCCCGTGCCATGGCGGCCGATGAACGCCAGATTCTCTCGCCGAGGGATGTAATCGCACTGCAGCAGTTCTCGGACCTGCAGCGCCTCCAGACCCGGCCACTTCTTGAAGTCTGTCCCTTCCAGGGTTTTCATCACCGGAAAGCGGGCCTCTTTAAGCCGACGTTTGAGTTGATTGGCCTGACGCTGAGTCAGCTCTCGGGTGGCCAGATTCAGCAGAAAGCCCTCGTAGCTTTCGCCTCCCTCTCGGGCCTGGCGGGCGCACTCCGGGTATTCGCGCAGCATCGCCGGTAAACGCAAGCGTTTGAGATGATCCTCCAGCAGGACGGTGTCGCTGAGTTGACTCATAGCGCAGCTGCCGGCAAGAGGGCGTTAAAGGCGTTCAGATCACTGACTGGGACCGGCTGATCGGTCACCCCGGGAATCAACTCCGCGGGCAGGGGCTCCGTCGACAGCAGTGGTGCTTCCTGAGCTCGAAGCAGATGACGGATCGATTCATAGCCTGGACAGCCCTTCTCCAGCACCAAGCGGACGGCCGCTTCCACCTGCGAGCTCTCGTACTGGCGATGCAGCTGCAAGACCTGAACAAACTCGCGGGTCCCCCGGCCTTCGCCCTGACGGCGACGCAGCGCCTGCAATAGCACTTCGTAATCCGCTGGCCACTGCCGCCGCCACTGGACAATGGCTCGAGCGCTTTCAAACGCGCCCACCCGCTCATAGATCAGGTCCAGATAGTGCAGCGGATCGATCTGCCACTGGCTCTTCCAGAAGAGGCGATCGTGTTGGCTCACCTTCCGATCGGAGGCGTACAAGAGCATCTGCTCGCAACCGACGTGGGCCCAGAGCCAGCATCCGACGTAGGCTCGAGGCACCGAGTAGCGATTGTGATCCACTCGGGCGGTCTGATAGGCATCCACCTTGACCCGGACCGGCTTGAAGTTTTCAAAGGGTTGATCCGGAAGCGGCAGCAGAGAGCCGCGTTCCGCTTCGAAGCGTTCGTCCACCGTGCGGGAATCTTCCCGACCTCCAATCCGGTGGCTCCCATACTGCTCACAGCGCTGGGCCAAGAGTTGGTTCAATTTCTCAAAGTCTTCGACAGAAGGCAGCGGCACCAGGAAGTTGCGCCGGGCAAAACCGATCAGTCCCTCGGCTCCTCCTTTTTCCTGTCCTCGTCCCGGCGTGCAGTACCGGGCCTCAAAGGTGTAGTGACTGCGAAAGGAGACGAACCGTTCCTGCTCCACTCGCTGGCGGCCCCGCAGGATCCGCTTCACCGCCTGCGTGAGGTTGTCGTAGACCAGCTCTCCGAAGACGCCTCCGTAGTAGGAGAAGGCGTGCATATGGCCGTCGAAGAACATCTCCTGACGCTCCCAGGGATAGGCTCGCACAAAGGGCTTCCCCGAGTAGCGAGGGCGCATCACAAAGAGCTTGACCTGCCGACGCAGGCCGGCCATCTGGACCCAGGCCGTACCCCAGTCCACTTCGGCTTCCCGTGCCACCTCCGGATCCAGCGGCAGCACGGCCTCGCGCCGGCCCCAGCCGTGAGCGGCTTTCCATTCCCGCACCCAGCGCCGCACGCTCACCTCCGCTCCCGTAAACTGATGTTCCTCCACCAGCCGGGTGTAGACCCTTCGAGCTGTGTGCCTTTGCTTGCGCGGCTCTTGGCGGTCGCCCAGCAGCCACCGCTCGACGATCTTCGCGACCGGATCCATGATCGGTGCCCTCGGCTCTTTCTGCCGACGATACTTCGGTTCTTTCCCGGCCAGCGCTTTGCGAATCGTCCTTCGATGGTGTCCCGTCTCTCGCCGAATCTGCCGGATGCTCTTTCCATACACACGCGACGCCGTTCTGATAAGCTCATACTGATCCATCCCAATCACCTATAACCTCCGTTCCGTCTGTCGTTTACAATCACAACAGACTAAAACAGAGGTCTGATTGGGGTGGGTCACTTTTGCTCGATCACTCGCCCCCAAAACGGGTCACTTTTACGTTATCGAAATCAAGGGGAGGACAGAAATGACAAACAGATTCTTCAGCTTTCTTATAGCATCCGTGTTCATGTTGTCGGGGTCCGCTCAGGCTGGAGGCACCTTGGCAGTCGTGGAAGAAATACCCACACTCTCTGAATGGGGATTCATCATTATGGGCATCGGCTTGCTCAGTCTAGGCGTGCGATTTCTCCGTAGGCGAGGCCTGTCAGACGTCAGCAGCAACTAGCTTCTCTCACATCACCGTAACCTCCCGCCGCCCGAAATCTACCTCCTCGCCCTGGACCTGGTGTTTGCCTTCCGGCACCCCGCCGAATTTTTCCAGGTAACGGTGGATATACTCCCTCAGCGGCCGCGCCCTCATGCCGATTGCCACCACATCGTTACGGCTTTTCGGTGGCGGAATATCCTTCGTTGCCTCGTCGATGGCGGCTTCGATTTCGTCTTGGAACAGCTCAATCTGGCCTTCCCGACGCTCACCCTCGGCGATTAGTGCCTCCATCAGTCGCTGTAGCATTCCTGTCCCGCGCGCAATTTTGAAGTGGTCCAGGAGTTGGCCGAGAGAGTAGTCCTTGAAGCCCGCTGGGTGAGGCTCGTCATATTCTACCTCGTCGTCGCGATACTCGACGATTTTCTCATACGCGATGAGGAACCTAACTTGAAGGGTTCGATCAGCCGTTCCTAGACTTCTTCTTGCGCACCTTGGCCCTTGCCTTGTCGGCCTGGACAATCTTGATAGTGGCAGTCGCCCGACACGGAGTACCATCGGGAAGGAACATTGTGTATTTAACCGACAGCGACTCGACAACACCTTTGAACTCAGGCAAAGCCTTGCCCCAGGTGAAGAGGACGATTGGCGGACGCTTCTTCTCGCCTCTAGCCTTCTGCTTCACCAAGGTGAGCTTTTCGAGCTTGGAGATGTGAGCGAGGTAGACATTGCCCTTCGTCTCGTAAGTATCGAAGAAGAGTTCGCAGGATAGCGTCATCGGCTCGGCGTTGGTGAACTCCATGACGGAGTGATCCCCCTTGGAGTCCTTGTGTTTCTGCCAAGACACACTTCTGTCGTAGCTGATCTCTGCTGGGTTCTCGTACACCGTGAAAACCTCTCCATCATCGAGGTTCTCAATCATGCACATGACGAGTGGGTTGCTGTCTTTCTGAGTCATGATTACACTCTCCCGCCACTCAAGGAGCGACTGACTTAGCTGCCTTTCCTGTGGTGCGCTTCGAGCGAATATGGGAATTTCAACGCTCTTTCCATAGCTGATGTCGTTGCCAGATTATACCCATTGGGAGAGCAACCCGTTTACTTAAGAACTAGGAATTAATTGGGGGGACTAGAGGGGCTAGAGGGGCTTCTGGTACTCGGTTTGGGTAAAAATTCTCTCTAACAACTAGTAGGCAAACCCCCTCAAGCCCCGCAGGTCCCGCATAGGTTACTATCCCATCGCGACTATTGAGACCGAGCCTGCTGCGGCGTAGGATGAGGGGAAAGTCCTATTCGTATGATCGGCCAAAGCATTTCGCACTATCGCATCCTGGAGAAACTCGGTGAGGGCGGTATGGGTGAGGTGTATCTGGCCCAGGACACCACTCTGAAGCGCGACGTCGCCATCAAGGTCCTGCCGGAACGGTTCACCCAGGATGCCGAGAGGCTGGCTCGTTTTGAGCGAGAGGCTCAGCTTCTGGCCTCCCTCAACCATCCCAACATCGCCGCCATACACAGCTTTGAGCACTCGGATGGAGTTCATTTTCTTGCGATGGAATTGGTGGAGGGTGAAACCCTGGCTCAGCGTGTAGCCAAGGGACCCCTGCCCGTTGAGGAGGCTCTAGAAGTCTGTCGCCAGATTGCCGAGGGTCTGGAGGCCGCGCATGAGAGCGGAGTGATCCACCGGGACCTGAAGCCTGCCAACGTCAATATCACTCCCGAGGGTAAGGTCAAGATTCTGGACTTTGGTCTGGCCAAGGCATTAGAGGGCGAGATCCCTGCTGCCGACATCTCCCACTCACCCACGCGAACGGGCGAGATGACTTCTGCTGGCGTGATCCTGGGAACAGCTGCTTACATGAGTCCCGAGCAGGCCCGTGGTAAGCCCGTAGACAAGAGAACCGATATCTGGGCCTTTGGCTGCGTGCTATTTGAGGCTCTGACGGGTAGGCAAGAATTTGGTGGAGAGACGATCTCCGACTGCATTGCCAAGGTTCTTCAAAAGGAACCCGATTGGGAAGCACTGCCTGAAAAAACACCTTGGAGAATCCGTGATCTACTCCGGCGATGCCTCCAAAAAGATCCCCATGATCGCCTCCACCACATAGCCGACGCCCGGATTGAGATCAGACAGGCTCAGACCGAGCCCGTTGACCCTACCTTGGCACAGGTGACTCCGGTGGTCGCCTCTTCGAGTTGGCGATGGGCGATTCTAGGAGGCGTCATTGCGCTCATAGGCTGCATCGCCGGTTTTCTCCTTTGGAACCTAGCGGACGACAGCCCACTTCCACAGGCCACCGTTGCGCAGTTTCCTGTTGCCCTTCCTGAGGGTGCGACGCTTCGTGCGCGTCTATTGGCACTGTCACTCGATGGGACCCAGCTGGTTTACGCGGCCCACCGAGGGGGTACCCCACAGCTGTACCTACGGGCCTTGGACGAACTGGAGTCCAAACCGATCCCCCACACCGAAGGTGGTCAGCAGCCCTTTTTTTCCCCTGATGGGAAGTGGGTGGGCTTCTTTAGTCGTGATGAGCAAGCATTGAAGAAAGTCTCCCTGTTGGGTGGAACGCCCCAGACCCTCTGCGAAGTGAAGATCAGCCGGGGCGGAAGTTGGGGCCAGGATGGAACGATCGTTTTCGGACAAAGGCCCGGAATCTGGAGGGTCTCGGACGCAGGGGGCACCCCCGAGGAACTAAGCGGAGTCGGGCTTGGTTATTTCCCCCAGATTCTACCTGGGGGTAAGGCAGTGCTATTCAGAGTCCCTGGGGAGGAAGGACCGAACATAGCAGTGCTGTCTCTGGAAACGGGTGAGGAGAAGGTCCTCATCAAGCGTGGGAGCTACCCCCGTTACGCACCCACCGGTCACCTCATCTACGCTTTGGACGAAAAGCTGCTGGCGACACCCTTCGATCTGAAAACCCTCAAGGTGACGGGAGATTCCGAACCGGTTTTGGAGGGGCTCTGGAGTTTTCAGGGGGGCTTGGAGCAGTACGGCATATCGGAGAACGGAACGCTGGCCTATGTTCCCAGGGGGGATCCGTCAAGTAGTGGGAATGGGCTGTCCTGGGTAGATCGCCAGGGCGAGCAACAGGCAGTCACGGAAATGCGGCGAGACTTCTCCTCCGTTCGCTTTTAGCCCGATGGGAAGCGTCTGGCCGTGACATTGGGATTCTCTGAGATCTGGATCTACGAAATAGCCCGAGGGATCTTGAGTCCGCTGATTACTGGGGCGCGCCTGCCCATTTGGAGTCCAGACGGCACTCGACTGGCATTCCGGCGTCAACCCGGTTTGTTTTGGATGGCAGCTGACGGCAGTGGTGAGGCCGAGCAACTCACAACGGGGCGAGGGAGAACCTCCTCCTGGTCTCCCGACGGTAATGTATTGGCGTTTGGACACTTCGATCCCTCAAAAACCTCCGCCATTTCGGTGCTTCCCCTCGGAGGAGAACCGCACCACTTTCTTGCCACGGAGTTTGAGGAAGCTCATCCCACGTTCTCACCCGACGGTCGGTGGATTGCTTTTACCTCCAACCGCTCGGGCCGATTTGAGGTGTACGCTAAGGCCTATCCCAAAGGGGGAGGAATTGAGCCCATATCCACAGACGGAGGGGTTCAGCCCCTATGGGCGCACAGTGGCCGGGAGCTTTTCTATCGGAACGGGGAAAAGGTGATGGTGGTCTCCATTCAGACGGAGCCAACACTTAAAGCGGAAGCCCCGAGACCGCTGTTTACCTATTCGGAAGGCGCTTCGCTCGATATTTATCAGCCTGCGTCTTACGACATCGCACCGGACGACCAGCGGTTCGTGTTCATCCAACAGGGGTGGCCGACCCAAATCAACGTCGTCCTCAACTGGTTCGAGGAACTCAAGCGGCTGGTGCCCACGGATTGACTGGAATGATCGGCCACAACATCTCCCACTACAAGATCACCTCCAAGCTCGGTGAGGGCGGTATGGGCGAGGTATACCGCGCCACCGATACGAAGCTCAACCGCGATGTGGCACTGAAGGTTCTACCCGAAGCGTTTGCCGCAGACCGGGAACGCATGGCCCGTTTCTCCCGTGAAGCCCAGGTGCTGGCGTCGCTGAATCATCCCAACATCGCCTCTATCTACGGTCTGGAAGACTCAAATGACAAGCACGCCTTGGTGTTGGAGCTGGTGGAAGGGGAAACACTGGCAGAGCGCATCAAGGGTGGGGCCATTCCCCTGGAGGAGAGCCTGAAGATCGCCCTTCAGATGGCTGAGGCACTGGAAGCAGCTCATGAGAAGGGGATCATTCACCGGGATCTCAAGCCTGCCAATGTGAAGATCACACCGGAAGGCAAAGTGAAGGTCCTGGACTTCGGCTTGGCCAAGGCGCTGGAAGGCGAGATCCCTGCTAGTGATCTGACCAGTTCGCCAACAAAAACAGGCCCCGCAGTCGGGGTGATCATGGGGACCGCAGGCTATATGAGCCCGGAGCAGGCTCGGGGGCAGGCGGTAGATAAACGGACCGACATCTGGGCTTTTGGGTGTGTGCTGTATGAGGTTCTTACGGGCAGGCAGGCATTCGCCGGTGAGACCGTCACTGACATCCTGGCGGCAATCGTTCACAAGGAACCCGACTGGGAAGCACTGCCAGACGAAACACCTTGGGGTATCCAGAGACTCCTCCGGCGATGCCTCCAAAAAGATCCCCACGACCGTCTACGCCACATTGGTGATGCTGGGATCGAAGTCAGAGAGGCTCTCAGTGAACCTTTGGTTGTCGCCCCTCAGGCAGTTGAAGCACCCCCGGCCCGATCATCCTGGCGACAAGTACTGCCATGGTTCCTGTTTGGCATCGCGACAATTGCCGCGTTGACATTTGCACTGATTGAGTCTGACGAAGCACCTCGGCAGTCCGACACCACCCACTTCCTCCTTCCTCAGCCCGAGACGGTAAAAATAGCTGGCAACCCCATTGTTTCGCCCGATGGCAGGCAAATATTTTTTGTTGGGTTGGACAACTTCGGCAAGGGGTCAGTTTGGCTACAGAGATTAAATTCCCCTATCGCCCTTAGGCTAAGCGGCATGGATCAAGCTCTTCCTCCGTTCTGGTCCCCAGACTCTCGCTTCATTGGATTTCTTGCAGAGGGCAAGCTTAAGAAAATGGATCTCTCAGGCAGATCTGCCGTCTCGCTCGCTGATGCTCCTGATGGTGGAGGGGGCGGCACCTGGAGTCGGCAGGGGACCATCCTTTTCTCCTCTGGAGGGATAATCTACGGTGTATCAGCGGTTGGAGGTGAGGCGACAGCCGTCACCCAGCTCGATCACTCCCGCCAGGAAACGCGCCACGCGAAACCTCACTTCTTGCCTGATGGTCGGCACTTTCTGTTTCGCGTCTGGACCAATCTGGCAGAGGAAGCGGCTATTTACGTTGGATCTCTAGACTCCGGTGACAGTAAGTTCCTGGTCAACATGTACCGTAATTCGGGTGTGGCGTATTCCCCACCTGGCTATCTGCTCTTCGTGCGCGACAAAACGCTGATGGCCCAACGCTTTGATGTCAACCAATTGGAAGTGACGGGTGAAGTCTTCCCAATCGCCAAAGGAATGGGACGTGTATCTTCCTTCTCCGTTTCAGAGAATGGTGTGCTGGCGTACCAACCCTTTAGCATGGAGGGTCAGCTGGTTTGGCGCGATCGCTCGGGTAAGCTGCTAGAGACAGTGGGTGAACGCGGAGGCCACCAGGACATTGAGTTCTCGCCGGATAAACAGCGGGTAGCAGTGGTCCGAGACGAGGGTACCTCGGGACTAGACATCTGGTTGCTTGAGCTGTCCACAGGCATTTTCTCCCGATGGACGCGTAATCCTCTTATGGATACTGACCCTACCTGGTCGCCTGACGGAAGCCGCCTAGTGTTCGCCTCTCGGCGAAATGGTCCTGCAGGCCTTTTTCAGAAGACGGTGGGGGGAAGTGAAGTCGAAGTACTGTTTGAGAACGATGCTCACAATTGGCCGAAGGATTGGTCCAGAAACGGAGATATCGTGTTTCTCTCTACGGCGGCCAAGGGGAATTCGTTGAACGCCTTGCGCCAAAACGAAAAGGGCATGTGGGAATCGAGGGTCTTATTAGAGGAACCCCTGGGAAGAGACGCTTTCCAACTCTCTCCGGATGAAAAATGGATCTCTTACTACCGTCAGTCAGGGACAAGGGAGGTTTACATAGCCGCCTTCCCGGACTTCTCTAACGAACGGCGGGTATCCAGAGACGGTGGTGCCCACGCCCGGTGGAGAGGTGACGGCAAGGAGCTATTCTATCTTCAACTCGACGGAAAGCTGATGTCGGCAGAGGTAAAGCAGGGTGCAATTCTTGAGACCGGTATTCCCAAGGTCCTCTTCGAGACAAGTGCCTCGCCTTTTACCTTCAATCATACCTACGACGTCAGCAGGGACGGCCAAAGATTCCTGATCAACGAATCGGAAGAACGCTTCGGACCGATTCATGTGGTCCTCAACTGGTTCGAGGAACTCAAGCGCCTGGTGCCGACTGAGAATTGAGAACATTATCATCTGGTGAAGGACAGTCTCCGATCTGCCGGACTGCTCCACCACCGCTTGGCGTAGTTCGCTCCTCCTGCGGATTGATTGCCTCGATTCTGGGGGATAAGACATAGAATATTGTGGAAATCGACGGCGGCAGCGAGCAGCGTCTTGCGCTGCCGAAATTGGGCCGCAATTATCTAACCCTTGGACTAGTCTCCATAGTGAGTGTCGAGCGCGAGAACGTCGACTAAGCTTCTTCGCCTAGATTCCCGAGAACCCTTTCCACTGCTGAGTTACAGCGCGTTGAAAAAGTTCGCCTACAGCGGGCAAGAATAGGCTTTCTCAGCCACCTACAAGGCCTCGGCATCAACCGCGCTCACCTCGTCGATCCTGGGGCTTCTCAGGCCAATCTAGGGGCACTTTTTGGAGGGTTGCGAGCCTTTTTTCGACGATCACGATACGGTCATCGGCGCGTACAGAAGAGCGCCGGCGAGGCCACCTTTCACCGGCCGACTGGTGTACTGCGTATTCCGGTGAAACCGGCCACCGAATCCGGAGCAAACCGGCCGGGTCGGAGCGAAGCGACGCTGGAGGTTGATAATCATCTCCGAGGTGGCCGGTTTGAGTCAATCCACATGAGTTTCTTGGGTTGAGAACACATCATCTCGTCTCTCCTTTCCTGAGTGAGTTGCTGAGGCAAAGTTTGCTTCAGCAGAGTGTTGCTTCCATTGTTGCCTGAGAGTCTTGAGGCGACTCCTGAGATAATCCCAGTAGTGATCCGAGACAGGTTGTTGTCGCACTTCCTGGATGAGAGGTTCGAAGTAGCTCAGGGAAGTGATCGGTCCTCCGGTGTGACCGTTGAGCCAGGCGACGTGCTTGCGGGCGCAGCCGAGAAGCAGGGCCTGCTCGATCTGCCGCAAGGACAGGCCTTGGCGGTAGAGGCGAGTGGCCAGCTGCCGATCGGCCGGGGAGAAGGAGCACTGAACACCAGGGGCTTCGAGCAGCAGACGGGCCACCTGATCGGCGTATTGGGATTCGGCCGCTTCGGGCTCTTGGACGAGGGATCTTCGGTAGGGCCAGAAGGCCTCGCTAATCTGGATGTGGGTGCGCTCGTGTTGATTGCGGGCGAGGCTGAGCTGAAGCAGACCTCGGGACTGGAGCTCTCCCAGGTAAGTGAACAGCGAGCGGCGAGACTTGCGTAAGACCCGAGCCAACTGGGTAGGCGAGACGGTCAGTTCGCCGGTGGAGCGATCCGCTTTCAAGCACAGATAGACGAAGAGTTTGAAGGCGCCGTCGCTGACACTGTCCATCGCCTGCAGCAACGGTGCCCCGGCGGCAAACCAGCCGTCTTTGAGTTTCAACTGCGGTGTTTGACTCATGATTCGTCCTTTGCTTTGGAGGGACGATGACGATGCCGGCGCATGGAAGCTCCTTCGAGCTCAATGCGGTAGGCGTTGTGGACCAGACGATCCAGGATGGAATCCGCGGTGGTCGGATCTCCGATCTGCTCATGCCAGTGGGTGACGGGAAGCTGGGAGGTCAGGATAGTGGATCGATTGTCATAGCGATCCTCGCAGATCTCGTAGAAGTCCCGTCGCTCGGTCTCGTCCAAGGGGTTCATGGCCCAGTCATCGACGATCAGCACGTCGGTACGGGCAATCTTACGAAGGAGCTTGTCCAGGGTCCCGTCGGCTCGAGCCACGGCCAGATCGCGAAAGAGCCGAGCGGCCCGAGTGTACAGAGCCGACCAACCGTCCCGAGCCGCTTTCTGAGCGAAGGCACAGGCCAAGAAGGTTTTCCCAACACCACAGGGACCGACGATGATCAGATTGTGGTGGGTCTGGATCCAGCGGCAGGTGGCGAGGCTGGCGATCAGCGAGCGATCCAGCCCCCGAGGTCGGCGGTAGTTGATCTCTTCCAGACAGGCCGAGAGCTTCAATCGGGCATTTTTCAGGCGACGGTCCAAGGCCCGATTCTCTCGCCAGGTCCATTGCCGATCCACCAGCAGGGAGAAGCGTTCTTCAAAGCTGAGTTGGGCCATCTCAGGATCGGAGAGTTGCTCGGTGAAGGCCTCAGCCATGGCCCGGAGTCTCATGGCGTGAAGTTTTTCGACGGTGGGATTAACCAACATGAGAGGCTCCTTTCTCGCCCTCGAAGTACTCGGCTCCCCGCACATTGGCGTGCTCGATCGGGGGACGTTGCAGTAACGGTTGCGGTTCCGCTTGACGGTCCAGGCCCGTCTTCAAGATGGACTGGATGCTCTTGTAGGAGCAGGCCTGAAGTCGCAGGGCGCGACGGCAAGCCTGCTCCAAACGGTCTTCTCCAAAGCTGGAGCCCAGGCGCAGGATTCCCAAGCAGGAGCGATAGCTCTGCTCGGGATAGCGGCGGGACTGAAGGATCTTCTCGACCACCAACCCCGTTTGGAGCCCGACTTTCTGAGCCCAGTGGATCAGCCGTGAGGGAGACCACTCCAGATAGCGGCGATGGCATTCGGGTCGGTGCTCGTCCAAGGTCGTGGCCTTGCCGGGCTCATAGGAGCGGCGGTGAGAGGCCACCCGCCGACCCTGGTGGAAGATCTCAAGGGTGGTGACCGTGGTGCGCAGCTCGACCTTCTGACCCACCAGGACATAAGGGACGCTGTAGTAGTGGCGGTCGAACTCGATGTGGTAATCGATGTTGACGCGGGCCTTCTTCCACTGGGCGAAGGTGTAGCGTTGGGCCGGTAGGGGCTTCAGAGCCGGACGATCCAGGTCCTGGAAGCGCTGGCGGCGGTTGCGGGGGAGCTTACGAAAGGTCCGGGTGTTGAGGCGCACGAGCAGCTCGGCGATGGCCTCGTTGAGCTCTCCCAGGGAAAAGAAGGTCCGGTGACGCAAGGCCGCCAGGATCCAGCGCTCGACGACTAACACACCCGATTCGGCCTTCGCCTTATCTCGAGGACGGCGCACTCGAGCAGGGATCACCGCGACGCCGTAGTGCGAGGCCCAATCCGCATAGCTCGCGTTGAGATCCGGTTCATAGCGACAGGGGCGATGGACCGCATCTTTGGTGTTGTCTGGGACCACGACGCAGGGGCAACCCCCCAGGAACTCCAGAGCCCGAGTGTGGGCCGCCAGCCACGAGGGTAAGTCCTGCCGTCGGGAGGCTTCCGCATAGGTATAGTTGCTTGCCCCCAACACGGCCACGAAGATCGAGGCGTCTTGGGTTTCCCCCGTATGGCGATCCACGATCGGGACCGTGTCACCGGCATAGTCCACGAAGAGCTTCTCGCCAGCCCGGTGTTCCTGCCGCAGCACCAGATCCAGCTTGCCACGCCAGCGATGGTACAGATCACAGAACTGACTGTACTGATAGCCCTCCGGATATGCCTGTTTGTACTCGTCCCAGAGCAGCATCAAAGTCACATGTTTGTGCCGGCAGCGTTCCTCATGGACGGTGGCGAAGTCGGGGAGGGGACGTGGGTCCGGGGGAGATTTACCCGTGGGAGGAAACAACTGGTTGTGAATCGTCCGGTCATCCCACCCCTCAGGGAGCGGCCAAGTAAGACCGGCTCGTCGGGCCCGGCGCACATACTCGGCCACAGTGCTGCGCGCGAGGGCACAGCTACGGGCGATCTGCCGATTGGAAAGATGAAGCTGAAACTTCAGGCGTAGGACGTCTTTGATTTTGCGCATGGACTTCCTTTGATTCGGCACGATCGCTCCTCCGAAAAGGAATCATCGTACCGAAGGAGTCCAAAGTCGCTTCCGTCAACTCGTGCAAACCGATTCCGGGAAACCGGCCGCCTTTCCGGGAAACCGGCCACCCTTCCGGAAACCCCGGCCCTAGTGGCCGGTTTCCCACCGGAATGGGTGGCCGGTTTGCTCCGGAATCAGTGGCCGGTTTCCTCTGGAATCACCGGCCGGTTTCGTCCGGAATACGCAATGTACCGAAGCTCGCCCCTTTATGCTTGTAGAATCGAACGAACAGAGGAGGGAACAACTATGAAAATTGACGTGAGAGCACTGGGCTTCAGCTTTGCTTTGCTGTGGGGAGGAGCCGTCTTCATAACTGGCAGTGCAAATTTGATCTGGCCGACCTATGGCACCGGGTTTCTCGAAGTGCTCGCTTCCGTTTATCCGGGATACCAAGGCACAGCTTCGTTTGGCCAGGTCCTTGTGGGAACCCTCAGCGGCTTGGTGGACGGTTTCGTGGGCGGGCTGGTATTGGGCTGGGTTTACAATTTCTTTGCAAGATAGAGATGGAGGAAGGGAATTCTTCCGACCGTGGAGAGCACAGCTATCGCGAGGGTGCTATAGCGCCGATATGGAGAGCGGAGTTTCCGTCGGGAGCGCCGTAAGATAGAACAAGAATCCAACGTCGAGAGTGCATCTCGGGCCGAGACCCGTAGAATCCACGGCTGGTGGCCGGGTGTAGCTCCAGACGGAAACTCTCTGCTCAAATTGAAGTGTCTTCCGGGGAGAGATAAAGCCACATACTGGGTTGCGTATGGAAGGGCGTTCTAGGTAGGAGGCTCTACCTCTCCACTGCCCTACGGTACAAGAGAGGGCCAACAGTGTAAAGAGTTTTTGGGATATTTCCGGGATGGAGTTGGGATGCTTTATCATCACACACCAGAGTGCCTAGCGAATGCTTGACGCAACCTTCGTGGGTTGATAGCTCTTGGTCATAAATCAGACGATCATTGTGAGATGAATTTGAACGAAGTGTACCAATTCAAGATCTCCCTGGTGGGCATTGAACCCCCTATCTGGCGACGAATCCTGGTTCCCTCTAACTACAGCTTTTGGGACCTCCATGTGGCCATCCAGGATGCGATGGGTTGGCTCGATTACCACTTCCACGTCTTCCAGATAGTGAACCCTGCGACCAACAAGCTTGAGGAGATTGGCATCCCTGACGAAGATGGGGAACTCGACATACTTCCAGGCTGGGAGTTCTGGATTGCGGATTACTTCTCGAGTGAAAGTGTACGTGCAGAGTACGAGTACGACTTGGGAGATGGCTGGGGGCATGAGGTCATCCTGGAGGAGATCCTTGTCCAAGACAGTGCTTCTGATGATCCAAAATGTATCGCTGGTGAACGAGCCTGTCCGCCCGAGGATTGTGGTGGCATTGGGGGTTATCAAGACTTCTTGGACGCTTGTCCCGATCCTCAAACGCGGCAGGAAATGCTCACCTGGGCTGGCGGCTCATTTGATCCTGATCAGTTTGATCCAAAAGAAGTGAAGTTCGATGATCAAGACGCCTTCTTAAGCACCTGAGTACGCATCAGACCAGGGCACCCATTCAAGAGTAGTTGCTGAACCGGTAGCTCTCCTGTTCACTCATCGACCTCGCCCACTTCATCTCCATATCCACAGTGGCTAGCTCGTGCCCGTCCGGAAACCGGGGTTTTCAGACTGCAACCTGTTGAATCGTAACTACTTATTATACCTGAGGCCGCTGACAGACCGGCTCGATCGATCCTGAGCGAGGACCCTCCGAGGGTACGCGGGCCAAAAAGCAGCGGTTCGGCGCAGACCTCTTCCCGAGTCGGAGCCACAAGGCAGTACGGTCAGCCACAAAAGGGCTGGAGTCGGGCCAGGACGACCAGATTATAGGTCAGGATGGCATGGACGTAGCTTTGAAAGTGAGGCCAGCCTTTCCAGCTACAGCGGTGGAGACCAAAGGTGTGGAGGGTCCCAATGCACCCCTCGATCCCGGCGCGGAAGCGTTTGAGTTCTTTGTAACCCGACTGGAACGCACCATGAGTCAACCCACACTTTTTGGCAAAGGCCACGTCTTCCACCCCCTGCTCTTTGGCCCAGCTCAGGTTGGCCGCCGAGGCGAAACCGCCATCCCAGGCGCTCTGGCGGGGCACCTGCCCGTACAGCTGTCGATGACGCTCTAAGAAGGGTTGGACATAGTTGCTATCGGCCGGATTCCCCGGTTCCACCACACAATCTAGGATCAGCGACGAAGGCCCCGTGCTGACAAACACCTTGTGGCCGAAAACCGTTTCCCGAGGGCTCTTCTTGATAATATCGGTGTGCTCTTCGAAGATAGAACAGATCTTCTCCTGGGCCGCCACGGCCTCGCCCGAAAGGACCCGTCGTTGAGTCTGCTCGATGACTTTGTGCAACAGCTCCAGATAGTGGGCCAGTTGCGCCGCCCCGGCCAGACTGAGGGGATCGCTCCACCGCGCCGACGCTGCCAGCGCCTGCTCGGCGTGGGCTCTTGGACGCCACTTTGATCCGCGGTAACCGTCCAGGCGCTTCTTGCCGCGGCGGTTGCGGATGTTCAGGACGCGCCGCTTGGCCCGCCGCGTATGATCCGAAGCCGACCCCTTCCCGCTCCCGCAGCCGCCCTAACCACCGGGTGACGACCCGAATGCCGTCGTACAACAGCTCACTGTCGAGCGGATAGTGGACGTTCGTCTGGATGGCAGACCCGAATCCGTTGGCCTTTTTCCAGACCCTGCGACTGGGCGCACACCAAATGGTCTTGATCGCCTTCCACGTGGCCGACTCAATCTTCCCCAGAGGGTGGCTTTGCCGATCGCATCAGACCAGGGCACCCATTCAAGAGTAGTTGCTGAACCGGTAGCTCTCCTGTTCACTCATCGACCTTCGCCCACTTCATCTCCATATCCACAGTGGCTAGCTCAACCCCGTTCTCAAACTCCACCAGAGCCCAAGGTAGGACTGCGGTATCTCGGCCATCCAAAATATAGGGTACTAGACCATCACTGAGCTTGATCAACCTGCCTTTCCGGCCCTTACTTGCCAATCTCCAACTCCCTCAAGCACGCCAAGATTTCGTGATCCAGCTGGAGCATATCTGGTCCGCCAGCGAGGGTGTCTTTGTCGAACCAGCTAGACCAACTCCATACAGTAGTCTGCCCTTGTCTGCGAGGCGAAAGCGCAGATCCCCGTTTTCGAACATTGCTATGGGCTCGACAGAGGGATGATCTATTGTGCGTTCGAGGGTGTACGCTTCAAGCCGCTCTCGGATGTTTCTTAACTTGGCCACATGTACTTTGTCTCTAGCTCTTCAGGACGCCAATTGTAGCGGTCACGCACTGCCTAGGATCCGCCTCAACCCCTTCACACAAAATTCTTCTCTGTTCCATGAACTCAAAGACTCGCTTGACTCGATGTCAGCTCATATGTGAGACCGAAACATGTCTGATAAGGAACAAACACCTGCTTTCCATCGACAGACGCCAAATACTGGCCGTCGCGTAGCTTGTTCTTCCATTTGAGTTCATATACTACCTTGTCTCCAGCTCGAACCGAGATTCGGACTGTGTGCCGCTTGGTAATCGTCTCTCCGATAGTGAGGTGAAGACGCCGAGAGAGGTCGTTCGAAATCTGACTCTTGAGTACGCCGACAACAGTCGCTGAAATTCCAACCTTGAGAAGTTCCTGTTCTTCGCAGGTCAACGTAGTCGAGAGAGTCTTTGAGACTTCCTGTTCTATTGTGACCGCGTCGCTGCCGAAGCGATTATCAACGGGGAACTCATCGGAAGCGAATTCGCTAACGGACTCGGACGAGACTACCTCTCGAATCAAGCGTGACTGTGTAATTCGTTGTGGTGATGACACTCTGGCCTCACGTGCTAGCCCGATCTTTCGGATCACCCTGTCGCTACCGTATTTGGCCAGAATCTCTCCATCGCGTTCTAGGAGGACGTAAACGGGGTTTCCCCAGAAGATACTCCATCGCCACCTAAGCAGTATTGCCTCCCCATCGATCTGAAGGTTTGCCGTCCCAGAAGGGGCAAATAGCGGAGCCGCTTGTCCGGAAAACAAGGTCGCGCCGTCGACATTCACCCGAAATCGGTGCCAAACAACACCCCAGGAACTGACGATCGTTACTGGATGCGCTTTCTGTAAATGAAGATCGCATGAGTAGTTGATATTGGTCGTCATCCTCTTCCAGCCGTAAACGAAAAGGTAGATGATAGCGCCTAGCGCGATGACCCCAAACAGTGTTCCTAGAACCGCCGTGAATTGATCCATTCTTACTCGAACTTCCTTTTCGCGACCTTGGTGCCTTCGCTACTGATTATCACTAGTGTCCAAACGTTGTTCTATCGCACAACTCTAAGTTACTGGTAAGAATTGTTTTAACATCGAAATCCAATTTTTTCGATACTTTTTGATATGAAACTGTGGCAGGTGCCGACCCGGTTCTCCAATCCTGTGGCCTGCAAGCCGATAGGATGCCTAGATGGATATGCGCAGAACCGTCTTTGCCCAGCTGATGGATTGCGTCCCCAGGTATCAATTTCAACTCTGTGCTCAACGCTACCGAGGAGATTACAAGATAAAAGACTTCTCCTGCTGGAAGCAGTGGCTGTGTATGGTCTTCGCCCAGCTGACCTATCGCGAGAGTCTGCGGGATATCGAAGCCACGCTAGGTTCGGTTGCAGGCAGACTCTACCACATGGGAATTCGAGGCCGCGTGGCCCGCAGCTCTTTGGCCCATACCAACGAGAATCGGGATTGGCGCATTTATGCCGATTTCGCTCAAGTCTTGATCCAAGAGGCACGGACTTTGTACGCAGGCGAGCCCTTTGCCGTGGAACTGGAAAAAACGGTCTACGCGCTCGATTCCACCACCATCGATCTGTGTCTTTCGGTGTTCCCTTGGGCCCGCTTCCGCAAACGCAAAGGAGCCATCAAACTGCATACTTTGCTCGACTTACGTGGCAACATCCCCACCTTTGTCGAGGTCACCGAGGGGCGGGTTCACGACGTCAATATCCTCGACTATCTGCTGGTCCAACCCGGCTCCATTTACATCCTGGATCGCGGCTATCTCGATTTCGCACGTCTTTATCGGCTGCACCAGAGTTCCGGTTTCTTCATCATTCGTGCCCACCAGCGCCTGAATTTCCGCCGTCTGTACTCCCATCGTGTCGACAAGAGCATCGGGCTAAGAAGCGATCAAACCGGGGTCCTGAGCGGCCGTTACACGGCCAACAAGTACCCCGACAAACTCCGACGAGTCCGCTACTACGACGCCGAGACCCAAAAACACTTGGTCTTCTTGAGCAACAACTTTTCCCTGACTGCCCTCACTGTCGCCCAGCTGTACCGTTGCCGCTGGCGCGTGGAACTTTTCTTCAAATGGATCAAGCAACACCTGCGCATCAAAGCCTTCTATGGGACTTCTCCGAACGCCGTCAAAACTCAGATCTGGATCGCCATCTCCGTGTATATCCTCGTTGCCATCCTGAAAAAACGCCTGAAATTGGAGCTGAGCCTCTACACAACTCTACAGATTCTCAGCCTGACTGTTTTCGAGAAAACCCCATTAATTCAAGTACTTACCAGCTTCGATTACAGGAATCACCAGGGAGGTTCATGTAACCAGTTGAATCTATTTGACTTATGATTGGACACTAGTGACTGATTATGTTGTTTCCGAGGACGTCTACTGTCTGTGACTCGCATTGTACGCCCAGCCGATTGTAGGGTCTAGCTCAGCGGCTGTAGTCTGCTGAAAACTCGGCAGCGCAACAATTTTTCTGTAATTTCAAACGGGCTGGGGGACAAGATCCTCCTTTTCTTGACTCTCCAGGTCCAGATAGCGTCGGCCTGTGAGCCACTCTTCGTGAATCTCCGCCATCACGGCTGAGATCAGCCTCAGCGCGGAGGCCTCGTGGGGGAAGATTCCTACGACGCGAGTGCGGCGGCGAATCTGTTTGTTGAGATTCTCCACGTTGTTGATCGTCCGGATCTTCTTGTGGAGGCTGCGGGGGAAGGCGTAGACGGTCAAGCCCTCGCGCAGGTTGTCTTCCATCCACCGGGCCAGCACCTGGTTGGTCTCGGCAAAGGTTTGGATCTTTCGCGTGAGCATGGCCTCGGCGTCCTCGAGCGTGGGGCTGTTGAAGATGTCCCGCATCGCTTGACCGATGACGCCTCGCTCGGGCAGGCGACGGGCAAAACGTTGAGCATTCTGGCTCAGGTGAAACTGGCAGCGCTGCCAGGGCAGAGCCGGAAAGACCGCGCGTCGAGCGGCTCTCAGCCCGGCGTGGTCGTCGCTGATGAGCAGCTGGACCCCCTTGAGACCTCGCGAGGCCAGCTCCTCTAGAAAAGCCCTCCAATGCACCTCAGCTTCACTCAGCCGGGCGCTCAGACCCAAGACTTCACGGTGACCAGAAGCCTCAACTCCCACCGCCTTGAGGATCGCCAGGTCCTGCACGCGTCCATCGACACGGACCTTTTCGTAGTGGGCGTCCAGGTACACGAAGGGGTACTCGCCACTGAGCGGCCGGTTGCGGAACTTCTCTAGCTCCTCGTCCAGCAGGGAGGCGACCCGCGAGACCTGGCTGGCGGAGATCTCCGTGCCGCACAGCTGCTCGGTGATCTCACTGACTTTACGCGTGGAGACCCCCATGACGTACATCTCGGCGACGGCCAGCTTCAGCGCCTTTTCCGAGCGGCAGCCCTTCTCCAGCGACTGGGGGTAGAACGACAGCCCTCGCACCTGAGGGATCTTCAGTTGGAGCTCTCCCACGCGGGTGGCGATTCTCTTGTCCTTGTAGCCATTGGCATGGCCCCGTCGTCGGCTCGTCCTCTCGTAGGGCGCGGCTCCTAGAAACTCCGATCTCTCCACTCCCATGGCCAGGTTCAAGAGCTTCTCCATGACCTTACGGAAGGCCTCCGTTCCTTCCTCGATTAACGCCTCTAGGATCTCTCGTGGTACTCTGTTTTCCAGGTCTGGGGCCATTGGATTCTCCTTTCATTTTGGATGAATGGTTTGGAAAATCCTGTCCCAGACCTCTGACTTCTCAAGGCTCATCTAACCGCCTTAGCACCCTTTCCAGGGGGCCCGGCGCGCAGCGCCGAGCGGGTCAGTCTCCAGTCGGCCTACGGCCTCCTTCCACCTGACCCGCTCAGTTCCTCATCAATTCACTACTTCGGTAACCCGAGAAATTCCCTCCTAACGGAAAATTACAGAAAGAACGTACACTCCTGAAAACTCTGATGACTGACCCGAACGCAGCCTTCGACGTGTAGAATCGTATGGTTCCAAACAACTGATAAAAATCGTGTTATCTCGATTGTAACGAGGAACATCGTGGGACGAAACCCAATGTACACACCGAGATCTCGGATCGCGTTACCGGCGCTGTCATACAAGCTAACGATGAGTGTGAGAGTAGCTCGGGCTCGGATTGGGCAAGGTCTGCCCGTATTCTTGGCGACGAACAAGACTAATCAAAACGCCATCCACGAAGAAGCGGCCAAGCTAACCCGTTCGAACTTGGGAGCGGTCTCGGTTGAGCCCTTTGCAGACGGTTCTCAGGCGTCTTGTTTCAGCTGTTGACTTAGCTCTTCGAGTGAGACGGTCTTGCTCTTGTTTATGGCGGTAGATGCACCAACTCCGAAATAGTAGCCGATGATAGTAGTCATAGCGGCCCCAAGCTCTTTCGGCGTTGAATAGCCTGGGTTTGCCTGATTGGCAATTATCAAATAGATAAAAGTCCCGGCAAACATCAATGCGATTACGCCCGGAACGATTAGCAGCAGAGCCTCAACAGAAACCAAGCCGCTTTCTGGATCCGGTCTTGGAGGGCCTTTTGATTCTCCTAGCTTCTGATTCTTCATGGTATCGGAAAGGGCCGCAATGTCGCTCACGATTTTCTTGATCTGTTCGTCACTAAGACCTGCCACTTCTATGGACTCACCCTTGACTTCAAATTTGATTTTTGTGAGAGGCCGAAGTTGTCTGTCTAACCAGCTCTTTATTCCGGCAGTTATGCCGACTATTCCTGCTATGGAGCTCAATAATGCTGCTACCATTGTTATCTCTACGCTCATTAGAAACTCTCCCAAAACACCGAACTATTGGTTATCTGGTTTCCAGCCAGGTGCGCCATCTGTGCCTTCTTTCCCGATAATACCCCCAGCAGATTTCAGGGTCCAGCTAAGCGCTGTCGTCAATGGCAAACTCTGCCGACCGACCCGAATACAGCCTCAGACATGTGGGATCTACAGCTCCAACTGACTGAAACAAAATGCGTTATCTCGATTGTGACGAGATCCTCGTTCAGATGTGACCCAGAGTATATGTTCCGCCCTAGGATCGCAGTACAAGCGAAGGGAACTGCGTTTACGATGCGGATGGGAGGCTAGGGACCGGCTTCGATCACATCACCTGCTGATCCCTATCAACTGGCAACAGCCGACCGACATCCTCAGCTATAAGGCCGAGCAGTTTGCGGTCGTCTATCCTGTCCCTCAAGATCCGTAGGATGCCCCCAACCAGGACCGTCATCTCCTGCACTGATATCATCGTCTGAGACTGGATCATGTGCCGGATCTCGGAGTCAGTGAGACGTTGGCGCCGGTCGATCCATTGACCTATCTCCTCCCACAACCGGGTTGAAGAGATAAGATCCTTCGTTAGTGCCTCAACCGTGTCCAGGACATTGAGGAACGCGACTGGGTCCATTCCCTTCTCGACGGCTGCTCGTGATCTGCGAAGTGCCTTGTCCAGGGCGACTCCGGGGACCTCCGCTCCTGTACACGCTTCAGCAGATTTTAAGGATTGAAGCAGTTCTGAGATCTTCGCATCACACAGGGCCAGTTCCGACCTCAGGGTTAATAGCTTCGGGTCGTTCAGGGACGCTTCATACTGGGCCATCAACCGAGACGGGATGTCTTTCGAGTAGCCTCGACCTCGGTAGTTAGAATGGGCGATACCAGAGAGATTGTTTCCCCCGCAGTTCTTGCATCTCCCGGTTCCCTTGTGGCTGGTTCCCCAACCGGGAATCCGTTTGCAGTAGGTCCGCTTTCCTTTGTTCCGGCCATTGCAGTGGAACTCATCAGGCTGGATGAAGGGTAGTTCCTGGAACTTGCCCTCGACCAAGAGCTTCTCGTTTTGTTCTCGCTCGGTCATGCGGCTATGGTATTGAGAATGAGGGACTTATTCAAACTTCTGCGATGGAGTCGTGGCAGAGACGGCTTAGTTCGAAAGTCCATTGGGATTCCAAATTTAACTACGTTAAATTCTGCCTCTCCGTCCTCAGACGACCATAGAAATCTGTGATTGGTAAAGGCTGGATGCAGCGGAACGAGAGACATCGAAGGATGTGACCTAGGGTATGCGTTCCTGACTCGGATCTCGTCACAATTGCTCTCAGGCAAGCCAATGATGAGTAATAAGCGATGGTCTTGGCTGAGGTCTGGAGAATCTGAACTGTGAATGTACGGATGGGTAAAATCACTCCCCCGTGTTAACGCCGGTTAGGAAATGTACCATCTTGGCCGGTTTAGAATTGAGCCACCGAGATCGCCCCGTTCGCCAGGACGCGGTACAAACTTTACATCAGACTCTAAAAAGGGCGGGCGCCTGTATAGAAGTGCGATAGTCGGCACCCAAACAGCGTCCGATCTGATCGCAATCGAACGGCCGCTTTCGCCTGCGGTTTCAACCGGTCGATGCAACACCTCTAATCTCTAGCGATAGAGAGGAGGATGTTGCCAATGAAGCAACGGAAGAGGATCTACTACACGGAAGAACAGAAGAGCTTGATGTGGGACCGCTGGCAAAAAGGCGAGTCCCTGAGTTCGATCGCGCGGCTGTTTGACCGCGGCCATTCCTCCATTGAGGGTATTCTGAAAGAAACCGGTGGCATCCGGCCGCAGCTGCGCCGCCGATCGCGACTCGCGTTGACGTTATCGGAACGCGAGGAGATCTTCCGCGGTGTGGTCGGCGGCGGCTCGATCCGTTCGATTTCCAGAGGGCTGGGTCGCGCACCGTCCACGGTCAGTCGCGAGATCCGGCGTAACGGCGGCAGGCTCCGCTACCGTGCCAACCGGGCCGATGAAGCCGCTTGGGAGCGAGCGCGCCGCCCCAAGATCTGTAAACTGGTAGAGCATCGGGAACTCGCGCACAGCGTGGCCTTGAACCTGAAGAAGCTCTGGTCGCCCGAGCAGATTGACGGGTGGCTCAAGCGCACGTATCCCGATGAGGAGCACTTTCAGGTCTCAGACGAGACCATCTATAAAAGCCTCTTCATCCAGGCCCGCGGCGCCTTGAAGAAGGAGCTGTTGCAACATCTTAGGCGGACCCGTGGGATGCGCCGCTCGCGCCACCATACGCAGAAGACGAAAGATCACGGACGGATCAAGGACACGGTCTCGATCCGTGAGCGACCCGCCTCGGTGGAAGATCGCGCCGTGCCCGGTCACTGGGAAGGAGACCTCCTGATCGGAGCAAAGCACAGCCAAATCGCCACCCTGGTCGAACGTCAGACGCGCTACGTGATGTTGGTCAAAGTCAACAGCCAAGATACCGAAACCGTGATCAAGGCCTTGAGCCAACAAGCTCGCAAGTTACCGCGGGAACTGTACCAGTCTCTGACCTGGGACCGCGGAAAGGAAATGGCCGATCACAAACGCTTCAGTCTCGATACGAACATAAAGGTCTACTTCTGCGATCCACGAAGCCCCTGGCAGCGCGGCTCAAACGAAAACACCAACGGACTGCTTAGACAATACTTCCCGAAAGGAATGGATCTCTCAAACGTCGACCAAAACAGACTGGATGCTGTGGCCAGACAGTTGAACGAACGACCGAGAAAAACGTTAGACTACGAAACACCAGCCGAACGATTTAACCAATGTGTTGCGTCGATCGGTTGAATTCGCAGTCCGTTTGCGGTCGTTCGTTCGAGGTTTCTGCAAAAGATCTGAATCTCGGCTTATAGGCGTTTTGCGCCACTCATGAACGATGCGGCTGGAATGCCCGAAGATGGTGTGAAGCTGAGATGCCAGAAGGTGAAGTTATTCTTGCACGAGCCCCAAGAGGCTGAATCTCTTGACAGTATGTCCGGACTGCGAAGGAGGATCGAAATGAGAACTCGTGTTTCTCTAGGAAGTCTCTGTGTGCTTGTACTGACTGTCCTGAATGTTCAAGGGGCATCAGACCTTCCTGGCCTGCTGGAGATCGGGACGCGCAAGCAGCTCTTCATAGACGACTACATGATCCAAAGTCTCACCGACGCCCAGCAGGTCCTTAACCCGGCCACTAAGGCACGTAACAATCCCGTCGTCAGACCCGATCGCCCCTGGGAGGGAGGTCTCAACCCTATTTCCAAGGTCCTGTACGACGAGAGGGAGGGCCTGTTCAAGATGTGGTACAGCACGACGGATGGTTACAAGGCCGAGAAGGAGAGTGGAGAGCTGACCGATTACCACTGGACGGACAAGGGCGCGGTCCGGGAACAGGTGGAAGCGGCCTATCGCTACGTGGGGAACCCCAGCGAGTACGCCTACCGCCTCTGCTACGCTACCTCTCGTGACGGAGTCCGCTGGGAAAAACCGAGTCTCGGCAAGGTGGAGTTCAACGGCTCCCGATTCAACAACATCCTGCCCGAAGGCAGCCTGGCGCCGACCTTCTTCGACACCAACGAAGAGGACCCAGCCAAGCGCTACAAGGCGATCGGTCAGACGCGCTCCATCGACCCCCCGGGCATGCAGCTGCACCTGTACTATTCGGGCAACGGGTTCGAGTGGGCTCCCGACCCGCACAATCCGGTGATGGATACCACACCGGAGCCGGGCCGCTGGGGCCCCACTCACTACATGGGCTGGGATCCCATCCGGCGAGTGTACGCGGCTCATATCGAGAACTGTCTTCACCGCAGCTGTCCCTTGGGCAAGCGCATGGTGGGAAGGGCCGAGAGCCCCGATTTGAAGAGCTGGAGCCTACCCCAGAACATCCTTCTGCCGGACGAGCGGGACTATATCGATACCGAATTCTACAACTTCCCCGTCACCGCCTACGAGGGAGTCTACATCGCCCTGCCCTGGGTCTTCAGGACCACCAACACGCTCCACTACCCCACCCTGGCCTTCAGTCGTAACGGAGTGCACTACGAGAGAAGATTCCGTGAGCCCCTGGTCCGAAACGGGGATCACGGCAGCTTCGACGAAGTTAGCATCTACTGCTCGCAGGCGATCATGATTGGAGGCAAGGTCTGGATCTACTATACGGGTGCCAACTGGAGAGGACCCCAGCAGCTCTTTTTCGCCGGAGACTCGGCGCTTCGCGCACCCGGACTGGCCACGCTCCCGGAGGACGGCTTCGTTTCCATCGATGCGGGAAAGCTTCGACCCGGGGTCCTGCTCACCCACACCTTCAGCTTCGAAGGCACGACGCTCGCCGTCAACATGGAAGCCGCAGCCCACAACTATGGGGCAGGGCGTGCCGAGATCAAGGTGGAGATCCTGGATCATCAGACTCAGCCCCTGTCCGGCTTCTCCCTGGACCAGTCCGATCCCCTGACAGCCACGGGGAGAGTACAAGCAAGCTGGCAAGGCCGAAGCGACCTCAGCGCGCTGGCGGGCCGCCCCATCCAGCTGCGCTTCTGGATCCGCAACGCCAAGCTCTATTCCTTCCAGTTCAAGTAAGGTGTAGGGCTTTGTCACCCATTGGACGACTCCCGGTCAACCGGCGACAAGAAACCTAATTCGATGGCCGTCCAGGAAACCGCCCAAAGATCTGATAGCGATCAAGGAATCGAGCTACGAGTTGGAGTAATCGACTATCTGTCACGAGATCCGATTGACGGAGCAACGGTAAGGCTTGTTGGAAGATTTTCTGGAGAGCAAAGTGTCTCCGATTCAGGCAAGACGGGCGAAGCATTGTTCCTTGTGTTGCCAGGTGTTTATGTCGTTCAAGTAGAAGAAGAGGGGTACTTGACTAGCAAGACAACTCTTGAAATTCCTGACCGAGTCCCATTCGGCTGCAAGCAAGTGGAGTTGAAGCCGACCATCATTGCCAGTGGCAGGGTCGTAACTCACCTCGGCAGTCCAGTCGACGGGGCGCAGATTACCTTCATCGGGCATCAGATGCCTGACGACTCGAATCTGTTTCGCTCAGCGACTCGAAACGACGGATCATTCGAGCTCGTTGTCGTGCCGGGTGTCTACGAAGTCAGAGCCACCAGGCAGCCTAATCCATCCGTCGTCCTCGAATCGGTGCCAATTCGCTCTCAAGGCGATACAGGGCAGCCAGACGGGTACAGTCAGAACTGCATCATTAACAAGTACGACGACGTTCCCAATGAGCTGATGGCGGTGTACGCCATCGTCTACAAGGGGCGGGACACCAACGAGTATGTCTGCTTCATCCGGCCGGCCGGGAACTAGCTGCCCCGACTACGGGGTCGCCAGGTTGGGTCCCGAGCCGGGGGGTAGGAGGTGTTTTCAGCTCAGACGTTCAGGCGTGAACCCGTACAGACAGCGCCAGATTGATCCTCTCTCGTAGGCCGCTTCCGCCCGAGACTGTGTGAAAAGTCCGCATCGGTGGCCACCCACTCCCGACTACGACCGATCGCGTTTGAAACTCGCGACTCTCGCCAAAGAGCAACTACCCGGATAGAGGGGAAGTAACCGGGAAAACGGTCGCACCGGAGTCGGATGGGCTAGATATAATTTGCCTTTCCCACGGAAGGACAAACGATGACGGAATTTATCCAGGGTGAGAATCGCTCCCAAGCCACCTTATTCCCCGAACGCCTGGACGATTACGTCTCCGAAGAAAGCGCAGTCCGCGTGATCGATGTCTTCATCGACGAGTTGGACCTGTCGGGGCTCGGGTTTCAGACGCAGCCCAAGGACACCGGCCGGCCGGCCTACCATCCAGCCACCCTGCTGAAGCTGTTTGTGTACGGTTATCTGAACCGGGTGCAGTCCAGTCGCCGGCTGGAACGGGAAGCCCAGCGCAATGTGGAACTGATGTGGCTGACCGGCCGCCTGGCGCCGGACTTCAAGACCATCGCCGACTTTCGCAAGGAGAATGGGACCGCCATTCGTCAGGTATGCCGTCAGTTCGTCCTGGTGTGCCGCAAGCTCAACCTCTTTGCCAACGCTTGGGTGGCCATCGACGGCAGCAAGTTCAAGGCGGTCAACAACACCTATCGGAACTTCACCCGGGCCAAGATGAAGCGGCGCCTCGCCCAAGTAGATGCGACGATCGAGCATTACCTGCAGCAGTTGGCCGAGGCCGACCGCCAGGAAGTAGGCTGGTGTGGCACATGAACGCCCAGGATAAAGGGCGGACCCTTGATCGATGCAACACATTGGTTAAATCGTTGTTCCCGGATCGCAGGTGGATCGGGCGGATGCCCTGGTCTGGGTGGATCGCCAGGGGCTGGAGGAGCCGTTCCTGGAAACCCAGATGCAGTTGTACAACCCACGACTCTCCCCTGGTGGCAAGCGTCTGGCGGTTGTGGCAATAAAAGGCCAAGAGCGACGTTATATCGGGACCTGCGAGATCGAGCGGTGCGCCCTGTCCCCATTGACCTCTAAAGGTGGAAATGCACCCGTCTGGAGCCCGGATGCTTCAAGACTTTTTTTTACTGTGCGGGAAAAGGGTCCAAACATGGGGTGGATCTCTGCCGACGGCAGTGGTGAACCTGAGGAGGTCCTCGAAAGAGAGCACTTCCAGTTTCCCACTTCCTTGTCTTCCGACGGGAAGGTGTTGGTGTTTGAGGATTGGGGCGAGCGGGGTGATAGGGACATTCTTACACTTCGGTTGGATGGGAACGCAAAGCCCGAACCTTTCCATGTCACCCCGTTCGACGAACGCGATCCGGTCTTTTCACCGGATGGGAACTGGATTGTCTTTACCTCCAATCGTTCTGAAAGAGACGAGATCTATGTGAAACGGTATCCGGCAGAAGGGGGCCTCCTCTTGATCTCAACAGACGGTGGACACCGTCCCTTCTGGGCACCCCATAGCGGAGAGATCTTCTATCGCGAAGGAGACAAGATGATGACGGCTTCGGTCGAGACAGAACCGGATCTCAGAGCGGGGAAACCGCGGAGTCTTTTCGAGGGACTGTCTCGGTTGGATCCGGGGAGACCCCAACCTGTGGATCGGCGCGACTACGACCCCACGCCGGACGGTCAACGGTTCCTGATTGTGAAGAGAGGCGAGGAGTCACTCCCCACCCAGATGAACGTCGTCCTCAACTGGGCTGAGGAACTCAAACAGAAAGTGCCCACAGGCAACTGAACGATGCGCCCATACCTCATCACTTCCGCCGTGATTTTCGCGGCGGTGGCGATCCTTCATTTCCTGCGCCTGATCAACGATTGGGCCCTTTGTACTGGGTCCTTGGTCCATTCCCAGGTGGGTCTCATGGGCTGGGACCGTGTTGCCCGCATGCTTGTCCGCCTGGGCACTGTCTCTGGCATTGAGAAGGTAATCTCAGGAGCCAGAGCCCCCCGACGAATTGGCGACTCTGCCCCTACCTGAACCTCAGGGAGTACAGATCCGCATCCTTCATGACGAAGCGCAGACGGACAGGCTTCCCTGCGAGGCGTCCTACGTCGTCGCCCGCTTTCCAGGAAACGATCCGGCTGATCTCGTCTCCGATGATCTCGGGACACTCCTCCAGTGAAAAACCCTTCACGGGTTGTCCTTTTTCGTTCTGGATCTCCACCCTGAGGCCTCCGGCAGCGGACGTGGAGTAGTTGATCTCCAGGTGCCTACCCGAGAACAACAGCGGTCTGGTCAGGAACTTGCCCCCCTGGTAGGGAGCCCGCACTGAGCTGAATCCATCCAGACGCAGGGTCAAGCGCTCGATGTGCCACGAGGGTTGGGCATAGTGCCGACTGACGAAGAATGACATCTCGCTGGGTCCGGTCTGTACGACTCCCCTCAGGGGATAGTTGGTTCGGGAAACCCAGTTTTCGGGTCCCTTACCAGGTCGAACCAGGGCCTCCTGGAAGGTTCGATCGAAGCGGGTCATCCCTGGTCGGGTCGTCAACAGTACCCCGTCGGAGCAGTCTTCGTAGTAGATGTTGCCACCTTGGGAAGTCACCTGCATCCCGGCAAGCTGCTCATCGGTGACGACCCGCCGTCCCTTCATGAACCGGGCTGCCAGACTCACGTAGATCTGGGGGGCTCGAAAGTAGGGTTCCGTATTGTTGGTGTACAGATGATCCGAGGGAGTCGCCGTCCCCGTATCACTGTAGGTCATCGGTTTCGGCTTTGACCAGTGAATCAGATCTCGGGAGGTGGAGCGCTGGATGGATCGGAGAGCTGCGGACGACGAGCCGGTAGACCGCCCGACCATGTAACGAAAGTAGCAGACGTAGGCTTTCTCCACCTTGGACCAGAAGATGAAGTTGGAGGCGTCGAAGGCGTTGGGGATACTGCTCACGATGATGGGCTCCTCGCGCAGTAGCCTCCACTGAAACCAGTCCCTGGAGCCGTACAGGTAGACGTGCATGAGGAAGGGATCTTTAGACTGGAGGATGGCACCGATCGCCTTCACGCGCTCGGAGGGAGGGACGCCAGGCCGGGAGTCGATGAAGGGGTAGAGGTGGTGGGTTGTGCGACGACCGGATTCGTCGACCAGGGCCACGACGTTGTTCTCCCTTGTCCCGCCGACCTCCACCACGCCCAGATTGGGTTTCTCCCAGTGGATGCCGTCGTGGCTCTCGGCATAGCACAGGACGCTCTTTTCGCCCTCAGACCAGCCCCGGTAGAACATGCGATAGGTGTCCCCGTCTCGGATCACCTCGTAACCTAAGTTGAAAGAGCCCTCCCAGGGCCGATCCGCCTTCAAAACGGTTCCCGCTGGCTGGGGGCGTCCCAGCACGAGGCGTGCTCCCACCATGGATTCGATCAGGTGGTCGTCCACGAACAGCTCCAGCCGGGAGCCGATGTCCAAGGCCTCTGTGGTCTCGGCTGGGTTCGCCGATGCCGCCGCCACAGAGAGCAGCAGACTGAAAACAAGCAGTGCCTTCCTCATCGTCCATCCTCCTTGCCAGGGGGGCTAGGCTATATTGGTGGACTGGAAGGATCAATGGGGTCAGGGTCTTGAAAAGACAGTGCACAGGAAGTCGTGATCTCTTCGGGGTATCGCGCCCCCAGGACCGGGGGGGACGTGTCTCATACAGGAACTCTCCAAGCACCCCAGAATCTCATGATCGAGTTTGAGCATTGGCTAGGGCTGCTGATCGCCATCCTCCTTCTCGCGCCGCCGTAACTCCCGAACGGAGATCCCGTTGCGTGGGTCTTCTTCCAACTCCCCAAGACATACCACAATCGCGTGGTCCAACTGGAGCATCCCGCGTCCACCCCAGAGGCTGGCTTCGTCAAACCAGGGCGAGAAGTTGCTGTGATTGAGGGTCTCCTTGCAGACGAGGCGAAAGCTGGCTTTGCCCTGCTCCTCCATGATCATGGGAACAACCGACGGGTAGTCTGTGGTGCGCTCTAAGATGTAATCCTCGAATCGCTCCCGGAGGTGGCCGAATGGGCGGACCATGAGGTGATTCTAAGGGATGGGGAAGTGAGGCTCCAGGAGGTCTGAGTTCCTTCCTTATCCGTCTTTAGATCGTCTTCGTCTTTCGCGGTGCCTCAAGGTGTGATGGCACAGATCTGACCGTACAAACGGTCTCAGAGGTAGCTCGCCCTGAATGACCGGTTCCGCCTGCGGTCATTCAGATCTTGCCCGGAAACGTCGAATGAACGGCCGCTAACGAGCCGACTGTCATTCCAAACGCGACTGGTAGGGCACTTTGTTTGTGTTTTTCAATCTTCCCCCTCGTCGAGATGTTCGTGGTGCCAGGGGATCCCATGTAGTAGATTAGCTGACCATCCAGTAGGGGCTCGATCGCTCGGTCGATTCGGGCCATGGGTTTTGATTCAGACCTGAGTGTGGCAGTCGACACCAGGCCGCCAACGCTTGATGTTGTCCGACTTTAGACCGTACAGTAGTGGAGCTTCTCATGTTTGTCTTGCATCACGGACCAAAGGGATCGCTTCCTCTGATGCCAGCAGCCCTGCTCTTTCTGTGTCTCCTGTCCGTCTCCGCAGGAGCCGCTGACTGGCCCCAGTGGCGGGGACCCGAACGCGACGGGATTTCCCCTGAGAAAGACCTGTTGCAGGCCTGGCCAGAAGAAGGGTTGACCCTTCTCTGGAAAACGCATGGTCTCGGGAAAGGGTTCTCTAGCCTGGCAATCGCTGGTAGGCGCATTTTCACCATGGGTGATTTGGTCGACTCGCAGTATCTTTTCGCGCTCGACGCCAAGCGGGGACGCTACCTCTGGAAGGCAAAAGTGGGACCCGCCTTTGCCAACCGCTACGCCGGACCGCGCTCAACCCCAACCGTCAATGGAGATCGCGTGTACGCGCTCGGCACGGAAGGAGACCTGATCTGCGCCGACACGGCTACGGGCGAGGTGAAGTGGCGGAAGAGTCTCCCCCGAGACTTTGGCGGCAAGATGATGACCCACTGGAAGTTCAGTGAATCTCCCCTGGCCGACGGTGACCGTGTGGTCGTGACGCCGGGAGGAAAGGAGGCGGCCCTGGTCGCGTTGAACAAGAGAGGCGGTGCCGAGATCTGGCGGGCGGCTATACCCAAGCTAGGCTCCAAGGGCAAGGACGGTGCGGGGTACTCCTCGATCGTGGTGTCTGAAGGCGCCGGCATTCGCCAATATGTCCAACTCATGGGTCGTGGAGTGGTGAGTGTGGAAGCCTCCACCGGGAGATTCCTGTGGGGTTACAATCGGGTCGCCAACGGAACGGCCAACGTCGCTACCCCTCTGGTAGATGGTGACTATGTCTTCGCCTCGACCGGCTATGGCACCGGGAGCGTGCTTTTGAGGCTGAGCCCGGCGGGCAACGATATCCGCGCTGAAGAGGTTTATTTTGTCGAAGGGGGCACGCTACAAAACCACCACGGGGGTCTGATCATGCACGGTGGGCACGTCTATGGCGGAACCGGACACAAGAGAGGCTATCCAATCTGCCTGGAACTCCAGAGTGGAAAATTGATCTGGGGGCCCATGCGCAATGCGGGCAACGGTTCCGCGGCTGTCAGTTACGCCGATGGGCATTTGTACTTCCGGTACCAGGACGGCTTGATGATGCTACTGGAAGCCACGCCGGAGGGCTATCACGAGAAGGGATCCTTTATGATCCCCGAAGTGGAGGACCCCAGCTGGTCGCATCCGGTCATCTCCGGCGGCAGACTCTATCTGCGGGAACAGGACAACCTCTTCGTCTACGATATTCAGTCTGGAAAGCGGTCCGCCCAACGATGATGTTTCAGGGCGATCAGGAAGCCTGAAGCGTGAGGGGTTGGGGACTGCGAGATTGTGGTGTTGTTCGAGCTGATCACCGAAGTTTCGGGTCAAATCGTGCCACCGGCCACGCTGGGTGATTCCAGTGAAACCTTCACCTCCTAAGGTCAGTCCCGCCGCAGGCCAGACCAGCAAGTCATCTACTCCACGCATTCACCGTTCAGTTCGCCTCCACGTCCACGAAGCGCCCGAAATAGAACGTCGGCTGCTGGGCCGTTTGCGGTAGTTCATTCGACATCTCCGGAGATAATTTGACTGCGGAACCGGTCATTCGATCTCGTCGAAATCGGCCCGCTCTCTGTGGGATCGGGTGCCGACCCTCAACCAAGCTTTTCCTCCTGTTTTCGGTTATCTAACTCAGCCTTTAGCCTCGGATCACCGCCCTTTAGGAAGTCCTGCACAACTGCCTCCATCTGGGACGATCTTGGCCTGGTTCGGTCTTTTTCCCAGTTGACGATAGTCCTCGTGTTGACGCCCAGAAGACCAGCCAGCTCCACCTGCTTGAGTCCGTGCTCTAGACGGCGCTTGCGGATTCGCTGACCGAAGGTAGCGGCTGGAAAGCGGGACACTCGGAAGGTGACTCTTAGAGCTTTCGGTTGTTTGTAGTTTGCGACTGCATGGGTGCCCGTGCGGTTCCAATCTACAGCATGGGGAGTAAGAGACGGGATACCTCACGTGGGAAGACCGGCGGCCGGTTGCCTCCAGGAACTGAACATCACGTGAAGTGCTCGTATTTACGGGGAATTTGGTCCGTTATGGGTCCAATAAGAATTCCCCAGGCTTCCCGATCGCTACCTAGCGTTCCCCAATGTGACCGAACGTGCCGCTAAGTTACTGGTTTCCGAGTGGGGCTTAAACTCATAACCCAACGATGACGAGAGGCAATCCGCGCTTGCCCAAGACTGGTTCCCCGCCGAAACCTGAGTCCCGGCTTCGACAATCCGTCGGAAGACTGTCTCCCAAATGTCTCCCACTGCGTTTCCTAATCTTTCCTAATGATTCGGCTTTTCGATTGGCGGAAAACCCGATTAACTGGTTGTTTTTCCTAACGTTTCCTAACGATTCGGCTTCTGCCGCCGCCAGATTTAGGATCTGGTGGGTGAGAGCCCGTGGGGGTTCGAGTCCCCCCTTTCGCACCAATGAAATCAGTCAAACCTCGCTCTAGAGCCCCTGATCGAGTTCAATGACGACATCATTGCCGGTGATACTGACCGGGAATGTCTTGATGCGTACCGCGGGGTCGAACAAGCATCTCCCCGTGGCGATCTCGAAGGGCCAGGCATGCCAGGGGCAGCGCAGAATGCCGCCTTCGTCGTCAACGGTGAGCGCGGCGTCCCTGGACGAAGGTGGTCCGGTTGCGCTGAATCGTCCACTCACCTGGCCCAGGCAGACCGGACCCTGGCGATGGGGACAAACGTTGCGCAGCGCGTAGAACGAGCCGTTCACGTTGAACACCCCGATGCCCGCTCGGCCTCGGACGGGGGCGATGATTCTGCGACTGCCAGGCGGAATCTCCGACACCTTGCCGACCACGACAGCAGCCATACTCAACTCTCTCCGATGCGAAGCATCTCCAACGCGTTGGCGGCAAAGATGCGTTGATGCATGTTATCCGCAAGCTTGGGAAAAACGGTGACGGGATCGTTCCAATCGAAGTGGGGAAAATCGGAACAATAGATCAGGGTCTCGTCCCCGTGCAGCATTTCCAACATCTGGTACATCTGCTCGGTCCTTTCAGGCTCGTGCATCGGCTGTGTACCGATCCGAATGTGATCCCGAAAGTATTCACTGGGTCGACGCTTGAGCCAGGGAGTTTGATCACCAATTGCCTTCCAATCCGCATCCATATGCCACATGACCGAGACGGCCCACAGCTGCTGGACCTCGATGAAGGCGAACTTCAGATTGGGAAACTTCTCAAAGACGCCTTCACAGATGAGCGAGGCGGCGTGGGTGCTTGCCATTTGGGGACGCGCCATCCGCGCTTCCATGTAGTACGTTGGAACGCCGACAGCGCTTGGAGTTGTTCTCGCTGCTCCGTTGCCTCCACCGACGTGCGACACCACGGGTAGGTTGTATTGGGCGCAGGCTTCCCATATGGGATGGTAAAAGCGATTACCCAACGGCATACTCGTCTCCATTGGTACCATGACCGCGACCGTGTCCTTACGGTGTGCCAGGCGGTGGATCTCCTGAACTGCCTGAGCTGGGTCCGAGGGCGAAACCAGAATCGCGTTCACGATCCGCTCATCACGCTCTAGCAGCCTGTCGGACTTGACTCACAGGCACTTCTGAAATTTGACGTTTGATCCAAAGTCTTGCACGACCAAGCACGAAATCGATGAATCGTCTGATCTGCGGCGGTGATTTGGCCGCTGAAACGACCTGGCCCACCTCTTCAGAGGGTGGCACGGGCCAGCTTCGGCTGGCGGCAGGCGAGGTTGTACATTCTTTTCAGATTCCAGGCGATGCTGGCCAGAGTCCACTCCCCGTCTGCCGCCTCCGCTCCTCGGAGAGAGAACTGCGCAAAGCCCATCACCGATTTGATGATCCCAAAGACGGGCTCGGGGACAGCTTTGCGTTGCCCGTAGATGGCTCGACCCGCCGGGGTCTTCAACCGGTATCTCATCTGCTCCACCGCATCGGCGTCTTCCCCGGGTGGCTCCGGTTCTTTCCAGCGTTCGTTCGGCGGCAAGTGGTGGGCTTCCCGCTCGACCGCAATATAGGGAAGGACCGCATGCTCGCTACAAAGCTCCACGTTGGCACCACTGAAGTAGCCGTTGTCGGCCAGCAGCTCCTGGGGCCGACCCAACGACTCCGGCAATGCGTGCAGCGCCGCCAGGGCCGGTTTCAGTTCTTTCTTGTCATTGGCGTTTGGCGTGACATGAACGGCCACAATCAACAGACTGTCGTTATCCACCAGGGCCTGAGCGTTGTAGCATTGCTCAAATCCCCCGCCCGAGACCGGCATGATCCGAGAATCTTCATCCGTCAGATTGATCTGATCCTGGTCTCGGATTCCTCCTCGGGGCGGTTTGGGTTCGCGACCCTTCGGTTTGTTTCCCCTTTTCCTCTGGGCTTGCCGCTTGGCCACCTTCCCTTCATATTCGGCGTGCTCGGCCGCCTGCCGCTCGGCCGCCCGCTCGACCAGCTTCTGCTTCGCTTGATCGATCGCTTTCAACCGTGCTTCCCGCCGCGCCAGCTCGGCCGGGATGTCCATCCCTTCCGTTTCTTCTCGTCCATCCGCTTCCTCGGCCAGCTGCATCAACTCGTCCACTTCTTCTCGCAGCCGCGCTTCCAGTTTCTGGATGTGCCCCCAGCTCAACGCACTGTGCTTGGAGGCATTGGCTTTGACCTTCGTGCCATCCAAACTCACTCGGCCCAACTTCAGAAATCCCATCGCCTGGGCCAGCAGCAAGATCTCCACAAACAGCGGCTTCAGCTCTTCCAAAAACCGCTTTCGGAAATGGGCTATGGTGTCGTGATCCGGATGCGTGTTGCCGGCGAGGTAGCGAAACGCCACCGAATCGTAGGTGGCTTGCTCCAACTTCCGACTCGAAAACACCCCCGTCGCATACCCGTAAAACAACAACGCCAGCATCACCGCCGGATGGTATCCTTCCGATCCCCGTTTCGTGTAGGAATCCTCCAACTTCCTCAACTCCAGCTTGCTCACCACCTCCACCACGAAGCGAGCCAGATGCGTCTCCGGCAGCCATTCCTGCACCGAAGGAGGAAACAGATAAGGAGTCTCTCGATCTACTGTTCTAAATCGATTCGCCATACACTAATGATGCCCGTTCGGTGTGACCTCGAAAGTCCGACAGGCTGCTAGCCATTCGTCGATTGTCCAGTCGTTGAACGCAGTACACAGCGCAGCTGCCCAATCTGGGTCGGGAAGGCCAGAATAGGCGTAAAAGGGCGGCGGCCCGGTAAGCATCGCGTAGTCGACATTCCACCGGTCGAGCAGCTCCCTTTGTGTAAACTCCAACGAGTAGTTGAAGTCACGCTCCTTGTGGTCGGGATCCTTGAGGTCGGTTCGGGTCCTGCGATAGGGGGTGTTTGCGTATCCGCCGCCAGGCAGGTGCAACCCCTGGTCCAGGAGATGCTCGCGATAAAACTTGGACAAATACGGAAGCAAATCTTCCGGCTGCCGGAAGTTGTGATGGACGTCGCAGTCGACTAGCTTTGCGCCCACCGCTTTCCTCGCCGTCCACCCAGGAGCCGTAATCGGGGTCGCTCCCTCTTTGTCCAGGGCTGAGTGCTCCAAGAGACCTCCCTCTCGTCCTCATTGTCCAGCCACCGCGGGACTGGGGTCAGGTTTCTCCGGAAGCCAGATTACCTCTGTGGATGGCCCAAAATCAACGTAGCGAGTTGGAAAGGAGGGTCTTAGGACTCCAGAATTGATGGATCATGATCGTCCCAATGCTGGAGAGTGGACATCACCACCAGTGGCTAAAGAGGTCACGCGGCACCGGTAAGAAATACAGGGCGGACACGGGTAAGAACTACAGTTTGATGGGGAAGGTGAGTTTACGCGTGGCTCCGCCCGCGAGGAGTTTCGGATAGACTCGTCTGGGTCCTCGTGGACACAGCAGTCTGGCGGATGGAATAGCGAAACTCGACGAAACCAGGAGATGATCAGTGGCTCACCGGAAAGATGAAGTGTGGAAGTCCCCAGCTCTGGTAGCCAGCTACCTTCAGGGTGTCAGGGTTGCCGTTCCGCTGGCAGCCGAGCAAATAGAGACGATGACAAGATTGGTAATAGCACGAGAGGAACCTGTGACTTCGTTTCTAGATCTTGGATGCGGAGACGGTATTCTGGCCGCAGCCCTTCTCGAGCAGTTCCCAGACTCGAATGGTGTGCTGTTGGATTTTTCGGAGCCAATGATCCGAAGTGCGAAAGCCAAGCTCCAAAAGTATGAGAAGAATCTGGCTTTCGAAATTGTCGACTACGGAGAAATCGGCTGGATTCATTCTGTAGCCTCAGCGCTACCTTTTGACGTTGTTGTCTCAGGATTCTCCATCCACCATCAGCCGGATGAGCGGAAGCGACAACTGTACGCTGAGATTCATGGCTTGTTGAGGCCTGGTGGATTGTTTGTAAACATCGAGCACGTTTCCTCAGCGACGAAATGGATTGAACGGGTGTGGGACAATTATTTCATCGATTCACAATTTGCCCTGGCCTTGAAAGAGAGCAGCGCCCAGACTCGTGACGAGATCGCCGCAGAATTCTACTATCGTCCGGATAAGGAGGCGAATATCCTGGCCCCTGTTGAGCTGCAGTGTGAATGGCTGCGGGAAGCCGGCTATGTAGACGTGGATTGCTATTTCAAGGTGTTCGAACTCGCTGTCTTTGGTGGAAGACGCAGTCTTTGAATCTGCAAGGAACCCTCACCTCTGCAGCCACTTCTCAATTTCATGGGAAGCGGTCTCGATAACGCGTTCCAGTGTGCCCGGTTCGAGCAACGCGATTGACTCCTGGTAGATCCCCTTCCCGTACAGATCCCGGGGTGGGAGATAACCGGGTAGCCACCCTTCGATCAGGGTGGTGACCAGGATCGGGGTCTCGGAGAAACGCCTTCGCAGCTCCTGCTGGAAAAGGCTATACGGTTCGCCCTCGATTGAGAGCCAGAAGGCATCTCCCAGTTGCCACAAGACTATCCGGTAGGGGTATTCTCCGGCGGGAAGTTGAGAGAGTCGGGCTTCTCGTCGTCGTGCCCGTTCGGCGTGGGCGCGCAGCTCCTGCTCCTTGACCGGGTCTCCGCTGCCCCGAGCCTGCTGTTCCGCTTCCTCCAATCCAGCCAGCTCAGAGTTCGAGCCATCAGAGCTATCCAGATCCTTCCGGTAGGGAAGCCCGATAGTCCAGGATCGGCTTCGCCAGCGGCTCTTCTGAAGTGTCTCGGTCTTTCCCAGCGGCTCGTGGCACCACTCACCCAGAGTGGCCCCGGATTCCACCGGACCCCGATATCGCATGCGGGTAGCCGGAGGTGGCAGCGATTCCAACGCCGAGAGTGCTGCATAACCGAGCTGGCGGCCGTTGGTGTCCGCGACCGCAGGATCCCCAACGAATCCAATTCGGGGCCCCAGGTCGCCCGAGGCTCCCTGTAGGAACACGCAGGGTACCCCGGTGCTCAGTTCCAAGACTTCTCGCATGGCACCAGGATAGTCGGGACTGATCTGCGTGTTCTTCCAAGCCAGGGTGGTGGGATGGCAGGCATAGTTGACCAGGGTAGCCAGCAGCTCGCCCTTGGCGTCGTTGACGCGAGCCACCCACACCGTCTGATCTGCCGCCTGGAGGGGATTGAAGCCGCAGACAAACCTGCCCCGATCTTCGTCCCAGAAATCCCGGTGCGCCGCCAGTGAGCAGTTCCCCGCAGCATAGGCAATGGTTGCGTTCTGTGTCGAGTTCAGAACGTCCAGCACGGCATCCGTGACCTTTTCGATAAGCTCCTCCATATAGGGGATCATCATCTCCCCCCCTGGCAGCTGATGCCGATCGAGGTCCATCAGGCCGGCTCCATGAGTGTGGGAGAAGGTGACTACCAGATCTCCCAGTGGGATGGACGCGGCTTGGCAGATGCTTTCCTTCAAGCGGGTCATTTCCGGACCCATCAGGAGACAGTGATCGATCGCGACCAGGACGCAGCGGGTGGTCTCGTCCGCGAGCGGCTGGAGTGTGATCGCTGTGGCCGTCAACGGTCGGTGAATTCCAGTCGAGCGATCATGCGTTGCTGCGCCCCACATCCGGTGGTACATCCCTACCGGTGGAGTGATGTCGCGCCGTGCGATGGCGAAGCGGCAGATTGTCTGGGGAGTGTCGAAGTGGGTCATGGAAGGGACTCGGTTCTGATGAATCAGAACTTGGAAAACCGTTCGTCCGTCTTCTAGCTATACCCCTTTCAGGTCCAGGTCCGACAACAACTCTGCCGCCTTCACTCGCCTGGCAGGATCGGGATCGCGCGCGATGATCCGCTCCAGGATCGATCGCGAGTTCGGATCGCCCTGGGATGCGAGCTCGAGTCCCATCTGATCCCGCCGCTCAAAATAGCTGGGATCGAAGGACTCGATCCGTAGGTCCCACTGGCGCCAGTAGTACCTCAAAGGATCGTCAGCAGGCCAGTCGGCGTAGATGGCTTCCCAGGAGTCTCTCCGGTCGTGGGGCTGCAGGCTGTCGGCCGTAATGGGATCGGTCACCCTCTGATAGCGGCCGTCGATGGAAAGACGAAGTCGGTTTCCCCGGTTGGGGAGCCCCTTGTGTACCGCCATGCTGTGGAAGATGATCACGTCGCCCTGCTCAATAGGACTGAATACCCACGCTTCTTCAAGCGGTTCCGTAACCGCCAGTCCTCCGGCCCCCAGTGCGGGACGGAAATCATAGACGCCTCCACGGTTGGACCCGGCAGCGATCTGGAGGCCTCCCATCTCCTCCGACAGGCTGCTTAGGGGAATCCAGGCCGTGTAGGTCTCCTGCGTCCCCTGGATGTTTATGAAGTCCTGATGGGGCGGTGTCGTGTACTCTTCCCGCTGCGGAAAGATAACGCGTCCGATCAGACGCGGATGGGGGACGATGGGGCCGCCCAACATGCGTTCCAACAGCCCCAGCAGGTTGGGATGCTGCTGGAGGGCGTGGAAGGAACGGAGCCGGTAGACCTCTAGCAAAACGTCCATGTAGGCATCTTGGGGTTCCACGCAGAAAGCGTCGGGGTCGGCAATGCCTTCGGTAATCGAGGAATTTTTTCGTATCCAGCCCGCTTCATCGAGCTTGAGCAGCCACTCCGTCCGCAGACCTTCGACATCCTGTTTCGGCAGCAGATTCCGGATGAAGAGATAACCATCGCGTTGAATCCGTTGGTCGAGTCGGGGGCCGTCTGCCAGCAATCCGGTCGAGTCTAGGAAAGGTTTCATTCCCTGATTGTACTCCGGATCAGTTGCAGTCACTCAGCGCGGGACGTGGCTTTGGCCTCCAGGCCGAAGTATTCTTGATTCTTCGCGCCTTTGGCTCGACGGACGGCGGCCTGGAGACCACCGCTACGGTGCTCGGAAGGACGAAACATGGAGAACAGTCCGTTTACAACCGTCGACTACCTGGTGGTGGTGTCCTACCTGCTCCTGGTGGTGGTAGCGGGAAGCTGGATGGGAAAAAGGCAGTCCACGGTGTCGGAGTATTTCCTGGCGGGCCGGAAGATGAACTGGCTCGTGGTTTGTATTTCGGTTGCCGCGACGGATCTCAGCGCCATCTCTTTCACGGGAGTTCCAGCTTGGCTCTATGCCAAAGATCTGAAGTACACCATGGGCGTTTTCCTGCTGCCCTTCATTCTATTGTTTGTCCTGTTCTACTTCGTGCGCGTCTTCCACGCGCTCAAGGTCTTCACTACCTATGAGTACCTGGAGCACCGTTTCCACCCCGTGGCCCGCACCATAACCTCCGTGCTTTTTCTGGGCCAGCGAGGAGCCTGGCTGGCTACCGCCATCTACGCGCCCTCGCTAGCTCTAGCGACCGTGAGTGGCTTCCCAGTTTTGGGCTGCATCATCACGGTGGGATTCCTGGCCACACTCTACACCGTGTTGGGTGGCATGAAGGCTGTGGTGTGGACCGACTTTGTCCAGTTCATCGTCCTGGCTGGTGGCCTGCTGCTGATGATCGGGCTCCTGATGTCTTTCTTTTCCTGGGACGCCGGGGCCGTCTGGAACCGAGCCGGAGAGTTGACGGCACCCGTCACCGGAGGTCCCCATACCCGACTCTTCGACTGGTCCCTGGACCTGAGCACGGAGGCCACGGTGTGGTCCCTTCTTTTCTTCATGTCCGTGTACCTGGTGGGGACGCAAGGGACCGATCAGGTCAACGTTCAGCGATATCTCACTGTCGGCAGCTTTCGGTCCATGGCCAAGTCGGTCATGGGTTCCGGCTTCGTCATCCTCAGCATGATCCTCTTACTAGCCTGGCTAGGACTGCTATTAGTGGTCTACTACGATCGGCATCCCCAGCTAGCGGCCGAGATCACCCGACCCGACATGATCGTTCCCCATTTTGTGGCCAACGTTTTGCCGGTGGGTATTCGCGGCCTGATCCTGGCGGCGCTTCTGGCTGCCACCATGTCGAGTGTGGATTCGGCACTGAACTCCTTTGCCACGGTCGGTGTCATGGACCTGTACCGTAGACACGTTCCGAAAAGGGCTGGGGAGGACGCGCACCTGCTGCGTATGGGGCGTCTGATCACTTTGATAACGGGTGCCCTGGCCACCCTGGCGGCAGTAGGCGTGAGCAGCATGCAGTCGACGGTGATCCAGACGGTACACAGTCTGGCCTCGACCTTCGTGGGACCGATAACAGGGATGTTCTTCCTGGGGGTCCTGACCCGGAGAGTCCGGGTACAGAGTATGTTGGTGGGTGCCTTTCTGGGACTCGTAACCTCCGTCACAGTGGCCTGGACGCCCTTCGGCCAGGACATCAACTGGATGTGGACCGCTCCTTCCAGTTCAATCGTGACGTTTGTGACAGGCTGCACCCTGAGCCTGGTTCTGGACCGCCGTAGGCAAGCCCCAAGTTGAAGGATCTCTTCGGAAAAACGTGGGGATCCAGACCCGGGTGGGAAAACGACAGCGAACCATCCCCCCTTTACGGGGAGGATCTGGTTATCTTCTTTTCTTTCTTTGCTTTTCGCTTTTCCTTTGGGCTGAGCTGGGCCTTTTTCTGGTGTTCCCTTTTGCCTTTATCCTTACTTCCTTTGTCACCCATATCTGTTTCTCCGTCATTGAAAAGAATGTTCCTTTAAACCCTGTCAGACTGCCCTGACGTTTTCGGTACCACGGGACCCACGCGTGAGGTTCAGAAGTGCCATTTCAGGTGACCTGAGACGGCCCGCCGAGGAGCGAATTGGAATGGCGTTGCTTCGCTTTCCTTGGCGATCCTATAGATGTTATTGGACAGATTGGTCAGGTTGAACTCCAACTCCAGACGGTTGGATTCCTCCTCCCACAAGGTGAGGCTGGTCGCCAGGTCGGCCGTCAGGTGCTGGGGCAGACGCAGAGTTCTCCCCACGTGCTCGCCATTGACCTCGGTCTCTTCTTCCACCGGAGTGCCGCTGCCGTAGCGGAAGCTCACGCCCACCCAGAAATTTCTCCAGCTTTGGTGGTGGAAGATGCTAGCCGTACCCGTGTGGGTCTGGTCGAAGGCGGGCAAGATCCGTTCACCAGCCTCCAACTCTTCGCCTGGAAATCCACCCGAAGCCGGGCCGAAAAAGTCGATTCGGCCGACTGCGTACTGCACGCGTCCGCTGATCCCCAGGGGTTGAATCTCGCGCAGTCGAAGAGATAGCTCGGCTCCGGTGGCGCGGGCCCGATGAAAGTTCATTGGGAGAAAGAGTCTCGTATTGCTGATCTCGGCAGTCTCAAAGGCGTTTTCCCCGCGGTGATGGTAGGTGTTCAGCTCCAGCGTCAGCTGCTGGTGAAGCCGCTGGCTCCAGCCCACCTCGAAGAAGTTCTGAGTGTAGGCCCGAACGTTGCCCGTGAGTACATCAGGGTGGCCTTCTTCCCGCTCCTCCTCGGCTGCCTCATTGCCCAGATAGCTGGCGAGCAGCGCGTACTCGAGCGGGGGAGGTGTAAAAAAACGGTTGTAGGCGAAATGGATCGTGGAACCGGTCCCCGCGAGGTGGTACGCCACACCTACTCTGGGACTCACCTGATGGAACGAATCCACAAGATTGGTCTGATCCCAGCGCAGGCCTGCACTCAGGTTGAGGCCGGGCAGTGGGGAGAACTGATCCTGTAGGTACAGACTGACCTGTCCTCCCAAATCGCGACTTCCGAAGAAGAGGTTTTCGACCGAGCCAGAGGAGAACCTGTGAGGTGTCCCGCCCGAACGTGCAGGACTCTGAACGCGCGCAAACCGGACCTGGTCGGCATGCTCGTCGTGGGGGTCCTCCTCAGGGTGCTCACCCTCTTCTTCATCGCGTGAATCGAAAAGGAAGGATTCGCGCAGCCTCAGCGCCGAAACGTCGAGGCCCACCTTGAGGGTATGTCCAGACCGGAACAGGAGCATGTCGGCCTTGGCACCGGTGGTAAGGGTACTTCTGGAACCCTCACCAAAAGGGGTCACCAGGTCGGTGCTCGCCAAGAGACGGTCGGACACATTGCGTTCGTAGAAGGCGCTGTTCAGGACGCTTCGCGCCGAGAAGGTGTGCTGCCAGGTGAGGATTGCCGTCTGGGAGCGGATACGGCGAAAGGCGTCCCTTCGCAGCTTTGCCTCCTCTTGTGTGTTGGGGAGCTGGAAGTTGGTTCCTCCTCCAGTGAGGAAGAGTTTCACCGAATCACTATTCCCCTGGTAGTCGAGCTGAGCGGTAGCGTTGCCGCCATAGCCCAGGTCATTGATCTCCCTCTCGGTGGGAGGATTCAGAAAGCGACCTGACTCGAAGCCGTTGCCCAGGAAATAGTAACCCCAGCGCCCGGCGGTGCCGCCATATTCGAACAGTCCATCGTGGTGAAGACCAGTGCCGATCCCCACTTCCACGGACCCGTGGCCATCAAGCCCCCCGGAGGATCGGGTCGTGGCGTCGAGGATTCCGCCAAAACGATTGCCGAACTCGGCGGGAAAGCCCCCCGTAATGAAATTGGCAGACTCGAAGAGGCGGGGACTCAGCCCAGCGCTGAAATGCTGGTGGGAGTTGTCCAGAAACGCTACTCCGTTGATGTACTGATGCAGGGACAGTTCGTTGCCCCGCACGTGGACGAAATTATCGTGTCCCACCAGGGCACCCGGCACCAGGTTTTCGGCCAGGGTGGGGATGTCTCGGGTGGAGCTGGAAGGCAGGGATCGCAGGTCTTGTTGGGTGAAATGGCGGGCCGACCCGGCGCTGACAGCGTCCACCTCACTGGGAGGTGCCATGATCTCGACGTACTCCCGGCTGGACGGGCGTGGTGTCAATTCTACGGCTAAAGAGAGAACCTGCCGGGGGCTCAAGGAGAATCGGTACCGAATAGGAAGATGCCCCTGGGCCTTCCCCTCCAGCTCGTAGTCACCAGGCTCGAGGCTGGGAAGCTGGAATGATCCGCCATCGTTGCTTCGGGCCTTGCCAGCTACATCCCCGGATCGGAACAGCGTGATCTCGGCATCCGAAACAGGCAGCCCCTGGGAAGTGGTCACAACCCTTCCCGACACGAAAGCGGTCCCGACGGCCATCAGGCCCTTGGTAGCCAGGACAGTAGAGAGGACTAACAGGATAATATGCTTTAGACAGGGTGCCAAAGGGGGATCTGATCCCCTGGCAGAACATGCACTCATTGCCACCTACTCCTCTATTCGGTTTCGGAGAAACCACGACAGTCAGGTCTAAAATTCTAAAACTGTCAGGTTTCAAACAAAGGCTAGGATTCTGTGGAGTCTAGGCAGCTTCACGAGGAGGGGGTGTACGCGGGATTTCTGTCCGGCCAGTTATCCGCTCAAGCGACCCTGTGATGATTCGGATTTCCCGTGATGGTTGGAACCGAGGCGGTACGGGAAGCAGGCTAGGTTTGGGAGTGACATTGGCTACGGCAGTATCCTGTGGAGAGCCGCAACCTGCGATCAGACGCGTTGTTGCAGGATCACCCATTCGGCGGCAGGCCTGCGCCATCGCATCTTCTGAGGCGGAAGCACATATCTGAGCGCAGCAGCAGTTAGTACCGTGGGCTGCACACGCGGCCGGGGTCGTATTCAAGAGCCCCTCAGCCCCAGTCACCAGGAGCGGAACGGAAAGCTGGATGAACAGTAGGAGCAGGCCCAAAGCCTCTCGCATGGCACTATTCTAGCACCAAGCACCCAGGTGTTGCCTCAGAAAGACCTTTTGAAATGTGGAGTCTGAAGCTAACATGATTCCTAGCGGAACGGAGGCCACATGATCGCATTTATGCACGGCTCAACAAGTGGCAAGGGTGATTCCCCCCGAAAAGGAGAATTGAGAATGAGAATAGCACTGATCTCGACCTGCCTGGTTTCTGTGCTCCTATCCGTGGTAGCGGAGAATGCCCTGGCAGAGCAGCCCAGCTCCGAGGGGCCCCTGGACATCGGTTCCCGGTTGGAGCTATTCGTCGACGCCTACCTGGTGGACACCTTGGAGGGGCTGGAGCAGAAGCTTCACACTCCCCAGTCCGCCGGGACGGTCCTGGTCTTCGACAAGCCCTGGGAGGGGGTCACCAGCGGAAACTCGGTGGGCGTCTTCCAGGATGGAGATCTCTATCGCATGTACTATCGGGGCAGCAGCCATAAAGGCTATGCACTGGAGTCCCTTCTGGAACCGGGTGAGAAGGTCATCCCCGAGCACCCCTATGCCGCCTGCTATGCCGCGAGCCTGGACGGCGTTCACTGGACCCGTCCCTCCCTGGGAATCTTGGAGTTCCAGGGCTCCAAGGACAACAACATCGTCTGGATGGGAAAGGGTTCCGGCGCCTTCCTTCCCTTCAAGGACCCCAATCCCGAGGCTCCTGCCCAGGAGCGCTACAAGGCGGTGGGTCCCGACAGTGGCGCGTTGTGGGCCTTCGTTTCCCCGGATGCTATCCATTGGCGGGAGATGCAAGAGGAACCTATCCTCACGGACGGTGCCTTCGACTCGCCAAATCTAGCCTTCTGGGACTCCGTCCAGCAGCGTTATGTCTCCGTCTACCGGGACTTCGTCAACGGGGTCCGTACCATCAAGATCGCCACGTCCACGGATTTCAGGAATTGGACCTCGGGTCAGTGGGGCGAGTTCGGCGAGGCTCCAAGCGAGCACCTCTACACCAACGCCACCCATCCCTACTTCCGGGCTCCCCACATCTACCTGGCTTTTCCCAGGCGTTTCCATCCCTGGAAGGCCATGGGGCCCTTCAACGAGGCGCATGCCGGCGGTTGTTCCGACGCCATCTTCATGTCGAGCCGGGATACGATCCACTGGAATCGGTACCTGGAGGCCTTCATCCGTCCAGGCCGGGAGGTGCGCAACTGGTCTCACCGAGCCAACACCCCGGCGTGGGGTCTGCTGGCCACCGCGCCGGATGAGATCTCCCTTTTCGTCGAGCGTCACTACACCTTCCCCAGCAACCACCTGGAGCGTATGGTGATCCGGACGGACGGCTTCGTCTCGCTGCATGCGGACTATTCCGGGGGCGAGTTGATTACCAAACCTCTGGCCTTCCAAGGGGACAACCTGGTCCTCAACTTCGCTACCTCGGCGGCAGGCAGCATCCGTGTGGAGATCCAGGACGTCCAGGGAAATCCTCTGCCAGGCTTTGCCCTGGAGGAATCACCCCTGATCTGGGGGGATGAGATCGAGCACGCGATACGGTGGGAACGGAGTCACCCTGGCGCCAGTTCAGATAAGCCGCTGACCCGGATTTCAGGGAAACCGGTGCGGCTGCGCTTCGTGATGAAGGATGCGGATCTCTACTCCCTGAGGTTCAGGTAGGGGCAGAACCGCCAGCTCGTCCGGGAGCTCTCATTCCTGGAACTCCAGAGAGCCGCAATCGAAACGTGCCGATTTCACGCTTCCAATATTCGGGAGGAGGCCAACCCCACGTAGTAGAGCCGGTATCTGAGCCAGAGACAGCTGATGCGAAGGCCTTCGGACCCAAAGGTTCCCACCAGCACGCCCCCGTTCACCAGGTTTCCGTATCTCTCGACAATATCCTTGCAGCGGGCGAGCTCTCCGCGGTCGAACAGCCGGATTCCATTGACCAGGTAGTGGAGAACCGTCACATACACCAACTCGCAGGCACGGGGAATCTCTTCCTGGACCAGAAGGCTCTGTTGCTCCTCGAGCGTACTGTTGGTGGACTCGGGAAGGATGCCTGCCCTCAAGAGATACCAGCGTAGACCCACGGTCTCCTGGGTGGCGAAGGGCATCTGAGCATACCAGGGATTCTGATCGGGGTCGATCAGACCTGAGGGTGATCGCTCTCGCAGCTCGCCGAGGGAGAGAGGATATCCAGCGGCAAGGATATGAGTTTCACGGCACTCCAGAAGAGTTTCCTCGGAGAAGGGAACCTTGTCCAGATTCTCCACTTGACGAGCGAGAAAGCGAACTCCGAGATGGTGAGTGACCGCATCCACCCCGACGAAACTTCGCCCCATGATCTGGCGCGCTTTCTGGAGGGGTGTGAATGACATGGGACCTTTTTAGCGGTCTTGCTGGAGCAAGGGCCAAAACTCCTCGCCCGGACAGGGTGTCGGTGGATGGTCTAGGATCGGCGACCTCAGTTCGACCTCTCCAAGCACGATAAAGCGCTGGTCGTCAGGAGAATCGATTCCCGCCGCAGGCAGCGCCAGAGAATCCAGGCCCAGGGGGTTTTTTCGGTGAACGACTGTCCGTCCACTCCGATCGATGATCGCCGCGCCAAGAGGATGGACCCAAACACTCCACAATCCCACTCTGGAGCAGTACTCCGCCAGGCGAGCGAAATCGTAACCACCCCCGGTAGGACAGAAAACCACCTGGCTGCCGTTGCGGGCCAGTTCAAATGAGGTATGCTCGAAATTGCGGTCGTTACAGATCATGAGCCCCGCTCTGCCGACCCCCAGGCCCAGATCAAAACTCGGAAACGACTGCGACCGATCCGATACATTCTGACTGGCAAACCAAGCGGAGTGTCTGCCGAAATTGTGGGTCTTGCGATAAAGACCAGCCAGCCGTCCATCGGGGGTGTAGAGCTGGGCTGTATTGGACAAATGGTTGCCCTCACGGATCGCCATTCCGGCGACGATCGTGATCTGGAGCTCCTTGGCCAGATTCCCCAGTCTCTTGACATAGGTGCTGGTTTCTATCACCTCACAACGCTCGGCCATTTCCGTCAGGTCGGCCTGCTGGTCCGTCACCTCCCGGTAGTATCCGTCCAGGAAACACTCGGTGGTGCAGGCTACCTTCGCCCCCTGCGCGGCGGCCTCTCGAATCAGTGTTTCCACGCGATGGAAGTTCACCTCCCGGTAGTTATCCAGGTCTTTGACCCAACGGGCTACAACACCTGCCACCTTGATCCTGACAGGCTCCATCAGCTGCGAGGACCCAATGGGAGGGGGAGCTGTGGGCAACGAAAGGCTTCGGGCAAGTGCTGGGGCTGGTGCCAGGAGCACCGACTTCAAAAAGTTTCGTCGTCTCATACGGCCGTTAGCATAAGTCCCACGGTGAGGTTGCCGGCCAGATCATCGTCCCCCGCCTCTTGGTCCCGGAGCAGCGTTGCGTTGAATACTCCTGTGACATCGGAAGAATAGCTGATTCGATCGAGAGGTGTTTGTCCCCAGGCGGAGAAACAGACGAGGCGGAACAGGGTGACCGCCGCCAAGACACCAGATAGGAGCCCACGCAGCGTCACGGCTATCTCTCCTCGGATTCCCAAATCAAGTCGATTGACGATCACTGAGCGGATGGGCAGGATGAACCCTATCGGTCTCTAAGCGTTCTGTCAACTTTCCAACAGTCTCTCAACTTTGGCAGCCTTGCAGATGCCGAGCTGATGCAGTCGCTGGCGCGCCGCATCGTTGATCGGCGCGTGCTGCGCCTGATTAAGCATTGGGGATTCGGTAAATTGACGGATTCTGGGAATCTGTTACGCTGTAGGAAAAATGACCAAGGAAGTGACACAAGAAGAGCGCAGTTTTACCCTTCTTTTCGAGCCCGCTGCGGAGGGAGGCTATGTCGTGACGTGTCCTGCCCTTCCGGGCCTGGTCACCGAGGGCGACACCCTCGAAGAATCCCGGGAGATGGCCAAAGACGCCATTCGCGGCTACATCGAAAGCCTGCAGAAAGACGGACAGCCTATCCCAGAGGACGAGAAACTTCCACTTGATCCGATCAAAGAGGAAATAAGGATTGCCTTAGGGACCACATGACCCCACGCCTGCCCTCTCTGAAGCCACGGAGAGTTCTCCGAGCGCTCCAGCGTGCAGGCTTTTTCATTCATCACACGACTGCTGCTCATCACATTCTCAAACACCCGGACAAGCCGACTCTCCGGGTGACTGTCCCGTATCACAACAAAGACCTCAAACGCCGCACCCTGGAGTCCATCGTCAAGCAATCCGGATTGACTCGCGACGAGTTCCAGGAGCTTCTCTAGCGTGGATTTCTCACCGCCCGTCGCAGCGAAGCGATTGAGACATCGCCAAGGGTCTTTCGGTGTGTGAGCGGGTGTCCCACCGGGTACGTCACAACCTGATCCGCTTGGTCTTGGAGATAAACTTTCTCTTTGAAAGAAAAGTTACCCGGGGTGGGACTCGAACCCACACGGAGGTGACCCTCCTCAGGATTTTAAGTCCGTAACGGGTAAATCATAACTACCTGAAACTACTATATTTATCAATTCGTTACCAAGTCTCTATTTTGGCTGGAGTTGGGTGGGAGTGGGTGGTTTTGGGTCGGCGCGGTTACAAAATGGTTACAGTGACGACCGTCTTTTTGCTCGGCCCGACTTGGCGCTTCCGGCCGTTCGTCTCAGGTGTAGTAGCCCAGATCTGACCGTACAAACAGTGTCAGACTGGATCGCCCCCGACCGACCGCTTTCGGTAGAGTAAGGATGTGGCGCGGTGGTCTAAGGTTCGGCCTATCTGTTACCGCCCCTTTCGTCTGGCGGTGCCTCAATAGCCGGACCATCACTCCGTTTCCACATCCTCCTCATCGAACCGGACAGGCGGAACTACCGCATCCGGCTCTCGGACAAGACTCACGCCTTCACCCACGGCTCGCCGCGCCCAAGTTGGGTCAGGCGCACGAGCCCGAAGGGCCCGTAGAGGTGCGAGAGTGGATACGTCCCGCCCTTGCGTCGCCTGACCTTGTACTTATGGCGCAGCCACCGGCGCAGCCGCGTAGCGGTGAAGCTGTCGAGCGCACGGTAGGCCCGGCTGGTCGTCCCTACCCGAGAGTAGTTCGCCCAGCCGCGCAGAGCGCGGTTCAACTGCTGCACCAACTCCGTGGTCTTGCGCCAGTTCACCCAGCCACCGCTGAAGCGATAGCTGGGCTCAGCCTTCGCTTTCGCGTGTAATGCCCTCTGTAGTTTCTGAACCCTTTTCGGAGTTGATAGGTTGCCCAATCTCCTGGTCCCTTCACTACGTCCTGCATTCGTCTTGAACTAAGGCTCCTTCCCTCCACCGGCATTACCCGGCTTCCTCAGTACTACGGGCCTCTCCGCCACCCCCAGGCGCCCGGCCTGTCCCTCACGGGCTTCCGGTTGGCCATCCCTGGCCACGCCTAGGGGCTTCCCGTGTTGCGTGCGCTTCCCTGGTGTACATGCTGTCGCCACTACCCCGGCGCAGCGACTGGGTGCCCACTTCGCTCACTTCCCCAGCCGTATCAGCCTTCCCCGGTCTAGGAGCCGGGTCGGCCTGCGCATCGTCCTTTTCGAGGCTTGCTCAGCGTTCACTCACGTTACGGCCTGCACACTCGCGCGGTCACCAATTCGTGACTCGCTTCACCAGAGGCTTCAACCATTTCGTTACCTCCATAGTTGCTCCGGTTGCTTCCGGCTGGAGCGGTTGCCGGGTGGGGCTTTCACCCACTGGGAAAAGCGCCGCCTTACCACGGCGCACCCTAAAAAGCGGACGGTCAGAATTCTCCGCGGACACGTCCAACCGAACAACTCCAAACACCTACAAGCAGACATTCAGATTCTCCCAGGAAACGTCGAATGGGCTGCGCTGAGATTGCAGAAAACCAGAGGCTCCTTCCGCTTTGGAAATGCCTTCTAGCCCCAGGCACTTCTCCGGCAAAGCGATGCGTCCAAGTGACCCGCGACTACCCCAAGTCATCCCGATGAGAGTTTGTCTCGGCGGCTGACGTTTCCCGAACTGGACGGGCATCCGCGCCCTTCCCCGCTCAGCGTTGCACCCGTGATCGGAGGGCAAGCAGCATGAAGGCGAGGTCTACCGGGCCAAAGACACCACTCTGAAGCGCGAAGTCGCCATCAAGACCCATCTCATGCTCTCTTCACCGTTGCTTCTCGTGGGAACTGCCGGCAATTCAAAGCCCCCCTACCTTTTCCAGCTGACTAGGTTGAGCTCGAAATCGAAGTGAATCTGCTTTAGAGCCAAATTGTGAAGACCTAAGTAACCCTCGATCTTCAAATAGGAATTCTCCGGAGCTCCCCTAACAACAAGAGCAGAGACGTCCATCCAGCGATCCTCACCCAGCAGGGTCCTGGCTAAGGTCACCCTACGCATGACACCTATACTCTGATCAACAAGACCCATCGTCTCCGTCCCAGTAGTTGGAAGGCTATCAGTCCAGGTGCGGAGTCTCGGGCAACGAATGATTGTGATGTTCGGGGCACCCGTGTCCACGGCCAGTCGGACCAGCTTCTGCTCCAGCTTCGTCACGACAATAACCAGCGGAGAGTCAGGCTCGAATTGGGCCCTTGACTCCAAGGGACGTACACCTCCAAAAGAGAGAAACCGCGTTTCATAGTCTATGGTGAAGTTCTGGAGGCGCAGTAGATCGAGCCCAATGAGAATATCGACCCCCCAGGGGAGGTCTGCCACAAGACAAGCTCTGCTCTCCGAAATTGGTCCCAGTTGGATGTTGGACACCCAGGCTTGGTTTGCGTGTATGACCTTGTCAACGAGCACAAATGGGAGCGGAGGTCCAGCAATCGTCAAACCGAGGCTTTCTACTAAGTCCTTGTCCACGATTGTAGACGTCGACCCTGTGTCAACCAGAAACTCGATCTTCCGATTTCCCATCACAGAGCCCTGAGCGAGGATCAGGTGCTCCTTCAGCCTGAAGGGCACCTTGTGATCGTCGAGATCTGCAGCGAAGGCCGGAGCGCCGCAGGAGACGGGGGCAACAAGGATAATCAGGGTAATCAGCTTCTTCATGGCAATGACCTCCTGGGCCGGTTTGTTTGGGGCCCTTACCTGGGGGTTGCGGGAAGGGCAGCCCAGGAGTGCCAAGCCGCGAGCGGATTTCTTTGAGGGGAGAAGGCAGTGCTATAATCCTGGCAGCGATTCGCACCTAAACTCAGGTCGAAAAGGCACGTCATGACGTCTGCCTCACAACCGGAGGTCACGCAGCTCCTCCTGGCTTGGAGGGGTGGGGACCAGGCCGCCCTGGAGCGACTGCTTCCTCTGGTGCATCAGGAGCTGAAGCGATTGGCCCACCGGCACGTGCGGCGCGAGCGGATAAACCACACCCTGCAGACCACCGCCCTCGTCAATGAGGCCTTCCTGCGGCTGGTGGAATGCCAGCAGGTGGATTGGAAGAGCCGGGCGCACTTCCTGGCTCTTACCGCCCGAATAATGCGACGGATCCTGGTCGACTTCGCCCGCTCCCGCAGTACTCGCAAGCGAGGGGGCGAGGAGCAGCTCGTGACCCTGGATGAGGGGCTAATAGGTTCCTCCGGCCGAGGTTGGGATCTGTTGGCCCTGGATGCAGCACTGGCCTCGCTGGCTGCCGGGGATGACCGAAAGGGACGGGTTGTAGAGCTGCGCTTCTTCGGTGGGTTGAGTGTCGACGAGACCGCAGAGGTGCTCGGGACCTCGCGTCGCACGGTTTTGCGGGAATGGAAGCTGGCCAAGCTTTACCTGATGCGGGAACTGGACGGAGCAACAGGCGAGGCCTGAAAATCAGAGTAAGATCGAGGATCTCTGCCTGGCAGCTCTCGAGCTAGAAGAGGGCCAACGAGCGGCATTTCTCGCGGAGACCTGTGGTGATGATGAAGCCCTGCGGCGGGAAGTCGAGTCTCTGCTGGCGCAGGAAGGAAAGGTCGGAAGCTTCCTGGAAGCTCCTGCCCTGGAGGTAGCGGCGCGGAACATGCCTCCGGATCAGGTGCGATCTCTGGTGGGACAAGAGATGGGCCCCTATAAGATCCTCTCGTTGCTTGGCACCGGAGGCATGGGAGAAGTCTACCTGGCCCAGGACACCTCTCTGGACCGCAAGGTCGCCCTCAAATTCCTGCCCCAGGAAATGCAGCAAGACGAAACGGCAAGAAAGCGCTTGCTGCGGGAAGCCAAGGCTTCTGCTGCTTTGGATCACCCTTATATCTGCCAAATCCACGAGGTGGATCAGATTGACAGTAGAGACTTCATCGCGATGGAGTACGTCCAGGGAATGACTCTGGAGGAGAAGCTAAGGGAGGGTCCAGTTCCCCTGAAAGAAGCCCTTCAGACCGCCGCCAAGATTGCCGAGGCCCTTGAAGCGGCCCACAAACTACAGATCGTCCATCGGGACCTGAAACCCTCAAACATCATGTTCACGACTGGGGGGTACCCGAAGGTCATGGATTTTGGTGTCGCCAAGAGATTGATTCCCCCAGAAGAGATGGACAGTCAGGGAAAGCTCAAGCTGACCGAAACAGGTGTCAGAGTGGGCACGCTGCCTTATATGTCCCCCGAGCAAACGCGCGGGGAAAGGGTCGATACGCGATCCGATATCTTCTCCTTTGGGGTGGTCCTCTACGAGATGCTCACTGGAGTCCAGCCCTTCCAGAAAGATTCTGCGGTGGAGACCTCGAACGCTATCCTCAAGGAAACACCAGCTCCGGTCACGAATTATCTGGACGGCACACCAATTGTGCTCCCGCACACGGTGCGGAAGATGCTGGCCAAGGACCCGGATCGACGCTATCAGCACGTTTCGGATGTCCGGATCGATTTGGAAGAACTCACCAGTGATGCGGCGGACTCGTCATTTGGGGTCCAACCTGCGGGGCAGGAGGCAACAACGACACCGGGTTGGTGGCGACATCCCATCCCGTCAGTCGCGATTGGTCTGCTGATTCTCCTGATGGGTGTGCTCCTCGGCTTTCTCCTCTGGAATCCTGACTACGATGAACAGCGGTCACGACCTGTCACCCGGTTCTCTATTGTTCTGCCTGATGGTGAAACTATTCCTGCGGCGCCGTCGTTGGCGCTATCGCCAGATGGTACCCAAGTGGTTTACGCTGCCGCCCGAGACGATACCCAGCAGCTGTACCTGCGTGCGACAGATCAACTTGAAGCTAGCCCGATTCCCGGCACTGAAGGTGGCTGGGCTCCGTTTTTCTCCCCCGACGGGAAGTGGGTAGGCTTTTTTACGGATCCCAAACGTGCCACGGGCGAGTTGAAGAAAGTATCTCTCTTAGGTGGAGACCCCCTGACAATCTGCGAGGTGGGGGTGGGCCGGGGCGGGAGCTGGGGAGAGAATGACAGGATCATTTTCGGTAAGTGGGACGGCCTCTGGCGGGTTTCTTCAAGCGGGGGTACTCCGGAACCACTGATCGAAGAGGGAAGGATCAAATGGCCCCAGATCCTTCCGGGAGGCAGAGAAGTGCTCTTCCAGATCGATCAGGAAACACCGAGCATTGGGGTGCTCTCCTTAGACACTGGCCAGCAACGTATTCTTGTGGATAGGTGTACGAAGGGCCGTTACGTGTCCACCGGGCACCTGCTTTGCGCTCAGGGCAGCTCCCTGCTGGCGGCACCTTTCGATCTGGATTCCCTGGAGGTTCAGGGGCCTGCTGTGCCGGTGCTGGATGATGTGTGGATGGCAGCTTGGGGAGCGGTGCCAATCGCCGAGAGTGGAGCACTCGCATATGTATCCGGACTGCCGGACCCCGAGGACGGGTTAGTCTGGGTCGATCGTCGGGGAGTTGAGGAGTCCTTTGTCGAAACCCAGATGCAGCTGTTTCAGCCGAGGCTTTCCCCGGACGGCAAGCGTCTGGCGATTACAGGGATCAAGGAAGGTCGTCAACAGGCCATCTGGACTTGCGAGATCGAGCGATGCCTCCTGACCCCAGTGACGACTCTTAGCGCTCAATCCCCCGTTTGGAGCCGCCCTCCTCAATCCCCCGTTTGGAGCCGCCCTAATGGTACTAGGCTCTTCTTTGCGCAAAAGACTGTAGGAGGACGAGATATATGGTGGATACCCACGGACGGCAGGGGTCAGGCTGAGCAGCTTTTCGAAAGAGGGCACGCGCAGATTCCCGGCGCCTGCTCCCCCGACGGGAAAGTGCTGGCCTTTTCAGAGCGGGATGAAGGGGGTGATTTTGACCTTTTTACGCTTCAGTTGGACGGGGGCTCAAAGCCCGAACCCTTCCATGCAACCCAGTTTCACGAACTTCGACCCGTCTTCTCTCCAGACGGACTTTGGATCGCGTTCACCTCCAACCGTTCAGGGAGCTTCAATGTGTACGTCAAACGCTATCCGGCCAAAGGACTATCCATTCCGATCTCAACGGACGGTGGTAGTTTTCCACGTTGGGCACCGGATGGCAAAGAGATCTTCTTTCGCGACGGTGAGCACACGATGGAGCACATGATGGCGGTTTCTGTTCAGAGGCAACCGAGTTTCAGAGTAGGCAAACCGAGGGTCTTTACGTCAGGGTCTTATCGTGGTGATTATGACATAGCGCCGGACGGTCGCCGGTTTCTGATGATCAAAGCAAGCACACAGGAGTCTGCAACACAAATACACGTTGTCCTTAACTGGATCGAAGAACTCAAGCGGCTGGTGCCCACAGATCGGTGAATCAAGACTCAGTCCGAGACAATGGAGATGACCAGGACCTTGGTGTCGGCGCTGCGTCCGAGGAAGTATCCTGCCGCGCGGAAGACCTGAATGTCCGCAGGTGTTACCAGTCCTTCGTTCAGACGTTTCCAGGCAAGATCTGAGTGACCGGTTCTGGAAGCGGTCCTTCGATCGCGCAATGAAATCGGACGCCCAACCAAACTTCGTTTCAGTGCCGACCTGGACAGCTGAGCGCGAAGCTAGTGCTCGTAGGACCCACCGGCTGTCCCCTTCCAAGCGGACCTTCTCTTGGTTGGCGTTGGCTGGAGTTGGGTGGGCGCGGCTACATTTCTGGTTACAATTGGCCGTTTTGAGCCCTCGCGGAGTGGACAGGGATATCTGTAAACCCTTGGAAAGAAAGTACCCGGGGTGGGACTCGAACCCACACGAGCCTTATGGCTCTCAGGATTTTAAGTCCTGTCCGGGGGAGCGTGAAATCTAACGAAATCTAACGAAAACGTCTTTCGTTTCTGGGTTTTCGCCGTATCGATCGAGTGATTTCTGACGATATCCTATAGCTTTCTGACTGGACGACATACAGGCGTGCTCGTCTCAGTTATCGGTGGGCACTTTCTGTTTGAGTTCCTCAGCCCAGTTGAGGACTACGTTGATCTGGGTGGGGAGTGACTCCTCTCCTCGCTTCACCATCACGAACCTCTGTCCGTCCGGCGTCACGTCATAACTAGCGGGGCTAATTGAGAGGAAGCCACTGGCGTAGGCCCCTTCAAGAAGTACCCGGGGCGTTCCCACCTGGAGGGTCGGTCTCGTCTCGATGGTAGCCACCATCATCTTGTCCCCGCTCCGGTAGAAAAGCTCTCCACTCTCCTGGTAGTGGCTGAGGGTCTGGCCTACCAAGGCGGGCCTCCAGGCTACAGGGGGAGCCTATCTGGCAATACTAGGTCTTTGGCCCCTGGAAGAGGAATCTCACGGGCATGGCGTATTTGTGAATCCGTGCGCTGATTCTGGGAGCGAGGATCGCCAGGGTCAAAGCCACGGTGGATAGCGTCGTTTGCTCGGCGAAGAATGTTGATGAATAATCGGTGAATTGAACCCTGAATGTCCTGGTTGACCGAGGAGGGGACATGAGCGTCCGGGAGATCCATCAGACCCGGCCCTACTGCTATACCTATTCGCCATTTCACCCACCGATCGCAACGGTCGAGCCAGGGGAGACGGTTGTCATCCACACGGTCGACGCCTTCGAGAACAAGATGACGCCGCAGGTAAAGCAGTTCGCAGACGTTTGTACCTACCCGTTTCTGAATCCCCAGACTGGCCCCATCGTAATCTCAGGCGCTGAGCCGGATGATACGTTGGTGGTGAAGATCCATGAGATCACACCTACACGGGACCATGCAGTCACGGGCACGGTGCCGTACTTTGGCGGTCTGACCTCCACCACGCTGGACCCAACGCTTCAGCCGCACCTGGAAGAGCAGTGGCTTTTCCTGCCGATTGAGGAAGATGGGATCCGCTTTGACGAACAGCGGGTAATCGACTACGAGCCCTTCATGGGGACGATGGGTGTCGCGCCCAAGATTGAGGCAGTCAATGCGCTCACGCCCGACTACTACGGCGGCAACATGGATTGTGTCGAGACTCGTCCGGAGAACGAAGTATGGTTTCCAGTCCTGGTAGCAGGGGCACACTTCTTCACCGGGGATGCACACGTTGACGGGCGTCGCCCTGGAGATCCCGGCGCGGGTGACCGTGACCTTCGACTTGAAGAAGGACTATCGCATCAACTGGCCACGAATCGTCAGTGACGAGTTCATCATGGTGGCCGGCAGCGCTCGTCCTCTGGACGCCGCGGCGCGGATCGCGTGGGTGGAGTTGATCGACTGGATGGTTTCCGACTACGGATTCGATCGCATGAAGGCCTACCACTTTCTCAGCCAGGTGGGACGGATGCGACTGGGCAACATGGTCGACCCGAAGTACACGATGGTTGCCAAGTGCCCCAGACGTTATCTGTAGGGGTCTTCCACTATCCCTTGAACATCGACTTCGTCGATCACGACCGCAAGCCTACTGGAGGCGGATGGCAGCTTTGTGCCCTGCAAAAGGCGCAACATCGAGGAGCGGCGGAAAGAGGGGCGCACCCTGCAGCCGGGCCGACAGCCGGGCCGCATCCAGATCGTCCAGAACTGGGCATCGCAGCTGAAACGGCATTGGACTGACTGCTGATAGAGGGCGGTTTCACGCCGATGCTACAATACCGCTGGCACCGGAGTTCTGCTCCCGGACCTGACTACTGTGGACCGTACCGGTGCAGAAATGGGGGGAATCATGACAACGTTTCGTAGTGGTTGGGATCGCAGAAGATTCTTGCTGTCCGCCGGCATTGCTTCGGCCGTAGGCTCGCTGAGACCCAGCAACCTATACGCCTCGTACCTGTCGAGCCGTCACGGGGAGAGCTATCGCGCCTTGGGCGTACGACCACTCATCAACGCGGCGGGCACCTATACCACGCTGACCGGCTCGGTCATTCCTGACGAAGTGCGGGACGCGATGGCGGAAGCCTCGCGCTACTTCGTACCTCTCATCGACCTACAGCGTGCCGTCGGTGCGCGTATCGCGAAGATGTTGGGCGTGGATGCGGCCATGGTGAGCTGTGGCGCCGCCAGTGCGATCACGTTGGCCACCGCCGCCTGCATGACCGAGGGCGACCGCGAGAAGGTTCGGCGCATTCCCGACACGACCGGCATGAAGAACGAGGTCATCATGGTCAAGTCGCACCGTATGGGCTTCGACCATGCCTGTCGGGCTGTCGGCGCGAAGATCATTGAAGTCGAAACACCCGATGAGTTGGAAGCAGCTATCAATGAGAAAACGGCCATGCTTTTCTTCGTGCACATCTTCGAGCACAGATCGAGCATCAACCGTAACCACTTCATCGCTGCCGGCAAGCGTCACAACATTCCGGTGTTCAACGACGCGGCGGCGGAACTGCCCCCGGTGGAAAACCTGTCGGCGATTGTGGGTGAGGGGTTTGACTTGGTGGGATTCAGCGGTGGCAAGGGGCTGCGCGGGCCACAAGCCTCAGGCCTATTGCTCGGCCGCAGGGATTTGATCGAGTCGGCGCACAAGAACAACAACCCGCACAGCGACACCATCGGCCGCGGCATGAAGGTCGGCAAGGAAGAGATCATGGGGCTGCTCAAAGCGGTCGAGATCTACTATCGCCGCGACCACGATGCGGACCAGAAAGCCTGGCGCGGGTTCACGGAGCGCATTGCCAAGATAGTGAGCGATGTCCCGACGATTAACACGGAAGTCTACGTCCCGGGACCCGGCGGACACCCGATTCCGTATCTGCGTGTGAAGTGGGACCAGGCGAAACTGGGACTGACATACGCGGAGTGTAAGAAGATGCTGCAGCAAGGTGAGCCGCGGATCGATCTCAACAACTCGGCTGAGGGTCTCAAGTTGGCATCGTACAACCTGTTCGCAGGCGAAGAGCGGATTGTGGGGTTGCGGATGCGGGAGATTCTGCTGGACGCGGCGAAGAAGGCGTAGAGAGACAGGTCAAATAGTGGGCTGTTTTCCAGCGCCCCCTTCGGGGGCTGTTGTTTACGACAACACGATGCCAGATCTATCTAGGAACTAAAGTAATGAAGTTCTTGAAGAACCTTTCTCGTAGGAACTTTTTCCAGAACACGTGGCTGCTTCCGGCGGCTGCGTCGAGCGCTGCAGCAGCAGCGCCGCCGCGGAATCTCAAGACGGCCAGTGTGTATCAACGCTTAGGTGTGCGCACCTTCATCAATGCCGTAGGAACGCTGACGACGCGTGGCGGGACCTTGATGCCTCCGGAAGTCAAGGCAGCGATGGAGGATGCCTCGACGAACTTCGTCATGCTCCACGAACTGCAGGAAAAAGTCGGCGCGCGCCTTGCCGAACTCAGCGGAGCCGAGGACGCCTTTGTGACCTCCGGCGCCTCCTGCTCGCTCTGCCTCGCCACCTGCGCGGGCCACAATGTAGCGGCATCCAGATGGGCAAGAGGGGAGTATCTAGGCGCCCATCCACTTCGCCCTTATCGGATGCTCCCGGAGGTTCAGGAAGCGCTGAGGATCATGACCTACCAGGAGTACCGAGATCTGATTCTTGCGGTTTCGAGAGAGGATTTCGTCGTTGGAGTCTATACGGTGATTCTTGGCGAGACCGGGATGAGGAAATCGGAAGGATTGAGATTGAAATGGGCAGACATTCATGACCGAATGCTCGCTATCGGGAAGGCGAAAAGCGGCAAGGTGCGATCGGTTCCGCTCTCGGACCTGGCACTTGATTGGTTGAGCAAGCTGATCCGCTTCATCGATATCCCCTATGTATTCGTCGATCCGGCGAGACACGAGCCTTGGAAGGGTCCACGAGGACCTTTCGAAAGAGCAAGGGAAAAGGCCGGTCTCGAATGGGTCAGCTTTCACGATCTCCGTCATTTCCGGGCCACTCAGTGGCTAATGAGCGGCGTCGATGTGAACACGGTCAAGGAGCTCCTGGGCCACTCCAGTATTCAGACCACCATGCGATATGTGCACTACGTCCAATCCCATGGGACACAGGTAGTCCTCGAAGCACAAAAGAGGGAGGCACAAGCCTGGGAAAGCACGGCGTCGGTGGACGCAAACTGGACGACAGGGCCTTAGCACTTTGGATCGAGAACACAGCTCATGACCCTAAACCCTTGAAAATAAAGTACCCGGGGTGGGACTCGAACCCACACGAGCCTTACGGCTCTCAGGATTTTAAGTCCTGTGCGTCTGCCAATTTCGCCACCCGGGCTTGGAGTGGCTTTCAGCTTAAGGTCAGAGGGTTTGCGGAGTCAACAAGTGTGGATTTACCCCGAATCTCAGAAGGCCTGGCTCATCAGCACCCCTATCGAATCTGCTCGTGTAGACCATAGTAATTGCGTTGGTCCTGGTTTGGAGCGAGTGGTGCGATCGTCAGATCGGGTGCTTCATCACCTGCGTAGAGGATGATCTCTCCTCCTTTCTCGAGCTCGAGCGCCCACTCTGTATCGTCTGCTGTCTTGATCGGGATGTCGTGAGTGCTGATCGTCCGCACGGGGGCGCCGAAATCGACCTTTAATCGACAAGGCTCGCCGGCCAGACTCAAGATCCGTACGAAGCGAGTCCGTCCTCCTCTTCGTACTGCGCTCACCAAGAAGGCCCCCTCGGCTCGGAAGTTGTGAATCACGACATCCTCCCACTCCTTGGGCAAGGCCGGAAAGACTCGGATCTTTCCCCCCCAGCTCTGCAACAGCATGTTTTGTAACGACCTGGCTGCGGAGAGAGGTGTCTCGATGACAGGCCCCGCCTCCTGGTACATCGTGTTGGGCTTGATGAACTCGCCGTACTCGGGATGGGTCCCGCCCAACAGGCCATTCAGATAGCGGTAGGCCTGATCCCCTTTCCCCATGGAAGCCAGAATCGAAGCTGCTCCGGTGAAAGAGTAGCCCTGATGGGCCTCGTCCAGACTCAGCCAGTGATTCAATGACCTCTCAATCAGATCGCGATTCTGCGGCTGTTCCCAGTTGAGGAGATACAAGGGATAGACCGCCAGAAGATGAGAGTAGTGGCGGTGTGAGCGCTCCAGCGGAACCCCTCGGCCGATCATGAGACCAGTGTCGTCGACGGGATACTCTGCCAGTTTTCCCAGGGTGCGCTGCCAGGTCCCCAGCAGAGGGTCTTCGAGGTCGAGCCTCTGGCAGGCCTCAATCAAGGCGGCACACCCCCAGCGCAGCAGAGCCAGATCGAAGCTGCTGTCGGGAGCATTGCCGTATTCCGGCGAGTAGGTTGAGGGGAGATGAAGTTCGCCCTCCTCATCCTCTTCCAGGAAGTGGAGGTAGTAGTTGATGCTGCGGCGTAGCAAGGGCAGAAGCCGGTTGCGCAGCAGCTCCTCGTCCATCGAATAGCGGTACTGGAGCCAGTAGTTGTGACAGGCCCAGGTCAGCAGACCCACTTCGGGTACGTCGAACTGGCCCAGATCGGTACGGCCCGGGACTCCGACTCGACCGATACAGTCCTGGGTGGTGACGCGGCCAATTCCGGCGGAATCCTCCCGGTACTCGGGCTCGACGTTGTCGATCAGGTTCTCGAGATTGCGATCTAGAGTGCGACCCAGGGACTCCGCCAGATTCAAGCGGTTCGAGGTGTAGAGGGGACTGTAGCTGAGCTGCACGTTCAGGTTCCACCAAGCTCCCGGCCAGGGGGTTTTCTGCAGCCAGGGTCCGTGATTGTCGATCAGTGCCCGGTCGCCGCGGGTCGCCGAAGCCAGCTTGTACATCTGAATCCAGTAGAAGCCCTCGAGTCGGGTGTCCGGGATGGAGAGGAAGCTGGCCGGGTAGTATCGATGCCACCAGGATCGGTGGCTCTCGAGGAGGTCCTGGAAGCCGCTTGCCGTCACCTGTTGGATGGTTGCGGCCGCCTCCTTCTTCGCGGTGTCTTCCGGGTAGCTGTGGGCAACCGTTACGTAGAGCGTGCGTTTGTCGTCGTCGAGCTCCTCAGACCAGGCGATTGCCGTCTCCCCTCCAGCCAGCAGCGGCTGGACGCTCATGCGCACGCCGTCGACCTGGTCCATCCGGTGGTTGGGATTGGGCTGGTAGCCACGCATCAGCCTCCATCCCCCGTAGGCCTGGCGCGGACTCACCGCCCTGGCCGGGCGCCACTGCCAGCGGCAGCCCTCCTCACCCGGACTGGGATCCAGCTGGACGATGATCGCCATCTCATCGCTGTGTACGACGGCGCGGAAGCCGATCCGACCGCTGTCAGTCGTCAGCTCGCCCCGAAGCTCGGAGTTCCAGAGATCGAGACGCATGCTGGCTCCGTTGATCTCTCCCACCGGCTCCAGGGTGAAGTGTCCTATGGGCAGTCGCGGCCGGCTGTAAGGGGTCGAGCCGTAGCTGTTGCCGCGATGATCCTGGACGTCGCTGCGCTGGATCTGTAGCCGGAGCCCCTTCTTGGAATCCTTGAGGATCATGGTCCCCATCATCCCATTGCCGAGAAAGGGGGCCTCGTACCATTGGGTCGGCAGACGATCCCACAGCAGGTCGTGACGGGCAAGGAAGTCCTGCCAATCTATCCGGTCTTCGAGTCGCTGATTTGAGCAGCCCGCCAGGACGGAAACCAGGATGGAGAACAGGGCGAATGGGCGAACAAGGCCGCGACTCTTCACTTTTCCTTTTCTGTTTCTTCCGAGGAAATCATGCGAGAGTCGCCATTGACAGAGCCGTGACCGTGAGGGAGCGGTACTAAGGCAAGGCTTCGCGCAGGTACATGGGGACGAAATTGCGGGGGTTGTTCCGCCACAGGATCATCTTGAGCTTGCGGGCGCTTGCCCAGATTACTTCGCGGTCGCGGAGACTGTCCCGAGTCAGTCGAAGCACCAACTGAGGCCGTCCGTAGAACCGCAGGTAGGCCTGCCGCTGGAGTCTCAGCAGTTGCTTGCTGGAGACGTGATTCCGCTCGAAGGCGATCTGATCGCTGGTGTACTGATCCCAGTTGATCTCTTCGACCCTGAGCTTCCCCGCTTCCAGACACTCATCGAAGATTTCCGTACCAGGAATTGGGATCACGATGTTGAAGTTGGCTCGCACCAAGGGCAGGCTGGTGGCGAATTCGATCGTCTCGCGGATCTCCTCTTCAGTTTCATCCAGAAAACCGATCATGAAGTAGCCCGTGATCTTGACGCTGCTGCATCCGGCGATCATCTCCGCCCGTTCGCGGATCTTGGCGACGGTGGTGCGCTTCTTGATGATCTCCTGGATGCGTTCGCTGCCAGACTCGATCCCCACGGCCAGCGATTCGCAGCCGGCGGCCTCCATGAGCCGCAGAAGATCCGGGTCCAGTGAATCGATCCGGACGCCATTGGGGCAGTCGAATTTCAGGTCCAGGTTGGCGTCGATCATGGCCTCGCAGAACTCGATCGTGAACTTGCGGTGCAGCGTGAACTCATCGGCAATGATGCTGAAGCGCCGGGTCTGGTATCTCTGCTTGAGCATTGTCAGCTCTTCGATCAGGCCCTCGACACTGCGATGGCGCAGCTTACGTCCGGAAAGATTGGGAGCATTGCAGTAGGTGCAGGGATAGGGACAGCCTCTGGTGGTGTAGACGGGGTAGTATTCGTCCCAGATGAAACCGGGATAGGTCTCGGGCTTCATCAGCTCCCATCGTGGTAGGCCGAAGGCATCCAGGTCCTTTCCAAGACTCACTGGATTGGTGACGATCTGATCCTCTTCACGACTTCGCCAGACCAGGCCGGGGATCTCCTTCAGGTTGGCTTCGGACATTTGGAGTCCGTGCTGTCCGAAGAGGGACAATAGCTGGGGTAGCCCTTCCTCGGCTTCGGATTTCCAGGCGAAGTCCAGATTCGACATTCCCGCCAGGACGAACTCAGGGAGGGCGGAAGGGTGAGGTCCTCCCACCAGGGTGAGGATGTTGGGATTGACGTCCTTGGCGATGTTGAGATGATGATCGACGTAGTTATGGTCCCTGCTGAAGCAGCGCAGGCCGACCACGTCGAACTCGTTTTCCTTGACGAAGGTCCGGAAGTCCTGGAAGCTGAAGCGCTCCTTGGGACAATCCAGCAGGGTCACCTCGAAGCCGCTGGCCTCCAGGGCGGTTCCCAGATACAGGAGTCCCAGGTCAGGGGAGACTTGAAAGTTGTTGCCCTCACGGATGGGCAGGGTTAGTAGGACCTTCAAACTCATGGTTTAAGCCCCGATTGACTCATAACGTCGCCGGGATTGTCAAGGTTGCCGACTAAGAACCTATCCGACTCGCACGATCTCACAGAGGGTTCGAGACTGAGGACAGGGTGAAGAAAGTGAGATCTCCTCTTCAGTTATGATCGGAGGGAAGGATCCGGAAGGGTTGGCCATCGTCTAGGGTCAAAACTCGAAAGTGACGTTGGTCCAGTGTCAGCACTTCGCCGGTACGAAAACGATTCGCCAGAACTACGAGGGAGGCATCGGCCAGCCCGATGGCCTGATCGGCAAAGCGGTCCATCACGGACAGGCAGAGGCCCACATCGTCGGCTCCGAAGTGGACGAGACTGTAAGCACCACTTGCCACCTCCTCCAGCAAGGCCCTCTGTTCCGAGGCGCCGACCCTGGTTGCTAGCAGGTAGTCGAGTTCAGCCAGGACGAAGGGTGAGAGAATAAAGGGCGCTTCGACAGCAGACATGGCCGCTACGGTAGCCCGATGGTGCGCCTGGCTGCCATCGATCCAGGCCAGAAGACCGCTCGTATCCAGCAAGATCATGATTCGCCGAAACCCTCCAGCAACTCGTCAACCCTCTCTGACAGGGTTCGATCCCCACTCTGGAAAAGTGGGATTCTCGGTCCTCGGGAAGAGTAGCGCACAACCACGTCTCGAACTCCCTCACGGATCAGCTGTGCCTCGCTCCGCCCTGCCGATCGGGCAACCCGTTCCAGGGCGGCTTTCAAGTTCTCAGGTAGATATACGGTTGTTCGAATCATGACATATACTGTAACATACACTCGGCTTTCGGGTCATAACCCATACACCTCGATAGCGGTTCCTCCCAGGACCCGTTCCCGTTGGGATTCGGACAGAGGAGCAGTAAACCTGGAGACCAGACCGAACCAGCTCCCGTAGTCACAGGCCAGGGAGCAGAGAGGCCAGTCCGATCCGAACATGAGCCGCTCGGGGCCGAAGGCTTCCAGGACTACATCAAGGTAGACTTGCAAATCCTGCTCGGACCAAGACTCCCAGTCCGCTTCCGTCACCATGCCTGAGATCTTGCAGTAGGTATTCTCCCGTTTCGAGAGTGCCTCGATGTTGGCCTTCCAGGGCGAGAGGAGTCCCTCCTTTATGCGGGGCTTGGCGATGTGATCCAGGACGAATACCTGGCGAGGATGGCAGTCCAGGAAACGAATCGCCTGGGGTAGATGGCGCTCGAAGATCAAGATGTCATAGATGAGTCCGAAGGTTTCGAGTGTCTCGATTCCCCGATTGAAGTCCTCTCGCAGGATGTAGTTGTCATCGGACTCATCCTGCAGAACGTGGCGCACACCTTTGAGCTTGTCCTCACTGGAAAGCCGCTCCAGCTCCTGACCAAGCTCGGAGGAAATCAGGGGGACCCATCCCACTACACCCTTTATGAAGGGATGTTCGGCAGCCAACTTCAGGAGCCACTCGGTTTCTACTAGACTCTGGCGAGCCTGTACCGCTACCACCCCGTCGATACCCACCGTGGAGATCTCCTGCTGCAGATGGGTGGGGAGGAAGTCTCGCCGGACTGTGTGCATCCTCTGACTCATCCAGCCGAACTCGTCGCTGTTGTATTGCCAGAAGTGCTGATGGCTGTCGATCTTCATCTCGATCAAGACGACTCAGGCGGGACCGTAGTCGGCGTCTTGGAGCGGATAGAGCTCGCTGCCCAGGTGCCGGTATTTGATATGTTCCGGACTGTGGACGCTGCTCTCCGAGACGACGAAAATCTGGTTGGCCCAGGACTCGAATCCTGCCCGGAAGTGGGCCGCCGACTTGACTCCGATGTAACGCATCTTCTCTGGGTAGAGTCCCAGAGTGTGCGAAAAGGCAGTGTCGAAGGGCTGCTCCCGGGTGGTCACCAGGACCACATGGATTCCCCTCTCCCGAATGTAGGCCGACGGACCCATCTGGCCCGTCAGGCCCCTGTACATGGCGCCCCCGTATCGAAATTCGCCCTTGGAGAGTGCTATCACCTCTGCCGTCATGCGAACCGGCTGGCCTTGAAGTGATGACGATTTTGCCCCAATGTCGAGGCTGAGCGTGCTTCCCACTCCTGCGGCAGCGCACTGAGCAATTGCCTCGGGGTCGACGATGTAGAGGACGCAGGCATCCTTGAGGCCGGCTTCGACGAAGGCCTTCAGCACGCCGGTGCTGTCCCCCGGAGACCCGCCACCCGGATTGTCGTTGCGGTCGGCGAAGATCACCGGATGGGTTCCGATCATCTCAGCTTTCTTCAAGGCCTCACGAGTGCTGGGAGTCGGCAGCTGCCAGTCGGCCCGCCGCTCGAAGATCCAGGCTCCCAGTTCGCTCGCCAGGGCTTCGGCGGCGACCGAATCGCCGTCTGTAGCGACGTGCACAGAGGCACCCATTTCAGGGATGTCGGCCAGGGGAAAGGAGGTCGCGATCGAGGCGCAGATCACACCGGGCCGCGATTCGATTTCGTGCAGCCGCTCGATCGCCTGTTTCATTGGCGGATGTGCGGTCACCTGATTCATGCCCCAGATCATGGGAAGCTGGCACAGGCCCATGGTCGGTTTCAGTCCTTCCTTCAGAATTCGAACCAGGACGTCGGCACACTCGCGACCGCGCTCTGCCATGTCGACCTCAGGATAGGTCTCACGACCGATCAGCACGTCGGCTGCCTCGATCATCAGGGGCGAGACGTTGGAGTGGATATCCAGCTGGGCGACGATGGGGATGTCGTCTCCCACCAGCCGGCGCACGCCGCGCAGAATGTGTCCATCGGCATCGCTGATTCCCTCCGCCACCATGGCGCCGTGAAGTTGCAGGAGGACTCCGTCAATGGGTCCAGTCGCCTTCATCAGCTCCAGCATCTCTTCGAGGATGGAGTCGAAAACGACTCGGGGTGCCGGACCGCTTGGGTGGGCTTCGGCGAAGACGGTGGGGTTCAGCTCGAATCCATGGGCCTCTGCGCCCTCGATAAAACCTGCGGTGGGAATGTTGGCGCCCCGGCAGGCAGGAATGATTTGATCCGGGCGGAGATCCCCGAAACGATCTCCGAAACTGGCTCGGGTTGTCGGGACGGGTGTAAAGGTGCTGCTTTCGTGGCTGATGGCTCCGGTTGCGATTCTCATATTCTTGTCCTGATGATAAACAAGAAAACACATCCCCAATACGAAAGCGAGCGCTTCCGGGTGACGTTGACCCCTCTTTGTGCCAAAGGATAGAATCCGTCGCTCACAGAAAGGTATCCGCTATGAATCAGACTCCCGTAGTCTATCCCGAGTTGACGCCTGGGCTCCGTGACCGGTCCTTGATGGGCATGCTGAAGCTCTTCGGTCCGGGTGCCATCATCGCCTCGGTCACCATCGGCAGCGGCGAAACTGTCTTCGCTTCCCGAGGAGGTGCCATCTTCGGGTACTCCCTCTTCTGGTGTTTCCTCGTGGGCTCTCTGCTCAAGGGGCTTCAGGTCTACTCCGGCTGCCGTTTCATCACTCTGACTGGACGGCATCCGCTGGAGAGCTGAATGGAGCTACCGGGTCCTAGAGGCTGGTTCGTGCTCTTTATCTCCGCCATGACCATCATCTGGATGCCGTTCTGGGTGGGCGGCGGTTTGCCCAAGATGCTGGGAGAGTTCACCAACTGGGTCGTGGGTTTTCCGAGTCAGACCAACCATGAGGATTTCGTTTTCTACGGTCGCCTCTGGGGGACCTTCTTCGTCGTGGTTGCGGTGGCGCTCACCTGGCTTCAGAGTTACGGCTTCCTGGAGAAGGTCCAGACCCTGCTGATCTCGATGCTGCTCTTCTGCATGGTGATGGCGGCGGTAGTCTCCAGTCCGGACCTGATCGCACTGCTGACCGGGACCCTGGTTCCGACCCGGCCGGCATATGAGCCTTGGCTGCTCGAGAAGTTCACCGAGTTTCGAGGACGGAGTCCTCTGGTGGAGGTGGTCACGTATCTGGGAGCCCTGGGCGGTGGCACCCAGGACTACCTCGGATATGTGGGGATGCTCAGAGAGAAGGGCTGGGGGCTGCTCGGTCTGAGCCGTGAGTCAGATGAGTCTGTACCCGCCACGATTTCGGAGAGCGAAGAGAACCTGGCGCGAGGGCTGAGTTGGCTTCGAGCCCCTCGCATTGACGTCTCGGTGTCCTTCGCCTGCATCTTCGTGTTCACCCTCTGTTTCGGAATCCTGGGAGCCACCGTACTCTATCCCAGACAGCTTGTGCCGAGTGGATTCGATCTGTTGACGATGCAGTCTGAATACCTGGTGCGTCCCGATCAGAGCCACCTGGTCCAAACCTTGATGGGTTTTGTCTACAAGACCGGCATCTTCTTTGCTTTCTTCGGGACCATCTACGGAGCCTACGAGCTCTACACGCGAACCACCCGGGAATGCATGGTGGCACTCCTGCCCCGGCTCAGGAAGGTCCCCTTGAGAACCTTCCGATTCTGGACCCTGCTCTGGTGTGTGGTCCCGGGTCTGGGATTGCTCTGGTTCCTGGAACGGGATCCCGTCTTCATCATCACACCCGCAGCGCTGGTGGGCTCGGCCCTGACCTGCGGGCTCTGGTGCTTCGCCATGTTGTGGGCGGATCGGACACAAATGCCGGCCAAGCTGCGGATGAGGCCACCCTTGTGGATCGGAGTCCTGGTGGCGGGTATCGTGCTCACCGTGGTCCCAGCAATCGGGATCGTGAGGTACGTCCAGGATCTGATGATTTAATCATCACCACCGTCCTACCTTGCCTCTGCATTCGCGAACGTAGCTTTGGCCTCCAGGCCGAAGTATTCTCTCGAGCCTTTGGCTCGGACGGCGGCCTGGAGACCGCCGCCACGTTCCTGGACTGGAGTTTCTCCTGCGGCCAACATTAGTGGGTCTGGGACCGACCCGGTTTTGGAGTTGGAACGGGCACGGGCTGCCTTAATCGCTTACCTGGGCGGCAGTTGGTAGCCGGCCTTGTTGAGCCGAATTCTGTACAGGCTCTTTCCCGCGGTGATGTACAGCGTCGTGTTTTCCTTCCCCCGACCGAATCCCACATTCGTGGGCAGCTCGGTCGGGATGTAGGCCAATTCGGCGCCCTCCGGGGAGTACACCACGATTCCCGGCCGTGTCGTGTCGCGGACGGCCACGTAGAGATTGCCTTCGGCGTCCACCACCAATCCGTCGGGCCCATCCTGGGGTGCATAGTCCACCAGAACCTTCCTGAAGCTGGCACTGCCGTCGGCGGCCAGATCGTAGGCCAACAGGGCCATGCGGCCCTTGTGCGCCGGCGCGCCCTGGGGAAGCCGATCGAAACCTACCAGGCCGTTATCGTTACTGACGACATAGAGGGTCTTCTGATCCGGCGAAATCGCGACGCCATTCGGCTTTCCTGCATCGGTAATGATCCGATGAATCGAGCCGTTGGGATCGATCCGATAAACCGCCATTGCGGGCTGATCCACCGCCTCATGACCAAGGTATCTGGGATCGCTGAAGTAGATCCGACCCTTCAGATCGATGGAGATGTCGTTGGGCGCGTTGAAGGGGCGTCCCTCGAAGAGGCCGGCGATGATGTAGCTCTTGCCGGTCTTCATGTCGGTACGAATGACTCGGCGCCCGCCGTAGTCGGCTCCCTCCGCCACGATCATGTTGCCAGCAGCGTCGAATTTGATCCCGTTGGACATCCCGCTGGGCGAGCGGAAGATCGAGGTTTTTCCGGTCTTCGGATCGTATCTCCAGATGTGCCCAGCTTCCTTGACCCCGTTTGCATCCTGACAGGCATAGGTGAAAGTGATGTCGCTGAAATAGATCGAGCCATCGGGTGCAGACGCGGCCCCTTCGGAAAGCTGGCAGCCGCCTTCGAAGAGCTTTTCGAGCTTGGCACCGGCGGGGACGATGTCAGCTGCGTTTGCTGCATCGGCTGTGACCAGTAGCGGTGCCAGCAGCAGGGTCAGACAGAAGATGTAATTCCAGCACGTCCATGAACGGAATTGTGAGGGTATATGATCAGTCCACATGGGTGGCTCCTTTCAGTTGAATCGGTTCAGAGACGTTCCATAGCAGCTGTCAGCCGGTCGATCCATTCGGGGCTGCAGCCTACTTGATTAGCCTACCATCGATAGCTGTGTCCAGGATAGAATGCAGCGTTCAGGGCTTCAATCCATAGAAGAATCGCGAGGGAAATGTCATGTCGGTGATACGCAGAAAGACCAAAGTTTCGCTCCTTCTGGCGCTCTTGGCGCTGGGTGTGAGTGTGGGGGCAGCCCTGGTTCGAAAGGTCCCGACCAGCCGTCCCGATCAGGTAGTGGAAGTGGCGCCCGGGGTTTATTTCCGCCAGGGGGACTTGAAGGGAAAGTCGCACTGCAACAACGGCTTCGTGATCTTCAAGGACTTCATTGTGGTAATCGATGCCAACTTCCCCAGTGGAGCCGAAGCCTGTCTGGCCGATATTCGCAAAGTGAGCAAGAAGCCGGTGCGATTGGTCTTCGACACCCACCATCACGGGGACCACGCCTACGGGAATCCGGTTTGGACGGCCAATGGAGCGATCCCGGTAGCCCACGAGAAAGTGCTTCAGGAACTGGAACGCTACGAGCCGCAGCGGTGGCAAGAGGCCTCTCAGGAGCGCGAGGATGTTCGTGAGCTGGGTCTCAGCTCACCTCAGCCTCCCGTTCTGACGTACCCTGATCGGATGGTGATCGACGATGGCACCCAGCGGATCGAACTGCTTCATTTCGGCACCGCCCACACAAGAGGGGACGGCTTCGCCTACCTTCCCCGCCACAAGGTACTCTTCACCGGCGATGCGGTGGTCAACGGGCCCTATAACTACATGGGTGATGGCGATACCCACTCCTGGATCAACGTGATCTCAGCGCTGGAAAAGCATGATGTCGAGATGGTCCTACCGGGACATGGCCCGCCCAGCGACTCCACGCTTCTCGACAAGCAGAAGGCCTTCATATTAGCGCTTCACGCCCAGGTGGAGCAGGGGATCAAGTTGGGGAAAGGACTAAAGCAGCTTCAGGGTTCCATTACGCTTCCGGACTCGGTCAGCCTCCACGTGGGAGAGAAACTCCAGGAGCAGATCGAGAAAGTGTTCACGGAAAAAGTCAATTGATTCTAGGTGCCAGAGCACGGAACACACGTCTGCCTTTCCTGCTGGTCTCGCTGTGTTTTTTCCTCTCAGGGATTGCTGGCCTGAGCTACCAGACGGCCTGGACCCGGCAGTTCGGGCTGGTGTTTGGTACTTCGGAGCTGGCGCTGGCTACGGTCCTGGCCGCTTACATGGCCGGGCTGGCGTTGGGGGCAGCTTGCGCTGGGCACTGGATGGATCGGGTCCGCCGTCCGGTGCTGGTCTATGCGGTACTTGAACTTGGCATCGGCCTCACTGCACTGGCGGTGCCACAAGCAATCAGTGCGGCACGTTTCCTCAACGTTGCAATCCTGGGTGGATTCGAACTGCCTGTTGCGGGGTCTTTCGGATCCGGGCTGATCTACGGTGTTTCTTCGTTCGTCATTCTCCTGGTTCCCACCGCGCTCATGGGGGCCACCCTGCCGCTTCTGGCTCGCTATGCCGTGCAACGGGACAGCGAGATCGGCTCTCGGGTCGGCTTGCTCTACACCGTCAATACCGTCGGTGCCGCGGCGGGAACACTGCTGACGGCGTTTGTGCTGCTGCCACGAATCGGTTTGGGACAGACCATCCTGGTCGCAGTTGCAATCAACGTCATCGTCTTCGTCTTCGGTCTTGCCGCCCTGCTCGCCCGGGGCTTCCGTCCTTTGAAGACCGACGCACACGGTCTGCCGATCCGAACAGTTGCAGCTTCCACTAGCGAAACGTCGCGACCGAGCAGGGTGAAGGCAGCTACCTTCGATTGGATTCTGCCCCTGATCCTGTTATCGGGCGTGGTTTCCTTCAGCTGGGAGATTCTGTGGACGCGGTTGCTGAGCAATCTGTTCGGCAGCAGTGTGTATGCCTTCGCCACCATGTTGGCGACCTTCCTGATTGGACTCGCCCTGGGATCGGCAGTCGCAGCCCGGCTGGCGTCCAGCCCTGCAAGGGCCTGGTCGGGATTCATCATCGCCCAGATTGCGATCGCCGGTCTCTCCCTGGCGGCCTTCGCTTTTGTCGAGCGATTGCCTACCATGGCTCAGGAGTTCGCTGACAGCGGCGAGGGCTTTCTCGTCAGCGGTGTGATGCTCAGCGCTCTCACCCTGCTTCCGGGTGCGCTGGCAATGGGGGCTACCTTTCCTTTTGCGGTGCGCATTCTGGCTCGCAATGCCGAAGACGCCGCTCGGGCCAGCGGCCGGGTTTTTGCCTGGAACACCTTCGGGGCGATCATCGGTGCCCTCACTGCCGGCTATGTGGTCTTGCCGGTGCTTCGCTTCGCTGGCACGGCTACAGCGGCAGGAGCAGTCAGTCTTGTCCTGGCGCTTATTGCGTCCTTCGTGGTGCGGCCAAGGCGGCGGCTTTCCGCTCTGCTGGCCCTGGCAGGTCTTCTGTTATTGGTCGTCGTGCAGCCCGCCATGCCGGAAGCCGTGCTGCGTTACAGTCCCCTCTCTTCGCGGCAGCTAGTCGGAGAAATCGTCTACTACGGCGTTGGCAGGAGCGCAACCGTCATACTGCTGGAAAGGCCTACCGCCTGGCAGCTTCTCACCAATGGCCTGCCGGAGTCGGCCATCGAGTCCCGCTGGGGACGCCCCGACCGCTATGTGGTCACCCGGTGGCTCTCGCTGCTCCCGCTGACCGCCCGACCCGAGGCCCGTTCGCTCCTGGTGGCTGGACTTGGGGCAGGTGTCACCGTCGAAGACATCCCGGCGTCGGTCGAGGAGATCCACGTGGTCGAGATTGAGCCTGAGGTCCTGCGAGCGAACCAGCGGATGGCTGATCGCCGACACAAAGACCCACTGGCGGACCCTCGGCTCAAGGTCCATCTCAACGACGCGCGTGGAGCTCTACAGCTCACCAGTCGTCGCTTCGGAGCAATTGTCTCCCAACCTTCCCATCCCTGGACAGCCGGCGCTTCCCACCTGTTTACCCGTGAGTTCTTCGTACAGGTCCGCGAGCACCTGACACCTAGCGGTGTCTTCAGCCAATGGATGGGACTGCCCTTCGTCGATGAGGCACTGCTGCGTTCGCTGGTTGCCACCATGGTCGATGTTTTTCCTCACGTCGAGCTGTACCAACCCGCGCAAGGCACCGTGCTCCTCCTGGCCTCAGTGGCTCCCCTTGATGTCTCGACAACAGTGGCCCGGAGTCTCGAGCCAGCTCATCAGGAGTGGTCGCAGATTGGCGTTTTGTGCCGCCAGGACATTGCGGCTGCGCGGATCCTGGACGCTGAGGGGGCTCGCCGCTTTGCGAAAGGCGCGCCGGTTAGCACAGATTCTCACAACCTGTTCCAGACTCGTTCTCCGAAGATCCTGCGGCGGCCGCTGGGCGCGGCTGGCGCTGATCGTGTCCTCGGGCCGTTTGACCCGCTCCTCGCCACAACTGGGGAAGCCGATCTGCTGTACTTCGTCCGCCGCTTGATCCGTAAGGGGGAGGTCAAGCGTGCTGAGCGGCTAGCCAAAGTCCTCAGTGAACCGGTGATGAGGCAAACGGCCGTCGGTCTGACGGATTTCGCCGCCGGACGGGCACGGGCAGCCCAGCTTGCTCTGCAGCGGGCTTTCCGGCTCGACCCTCAGAACGAAGAGGTTCTGGCTGGATTGCTCAACCTTCATCAGCCAGGCCTCAAGCGGGGTCAGTCTTTTTCCTTCACCGCCCAGTTGGAGGGAAATCCGGCGGCCGCGGCAGTCATCGAGGGCTGGCGACTGAGCGGCGAGTCATGGCAGGGTGTCCAGGGTCTTGAAGCCCAACTGGCGAAGATCGATGTTCGACATCCGCTCTTCGTTGCGGCAAGCCGCCTGCGGGTGCGCTGGCGGACCGACAGTGGTGATGTCAAACTGGCCGAGGGAGCCCTCGACCTGCTCAATTTTCTTCTGGCACCTCTCTACCATCCCCTGGATCTGCTGCTGAAGGCTCGGGCCGGCGCCGCGGTTGGCAAGTCGCCAGTTGCCCTGGCAGCGATCCGCGATGCCCTACCCAGGATCCGGCGTCAACCGGAACGACTGCAGGAAGCGCGTCAGGTCCTTCTCTCTTTGGGCTCGTTGAAAGTTGAAGATAGCACCGTGGAATGGCGGAATGATCTCCTGTCACAAGTCGATCGAGTACTGATGTGAGGGCGCGACCGAGTCCTTGAAAGCCAGGTCGATACCGCTGCTAGAAGGAGCTGGATCATTCGGAAGGGCAACCTTCGAGGGGACATTCCTTACGCCCAAGGTGTTATTGCGTGTAGCCCAGGGTTGGCAATGCGAAGCGAGCTACCCTGGGTCTAGTTCGGCAAAAGAAAATCCCTTACCCCAACGGGGTTATTGCCCATAGCTCCCTATGCCTGGATAACGTCTTGGCAATAACACTTTCAGTGTAAAAAGAAGCCAGGGTCAACTCTGAACCCAGGGTAGCTCGCTTCGCATTGCAACCCTGGGCTACACGCAATAACGCCTTCGGCGTAGACCTGAAAAAAATCTGTAATGGGATTCCCAATTCACACCTACAGCTTAGCCCGGCTATCGGCTGCGCCGGATCGTACATGAAAGAAACTACTCGAGCCATGGAAGCCTGAAGCGCAAGTGAGGGGTTGGGGAGGGCAAGATTCCCATGAGGTTTCAGGTTAGTGGGACCCCCAGGAACCCTGGCCTCATTCGAGGACGAAACTTCTGTACGAGCAGTGAACCTCAGACGACCTCTCCTTCGTCTTCCTCCGGCCTTCGAAATTCGCTTGTTCGATACTCTGCGGTTTAGCCTTCTTCGGTTGCCTTCTCCAGAGCAAGGAAAAAGGCTAAATCACAAACCGCAGAACACCGAACATGCGAACGCCGAAGTGAAGACAACGCCTATCAAGTTTCAGCTTACTCCTGCTTGTCGGCTGCGCCCGTCATCGCCCCGGAGGCTGGCGCTGGCTCATCACCGGGCACCAGCAGGCGGCGGACCGCCTCCTCATCGAAGACGAACTCAGAGGCCTCGAGCCGGTCCTTGATTACTTGAGCGGACAACTCCTGTTGGAAGCGTAGGAGATAGTCTTCGCGTACCCGCTCCTTGACCTCCTCGTAGTCCTGTGACTTGGGCTCCTGGCGTTCCTCGAGCCACAATAGATGGATCGCCTGATCTTGCTGATAGGGGACGCTGAATCCGCTCGTCTTTACGCCATCAGCCTGCTTGTCTACCTGGAGAAGGTACTTGAGGGCCTTGTCCGGGACGACCTCGGCCAGGGAATCAAAAGGCACCCAATCAAGGTCCCTGAACGTCCCGCCCATTCGTTCAGCGGCTTCGGCTGGAGAAAGTTCACCCTTCAACAGCGACTCGCGTAGCCGTTCCAGCTGCGCCAGCTGTCCCGGTGGATTATCGCTAAAAGGAATATCGAGGACCTGGAGCTTGAAGCGCAGCGGACTCTGATAGTGTGGGCGGTTGTCCTCATAGTGGAGACGCATCAGCGCCGGATCGCTGTCGGCCACCCGCGCTATTTCGGTCCGGATGTGTTCGTCGACCAATCGCAAGGTGCCGTCCGTGCGAAGGCGTTCTTCGGCTCCTTCACGGAGTTCCGAATCGGCAGAGTCCAGGAGCTCGAGGAAAAGAAGATGGGGGGTCAACAGTGCCTGGTAGCTGTCGAGCAGCGCTTTGCGGGCCTCTTCGTCGAGGCTGTCGGCCCGAACCGACGGAGCCAGTCGAGCCCGTCCCCGAAATTCTTTGGCTGTGATCTTTGTGTGATCTATCGCTAGCACTACCTGGTCTTCATCCTCAGCGTCGAGCGCCGCAACCAGCTCCTCGGGAGCCAGGACGATCGCTTCGGCTGGCAGCTCGCGATCGGCGATCCGCTGTTTGACCTGTTTCTGCACCTTCTGGGCGAGAATCTCCTGTCGAATGCGTCCGTGGACCTCATCCACGTTGGGCGGACCCCCCTCGACCGAATGGCGGACGTGCAGCAGCACCGCACCACCCGCCACGGGTGCAGGATCGCTGACCTCCCCATCGGCCAGGGCAAAGGCGACCCGCTCCAAACGCGCTGGCAGCCGGCCTTCCTGAATGGATCCCACCAGACCGTCCCGGAGACGGGTTTCCGACTGCGAGTACTCCCTCGCCAGTGCGGCGAAGGTCTCGCCGGCCAGGAACCGCTTCTTCAAGTCGCGTAGGACCGCATGCGTTTGCTTCGGTTGGGCCGGATTCTCATGGCGTCGAAAGATATTCCATAGAGTGAGGGTCCGAGGACGGCGATAGCGCTCGCGATTCGCTTCGAAATGCGCCTCAATCTCCTGATCGCTCACCTCAGTTTCCCGGGAGAGTCGACGTTGGAAGTAATTGTTGAATCTGGTTATGCACTTAACTCCGGAAAAAGTCACCACCACCTAGTAAAAAAGGTGAGAGACAGGAGGTGAGTGGATGTACGAAAAGATGAATTTGTTGGAGTTTCAAGAGTGTTTTGCCACAGAAGAAGCTTGTCTGAGTTACCTGATGCAGAAACGCTGGCCGGAAGGATTTGTCTGTCCCCGTTGTGGGGGTCAAGGAGGCTACTGGTTGCAGCACCGGCGATTGATGGAGTGTCGCCAATGCCGGTATCAGGCTTCTTCCACCGCCGGGACGATTTTCCACAAGACGCGGGTGCCCCTGAGATATTGGTTTTGGACCATCTTCTTGATGAGCCGTTGCAAAGCGGGCTACTCGATGAAGGGACTGCAGAAGCTGCTGGGAATCGGAAGCTATCGGACGGTCTGGATGATGGGACATAAGATCCGACAAGCCATGGCCAAACGTAATGACTGCTACCAATTAAGTCACCTGGTGGAGCTGGATGACTCTTTCTTTGGAGGCCGACGACGAGGGAGAAATCGTCGGGGTCGCAAGCGAGGACGAGGGACCGAAGGCAAGGCCAAAGTTCTGGCCGCGGTGGAGATAACGAAAGCCGGGGGGCCGAGGTTTCTAAGTCTGGATGTGGTCGATGACATAACCAGCGACAATGTGAAGCGGGTCGCCTGGGCGAGGATCGACCCCGGAGCTCAGATCCGAAGCGACGCCGATCACGCGTTTGTCGGTTTAGCTCAAGCCGGCTACCAGCATGAACGCGTCCGGCTCGAGTGGGTGGGGATGGGTTTTGAACAGTTCCCATGGGTTCACACCCTCATTTCCAACTGCAAGACTCAGCTCCAAGGGACTCAGAAAGCGGTCAGCCTCAAGCACCTTCAACGTTACCTGGCTGAGTTTTGTTACCGTTTCAATCGTCGTTTCTGGGAATCCGAGCTCTTCGACCGTCTCCTGACAGCCTGTTCGCTCTATCCCACCGTCACCTATCCGGAGTTAAGTGCATAACCAGATTCGTGAAAGACGCTACGCGAGCCATGGACGTGGGAGATTTCAATTGAAGTTGCAGCTTAGGACGTTAGGAGTCTGCGTAGGGACCACCTGCTGCTGGATCGGGATCGTTGCGGCTGCCGAAATTACACTTGTCCCGGTGGTTTCGGGCCTCAATAGTCCCGTCTACATCACCCACAGCGGGGACGCTACCAACAGGCTATTCATTGTGGAGCAATCCGGCCGGATTCTGATCTGGCAACCCTCCAACCCTCTTCCTACCCCGTTTCTCGATATTCGCCCAAAGGTTCGCTCTGGCGGAGAACTGGGTCTTCTGGGAATCGCCTTCCACCCAAACTATAAAGAGAATCGCCGGTTCTTCGTGAACTATACAAGCTCGCAGTCAGGGCAAATCACAACCGTCATCGCCGAGTACGGAGCCTTGGCACAGAACCCTGACTCGGCAAGCCCGATCGGGCGGGTTCTCCTCGAATTCAACCAGCCTTTCACCAATCACAATGGAGGTCATCTTGCCTTTGGACCCGACGGATATCTCTACGTAGGCACTGGCGACGGTGGCTCCGGAGGTGACCCCTTCGGCCTGGGTCAGAACCGAAACACCCTGCTCGGCAAGATCCTACGCATCGATGTAGACGGTGCCCTGCCGTTTTAGATTCCCCCAGATAATCCCTTCGCTGGCGAGTCTGGGGTCAGACGAGAGATCTGGGCCTATGGCCTGCGGAATCCCTGGCGCTTTTCCTTCGATCGGGTGACTGGTGAGCTCTACGCAGCTGACGTGGGGCAGGGCAACTGGGAAGAGGTGGACCTCGTCGTGAAGGGAGGGAACTACGGCTGGAACACCATGGAGGGGGCACACTGCTTCCCTCCTTCTCAAATCAGCTGCAACACGTCTGGCCTGGTTCTACCCATAGCGGAATACGGGAGAGCGGAGGGACGTTCGGTGACCGGGGGATACGTCTATCGCGGATCCAGGTCAACGGTCTTCCGTGGAACCTACATCTTCGGCGACTTTGCGTCGCGACGAATCTGGTCGCTGGCCAAGAGCGGCTCGAACTGGATCCGCAGCGAGCAGCTTCGCTCGGGATCGGCTATCAGCTCCTTCGGCGAAGACGAATCGGGCGAGCTCTACCTGGTTGATTACGGCGGTACGATCTTTCGTCTAGAACTGGAACCAGCGCGAACTTCCTACTTCCCCCAGGTGGCCAACGGCAGCGACGGGACAACACGGCTTCAATCAGTCCTGGTCTTGAACAATACCGGAGACGACTCCCAGGTCGTGGTGGAGTTCTTCACCACAGCTGGCGCACCGATGCAGTTGGAGCTAGGTGAGCTGGGTACGGGATCCCGATTCCAGCTTCTTCTGCGGCGTGGGAAGTCCGCCTTCCTTCGAACTTCGGGTATGGGGCCACTCCAGGCCGGCTATGCCCGTCTCATCGCTGGAGCCCAGGTCGGCGGAGTCATCCTCTTCTCTGGCTCCGACGCCGCCACAGGAAACGTACTCTACGAAACTGGAGTTCCAGTAACCTCAACTCTAGATCGGTTCAGCCTTTTTCTTGACTCTCTGGAAGAGAAGGACACCGGACTGGCTCTGCTCTATCCTGACGGCGCCCTTCCAGTGGTGGACCAAGGCAGTGAAGCTCAGTTGATCCTGCGTCTATACACCACATCCTTCAGCCTGCTGGCTGAGGCTGTTGTCTTCTTGCTCCCCGGACAACACCGCGCCGGCTTTATCTGGGAATTCTTCGCCGAGGTGCCAGAGGTCGCTGATCAGGCTCGTGAGATGCAGGGTCTGGTCACAGTGGAAAGCGACCGACCAGTGGCAGGACTTACCCTGCGTACCAACCGGACCTCAAGTGAAGATCCTCGTTCTACCCTCACGACTTTTCCCATAGTGCCCGGGCAACCCGATGCTGATGCTGCGGAACCCAATCAAGACCTGAAGTGAACGGTCCAAGGCGTAGCGGTGGCCTCCAGGCCGCCGTCGTAAATGCCTTTCTCCGCGACGCTCAGACGTTCTTCTTCCCAAGAAAGCCCCTGAGGCGATTCATCCCCTCCTTCAGATTGGGCAGAGAATTGGCATAGGAAATTCGGATGAACCCCTCGCCGCTGATACCGAAATCGATACCAGGCGCGACCGCCACTCCCGCCTCTCGCAGCAGCTGGAAGGCAAAATTCCGAACGTCTTCAGTGTAATCTTTCACGTTGACGAATACGTAGAAGGCACCTGTCGGAGGCACAGGCACTTCGAGCCCCATCGAGCGGAGAGATTCCAGAACCATCTGGCGCCGGGCACGGTAGCTCTCTAGCATCTTCTCTACATCTGAAGCCGTTTTGGTAAGGGCCGCTATGGCAGCCAGCTGCGTAAAATCCGGCGGTGAAACATAGAAATTCTGTTGCAGTTTCTGCATGGGACGCACCATCTCTGAAGGGACGATCGCATACCCCAGACGCCAACCCGTCATCGAGAAAAGTTTGGAGAAGCCGTTGATCACGACGGCATCGGCAGAAAACTCGAGTGCGGTGTGGGCACGGCCCTCGTAGACCATGCCATGGTAGACCTCATCAGAAACGACAACGGCCCTTCCCTCCACCGCCCGGCAGAGCTTTGCCATCCGATCGGGCGGGGTGACACTCCCGGTGGGATTGGCCGGCGAGTTAAGAACCAAGGCTCTGGTTTGAGATCCCACCAGCTTACGGACTGCTTCTGCATCCAGCAGAAATCCGTCGCCTTCGTGAACCCGAATCGGCACCGGAAGGGCACCGAAAGAGCTAACGAAGTTTGGATAGCAGGCATAGTGGGGGTCCGACATCAGAACCTCCGTCCCCGGGTCCAACAAGGTAGCGAAGGTGAGCAACATGGCCCCCGAGCTCCCTACGGTTACGATCACTCGGCTCGAGGAGACATCCACTCCGTAGGTCTTTCTGTAAAACGAGGCGATTGCTTCCCGCAGCTCAGGGTGGCCGAGCGAGTGGGTATAGCGCGTGCGACCTTCCCGAATAGCTCGAATCCCCGCGTCGACAACTACATCAGGAGTGGGAAAGTCAGGTTCCCCCACCTCCAGGTGAACAATATCTTGACCCTGGCTCTCGAGCTCGATTGCTTCTTCGAGTACATCCATCACCAGGAAGGGTGATGTCCCCTGAGCGCGCCGACTGATTCTGTTGGACCACCAGGATTCTGACATTCACCTGCGAAGGACTATTCTTCGGGATCTCTCACGAGCAGGGTCGCCGAGACGGCCGGAGCCGCCGGCAAAGAGGGGATGGATCCTGGACGAAAGTGCTCGCAATAGACGATAGGCTCACTGAACCGGGGTCCGCCGGAGACGCGGCAGACCCTAGCGAGTCGACGGGATGCTCAGAGTCGGTATCAAGAGGCCACACACGCACCAATTCCAGTGGAGGAATTGTTTTCAGAAAAGCGACGCGACCCTAGTACCCTGTCAACCTCGAAATTGTAGGTTCTGAACGGCCCATAACCCACAATCTCCAAGTTGACAGGGTACTAGGTGGACTCAGACTCCTCGGCTTCCGGAGGAAACTCTCGATACTCCAGCCGCATGCCCTTGATCGTCTGTTTAGCGGACGGGCGGTTGGCGAGCTTGGAATCCTTCTTGATGGTGGGCACAGTCGCAATCGCGTCAGCTACCTCAATACCCTCGATGACCTGTCCGAAGATATTGTACTTGCCATCCCATTCCTTCTTGCGCTTCAGGACCACGAAGAACTGGCAGCTGGACGAATCAGGCTGATCATCCTTGCGCATCATGCCCACCGTACCCCTGTCCACCTCGTGATCCTCGCTGAATTCTGCGGTGATCCACTCCCCTGCATTGCCTTTGCCGTCGTCGTAGGGGTCGTTGTTCTTGGAAGAAGGGTCACCACCCTGAATAAAGCCAGAACTGACAAAGTGAAACGTGGTTCGAGCGTAGAAGCCAAGTTCGGCCATCATCTTGAAGCGATCCACAGTCCTGGGAGCCACTTTTGGAAGCAATCGAACGACGATATCCCCTTTTTCGGTCTGGATAGTCACCACCGGGTCACCCTTGGGCGCGGGGGGCGGCTCTTCTTTCTTGGGGGCAGATGCGCTGTCAGCATCGCCTGCGGGCTGGGAACAAGTCGCAAAAGTAAAGAGAACGAGAACGGACAAACAAGCAAGCCTGAATAATCTCATCATTGCTCCTCCCTAAGATTTAGTAGGCCTTTCTAACGTTATTAGCACAATCAAATAGAAAAAACCATCGACCTCATCCGGAACCGTGCCTGAAATCCGGGTTGTTCTTGGCGGCAACGATCCATTACAGTCGTCCTGCGCGGTGCGAGGACCGACTTCTGATCCTCCCCGACTGGACAGGAATTGTTCCTGGAAACCGGGCTCAGGATGGTCTACATAGGCACATCAGGCTTCTCCTATTCCGAATGGAAGGGAGTATTCTATCCGGACAAGCTGCCGGCAAAGGATTACCTGAACTTCTATTCTCAGCACCTCTCGACAACCGAGATCAACAACACCTTTTACCGTTTTCCCTCAGAGGCAACGGCCTCAGGCTGGGCCCGGAAGGTCCCAGAGAGCTTCCGATTCTCTGTCAAACTGAACCGTAGGATCACTCACAAGAAGCTCTTGCGCGAGGTCGATGAAGAGATGGGCTGGTTCCTGAACGGAACGGAAGCTCTTGGCCCAAAACTGGGATGTCTGTTGGTTCAGCTTCCGCCCTACGCCCGCAAGAGCCTGCCCGTCCTGGAGACGTTCCTCCAAACCTACAGCCAACAGCATCAGCTTGCTCTCGAGTTTCGTCACGCCTCCTGGTTCTCTCAGGACACCTACGATCTACTGAGAGAGCACGGGGCTTCGCTGGTGTTGGTCGAAACCGATGAGCAGGAGGCCGTGATGGAAATCACCGGGAGCTTTGTCTACATCAGACTGCGGAAAGCAGAATACTCCGATTCTGACTTGGCTCGATGGGCAGAGTTGCTGTCGCTTCAAGAACGGGACGTGTTTCTCTACATAAAACACGACGACAAACAAGCTCCGCTGCTTGCCCAGCAGCTGATTTCGGCAATCGATTCAGGGAACTAGCTCACGGCAGAGCGTTCTGAGCCGGGATGTAATCCCTCATGACGACGTCCCAGTAATCCTGATAGGGCTGCTTCTCATTCAATCCGATAAATCGTTCCATGTACTGCAAGAGCGAGGTCACATAGTGGCCGGGAACTGTCTCAGGGTGTTCACGCCAGTAGCTGAAATAGCTGCGAATGAAGACGCTGCTGGCGCTAATGGGCAGCTGGGCAACACTGGCGGCGAAGCGCGAAAACCTCCCGCTGCGAAGCAGATAGAACTCGACGTTGGAAACGTAGAAGGCGGCCAGCACATAACCTCGCTGGCGCAGATACTCGCCCACCGCCCTGAGGGCTTTGCCCTCGCCGAAATCCCCTACCACCGGGAGCAGTCTATTGTCGTCCTGCATCCGCTTCAGGAACTCGAAGGCTTCGTTGTTGTTCAGATAGTGTCGAAGTCGTCCCTCTTGATCCGTGGCAGTGATCAGATCCTCGTAGTTCGGATAGAAGGGGCGAGGATAGCGTTGGTGGCTTTGAAACTTCAGGTCCAGGTTCATTCGAAAGAATGCCGACGCCATCTTGTAGCAGATCTGCTCATCAGTCTCTCGGACCAGGAGCGGAAACCGGCCCTGAAGGGATTCCCAGAAGCGAGCGAAGTTTTCTTCAAAATAGGGCTCCGATGAATCGATCTCCCGAAAGATACTGGCCAGAGTCTTGGCATCGACTGAGGGATCACGCTCCATCTGGTCCGGCAGCGGTTTACCGAAGAGATAGGAAAGGTATTCCCAGCGATCATTCGCCACTCGGAACAACTCCTTGAAATAGAGATGCTGCAGCAGGTTGTCTCTCCGAATATCCAGGATGATCGCGATCTTCGGTTTGAGGTGCGCGATATAGCTGAAATTCTGGTCCGGCCCGACACCGATGTAGGCCTCGCTCGTCGGCGCAACCTTCTTTAGAAGAGGCACCACGTGAAGGTAGGAGGGTTCGTTGGAAATGAAATTGTCGGTATCGAAATAACCCGGGGTCTCACTCCATTCGAGAATCCGCTGTTGGAACTGGTTCGTCGACAACGGCTCGTCGCCCGCAAGTAGCGTCAACGAGGATATTTCAAGAACCAGAATGACCAGGGAGTAGAGCACTAGGCTCCGCCGATGTTTCACTCAGGCAGACTCCCAGTTGATCGGGCAGGCGCGATGTCAGTCGAGCGTGAAAGTTGTCGGTTAACTATTGCCAGCAACTATATAATGATACTAGTCCAGATGGTTCGAAAGATCTTGTCTTTCACCGTAATCGTTGCCGTCTCGCTACTCCTCTTCCTGCCCGCGTCGACCGACTGGGGAGAGTCGGACGGAAAGAAGCGGCTGCCAGACTTTACCTTTCTGCGCCTGATCTACTCAGGTGAGGGCTGGGGAGGGTGGGGATGGGCAACCGACTATCCCAAAGCAGATGTGCAGTTCCTCTATGGGCTCCGGAAGCTAAGCGACTTCACCTTCGTCTCCTCCGAACACAAGGCACTTCCGATCGTTGGTACAGAGGTCTTCGAATACCCTTTTCTGTACGCCGTGGAAGTGGGAAATATGACGTTGTCCGAACTGGAGGTAACCCACTTGAGGGAGTATCTCCTGAGAGGAGGCTTCCTGGTAGTCGACGATTTTCACGGTGCCTACGAGTGGAACCAGTTCTATCGACAGATCAAGAAGGTCTTCCCTGAATACGAGCCAATCGACCTTCCCTTGTCGCACCCCGTTTTTCACTGCTACTACGACATCGACCGTTTGATTCAGATCCCCGGACTCCAGTATGTGTACAGTGGAAGAACCTGGGAAAAGGACGGCTACAAAGCCCGTTACATGGGTATCCAAGACGAAAATGGGCGACTCATGGTGATGATCAACCACAACGTGGACCTGGGGGACGCATGGGAATGGGCCGAAGTAGAAGTGTATCCCCGCCACTACGCCACCCTCGCCTTCCAACTAGGGATCAACTACATCGTCTACGCCATGACTCACTAAGTTCGTAACCCGGTGGATGGCCAGCTCTTCGGCCATGAATCGACAGTACCTGCCGGTCCCGAAATGCCCAAGACGCCAGAACCCCAAGGGGATCATTTCTCACTTTGGGTGCTTCGAGTTCAATTTGAGGTAGCTGCGGGCTCGGGAGTGGGAACCTTCCGCGTTCGGCAGTTTGAGGACTTCCTTGTAGTGATCGATCGCCTCCTTCAACCTGCCGAGGGAGTGCAGAGTCTGGCCGGCTCTTAGATGGGCGAGAGCCTTTTCACGAACCGGGACTCGACGATCACTGGCCGCCTTCCGGAGCTGCTCGAGACCTGGGTCAGGATAGCCAAGATCTAGAAACTTCCCTCCCATTCGGTAGCGAAAGATGGAAAGCGGGATCCGGCCGTAGTTCGGAGTTCTTGCCTCGGCTCTTTCTACAATCATCTGATACTCACGGACAGCCTCGTCCGGCCTTCCCATTCTTTCCAATAGTTGGGCCTGGTTCAGATGAAGCAGAAAGCTTCGCGGATACTTTCGGTGCAGCATCCTGGCGATCGACAGAGCTCGGTCATGGCGCTTTTCGCGAACATTCAGCACCATCAACAGAACTCGTGCGTCGTCTGCTACGTAGTGGGCTTTCTCCGCGGCAAGTTCGAGGTACTCAAACCCTCGTTTGGCACTGCCGCTGTAGCCGGCTATCGCGGCCAGCCACTTGATGTACCAGGGCAGGTTTCCCACGATGTACTCATACAGACCCACACTCAAGTAGGAGTCGTAAAAATCGGGATTCTCCTTCATCAGATCCCGGTGGTAGCTGTAAGCCTTCTTCCCGTAGCGCAAGGCCTGGATCTTCTTGCGATCGATCGTGAATGCGAAGGAGCCGAGAACACCGAATGAGGTCCCCAGGAAGTACCTGGCGTCTGCATGGGCCGGTTGCCCGGCAAGGATCTTGCGACATAACTTCTGGCTCTCGGATAAGTGTCCGAAGAAATCCTCACGCCTGGCGGAAGCCATCTCGTGATCGGTGGCCTTGGTGAAATAGCCGGGAGCGATGAATCGGTCCAGATCCAGGTCTTGCCTATCCAGCAGCTCCTTTAACCACGACAAGATTCCCAAATAGAGTGGAGGAGCAGGATGCTGGGGATACGCCTCTCTCAAAGTTCGGAAGGTCTCGATCGCCTCCTCGTAGTCCAGGTTGTACATCTGACTGAAACCGCGGCGAGCGACCTTTGCGAAGGCAGGCTCGCGCAAGTTCAGTTCGGATTCTTTCGGCCCCGCTACCGACAACGGATGCCGATTGGGGACCGCTGATGCCGGAAACAGGGAGGGAGAGGCTGATCCCGCGAGGGAGACTATGAGCAGGATCGAGACCCCGAGACCAGACGCTCTCGTCGCTTGATGCTGAGGGGAGAAACCGGCTGTATCAGGGTGAGAACCGGTATACGATGCCCGCATCGATTTGCCAGTTATGGAACAAACCATCGGGTTGAAGCCCTGCTCCTGAGTTTCCCTGGAATGCAGGGGCAATTGTGGGAAGTCCGAAGCCGGGCACGGAAGTGATCTGATCTCGGACATCCACACGAAAACCCCAGGAACCACTCATGGGAATCTTCACGCCGCCTCCAAAGCTGCCGGCGAGTTTCCATCGATCCTTGAAGATGATCCCATTCTGTACCGCTTCCAAGTCGTCGGCTATCTGGAAGAAGGACGTTCCACCGCCGAAGGAGCCAAACGGCTGAAACCTCCCCTTACGACCCATTGGGTACACCAGAAGGCTATAGACAATCTTGTGGATCCACTGCTTGACGTTCAGGGTGGGCACGAGATCCGACAGATTGCGGAAGCCTAGTGAGTGATCAATGAGACTGTACTCAAGCTCGGCCGCGATCTTCCGACCTAGATTCTCGGTGATTCGAAACCCGAGAGCGTAGCCCGGATCGTAGCTCAGCGTAACTGTCTTGGAATCCCCACCCTCAATGGGCGTGAGAAAGCTGTGGTCTCCCATCTGGCTCAAGCCAAAAAAACCCGAGAATTCCCACTTTTCCTCTTGGGGCCCCAGCGGAATCTGAGCACTGATGCTGCCAAAGCTTAGACTCAATAGGAGGCAGACTACAGCAAGGTGCATGAGCATTGATTCGTTCCTCTTGCAAGAGCGCTTATTCTACTACAGGTTTGATGCAGCTACCCGGTCCAAGGACGAAGACCCACTCGTTTTCTTTTGGCGGGAGGGAAGTAAAACGGGTCACCGTCGGGAAACTTCAGGTTGTAGGCAGGAAGCGGATCGCGTCCTGTCGACCAGGGTTGGTAGACGGATCAGCGGGGCCGCCGTCCGGGATGCCTTCTCTGGAAACGTTCATCCCTCTGACGGACGAAATCCTCGAAGTTCTCGAGCTGATTCGGCCTAAGGATGGACCGTATCTTCTGCCGGGTAGCCAACCGAAGTTCGCGGTGTCGACTGTCCGCTTCGTCAGCGGCCGTGCGGTAGAGAACTCTACTCTGCTCCAGGATCTGGCGCAGCTGCGGGCGTTGCTCATCATCCAGTTCAACCGCATCAGAGATCCGCTTCAGCATCCGTTCGAATCGACGCTCCGGATCGCCGTTTCTCCTCCTCTGTCGGGGATGAGAACGGTCGCCGCTGAAGAATGGAGCCGGATGGATCAACAGGTAGGTCAGAGTCCCACCGAAAACACCTCCGACCATGAAGACGAAGAGAATCCAAAGAACGGCCTTACTCCGACTCGTCAATGAGAAATCCCTCCTCTGAGAACCTTCTCAGGGAATTCACCGCTTCTTCCAGCGTGGCTTCCTCAAACAGTATCTCGGCCGAAGCATCCGAAGTCAGATTCGACAGGGACTGCTGCGACAACTGATAAAGCAAGAAACTGGTGGACATCAGCAGCACTGCGAAGACTGGAATGAGCCGTTTTGCCGCGTATTGAAGAGCTACCGCGAAAGGTAGTCTTCGAGCCCCTTCCGCCATCATCGCAACTCTGGAGGCAAACGAGGCAGGGGGAATCAACTCTGGTGCGGATCGCAGCTGAGTGAGCAGGAAACGAAGCACTCGATACGCTTGCCGACACCTTGCACAGGAGTCGAGGTGAGCCTTATCCACAACATCACCGGCCTCCATCCTGGAAAAGGAGATGTGTTTTTTCCCCATTATTTCGGCTCTCCCTGGCCCTCGAGCAGCTTCGCCAAGGAATGCTGCAGCTTTCTGCGAGTCCGGCTGACCCGGATCCGGGCGCCCAGTTGGCTTGTCTGCAGAGCCTGGGCCACCTCACTATAATCCAAGCCCTCGACCTCTCGAAGCACAAAGGCCACCCTATCCTTCTCGGTCAATCGGTCCATCAGCTTATGAAGGAGCGCGAAGCACTCCTCCGCCTCTGTCTCGGTGAGGCTCGCTCCGCGGGCGGACCGATCGTAGTAGTACTGAATTCGATCTTCCTCCCCTTCGGTAAGATCCGAGAAGAGCTGGACCCGAGAATAGCGCCCTTTACGCATCTCATCCAAACAGCGATTTGTCGCGATCCTGGCGATCCAGGCCTTCATTGGGCGGCTCTGGTCGTACATTTCAAGAGACTTGAACACTTTCAGGAAAACCTCCTGCGCCAGGTCCTCAACCTCGCCCCGGCGTCCCATGTAGTGGTAGATGATGTTGAAGACCAATTTCTGGTAGCGCGAGATGAGCTGCTCAAAAGCATCCGAATCGCCTGCCAAGATATCCTCAACCAACTCGCCATCGGTCTTGGCCATCCTCTACGACCCTAACTACGAGAAACTCGGCATTTGTTTCAAAACTGCCCTGAAGGGGAGTAGTGAGCAGTGGTGGAGTGGTGGAGTGGTGGAGTGGAGTGGTGTAGTGGTGGAGTGGTGGAGTGGTGGAGTGGTGTAGTAAGGCAGTAGTGAACAGATCCGCGGCTAAAAAAGTGCAATCCCGCCCTCGTCACCCCCTCGCTCGCGCTTCAGCCACCCATGCCGGGAATGCCTTCCGGAGAAGCCGAGATGGAGTTCCTAGCTCAAAGATGCAATCACTATTGTGAACCTACTGTTCACTACTGCACCACTCCACTACTGCACCACTCCACTACTGCACCACTCCACTACTCAAGCCCGGGCTTCTGAGCAACTATCGTGATAATCCCGTGACGGCTCACCACTCTTTCGAGGGCAGCCATTCCGAAGAGAAGCGGCTTCAGCAGGTAGTAAGGAAGCCGGCTCTGGAATCGGGCCTCAGACCAATTGATCAAACTGTACTTGAGGCAATGGAAATTAATAATCCTGGAGAAGGAAAACAGATTGCCAACCTTGAGGCCCGCATCCTGCAAAAGCAAGCGGAGCGAGTTTGGCGAGAAGTGGAAGAGATGCCGTGGCACATCATCGAAGGCATACCAGTGACGACGAAACAAGCGGGCCTGAAGACTGTTCAAATTAGGTACCGAGACAAAGAGCCATGCCCCGGGACGCAGAAGATCAACTACACGTCGAATCACTTTCCTCGGCTCTGGGAGGTGCTCGAGCACGTGCCAGAAACTGATCGCGTCGAACCACTCGGCGGGTAACTCTGGAGAGAAGATGTCCAGAGTTAGCAGCCGGACTTCAGGTATCCTGGCACGGACTATCTCGACAATTCGTGGTGTCGGTTCGAGACCGGTCCTTTCCCAACGATTACCGTCCAGGGCCCACAGGAACTTTCCGTCTGCGCAGCCCACGTCCAGGATCCTGCCGCCCGACACAAACTGTTCGACGAGCCGCACCTTCTCCGTTTCCTTACGCCAGGAGCGGGACCGAAGCAATTCCCCAGAACAGTATTCGTCGACCGTCCGGCGGACATCCCCCCAGTACTCAGAAGGATAGATGTCCAGGAGATCCGCCTCTCTGGGAGATGGAAGAGTAACCCCCAGCCCGCAATTCTGACAGCGCTGGACTTCCCAGATCTGATCCGTGATCCCTCGTAAACGATCCGGGACTTTGCAGAACAATTCCCAGCTCCGTGCTGAGCAAACCCGACATGCTTCCATCGATCAAATCCCTCTGGGATTGCGGCTCCTGCTTCCCTCGGAACATGCTATTCTGCATTGTCCTTGCGCTCGCGCGATGTCTGCCGATGACGCCGATTTCAGTGTATCATTCCCCCGATGCACGAACGCAGGTACGGACGCCTCTTTCTACTGGTTTCATCGCTGCTGGTTTTCTATTACGTCATCCAGATCTTCAGGCCGTTCCTGCTGCCAGTGGCCTTGGCCGCGGTATTGGCAAGCTTGACGTATCCAGCTTTCGATTGGACCAATAGCAAGCTGAAAAAACGGCGAGGTTTGGCGGCGCTGATCACCTGCCTCTGGATCACAAGCCTTATCATCGTTCCCTTTGTCCTCCTCCTGGTCCAGCTGGCCGAAGAGGTCGCCCTGATCTACAAACAGTTCGAGGCCATATTGGCTCAGGGAGGGGTTCCCAGCCTGGACGAGTTACGGCAACATCCCCTGCTTGCATTCCTGATCCCGTGGATCGGAGGATACGTGGATCTTGAGAAGATCGACCTGGTTGGAGGCCTGGCCTCTACCTTGAAGCAGGTGAGTCTGTTCTTTTTGCGACACAGTTCCTCACTTCTGGGCGAACTTCTCCATCTGATCAGCCACTTTCTGGTGATGCTCTTTACCATGTTCTTCCTGTTTCGCGATGGCTCCCGACTCCACCGGGAAGTACAGGCGCTGACTCCCATGTCTGAAGATCATCGGGCCCGGATCATCGCGACCTTCAGTCAAATCGCCTCGGCCACAGTAATCGGGAGCCTGCTGACTGCGGTAACCCAGGGCCTCGCCGGCGGATTGATTTTCTGGGGATTGGGTATCTCACAGCCAATTTTCTGGGGCAGCTTGACCGCCCTTTTTTCCCTGGTCCCGGTGATCGGCACGGCCCTGGTATGGGTGCCCTGGACCCTCTACTTCTTCGGCAGTGGCTCGGTCTTCGTAGCCGTCGTCTTCCTGATCCTCTTCTTGCTGGTGGGACTGCTGGATAACGTCCTGCGACCGTTTCTGATCGAGGGACGCGTCAAGATACATAGTTTGCTGATATTCTTCTCCCTACTGGGAGGCATTGGCTACTTCGGAATGCCAGGCATGATTTTCGGTCCCATAATCGTTGCTCTGGGACTCACGTTTCTGGAACTCTACAAGCTTGAGTTTGGCATGGACTCCCGAGAGCCCCCACCCGAATGAGCCTCTACGCGAAATGGATCAGCGGCCGCGAGCGATCGCTGACGCTCCGCGATACCAACCGTCTAATCATGCCCTTCGATTGGGGCCTCGAATGGCTGGGCGAGGCGCCGACGGACTCCGACCCTCTCTCGACCCTCAGGGAATACGCCGACGAGGCTTTGCAGAACGGTGACTTCTTTGCCGTAGACCCGATGAAGGAGTACGTCCTCAAGGACAATCTACTGGAGTTCCCCAGCCCGGTCCAGACTCCCTACCCCAACAACAACACCGCCAATTGCCGTCTCTTCCCTGCGCCAGAGTCGCGCCGGGCGGTCATTGTGGTGCCCCAGTGGAATGCCGACTCGGAAAGCCACGCCGGCCTTTGCAAGCTCCTCCAGAGGTTGGGGATCACTGCGGCCCGGCTATGCTTGCCCTACCACGAGGCGAGACTGCCGAAAGGTTCCATTCGTGCCGACTACCTGGTGAGCCCCAACCTCGGACGGACCCTTCAAAGTACCCGACAAGCGGTTCTGGAAGTTCGCCAACTGGCTGCCTGGCTGCGGGAGAGGGGTTACAAAAAAATCGGCGTCGTGGGAACCAGCATTGGGTCGTGTGTGACCTTTCTGGCCTTCGTACACGATCTCAATATTTGCACTGGAGTCTTCAACCATGTCTCCGCCTACTACGCCGACGTTGTCTGGACAGGCCTCTCGACCAGATACGTCCGCTGGGGCCTGGAGGGCCATATCTCGCTGAAGGATCTGCATCACTGCTGGGCTCCGATCAGCCCCTGGTACTCCATCCCAAAACTGAAGCAGCATCAGCGACCCCATCTACTCATCACGGCAAAGTACGACCTATCCTTCATCCCGGAACTCTCGGCCAAAGTCTTCCAGCAGTATCGCGATCACGGGATCGAGCATCAGCGCGCCGACTTACCCTGCGGTCATTACACCACCGCGAGCTTTCCCTTCAGCTATCTAGACGCCTGGTGGATCTGCCGTTTCCTGACCCGTAACCTTCCGAGATAGCCTCATGCCCAAGAACATCCTTCTGACGGGTCACCCTGGAATTGGTAAGACCACCCTCCTGAAGAAGACTCTGGAGCACTTCGGCAACCTTGCTCTGAGCGGCTTCTATACCGAGGAGGTCCTTGAGAAGGGAGTTCGCGTGGGATTCAGGGCAGTCACACTGAGTGGTAGCTCCGCTGTTTTCGCACACAGGGATTTTCACACCGCTTCGAAGCATCGGCTGGGGAAGTATGGCGTCCGGCCGGAGCTCCTGGAGCGCCTCGTCCTTCCCCACCTGGACCCGCTGCGCAAGGAGGCAGATCTGATCGTGGTGGACGAGATCACCAAAATGGAGTTCTTCTCCCAACTGCTTCGAGAACGCCTCGTCGAAACCCTCGATTCGACCTGTCCCACGCTGGGCACCATCGCGCTCAAGGGCATGGGCCTGATAAAACGGATCAAACAGCGGACCGATGTCGATCTGTTCACCCTGACCCGAAAGAACCGATCTAGTCTGGGCGGAGAGATTCTCCGAAAACTTCGTGAACATCTACCCTGATACTTGCATCAAATGAGATATGTCACGGAAATATCTGGTGCTGACGCGGGTGGATGGCAAGCTCAGAATGCTCTCGTTGACCTTGAACTTCTCCGGGCGCAAGAAAATTCGGGATCTTTGCCGACGCATGCTCAGGCAGCTCTACCGGGGAAGAGAGATCGGATCCTTTGTGGTCCGTCCCTGGCCTGAAGCTCCGGTTCGAAGGTAAAAGACCTGCCTAACCGGAGCTCTCCGAACCCGCCACAAGGCACGAGTGCAGAGGTCCATCTCCTGCGGTCAGCGACGACGCCTTTCTCTACACTGGGGTATCCGATAAGATGAAGCTTGCTATGTCCAGAGCACGACTGCTGATCCCGATCGTCCTGTTCGCTTCTGCTTCACCGCTTTGCGCCTGGTACAAGGCAAAGGACGTTCAGATCAAGCCGGCAAAGGAGTACACCACACATCAGGCTTTCCAGAACCTGGTCATTGCAGCCTATCCCTGCGAGACGGAAAAGAAGACCCTGGAGATCTTCGACACCAAAAAGCTGCACCAGAGCAACTATATGCCGGTGCTGATCGTGATCGAGAACAACAACGATTTCGCGATCCGTCTGGACGAATCTGATGTCCTGCTACTCGACGCGGAGGGAGGCGAGGAATCTCCGATCTCCTTCATCAAAATCTTGCTGGAGATCAGCCCGAAGAAATCGAAAAACCCCTACCCTGACCCTTCGGACATCAGCAGGATCAAGGACAAGAAGATGCTCGCCGACTTCGAACGGAGGGCGTTCGGCGAGAAGATGATCGCTCCCCACGACCAGGACTACGGCGTCGTGTTCTACCGCTTGCCGGTAAATGGAAATCTTGAAGGATTCAGATTGTACTTGCCTGAGATTTTCAATGTGGGTAATGATGAGGCGCTGATGTTTTTCGAATTCGAACTGGACGGCGCCGAGTAGTAGGAACCTGACGCCGGATCCTACACCAATAGTAACAGACCCCTTTACCGTGCTCCAGATACCTCAAGTCGAGTTTCAAGAACATCGATTGCCGAACGGACTCCAGGTCCTCTTGCACCCAAACAGGCGCACTCCACTGGTGCATATCAGTGTCCACTACCGGGTAGGCTCCAGCGTTGAAGAACCGGGTCTCTCCGGATTCGCCCACCTTTTCGAGCACATGATGTTCCAGGGATCCGACAACGTCGAGAGTAACGCGCACGGACGATACATCGACGAGGTCGGGGGCAGGTGGAACGCCTCCACCAACAAAGATCGCACCAATTACTATGAGACGGTCCCCTCGAATTGCCTCGAACTGGGTCTCTGGCTCGAGGCGGATCGTATGCGCTCCCTCAAGGTTACCGAAGCAAATTTCGAGAACCAGCGCCAGACCGTCATCGAAGAGAAAAAGCAGAGCTACGACAATCGACCCTACGGACTGGCCTACCTCCGCTTCGATGAGCTGGCCTATGAGGGTTTTGCCTACGGCCACTCCGTCATCGGATCTGTCTCGGATCTCCAGCAGGCGACTCTTGAGGACGCATCTCGCTTTCACGGCACCTACTATGGACCTGGGAATGCAACCCTGGTGCTGGCCGGAGACCTCAACTGTGACGAGGCGCTCGAGACTGTAAGCAAACACTTTGCAGACATCCCCAATTCCACGTCATCCCAGAGCTCCCAGGTTGAGGAGCCTGAACAGAGTTCAGAGAAGAGAGAGGAGTTGACAGATCCTCTGGCGGTCTTGCCACTGGTCATTCTCGGATACCATATTCCGCCGATTGGCTCGCCCGAATACTATGCCCTCTCCCTTTTCTCGATCGTGCTTTCCGATGGCTCCTCCTCCCGACTTCATCGCAAGCTGGTCTACGAGGAAAACTGGGTCACCGGTTTGGCGGCAGGCCCCAATCGATACAAGGGTCCAGGACTGTTCGATTTTTGGATGCAGATCCAGGACCAGGTAGATGTCGAGCAGGTACTGGAGTCAATCGAGGGAGAGCTGCAACGACTGCGAACGCAGCCGATCAGTCAGCAGGAATCGGAAAAGGCCTTGAATCAGCTGGCCTATCGCCATGTTGGACGGCTCCAGAGGGTGTCTGACATTGGTGAGATTCTGGCCCACTATGCGGTCTACCACGACGAGCCCAATCTGATCAACGAGGAATGGGAGCGCTTCTCGTCGGTGACGCCGGAGACCATTCGCGAGGTCGTGCAAGAGACGTTTCGAGCCGAGAATCGGACCCTTCTATTGGTGCAACCCCAGACTCCAGGGGAGCAAAGCAACGGAGCCCCAGGAGACGAGGCGGCTGCGCCGGATCGTACATAAAAGAAACTACTCGAGCCATGAAAGCCTGAAGCGCAAGCGAGGGGTTGGGGAAGGCAAGATTCCAATGAAGTTTCAGCTTAGGCAGTTATTCCCACAACCTGGGAACCTGCGACCAAGATAATGACCGCCAAAGCTCCAAAACCGGGCGAGATCGAACCCGTCGACTATCCAGACATCCCCGAAGTAGTTCTCGACAACGGACTCCGTGTTCTGGTCGTAGAAGAACGACGTCTTCCGCGAATCTCTATCAGGCTGGCATGGCCGATAGGCACCGCCTGGAATCCAGACGAAAACCTTTCCTTGGCCGAGCTATCGGTTGATCTCCTCAAGGAAGGGACGACTTCGCGCTCCTCGGTCGACATCGCCGATTTCACTGACCAATTGGCGATCCAGTACGGCGAAGAGGTCTCCATGGAGCAGGCTCATCTCTCGGTGAGCGTGCTAGACCAATACGTGGGCCAGGCGATGGAACTCTTGTCCGACCTGGTACTTCGACCAACCTTTCCGGAAGAAGAGTTTCAGAAGGTCAAGGCGCGCTGGCAAAGCCACGTCCTCTCTCAGCGTTCTCAGCCCGATTTCCTGGCCGAGGAAAGCGCCTATCGGATCTTTTTCGGAGATCACCCCTACGCGAAAGTCAGTATCCCCTCGGAGCACCTGGCACAGACAGAGCGGGACCAGATCCATGACTTCTACAAGACTCTTTTCGGACCGGATCAGGCCCTCATGGTCTTCGCCGGTTCGGTGAATCTGGAACAGGCAGCGACTCTGGCAGAGCGCTACCTGGGGCAGTGGAAAACGAAGGAGACGCAGTCGCTGTCCTATCCCGCCCTTCCGGAACTGGATCGACGTCAGGTCTCCCTGGTTCACCGCCCACACTCCGCCCAGGCGGTGATCAGTGTAGCGGCGAGAGCCCTTCCCAGAAGCCACGCCGATGCCATCCCTTTGCAACTGGCAAACCAGGTTCTAGGAGGTGGTGGAAGCGCACGGCTCTTCCTGAATCTGCGCGAGGAAAAAGGTTATACCTATGGAGCCTACAGCAGCCTCAGATCGTATCGAAAAGAAGGGCTGATGATGGCCACAGCCAACGTACGCAGTGAAGTCTGCGCGGAGGCGGTGCAAGAAACCCTGGCGGAAATGGGGAGGATGCGCCAGGAACCACCAGAGGCGAACGAGCTGCAGCGTTGTTTGGCCGAGCGAGTAGGTGCTTTTATCAGGGGGATGGAGAGTCCCGCTTCGGTGGGTCTACTGGAGGTCAGCCGCCGCTTGCACAATCTCCCCGAGGACTATTATCGGACCTACCTTCCCAAGCTGAAGGAGGTGACGGCGGAAAAGATCCTGGAAACCGCTCGAGCCTACATCGACCCTTCCCGGACGGTCGTAACCGTGGTGGCAGACCGAGAGCAAGTCGAGGAAAAGCTAAGCGACCTGGGTACCCTCACGGTCTACGATACGGAAGGGAACACCATCTAGTGGACTCTCCAATACTTGAAACGGTGGTGGGTGAGCGAGCCATTCGGACTCGAGGGCCGCTCAGGCGCTAGCGATCCAGGTGTTAGAGTCCACTTACCGGTACGGAACGGAAGATCGAGGACGAAGATGTCAAAAGAGGAAAACTACAACCAGGGCATGGAGTACTTTGGCGAAGACCAACTGGATCTCGCCATTCAGGAGTTGGAGAAGGCGCTGGAAGAGGACGCCGAATACGGAGATGCCCTTCACGCTGCGGCCATGTGCTGTTACCACAACAAAGATCTGGACAAGGCCATCGACTACGGCACCCGCTTCAAGGACGTCGAGCCGAACAACCCGCTCGCCTATACCAGCCTGTCGATGTTCTTCCAGGCCAAGGGCTGGATAGAAAGGGCTGAGGAGATGGGGGGCAAGGCACAGGCGGTAGGCTTCGAAGAGGCACAACGAGGAGCCCAGGAAGGCGGATCAACGACAGACGAATAGGAATAGCACTGCGGATCTCCACAAGAATTGCCCGGTGTCCAGACTGCCAGCTATAATCACCAGACAGCCTCTCAAAGAGCCGGCGTAGCTCAACGGTAGAGCGACGCATTCGTAATGCGTAGGTTGGAGGTTCAATTCCTCTCGCCGGCTCCAATGTTTTAGAGGACTTAGAGCATTCATCCGCCTCCTGGTCCAGCCGCTGTTTCGGGGTGCCTTCTACCAGTATTGCCGCCAGCACGGTCATTGGCCCAAGGCGGTCTCGGGATGGGATCCGCATACCCAGGCAGAGAAGTTCACCCCCTACATGCCGGTCAAGAACGTCACCTCGAAGTACCCACCCACGATTCTGATCCACGGCACTGACGACACCGACGTACCCTACCAGCAATCCCTCCTGCTGGCCGAGCAGTTCAGGCGGCACGGCGGGGAGCACGAGCTCGTCTCGATCCAGAGCGGAGAACATGGCCTGGGTGGAGGCGATCCGAAGTTGATCCGTGAGGCCTACGAAACGGCTCTCGCATTCCTGAACTGGCACCTGTCACGGTAGCCTTTTCTAGAATGGATTTCCTTTGCACCAGAAAAGACTGGCTAGGAGACGAGCCTTTCGAAAGCCAGCGTTGCCAGGGTGATTGGCGAGGAGAGCTCTTTCACAGCCGCCCGGCGTCCTTAGCTGAGCCGATCCCAGCTCCCAGGACCATACCGAGGACAAGCCATACGCCCATGTTATCGGTGGCAGCACCAATGGCTATCCCCAGGCACATACCCTACAGCCACTCCGACACCGACGTACTTCTTCTCGCCTCCGTTGGTTTCCTTGCCGGTGGGTTCCTCCATTCGTGCCGTTTTAGCACACCCGATTCCTGGTGTCCCAAAAACACTTGTTTTACACAGGCCTCTAAACGGGTTCTGGGTGGGAGGGAGACGCAGGAGAGATTCGCGAGGCTTAGTACACTGGAACGTAAATACGGCGACGTTTGTGGCTAGTAGACCCCTTCACAACGGTGGCTGCATCCTGTTCGGGCCAGACGGCAAGCTCTATATCAGCCTGGGAGAGCTCAACAAGAACGCCAACATCATGAGCCAGTATAAAGGCAATCCTCGTGGCAAGATCCTGCGCTACAACGACGATGGCAGCATCCCATCGGATAAGCCACTTGGCCCGGACAACCCGATCTATATCTATGGCATACGGAATTCGTTTGGCTTTGCGTTTGACCCCCTTGAAGGTGGCCTCTTGGTCAGTGACAACGGCCCCAAAGGCCATGACAGTCTGACGAACGCGCTTCCCGGCGAAAATCTAGGCTGGCCCCTCGTCTGGGGTACGGTCGACGAGTGGTATGAACGTTGGGGTGCTTGGTGGCTTGGGGAGCGCTTTCGCCCCCCCCTGTGGGAAAGCTTCGAGCAAAACACAGTACCTACCGCTGTCCAGGTCCTCGTCAACGATAGCTACGGTGTCGCTATGGCGGGACGAGTCCTCGTGGGGGAACACGGCACGGAACGTATCAGACAGTTCGCCCTGGACAAACGCACACGGCGCAAGGCCGTCGGGATCGGTACCTTTCTCGACGGGCTGGCGGGTATCGTGGATCTGCAGTTGGGAGCAGATGGACGTCTCTATATCCTGACGATGACCGGGCTCTATCGCGTTGAGTTGTCCACAAGCGGTGCGTCCCCAGGTTAGAGAGTCATCCCCGCACCCCGACTTTTTCTTCTTGTTTTCTCGCTGGGTCGTCCCCGAAAAGCAGTTTTGCGATCGGGCTTGATATCAGGCCGCTTTGGAGGTTGAACATCTTCAAGCCGGCCACACAACGACTCCGCCCAGTCCTCCTGAGGACCAGCTCCCTACAACTCCTTCTTTGGACTCTTTCTTGCCTCTTGTCGCTCCCGAACAGGGAGTCGTTCCCATTCAAGAAAGGGGGAGATTATTGGCTAAACAGGAGGAAGTGTATGATGATTCACAAAAGACTTTTCCGCTGTCTGACCCGGGTTCTTCTTGCAGGGATCCTGCTCTTCAATTCGGTGGCCCCAGGGGTTGCCAAAGGTGGGAAGAAGAACCCCGGGCCCCGAGAAGTTCCTATCGGGCTCCGCTTGCCTGATGGGAAGGAGCTCTACTTCGGCGACTGTGCCCGGCTGGAGGCAGCCGTGGAGAATGGCGAGGTTTCTTCGAGTGGCTCCGGTTGCCTGGGGCTGGCTCCCCTTCATTTGGCGGTGGTCCGTCACCCTGACAAGGTTGCCGCCTTGCTGAATGCCGGGGCGAATCCAAACGCGAAGACACCGGACGGGTTGACGCCCCTCCACCTAGCGGCTCAGTCCGGTTCGTACGATGCGGTGGTTCTTCTGCTTTCGGAGGGAGCAGATCCCCACGCCACTCTGAGCAACGACAAAACGGCCCTTCATGCACTCTATCCCCCATCCTCGTGTACTTCTTGCGAAGGGAAAGGGCAGCAGCGAGCAAGCCGGCAGGAGATTGCAACCCGATTTCTCGAAGCGGGCGTAGACCCTGATGCACGAGACAACGCCGGGGGTTCGGCTTTACACTATGCTGCTATGGGTCCGGATGCGCAGCAGGCGACAGCCGAACTGCTGATGCTGGGAGCGGATCCCCAGGCCCGAGATCACACGGGGATACCGGTTTCGTTCTATGCTTCGTTTGCGGGTAATACAGCGGCGGCTGAGCTGACCCGGCTGGCTGCCGGAGACCCAGTGGGTGCCGTTGATCCTGAGGGGAAGACCAAAGAAGAATGGATCTCGGCCAAGAGAACGGAAATGGATGCCTCGAGGCACTCCTTCAGGCCGAAAGTCATTACCGGACCGGTTGCATTCGCAACGGCCGGAATCCGGTTCGAGTACGGCTGTGTCTATTGGTTGGGCCTGGCATGTGCCGTTGCAGGGACGATAGGCTGTGCTGTGGCCTGTACATACATTACGGGTCCCTTTTCATTCCTCTGTAGCCCGTTTTGTGCCGTAGCGGCTTATGCGGGGTGTTGGGAGGCGGTTGAGCTGATTTGCGGTCCCGGGTAGTTGCATTTGCTTGCTCGCCCCTCGGCTTGGAGCCGAGGGGCGAGGGCAACTCGGGGGAAAGCGCAGATCATGGATGCAGTGATCGAAGAGATTCAATGATCGTGGGCAGTTGGGTCAGTTGCTTTGGGCTCTCCGAACGAGACCGGAGGGTGCCCTTGGGTGGGATAGACGTTAGAAATCGACAAGAGGTGGAACAATGAATCCCAGACTCTATGTTTTATTGATTTTTCCCGTTGGCATCATTTTACTAATCCTGCTGGCTAGATATTTAAGACTCTACGATTTCCATGGCACCCTGATTCAGAGGCGAAATGGCTACAGCATAGCCATGGCCACCTTCTTCTTGGCCGCCTTCAGCTTGATGATTGACCTCAGCACGTTTGCCAGGCTTGAGACGCTGATATTGACTGGAATCGTGTTTCCTGGACTAGGGGCGCTATCTATTCTGTGGACGAAAGGCAAGCTGAGAGGGCATGAAATAATCTATACAACCAAAAGTATTCGAACCCACTTTGTGTTGGTTTTCCTGTCCCTATTGGTGAGCATCTTATTCTTGGTCAAGTTCGGATCGTTGCTTAAGCAATACACATGGATCGTCCCAGGATTGCTCCTGTCTTTCTTCTTGGGCACAATCTTCAATTTTCTCTACGTGATGAAGCTGGAAAAGAAGCTGGGTCAAAGAATAGTCGAGAGGAAAGAGGTCTAGGCAATCGATCAACTGCCCGGGCTGATCGGAGCGTGACCCGAGATGCAATTGGGCGTATAATCCGCTGGATCATCGGCTTCAGGACAGGCGCTAAAAGTGCCCTCGGGTGCATTGCTGACGCACTACGTCTCCCCTGCCCCAGACTGAAGTGTTCGATCCGAATGATCCAGCAATGATTCCAGAAAGCGACTCGCCAAAGAGCTCGGCTACGAACATCCGTTACCAGGTGCTGGCCTGGCTATGCCTCGCCGCGGCCCTGGCCTACATCCAGAGAAACTGCGTCTCGGTGGCCGAGAGCACGATCCGCGGAGAACTCGAGCTTACCAAAGAACAGATGGGCTGGATTCTCAGTGGATTCTTCTGGAGTTATGCCTCCTTCCAGGTTCCGGCCGGCTGGCTGGGGGATCGCTGGGGCTCTCGCCTTACCCTCCCCCTGTACTCTGGAGTCTGGTCCGGTACGACGGCCCTGTCTGCTCTGACCGGGACCTTCGTGACGGTTTGGCTGGTGCAGGTTTTCGACTTGGGCTCCCCCGTATGGTTCGCTTGGCTGTGGCTCCTCGCCTTTCGTCTCACAGCCGGAGTTGCCCAAGCCGGCCTATTCCCTTGTGCCGCAGTGATCCTGTCTCGTTGGGGACCTTCGACCTGGCTGGGCACGGGAGGAGGACTTCTAGGGTCCTCCATGCAGGTGGGCGCCATCGTGGCTGCCTTTCTCACCGGAGTTCTCCTGGAACGGGGCCTATCCTGGCAGACGGTGTTTCTTCTCTATGCGCTTCCGGGTGGCCTTTGGGCAATTTTCTTCTATCGGTGGTTTCGAGATAGTCCCAGCGAACACGCCAAGGTCAACGCGGAGGAGCTGGCGTTGATTTCCAATCCAAGCGGAGCGAAGAAGGAGAAGGAGTCGAAAGAAGAGCAAGCCGTGGCAACCCACTCCCGAACGCCCTGGTTCGAGCTGGCCACCAGTCCTCCCATGTGGTGCATCTGCGGCCAACAGTTCTGTCGAGCGGCGGGCTATATCTTCTTTGCCAGTTGGTTTCCCACTTTTCTTCAAGAATCGCGGGGGGTTTCGCTGGCTGAATCGGGGATCCTCACGGCAATTCCTCTGCTGGCCGTGCTCATCGGTTCACCTCTGGGGGGAATGATTTCCGACCGAATCTACTCTGCCACGGAAAGCGTCGACGTCGCCAGGAGGGGAATGGCGGTCGCTTGCATGATCGCCGCTACGCTCTTGATGGCAGCTGCATGCCTGATTCAGAATCCCCACGGTGCCGTGATCACGATGGCCGCGGGCGCATTCTGCCTGGCGCTTGTGGGTCCCCTGGTGTACTCAGTTACGATCGAAATGGGCGGACGATCGGTGGCGACCGCCTTTGGGATCATGAACATGTCGGGAAATCTGGGCGCAGCCGCCTTTCCAGCCGTGGTCCCCTTTCTCTTGGGACCCTCGCGGGAGGATTGGAGCCTGGTACTGGTCGTGTTCTGCCTACTCTTTGCGGCCGCCAGTCTCTTTTGGATGCTGTTGAAGCCCTACGGTACCTTTGAAAGTCAGTCTCTCTTGAGAAAGTGATGTCTGGAGAACTCTGGATTTGGTCGGGATCGCTGTCGCCCTGACTCCGTTTTTTGTTGGAGGGAGGGCTGGAGGAAATGGGAATGGTTTCTATTCTATGGAACGTCTTCTTACTCAGCATCGCTGTTTTCGTTGTGGCCAACGTCTTGCCTGGAATTCGCCTGAAGGGCTTTTCGACCGCGATCCTGGTAGCCGTCGTCTACAGCATCGTCAACACCATCCTTTCCTTTTTTGCTTTTCCGTTCGTGCTGATTACCCTCGGGCTTTTCATCTTTGTCATAAACATCCTGGTGCTCTGGATCACCGACAAATTCATGGAGGACTTTGAAATCGCGAATTTTTCGACCACCATCGTCGCGTCCTGTTGATCACACTCTGCAATCTCCTTCTTCGCTGGCTCTTCTGAGGCCGTGGAACGAACTAGATTCGACGTCCGTTTCGAGCTCCTGGCTCGGTGTATAATCTGCTGGAAACTCGAAGCGTGACCGTGGCCGCCTCCGAAGAAAGGTTTCAATGACCTCGTCGCAATCGGTTCTGAGTGCCGCCCTCACATTGGCGATCTGCGCATCTGGAGGCTGCGCCAACAAGCCTCCCAGCATGACTTGTAGAGTAAGCCGGACATTCATCGTAGAGGGCGAAAAAAGCAGAATTGACGCCAACGCCACAGATCCCAATGAGAAGGATCGGAGTCGGCTCTCTGTGTCCTGGTCAAGCAGCGGCGGGACAATCATCCAGAAGAACCGATCAGCGGAGTTCGACTCCACCGGTCTGAAACCCGGCAAGTACGTGGTCTCTGCGGAAGTTTCCGACGGAAAAAGCACGGCATCCTGCTCTCTCAACATCCGGGTCGAGAAGCGATTACAGGCTCCCGAGGTCGTCTGTGAACCCAGCCAGGTTAAAATTACAGTGCTGGATACAACTACGCTTCGCGCGGATGCGTCGGATCCAAATGAAGATCCCCTCTCCTACGAATGGACGGTCAACGAGCAGTACGTCTACAACGATGGGAGTGATCTCCTTCTCGATGGCGCACAGCTGGGACGGGGCACCCACACGGCCCGGGTCACGGTGAAGGACGAGGATGAAATGGACGCTAGCTGCGGCTTCAATGTCATCGTCACTCGCAGGCCGAACCGCTTGCCGCAGGTAGCCTTGACCCTCGAGAGGTCAAACTTGTACGTAGGTGACACGGTTGGCGCCAGCGCCGTTGCCAGTGACCCGGACAACGATCCTCTAACCTATTCCTGGGCACTGGACTTCGGACCTCGAGCAGAGATAAGCCCACGAATTCGCATCAACACCCGGGGCATGTCCGTCGGGTATCACACCATATTGGTTGCCGCCCACGACGACCGTAATGGCCGCGCCGACGATTTCAAACAGGTCTCCTTGAGTGAAAAGACAGTCGTCCAAATCGAAAAGCTACAGCTCAGTCCTGTCGGGGAAAACAGGCTGAACGAGATTGCAGAAAAAATGCGCCAGCGACCTGAGCTTGAAGCTACCGTAACGGGACATACAGATGACCGGGGCGGAGAAGAGGCAAACCTGAGCTTTGGGAGGCGGCGTGCTGAAGCGGCTCGAGACTACCTTGTGGACCGGCTTGCCATCGAGGCCGACCGTATCGCTATTGCGAGCTCGGGCGAAGCAGAACCGCTGGCCGACAATACAAGTCCGGAGGGAAGAAGGGCCAACCGGCGGGTGGAAGTCATGTTGTTCCAGCCTTGAAACCGATCCCAAGCCGGTAACGAGGAGATTTGATGAAAGAGCTTGCTCTATTGATTTCCATGGCCACTTGGGTCATGGGTAGTCCCCATGCACTCGCATCTGGCGAGGATGATATTGCTAGAAGGTCGCACAGCCTTCACTTTTCCTCGATCGTCGTCGACACCCACGTCGACACCACAATGCGTCTCAGGGAACCCGAATGGGATTTTTCCAGGACACATACCGACGGTCATGCGGACCTGCCCCGGATCAAGAAGGGAGGACTCAACACGGTTTTCTTTTCGATCTTCATGCCCGGAACCATAACCGGAGACAAGGCCGTCCATGACTCGTTCGACCGAATTGCATCGATCTACAGAGTGGTCGAAAACCTGTCGTCTGAGATGGCTCTGTGCACGACAGTAGCGGAGATCCGCAAAGCGCGAAGCCAGGGTAAGATCGCCGCACTGATGGGTATGGAAGGCGGCCACATGATCAACAACCGCCTTTCCGTCCTGGGGATGTATGCCAGGCTTGGCATTCGCTATTTGACCCTGACACACAGCGTCAACACAGAGTGGGCCGACTCGTCTAACGACGAACCCCGGTTCGGAGGATTGACCGAGTTCGGGAAGAAGATCGTAAAGAGGTTGAATCATCTGGGAATCATGGTCGATATCTCCCACGTATCGGATGAGACCTTCTGGGACACCCTCGAGACTAGTGAGGCCCCCCTTATTGCGTCACACTCCTCCTGCCGAGCTCTTTCGCCACATCGCCGGAACATGAGCGATCGAATGATTGCTGCGCTTTCCGCAAAAGGCGGCGTCATCCAGATTACATTCGTCGACCAGTTTCTCGACAACGTCCCCTTTCAGGCCTGGGAGAAGAGGCAGTTGAGGCAGCAGATCTCCGAGGAAGGGAACGCCGGGCATCCAGATCTCCAGGACCACGGCGAAGAACGCCCCAAGGTAGGCTGGGAGAAGATCCTGGATCACATCGACCACGCAGTCGAGGTGGCCGGAGTGGACCACGTCGGTCTGGGATCGGATTTCGATGGGGCAACCATGCCACAGGGAATGGACGACGCCACCTACCTACCGAAGATCACGGACGGACTCCTGCGTAGGGGCTATAGTGAAGACAACATTCGCAAGATTCTCGGCGAAAACACCTTGCGGCTCCTGGGCGAGGTCGAGAGAGTGTCGCGGCGCTCTGATCCTTCCGGCCAACCGTAGAGTGGGAAATGCAGGGCACTTGCCAACCTCGAAAGGTTGAGTTGAGACTTGCGCTGACTCAGCTTTTTTCATTATTCTGAAGCGTATGAAAAGGGCCCTGATGATGTGCGCACTCCTGGTCAGTCAGGTCGGCTCGCTCCGGTCTGTCATGATGCAGGGACCGAGCCGCGGGCTCACACAAGTCTCCTACGATGGGAAAGAGTTCAAAAGTGCCTTCAACGTGGCCACCGACAGAACCCGGCTTGTCTTGATCTTTTCCCCCACCTGAGGCCATTGTCTTCGGGGGGCTTCCGAAGTCGAGGCAATACTGAAGGATCACAGAGACGCCAAAATAAAGGTACTCATTCTGTGGTCACCCATTCTTTCACGCGACTCCCAGATGACCGCAACCAGGGCAACTGCCTATCTGCCAGACCGGCGGGCCGAGCACTTCTGGGACCTCTGGAGTTTCGGCGTCACTTCCTACACGAGACTGCTCAACTACCAGGGTGAAGAGAAAGCCTGGGATGTCTTTATCGTGTACAAACCTCACTTGTCGTGGCGAGACAACGCGCCTGAGCCCTCTTCCTGGCTGCAGAATCACGATCTGGATATCGGACTGAAATACAATCAGGGCCTTTTGGAACAAGAGCTGGAGAAGTGGATCGATTGAGGACCTCCCAAGGGAACCCTCTAGCCTCCGTCCGCAGCTGCCAGCAAACCTGGAATCGACCTGGATTTTCCTCAACTATGCCTGCGGTTTTACTCAACCGCTCGCAGCCAAATCTGGCGCCAATCTGAACGCCAACCCTGCGAAGTTATTCTTGCCCTAACTCTTGGGCTCAAGTGTCTCCGGCCCGTGGCCGATATGAAGAGACAGGTGGAGATCCAGGATTGATGAAACCTCAGCTAAAGCAACGGCTTGATACCTGTGGCACCCTTCCGACGTTACCGGGAGTTGCCATGCAGATCCTCGAACTCTGCCGTAGTGAGCACGTAAGTTTCGGTGAGATTGCTGTTCTGGTCAGTCGGGACCCCGCCCTATCCGCCAAAGTGCTTCAGGTAGTCAACTCCCCTTTCTACGGGATGCGCCGGGACATCACGACTCTGAGCCACGCCTGCGGGTTGTTGGGCATTCGCGCAGTCTGCGCCCTGGCTCTCAGCTTCTCCCTCGTTAGCGACCTTCAAGAAAAGAACGAAGGATCGTTCGATTACACCAACTTCTGGCGGCGCTCCTTGATCAATGCTGTCGCTGCTCGCGCCCTGGGAGCCTCGACGAACGTTCCCAACCAGGAGGAACTCTTCCTGGTTGCTCTACTTCAGGATATCGGGATGCTGGCCCTCCACAAGATCATCCCCGACATTTACTCCAAAATGCTCAGTCAGGCAGGCAACGACCATGGGCAAATGAAGCAGCTGGAACAGCAACATCTGGGTTGCGATCACTCTGAATTGAGTGTGTACCTGGCCGGGCGCTGGAACTTACCGGATGCGTTTGTAACAGCTTTCCAGCACAGCCACGAGTCCAGCCCGGAGGTCCTTCTGGACCTCGAAATGGGGACCCGATGCGCCGTCCTCTCTGGAGATTTGTCCGACATCTGGCTAGGCGACCAGAATCTGGATAGCTTCTGCGAAGCCAGTATGAAGGCTCAAACCGTCCTCGATATGCCTCCTGAAACACTTGAAACAGTACTTGGCAAGGTGGGAGACGCACTGCCCGATCTGTCAACCGTTTTCGAGGTCGACTTGGGTTCGGCCGAAGCCACTAATGCGGTGCTGGAGCAGGCCAAGGAGGCCTTGCTTGCACTCTCCTTAGAGACCATGCAGGAGGCCCAGCGGAGCAAGGCAACCACCGACATCCTCGAGTCCGAGAATCGAACGCTGAAGCAGCAGGTGGATCGAGATCCGCTTACCGAACTCTACAATCGCTACTTCCTGGAAGAGGCTCTCGCCCGTGAATTCGAGCAGGCCCGGCATTCCAAACAGCCGCTCTCCTTAGTGTTCTTTGACATCGACAGCTTCAAGAGCGTCAACGACCAGCATGGACATCCCCTGGGAGACCAGGTCATCGTGGCCGTCGCCAGGATCATCGAGCGGAACCTACGCAATACCGATGTAGCCGCTCGTTACGGGGGCGAAGAGTTTGTGTTGGTACTCCCTCGTACCGACACCACTGGGGCCTCCAAGATTAGCCAACGCATCATACAGCTGCTCGCCAGCGAGTCTTTCTCGGGTGCCAATGGAGAATCCTTCTCGGTTACCATGTCCGGAGGATTCGCGACCTACTCCGAAGGCTGCGCCTTCGACAACCCTTCAGCCCTGATTGAGGCGGCCGATCTGTCTCTCTACGCTGCGAAACACCAGGGTGGCAACCGTGTCGTCGCAGAGTCATTTCAGCTCCCAGATTCCGCTAATCCGCCGCAGGCTGCCTCCGAAGTCCACTGACGTCGGCACAATCTCCGCTCGCCTCTCTCTCTTGGAAAAATTGGCCCGATATCACAGAGCGGTCAAGCCGTGCGCGGCGCTGCTTGACTCCTGCATCCATTGTTGTTCCTGAGGCGAGACCATACGCCACGCTGTCCAGGGAGGAGAGACTTGCGACGTGCGACTTGCTACCTCCTCTTGAGATCTCACCTTAGCCCGGCCACCGGCTGCGCCGGATCGTACAGGAAAGAAACTTTGTCTATCTTCACCTCGATCAGTATTCTGCCAGCGAGATCAACAGAGCCGCGCGCGACTGTCAGGGTCTTTAAAATAGAGTCAAGTTCCGAGGAGAAAGCGGACCACCCACGCGGTTTCCAACCCGCACAATTTTCAAGCGAAAACCCAATGACGTTCCAGTTGACAATGACCCCCACGCGCGAATCGGATCATCCCAGAAGGAAACCTCTGGCTCAATAAACGGAGAATGGTGCAGCTGACCGGTCGCTCCTCGGAAATGGGGTTCACCTTGCAGACACGTCAAGTCGCTCGCGGCTCTGTTGACTGCGGCTGTTTCCGGTACTGCTCACTATTGAAGTTTCAGGTTAGGATGGTGAAGTTTCCGGGCTACTGGGTTAGCATTCTGTGGACGACTGTTGCAGAAAACAGTCGATCCCTCTGGCAATCGGGCTAGGCTTACTTCGGCAGCCCCGAGCCCCAGGATGTGCCGACTCAAGCAGCGAGAACGACCATGCAAAAGGATACCGCCTTCGAACTGGCAACCTCCAATATCAGGTTCGGACCTGGCATCACCCGAGAGATTGGGATGGATCTGTCCGATAGTGGGGTGGGACGCGTCATGGTCCTCACCGATTCCACTCTGGCGCAGTTGCCCCCAGTGGCAACGGTGCTGCAATCGCTCTCCGACGAGAAGCTCGACTTCACTCTCTACGATCGGGTACGAGTTGAACCCAGCGATGAATCCTTCAAGGATGCGATCGACTTTGCTCGATCGGGGGACTTTGACGGCTTCGTTGCGGTGGGGGGAGGATCGACGATTGACACGGCCAAGGCCGCCAATCTCTATTCCACCTACCCGGCCGACTTTCTGGACTACGTAAACCCCCCGATCGGTCTAGGACTGCCGGTTCCAGGACCGGTAAAGACGCTGATCGCCGTGCCGACAACCGCAGGTACCGGCAGCGAGACAACTGGCGTGGCCATCTTCGATCTGGTGGAGATGCGCGCCAAGACCGGGATTGCCCACCGTCGACTGAAGCCCACTCTGGGTCTGGTCGACCCAGACAATACCGAGACCCTACCAGCCGCCGTTGCTGCTTCGACTGGGCTGGATATGCTGAGTCACGCCCTGGAATCCTACACGGCGATACCCTACACCGAGCGGCCCCATCCGGACCGTCCGATCGCCCGGCCGGCCTATCAGGGTTCTAATCCGATCAGTGATCTATGGGCTCTTGAAGCCCTGAGCATGGTCCGGCGCTTTCTGGCCAGAGCCGTGGAAGATCCTTCCGATGTTGAGGCACGCTCTCAGATGCTCCTAGCGGCTTCCTATGCCGGCATCGGTTTCGGGAATGCGGGCGTCCATCTGCCTCACGGAATGTCCTACCCGGTTTCGGGAATGGTCCGGGGCTTTCGCCCCCCAGGTTATCGAGTAGACCACGACTTAGTGCCACACGGGACCTCCGTCATCCTCAACGCGCCCGCCGCGTTTCGCTTCACAGCATCGGCGAACCCCCAGCGGCATCTACGAGCGGCCGGAGTCCTTGGCGTCGACGTGAGCAGGGCCAAGGAAGCGGATGCCGGGAAGATCCTTGCCGAACAGCTGATCATCTTGATGCAGCGCCTCAACGTCCCCAACGGGCTGCGAGAGATCGGCTGCAGCTCAGACGACATCCCCTCCCTGGTCGAAGGCACGCTGCCGCAGCACCGCGTCACCAAGCTCTCTCCCAGGCCTGCCGGCGGCGAAGAACTAGCCGGGATGTTCGAAGACGCACTTACTTACTGGTAATCGCGGTTCAGCCCAGCCGCCTACCTGAAACTTCTCGGTGGGGGAACTTCCAACTTGGAAGAGCCGATTGGCCGTCAGAGTCGATGCCGGGAGGACCATGCGTGTGGTACGATCTAGGAAGCTCTGACATCTCGACAGGAGAAGAACACTGGTCAAGATTCACCAATCTGAATTCAGGGATTCGATTCGAATCAACAATACCCGACTGCACGTCCCAGTCCGTCTCGTGGTTCGGCGTCTGCTTTCGGGTCTTTTTCTGCTGCTAGGTTCGGTGCCGCTGGTGGCAACAGGACTTGCACAGCTAAACGATCCGACTCCTCCCCAGTTCGGTACTCCAGATGAGAGCGCCGCCAGCTTCAGAGCAACCCAGACAATCAAGGGCCTCATCTCGGGCATCCACCATGACGCCAAATCGCTCAGCGTCGTGGATGAGGAAGATGGGGAATCCAGGGCATTCTTCTTCATTTCGAAACCCAAGATAAAGGCCAAGGGATCTGTCAAGAAGGCTCTGGGGAAGAAGCGTGTGGAATGGACGGATCTTCAGGATGGGTATCGAGTAAAGATCACCTTTGTCGAAAATACACGTGAAATCCACGAAATCAGGGCTCTGGAAATCAAAAAGCAAGAGTAGAATTGGGGAACACCAGCCCTCAGTTGACGAGAGACGATCCCTTCGCATCGGCCGTCTGGGGTACCTGCCGCGGCACCATTCCAAAAGCCTTGAGGAAGTTGATGGTCTTCTGGGCTGACCCGACAAAGCGGAGCTGGCACCGGTCGAAGGAGCAATTGAGCCAACTGAAGTCGCCTCCACTATAGACCAGGACACAGTTTGTAAACTTGCAGTTTTCGAAGTGATGGTCATCCATATGGATGATCGTATCGGCCTCGGTCTTGTTTGAAACGACGTTCATCGGACCTTCCTTTCCACCTTTCATTACATCCACATTTGAGTGGTCGCGAAGACAGGATACTATAGCTCGCGCCGATGAGATCCATCGAACGGGCAGGGCGTCCGGTACCGGGTCTCCCGGAGGAGGTATCTCATGAACGAAATCAAGGATCACGCGGACCAGGGTAGAAGCCAGGGACTACCAACGGCCCGGAGGGATTTTCTCAGCCAAGGCGCCGCACTTCTCACCGGGGCCAGCCTGGGGTTGAGTGGCTGCGGTCCCGAGAAGGCAGACTCTACTGGAGGCAACAAGGCATCACCCCCTGCAACTGAGGAGGAGGCCTTCTGGACCGGTATCAAGAATCAATTCTTGATTGACCCAGACTCCATTTACCTCAACAACGCGAGTCTTGGCATTCCTCCTCAACCAGTCGTGGATGCAGTCGCAGAGCACTACCGAAGAATCTCTGCAAACCCTACGTCGGCAAAGGGCGAGCTTCACCAACAGATCCAGAAGGTAGTCCTGCCTTCACTAGCGGAACTCATTGGCGCTGATACCGATGAGATCGCCTTCATGAGCAATGCGACCGAGGGGCTGGACCTGATCACAAAGGGTATCCCGCTACAACCAGGGGATGAGGTCCTGACCACTACCCATGAACATCCAGCCGGAATTCGACCCTGGCGCCTTCGTGCTGAGCGGGAGGGCATCACTCTCCGGGAGATCCCGATTCCGAGCCCCCTCACTAGCAAGGATCAGGCAATCGATCCATTGAAGCAGGCCATGAATGATCGGACCAAGGTCCTGTTCTTTTGCCAGGTCACCCGAGGAGGACTCCTCTACCCGGTGAAGGAACTTTGTAGCCTGGCTCGGGAACGAGGGATCATCTCGGCCGTCGACGGAGCTCAGGCAATAGGGAATCTGGAAATCCACCTTCATGACCTGGGCTGCGACCTCTACGCCAACAGCCTCCACAAGTGGGTACTGGCACCCATGGGGACTGGAATGTTGTACGTTCGGAAGAGCTTTCAGGAAGAGTTCTTCCCCCTCGATGCAAAGGGGTCGCCACCAGGAGCAGCACGCTATCAGGCACCTGGGACGAAGAGTATCCCAGTCAGAGCCTCCATCGGCGCCGCCTTGGAGTTCATCAACACAATCGGCATGCCCAGAATCGAGGCACGAAATCGGAGGCTGTCGGACCATCTGAAAGCCGAATTGGTCAAAACACCTCGGATCCATCTCGTAAGCTCGATCTCACCCCAGGTCTCGTCTCCGGGAATGACTATGTTCGAAGTCGAGGGTCGGGGGGGCCTGGAGATGCGGGCCAGATTCGAAGAACACGACATCAGTGTCGATGAGCATGTGCGTGACGGACACGAAGCTGTTCGCGTATCCACGCACTTCTACAACACGATTGCCGAAATCGACAGAACCATCCGGGTCTTGAAGGAGTTGGTGTGAAACCGGAAACTCCAATCAAGATAAGCACCAAGATACAAGATACAAACAAATTCCAAATTCCAAATATCAAGACTCCCGTGACCACTCAGGAATGCTACCGGAGGGTCAGCAACTTCGGATTATTTGGAATTTGATGCTTGTCCCTTGGAATTTGTTTGTATCTTGTACCTTGGGATTTTTCTAGCAATAGCCCTGCGAGTCCCGGACCCTCACGGCAGCGGTAGCTGGACTCTCCTACCTTCAGACCAGCTTCGATAAACCGACTCGGAAAGTTCCATGTAGCGGACACCGGTTGCAAAATCGGTAAACTCTACCTGCTCCTGACCTCTGATGGCACTGACGAACTCTTCCTCAACCCGCCATCCGCCCCCGGCTTCGACCTCCACCTCTTGGGGAACATCGCTTCCTCGGTCAAACCAATGCAGAGCCTCAGTTGCAGCGTTGTATCTGAGCGTCCCCTTGCTGCCTTGAAGCCGCAGCAGCGACTCGGGCTCGCTGCCCGCCACAGCACTGCACAGCAGGTGCCCGGCAGCACCGTTTTGAAATTGAGTGACCACACTCAGATGATCCGGCATCTCCACCGAGTAGGGACTGCTCGTTTCTGGATCATGCTTGGAATCGATATGGATCTTGGCACAGGTGTCGATCCATTCGACCGAACCCAACCAGCGCACCAGGATTTCAAACCACTGTCCCAGGCTCACGTAGTTATGGCCCGAGAGCTCCTTGCGCTGTCTCCACTTCAATGGGGTCTGAGGATCGGTGAGGTCATCCCAGAGATCGCGAACCTCCACTGCTAACCATTCCCCCAGGCCACCCTCGTCCAGAATCCTTCGAACCGTCCGGTGGACGCGGAGACCGAGTGGAGTCGGCACAAGCTGTGTCACCAGGTGCGACTTGTCCCTCGAAGCCTCCAGCATGGTTCGTGCCTCGGACAGGTCCATCGCCATCCTGGCTTCGCAAAGGACGTGCTTCCCTTCTTCCAACGCTGCACAGGTAATCTCACGATGCAGGTAGGGCCAGGTGCCAATGCAGACCGCATCGACATCAGGAGAGGAGATGACATCGTGCCAGGAGTCCTTGATCTCAGGAATGTTGTATTCTCGGGCCACCTTTTCAGAGGATTCCCGACTGCGATTGGCGACGCAGACGATTTCTACGTCGGGTAGAGCTTGAAAGCCCGGGATATGTTGTCTCTTGGTGTTTGCTCCGGCCCCTACCAGGCCTATACGTAGAGTGTCATATTTTTCTTGCATAACTGCCTTTCCGGCTAAACGGAACCTGTAATGAGAACAGTGTGCTCTTGAGGGGTGTCGGCCAACCAGGAAGAGTCAATCCGACTGCATGGTGCTGATCTCATCCTTTGAGATCTTGTCGACGCTCTTGGGGTTGAAAGTCTGTTGGGTCGCTACTCTGAGAGCGACCTCGAGTCTTCCTCCCGTCAGCACAAAAAACTGGAGCAGGAATCCTCCCCCCTGCATGGTTTCGATCTGATACTCCTGCTCGGTCAAATCGCCAAGCCATTCCGTAGTCCGCTCAGAGAATCCGGGAGACTCGACCACTCCTTGTGGAAGGGCCAGGATCAAGGTGCCGGGTTCTTGAGCCAGTACTTCGGCGATACGCTTTCTGACTCTCGCCATGAAGGACACCAGCTGCCCTGCATACTCCAGTTCGCTGTCCTGGGCTCGCGCCGGCGGAGCCAGACCCCACGTAATATGGTGAACGAAGGGATTCCCGTACCCATGGCTCAGCATGTGCTCCCTGGCGTCCTCGTCCACGGGATGGACCACGGCAACATAGTCGAACCATCCCCGAGCGCGCGCCGAACTCTGGGTCGGCAGCCCTGAGGGGACGTTGATATAGTCATGCCCGTCGACTGGGGAAGGGTAGCACCTGTTATCCCAGCCGGCGACATATCCGAGTTTCTTCAGGGGTCCTGCCACTGCTTGGGGAGGATCGCAAAAAATAGCGGCGTGGTCCGGATTGGGAAGAAGGGGAACACCCGCCTCCAGCATCCTTAGCCCTACGGACATCGCCTCAGACAGCCGTTCTTCTGCGTTTGGGATCCGCAGATGGTGGCTAAAATCAGCAGGCAAGACAATCTGATCACTCATGTGTCAGAAGCTAGTCTATCTTTGCTACGACCATGGTTACGTGATTACTGTCTCCCTTTTTCTTGTAATAGGTGTGAACGTAGGTTCCTTCGTCGAACTCGCCTCCCCTGATCGAGCTGGGCGTAAACAAGAACGTAAGCTCTGTGCCCTTCTTGGTACTCAAGACCAGCTCTTCGTCGGAGACAGCCTTGACGGTCCCGTAAACGTCGAACACCTTTTCCTCAATCGGCTTGCCCTTCCTCCAGAAACACCCCGGCTGGAGCAGGAGCGAAACGCTTAGCAGCAACCACAGGACTCTTCGCATCGTTGTGATTCTATCCGGATGAGGAGGGGCAGAGCAAGATCACACTGTGGGTGAATGCTCTGACGGGATCCTCTCTAGAAGCTCCTTCACACGTCGCTCGATCTGGGAACGGACCGCCCTAAATCCCGCGATGAGGTCCGAACGCACTCCAACAGTTGCAGCCGGATCGGGAAGCCCCCAGTGTTCTGCCGCCAAACCGGGTGGCAACAATGGGCAGGCGGCCTCTGCCTGACCACACAGGGTTACTAGATACTGGTATCGGTTCAGATTCTTTCCGGCCAGCGAGTCAGAGGTCTGGCCGGAGATGTCGATGCCTACTTCGGACATGACCTCGACCGCGTAGGGATTCACTCGCGTTGGATGGGTCCCAGCGCTGTCGACTTCTACCTGACCTCCCCCATAAAAGCGTGCAAACCCCTCTGCCATTTGGCTCCGCGCCGAGTTGGCGGTGCATACGAAAAGAATAGACACGGGTTTAGTCGTCACTAAATTTATTTTTGCAAAACGCTAAATCACTACGATACAATCTCTAATACGATGTCTCGGATCGATTCGGTCTCACCGGTCAATCGGATTTTTGGTCCTCTGAGGAGCGCGGCTGCTCTGGCGTTGCTTGCACTGATCTCAACCGGGTGTGAGGAATCCAGAGCCGGGAGCAATCTCAGCAACGCACAGGAACAGAGAGCCAAGCAAATCATCGCGTCCAACCGATGTGGGTCCTGTCACACTCTACAGGCCCGGGGACTCAACCTCAGCGGAAAGATTGGCCCCAATCTGACTCATCAGGGCCGCCGAGGCCGCAAGACAGAATGGTTGAAAAACCAACTGATGAATCCGCACTCCGTTCCGGACGAAGAGGTTACTACAGGATTTGAGGGAAGACAAAAGTGGATGCCTCGGTTCGATAAGCTGGATGATCCGGATCTGGAGGCCGTTGTCCGTTTCCTCGACAGCCTCAAGTAGCTTGTCTCGGCGACTCAGCCGCGCTGGACCATTCAGGGGAGAACTCCAGTTCGTGGATAGGGGAGATCGTGCTGTTGTCCAGCTCTCTCCTCGGAATTCGGCCTCGAATTGCTGACACGTCAAGTCGTTCGCGGCTCTGCCGGGCTTGATTTCGTAATACTGGCAGTTAACCCGTTCATGGCACTGTTTCGCTCTTACATCAATAGATGCCTTCCTCAGCGACCTGCGACCATTCTTGACCTGTGACCTGCGACCCTTCCTACAGATAGAAGAACAAAAGGACGAGGGTCGCGATCGTGGCTGTGATCGCGGTGCCATAGCAAAGGATCGCTACCGGAGCTTTGATGCTCCTCAGGCCCATGTCGATCAGGACGTAGCGAAAGCGATGGGCCCAATGGAAGAGGGACAAAGAGATCAAGAGGAGAAGATAGATCTTGAGAAGTGGATGCTCCAACCAGCTGAGTAGGCGTTGGTATCCGATCACCTCAGGTTCGATCCAGCCGAAACTGATTCCCACACCCGTAATCAAGATGTGAGCCGGCAACAGGAACGCGGCCAGGGTGCCGCCGGCCGAAAACAGCGCCCACCAAAACGGATCTGTGGTCTTCAATCTCGCTGCCAATTTAACTCGTCCCCAAAAGATAGAAGAGGAGCCCGGAGAGCACCAGCCAGACCAGATAGTTCGTCAACAGAATCAACCGAGGAGGAATCACGCGGCTCCCCAGGCGGACAACCATTACGATTGGGGTCAAACTAAACCAGGTGGCCGTATGGTAGAGGGCAAACGCCAGAATCACTAAGAACGAGACGCAGGCAAAGGGCGTCTGGAGGGACTCCAGATACGCTGTATATTCGGCCTCTCCCTGGGATAGACGATAAAGCCCCACCAGATAGGACACGACAAACAACGCCACGAAGAGAGCCGACACCTCCCGCAGCATGAAGAGGAAGTAGTTTCGGGTACTCAGCCACCAGGTGGCCGACATTGGCTGTTTATAAACAGGGTATTGGTGTGGCCTCGCCTGATTCACGACTTCCCCCAGGGCCAGATCATCGACAGCATGTAGTCCTTGGTCAGCTGTACCTTGGAACGTTGGATCGCGGCTGCTGGGTCGACATGCTTGGGACAAACCTCAGTGCACTCTCCCACGAAGGTGCACTCCCAGATACCCTCATGACTGCCGATAATCGGTGTGCGCTCGGCCTGACCCTGCTCCCTTGAGTCCATGTCATAGCGGTGTGCCAAAGCGATGGCGGCCGGTCCGATAAAGCTCGAGTCGTTGCCGTAAACCGGGCAGGCGGCGTAACAGAGCATGCAGTTGATGCACATGCTGAATTGTCTGAACTCGGCCAACTGATCCGGCGATTGAAGGTACTCTCCTTCTGTGATCGGCTTCTCCTCTTCACGAATCATCCACGGCTTGACTTCCTGCAGTTTGTCCATGAAGTCAGACATGTCAACGACCAGATCCCGGAGAATCGGGAAATTGGCGAGTGGCGCTACCTTTATCTCGTTGGGATAGTAGTCCTTCAAGAAGACGGCACAGGTTAGCTTGGGAACTCCATTGACCGTCATCCCACAGCTGCCACATACCCCCATGCGACACGACCAGCGAAAGCTCAGGGTGCCATCAATATGGTCCTTGATGTGGTTGAGTGCATCTAGAACCACCCAGTCCTCGCGATACGGGACTGAGTAGCTCTGCTCATACGGTTGCGAATCCTCCTCCGGATCGTATCGCGTTACGGTGATCTTGATCTCGCTCATAGATAACTCACGAAAGCTGGGTGTCCTGGAATGAGCACCATGGGCTCAGTACTTCCGCTCCTGTGGAGGCCAACGAGTGATCGTCACTGGCTGCTTCTCCAGCCGCGGCCCCTCGTCGGAGGCATAGGCCAGATGATGATGGAGAAAGTTCTCATCATCTCGCTCGGGGAAGTCTAATCGCGACTGGGCGCCACGCGATTCCTCCCTCGCCAAGGCTGAGACGGCGAGGCATCGCGCCACATCAAGCATGAAATCGAGTTCCAGAGCCGACATCAGCTCGGTATTGAAGACAGAGGTCCGATCCTCAATAGTCACATCCTGAAAACGCTCCCGAAGCTCGACTAGGGTCTGAGTGGTTTTCTTCAGCCCCTCCTTGGTTCGGTAGACCCCACATCCCTCTTCCATGGCATGGTTCATCTCCAGTCGGAGTCCACTGACGCTTTCGGTCCCACCCCCCTTAGCCAGAAAATCTCTCTTGATGCGGTTGCTCTCATCCGCCGCCAGGGCTTCGGCAGCACTCGAGTTGCCAGCCCCTTCCTCTAGTGCGTGCTGAGCGGCTGCGGTACCGCTGAACGCCCCAAAGACGAGACATTCTGTCAGGGAGTTAGATCCCAGTCGGTTGGATCCATTGATGGTGACACAGGCCACCTCTCCGGAAGCGAACAAACCGTCAATGGGAGTCTTGCCATTCAGATCGGTGCTCACCCCTCCCATCATGTAGTGAACAACCGGTCGCACCGGAATCGGCTTTACAACCGGGTCAATCCCCACGTACTTGACTACCAGCTCGCGGACAAAGGGGAGTTTTTCATCAATCAGCTTTTCTCCCAGGTGCGTCAAGTCGAGGTGAACGTAGTGGCCATGGTCCCCCTGGTAGGCCCGTCCTGCCTCCATCTCTTTGATAATCGCTCGAGAAAGGATGTCCCTTGGTCCCAATTCCATCTTGCCAGGGATATAGTTCTCCAGGAACCGGTCGCCCTCGTTGTTCTTCAGATATCCACCTTCTCCCCGGGAGGCTTCGGTGATCAGGATCCCGGTGCCGGGCAGACCCGTGGGGTGATACTGGACAAACTCCATGTCCTTGAGAGGAGCACCCGCCCGGTAGGCCATCGCCATCCCGTCTCCGGTCTTGATGTTGCCGTTCGTTGTAAACGGAAAAACGCGCCCACAACCACCTGAGCAGAGCAAAACCGACTTCGCCAGAAGGGGCTGTATCTCGCCGGTATGAAGATTGATCGCCGTCACTCCGAGGCACTTCCCATCCTCTACCAGGAGAGAGGTCACGAACCATTCGTCGAAGCGGCGAATGCTGGCGTGTCTTAGAGAATGCTGAAAAAGGCTGTGTAGCATGTGGAAGCCGGTCTTGTCGGCCGCGAACACGGTCCGTTTGACGCTCATGCCACCGAAGGCGCGGACACTGATCCGGCCATCGGGATCCCGGCTCCAGGGGCATCCCCAATGCTCCAGCTGGATCAGCTCCTGGGGACAGGTGTTGACGAACAGCTCCACGGCGTCCTGGTCGGCCAGGTAGTCGCTGCCCCGAATCGTGTCGAAAGCATGGAGGTCGAGATTGTCATCCTCGCGCATCACGGCAGCCGCTCCACCTTCAGCCGAGACGGTATGGCTGCGCATGGGATAGACCTTGGACACGACCGCTATATCGAGCCCTGGCTCAACCTCGACTGCGGCAGTGGCAGCACGTAGTCCCGCCGCCCCTCCACCAACGATTAGCAGGTCGCAGTTTATGGTGCTCATAGAAGTCGTAGATCTTGGCATACTCCTGGCTACGGAATCAAGGTTTGCTGACCCGCTAAAGATCCCTTACACTCGGTCCGGATCGGGACAAGGAACTTCGGAATGAAAGAGACTAGATCCAACATGCAACGCACTCGCAAACTTCTGGGGACCGGCCCTCTCTGGACAGCTCTTCTCGTCCTCGTCGGACTCGGTCAGGCGACGGGTGAGCAAGGGATTCGCGTCGGCATCATTACGGAACACAGAGGGGCCCATCTCGGACCCTATTTCGGCTCTCTCGCCCGCTCTACCGGGGTCGAGAGGGTTGCCATCGCGGACCCCTCCGGGGAGAGCTTCTCCAGAGCGAAGGAGTTGATGGGAAAGCGCTTCCCCAAAATTGAGACCTTTGCCGACTATCGCACCATGCTGGACAGGTTCAAGCCGAAGATGGTCCTGGTCAGCCTCGAGCCCCACCACTCGCCGGAACCGATCGAAGCTGCACTGACAGCGGGTTCCCATGTCCTGACCGAAAAACCTGCGTGTGTCCGCTTGCAGGACTTCGAGAGAATGGCCGCTCTAGCCGAATCAAAGGATCGCCGTCTCATGCTGGTCCTGGCGAATCGCAATAGTCCACTGGTACAAAAGGCGAAGGAGCTGATCCGGTCAGGCTACCTGGGGAAACTCTATGGTTCGCAGGTGTATCTCCTGGCGGACCAGACGCGCTTGACCCGCCCGGAGTATCAGCAATCGTGGCGTGCCAGCAAGGCTCGGGCGGGGGGCGGTCACTTGCTCTGGCTCGGCATCCACTACATCGATTTGATCCAATACATGAGCGGCCAGACCGTCCGTCAAGTCGCGGGATTCTACGGAAACGTCGGAGGTCAACCCATCGACGTGGAGGACGCTGCGGTGGTCGCGCTGCGGTTCGATCAAGGCATGGTAGGCACCCTCCAATCCGGATACTATCTCGACCGCGGATATCAAACGGGCTTCAAGATCTGGGGTTCGAAAGGCTGGCTGCGTTTCGAACTCGATCCGAAGGCTCCACCGCTCGAGTGGTACTCGACTGCCGACAGTGCCCCAGCGGGAGTTCAAACCTTTGAAGACGCGACGGGCTTCATGTCAGACGGTATTAGCCAGTACTTTCCGTTCGTCCAGGCGGCAGTGGACGCCTCCCGTGGACTCGCACCAGCGCCGCTCACAGCAGCCGAAGGCCTGCAGGTGCTGAGGGTAATCTTCGGGGCCTACCACGCTGGCGACACGGGAAACACCCAGACCATCGAATAGCCAGGAGGATGTCCATGACAGGTGCAGATGCTGTAGCCAAGATCTTGAAAGCCGAAGGGATACGCCAGGTCTTCTGCTATCCCACCACTCCAATCCTAGACGCCCTGGCTCGCGCCGATATTCGAGTCATCACCTCCCGGCAGGAGCGGGTTGCCGGGAACATGGCTGACGGGGTCTCACGCTCTACCAATGGCAAATTGATCGGTACCTTTACCGTGCAGCAGAGCGCCGGGGCGGAGAACGCCTTCGCCGGAATCGCCCATTCCTACACCGATTCCACACCCGTGCTTTTCCTCCCCGGACATCCCGGTGTGAACTCGACCGGCAACAGTCCGACCTTCGACAGCTGCGACAACTATCGTGCCACCACCAAGCTGGCTCAGAAGATTCTCACTCAAGATCAGATTCTGATGAAGTTGCGGCAAGCCTTCACGGCCCTGCGTTCCGGGAGGCCTCAGCCGGTTTTGCTGGAGCTGCCTGTCGACGTTTGCAACGCTGCCTACGACGGCGCCTTGGACTATGACCTGGTGCCGCCGATCCGACCCGCCGCCGATCCGGGAGCGGTAAGGGAGGCGGCCGACCGGCTGCTCAACGCCGAGTGCCCCTTGATCTGGGTAGGACAGGGAGTCCTGTACGCCGAAGCCAGCGAAGAACTGAAGCGCGTCGCAGAGCTCTTGGGTGCTCCCGTCATGACCACACTACAAGGGAAGAGTGCCTTCCCCGAAAACCACCCGCTCGCAGCCGGAGTCGGCGCCTACGTGTCTACCGAAATGGTGAGACACTATCTCGATGTTTCGGACCTGGTCCTGGCAGTAGGCTCCAGTCTCAGCCGAGCCTCGTTCACTCCCGTCATACCGGGAGGGAAGGCCCTGATCCATGCCACCATCGATCCCTCGGACATCAACAAGGAATACGCGGCCACCGTCCCAGTTGCCGCCGACGCCAGGCTGTTCCTGGAACAGCTGGCTGAGGAACTTGCTCCGCGTGTGGGGGAGCGCCAGAAGCAGCAAAGGGGCCAGACTTCCGACAACATCGCCACGATCCGTGCAAGGTGGCTCCAGGAGTACGAGCCTCTGTTCAGTGACGAATCCAGTCCTATCAACGGCTATCGGATGTTTCGGGAACTGTGGGCAGCCATCGAGCCGGAGCAGTCCATGTTGACCCACGAATCGGGGTCTTCCCGCGACATCCAGTGCGTCTTCTACCAGGCAGAGACCCCACGCAGTTACCTGGGCTGGGGCCAATCCTCACAACTGGGATTCTCACTGGGACTCGCCATGGGTGCTAAGCTTGCGAACCCCGACAAACTGGTGGTCAACGTCATGGGAGATGCATCGGTCGGCATGACCGGAATGGACTGGGAAACGGCTGCCCGCGAGAACATTCCCATACTCACCGTGATCAAGCACGACTCGATCTTCAGCGGATACGACCGCCACATCCCCGAATCGATCAAGCGCTACCAAACCTCTACCCAGAAGGGCGACTACGCAAGCGTAGCCAAGGCCCTGGGTTGTCACTCGGAGAAGGTAGAGCAGGCCTCCGACCTGAGACCCGCCTTGGAACGAGGCATCCAAGCCACGCGGGACGGTCAGCCAGCCGTGGTGGACGTGATTACGTGCGAGACGCGGAAGTTGTCCAAGGTGTGGGACTGAAGTGGCAGGTTGAGGGTTGCAGGGCAGGGGGCTGGCACCAATCGAGGTCAACCCCGTTGGGATTGACCTCGATTGAGTTCCTCCCCATAACGAGAAGAATGGGATGCAACCTGCAGCCTATTCCTGATCCTGTGGTTTTACGTCCGGGGGGGCGCCGACGAAAAGCCACCAGCAATCCTCGTCCGTGTGGTTATAGACTGAGCGCATGGGCTCCGGCGGGAAGTAGATAGCGGTGTTCTCTTCCACCTCGTACTCCTCCTCTCCTACCCTTACCATCGCCTTGCCCTTCATCAGGTAGTAGATCTCTGACATGGTGAAGTGGCGATGGTGTTCTACGCTACCACCTGGTTTGAGATGACCCACCGACATTCGGAGAGTGTCGGGCATTCCGAAGCCCTGGTTGAACGACTTGTGGACAAGCGTGTCCTGGTCAGGCGCGGCTATATCAGGGAGATCGAGCCACCTGACAGGTTTTCCACCACGGGTCGAGTCTTCACTCATTTGATTGTCCTCCTTCTTTGCTTGTGCAGTTCAGATTCATCTCTCACCACGCTAGCCAACCGCCATCGACACACAGAACCTGTCCGGTGACGAAGGCGGAGGCGTCAGAGGCCAGATAGACGACGGCCCCTTTGAGATCCTTGCCAGTGCCGGGCCTCCCGAGAGGCGTCCTTCCGGAGAGACCCTCCCAGATATCCCTGGTCTTTTCAACTTTCAATCGATCGGTCCGCATCATCCCGGGACTGATCGCGTTCACTCGTATCTTGTGCTTCGCCCAATAGGTTGCCAATGCTCGGGTCATGCTGACGACGGCCCCCTTGCTGGCAGAGTAGGCCAGATCTTCTCCGGGTACCCCGTCGTCCATGGAATCGGCCAGGGAGAGATCGACGCCTACGTGACCATAAACTGAAGCGATATTGATAATACAGCCGCCCCCTTCGTCTACCATGACCCGGCCCACCGCCTGGGAACAGAGGAAGGTTCCGGTAGAGTTGACGTCGAATACCCGCCGCCAGGTTTCAAGTGGACAAGTCAGAGTGGGGGCGTGGACGGAAATACCGGCGTTGTTTACCAGGACGTCGATCCGCGGAAACTCCTCCCGGACCACATGGATCAGGTGATCAACCTGCTCGGGTTGGCTCACGTCGAGCGGGACCGAAAGGGCCCTCCTTCCCAGCTGCCGAATCCCGTCGGCGGCCTCCTCACCCCGATCCGGATCGAGGTCGGCAATAATCAGGTTGGCTCCCGCCTCAGCCAGTCCCCGGGCCATGTCGCGTCCCAAACCGCTGCCGGAGCCCGTTACGATCGCCAGTTTTCCATTGAGGTCGAACACCTTTCATCGCCCTCCTGCGGGCCAAGTCTACCATCAGCCCATCAGGCGAAACAGTCGTACACCCACCTCTGCCGCCCTTGACAAGAGCCGCGGGCGACGACCATCATGAAGCTGCTCTATTTGCCTTTCCAATAACATCTTGGAATGGAAATCACATGACCTTAGCTGACCTGGGAAAACGAATCGAGAATGAGTATCGCTCGCGCACCCCAAAATCTCGAGCGCTCTTCCGAGAAGCGGAGGCCTTTTTACCCGGTGGGGACACCCGAACCGGCACGAGTTTTCGACCCTACCCCACCTACTTCACACACGGCGAAGGCAGCTACCTGCACGACGTCGACGGTAACGAGGTCCTGGACTTCACCAACAACGCAACTTCCCTTATCCACGGCCATGCCCATCCGGAGATCGTCAAGGTCCTCGAGCATCAGTTGGCATGCGGTACCGGTTGGTCGGCACCCAATAGCCATCAGGTACACCTCGCCCAGATCCTGTGCCAACGCGTGCCTTCCCTTGAGCGCGTACGGTTCTGCAACTCGGGGACCGAAGCCAATATGCAGGCCATCAAGGCTGCCCGGGCCTTCACGGGTCGCAACCGAATTCTCATGATGGACGGGGCCTACCACGGCAGTTATGAGGACACCGAATTCGAAGGAGCGGACTCGGCGCTTCCGAGTCCGAAGCTTCTTGGAATCCCTGCCAATACTGCGGAAAACGTCCTGATTGCTCCCTACGATGACGCTGCGGCCGCCGAACGACTGGTCGAGCGACATCAGAGCGATCTGGCCGCCGTCATCGTGAACCCTGTGTTCACCCAGGGTAGATTGGGACTGCCGTCGGAAGGCTATCTGGGTTCGCTGAGAGAACTGACCCGATCGCGCGACGTTCTGCTCATCTTCGACGAGGTGATTACTTTTCGAATGGCGCCGGGAGGAGCACAGGACCACTTTGGCGTCACTCCCGACCTGACGGCCCTTGGCAAGATCATCGGGGGAGGACTCCCGGTGGGCGCTTTCGGGGGAAGGGCCGATATCATGGCACTCTTCGCCGATAAGCAGCCACCTTCGATCACCCACGCCGGAACCTTCAACGGCAATCCTCTCACTCTGGCGGCGGGAATCGCCTCGCTGGAGCTGCTCACAGAGGAAGCGTACGAGCGCCTGGCCAGACTTGGCAGCAGGCTGCAGCAACAGATTGAAGAGATCTCGAAAGACCTGGGGCTGCCGTTTGAGGTGAATCGTATGGTGTCTCTGGTAAGCCCCGATCTTCCTCAGGCAACGAGTCCCGATCCATCTGTTCGAGCAACGGCCGCGGAGCTCCGGCGCCTGCTCAACCTGACCCTACTCAATCGAGGAATCAAGGCCGACAGCAATCTGGCGATCTCCACCGTCATGACGGAACTAGAATTGGACCGGTTGATAGACACCCTGAGAGATGTTCTGGCTGAGTTCGCTCCCGCCATGGAGGCGCTCAAGAGCGTCCCAGTCTCGACGGGTTAGACTGAAGCGAAGTTGACTGCGATCTGATTCACCCTTCGTCCCAGAGGACAACCGAACATGCCAATCCAGACCGTTCTTGGGCCAATTGGGCCAGAAGAGCTGGGCTCAACCCTGATGCACGAGCACACCCTGGTCGACATCTGGGAGTGGGGTGGGCGAATGGGATACGACTCCATTGTGGACGACGAGGATCTGCTGATAGAAGAGCTGGCTCAATACCGCGATGCCGGCGGCTCGGCGCTGGTCGACGTGACTCCGATCGGGCTTCGGCGCAATCCGTCCGGAATGAAGCGCATATCCGAGGCCACCGGACTTCATATCATCATGGGATGCGGTTGGTACCGAGAGCGGGTCTATCCTGACTACGTCTATGAGCTGAGCACCAATCAATTGGCCGATCTGGTGGTCAAGGAGTTCACTGATGGAGTCGAGGGAACCGGCATCAAGCCCGGAGTCATCGGTGAGATCGGCACCGAAAGATTCCACGTCACACCCGCCGAGGAGCGCGTTTTTCGAGCCTGCGCCCGCGCGCAGCGCCAGACCGGCGCCACCGTGACGACCCACACAACGCACTTCGGCGATCTTGGCCTGGATCAGGTAGCCCTACTGACCGAAGAGGACGTCCCCCCCGATCGGATCATCGTCGGCCACCTGGGCGAGCGTCGAGGAGTGGAGACAGAGCTCGCCATCGCCGAAACAGGAGTCTATGTCGAGATCGACCACGTGGGCCGCTCCCCCAGTGCCGGGACCCAGCCCGAAGACCAGCGAGCCCGTAACGTAGTGGATCTGGTTCGAGCGGGTTACCTCGAAAGGGTCCTGCTCTCCATGGACATCTGTTCCAACAGCCTCCTCCACTGGAATGGAGGTCATGGATTCGACTACCTTCTGAAGATCTTTGTGCCCCTACTCCAACATCAGGGTCTAACCGATGCAGAGATCAACACGATTCTGGTTGAGAACCCGCGTCGCGCTCTCGACTTCCCTGCAGGATAGCTTTCTGGTCCGGTAGCTTCCTACCCGGTAGGGGTAGAACTAACCATCTCGGCTATCTTCCGGTAGTCGGCGATATGAGCCGCCATGGCCTCTTCGGTGTTTCCCTGAGTTGGCCGTTCTACATACTCGAAGTGGTGGTAGGAATCGGTACCGCGCCCCAGAATCGCCGGGAACTGGAGGCCCGTCTGTTTCACGCGGGGAGTGACCATCCGGATTGCAAGCCCGATACGACTCGAGTTCGATGAGTTCGCGTTGGATCCGTGAATGATGTTTACGTGGTGTAGGGAGGCCTCACCAGCTTTCAGAATCACGTCCACGGCCTCAGACTCATCGACCTCTACCTGTACTTCCTGTCCTCGGCTCAAGAGGTTGTCCTCGGCGTGAGTCTCGAGGTGGTTCAGGATCGGCTGAGTGTGCGATCCCGGAACCATTCTCATGCAGCCGTTCTCAACGGTGCTGTCACTCAGCGCAAGCCAGGCTGTCGTCACTTCCGACAAGTCCAACCCCCAATAGGTTGCGTCTTGATGCCAGGACACGTACCCGGGATCATGGGGGGGCTTGGTAAAGAAGGAAGCTGACCAGACCACCACATCGGGTCCCAGCACATCTTCGACCAGATCCAAGACTCGAGGATGGGTAACCAAGTCGTAAGCCCAGTCGTAGTAAAGGTGTGCCTGAGTCAGCTGGGATGGCCGGTCCCTATCCCTCATGAGCTCCTCCAACTCTTCGTAGAGTCCGAGGTAGTGGTTCAACTCAGCATCGGAAAAGATCCGGGCTGGGAAGACGACCCCATCCTTGCGATAGCTCTCGACCTGATGCTTTGACAGAACTTTTTTCACGGATTCACCGCTGCGTCGTAAACGGATTTGCGGCAACTGATTCTCCCACGAAGCCGAGAGCAGAGCAAATCACAGTTGTTCCAATCGGCCATGGAAGCCTGAAGCGCAAGCGAGGGGTTGGGCAGCGGCACCATGCTTCGATAAACGGGCTTCGTACCACAGACGGGCAGACGAGCCGGAAACGCTTGTGTCGCCCCAACTCCCAGCTCTCGCAGCCCATCCCTTGTTGTGATAAAACACAGGAATCGGATTGGGGAGCCATCTTCCGGGCTCGGCGGGCTGACATGATGGTTGGGAGGCAGGGATGAAGACAATCGGTACGCTAACGGCAGTCGTGTGTCTGATGTGGTCCGCAATGATTGCACAGGCCTTCAAAGGCGTCATTCCCTCCCAGGGCCTTATATTCCCCCAGATCGTGGTTGGAGGAACCAGTGAATCCGAGATCAATCTGCTAGCCCAGGGAGCCGATGCTTCGGAGGGAGATGTCCGGATCTACGACCAGGACGGCCAACCTCTGCCTGTATTGGTCAACGGCTCGGAAGCCATGTCAGAGTTCACCTACTCCCTGACCAGTGGATCATCAGCCACCTTCGTACTCACCTCGGACAGCGAGGCGCTGACCGTGGGCTTCGCCGTAGTGTCGCAAAACAAACCCGCCGATCAAACGACGGAAGGAGCAAGCCAGAACCGAGCCAGGGACAAGAGCGGTGCCCTCAACGGACAAGTCACCTTCCGCCTCCGCAGCGAGCAGGATCTGGTCGCTCAGGTAGCCGCACTGCCTGCCCAGGAGCTGTCCAAGGTGCAGTTGGTGTTCAACAACACGGGCGGAAACAGGACGGCACTCGCCATCGCTTCGCTGCAGGCGAATAGCCTCTCGATCTCCTTACACGACGAAGGCGGCCAGGAACTGGAGGCGAAGCAGGAGGGGTTCAACAACATGACGCAAAGAGCGCTCTTTGTGGATGAACTGTTCCCGAGTACGGTCGGGTCCAGGGGATCTCTGAGGATCGACGCCACGGAGCCGTTCTTTGGACTCGCGCTCGATCAGAATGGCATCCTCCTCTCCAGTGGAGGTCTTTTCCCAGGAGTCATCGAACGAGAAATCACAGTCGATCTGGGCTTTGCTGTGCTGCTTGGTACTCTCCGACTGATTCAGAATGGTCCTCTGTTGACCGGAACCATCCGCTTGCGGGACGCCACTACCGGAGAAGGACCACTCGAACCGGTTAGTGGTGTTTTCTTCGGAGCTGCGGGCACAGAGCAATACTTCCTACAGCTCTCCTGGGGCGCAGGGATCACTCAACTTCTGATCACCGATAACATGGATCGGAACATGGAGGGCCAAACCATCGGCATCGTCAAGAGCATCATCTCGACCGGCTTCAGCGTCGGCGCCACCTTCGCCACTGGGCTCTTCCAGCTTTCCAAGAAAGACAGCGCCCAATTCTGACTTCTTTTTTGGGTTCTCCAAGACCCGGCTGGAGCCCCAGATTCCCTCGCCCTTGCCCCTGCCCTTGCCTTCGTCTTCGCCTTTGCCTTCGCCTTTGCCTTCGCCTTCGCCTTTGCCTTCGCCTTTGCCTTGACCATAGCTACGGTTTTGATTGCCGCGCTTTTGCAGGAGAACTCCCAGCCAGAAAAAGGCGAGGTGATTGCCGGGCACAGGCACGGGCAAAGGCAAGGGAAACCTGAGGCTTCGGCCAGAACCCTCACCTACTCGAAGGCCAACACACCTTTGATGTAGTCCGGGTTCCGGGAATCGCGCTCGAAGGCCTGCTTGATCTCCTCCAGGGCCCCGTATTGATGGCTGATGAGCGAGCCGACCTCGATCTGACCCGACTGGATCAGCTTTACCGCCCTCTGCGTAGTCTCCGGCTGACCGGTACGGGCATCGATCCGTCCCGAGGCTCCCACCGAAACCACGAGTGTGGGCTCCAGAAAGAGGAGACGATTGAGCACACTCAAATCGGTTCCCTCGTGGCCGTGGCCGTAAAGAACGACCGTTGCCTGTTTGCGCAGTACCGCCGGAATCGTCTGGAACACAACACCACTTCCGGTGGCCTCGATCAGAAACTGGATCTTGCGTCCCTCGGTCAATTCTTGAATCGCTTCCGTAAGGCCGACCTGGGCCAGGTCTAAGGGAGTTCCTCCGAATCGCTCGACCAGCTTCAGTTTCTCCTCGACTCGATCGGCGACCAGAATCCGTCCCTCGAACTTCTGCGCGTTTCGGAGATACTGGAGAAAGAGCAAGCCTGCAGGTCCGGCTCCCAGAATGAGAATGTTTTCGATTGTCTCTGACCCACCAGTGTCACCAGAAAACATGTATCGGGCCGGCGTTCTGGTGGCCCGGTCGACGGAGTGAATAATACAACCAAGAGGCTCGGAAAGAGCCGTCTCTCGGAAGGAGAGCCTGTTTGAAACCGGAATGCAGTTGACGGCCGGCATCGTCACCCGCTCCTGCATGGCTCCCGCCAATCCAGTGATACCCCTCTCCTGGTAATTCTGACACTGATGAGAGTCCCCGCTGCGACAGTACTCACAAACAGGCGATACCCGCTGACTGTAACAGTTCAGACCCTGGTCGACAGCTACCCGATCGCCCACCTTCAGGCCTTCGACCTGCGTCCCCACCTCCTGGACCGTTCCGCAGAATTCGTGACCCAGAATCTGAGGCTGGACGGAAAGTGGAATAGCCCTCCCGTGAGCATCCGAGTTATAGTTTGCCCCACCACTGTAGATGTGAAAATCGGTGCCGCAAACACCAACTGCACCGACCTGGATCAGGACCTCATATTCTTCCGGAACAGGCTCGGGAACCTCCGTCAAGACCAACTGCTCAGGGCCTTCGAGTTGCAGAGCTTTCATGGACCACATGGTAACATCAACCAGACTTTCCTCTGAGGCAACAGGGCTCAGTTGCGGAAGCAAGATTGAGGGCAGAGAGAAGATGAGTCTCGGACGCATAATAGGAGCTAGCATCGCAATACTTCTGATCACTCAGACCTGTTGGGTCCACTCCGGTACATGGAAAGATGCGAGGATCGACTGGAGCCGGGAACAGGAGATCCGCAAGATCTGCGATTTCGTGATCGGACACACGCGAAATCGACGCTACCATCCACCGATGGCCCGGCATCCCGAGTCGGTCTACTATCGGGCAACCGTAGCAGCCACCCTCTCGTTGGCGGGCAAGCTTCTTCAGGAGGAACGTTACATCAAGGCTGCAAGCACCATGCTCGACCAGGTTCTAGAGGAGCGTCTGGAGTCCATGTGGCCGGTCTCGATGTGGGCTGACTTCCCTATATTCGACCGGCCCTTTCCGCTGGACTGGGAGGAACAGGAGACCCGCCCTCATCCGCGGACCACCGGGCTGGTGCTCTATTCGTTGGGTCTACACCACCAGATAAGTGGTGAGGACCGATTCGTGGAACCAGCTCGCTTAGGCCTGAAACAGCTGTTCGCAACCTGGGATTTCAACCGGGACAAAGAACGGATGCTGCACTTCACCGCCGAGGCCGCCGCCCTGGCAGTGACTGGATGGGAACATGCCCTGCCCCAATTCGGCAAGATGAAGAAACCGATCGTCGACTGGGTTCTCTCGACCTTTGTGGAAACCGCTCCCAAAGACTATGCCTACTTCGCCGCCCTTCGCATGCAGCTGATCCTGGCGGCAACTGGTACGGAACATCTTCGCACCGTGGTCCGTCCGGGCTGGGATGCCTTTCTTGCCGAACCCCGCTGGCGATACTGGCACAACCCGAACGATTTCCGACACACCAACGACGCCGAAATCAACGTCCGGGGTAATGGCGCTGTCGCCTACGCTCTCCGACTTTACGACACTGCCGCGGAAGAGAAGATCTACACCGACACGCCGCTCTACGCGCACCTCAGCACCTGGATGGATAGCATGCGCCGTCCGGACGGGGGATGCCACAGTTTTCAGTCCATTGCCAACGGCAAGGCCTACGCGCTGGGCACGCTGGCCCACACACTTCAGCTATGGTGGCTGCTCGGCGGCTTTCTCTATTAGCGTTGGACTGATATCTTCTTTGCTTGGCGTTGGCTTTCCCGGCTGCGGAGGGAGACATGAAGCAGACAATTGAGGGCTACCAGGACCTCACTCAACGGGGCTACTGCATCCTCAGAGAGATCATCCCCGCTTCGGAGGTGGCGACGCTGAGAGAGAGTGCGGCCGCTTCGATCAGGGAACACACCTCGCTCCCTCTCCCCCATGGATACGTCACTGGTTTTCTCCGTGCCAACCAGGACATCGCACGCTATATGGCTCATCCTCGCATCATGAAGCTAGTAGATGCGTGCTTCGGGGATAATGCCCGAATCTCGGCCGTTACCGGCACCATCAACGGCCCCGGTATTGCGCGGGGAGTGGTCCACGCCGACTGGCCCTACAATCAGAATCATCAAGCTCGGATCGAGGCTCCCTACCCCGATCTGGTTGTCACGCTGGTCAGCATGTGGATGTTGACCGACTACACGGCGGAGAGCGGGGCAACCATCATCGTCCCTGGATCTCACAAACAGAGCACTTCGCCCTCGAATAAGACGCACCTGGATCCCGAGGCGTCCTACGACGGTGAAGTCCAGCTAATGGGCAAAGCAGGAGATGTGGGGATTTTCGATGCTCGAACCTGGCACGCCTCGGCAGCCAACACGACCCGGGAGGAGAGAATCGGTTTCATCGTGCGCTATGCTCCCTGGTGGCTGAATCTCAACACCCAAAGACCGGGAAGTCGGGAACGAAAACAGGTCGTTGAAGACAACAACGGAAGCGATGCCCAGGTGGATGCCGTACCAGCCTCGGTCTACCCGGGCCTGCCGCCCGAGGTACAGACCCTTGTCTACCATATGGTCGGGGATTAGCCCACCAAAACTGCCTGAGCTCGATCGGCCCTATCCCAGAGGAACAGAGTTATGAGCGAATCACGATTCAAAGGCGTGGTGGTCCCCATTGTCACACCCCTGACTCCCCAGGAATCAGTCGACGTGCCTTCGCTGCGACGCCTCGTAAACTACTTGATCGACAACGGCATCCACGGGATCTGGGCAGCCGGGACCACGGGTGAGTTCGCGGCCCTTTCGGACGGTCAGAGACTTCTGGCTATTGAAACCGTAGCCGAAGAGGCCAGGGGACGGGTACCGGTGGTGGCAAACATCTCCGCCGCTGGGACTCGGGCTGCCATCCAGATCGCTTCAGCTCTCGAGCAGAGTGAAGCCGATGGAATCGCTGCGACGCCACCCTACTACTACCACTACGACCAGCAGGAGCTTCTGGCCCACTACCGCGCCATTCATGAAGCTTCGTCTATCCCTCTCTGGGTCTACAACATTCCGTCTACCGTCAAGCTTACGGTAGACGCCGGAACGATCGCTCAGCTCGCCGGCGAAGGCACCGTCGTGGGCATCAAGGACAGCTCCGGTGCGGGTGAGAATCTAGCCCAACTCGTAGTCTTATGTCGACAGAGAGGGATCCAGATGTGTCGGTTGCTGGGCTCGATCTATCGAGTCACGATGACCCGTGCCATCGGCGCCCACGGAGTGGTCCCTGGCATCGCCAACCTGGCCGCTGCCAGCATGTCCAGGGCCTGGGAGGCAGGTGACAGTGGTGACCAGCAAACCGCGGACCGCTACTTTTCCGAGGTTTCGGCGCTGTCGAAGGTTCTGCGCCTGGCGCAGGCGGGAGCCATCAACGCCTCCACTGTCTCCGGGCTGAAGTCGGCACTCAAAATCATGGGGATCATCGACCATGACACGGTGACTCAACCTCTCCGACCTCTATCCCAGGAGGAGAAGGATCAGATTCCACCTTTGCTGCAGGCGGCTGGCCTGCTGAACCCGGTTTCGGGTTAACGTCCCCGATGACCAGACCGCTTACCATCTGGGGTGGCATAGGTGGCGAAAACGGGGTGTCTCCCACCAACCGCAACCAGGATCCGGTCCGGAGCTTCCTGGACCGATGTGTCGAGGCCGGCGTTACCCGTTTCATCCCCGGCTACATCCCCGGGCAAGAATCCTGCGTGCGCTACGACCACGGCAAGGGAGAGTATGACCCCGAGGAAATCGTGGCTCTTCTCCCTCCCTTTTACGAAGTTCACGGTTGGGATCCACTGACTTTTCTGGTCGAAGAAGCCCACTCACGTGGAATTGAGATACACCCTTACAACGCGGTCGGCTACACCGGTACCGCTGCCATAGAATCCCAGACCGGCAGCAGACTGCCCGAAATGCGAATCACACGCTTCGGGAACCAGCACCCTGAGGCGTGGATGCGCCGCCGCGACGGGCTGACTTCCTTCGATGTTCCTGGCGCCGTGGTCCTGAGCTACGGCTACGCGGAAGCGAGAAGCCAGGAACAGGGCCATTTTCTCAAGATGGCGCAGAGCCACAATATTGATGGGGTCCAGCTCGAGTTTCAGATCGAGTCGGTTCCAGGACAGGTCGATGCGCACGGCTTCTTCGTCTACGGTTACGAAGAGCCGATCATCGAGGCCTATCGGGACCAGAGTGGTCGAGATCCCTTGGGGCTGCCAAACCATGACGAGGAGTGGACGCGTTTCCGGGCAAGTTACGCGACCCAGTTCGTGAGAGAGCTGAAACAACAGCTCGACGCTTTGCCGAACCCGATTCGCCTGACCGCCGCCGTGGCCTCGAATCCAAACACCGCCTACCGGCGGTTACAGGATTGGCCGGTCTGGGTGGATGAAGGCATCATCGACGAGATCCACATCCGCCACCTCACTGGAAACCTGGCCCACATCTACGAGGATACGGCAGCAGCCGCGGCCACCATCGCCGGCCGCGTTCCGCTAGTGGCACAGCTCCTATGCTGGGGAACGAACAAACTCGTGACTCCCGCGTTGATGAGGGACGGCGCCAGCACTGCCCTGGCAGCCGGGGCAGATCAGGTGGGCATCTACCGAGCAGACCGGATCTCTGAGCTACACCTATGGGAAGCGGCGGGGAGCATTGCCCGCGGAGATACCCGTGAAGAACTCAGCAACCAGGCCTGGGTGCGGACTCGATAACTGGAAGAAAATCCCAAGGTACAAGATACAAACAAATTCCAAATCACAAGCATCAAACGGCGGAGCGGCACGGCCTCCCCACTGAAAGAATCACGGTAAGGTCGGAGCCGTGATTCACGAGCCATTCCGTTTGGAACTTGGTGCTTGAGATTTGTTTGTATCTTGTACCTTGGGATTTTCCTTCAGTTTCTTGTAGCTTGGGATTTTCTTGCAGATATTCCCCAAACCACTGCGCCATCCATTCGAAATACTTCACCCGGAACACATGCCCGTCGTCGGGGCGATGGACCTTGAAGAGATCGGATTTACCCGCCGCGCGGTAGACCGGCGAGACCAACCGCAAGAGCTGTTCGACACCGGACGCAGCCATATCCGGATCCTGCAGCGGCCCCAGGATCATCAACGGCCTCGGAGCGATGCAGTCGGCGACGATCTCCGGGTGATCGAAATAGCGAAGCAGTCCCGGTATGTAGTGGCAGGAACTGTGGCGGTCCGGATCTCCCTCGTGGATATCGCGAGCGAGACTGCCCACGCCCCCGCAGAGGATGGCAGCAGTACGAATCGAGGGATCGCAGGCCATGGCCCACCAGGATGCATAGGACCCCAAGGAAAAACCGGTGAGACCGATACGGGACGGCTCAACCTGCTCTTGAGCTGCCAAAACCCGAGCGGCCCGCAGAGCCTCCTCGGCCAGAACTCCCATCTGAGGGCGACCATAAGGGGCGAGTAGCTTTGCTTCTGTCTCCCATTCCCCCAGGGTGAGGCGGCGCGCCAGTGTCCCCTTCAAGGTGATGGACAGTGTGGCGAAACCGCGTCTGGACAGCTCACGGGCCCATCCCAACAGCGGTCCTTTGTCTGGATCCTCTCGGTGGAAGCGCTCTTGAGTCAAACGCTCTGCGTCACCATGGGTTCCGGGCATGCAGACGACCCCTGCCAGACTTCCTGGTGCCGCTGCGGCGGGGAGGGTGAGGATTCCCGGAACCGTCTCACCCAGCGAATTGCTAAACTCAACCGGAGTGATGAGGAGTCCATCCTTTGTCTTCTTCGTCTCACCCAATGAGAACGGAATTTCCTTGGGAGGGATCGCATCCATTCCCATCAGTTCCACAACCTTGGAGCGGACCGCTTCACCTCGAATCGGGTGGGGGAAGGCGGGCTTGACATTCACGGGAACGACTGCGTCCCCTGCCTCTCGCTGACCGGATAAAGGGGCACTGAAGAGGGCAAGGATAGCGGTGCAAATCAACAGTAGAGTAGTCCTGTCATCTGCCTTCCGCTGTACTTGATCTCTTCGTCGAGAGTCCATCGTTGGCGTCCCTGAATGAACTGCCCAAGTCTAGCTTTTCCGGTTTCGGCAAACAAGACTCGTCGTGCACGGCGGCCTGGAGGCCACCGCTACGGTCGATCCCGGCGGGTTGGTACCAGACCTTGCAGGCAAGAGCTACCGTGTATAACCTAGGCAGGCGAATTTCGCACACCAAAGGAGGGGTCCCAATGACTGATTCCATGACTCGACGCGATCTGATGCGAGTGGCTGGCACAGCAGCAACCGCCTGGACCTTGCAAGGAAAGGGCGGCTTCAGCGCTACGCCGAAGGCGAAGATCGAATCGCTATCGGTGATCAGCCAGAGGCCCGAGTTCGACCACGGCTGGGCTACGGTGGCCCGTTGCCGGAGCGGCGAGCTTCTGGTGGTTTGCTCAGGTGGCCGAGCGCACCACGTCTGTCCCTTCGGGTGGGTGGAGCTGATGCGATCTCACGACGAAGGACGGACCTGGAGCTGGCCCCGGGTGCTGTGGGACGGACCCATCGACGACCGCGATGCCGGAATTCTCGAGACCAGCAGGGGAAGCCTCCTGGCGACGACCTTTACGTCCATCGCCTACGAAACCGGGCTCAAGAAGGCCGAGCAGGCGGCAGCGGGCCAGCCGGATGCCTGGTCCAAGGAGAGACTTGACCGCTGGAGGGCCGCTCACGCGAGAGCCACGCAGGCCGAAAGAGAGTCCCTGTTGGGGGCCTGGATGATCCGCTCCACCGACGCCGGACTGACCTGGTCGGCTCCCTACCGCTGCCTCGTGAACAGCCCGCATGGCCCTATACAACTGGCAGATGGCCGGCTGCTCTACGCCGGCAAGCAATTCGGATACGGAGATGGTCGGATCGGAGTCTGCGAATCCAACGACGACGGGCAAACCTGGCGTTGGCTGGCTGGGATTCCCACACGTCAGGGCGATGCGCACGCCGACTATCACGAACTGCACGCCGTGGAGGCTGCCGACGGTAGCCTCATCGCCCACATCCGCAACCATAACCAGAACAACGAAAGAGAGACGCTGCAGAGTGAATCCTCTGACGGCGGTAGGACCTGGACCATCCCTCACTCGATAGGCGTTTGGGGTCTGCCCTCCCACCTGCTTCTGCTGCAAGACAAGAACCTCCTCATGACCTATGGTTACCGACGCAAACCACATGGAAACAAGGCGCGCCTGAGCCGGGACCACGGACGCAGTTGGTCCGATCCCATGACCCTGTCCAGCGATGGCGCCGGTGGCGACCTGGGCTATCCGTCCACCGTCCAGCTCAAGGACGGCTCGCTCCTGAGCGTGTGGTACGAGCGCTTCGCCGAAGTGCCCCGGGCAGTGCTGCGCCAGGCCAGATGGTCTTTATAGAAATGCAGGTCGCAAGTCGCAGGTCGCAGGTCGCAAGTCTCTTGTTTAAGGACACTGAGGCTCTTGGGATCACGTCGCCGGCTTGCGTTGAACTTGACCTTCTTCAGCGAGCTTGTCGCTGCATAGGGACCTGCGACCTGGGACCTCTTGAATTTCGACCTTTGTCTTTCCCGAGGATGTGACACATGACCGAACCACTGATCATCGACCTTCACCTTGACCTCGCCTGGGACGCCCTGTTCTGGAATCGCGATCTCACCCTGGGCGCTCACGAAGTTCGCGAGCAAGAAGCCAGCGGGCCGCCCCAGGTGGGCGAGGGCTACAACTGTGGACTCTGTACGACCACTTTTCCGGAGCTTCGGCGAGGTCACGTGGGAATCATCCTCAGCACCATCATGTCTCGCATACAACCACGGGTGGGGAGAATGCGAGACGGCATGAGGACGCAGGAACAAAGCATCGGCATGGGCCGCGGCCACCTGGCCTACTATCAAGCCATGGCACGCCTGGGCGAGATCAAGTCCGTCCATGGCCTGGGCCGACCTTGAGGAAGCCGTCGAAGCCTGGAAAGAACCCAAGGCCGATACGCCGATCTATCACATCCTGTCGATGGAGAGTGCGGATCCGATCATCGATCCGGATGACGTAGAGTTCTGGTGGAACGCCGGCCTGCGAGTCGTGGGTCCGGCCCACTTTGGTCACAACACCTACATCCATGGCACAGGTACCGAAGGGGGTCTGAAACCTCCAGCTCGAGCACTCTATCAAGCGATGCAAGAAGCCGGGATGATCCTAGACATCGCCCACATGGCGGACCAGGCAGTGTGGGAATCGCTGGAATTGTGGGATGGCCCGATCATGGCCTCGCACTGCACCTGCCGTTCCCTGGTCCCGGGACAAAGACACCTCACCGATGACATGATCCGAGAGGTGATCCGCAGAGACGGCGTCATCGGACTGGTCTTCTGCCAGTTCTTCATGGATCCCGAAGTCGACTGGGACAATCCACCACCGAGGGACCAGTACATTCCCAAGTACAAGATGGACGGCTTGATCCCACACATCGAGCACATCGCCGACCTCGCTGGAGGATCCTTGAGCAACCTGGCTATCGGCACCGACATGGACGGTGGCTTCGGAGCCGAGATGACCCCGACAGACGTGGACACCATGGCCGATCTGCCTGGATTCGGCAGGGTCCTGGCAGACGCAGGGTACGCGCAGAACGAGATTGACGGAATCCTGAGCGGAAACGCACTGCGACTTTTCAGAAAGACATGGGCAAGCTGAGTAGCCTGTCCAACTAGTTACTCTTTCGGAAATCGAGAGAGTCGTGTTGGGCCCACATAGCTCCGAGGAGTGATCTGAGGGGGAGGACGGAATGGCACCGCCATACCTGAAATGGGTTGACTCTCTGGGCGAGGAGCAGACCTTTCGTCTTGACCAGGACGAGATCGTGGTGGGACGCAGGGCGGATGCGGATGTCGTCTTCTCCGATCCCTACGTCTCACGCGAGCACGCAAAACTCGTTCGCATCGAAGGGGGTTACACTCTCGTCGATCTGAGTAGAGGAGGCACTTTTGTCAACGGGGAACGGATCAAGGAGCAGCAGGTGCGTCCCGGCGATCGAGTCTACCTCGGCCGACCCTCCACCGAGTTTGAATACCTTCGCGACGGTCAGGTCGAGCCCCGTACCCTTCCCCCCTCTGCGACCTTAGATCAGAATCGTTCCTTGGTAGATCTGGCGGGCGTACTGCCTCCTCAAATGGCCGAGTCCTCCGCACTGGAGAAGCTCTCCAGGATCCTCGATTTTCAGTACGAGTTTGGGAAGACGTTCTCCGCCGAGAGAACCTTCGAGGACCTACTGGCTTCTGCCCTCGAGATCAGCGGGGCTGAACGAGGCTACATCCTTCTAAAGCAGGAGGAACAGTTCGAGTACGTTGTCGGTCGCGACGGAACCGGGCGGAGCCTGCCTGAGTCCGAATTTCAAGCCAGCGAAACGGTCGCCCTCGAGGCTGCCAATCTGGGAAAACCAAAGTTCATGACCGAACGGATCTCGTACGAGTACGCGCAACAGGAGAGTATCGTCGCCCTGGGTCTGCGATCCCTTGCTTGCATGCCTCTGGAGTGGCTGCTGCCGGATTCCCCTACGCCCGAGGTGCGCGGCATCCTCTACCTGGACAGCACCAAGAGCATGCACGCCCTGACCGGACTGGACCAGAAGATCCTGAGCAGGTTGGCTGCCGAGGCAAGCCACGTGTTCGAAAAGCTGGAAATGATCAAGACCTTTCAGGAGCGAAGAAACCTGGAACTGGAGCTCGCCCTCAAACAGGAGACCCAAAAGAGGCTGGAGCAAGAGCTCCAGGTGGCGGAGGAACTACGCCGGGCCGAGTCTCAGGTCCTGCTCTCAGAGCACGCAGCCTCCATGGGTCGATTTGCAGCCGCTTTGAGTCACGAGCTCAACCAGCCGATTGGCGTTCTGGGTAGTACGCTTCAGACCTTTGACTCTATTGCCAAGAAGAGGAAGACCCTGCCCGCCGAAGAACACGCAAGACTGGAGCAGACCGAAGCGGAACTGAGAGCAGGGGCCCTCGAGTCTGCGAATCGGTTGGGTGAGATTGTCAAACGGATGCAGCGCTTCACCAACCTGGACCGCACCGAGGTCATCCCAGTGGACCTGAACGGCTTGCTTCAGGATGTGGTAGATCTGTTCCGATCGGAGAACGGTGCCGCCGTCTCAATAGAGGTCGAGTTCCAGTCTTTGCCCAACCTCTCGCTACGCCCGCAGCAGATGAGCGCAGTTTTCTCCAACCTCCTCCACAACGCTGTGAGCGGAATCGAGGGAAAGGGACGGGTCACGGTAGCCACGCAGGAGCGGCATTCTCAGGTGGAGGTCACGATCCGGGATGACGGAAAGGGCCTATCCGAGGGAGAAGTGGACCAGATCTTCGATCCAGCGTTTCGAGTCAAGGACAAGCGTGTAGGGACTGGAAACTGGAGCCTCTTCAGCTCCCGCAACCTGATCCGCGAGAACGGCGGTGACATCGTGATCGAGAGTACTCCCGGAAAAGGAACAGAAGTAAGCGTCAGACTGCCCAGTGCAGCCAGCGAGTGAAGGTGATGGCGGTAGCCCCAAGCCGAAACTTCATTTGGCTTTTCCTGAGGAACAAGGGCATACCTATTGATTCAGTGATCTTTAGGTCGGGGAAGTTTCGTTCTCGAATGGGGCCAGCGCTAACCTGAAACTTGAATAGCGAGCAGTACCGGAAACAGCCGCAGTCAACAGAGCCGCGAGCGACTTGACGTGTCTGCAAGGTGGACCCCATTTCCGAGGAGCGACCGGTCAGCTGCACCATTCCCCGTTTATTGAGCCAGAGGTTTCCTTCTGGGATGATCCGATTCGCGCGTGGGGGTCATTGTCAACTGGAACGTCATTGGGCTTTCGCTTGAAAATTGTGCGGGTTGGAAACCGCGTGGGTGGTCCGCTTTCTCCTCGGAACTTGACTCTATTTTAAAGACCCTGACAGTCGCGCGCGGCTCTGTTGATCTCGCTGGCAAAATACTGATCGAGGTGAAGCCAGACGAAGTTTCTTTCCTGTACGATCCGGCGCAGCCGGTGGCCGAGCTAAGAAAGTTTGTCTGAAGTTCTTCGTGACTTTTGAGTCAAGTTTGGAACCCAGGACATAGAACACGACCCCCAGTTTATGGGTTTCAGGTGCCTTGGCCCAAGTGGTTGAGATCTTGAGCGCCGCAGACCAATCGAGGTCAATCCCAACGGGATTGCGGATTCCAGCCCAGCGACTGTGTTGGTTTTGTCAAGCATTATCAAGATTCTGCCGCTAACGGTGCTCTCCAAAGATCATCGTTTTTGACCATCGTGTTGAGCGTGACGAGGAGCTTTCTCATGGACGCTATCAGGGCCACTTTAGGCTCTTTTCCGGAGGCGACAAGGCGATTGTAAAAGGTGCGAATCTGCGGATTGTGTCGGATCGCTGAGAGCGTGCACATGTAGAGCTGATTACGGAGTTGACGCCGTCCTCCCCAGATGGCACGAGGCTGGAGTCCCTCGCCGCTGTCCTGATCCCAAGGGGCCAATCCCACCAGGGAAGCGACTTCTCTGCGATTGACCCTGCCCAACTCAGGCAGCTCACACACCACGATCTGACTGCTTCGCTCCCCTATCCCCGGGCAGCTTTGCACCACCTCCTGGCGCCGAAGGAGCTCGGCATCGAGCCGCAGCAATTCCTCCACCTTCTGCTCAACCTCTTTCAGTTCTTGATCCAGCAGGCCAAGGATTCGCTCCACTCCTTGACGCAGCTCCTGATCCTCATACTGATGGCGACGAGTCCGCTCGATCTTACGACACTCAATCAGTTGCCTGCGTCTGCGATTGTAGGCTTGTAACTGCTGATAGTAGGCGGTTTCCTGCTTACTGATACGATGAATCCCCAGCTGCCCACAACGCCCCAGGACGTGGGCATCCAGACGATCATTCTTGGCTAGGATTCCCAGACCCTTCGCCAGGTCTCGAGCTTGTCGAGGATTCACGCAACAGACGGGGATCCCCGCCTCATTGAGCTCTCTCAGGACCCGCTTCTCATAACCCCCCGAGGCTTCCACCACCACCGAGACCAATCCCGCGATCCCCTCCAGACGGCTCAGGATCTCTGCGATTCCTTCCCCCGCGTTGGAGTGCTCCGAGTGTTCCTCCCGTGGCAGCAGACACAGATCCAGCCGATCCTTGCTGACATCAATGCCCGCTGCGGGCTGACTCATCCAGGTTTTGTTGATAGGATTACCTTTGAGTTGTTTCATGGAGACCCTTCCTTATATTCGGGCTCTCTCTTTGACGGAGGCCCAGGCGACTGTTCGGGTTGACATGAAATGGGCCGACCACGGATCTCGCTGGGCTCCGGTCTCGACGGACCGAGGGTTTCACGATCTCGTGGTCGGCTCGGATCAGACGTTCTGACCCGAATTCCTTTCAACAATCTGGTTATGCACTTAACTCCGGATAGGTGACGGTGGGATAGAGCGAACAGGCTGTCAGGAGACGGTCGAAGAGCTCGGATTCCCAGAAACGACGATTGAAACGGTAACAAAACTCAGCCAGGTAAGCTTGAGGCTGACCGCTTTCTGAGTCCCTTGGAGCTGAGTCTTGCAGTTGGAAATGAGGGTGTGAACCCATGGGAACTGTTCAAAACCCATCCCCACCCACTCGAGCCGGACGCGTTCATGCTGGTAGCCGGCTTGAGCTAAACCGACAAACGCGTGATAGGCGTCGCTTCGGATCTGAGCTCCGGGGTCGATCCTCGCCCAGGCGACCCGCTTCACATTGTCGCTGGTTATGTCATCGACCACATCCAGACTTAGAAACCTCGGCCCCCCGGCTTTCGTTATCTCCACCGCGGCCAGAACTTTGGCCTTGCCTTCGGTCCCTCGTCCTCGCTTGCGACCCCGACGATTTCTCCCTCGTCGTCGGCCTCCAAAGAAAGAGTCATCCAGCTCCACCAGGTGACTTAATTGGTAGCAGTCATTACGTTTGGCCATGGCTTGTCGGATCTTATGTCCCATCATCCAGACCGTCCGATAGCTTCCGATTCCCAGCAGCTTCTGCAGTCCCTTCATCGAGTAGCCCGCTTTGCAACGGCTCATCAAGAAGATGGTCCAAAACCAATATCTCAGGGGCACCCGCGTCTTGTGGAAAATCGTCCCGGCGGTGGAAGAAGCCTGATACCGGCATTGGCGACACTCCATCAATCGCCGGTGCTGCAACCAGTAGCCTCCTTGACCCCCACAACGGGGACAGACAAATCCTTCCGGCCAGCGTTTCTGCATCAGGTAACTCAGACAAGCTTCTTCTGTGGCAAAACGCTCTTGAAACTCCAACAAATTCATCTTTTCGTACATCCACTCACCTCCTGTCTCTCACCTTTTTTACTAGGTGATGGTGACTTTTTCCGGAGTTAAGTGCATAACTAGATTCAACAAATAACACATATAAGGGTTTCCGAACCCTGGGGAGGGAGTCGCCCCCAATTTGAATCAACCCGGAACGGGTTGCGTACCTGGGTAGACCTGGTGCGGAATAACGCCTCTCGTTAGATCGTCTGTACGCAACCGCCGATGGGGTTGGGATCAAAGGGAGAGTCGGATACCCAGGGTTCAGAAACCCTGGGCTGAAATACGGAATCCCTTCAGGATTCACGGATTCCTGAGTGCTTGAGTGCAGCGTCAACGAGGGAAAAAGCCGAGGGCAGACTCTTCCCCTTTGTTCGAGTAGAAGTTTCCTTTCTTGAATGGGGCCAGGCATCTGGGGGATAGGGTGCGAAGCCTCACTACACCGCTCGTTGGTCTGAGGCCATGCCTCACTAGGCTGAAACTTCAAACGTGGCTTCGGTCTCCAGGAGACACCCGCCTTGTTCTTCCAGATCAAGCTCCCGCCGTCGGGTTGAATTGTGCCCTCCCTGAGGCTATTCACCTATCGTCTACCTCAGAGAATTCCCTTTTGGTACAAGGTCGTGACGGTCGAGAGCAAAGCGACGGCCAGAAAGAACAGGCCGGCCAGAAACAGGCCCACCCGTGACATCCAGCCGGGTCGTAGCTGCGCTGGCAGTAGAATGAGATTCACTGCCAATGTGTGCAAACAGCTAAAGCCGAACGCGAAATTCATGATCAGGGTTGCGATAAAGAGCAGGGTCACCGGCGGTTCCAGGGTCAGCATAATGGTTCCGAATAGGGCGTAAACCGCGAGTGCCGAGAAATAGACATAGCGAATGGATTTGGGGTCGAAGCTCCTGGCACTTCGGCTGGCGATCCAGAACACGTCGACCCAGCGTCGCAGGAATCCGTCTGTGGCAGGAGTGACCCCAGTGCCCAGTACGAGGAAGGCGCACAAGAGTGTCAAGATCCAGAAGAGATACCCCCACTCGGAACCAACACCATCGCGTACCCCGTTGGCCGTCATCAGTGCCGTCTGCCACTGGTCGTCAAGGAAGAAGCCCCTGGGCAGGAACATGAGAGACAACATCGCCGGCAGGGCGATACCGACGAAACAGCTGGGCATCCAGACAGCCCATTGGTCACGGACCACGAAGCGAAACCACCTGCGCCAGAGCGGGAGCATTTCGGCGCTCGGCTCGAAGACCATGCCCCGATGCGAAAGCTGGACTTTCCGTCCTCCGATGATGCTGGGAATGGCACCCACATGAGCTCCCATCCCCCAGCCCTGCTCACGGGTATAGTTGCTGGCCGATGAGTTCCCCAGGCCTCCGTTGCCCGAGATGGCCACCAGTGCACAAAGGAACATCAGAATGCTGAAGTCCATGTCCGGGAGAGGACGCCCTTCAATCAGGGCAGCGAAGACATTGTCCGGGTTGTCTCCGTCACGGGTCCCATCACCGTCGATGTCCAGAAATGGGTCGAGTCGGCCGTCCCTGTCCTGATCGAAGAACACCATCCGGTCAGGATTGCCATCACCGGAGGTGTCGACCCTCAGATACTCGTCGGGCTTTCCGTTGTCGTCCAGATCGGGCCAAAAGCCGACCTCACCTCCAGTGGTGATGGCAGCCATTGGATCCGGCTGTCCATCCTGGTCGGCGTCGGTGGCATCCGCCCTGCCGTCGCCGTCGGTGTCGAACTGCAGCTCGAGTGAGGGCTCCATTCCATCCAGCCTGCCATCGCGATCCCAATCTTCTCCTTCGTCGAGGAGGTTATTGAGGTTCGCGTCTTCGCTGCGCCGAATGGGAACGTTGCCAAACTTGAAGAAGCCACTGGTGATCTCGGCCCACGTCTCCAGGGTAGAAAACAGGCACACCAGCAGCAGCAAGAATCCCATGACCAGAACGATCTTGGAGGTCATGAGTACTCTGATCGAGTTGTAGATCTTCCCTCCAACGATCAAGGGGATCATGAACACCAAAAAGATGCCAATCGATACGCATCTGATCACAAACTCGTCACTTGGGTTGTTGGCGGGATCGGGAATCTCCCCTCGAAGCAGAGCCACCAGGGGAATCGCGCCGCTGGCGGCCAGGTAGGGGAAAAACGCGCTGGCATCGAACAGCAGATAGACCGGCACCCAGAAGACCGGTCCGGGAAGAGTGCGGAGCTTGCCCGCAAAGATAGGTTCGCCGGTGTAGAGTGTGTAGCGGCTCACTTCCACGTTGTAGAGGGCCTGCCCGAGGATACTGAGAGTAGCGAGCCAAAGCAGCCCCCCGCCATAACGAGCCGTGATGACAGGTCCGGTCAGCCATTCGCCGCCGCCGATCGCCGCCCCTGCCATGAACAGTCCGGGCCCCAGCATGGACACCCAGTTCCGCATTCTGAAAGCAGGCGGTTGGGGCAATTGGCCGACACGCCAGGCCGGCATGCGCTTCGAACCTGGAGTTGAGGCTGTCGAGGCACCGATCGTAGAACCCACCCTCCCACTCACCGTGACCTGCATTTCTGTGCGGTCCGGACTGTTCATTTGTGAGCCGCTGCAGCCAGCTCCGACGTCACTGGTGCAGTTGCTTCGACCAGCTTCTCTGGCTATCCCAGAGGGTAAGCCGTGGCACACCGGGCCGCAAGTCCTGTCCCAAGTGAGCGGAAGTTGAGATTCGCATTCCTTGTGGCTAAACTAGGGATAGGAATATCGTTAAGTCCAAGAAAATCGAGGTCAAGGCTGTGGAGCCTGCCCACCGCATCGGTGTTCGCCTCTGGTATACGCCTGTCGTGGTGGCCTCCTCAAGCCCGCTCGCACTTCTTGGCTAAAGGTCGGGAGGGGGCCCTTGACTTGAATACCAATCGATTGTGCGTGGCCAGTCCGCCCTTGTCCCGACTAGCGCTCTTACTGGCACTCGTCACCTCCCTTCATCAAGCAGAGGCGACCCCTCCATCCATGGCGGCGCAAGAAAGGTTTTTTGAATCCGAGGTTCGGCCGCTTCTTGTGGAGAACTGTTACCCCTGCCACAGCGCGCAGGCCAGCACACCGTTCGCAAATCTGCGCCTCGATAACCGGGCTGGTGTGCTGAAAGGGGGCGACCGCGGACCGGTGATTGTTCCCGGGGACCCGGAGGCGAGCCAACTCATTCAGGCGGTCCGTTACAGGAACCTCGAGATGCCACCCACGGGTAGGCTATCGGAAGATCAGATCGAGGTTCTCGTCAAATGGGTCCAGTTGGGAGCCCCTTGGCCGGAACATGAACCGGCCACAGACAATCCCGCAGAGGCAAAGCCGGACACCCCTGAGGCGAGTCTCGACCACTGGGCCTGGCAGTCGGTGAGCAGAGCAGCACCACCAGCCGTTCGGAAGAACGGCTGGTCCGGCCAGCCGATTGATCATTTCATCCTTGCGCAACTCGAGGCCAAGGGCTTGGGGCCCTCGCCACGAGCCGACCGCTACACCCTTCTACGGCGGATCTACTTCGATCTCAGTGGATTGCCACCTGATCCCCAGGCCATCCAAGCATTCGAACGAGACGATTCGGAGCAGGCCTTTGAAAGAGTCGTCGACCGGCTCTTGGCATCTCCTGATTTCGGCGAGCGCTGGGGTCGACATTGGCTCGACCTGACAGGCTATGCGGACACCCTGGGCAAGGGGCGTCGCATTCCAGCCAAGGAGGCCTGGAGGTATCGCGACTATGTTATCCAGGCCTTCAACAGCGGCAAACCCTACGATCGTTTTGTGCGCGAACAGATCGCGGGAGACGTACTCGACTGGCAAACGGATGCGCAGCGTCGCGAGCAGATCGTGGCGACCGGTTTCCTGGCGATTGGACCCTGGGCGTTGGTGGATGCCGATAAAGAGCAGCTGACTATGGATGTAGTCGATATACAGATCGATCGGTTAGGCCGGGTTTTTCAGGGACTGACTCTCGGCTGTGCACGCTGCCACGATCACAAATTCGACCCCGTCCCCACCGATGAATACTACGCCATGGCCGGAATACTCCGGAGTACGAGGACGCTCAACGGTCGCAAGACCGGCGTCTTCAGCGACGTCAACCGAGTGCTGCTGCCCGAGACCGCGATCGAGCTCAGGCATCGGTCGGCTGCCATGAAACAGTATCAGAAGGACCTGGCAGAGGCCCTGGCCAATCGAGAAGCGCTCAAAGCCGAAGAGAAACTACTTGCCGACAGACGGAAAGCTCTCCAGGAGGCGACCGACTCAGCGAAGAAGGATCAGCTCAAGACGGAAATCGAGGAAAGCGAAAAAACACTCAAGCAAGCGGCGCAGCAGGTCCTGCTGGTGGAGTTCAACCGTCCCGGCCCTCCTATGGCGATTGCCACGGCGGACCGGGATGTGCCCGAGGACTGCCACATCAACATCCGCGGAAATCCACACAGTCTGGGAGAGTCGGTTCCCAGGGGGTTCCTCTCGCTGACTTCGGTGGAACCACCTCAAATCGCCAACCGTAGGGATTTCAAAGGTAGCTATGTCCGATCGAGTGGCCGCCTCGAGTTGGCCGACTGGCTGGTCGATGCCAACAATCCGCTCACAGCCAGGGTGATGGCGAACCGGATCTGGCATCACCTGTTCGGTGCCGGATTGGTGCGCACCGTGGACAACTTTGGCACTCAAGGCGCAGCGCCGTCTCACCCCGAACTACTCGACTACCTGGCCTCGCGTTTCGTCCAACAGGGGTGGTCCGTCAAGGGCATGATTCGGGAAATCGTGCTGACGAGCACCTACCGGCAAGGCAGCAACCACAACGACGACGGCCACGCCATGGATCCCGACAACCGGCTGCTGTGGCGTGCCCATCGCCGCCGACTGGAAGCGGAGACGTTTCGCGACTCGCTGCTGGCCATCAGTGGACGCCTGGATCTGGCCCGGGGAGGACCCTCGCTGCCGCTGGGTTCTCTTGACAACATCGGGTTTGGTTTTCCGGAATCTCTCACCAAGGACGCCAAGCTCGGCGAGGACGTGCTGCGGCGAAGAACCGTCTACTTGCCGACCGTGCGCAAAAGCCAGCTCCAACAACTCGAATTGTTGGACCTCTTCGATTTCCCCAATCCAGACGAGACGACTGGAGCTCGCTCCGTCACCACCGTTCCCACCCAGGGCCTCTACCTCATGAACTCACCTTTTGTGAAGCGACAAGCTCTTCTTACAGCCGAGTCTCTGTTGGACAACAAGGGACTTGACGACAGCCAACGAATCGCGCATCTTTTCTTGAAGGTTCTAAACCGTCCTGTGACACAACCAGAAGTGACCCGAGCGCTCGAGTTTCTGGCGCGTTTTGAACGGGATCTGGCCGTCTTGCCGGAAAGACCTGACAAACCACGCAGAGAGGCGTGGTCCCGGTACTGTCATGCTGTTTTCGTCTCGAACGAATTCCTGTTTCGAGGGTGATGCTCCATGATCCTCAATTCTGACCGAAACCTGAGTCGCCGTAGGTTTCTGCAAACCACCGGCTGTGGCTTTGGCTCAGTGGCTCTTGCCGCCATGTGCACCGAGCAGGCTGTGGCGGCCGGCGACCCTTTGGCTCCCAAAGCGCCTCATTTCCCTCCGCGTGCCCGGAGGGTGATATTCATGTGGATGGAGGGCGGCCCTTCCCAAATGGACCTGTTCGACTACAAGCCCCGCCTGATGAAAGAGAGCGGCGAACGCCTGCCCTACCAAATGCCTGGAAATCGGGACACCGTTGGCTACCATAACAGCCGTCTGATGGGACCGATTTCACCATTCAGTCGCCGAGGCGGGTCGGGGCTGATGATGACGGATTGGCTGCCGCATCTTGGAAACCACGTCGATAAGCTCTGTGTGCTCAACGCCATGCAGGCCGACAGCGAGGCGCACGCTCCTGCGTCCAGACAGCTGCATACCGGAGCGACCCAGCTGATTCGTCCCTCGATGGGAGCTTGGATCGGCTACGGGCTGGGGACCGAAAACCAGAATCTACCCAGCTTTATCAATATCTGTCCGAAACTGGCGGGCGACAATGGAGGTGCCGAGCTTTTCGGGAACGCCTTCCTGCCAGCTATCTATCAGGGTACGGCGCTGGGCAATACAGGGCCTCGTGACGCCAAGAATGCGACCTTCCGCTTTCTGGAAGATCCCAGCCTTCCGCGTGAGCTCCAGAGACATCAACTGGATCTGGTCCAGCAGATGAATCGGGGCTACCTCGAGAGACTCCAAACGGACAGGCGAATGGAGGGACTCATCGAGTCGTTTGAACTGGCCTTTCGAATGCAGTCGGAGGCTCCCGCCGTCACTGACCTCTCGAGAGAGTCGAAAGCGACGCTGGACCTTTACGGGATCGGTGAAAAGGAAACCGACAATTTTGGGCGGCAGTGCCTTCTCGCTCGCCGCTTCGCTGAGGCGGGCGTCCGCTTCATTCAGATCACCGACAGCGGTTGGGATCATCACGCCAAGATACTCTCCGGACTACCGGCACGCTGTAAAGCAGTCGACAGGCCGATCGCGGGTTTGATCACGGACCTGGAAACCCGAGGACTGCTCGACGACACGCTCCTGATCTGGTCCGGCGAGTTCGGGCGGACACCCCACTTCCAAGATCTCTCCGATGGGAAGAAGGGCACCGACAGCTACGGTCGGGGTCACAACCCCTACGGATTTTGCTCCTGGGTGGCCGGCGGTGGAGTACGGGGCGGTATGGTTTATGGCGTCAGCGACGAATATGGTTTCCGTGCCGTCGAGCAGAAGGTCCACATCCACGACCTACATGCGACCACGCTCCATCTGCTGGGACTGGACCATAAAAAGCTGACCTACCGCTACAGCGGTCGCGACTTCCGCCTCACAGATGTCTACGGACGCGTGGTAACCGAGATCCTTCGCTGAGACAAGTTCGGCGTCCAGGAAAGAGTAGAGGGAGACACCCAACCTCGTGCCCACTCGTAAAAAACTTCTAGCTCAACGTCGAGGTTGAAGGAGGGCTCCCGTCAGGCGCCTGAAACTTGCATAGCGAGCAGTACCGGAAACAGCCGCAGTCAACAGAGCCGCGAGCGACTTGACGTGTCTGCAAGGTGGACCCCATTTCCGAGGAGCGACCGGTCAGCTGCACCATTCTCCGTTTATTGAGCCAGAGGTTTCTTTCTGGGATGATCCGATTCGTGCCTGGGGGTCATTGTCAACTGGAACGTCATTGGGCTTTCGCTTGAAAATTGTGCTGTGGTCCGCTCTCTCCTCGGAACTTGACTCTATTTTAAAGACCCTGACAGTCGCGCGCGGCTCTGTTGATCTCGCTGGCAAAATACTGATCAAGGTGAAGACAGACAAAGTTTCTTTCCTGTACGATCCGGCGTAGCCGGTGGCCGGGCTAACCTGAAACTTCAATTGAAAGTTTCCACGTCCAAGGCACCGATTAATGCGAAAACTGAGCTCGGGAAGTTCTTTCTCGAATGGGGCCAGCGATCCTGGGGGCTCCACTAATCCGACGCTCTTGCTAGTGTCCAGCTGGTGCCATTACCGCTGCTTCGAGTGCACCAATCGTGGGCAGCAGCGGGGATGGACTTGGATCGAGGGCGGAAGCTTCGCGTAGATAGGACAGTAAGGCCTCACCACGGCGCGAAGGCAATTCCAGCTTGGCTCCACGATGGAGAGCATAGGTCTTTCCATCCTCGATCACCAAGCAGGCCAAACGGCCACCATAATACTTCGAGATCCCCACATCGATCGCCAGCACTCGTCCGTCGAAGTAGGGCATGATGGCACCGATCCGGGAGGTATGCCCAACCACCATTCTCTCCGCTTCGTGGCTTCTGAGAATGCTCGGGAGCTGAGCACTCATCGCCTCTTCACTCTCCGGCACCAGACCCCGGTACCAGAGAGGACCTTCGGGATCGAGAATCATCGCCCCCTCGAGCATCAAGCGGTTGAGGTCCAGCTTCAGTTCCTTTCGGATGGTCTCGTTGATTGTTCGAACCGAGACCGTGGCATATTTGGGGCCGATACCTCCGTGAAGAAAGAGGATGCCGTTGATCTTGACTACGGTATTGTGGCTTCGGATCCACTTCCCGTACTTTCCGTTGGGAGCAAAATTGGAAACGTGCTCATAGTACCCGAGTGGGTGTTCCGACTCCCATTCCGTGCGAAAGGAGGCTTCTGAAACCGGAAGTTCACCGGTCACACTTCCCTGCTTGGCTTTCTTCACTACTGCCTTGAAGTAATCCTCCCTTAGCCGCTTTGAATTCTTACCCCGAAAAGCTGCGAATTCCTTGGGTGTTACATACCGAACATCCCCATAAACGTTCATGGCCTCGTGGTTCCCAATCAGGGCATGGACATGGCCCCCGGCCTTCCGAGCCTCCTTTTCCAGCTTCTTGAGCAGGTCCATGACCTTACGTGAATCGGGTCCCCGGTCGGGAACATCGCCGGTTTGAACCAGGTGGGTCTCACCACCCGACCAGTGTCCCTCTTCGTCGATGAGTCCGGCCGATCGGAGCAGAACCAGGAAGTGATCGTAGTCGCCATGGATATCACCGATTGCAACGATGCGTTCTACACCGGTCCAAACATCCTGGGCGCCGCGCCCGGCGGCAGGACTTACCGTTATCAGCAGAAGAGTATTGAGAAAAACAAGTGTGCGGCACGAAAGATACGACATCACGATTTGTTAATTGACTGTAAAAAGAGCGACCTCTTCACCCTTTTGATCAATGATACCTTGAATGAGTGCGACCAACTGTCTCTTTCGCTCGATCAAGGCCTGGACTTCAGCAGGCCGCAGATACGGATGCAGTGTCTTCCGCAGCTCACTCGCCTTGAGGCTTCTTAGTCTCCTCCAGAGCGTCGTTTCACAAGACTCCACAGCGCCTGGATAGGGAAGTTCCCCATTGACTCGAAACGCACGCGTGTGGTCGATCATCCACACTTTTCCGTCAGGGCCGTGCAGAATGTTTCCGCTGTTTCGGTCGTCGTTGAGAATCAGGTTGTCGAAGATCAGGATGATCTGTCCCTGTCGTTCCAGGCTCACCTTGTCTCGAGCTGGCGCGCCCCTCTTCTTTCGCCTCTTTTCTGTTTCGGCACCTTCGATCCAGACTTGCAGCGTTCCTAGTTTTCCTCGCACTTTTCGCTCCACAACGGGCGGCACAAGGTCCAAACCCAGCAATCGATTCAACTCATAGGCCGCGCACTCTAAGATGCAGTCGTCACGAAGCTGAATGGAGTTCTCACCAGATCCGGACTGCCGGGCTACTCTGACGTCACGAAAGATAGCGTGGACACGCAGATCGTCCTTCTGCACCAGCACTTTGCGCGCTCCGGTTATCCCTTCTCCGACTTTGCCCAGAACCGTAATAAGCCCCGTGCGCAGGAAATCTAAGAGCTCCTTCTCCTGCTGGAAGGGGAGAGGCTGCCCTCTGACGTCTCGATACTGGCTCGGAGCGCTGTTCGGGGAGGAGTGGATGACGCTGAAGAACTCGGGAACCCGGCCAGGACTCGACTCCACGACACAAAAGAGCAAAGCCACCACAGCGATCCAGGAATCCCCAGAACCGAAGAAACTCCACGGGAACCGGGTATAGCTTCTACCCAACGTCTACCGCCAAGATGGGAGCCCCTTCTATGCACCTGGAAGGAGTGCCATCGACACCTACTGGGACCTCGCCCACCAGCGTGACCCGGTAAAACTGGCGCTCGAAGTCGGAGTGAAAGATGTCTGTGGGCGGAAGATGGGCGGTGGCTCGATTATCCCAGAACGCAATGCTACCCGGTTCCCACCTGAACCGGACCGTGTATTCAGGGCGAATCACGTGCTCCCAGAGCAACTCGAGCAGTCGCTGGCTCTCCCGGGGGGTCAATCCCACAATTGAGGTGAGGAATCCGGGACTCACATAGAGCAGACGCTCCCCCGTCTCGGGATGCACCGTGACCAGGGGGTGCTCGCTGATGAGCATTCTCTCAAGCAGCTGCTGATCGTACTGTTCGGTGGTCTTCTCACCAGGCGGGTTGAAGCGGTGAACACCTCGGAGCCCGTCCACAAAACCACGCAGCGGCGGAGACAGTCCCTTGTAGGCGGCTGCGAGGTTCGTAAACTGCGTATCGCCTCCGTAGGGGGGCACTTCTACGCCCCTCAGGATCGAGGCGGCGGGCGGGTTGTGTGCAGCCGTAATGTCACTGTGCCAACCGGTCCAGGGTAGAATCAGCGGTTCGCCCTTGAAGCGCTCCGTGCCGCGATGTTTGGCCACCGAGTAGATCTCTGGATAGTCCTCAACATGCCCAAAGACCGCGTGTCCGACCGTCAACTGCCCAAATTGTCGGGCAAATGCAATGTGTTGGCGATGATCGAGGTGCTGTTCACGGAAGAAGACGACTTTCCACTGGAGGAAGGCATCGCGAATCTCGTGGACCACGTCCGGTTGGAGTGGGCGGGTCAGGTCGACGCCGCCAATTTCGGCACCGATCAGAATGGAGAGAGGCCGTACCTCGATCGTGTCAGGCAATCTCGTTCCTCAGGACTTGGGCTCGGAATCTAGCACCTTCATCCCACAACGGCAAGACCAGTCGCCCCGTGCTTGTTCTCCGCAGCTTTGGCTATGGGGTAACAGTCGATGCTTCCGACGCCCTGGCAAATGCGACCAAGGAGAACTAGAGTAGTGCGGAGGAGGCCTCATTTCATGAAGAAGTTTGCTGCTTTCGTCCTACTCTACTCAGTGAGTTGCGCCCGTTCCGAGCCTCCTACCGAACCGGTCGAAGCGAAACCCATACCCAAAGCCGAATACTTCGTCACTGCGGATCAGACCCATAACAAGTTCTCGAGCACCATCGAACCGGTGCTGCGGGTACCTTCAGGAGCGGTAGTCCAGGCACACACACAGGAAGCGACGGGCCACCAGCTCGACCTCGGCTCGACTGCCGCAGACTGGGAGAAAGTGAACTCCGATCTAATTCATGCGCTGACCGGCCCCGTCTACGTAGAGGGTGCCGGTGTCGGTGACGTCCTGGCCGTCACACTTCACGAAATCGAGCTCGGCGACTGGGCCTGGTCGGCGATCGTACCCGGCTTCGGATTTCTGGCTGAGGAGTTCCAGGACTCCTGGCTGCGGACCTTCAAACTCGGTGGAGACACTACCCACGTCCAATTCAACGACCGGATCCGCATCCCCGTGAGGCCCTTCCCAGGGGTCATGGGTGTAGCGCCAGCGACCGAGGAAATGCTGAGTACCATTCCTCCGCGAGAGAATGGCGGCAACATGGATGACCCCAACATCGTCGCCGGAACCACGGTCTACTTTCCGGTCTTCGTCGAGGGCGCTCTGTTTTCCATAGGCGACACCCACGCGGTTCAAGGCATGGGAGAGGTCTGTGGGACGGCCGTAGAAGCTCCCATGCGAATCGTCTACGAGGTCGAGGTCATCAAGAACAGCCATCCCATCCGGGAACCGCAATACGAAACGGCCGACTACTACGCCGTCACCGCCTTCGCCACCACGATTGACGAAGCTGCCCGCAAGGCTACCCGCTACATGATCGACTACCTCGAGAACACCCAGGGAATGGACCGCGAAGAAGCCTACGTCCTCTGCTCCCTGGCAGGCGACCTGAAGATCGGTGCGGTGGTCGACGTCCCCCACATGTTCGTCGCCATGCACATGTCGAAGGATGTCCTAGGCAGGTAACTTCGAGATCATACAATAGTCGCCATTTGACAGAGCCGTGACCGGAGGGAGCGGGATCTGATCACAGATCGCATCCCCTTTGGCCATCTACCAGGGCGCCTCTCCGTCCGGAGCGCATTATTTCCGACATCAAGATGTCGGATCCCGCTCCCTCACGGTCACGGCTCTGTCAAGGGTGCTAGCGAGGATCATCGCAGAGGCAATCCAAGTTTCTTTTTCGAATGGGGCCAGCGCCAGGTCTTGAATCAACGAAGCTCGACCTATCTCCGCAGGCGGTTCAGGGTGTAGGCTGCCAGCCGGGTCACGAGCGGTTCCCCATCTTTGGAACGGATCCTTTTTCCTGGACGCAGTTCATAGACGCGTCCCTCCACCATGCTATTGAGGTGAAGAGAGACCCTGTGTCCATCTCTTGAAATAGACACCTTCTCGACCGGAACCGGAGTGACATCCGTCTTGGGGGAGCCGTAGTCGGCATGATAGCGGTAATAGTAGTGGATCATCGAATAGTCGCTGGGATCGGCTGCAGTCCTGGGATCAACTGCTTTCGTGAAGATCAGGTCGAATCCGCTCTTGGTCAGCCGCATCTCGCGGATGTCCATCGGGGTTGTGCCGGTCCAGACGATTCGCTGTAGGCCTTCTCCGGCTCCCCAGATTCGTGACGTCTGTGCCACGTATAGGTCGCCGTCGGGGGAGAACGCGAGACGGATGCCCCCTTTTCGAAGTCCGCGCCCTTCGACGAAGGGGAAACACGCTCCCTGATACTCGCCTCCTACCTTCTCGATATAGGCTCGGTGAATTCGGGGATAGGTCCAGTCGGCTACGAACATCTGTCCGCTATACGGACCAAACTTGCCCCCTGAGAGATCCTGCAGAGGCTGTCCCAGCGACCCCGCCATGTCATTCTGAGGGAACTGGATCGCCGGCAGCTTGCGCCGCTGGGACAGCGTCTCGATCTCGACGTCGACCGGATCCACGTCGCGGAAATCGGGATGCCAGTTCAGCGAGCCGGGATGCCCATGGAAATCCCCCTCTGTCACGTGGTGCAGGGGCGAGGTTCCCACCCAGTCACCCTGGTTGTCCGTGACGAACAGCTCTCCTTCCTGGTTGAGGCACAGACCGTTGGGCTGTCGAAGCCCGGACGCGATCGGGATGAAACGTCCCGTCGCCGTGATCTTGACTACCCAGCCCCGATAGGAAACCGGCGAGTGGTGTCCGACCCTAGCCACCGTACCGGCAACCGGTCGTTTTGCCTTCTTGCCCCGCTTTGTCAGGATTCCCCTCACCGGCAGCCTGGGAGCACCCGAGGAAGCGGATCCCAGGGCGAGGTAGAAGTTCCCCTCCCGATCTCGGACCAATCCATAGGTAAACTCATGATAGTTACCCGACATCCCCCACTGATCGGCGATTGTCTCGTAGAAGTCGCCCCTTCCATCGCCGTCGGTGTCGGCAACCCGAGTCAACTCGGGAAGATGGGACACGAAGTATTCGCCCTCACCCCCCGCCGTGATTCCCATGGGAGTCTGAAACCCGGATGCGAACTGGCTCCAGCGGCGGGTTGCAGGGTCCCTGCGATAGATGCCTCCTCGACGAAAACAGGCGACCAGCCAACCGAATGGGTCGAACTCGATCCCGCTGACCTCGGGTGCAATTCCCGCAGGTGTTTCCACCATCTCGACCCGATAACTGGTCCGGGAAACCTGGGCTATAGCGGGAATCTGGCAGAAGAGGACTGTCCCCAACAGGACAAGAAACAGGGAGCAGGATTTCATCTCTCCCCCTTGATCCGCACCATGATCTCGAAGCGAACATCCGCTTCGATCGGAATATGGACGCTCCCTTGTTGGGCTATCCCCGAACTCGAGACGATCTCGACCGGCCCCTCGAGGTTCGCCGCGAAGCGCAGTGGGGTATCGACTCGCTCAATCCGGAACCGCCAACGAAAGCCGGCCGCCTCTTTGATCGGGAGCACGCGCTCATAGACGCTGGCTCCGCCCACCTGGTAGTGAAACTCTGGTGAGCCATCCTTCCACTGGTATCCTCGAAAGCGGATCCGGAGCTGGCGATCGGAAGAACCCGCCATAAACGGAAAGCGGGTCGACTGGAAAAAGCGCCTCCCCTCGATCTGAGCCGTGGGAGTGAAGCCATCCGCCCCTATCTTCTTTTGCAGGGTTTCCTCGAGATCGAGAAATCCGTCCTTCCAGGCGTAGAGCAGCCGACACGAACCGGCATCGAAACAGTATGAGATCCCACCGGGCATTCCCACCGCGATCGCCGCCGGAGTCGCCTCCGGCATGTAAGCACGAACGAGCACAGATCGACGTGAGGGGCGTGGCCGGGATTCTGCCGCCCAGGGATCTGGCCCCGGGGCTAAACCGCCTGGCAGGGGTCCCGCTGCGTCTACTCCGAGTGCGGCCCAGATATCCTGGGTGCTTGCATCGAATTCCTCCTGCTCGATGTCCGTAAAGTGGGCCGGCATAGAGGTCCCGGAAAGGATTCTGCTAGGATCCAACATGAAGCGTCGGTACCACTCGTAGCGCAGCCGAAGGGCGGCCTGTACCAGCTGCGGTCCTCGTTCACCCGACACTTGATGATCGCCCCAGTCGTGACATCCAACACAGCCCAATCCGCCCTCCTCTGCGTCCCGGCCCAGCTGCTTCAGCCCTCGCCCCAACTGTGCCTGGGACGTGACTGGCTCAACCCTGGGGGAGGAGGGGTCGAGACCCGAGGCCTTGGCGAACGCTTCGGTGAAGGGCTCCACGTGTCCCCGATCGTACTGAGGCATACGGATGGAGAGCCAGCTCCGCAGTCGGACATCCTCCAGCAGGACCCGCTTCAAGAACATTGGCTGGAGCTTTTCTCCGCCGGCAGTGAGAACTGGTACTCCCGTCCAGCCGTCGCTCAGATGATCCAGCTGATGGCAAGCCGTGCAGCGGAGTCGACGCAGCCGTCTATAGAAGTCGTAAACCGGTGCGGGACTGATGTCGGGCGATTTTTTCTGTGCATCCAGAAAGGCCCGAATGGCAGCACGCTGGACTTTGTCCAGACGATACCGAGGTAGTTGTGGACCGGGTGTCTGCGACAGGCACCCGCTGTCGAGAGACAGCTCCTCCAATGCGGTCGCCCGACCTTCATCGGGATCAGATTCACGCCCACTCAGGTCGTGACAGGACAGACAACCCGACGACAGAAGCAGGAACTTACCGCGGGCTTCGCTCCCTCCCTCGACACTCTCTTCCAACCAATTCTTTCTTGATCGGGTCAGGTGGGCGGCCAGCTGAAACGCCTCCTGATCGTTCAAATGCATCGAAGGCATCAGGCTCCCAGGGCTATGAGCAAGGGGATCCTTGAGGTATTCGGCCAGGCTCTCGACGCTCATCTTGGACCCGACTGCTTCCAGGGAAAGGCTCTCCGCCGAATGGCAGGCCATACATCCCAGGGATGAGTACAGGTCCTGGCCTCGATCCGCATCCTGCTTCGAGGGACCGACTTCTCGCATCGGAGGTTTGGTTATCTGCAAGGAGGAAAGAAAAGCGGCGACGTCTTTGGCCGACTGCGGGTCCAGCAAGGCTGGCATCGTCGCGTCTGAGCGGACCGCGGTCGGATCGAGCAACCATTGGTAGATCCAGGAAGGCTTGAGTCGACCACCCACTCCACTCAGGTCGGGACGGCCGCGACGATCCAGGGAAGCCGACCCACTCTCGTGACAGTTGAGACATCCCCGGCTTTCAACCAGGTCACGCCCCAGCTCGACTCGATCCTGGTCCAGATCGAGACCCTCATCCCCGCTGTGGGAAAAGACTCTGGAGGGGACCGGCTCCAGTAGGAAATGTTCCGATTTCCACTGCAGCCGAAGTTGGGCGGGTCCGGGATGGCGACGGTAATGTATCTTCACACGGTGCAGACCCGAAACAAGGCGCATTGCTCCGTCGCCGATCCTCTCTCCTCCAATTTCCAACTCGGCGGAGCTCTCGAATTGATAGTGGCCCGTCTCAAGAATCGAAAGCACTCCCTCCCAGTCCGCCTCAAAGTCAATGTCAAGAGAGGGATGCAGGGACTCTTTGCTGCTCAGGTAAAAGTTGGGTGAGGTTGTAACCAGACGGACGCTTTGCCGTCCGTCCCTGTAGGTCGCCCGCAACCCCGGCTTGAGGTCCGCGGCACCGGCGTCCCCACGGCGATCAGATTGGCTGGTCTCCTGACACCCAGCAAGCCCGGCCAATAGGATTGAAGCAAGAAAACGGGAGATTTGAAGTAGTCTGTCGTCTGAGTTCACCCGGAAAGTGATTATACGTCGGACGTTACTGCGTGCGTCTTTCTTCCATCCGATCGGCAAATGAAGTTGCAGCTTAGTGGGGCCCCCAGCGGTGCTGGCCCGATTCGAGCAAGAAACTTCCCGAGCCATGGAAGCCTGAAGCGCGAGCGAGGGGTTGGGGACTTGAGAGATGTTTCACCAAGAGGGCAACTGATCTGAGACAAGAAAAGAGCCACGGATGACCTGAATTGTTGCAGCGGATTCCCAACCCCTCGCTTGCGCTTCAGGCTTCCTTGACCTAAAGATCAAATGAAGCTTCAAGTTGGTCCCACCCCCAGCAGCTGGCCCCATTCGAGAACGAAGCTAGGATTTGGCGACGCATCTCTCAGACCCCCAAACGCTCCAATTGCGGCAATACCCCCGTTGGGGTAGGGCGCTTTCTTGACCAACCTGGACCCAGGGTAGCTCGCTTCGCATTGCAACCCTGGGCTACACGCAATAACACCTTCGGTGTAAGAACGTGTTCCAAAAAACGTGACATGGCGCATGCTAGCTCCCCTCAGTTTCAGCGTGGACATAGAAGGGGCAACACCTCGGGCGGACGGTCTCGGGATCTGGGGCATTCGGAGACTATTTCGAATCTCCTTTTGTATCTTGGGATTTGCGATTTGGAATTTGTTTGTATCTTGTATCTTGGAATTTTTCCCTCTTCGATTTCGGCCCAGCCTAGCGAACGAACTGGTACGAATACAGGCTCGCATCTCGCATCAGGAACCGCAGCCGCACCTTTCTTCCTTCCAGCGAAGCAACGCTCGGGCTGCTCCTCCAGCTGGCGTGGATCTGCAGGTGATTTCCGTTGATCTCGTCCGCATCCTGGGCGTCGAACCCTTCCAGGGGGTGGCCCGAAGTGTCCTGGATCTCTACCCGAACCGTACCGCCTGCCCCGGTAGCCAGGTTCAGCTGCAGTTTGCTCCCGGAGAAGACGAGCGTTCGCGTGGTCAGCTCGCCTCCGGTGTAGGCTGCATCGGCGCTGAAGAATCCGTCTGGCCGCAACGTGGCTCTTCCCCAGGACGCCGGTCCGGTTCGGGTGGGATCGTTGTGCGCCTTCTTCCAACCCTCGAAGAAGAAGTGCAGATCATTGCCCACCCGAAATGCGAGTGGTTCCCTGACGAAAACCATTCCGCCCCAGAAGCTCCCCTGGGGACCCAGTCGGATAAAGGGTCTCCGCTCCGGTGTCCGATTCCAATGGATCCCGTCCCGACTGGTAGCTAGCTGTACATCGATCGTACCCGGAAGCTGGGCGAGCTTACCGTCTTTGCCGACAAAGGCTTTCCAATGGCTGTAGATGGAGGGCAGCGCAACATAGATGTCCGGCGTGTACTTGAAGATTGGAATGCTGTAGAAGTCCACCCGGTTCGGAGCTTCCGAGTCTGCTTCGTCCAACGCATCTGGGGCCATGACGATCTCCTCCTTGCTCCAGTGGACGAAGTCCTTTGAGGTGGATCTTCCCAGACGCAGGAGCCGGGAAAGCCAGTTGTTGGGCCGGTTGTCGTAGACCCGGCCGTAGTACTCCTCTTGACGCGGATCGTAAAAGGTCTTGACTCGGCTGTACGCAACGTAGCTGCCGAGACGATCGTCCCAAAAGGGCCTGAAGCCACCGTCTCCCGAGGTACCCAGCTTCCCGGTGATTCGGGTCCAATGGATACCATCGGCGGAAGCGAAACCATACTTGCCCTTCCCGTCGGGGAGCGGTTCGAGGCCGCCCAGGATGCCGTCGTTCGGAGGTGACAACTTGACGGCCATCTTGTACTTCTGGCTCGGGTCCTTGGCATTCGGGTCGACGAAAACCGTGTTGACACCCGCACTCGAGATCGCATAGCGGAACTGGTCGTTGGGAAAAAGTATGTTGTTGTCCCGAGACCCATGCCACTCATAGAGACCAAGGTTGGGCTTCCGCCAGCTGGATCCGTCATCCGATTCGGCGTAGCGCAGTAGACCACAGTTCAGCTTCTGGAAGGCACCATCGCACTCAACACCCGGGCTCAAGTAGTAAAGCCGAAAGATGCCATCATCGTGCATCATGAAGCCACGTCCAGGCGCTGGGATCTTCTCGCCAGTGACGTGGGCCTCGTTCATCCTCATCTTCACATTCTTCATAGACTCGACCAGGTGGACGTCCCTACCCTCCTTGTCCCAGGGACCTACGAAAAGCTGCTTTCCGCCCCCCACCTGGAGAGTATTTCCCCATCTTGCTCCTAAGAGACTGGAAATGGAGATCAGGACAAAGGTCAGTAGGGGACAAGACTTGCGTTGGCTTACCATCTTGTAGGCTCCTCTCTCTGTCACTTGGCACCCGAGGTTTTGGTAGTCCCAGAACCGGCGCTTTGCCCTGGAGCCAAGATTAGCTGCATGCTAATCTTCTACCCTAGTTCCTTCCAAAATCAAGACCATGGAGATCGAGAATGAGATCACGACCGGCGCTCCTGGCCCTAGTCTGGATAACCTGCGCGTTCACCGCAGGGCTAGCGACGGCCTCCGACTCCTTGACTGTTCTTCCGGAACGGATCGGCCAGGTAGAGCCCGGCACGATGCTCTACCGCTATCTCTTGACCCAGGCCGAGAAAGCCTTTAAACGCCGTCAAGCCGCCTACGAACAGCTCCAGACTCCAGAGCAACTAGGAGCTCATCAGGATCGTATGCGGGACTTCCTCCGGGCGCAGCTTGGACACTTTCCCGCCAAGACTCCGCTCAACGCGCGTGTAGTCCGTAGGGACGAGCGTCAAGGATATGCTGTCGAGCGGATTCTCTACGAGAGTCGGCCTCGGCACTACGTCACGGCTCTGCTGTACCTACCGGACACACCGCCTCCGCATCCGGCGGTCCTGGTCGCCTGTGGTCACACAGCCAACGGGAAGTCCTCGAAAACCTATCAGAGAGTCGGTATTCTCCTGGCGAATAGTGGAATGGCTGCGCTCGTCTATGACCCCATCGGTCAGGGCGAGCGCTATCAGGTCCTGCGGCCCGATGGGCGACCCCGATTCGAGAACGGTGTCGAACACATGCTGGTGGCGACGAGTTCGATCCCGCTGGGACTTAGCGCAGCCAGCTATAGAATCTGGGACGGTATCCGGGGCCTGGACTATCTGGTGAGTCGAAAGGATATCGATCCGGACCGTCTCGGTCTCACCGGGAGCTCGGGCGGCGGCCTGGTAACTACTCACCTCATGGCACTGGACGAGCGGATCGCCTGTGCCGCCCCGTCCTGCTACATCACACACGTCAAGGAGATGCTCGAGACCCAGGGACCGGGAGACTCGGAACATCAACTCTATGGAGAGATCGCGCAAGGACTGGGACACGCCGACTACCTCATGATCCGCGCCCCCAAACCGACCCTGATCTGCGCCGCTTCCCGCGACGAGATGTTCGACATCTCGGGGTCCTGGAGGAGTCTGCGGGAGGCCAAACGATTCTACGGACGCTTGGGACATCCGGAGCGCGTGAACCTGGTGGAAGCCGACGTCGTTCATGGTTTCTTCCGGCCTCTGCGGGAGGGGATGGCCCGCTGGATGCGACGATGGCTTGTAGGAATCGACGATGCCGTGACTGAGACGGATTTCCCGCTCCTGAGCGATGAGGAAGGGACCACGGACGAGTTCGTGGTCGCCCAGGGGAACGACTACAGCGAGTTCAACCGGGCCCGCCTCCCCACGATCCGCTGCAGCCTCCAGGGTCAGGTTCAGCTGATGGAAGGAGCTCGTTCCGTCTTCGACTTCAACCGGGATCGGAACAAGGAACTAGCCTTCGAGAGACAGGACTACTGGAAAGGGACTCCCAGGCAACAAATCATCCGAGAGGTTCGACACCTGGCCGGCATCCGTCCCCTCGATCAACTTTCCCGCCCGAAGGTTGAGAACGTGGGGACCCTGCAGCGTAGGGGATACGAGATTCAGAAACTGATTCTGCGTCCCGAGCCGGGAATCTGGCTGCCTGCTCTGAGGTTCGTTCCCGAGACGCCCAGCCAGGACACGGTCCTGTACCTACACGGCCAGGGGAAGCAGGTGGACGCCCAACCGGGCGGACCGATCGAGACGCTGGTCCGGACAGGGCGTGAGGTCCTGGCCGTCGATCTGAGAGGAGTAGGTGAAACCCAGCGTCCCAAGGGCAAGTGGGGCTACGGCCCGCTCTTTGGTCACGACTGGGAGGATTTCTATGTAGCCTACATGCTAGGAAGGTCCTACCTGGGAATGCGGGTTGAGGACGCACTGCTCTGCGCCCGCTATCTGGCTGACTCGTCACCCCAGGATGCACTAGCGAAAATCCATCTCGTGGGAATCGGCGAGACTGGTCCGGCTGCCCTCCACGCGGCGGCTCTGGAGCCTGACCTGTTCGCTTCGCTGGAACTGCGCCGCTCCCTCGTCTCCTGGTCCGACGTGGTCCAGACTGAGGTGGCCGTCAATCAATTGGTCAACACGGTCCACGGCGCCCTCGAGAAGTATGATCTGCCCGATCTTCTGGGCACGCTTCCCAAGGAAAAGGTCACCGTCATTGAGCAGACGAACGCTGCCGGCCTGCTGCTCGATTGAGAGGGACTGAGACTCAGAAATGGGTGAGCCCGCCGAATCGACGGGCTCACCAGGAATTGGAGGTAAGAGCCTGGGATTAGGCTCTTATCACAGTTAGATGCCGAGTCTTGCCTGTTGGCCTAAGACCCGAATCGAAAAAGCTGTCACACAGGGCCCCTCAATCTTCAGAAAGAATGGGGTAGATGGTCAAGGTCGCGACTAAGGCGGCGAGAATCATACTCAGTGAAAGCAGTGACTGCGGGATCAGCGCCCGAACTCCGCGCCAGGGTTCTCATCCATTGGGCAACCGTGGCAAGCTCGTGGCAGCTGTGACATTCTGAAGCATGCCTTCGCAGAGAATCCTCCCATTCGCCCGTCCGAACGGCTAGGGCCACTTTCGCCTCATGCTCGCACTCTTTTGTCCTCACGGCGTATCTCCCACTGCCAAGCCCTCTTTCTTGAGAAGGGCCTTCAGTCTTCGGCGTGCTCGAAACAACAGGACACGTACACTTGTCTGATTGAGATTCAACGAGTACGCGATCTCCTGATGGTCCAGGCCCTCGACATTTCCAGTGTATTAAGGATGAGAATCGTGAGTCGATTTACCCTGTCGGAATGAGACCGACCATGCCGATGAAGCCGGGAGACTGGAGGCTCGGCCAACCCCTCTTTGAAGACAAGAAGAACCCGGGCGTTGTTTGTACCTCTCCGGCTGCAGGGAGGGTTGCCTCAGTCAATCCCGGTGAGAAGTGAGATTGATCTGAAAAAACTGTCGGAACAGCTTGACAGACGCCACCACACCCCTTACGTTGAGTGAGGCCTCGGGCGATCAAAATCCGTATCAGTAGCATATGGCATCATAGCCAGCAATGTAGGCTACAATTGATGAGTGCATACAACCCATGATGGATAAACGCCGCCGAAACCTCCTGATCGTAGAGGATGAGAAGGTCGTCGCAATGTTGTCGCTTAACGACACTGTCAACACGATCGTTACGACTGAGGACCATACAATCCGCCGCCTCCAGGGATACCTCTCCGGCAACTGCCCAATTCAATGACGCTCTTTACTGCACAAGCGGCCTTCTACTACATGGCGGCTGCTAGCGTCACGAGCGCAATTCTGGCTGTGACACGGAAAAATCCCGTTCATAGCATGCTCTGGGTGCTGGCCCTCTTCCTGCACGTGGCAGGCATCTTCCTGTTGCTCGGGGCGGAGTTTCTGGCAGCGGTACAGGTGATCGTGTACGCGGGCGCCATCCTGGTCTTCTATATCTTTGTCCTGATGCTGCTCGACTTACCTGGCGAGGAGGGTGGGCCGCGCTTCGGCGCCCACTGGCCGCTCGCCGCCGCCGCCGGGCTCGGATTCGCGGCTCTGACCTGGTTCGCCCAGATCGAGACGCTCGACCCCCTTGGTGCTGAGGCCGCACCGGCTGCAGCGCTTATGGCAGCTGAAGGTCCGGCCCTGGGTAGCCTTTCGCAGATGGGTACAGCGCTCTTCGGTCCCTTCGCGCTGCCCTTCGAAATAGCCTCGCTGGTCCTCTTGGCCGCCATCGTGGGCGCGGTCGTGCTCGCCAGGAGAAGAGCAGCATCATGATCGTGCCCGTGGGTGTGGTTCTGGGACTGAGCGCTGTCCTCTTTGGGATCGGAGTGTTCGGCTTCCTGGCCCGGCGCAACATCATCCTGATGCTCATCTCGGTCGAGATCATGCTCAATGCAGTCAACCTCAGCCTGGCCGGATTCAGCCGGCACCTCAATGACCCGAGCGGCCAGGTCCTGGCCCTCTTCGTGATCGCTGTGGCAGCCGCTGAGGTGGGGGTCGGTCTAGGACTTGTGATCGCCCTGAACCGGAACAAACCCGGGACCGGCGTGGCGGACCTGACCCAGCTCAAGTGGTGACGGCGGTGGAACCAACCGGTAGCTCGATTTCGGTCATGCCTCTGCTGGCAGTGCTCGTCCCAGCTGTGGGCGCGCTACTCATTGCATGCACTGGCGAGCGTCGGGCCAATCTGAGGGAGTTCTGGTCCGTTGCCGCCGGTGTCATGATGTTCGCTCTGGTAGCCGGCATGATCCCGGAGGTCCAGGCGGGCAGCAGGCCGGAATGCGTGCTCTTCCGGATCCTCCCCGGCATTGAACTCGCCTTTCGGGCGGACGCCTTCGGCCTCCTTTTTGCCTCGGGGGCGTCGCTCCTATGGATCTTGACCTCGTTCTACTCGATCGGCTACATGCGTTCGCTCAAAGAGCACGCTCAAACCCGTTACTTTGCCTGCTTCGCTCTGGCCCTTTCCGCTACGTTGGGGGTGGCCTTCTCGGCCAACCTGTTCACCTTGTTTTTGTTTTACGAGGCCTTGACCCTGGTCACCTACCCCCTTGTGGGTCACAAGCAGACGGCCGAAGCCAAGGCCGGTGCCCGCAAATACGTCATCTATCTTCTGGGTGCGGCCAAAGTGCTTCTCGTGGCCGCCATAATCCTGACCTACAACGTGGCCGGAACGCTGGAGTTTCGCAGTGGCGGCATTCTGCCGCTTGAGAAGATCACGTCGCAGCCCATGCTGCTCTATATAATTTTTGCGCTGTTCCTGTTCGGATTCGCCAAGAATGCGCTGATGCCGCTCCACAGCTGGCTGCCGGCGGCGATGGTCGCCCCCACCCCAGTGAGCGCATTGCTGCATGCGGTCGCCGTGGTCAAGACCGGGGTGTTCTCGACGCTCCGTGTCTTTCTGTTCGTTTTCGGCGCTGACGCCATGCGCGAGATCGGCGCGGACCAATTGGCATTGGGAGCCGCCTCGGTGACAATCCTGGTCGGTTCGCTCCTGGCGCTGGGACAGGACAACCTCAAGGCCCGGCTGGCCTTCTCCACGGTGAGCCAGCTCTCCTATATCATCCTGGGAGCCGCGCTCTTGACTCAAAGCGGAAATGGCGCGCTGGGCGGGATCGCCCATATCACCAACCACGCCGTATCGAAGATCACACTCTTCCTTTGCGCCGGTTCAATTTACGTCTCCACGCACAAGACCCAGGTCAGCCAGATGTCCGGCCTTGCCAAGAACATGCCGTGGACCGTGGCCGCGTTTGCGCTTGCCTCCCTGAGCGTGGTGGGCATTCCCCCTACCTCTGGATTCGTCTCCAAGTGGTACTTGGCCCTCGGCTCGGTGGAACTTCACAGCTCCACCCTATTAGGAGTGCTCCTGGTCAGTTCTCTTCTCAACGCGGCCTACCTCGGTCCGGTCGTGTATAAGGCCTACTTCGAAGAAGCGCCGCCGACCCAGGAGCCGGTCCGCGAGGTCCCCTGGATGGTTGTGCCCTTGGCGATCAGCGCGGCCGCAAGTCTGGTCCTGGGCATTTACCCGACCCCTATCCTGGAACTGGCTGGAAGGGTACTGCCGTGAACTTCTTGGAAAGACAGCTGAAAGATCCAGTCCGCTTCGCCTGGATCAAGCGCTGGTTCTATGTGGGCCTGGCTGCGGTGGCTCTGGCGGAGATCGTTCTGCCGCTTGCGTTCGACGGCCATCACTCCCATTTCTCATTCGAGAGCTTTCCCGCCTGGGGCTCTCTCTTTGGGTTGGCCTCCTGTGTGGCGATCATTGTGGTATCCAAATTCCTGGGGAAAGTGTGGCTCATGCGCCGCGAGGACTACTATGACTCTTGATGTAGTAGGACTAGATTGGATCCACCCAGGGCTATTGCTGATCCTGGGCGCCTGGGGATTGCCCTTCCTCAAAGGCCGGGTCAAGCGCGTCGCGATGGTCCTCCTGCCTGCCGCGGCGTTGATCGACTGCCTGCTCATGACGCCTGGAACCTATGGCGTGACGAGCTTCCTCGGTCAAGAGCTCGTCTTCGGCCGGGTAGACAGCTTGAGCCTGGTTTTTTCCTATGTCTTTTCGCTCATGGCCCTCCTGGGCATGGTCTACGCGCTCCACGTGAAGGACGATGGCCAGCACGTGACCGCACTGATCTATGCCGGGGGCGCGCTCGGGGTCACGTTTGCGGGTGACTTCCTCTCTCTTTACCTGTTCTGGGAGGTGGTGGCGATCTCAGCCGCGCTTCTGGTGTGGCTGCGCCGCAAACCATCGGCCGTTGCAGCCGGTTTCCGCTATCTACTCGTCCACGTCTTCGGAGGGCTTCTCCTGCTGGCGGGGATCGTACTCCACTGGTCCCAGACCGGGTCGCTTGCCTTCGGGGACATGGGAGCGTTTTCCGGCAGCATGGCATGGACCTTGATCCTCATCGCCTTTCTCCTCAACGCGGCAGTCCCGCCGCTAGGGGCCTGGCTTCCGGACGCCTACCCCGAAGCCACCGTCACGGGCGCGGTCTTCATGACCGCCTTCACCACCAAGTCCGCGGTCTACGTCTTGATCCGCGGCTTCGCCGGCACCGAACTCCTGGTGTGGTTGGGAGCGGCCATGGCGGTCTATGGAGTGGTCTACGCCGTGCTGGAGAACGACGCGCGACGGCTGTTGGCCTACCATATTATAAGCCAGGTTGGCTACATGGTCTGCGGGGTAGGCATCGGGACCGCGCTGGCCCTGAACGGCGCCACCGCCCACGCCTTCGCGCACATCCTTTACAAGGGGCTCCTCTTCATGGGAGCCGGTGCCGTCTTGGAGGTGACCGGGAGGCGAAAACTGAGCGAAATGGGAGGACTCTACAAGACCATGCCCATCACTCTCGGCCTCTACATGGTAGGCGCCTTCGCCATCTCGGCGGTGCCGCTCTTTAGCGGCTTCGTAAGCAAGTCCATGGTGATCTCTGCCGCGGGGGAGGCCCACCTGGGACTGATCTTCCTCCTGCTCACTTTGGCTTCCGCCGGGACTTTTCTGCACACGGGTCTTAAGCTACCTTACTATATGTTCTTCGGCAGAGACTCCGGCTTGAAAGGCCAGGAACCGCCCACCAACATGCTCGTGGCCATGGGCCTGGCTGCGGCCGCGTGCGTGGGGATCGGGGTTTTCCCTGGCCTCCTGTACCGGCATCTTCCAAACCTCCTGGACTACGCCCCCTATACCCTGCAGCACGTCACAAGCACCCTTGGGATGCTGGGCTTTACGGCGCTTGGCTTCTTCCTGCTGCTGAAACACCTCGACCCCGAGCCCAAGGTCAGCCTCGACACGGATTGGTTCTACCGCAAAGGTTCGGCGGCCTGCGTGGCCCTGGTTCAAGGGCCACTGGCGCGTCTCGAGGCCGGCTTCGTGGGAGAGATCTATGAGGCTGTTGTGCGGCGGCCCGTGTTGGGCGTGGCGAATGTCCTACGCAAGCTCGACAGCCGCGTAGTCGATTCCGCGGCCGTGGGCGTGGGGCGGCTGACCCAGGCCTCCAGTCAAATCTTGAAAACCACGGTGAGCGGCAACGCTCAGCACTACGGACTGATCATAGCGGCCGGAGTGGTGGCGCTCCTTCTCCTGGCGATGCTCACATCATGACAGACTACCCGGTTTTGACGGCGACAACTTTTCTACCCATCGCGGGTGCGGCCGCGATCCTGCTTTTTGCCAGCGAGCGGCACGCGCGCTGGATCGCGTTGGCCACGACCCTGGCCACCCTGGCCGTCTCAACCCCACTCTACTGGCACTTTGAAAAAGCTTCGAGCGCCCTGCAGTTCGTCGAGTCCGCAGCGTGGATCCCGACCTGGAACATTGCCTATGGGATGGGCGTGGACGGAATCAGCCTCCCCTTTATCCTGCTCTCCGCTCTCTTGAGCGTCCTGTGCGTCAGTGCCTCCTGGACTGCCGTCCGCACCCGAGTGAAAGAATTCTACGCCGCTCTCCTGGTCGCCGAGACCGCGATGATCGGGCTCTTCGCCTGCACCAACCTTTTTCTGTTCTACGTCTTTTGGGAGCTGATGATTATTCCCCTCTTCCTCCTCATCGGCGTCTGGGGAGGCCCGGGGCGTGTCTTCGCTGCGGTCAAGTTTCTGCTCTTCACATTGGCCGGCAGCGTCTTGATGTTGGTGGCCATCATCGCCCTCTACGAGGCCTGCGGCACGCTGGACTTCAAGGCTCTGGCCGATGAGACGCTCCAGCCGAGGTTCCAGGCCTGGCTCTTCGCGGCCTTCCTGGCCGCGTTCGCAGTCAAGGTTCCCATGTTCCCAGTACATACCTGGCTTCCCAACGCCCACACCGAGGCCCCCACCGCAGGGAGCGTGATCCTTGCCGGGATCCTTCTCAAGATGGGCGCCTACGGATTCTTGCGGGTTTCCCTGCCCATACTTCCCGACGCAGTCCAGCTTTTCCTCACGCCCATGCTCGTCATCTCCGCGGTGGCTATCGTCTACGGCGCCTACGTGACCCTGGTCCAGACGGACGTCAAGCGTCTTATCGCTTTTTCGAGCGTCAGCCACATGGGTTTCGTCACGCTGGGCATCTTCACTCTCAACAGCGCCGGGGTCGAAGGCGCCATCCTCCAGATGATCAACCATGGGATCATCTCCGCGGCCCTCTTCCTGTGTGTCGGCATGATCTACGAGCGCACTCACACGCGGGAGATCAAAGACTACGGGGGGGTGGCCAGAGTCGCGCCAGTCTACTCCACGTTGCTGGCGCTGTTTTGCCTGGCTGCCGCCGGATTCCCGGGCTTGAACTCCTTCGTGGGGGAGTTCCTCATCATCAGCGGCGCCTTCAAGACCCAGGTCTGGTTCGGGGTCATGGCTGTCTGGGGCGTGGCCCTTGGAACGGCCTATCTGGTTTGGCTCTTCTACCGGGTGGCGATGGGCGAGATGAACCCAGGGCTAAACGGACTCAAGCTGGAGCTCAACCCCCGAGAGGTGGCCACTTTGGCCCCTCTGGCATCGCTCGCGTTGTGTCTCGGTCTCTACCCTGAGAGCGTCCTCTCCTATCTACGTGCCCCCGTGGCCGCGCTCTTGGCTGCTGGAGCCACGCTATGAATGGCGCGAACCTGACTGACCTGGCCCTGCTCTGGCCGGAGCTGATCCTGGTCGGTACGGCATTAGCGCTCATCCTCGTGGCGCGCCGGATCCAGCAGGCGCCCGTGGTTGCGGCTGCGACGGTTCTGGCCGCGCTGGCGGCAGCCTTCGCCTCGGGCTGGCTCTTGTCCGGAGGCCCCAAGACCGGGTTCGGGGGCATGATCACCTTGGACGGCTACTCCCAATTCTTCAAGGTCCTCATCGTCTCTACCCTGGCTCTGGCGGCACTCCTTTCCGTGAGGCGCATCGACGCGGAGCATGTTCGGCCCGCCGAATACCATGCCCTGCTCCTGTTGGCTTCGACGGGGATGATGTTCGCGGTCTCGGCCCTGGATCTCTTGACCTTGTACCTGGGCCTGGAGCTCATGACACTTTGCTCCTACAGTCTGGTCGGGATCACGGTGGAGAGGCCAACCTCAAACGAGGCAGCAATCAAATACTTCCTGCTGGCTTCCTTCTCTTCGGCCGTCCTCCTCTACGGTATTGCCTTGGTCTACGGAGTCACGGGTGCGACGAACTTTGCAGCCATTGCCTTGGCTCTCTCCGAGGGCGGACTGGGAGGCAATCCGCTTCTGTTAGCGGCGATAGGCCTGTTGGCCGCCGGGCTTGCCTTTAAGATTGCGGCGGTCCCGTTTCACGCCTGGACACCGGACGCTTACCAGGGTGCGAGCGCCCCGGTCACGGCTTTCTTGGCTACCGCCACCAAGGCCGCCGGCTTAGCTGCGCTGGGACGGGTCTTCCTGGTCGCGTTCGCCTCGGAAGCCCGCCTCTTGTCCCTGATTCTGGTAGGGCTGGCCGCGCTTTCCATAATCGCGGGCACCATTATCGCCCTGTCCCAAACGGACATGAAACGCCTCCTGGCGTATTCCTCGATTGCCCATGCTGGCTACGCCCTCCTGGGCTTCATATCCGGGACGCCGGAAGGGGCCTCAGCCACCATGACCTATGCCTTCCTCTATGTCTTCATGACGCTGGGGGCCTTTGGCGTTGTCATCGCGCTGGGCCAGCGGGGGGAGCGTCTGGACGGCTTCCAGGGCCTGGCCGCGCAACGGCCCCTGACCGCCGCGCTCATGCTCCTCTTCCTCTTGTCCCTGACCGGCATCCCGCCCACGGCCGGCTTCGCGGCTAAGTTCGTCGTCATCCTGAGCGTGGTACGCGAAGGCCATCTGGCGCTGGCAGTGCTGGCCGTGATCTGCAGCGTCATCTCGGCCTTCGTCTACCTGCGCGTGGCCGTGTTCATGTACATGAGGGAGCCGCAGCAACCGGAGCCTTCGCGTTGCCCGTGGGCGGTGTCGGCGGCGCTGGCAGTGGCTGCGCTGGTCACGGTCGTCGGTGGGATCCTACCCGGCAGTCTCACCTTCTGGGGGGTGGCGCCGTGATGAAAGTAAGTAGATTGATTCCCTGCCCTGCTCGGCCAAGAATTTGGTCCGTTGGGTGATACCTGGTTCTCGGCGGACGCCTCCCTTGTTCACGGGTGTTTTCCATGATTTCAGGCCGGCGGTTTAAGAAAGGTCTGTTGCAGCTTTTTCTGACCCTGTGGGCAGGATCGTACCTGGCCGGGGCGGATCAGTCTTATGTGGTGCTCGTCTCGATAGACGGTTTCGCAGCCTATCATCTGGAAAATGAGAAGTTGGAGTTGCCCAACATTCGTGCACTGGCCAGCGAAGGTGTCTGGGCCGAGAGTGGAGAGACGGTGTTTCCCAGTGTCACACATCCCTCCCACGCCACCATCATCACGGGTGTTTCACCCCGGATTCACGGTGTGATCGGCAACACCCTGCGAAACCGGGAGACAGGCCAGTCTTTTAGCGTCACGGAAAAATCCCACGAAGTGATCGAGGTCTCGACGCTCTTTGACGCGGCCAAACGCAGAGGGCTGACCACGGTAGCCATGTTTTGGCCCGAAACCAAGGGCGACCCGTCGGTCGATTTCAACATCATTCATGAACACCAGCCGCCGCGCTATGATGAGCGGGGTCAGCTGGATCCTATTATCGCCAGTCCCGAGCTTCTGGCCGAGCTTCGTGTTGCCGATGTTCCGATCGACCTGTACTTTAAGTGGTATCCCGAGTTTGCTCTGAAAGGAGCACGCGATGTGATTCTGGCCCAGGCCACGAGTCACCTGATCCGCACGCACAAGCCCCAGCTGGTGGCTACGCTGATTTCTGCAACCGACGCTAATCAGCACCGATATGGCTCCGCACACTACCTGTCGGAGGCGGCGCTGACCATGGCAGATCACTGTGTGGGTTTGCTGAGAGCGGCGGCACGTGCGGCGGGTATTGCCGAGAGGACAACTTTTATCATTACGGCCGATCATGGTTTTCACAGTGTTGGACATGAAGTAAACCTCCATCCCTTGCTTTCCCAGGCAGGGCTCGAGGGAAAGGTGGCGCTGCACCCCAGTGGGTGGACGATGTATGTTGAGCTTACCGATGATTTTCTGGAGGATCGCGATCAGCCTCGACTGGAGAAGTTGATGCAGTCGGCGCTGCACTTGGAAGGGGTTTCCAGGATCGTCAGACCGGAGGGGTTTCATGCTCTGGGTACGCGGCGGATCCCCACGTTGCCGGGCACTACATGATCGTCGCTGATATTGATACACATCTGGTTTCGGACACGTCGAGTTCCTCCACCACACGACGTCGGAAGAAAAGAGACTCACACGGGCACGGCTATTTGCCCAGCCATCCCAGAATGTACCCGGTCTTCGTCATTTCGGGACATGGGGTCAGGCGTGGGAAGAGAATTTGGCGCGTCCGAAACCATGACATCGCACCCACGATTGCGCACTTGCTAGGTCTGGAACTGGAAAACGTGGAAGGTCGAGTCTTGAGGGAGGCCCTCTTGAAGTAAGGCTCGGAACCATCGCCGCCAAACTGACTTGGGGAGGTTCGACGTGAAAGTTGTAGACGTCATCGCTCACATCTTGAAACGAGAAGGCATCGAATACCTCAGTGCGTTCCCCACGACGCCGTTGATCGACGCGGTCACTGGAGTAGGGATCCGTCCCATCATCTGTCGCCAGGAGCGAGTCGGGGTCGGCATCGCGGACGGTTATTCGCGTGTCCAGAACGGAAACCCGCCAGGCGTCTTTGCCATGCAGTGGGGCCCGGGAGCAGAGAATGCCTATGCCGGGGTGGCAACTGCCTACTCCGACGGTGTTCCGATACTCCTGCTGCCGTTGGGACAACCCAGGGAAATGGACAGCGTATTTCCCAATTTCAGTTCCGTGCAGAGCTATGGGTCTGTGACCAAGTTCATTGAACAAATCAATACGCCGAATCGGGTAGTCGAGACCATGCGCCGCGCCTTCTCGAGCCTGAAGATGGGGAGGCCGGGACCCGTGATGGTCGAAATACCGTTCGACATCGCCTTGGAAGACTTGGATGATTCTGTCCTGGAGGACTACAAACCGGTCAAGACGGCGGTTGCCCAAGCCGATCCTCAAGACGTGCTGGCTGCCTCGCGAGCGCTGCTGGCTGCCAAGCAGCCAATTATCTACGCCGGGCAGGGCGTGCTTTATGCTGATGCCAGTGAAGAATTGTTGGAATTGGCGGAGCTCCTCGAGGTGCCGGTGATGACCACGTTGGCGGGCAAAAGTGCCTTCCCGGAAAAACATCCCCTGGCGTTGGGCAGTGGCTCAGGGGTAGTGAGCGGGACCGTTTACAAATTCCTGAAGGAGGCGGATCTGGTGCTGGGGATTGGGACCAGCTTCACCAAGCATGGCTTGGCTACGACGATACCGCCGGGGAAAGTGTTAGTCCACGCTACCAACGATCCCACCGACATAGGCAGGTACTACCGGGTCGATTACCCCATCGTCGGCGACGCCAGATTTGTACTGCGACAGTTCATCGAGGCGTGCCGGGAAATGCTGGAAGACAAGCCCCGTCCTCAGCGCGGTGCCGTGGCCGAACTCGTAGCAAGCGTGAGAGATAACTGGCTGAAGGAGTGGATGTCGAAACTAACGTCGAACGAAATCCCGATCAACCCCTACAGAGTCATATGGGAGTTCATGAGCTGTGTGGACCCGGCCGATGCCATCCTCACTCACGATTCAGGAGGCCCCCGGTTCGAACTCATGCCTTTCTACCAGTCAGCTGGGCCTCGAAGCTATCTGGGCTGGGGGAAGTCCCATGGTCTTGGAACGGGGTTGGGGCTGATCCTGGGCGCGAAACTTGCCGCCCCGAAGAAGTTCGCCGTCAATTTCATGGGCGACGCAGGTTTTGGGATGACCGGCCTCGACTTTGAAACGGCGGTGCGGTCCAAACTGCCGATCCTGACGGTCGTGCTGAATAACTCGACCATGGCCGTCGAGGTTGAGTCGCTGTCTGAATCGCACGCGAAATACCACACCCGGGACCTGGGCGGCAACTACGCCGAAATGGCGCTGGCCATGGGAGGCTGGGCAGAGCGAGTGGAAGATCCAGGAGACGTCGCTCCGGCGATCCTGAGGGCAAAAAAAGCCACCGAGGAGGGGCGGGCGGCCCTCCTGGAATTCATCACTAGCGCGGAGACTAGCTATTCACATCGCGAGGCTTTCAGATAGGCAGCACAGACGATCTTGCCTGGGCCGGAGAAGTGAAGCGCTAGCGCAAGGTCCAGGCTGGTACGGCTGAAAGTGCTTCCATATAGTTTGCGTTTGCTGGAAGGCTCTTGCTCAAGGGATCTCCGTCTCAAGATGTGCGAGCGAAGGGCCGACCCGCGACATGGAGGGAGAGGGGGTTATGGGTTCTTTGCGCAGGATCGTTACAATCGACTGATTCTGAATGCCTTACAGGATTGTATGGTAGGGAGAATGGTTGGGACACGCTGTTACCTTCTGCTATATCCGCCCGTGCGAAATCAAACGCGTCTTTCAACGACTTGCCGAGTCGCGCTTGCTTGGCCGCTTTTTTCATCAGCTCGACGTTGAACATGGTCTCCCAGGCGATTCCTACACCATCAGGAAGATGGCTGCTCCTTGCTCCCGGTACCGGAGCGACGAGGATGCGGTCATGGGACGATTCAAAGAATGCTTCCAGAAAGGCGCGCTTGTCTTCGAAGTCTGCCTTCTGCAGGTGATCTTGAATGTGTTCGCCGAAGGTCTCCGCCAAACGTCTGACCTCGCGCTTGAGCCGGCTCCGATTCAGCTGCGCTCGCTTGAAGGAGCTGAGTTCCCGGCTTAGGCTCTGGAGGGCGGCCGTCTTCTGGCGAATCTGTTCACCGAGACGGTCGGCTTTGTCGTCGAGAACTCGTTTCGCAAAATTCCCGTCTAAATAGAGATCGAGGAGCCGGCCCAGTTTCTGTTTGTCTCCTTGGATCTCACGCTCCAAGGCTTCCTTCTGGTTCGAGACCTCGCCCCTCCGTTCTTCCGAGTGCTCGGATGAGATCAACTCATCAATGACAAAATCCGGCTCCCCAATGAACCGGGAAAAGTAGCTGAGCATCAGATCGTCTAGCTTCTCAGAGGGGAGGTAGGGAAGCGGGCACCGTTTTCTCGTCTGGTTCGACCGCTTGTGTTTCGGGGACCTCCGGTTGTGGCAGACATAGTAGGTGTCCTGAGGGCGTGCTCCATTGGTCCGGAGCAGCTTGGCGCCACAGATTCCGCACACCAGAAAACCCTTCAGCAGATTAGTCGGGCTTTTGCTGGGGCGGCCTTTCTTTCGGTTGGCGTCGAGTTGCTGCTGGATCAGGTCCCATTCCTCAGCTGAGATCAGCGGAGGGACACTTAATTTGATCCATTCACGCTGTGGTTTCTTGCCGACTCGCCGTGATTTTCCCCTGACGGGGTCATACTGATACTCGTACTGATTGGCATAAAGATCACCCTTGTAGGCGGGATTGCGGAACATATAGGTGAGCGTTGAGGGAGCCCAGTCTTTTCCCTGTTTTCCTTTGATGCCTCGCTCCTGCAGATCGGCGCAAATGCGATTCAGCGACCATCCTTCCCTCAGAAACTTCCGGACCAATTCCAGGTAGAGTCTTGACTGTTCCCGGTGAAAGCTCCAGGTGCCGGTCTCTTTCTCGTAGAGGTACCCATAAGGCGTCGTGCCGCTCACCCATTTCCCCTCCAGCAGCCGCTGCCTCTTACCCCGTTTCATCTTGCGCGTGATCTCGGCTCTCTCTTCGGCGGAGGCCCAGAACTTGAACTTTGCCATCAGTCGAAACAGGGGATTATTCAAATCGAGAATGCCCTCGTGAGGGGAAACCAACCGGATGTTGTTCACCTTGAGGATCATCAGGATTCGGCCTTCTTCCTCGTCATTGTCGGTGCGGGTGATGCGGTTCTGCTCAACTACCAGAATGGCGTCAAAGAGCTGATTTTGGGCATCCACCAGCAACCGCTTGAAGGCCGGGCGCCCCTCGATCGTGGCTCCGGAAAAGCCATCGTCTTCGTAGACTCGGTAAATCGAGTAGCCCTGTCTTTTGGCATACCCTTCGAGCGTCGCTCGTTGGCTCTTGATGGTGCCCTGCTCGCGTTGCTGCTCCGAGGACACACGGCAGTAAATGGCCACCTTTTCGATGTCTTGACTCATGGGTTATTCCTACCTCCATAGTGAGGCTTCCAGTATAACCGCTGGAGCGAGTGGGGATGGGGCTCTAGAAATCGTAGGTCGGTCGAGATAGAGTTTTCCTTTAGACGGAAAGAACATGGAAGGACTGAATTTGCTGGGTCGTTTCGGCGGTAGTGCCAGTTGCGACTGGCCGAGTTACGAGCGGATCATGTCGAAGCCCACCCGCCACTACTTCCTGCATGCGATCACGGCCACCCGCTCCTACCAGGAGGGGTTGAACGCGGTGATCCATCTGCTTCGGCTGACGGAGGCAAAGCGCACGAAGCTGAGCCGGGACGACTATCGGATCCATGCCAACCTTCTTGAACTATTCTGTACTGGACCTACTCGACCGAATGGATCGCTGGGAGGAGTACCTAGCTGTTTGGGAACGTCTTCGCAGGAGAACCAAAGTCGTCTCCATCTCCCGTGTTGAGATGACAGGGGCAGCCCCAGATGACGATAGTGTCTACGCTGACGTTTTGTTATTCACTCGTCACCGAAAGGAACTCATCGAGAGAAAGTTGAAACGAAAGCAAGCGGGCCAGAGGCTGGGCAACAGTCAACACGCCCGCCCAGACGAACTCTCGGAGGAAGAGATCTCGGAGCGTCTGGAGCGCATTCTTGGCTGGTGGCGTCGAGGAGAACTCTGGATCTCGATCCACCCCTGTTAATGAGTTCCTCGAGCCCCCCCACAGTGAACCCAAGGGTCTGCATGCTCGAAAAAGGGATCGGCCGCACCTGCTCAGCTCACTTGAGAATCACTGGCGGAGCAGGGTATGGCCGGGACGGCGTCCCGAAACCGCCCGGACTTCCCCCCTCGTCCCGGCCCCATGTCAGTCGGTAGCTTCGGGCTCTGGAAACCGCCTCCAGGGCCACGACTGAAGCCATGGCCAAGGCAACGATGGCATCAATGTGCTTCGATGCCTTCTCTTTGGCGATTCTCCAGCCTCTTTGATTCTCGACTGTGACCGTGGACAGGGCCTGTTGGCGCAGGTCGGGTGCTGGATACAAGCGGATGTTTCGGCCTTTCAGCAGATCGAAGAGAGTCTGGCCCATCCGGGTAGTATTTCCCAAGGTCTGCGGAAATTCCTTGATCGGCAGCCGTGCTGACTTGAGAGTGGACATCGAACGGTGCATCTGATACAGATCCACCCGAATGGAACCGACCCGGAATCGGCTATACATCTCTCGAAGGTACTCTTCAACCGTGTGTTCCAGATCCAGAGGCTCTGACTTGGAGGGCTTCCAAATCCGATGACATCCCAGACAGAGCGTCTCGCCATTCCAGTAGATGCCCACCACGGCCGAACTGTCGTGTTTGATTCCCACGTCGACCCCTAGGAACAAGACCGGGGACCGCTCTCTGGGCATAGGCGGCAAAGGCCTGTGTTGCAGATCCACGCAAGGATCCCAAAGCTCAGGGGTGATGAAGGTGGACTCGGCAGTTGCCCACCGATTTTCGTGCAGCCTGAGGAAAGTACCGGCGCGCATATTTTTCCTCTGAGTTTCATAGTAGTCGGCTGTCTGCCAAGGCATTCGCGGCTCGTGGTCCCAGTAACACAATATTCGTGCCTGAGGGTTGGCAAAAACAGGTAGATCCTCACAGATTCTGACCCCTTGTCCTTCCGCCTGCTCCTCCTGGTCTACGGCGACTCTATAGAGGTTCCAGAGCAACTTGGACTCATTTTCCCAACCGGCGTAGGTCGTGATGAAGCGAATCGAGTTCCTGCGCGTGGGAACAGGCGTCAGTTCTTCCCACAGTCGCTGCGAAGCCTCCGAGGTGTAGCCCCACAACTCATCCCACGAGGTCAAGCCGTGATTGCTTCCCGCGGCCCCTGCATATTCCGTAGGGAGGGCAGTGATGGTGCTCCCATTGCTCAACCGGATTTGGCGGGACTGGATCTCGGCGCTCTGAGCAAGCTTGGGATTATTCTGGATGATCTTTTGAATTGCTCGGAAGACCCGGCCTTGTGCCTGCTCCAGATCATTGGCACAAATCAGAAGTTCATTTGGGGGCTCCTGGGTATAGGCCCACCAGACGGTCACGAGCGCATTAATGAACGTTTTTCCTGACTTTTTCGGTGCGCTGTAGATGATGGTGTCCCAACGGAGTCTGCCGTCCTTTTTAAAGGCAAGGGCCATTCCTAGGATTCGACGCTGGTGCTCCGTCAGCTGGAACGGTTTACCCAGCTCGTTCACTCCGATGAAGTCGCCGACAAACGAAGAAAAATCCGTACGGTATCTCTGCAAATCCTTCATCACTTCGTCTCCTGCATCATGGCCTTGGCGAGATCCGTGACATCTCGCTCGTGACGCTTGAGGCCCAGCTCGGTCAGAATCCGATTTAACGTGTTCTCCGAAGCTCTCAGGTCCTTATAGCCCGTCTTGTTGGTGGCCTCCGGGACATAGCACATTTGAAAGAGTCGATTGCCAATGGCCAGCCGGATCTTCTCTCTGATCGTGATGGGGCAGTCCTTGGGACTGTCGTAACCACAGTGGGTGGCGTACTCCTGCTCCCATTCACTGAGCATCTGGCCCAACCAAGTGCGTCGATCGATGTTGTTCGAGTAGTAGGCCTGAACTAGGGAGGAGGCGCCGTGGGTAACCAGGTTCGCTCCAGCCCCTTTCTCGCCGTTCACTACCGAGAGGAGGAAATCTTGCCCTTTCTGATTCCTGGTGAACCTTCCGTCATTTAAAGCAATACCGCCTGGTGTCTGACCTTCATTCAGCTTGCATCTCTTGCTTCCCGGAGCCGGCGATCGCTTACAGGGGTGGCCCTGTCGCGTTTTTCCCCCACAAGTCTTAGTCTTCATATCCTGAGTCATGCTTTCCCTCCCCTGAGGTCGGACAGATGGTTAAGAGGTACCCGCGGGCGTTCTCGAGACAAAGGTGAAGAGTCTTGGAGGTACAGAATCTGAGTGAGAATCTCCTTTCTAGCAGAAAGCGGAATCTCACTCTTTTGATGGTTCTTGCCACTGACAAAACCTCCCTTTCTAATCCCTTCTAATCAGGAGGCTTGCATCGGGCAAGCGAGCTGAAGGCCTCGCTGCTTAACAGCGAATCATGAGTATTCTAACGCCATTTGCGGGCCAGTGCAATGGGAGTAGGCAATCGTATCGAAACTGTATTCTCTAGCAGATCGCCGAGTCAGGTGCAAAAGGAACCGCCGACAGCGATAGAGGGTCAGCATTCAGTTCAGACAAGATCAACCAGCGTCATTTATTCAGATTAGACTTGATGTTTGACATTGCCTCCCAGGTGTCACCGAATACCGTCGGTTTGCTGAGCTATCCTCGTCCTTTCT
>CBDCMS010000002.1:0-1363258 GCA_965219005.1 Acidobacteriota bacterium | reverse complement strand
GGGGCACCCGCGTCTTGTGGAAAATCGTCCCGGCGGTGGAAGAAGCCTGATACCGGCATTGGCGACACTCCATCAATCGCCGGTGCTGCAACCAGTAGCCTCCTTGACCCCCACAACGGGGACAGACAAATCCTTCCGGCCAGCGTTTCTGCATCAGGTAACTCAGACAAGCTTCTTCTGTGGCAAAACGCTCTTGAAACTCCAACAAATTCATCTTTTCGTACATCCACTCACCTCCTGTCTCTCACCTTTTTTACTAGGTGGTGGTGACTTTTTCCGGAGTTAAGTGCATAACCAGATTCGAGAAAGAAACTTCCCGACCCATGGAAGCCTGAAGCGCGAACGGGGGGTTGGGGATCTGCGAGATTCTGCTGTTGCCCAGCTCTCTCCTCGGAACTGGGGTTCCTATTGCTGAACGGTCAAGTCGTTCGCGGCTCTGCCGGACTTGGCTTCGCAATGCTGGCAGTCTATTCGTGCACGGCAACACCTCTTTCCGAACACTGTTCACTGCTCACTCCACTACTGCTCGCTATTCAAGTTTCAGGTTAGCGTACTGGTGGGGGCGGGTTCTTTCCTATCACTCCCAGCCGCGACCCGCCTCGGTACCACAGTTCAGCAATGGAAGGATTGGTTTCATAGATCCAGGAGAGCAGAGTGGCGATCGAGCCACTTGAAAGAACGGAAGCCTGGTCCAGCTTGGTCTCTGGGGGCGGCCCCAGGTAGGGAGCCAGGCTGGAGGCGATATCGGCACTAAAGTAAACCGCACCCCGGTGCGAGAGGTGATGACCATCCACGAAGAGCTCGTCGGCTCGGTAGTCCCCCTGCGGATGGATAAGCTCAACTCCTTCCCGGCCGGCTATCTGTTCCAGTAGGGTCTGATTCTGCGCCATGGCGTCTGCATGAGCCTCACGAAACGACGAGTGCACGGGCATGATCAGCAGCAGAGGCGTGATGCCCGAATCTCGCATCTCGCGGAACAACCCGAGAAGGTTCTCTCGGTCAATGGACAGCGCCTTTGAGAATCGAGGTTTCGTCACAAAACGGCCGCTAGTGTGTCCGTCGTAGGGCTGGGGCCCCCAGCCGGCGGCTGTCTTGAACCCGGATCGTCGTTCCAGATCCCTGAAATGAAGTGGTCTGTCCTCCCGCCAATCCCCGGCAGGACGGTTGCAATCTCCCAGAAACCAGCACCCAAGACTCGGAATCAGCTCCTGATGGATCAGGTCGGCGCGGTAGCGAAACAAGGCCAGCCGAAGTGCCAGAAATTGGGTGAGTCGCACCTCTATGGCATCTGACCCATCCCAGCTCTGGTTGGCGACTCGATAGGCCAGGGAATCGTGATACCGGTCGATCAGAGTCCATAGCCGCTCCTTCCTCAGGGCCCAGTCGGGACTCACTCCGAAGACCACGCAGTTGGGACGGACACCGATCTGGAGGAGATGGGGAACAAAGGCTTCTCGGGCAAACTTGACCACCTGAGAGCCCGTTCCAAAGTTGAAGAAGGTGGTTTCGGAAACGCCCAGAGTCCTGGAAATCACCTCGGGCACGATGCCGTTCTTGGTCCGAGAGTCTCCTGTAAAGATGATCTGCGGGGGCTCTTGGTAGTTGAGCAGGAGGGCGTTGCGCTTGGTAACCCTGGGGTCGTGATAGGGGACGAGGGTGAGGTCGAACTGGGGGAGCACCATTCCTCTACGGTTCAACTCTACAAATCCAAGGTCCAGCAGCTTCGTCAGCCCGACCACGACCAGGAGCAGAATCAGCATTCGCAGTGTGGTACGACACCTGTGCCAAAACTGCATCTCGGACTCTTCAGCACTCATCAATCCCCCTCTTGCCAACACCCAATAATAGGCAGCTAGCCCAGCCCACCTCAACCCTACTCGATCTCACATCTGGAGCAGTGACCCTGAGCTGGACGGTGTAAGAGTGATTCGGTTTCAAAGGCTGAGCAGCAGTGACAACAGAGCGGTTCGTCCCGGCGCCAGGACGGCCCTCCGATCCAGACCGGCTGGATAGTCCTTGTCCAACAGGTTGCGCAGCACGAACCGAAATTCGGCCTGGGAATGAACTCTCCAGCCAAAGCCCAGGTCAGACCTCACGTATCCGGGGGTAGCTGCCTCCGTAGGACCCGGACTGTCGTCGCGTGCGAAGCCGATCGCTTGCCACAGCAGGTAGCCGGATTCTCCCATTCGCTTTCGCAGCGCCAGTCTGATATTCGGGGCGGGCACACCCGCCAACGGAGTGCCCTCCTCCAGCTCCGTGCCGTAGGCCAATTGGCTACCCAAGGCGAGAGAAAGTCCTTCGGTCAGTTCTCCTTCCACCTCCAATTCCAATCCCCGCAGCCGGGCCCTCCCTTGATTGCGGAAGAAGAACTGATCTTCACCCGACTCGAACCGCTCGATCAGATCCTTGATGCGGTAGTGGTAAGCAAACAGAGAGAACCGCCAGGCTCCCTGCACCAACCTCGCAGCTAGATCCCACTGAAGGCTCGACTCCTGGTCCAGATCGGGATTTCCGGTAACGAAACCCCGGCCACTGATGCCCTCGAAGTAGCGGTCGGAGAGAGTCGGATCACGGACTCCGCGCGCCACCTGCCCGGTCAAGCTGAAACCCTCGAAGGGGCCCACGGTGAGAGCCAGAAAGCCGGAGAGATCGTCGTTTTCAGTCCGACCGGGCGTAAGAGCACCTCCATCGTTTCGGGTCGAACTATGATCCCATCGGGCTCCGCTCGAAAGTGAGAGCCTATTTCCGAGCCAGGTCTGGGTAGTGACATAGGGCGCTCCGTTGGCTCTACGTGCTCCCTGAATCGAGGTCTGTTGATCCGTCCGGGTCACTCGTCCCTGGTTGTCCAGTTCGCGGGTAGAGTTGACCGCCTGCAGGTCGAAGCGTCCATTCAGGTCGACTCCGAACTCGACCCGGGTGCGCCTAAGTGGCACGACAGCTGCGGTTCGAAAGCCGAAGTCCTTGGCCGAGACCTCGGCTCTCTCGATTCGACGGAGGTCTGAATCCGCCAGCAATTGATCGCGATCGGTGAACAGCTCATTGCCGCCAAAGAACCCGTTCAGCTTGACCTGGCTGAACTTCCAGAATGGGTCCAATTGGTACGACAGAGTCAGGCGGTGGGAGTCCTCTCTTGGATAGAACGTACGGGACGTCGAGGAGCCCGTCATGGGTCGGCCGATGTCGCGACCGAGGTCACTCAGCCAGCCCAGGTGGAGTTGGCCAGGCCCCCGTCGGAAGTGGGTTCGAGCCAGAAAACTCCGAGTTTTGGCACCTGAGTTGTCCACCTTGCCCAGAGGACTCCGATAGTCGTCGAACTCCCTCATGCGGGCCTGAAACAGCATACCGCTCTGGTCCCAGCCGCGACTCAGTTCCAGGCCGGCACTCTGCTCCGGCAATCCCGCTGCCAACGTGCCGAGAAAGCGAAAACGGAGAGGCGCTCCAGGCTCAGGTTTCCGAGTCAGGGCATGAATGACTCCTCCGAAGGCGTCTGCTCCGTAGGCCAGGCTCCCCGGACCACGTACGACTTCGACCCGGTCCAGAAAAAAAGGGTCCAGATAGGAGGCGCTGGGACCGGCTCGGCGCTCGGTGCTCACCCGCTCGCCGTCGATCAGGACCAGTGTCCGACCTCCGGCCAGCCCCCGAATCGTTGGCACCTTCGCGTGTGATTCGGAAACATGGCTCACGCCCGGTATGGTCTCCAGGAGATCGGTCAGCCGGGACTGCTGCTGCTGTTCCAGAGCTTGACGTGCCAGCCCAGTAGTCGCGCTGGCGGGTGCAGCCGGGGTCTCATCCGACGCCGAACCAGATGTTACGGTGATTGTTTCAGAGGAAAAGCTGACATGAATCTCGAGGGGGCCCTGCGCCGGTATCTTCTCGATCAGAACCGGTAGGGTGTAGTGACCGTCAGGCAGGATTATCTGGACTTCGAATGGCACCTGGGGATCCGGATGCCAGCTGAAGCTCCCACTACGATCTGCCCTGGTGGAAACGGTCTGTCCCAGGATTAGAACCTGCGCGCCAACGACGGGGCTTCCGTCTGGAAGGACGACTTGACCCTCCAACGCCAAGACCGGAGTCCAGAAGAAAAGGGCTAGGCAGGACCAGGTGATCCGCATCAGGATGGGTACGTAGGGCCCTTTGCTCGACATGTGGATGAGAAATGGTTGCGGCAGGATTCTCCGTCTACCAAGCCATTAGAAGGACCCATCAAGCCGATCGCCCAATTCTGCATACCGACCCCGTACCGCCTCAGCGGCTGGGTCGGCCATCTGGTTCTTTCCTGTCCGGCATCGAATTAATTGTACCTAATCCTGTCAACCGCGCTCGTCCGATCAGTCTTCTGCCGTGCCAACCCCTAGAACTGAAAATAGATGAAGCTCTGTTGTCCTGCAGCCAAGAGATACAGGATTACAAGGCTACCCAAGACTTCCACAGCCCAAAGCGTTGGCCCCAGCCGAGAGAAGGCCTGGGAAAGGCCATTCACCAGGTAGCTGGTCGTGTGAAGGACGAAAAAGGCAGCCATCAAGAAAAGGACGAGCGGCTGGCTCTCGATGAGGTTTGCGACGCCCGAGGTTGAAAAGTCCAGGAAACACATCTTTCTGACGTAGAACAGCAAATCCCGAAGATCTGGGATGATGAAGATCAGCCAGCCAATGCAGGTCAGGTAGAACGTGACCAGAATCTTCAGTGGGAGCCACCAGGAGTGTGTCAGCAGGGGCCTGTCGACAACCACGAACTTGTGTACACACAGCAGGAAACCCTGGTAGAAGCCCCACAGTACAAAGTGCCAGGCAGCACCGTGCCAGAGTCCTCCCAGCAGCATCGTGATCATCAGGTTGAGTAACTGTCGCCCTTTGCCCTTCTGGTTCCCGCCTAGCTGGATGTACAGATAGTCCCGAAGCCAGGTCGATAGACTGATATGCCAACGCTTCCAGAAATCCGAGATGCTGCTGGCAAAGTACGGATGGGCGAAGTTGTCCGGAAACTTGAAGCCAAGGATTCGGGCCGACCCAATCGCGATGTCGGTGTAGCCTGAAAAGTCACAATAGATCTGAATCGCAAAAGCAACGGCACCGATGAACACTACCAGCGAGTCAGGGGTCAACTCTCCGCTGAAGGTGGATTGGACAAAGCCGGAGAGGTTGTCCGCAATGCAGACCTTCTTGATCAGTCCGTAGAGGATCAGGGTCAACCCGAATTTCAGATTCTCCGGATGGATGACCACCGGATTCAGCAGTTGTGGCAGAAAGTGCCGCGCCCTGACAATCGGTCCGGCGACCAACTGGGGAAAGAAGGCAACGTAGAGTGCAAACTGCCGCAGTGAACGGACCGGGACCAGCTGCCCGAAATAGATGTCCAGGCTGTAGCTCATACTTTGAAAGGTATAGAACGAGATCCCGATCGGAAGGTAGATCTCCAGGGTTCCAAGCTGGGATCTCCAGCCCAAGGCATCAAGAAGGGCACGGACGCTGCCAAGGGCGAAATTGGTGTACTTGAAATAGGCCAGGAGACCCAGGTTTCCGATCAGGCTAAGCCAAAGATACCGTCTTTTCTGAGACTGGCTTTGAGCCCGATGGATGGCGCGTCCGCAAAAAAAATCGAGATAGCTCGAATACAGCAACAGGAGGACAAGAGAGGCGGACGAGGTCCAGTAGAAATAGTAGCTGGCCAGCAGCAGCACCAGATGCTGGAGGTTTCTCCTCCTGATGGCCTCGATGACGAAGATGACGATCAGAAGAAACAGCAGGTAGTGAAAACTATTGAATAGCATCTGACCTGAAACTTGATCGGAAGTGGAATTCAGCTACAAATTCGTTGCGACACGATCCACGCCGGAAGCGTTGGTGCGTTTAGCCCAGGGATGGCGGCACGGCAGGCCAACTTTCGATGGGATCGGTGGAGCGGACCCGATGCATTCCGGCGTCCGCGAACCTGGCAAACGCAGCCTCCGCCTCGTCAGTGTAGTCGACCACCTCAGGCACTACCACCGCGGAGGTACAGTCCTCTAGAAGGTAAACTTTTTCGGCGAAACCCGCCCTGCCAAAGAGGGGATCCTCCAGGAGGTGCTCGATGGTCCAAGCCACACAGTGGCTCTTGGCCTGCCCGGCGATGACAATCACGTCGAAGCCTAGCAGAGCTTGGAGAAAGGCCGTATTTATCGTCCCAAGAAGCCTGCCATCGTGACCCTTCAATACCTCAGGACTCAGTACGGAGTAGTGCTCGGTGAGCGGATTGTTGCCTTTGATCTGGAAGGCCGGCTGACTCTGCCGGGCATGACAGTGGAAGAAGATTGCTTCTTCGACCGATGAGACCAGCGCATGACCGATACCCCCCAGAAGACTGTGGTAGGGCCACACCGACAGCTCGTATTTCCCGCTTTCGCGCAGCGACTTCACGTAGTGAAGCAAGTATTCGTATCCCTCTTCCTCGCTCATCTCAAGCTGGCGGCAGACGGATGGATTGACCTGCCAAACACCCTGCTGGACATCCTCTATGGACACTCGGGTATAAGGATCCGGATGCCGACCATCGCGGTCAACCAGAAAGATCGGGTGAAAGATCTGTACTGCTTGGTGAGTATCCAGCGTGGGGTAGACCTGGGTAATCCTTCCTAGATTGCGATAGAGAAATTCGCACAAGCGCCTATTGTCGTCCACGGCCCCGGTTCCTGATCGACCTGCCACGAAGAGTTCGAAGTCGGGCAGGCAAAACGTGTTCTGCACGTCTATTGCAACCAGGCAAACCCTGACCTTATCGCTGCTCGAAGGCTGAAGCTTGTGCCTGCGTCTCCAATCCTCTGACTGATAGGACAGTTCCCGGTAGGGAACACGCCAGACTGATGCTACATTGCCAGGCTCGAAGTGAGGAGGAATCGGAAGTTGATTGGATCGCATGTCTCGAAAGCGGCCTGCCAGAGTCCGATTTTAGCAGACCGGAGGACAGGCGTGCCCAATCTGCCGAGGGAGGCACCAAACCGCGCTTGACGGTTCGACGTATCGGAGACTCTTGCCACTTCTGGCGGCGGCCCGGCGTCAAGAACCGGTACCCACCGAAGTACAGAAATCGGGGTTCTGATAGAATTGACGGATGACTCGCGGTTTCGACTTTTACGATTGACCCTGCATCCTATTGTTTCCAGTTAATGTTTCAGCTCAAACGTACGATGAGAATGGTGGCGACTACGAGCATCGGGCATAGTTCGCTCTCCGCGCTTCGGCGACGCCACGTAAGCCCTATTTGTCAACAACAGCGCGTTTCCAGAAGGGAGCACGCAACCAAAACCGTCCCAAGGAGGATTCGAGATGATGAGGAGAACCGGTCTGCTTTTGCTGCTATGCCTGTGTTCCCCGCTCGCGCTCGGGCAGAATGTCGGAGATCAGTATACAGCTGGCTACAACAACGCAAGAACCTACCTCAACTCGGACATGGGGAATTTCAAACCACCTCTAGAGTTGTTCACCACCGTTGCGCTGACCGGGGTCAGCAACGCCAAATCTCTCCTCGTCACCGAGACTTCTCTTTTAGTAGGCGAGGCTGGGACACCCACTCAGTATCATCTCTACAATTTCGCTGGAGCTCTCCAGTGGACACGGGGATTCCCCCTTGGGGACGACGAACTGTCTTACGTCCCCGCCTACGCGGACGGGGTCGTCCTCCTGGGCGGACCGGCGACCACCACGGTCAAGGGCTTGGTTTTGTCGTCTGGCGATGAGCTCTGGGAAGACACCTCAGTAGGCAGTACGACTGGTCGTTTCCCGATCGTGAACGACAACCTGGCGTTATTCCACGGACAGAGTAGGATGGTGGCCCGAAACGCCACGGATGGGACCCTGTTCTGGCAATGGGACGTCACGACGGCCAAGGCTCCGGTAACGACGTTTGGAGAACGAGCCTACGTGCTACGGTCGGAAGGAACGCTGTACGCCCTGAATCTAATGACGGGTGCCGAGGTCTGGAGCACACCCGCCGTGGGAAACGATCATTCCAACATTATTGCGACTGAAAAATACGTTTTCGTGAGCGAGCGAGATTCGGCAACCGTGAGCGCGCTGAACGCCCAGACCGGAGCCATTCTCTGGCAAAACACGGAATCAGGCTTCCAGGGGACCTTGGCAACGTTTTCCCATACTCCAGCGATCGCTCTTGCCTACGGTCAATTGCTCGTTTTTCTATCCGATGACGCTCGCGGCAACGGAACCATAAGGGCCTACAACCCCAATACGGGTGACCCCCTTTGGGAGGCGTCCGAGGCTTCGCCGGGAATCGACTACGGACTCATTGCCGACAACGTAATCTACTACTATCACACCCCCACCGAGCGAATCAGGGCGCGTGATGCGTTGACGGGTGCCCTCCTCTGGAGCAAGAACCTGCCCGGCGTAGAATCACTGGTAGGGGCAAACGGCTTTCTGTTCGTCCTGTTTGAAGATACCATCGAGGTTTATTCTCCTACGTTGGGTATCTTCTTTGCCCTGGTCGCCGATGGCGCTGACCCGGCTACCGGATCTCAAACGACACTCTTTACCCTGGTCAATACTTCTGATGAAACCGCAACTGGCAGGCTCTTCTTTCTGGCTCGGGACGGGAGCCCTCTCGAGCTTCCCATAGAAGACTTCGCCGGAGACACCTCGGAAGTCTCCTTCTCCATCGCGCCGCGGGCTTCTATCAAGGTCCAGACTCTGGGCGGACCCGTAGTTCAGACCGGGTGGGCTCGGGCCACGTCCGACAAGCCTATCCGGGGGAGCGCGATCTTTCAGTTCTCGCAGGGGATTGACATCCTCTTCGAGGCAGGAATCGGGGACTCTGTTCTAACCGCGGAGGCCAATACCTTCGCTTCCCGGATTGGAGGCGGCTCCGGTTTTAACACGGGTGTGGCGGTTGCAGCACCTCTCGATGAAACAGCCAAGGTATCCGCGCAGCTGTTGAATCAAGCTGGTACGGAAATCGCCGACAAAGACATTTTCTTGGCGGCAGGGGCACAGATTGCTCAGTTCCTTGAAGAGCTGTTCCCCGGAGATGTGGGCGATGACTTCACGGGAACTGTAGTGCTCACGTCGGATATACCGGTCGTGGTTACGGCGCTGCGAACTCAGGCAGGGCTGCAGATGTCCAGCATACCGGTCGGTCAGACCAACCGATAGATCTTCAGTAGAGCCGGACTCCAGGCCGAAATCTTATTCCTTCGGGCCGTTGGCTCGACGCCCGGCGGCCTGGAGACCTCCGCCATGCCCGGACGCAAAGTTTCGTTCCCGAATGGGCCAGCGCTTTGGGGGGTAGGGCCAACTTCTTTGGATGAAGTTCTTCGTTAAGCTTTATCCTTGTACCACTCTTTGTTGATCTCAATGTAATGCTCCCACTGTTCCGGGACCTCGTCCTCTGGAAAAATCGCTTCCACAGGGCATTCCGGGACGCAGGCTCCACAATCGATACATTCCACCGGATCGATATACAACTGGGTTTCCGGATCGAAGTCCGCTTCATCCGTACGTGGATGAATGCAGTCCACCGGACAGGCGTCTACACATGCCGAATCTTTTGTCCCAATACAGGGTTCACAAATGATAAAAGTCATTTTCGAGCTCCCACTCTATTGCGCCCACCCAATGTAGTCAAAAAATTTTCCTGGTCAACCCCAAAAATGATCGACCTCAGTCCCCTCGCTGGAACGCTCTTTGAGGCGTCAGATGTAGAGGGGGACAAGAAAAGCACCCGCGAACTCCAGCCACTCTCCAAACAGCCCATACCGCGGTTGAATTCTCGACTCTGCATCCCATAAACTAGGCCAGTGAATCGTACCGAGCGGCTCCTTGATCTTATCGCCTACCTTCTCAATGCCAAGGAGCCGGTTTCGTGGCACGAGATCAAGAACCACTTTCCCGAGGACTACGCGCGGGGAGTCGAGGAATCCAACCAGAGAAAGTTTGAAAGGGACAAGGCAGAGCTCATCTCCCTTGGCATTCCAATCGACTACCAGAGTGGCTCCGAGAACACCAAAGAAGGCTACCTGATTCGCGAGGAAAAGCTCTTCCTGCCGGAAATAAAGTTCACGGCCGAGGAGTCCTCCCTACTGATGCTGTCGGCAGGAGCCGTTCTGGAGAACACGAACTTCCCCTACCGAGATCAACTGGAGTCGGCCCTTCACAAAATCACCAGCGTCAACAATCATGTCAATTCGTCTTCGCCGGCGATGACGATCACCTATCCAACCCAGGCGAAATCCTCGGGACGATCCAGGCTCGTGCATCAGATCCAGGATGCCCTGGACCGTCGCAAGCAGATTGAGATTCAGTATCATGCCTTCTCCACAGGCAGAATTACACGGCGCAAACTGGACTCCTACGGATTGATCTTCCGTCGGGGAAATTGGATACTCGTGGGCTGGGACCATCTGAGACACGGTCTTCGCTGTTTCGTGTTGACTCGAATCAGTTCGCTCAACGTGAACCCCAAGAAGCCCGGCAGCCCAGACTACGAAATCCCCGCCGACTTCAGCCTGAAACCCTATCAGAATCAGCAGCCTTGGGAGCTCGAGGTCCACGAGCCCGTCAGTGTCGCAATCGAGGTTTCGGATCACCGCCTGCCTGAACTTCGTCCGCAGCTGATGAGAGCAAAGCAGACAGGGAAGCGGACATTCGAAGTGAACGTCACAAACCGATCTGGCTTCGTATCCTGGATTCTGTCCCAGAAGACGGATAGCCGGATACTCGCCCCCCCTGAGATGATTGACGAGGTCCAACGTGCGATGAAAAGTCTGCTATGAACATCGCCGATAGGATCAATCGAATCCTCCTTATTCTGAGTTATGTTTCCCAGAACCAGGGAATCGTCGTAGAGGACCTGGCGGAGCGGGTCGGAATGCGGCCCAAACAGCTGCTGAAAGAACTGGAGTTCATGCTCCTCATCGGCAAGCCTCCCTTCCGACCGGATGACTACGTGGACATCTACGTCGAGAATCAGAGGGTCTATGTCGAATACGACCAAATGCTGAATCGGCCACTTCGGTTCACGCGGCCGGAAGCAATGTCGCTCCTGGTGTCACTGCAATTGCTCGACCCGGAAGTAGATCCGGACAGCGTGGAATCTCTGAAGACCAAGATCAAAGAAGTCATCTCCAAATCGGTCGATCCCAAAGCTCGGGTAGAAGACCGGATCTTATTGGAACGTCCTTCGCGTCCAATTTCCGAGCATTTTTCTCGACTGCGCCAGGCAGTCGAGGACCACGAGAAGGTGAGAATCGACTACTATTCCCTGACCCGCGACAAGACCTACGAGCGCGTCGTTCATCCCTACCTTCTGATGAAGTATCTGGGTTACTGGTACCTGACCGCCTACTGCGAGCTGCGTCAGGATCTTCGCACCTTCAAGTTTGAACGAGTCCTTTCGGTAGATTCTCTGCGCGAAACCTTTCCTCAGGTTCAAGACCTCGACGTGGAGAAATATAAGGAAGACTTCCTGAGTTCATTGGGAAACCGGCAGATCCAGGTCTACTTCGATGGGACGGTGGCACCTTGGATTGAGGAACAATGGGGCTCGTCGGCCTGCAAACAAGAGGATGGAGGAGTAGTACTCACACTTGTCAGCGAAACCTTGGAATTCCCCTCACGGCTGGTTCTCAGCTTCGCACCCCATGCACGCCCGGTCAGCCCGCCTGAATTCATCGAGAAGGTCCGCAGCGACACGCGTAAGATCGCCCAGCTCTACGCGAGCAGTCTCCCCGCTCAGGGGGTTGGTGAGCCAGTGAGTAGTGAGCCAGTGAACAGTGAACAGTGAACAGTGAACAGTGTGCATCATAGTGAACCATGGGGATGGGATGGAAAACGGTACTTCCGTTGCTGCTCCTGACGGTCTGTGCCCCTTCTTCCGATCGGCTCCAAAAGGACGAAGAGCGTAGCGGCCAACAAGAAAATGGGGTGCCGGCTGTCGTCTTGGAGGCAGTTTCGCAGCTGCAACCCGTAGCTGGGAGTACGGTCGAAGGAATCGTCAGCTTTCGTGAAACGGTTGGCGGACTCCGGATCGTTGCCCACGTGACCGGGCTTCTGGCTGGAAAACACGGCCTGCATGTCCACGAGAATGGCGACTGTAGCTTACCCGAGACGCAGCACTTCAACCCTCACCAGAGCGAACATGGCGGACCCGCCTCGTCCACTCACCACGTCGGAGATCTAGGAAATATCGAAGCCGACGGGAGTGGAGTGGCTTATCTCGAAATGACGGTGGACTTTGCCCGTCTGTCTGAGGGTCCGAAGTCGGTTCTGGGGCACGGGATCATGGTGCATTCGGAGGAAGATGACCTCCTGACCCAGCCCGATGGAGGCGCCGGGTTGCCCCTGGCGTGCGGCATCATCGAGTTGGCACGTCCCCTGCCGGCCCCGAGTGAAGGCTCCGGTACTTACTAGCAAACGGAGGCCAACACCCCCATCTGCCATCCCAATGAACCTTTGACGTGCGTTCTCCATCTAGAACACTTAGAATAGAGAAACCATGCGGAAGCTTCTGGTGCTTGTTGCCCTTTGTGCGTTTCTGGTCGGCATGGGTCGAGGGGAGCAGTACCGAGGGTCGAAATCCAACCGCGGACACTTTTTCCTGCCGCAGCGTAATCTGTTCCACGTCCGGCCCGACCTCTACGTGTCCAGGCTGCACTACAATCGAAGCTACGTGTATCATCCGCCCAGCTACTATTCTGATTACTGCCCTACAAATGTCGAAGATCGGCTATTTCCCAGCCCCCGGGGCACCTATCAGATCATCCTGAACAGCCCCCGCGATAAAGGCCTGATTAGAGCCAATACCTCGGATTTGATCTTTCGGGTAGTTCCGGTGAAGGCTCGGGTCTATGTCGATGGCCTGGTGATCGGAAGCGCACAAGCTTTTTCCAACAAACGGAATAGCTACTCCGTCATCGAGGGAGAGCACGACCTAAGAGTCGAATACCCTGGCTATCGTGCCTTCAACGCACGGATGGAAGTCGTGCCCGATCGGACACTTCATCTAGACATTGAGCTCGAGCTTCTTCCCGGAGAGTAAGGCCTCATTCAGCGGCTTTGAACGCCGCTTTGAGTGCTCGGTTTCCCCACTCTATTGAAAGTTCCCCAGACGTCTCACCGGTGGGCGTCAAGGAAATGGTGAGGATCTCGACACTCTGGCGAACCTTGCTCGTCTGCAAAGGAACAAGTGCTACGTCTTTTGCAGGATCTCTATTACTGCCCCGCAGCTCCGGCACAGAGTTCACGATCAGACGCCAGCTGTCCTCCCCAGTGCACTCTGCAAGCAAGGAATAGATACCCGTGTCTACCTTTGTGTCTCCAAGCATGAGCGGCCCTTCGGTAGTCAAGGTGGTTGTCTGGTTCATACCCAACCGCCACACCATGCCCTGCTGGGCCCTGCCGAGCATGTCGCGCCCACCCAGCTCGGGACGACCATACTTGACGGTGACCGGCAAACCGGCCGCTTTCATTGTCGAAAGCCCTCGGTCAGCCGAGTAAGCGATCACAGAGAAATGAGTACAGAGTAACAACAGGACAGTCAGTCTTCTCGTCATCCTTAGCCTCCTCGAAGCAATCTTCCTAGCGTAGCTAGGACTTCGCACAGAATTGAAGCTCACACCGAGCGGGTTGAGATTGGCTGGGGGACAGGGAGTCGAACCCCGATCATGTGGTCCAGAGCCACGCGTGTTGCCATTACACCATCCCCCACCACAAGCTCGCAACAGCACCTATTATCCCGAATTTCTCACACCGGGTCTAGCCGCCGGTGTCGGGGCGACCGTGGCCCAACCCGGGTTTCTCAAGCCCAGTCTGATGCGACGATGGGGGATGGGAATCCGGGAGGCGTGAGGGGCTCGATCAACCTGAGTACACTGGAAGGTAAATACGGCAACGTTTGCAGATGGGGCTTGTGAGGCGAGGTCAAGCCAGGAGGAGGAAAACGATGCTTGGCCATCTTCGACGACGACCAACGCAGAGATCGTCCACAACCCCCATCTGCCCTGCGGGTGGCGACGGGACGGGCCGATGGTGTCGCTCCTCCTTGCAATACGCAAAGGTATGGCTTCGTCGTCGCTTCGCGCCCTCGACACCGTCGCGCTCGCCACAAACGTTGCCGTATTTACGTTCCAGTGTACTAAGGCTCACAGATGGGTCGAGGGCTCAAGCAGCTGCAGACGCGTTTCGGCCTGCTCCAGAAGCAGCATCGCTTCATCGTAGTCGGTATCCGGATCGTTAGCCGCCAGTACTTGTTGCGCTTGCTCCTTATCCTGGCGAGCTTGATCCGCATCGACCTGATCGGCGCTCTCTGCCGCCTCCGACAGGACGGTCACCTTGTCGGCGAGTACTTCAGCAAATCCTGCCCGACAGAAGAGTTCGGTAACCTCCGCTCCCACCCGATAGGAGAGGATACCGACCCGGAGTTCCGAAAGCAGCGGAGCATGCTGGGGCAGAATCCCGAGATAGCCTCCGGCACCAGGCAGCGTCACCTCATCCACCTCCCCACTGAAGAGCAATCCGTCCGGAACCACGACTTCCAACTTGATCATCTCAGCCCTGTTTCATCCAATCCAAGCAACGTTCAGACAGATTCTAAGCAACCTCTTCCTCGAACTGCTTCGCCTTCTCAACGACTTCGTCGATGCCTCCAACCATATAGAAAGCCTGCTCCGGGAGTTGATCGTACTCTCCGTCGCAGATCGCCTTGAACCCGCTAATCGTCTCCTGAACCGAAACGTACACCCCGGGAATACCGGTGAACTGCTCCGCCACATAGAACGGCTGAGAGAGAAACCTCTGGATCTTTCTGGCTCTCGAAACAGCGAGCTTATCGGCTTCGGAAAGCTCATCGATACCCAGAATCGCGATGATATCCTGAAGCTCCTTGTAACGCTGCAGAACCCCCTGGACGGTGCGCGCGACGCCATAGTGCTCGTCTCCGATAATCCGAGGATCCAGGATCCTGCTGGTGGAGGCGAGGGGGTCGACGGCCGGATAGATTCCCTGCTCGAAGATGGCACGATCCAGATTGGTGGTGGCGTCCAGGTGGGCGAAGGTGGTTGCCGGAGCCGGATCTGTATAGTCATCGGCCGGCACATAGATCGCCTGGATCGAGGTAATCGATCCCTTTTTGGTACTGGTGATCCGCTCTTGTAGCTCTCCCATCTCGGAGGCCAGGTTGGGCTGGTACCCAACTGCCGACGGCATGCGTCCCAAGAGTGCCGAAACCTCGGACCCTGCCTGGGTGAAGCGGAAGATGTTGTCGATAAACAGCAGAACATCCTGTCCCTCTTCGTCCCGGAAATACTCGGCAACGGTGAGCCCGGTCAAGCCCACGCGCAGCCGCGCACCTGGCGGCTCGGTCATCTGGCCATAGATCAAAGCCGCCTTGTCAATGACTCCCGACTCCTTCATCTCCAACCAGAGGTCGTTCCCCTCGCGGGTGCGTTCACCCACTCCTGCAAACACCGAAAAGCCTCCATGGTGGGTTGCGATTCGGTTGATCAACTCCATGATGATGACGGTCTTGCCGACCCCAGCACCTCCAAAGAGGCCAATCTTGCCCCCTTTGGAATAGGGCTCGATCAGATCGATCACCTTGATTCCCGTCTCGAGCATCTCGGTCTCTGTGCTCTGGTCTTCCAGACTGGGAGCCGGCCGATGAATCGGGTATCGCATCTTGGTCGTAACCGGACCCAGCCGATCGACCTCCTCTCCCAGCACATTCAGGACGCGACCCAACGTCTCCTGTCCGACCGGGACCGAGATAGGACCGCCAGTGTCGACCGCCTTCATTCCTCGGACAACTCCATCCGTCGGCTGCATGGAAACACATTTGACGACTCCCTCACCCAGATGCTGAGCGACCTCTGCGGTCAGGTTGATGGGAACCGAGGAATCAAAGCCTTCCGAGTTCACGGTTACGGCGTTATAGATTGCCGGGACGTGCCCTGAGTCGAACTGGACATCGAGCACGGGACCAATGATCTGCAGCACCCTACCTTCGGCTTGTGGCATCGCGGTCACACTCCCTTTTTCTTCAACGAGTCTCGCTTTGGACGCGAACCCTATCCTTGCAGGGCATCCGCCCCGCTCACAATTTCAATAATCTCCGTGGTGATAGAAGCCTGCCGAATCCGGTTCATGCTCAAGGTTAGGCTTTCAATCATCTCACTCGCATTTCTGGTCGCCGCATCCATTGCCGTCATCCGGGCTCCGTGCTCCGCGGCCTCGGACTCAAGCATGGCTCGAAAGACTTGTGTTTCGACATGACGTGGCAGCAGCGTGTCGAACATTTCCTGCGGAGGCTGCTCGTAGATGTAGTCGGCGGTGGCAGAATCCTCTTCGGCAGCTTCCAGACGGCGGATCGGCAGCAGGGGCTCGATCACTACCCGCTGCTGCACGACGGACTTGAACTCATTGTAGACCAGGTAAACAGCATCCAACTCGCTGGCCGAGTAGTAGTCGATAGTATTGCGGGCTATCTCCTGGGCGTAACGGAACTCTACCCTGCTCATGATGTTCAGGTACTGATGCCGGATCGGCCAGGGCCGGGACTTGAACCAGTCGATCGCTTTCCCTCCGACCAGGGTAAGGCTCAGGGTTCGGTTGGTCGCATCATTTTCGATGTGCTCCATGGCACCCCTGAGAATGTGGCTATTGAAGGAGCCACACAGACCCCGGTCCGCCGTTATGACCAGCAACATCACACGCTCAGCATCCCGCTTCGCCAACAGCGGATGATGAGACGGATCCACGCGAGTTGCCAGAGAATTGAGCACAGCCAGCATTCTATTGGCATAGGGACGGGAAGAGAGGATCCTATCCTGGGCCCGCCGCAGCTTGGAAGCCGCAACCAGCTTCATGGCCCTGGTGATCTGCTGGATGTTCTTTACCGACCGAACGCGTCGGCGAAAATGGAGAAGATTTCCTGGCATGTCAGGTGCTTATGCGGCCTTTTCTGCTTCGAAACGCTTTTTGAACTCGGCGATAACGTCCGTAGTTCTCTGCTTCAGATCATCGTCCAGGGACTTCTTCTCAAGGATCTCTGTGAACAGAGACGGGTGACTGGCCTCGACAAAATCATACAATCCAAGCTCGAATGCACGCATCTCCGACAGTTCGAGACTGTCCAGGTGCCCCTGGGTGCCGGCGAAAACAAGCAGGATCTGTCTTTCCACGGGCACCGGCTGATACTGGGGCTGCTTCAGGATTTCGGTTAATCGCACGCCTCGAGCTAGCTGGCGTTGGGAAGCAACGTCGAGGTCAGAACCAAACTGGGCAAACGCGGCTAGCTCGCGGTACTGAGCCAAGTCCAGGCGAAGCGTACCTGCCACCTGCTTCATCGCCTTCCTCTGAGCCGAACCTCCGACTCGACTTACCGACACCCCTACGCTGATTGCGGGGCGGATTCCGGAGTGAAAGAGATCGGTCTCCAGATAGATCTGGCCGTCCGTAATGGAAATGACGTTGGTGGGAATATAGGCTGAGACATCGCCAGCCTGGGTTTCGATGATGGGGAGAGCGGTAAGGCTTCCCCCACCCAGGTCTTCGCTGAGCTTGGCCGCCCGCTCCAGGAGACGACTGTGAAGATAGAAAACGTCCCCGGGAAAAGCCTCGCGCCCCGGCGGCCGCCTCATCAGCAGGGAGATCTCCCGATAAGAAGCAGCGTGCTTGGACAGATCATCATAGATGATCAGGGCGTGCTTGCCGTTGTCACGAAAGTATTCACCAATCGCACAGCCGGCATAGGGGGCCAGATACTGCATGGTCGCGGGGTCGGAAGCCGATGCCGCCACCACGATGCTCTGGTCCATCACGCCCTCTTCCTCAAGGGTCTTCACCACCTGAGCGATGGTAGATCGCTTCTGCCCGATCGCCACGTAGATCGAGACGACTCCGGATTCTCGCTGGTTGATAATGGTGTCGAGAGCGACGGCAGTCTTGCCGGTCTGGCGATCACCAATGATCAACTCCCTCTGTCCACGCCCGATCGGAATCATTGAATCGATAGCCTTCAAGCCCGTCTGAAGCGGTTCACGGACTGGCTGACGCTCGACCACACCAGGAGCGATCCTCTCGATAGGGCAAGACTCCTTGGTGTCGATGGGACCCTTTCCGTCCACCGGTCGCCCCAGGGCATCCACAACACGACCCAGCATCGCCTCGCCGGCCGGGACCTGCATGATTTCCCCGGTTCTCTTGACGACATCACCCTCTTTTACGTGATGGAACTCTCCGAAAAGGACGCTTCCGACATTGTCTTCCTCTAGATTGAACGCCAGTCCGTAAACATCGTGGGGGAACTCGATCAGTTCCAGAGCCATCACCTTCTCGAGCCCATGCACGCGGGCGATGCCATCGCCGCACGAGATAACGGTGCCCACCTCGCTCACCACGACGCCGGCATCGTAGTCCTTTATCTGTTCCTTGATGATCTGACTGATCTCTTCAGCTCTAATGGCCATTCTCTTGGTATCCCCTCCAGCGCTGCTCTGGGGCTCACGCGAAGCTATTCCTGGGTGAATCCTTACGTGCCCACGGGTCCTTACGTGCCCACGGGTCCTTACGTACCCACGAGACGTCGGTGGATGTCATCCAACTGAGTCCGGACTGAAGCATCGAAGACTTTCGATCCCACTTCGATCTTCAACCCCCCAATCAGGGATTCGTCCTCATGGTATTGCAGTTTCACCTGCTTTCCGGTCATCGAGGAAACCTCACCCTCTAGACGTTGCCGGACGTCGTCGTCCAGTCTCCTCGATGTAAACACTTCGGCTCTCAAGACACCGTGACTCGCGTCCAAAGCTTCCTGATACGCTTCGAGGCACTCGCCGAACTGCCTGAGCCGCGCGTTCTGGAGAAGAACCAGGATGAAGTTGGTCACGAACGGAGCCAGGGACAGCCTGCTGCCGAACTCTTTCAGAATCTCCCTCTTGACTGCAATCGGAATCGCGGGACTCTCGAGTACCTCTGTGAGTTCGGGGCAACCCTCAAGCAGTTCTCCAAAGGAGGAAAGGTCTTGCAGGACCTGATCCTCCTGCTTCTCGGGGACCGCTACCTCCAATAGAGCCTGGGCATATTTTCGAGCCGCGGCGGACGTCATACCACTAGCCTTGAATCCTACTTTGAGCTTGATCCATCGAGACCCCTACCCCTATTCTTCCTCACCTTGGAAACGGTACTTTCTAGCATGTTTTTCAGACCCAGGTCAAGCCGAAGAGAGGGAGGACATTTGCCTCGTCCGCCAGGACTGTCGTGGCCCCTGCTGGAGCGACCACACCCACTCGATTTCGTCAATGAATCTCCCTCTGCGCCCATCGCAAAGATAAAGTTACAAGCGGCACTTGTACCTGGTATGATTTTTCCTCGACACCGGGCTTCCAGTGATGCCCTAGGGGTCGATGAAAGGAGTTACTCCGATGGGAAAATTCAAAGAGATGTTCAAGAGTAAATCAGCAGCGCCTCCTGCTGAAGAATTTGACCCCAAACCGGAAGAAACCGATGAGCTGCCCTTTATCCCCTACCGCGTCCTCCACACGGATCTTCCCTTCTACGACGATCCCGCTTGCGAGAATGAGGTCACCGACGCGCGCATTGCGATTCTTGAGGCCCTGGATCCCGACGACGAACTAATGCAAGTCGATGTGGTCCCGACGCGAAAGAAGTACCAACCGGGCCAGCTGGTCACTTTCAACCACAACAACAAACGCCTTTGGGAAGAGTGCTGGTTTCGCAATCCAGAGACTCTACAAATCGAGAAGACATGGACTCTGCACGTAGAATTCATCGGGCAGGTCATCGACGCACAGACACAGGAAGAGAATAGGGAGAGGCTCGAGGAACTCAAGCAGAAGTTTGCAAAGGCCAAAGAAAAAACAGGCAAGGCCGCGAACCAGCGAGTGAATTAGCGGGATCACGCTGTAAAGACGAGAGGGAAGCCTGAAGCGCAAGCGAGGGGTTGGGAATCGGCAAGATCTTGCTGTTTCCTTTCTCGAATGGGGTCAGAACCGCTGGGTTGGAACTGAGCTCTGACATAACTGCTCAGGGCTCAGGTTCGACCCTTCTGGGAGCGACGCGAATTAGCAGCGTTTCTAGAGCCTCGCGAGTTGAGGGGTCTTCTTCCCTTTCCAGGCGCATTCTAAGGCTCTCGAGGGCCTCCGAGGTGGCAATTTGTGCGAGTGCCCAGGCGGCGTGACGTCGCACCATGGGCTCCTCCGAATCGAGAAGATCACTGAGTTCAGGAACCAGGTTGGGATCCTTGCTGTTGCCCATTGCAACGGCGACGTTGCGCATCAATCCCCTCCACTTGGCTCGTTTGATGGGGCTGTTCCTGAATCGCTTGGGAAACTGCTCTGGTGTGATCTGCGCGAGTCGCTTCAATTCTGGCTGCCGATTCAACTCACGCGGCCTGAACTCTTCGACCTTGGAATCGGGTGCAAACCGGTTCCAGGGACAAACGTCCTGGCAAATATCACAGCCGAATACCAGGTTACCCATAGGCTCCCGGAACTCCGTTGGGATATCGTCGCGCAGCTCGATCGTAAGATAGGAGATGCAGCGCCGGGCGTCCAGCACATAAGGGTCGACGATGGCGTCGGTAGGACAGGCATCAATACAGCGGGTGCAGGAGCCACAGAAGTCAAGACTGGGCTGGTCGTACTCCAATTCAACGTCCAACAGGATCTCACCCAGAAAGAACCAGGAGCCACGATCCCGGTCCAGCAGATTGGTGTGTTTGCCGAGCCAACCCAGACCTGCCTGAGCGGCCCAGTACTTGTCCATCACGGGACCCGTGTCCACGTAGAGCTTGGCTTGTACCTGTGGCAGAAGCGAGCGGACACAAGATAACAGTTGTCGCAGTTTCTCCTGCATGAGCTCGTGGTATTCGTCTCCTGAGGCGTATCGAGAGATGACGCCCAGGCTAGGCTGGCCGTAGGGAAGGTCGTAGGCATGGTAGTAGTCCAGCAAGACGCAAAGCACGGATCGGGCTCCCGGGAGAACTTTGTCAGGATCCAAGCGCTTTTCGGCCTGGCGGGACATATAGTCCATCTTGCCGTGGTACCCGCTTTTCAGCCAGGAGAGGAGTCGATCCTCGGGAATCACGCCAGCAGAAGCAACGCCCACGGCGTCGAATCCCAGCTCGCGCGCCTTTGCCTTGATCTTTCGGGTCAGATCTCTGGTAGAAGCACTCACGATGGAATCAGCCCCACCCCTAGCCGTGCTGCGCCGTTCGAGAAAGGAACTTTGCCGACCTTAACCGTGAATATCTCTAGCTACCCTGCTAGAGCCGGCTCTAGCATCATCTTCTAGCGGATGAAGTTTCGGCTCAGGTGATGCCGAATTGCCGCAGCATATACTGATAGAAGGGATCGGCGGTGTACTCTTTTACCCAGTTCAAGGAGAGGACGCAGCGCTCGAACTTCCCTGCAAGTTTCTTGAACACAACAGTCGTCTTCTGGTCTGACTCCAACTCACTGGCAACTCTATAACTGTGCCGGCCAGTCTGGGCGTAGTAGGATGGTGAAAGAGCTACTCTCCCGCGGCCGAGGCTCTCCGGAAACATACCCAGAACGAACAAACTATAGTCGCCGATCTGTTGGTACGAACCCTTTCTCTCTACTACCGAACCCTGTTGAGATGCATGCTCCAGCATATCCACAAGGTACTCGAGCCGTTTCCCGTTCTCGTCCTTGAGCTTGTAGAGATTCTCCAGGTACATAGAGGACATGAGCAGGTCGCTGAGATACTGGAGGATATCCTTGTCTCTCAAAGAGGTGTGGGTGAGCGCTCGATCAGTGAGGCTCAAGAAGAGCCCCCTCAAAGGATGATGCTCCGGCACTCCCGAAGTCGGCCTCATCAGAAGTTCCACCCGTCAGAAACCACAATCACGGCTAGAATATTCCTCTTCAACCGATTCCAATTGGGAAGGCGAACAAACACCTCTTCCCATGACCTCCTCAGATGGAGAGACCACCCACCGTCGACCTGCTGCAATGCTACCATGGGCCACTGCCTCATCTGACACCCCGAATCCTTTGGAGGGAAGAAAACAAAACCAAAGAAGTCCACTAAGGCCCAGGATTCATGATTCCTCCTACTTTCTTTGCCGACTTTGGCCCCCAACATGCATCTATTCCGTTAATACAGTAGAGAGGGAAGGGTACCGGGGAGGAGAACAGTCGAGAGGAATCATGAGTAGTTGGCCGGTCTTAGCAGTCTTGTTGTCCATCGCTGGATTCTACGTCTTTCTTTCGGTATACATACTTTTTCGAGTTATCCGTCTGCGTTGGTTCGAGCGGACCAGGAATTCGGCGGTCTAAGCGGCACCGCGGTAATCTAGCTGACTAGGTTCAAGTTGTCGGGTGGAGGCACATGGGGGTATTTTCGATGAGTGGACGGAATCCGGAACTGGTGGCTATCTGCGTCATCGCGATGGCGGGCCTCGTCATTTTCCAGGCGGTCGTCTACCTCATCTTCAGCCTCGTGTTTTCAAGGAATCTGAAAAAGCTGAGGGAGCAAGTGCCTCTGGTCGCTCGACGAGTAGAAGATACCTTGAAGCTGACTTCGGGAGTTCTGACTCAGATTCAGAGCTTGTCGAGGGGCGTGGCCGTGGCCCAGGAGAGGTTTTCGCTCGAGCTCAGCAGGATCAGTTCCGCGATACAGCAGGCGGACCAAACCACACAGCAGGCCCTAGCTATCCTGCGGAACAATCTAACTCCAGTATCCGGCCAAGTAGACAGAGTCCTAAGCCGGCTTTCGCGCCAGACTTTTCGAGTCCACCGAGCCATCCTGGAGCCTGCCCTGGAGGTATCCGCAGTGATGAGAGCCGTTTTGGCAACGTTGACTCGCCTACTCTCCACCCCTGATCGAGGCAGATCGCGGGACGTAACCCCCGACGAGGAGATCTTCATTTAGGGATCGTTCAAGAGTAACTTCACGTTCTGGCATCCCCTCTTCACACCAAATCTGAGCGCCAACTCCACGAAGTTATTCCTGCGAGGACTCTGAGGGTTTCAGCTGGACTGTCAAACTCACCATGCTTCCCTGGCGGACCACCCCTACCTCAACCCGGTCTCCAGGATTCTTTTCTTCCAGAAGGGATCGAAAAGCACGTAGATTGTTGACCTCAGTTCCATCGAATCGGACCAACACGTCCCCATTCACGAGTCCCGCGTGCTCGGCCGGGGTGTCTTCAAGAACATGTCCCAATCGGACACCTCCCAGAACCCAGCTCATATCCGGAACGAAGCCGAACTGAGGATTCCGGGGACTGCTCAGGCGATCGCTGCGGAGATCCACGTACTGAGGGGGCTCTTCCAGCTGGTCCACACGCAGGATCAGCTTCTGGACCACTCCAATAATCTGGCGGGTCCGAACCAGGTTGATCTTCTCCCAATCGTCCGAAGGCTTGTGATAGTCGCGATGCAGGCCTGAGAAGAAGAAGAGCACTGGAACCTTCTTTGCATCAAAGGAAAGATGGTCACTGGACCCGCGGGGAGTCTGTGAGTACTTGAACCGCAAGGGATAGTCGGCTTCGATCTCATTCAGGATCGGAGGAAACACCGAAGCGGTACCGATGCCTCCGATGAGCACATCGCCATCGCTACGTCCAATCATATCCAGATTGACCATGGCCACTGTCTTCTCCAGAGGAGACACCGGATGCTCCGTATAGAACTGAGACCCCAGCAAGCCAAGCTCCTCCCCGGCGAACGCGATGAACAACAGACTCCGTCGGGGGGACATCATTGAGAGCTCTTCTGCCAGCAACAATAGGCCGGAGACCCCCGACGCATTGTCATCTGCTCCGTTGTGAACCTCTCCGATCTTGTCCGAGGCAAGAGAGGCGTTGTCCCCCAGCCCCAGATGGTCGTAATGAGCTCCTACGACAATCACTTCATCCGTTTGCCCGCGGACAAATCCAAGAACGTTCTTCAGTTTGCGCCGAACCTCGACGACATCCGCTCCCAGCTCGACCGAGACATCGCCGAACTCGAACGAGTAGGGCGTGAGGTGAGTATGAAGCCAGAGATTGATTTTCCCGAGGTCCCGACCACTCGTTTCAAGCAACCGTCGTCCCCAGCGGTCAAGGAGTCTAACCGTTGGGATACCCATGTTGGCCACCGTCTCCGGTGATCCCGGGGGGGAGGCTTCGGGTCTGGGGTGATTGAACCTGTCAGGCAGGAGAATCACCGCCAAGGCTCCTCTCTGCTTGGCGTTCATGACCTTGTAGGTAACGGTTCCGTAGTGAGTCAGTTCCTGTCCGCGAAAAGGACTATTAGGGGAACTCTCCTGAGGCTCATGCTCGTACACCAGGACGATCTTTCCCCGCACATCGAGGCCCGCATAGTCATCATAGCTGAGCTCCGGAGCGGTGATGCCGAAACCGGCAAAAGCCAACGGACCACGAACCCGGTTCTGGGGTCCAAAAGTCAGGAGCTGATAATCTTTATCCTGCTGCAACTGGAAAGTGGTGTCGATGTGGTTGACCGTCAGAGAGTTCTTCAGGCCTTTCTTCTGGCCCATCTTGACCGAGAAGTGCTGAAAATAGCTTCCGTCATCGCCGGCGGGTGTGAGTCCGTAGCGGCGGAACTCTTCTGCCACGTACTGTGCAGCCACATCAATCTCGGGGCGATTGTTCCCCCGCCCCTTCAGCTCATCAGAGGAGAGATAACGCAGGTGCTCTTGCAGCCTGTAGTCGTCGTTAGCAAGGATTGCCTGAGAGGAGAAGAGGAGCAGCAGTCCGAGCACTCTAAAGCACTTCATTCATCCTCCTCTTTCTCTTTCTCTTTCTGGAGCACCCACCAAGATCGCGGTGGGAGCAATCTTGACCGTATCGCGCCTCCTAAGCGCTGCCTGGAGCAATCCAGCACTCACGCTGCTGAGACAACGACCTGGGTTCCCAGACTGTAGAGTACGCCGCACCAAGCTCGGTGAGATCCGTGCTAGTTCCGTAATACCTTTTTGGTAAAAACGGACAATTTTACCAGCGACTCACAAAGAACGGCGATGGAGCTACTCTGATATTCTGACAGCCTCACCAGCCCGGGGGCAGGATTGAAGAAGTAACGATCTAATTCTCTGGTCAACGACATGTTGACGTGATTCAACTGGATCAAACAGTACCTGAACTGGATCGGCTTTGCGTTTGTCTTGGCCACCTTGATCCGATACGTAGTAGATCCTTCATCCACAAAGTACTGGGAAAAAGCACTTCGCAGCTTTCGAGCCGATCGGTCAATCTCGCTCACGAGCTTCGCCTTCTTCCCCCAGGAGGCTTCCCGGCTGGCACTTCTCTGGGCCTCCCCTATTAAGACTCCCAGCCTTTCATTCAGGTTCAAAACACCAACAATCTTCGCAACAACAAGATCTGGTTTGGGAGTCGCAAGAAAGTTGTTCCGATTCAACTTGTTGTAGAACAGGAATCGGAAGTTGGACCAGACCAAAGTTCTCAGCTCCGCCTCGGACACCTCTTCGCTCCGCTGTTGGGCCAAGTCCCAGAGCGGGCTCAAGTCCACCTTGTCAATCGAAGGATCCAGTTTGGGGGGTCTGAAACCCGTAATCGATTTCGTAATCTGTCCGCTTAGATCCGGGGTCAGAAAGGAAAAGAACAAAAGCAGTAATGGGAGTTTCAGAACACCGAGATTGGGCCTCGACTTCTGGACTCGGCGGCTGGCGATATCAATCTTCCTCACGCAGTCCCCTCCTACGGCAAGCACCACAACACGACAGCAGGCAAATTGGGTATGCCTAAGCCTACCAGATCGCCCTGGCGGTACCATCAGGTACTAGGATGGGTCGAGAGACGAGACCGGGCAGTTCCATGCTCCCGACCTTGGCCAGGATTATACACTGAGGGCAAGCGCGTGGCCAGACCCAATTTCCTTTTTGAACAGTTCGCCGCAACGTCAGAGCGGTGGCTGGGGGCAGGACTAAGGTGAAGAGTTCATTACCTGACATGGCTTCGGTCTCCAAGCCGAAGTCCTATTCTTTCAAGCCTCTGGCTCGAACGGCGGCCTGGAGACCACCGCTACAACCCAGTCAGACGCCAGGAAACCGGAAAGAGCAGCCGAAGAGGGTGTGAAGATAAAATGTAATATTTATGACAATTCTCAACCAGACCCTACGTCGCGCTTGCCCTGAGTACGTAGGGAAGGATGCCCTTGTGCTGGAAGTAGATCAGCTCATTAGGAGTATCGATTCGCGACCGGACGCTCACTTCCCTTTCCGTCCCGTCCTCTGAAATCACCCGCAAACGGAGCTTCTGGCCGGGCTCCATGCCGTTCGAGAGACCCAGGACATCATAGGTTTCGGAGCCATTCAAACCGAGAGTCTCCCGGTTCTGGCCTTCCTCGAACTCCAGTGGCAGGACTCCCATCCCAATCAGGTTGCTGCGATGGATGCGCTCGAAGCTCTCCGCCAGAACCGCCTCGACACCGAGCAGGCTTGTCCCCTTGGCGGCCCAGTCCCGAGAGGATCCGGAGCCGTATTCCTTCCCGGCAATCACCAGTAGAGAGACCCCTTCATCACGGTATTTCATGGCGGCATCATAGATCGAAGTGGGCTCGGAACTGGACACGTGACGGGTGAATCCACCTTCAATTCCAGGCACCAGGAGGTTGCGAAGCCGGATGTTACCGAAGGTCCCACGCATCATCACTTCGTGATTTCCGCGCCGGGAACCAAAGGAGTTGAACTCACTCGAGCGCACACCTTGATCCAGCAGATAGTTGGCTGCAGGACCCCCTTCCGGTATCGATCCCGCCGGCGAAATGTGATCGGTAGTCACCGAGTCACCCACCATGACCAGCACCCGCATTCCGGTGATATCGCGAACCGGATCGGGTTCGGGGCTCATACCCTCGAAAAACGACGGCTTTCGCACGTAGGTCGACTGCTCCTCCCAAGCGAAGCGCTGACCGCTGGGACTGGGGAGAGATTGCCATCGCTCGTCACCGCTGAAAACATCTTGATACTTCCGCCGAAACATCTCCGGACTAACTGCCGTGCTCATTGCTTCCTGGACCTCCCGCTGAGAGGGCCAGAGCTCTCGGAAGAAGACATCTTGCCCATCCGGGTCCTGCCCCAGGGGCTCGCGGTAGAGATCTACATTCATTGAACCCGCCAAGGCATAGGCCACAACCAGGGGCGGAGAAGCTAGATAGTTGGCCCTGACATCGGGATTGATTCGACCTTCAAAATTACGATTACCTGAAAGGACCGCGCACACCACCAGATCATGCTCTCGGACCGCCTCGGAGATGGACTCAGGCAGTGGGCCGCTGTTGCCGATACAGGTCGTGCAACCGTAGCCGACAAGATTGAATCCCAGTTCGCTCAAGTAAGGCATCAAACCGGCGGTCTCGAGATACTCGCTGACCACCTTTGATCCCGGGGCCAGACTCGTCTTGACCCAAGGCTTCCGCCTCAATCCTCTTTCAACCGCCTTCTGGGCCAACAAACCTGCCCCCAGCATCACCGAAGGATTGGAGGTATTGGTGCAGCTGGTGATAGCGGCTATGACGATGGCCCCGTTAACCAGCTCGACTTCTTCGGGAACCCCGCCCTCACTCTGGACGCTCACAACTACACGGGGTCCGGGTATGCTCTGACCCGCCTCCACCTTCTCAGCTCCTGCTTGGGAGGGAGACTTGACCAGGGTGGGGAGCGCCTGCTCGAAGGCGACCTTGGCTTGTGTGAGAGGGATGCGATCTTGCGGCCTCTTGGGTCCCGCTAGACTGGGTTCGACCGTACCCAGATCCAGCTCCAGCGTCTCGCTGTATTCGGGTTCGGGACTGTCAGGGGCATGAAACCATCCCTGGGCCTTGGCGTAGGTCTCAACCAGCTCGATCTGCTCCGGATCACGGGCCGTGAGGCGAAGATAGTTGGAGGTCTCCGAATCGATGGGAAAAAGGGCACAAGTCGCGCCGTATTCAGGGGACATATTCCCAATCGTTGCTCGGTCTGCGAGGGAAAGACTGGAAATACCCTTGCCGTAGAACTCAACGAACTTACCCACTACTCCCTTTTCACGCAGTCGCTGGGTGATCGTCAGTACCAGATCCGTGGCGGTGGTTCCTTCAGGCAGACTGCCGTGGAGCCTGAAACCTACCACCTGCGGTGCAAGCAGACTGATGGGCTGCCCGAGCATCGCAGCTTCGGCCTCGATTCCGCCTACCCCCCAACCCAGAACACCCAAACCATTGATCATGGTCGTGTGGCTGTCCGTGCCCACCAGACTGTCTGGAAAACAGAGACGGCGACCATTTTCTTCGGTCTCGAGGACGACTCGGGCCAGATATTCCAGATTGACTTGATGCACGATTCCCGTCGCCGGAGGCACCACCCGAAAATTGTCGAAGGCCGCCTGCCCCCAACGCAGGAAGGCATAGCGCTCCTGGTTTCGCTCGAACTCCTTCTCGACATTGAGCTGGAAGGATCGCCCGGTCCCAAAGAAATCCACCTGAACGGAATGATCGATGACAAGTTCCGCCGGAACCAGGGGATTGATCCGCTCGGGCCGCCCACCGATTTCCGCCAGGGCATCCCTCATCGCGGCCAGGTCCACCACACTGGGTACACCGGTAAAGTCTTGCAGCAGTACTCGCCCCGGTCTGAAGGCGATCTCACGGTTGGAAGAGCCTCCAGGACTCCAACGGGCCAGAGCCTCGATATCGTCGGCCGACACCGATACTCCATCCTCGTGGCGGAGCATGCCCTCCAGCAGGATCTTTAGTGAAAACGGGAGCCTACTGACTCCTCCTACTCGCTTTTCAAGGCCTTCCAACCCGTAAAAATCGAGTTCTCCGCCGCTCGTCTTGAGGGAAGATCTAGAACCAAAAGTGTTCAGACTAGATGCCATTTCAAGTGATCCTCTTTATGTGTGCGACAGCGCAATCAAGGGTGTGTGACCGGACGAAGGAAACTGGAGTCGGGCTTGTTGGGGTGCTTTCGCTCAATCGAAGAAGGGCAGGTTCTTCGAAATGTCATTGAAGATGACGACGCCCATGAGCAGCACCAGGAATACGAAGCCCACCTGGAAAATCCGTTCCTTTACGGGAAGGCTGAGATCGCGGCCGATGAGCCCTTCGATGGCCAGCAGGGCGATAACCCCACCATCCAGAATGGGAATGGGGAACAGATTGAATATACCCAGCTGAAGCGACACCAAAGCCATGAAGCCCATCAAGTGAATCAGACCGCTCGACGCAGCGGCCCCTGAATAACGAGCAATTTCGATAGGACCAGACATGGTCTTCATGGAGGCGTGCCCTGTCACAATCTTGCCCACAATATAGAAGGTGAGTGCGGTAATTTGAACGTTGCGCTCAGCTGACTTAACCACGGCTTCCAAGGGACCGTAGCGCTCGACGATGAAGTGATCCTTACCTACGATTCCGATCCGCGCCCGGTCTCCCATCATGACGGGAATAATGGTTTTCTCGAGGGTCTCCTCCTGCCGACGGATCGTAAAGAGCAAGGGCTTTCCCTCATGCTCGGATACGAAACGGGGAATCTCGTAAAAACCGGTCGCCCTTTCGCTGTCGTAGTGCACATGCAGGAGTTCATCCCCCTGACGAAGGCCAGATTCGGCAGCGGGGGAGTCAGGCTCCACGCGTTCTATCCCGTAGGGAACCAAAGGACCCGCCCCTATGGTGCCCATCTCAGAGGTCCCCTGGGTTGCCGTTTTGACCTCCTTGTCGACCCGGCTGCCGTCTTCTCGCTCCAGACTGAGCCTGAGGGTCTGATTAGGGCTGGTACCAATGGCGAGCTCTACCTGCTGCCAGGCCGGAGTAGGGTCTCCGTCAATCGCTACGATTCGATCGTTGAGCTGAATACCGGCCTGCTCGGCGGGAGAGTCAGGAGCGATCACCCCAATCACTGCGGGCTGACCACGGTAGGCAGCGACCTCAACTCCCGCGGTGTAGTTCACAGCCAGGAGAATCCAGGCAAGAAGGATGTTCATTACGGGACCGGCCACGGCCACGGCGAAGCGATGAAGCTTGGGGCGGGAGAGGAACTCGTCCTGAGAACCGGTGAGATCCTCGTCGTAATTCTCCCCGGCCATCTTCACATAGCCGCCCAGGGGAAGCAGGCTAACCCGATAGTCGGTGCCCCCTCTGCTGAAGCCAAGGATTCTTGGGCCAAAACCAAGAGAAAAGACTTCGACCCCAATGCCCAGGAACTTCGCAACCGCGTAGTGTCCAAGCTCGTGGACAAAGATCATGACACCGAGGACAAAGACGAAAGCAATCAAACTCGTTCCAACCGAACTAATCAAGTCCAAGGGGATGGTCCTTCCTTAAGAGCCAGCATCGCCAAGAGCCAGCATCGCCGGCTGGTAATCACCAAGTCCTGCTGAGGCCGAGGTCAAGCGACCCCGAGTAGACGCAAGAACAGATGCAGTCTCGAATCGTCTCACTTTCCCATTAGGACGCTGGTTTAAGACTCTGGGTTCCAAAAGATCAAGGCGGTTGCACATGTTAAGGTCCCACAAACTCAGGAGGCAGCCAAGCTGTGCACCGCCTCTCCCGCCGATCGTCTGGCCTGGCGGTCTTCGTCCAACACCGAATCCAGATCCAGTGCGGAGCCGGGGCGATGACGACCGAGTGTTTCTTCGACGATCCCAGCAATCGCGGAAAACGGGACCTCACGCTTCAAAAAAGAAGCAACGGCAACCTCGTTCGCCGCATTGAGGACCACGGGATATGTCTGCCCCAGCTCGAGAGCCTCTCGAGCGAGGCGTAGACATGGGAACTTATCGGCATCCGGAGGAAAAAACTCAAGAGATTTAACCGAGAAAAGATCGAGATAGGGTAACGCTGAGTCCCAGCGTTCCGGATAGGAGAGCGCATAGACGATTGCCAGGCGCATGTCGGTAATGCTCATTTGAGCCAACAGGGTCCCATCAACGAACTCGACCATCGAGTGTATCGTGGACTGGGGATGGACGACGATCGAGATCCGGTCAGCCGAAAGGCCGAACAAGTGGTGGGCCTCGATCACCTCCAGCCCCTTGTTCATCAAAGTGGCGGAGTCGACCGTGATCTTGGGACCCATTTCCCAGGTCGGGTGATTGAGGGTCTCTTCGACGCTGACTGTTTCCAGCTCCTCTCTGCTTTTCCTGAAAAACGGCCCACCGGAGGCAGTCAAGAGCAGGCGCCGCACCTCCTTCTTACTCGCCTCACCCAGGCACTGGTGTAGGGCACCGTGCTCGCTATCGACCGGCAACAAGCGGGTACGACGCGCAACCACTTCACCCATGATGAGCTCCCCGGCCATCACCAGAGTCTCCTTGTTGGCCAAGGCTACATCCTTGTTTTCGAGGATGGCATGGTAGGTCGGCAGCAGACCGGCGCCACCCGTGATTGCGGCCACAACCATGTCTGCGCTCTTGTGTGTAGCCACTTCGATCACACCCTCAGATCCGCCGACCACTCGGACTCCGGGTAGCTGCTCACGGAGATAGGACGCCCACTGTTCGTCCTCAAGAGCAACTACCTGTGGTCGGTATTTCTGGGCCTGTTCAAACAGCAAATCGGCCTGTTGCCCGGCTGCCAGGGCCACGACCTGAAATCGGTCAGGGTAGAGATCCACCAAGCTTAGAGTGCTGCGTCCAATGGAGCCGGTTGAACCGAGGATCGCCAGTCTCTTCATGATGACGGGTCATTCTAGCAGCCTGTCGGACTTGACTCACAGGCACTTCTGAAATTTGACGTTTGATCCAAAGTCTTGCACGACCAAGCACGAAATCGATGAATCGTCTGATCTGCGGCGGTGATTTGGCCGCTGAAACGACCTGGCCCACCTCTTCAGAGGGTGGCACGGGCCAGCTTCGGCTGGCGGCAGGCGAGGTTGTACATTCTTTTCAGATTCCAGGCGATGCTGGCCAGAGTCCACTCCCCGTCTGCCGCCTCCGCTCCTCGGAGAGAGAACTGCGCAAAGCCCATCACCGATTTGATGATCCCAAAGACGGGCTCGGGGACAGCTTTGCGTTGCCCGTAGATGGCTCGACCCGCCGGGGTCTTCAACCGGTATCTCATCTGCTCCACCGCATCGGCGTCTTCCCCGGGTGGCTCCGGTTCTTTCCAGCGTTCGTTCGGCGGCAAGTGGTGGGCTTCCCGCTCGACCGCAATATAGGGAAGGACCGCATGCTCGCTACAAAGCTCCACGTTGGCACCACTGAAGTAGCCGTTGTCGGCCAGCAGCTCCTGGGGCCGACCCAACGACTCCGGCAATGCGTGCAGCGCCGCCAGGGCCGGTTTCAGTTCTTTCTTGTCATTGGCGTTTGGCGTGACATGAACGGCCACAATCAACAGACTGTCGTTATCCACCAGGGCCTGAGCGTTGTAGCATTGCTCAAATCCCCCGCCCGAGACCGGCATGATCCGAGAATCTTCATCCGTCAGATTGATCTGATCCTGGTCTCGGATTCCTCCTCGGGGCGGTTTGGGTTCGCGACCCTTCGGTTTGTTTCCCCTTTTCCTCTGGGCTTGCCGCTTGGCCACCTTCCCTTCATATTCGGCGTGCTCGGCCGCCTGCCGCTCGGCCGCCCGCTCGACCAGCTTCTGCTTCGCTTGATCGATCGCTTTCAACCGTGCTTCCCGCCGCGCCAGCTCGGCCGGGATGTCCATCCCTTCCGTTTCTTCTCGTCCATCCGCTTCCTCGGCCAGCTGCATCAACTCGTCCACTTCTTCTCGCAGCCGCGCTTCCAGTTTCTGGATGTGCCCCCAGCTCAACGCACTGTGCTTGGAGGCATTGGCTTTGACCTTCGTGCCATCCAAACTCACTCGGCCCAACTTCAGAAATCCCATCGCCTGGGCCAGCAGCAAGATCTCCACAAACAGCGGCTTCAGCTCTTCCAAAAACCGCTTTCGGAAATGGGCTATGGTGTCGTGATCCGGATGCGTGTTGCCGGCGAGGTAGCGAAACGCCACCGAATCGTAGGTGGCTTGCTCCAACTTCCGACTCGAAAACACCCCCGTCGCATACCCGTAAAACAACAACGCCAGCATCACCGCCGGATGGTATCCTTCCGATCCCCGTTTCGTGTAGGAATCCTCCAACTTCCTCAACTCCAGCTTGCTCACCACCTCCACCACGAAGCGAGCCAGATGCGTCTCCGGCAGCCATTCCTGCACCGAAGGAGGAAACAGATAAGGAGTCTCTCGATCTACTGTTCTAAATCGATTCGCCATACACTAATGATGCCCGTTCGGTGTGACCTCGAAAGTCCGACAGGCTGCTAGCAGAAAGGATAGGGTGTAATAGGCGGGCAAAGCGAACAAGAGACCGTCTATCCGGTCCAGAAGGCCACCGTGACCGGGAATCAAGGATCCGCTGTCCTTGACACCGGCTCCCCGCTTGATCGCCGACTCGAAGAGATCTCCCAGGGTTGCAACAGTCCCCAGCACAAGAGCCAACAGCGTGAGGAACAGCGGGGTCTTGTCCGGCAAGAAATTGGTGCCGTAAAGCAGCGAGAAGAGGACACACAGAAACATCCCACCCGCGAATCCCTCCCATGATTTCTTGGGGCTGATCCGAGGGACCAGCTTATGCGTTCCCCAGCGCCTTCCCACCAGGAACGCCCCGATGTCCGCTACCGCGACCGTGAATAAAACCAGCAATAACTCGTGGGGCTGCTTCTGATAGGAGGCGGCAAGGCACACAGGGAAGCCCACATAGCAGAGACCGAAGAAGTGACCGGCGGCCGAGGGAAACCTCCACGCGACATCACCAACCGTGAGACTCAGAACCATAACAAGCAGAAAGACCAGGAAAAGATAGGGGGGGACCCAGCTCGGTTGAAACACCCAGATCCAGGTCAGCAACAACCCCAGGAGAAGACACACCCATCCCAACCTCTCGGAGCCACTGATCTTGTCCGGATGAGTCTCCGCTGCCCCTGGCGAAAGAGATGATTCCTGTGGCCTGGAAGAGCCGGTGGCGACACTGGAGTCCAACTGACTCCTCGCGTGATAGGCGGCGAGCATCTGGAAAAACTCCCGAAGTGCAAGGAGTAGAACCAGGTCCAGAAGCAGGAGAAAGAGCGTCTGGGGCAGGTACAGTATCGAGGTAAGGGCCAGGACTACAAGTACCGCTCCGCTGGCAACCCGTGGGATCATCGGGAGCTTTGGAACTGAGCGGACAGGATTCCTCCGTACCGCCGTTCTCGCTTCTGGAAGTCCAGGATGGCTTCGAGCAGATGGCTGCTACGGAAGTCGGGCCACAACACATCCGTCACATAGATTTCGGAGTAGGCAATCTGCCAAAGCAGAAAGTTGCTCACTCGCATCTCGCCGCTGGTACGAATCAACAGGTCCGGTGAGGGCAGACCGGCCGTATAAAGATTCTCCTCAATGTCCTTTTCCCGAATCCTGCGCCGGCTCCCTTTCTTGATCAGAGCGTTGAAGGCATCGACCAACTCGGTTCGACCTCCGTAATTCAGGGCCAGAACCATCTGCATGCCCCGATTGGATTGCGTCTCCGTCTCCACGTGCTTCAGCGCGCGCTGGACCGACGAAGGGAGATCGTCAATGCGACCGATCGTCTGGAAACGAATATCGTTCTCCTGGATCTCAGGGAGCTCCAATCGGAGGTACTCCTTGAGCAGTTCCATGAGAGTGTTGACCTCGCTGATCGGACGCTTCCAGTTCTCCGCGGAAAACGCGTAAAGGGTGAGAACCTTGAGCTTGAGTCTGGCGCAGGTCTCAACCGTGGCCCGGACCGATTTGATCCCGGCAGAGTGTCCTTTAACCCGCGGCAGACCGCGCTGGTTGGCCCAGCGCCCATTCCCATCCATGATGACTGCGACGTGGCGTGGAAGCCGACGGGGGTCTAGGTCAAGAATCAGACGAGCCTCAGCGCTTTCGGGCTCCAGAACACTGCGGAAACTCTCAAATAGGTCAGCCATTTATCCGCTACGTAATCTATCAGGGGTCAGAAGAAAATTCCAAGATACAAACAATCGGAGCGACCTGGGACTTGGTGCTGCACCATCCAAGTAACCGCGTAACTTGCCAAGCTGCCTAGGCATTTGGTGCTTGGGATTTGAGATTTGTTTGTATCTTGCACCTTGTATCTTGGGATTTTACTCACAAAGAGTACCAGACTTTCGCCAGATAGAGTCCCTCTGCCGGTGCCGTCGGGCCTGCACGGCGACGATCTCGGGCCTCCAGAATCTCCAACATGCTCTCAGGCGGGCGCTTACGCAAACCCACCTGGACCAGGGTTCCCACGATGTTTCGGACCATGTGGTGTAGAAAGCCCCTGGCTTCGACCCGATACTCCAAGGAACGGCCCTTTCGCTGCCAGCCCGAGAGCAGCACGTTGCGGGTACGATTCTTGACCCGAGTGGTGGAGGCGGCGAAGCCGCTGAAGTCGTGACTGCCCCGAATCAATTCCGCAGCCTTCTGCATTCGCTCGAAGTCCAGCGCTGGGAAGACCTGGTACACACGCCCTCTGAGAAAGGGCGAGAGAATCGGACCGTTATAGATCCGATAGACATAACGCTTCTTCACAGCGTCCCTTTGGGCGTGAAAGGACGCTGAGACGGCAACCAGCCGCAGCGCCCGAATATCGGTCGGCAGCAGACCGTTGAGGCTGCGCAGCAACTGTTTGTGGCCCCAGGGTTTCTCCAACCGAAAATGGGCCACCTGACCCAAAGCGTGGACGCCGGCATCGGTCCTCCCGGATCCTACCACCGCAGGTGCTTCACCCGTCAAACGGCTCAGGACTGACTCGATCGTCCCTCCGATGGTGGGTTGATCTCGCTGCACCTGCCAACCTGCGTAGCCGGTAGCCAGGTACTGCAGGACCACTTTGTACTTCGTCATTCTCGCCCCCTATTGCCTCACTGCAGAGCGGTTTACGGCAGCGCCTCTCATGGTACAATAACCGTCAAAATCACCATCGGAGAATAACCCTATGTCAGGACATTCCAAGTGGAGCTCTATTAAACACAAGAAGGCAGCCACTGACGCCAAGCGAGGCAAGGTCTTCAGCAAGCTGATTCGGGAGATCACGGTGGCTTCCCGAATCGGAGGTGGCGACACCGAATCCAATCCCCGGCTCCGTACCGCCGTTCAGACAGCCAAAGGCAGCAACATGCCTTTGGACAATATCGAGCGCGCCATCATGAAGGGCACGGGGGAGCTCCCGGGGCAAAACTTCGAACCGTTTCTCTATGAGGGCTACGGACCGGGTGGCGTCGCCATCCTGGTGGATGTCTTGACCGACAACAAGAATCGGACCGTCGCGGAGCTGCGACACATTTTTGTGAAGAGCGGGGGCAACCTGGCAGAGACCGGAAGCGTTCAGTGGATGTTCGAGAAGAAGGGCTACATCTCGGTCAACGCCGAAGCGGTATCAGAAGAGGATTTGCTTGAGGTAGCTCTGGATGCAGGAGCTGAAGATCTCAAGACCGAAGGCGATAGCTTGGCCATCTACACTTCCTTCGAGGACTTCTACCAGGTGAAGGCAAAGGTCGAAGAGGCCAACATCCCGATCGAGTCCGGCGAGCTGACGATGCTCCCGCAGAATGCGGTCGCGGTCGAGGGCAAACAGGCGGAAAAAACTCTCAAATTGATGGAAGCTCTGGAAGAACAGGACGACGTCCAGAGCGTCTACGGGAATTTCGATATCGACGAGAAGGAGATGGAAGCACTCCTGAATTGAAAGATGGCCTCGCTCCAGCTGATTACCTTAAAGTGGCATCCCAACCCCTAGTTTATCGGCGATTTGGGCGATTTCCGACCAAGTCATCTCCTCGATCTCAATACCCTTATCCAGTCTCTCTCGTTTGGTCGAGCATTGCCGTTCACCCGGGATACGAATCTCATCAAACCCCTGTGCGACGGGTGCCGATCTGATCGCATCGATAAGCCCTCGGACGTGGGTGTCGAACCGGTCTCGGTCACTCACAGCATCGACGTCCATTAAGAGGAGGAAGATACCTTGTGCATCTCTGCCTCCGCTACCGCTGCATCCCGCTCCGCTTAATGCTCCGGCAAGGATATCGACCATCAGGCCGAGGGCGAATCCCTTGTGACCCGCAACCGGCGATCCGAGTGGCAGCACGGCACCGGGCGGGATGCCGAAGAAATCCTCGGGGTCGTTTGTGGGCCTGCCCCCGGAATCGATGATAACGCCGTCCGGCAGCGCCTCCTCCCGTTTCATGGCGACCTGAATCTTGCCTCCCGCGCAGATGCTGGTGGACAAATCGATCCCCAGTGGCTCACCGCCCCCACGCGGAAACGAGGCGGCAATCGGATTGGTACTCAGCAGCGGGCTTTTTCCGCCCCAGGGTGGCACGTGCGGATTTGCGCCTCCGTCATTGATCATCATAATTGCCACGAAGCCCTCCCTCGCGGCATTCGTAGTGTACGCACCGAGACGCCCCACATCGTTGCAGTTGAGTACCCCGACATAGCACACTCCCTGTCTGGCCGCGCCTTCGATGGCCATACGCACGGCTGCGCCGGCCACCACCTGGCCAAACCCCCAATCCCCGTCGATCATGAGCGACGAAGGGGATTGGCGAGTCACCTCGAGACTCGCATTGATATTGATCTCGCCCTCTTCGATCGCTTTGACGTAACGTGGCACGCGAACAACGCCGTGCGAGTCGTATCCGACGAGGTTGGATTCTACGAGCTGATCCGCCACCAGTTCCGCTTCCTCAAGACGCACTTCCTTGGCCTTGAAGATGTCGGCCACCAGTGTGCGCAGCTTGTGAGCTTGAATCAGCATCTTCTCTGTATAACAGATCCTTCGATGCGTCGCCGTCGGGTTGTTTGACTCTTGCGGTTGACGTTCCGTCAGTCAGGCTGAGTATCATTTCCCTGTGATCATCATGGGAGTCGACCCGGGTAGCCGGATCACTGGCTACGGGGTCGTTTCGAGTCAGGGAAGCCGTCTTCAGTGTGTCAAGTATGGTGCTATCAAAGGCTCCAACCTGAGCAGGGGAGCCCCCTTCCCGGAGCGTCTCAGAAAGATTCATGAGGAGCTGACCAAGGTGCTCGAAGAGTACTCACCCTCCGTCGTTGCCGTCGAGCAGGTCTTCCATGCCGTGAATGCCCGGAGCGCCCTCCAACTGGGGCATGCCCGCGGGGTCATCCTTCTGGCAGCCGCCCAGCTGGGAATTCCGCTGGCTGAATACTCTCCCTTGGAAATCAAGAAATCTGTATCGGGATACGGAAGGGCGGACAAAGAGCAGACGCAGACGATGGTTCGGGTCCTGCTGAACTTGAAGGAAGCGCCCCGACCCTACGACGCTTCGGACGCTCTCGCAGTGGCCCTCTGTCATATCTTCAGGGAATCACCAGTCGAGCGGATCCGACGCCGCTCGGGATCTTTCCCCTAGTACGCTGACCTCCTTCGTGAAAGAAGCTACTCGAACCATAGAAGCCTGATTTTTCCCACCGATCGGTACCCTGGGTGAGTCGGTTGAACAACCCTGGGGGAGTCGGTTGAACACTAGAGTAGATTTGACAACAGTGGTGTGTTCGGATAGCCTGTCGGCCCTACAAAACGCCGATTCTTTTGGCGTCTGATCTACGCGGTTTTTCCCTGGGGAGGAGAAGGAGCATGCAATGGCGAAGCATCTTTGTTGGATCCTGTTCGTCCTCTCATTCACCGCAACTCTCAGTGCAGGAGGAGTAATCGAGGCACCGCCTCGATTGGAGCACTTCCAGTGCTATCCCGTTCTCCGGGCCAATCCTGAGGTTGAGGCTAGCGTCGGATTATTCGATCAGTTCAGCACTAGCCTCGGCACTAGCGTCACAGATCGGTTCGAGAAGGCACGTGTCCTCGGAGCGAATTGGTTCTGCAATCCGACCAGAAAGCTCCACAACGGGCAAGCGTTCGGCATCAGAGACGTCAGACAGCATTTGACCTTCTACTGGATACGTACCGAAAAGCGCGAACCACAGCGCGTGGTTAAGATTCGGACCTAAATTGAGCGATTCTACTCATTTTAGCAAGATGGAGGTCGCCCAGATGCGAGTTCCGACGGGAGGGAGTACTGGGTGAGCTCAGAAGGGTGGAGGGTGGCGATTTTCCCTCCCGAAAAGAGGAGAAACCCTGAGCCGAGGCGATATTGGACACACGGGGGCCGCGAGGCTGCAAGGAGGCTTTGGTTTTTTGCGATTTAGACCCAGGCGAAAGGCGGCGGGTGGGCGCTCTTTTGACAGAGCCGGTCGATTTGAAGCTGCTTCCAGGTGGCGGCTGTGACTTTCAGGAGGATCTGGCCGGCATGGCGCACGATTTTCCCCGCCACGTCGACGATCCGCCGGCGTAAGGTCGTGGGGTAGCAGTTGAGCGGTACCACGGGCTGGCACACATCTTCCTTGAAACACTCGTAAAGGAAAAAGGCTACGAGCAACGTGTAGTAATAGGCCGCGTTGGCAGCAAAACGCTTAAACGGAAGAGTTTGTGAGGCAAAGTCCTTCAGGGCTCGATGCACCAACTCGTCGGCTCCGCGGCCATGATAGCCTTCCAGGATGGCCTCGGCTTGAAGCCAACGCTCAAGCCCCGCTTGCCCTAGCTGCTCGTCCACGGCGGAGCCGCAACCGAGATTGGTGTACAGGATCTGATCGGGACGGGCAAACTCCAAAAGGCGCTGCCGGTCCTCATAAGCCGGCCGGCAGAACAGGGCCCGGCGGCACTTCTTCCAGCTACCCCGCCGGTCTCCCAGTTCCACATAGCTCCACTCCTGATCGCCGTTGCGAGAGACTCCCCAGGCCGTTTCCTCCAGCTTCAAGATGTACTGTTGCACATCGCCATAGAGCTTGCCGGCGACGATGTAGCCGACCTGGAGTTCTTCCAAGACCTTCAGCAGCTTTTGATCGAAAAAGCCGGCGTCCAGACGCACGATCATCGGCACGTCGGAGCGGTACTTTCGGCGAATCTTCTGGACCAGATGACTCAGGGTCTTCTGGGCCGTGTCGGCGTGGTTGGAATGCTTGTCTCCTCCCCGAAAGACGGCATCGATGAGCAAGCGGCCCCAGGTGACCTGAAGCGGCTGAAACCCTTTGACCCGCTTGTAGGTCGGCGCCACGCCGTGGCGCTGGGGGGCCTCGTCGTTGTCCATCACCATGGTGTCCATCCCCAGCAGGATCAGGGCCGGCTGTTGCAACCGCAGCCGCCACAGAAACAGTTGCTGCAGGAGTCGGCGAAAGAGCCAGATGCGCCACATGGAAAAGCCGCCGAAAAAACGCTTGACGGCGTGAGAGGAGAGCAAGGCCTCTGGCTTCGTCTCGATCGCTCCCCCATAGCCCGGATCCTCCTTCAAGGCGTCGAAGGACACCAGATGGCGGCTCGATCCGTCCAGCAAGAAGCACAGCAACTGTTTGAAGATCTCCGTCACCGGCTGTCCCTTGCGGCTTTTGCGCAAGGAGCCAAACAGCCGATCCAGGTGGGGGTACAGACCCAGGCTCCGCACATAGCGGACAAACAGGCTCAGGCCGGCGCGTCCGGTTAAGGTCTCCGACGTGGGTTGCACGTCATCTATAATCCAGGAAACAGACCCCTCAGAATGACAGGGAAGGATGCTATCGTGGCTCATAGTTGTTTCACCTTTTGGGTTAGGAGCTTTTCGGTAGCGCATCTACCGCTAACTCCTAACCCGTCAGCATCTTAGCTCAAAGGTGTGACATCCCTTGGCCCACCAATCGCTCAATTTAGGTCGGAATCAGTTCGGCGAGCAGGCGTTACGACTCCACGAGTCCCTTTTTCTGGCTGTCCCAACCGAGAAGGGTGATCACGACCGCCCTGAGGACCTCGATCACTTCAAGTGTTACCGGGCCACTGGACGCAGAGTCAGAAGGCCAAGCGTTGGCCTGAGCGACCAGTTCATACTGCCCGTAACGCGTCATCGAGTGCGGACCCCCGTGGCGTTCTGCAACCCGGCTGCGAAGCTGCACTCGGATTTCATTGTCCCGATCAGAAACGAAGAGGCACACCTGACCTGCTATTCCATGACGGCTGGCAATCCGTTTGTTGGAGGAACCGAAATCGACAACCAATTCGAGCCCCAAGGGTTGCTGGTTGGAACTCCTCGCGTCCTCTGTGTGCCCACTCGAAAGTTGGGCTTCGAAGAGCTTTCGCCTAATGACACTGAGCCTGCGCCTGACGGCACTGTGGGTGGCGGACTGAAGCGCTAAATAGGTCTCTCGGAAGACCATTCTGGTAGAGCCAGTCTCCAGGCCGGGTAGAAGAGCCGGCCTGGAGGCTGGCGTGCCTACCTTTGGCTTTGGAGACAATCGAGCGTCTTGCCGTTCTTAGAATCCCAGATTGTTGCCCTAGGACTGATTGTTGCCCTAGCAGCCTGTCGGACTTGACTCACAGGCACTTCTGAAATTTGACGTTTGATCCAAAGTCTTGCACGACCAAGCACGAAATCGATGAATCGTCTGATCTGCGGCGGTGATTTGGCCGCTGAAACGACCTGGCCCACCTCTTCAGAGGGTGGCACGGGCCAGCTTCGGCTGGCGGCAGGCGAGGTTGTACATTCTTTTCAGATTCCAGGCGATGCTGGCCAGAGTCCACTCCCCGTCTGCCGCCTCCGCTCCTCGGAGAGAGAACTGCGCAAAGCCCATCACCGATTTGATGATCCCAAAGACGGGCTCGGGGACAGCTTTGCGTTGCCCGTAGATGGCTCGACCCGCCGGGGTCTTCAACCGGTATCTCATCTGCTCCACCGCATCGGCGTCTTCCCCGGGTGGCTCCGGTTCTTTCCAGCGTTCGTTCGGCGGCAAGTGGTGGGCTTCCCGCTCGACCGCAATATAGGGAAGGACCGCATGCTCGCTACAAAGCTCCACGTTGGCACCACTGAAGTAGCCGTTGTCGGCCAGCAGCTCCTGGGGCCGACCCAACGACTCCGGCAATGCGTGCAGCGCCGCCAGGGCCGGTTTCAGTTCTTTCTTGTCATTGGCGTTTGGCGTGACATGAACGGCCACAATCAACAGACTGTCGTTATCCACCAGGGCCTGAGCGTTGTAGCATTGCTCAAATCCCCCGCCCGAGACCGGCATGATCCGAGAATCTTCATCCGTCAGATTGATCTGATCCTGGTCTCGGATTCCTCCTCGGGGCGGTTTGGGTTCGCGACCCTTCGGTTTGTTTCCCCTTTTCCTCTGGGCTTGCCGCTTGGCCACCTTCCCTTCATATTCGGCGTGCTCGGCCGCCTGCCGCTCGGCCGCCCGCTCGACCAGCTTCTGCTTCGCTTGATCGATCGCTTTCAACCGTGCTTCCCGCCGCGCCAGCTCGGCCGGGATGTCCATCCCTTCCGTTTCTTCTCGTCCATCCGCTTCCTCGGCCAGCTGCATCAACTCGTCCACTTCTTCTCGCAGCCGCGCTTCCAGTTTCTGGATGTGCCCCCAGCTCAACGCACTGTGCTTGGAGGCATTGGCTTTGACCTTCGTGCCATCCAAACTCACTCGGCCCAACTTCAGAAATCCCATCGCCTGGGCCAGCAGCAAGATCTCCACAAACAGCGGCTTCAGCTCTTCCAAAAACCGCTTTCGGAAATGGGCTATGGTGTCGTGATCCGGATGCGTGTTGCCGGCGAGGTAGCGAAACGCCACCGAATCGTAGGTGGCTTGCTCCAACTTCCGACTCGAAAACACCCCCGTCGCATACCCGTAAAACAACAACGCCAGCATCACCGCCGGATGGTATCCTTCCGATCCCCGTTTCGTGTAGGAATCCTCCAACTTCCTCAACTCCAGCTTGCTCACCACCTCCACCACGAAGCGAGCCAGATGCGTCTCCGGCAGCCATTCCTGCACCGAAGGAGGAAACAGATAAGGAGTCTCTCGATCTACTGTTCTAAATCGATTCGCCATACACTAATGATGCCCGTTCGGTGTGACCTCGAAAGTCCGACAGGCTGCTAGGACTGATACTTCCCAACCCGAGTATGCGCGGGCCGGAGCAATTGTTCCCCGAAGCGATAGCCTTGCTGGACTACCTCCAGGACGTGGTCGTCTAGATTGGGGTCGTCGACTGGAATGACTCCGACCGCTTCCGATTGGTGGGGATCAAAGGGCTGTTCAAGGACATCGAGGCGCTCGACTCCTGCCGCCTTGAGCTTGTGAAGAAAAAGTTCGAGGTTCAGCTGAATTCCTTCTTTGAGCTCTTCCAGACTGGACGTCTGCTCGAAAGCCCGCAGAGCCCGCTCAAAGTTGTCGATGACTTCCAGAAAGCCTCGGAGCAAGTCCATCTTTTGCTGCTCCAACCGCCGTCCCATGTCCTTGTCCAGGCGAGCTCGAAACGCCTCGTTCTCGGCCTCCACGTCCTTGATTCGCTCTTTGAGCTTTTGCTCGGCGAGCTCGGTACGTGCCTTGAGCTCCTCGACGAACGAAGGATAACGCTTCTCCGGCGCGGGGCTCCGCTCGATTAGATCTCCGTCTTCCAACCAGCTCCGGCGATCGGTTACCTGGAAGGAGTCTTCGTCCTTGTTTTCTTCCATTTCAGTCTCGTTCACTTTCAATAGATCCGCCTCTGTGCGGCATCATTCTAGCACGAAGAGCGCCCTCCGAAGCACCGGGGAGCGAACGGAACAAACGCTAACCGGTGCCTCCGAAGCCTTGCTCCATAGACCTCCTTGTAATCCTCTAAACTGAATCCTATAAGAAGAACTGTCTTTGGCAGCAGATACGAAAGGTGCTTCCGGGAGAGAGCCCAGATGGCTGCCGGGCAAGAGTACGGCAATAAGTCAAGGAGGCTATAGGCACGATGGATATGAATCAACTTACAGAGATGGTTCGGAGTGCCTTGAACTCGGCCCAAGCCAAGGCGTTGGGTCAGGGCCATCAGCAAGTAGACGTGGAGCATGTGCTCGCAGTCCTCTTGGAACAAGAACGCGGACTCGCCGGCTCGATCCTGAACAAAGCAGGAGTGCAGGTAGCAGGGCTGAAGCAGCGGCTGGAAGAAGATCTGAACCGCTTGCCCAAGGTCTCGGGTCCCGCCGGCTCCCTCGACCAGGTCTACATCACACCCCGCTTGAACCTGCTGCTGTCGAAGGCAGAGGAAGAGGCGGCGACACTAAAGGACCAGTACCTCTCGGTCGAGCACTTGTTACTGGTCATGACCGACGACAAAGGCGTGGCGGGACGGCTGCTTCGGGATTCGGGTCTGTCACGCGAGAGCCTGATGCAGACCCTTAGGGAGGTGAGGGGAAGTCAACGTGTAACGTCGCCCAATCCAGAGTCAACCTACGCGGCACTGGAGCAGTACGGGCGGGATCTGACCGCCGAGGCGTCGCAGGGAAAGCTCGATCCGGTGATCGGTCGGGATGACGAGATCCGGCGCTTGATGCAGGTTCTTTCTCGTCGTACCAAGAACAATCCTGTTTTGATCGGAGAGCCGGGTGTGGGAAAGACGGCAATTGCCGAGGGACTATCGCAGCGCATCGTTCGCGGTGACGTGCCGGAAGGCTTGAAACACAAACGGGTCATTTCGCTGGACATGGGCGCTTTGATCGCGGGTGCCAAGTACCGGGGAGAGTTCGAAGAACGACTCAAGGCAGTCCTCAAGGAAGTGCAGGACCAGCAGGGAGAGGTCATCCTCTTCATCGACGAGCTTCACACCGTAGTAGGAGCGGGAAAAGCTGAGGGAGCAATGGATGCAGGGAACCTGCTCAAGCCCATGTTGGCTCGAGGCGAGCTGCACTGCATCGGAGCCACCACCCTCGACGAGTACCGCAAACACATCGAAACAGATGCGGCCCTCGAGCGCCGCTTCCAGCCGGTCCTCGTGGACCAGCCCTCGGTCGAGGATACGGTCTCGATTCTTCGTGGCTTGAAAGAACGCTACGAAATCCACCATGGGGTGCAAATCAGGGACTCTGCACTGGTAGCCGCAGCGGTCCTTTCCAACCGCTATATCTCGGATCGTTTTCTGCCTGACAAGGCTATTGATCTGGTGGACGAGGCGGGGGCTAAACTCCGAACCGAGATGGATTCAATGCCCTCCGAGCTGGACGAAGTTCAGCGCCGGGTCATGCAGTTGGAAATCGAACGGGAAGCACTCAGAAAAGAGTCCGACGAGTCGTCGAAGGAACGTCTCTCCAAACTGGAAAAAGCCCTGGCTGAGGACAAAGCCGAGGCCAAGGCCCTGATGGCGCAGTGGCAGTCGGAACAGGAAGCGGTGCAACGACTGAGGTCGGTGCGGGAGCAAATCGAGCAGACCAAAGTCGCAGTCGAGAAGGCTGAACGCGAGTACGATCTGAACCAGGCCGCGGAGCTCAGATACGGAAAGCTGGCGACGCTCGACCAGCAGCTCCAAGCTGAACAGGAGACTCTGGGCCAGAGGCAGGGGGTGACACCGCTGCTGAAGGAGGAGGTGGGCGAGGACGACATCGCCGAGGTCGTGAGTCGCTGGACAAAGATCCCTATTTCAAGGTTGCTGGAAGGGGAAATGCAGAAACTGATGAGCCTGGAGAAAGATCTGCGGCGACGTGTCGTGGGGCAGGACGAGGCGGTTCACGTGGTCGTCGAGGCGGTGATTCGGGCACGTTCCGGGCTCAAGGACCCCGACCGGCCTATCGGCAGCTTCATCTTTCCCGGACCTACCGGGGTAGGAAAAACCGAGCTGGCCCGGGCGTTGGCCGAGTTCCTCTTCGATGATGAGCAAGCTCTGATTCGAATCGATATGTCCGAGTACCAGGAAAAGCACACGGTGGCCCGACTCATCGGTGCCCCACCAGGCTATGTGGGATACGAAGAGGGAGGACAACTCACTGAGGCAGTGCGGCGACGACCTTTTGCGGTGATCCTCTTCGACGAGATCGAGAAGGCCCATTTCGATGTGTTCAACGCCATGCTCCAGATCCTGGACGACGGCCGACTCACCGACGGAAAGGGCCGGACCGTCGATTTCAAGAACACCATCATCATCATGACTTCGAATGTGGGAAGCAGTCGCATTCTTGAATACAGTGGAGCACTCAGTGGCGATGGATACGCACGGATGAAAGAAGCGGTTCTGGCGGAGCTCCGCCACCACTTCCGTCCCGAGTTCCTGAACCGGATTGATGAGAGCATCGTCTTTCATGCCCTTGCCGAGGAACATCTGAGGGAAATCGTTGACATTCAGATGATCCACCTCCGTCGCCGCCTCGCCGAGCGACAAATGGATGTGGAGTTGACGGAAGACGCCCGCGCCCACCTGGTGCGCGTGGGCTACGACCCAAACTACGGAGCCCGCCCGCTGAAGCGAGCCATCCAGAGGGAAGTTGAGAATCCACTGGCCCGGCTCATTGTCTCGGGCGAGCTAAGGGACGGGACTCACTTGCGGGTGGATTACGAGCCTGCGAAGCAGGAGCTGGTGTTCAGCCAGGAGCCGTTAGCTGAGGTTAGCGCGGGGGGCCAGTAGCCAAATTCCAAGCACCGAGGACGGGGGCATGTTCCCTGCACCGAAGGCGTAAGAGTGCCAGGCTAGCGCCTTATCGTTTGGGACTTCTTTGTTTCGGCGCATCCCGCTGACCTTCGGCGTAGCGGTGGGCTCCCGGCCGCTGTCAGTCGAGCTAGGCTCGACCGAAATACTTCGGCCTGGAGGCCAAAGCTACGTCAGAGACCGACTCTACGACCCTTCTGCTTCACTCCAAGATACCCAGGTTTCGATCAGAAGTGGTCGTACACATCGCGCCGGTGACCGACTCGAATCACGCGGACGATGAGCTTGTCATGTTGGGGACTGTAGACGATCCTGTAGTCTTCCACCCGTATGCGGTAATGGTTCTCGAGACCTCTGATCTTCCGTATCCTGAGCACATCTGAGACCGGATTGATGCAGAGGATTTGCAGGACTTCGTCGATCCGCTGTCTGACTCTCTGGGGAACCTTGCGATACTCCTTGTACGCGGATCTGACGAAGACAACCGTGTACATCTAGGAGGCCTTGGGTTCCCAAGATTCTGTTGCCTCGAACTCTCTACTCCGAACGAGTTCGCTGTCCATTTCGTCCTCGAGTTTTTCCAGAATCGCCTGCTCCACGAAATGATTCATCTTGATGCCGTGAGCTCTACAGAAGCGCTCGAGCAGTTTCTTGGTCTCCGAAGACATCGTCGTTGAAAAGGGCATTTGTTCGACAGACATTTCAACCTCCACCGAACATCTTATCTTAATAGATAATTATTTGTCCATGTTTTTCATGAGACCTGGGTCGTATTAGCCATCACAGCCCTCCCCCCGCGCCGAGAACATCGCATGCCGCGTCTGACCCAGCTCTTCGCACACCTGGTCGAGCTCGCACTGCAGCTCGGTGTCCATCCAGTGTACTAAGTACACTGGAACGTAAATACGGCAACGTTTGCAGATGGGGGTTGGGGACCTGAGTAAAATCTTGCCGATTCCCAACCCCTCGCTTGCGCTTCAGGCTTCCATGACCAAAAGATCACTGAATCAACGCGTTACACCATTGTTCCTCAGGAAAAGCCAAATGAAAGGAAAAGCCAAATGAAGCTTCAGGTTAGCTTTTCAACGATTTCCTCGCAGATCGCCTCTGGCGATTTCGCTTCGATGTCAACGGTCAGGTGAGACATCCGATAGAATCCTTCTCGCTCAAAAAAAAGCGACTCGAAGGATTCTCGGTTTCGCGCCAGAGGACGATTGTCCAGCTGACACGACCGCTCCCAAGCCAAGTCGACAGGAACGTTGAGCCAGACGGCGAAACCCTTTTCCAGAATCAGATTTCGGTTGTACTCCTGGACGAAGGCTCCTCCGCCCACGGCGACTACAGCCGACGGCAAGTCCAGGATCTCAAGCAGCAAGCGGGTTTCGATTTCTCGGAAGCGGGGTTCCCCGTGACGATCGAAGATCTCCGGGATGGTCATTCCTTCGCGCTCTTCGATCAGATCGTCAAGATCGAGGCAGACTCGCCGCAGCTCCCGGGCAAGGGCTTGCGCGATAGTCGACTTACCGCTTCCCATGAAACCTACCAGGAAAATGTGTCTGGTCACCAAGCCTAACTCCAGAGGGAACGGAACCGATCGAAGAAGCCTGGAAAGGAAACGTCTACACACTCGGGCTGGTCCAGCTCCACGGGAGCGTCGGCGATCAGGGCGGCCAGCGCGAACGCCATGGCGATCCTATGGTCGCCGAAGGTCTCGACCTTGCCTCCCCGAACGCACTGTTTCGGGGGCACCACGAATCCGTCCGGAAGTTCCTCGGCTTCCACTCCCAGCTGCCGCAAGTTGGAGACGACGGCCTGAATACGGTCGGACTCCTTCTTCCTCAGTTCTTGGGCATCGCGGACCACGAGACCCTGTTTCAGACGGACTGCCAGGACGGCCAGGGCCGGAATCTCATCGATGAGGTTCGGAATCCAACTCCCTCTGATCTCCCCGGGAAATCGCTCCCAAACCGAGTCTGTCGACCCGATTCGGAGATCGCAGACCGGCTCGCCGTTGGCTTCTCTGCAATTGGATTTCGCGATCTGGGCTCCTGACTCTTCCAAGAGGCTCAGAAACCGAATTCGGGTAGGATTCACTCCGACGTTCCGGAGCAACACCTCGCTCCCAGGAGCGAGCACAGCACCCAGGATAAAGTAGACAGCAGATGAGAAGTCACCGGGAATGTCCATGCTGGTTGCCCGAAGGTCGGTCGGCCCGCTGACGCTGATTTCGTGGCGGCCGCCATCCCCCTCCTGGCGCTGCTCGAGGTGGGCTCCGAAGAAGGGCAGCGCGCGCTCTGTGTGGTCCCGTGACGGTGTCCGCTCGACGACGGTGGTTCGTTCGCGAGCCGTGAGGCCGGCCAGCAGTACACAGGATTTGACTTGGGCACTGGCTACCGGCAAAGGGTAGCGAATACCCTGCAGGCGACCACCGTGGATCGTGAGCGGCGGATACTGTCCTTCCCGCGCCTCGATCTCGGCCCCCATCAGGGTCAGAGGATTCATGATGCGTCCCATGGGACGGCGGTTGAGCGATTGGTCCCCCTGTATGGAGGAAGTGAACTCCCGGCAGGCCAACAAGGCAGAGAGGAGACGAATCGTGGTCCCACTGTTCTCAGCGTCCAGCACCCGATCGGGCTGCACGAAGTTGGCCCAGCCGCCGCTGGAGATCTCGACAGTCGTTTGCGATTGCTTGACTTCGACGCCCAGGCCGCTCACACAGTTGAGGGTCGCTTGGCAGTCACGGCTAGCCGAAAAATTGGCGATTCGCGTGACCCCCTGGGCCATCGCTCCCAGCATGGCATAGCGATGAGAGATGCTTTTATCGCCCGGTATCTCGACCTCTCCACGAAGTGAGCGAACCGGCTCGATTCGAATCATGACCCTCCCGAGTCGAGACCAGCTGTTCCCGGCGCCCTGCCGCTGAGCAACAGTCGAGTTTCCTTGAGCTGCTTGATCCGGTCCCGCAAGCCCGCCGCTTTTTCAAACTCGAATCGCTTCGCAGCGTCCTGCATTTCGACTTTGGTCCGCTCGATCTCCTTGTCGATCTCCTCCGGGGAGTTGTACTCTTCGACCTCCTCGGCCACCGCCGAAATGTCGTGGTAGTCCAATTTGGTCATCTCGAGGAGCGTCGCATCGATCGGCTTGACGATGGACTCCGGTGTAATTCCGTTGGCCTGGTTGTACAGACGCTGGATCTCTCGGCGGCGGGTCGTCTCCTCGATCGCGCGAGCCATGGAGCGGGTGGTGACATCGGCATACATGATTACCTTTCCGTTGAGGTTCCGGGCTGCGCGTCCGGAGGTCTGAATCAAGGAGGTCTCGCTGCGCAGAAAACCTTCCTTGTCGGCGTCCAGAATCGCTACCAATGATACCTCGGGTAGATCCAGGCCCTCGCGAAGCAGGTTGACTCCCACCAGGACATCGAAGCGGCCCAGCCTCAGATCCCGCAGGATCTTGATCCGCTCCAAGGTGTCTATTTCCGAGTGAAGGTAGCGGACAGCGACTCCGATTTCGGTGTAGTAATCGGTCAGCTCCTCGGACATTCGCTTGGTGAGGGTGGTGACCAGCACCCGCTCCTTCTGGGCAGCCCGCCGCCTGATCTCCTCGAGCAGGTCATCGATCTGATTCTTGACCGGACGCACTTCGATTTCCGGATCCATCAGGCCGGTGGGCCGAATGATCTGCTCGACGATCTCCCCACCGCACTGCTCCAGCTCATACCCCGCGGGCGTGGCCGACACGTAGATTACCTGGGGACGTCGCTCCCCGAATTCGTCGAAACTGAGAGGACGATTGTCGAGAGCGGAAGGCAGACGAAATCCATACTTGACCAGGTTGAGCTTTCGGGAACGGTCTCCCGCGTACATGCCACGAACCTGGGGAATGGTAACGTGGCTCTCATCGATAAACATGAGGGCATCCGGGGGCAGATAATCCATCAGGGTGGGAGGAGGTTCGCCCGGGAAACGACCGGTCAGATGCCTGGAGTAGTTTTCGACCCCGCGGCAATACCCCACGGTCTTGATCATCTCGAGATCGAACATGGTGCGCTGATGAATCCTCTGCGCCTCCAGCAGCCGGCCCTCCTGCTCGAACTGGGTTCGGCATTCCCCCAACTCCTGCTTGATGTCGTCCACGGCACGATTCCAGCGATCGCGTGGAATCACATAGTGAGTGCGCGGGTAGATGGGCATGCGGCTGTGCTGTTTGAGGATCTCGCCGGTCAGGGGATCGAACTGATAGATCGCCTCGATCTCGTCCCCGAAAAGCTCGATCCGGATACCGTAATCTTCATAGGACGGAATGATTTCGATCACATCGCCACGGACCCGGAATACTCCCCGGGAGAGATCGAAGTCGTTGCGCTCGTACTGTATCTCGACCAGCCGCTTGAGCAGGTCTCGGCGCGAAATCTGCTGCCCCTCGGTCAACATGATGACCATGCCGTAATAGGCCTCCGGAGATCCCAGTCCGTAGATGCAGCTCACACTGCAGACGATGATGCAATCCCGGCGTTCGAACAGCGATCGGGTAGCGGAGTGGCGCAGTCGATCGATCTCGTCGTTGATCAGGGCGTCTTTCTCAATATAGGTATCGGTGGAGGCGATATAGGCCTCTGGCTGGTAGTAATCGTAGTAGCTGACAAAGTACTCGACCGCATTTTCCTTGAAGAAGTTCTTGAACTCCTGGTAGAGCTGCGCCGCCAACGTCTTGTTGTGGCTAAGGACGAGAGTGGGCCGATTCACCGCCTCGATAACCTTCGCCATGGTGAAGGTCTTTCCAGAGCCGGTCACACCCAGCAGAACTTGCCCGGATTCTCCGTCTACCCCTCGAACCAGCTCCTCGATCGCAGTGGCTTGCTCCTTGGAAGGTTGGAAGGGGCTTTCCAACTTGAACTCACCGGAGGAAGAGAGCGCGCTCCCGTAAGCGATGCCGGAGTATGAGATGCCTTTTTGTTTGGACACACGACTATTATAGAGAGGTAAAGGGGCTTGGGGTTAGCAGGTCTGAAGTAAGAGGTCGCAGGTTTCTCGATCTACGTTTTCTGGAGATGGGTTCTTGAATAGTGCCACGAAGGTCAGGAGAATCTCCTTGACTGTTACGCCAGAAGGCAATCTAGAAAAATCGACGTGCGACCTGCGACCTGCGACCTATTTAACGATCGCGTAGATCCTCTGGTGGTCCGCAATCCGGGCTTGCTCTCGAGTCCCTCGATGAATCACGACGCGATGGCGGAGCACTAGAGGACTGCTCTTGGGGACCTCCACCGTCTGCTGGCCCGGATAGGCGACATTGACCATTCCGTAGTGGCGAAGGACCCATTTCGGGGGAAACTGGGGTAAGGAAGGATGGCTGAGGATAGCCAGCCCGGAAACCCGATCGCCTTCCCCGAACTTTCCGCTGTAGTCGGCCCAGGGACTCGTTTCCGCGATACGATCCTGAACCAGGGTTCCGATGATGTCGCTGAGAACCCCTTCGCGAGGAGGTCTAACCCGAACCGTAAACCCGGAGTACCCACGTGAATTCTCGGCGCCCCCCAGACGAAGACCAGAAACCAGGGGCTGCAGGGCGATCTCGAAGTCCAGGCACTGACTCCCTTGAGTAGATCGGAAGATCCTGATCGTGGTGTCCTCTTCAACCAAAGGCCGGATCTGCCCGCTACTATCGCGGTACCGCGGAGATTCCCACAGTACGTTTACCTTCAGCGTGGCGAACACCGGACCTTGATCGACAACTTCGGCTTTGCGGACGACAGAAAGGAAGTCCTTGGTATCCCAGGGATCGCCAGCCCGCAATTCCCCTACCAGGAGTCGATGCCAGGCCCAGAAGACCCTCGATGATGCGGATGGTCCTCCGGAAAGTCCTGAGTCAAGATCTCCCCGTCAAGACCATGGACGGGATGGGCATAGTTGGTGCGCTCGTGCAGACCATTGTGAGCCTTGGGGGCCGTCTGATAGAAAAGAATTGGACGCCCCAGCTCGGAAACCAGGTACCCCCCCGGCTGCTGCGTTATCCTCAGGATGGGTTCGACCGCGTTCGGAGTCACAGAGAATTCGACGGTCGAGCCTGGCTCCTGCGGTTCGACACCTCTAATCATCCACAGCTTACCCGACGTCGACTCAAGCTGGGCCAGAACGGGAGCTCCTCTAGCGCCATCGAGCTGAAGTGTGAAGGCTCTGGGTTCCCGGGCTTCGCCCTGAAGCGCGGCGGCCAGGGGAGCCTGCAGGTCGGTAGGAAAGCCGGCCGGGATTTCGAGCGTGGCAATTGTACTCAGGCGCTTCGAAGACATCTGGGGTGTCGGCGACAGGAAGGGCCAGCCACGATTGCACTCAGCGAAGCCAATGAGGACTAGCAGACCAAAACCAAGAGCTCGGGCACGGCCGAAAATTTGCATCCTGAACTTCAATCGAGATGTTGATTCTATGTGCGATGAAACGAAGGGGTCAAGGGGGCACCTCGTCGGCCGATTTCATCGGTGCGAACCCATCACTACTGGATGAATCGGACGCTTGACCGATGAGAAGCGGATTGCTAGTGTCCTTTGGAGGATCGACTCTGCGGCACCCAGAGAAATGAGACCCCCGTGGGGCTGCGGGGGCGTCCGTTTCTCGTATTATTGCTGGCTAGAGTGCTGGACCCGGTGGGTAGACTGGCGCTGCTAGCTTAAGTGAGAGGCAGGAAGGGACTAGGGACGGCTCGTGGACACAATACTGGTCACCGGCGGAGCAGGGTACATTGGGAGCCACGTGGTGCGTGAGCTTACCCGTTCCGGCTACCGGCCGATCATCCTGGACCATCTTGGGGAAGGCCATCGGGAGGCGATTGGAGAGGTCGATCTCGTCCTCGGAAATCTGTCGGATGAGAGCGGGCTGGACTCCCTCTTCAGCCAGTATGTATTCGACGGAGTGATGCATTTTGCGAGCCGCTGCTACGTAGGTGAATCGGCAGAGAACCCTCAGCTCTACTACGAGGAAAACGTCCTTGGCGCCATGACCCTGTTCCGTGTTATGAGGCGATATGGGGTGCGTCGCTTCATCCTTTCCTCCAGCTGCGCCGTCTACGGAGATCCCCAACAAGTCCCTATGGATGAAGAGCATACGAAGGATCCAGTAAATCCCTATGGGGAAACCAAATACTTCGTCGAGCGGATTTTGAGGCAGTATGACCGGGCCTATGATTTTCCTTTTGTTGCTCTGCGCTATTTCAACGCGGCGGGAGCCAGTCTGGACGGGAAGATTGGCGAATCCCACGAGCCCGAGACTCACCTGATACCCCTGGTCCTACAGGTGGCAAAAGGGGAGGCTGCTGGGGTCACTATATATGGCGGAGACTATGACACGCGAGACGGAACCTGCGTACGCGACTTTATTCACGTGCTGGACCTGGCGTCCGCCCACATCGCCTCCTACGAATGGTTGAAGCAGGGCAAGGCCAGCGACTCGTTCAACCTGGGGACAGGCTCCGGTTATACTGTGAAGGAAGTGGTCAGTACGGCAGAACGGGTGACGGGCCGCAGGATCCTCAGCAGAGTGGTGGAGCGACGATCCGGCGACCCTCCAGAGCTAGTGGCTGATTCCGGCAAGGCAGCGTCCCTGCTGGGATGGACTCCAAAGTATTCGGAGCTGGAGACGATCATAAAGACGGCCTGGTCCTGGGAGCAGAACCGTACCTACTAGCGTCGGGCTGGCCCTGTTGGTAGTGATCAGTGAGTAGCATGCGTATTCTGATAACAGGAGGAGCTGGTTTCATCGGCAGCTACCTCTGTGCATTGCTGCTGAACCGGGGACACGAAGTCATCTGCCTGGACAACCTTTTTTCCGGATCCAAGACCAACATCCAGCCGCTTCTCGACCACACTCACTTCGAGTTCATTCGCCACGACGTCACTCGCCCGATCCTGTTGGAAGTGGATCAGATCTACAACCTGGCCTCTCCGGCCTCTCCTATCTTCTATCAATACAACCCCGTCAAAACAGTCAAGACCAATGTTTTGGGCACCCTCAATATGCTGGGATTGGCCAAGAGGGTGAAGGGCCGGATCCTTCAAGCCAGCACTTCGGAAGTCTATGGAGATCCGCTGGAACACCCCCAGAAGGAGACTTATTGGGGCAACGTCAACCCGATTGGACTGCGCAGCTGCTACGACGAGGGAAAGCGGGTGGCGGAGACCCTGATGATGGACTATCACCGCCAGAACGGGGTAGACGTGAGAATCGCCCGGATCTTCAACACCTATGGTCCCAGGATGTCGGTCCAGGACGGGCGGGTAGTCAGCAATTTCGTGGTCCAGGCCCTGGAGCAGCAGCCTTTGACCTTGTATGGGGACGGCTCCCAAACTCGATCTTTCTGTTTCGTCTCCGACCTGGTATTGGGGCTTGAGAAGTTGATGGCAAAGGATAGCCTCACCGATCCAGTCAACCTGGGCAATCCCGAAGAGTACTCCATGTTGTCTTTGGCGGAGCTAATCAAGGAGCTGACCGGCTCCTCATCCGAGATTCGGTTCGATCCTCTTCCCCCCGACGACCCGGTTCGGCGACGTCCTGACATCAGCCGCGCCCGGGAACTGCTGGACTGGGAGCCGAAGGCGGATCTTCGGACCGGTCTGACAGAGACGATTCAGTACTTTGACACGCTGCTGAGGACCGGATAGCCATCAACTCCCAGATCTCAGACTGACCTACTACTCGGCCTCAGAGATGCGGAAGAATCGGTCCGGACGGTATGATACTATTCGGAATCTGGGAGACGAAGAAGGGGCGCTCCAAGTTTCGTTCTGCTAGAATGGGCCGCCTTTCAGGAGGAGAGCGTTTTGCTAGGTTCGTACATTCCGATTCTTCTCTTTATCTTGGTCGCGATTTCCCTGCCTGTAGTGGGCCTGACGGTGGGACGTTTCTTGCGGCCGAATCGACCCAGTGCCTCCAAGCTGTCTCCCTACGAATGCGGCGTCGACCCCGAAGGCGATGCCCGGGAGCGTTTTTCGGTGCGCTTCTACATCATCGCCATCCTCTTCGTCATCTTCGATGTGGAAACGGTCTTTCTCTTTCCCTGGGCCATCATCTACGACGAGCTGGCTCTGTTCGGGTTCATTGAAATGTTGATCTTTCTGGGTATCCTGATTGTGGGTTACTTCTACGTATGGAAGAAGGGCGCACTAGAATGGGCATAGGACAGGTGTAATGGGCAACGAGATTGAAAGAAACATCGTTACCACAACCGCGGATTCCCTCTTCAACTGGGCTCGAAAATCGTCCCTCTGGCCCATGACCTTCGGCCTTGCTTGCTGTGCCATCGAAATGATGGCAACCGGCGCCTCTCGGTTCGACATGGATCGTTTCGGCGCGGGAATCTTCAGGCCCTCACCGCGACAATCGGACCTGATCATCATCGCGGGAACGGTAACCCTGAAGATGGCAGAGGTCATCCAAACACTGTACGATCAGATGCCCGACCCCAAGTGGGTGATTTCGATGGGTGCTTGCTCGAGTGTGGGCGGCCCCTTCGACACCTATGCAACGTTGCAGGGAGTGGATCGAGTCATTCCGGTGGATGTCTACATCCCCGGCTGTCCCCCCAGGCCGGAAGCGCTGCTCTATGGCCTGATGCGTCTGCAGGACAAAATCGACCTTATGAGCATCACCGACAAGGTTGCCCAGCCAAAGGCAAGTTGAGGGGACACCTTCGGGGAACCTGCTTTCCCCTTCCAATCAGACACGCGAATGAATCAAGAGAACGGTCCGCCACAGGATAACAAACCCGCAGAGGAGAACAAGGAGCCGGAGGCCGCCGAAAAGGAGGCAGACTCTCCGATTCCGGACTCCCCGGAAAAGGCTGCAAAGGAGGTATCCCCAACGGCGGAAAAGCCCAAGCCCGCGGCGGAAAAGCCCAAGCCTGCGGTCGAAAAACCCAAGCCGAAGCCCAAGCCAAAGAAGCCGACCTACGAAGACATGGAGGAGGACCTCCTCCTGGACAGCCTGAAGGAGCAGTTTCCACAGGGGATTGTCTCGGGCCAGGTTTTCCTGGAGCAGCCCATCTACAACGTGACACTGGATCGACTCTATGACGTCATGCTGTATCTCCGGGACCACAGCGAATTTTCGTTCGACTACCTGGTTGATGTGACCGCCCTGGACTATCTGGGAGATGAGGAGCGCTTTGTCCTCGTCTATCAGCTCTACTCCTATCAAACCTCGCGCCTTATTCGGGTAAAGGCAAGGCTGCCTCAGGATCAGAACGCTCCCTCGGTCACCTCGATCTGGAGGACCGCAAACTGGTTGGAGCGGGAAGTCTACGACATGTTCGGCATCGAGTTTTCAGGACACCCCGAACTGCGCCGCATTCTGCTTCCCGACGATTGGCGGGGATATCCGCTGCGGAAGGATTACGACATCAAACTCCAGGATCAAACCTGGATCAAAGAGCATCTTCGAATAAGGAAGCTGCCGGAATAGCGCGATGGCGGAACAGACGATCCTCGATACCAAAGAACTCGAGATCAACATGGGGCCTCAGCACCCCTCGACGCACGGGGTCCTGAGGGTCAAGTTGAAGCTGGATGGCGAGCGCGTCCTGGATGCCGAGTGCATCATCGGCTATCTGCATCGGGGCGTCGAGAAGATCAGCGAGAACCGTTCCTACATCAATCTCGTCCCCTACTTTGACCGGACCGATTACATCGCTGCCGTGTCGAACGTCTACGGCTATCTGCTGGGTGTCGAGAAGCTGATGGGGATCGAAGTCCCCGATCGAGCTCGATACATCCGGATCATGATGACGGAGTTCAACCGCATTGCCAGTCATCTGCTCTGGTTGGCCACCCACGCCATCGACATCGGCGCCATGACGGTATTCCTCTACTGCTTTCGGGAGCGCGAAGAAATTCTCAAGCTCTTCGAGGCGCTCTTCGGTGCTCGTTTGACCACCCATGCCTTCCGAGTAGGAGGCCTCTGGATGGACCTTCCCATCGGCTTCGAGGAAGCGGCGCAGAAATTCGTGGATGAGTTCCCAGGGCATATCGACGAGTACGAACAGCTCTTGACCAACAATCGCATCTGGCTCGACCGCACCAAGGATGTCGGCGTCATCTCGGGGGAGGAGGCGATTGAGTGGGGTATCAGCGGACCTCCTCTGCGCGGCTCGGGGGTCGACTTCGATCTGCGTAAAAAGCGACCCTACGGAGGATACGAGGCGTTCGAATTCGATGTCCCACTGGGTGAAAAAGGTGACACCTATGACCGCTACACGATTCGCCTCGAAGAGATGCGACAGAGTCTGCGGATCATTCAACAGGTCCTCGATAGTCTGCCCGGCGGTCCGATTCGAGGAAAGGCGCCGAAGATCCTGAAACCACCGGTGGGAGAATTCTACTCCGCAATTGAAGGTCCCCGAGGGGAGTTGGGTTACTACATCGTAAGCGATGGCTCGGCGCAACCCTTCCGGGTGAGGATCCGACCGCCTACGTTTATCAATCTCCAGGCGCTGCGCCGGCTCGTCAAGGGACATCTAGTGGCAGACGTCGTGGCTATCATCGGCACGCTGGATATCGTCCTGGGAGAGATCGACCGCTAATGCTTGAAGTCCTCCTCATCTACGCCATCATCCCGCTCATCAAGATCACGGTAATCGTGCTCTTTCTTTCGGGAGCAATCGCCTACCTCACGCTGCTGGAGCGAAAGGTCATTGCCCACATCCAGGTGCGACTGGGACCCATGAGAGTCGGCTGGCATGGGTTGCTTCAGCCGATCGCCGACGGACTCAAGTTCATCCTGAAAGAGGACATCGTTCCCTCGCGTTCCGATGCCCTGATTTTCACGCTGGCCCCGATCATGACCCTGATACCCGCATTCGTGGTCTTCGCGGTCGTTCCTTTTGGTCCGCCGGACATGCTGGAAGGTCCTCTTCGCTCGGTCCTCAGCCTCGTTCTCGAACCGGAGGCGGTGGAGTCGGTTGTGACGAGTGCCATCGCATCAGGGGGCTTCGTCACCGATATCAACATCGGCTTGCTCTTCATTCTTTCCCTCTCCTCGGTGGGGATCCTCGGCATCATCCTGGGAGGCTGGGCGTCCAACAGCAAATACCCTCTGCTGGGCGCACTCCGATCCAGTGCTCAAATGATCAGCTACGAGGTCGCGTTGGGCTTTTCGATTATCGGGGTGCTGCTCTTCGCCGGTTCCCTCAGTCTGGTTGAGATTGTTCAGAACCAACAGGAGAGTCAGATCTGGTACGTGTTCGTGCAGCCGGTTGCCTTCGTGCTCTTCATCATCTGCGGCATGGCCGAAACCAACCGCCTCCCTTTCGATCTCCCAGAAGCAGAGACGGAGTTGGTCGGCGGATTCCACACCGAGTACAGCGGATTTCGCTTTTCGCTCTTCTTCCTGGCCGAGTACGCCAACATGATTACGGTATCGGCGGTGGCAGTCACCCTCTTCCTGGGGGGATGGCTACGGCCTTTTCCCAGCGCCGAGTGGCTGTCTTTTCTGGATTTCATTCCACCGGTACTCTGGTTTCTGCTGAAGGTTTTCGTGCTCCTCTACTTCTTCATCTGGATCCGGGGAACCCTCCCTCGTTACCGCTTCGACCAATTGATGCACTATGGGTGGAAGGTGTTCCTGCCTCTGGCTTTGGCCAATGTCCTGGTAACGGCGGGAGTCCTGCTGAGATTCATGTAAGTAAGAACGGATCTGAGAAATGATAGAGCTTCTCAAACGAGTGTTCCTGATCGACATCTTGAAGGGTCTGGCTTTGACCTTCCGCTACACCTACAAGAAGGTGTATACCGAACAGTATCCAACGGAGAGACCCAAGTTGGCTGAGCGATACCGGGGCGCTCCCCGTTTGAACAACGATCCTGAGACCGGCGAGACACTTTGCATCGCGTGCGATCTGTGTGCCCAGATCTGTCCCGAAGACCTCATCGTGGTGGGCTCCCAGAGAGATCCCGAATCGCGCAAGAAGGTTCTCACAACCTACACATTCGATACTTCACGTTGCCTGTTTTGTGGTCTCTGCCAAGAAGTTTGTCCTACCAACGCGGTTGAGCTCACTCAAGACTTCGAACTGGCGGCATACGACCGTCGACAGATGGTGTGGGACCGAGATCGATTGGAGAAAGGTTGGGACCGAATCGAATACGGGAAGACGTACAATTGACCCTCAACTAAGGGAAAACTTCATCGAGAATGGAATGCAGCTACGAGTTCATTGCAACACGATCTACACCGAAGGTGTTATTGCGTGTAGCCCAGGGTTGCAATGCGAAGCGAGCTACCCTGGGTCAAGTTCGGTCAAGTCCTTTACCCCATCGGGGTTACTGCAGACCGGCAAGGTGTTGGCAATAACGCTTACAGCGTAGAAACTGACAGGATGACTAAACCCAGGGTAGCTCGCTTCGCCAACCCTGGGCTACACGCAATAACACCTTCGGTGTAGGCGATAGTCTTGAAGTCTGGCAGAGTTTTCTTGTGAATGATCCGGCTCGCAGCCGGGGGCTCGGCTAAGCTGAAATTTGAATCGTGAGCAGTGATGTAGTGAGCAGTGGGCAGTCCCGGAAACAGCCGCAGTCCAACAGAGCCGCGAACGACTTGACTGGCAGCAACATGAAACCAAGTGCCGAGGAGAGAGCCGGACAGCACCACAATCTACCCAGTCCCCTGATCTAGAATGATCAAGCAGTAGCAGAAAAATGGAGCTATATCTTTTCTATACATTGGCGGTAATCCTGGTCACGTTTTCGATTCTTACGGTGACCGCGAGCAACCCGGTCCGCAGCGCCCTCTACTTGATTTCTGCCTTGATCTCGGTCGCCGGACTCTTCTTCCTGCTCGAAGCAGAGTTCGTGGGAGCCGTACAGATTCTGGTGTATGTGGGCGGCATCATGGTGCTGTTTCTTTTCGTCATCATGCTGGTGAGTGTTCGAGAAGCAACCAGCCAGGCCAAGACCGTGCCTCAGTGGCGAACCGGAGTAGCTCTGGGCGTAGTGCTCTCGGCACTGCTTTGCATCTTTGCCGTCAAGGGAACCCACTTTTTCGATAAGGCCATGGCCAAGCCCGGAGTCATTCAAGAGTTGGAAACACGCAACACGGAATCGGTGGGCACTCTGCTCTACAGCACCTATCTGCTGCCATTCGAGATTGCATCCATACTGCTACTGGTCGCAATCATCGGAGCCGTAGTCCTAGCCAAGAAGGAGATTTAAGCGATCCATGGTTGGAGCTAGTCACTACCTCATCCTGAGCACCTTGGTCTTCTCAATTGGTGTGATCGGTGTGCTTACTCGCCGCAACGTGATCATTATCTTCATGTCGATCGAGCTCATGCTCAACGCGGTCAACCTGAACCTGATTGCTTTCGCCGATCGACTGCAAGATCTCGCAGGTCACGTATTCGCGGTGTTCGTCATCACCGTGGCCGCAGCCGAGGCCGCGGTGGGTCTGGGCATCGTGATCTGCCTCTTCCGGAACAAAGAGACCGTGAACGTAGACGAAATCGACCTGATGAGAGGGTAGATGCTAGATTACCTTTGGCTGATTCCGCTTTGTCCTCTCCTCGGTTTCATCGTCAACGGACTGTTCGGCGTCTGGATCCGTAGCAGGACCGGTGGCTTTCCCCCCAAGAAAGTGGTTGCCACCATCGCCTGCGGGACCATTCTGATCGCCTTCCTGGTGTCCCTGGGCTGCTTCCTGGATTTGATGCAGGAAGAGCCCGAGCACCGCATCTACGAGACCAACCTATTCACCTGGATTCCCGGCGGCGCCATCAATACCGTCGAGGTAGGATCGACTACCTTTCTGGTCGAGTGGGGACTGCAGCTGGACCCACTCTCTGCCGTGATGATCCTGGTCGTCACCGGGGTGGGCTTCCTGATTCACCTCTACTCCATCGGATACATGTGGGAAGAGGATGGATTCTACCGCTATTTCGCCTACCTCAATCTCTTCATGTTCATGATGCTCACGCTGGTCCTCGCCAACAACTTCCTGTTGATGTTCGTGGGCTGGGAAGGGGTGGGACTCTGTTCCTATCTGTTGATTGGATACTACATTCAAAAGAAGAGCGCCGGCGACGCCGCCAAGAAAGCCTTCGTCGTCAACCGGATCGGCGATTTCGGGTTCGTCCTCGGGATGCTCATGATCTTCACCTACTTCGGAAGCCTTGATTTCACCGAGGTTTTCGAGAAGGTCGCCTCAATCTATCCTCAGCCCGAAGCCCTCTGGGGTCCGCTGAGTTGGATCGCACTCCTTCTCTTCATTGGTGCCACCGGCAAGAGCGCCCAGGCCCCTCTCTATGTCTGGCTGCCTGACGCCATGGAGGGCCCGACTCCGGTCAGCGCCTTGATCCATGCCGCCACCATGGTGACCGCCGGCGTCTACATGATTGCCCGTTCCAGCGCCATCTACAGCCGGGCTCCGGATGTGATGCTGATCGTGGCCGCCGTGGGCATTTTCACCGCTCTATTCGCCGCTTCGATCGCGCTGTTTCAGAGCGACATCAAGAAAGTGTTGGCCTACTCCACCGTGAGTCAGCTGGGCTACATGGTTACGGCGATGGGTGTCGGAGCCGTCACCGCAGGAGTGTTTCACCTGGCCACCCACGCTTTTTTCAAAGCCCTGCTGTTCCTGGGCTCTGGAAGCGTCATTCTGGCTCTCCATCACGAGCAGGACATGATGAAGATGGGCGGGCTGAAAAAGTACCTGCCCACTACTTGCTGGACCATGTGGGTCGGGACCCTGGCAATCGCCGGAGTACCCGGGCTGGCGGGATTCTTTTCCAAGGATGAGATTCTGTGGCGAGCCTTCAGCCTTCCTCAGGGGCACCTGATCATCTGGCTGTTGGGAGTCCTGATCGCCGGCATGACCGCCTTCTACATGTTCCGTATGATGTTCCTGACCTTCCACGGGAAAGAGCAACACGCTTCGGATTCGGGACATCATCCCCATGAATCTCCCCGGGTGATGATCGTGCCCTTGATGATCCTCGCCCTGGGTTCCATTCTGGTCGGCTACCTGGGACTCCCGGCCTGGTTGGGTCCCAACCTCTTCGAGGAGTTTTTGGAGCCGGCCTTACACACGGCCTACGTGCCCCTCGACGAGGGCCATCATTCGCATAGTCTGGAGATTCTGCTGACCGTCATCTCGGTGGCGGTTGCGGCTCTGGGAATCTTTCTGGCCTACTTCTTCTTCCTTGCCCACGCCAGCCGGGCAGACCAGTTGAGAGAGCGATTCCAGACCGTCTACCGCTGGGCCTACAACAAGTACTACGTCGACGAGCTTTACGACGCCCTGGTCGTCAATCGCTGCAAGAATCTGGGCAATGCCCTGACCGTCTTCGATCAGTACGTCGTCGACGGAATCGTCAACGGGAGTGCAGCAGCCACCCGCCTGACTGCGTGGATCTCGGGACAAGCCGATATCCATATCGTCGATCGGCTGGTCAATCTGGTGGCGGAGATCGTAGAGTTCCTCAGTTCAGTTTTTCGCAGAATCCAGACGGGACTGGTACAGCGCTATCTCCTGGGTTTCGTCCTGGGCGTCATCGTGATTATCGGATTCTATCTCTACTCAGGAGCATAGTTCATGGACTTCTTCATGAAGAACATTTTGACCTTGGTCTGTTTTTTCCCGCTGCTGGGCGTCGTCTTGATCATTCTCTGGCCCAAAGGGAAAGAAAACGACACAGCGATCAAATGGATTGCCAACATCGTCACGCTGTTGGGCTTCCTGATCTCAATACCGCTCATCACCGAGTTCAACCGTCCCGAATACATAGATGGGACCGGAATGCGCTTCGTGATGAAGGCAAGTTGGATCGAAGCCCTGGGGGTTCAGTTCTACTTCGGCATCGATGGTATCAGTCTGCTGTTGATCCTCCTCACGACGCTTCTCGGCTTTATCGCCGTCCTCTCTTCCTGGACAGCGATTAGCGATCGCGTGCGAGAGTATTACTGCTATCTCCTGCTCCTTCAGGTGGGAATGCTGGGGGTTTTCATGGCCCTCGACTTCTTCCTCTTCTACGTCTTCTGGGAAGTGATGCTGGTCCCCATGTACTTCATTATTGGAGTCTGGGGTGGCCCCAGAAAACTCTACGCGGCCATCAAGTTTTTCCTCTACACCCTGGCCGGCTCGGTACTGCTCCTGCTTGGCATCCTGGCTCTCTATTTCCATCAGTACAACGTGAAGGGTATCTGGTCATTCGACATTCTCGGGTTCCAGGAACTGGGAATTCCGGGTGATCTCCAGTATTGGATCTTCCTGGCATTTTTCGTGGGATTCGCCATCAAGGTCCCGCTCTTTCCCTTTCATACCTGGCTTCCAGACGCTCACGTCGAGGCACCCACAGCGGGATCGGTGATCCTGGCAGGGGTGTTGCTGAAGATGGGAACCTATGGTTTCGTCCGGCTCAGCCTCCCCATTCTGCCCGAAGCCAGCAAAGACTTTCTGCCCTGGCTCATGCTCATCTCGGTGATCGGGATCATCTACGGCGCCCTGGTGGCCATGATGCAGAAGGATATGAAGAAGCTGGTGGCCTACTCTTCGGTAAGCCATCTGGGCTTTTGCATGTTGGGAGTGTTCATTGCCACTCCGGTGGCCCTCGAGGGCGGGATCCTACAGATGATCAATCACGGGATCTCAACCGGGGCTCTCTTCATGATCGTCGGTATCATCTATGAGCGGCGACACACGCGCCTGATTGCTGACTACAGCGGCCTCTCGCACATCATGCCGGTTTACGCCATCGTCTTTCTGATAATGACGCTGTCGTCGATCGGAATGCCCACACTCAACGGTTTCATTGGAGAGTTCATGATCCTTCAGGGCGTCTTTGCCGACTCTGAATACAGGCTCTGGGCGATTCTTGGAGCCACCGGGATTGTCCTGGGCGCGGCTTATATGTTGTGGCTCTACCAACGGGTCATGTTCGGCGAGATAGAACAGGAAGAAAACAAGCTCATGCCGGATCTGAACCTGCGCGAACTGGCCAGCTTCGCGCCGCTGATCATTCTTGCTTTCTGGATTGGCCTCTATCCGAAGACCTTCCTTGACTACCTTCACGAACCGGTGAACCGGGTGGTCGAAAGGGTAAGACCAGGCGAGTTTGAAGCCCTACCAGCCAATGCCGAAACCAGGGGAGTAGTCGATGGCCGAACTGCCACCAACCGATAATCTGTTCGAGTTCTTCCGCATCAACTCGGCAGCAATCGCTCCCCAGTTGCACCTGCTGGTCTGGGGTCTAGGCTTGTTGTTCGTGGACTTCCTTCTCCCGAAACGCAAGATCCGATTCCGTTCTTTTGGTGTGCACGGAAAATCCTTGAGTGTGGTCTTCGCACTAGGAGGCTTGACGATGGCCTCCTACCATCTCTGGAGCCTCTGGGGAGCCAGCAGCGGACCCGCTTTCTACGGAATGGTCACACAGGATTCGTTTACTCTCTTCTTCAGCGCCCTCTTCCTCATCAGCGCCTTCATTACGGTCCTCCTGTCCTATCAGTATCTGAGCGTGGAGAATGAGCAGCACACCGAATACTACGCCCTGATTCTCTTCGCCACCGCGGGGATGACGTTCATGGCGGGCGCCATCGATCTGGTGACCATCTTCGTGGGACTGGAATTGATGTCGATTTCCACCTACATCCTGGTCGGGTTCCTGAGACAGCGGCGGCGCTCCAATGAGGCGTCGATCAAGTACTTTCTGATGGGCGCATTCTCGACCGCCATCATTCTCTACGGAATGTCTCTGCTCTATGGAATCAGCGGAACCACCAATCTCATTGAGATCGCCCAACAGGTGTCAGGGTTGGAAGATCAGACTCTGCTGGCGTTGTCCTTGTTCATGATCATGGCAGGACTCTGCTTCAAGATTGCGGCCGTGCCATTTCACATGTGGGCTCCCGATGCCTACGAAGGGGCACCCACCGCCATCACCGCTTTCATGTCGGTCGGTGTCAAGGCAGCCGCCTTCGCAGTCTTTTTCAGGGTCTTCCTGGTGGGCTTCGGCGATTTTCACCACCTCTACCTTCCGGCACTGGCATTGATCTCGATCGTCACGATGACCTGGGGAAACGTGGCGGCAATGACCCAGAAGAACGTGAAGAGGCTATTGGCCTATTCCAGTATCTCGCATGCCGGCTTCGTGCTCATGGGTCTGGTGGCGGGTACCGAGAGCGGAGTCACAGCAGCTGCGGTCTATCTCCTGGCCTATACGTTCTTCAATCTGGGGCTGTGGGCGGTGCTGATTTCGCTGCGAAGGCAAGACATTCTGGGCGAGTCGATCGAAGACTTCAACGGTCTCTTTTCCCGACATCCTTCACTTGCCGTCTTGACACTCATTTTTCTCCTTTCTCTGGCAGGCATCCCTCCGCTGGCAGGATTCGTCGCCAAGTACCTGGTTTTCGCCGCCGTAATCGAAGCGGCCATGCAGCCCCAGCAGGCCCAGGCAACTCTGCTGATCTGGGTGGCTATAGCCGGCGCGGCCAACGCGGTCGTTTCGCTCTACTACTACCTGAGAATCGTCGTCCCGATGTTCTTCAAGGAGGACTACCTACCCGTCCCCCTGAGTCTTTCAGTCGGAGTGATCGTCACTTTGGTCGTCACGGGAGTGTTCACGGTCCTGATTGGAATCTACCCGGAGCCCTTCATCAATCTGGCGCGAGCCGCGAGCCTACCGCTTATCTGATGTCCCGAGGTGACACCGACCAGGACGATCATTTCCTGGCAAGATCGTTTCAGCTTCTCCAGGCCAACCTTCGACGATCGGGACCGGCCATGATGGCAGGTTACACCCTGATAGGCGCGATTCTCCTTCTGGGCGGGATCGGATACCTGATCGATCATTGGCAAAACACCTCCCCCTGGTTCTTATTGGGGGGTTTGATCCTGGGCCTTATCGTTGGATTCTATGAATTGGCAAAGACGGTCTTTAAGCCATGAATTTCTTCTGGTATATTATCGTGCTTTGCGTGGCTACTTGGGCTCTGGCCTCATGGGTCTTTGTCCCCCGGTTGGGAGCAGAAATCTTCCTGGGAATGATCGCGCCTTTGCTACTGGCAATTGGGACGACCCTGATGGTGAGAAGGATCCATCAGAAAGAGCCGACTCAGTTGACCGCGTTCATGACCAAGGCGCTTTTGGGAAAAATGCTGATTTACGGCGTCTACGTTGCTCTGGTCGTAGGATGGTTTTCGTTCGAAGCGATCCCGTTTGCGATCAGTTTCACCGCCTATTTTATTGGGCTTCATTTAGCCGAAGCCATGCATTTGCGCGCTCTTTTCAGGGGGGCCTGAGCTGAAACTTTAACCACAGATCGCAGGTCGAGGTTCCCGATGAATGCGAACCAGGTCCCCAACCCCTCGCTCGCGCTTCAGGCTTCCATGATTCTCGCATTCATAGGGGGCGTCGACTGCGACTCGAAAAAGAAACTTCCCGAGCCATGGAAGCCTGAAGCGCGAGCGAGGGGTTGGGGATCGGGAAGTTTCTTTCTCGAATCTGGTTATGCACTTAACTCCGGATAGGTGACGGTGGGATAGAGCGAACAGGCTGTCAGGAGACGGTCGAAGAGCTCGGATTCCCAGAAACGACGATTGAAACGGTAAGAAAACTCAGCCAGGTAACGTTGAAGGTGCTTGAGGCTGACCGCTTTCTGAGTCCCTTGGAGCTGAGTCTTGCAGTTGGAAATGAGGGTGTGAACCCATGGGAACTGTTCAAAACCCATCCCCACCCACTCGAGCCGGACGCGTTCATGCTGGTAGCCGGCTTGAGCTAAACCGACAAACGCGTGATAGGCGTCGCTTCGGATCTGAGCTCCGGGGTCGATCCTCGCCCAGGCGACCCGCTTCACATTGTCGCTGGTTATGTCATCGACCACATCCAGACTTAGAAACCTCGGCCCCCCGGCTTTCGTTATCTCCACCGCGGCCAGAACTTTGGCCTTGCCTTCGGTCCCTCGTCCTCGCTTGCGACCCCGACGATTTCTCCCTCGTCGTCGGCCTCCAAAGAAAGAGTCATCCAGCTCCACCAGGTGACTTAACTGGTAGCAGTCATTACGTTTGGCCATGGCTTGTCGGATCTTATGTCCCATCATCCAGACCGTCCGATAGCTTCCGATTCCCAGCAGCTTCTGCAGTCCCTTCATCGAGTAGCCCGCTTTGCAACGGCTCATCAAGAAGATGGTCCAAAACCAATATCTCAGGGGCACCCGCGTCTTGTGGAAAATCGTCCCGGCGGTGGAAGAAGCCTGATACCGGCATTGGCGACACTCCATCAATCGCCGGTGCTGCAACCAGTAGCCTCCTTGACCCCCACAACGGGGACAGACAAATCCTTCCGGCCAGCGTTTCTGCATCAGGTAACTCAGACAAGCTTCTTCTGTGGCAAAACGCTCTTGAAACTCCAACAAATTCATCTTTTCGTACATCCACTCACCTCCTGTCTCTCACCTTTTTTACTAGGTGGTGGTGACTTTTTCCGGAGTTAAGTGCATAACCAGATTCTCGAAAGGGGCCAGGACAGCTGGGGGCGGCACTAAAGTGTACTAAGGGGCGAGTAAGAGAGAATGGGAATGATAGCTGAGACAGCCAAACAATCCGGGGAATTCGATGCCGGAGAGGTCATCATTGGCCACGTGTCCAATACCTCGGTGCACCATCCCATCATCGAACTTCCCACTCTTTTCGGAATCAACTTTTCCGTCACCAAGCATGTCTTGATGCTCTGGATTGTTGCAACCCTCCTGTTTGTGCTCATCACCTGGACCACCCGCAAATACCTGAAGCAGGAGCGGCCGATACCCACTGGATTCATGAACGCACTGGAGGCGATAGTTCAGTTCATACGTGATTCGATCGTCCTACCCAATGTAGGCAAAAAGTTCGTAAACACCTGGACTCCTTTGATTCTGACGCTCTTCTTTTTCATTCTTACGGCGAATGCAATGGGGTTGATCCCGATATTCGACCTGATCGGCGCTCTGGACCGTTTCGTCTTGCACACGGATCATGACTCCTTCCTCAACCACATGCTTCACGGGGGAACGACCGCTACTGCGAACTTCAACGTGACCGCGGCTTTGGCGTCAATCACCTTCTTGTCGATCATTGCCGCCGGGACGAAGGCTCATGGGTTCATCCAACACTGGAAAAATCTGGTGCCTTCGGGATTGGCCTGGCCGGTCTATATTCTTTTGATTCCCATCGAAATCATGGGAATGTTGGTAAAGCCTTTTGCCCTGACCATGCGGTTGGCGGCGAACATGACGGGGGGACACATCGCGATCCTCTCAATCCTCTCCTTCGTGTTCATTTTCAGCGGCCTGTTCGAAAGCGCGGCTGCCGGCGTGGGTGTCGGCCTCGCGGTTTCGGTACCCCTGGCTGTAGGAATCTCCGCTCTGGAGATCATCGTTGTGTTGGTTCAAGCGTATGTATTTACCTTGCTGACAGCAGTGTTTATTGGAATGGCGGTGAACGTTCATCACTGACCGAAAACGGAGGTTACCCGAAATGGAAAACTTGCATTATTTTGGAGCTGCTATAGGTCTCGGATTGATTGTTATTGGCGCAGGATTGGGAATCGGGCGATTCACCGCAGCCGCGGCCGAAAGCATCGCTCGCCAACCTGCAGCCGCCGACAAGATCACCGCTGCCGTGAACCTGCCTCTCTTCCTCCTGGAAGGCGTGGCTATTCTGGCAGAGGTCTTCGTGCTTCTCGTGGTACTGATGAAATGAGGACTGGAGTCGGACCTCAACTTCATTCACTCGTGAAGACTTTGAGCGGAGTGCGTTATGGATAACCCTCTGGTCCAGCCGGATCCGGGATTGTTTCTCTGGACCATTCTGACCTTCCTGGTCCTTCTGGGGTTGTTGGCGAAATTTGCCTGGAAACCTCTCCTGGACGTGCTCGACAAGCGCCAGGAGATGATAAGGCAATCCCTGGACGACGCCGAGAAGGCGAAGCAGGAATTAGAGCAACTCCAGCAGAAATCGAAGGACATTCTTTCTGAAGCTCGGGCGGAAGCCCAATCCATCGTTGCCAAGAGTAGAGCGGAGGCGGAAAGGCTCAAGGCAGAGATAAGAGAGAAGGCGAAATCCGACGCTGCTTCAATCCTGAGCAATGCTGAGAAGCAGATCCAGCTGGAAACGGAGAAGGCGATCTCGCAGATTCGCAGCGACGTAGCCGACCTCTCCCACCTGGTCGCGTCCAAACTGATCGGGAAGAACCTATCGAGGGAAGATGACGAGGCCCTGATCGAGGAATCGCTGAAACAGATCGGGTCTTATCGAGTGTGAGACCGGGATCAGGTGTCAGTTCTGGAGCCGGCATAACACTTTGGCCTCCGCCTGTTCGGTGTTCTGCGTTTTGTGGTTCTACGAAGATCCGGTCACGTCGCCGGACGTAGCCGCAAACGGCATGAGCGCTGGCCGGACTATCGGACACACCGCAGCCCGATGGCGTAAGTCTCGTCCCCTGCTTGCACCGCATTCGACGCTCTACTGGAGGTGGATCGCCCCGTCAGCCAGTCGAGAGGTAAAGTGGAAGTACCTGCGGAGATCTCCAGACCAGGAGATCGCAACCAGGACGGCCTGCCGACGTAGGACGAACTAGTCGTCAGCTAATCCAGCGCAAGAAAACAACCTCCTATCCCCTCCGCGTGACTGAGGTTGAGACCTTACTCTGATCCTACCTGAACCTCAGGGAGTACAGATCCGCGTCTTTCATCACGAAGCGCAGCCGGACAGGCTTGCCTGCAATCCTGGCCAGGGGCTTATCTGAAGTCACCTTGGCATGGCTCCGCTCCCATCTCACTGTGTGCTCGATCTCATCCCCCCAGATCAAGGGCGATTCCTCCAGGGCAAAACCGGGAAGAGGATTGCGATTGGCATCCTGGATCTCGATGCGGATGCTTCCGGCAGCCGAGCTGGCGAAGTTCAAAACCAGGTTCTCTCCCTTGAAGATGAGGGGTTTGGTGACCATCTCGCCTCCGAAGTAACCGGCGTGGACTGAGACGAACCCGTCGGTACGGAGGGCCATCCGCTCGACGTGGATACTGGGGAACGTATAGTGACGCTGCAGGTAGAGCGAGATCTCGTCCTCACCGGTGGGCACCACTCCCGAGGCCGGCGTGTTGGCCCGGTGGATCCAACTTCGGATGTTCCTTCCAGGCCGAATGAACGCTTCCATGAAAGTCCGCTTCCAGTGAAGGCCATCACGGCTGCTCAGGAACACCACATCCGAGACGCCCGAGCCCCGGTTGTCCTTGTACAGTTCTAGGGTACGCCAGGGCAAAAAGCGTCGGGGAAAGGCCAGGTACAGGTGAGGTGCCAGAAAGTAGGGAATTGCTCCACTGGTGTAGAAGTGCTCGACCGGGGCATCCCTGGTGTTGAGGAACTCCAGCTCACTCCAATTGAGAAAGTCGGAGGAGGTGGAGCGGGCCACCAGCCGGATCGTCTTCAGGGGAGGAGGCCGGAAGGCCCGTAGGTAGGCTACGTACCGTTCTTGCTCCGTGTCCCAGAAGGCGTGATCGGCCCCCGAGTCCGTCTCCTCTTGGATAATGATGGCTTCCTTGCGGACTGGCCGCCAGCGGAGGCCATCCGGAGAAGCAAGGCCGATGACCCGCTTCGGGCTCGACTCGGTACTGATGGCCAGCGCCTTGTACCGCTGTTCTCTCGGAGCGGCGGGATTCGCGTCCCTGAAGGCCATAAAGCACTGGGATGAAGCCGCGGCCCAGACGATGTTGTTTTCCCGGGATCCCTGGAACTCGAAAAGGCCCAGGGACGGCTTCGTCCAGTGCCGACCATCTCGGCTTTCTGCGTAACAGGTCACATCGGGGTGCTCGGGGATCACCCTCTCTCTCGGCTCAAGCAAAGAGCGTACTGTGTAGCCCTTGCTGCTGCTCCCGCGGTAGTACATGCGGTAAAGATCGCCGTCCTTGAAAACCGAGATGTAGGCGGAGGTCACTCCTTCCCAGGGCCTATCCAGGATGAGGACCTTACCTGCCGGACGAGGCGAGTGGAGTTTCAACTCCAGATCGTTCATGGAATCGATCAGCCAGTCGTCCACGAGAAGTTCCAGGCGTGAGCCGATGTCCCTTATATGTGTTATTTGTTGAAAGGAATTCGGGTCAGAACGTCTGATCCGAGCCGACCACGAGATCGTGAAACCCTCGGTCCGTCGAGACCGGAGCCCAGCGAGATCCGTGGTCGGCCCATTTCATGTCAACCCGAACAGTCGCCTGGGCCTCCGTCAAAGAGAGAGCCCGAATATAAGGAAGGGTCTCCATGAAACAACTCAAAGGTAATCCTATCAACAAAACTTGGATGAGTCAGCCCGCAGCGGGCATTGATGTCAGTAAGGATCGGCTGGATCTGTGTCTGCTGCCAGGGGAGGAACACTCGGAGCACTCCAACGAGGGGGAAGGAATCGCAGAAATCCTCAGCCGTCTGGAGGGGATCGCGGGATTGGTCTCGGTGGTGGTGGAAGCCTCGGGGGGTTATGAGAAGCGGGTCCTGAGAGAGCTCAATGAGGCGGGGATCCCCGTCTGTTGCGTGAATCCTCGACAAGCTCGAGACCTGGCGAAGGGTCTGGGAATCCTGGCCAAGAATGATCGTCTGGATGCCCACGTCCTGGGGCGTTGTGGGCAGCTGGGGATTCATCGTATCAGTAAGCAGGAAACCGCGTACTATCAGCAGTTACAAGCCTACAATCGCAGACGCCGGCAACTGATTGAGTGTCGTAAGATCGAGCGGACTCGTCGCCATCAGTATGAGGATCAGGAGCTGCGTCAAGGAGTGGAGCGAATCCTTGGCCTGCTGGATCAAGAACTGAAAGAGGTTGAGCAGAAGGTGGAGGAATTGCTGCGGCTCGATGCCGAGCTACTTCGGCGCCAGGAGGTGGTGCAAAGCTGCCCGGGGATAGGGGAGCGAAGCAGTCAGATCGTGGTGTGTGAGCTGCCTGAGTTGGGCAGGGTCAATCGCAGAGAAGTCGCTTCCCTGGTGGGATTGGCCCCTTGGGATCAGGACAGCGGCGAGGGACTCCAGCCTCGTGCCATCTGGGGAGGACGGCGTCAACTCCGTAATCAGCTCTACATGTGCACGCTCTCAGCGATCCGACACAATCCGCAGATTCGAACCTTCTACAATCGCCTTGTCGCCTCCGGAAAAGAGCCTAAAGTGGCCCTGATAGCGTCCATGAGAAAGCTCCTCGTCACGCTCAACACGATGGTCAAAAACGATGATCTTTGGAGAGCACCGTTAGCGGCAGAATCTTGATAATGCTTGACAAAACCAACACAGTCGCTGGGCTCTTCGGGCTTGCCCGGCTGCGCTGATATAACTGCAAGGGAGAGCAGCAGACTGAGAACACGCAGTACTGTCTTTAACATCCTTTGTTCTTTGCAGAGAAGGATTGCCTGGAATCCAGACTAGTTCGCTGGGCGGGAAGGGTCAATAGTTTCGGTAGCGGACGAGGCCCTCGCTTCTGGCTAGTCCATATCGGCGGAGATTACTTTGCCTGGGAAGCGGAACTTGGTTTTAATACCATCACCGCCACTCCTTACAGCGAACAAAGAGCGCGCGGGGAGGCGGGCGCGCGGTTGACGATTACCATCGAGCTTGTTGACGGGCCGATAGAGCCGCAGTAAGGGCGTCTGTAAAATCAGAATCCGAACCAGTCCGCGGTAGTGAACCTGCATCGAGCACACAACTCCCGCGATTGCTTGCTGTTCGGTGGCACCAATAAACGAACTGGTCGTGGATCAAACCTGCGCGGGACTGGCAGGGTCACACTACTACGGCAGCCTGGATACCCCTGATCAATGGTCGCAAAGCTGAAAGGGGGAATCTGTTTTTTGCGCACCACGCGGCAACCATCGAACGAGCATTCCTTCCTTCCGACCCAAGAGCGTCCAGAAGAACGCTGAACCGCATGCCGCGAAATCGGTGGACCATGCTGACCAAAAGACCGTCACATCCGCCGTCATCGCTCTGACACGCCCAGTAGTCGTAACGATTCGAATCCCTCATCTTTCCGTAGCGCCATTGGAAGTAGTCACCATTCTTTAGAATTGTCAGCAGGTGCTGCTCTTGCTGGGTAAGGGTATCGGCAATTTCCATTGCCTGCGTAAGGGACACTTGCTCGCAAGACTCTGAGCTACAAGCGCGACACGATTCGACGAGTGGCACCATAATGCGGCCGGCCACGTGGCGCAACTCCTCGTAGTGATGGCGGAAAAATACCCCGATAGATCGCGGATTCGGGAAGGTATAAACGAGCTTCGACTGCCCGAGTAACGCCTCGGTGAGCGCAGCCAACATGCGCGTGCCCACACCCTTTCTCTGCCAATCCGGATCAACCATGAAATCACCAATCTGATACGCAGTGTGTAGTGCTCCTCCCGACGCACGGAGCTTTGTTGGTATCGCCGAAACGGCCCCTACCCATCGTGAATCTGCACGAGCAACGGCCAGAATTGATACGCCGGAAGGATTCTCTTCGTAGCAACGCTTGAGCTGATCTGCAGCAAGTGGCTGTACTTCACCCGAACGAACAAAGTCAGACCAGGTTCTTTGAAAAAGCTCAAAGTGCTCTGGACGAAAGTTCTCGTAATAATCAGTACCAAAATGTAAGTCTCGCGTCACAAGAGCTTCCCGCATAAATTCGTAGCGATACTCGTTACCGCCGAGATTGCGACTGCCGCGCAAGTAGTGCTGTTTAGCTTTTAGCTCACAAGTCAACAAGAAACCGCCGAGGCCTGACGGTAATACCCCTCCCAGTTAGTCTGAGGTCGGAGCAGTCTTTCAGTGATACTCTACCTACCGTGAAAAGAGTAATAGTACATGCAGATGACTTCGGCCTCTCTGAGTGCGTCAATCGAGGCATAGTTGAAGCAATCCATAAAGGGATTGTCACGAGCACCAGTGTGTTGCCCTGCGGCAGGGCGTTTGAACACGCGGTTGGCTTGATTCGCTCCCAGGGTTTGAAAGATGTAGGAATTCATTTGGCGCTGGATGAGGAAAAACCAATTCTCGATCCAAGCGAAATACCTAGTCTTGTTACTGAGCAGGGTACCTTTCTGCCACGCGGCGTTTTGCTGAAAAGACTACTCACGAAGAAGATCGATCTCTATGAGGTGAAAGCAGAGCTTGATGCCCAGTGTCGAAAGTGCATCGATGCCGAACTACCCCTTACCCACGTCGACGGCCATGGACACCTGCACGTGTATCCCTACCTTTCTGAAATAGTAATAGAATTGAGCAAGCGACACTCGATTTCCAGGACTCGCATCCCTTACGAGGCGTTAGGGTGCATACAGTACCGACAACTCTCTCAATGGCTGCGAAAGGTCATTGTCTCATTGTTTTCGCTCTGGGCAAGACCACTATATGTGAAAGCTGGCTTTCTCTTTCCCGAGACATTCTTAGGAACTGCCCATGGAGGAAGGTTGGACTCGACAAGCTTGGGTTATCTGTTCACGCAACTATCTGAGAAAGGAATAAACGAGATCATGGTTCATCCTGGCTACCACGATGAAGAAGAAATGGCTCGTTACGACTGGTGGAAGAATCGATGGGAAGAAGAGCTCGGCGCGTTGTGCAAATGTTCAAAGGATGAGCTGAGCACACGCGAAAACCTCTGTTTCGTCGATTACCATTCGCTGCACAATAGCCATCCGTAAGTCTCTACTGCGCCAGAGCGCTCTCAAAAGAAGAGACAAGCTGCTGAAAGGCTTCCTCGTCTCTCACTGTGTCGAAGCATGCGTCACGACGCACCGCGTCAAGATACTTGCTGTCTAAAGAGCAACTTCTCTTGCTTCTTCGTATTCGCCGAGAAATAGATAGGTCCAGCTTAACTTCGAGCACGTCCGAACGTCTGTCGCGTCAAGATTCATCGAATGTTTTAACATTGATACCGCATCATCGTATTCACTTTTTACACGATGCATATACCCCAAATTGGCCCAGGCAAGGGCGTACTCCGCATCGAGTTCGACGCCCTTTTCAAACTGCCATTCTCGAAGGCGACACCAAGATAGAACTTATTCATGTCCCCACTCGTAGGGTCCGCAGCCGGGATATAGAGGTCGGCGTCGAAGACCCGGAACAGCTCGATGGCCTCCTCTGGCACTGTGTACGCATTGTGGAAACTAGCGGTTGCCGGATCGTAGGCCCAGACGCTGACAGGGCCTGCGTTCTCCACCGTGCTGCCGCCGCCGAGGTAGATTCTGCCATTGTAGGCTTCTAGGTCCCAAATATTGCGGGCGCGTCCACGTTTGCCGTCATCTGCCATCTTGTTGCCCAGGAATTGCACTTCAAGGCTAAGCTCGCTCCACCGGTATTCCTCAAAACCGATGCCGCTGGATTGCATCACGGAGGTCAACGAGGAATTGTCGTAGACGGCAACATACGTACTGCCCAAACAAGCACCTTTCTCGCCGCGATTGAAGGTGCCGGTCATATGCCAAAATCCTACCGGCATAGTTTCCTCAGAGCGCTTCACCCAGATTGGAGAGCCTGAAAAAGCGCCGACGCAACGCTCGAGACTGGATGTATCCGTCCAAAAAAGCACCCTGTGGCGAAGATGTCCGAATCCATGAAGCAAAAATAGTCACCCCGTGTCATTGCCTGCACATAGTTGAGAGCGTGGCCGTGGGGCAATCTGGTCTTGGCGGGGATGGCCCAGAACGAAAGGCGGATGTCCTGCCGGCTCAGCTGCTCCAGGAACCGTCTCTCCGGTGGCAGGCAGCTATTGGATACCAGGCGAAAAGTGTTTCTCTCTTCAATCAGGCCTAACACCCAACGACCTGCCTTCGCTCCGAAAAACCCTCGGAGGCCCCCTTGCGTGCATCTGCTGCGTCCCGCAAGAGTAAAGCAGCGGATTTCCCGTGACTGCGAGTGGGAATCAACCTATTTCCTCACTGCTTAGAGACCTTGGCATGGTAGAAGGCGGTTTTCTCCCTCTTGGCTGGGCTCGTCGCGAGCACTGCTGTGAATGCTAACCAACCGTTGGCCAGGCACCCCGGATGGTACCCTTGTGACGGGCTAGAACCGGAAAATCACCAGATGTCGGATCTGGCGTGACAGGGGTCTGCATCGCGTCGAGATACAGGCAGCCTACCTCATCTGGCGGCAGCGTGTCCGTCAGCTGCTGCGCGTCTTCAAGGGCCCTGAGCCACCTCTTCTTCAGCGATTTCAAGTCGAGGGGTTCTCGCAGACTGAGGCGATCCACATCCACCTGTGTGTAGGCCACGTGACATCCCGCCTGGTCCAGCAGGAATCTTGGTGAGAACCCGGGGTCCTTCCCACAGGCTGCCCAAGCCATGGCACCGAAGCCCAGTTAGTTGTCGTGAAGGTGCAGGATGTCAACGAAGTCGCGGATCTCATGTCTCCCAGCCAGTGCGAGGACCTTGTTTAGGGCCGCATCGGCGTGGTGCAGGCGGTAGCCACAACGATCATCCTTGTGCACGGGGAAGAAGCGGAAGGCACTGTCCTGCGCCCACTCGATCTTCAGCTTTTGCCCTTCCGCCGACAGGACAGCACGATAGAACACCGGGGTGCGAAGCAGCCATCTGAATTCGTAGCCCGCATCCTGCAATGTTGTAGCGTCCGCTTCGGCACATAGTGCAACGCTTTCCTCAAGATCGTGGAACAGGCCAAGTTCCTGGGAGAAGCGCGGCGGCGTCGAGGGCGCGAAGCAACGACGAAGCCATACCCTTGCGTATTGCCAGGAGGAGCGACAAAGCCATCGGCCCGTCCCGTCGCCACCCGCAGGGCAGATGGGGGTTGTGGACGATCTCTGCGTTGGTCGTCGTCGAAGATGGCAAAGCATCGTCTTCCTCCTCCTGCCTTGACCTCGCCTCACAAGCCCCATCTGCAAACGTGACCGTAATTCACTAGTGTCCAAACGTTGTTCTATCGCACAACTCTAAGTTACTGGTAAGAATTGTTTTAACATCGAAATCCAATTTTTTCGATACTTTTTGATATGAAACTGTGGCAGGTGCCGACCCGGTTCTCCAATCCTGTGGCCTGCAAGCCGATAGGATGCCTAGATGGATATGCGCAGAACCGTCTTTGCCCAGCTGATGGATTGCGTCCCCAGGTATCAATTTCAACTCTGTGCTCAACGCTACCGAGGAGATTACAAGATAAAAGACTTCTCCTGCTGGAAGCAGTGGCTGTGTATGGTCTTCGCCCAGCTGACCTATCGCGAGAGTCTGCGGGATATCGAAGCCACGCTAGGTTCGGTTGCAGGCAGACTCTACCACATGGGAATTCGAGGCCGCGTGGCCCGCAGCTCTTTGGCCCATACCAACGAGAATCGGGATTGGCGCATTTATGCCGATTTCGCTCAAGTCTTGATCCAAGAGGCACGGACTTTGTACGCAGGCGAGCCCTTTGCCGTGGAACTGGAAAAAACGGTCTACGCGCTCGATTCCACCACCATCGATCTGTGTCTTTCGGTGTTCCCTTGGGCCCGCTTCCGCAAACGCAAAGGAGCCATCAAACTGCATACTTTGCTCGACTTACGTGGCAACATCCCCACCTTTGTCGAGGTCACCGAGGGGCGGGTTCACGACGTCAATATCCTCGACTATCTGCTGGTCCAACCCGGCTCCATTTACATCCTGGATCGCGGCTATCTCGATTTCGCACGTCTTTATCGGCTGCACCAGAGTTCCGGTTTCTTCATCATTCGTGCCCACCAGCGCCTGAATTTCCGCCGTCTGTACTCCCATCGTGTCGACAAGAGCATCGGGCTAAGAAGCGATCAAACCGGGGTCCTGAGCGGCCGTTACACGGCCAACAAGTACCCCGACAAACTCCGACGAGTCCGCTACTACGACGCCGAGACCCAAAAACACTTGGTCTTCTTGAGCAACAACTTTTCCCTGACTGCCCTCACTGTCGCCCAGCTGTACCGTTGCCGCTGGCGCGTGGAACTTTTCTTCAAATGGATCAAGCAACACCTGCGCATCAAAGCCTTCTATGGGACTTCTCCGAACGCCGTCAAAACTCAGATCTGGATCGCCATCTCCGTGTATATCCTCGTTGCCATCCTGAAAAAACGCCTGAAATTGGAGCTGAGCCTCTACACAACTCTACAGATTCTCAGCCTGACTGTTTTCGAGAAAACCCCATTAATTCAAGTACTTACCAGCTTCGATTACAGGAATCACCAGGGAGGTTCATGTAACCAGTTGAATCTATTTGACTTATGATTGGACACTAGTGACCGTAATTCACTAGTGTCCAAACGTTGTTCTATCGCACAACTCTAAGTTACTGGTAAGAATTGTTTTAACATCGAAATCCAATTTTTTCGATACTTTTTGATATGAAACTGTGGCAGGTGCCGACCCGGTTCTCCAATCCTGTGGCCTGCAAGCCGATAGGATGCCTAGATGGATATGCGCAGAACCGTCTTTGCCCAGCTGATGGATTGCGTCCCCAGGTATCAATTTCAACTCTGTGCTCAACGCTACCGAGGAGATTACAAGATAAAAGACTTCTCCTGCTGGAAGCAGTGGCTGTGTATGGTCTTCGCCCAGTTGACCTATCGCGAGAGTCTGCGGGATATCGAAGCCACGCTAGGTTCGGTTGCAGGCAGACTCTACCACATGGGAATTCGAGGCCGCGTGGCCCGCAGCTCTTTGGCCCATACCAACGAGAATCGGGATTGGCGCATTTATGCCGATTTCGCTCAAGTCTTGATCCAAGAGGCACGGACTTTGTACGCAGGCGAGCCCTTTGCCGTGGAACTGGAAAAAACGGTCTACGCGCTCGATTCCACCACCATCGATCTGTGTCTTTCGGTGTTCCCTTGGGCCCGCTTCCGCAAACGCAAAGGAGCCATCAAACTGCATACTTTGCTCGACTTACGTGGCAACATCCCCACCTTTGTCGAGGTCACCGAGGGGCGGGTTCACGACGTCAATATCCTCGACTATCTGCTGGTCCAACCCGGCTCCATTTACATCCTGGATCGCGGCTATCTCGATTTCGCACGTCTTTATCGGCTGCACCAGAGTTCCGGTTTCTTCATCATTCGTGCCCACCAGCGCCTGAATTTCCGCCGTCTGTACTCCCATCGTGTCGACAAGAGCATCGGGCTAAGAAGCGATCAAACCGGGGTCCTGAGCGGCCGTTACACGGCCAACAAGTACCCCGACAAACTCCGACGAGTCCGCTACTACGACGCCGAGACCCAAAAACACTTGGTCTTCTTGAGCAACAACTTTTCCCTGACTGCCCTCACTGTCGCCCAGCTGTACCGTTGCCGCTGGCGCGTGGAACTTTTCTTCAAATGGATCAAGCAACACCTGCGCATCAAAGCCTTCTATGGGACTTCTCCGAACGCCGTCAAAACTCAGATCTGGATCGCCATCTCCGTGTATATCCTCGTTGCCATCCTGAAAAAACGCCTGAAATTGGACCTGAAAAAACGCCTGAAATTGGAGCTGAGCCTCTACACAACTCTACAGATTCTCAGCCTGACTGTTTTCGAGAAAACCCCATTAATTCAAGTACTTACCAGCTTCGATTACAGGAATCACCAGGGAGGTTCATGTAACCAGTTGAATCTATTTGACTTATGATTGGACACTAGTGACCGTAATTATGAAATGCGGTTATTCACAGTGGCTCTTTCTATCGACCTAGAGAACTTGCTACAATAGGGACATGCCTACGCCGAAGTTCCTCATCGCTGGCAGTCTGATCATAGGAGCAATCTGCTACCTCATGTTCAGTGGTATCAACGACTCGATGGTCTACTACTACAGCGTCTCCGAACTGCTGCAGCGAGAATCGGAATTGTCTGGAGAGGGTATCCGCGTCAGTGGCTATGTCTCGCCCGGTACGATCCAACATGATCAGGAGCGCTCTCAGGTCGAGTTTATGGTCTTTGAGAAGACCAGCGAACGGACTCTGCCCGTAGTGTACCAGGGCCTTATCCCAGACACCTTCAAGGATCACGCCGAGGTCGTCGTTGAGGGAGAGTATCATTCCAGCCAGAAACGGTTTCACGCCACCACCCTGCTCGCCAAATGCCCGTCCAAGTACGAGAGCATGGGCGACGAGCATCCCGAAGAGATCCCAATAGCCCAACGAGTAAACTGACGCCAGATGATTGAACTGGGTCACTACTGCCTGATCTCTTGTTTGCTCCTCTGCGTCTACGGGACGGTGGCTGCCTCGCTGGGCGACTATCGCAAGAACCTGCCTTTAGTGCGCAGTGGCGAGAACAGTATCGTTGGAAACTTCGTGACGGTGCTGGTTGCTTCGGTTTGCCTGTGCTGGCTCTTCCTCACCGATCAGTATCAGGTTGAGTACGTGGCTGGCTACAGTGCCAGGGACATTCCCACGGTCTACAAACTCACCGCTTTCTGGGGGGGACAGTCAGGGAGCCTGCTGCTCTGGGCACTGGTGCTGTCATTGTTCGCCTTGATTGCGGTGCTCCAGAACCGCCGAAAGAACCGCCATTTGATGCCCTATGTCACCGCAGTTCTGGCGGGCATCCTGACCTTTTTCATGGTTCTTCTGACCTTTGCCACCAATCCCTTTGACACGCTTGCGGTAGCTCCTGCCGACGGCCAGGGTCTGAACCCGCTGCTGCAGAATTTCTACATGATCATTCATCCCCCCATACTTTATCTCGGATATGTGGGAATGACCGTTCCTTTTGCCTTCGCCATGGCTGCTTTGATGAGTGGTCGTTTGGACACTTCCTGGATCAGGAGTACCCGCCGCTGGACACTGGTTAGCTGGGTCTTTCTGACCGTCGGATTCACTTTGGGAGGAACCTGGGCCTACGAGGAACTCGGTTGGGGTGGCTACTGGGCCTGGGATCCGGTCGAGAATGCGTCCTTTATGCCCTGGCTCTTCTCCACAGCTTTCCTTCACTCGGTCATGATCACCGAAAAGAAGGGCATGCTCAAGATGTGGAACTTCATCCTCATCCTGGTGGCCTTCGAGCTATCGATCTTCGGCACTTTCGTGACCCGCAGCGGCGTTATCTCCTCGGTTCATTCTTTTGCCCTGTCGAACCTGGGACCTCTTTTTGTGGTCTTTCTCGCCTCCAGTACCTCGTTTGGCCTCTTCTGGATCTTCTACCGCTCCGATCGACTTCGAAGTGAGCAGCGGATGACGTCCTTTCTATCCCGCGAGGCGACTTTCCTGCTCAACAACCTGCTTTTCGTCTCCATCTGTTTCGCCATTTTCTGGGGGACCGTTTTCCCGATTGTTTCCGAGTGGGTTCGAGGCGAGAAGATTACGGTCGGCGCCCCCTTTTTCAACACGGTTACCTTGCCTCTGAGTCTAACCTTGCTGGTACTCACGGGCATCTGCCCCCTGATCGCTTGGCGCAAGGCCACGGCCAAGAACTTCCGCAGAAACTTCCTTTTCCCGTTGGGCGGCGGTCTGCTCGCAGGACTGATCGCACTTTTACTGGGAGTCCGGACCCTGTGGCCGCTGCTCTACTACTCGGCCGCCGGCTTCGTGGTCCTGACCGTTTTTTTCGAATTCTATAAAGGTTCCCGAGCGCGACAGGTGATCAGACCCACCAACTTCCTAGTGGCCCTAAGAGATCTGACCCTGATGAACAAGCGCCGCTACGGCGGGTTCATCATTCACCTTGGGGTAACAATGGCCTTCGTAGGCATCATCACCAGCTCCTTTTTCAACGTCGAAAAACTCATCACGATCAAGAAGGGGGAACAGCTCGAGTTGCGCCACTACACTCTGACGTTCCTGGAGTTGGTACAGAGAAAGGATCCGGAAAAGGACGTCGTCTTTGCCCGTATGCAGGTTTACCAGAACGGTGAAGAAGTGGGTAAGCTCTTTCCCCAGAAGCACTTTCACCACAAGAGTGAACAGCCCATGACCGAGGTAGCGATTCGCTCCTCGCTGAGGGACGACCTCTACGTTGTCTTGTCGAGCTTCGATGAGAAGCTGACCCAGGCCACCTTCCACATTTTTATCAATCCGCTGGTCCAGCTGATCTGGATCGGCATTGGAATCATGGCGTGCGGGGGAATCTTCCTCTTCTTTCCCGACAAGAAATTCGCCACCCGGGCCGCTGCTCGCCGAAGCAGGAAGGTAGTCCAAGATGAAGCGGCTTAGTGCGATAGGCGTGCTGCTGATCTGGAGTGCTTGTTTCGCCGTTTGGGCGCAGGAAACGGAGCTTCTGGACGACGAAAAGGTAGCCCGGATTACCGGGAATCTGGTCTGTCAGTGTGGCTGCGCCACCCAAATGGTTCGAAGCTGTGCCTGCCCGACTGCTATCGGAGTCACCCTGGAGGTTCGGAAGCTGGTCGCAGGGGGGCTCTCTGAGGAGGAAATTTTCGCCCAGTATGAGGAGGAATACGGACATCAAGTACTCGGCGCTCCCAGGGCAGAAGGCTTCAACTTGCTGGGCTGGTTCCTACCCTTTATCGCCGCGGGCTTGGGGACAGTCATCGTAGTGACAGTGGCCAAGAGGCTGAAGCCCACCCAGAATGAGGCTCTAGAGACCACCGGGAAGTCGACCGAGATGAACGCGAAGTACCGAAAACTGCTCGACCAGGAACTCAAGGACTGGTAGTCGCCCTCCTCGACCAGGTAGTCGCCGGCCCGAAGGGAGATCATGGAACAGCTCATCGCACCCATCTTGTTTATCGGGGTAGTGCTTTACGTGGCTTATCCTCTGTTTGTGGAACCCGAGGAAGACGTCCGAAAAGACCCACGGAGTGTTGATCGCGAACAGTTCCTGGAGGAAAAGGAAAACCTGGTAGCCAATCTGAAGGACATCGAGATGGACTACCAGATGGGCAAGCTGTCTCAAGAAGACTACGAACAGCTCAAGTCGGATTTCGAGTTGCGTGCCATGGGAGTCTTCGAACAGCTGGAACAACTGGGCACTAAAAAGCGCTCCAAGATGAAGAAGAAGTGACGTCACCCCGCCCGTCCGCGAACCGTCCCTCCGCGAAGCCGCTCCTCGTCCTCGAAAAACTCACCAAGAAGTTCGGCACCCTATCCGCCCTTTCGAATATAGATCTCGAGATTTCGGCGGGTGAGTTCGTGACCATCTTCGGTCCCAATGGCGCTGGAAAAACCACGCTCTTGAGAGTCCTCGCCTCCTTGACCAGCCCCACCAAAGGAAAGGTCTCCTTCCTGCCCGATGGCAACGACCCGAGCCGGCATCGAGTGGGCTATGTCTCCCATCAGAGTCTGCTCTACAACGAGATGACCGGACACGAGAATCTCGCCTTCTACGGACGACTGTACGGTCTTGCCCAAATCGACCAGAAGGCAACTGAGTCGCTGAAGATGATGGGGCTGAGCGAATCAGGAGACCATCTGGTGCGAGGATACTCACGCGGAATGAAGCAGCGTTTAACCCTGGCACGAGCCCTTCTGCATGATCCCTACTTGCTTCTCCTAGATGAACCCTACGTGGGACTCGATCGGCAGGGCTGTCGGCTCCTGACAGATGTCTTGCGCCGACTCAAGGATCAGGCTCGCACCGTTCTGTTGATCACGCACAACTTGAATGAGGGACTGGAGCTGTGTGATCGGGTTCTGATTCAGCACCGGGGGGCCATCGTGTTCGACGTCTCCAGCCAGGACGTCGACCGGGAGCGGATCGAGAGCATCTACTTCCAGGTGGTCGAGGGAAACGAACCTAAGTACCGCATTTCATAATTACGGTCAATTACGGTCACGTTTGCAGATGGGGCTTGTGAGGCGAGGTCAAGGCAGGAGGAGGAAGACGATGCTTTGCCATCTTCGACGACGACCAACGCAGAGATCGTCCACAACCCCCATCTGCCCAGTGGGTGGCGACGGGACGGGCCGTGGCTTTGTCGCTCCTCCTGGCAATACGCAAGGGTATAGCTTCGTCGTTGCTTCGCGCCCTCGACGCCGTCGCGCTCGCCACAAACGTGACCGTAATTCACTAGTGTCCAAACGTTGTTCTATCGCACAACTCTAAGTTACTGGTAAGAATTGTTTTAACATCGAAATCCAATTTTTTCGATACTTTTTGATATGAAACTGTGGCAGGTGCCGACCCGGTTCTCCAATCCTGTGGCCTGCAAGCCGATAGGATGCCTAGATGGATATGCGCAGAACCGTCTTTGCCCAGCTGATGGATTGCGTCCCCAGGTATCAATTTCAACTCTGTGCTCAACGCTACCGAGGAGATTACAAGATAAAAGACTTCTCCTGCTGGAAGCAGTGGCTGTGTATGGTCTTCGCCCAGCTGACCTATCGCGAGAGTCTGCGGGATATCGAAGCCACGCTAGGTTCGGTTGCAGGCAGACTCTACCACATGGGAATTCGAGGCCGCGTGGCCCGCAGCTCTTTGGCCCATACCAACGAGAATCGGGATTGGCGCATTTATGCCGATTTCGCTCAAGTCTTGATCCAAGAGGCACGGACTTTGTACGCAGGCGAGCCCTTTGCCGTGGAACTGGAAAAAACGGTCTACGCGCTCGATTCCACCACCATCGATCTGTGTCTTTCGGTGTTCCCTTGGGCCCGCTTCCGCAAACGCAAAGGAGCCATCAAACTGCATACTTTGCTCGACTTACGTGGCAACATCCCCACCTTTGTCGAGGTCACCGAGGGGCGGGTTCACGACGTCAATATCCTCGACTATCTGCTGGTCCAACCCGGCTCCATTTACATCCTGGATCGCGGCTATCTCGATTTCGCACGTCTTTATCGGCTGCACCAGAGTTCCGGTTTCTTCATCATTCGTGCCCACCAGCGCCTGAATTTCCGCCGTCTGTACTCCCATCGTGTCGACAAGAGCATCGGGCTAAGAAGCGATCAAACCGGGGTCCTGAGCGGCCGTTACACGGCCAACAAGTACCCCGACAAACTCCGACGAGTCCGCTACTACGACGCCGAGACCCAAAAACACTTGGTCTTCTTGAGCAACAACTTTTCCCTGACTGCCCTCACTGTCGCCCAGCTGTACCGTTGCCGCTGGCGCGTGGAACTTTTCTTCAAATGGATCAAGCAACACCTGCGCATCAAAGCCTTCTATGGGACTTCTCCGAACGCCGTCAAAACTCAGATCTGGATCGCCATCTCCGTGTATATCCTCGTTGCCATCCTGAAAAAACGCCTGAAATTGGAGCTGAGCCTCTACACAACTCTACAGATTCTCAGCCTGACTGTTTTCGAGAAAACCCCATTAATTCAAGTACTTACCAGCTTCGATTACAGGAATCACCAGGGAGGTTCATGTAACCAGTTGAATCTATTTGACTTATGATTGGACACTAGTGACCGTAATTATGAAATGCGGTACTTAGGCTGAGACTTGAAAAGAATTCGTCTGAACGTCTCAACGTCGCCCGTCTCTTCTCCCCTAAAGAGTGCGGGGAGGAGTTGACATTGAGAGCGGGTGAAGGAAAGATTGCGCCATAGGGTCATCACCAGAGAGAGGATAGGAGGTACAAATGGCTACAACACCACCACCTGCACCGGGATCGGCTCCGCCGGCCAAGAAGAAATCCAAGCTCGTCCTTTGGATTATCGTCGGTTTCTTTGCATTCTTTCTGCTGATCGGAGTGGTGATAGTTGGAGTTGGGTATTTCGCCTGGAACAAATTCCAGGATGTTACCAGCGACATGGAGGGCAACCCAGCACTCGCAGTTACAAAGTTGATCACCACCCTCAATCCTGACTTGGAGGTCCTCTCGATCGATGAGGCCAACAACAAGATCAAGATCCGTCAGAAGTCCTCTAACAAGACTATCGAACTAGACCTCGACAGGATCAAAGAGGGGAACCTTTCCGCGGTATTCGAAGGAGAGGATGGACCGGAGAGTTTCGAGTTCAAAACCGACAAAGCTGGATCTGTGGAGATGAAAAGCGGCGGTCGTACCGTGAAGATCGGGAAGGGAGAGATCCCCGCCTGGGTTCCGAAGCCCCCGGGCGTGACCGTCAAGTCGCTCATGTCGAGTCAGACAGGCGACGGATCCATGGGAGCTTTCTCTTATCCGAGCAAACAGGCACCCGAAGAGATTCTGGACTTCTACGAAAAAGGGTCGGCGTCGGCAGGACTCAAATCCAAGAACCGAAATTTGCGGCCGAGGATGGCAAGTCTGGTGTTAGAGGGTGGGGGCAAGTCTCTCCAGATCTTCTTCACGACACCCGCCGACGGGGAAGAAGGGACCGTGACCGTTACCTTCACGGAGAAGAATCAGTGAGCAATGGAGTAGTGAGTAGTGGAGTAGTGGAGTAATGGTGGTAAGAGTCGAACAGGAGAGCGGGCGGTAAGGCTCTTTCCTGATCATTGTTAAGAGAGCGTCGCAGTTCACTGACCACTGATCACTCCTCTTCACTGCTCACTACTCCACTACTCCGCTACTCACTATCCCCTCCCACCATGAGCTGGTCCAATCTCTACTCCCTCTTGGGCTGTCTATCGTTGCTTACCCTGGCTTGGCTCAGCTCGGCCGATCGACGGCGCATCCACTGGAAGACCGTCCTTCTGGGAATGGCGACAATGGGAGGACTGGGCCTCGTCATCTTCTTGTGGCCGGCCTTTCGATCGGTCCTGCTTCTCCTCAATCGAGCTGTTAACGGCCTGATAGCCTCTTCCGGAGAAGGGGCTCGCTTCCTGTTCGGACCGCTCGCCGCAGGTCCAGGAGAGGCTGGGGGCGTCGGCTTCATCTTGGCTTTTCAGGTCCTTCCCTCGGTTGTATTCTTCTCGGTGGTAACCAGCTTGTTCTACTACCTTGGTGTGTTGCCGGCAATCGTGTGGTGGACCGCACGGGCAGCGCACAAGGGGTTCCACTTGAGCGGTGCTGAGGCCCTCTCCACCACCAGCAACCTGTTCGTCGGCGTGGAATCTGCCCTGATCGTCCGTCCCTTTATCGAGAGGATGACCCGATCCGAGCTGATGATGCTGCTGACGGCAGGTCTTTCCACCATCGCCAGCACCGTGCTGGCCTTCTACGTGGGCCTGCTGAACAACGTCTTCCCCTTCATTGCAGGACACCTGATATCAGCTTCCGTGCTCTCCATCCCGGCCGCGGTCGTGATGGCGAAGATCGTGGTTCCGGAGGATAGCGAACCCGAGACGATGAAACGCGTCCCGAGGATGGAGAATTACATCAAAACGGAGCACTGGATAGGAAGCATCATATGGGGCGCGGGAGAAGGTGTCCGTCTCGCAGTCGGCATTGGGGCCCTCCTGATTGGGATGCTAGGACTGGTCGAACTACTGGACCTCATGCTTGGCGGAAGTTCATCCTGGATCGCGAATCGACTGTTTGGAGTTCAGTTCTCTCTGACGCTAAGGACGCTCTTGGAGATCCTGGCCTATCCACTCATCCTCTGTCTTGGACTTTCCCCTGAGGAGTGGTCCCATGCCGCTCAACTCATCGGGGAGCGCTGGATTCTGACGGAGGTAGTCGCCTACCAGGATCTGGCAAAGCTGGTTGAAGCAGGGTCCATTTCGCCCCGTGGACTCCTGATCCTGAGCTATGCCCTCTGCGGATTCACACACGTGGCTTCGGTGGCTATTTTCGTAGGAGGCCTAGCGGCCTTGGCACCCGAGCGTCGAGACGATCTGGCGAGATTGAGCTGGCGTGCCTTCTGGGCCGCGACCCTGGCAACCCTGTTAACTGGCGCAGTCGCCGGAGCCTTCTATCACGGGCAAGCGGGTCTGATTGGGTGAGTGGCTAGTAGTGGTGGGGTCGTGGGGTGGTGGAGTAGTGGGGTGGTGGAGTAGGTGGGGTGGTGGAGTAGTGGAGTCGTGGAGTAGTGGGGTCGTGGGGTGGTGGAGTAGTGGGGTGGTGGAGTGGTGGAGTGGTGGGGTGGTGGAGTAGTGGGGTGGTGGAGTGGTGGGGTGGTGGAGTAGTGGAGTCGTGAAATGCTGGAGTGCCATTGGTTGAGGTGGCCGTAGGGATTCTTTGGGCCGATGACAGGGTGTGGATCCAGCGTCGTCGGACTTTGGACTCACTTGAACACTACTGGGAGTTTCCAGGGGGCAAGCTGGAACAGGGGGAGACTCCGTTGGCTGCCTTGACGCGGGAATTGGAAGAAGAAGTGGGCGTCAAACCTGGGCGGCCCGAACTGCTCCTGGTCCAGGATTACTGCTATCCCGAAGGTGAGGTTCGGATTCATTTCTTTCTTTGTCGCTTTGGCGTCCAGCCTAAACTGGAACAGGGACGCTGGGTGGCACCGACCAAGCTCCGAAGCTATCGACTGCCCCCAGCGAATGACGCCGTCGTCAGGAAACTCTGCGATCAATGAACAGGGAGAGGTAGGTACGTAGTTGACAGCTCGCGCACACTGTCCGGACCCTGCCCGCAGAAACTGTGGGCCTTGGCGATCATCGAACTCAACATTCGGCCGATCTCCGACAGTTCCGTGATCAGAGTTTCCACCTGCTCCCTCTTCAGATAGCCACAGTCTTCAGCTACTTCCAGCCAGTGCTGCGTTTCGAGCCGCTCTGAGTCCGCATCGACAAGCTTGCTGATGAAGTGCTTCCGGTAACGTCGCTTCGCCCAGGCTTCGGCGATCTGCGCACCGATAGAACGGGAAGAACGTCTGACTTGATCGGTCAGAGCATATGTCTCCGCTCGCGGAAAGGCCTGTGAGACAGAAAAGATCTCGCGCGCAACCCATCTCGCCTTCTCATAAACAACCAGGTCCCCAAAAGAATCAGCGTACCCAAGCATCTCTAGACACCTCCGAACCACGACCCATTGTTCCCCTCCTCACATCCACTCCTCTCTACTCCACCACTGTTCACCCCACCACTGTCACTCCACCACCGTTCACCCCACCACTGTTCACCCCACCACTGTTCACTCCACCACCGTTCACCCCACCACTGTTCACCCCACCACTGTTCACCCCACCACTGTTCACCCCACCACTGTTCACCCCACCACTGTTCACCCCACCACTGTTCACTCCACCACTGTTCACTGACTTCGGTGTTCCCGCAAAATACTGGGAATCTTGTCGACGATCGATGCCGCAACCACTGATGCGACCCTCTTCCTCAGGGCCACTACATTTCCCTTCCCTCGTGGGTGCACACGGCTGGTGAACAGGATAACGGAGGTTTTTGTGAAAGGGTCGATCCAAAGCGAGGTCCCCGTAAAGCCGGTGTGTCCGAAGGAGCCTTTGGGAAAGAGATCTCCTCTCGGAGTGCTAAAGGGACTACCGATGTCGAATCCGAGCCCTCGCAGGCTCTCCTCGGAGGGAGGAGACTGCGGCGAGGTCATCTGCATTACGGCAAGAGGCGAAAGCACCCGATTTCCCCGGTAGGTTCCGCCATCGAGAATCATCTGAGCAAACCGGGCGGTGTCATCGGCGGTGGAAAAGACTCCCGCATGGCCGGCACAGCCTCCCATGCGGAAAGCCCTCGGATCGTGGACAGTTCCCTTAAGCATGTCCCCCCCGCGCACCTCGGTCGGCGCTATCCGTTCCAGCAATTCAGGACCGGGACTGAAGCGGGTATCCCCCATGCCCAGGGGGGCAAAGATTCTCTCCTGGGCAAACTGGTCCAGCGGCCGCTCGGAGACCCGCTGGACTATCTCGCCCAGAACCATGTAGTTGATGTCACTGTATATGAATTTTTTCCCTGGGGAGGCTGTCAGGCGCTCGCGCAAGGCCAATCGAACCGCCTCATCGTAACCCGACCAGGTCGGATTCCCTTCCAGAGTAGGCCGGAGCCCGGAGTAGTGGGTGAGCAGTTGCAGGATTGTGACTCGATGTTTGCCATACTGGGAGAAGCGAGGAAGATACTTTGAGACGGGATCGGTCAGAGAGAGCTTGCCCTCCTCGACCAGGATCATAATGCTCGGGGCCGTGACCAGGACCTTGGTCAAAGAAGCCACGTCAAAGATCGTGTCGACCAGCATGGGCTTCTTGCTGGGGACCAGAGCTCGATGCCCGAAGGCCTTGCGGTAGACGACTCGACCTTCACGGGCCACCACCACTACAGCTCCGGGAATCTTCTCTTCGTCGATCGCTCTCCTGAGAACCTCGTCGAGACGCTTCAGGCGTTCCCCTGACATTCCCACCTGCTGGGGCGGCGAGGACTCCAGGCCCTGAGCCATGGCAACGGCACAGCTAAGCAAAGCCAACCACAGGATGCAGCCCAGTCCAGGATAGGAAAAGAGCCGTTGGGCTACCTTCCTCGACGGTACCTTCGGTCGTTCGTGGAGTAACATATAATTTCAGCGTCATTATACAGAAAGCCCCGATCCAAGAGGTCTGGGTGCAAGAGGTCTGGGTGATTGAGGAGTAAATTGAAAGGACAAGGATTTGTGCTAGCGGGAGGACAGAGCTCCCGAATGGGATGCGACAAGGCGCTACTGTCCTACGAAGGCATGGACTTCGTATCCCGCGCCGTGTCCACCTTGCAGCAGTTGGCCCTACCAGTTCGAGTCGTGACCGATGTGCCGGAGAGATTCTCTCACCTATCGGTGCCGATTCTTGTCGATCGGATCCCTAATGGGGGTCCACTGGCAGGACTGGCAACAGCCCTCGCCGCCTCGGACTCACAGCACAACTACTTTCTTCCCTGTGACACCCCACTGGTGACCCCCAAACTCTACGAAGCCCTGGCAGGAGAATCCGAACGTTTCGACGTGGTGGTCCCACAGGATGGCCTGAATCGCAAGCATCTCCTCTGCGCCTATTACTCTCGGAACTGTCTTGGATCCATCGATCAGCTGCTCTCCCAAGGGGAGCGACGGGTGGAGTCGATCCTCGAAGTTCGACAACTGAGAATTCACCTTCTCCCCGCTCCCGAATGGGAGATTCCCGATAGCTCGTTCATTAACGTGAATACCCCGCAAGATCTCGAACGGCTTCGCTCGACCTAGTACCCTGTAACTGAGGCCGCCTCTCGGCTCCAAGCCGAGGGGTTCGGAGGATGTCGAATCGAATTCGACTACGCGGCTTCGACCGCTTTACTTCGGCCTGGAGGCCAAAGCCACGTCGCAGACGCCACCTCGCTTCGCTCTCAGACTACCTATCGTCCCCTTTGGGGACTTCGGGGACCTTCTCTTCGCCTGAAGGCGAGGGGTTTCCACCATCCCCGATGGGGACACTAGGGGGCTCCTTCCTTCGGTGGCTGCTACTTACCCTGCGGGCACAGGTCCAGGATCTCACTAAGGCTGTATAGAGCATAGACGGGCACCTCGAGATCCGCGATTGCCTCGACACCCCCCTCTTCCCGATCCACACACACGATGATTCGATCCACGTTCACCTCTGCCTCGCGCAGCCGTTCGACCGCCGCCTTCAAACTTCTGCCCGAAGCGATAACGTCATCGATCAGGTTGGTCTGGCAGGAAAAGTCGGGTTCTCCGAGGAACTGGGAGACGATCTCTCGTGGATAGACCCTGGGATGCTTTCGCAGAACTGACAAGGTGATGGGATGATCCTGATGTTGATTGAGACTCTCCAGTGAAGTCGCTGTCGCCAAGGGGATGCCAGTATCGGGCACTCCGATCACTTGCTGAGGCTGCCCCGCCTCGGACCAGCGGCCGATCACGTGGGCAAAACTGGAGGCCAGGGACTGGAACATTCGAGGATGCTGGAACAAACGAGAACGGAGATCGATGAAGATAGGAGTCCGGAGTCCGTACTGGAGTCGAACCTTCTCGCCCAGGAGAACGGCTTCTCCCTCCACTAGAACCCTGAGTAGGGAGTCTTTCTCGGGAAAAGGGAGCAGCGTTGCTTTCAACCGAAAACTCTCTCGATGATTGCTCCAAGTGATTGCTGGCCGGAGTATAGGAAGAATGCCGCATCAAGTCAAAGGCACCCTTTCTTGATAAGGCGGGACTTTGTTGGAACTTCATCGGCGAGGGAATCATGCGAGGGCCGCTATTTGCCAGGGCCGAGAGCGTGGAGCAGGAAATTGGAGCGGCGGAGTGTAGACTAGCCTGAAGGGAGGTCCCATGATGGCACTGACGCTCGTTTCCACCAGTTTCAACGCTCGAAAAGGAGTATGGAGAATGGGAGCAGCACTCATCTCGGCCTGTCTGATGTCCGTGGTCCTCACCGTAACAGCGGAGAATGCCCTGGCAGAGCAGTCCAGCTCCGAGGAGGCCCTGGAGATCGGCTCCCGGATAGAGCTGTTCGTGGATGACTACCTGATCGATTCCCTAGAGGGCGTGAGGCTCAAGCTACATGAGCCTAAATCTGCCGGGACGGTACTGACCCTGGATAAGCCTTGGGAGGGGAATACCAGTGCCTACTTCAATCTGTTCCAGGACGGCGACCTCTACCGGATGTACTACCGAGGCAGCAACCTAGCCGAATATGCCCTCCCGGATCTCCTGCGGGAGGGTGAAAAAGTGCTGGAGGACCATCCCTTTACCATTTCTTATGCAGAAAGCAAGGACGGAATCCAATGGGAGCGGCCCAATCTCGGAATCTACGAGTTCGAGGGTTCCAAAGACAACAGCATCGTGTGGATGGATAAGCCGGGCGACCAGAAAATCACCGACTGCATGTACGTTTTCAAAGACGGCAACCCTAGGGCGCCCGACTCCCAGCGTTACAAGGCCGTGGGGGGAAGCAACTATCCGCTGGTCGCGCTGGCATCCCCTGATGGCCTGCATTGGACCGAGCTGCATGGGCAGAAGTCGCTGATTGAAGAAGGGCTGCACCGAAACGCTTTCGACGCCCTCAATGTGGTCTTCTGGGATTCCTTTCGAAAGAAGTACGTCATCTTCTTCCGCGATTCCGATGGAGGTCCCCATCCCAAAGCCAGGGGTCCGGCCTATCGCCACCAGGGGTCCCCGGTTCAAAACTACGGGAACCGGAGTTTCAAGTTTGCCAACTCCGATGACTTCATCAACTGGAGCAGTCCCCAGTGGGCGGACTTCGGCGACGCTCTGACCGAGCACCTCTACACCAACGGCACTACTGCCTACTTCCGGGCGCCTCACATCTATATGGCGTTTCCCAAGCGCTTCGTGCCCTGGCGAAGCATCTCGCCCCGTGCCCTAGCTCCCGGAGTCTCGGAGACGGTCTTCATGAGCAGCCGAGATGGTCTGCACTGGGACCGGCATTTCATGGAAGCCTTCATCCGTCCGGGAAGAGGCAAGCGCAACTGGATGCCCCGCACCAACATGGCTGCTGTGGGACTAGCCCAGACGGCACCAGACACGATCTCTTTGTACCTCACTCGGCACTACACCTCTCCCAGCATCCATCTGGAGCGTATGACCCTGCGGACCGATGGGTTCGTCTCGGTCCACGCCGGTTACGACGGGGGAGAGCTGATCACTAAACCCCTTGTCTTTCAGGGTGACAAGTTGAACCTGAACTTCGCCACCTCGGCTGCGGGCAGTATTCGTGTGGAGATCCAGGATATCCAAGGCAACACGCTTCCTGGCTTTGCCCTGGAGGAATCACCCCTGATCTGGGGGGACGAGATCGAGCATACGGTGCGCTGGGAGCGAAGCCATACCAAGGCGACTTCAGATAAGCCCCTGGCCAGGATCGCAGGAAAGCCGGTCCGGCTGCGCTTCGTTATGAAAGATGCGGATCTCTACTCCCTGAGGTTCAGGTAGAAGCAAAGCCGAACCGGTCCTTGGGACCTTGCTCCTGCGGTACGAAATCACCTTCTCAACGCCAGAAACAGTGTTTCGGTCGGGACCAGCCGCTTGAGTTCCTCAGTCCAGTTGAGGACAACATTGATCTGGGTAGGGAGCGCCTCCTCTCCTCTTTTCACCATGACGAACCGCTGCCCGTCCAGAGTGAGGTCGTAATGACGTACTGGAGGCCAAGTCAGGGAGGTTCCTTCGAAAAGCTCCCAGGGCTCGCTTACTCTGAGATTCGGCTGCTCTTGAACAGAAACCGCCATCATCTTCCTGCCGTCGCGATAGAAGATCTCCTTCCCGTCGGGTGACCAGGGAGTTTCGGGCTTTTCTGGAGGGTACATTGGCGTCGATGTCTTCTTTGTTACCAGCGGTTACTTGATCACTTCTATTATTCTTGAAGAGAAGAGGCAGAGTAGATTCTCCATCATTGCCTTCTACGAGCGCCGCGCCCGGAGGATCCTCCCTGCGCTATCCTTTCTCCTGGTTTTCACAACGATCGCCGCGTATATCGCCTTACCCGCCCATTCCCTGAAGGGATACTCGCAAAGCCTTGTTTCTGTTTCGACATTCTCTTCCAATCTCTACTTCTATTTGACTGGTGGTTACTTCGCCCCTGCTGCTCACGAAACTCAGCTACTACATACCTGGAGTCTGGCGGTAGAAGAGCAATATTACCTATTGTTTCCCGTCATGGTTGTCCTGCTTTGGTCTTGGGGCCAGAAACCAGCAACCGGTCCTCCACAGGGTGAGGCGAGCGCGCAGCTCGGCAAGCACCGGGACATCCTGGTACCTAACCACAGCTCGACCGATGCCTTTTTTGGTTGAGCATCACGACTACCATTTGCCAGGGCCGTGACCGTGAGGGAGCAACAAGCATCGCAGACACAAACCCAGGTTTCGTTCTCAAATAACCCACTACCATCTTGTGGAACGTTTGCTCCCAACGCTATATTGAGCCGGGATCGAGGATGCCCAGAGCGATCCGCAGCGAACAAGGATGAAGTCAGAAACCGAAAAGGATCACGTCGCGCCCGAGCTACCCAACTTCACCAATCCCGCCAATGACCGCAGAAACGGGCTCATTTTCGGCGGCTCGAATCTACTGATCTACTTTGCCGCCCCCGTCGTCTACGTCGGAGTGGTTCAGGCCGCGTTGTGCGACAAGCTAGGAGCCAGCGCTACCGTCGCCAACCTACCCGCATCCGCCTACATGTTGGGCGCAATCATGCCCTTCGTCCTCTCCTGGATCGTGCCCCACCGCCTGGTTCGGACGACCGTTGTAATCGCCAATCTGGTGACCGCCTCGCTGCTGGCCGCAGTGGGGCTGGTCCTCATCTTTCCTTTTAGCAATCCGGTGCGTCTGTTGGCGGTGATCGGTCAAGGGCTGGTTCAGGGGTTCTCAGCCTCTACCTCCCAAGTCTTCAAGTTCCAGTGCCTGAGAAGAGGAACGACTGCCGCGGGTCGCGCGCGCGCGATGAAGTGGACGTTCACCTTTGGCCCCATCACGGCCGTCGTGGGCTCCCTCTGGGCTCAGTTTGTTCTCAATGACGGCATCCCCTCCCTGTCCTATCCCTATGATTTCGCCTGCCTCTATCTCATCGGTGCACCCTCCATGGCGGCCGTCGCATTCCTGAGCCGACTTTATCGGCTGGAGCCGGTTGAAGAAGAGCGAAAGGAATCATTTCTCAAGTACGTGGTGAGCTCCGTGAAGTCCTTCGTCCAATCTAAAACACTCACCTCTTTGTGGCTCGCCTATCTCTTCTGGCACCTGACGCTCAACGCCATGCCCAATCTTTCGCTCTACAGTCGAGTGGTCCTGGGAGGAGATCCCAAACATTTTTCCGGGATCATCATGGCCATGCGCTTCGGGTTCAAGTCGGTGGGGGGATTCCTGCTGGGCGTCCTCGCCATGAAAAAAGGGATTCGAGCCCCTTTGGTAACGACGGCATTACTGCTCGCGGCAGCGATCGTCTGGGGCTGGAGCGTCCCGGGATACGCTTTCCTTATGGCGTTCGGACTGATGGGAGCAGGAGAGCTGGGAGGAGCCTACTTTCCGAACTATGCCGTGAGTATCTCATCCGCTACCACCGGAGTCAGGAACCTCTCCCTGCTCACGCTGGTCGGCCCTGTCAGCAGCGCGGGACCAATCCTTCACGGTGCTCTCACCGATTGGTTCGGCTTTCCTGCCAGCTTTACCTTCGCCCTCGCTGCCGCGGCTGTCTCGCTCTGTTTCCTGGCGCGAGTAGCCACTAGGCCGGATAGAACAGAAACATAGTCGCAAGTTCCTATCTGATTCTGCCTCGGAGCCGCTATTCAATCGACAGGGATCCGATAGGATCTTTCTAGCAGCCCCTCATGGTCGGAGGCGCGTGCGGCCTTAAGCGCCCCCTCGGTCACTGGCAGATAGTAGTGCGTTTCTGCCTTCAACGAGATGAAGCCCTCTGCATAGGCAACACCGCCCGCGATCCCAAAGGCCCCATCGCTGGCCTCGATCCGCTTCCGAGCATAGGCTCCGCCGTAACCCTGACTTTCGAGACAGTCCAGAGCAGCCAGCTTTTTCCCTACCACGTCCTTAATGTCCACGAAGACATTGTTGTAGTAGCCACCTTCGGAATGCCACACCTCCATGGGTATGGCAGCGGCCCCGGTCCCAAAAAAGAAGACCTGGGCGACCTTGTGAGGGGGATTGCGGTCCCCGGGATCGACTCCGGCCGCAAACTGGATCGCGTGCATGGCGATCTGCCCTCCAACGGCATGAGGATTGGTCAGACCGTCTGACTCCTTGGGGAAATGAGTCAACACGATATTCGGGCGGATGTCCCGGAGCAGTCGTGCCAGGAGGCGCACGTTCTCAGTTGTCACCAGCAGCACCGCGTCATCCATTCCCATGAAATGCAGGTTCTCGACTCCAAGCAAGCCACAGGCGCGCCGGACTTCCTCGGCTTTGACATCGGTACGCTCCGCTATCAGCTTGTTCAGCTCGGGTGCATCCGGCACCTGTTCTTGCTTTTGCATGGAATCGCTGATCACGGCATCGTGGATCCGGGCACCATGAGTAAGCACCACGCAACCTACATAGTCACCTCGGCTGCTATGGTGTGCCATGGTTCCGCCGCTCTGGTCAAAGATATCTGCGGGGTGGGCTCCAATTGACAGCAGACGTAAAGATTCTGACATAAACGGTTCCCCTTTCGCTCCTGGAGCGGTTCCAGGAATTGGACGTTTTCATTGGGCCAAAGGCTCGTACCTGACAAACGGCTACCTCAGCTTTCGGGAATCATCTGGGAATCTGGTTGAGTGTGTAGTAGGCGCGGTCGTGCAAGAGTGGCCTCCCTGCTTCCGAGGTGACGCCGGGAAGCTGCAATTCGTGCACGTAACCCTCCCGCAGGCCGTCGATCACCAGACGGATACGCCGGCCCGATGCGGCAACTGATGCTGTTCGAATCCCCAGCGTCTGGGTATCGATCTCGGGGCTGCCGTAGTCGGGATGAAACAGGTAGGAGTAGCTGATCATGCGGTAGGACCTGGGATCACTCCCGCGGCTACGATCTACGGGCTTGGTGAATATCAGTTCGAACCCATCCGCCATTGCCCTCATCTCCTTGACTTCAAACGGCGCCTTTCCGGTCCACACCAACCGCTGCAAACCATAGGACCGATTTCCGATCGAGTTCCAGCCGCGATTCGTTTCGCCCACAAAGAGAGACCCGTCCTTGCCAAAGGCCAGGCGAACGACAGCCGACTGGAAGCCTTTTCGGAACGGGAAACAGGCTCCCTGATACTCGCCTCCGACCTTCTCCAGATAGACCCTCGAGATCAGGGCCATGGTGAAATCGCCGACGAAGAGCTGGTCCTCAAAGGGACCGAACCTGCCGCCTGTTTGGTCACAGACGATGTCGGTCGCGCTCCGAGCCACCTTGTTGTAGGGAAACCAAACCGCCGGCAACTTCAGAATTGGCAGTTGCTTACGCGCCTCCAGTATCGGGATGCCCGAGGGTATCTTGTCGGGACACTGGAGGGGTGAACCCGGCAAGCTGCAGAACTTCAGGGAATCGGCATGGCCGAAGAAAGCACCTTCCTGCATATGGCTGAGGGTGCAGGTAGGGATCCAGTTGCCCTGCTGGTCAGTAAAGAACACGTCACCGTCGGCATTCAGACCCAGCCCGCTGGGAGAACGCATTCCAGCGCTGATGGGGAACATCTTTCCCTCGGGCGTGACCTTCAGCCCCCAGCCCCGCCAGTCCTCATTGGGGGTAGGCTTGTCCCCAATCGTGGAGTTCAGGGTGACCCAGAAATTACCCTGTCTATCAACCTTGGGCCCGTATGCGTACTCGTGGTAGTTCCCTGTGATACCCCAACCATTGTAGAGAGTACGGTACTCGTCCATGACCCCATCATGGTTGCGATCGCGCATCCGCGTCAGCTCGCTGCGCTGCGCCAGGTACAGAGAATCGCCATGCTGGAGGAGCCCCAGAGGCTCGTGCAAAGCAGAGGCGATACGTTTGAGCTGGAGTGCTTCAGGAGGGTCCTGGTAGGGGTTCTCGATCAGCCATACCTCTCCTCTTCGGAGGGCAACTGCGAGGGAGCCGGTCCTGAGGGTCTCGAGCCCGCTGACTTCGAAGGGAAGTCCCTCCGGAGTGGGAAGTGTAATCATCCGATAGTATTCTTCTTCGCCCGCTTGCAGGCCGGGGAGTGCCAAGATCGCGAGAAGAACCGTCAGAAGGGCTCTCACCATGTCAGCTCCAGCTCGATCCTGGCCTGGCCATTACGAAAACGGATCGGAGACAGAAGTTCCATTTGCGAACCAGCGCTGCGCAGAAACGGTGATGCAGTACCGTTAGATCGAAACCGGATTCTCAGCCCTTCGCTCGTGTACTCTCCACTATCTCTATCTTGGATCCGAGGAGCCCTCAGCGCCCGAAACCACACAGAGTCCGATCGCCCTCTCAGCTCCAGTGTGCGTTTCAGCCACGGCGCCTGGGAGACCGACTGCGGAGTCCGGTCGGGTTTGCTGGGAGCCATCCGCTCCTCTATGTCGAGGCCCTTGAAGGAATAGAAAAACACCGGAGTCCCGTCACCGCCTATTCGATAGCCCCCCATCCGGTAGCCCGCCTCGGATCCCGTGGTCTGGGGCCAGGGGCTTTGAGGAGTCTGGAGATCAGCGAAGGGCATTCCGTCGCTCAGATCTACCTGATCCGAGCTCAACGCTGGGGTGAAGGGCGTATAGCGGTCCGCCCAGGTTGATTCGGCGTCCAGGAACCGTCCTCGCCAGGCCAGGGCGAAGCGCACTTTCAAGGCGTCAAAAGCAGCGTGGATTCCCTCTGGATAGCCGACTGCGATGGCATGGGTTCCTACACCCTTCATGAAGGTGCGCAGAAGCACTGGACGCTCCTTCGGGGTTATCTCAAAGGCGCGATCCTCTTCCATCCCTTCCGGAAGCCGAGTCTGGTCCAGCTCTTTCAGATAGATCCAGATCGCCTCGATCTGCTTCTCTGCGTCGCCACCCAGGACCTCGGTGATGGTGCTCTTTCCGTCGTCGAAAAAGGCGGGCATGAGAGTCTGGGCACGGAACAATTCTGGATCGAGCATGAACCTCTTGAACCACGCCGGCTGCAGACGCTCTACTGAAGAGGCCAGATCCAGTGCAGGCATCCCTAAGGAGCTTTGTCCCATCAAATCGTGGCAATTGACGCAGTTGAAGGCGTTGACGCCCATGAGACGACGTCCATAGTGGCTGCGATGATGGAGCTGACCGCCGCCGACATCCACTTCAGGGGAATTCGGATCGTGGTCGGCCAGGCGAAGATTCTCCACCAGATCGCCAAGATTCTCCATCCCATAGACAGGCATCCGAGTGGCTAGATAAGGTCGCAGTTGAACCGAACCCTCCAAGACAGTTTGCAGCCACTTCGGAGTCAACTTCTGGCCGACCTTGGACAGGGGAGGCGGAATTCGCCCCTCTTCGGCCAGATCGATTTCCTGGGTAGAAGTGAAGTAGGCTGCCCGGCCCGGTTCCGGTCCACCCCAGTCATCTCGTCGATGACAGGCGAAACAGTTGAAGACCGTCAACGCTCTCCTCACTTGGGCTTTCGTATCCAGTGGGGACAGACCCTTGTTACGGAGCCGCCGCAATGCGGCTTTGAGAGCATCCCTCTGAGGTGGGCTAAGGTCAAAATCGGGGACCTCCCTTGAGGGGGCACTACCCAGACATCCGTCCGGATCATCCGGATCAAGTTCCACCAGCTTGGGGCTAGACGGTATCGGATCGAGGGCTTTCTCTGAAGATCCGATCTGATGACACTCAGCAGATCCGATCTGATGACACGCAGCACAGCGCAACTGGTAGAACAAGCTCCGACCTCGATCCCCATTTCCAGGATCAATCGGCTGCGGGCCGGGATGGGGCTGCTCACTCCCCTGTCCAGGTCCGCTCTGGTCGAGCAAGTAGGTGGCGATGGCTCTAGCTTCGCCCGGCTTAAGCCCCATCTGAGGCATCCGTCCCGAAGGCCGGGTCTCGAGTGGCTTCTCCAGGAAATCCGCGAGAGGCTGGAGAGCTGTCTTCAATCGCTGGTTGGGCAATGGAGCTGAAGGGATCTCGATCGCGGGAGTCTCTATCTGTACCTCCCGGTAGATCTCTTCCTCGGCTCCGAACCCGAATCGTGGGGGCCGCAAAGCAGCATGACACGCCACACAACCGACGGAGTGGTAGAGTTCCTCCCCGCGCTTCGACTCCTCGGAAACCACAATGGACTCGGAATCCTGAAAGGGGCCGCCCCGAGAAGCCAAAAAGCTCGCCAGATCCCGAACGGCCTCATTCTTTTCTTCTTCCGGCCATTCCCCAAAGAGCCCGGGCATCCGGGTGCCGGGTTGGGTCGACGAGGGATCCGAAACGAATCTCTCGAGGTAGTCGAGATTCAGGCGAGCACCAACGCCCTCCAGGAGCGGTGCCTGATTCTGGCCGATACGAGCGAGGATCTCATCCTCCACTACGTGGCAGGCAACGCATCCAAGCTCCGAGATCAGTATTTCACCACCGTCGGCGCTGGTTTCACTTCCTTTGTAGAAACGCTCGAAACCGATGACGATTGGACCGGACAACTCTCCGGAGGTAGAGGTGGCATCACCCAGGTCCCCACAAGCACAAAACAGGGATCCTGCGGCACTCAAGCTGAAGGGCAGCAGGATTCTCGCCAGTCCGGCTCGGTGTTGTCCGATCGCCACGGCTTGCCGAGAATCAACCTGCCGCGGATTCCGCAGGGACTCCCTCACTGGCTTCGACCAGCAGCTTGATCCAGTGCCCCATGTACTTGCCGTGGTCGTGATAAGTGCGGCCACTCACCAGGTTCCCATCCACGACGCAGGGTTCGTTGACGAAAATGCCGCCGCACACTTCCAGGTCGAATTGGCATTTAGGGACCGTCGCCATTCTTCGTCCTTTGACACAGCCGGCGTATGCGGGAATCTCGACCCCATGGCAAACGCAGCCGACCGGCTTGTTGGCGTCGAAGAAATGGCGGGTGATGCGAACCAGGTCAGGGTCGTATCGAATGTACTCAGGCGCTCTTCCACCGGAGAAAAAGATCCCCAGATACTCTTCGGGACGCACATCACGAAAAGCGATGTCGGCCTCGAGCTTATAACCTTCGAACTCCCGCGTGATGGTCCAGCCCGGACTGATCTCATGCAGCACCATGTGATAGCGACGCTTCTCCGGTGCAGCGACTATCGGTTCGAACCCAGCTTCCTCCACGCGAAAATAAGGATACAGGGTATCAACCGTCTCGCTCGCGTCCCCGATGATGATCAATACTTTGCTCATGGGCTTCTCCTCGATTCACTCAGTCATTTTCCTCAAGTTTCTTCACGCGGTGGCCCCAAGGCAGGTCTCCAGGTAACGGCGAGACTTGTTCACCGCCTCGGTGACCTGTTGGACCTCGGGGAGAATGGGAATCCCACGAGGCACCGGATGCATAAAAATGGACGTCCAACCGCGGTAGTCAATTTCCCTCAAGGTCCCAAGAATCTGGGCGAAATCCATGGACCCAAAACCTGGCATCTGGAACATCTCTTCCTCCTTGGGAAGCTTTTTCGTAGCCCCTTTTCCGTGCTGCCAAGCATAGAAGTGAACAAGCTTCGGACCGAGTTCTTTGATCAACCCAGCAATCAAATCCGGGTCCTGTGGCAGATGGTAGGGAGCCAGCGCGATTCCCAGCTGCTCGGACTCGGCCAGCTCTCCGAAATAGCGAATGGAGTCGGGACTCGAGATCAACGAATTGCCATGATTCTCGATCCCAATGATGACACCTGCTCTGGCGGCGGCTTCGCTGTGAGGCTTCAGCCTCTCCAGGAAATCCTTGACCTGCCGTTTCAGGGATTTGCCGGTCTCAGAGGAGAGCCTATCGCTGCCACAGATCAGGATCCTGGCCCCGAGTTTCTGAGCTACCTTCATCTCTGCTTGAAGCCGATAGGGCCCCAGATCGTAGTGGGTCAGGATTCCGAGCTTCACATCATGTTCTGCCAGCAGCTCCGCAAAGCGATCGTGGCCCATCTCCTCCATCTGTTCGCGTTGGTTGGCATGGCCCAGGGGCCAGATATCGATGTACTCAGCACCGGTCTTGTGGACTTCGGGCACGATGTCTTCGAGCCGCATCTTTCCGTACAGGCTCGAGGCAAGGATATAAGTCAGACGGAACTTGTCGCTCGCTTGGAGACCCGTCGAGACGGAGAAGACTCCACCCATCCCGCCAAGAAACAGCTGACAAGCCTGGCGTCGATTCAATCCTTGAGCTAGCCGCATGGTTGTCTATTTTAGAATTATCCAGCCAGAAGAGAAAGGCAGGGTCATCGCCTAGGGCGAAGCCGTCGCTGCGGCGGACCCCTTGTCGTGAAGGAGTAGGATGGCACTGCTCGATGAAGTTTCAGCTTAGCCCCGCCACCGGCTGCGCCGGATCGTACAGGAAAGAAATTTTTCCCTAATTCTGGGTCCGTCGCCTGAACAGAAGGTCTTGCTGCAGGTCACCCTATCCAGAAGCCTGCTGAAGCAGGCTCCCGAGACGTGAGGTGTGAGGCCTGCACTTGCGACCTCTTCTTGAAATCTCAGCCTAGGCCTCAACTGCACGATGCAGCCTGCCTGATGTCGACAGGGCGACCTGGATCGAGACGAACTCACCGACGTTGTCCATGGTCAACAGACCTACCAATTTGCCGAGTCGGAGCACGGGCAGGGTGGAGCAATCACAGCTCTGTAGACGGGCGAATGCCGACTCCAGCATCTCAGATGAGTCGGCGACCTGAAAATCTTGCTGCATGACGTCTGCGATCGGAGTCGTCTGATCCCGCTCCGCCAACGCTCTCAGAAGATCGCCACGCGTCAGAACACCCACCACTTGCTCGCCGTCGAGTACGGGAAAATCGTGCTGCGATCCAGTGAGGACCAGCTCCACTGCCCGGGCCAAGGTCTGATCCGGCGAGACAATCTGGAATCGAGTCACCATCGCTCGACTCACCGGAATCCCGCCCAGGGCCGACTTCATCTTGACCATGTTGGCTTCCTGGCCGGCGCCAATCCAGACGAAAAAGGCAATGAACAGTAGGAACGGGATTGCTGAGGAAGCCCAGGAAACCAAAGAGAAGTGCCATCCCCTGACCCAGGCTGGCGGCGATCTCGGTGGCCCTCGTGTAGTCGATCCTGGTCGCCAACAAAGCCCGCAGAACCCGGCCCCCATCCATGGGAAAAGCGGGGAGCATGTTGAAAGCAATCAAGAAGAGGTTGATTACCATCAGGCGCCCCAGGAAGGATCCCGTTACCACGCCGAGTTGAGAGAAAGAGGGCCAGGCACCCGTGCTTGCCAGCAGCACGAAGAGCACCGCTGCAATCACCACATTGACGGCAGGTCCCGCAAGCGCCACCCAAAGCTCCTGCCGGGGGTCATCCGGCATACGCTCCAGCCTTGCCACACCACCTATGGGTAAGAGGGTGATGTCCCGCGTCAGAATTCCGTAACGCTTGGCGGTCAGAGCGTGCCCCAGCTCATGCAGCACGACGCAAGCGAATAGAGATAGAACGAAGGTTACAGCTTCCAGCGTCTCCAGAATCCCCCCACCCTGGGTCCAGAAACTCACCACAATCCAACCGATGAGAAGAAGAAAGGTGGCATGCATATAGACGCCGATTCCCGCAATTTCCGCTAGCTTCCACGACCACTTCATTAGCCTTACCTCCGTCTTGGTGGGGACTCGTAGAACCTTCCCTGGCTCCTTTCGAGTAGAATCATCATAGCCCTTTTGCAGACAGAGAGGCGAGAAGACGATGACCTGCGGTTCCTTCCTGGGGGCGCCGGAGATCTTGATCTGCCCAGGGCCCAGATGCTTTCATCTATGACAGCATGCAGGAGTCATGTTACGATTTCCCTATTCACCATCATGCTCCCGACGCTCGTCCTGACACCTCGTTCTTCAAGAGCTAGATGGAGTCGAATAGTATGAAAATGGCTGGTTGTCTACCACTTACCGAATCCCTCCTGAATCGGCGTCACTTCATTCGAGCAGGCTGCCTGAGTCTGCTGGGGATAAATTTGAGCGAATACCTCAGGGCGAAGAGTCTAGTGGAGGCAACCGGAGTCAACCTTGACAAGAGTGCCAAGGCTCAATCCTGCATCCTGGTCTGGTTGGAAGGGGGACCGAGCCAGGTCGACACCTGGGATCCCAAGTCCAACAGCAGTTTTAAAGCGATCTCTACCAATGTGCCCGGAATACAGATTTCCGAGCTGTTGCCGCGAACTGCCCAGCACATGGACAAACTGGCCCTTATCCGCTCGGTCCGGACCGAGGAAAACAACCACGGTGAGGGAACGCACTACGCTTTCACTGGCCACCGTCCCACCGCGGCGATGCAGTTTCCCAGTCTGGGTGCGATCATCACCAAGGAAATGGGTGCACGCGGCCAGGTTCCGCCTCATCTGGCTATCCCGGGCTGGAAGCAGGGTCACTACCGGGAGTACCTCAAAGGAGCCTTTCTGGGTCCAAACTACGATCCTATGGTAGTGGGATCTGATCCCAGTAAGAAGGACTTTCAGGTCGCAGATCTCAGTCTGCCCAAGAGTCTCTCCCTCGAGCGTCTTCAGCACCGAAGATCGTTCCTGAATGTCGTCGACGACCTCTACCGACAGCGGATGCAAGCTGCGGAGAAGGCCAAGATCGACGGCTTTACCGAGCAGGCTCTCAGGATGATCATGACACCGGAAGTCAAGAACGCCTTCGACCTGAGCCGGGAATCGGAAAAGACCAAAGATGCTTACGGCCGAACCAGCTTCGGTCAGAGTCTGCTCCTGGCCCGCAGACTGGTGGAGGCGGGAAGCCGCTTCATCACGGCATCGGGTCACAACCTCAACGGGTGGGACACCCACTCGGACAACGACGAGAGACACTCAAAACAAATGACACCCGGACTGGACCATAGCCTTCCTGTATTACTTGAGGACCTGCAACAGCGCGGGTTGTTGGAATCGACGGTCGTCATCGTCATGGGTGAATTCGGCCGCACGCCCCACTTCAACAGCAAGGCTGGACGAGATCATTGGCCTCAATGCTGGTCCCTGGCCCTGGGCGGTGGAGGAATCAAGGGTGGCCAGATCGTCGGCGCCAGCGACGACACCGGAGGCTATGTGGCAGAGCGCGAGGTCACCATGGGCGACATCTTCGCAACCATCTACAAGGCCTTCGGAATCGACTGGCACAAGGAGTACATGAGCCCGATCGGACGTCCTATCAAGATTGCGAACTCGATCGGCGACGGAACCGGGCGCCCGATTGAGGAGTTGATCTAGCGCCGCCCTATGCCAACTAGTAGCCGTCTTTCCTCGCCTGTTCTTGTTCTCCTCCTTTCTTTCCTCACCTTGCTGCCTTCCTGCCAACAGCAGAGTGCTCCTGAAGCAGAGTTTGTTTCCCTTTTCAACGGACGGGACCTTTCCGGTTGGCTGGGCGACTCGCGACTTTGGACAGTCGTCGACGGCGTCATCGTCGGTTCGACCGAACAGGTGAAACTTACCCACAATAGCTTTCTTTCGACCCGAACCTCCTATTCTGACTTCGTCTTACGTGCGTCGGTCAAAATTCTGAACGGAAACAGCGGAATCCAGTTTCGCAGCGAACAGTTTCCCGACTACGTGGTCAAGGGCTATCAGGCTGACATTGCCGTGGAGAAGTACTTCGGCATGTTATACGACGAGGGTGGTCGGGGAATCATGGAGTACTGGAAACGGATGACTCCCCAGGAGCAGGCCGACATCAACTCTGTCGCGCGGCTCGACGACTGGAACCTCTATGAGATCCACTGTCAGAACGACCGCATCAAGATGATCCTCAATGGTCAGGCAGCCTGCGAGATCGAAGACCCGAAAGGTGCCAGTGAGGGCATCATAGCGTTGCAACTCCACACCGGTGACCCGATGCAGGTCATGTTCAAAGACATCGCAATCAAGGATCTCAGCGACGGCGAGGCGAAGCGGTCTGAACCGACCAAGCGGACCTACGCGCTGCAGCACCGTTTCACTGTGCTGGAAGGTTTCGAAGTAGAGGCGGTGGTACCCGAGGACTTCTTGGAATCGGTCGTGAACCTGTCCTTCGATCACCTTGGACGGCCGGTCGTTGCCTTCGAACACGGTGGGATACACGTTCTGATCGACGACGACGGCGATGGGAAATACGAATCGATGGAGAACTTCTCCAGCGAGGTGGAAACCGCCCACGGGATGCACTATCTGGGGCCGGGAGATCTCCTCGTGAATTCCAAAGGGCCCCAAGGTTCGGGTCTCTATCGCCTCAAAGACCTGGACGGCGACGATCACGCCGATGAGGTGAAGTTGATCGCAGCGTCGCGGGGACGAATCGGCGAACACGGCCCGCATGCGATTCGCACCGGCTTCGACGGAAGTCTCTATGTCATGTACGGGAACCACTCTTTTCCCGACGTCTCCGTCGACCCCCTCTCACCCTCTCGCGGGCTGCGGGAAGACCATCTTCTGGAACGCTACCTGGATCCGAGGGGACACGCGAATACGATCTGGGCCCCGGCTGGAACCCTGCACCGCCTGGAACTGGGGCAGAACAAGTGGAGTCAGATCAACGGCGGTTTTCGGAATGCCTTCGACTTTGACATCGACGAGCGCGGGGAACTCTTCACCTTCGATTCAGACATGGAATGGGACGTCGGGCTGCCCTGGTATCGACCCATCCGCGTGCTTCACTGTATACCTGGAGCCGACTATGGCTGGCGGACAGGATCAGGCAAGTTTCCCGAGTCCTACATTGACACTCTCCCCGGAATCGAGAGTCTGGGAAGAGGTTCTCCGGTCGGCATCGCCTTCTACCACCACGACACCTACCCCGAAAAATACCAGGGAGCGCTCTTCCTGGGTGATTGGTCTCGAGGCCGAATTCGGGTGAGTTTTCCCGAGGAGAAGGGAGCCTCCTACAATAGCTCCAGCATCGATTTCGTTCAGGGTCAACCGCTCAATGTGACCGATCTGGACATTGGACCGGACGGCCTGCTCTACTTTGCGGCGGGAGGAAGGTCGACTACCGGGGGTCTCTACCGGGTCGCTTGGAAGGGGACCGATCACAACGCCTCCAAGAAGCAGAAAACGGGCGTTGCCGCGGTCCTGGATCAGCCGATGCACCGCTCGGCTTGGGCCCGACATAGGATCTCCGGCTTGCGGGAAGAACTTGGTCCAGCCTGGGAAACCGAACTCCTCAAAGTCGCGAAAGACAAGCAAGGTAGCGCCCGAGACAGGGTCCGGGCTTTGGAACTGCTGCAGGTCATGGGACCGCGGCCCGACCTGGCACTGTTGGGCTCTCTAGCAGAAGATGAGTCCCCGGAAACTAGAGCTGCGGCCGTCCTCCTTTTGGGAACCCATTCTCTGAAGGACACCTATTCGACCCTGGTTTGGAGCCTTGGCGACACCCACCCGCTGGTGATTCGCAGGGCGTGTGAATCCCTGCTCCGAAATGAGCTTGGGGGCGACACCCAGATGGCAAAAGACGACCATCTACCCAACCGGTTGTTCGAGCTGCTTGACCATCCGGACCGCGCCGTTCGCTATGCGGCTCGACTCCTGCTGCAGCGCCTACCCCAAGATTCCTGGGTTTCGATGGTTCTCGGCGACAGCATCAAGACGCATCCCCGGCGTGCCTTGGAGGGACTCCTGGCAATAGTCCACACACAGACCGATTCCGCTGGAGCGGGCGCCGTCTTTGAGAGGCTCGTCCAATACAGTCAAACCCTACCGAAGGATGCCTCCCTCTTCAGCTATCTCCGGGTTTGCCAATTGGCTTTGATCCGTAGTTCAGCGACGAAAGAAGGCCCACGCGACCAATTCATCTCAAAGGTCGGCCCCCGACTATTGAAGCGCTACCCCTCTGAAGACCATCTGCTCAACCGTGAGCTGGAGCTACTTCTGGCCTACCTTCAGCCTCCTGGATCGATCGAGGCCATGCTCGACCAGCTACAGCCGGAGCGCTCCCAGGAAGACGAGATCAATACGGTCTACGCCCTGAGAGAGATCCGGGAGGGCTGGAACGCGCCACTGCGGGGACGGTTGGTGGACTGGTTCGACCGGGGACGAGAGATGGCAGGAGCAGCCAGCATGGCAGGCTTCGTAGAGAATCTGTGGACGGACACGCTCTCACTTCTGGAGCCCGAGGAGCGCACCCAGGCAGAGGGCCGGAAGGAGCGCTTCCTGGCAGAACAAGCCCGTAGGGCTCGAGAGCTCATGGCGGAGGTAGATAGCGACAAGGAAGAAGAGCGCAATCCCCTGGGCCAAATGAGTTTTCTTGAACTCAGTGGTTATCTCGAACTCGATCCCATGAGTTACGAGCAGGGCGACGTGGACAAGGGACGCATCGTCTTTCGACGGGCTAAGTGCGCCAATTGCCACGTCTTCGGGACGGAGGGTCGCGGCGGTGGACCCGACCTGTCGACGGCGGTCAACCGATTCCGAAGGGGCGAGATCCTGGAGTCCATCATGTATCCCTCCCGCGTTATTTCGGATCAGTACACAGGTGTGGTGGTGGATTTGAAAGACAATGAGACCGTGACCGGCATGGTCGCAGGAGAGTCCGATTCCAGCCTGATCCTGATCACCGCCAACGGAGAGCGGATCGAGCTGGACAAACAGGAAATCGTCGAGAATCGCCTTTCCGAGGTCTCGATCATGCCTGAGGATCTGCTCGACACAATGGGTCTTAGCGATCTGGTCGACCTATTTGCCTTCCTGGAAAGAGGTTCAGCGCTCTAGTCCCTCTGGCGAGGTGCTTCTTTCGTCCTCGCGGACTGACCCAGAACTCGAAAAACCTGCCGAGCTTCGCGAGCGTGGCAATCATGCAAGAGCCGCCAATTGACTGGAAAATGTGCCCCTCGCTATATTTCCGAAGGAGACGTGTCATATAAAACGCCTGCTGATGGGACTAATGCTGTTGACAGTGGATGTCGAGTGATTTCTGAAAGTAATGGAGCAGGCTAAGCTCAGAATGCTACTAGAGAATCATCATACATCAGCATACCGTTGGGCTCTCTTTTGCTGCGACGGAGACCGGAACGAGGCGGAGGACGTGCTTCAGACGGTCTATCTCAACATTCTGGAGCGAAGCGCTTCCTTCGAGGAGCGATCCATTTTCAAGACCTGGCTGTTCTCAGCCGTGCGCAACACCGCGAGTAAGGCGAAACGGAAGCTCCTTCGCAGTTTGCGACACCTGCAGGTCGCTGCCACCGAGTTGCCGGCCGTCAGGCCGGCCTCTGTGGAGAGCATCTATCGAATCCAGCTGCGAACACTTATGCGGCGGATACTCACCGATCTGTCGCAGCGGCAACGGCAGGTATTGGAGCTGGTCTTCTATCATGACCTAACCGTAGAAGAAGCAGCAGGGGTGATGGGAGTTTCAGTCGGTTCCGCCCGAACGCACTACCATCGCGGTAAAAACAGGTTGAAGGAAGAAATCGAGAAATCAGGATTACATCATGACTACGAAGTGGGACGACACCAAAATCGAGCACTTATTTAAGCAGCTTCGGGAAGAAGACGAGCCTCAAGCTCCTTCCTTTCACGAGGTTTTGAATGCTCCTCGTGCTTCTCGCTGGCAATCCATGCTCCCCGTGTTTCGTTACTCGGCTGCAGTTGCACTGGTTCTGCTTCTCGTGGCCAGCGCCCCGCTCTTGCTCGAATTTGCGCGTCCGCCGGCTGCGCCGACTCCGCAGCCTACAGCTTCACTGTACGATTGGCAGTCCCCGACAAACTTCCTGCTGAATGTGCCAGAGGATCAGCTCGTAACGACACTTCCGAAGCTCGAAACCGGAGCCACCATTTGGACAGGAGAGAGCGCATGGTAGGAGAGCACTGGATTATGCAGACGCCAACAATCAGGAACCCAGGGGGGGAGAAATGAAAAAACTAGTCGCAATAATTACCGTTCTTCAGTTGGGTGGGGTCTGGGCCCAAGACCTTACTCCAAACGTGCTGGAGCGCTATCTGGTTCGGCCGGACCTGATCATGCGCCACCGGCAAGCCCTGCAACTGACAGATGAACAAGGGGAATACATCAAGGCGGAAGTAATCCGCGCCCAATCCGAGTTCACGTCTTTGCAGTGGGAGCTTCAGGGAACCGTGGAAAAGTTGGCGGTCCTGATGCGAAATTCTGATACCAATGACGATGAGCTGCTAGCTCAGTTGGATCAGGTCCTGGACCTCGAGAGGAGGATCAAGCGCGCGCAGCTGATTCTCGCGGTCCGAATCAAGAGGAAGCTCACGAAGGAACAGGTCTTCAGGTTGGAGCGCCTGAAAAGGCGACAGCAGAATCGTCGCGATCAGAATCGCCGACGTTTTCAGCCCCAGACCAATGACCGTCGTCCGTGAGTGTTATTGAACGCTGAAATCAAGAATACAAGGAGATCATTTCAATGAATAAGCAATTCTTTCGTAATTCGACAATCGCTTGGGCGGCAATCTGCATGATGGGCCTGTCTTTGTTTGGCCAGTCCGAGCCTCCTGAGGACGGGACTGACATTCCGAAACCTGTACGTATCATGGTGCGCTACCTGGACATGTCTCCACAGCAGGTGGCCCGCTTCATCGAACTCAGGGAGGACCTGAGGAAGTGTGTCGGACCGAGACGCGACGACTTGAAGAGACTCCACGCGGCACTCAAAGAAGCGCTCGCCCAGGATCCACCCTCGAGTAAGCTCGTCGGCGACCTGGTAATCGAGATCCACGCAGTCAAGCAGGAGATTCGCCGATGCCACGCGGCCTACAGACAGGCCTTTGGCGACATGCTGGATGACGAACAGCTCAGGAAAATGGAGATACTTCAGGCTGCGGCAAGAGTTCGTCCCGTCGTCCACGCCTTCTCGGCGCTTGGACTGCTGCACACGCCTACCAACCCGCCGGAGACAGATGTAGTCGACGATGGGGGAGGAGTCTGATTGGCAAACACAGCTGAGTAGCGAACCCGGAAGCAGAGATTGCGTGGGGGCAACAGGCACCTCCCCAGCTCCCCGCGCGGTCTCTGTGTTCTCCGGGTCCGCTGCTACCGTAACGAGCTACTCTGAGGCAAATCGGAAGAGGGTTCTTCGCCCCGAAAAAGGTACATCAAGGAATGCTTCCACACTCCCAGGTACCACCTCAATCACTTCGGGACGGGCAGTTTTTCAACACTCCCTTCGAGGAACGTCCTCTTCCGAGCACCGTAACCAGGGTAGCTCGTTCTCCATTGTAAGTCTGAAGCAAGGGTGAAAGCACCCTCCTAAGCTGAAACTTGAATAGTGAGCAGTGGTGAAGCGATCAGTGAACAGTACCGGAAACAGCTGCAGGCAACAGAGCCGCGAACGACTTGACCGTTCAGCAATAGGAACCCCAGTTCCGAGGAGAGAGCTGGACAACAGCAGAATCTCGCAGATCCCCAACCCCTCGCTCGCGCTTCAGGCTTCCATAGCTCGGGAAGTTTCTTTCTCGAATGGGGCCAGCGCTTCTGGGAGTGGCACCAAGCCGAAACTTCATTGGCAAGCGTGGCTTCGGTCTCCAGGCCAAAGTCCCATTCTTTCGAGCCGTTGGCTCGACGCCCGGCGGCCCGGAGACCGCCGCCACGTCGTAGACACAGGGAGTTGGCGGGAATCATCAGAGCACTTAGATCACTTCCAGGGTCTCGGCTTCGAGCCAGCCCACATTTCCGTCCGAGAGGACAATCTCTACCCACTTTCCTGAAGTCTGATCGATTCTGACTCTGGTGCCCTCATGCAGGGTGAAGACCTCCACTCCCTCGGGACCCGGAGCACTCATCACGTGAGCCGTTGGAATCATGATGACTGCGTGATTGTGCTCTTGCGTCTGCTGGATCTGGGCCACCAGGAGCAGACCGAATATGAGGAGCAGAGCTCCGCTCAGAATCGCTGATCTGCTACCCAGCGACTGGACAGTTCCTCTTCTTGCCAGCGTCCTCACAATGATCGACGTCAGGAAAACAAAATAGAGAGAAAGGGTCACGCCGAGTAACACTCGTCTCGAAAGTAGGGTGATGAGAGCATTAGCGACCGTGATTGGCCAGAACTCGGGAAGCTCAGGGACTTTGTCAACCACCCTCAGATTGGCCAAGGCCAGATTTGCCTGGAGATCCTCGTCGCCCGGGATCAATCGACGGGCACGCTCGAAGAAGAGCACTGCCTCTCCAGTCTGACCTAGCTTGTAATAACAGTTTCCGACATTGAAATAGAGGGGGCCGCTCTCATAGCCCTGTGCCAAGATCTCCCTGTAGGCGCTTAGGGCCTGGTCAAACGCTCCCTCTTCGTAGAAGCGGTTGCCCTGCCTGAATAGCTGCTGCTGGTCTTGTCCAAGAGCCGTTCCCAGCGCCAGGACTCCCAACACCAGCCCCTGTAGGCCGACAAGGATCAGCCAGCCAGCCGGAGCTCGTAAGACGCGCCTATCACGAGTCCGCTGCCACCAACTCGTTGTCGTATCAGAAGACCCAATACTCACCGCTCGATCTTGCCTCAAAGATGTCTATCGACTTCGACCATTGCAGCTTCCGCCTCGTCCAGGAGATTCTTCATCTCGGAGATGCTGGCGTCAGATGGAGCAAAGCGTTTCAAGTCACAAGTCTTCATGCACTCAAAATAGCGCCCCACGGTCTCCTGGGGGACTTCGCGCTGAAGGAGCTGTCGCCCCACCTCATCACTTACCATTCCCGCCTCTGCGATGTTCAGCTTGTCACCCAGGAAGCCCATGAGAGCCTTTCCGACCTCTCCAAAGAACTCCCGCTGGGTTGCCTCGCCGATGTAGGAGCGCGCCAACCCAAGCCGCTTTCGAGCTAGCCGCACAGCCCGTCGATCGCGCGCATAGGCGACGTCTCCACTCAGGCGGTCCAGATGTCTTCTATAGCCCAGTGCCCCGGCCAGACAGGCCAAAGGAAAAAGCAGTGGAATCCAGAAAGTGTAGTGCCCGAAGATTGTAGCTCCGACCTTCCGAAAAGTAGCCGGATCGCCTTTGATAAAGCGGATGTCCTGTCCAATCAGCTTCAGTTCCTGCTTGGACATACCCGGACTCGCGGAAAGGGCCTCTTCCCCTGGAGCAACATCGATGATGATCTCATCTGAACGGGCCAGATTGTATTTGGCGGCGGAGGGATCGAAGTAGGCGAGCTCCACCGGACCGATCCGCTGAGACCCTACAGATCGTGGTATCAATACGTACTCGTAGACCTTTTCCCCAGATAGGCCCTTTACTGTTGGTTTCAGCTTCTGACTCAGCTTGGGGGGGTAGGTTTCGAAGGCTGTGGGAATGGGGACCTCGGGCGGGGTCAGGGTGGAAAAGTTACCTGCTCCAGCAACCTGGACCCTGAGCGTCACCGCTTCATGTGCCTTGACGCCGGGTTTGTCGATCCAACTCTTCACTGAGAATGCACCCACCGCTCCTTTGAAGTCGACGGGTTTTCCGTTATCAGGAAGAGGGAGAACCTCAACCTTCAGCTCCTGCGAAGAAACCAGTTGCCTCCTGACCTCACCGATTAAACCGCCGCTGAAAAAACCCCTGAAGGGATCTCTGGAACGACGACGCACTTTCACCTCACACTCGAGAACGAGGGGGCTGATGGTCTTGGCACCCGGGCTCGTTGGAAAGAGGATCATCTTCTTGATTGTGGCAACGGTGTATCGCTTACCTCCGACCACTTCAGCGGACGTCGTGGCCTGTTTTTGCTGGGGTTCCTCTTCGACCCAGAATCCGGTGGTGCCGGGCTGCTTCGAGATGCTGTAGGAGGAAACGTTGACTCGTGTATAGATCTTATAGCTCAGAACAATTGCCTCATTCTGATAGGCACGTTGCTTGTTGACCTCCGCTCGGACAAACAGATCCCCTTCTGAGGGGAAGGACTCTTGGGGGAATCGCTTTGGGGAGGGGCCCTGAGGCTGCGAAACCTGTGTAACTTGAATCTTCAACGGGCTGGTTTTGTGGACTCCACGTCTCAACTTTACCTTGATCGCTCCGATCTCAAAATCGCCAACGCTAGTCGCCTGAAAGGTAAAGTTGGTCGTCTTGGAGGACGACACCCGACCATTGATCAGTTGAATCTGCTGTGAGCTTCCGCTGCCCAGGAAGGCGGCAAAATCTTCCATCTCGGGTAGCTCAGGGTCTTCCGCCGAACGGGAACCGCTACCGGCTATCTCGACTGAGAGCGTAAAGCGCTCTCCCAACCGGACCGAGCCCCTATCCAGGTAGGCTTTAACAGTCAGATCCTGGGCAGCAAGCGGAACAGCAGCTAGCCCTGCGATCAACGTCAGTAGAACCAGGCTCGATATGTTGTGCGCTGCAAACAGCATTGGTTCGAGATCTACCAGTCTTTCTCCACTGGGACTCTTCCCTTCGCCCTGAGCTTCTTTTTCTTCGGTTCGTTGCTACTCTCGTTCAACGCCTCCAGCAAGCGCTCCGCCTCTTCCCTGGACATCTTCGGAATCGATTGCGAGTCTGCCCGTTCCGAACCCGGATCCTTCCGTTGCTGCTCAGGCTGATTTTGATCGGAGGCCTGTTCCTGAGGACTGTCCTCTTCCTGATCCCCCTCCTGGTCCCGATTCTGATTCTCCTCCTCATTCTGGGACTGATCCTGATCATCCTGGTCCTGCTGATCCTGATCGTCTTGTTCGTCCTGTTTCTCCTGCTGCTGTTGTTTCTGCTGCTCTTGCTCCTCGAGCTTGCTTCTGACGAACTCCAGATTGTGCTTCGAATCTCCGTCATCCGGATTGATTCTCAGAGCGCTCTGATAGGCCTGGATACTGTCCTCCAGCTTGCCCATCCGATAGAGCGCATTGCCGAGATTATAGGAGGCCCTTGCCTGAAGCTCGGGGTCTTCCGTTTGCATCGCCTGGGAAAAGGCTTCAACCGACTCTTCGTACAGACTTTTCTTGTATTCGGCATCCCCCAGGTTGTAGCGAATCGCTGCCGAGGAGGGATCTTCGTCGAGCGCCTGCTGATACTTTTCGTGGGCTTCATCGAATCGGCCCTCGGCAAACAGGCTGTTACCCTCCAGGACTTCGTCTCGGCCGGCCTGACCCAATCCGAGCTGAGGTAAGAGCAAGAAGCCGATGATCCATGCAAGGACCAGCAGCCGAAGAGTCCCAGCACTCGACCATCCAGGCGTGGCGAAAGGAGTCGAATCCATCATTGGAACCTGCCCTGCCAGACCACTTCGATCTTTCTTCTATCTGCGACAATGAGTTCCACGACGAACAAGCAAAGAGCTATCAGAACAAGAATCTGAAAGCGTTCTTCGAACTGTGTTACCTGGAGTGAAGAGAGCGTCTTCTTGTCCATCCCAGCTATGTCAGCGTAGAGTTCCTGAAGCTCAGCCACACCCGAAGAGGCCCGATAGTATTTCCCCCCGGTTCGTTCGGCCACCTCTCGGAGCGTGACTTCGTCGAGCCGGGTCATGACAACTTCTCCTTCACCATCCTTCTTGAATCCCCGCTGCGCCTGCCTGTCCTTCTCGAGGGGAATAGGCGTCCCCTGGGTTGATCCGATGCCCACCGTATAGATTCGGACTCCCTTGTCTGCCGCCTCCTTCGCTGCCTCCAGCGGTTCTCCGGTGTGCCCCTCACCATCGGTCATGAGTATGAGTACCTTGTGTTTCTCCTCCTGTTCCGGGAACAACGTCAGCGATTTCTGCATCGCTGACGTCAAAGCGGTCCCGGGAACCGGGATCAGGTCGGGCCCCATCGCATTCAGCAGCATCGTGGCAGCTCGTTTGTCCAGTGTCAGGGGGCACTGGACAAAGGCCTCTCCGGCGAAGGCGATCAACCCTATCCGGTCCCCTTCTGACATGTTGATCAAGGAACTCATCGCGTGTTTGGCCTTCTGCAGGCGATCGGGCTGGATGTCACGGGCCAGCATTGAGAGTGAGACGTCCAGGGCAATCACGATGTCCTGCCCTTCACGCTCGATCGTCTCCAGCTTGGAGCCGAACTGCGGCCGGGCCAGTGCTACTAAAAGGAGTGCTACCCCCGAAAGGAGCAGCGTCGCTTTCAACCACTGCCGTCGCCTGCTGGCCGACCCTGCCAATCTTTCCGTCAGTTTGGTGCCACCGAACCTCAGCAGGGCCCTTCGTTTCTGGCGAAAGGACCATAGGAAAAACAGGAAGAGAATCGGCAGCAGGCTCAACAGATAGAGGATTTCTGATTCGGCAAAACGGAGCAACTTATCCTCCTGGTTTTCGAGGGACCAAATCCCAGCCGAGTCTCAGATCCCAGAACCCAGCGAGTCATGGGATCTTGCGAAAGCGCGTATTGGCTAGCCCAATCTCACCTAACAGAAGTACGGCGGCCAGGATGAGCGGATAGCCGAACAACTCCCCATAGCGTGTGTACTCCTTGACCTCAATTTCGGTTTTCTCCAAACGATCGATCTCGGCATAAGTCTCTTCGAGGCTTTGCCGATCAGTGGCCCTGAAGTAACGTCCACCGGTCAGGTCGGCGACCTTCTTCAGGGTATCTTCGTCAATATCCACTCGGACCTGAGCGTACCTCTTACCCAACAGGGGATCTTGAACTGGGTAGCGAGCCAGTCCCTGGGCGCCCGCGCCGATCGAGTAAATACGAATTCCCAAAGCCTCAGCCATCTGGGCTGCGGTGATCGGATCGACCTCGCCCCTGTTGTTGCGCCCATCGGTCAGCAGAATCATCACTTTCGACTTCGCCTTGCTATCTCGCAAACGGTTGACGCCCGCCGCCACACCCATACCAATAGCGGTTCCGTCGTCGATGACTCCCACCCGAATCTCTTCGAGAAAGTTGAGAAGTACACCATAGTCCAAGGTCAGCGGACATTGGGTGTACCCGCGAGCCGCAAATACTACCAGACCAATTCGATCGTTCTTACGCTGTTTGATGAAATCGGCAGCCACCTGCTTGGAAGCCTCAACCCGATTCGGCTCGATATCCTCGGCCAACATGGAGCTCGATAGATCCAGTGCTAGAATCATGTCGATGCCCTCCGTGAGGAGTTCTTCCTGGGCGGCCCCTGACTGGGGACGCGCCGAAACCAGAATCAGGGCGGCGAGAGCCAATAGACGCAGCGCGAACAAAAGATGCCTGGCGCGAACAGCGGAAGGTTTGTACACCACTTTCAGCGATCCAATATTCGGAAAGCGCGCCGCAGGCGCTCCGGCAGCGTGCCGCTTGAGGTACCAGAGGGACAGCAGCGGAAGTAGGACGAGAAGCCAAAGGTAGTGGGGATCAGCGAATCTAAGAAACATCTTGCATGAGCTGCTTTGGGACCCCTTCACCGCCCGGAAGGTTCGGTTGTGTTTCGACCGAACCGGGCGACTGAAGGCCTTGTTTATCCACGGTTTCAGCGACCTTCTTCGTCAAATCGACAATCTCGATCGCCACCTTCATCACCTCACCATGTTGCGTCTCAGAAGGCCTGTATTTCGCAAATTTGACCAAGTCACACAAGCTGAAAAACTTCTGGAAGAGTCGATAGGCATCGACTTCAGTCTTCAACCCTCGGCGCTTCAACCCTCGGAGACGATCCAGGACCTCAGTCGAGGTGAGCTCCATCGCCTCAACCTGGAACCGCCGCCCAATATAGCGGCGGATGATCTCCGAGATCTTGATGTAGTACAGCTTGATCATCTGTTGCTCTAGCAACCCCGCATCTCGTAGCTGTCGGAGAGCCCGATAGGCCTCCTCATGGGGCGAGATCTGCTCCATCTTCGGTGGAACGATTCCCTCCTCGCGACTGTCCCTTCGGCGGTACCAAACAAAGCCGAGCACTGCAAGGGCAATCAATCCGGCGCCAATCGCAAACCAGGGCCAAAGGGCCCACCAGTTTCTGGGAATTGCAACCGGCTCTTTGATGTCGAGAATGTCCTCTGCGTCGGCGGGTTTGACACTTTCAACGACGACCTCGATAGCCTCGGCAGAAAGCTCGTTCTTCTGGGCCTCATCCCCGCTATGGTAGGTCAACTGGGGAGAGGGGATCTTGAACTCTCCCGTCGAGAAAATGGCAAGCGTGTACTCGAGAGTCCAGACTTTCTTTCCATCCTTCGTCACGGGTCCCGTGGCTTGAAACCTCCTGACCTCGAAGTCTCCGATCTCGTCCGTTTCCGGAGGCAGGTCTACCTGAATCCAATCGTCTGCGGAGATGGTCACGGTGTAGCGAATGATGTCTCCCACGGTGACGCGCGATCGGTCTACCTTCGCCGACACAACCGGCTGTTGGCCCGCTCCGGTCAGCAGAGTTGAAGCCAGCAGGACGCTGCACAGAACACCTCCCACGAGCGGAAGTGAAGATCCCGGCTTCATCGAAACCTCCGTGCTCTCAGGCGGAAGAAATGGATCAGAGACTGAACGTAGGGCCGATCGGTGCTGATGTTGATGCTATCGACACTGATCGACTTGAAGAATTTCTCTCGTTTCGCTTCCTCCTCCCGGACCTTGGCAGCGAAGTCTTCTCGGACCTGGGTATCCCTCGTATCCATGATCAGACGCTCACCTGTCTCTGCATCCTGAAACTCGATGTAGCCGACGTTGGGAAGATTCATCTCCCGAGGGTCACTGACGTGAATGGCTACCAGATCATGCCTGCGGCTGGCCACTCGAAGCGCCCGTTCGAAATTCTCGGATAAGAAGTCAGAGACCAGGAAAACCACGCTTCTTCGCCGGGTCACGTGAGTCAAATACTCCAGCGCCATGCCAATGTCGGTCGACTTCCGTCCTGGCTTGAAGTACAAGAGCTCTCTCAAGACCCGCAGCACGTGGGCACGTCCCTTGCGAGGCGGCACGAATTTCTCAACTTGATCGGTGAAGATGATGAGACCAACCTTGTCATTGTTCTTGATGGCTGAAAACGCCAAAAGGGCACAAATCTCGACTGCGACCTCGCCCTTCATTCTCTCGCCCGAACCGAACTCCCCGGAAGAACTGGCGTCGACGACCAGCATCACCGTGAGTTCCCTCTCCTCTTCGAACACCTTGACGAAGGGGTGTCCCATTCGGGCTGTGACATTCCAGTCAATACTCCTCACGTCATCGCCGAACTGATACTCCCGCACTTCCGAAAAATTCATACCGCGACCCTTGAACACCGAGTGATACTCACCCGAGAACACCTCATTAACCAGACCCCGGGTCGTGATCTCGAGACGACGTACTTTCTTAAGGATCTCTCTGGGTATCATGTTCTAGGGAGTAGTGAAGAGTGAGCAGTAGTGGAGTGGAGCAGTGTGAGACCAGTAAAAGTGATCGGCACACAGTCCCGGCAAACGATAATAACCTCACTACTGCTCACTCCACTACTGCTCACTCCACTACTGCTCACTCCACTACTGCTCACTCCACTACTGCTCACTCCACTACTGCTTACTCCACTACTACCCACTACTCCTCACGGCACCTCTACCGTGTTCAGTACCTTCTGCACCACATCCTCGGACGTTACCTCTTCCGCTTCAGCTTCGTAGGTCACGATGACTCGGTGTCTCAGAACGTCTAGTCCAATGGCTCGCACGTCTTCCGGTGTTACATACCCTCGGTGCTTCAAGAAAGCGTGTGCCTTGGCCGCTTTGGCCAGATAGATCGAGGCACGAGGCGATGCACCGTAGGAAACCAGGTCTTCCAGCTCCGCCAGACCATAGTCCCTGGGTCCTCGAGTGGCGAAAACGATATCGATGATGTACTGCTCCACCTTGGGATCAATATAGACTTCCTCGACCGTGGTTCTGGCGCGGATGATATCCTCCGGCTTGACCACAGGTTCAACCTCAGGTGTCGTTCCTCCCGCCATCCGACGTACAATCTCCAACTCTTCCTCTTTTGACGGATAGCCCACGACAAGCTTCAACATGAAACGGTCGATCTGGGCTTCGGGTAGCGGATAGGTTCCCTCTTGTTCGATAGGATTCTGAGTGGCCAGAACCAGAAATGGATCGTCTAGAGAAAAAGTCGTCTCTCCAAGAGTAACGGTCCGTTCCTGCATCGCTTCCAATAGAGCGGACTGCACCTTGGCCGGGGACCGGTTGATCTCGTCGGCGAGGATCAGGTTGGCGAAAATCGGACCCTTCTTGGTCTTGAAGGTACCTTCCTTTTGGTCGTAGATCAGCGTACCGAGCAGGTCGGCTGGAAGCAGATCCGGGGTGAACTGGACGCGCTGAAACCGGGTCTGGATGGCCTGTGAGAGGGTACGCACGGTGAGCGTCTTGGCCAACCCTGGGACTCCCTCCAGCAGAACATGGCCGTTGGACAATAGACCAACGAGCAGCCGCTGTACCATGTAGTCCTGGCCAACAATGACCTTTCCAACCTCCGTCGTCAGGACCTCAACGAAATGGCTTTCCTGCTCGATCTTTCTATGAACTGCCTCAATATCGATGCTCATTCTTGTCTTTCCCTCTCGCCTTCAGGAGCAAGTGCTGGTATCAGACGAAATATAGCGGGAGGCACGGTTCTCCCGCCCTGTCATTCCTATTTTACGTACTCGGGACAAAAGGGTTTCGAAAAGCAGATCAGTCTAGTCTGAGAAGCTGCCTTACAGTACCTACATCGCGGCGCATTGCGCTGAGCACCGTTACCGGTTCAGCCTCCAGCCGGCGGACGCCATGATCGGCACCGCCCAGAGGATACTCGAAATGAAGCGAAACGGGTCCAGAAAAGCCGGACGCCTTCACCAACTCGAAAAACTCTTTGAAACGAACCATTCCCGACCCGATAGGACAGTTCTCCACACTCCAGTTTTCGTCGATCCGCTTCCATCTGAAATCCTTTACTACCAGCGTGTGCGTTCGGGCCTCAACGGCTCTGAAGTCCGTTGGCCAGCTCAGCCCACCCTCAACAGTGGCATGTCGAATGTCGAACTGGCACCCCAGCCAGCGCGGATCCAGATCACGGAGAAGCTCCCGCAGATCCCAGACCGAGGCCCCCACGAACCGGCCGGCGTGGTTCTGGTAGTCACCACATATGCCCAGACGCCGGTTGAGCGCCTCCAGCCTCTCCAACTTCCTTCTCGCGAGAGCCAGCGTTTCGGAAATACTCTGCTCTGGCTCATAGCGAAAATATCCCAGTCGATAGTGGCCGATTCCCTGGCGAGCGGCTGCTTCCAGGACAGAAACAGAATCAGGATCTGCTGCATCCGTAATCGCCGTGGTGATCATCGGTGTCTTCAAGCCAGCGGCCCGAATCGCCTTTATCGCCCGGGGAAGCTCCTTTTCAGCTTGCTTCGGCTCGACGTGCCCTCCAGGTCGCACGGTCAAGTCGATTCCATCGAAGCCAAGGTCCGCCGCCGTCCGAGCCATCTCTTCGTAGTCGAGCCACTGCAGATGCTTCGAGAAAACACAAAGGTTGATCTTCGCTGGACTCACGGCACTGATTCCAGTCGCACAGATGGGCTCTGCAAGGAGGGCCGCTACTATCCCAGCCCCGAATTCCCGGCGGTTCGGCAGCCTCTTTCCTTCTGCGTCCCGTTTTCTCAACGCCGAGCCCTCGATCCAAGTACTCCATTGCCGGAAATCTGGATGACGCTCCCCTTCAGCTGAGAAATCCAAAGAGATTCATCGTGGTTATCACCGCTAGCACAATGAAAAAGAGTCCACCGCAAAAGAGGCCAGTCCGCATGAACCAGCCAGGCCTCAAGGCTGGTGGGAGCAGCGTCACGTTGACGACCAAGGTATGAAGACAACTGATACCCAGGGCATAGTTGAAGATGTTGGCTGCAATCTTCAACAGGTCCAAAGGAGGAGCAACCGAGAGCACGATCATGCCGAAGGTCGCGTAGCAGATAAGGACACCGAAATAGACCCAGCGAATCTTGCTGCGATCCAGCTTTCTAAGACGTGAGCTCGATGTCCAGAAGACGTCGACCCAGCGTCGAATAACTCCGTCGGCACTGGTGGCCATCGAAGGCGCTAGGACCAGAAAACCGCAAAACATCGTCATGTACCAGAAAAGCTGACCCGAGGAGGCCCCCCAGGCAGCTCCGACATGCTGCCTCACACCATCCGCCGTCATCCCGGCCGCCACCCAGCTACTCGCTTCGGTTCCACGGGGCAAGAACTCAACCGAGAGCATGCTCGGTAGCGCAACCCCCAAGAAGCAAGCCGGCATCCAGACCGCTACCTGATCCCGTACCACGTGCCGGTACCACCTGCGCCACTTGGGGAGAGAGGCCGAGGTTACCTCAAACACCCTCCCAACATGGGAGAGGGTGATGTTCCGACCGCCGACCACGCTGGGAATGGCGCCGACATGGTGCCCCATCCCCCATCCCTGATCTCGGGTGTAGTTGCTGATGGCCGCATTAGAGAGCCCACCGCTGCCGGCAATTGCGGCGAAGGCTGCCAGTAGTGCAATGGAGCTGAAGTCGATTTCAGGCACACCTTGTCCACTGAACACGGACACAAACACGTTGGTGGTTTCGCTAGGACCCGAAGGAAGTGACCCGAAGTGAAGAAACCCTCCGAAGATCTCGAACCAGGTTGAGGTACTGGAGTGGAAAATCGCAACGATTAAAAGAAATCCAAGAACCACGACGATCTTGAAGCTCATGATAGCTTTCAGAGAATTGTAGATTTTCCCTCCAAAGATCAGCGGCACCATCGCTAGCAGAAAGATCAGGTAGCCAAGGAGTCGCATCAGCCACCAGTGCATGTCGTTGTTCATTGGGTCGGGGAGCACACCTCCCAAGAGGACAGATGCGAGTGGTGTGGCCGCATTGGCCGCCAGGTAGGGGAATACCGCTCCGAAATCCAAGACCAGATAGGCACAGACCCAAAACTTGGGACCGGGTAGGGTCCGAAACTTTCCCGTGAAAATCGGTTCCCCGGTGTAGAGGGTATAGCGGCTGATCTCGATGTTATAGAAGACCTGCCCCACGATACTGAGGGTTGCCAACCACATCAGCGTCCCCCCGTACTTGGCCGTGACGGCTGGTCCCATCAGCCACTCACCACCTCCGATGGCTCCACCACCCAGAACCAATCCGGGTCCCAACAGGGCGAACCAATTGCGCCAGGTAAACCGGGGGGCATCGGCCAGCTCGCCCGTCTCCCAGCGGGGCATCTGGCTTGATCCAGGATGAGGAGCCTCGAATTGCGTGGAATGGCCAGCCTCGGACTCTGGGGGGCCTGAAGGTGCGCTCGCGGAATCGTCTACGCCTGAAGCCTGCTCGGCTTCGTGGTTGCCTTCGGTCATGGTTGTAACTCCTAACCCTGTTCGGAAAAATCCGCCAAGCTTCAGACGGAGAATCTTACCACTCTGGATTGAAGGTTACAGGTGAAAAGACCATGAGCCAAACAAAGGTTGGAGCATTGGCCCTAAGCTGAACCTTGAATAGTGAACAGTGATGAAGTGATCAGTGAACAGTACCGGAAACAGCTGCAGGCAACAGAGCCGCGAACGACTTCGCTCGTTAGCAGTATGCCCCACGTTTCGAGGAGAGAGCTGGACAACAGCAGAATCTCGCAGATCCCCAACCCCTCGCTCGCGCTTCAGGCTTACATGGCTCAAAAAGTTCCGTTCTCGAATGGGGCAAGTGCTTGAAGGGGCCCACTAACCTGTACAACCGAGCTTCCAGTGATCTATCGCACAAAGTGGAACAATCGGCTGGTCGATATGGGCGGGTGTGATGATAGGACAAAGAGCCCCCCAAGGACGACACTGCGACCAAGAATTTCTCCGGTCATTCATGGAGGGGACATTGAGCCTCGACGACGAACTGACCTTCCTGATCCACCTGGATGACTGCAGACCGTGCTGGGATCTCGTCTACGAGGCCTGGAAGGCCCGAGATGCCCACCTGTTCCAGGCCGGGAGAAAGATCCCCATCGAATTAGTGTCTTGACCCCCAGAGAGTACCTGGGGGAGTTGGAGCAACTGACTGCGGAGACTGGTTCATTCCGCGTTGAGACGGCGGATCTTGATCCCTCGGAACCAAACTGGATCTCCGTGATCCTGTAACGCGATGTGACCGGTCTTGCTCTGGCCGTAGGCAGGCATCGCTGCGAACTTGCTCTTGGCCACCCTTTCCTTCCAATCGTCGCTCCACAATTCGTATTCCACAATCTTGTCACCGTTCACCCAGTGCTCGACGTGAGCGCCGTTGACCAGAAGACCGACCTGATTCCACTCTCCTACCGGTTTGATCGCCTCTTTGGAAAGCGGATGGAGGGCGTAGTTCGTGCCCGCTCGAGTCTCCGGCTTGGTGCCATCTGGGTGACCGTCATCGTCCAACACCTGCATTTCCGGGCCAGATTCCCATGCGTGGTCGAAATCTTCGCTTACATGAAAAAAGATTCCGCTGTTGCCACCCCTGGAGACTCGCCATTCAAGCCTCAGCTCAAAATCCTTGTACTGCTCGTCGGTGATGATGTCGCCGGCGGCGGGCACTTCTCCCGAAAAGTGAATGGAGCCTCCCCTGATCGACCAGCCTGGGGGGACGCCGCTCTGCTTGAAGCCGCGCCATGGGTCAAGATTGGTTCCGTCGAAAAGCAGTTCCCACCCTTCGGCTTGCTCCTCGGGTGTTAGAGAGTTCGCTACCTTGACAGAGTCCTTGATCGCCTCTTCGAATTCCTCGTCGGACATCTCTGTTCCTACATCCCGGCAATTCGGCGCTGAGATCAGGAGCAGACAGAGGGAAAGAATCTGAACCGCTACTTGGAATCGTCGATACATGACTTTACCTCCACCTGAACCCTGAAAGAATTAGCCTTTTCGGTGGCATGGAAGCATGACTCGTAGGCTCCCGCTTCGGTACCGTTCGCGACCGAATCTGGCACAAATATCAGAGCGCCAACTCTACAACACTATTCCTTCGCGGTTCTCAACGCTGGCGAACAAACTTCTTCAGCTGCGCGTCCGAGGCAACCTCGCTGACATAGATGTCTCCCCTGCTGTCTCCCCAGATGCCATGAGGATAGGAACGGAACTGATTGGGCTGATCGCCCGCCTCACCCCACTGCGACAAGATTTCTCCTTGCCTATCAAGAATCGTCACCCGATGACGAATCTCGGCCATGAAAAGGGTTTCACTCTCATCGAACCACAACTTGTCAGGCTGCAGAAATCCAGTCCATTCTTTCAAGAATTGGCCGTCTCCATCGAATATCTGGATACGGTTGTTTTCCCTGTCGCAGATGTAGACCTGATAGTCGGAGTCGACCCAAACGCTGTGGACGAGGTTGAATTGCCCAGGGCCACTCCCGGGTTCTCCCCAGTTGGACAGCAGAGTTCCTTCTGCGGAGTACTTGTGCACTTTCGAGTTTCCGTATCCGTCGCTGACGAAGAAACAGCCGTCGGGCGCTACGGCCAGGTCGGTGGGCAGGTTGAAAGGAACCCCAGGTGGCCTGGGTATACCCGGCGACCCCAAGGTCCACTGGAGCTGCCCGTCAGGGTTGAACTTATGGACGCAGTGAGAACTCCATTCGGTGCAATAGATGTTGTCATCTGAATCGATGAAGATTCCGTGGGCATTCTCCAGGACATCGTCGCCCCAGGACGTCAGGAAGTTCCCATCACGATCAAAAACCATCATCGGATGCTCACTTCTGCTGTACACATAGACCCGATCCTGGCTGTCTACCGCCACGCCGGGGATCCAGCCGAAGGTCCAGCCAGAAGGTAGTTTGGCCCAGTCGGTGATCACCTCGTACCGATATTCGCCATCGCCTACTTGCATCCAGAACACCTCATAGTTGTTGGATTTCGAACCAAAATTGGATCACTTCGACCTCTCGATGTCAATCAAAGCACTCGGTCTGCTCTGTCGTATCTTAAAAGGGCTCCGACACTGGTTTCGGTGATTGATACAATAGAGGACCATGTCAACGCGTACCAAAGCCCTGGCCATCGTAGGCACACTGGCTTTCGTCGGTTATCTCCTCTACTCGACAATGAGTCTGAATGTTTTCAGCTGTGACGTGTGCATCGAATTCAAGGGAAGGACTCTTTGCCGCTCCGCCTCCGGAGCAACCCGAGAGGAGGCCCAACGCACGGCTACCGACGTTGCCTGCGCCTTGTTGGCCTCAACGAGAACCGAGGGCATGGCTTGCTCACGAACCCCACCTAAGAGTATCGAATGCCGCTAGTAATAGTTGAAGGTTTGGTGGATGAGTGAACCTTTCAGGGTCGCCAAGACGCCAGGCTTTGGCCGTGCTATACTCTCCTCGCTCGCGCCCGGCTGGCCGGTTGGGCGGGATTCCCGGGATCGCGAATGAATCCCTTGACTGCGATGGCATCGGGACAGCATGACACCTCTGGTGGAATGAATTCCGTCTTGTTTTTGTAGGAGAGACACCAATGCATGTCGATGTTCGGAAATCGGGCGATGTGGTCATCGTGGACCTTGAGGGCCGCCTGGTCGTGGGAGTGGGGGATCAGCTACTCAGGGATATCATGAACGAGCTTCTCGCCGAGGGCTGGCAAAAGGTTCTCATTAATCTATCCGGCGTTTCCTGGATCGATAGCGCCGGGATTGGCGAGTTGGTGGCCGGCATCAAGCTAGCCAAACGATTCAACTGTTCGGTCAAGCTCCTGCGTGTGGGGGACAGAGTGAAGCACGTTCTCTCACTGAGTCAGCTTCTGCCTCTTCTGGATGTCTACGAGAGCGAGGAAGAGGCTTTGGCAAAGTTCGAGGAAGAATCGACTCCGACCAACCTGGAAGACTGACAGACTCCGCTACAGAAGCCGCGGTCCGCCCCAGATAGTTCCAGCAAATCTTCTGTTGTAGCTTCGTGATCAGACGGAGTGGATCGCGCGACCGATTCGGTCGAGGGCAAGCACACCCACAGGTGCGAGTTCTGGTCGAACATAGCGATACACACTGGGTCTTATGGAAGGGAGTATTGGGAGGTACGCTATGCTCTCTCGCAGTCTATTCAACATGCTCAGCTCTCTGTGCGCCGTTCCGAAAGGAAAGGTACCTTCGAACCGGCCGCGCCTCAATGTCACTGATACTAGCTCCATTTTTTATTACTTCTTGTGACAGCGATCACACAAAAGTAAATACTATTGTCGGAATTGTCGGGAATCAGCTAGTGGCATCCTCTACACGCAAAGTTGGTCCCGTGGCAGGGGAGACAAGTCGTCTTTTCGTACTCGAAGTCCTTCGAGGCATGGCGATCAACAAACTTCAGGGTGTGATCCTGGGGTCGAAGCTGGATGCCCTCCAAATGACAGGTGGTACAGCTGAACGGGTTGTCGATCTCTGAATGGCAGACAAGGCAGTCGGACATCTGGGGCATGCCGTGGTCCTCACTCTCAGCCAAGCCCCTGTGACAGGCCTCGCAATGGTTTTCCGTAGCCAAATGCCTCCGAATGCCGCCCTGCCGCCCCAGGTACTTCCCGGAATCAATGGCCTTTGCCAGAAGGGGCGCGAGGTTTCCCAGCCGCAGATGGAACTGATGGTCAAAACTGAAGGTCCTTTCAACCGGCTTCCAACCGTATGCCGCGAGGTCGATCGGCATCGCTCGGGTGCCATCGTGACACTCAACACAGATCTCGACTCGGGGGAGGTTATTGTCACTCGCAGCCTTGCTGCCGGAGGCCGTTGCATGACAGTCATCGCATTCCAGTCCTCCCCGAAGTAGATGAACGGGATGGGAGAATCGTTGCTCGCTCCCCGAAATGCTGGCTGAGAAGAATAGGACCAAAACCGCGGTATGGACCCAGATGCGAATCACCGGCTGGAACTCCCAAGCGAATGGCGGCTCATCTTACGAGGAGCCCGGTCGACAGTCAAGCGGAAGAGGGTGGTGAGGGTGTGAAAAATTCGCCGTCTTGTGTCATCCCCCTTGCTTCTGCCATCATTCCGGGACTCTAATTGGCAGATGTGGCTACGATTGCTTCCCTCTTGCGTTGCGTTCTTGGCACTCTCTTCTCCTCTATTTGCCCGGGTTACGGGTTTCGAAGTCACTTCTCGTGAGGATCTACTGGGCGGAAAATCGTTCGGGCTGGCTGGTCCCTACGAAAAGATCAGCGGCAGAATCCTCTACGCCATCGATCCGGACCACCAGGCCAATCGACGAATCACGGATATCCTTAAAGCTCCGACAAACCTAGATGGAGATGTTGAGTTTTCGGCCGACTTCTTCTTGCTGAAACCGAAACAGATCCAGCGGGGCAACCAGGCTGTCTTCTTCGAGGTTTCGAACCGCGGCGGCAAGGCGCTGTTGTCCTACTTCAACCGGGCCAGCAGGAGCGGCGATTTTTCCAGCGAAGCGGAGGTTGGCGACGGTTTCCTGATGCGACGCGGGTACACGGTGCTCTGGCTGGGCTGGCAGTTCGACACCCGCAGAGACGGCAGGAAGATACGGCTCTACCCACCAATCGCGCGAGAGAAGGATGGACCGATTCGAGGTCGGGTCCGCTGCGACTTCGTGGTAACCAAATCAGCCCGAGATCATATCCTTTCGGATCGAAACCACATCCCCTATCCGACCGCCGATTCCGCGGATCCAGCGAACGTCATGACCGTCAGAGACGGTGTCGAAGCGCCGCGCCGTGAAGTTCCTCGCTCTCGGTGGCGGTTTGCACGCTTCAAAGATGGCCAACTGACTCCCGATACGACCCACGTTGCGCTGAAGGGGGGATTCCAACCGGGAAAGATCTACGAGGTGGTCTATGTTTCAGAGGATCCACCTCTGGTCGGGCTGGGCATGGTTGCCGTCAGGGACATGATCTCCCACCTCAAGCACCACACCTCCCCTGCCCTGTCCCTACCCGGTGGAGCTCTCAATCGAGCATTCGGATTCGGCAGTTCCCAGAGTGGACGGTTTCTTAGAACCTTTCTTTACTTCGGGCTCAACCAGGATGAGGAGGGAAGGTCAGCCTTCGATGGCGTCATTCCACACGTAGCAGGCGCCGGTCGGGGCAGTTTCAACCACCGCTTCGCCCAGCCTTCCCGGGACGCTCAACCCTATGCTTGTTTCTTCTATCCGACCGATATCTTTCCCTTCACCGATGTAGAACAGACCGACCCGGCTACCGGGATCACCGATGGTCTGCTCACCCAATCTCCCGAGAGTCAGTTTCAGCCCAAGATCTTCTACACCAATTCTTCCTACGAATACTTCGGTCGGGCAGCTGCGCTGACGCATACGACCGTCGACGGCCAGCACGACGCTCCCATGCAGGACAACGTGCGAATGTATCTCTTCGCCGGAAGCCAACACGGTCCTGGGCCATTTCCACCCACCATCTCAAGAGGGCAGGAACCCAGTAATCCGATGGACTTCAAATGGTCGATGCGCGCACTCTTGGTGGCTTTGGATCGCTGGGTGGTCTCTGGCATAGCACCTCCGCCTAGCCGCTATCCCCGTCTCGATCGAAAGACGCTGGTCCCGTTTGAGAAGATGAACTTCCCCAAACTACCCGGCATCAACTTCCCTGAGCGAATTCATAAGGCCTTCAGGGCCGACTACGGTCCGAGATTTCGCAGCGAGGGGATCGTGACTCTACAGCCGCCCAAAGTTGGCAAAGCCTTCCCGAGCCTGGTTCCGGCAGTCGACGAAGACGGGAACGAGATCGATGGCGTCCTGCTCCCGGAGTTGTCAGTGCCTCTCGCCACCTATACAGGCTGGAATCTCTTCAACGCTGCCTCCGGACCTGCCAGCGCTCTCTCGAGTTTCCAAGGGTGCTACCTACCCTTTCCCAAAACAGAGCAGGAGCGGCAGCGGCTTGGAGATCCACGCCGCTCTATCATGGATCGTTACCGGAACCGAGACGCCTACCTAGGGCGGCTGACCAACGCCGCTCTGGAGCTAGCGGCCCAGGGCTATGTGTTGCAGGAAGATGTTCCCCAGATTGTCATCCAGGCTCGGCGACATTGGGATTATCTGATGGGCTCACAGCCTGCAAATCGCTAAGCTGAAACTTGACAGCGAGCTGCTACCAGGCCGATCGCTTGCTTCCCCAAGGGTGTTTCCTGAGCTCATCCTCATTGAGGTCAGTACCCCATCCAGGTCCATCGGGTATTCTCATGTGCCCATCCTCGATCTGAGGGAGCACGGTGACAAGGTCGTCCTTCCAGGGAACGTCGTCGATGTCGATTTCCATGATGCGAACGTTCGGCAACACGCCGCAGAGACTTGCGCTCACGAAGGACGCCAGATGGCTGTAATAGTTATGGGGCGCGACGTTCAGCTCGTACACGCTCGCCAGGTCCCCCACCTTCTTCGATTGGGAAAAGCCATTCCAGGGGACGTCGACCATGAAGACGTCGGCTGCTCTGCACTCGAAATAGGGAATGAAGTCGCGCACGTAGTAAAGATTCTCTCCCGTACAAATACGGGTTGTGGTGGACTCCTTGATCTCGAGTATCGCCCTGGGATCGTACATATCGATCTCGAGCCAAAGTAGATCGTAGGGCTCCAGCACCTTCGCAATTCTCTTGCAGGCCTCCGGTTTGAAGTTGAAGTTGAGATCGAGATTGATATCGACGTCTGACCCCACAGCTTCCCTGAAGGTCGCGATCAGCGTCTCGATGTGTCTCAGGAGATCAGGGGTGACGACCTGGTCGGTGACACCCGGCCCGGAACCGAAACCCGGCATGTAGACGAACGCAGGCTCTCCCGGGAAAACGATGTTGGTCTTGAGCGCCGTGAAACCGCTTTCCACCACCTCCCTACCCAGAAGCGAGATATCTTCCATGCTCCGGAGTGGCGGTTTCTGCAGGTATTGGTTGTGCTCGGCCCGTGAGGTGCCGCAGTGCGACCAGTAGAGGCGGACCGCTTCTCGCGTCGGCCCCCCAAAGAGCTCCACCACCGAAATGCCTAGATCTTTGGCCTTTATGTCCAGCAGTGCCAGCTCGAGCCCGGCGATCCCTTTGGCCGCTATCCCACCGGGGCTCTGGCGAGAACCCAGAATCATCTCCCAGAACCTCATCTCGTAGGGCCGGGGATCCTTGCCGATCAGCAGTGGTTTGAGGTCCTGGATCGTACCTGCCACGCCCCAGGGGTTCTTGCCGTCGCTGCACTCTCCGTATCCGACCAGTCCGGTGTTAGTTTGAACCTTGACGAAAACCCAGGGTCTCCAGCCAGCATCAACGACGAAAGATTCGATGTCAGTAATCTGCATAGTCTTCTCGCAGCATCAATCGGCGTGCCAGGTGAGACAGCGGCGACACGTCAACAATGTTTCTCGAACCAGGCCGCCATCCATTCAAAGTACTGCCGCTTGTAAACGTGGTTGGAATCGGGCTGATAAACCTTAAAGCGATTGGGGTGACCCGCTTCCCGATAAGCCGCGCGCACGAGTTGGGCCATCCTGTCAACACCGTGGCGGGGCATGTCCTCGTCTCGGGTGGGAGCGATGACCATGAAGGGCCGAGGACAGATGCAGCGGGCAACAATCTGGGGATGGTCGAAGTATCGGAGCATGTGTGGAATGTAGATGTAGGAGCTGTGCCGGTTGGTGTCACCGTCATGGATGAGTGCCGCCAGACTCGCGACCGAGCCTGCAACCGGGACTGCGGCTCGAATCAAGGGATCGCAGGCCATCCCGTACCAGCTGACATTACCCCCAAGAGACATCCCTGTAAGACCGATTCGGCTGGGTTCCACCGCCCGGTTTGCGGCGAGAATTCTGGCTGCCCGCAGGGCCTCATCAACCATGACTCCCATGATCGTCCGTCCATAGGGAATCAGGAATCGGATATGCCTCTCCCAGTCACTCACGCTGCTACGCCGGGCTACCGTGCCCCGCAAGGTGATCGAGAGGGTAGCGAAGCCCCGGCGCGCCAGCTCCCTTGCCCAACCCCTCAAAGGACCCTGACCAGGTTGATCCCGTCGGAACCGCGGATCAATCAACCTCTCCGTATCCCCGCCGGTTCCCGACATACAAACGATTCCAGGAAGAGACTGCGGCGAGGCATCCATCGGAAGGGCCAAGGCACCTGGCACCTCCTCGCCCAATGAGTTCCGATAACGCAGTCGTAGGATGCGGAGCCCATCGCTGGTGGTTTCGGATCGCTTCTGGTCGAACTCTACGTTCGCAGGAGGAAGCTCGACGCCGAGGAGCTCGAGCAGCTTTTCTCTGGTTTTCTCCGGGGCCAGATCCCGAGCATAGGCCGGTTGGACGTCCCTGGGAATCCGGGGCTCATCCTGTCCAACCTCTGGCCAGGTGGAACTGAGAAGCGATTCCCCATGAATGCCGGCAAGCGACATGGCCAGCGGGGTCCGAAGAAAGTCTCGCCGATTTCGCCTCGTGGGGCCACTTTCCTTTACCATATTTGTAACGCTAATTGTCCCACGGACGTAGGTCAAGGCTCCAGAAGATAGAGGAAAACCGATGACCAAAGCAAAATCTGCATTGCCTTTCTACCTGGTCTTGCTAGTGCTGGCCGGAGCAACGGCCTGTACCACGTTGAAGCGGCTGGGCTATGAAGGATGAAATCGAGATGAATGGCAGCATCCCAAGCGAGTTGTGGAGTCTCTCAACATTCGGGAGGGAGGCGTGGTTGCCGACATCGGATCTGGAAGCGGCTACTTTACGTTCCGACTGGTAGAACCGGTTGGGCCCGGAGGCACCGTCTTCGCTGTCGATTTGGATGCTGGGATGAACGACTACATAAGGCAAGAGGCCCGAGCGCGGCGTCACGGTAATGTAAGAATCATTGCCGCAAAACCAGAGGATCCGCTGCTTCCTGAAGCCGGAGTCGACTTGATCTTCTCCTGCAACACCTATCATCACATCGAGAATCGGGCACAGTATTTCGCCCGGGTTCGCCGCTCCTTGAGACCAGGCGGACTGGTGGCAATCGTCGACTTTGACGGTTCGCACTGGGTTACACGCCTACTGGGACATTGGGTCGAAAGGGACCAGATCCTGGCAGAAATGACGGAGGGAGGTTACAGCCTGCAACAGGAGTTCGACTTCCTTCCCAGGCAGCATTTCCTGATCTTCGAATCCTCTGACTAGCCAGACGTTCAGGCGTTCAGGCGTTCAGACGGATTGTTCGGGTCGGACCAGTCGATAACGACCCCGATCATGTCCGGCGCTGAGGCATCCATTCTTCGATAGACATCGGGGAGCTCTTGCCAGTCGAACCGATGAGTGATGATGGGGCCAACATTCAAGCGGCCACGAACCAGCAGATCGAGCGTCAGGGCAAGCGACCGCTTCCGATCCCAGCGCGTCCCCGGGGGGGGATGCCCGTAAGAGGTGCGAATGGATAGGTTCTTGGCCAGATAAGGGTAGCCGACGGCACTGAAGGCGGGCTGGTCGGTGTGCCGAGCCACCACGACCACCCTGGCCTCGGGCCGTGCGATGCGAAGACCGGTCTCGATTGCAACCCAGGTCGAGGCGGCCTCTAGTACCAGATCAGCCCCTTCGTGGTCGAAGAAGGCTATTGCCTGATCCTCGAAACCGGCATCCTCTGGGCTCCCCGTCCAATCGGCTCCCATGGAGGCCGCGACCGCCAACCGGCTTCGATCGATGTCGACGACAGCCGTCCTCAGCCCAAACGCCTTGGCGAATGCCAGGGCCGACAATCCAATCAGGCCGGCACCGATGATGGCCACATTTTCGCCGGGTGAAGGCTGCCCACGACGGAGCGCAATGTGAGCCACCTCCAAGATGTGCAGGAACGGTCCCACGTCGTCCGGAAGGACCTCCGGAAGGCGCCTCGCCAGGTTGCCCTGGCAGGCTGCTATCTGCTTGTGCGGTTCGGGTACGAAAACGCGATCACCTCTTCCCAGTCCACTCACATCCGACCCGACCTCGATCACATCACCCACCATGGAGTAGCCATTCTCCACTGGGAACTCAAGAGGCTGATTAGGGAAAATGAAGCTTCCCTCAGGATCCACCGGAATTCCCCGGTAGACCCTCAACTCCGTTCCCGTACTGATAGCCTTGGTCCGGGCGCGTACCAGGATTCCATCGGGGGGACACTCCGGCACGGGAACTTCTTCGAACTCCGCTTTCCGGGGACCGCGTATCACGAGTCGCTTTGGCATTCGGTCCTCATTGGCGGAGTACTATAGCGCGGCGGAAGACAAATAGGAACGAAAACGGCAAGACGCCGGATATCGGATCAGTGGATTCTTCCCGAACACACGGGGGCGTTGGAGCCCATCAGGTCGCTTTGAGTCACCGGGTAGACCTGGTTTCCACCCTGCCCCTTGGCCACGTAGAGGAACTCGTCCGCAGCTCGCAGAAGCGACTCTGGTGTGCACTGATCTGGTTTGAGGCAGGTGGCGCAACCCGCTGAAACCGTAACCACAACCGGAGTACCTGCTGGTCCTGAAAAGGATTGAGAAGCTACTCGGCACACGATCCGACGACTGATCGCCTCCACTCCACGGGCTTCAGTTGAAGGAAGGAGAGCGACAAACTCCTCTCCGCCGTAGCGGGCGGCTATGTCGGTATGCCTCAGTCCCTCCTGGATTACACTGGCCACCCCCCTGACTACCAGATCTCCGGTAGCGTGCCCATAGGTATCATTGATGGCTTTGAAGCTGTCGATATCGAAAAAAACCAGACTCAACGGCTGGTTTAGCTCGTAGGCCTTCTGTAGCTCGCGGGGGAGCGCTACGTCCAGATATCGGCGATTGTAGAGACCGCTAAGTGGATCCGCGTACACCTGCTCCCTCAGTACCTGATTCTCCGATTCGATGAGGTCGGGGGACTTCATAAAGTCGGGGACTGACTCGGCGGGACGATCCACCAGAACCTTGCGGGCCTGCTCCAGCACGTAGTTGGTCGTTTCCGGCGTCCCCATATTGATCTCGAAGGCAACCGAAGCGTCGGGCAGGACTTCCGCGATTTCTGCCAGGATGCTTTGAAGCGATTCCGGCTTCATATCCACCGCGGATTCAGCCACTCGGGCAGCATCGATCGACGCTTCCAGGTGATCCTCCCTCAACCAGGTGTCGGCGATGTGGCCTGAGAGCGCCACACAACGCACATCTGGCTCCAGGTCCTGCAAAGTCCTCCGGTCCTGCTCATGGCTGAATCCAAATATTCGACTGAACAGCTCGGGGAAGTTCCATTTATCCGCGAGGTATTGGCCCAGCTCTATGTGGGTCGCACCCAGATTCTGTCTCTCCAGCCTTTCCAGTAGCAGATGATCTCGACCAGACCTGGCAAAAACCTCCCCGTATTCATCTGGGAAAAGCGTGTCCAGGGCCAGCATTCCAATGTCCTGGAGCAGAGCTACCAGGAAAAGTGTTTCGCCATTGGGAAGCTTCATCCACTGAGCAGTGGTCCGAGCTGCGATAGCACTGAGCAGCGAGCGCTGCCAGTAGGTTCGGTAGTCGAAACTGCCGGAATTGGATTCTCTCAGATTGGAGGTAAGGCTGAAGCTCAAGGCAAGACTACAAAGCGACCAGGCTCCCAACAGCGAACATGCCTGTCTGAGACTCTTCACTTCACGGCGCAGCCCATAGAATGGTGAGTTCACGACTTGCAGAACTCTAGCCGCCAGAGCGGGATCGCGCCCGATCAGGTCTCCTGCTTCCCGGAGACAAGCCTCTTCCTGCCGACACAGTTCCAGAAGCTGAAAGACGACCCCGGACAGAGTAGGCAGCCGCTGGCACCCACCGAGCCTCTTCAACAGCTCAGAATTCACCCGATTGCACCTCCCTTCCCTTGGCATATCGGCCCCGGTTTTAGCAACTTGAGCCATTCTCGATCAGGATCTTGGAATTTCCTAAGCTGAAACTTGAATAGTGAGCAGTCTTGAATAGTGAGCAGTGATGAAGTGATCAGTGAACAGTATCGGAAGCAGCTGCAGCCAACAGAGCCGCGAACGACGTGACTTGTCTGCAAGATGAGCCCAAGTTCCGAGGAGAGAGCCGGACAGCAGTGTAAATCTCCCCGTAGTCGGCCGAAGTTCCCTCCTCGAATGGGGCCAGCGACCCTGGGGGCGAGACTAACCTAAGCTGAAACATCAGACGGCTAGCTGGCGGATTCGCGGTCATTGCGACAGGTCATGGAAGCCTGAAGCGCAAGCGAGGGATTGGGCCGGGGCGGCGAAGCCAATGGCAGGAGCGTTCGATCTTGGTCTTTCCTCAACGAGGTATGACGGTCAGACTTCGCCCGAAGGTGAAGGCGTTTCCTGCATCCCCGACGGAGACACTAACTCCGGCCCCCAAAACCAGGGAAACATGACGGGTAGCACCAGGAGAGTAAGAACAGTCGAGCTCAGCAGGCCCCCAATTACTACACTCGCCAAGGGACGTTGTATCTCGGCTCCAATGGACGCAGCAGTTGCCATGGGGAGAAATCCCAGAGTAGCAACGAGCGAGGTCATGAGGACGGGACGCAAGCGGACCGCGGCGGCACGCCGGATGGCCAGTTTGAGTTCCTGTCCCTGGCCCAGGAAACGGTTGATGGTGGAAACCAGGACGATACCGTTCAGGATGGCCACACCCGACACGGCGATGAAACCAACTGATGCCGAGACGTTCAGATTCATTTCCCGGAACCATAACACACCCACTCCGCCTACAGTCGCGAAAGGAACGATCAGCAGGACGAGTAGGGCCTGCCTGACGTTACCGAATGCCGAGAAGAGCAAGAAGAACACGATCAACAGCACGATCGGCAAGACCAGCCCCAGCCGTGCCATCGCCCTTTCTTGATGCTCGAACTGTCCTCCCCAACCAAGGTGATAGCCAAAGGGAAGCTGGATGTTGTCGTTGATCACTGCCTGTGCTTCCTCGACGAATCCCCCAAGGTCCCTCCCCCTAACATTCGCCTGGACCACGATACGCCGCTGGGCGTCCTCGCGTTGGACGACTTCCGGGCCGCTGGAGCGGCGAATGTCCGCGACCTGAGAGAGTAGCACCTGCTCTCCACCTGGCGCGGTCAACCTTAGCGAACCCAGCATCTGCCTATCTTTGCGATACTGGTCCGAGAACCGAACAGCGACCTGGAAGCGCCGACGACCGTCAATCAGTTCGGTAACAACTTTACCGCCGACAGCGACCTCAACCAGATCCCGAACATCGGCGACATCCAGGCCATAGCGGGCCAATTCCTCTCTTATGATACGTACTTGCCACTCGGCTGCACCTGAGAAAACCTCCCTTTGTACGTCGGCGGCGCCACGAACCCGGGTCAACAGAGCCAGGATTTCGTCGGCTTTCTGCTCCAGGAGATCTTCGTCGGGACCGAAGATCTTGACCGCTACGTCCGCTCTGACACCAGAGATCGTCTCGCCAAGTCGCATGGCCATTGGCTGGGTGAAGTTATAGGCGACTCCCGGTATCAAAGCGAGTTTTTCAGACATGGCCTCGATCAGCCCCTCCTTCGTCACGGCAGTGGACCACTCGTCCCGCGGCTTCAGGTCGACATAGACGTCGCCCTGATAGATCCCCATGGCCTCGGTGGCGAGATCGGGCCTTCCCGATTTCGTGACAACCCCTGTCACTTCGGGGAATTCTTTCAGGACACGCTCAACTTCAAGACCGGATTTCACAGATTCGGTCAATGAGATGCTGGGAAGCTTGCGGGTCTCGATCAACATTGATCCCTCGTCCAGGCGCGGCATGAACTCGGTACCTATGAAGAAGAGCGAGACCAATGCACTGGACACGATCGCGGTAGCGATAACCGTTACCACGACCGGATAGTCCTGAAGCGCGCCCAGAAATCGCTCGTAGGAATCGCGGAAGCGCCGAAACAGAGGTCTCTTCCGCTCCCTGAGTCGAGCACGCAGGAAAAGTCGGGAGGCAGCAGGAACGACGGTAAGCGTCAGTATCAAGGAGCCCAGTAATGCCGAAACCACGGTGACTGCCATGGGCCGGTACATGCGTCCCTCCAGACCTTCCAGAGTGAGGATCGGAAGGTAGACCGCTATGATGATACCCACACCCATCAATATCGGGCGGCCCACTTCATGGGCACCCAGCAGGATTTCCTCCGCCGTGTCGACCTGCCCACCGAGACGCCGCTGGGCGACCCGCAAGCGCCGGGTAAAATTCTCGACCATGACTACCGAGCCATCCACGACTATCCCAAAATCTATGGCCCCGAGGCTCATCAGGTTGGCAGAGATGCCGAAGACCTCCATTCCCAGAAAAGCCACCAGCATGGACAGAGGAATCACGGACGCCACGATCAGTGCGGCCCGGAAGTCACCAAGAAACAGAACCAGTACGGCGACAACCAGGACCCCACCTTCGAGCAGATTGTCACGCACTGTCCGGATGGTGCCGTCGATAACCTCCGACTGGTCATAGAAGGGAAGGATCCGGACCCCCTCGGGAAGCGAAGTCCGAATCCTCTTCAGGGCTTCTTTGACGCGGTCAATCACCGTCTTGCTATTCTGGCCTTTGAGCATGATCACCATGCCAGAGACACTTTCGCCCACGCCATCTCGGGTCACAGCCCCTTGCCGAGGCATCGCTCCGATCTTGATCTCGGCAATGTCCTCGAGGTAGATGGGCGTCCCCTGGAGCGAGGACATGACTATCTTTCCCAGGTCATCGACCCCACCCGCGCGCCCTAATCCGCGCACCGTGTATTGTTCGGATGCGTGCTCGACAAACCCTCCCCCGAAATTAGCGTTGTTTTCGGCGATTCGACGGAAGACGTCTCGTAGGCTGAAGTCGTAGGCGCGCAGTTTCCCGGGATCCACCTGAACCTCGTACTGACGGGTCAAGCCACCCCAGGTATTGATGTCAGCCACGCCTGGTACCGCGCGAAGCTGGTACTTGATGTCCCAGTCGTGGAGGGTCTTGAGCTCCATCGGGCTGTGGTCGTCGCCTTCCACGGTGTACTGATAGACCTCGCCAAAGGCAGTGGCCACGGGACCCAGGGTGGGCTCCAGGCCGGCCGGAACACGCGCCCGCGCTTCCACCAACCGCTCGCTGACCAACTGGCGGGCAAAATAGGTGTCGATGTGGTCCTCGAAAACGATCGTAACAATCGAGAGCTCCAGCTTAGAGATGGAGCGCACTTCCAGAGTGTTGGGCAAGCCCATCATGGCCGACTCGATGGGGAAGGTGAGCAGTTGTTCTATTTCAACCGCCGCCATTCCGGGAGCATTGGTCAACACTACTACCTGATTGTTGGTAAGGTCAGGGAAAGCGTCAATCGGTATCCGGGACAGCGATCCCAGTCCGGCTAGCACCAGCACGATCAGTCCGAAGAGAACGAGGCCGGCATGATCCGAGTGGAAATCGATGATCCGCTTTAGCATGAGCGGCCTGTTGGTGATCGGTGAGAGGTTCGTGCTTCCATCCGATGGCTACGACACCCAATCGCTAATGACACAGGGTACTAGTCCTCTTCGATTATTCTGTCCTTGAGCAGTTCAGACTTGAGAATGAACGCGCCACCTACCGCCACCAGTTCACCTTCCTCGAGTCCAGCCACGATCTCCAGTCCCTGGACCAGCTGCCGCCCCGGCTCAACCGGGCGCAGCTGGAAGGAGTGCTCCGCCACCTGAACGAATACAACCGAAGTCGTATCGATTACCTGAATGGCGGCTGGCGGCACCACAATCGCCGACTCTCCCTGGTCGACTCGAATCAGCAGAGTGGCGTACATCTCCAGCTTCAGGCGTCTCTGGGAATTGCCGACCTGGCAGCGTACCTGGACGGTGCGGGTGTGCCGGTCCAACGAATCACCAACCCAGAGCACCTTGCCGGGAAAACTTTCATCGGGGTAGGCGCGCACCTGGATCTCGACTGGCATTCCCTTCTTCACCAGACGCAGATGCTCCTCGGGCACCTGGGCGATGACCCAAAGGCGGCTCAGATCGCTGATTGAGTAGAGTGACTCCGACGGCGCAGCTACACCTCCTTTGGTGATATTGCGGGCGATCACTGTACCGCGTATAGGGGAGCGTATCTGGACCAGATGCAGCGGAGTCTCTTCCCGATCGTCAGGCTGGGCGGTCGAGTGAAGAATATCCTCCAACTCAACTCCCAGATAGCTGAGATGAATCTGGGCGCTCTCGATCTCAGCCTCGGCCATGGTCACCGCAGACTGCGCCGCTTTGAGGGCCGTCTGGGTTTGCTGGAGCTGTTGCAAGGACCCGGCCTTGATCTGGTGGAGCCGCTCCGCTCGCTGCTGTGCCTGGCGAGCATAGTCGAGTTCGGCCTGGCGTCGCTGCAGATCTGCATGGGCCTTGCGATACTCGGCCTCAACCTGGTGCAGCTCGTGGCTGTGAATCTGCGCCAGGACCTGTCCTTCTGTTACATAGCTCCCCTCGAATACGTACGACTCGACCACAATCCCTTCCGTAAAGGAGCCGACCGTGACCGTTCGTTCCTGGTTTTCTGCGACCCGACCCTCAACCTTCAGAACACGCGTGGCAGATACCTCACGGACGGTCTCGACCGACAATCCGGCCCTCTCCGCCGCGATGGGCTTCAGACGAACAACCCGAGGAATCGATTTCTGCTGCGGCGCGGCAGCTGTCCTGGTGGGGACAGCTGGGATGTCCGGGACGGCGCTCGGAGCCTCCGAACAGCCAACCAGTAGGGCGGAGTAGGCACCTGAGATGAGCGTGAGCCGCAGCATACACGGCCTCAAGCGCCATTGTGAAGCGGCAACCTGTTGAGCGGGTAAAGATGCCTCAATTCGCACCGAAACTCCTTCCCTCCAGGTGGGGTAGTGACTCGGTCCCCACTGCAGATTCGAGTTCGACGAGGCTGATGGCATAGTCGTGGGCCGTCTGCCCATGGAGCAGCTGCACATCGATCCGAGCGCGTTGGGCATCCAGCAATCGGAACAGGTCGGAGCCACCTTCCCGGTGGGCTGCGACCGCAATCTGGAGGGTCTCGTTGGCTGGACCCAGCATATCAGCTTCCATGCGCCTCAGCATGCTGGCTCGGTGAGCAACTCCCAAATGAGCAAAACGAACCTCTGCCTGAAGGCTCGCCTGTACAGCTCGAAGCTGCGCGCGCGACTGATACACCTCTGCCACCGTCTCCGCAATGCGACCGACGTTCCGGTCCCGGAGTGGCAGTGGCACCGATATCCCCCCGATCAGAGTATTGAAGCCAGCAGCCCGCTTGTAGCCGAGGAAGGGAGTCAGATTCGGTTTGCTGCGGGCCTTCGCCAACGAGACAGCCGCTTCGGCCTGTTGGACGAAGGCCGCAGCCAGGAGAGCTTCGGGGTGATGTCCCCGCCCTGCCACCATCAGTCCATCCAGCAGGGAGGGCCTCTCCCAGTCCGTGTCCGTACTGGGAATGGTCAGCTGAACCACGCTGAATGGTGCGCGTCCTGGGATCAATCCAAGAGAGCGGACCAGCTGGACTCTCAGCCTCTCGCCTTGCATTACGGCATTGGCATGTGCCATCTCAAAGCGCTCCCCTTCCAGTCGAACTTTGATGAGATCGGCCTCAGCTGCGACTCCCAGTGAGACTCGGGAATCATGATAGTCGATGACCTGTCGGAAGGTCTCAATACTCTTCCCCAGCAGCTCTCGGCGCTTCTCAGCAGCGAGGACCTCCCAGTAGACCAACTTGACCGACTGGCGAATCCGCCAGGCTGCCGCTTGCCTTTCCAGTTCAGCGATGCGACGATCCCGGGCCGCCAGGTCCACCCGATGCCACTTCTTTCTCCCGGTTTCGAGGGGTTGGCTGAGAAAGACAGACAGCTCCAGATCGTTGGCAGTGGAAAAACCGGGGTTACCCCAGGCACGCCAGTTCTCCGATTGGATGGATAAGAGCGGGTTCGGTGAGTACGCTGCTTGTCTCTCGGCACCTATCCGAGCATCAATCGCGGCACTGGCTGATTCCAGATCGGCATGACGAGCCAGGGCGATCTCGATGGCTCGATCCAGCGTGAGTTGCCTCGGCAAGTCCTGCCCCAGAGATTCTCCGCCTCCACCCACAAGAAAAAGCAGAACTCCTAGCCGATATCTTCCAAACATGAGCACTCCTGTGTTGTGGACCCGACCGTTCTTCCTGAAAAAGCTCTCTAGCTCCTCGGTGACGCCTCCCGAACACTATTGTAGCCTCCCAAGGAGAACCTCGGTTACCCCTGCCCCTTCAACTCTCAGCAACGGATGTGCCAAGGATACCGAGAACGTTGTCGTGATCCCAGGTCACTCCCGCCTGGGATCACTGGCTCCATTCGAGAATCTGGTTATGCACTTAACTCCGGATAGGTGACGGTGGGATAGAGCGAACAGGCTGTCAGGAGACGGTCGAAGAGCTCGGATTCCCAGAAACGACGATTGAAACGGTAACAAAACTCAGCCAGGTAACGTTGAAGGTGCTTGAGGCTGACCGCTTTCTGAGTCCCTTGGAGCTGAGTCTTGCAGTTGGAAATGAGGGTGTGAACCCATGGGAACTGTTCAAAACCCATCCCCACCCACTCGAGCCGGACGCGTTCATGCTGGTAGCCGGCTTGAGCTAAACCGACAAACGCGTGATAGGCGTCGCTTCGGATCTGAGCTCCGGGGTCGATCCTCGCCCAGGCGACCCGCTTCACATTGTCGCTGGTTATGTCATCGACCACATCCAGACTTAGAAACCTCGGCCCCCCGGCTTTCGTTATCTCCACCGCGGCCAGAACTTTGGCCTTGCCTTCGGTCCCTCGTCCTCGCTTGCGACCCCGACGATTTCTCCCTCGTCGTCGGCCTCCAAAGAAAGAGTCATCCAGCTCCACCAGGTGACTTAATTGGTAGCAGTCATTACGTTTGGCCATGGCTTGTCGGATCTTATGTCCCATCATCCAGACCGTCCGATAGCTTCCGATTCCCAGCAGCTTCTGCAGTCCCTTCATCGAGTAGCCCGCTTTGCAACGGCTCATCAAGAAGATGGTCCAAAACCAATATCTCAGGGGCACCCGCGTCTTGTGGAAAATCGTCCCGGCGGTGGAAGAAGCCTGATACCGGCATTGGCGACACTCCATCAATCGCCGGTGCTGCAACCAGTAGCCTCCTTGACCCCCACAACGGGGACAGACAAATCCTTCCGGCCAGCGTTTCTGCATCAGGTAACTCAGACAAGCTTCTTCTGTGGCAAAACGCTCTTGAAACTCCAACAAATTCATCTTTTCGTACATCCACTCACCTCCTGTCTCTCACCTTTTTTACTAGGTGGTGGTGACTTTTTCCGGAGTTAAGTGCATAACCAGATTCGAGAAAGAAACTTCCCGAGCCATGGAAGCCTGAAGCGCGAGCGAGGGGTTGGGGACCTGCGAGATTCTGCTGTTGTCCAGCTCTCTCCTCGAAACGTGGGGCATACTGCTAACGAGTCAAGTCGTTCGCGGCTCTGCTGGCTGTAGCTGTTTCCGGTACTGTTCACTGATCACTTCACCACTGCTCACTATTCAAGTTTCAGCTTAGGGCAGAGGCAAATCGGGCAAAGGCAAATCGGGTTGATCGTCGCCGTCCTGGGCTTCATACTTGTCGGGCTGGTCGTCGCTCATGGATAGGATCCCCTCGACGGTCGGTAACAGCCTCTCGGACGCCAGAACAGTCCACTGTGAGTAAAGCAATCAATCTAATCGATTATGGAATCCAGGCCGACTCGGTATATCGAAACACCGCGCCGGCGGAGCTCTACGAACACGCCATAATACGGGACGAATCGGTGATCACATCTTCGGGAGCGATCGCCACCCATTCCGGTGAAAAGACTGGCCGGAGCCCGAAAGACAAAAGGATCGTAGAGCACTCGGAGAGCAGGGACGATATCTGGTGGGGTTCAGTGAACATGAGGATCTCTCCCGAGTCGTTCCGCATCAATCGGCGTCATGCCATCGACTATCTCAACGGCTGCAGCCACGTCTACGTCCTGGACGGCTACGCCGGTTGGGATCCGACCTATCGGCTCAAGGTGCGAATCATCTGCTCGAGACCCTATCACGCGCTGTTCATGCACAACATGCTTATCCGGCCAACCAATGATGAACTGGCTGTGTTCGGCGAGCCCGATTTTGTAATCTTCAACGCCGGAAGTATTCCGGCCGATTCCACAATCGAGGACGTTGCCTCGAACACGAACGTGAGCCTCAACTTCGAATCCGGTGAAGTCGTTATTCTGGGCACTCAGTATGCCGGCGAAATGAAGAAGGGCGTCTTCACTATCATGAACTATCTGATGCCCAAACAGGGTATCCTCTCGATGCACTGCTCGGCAAACGAAGGAGAGCAAGGCGACGTCTCCCTCTTCTTCGGTCTTTCCGGGACCGGCAAGACCACACTGTCCGCCGATCCCAAGCGGAAACTCATCGGTGACGATGAGCATTGTTGGAGCGACAAGGGCATCTTCAACATCGAGGGAGGATGTTATGCCAAGTGCATCGATCTGTCGCAGGAGAGAGAGCCCGAAATCTACCGAGCGATAGGCTTCGGTGCCATTCTCGAAAACACGATTCAGGATCCGGTCAGTCGCAGCGTAGACTACTCGAGCGACGCCCTTACCGAAAACACGAGAGCAGCCTATCCCATAGAGAACATTTCCAATTCCAAGGTTCCCTGCGTGGGGAACCACCCCGAGAACATCATTCTGTTGGCCTGCGACGCCTACGGGGTCCTGCCGCCGGTCAGCAGGCTCACCCCCGCCCAGGCGATGTATCACTTCATCAGTGGCTACACGGCCAAGGTCGCGGGCACCGAAGTCGGCGTCACGGAACCGGAGGCCACTTTCTCTGCCTGTTTCGGAGCGGCTTTCCTGGTCTGGCATCCCATAAAGTACGCCGAGATGCTGGCGGCCAGCATCCGAGCCCACGGCACCAAGACCTGGCTCATCAATACGGGTTGGACTGGTGAGGGTTATGGTGTGGGGGGACGGATCCGGTTGCGATACACCCGAGCCATCATCGATGCCATACATGCCAACTTGCTAGACGACGCCCCTACCGTTGAAGATCCTGTCTTCGGAATGGCCGTGGTGACGGCTTGCCCGGGATGCCCCGACGAGATCCTGATCCCCCGTAAAGGTTGGACCGACCAGGCCCGATATGACAGGGCGGCGAGCAGGTTGGCGGACCTGTTCCGAGAAAACTTCAAACAGTACGCGGAAGCGGCGACTCCAGAGATTGCTGCAGCTGGACCCCGATAATCCCGCGTTGTCCCGGTCGGAGAGTGCTGGGACTATTCGTACTCTTCCTCCTGCTCCACCGTTCAATTGTTGGGACTGTAGTCAACCCAAACCGGAGAGGCCCAGGCCAACTCGCCATCCTGCTGCAGGACGCGCAGATAGTAGTAACTGGTCTCGCTCCCAAGGTCGGCGCCGTCGAGAAATTCGAAATCGACCCGTGACTGCTTCGGGGAGACTTGATAGACGATCTTCTCGTCCTTGATAACGTCTATCCTCGCTATCGTGTCGGTGCCCATGATCGTAGCCTTGATACGCAGGGGAGCCGAGCTCACGAATTCCTCGCCCATCAGATGCTCTCCATCGGAGCCGAAATAGCGAATATCCATGATGATATTGTCGGTCGCCGCGTAGGCCCGACGTGCCCGAATCGCCTCCATGAGGCTCTCCCGAGTGAGGCTCTCGGCCAGCAGACAGGCATAGCTCATATGCGTCGAAAAATGGTCGGAGGAAGCAATGAAGCCCAGTTTGTAGCCCTTTCGAAGGGCGTTCCAGACGTGGCCCGGCTTCCGAACGCCCGGTGCTGGTTGGAGTGTCTTGGGACGGGGAGCTCCCGGATGCTCGTAGGTGTCCCTGAGGCCCTGATAGATCTCAACCAGGTGCTCCACCTGTGGATCATTGTCCCGCCAATCGGTGCCCCCTCCACCCACTGAAGTGTGGGGAATTGAAGTTCCGTCGTAGCGGCGCAGATACCAGAAGAGCCTTTCCGCCCCCTCGAGTCCCCGATTCTCCTGTCCCAGAATGGGAAGCACCGGTCGGCCCCGTTCAACGAAAATTATGTTGCGGTGACCGTTTGGGAACAGAGCAGATCTCTCGTAGCTATAGAAGGCGACGAACTTATCCTGCTGGAACAGATCGGCGAACTTCTGGCTGCGCCACCAGGTATAGGACTCGGCCACGTGGTCGGTGTGATCGGTGATTCCCAGAAAATCCAGCTGGGCGGCATCCCGGGCGTAGCGGTAGGCGTCGAGCAGGGAGCCGTCCCCGCCACCATCCACTGAAATGTCGGTGTGACGATGAAGATCGCCTCGATAAATAGAGTAGGTCTTGCTGCCAGTTTCAATCCGATAGGACTGTATCTGACGGGTCTGCTCGGTCTCGTTCTCATGAATGGGATCGAAGCTTGGGACTGGCTCAGGTTTGTAAGCTTCCAGCCGCGGTTGCCCTGCCGTTGAAGGAACCTCGAATCTGGTCATCATCACCCGGTTCTGCTGCTGCATATAGGACTTCGTGTTCCGGCTATCGGTTGCCCATGCCAGCCAGAAGCCACCCTCGGGGTCGAGTGAAGATTGTGGCATCATGTCGTTGCGGCCGCTGCTGCGGGGTAGATACATGGGCTCGGTCCAGGCAGCGTCCTGATAGCGGGTGGCATAGATATCCCAACGAGGAAAATAGGCGGGTCCCAACTTCCCTCTGACTTCCCGAGTGTCGGGCTGTCGCAGCGTCATCTTCCGAACGAAAAGCCACGGCTGACCTCCGGGACCGACCTCGAAGTGCGGGAGCTCCCACTGGTCTCCAGGCAAAATCTCAGCTAGGGAGCCTACTGGGCGAAGTATTTTCTCTCCTTCGAGACAGACGACGCGCAGCCACCTGGATTCGTGCAGCTGTGTCCCCACGCGCGTGGCGAGCCTCCCTGTATCTTTTCCCCATTCCACAGAGGACTCTTGCCAAACAACCCAGAGCCGATTTTTCTCATCGAAAGACAGAGACGGGTTGGCCTCAAAGCGTTGGGTAGAAGCCAGCCCCCTAACTGGACCCCATTTACCGGAATCCATCCTTCTAACGTAGACATCGTAGCTTCCGCTCGCATAGCCATCCCAGCCCACCGCAATCGAGCGGTCCTTTCCTGCTGCCGCGGTTGGCCACCAATTGTTCCCCGCCCCCGCAGGACCGTCGCTGATCTGGACCCGTGACGACCACTGCGAGCCATCGAAGTGTTTACCTACAATCTGGCTCATCCCGTCCATTGTTGCCTGCCATACCAGCCATAGCCGATCTTCCGAGTCACGAAAAACCCGGTGGAAGATGTCCGACCCCTTGTTCTGGGTCAGCCTCTCCAGGGATGTCCAGCTACTTCCGTCGAAGGCCCGCCCGTACAAGTCCCAATTGCCTTCAACCTGCATCGCCCAAACGGCCCAGACTCGTCCGGAAGCATCCTCTCCCAGAGCCGTCCGAAACACATCGGCTCCCTCCACGAGTCTGATCGGCTTCTCCCAGCTCCCGTCTACCCGCTTGCGGACATAGACCGATTCGCTTTCCTCCCCATATTCCTGCCAAGCCGTCCACAGCTCTCCGCCCTTCCTCGCCAGCACCGCAGGATAATCCTGCTGGCCAGTCGTCGTTTGAACCGGCGAGAACACGGAAGGAACGACTTCGATTCGGACGGCTCCATCCAAGAAGAACACCGGCTGAAACGGCTTGAGATCCGCGGGCTGGAAACGGATCTCACCGTTATCAGTCTCCAGGTGGAGAGGGGCGTTTCCAGGATTACGCCAAAGCTGAAGCAGGAGGCTGGGAAGTTCAAGCTCAAAATCATCTGGATCCCGCATCCAGGCGGGTCGAGTGCTGCACACCCAGGAACGACCGTCGCGAACGTAGTCGTTGGGGAACTTGGGTTCCTCGGATGCCTGATAGTTGTGCTCTCGAAGCAGGTCGGGTTCCACCTGGACAGTCTGACCCTGCTGTGGCAGAAGGCGACCATTCCAGGTCTGTGGCTCCCGATCCTTCAATCCAAAGGTTACCCGGAAGGAAGCCTCCGGAACCGGGATCTGCACAACGGATGAGGCTGGCGCCTGGTCCTCTGAGGGAGGCCTGCAATCTGCTATGCAGAGAAGGGCGAAAACTACAGGGGTAAATCGGAGACGTTTCTTCGATCGCATCATCGTTCCTCACCCGCAATCACATTGCCGGGCTCGTTTTCGCTTTGCTCGCCGCCAGACCCTTCCTGTGGTTCCCTAGAGCCACCACTCGTCCTCAGGTCATTCAACAAACTGCGAATATCGCGATAGCCCTTGATTGCAACGATCAGAGACACCAAGGTAAACACTCCAATGGCTGCGCAGAAGGCGATTTCCCAGACAAGGCGCCAACTCATTACTCAGGGCTCCCGGCTGACGACTCTTCGTCCGGATAGTGTAGGAGTTTCGGGGTGGAAATGGGAAGTAGAGACCCTAGCCCAGTACCCACAAATCCTAGAGCAAAGCTACAGAGACCCCGCTTCCCGATGGATGGGAAAGACTCCACTAGATGGACTGCCCAGCCGATGCCAAACTGAGACAGCAGATCAGCGACGCTGGATACGTACTTGCGAACGAGGAAGCCGATGCCGAAGGCAAATAGAACGTACAGAACAACGATCGCCCAATCGGCTGCAGTAAAGCTCATGTCGTGGTGATGCCTGCTCCAGCTGGAGCTAACTGCTCTATTCTCCAGAAACCATCGACGATCTAAACAAGAACGTGGGTTGTCTGGTGATGTGCTGTGCATGACTCGCCACGACTGATAGCCAACCCACCCTCGCCGGCACCGACACCGGACTCAATCGACGGCTCCGGGCGACCAGCGACCCAGCGGGTCCTGCTGAATTCCGTGGATCCTGGAGTCGATCCTGCCTCCGACCAGGAGCGCCAGACTCGAGAGATAGAACCAGATAATCAGAACAATGACCGCACCCAAACTTCCGTAGAACATTTGATACATGCCGAAGGTGTTCACATACAGGCGAAAACCCAGAGATCCGAAGATCCACCCCAGGGTGGCGACGACACTCCCGGGAGAGAAGATCGTCCAGTAGATCTGGGGTTGGGGCAGCGCGTAATAGACAGTGTGTATTCCAATGTTCAAGAGTACGAAAAGGAGTATCCAACGAATCACCGTATACAGTGCTCTTATTGGAGGGCTTTCGACCAGGAGAGTAATCAACAAATCACCCCAGACCAGGAGAAAGGCTGACAAGATAATAAACAGGGAGACGAGTATGGTCACTCCGACGGAAAGGAAGAGCTTCTGCAGATAGGATCGACTATCTTCTACTCCAAAAACACGGCTAAGGGGTCTGATGGTTCCACTGAAAGCCAGTGAGGCAATCAAGAGCGTAAGAAACAGCCCAACTGACAGAATTCCGGTGTTCTGGGAGCGGGCCAGAGGGAGAATGATCGCTGTCACTACGCTCTCGTAGGTGCTCTCCGGGAGGAAAGCGTTGAGCTCGGCCAGAAACGTGCCCCATAGATTCGGATCAACCGGGATGAAACCAATGAGCGCGCTCAGAAACAAGAGAAAAGGAAAGAAGGCCAGAAGGAAGTAGTAGCTGACCTGGGCAGCCATTCCCCAGAAGTCGTATTCGTTGATATCCGACCAGATATCGGCCCAGAATGCTCCTTTGCCCAAGCTCCGAAAGGCAAGGAGATCGATTCTCATGCGGGCGATAGTTTACCATATCCGTGGATCCAGGCTTCCTGCGCCCCCAAGGAAAGGCTGACCCCGCATGGAATTCAGGCTGGAGGAGATTGAACTTCTCTTTGCGAGCTTTATCTCCCTCTCTTTGGGCCCTCTGATCTATCGAGTCTCGCGCAATCGACTCCCAATGCTCTCGCTCCTGGACGGCTTCATTTTCGTCTGCATCACCGGACTAGTTGTGCTCAGCATCCTTCCTTCAATCCTGGCCCGAGGTCATTGGTGGTCCCTACTATTTGCCTTCCTGGGAATGTTCGGGCCAACCTTCTCAGAGAAGATCTTCAAGAAAGGTGCTGATCGAGTCCACTCTACGGCCCTGGTTCTGGGGCTGATTGGACTCTGCGTTCACGCCGCAGCGGACGGCGCCGCCTTGACCAATCCTCACCTCTCGCCCGGACAGAGCCAACACTTGCTCCCGTTCGCAGTGATCCTGCATCGCTTACCAGTTGGACTCACGATCTGGTGGCTGGTACGCCCCATCTTCGGAGTCCGGACCGCTTTGGTGGTTTTCGCCCTCGTCATCGCTAGTTCCACTCTGGGCTTCGGACTGGGTCCCCAGCTGCTCGTAGGCCTGTCAAGTCAAGCCATGGCTTGGTTCCAAGCCCTGGTGGCGGGCTCACTGGCACACGTGGTCTTTCACCAGCCCGGTATCAAATCACAACTTATGGCACAGGGCGGAGCCAGCAAGAGAAACGGTTGGTACGAGGGATCAGGAGCCCTGTTGGGCCTTGCGCTGATGGCGATCTTCCTGGGAGGAGACGAATCAGTACACGGCTCGATCAACCTTCCCATATTTCGAACCTTTCTGGGACTGGCTCTGCGCAGTGCACCGGCCCTGCTTCTGGCCTATCTGGTAGCCGGCTTCATGAGCTCTTTTCTTTCCCAGTCCTCAATCCGATGGATGAACAAGGGAGCAAAATGGACCCAGGCTGTCCGCGGAATGAGCCTGGGCTTGCCCTTTCCCATCTGCTCCTGCGGGGTGGTACCGCTTTACCGTACCTTGGTTCAACGAGGGGCTCCAGCTACGGCCGCCATGGCCTTCCTGATCTCCACTCCCGAATTGGGTCTGGACGCCGTACTTATGTCCATCCCCTTGCTGGGAACCCAGATGACCTTGGCACGAGTCCTAGCGGCTGCAGTGGTTGCTTTCGCCGTGGGCTGGATCGTCGGTGGGCCGATGACAACTTCCGCAAGCCTCGAGCCCGAGAAGCAGCAGCAGGCCCCGCAGACCGAAGAACTGCCGTTCAGCAATAAAATCAGCCGTGCACTGAAGGTAGGGCTGGGAGAGGTGGTCGATCACACTGCACCCTGGATCCTGTTCGGGTTGACCGTAGCAGCTATAGCAGAATCCTTCCTCCAACCCGGGCGGCTGGGGGCACTGCCTTCCTCCTTCGAAGTGATTCTCTTTACCCTCTTAGGCCTGCCCACCTACGTATGCGCTTCCAGTGCCACACCCTTTGTTGCTGTGCTCCTAGCGAAGGGAGTCTCACCGGGAGCGGCCTTGGCATTTCTGCTAACAGGACCCGCCACCAACGTAACCACCTTCGGTGTGCTGGGACAACTGCACTCGAGAAAAGTCGCTTTGAAGTTCAGCCTAAGCATCATTCTTCTATCTGCAAGCCTGGGTTACCTGACCAACGCTTTGCTGCCAGAGTTCAAAAGCGTGCCCTTGAGCGGGAGCACCGTCGAGTCCGCCTCTCTTCTGGAGCTGTTCTGTCTGATCTGCCTGGCTTTCCTCTACGCCTGGTCCCTGCTGCGGAGAGGCACTCGAAAGTTCGTGGGAGAAATATCGTTCCGCGGACAACACGCTTGAACGAGGGGTCGCAGGGCCGCCCCCAACCCCTCGCTCGCGCTTCAGGCTCCAATAGATCGGCGAGTTTCTCCGGAATAATCCAGCGCCGAGAATAGCCTTACCAATTATCAGCGCGCCGGTACTCAGCGAAGCACTTGAGAAGTCCCTTCTCGCCAGGGACGGAAAGGCCGTGCTCCATGCCGAGGATGCCACGATACCCAGTGTCGTAAATCGCCTTGAACACGTTCTTCCAGTTTACTTCTCCGGTCCCGGGTTCCTTTCGGCCGGGTACATCGCCCACCTGGAAGTAACCGATGTAGGGCAAGTGCCTTTTGATGTTGTTGACCAGATTGCCTTCCGAAATCTGCTGATGGTAGATGTCGAAGAGAATCTTGACCTTGTCGCTGCCGACCGCCTCCATGATCTCAGCGGCCTCTTCTGAGTGGACCAGGAAATAGCCGGCGTGGTTCACCAGGACATTCAACGGCTCCACGACGATCGTCAACCCGGTGGGTTCCAACACCTCCGCAGCGGCCTTCAGCCCATCAATCACATTCTGTTTCTGCCGGCCGCGGGGAATCCCTGGCTTTTCGTTGCCGGTAATGACCGTGCAGAAATGATTTCCAATGATCCCATGGTATTCGACGGCCTGACGGAGATCCGCAAGGAAGTTGGATCGCTCCGCCGGATCGCACAACCCAGCCGTTTTCCAACCGTTGGGGTTCGCCACGAAGATACCCATCTCCATCCCTAGAGAGTCGAGTTTCTTCCGTATCCGACCCACCTCGGCTTTGGGATGATTCATCAATCCGTTGTATTCGATAGCGAAGAAGCCGTGCCGCGAAAACTTCTCCAGACGTTGGGGGATACTCAACTCATCCGCCAGAAAACCGAGGCGGGGAGCGTACTTGAGATGCAATCCACCTTTTCCTCTTTCGCCATCGCCCAAAGACACTGCCCGGGCAAGCTCTCCTGCACCCAAAGCGGAAAGGCTCGTGCCCACTGAGGACCTGAGGAATTCTCTTCTTTTCATCGGCTCTCCCTTGGTTTGCCTAGAGTCTCACAGGTCAACCTGGCATCCGACGTCTTGCCTACTTCCCGTAGAGCAGGTAGCAGGTCTTGCAAGCCTCGGGAAAGTCCTGGGTTACAAATCCCCGTCGAAAGCTCTGAAAGGAATCATCTTCCCAGACTTCACGGAATGTCTTTTCCCGGATATCGCCGAAAAACAGCGCAGAGGGCGAATAGTACTCGGCCTCAAAGTATCGGCTCACGTGGTGGCCGAAATGGCAACAGGGGGCCACCCTCCCTTCGTAGGAAAAGTAGACGGATTCCAGTGGGGTGGCGAGGCAGTGACGCCCCTTCATCTCCCGGGTCATGGGAAACTCAGAATGGACGAGAACCTTGATCCCGGCCTCTTGGGCCCGATCCAATACCTCCTCAATCTGCTTCTCCAGACGCTCGATAGGTGCACGATCCTGATCGCCGGACGCCAGTCCATGCTTCAGGAAGCTCCGCTCCCAGTCGTCAATGTGGGAAAGTACGTTCAGTTGCTTCAAGTGCAGCACACGCGACCCCACCGATCTCATCCAGGGAACGATCAAAGGCAGCTCGGACGCATTGTCGTGTTGAATGGTGAAGGCCACTGCCAGTTCCAGGGAACTCTGGGTCTCCTGGATCAGTTGGCTCATCTGCTTCAGATTCCTGGTGATCTGCTCGAAGGAGGCGCCGAGTCGAATGGCGTCAAAGGTCTGGGGAGTCATCCCGTCTACAGAGATGGTAAGACGATCCATACCCGCCGAGATCAAGGAGAGACTATTCTTCCGATTCAAAATGGTGCCATTCGACGTCATGCTGATGACACATCCCTGATCGTTGGCGGCGCGGATCATGTTGTAGATTTCAGGATGAAGCATGGGTTCACCCCATCCCGTGAAGTCCACCGTGTGAGCGTAGCCCATGGCCGCATGGATTCGTGCGTAGGTGTCCATCGACATGTCGAGATGAGGGTCCTCACTGGAAAAGCGAGGGCACATCTCACAACCCAGGTTGCAGCGGAAAGTGGGTTCGAGATTGAAGGAAAGCGTGTTGTCCTGCACCAAAGTCATCCAGTACAGGTCAATGATAACAGAAGCGCCCGCACCGGCTCGCGAGCGGAGCCTTCTCGACAGCAAACGGCCAGCCGTTGAGGAGGTAGAGAGAAAATCAGAACATTGGGCCGGTGGCCCGGGTTAGAACCAGACCGAGGCTGCGTTGGAATACGAACTCTTCGCAAATTGGTTGAAGGCCCTGGCCCTATAAGTGAAGGCACCGGTAATGTACTTGCCGATCTCGTCGGTAAAGCGAGTCGTATTGGCCCCAACCATACCGACAACCCGGAACTCCTCGCCATTGTCGGACCGGAGAATCTCGAACCCCAGCTCGTTGCCAGACTCATCCAGCCAGCTAAGGACAACCATCGCAACCGCTCCCTTATAATGGCTCTTAGCCTTCAGGTCAGTTGGGGTGTCAGGTGCGATCTGCTCTTCCGCTGGGTTGTCGGGTGCGATCTGCTCTTCCGCTCCGAAGGCAGCCATGCAGGACCAGGTCATGCCCACTATCAACACTGTTTGAAAGAATCGTTTCGCTACCATCAGGTATCCAGATGGTGAAAGAGCGCAGGAGTTGCATTTACCTTACACTTGCGTCTCGCGACCCCCAACTCACGCCCTTCGACCTACGGCCCTCACTTTACACGAACACCGACCCTACGCTACTCTCTACCTAATTGATCGGAATTCTATGATGGCCGAGATGAGCTACTTTCCGGTGTTTCTCGATCTGAAGGGGCGTGTTTGCCTGGTGGTCGGAGACGGAGATCTTGCGGAAGAAAAAGCAAGAGCCTTGGACCGGGCGGGAGGCCTCGTTCGGCGGTCGGGCGAATTCGTACCCGATGAGGCCCGGGATGCCTTCCTGATCGTGGCTGCGGTCGAGGACGCGACGGTGGCCAGACGGATCAAGGATTTCGCTGAGGCACATCGAATCCTGGTCAACGTCGTTGATCAGACAGAGTACTGTAACTTCATCGCCCCCGCACTGGTCCATCGAGGTGATCTCATCATCGCTATCTCTACCTCCGGTAGCAGTCCTGCTCTCGCCAAACGGATACGTAGACAACTGGAGTCCCAGTTTGGGCCGGAATACGGAGACCTGCTCCAAGCCCTGAGAGCGATCCGCCCTCGGGTGAAGGACCGTTTTTCTTCGTTCGATGACCGCAAGGACTTCTTCTCGCACCTGGTGGACGATCTAGATCTGCTTGAAACAACCCGACGCCAAGGCCAATCAGAAGTGCGGGCGCGCATCGATCAGGCTCTGGAAGAGAGTTGAGGTGAGAGTTCTTTCCTCCCGAGTTGGCAAAGTCTTCCTGGTGGGTGCCGGGCCCGGTGATCCAGAACTGCTCACCCTCAAGGGCCAGCGCTGTCTCAATCAGGCTGATGTTGTGGTCTACGACCGGTTGGTTGATTCACGCCTCCCAAACCTGTCGCCGCCAACCGCGGAGAGGATTCTCGTCGGCAAGAAGGGCGGACGCTACAGCTTCCCCCAGGAGAAGATAAACGAGTTGCTAGCCTCCAAAGCCAAGGAGGGAAAGCAGGTCGTGCGGCTCAAGGGAGGAGATCCCTTCGTTTTCGGCCGAGGAGGAGAAGAGGCCATCTTCCTCGCCCAACGGGGAATCCCTTTCGAGATTGTTCCTGGTGTGAGCTCAGCTCTGGCTGTGCCGGCGGCGGCAGGCATTCCCGTCACTCATCGAGACGTCTCCTCCTCAGTAGCCATCATCACCGGGCATCAGGTCACCGATTCAGAGCAGCCCGTCGAGTGGGAGAGGGTAGCTACAGCCACGGATACCCTGGTCGTCCTCATGCCATTGCACAACCTGCGAGGTATCGTTTCCAAACTCGTGCTGCACGGACGTTCCCTGGATACTCCGGCCGCCGTCGTCGAGGCGGGAACTCTGGAGGGTCAGAAAGAAGCTGTGGGAACACTCCGAACGATCGTGCGGGAGACAGATCAACTCGGAATTCAGTCGCCGGCTCTACTAATCGTGGGCAAGGTAGTGGAATTCCGTTCCATCATCGGTCAATGGCTGAAGAAGCCGGACACCGCTGTCTCCGTTTCACCCGATCCGGACAGCTCACGAGGCAGCCCAAGAGCACAAGCACGCCGCAAGGGATGATGCGGCCTGCAAGGTTGGACCGCTGCGGATTCCTCATCATTCAGGTAAAAACCCGGCTTCGTCATCCTGGCGATTGACCCGTTCGCGGCACTATATTCCCCTACCGCAGACTGATCACTGCGTCACCGCTCACTATCCATGTTTCAGATTGGTGGGGCCCCCAGGGATGCTGGCGCCATTCGAGAAAGCAACTTGGGTTCCTTCTCCAATGATCCTCGTTAGCAACACTGGCGGAGCCGTGACTGTGAAGGAGCGGGCCCCGATCAAAGATCGGGGCATGCGATGAGTTCCTAAGAAGGGGGTCCAACCGACCACACGCCGCTTGATTCGTTGGTACCGGCATCGGAATGCCGGTACCGCTCCTTTGCAGTCACGGCTCTGCTTCTGACGACTCTCGCATGACCTCCTAGCCAATCAAGTTTCAGCTTAGAGGACTGCCGGCTGGTATTTGGCCGCGGCGGGCGCTGGTTCTCGTTGGGCGAACTGGGCTACACTTTGTTCTCGGATCGCTGGTAGCTTCCTCTCGTCGAAGGAGACTCGTGAGTAAAGAGATTGCCAAGGCCTACGAACCACAAGAGGTAGAGGGGAAATGGTACACCCTCTGGGAGGAGCGCGGCTATTTCCGCGCCGACGAGGAGTCTGCGAGTCCCCCGTTTTCCATCGCCATGCCTCCCCCCAACGTGACCGGGTCTCTCCATATGGGACATGCCCTGAACATGACCTTGCAGGACATTCTCGCCCGCTGGGAACGCATGAAGGGGTCCAACGTGCTTTGGCTTCCCGGAACCGATCATGCGGGAATCGCGACGCAGAACGTGGTTGAGCGCCAGTTGGCTGAGCAGGGCAAGAAACGTACAGACCTAGGAAGAGAGGAGTTCGAACGGGTCGTTTGGCGATGGAAGGAAACGGCTGAGTCCAACATTCTTTCCCAGATTCGAAAACTGGGGTGCTCCTGCGATTGGAGTCGTCAGCGCTTCACCCTGGATGAGGGTCTGTCGCGGGCCGTGCGAGAGGTTTTCGTCCAGCTCTATGAGGAGGGGTTGATCTACCGCGGGGAGTACCTGGTCAACTGGTGTCCTCGCTGCTGCACGGCGATATCAGACCTCGAAGTCGAGTTCGAAGCCACAGAGGGAAAGCTGTGGCATATCAGGTACCCCATCAAGGGAACCGCAGAATCCCTGGTGGTTGCCACCACTCGCCCGGAGACCATGTTGGGCGATACAGCAGTGGCGGTCCATCCAGAGGATGAGCGCTACCGGCACCTTCACGGCCAAACCGTCATCCTTCCCTTGATGAACCGCGAGATCCCCATTGTCCTCGACAACTTTGTGGACAGGGAGTTCGGAACCGGGGCAGTCAAGGTTACCCCGGGGCATGATCCCAACGACTTCGAGATGGGCCGCAGACATTCACTTCCCATCGTCAAGGTCATCGGGGAAGAAGGACAGATGACGGGGGAAGCCGGGGAGTTCTCGGGTCTCGATCGCTACCAGGCCCGAAAACAGGTAACCGCCGCATTGGAACAGCAGAACTTGTTGGTCAAAGTGGAATCCCATTCTCACAATGTCGGCGGGTGCCAGAGATGTGGAACGGTGGTAGAGCCGCTGGTCTCGACTCAGTGGTTCGTCAAGGTGAAGCCTCTCGCCGAAGCTGCCATCCAGGCTGTCCAGAAGAAGGAGACCGTATTCGTTCCCGAGAACTACGAAAAAATCTTCTTCGAGTGGATGTCCAACATCCATGACTGGTGCATCAGCAGACAACTGTGGTGGGGACACCGCATTCCGGCGTGGTACTGCGAGAGCTGCGGAGAGTTGACCGTATCTCGCGAAGATGTCGAGGTGTGCGTCCACTGCCAGGCTCGCGACCTGGTACAGGAGTCGGATGTTCTCGACACCTGGTTCAGCTCGGGCCTGTGGCCTTTCTCCACTCTGGGATGGCCGGACCAGACAAAAGATCTCAACACCTACTATCCCACCAGCACACTCGTCACCGGCTTCGACATCATCTTTTTCTGGGTGGCCCGAATGATGATGCTGGGCCTTCGCTTCAGAGGAGAAGTCCCTTTTCGACGCGTCTATATCAACGGTCTGGTTCGAGACGAAAAGGGTCAAAAGATGTCCAAGTCCAGGGGCAACATCATCGACCCTCTGGAGTTGATCGATGAGTATGGCAGCGACGCCGTCAGATTCACAGTGGCGGTTTCGGCAGTGCCCGGCACGGATATCCCATTTTCGATCAGTCGGATGGCCGGCTATCGAGCCTTCTGCAACAAGATCTGGAATGCAGGTCGCTTTCTATTGCTGAATCTTGAAACGAGTTCACCCGTCAGCGAAGACGATATTGAGTCGCTGTGGCAGGGACCCGAGCTTGGGCTGGAGCACCGTTGGATTCTGGGACGGCTGCAGCAGGTCATAGCGGGCACCGACCGCAACCTGGAGAGGTTCTTCCTGCACGAGGCCAGCCATGATCTCTACCATTTCTTCTGGCACGAGCTTTGTGACTGGTATATCGAACTGATCAAGACGGACTTGGGTAGCTCCACGGACCTGGGTAGCTCTTCAGAGAAAGCCGGGGGATCTGCTCTCATCGTCACCTTCGTGCTGGAGACCTCCTTGCGGCTTCTCCATCCTTTCATTCCCTTCTTGACCGAGGAACTCTGGCAGAAACTTCCGCATGAAGGGGAGACGATCATGTTCGCCCCCTATCCCCGAAGTCGGGAAGATTGGATCGATGAAGACGCGATTGGTCGCATGGAACAGCTGCAGGAATTGATCACCGCTATCCGAACGGCCCGTGCCGAGAACGACATCGCACCGAGCAAGAAGCTTCCAGCTCTACTCGCCCCCCGAGGCGAAGCCCAGGCCTTCCTTCAATCGCAGCAGCACCAGCTCCAGAACCTATGCCGACTCGACCCGATAGAGTTCTCTCCCATCCAGCAGAACAAAGGTCTTCGCGTGAGTGGAGTCTCGCGGCTGGCAGAATTTTCGCTGGCGCTGGACGAGGCTGTAGATCCGGAGGCGGAACAGGAGCGGATCGGTCGCCAGCTGAAAAAGCTGCACCAGGACCTGGAGCGCCTGGAAGCCAAGCTCGGGAACTCTTCCTTCGTTCAAAAGGCGCCTGATCATGTCGTTGAAGCGGCCCGCCAACGCCAGCGCGAAACCGAGGATCAGCTGAGGAAACTTCAGGAAACCCTCGATGAACTCTCTCAACCTTGAACCCCTGATCCGACTAGCGCTGCAGGAAGATATCGGAAGCGGGGACATCACTACCGAGGCCATACTCCAGCAGAGCCGTCGGAGCGATTCGATACTCGAGGCCAGGCTGCTGGCAAAGGAGCCGTTCGTCCTTGCGGGATGGCCAGTTTTCATACAGGTCTTTCGGCTGCTGGGCCCAGTTGAGGGTGAGTCCCAGATCGCCGAAGGGAACTTGGCCCAGCCCGGGCTACTGGGATCAATCCGCGCCCGACCTTCGGTGCTGCTGCAGGGGGAAAGGCTGGCCCTGAACTTCCTGCAGAGGATGTGTGGAGTGGCTACGCTGACTCGGAAGTGTGTGGATCTTGTCGCTCCCACCAAAGTCCGGATTCTCGACACACGCAAGACGACACCTTTATGGCGAAGCCTGGAAAAGTATGCGGTCCGAATGGGGGGCGGCAGCAATCATCGTCTGGGACTCTACGACGGCATCCTGATCAAGGAAAACCATATCGTCCTTGCTGGAGGCATCACTCAGGCGCTGGAAGCCTGCCGCAGACGCCTGAGCCACCTCCAGAAGATCGAGATCGAAGTCACCTCGCTCGAGGAGTTGGAGGAGGCACTGGAGTCCGGTGCCGATGCAGTTCTGCTGGACAATATGGAGCCCGAGACGGTCGCAGAAGCAGTAAGGTTAGCCCGGGGCCGCTGTCAGCTTGAGGTGTCAGGAAGCGTCCATGAAGGCAACCTGCTCGAGTATGCCCAAGCCGGCGTAGACTTCATATCTCTAGGAGCCCTGACCCACTCATATAGCGCCGTTGATATCAGCTTCGTGCTAGGGGAATGAGACTTCGTGGCGGTGGCCTCCGAGCCGCCGTATTCTCTTCTCGAAGCCTCTGACTCGGGAACGGCGGCCCGGAGGCCACCGCCACGAAGCCTCAGACCAAAAACTGGAGTTTACTTGGCTCTCCCGCTGCCAGTTTGGCACAGTGCTCGTCAAAGTTGAGCATCTGGAAGAGACTCGTCCCCTGGCGAATTCCTTCCAGGATCCTACCCTCCTTCTCCTGAATCTGCTCGGCGAGAGAAATCGTGTCGGCAAAATCCTGCTCGGTGCCTACGACCAGTCCATCATCGTCCCCGAAGAGAATGTCGCCAGGATGGACTGCAATTCCGCCACAGTTGATCGTCACCTGTGTCTCGAAAAGGCGATTGGTTGTCCCTGCCGCGCAGTTGACACCGCGTGCATAGTAGGGAACGTCGAGCTGCCTGATCGCGGCCGTGTCTCGGCAAACCCCATCGATAACGATTCCAGCAAGCCCCTTGCGCTTGGCCTCGCTGGGGAAGAGCTCCCCTGTGAGAGCCCGGCTACTGTTCTGGGAATCGATCACAATAACCTCTCCCGCTTCGGCATCCCGTAGTGCCTTGATGACCGTCAAGAAGTCCTCATGGCAGCGTACGGTGTAGGCTCGACCCACCAACTTCAGCCCGGGCCGGATCGATCCGATGCCGGGGTCTACAACCCTAAGCCTCCCCTCCTCCTTATCCGCATCGCAGATGCAGGCCGTGTCCAGCTGTAGTAGTCGCTGCTTCATCTGAGAAAAAACCATAACTCCAGTCCCCCTTTTTCAACCCCGTCGAACCGGCTCTGACATCCGGCCTACCTTGATGGCGCCCGCTTCGATGACGCTCCCTTTTCACTCCGGTCGAATTGAGCTAATCTAATCATTCTATGTCGATCCGACGCCACCTGGCACGCTGCACTTCACTGCTCCTGACCCACTCCCTGCTTCTGCTGTCCTGCGGCTCGGAGGACACAGCGTACGAGGGCACGAGGCCGGAGCCGCTCACCGCCGACGTTAGTCTCTATGGACACAGTGGAAACCAGCTCGACCGGGACCTGTTGGAGCAATCGCTGGAGTTGGGAACCTCCTTCCTGCTCCAAAACCAGAAAGAGCAGGGAAACTTTCAGTACGAATACAACTTCGTGAAGCGCCGGTACAACCCCAGAGACAGTCAGGTGCGCCAGGCGGGTGCTCTCTGGGGGCTTTCGCTGATCCATCAGAACAATCCCAGAGAAGCTACTTCGGATGCCCTGGTGAAGAGTTTTGAGTTCTTCTTCGAGCACTCCAAGGAAACCAGTGAGGGATCCCTCTATATCGTCTACCCCGGAGACAGGGCAGGTAGGACGGGCACCGTCGCGCTGATGGCATTGGCTCTACTCGATTTCCTGCGCTCGGGCGACTCCACTGCAGAAGACCCAGAGTACGAAGCGGCACTCGTGAAGTATCTCAATTTCCTGGTTTCCTTGCGACTACCCAACGGCCACTTCTTCAAAAGTTACGACTACGAGAGCGGGAAGGGTGAGGGCAGCCCTTCACCCTACTTCGACGGAGAGACATTGCTAGCCCTTGTGAAGGCACGAAACCAACTCGATTTCCGGGAGTGGGACGAGCTGTTACTGGAGTCGGCTGAGCAGATGCACCTGGCTCACGTCGAGCAGGCCCGCTCGCGGGACCCCGACAGCAACACAACCAAGGGCTTCTACCAATGGGGGTCCATGGCCTACTTCGAGATCTACAACAGTGACCTCCCTGCAGACAAAGAGAAATACGCCGAGTGGGTCATTGATCTCGCCTACTGGATGATCGATGTGCACCGCACCCTCAAGCGCCGCCGCAACACGGCATACGCCTATGAAGGGATGATCTGTGCCTGGGAGCTTGCCCGTCTGACCGGAAACGCGGAGGCGCTTGGGACGATCGGCGACGTCATCAACGATGGTCTCTACAAGCTGACAAGTTGGCAGGTTGGCAGCCCCAACCAGAACGCCTTCCTGGTCAGAAATCGAACCAACGATCCCAAGGCCATCGGCGGCGTGATGAATCACCGCCGGGAAGCACCCCTACGAATAGACGTGTGCCAACACCAAATGCACGCGGTCATTCTGGCCACTCGCTACGTTTATCAATAAGCATCCAGGTCACGGCAATAGATTCTGAGATCGAGTTGTCGGTCGCCGATTTGGAGGTGAGCGGGCAGCGTCGCGGTGGGGCGAAGTCCGACTTGCTCTGCTAGTTCCATTTTCTCCTGGTCGGAGGAGGCGAAGTAGCCCAGGACGGTAGTTATGCCTCCTCGAGCCGCCTCTTCCAACGCGCTTTGAAGAAGTTCCTTCCCCAGCTCCAGGTGGTTCGGCCGAATCAGAAAATCGAGCCGACCCACATGGGCCTGGCATTCACTTTCTTGAGGAAGCAGGGCGGCCGCACCCACCAGACGGTGGCCGGAACACTCCATTACGTAGACCGATCCGCCTGGGCGATCCGCTCGCAGCATTAGAGAAGGGAAAATCGAAAAGTAGCGCTCCGTTGCCAAGGTCGGGTGAGAGAAGAGGCCTTCCTGGTGATCCTGTATGAGCCAGGGATGAGGAGCGGCATACAGCGCCGCAACCCGCGACGCATCTCCCCACTCGGCGCGACGGACCTCCGGGATTCCCGAGTTGGCAAAAAGATATTGGTCGAATTCTTCCGCGTCCTTGCCCCCACTCAGGCGACGCATTACGTGGCCGTTGTAGTCGCGAAACCCATACTTCTCGTAGACATGATGAGCGATCGGGTTCCCCGTTCCCAACTGCATGCAGAGACCGCCGCGCCGCTCAAACCACTCGACCGCGAACTCGGTCAGACGGCTGCTGATTCCCTTGCCCCGCTGCTCGGGTTTGGTAAAGACCCAGCCCAGGCTCCCCAATTCGGGCTGTCCCCGGGCCACCTGGCAACCCACATCTCCCACGATTTCGCCCCCGATCCTGCCCAGGAAGAAGGGGTCTAGACTACTTCCAGCAAAGTCCCCCCGCATACACCGTTTCAGGTACAGGGACTCGGCAACGGAAGCCCACGAATCCAGGTCCTCCACCTGAATAACGAAGTTGGTGATTTCCTCAACCACCCGCGACCCAACCTGGCTTTCGGGCTCAAAGAATTCGATCGAGAGCTTTTCCCCGCCTGGTAGGATGCGATTGCCTAGCTTTTTGATGGTGTGCATATTGCTACTTCAGGGCCAATATAATGTCGGGCGAATCAGGGACACTCGTCTGCAAGTATTAGTCAGATGCCCCGGCATGAGTAAACGCGGAGGTGCAATGAGCTTCAAGAAGGTGGGGTTGATCAGCCCTGGAGATATGGGACATAGAGTGGCGATGGTTCTCAAGGATCACGGGCTGGAGGTCCTGACCTGCTTGGAGGGCCGCAGCGCCCGGACGCGCGGACTGGCCGAGGCGGCGGGAGTGCATTCGGTCGACAATCATCAGCAATTGGTTCAAGAAGTAGATCTGATCCTCTCGATTCTGGTTCCTTCGGAAGCCGAAAACGCTGCGGCCACCGTTTGTCGGGCGCTCCGGTTGACTGGCGTTAGCACACTTTATGTCGACTGCAATGCCGTCGCTCCTTCTACCGCCCTCCGAATGGCGCAGGTGGTACGCGAAGTCGGTAGCCGCTTCGTCGACGGAGGCATCATCGGTCCGCCGCCACTCCGTCGTGGAACCACCCGCTTCTACATCTCAGGTTCGGATGCCACCGAAGTAGAGGGACTCTCTTCCTATGGTTTGGAAATGCACGTCCTGGGAACCCAGGTTGGCCAGGCCTCCGGCTTCAAGATGACCTACGCCGGCCTTAGCAAGGGATTCGCGGCTCTGGCAATTGGAGTCCTGGTAGCTGCCCAGCGGCTCGACCTCTATGAGCCTTTGATAGACGAACTTCGCTTGAGCCAGCCAGAACGGCTAGCCCGGATGGAGAAATCTCTACCACAGGTGCTACCCAAAGCGCATCGATGGATAGGCGAGATGGAGGAGATCGCTCAGACTTTTCAGGAGCAGGGTCTAACTCCCTCCATCCATCAGGGGGCAGCCGAGATTTACCGCTTCCTGAGTAAGAGTCCCTTGGCGGAAGAGACACCAGAAACATTGGATTCCGAGCGCACGCTGAAGCAGGTCATCGAGCATCTGGGATCTTTAAGCTGAAATTTCATCGGCGGCGAGATGATGCAATAGTCGCCGTTTGACAGAGCCGTGACCGTGAGGGAGCGGGATCTGATCACGAATCGGATCCCCTTCGACTTCATCAACCGGAGCACCTCTCCGTAGCCCAGGAGCGCATCATTTCCGACATCAAGATGTCGGATCCCGCTCCCTCACGGTCACGGCTCTGTCAGTGTTGCTAACGAGGGTCATAGGAGAGGGAACCCGAGTTTCTTTCTCGAATCTGGTTATGCACTTAACTCCGGAAAAAGTCACCACCACCTAGTAAAAAAGGTGAGAGACAGGAGGTGAGTGGATGTACGAAAAGATGAATTTGTTGGAGTTTCAAGAGCGTTTTGCCACAGAAGAAGCTTGTCTGAGTTACCTGATGCAGAAACGCTGGCCGGAAGGATTTGTCTGTCCCCGTTGTGGGGGTCAAGGAGGCTACTGGTTGCAGCACCGGCGATTGATGGAGTGTCGCCAATGCCGGTATCAGGCTTCTTCCACCGCCGGGACGATTTTCCACAAGACGCGGGTGCCCCTGAGATATTGGTTTTGGACCATCTTCTTGATGAGCCGTTGCAAAGCGGGCTACTCGATGAAGGGACTGCAGAAGCTGCTGGGAATCGGAAGCTATCGGACGGTCTGGATGATGGGACATAAGATCCGACAAGCCATGGCCAAACGTAATGACTGCTACCAGTTAAGTCACCTGGTGGAGCTGGATGACTCTTTCTTTGGAGGCCGACGACGAGGGAGAAATCGTCGGGGTCGCAAGCGAGGACGAGGGACCGAAGGCAAGGCCAAAGTTCTGGCCGCGGTGGAGATAACGAAAGCCGGGGGGCCGAGGTTTCTAAGTCTGGATGTGGTCGATGACATAACCAGCGACAATGTGAAGCGGGTCGCCTGGGCGAGGATCGACCCCGGAGCTCAGATCCGAAGCGACGCCTATCACGCGTTTGTCGGTTTAGCTCAAGCCGGCTACCAGCATGAACGCGTCCGGCTCGAGTGGGTGGGGATGGGTTTTGAACAGTTCCCATGGGTTCACACCCTCATTTCCAACTGCAAGACTCAGCTCCAAGGGACTCAGAAAGCGGTCAGCCTCAAGCACCTTCAACGTTACCTGGCTGAGTTTTGTTACCGTTTCAATCGTCGTTTCTGGGAATCCGAGCTCTTCGACCGTCTCCTGACAGCCTGTTCGCTCTATCCCACCGTCACCTATCCGGAGTTAAGTGCATAACCAGATTCTCGAATGACGCCAGCACCGCTGGGGGCCCCACTGAGCTGAAACTCGGCTGGGCTACTGGTAGCGGATGTTGCCATCCGGTTCCACCACCAGAGGTCTTCGCCAGGACTTGAGGGGATTTCCGCCGAATGCCTTCTCGTTCAGCTCGATGCCAAGTCCGGGCTCCTCGGGAAGCTGGAGATAGCCGTCTACCAGCTTGAGAGGCTCCAGAATCAAGTCCCGCATAGGACCCTCGCTGTCAACACGGTATTCCAGAACAATGAAGTTGGGGGTGGAGGCCGCGAAGTGAGTCGAGACGGCCGTGGAGACCGGCCCTAGCGGACTGTGGGGAGCGATCGTCAGATAGTGGGCCTCGGCCATGGCGGCAATCTTCTTGGTCTCCATCAATCCCCCGCAGAGCAGAAGATCTGGCTGCAGAATGTCGGCCGCTCCAGCAGCAATCACATCCCGAAACTCGTACTTGGTGTAGAGCATCTCACCAGTGGCGATCGGGATTCCAATCTTTTGGCGGAGCTCTCCCATCGCCTCGATATTCTCGGGTCTCAGGGGCTCCTCGAAGAAAAAGGGCTGGAAGGGCTCGACCGCCGCTGCCATCTGCAGCGCTCGTACCGGCTCGAAGATACGCGCATGGGGATCAAGGCCGATATCCACGTCCTCACCAACAGCCTTGCGCACGGCTTCCATCCGCTTGGCGGTTTCGCGAAGAACCCGGTTCCAGGGAAGCTTCTCGGCGCCAGGTGGCTGCGGAGCCATCTTGACAGCCGTGAATCCTTCGCTCTGAGCTGCCCGCTTGGCATCGTCGGCGACCTCCCGAGGAGTCGCGCCACTGATGCCTCGATAGACTCGCACCTTATCGCGACATCGTCCTCCGATCAGCTCGTAGACCGGCACGCCCAACTTCTTGCCTTTGACGTCCCAACAGGCGATCTCGATGGCGCTGATGGCCGCGTTCACAATCGATCCACCCGGAAACCGGGAACCGTTGTACATAAGTTGCCAGATGTGTTCGATTCGAGTGGGATCTTCGCCTAGCACCCATTCCTTGAAGTAGAGAACGGCTTCCTCTACTGCCTTGTCGGGTCCCACACGATAGGCCTCGCCGATACCGTGCAGGTGCTCGTCGGTCAGCAGCTTGACGAAAATGTGGTTGCCTCCACCCAGATTCACACCAAAGGTCTGTATGTCGATAATCTTCATGATCCGATAATCCCTCTCAAAAACATCGAACTAAGTACCCTTCGATTCAACTGTGCTGCAACTCTTCGCCATGTTCAAGCGACTCGGTGCAATCGATGAAAAGCCACATCACAGCGCTGATGAGATACATACCCGCCACGGTGAGAAACAATGGATTATAGTTGGTGACCGAGCGTGTTACCCCATCCATGACCTGATCTGCAGTATTGTAGTCCAAGATCATCCCGAACATAACCGGCGATAGAATTCCACCGATGGCGCCGGTCGTATTGATAATTCCGAAGACGGTGGCGGAATACCTCCCCCCCAGGTCGGTACAGGTACCCCACACGGTTGGCTGGCTCCAATCGGTGAAGAATTTGACCACGAACAGAGCAAGCCCTGCTGCCACGGCACTCTCCTGCTGAATTGTTACCAGCATCAGAAGACAGGCCAGAAACTTGCCCAGGAAACCGATGGTACTGCGTCCCCATCGGCGACTTCCGGTACGCCGGATCATCCAGTCGTTGCAGTAGCCGCCCACCATTCCACCGATGGCGCCACCCCAGAGTGGCAGGCTGACCAGGAGCCCGGCCTTGACCATTTCAACGCCCTTGGCGTTGAGAAAGTAGTCTCCCATGAAGGAGCCATAGATCCCATCCGCGCCCGCACTCATGATCTGCTGGAGAACAAAGAAGCGCATCACGCGGCTCTTCAATACCCGGCGCCAGGGTAGAATCGCAGCCACATCCTGAGCAGCTGGATCGACACCCTCATTGATAAGCTCGCGCTCGGCCTGATTCGTCCTTGGATCGAGATCGGGTGAGTTTCTAAAGAGCAGAAGAAAGGCGATTCCGAAGCCAATTCCCAGTGAACCCAGCACCATCAGGGCAGCCTGCCAGGAAAGCCCGAAATACCCGATCAGAATCGATCCGAAGAGAATCGGCGAGAGGGCTCCACCACCGCGCCCGAAAAAAGTTGCCACCCATCCCTGGACGATGGTTCGACTCGATCGCGGAAACCAGACTTGAGTCACCTTGGCAAGGTTGGGATAACATCCGGCCTGGGCGGCGCCGAAGATGAGGCGGACGCCGGCCAACGAATAGAACCCCACCGCCGCAGCGTGGCCGGGGAGCGCGACGGACCAAAGGAGAATAATGATCCCTAAAAAGAGATGGGGCCCGACCAGATCGCTCAGGATTCCGCTGGGAATCTGCAGGAATCCGTAGCTGGGGGCGAACAACGAAAAAAGAGTTCCCAACTCGGTCTTGCTAAAACCATGCGTCTTCTCCAATTCGGGTCCGATGAAGTTCCAGGTATAGCGGTGAAGATACAAGATCCAGGATGAGCCACAGGCTAGAGAAAATATCAGCCAGCGGACTCGGGTCGGAGGCTCTTGCGTCCCTGGTCCAGATCCTGAAGAATCCACTTGCGTCCTCGGAGTCATGAGTCAGAAGTGCGGCGGATGTCGTACAGTATGCCCATGTTCAGACATTTCGAACACCTGGAGACCGTGACCTCAACCAATGAACACCTCAAGGCCTTCGTGGCCGACAGGGTACCGCGGTTTACAATGGCAGACGAACAAACTGCGGGCAAGGGGAGGTACGGGCGCAGTTGGTCTTCGGAGAAGGGACAAGGGCTGTATGTCTCCTTCTTGCTCTATCCAACCTGGAGCACAAGCAGAGCTCCTTTTTTGACCATGATCGCGGCTTTGGCCGTGATCCAGGCGATCGAGGCAAGCGGTGGAAGCAGGCTCAAGCCGAAGATCAAGTCCCCTAACGACATTCTGATCAGTCACCGGAAGGTGGCCGGCATCCTCACAGAATTGAGTACCCAGAGCGAACGGATCCGCTGGAGCATCATTGGGATTGGGGTAAACCTCTATCAGAGGAAGTTCCACGAAGGGTTGGAGTCCAAGGCTACCTCTCTGTTGTTGAAGGGCGTAAGGATTACCCATCCTCTGGTCTTGTGCCAGGACATCTCGAAACAACTGACAAGCGCGTTTCGACTGCTGGAGCAGGGTCGTTGGAAGACCATTCAGCAGCAATTTCAAAGCTACCTGCAAGAGACGCCGTCGGGATACGAAAACGAAGAGTCTTTGGGGAGAGAAGATGGGTCTGTTTAAAAATAAGGAAACTCCAGGCTATCTAGGACGGCTGAAGCGGGCACTGCGGGCGACCCGAGACGGCCTCACCCAAAAACTCGATCGTCTGCTCGGTCCAGGGGAGTCCCCGATTACCGAGGAACAGCTCGAGGAAATGGAACATGCTCTGATTGCCGCCGACATCGGCGTCGAGACGGCGATGGGGCTGATCGAGAGAGTCGAAGAGAGTACTCGGGGTAGCCGATCAGTTGCGGCACAGGACATCAAGAACCTGATCACGGCAGAACTCGGGGCTCTCTTCGAGACAAGTCCATCCTGGGAAGAACATTTTTCGTCGCAGCCCCCTCACGTGATTTTCGTGGTCGGGGTCAATGGAGTCGGCAAGACCACGACCATCGGCAAGCTGGTCCACCGCTACAATCAGTTGGATAAGGACGTCCTCATCTGCGCCTCGGACACCTTTCGTGCGGCGGCAATCGAGCAGCTGACCATCTGGTCCAAGCGGACTCAATCAGAAATAGTGATGCAGAAACCAGGCGCGGATCCGGCGGCAGTCTTATTCGACGCCATTGCCGCAGGAAAGGCCAGAGGTAAGGACGTCGTGATCGTCGACACCGCAGGCCGAATGCACACCAAGAGAAATCTGATGGAAGAGCTCAAAAAAATGGTCAGAATCGCGGAGCGACAATTGCCGGGAGCGCCACACGACATCTACCTGGTCCTGGATGCGACCACGGGCCAAAACGCTCTCAGTCAGGCGCGTGAGTTTGTAGACGCCGTGGGAGTGACCGGAATCATTATCACGAAGCTGGACGGCACGGCAAAAGGAGGAATCGTCGCAGCAGTCGTCAAGCAGCTGAAAGTCCCGATCTGCTACATCGGCACGGGTGAACAGCTTGAAGATCTGATCCCCTTCGAGCCGAAGGCTTTTGTCGAGTCCTTGCTCGGGAAATGAGGGCCTTCAGAATCCAGGAGCGCCGTCTCACTCCCAGTAGTAGCGTCTTTCCGGAGCCTTTGCCAGCATCAGTATCAGCACAACACCGGAGAGAAAGCCTCCTATGTGAGCCCACCAGGCGATACCCCCTGCAGTCTCGGAGGCGACCGCAACCGATGCGGTTCCGTTGAGGAGCTGAACCAGAAACCAGAACCCCAGAACCAATACCGCCGGCAACTCCACCACCGGCCATATCAGGAAGAGCGGGATCAGTGTAAGAACTCGGGCGAAGGGATAGCTGATCAGGTAGGCCCCTAGCACCCCTGCAACCGCTCCACTGGCTCCCACACTGGGAATGGAGCTACCCAGGTTGAACACGATGTGGGCCAGAGAGGCCAGAGCACCACAGAGCAGATAGAAGATGAGGAAACGAAGATGCCCGACGCAGTCTTCGACGTTGTCACCGAAGATCCAGAGGTACCACATGTTTCCAATCAGGTGAAACCAACCGCCGTGAAGAAACATTCCGGATAGAGAAGAGGAAAAGAATATTCCTAGATTCCCGACTGGACTCTGTCCCGCCAGACTCAGATGGGCGGGAGTGACGCCAGACGTATCAATCAGTGCTTTGAGGTCTTGGGGCGAGAGGGACAACTCGTAGAAAAACGCCAGGGTATTGGCCAGAATCAGACCCACCGTAACAAAGGGGTAGCGACGAGAAGGGATATTGTCTCTAAAAGGAATCATCGCATTCGGGGAGTCGGGGGGACCGCGCACGAACAAAGGTAGTACTTGTTGGGCTGCACTCGCCAAACCCTAGTCCGACGCCTTCCAGTCAACTCAATGCGGGCTTGGGGCTCCCGGCTATTCTCCTCATCGCCGCACTAATGCCAGCGCCCAGTTCGATCTTGGACCCCAACTCCAACAGGCAGATTTCAAGAGCGGACAAAACGGAAAGCACATCGATCAGATCAAAGTAGCCTAGATGGCCGATGCGCAGGATCTTCCCCTTGAGATCTCCCTGGCCTCCCGCCACGATGATTCCAAACCGATCTTGAAGCATCTGGATGATCTCAACTGCCGAGAAACCGGGTGGTGGATAGAAGGCTGTGAGGGCAGGCGCAGGGACTGAGGACACCAGTGTAAAACCCATCGCCAGGACGGCCTCGCGGGTACACTGGGCCATGAGCTCCACCTCGTCCAGCACACGATTCAGTCCCTGACCCAGAATTTCTTGTAGTGCCTGGTTTAGGGCTATCACAAGAGAGATCGCAGGGGTCAAGGCCGTCTGACCCTCCCGCTGTTTCTCGACCTCTTTCAGCAAATCGAAGTAGTAGCGCGGTGCGGAGTTCTTCCGGATGGCGGCAATGGCCCTTTCGCTGAGTGAAAGAAAGGCCAGACCAGGGGGTATAGCGAAAGCCTTCTGGGATCCGCCAATCACCACATCGAGCCCCCAATCATCGGTCTCGAGGGGCTGGCTTCCGACACACGTAATTGCGTCGACCACAATCAGAACCTCGGGGAACGAAGTCCGGATCATCCCGCCAATAGCCTCTAAATCATGCGCGGTTCCGGTTGAGGTTTCACAACCTTGAATGAGGAAAACCTTGGTACCCGGGTTCTGCTCGAGCGCCCGGTAGATCTCTTCTACCGAAGCCGCCTCCCCGTAGTCCTTGACGACCGCCTGACAGGGAACGCCGAAGGCCGCACAGATCTCCAGCCAGCGCTCGCCGAACTTTCCAGCTGAAACAGCCAGAGCATGGGTCTCCGGGGAGAGGAGATTGCCAACTGCGGCCTCCATTGCTCCGGTACCGGAAGCGGTCAGAATGACGACGTCGTTATCAGTCTTGAAGACCTTCTTGAGATCTTCTCGTGTCTCCAACAGAAGCTTCCGGAATCCCGCTTTGCGATGATGAGGCATGGGACGGACCATCGCCAGCTGTGCCTCCGGCATCACTGGTGTCGGTCCGGGTGTAAAGATCCTTGTCCGGCGCATCTGGAAATCATATCACGGGCAAGGCGGTGGTCCGCTCCGACTCCCGTACTGTATCGGCGTCCGGGTCATTGGGGGCAGGCACCACCTGGATCTGGCTACGGACGTCCCTTGAACCTGATCCTCCTCCTGGCTTCCGGGGCTTTCTAGGCTGGCCCTCGGGACCACTGCCTACCGAAACCGAAAGCGAAGCGAGCTACCCTGGGTCAAGGTCATTCCCAACAACACGGTACCCTGAAAGGGTTATTGCCGACCGGCAACGTTTTGGCAACAACGCCTTCAGCGTAGAAGAGGAAGACGACTTGAACCCAGGGTAGCTCGCTTCGCACCACCAACCCTGGGCTACACGCAATTCCTGCGGCGTAAAGACGTGTCTTTAATACGCCTAATCCATCACTCAATCAATGGGTTAGGTCCTGTTTCGCTGCGGACTTGCTAGATGAAGTTTCAGGTTAGCCCGGCTCCCGGCTCCGCCGGATCGTACATGAAAGAAACTTCCCGAGCTATGGAAGCCTGAAGCGCGAGCGAGGGGTTGGGGATCTGCAAGATTCTGCTGTTGTCCAGCTCTCTCCTCGAAACGGGGGGCATACTGCTAACGAGTCAAGTCGTTCGCGGCTCTGTTGCCTGCAGCTGTTGCCGGTACTGTTCACTGATCACTTCACCACTGCTCACTATTCAAGTTTCAGGTTAGCTCCTGCTGGTGCTAGTACCACTTCTGCCCGGCAAGCCGGCACTGCAGGCGGAATCTTCGATGCTCCAGATCGGTCGACTCCGGATACATCCTCGAGGCCTCCTGGACCAGATTCAGGGCCTTGTCCAGATCTCGCTTCTGATGCTCGAGAATCTTCGCTGCTTCTTCGAAGGTTTCCAGTGGAGGGCGATCCTGGGTCCGAATCAATTCCTCGAACAGCGCCAGGGCCTCGTCGGACGCTCCCAGCTTTTTCTTCAAACTGGCCAGGAGAAGCATCAGATCTGGTCGCTCCAGCTCCCATTGTGGCTCCTCAAGGGCGGTCTCCAGGAGTCTTACCGCCTCTTGATCCTCACCTCGAAGCTGCAGCAGCTGTGCAGGCACGATGGGACTCACGAAGAATTGCCGATCTGGCTCCTTTAACAGCTGAGCAGCAACCGCTAAAAGTCCCACCAGTGTGAGGACATCGATGCGATTGTGCTCGAAGACATTTTGAAAGGGTTGATGATAGCCCGAGCGGAGATAGGTGAAATAGGTAGCCGGGATCAGGGCCGAGGGAATATCGGGTGGACGACGAAGTCCGAGGATCAGGCGTTCCACCGTCTGGAGCGCACAGTTTTCCAGCCTGCGCTTCCAGAGCATTCGGGTGGGGTAGAGGAGATCCAGATGGGATAGCGAATGAAACGGAGGCTCGATACCTTGAATCAGGAAACGGTACTCGAGCAGATTCAGGTCATATCCCTTGCCATTGAAGGTGACCAGATATCGAAACCCCTTGCCATCCGCCCCACCTCGGATCCGATCGCATAGTTGCTCCAAAAAAGGGGACTCGGAGTTCAGATCAGGAAGAAACAGCTGTTCAGTGCGGAAGACGTCCCCTTGAAAATAGCCCAGCCCAACCAGAAAGACATAGGTGCCGCTTCCTCCGGCCAGACCGGTCGTCTCGGTGTCGAGGAAGAGTGTCGCTTCCGGATCAAAGGTTGAGAAAAAGGGGTCCCCTGAGAGCAGTTCCAACCAGCGGACATCCGTGCGGTAGAGCTCGTCAATCCTCAATCGACCGTGGAGCTGGTCACAGGGCACTGACCTCTCGACCGAAAACGTCCTTCCACTCTCGTGTTGCCTCCACTCACCATCAAGAAACTTTGCCAGGTCATTCTGGAGCTCGCCGTCGTTTGGTCTGGCCTTGTCGGCGGCTAGAGCGCCATCGGTAGGACTCCTTCCATAGATCCGGTTCAGCCGTTGGCGAAGTTCCATAGCCTGTACTGCGAGTCCAGAAGAAACGCCAGGGCGTACGCCGACCCTCCAGGGTCCTGGTCGCCGACTGCCCTAGTGCACTAGTTGGCGTCCGGCCCCCAGGAGTGACTCGAGAACGGCGAGGCTGAGCCGCTTGGTCTCCTTGCCCAGTTCATCCACCGGACCCACGCAGGATGGGCACCCATGCCTACAAGAGCATTCGGCGATTCGGTCGAGGGTTTTCTGGGTCAGGAAATCGTGACACTCGAACAGCTTCTCGGAAAACCCAACCCCGCCTGGATAGTTGTCATAGAGGAACACGGTTGGCTGGAAGGAAGGGAATGACTCGACCGAAAGATCGCTTTCCTCCCCACCAGAGGAATAGAAGCCAAGAGCCTCGGTGCTTGCCTGGACAAACCAGCTGGCGGAGCGGTCGCCTACGCTGCGTCCCAGGTCGCGAGTGTCGCACATCAAAACGAAGGTGGCCATGTGGTGCAGGGCGTAGGAAAGACCGAGAAATCCGCGAATGATCTCATCCCGCGACAGGTCGGTATCGAGCTGGGCTTCGTCGGCCCGCAACCAGTAGGCGGTAGTGTGGAGCTCATTTACGGGCAGCTCGACTTTTCCGTAGCCCAGATTCTCTGAGGTGTAGAACCGAATTTTCTTGAAGCCCGGCACCTTCTTGACCAGGTGGACCTCCCCATGCTCGGCCATCCCTATTCCCGAATCAGCGGCGGTCTCCACCCGCAGCACCCGAAGGCCGGCATAGGTGATGGCCTCTGTGTAGTAGTCCACCTGAACCGGCCGTACAAAGGCCTTGCGTCCCGAATAGTCGAGGCGGTCCACATGAAACTGGCGTCCTTCGCATAGATACAAGGCATCCTCGTGCAACAGCTCAGGTGCGCTGTCGAAATCTACCTCGGCGATGGCCTTGGAGCCATTCTCAACATCGAAAACGACGAAGTTCTCTTCCGGAATGTTGCGCAGGTTGACGGAGTTCGCGGGGTAGGATTCTTCGGTCCAGTGCCACCGATCTCCGGTCTTGAGTAGACCTCCTTCTTCAGTCAGGAAGTCGAGAATCTCTTCTAGATTCTCGCTCCCAAACATTTCTCCCTTCTCGAAGGGCAGCTCGAAGGCAGCACATTGGATATGACTTACCAGGATCTGAAGGTTGTCCGGATGAATACGGCCGTGCTCGGGCGCACCTTCCAGGAAGTATTCCGGGTGATGAGCAACGAACTGATCCAGGGGAAGGTTTCGCGCCACCAGCACAGCGGCCGAATGAGTGCCGCGGCGCCCTACCCGCCCAATCTGCTGCCAGGCGCTGGCGATGGACCCTGGATACCCCGCCAGAACACAGACTTCCAGGCTACCGATGTCGATCCCTAGCTCCAGAGCGTTGGTGCTGACGATGCCGAGAATCTCCTTCTGGCGCATCTGACGCTCGATTTCGCGCCGCGTCTTCGGCAGATATCCTCCCCGGTATCCCCGGATCTTGGGTCCCAGCTCTGGCTGCTGTTCGATCGTCTTCTGCAGGTAGCTCAGCAGCACCTCGACCTTGACCCGACTGGTTGCGAAAACCAGACACTGAAGCCCCTGTTTCAAGAAAACCTCAGCAAAATGACGAGCTGACGCCAGGGCGCTTCGGCGCAGTCCCAGTTCCGGATTCACCAGGGGTGGGTTGTAGAGAATCAGCTCCTTGCTCGCGGCCGGAGAGCCGTTTCGCTGCACTAGCTGAACCTCTTCACCCACCAGCCTTTGCGCCAGTTCCTCCGGGTTCGCAATCGTGGCCGACGTGCAAATGAACTGAGGAGAAGTCTTATAGAAGCGGGTGAGCCGTTTGAGCCGGCGAAACACGTTGGCGACGTGGCTGCCGAAGATTCCCCGATAGGTGTGAAGCTCGTCCAGGACAACGTATCGAAGATTCTGAAACAGATGGATCCATTTCGGATGGTGAGGCAAGATCGCCGAGTGCAGCATATCGGGATTCGTCAGGATGATACGAGCCTCCAGACGAATCTTCCTGCGCTGGTCGGCAGGGGTATCACCGTCGTAGGTCTGGACTCCGATCGGCGCTCCTATGGCCGCGATCAGCTCTCGGAGCTCGGCCAGCTGATCCTGTGCCAGAGCCTTGGTCGGGAACAGGTATAGAGCCCGGTGCTGGGGATTGCGCAACAGGTCTTCCAGGACCGGCAGGTTGTAGCAGAGCGTCTTGCCGGAAGCGGTAGGCGTGACGACCACCGTATTCAGATTCTGCTGCGACAGTTCGAATGCCTCGGCTTGGTGAGAGTAAAGCCGCCTGATGCCCCTCTGCTTGAGGGCGGCACTCAGAGGAGACGACAAGTTATCGGGAAGATCCGCGAAGCTACCTGGTTTCGCCGGTATCTTGACCCAGGCCGTGATTTCGCCTCTCGCCTGGAGTCTCTTGAAGCTCTGGAGCGCTTTCTCAACCGACATCATGCTCACCCGTGGAGCCAGGCAGGATACCACACAGGCGTGACGATTCTAATCAGGTCGGAATCACCTCCCCTGCCACAGAGCCCAGCCACGCTTCTTGGCCATATCCAGGAGCACGGCGGACAGGATGATCAACCCGAGGACAATTTTCTGCGTATAGCTCTCGACCCCTGTGAGGTTCATCCCGTTTTGAATGACGGCAATGATAAAGGCCCCGATAAGCGTGCCCAGGATCTTGCCCTGACCTCCCGAAAGGCTGGCGCCTCCGACCACCACAGCGGCGATGACGTACAGCTCGTACATTTGTCCGTAGGTGGGAGATCCGCTCTTCAACTGGGAAGCCATGACCACACCTCCCAGACCTGCCAGCGTTCCGCAAAGGCCGTATACGAAGATGAGCACTGCCCTCACTCTCACCCCGCTGAGCCGGGCAACCTCAGGGTTGCCTCCTACCGCGTAGACGTAACGTCCTAGAGTAGTCTTCGTCATGATCACATGAGCTACCGCATAGAGGCATGCCATCAGGATCACAGCGTTGGGAACCCCCAGATCCGCCCCCCTTCCCAACCAGACGAACGAATCCGGCACTTCATACACCGACTGCCCCTGGGCCAGGATATAGGCCAGACCGCTGGCCACCAGCATCATGGATAAGGTCACAATGAAAGGGGGAATGGAAAAGAGCGTGACCATCAAACCCGACACAGTACCTGCCAGTCCGCAGGCAGCGACCCCTCCGAGACAACACCAGAACATCGCCCAGGCGGATGCCTCTTCGGCACCTGCAAGATCTCGAATCAGCAGGGTCGAGATCACGGCTGATAGGGCAATCAGGCTGCCCACCGACAGATCGATCCCGGCGCTGACGATCACCAGCGTCATGCCTACAGCGATCAGGGCGATCACGACAATCTGATTAGCGACGTTTAGAAGATTCTCAGATTTCAGAAAATTGGGCCACGAATAGGTGCCTGGGGTCATGATCTTCAGACCCACAAGCGAAGGGAATTGTTCCTCCAGTCGGTCGAAGACGGCCCAGCTGCTGGTGATCCGGTTGGTGACGATGGCGTCCAGACCTGCTCCCGAAGCAACAATGGATTGTAGAGCCTGCCGGGCATCCACAGGCTGTCCATTGATGGTTGCGACGGGCTTCAGGCCGGCCTCTGCCAGGCGGGCTTCCAACGTCTTGGTGAAGTCCACATCTTCGGCGCTGTTACGGGCAATGATCAGAAGACGTGGCGAACCCTCCAGCTCCTGCTGGACCCGCAGCGCCAGTTCCTCTGCGCCCTCGATACCATTGGGGTGCTGTTCGTCCCAGGTCACGAGGCTGTAGTAGCCACAGATCAGGATCAGCACGAATACCATTCCGTAGTCGGAAACGAAGCGGGAAGCTGGAATCCTTAACATCGTTCTTGATGGAAGCGTCTGTTTCAGGGTTGCAGGTTACAGGTTGCAGGTCGCAGGTTAAAGGCTTCAGTTTTGGTCGCCTGATCCGGATTCGGGAAACCGCTGCCTACGCCGTCCTTGACCTCGGCATGGCGAATGGGCTAGGAAAGAGACTGTGACCCGCATGAGACTATCGATTCTTCCGGTCTGTCTGCTCGCCACGTTAGTCACCTGGCAGGCATCCGAAGTGGCGACCTCATCTTCGGACTGGTCCCAGTTCAGGGGTCCTTCAGGCCTGGGGGTTGCGCAAAGCAGCAATCTACCCGAGAAGCTTGACCTCAACGAGAACCTGATCTGGAAAGCTTCGCTGCCGCCCGGGCACTCCTCACCGGTTCTCTCCCGGGATCACATTTTCGTGACTGCCTACGAGGGGAAAAAGCTGCTGACCATCAGTCTGGACAGAGCAACCGGAAAGGTGCTCTGGCGCCGCCAGGCACCGCGGCCGCGGGAGGAATCGTTCCAGTCGACCCATGGCCCGGCGAGCTCCACTCCGGTCACCGACGGAACGAACGTCTACGTCTTCTTCGGCGACTTCGGAATCCTCTCCTACGGCCCAGATGGAAGCGAACGCTGGCGATCACCTCTGGGTCCTTTCCACAATGCGAACGGTCACGGCTCGTCGCCCATTCTGGCCGACGGCATGCTGCTGCTCATTTGTGACCAGGATTCCGGCTCATTCGTTATCGCATTGGATCAGAAGGATGGCAGCATCCGCTGGAAGACGGATCGCCCAGAGGTCACTCGAGGCTATGCCACTCCCGCCATCTACCGGCCCAGAAAGGGGCCTGCTCAGGTGATCGTCCCCGGTTCCTTTCAGGCTGCTTCGTATCGTCTGGATACCGGCGAAAAGCTGTGGTGGGTCCGGCGCATGGCCTGGCAGGTAAAGTGCGTCCCCATCATTTCCAAAGGCACCATCTACGTCAACGCCTGGGAGTCGGGTCCGCGACGCTCGCTCCCTCCCTTTGACGAGGCATTGTCCCAATACGATACGAACCGGGACGGCACGCTTTCCGCTCAGGAATCCCCCGAACCCAAGATCCGAGAGCGAGGCACTTGGAATCTGTGGGATCTGGACCAGGACGGCGTGATGGGCAGGCGGGACTGGAAATTCTATCGGGCTCGGTTGTCCCCGGAAAACAGTCTGGTGGCTATTCGGCCCGGTAACGCCCGCGGTGATCTCACCGACTCTCATGTGATCTGGCGCCACTACAAGGCGCTGCCCAATACCTCCTCTCCACTGCTGATCAAGAATGTTATCTTCCTGGTCAAGGATGGTGGAATAGTGACCAGCCTTGATCCGGCCAGCGGCCGAGTACTGAAGCAGAGTCGACTGAAGAAAGCCATCGGCAAGTATTGGGCCTCCCCGGTCGGAGCTGGGGACAAAGTCTATCTAGTCAGCGAAGACGGCGACCTCACCACCTTGAAGGCTGCAGGAGACTGGGAGGTGCTGGCGACCACCCGCCTCCAGGAGGACTGCCTTGCAACTCCTGCAATCGCCGACGATCGGATCTATGTCCGGACCCTGGGCACCCTCTACTGCTTCGGCGAGTGACAAGCCCGAGCGCCTCGCCGGAGTGAGTTCTGGAAACTTGAAATCACATCTTGTGACTTCAAGCCATCGCCACCTACGACACAAGAGACACCGGCGCGATTGCCAGATCCATGATCTGCTCCTGGGTGGAGTGCTCGACGTCGGTGATTTCACCGGTGATCCTGCCGCTCTGCATCACTAGGATCCGGTCGCACATTCCCAGAACTTCCGGGAGCTCCGAACTGATGAGAAGAATCGCCTTCCCTTGTCGCGCGAGCTCGTTGATCAGGACGTAGATCTCGTACTTGGCCCCGACGTCGATCCCCCGTGTCGGCTCGTCGAAAATGATCACTTCGGAGTTCGCCTCCAGCCACTTGGCCAAGACAACCTTCTGCTGATTCCCGCCGGAGAGGTTTCGGCTGGGTTGGTCCGGGTCAGCCATGGTGATGCGCAGGCTCTTCGCGTAACGCCCAAAGGCAGATCGCTCCCTCTTACCACTAACGAAACCGAGCCGGGAAAAACGAGACAAATTCGGGAGGCCGAAGTTGACCAGCGGCGAGTGCTTCAAAATCAATCCCTCCGCCTTCCGGTCTTCCGACAGGAGACAGATGCCTTTTTCAATAGCCTGACGAGGACTCCGAACCGTCAAGGGTTGCCCATTGAGCCGCATGGAGCCGGAGTCACACTGCCTCGCGCCAAAGATCAGCTGGGCAGTCTCGGTGCGACCAGCGCCCACCAGTCCCGTCATTCCCACCACCTCTCCCTTGCGGAGACAGAAGGAAACGTCCTTGACCTGCTGTCCTCGACTCAGCTTCTCGACCTCGAGACAGCTGACGCCAATTTCAACCTCCCGTTCTGGAAACTCACTCTCCAGCTTTCGCCCCACCATCATCTCGATCAGTTCCTCACGGACAACCGTGGAGGGCTCGCAAACGGCTACCTGAAAGCCATCGCGAAGCACGGTAACACGATCAGCAATCTCGGAAATCTCCTGCAACCGGTGGCTCACATAGACGATCCCAATCTCATGAGTCTTCAGCTCCCGAATGATCGAGAAAAGTCTCTTTACTTCGCCTCCAGTCAGGGTCGCCGTGGGCTCATCCATCACGATGATCCTGGCCTCCAAGGACAGCGCCTTGGCGATTTCGACGATCTGCTGTTGTGCGACGGTCAGCTCGCCACAGGGCAAGTCAGGGTCAACCGACACCCCAAGGCGCCGGAATAGTTTTGCCGCTGCCTCACGTTCTTGCTGATGCAGGATGAAACCTGCAGCGGCTCGCTCCTGACCCAGGAAGATGTTCTCTCGGGCGGTCAGGGACGGGATCAAGTTGAATTCCTGGTAGATCACAGCCACCCCTGCCCGCTGCGCATCCACCGGATTGGCAATCGATTGAGGCTCTCCCCCAATTCGGATAGAGCCAAAGTCCGGAAGGTGAGCGCCGCTCAGGACCTTGATCAGGGTACTCTTGCCCGCCCCGTTCTCTCCGACAAGTGCCATGACCTCACCTGACCTCACCTCCAGGCTGACGCCGCTCAGAGCCTGAACACCGGGGAAAGACTTGTAGATACCCTCCATCAGGAGCAAGGGAGCATGCGTCGTTTGAGCCATGTTGTTCTTATAGTGCACTCCCTCTTGCCCCTCGACCCGAGATCTTGGAGATCAACCATTTTACGATCTTTCGTGACAAGGGTAAGTACAGCGCTACTTCGGCGTTCGCCTGTTCGGTGTTTTGCGGTTTGTCATTTAGCCTTTTCTTCCTTGCTTTGGGGAAGGCAACCGATGAAGGCTGAACCGCAGAATGTCGAACAGGCGAATTTCGAAGGCTGGAGGGGAACGTCGAAGGATGGGAACGCGACTGGGAGCTACGCCTCTTTTCGGGTACTCCCACCCAGCAAACTGACTGCCAGCCCCACACCCACCAAGGCCAGATTTGCCAGAATCCCGATCAGAACCGGAACCCAGGTGTAGTTGTAGGGACCCAGATTGAGAAAAGGTGCCTCCATTTCGGGCAACCGAATCCGTGTCAGAGTTGCCCAACCCGTCAAGAGAACGCAAGCAGCTATCCCGGCATAGGCACCGGTCGCGGTAGCGCGTCGAAAGAGGACCCCCAGGCCGAAAAGACCGACCATTCCGCCTGAGAAGACCGACGCCAGTCCTACTCCGAACTCCACAAAAGACTCGATGCCGATCCACTGTTGGGCCATCAGGATGGAAGCTAGACCGACCACCACCACGGATGAGCGCCCTACAGCGAGCTGCTGCCGATCCGTCGACCTCGGCCGGAATCTTCGGTAGAAGTTCTGAACCACTACCGCTGCGACGCTATTCAAATCTGAATCCAGGCTGGACATGGCGGCAGCCACCAGAGCGGCCAGCATCAAACCGATGATGCCGTGGGGCAACTCGGTCTTGATGAAGTAGGGCAGGATATTGTCCTTGACGGCAACAACCTCTGCTGGCACCGAATTGCCTCCCAGCTGGTAAAAGGCCCAAAGGCAGGCACCCAGGAACATGAATAGAAGCCACACCGGAATGCAAGAAAGGACTCCGGCAATGGCACTGCGCCTGGCTTCCCGATCGGTACGAGCCAACAGATATCGCTGCACCGCGCTCTGACTGATGGCGAAAGACTGGAAGGCCTGAAACACCCCCCCCACCACAAAGATCCAGAAATTGTTCTCGATCAAGCTGAATTGAAAGCTTCCCAGACCAAACTTGCCTCCCTGCCAGGCGGTGGAGATCACCTTCTGGGGGCCAAAATCGGAAGTAAAGAGCACGATTCCGACACAGAGCAGTCCACCACCCACGAGCAACACTGCCTGGATGACATCGGTCCAGACCACGGCCGCAATACCTCCCAGAACGGTATAGACGAGTGTGAAAAGCCCTAGAATCAAGATGACCCACCAGATGTCGTAACCGGAGAGAAACGCGACCGCAATGGCCAGGAAGTAGAAGGTCATGCTCATATCCAGGATGCGACTCATGACGAAGGCGAAAGAACCGTAGGCCTGGGCCGGGTAGCCAAAGCGATCCCCCAGATATTCGTACACACTCATCTTGATGCTGTGCCGATAGAAGACCAGAATACGAACGACCTGGGTCATGACCAGGGGTGTCGCAAGATAGAGGGACAGCATCCAGAAGTCGTTCTTGAAAGTGTTCCCGGGGTGCCCGACGAAGGTAGCGCTGCTGACCACCGTTCCCATCAGGGAGAAGCCAACCACCCAGCCAGGCATGTTTCGGCCAGCCAGGAAGTAGTCTTCGGTCGACTTCTGCCGGCGGGAAAAGTACAGCCCCAGGCTGATGATCACAGTCAGGTAGAGGACGAGGATTACGACGTCTATTGTTTCCATGCCTTGCCCTGGAGGAGTGGGCCGTGAACAGTGAACAGTGGGCAGTGTACAGTGCCCAATCGACAGTAAACAGTATTGGGGGGGGACCAACAGTCACTGATCACCGCTTACCGCTGCCATTCACTGTTCACTGTTATTGGGTACGATAGAGGACATTGATCGGGCTGCTCCTGGCGAGGCAGCCGTCGGATTCACAGCAGATGGAGCTAAGGGGAAAGACCGCTGTCGTTACTGGAGGAGCCCGGGGGATCGGACGAGGGATCGCCCTGGCTCTGGCCCATCAAGGCTCAGCCGTTGCCGTTGCCGATCTCTACAGCCCCACGCAAGGGACCGGCGGATATCTTCTTTCCAGCGAAACCGATGTACACCACACCGTCGAGACCCTCACTAGCCTGGGGGTGAAGGCCATGGGCGTGCCCGTCGACGTCACCCAGGCCAACCAGATAGAGGAAATGTTCGAAGCGGTCTCTCTGGAACTGGGGCCCGTCGATATCCTGTGCAACAACGCCGGCGTCGTCCACTACCAGCCCACGGTGGAAATGACTGAGGAACAATGGGACGCCGTCATAAACGTCAACCTCAAGGGCGTCTTTCTCTGTTGCCGATCCGTACTCCCAGAGATGATGAAGCGCCGTCGGGGGCGAATCATCAACACCGCCTCCATCGCCGGTAAGATCCCCAGCGCCGGACTTGCAGCCTATTGTGCCTCCAAGTCCGCGGTAATCGGCTTCACCCAATCGCTGGCTCTCGAGATGGCACCCTATGACATCACGGTCAATTCAGTGTGCCCCGGGATTCTGGGAACTTCGATGTGGCTCGAGCACATGATCGAGAGGCGCGCCCAGAACGTGGGAGACAATCGGGAAGCGGCACTGCAGGAATTTGTCTCCAAGCGCATTCCCCTGGGTCGTACCCAAACACCAGAAGACATTGGCCAGGCGGTGGTCTACCTCGCGCAGTCGGACAACGTCACCGGCATCGCGCTAAATGTCTCGGGCGGCATGGTGATGCATTGATCTTTCCGACCAGGCAGGAGAGTCCGCCGGCAAGTTGTAATGGGGAGTCCGAGTCATCGAGCTTGGGGAATCAGAAACCCATCATCCGCAAAAGGGGCAGGTAGCCGCAGCATTGCTGCCGTGGTATCTTCCACTGCAAATGCGTCACGCCGCCTTCTCCGATTCATCCAATTTAGCCTCGGGCCGCAGAAGGCTGACAACATATCCGACGGAGAAGGTCACCGCTGAGCTGGCGGGGGCCGTCCACATCCAGTTGACATCCTGGCTGATCGGAGTCCAGGCCACCAATATCGAGGTAGTAAGACCACAAAAGGAACCCACAAGCAGCCCGAAGGTATTGGCTCGACGGGTGAGAACACCCAGGAAAAACATACCGCTGATGGGACCTATGAAAGTCGAAGCCAGCTTGCCTACTGTCTCTATAACCGTGGACTGCATTCCGCTCACGAACACGGCACCTAGAGTGGCCAGGACTCCGGCTACGAGGGTGAACAGACGCCCCATTCGGAGCAGATGAGCCTCACTTAGATCCCGGGCCCAGCGGCGATACAGGTCCATGATGCCCACGGTGGCGAAGGAGTTCAGGGCCGAATCCACGCTGGACATCGTGGCAGCTAGAAGAGCCGCCAGGATCATGCCCCTGACCCCGACCGGAAGGACATACGCCACAAAATGGGGCACGAGCATGTCGGGTCGCGTGATGCCCGCAGCCAGATGCGGGTTCTTGTCGTAGAAGACCACCAGCAGTAGACCCAGCGAGGCCAGGGCCAGGACCAGGACAATGGTAATAATTCCCCCACTCATGACCGCCTTGGCCTTGCCACGAAAGGTATCGACAGTCAGATACCGTTGCACGATCACCTGATCGGTCCCCAGAGTGCCTACGTTGTAGAAGAAGAGGAAAAAGAGAATCGACCACACGGTAGCCTCGGATCCCAGGTCGAACGACCAGTCCACCAGGGTGGTGTGGGGCGTTCCGCTGACCTTACCCGTCAGCTCTCCTGCCCGCTGCCAGACACCTGGGGCATCCCACTGAAGGGAGGACATGAGAAAAATGATCATGAAGACGAGTCCGCCTGCAAGGACGATGAACTGGACAAAATCGGTCCAGATCACCGCCTTCATTCCGCCGAGCACGGTGTAGAGGGTAGCCAGGGCTCCGAGGGTCAAGATGCAGCCCAACATGGAGAAACCACTGACTGTAGAGAGTGCCAAGGAGGGCGCATAGATCGCGGTTGCCAGCCAGACACCCCTCTGTCCCAGGAACAGCACCGAGGTCACGCTTCTCGCTATCGGATGAAATCGGTGCTCCAGGTATTCGTAGGTCGTGAAAACCTGAAGCCGATGAAAGATCGAAATAAAGGTAACCAGGATGAAGAGAAGAACGAGAGGAAGCAGGAAAATCCCCATCGTATACTTCAGGTCCTTGGCCCAGATCCAGGCAGGCACCCCGGTGTAGGAGATAGCGCTCAGATCGGTCGACACGATCGATAGAGACACCACCAACCAGGGCATACTTCGTCCAGCCAGGAAGTATTCGCCCACCGTTTTCTGACCTCTACCTACCCAGCTTCCAGCGACGACCACGATCAGAAGGTAGACCACGACTACAAGGTAATCGGTGGTTGTGAAGAGACTTGCAGGTTCGGTTGTCATATGAGGTCCTCTAATTCTAGCCAAAAATATTTGGAATTTTAGTTCCCATCGATTGCGCGCTAACGATCGTTGCCTTGTTGCCCTGTGTAGGAGGCCGCTTCAGCGGCCTGGCGCGGAGCGCAATAGACCCGGTGTTTACGCCGGGGTCAGCCGCCACACCACCCCTTCGGAAGGGCCTTTCAAGGTCCTTCTCGAGTTGCGGCTTTAGCCATTGGGGCCCTTCGGCCTGGCTGAAGCCTCTGTTCGAGAAGCCCGCTAAAGCAGGCTCCGGCATCCACCTGCTCGGCTACCCGGCCCTAAAGGACCGGTCTATTGCGCTTCGCGCCAGACCGCTAAAGCGGCCTCCTTGAGAGCGACCCCTCAACCACCCCGGGGAGCCCCGCTGCCCTAGAGCCAAGAGCGGGCTATTATCTTTTCGCCAACTTGACCAGTTCCTGAGCTTTCCGAATTATGGTCCCCACCGAACCGACGCTTCCAGAAAAATGTGAGAGCAAAATTCTCAGAATGAGCGAGCTAGCAGCTAACCGACGGTCAATGCAAAACGCCCGGATGTCGGAGACACTGATCCCCTTGGAATGGACAAGTGTTCTCGAACTTGCGTGACGGAATGCGGTCACCCACTACTTATGGGCGGCGGCGAGAGCTGCGGAGTCCAGAAACTCTCTGAAGCCGACCACCAGATTCTCTTTTATCGTGAAGACATGGACGAAGTTGCTTTCAAAGGTCTTGCCGGTAGATCTGACCCTCCATCGGTAGTACCCAATCGCGACCACCTGGTTCCCCTCACAAACGTACTCCTTTGGGTCGAACTCCAGGGATTCCTGTGCCTCTCGGACCAATCTGAAGAAATCCGCTACCTCATCTCGGCCCTTGCGGTGACCTGAGAAAGGCAAGCCTTCCACCTCAGGAAGCTCCCAATCAATCTGAGCTGAAAACAGGCTCAACAGGCCTTCCATATCGCCGGTCTTAAAGCATTGATAACCCTGCTGCACCAGAACCCTATTTTCTTTTTCTGCCATGTTGCTCCGTTCTAAAGAGATCGCGAGAATCGCTTCGGATCGCAAGGCCCAGTCCCTCACGGTCGCGGCTTTGCTCGAACTCTATCGTGATCGCTCCAAGAAGTTCCTGCCCGATCCAGTGAGCATCTCCTTTACGTGGATGCTCGCCATGACATCCTGACCGACGTGCCGTCCGGCCTGTCTAATCCGAGTGTAGACCGCTTCCATTGCCTCGACCACCGTCTCATGCCCCGACCCACCCGGGTAGCCGAGACCCTGAGCGAAGTCATTGGGTCCGATGCTGAAGTAGTCGATGCCGGGAACGGTGAGGATCTCGCCCAGGTTCTCGACGACGTTCTGGTCTTCCAAGAGGGCCCCAACCAACATGTTTTGGTTGCACTGCTCCAAGTAGGCGACCATGTCCGGAATCTGGTAGCCGTAGTCTGTTCCTCGATTCCCACCGAAGGAGCGCTCCCCTTGCGGACCAAAGTAGCAGGCCCGAACCAGCTGCTCGGCGTTCGCCCTGGAATTAATGTGCGGACCCAGAATCCCCTGAATACCCCGGTCCAGGTATTGAAGAATCGTTGAGGAGCCTATATCGGGTACACGAGCAATGGGCGTGACACCCACCAGTTCGGCGGCACGGCAGATCTCCTCAACCTGGTTCAGGCCAAAGGGTCCGTGCTCTCCATCGATCCAGACAAAATCGAAATCCAGAGGCCCCAGGATCTCGATGATGTGGGTGGAGGGAAAGTGCAGATCGTAACCCAATGCAACGCGGTTCTCTTGGATGGCCGCTTTCACACGATTTGGCTGCCTCATAGTCGTATCTCCAGCTTTTAAGTGGAGCGATCCTAGCAGGTTTGGATGAAGGCAGAAAGGGCTCCAACCCACTATCCCCTTGCCTCGGCCTGGAGAACGCAGCTACGTCCGATCTTGAGATCAATCTCTCCACCGGCCACGTCGGATAATTCCGGTGAACACGGCAGTCCCGCTTACTCCTCGGAACTTGGCTCAGGTTGCAAACCACTCAAGTCGTGCGCGGCTGTGTTTTGATCCTACCTCGATAGAGCCCCCCAGTAGATTGAGGGCCTGTTCTAGCGGCCCGAAGTGAGGGAAAAGGGGATACTACAGGAACTCACCTTCTCCCAACTTCCGAGCATCCATGCGGCTCCACAGTACCACTGCCAAGATTGCTACGACCAAGAGAAAGCAGACCGAGACGCTCCACAACCACAGACGCCGGAGAACAGTTGGATTCAGTCGTAGAGCTTCCTCGAAACGCTGTTGGACGATAACAAAGAAATGGGTATTACCGACCGGCGCGAAACCGGCAATCCAACGCTCCCGGTAAACCTGGTCAACCGAGGAGACAGGATCTCGGTAATCATCACTCGGCGGAAGGTCCAGATTCGAATTGGGTTGTTCTAGTTCCGGCGTATGGGACCACGGATACTGTGGGAGAGGAGACCGGTGCCCAACTGGAAAGTCAACTGGCGGAACTCCGGATCCATAGGCCGGATGAAACAAGACAACATACTGGCCCACTTCACTTCGCAGATCGCCCTCCGCACTTTCGACATCCCTCGGCGCAATCAGGGCGACGACACGGTCATCGGGCAGGGTCACCAACCCCATGGTTGCGTCGGTGGTCACTGAAGTCGCGATGACGCCAAGGAATATCTCCCTGTTGTCCCAGATCGGTGCCGAGATGGCGAACTTGTAGAGGGCATCACTCTTTCCACGATAGACTCGTGAGATGTGGATAGATTGTCTTCCTCTCCTCTTAAGCTGCTCCTCTGCTGCCGTGAACGGATGTCCTTTGAGCTGATGCACCATGTGCCACTTTGACCCGTGGAAATAGTCCCGCCAACTGAAGCTGGCGCCGGTGGCGTCAGCAGGGCGGTCACCTTGCCCAGGTCTTAGACGCGCAATGATTACCCCATCCTTGTTGAGAACGAAGCAGGTCTCGAAAGGGCTGGGCACTTCACTACAGGCCTTCTCGAGATAGAGCCGCAGGCCATCACGGTCTTCTTTTGCCAGCAGGACTGCCAACTTGGGATCGGAGGCAGCCAGCTCGACTGGCCTGCTCAGATCCCTCAACTGCAAAAGCGCAGTAGAGGCCAGATTACCTGCCGCAAAGGGGATGCTTTTCAGGTGCGTCTCTAGCTGAGCTGCCTTGCGGGCCTGGACGATTGAAAAGGCCATGGCGACGGCGAGTACCGCAATTGTGACCATGGCTGCGACTAGACTGGTCACGACGGGGTTCCTGCGGCACCAGCGGATGAGCCGCTCTCTTCGGCTCCAAACTCTTGCCGTCGTCTTTTCCCCTCTTCGATAGCGCGCCAGGTCCTGTACAAGGCCATAGGCAGACCCGTAACGTTCCGCTTTATCCTTTCTAAGACACTTCAGACAGATAGCTTCCAGGTCCTTATCAACTCTGGGATTCGTCAGACTCGGCGCCTTGGGCATCTGCTCCTTTACCAGTGTCAACGTCTCCCCAGGAGTGTCTCCCCGAAAAGATGCTCCACCTGTGAGCAGTGCGTACAGCAATCCTCCAAGTCCGTGCACGTCGCTAGCGGTTGTCAGCTCCTCACCAGCCGCCTGTTCCGGCGACATGTAGTTGACTGTTCCCTCGATCGATCCTGAGGACCCTGTTGGTGCCTGCTGTCTCAAGCGACGGGCCAGGCCAAAGTCTGTGACATGAGGTCGTGCCCTCCTGTCCAGGAGAATGTTGGCAGGCTTGAGATCACAGTGCAGAACCTGTCTCTGATGCGCATGGTGCACGGCCCGGGACACCGCTTCCAGGAGTCTGATGCCAGCCGGCGGCTCCTCACGATAGGTATCCAGCTGCTTTTGGAGCGATTCGCCATGGATGAGATCCATGGTGAAATAGGGCCTACCCTCGTGTTCGCCGGTTTCGTGAACGGGCACGATGTTGGGATGCTTGAGCCTTGCCATGTTTTGGGCTTCCCTCCTGAATCGTTCCCGGTCATCCGCAGTTGTCAGATGACTGGGAAGGCTCCACTTCAGCGCTATCCAAATGTCGAGGTTGTTGTGATACGCCCTGTAGACGACACCCATCCCGCCATGACCTATGTATTGGATCCGGCTGAAACTCCCGAAGTCTGGAAGGGCGAGCGGTATGTCGTCCACTATCCACGCCGGGGCCTCCAGGAAGCAATCGCTCTGGGCTGTCTCTATGTCTTGCAGTGCTTGTAGCACCTCGTGGAGCAGCTGCGGGTCGTCTGAAAGGGTCTCCTTCAGGTATCTGGAACGCTCACTGGGGTCCTGATCCAACACCACGGAGAGGACTTCGCTGATCTGCTCCCATCGTTCAGGTGTCATGCTCTTTCCCCCTCAAGCCGCTTGAACAGCCAGGCTCTGGCAAGCTGCCAATCCTTCTCGACCGTGGAAGTCGAAACCTCCAGATAGGTGGCGATCTCCCGCCACTGCAAGCCTCCGAAAAACCGAAGGTTGGCCACCGCCGCTTGTCGGCAATGGATTCGTTCCAACTCTTCCAGGGCCATGTGAAGATCCAGGACCTCCACTCGATGTGTGCTCTTCACTGCGTCTGAGACTGCATCGAGAAACTCGACTCGATTTCCCTCGGGACGGGCCTTGATTCTTCGGGCATAGTCCACCAACACCTGGCGCATTGCTCGCGCAGCAGAAGCAAAAAAGAAGGCTCTATCGTGGGCCTTCAGTGGTCTGACCAGGAACAGCTTCAGGTAGGCTTCATGGACCAGCGCAGTGGGCTGTAGGGTGTGGTTGGCACGCTCCCTTGCCAACATGCCCCAGGCCATTTTGTGAAGTTCCTTACCCACGTGCGCGACAAGCCTCTCCTTCGCATCACCGCCTCCCCGCTCGATCTCGCCCAGGAGCCTGCTGATTTCTCCTTGGGCATTTTCTGCCATGGACGTAACCTGCCAATCGACTCTGACGCTTTTCTCTCGCTTGCGATTCGGACTTCCTGTGTCCCTGCGAGGCCCGACGGATCTGCCGAGCTGACAGCTCCCCCAGAGCTTGCAGCACCCCTTCGCTACCTGTACCTACGAAAAAACGTGGGTGAATCCGTAGAGACTTTTCTCAATTCTACTAAGCGCACGCCCCTGAACAAATCATTTGGTTCGGGGTACGGATTTTCGGTGAAGTGTACGCAGGTACTGTCGAGATCCATAAAAGGACTGGAGCTAAGACATGTTATACATCGGGATAGGCGCTGTTCTCGCACTGCTACTAACGATCTGCACAATTCGGTCTAAGGCTCGGCACAAGAGGGTCGCCCGCCTAATCCGACAAACCCCCGTGCACGATAGGGGAAGGCCGTGCTCACTTCCAGCTTGGCTCGGACTCGGTCCTTTGGTTTGGGGACAGAGCGGATGCACTCTCCCATGAGCAACTGGCTGCGCAGCGCGATTCCCGGTGGGCGGTAATCTGGTCGAGCGTATTTGCTATTCTCGCTGTCGTGTATCTCTACTTCGCGTGAGTGTTACTCGGGATTGTCTCCACCTGCGAGAGCCACCCGGAATAGACTAAATGCAAATGGATCAAGCTGGGAAATATTAGAAAATGAATTGGCTCGATGAACACTGGCTGCATCTCGTCTTCACAGCTCTCTATCTTGGTCTGCTCGCTCATCACTGCTGGACTGCAAAGCGCGAGACTCAAGGTCTGGACGACTACCTCATTGGTGGACGCAAGTTGGGTGGCTGGGTCATCGGGCTTTCGTTCTATGCGACTTTTGTTAGCACCAACAGCTTCGTGGGACATGCTGGAAAGAGTTGGGATGTAGGCCTGGTCTGGTACATCAAGGGAGTCGTCATCGTTTTGTGCTGCTACCTAGCGTGGTACGTCTTCGCTCCTAGATTCTTCATCAAAGCGCTCGAATTCAAATCCCTCACCGTGCCCGACTTCCTGGGTCACCGCTACCAATCACCGGCTGTGCGCCGCTGTGCGGCATTCGTCGTCCTGGGAGCGGCGGTGCTCTACCTGGTAGCCGTCTACAAGGGATCTGCTCTGGCGCTTCAGCAGTTCCTGGGACTGAACTACCAGGTGGCCATTATCGCGATCTTTCTGGTGGTGACTGCCTACACCCTTGCTGGAGGCTTTCGCTCGGTTGTACTCACCGACGCCGTCCAGGGTGTGCTCATGGCAGCCGGCGCCGTGGTCCTGATCATTGCCGTTCTCTACAAGGGAGGCGGATTGGCGGCGATCCTGGAGAATATCAAGCAGCAGGATCCCGCCCTGGTGTCCTGGGAGGGGAAGATGCCGTTCATGGCGATGTTCGGCCTTGCGGTGGCCGGCGGCATGAAGATGCTATTGGATCCGCGCCAGGTGTCCAGGATCTACGGCTTGAGGGACGAGAAGGCTCTGGCCGTCGCACGAATCGTCGCCCCCCTGCTGATCCTGATCACCTACCTCTGCCTTTTGCCAGTTGGAGCCTTTGCCCGGGCACTGATCCCTGCTGACGCGATCAGCGACTCCGATCTGGTGACCCCCTACTTGCTGGGTACGGCCGAAGTGCTCGGACCCACTCTCAGCGCATTCTTCCTGTTGGTCCTGCTGTCAGCGGCCATGTCATCGCTGGATTCCGTCCTCCTGGTGGCAGCTTCTTCGGTAGGCCGGGACATCGTCCTGGTGGGCGATGACGATCCCAGGATCCTGACTCGTACCCGAATCTGGGTGGCACTGATCTCCCTGGTCGGTATGTCGCTGGCCCTGGATCCGTTCGGCGACATAGTCGAGGTCACGGGCTTTTCCGGATCTTTGTACACAGCGTGTTTCTTGCCAACCCTGCTGATAGGCCTTTACTGGAGAGGCGGCACTGCCGCTGGTGCCCTTTCCTGCATCCTTTTGGGTTCGGCAACGGTCACTGCCTGGCATTTCGCCAAACGAGCAGGCTGGACAACCTGGCACGAGGTCTATATCGGCTTCGGCATAGCCGTCTTGGCCTATCTCGTGGTTTCTCTCCTGACTTCCAGCGCGAATCGCAGACTGGCCGGGGAAAGTCCGTCTAAGTAGCAATTTGGCCAAGGAAGACGACTGGATCATTCCGCAGGACACTGTGGCTGAGCGCGGGGAGATTGTGCTGTTGTCCGGCTCTCTCCTCGGAGTTGGGGATCATATCGCTGACGAGTCAAGTCGTTCGCGGCTCTGTTTTGCTCTTACATTGATGGTTGCTTCCCCTGGCAACATTTCAGGCGGTCAAACGTTCGACGTTTGACCGCTTCTTGCAGTTTCAGGGCTGCAACAGGTATCCTTTTCCGCTGCTACGTGGGAGTCTCCATTTTGCAAAACTCTTGCTTCTTGAGGAAAGTGGTCAATGAAGCCGAAACCTGACGATCGCTGTACGTTGGCCACTTTGTTGCTCGCTATTCCGCTGCTGCTTGTGGCGCTTCAGTGCAGCCGGGAGCCGTCACCCGATACCGGTGGACACGACTGGCCGGTCTATGGGGGTGATCAAGGAGCGACTCGCTACTCCTCGCTCGACCAGATCAATACCACCAACGTCGCGCAGTTGAAGCCGGCTTGGGTACACCACACCGAGGACGCCTCTCAGCGACCGGCGACGACGATCGAGTGCACCCCGATCGTGGTCGATGGCGTAATGTACCTCACCACCGCACGCCTCAAGCTGCAGGCCCTCGACGCCTCCAACGGCCAGCTGATCTGGAGCTTCGACCCTTTCGAAGGGGAGGAACTGAGAAGTTCCCCTGGGGCCAACCGCGCTGTCACCTACTGGCAGGATCCCGCACAACCAGAGCACGAGAGGATCTTCTTTCCAGTCAAGGACTTGCTCTACAGCATCGATGCAGGCAGTGGCAAACCTGTCTCCAGCTTCGGTCAAAAAGGACAAATCGACCTCAAGCAGAACTTCGATCACGACATGAAAGGGCTCTCCTTCAGACATTCCAGCCCGGTCGTGGTCTACCAGGATGTGGTGATCGTTGGCGGCGGGGGAGGCGAGGGTCCTTATCCGGAGGCCCCGGGCCACATTCGCGGCTACGACGCTCGCAGCGGTGAACGAAGATGGATCTTTCACACCGTCCCCAAGCCTGGGGAATTCGGGAATGACACTTGGGAAGGAGAATCCTGGAAGACCGCTGGGGGGACCAACAACTGGGCCGGCATGAGCCTCGACACCGAGCGAGGATGGGTCTTCGCTTCCATCGGCTCACCGGCCTTCGACTACTACGGCGGAAACCGCAAAGGGGCCAACCTCTTCGGCAATTGCGTCCTCGCTTTGGATGCCCTCACGGGGAAGAGAATCTGGCACTTCCAGACCGTGCATCACGATGTCTGGGACTACGACCTTCCCGCACAGCCGGCGCTGGTCACCGTTGTACGAGACGAAAAAAAGATCGATGCGGTTGCCCAGGTCACCAAGACGGCCATGGTCTTCCTCTTCGACCGTGAGTCGGGCGAACCCCTCTTTCCTGTAGAAGAGAGGCCTATCCCGCCGTCGGATGTACCAGGAGAGGAGTTGTGGCCCACCCAACCTTTTCCGGTCAAGCCTCCACCTCTTAGCCGACAGGCCTTCACCGAGGACCAGATCACAGACATCTCGCCCGAGGCTCACGCCTCCGTTAAAGAACTCTTCGACCAGAACAGGACCGGCGCAACCTACACCCCCCCCAGCTTGCAGGGAACCTTCATCCACCCTGGATTCCGAGGCGGCGCCTTGTGGGGAGGCTGCATCTTCGATCCTGTTGCTGGGCGCCTTTTCGTCCCCACCAGCGAGTGGACAAACCACATCACCCTGGCAGAGGCAAGGGAGGATCAACCCTTCGACTATCACCTACCGGTGCGGCGTCTGGTCCGTGATTCAGAGGGCTATCCCGGGATCAAGCCTCCCTGGGGATACCTCACCGCAATCGATCTCGCAGAAGGAGAATTCGCCTGGCGTGAAGTGGTCGGTGAGTTCCCCGAACTGACAGCACGAGGTATCCCCAAGACGGGCTCCCTGATCACCGGAGGGGCGATCGCAACCGGCGGAGGTATCATCTTTCTGGGAGGTACCTTCGACAATAAGTTCCGAGCCTTCGATTCCAATACCGGCAAAGTGTTGTGGGAACACCAACTCAAGGTCGGGGGATTCGCGACGCCCTGCACCTACGCGGTCAAGGAACGCCAATATGTCGTCATCGCCGCAGGCGGAGGTCAGGGCACTTCGGAGTCTGGAGATGAGTTCGTAGCGTTTGCACTGCCTTGAGCAATGTGGATCCTGGGATTCCTGTTACTGCTCTGTTCCCTGTCAGCCCTGGAGGCCCAGGGCACCTCGCCGGCTTCTGCCGAGTCCCCCGAGCCTCCCCCTCCACAGCCCATCCCTTTCAGCCACAAGGTTCATCTCAAGCTCGGCCTCGATTGTCTCAACTGCCACACCATTGCGACCCCCGGGTTTGAAGCGGGTCTCCCTCCTGAGAGTCAATGCATGCTCTGCCACGCCAGCGTCAAAAAGGAGAGCCCGGCAATCCAGAAGTTGGCGGCCCATGAGGCCTCGGGAAAACCCCTGAAATGGGCCAGAATCTATACCATTCCGAAATACGTCTGGTTTTCGCACCAGTCCCACCATCAAGAGGCAGGCCTGGCCTGTGAACAGTGCCACGGACCGGTTGCGGAACGCGACCTGATCGTCAAGGAAAAGCCGACTTCGATGGAATTCTGTATGGACTGCCACGCCCAGCGAGCCGCACCCAACGGCTGCGATTTCTGCCACAGTCCTCAGTAGGAATTAGGCGCGTCGGGGATCGGGTCGATCGTGCTGTTGTCCGGCTCTCTCCTCGGAAACCGGCCTCATATTGCTATCTGGTCACGTCGTTCGCGGCTCTGTTGGATGGGGGTGGTCAGGGGTCTGTGGTGAAGGATTTTCGGCTTCCGTAGCTGGTACCGCTCCCATTGATGGCCACCACTCGATAGTTGTAGTTGGTCGCGCTATCCAGGTCCTGGAGATTGGCATTGACCGTCCTCGGCGTCTCCTCGAGTCCGGCGTAACGGAGAGCGGTGCTGGACCCCAGGGTCTCGTCTTTTCCGTATTCGAAATAGTAGTAGCTGGGAAGTCCCAGAGGATTGACTCTTCCTTGAACCTTCGCGTCTGACGCCTGGATGCGGCTCGCCGCGCCAGTCAGCACATACGGTTGATTCGTGAGCGGCAAGGTCAATGTTTGATCTCTACCGTAGGAGGTACCGTGCTCGTTGATGGCGACCAGGCGATAGTGATAGGTCACGCCCGCTTCCAGACCGTAAAGGTCGGCATTCACATGGTAAAGATCGTCATCGGGACGCAGCGTGGCACCGCTGCCGAAGAGCTCAATCTCCCCCAATCCCCAATGGCGGGTCTGGTAGCCGGATGTGAGTCGAATCTTCAGATGACTCGCCCTTGCCGCCATCCCGTGATCCACGGCGAAGGCGAAGTTCGCGTTGGGGCTGCCGCTTTCCGGTAGGACCTGACTCAGGATGGATCGGTAGGAGGAGCCGTCCTCCGACACCAGTACCTCGACGTCTTTGCCGGGCCACTCCGGGTTCTGATGTATCTGAACCGTGTCGATCGTTACCGGTGATTCGAAGGAAAATGTGAACTCTTGTGGCTCGGCCGGATTCTCGACACTGTGCCACATCCGGCCCTTGCCGTGACGCCATCCGTCGGTCAGCAATGTCGGATCCTGCCGGGAATCCCGAGGCCAATCGGTGAGGTTCCCCCCATTGCTGGGATAGGCCAGAGACTCGTTGCGATAGGCGATCTCTAGCTCGTCGAAATCAACCGATCCGGTGGGTGGACGATGGGGATCGACTCCGGCGGCCAAATGGAAAAAATTGCAGTTGATGTGAGCCTGGACCTGATCGATGGTCCAGTAGGGCCACTTCTTCCTCCCGTGCAGTCCGTGATTGCTGCCTCCGTAGGTCCACTGGGAGGTGTCATTGAGCAGTCTGTACTCGACCCGGTTCCACTGGCCGTCCAGAAGGGAATCGGTGAGGCTGAACCCGGTGTAGCCCCAATTGGCGCGCATGAAGTCCTTCCCATCCCTGAGCTCGATATTGCTCTGGCTCTGGGTCCACCAGATCAGCTCGGACCCGTTGGGATTCCACTCGTTCCCGCGCGCCCAGAGTGTGACGCGAGCGTCTCGGAAGTCGGCATCCCCACCACCCAGGACGGCGCTGCTGGGGTTCGACGACGGACCTCCGTAGAAGAAGCTCACAAGATGTAAGACGTCGGCCATGGTGTGATTGAAATCATTGTTGATGGTCGGCTCCGACATCCTCAAAAAGCCATTGGCGTGCCCTCCACTAGGATGGTGCGTCTTCTCCATCCCCCAGGTATCCCAGCCACCAAGGCCCCGGTCCCAACTCTCGTGGTAGTAGGCGGACAGACTGGGTGGAAGCTCACTCAGGTCGGTCCTGTGTCCATAGGACAAAGACGTGCCGTACTCGAAGTAGTATCTAGTCGGGACCCCGTGTGGGTTGATGCTGCCGTTAACCGTCAACGCCGACAGACCCATGGGAGCCGCCGCACCGGTCGTGACAGTCGAACCGGAATTGCCGCAGGAAGCTGCCATGAGCAGAAGACAAAACGAGACACCGGAACCAGAGTAGGACCGTAGGCCGTTCAAGGGTTCTTCATCACCTCACTGTAGCTGTAGAGAATCCCCTTCACTCCGGAATCCTCTTCGAAAGCCTGGATGAGCCTCTCGGTCTCTTTGGGATCCTGCTTGCCCCTGCCATAACTGGGATGTTCGAAGCTGAGATTGAAGCTGCGTGGCGAGAGGTAGAGTCCGACTGCATGCTTCAGGCAAAGCGGACCGTAGTCGTCTCGCACAGCTTCCTCGATGGGTGGCAGCCCCACTCCTTCTTCCTGATTATGGATGTACCCCATTGCCCTCTGGGTCCGATTCGGATAGCGCGCTCTTTCGTTGGTGATGTGGCCGATGACCAGTTCGTCGACTATCCCTTTGGACACCCATTGACGCCATTGCAGCTTCATATTGCCAAAGGGAGGACCGACATAGTCTCCCTGGGCCACCCCGATAGAAAGGGTCTGGCCCTTACTCTTGACGTGCTTCTTGACCTCGCTCAGGAAGGTTGTGAAGTACTCACCCCTGAGATCTCTCCACTTCTCGAGATCGAAGCTGGTCTGGAGGATGTTCTTGCCATATCTCCGCTGGAATTCCTTCACCACCGGTTCGTTGTAACCGAACTGGTCGGCATGCTCGGCAGGAGGCGCATGGGAACGCACGCTCAGGAAGACGCCATCGAAGTCAAAAGGATCGGAGAAGGCTCGAATCACGCCCAACATGTAGTTTCTGGCCTCGGGATAGGCCCACTCCAATTCACCCCAGTGGTGCTTCCGTTGATTCGGAGTGATCGACCGATCGCAGGCAAGGTATTGAGGGTTGTCCTTCGTAAAACGGGACTGCCAGGAGAAAAAAGCGGAGTCGGAGTAAAGGACATCCGGAGGGCATCCCTCGTCGAAGATCGTGACCCACATATCGACTTTCATCCCCTCCTGATGGATGGCCTCGACGGCAACCTTCAGAAGTCCTTCATCCCAGGCCCTCTTGGAGACCTTGGCCCATTCCTGGATATAGGGGTTATTGGAGGCTACCTTGATCTCGTGGAAAAGGATGATTCGAAAGTCGTCAACTCGGAACAAGACCTTCGTGACTCCCCTGGCCTTCCAGATCCGAGCAGCTTCGCGGACCTTATCAGGCGTGTCCAGCTGTGCGGTCCCCTCTCCACGGTGCTGCCAGATAACATCCCCCCAGCTCAGGATCATGACCTTTTCCTTCGCTTGGACCGAGAGCATCAGGAGGGAACAGACGGCGGTTGTGAGTAAGCACTTGTAAGTCATTTTTGCACTCTACTCAGTGTTCGCTCGACCGTCAACGGATCGGGTCCTGCTCCATCAGGGTTTGCCAAGGATGCTGGCGTTTCAGTTTCCGAAGGATTCGTCCCGGCTGAGGGTCGCCAGATGCAGGCCCGGGATACGCCGAAAGTGTCCCCGGTTCCGGGTCAGCAGCATGGCGTTTCGTGAAAGGCAGATGCCCGCGATCAGGTAGTCCGCCATGCCAATCCCCTCACCTCTCGACTCGAGATCGCGCCGGATACGCGCCGCGATGTCAGCGGCGATAAACTCCAATGGGAATATGGTCATAGCGCCCAGCAAACTCTCGATTCTGGTTTGCTGAGCCGTCGTTCGTGCCCCTGAGAGGAGTTCAAACGCGGTAACGACGGTGGTCGCGAGATGCCCAGCGGAAAGCTCCTGGTCGATTCGTCTCCGCGCCGGCTCCGTTCCCCTCAGGGAGTCGATCAAAACGTCCGTATCGGCTACGATCAACGCCAACGACCCCTCAAATCCCGCACCGACTGACGGAGTAGTTCCGCTTCCTTTTCAGTGAAGGAGCCCAGCGTGGCGCGAGCCGCAGTAGTACGTTCTCGGCGAGCTTGATTCTCCCTGAGATACAGCTCAAGAGCTTCCTGTACCAGTCCGGAGAATCCCTTCTCACCACGTTCGGTTGCCAGCTTGAGAAGGTGAGCCCGCTGTTCGTCGGTTATCTCAACCGTGGTTCGCATAGCTTCATGTTAGTATGCATGCACATGCATGTCAAGGCGAGCGGCCGCGACAACATGGCCCCTTCCTGCTATCGAAAAGAGAGAATAGTTAGCGAACATTTCTGGTCCTTTCGAGAATGCCGCGAGTGCTTCTAGCGTCCAGTTCAAGTACAATCACCGCTCGGAAAACGAATCAATCCAACAGCGGTAGTGCCGACGGGAGGAAAGATAGATGACAAACACACCCTACAGAGCAGCTGTCGTCGGCCTCGGTTACATCGGCGGTGCCGACCAGGTCTCCGGAGACGCCCTGGGTCAACTGGTAGAGGACCTGGACGGAACCCATATCGAGGCTCTGGCCAAGCATCCCAAGGTGGAGGTGGTCGCTGGCAGCAGCCGCGACCTGGGGCGACGGGAACGCTTCACCGAGCGAACCGGCATCCGGACCTACGCCGATTGGCAAGAGATGATAGAGAAGGAGGACCTGGCCATCGTGGGCAACGCCACCTACACGCCGGTGCACGAAGAGATCACGGTCGCCTGTGCACGGCGAGGGGTCCGTGCCATCCTTTGCGAGAAGCCCATCTCGCCGACGGTGGCGGCTGGAGAGAACATGGTCAAGGCCTGTGAGGACGCAGGCTCCCTGCTGGTGATCAATCACAACCGCCGCTTCAATCCCAACTACCGGTGTCTGCGGGATCTGATCGCCGATGGGGGACTGGGCGAACTGACCTCGGTCACCGCCCAGTGGCCCAGCGGACGCCTGGGCAACGTCGGCACCCACGTCTTCGATGCCATCCGTTTGATCACCGGACGCCGGGTGGAAGCCGTTGCAGGGACTCTGGACCTGGCGGGAAAGCCGGATTGTCGGGGATCCGATTTTCAGGATCCGGGAGGTTGGGGTCTGATGTGCCTGGAGGGCGGTCTCATCACCACGGTGGATGCGACGGACTACGCCCGGGTGCCCATGCTGATCGCAGTCAACGGCACCGAGGGAAGGGCCTCGACCGGGGGGGACGAGGTGAAGATTCAGTATTGGGACGGACGCCAGGACGAGTGGCCCAGTCCTCGAGCGGAGGCTACCTCGATGGATGTGGCTGTCGGAGAAATCGTCCAGTGGCTCGACGATGGAGGAACATTCCCTTATCCGGCCATTGAAGCGGTCCAGACACTGGAGGCCATCGCCGGGTTCCATGTCTCCCACGCCCGATCCGGAGCCTGGGTGGACCTTCCCCTGGAAGGCGAAAATCGGGAGCTGGTGGTCCGCACCGGCTGAGTCGTCCGAGCCAACTACTTCGCGGCGGTGATCGATGTCGATCCGGATCAAACGCGTGTACGAGGAACCTGAAGCGGACGATGGCGTTCGAATCCTGGTGGACCGCCTCTGGCCCAGAGGATTGACGAAAAAGATCGCGAGTATCGATCTCTGGCCAAAGGAGCTCTCACCTTCGACAGAATTGAGGCGTTGGTACAACCATGAACCCGCCAAGTGGCAGGAGTTCAAGCGTCGCTATTTCGCGGAGCTCTCCTCTAATCCTGATGCCGTATCCATGCTGCTCGAACGCATAAGAACCAACCCGGCTACCTTTCTCTTCAGTTCGAAAGAAACCAGATTGAACAACGCCGAGGCATTGAAGGAGTATCTGCTCAACCTACAGTGAGCTCGGTTGATGAAGAGGTCACCATGAGAATCTCGCTACTGGCCTTCCTGCTAGTCACACCTGTGCTGGCCGGAGAGTCTCTCGTCGAGCGCATCAGGCACACTACACCAGAAAGCTACAACTACGTTAATGCGGTCCACGGCGGCGCCGGAGAGATGGCCTATATGGGGCTGGTCGACCGCTTTGCTCTCAACACCAACCTGCTTTTCGTCCACCGCGGGGTGCTGTTACCCAAGGGTGGGATCGGGCACCATTTCCACAACAAGATCGAGGAGATGTACGTCATCCTGGACAACGCAGCCGAGTTCACTATCGACGGACGGACATCACTGGTTCAAGGTCCGGCGGGAGCGCCCTGTCTGATGGGCCACTCCCACGGAATCTACAATCCCACCAATCAGCCAACCGAGTGGCTGAATATCGCCGTGTCCAGCGTGAAGGGCAAGTACGACGCTTTCAATCTAGACGACGATCGCGTGGGCGTTCCCAGAGATCCCATCCCGGTCTTCATCACCATCCGACTCAAGCAGGATCTACTCAAGCCGTTTCAGGAACTGCACGGCGGGAAAGGAACCGTGCGCTACCGTCGAGTCCTGGAGCCCGAGGTTTTCTCGACCAACTGGGCCTACATTGATCACCTGCTCCTCCCTGCTGGCACTTCTGTCGGCCGACACCGGCATGAGGGGGTCGAAGAGGTCTTCTACATTATGAAGGGAACCGGTAGTTTCCGGCTAGGGGGAGGCGGGAATGAAGAATCCGTCAGCCTCGCCGGAGGAGATGCTGTTCCCGTTCTCCTGAACGAAGTGCACTCGCTCACCAGCTCCGACAGCCAGGAACTAGAGTTGATGATCATCGGTGTGGCCCGGGAAAAGGGGAAGCTGGACACCGTCACCGTGGACTGAGCTGACTTGAATAGTGAGTAGTAGTGCAGTGAGCAGTGAACAGTGTTCGGAAAGAGGTGTTGCCGTGCACGAATAGACTGCCAGCATTGCGAAGCCAAGTCCGGCAGAGCCGCGAACGACTTGACCGTTCAGCAATAGGAACCCCAGTTCCGGCTGTCGAGGACGACGAAGGCGGGAGCGAGCTGGACAACAGCAGAATCTCCCCTATCCCCGCCTGAAGTTTCTTTCTCGAACGGGGCCAGCATCCCTAGGGGCGGAACCAACCTGAAACTTGAATAGCGAGGAGTACCGGAAGCAGCCGCAGTCAACAGAGCCGCGAGCGACTTGACGTGTCTGCAAGGTGGACCCCGTTTCCGAGGAGCGACCGGTCAGCTGCACCATTCTCCGTTTGTTGAGCCAGAGGTTTCCTGCCGGGATGATCCGATTCGCGCGTGGGGGTCCTTGTCAACTGGAACGTTATTGGGCTTTCGCTAGACAATTGTGCTGTGGTCCGCTTTCTCCTCGGAACTTGACTCTATTTTAAAGACCCTGACAGTCGCGCGCGGCTCTGTTGATCTCGCTGGCAAAATACTGATCGAGGTGAAGACAGACAAAGTTTCTTTCCTGTGCGTTCCGGCGCAGCCGGTGGCGGGGTTAACCTGCAACTTCATTTGCCAACGCGGTTTTGGCCTCCAGGCCGAAGTTTTTCCTTTCGAGCCTTTGGCTCGATGCACGGCGGCCTGGAGACCACCGCCACGCCCAGACGAGAAGTCCTGCTAGGCTATCTCCAATATCTACTTCGGCTGCGACTCACGGCCTCCCGATTTCGACAGTGGGCAGCCGAACCCGATACCGGGGTATCCGATCGGCAGAATGCAGTTCGAATACCCCTCCCAGATTGGGTCTGTCCGACTGGCCTCCCAGGAAGGTCACGGATCGTTCGGTGACATTTCCCTCCCTTTTCACTCCCTTCTGAATCCACCAGTAGTGGCCCGACTGCAGCCTGGTAGGAACACCGATGCGAAATCGCAGCTGCATCTCCAAGCTGTCGGGGCCAGCGGCCAAAAGGACCCGAGCTTCGAGCTTGTCACCATCCCGGACACCCGAGACCGACTCCACGCGGTATCCTTCCAGTGCTTCTCTCTGAGGCAGAGTCTCAATCTTCAGTTCGTCGGGGCCACATCCTGACCCGCACATCATGAGCAAGGTCAGAAGGGCTCTGGTCCTGAGCGGGGTCGAGTGCTTTGCGGCAAGGTAGCTTGAGGAAGGCATATGAGATCTCCGCGAAGAGGAATGACTTTCGAAATCAGTAGCAGAACGCTATCCTAGCAGCCTGTCGGACTTGACTCACAGGCACTTCTGAAATTTGACGTTTGATCCAAAGTCTTGCACGACCAAGCACGAAATCGATGAATCGTCTGATCTGCGGCGGTGATTTGGCCGCTGAAACGACCTGGCCCACCTCTTCAGAGGGTGGCACGGGCCAGCTTCGGCTGGCGGCAGGCGAGGTTGTACATTCTTTTCAGATTCCAGGCGATGCTGGCCAGAGTCCACTCCCCGTCTGCCGCCTCCGCTCCTCGGAGAGAGAACTGCGCAAAGCCCATCACCGATTTGATGATCCCAAAGACGGGCTCGGGGACAGCTTTGCGTTGCCCGTAGATGGCTCGACCCGCCGGGGTCTTCAACCGGTATCTCATCTGCTCCACCGCATCGGCGTCTTCCCCGGGTGGCTCCGGTTCTTTCCAGCGTTCGTTCGGCGGCAAGTGGTGGGCTTCCCGCTCGACCGCAATATAGGGAAGGACCGCATGCTCGCTACAAAGCTCCACGTTGGCACCACTGAAGTAGCCGTTGTCGGCCAGCAGCTCCTGGGGCCGACCCAACGACTCCGGCAATGCGTGCAGCGCCGCCAGGGCCGGTTTCAGTTCTTTCTTGTCATTGGCGTTTGGCGTGACATGAACGGCCACAATCAACAGACTGTCGTTATCCACCAGGGCCTGAGCGTTGTAGCATTGCTCAAATCCCCCGCCCGAGACCGGCATGATCCGAGAATCTTCATCCGTCAGATTGATCTGATCCTGGTCTCGGATTCCTCCTCGGGGCGGTTTGGGTTCGCGACCCTTCGGTTTGTTTCCCCTTTTCCTCTGGGCTTGCCGCTTGGCCACCTTCCCTTCATATTCGGCGTGCTCGGCCGCCTGCCGCTCGGCCGCCCGCTCGACCAGCTTCTGCTTCGCTTGATCGATCGCTTTCAACCGTGCTTCCCGCCGCGCCAGCTCGGCCGGGATGTCCATCCCTTCCGTTTCTTCTCGTCCATCCGCTTCCTCGGCCAGCTGCATCAACTCGTCCACTTCTTCTCGCAGCCGCGCTTCCAGTTTCTGGATGTGCCCCCAGCTCAACGCACTGTGCTTGGAGGCATTGGCTTTGACCTTCGTGCCATCCAAACTCACTCGGCCCAACTTCAGAAATCCCATCGCCTGGGCCAGCAGCAAGATCTCCACAAACAGCGGCTTCAGCTCTTCCAAAAACCGCTTTCGGAAATGGGCTATGGTGTCGTGATCCGGATGCGTGTTGCCGGCGAGGTAGCGAAACGCCACCGAATCGTAGGTGGCTTGCTCCAACTTCCGACTCGAAAACACCCCCGTCGCATACCCGTAAAACAACAACGCCAGCATCACCGCCGGATGGTATCCTTCCGATCCCCGTTTCGTGTAGGAATCCTCCAACTTCCTCAACTCCAGCTTGCTCACCACCTCCACCACGAAGCGAGCCAGATGCGTCTCCGGCAGCCATTCCTGCACCGAAGGAGGAAACAGATAAGGAGTCTCTCGATCTACTGTTCTAAATCGATTCGCCATACACTAATGATGCCCGTTCGGTGTGACCTCGAAAGTCCGACAGGCTGCTAGGTTCCGCATGTCAGAATCAAATACTGCGCGCCCTCCAGATCAGAAGAAAAACATCCTCGAGAGGTTCCTCTCTCTGTTCAGCAAGGTCCAGGCAGGCGAGGGGGGAACGGTTCTTCTGCTTTTCCTCAACGCCTTCATCCTGATGGGCCTTTACTACATCCTTAAACCGGTTCGAGAAGCCTTGATTCTTTCTCAGGCGGGAGCGGTGATAAAAAGCTATTCGAGCGCCGCTCAGGCCCTTCTATTCGTCTTCGTCGTACCCGCTTATGGAGCCTTCGCGGCGAGAGTCAACCGGGTCTGGCTGCTTTCTGGGATGACCCTCTTTTTCATCTCCAACCTGGTGATCTTCATCCTTGCCGGCAACGCGGGCATGGAAGTCGGGGTAGCCTACTACATCTGGCTCGGGGTTTTCAGTTTCATGGTTGTGAGTCAGTTCTGGGCCTTTGCCAACGACATCTACAGCGAGGAACAGGGCAAGCGGCTGTTTCCGATCATCGGTATCGGCGGAACCCTCGGTGCCTGGGTGGGAGCCAGACTGGCCGCTAGTCTCTTCGAAGTAACGGGACCCTACTGGTTGATGACACTGGCTTCGGCTCTATTGGGGCTGTTCATTCTGCTGACGCTGGTAGTGAATCGGCAGGAAACACGCCGAGGATCCGCGGAGGCAGAGAAGGCGCAGCAGCATCTGAGCAAGGAGGGCAGCTTCAAGCTGGTGATGCAGAACCGATACCTGATGCTGATCGCCTTCCACGTTCTGTTGTTGAATCTGGTGAATACAGTGGGTGAGTTCGTCCTGGGCAGCCTGGTAGAGCAGGCAGCAGTGGCCGAGATTGGATCAGGAGAGGCACTGCAAGGTGAGCGGGGTAACTATATTGGTGCGTTCTACGGCTCCTTCTACAGTTGGGCGAACCTCCTGACGTTCCTCATACAGAGCTTCCTGGTGTCGCGCTTCTTCAAGTATCTAGGCGTGCGCAGCTCTCTTTTTATAGGGCCGATCATCTCGCTGCTTACCTACGGCATCGCGGCGGTTCAGCCCGTCTTGAACATCATCCGTCCTTTGAAGATCGGCGAGAACAGTGTCGACTACTCACTGAACAACACGGTTCGTCAAGCCCTGTTCCTGCCTACCTCCCGGGAGGTGAAATACAAAGCCAAGGCGGCCATCGACACCTTTTTCGGGCGTACCGGTGATGCCTTGCAGGCCGGCGTTGTGTTCATCGGAACCAGCCTCGCCTTTGGGATCGCGGCTTTCGCACTGGTAAACGTAGGTTTCGTCGTGGTCTGGCTGGGGGTCTGCCTGGGCATCTTCCGGAAACACAAGGAACTGACGAAGGAAGCCTAGGTCTTGAGAAAATCCCAAGATACAAGATACAAACAAATTCCAAATTACGAATCACAAGCACCAAACGAGGGCGAAGAGCCGCGTATCGAGCTGAGACCAGCGTGCCTTCAATCTCGATCCTGAGCTGTCTGAAGCGGTTTGCGATTTGGAGCTTGTGATTTGGAATTTGTTTGTATCTTGTATCTTGGGATTTTCTTCTACCGTTCCGCTTCCCTGGCAATCTTCCGATAGACATTCTGTCCCTTGTGAAACAGGTCCACGACCTCTTGCCTCTGGGCGGCATCCTTGAACAACCCATTGCGCTCGACCTTGCCGAGGAGGACATCGATTTTCTCGATGAAATATTCGGCGTCTTTTCGGAAGTGGATCGGTCGGTCCGCCCGGTAGCAATACACTGGGCTGGTATGAGCGTAGAGTGTTTTGTCGTTGGGCACCATCCGATGCGCATCTCCACGGACTCGGACGGCGACCCAGGAGCTATCCGTCAACTCGACTTCCTTGGAGAGCTGCGCCAGCTTCCCGTCCCCGCTGGCTTTCTGTGTAAAAACAGGCTGCCCATTGACTACGACCTCGAGGCTCTTCATGGGAACATGCGAAACCGCCCGTGCCTCCACCTGGACCTTGCGAGAGCCTGAGCTCCAGCGAATCTCCTCTCCCGCTCCCTTTCCGTCGACGCTGAACTCCAGCAGAGGTGCGTTGGACGCGAAGCTCTTTCCCTCACGGTAGGCATCGATCCATCCCTGGTAGGTCAACTTGGGCCCTGTCTGTACGTACACACGACCGGCTCCAGCCAGAAGGTGATAGGGAGCGTTCAGGAAGCAGTCGGTTCCGGCTGAAATACCACACTTGAAGCCGCAGTTCAGCAACCGGTACCAGTCAGCCGTGTTCTTTTCTTCGTCTCCCTGACACATGACGTCGATGGTCTCGGCCACGCCCAATGCAATGTCCACCGGGTACTCCTGGGTGGCACCGGGATGCACGTAGGTGACGGCAGCTCCCTGTTTCTTGGCCGCGACGGCCAGCTCGTAGTTGGGCGGATAGTCGAAGGGCTGATCGGTACGAGGCCAACCAGTGTAGGAGGGATGGACGAATTCCTTGAGATTCAGAAAAGCCATGTGTCCGTAGACCCTGAGGTTTCGCATTTCCTGGTTGACGTAGATGATGTAGTTCTCTTCCGACAGCCCGTGGGGCTTGCCCTCGAAGTATTTCAGATCCGTGATGGCTCCGTCGGTGTCGTTGCAGGCCAGGAGGTGGGAAATGTTCAGGTCCTCGGCCTTGGTAATCCGCATCACGTCATCGGGTCGCACCAGGGTGTCACTGAAGAGGTTCGCATGAATGTGGATGTCGCCGGAAAACCAGCCCTTGGCTCCCAGGTTGTGGGGACGCTCGAGTTGGATCACCACTTCTTTTTCACCCGAATCCGGCATCTGGAACCGCTTCTCCGCTGGAGCGTATTCGAGCCCCTTGACCACCTCCAGCAGAGCCTCTCCAGCAGGAAGGTTCAAGTTGAAGCGGCCCTCAGTGTAGAAGTAGTACTCGCCTCCGTAGGGCTGTCCATAGTCGGCATTGGTGATTCGGGGCAGCGCCTCCAGGGGCGTGTGACGTCTGGCATCCGATCCGGTGAGGTAGATTCGAGCCGGCGTCTCACTTCCCTTCTCGTCCAGGACTCGGACTTTGAGTCGGCTCATCTTTCGAACCCGAGCCGGTACAGAGACTTCGGTTTTTTCTGTTACCTGGAAGCGAATAGAGTCGGCTTGATACCCTGCAGCGGAAACGATCAGAAAGCGTCCGGCGCTTTCCCCTGCGTTCAAGCGCACCGTCATCGGCTCGATCTCCACATCCTCCGATAGGGAGCGAAGCTCAACCTTGACACCCTCGGAGCCTGAGTTCTGCAACATGATGGGGACGCTCGTACTTCCAAGTCCCATCAACTCCACGGGCTTGGGAGACTTCAAGAGCTGGATCATCCCCTTACCAACCTCGAGCTTGATGAGTTGGGGACATTGAAGAGCCGAATAATTTTCGCGAGTGAACTTGAAAATCTCTTCCAGGGTCGGGGCCTCGTCCTTCAGTCCCGCCCAGCGTTGGAAGTAGGTCCCAATCTGCCTCTTGATCCTGCCCTGCATCAAAGCAGCATCCCGGTCGGTACCCGTCCACTGAAGCAGCCGGACCGAGAACTCGCCCAAATCGGAAAGCTGGTGGACCACGGTCTGATCCCCCACAAAGTCCCGGGCCGTGAAGGGCGCGATCGTGTTCCAGACCTCGTGGTGGCTCCTCAGGGAAACCAACGAGATCAGAGAGAAGACCAATACCACCAATACCTTGTCAAAACTCATCTTCATGATTGGATCCTCGGAGAATATCCTTACTGGAAATCCCAGACTGGAACGGGGCTACCGGACGAAATCACCTCTTCAAGATAGGCGCCCGTTTGGGCTGGCATGGCCTTGCCATGATCTTCCACGTCTTCGTGGATCCGGTAACCTACGATGTTATGCCACTTCCCATCGGTCAGTTGAATGATGGCGCTGGACGGGTGATCCACCCTCCACATTGAGCCACCTGGAGGCGGACCGAATTCCGCCCTGGGATCTCTCGCCAGGATCGGTGCCTCCAGGGCTTTGCGATCCTTCGCCAGAGGCCAGAGGTAGAGCTTCTGCCGGGTCCATCCCCCTCCTTTGATCCGCTTCTGACGGTCCCGGAAGAGTTTGAAGCTCTGGTCGATCGGATCGGTGGGCACCAGGTAGATGTTGGAGGCGATGTAGGGCGTACCATCCAAAGCCCGATTCACCGTGACAGGGGCGATCGAGATGAGGCCCCGAACGTCGATGATCTTCTCCCAGGACTCGCCTTCATCCTGAGAACGCCAAACCTGAACGGCGTGGAAATCGGCCGGGCCCGGTCGAACTGCAAAAAGCAGGGATCCGTCCAGATCCCTGACGAGACTGGATTCGGAGGAATTGTCGGGCGGCGATACGGGCACGAAAGAGACTGGCAGCCACCTGTCGCCGTTACGGCTCCAACGCATCACTCCCGAGCTCGGAGGGGTAGGCTCCTGGGGTTCGTCGCCAGCCTTGAACCTGTAGCCGGTCATGCCCAGAATCAGGTCCTCGCCCGAGGGGATCGCATTGGAAAGGCCACTGTTGGAGATCCACCATCCAGGGACTATCTGGTCGGGGGATACCCTCGCCGAGTCGGTCATCTTCAAACGGCTCCCGTCATACGCGAGCTGGAAAATCTCGAAGTACTGGTAGTTTTCCGCTTCTCCGAACGCGGCCCCGTTGGGATGGTCGTCAGCAGCCCTGCGCCTTGCCAAGGCGAGAGACACACCAAACCCGGTGCCCGCGTGGGCATAGACGGATCCATCCGGGCGCTTGGCCTGCGAGGGGATAAAACCTCCACGCATGGGATACTTGACCATGATCGAAGTCTGGTTCGGAGGGATTGAGTTGGGGTTGGGCTCATCGTGGTTTCGCGTCAACACCAGGGCAGGCTCGGCGGAGACCTGGCTGATGTCATGGAAAAGCACAACATCATTGCCGACCTCATAATCCCCGTGCCCCCACTTGTGACCCATCACCCCGTTTCGGATGCGCGCGTTGAGGAAGGCGGCACCGGTTCGTGGAGCCACTTGAAAAGGGAGGATCAGTCCATAGCGCCAGTGTGCTCCCTCGGGAACATCTCCCGGGACCCTAAAATCAGGGCCTTCCGCGCTTACGCCCGTAATCCCGTGTCCGGCGGCGGGGACCGTCTCGGCGGGAGTTCTACCTCCGGTCGTCTGCTCCGCTCCGGGCCCGCATCCTGCCGAAGACATGAGGAAAGCAGCAACCAGGAAAGTCGTGAGCCTTCTAGAACTCCCAGATAGGCGAAAATGATACGACACTCTGCTCCTCCCAGTTTGAAGCTCTAAAGCGACCTCTTGTTCCGTGACGCCGGCTCCAGCCCCATCGATCTTACTCGCCCGCTATCTGGATGTCACACCTGCCGGAGCGAATGAGCCGGGACTGAGCAGAACACATCCTTCAATGCACTTCGTTGCGGGGAGGCTCGGATGCCGGAGGTCCGATAGGCTTTGGATCTATGCTGGGGCGGGTGGAGCCGATCCGTGAGAGCGGGAGAGGCTTCGGTTTTACGTCCAGACGAGTGAGCGAGCGTTCCAATCGTTCAAGCGTGAGTTCAGATTCGTCTCCCTCGAACCTACAGGTCGCTAGCACATCGTCAATCAGGGACTTGGGGTGAAAGGCCGCGGGGGTGATGTCGGTTCTGGAGTAGAACGCTTCCAAGCAGGCCATGAACCCATCGAAGGGCTCCAGGCTGTTGACCTTACAGATCCTTCTGAAGATGACTTCATAAGCCTCAAGAGTCGGATAGTCGACCTCCAGTTTGTACTCGACCCGCCGCATCATGGCGGCATCCAGCAGCTCAGTTGGTGGGATGTTGCTGGAAAACACGACGATCTCATCGAAGAGGACCTGGAATTTCTTACCGGTGTGCATCGTCAGGTAGTCTATCTTCTTTTCGAGTGGAACCAGCCACCGGTTGAGGAGCTCCTCGGGACGGACCATCTGCCGGCCAAAATCATCGATGACAAATAGTCCTCCCATGGCCTTCAGCTGCAGGGGCGCCTCGTGGTACTTGGAGACGGAATCGAATTCCAGATCAAGCATTCCGAGGGTCAGCTCACCTCCCGACTGCACCAGAGGCCTCCGACACCTCACCCACCGCGGATCGCTCTTCGCAAAATGATCGTCTGGATCGGTGGCCGACTCCGTTTCACTCGCCCGATGGATCGCCGGATCAAAAAGCTTGATGATCTGGTCGTCCACGGTCAGTGCGTAAGGGATGTGGATGTGATGTTGAAAGACACCGCCGAGGGAACGGGCAACAGAGGACTTTCCGTTTCCCGGCCCGCCATAGAGAAGGATTGCCCGACCCGAATTCAGTGCCGCGCCCAGCCGCCTTCGGAGTTCGCGAGGCAGCACCAGATGTGAGAGAGCATCCTCTAGAACATCGGAATCGATCTGTTCGTGGGTGACAGACTGCTTCTCGACCTGTTCGGCAAAAACGCTCAGCGGCACGGGGGCGGGACCCACATAGGCCGAGAAGGCCAGAGCATCGCTTGCCCTCTGCTTGCCTTCCGAGGTCAAATCGTGTCTCAAGACCAATCTGCCCCGAGAGCCCGGGATCTGGATCAACGCCTGCTTCTTCAGATCGCCCACAAGTTCTTCGACGATTTGCACGGAGAGCTTGACGGACTCAGCCATCTCATGGATGGTTTCCAGGTTGTAGATGTGGAGAAACTTCAAGATCAGATCGAGGAGAAACCGCCGGGCCAAACCCGTCTCCTTAATCGTGCGAGGAGCCGACGGTGCCTCCTCCGCCAAAGCTTGTAGTTGCTCTTTTCCGATGAACCCCAGCGCGCGAAGGTTTTCACCGTCAAGCCCCCCGACGAGTTCTTGACGACGTCTCGCCTTCTCGGCCTGTTCCTCCGTTATCTGGTTTCGGGAGAGAAGGGCATCCATCAAGCTCATGGCTTGCTCCCGAGACTCTTGGGAGAACGCGGGTTTTGCGCAGGGGAGTCAGTGTAGAGGCAGGGCGCCATCCCCGGCCCGCTCGATCTACTTTTCGCCGTGGAAGCTCTGGACCTGGTCCCAGCCGCCCTGATCGTCGATCTCGTGGACGTCCACGCTCTGCTGCGGCTCCCAACCCAGCACATCATGGGCATGGCTGGTGCTTCTCCACTTATATTGGTTGTTGGAAATGGCGTCGAAAATATCATAGCGAATCGACATCGGTGCACCTAAACACTTATCGACCATCGACACATAATCCTGTTGCCCCAACCAACCGCAATAGTGACGCCGCAGAAATGGCACGTCGGGCTCCAGCACGGCACCGAGCCGAATGACAAGAACCGAGATGTCGAACTTGTCTGAGTAAAAACGGCCCAGGGCCTCACAAAAGATCTTGCAAGAACCGTAAAGACTATTCGGGCGCACCGGCCACGACTGGTCAACCATCGGCCAGCCCCACTTCGCCTTGTCGTACTTGCCAGCGGCAAGATAGCCATACGGTGGGTCGGACTCCCAGCCGGTCATGGTGTCCCCCGTGCTTCCGAAGACGATCCTTTTGACGCCATTCAATCTAGCGGCTTCATAGACGTTGCGTGTCCCGATGATTCCGGCGTTGAGGTGGCCCTCCCAACTCTCGACGTCCGCGGTGTAGTTCGCCATGTGAACCACCATGTCCACACCTTCGAAGGCCGGTCGCATGGCTTCGAAGTCGCTGATGTCTGCCTGGGTCCAGGGAATGCCGTCGTCCAGCGGTGCACTCCTGGTGTGAGCCGAGTCGGCGGTTCTGCTCCGGTTGAGGGCACTGAACTCATACTTGTGCTTGAGGTGCTTTACAGCAAGCCCTCCCAACAGACCGCTCGCTCCAGTAACCAATACCTTGGGCTTTGTCGATGACATGATCGACCTCCCGTCCGAAGAATTAGGGGCTTGTTCGAAACAGATGTCAGAGTACACCAACCGCACTGGATCATTCAGGGAGAAACGGCTGCAAAAAAAACGACGTGCCAAGTTCAGGCGTTGAGGCGTTCATTGCAGCTTGGAGACGACCTCTGCAATCGGCTTGCCGGCGTTGGGATGCGACGCGCCATAGTCCAGACCCAGGAACGAGCACATCGTGGCGGCGATCTGGTTGAGGTAGATGGGCCTGGTGTCGCTCCATTCGCCCCTCGCATCCAGGTCAGGGCTGACTATCGCGACCCAGCAATACTGAGCCTCTTTGATCTTCCCGCCGTGATGACGCCACTCTTTCGAGGTTCCTCGTCCATGGTCGGTGGTCAATACAAGGGTAGTCTTGCCCCGGTATTGAGGCGTTGCCTGCAGGTAGTCCCAAAGCTGACGTATTCGATCGTCGCTTTGGCGAAGAGCCTCCAGTGTGCGTCTGTAGTTTCCTTCGTGAGCCCAGTCGTCAGTCTCGCCCAGACTCAGAAAAAGGATCCGGGGCTGGTGGCTCTTGAGATAGATCATGGCAAGCTCAAAGGTGTAAAAATCGTGGCGCACACTCGCCCAGGGGGTCATGGTTTCGAACTGGAGTCGACTCAACTGTTCAGCCCCAGGCTGGGAGTAGGCTTCATATCCCGCATTGGCCGTGATCGATCCCTTCTGATGGGTTGCGATCCACCGCATCGTCTCCCAGGATGCGAACGCACCCACTCTGGAAGCCGTCAGGCTCAGCCGATCCCGCAGAAAATCAAGGACGGTGGGAAAGGGGTTCTGCCGGTTCTCGTTGCTATCGATCACATCGTCGTGGGCCTCGCCGGTGAGGATTTCGGAGTAGCCGGGATAGGAAAATCGATGCTTATTGCTGATCAGGACATTGCTGTTTCGCGATCGGTTGCCGAAGATCGAACCATACTCCTTCATCCAGGTTCCCCAGAAGAACGGCATCAGCTCGACTCTTCGCTGCTGGGGTGTGGGGGCCCAGAACTTCCGATAGAGTGGATTCTCCCCGAGCTGAACTCTCTTGTTGACCAGTCTCAAGACCTTCAGATCGATTCCGGAAAACATCTCTTCGATGCGCAGGCCGTCGAGCGTGATCAGGATCAGATTCTCGGTCTGTCGGGAACCTGCCTCAGTCAGATGGGTCGCGCCAATCGTCATCCAGAGGAGAAGGAATATCCCCCTGAATCCCGCTGACTTGCTCCGCCGCCCTCTCTGAAACAGTCTCGATCCGATTGCGCAGATATCGTTCCTCACTGCTGTCCTCCCTTTAACAGGACTTCAAGCGTCGCAGTTCCGCACCAGATTCTGGCTACCTTGCATTATGCCTCGTTTAGGAGTTGAATCTGCAACAAAGGAGAGAGACCCATGCGCAAAGGTTCTGCCTCAACCGTCCTGTTGTTTTCTCTGATCCTGGTCTGGAGTTTCACTGATACCCAGGGTCAGAAAGCCACCAGCGAAGACGTCGTGGATATCGGCTCGCGTCTGGAGCTATTCGTCGACGACTACTTGATTGAAAGCATGGAGGAAGTCGAACTGCGGCTTCACTCTCCTCGGTCTGCCGGGAAGGTCATTGATTTCGATCAACCCTGGGAGGGGAACGTCAGCTGGCAGCTGGGCGTCTTCAAAGATGGTGACCTCTATCGAATGTACTATATGGGACGCTCAGACCGCACCTATGCCAGGAAAGCGGGATTGAAACCGGATGAAACCCTGGTCCCGGAGCATCCCCATTTCTTGTGCTACGCCGAGAGCCAGGATGGAATCCACTGGACGAAACCTGAGCTGGGACAATACGAATTCAACGGATCCAAGAAGAACAACATTGTCGGCGAACCCATCGGTGGTCCTCCCTACCTGGATGCCCGGCCCGGAGTGGACGCGTCCAGACGTTATCTGGCCCCTGGCGGGGTGGGCATCAATCCCCGGTTCGGAGATTCTCTCAAGAAAGGTATAGGGCTGGTCCTGCACGTCTCACCTGACGGTCTGAACTGGAAGAAGTGGCGCGAGGAACCCCTGTTTGTCACGACCTGGCCCAATGCTTTCGACTCGGTGAATGTCTTGTTCTGGTCGGAATGGGAGCAGCAATACGTTTTCTACTTCCGCTATATGAGTCAGGACGTGCGAACCTTTGCCCGGACCACCTCGAAGGACCTCCTCAAGTGGACCGAGCCGGTACCCTGCACTTTCGATGGCCTGATCAGGCCGGTGGATCATCTTTACACCAACGCCGCCACTCCCTATTTTCGTGCTCCTCACATCTACCTGTCCTTTCCCAAAAGGTTCCACCCCCTACGGCAAATTCACGAGGATGCCCCACGGCCCGGAATCTCGGAGACGGTCTTCTTGACAAGCCGGGATGGGATCGACTGGAGACCCTTCCAGGAGGCATTCATCCGCCCCGGTCTGGACGAGCGCAACTGGATACACCGCACCACCAGCACGGCAATTGGAGTAATTGCTACAGCCGAGGACGAGATCTCCCTCTTTACTTCTCGCCACTACACCTACCCCAGCACCTACCTGGAACGATTCGTGCTGCGGACGGACGGTTTCGTGTCGATCAAGGCCCCCTATTCCGGCGGAGAGTTCCTCACTCGACCCCTGCGCTTCAAGGGCAAAGATCTGGTCCTGAACTATTCGACCTCGGCAGTAGGAAGCATCCGCATCGAGGTACAAGACGCCGACGGCCAGCCGATCCCCGGCTTCAGCCTGGAAGAGTCACCGGTCCTTTTTGGAGATCGGATCGAGCACGCCGTCAAGTGGGCACGCCCCGGATTTCTTCCGACCGATCCCATGAAGTTCGACAGGCTTTCGGAAGGGGCTATTCGGCTTCGCTTTGTTATGAAGGATGCCGACCTCTACTCTCTCCGGTTTCGGTAAGAAACCAGAGTAGTGAATCTAGTATCTCCCCCTTGCCTTCGCCTTCGCCTTTGCCCGTGCCCGTGCCCGTACCCTTATCCGTCTTTCCAGCCTGAAAAGTTCCTAGTGAGTGGCGGCGAGATCAGAAAACTCACCGTCGACTCCATGCCGACTGGGTTGGTCAAGAGCCCTGATTCAACCAAGAGATCAGGTGAGGGCAAAGGCAAGGGCAAGGGCAAGGGAAGAAGAGGACGCTAGGCACTACTGTGCCGGGAATCACAAAGTCGGTCACCCTCCTCAACGATATGTAGCTCTGAGAGAGGTCTTTTCCCTACAGGGAGGATCGTGCACTATGTATCAACAGTATTGGGGGCTCAACGAGGCTCCTTTCGACAACGTTCCCGATCCGGGAATGTATTTCAGGATGCACGCCAGTTTCGAGAATGCGATCGCCGAACTGCTGTTCGCCATCGAAGAAGGGAACGAGTGTCTGGCGCTCCTCATCGGAGACGTGGGACTGGGAAAGACAATGGCTCTGAGGGTAGTCCTCGATAAGCTGGAGCAAGATAAATACAAGACTGCCTTCGTTACCAACCCGGATCTAACCTTCCCCCAACTGATGCGCGAGATCATTGGCCAGCTCCAGGGAGAGGACTGTAAGCATCGCTCCAGAGAGGCACTGCTAGAGCACTTCAACCGCTTCCTGTTCGGGGCGGCTGACTCGGCGCAGAAAGTCCTCCTCTTCATTGACGAGGGCCAGGCCCTGAGGGGTCCCGTTCTCGAATCTATGAGACTCCTCACCAGTATCCAGGAGAACAAGCGTAATCTTCTCACCATCATCCTGGCCGGGCAGCCTGAATTGGGAACAATGCTTGCGGACCCAAGGCGAGCCAACCTACTTCAGCGTGTCGGGGTGTGTCCCATCCTGGAACCTCTCGGTTCGGAGGATCTGGTCGGAGACTATATCGACTACCGAATGGAAAGAGCCGGGAGCACCAGAAATGTCTTCACAAACTCCGGGATAGCCTCCCTCTTCGAGTTCAGCGAGGGAGTACCCAGGCTCATCAACCGTTTCTGCAAACTCTGTCTCAAAGCAGGCGAGACGAATTCGTTGAGCGAGATCGATGCCCAGGTCGTCAGTACCGTTGCCAACCAATTCCAGCCGAGCCGGCTACTTCAAGGCCTGGTTGATGCTGGCGCGTCCAAGAAAGCCCGAGACCAACAGAATCTGGAAGAGGAGCCGGCTGGCGACAACACCGAATCTCCAATACCCGGAAATCAGAAAATCGAAGCCCAGACGGAGGGCCTCGATACCGGACCCGATATCGGAAAAGCCCCAGAGCCTTCTGTCGTTCCCGAAAAGAGCCCGAATGACCTTAACATCGACGAGATATCGTCGCCTCAGGCGTCCATCCCTGAGTCGGAGAACCATCCCATCGAAGGAACACACGCGATCAAGTCAGACTGTCGGGTAGCGGTTGAGACTCACCTGGATGAGAGGCCAACCTACGCGGAGCCCGGATTGGACCCGGAAACGCAGGCGTTCCAGCCCGCTGAACTATCCTTCAGCGAAGACCAAAACACTGAACCTCCGGTGGGCGTCGACCAGAACATAGAACCCGAGAGCGAGAGCTTCGATACCCAATCCGGAACCGAAAAAGACCAAGCCCCCTTGGTTGCATCAGAAGAGCACCCAGCGGACCACGATTTCGTAAATGGCTATTCTAGTGACGAGTCCATCCCTGGATCCGAGAGCCATGACATCGAAGGGACCCATGCAATAAAATCTGACTGTCGGGTCTCTGTTGAGGCTCAGCTGGATGAGAAGCCGACTCACCCAGAGCCGGGATCGGAATCGGACATTGATTTCTCCGATCGGCTTCCGAGCGAGTCGCGGACCTACCAGCCCGTTGAAGGATCCCCGAGCCAAAACAACAGCACCGAACCTCAGACGCAGGTCGATCAGGACAGCAGAGCAGAGAGTGAGAGCCTCGACGCCGAATCCATAACCGGAGAAGATCGAGACGCCCTGGTTATTCCCGAAGAGCGCCCGGCTGACCAAGACTTCGAAGGAGTTCCGGCTAGTCGAGAATCCATCTCGGGGTCTGAAAGCCCACCCGTCGAGGGGACACAGGCAACCAAGTCAGACCATCAGGTCCCTGTTGGAACCCTGCTGGACGAAAAGCTGCCTAACCAGGAGCAGGGATTGAAGCCGGATATGGACTTCTTCGATCGGCTTCGGAGCGAGCTCCAGACTTCCGAACGGTCCCTCAGCCAAGACAACAACACCGAATCCCCGACGCACGTAGAGCAGAACATCGGATCGGGGAGCGAGGGCCTCGATGCCGTCAAGAAGACTGAGTCAAACAGTGAGCCGGAGTTTGTTCCGGCGCAAAACGGGAAGCCGGCGTCGGATCAGATCGTCTCGTCCGATGCAGCTGAGGATCTTCGGGATCAGTCTGAGACAGCAGAGGATGCCGAAACCCCAGTCGTCCCTCCTTCTTCCGACAATGGTCGGATCACAATTGAATGGGAGCGCAAACGCGTAGGGTCCGAAGCAAATGGCAAGGGAGGGCGTAAGGCACATAGCTCAGACGAAAACATCAGTCGGCTGAGGCGGCGGATAGCGAAGGATGGGAAACCTGCACCGGCTCCGAAGCGCTGGGTAAGGAACCTGTTCCGAGGGGCCCTCTGGTAGACCTGTGCTAAGCCGAAGCACGTACTCTCCTGGTCATTCCGGCTCCGTACGCCTTCCCCCTGCAATCTGCAAACGAAAGAAATCGACGACCCGGTTCTCGGACCAGAAGCGGTCAAAGTCCTCGCTGATGGGGCTTCCGATGAAACCCACATGTCCCCCCCGGTCGGTGAGGCAGATGCGAAGAGCCGGGTTCAAGCGCACCTGCCTGTCTTGTAGCGGCTCCCACTGGATTACCGGATCATCCTTGGCGTGGATGAGCAGTGTAGGGACCACGATGCGGGTCAGCAGAGGCAGCGCACTCGCCTTTCGGTAGTATTCCTGCACGTCTTGAAACCCTCCCAGAGGGACCGTGAAGAGCTCGTCGAAGGCATGGACCGAGCGAACGCCCAGCAGATCGTCCACGTTGACGAAGCGTCGCCAGTGGGCTTCACGCCGCAGCACAACTGATTTGAGCCTCTTGACGAAGTATCGACGATAGAGAAGGTTGGAGGGCTTCAACAGCAGCTTCGCACTCCGGTCCAGATCTAGCAACGGAGAGACTGCGGCGGCGAAATCGACCGTTTGCGATCCCTGCGCTCCCCACTCCCCCAGTAGCTTTAGGAGTATGTTGCCACCCATGGAAATACCAACCGCCAGGAGAGGGCCGAAGGATCGCTTCCTGATCCAGGCCAGAATCTCCCCTACCTCTTGACTGGCTCCCGCGTGAAAGACCTTGGCGCGATTTTCATCGGGACTGGTATCGTAGAGCTTCAGCAGAACAGCATTCCATCCCTGGTGGAATGCCTTCTGCGAGAAACCCAGCATGTAGCCGGAGTGACTCGAACCCGCCAGACCATGGATTGCCACCAGGGTGGGATAGGAGGGATCCTGCCAAACACAATCGAGCTGCACCCGGGTCCCATCACTCAGACGAACTTCCGATTCGCTCCAGCTCCCCGCGTGGAAGCGTTCTCGTTTCCAGAAACTGGCAGCGATGGTCTGGGCATGTCCACTCCTCAACCATCGAGGAGGCTGGAAAGGACGTTGACTCAAAAGGTCGGCGAACCGAGTCAGCGAGTCGTCGGGTTCGAGCTGAGTCTGTAGGAGCGAGGCTTCAGACTTCACTTCACTCAATTCCTTCCCTGATCGCCGCGCTGATCATAGGATTTGGCAACGCATCAATGAAGTTTCAGCTGAGTAGGGCCGCCGCCGGACCGCCGGATCATTCGTGAAAAGACTACGCGAGCCATGGAAGCCTGAGTTTTCCCATTAATCTTTGATCTGGGTGTGGAAGATTCTGTTATTGCCCAGCTCTCTTCTCGGAAATTGGCCTCATATTAAAGTCAAGTCGTTCGCGGCTCTGTCGGCTACGGCTGTCGCCTGTACTGCTCACTGCTCACTATTCAAGTTTCAGTTCCCCCCTCCCAGTCACGCTGAAGCCGCTCGAACGCCGCACGCAGAGACTGTGGCCGCGCGAATAGATCTGCATGGAGATCTCCCTTGGAATCGAGCCGACGCTGCATGTTGGCCAGGTTGAAGGACTCCGGACGCAGACCCGGAACCACCTCCTCCCAGTTCAAGGGTGTGGAAACCGGTGCCCCTGGTAAGGCTCGGACAGAATAGGGGCTGACGATGGTTTTGTCTTTTCCGTTCTGGAGGAAGTCGATGTAGACGCGATCGGTACGCTTCTGGGGGTTTCTCTGGAGGCTCGCTACGTCCTCCAGTCCGTCGAGGGTCATCCAACCAATGATCTCCGCAAAGCGTCGCACGTCCTCGTAGGTATGACTGGCCTCGATCGGAATCAGTATGTGCAGACCGGTGGCTCCCGAGGTCTTAGGATGGGTCTCCAATTCCAGGCGATCGGTCACCTCTCGTACCTTGAGTGCCACTCGGCAGACCTGAGGAAAGGAGATCTTGGGACCCGGATCCAGATCGATAATCAAGAAATCGGGGTTTTCGAGGCTGCTTTTTCGGCTACTCCAGGGATGCAGCGGTATGCAGCCCAGGTTGGCGAGATAGACCAGAGTCGTCGCATCATTACAGAGCAGGTATCGGATGGTCTTCTCTGATGAGTCCGATCGAACCGAAACCGTGGGAATCCACTCAGGAAGAAATTCGGGCGAGTCCTTCTGGTAGAAACTCTTACCCTCGATTCCGTCGGGGAAACGCTCCAGTACCATCGGGCGGTCCTGTAAATAGGGCAGAATCGCTTCAGCCACACCGTGGTAGTATCGGACCAGGTCACCCTTGGTATACCCTTCCTGCGGCCAGAAAACCTTGTCCATGTTGGTCAGGAAATCGAAGTCCAGGTCGGCCTTCCGCTCCGAGATCGGCTGAGGCTGTGGAGGGGCTTCCCTGCGGCAAGAGCTCGCAGCAACATCGGACCTCAAGCGCAAGAAGACGGGTGCCCTGAGATTCCCGTCGAGCGTCCACTCATTGAATTTAACCTCGCAGACCAATTCCGGTTCTACCCAGGACTTGACCTTGACTTCCTTGGGGACCTGATCAAAAGGGGATTCGACTCGTTCGAGTTCCCTCAGCATGGCGTAGACATCGTCCATCAGGCCCTGGTCGAAACCGCTGCCTACTGCGCCGACGTAGCTCAGACTATTCTCTGAAAACAAACCCAGAAGTAACGCTCCGAAGTTCTTCCTGGACCCCGACGGATGGGTGTAGCCTCCGATGACGAATTCCTGCGTTCTGATGCACTTGATCTTCAGCCAGCTTCGGGTCCTTCTGTTTTCGTAGGGGCTCTTCAGGTTCTTGGCGACAATTCCTTCCAGGCCGTTCTGGCAGGCCAGTTGGAACAGCTCTTCTCCCTGATCGCTCACGCTCTCGGTCGAGCGAATATGCGTCGTGACCGGAAGCAGCGTTTCCAGGACCTTCTTACGCTCCCTCAGCGTGGCGCGGCGAAGATCGTAACCATCGCATTCGAGTAGGTCGAAGACGTAGAAATACGTGGGAACCTCTTCCGCGAGATTTCCTCCGCGGGAGCGATTGCGCCGACCGATGCGCGGCTGAAGAAGCTGGAACCGTGGACGCCCCTCGTCATCGAGCGCCACAATCTCCCCATCCAGCTGGAAGCTGTCACAGGGAACCTGTTCCAAATCTTCGATGATTTCTGGAAACTGCTCCTCGAGCGGCTTCAGATTGCGGGAGAAAAGCTTGATCCGGGCTCCGTTCTTGACGGCAAGAGCTCGAATCCCATCGTATTTCAGCTCATAGATCCAGTGCGGGGCCCGGGGTACCCGATCTACCAGGGTCGCGAGCATTGGGGGAGCGATCTCGACTCCCTCTCCGGGCTCGATCTGCAACCTGTCGAGTAAGCGATGAAGGTGATCGGCAGCGTGGCTAGGAATTGAAGTGTCGTCTATCTCTTCCAGGGTGCGACCAGACAGGACCGATTCGGGACGGTTGCTCAGAATGTCCTGCCCGGCCCTGACATACTCATCCTCCTTCTTGAAAAACAGCCATTCTTCCTTGCCTCGACCCTTGGTTCGGACCAGAACCCAGTATCCCCGCAGCTTTTCTCCACGGAGGAAGAACTCCAGTTTGCCCTTCTTCAAAGCTGAGGCAGGATCGCTTTCCGTTCCCCGGTATTCGTAGACGCCTTGATCCCAAACCAGCATCCGCCCAGCGCCGTACTGTCCGTCCGGGATGACTCCTTCAAAGTGCAGGTATTCCAGCGGGTGGTCCTCGACCAGAACCGCGAGACGCTTATCCGAAGGATCGTAGGAGGGACCCTTGGGTACTGCCCAGGAGTGCAGAACCCCCTCCATTTCGAGTCTCAGGTCGTAGTGTAGACGAGTTGCGTCGTGTTTCTGAATGACGAATCGGGGGGATGACTCACTCCGCGGGGAGGGCTCTCCGGAGGGTTCTCCGGTCTTCTCGAAGTCACGTTTTTCGTGATAGTCAATCAGGCCCTTCTTCATTGACTGCTAAGACCGCTCGGCCTTTTGCCGAAGACCGAAGTAGTAGAGGGTCCATGCGCAGGCACTAGCACCGGCGGCATCGGCAACAAAATCCCAGAGCGATGCATGCCGTCCTGCAACGAAGGCCTGGTGAAACTCATCGCTGGCCGCGTAAAGAAAAGCGAGCACTAAAACGATCGCGGTACGTCTGATTGTGAACTCCTCTCGGAAACGTGCCGTGATTCCCCAGGTCAGGAGCAGGCCGAAGGTCAAGTAGGCCAAGAAGTGGAGAACGTAATCCGAACTCAGTGTGATCAAGGGCGGCTGGCTTTGATGGGAGAGAAAGAATATAGAGGAGGCCCACGCCAGTGCGGGGACCCAATTGAGAAACGTGATCATTCCCCACCGAGTGGTTTCAGACGACTCGCTTACCCGTCTCCCCTACCAGGGGATGAAGTGCATAACCCAGACAGCGATCAAAGAGCCCACGACCATATAGCCCAGGAGGGAGAGAAAATATCGAATCCGCTCTGAGGAGTTGTCCTTGTTGATCACCGCGAAGACGGCGGCAATGGCGATGGTGAGAATGATGAGTCCGTTAAAGTGATTCACGAACGGCGTCCTGCGGCGATATCGAAGGTATCCAAAACCACCAGCATATTGAGTAGTCCTGCCGTGTATATATAGGTATTCCCGTACTCGTAGCCGAAGGAATGGATGTCTCCAACACCCCAGCCCGCCCATTTGCCAAGCAGGTAGGGGAAACCAACGCTCAAATCGGCGAAGAACTTCAAGAAACCGAAAAAACCAGGAGTCAGCCCGAAAAGCCGACCGTCCATAGACAGGCCCAAGCAGAAAAGGACGATCACAACTGCAAAGAAGAGTACAGCACGTCCCCATCTCTTCAGCAGCAGATGACCGCCTCCAGGAACCAGCCAGGCAAAGAGGCAAAGCAGAATCGTTCTTGGCACGAGAGGAGATGATAGAGACAAAGGTCGTGGAATTCAAGGGCGGCGTGAGTCTTGAAGTAGTGGAGTAGGGGAGTAGTGGAGTAGGGGAGTAGTGGAGTAGGGGAGTAGTGGAGTAGTGGGTTAGGGGAGTAGTGAGCGGTGAAGTAGTTCGTGGGGGCCGGAGAGATCAGTTTCTGATTTCGGAATAGTTCACGTTTGTCATGATTCCTCGGATGCAATAGCCCTGATCTAACCGTACAAACAGTGTCAGACAGTGTCAGAGGAGATCGCCGCTGATCGGCCGCTTTCGGGTGTGCGAAAGCCTCCGTTCGATTTCGATCAAATCGGACGCTGTCCTTAGGACCGGGTGCCGACTATCACACATTAGATACTTTGCCATCCTTCCTACTATTCACCACCTCACATCAAAGGTCTCCACATAGATCTCTGTTGACCTCGGCGCACGACCCACCATTCACTGCTCACTGCTACTCCACCACTTCACCACTCCACCACTCCACCACTCCACCACTCCACTACTCCACCACTCCACTACTCCACCACTCCACTACTCATTCACCGGCGCTCCTCTCACATTCTTCTTCAGTACTTCTGAGAGCTGGATCCTGTGAACCTGGAGGGTTCGGCCCAGGGCTCGGTCGAGCAAAGTATGACCTTGAATCAGATCCACCCTGGCCCTCAGCAAGACGGACTCAGCCCGCACCAGGTCGCGCTGGGCTTCGATAAGCTCGCGAGTCTTTCCACGTCCAACCTCAAAACGGACACGCTCGCTGTCCAGGCGCTCCTGGGCGAAGCGGACCGCCTCCCCAGCTGCCTCCACCCGTGCCTCATTCATCTCAATCTGGTGAAGGGCATCCCTGATCTCGAGTGAGATGGCCTGGTGCAGGTTTCTTCTCTGCATCTCTGCCTGGGAGAGGCTCAGCTGGGCCCGAGCGTTGGCGGCTCGGGACTCCGTGTTGAAAACCGGCACCTGCAGGCTGAAGCCCAGCAGGTAACCGTAGAAGTCGGAGCTGAACAATTGACTGAGGGAATCCCCCAGGCCTCCTGGGACTATCTCCAATACCTGTGGATCCAGGAAGCCCCGCGAAAAGTCGCGCACAACCTGCCTTCCTCCCAGGCCGAACTGCTGATATCCGGCCACCAGGTCGAGACTCGGTCGGAGCCGTCTGCGGGATCGCTCGAGGTTGAGGTTACCGTTCTTGATCTCCAGCTCGGCCTGCTTCAGCTCCGGCCGCTCCTGGGCGGCAATTGACTTCAACCGCTCCCAGGAATCGCTGACGGGAGGAGGAGCAAAAATGACGTCACTCGGTACGATCTCGCCCGGAAAGTCGCGCAGATCATCATAGCTGGTGATGAGCCGGATCAGCTGATCCTGAATCCTGCGATAGCTGAACCGTGCGCGAATCAGCTCCTCTCTCCTCAGAGCGGCTTCGGCTTCCGCCTGCACTACTTCCAGGGCGGCACTCGTTCCAGCTTCTACCCGGACCTTGTTCTCCTGGAGCACCGTATTGGAGAACTCCAAGGATTTTTCCTTGACCCGAATGTCCTCCAGGGCGAACTGAAGTTCCCAATATCGATTCTGGACCTGGAGGACTGTTTCGGTCACGCCGCGTCTGAACTCCTGCTCTGAGATGTTGACATCATTGCGGCTGATTTCGATCTGATAGTCGGGAAGGATTCTTCCGAACCCCGGCAATAGATTCTGCCGAAACAAGAACTCGAATCGGGTGTCGATAGCGGGGACCAGGCTAGCGAAAAAATTGGTCGTCCGATTCCGGGTGCCGTCAAACCTCACCTCGTATGAGGAGCCGTTCGAAAAGCTCTGCTGGTAGTCGTAGTGAAGGGTCGTGAAGACGTCGGTGAGCCGGGTGGCGCCCTGGAGGATACTGCTGGTGGGCGTCGTCTCTCTATCCCAATCGAGGCTGAGGGTGTTGAGCGGATCGTAAACGGCACGGTTCTGCTCCACTACCCAGCGCTTTCGCAGCGGGACATGTCGCTCCACGTTGATCCCCAGATTGTGGTGGAGGGCCATTTCAATAGCCTGCCGCTCGCTCAGGTAGACCTTGCCGTCCCGGGAGTCACCCAGAATCCGCATCACTTCTGTCACCACGTGGCGGGTCTCCTGGTCCTTGAGGTAGCGTGAGGAATAGGGCAGCTCGGCCCGCAGAGGCAGGCCACCGAGCAAAAGAACGATCGACAAGACAAATCGGGTAACAAAGTTGCTAGGAATCAACTCTTTCATTTCATCCTCCGCAAGAGGGGCCGGCCCCGAGGGCATTGCTGACTTCATGAAGAGGTCGCAAGTCGCAGGTCTCTCCTCCCTGGACAGCCTGGCGAAGGCCCCCACTGAACGAACCTCGTGCTTGGCGACGTGGGACCAGAAAAAGGGGCAACGGGACTCGCGGCGTGCAACGGGTACCCGAAGCTACTGCTGCTCGGATCGGATTTGAATCTGGACACCATCTTCGATGTCATCGTCGGGGTGAACGATCACCGATTCTCCGGGGTCCAAGCCGGACAATATCTCGGCCTTCAGTCCGCTACGGTTACCGACCTCAACCGGCCGTCGGTGGGCCAGCTCGCCCTCGATGACAAACACCGCCCAGCCATCCTGGTAGCGGAACAAGGCGCTGCTGGGGAGTTGGAGAACATCCTCACCTTCCCACAAGACAAAGCTCGCCTCGACCCGGTATCCATGCCCGAGTCGATCCCAGGTCCCGGCTGGGGAGACGAGATCCGAAATGACGAGCACTCTTTGTTCTTCGACACCCAGGGCCGACACCTTCGTGAACCCCACCGGCTCAACCAGTCTGACCCTCCCTCGAAGGCCGCCGTCGCCTCCCCAGCGACCGAACAATACCGGCATCCCCGGAGTAATTCTCACCGCGTCCGAGGAGAGTACTTCGGACTCAACCTCCAGCGCCTCAGGGTTTCCGACCTCGACCAGGGACTGTCCCGCACCCACTACACCTTCGCTTTCCCGAAATATTGTCAGCACGCGCCCTGCTACCGGTGAGCGGATTGGCACGATTTCAGAGGGGCTCGGCTTTCCCGCACTACCCGAATAGCGCAGCGCCGTTTGGGCGGCCTCCAGCTCGAAGCGGGCTACCTCGACCGCGAACTCCGAGGAATTCTGGGTTGCCTCGGTCCGCCTGGCCTCGGCTTCGGCGTGATCGTGCTCTCCCCGGGACACCACCCCCCGCTGGTACAACTGGGTCACTCGGTCCAGTTCCGACTTCCAATATCGCGTGTCTGCGGCAGCCGCCCGTACGTTCTCTCGAGCAACTTTCAGTCGGGCTTCGGCAGACGCAACACGGGCCCGGGCCTCGGCCCGGCTCCTGGGGTCGAGTACCTGGGAGCGTAGAGGGTCCAGGGTAGCCACGACTTGCCCCCGCTTCACGGCGTCCCCTACGTCCAGTTTCAACCGGCGAGCAAAGCCTGCCACTGGAGTCGAGACCACATAGCGATCGATAACTCGTGTCTTGCCCTCCTCTTCTACCGAAACACGCAGGGGTCCCCGAGTCGCCTGGACCACCTCGACAAGCACCGGGCTGGGCATGAAGCCCCAGACCAAAAGCGCTCCGAGGGCGGCAAGGAACAGCAACAGCAACAGTAGTCGACGCCAGCCCATGGAGAGCTACTCCTTTGTCTTCAGCACCGCAACCAGATCGAGATGATCCAGCCGACGGCGAACCACCAGGCTTGAGATGACGGCGGACACCAGAACCACCGTAACCGAGAAAGCATAGGTACTGGGTTCCACCACCAGCGGAATGCGAAACAGATCGTTCTGCATCGATTGGGTCATATAGGCACACAGGGTGCGACCGATCGCCGCACCGAGGGGCAGGGCGACCAATGTGAGCACTCCCAGCTCACCCAGCAGAATGAACGAAATCTCACCGCGGGTGAAACCGAGAACTCGGAGGCTGGCCAGTTCCCTGCTCCGTTCGGAGAGGGCGATCCTGGCGCTGTTGTACACGACTCCAAAGGCAATGGTACCGGCAAGAAGAGTGTTGAAAAAGGCAAAGGTCAGAATTTGCTGGGCCATCGTGTCGTAGAAGTTGCGAAGCGCATTCTTACGAACGGTCGTGCCCGCAACCCTCGGCATACCCTTAAGCTTCTTATAGATCTCTTTCTGGTAGCGCGAATCAGTGGCGACGTACAGCCCCGAGATAGCGCTGCCCTCTCCCAGGAGACGATTGAGAGCCTCGAGTCGCATGTACGCCGATACTCCCAGGTATTGACGGACCAGAGCCTGGACCGGCACCTCCACCACGGGTCGGCTTCCCTTCAGGACCTCAACCCTCAAACTGTCTCCCGGACGCACTTTTAAAATCTTTGCAAGATAATCGGTTAGAACAATGCCTGACGGTGGCACCTCAATCGGTTTCAGGTCGGCATCCAGCAAACGATAGAGATCGGGATCTGGCTCGACCGCCTGAATCGCAGTGCGGTAGCTGCGATGTTCGAACTTCAGCCTGACCGGAACCGCGCGAAATGCCTCGGCGTATTCGACGCCTCTCAGGTTCTGAAGCTCGTACAAGGCTTTTCTCGAGGTGGGTTCTACCAGGGTGACGGACAGGTCGTCCCTCTGTGCCAGCCCGAATTGTACCTTCACCATGTAGTCGACGGCGTCACTAAAGAATGTACCCATCATCAAGATACTGTAGGCCAGGGCGATTCCAAGCGACGCCAAAAAGGACTTGAGCGGCCTGCGTTCGATGTTGCGAGCAATCATTCGCGTGGGCTGGGAAAACCAGCGCTTGAGGCCGAGTCGCTCTATCAGAGTCTCACGGTACTGCGCCGGAGATTCGGGACGCATGGCCTCCGCGGGAGGACTCTTCGCTGCCTCCCAGACTGAGTAGAGCGTGCCTACCAGGGCTGCGGCCCCGATGACCAGCGCGGCTGTCGCTGCCACACTTGGCCTCAACTCGAAGAGCAAAAAGGGAAAACGATAGAACTCCAGATACATCTGGCCTAGGCCCTTTCCCAGCCACACCCCAAGGGCGATACCCCCAGAGGCGCCGAACAGGGAGATCAACGCGACCAGCTTCATGTAATGAGCCAAGATCCGGAAGTTGCTGTAGCCAAACGCCTTGAGTGTCGCGACTTGCTCTCGCTGGGTCCGGACCAGCCTGCTCACAACCACATTCAGCAGGAAGGCAGCCACTGAGAGGAAGATGGTAGGAAAGATGGTGGCCATCTGTTCCAGCTGGCGAAACTCTTCTGACAGATAGCGATGAGAAACTTGATCTTTCCGGCCATACGCGCCCAGGCCCCCATAGCGCTCCAGAATCTCATCCAGTTGCGGAAGTATTTCTTTCAGTTGGGTCTCCGATGAGAGGCTCAGCGCCAGGTCATTGAAGGCTCCCTCCATGTCGTAGGCGGCTGCCAACGGCTTGCGCGCCATCCACAGGATTCCGTAGCTTTCGAAATCGGGGATGAAATCTCCAGGACGAATCTGGTAGATGAACTCGGGCGATAGGGCGATGCCTACGATGTTGAGCGTCCGGCGCCGTCCGTTTACCGTGACCTTGAGCCGATCACCCGGTTTAAAGCCATGCGCACCAGCGAAGGCCTCACTGATCACGACCTCGTCATCCCTGCCCGGATCCACAATTCTTCCCTGCTTCAGATAAAGGGCGTTCAGGAGAGGTTCGCCACTATCGGGAACCGATACCAGCAGTCCCGAAGCGGGATCATCGAAGTACTCGATGTCCAGATTCACGGGAGCAATCACGCGGGTTTCGACATGGCGTATGCCGGCGATCGACTGAACCCGGGACTTGACGCTCTCGGGGGCACGCTTCAGGGATGCAAAGACTTCGGCGAAACGATAGTCATCGTAGAAAGTTTCCTGGGTGAGTCTGAGAGAGTCCAGAGTGCTCAGCGACATCACCAGAGTAGCAGCGCCGCTGATCATCACCAGCACGATCGCCACGGCCTGCCCCTTCAGGTTCCAGAGATCACGCCAGAGCTTGCGGGTGAGTGCGCTCATGTCGGTGCGATGAACGAGTTACCGCGTCGAGAAAGAGACGGCGACGAATGCATTATACTGTGGCCGGCAGGCCGGGCTCGAGAAATCCGGATGGCCGAGAGATGGAGACAACCACGCCGAACACAAGCCGTGCCAATCGTCCGCCACTCTATCAGAATCTGTTGTCCTCTCCTTACCTGGAAGTAGAGTGATGCCAAGCCAACCTGGGATCCGACTCGGAATCTTCCTGCTCCTCGCCTGGACCCTCGTCGGTACGGCCGGCTTCAAACTCATCGAGGGCTGGTCGGTAGCAGATTCGCTCTACATGACGATCATCACGATTTCGACGGTGGGGTTTGGAGAGGTACATCCGCTTTCGTCCGGCGGCAAGCTGTTTACCAGCATCATTATCGTGGCTGGACTCGGGACGGTAATCTATACGCTTACCAGCGTCGCACAGATTCTGCTGGAGGGAGAGCTTGCAAAAGTCCTGGGGAGAAGGCGAATGAAGACAGAGCTGGATAAACTGGATGATCATTTCATTATTTGCGGTTTCGGCCGTAGGGCGCACGGTTGCCGATGGATTGAGGGAACATGGGCTTCCCATTTGCATCGTGGAGCAGGATCCAGAAGTCGAGGAAGAACTCAAGACACTACATCTGTTCCCATGTCATGGGGGATGCCACCGAGGAGGAAAATCTACTGCTGGCAGGTGTCCAACGAGCCAAGGCAATCCTGGCTCTGCTGGGAACGGACGCCGATAACACCTATCTCACCTTGACCGCCAAGGGACTGGATCCTGAGATCAACGTGGTGGCGAGGGCCTCTAGCGAGAAGGCCGAAGCGAAACTCAAACAAGGTGGAGCAGACCGCGTTTTTCCCCCTATCGGATCGCAGGACTCAGGCTCGTCCACTCGATCTTGCACCCCACACTCGTGGAGCTGGTGGAGTTGGTAACCCACCGTCAGCATCTGCAGCTGGGAATGGGTGAGGCTCCAGTTTCCGACACTTCGCAGCTCAGGGGTCAGACCCTGAGCGAGGCACAGATCCGGACCCGCTTTAAAGTGATCGTGGTTGCCATCAAGAAAGGCAGCGGACAATTGCTCTTCAACCCCGAGCCTACCGAGAGGATTGAGGCAGGAGATGCTTTGGTGGCGCTGGGATCTGAGGAAGATATTGAAGAACTCGCGCGCAGGACCCGATAGAGCAACGGATCTGCAGTTCACCGTCGCTACGCGTCTAGGACGCTGCGCTAACTCGATGCCGTCGCGCTCACGACAAACATCATCGGATTTGTGGAACGGAGCACTCAGCTGAAGCTTCAGGGAATCTTGCCCTCCCCAACCCCTCGCTTGCTTTTCAGGCTTCCATGGCTGGAGTAGTTGCTTTCATGAATCTGGTTATGCACTTAACTCCGGAAAAAGTCACCACCACCTAGTAAAAAAGGTGAGAGACAGGAGGTGAGTGGATGTACGAAAAGATGAATTTGTTGGAGTTTCAAGAGCGTTTTGCCACAGAAGAAGCTTGTCTGAGTTACCTGATGCAGAAACGCTGGCCGGAAGGATTTGTCTGTCCCCGTTGTGGGGGTCAAGGAGGCTACTGGTTGCAGCACCGGCGATTGATGGAGTGTCGCCAATGCCGGTATCAGGCTTCTTCCACCGCCGGGACGATTTTCCACAAGACGCGGGTGCCCCTGAGATATTGGTTTTGGACCATCTTCTTGATGAGCCGTTGCAAAGCGGGCTACTCGATGAAGGGACTGCAGAAGCTGCTGGGAATCGGAAGCTATCGGACGGTCTGGATGATGGGACATAAGATCCGACAAGCCATGGCCAAACGTAATGACTGCTACCAATTAAGTCACCTGGTGGAGCTGGATGACTCTTTCTTTGGAGGCCGACGACGAGGGAGAAATCGTCGGGGTCGCAAGCGAGGACGAGGGACCGAAGGCAAGGCCAAAGTTCTGGCCGCGGTGGAGATAACGAAAGCCGGGGGGCCGAGGTTTCTAAGTCTGGATGTGGTCGATAACATAACCAGCGACAATGTGAAGCGGGTCGCCTGGGCGAGGATCGACCCCGGAGCTCAGATCCGAAGCGACGCCTATCACGCGTTTGTCGGTTTAGCTCAAGCCGGCTACCAGCATGAACGCGTCCGGCTCGAGTGGGTGGGGATGGGTTTTGAACAGTTCCCATGGGTTCACACCCTCATTTCCAACTGCAAGACTCAGCTCCAAGGGACTCAGAAAGCGGTCAGCCTCAAGCACCTTCAACGTTACCTGGCTGAGTTTTGTTACCGTTTCAATCGTCGTTTCTGGGAATCCGAGCTCTTCGACCGTCTCCTGACAGCCTGTTCGCTCTATCCCACCGTCACCTATCCGGAGTTAAGTGCATAACCAGATTCATGAATGATCCGATGTGAGCTAGACGAATGGAATAGAACCCATTGATGAACTTCATCGGCAGGTATAACAGCGTCATCTCCAGCCTGGATTTCCAGGACCAGCTGGTCGCCTTCGAAGAGGACGAAGGCTTGTCCTTTCTTTTCAACATTCTACCCAGCCGTGTTCTGTCGATCGTGACAGGAGTCTTCCTGACCAGTATTCCCCCCGGGCTAGCTGGTGCTTAATCATTCAGGGGGAAACTTCAGGTCAGGGACAAGGGAAATGGTGCTGTTGTCCAGCTCTCTCCTTGGGAACTTGGGCACATATTGCTGACAAGTCAAATCGTTCGCGGCTCTACCGGACTGGGCTTCGTAAGACTTGGGTGTCTCCCGGGGTCACTTCCCAGGATTGGCAACCGCGTAGAGGGTGTTCCGATTCGTCACGTACAACACTCCGTTGGCCGCCACGGCAGTGGAGTAGACCGAGTCGCCCATTTCGTTGACGGCGAGCTCTTTCATTTCCTTGCTGTGCTCGAGCACGACCACATCGCCGTCCTCATCTCCCAGGTAGACCTTGCCATCGGCCACGTAGGGAGACGCCCAGACTGCCGCTAACATGTCGTAGCGCCAGTGTCTTTTTCCGGTTGCGAGATCGAGACAATAGAGGAAACCGGTAAGATCGGCGGCGTAGAGCAAGCCATCCTTGATGGCTACCGTGGACATACTGCGGCGGAAGTCTTCGCCCCCGATATGCCAGAGTCCTCCACTCTCGGTGATGTCCCCCTTCTTGGTGGCGTCAATGGCATACAGGTGACCGCGCCCCTCGCCGTGCTCCGGATCCTGTCCCACGCTGAGAATGACCTTGTCTTCATAGAGAACCGGAGTGGCGATGATGTTGTTGCGGCTGCCACGTCCGCCCAGCTTCCACTCCGAGTCCTTGGGATTCAGATCGAACTTCCAGATCAAATCTCCCGTCAGTGCCTCGAAGGAATAGCACCAGCCGTTGCCTCCACCGAATATAGCCTGGGCAATTCCATTGACGACCCCATAGGTGGGTGAGGACCACTGTCCATGCAGGGTATTGTCGCCGGGATCGCTCCGCTCCCAGGCGAGCTCTCCCGTCTTCTTGTTCACGGCGATAAAAGCTGGAGCATCAGGCATCGGCATATCGAGATGCCCTTCGTCCACGCCATTCGAGGTCAGCAGGAAGATCAGGTCGCTCGCTCCCACCGGGGACGAGGTAGCGAGGTTGTGGGGGAAGACTCCCAGCGCCTCGATCATGTCATACACCCAGATGATGTCGGCGTCCTGCTTGTCTTTGTATTTTTCGTCCTGGACGGGACCATCGTTCTCGCCATCGAGGAAGCCGTTCACATCGGCACAAACCAGCTCACAACGGTTACTGACGTAGTAGATCCGGTCTCCCTCCACATAGGGAGAAGAACAGATCCCCTGCTCTGGCCAGTCGTTGACCCGACCCGTAGGAAGCTTGTCGTGAGTGGCTTGCCACAACAGCTTCCCGGTCTTCTCTTCGAGACAGACGATCACTCCCTTGTCCCCGTCAATCCCGGGCCGATGACCGCCCTCGTTGTTGGTACCGATGAAGATCTTGCCGCCCACAATGACCGGATTGCCGTAGGTTTGAGATCCGAGCGGCGCCTGCCAGCGGATGTTCTTCTTGCTGGAGACGTCCCATTCGTGGGGCAGTCCCTTCTCGTCCGAGACCATGTTCCGGTCTGGAGAGCCTCCCCACATCGGCCAGTCGCCCACCTTGAGATGGCCTTCCCAACGACCTCCGAGGGAAGCCGCAATCAACAGAATCAGGAGACCTTGGACGCTCCTGGTCAGAACCCTATTCATCATCACTTCATCACCTTGAAATTGTCGAAGAGAATCTCGGGTCCATCACTCTTCGATGTCGTCCCTACTGAATAACCGTAGATGCCGGCGCTACCTTCGCGATTCGGATGCGGATCCACTACCTCTATGCTCCATGCCTCGGGCTCGGCTTCGCTTCTCGGCCACACCTTGGCTCTTACCCGGGCCTGATCACCTTCAAGCTCGACGGAAAACTTGGCGCGGTACCAGCTCTCGGGCTCCCAGGGAAAGGAAACGTCCTGGCGTAGTCGCGGCAGCGGAGACCAGGTTTCGATCCTCAGCTTCTTTCTCATCCCCATCATGATGAACCGATATCGGCTGTTGATGAGTCCCATATCGGGCTTGAAGCGCTTGCGGGCGAGTTTCCCAAGCAGGTCCGCCTGTACGGTATACCCTCCTGCAATCGGAGGTGTAGCGTACGCTCGAAGCCTCATGAAAGGTGGCGAGGGTCGGGCCTTCGACGCCAGCTTCTTCAGCACCATGCCGTCTTGGTCCACAACCTGTGTCTTGGCGGCAACGCCCACCCAACCCGGCGGCACCGTGCCTGTCGCCATCGACTCGAAATCCTCATGGACGGGTAGGTTGGGAGTGATCCTGACTCGCGCGCCGGCACTGAGGCCTCCGCCAGTTTTAGCCGTAACCAGCCCTGCGGAGAACGCCTGATCGCCACTAGCGGTGAAGGTACCATCCGAGCCAACCGTTCCTTGGGCTCCTTTCACCGACCACTCAGCACTCGTCGATGAGGGAACTGATCCCACCGAGTCGAATTTTAGCGCTTTGAGCTTGATTTGCTCGCCAGGATGCAGCGTCACTTCAGCTGGTAGTACCTGCAGAATCTCCTTGGAGCTCGGCTCGGCGACAGCGGTCTCCCGGGGACCCCGACCCGACGGTCTGCTCTTCGCCTTCTGACCTGGCTTCCCCAGGCAGAAGACGGCGTAACGGGTCATGAAATAGACCCGTCCATCGACGACTGCGGGAGAGCCAAAGATCTCGTCCACTGCTCCATCCGCCCTCTGAAAAACCTCCCGGTCGAGCGACACACATCGATCTCCTTCGTCCTTGAGAATGTGAAACGCCCCGTTCTGTGCCCCGACGTAGATTACGCCATCACGAGTCACTACGGGGGACCCTTTGCCGACTCGACCAATACTGTACTCCCAGTGGATCTTCCCATTCTGGGGATCGATGCTGTAAAGGTTGGCACTATTGTCCACCGCGTAGAGTCTGCCGTTGGCCAGCGCGGGTGAGGCATAGCCGAAGGTGTATCCGTCACGTCGCCAGAGGAGACCACTTTCGGTTATGTCGCCCTGCTTGGATCCGTCGATGCAGACAATGCTTCCCATCTTGGACGTCTCGAGATTCTCTTCGCTGTGAGAGACGAAGACGCGGTCACCGTCCACGACTACAGAGGAATTCAGACCGCGCTTGCTCAGTCGGAAGGTCCAGACCTTCTGTCCATTGCGAGCCAACATTCCGTAGACGTTGCCATCGGCCGCCGGGGCCACCAGCATCCTCTTCCCGCCGATCACCGCCACCACCGGCGTCGAGTACGTAGTGTCGAGGGGAGCACCCCCCGGAGCAGACCACCAGGCGATCTCACCTGTCCGCTTGTCGAAGGCCACGTAGCGATGAAGGGGACGGGCGTGGTTCCCCCAATTCGAGTTCAGAAAACTCACTATTACCCGGTCTTCATCCAGGATCGGCGTGTGGAGCCTTCCTCCATAGCCGCTGATCCGGCCTAGCGCTTCGGTCATTGAGACCTTCCAGATCTGCTCGCCGTCCCGATCGAAGCAGAAAAGCTCTCCGCCGGTCGCGTGGGCGTAGATCTGGCCCGTTTCTGGATCCCCTACCAAGGCAGTCCAGCCAACACGATTCTCCACGATGTCGGTATGGAAAACGTTGAAGCGCCTCTCCCAAACCTTCTGCCCGGTGACGGCATCGACAGCCACAACGCGCTCGGCGCTGGCTGGCCCTTCGCCCACAGGCATGATGGCGAAGAGCCGACCGCCCATGACGATCGGTGTCGTTCTTCCGCCTTCCTCCAGTTTCCAGAGAAGATTCTCTCCGCCCGGATCCCAGGAGGTTACGACGGATTCTTCCAAGCCAGCACCCGTCTGATCCGGACCTCTCCAACTCGGCCATTCAGCTGCGACACCTTGTTGGATTGCGATCAAAGCTGGGAAAACAAATCCAAGAATTCTCAAGCCTGCCCTCCACCGCGATAAGATGCGAGTCAATCAGTCACTAACCACTCATTATAGAAGAGAAGTAGGCGGGAGGCTCTACTTCAAATGCTCCTCAGTGTACAAAGAAAGCTCGATCATGCGTTCCAGGAGCTCGTTCGGCGAGTATCCGGGGAAATTATTGAGTACCAGCTCTTTGGCAAAGAGCCGGATGATGTAGCGGAGTTTCAGAGCCTTGGCACGGGATGCAAACACGAAATCCCGATGTCCGCTGTTGATAACGATGACGTTCTGGTGGCGATCATATTGTGACCTCCAGAGCTCTCCTGGCGAACGCTTGAGGGTGTATCCAGGTAGCCCCTCTCGGGTGCTACTTGTTTCCTTGCTCTCAGGCAGGATCGAGTCTGTAACCGTGATCATGGCTTCAGCCTGAGCCACGATTCCCTGCTGGCTGACAGTCAACTGAATACGCGTAAGACCAGGACTCGGTGGTGCCTTGAAGCTAACGATCTCGCCGTTTTCGTTCTCCAGGCTTCCTTCCCCTTCAAGGATCTCCCAAGCGAACTGGAGATCCTCGTCGACCTGGCGACCCGATCGGTCCCTCGCAATGCCACGCAGCTGACGGCTCTTGTCGATAGGAAGGACGCTGGAAGCAGGAGAAATCCGGGCGCTGAACAAGGGCCCAGCGTACTCGAAGAACTTCTTCTGCTCCTTTTCAACTTCGTGATGCGCCGATTCCTCGACGGTAAGAGCCCCGGAATCGGACACTTCTACTCCAGCCACCGGCAAAGGCTGCCTTGGAGCCCCTCGCTCATCCCAGCCCCTTATGTCGAACCAGTCGTACTCTTCGGGGGGAAGGGCCAGGAAAGCCTCTTTGAATGCCTTTTGGATCGTCCGCAGGATCTGTCGACTTGTCCGTTCCTCTTCGGCTCGATCCTGCTCCTCTATGATCCTCCTCAAAGCTGCCGCTGTATCCTCCAAAGCAAAGCAGAACTCGGCGTAGGCTTCGTCCTGAATAATTCCGGTGCGGGTTCCTGGAGTCAGATTGAGATGGGGTGCGTCGACGATCCCTTGAATTCGGCCATCGGTCCATGGAGGGTTCTGGAACCCTGCAAGCTGTGCTAGATCTTCGAGTACACGGGTTCCGGAACGATAGAGGCCGACCCGATTGGAACCATCAGATTCCGCCAGATAGAGCTCAACGTAGACTTCACCTCTCGAGGTTTCTGGCGTAGGCAGCTGCTGCAGCAGCCTACCCGAGAACTGACGGGGCTCAACCTGGAACTCCCGGCGCGCCCTCCGATCAATTACTCGAATCCGCACTTCCGAGCGTCGGATTCGATCTCGCAACTCGGACGCCAGATACCACTGGATCTTTTCTCCACTCAAGAGTCGAGGGCCGTGAAGCAGAGGTCTTATCGTCAATTCGGTCCCCTGGCTGGGAAAAAGCCTTCGGCTCTGGCTGACCCTGTAGTTAGGATCCCCTTTCTGCATGTGCATCCGGTAAGTAGCACCGTCCGAACCAGCAGAGCTGAGAACCAGCTCTTCTCCCACGGTCCAGAAACTCAACAAGCCGATTCCGAATTCTCCCTGGATCCCCTTCTCTCCCTGCGTCTTGAGTTGCCGTTTGATGGAATCACATATATGGGTGGCCACATATCGGAAGTCGGGAACGCCTTCAGGGTCTCTGGGAATGCCTTCGCCATCGTCGGAGATCTTCAGATAGTGAGCCCCCTGTTCCTTTCCCCGCGTGATGATGACGTTGCGGGCGCGGGCGTCGATGCTGTTCTCCACAAACTCGGCTACCGCCTTGAGGGGATTGCTCTGGGAGAGAGCAATGATGGTGATGGCGTTCCAGTCGTCGCCAATACGAAGCCTCCCGCTCTTCTTCCTGACAGGGGCCCTTCTTCGCTGCGCCATCGATTCCTCGCTAGAGAGATAGAGAGCTCCAGGAGACCGCAGAGTAACCTGGAGGCGGGCCCAGGTTAGCCGAAGGAGAGGATCTATTCCAGTCGCAGACGAGCTTACAAGGTCTGGGAAATACTAAAAGGTCTGGGAAAGGAAGGCCAGTGTTTCATCGAGGTGAGTCCGAACCAGCTCCCAGCCGTGCGGTTCACCTTCGTAGATCTGACAGGTATGGTGAACTCCCCGCTCGCTCAGAATCTGCTTCAGCGTCTTCACGCCTTTCTCCATCGGAAACATTCGATTGTAGCGGTCGGCTGTTCCATAGGAAAAATGGATGTTCAGTTCGTCCAGGGTGGCCGTACGGGCCAGAGACTCGAGGCTGTTTTCGCGCCAGTGATCACGGTTGAAGGGATCGCCGAACGTGCGTCCGATAAGGCGTAGGACATATCCTCCCCTTCTCGACTCGCGATTCGTCAATGAGTTGGAAGGATCTTCGCCGAGGAAGACTATGGGAGACGTTCCGGAGGCAGAAGCAAACTCCTTGGGATGTCTCATCGCAATCTTCAGGGCACCGTACGCCCCCATTGAAACCCCTCCGAGAGAGCGCCCGGAGCGACCGGTCTGTACCCGGAACTTCTCCTCCACCTCTGAGATCAGATCTCTTCGAATGTAGGTTTCGTACGCTCCGGTGCCGTCCAGGGAATCGGTGTAGAGACTGTTTTCTCCGTCTGGGTGTACCAGCAGGAACTCCGGAGCCTTGCCCTTTTTCAGGAAGGTCTCGACTTGCAGTGGAAGATTGCCGTAGCGGGGCGTGGCCCAGCTGGTGTGATCGTTGTTGAGGCCATGAAGAAAGTAGATCACCGGGAATCGCCTCTCCAGCTCTTTGTCGTAGGAGGGTGGGGTGAAGATGCTGTAGCTGGCGTCCTTGTCGAGAGCGCTCGATCGGAAGCTTCGAAACTCGACTCTCGAGCCACCGGGGAGCTGCAGGTCTACCGGGTTCTCCAGGCGGCGGGGGGCTCGATTTCTCTGCGCCGGAAACGGTACGGCCGAAGCGAGGCATAGGGCCAATATGGGAAGAACTCGCGTAAACTTCATTTGGACCATTGTAGCCTCTAGGTCGGTAGGCTTTGAAGGGACAATAGAAGAAGAAGAAGGGACAACGGTTGGAGCCCGGCTGCTGGCCCCATTCGAGAAAGAAACTTCTGCACGAACAGCGAGTGTCGAAGGATCTCCTCTTTGGCTTCTTCCGAACCTTCGAAATTCGCTTGTTCGATATTCTGCGGTTCAGCCTTTCCAAACGGTTGCCTTCTCCAGAGATCAAGGAAAAAGGCTAAATCACAAACCGCAGAACACCGAACATGCGAACGCCGAAGTGAATGCAACACACATCAAGTTTCAGCTTAGCTCTGCCTTAGCCCCATCCGCTTGACTATCTTTCCGACGAAGGATGGGACCGGATAGTCCCTTTTTTCGCCCAGGTTTGCCCACACAAAACCCTCGGCGTTCCTGGGGACCCCCTTCAGACGAGCTCGAAATGGATAAAACTTTAGTTTCCTGAAAGTTATGCGATGGTCAACTGGAGCGAATCGCTCCACTATCTCTAACCTCAAGCCATGGGTCTGCTCGAAGGTCTGCTCCAGGAGTTGTGACGAGGGGACGTCGCCACCTATCAGGAGCGCCACCTTGGGGAATTCCCAGAAACCTTTTAGAAATTTGCTCTCGCCGTTCTGCATCAACAGATATCGTCCATCCCGCGGCACGACTGCGGCGACGAACTGAAGACTCTCCAGCTTGCGCGGCTTCCTCCGGACCGGCAGTTCATCCTGGATCCCTTCCTTCCTTGCCAGGCAGCTCTCTCCAAAAGGGCACTCGCTGCACCGCGGGTTCTTGGAGGTGCAAACGAGGGCCCCTATTTCCATCAGGGCCTGGTTGAAATCAGAGACGCGCTCACCGACGAATGGCTCCTGTACCATCCGTGAGAGCAAGTCCCACAGAGGTTCGGCACCGGATCCAGTCAGGTTCTTTCGGATCTTCAAGTAGCGGGCGAAGAGCCGCTGGATATTGCCATCCAGGATGGGCAACGGTTCCCCGTAGGCAATGGAGAGCAGCGCTCCTGCGGTATAGCGACCGACCCCGGGCAACTCCAAGACCTGGCCATATTCCCGTGGGAGCGTGCCATCGTGTTTTTCGCAGATCAATTGCGCGGTTCGATGCAGGTTACGAGCTCGGTTGTAGTAGCCGAGCCCCGACCAGGCCGCAAGCACCTCGCTCTCTTCGCTGCGCGCCAAATCCTCGAGCGTGGGATAAGCCTGCAGGAATCTCTCGTAGTACGGCAACACCGTCTTGACCTGCGTTTGTTGAAGCATGAACTCAGAGAGGAGCACGCGGTAGGGTTCAGGCTGGCGACGCCAGGGAAGATCTCGCTTGTGCCGTGCGTACCACTCGAGCAGTCGAGAGGCGAACTCCTCGATCGAGATCGGCAGCTGAACTGTCCGGGGCTTCATTCGCTACTTTCGCAGGATTTGTTTCGCGATGGTCGCCAATTGCATGTTCGAGGTCCCCTCGTAGATCGAGCCGATCTTTGCATCCCGAAAGTACTTCTCAACCGGATAGTCTTTCGTGTAGCCGTAGCCACCATAGAGCTCGATCACACCCGAGGTTACCTTTTCGGCCACCTGCGAACTGAAGTATTTGGCCATGGCCGCTTCCTTCACGAACGGCTGGCCGGCTTCCTTCAGGCGGGCGGCATTGTAAACCAGAAGCCTGGCCGCCTCTAACTGCGTGGCCATTTCGGCCAAGGGAAATTGCACCCCCTGGAAGTGAGCGATCGGCTTGCCGAATGCCTCGCGCTCCAGAGTGTAGCCGAGGGCACTCTCGAGGGCTCCCTGGCTGAGACCAATCATCTGGGCACCAATGCCGATCCTGCCCTCATTCAGGGTTTCGATAGCAACTCTGTATCCGCTCCCGACCTCCCCCAGAACATTCGAAACACCTACGGGACACTGCTCCAGGATGAGTTCGCAGGTCGAGGAGGCGCGAATACCCAGCTTGTCCTCCTTCTTCCCCAACTTGATGCCGGCTGAGCCAGCTTCAACCAGGAAGGCCGTGATCCCTTTGTACCCTTTCTCCGGATCCACGTTGGCGAAGACAAGAAACAAGTCCGCCTCTGCCGCGTTCGTAGTCCAGAGCTTCTGCCCGCTCAACAGAAAGTGATCCCCGTTCCGCTGGGCCCGGCTGGCCATGGAGAAGGCATCGCTAGCCGAGCTCGCCTCCGAGAGGGCATAGGCTCCTACCCACTCCGAGGCCAGGCGGGGAAGATAGCGCTCCTTTTGGTCGTCGGTCCCCCAGCGAAGGATGGCGTTATTGACGAGCGTGTTCTGAACATCGACTATCACCCCGGCGGAAGCATCGACCCTGCTCAGTGCTTCCACCGCCAGTATCGACATGAAGAAGGTGGCCCCTGCGCCACCCCAGGACTCGGGAATCTCTATTCCCATGAGGTCGAGTTCGAAAAAGCTCTTGATCAGATCGGGACGGAATTCCCCTTTCTGATCCATCTCGGCTACGAAGGGTTGGATGCTGGTCTGGGCAAAGCTGGCTACACTTTCCCTGAAGAGCTCTTCGTCTTCGGAGAACCTGGTCAGCGGCGGCGGGCTATTCTTGAATGCTGTCACTGGGGCTGCTCCATCGCGTCCCGAGTATGGACCGACTTCGGTCGGCTAATCAATAGTCCGACCTGGGAGCCTGTCCGAGTAAGGGTCATTACCACCACGCCCTGGGAATTGTTAATATGGATTCGATCGAAGTTTGAAGGAGTCAAGGATGATCAGAAACCTGCAGAGACAGAGGGAACTCCCAGAACTGATCAACAAGATCGTCAGCACTTATCGTGATGCGGACCTGCACCTACAGCACCTGGGAGAGACTCCACTTCCCAGTGAGAATGCGATTATCGCAATCCTGAACAAGCTCCGCACAGTACTCTTTCCGGGATACTTCGGCAGAGAATCGGTGACCAATCGGAGTGTGGACTATTACGTGGGCGAGCTTCTCTACGAGATCTACGAGCAGCTATCTGACGAGATCTACAAGGCCTTCCATCAATCGTGTGAGCATGAGGCCAAGGGCGTTTGTGATGATTACCAGGAGAGGGCCGAGGATGTCTGCCTGAAGTTCATTCAGGGCATTCCCGAACTACGGAATCTGCTCGAGATCGACATCGAAGCTGCCCTGGACGGTGACCCTGCGGCTAGGTCCTTCGATGAAATCATCTTCAGCTATCCCTGTTCCACGGCGATTACGACTTATCGGATCGCGCATGAGCTCCATCTGCTGGAAGTACCCCTGATTCCGCGAATCATGACGGAATACGCCCATCGCCGGACGGGTATCGACATCCATCCGGGAGCTCGGATTGGTCGACGCTTCTTCATCGATCACGGAACTGGAGTGGTGATCGGGGAAACGACCGAGATCGGCGAGAACGTGAAGCTATATCAAGGCGTCACCGTTGGGGCCCTGAGCTTCCCCAAAAAAGGGGCGGAAGGGGCACGCACCAAGAAGCGACATCCCACCATCGAAGACAACGTCGTGGTTTACTCTGGGGCCACAATCCTGGGTGGGAATACAGTCATCGGCCGGGATTCGGTCATCGGCGGCAACGTCTGGATCATCAACAGTGTTCCGCCCGGATCCAAGGTCATGATTGAGGTACCGAAGCTCCGCATCACCGCTAACGAGTGACGGTATCCACCTGGCGCTGGAGTTTCTGTTGCATCCAGAGCAGGCATTGCCGATGCATGGAAGCCTGAAGCGCAAGCGAGGGGTTGGGGAGGGCAAGATTCCGATGAAATTTCAGCTCAGTAGAACAGACTGAGCTGTCTTCCGATGCTTCGCGATGGGGTCGATTCAAGGGAACCAACCGAAACTCCGATCAGGCGAACTTTTCGATAGGGATCTCGGAACTTCTGCAGTAATCGTCGAACCACCGAGAAAATCTCGGGGCCCTGATCGAGGACATCTCTGAAGCTGCTTTGTCGGGTGATGGTGGTGAAATCTGAGTAGCGAAGCTTCAACGTCACCGTTTTACCCGAGAGTCCCGATTGGTGCAGGCGCTCAGCCACACTTGATGATAGGCGCTCCAGCGTCGTTTCCAGAGTATCCGTGTCCTTGACATCCTCTGCAAACGTCCTTTCGTGCCCTACCCGCTTCGGCGTCCTCTGCGTCACCACGGGCCGATTGTCGATTCCCCGCGACAGTGACCAGAGATGTTGTCCCAACTTGCCAAAGTGCTGAAGTAAGCTATCCCGATCCGCCTCGCGGAGCTGCTGGATGGTGTTGATCCCCCTCTGTCTCAGTCTGGCCTCCGTTTTCGGTCCCACACCCCACAGCCTCCTGATCTCCAGCGGCTCCAGAAACGATTCGATCCCCGATTCGTTGACAACCACCAGGCCATCCGGTTTCTCCAGGTCTGAGGCGATTTTGGCCAGGAACTTGTTGGGAGCAATCCCAATGGAGGCGCTCAGGCTTTCCTTCTCTCTGATGGCCTGCTTCAATGACCTGGCCAGTTCTATTCCATTGGATTCAGGACCGACCTGCCCCGTCATGTCCAGGAAGGCTTCGTCGATACTGAGGGGTTCGACCAACTCTGTGAAAGAGCGGAAGATGTCTCTCAAGGAGCGACTGATTTGCGAATACTCGGAAAAATTGGGGCGCAGGTAGACTCCCTCAGGGCACAGGCGGTAGGCCTTGCTGATCGGCATGGCGGAATGGATCCCGTAACGGCGGGCCTCGTAGGAACAGGCCGCAACGACTCCTCTTCCCTGCCCCCCTTTGGGATCCGCCCCCACGATGACGGGCTGATGCTGGTAGTCAGGAGTGTTACGCTGCTCAACGGACGCGTAGAAGGCGTCCATGTCGACATGGAGAATGGTACGCACCTAAGTTAAATCCCACGGTACAAGATACAAGTTACCGATAACGAGAGTTTATTATCTGCATACGGAATCTCTTCAAGCTCACAAGAAAACTGCTAAGGTATCGCCCATGAAGACCGCCACCGGCACCACCCTCATCATTAGCGGCCGACTAATTTATGGAACTGGCGACCGAGGGCTCCGCAGTCGTACGAAATGAAGTATCCCACTCGATTCAAGTCTATCGGAGTGCGACTGATGCTGTGCCTCGTCCCAGGAGTCGCCTTGGGCTTCTTCGCTGGGCAGGAACAGCGGAACAACAGGCCGAACATCCTCTTCGTCTTTTCCGACGACCACGCCTATCAGGCCATCGGAGCCTACGGATCGAGGATCAACCGCACGCCCCAGCTGGATCGCCTGGCCGGCGGAGGCATGCGATTCGATCGCTGCCTGGTGACCAATTCGATCTGTGCCCCTTCTCGCGCGGTGATCGTCACGGGCAAGTACAGCCACATCAACGGAGTGTTGGACAACCGGATCGCCTTCGATGGCAGCCAGGAGACCTTTCCCAAACTGCTCCAGCAAGGCGGATACCAGACCGCGCTGGTAGGCAAATGGCACTTGAAGAGCGATCCCATTGGCTTCGACCACTGGATGGTTCTGCCAGGGCAGGGCTCCTACTACAACCCAGAGCTGCTCTCGGCCGAGGGCTCTGTACAGATCGAAGGCTATGTGACTGACGTGATCACCGACCTGGCGTTGGATTGGCTGAAAGAAGGTCGTGACCCGGATCGTCCCTTTCTGCTGATGTATCAACACAAGGCTCCCCACCGAAGCTGGATGCCGGGCCCCACGCACTTGACCCGATTCCGTTCCGAGACCATCCCCGAACCCGAGACGCTCTTCGATGACTACAGTGGGCGTGGGAGTCCTGCCGCCAACCAGAAGATGGAAATTGGCCGACATGCGTTTCTCAGCTACGATCTCAAACTCGCTCCGGGCGAAGGGGGCGCACTCACGGAGCGGGAGCTAGCGTCGTGGAAGCGCTCCTTCACGCGTCTCACGAAGCCTCAAAAGGAGGCCTGGAACGCTGGCTATGCCGCTTCCAACCGCCGCTTCCTGGAGGCGGGAATGAGCGGTCAGGATCTGGTGCGATGGAAATACCAACGCTACATCAAGGATTACCTGCGCTGTGTCGCTTCCATCGACGACAACCTGGGCCGGGTCCTGGACTACCTCGATCGGGCCGGTCTTGCCGACGACACCGTTGTTGTCTACAGCTCGGATCAGGGCTTCTTCCTGGGGGAGCATGGATGGTTCGACAAGCGGTGGATGTACGAGGAATCCCTTCGGACTCCCCTGATCGTGCGCTGGCCTGGGGTTGTCGCCGCTGGCTCCTCCGACTCCTCGCTGGTCTCGAACCTGGACCTGGCCGAGACCTTTCTCAAGATGGCTGGGGTGCCAGTCCCGGACGAGATGCAGGGGCGCAGCCTGGTACCCTTGCTGGAAGGGAAGGGTGGCTCGGACTGGCGCCAGAGTTTCTACTATCACTACTACGAATCGATGCTCGCCCACGGCGTGCCCGAGCACTACGGTGTGGCCACCGACCGCTACAAGTTGATCCACTATCCGGAGACGCTGGAGTGGGAGCTCTTCGATCGACGGGCTGATCCGAATGAGCTGGCCAGTCTCTACGACTCGCCGGATCATCTCGAGATCCAGAAAGAGCTGGGAAGGGAGCTGGAGAATCTCAGGACGCAGCTGGGTGTCACCAGTTCAAAGTAGCGGTGGTCTGCAGGCTGCCGTGCTCCACTTTCGAGCTCTTGGCTGGGAAAGGTGGCTTGGAAATCTGGGGTCGGACCACGTTTTCTCCTATATCGGAAATCCTGTCCCGAGTAGAATCATTGCCATGTTCAAAAGGACCATCCTGGCGGTTGGCTCGATGCTGATCGCTTTGGCTCTCGGAAACTGCTCCGGCACTTCGGATTCGTCCCCCGCCGACTCGCGGCAATTCCTCAGCGTGGGTACTGCTCCTCCCGGTGGCGCGTTCTTCATCGTTGGAAGTGCACTGGGTGAAGTGCTCAACCAGTTCAAAGGCGAGAATCGCTGGGACGTGACGTCCGAGGCCACCCAGGGGACGATGGAGAACATCCGTCGACTCTCCTCGGGTCAGCTGGACTTTGCCATGGCGAACGCAGCGATTACCTATTTTGCCGGCCGCGGAGAAGGAGCATGGGATCGAGCATATCCCATGCGATCCGTGATGACGTTGGCGCCTAACGTCGCTCTTTTCGTTACCCTTCGAGGCTCGGGACTCGAAGATCTCGCCTCGCTGAAAGGAAATCGCATCGTCGTTGGCCCGCCTGGAGCGGGTTTCGAGTTTTTCCTGCGGCCGATCCTGCAGGCTCACGGCGTGACGTACGAAGACTTCACGCCTCTGAACGCTAATCAGCTCGCTGCGGTCGACATGCTATCGGACGGAGCGGCAGCGGCCGCTTTTCTCGGGGGAGCCGTGCCGACCGCTTCGATCACACAGGTCTCCAGCTCGCAGGATGTTCTCTTTATCCCTTACGAGGAGGCGGCCATCCGGGAGCTTCTCGCCAACTACGCCTTCTTCGCCGAAGCCAGGATTCCTGCCGGAACTTACCGCAACCAAGACGAGGACTTCAACGGTCTAAACGTCGGATCGATGCATTTCATCACTTCTGCCGAAATGGACGAGGACCTGGTCTATCGGGTCACGAAATGCCTCTTTGAGAATCGGCAGGCCGTGTTGGAAAAGCACGCCGCCGGCCGAGCTATCAACGCCCGGAATGTGGTCCGGAACACGGGCACCGAGTTCCATGCCGGCGCCATCCGCTACTATCGAGAGATCGGAATCTGGCCTGAGTACTGAGCAGAATACGGACGAGACGGAGTTCCATGCGGCGCCAACTGGTCAGGACCCTTGCGGTTCTCATTTGCCTGTTCACCATCTGGGAAGTGAACTATCCCCTCCTCCAACCCCAGTCTCAGCTGGCGGTTTTTGCGCTCCTGGGCATCGTCATCTGCTTCCTGACGTTCCCGGCTCACCCTAAGTTCACCGATCGTAGAGCCCTCCAGATGCTGGATCTCGTATTCGCTTTGCTGGCGGCGTTCTGCTGCGGGTATGTTCTCGTACAGACTGAGCCGATCTTCCGGGGATTGTGGCTAGGCGGTGTCGCTCTGGGTCATCGAGCCGGAGTCGAGCAGCCCCTGGATTTTCTGGTCGGGGCCATTGGGATTGTGATCGTGCTCGAGGCCACCAGAAGGAGTATCGGTCTCGCCCTTCCGATTCTGGCAGCGATTTTCATAGCCTACGCCTTGTTCGGAGCGTGGTTGCCGGACTGGCTTTTCCCGCACCGTGGCTACGACTGGAACCGGATCGTCTCGACGACTTTCCTGCACAGTCAGGGCGTCTTCGGAATGGCGTTGAAGGTGATGTACACGTACGTTTTCCTATTCGTGATCTTCGGCGGATTTCTGGAGGCGACCGGAGCAACTCAGTTCATCATCGATCTGGCCCGGCGAGTATTCCGGAAGAGCACCGGCGGAGCCGCCAAAGTCTCAGTGCTCAGCAGCGGACTGATGGGCTCTTTGTCGGGCAGCGCCGTGGCGAACACCGCCGCCACCGGTAGCTTCACGATCCCGATGATGAGGAGTTCGGGGTTCGAAGCTCACATCGCCGGGGGAGTGGCGGCCGCAGCCAGCTCAGGTGGAGCTCTCATGCCTCCGATCATGGGAGCCGGGGCCTACATGATGCTGGAGATCATCGATCCCCCCGTGACCTATCTCGAGATCGTTCGGGCCGCACTGCTTCCGGCAATCCTCTACTACATATCCCTGCTCCTGATCGTTCACTTCTATGCGAAGAACGCCGGAGCCGCCGCGGCGGCGAGCGAAGAGGTCCCGAAAGAGTCGCAGAGGTCCACAATCGAATCGCTGGGCGCCCTGGAAGGAGCAATCTTCTTCGGAGCTCTGGGAGTCCTGATTCTTCTGCTGATCGTCGGCTACACGCCGTTCCGGGCGGTCACGCTCTCGATGGTATTCATCTTTGGACTCGGCCTGATGAGCACTCGAACCAGGATAGGGCTGAAGTCCTTGCTGAAGATCTTTGAGAAGTCCGCGCGCAACGGAGTTGCGCTGGCGGCGGCGGCGTCCTGCGTCGGTGTGGTAATCGGTGTGGTGACGTTGACGGGAGTCGGTACCCGATTCGCGAGCCTTCTGATGCTGCTGGCCGAGAATAACCTGCTGCTCGCCCTGGTACTGATCATGGGCGCTTCGATCGTCCTGGGGATGGGTCTCCCCTCGGCGGTCTGCTATCTGTTGATGGCAACCATAATCGGGCCGCCCCTCAGCCAGCTGGGGGTCGTGCCGCTCGCGGCACATCTCTTCATCTTCTATTTCGGCATGATGTCGATGGTGACGCCTCCCGTGGCACTGGCCGCCTTCACCGCTGCGTCCCTGGCCAAGGCGCCCGTCATGAAAACCGCGCTGGCGGCGTTTCGTTTCGCTCTGGTGGGGTTCACTTTGCCCTATGTCTTTGTCGCCCGGCCTCAACTTCTGATGCTTCAGGCGGACGGTTCGACGGCGGCCTTCCTGGATGTGGTTCCGGTTTTTCTGTTGGCTCTCTTGGGAGTCATTCCGCTGGCGGCCGGAATCGCCGGCCACCTCTTCGGGCCACTGGGGTGGGCTCCCAGGTTTGCCATCCTGCTTTCTGCGGTCCTGATCCTGTATCCAAGCGGAGCGATCGGCGACCTGTCGCTCAGTCTGCCGAACATAATCGGCGTCGTCGCGTTGGTGGCAGCTGGAGTCTGGAATTGGATGTCAAACGCAAGCCAGCGCCAACCGTGATAGGACGTCGCAAACCCCATTTAGATTGACTTGTAGGAAAGAGAGCGAGAACGACCGAGAAAGGGGCCGAAATACGCCTGGGGGATTCGAACTCACCTCCCGCGTCCGATCTCCTTTTCGTACTCCTGCCGCTTCTTGCGTATCTCGGGAGTAGGGGGATAGACGTCTCGGAACCGATACTTCTTCTGCCTCACCAGGTAGCGCTCGAACTCTTCGTCGGCCTGGTGGGCAAAGCCCTTCTCCAGGACGCCGGGCAGGAGCTCCGGAGGGAAGAAGATCGCTCCTTCATCTGTAGCTACCACGATATCACCGGGCAATACCGTAGCCGCTCCGACCCGAATGGGCAGATTCCACTCGGCCCCCAGCCAGGTGCCCCCGCTGACATGGAAGCGTCGTGCATAGACCGGGAAGTCCTTGAAGGCCTCCCCCGTAAGTTCCGCCAGATCGCGAGTGGCACCGTCGATCAGGACGCCTGCTGCTCCCTGGAGCATGATTCCCAGGGCACTGATGTCTCCCATGAAAACCGTCCCCTCCCTTCCACCGAGGTCTACGACCAGGACGTCTTCGGGACGGGCGTCCTCGGCCGCACGCTGATAGTAGCCGGCAGGCCAGTCCCCTTCCCTGGCTAGATTCTCCAGAGCCGCCCGTACGTCTGGTCTAGGGGGCAAGTAGCGAATCGTGACGGCCCTGCCCACCAGCTTCTTGCCGGGCTGAGTGGGTTTGAAGCCGCGCACGTAATTGCCTTTGTACTCTCCCAGCTGTCCCCAGATGGTTTCAAACTGCAGTTGCTTGAGGCGTTCCAGGTCCTGCTGGCTTACCGCTGGTCGCTTTGGCCCCAGAACATCCATGATCGCGGAGTAGGAGTTCCGGTTCGCACGAAATCCAGGCGGGGCCTCAATATCGGGTGGGTAGGTGGGGTTGATGGGCTTCTGGGCGCTCAACGGAAGGCACCACAAACCGACAAAAAGGCAGAGTCGCAAACTGTTCATAATCACCTCGAATGGTTTACGGAAACTCACGGATTACTCGGATCCACGCACGCCTTTCCGGCCGGACTAACGGATCGGGATCCGATTGCCATGCCAGGGGAAGGCGTAGCTGGGCTTGTTCACAAAGCGCCGGGTCTCCATGTCCAGGTCGACTCCACATCCGGGGGGTAACCGGACTTGGAAGAACTTGTGATCGATTTTCACGGCCTTCTCAACTACCTCGGGAGCCGACCTGGCGAAAAAATCCGGTTGAATCGGATCCTTGTCGACCCGATGAAGATACTTCACCTCGCCGAACTCATGTTCGCCAAAGGCTCCGGCCTGGACGATCACGCGGCGATCTTCGAAGGGGCTGAGATTGACCAGTTCCAGCCGGGTTCGATCCGCTTCCAGCCCCTTCACCAAAGCCGCTACGTCCGGAGGAAGACCAGGACGCCGCCGAGCGGGATCGAAATAACGGACCCGAACCTGCAGCAGCCCCCCGTTGTAAATGATCTGTGGGCCACCCATCGTGAGTTGAATCAATGCCTCCGTCGTGACCGGATTGACCGTCATCCAGTGATGTTCGTGAACGTTCCTGATGTCGGCGCGCTTCGGATCGATCTCGTCGGTTCCCCGGGGATCGTATTCGAGGAGCAGGACGTTGTTCTGAATCATCTTCATCCGGTAGCTCATCTGTCCATAGCTCATCCTCAGGATCCTTTCCGGATATTGCGGATTCGCCCCTGCCAGAAAGCGCACCCAAGGAGCCTCGTGGCCCTGGTCGGTCTTGTTGCGAACGTCAGCTACATGGTTCCAATCCTGGAGTCCTTCGATGTCGCAACCCTCACAGTCGGCCATGGGCTCTGGGAGGGTGGCGTAGCCGTGGTTCGGAAATCCGGAGTTGGTGGCCAGATGCCAGTCCTTAGCGGAGGCGAGACGAAGCTTTTCGATCCGATCCCAGTCAGAGCTCTCCATCGACATGTACCACAGAGAAACCGGATAGGCCCTGGCCAGGGGTCGAAAGGCAAACCAACCGCCGTCCCCACGCTTGTAGGGCACAACGAACGTGCCGCGGAAGTTCCTGCCTCGGGACACCAGATGGTGAAGATTGGACCTCGCCAGCTCTAGAAAAGAGCGATCGCCACCAGTGATGAGCATTGCATTGGCAGCCGCGATCTGGAATGGCATACCCAGGGTTAGATAGCCATGTGGCCATTGCCAACCATAGTTCCCTCCCCACCATTTCCCCTGGTGGTATTCACCCACTCTCCCAGACAAGCCGATGTTGTCAGGGGTCACGCCGCCGTTGGCTCGGGTGCGCTCGACCCAGGCGCCGACGTATGCCTTGATCCAGTCTGCATACTTCTGATCACCGAAAAACAGGTAGGCGTTTAGAACGAGACTGGTCGCGGCCAGATTGGTGGGGACGTCGCCTCGATGCATTCGTTCCGCGATCGCCCGGGCCATTCTCTCGGCGTTTTCTTCTTGCTTCAGATCCTCAAAACTGGCGATACCTGGGATGTCCTGGAGCGGCAATCCGTAGGGGGCCATACCCTTCGACCAACGATACGCTCCGGCCTTTTCTCGCGAGCCGAACCTGGGTCCCAGACTTCCGCTGTGAGGGGACCGAATGATACTGTGTTCGGGATCGTAGTTGGGAGCCTCCGGCTCTTCGTTGAGGTACAGACCGGCGAAGCGCTTTGCCCGGGCTGCAGTCTCGTGGTCGGTGGGATCGGCCAGCGGGAGAAAGTAGAAAAACAACAGGGCTTCGCCCAGGTGCATCCAGTCGGCATGCTTGGCGAACTCGCGATGGTAGACGTCGAAGTCATTGGCCAGTTGCCTGGCGGTGGAATTCCACAACTGGAAGGAAAGGCGCTTGAGCCTTTCATCGCCACCCATGGCGTAGAGCAGCGGAAAGTTGTAGAAGGCCTCCGGCAGGTCATCGGGCGACGCCTTACCGGTGGTTCGCCAGATCAGAGTGCCTCCGCTTCGGGTGTAGGTTTCGGCGTATCGGATAGCGGCCTCGCTCATGACTTCGAGGAGCCTTCTCTGCAGCACTGCCCAAGCCGGTGGGGACACTGGAACGTTCGCTTGAATCGTGATCGAGTCGGGCAGTTCAGAGGCCTCTTTCTGAAGCGGGGGTGACTGCCCCTGGAGGGACTGCTGAGGAGAGAGACCCAGCATTAGCGAGAGACAGATCAGGGGAAGACCGTAACAACTACGCACTGTCCCAGCCTGGGGAAGGTCGAAGCCGCTCTCTTTACCCACTCTTCCAGGTTTGCGAGATGCTGAAGTATGGGAATCCCGTTTCGGCTCCATGCTTTTTTCTAGGCAGTCAGAGTATCAGCGGTGCCTGAGCCTCACCCTCGGATAGAGTGACCTCCAGTGACGGACTTCACCGCGTCCTTCCGGTATATCATGGATGGTTGGTCCAGTCCTGGGAAGAAGCAAGAATATATCCCAGCCATACTCCCTGGGATGCAGATTCATGCTGACGCTCTATAGGGTCAACCCCCGCGAATCTGGGAGGCGAATCGACTCAGCACGTTTTCGGTGACGCGCGAGACATTGTTCTCGTAGCCGCTGTAGGGAAGACCGCCGCACCAGCCAATAGACCCGACCGAGAAGACAGCTCCGCCACCGGGGGTCTCGAAATAGACCATATCTGCCCGGATCCTCGGACTCTCACTGCCGAACATGGGCCCGCTCAAACTGAAGAGATCTTCCAGAGCGCACTGAAATCCATCCGAATGACCGAAGGATGAGGCCAGCAACAGAGTATGAGCCGGTGTGCCGAGGGCCAGATCGAAGCGGTCGATCTCGAACCCGGCCGCTCCCTGTTCCTGGACCAATGAAGGAAAGTCCCCGATGAGCTCGTCTGAGCCACAATGCCCTCGAAGATGAAGGCCGCTCTGGGGTCGAAGCTGCCTGGCTGACGTCGGTAGGGACGGCCGGGTCCCGTCCCCAGGGATGTGAAGCCGACCCCGACCAGTTTCTGCGCCTGTCGGTTCCGGAAACGCCAGAGGCCGCCCATTTCGCCGGTGGTGCTGTGGTGATACTGCCCCGGTTCGGACTCGCAGCTCCTCATGCCTCCCCAGCGCCTGACCTCGATCGCATGGGGACGCTCCGGGTCCACCGACGTCACCCAGTAGAAGCCGTTTCCTCCCAGATACATGAAGCGACCGCCCCTTGCCAGATACCCTTCCAATCCCTCGATCATCCTGCCAGTCCAATACTCGGGGTGGGAACCGGTGAGGACTACCCTGTAGCGGGACAGCAGGCCAGGCCTTCCTGATGAAGATCCTCGTCTGTGATCACATCGTACCGATAGGATTTTGCCTCCAGCCAACCCAGCAGATGGAGATCCAAGCTGAGGTGATGGGGAGAACCGGCAGCTGCGGAGAGGGGGGGCATGCGGTAGCCCGGCCTCAGGTTGAGGATCGGCCGCAGCCGGGAGGAATAGGAGACGCAGCTGCCGTCTCTGTGCAAGTCGTAGAGACTGTGCAGTTGCTGGCTGACGATGAATTGATCTTCCGGCCGGGACGAGCCAGGCTCCAGGCCTCTGTTCTCCATCCGGTCGGGATTGTTGAACTGCTGGTTGGCATAGGCGAGATAGGTCAGAGTAGGCATCAGGACGGCGATATCGGATGAGGCTGTCCCCTTTGGGGGCGTGACGAAGAAGGGCACGTAGTCCTCCGCATCTGAGGAGGAGAGTCGTGCAGCGTAGACGCCACTGGCCAGATCCGGTGGCACGCTCAACTCGAAATCGACGTCCCACGCTGCATCCTCCAGATCGTCGTCGTGGAAGTGGATAGCACCGTACTCAGCGGGAGCCGCTCTGAAATCCACTTCATTTCCGGTCCAGTTGTGACCGGTGACGGCCCTGAGCGGCATGTTCACGGTCCGACCATGCATGCCATTGGGAGAGACGTCGCTGACCTTTTCCCCCGAGAGGTCGAGAGAGAGGTCCCATGCGGCAAGCAAACCCTGTCCCAGATCCCCGGCGGCGGTGCCATCTCTGAGGAGCTCGACTTCACGGGGACCGATGGCACGTCCGAAGAGGCAGGGGCGGTCGATCTTGCCATTGAAGTGACCGTCAACGTGACCCGGTGCGGCTTCGGTCTCCTTGCAGTAGGCGGCCATTAGCAACGGGGTCTGGCTTGCCACGACATCGTGCGGCTCGAGAGCAGCCTCGATCACCGCTCCCGAGGTATCCAGCGGCCGCGGGTCCTGGGGCTCCTGGTAGAGCCGTGCCTTCCCGGTCCTGGTATCGTAGGCGCCCGCCACGAAGTACCACTGTGACGCCCTCATCGCCTGACCTGCCCGGATCCGATCGACCCGACCCGGCCCGCTTCCCATCCACAGCTCCAGACCCTGTTCCGGATGGACAAAAAGCCCGAAGCCGACCTGGGTGGATTCGGACCATTGGGTCAGAATCCCCTGGATTTCCTTGTGGGGTGTCGTGGGGAGAATCCAAGCCTGGAGAGTGAATCCCTCTGAAGTGTCCAGTGCTGCGGCTTCGGGCACAACAACAAACGAGCCGCGATGGAGCTCCTGCGTTCGTCCCTCGTATCGTCCGCTGACGGAGGTTGCCACGGGCTCATACTCCAAGCCGGAGCCCATGGGGTTGGGACCGCCCTGAATCAGGCGCACGATCTCCGCCTCGTAGGTGGGCAACTGGCTGCTCACCATGAACCGGATCCTCTGATGCGGCCGGGCGCTGAAGCGATCGCTGTAGCCTACGATCTTCATGCTGGTGTGTCCCTGAGAGTCCCCCTCCTATTTAATCACTTGAATGTCATACGCATACACGCTTCTCTCGATGTTTGTCTTGCGGAACTGCGTATTACCGTCGAATCGAGCTAGTTATTTGACAGCGCCACTTTGTCCCGACAACCCATCAAAGACTCGGAAGCCCTGTGTTCCACGGATGCCAGTCCGAATGCCCGTCGTGGCCGATGGCGGCGGTCGAGGCCGAGACCGGGTAGCAGGCCTCGAGGTTCGAGTGCTCGAGAAACGCATCGAGGCGCTCGAGGTTGCCAAATAGCGGCACGATCCAGCGAAGCGGCATCGCTCGCGCCATGTAGTTGGTCTCGTAGATCGCGATGCCATCGACGCCGGCGGCCAGGAGTCCGCGCGCCCGCTTGAGCCCCGCCACGTGCGCGTCCACGCCCCAGGTCCAGGTCGCGCCGACTCCGCCCAGGATCGGCACGCCGTGCTTCTTTCCAATCGCGACATAGGGCCTCACGTCGTGGCTGCCCTCGCCGCCACGCTCATGGAGTGGGTCGAGCATGAGCTGGTCGACGAGTCCCTCCTCGAGCCATTTTTGGACGTCGAGCCCCTCGGCCATGTTATAGAAGAAGCCTGATGAGGGGATCCGCACGGCGACCGGGATCGGCCCGCCCGTCTCCTTTCGAATCGGCGCGAGCTCTTTTTCGAGATCGCGAAGCAGCTCGGTGAAGTGATCGGCGCGCCACTTGATCCAGCGTTTGAATTCATCGAGATTTGAGAGGCCCCGGAGCCTCCGCGGATCGACACCGGTCTCCTTCATGTAGGCGTCGACCATCTTCGGGTGGTAGCGGAGCATGGGCACCTGCCTGCAAGTCCCGACGAGAAGCCCGTCGGGGCTCTTGCTTGCGACCTCGAGAAAGATGTCTAGCCGCTCGCGCCGGACCTCGTCAAAAAAATATCTGGTTATGCACTTAACTCCGGATAGGTGACGGTGGGATAGAGCGAACAGGCTGTCAGGAGACGGTCGAAGAGCTCGGATTCCCAGAAACGACGATTGAAACGGTAACAAAACTCAGTCAGGTAACGTTGAAGGTGCTTGAGGCTGACCGCTTTCTGAGTCCCTTGGAGCTGAGTCTTGCAGTTGGAAATGAGGGTGTGAACCCATGGGAACTGTTCAAAACCCATCCCCACCCACTCGAGCCGGACGCGTTCATGCTGGTAGCCGGCTTGAGCTAAACCGACAAACGCGTGATAGGCGTCGCTTCGGATCTGAGCTCCGGGGTCGATCCTCGCCCAGGCGACCCGCTTCACATTGTCGCTGGTTATGTTATCGACCACATCCAGACTTAGAAACCTCGGCCCCCCGGCTTTCGTTATCTCCACCGCGGCCAGAACTTTGGCCTTGCCTTCGGTCCCTCGTCCTCGCTTGCGACCCCGACGATTTCTCCCTCGTCGTCGGCCTCCAAAGAAAGAGTCATCCAGCTCCACCAGGTGACTTAATTGGTAGCAGTCATTACGTTTGGCCATGGCTTGTCGGATCTTATGTCCCATCATCCAGACCGTCCGATAGCTTCCGATTCCCAGCAGCTTCTGCAGTCCCTTCATCGAGTAGCCCGCTTTGCAACGGCTCATCAAGAAGATGGTCCAAAACCAATATCTCAGGGGCACCCGCGTCTTGTGGAAAATCGTCCCGGCGGTGGAAGAAGCCTGATACCGGCATTGGCGACACTCCATCAATCGCCGGTGCTGCAACCAGTAGCCTCCTTGACCCCCACAACGGGGACAGACAAATCCTTCCGGCCAGCGTTTCTGCATCAGGTAACTCAGACAAGCTTCTTCTGTGGCAAAACGCTCTTGAAACTCCAACAAATTCATCTTTTCGTACATCCACTCACCTCCTGTATCTCACCTTTTTTACTAGGTGGTGGTGACTTTTTCCGGAGTTAAGTGCATAACCAGAAAAAAATAAGACACGACGCCGCCCCAGCGTTGTCCCTCCTTCGAGTAGCCGTGCCACTGGGGATTCTCTCTGTAAAAACGCGACGCGAAGATGCCACCGTATGCGTCCTCGCCGTAGTGCCGGTTCATGGAGAGCCAGGGCCAGATGGTCGCGCCGAGCCGCGCGCGCTCACTCAGGACGCGCTCGAGCGGCCGGAATTTGTTGACCATCGTGGCGCGGCCGAAGTAGTCCGGCGCACGCCGCCACTTCCTCGCCGCCTCCTCGAGCGGCACGGCGGGAAAGTAGGTCACGCCGGGGAGCTCGCTGCGGTACTCGATCCAGGACCTGCCGATCGACCAGTTGAGGTTTCGAAGGCCGACCTCGGCCTGGCCGCCGACGAGGACGTCCAGCTGGTCGGCCGCGAGGCGAGAGGGGCCGTGGAAGTAGTCGCACCAATCGTTGATGCCAAAGAGCGGGCGCGGCGGATGCGAGGTCTCGCGATAGAGCGCCTCAACGCTTTCGGCAGTAACCGGCACCAGGCGCAGCTCGCGAAGCCCGCTTCGCGGCTCGTTCCAGGGATCGTAGGCGTAGATCGCGATGCTCTCGTTGGTGAGGTCCGCGGCCGAGATAAAGAGCGGTGGGTGCGTCGGGGGTCGGGGCTTTGTGTAACTGAAATCCCGTGACAGCAGCGGACGCACCAGGCCATCGGCTCGGATCTTCACGAGGCAGCCCTCCTCCGCCGGCTTCGCAAAGACGGCGTAGTGGCCCCGAAGGCGCGGCCTCAGAACCAGGGGCTCCGGATCCTCGCCAGCCGGCGCAAACAGAACACGCTCGTCCTTTGAGCCCTTGATCTTCCAGCCGGGGGGCAACCCGTCTGACCACTCGCTTGCAGCCTCTTCGAAATCCCCGATCTGGAGGACCTCGCGACCCGGGTCACGTTCCAGAGTCCAGGGCGCCAGATGGCTGATCCTTAGCTTGTTCCCTTCAAGCAAACGTCTTCGATAGACGATCACCGGACCATCGTCAAAGACTTGCTCCTCCAGGCCCTGATAGGGCGTGAGGATGGGATTGAGAGAGATTCGGTAGTCCCCCTCGGGCCAGCCCCGCGGGTCGATTGGGGTCTCGGTCCAGTCTCCCGGCCGCTTGAGGTCCAGACGCGTCTTGAAGCGCGTCTCCCCCGCCGCGCCGCTCACCACGAGCTCACTGGAGAGCGGCTCGTGATAGAGCTTTGCCGCCACGCCCGGCGTCAGGCGCGCGAGCACCCGCAGCGCATCCGGATCCTGGAGGATCGATTCCGAAAACCGGACGACGAGCGCCGGCTCGACACCGTAGACGGGATTGTAGACCTGCCGAACCGGCTCGCCCGCAACCAGCCGCTCCGGGCTCATGGCCATGTGCCTGTGCTCGTGAAGCTTCATGACCCGGATCCGCGAGACACCCTGTTCGACGACGCGCTCGGGCGTGAGCGCCTCCTTTGAAAGCGCCTGGTAGAAGGTCTGACGATCGATGGCCTCACCGCTCTTGGCATCCAGCACCCGGATATCCAGCACGTAGCCGCGATAGATGACCTCACCCGCCTCGAAATCATAGACGGGCGGCACGGCAAGCGGGCCGAGGGTGAAGAAGGTCTTCCCCGTCCGCTCGACCGAGGCCTCGAGGATTTCCTCGCGGCCATCAGGAGCAGTCTTTCGGATCTTTACCAGGACCTCGTCGCCCGCGATGCGATGCCACTCGAGACGAAACTCGAGCACGTTGGCGCGACAGGGATAGAAGGGCAGCTCCGATTCTGCGCCCGGAAACTCGCGGCCGTTCAGGATGAGCAAAAAAGGCCGATCGCCGGCGCACGCGCTCGCATAAGTCGAGACGAAGAGACCGAAGACCGTGGCGAGCCGGACATATTTTCTCAGCGTATTCATCATGGGTTTCCTCATGGACATTTCGATCCGACAGCCCGGGTGCGGCTCTGCCGATCCCGATTCCTTGCATCTTAGACCTTCTCGCTGAAAGCACCCCGTTCCGAAGTGTACGGCAATTTTGCCCGGGGTGTGATGCACGCCTACCCGATGCGCTCGGTCCACACGAAGACCCTTGCTGAAGAGCCGAAATCGGAAGAGCCGTTGGCTGGATCGCCACCTGATCAAGACTGGGAAAGTTACACTTGCCCTCGCCTTTGCCTTCCCTCTTCATCAGTCGTCTTACGCCAGGGTGAGGCACGGGCAAGAGGTGAGGACAAAGACAAAGGCACGTGGAAGGGCCAGGGCAAAGGAAACGTCACCGCAAGGTCGGGTTGGTCCCGGCCCATTCCGGGCTGAGCTGTCAGCCGGCGATCTGGTAGACCCTCATGGCCGTAAGCGCTTCATCACCTTGAGGAATCGGGGACCCAGGACCTTGAAGTTCTCGGGGTAGCAGGTGATGCAGACGGGCACTCCCAGGGATTGGAGCAGCTCCCACTGGGGATCGTAGCGGAGATGGTCGAAGTGGTAGAAGGGGTCGGGCGTGCCCCAGTCCTTGGGATCAAACCCCATCTTGACACGCTCCTCCGGGCGCCACGTATCGTAGAACAAACCCCTGAATCCCCAGTCCTCGATGTGGGTCTGGATAAGCTTGAGACCCGCCTCGCCCGGCAAGGCGCACTGGAGGACCTGCATGTCGACTCCCACTGCGTCCATCAGGTAGAGGTTGTCTCGATGGGACATCCCGTACTTGTAGCCCTTCTTGTAGGTCTCCGGTCCCTGAATGTCCTGGATCTCCACCTAGCTGATGTGGCCGTGTGCGTCGATGTTCATGGTCCTCGCGTTTTTTCTTCCCTGTCTGGCACCAAACTCGGCTTGCGCTTGAGAGCCGGCCAGGTGGGCGGCGGCCACGGTTCCCAGACCACGCAGGGACCGCCCGAGGAAGTGACGGCGGTTGTGAGGGCTATCCTCCTGGAAATCACTCATTGACCTGCTCTTCGAGACAGAAGAATCCCGTCCCATTCCTCGGCAAAGCCGGAGAATCGAATGATCACGGCTCGGGTCCCTAGCCTGGTTCGGTGGTGGCTTGTTCCACCGCGCAGGGCCTGATCCTGGACGTGGCTCGATCGGGAAAACCACGGGCTGCGATTGTCGTCGCTCACGACAGCCGCCGAGGACAGTCCGGACAAGAATGCCCTCACCGCCAATAGGCCCTGATCCCGTAGAGCACTACCGCTACCGAAAGGGCGCCGCAAACCAGGCCCCAGAACCAATAGGGTAGGAGCAGTGCCGCTGCGATCTGGCTGACGTCGGACGGCATGGCGCCGCTCGCGGTCTCAGCGGTCGGCGTGAAGAGGTAGTCGCCGCGGGAGAAGACCGAGAGCGCTAACTGCACCGCCAGGAGAATCAACACCAGCTGCACAACCTCCCCCGAGGCCTTGCGGACGGTGAGCAAGCATCCTACGAGCAGCACAGCGACGAAGATGAAGCCAAAGAGGTTGCGCACTACCAGTAACAGAGCCAGAGCCAGAATAACCGTCAGCCCGGTGAGCGCGCCGCGGGCGCCGCGGATCGTACGCCCGAGGGCGAAGCATACGGCTGCGGCAACCGCGGGACCCACCAGACCGCCGGCCGCTACCAGAGCACGGCTCAAGGCGCCAGCTTCGCCGCTCCACACCGCCATCCCTGAGCCGTCGGGCCACATTACGAAGCGGTGGAAGCTGCCGCCCACCAGAAGCGCTGAGACGCCGTGGCCCATCTCGTGGACCAGGGTCGACAACAGCATCAACGGATAGGCTACGTAGCGGCCGTAAGGCACCACGTACAGGAGCACAGTGAGGACAACGCTGGCGAGGAGCACAAGGCGGGCCCGCTGTGTCGACTTCAATTGCAGTGTATTCATCCGTCAGACCTTTCTCGGGTCTTGTTGTAGATCAAGCCGACATCGACTATTCGGATAATCGTCCATACATTTCCGGTCGCCGGTCCTCAAACCGATGGATCTCATGTTGCCCGGGAACCCGAACAACCTTCTTGTCACGGACTCGTTCCAGATCAAGATCCCCATACAGCACAGCCGCATCAGTATGATCCGCGGAGGCCAGGTTGTCGCCGTTTGGTGCACACAGGGGGCCCCAAACCGAAGGTGCCAAATCCCAAGGTCCCAAGTCAGTTGAAAACCTGACGTGGCGGTTTCAAGTCTGAGTGCAACCACAAGAATGCTTTCGTCTGACTCAAGCGTTACCTTGCCGACAAGACCATGAGGAAACGATTCTCACAAACAAATAAGAGGACCTCAAGCCGATGTGAGCAGAGGTGCGCAGATTCTTGCTCTATTATAAATTTCGCGGTTACCAGTAGGGAATAGCTGAAGCTACCCACCAATCCAATACCCATCGATAGTGCCAGAGAATCGAGTTGTGAAACCGTCCTAATCGACTATCAGTTTTTCCATGGGTCAATTCTCCTTGTCATGGGCAGGAGGAACGGGTGGTGGAGAGTCCGGTGACCACCCGATGGGAACTCACCCGGAGCGAGCTGGAATCCAAATGCCATCGCCGATCTGAACCGAGACGGACATCTGGACTTGATCTTCCCCCTGAGCTACGACGACCACTCCGAGATCTATTGGGGAAATAAAGTTGGTTATGGACCGGTGTAGAGATGCCAGGATCTGCGACTCTCAGAATGCCGTCAGGGCCCTTCTCCACCGGTCAGCCTTGACGAGAACGTCGACAGCCTGACGGACGCTGGCCGAGGAAAGTCGAACGGATTGCAGCGGGACAGACCTTGCCCTTTCCTACCGCCGCGCTAAGCTAGTAACATAGGGAGCCGGTTGAGCGTGTTGATCGACGATGCTCGCGTCCTGAGCCTCTACTATCAACAGAGGTCAATCCCAACGGGATTGCGACGTACAACCCAGGGTTTCCGAACCCTGGGTCAGGGGACAAAGGGCTGTGATTCAACCCTGCAGGGGTTGCGGCAGCTTACCTATGTATCGGAAGTTACACTTGTCCCCATTCGAGAAGTGACCCTTCTGGATAGATCGTACCGCAACTCCTTCAGAGTTGGAATCTGCGGGCGAGCTGTCTGTTACCCCGGGTTCGGAAACACTGGGTCGGACGTCAGAATCCCGTCAGGATTCACCGGCTTCCTGTGTGGTTGAGCCAACGCCAAGTACATCAACACTGGGACCAGCCTTATGAAGCGAGTCCAGTTCGGCATGACAGGAGCAACCGTTTCGGAGATGTGCATCGGTGCCATGATTTTTGGGCAGCGCTGCGGACCCGAGGAAGCGGAACGTATTCTGGCCGCAGCCCTGGACCAGGGCGTCAATTTCTTCGACACGGCCGCCATGTACGGGGAGGGGAAGAATGAGGAGGTATTGGCCGGCTGCATTCGGGGACGTCGGAACCGGCTCTTTCTTACCACCAAGGTTCACAAAGGGGTTGATCAGAAGAGCATCCGGGAGAGCATCGACGAAAGTCTTTCCCGACTTCAGACGGATCACGTTGATCTCTACCTGATCCATTGGCCTCAGGAGGGAATGAGGCCCACCGAGGTCATGGAAGCCTTGAACCAAGCGGTCGTCCAGGGTAGGAATCAGCTCCCTTTCCCAGCTGGAGACGAGCATGGAGGCATTTAGCACCGATCTCTCCCAGGAGCTCTACGATCGGGTTTGCCAACTCTTTCCTACCCAGCTCCAGGAAGAGGGCTTTCAGCGGTTCCCAGGCTTGAAGTACAACTTCCCGCGCCTCCGCCGCAGTCTGAAACTGGCGAATAGGTAGCAGTGCCAGAGGGGGGATCTGAACTTCAACAAAGAGTAGTAGGTAGCGAATCGCAGGTCCCAGTTGGTCCTCGATCAGCTTCGATAATTCAAGTTTATCCAGTCCAACAGTGCCGCGAACGGCCTGAACCGTCTGCAACATGAGGCCAGGTTCCGGAGAGAGTGGACCCGAAGTTTCCCCTCGAACTTGTGGCCGCGGCATCACCCGTAAGAACAAGGAGACCGACATGAGGAGACAGAACGTATCCAGACGCGGATTCCTGGGTGGGACACTCCTGGGATCCGTCGCACCGTACGTCTACTCTCAACGCCACACGCCCATCCCGGAGGATTTCGCCAGAAGGCGCCTGCGCAAGAAGCTGTTCGACCGGGTTCAGGAGGGCCGTCAGATCATCCTGGAGGAACTCAAACCCACCAGGGATCAGCTCCAGCATGGGCTCGAACTTCACTACGACAGCTACGTGGCCGACATGATGGGAGCAGTCTACATCGCGGCCCCCGTCGGTGCGCCAGGTGAGCGGTTGGAGGGTGAACTAGCGGAGGTTCGCCGGCGGGCCAAGAAGCAGGGAATGGACACCGCCACAATCGCGCGCAAGGTCCGAGCAGAGTGGCGGGCAAAGAAGCCCTTCGAATCCGCCTTCGATCCCAGGTGGCAGGAGGACTGCAAGGCCCTCTATGGCCTGGCGGGCCTGGACCTGGCCGTCGAAGACAACGCTGGGCACTACAGCTTCGGGGGCGCCTTGCGATGGATGGCCAGCTCCAACCTGGTCTACTCCAATATGGACAGCGTCACTCGCATTGTCCGGCCCGCCGATCTCCACCAGGCGCGGCGCCAGGGAAAGCTGGCGGTCCTGTCTCAGCTGCAGGATCCCGATGCGCTCTGGGTGTCGGGGAAATCGGTCCAGAACCTGGACCTGTTCTACGGACTTGGAGTTCGGATGGCCCAGCTGACCCACGGCCAGAACACCGCTGTCGGCGGGGATGCCTACCAACTGTCACACCGCGACCAGGGACTGACTCACGAAGGAAAGGAGCTGGTTCGTCGGATGAACCAGCTGGGCGTGATCCTGGATCTCTCGCACGCTGCCAACCGCACGGCCATGGAGGCCATCGAGGCCTCCAGCGAACCTGTGGTCAACTCTCACACAGCCTGCGAGGCCGTGTTCGACGACCTGGACCAACGGAACATGGACGATGACCACTTCCGCGCCGTGGCCAGGACCGGGGGCGTCGTCGGAATCTACGTGATCGCTCACCGCCTGGTGGACCAGGGCAGTAGACAGTTTTCAACCCGTTGGAACCGTCACCCCCCAAGACCGGCCAGCTTCCAGGACTTCTTCCGTCACCTGGAGCACGCACTCAAGGTCGCGGGACCCGACCACGTCGGGATCGGCACGGACATCACCTATCTGCCGAACTATAGCCCCCAAGCGACGGAGTGGTCCAACTGGCCCTATTGGACCGTTGGCATGGTCTGTCTGGGTCTGGGTGATGATGAGATTCGCAAGATCCTGGGCGGTAACTTTCTGCGCGTAGCGGAGCGGGTCCTGGACCGTCGTCCCTGGGGATCGTTCTCCCATGGGCCCGGATACGAGGCGTAGCGATCCCAGGTTCCCCACAATCACTTAGAGAATGAAGGAGGTCCGCACGAACAGATGAAGATAACAGACGTCCGGAGCATGAGGCTCTCGGGACCGCGTCCCCATTCCGTGGGCGGAGCCGAGTCGACGATCGGCAAGTGGATCGTCCGCGTGGACACGGACGCCGGGATCTTTGGCCTGGGCGAAGCCGACGATTTCATGGGCGTGGGAGAAGCCATCGCCCACATCAGGCCCCATCTGGTCGGACGCAGCCCGTTCCAGATCCGGCCTCTAATCTCGGAGATTCTCTACGGAACCCTTCCACCCCATACGCCAGAACAGCGTGCCTCGGCTGAAAACGCGTCGACACCGCTGAGACGGCCACTGGTGCCTTCCATGTCCCCCACAGCAACGCCTACCGGGCCGATCGTCTGGGGGCTCAGCGGCGTAGAGATCGCGCTCTGCGATCTGGTGGGAAAGGCTCTTCAGACTCCCGTCTACCAACTCCTGGGCGGGGCCTTCAGAGACCGGGTGCGCGTCTATCTGGATCGGAGCTCCCCACTCGATTCGGACGATCTTTCTGCCTGGAAGAGAATGGGAGAAGAGGCGGTCGAACAGGGCTTCCCATTCATCAAGTTCGACGCCGAACACACGGCTCCGGAGTGGACCGGTGACTGCTGGAATCGCTCGCTTTCCCCAGCCCAGATCAACCGGATCGTGGAGCGCATCGGTGCTGTCCGCCAGGTGGTGGGGCCGGACGTGGAGATCTGTCTGGACTGTCACTGGAACTACAACGCGAGCGATGCGGTTCGACTGGCTCGGGCACTCGCACACCTCGATCTGTTCTGGCTGGAGGACCCAACTTCGATCACGAACCTCGACGCTTTTCGGGAGGTACGCTCTCGCAGTCCGATTCCGATCTGCGGTGGGGAGATGTTCAGCGCTCCCGAGATGGGGCTGTTCGTCGACCAGGGCGCCTTCGACATCGTGCACCCGGACGTCATCTTCTGTGGAGGCATCTACGAGACGGTACGCATCGGCTCCTATGCCGAGCTGCACTCCTGCCCTACGGCCTTGCACGGCAACGGCGGAAGTCTGGCCGCCGTGGCTTCCGCGCATGCGGCGTCGGCAATCCGCACCCTGTTGGGCGTCGAGTTCCACCACATCGAGACGGACTGGATCGTGAACATGGTGCGGCGCGAGGGAGTCCCGCTGTTCGAGGAGGGTCATATTCGACTGACCGACGCTCCGGGTCTGGGCGTGGAGCTGGATCGCGAGATCTGTGAACGCTATCTCGTGGAGGGAGAGCCCTTCTTCTGATACGGAAGCGCTCCTGTCAGCTTGACCGAGCGGATTCAGCAGCAGCGCAATCAACAGAGTCGCGCACGGCTGTCAAAGTCTGCAGCGTCAATGCAGTTGCCGAGGAGTAAGCGGAGTGTGATATCGAAACGTTGGTCTCCGAACACCGTCACGACATCACGAAATGTCACAAATCCGCGAGAGAGCGCCTCGATGATGTACTGTCTTCCGCTCTCCAGGCCACTGAGAGAATAGGTCCCGTCCATTCGCGCAGTCGTGACTTCACGGCTCTCGGCATCCTCCGCATCGGAGATGAAGACCGACGCATTTCGAATCCCCGCGCCTGAAGCGTGGCGCACCGTGCCGGACAGCGTGATTCCCTGCCGGGCCCATGCCGGCGAAATCGAACCGACAACCAGAAGCCAAGCCATCATCGCTACGCTCACCCGGCTCAAGGCTCGCCAACCGAGCAATCCGGAATCCGGTCTGGAAATCGAGAGGATCCTCTCGATTCGCTCGGTCACGCGCGAAGTTCGGGCCATGGCTGGTACGGGCCAGACCGGCGATACATCTTTCTTCCGTCTTTGTGATGCCACCAGAAGAAGGGTCTCGGCATAGCCCTCACGGTCCCTGGTCAACAACACCGTGCGGTCGTCGCACGCCTTCTCGGCAAGCGAAGTGAGCCGGGTTCTCAGCCACCAGGACAAGGGGTGGAACCAGAACAACGTACAATTCACGGCGGAGACGACCGCGACCCAGGGGTCGCGGCGTCCAATGTGCGACAGTTCGTGAACCAACACTCCGCGCAGTTTTCCGGAGGGCCACTCGCGCCAGCTGTCGGGAAGAAGGACGGCCGCTCGGAGGCCGCCCAAGGTTACAGGCGTCGGTGTCGCGGGGCTCACAAGCAGGGTAACTTGCTTGGCCAGACGGGTCGACACGATCAGGGCATCGAAGATCCCCCGAGCCTCTGTGTCCTTGATTTCGCTCGCCCCTGACACAAGGCAAGCGGCCCGCCGGTAGCCTAGAGTCAGACGACCGGCGAAGAAACCCAGCACTATAAGGTAGACGATCCCTCCCCAGCTCTGCCAACTGCCCAGATCCGACTGACCTGCACCTGGGACCGAGTTTCCTTCTACCGCCGCCAGCGCGTCTAGCCGCAGGACTTCTGTTCGCAGCGTGGACTCCGCGGATTCGGGCAGGAAGCCGATCAAGCTGGTCAGCGGCAGTAACAACAGGCAGACCAGAACAGCTGTCCAAATCCCGTGCTCCAGGGCGGGTCTGATGGGACGCAGGAGTCTTACCGCGGCCCAGACTGGCAACACCAGTACCAGGGCTTTGACAGACAGAATCGCCAGCAGTTCGAACACCCAGGCCCCAACCTCATGCATCGCGATCGTCATTTTCTTTCTCCTTGGTTTTCTTAGCAGCGGCGATCCTTTGTGCCAGTCGTTCGAGCTCCCTGCTATCCACGACTCCACTGTCGACCATTCCAATCAGAAGTTCCTCCAACGACCCGCTACAAAGTCGGTCCACGACCTGTTCTACCGCCTGCGCTGCAACATTGCGCTGCGGGTCGACCGCGCGATAGAGATACATACGACCGTCGACGGTGTGCGTCAGATAGCCCTTTTCCTCGAGGCGACGCAGCACGGTGCGCACCGTTGAATCCTTCATCGGGTGCTTGGACACGAGACGGGTACGAACTTCTTCCGCTGTGGCTGCACCCTCCCAGACAACGCTCATGACCATTTCTTCGAGATCGCTGAGCCGTTTCCTTCGTGGTTTCCGAACGTTAATCATTGTAACGCTACAAGATGTAACACATAAGAAAATACTTTTCATGCCCTGCCCTTGCCCCGAAACTTGCCTTTGCCTTTGCCTTCCATTTCTCTTCTCTATCCATTCGCCTCCTCCAGGCTCCGGATGAACGGCGAGCCGAAGTGAGGATTGTTTTTGGACCAGCCGAAGGGGAGCGCCAAAGGTACGGAGGAAGGCAAAGGCACAGGCAAAGGCAAGTTGGAAGGCGAGGGCAGGGGCAAGGGCAAGAAGAAGACGCTGCAGGTACGAAATTCTGATTTCCAGCAGCCGGCCCCCCCAGACAAGTGTGAGAGCAAAATTCTCAGAATGCCCGGGGACCGGGGCGTCGACGGCGCGCACAACGAGGGAAAGTGGCCCAATCCGCGTGGCCGGGGTGGGGGCCTGGCGCCGCTTCCCAGATAGAAGGGCGTCCTCGCGGGATGGCGGGGCCGGTAGGTTGCCGGCGGAGACATGCCCTACCGGAAACGGCGGCGTCCTCAAAGCTACGAGGTCAATACCGGCACCACCTGAGAAATCACAAGTCAGATGTTCCGTCTCAGATCTCGAGTGATAGGCGCGCACGCCTCAGATCGTTTACCGTTTAGCGATGGACTCGTTATAGACACCTCTCATTGTGGCGAAAGCCTCTTGACGCAAGCTGCCCTTCTGAATCTAATGCTCCCTATTATGAACGAACTGCAAGATTCCCCTGCCTTGGATCTGAAAAGAAAGTTCTCTGAGGGAAAAGTCACCTACGGGGTGTGGGTCACTCTGGAGTCACCGACGATCACCGAAATAGCCGCCCGGCTCGGTTTTGACTGGATCGTTATTGACTCCGAACACGGGCATCTGGATATGAAAAACTTGATGGAGCACGTGCGCGTCGCGAACCTCATGGGAGTGGTCTGCCTGGTTGGCATCACGGAGACTCAGATCGGCTTGATCAAGCGCGTGCTCGACATCGGAGCCGACGGCATTATCGTGCCCCAGATCAACACAGCCGAGGAGGTTGCTCAGGCCGTGAGTTACGCCAAGTACCCGCCGGAAGGTGTTCGTGGAATCGGGGGAGAACGTGCTACGCGCTGGGGAAAGGGCTTCGCCGAGCGCGTGACCAGGGCAAACCGTGAGGTGTTCGTAATTCCCAAGATCGAAACCGTGGCGGCCGGGAAGGCTATCGACTCCATTATGGAGGTTGCGGGCGTGGACGCTTTCTTTTTTGGACCTGCCGATTATTCAGCCTCCGCAGGATCTCCTGGAGAATGGGAGGGACCGGGCGTAGCGGAGCAACTAATGGAGATCCACCAGAAGATGCTGGATCGAAAGATGCCGTCCGGGATCATCGCGAGGAACCCTGAAGAGGCGGCCACGCGAACGCGGCAGAAATTTCAGATGATTGCGCTTGGCATTGATACTGGGCTCCTCATTCGAGCCGCAACCGAGGCGATGGAAGCGGTGGGGAGGCCCGTCCCGCCAGGGGCTTGGCGGTAAGCGGTAGCTGAATCCCTCGGAATCATGAGTAGCAAGTTCGAAGGCAAGGGCAAAGACAAGTTTGGGTGCTAAACAGGTGCTCCGCTGAAGCGGGCTACGCTAGGGCAGGGTGTAGGCAATGAGGGCGTCGTCGGAGACGTCGCTGAAGACGTTGCCGCCTCCAGCGGCGATCACGACGTACTGCTTTCCGGTCTTCTCGCCCCAGAAGGTCATGGGAGTGGCGTGGGCATTGGCGGCCAGACGGGTCACCCAGAGCTCTTCTCCCGATTCCCCATCGAAGGCCCGGAACCGCTGATCGTTGGTCCCACCGATGAAGACCAGGCCCCCAGCCGTGGCGATGGGACCGCCCAGGGCTGGAATACCCGTCTGGGGTACGCCTCGATCCATCAACTCGTCCACCACGCCCAGAGGCACCTTCCACAGGATCTCTCCCTGCACCAGATCCACGGCGTTGAGCGTCGCCCAGGGAGGCTCCTGGCAGGGCCACTTCTGGTCGTCCCAGAAGCGCTGGCCCCGGCCCCAGGCCCATCCCAGCTCGTTCATATTGACGTAGAGCACGCCTCTACCAGGGTCCAGGGCAGCGCCCCCCCAGCTGGCTCCGCCCAGGCCATCAGGGAGCATCAGGCTGGGATCGGTTTCCGGGGGGGTTCCCGGGGGTGTGTATATTCCTTCATAGCGCAGCGAGTCGAAGAGCTCCAGGCAGAACTCCCGATGTTCCGGAGTCACGTTGCTGATCTCTTCCCGGGTGAGGGAATGGCGAGCCAGGGGAGGCGGCTTGACCGTGAAGGGCTGGGTGGGCCAGGTGAACTGTTCCTGGGACTGGGGGACGGGCCGTTCTTCCACGGGCAGGAGCGGCTCGCCGGTTCGGCGATCCAGGACGAAGACCATCCCCATCTTGGTATTCTGTGCCACCGCTGGAATCTCCTCCCCGTCCCGATTCAGGGTGAAGAGCAGCGGCTGGGCGAGGATATCATAATCCCAGAGATCGTGGTGGACCATCTGATAGTGCCAGACCAGCTGGCCCGTCTCGGCCTCTACTACCACCAGCGAGCTGCCGAAGAGGTTCTGACCGTCCCGCTCGGGTCCCAGTGGGGAAGCAGTGGGAAGAAAGGCCCATCCCCGCTCCACGTCCACGCTGATGGTGGACCAGACGTTGGCCCCGGAGCGATCCTTCCAGGAATCGCCCTCCCAGGTTTCGTTACCCTTCTGACCCGGGAGCGGAACGGTGTGGAACTCCCAGAGCTGCTCTCCGGTGATCACGTCGAAGGCCCGGACCTTGCCGCTGGGTCCCCTGGGTCCTGCAGCGCTGAGTCGGGCGCCCACCATGACCACGTTCCGGTAGATGGCGGGAGCCGAGGTCACGGTGTAGATGGTTCCCGGCCACTGGTCGGCCACGCCGGTAAAGAGATCCACCTCGCCTCCTTTGCCGAAGTCGGGGAAGGGGCGGCCCGTTTCCGCGTCCAGGGCGATGAGGCGGGCATCTCCGGTGCCTATCAGAATTCTTCTCTGCTCCTTCCCGTCCACTTCTCCTTGCCAGAACGAGACCCCCCGGTGCTGCACGTAGAATGGCTTCTCGGGCGTGACCTGTTCCGGGTCGAATTGCCAGATCTCCGTCCCGGTCTCGGCCTCCAGGGCAATGACCCGGCTGGACGGTGTGGAGAGATACAGCACTCCCTTCACCGCCAGGGGTGTGCACTCCCAGGCGGCGACCAGGGTCTTGGGAGCAAGGTGGTGTGGCCTCTCGACCTCCCCCATCCGGTAGGTCCAGGCCACCTGAAGTTGATTTACGTTGCCCCGATGGATCTGATTCAGGGGTGAGAATCTCATCCCACCGGGATCCCGGCCGTAGCTGGGCCAGTCCCCGTCCACCCGTGGAGGTTCGGGAGCGGCACAGGAAAGCGTGAGAAGAGCGAGGAGAATGACACAGGGCCAGCGGGAAGGGTTGTTCATCGACCGGTGGGGTAGTCGGCTGAAACAACAGGCTTGTCCCTGCCCTCTTTGCTAGGCTGGGCCAGGCTGTTCTCTTGAGTGATCCCCCGCAGGTGGGCGGCAATCACCATCTGAGCAGCGCTAAAACCTTCGGCAAACGTTTGTGGGTTCATGGTCGTAGTCCTCCCCTTTTTGATGGTCGGTTATGTATACGGTTATGTGTTACGAAGCCTGAATCAGGCGTGAAAGCCGATCCAAGCTCCCCTGCCAGCCGGAGCGGTGGTTGTTGATGGAGGTTTCGTCCGGGAAGCGTTCGTGGGTCAGCGTCACTTCGGTGGTCGATTCTCCGGTCTCATGAAACTCGATCGTCACCAGCGTCTCCTCGAGATCCATCCCTCCCTTTTCCCAGAGCCAGGTGAAGACCAGCTTCTCCGGAACCTTGATTTCCCGGTAGATTCCGGTGAGCTGATGCACGTTCCCTTTGCTCGACTCGATGCGGATCCGGTAGCGGCCCGAGACTCGAAGGTCGACCTCGGCGAACGGGATCTGACAGGTGTCATCGTGACCGAACCACTGCTTGAGACTGTCGGGGTCCGTCCAGGCTTTGAAGACCCTCTCTCGGGGGCCCGAAAAGGTTCTTCGAATCTGAAGGGTGGTGTCTGGAAGCACTGTTGATTGGCCCATTGCTTGTTCTGGTCCTATGCCTTTTCTTGTTTTGGTTTCCCTGTTTTCTTGCTCTTGGTCTGCCGCTCCCTTGGTGGTTGGCTTAGATGGCGTGCCAGTGAAAGAAACTGCCCTTCCCAGAAATTTCGGTAGAAGTCGATCCACTTGGCGGCATCTCTCATGGGCTTTGCTGCTAGTCGGCAGCGGTGGATTCGACCCTGCTTCCTCCTGGTCATCAGACCTGCCCTTTCCAACACGCGCAAGTGCTTGGAGATAGCTGGCAGCGACATGGAGAAGGGCTCTGCCAGGCTGCCTACGGTGGCCTCGCCCTGGCAGAGCCGAGCGAGAATGGCACGCCGCGTGGGATCTGCCAGGGCCCCGAAAGTCGAATCCAGACTTGGGATAGAATAGTTAACCATATAGTTAACTATATGGACCTTCGATTCCTGTGTCAACCTCAAGTTGACGTTTTTTCAGAGGACGGATTCGAGGTATGTTTGTCTGAGGATACTAACCGATATTCGGGAGCCCGCTGCTATGTGCATTTGAGTACCGATGGCGGCCGCACCTGGGGGCGGACCGTCAAGATCTCCACCAGCCCCTACATGGGAGGCTACACGCCCCGGGGAGTTGTCCAATTGGGGGATGGGACCGTGCTCATGGTCACAGCCGACCACACGCTGAATCAGACTGCTTATGTGGTGCGCTCCCAGGATGGCGGCCGGAGCTGGAGCCAGCCCCTGAAGATAGCGAGTGTTCAGGAAGGAAGTCTCTCGGAGCCTACGGCCGTGGTCCTACCAGGGAACAGGGTGGTCGCCATGATGCGCAGCAGGACGGGCTACCTCCACCAGAGCGATTCGCCGGATGGGGGATTGACGTGGACCCCGGTGCGCCGTACGCCTATCAGGGGATCCCGGGGCATCTATTGCTGCTGTCCGATGGCCGGCTGCTGGTGACCTACGGGCACCGCCGCGCTCCTTGCGGCATCCGGGCCTGCCTGAGCCAGGATGAGGGCCAGACCTGGGACTATGAGAAGGAGCTATTGATCCGAGGTGATATGCCCAACAAGAATCTGGGATATCCAGTGTCGATCGAGTACGAACCTGGCCGTACTTCACCATCTACTATGGCGAACAAGAAGGAGATGGTGCCAGAGAAGTTGCTGGCTATGGTGTCAGCAGTATCCGGGGAACCTACTGGGAAGTGGCCTGAACTGACGTGCTGACAAATCGAGTCCCTAGGCCTCCTGCACTTCGCGACGGACCCCTGTGGCTGCCTCGCTTCAGTTGGCGCCACACGTAACTTGTATCTTTTGCCTTGGGATTCAGTCTACTGGATCAACGACTCGGGACTCTCCAGGTGAGGCTTGATGAATTGGATGAACTGAGCACCGATGGCGCCATCGACCACACGATGATCCTGAGAGAGGCTCAGATTCATCATCTCGCGGATCTCAATCTGACCCGATCGCACAACCGGCCTTTGCTGGATCTTGTGCACACCCAAGATCGCGACTTCCGGAACGTTGATGATGGGGGTTGCCATGATCCCTCCCAGGGCTCCCAGGCTGGTAATCGTAAAGGTCCCGCCTTGAAGATCCTCTAACTGTATCTGCCCCTTCTGAGCCGCCTCGGAAAGTCTGGCAATCTCTGCAGCGAGTTCTTGAATGCTCCTGCCCTCAGCGTTCTTCACCACCGGCACCAGGAGCCCGTCCGGTGTCTGAGTAGCAATTCCGATGTTGTAATCCTGCTTGAACTCGATCATGTCGGCTTCCTGGTTCAGGGTCGAATTGAGCAAGGGGTACTCTTTGAAGCCGATTACCAGGGCCTTCATGATGAAGGGTAGATAGGTCAACCGTACACCATCGAATTCCGGCGACTTTCGATACTGGTCACGGAGCTGCACCAGCTCCGTGACATCAATCTCTTCTACGTAGGTGAAGTGCGGCGCCGTGCTGACGGACTGCAGCATCCGCTCGCCAATGCGCCTGCGAATCCCACGATAGGGCAAGGTACCTCCACCTCCCGATTCCGCAATCGGTTCCTTCCGGAACCGCTCAAGATCTTCTCTGCTGACCCTTCCCCCAGGACCCGTACCGCTTACCTGGGACAGATCCACCTGCATCTCGCGAGCCAATCGACGTATGGCTGGAGTGGCCAGGACCGGGCCTCCTGAGGGCTGAGGGACCGGTTCAACCGGTACCGAAGGGGCTGGCACCCGAACGGTACCCTCGGTCGAAACCGGGGCCTGCTCTGCAGGAGATTCTTCTCCACCGGTGTCGATAATGACCAGAACACCTCCCACCTTGACCACCTCGCCGGCCTCGCCGAAGCAGCGGGAGACGGTACCGGCCACCGGGGAACTGATCTCGACCGTAGCCTTGTCAGTCATGACCTCGACCATCGGTTGATCTTCCTCGAGCTGCTCTCCCGCCTTGACCAACCAGCGGACAATTTCGCCCTCGACGATCCCCTCACCGATGTCTGGCAGCTTGAATTCGAATGCCATTCTTTCCTCAATCAGTCAAAAATTGACACAGTCACGTAGGGCCCTGTGAACACGGTCCAAATCCGGAAGATAGTGTTCCTCCAAGGCGTAGGGAAACGGCGTGTCGAAGCCGGTGACACGGAGAATCGGAGCCTGCAGGTGCAAGAGGGCTCGCTCGCTGATAGCGGCGGACAGTTCCGCTCCGAATCCACAGGTTCTGGGAGCCTCATGAACGATGACCACCCTTCCCGTCTTCTTCACGGAAGTCAGGATCGTTTCTATATCGTACGGCATCAGGGTCCTCAGATCGAGAACCTCGGAGGAGATCCTGTCCTCTGTCTCCGCGGTCTCTGAGGCTTCCAGGACCGGATAGACCATCGCCCCATAGCTCAGAATCGTTACATCGGAACCTACTTTGATCACCTTGGCGCGACCCAGTTCCACGCTGTAGTCTCCCTCGGGCACCTCGCCTCGAGCAGCCCGATAGACTCGCTTGGGTTCCATGAAAATCACCGGGTTTTCATCTCGGACAGCGGCGATCAGCAGGCCTTTGGCATCGTAGGGGTTGGAAGGAATGACCACCTTGAGCCCTGGCGTGTGCACAAAATACGCCTCGGGGCTCTGAGAGTGATAAAGCCCTCCACGGATGCCTCCTCCATAGGGAGTGCGAATCACCATGGGACATGTGAACTGCCCGCCGGAGCGGTAACGCATCTTCGCCAACTCGCTCACGATCTGATCGAAGGCGGGATAGATGAAATCGGCAAACTGAATCTCGGGGACTGGCCGAAAGCCGTACAAAGCCATGCCGATAGCGGTTCCAATGATTCCGGCCTCGGCAAGTGGAGTGTCGAAGACCCGCTCGGGGCCAAACTCGTCTAGAAGTCCTTGAGTGGCGCGAAAAACACCCCCAAATTTGGCAACATCTTCGCCCAGCACAACGACCTTGGGATCGCGCTGCATCTCTGTGCGTAGCGCGTCGTTGACTGCCTGGATGATGTTGATTGTCGGCATCAGGGGTTAACACTAGCCGACTCTTCGGCGCTCCTCAGGGATTCAAACTGTTCCCGAAGGTGCCAGGGAAGCTCATCGAAGACATCTTCGAAGGCCGTTTTCAGCGCGGGGGGACCAATTGCCTCTGCCTTCTCCAGATTCTCCTGGATAGTCTGCTTGATCTCATCTTCCAACTGGGCGTCCCCGTCCTCGGTCAAGTAGCCCTGGCTGACCAGATATGCTCGGAGTCGAAGAATGGGATCCTTGTCTTTCCACTCCTGTACCTCGCTATCCTCCCGATAGGCTCGCGGATCGTCAGATGTGGAGTGTCCACCTTGTCGGTAGGTCACGGCCTCGATCAAAGTTGGCCCACCGCCTTTTCGAGCCTTTTCGGCGGCCTGCTGGGTGACGGAGTAGACGCCGAAGACGTCGTTGCCGTCTACCTGCACTCCCTCAAAGCCATAGGCCGTCGCCTTCACCGCAAAGCTCTCAGACATTGTCTGGGATCGGGCGGGAACCGAAATAGCCCACTGATTGTTGCGGCAGAAGAATATGGTCGGGGCCTTGTAGACTGCAGCGAAGTTAGCTGCCACGTGAAAATCTCCCTGGGACGTCGCACCATCTCCGAAGTAGACCAGAACGGCTTCATCTGTTCCCGACAGCCGTGCCGCGACTCCCAAGCCAGTAGCATGCGGAATTTGACTGCCGACTGGGCTGGAGATCGAGGTGATGCGCAGGTCCGGGCTGCAGTAGTGATTGGGCATCTGCCGACCCTTGTTTTCATCCCTTGAGTTCCCTACAAACTGGCAAAACAGGTCGAAGAGGGGGAAGTTCCTCACCAGAGCAGCTCCCAATTCCCGATAGCAGGGAAGAATCCAATCCTTTTCTCGGAGCGCAAAGGCACTGCCTATGATGGCCGCTTCTTCGCCCACCGAGCCGACGTAGAAACCCAATCGACCTTGGCGCTGCAGGCGAACCATCCGCTCGTCTATGCGGCGATTCAGCAGCATCAAACGGTACAGCCGAGTCTGCTCATCGGGAGAGAGGGACGGAAGCCGTGCACCTTCCGCCACCCTTCCGCTAGGTAGAAGGATTCTGGTCATCGTCTTTGGCATGCGTCACGGATTATAACTTTCCCGTGCAGATGCGACAAGGCACGGCGGGTGAGCCACAATCGTCCATTGTGAGAGCAGGGCATTAGCCCACGAATCGTCTCGTCAGATGGGTTCACGGGAATCCTGGCAAGCCTGCGTGACCCATTGCTCTTGGACACCTTGGAGCCCGGATGGGCCGTCGAGCGTCGAGTAACTTCGGCGCTAGGGTGGGGTGAAAATTGCTTGTTTGTCACGGATGGCTGTGTTAGGAATGACCTAACCGTCAGGGTCGAGAAGTAAGCTTCATCAACGGAGGAGAGTAAAACAATGGAAGACAACCAACCCACGAGCCCCCCGGGTCCACCGTCTTCGACGCCGCCACCTTCGACGCCGCCACCTTCGGCTCCACCCCCTTCAGAACCGCCGGCTTCCAGTTCAGGTTCCGGCAACAAAACGCTGATGCTGGTCCTCAGCTATTTTGGTATTCTGGCGCTCATTCCCCTGCTGGTGGAAAAAGACGATGCCGACGTTCAGTGGCATGCCAAACATGGACTTATTCTAGCGGCGACCTGGATTGTCCTAAGCATAGTCCTGACCATACTTGCCGGCGTTCCTGGCATCGGTTGGATCCTCAGCTGCACGGTTGGCCCTTTGCTCTGGCTGGCCATTCTCGTGGTCCATATTATTTGCATCATGAAGGCAGTGAAGGGCGACAAATTCAGGCTTCCCGTGGTCTCTGATTTCGCCGATCAGTGGAAGTAAGCCGAGCACGAAAACGGGCATTGGCCTGTGCCGTGGCCGCAGTGGCAATAGCGCTTTCTACGACAACGCTACCGCTACGAGCGGAGTTGGCAACAATCGAGTTATATACTCGGTTCGGATCTCCGGTGGTAGGCCTTATAGCCAATTGCCGTTTTCAGCCGACCTGCTCTCGGTTTGCGCTGCAGTCCCTCGGAACCGAAGGCTTCCTACAGGGGAATCTTCTGATTGCCAAGCGCTTAGTCGGTTGCTCACCGATTGGAGTAATCTGGGACGCGCTTTCAGCCGAGGATAAACATCCGGTTCGAAGTGCCCAACAATGATGAATCGGCGAGCGTAGCTTTGGTTTCCAGACCGAAGTAGTCTTACTTCGAGCCCTCGGCTCGAGGAACGGCGGCCTGGAGACCACCGCTACTTGACAAACCCTGGAACTTATTTCAGATCTGGCGCTTGAGACTTGGAGGCTGTCTCCAGGTAGGCCTGGAACTGGCGTTCCATTTCTTGAAGTGTCAACTTGCCCGAGTGCACTAGAATCCGATAGCGGAAGTTGGCCGATCGGCCTGGCTCCAGAGAAAAGTTCAGAGGCGCGCTACCCTTTTCGAAATCCTTGCGTCCAAACGGATTGGCAGAGAACAGGCCGTAGCCGCGTGCGTGCCAGTAAGTGGGGTAGCCCGCACTTTCGGGATGGTTGATCAGGGCCACGGTAACCCCCTCCCCATCGATCGCGCCTCTGAGCGCGACCCAAGAAGATCGCTTCCCCCACACTCCTGTCTCTTCCTCATCACCGGCTGCATTCAGGTAACGGCCGCTGTTGTCCTCGCGAAGCTGTGAGGCCAGACGCAAGGCCATCATGCCCTCTTTGGTGTCTCGAAACGTCACCTTCTCTTTTTGGGCCGTCAGAACGAAGCTCAGGTCAATCGCGTGCCAATCGCTTTCCCCTCGAAAGGTGAAGTCGGCCTCCTGACGTAAGACGACCTTCCCAGTGGGCGCAATCCAGTCAGCCGTGGAAGTCATACGTCCGATCTCGCCGCTTTCTATCCTGGTGAATCCCGTATGGCGGATTTTGCCCGAACCGGGGTTGTCCCTTCTAGGGCCAAACTTGGCCCAGAAATCGGTGCCATCGACGTCTCCGTAGGTGAACGATACACCTTCATGATGCCAGTGATCCGTGTGTTCACCAGGAATACCGAACTCCATCGGGAACCCCCGGGTAACCGACTTGCCGTTGGGGGCCCTGAGGGGATGAAAAATCGGTTTTTGGAGACCGAGCCCGAAGTGGTAAGAGGTCAACAACTTCGACTCTACCAACACATCAACGCTCGCATTCTGGGTTCTAATCAATCGAATCTTGAAGTCCGAGGCTTGAACCATGGTAGCCACCTGGAGGGTAATCGAGAGGCAGCAGATTAATTGAAGACTCCAAATTCGAAAGGCGCCACGGGTAAACCAAACTGATTTCATAGCAGCCTCCTCTGTCGGATGTCCTGAAGTCCAGTCTGCCCAGCAGCCGTGTCGATCCAGGAAAACAACTGATCGATTTTTTATCCGGCGAGGCGACGAACCAGCGAATTTCGCCTCGATAACCACTTGTCGACGTCGAGTCCAGGCGGAAAGAATGGATTGAACCGGAAAGCGAAGTGGAGGGCGGTTCGCTGTTTGCCCGGATCTCCGGAGTGTCGGCGATGGTAGCCACACGTGTTGGCTATGACCAGGGTGTTCGGACGGCACGGGTACACTTCTTCGGAGTCCCCATGCTCGGCTAGTTCGGCGACACCAATCCGTCGCGAGCGATGGTTGTTTCCCAGACTCTCCAGATAGGTACGACGTAGGCGACCTAGACGAAGCTGATGAGATCCAGGGACGTAGACCAAGGGACTATTCTCGAGCTGCACTTCGTCCAAGTACAGCCACCCTTTGTGAGTGTTGAAAAAGGTGTCCACATGAAGGTCGGCCTCCCGATCATCATTCGTTGTCTGCTTTGTCAAGCGCTCCAGGGTTATGTGAGCCTTGAAGAAATCTACGTTTCGCTTTTCGGCTACGGAAATAAGCGCCTGCAATTTGGGATGCTTGAACAAGGCAAAGACTTCGGGGTAATCCTCCCTCCTATCAAGTTCAAGAAGGTTGATCTGTTCGAGCGTCGCGCCTCCGTGATCGTGAACTACCCGGGGCGCATCATCTGAATCCAGCAGTCGAAAACATTCCTCCTGAAGCGCCGAGAATTGGTCTTTCCTCACGAAATCTCGGAGGACGAGAATACCTTCTTGCCTCAGGTCCCGCGCCTGCTGGCGTAGCTCACTGGGAACGGGAAACCTCCGCATGTTATAGATCGTCCGGCCAAAAAGGGTGCGGAGGACTTGGACTCCCACGGCGTTGAGGAACTTGCTATCTACTACCTTTGATGCCGACACGACGCGACCAGTCTCTACCAGCAGTTTCGGCATCTTTCGGTTTCCCGCCATAACCTCTCGGTTATTGTAGTTGATGGTCTGGAGTGAGGGCAACAGTTTTGACGTGCGCCACTCGCCACTCGTGAGAAGCAACCCTCAATGGGATCAGTCGAGATTGGGCGCCATGTGGGGGGGCGTGATCTCTCTGCGTTTTTTGCAGTCGATCCTTGAACACCGCGATTGATTCGGAACACAATTAGACCTCTGTTTTTCGAGCTTGGTCTTAAGACAACGCCCCTAGGCCTCATTGGGAATCGGCATGCGAAAGGGATTCAGTCCGCTGAAGGCGAGCCGCCCAATCGAGGACGCAGCCGAGATCTCGGTTGCCGTGATGAACTCAATTCCTGATACTGAAGGCTATTTCGCTCAGGCCCTGGATGTCCTTAGACTCAGTCTGGCCAGCATCCGCCACCACGCCGACCAAGAGTTTGATCTCTTCGTAGTCGACAATGGATCCTGCCGGACGGTTGTGGAGTTTCTACAAGCCGAGTTGATCGCTGGCCGCATTGACCATCTCATCTTGAATCGCCGCAATATCGGGGCCGGCAATGGTCTACTCCAACTTCTCAGAAGCGCGTCAGGAAGCTACGTCTTCTACTCCGACGGGGACATCTACTATCGCCCTGGGTGGATGGAGACACATCTACGGATCATGAAGACTTTTCCAAAGGTCGGTGTGGTTGGGGGAGTGCCAGTGAAAGGTATAAGGAATAAGAATACGGAGTCGACAGTTCAGTGGGCCGGGGAGAATCAAGACGTAGTTTCACAACATGGGGACCTGATCCCTAGGGAGGTGCTCGAAGAGTTTTGGCAGAGCGTCGGCCTTAGCGGCGGTGAGTCCCACGAGAAAGCAGCCACTCTTCGTCGTGCCCGAGAACTTCAACCGGACCACCTTTTATCCCTTCGGAACGTCTCGGCCTTCGTTGGTGCATCGCATATGCAGTACCTGGTTTCGCGCCCGGCGATCGAGTCCCTTCCCATGACCTGGACCAACAAACTGATGATGAGTAAGGGCGACACTGTAGATCGACCACTCGACCAATCAGGATTCTTGCGCCTGAGTACACCCGAGGCCTGCGTCTACCACATCGGCAACATGATCACCGAGGACTGGCTGCGCCAGGAATTCCAAAGATTGGTCTGTGAGCCAGCTCCCACTCGGCAGCGTCCGAAAAGTATGTCATCCTGGTTCTGGCAGCAACGTTACGTTCGGTACGTTCTGAGACATGTCTATGCCTGGTCGTTTAATCGGTTCCTGGGTGACTCCAGTGACAGCCGCTAAGCAGCAAAGCTGGCGCACCCCCTAATTTGACTATTTCGATCGATTCAGTTAACTATAGTCAGTAGCCATGCGCTGAAAGGCGCTGGTTTAGTGGACGGAGGAAACTTAGATGACCAGCTGGAAAGAGAAGCTTGGCGACAAGATAGATCCCGAGATGGGTCGAGAAGCAGACATCTACGAGACCCAGATGGAGCTCCGCAAACAGGGCAAGCTGGACGAGAAGATTTTCGCTGAGACGCGTCTTCGAAGGGGTGTCTATGGCCAGCGTTACGACAACGGACAGCGCCACGATGGCATTCGTTCACAGGAACTCGCGTATCCCTCCAATGGCGCGACCAAAGGTCCTGAAACGGTCTGGGATGCTCCCGGCATGCAGCGAATCAAGATTCCCTTCGGCGGCCTTACACCAGCACAGATGGAGATGCTCGCCGACCTGGCTGAGGAATACTCCGATGGAATTCTCCACGTCACGACCCGACAGGACTTTCAACTTCACTTCGTTCACATCGACGACACACCCGAATTGATGAGGAGACTGGCGGCAGTTGGCATCACGACCCGTGAGGCATGCGGAAACTCGGTCCGGAATGTGACCGCCTGCCCTCTAGCCGGGGTCTGCCGGGATGAGGTCTTCGATGTCACACCCTATGCTAAATCGTGTAGTCGGTTTCTCCTGGGGCACCCGGACGCACAAGATTTCGGACGAAAGTTCAAGATCGCTTTCTCCGGCTGCAAGGAACACCCCTGTGGGCTGGTCACCATGCACGACATGGGTGGTATTGCCGTCAAGCGCATTGAGAATGGGCAAGAGAGACGGGGCTTCGAGCTGTACGTCGGCGGAGGTCTGGGAGCGGTTCCGCACCAGGCCAAACTGTTCGATCCGTTTCTCCCCGAAGAAGAGCTGCTCCCCACAGCTCAGGCCATGTCCCGGGTGTTTGCTCGCCTCGGAGAAAAGACGAATCGGGCCCGGGCTCGCATCAAGTTCCTGGTGGCCAAGCTAGGCCTGGAAGAGTTCCGCAGATTGGTCCTGGAGGAGCGAGATAAGTTGACGGAAGACTCTCGCTGGAAGGAATATCTTGATGAAGTACCTCTCCATCAAGAGACTCCAGTAAGGCCCGCGGCACCTCTCAACGGGCAACAGCGTCCGCAAGGCTTCGAGGAATGGTACGGCACGAACGTATACCGGCAGCGACAGGTCGGCTACGCGGTCGCGTCAATCACTCTTCCCCTGGGCGACATCTCGTCGTGGCAGATGCGCCAGTTGGCAGACATCGCACGCCAGTTCGCCGGAGAGAACGTCCGTACGACCGTCGAACAGAACATGCTGCTGCGATGGGTCAGCGAGGCCGATCTAACGGATCTCTACCTGGAACTGAAGCGAATAGGGCTGAGTGACCCGGGAGCCGGATCGATTGTCGACGTGACAGCCTGCCCTGGCACGGACACCTGCAAGTTGGGGATTTCTTCTTCGCGAGGCCTGGCAAACGAGATCCGGAGAAGCCTGGCTGCCAAGTTCGTCGAGATCGATGAGGCGGTAAAGGGTCTTCGCATCAAGATCAGCGGTTGCTTCAACTCCTGCGGACAGCACCACATCGGCGACATTGGGTTCTACGGGACTAGCCGCACCATCAATAGCCACAAGGTCCCTCATTTTCAGGTGGTTCTAGGTGGCCAATGGACGGAAAACGCTGCCGCCTACGGCCTGGCGATGGGATCGGTCCCTGCCAAGAGCATCCCCAAGGTCCTGGACCGCCTCACCGAGCGCTATGTCCAATTTCGCCAAAATGGAGAGAGTTTCCAGACCTTCGTAAGCACGGTGGGAAAGAAGGAGATGAGATCCATGTTCGAGGACCTGATGCAGGTTCCCCTCTACGAACAGGACACCTCATTCTATGCCGACTGGGGAGACCCTCGAGAGTTCTCGATTGGGGACATGGGCACCGGGGAATGCGCCGGAGAGGTAGTCTCACTGGTGGAGTTCGACATGGCAGCAGCAGAACGAATCGTCTTCGAAGCTCAGCTGAGGTTAGAGGATGAAGACTATGCTGGCGCCGACAAGCTCGGTTATGGGGCAATGCTCGAAGCGGCGACCGCTCTGATCAAGACAGAGTTTCTGGACGTTCCCAACGATCCCGAAACAGTTGTCAGAGAATTCAAACGTCGCTTCTATGATACTCAGCTATTCCACGACAAATACGCAGGAGGGAAGTTCGCTCACTATCTATTCCGGAGATATGAGTCTGCTCCGACGCAGCATAGCCGAGACACCTCGCACCGCCTGGTCGAGGAGGCACAGCTGTTTATCGAGGCGGCCCATGGTTGTCGAGAGCGGATTGCCGAAAGCATGGTCCCTCTGCAAACCTGAGATCAAACACACAGGACGCAATGGAACTGCAACGGCTCGGCTTCAAGCTCTTCGTCGATGATCCAGCGGCAGTAGCACTCGAGGGCATCGTTCCGATCTTTCACTCCTGGATTCAGAAGCAGATCATCGAAGAACACCTTCTGGTCGATGTGCACAACTACGGCCACGTCCATCAAGGACCCGGGATCCTACTGGTTGCTCATGAAGGCAACTTCAGCATGGACCTGGGTGAAAACCGTCTGGGGCTGTTCTACTACCGAAAACGGGAGATCGACGGTTCCTCAGCGCAGAGATTGAAAACGATTCTGAAGACGACGCTTCGAGCATGTGCACTGCTTGAAGCTGCACCCGAACTTGCAGGCAGACTTCGCTTCAAGACGGATGAGGTCCTGATGGTGGCTAACGATAGGCTCCAAACACCCAACGAGCCGGAAACCTTCCAGGCATTCCAGCCCCTGCTTTCGCAGCTCTTCGGGGAACTCTTCGGCGAAAGCGCCTTTACCGCGGACTGGCGGGAAGATGACAGAGAGCGTTTCGCCGTCAGCGTCTCCACCAGCCAATCCATCGGAATCGAACAGCTTGCAGAACGGCTCTCTTAGGGCTGGAGACGACATTCGGCCTTCTGCGCGGCTGTGTTTGGCTCCTACCTGAATAGATGCTGTTTCCGGCACTGTTCACTGATCACTTCACTACTGCTCACTATTCAAGTCGTGCTCTAGGTGCGATTGTGGTAATAAGGGCCCTACGAACCAGACAAACGGAGAAACTGATGACATCGCCAAGAAATGAACTCGGCTGGCCCCGAAGGAACTTTCTCAAGGCCGCTTCCCTTGCTGGGCTACTCGGCATTCCCTTGTCTCGGAGCGCCACAACTGCAATCTCAATGAAATCATTGGAGGGCGAAGCACCTGACTGGGTACGTACCGTTCGGCGCCAGATCCCTGCCACGGGACAATCACTCTATTTTCAGCACGGTGGGATCGGGCCCTCTCCAAAACCGGTGATAGAGGAAGTCAAACGTCTCCTCGACCTGCAGAATCAGGGACCGGCGGACCCGAGATATTCGGGGGCCATGAGTGGGGCCGAGGACTCCTGTAGGCCTCTGGTGGCTGGAGCGCTGGGGTGCCTGGAGGAGGAGGTGGCTCTCACCCACAACACTACCGAGGCCCTCAATATCGTGATCTGGTCGATTGGCTGGAAAGAGAGGGACGAGATCCTGATCAGCAACCACGAACACCCTGCCCTTCGGATGCCGTCCTATAACCTGCGTGATCGCCTCGGAGTCACTTATCGCACGGCTCCTGTCGACTTCGGTGAGGACGTAGTCGACAACGTCCTCAGCCTCTTATCCCCGCGCACTCGACTGGTAGCAATGAGTCACGTTTCACGTCGGAACGGTCGCGTGATTCCGGCGCAGCGCCTGGCCCAGGCCCTACGAGAACGAAATGTCCGGCTGCTGCTGGACGGAGCGCAGGGTGCCGGCAATGTCCCGGTGGAATTCAATAAGATTGGCTGTGACTACTACGCCTTTTGCGGGCACAAATGGCTGTTGGGACCCAAAGGAACGGGTGGTCTGATGATCCGGAAGGAGATTCTGGAAACGACTCCCATTTCTTGGACGGGCGCTCATTCCCACCAATCGCTCGATGATCACGGTAAGTACGAATGGCATCCCAATGCCCGCCGCTACGAATTCGGAACCCGAGCCCAGGCTGTCTTCGGGGGCTTTGCCGAGGCCCTGCGCTGGCTCGACAACATTGGTTGGGACAGGATCTACCGGCGGATCTCTGACCTATCCGGTCAGGCAGCTCGCAGAATCATGGAATCCAAGAAGTTCGAGTTGGTGTCTTCTCCCGATCAACAGAGTAGAAGCGGAGTGTTCGTGCTCAAACTGCCGGAGGGATCCACGGGCCGCGAAGTCTACGACAAGCTGGCAGAGGTTGATCGGATCCAGGTTTCCCCGTTGGATAAGCCTCGCGACCTGCGGGTGTGTCTCCATTTCTTCAATACCCTGGAGGAGTTCGAAACCCTCTTGCTCCGCCTCGATCAATATTGCTGAGGGAAGCAAATGAACTCCTCAGCTGAGCCGACCGGCGGGTTTCTACTCCGGCTACTCCGCCTGACGGGAGAAAACCGGAAACTGCTTCTGGGCTCGATCCTCTGCGGTCTCGCGTTTTCAGCCGTTGACTTGATCCCGCCCTTGATTCTGCGACGCTTGGTCCAGCTCCTCGACGATGGAGCGCTCAACGGCACTGCCGTTCTGTATATGGCGCTGGCTTTAGGGGGACTGAGCATCGTCCGCGGACTTTTCCGCTACGCCTACGGTGTCCTCTCCCACATCGCTGCCTACCGAACCCTTCATCGGCTGCTTTCTAGAACACATAATCACATCCAGAGCCTCAAGCCCGAGGTCTTCACTCGGAATCGGAGTGGGGCCCTGATGTCGCAGGCAGTCAACGACGTAGAGGTGATCGAGGACTTCATAGCCCATGGTATCCCAGAATCGCTCCTGGCCCTGGTCATCCCGATCGCAATGATGGGGGTGCTCCTTTCCATCAATAGCGAACTGGCCATCATTGTGGCTCTTCCCCTGCCTCTTTTGTGTTGGGCGGTCTACCTGCTTGCCTCTCGCACCAATCGGGTGTGGAGAGAGGTGCGAGGTCGACGGGCAGACCTGGTGGCCGAGATCCTGGACAGGATGGCGGGCTATCAGGTGGTGAAGTCCTTCGTCGGCGAAGAGGAGCAGTCCCGCCAAATCCGGGCCCACAGCCGTCGCTACCGGGATAGCATCGTCCGGGCCAATCTCTGGTCGCTTCTTCCTGCAGGTTTCGTGGAGGTGAGCAGCGGATTGTCCTACGTCATGGTCGCTGGAGCGGGCGGGTACCTCGCCCTGGGAAATCGGTTGGAGCTGGCAGATCTGGTGCTCTTCGTTCTCTACATGGGCCGCATCTTCATCCCCCTGCTGAGGCTCGCCACCCTCAACGAAACCCTCCAAAAAGCCATGGCCTCGGCCGCTAGGGTGTTCCAACTTCTGGACACGCCGGGGGAGGCAGAGGGGGCTTCGAGCTCCAAACCCTCTGGGATGAACTGGAACGTCCAATTGGATCGGGTGAGCTTCGCCTACGCTCCAGGAGTACCGGTACTGGACGACGTGAGTTTCGAAGTCGGCGAGGGAGAGGTCGTGGCCCTGGTGGGCCCTACCGGAGCCGGGAAGACGAGCTGCTGCAACCTGATCCCCCGCTTCTACGAGGTTCAGGAGGGGGCCGTCCGAATCGGAGGACATGACGTGCGCCAGCTCCCCCTGAAGTTCCTTCGCTCCAACGTCGCACATGTGATGCAGGACGTTTTCTTGTTTCACAGCACGATTCGGGACAATATCCTTTTCGGCCGGCCGGACGCGTCCGACGAGGAGCTGTATCAGGCAGCCAGAGACGCGAATGCAGAAGGGTTTATTCTGGGTCTGCCCGAGGGATACGACACAATCGTAGGCGAGCGAGGAGCCCGACTGTCGGGAGGTGAAAAGCAGAGGATCTCGATAGCCAGGGCCCTACTGAAGGATGCCCCGATCCTGATTCTGGACGAAGCCACCTCCAGCATCGATGCCGAGTCTGAGGCCGAAATCAGAATGGCCCTCTCCAGACTGGCGCAAGGCCGTACGCTGATCGTCATCGCCCATCGGCTGTCTACGATCCGAAACGCCGATCGGCTGGTCGTGCTGCGAAGGGGCCGAGTTTTCGAGATGGGGAACCATGAAGAGCTTATTCGACTGGGGGGTCTCTATGCTCGCATGTTTGAGCTGCAAGACGCCTCACAAGAATGGCAGCTGCGTTCCCTGGGATGACCAACAGGGATATCATGACTAACTCGGCGGCGTCAGGTCTCAAGTTCCCCAGATTTTCGATAGGTACGGCTCAGTTCGGGATCCCGTCCTATGGGATCGCTAATCGTGTGGGCAAGCCTCCGTATGAGGCGCTCCGAGAGATTGTCAGGAGAGCCTTCGAATGTGGGGCAACGGGTCTGGACACGGCTGCCGAGTATGGGGAAAGTGAAAACCTCCTGGGCCGGATTCTGGAAGAGCTCGAGCTGAAACAGGCCGCTTTCGTGTGCTCGAAAATCTCCCATCTAGAGGTTACCGAGGACGGGAGGTTTGTCAGGAAGTCGGTGATCAGATCTCTGCGTCGCCTGCGTTTGGAAACCCTTCCGCTCTGTATGCTGCATCGGGCCGAGCACCTGGAATACACCGACGCCCTGATAGCCCTGAAAGAGGAGGGGCTGATTCGATATGCCGGAGTGTCGGTCTATACTCCGGAACAGGCAGTTCAGGCGATCGAGACCCCCGGTATTGATGCGATTCAGCATCCTCTCTGTCAATCACCAAGGTATATCCCCCACCCTGTCACCAGGGTAATTTCCCCACTTTGGGAGTCATCATCATCTCGTCTCTCTCTGGTTTTGTTGGTTTTGGTTGGGAAAACTTTTCCCAACCAGTTGCCTCCTGGGAAGTTTGAGAGTCCTTCTGGGTCCTCAGCCAGCGCTGTTCTAGTCGCCAGATTTGCCACCGATTGAACGCCCGATACGCGTCCGAAAGAGGGTTGACGGCAACCTCCTCCAGGATGGGTGCAAAGTAGTGAAGGCTGCCGATGGGCTGTCCTTGAGCAGCATTGAGCCAAGAGACGTACTTGCGTCCGCATCCTAAGAGGATGGCCTGCTCGATATCCTCCAGCGGTACCTCCTGCTGGAACCACTGGGCGGCCAGTTGGCGATCTGCGGCCGAGTACCGACAACGGACACAGGGCCGGCTCAGCAACATCTGCTCGAGGGCCTCGACGTAGAGTCTTTGAGCCGATTGAGTCGAATCAAGAGCGTCCGTCCCGGGAGACCGCTCATAGGGCCAGTAGTCGTCTTGGATCTGAAGGGTCCCGGTGGCATGCTGGTTGGAGCTCAGAGCGATCTGGCAGAGCTGTTTTTCTTCGAGTTCTCTCAGGTATCGTAATGACAAGGTAAAAGTGACCCGGCGTGATCAAGTAAAAGTGACCCACCCGGGTTAAAGTTGTTTTTCCTAGTTCATAATCAATAGAGGTCAGGATCAAGCGGGGTTTGGGGCCCCCTCTTGATCCGCTTCCTTATTAGCCCCCGCAGGGGGCGCAGGGGCAGCCACTGCGCGCTTTGGGCGCTTTTTGCCGTGCCGTTTGAGGCTCTCCGTCAGGCGGATGCTTTCCCAGTCGAAGGGATAGATCTGACAGTGATGGGTCAGTCGATCCAGTAGCGCGGCGGTCAGGGCCGCATCGCCAAAGACCTTCGTCCATTCGGCAAAGGCTAGGTTGGACGTCACCAGGAGCGAGGCCCTTTCGTAGCGATTGGCGAAGACTTGAAACAGCAGCTGGGCGCCCTCCTGGGAGAGGGGGATGTAGCCGATCTCATCGATGATGACCAACTCAAAGCGGTCGAACCGTTTGAGCAGTCGCTGCAGCTGTCGTTCCTCCCGGGCTTCGACCAGGGTGTTGACCAACTCCGCCGCCGTCCAGAACAGCACCCGGTAGCCTTGGCGGCAGGCTTCGACGCCCAGGACCGTGGCGGCATGACTTTTTCCCGTGCCATGGCGGCCGATGAACGCCAGATTCTCTCGCCGCGGGATGTAATCGCACTGCAGCAGTTCTCGGACCTGCAGCGCCTCCAGACCCGGCCACTTCTTGAAGTCTGTCCCTTCCAGGGTTTTCATCACCGGAAAGCGGGCCTCTTTAAGCCGACGTTTGAGTTGATTGGCCTGACGCTGAGTCAGCTCTCGGGTGGCCAGATTCAGCAGAAAGCCCTCGTAGCTTTCGCCTCCCTCTCGGGCCTGGCGGGCGCACTCCGGGTAATCGTGCAGCATCGCCGGTAAACGCAAGCGTTTGAGATGATCCTCCAGCAGGACGGTGTCGCTGAGTTGACTCATAGCGCAGCTGCCGGCAAGAGGGCGTTAAAGGCGTTCAGATCACTGACTGGGACCGGCTGATCGGTCACCCCGGGAATCAACTCCGCGGGCAGGGGCTCCGTCGACAGCAGTGGTGCTTCCTGAGCTCGAAGCAGATGACGGATCGATTCATAGCCTGGACAGCCCTTCTCCAGCACCAAGCGGACGGCCGCTTCCACCTGCGAGCTCTCGTACTGGCGATGCAGCTGCAAGACCTGAACAAACTCGCGGGTCCCCCGGCCTTCGCCCTGACGGCGACGCAGCGCCTGCAATAGCACTTCGTAATCCGGTGGCCACTGCCGCCGCCACTGGACAATAGCTCGAGCGCTTTCAAACGCTCCGACGCGCTCATAGATCAGGTCCAGATAGTGCAGCGGATCGATCTGCCACTGGCTTTTCCAGAAGAGGCGATCGTGTTGGGCCACCTTCCGATCGTTGGCGTAGAAGAGAATCTGCTCGCAACCGACGTGGGCCCAGAGCCAGCATCCGACGTAGGCTCGAGGCACCGAGTAGCGATTGTGATCCACTCGGGCGGTCTGATAGGCATCCACCTTGACCCGGACCGGCTTGAAGTTTTCAAAGGGTTGATCCGGAAGCGGCAGCAGAGAGCCGCGTTCGGCTTCGAAGCGTTCGTCCACCGTGCGGGAATCTTCCCGACCTCCAATCCGGTGGCTCCCATACTGCTCACAGCGCTGGGCCAAGAGTTGGTTCAATTTCTCAAAGTCTTCGACAGAAGGCAGCGGCACCAGGAAGTTGCGCCGGGCAAAACCGATCAGTCCCTCGGCTCCTCCTTTTTCCTGTCCTCGTCCCGGCGTGCAGTACCGGGCCTCAAAGGTGTAGTGACTGCGAAAGGAGACGAACCGTTCCTGCTCCACTCGCTGGCGGCCCCGCAGGATCCGCTTCACCGCCTGCGTGAGGTTGTCGTAGACCAGCTCTCCGAAGACGCCTCCGTAGTAGGAGAAGGCGTGCATATGGCCGTCGAAGAACATCTCCTGACGCTCCCAGGGATAGGCTCGCACAAAGGGCTTACCCGAGTAGCGAGGGCGCATCACAAAGAGCTTGACCTGCCGACGCAGGCCGGCCATCTGGACCCAGGCCGTACCCCAGTCCACTTCGGCTTCCCGTGCCACCTCCGGATCCAGCGGCAGCACGGCCTCGCGCCGGCCCCAGCCGTGAGCGGCTTTCCATTCCCGCACCCAGCGCCGCACGCTCACCTCCGCTCCCGTAAACTGATGTTCCTCCACCAGCCGGGTGTAGACCCTTCGAGCTGTGTGCCTTTGCTTGCGCGGCTCTTGGCGGTCGCCCAGCAGCCACCGCTCGACGATCTTCGCGACCGGATCCATGATCGGTGCCCTCGGCTCTTTCTGCCGACGATACTTCGGTTCTTTCCCGGCCAGCGCTTTGCGAATCGTCCTTCGATGGTGTCCCGTCTCTCGCCGAATCTGCCGGATGCTCTTTCCATACACACGCGACGCCGTTCTGATAAGCTCATACTGATCCATCCCAATCACCTATAACCTCCGCTTCGTCTGTCGTTTACAATCACAACAGACTAAAACAGAGGTCTGATTGGGGTGGGTCACTTTTGCTCGATCACTCGCCCCCAAAACGGGTCACTTTTACGTTATCGAAATCACAGGTACTTGCCGATCGAGCGACGGGACTTGTTCAGAGCCATCGCCAGCTCACCCTGACGAAAGACAAAGCGTCCGGTGCTTCGTTCGGCTCCCAGCGAGAGGTAAGCAAACAGCTTAAAGGCGCCATCGGAGAGTTTCTGCGCGGCGGATTGCCAGCTCCGGTCAGCGGCAAACCACCCGTCGCCGCTTTTGATCTTCAGCCGAGTGCTGGGGAAGGTGCTCATCAGGACACCTCCTTGTTCTTGGAGGTTTTTCCTGGGCGCTTGCGCCTTCGATAGGATTCTCCCTCCCACTCCAGCTGATGGGTGTTGTGGCAGAGCCGATCCAGCAGCGAGTTGGCCTGGATGGGATCGGGAAACAAGGCCATCCATTCCTGGACACTGCGATTGCTGGTCAGCATCAGTGACCCTTTTTGATAGCGTTCGTAGACGATGTCGTACAGATCATCGGCCTGCTGATCGGTCAGGGGCTTGAGTCCAAAGTCGTCAATGATCAAAAAATCGTAGCTGCAGTAGTGTTTCAGCAACCGGTCGCGGGACAGATCGGCGTGAGCGGCCTGAAGCGTCCGGAACAAACGAGGCGCCTGGATATAGCGGACCTCAAAGCCGCGGCGGACCGCCTCGTGTCCCAAGGCCAGGGCGATGTGGGACTTCCCGACACCTACCGGCCCGCACAGACAGATGTTGTCTTTGTTCTCGATGAAGTGACAGGTCCCCAGATCATAGATGCGGCGGCGCTCAATGGCCGGATTGAACTTGAAGTCGAACTCTTCGAGCGTCTTGAGGTCGCTAAAGCAGGCTTTCTTGAGCCGGCGGGCGAACTTGCTCTGGGAGCGTCGTTGGAGTTCATCCTGAATCAGCAGACTCAGAAAGTCGAGGTAGGACAGCTGTTGTTTCTCTGCCTCTTTCAGCCGCAGCTCCAGGCTGTCCACCAAACCTCCCAGGCGCAGCTGCTTGAGTTGCTCGACGAGGTGTTGATAGTGACTCATTGGACCTCCTGCGTCTGCGAGTTGACGAAGTAATCATGGGGTCGGGCGAAACGACAGGCAGCGGGGGCCGGGCTCGTGGGTCGGGTCGGTGTCGTGGGTTCTCGCCACAGCCCTTTTTCCAGAATCTCCTTGAGACTGGCCAAGCGCAGATTGTCAAAGCTCAGAGCTCGGTGACAGGCCTGGTCCAAGGCGGTGGCTCCGTAGCGTTGGCCTAAGCGCAGCACCGCCTGGGCCTTGCGCACGTTTCTCATGGCATGATCGGCCAGGATGCGTCCCATATAGCGGCCGACCTCCGGCCCCAGCTGCTCCGCTTGGGCGCGACAATAGGCAGGGGTCTGCTCTAGATAGACCCGCTTGTCCGGAGGGTAGTCCGCCTCATCGGTCTGCCAAGTTCCGGGCTCGAAGACCCGGACATGGCTCTTGATCAGCTGATGCTCCCGATAGACCCGCAGCAGCTTCAGGTCGGCGCGCACCCAGAGCTTCTCTCCCCGGTACGGATACGGGATCGAGTAGTAGCACTTGTCCAGGATCAGATGGCAGTCCGAATGCACGGTACACTGTTTCCATTCGGGAGCCTCATAGGGTTGCGCGGGCAGGGGGAGCAGCTGCGGGGCTTCCTCGGCCAGAAAGACCTCATAAGGTTTGCGATGGGTGGTGCCGTGCTCTCGCAGGCCCACCTCTTGGAGGCACCAGTGCAGCGCTCTTCGGTTGGCCTCGTCGATGTCTCGGAACTCGCGTCCCGCTAAGATCTGTTGACGGACGACGGGCACACATCGTTCGACCTTTCCTTTGTGACGAGCCATGGCCACCTTGGCCGGGTCGGCCACGAAACCGTAGTGCCGCTCGAGCTCGGCGTAGGCCGGGTTGAGCGTCGGATCGTACAGATCCGGCCGCAGGACTCCGTTTTTCAGATTGTCGAGCACGATCAGGGTGGGGCAACCCCCAAAGAACTTCAGGGCGCGGATATGACAGTCCAGCCAGGTGCGGTTGTCCTGCCGAAACACAAAGCGCACGAAGCGATGGCGACTGTGGCTGAGGATCAGGATAAAGGCCCAGGCTCGGCGTAAGTTGCCGCTTTGTGGATCCCGCATCAGTCCGGCATACCCAAAATCGACTTGAGCTTGCTCCCCGGCTGGAGGGTGCAGGCGCACGGTCACCGGCCTCTCGAGTGGCTGGATGTGAGTGCGTACATAGCGATAGACGCTCATGTAGCTGACCCCCACGTGGTGATTCTCCTCGAGCAGCCGCTGCACTTGTCGAAGAGTCATGTCCGGCTGATTGAGCCAATCGACAATCTGCGGGTGGTAGGGCCGGATCCGTTCCCTCGCGGGCTGCTCAAAGACGGCCGACTTCACCACCGAGGCGACCATCTGCGCCAGTTGTGCCTCCCCGGGTAAAGGCCGTTCCCGACTCAGTCCCTCCTCCGCCAGCCGGCGCAGGTACTTGTGGATCGTCTTGCGGGACATCTTCAGAGAGTCTCGAATCCGCCGAACGCTCCGTCCTCGGTGCCACTGGTAGACCATCTCTAGATACTCATTCATGCTCAGCTTCCTTCTGGCCATCCATCCTCCTTCTGTTCGAAGCAGGATGGCCTTCGCCTCTGTCAGGTCCGAGATGATCAGGTGGGGGATATACCTTGGTGACGCCCCGGGGGAATTACCCTGGTGACGGGGTGGGGGATATACCTTGGTGAATCAGCCACCTAGGTGGGGGATATACCATGGTGACCGACATCCTCTCAGCCTATTGGATCAAAGGTTGGTAAGGAGCGGGGTCCTGCGAAGGGCCAGATCGAGAGGTATCGCGATCTTCGTCCGCAGCATCTATCTTCAGGGACTGCTGCTGCTACCCGAGGATGGAGTGCCTGAGCGGTTGGCTGGCGTCAAACCCATTCGGAGACGATTGGAGAAAAGTGCAGAAGCTCTGGCGATGTCGATGCCGGAGCTGGCGCTCCGCTTCGCCGCATCCCTCGAAGGGGTCACGGGCATCGTCGTAGGGCTGGAAACCATGGAGCAGCTGGAATCCAATCTAGCGATGTTCGAAAAGGGAGACCTGACGGAGGAAACCATGAAGGAAATCTCCGGCGTTGTACCTGATTTACCTGACGCGATCCTTCTGCCCAATCTGTGGGGGACTCCCTGAAGACTACGAAGCCAGGTTTCGGAGCACTCCCCTGAGGTACGCCCAATCCATTGCTAGTCCCGCCCCCAGGATCGCTGGCCCCATTCGAGAGAGAAACTTCCCGAGCCATGGAAGCCTGAAGCGCGAGCGAGGGGTTGGGGACCTGAGAGATTCTGCTGTTGTCCAGCTCTCTCCCGCCTTCGTCGTCCTCGACAGCCGAAACGTGGAGCATACTGCTAACGAGTCCAGTCGTTCGCGGCTCGGTTGGCTGTAGCTGTTTCCGGTACTGTTCACTGATCACTTCACCACTGCTCACTATTCAAGTTTCAGCTTAGCTCGCGAGCGGGATCTTCTTGCGGCCCACAGACCGACCTTCGCGGGTGAGAGTCGTTATGTGATCGACTCCGTTTTGCAGAAGATAGGAACGGGCTGACTCGAGTCCGGCTCCGACATCGGCTGGCGAATGGCTATCGTCTCCGAAGCAAAAGTCGATTTTCAGGAGGTGTGCCCGCTCCACCAACCAGGGTGCCGGATAGGGAACACCCAATCCCTTTCGGTAGCCCGCGGTGTTCAGGTCCAAGATGCAGTCGTGTCTTCGAATCGCCTCGAGGGTCGACTCGGCTGCGCTGCGAATCGCTGGAGAATCAAGCGGCCCGAAGCGCCGACCGTGCAGCCTGACCAGGTCCAGGTGCCCTACTACTTCCGGTCTTAGCGACTCGACCATCTCCGACACCGTGTCATAGTAGCGAACCGCCAGGCGCTCGAGCCCGGACAAGCCCTCCAGGGCTCGTTCGAACTCATCCAGTTTCCCATCAATTGGGATCTCATCGACATGGTGCACCGATCCCACCATGTAGTCGAAATCGAAGCGGCTGCGATATTGCTGCATTACTTCAACATAGGACGCCGTGGGCACTACTTCTGCCTCAAATCCACGAAGGACCGAAAGCCGGCCACGATACCGTTCTACGAGCCGCGGAAGAGCCGTGGCATAGCGCTCGAAGTCTTCCTTGAGACGGTCCACACTCCATCCTTTTTCGACCTCACTGGGGTATAGAAATCTCTCTTCGAGGCGGGGCGCATGCTCGCTGACGCCAAAGATCTGGTATCCGGCAGCTAGTGCTGAATCGAGGATCTGGGGAAGAGTTCCCTGGGCGTGCTCACAATAGTCGCCGGAGTGGCCACCGTGTAGTGACGACCTCCAGTTAAAAGAGTCGGGCTGGGAACACACTCTGGAAGACTATCACAGGGGTGCTCTTATCTTCTCAGGTCCCACTGATCGGGAGAGGGGGTATCAAGGAGTTGACCGCCTGTTTGACCAAACAAACCGTTTTTCCAGAGGACTCTTGCCAAAGCCGCTTTGTCCACACCCATCTGCTTTGCGGCGCTTCCCAGGACAACGTCAACGGCGTGTTGCACCTGAAGGACCAGTTCCCGCTCATCCTGGTCAGCCAGGATCGAAGGTGTCCTTCCCTGATCTAAACTGCGGGTAGTGGCGAGGTTCATTCGGTCGGTTTTCACGTCTTGAAGTAGGTCGCGCTGGCCTTGAGAACTTCGTTCCCTTGACCAGCGCTTTGCTGTATTTGCCAGGATCAGCTCCTGAGGATTGTATCGGCCGTCCAAGCAGAAACTTTAGAGTATCCTGATTCCACTCCGGCGAGGCAATCACTCGCTCCGGGCTGACCTCATTCGCCTGGCGGCTGGATCATGGTCTCGGCAAGCGCAAAAACACAGGAACTTCTAGGATTTCCACCGATTGCCTCTCGCCAGATATCGCGGCGGTAGGGACTCCCCTCAAACGAAACTCCGTCCCAGCGGATCTCCCCACTCTCGGCGAAGAAGAGCAAGGAAAAGGTGGGCCTCCGCCGCTGGACCTCGGGGTCTGAACGATAGACCATGACCGGCTGATCGAGCTGGCTCCAGGAAGCCTCGAGGAGATGCCCGGGAAGCCCAATACGCCAGTAGGGCGCCCGGCAAACATCTCCACCTCGCGAAAATGTTGCATCGAGAACCGCAAGTTCCCGGTCGAGCGAAGCATTCTTGCCACGGATCATGGTTTCGACAATGAATTCCACGAGATCGCGGTTGTCGGTACATAACGCTTCCAGAGTGCCTGGAATGATTATGAAGGCGACGTTTCCTTCCCCCGCTGGGCTGTAACTGCTGTGATACAGGCTCAGCTGAGCGCTATCGGTGGCGGCACCAGTGGGCCGCAGGTAATTGATCCAGTGTTCTCCCGCCCAGATCAGTTTCCCCTGGAGGGTAGGGTCGTGTGGAGGCATATGGGACACAAAACGCGACCGTATCTCACTAGTGTCCAAACGTTGTTCTATCGCACAACTCTAAGTTACTGGTAAGAATTGTTTTAACATCGAAATCCAATTTTTTCGATACTTTTTGATATGAAACTGTGGCAGGTGCCGACCCGGTTCTCCAATCCTGTGGCCTGCAAGCCGATAGGATGCCTAGGTGGATATGCGCAGAACCGTCTTTGCCCAGCTGATGGATTGCGTCCCCAGGTATCAATTTCAACTCTGTGCTCAACGCTACCGAGGAGATTACAAGATAAAAGACTTCTCCTGCTGGAAGCAGTGGCTGTGTATGGTCTTCGCCCAGTTGACCTATCGCGAGAGTCTGCGGGATATCGAAGCCACGCTAGGTTCGGTTGCAGGCAGACTCTACCACATGGGAATTCGAGGCCGCGTGGCCCGCAGCTCTTTGGCCCATACCAACGAGAATCGGGATTGGCGCATTTATGCCGATTTCGCTCAAGTCTTGATCCAAGAGGCACGGACTTTGTACGCAGGCGAGCCCTTTGCCGTGGAACTGGAAAAAACGGTCTACGCGCTCGATTCCACCACCATCGATCTGTGTCTTTCGGTGTTCCCTTGGGCCCGCTTCCGCAAACGCAAAGGAGCCATCAAACTGCATACTTTGCTCGACTTACGTGGCAACATCCCCACCTTTGTCGAGGTCACCGAGGGGCGGGTTCACGACGTCAATATCCTCGACTATCTGCTGGTCCAACCCGGCTCCATTTACATCCTGGATCGCGGCTATCTCGATTTCGCACGTCTTTATCGGCTGCACCAGAGTTCCGGTTTCTTCATCATTCGTGCCCACCAGCGCCTGAATTTCCGCCGTCTGTACTCCCATCGTGTCGACAAGAGCATCGGGCTAAGAAGCGATCAAACCGGGGTCCTGAGCGGCCGTTACACGGCCAACAAGTACCCCGACAAACTCCGACGAGTCCGCTACTACGACGCCGAGACCCAAAAACACTTGGTCTTCTTGAGCAACAACTTTTCCCTGACTGCCCTCACTGTCGCCCAGCTGTACCGTTGCCGCTGGCGCGTGGAACTTTTCTTCAAATGGATCAAGCAACACCTGCGCATCAAAGCCTTCTATGGGACTTCTCCGAACGCCGTCAAAACTCAGATCTGGATCGCCATCTCCGTGTATATCCTCGTTGCCATCCTGAAAAAACGCCTGAAATTGGAGCTGAGCCTCTACACAACTCTACAGATTCTCAGCCTGACTGTTTTCGAGAAAACCCCATTAATTCAAGTACTTACCAGCTTCGATTACAGGAATCACCAGGGAGGTTCATGTAACCAGTTGAATCTATTTGACTTATGATTGGACACTAGTGACCGTATCTATGAAATGCGGTACTAAGGGGTCAAGCGCTTGATAAAGGCCAAAACCTCTTCCTGTACGAGATCTCCCTTTTTCGCCGCTCCAGCGATAATGTTCACGTGGTTACGGTTGGGAACATTACGAGTCGTGGCCTTGCCACCAGCCGCTTTCAATACCTTCTGAAATCGGCGGGCCTGGAAGTCTGCCGTCACATAGTCCTCTTCGGCATAGAGTAACAGGAAGGGAGCCGGGCGGACCCCCACCTGCGAGCTCGGGGAAGCCTTCTGCAACATCTGGCGCTCGGTTCCAAACACAGATTCATACAAAAACTGGCCCGTAATACCAGTCAGTTCCAGATCGTAGACCCCACTGATAGCAACTACTCCCCTAACCACGTCTGGCTTCAGACCCTGCTCGGCCAGGTAGAAGGGATCCACAGCAATCAAGGAAGACAGGTGTGCTCCTGCCGAATGGCCCATCAGAAAGATCTTCTTCTGATGCCAGCCGTAGACCTTCGACTGCTTGTAAACCCAGGACAGGGCCCTGGCAACATCGCGCGCGTGCTCGGGGTGGCGTACTTCGGGAGAAAGACGGTAATTGATGATTGCCACGGCAAGTCCGGTTCGTGCCAGGCTCCGACCCAACCTACTGTAGGCGCCACCGTAGGCATCTTTATCTCCCCGCTTCCAAGATCCTCCGTGTACGAAAATCACGATCGGATGATCCTTCCGATCCGTCGGAAGGTAAAGATTGAGCAGATGCTTTTTCGGGTGGGCTCCCGACCCCTCGTAGTATCGCAGGTCTGGCTTCTCCCGGACATCCGGTGACAACATCGCCAGAGCAAGAAGAAAAAAGAATGGGATCGACGTCATGACCGGGATCATTACGTAAACGGCACGATCTTTCAAGGTCGACCACCCGCACGGCTACTACCTCGATTCGGAGGCCACTCCAAACTCCGAGGAAAGGGAGCCCTCGAATAAGGAATGCGGACTGGCAGAGCGAGCACCAAATATATGACAATGGTCGGGACTTGTGTCCAGAAAGATTGCTGACACACCGACTGAATCGATGAGGTCGAACAATTGATTGGACTTCGTGCGGAAGACTTGACCCGGAGTTACACCTTGGGTGGGAACACGATCAACGCATTGGACGGTGTCTCTTTCGAGGTCCAGTCCGGAGAATTCCTGGGCGTGGTGGGACGCTCGGGTTCCGGCAAGTCGACCTTGCTGAATTTGCTTGCGGGACTCGATCGTCCTTCTTCAGGATTCCTGTGGGTCGATGATCAGAACCTGGGAGAGATGACGCCTCTTGAACTGGCCTGGCACCGCCAGCGCACAGTAGGCATCGTCTTTCAATCTTTTCATCTGATACCTACGATGACTGCCAGGGAAAACGTCGAGCTGGCGATGGCCTTTGCCGGAGTGGGAAGCAGTGAACGTGCCGCCAGGGCAAAGGGTCTACTGGATACTGTGAGTCTCGGTGACCGAGCCGATCATCTTCCGGCCGAACTGTCAGGGGGTGAGCAGCAACGGGTTGCGATCGCAAGAGCCCTCGCCAATAGCCCTAGTTTTCTGCTGGCGGATGAGCCGACCGGGAATCTTGACAGCTCCACCGCAGGGGAGATACTCGGAGTCTTTCAGGACCTGCACGCGCAGGGACATACGATCATCTGCGTCACCCACGAGAAAGAGCTGCTCTCGAGCTACGTTGACCGGTTCATTCGCCTGAGCGACGGCAAGGTCGACTCTGAAGAGCGTCCACAGAACGATCGAGGTGAGCTCCCTTGATCGCCTGGCGCGACGTCTTCCAGATAGCTTTTCGAAATGTGGCTCAGGCTCGCTTACGCTTCACGCTGACTTGCCTGGGCGTTCTAATTGCCATCGCTACTCTCGTAGCAATGGTCAGCTTCGGGGCGGGTCTGCGTGAGCAAACCGTGGACAACCTCGAGGTCAGAGAGGTCTTCACTTCCTTCCAGATCCTGGGCTCGGGTCGGGCGCAAAGTCTGAGAGATTACCGTGAAGAAGAATCGGGCGAAGCAAAGCGAACCGAGCGGCCCTCGCTGGACGAGTCCCTGGTCGAGCGTGTTTCGCAGTTAACGGGCGTTGTCAGTGTCCAGGAGGATATCCGGTTTCCGGCTCGGCTAGAGCGCAACGGCAAGGGCTACCTCACCCGGATCCGAGGGGCCGGCCCACATGTAGCTCCGCTATCACCCTACTCCAAGATTACCCAAGGCCGGTTCCTGAACGGGACTCAGGGGCGCGAAATAGTACTGACCCATCGCGTTGCCCGCAGACTCGGATTCGATCCTCCCGAGAAGTCCCTGGGTCAAACCATCGACGTCCTCACCGATCGCCTGCGCCGCGTTGAGTCGGAAGACGATTTTCCCTTCGAAACGGTGCGCCTTCCCTTCGACGTGGTCGGAGTTCTCCCCCGCCTTCTGGTCACCCAACGCAATCCCTTCTACCGAGGTGTCGTGATTCCATTGGAGGAGGCAAGGCCGTTGTGGAGGCAGAGCCTGAGTGGAAGGTCTGCCTTATCGGCTGCAATCTCCCAAGAACAGGGGAGGGGGCGCGAGTTCGAAAGCGTGGACGTGCGAGTCAAGGACCTCTTGAGTCTGGAGAACGTCCGCAAGGAAGTAGAATCATGGGGTCTGACGACCTTTGCGATTGCAGACGAGATGAAGCGAATTCAAGAAGCCTTCATGATCTTGGAGGTCATTCTCTCGGTGCTGGGCACGATCGCACTGGTGGTCGCTTCACTGGGCATCGCGAACGTCCTCGTGATGTCTGTCCTCGAGCGTAGAAAGGTCATCGGCATCATGAAGGCGATCGGGGGAACGGATGCGGACGTTCGAAGAATCTTTCTGGTGGAGGCAAGCCTCATTGGACTGCTGGGAGGCTTGTTAGGACTTCTAGCAGGTTGGGGATTGACCCGAATAGCCTCGGTTTTTATTGTCCGCTATTTCGCGAGAAACGGTATTCTCGAGGTCCCCGAACTGTTCGCTTATCCGGGATGGCTACTGTCGGGTGCAATCGCTTTCGCCGTGCTTTTCAGCCTTCTCTCCGGGGTCCTTCCCGCCAACCGTGCAGCCCGCGTCGATCCCGTCGAGGCCCTACGTCAGGGCTGAGGCCCTGTCAGGGTTAGCGATACAAACAGCAGGAATAACTTCGCAGAGTCAATTCAGGGCAAGCGCTGGGAGGGAAAGGATGAGCGAACCGGTGGCGACGGAGGCCCGTCTTGCCTGTCTCTTTTCTCTCCTCCAGGGAAGCCTGCCCGCCCTCTTGGAAGTCGAGAGGTGCCGCGTTGACGCGCGGGCCGCCTGTCTCCTAATGCCTTAGGACGAGGTTGCGCCGCGGGCGAGCGCTCGGCTTTACCCCCAGTGGTGGTGGGCGTTGTTGAAGTCGAGATTACCTTGGTGGCCTGAGAACTGGGAGGAACTGGGGCAGAAGCATTGTCCTCGGGAGCAGAGGCCACGGCTTCCTGGGAGTCAGCAGGATCGCTCTCCTCATCGGGTGCATTTGCGTCGCGGCCTGTCCATGGAGCCTCGTTGGGGTCGCGTTGACTCGTACCGGGAGCAGGAATCCGTCGAGAGCCCACACTGCGCCGCTCGGGGGCCGGCGCAAGCGAGCCGGTTGGCCTTACGGGGCTACGCGGTTCGCTGGACAGGCTCGGGATGTTTAACTGTGTCTCTGTTTCAGGCGCCCAGATCGTTCTGGTCATAGCGTACCCCACCACCAGGACCGAGAGACCCGCCAGCAATATATTCAATGGATCGAGATACTTCATCTGACGATTAGATCGACCCCACAATGAAAAGCATCAACATCGGATGTGGACAAGTTGCCTTCTGAAAGTTTAACGTACATGGTGCCTTCCGTTCAAACCCATGGCTTCTTGCCGCACACGCCCCTTTTCGCCTCGGATCGAGTGAGTGACCTTGCGGTTCAGGGGATCCATTTCGGCAGGCGGAGTACTCCGCCAACACGTCTTCGAAGCCCTTTGCTGTGCACAATCGAACTTGTCTTTGGCACTGCTTGGCTTTAGCATTGTCAGCTCCAGGCTCGTCCGCATGAATGAGGTGTTGAAGTGAAAAAGATGCGTGTCTTCATACTGCTTGGGGTTTCTCTGCTTCAGGGCCTGTTTGCCCTTACTGCCGAAAAGGACCAGAAGGATCAGGACGAGTTCCAGATTGAGAATATCCAGGTCCACATGGAGCTGGAACACATCCAGGTCAGCTTTCTGGTTCGCGATTCGGAGGGTAACTTTATTCGCGACTTGTCCATGGAAGACTTCGTCATCTTGGAAAACGGGCAACCTCAAAATATCGCGGTCCTCAAGGAACAGGAGGTCCCCATCAGCGCTGTCGTCATGTTGGACACCAGTTGGAGCATCGAAAACTACCTCGACGATGCCCTTGGTACGGCGCTGGACTTCTTCGGCGGATTGCAGCAGGAGCAAGCCGCATTCGTGTCGTTCTCGGGAACTCAGCGCGTCATTCTGGACTGGAAGGAAAAGCCTGCCAGCGTCTCATCCTACTTTGCAGATCTGAAGACAAACGGACAGACCGCGCTTTACGACTCAGTGATCTGGGTCACCCAGAACGTGCTCAAGGAACGGTCGGGCAAGAAGCTGATCATCCTGATCACGGACGGGATAGACACCATGAGCAAGGCGAACTTCGAAGACATGATTTCAGAAGCGCGTCAAGAGGGAATCACTATCTACCCTATCATCTATACCAACAGATTCATCCAGCGCTATCGGAAGAAGTTGGGGAAGCGAGAGTCTCCGGTCGGACGATCCATCAGTCGCGAGTTCCACAACTTCATCGTCTTGCAAAACCGCTTCGTAGACCAGACCCTGCGCTTCGGTGGACGTACCATCTTTTCCCAGGAATTCAAGGATCTGAAAAAGATCTACACCAACATCATCCGAGAGATGAAAAGCTACTATGTGATGTTCTACCAGTCAGGATCAGAAGATCGAGAGTCTGCCCGAGAGGTGAAGATGTATACCAGACGATTGCCGGGAAAGATCTTCATCGAGGTCAGCCAATAGGTGCTGCGCAAGAACATCTACTCCGGAAAGATCGTCGAGCTCGTCGTCGATCAGATCGAAGTCCAGGGCAGGGAGTGCCTTCGGGAAGTGGTTCGTCATCCGGGTGGCGTCGTCATCCTGGCGGAGCTCCCTGATGGCAGGATCCCGTTCGTTCGGCAACTTCGGTATCCTATGCAGAGACATCTGCTGGAGCTCCCAGCAGGCAAGCTGGATGGCGGTGAGGAGCCTGTGGTGGCTGCTGGTAGAGAGCTCGAAGAGGAGACTGGACTTCGTCCCACACAGCTGGAACACCTCTTCAGCTTTTATTCGACGCCTGGCTTCTGCGACGAGATTCTGCATTTATATTATTGCAACCAGATGCAGGTGGTGGAACCCAACCCTGAGTTCGACGAAGAAATATCCATCGAAATGCATCGGTTGGAAGACGCAATTGAGCTGAGCCAGTCAGGCCAGATCGTGGATGCCAAGACCTTGGTTGCGATCTTTTGGCTTTACTGGAAGAGAAATCGGAGTCAAGAGAATGGAACAAGCTGAAAAACAGGCAATTCTGGATGTACTGAAGAGCGTGCAAGATCCGGATCTACGACGGGACATCGTCTCGCTCGGATTCGTTAAGGAAGTCAAGGTGTGCGGCGCTGCAGCGTCGGTGACCATCGAGCTTACGACTCCTGCCTGTCCTGTCAAGGACCAGCTGAAGGAAGAGGCGCGCCAAGCCATACTGTCTTTGCCACAGTTCGAGCAGGTTGATGTCCACATGACTGCTCAGGTTCGCTCCACCATGAACCAGAAGGCGGCGGCTCTTCTTCCTGAGGTGAAGAACGTGGTGCCGGTGGCCAGCGGCAAAGGAGGTGTCGGCAAATCCACGGTTAGCGCCAACCTGGCACTGGCACTGGCCCGTAGCGGAGCCAGCGTCGGCCTGATGGACGCAGATGTATACGGCCCCAGTATTCCCACTCTCATGGGAATTTCTGATCAGCCTGTGATGGGCCCGAACAATCAGATGATTCCGGTGAACCGCTACGGCGTCAAAGTAATCTCGATGGGGTTCTTCCTGCCCCAGGAGAAGGCCGTGATCTGGCGTGGACCGATGCTTGACAAAATGATCTCTCAGTTTCTGGGGGGGGTTCAGTGGGGCAGTCTGGACTACCTGATCATCGACCTTCCGCCTGGAACCGGCGATATCCAGCTGAGTCTGTGCCAGAAAATTTCCCTCACGGGAGCAGTCGTCGTCTCGACTCCACAGGATGTGGCGCTCAACGTGGCCCAGAAGGCCATTGCCATGTTCAATCAACTGAACTGTCCCATTCTGGGCATGGTTGAGAACATGAGCTACTACACCTGCCCACACTGTGGCGAGCGTGACGATATCTTCGGGAGCGGTGGGACCCGCAGAGTAGCGGATCGACTGGAAACACCCTACCTCGGAGAGATTCCGCTCTCGACAGCTATTCGGGTCCGGTCCGACGAAGGAAAGCCCATTGTGCTGGCTGAACCCGAGTCGCAACAGGCCGAGGCATTTCAGAGCGTGGCCGAGAATATGGCTGCCCAGATCAGCATTCGAAACATGTCGGGTCAAGTCGAGCAGGAGATCCAGATCTCCTTTTGAGCACCTGTTTAGCGCCTGTCCCAGCCGTGCCCGTGCCTTTGCCTTTGCCCGCCAATCATCTCGCGTTTCCTGGCTGGCATGTTCGTAGTGGCCAAGGAGCTTGATCCAGATTATGTAAATGAGGTAAACGAGGCAAAGGCAAGGGCAAGGGTGGAAGACCGGTTAGTTACAATGCCAAAAAGTCCCCAGAGCAAACCAATCCCACGAAAAGTCTCCCGGTCCGGCGAACGCGATGTTCATATCACCTGGAACGACGATCACGAGAGCCTTTTCGAGGCACGCTTTCTACGCCTGCAATGCCCCTGTGCCTCTTGCGTGGACGAGATGACTGGCGTGCGAGTCTTGCGAGACGAACAGGTTTCAGACGCGGTCAGTCCCACGTCCGTGGAGCTGGTCGGAAGATATGCGATTCGGGTCTGGTGGAGCGACGGACACTCAAGCGGAATCTACACCTTCGAGTTCCTGAGGGACCTCTGTCCCTGTGACAGCTGTCGCTCTACTTGATCTCTCCGGGAGTCCCAGTCCGCTCTTTCTGCTTCGCACCCACCCAGGCCATGATTCTGGTGTTCAGTCCCGGGGAGAGGCGCTCGATCCCGCACATCATTCTACCGAGAAGGGTCAAGTGGACCTCACGCTTACCCCGAAGCACTGCCCTCACAATAACCTTGGCTACGTATTCGGGGCTCTGCCCTTGAAACGGTCGAGTCAGCTTCGCCATGCTGCCGGTGCGCTGGGCAGCCTGGTGGAACTCGGTAGCGGTGAAACCAGGACAGATAACGCTGACTCCCACGCCGCTGCCCCTGAGCTCTCCCCAAAGAGCCTCGCCCAGGGCCACCTGCGCGAACTTGGTCACACTGTAGGCCGCCGAGAAGGGCATCGCTTTCTTACCCAGCACACTGCTCACCATGACGAGATGCCCTCGCTTCTGTTCGAGCAGATGTGGAAGGGCCGCGTAGATAGTCTCATAGCCCGACTGGAAGTTGACCTGCCAGATCCGAGACATGTCTGCTGCCGGAACTTCAAGGACAGGCCCTATGATTCCATAACCCGCGTTGCAGATTGCGACCTCAAGCCCGCCAAGAGCATCGAGGCAGTCGCTCACGATTGTGGCTCCTGCACCGGGAACACTTAAGTCGGCCTCCCTACAAACCGTGCGAGCCCCACGCCTTTTGCATTCTGCGGCCACGTCATCCAGGCGGTCGCTTCTGCGCGCCACCAGAAACAGCTCGCAGCCCAAGCTCGAGAAAGCATGGGCGGCAGCTTCTCCGATCCCCGAAGATGCGCCCGTGATGAGAATTTTCTTGAAACTGGGCATATCGAACAGAGTCAGCCGGCTGGCTGCAGATCAGGCCTCAAAACGCGGGTCAGAATTTCTTGAGACGGGTGCTTGTGACCAGAATGAGACGGCCCCGTCGAATCTGGGTAGCCTCAGCTCGCTGCGAAGCCGCGCGGCGGTTTCAGAAGCCTGTCTACCGAGCGGCGTCATCGAGAACCAATAGCCCCCGCCATTCCAGAGACTTCAACCGATCCAGCTTATACTCGAGGGCTGTACCGACGAGATCACTGTCTGCAACTATCAGGGTCAACGGAACTTGCGTCCCGGGCTTCGGCTTGATCTTGAGCTCCCGCCAGGAAAGAAGGATTTCCAGAGTGGCTCGGTCTTCTCTGTAGCGACCTGTGATGACCGGTGAGGTGCTGGCCCTCTCCATTCCTTTCAGGCCTTCCAGCAAGCGGTGCCACTGGAAAGGTCCTCGATCATCCACCCGAGGCGTAAGCCAAAACGTAAAGTCGTAGTCGGATTCCCTGATATGGAACTTGAGATAATCAAAGAAGAGCATCCGGTCGCGACGGCGGCGATCCGGAGTCATCCACACCGCCTCCCGCCGAGTCACCTTTTGAATGTCCCAGGTGTTGTCCTGCCAGTGAACGGCAATATACAGATTGTCTTGGTTCCACAGGCTTCTCAACTCTACCACCACATCGTCATCTTCAAATTCGCCCGTCACGCTCAGACCCGACGACCCCGGTGAAAGAGTCAGCGCCGGTACTCCCTGCCACTCCTCCGTGAAGCCGTCAATCTGGATATCCAGTTCCTGATTCGAGATTCTCCAGACCTGTTGGGCCCCCACGGGTTCCAGAAGGAGAATGACAGTGATGAATAGGAGAAGATAGTGCATAGTGCAGCCTAGTGTGACGGATGAATTGCGGCCTGAGTCACGGCATCGAAGAGAGTGAGCACGACCGCAAAAAGTTTCGGTAGCGGCCTCTCTCCGACCCGCCTCCTAAATCGCCATGAACCTGTAAATTCTACCATCCCAGTCACTCTCTCTGCAGAAGTTTCGCTTCGGCCAGCAGGGCCAACGCAGCTGAGGGTGGGACCAAGGTTGAAATCTCATTGCCCAGTAGACCATGCAGGAGCCGCCGTTTGCGAGCCGTGACTGTGAAGGAGTGGTGCCACCAGGTCGACGCTCTCGATGAATGCGTGGTATGAATGCCTGGTATGCGTCGGACTCCCGCTCGGTGAGGACAACCTCGTCGTCGGACAGAAGCGGCTCCGCCCCTGGGGACTTCTGTTTGACCGCTGCAGAGAACTCGGACTACCCTCTTTAGGCTTCGTGCAGGAATACCCTGGCAGAGTTGGCGCTCAGCTTCGCGGCAGATTTGGTCGCGAACGGTGGAGCGAGACCTCAGGCGTTGCCGGACCTATGTCGAGCATTTTGCGATTGAGGAGCTAGTGATTCTCAAGGAGAACTGGATGGAAAAGAATCGACAACCCATGCGATTAGGCATGTTTCTGATGCCAGTTCACGATCCTGGCAAACCACTGGCGCAATGCTATGAGGAAGACCTGGAGCTGGTCTGTCTCTGCGAGAAGCTGGGCTTCAGTGAGTTCTGGGTAGGCGAGCACCATTCCTCGACCTACGAAAACATCGTCATGCCGGAGATCTTCATCGCCAAGGCTCTTGGTATGACGGAAAGCATAAGGCTCGGACCCGCGCCGGTTTGTTTGCAGTACCATCACCCTGCCCATGTAGCCAGCCGCCTCGCTTTCCTGGACCATCTGTCGCAGGGCCGACTCAACCTTTGTTTCGGCCCCGGAGCGATCCCCACCGATATGGAGATCTACGGAGTAGACCCGAAGGAAAGCGGGGGGCGCGTTTCAGAAGCCATCGAGGCCATCCTTCAGATCTGGACAAGCGAACCACCCTACGTCTTCGAAGGTGACTTCTGGAACTTTCAACTGCGCGATAACCTGGACCCCGAAATGGGCCTGGGGACCCTGCACAAGCCTCTCCAGAAGCCCTATCCCCCGGTCATGGTCCCCTGCATTACCCGAGACTCCAAGGGCGTCATGAAAGCAGCTGCCAAAGGCTTCTTTCCCATCAGCCACCACATGGTCTCCACCGAGACCCTGGCCAACCACTGGAGTACGTACAAGGCGGGTGCTTCAGCTTCGGGACGCCAGATCAGCAAGCGGGATTGGAGGATTTCCCGCAATGTCTTCGTCGGTCAGACGACCGGCGAGGCACGGGAAACTGCCCGCAGCAATTCGCTGGGCCAGTGCATCGAGTACATTCTGGAGCTGACCCGGCGAGGTCCGGGTCTGGGAATCTGGAAGCGCGACGCCGACATGACCGATGCAGAATGCAACCTCGACTACTTCATGGACGAAGTAATCCTGGCGGGCGATCCTGCCGAAGTCACTCGGCAGCTGATTGCCCTGAGAGACCAGCTGGGAGACTTTGGAACCCTGGTCCTGGTGGCACACGACTGGGACGACAAACAACGCTGGCTGGAGAGCCTCGAGCTGTTCGCACACGAAGTCGTCCCAGCCGTAAACAGGCAACTAGGCACCGTTTCTTCAGGCGAACGGTAGGCTCGGCTTCTGGGCATAAACGCTGATGCTGTCCACGTAGGAGACCATCGGCAATCTTTGGCTCGAAGGGGCTTCCACCTGACTCGGCTTGATCTGCACCAGCGCCGGTTCGGGCGGTAGTGGCGGGGCCTCTGATTCCTGTAGAACCTGAACCTCGCAGAATCCCGCTTTCCGTATTGCTTCCAGATAAGTGTCTCGGAGTGACGCTCCCGCGATGCAACCCGTGAGCGCGGACACGGACCGTTCGAGCGATTCAGGTAGAGGACGCCGTAACACCACATCGGAAACCAGTAGACGTCCTCCTGGCCTCAATACTCGAAAAGCCTCCCTGAAAACCCTCTCCTTGTCCGGAGCTAGATTGATGACACAGTTTGAGAGGACGACGTCGATGCTGTTCTCAGCAATTGGGAGACGTTCGATCTCGCCCAGGCGGAACTCCAGGTTCTGGGACTCTTGTCGATCCCGGTTCCTGAGGGCCTTCCGGATCATCTCCGGCGTCATATCGACTCCGATGACCTTACCCTCAAGCCCTACTCTTTGTGCGGCGAGGAATGCATCGAAGCCAGCTCCCGAACCGAGGTCCAGGACGGTCTCACCTGGCTTCAAAGCAGCCAGGGCCGTCGGATTGCCACAGCCTAGTCCCAGATTCGCACCGTCAGGCACCGCTTCCAACTCGGCCCTAGAATAGCCTATACTTGCAGCGTTCAGTTCTTCAGGACGGGCTGTATCGGTACCTCCACAACAAGAAGCTGCAGAGCCACAACAAGAGCCCTCGTCCTTTGCAATCTGACCGTATCGGTCACGAACCGCCTTCTTTATCTCCTCTGATCTCATTTCATGATCTCCTTCATCATGGGACCCAGCATCTCTTTGACCATCTCAGCGAATCCATCCGTTTTCATGATCGAGATGCAGCACACCTCATCACCCATCTCCCAGCTCAAGATCGCCAACTTGTCCCCGGCTCGGATCTTTGCCCGCTCTCGAAGTTCCTTGGGGAGGACCATCTGTCCTCGCTCGTCGATGCTAACTACGGCAGACACCTTACAGCAGGTGCAGCCAGCTGCCGCATTCGATGTAGTCTGCGCTTCGTTTGCCATGACCCATCCTCCATCTGACTATACTGATTATTCAGAATACTTGGAACTATATAAAAACACTGAGTGCTCTGTCAACTTTCAGGAGCGGCCTTTTGAGCGCGCGCATTTTTTCCGGGAACCGAAAGGCGAAACGGACTATAATTCCACGCTGGCCCGGATCCGAAGTACCTTGATCCAGGTATTGGGCTGGAGGCTCAAAGGGTACACTGGGGCAGACGGGCTGGGTAACTGACTTACCGAATCGTATCGGGACCTCGAAGGGAAGAACGCGGAAGAGGTCCTGTGGAGTTCCGAGAAGAGGTTAAACCATGTTGATCCGCGCGAGAAATCTGATTCTGGCCTGTTTGCTGACTTTCGTAGTCAGCTGTGGAGGCGATGTCAACAAGGATCTGGTCGAGGCGGTGGAGTTGGGTGACGCCTCAGTGGTGCGGGATCTGATCGCGGACGGTGCCGATCCGAACCTGGCAGTCAAGGGAAACCGAAGCATTCTGATGACAGCCGCGGCAAAAGGGCACACCGAGGTAGTCAATGAGCTATTGACGGCTGGAGCCGATCCCAAGGCCACCGAGGCCGTTGGAGTGAATGCGCTCATGCTTGCGGCAGAAAACGGTCACACTGGGACAGTCGAAGCCCTTCTGGCTGCGGGCGCCGAGATCGGATCCCAGGACGAGAGGGGCGGCGGCGCACTGATCCTTGCGGCCGGGAACGGACACACCGCGACCCTGAAGCTGCTGCTGGACAAAGGGGCCGAAGTCAAGGCCCAGGACAAAGGGGGAAGAACCGCATTGATGGAGGCTGCGGAAAAGGGACAGATTGACACCCTGCGTGCCCTCTTGGATCGGGGAGCTAGCGTAGAAACCAAGGACAGTACTGGAAGAACTGCCCTCACCCGTGCGGCCGGTGGAGGCCACACCGAGGCGGTCCAGATACTTCTTGGCGGCGGATCTGCCATCGGAGACCGGAGCGAGTATGGCTGGACCGCTCTGATGGTGGCTTCGGGAGAGGGTCACACCGAAACCATGAAGCTCCTTTTGGACAAGGGCGCAGAGGTAAACGCAAAGGACAACGAGGGTCGCACTCCTCTTCTGTGGGCAGCGGGCAGGGGGCAGACCGGCGCCATCGAAACGCTAATGGAACGGGGTGCGAAGCTGGATCTAAAGGACCGCGACAACCGCACGGCCCTGTTCCTGGCTTCTTCGCGTGGCCACACGGAGACCGCACGGGCTCTATTGGCGCTGGGGAAGAAACGGTGGCCGCTGTCTTCTCGGTACTGGTTGGATGGTGCCGATAAAGTAGGACGCTCTCCTCTCATGTCTGCGGCGGAAAACGGACACAACGAGACGCTGAAGCTCCTGCTGGATGCCGGAGCCAGGCTGGAAGCGAAGACGGACAAGGGCTGGACAGCACTCTTTCTGGCGGTCAAGGAAGGCCATGTCGAAACGGCGAAGGCCCTCATCGCCAAGGGCTCACGGATCAATACCAAGGCCAGAGACGGACTCACTTCCCTGATGATGGCTATCACAGAGAATCAGGCCGCTTCTGCCTCGGTACTGCTCGAGAGTGGGGCGCAAGTAGACGTGAGGTATAAGGGTAACTGGACGGCGTTGATGCACGCTGCCTCGAACGGCCAGGCAGAAATCGTGAAACTCCTGCTCACCCACAAAGCAGATGCCAATGACAGAATCGGCGATGGATGGAACGCGTTGCTACTCGCCGTCGTCGAGGGCCACGAGGATTGTGTACAGATTCTGGTAGAGGAAGGGGCCGAAACCAACGTCCGTACAAAAGATGGCAGAACCGCGCTAAAGCTGGCGCTCGATCAAGGCCACAGCAAGGTCGCCCTGCTTCTCAAAGGCGCAGGCGCCGAGTAAGCTCCCTGTAAGCTCGTCAACCGCGCCACACGGTCCAGAGTTCTCACGATGGTCGAGGGATACTGAATCCGCGAACTAGCTCATCTCGCTGATCTCTTCGACCAGAGGCCAGAAGTTGAGTTGGTCCACCGCATGGCCCCGGTACATGCCCACGGAATCCGCCCCGTTGCCCTTCGCTTGTCGGGCCGCCTCCAGCATCAACTTGGGATCCTGGAAACTCCCCACGTGGTAACACGACAACTCGACGATCAAAGGACAGCGTCCACGGACGACATCGGCAACCTGGCGGGTCTGGCGTGCCACTTCTTCCGGATCCGAAACGGTTCGAAACCACAGGAATAGTTCGTCTACAACCTTCTGGTCCACCCACTTCCTCAGATCGTGGAAAACCTTGAGGTAGCGATCCCTGCCCCGATTCATCATCTTCGGGGTGAACTCCCGAGCGATGATCGCTGCCGACAAAGGGGCGCCTGGATGCTCCTGATTGAGCTTCTCCCGGATCTCGGTCAGCGTCTGGGTCACATGGTCGGCTCTGAATCTCAACCAGGAGGAATCATCGCTGGCTGCTTCGAAGGCGTTCCGGCCGTATTTCTCTTGAAATCCCTTCACCATGGGATCCTCATACCCGTATATACCCACCCCTCCCCCGTCCGTATTGGTGCTGACGAACTCGACCTGGGCACCGTTGCCACCGCTGCTGTTCACAATCTCCAGGTAGCGATCCACCTCGTATGAGCGTACCTCGGGGACGGCCAGGCTCAGGTTCAGCCTCTGTCCCGGCTCCAGGGTATCTCCGCCGCGCTTGGTCCGAGCCCAGTACTCCGGGTGCTTCTTTGCGAATTCAGTGAGGGAAACCGACGTCTTGGGATGGCTCCAGACGGCACGGTGACGATCCAGCTGCTCAGCACCAGCGGCGGACCCGGGATCCTTTATGTAGTGAACCGACCAGGCATATTGTTCCCGGTTGGAACCATGGCTGTTGAAGGCCAGGTAGGGATGGACATCGATCTTCTTTTCCTGAGCCGCTTCAACCAGCATTCTTGACCCCCGAGTGGGGACCAGGTGGGTGACGCCATGGCGAGCGCACTTCTCTACGAAGGCAACAACCTGAGCCTCGTCCGAAGGACTCTGTGCACTGATCAATCCGCCGGAGGCACACCACAGCGTGAATCGCCTCTCGCCCTTCTCGTCGGCACCCGGCTTTGGAGCGCTGGTCTGCGGTGCTCCAATGCTTACCCGGGGCACCAGGGAACCGGCAGCTAGTCCGGCACCGAGAAAGCTCCTCCTGGTAATGTCGCTCGATTTTCCATTTTTTCTGGCCATCGCTGGTCATTCTCTCGCCGGGTGACGGAGTCGGCCAACCGGTGTCTAGACAGAGAAGCAGAACCCAACACCGGCAGTTGAGCCTCAACTTTAAACACAACCGGCCGGCAATCTCAATGGTTTTTTGGCATCCGGAGGGATCCAGCTGACGGGGGCATGAGAGAGCTTCTGTAAAGAAACGTCAAGTTTCGAGCCGCTCTGCTGAAAAAAGCTTACAGAAGAATCGCATACGGTTGACACACATTTTGCTGGTTCCTGCGTTTTAACAGACGTGGGAAACAGCTGAGTCGCAGGCGAGATACTGAGACTCAGCTGTGAAGAATGAACCAGCTAATGGATGGAGGAACAAAAAGATGAAATGCCGAACCGTTGCAACCATCGCCTTGACAGGTTTGCTGCTGACCGGAACTGGGATCTTCGGCCAAGACGGTCCAGAACCGGGAAGCGAGGGTTTCAGGAAGCCCGCAGGACACCATGGCGGCCCCCCAGGAGGCCGGCGGGGGGGGCGGAGGGGTCTACCTCCGGATCGGATGTTGAAAAACAGGATCGGCCTCAGCGATGAACAGCTCGCTCAGGTGAAGCAGCTGAGGGAGGATTTCGAGGCCACCGTTGATCCCCTTTTTGAGCAGGGACATGCGCTGCGCGAATCCCTGAGAACCGAATTGGAATCGGACGCACCATCCGTCGAAACGGTGGGCAACCTCGTGATTTCAGGCCACGATGTAAGAAATCAGGTCCGGGCAACCCGCGAGAACTTCAAGGGATCCTTTGAAGCCATCCTCACTCCGGAACAACTCGAGAAGTTAAAAGGATCCAGAGAGAGGAGACACCGCCGGGGTTTTGGCGGACGCGGATTCCGCCGCGGACCCGGTGCCTTCTGATTCCGCCTGGAATGGTTTTGGGCCAGACCTTCCTGGTCCGATGTCCTACCCGCTCGGGACAAGCCGATCCCACTTTCCGTAACTAGACTAGCTGACCCCTTCCTAGTTGGCGCCCGATCCCTTCTACTCCTGAAGGTAAGTACCTGTTCGGCGCCTGACCCTTGCCCTCGCCCTTTACCTCAAACTTGCCTTTGCCTTTCCCTTTTCCCTCACCTCCTTTGGTCTATTACGAAGGCTTTCGGTTGCGGAAACACATAGCTCAGGAAGTTTCTTTCTCGAATGGGGCCAGCACCGCTGGGGGCTCCACTAATCGGAACCAAATCTAGAAACCTCTCTTCTTCAGGTGAATCTTTGACGCGGATGACACAAACTAGGTGTGCCTATTTGGAAGTCAAGAGACGTGACAAAAGAGCAGACATTAGAGCTCAACCCTTCGAGCCAAAGCCCATTGAGCGAGGTCTGGGGCATCGCCTGGCCGACCGTGCTGACGATGACCAGCTACACTGCGATGCAGTTCGTCGACAAGCTCATGGTCGGACAGGTGGGTCCTCTCGAAGTCGCCGCTCAGGGAAACGGGGGGGTCTGGGCATTCAGCCTCATCGCCTTCGTCCTGGGTCTGCTCACGGTGGTCAACACCTACGTGAGCCAGAACCTGGGGGCCGGCAAACCAGAGAAGGGCACCGACTACGCCTGGGCCGCGATCTGGCTCTGCCTGGGAATCTGGCTCATTTTTGTCCTGCCCTACTCGGCCCTGATGGGGCACATCTTCGATCTGGTCCATGACGCCCAACTGGATCGTTTGAAACACTGGCTGGCCCTCGCCTCAGGCGCAGAACTGCTGCAAGCGAGGGCCGAGGAAGCCAGGCTCCACCGGCTTATACTGCTCGATGCCCAGTACGCCCGAATCCTGTTGGTTGGAGCGTTGATCCTGATGATCGGACGCGCCATTCACCACTTTTTCTTCGGGCTGGGCCGCCCCAAGGTGGTCACAGTTTCCGCGCTCTGCGGAAACGCCACCAATGTGCTCGTAAACTACGTCCTCATTTTCGGAGATCAGGGGATGCCTACTTTGGGACTCCCCGGAATTCCCGGAGTCACCCCACTGGGTTTGGTAGGCGCGGCGCTAGGTACGATCGTCGGAACTCTCGTGGAAGCCGTTCTGCCGCTGGCGATCTTTCTGGGGTCGTCCCTGAACCAGGAGCTCGATTCGCGGGCACGTTGGCGACCCCAGCTTGGCCCAATCAAGGATCTGGTCAAGATCGGTTTGCCCGCAGCGGTGCAGACGGGCAGCGAGATCGTCTGCTGGTCAATCTTCATGAGCCGCCTGATTGGCCTCTTCGGAACCTATCATCAGACTGCCGGCTGGATCGCCGTGACCTACATGCACCTGAGCTTCATGCCCGCAATCGGACTCTCCGTAGCCGTAACCTCACTCGTTGGCAAATACGTGGGTGCGGGCCAACCCGATGTGGCAGTTGCCAGAGCGCGCCTGGGAGTCATCCTGGCTGTGACCTACATGACAGTCTGCGGCGTATGCTTCTACCTGTTCCGCTATGAGATGGTGGGGGTATTCGTCGGGGGGCAGGATCTGAGCAGCAGGGATGCTGAGCAGATTCTGCAGATTGGAGCCACCCTCATGATCTGCGCCGCATTTTTTCAGGCCTTCGACGGCTTCGGCATCATCTACACAGGCGCCCTGCGGGGTGCCGGTGACACCATTTGGCCTGGGGTTGTCACCGTCATCTATAGTTGGGGCTTCATCCTGGGAGGAGGATGGTTCATGGGCACCTTTTTCGCCGAACTCGAATCGGTTGGCCCATGGATCGCCGCTTGGGTCTACATCCTCTTCTTCGGCTTGACCATGGCCTGGCGCTTCGAGTCGGGAGGATGGCGCAACTTGAATCTGTTGAAGTCGACTCAGCGCGACGCCGCCAGGTTGGCTCCAGTAGGCCCTGGTCTGCCCGAATCAGAGCCGGAGGCTACAATAAGGGACATCGCTCAGGAACTGGGCGAAGGCAGGGGTCGGTGAGTAGTGAAAAGTAGTGAACAGTGAACAGTGAGAGCAGTAATCAGTGAACAGTGATCGATCAGTGATCAGTGATCAGTAGTGATTACTGATTACTGCACTACTTCACTACTGTTCACTGTTCACTATTCACTGCTCACTATTCCAACGCTCAGCTTCAAGGAACCGACACACCCTTTCCATTGCCGGTTCCAACACCGATCGGTCAGCCGCACAGCAAATTCGGAAAGAACCCTCGCCACCATTCCCGAAGGCGCAGCCTGGAGCCACGGCTACCTTGCATTCCTTGAGCAGCGAGAGGGCGAAAGCGAAAGAGTCACTCATTTTCTCTACGGCGGGAAACACGTAGAACGCCCCTTCCGGTCTCATGATCGAGATTGAAGGGATCGCGGCAAGCGCCTCGAAACAGAAGCTGACTCGGTCGTTGAGGGCCTCGACCATGGAAGCGACCTCTTCCTCACCTTCTTTCAAGGCAACTTCGCCGGCTCGCTGCAGCATCGAAGGCGCATGGGACACGATGAATTCGTTCAAATGCGTCGCCTTTTCTATTAGATCCCTGCGTGCCACCAGCCATCCCAATCGCCAGCCGGTCATACAGTAGGTCTTGGAAAAGGAATGGGCAACGATGACCGGGTCTGTCCGGGAACAGATCCTCAGAATCGAGGGGGCCGGACCACTGGCGTAGTAGAGGCGCTCGTAGACCTCATCGGCAAGCAGCCACAACCGGTGGCTTCTACAGAACTCCAGGAGCCTCCGCTGGTCCTCAACGCTTGCTACCCATCCCAGTGGATTGGAGGGAGAGGTATAGATCAACAGCCGCGTTCTGGTCGTGACGACGCGGTCCAGAGCCTCGAAATCGATCTCGAACCGTGTCTCACCTCGAAGAAAAGGGACCTCCTTCTGGACGCCTCCGAAAAGGCTGACAATCGCCGAGGCGTTGGGCCAGTTCGGAGTCAGCACGATGACCTCGTCACCCGGATCGATCGCACAACGGATACCGACGTTCAGTGCCTGGACTCCAGAAGCCGTGATAAGAATCTCAGAGTCAGGATCCAGCTGAACGCGGTGAAGTTCGGCACACTTCTCGGACAGCGCTGCTCGCAGCCCCGGCAGGCCGGCGTTCTCGGTATAAAACGTGTATCCTTCCTTCATCGCCTGGGCCGCCGCATTTTTGATGTACTGCGGTGTCGGCTCGTTCGATTCCCCGAATTGGAGCTTCAGAACACCTTCCATGCCGAATGCGATGTCGGCGAGTTCCCGGATTCGAGAGCGTTGGACCCTTTCGAGACTGGGGGCCAACGGCGTAGGTTCCATCATGAGCCGGCTTTCAGGGCGTATATCAAGCTTGTCGGACGTAAGGTGGACTCTTAACACGAGTCGTTTCCGCTCTATGCGGAATAGCGTCCATCCTTTCTGATGGTACCATGGTCGGCGGACCGAACCTGGAGACGCTCTCTGCGAGGAGCCCAGCACCGATAACCCTTCCCTGCTCAGGGAATTCCGCAGGGACAGATTGAGAAGAACCTGTGAATAATAGAGGCGAACTGTCCGATATCTTCCAGGTTTCTGATGCCTGTATTCGGCTGGGAATCAGGGCCGGTGCCATTGTTTTCAGGGGCGTCAGGATCAGCTCCTCCGCACCCCGCTTGAGGCGCCTCATCGATCAGGAGATCCAGAAAATCAGCCACCGATTCGCCACACCCGCAGCACTTCGATCGACCCCCGAAATTGTCAAGCTTCACTCCCTCTTTCGTGCGGTAGGGGTCAATCCTCGAAGGGTGCAGCCGGCCTGCGAACGGCTTATCCAGATGGCTCTGAAGCGAGGTCGCCTGGCGCAGATCAATAACCTGGTAGACGCCTATAACTTGATCAGCGTGCGTTCAATATGCTCACTGGGGGCACATAACCTGGACAAACTCGCACTGCCAATCCAGCTTAGGCTGCTGCGAGGCAGCGAGGAGTTTGTCCCCATGGGGACTCAGGAGAGAGAAGAATGTGCCGCCGGAGAGTTTGCTTACGTGGACTCGGCCGGGCGGGTGATTTGCCGGCTGGATGTAAGGCAGGCTGAGTTCAGCAAGGTCAATCCCGAATCCGACAGCGTGCTGCTGATCATCGGGGCGACCACGGCCCTCAGCTTTCCTCGGCTGGAGAGCCTCTTCTCCGAAACGACGGATCTGGTCACGAAATACTGCGGTGGAACGTCCGAGATAGTCCACTTCCCGCTGGAGAACTAGGCTGAACCGTCGAGCCAAAGGCCGTATCTTCCGATTGGCGTTAGTCACGCTCTTCCTTGTGTTCCTGGAGGCAGCTGGCTATCTTTTCCTCTCTATCCAGCAGAAGCGCCAGCCGCGCCTATTTCATCTCGATATCGATAAGTATGTGACGAGCATCTCAGACGAGACTCTCAGAATCTCAGCCGAGCTCGCCAAAGAAGGCAACTTCTATTCGCCCCATCAACGGCTTGGTTGGATTCGCCGAGAGAATTCGGAGCTCAGCTTCCCCAACGGCACCACCATCAGCACCGATTCGCTCGGCTCGCGAAGAATCCCAGGAGTGTCGGGTCCGGCCACCATCTCCAGTTTTGGCAACAGCTTCACCGAGGGCCTGGAGGTGGACGACGGGGAGACCTGGCAAGCCTACATCGCAAAGTCGACGGGCAGGGCGGTACTCAATTTTGGGGTCTCTGGCTATGGGCCCGATCAGGCACTGTTGGCGCTGGAAGCGAGGCTGAGCGCCGGAATCCGGACACCGATCGTGATCCTCGCCATGGTCAACGAAAACATGAACCGGATCATGAACGACTTTCGACTTTTCTATACCTACCCGGTCGTCGACATGTTCCTTGCCTTCAAGCCCATGTTCTTCGAGGTAAATGACACCCACCGTCTGATGAACTTCAGACCCTCCAACCTGACCGATCGAAAGCAGTTGCGAGCGGCGATGAGAGAGGCAAGCTGTCACGACGCGTTCTACGCCGCGCGAACAGAGCGCGTGTCCTTTCCTCATACGTGGAATGGGCTGGGCTTCCTCCTGCGCCGCGGCGTAAATCCAACTGCTGCCTGGCCAGGAAACTCAGAGGCCGCCAAGAGAAGGATGCGTTATATTCTCTCCCGCTTTCTCGATAATGCCCACCGTCACGACTTCATGCCGGTTTCCCTCTTGCTGCCAGAGAATACAGTCGAGCTCCGCCAAAGAAGGGGAAGTGATCATCCCATACTGAAATCACTTGTCGAAAAGACTGAACTGGAAGGATTGATATACATCGACGCCGTCAAAGCCCTCTCAGGAGCCGCCCGCAACACCTACATCCCAGACCTCGACTTCGACAAGTACAACCGGGAGACGCATCCCTCACCCCACGGCAACCAAGCTATCGCAACGGTTCTCCTCCACGCTCTGGAAACAGAACTAGCATCACTCGCAACGAGCGTAGGTCCCGGCACCAGGGCCCCCTGAGTTGAAGCTTGATTTTCAGGTTGGGATGAAGAAAGGGCGTAACCCGTTGCTCTAGAGTTGAATAGGACCTTCTCCAAGCGATTGTCTGAAAACCGTGCGACTGAAGTTTCTTTCATGCACGATCCGGCGCAGCCGATGGCGGGGCAACCTTAAACTTAGACGTGGCGTTGGTCTCCAGGCCGAAGTTTTCTTCTTTCGAGCCTTTGGCTCGGGACGGCGGTCCGGAGACCACCGCTACGGCGGACCCAGGCTAGTCTTCAGGCGATACGACCACAATCAGCTCGCCTAAGAAGACCCGTGGAGTACAGCGAATCATCACGAGCACTCCCTCCTCCGAGCTGCGGACTTCCTCGAGCATCCTTCCCTCCACACTACGCAGAACTCCAAGCAGATCGCCTTTTCGAATCTTTGCTCCTAGCTCCAGAGAGGTGAAGAAGAGTCCCCCCTGACTCGCCTTCATCGCTACATCAACATCGCCTGAGCCGTGAAGGCGAAGAGGCTGATAGGGCTCCGGCAAGCCGGCCTGAGGTAACTCGGCGATCTCCAAAAAACTGAAGAGGTTGGCGAGGCCCTGAGTGTAACAGTCCACGTCCTGGGGCCGAGCCTGCCCGCCCCCATAGCCTTCGGTATAAAGTGAGGGTATCCCTGCTTGCAGGGTCGAGGTGAGTGTTCGACCCGGCGAGACGGAGGGATGAGCCCAGATCACCGGTGCTCCGAAAGACTCAGCGGCGGGAGTAGCGGTGCTCGCTTGGTCTCCTTCGGTGACATAGCCGCACAACGTAAGCATGTGGTAGTTCCGGCCTCCGCTATGCAGGTCAATGTAGAGGCTGGCATGGCGCATGACTCGATCGAGAAGCATTGCGGCCAATCGCTCGCTGATGCTCCCTTGCGAAGACCCGGGAAAGGTCCTTGCCATGTTGTGCCCGTCCCACGGGTCCGCTCGCGTACCCATCCAGAAGGCGGGAAACGTCGCTATCGGAACCGCCACAAAGGTGCCGTGCATTCGGGCCGGATCCAGGGAGTCGAATACTCTGAAAATGGCTTCCATGCCCTCGTATTCGTCACCGTGAATGCCCGCCGTGGCGACCAGCACCCTGCCTTCCTCCGCACCTCTTGCCGCCAAGACTGGAATCCGCAGGACCCCATCTCGGAAGTACTTTGCGATCTCATCCCTGATACTCTGAAGGGACACCGTATTGTGGCAGGTGAGAAAGACCTCCTCCACCATGTCCTGCGTCTCCTCGACACTGAGTGAGAGCTGCCAGATACCTCGGCTGGAAGGGGGCAGACTTTCGAAGTGGAATTCCTGTAATTCGTTCATCGGTTCTCCTTCTTGACGTAAATTCCAAGATGCATGATACAAGATACAAACAACTTCCAAATCGCAAGCACCAAACGAAGAGAATGGGAGATTTTCGGGATCAGGATCACGAGTCTGGAGAAGCAAAATGGTCATTCCAGTTGTGCCTGCTTGCCCTGATTTCTTGAGATTTGGTGCTTGGTATTTGGAGCTTGTTTGTATCTTCCTAAATTGAGCGATTCTACTCATTTTAGCAAGATGGAGGTCGCCCAGATGCGAGTTCCGACGGGAGGGAGTACTGGGTGAGCTCAGAAGGGTGGAGGGTGGCGATTTTCCCTCCCGAAAAGAGGAGAAACCCTGAGCCGAGGCGATATTGGACACACGGGGGCCGCGAGGCTGCAAGGAGGCTTTGGTTTTTTGCGATTTAGACCCAGGCGAAAGGCGGCGGGTGGGCGCTCTTTTGCCAGAGCCGGTCGATTTGAAGCTGCTTCCAGGTGGCGGCTGTGACTTTCAGGAGGATCTGGCCGGCATGGCGCACGATTTTCCCCGCCACGTCGACGATCCGCCGGCGTAAGGTCGTGGGGTAGCAGTTGAGCGGTACCACGGGCTGGCACACATCTTCCTTGAAACACTCGTAAAGGAAAAAGGCTACGAGCAACGTGTAGTAATAGGCCGCGTTGGCAGCAAAACGCTTAAACGGAAGAGTTTGTGAGGCAAAGTCCTTCAGGGCTCGATGCACCAACTCGTCGGCTCCGCGGCCATGATAGCCTTCCAGGATGGCCTCGGCTTGAAGCCAACGCTCAAGCCCCGCTTGCCCTAGCTGCTCGTCCACGGCGGAGCCGCAACCGAGATTGGTGTACAGGATCTGATCGGGACGGGCAAACTCCAAAAGGCGCTGCCGGTCCTCATAAGCCGGCCGGCAGAACAGGGCCCGGCGGCACTTCTTCCAGCTACCCCGCCGGTCTCCCAGTTCCACATAGCTCCACTCCTGATCGCCGTTGCGAGAGACTCCCCAGGCCGTTTCCTCCAGCTTCAAGATGTACTGTTGCACATCGCCATAGAGCTTGCCGGCGACGATGTAGCCGACCTGGAGTTCTTCCAAGACCTTCAGCAGCTTTTGATCGAAAAAGCCGGCGTCCAGACGCACGATCATCGGCACGTCGGAGCGGTACTTTCGGCGAATCTTCTGGACCAGATGACTCAGGGTCTTCTGGGCCGTGTCGGCGTGGTTGGAATGCTTGTCTCCTCCCCGAAAGACGGCATCGATGAGCAAGCGGCCCCAGGTGACCTGAAGCGGCTGAAACCCTTTGACCCGCTTGTAGGTCGGCGCCACGCCGTGGCGCTGGGGGGCCTCGTCGTTGTCCATCACCATGGTGTCCATCCCCAGCAGGATCAGGGCCGGCTGTTGCAACCGCAGCCGCCACAGAAACAGTTGCTGCAGGAGTCGGCGAAAGAGCCAGATGCGCCACATGGAAAAGCCGCCGAAAAAACGCTTGACGGCGTGAGAGGAGAGCAAGGCCTCTGGCTTCGTCTCGATCGCTCCCCCATAGCCCGGATCCTCCTTCAAGGCGTCGAAGGACACCAGATGGCGGCTCGATCCGTCCAGCAAGAAGCACAGCAACTGTTTGAAGATCTCCGTCACCGGCTGTCCCTTGCGGCTTTTGCGCAAGGAGCCAAACAGCCGATCCAGGTGGGGGTACAGACCCCGGCTCCGCACATAGCGGACAAACAGGCTCAGGCCGGCGCGTCCGGTTAAGGTCTCCGACGTGGGTTGCACGTCATCTATAATCCAGGAAACAGACCCCTCAGAATGACAGGGAAGGATGCTATCGTGGCTCATAGTTGTTTCACCTTTTGGGTTAGGAGCTTTTCGGTAGCGCATCTACCGCTAACTCCTAACCCGTCAGCATCTTAGCTCAAAGGTGTGACATCCCTTGGCCCACCAATCGCTCAATTTAGGATCTTGTATCTTGGAATTTCTTTCCTCAAAGTTGACGCTTCTGGTCAACTTGCCTATCATCGGGGCTATTCTCAAGTATTGTCTAATGACTCTAATGACTCTAATGACTCGAATCCTCCCGCTTGTTCTTCTCCTTCTGGGTGCTACTAGCCTCCAGGCGAGCGGCCTTCAAGAGGGGGAGACAGCTGAAGCCGTCAGCTATTCGCGCCAGATCTGGCCCATCATCCAGCGCCAATGCCAGGGATGTCATCAGCCCGCGGTGAAACAGGGTGGGCTTGACCTGACCCACTATGAGGGATTTCAACAGGGCGGCAAAAGCGGCCCTACCTTCATCCCCTCTAACCCCGACGAAAGCCTCGTGCTCGCTTTTCTGCTGGGTGAGGGCAAGCCTCGCATGCCTCTGGGCCAGCCTGCTTTGTCCGAAGAGCAGATCGGTTGGTTTCGATCTTGGATTGCCGCTGGAGCACAGAACGACACACCTGAAGCGGTTGGGCAAGTGACTGCGACCGATCGACCGCCTACCTACCGTCTGCCCCCGGTAATCACCGCCCTCAGCTACTCTCCCGACGGTGGGCTGCTGGCCGTTTCCGGCTATCGGGAAGTGCTTTTACACCGGACGGATGCGAGCGGGATCGAAGCACGGCTGGTCGGGATCTCGGACCGGATCCAGTCCCTGGAATTTTCCAGTAACGGTCAAACCTTGATGGCGGCCGGAGGAGCGCCGGCTCGTTTCGGGGAGGTCCAGTTCTGGGATGTACCCACGCAAACGCTCAAGCGATCGTTCACCTCCTGCCAGGATACGATCTTAGGCGCATCCCTTTCTCCCGATGCATCCAAGGTCGTCTTCGGATGTCCGGACCATACGGTCCGCGTGCTCGAGGCTGCGGGGGGCAGTGAGCTCTTGAAGATGGGACACCACGAGGACTGGGTCCTGGGGACTGTGTTTGGCATCGATGGAAAACGTATCCTATCGGTGGGACGCGACCGGGCCGCCAAGCTTGTCGATGCTTCTACGGGTTCCTTCATCGAAAACATCAACCTATTGAGGGGGAAGCTCTCGGTGGTCGTTCGTCATCCCAGCCGCGACGCCGTGGTCATTGGAGGCGAAGATCGGATCGGGTACTTCTACAAAATGGATCGGGGCAGAAAAATGCTGATCGCCGATGACTCGACCCTGATTCGGCAGTTCGAGGTTCAGGACGGAGAGATCTTCGCTCTCGCATTTTCGCCGGATGGTGGGAAGATCGCCATGGGCGGAGCAGCCAGCGAGATCCCGATCTACGACTTGTCTACTGGAGACCGCTTCGCTACTTGCAAAGGAGACCACTCCGGGATCTACGCGATCGCCTTTCATCCCGATGGTCAAGAGCTGGCTGCAGGCGGGTTCGACGGACTCGTCCGGATCTACGGTACTCAGTCGGGTAAGCTCGTGCGCGAGTTTTCTCCAGTGCCGCTGGAACAGGATCAACTCACATCCAATCAATAGAGCGAAACATGCTTCAGATAAGTGCCCCCCCCAGCGGTTCTGGCCCCATTCGCGAAAGAAACTTCCCGAGCTATGGAAGCCTGAAGCGCGAGCGAGGGGTTGGGGACCTGAGTAAGATCTTGCCGATTCCCAACCCCTCGCTTGCGCTTCAGGCTTCCATGACCAAAAGATCACTGAGTCAATGCGTTACACCCTTGTTCCTCAGGAAAAACCAAATGAAGTTTCAGCTTAATGACGTGCACAGAAACTTCTTCTTTAGCTTCATTCTGCTTCTCACCTTCAGTCTGACGACCGCCGCCAAGAAAGATGGCGAAGGGAAACAGGTCGTCGGTCAGGTTGACCTCGAGATCGAGGAGTTGCTGGTTCAGCCCTCACCCCTGGTTTTCTCCACGCTCAAAGAGGGCAGGAAGATCCTCGTAACCGGGATCGCGGCCACTGGCGAGAAGGTAGACTTGACTTCTTCTGCCCAGCTGACCCCCCTCGATGACATCGTCAGAATCGGTGAGGACGGTTTTCTGCATGCTGAAAAGATCGGAAGTGGCATGCTGCGCGTGGAGGCATCAGGCCGCGCTGTGGACTTGCCCCTTCGGGCGGATGGAGCCTTCCAAGATCGCAAACCCACCTTCGTGAGAGACGTTGTCCCGGTCCTGAACCGGGTGGGTTGTACCGGGGGAACCTGTCACGGGTCCGCAAAGGGCAAGAATGGATTCAAGCTCTCGCTGCGCGGATACGACCCTGAGTTCGATTACCAGGCGCTGCTCTACGACATGTCGGGTAGGCGTTTCAATCGGGCCGATCCCGCTCGCAGCCTGATGCTTGCCAAGCCCACCCAACAGGTTGCTCACGGAGGTGGACTCAAACTAGAAATCGGGACTCGTTACTACGACACGCTGCTGGACTGGATTTCCTCAGGCGTTCCTTTTGGTAATGCCAACGAGGACGGTGTTACCAGGCTGGAAGTCCTACCCGCGGAAATTTTCATGCACCAGCCGGGACGCAAGCAAGGCGTCGTGGTATTGGCTCACTATGCCGATGGCAGCACTCGCGACGTGACCAGAGAGGCACATATCGCCAGCAGCAACGTCGAAGACTTCAGTATCTCCGAGAGCGCTGAGATAACCGGCGTCCGTCGAGGAGAGGGTGCCCTATTAGTCCGCTACGAAGGGAAGTTCGTAACCATCCCGATCACGGTCTTGAACCCCGAGCCGGGATTCGAATGGGTGCAGCTTCCGCAGCACAACTACATTGATCGACTCATCGATAGCAAGCTGAAAAGATTGAAAATTCAGCCGTCGCCGCCCGCTGACGCCCCCGAATTCCTGCGGCGCCTCTTTCTCGATCTGACGGGCCAGTTACCCCAGCCGGAAGTGGCACGGGCTTTTGTTGCTGACAGCGGCGCTCCCCAGGAAAAGCGCGAACGGGCCATCGACCAGCTGATTGGAAGCGATGGTTACGTCGATCATTGGAGCCTGAAGTGGGGTGATTTGCTGCGGATAAACCGCAAGTTTCTGGGTGACAAAGGCATGTGGCGATTTCGGGAGTGGCTGCAGCAATCCATCTCTGAAAACAAGCCCTATGATGACCTGGTACGGGAGCTCTTGACCTCCAAGGGGAGCAATGTAGAAGAACCCGCAGCCAACTTCTTCCGGGTCGCCCGGAATCCGAAGGAGGCGATGGAAACCACGACCCAGCTGTTTCTCGGGGTGCGCATGGTTTGCAGCCAATGTCACGATCACCCCTTCGAGAAGTGGACACAGAACCAGTACTTCGAGATGGCTGCTTTCTTCGGCTCAGTGGGCATCAGGCCCGGCTTCAGGAGCGGCGAGGAGATCGTCTATCAGAAGCGCCATGATAACCGAGTCATGCATCCCAAATCTGGGCGCCCGGTGCGAGCCCAGTACCTCGTGTCCAGTTCCCACGCGCCCCCTATTCCAGAAGGTGATTCGCGTCCGGCTCTGGCGGAATGGCTTACCTCAAAGGACAACCCTTTCTTTGCGCGAGCCGTTGCCAACCGGGTGTGGAGCTACTTCTTTGGGCGGGGAATTATCGAACCGGTAGACGATATTCGAGCTTCAAATCCACCCATAAACGAAGCTCTGCTCGACGCTCTCGCCAAGGACCTAACCGACCACGACTTCGACTTGCAGCATCTGATCAAAACCATCGTGGAGTCACGAACCTACCAGGCTTCCTTCCAATCCAACGAGTGGAGCCAACACGACAACATCAACTTCTCGCATCACTGGCCGCGTCGGTTGACGGCGGAGCAGCTGGCGGATGCCATCGCCATGGCGACCGGCTCCTCCTTCGATTTCCCAACCGTACCCGAGGACTTTCGAGCCTCCCAGCTCCCCGATCCGCATGTGGGACGTGGAGGGTTCCTCGATCTTTTTGGGCGTCCTCAGCGCGAACAACCCTGTGAGTGCGAAAGAAGATCGGAAATGAGCCTTCCGCAGGCGCTGAATCTTGTGAATGGCCCCACTCTCGCCCGGGCGGTGGCAGATCCTGAGGGCCGTGTTTCGACGCTGATAGTGGCCGGAGCAAGCGATCAAGAACTGGTAGAAGAGCTCTACCTGGCGACCCTGAGCCGCTTCCCGACCTCGGCCGAAAATGCGTTGGCAGAGAGCGTTTTGAATGAATCGGACAGCCGGGCTCGCGCTGGCCAGGACCTGCTTTGGGCTCTGCTCAATAGCAATGGCTTCCTGTTTAATCGATAGGATGAGATGATTGGATGTAGTAGGTGGATATAGTAAGAATTAGGCAAAGGCAAGGGCAAGGGAAGAACGTTGGACGGGTGCATGCAAGGAGGGTGATATGCTAGTCATTCCGGGTAGTAGTGGTAATTTGTGTGACGGCCCGACACGGCGAGAGTTTCTGCGTGTCGGTTCTGTAGGACTGTTTGGCCTGAGCCTGGCGAACTTCTTTTCCTGGGAAAAGGCGCAAGCAGCAGCGACGGTAGACCTGGTCGGCATGAAGGGTTTCGGATCGGCCAAGTCCGTGATCATGTTGTTCCTGCAGGGAGGTCCGAGTCACATCGACATCTGGGATCCCAAACCGGATGCACCCTCCAATATCCGGGGCGAGTTCAGCCCCATAAAGACCAAAGTTCCGGGTATCTGGCTCAGCGAGACCATGCCCAACATGGCGCAGCAAGTGGACAAGTGCACCTTGATAAGATCCATGAGCTACACGCCGAAGGGACTCTTCAACCACACTGCCGCGATCTACCAGATGCTGACCGGATATCCTCCCGATAGAGTCTCACCGTCAGGTCAATTAGAGCCCCCTTCACCTGCAGACTTCCCTACTGTTGGTTCACACCTCGCCAAGATGATCCCTCCCGAGGGACCGGTGCTGCCTTTCGTAGAGATGCCTAGACCTCTTCAGGAATCCAATGTGGTGGGAAAAGGCGGGGCAGCCGGATTTCTGGGTAAGGCCTACGACCCTTATCGCCTCTATCAGGATCCCAACAAGCCCATCAAACTAGACGACCTGGCACTGCGCGCAGAGGTTCCCCCGGAAAGACTACGAGACCGCTTCAACTTGCTCAAGGGAATCAATGAATCGATGCCTGAGCTGGAGAAGGCCGTCGATCAGCATGCGCTGGACGAGTACTACGAAAGAGCCTTCGATCTTGTACTCTCCGGAAAGGCCCGCGAAGCCTTTGATCTAGAACAGGAAACCACCAAGGTCCGTGAGCGCTACGGGCGCACTACATTCGGCCAAGGGGCTCTGATGGCCCGCCGGCTGATTGAGGCGGGCACTCGCTTCGTACAGCTGAATTGGCCCTCGGTGGCGAACGGCAATCCCGAAGTCGATGCCTGGGACACCCATGCTGCCAATTTCAAGCCGCTCAAGAACCTCCACTGCCCGGTTCTAGATCAGGCCCTCTCAGCGCTTCTGGAGGACATGCATGACCGGGGTCTGCTCGACGAAACCCTGGTAGTAGCGGTCGGTGAATTTGGGAGATCTCCGCGCCTGGGCGTCAGCACTTCCGGTAATACCAACGCTCCGGATGGCCGAGACCATTGGCCCTACTGCTACACCGCGATGGTGGCCGGCGCGGGCATCCCAGGGGGACATCTCTACGGCGAATCAGACGACACCGCTTCGGCACCCAAGGAGAAACCGGTCCATCCAAACGATTTGCTGGCGACCGTCTACTATACTTTGGGCATCGATCCTGACATGGAAGTGCTCAACCACCTGGGGCAGCCTCGAGAGTTGGTGAAGGGGACTCCCCTTTTGGACCTGTGGTCCTGATTGTAGCTTGACCGAAAGACGCTGGGCCTCAATCGCCTCAAATCGGGTGACACCACCTGAAGTCTTCTTCGAGAGGCGCAGATTTCTATCCACTGTCGCTCTGGGCATGCTGGGTACGACTCCCCTCTTCGGGGGCGGCCCTGGCCCAGAAGCAAAACAGGGAATCCTGGACGTCCCCTTGGAGCGCCCTGACGTTTTCCCTTCCACTCGAAACGAGACCTTCCCGCTTCCCAAGGGAATTGATCAGCGGCTGACGCCCCGGAAGGCAGCGGCAACCCACAACAACTTCTACGAATTCCTTCCAGGAAAGGGAGGGCCAGTCTGGAAGGATGTGGGAAAGTTCGAGGTCGAGCCTTGGAAAGTAGAAGTCTCGGGCGAATGTGAACGCCCGCAGACCTTCGATCTGGACGATTTATTTGCCTTCGAACACGAAGAAAGACTGTATCACTTCCGCTGTGTCGAGAGATGGGCCATGAACGTGCCCTGGAGCGGGTTTCCCCTGAGCAAGCTGCTCGAGAAGGTTCAGCCTACCAGCTCGGCTCGATTCATCCGTTTCACGAGTGCCTTCAAACCCAGCCAGATGCCAGGATTGAAGAAGGCCCCGTTCTATCCCTGGCCGTACCATGAGGCGCTGAGGATGGATGAGGCGATGAACGAGCTGACGCTGCTGGCAACCGGTGTCTACGGTAACCCCCTGTTAAAACAGCATGGGGCACCCGTGCGTCTGTTGGCGCCCTGGAAGTACGGCTACAAGAGCCCCAAGTCCATCACCAAGATCGAGCTGCTCACAAAAGAACCCGGCACCTTCTGGCAGGTACAGCCACATGAATACGGGTTCATATCCAACGTCAACCCCTACATCCCCCATCCTCGCTGGACTCAGGCCATCTCCTACTGGCTGGACACCGAAGAGAGGTTCGTCACACCCATCTTCAACGGCTATGAAGAGTACGTCGCTCAACTGTATCCCGATGAACCCCGCACCCTGCAGCGACCCCTTCGTAAGGGCCAGAGAGCTCGTTAGAATCGTCCATCTTCGTAGCTTTGGTCTACAAGCCGCCATTCGTCGAACCCAGTGGGTTCGACAGTAAAAAGATTTCGGCCTGGAGACCGAAGCTACGCAAGAGCCGGGCCCAGACAAACCTTCGACCTGTAACCTGCAACCTGTAACCTGTAACCTAAAAAGCGATGGCCAGAAAGCCAGGGCTAACGCTTGCCGGTCTCCACTTGTTCACCCTCTCAAGCTACGCGGTAGCCCAGCCTCTTCTTGACCTGATTTCGAAAAACCTCCAGTTCCTCGTGGCCCACAAGCTGACACCTGTAGAAATCGTTCTGCTTCTCGGCTTTCTGATCCTGGTCGTTCCCTTACCTTTCCTGCTTCTGTCCTTGACTGGTCAGCTAGTTGACCGGCGATCCAGTTACCGATGGCTCCAGGGGCTGGCCGTTTGTCTTCTGACCTCGGCTTTTCTACTTCAAGCCTCCAAGAGAATCTGGGAGGGACCCGGGGCGCTGTTGATAGTGGTAGCAGTGATGGCCAGCCTGATCTTTTCCATCTCATATGTTCGGCTTCCACTGATACGCCAGTTCGTTACCTGGCTGACGCCGGGCCTACTGCTCTTCCCTGTGTGGTTTCTATTCAGGAGCTCGGCCCTGGAAGTGGCGACAGCGGACGGGACACTCACAGTGCCCAGCTTGGAGTCGCACTCGACGACACCGATCTTGATGGTGGTCTTCGACCAACTCCCCTTGGTCTCACTTCTCGACGAAGAAGGGCAGATTGATCCGGTCAGATATCCAAGTTTTTCGGAGCTGGCTCGGGACAGCGTCTGGTACCGCAATGCGACAGCGGTCAGTGATCGTACCGGTTGGGCTCTACCGGCCCTGCTAACTGGGAACTATCCCGACCCCGAAAAACTACCTGTATACGAGCACCACCCCAACAACCTGCTCACACTCTTCAGCCAATCACACCAGGTCTATACCTTCGAACCGATCACAAGTCTCTGTCCCGCTGAGCTGTGTTCGAGGCTAGACCAACTGCGAGGCTCGCGGGCGACCCTACTATTGACGGATCTGGGAATCCTGTACCTCCACCTCCTGCTGCCGGCGAAAATGGCTGAATCCCTGCCCCCGGCCGACCAAAGCTGGAAAGACCTGGCTGAAGGGGCTTCTAAGGCTTGGAAGGATCAGTGGATCGAGTGGCGAGACCGTGACCGTTTGCAGTCAGCCTTGTCGGCAATCGATTCGATTCAGCCCGAGGGAGATCGACCACCAATCTATTTCCTGCATATCCTGTTACCTCACGAGCCCTACCTTTATCTTCCTAGCGGCAAACAGTACGCTGCCCTGCCCCATCTCGGAGGCCTGCTCGCCGGGGAAAAGTGGAGCAGCAAGGAAGCCTCTGTGAAACTGGCCTACCAACGCCACTTGCTTCAGGTTGGGACCGTGGACCGGTTGCTGGGGCGGTTCCTGGAACAGACCCGGGCGGCGAAATTATACGACCGCTCCTTGATCGTGGTCACTTCCGACCATGGCGCCAGCTTTCGACCCGGGGACTCCTTTAAACACCCCACCGACACCAACTTTCCGGACATTCTTCCGGTTCCTCTCCTGGTCAAGCCTCCGGCAGGCAGTTTTGCGCCCGGCGTCCGTGATCGTCACCTGGAGACCATCGATATCTTGCCGACCCTGGCCCAATATGTCGGGGGGCGCCTCCCTGTCGCGATCGACGGCACTTCCGCCCTAGAGACCCAGAACCCGGAAAGGACACGGAAAACGATCTTCTTCGCGGGAGCTCTACGACGGGACAGCTATCCAGTGCAGCAGGTCACGGAGGGAACACACCAGTCGGCGGCGAGGAAGGTTGATCTATTTGGATCACGAGATCAAGGTCTCTTGGCGACATCGGCCGCAGGTTTCGAGATGATAGGACTGAGACCTGAGGAGATTGGTGTTGCTGGACGTTCAACAGACGCTGCCTGGCTTGATCTTCCAGCCCTCTACGACCGGGTGGACCCGGCATCCGACTTCGTTCCCGCACAAGTCACGGGTTACCTCCAGTCAAATCCGGAGAGGCGTAGGACAGAGGGTCTGGCACTAGCAATAAACGGCATCATTCGAGCCACTACCCGACTCGAGTTGGAGCCCTCGGAAAACACGAGTCTCTGGTCAGTCATTGTCTCCGAGGACTCTTTCCATTCCGGCCGAAACCTGATCGAGGTCTTCACAATCGATTCGATCCAGGGCAGCCCCAGCTTGCGGCTGGCCTACCGATCTCAGGGTAGCCCCTCCCCGCCCAACTTCGGGGTCAAGACCACGGCCTCGGTCTGGGGCCTGAAGGATTCCGGATTCTACGACCAGGAGCGATGGTTGGGAAGGTTGGTCCGCTGGACTGATGGAAAGGCAAGCGTAACTGTGTCCCGTAAGCGGCTCGGATTTGCGCCGGCCTCGGTTAAGATTAGATTGGCACGGGGTGGGCCGCGAGGCTCCAGGCTCACGGTGCTTTCCTGCGGACGACCAATCCATGAGGAGCAGATCGGCCCGGGTGTGTGGACTAAGTCCCTGGGCCTTCTGCATTGTTCGCCCCAGGCAGACGAGGTTCAGATTTCCCTTCTCAGTGAGACCTTTGTACCGCATGAGGTCTTGCCCGATTCCAGGGACACACGACAGCTTGGGGTTGCCGTGGAGTCGATCGTCTTTCTTCCTGAATGAAGGTATGTGTTTAGCTCCCTCCCTTGCCTTTGCCTGTGCCGTTGTCCGGCTCTCTCCTCCCGACCTCTTGGCGCCTTGTCAGCCAAGCGAGCCGATGTGCTCTCTGTAGTCAGACAGAAGGGCGGCGGCTCCAGCGCGGATGAATCCTACTTCGGACTCAGCTTCAAAGAAGGTGGCACCCAGACGAGCCCACTCGCCTGCAGCCTTCCCGCCCGAAGGTGTGGTACCAAACGCGATGCCATATTTCTTGCACAGTTCAAGGACGTGTTTCATGGGTGCGCGTACATCGGGGTGATCGAAATCGCCGGGGTGTCCCAGTTCAATCGACGAGTCTCCCGGGCCGACGTAGCACATGTCGATCCCGGGGACACTCAAGATATCTTCAGCATTTTCGTAAGCCAAAGCTGTCTCGATGTGGATGACGACCGTGGTCTCCTGGTCCTGCTCATCCATCCAGCCTTGCCAGTCGGTGACGCCTCGGTAATCGCTGTTGCCCCAGCCTGGCGCCACCGCGCGCGTCCCCGTTGGGGGGAATTTCAAGTAACTCAGCAGCGTCTCGACCTGCTCGCGGGTCTCGGTGCGGGGAAGCTGGATTCCTACGACACCGGCCTCCAACAGCTTGGATACCTCTTGGCGCTCCAGTTGGGGCGTCTTGGCGATGACGGGCAGCCCGTTGTCACGAGCGGACAAAATAGTGTCGGCCAGGTCGGGCAAGCCGAACAAGGTGTGTTCGTACTCGATGTAGACGAAGTCGAACCCGGCGTGCCTAAACAGCTTGATTAACGAGGGACGCGCGTATTCCTCGAGCAGCGGGCCAATTAGCACCTCGCCCCTCTTCAGCCTTGCCTTGAGATGCCGTCCGGGTCCCCCTTCCGGATACCATGGATCGTCGACTCCGATACTGCTGTCGTGGCGTCGTGACATTCACCCCTCCTCTGCGCTGTAGACTCGGCAAGTGGGCGAACCCACGTAGCCAGGGCGTTCCTCTCTACCCCGTGCTACTCTATACCCCGTCCACCAATTGGTATACACGTGTGGGTTGTATACATGAGACCGAGCCGACGGATGGCGACTTTTGCATGATCTTCTAGCCATTGGAACCTGAAGCGCCAGCGAGGGATCGGGGATGGGGGAAATTTTGCTGTTATCCGGCTCTCTCCTCGGGATTCTGGGCTCATATTGCAGACGCGTCAAGTCGTTCGCGGCTCTGCCTTGGCTTCGCAATGCTGGCAGTCTATCCGTGCACTGCAACACCTCCTTCCGGCACTGTTCACTGCTCACTGCACTACTGCTCACTATTCAAGTTTCAACTTGGCAAAACGTGGTTCAATAGAGCCTCAGGTGGATCTGAATGAAAAACCGGCCCTTCGATCCCGCAGCAGAGTCTTACGTGAACCTGGCAACCTTCCGGAAAAGCGGAAAAGAGGTACGCACACCCGTGTGGATTGCCGGGGCAGACCGTCTATACTACGTATTCAGCGAAGCTAGCGCCGGCAAGGTCAAGCGAGTCCGTGCCAACGGTCGTGTGCGACTCGCAGCCTGTAACAGTCGCGGCAAGATCTCGAGCGAGTGGCTCGATGGCCAGGGACGCATCGTCAGCGATCCTGAAGTCATTCAACTCGCTTACAAGATGCTTCGTCGAAAATACCGCTGGGGGATGAAAATAGCAGACACTTTAGCCAGGTTCTCGGGGCGTTATCACAAACGCGCATTTCTGGAGATTGAGATCGAAGCCTAGCTGGCCAGGAGGCCGGGTTACAAAACCGCGGTTGCCACCATGCGTATCCTCAGAATCGTATTCGTCTTGATCCTCTTCCATGTTGCGCCGCGCATCGAGGCCGAGGTCGTCAAGCCAGGCGTGCAATACCAGGGGGAGGCGAAGCTGGAGTTTCCCGACTACGGCGCATCGTTAGTTCTGCCTGCTGGCTGGGCCGCCGTGCTACCGCAAAATGGCAATGTCCTTCTCATGAGGAGCCAGGTTTTTGAAGCACACATTTTCGCGACCATCGACGAAATGACCGTGCAGGGAGCACAGAGCGCCATGAGTCAGGCCATCACTGTGGGAAATGGGGTCGTGTTCCATCCCGCAGGACAAGTGCAGATCGAAGACCCTGTCCTGACTGCCAAGTATTCCGTAAGCGGTTCCCGAAATCCTCTGGTGGGACAGGTGACGACGATCGTCGGAGAAAGCGGACGGGGCGTCTCCTTCATGGCCGCAAGCGGGCCCAAGGATGCCGAAAAACTGCTTGCGGCGTTAGATAAGATAAGCGCTTCACTCTCGCTGGCACAGACGAAACCCGCATCCAAAGAAGGTGCTAGTCCCTGGATGGAGCACCTCAGCGGCCACAAGCTGTCGCGTTTCTTCACACGCAGCGGCTACACCGAAGAGAATTATATCTGGCTGTGTCCGGAGGGACGCTTTTTCAAGAGTTCAAAGTCCGGAGGCTTCGGCGGTGGAGCAAGTGGAGCCTTTCAAGCAGAGAATGCCGGGGAATGGACGGTTTCGGGAAGCCTCGACGAGGGCGCGTTGCTTCTAACCTACAACGACGGCAGCACCACCCAGTACCGTCTCACGCACGAAGAGACCAAGCTCTTTCTCGATGGCAAGCGCTACTTTCGTGAGACTATCGACTGCAATTGAGCTGCTACTCCGGACGGCACGCCATCAATCATCCCAGCTCTCCACAAGACCACGAAGGGAGATACCGTGAGCCGCGCGCACGAAAGACTTACAGGATCTGTACTGACGCTCTTCTGTTTTCTGCAATTGATCCAGGGGGCCCCGCCACCTCCACAGAGCTACGACTATGTCAGCTTGCCTACCGGGGAGCACCAACTCTTTCTAGACGATTTTCTTCTGGGGGCAATCTACCGCGTGGAGCGCCGGATCCAGCAACCCCGAAAATACGAAGGGAACCCGGTGGTCTCTTCCGACAGGCCCTGGGAGAGGTCCACTGGGCCCAAGCCCAGCAAGTTAATCCAGATTCGAAGTGCTCCTTGCTGGGATCCCGAGGAGCAGGTGTGGAAGATGTGGTACACGGCCGACCACATGACCGCATTCGCACGGTCTCGCGACGGAATCAAGTGGGAAAAACCGGACTTGGGACTGAGGGAGTTCCAAGGCTCACGGGAAAACAACCTGCTGCTGCTCAAAGAGGAACCGGAGGCCTACATCAAACACGTTCTTCGGGATCCCGACGCGTCACCGGATCGCCGCTACAAGGGACTCATCGGCTCCCGAGATCGCCAGCCGGCGATCTCGAAGGACGGCTATCTGTTCACGAAACTGGATGTACCCCCGATTCCCAGCCAGGATGAGTCCCATCTCAACTACGATGAGACAACGAAGCGATTCATTGCGACGGTAAAACACCGGGGCCCATTCGGCCGCTCGGTATTCCTCTCCTTGAGCGAAGACTTCGAAAACTGGACCTCACCCGAGCTGATCTTCCACGCCGACGCCTTCGACCAGATCCTGGGAGAGAGGCGCATTAGAGAGCATCTGACAGACCCGGGTCTGCGAATGATGACTCACAACCAGCCCGAACACTACAACACCGAGATCTACAACATGCCGATCTTCCCCTATGAGGGAGTCTACATCGGTCTACCCAACTTCTTCGAGGCCAGTGGCCATTCGCCAAACCGGAACCAGGAGGGAGTCAATTCGGTGAAACTGTCCACTAGCCGAGATCTGAGAACATGGGTGAAGGTCGGCGGGCGAGAGTCATTCATTCCCGTCTCATCGGAAGGAAACGGAGCCATTGATACAGGACAAATCCTGGCCGCCTCCCGACCCATGGTCCATGGTGACGAGCTCTGGTTCTACTACACCGGCATCAATCATCGTTTTCACCCCGAGGGACCCTACCTGGGCGGGATCCACTTGGCCAAGCTCAAACGGGACCGCTTTGTTTCCTTCGGCGCCGACGAGAAGGGAGGATTCGTTGAAACTCGACCGATTCGTTTTGCCGGCCATCGTCTTTTTGTCAATACAGATGCCTCAAGGGGCGAGCTGCGGGTAGAGGTAGTAGACCGGCGCGGCCGCAAGGTGCTGGAAGGTTGGAGCCAGGATCGGTGTGAGAGGATCCAGGGGGATCACCTGCGGGCAGAGATCAAATGGCAGGGGCAAGCCGATCTCAGCTCCCTGCGGGACCAGTCGATCCGCTTCCGTTTCAGGCTCTACCAGGCCCGACTTTTCTCCTTCTGGATCGAGCGCTAACGAACTCTTATCGCCCAGGCAGTCCCAACGGACCCTCAGCTGACGAACTGGAGGGAGTAGAGCGCCGCCGCCCGGATCGCCAGCCGCAGCTGGACCGGCTTGCCTTCCAGCTGCGAAACCTCCATACCTTCCCAGCTCATCTCCTGCCGTCCACCCTCCAGCAGCGGTTTTGACCTCTCCAGGGTAAACCCCTCAATGGCGCCTCCTGACTGATCCACCAGGGCCGCTCGCACCTCGCACTCGTCGTAGTTGCGGTAGCTCTTGGGCAGTTCCATAGGCAGAGAAGCATCGATGTCCAGCATCAGTTTCGAACCGGAAAAGGTGAAGGGCCGGGTCAGGATGCTTCCCTGGAAGGGACCCGCCAAAAGCCCCACCCAGCGATCTGCGGGTAGGGTTGCGAGAGCAATCGAAAGGGTGTTCCTATCCCCCAGCCTGCTGGTCCGATAGCTGTGGGCCGCGCTGTAGGCTCCGTAATAGAGCCAGATCTTCTCATCGTGGAAAATGGGGCTCGAGGGAGACATGTAGCCAGCATCGTAGGTACCGACCTCTCCCCTACCCAGAAAGGGAAGCTTCCGGTCTACCCAGCTCCAGTGGAAGCCATCTCGACTGGTCATCAGAAAGATATCCCACACCTGTTCGTGGGTTTCGTGCATCCAAAGGAACCCCACGTAGATACCCGCCGTGATCCCCGCCGTGAAGCACATGTACTGGTAGTCAACTCGGTCCTCCCGGTCCGGGGCCAACATCAGCCGAGTAGGCGTCCAGTTGACGAAGTCATCGCTCTCCGAGTATCCCACGATTCGGATGTGGCGATGGACGCCGTTTCCGCTTATCTCGAAGGCTAGAGGGTGTCCCGGCCGCGGATACAGAACATACTTCTTTCGCAGGTGATCCCAACCGAGAATAGTCGGGGCATCCCCCAGATTGGGGCCGTGACGAACCACTGGATTGCCGGGCCAGGGATTCCAGTGAATCCCATCGGGCGAAAAGGCCACGGCGGCACCTCCCGTGTGGTTGGGGATGGGTCCTTCCTGCTCCCCCAGGGCCTTGTAGCGACGCTCGGGATCGGGGTCCTGAGGATCCTTGAAGACGTTGAAGTAGTGTGGATCCCTGTAGTCCGCCAGGATGTTGTTGTTCTTGGAACCTCGAAATTCGTAGATTCCCAGGTTCGGCTTCTCCCAATGGTAGCCATCCGAGGAAACCGCATAGCACCAGGGTTGCTCTCCGTCCTCATGGGACCGGGGAATATACCAGGTCTTGAAAATCTTCTCTTCTTCGTCGTAGACAACGGCCTGTCCGAAGATTTGAACTCCCGTGAAATACCCACCCTGAAGGCCCATTTCCCAGGGTCGATCCGCTTCGATGACGGGATTCCCCGAGTACTTCTCGGGACGGTACATGAAGCGCGAGATACGGCTCGCGTCTTCAATCAGCCAGTCATCGAGAAAGAGCTGCTTCTGGCGTCCCAGTTCCAGGATGCCGGGTGCCGGTGTCGGAGCATTCTGAATCAGGCTCGCCGGAGTAGCCCCGGCCGATGCCATCAAAGGCAGACCGGTCGAGGCTCTCAGAAAGTCTCTTCGTTTCATTTGATTCCTCCTGACGGGAAGGGTGGGATCGGAAGCAGTGGACCGTGAACAGTGAACAGTGAACAGTGGAAACAGTAGACGGTAAACAGTGAATCTAGGTAGAGCCCCAGGAGATCTCCACTAGGGGACTGAAGAGAGCAATGCCTCAATCAGTCTTTGACCTGGCTCGCTGTCCCACCGACGTGGACCCACGGCACCAAAGATCACGCGGCCGTCGGCCCCGATAAGAAACGAACTAGGAGTTCCTCTCACGCGGTATCTCCACTTGGCTTCTTTCTCCAGATCAACCCCAATCGGGAATTCAATCTCATGCTTCTCGGCAAACTGCTTGACGGTTTCTAGACCTCCCTGATCCAAAGAAACGCCCAGGACGACGAACCCCTTGTCTTTGAACTTGGCATGGACCTTTTCCAGAGAGGACCTCTCTGTAGTGCAATAAGTTCACCATGTAGCCCAGAAATTCAGCAGCACCAGGCGTCCTCTGAAGCCGCTCAGGGTCATTTTCTTGTTGTCGAGTCCAGTAACAGTGAAATCGGGAGCGCTGACAGTCTCTTGATCGAATCGCTGCAGATCGAGCGCCGCTATCTCTGCATCGAGATCGGTAGCTCTACCGACGCTACCCAAACTCCACGAAAGCACAATCGACAACCCTGCGACTCGCAGGAGTCGAGCCGTGACATCAGCTAAACGATACATCCTTCATACCCTTCAATGCACAAACGGAAATCTGTCCAGTCACCTCCACTATTATGGCCTTACTGACTCTCTTCTGACAACTTCGCCTGGTTGCAGCTGTCATTCGGGAGACTTGTTCCCCCTGGAATCAGACCTGACCCGCTCCAGAACCAAGGTAAACGGTACCTGTTCCAGAACGCCGAATAGCGGGTGGGCAGCCAGTCGAGCACGGGTGATCCTGGGGGATCGGAGACCAGTCAGAAAGCGGCTGAAAGCGCGCGGCTCAGCCAGCACCTCAGCATGTTCCACCCGGGCCTGGATAGCCTGATTCCAGAGGTCCTCATCGACGGTCTTTTCCGGCCTTGGAAGTAAAGCCACCGGGCGCTGACCACCCAGACACCAACCGCAGTGCCCGCAATCTTCGGTCAAGGCTTCCCCAAAATAGGAACAGAGAGACTGGGTCTGACAGCCATCGAGTGTGGCCAGGTGCAGGACTCGGCCCAGGCGCTCAATCTCACGAATTTCGTGCTCCAGGGTCCTGGCATGGAGTTCTGCCGCCAGTTGATCCAGCTCCTCAGGCCGCCGCAGCCAGCGGTAGCGCTGCCGAACCCCTCCGACGCGAAGCTCTACCAACTCCTGCTCAGCCAGGTAGTCGAGGGCTCGGACCAGACGGTCCCGCGGTGCTCCCAGGATCCGACTCACCTTGACTAGATCGATGTCGAACCAGACTTTGGCTTTCTTCGCCTGCTGCAGAAGGGCAGCCAGAAATACCCTTCGCTCTCCGCTGAACCGCTCCAGGATCTCCTGAGAGGATAACAGGGGGCGAAAACGGTAGACAGAAAAGGTCGGCGTGCGCGCCTCCAGGAAACCCTTGAGCTCGAGGTAGGTGAGCAGTGTGCGCACCACCAGAAGTCGGATGTCGTGGTTCCGCGCAACCTCATGGAGGTTGAGGTCGAAGTGTTCCGGCGCCGCAGCCAGCTCTTCAAGCAATCCCCGTATCCCTTCCAGCGCAGGCGTGTCTCCGAAGGCGAAATTCTCGAGCACCGTCAGATCATCGGGGCAGAAAAAACTCTCACAAATCGCAGCATTGCCGTCACGACCTGCACGGCCGATCTCCTGGGAAAGGTTCTCGAGGCTTTTCGGCAGGTTGTAGTGGTACACATAGCGAATGTCTGGCTTGTCGATCCCCATGCCGAAGGCGATCGTTGCCACCACGATGGACGTTTCGGATGCGAGGAACCAATCCTGGACCTCGGCCCTTTCTTCGTCCTTCATTCCAGCGTGGTAGGCGCGGGCAGAAAAACCCGCTGCCGCCAGCCGTTCGGCTACCTCTTCGGAAGTGCGCTGCAAAGTAACGTAAACGATGGTCGAGCCCCTGGGGCTCTTCTCGAGACGCCGCAGCAGCGTGGCGTCACGGTCTTCTGCAGCCACTGGCGTGGTGAGCAACTCGAGGTTGGGACGATGGAAACCGGTGCGTACGGCACATTCTGGTTCGATTTGGAAACCATGGCAGATGTCGTCAAGCACCTGCGGAGTCGCGGTGGCGGTGAGGGCCAGCAAGCGCCCTGCCCGATAACGCTGAGCGTAGTCGGACAGCTTCAAGTAATCGGGCCGAAAGTTATGACCCCATTCCGAGATGCAATGAGCCTCATCGACTGCAAAAAGCGATAAGTCGACACGAGCCAGACTCTCCCGAAAACGCTCGTTGTTGAATCTCTCTGGAGCCACATAGAGCAAGCGCAGTCTCCCGCTACGGATGGCGTCCATGGTGGATCGGTACTCGGCGCCGGTCAGTGTCGAGTCGACTCGTTCGGCGGCGATGCCGAGCCCCTTGAGCTGGTCGATCTGATCCTTCATCAAAGCGATAAGCGGAGACACCACCAGCGTCAGCCCTGGGAGCAGCAGCGCCGGAAGCTGATAGCAGAGCGATTTTCCTCCGCCAGTGGGAAAGACCGCAGCAGCGGAGTGTCCACCCATCAGGTTTTCGATGACGCTCTCCTGACCGGGCAGAAATTCGTCGAAACCGAAAGAGTCTTTGAGCTGCTGTCTCAGAGATGTCATGTTCACTGTCGCGGAAGGCGGTCCTGATTGGGTATTGGGCCAGGAGCAACGTCAACTAGCAAAAACGTGTAGGCCCGCAAATCCACGAGGTAACTTTGTTCGATCGATTCGGAGCCGGCTGAGGCGACTCTCGTGAAGAGAAAAGCACCGACTCTCAGGACCACCGGATGACGACGCCCACGAGTCCTTTGTCTCCCTGATCCAGGCGCCTGTAGACGTCAGGCAGTTCCTGCCAATCGAACCGGTCGGTAATCATCGGCGACACCAATAACCTTTCTTTCGACAGCAACTCAACCGTCAAGGCGTTGGATCGGTGGCGATCCCATCGATGACCCTCAGGTTGGTGGCCGTACGAAGTCAGCAGGGCCAGGTCCTTTCCCAGATAGGGATGGCCAACCGCACTGAAGGTGGGCATATCGGTGTGGCGAGCAATGACGACGACGCGGGCACCCCTGCGGGCGATCTGCATACCGGTCTCGATAGCTGGCCAGACCGAAGCGGCCTCCAGAACCAGGTCGGCGCCCTCGCCACCGAAAAACTCCATTATGCGGTCTGAGAAATCCTCGTCTTCGGGGGAGGCGAGCAGATCGGCTCCCATTTCCCCGGCTAGACCCAACCGCTCAGGAGCGAGCTCGACAACAGCGGTACGGAAACCAAAGCTTCGACAGTAGGCCAGGGCTGACAAGCCGATCACACCCGCTCCGATAATCGCGACGTTCTCGCCAGGCTCCGGGCTTCCTGTTCTCAGACCAATATGACCAACCTCCAAGATGTTCAAGAAAGCCGCAGTTTCGTCGGGGATGTGATCAGGCAGTTTGATGGCTGCCTGGATGGAGACGGCCGCGTAGTGTCCGTGCGATGCCGTCACGAAAACCCGATCTCCGACACCGAAGCCCGAGGCCTCGGCACCCACCTCGAGCACCTCGCCCACCATCGACTCGCCGTTGATGTAGGGGTACTGGAACGGAATATAGGTATGGAGGAACCCGCCGTCTTTATCCACCGGGATTCCGCGATAGACGCGGACCTCGGTCCCGGTGCTCACCGCTGTGACCTTGGCGCGAACCAGCAAGCCGTCACTGGGACATTCAGGAATGGAGACCTCCTCGAATTCCACCTGTCTCGGGGCTGTGACAATCAGTCTCTTGGGCATAGGGTCTTATCTCCTTCTTTGCGTCTAGTCCGATTCTAGGGGTCGCGTGGCGACCAGGCAATGGGTGGGGTTAATCCCTGATCAGCCGATCTCGGTGCCGATCATCGTGTCTACAAAGCTGAAACCTTCATTGGCTAGAAGACCATGCGAGAGTCGCCAGAAACAGAGCCGTGACTGTGAAGGAGCAGGCCCCGATCACCGATCGGGGCCCCCGCTATTGCCGGCATTCGGAATGCCGGGCCCGCTCCCTCACGGTCACGGCTCTGACAGTGGTGCTAACGAGGATCATAGGAGAGACAACCAAAGTCACCACGCGGAGCGGGATTACTCGCAACTCGGACGTAGCTTTGGTCTCCCAGCCGAAGTATTCTTCATTCCAGAGCCTTTGGCTCGCATGATCCAACCTGGCTGGGGCGAAGTCCAGCCCAAGGGAAGGAGATCGGATGGCATCCATTCCCCTCAAGATTACGGGCCTCTTACTCCTGCTCGAGGTCATCCCCACTTTGGCAGCCACAGAAGCTGCCATCGACGTGGGATCCCGCAAACAGCTTTTCATCGATCATCGCTTCATCGAATCCAGTCACGGGGTTCGACTGACGATGAATCCCCCGATCCAGGACCGCAGAGTGTTGCTGAAGCCGGATCAAGCCTGGGAGGGTCCCGGGGCTGGTGGGACCATCGGACCCTACTCGAGCATCCTCAAGGAGAAGGGCATAATTCGCCTCTGGTATGACCAGCGCCAGTACGGCGACGAACTGTTCCCCTCAGTCCTGCGAGTCTGCTACGCCGAATCGACCGACGGGCTGGTCTTCGTCAAGCCCCACTTGCGCCTTTACGAGTCGGACGGGTCGCTCGAAAACAACGTGGTACTCGCGGACAAGGTGGGGGGCTCGGCCGTCTGGATCGATCCCCAGGCTCCGCCCGACCACCGCTACAAGACCCAGGCCAAAGTCTACCCTTCGGGGGAGCTCCACCTCCACAGCTCGCCCGACGGCTACCGCTGGAAACTTCTTGCCAAGTTGGATCCAGGCCCGGGAGGCTGGGACACCCAGAGCATCATCTTCTGGGAACCGGATCTTTCCCGCTATCTACTCTTCACCCGTTATTGGACCAGGTTCGACAACAGAGATCTGAACTTCCGTTCGGTGCGCCGTTTGGAGTCTACGGATCTGAGGCAGTGGACGAACCAGAGCATCGTTCTGGCACCCGATGCCATGGATCGAGCCACCCACTCGACACCCACCGGTCAGCCTCCCGTCGACTACTACGGAGCCGATGTCTTCCGCTACGACGAGGCCGATGACGTGTACATCCTCCTGGGACAGGCCTTCTGGCACTGGCAGCCCAGACCCCCGGTTTCAGGCCTGGGTCCCAGCGCCATGGACGTGCGTCTCCTGGTGAGTCGGGATGGCAAACAGTTCCGGCGGATGGGAGGCAGGCGGCCCTTCCTACGAATGGGAGCCCCTGGCGGATTCGACTCGCGTCGGGTCTGGGCTCTTCCCGATCCCATCAGAATGGGAGATGAAATCTGGATCTACTACGCTGGCTCCAATCGGGATCACGACCGGCAGTTGGATCCTGCCGCCTCTGAACACCTCACCGGGGTGGCGCGAGCGGTGCTGCGTTTGGACGGATTCGTTTCCGCGGATGCCGATTATGCCGGTGGCACCCTGACCACACCCTTGATCAGCTTTTCAGGCTCGAGCCTGGAGCTGAATCTGGACACGGGAGGAGGTGGCTCGGCACAAGTAGAAATCTTGGATGAGCTGAATCGGCCCATTGCAGGCTTCACCCTGGAGGATGCCCTTCCCCTCAACGGGAACTCCGTACGCCTTCCTGTCCAGTGGCGAACGAACTCTAACCTCAAAGCACTCTCAGGAAAACCGGTAAGGCTGAGGTTCCATCTCCAGGACAGCAAACTCTACGCCTTCCAATTCAAGTAGGGACCGAACTCGTGGTGGAGTTGAATGATCCAGCGCTCCTTGACACCACTTAACCAGCGGCTTTAAGTTTCAGTATCAGGTCAAGCCTATTGACTGCCTCAAGACGGCCTTCGCCTGAAGGCAGCGATTGCGCAGTATCCCGTTAGGGACGCCAGGGAGGGCTCTATGAAGCAGATTGAAGTGAACCGACGAGATTTCTTGAAAAGGTCGAGTACCGCTGCTGCCACTGCGGTAGGCGGACTGTCTGTAGCGCCGGCATTGGCCAGTTCCGCCAGTGCTAATGACCGTATGCGAATAGGGGTGATCGGCTGCGGAGGCCAGGGGCGACGCTGGCACATCGAACGCTTCCCTCAAGGTGTCAACGCAGAGGTTGTATCCGTGTGCGATCCGGACCAGGATCGGCGGGCCCAGGGCAGTAGTCTTGGCAATGGCGCCAAACCGTTCGACGATCTTCGGAGGATCCTTGACGACCCATCCGTGGACGCCGTGACCGTCGCCACCCCCGACCACTGGCACGCTCCGGCGGCCATTCTGGCGATGGAGGCCGGCAAGCACGTCTATGTAGAAAAACCCTGCTCGCACAATCTACGGGAAGGCCGGCTGCTGGTGGAGGCGGCTCGCCGCAGCGGGAAAGTCGTCCAGCACGGCACCCAGGCCCGAAGCAACCCAGGGTTCAACGAAGCGATACAGATGCTTCGCGATGGAGCCATCGGAGAGGTTCTGATCGCCAAGGCTTGGAACGTCCAGAAGCGCAAGAATATCGGTCATGAGCAACCCAGCACCCCACCGGATGGTTTCGACTACGACATCTGGGTCGGACCAGCTCCCATGGTGCCGTTCCAGAAGAATCGTCACCACTATTCCTGGCACTGGTGGCACAACTTCGGCACCGGCGATCTGGGCAACGACGGGGTGCACGAATTCGACGTGGCCCGTTGGGGCTTGGGTCAGGACACGCATCCCACGAACGTGGCCGTGGCCGGCGGCAAGTTCTACTTCGATGATGACCAGGAGTTTCCCGACACCGTTACGGCAACCTTCGATTACGCTGGAAACGGCCAGTTCGGCAGCCGCCGACAGCTGATTTTCGAGATGCGGATCTGGACCGGAAATCAACCCTACGGCTTGGACAGTGGCGTCGAGTTTCTTGGCACCGAAGGAAAGATGCTCCTGGGCCGTCGAGGTAGGTTCCAGATCTGGGACGAAAAGAACAAGGAACTTGAAACGCAGCCCAGCCAAGCACTGAAGATGTTCGTTCCAGACAATTTCAAGGCCTGGTTGGCGGCAATTCGCGGCGAGGCTAAACCCACTGCCAGTGCCGAAACGGCCCACCGATCTGCATCACTTTGCCACCTGGCCAACATCGCCGTTCGCGCGGGGAGGTCATTCCGATTCGACCCGGAGCAGGAGCAGATCATCGGTGACGACGAGGCCAACCAGTTGCTCACCCGCACCTACCGGGCCAACCACTGGGCCATACCCAAGGGGGTGTAGATTGTAAGTTCACCCCTAATGATGGGAGACCTGTTAGGTGTTGCATTCACTTCGACGTTCGCATGTTCGGTGTTTTGCGGTTTGTGATTTAGCCTTTCTTCCTTGTTTTGGAGAAGGCAACCGGTGAAGGCTAAACCGCTGAATATCGAACAAGCGAACGCCGAAGGACGGACTCGGGCCTTTCTTTTTGCAGAGGTTTCTTTCTCAAATGGGGCAAGCACAGTTGGGGCGGGACTGATCTCGAACTTGGTTAGGTTACAGGGTTCATGGACTGGCTGAACATACTCATCCCGATCGTAATCATCGGATTGATCGTAGTCTTTATCGTGCGGCGGGGCTTTCAGATGAAGGCTTTGGCCCACGAGGGTGTGCCCATCGAGGGCAAGGTCATCAAGAAATTCCGCCAGACCGGATCAGGAACGACCACCCCCTATCTCCGCTATGAGTACACTACGCCAACGGGCGAGCGGTACGAAAACAAGATCGCGGTGAGTGAAGAAGTCTGGCAAAGTCACCAAGACGGGGACCCCATCGAGCTCGTCTACACACCCAATCGGCCTTCTGTCAGTGCGGCGAAATATATGGTCAACCTGTCTCGCCAGGCCCTGAAGCTTCCCCCCTTGTGAGGCCAGCGAGCGCCGCCTTGATGCTTCTCTTGAAGGCGACGCCGAATGCTGCTTCTGAGTCAGTTGGGTTGCTTCACCAGGCGAATATACGAGTTAACTGAGTTCCAACCTTCGGGGAACATCTGCTTTGCGTCGTCGTCCGAGACGGCCGGTACGATGATGACATCATCGCCACTGCTCCAGTTGGCCGGCGTGGCCACTTTGTGCTTGACGGTCAACTGCATCGAGTCCAACACTCGCAGAATCTCATCGAAGTTACGACCCGTCGTCATCGGGTAGGTGAGCATGAGCTTTATCTTCTTGTCCGGTCCGACGATGAAGACAGAGCGTACGGTCGCGTTGGTCATAGCCGTTCGGCCTTCTGAGGTACCAGCTTCATCCGCAGGCAGCATGTTGTAGAGCTTCGACACCGCTAGATCGGTGTCGCCTATCATCGGGTAGTTGACGGCATGACCCTGGGTTGCCTCGATATCTTTCGACCATCCTCTGTGGCTGTCCACCGGGTCTACGCTGAGCCCGATGACCTTGCAGTTACGCTTGGCGAATTCAGGTGCCAGGCCGGCCATGTATCCCAACTCCGTTGTACAAACTGGCGTGAAGTCTTTTGGATGAGAAAACAAGATGGCCCAGCCATCGCCCATCCACTCGTGAAAGTTAATCGTGCCTTGGGTCGTTTCGGCAGAAAAATTCGGGGCTTCATCGTTGATTCGTAGTCCCATCACTCATCCTCCTCTGGTGTTGATAATGACATCGTCAATTTGATGATATCACCAGTGTCGGGTTGGAGGGCTTATTCTGTCAATTCCCCGAGGCTCGTTCGGCTTGCTTCACGTCGTGCCGATCTCAGTCGCGATGAAACGAGTTGAAAAGGCGCCTTCCCATCGATCATGATAGGGCCATGACGAGAACAAACGGTTCCCTTCTTTGCCGAGCTATCCCGATTATCTGCGTGGCTCTCTACGCCTCGTGTAGTCAGGAGCCTGCCGAAGGACCTGAGGACCGCTTCAAGAAACTAGTGGACATCTCCCGGGACGAAGCCGCCCTTAAGGAGTACCTGAAGCCGGTGCCGCCGAAAGAGCCGGACGAGGCGATCAAGACGTTCGAGACGGCCGACGGGTTCCAGATGCAGTTGGTGGCGCATGAGCCCATGGTAAACGAACCGGTCGCGGCCACCTTTGATGAGAACGGCCGCATGTATGTGGCAGAGCTGAAAAGCTATCCCTATCAGCCGGGAGAGAGCGAAGAACCTACTGGCCGCGTCCGGCTCCTGGAGGACAAGGACGGGGACGGTGTCTTTGATGTCAGCCATGTCTTTGCAGATAGGCTGATATGGCCCACCGGCGTTGCCGTCTTCAAGGGAGGCGTCTACGTTTCCGCCCCGCCCAGTATCTTCTACATGAAGGACACCGACGGCGATGGGAAGGCCGACATTCGAAAGGTCGTTTACACCGGTTTCGGCGTCACCAACGAACAGCAGATGGTGAACAATCTGATTTGGGGCGTCGACCACAAGATCTACGCGTCTACTGGTGGAGACGGCGGCTACATTCGCCCCGGTGACCAACCCAACGCTGAACCCATCTCGGTCTACGATCGGGACTTCCGTTTCGATCCCGTCAATGACACCTTCGAGCTCACTTCCCAGACCTTTCAGTTCGGGCATAGCTTCGACGATTGGTACAACCGCTTCGTTTGTACCGCCGGATCATCAGGACGTCATGTGGTGATGCCGGGAGGGTACCTGGAGCGCAATCCCTACCTCTTTTTCGACCTGCACGGGTTCCATTGGGAGGGACATGGCTCCCTCGAAGTCAACCCGCTGGTAGCGAGCAGCACACGGGTCTATAAGGTCAGCCCGATCGAAAAATGGCGAACCATTCGGGAGGCTCGTCGCGTCTTTGCCGGCCGCAGCAACAGGAGTGCGGGCGTCGGGCACAACTACCAGACAGCCGGTGCGGGAGTACAGGTCTACCGGGGACACGCCTATCCGGAGAGGTACAGGGGGAGCATTTTCATCGGAGCCAACACCGCCAACCTCTATCACCGACGGGTTCTCGAGGAGGATGGTGTTACCTTCAAATCAGTGCGTGGGGAGCCCGATGAGATGGAGTTCGTCCGCTCAACCGACAACTGGTTCCGACCCGTAAACTCCGTCAATGCTCCGGATGGCACCATGTACATCCTGGATATGTACCGAGAGCTGATCGAGGCCGCCCACGTGCCCGAAAGAGTCGTGAAACACCTTGACTTTACCAGAGGTCAGAACCGAGGACGCATCTACCGCGTGGCCCCACCCGGCTTCGAGGTGCCTCTCGCACCTCGACTGGGCGATGCCAGCACCGAGGAATTGATAGGCCATCTGGAGCACGCCGGCGGCTGGTGGAGAGAGACCGCCCACCGGCTGATCTACGAACGCCAGGACGCCGCGGCAGTGCCCTTGCTGAGACGGCTTCTGAAAGAAAGCTCCAAGCCGCTCGCTCGGATGCATGCTCTCTGGTCGCTCAAAGGCCTGGATGCCCTCCAGGATCAGGATCTGTCCTTGGCCTTGTCCGACGCTTCTTCGGGTGTGCGGGCGCACGCGGTCCAACTGGCCGAATCCAGATTCAACCGCTCCCCATCTCTCTTCAGACAAGTAATGGCCCTTGCCGAAGATGACGACCCCAAGGTCCGCTTCAGGGTGGCGCTGACATTGGGAGAGACAAAGAATCGCCTAGCCTTTTCGGGCCTGGTCCAGATTGCCCTACGGGACTCTGCCGACCGCTGGACCCGGAATGCCGTTCTCAGCTCCAGCGCTGCGTTTTCCGACCGTTTGCTTGTGAAGCTGGTCGATCTGGAAGGGTTCGTGGACAAGGAAGAGGCGGGCGAATGGCTGTCTCCGCTGGCCCGGGTCATCGGGGCTCGGAACAAGCGCTCTGAGGTCAATCGACTCACACAGACTGCGGCTCTGCACGCGGCTCTCAAGGAGAACCAGAAAGCCCAACAAATCATAGTCACCGGCCTGGCGGACGGCTTGGCCATCTCCGGGAAGAGTCTCTCTGGACTCCGTCGCCTTTCGGCGGCGGCAAAGCGAATGATCCGGAACCTGATGGATCGAGCTGAGAGGCTGGCCAGCAACTCTGATCTGGCCGAAGAGGAGCGCGTGGCTGCCATTCGGCTCCTCGCACACGGCGGTTTCGATCGGGTTCGGAAGGCCTTAACCGCTTTGATCGAGTTCCAGCAGCCCCAGGTGATACAGCTCAGCGGCATCGAGGCTCTCACTGGCTTCGACAGTCCCGAGATTCCTGCCCTCCTGTTGGAGTCCTGGGACAGTCAGACACCGGAGGTCCGGAACAAAGTCCTGACAGGGCTCTTGTCACGGGAACACTGGACCCGCTCGCTGCTGGACACCATTGAGGAGAAGCGGCTCTCCTCCAGTCAGATCGATCCCAAGCGCCGTGATCTCTTGATGAACCACAGCGACGAGGCGATCCGTGCCCGGGCCGTGACCCTGTTTAACTCTCAAGCTCCTGGTCCACGACAGGAGGTCCTTGCCGGCTATCAGGCAGCGCTTACCCTGACAGGGGATAATACTCAAGGAGAGGCCGTCTACCGACGGGAGTGCATCAAGTGTCACCGCCTGTCTTCCACCGAACACCTCATCGGTCCAAATCTGATCACGGGATCCTACAAGGACCCTGAGCCGTTGCTCACCAGTATTCTAGATCCCAACCGCTTCGTTGAGCCTCAATACCTGCAGTATGTCGTAACCGACAAGAAGCGACGACTTTTCACCGGAATCCTGACCGACCAGACCACGACGAGTGTCACCCTGCTCGAAGGAGAGGACCTTCAGAACACAGTTTTACGAAAAGACATCCTGGAGATAAGAGCAACTGGCAAGTCGTTGATGCCGGAAGGGCTCGAGGAAAACGTCAATCACCAGGAGATGGCTGACCTGCTCAAGTTCATCCTCGACTATCAATACGTGATCGGAACCGAGAGTGCCGGATACGGACCGGGCGACGAGGTCTATGAACCCCTCGCGACCCGTCGCTGGGGGACGGATGATCGCAACCGCCCCTGACCTGCAGCTTGGATAGATAGCTTTCAGATTCGGGGTCATTGCGTGGGTCAGGCTAGACCGTCTGTCAGTCACGACCCCTTTCCGGTTCAGGGCCTCTACGACTCAATCCCAGTAGCGCCACGCGCGATCTGTCCGCGAGCAAGGCGTTGTTTGCCCTACGTCGGACTGCTAGACTCTTATCAGACTGGGATCCAATCAGGGTCTCTCAGGGGAATCGGCCCTTACAGACATGTCTCCCTTAGCATCTGGGCCTAAAAGCATGATCGATCGACGCCAAGCCTGCAAGGCCTTCGCTCAACTGCTGCTTTCTTCCCCGCTGTTGGCGGGACAGAAGCAGACTGAACCTACAGAAGTCAGTCCTGACAGTGAGGAACGACTTCACGACCTCATCAACGTGTTCGACTTTGCCAAGCTGGCCCAGTCCAAGCTGGACCCTGTCGCTTGGGACTATACGGCCGAGGGATCGCAGGATGAAATATCCCTGCGCGACAATCGGAAGGCATTCGAGCGCGTCATCATCAGGCCGAAGATTCTCACTGATGTCCACAAAATCGACCTCTCCACAAATCTACTGGGCCAGAACCTGGACTACCCAATCTTCGTCTGCCCGGCTGGCGGCAAGAACTGTTTCTTCGCCAATGGGGAGGAGGAGGTGGCAAGGGGAGCCGCCCATTCCAATACTCTGATGATCACGAATGGTGGAATCGACGACTACTTGACTTCGGGCCGTGGACCGTCCAACTGGTGGCAGGTCACCACGGGTGGTCAGTTTCGTAACAGGAACACGATGCTCAACTTCGTGGAAAAGCTGGAGGATATGGGAGCTGCGGGTATCTGCTTTACAGTGGACAACATGCACGTCTCCCATCGGGAGAGGAGCATTCGCAACCGCCTGGTGAGGCGCTGGTGCGAAACCGGGGTCCCGCGGGATGCCGCTGGCAACCTGATCTTCAAGAAGGAGGACCGACCCTGGCGGACGGGTCGCTATCCTGAGCGTCCCTTTCCCACCCCCACCTGGGAGACGGTTCGGCAATTGCGGGACATGACGGATCTGTCCATCGTGATCAAGGGCGTCCTCACCGCCGAGGACACCGAAAAGTGTGTAGAGTACGGCATGTCCGCCGTCGTGGTATCCAACCACGGTGCGCGACAGCAGGACCATCTGGGGGCCACGATCGAGGCTCTACCCGAGTGTGTCCAGGCGGCAAACGGCAGGATCCCGGTTCTGGTGGACGGCGGCTTCCGGCGGGGAACGGATGTGTTGAAGGCACTATCCCTGGGCGCTACCGCGGTGGGAGTGGCCCGCCCCTACCTCTGGGGCCTGACCTGCTTCGGACAGGAAGGCGTTTCCCGCGTTCTGGAGCTGCTACGGGTGGAACTGGCGCTGGATATGGGCCTGGCCGGAGTTGCCAGGATTGCTGACATCGATGGGACCCTTACTCGGATTCGCTAAAGCCTATGTTGAATCGCAGAGAGCTACTGGAACTGCTGCTGTCCGGTGCCTTGGCACCCAAGGATTACCCCGTCCGCAAGCCCAGGGTGGAAGCACTGTGGAGATCCCCGGATGCGTACCCCAATGCCCTCGAGGCGACCGAACGCGGCTTATGGGTAGGAGAGCAGCTCACCAACACCGCCTACCTGCTCGATTGGGAAACGGGCAGGGTACTTCGGAAAGTCCCGACCGAGTCCACCAACACCAGTGGGATGGCCTTTGGGAACGGCTTGTTATGGATGGCTGCCAACGGCCCTGCCCTGCGGCGCGAACCTCGTCCTTCCGACTCCAAAACCGGAATGGTGCTGAAGGTTGATCCCCACACAGGTGAGACGCTCGCCCGCTACCCCATCCCCGGAGGAGGAGGCGTTCACGGTCTCACCTGGGCTGGAAACTCACTCTGGATCACCTCCCTGAGTCGAAAGAGCTTGACCCAGGTCGATGCCGATTTCAAGGAGCTTCACAGCATTCCCGTGACCCTGGGACGAGCCCACGGGCTGGCCTGGGACTGGGATACGATCTGGTGCATGTTCTCTAACGATCGAGTCATTCATAGACTGGATGCGAAGGACGGCCGAATTCTCGAAGCCATCCAGCTAGGCTCCTCTGATCCGGATCCTCACGGCATGACTCTGCACAAGGGGACGTTCTACTACACCGATGCCGGTATCGCTCCTGGTGGCGGCGACAATGGGAGTCGCCACGCGGGATACATCTGCCGGCTCCACCCATGAAGAGCTTACTCTGGGGCTTGACGTTGACCCTGCTGTCATCGAGCTCCGGGAGCGAGGAGGGCAGGATCCTGCGCCCCCAGGACGGCTCGGCGCTCCCTTCAGATGAGATCAGCATCGTGGCGACCGGTCCCGGAGCGAAACTGGAGCTCGACGGTCAGCAGATCCCGGCCCAGGAGCCTTTCCCCGACATCTTTCACGCCAAGTTGAAAGCCTCCCCGGGAGAACATTTGTTGGGGTTGATCTGGAAAGGGGGACGCCGCGAGATTCGATTTTTTGTAGGAAAGAACGCGCCTGAGACCTTTCGTCCCTTCAAGCAGCATCCTCCCGTGGCCACGGAATGCACTCAATGTCATGGTCTGAGCCGGCGTGGCCGATTCCGGTTCAAGGGAGGGTGTTTCGACTGCCATGACAAGGAGGCCTTTGTCGAACCGCACGAGCATGCCCCTCACATCCTGGAAGACTGCGGAAGATGCCACAACGCCCACGGATCGACCACTGTCTCCCACTTGCTCCTGCCTCGGGAACAGGCCTGTCGACTCTGCCACAATTGACTAGGAGGGCTACATGGCCGTAGAAGATCGGATACCCGACAACCTGGTGACGACCGATTGGGCCTCGCTCAATACAGCCCAGAGAATCAAACATCTAGAAATCGAAGGGTATGTCCTGATCCCGGATCTACTATCTCGGGATCAGGTAGCGATCATCAAAGAGGAGCTCGATCGACTTCCAACAACCCCAACCGACTACAGCGAGAACCAGCGGGGATACTCCCACGTCCAGTGGACCGATTCCCCGAATGCGGTTGACGTGATTGCCTTGCCGGCGATGGTGGACTTCCTGACTGCGCTCTTCGGGGACGAAATTCTTTGCACATCTTGCGTCTTTGCCCTTTCCCAGCCGGGGCACCCCGGCATCGCCATCCACACCGATTCCCAACCCTACGGATCGGCGATACTGGGCTTGCAGGCCAGCGCTCCCAAGCTGGTGCGCGTTCTTTACTACCTCGACGATCTCACGCCTGAGCGGTCGCCCCTGAAGATGATCCCGCACTCGCACCTGTCGCTACACGCGGACGCCAACCCCTACAACCGATTCCTCAGTCACCCCGAAGAGGTGATGGTCACCTGTAAAGCAGGAGCGGCGGCCATCATCAACCAACAGGTCTTTCACGGCAACTATCCCAATCGCAGTCAGAAGGACCGACGCATGCTGGCCGTAGCATATCGGCCGGCCTGGGCAGGACCGGTCTACGAGGTATCGGATTGGGATCAAGAGAAGGTAGCCGCTCTACCAGATCACATCAGGCCCTTTTTCAAAAGTCTGAATACTCGGAAGATCGACTTCAACGTGGGAAATCGGCCTCCGCACATGGCGGAGGAGGCCCCAGGGATCAATCCCAGCCGCTGGGACGTCTGAAGTAGCTTTGGCCTCCTGGCCGAAGTAAAGCCCTCGAGCCCCGCTCGACCAACGGCGGCCTGGAGGCCACCGCCACTCGGCCTCAGTTTCGACTCGGATGGTATGGCTCGCCGTAACGTAGCATCACGCTGCTGGCCGCGCCGTCCTTGCCCATTGTGACAATGTAGAGCCGGTCGAACTCGTCCTCGTTCATCGCAGAGTTCGGTTTACCGCCGAGGAGCTCGACCATCGACGGCGTCGTTGTGCTGTGACCCACCACTAGATGTCGCCCCCCTGCTTTGCGCAGTTTCTCGACCAGAGCCGGCAGGTCTCGAGGGTCGTATGACTCCACTTCCAGGCCATACCGGGCAGCGGTGGGTGCCGCCGTCTCGCGCGTCCGGGTATAGTTGGAACTATGGATGTATTCGATCTCTGCGCTGCGCAGGGTGCTGGCCAATATAGCGGCCCGCTCGCGCCCGGCAGCGGACAACTCCGGATCCTTCCTTCGATCGGCTTTCTCGCCGTGTCGCACGAGGAAGACCAGCAGAGGCTCGTTTGTCGACGCGGATGGATTCGGTGTCGATGAGCAGCCGATCGGTGTGATCGCTAACAGTAGAGTGGCAACCGTGGCCACGGCCAGTCTCGTCATGATCCTGTCTCCCTCAAAGCCAACGCCATGGCCTACCGCCTAAGCGCCCCATCGTTATCTATCCTGGTTGATCGGGCCAACTTCTGCACCGAGAACATCCGGAGATGAACACACTGGCTCAACTACCCGCAGGGCACACTTCTCGAGCATGGAGTGGTTCTCAACCTTTAAGCCACTCGAAGGAAGGTTCTAGGTCCGAAAACATGTGTAGGAAGGAGTTCCCCCGATTCATCGCCATGATCCCCATTATTTCCGCTCGTTGCGCAGGATAGCGTCCCGGATTTCAAAACCGCGGACGCGTTATTCCTTCAAAACCATATCGATACACATCACCGCTGCCAGGATTAGCTGACGGGCCACATTGTCACGGGGCACAGATTCAGCAATTTCAAGGATATAGTTGTCTGCACTGGTAAAAAGTTCCTTGCCAATCCCTGCCCATTTCTTCGTCACATGAGCCAATTCAGTCCCATCTGCCATGAACCGAAAATTCCAACCGGTCCACTTGCCCTTGAGTTGGCAAACAGGTCTCTCGTCTGTATCAAAAACATTAAAAGCACCACCTATCGAAAAGAACTTCTGTTTGAACCCACCTATGCGCTGATCGTTTTCGTCAAGAACGTTCACTTCGGACAGAAAGACGGAGATTCCTCTCGTAATACGAACCAGCTGATGCCCATCAGGAGTTCTAATCTGGATATCAAAAGGTGTCATCCTCTTGAAGTCCGTGAACCTGAGAATCTTCGTCAGAATCCCCAAGTGTTCTTCACGACACTCCATGGTGATGTGGCCCGTTTGGGGATCATAAATGTCGTAATTATTGGCTGCCTTGAACATTCCAACATGCTCTTTGACGAGGAAAGTATTCCGATTCAACAGCTCTTGCATTTTTTCACCCGTACTTCCCCTGCTTCCCAACGGAGAGGATCTATTGGGAGCTGGGGCCTTGGAGCCTGGGACTTGGCTCCGCAGGAGCCTACCATGGCATGGATCGCTTGCTGTAACGGCGTCCCTTCTCTGCGGCTTCTTGATTTCCCGAGCCAATCATCACCCCTTCATCGATCATGCGCTCCACAGTGTCCGGGGTCACGCCGTTGAGAAAAGGGAGCTTGGCAACTTTGCAGGCGGAGAAGACGCGCTCGCGAGCTTCCTTCATTACCCTGGCGTAATCCTCGCCTCGGCGACCGGGAAACCCCCAGGACATGCCCATGTCGCTGGGACCCCACTCGGCGAAACCTATGCCTGGAACCCTCACGCTCGACTCGGCATTCTGGAGCGCGTGACGATCCTCGATCTTGAGGCCCAGGAGGATCTCACCGTCGGAATTCAAGGGCCAGGGATCGGCGACCTGCAGATACCGGTCGGTCTCGATCCCCCAGATCTGGCTGGCGAAGCCCTGTCCCCCACTGCCTCTCAAACCCTCCCTGAGGCCGTTGCCCACCCGCTCCTTGTGGAAAGGGTATCGGGCGGCTTCTACCAACACTCGGACTGCCTCCGGGGTGCGCGCATGGCAGAGCAAGATGCCGTGGGCCCCGGTCGCCAGGACCTGCTGCACCATCCAGTAATTGGCCTTCATCGTAGCTTCGTCGATTCCACCCACCGGCAGCGTGCAGATGACCGCTGGAGTGCGATGTCCACTGGGGGTGGGGCCTCCATCTACCAGGCCCTGCATGAATCTCCGGAGCTGAGTCACATCGTAGGCTCCGTGCTCCATTTCGTAATTGATGTAGTCGGCCCAGGTTTGTGCCATTCGCTTGCCTTCTTCGTAGCCACCGTGGCCCCCCGTGTAGTAGATGGGCTGACCCCGCTCCAGGAGCTCAATCGCCTTGTTGACCCTCTTCGGCTTGGCGGATTCAGCGGAGGGATTGACAGTCGAAAGGCTGGCGGCGTAGGTTGAGACAATCAGAACCAAAAACAGTGTTGGCTTTTTCATGGATTCCTGCCTCGAGTAGAGTGTGGACAATCGGTGAAGAAACGTCAGAGACGAGTTCCCACGTCCAGACAAGCTTACATCGAATGGGAGCAACCTTGAAGTAGGGCATCGACATTGCCAGGGTCGGCCGTCCTCGCGGCCTGGGGTTGGATCCCCGATAAACCTAGCGAAGGAGCAAATAATGAAGCCTCTCCAGCGATTCGGAATCTTCATCTCGATCAACATCTTTGTCGTCGTGATGTTCCAGGGTCCCTTGGCGGCCGCGGACGTGAAAGTTCTGGTTTCCCCCGGCCAGAAGAAGCAGTTGGCGGAATTGGAACGGAGCCTACCCAACCTGGAACTGGTCGCCGCGAAACCGGATCAGGTACTGGATGTGATTGGCGACTGTGACGCCATCATCGGGCTGGGCTACGGCAACGATCGTTCCCGGCAGATCATTCAGGCAGGAAAGAAGCTGAGGTGGGTCCACAGCACCAGTGCGGGCGTGGAGAAGATCGTGTGGATACCCGAACTGAAGGACAGCGACATCATCCTGACCAATGCCAAGATCTTCCAGGGTCCTGAGATTGCCGATCATGCCTTCGGCCTGCTTTTGACGCTTACGCGCAACCTGAAACACTACAACCGGAGAATGGATGAAGGCTGGGAAAGGGTTACCCCAGATCTGCCCATCATCGAACTGCGAGGCAAAACCATGCTGATCGTTGGTCTTGGGGGGATTGGCACCCAGATTGCCCAGCGCGCTTCCGCCTTCGACATGCGAGTCCTCGCCGTGGATCCCAAGGATATTCCCTTGATGCACATCGTAGACCGAGTCGTTAGGCCTGACCAGCTGCACCAGGTGCTTCCTCAGGCCGACGTCGTAGTCAGCTCAGTCCCACACACAGCTGCATCGGAGGGCATGTTCGGTCAGAAGGAGTTCGCCTTGATGAAGGATGGGGTCTATTTCGTCAACGTCTCGCGCGGAAAGGTTGTGCAGACAGAGGCGCTGGTGGCGGCCTTGAGATCGGGTAAGGTCCGCGCCGCGGGCCTGGACGTCACCAACCCGGAGCCCTTACCCAAGGGCCACCCCCTGTGGAAGATGAACAACGTCATCATCACACCTCATATTGCAACGGTCTCGGTTCAATCTCGCACCCGGCTTCTAGAACTGATTCGCAGCAACGTTGAGCGCTTCGTCACTGGGCGACCGATGTTGAATGTCGTCAACAAAGCGGCGGGGTTCTGAGCTGACGTGAATAGTGAGCAGTGATGCAGTGATCAGTGAACAGTGCCGGAAACAGCTGCAATCAACAGAGCCGCGAGCGACTTGACTCGTCTGCAAAATGAGCCCAAGTTCCGAGGAGCGACCGGTCAGCAGCACAATTTTGCCCTTACCCATAGAAGCCTGAAGCGCGAGCGAGGGGTTGGGAAGTTTCTTTCTCGAATCTGGTTATGCACTTAACTCCGGAAAAAGTCACCACCACCTAGTAAAAAAGGTGAGAGACAGGAGGTGAGTGGATGTACGAAAAGATGAATTTGTTGGAGTTTCAAGAGCGTTTTGCCACAGAAGAAGCTTGTCTGAGTTACCTGATGCAGAAACGCTGGCCGGAAGGATTTGTCTGTCCCCGTTGTGGGGGTCAAGGAGGCTACTGGTTGCAGCACCGGCGATTGATGGAGTGTCGCCAATGCCGGTATCAGGCTTCTTCCACCGCCGGGACGATTTTCCACAAGACGCGGGTGCCCCTGAGATATTGGTTTTGGACCATCTTCTTGATGAGCCGTTGCAAAGCGGGCTACTCGATGAAGGGACTGCAGAAGCTGCTGGGAATCGGAAGCTATCGGACGGTCTGGATGATGGGACATAAGATCCGACAAGCCATGGCCAAACGTAATGACTGCTACCAATTAAGTCACCTGGTGGAGCTGGATGACTCTTTCTTTGGAGGCCGACGACGAGGGAGAAATCGTCGGGGTCGCAAGCGAGGACGAGGGACCGAAGGCAAGGCCAAAGTTCTGGCCGCGGTGGAGATAACGAAAGCCGGGGGGCCGAGGTTTCTAAGTCTGGATGTGGTCGATGACATAACCAGCGACAATGTGAAGCGGGTCGCCTGGGCGAGGATCGACCCCGGAGCTCAGATCCGAAGCGACGCCTATCACGCGTTTGTCGGTTTAGCTCAAGCCGGCTACCAGCATGAACGCGTCCGGCTCGAGTGGGTGGGGATGGGTTTTGAACAGTTCCCATGGGTTCACACCCTCATTTCCAACTGCAAGACTCAGCTCCAAGGGACTCAGAAAGCGGTCAGCCTCAAGCACCTTCAACGTTACCTGGCTGAGTTTTGTTACCGTTTCAATCGTCGTTTCTGGGAATCCGAGCTCTTCGACCGTCTCCTGACAGCCTGTTCGCTCTATCCCACCGTCACCTATCCGGAGTTAAGTGCATAACCAGATTCTCGAATAATCCGGCTCGCAGCCGCGGGCCAGGACACCTGCGAACGTATGGTGCGGACTGCGCGCTAGACCTGAGTGGGGAACGTGATCCGACCCGCCCGAAGGTAGCGTTGCAGCCAGCGCCAGAGCAGAGACCTGATCATGGCTCGAGTAGTTGGCACAAGGCAGAGAAAGCCTAGCGTATCCGTAAGAAGTCCGGGGGTAATCAGCAGCGCGCCCGATAGCAGAATGATTACGCCGTCAACGATCGAGCTCGAGGGAACTCGGCCCTGGTCGAACTCTGCCTGCATACGACGAAGGACCCCGAGCCCTTGACGGCGGGCCAGAGAGGCTCCTACTGCACCCGTAAGAGCGATCAGCAGCAGTGTGTTGAGGGTTCCGATGCGTTGCCCTACTTCTATAAGAAGCGCCAGCTCCAGGGCGGGAACCAGGATGAAGAGAAAAAGCAGTTTGGCCATCGGTCTGCGCCGTTATTCTTGCACGAACTCCAAGAACATTCCCGTAGCCCATCTTTGGGAGCGAGGTCCCTCGGGCCCAACGATCAGTGCCGATACCTTCGGCATCGACTGCAGCAGCTCGAGGCCTCGCTCCGGTGGAAGCAGACTCAAGACAGTTGCGAGGGCGTCCGCAGTGAGACCGTCGGGGGCGACCACCGTGACCAGCAAGCTCCTGGTCAAACCCAGCCCGGTACGTGGGTCAACGATGTGTGAGTAGCGAACACCATCGATTTCGACACTTCGATGAGTATCGCCGGAAGTGGCAATTGCCTCGTTCTGGAGGGACACCTCCGCAACCGGATTCTCGCAGTGGCCACCTCCTTGGACAGCAATCAGCCAACCCTTTCGACCAGGAGGAGGACTGCCCATCACGATGTCTCCGCCTGCATCCACCAGCGCTCGCGGGATGCCCAGGGCCTGAATCACTCTGAGGGCCTCGGCCGCGATGAATCCCTTGGCAATCCCCCCCAGATCCAACTTCATGCCCTCTTGTTGAAGCCTCACTGTCTGGTTCCTGGGCTCAAGGACCATCTTTCGATAGCCTAGAAGGGCCTCTGCACGGGCCAGCGCGGTGGGATCAGGCAACTCTTTGCGCTGTCGGGAGTCTCGCCAAAGATCGATATAGGGACCCACCGTCACGTCGAAGATGCCCCCGGAAAGCCTGGAAAAGCGAAGCGATTCCTGGAGCACCGAAAAGAGCTCTACGCTGACTCTTTGAGGTCCCAGACCCGCCCGACGACACAGGCTCGTAAGTTCACTATCCTGGCGATAATCGCTAAAGATGACGTCCAGGTCGCGGATGCGCTTGAAGGCTCTGGCTGCTGCACTCTGAGCTGCCTGTTCTGGTGCATAGAGGACTATGCGAACCAGGCTTCCCATCTGTGTTCGACGAAACTCGAACCGCTGCCCAGCCCCGGTGGCTGCAGTCGTCACCGAAGTGAAGAGAAGCATCGCGGCTACTCGGCTGAGCGAGCGACGCGAAACCCTATGTTGAAACAATCCGAGTACCACCATTTGCTCTTGGGTGCGTTGGGGTCAGTTCTGAGGCAGGCCTTCTCGTCGACGTAGGCGGGGACCGCGCAACTCAGGGATTCGACGTCGTCCCGAAAGGAGCCGCCGTGGATCGTTGGATCAGGCCTCCGTCCGCCTTTCGTTTTCTGATAGTCGACCGGACCGGATCCCTTCTGTCCAAACTCAGCGACGTTACCCAGAATGTCAAACAGACCCCAGGGGTTCGCCAACTTCTGCCCCACCTGGTTGGTTCGCCGACGGCTATTGGACCGATTCCAGGAGTACTGATCGAGAGCTGGGTCACTCGGAGAGGCCCTTGCCGAATCCGCAAGGCAAGCGTATTGCCATTCTTTCTCAGTGGGCAGCCGATACTTCCTTCCCGTCAGGGCCGACAGCCATTCACAGTACTGAATAGCTGCGTAGAACGTCATGCTCATGGCAGGTCGCTTGCCCGTTCCCCAACCGCGGTCCGGAGCTCCGTAGGGTGGGGTGGGACGACTGACGGCATCGACCCTCCCTTTGACATCAATTGTCAGGTCGGGGCGAACTCCGCCGAAATAGAATTCCTCGTACTCGTTCCAGGTCACTTCGGTTTGGCCTAGCCAGAACGATTCGATCGACAGATCCTGATCTGAAGTCTGGGGGAGCGTCCCGCCCTCTATGGTAATCATCTTGAATCGGATGGAGGTGCCAGGAAGGACTTCATCATAGTCTTGGAACTGTTCTTTCTTTGCCCTGTCCTGAGCAAGAGGGGCTGCCGACTGAAGTGCCAGGATTGTTCCCAACACTGCCCCACAGCGAAGGCGACACTTGTTCATGATCAACAGAAAAAGAGCAGGGAGATGGCGACGGTGGCCAGAGTGAAGGGTAGAAGAAGTATGGAAAAACACAGCAGGACAAGTACTGCCACACAGAAGACTGGAGCCAGGACTAGACAGAGGAGAATGAGTGCCAGAGTGGCCATCAGCTTAAAAGGCAAGAGCAGCATCCAGAGCGCCAGCTTCCCAAAGAGCAATGCCAGCTTGAAAATCAGAAGGGCAGCAATGCAGAAGACGAATAGGATTGTGAGCTTAATCATTGTCTCTTATGGCGCGGTAGGAGGTGGAGAAATGGCAGCCAGAGTCCGGAACTCCACAGTTCGATACTCACGAATCCAGTGTATCAAAGACCTCTTCTATCTGCGGCGGCTTGAATCTGGGTTATAGTTGTGGCTCCACAAGAGGGCGCCCCGAAATGGGGAAGAGGATTCGTTCAATGGATGAGGGGCAGGAGATGCAGGGGCAATCGGTCTCTGACGGCCAGCTTCCGACGCTTGCAATCACCATGGGAGATGCAGCGGGAATCGGTCCTGAACTGTGTCTCAGAGTGGTTCAGGAGCCTGCGATTCTTTCCTGCTGTTTCCCCGTGATCGTGGGAGATTCCGAGGTACTTCTCAGAGTGGCCCGAAGTTGCGATCTGAGCCTTCCTGAACGTGTCGTGACGCTTGGAGAGTGGAATTCGGGGATTCCAGGTGCAAGGCGAATTGTCGAGACGAACACTCCGACGATACTTGATTGCCAGTCCATCGACGCCAGCCTCGTCCGCCCCGGCGAAATTCAGGCTCGTTGCGGCCGGGCGGCCTTTGAGTATATTCAGGTAGCGATCGAGAAAACCGTCGCCGGAGAGTTCGCGGCCCTCGTCACCGGGCCGATCCACAAGCAGGCTCTCGCCATGGCCCAGATTCCGTTTCCGGGTCACACTGAAATGTTGGCAGCCCTGACCGGAGCAGATCGGGTCTGCATGATGCTCACTTCGGATGTGCTGTCGGTGAGCATGGTGACGTCTCACACCGGTTTCGCAGATGTCCCCGGACGGCTGGCTCCGGAGCTCATCGTGAATGCCATCAGCTTGACCTCCGATTTCTTCCAGACTCTCGGTAATCCCGCACCTCGCATCGGAGTCTGCGGACTGAATCCCCACTCAGGAGAGGGCGGAGTCCTGGGACACGGTGAAGAGGAAGAGTTCATCGAGCCCGCCATTGCTCGAGCCCGCGCGCAGGGAATGTCAGTGATGGGTCCTTTGTCACCAGATACCGCCTTTGTTCCGGAGCTCATGTCCCGCTTCGATGCCATTGTTTGTATGTACCATGATCAGGGAAACATTCCGTTCAAGATGCTCGCCTTTGAGAGAGGTGTCAATATCACCTTGGGGTTGCCCATCGTACGGACGTCGGTCGACCACGGCACCGCGTTCGACATTGCCTGGAGTGGACGTGCCTCTTCCAGAAGTATGATTGAGGCGATCTTGTGGGCAGCCCGCTTGGTTTCCCTTAAGAGCAAAGCCCGGGCTGTGGCAGATCAGTTGTGAGATCCATGTGTAGTTGACCCTGCGTGATCTCCTGGGTTACAAGAGCCCCTGGACAACGATTGAGCTTGGGGAAGGATCGACGAAGTAGGAGGTAAGTTCCTTGGATCAGAAGGAGTCGAAGAAGACTGAAGCCCCGCCGCTGTCTCCGGATTCGGTGGTGAAAGTCGCCCCCGATGTTCTGTTCAGTGAGGTACAGGGAGAGGCCGTCCTGTTGAATGTAAAAACGGGAACCTATTTTGGCTTGAACCAGGTGGGTACCTACATCTGGACCTCACTCGAGGAGAGTGTCACGTTGAGAGTCCTTCAGGAGAAGCTGGTCGAACAATACGAGGCTTCCCCGGAGCAGGTCTGGGCTGATCTGGTAGCTCTTATCACCGATCTCCACGACCGCAACCTGGTGGGCCTAGGCGTCGATGATTCGGGCTCGAGCTCGGGGTGAGGATCCGGTCCTGGCAATGTTTCCATCGAGCAGGTCATGACCACGCCCTCTGCCTGGTCGTCCAATCCACGAATCGATGATCGCTCCAGTCGATGGCCGACCTACCAGGTCTTCGGCGTCTCCCTCGCCAGCGACTTCCCATTCAAGACTCAACTGAGGCCGACCGCGAATCCAGCCGATTTGAGCTTTAGCCTGGTTCGCGAGGCTCCCTTCGAAGAAAGCGACAGGGACGATCCCATCTACGTCAGTCGCTTCCTCACCGATAGTGGCGACAGAGTAGCCAGACTGTATAGCCTCGAGGGCTGTCTGGTCTTCGACTTCATGGAAGCGGGGGCTTTTTACCTGTTTCCCAATCGAATTGTCTTCCATCAGCGAAATCCCGATAAGGCACATCTGGTCGAGACTCATCTCCTGGGTACTGTCTTCTCTCTTTGGCTCGAGAGTCGGGGTGTGGCAGTGCTGCACGCTTCGGCCGTTGTATTGAAAGAGGGAGGGGTAGGGTTTCTGGCTGCCAGCGGTGGTGGGAAGAGTTCGCTGACTGCCAGCTTTCTTAGGCTGGGCCGACCACTGTTGACCGATGGGATTCTGCCTTTGGAGAGCCGTGGCAGTCAAATTTTCGGGCACAGTGGCTATCCGCAGATGCGGTTGTGGCCGCAAGAGGCAAAGCATTTCGTGGGTGCCCATCTCGATCTGGAGTCCGTGGTTCCGAATCACCCGAAGCTTGGCGTTCCCGTCGGAGCAGGAAGGTTCGGATCGTTTTATCCTGAAGCCGCCGCCTTGGCGCGCCTGTATCTACTCGACCGGCGAGAGGGAGGGGTCGAGGTAGCAGAGCCGGAGATCGCTCCGATCGCACCCCGAGACGCCGTGATCGAGCTGCTGAAGGAGTCATTCGCGCCTGCCATCGTGGAAGCTCTCGGCCTACAGCAACAGAGGATGGATTTCTTCTCCGGTCTAACCTCGCAGGTTCCAGTGCGGCGCCTCACGTACCCTAGTAGTCTAGAGCTTCTGCCGCTTGTCTGCCGCCGCGTGGACGAGGACATGAGCTCCTTGGCGTGACTTCCGGGGCTAGGGTTCGCAAACCCACTCGTTAAATCATCAGGTCGCCGCCATTGATGTCCAGGGAGGCCCCGGTAATGTAGGCGGCCTTATCGGAGGCCAAGAAGGCAACCAATTCCGCCACCTCCGAGGGCTCTCCCAGCCGGGAAATTGGAAACGACTGAGCATAGGCCTCGGTCTGCTTCTTATCGATGGTTGAGCGCACCATTTCGGTGTTGATCAGTCCGGGACAGATCGAGTTGACCGTGATGCCGAAGGCGCCGGCTTCCTTGGCCAGATGCCGAGTAAAGCCCAGGATGCCAGCCTTCGCCGCCGTATAGTGCGCACCTCCAACGGTGCTCACGTTTTTTCCGGCGGTGGACGAGAAATTGATGATCCGGCCCCAGCCCCGCTCGCGCATGCCCGGCAGTACCGCCCGCGAGCAAAGATAGGTCCCTTTGAGATTCACATTGAGGACCCAATCCCACTCCTCTTCCTCGATATCGATAACCGCCGTGGGTCTTAGCACACCGGCATTGTTGACAAGTATGTCGAGACTGCCGAATCGGCCGAGAGTCTTCTCCACCATGCGGCTGACGTCCTGGCCAGAGGATACATCGCCCGCAATCGCAACTGCGTCTTCCCCCCGTGCTACCAGGGCCGCCGTAGTGCCTGCCGCCGCGTTTGGATCGACGTCGTTGACGACGAGACGCGCTCCCCCGTAGGCCAGCCTCTCTGAAACAGCTCGCCCCATGCCCTGACCGGCGCCGGTTACGAATGCTACTTTCCCTTCGAATTCCCTCATGTTCAAGGTCCGATTCAAATGACGCCGAGCTCTTTTCCTGCCTCTCCGAAGACCGAGAGTGCCTGATCAAGCTCAGGCCTTGTGTGCGCTGCTGAGAGCTGAACTCGAATCCGCGCTTCGCCCCTGGGCACCACTGGGAAACTGAATCCCACGACGAAGATGCCTCTCTGATTCATCGACTGCGCCAATTCCACGGTCCTAAGTTCGTCTCTCAACATGATGGGAACGATGGGATGCGTGCCTTTGACAATCTCGAAGCCCAAATCTTCCAATCCGGTCCGAAAATGGCGCGTGTTATCCCTCAAGGTCTGCCTCAAGACCGGATTCTGCTGAACCAGCTCCAGGGCTTTCAAGGTACCGCTAACAATGGGGGGAGCCACCGTATTGGAGAAGAGATAGGGGCGGGAACGCTGACGTAGATACTCGATGATCTCACTCCGACCCGTCGTGAACCCTCCAGATGCTCCTCCCAGGGCCTTTCCCAGCGTACTGGTCGTGATATCGATGCGCTCGCTCACACCCAATTCCTCTGCAGTACCCCGGCCATTGGGGCCGAGGAAGCCGGTGGCGTGAGAGTCGTCCACCATCACCAGGGCGTCGTGCGTCTCAGCCAGGTCACAAATCTCGGGTAGGGGCGCCAGAACTCCCTGCATACTGAAGACGCCATCGGTGGCGACGAGCCGAAATCGGGCGGATTGAGTCTCCTCGAGTTTCGCCCTCAAATCTTCCATGTCGCCGTGAGCGAAAACCTTACGTTGAGCTCGGCAAAGCCGTATGCCGTCGATGATGCTGGCATGGTTGAGTGCGTCGCTGATGACAGCATCCTCGGGGCCGAGCAGGGTTTCAAAAAGTCCGGCGTTGGCGTCGAAGCAGGAGGTGTAGAGAATCGTGTCTTCCGTCCCAAGAAACTCGGAGAGGCGCTGCTCCAGCGTCTTGTGAATGTCTTGGGTTCCACAGATGAATCGCACCGAGGCCATCCCAAAGCCCCGCTCTTGCAGACCTTTTGCCGCCGCCTTGATGACCTCGGGATGATCCGCCAGCCCCAGATAATTGTTGGCGCAAAAGTTGATCGTCGAACCCTGGGAGGTCTCAATCTGCGGCTGTTGGGGAGTGAGAATGCTCTTTTCTTCCTTGAACAATCCGGCCTTCCGTATGTTCTCCAGCTCCTCCTGGAGCCACGATTTCATCTCGGTGTAGCTCATGACCTTGGTCTTTCCCTGTTTGGAGGGCGCGCTCCGATTAAATCGAACCTACGAGTTAGGGATGGACGACTAGACCCCGCACGTTGGCATCAGTCTCCTCTTCGCGGCTGGACGTCAGGATGGCGGTTGCTGCAGCTTGTTTGGGACGGAGCACAATCTTACAGGCCTGTCCGGCGGCGAGGGTAGTCAGCGCTTCGTCGATTTCCTCGAGCCCCATTTCCCTGGTGATCAGAGGACGCAGATCCACGACTCCGTTCTCCAGCAGCCAGCGGGTTCGATACCACGTGTCGAAGATCCTTCGGCCGTTCAGTGCCAGGACCGTCAGATTCTTGAAGATCATGCTTTCGGCAACGTCAATGGAGACGGGCTTCGATGGGATGCCGAATAGGGTCACGCGTCCACCGTTGCGCACTCCGCGAAAAGCCGCATCAATAGCCGAGGCCGCTCCACTCATCTCCAGGACGATGTCGACGCCAAAACCTTCGTTGGCCTCCACCAACCAATTGGCAATGTCGATTGACTGGCTTTCCGGACCTGGCTTGAAGACCTCATGGGCTCCCATGGCCGTCGCCCTTCCCAGCCGGTACTGGTTGAGGTCGACCGCTAGTACCCGTGCCGCTCCCGAGGCCCGGGCGATACTGATAGAGAACAAGCCAATCGGTCCACACCCCATAACTGCCACGCTCTGCGCCGCCAGGTCGTGAGCCATGGTGGCGAAGACTGCATTACCGAAGGGTTCCTGCAAGGTGGCGATTTCCGGAGGCATCTTGGCCCGGTCATTCTGCCAGATCACCTTCTCCGGCACCGCGACGTATTCGGCGAAAGCTCCATCAAGATCGATCCCTAGAATTCGGGTGGAAGGGCACATATGTGCCTGGCCGGTGCGGCACTGAAAGCACATTCCGCAAGTAATGTGGCTCTCGGCCGAGACATAGTCCCCCACCTTGGTGTGGGTGACGTTGCGCCCTAATTCGACGACCGTCCCGGCGAGCTCGTGCCCTAAAGTCAGGGGAGGTTTGACCCGCTGTGCACTCCATTCATCCCAGTTCCAGATGTGCAAGTCGGTACCGCAGATGCTGGTGGCCTCAACTGCCACCAGAACTTCCTCCTCTCCCACCTCGGGTATAGGAACCTCGACTACCTCGAGCCCTCTTTCCGGTCTCATTTTGCGGATGGCCGTCATCCGTTCAGACATGAACTCTATTCCTTCCGATAGGGGACTCTGTACCCGCAAGCCCGAGCTGCGCCGCGAGTCTATCCAGGGCGTTCCTGGCTGTCAACTTCGGAAGCCTGTCCTGGCTTTGTTGGCGATGCCCAAGATGCGTTAGTAGTCCAAACCGGCCTCTTTGATGGAACAATCGAGATCAGAAAGGGGCTGAAACGAGGTGGATTGGAAGATCGATGAGGAGTCCGGGGTCAAGATTGTGTGACGGGGATGGGAGCAGAGGCGAACCAGAGGGCCATCTTGGCTCAGTATTGGACACTCATTCGCGAGGTTTTCGTGAGGGTGATGATGCTGGGAAACATGGGGACGAGAGAGTGGAAATCGTAGCTGACTGCAACCTGCACTACGTTGCGCGGTGTGTTGTCTGGCTCCCAGGTTGTCGTGACAGTCAGGTAATTCGGGTCGAGTCCAACGGCAGAGCTTTCGACGATGCTTTCGATCTGGGCCGTCGTAGCCGGATAATTGCTGATACCCCCGTGGACAATGGCGTAACGAGTGCCTTTTTGAGCCGCGAAGGCTATGGAATTGTAGCACCAGACCACACGGCCGAAATCCATGACGCCACAGAGGCAGGTCATGAACAGCAAAAGCCCGAGTGCTACCTCGACCACGACGCTTCCGCGATTATTCTTTTGGGAGGCCAGAGACCGCCGGTTTTTGGGAGTTGACCCGACGAACCCATGTTCTGCTAGTGGTTTGCCACGCATTTTCTGGCTACCTCGCGCGCATGACGGCCTCATGCTCTAGATCGAATGAGCCGGGGAGTCCGACATGGGTGAACAGAGGAGTGAAGGTCGCCTCCACCCCGACCCGAACATAGATGTGGAGACCTCCTTCAGTACAGGTACCGTTGCAAGCCACACTCGAGCCACCGGGACACTCACAGAATCGCTCAACCGTGGCGGCCGCACCGTTTAGATTCGCAGCCTCCTGTTCTGCGATGGCCTTCATCCCCGCAACATCCAGGGAAGTCACATCATCGAAGGATCCATACAAAGCACCGGCACTGGCGGCACCGGCTACCGAAACTCCCTCGTACAGGAATCGACCGAAATCGAGCGCACCGAGTAGGAACATCGCCAGGAGAGGCAGTACCAGGGCGAATTCAACGAGGGCGCTACCTCGACTTCCGCCCATTGCTGCAATTCGATCCGAGACTTGGTCCATCATTTCTGGTTCGTCCGTCATTCGACCAAAGAGATTCTCTTGATGGGTGATGGGACTGCACTGTTGGCTAAGTCCCACCCCAGTCCGAGATTTGTTCCGCTGGAGACTTCCAGAGTGGCTGAAATAATCATGGTCCAGGCGGCTCCTCCCCCCCCCCCGATGTGTTGCTATGGAACATCACGTGTTGAGTCGGGAAATAGAGCGCCCCTTCAAACCAGGAAGTAGAGCCACTCTGGATCTTGTTGTCGTAACCAGACGGGGCATCGCGGTCCTGAAAGAAGAGGACCCCCTCCATCGAACCAGTCGATGGGGCCGAGAGACGCGCCTGACTGCCGCTTTCGATCGAGATGGCCTCGTAGCCGTACCCCGAGCCACTGGTGTTGTAGAAGGACACGCCTGTGCCCTCAATGCTGGAGTCGCTGGAGACTTTCAGGCCTTTTCCCCGCAAGATGTAATTGCCTTCCTGAAGGGTTGCATCCGAGCCGCTCTCGATAGAAAGGCCCCCGCAGTAGATGCCGGGAGAAAGTGTGGCGGTCTGGCCGCTGAGTGTGAATTCGGTATGGTCGCAGGGGCCGGTATCGTCGGGTGGGGCAAGATCCTCCAGCGGATCAGGTAACGGGTCCCCCTCCGTGCTGGGCTCTGGACTGATGGTGCCTCCGCCATCCTCGTAATCCCCGACTACGTTGATGCAGTCGGCCGTCAAGCTGGATCCACTCGTGACTGAGAGGGCATTCGAACTGTTCGAGTTCACTTGGACACAGCAATCGTCGGCCTGGATGCTGGACCCACTGGTGACCTCTAATGCCTTAGCCGCGCTGTTGTCGAGGACGTAGATGCAGCCGGAACCGCCGGGTACCAACCCGGCCACGGCCCGAGCAGAGACCTGAGTACTGTCGAAACCGAGGGCTTTCATGAAGAAGTTGCTGGCATTGTTATCGATCAATACCTCGACGAAATTATTGTCACCCGCGAAAGAGCCGCTTATGGGCGGGCGATTCACGTCGATGGTGCTATTGCCTATGTCATAACCATTTTCGCCTGATTGCTCTCTTCCGGCTGGAGTGATATCGGAATAGTTTTTTCGCTTGAGTTCCTGACCCGCGGCGAGGGCGCCCGCATCCGCCGCCGTTTGTATGAGACGATTCCGGTAGTAGAGAGAGCCAATATCCAGGACCATGCCCAAACAGCCACAAAATAGCGGTAGTAGCACTGCTACAGCGATGACGACACTGCCAGATTCTCGTTTTGCTTGCATCATACTTTTCTCCGCACCTCCCACAAGGCTTAAACGCTTCATGCAGAACCGCCTTCCTTGCTGCACCGGCTTGGCTCCTAGGGTGAAAGTGTTGTCTGGACGTCGGTAAAGACCGTAGAGATCGCTCCGGCGACTGGTGGAAAGGCCCCTGAGACCGACAATGCTAAGAGCACGAGCATCAAGGCGTATTCTACGAGCGTCTGTCCGGACTCGTCCCGAAGTAGCCTCTTCACGTGGTTTCGGGTTGGCGCTGGCTTTTTCATCTGGTCTCTCCCTCCTTCGTGTTGCCGAGTGCCATTATAGAGAGAGCAGCGATGTTTTTTCGTGATCGGGCTCACCATGGGGCGGGCAACGTTTCACCCGGGGGGCAACGTTTCACCCGCTGGTCTACCGCGGGTGAACTGCCAGTATCACGAGACCATACCCGGCAGAGCCGCGAACGACCTGACTGGTTCGCAAGGGAGAAGAGACCTGCGACCTCTTAGTGAAGTTCAGGTCTGTAGAACATTTCTATAGAATAGGCGCGGAAGGCGCGGACTGCTTGAGTTCCGCGAAATCGGCAAAGGAACGAACCATGCCAACCATATTCCATCTGTGCCTACAACGCAGGTTCCCGGGACGAGCGGCGATCGAGGAATCGTGAACAGTGAACAGTGAACAGTGAACAGTGAACAGTGAACAGTGAACAGTAAGAGCAGTAAGAGCAGTAAGCAGTAATCAGTCCCGGAAGCACGCGAGTAGGAATGGAACCGAAGAAATACGATTGGATCATCCAGGGTGGCAGGGTGCTCGACCCGGCTCAAGATCGAGACGAGGTGTGTGACATTGCCGTCAAAGACGGCCGAATTTCACTCATCGCTCCTCGCTTGGATCCGTCTGAAGCGGATGCCAGCTTCGATGCCGCGGGCCAGATTGTGACGCCTGGTTTGGTGGATCTGCATGTGCACGGGTACCATCTGGCGACTCCGCTCGGAGTGCCGGTAGATCGCTACTGCCTGGGACGAGGAGTGACCACTGCAGTGGACGCCGGCAGCGCTGGCTGTTCCACCTACCCGGGTCTTCGCGGCTATGCCATCGATCGTTTCAAGACCCGTCTGCTAGCCTTTCTGAACATCTCTTGTACTGGACTCTCCTTCAGTACCCTGGGGGGACACCCCAGCATTCCCGGAGAACTCGAATCGCTCAAGTTGGTGGACACTCGAGGATGTGTCGATTGCATCGAAGCTGATCGCGAGGTGATTGTGGGCGTCAAGGTGCGCCTGTCGAGTAACCTTGCCGACGAGGGACGCAATGAGGCGGAGTCCTTTCGCCGCGCTTTGGAGGCGGCACGGGCCGTCGAATTGCCGCTGATGGTACACCATACTTCGTCCTCCATTCCCCTGGAAGACTGCCCCGGAAAGATGCTTCCAGGCGATGTCTATACGCATTGTTTCCATGGATACCCCAGCAGCGTGATCGATCCGACGACCCGGCGGGTCCACCCCGCGGTTAAGTCGGCACGTGAGAACGGTGTCCTCTTCGACCTGGGACATGGTGTGGGGGCCTTCAGTTGGACCGTAGGTGAAATCTGTGCCAGGGAGGGGTTCTGGCCTGACATCATTAGCACCGATATGCACAGTTTGACCTGCGAGGGGCCGGCCTATGACATGGCGACCGTGATGACGCGGCTGCTGCATCTAGGACTCCCGCTTCCAGAAGTAATCAGAGCCTCCACCACTACACCGGCCCGGGCTATTGGTTGGGAGGATCGAATCGGAACGCTCGAAGTCGGGCGCGAAGCTGATATTGCCGTGTTCTCTCTGCAGTCGGTTGATCTGGACCTGGAGGACTGCCAGTCGCAGATGCGTCGCATTGGGCGCCGACTTGAAGCACGAGCCGTTTGGAAGGCGGGACAGCAAGTCGACCTGACTCATCCACTTCAGTGGCCCAATCCGGATACAATCCGGTCGCAGCGCGCGAGCTGGAGCCGTCTCGAGATTCACGATCCAGCACCGCCTGCTGTCGCCGAACCAGAGGCAGTTTGAATGTGAGTGGATAGCCAGTCACGCGCCTTTCAGGGCTGGCGGGTTGTGTCGAATCAATCTGAGGAGAACATTACGATGTTGACGCCGGAAGGGTGCAAGGGTCGGTTGCTTCGAGTGCGGAACCTGATGCAGGAGAGTCGATGGGATGCGCTCCTGCTCACTGATAGCCGCAACGTGTGCTACCTGGAGGCGGTGGTGCTGAAGTCCGGGTCTCCAGTGTTTTTGTGGGTCGATGCAGACTCCACGCCGTTGTTAGCTACCGATTCGGCTACTCCGCCGGTCAGTGCGGAGGTGGTTCCCTTCGAATCCTATTCTCCGCGGCGTGTTCTGGACCAGCCCTGGTATGAGGCCATTCTAGCGCTCGCACCCAGGCTGAAGGGGCACTCGGCGAAACGAATCGGCGTCGAAAAGGATTCGACCAATGGAATGGCTATCGATTTGCTCCGTGACTGTCTGCCGCAGTGCGAGATTGTTGATGTGTCTGCCGAGCTTGCGGATCTGCGCCGGAGCCGAGATCCGGACGAGGTCGATGTTATTCGCCAGGTTTCTGCGGTGGCCGAAGCCGGATTCAGCCGCGCTCGCGAAGTGATTCAACCAGGAGTGTCGGAGATCGAGCTCTACATCGAGATCTCAGGAGCCATGATCGCTCAGGCAGGTGGTCCGATCGAGTTCGGTGGTGATTTCGCAACCGGTCCCAGGAGTCTGACGGAGGGCGGAGCTCCCGTCGATCGCCGAATCGAGTCGGGTGACTTGTGTGTCTATGACCTTTTTCCAGAATGCTGGGGCTACGGAGCAGACCTGTGCCGAGCAATGGCAGTGGGTCCTGCCACAGCAGTGCAGGAGCGAGGCCGCGAAATCGTCTGTCAAGCGCTGGAGCTGGCCGAAACTCTACTCGAACCAGGTCGTCCAGCTCGTGAAGCCTACCAGTTGGTCCGCGACTTTCTGGAAAAAGATCCCCTCTCCGCGGGTACCTTCTGGCATCATCTGGGGCACGGCGTCGGCATGGGTGGGCACGAGAATCCGCGTCTCATACCCGAGAGTGATCACGTTCTCCGACTGGGTGATGTGATCTCGGTTGAGCCGGCGTTCTACAACCCCGAGCTCCAGGGGGGTCTGCGAATCGAAAACACCTATTGGCTTTCAGCCGATGGTCCGGTCCAGCTCAACTCTCACCCCACAAATCTGTAGAGCTTCCACCTCGAATCATCCACCAGATTTGAAATAATCTCGCCTGTGCGCCCCGTTTTGTGTTTGTCGTCACACACTCTAAACTGAGTCGAACCGATCAAGTTCCGTGAGGAAGGAATTTAGAGTTCGGGTCTTCGGACCAAACTCCACGATCGGTCTATGTCTCAGGAAAACTCCGTAAAGACGCTGTCCCGACGCCACGCCTGTTTGGTTTGGATGATGGGACTAAGTCTCCTGTTCTCAGGCTCCTCTCTACTGGGAGCTGAGGACGGTTCCCAGATCACCTGTCAGACCCAGATGACACAGGAGAGCTATTGGCTCGGAGATACAGTGGATCTCCAAACCTTCGTCGTCGAGAATCAAGGAGAGGATCAACTCGCCACCGAGTGGAAGGTGTGGCTAGAGTTTCCCTCTTCTTCGGATCTCCCACCAGCATCGGTGATCAACGATGGGTCGGATGGCAGTGTCGAACTACCAGGCCACTTCTACTGGGATTTGGTTGAGGCAGGCCTGGGGGAGCTTTTCCAAGTAGATCAGCGAGTACTTGATTCTCTCAGCGGCACCGTTGCTTTGGGAGTCCGCCTACTGAACCCGGAGACGGGCGGCCTCCTATGTGAGAGCTTCTCGGCCTTCAACATTGGTGTCCAGTAGATCCTAGAGAACGACTCGTCGCAGTCCCCAGTGGATTCAGATCTCCAAGAACTTCCTGCCTCGTAGTCTCCACCCCAAAGGGAGAAGCCAAATGTGTCTACAGAGGTTGGTAGGAAGTCTGTCTAAGCCTGTATTTCGTCCCCTGTCCCTGGCAGTGCTGATGACCGTCCTGGGAGGGCAGGCGCAAGCTGGCGGAGCGACAACCACCGAGGTGGCTCCCCCCGAACTCGCTCTCTACGGCGTGATCCAGAAGGGCGAAAGCAGCCGATTTCTTGGTGGAGAATCCCAAAGGAGCGCCAGATGGTATGCAGTGGGCGACCAGATCAAGGGCTTCGAGGTAAGGCAGATCTCTCCTGAAAGCGTTCTCGTTTCGAAGCAAGGAGTCGATTTCACACTCTCCTTTCCGCTGCTTTCCCGTCCCCCGGAATCCGAGTCCGAACAGCTCCAGACTCTTCAAATGACCGAGAGGGAAGATCGTCGAGCCTTTGTTGCAGAGCTGAGCGAGAGTATCCGCGGTAGATTTGGCTCGGTTCTGGGTCTGGGTACTCCGAAGCCGAGCGCGGAACTGGATCAGATTCTGGATCCAGGTTTACTGTCTACCGATCTCAGTGAACGAATGTCGGAAGGTCTCTTCCAATTCAATCTGACCCTCGACTCACTCCGGATGGAAGCGGATAAAGAACGATAGTCCTCTGACTAGCGGTGGAACCTCGCACGTCCCGGTCACCGATTGATGCGAAGGTCCGGGAATGGGGTTTCTCTCTAGACAGTCCAGCCCCCGGGCCCCGACTTCGGAACTCTGTTTGAATCGACTCATCCCAAGGTTGTAGGCTTCTTGCTCCTGATCACGGGAAAGTGGCACAGGTTCCAGCATGAGAAGCTTGGCAAGGCATTGGTTCGTAATCGTGCTCACAGTTGCAGTGGCGCTCGGCCTGCGTTGGCCTGATCACTTCGACTGGCTCATCCGATGGGTCGACCCCGGATGGAATGTCGCGGCTGTCATGCTGCTCAACGGCCTCGCCCTGGACAGCACGCAGTTTCTTCGATCCCTCAAACGTCCTTTACAGGTTCTGACGGCTGTCTTCGGAGGCTATCTGATCGTCGCCTCACTCGGCTACTTCGCATCGATCCTGCTGGCGCCGACCAGCAGCGACCTCGCTCTTGGCCTGCTGGTGATCTCGGCCATGCCCACTACCCTGGCCTCGGCGGTCATCTGGACGCGGCTGGCGGGTGGCAATGACGCCTTCGCGCTAGTGGTCACGATTGCCAGCAACATGCTTAGCTTCGTGGTGGCGCCGATGATCCTTTTCGTCACGGCTGGAAGCTTCATCTCCCTGGATCCCTTTGAGATGGTGCCCAAGCTGGCACTGGTCGTGATCCTGCCGGTGGTTGTGGGTCAAGTCCTGACTCGGGTCGGAGGGGTTAGCAGTCTGCTCTCTCGACATAAAGTCGTCCTTTCGGTACTTTCCCGTTTGCTCACCGTCCTCATCGTCTTTACAGCTGTAACGGCCGGCGTCACGGGGGTCAGGGTCGGAGGCGATCGCCTGGCAATGTCCGCTCTCAGCGCCTTGATTGTTGCTGTTATCGCAGTACATGGTGCGGCGGTGGTTCTTTGCTGGGTCCAGGGGAAGGCTTTGGGGTGGGGGCGCTCCGACCGTCTTGCCTTCGTCTTCACCGGCGCTCAGAAGACGCTGCCGGCAGCCCTATATGTCTGTGCTGAGTTCTTCCCGACGTTTTCCTTCGCCACCATCCCCTGCGTCAGCTACCATGTGTTCCAGCTGTTGTTTGATTCGTGGCTGGTAGAAATCGTCAGGAGTCGAAAGCGGGCTCGGTCGACAGTGGGTAGAGCCCCCTGAAGCCGCCAACATTCTCCCGCGGCGGCCGCTAGGTTCGAAAGGAGGAAGCATGCCGCACATCGTAGGCGAATCCGTCTACTTGCGCGAATACCGCATCGAAGACCTTGAGGCGATCCACAAATGGCGGACCCTGGATGAAATCTGCTGGTGGACCGCGGCCTATATCTGGCCCGAGTCTTTGGAGGAGACCAGGTCCTTTGTTGAGGCACAAGTACACAACACCGACCCTGAAAACCGAAAGTTCGTGATCTGCAGGACGCAAGATGACGGGTATGTCGGACACATCGGATACGAGCACCTCGACCTTCGGAGAAGGAACACCGAATTGGGTATTGTCATCGGCCAGCCTCAGTCTCTCTCGAAAGGGATCGGAACCGAGGCTATCGGGCTCTTCTTGAAGGTGTGCTTCGAGGAGCTCGCACTACACCGGGTCGGTCTCCGAGTTCTGCGTTCCAATCATCGGGGAGTCCGCTGCTATGAGAAGTGCGGTTTTCGCGAGGAGGGTGCCTTCCGGGACTGGCACTTCTCCCGGGGAAGCTGGCATGATCTGGTCCTAATGGGGGTACTCGAGGAGGAATATCGTGCTCGTGCCGAAGAGTGATCGGGAGCGGCGGTCAATGGAGAATCTGTGATGAACCCACTGACATTTGAAGGTCATCTGGAGCGGATTGCAAGAAGGGAACCTCGGGTCAACGCGCTGGTAGATTGGGACGAAGCCGGCGCACGTCGGAAGCTGGAAAGAGCTTCGCCGGGCCCTCTGAGTGGATGGGCTCTCGGAGTCAAGGACATCATCGATGTGGCGGGCCAGCCGACCCGCTGCAACGCCGATTTTGTTCCTGCCGAAGCCGTGCCCACCAACGCCGATATTGTCGGTCGTTTCCTTGAGTTGGGGGCCTTCGTCCTCAGCAAGACGGTGACCACAACTTTTGCCTATCTGGACCCCGGACCTACCCGCAATCCCTGGAACCTGGAGCACACTCCCGGTGGCTCCAGCAGTGGTTCAGCAGCGGCGGTGGCGTGTGGCATGGTCCGTGTGGCCATTGGCAGTCAGACGGTTGCTTCCGTCAACCGACCGGCCAGCTTTTGTGGGGTCGTGGGCTTCAAGCCGACCTATGCGCGCCTTTCCACTCAAGGCGTATTCCCGTTTTCACCAAGTGTAGATACGTTGGGGTTTTTTACGCTTGGCGTCGAAGACATGCAGCAAGTCTTTTCGGCTCTGGAGGGCGAGCCCATTCCAGCCCCACCGTCCAAAGTCCGACTGGGTTTCGTCGAGGACCTGTTTACCACTCCGCCTGAGGACGAGATGCAGGATGCTCTCGAGGCGCTCTATGAGAAGCTGGCTGAAGCCGGTTTTCAAGCCGAGCGCTGCCGATTGCCTGCCATAACAGCAGAAGCCTATGCGAACCACACCTCTCTGATCTCGGCCGAGGTGGTGACCTCGCATAAGGAGTTCTATGCACGCTATGGTGAGGCCTATCCGCCCAAGCTGCGAAATCTGATCCTGGATGGGAGGCGAGTCTCGGCTGACGAGCTTGCCCGGATTGCTTCCTACCGGGTGCGTCTGAGGCAAGCAATCGATGAACTGTTCGGTGATTTCGATGTGCTGGTGACGCCTTCTGCGGCCGGACCTGCACCGGCTGGCATCAATTCCACGGGCGATCCGCGTTTCAGTCTGATCTGGACACACACCGGATATCCGACGGTAACGCTTCCGGTCCGTCTGTCTAAACGAGGCTTGCCGCTTGGGATTCAACTGGCAGCACCGAGACTTCAGGGAGGGGCTCTCCTGGCTGCGGCCCGTCGGATTGAGTCGGTCCTTGAGTTTGGTCAGTTGGTCGATTGAAGGGACGCTGCCGCATGCGCGTTGAGGCCGTACTATTCGATTTCGATGGCACCCTGACCAGACCACATTCGCTGGACTTCCTCAGCTTTAGAAAATCGATTGGATGCCCCGCCGATCAGTTCATACTGGAGTTCATCCAGGAGACGATGTCTCCCCCTGAGAAGCGAAGGGCACTCGACCAGCTCGACCAGTTCGAGTTTGAGGCAGCTTCCAGATCGGAGCCCAATTCCGGGGCGGAGGATTTGATCCTCTATCTGGCGAACCTGAAGATTCCTCTGGGTATCATCAGCCGCAACAGTCGCCGATCGATCCAACGAGCGTTGCAGAATTTCCAGAGGATCAAGGAGAGCCACTTCGAGATCTCCATTTCTCGGGACGAAGAAGTGGAACCCAAACCCAGTCCGGCGGGTGTCCTGCTGGCAGCTGAGAAGATGGAAGTGCGGGTCGACCAGATGCTGGTGGTTGGAGACTTCATCCTGGATATCGATGCCGGAAATCGGGCGGGTGCCCCGACCGTCCTGCTCACGAACGGAGGAGATGGTGCTGCTTCGAGCCAGTCCTCGCCGGATTACGTCATCAACCAACTCCCCGAGCTGAAAGACCTGGTTCGCTATCTTCGCCCCTTGCCTGCAGGGAAGTTGCCCAATGATTTCCTGGATCGGTTTCTCCAGGAGCATTCTCTCGACGATCCGACGGTGCTGATCGCTCCTGGAATGGGCGAGGACACGGCGGCCGTGATGCCTCCGAAGAACGAAGATGTGATCGTTCTCAAGTCCGATCCCATTACTTTCGCCGAGGATCGACTGGGTTACTACACCCTTGCCATCAACGCCAACGACATTGCCACCTCTGGGGCTACTCCCCGCTGGCTACTGACGACCCTTCTCTTCCCAGTTGGCTCAACAGCTGCCGAGATTCATACCCTGATACAGGAGCTGCATCAGGTGTCCAAGGAGTTCGGAATTACTCTCTGCGGAGGTCATACCGAGATCACCGAAGCGGTCAGCAAGCCGATTGCGGTAGGACAGATGGTGGGCACCGTAGAAAAAGAAGGCCTGATCGATAAGCGAAGGATGACGAAGGGGGACCAGATCATACTCACAAAAGGGGTGGCTGTGGAGGGAACCTCTGTTCTGGCACGAGAGTGTGCAGAGGAGTTGAGGGTACTGGGAATGAGCGAATCGGAGATCCGAAGATGTCAGGAGTTTCTTTTCGATCCCGGGATCAGCATTCTAGCGGAAGCTCGGATCGCCGCCCAGAGCGCCTCAGCAATGCACGACGTGACTGAAGGAGGACTGGCCACAGCTCTGCAGGAACTCAGCGCAGCGGGGGGCAATCGGCTTCGAATAGAGATGGACCAGATTCCCGTCTTCAAGGAGACGCAGAGGATCTGTGCGCTTCTGGATATACATCCTTTCGGCCTGATTGGTTCCGGGAGCCTGCTTCTTACCTGCGATCCAGGACCGTCCAAGGCGCTTCTGGAAAGTATGGCGCGGGCAGGGATCTCTGCGGTCGCCATTGGTGAGGTTTTGGAAGAGGGAGCTGGGGTTGAGGCCGTCGACGGCTCGGGTAGTGACGTCGAATGGCCGAACTTCGAAGCCGACGAGTTGGGACGCGCCTTCGAAAGGATCAAGGTGTTGTCGGCGGACTCATGACCTGTGTGAGGGTACTCTTTCAGGTGGGAGGTGCGGCCAGTGGGAGATGGTGACGGTGTTCTCATTATTGGCGGTGGGGTCATCGGAGTCTGCTCAGCATACTACCTGCAACGGCAGGGCGCTCGAGTCACGCTGGTCGAAAAGCAGGACATATGCGCCGGAAGTTCGTACGGTAACTCTGGACTGGTGGTTCCAAGCCATTCCGTACCCTTGACGGCCCCCGGGGTGCTGGGTCAGGGACTCAGGTGGATGCTGGACCCGGTGAGCCCCCTCTACATCAAACCTCGACTCGACCGCGAGCTTCTTGGTTGGCTGCGTAAGTTTCGTGTCGCCTGCCGGGAAGCCCCTATGCGGCGCGCCATTCCAACCCTTCTAGAGCTTCAGGGCGGTAGCCTCAAACTTTTCCAGGAATTGGCCGCACACGAGGATCTCAATTTTGGTTTTCAGCAGAAAGGTTGGCTGCAGATCTTCAAGAGCGAGTCATCCTGGAAGAAGGGGATCAAGGAGTCCGAACTGCTGGGCGAGTTTGGCTTACACCCCGAGGTGCTGGGCGCGGATGAAGTCCACGCCCTCGAACCCAACCTGCTTCCATCAGTCGTGGGGGGCATCAACTATCCCGAAGACGCCCAGCTAATCCCAGATCGTTTCGTGAAGCAATTAGCAAGCATAGTCGAGGGTCAGGGGGCCAGGCTGAAGACCTTCACCGAAGTCCTCGGGATGGAAACCTCGGGCGGGAGGATTTCGACGGTTGTGACGACTCGAGGTGACTATCATCCAGATCAAGTGGTCCTGGCAGCCGGAGCCTGGTCGCCAGTGTTGGTACGAGAGCTGGGTCTCAGGATTCCGATCCAGGCGGCCAAGGGCTACAGCGTGACGATCAAGTCTCCACCCACCTGCCCAGGACGTCCCCTGATGCTCTTCGAGAAGAAGATCGCCGCCGCACCCATGGACGAGATGCTTCGCTTCGCTGGGACTCTGGAGCTAGCAGGTCTGGACCTGACGATCAATCGCCCTCGGGTAGACGCCATCACCCGTTCCGCTCGCGAGTATCTGCCTGGCCTGGACAACATGGAGCTTATCGAAATCTGGCGAGGTCTCAGGCCCGCTACCCCGGACGGGCTACCCATCATCGGACGCACCCGCAAGCTGGAGAACCTGATCGTAGCGAGTGGGCACGGAAAGATCGGGATTTCTCTGGGACCTATGACCGGGAAGCTGGTTGCGCAGATCGTCACCGGCGAGCAACCCGTTGTCGATCTGGCTCCGTTGATGCTGGAACGCTTCGACTGATCCAAGACTTGGATAATCCGTCTGAACGTCTGAACGTCTGAACGTCTGAACGTCTGAACGTCTGAACGTCTGAACGTCTGAACGTCTGCCCGTGCAGTCGCAAACTAAAAACGGTGTGGGGAGTGCGTAGACGGAATACTTCACGTGGGAAGCGTCTACCGTGATATCGCCGATGACGGTACGCAAGAGTTCTTTCTGCTGGCCCGTATCTAGACTCCGCAACACGTCGGATAGAGAGCCAAGGGCCTTAGACACCTGCTGAAAGTCTGGCTGGGGATCGTCCTCAGGTTCGCGTCTTAGAGAAACCAGACGCTGCTCAAGACCCGTCTGCTCTTGATCCAGATTCAACGCACGCTGAGAGAACTCGCCCTTCGTAATCATGCCCTCCTGAAACAAATCAATCAGTCGATCGCGTTTCTTTCTCGATCTCGACAATTGATTCTGAAGTTCAGGGGTACCCGGAGTTCTTCGGTCCTGCCCATCGGGCACTGGACTTGAAACAGTGAGTGCTCGTTTGGCGATCTTGTCGGGGTCCGTCTTGAAACTTTCAAGCTCAGCAAGAATGATTTCTTCGAGGACTCCCAGCTCGATGCTGTTGCCGGAACAACAGGCCGTTCCCTTCGAGATATGCCCATTGCATCTGTAGTATTGGTACTTGGGTCGTCCCCCGGAGGGTCGGATCGTGTAGCCATACATTTTTTCACCGCACTTGCCACAGCGCACCAGACCGCTCAACAAGTAGATCGAGCCCTTTGTTGCCGGAGTCTTGCCTTGTTGGGCGATGATGATTTGCTGAACTCGATCAAACTGGTCTTTTGAAATCATCGAGGGGAAAACGCCCTCGATGAGAATGTGCTGCTCTGCGGGTCTAGGCTCTGAGGTGCTACCTTTCGACTTCCTGCGATTGTAAGCCATGGCTCCGTAGTAGAGCGGATTCGTGAGTATCCTCCTTACCGTCTGGGTTGGCCAAAACTTACCCGATCTTGTCCGGTATCCTTCGCTGTTAAGATGATGAACCGTGCCGCGAAGTGAAGCTGTCTCCACATAATAGTCGTAGATCATTCGGACGACAGAAGATTCCTTCGAGTTGACCCTCAACGTCTTCTCCTGTCGGTCGTGCTCAAAGCCAAATGGGACAGGTCCACCATTCCAGAGCTTGCGCTGAGCCCGGATTCTCATCGCTTCGGCCACCCGCTCAGCCGTCATTTCGCGCTCCAGCTGACCGACTGATCCTAATAGGTGAAGGGAGAAACGCCCAACTGGCGTTGCTGTATCGAAGTTCTGCGTCAGGCACACAAACGCGACTTTGGCTTCTTCCAGCCTGTCTATTATCGACAGTAAATCACCAAGGCTACGAGAAATCCGATCGAGCTTGGTAACAACGATGGCATCAATGTTTCCCTCACCAACCTCGGCCATCATCTGCTGAAAATCTGGACGTTTCGTGTCTTTTGCCGAAAAACCGGCGTCGCAGTAATACCTGAAGGGTTTTCCCTGCCGCTTCGCGTACCTGATTAGTGCTTCCTTCTGGTTCGCAAGAGCATCCCGGTCAACCTGTATCTCGGTAGAGACTCGGCTGTATAGTGCGAGGTGTCGCTCCTGATCACTTCCGACCATGCGGCTGTACCTCCTTAAAGGTTCGGGTTGCTGCCTTATTCGCACGGTTACGAAGGGCCAGCAGAATCAGGGCTTCCAGCCGCTGGAGCCGTTGCCGCACTTCGTCGTTGGAACTCGCCAGCTCGACCTTCGTTACTAGTCGCAACACTTGCACTTCTGACTCACTTTTTCAAGAGGCGGCTTAGCGTTCTCGAACACGACTTCCCATGATCGGAACCACGGTAGAACAGCTGATTGGGAACCTGGATCAGGGCGACAGGCTTTCCGATCAAGGTGACTCCTCGGTCGGCCAGTAGACCGTGCGTCTGCCATCAGAGCGTCGTCCCAGGGCTCCTCGGTCGGTCTTCTCGAAGTGCCACTCCTGAGGGCTGGCAGACCAGGTATGCCCATGCCGTTTGAAGGTCTCCATCTGTTCCCGGTACAAGCTCTTCCACTTATCCAAGGCCTGCTGGAAATCAGTAACATCAGCCTTCCCACTAACCACCGCTCGCCAGGCTCGATCTAATTCCTTGCAGGCAGATTCAGCCTTCTTTTGCAGCTCTGAGTAGCCTGAGTGAATGAAGGGTCCGATTGCCGGTTGCCACGTAGAGTTCACTTCTGAAACTGCCGACAGGTAGAGGTCACTTAGCTCGTCATGGAGAGCAACTCCACGCCGATCCTGTCCCGGATCGGGCTTCTTGGAAAGGCTCACTTTCTTCGCAATTGTTAGATAATTCATCTCTATCTCCGCGACATATGCGACAGAAGCCCCCTTTTGTCGCTTCGGTCGCTTATGTCACTATGTCCCTAAGGGCAAGAAACCTTTCTACCGGGCGGCCTCCGGTTTCCTCTGTTGTATGCCGGGTAAGGCCCTGGCTAAGAAGGAATCCCAATGCTCTATCGATGTCGTGTTTGGACTTATGGCGTTTAAAGAAGTCTCGGATCTCTGTCCGGGTCAATCCCTGGGGAGAATTCCGAATGGCCTTCAGCAGTTCATCCGCGACCGGGTCACCGAGTGCTTCTCCGAAGATGTAGCGGGCTGAGGCTTCACAGTAGTCCCACAAGGCCAGTGCAGCAAATAAGTGATCCTTACGGATCAGAGTCGATTCATCGAGAAGAGCGTAGATGGCTGCAAGTCGCATAACGTGCGCCTCACCCCTAGCAATCATCGCTCCGAGCAGCCCCAGCTTCTCCTCCGAGAGTTCCGGATATACTTCCCACCAGACCTCCCGAGCTTCTTCATCTCGGCGAATCTCCCTCGCCTCGTGGGCAAAGGACACGGCATGGCGAAAACGACCGGTCAATGCCTCGAGAGCCGCCGGATCGACAGATCCTCCCTCAGGAAGCACCTTAGAGCGCCTAACGCAGAGCCAGAGGAATCGGTTACCGAAACCGTTTCCGGCCTCGGTGCGATCTAAGTAGCGAAGCAGTTCATCCTTCGATATGTGTCCGATGATGGAGATGTGGGCACCGGTAGCTTTGGCAGGAGAGTTCTTGGTCAGTGTCCGGAGATCACCTGAATCCCAGGCACTCCTGATGACAGCAGACAGAGTGTTACCATCGCGGTTCAATACACGAAGGGGGGACGCGAACTCTTCTTCTACGATGAGCACGCGCTTGTCTGTGACGCCGGGATCGGATTGGACGGTCTGGTATTGACCAGTGTACCGTCCCTTCTCCTTGATCGGCTCCGTCTTTTCGATTGCGTCACGGACCGCCCAGATCAGCCCTTCGCCCGAGCTGAGGCCAATCTGAATCCGATCCCGAACCCAATCTGGATCGATCCCCTCGAAGACCTTGGTGACATGTCCTCGGGAGGTTCCTTTCCGCCCCTTTGAGGTTCGGCCCACCAAAGCGGCGTATTCGTTGAGACCGTGGCGATCTGCCTCCACCACAAAGTGAGCGCTCCTCCCAATGGCATTTCCGAAATATAGGAGTAGTTGGATTAGAATCGCAGCCGGATCTGCTTCAGTCTCGGGTTCCACGGTCTTAATGAAGTCCCCGGCAAGGCCGTGATAGGCCTCCGGAGCCAGTATTGGCCACTCAGGGACCTTGATTTCGGACTCTACAGGCTCTGCGACATAAGCGACCGAAGCGACAAAAGGTCCCTTATCGGGCGATTCTTTAGCTTTCCATTTGTCTATCTCTCTGCTTGTCACCGAGGGGATTGACTTCAACAGCTCACTAAATCGCTCCCTATTTCCACCGGACGCCAGAAAATCGGAGACATCACCTTTTAAGGGGAGGTTAGGCAGTTCGAGGATTTTGACGGCTTTCGCGACAGGAAACAGCGACACAGCCACTTGACGCGTATGCTCCGTACCTGATGCATCGTTGTCGGGCACAATTACGACTTGTTTCTCCCGAAAGTAACTGCCGAAGTCGTCGCGCCATTTACCGGCTCCCATAGGGTTTGTGGTCGCGGGTATTCCGAGGGCCCACAGTGCATCTACGTCTTTTTCGCCTTCGACGATATAGACCGTCTCGTGAGATAGGAAATCAGGAAGACGGTAGGGAACTTTCCGGGCATTCTTAACTCCAGGAGTCCATCCTCCCGTGCCGTTGGGTCTGGATTGCCGGAAGTCCTTGGGCTCATGTCTCTCAACCCGAAACAGCGGCTTGCGGTTCTCGTCTTCATAGACGTAGGTGCCTACCAATCGAGAGCCGCTGTCCGCACTCTCCAGCAGCCTGTGCTCACATAGCCACTCGATGATTGCTGGCTTCTCTTCTGGGGAATTTCCCGATAAAAAAGCTGCCAGTGCCCAAGGCCCACCACCCTCTCCGCAGGGTCCGCATAACCAAACATCCTTCCGTTGATTAATAGACAGGCTTGGATGTCTGTCGTCGTGTCGGAGACACTTGAATAGGAGCTCTTGTCCGCTTTTCTTCCCAGGAACCAGGCCAGCCGCCGTTGCGATGTCCAGGCAAGAGAGCATCATCTAGCAACCCTCCAGCCTGCACAACAGAATCAGGCACTCGGCCTCATGACCACCAAGGAGGCCATGGCTGGCCAGGGTAACCAAGACTCGCTTGAGCTCCGAAGGAGCTATCTGCACCTTCAGCTCAGTCCCTGAGGGAAAAGATAACGAGAGCCGGATAACATCGTGAGTCATCGGTGCCTTCCAACAGAAACGGCGCGCGCGCCCTGCGCACTAAATGCTAGCGTTTCCTTACCGGTCCACTGCTTGTCTTCCGAGCGGGTCGTTCGACCACTAGCTCCTGGAGGTCTTCCTGTCGGAACCTCAAAGCGCCCAGGATCTTGAAGGAGCGAATCCGACGCTGCCATGCCAGCTTCCGGAGGGTCGATGGGTGGAGTCCGGTGATCAGGGCCGCCTCTTCTGCCGATAGGAGCTTGTCATTCATGATGAACCACCTTGCATGTGAATTTTCCAGTCTGTGCCAGCCTAAGCTGACTGTTCTGGGAAACGGGTGCGTTTGGTAGGAAACGTAAGTGCGTAAGTCTCTAACTGGTTGAATTCACTGGTCTAGTCCAGCGAGACTTACTCGAAGGAGGGTTAGAGGAAGTAAGCGCACGAGTGGCTTACTCCCTAGCACTAGAGCGCCTGGTCGAGTCGTCCCTGCGATCTAAGAGCGCGTCTTTGGTCGCTCAGCACTTTTGAAAGGTCTGACAAAGGCGTTTGTTTTGAAGGATATCGTTCCAGCAGTGGATGCCATGCTCCTTGCTCCACTTTTGAAACAGCGGATCGTATTGCAACTCATCGTTTCCATCGTCCAAGGCTTGGAGAACCCCTTTGTAGCCCATGCCTTGAATCAGACAGCCGTGAATGACCTCCAGGACTAGCCGCCGTGCAAAAGGTTGGCTCGTTTTGCCAATGGTTTTCAAGCCTGAGTCTGACGATAAAGAAGCGAAGCCAGTTTGACGACGCTTCGATTCCTTGAGAGCCTTGGCAATCGCTTGCACGATTTCGAGTCGGTATTGAACGAAAAACCGCCTGTAAGATCCAAGCTTGGACCTATAGGCTGGAAGGATCGCTATGGGCGGATCACCGAGAGGATCATCCAATTCGGTTCTAGGATAATCTCGTTCAAGTTCCTCTTGGGATGGCGGTTCACGCACTATTTCAGAGGCTGCCCACCAAGAGGATTCCTGTGAATCAGGAGACTCGACGAGGAGCATCTCCAGCGCCTTTAAGTCGAGAAAGACTCCTAAGTGTTCATTGAAGAATCTATCCAGCTTCTCTGTATTGAAGACACACTGCTGGACGACGTTATCCTTCCGGAAATCCCTAAATTGTCTCCGCAGTTCAAACTTCAGGCGCTCTTTGAAGAAAGCGAGCTTGGACTTGGCCACGTTTACTCCCACCAGTAAACTTCCCACATTTTGGAATGGCCCAGGCCGAGTGTGGGGACTCGGCTTTTCGCCCCGCGATGGCTAGGGCCAAGGGAAAGTTACATAAGGGGGCCGACATGTGAGGTCAGTACAAGAAAGCTCTCCCTTCGGTTAATGCTCCAATCAGCGGCGCCCTTCCGGAAAACTAGGGGCGAGAGACCTCCATACCCTATCGTCGAATCGGGCCTGTGCATCGTCGATCCTTGGATGATCTTAGGCCCTGGACCTTGTTTCTGGAACAGGGATACAGCGTTCCACATCGAAGCTGCGTGGGTTCCACCGACGAAACCTAAGCCCGCCCCGAGCTTGTTAAACGCTTCCTTTAGCGTCAGTCTCCTGTCCGAGGCTGTTTCTATCGCCCTATTAACGTATCGCGACCTGCGGACAAGGGCTTAAAATCTACTCAGCTCTTATTAAGCAGCCGATAGGCCGTCCTCTGCTCGTTAATAAGAGCCGGTTACCGCTTAATTAGGAAATAAGCCTAAATAAGCCGAGCGATAGCAAATTAGCGCCCCCTATCGACCACCTATAAGAGATCAAACAAGCACTAATTCGGGGGAGGTGCCCGCTTAGAATTGGGGTCTCCTTTTAGGATTCGGGCTTAGCTAGATTAGGTGAACAGATCGCCTTAGCGACCGTGTCAGCCCAAGCCCTGTGATAGTCGCACCCGACCTTACAGCGTCCGATCTGATCGAAATCGACCGGCAGCTTCCGCCTACGACCGGACAGTCAGGTTTTCCTCGGAAGCGTCGAATCAACGACCGCTTTCGCCCCGAGAAGCGGACGTTCACATCCACCAGTGAATCTACGAAGTCCAGCCGCTGATCTGTCCTCGATGCGCTCATCCAATGAGGACTCTGGCCTTCATCGAGGACCCTCGCGTGATTCGAAAGATCCTCCAACACCTCGATCGTTGGGAGCAACCCCAAAGCGCTCCCCCACCCCGACTCTTCCCTCAAAGACTCCAGACCTTCCTGGCTTCGCTTTCGCCCCAGCAGGCTCAAGCCGTTCGAGCCTCCGACGACTCGCTCTTCTGGGACGAGGTCCCGACCTGGGAAGACTGAGCCGCTCACCCCCCGAGCGGATTGAAGATCCGTCTATCCTTTTCCGCCTCGATTCTCGCCCTTTTTTCGATCTCGACGTCTTCATCGGGGGCATTTCATCCTCTGTTCTCCTTCTCCCCGACCAAGCTCTTCCTCCTCCTCCCTCGACCCCATTTTTCACTCCCCGCTAAACCCGAAATGCTGACCAATACCCGATGTCCAAAAAACCAAACTCCTATCCTCACCCTCAAGGTACTTGAGCCTATGCTCAACCATTTCGTCGATGCGCTTTTCATTCGCCGTGCCCCGGCAGCCCCGCCTCTTCCTCCTCCCCGGATACGGGCCCAAACCCGTCCACGCAGACGAAGTGCCCTACGGAGCCGCCCTTGCGTATCGGCTTGCCTGATTCGAAAAGGGGCTGAAATGAGGTGGATTGGGAGATCGATGAGAAGCCCTGGGGTAAGCGGGTGTGACGGGGGTGGGAGCGGAAGCGAAAAGACAAAAAAAGCGAATCTCTGCCTGCCAGATGGGACAGGTCAATTTGACGGTCGGAGCCTCTTTTGAATCGGCATACAGCCTCGCATTCACGACAACCTGACGGCCATAGAACTCGTCCAGAAATCTCCTCTCCCGATGGGCTTCCCCATGATAGCCGGAATCACCGGTATCCCCCTGCTGCTCCATCCACGCCCGCACCTTGCGTCGCAAGGAAAGCAGCAACTCTTTCTGATCCGGCTCTTCAGCAATATTTTTCAGCTCGTACTACAAGCCCGGCTCCTGGTGAGGCGGTGAGCGTAGAAGCGTAGAAAGGCCTATAATGCTCCCCTCGAAGTCTGGACCACCAATAACGGGATCCGGAGAGTCCGAGTGGGCTAACTGGCTCAACAGCTTTACCATCCGGCTCACTCAGGAGGGCCAGCCGCTGCCGGGGAAGGAGCTGGAGTTCTGGTACGTGGAGAGACGCAAGCCTGGATACTACTCCTGGAACTCGACTCCTCTTTCGGCTCCGTCTTCGACGACCGGTTCTACTCCTATCCAAAGGAAACCCCATGAAACGAAGAGACTTTCTGCAGACTACAGCTGGACTGTCGGCCCTCAACCTGACCTTGGCCGGAGCAATGGCCACGACTCAGCTGGAGCGTGCCTCCACACCCTCACCAGGGATCCTGGACATCGGGAACCGTAAGCAGCTCTTCCTGGACGACTGGCTCATCGAGGAGACCAGCCGAATCTCCCGCTTCATGTGCCGGCCGCAGAAGCACCTGGACAACCCCATCATCCAGGCCGACCGGCCCTGGGAGATGGGCATCGGGAAGGACTACTTCACCGGAGTCCAGATCTTCGGCCAGGCCGTGGTCTACGACGAAGAGGAAAGGATCTTCAAGACCTGGTATGTCCCGCGCTCGATGGAGGAAGGAATGCACTGGTGCTACGCCGTCTCCTCGGATGGGTACCAGTGGGAGAAGCCCGACCTGGGGATCTTCGAGTTCCGGGGCTCGAAGAAGAACAACATCCTGGCGGACTTCAGAGACCCCGTATACTTCAACGTCTTCAAGGATCCTCACGACCCCGATCCCCAGCGCCGCTACAAGGCTCTGGGGGAACAGGAGGGCCCCATCTTCAACCAGACGGGTGGCGCCGCGGTGGCTTTTTCTCCAGACGGACTCCACTGGAAGGAGTGGCCCGGCAATCCGGTGGTTCGTCACGGCCCCAATTTGGGAGATGCCCCCACCATCCTGGGCTGGGACCACCTGCGCCGGAAGTACGTCCTCTACCCGAGACCGGGGCACCCCCAGGCCCACGAGATCAGCGGACCCGGTATCCACCGCCACATCCGGATCGTGGGCTACGCGGAAAGCGACGACTTCATCCAGTGGACGCCCACCCGGCTCATGCTGGCGCCTGATCGGCTAGATCGCGTGGACTACCAGTACATGTGCTTCACGGCCGGGATCACCGCGGGCGTCTACGTCGGATTCCTCTGGATGCACGAGACCCACGAGCAGGTGTGGGACATCTTCCTGATGACGAGCCGGGACGGCTTCCACTGGGACTGGATCGATCGGAGAGTCCCGTTCCTGGGGAGAGGAGAGATCGGGACCTATGATGCAGGCTACATGTCTCCCTCCAGCCCTATCTTCCACGACGGAAAGATCTGGATCTACTATGGGGCCTACAGCGGCGCCCACAGCTTGCGCAAGAACCGGCTGGGAGAGATAAACACCCTCTCGATCGCTCTTGCGACCTTGCCCGAGGATCGGTGGCTGGGGCTTCTGGCAGGGCCCTTTCAGGGCACGATCCTGACCCGGCCCTTCACCTTTGTCGGCTCCAAGCTCATGCTGGATATCGACGCCTCGTTACCCATGGAACTACCCAAGAGCTACCGCAACTTCGACGAGTGCGAAGTCCGAGCCGCCCTTCTGGATCAGTCGGGAGGAACCATCGAGGGATTCACCCTGGAGAAGTCCAGGCCGCTGCTGGAGAGCGGCCGTCAGGAGGTGCGCTGGGAGGGCAGAGAAGTGTCGCAGCTGGAAGGCAAGCCGGTCCAGCTGCGGTTAGCGATCCGAGCGGCAGCGCTCTACTCCCTTCAGTTCGTCAGCTGAGGGAGGACTGGGCCGCAGCCGTGACCGAGGACCCGATGCTGTTCAGAAGCTGTGTGCTCTCGCCGTTCAAGTGTGCGCTGTTTGTCGCCTGGCTCTCGGTTATCCTCACCGCTGCATCGGCGTTTGTGGGGTCTGGTGAGCCGGTCCAGAAGCAGCGTCGGGAAGTGCTCCGTCCCCGAGTCGGGTACGTCGAAGAGGAGAAGGCCTCCATGGTGACGGTAGTGGTCCCCAATGCGCCGGGATTGGGTTGCGAGCTCTGGTGCTACGAGGACCAATTGGGCAAGGCCGAGGCGTTTCATCAAGAGGGCGACCGGTTGGTGCTCACTCATAGACTGAACCAGGCCGTCGTCGTCAGCCGGTTTGTCCCGCATGATGACGGCTTGGAGCTCATGGTCGAGGTCTCCGGCCCGACTGCGGAGGCGGTCCGGTCAGTCGGCTCGCTGAATCCGTGTTGCCAGTTTCGTCGCTCGGAAGCGTTCAAGAATCAAGGCGACTACGTGGACGACTTCGTCTCACGATGTTTTGTCTTCCTGGAAGGCGGCCTGACTCGGCTCAACGACACGCGCCGGGTTCCGGGAACACGAAGGAAGATCAGCAAAGCAAACCTACCCGAGCCATGGATTCAAGAGTATTTTTCCATCTGGCGCAAGCACCCGGGGCAGATCCCGGGAAGACGCGGCTACAGTCTCGACCGGCCGGTGGCTCCAATCATTGGCAGCGTGTCCAGGGATGGCAGGTATCTGGCGGCCATCGCCTGGCCGGAGGCTCGTTCGCTGGGGCAAGTGTGGCATGACTGCCTGCATCCGCGCCCCGCCATCGGCGAATCCTACGATGGGCGACGCAATAGGATCGTGTCGCGAGGTCGAATCTACTTCCTGCCAAACGACGAAGCCGCCCTGCGGTCTGCGTTCCGGCGGGACTTTCCGGATTGGAGACGACCCCATCCCGAGTAATCTGGAAAGGCCTGGGCCAACTACGAGCGCATCCAGGCCGACATTTTCGACCATGTCCTGGCCATCGCCTCAGAGTTCGACCTTCGGATCTTCCAGAATCCGACCGGCAGTGACTTCAGGGCCTTGTCCGATTGGCATAGAGGGGGCGGAGCGTGAACGGGCGGGCACAGAAGCCACTTTGGCGTAGATCTCTCTATCGCCCTAGCCAGAGAAGTGCCTGGGGATAGAAGGTATTTCCAGAGCGAGAAGAGCCTCTGGCTTTTTGCAATTTCAGCGTGGTTAATTCCGCGTTTTTGCGGACGACCTGAACGACGGCTTCTAGGCAGAAACTGAAGCCTTCGCGGGCGAATAGGAACACGATTCAGGTTCAATTCGATGTCCGCTTTGGCCCCGTTAGCGGTCGTTCATTCTAGGTTTCTGCAGAAGATCTGACTGACGGCTTGTAGGCGAAAGCAGCCGGTCGGGGGCAATCTACTCTGACGCTGTTTGTACGGTCAGATCTGGGTTACTACAGGCTCCGCTGGGGTAATTTGCTCGGTCTCTTGATCTTCCGGGGCTTTCTCAAGGCCTCCCAGAGCGCATCCTCTTTTTCAATCTTGGGTAACTCGATCCTGCTCCTCGAAGCCGGGGTGAAGCCGAACTCGTTCGCGAATTTACGCAGCTGTTCTAAACTCCTATCTCGGATACCGACCTCTGGCCGTGGGTTAAAGAACGTCCCGCTTCTATTGGTGACTTGATAGGTCAAGCCGTACTCATTGAGGAACGTCTGGCAAGTTTGAAACGTTGCCCAGGATTCGCAGTATGCGGACAAGATTGCGCGGTCCACAGACTGGTAGAGTCCGATCTTTGTCAACTCCTTAATGACTCGCTTCCATTCGGTCTTGGCCTGTTTGGATAGACACGATGGTGGGCGGAGAGCTCCCCCTTTTGGCTGGCTGAATTGGGGCTCTCGGTCTAGGTCAAGCTGCGACTTCGCTACGTGGCCAGGATTACCCTGCAAAACCTTTAATCGAGTCGGTTTTCGTGGTCTCGGCATGTCTTCACCCTTTTTATAGGCCCCTGAATCAAGGACGGACAGAGAATGCGGCCTCTACGGTCCACAAGCCTCTCCGCTCCAGAGATTAGACGCCCCCTCCCCCCTCAAATAGGAAAGGAGCACGCTCAGCCCACCGAAATCACTAACAAATTCTAGCAGTAGGGTCTGTCCCATTACGCCCAGCAGCTGGCTATGGGACGGAGGGGCCTCCATACGAGTTTCACACTGAAGCTGGTGGATCTGGTCAACTCTTTGATGCCTGTGATAGTCGGTATCTGATCTTACAAACAGTGTCCGATCTGACCGACCGCTTTGCACCCTAGAAGCGGTCATTCTTTTCCGCGGAAAACACCGGATTGACTTCTTGGCGGAACTAGGTTTTGCAAATGTCGTTCAGGGGTCTGGCCTCAGTAGATGTCATGCTGTCCCCAGAAGATACGGCCAACCTTGCAGCCCTTCTCAGAATCGTCAGAGAGGATCTGGAGAGCATCTGGCAGAAGGACATTGGTCTTGCTGAGCCCGCCGTTCTTGTCCTACCCTTCTCTAGATGAGGTTGTTCAACCCACTGAGAAGATCTCCGGTCCATCCTTTGTCCGCCGGATTGTCTGCCGATACTCACTGTTCACGATCCGTGAGTGCTGCCACGTAAGCTCATCCTTGTGGCCAGGTCTAAGCGATAGTGCAGTGTGCAAATCGTGACCCCGAATCCTGACAGCAATGTTCTTTGTCTTGAACTGACCTTCTACGGTCATGACTGGAACATTGCCGTCGCTGTCAAGCGCACCAGCATTCTCGACGGTCTTCAAAGCATCTCTTGCCCCAAAGTTCTTCGATCTGATGAATGATTCAGCCCAGTTCACGAACTCGCAGGTGGAATACTTCCTGTATCGCAGAGACAGATAAGTACTGTCGTTGTGCTTCGCTGTAAACTGCCTCTGTTGCGGACGGAAGACTACATCAGTTGTGTCTTCTAGGCGAAGACTGAACCACCCGTCGTCAATCTCTAGCCAGCACTCACCGCTGATGTCGCGAATGTCCGAGTCGAAGCTGGTCGTGGAAACTTCCAGATTCGGTATCTTGTGCGGGCGAAAATGCAGAACCGGGCGGCCTTCGAGCCTTATTGGTGACCCACTACCAACGACGAGATTTCGCCCCACTTTCGCCACCAGCGCCTCCGAAGGATACCTCCAGGGAACTTTCAGGACTTCGTCAATGTATGGCGACCTCTTGAACTCTCGTAACTGGGCTATGGAATAGTGCCCCCCATCGGCAAGGTAGTGGTGTTCGGGACACAGCGCAATCATTCCCTCGGCGTTGTGCAGATAGTGATCCTTCCAGGGGGGATCAAAATGGTGGTATACGAGTACCGGGCTTCCACATCCCGTGCCATCTGCGTCCCGTACAGGGCAACCAAAGTTAACTTGCTTTCTTAGCTGTTCCTTTATCGTGGAGCCTGGGTCTCTTGGTGGTTTCTCCAAACGAGATGCTTGCCGTACATCAAGAGCCAGCGAAACGGGAGAATTGTCCTGCTTCTCCACCGCCCCCACAATCCGATCCAACCCGCGCTTCAATAGATCGTCGATTTCGCCGAGCACCCGACGGTATTCTTCGATTGGCTGACCCTTTGGATCAGCAATGTCGTTGGACGATCCCGCCATCTCGCTGAATAGGTGCACCTTGTGGGCGTGCAGGAACTGCTCGCTGATATAGGTCTTGTGGCTCTGGGCCATCACGAGAACCAGGTCGGCCTGGGCCATCATTTCAGGTGTCAATGTGCGGGAGCGATGAGCGGATAGATCGATCCCTCGCTCGGCAAGAACCTGTAACGCTTTGTCACTGGCTGAGCTTCCACCGGGCGCCGAGGCCGCGGCTGACGAAACAGACCAATCGGGATAGGGCGCAAGGTACTGTCGCGCTACACCCTCCGCCATCGGAGAGCGGGAGATATTCGCGGTGCAGACGAGCAGCAGGTGTGGCATCGCACTATTCTAACGTCCTGTGACATCCCTCCGCCGATATTCCGCAGTGTCGGCCATCTAACGCCATCAAGGCATGGTAAGCACCCAGCCATCGAATTAACCACGCTCTACACGAAGAGGAAATCCGATAGGAGCGTCCCCACGGTTGTGGTCCACCTGGCTAGCTCCCACTGTATGCTGAGCGTATTATCTATCTGGACGCAGGTGATTACCTAATAACCCCGTGAGGCGTGTGGCGTCGATGACGATCACTGCTGCGAGCCTAGACCATGAGCCTGAAACGTATACTTTTCAACACGGGCGGGGACGGGTTCTGGCGGGACCTCGGGCTGTTGATCGCCCGGATCGGTTTCTCCGGGACCCTAATCTGGCGTCACGGAATTCCGAAAATTCCTGACCTTGCGGCCACACCAGTCCAGTTCCTCGATCCACTAGGGCTGGGACCTGGGGTGAGCCTCGCGCTAGCCACGGTCGCGGAGTGCGTCTGTGCCTTCGCGCTGGCTTTGGGCATCCTAAGCCGTTTTGCCAGCGTCGGGCTCGTCATCAACTTCGCTGTGATCGTTTTGGTTCTTCATCAGGCTCAGGTCCCTGGGGGTCAGGGAGAACTGGCGCTCCTTTACCTCGTCGCCTTCACGGTGCTTCTACTGACCGGGCCCGGTCGCTACTCGCTTGATGTGGTAGTGAGGCAAACAGCGAGGCCACATCCAAGTGCTGAAGAGATTCAATAACACCACTAATCGTGTGCGGCTGTCTAAGCCCAACAGGGATGGTATGCATCTCCGCTATTGCCTTGACGACGCTCCCCAAGCAGCGATCAAAGGAAAAAGTCCATCGACTTCCCATAGATCTCCGCCAGGTGACGCAGCTCAACCGGATCGACCCGCCTTTCTCCACTTTCAGCCTTAGAAACAAAGGACTGAGGCTTCCCCAGGCGTCGGGCCACGTCCCACTGAGATAGACCGGCTTCCGTCCGTGCCGCCTTGAGACGGCTGAGGAAATCTCGGTACTCCTCGGGGAAGGCGGACGCCATAGCCCGCCCACCGTACACGCGTGCCGGAACCTATCCCAAAATGGGATATACTGGGGCCACTGGTCTGGACTAGATAGGGGACATGGTCTATGTTGTCGTTGAGATGCGTCCTAGCGATGGTAACTTTTGGTTGGCTGTTGCTCGGCGATCTTCGGGCCGACACTATAATCCTGCCGCAGATCGCAAACGGACCCCATTGGAGAACAACAATTCGTGTCATTAACTTGTTCAGGGGCAAGCAGGAATTCAGATTTCGGTTTGTTCGTGATGACGGGAAGCCTTGGCTTGGGCTCGCTTGGTCGTGGAGGTTTTCGGGAACTGTCAATGTTGATGCAAACGGAGAATTCACCTTTTCCGCAAGCGCGGGACAAGTGTTGGAGTTTCGTTCTTCGATAGACCCTTTCCGTGCGACCGTGGACCGGGCTGGCTACATGATTATCGATGCGAACTCAGAGGTGACAAAAGTCTCTGCGTTTTTGACTTATTACAAAGATGGTAGATGGGATTTCGAGCAGGGCCAACTAGGAATACAAACATCGCGTGTTGGGGTCCCGGCCTCTCCAATAGCCACCTGGGTATCTTTGCCGTTTGACGAGGAAACTGGTGTTGCCCTTGTCAACACGGGAACTAAATCTATTAGCGTGCAGTTTCGTCTCTCGTACACCGATATCTTTGGTCCCGACAAGACCCGCATTTTCGGCATAGACCTTGGAGCAGGTGAGCATAGGGCTTTCTTCCTGAAAGAGAGAGTTAACGAAAAAAGCTCAGTTACCAGCGACTACTTTGGCTACCTGTATATCTGGACGGAGGATGGGGCAGATCCCTTCGCGGCGATAGGGCTTATCTTCAGGGACGACGGCGTTATGACCAGCTTGCCCGTGCATGTCATTAGAAGTGGGCCTTTTTGATTCTCGTAAAACCACCTCTGGTTCAACTCAGGCCAGAAGTACGTTGGTCTCTTCGACAAGGACAAGAAGGAAGAGCGGGTCGCGATTGATGGCTTAGATGAGATCTTCGAGCTTGCCGACCGTCTGAAGGCGACGGTTGCTTTGTATAACTGAACTGGCTCCCTGCTGCCGCCCCTACTTAGTGTAGAGCCTCTGACACTTCGGCTGTTTCCTCTTGCTCCAGGTGTGCCAGTCGCTCTGTGAGAAGGCGAATCTGTTGGCTCTGTTTCTGGAGTTCATTCAGCAGCATCACATTCAACTTCTGATACTCCACCGTCCGGGGTTGACCTGTTTCGTCATTGACAACCAGCTCGGGGTAGACCTCGGCCACTTCCTCAGCAATCAGCCCGTAATGGAGCCGAGTCTCACCCGAGGCGTAGTCTTTCTTATAGCGAAAGGTGACCGGTCGCAGACTCATCAGATCGCCGCTCGCATCGTCCATATTATGGATGTTTTCCTTGAAGCGTTTCGCGGAGGGAGGAACGACTTGCACACCGGCGATGAAGGCGATCGTATGGTCTGAGTTGCCAATACGGATCGTGTTGGATTCTTCGGATTTACCGGAGTTTCCAACGTAGATGTTGTTGTCACCGGTGATGAGACTAGAACCCGCATTATGCCCGATGGCAGTGTTGTCCTTGCCGGTGCTGTTGAAGAAAAGCGCATTGACCCCGCTCGCCGTGTTGTTGATGCCGGTGGTGTTGGAGAAGAGCGCAGCGGCCCCGCTCGCCGTATTGTAGGAACCGGTGGTGTTGGATACGAGCGCAGCGTTCCCACTCGCCGTGTTCCCGATGCCTTCGCTGTTGGAGGAGAGCGCAGCGGCCCCACTCGCCGTGTTGTCGTTGCCGCTGGTGTTGGAGAAGAGCGCATCGTGCCCACTCGCCGTGTTGAAGGAACCGGTGGTGTTGGAGCTGAGCGCAGCGAACCCACTTGCGGTGTTGTTACCGCCTTCGGTGTTGAATTTGAGCGCAGCGGCCCCACCCGCCGTGTTGCGGCTACCGGTGCTGTTGGAGCTGAGCGCACCTCGCCCAAGGGCTGTGTTGGTTGGGCCGGTGACGACGTGGCTCTGAGTCTCGACGGCTACTGTCGCCACGTCTCCACTGGCTTCCTGGATCAAGGAGAGCACCGCTACGGGAGGCGAGTTGACAAAGAAGGCGGCTTCGGACTCAAGCGGGGCCAACGTCAGTTTCTTTTCAGCGGTGGGTTCTTGACCTGCATTGTCCTTGAGACGAAGGGTGACTTCGGTCGCTTCCGTCGGACTTGGGTTGTGGACGGCCAGACCCGACTTGAATTGCTCATTAACAAATCCCAGGAATTTGATCTCTTCGGCGGGAGGGCTCGGTAGGACCCCCACCCGAGGCTTTAGTCCGGCCAGAAAGAGCTGGAAGAACTCGGTGGCGATAAACTCGTCCTCGGATTTCAGCTCGGCCCATCCTCTGGTCAACGGATCAGTCGCGTCTCCGAAAGAGACGGTCTTGGTCTCCCCCGGTCCGAGTTCCACTTGCTGATCCGTCAGTGCATCCCCCTTGGGAGCATATATTTGCACCGCGACATCGATCGTGTTCCCGCTGCTCGGATTGTGGATGGTAAACGAGGTAGTGGAACCACCGTTCAGGACGACCTGTGGAAACTGCTGGACAGTACTCCCAAACTGGCCCATGACAGGAGAATGATTCGCCTGCCAGATCAGAACAATCGCTAGAACCTGTCCAGCTCGGCACGCAATCTTTGCCCGCTTCTTAAAGCCCTGGTCAAGAATGTACATTGGCGTCGCCTCCTTTGAACCGAGATTGCTCCTATGGACTTCGGATGTGAATCCACCTGATCTCCTCGTGATCGAGTTGATCGGAATCTATCACCCGTTCGACAAAGGAGAAAGGTTTGCCACTCCCAGCTTGGCTGAAAGGTGTCTGTGATCCCTGGCGGTGGTGTGGCCCAGTTCGCGCACGAGTTGATTCTATGGGATGGGTGAGTGGAGCCCAAGTGACGGGGTTGAATCAGTTCGACTATGAGGTTCCGGGGACTCGGTCCGGAGATCTATACTCTCCCCGTGATCAACCAACTCCCGAAGGTCAAGGCCATGCCCCTGGTCGAACGATCGGAGCCGTTCAACCACGCTGACTGGATCTACGAGATCAAGTACGACGGTTTCCGAGCCTTGGCCTATGTTGATAATGGCCAATGCCAGCTTGTTAGTCGCAAGGGGAATATCTACAAGAGCTTTTCCGAGTTGTGTGAATGGATCGGCGAGAACCTACAGGTAAACAACGCCATCTTGGATGGGGAGATCGTTTGCCTGGATGATCAGGGAAAGTCGGTCTTCAAGCATCTGCTTCACCGCCACGGCGAGCCCATCTACTTCTATGCCTTCGATCTGCTCTGGCTCAATGGAGACGATTTCAGACAGCATGACGTCACTGAGCGCAAGGAACTGTTGAGGGGCATTGTTCCAGAAGATCCCTCTTATCTGCTCTACCTCGATCATCTAGAAGAGAAGGGTGTGGAGCTGTTTCAGTCGGTCTGCGAGATGGACCTGGAAGGCATCGTGGCGAAGTGGAAGGATGGGCTGTATCTGGCCGACAAGAAGACGAGCTGGATCAAAATCAAGAATCCCGGCTACAGCCAGGCAGTTGGAAGGCGGGAGCTGTTCGATTCGTTTCGGCAGGGACCCTAGTACCTTTGTCTGGATTAGCACTCCTGACCAATCCTGGACCGGGTGATCAGGATCACATACAGCTCTTCACGTCGCTGGTACAATCGATTTACCTTACCTTTTGCTGAATCATCTTAGAAACCGGGGTGGTGACTTCCCTCGCTGCCCCGGAGACAACTGGAAGATTCTCACTTCTCGTGGTCACCTTCCCCTTCATCCCAGGGGATATCAGGATCACGCCCTCCTCGTTACGCATCTCATCGCCACGCCAGATGATGGTGTCGCCGATGTCCAGGCCCAAGGGATTCCGCCCAGTGATCCACGCTGGTAATAACGTTGGAGACTGAGAGTCTGCGAGATTGATTGCTCCTTTCCCCCTATAAGGCGTCCTCCAAGATTGCCCTTCCAGGCCCAAGGCTCTAGTATTCGCTAGATATAGATAGGCTCCCCTCTTAATTTGGAGATCCGGTTGATAGGCCGAACCATCTCGCACTATCGAATACTGGAGAAACTCGGTGAAGGCGGCATGGGTGAAGTGTACCGGGCCGAGGACACCACTCTGAAGCGCGAGGTCGCCATCAAGGTCCTGCCCGAGCGATTCACCCAAGATACTGAGAGGCTAGCCAGGTTCGAGCGAGAGGCCCAGCTCCTAGCCTCCCTAAATCATCCGAACATTGCCGCCATACACAGCTTTGAGCACTCGGATGAAGTTCATTTTCTTGCGATGGAATTGGTGGAGGGGAAACCCTGGCTCAGCGTGTAGCCAAGGGACCCTTGCCTGTGGAGGAGGCGCTGGAAGTCTCCCGCCAGATCGCCGAGGGTCTGGAAGCTGCCCATGAGAGTGGGGTGATCCACCGGGACCTGAAGCCTGCCAACGTCAATCTCACTCCCGAGGGTAAGGTCAAGATTCTGGACTTTGGTCTGGCCAAGGCATTAGAGGGCGAGATCCCTGTTGCCGACATCTCCCACTCACCCACGCGAACGGGAGAGATGACTTCTGCTGGCGTGATCCTGGGAACGGCTGCTTACATGAGTCCCGAGCAGGCCCGTGGTAAGCCCGTAGACAAGCGGACCGATATCTGGGCCTTTGGCTGCGTGCTATTTGAGGCGCTGACTGGTAGGCAAGAGTTTGGTGGAGAAACGATCTCCGACTGCATTGCCAAGGTGCTTCAGAAGGAACCCGATTGGGAAGCACTGCCTGAGAAAACGCCTTGGAGAATCCAGGATCTACTCCGGCGATGCCTCCAAAAAGATCCTTATGACCGTCTACGTCACATTGGTGATGCCGGGATCGAAGTCAGAGAGGCTCTGAGTGAGCCTTTTGGTGCCACCCCTCTGGGAGTTGAAGCACCCCTGCCCCGATCATCCTGGCGACAAGGCCTTCCCTGGGCCTTGGTCGGCATCACGATAATTGTCGCGTTGACACTGGTGCTGATTGATTCCGGCAAGACCTCAGAGAGAATGGGTAGCGTCCGCTTTTCGATCCCTCCCCCGGAAGCAGCGTCTTTAGTGCATCGGCCCTCGATTTCGCCTGATGGAAAACGGATTGTGTTTGAGGGTCACGGTGAAGGCGAGGAGCTAGGTGAGTTCACCCTTTGGGTGCGCGAGATAGATTCTGAGACTGCCAAAAGGCTAGATGGCACAGAGGGACATGAGTCACACTTCTGGTCTCCAGACTCCCGCTACATTGGGTTCTTCGCCCAAGGCAAACTGAAGAAGATCGATGTCTCAGGCGGACCTGCCATCTCTCTCTCTGATGCTTCAAGAGGGTTTGGGGGAACCTGGAACCGGGGGGGAACTATCATCGTTGCGCCTAGTGGTGTAGGGCCACTCTACCGGTTGCCCGCAGCCGGTGGCGAGCCGATGCCTCTCACCGCGCTCGACGAATCACTTCAGCAAACGTCTCATTTAAGGCCCTGTTTCCTACCGGATGGCCGCCACTTTCTGTACACTGCCTTGTCCAAGCTGCCGGAAGAAACAGCGATCTACCTTGGGTCACTGGACTCTGACAGAGGCAAGTTGCTACTCCGAGACTCCTCTATTGGGGTGTATGCACCGCCGGGGTATCTGCTCTTCGTCCGAGAAGGGACTCTATTCGCCCAACCTTTTGACCCTGTTCAGTTGAAAGTTTCAGGTGAGCCTCTCCCCGTCGCCGAACAAGTGTCGGGCTCGGACTTCTCCGTCTCGGAAAGCGGCATATTGGTGTATAGCAACACTGGATTTGGGCCAGGCACCGCCCGCCTGGTCTGGCTCGATCGATCGGGAACGCCTGTAGCAACTGTCGCCGATCCCGGAGGCTACGGGCAGGTTGTTCTCTCGCCCGATCAACAGCGGGTAGCAGTGTCGATGTACAGATCACACAGCCCCCCGGACATTTGGTTGCTCGAATTACAGAGCAACATTCTCTCTCGTTTCACGTTTGATCCTTCTGCCGATAGGAGTCCCATCTGGTCCCCTGACGGGCGCCGATTGGCGTTTACTTCTAATCGCAGTGGCCCGCCGGGCCTTTTTCACAAGGCTGTGGGCGGAAGTGAGGTCGAAGTACTCCTCGAATCCGGGAATAGGGGTTTCATGAAGGTCTGGTCCAAGGACGGCTACATCCTCTATTTGGGTGGGGGAGCGAATGTGCTTCGCCTGGGCAACGGAGAAGAATCGGAACCAAGGCGCTTGTTTGAGGACCCATTTCGCAGAGACGCTTTTCGACTTTCTCCGGACCAGAAGTGGATCGCTTACCACTCCAACGAGTCGGGGAGATTTGAGGTGTATGTCGCTACCTTCCCGGACTTTTCTCGCAAGAAACAGATCTCCAGGGAGGGTGGCACTCAGCCCCAATGGAGAGGAGATGGCAAAGAGTTATTTTTCCTGCAGCTTGATCGACGGCTCATGTCGGTAGACCTAGATACGGATTCCTCTGTAGGGACGCGTATCCCCAAGGCCCTCTTTCAAACGCGTGCGGGACTAGGTGGCCTCGGTCAAAATTACCAATACTGCGTCACAAGTGACGGCCAGAGATTTCTGTTCATTGAACCGGTGGAAGAGGAGTACGTTGAACCAATCCATGTCGTCCTGAACTGGTTCGAGGAACTCAAACGGCTGGCACCCACGGATAATTGAGGGAACAGATCGTGATCGGCCAGACCCTCTCCCACTACAAGATCACTTCAAAGCTAGGCGAAGGCGGCATGGGCGAGGTATACCGCGCCACCGACACCAAGCTCAACCGGGATGTGGCACTGAAAGTCCTGCCTGAAGCCTTTGCCGCCGATCGGGAACGCATGGCCCGTTTCTCCCGTGAAGCCCAGGTGCTGGCGTCTCTGAATCATCCCAACATCGCCTCCATCTACGGTCTGGAAGATTCCGGCGACAAACACGCCCTCGTGTTGGGGTTGGTGGAAGGGGAGACACTGGCAGAGCGTATCAAGGGCGGAGCAATCCCTCTGGAGGAGAGCCTGAAGATCGCTATCCAGATCGCTAAGAGAAGGAGCATCAAATGACCGACTTGACGCTACGGCAACAGGAACTCGTCGATCTTTGGGAGGAACACCTCCGCCACGAATTCGAGACACAGGACCACGGTGCAACGATCAATACGATGCTTGAGGACGCCTACGTCAACCATGTGCCCGTCCTGACCGGTGGAGCGGGCCACAAGGAACTGCAGGAGTTCTACTCCAAGTATTTCATTCCGCAGATGCCGCCAGACAGCGAGATGCATCCCGTCTCACGGACGATCGGGGACGATCGGCTGGTGGACGAATTGGTGTTCACGTTCACACACACTGTTCGGATGGACTGGCTCATTCCTGGAGTCGAGCCCACTGGCAACCGCATCGAGATTGCTTTGATCGTGGTAGTTGAGTTCAGGGGCGACAAGCTCGTGTGCGAACGCATCTATTGGGATCAAGCCTCCGTCTTGGTGCAGCTCGGCCTCCTGGAGAGAGGAAGTCTCCCTGTGGCGGGAGTAGAGAGTGCGCGCAAGGTTCTGGATCCCAGCATACAGAGCAATCGGCTGATCCAGCAAGCGGAAGCGCGGAGCTGACGCCGGGCATTCCCCCCATCGAAGCTATGATCTAGCTCCCCGACGGTCAACGTTTTTCTGATGGTTTCCCAAAACCGGGCCGAGGGCCAAGCGATGTGGCAGGACTACTTCGGAAGGAAGGTGAATGTTGTCCTCAACTGGGGTGAGGAACTCAAGCGACTGGTGCCAGCGGAGAATTGAGATGCATCGCGCCTACCGCATCACTTCCAGTCTGATCTTCGCTGCGGTAGCAGTCCTGCACTTCCTGCGCCTGGTGGGACCCTGGTCTATTCCCAGGTGGGTCTCATGGGCAGGCACGGCGATTCCGGCATGCTTGTCTGTCTGGGGGTTTCGCTTGGCAATGCGGTAAGCCCTGGCATCCTGGAGATCGTCGATCCTGGGGCTTCTCAGGCGAATTATGGTGCCTTCCAGGTGGCGTTTCGCTCCGTCGTGTGCTGGGCCCAACTGGGGCAGCAAATCCGGCTTTCTCTCTTACCCGAATCGGACCAATAGGGAATAGCCCGCGGCTGCTTCTACCTGAACCTCAGCGAGTAGAGGTCCGCATCCTTCATCACGAAGCGCAGCCGAATTGGCTTCCCTGCAATACGGGTGAGAGGCTTCTCGGAAATGGCCTTGGCATGGCTCCGCTCCCAGCGTACTGTGTGCTCGATCTCGTCCCCCCAGATCAGCGGTGATTCCTCCAGGGCGAAGCCTGGGAGTGGGTTCCCTTTGGCATCCTGGATCTCCAGGCGGATGCTTCCGGCGGCTGAGGTGGCAAAGTTGAGGACCAGGTTGTCTCCCTGGAAGATGAGAGGCTTGGTGACCATCTCGCCTCCGGCATAGCCTGCGTGTACTGAGACGAAGCCATCGGTACGCAGTACCATTCGCTCCAGATGGGCACTGGGAAAGGTGTAGTGGCGAGCCACGTAGATGGACATCTCATCCTCGGCCGTGGCCATCACCCCTACGGTGACCATGTTCGAACGGTGGATCCAGTTGCGCCGATCCTGACCCGGGCGGATGAACGCTTCCAGGAAGCGACGGTCCCAGTGGATTCCGTCCCGGCTGGTCATGAATACGCCGTCCGAAAGCCCCTCGTCCCCCTCGGGGACCGGAAGCAGATGGCGCCAGGGCAGGAAGCGCTTGGGAAAGGCCACATAGATGTGGGGAGCGCGGAAGTAGGGAGTGGTGGCGTTGGTGTACAGGTGTTCGCGGGGCGCGTCCCCGTAGTCGGCCCACTCACCGGAGGTCCAGTGGATGAAGTCCTTGGAAGTGGCACACTTGATGGTCCGGACTCCCTTGGCGAAGTCCTGGTAGATGGCTACGTACAGCTGCCGCACCGAATCCCAGAAGGGCACATTCAAGGAGTCGAAGGCCCCGTCTGTGATGACGGGCTCCTCCCGGATCTTCTCCCAGCGGATCCCGTCGGCGGATTTGAAGGCGACCAGGGGACCGCCACCCAGGGCCTTGTAGCGCTCCGAGTCTGGAGCGGCGGGGTTCCCGTCCTTAAAGGGAGCGAAGTTGTGTACACCGTCGCCGATCCAGACGATGCTGTTGTCCCGGGAGCCGTCAAACTCGTAGAGGCCGAGAGAGGGCCTCTCCCAGTGGATCCCGTCGCGGCTCTCGGCGTAACAGGCGACCTCCGGGTGGGAGGGCACCACCCCTTCACCCGTCTCCAGGAGAGGGCGCACCACGTAGTCGGGATGGCTGCTGCCGCGATAATACAGTCGATAGACGTCCCCGTCTCGGAAGATCGTGCAGTACAGGCTCGTGTTGCCTTCCCAAGGACGGTCAAAAGTCAGGACCTCGCCAGCAGACCGGGGCTCATGCAGCTTCAGCCTCACCCCCTCCAGGGGCTCGATCAGGTAGTCGTCCACGAAGAGCTCCAGCCGGGAGCCGATGTCCAGGGCCTCTGTGGTCTCGGCTGGGTTCGCCGATGCCGCCGCCACTGAGAGCAGCAGACTGAAAACAAGCAGTGCCTTCGTCATCATCCATCCTCCTTGCCAGGGGCTAGGCTATCTCGGCGGACTGGAAGGATCAATGGGGTCAGGGTCTTGAACGGACAGGGCACAGGAAGTCGTGATCTCTTCGGGTATCGCGCCCTCAGGAATCGAGCTTGAGCATTGGCTAGGGCTGCTGATCGCGGTCCTCCTTCTCGCGTCGCAGCAACTCGCGAACGGAGACCCCACTGCGTCGGTCTTCTTCCAACCCCCAAGACATACCACAATCGCGTGGTCCAACTGCATCATCCCTGGCCCACCATAGAGGCTTGCCTCGTCAAACCAGGGCGAGAAGTTGCTGTGATTGAGGGTGTCCTTGCAGACGAGGCGAAAGCTGGCTTTGCCCTGCTCCTCCATGATCATGGGAACCACGAAGGGTAGTCCTTGGTGCGTTCTAGGATGTACTCCTCGAAGCGCTCTCTGAAGGGGCCGTGTTCGCGGACCATGGGGTGATTGTCAGGCAGACTCTGTCCTCGTCTCATAAAGCAGAAACCGGCATCGTAGCGAACTGCGTGGGCCGGGTCTGAATGACGGTGGCCGCTATCCTGCCATCTCCAGTCACCTTCAACGTCCCCTCGAAGTCGGAGAAGTCCGCTGCCTTGTCCCAGTTGAACTCGGTGACGAACTTGGCTAGCTGCCCCATTGCTGCCAGAGAGATCTGAGCACTTGCGACCGGATTGTCATCCCTGTCGCAAAGCTGTAGGTCCAAGGTCAACTGATCGTTTTCGAGGTTCATGACAGCGATCCCGGTGTTGATGCTCCCCGCGCTATTGGTTTCCATCGGAGCACGAAAGCCGTTGTCCAGTGCCTCGCTGCTTCCCACGCCTGCCAGTCCCACCAAGCCACCAAAGACTACGACCCCAGCCAGCGGCGCATCGGAGGTCACTGTGACCGAGGCAACCGATATTGGGCCTTCCCCATCGGTTTTGAAGCGACGCAGGCCGCCAGCTGGAATCATCACCTCCAGCTCTCCCTCTACGTCCTCACCATTGAGGTCCACGGTCTGAGGTTGGCCGCCAATGCCCTTGAGCGAAATTAGAGCCTTGGTGTCACGCTCGTTCTGAAGCGCATATAGGATGATTTGACTGAACAGACCCCCTCCGTCGGCAAACTGGGCGAAGTAGAGATTGGAGGGGATGGTGAAGGTAACCAGATCCAGACTATTCCCCATACCGGCAGCAACGTGGGTTTGACGACGGTTTTGCGGCTTGGGCTCCACGCTCTGTACCAAGACCCTCAACCCTCCCACCAGATCTCTAAAAAGGTCTTTGTGGATCGTGACGTCTGTCGGCTTAGGGCCAACTACGATCCTGCTGGCTTGACTACGCCTCTTCCCCCCCCGCCCGCTGTCTCGTGAAAAAGCACCATCCCGGCTGTTAACTGCGCTTGAACCGCGATCCGGAGGACACCGTCCAGCCTGGAAAGTCGTTGATCCAAATCCCGCAGCACCCCGTCTATTATGGGGAACGCTTGGAGGGCTCTTATGGGGAGGAACCCTTGGAGCCAGACCTGAGGCTGCATACTGTCCAAATCTCCCCGGACGAAAGTAGCAGCCAATCCGAAAGGAATGGCCTCCTCTCCCGCCTCGTCCAGCAGCGACCCAAGGATCAATGCGGTCTCAGGCTGTAGGTCTTTGTCGTGCGGTTCATTCAACCCTGTCAGCCAGTCGTCTTCCTCTGGGTCGGCTTCCGCCTGCGGCTGCGTTCCGCCGGTGTTCTGGACCGAGGCAGACTGTGCTTGTATCTTAGGATTCTTCTCACAGTTCATCCTCATCTGGGTCAGTCCGGTAAAGGTCTCACCGTAGAGCACACAGTACATGTCTCTACTTCCGGCTAGAGCCATCCGCTTGCCTCTTCGAATGGCCCCGGCAATCCCGCCCTCAGGTGCGGTGATGGTTCGGTGCAAACCGAAGTTGGTGCCGTCGGACGAGGCGTAGATCTTTATATTGTTCTCGAACCCATCAAAGGCCCCGACGAAGATCCCCGCTTCCGTCACGGCGATGTTGGAACCGAAGAAGACCTGTTCCGATGCGACCGTCCGTGTTGACCAGGACCCGCTGCCGTCAGCAGCCCGGGTGGCCACTCGCACTCGGTCATCGTGAACGTAGGACATAAACAACTTTCCACCGAACTCCACAATGCGGTGGCTCAGCGCAAAGATCTTCCCTGAGGCCAAGTCCTGGCTGGCTACCTGTTTCCTGCCCCCTTTGGTCGCGGGTGGCGTCAAGTCGCTTTCCGGTACATCAAACGCCACCAGATCATTCGTGCCTCCTTCGACACCCTCAAAAAGGGCAATGAGCAGCACGGTCCCCGAGTCATCGCTTCCCTGGGTGGAGGGTAGCGTAGTCCCCAGGCTTCTCACGACGTACATAGTCGCTTCCAGCGGATCCCGATCATCCACCTTGAACTGACTCAATACCCCGATCTGGGCGGCAACTTGGGTGGGTAGCACGAGAAGAAGAACGGTGAAGACAAGGGTGTGTTTCCAGCACATAGCATGTCCTCCTTTGGTTCGACTGATGAAGCCTGAACTGACGAAACTAATACTGTGAGATACGGCTATGCTAAGGGACGAATCTCAGGGATACAATGGTCTGCGCTATTTGAAGACGAATGCCTCGTGGAGACGGGATGTCGATGCCGGATCAGTCTGCGTGCATCACCAGCTCGAATCGGATCTACATGTCCTCGTGGATGACGAAAGGGAGCACCGAGGGATGGCGTCGGGTCCTACTCTGGATGTACTCTTCAAATCGCTTCCGGATGGCTTTGCGATCGCTCATGCGGGCTTTTCCAGCAGATTTACATACGGATCGAAGCGCTCTCTGAAGGGGCCGTATTCACGGACCATAGGGTGATTCTACGGGATGGCTGAGTGTAGCTCCACGCGTTCTGCAACTGAACTGATCTCGCCGTGTGGGAGGTAGAGCTTGTCGATGCCGTTTCGGTCGGGATGATAAAGCTGCTGCCTTTCTATGCCGAAGGCGATATGCCCTTGCCGAGCACGGCTCTCCGTGGGAATCGGTCGCGGTCTGGAAGCACCTCAACCCTGTACGGCGAGTAACGATTTAGCTGACGAAAAGCTCCAGGATTCGCTTGGTCTGGGATATCTTCCTCCCATCGGCACTATGTGAGCGAGGGGTTAAACCGCTCCCACCTTTCTTCGTGTCGCCTCTCCCTTATCGCCTCGCTCCTTCGGAGGGAAAGTTCCCTCTTCCCCTAAAGTTTTCCCGCCCACTGCCGAAAAGGATCGGTGAGGAAGGGAGTCTTGAAATCAGTATTCACCACTCCCAGTTAACAATTTAGTTTTCGCAGCCCACAGCGAAAAGGCTACCTGAGCACGAAAGGCTCGGGGCGCAAAGCTGTGACCTAAGTCGCCGCGGCGATAGGGTCGATCAGTTGCCGAAAGTGGATTCGCGAAACCTGTGGAGGTTTTCGTGATGAAACGTCTTACGTCTCGATTTTCGCTCGTCTTTGTGGTGGCCGTTGCGGCCTACTTTGTCTATTTTCTCTTCACGCCAAACGGTTCGATCCCTGGCTCGCAGGGCGAGAGAGCCGGTTCCTTGTTCACCAAAACGGATCAGCCCAAGCAGCGCCCTCCTGCGATTCAAGATAGCCGCGACCGCGATCTGCGGCCACCTGATTGGGCTCTGAACCGGACGCCCCTTACCCGCCTTGGCCAAACGGCTCCAAAGCAGACGAAAGTGACCAACTGGACGAAGGCACGGCCTTCTACCAGCAGGGCCGCCGCCGCTAAGCCGAGCCGCTTCCTTCCGGGAGGCAATATCCTCCCCACCAGCAGTAAGGCTGGCAGCCCCCGAGCGAAAGTTGCGCCGGCGTTGTCTCAGCTGCTGGCCTCGTATGAAGCCGATCATAACGTCAAGGCCGAGATTCCCGTCATCATTCAATCGAATCCCGATTCCTACGCGGTACACGGGGCTCCCACGGGACTGGCCCAGGCCAAGGCCCTGGAGCAAGTGCACGCCCATGCGGGCCGCATGACGGTTCGGCAAATCCGCCAACTGGTCGAACAGGGCGGAGCGGACTACATCACGCTGGATATGCCGCTTCAGGCGACCAGCAGCACGGAGACGGTAGCCGACGACTTCGACTCCGGCACCGACTATACGGGCAACGACGGCAGCGTCAACTGGAGCGACAACTGGCAGGAAGCCGGTGAATCGGATGGATCGGACGACGGTCTGCTTCAAGTCGTAAGCGATTCCTATTGTGCCTCCGGCAGCTGTCTGTACCTGGGCGACTACAACGAGAGTTCCGGGGGGCCTTGGACGCTAACGCGAAGAGCAGACCTCTCGGCGTCAACCTCCGCTACTCTGAGTTATCACTACGGGTACGAGGCCCGTTCCAACGAGGGGTTTCTGAAAGTCCAGGTCCGCAGCGGTGGAGGAAGTTGGACGACGCTGACCACCTACGTGATCGAAGACGACGTCGACGTCAGCGGAGGGAGCGCCAGTTACGACATCTCCTCTCAGATCGCCTCCGACACCGAAGTACGCTTTCTGCTGACTCGCACCGACCCGCTCAACTCATCGAGCAATGAAGTGGAAGGCTACTTCTATATTGATAATGTTCAGATCCAGTTCGAGGGCGGCAATGGCTCAGTCTCGCCAGGATCCAGCGTTTTGTTGGCCACCATTGGTCTGCAGCAGTCCTACTCCGGCTCCAGCGCCCAGAACCGCATCGGCTACAACGGCCAAGGCATCGGCGTAGCGGTCTTCGACTCGGGCGTCTCCGATCATGCAGATCTGACGGGATTCTCCAACGGTGGAACGGTTCGGGACGAGTTCAACGACCGTAACTACAACAACAGCGACGGCTCCCTGCCCTGGAACGGTCCCTGGGTGGAGATCGACGAGCCCAGTGGATCAGGCGTCGACGACGGTCCGGTTCAGGTCTCGCCCAATACCACCAACTGTCTCTCGCCCAAGTGTCTGCGGGTGGGAGGTTCCAAGCGGAATAATCCCGATCCGGGCTTCGGCGTCAGTCGCGCAGTGGATCTCAGTAGTGGCAGCGGGGCCACACTGTCCTTCAGTTACCGACGCGGAACCTATGACGAGTGCGAGGCTCCCTACGCCGACCTGACGCTGGACATCTCCTCCGACGGCGGAGCCAACTGGAGCACGCTCAAGACGTATGCAATGGATGGAGTCGACTCCAACCACACCTTCGAGTCTTTCGACATCAGTGAGCACACCTCTGCCAATACCCAACTCCGTTTTCTGACGCACGGTCCCAACAACGACTGTGTTTTCTTTGCCGACAACATTGAGATCGAGCTGGCCGGAGCCGCTCCCTCGGTAGACTTCACTAGCGGGAGCCCGGTGGTGGCGGCTACCTACAACGACGGCTACGGGCACGGCACCCATGTCAGCGGCGTGATCGGCGCTCGGGGAACGCTTTCCTCCGGACAGTATGCAGGCGTGGCCCCGGGCGTAGACTTCCTTCACGTCAAGGTCATCGACGATAGCGGCGCCGGATACACCAGCAACCTGATTGCTGCCATTGGCTGGATGATCGCCAACAAGGACGCCTACAACATTCGTGTGGCCAATCTCTCCGTCGGCCACCCGGCAGTTGAGTCGTTCGAAACCGATCCTCTGTGTCAGGCCGTGCGCAACATGGTCGAAGCGGGGATCGTCACCGTGGTCTCGGCCGGCAATCTGGGTAAGGCCTCCGGCTACCCAGAGCTTTGGGGAGGAATCACCAGTCCTGGAACCGAGCCATCCGTCATCACTGTGGGGGCGGTCAACACCAAGGGGACCGTCACCCACGCCGATGACATGGCGACTACCTACAGCTCACGCGGTTTCTCGCTGCCCGATGGTTTGTTCAAACCCGATCTGGTGGCTCCCGGTAACGACATTGGCTCGCTGAAAGCCGACAACTGCGACATCGCCAACAACCATCCGGGACTGGTCATCGATTCCAACCACATGTCCCTGAGTGGCACCAGCATGTCGACGGCCCTGGTCAGCGGAGTGGCGGCCTTGATGCTGGGAGCCAACCCGGATCTGAATCCCAACCTGGTCAAGTCGATCCTGCTGTTGACCGCCGCCAAGATGGACCACGTCCATCCCCTGGAGCAGGGCAACGGCTTTCTGAACGCCTATACGGCCATCAAGCTGGCCGAAGTGATGGATGTGTCTGGACACAGTGTTTCGGCCAACGTGGATCCACACTGGATCCTGGAGGGCGAGAACGGCGAGGAAGAGGTCTGGTCGGGAGGCGCCTTCGTCTTTGGCGACCGGGTCTTTTACAGCGATATGGTCAATCCGGGCGCAGGCTTGTGGGGCAACTCCATCCTGTGGTCGGACTCGATCCTGTGGAGTGACTCGATCCTCTGGAGCGATTCCATCTTCTGGTCGGATTCGATCCTGTGGTCGGACTCCATCCTGTGGAGCGACTCGATTCTCTGGAGTGACTCGATCGTCTGGAGCGACTCGATTCTGTGGTCCGATTCGATCCTGTGGTCAGACTCCATCCTGTGGAGTGATTCGATCCTGTGGAGCGATTCGATTATGTGGAGCGACTCCATCTTCTGGAGCGACTTCGAGGGAGACTGATCACGATGTGGAAAGAGAGCCCCTCATTTATTCATCAGATAAGCAAGGGGAGAGATAAGGCCATGAAGGCAATATCGAAATCCAATAGAACCAAGAAGAGATATTGCCGGATCGCAACGGGAGCTCTGGCTGGACTGTTGCTGGCCGCAAACCTGCAGGCCGGATTTCCTCCCGGGGTCGCCAAGAAATTGTCCCCTGCCTTGAAGGAAGAGGTTGAGTTTCTCTCGAACCATCCTCACTACGACTACCCCATGCGAGTCATTGTTCAGGTGCAGGAGGATTTTTTTGCCAGAATCCGACATTCTAGACTCCTAGTGAACATGGCGAATCGATTTAGAACAGTAGATCGAGAGACTCCTTATCTGTTTCCTTCGCTTCGCAAGCTGGAGTTGAGGAAGTTGGAGGATTCCTACGATTGGAAGGATGAAGAGGTTGAGTTTCTTCGGTGCAGGGGTGCAGGAGGATTTTTTTGCACGGCTCCTAGTGAACACGATGGACTTGGTGCAGGGCTTCACGGCTCGGCTCACCAGTTCCCAGATCCGTTTACTGCTTCGGTCTCAACTAGTGCAATACGTGACAATTGACGCCGCCATTCGTGCCTCCCAGCAGCCGGGGAGTCCGGGGAGCGGGACCCCATTCGATTTCCTGTCCCCCATCGGCGCCGATCAGGCCCGTGAATTGGGCTATGACGGCGGCGGGCTCGGGGTTGCAGTCTTCGACTCCGGGATTGCCCACCATCGGGACCTGGACGGTCTTGTGGAAGCCGTAGTGGATTTTACGCGGGGCACCGCCGAGGAGTTCGAAAAGGAAAAGGGGACCGATCCCTACGGGCATGGCACCGCCGTCGCAGGCATCATAGGTGCCCTCGGTCAAGAGGATGACCAGGAGCAGGAGGATGACCAGGAGCTGAAGGATGAGCAGGAGCAGGAAGAAGACCCTCAGGATCCGGATCGAGATCAAGAATTGGAGACCTGGGATGGTGTGGCACCCGGCGTTAAGTTCATCGACGTTCGAGTGATCAACCAGGAAGGTTGGGGGCTGACCAGTCATCTGATTCAAGCAATCGACTGGGTCATTGCCAATCGGGAGCAATACGACATCCGAGTAGCGAATATGTCCCTTGGCCATCCTACCCTGGAGTCCTATCAGAACGATCCTCTGTGTCAGGCTGTCGAACGAATGGTAGATGCTGGCATCGTCACCGTGGTCTCGGCGGGGAACCTGGGCAGGACCGACCAACATTCCAAGATCTGGGGAGGGATCACCAGCCCGGGAACCGATCCCGCGGTCATTACGGTCTCGGCCATCAACACCCGGGGGACCCCCACCCATTCTGACGATATCGCCACTAGCTATGGTTCCCGAGGCCCGGCGTACAGCAGTGGCCTGTTCAAGCCGGATCTGTCCGCTCCCGGCAACCGGATTCCTTCGCTCCGGGCTGAAGGCGGCTCGATCGCTATCAATCACCCCGATCTGGTGTTGGATGAGAACTACATGCTCCTAAGTGGATCTAGCATGGCCACCGCGGTTGTCAGCGGAACTGTGGCGCTTATGATCAATAAGAACCAAGACCTGAACCCTAGCTTGGTGAAGACGATCCTGATGTTGACGGCGATTAAGCTCAAAGAGCCGCATATGCTGGAACAGGGCAACGGCATGGTCAACGCGCTGACTGCCGTGCGCTTGGCCGAGGTGCTCGACGTTCCGGCTAAGAAAGTCAAAGAGCCGGTAGCACCCTTCTGGAACCTCAATGGAGAAGAGGTCTGGGCCGGTGGGGCCTTTGCCTATGCCGATCAGATCGTCTACTCCGGCCTGGTGGATGCTTCTTTGAATTCGTTCTGGGGCGATGGAGTGTTCTGGTCCGATGGAGTTTTCTGGTCCGACGGCGTGTTCTGGAGCGATGGCGTGTTTTGGTCCGACGGCGTGTTCTGGTCCGATGGCGTCTTCTGGAGTGACGGTAGTCTAGCCTGGAGCGACGGCGTGTTCTGGTCCGACGGCGTGTTCTGGAGTGATGGTGTGTTTTGGAGTGATGGTGTGTTCTGGTCCGACGGCGTCTTCTGGTCCGATGGAGTTTTCTGGTCGGACCACACCGAAGTAAACCTACATTCGGACCCTCTAGTAGGCGATCCCAACTGAGTGAGGCGAGTCCAAGAGAACGGACCCTGTGACTTCTGGTTCGGCGAGGTCAAAACCGTTTGGAGCCAGGAGGCGTGTCGTCCAGTTATCGTCCAGTCAGAAAGCTATAGGATATCGTCAGATATCACTCATTCAATGCGGCGAAAGCCCAGGAACCAATTGAGTTTTCGGTAGTTTTCGTTAGATTTCACGTCGCCACCCAACAGATTTAGGATCTGGTGTGTGGGACTCCACATCCACCCGAGCCGTGGACTAGCTCTCGGCAACCGCGATCTCACGATCCACTGCACACCAGAACGCTTGAATGACTCTGAAATCGCCACCCCAGTCCCTAGGATCCTTCTCTTGCCATTCATCTAAAGCTGTGCGTAGGACCTCTCGCAATCGCTTGTACTCGTCGAGATCCGAACCACAGATCTCATCGCACAAGTCGATGACCTCCTGGGTATCATCGCCGAAGAGGTGGCACAGCATACTGGCGTCTGCCAGCCCGGAAGTGAGGTAGCTCAGGTTTCCCATCGCCTTGGTTATCTCTTTGTCACACATGATTTTTCCTCCTGTTTTTGATGGTCCAATTCCACCAACTCACTCGTGCGTGAGGGTTGGCCTCTTAGAAACCTCTGCACCACGGTGTTCATCTCTCCCGACCTGGGCCTGGCTCGGTCCTTTTCCCAGTTGACGATAGTCCTTGGGTTGACGCCCAGAAGACCAGCCAGCTCCACCTGCTTGAGTCCGTGCTCTAGACGGCGCTTGCGGATTCGCTGACCGAGGGTTGCAGCGGGAAAGCGGGAGACTCGGAAGGTGATTTTCAGAGCTTTCGGTTGTTTGTAGTTTGCGACTGCATGGGTGAACGTCTGAACGTCTGAACGTCGCGTGTTGAGTTCCCAATTCCTTGATCGGTGTTGGCAGGTCGGATAGACTCCCCCTTCTTTCAAAACAGGAGCTAGCTATGCCAATTGTATTGATCAGCCCCAACAACATGGCGAACCGACCCGACCGCCCCTACGTGAAGATGCTGGAAGAGGCGGGGTTTGAGGTCCGGTATCCTACCAATCCCGAGCTGGTCACGGGCTTGTGCAGTGACGAAGAGACCGTGAGCGCGTTGAGTGGAATCTCGGCTATCGTCGCGGGGGGAGAGAACTTTAACGCCAACGTCCTTTCGTCTTTGCCGGAGATGCGGGTCATTGCCCGCGCCGGAGTTGGATTCGATCGGGTCGATGTGCCGGCTGCGACCGAGCGTACCATCGCGGTGACCATCACCCCGACCGCCAATCACGAAGCGGTGGCCGAGCAAGCCCTTACCCTACTCCTTGCCGTTGCCAAGGGCATTGTGTGGAGGGACGCCGCCGTCCGTCAGGGAGAGTGGCCGAAGCAGCCTCTAAAGCCGGTTCGCGGAAGAACCCTGGGGATCCTGGGATTGGGCCGCATCGGCCGAAGTATGGCCCTTCGTGCGGCCGGCGTAGGGATGAAAGTCATCGCCACGGAAATGTATCCCGATCTGCAGTTTGTCGAGGCTCACAACATTGAATTGGTCGATCTGGACACACTTCTGGCTCGCTCTGATTATGTCACGCTTCATTGCCCCCTGAACGAAGAGACCTTCCATCTGTTCGATCGCAATGCGTTTGAGAAGATGAAGCGAGGAGCCGTTCTGATCAATACCGCGCGAGGTCCCCTAGTGGTGGAATCCGATCTGCACGATGCACTCGTGTCTGGTCAGTTGGGAGCTGCCGGTCTGGACGTGTTCGAGCAGGAGCCTCCTGACCCACAGAATCCCCTCTTCAAGCTGAGCAATGTAGTGCTTTCTCCCCACGCCGCTGGTGGGGATGATGATTCGATCGAGAGCATGGCCACCGAGTCTGCAGAAAACATAATCCAGCTCTACCGGGGGCAGTGGCCGGAGGGAGCCGTGGTCAACGATGAACTTAAATCGAGCTGGAAGTGGTGAGTTGTGAGGAAAAACTCAAAGATACAAGACACAAGATACAAACAAATTCCAAATACCAAATCTCAAACGGGCTTGAGCTCGGGAACATGTTCACTGAGATTTGGTGCTTGGAACTTGGGATTTGTTTGTATCTTGTGTCTTGGGATTTGATCTAGTCATCCCCTTGCTTCTGCCAGCTGACTCTGAGCTTCGTCTCGGAGAAGCGCCAGATCGTTGCTCAGATCGAAGAACGAGAATCCCTGAGCCGCCCGTTGGCGAAGCGTCTTGGCAGAAGGTACGGGAAGCCCGCAGGGCTTGTTCACTTTCTGGCAGGCCGTCAAGAACGTTTGTATCGCCTCTTCGTGTTCCGGACTCCCGGGGCTGACCTCCAGGTCCAGGGCCAGGTTGTTGGGACCGAGGAAGCCGATGTCGATGCCCTCGACCGCCATGATGCTGTCGACGTTCTCGATACCTTCCCTGTCTTCTATCTGAGGAATGACCACGACTTCGCCGTTGATCCAGCTTCGGTAGTCCGTTCCCCAGGTCAAGGCCCGAGTCGTCCCGGAAGAACGCCTTCCCCTCGGGGGATAGCGGCAGGCTCGGGCAATCGTCTCGGCCTGCTGAGCGGTTCGGACATGGGGAACTACGACGCCGAGAGCTCCGGCGTCCAACAGACGCCCAAGGGTGGAGGTCTGATCATCCCAGGTTCGGACGATGGGCGTGGCTCCTCGCGATTCGGCCGCGCGCAAGAGCTCCGTGATTCCTCCCAAACCCAGTGGAGAGTGCTCGGCATCGATCGCCAACCAGTCGAAGCCCCACCGAGGCCATGACTTCGGCGGCCAGAGGTGAGGCCAGATTGAGCCAAGTCCCGATTGAAATCTGCCCCTCTGCCAATCTTTCGCGAATCTTACTCTTCATGAATTCAGATAGAGTCTACGCACAGCCTGGCGTGTCCTTACTCCAACGGTTGTAAGACGGGTTCTCCTGGTCTGCGAGGCGGGCACGAGCGTCTCGCCAGAGCTTCGACCAGGCCTCTGGATCTGTCAGGACCGAATCCGGACGGCTGCGGCTGCGCGCTACAAAACCGGGGTACAGCGGCCGGCCGGTTGGTTGACCGATAGGACTGTAACGAAGATCGAAGCTCCAACGCACCTTGTCGCTCTGGTTCGGAAGGGATGAGTGAATCGTGTCGCGCGTCATGAAGAGAACGCTTCCCGGCCTCATGGGAACGGTCACTGGCCTTCTTCGCAGAAGGCGCCTCGGAATATTAACGCCTCCTCTGGAGGCGGGACAGTGAATCTGTAGATCGTGTTTATTACTCTCCGGCACGACTTTGAGACACCCATTCTCCTCGCTGGCTTCGGTAATTGGGATCCAGACGGTCAGTATCGTGGATTCATCCGCCTCGGGGAGGACCACACCTCGATCCTGGTGCCAACCCACGGTATCCGCCAGCCCATTCCAGTCTCCCTTTGGGAGCACCCGTTTGGGCAGTTTGAAGCGAGTGTGCTGGACCGGATTGGAATAGATCTCGGGGCCGATGAAAGCTTCAACTCGATCCAGGAGTCTGGGGTTTCGTAGCAGATCGAAGACCGCCCTGCCGGTGTGAATGGGTGTGTCGTGAGCGATATCCGACTGAGGGAGGGAGATATCCAGGGGCTGAGTGTGGAGATGGCCGGTCTCCTGAGTAATCCGGATCAGGTGCTCGCAAACAGGAAGATTCCTGTAGGTCGACTTCAGCCGTCCCTCCCCAACCAGTTGCCTTGCCAGCTTGTCGAGCAGGTCTTGATACTCTTCGACAATCGGTTGCAGATCTTTCCCTGGGTCGAGTACGCCCTCCACGACAACGAAGCCCTGTTCCTGAAATGTCTCCAGAAAAGAGGCCTGTGGATCTCTCGACATGATTCTCCTTCCCAACGCCAACAGAAACTGAAATGATTGTACTCGCAGGTTTTCAACAGTAGCAAGAAGTCTCTATGACCCCCGAACAGCACATTTTGATCACGGGAGCGAGCGGCGTCGTAGGTTGGCATCTCTGCCATCTCCTGAAGACCCAGGGGCAAGCTGTCGTAGGAACCTTCCGACACCGCGTTCCCACTTTGGAAGGTGTTTCCTTTCGGCAGCTTCGGTTGGAAGATCCCAAATCAATTGACTCGTTGTTCGAAGGTCAGCTCTACCGAGCCGTTATCCACTGCGCCGCCCTTTCCCATCCGGATACTTGCGAACAGCAGCCCCAGAGAGCTCGAACGGTGAACGTCCTGGGAACACGGCGGCTGGTGGAAAGGGTTGCCGATCAGCGACGTTTCGTCTACTTGTCCACTGATCTGCTCTTCGATGGCGCCAGGGGCAATTACAGCGAGGGCGACTCGACGAATCCGGTCAACGAATACGCCCGTTGCAAACACGATGCCGAGGAGTATGTCCTGAGTCGAAGCAATTCGGTGGTGGTGCGCTTGTCCAAGGTCTTCGGATGGGGAAGCCCGTTTCACGATTGCTTCCTGGACTGGGCGCGCTCCCGCTTCGAGAAGCGCAATCAAGTCCCCCTGTTTCACGACCAGTACCGAAGCTTCGTCTACGTTGGAATGGTGGTGCGAGCCCTGGAACGTCTGATCTCTGCTCATCCCCGCCACAACCTGTACCACCTGGGAGGGCCAGAGCGACTCAGCCGCCTGGATCTAGGAGAACTCTTCGCTCAGACTTTCGGGTTCGATCGTTCCCTGATTTCTCCAGTCTCTGTGGAGAGTGTCGGACAAGCGGCTAGAGGCAAGGACTGCTCCTTGGACTCCAGTCGCATCACCACCGAATTCGACCTGCCAAGCCGCCCCGTCCGGGAGGATCTCCAACGGATGAAAGAGGGGCGGTACTAGGCTGGAATTTGAATAGTGAGTAGTGATGCAGTGATGCAGTGAGCAGTAAGAAGCAGTAAGCAGCACCGAAAACAGCTGCAGCCGACAGAGCCGCAAGGGGTGGATTACGAAGCCAACTCCGGCAGAGCCGCGAACGACTTGACGTATTTGCAATATGAGCCCAAGTTCCGAGGAGAGAGCTGGGCAACAGTAGAATCTCCCCATTCTTGACCAAAGTTTCTTTCTCGAAATGGGGTCAGCATCATTGGTGGGCGGCACTAAAGTGAAGCTGACGATGTCGGTTGCATTCACTTCGGCGTTCGCATGTTCGGTGTTCTGCGGTTTGTGATTTAGCCTTTTTCCTTGCTCTGGAGAAGGCAACCGGTGGCCATGCTCAACCGCAGAATATCGAACAAGCGAATTTCGAAGGCCAGAAGAAGACGAAGGAGAAATCCTCGGACTGGTTCACTGGCGACGTGACCCCCCCAAGAGCCGAAGGACCCTGCTAGAATCCCGGTAGTGGCTGAGTTACGAAAACTTCTTCCCTATATTTTGCCGAATCTTCCCCTTTTGCTCGCTGCCCTGGTGTTTCTGGTGGTGAGCGGCGCTCTCGAGACCCTGGTGATCATTCTCCTGAAGCCGATCTTCGATCAGCTGTCAGCGGTGTCCGTAGCGAGCAGTCCGGCAGTAACGGATAAATTTGCCTTCCTGGATTCCTGGCTTGGCCTGAGGCCGAACGACTTCAGCCAGATCGGGATTTTCATGATCGTCTTCTCCTTTTTCAAGGCGATCTGCCTGTACCTGGCTGAATACCTCATGAGCTACAGTGGACAGAATGTCGTGGCGGCACTGAGGCGGCGCATTCATGCTCATCTGGTGGGACAGTCATTGGCCTTCTACACAAAGAGTGCCACCGGAAAGATCATGGCTCGCGTGATCAGTGACACCGAGTCGCTGCAGGAGGCCGCGAGCAAGTCTCTTACAGACTTTCTGCGTCAGGGTTTTCTTCTTATCTCCTTTCTGGGCTTGATCTTCTACATCAACTGGAAGCTGTCACTCCTGGCTATGTTGATCACTCCCGTGGTCCTGGGCCTCACAGTGAGCCTCGGTCGCAAAATGCGACGCGTGAGTCGAAGAACCCAGGAGAACCTGTCGGAGATCTCGCACGTGCTGCAGGAGACGATCACCGGACAGAGAATCGTAAAAGCCTTCGGGATGGAGTCCTACGAGAGGGATCGCTTCCAACACGCTACCGAGCAACACACCCGAGTCAGCATTCGAGCCGCCCGAATCTCTGCCTCGATATCGCCGCTGATCGAATTCCTCGGATACGCGTCTTTTGTGCCCTTTCTGCTCTTTGCGAACCAGCAGGTCAACCGGGGCTCGTTGGGTGTCTTCGTTGTTTTCGTAGCCGCTCTATTCCGCCTCTACGAACCCGTGCGCAAGCTGTCTCGAATGCACCTGCATTTCCAGCAGGCATTCGCCTCGTCCACTCGGATCTTTGAGCTGTTGGAATCTCCCGTAGCCATCCAGGAGTCGAGCGGCGCCAGCGAGTTGCTTCCCCTGAGTCGGGAAATCAGATTCGAGGGATTGTTTTTCTCCTACGGAGAGAACGGGAGCCCAGTCCTCGAGGGAATCGATCTGAATATCCAGAAAGGAGAGGTCGTCGCCCTGGTCGGCAGCAGCGGTGCCGGAAAGAGTACGCTGGCCAGCCTTTTACCACGATTCTATGATGCGTCTGCGGGCCGCATCGTGATCGATGGTGTCGATATTCGAAACGTGACCCTGAGCTCCCTGCGTGGTCAAATCGCCATCGTCTCGCAGGAGACGTTTCTCTTCGACGATACTGTGCGAAGGAATATTGCCTACGGACGTGAGGACTGCAGCCACGATCAAATCGTGGCGGCGGCCAAAGCAGCATTCATTCACGACTTCGTTCTGACGTTGTCCGATGGATATGAAACCGTGATTGGGGAACGCGGCGAACGACTCTCGGGAGGCCAACGGCAGCGGATTGCCATCGCTCGCGCCGTCCTCAAGGATGCCCCCATCCTGATTCTGGATGAAGCGACGTCTGCCCTGGACACGGAGTCGGAGCGGCTACTGCAGGAAGCGCTGTACAATTTGATGCAACAGCGAACTGCCGTCGTCATCGCCCACCGGCTGTCCACTGTGCGTCTAGCCGATCTAATCGTGGTGATGGAATCAGGACAGATCGTCGAGACGGGGAATCACAAGACCCTGTTGGAGCGTTCGGGTCGCTACCGAACTCTTTATGATTTGCAGTTCGTGGAAACGGAAGGTTAGAAGCTGCAAGATACAAGAAACAAGGATACAAACAGATCCCAAGAATCTTGGAATCTGGTATTAGGTGGTAGCTATGCAAAGCATGACCGGGTTCGGACGGGCCGAGAGATCGTTGGAACGAATGGACGTCATCGTGGAGATCCGGACGCTCAACAGTCGGTATCTGGATCTGAAGCCCCACCTGCCCAAGGGACTCTTATCCTACGAACCGCAGCTGCGCAAGGAAGTCCAGAGCCTCCTGGATAGAGGACGGGTGGAGGTCACGGTTAATTTTGTCCCGAAGGCCAGTGATCGATACCAGGTCGATCAGGCGGTTGTCCAGAACTACCTGGCGCTGGGCAAGGAAATCCAATCTCTCGGGATTGAGGGTCAGTTGAATCTCAACGGTTTTCTGCAGCTACCCGGCGTGTTGACCTCCCTGGACTCCGCGGATAGCGAGTCCTTCGCATCGGAATTGTTTGAGGTACTGCGGGAAGCTCTGGGCCAGGTGGTTGAGGGGCGTGCTATCGAGGGCAGGAATCTGAAGACCGAGATCGATAACTATCTGAGGACTCTGGAACAACTACTGGAAGGCATTAGGGCCGGAGCGGAAGGGGTCTTCAGTTTTCATCGTCAAAAGCTTCGAGAGCGGATTGATGAACTCGAGATAGAAGAGGTCCTGGATGAAGGTCGTCTGGCCCAGGAGATGGTCTACTATGCTCGCCGTTCTGATATCTCGGAGGAGATTGCCCGTTTGCAGAGCCATATCAGTCGCTTTCACGATACCTCCGAGGATTCGACGAAGAGCATTGGGAAGAACCTTGACTTTCTATGCCAGGAGATGAACCGGGAGATCTCCACTATTCTCGCCAAGAGCCCTCTCCCCGAAACCTCCGACCTTGCTCTGAAGGCCAAGGGCGAGATCGAAAAGATAAGAGAGCAGGTGCAAAACGTTGAGTAAAGGGAATCTGTTTGTGATCAGCGGGCCGTCAGGTGCGGGAAAGACCAGTCTCGGTCTCAGGTTGGTGAGTGAAGCATCCAACCTTCACTTTTCAGTGAGCTACACAACCCGAACACCTCGTCGTGTAGAGAATCACGGGATCGAGTACTTCTTCGTTTCGGAGGATGATTTCAAGGGCATGGTGTCTCGCGGGGATTTTCTGGAACACGCTCTCGTCCACGGCCACTATTACGGCACCAGTCGCGATCACGTTCTCTCGGCTCTGGAATCAGGTGATGATGTGCTGCTCGACGTCGATGTGCAGGGAGCCCTACAGATCATAGAACTGAAGCAGATACCTGATGCCGTGACCGTGTTTGTGCTCCCTCCCTCACGTCAGGTGTTGGAGCAGCGACTCAAGCAGCGTGGGCTGGATGACGCCAGCGCGATCGAGGCGAGGTTGCGCAGAGCAGGAGAGGAGATTGCACTCTTCGGTCGCTATCAATACGTTATAATCAATGACGATTTTGAGAGAGCACTACTTGAGCTGAGATCCATTGCCCAATCGGCGGCAGTATCGATGAGGAGCAGATCCGCCGAAGCTGAGCGGGTTCTTGAAACTTTTAAGGAGAGCGAATGATCATCAAGATACCAAAGGAATACGATAGTAAGTTTCGTTTTATCCTGGTCGCGGCAGAGCGAGCCAAGCAGATTCAGAATGGAGCCCCTCGGCGCCTCGAGGTTGAAACTGGAAAGTCTGCCTTCGTGGGGATCCGGGAGGCCGAGCAGAATCTGGTGGCCTGGGAGATTCTGGAAGAAGAGGACGAAGAAGCCCTGGAACTGATGGAATCTGAGGGAGACGAGGAGCAGGCTGGCGACGAAGAATAAGCATGAAGATTATTCTGGGCGTGAGCGGCTGCATTGCGGCCTACAAATCGGCGATCATCTTGAGGCTTCTGCAAGCCCAGAATTGCGAGGTTTTTCCCGTCATGACGCGGAGCGCCCAGAAGTTCCTGACTCCCTTGACGCTGGAGAAGCTCTCTGGCAACCCGGTAATTTCGGGACTTTTCCAGGAGAGATCCCCTGGGATTGAGCACATCGAGTTGGCACGCCGAAGCGATCTTCTTCTGGTCGCTCCCGCAACCGCCAACATCCTGGCAAGATTTGCACACGGGTTAGCCGACGATTTCTTGAGTACCCTCTATCTTTCTACGGTTACCCCCACCGTTGTTGCTCCGGCGATGAACGTCGAGATGTGGCGTCACCCCTCGACTCAGCACAACCTGAAGCTGCTGCGAGAGCGAGGTGTCCTGGTGGTGGAGCCCGGAGCCGGCTACCTGGCCTGTGGGGAGGTCGGGGAGGGACGCTTGGCAGAGCCCGAGGAAGTGGTGCAGGCGGTGGTCGATGTCCTGAAAAGGCCGCGTACTCTAACGGGAAAGAGGGTTCTTGTTACGGCGGGACCGACCGTTGAAGATATCGATCCGGTCCGATATCTCTCGAATCGTTCGTCCGGCAAGATGGGGTACGCGATCGCGCGTGAGGCCCAGGAGCGAGGTGCGCAGGTAAGGCTCATTTCTGGACCTACTCATCTGGAGCCCGCGGAAGGCCTGGAAGTAGTTCGTGTTCGTTCCTGTAAGGAAATGGCGACTGCGGTTTTGGAGAGCTCTGAGAATTCAGATATCGTGGTCATGGCTGCGGCGGTGAGTGACTTTGCTCCGGAGCGCACCTTCGAAGAAAAGATCAAGAAAGCCGAGTCTGAGCGGGAAGTCCTGAAACTTCGTCGAACCACCGATGTTCTGGAAGAACTGGGGCGCAGGAAGAGGGAGGGGCAGTATCTGGTCGGGTTTTCCGCCGAGTCTGAGAAGATTCGAGAACATGCCCGGGTCAAGATCGGCCGCAAGAGTTTGGATCTGATCGTGGCGAACGATATATCGCACGACGACAGGGGTTTCCAGTCAGATCGGAACCAGGTCGTCTTAATCGATTCGGCAGGCAACGAAGAGGAGTTCCCCCTGCAGTCCAAGGATGACGTCGCACGCATTCTTTGGGAAAAGATTGAGGGCGAACTGTCCATCCGTCCAGTCGCCGTGGCCTAGAATTTCCTGAATTCCAGCTCTTTACCGGTCACTGCGTCAATGAACCTGCGACCTTCAACCTGTAACTTGTAACCTGCAACCTTTTCCCAAGAGGTGAGTTCTTTTGCCCAAGGCCGGATTGATCGCTCTCATTGGACGTCCCAATTCAGGGAAGTCCACCCTACTCAATCGGCTCATCGGTCAGGCCGTGTCCATCGTCAGCGACAAGCCCCAGACCACTCGGCATCAGATTTTAGGTGTGCGTACCACCCCCGACTGCCAAATGGTGTTTGTCGATACGCCCGGGGTGCACCGACCAGGATACCGTCTGAACGAGCGCATGATGGAGGCGGTTTATGAAGCTCTCAGGGAAGTGGACCTGATCCTCCACATGGTGGACATGAGCGAGCGGTTTGGCAAAGGTGAGAAATACGTCGGTGATATGGTCCAGCAGGCCCAGAAGCCGACCATTCTCCTGTTGAACAAAGTGGACCTGATCAACAAAGGAAGGCTTTTGCCTATCCTCGATTTCTACCAGCAGGAGCGCGAATATCTGGAGATGATTCCCATCTCTGCAGCCAAGGGTGACAACCTGGAAGTGCTGTTGGAGAAGATCGCAGAGAACCTGCCGGAAGGGGATTTTCTGTACCCTTCTGAGTACGTCACAGATCAGCTGGAACGGTCAATGGTGGGGGAGAGGATCCGAGAGAAGGTGCTCCGCAACACCAGGCAGGAACTGCCTCACGCGAGTGCCGTGCTTCTCGAAGAGTTTGATGAGGAAGAGCGAAAGGACGGATTCGTTCGGATCACAGCTTCGATCATCGTCGAGAAGCCAGGTCAAAAGAGGATCGTGATCGGACGCGGGGGGCAGATGATCAAGACGATCGGAACCCGATCCCGAAAGGATATCGAGAAGCTGTTGGGGGTACGAAAGGTCTACCTCGAACTTCAGGTCAGGGTGGTGCCCGACTGGAGAAACCTGGAGAACTTGTTGAATCGGCTGGAGTGATCGCTGACGGGCGATGATCTTGCGTCCATGCTTTGTTGCAAGGACAAGGAAGTTTCAGGTTAGCCTGGTCCCCGGCTGCGGTCAAAGGACCCTTTGTTAACCCATCGCGCTGTGGCCCAACACCTCGCTCGCGCTTCAGGCTTCCTGATTTCCAGTTGACGGGTCAGATTTCACTATAGTCCTGTCAGTAACGAGTGTTAACGTAACTGCCAATGCGGGAGATCATCGACCAATTGAATTTTTTTTCTGAGATAGGTGTGACTCACCTCAACTTGGACAAGTCAGGTTTTCCGGCTTCTCTGGACGAGATTCGAGAGGAAATCGGAGACTGCACGCGATGCAAGCTTTGCCAGACTCGCAGGAATATCGTTTTTGGAGTGGGGAGCCACACCGCTGATCTGATGTTCGTAGGTGAGGCCCCGGGGGCAGACGAGGACGCCCAAGGCATTCCTTTCGTAGGTCGGGCCGGCCAACTTCTGACGCGCATCATTGAGTCCATCGGCGTCAGCCGCGATGATGTCTACATAGCGAACATTTTGAAGTGCCGCCCTCCAGGCAATCGGGACCCGGAACCGGAGGAAGTGGCGACCTGCGAGGGCTTCTTGGTTCAGCAGATTCGAGTCGTGGCCCCCAAAGTAATGGTTGCCCTCGGGCGGTATGCAGCCCAGACCCTGCTGCGCACCGATACGCCGATTTCACGCATGCGGGGGCAGTTCTTTGAGTTTGCCGGAGGACTCCTGATCCCCACCTACCATCCTGCCTATCTGCTCAGGAACCCGAGTGCGAAGCGACAAGTCTGGGAAGACATGAAGGCCGTCCGTGACAAGCTGAAGGAACTGAACAGTTCCTACTACGGGTCGTAGGTTTGCAAGGTCGCAGGTCACGAGTTTGTTGGGTCGTCCGATGTTCGCGAGTATGGGAGTTTTCCTCCCGAGCCCCGATGCACACAAACCGAGGTTGTGATCTCCGGAGAAACCCCACCCGAAACCTGTGACTTGCGACCTGTGACCTGCGACTTGTAACCTGAATTGGTGAAGCCCTACTCTTTCCTTGGCAAACCTGACCAGACCCGGTTAGCTCAGGTTGCGGTGCCCATCCCGGTCTTTCGGAGCTTTTCCTATTCGATCCCGGAGTCCATGCAGGAAGGCCTCGTTCCGGGCTGCCGTGTGCTGGTCCCTTTTGGGAATCGATTCGTCACTGGGATGATTGTTTCCCTGGAGCAGCGGGAGGTCACGCCCGGTATCAAAGAGATTCGCGAGGTTTTAGATCGACAGCCGCTCCTCTCGCCCACCCTCTTGGAGCTGGCTGGTTGGATGACCCGTTACTACCTCGGCCCACCGGGTGAGGTACTACGGACGATGCTGCCACCGGGGCTGCTTAGCCGGAATGCCGTTTCCACTCGCTCTTCCCGCAAGGGAGCGTGGCCGCTAAAGCAGCAATTGGCTATCCAGGAGGTCAGTCCGGAGGAAACGGGCCTGACCCGGAGACAGCAGTCGGTGGTTGATGCGTTGTGTAAGCGAGAGCTGCCTGTTTTGCTTACCCATTTCGCCCGTGAGGCCGGCTGCAGTATCAGTCTCCTCAAGAACCTTGCGGCAAGGGGGGTGCTGAAGATCGGTGAAGTACAGGTGAGCCGCTCGCCCTGGTCGAATGAACCGAAGCTCTCGGGTTCAACCAGGCACCGCCTCACTGAAGACCAGCAACGGATAAGGGATGCCATCCGGAACCACTTGGAGCAAGGCGGCTTCAACAGCATGCTGATTCACGGCATAACTGGAAGCGGCAAGACCGAGATCTATCTGAACGCTATCGACCTGGTGTTGGACCAGTCCCAATCGGCTTTGGTCCTGGTCCCAGAGATCGGCTTGACGCCCCAGATCTCGGCTCAGTTTCGAGCCTGGTTTGGCGACCGGGTCGCGATTCTGCACAGCCAGCTATCGGACGGCGAGCGCTTCGACGAATGGCTCAGGATCCGAGAGGGTCGGGCCCGAGTAGCGGTGGGAACCCGATCGGCCGTTTTTGCTCCTTTGCCCGATCTGGGAATCATCATCATCGATGAAGAGCATGACACCTCCTATAAGCAAGAGGAGTTGCCACGCTATCACGCCCGCGACACGGCTCTGAAGAGAGGCCAACTCGAAGGAGCCCTGGTGGTGTTGGGCAGCGCAACACCTCAGCTGGAAACCTACTATTCTTCGGTCGAGAAGGGACGACCCGAGTATCAGATCCTTTCCTCCCGCATCCAGGAGCGCTCATTACCCCGAGTTCACATCGTCGACATGCGGATCGAGTTTGAGAGGCATGGTAAGGCCGTGGTGGTCTCGGATCTGCTAAGAGAACAGCTCGAACAGCGTATGAGACGAGGGGAACAGGCTTTGATCCTGCTGAATCGCCGCGGTTATTCGGCGGCTCTACTTTGCCGTAGCTGTGGTGCCACCGAGCTCTGTGGAAACTGTAGCATCAGTCTGACCTACCATCAGGGGCTCAGCCGGATCCTGTGCCACTACTGCGGTCAAGCCCGTCCCGTCCCCGAGCGCTGCAGTCAATGTGGCAAGCAGTACATTTATTTTATTGGCGACGGAACCGAGAAGGTCCAGGGCCTCCTGCAGGAGCAGCTACCCGATGCAGTAATCGATCGAATGGACCGGGATGCGGTGCGGAGAAAAGGCAGCATGCAGCGGATCCTGGAACGCTTTGGCGCGGGCAAAACCGACATCCTGGTCGGTACCCAGATGATCGCCAAGGGACACCATTTCCCCAAGGTGACGCTGGTGGGAGTCCTGGCGGCAGACCAGGGATTGAGACTGCCCGATTTTCGGGCCGCCGAAAGAACCTTTCAGCTGCTGACCCAGGTCGCTGGAAGGGCAGGGAGAGGTGAGCGAGAAGGAGAGGTAGTCGTACAGACCTTCTACCCCAACCACTACAGTTTGAAATCTTCTCATCTGCAGGACTACTCCGCTTTTTTTCAGAGAGAAATCCAGTTCCGTCGTCGCTTCAGGTACCCCCCTTTCTCCGCTTTGGTAAATCTGCTGGTTCAGGATCGAGACCGACAGAAAGCAAGCCAGCTTGCCACCCAGCTTTGCAGCTGGCTAGTTCATCATCGCAAGGCTTGTTCGACCGCTGATCGGATGAGGGTTCTGGGCCCGGCTCCAGCCGCCTTGGAGCGTCTCAAGGGTCAGTATCGGTTCCAGATCTTGATCAAGACGATCCGGCGTCAGGAAGCGCACGAAGTGATTCGTCGCAGTCTGGACACTCTTCGGGAGAAGAAGTGGAACCTGAGCAAGGTATCGGTTGACGTCGATCCCGTCAATCTGCTTTGAAAGAACCGGGCCAAGAAAGGGCCTCGCCTTGAAGACAACGATCGAGATCGCCTCAGGGGCACTTCAGGAAATGATCGATCACGCTCAGGCTGAGTATCCGTTGGAGTGCTGCGGCCTCCTCTCGGGAATCAGTCCTCTAATCGAAGAAGTGACTCCCACGGCAAACCAGAAACGGAGTCCCTGCGAGTTCTTCATTGCACCCGAGGACCTCTTCGTCTTCATGCGGAGGGTACGTTCTGAATCCAGGAACTTCTTGGGTATCTACCATTCCCACATCACCTCTTCGGCGTTCCCGTCGGAGCGCGATGTCGCCGAGTTCTACTACCGGGATGTCAGCTACTGGATCATTTCACTCGAGGAACCGGTGCCCGACGTTCAGTGTTTCGTGTGGGGGGAATCCGGATTCAGGGAAATCAGATACAAGACCAGGAGAACGGGTTCATAATGTCGTTTACACAGAGTGAAGTTTCAGCTTAGCGTGGCTTAAGGTATACAATGGATCGGGCGAGAGCATGAGCCAAATACCTGACCTTCAGCCCAGAGAATCCGGCGCCGCGAAGAATGACGTCTTTGCCCAGATACGAGGTTGGGCTCCGGCGGAAGTTCTGGAGTTTCTGGACCAGGTGATGTTCCTTTTCCCCGACGACTTCAAGCATCGCATCAAGCAGGTAATCGACTCTCTTCCGGCGGAGGCCGACAATCTTGATAAGGTCCTGGAACTGGTTCGCAGGCAGTGGGAGGATCTGCAGTCGGATGAGCATTTTCAGATAGCAGTAGCCGGCCTGCCCCGTGCGGGCAAGTCTTCCCTGGTGAGAATGATCACTGCCAACCAGGCCAGCGGGGCTGATCCGATTTTCGTGCCCGTCAACCTTCCAGGACTGCCGGAATTCGTGGGATACGAACCGGCGCAGAGTCTGCCGCCTGAGCTTCAGGAAGTGGACATGGTGCTTCTGGTTTTAGATGGACGTTTTGAACTCTCTGAATCGACTCGGGATCTCTATCGTAGGCTTCAGAATTGTGGCAAGCCTCTATTGGTCGTCTTGAACAAAATCGACTTGACTGAGCGTCCGGGAGAGGCTTTGAAAGAGGCCAAGCAGCTGCTGGGGACTACTGTCTTCCCAGCGTCGATTCAAAAGCCCGGCACCGTTCGGAGGCTCCTCAAGGCGATTGTTGCAAGCGACCCGAAATCCCTTTACGTCCTGACCCGTAACCTTCCCGATTTCCGCCGTAGCATTTGTGATGCAGCGATCACTCAGTCCGCCCTCGCTAGCGGCATAGTGGGTGCCATTCCCATTCCGGTTAGCGACCTCCTGCCGGTAGCCGCGATTCAGACCGCAATGCTCTTGAAGATAGCGAAGGCTTTCGGCTACCCCCTGAGTCACGAAAGGGCACGAGAGTTGCTTCCCCTGCTGGCTTCCGGTGTCGTGGTCCGAGAAGGAGGATATCGGCTTCGGCAGAAATTTCCGCGACAGGGACGACTGATTTCGGTTTCTGTTGGAGGTGGCTGGACCTTCCTGGTAGGACAGCTCATAGTGCGGTATTTTGAGCAGCTGTCCCGATTGACGGAAAAGCGGGGCGCAGTTGTAGTCCCGATGAGGTAGATTGCGTCCCAACGGAGTCTGGCCGGCAGATTGAAAACGACAAGTAGATCTGGGGAAGCTGAATGAAGGACGATAGAAGCGCGGTCCAGCGCTCTGGGGATATGGTCCAGGGTGACCTCTACGAGGACCTGCTGAACCGGTATGAGAGAGTTCTCGTATTCGCCGGTCAACTTCAGGAAAAGACGAGACAGCAGAAGTTGCTAGCCGATCAGAATCAGTCTCTCGAGGGAGAAGTGGATCGCCTGAACCGTATGGTAGACGTCGAAAGATCCTACGTGCGTCTGTTGGAGGGTGCTTTGACTTCGTTGGGTGTTCTCAAAGCGGATACGGCTGATTCTGAGCCCGAACCAACTGAAGCAGCGCCTCTCCAGGATCTGGACGATGCCGATGATCGAACCGAGGGGGCTCTGCCTGGCGACGAGCAAGATTCGACCGAGGATAACGCGGTCAGGGCGGATGATGTCGGCGGCGCAGCAGAAGATTTGTGAACTGTGCGGGTCAGCACATTGTCTTTGTCGGTTGAAATCCACTGCCATTCAGGATGTTTGGCTTGGAGTTTGAAGACGGGCAGCGAAAACTGAAAGCGCTCTTGCGAACCGTACCCTCGCTGATTTAAATTGGGTCATGCGCTTCGTGGGCGTGATCCCAGCCCGTTACACTTCTTCTCGGCTACCCGGAAAACCACTCATTGACATCGCTGGAAAGCCCTTGGTCCAGTGGGTCTACGAACAGGCCAACAAGGCTCGCTGCCTGCAACAGGTCATCGTGGCAACGGACGACGAGAGGATCGCTGACGCGGTTCGGTCGTGGGGTGGAGAAGTCCTGATGACGCGAAGCGATCACCTTACCGGTACGGATCGGGTGGTCGAAGTCGCACAGGCCATCCAGGCTGATGCGTACCTCAATTTGCAGTGCGACGAGCCCCAGATTGCCCCTGAGACAATCTGTTGCGTGTGTGAATGTTTAGAGCGGGATCCCGATGTTGAAGTATCCACCGCGAGGGTTCCAATCCTCGACCTCGAGTCGGCCAACGATCCCCACGCCGTCAAGGTGGTTGTCGACAGTCGGAACCGGGCTCTCTATTTCTCACGCTCTCGGATTCCCCACAGTGAGGATAACGAGCTAGCCTGCTTCAAGCACCTTGGTATCTACGCATACCGGCGAAGCTTCCTGCTCGCTCTCCCACAGGAGCGTTCCTCCTTGGAGCGCTTGGAAAAGTTGGAGCAGCTCAGGTGGCTGGAGAATGGAATTCGGATCCACGTGACAACGGTCAAAGAAGATAGCATCGGCGTCGATACCGGGGAGGATCTCGAACGTGTCAGACCTCTTTTGGAGAATACCGTCCAAGTCAAAACAACGAAAGAAGGGAAGGGAAGATAAGCATGGCCACAAAGTTCATTTTCGTCACCGGTGGAGTACTCAGTTCTTTGGGGAAAGGGTTGTCGGCAGCATCGATCGGATGCCTGCTCGAAGCCAGAGGACTGAGGGTCACGTTGCTCAAACTGGACCCCTACCTCAACGTCGATCCGGGGACAATGAGCCCATTCCAGCACGGTGAAGTGTTCGTAACCGACGATGGTGCAGAGACAGATCTGGATCTGGGTCATTACGAACGCTTTACAAACGCCAAAATGACCAAGGAGAACAATTCCACCACCGGCCGGATCTATCAGACGGTGATCGAAAAGGAGCGACAGGGAGAGTACCTGGGCAAAACGGTTCAGGTCATTCCCCATGTCACCAATGAGATCAAGGCAACCATAAAGCGGCTGGATGATGCCGAGGTCGCTATCGTGGAGATCGGCGGCACTGTGGGTGATATCGAGAGCCTGCCTTTCCTCGAGGCTATCCGGCAAATGCGGAACGATGTCGGGAAAGAGAACTCGCTTTTCATCCATGTGACGCTGGTGCCCTTTGTTGGTGCTGCAGGAGAGCTCAAGACCAAGCCGACTCAACATTCGGTCCGGGAGCTTCGGGCCATTGGTATTCAACCTGACATACTGCTCTGCCGTACCGACCAGTTTCTTTCCAAGGAACTGAAAGAGAAGATTTCCCTCTTCTGCAATGTGCCTTCGGAGGCCGTCATCAACGCCAAAGACGTGAAGAGCATTTATGAGGTTCCTGCGATGTTTCAGGCCGAGGGCTTGGACTCGATCATCGCCAGGGAGCTGGAGCTGCCAGAGCATCCGACGGAACTGGAAGAGTGGAAGGAATTGGTAGCCGGTATCCAGCAACCCAAGGAAGAGGTCACCGTCGGAATCATCGGCAAGTATGTCGGATATGAGGATTCCTATAAAAGCCTTAGCGAAGCCCTTTTGCACGGCGGGCTTCCCCATCAGACCAAGGTCCGGCTGCACTGGATTGAGTCCGAGGGCTTGGTGGGCGAGGAGTGGGATGAAAAACTTCGGGGCCTGGATGCGATCCTGGTCCCCGGGGGATTCGGTACCCGTGGGATCGAAGGAATGCTCAGTGCCATCCGTTATGCTCGGGTCAACAGCGTTCCCTATTTCGGTATCTGCTTGGGCATGCAGTGTCTCGTCATCGAGTTTGCCCGCAATGTTTGCTCAATGGAGGCGAACAGCTCGGAGTTCGATCCTTCCGTAGCCCATAAGGTCATCTACAAGCTGCGTGAGCTCCTGGGTGTCGAAGCCATGGGCGGAACCATGAGGTTGGGTGCCTATCCGTGTCTGTTGGAAGAGGACTCTCTCGCTTCTCGGATTTACGAAAACAGGGAGATCTCGGAACGCCATCGCCATCGCTATGAGTTCAATCGCGAGTACGAGGATATCCTGGTTAGTTACGGCTTGAAGATAGCGGGGAACTCTCCTGACCGAAACTTCGTCGAGATCGTTGAGATGCCAGAGCACCCCTGGTTCCTGGGTTGCCAGTTTCACCCCGAATTCAAGTCCAAGCCCTTGACGCCCCATCCCCTGTTTGTCAGCTTCATCTGCGCCGCGCTGGATTTCAAACGTTCCAGGGCCACGGCGGCCGACACCGAAGAGGCGATCGTTGAGGGCGAACCTCTCCACCAGTTGGCCGGGTCGGATGAGTCTGGTTTCTGAACGCACTTGGAGCGCAGCACAATCTCCCTAGTCCTCAAGTTTCGACCCAATCCTTTGCTTCGGGTATGATCTGGAGACCATGGCGTCCCCTCGAACAATTTCCTTCGATGGATGGGAGATAGGAGGGGGGAACCCCTTCTTTCTTATTGCGGGTCCTTGCGTGATCGAGAGTGAAGATCACTGCATGAAGATGGCGACCCGCCTCAAAAAGATCACCTCTTCCCTTGGTATCCCTCTCATCTTCAAGGCCTCCTACGACAAGGCCAACCGAACCTCGATTCGATCCTATCGCGGACCCGGTCTGGATAAAGGCCTCGGGATTCTCGCACGGGTTCGAGATGAGTTGGATCTTCTCGTCCTCTCCGACGTCCACGAAGTGTCCCAGGTTGCTTCCGCCGCTGAGGTGTTGGACATTCTGCAGATCCCGGCTTTTCTCTGTCGGCAGACCGATTTGATCGTCGCCGCTGCTGCGACTGGGAGGGTCGTCAATATCAAGAAGGGCCAGTTTCTCGCTCCTTGGGACATCAGCCACGTCCTGGAGAAGGCGGAGAGTACAGGAAACTCCGGACTAATGGTCACGGAACGAGGAGTTTCCTTCGGTTACAACAACCTGGTAGTCGATTTCAAGGGTCTGACTAGCATGCGGAGGCTCGGACTACCGATCGTCTTCGATGCAACCCATAGTGTGCAGCTTCCTGGAGGTGCCGGAAGTTCCAGTTCAGGTCAGCGTGAATTCATCTCTGACCTGGCGCGGGCGGCAGTCGCAGTCGGAACGGACGGGCTTTTTCTGGAGGTCCACGATGAGCCAGAACGGGCTCTGAGCGATGGTTCCAACGCGTTGCAAATCGACTTGCTTGAGGAAATCTTGGAGATCCTCAAGCAGATCGACGCTTTAGTGAAGGGTAGGGAAGATGAGGTCGCGCCGTAGCAGTCGCCGCGTTGAGGCGGAATCAATCGACTCCGGGGGACTCGGTGCCGGCGCATCGGACCCTTCCGGCGGCGGTCCGCGAGAAATCGCACGCCAGGTTCTAGAGATCGAAGCAGCGGCTATTTCAGGCCTCGTATCCAGACTGGACGAGAAGTTCGATCAAGCAGTGCATTGGATGGCTGCCTGTCGAGGGCGAGTGGTGACGACAGGCATGGGCAAGTCGGGCATCATCAGCAGGAAGATTGCGGCGACGCTAGCCAGCACGGGTACCCCGGCGCTCTTTCTCAGCCCGGCCGAAGCGATCCACGGCGATTTGGGTATGCTGGCCTCCGGTGATTTGGTGCTCGCCGTTTCCAGCAGTGGAGAAACGGCGGAGATCGTCCGTTTGATCCCGACGGTAAAGCGTCTCGGCATCCCCCTGGTCAGTCTGGTTGGCGATGCGCAGTCGACCATTGCGCGCAACTCTGATCTGGCCCTCGACGTTGGCGTCGACCGAGAGGCCTGTCCCTTTGACCTGGCGCCGACGGCATCTACTACGGCCTCGCTGGCGCTTGGAGATGCCCTGGCGATCGCCCTCTCCCAGGAGAAGGGCCTGAGTCTGAAGGAATTCGCGCGACTCCATCCGGGTGGACAGCTGGGCAAGAAACTGGCGTTGGTTGGCGATCTGATGCATACAGGAAATGAGGTTCCCAAGGTGCTGACCTCGACCCCGATGGACGAGGTGATTTACGAGATCTCCCGAATGGCGCTGGGGATTGTTTGTGTCGTAAAGCAGGATGTCCTTGCAGGAGTGATTTCTGACGGGGACCTCAGAAGACTGCTTCAGCACAAGCGAGCCGCTTTGCTGGAACAGACCGCTTTAGAATGCATGACTCCCGATCCGGTCACGGTGGGACCGGAGGAACTGGCAGTCAAGGCGCTTCACCTGATGGAACAGAAGAAGATAACCGCCCTGGTGGTTCCCGACGAAGCTGGCAGGGTCATTGGAATCATCCATCTGCACGATCTTTGGGGCACGGTCAAGATATCCAACTCTAGCAGCAGGCCCTGAAAGCGGTTGGCGCTTTACTTGTGCAACGACGCTTCAACAGCGTAGCATCACGACGACTAGTCCCCGTTTGATCGGAAAAAGGAAAACAGACTACGGGAGCATCTGGCGCCATGGACTCGGTCCGCTACTACCTGGCTCTGATCCTGCTGGTGATCCTGCCCCCGATGATCTTTTTCTGGATCGTTATCCATCCCCTGATCCACTTTTGGCGCGGTCTCGGACCCCGCCGTACCTACATCCTTGTGGGGACGCCGATCGTGGTTCTGATGGTGCCGATCTTCCAGCATCGAGATCGACTGCTATCGAAAGACTTCGGAGGCAACTACTGGCTGCTGGCATTGGGGGTCCTGTGCCTCATAGCAGCCACGCGAATGAGACAGCTGCAACACCGACACATGCCCAACCGGGTGCTGGTCGGTCTACCCGAATTGGCTCCCCAGCGCTATCCGGTTCGGCTCGTAACCGGCGGACCTTATGCGTGGGTCCGACACCCACGTTATGTTGAATTCGCCCTGGCTATCTCTGCATTTTGTCTCGTGGCAAATTACCTGACCCTGTACCTCGTCTGCGCTCTCTGGGTGGTGGCTATCTATTTTATTGTCCTGCTGGAAGAGCGAGAGTTGGTGGAGCGCTTCGGGGGGGAATATGAGGCCTATCGCCGGCGGGTTCCCCGGTTCGTACCCCGATTCAAGGGAGAAGATTAGGCCCGCACGGACTCCGATCGTGCCCGTAGACTCGTCCGCCAACCCCTGCTAGGCTGAGCCCCTCTGATGCATACCTGGCACCTGGTTTCCATGTGGGTTCACATTCTGGCAGCCGCCTTTTGGATCGGGGGCTCCCTCTTTCTGGCGCTGGTCCTGATTCCTGGTCTGCGTGCCTCCTCACTCCGCGATCGGATGGACGAGCTGGTCACGGCCGTCGCCCAGCGCTTCTCCTGGGCGGCGTGGATCTGCTTCGGGCTGGTCGTGGCTACTGGTGTGTTCAACGTTGTCTACCGGGGAATGACCTTGGAGGGGATCGCCAGTGGAGAGTTCTGGAGAAGCTGGTATGGTGAGGTGCTGGCCTGGAAGTTGACCCTGGTTCTTCTGATTCTCCTGTTGAGTGGTTTTCACGATTTCTTTCTGGGGCCGTGGGCGGCCCAGGTGTGGAGGGAGGATCCCAACTCCCGATTGGCGCTGCGGCTTCGGTTGGCTGCCAGATGGATCGGGAGAACGAACCTGTTACTGGGCACAGTCGTGGTGGCACTAGGGATCATTCTGACTCGCGGCTGGCCCTAGTTGCCGCTTTTGGCGGTCGGGGCACGGCCAGGGTACTAGGGTTTAATGGGGGGACAGCGGGCAGCAGTCGACCCGAGGAACAGATTCCCGAGCCACCTGTCCTGAGCCACCTGAATCAGTGAGCGACGGAACCATTCATCCTAGGGTGCTTTGCGTTCGAGAACGACTTCAACGAAGCCGGAAACCTGCTCTTGAACATCCACTGTCTTGCGTTGGAGGCGGTACCTTTCTGCTGAGATGGCGACCGTGTAGTTTCCTTCTGGGATTCCTCCGAAGCCGAAGTGCCCGTCTTTGGCAAAGACCCTGGTGGTCGATTTCTGGAAACCGTGGTGCTCCAGTGAGATGGCGAAATCATGGATTGGATTACCCGCCCCGTCCGAGACGTAGACGGAAAGCTGACCTGTCCCCGAACTTTTTAGTTCGACTACTGGCTGATGTTCTTCAATGATTTGGGTTTCGCTAAAGCCGATGCCTTGATTGGAACTGGTGGCATGGATCCGAAATGGGTACTCAGTAGAGTAGAAGAGTGCTTCCTCGCCTTCCCTCGGTTCGTCGCTGAGTGACCGCACAACCAGCTTGCCCGTCTCGATCGAGCGCCCGAGGATGGTAGCATTCTGGATTCGCTGTCCTTCTGAGTCGGATACACGCACCGCAAAGGTTTTGAACTCTCGCAGGACGATCCTTTTCCGCGAGTTTCTTAAAAGCGTCAGCGCCTCCTCGTACTCCTGATACCCTCTTGCCTGGACGTTGATGGTTGCCTCACCTTGAGGTAACTGCATGTCGAATGTCCCATCCGGGCTAGTCTTCGATTGCCCAACCAGTCTTAACCAAGGTTTCTCCCCCCGCTTGACGAGCACATTGGCATCCGCGACGGGCACGGCGTCGCTATCCACGACTCTACCGCGCAGATCTACCGGGTTCGACTCCGGGAAGAAGCGTTGGCCACCATTGGACGCCAGCGGTCGCCTGATCGTTCGACTTTCGCTTGCCTTAATTCTGCTGGCTTCTATTGGACAGAACCGCTAAACCTCGAACAGGCGACCCTTAACTGAAGCGGCCATCCGGGCCTTTTCACACTCGAGGCGGGTCATTTTGCCCCCCGCGGCGCCCCTGGACAGTGTTATTTGGCACAGTTCACCCGTACTGATCTGGGCCTGTCACACGCTGACAGTATGGTGAAGATAGGAATCTCCTTCACCCTCTGGCGATATGGTGAGAGGCGTCGAGGGCGAGCTCTTGGAGGATCACGAACTGCGGCTTTTCCTGTTCCGGCTGGGTTCGGAATTGCCCTGGATCGTAACCTCTGGGTAGCGAGCGGCAAGTCGTTGGAGTGGGAGCGTGGCGGGCCACCGCTACAAGAAGCGTCGGCGTCCAATCACTGGGAGAGCAACAGTCATGACCAAGTTCAAAAAGCAAGCCTATATCGGCGGCAACCGTTTACGCCCCGAAAGCCTGATGATGAGCTACGGCTATGATCCTCAACTCTCGGAGGGGGCCCTCAAGTGTCCGATTTTCCAAACCTCGACCTTCGTTTTCGAAACGGCGGAGGAAGGGAAGTCCTTCTTCGAACAAGCCCTGGGGCGTGGCAGCGAGTTGCCGACGGGCAAGAGAGGCTTGATCTACAGCAGATTGAACAATCCCGACCTCGAGATTCTGGAGGATCGTCTTACTTTGTGGGATGAAGCCGAAGCCTGCGCGGTTTTCGAGAGTGGGATGGCGGCCATTAGCACGACCCTCCTCGAATACCTGAATCCAGGAGACGTCATTCTGCACAGCGAGCCGCTATACGGAGGTACAGAATACCTCTTCAAACATGTCTTGACCCGTTTTGGGATTCAGGCGATCGGCTTCAAAGCGGGCAGCGAGTTGAGCCAGATAGCGAGCGTAATCGAGGAGGCGAACATCGGAGACCGGTTGGGCGTGATTTATGTGGAGACCCCCGCTAACCCCACCAACGAACTGGTGGACATCGGCTCTTGCGCCCTTTTGGCTAAACAGTACTCCACTCCGGACCGGCGCCCGCTTGTGATCGTGGATAATACCTTCCTGGGTCCCCTTTGGCAGCACCCGCTTCGCCATGGAGCAGACCTTGTCCTCTATTCCGCCACCAAGTATATCGGTGGTCACAGCGACGTCATTGCCGGTGTGTGCCTGGGACCGTCGGAGCTGGTCGAACGAGTACACGCTCTCAGAACCTTTCTGGGTACGATGGCAGGACCCTGGACAGGATGGCTTCTCCTGCGCAGCCTCGAGACTCTCAAACTCCGGATGACGTGTCAGATGAAGAACGCCCGCTATGTGGCCGATTTTCTGGCTGACCATCCCAAGATAGATCGAGTCTACTATCTTGGGCACTTGACCGAGGACACCCCACAGCATGGAATCTATCGCAGGCAATGCGTGGCGCCTGGAGCCATGATTTCGGTAGATCTGGTGGGCGGACAAGATCAGGCGTTTCGCTTTCTGAACAACCTTCAACTGATCAAGCTCGCGGTCAGCCTGGGCGGCGCCGAATCTTTGGCTGAGCATCCCTTCACCATGACACACTCCGAACTCGAACCCGAAGACAGAAGGCGAATGGGTATCAGCGAGAGGATGGTTCGGCTCTCCATCGGCATCGAAAACCCGCAAGACCTGATTACCGATCTGGAGCAGGCTCTGGCAGCGGTCTGACGGAGGCGTCCTCAGGACGGGGTCGGGTTGTCTCATGCTGGTTCGAAATGCCATCTTGAGAATCTTCCAGAGCAAGGCTCTGGCCTCCCTGGTAAGGCAAATGGGAGGGCGCTCCGGGCTGGTGCGCCGGTTCGTCGCCGGAGAGACGGTGAAAGAGGCGTTGTCCGCGGTTCGAGGGGCTAAGAAAGTTTGTCTGAAGTTCTTCGTGACTTTTGAGTCAAGTTTGGAACGCAGGTCATAGAAGCCACGACCCCCAGTTTATGGGTTTCAGGTGCCTTGGCCCAAGGGGTTGACGTCTTGAGCGTCGCAGACCAAGCGAGGTCAATCCCAACGGGATTGCGTATTCTAGCCCAGGGTTTCCGAACCCTGGGGAGGGAGTCGCCCCCAATCTGAATCAACCCGGAACGGGTTGCGTACCTAAGGGTCGCCCTGGTGCGCAATAACGCCTCTCGTTAGATCGTCTGTACGCAACCGCCGATGGGGTTGGGATCAAAGGGGGAGTCGGATACCCAGGGTTCAGAAACCCTTATATGTGTTATTTGTTGAAAGGAATTCGGGTCAGAACGTCTGATCCGAGCCGACCACGAGATCGTGAAACCCTCGGTCCGTCGAGACCGGAGCCCAGCGAGATCCGTGGTCGGCCCATTTCATGTCAACCCGAACAGTCGCCTGGGCCTCCGTCAAAGAGAGAGCCCGAATATAAGGAAGGGTCTCCATGAAACAACTCAAAGGTAATCCTATCAACAAAACCTGGATGAGTCAGCCCGCAGCGGGCATTGATGTCAGCAAGGATCGGCTGGATCTGTGTCTGCTGCCACGGGAGGAACACTCGGAGCACTCCAACGCGGGGGAAGGAATCGCAGAGATCCTCCGCCGTCTGGAGGGGATCGCGGGATTGGTCTCGGTGGTGGTGGAAGCCTCGGGGGGTTATGAGAAGCGGGTCCTGAGAGAGCTCAATGAGGCGGGGATCCCCGTCTGTTGCGTGAATCCTCGACAAGCTCGAGACCTGGCGAAGGGTCTGGGAATCCTAGCCAAGAATGATCGTCTGGATGCCCACGTCCTGGGGCGTTGTGGGCAGCTGGGGATTCATCGTATCAGTAAGCAGGAAACCGCCTACTATCAGCAGTTACAAGCCTACAATCGCAGACGCAGGCAACTGATTGAGTGTCGTAAGATCGAGCGGACTCGTCGCCATCAGTATGAGGATCAGGAGCTGCGTCAAGGAGTGGAGCGAATCCTTGGCCTGCTGGATCAAGAACTGAAAGAGGTTGAGCAGAAGGTGGAGGAATTGCTGCGGCTCGATGCCGAGCTACTTCGGCGCCAGGAGGTGGTGCAAAGCTGCCCGGGGATAGGGGAGCGAAGCAGTCAGATCGTGGTGTGTGAGCTGCCTGAGTTGGGCAGGGTCAATCGCAGAGAAGTCGCTTCCCTGGTGGGATTGGCCCCTTGGGATCAGGACAGCGGCGAGGGACTCCAGCCTCGTGCCATCTGGGGAGGACGGCGTCAACTCCGTAATCAGCTCTACATGTGCACGCTCTCAGCGATCCGACACAATCCGCAGATTCGCACCTTTTACAATCGCCTTGTCGCCTCCGGAAAAGAGCCTAAAGTGGCCCTGATAGCGTCCATGAGAAAGCTCCTCGTCACGCTCAACACGATGGTCAAAAACGATGATCTTTGGAGAGCACCGTTAGCCGCAGAATCTTAATAATGCTTGACAAAACCAACACAGTCGCTGGGCTGAAATACGGAATCCCTTCAGGATTCACGGATTCCTTTAGTGCTTGAGTGCAGCGTCAACGAGGGGAAATGCCGAGGACAGACTTTTCCTCTTTGTTCGTGCAGAAGTTTCCTTTTTTGAATGGGGCCAGCCCATCTGGGGGATAGGGTGCGAAGCCTCACTACACCGCTCGTTGGTCTGAGGCCATGCCTCACTAGGCTGAAACTTGAATAGTGAGCAGTGGTGAAGTGATCAGTGAACAGTACCGGAAACAGCTACAGCCAACAGAGCCGCGAACGACTTGACTCGTTAGCAGTATGCCCCACGTTTTGAGGAGAGAGCTGGACAACCGCAGAATCTCGCAGATGTCCAACCCCTCGCTCGCGCTTCAGGCTTCCATGGCTCGAGGAGTTTTTTTCCTGTACGATCCGGCGGAGCCGATGGTGGGGCTAACCTGCAACTCGAACGATGGATCGTAGGTTTCTGAGGAAGGTATGGCTCAGAGAATGGTTGCTTTGACGTATTCGGATCGCATGCGGGCGATGTTGGAAATCGAGATCTCCTTGGGGCAAACGGCCTCACATTCGCCGTGATTGGAGCAACTGCCGAATTGATCTTCGTCCATCTGTGCAACCATCCGCCGCACCCGCTTCTTGCCCTCGACCCTGCCCTGAGGAAGAAGACTGAAATGGGACACCTTGGCTCCCACGAACAGGGCCGCGGAGGCATTGGGACAGGCGGCAACGCAGGCACCACAGCCGATGCAGGCAGACGAGTCCAGAGCCCGACCCGTATCCTCTCTTGAAATCAGAACGCTGTTGGCATCGGGCGCCGACCCTGTGTTCACCGAGACGTACCCGCCTGCCGTTACGATTCCGTCGAAGGCAGTGCGATCCACCACCAGGTCCTTGACGATCGGAAAAGCCTTGGCCCTCCACGGTTCCACGATGATCGTATCTCCATCCTGAAAATGCCGCATGTGGAGCTGACACACGCTGGTCGCCCGAACTGGACCGTGGGCGACTCCGTTGATGACCATGCCGCAGCTCCCACAAATCCCTTCCCGACAATCGCTGTCATATTCCAGCGCTTCTTCCCCTTTTTGCAGCAGGTCCCGGTTGAGCATATCCAACATTTCCAGGAAGGACATGTTTGGCGAGATCTCTGTGACCTTGTAATCGACCAGCCTTCCAGGCGCATCGGGGCCCGGTTGTCGCCAGATCCTTAGAGTGAGAGCGAGACTTTTCGCCATGAAACCTCCGCTATTTGTAACTCCTGCGCATCAGAGCAATCGATTCGAAGGCCAGTTCCTCTTTGTGGAGGAGCGGCTCCTGGTTGTCTCCTGTGAACTCCCAAGCAGAGACGTGGCTGGAATGGATATCATCCCGCTGTGCCTCGCCGTCAGCCGTCTGGTATTCCTCTCGGAAATGGCTGCCGCAAGATTCTCTGCGCTCGAGGGCGTCCCTGGCCATGAGCTCGCCCAGTTCCAGAAAATCGGCCACCCTTCCCGCAAACTCCACGTTCCTGTTGAGTGTGTCCCGCCGGCCCGGCAGCTTGAGGTCCTGCCAGAACTCGTCTCTGAGTTCCGATACCTGTTTCAGGGCGCTCGTCAGCCCTTCCTCGTTTCGAGACATTCCTACCTGGTCCCACAAGATCTGGCCTAGACGGCGGTGGAAATCGGTTGGACTCTGATTGCCGTCGATTGAGAGCAGCCGGCTGAGTCGAGTTTTCGCCTCCTGAGCCGTGTCCGCAAATTCTTCCTGCTGCAGGGAGACATCATGGAACCTGGTTCCCGCAAGGTAGTCTCCGATGGTAGACGGCAGGACGAAGTAACCATCCGCCAAGCCCTGCATCAGCGCGCTGGCGCCGAGCCGATTGGCTCCGTGGTCAGAGAAGTTGGCCTCGCCGAGGACGTAAAGTCCAGGGATCGTGGCCATCAAGTTGTAGTCGACCCAGAGCCCTCCCATGGTGTAGTGGACGGCTGGATAGATCCGCATGGGCACCTGATAGGGATCCTCTCCGGTGATTCGGTCGTAGAGCTCGAAAAGATTGCTGTATCTCTCTTTAACGACCTCCAGGCCCAACCTCTGAAATGCGTCCGTGAAGTCCAGGTAAACTGCCAGTCTGGTTTCTCCGACGCCTAGTCCCTCGTCGCAGGCTGCCTTGGCGGCTCGGGAGGCCACGTCACGGGGCACAAGGTTCCCGAAAGCCGGGTACCTTCGCTCGAGATAATAGTCGCGGTCCTCTTCCGGAATCTGGTCCGGTGGTCGAAGATCGCCTTGCTCTTTGGGAACCCACACCCGTCCGTCGTTACGGAGACTCTCACTCATGAGCGTGAGCTTGGACTGGTGGTCACCCGATACGGGTAGGCAGGTGGGATGAATCTGAGTGAAGCAGGGGTTGGCAAAGACGGCTCCTCTTCTGTGACAGCGCCAGGCCGCCGTGACGTTCGAGCTCATGGCGTTGGTGGATAGGTAGTAGGCGTTGCCATAGCCCCCAGTGGCCAAAACCACCGCGTGCCCGAGATGTCTCTCGATCTCACCGGTCAACAGATTCCGGACGACGATTCCGCGCGCCTTTCCATCTACCACAACCAGATCCAGCATCTCTCGCCTGGGGAGCAGTTGGACGCCGCCCAGGTCCACCTGGCGCATCAGTGCGCCGTAGACGCCCAGGAGCAGTTGCTGTCCGGTTTGTCCTCGAGCATAGAAGGTGCGCGAGACCTGGGCACCCCCAAAGGAGCGGTTGGCCAGGTAACCTCCGTATTCCCGGGCGAAAGGCACCCCTTGAGCCACGCACTGGTCGATGATGTTGTTGGCCACATCGGCAAGACGATAGACGTTGGCTTCCCTGGATCGATAATCGCCCCCTTTGATGGTGTCGAAGAAGAGGCGCCAGACACTGTCCCCGTCATTCTGATAGTTCTTGGCGGCATTGATGCCACCTTGAGCTGCCACGCTGTGAGCTCGGCGGGGAGAGTCCTGGATGCAGAAATTCAGTACGCGATACCCCAGCTCAGCCAGGCTGGCCGCCGCCGATCCCCCGGCCAGGCCGGTTCCCACCACGATGATGGTGAAGTTTTTCCGGTTGGACGGACTGATCAGTCCCAGTTCCGACTTGTGCTTTTCCCACTTCGATGCCAACGGCCCTCTGGGGACCCGCGCGTCGAGCTGCATCAGTAAACTTCTCGTAAATAGACCCACAGCGGAATTCCCAGGAATCCAAGTCCCAGGATGACCGATGAGATGTATCCGACAGCGAAGATCAGGGGTGTGTAGCGCGGATGCTGTACACCCAGGGATTGAAACGCACTCCAGAAACCATGGCGCAAATGGAAACCCAGAAATACCATTGCTCCCACATACCAGCAGACGTACAGTGGGTCCCTGAAGACTTCCATCACCAGTCGGTGGAGATCCCGGATTCGCTGACCCTCTATCTCCGACACGTAACCCTGCTCAACTCCGGGACCGTACTTGAATGTGTAGATGTGAAGGGCGGTGAATACCAGGAGGACCAGACCGGTCCAGATCATGGTTGAGGAGGCGAGTGACTTCTGACTCGGCTGTCCAGCGTTTTTAGACTTCTGATAGCCGATGGGGCGGGCCTTTCGGTTTCGCCAGGTTACCGAGATTGCCGCCGCAATGTGAGCGATGAATACAGTCAGGAGAAAGAGCTCTACCAGGATGAGAGGCCACCCCAGATTCACCAGCGTATCGGCATACCGATTGAAGGGGCTGGGATCCTCTAGAAAGAGCAGGAGATTTCCCAGGAGGTGCCCGATCAGGAAGGCAAAGAGAACCAATCCCGTCAGGGCCATCAACAGCTTCTGGCCTAGTGTTGTTCCAAATCCCAGGGGCTTAGAGGACATAGCAGACTACCGCAGAGTGCACCAAGCGCCGAATCTCAAGCACCGGGTGCCCAGCCGTTCGATCCGAGATTCTTACTCAAGAAAGTGCTGAGAGGTATCTTCGGTCCTTGGTCGAAGGCGCCAGTCACTGATCGTTCGAGCACAACTGTTCCAGCGCAGGATTGGATCATCGTTCCCAGGGGGGCGGATCTTCTCGGCCTTCTCGTACCACTCCATGGCCTCACGAAACAAATCGTAGGCATTGTGTTGGGATCCAGGGGCACTCTGTTGGAGCTTAGCCCTGGCCTGTCTCTCACAGATGATACCGGTGTAATAGGAACGCTTATACTCGTCCTGAAGTTGGCCGAGTATCTCTTCAGCCCTGGCCAAGCGTCCCACACCATGGCCGAACTGGTCAGTCAGACTGAGCAGTAGTTCTGCCAGTGCCTGCTGGTTATCAGGATCGATTCTGAGAATGTCGCGGCAGACGCTTTCGGCCTGCTCAGGTTCGTTGAGCAGCCTATAGTGTTCCGCCCGATCCAGAGCTTTCGAGAGGGCCTCTGGGGAAAGGGTCTTCAATTCGAATTCCATTTTCTCAGCCTCCATCCGGGAAAGTGGGGAGGTGAAATAGCTCCAATCCGCACATCCTCAGCATCGCGTTTGTACCTAACGATCTTCCAGATCCGAAAAGGCCTGCCATGAGCAGTCGCTACTGCAAGGCGCTCTGTTCAGGTGATCCAACCGCCTGGAATGATTGGTCTAGGAACCCCTCATGTGACGGATTGCGAACTAATCTAAACCCAACAGACAACGTTTGCAAGAATCGTGCATAACTGGGAGTCACCGCCAGCACGTCAAACCCGAACTTCGCTTCGCGCGAAAACCTCGCTACTGTCCTAATCATCTCTCTTGTAGCGATTCAAGATAGGCCACGATATCGATCCACTGGCGGAGGGTCATCCTAGCAAGGCTTGCGACCGAGGCCGCCGCAGTCGTACTCGTGCAGTACGTCGAGGAGGCCGACCGAGCGAAACACAGCCAGGGCGGATGATTGTGGCGACGTAGTAGACTGGCGGTGAGAAATGCGGGCTAGGCTCTGTTTGATGCCAGTCCTTCCGCGATGCAGTTGCCGAATCCAGCTCTTCCGGACGGTCTCCCTTGCCTAAAATATCTAACTCAGAGGCCGGTGGTTGACGATAAGGAGCTTGTGATCCGATATCTAGTCCGGGACCTGAGGAGTTCTGAGCCTTGGTCAGTGTTGTCATTGAAGTCTTTCTTGCGAGGACCCGAAGTGTGAATGACACCGCCTTTGTTGACTACTACGACGTTCTGCAGGTAAGTCAGAATGCTTCTGTGGATACCATCGAACACGTTCACCGTTTGCTAGCGAGGCGCTACCACCCAGACAACCAGGCGACCGGCAATACCGATAAGTTCACAGAGCTGCAAGCGGCCTACGAGCTTCTTTCGGACCCGGAGAGAAGAGCGGCTTACGACGTAAAATACGATGAAAACCGGAGTGGCCTGTGGAGCATTTTCGATCAGGATTCGGCAACGGACGGACGAGAAGAAGACCGCCGGATTGTCCACGGTATTCTCTCACTCCTCTATGTGAATCGCCGAAGAGACGTAGATAATCCAGGAATGGGACCGGTCCATCTGGAAACGATCCTGGGTTGTCCCCAAGAACATATGGAATTCCACATCTGGTATTTGAAAAGGAAGGGTTGGATAGAGCCTCTCGGCAACGGGCAACTGGCTCTCACGGTCGACGGAGTCGACAAACTGGGTGATCAAGATCTTGCTATCCGAGAGGACCGACTGCTCCCGCAATCTTCCGTGTACAAAACTAAGTCACCAGATTCAGAAGAGGAGCACTCGCTGCCTGATAAGCTCGTCGCCGAGTTGAATGGAGCCGTTTAGTGTCCCTCCCAAGCGCAATCTCGAGGGCGGAACTACTCAAGGAGTGCTGTGCCAGCCGGGAACCAGCTACGATAATCGGGGACGAGCAGACTCACTGGGGAAGCTTCCTCCATTTCGATGTGGATCTTACTCTTGAGTTGCTGCCGGGTGCAGAACCAAGCTTTGTTACCTCCTCAGTTCATGCCGTTTGCTTTGGCCAGCCACCGAAATCCTCAGTCTTGTTGGCTACAGTCAAGCACTATGATGAGGGCTGCCGTCAACTGCTGCTGACCTCTCTATCACCTATTAGAAGACTAGAACGCCGACGTTTCCCCCGACTTCTGGTACCTGCCAATTGCGGACTCGTGGTTCGAATAGACAGGGGAGAGCAGCAATGGAGGCCCAAGCCCCTGGATCTGAGCATGGGCGGGGCGTGTGTCGAGTTCCCACTAGACCAAGTGACAGGGCTAGAAGTGGGCACCTCCCTGGACGTCAAACTGACGCTGGGACATCATGCTGCAGAACTGGTCGCCAAGGTAGCGCGTCAGGACAACGGTTCTTATGGGCTGGCCTTTCTTCCCCCGATTCCCCAGCCTTTACAGCAGATCTACAAGCTGCTCGAGCGAGGAATTCTAAAAGCCCAGCCGAGCTAACAGCGGATCCCATTACGGCAAGCGGCGTCCTCTCAGTCGTGACCTCTCTTGTCCAGGACAGGCACAAGCACATCCGTCTCCCTCATCGCTTTCGTCAAGCTGTCAGAGATCGAGGACGTTCAGTTGGAGTGGATCCAACTCCGGATCCGCGGAGAGGTGGCTATTCGAGCGAAATATCCTTGAATCCAGCTCCTTGGGATGAGGGCGAGCGCCAGTAGCGCGAACGTCGTGAAGACAGAGCGCGTGAAGGTGTAGCGCGGGAATGACCAGATCGCCCTGATCCCTCCCCTGAGAATCACCGATCGGCTATCGCCACATATGGGGTGATTCGGCGAGTCCAGACGCCACGAGGCCATCCGCCACTTGTAGTGACCCGGCCGCACTCGGATATCTTTGAGATCCAACGATAAGCCATTTCTGCCGGCATGATCGGCGATTGCAGCAGGGAGCTCCAACTGACACGCAAGACGCGCTTGAAGGTTGTTGGTATTGGTCAAGGAGGTCAACGATCGATTGGCACCGTGCATTCGCCGCTGGCCGAGTACTGCGTTCAGGACGAGCACTTCTCCGTAGATCAATGCCAGCATGTTCATGTAGGTGTGAGCGCCATACCGCCAGGCGATCGGGTCCATCGGGATAAAGCGCGCCAGGGCCGTCCTGGAGTAGGCGTTGCTGCTGGTTGGCGAAATGGAGAAGGCGCCATGCTTCTGAAAGATCTGTTTGGGGGATAGGCCAAGTTCGGTCTGAGGTGCGAAGGTAAAGCCCATTGGAGATCCGGCCCTGTCGACAGCCTGGAGACGAAAGCAAAGAAGCGAGAGTCCAGGCTTCCATGCCTCAACCAGGCAGGCCACAGCGTTCGGCAGCAGCTGATCGTCTGAATCCAGGAAAAGCACAATCTCTCCGCCTGAACACTCGTATCCCCGATTGATGGTCGCGGCTTGTCCTTGATGCTCCTGAAAGATCAAGCGACAGCGATCTCGGTACTGCTCCAAAACGGAACGAGAACAGTCCGTCGACCCGTCGTCCACGATCACGGCCTCGATGTGTGGATAGTCCTGTTCGACTACGCTGCGGACTGCTTGACCGAGAAACTCCCCGTAGTTGAAATTTCTGACAACCACGCTGACCAGTGGCAGGGAGCTGGTTTTCGTTTCTGTCAAAAGGTCTACCCAGAGCCTGTTTTCTCGATGCGGGAAACTTGAGAATGAGGGGTTCTATCGTTCATACGTGCTTGAGGAAGAGCTGGGGTCCAGCGGCCAGACGTGCCCTTCCACCTGCTCCAGAGTCACCCCAAAGTGGCTAGCGATAGTGGGGGCGAGGTCGAGAATTGAAGCCGTTTCCTTGACCTTGTGCGGTTTCACGCCCGGCAAGGTTGATCATCACGCAGCCATTCGCACTATTGGCGGTCACGGCGAAACACTTTCGACGGCGCCGGTCGGCGCCAATTTCTGATTCCAGCAAAGGTCTTGCGAGCGGCCGCAAAGACCTCTTGAGGAACCTTGGCATCTTCGGTCCTATGTTTTGGATAAACTCTCGCATCGACGTCACGGTCCGCTTCTCTCCTCCCTCGAGCCGCCTGAGAATGTCGTCGAGGAGGTGATTGGCGCTGGCGAGCGGACCCATGCCGTGACTCGACAGAATAAGGACCGGAACCTCAGACCCCACAGTCTCCACAAGGGTGCCGATGACGTCGTCCATCCTGCGATAGATACGCAGGACACCATCTCCGAGCCGTTCAGCCAGATCGGGATCGTGATTGGGGTGTTCTGGATCGTGGAGGTGCCACAGAAAGTGACCGGCACAGTGGCACTCGGTGAACGCCGCCAGAAAAAGATCCCAGCCTCCCTGGTTCAGAAGATCGACGTAGAGACTCCGCTGACGGTCCAGATTGTCTTCCAGCAGACGGATCGTTTTTCGGACCCCATCCATCTGTCTCATCAGGTCATCGGGCTTCTGGCAGGGAGACCTCCTATACCGCTTTATCACATCCGGTGCGAAGCTTGTGGGATAGGAATCAATAGGACCTTCGGTATGGCTGGTTGACCAGCCCGAGAGCTGCAGGCCCTTCAGGTTCTGGCTGACCGGGAATTTCGGTACATTCAAAACCGCGACACGATTTCCCGCTGCGCTCAGCGCGTCCCAGAACGGCTTCACCCTGAGGTCGACCGGAAGACGCCGTCGATTCTCGTAGCTGTTGGGCTCAACTTGTATTGGATAATACCGGCCGACATGGCCGGCTCCCAGGCCCGAACCAATCGAGGGCCACACCGATCCGGCATAGAGGCCTGGTTGATTCCGGGTTAGCTGGAATCGAGACGACCGTTCGAAAACCTTGAGATGGGGTAAGTGTCCTTCGTTTATCCATTGCTGCATGAGATGGACGTCGAAGGCGTCGAGTGCGATGACCAGCAATCGAGTCTTCTTGGTCATGGCTGATCGCCTGGAAAACAAAGAGTTGAAGCTCTTTCCATCGCACTGATCCAATCGGTTGATTCGAAGGAGGGCCGGTGATAGATTCTCCTCACTCGATCACTGGGAAGTTTAGCTAGAGTTACATCCGAAGTGAAGATGATACCAGCGGTTTTCTTGGGGTGTGTCAACCAAAAACTGCCAGGCAGACAGTCCAAGCTTCTATCCGCCGTTGCCGTGCCCGAAGGAGGAGTGAATGTCCGGTCGCCATCCTGATCAATCTCACGCGAACTCTCGCTTGGAATCAGCCAGGATGTTTGCTGCTGCGTTCGTCAGCGCCTTGATCGTATTCGGCTTGTTTCAAAGCCAGGCCGCTGCGGCAACAGTTCTGACCATTTACGACAATGGCACGTCGCAAAACGAATGGTTGCCTATTCCTGGTAATCTTCCACCACCACAAGAAGTGCTGGACTGGGCAACCTCAGTCGGTGGTGAGGTCACCTCCTTTCAATTCGCGTACTTCACCAATTCCCCAGATCCCGTCGACATCAATATCCGGTTCTACTCCGGAACCGACGAAAACTCGAATGGCACACTACTGCGTCAATTCACGTTTCCGGATCAGCCGGGTTTCGATCCTACAAAACTTGGCCATTTTGTTGATCTTGATATTTCAGCTCAACCCATTATCTTGCCGGCGGGGTCCTTCGGATACAGCTACGAGATCATGAATCCAGGCACTGGACCGATGCTCTCGACGGGAGACGTCGCGACGGATCAAGTCCGCGTGGTTAGCGTGAATCGGAACTTTCGTATCTTGGGCCCTCTCGCTCAAACTCACATGGTGTTGAGGGGCAATCCCAATCCACCAGAGCCCTTGCCCATAGATTGCAGCGTGAACTCCGACCCCTTGGCGCAGTCTGACCTCAAACTCGATGTGCTAATCCCTGCTTTGGACCCGGCCTCGGTGGATCCGTACTTCAACACGGAGTTCTTCATCGGCATAGAGACCAATGACCCTATTGAGTTCATACTGCCCAATCAGAGCTCATTCGTCCTCCTGCAAATCGACCAAAGCACCGAACAAAGCGAAAGAGAGCGGTTGGGTAACAAGTTCGGAGAAAATCCCATCAACCGCTGCACGGCAGGCACGTGGAAGTGTGGCAAGATCGAATTCGGCGATGGCTTCACCTTCGAAACCGAGATCTTCGTGAACGGATTCGAGTCTAGCCGGATCAATTCCTGGTCGACCGCTGCCGCTGCCGACAACAGTCAGAGGACGGACAAAGAAGGCAGATTCGGTGTTCTCACCGGAGATAAGAGGCTTCGCGTCCTAACTGAGGAGGACTTGAAGACGGCCATCGAGTTGTTCAATGACGACACCGTCTTCGACGAGAAGACCATTGGTTTGGTTAGCGAGCGCTTTGGAATTCTGGAGCCGCTGCCGCCGGTCAGTGGCAGTTACGCCTTCGATTCATTCGAGAGTTTCCGGTCAATAGGAGCTCCGGTGGGCCCCACCCTGGACGGGATCGGCTGTCCCGCCCCCTGCAGCGGCCTGGTCCTGGAAGGCGGGGGTGGCGGTATCAACGGCATCCGAATCGAGGGCTTCCCCAACTACGGCGTGGAGATCCGATCCGACGGTAACTCGATCACGAAGACGGAGATGGTTTCCAATGGAGCGGGTGGATTGCTGATCAGCGGCAGCAACAACGTGGTTGGAGGAGCCACCCAGGACGGTAGTCTCTTCGCAGACAATGGCGGGTCCGGGATCGTCGTCGAATCGGGCACTGGCAACACAGTGCTTTCTGCCAAGGGGACCAAAGGAGTGACGCGGTACAACCGCTTCTTCAGCAACGGCGGTCTGGGTATTGACCTTGGTGGGGACGGCGTAACCTCCAACGATGCCGGCGACGAAGACTCGGGCGCCAACAACCTACAGAACTTTCCTGATCTGACAGGTGTCACCACTGGAACCCAGACCAGGATTCGAGGCAGTCTCAACAGCACTCCTAACGGCTCCTTCACGCTTCAATTCTTCGCAAACGATGCTTGTGACGGCTCCGGTAACGGCGAAGGAGCCGTCTTCTTGGATTCGATTCTTACAGCTACCGACGGCACTGGCCAGGCGAACTTTTCGCTCACCAGCAATTCCGCTACCAACACCGGCCAAGCCATCACTGCGACGGCTACCGATGAGAACGGCAACACCTCTGAGTTTTCGAGCTGCTTCGCGATAACGACTTCCTTCAGTCCTGCCTGGCTTTTTGGCGCCGGCAATCTATCCGGGGCCGAAGGCTCCTCTTTTGACGGAATCGCCTTGACCAACTTCTCCGAGAGCGCAGCGGCCGACCTGAACCTTGAGGCTATTACGGCGAATTCCTCAGGAGGATTGCTAAGTCAATTGATTACTCAGGGAAACAGTGATCAAACTACGTCGCTGACCCTCCTGGCCGGCGAGCAGCGGGCGCGTCTGCGTAGCGAGTTCTTCGAGGCTGACCCCACGTTGCCCGCTTGGGTCGAACTGACGGGCGATACCTCGCAGATCGGCGCCTTCTCGCAGTTCGGGACTCTGGATGGCTCCCAGCTGGACGGGGGCGTGGCCATAACTGAAGTGGTCAACAGCTTCAGCTTCACCCGTGTTTTCGAGGGACCGAATGCTTTTCCGGGGAGGCCAGGCGGCCTCGACCAGGTTGAGCGTGCTCAATCCGAATCAAGGGCCGGTAACCTTGACCCTGACGCACCATTCTGCGACACCGAATTCTGGAGGACTTCAGGGGATCTTCCCGCTGCAAGTCTCCCGTACGATCCAGGGTCGAAGCCTGATCGACGAGACAGTCACGCAGCTGTTCGGAGTCGAGCTTGATCGTGGGCGTATCGAGGGAGAAGTCACCCAGGGGGAGGGTGTGGTGGCTTTTGAAGTGATTCAGCTCACGGACCGAGACACGGTGCTGGGCCTGAACACTGCCCGGGGAAATCCCAACGCCTTCGCCTATTCGGCTCAGCTGGCCAGCCAGCCCGGCCTCTCCACCAACGTGAACTTGATCAACACTGCCGGCGAGACCAGAAATCTGATCCTGACCGCGGTCAGGGAAGACGGAACCACTGCGGGCTTTCCCGTTCCAGTCACTCTGGAGGCAGGTGAGCAGTTCAGCGAACGCGCGGATATCCTCTTCGGGCCAGTAGCAAAGGGACCTTCCCCGGCTGGCGGCGAGCTTGATTTTGTGGGGTCGCTGATCGTCGAAGCCGACGGTAGCGGCGTGGTTGGGGACGTGATCTTTGGGGATGATGTCGACTTCCAGTACGCCGCTTCGCTGCCTCTCCAGACTCAGGTGTTCACCGAAGCCCTGTTCAACCAGGTGGCCAACTTGCCCGGATTCTTTACCGGCCTGGCCTTCTTCTATCCCGGTGCGGCGGTCCCAGCCTTGTCGCAGGCATCGCCACAGGGAGGGGTTCCCAGCGTCGAGATTACAATCCGGGTGTTTCGAGCCACTGGTGAGTTGGCGGGGGTCTCCGTCCAGATACTGGCAGCGGGAGAGCGACTCTCCAAACTGCTTCCTGAATTGGTCCCGGAGTCGGCAGGCCAGGCAGGAGGCTATGTCCTGATCTCATCGACACACGGGATCATTGGACAGATGCTTTATGGGGCTTCTGAGGGCGAGAATATCAAGCTCTTTTCAGCGGTTGTGCCCACCGTGATTCAATGACCCCCGAGGACGAGGAAGGTGGGCTGGATAGCGATTCCAGGAAACTTTCCACTCAATGAACCTTTCCCCCAGGGTTTACGTCCAGTTACCTGTATCCCAGGGTGTAACCCAATGATTCAGTGATCTTTAGGTCAGGGAAGCCTGAAGCGCAAGCGAGGGGTTGGGGATCGGCAAGATCTTGCTGTTTCCTCTCTCTCTCGGGACGTGGTCCCTCCCTGCAACAATTCAGGTCATCCGTGGCTCTTTTTCGGTCCCCAACCCCTCACTTGCGCTTCAGGCTTCCATGGCTCGAGAAGTTTTGTTCAGCATCCCTGGGGGCGGGACTAACCTGAAACCTGATTTGTAGGTTTGGATGGGAAAAGGACGTGACCCATTTATTTAGAGTTGGATAGGGACTTTTCCAAGCGATTGTGTGAAAACCGTGGCGGTGGCCTCCGGGCCGCCGTTTTTCGAGCCGAAGGCTCGAAGGAAAGAACACGGCGGCCGGAGGCCACCGCCACGTCCCCCGCCTGAAGATCCAGGCGCAGCAGGAGCAGCGGCTGAGCTGCTAGAGAAAGGGAAATTTAAATGTTACTCAAGGAACCACGCTGCACAACCGATATCCGCTCTGGCACCTCGACAAGTATGACGACTGCCAGTAGAGCGCGTCGCATCACGGGAGCCGTCTGTCTTCTTCTGACCATCTGCGGTTGCTGGTGGTTGGCTATTACCCCTCTCGGTGCCCGTGGAAACGGGAACCAGATCCCTGCACCCAGCCAGGGTCAGGGCTCAGTCCTTAGCGGGTCTTGCTTCGTATCGAGGTGTCATGCCACCTCAGGCAGCACGATAGATCAGGTGGGCTCCCTGAGCCTAGACGGTCTCCCCGATGCCTTTGAGCCTGGGCAAACCTACGACTTTACAGTGAACATGACAGGAGGGAGCGTCTACGGGGTCCAGATAGCGGTTACCTATCCGAACGGGTCTCCGGCAGGCTCGCTCACTCCTATAACCCCTGGCCTAAGGAACAACCAACTGGATGGGATCCCCGTTGTGAACCACTCCCCAACACCTCTTGCCACCGGTACCGTCAATCTCCAATGGACCGCTCCCGCTGAACCAGAAGTGCCGAATGTACTCTTTAGGGTCGCATCCAACTCCGCGAACGGCAACGACTCCGCCACCGGAGACCACATCCATCGGTTACAGCTTACCTTGCCGCAGACGATTGAATGTACCTATTCCCTGACCTCAGAAACCGACTCCTTCGATTCTGAAGGCGGCAACGGCAGCGCCAGCGTTATTGCTCCGGAGGGATGTGGCTGGACGGCTACCAGCAGCGATGACTGGATTACCCTCAGCGAGGCGCCCAGTGGCAGCGGCGACGGCACCATCAACTTCACCGTTGAAGCTAATACGAGCTCCTTGCCTCGCTCTGGTGCCATCATGGTCGAGGATCAGGTCCTGGACATCACCCAGACTGGGGTTGATTGCAGCTATTCTCTATCCTCGGACGGGGCCTCCTTCGACTCCGATGGCGGTGAGGGTAGTGTCGACGTCGTTTCCCCGGAAGGCTGCGATTGGACGGCCACAGCCAACGACAACTGGATTTCGGTCACCGGGCAGGCCGGTGGTAGCGGCAGCGGCCCCGTCACTTTTACTGTGGATCCCAATATCAGCGCCTTACCTCGTTCCGGCTCCATTACAGTTGAGGACCAGATACTACCCATCTCCCAGACCGGAGTTGAATGTTCCTATTCTCTGTCCCGGAATACTGTTTCCTTCGATTCTGATGAAGCCAGCAGCAGTGTTGACGTCGCTGCCCCAGAAGGTTGCGAGTGGCTGGCTTCCGCAAGCGATAGCTGGATCACGATCACCGGAGGGGCTAGTGGCAGTGGGAATGGCGAGGTTGTCTTTAGCGTGGATGCCAATCCGGCCAGCGAGGCTCGCTCCGGCTCGATCACCGTCGACAATCAGATGCTGGCCATCTCCCAGACGGGACAGCAGATGGCCGATCTGATTTTTCCGCAGTTCCTCAACGGTGAGATCAATGGGGTGCTCAATGCGACGCGGGTGATCCTCTCAAACGGGGGGGCAGAAGTTGCCTCCGGACAGATTCGGTTCCGCGAAAGCAGCAGCCTGTTTGCAGCCGTCCCAGTCAACGGACAGATGACGGACACGGTCGAGTTTGCGATTGAGCCCCGGGGCACATTCGAGATCGAGACCGATGGAACTGGGACGCTTCAGACGGGGGTTGTTGAGGTGTTCGTGGAGGGCGCAACAGATTCGGTGCAGGGGACGGAAATCTTCTCGGTCCTGGGCAACTTCGTCTCGGTTCCTGCAGGTCGGCGCGATCTCGCACCGCAAAGCTATATCAGCGTCAATCTGAAGGAGAGCAGTGGCATTGCAGCTTACAATCCGGATGGAAGCAATGCGGCTCTGGTTGATGTGACCCTTCTGGATGCTTCAGGTATTGAAAGGTCCATGGGGCAATTCGCGCTGCAGCCAAACGAACAGCTCGCCCGTTTTGTGGACGAACCAGGAGGGCTATTCCCGGATTTCTTCGCAGCCAATCCTGATCCCTTCACCGGAACACTGAACTTCAACGTAGTCGAAGGGGACGAGGGAATTGTGGTTCTAGGCTTGATCCAGAGGCGCGCTGGTGGCCAGCTAATTGCTGTTGGAACGGGCTCTCAGGGCCCGGTGCCGCTCGAGCCTCTGGCCACTCCGTCCGCAGATATGCCCTTGGACTTCCTGGGAACGCACGCGGGAGCTGATCCGACTGGGGGCGTCAAGGCTTTTCCGTGAAGCCTGGCGCAAGAGAGTCTTATTGGTTGTGCTAGCAGCATTCACATCCCATGCTCCTCGAAGGTCACGGCCTTTCCATGACTTGTTCGGCCGAATGGTGGCCCCGGTTGGGCTCATCCCTCCGTCTGCCACCATAAGAAGCCTTCTGCCGGCCGCCCTGTTCTGTTTCTCGCTTCTCTCCTGCAACTTCGATCCCGGATCCGAAGAAAGAATAGGCAAGTACCGATTGGCGACCTTTTCCGCCGACGTTACCATCCCGCTGGGCCATCGCTGCATGGGAGTTCTACCTACCAAGTCCCGGCATATCGTGGATCCTCTCGAGGCCCATGGATTCGTCCTGTTCTGGCTGACCGGCTGTATCGGTCCATGGTGAAAGCGTGGACGAATACGAGACGTCTGCCGCTGGGGCAGATCGCCTTCCGCAGTGCCAAGTTGGAGCTGGAGTTTCACCCTGATCCTGACCTGACGGCGACGGCGTTGGAGGCCGCTCTAAGGGACCAAGAGCGCACGGTGGAGGATCGGATTCTGGCCGCCATGGGTCTCTCGAGTCGGCAGCGAGTGGCGGCGGGACGGGCGATTGATCTCCCCGTCATCGACTTCGGCGCAGCCCAGGTGGTGTTGTTCCCCGGAGAAAGCTTTGTGGGATATCAGCTCATGGCGCAGGAAATGCGTTCCGACTCGTTCGTCCTCTCCATTGGATACGGCGAATGTTGGCCCGGCTATATCCCCAACGAGGACGCCTTTAGGGACGGTTTCGAGGACAAGTGGCTCTGGGTCGCCTCCGGCTCTGAGGACCGAATCAGGACGGTCCTTCGGAGGGTCCTGCTTCCCGGAAGCGTGCCTTGATTTTGCGCCTCACTGGGTTCGGGCCAGGACTGCTTGAAAGACGGGGTTGTCCAGAAACGAGCTTTCGCTGCTGACATCCGTTGTCCCCCAGTGAGTGGCGTAGCCGCGGCGCCAGCGATTCGAATGGTTCCGGTGTGAGGTGTGTAGGGTCTGGCAGTGATGGAGTACGACGCCGCCCTTCTTCACCGGAGCCACCGACTCTCGGCTCAAGTCGATGAGCTCGGAGGCAGGTGACCTGTTGTATGGTTCGTCGGGCAGAGGCTCATGGGGCAGGATGCCCTGCCGATGGGAGCCGTCGATGTAGCGCAAGCAGCCATTTTCTTCGTCTACGTCATCCAGGGCGATCCAGGCTGTAAGTACATCATCCGCCGGCCGGCATAAAAAGTAGGCGTTGTCCTGGTGATAAGGCTTGGCGGAGCCGAACTCCGGGGGCTTCATCAAGATCTGATCCTCCACCAGGAGCGGATCCTTACCCAGGATCGCTCGCAGGATGTTGACCAGACGCTCGTCCAGGACGAACTGCTGGAACTCCTCGTGCTTCAGGAACGGGGTATCGATCTTACGAGGTGCCACGCGACCATCCTTCGAGTGGTCTGCCGCGTAGCTGGCGAAATCCGCTTCGGGGTTCGTTCGCGAAAGCTCCTCGCTCACCCCACTGCCCTCTCTGAGCTCTGCCGAGGCGATCTCAAGCGCCAGCCGGGCAATCTCTTCCGCTTCTTCAGAGTCGAAGACAGACTCGGTGACGACCCATCCCCTGCTCCAGTAAAGATCGATCTGTTGTTGGCTTAGCAAGTTCTTGACCTCCGTGTCAGATGAACCCGATGACTTCTGCTCGCGTGTAGCAGGTTCATCTATCTGATAATACCTCGGAATCTTCGGCAGAGCCCAGAGCAGCCGTGCTGAGTCATTCGGGAACGAAACTTTACGTGGACCAAGGGGGCCCATCACATACGCCGTTGGCGTAGTACCTGTCCCAAAGAATTAGTAATTGCATTCCAATTCCCGTGCCCAGATCGGTCCTGGTCCCGGCAGCGAGCTGGACCTATTCGGGAAAGAGAATAGGCATTTGAAGCCCAGCTCTCTCCTCGAAACGTGGGGCATACTGCTAGCGAGTCAAGTCGTTCGCGGCTCTGTTTGGCTGTAGCTGTTTCCGGTACTGTTCACTGATCACTTCACCACTGCTCACTATTCAAGTTCCAGCTTAGCGAGCTCGTTCGGTCACTTCCAAGGGGTGGACACGATCCTTAAGCGGGAGATCTACTCGCTTTCCCGAGAAGTGTGAGGCGTAGACTCCTTGAACCACCTCCGTGATCTGCACTGCATGTTCGAGTCCTGAGACGGGTGGACGATCCTGTTCTATTGCATCAATCAGATCGTTGGCCAGGGTGTTGTTGAAGACTTGGCGCCAGCGCTTGTTTTCTAGCTGGGGGTTGGGTTCGCCCTCAGGCGTGAAGTGCCAATCGTCTAGCACCAGCTTCTCCCATTGCAGATTCCGATTGTCTGCCAGGACGGTAGGTGCGTTGTATAGGTAGGCATCGCCTGGCGAGCGGAGTTGGATCCGCTTCTTCTCGCACTCGAGCATTACGCCGAACAGATGTGTAAACGGTCTGTTCTTTTCCACGGACAGGCCCGCCGTGCTGTCGAAGAACACGCGTGTGCCGTTGTCAAAGCCGATGACAGCTGACACCGAATCCCCCGCGATGGGACCCAGGAATTCAGGCTCGGTCTGACGGTCCGCCCGGGTGATGTCTCGGCCATTTACCTGTACATTCCCGAACACCCAACGAGGCCAGCCGGCCATGGTGAAGAGCAGCGTGAAGTGGTGGGTGCCATGGAGAATCAGCTCGTGGCCGCCTCCACGTGCGTCGTCCTTGGGGCGGATGTATGCCCGCAGCAGTTTTCCGTACTTGCCGGCGCGAATCTCGTGGATGATCTTCCGGACGGGAGGTGCTGCGGCCCATTGGTGTGCCATCGCCAACTTGATCCCGGCACGACGGCAAACGGCGACAATCCGGTCGGCCTCTGCCAGGGTGGAGACGAACGGTTTCTCGCAGAAGACGTGGGCACCCACCTCCGCCGCAGCCGAAATCATTTCGACCCGCAGGTTCAGCCAGGATGGTCCGATACACACAATGTCGGGCCTCGTGGCTTGCAACATCTGCCGATAGTCCGCATAAGTGCTTGGCACATTCAGTCGAGACGCCGTTTCTTGGCGCCCTTCCGTCGAAGGGTCAGCCAGGGCGATAATTTCTGCCCGATCGACACCCACGAAAGCCGTGTCCAAACCGTGACCATAGCCTCCCCGTCCGGTAGACCCGATCACGGCGACGCGGTACTTTCGTTTCCTGCGCGCTATCAGGTCCTGGCCTTGGACAATGATGGCGCCGCCGGCTAAGGGGATGGCAGTCCCGCTCAGTTTCAGAAACTGTCGTCGCCCAGTACGATGCACGATGTCTCCTTTCTAACGCTGCTTGGCCGTGCCGCCTGCCAGAGTGGGCTTGAGTCCGCCTCCCGTTGCGACGTAGGCGAGCAGGTCCAGGATATCGTTGGAAGAAGCAGTGTTGAGCAGCCCTTCCGGCATCACGGAAATCGTCGATTCCCACCTCTCCTTGATGCTGTCCTTGGCAATCTCTTCAGGCTCCTCGCTTTCGAGAGGGTTGGCTACCAGGCGAACCACATGCTCGTCCTCGTAGGTTACGACGCCGCTGAGGATGACGCCTTTCTTCGCCGTGATTACCTGAACCTCATACTTCTCGTCCATGACAGCGGAGGGTTCGACGAACTCTTTGAGCAGAGCCAACCGGTCGAGCTCTCCCGAGGCCAACTTCTCTGAAACCAGGGTGAGATCAGGCCCGGTCTGACCTCCACTTCCGTTCATCTGATGACACCTGTTACAGGAGAGATCCGTGAACAAGTGGGCCCCATTCTCGAAATTTCGGTCTGCGTCAAGACGTCCCAAGGATCCGACCAGGTCGCTCAGCTTCCAGGCCTTTACGAATTTCCTGGAGTCGATCTCGGTGGGCTCGGCCGCGGACAGCACGTCTGTGGGGATCTTCTCAAGATCGTCGACGACGTGCATGGTCCCGACCATGGTTCGCCAATGACCTGGGAAGGTGCAGACGTAGGGGTAATCTCCCAGTTTTCCAGGCGCCGTGAATTGGAGCTTTTCGATCTGCTGGGGTTGGAGCAGCTTGGTGGCGTAGAGGACTTTTCCCGTCTTGGGCACGAACTGCAACTCGAAGGCATCGGGACGGGCGGCCATCTGCTCGGCGGCCATAGCCACCTCGACCAGTGAACCGGGGGTGGTGATCAGCAGGTTGTGGGGCATGATGTCCACGTTCTCGAACACGATCTCGACCGGGCGGCCCGCTTCGACGAAGATCTCCTTCCGGTCGTATTGCATCCGGTTGGGGAGGGGCTTGATGGTGATCACCTTAACGGCCAGGTCTTCCAATCGGTCCCGATATTCGCCGGACTGATCGGAAGGAAGCAGGTCTGCAAGCTCCCCTGCCAGCGTGGCGGCATTCAAGGCATCCTCTGAGGTGCGCCGCCGAGGCGGAAGTGAGGCCAGGTGATCCACGATCCCTGCCACCAGCAGAAGGGAATCCCGGCTGGAGATCTTTTCCCTGGGCAGTTTCTGGACCGCTCGAATAGCGGCTACACGCATCCTGTCGGAAGAGATGAGCTCGGCCAGCAAGTGAAGCGACTCGGCCTCGTAACTGGGGATCGAGGGCAGCGCCTCGATGGCAGCCGTGCGGACGACTTCGGTGCGGGACCGGGACTTTGCCGTCCTCCCTGCCAGCTGAGGAGGAAAGTGGCGGAGGAGCCCCTCCAGTCTCGGATGATTCAGGGAACGCAAGTGAGGATCCGAGATGAGGGAGATACTCTCGGCCAGGTCCTGCAGCGTCTGGAGTGAGCTCGCGGAGCGCTTCCAGGAGTCTTCCACCCCCTGATCTGCGACGATCAGGGCCACGTTGGCAAGCCGGCGCGTTGGCGCTAGCCTTGCAGAGCGCGCGAGCCGCTCCAGGTCGCCGCGGCTGGAATTCAGCTCCGAACCAGATCGCCGCTCCAGAAGCCGGCCCAGATCCAGTAGAACCGGCTCGGCCTGGGATGAGTCTTCTCCATCGACCAACTGAATGGCGGCGAGAAGCTCCAATATCTCACTCGATTGGTTCAGCCCGGCCAGCCCGATCAGAGCCTCCAGCCGGTACTGCTCTCTTACTCCCGCAGTAGAGATCAAAGCCGTGTAGACAGACCGATTCCGTGACGCTTTCTGGAGCTCGCCTGGGCTCAGGCGCTCCAGCAGATACTCCGTCCCCTTCGGGTTGTCCGGGAGGAAGGACTGGCCCGAGGTAAGGATCGGGTGCCAACGAGGCTTGAGCGTCTGGATCGTTTCTCCCAGCGTGTAACTGAGATAATCGTCTATGGGGTGTCTCACGACCTCCAATGCGACTTTGGCAGCCCGCGGACTGTCGAAGAAGCTGGAGGCTCGTACTGCCTCCAGCCGGACTCGTGGATGGTCGTCCCCTGCCTGGACCAGGAGCAGATCGAGCGCATCTTCGATCTGCTCGCGCCAGTACGCCAGGACGCGAGTGGCTGCCGCTCTCGCCCGATAATCCGATGAGCGCAGTAACTCTTTCAGGAGTCTGGTGTTGACGGCGTTATGATGCTGATGCACCCAGAGTGCCTCCAGACGGTGGTGTTCGTAGTTCTTGTCCTTTGGGTCGAGGCTCTCAATCCATGCTTTCAGCGCGGCAACGACCTTGTCCCGATCGCGCTCTCTCAACTCCAACCTCACCCGGTAGCGCGTCCGGTCTTCATAGGTCTTCAGGAGCTCTAAGAGCGCCTCGATCGGCTCGCCCGCGATCTTGGCTGGCTGCAGCAGTGACCTGGTAGGATAGGTGATCCTCCAGACCCGCCCATGGGTCGTGTCTCGGTTGGGGTCTCGCAGGTTGTGCTGCATGTGACCCACCAGGGGATTGAACCAGTCAACCACGTACAACGCTCCATCTGGTCCGAACTGCAAATCGGTGGGGCGGAAGTTTCGGTCGGAGGAAAACAGGATGGGTTCGATCTCGGTTCCCACAAAGCCGGACCCCTCCTCCTTGACCCGGTGCTGCAGGATTCCCTGAAAACCGATCACGTTGTTCAGCAAGAAATTCCCCTGAGCCGAAGGAGGAAAGTGACGGCTGGAGACGAATTCGCACCCAGCGGTGGGGCGCACTCGCTTGACGATGAACTGTTTCATCTGTGAGCGATAGGTGAATTTGAAGGGACCGAAGTCCGGTTGACCTGTAAAAGGAGGAGCCTTTCCAGAGAAGGCTGTGCCGAAGTAGTTCCGTCCACCGGAAGCGTCGGCCACGAAATTCTGTCCCCAGGCATCGAAGGCGTGGCCCCAGGGATTGGCAAAGTTGTAGGAGACGAAGGTCTCGAAGTTCTGAGTCGTAGGATCGTAGCGATAGACACCGCCGTGAGCGTTTCGCACCGGACCCGAATAAGTTTCGACCGAGGTGTGATGGAAGGTGCCCTCGTGCATGTAGAGACCACCGCCCGGTCCCCAGGTGAAGGCGCCGATGGAGTGATGCGAGTCGGCGGAGTCGAAACCATGAAGGATCAGCTCGCGGACGTCAGCCTTGTCGTCACCGTCGGTATCCCGCAGGAACATGAGATTGGGCTGCTGTGAGATGTAGACGCCCCCGTCGCCCAGCTCGAAGCCGGTAGGGACGTGCAGTCCGTCCGCGAAGACCGTGAGCTTGTCGGCTCGGCCGTCGTGGTCGCTGTCCTCCAGGATGAGCAGCCGGTCACTGGGACGGTTGGGGGGCTGGAACATCGGGTAGTCGGGCATCGTCAAGATCCAGAGCCGACCCTCGCTGTCGAAGGTCAGCTGGACCGGATTCTTCAGCTCTGGGAACTCGGTCTCGCTGGCAAAGAGATTGGCGGCGTATCCGGGAGCCAGTTTGAAATGCTTCAGGGCCTGCTCCGGCGACAGGATCTCGATCGGCTCTTTGAAGTTGGTGGGGACGTCGTACAAAGGTCTGGTTTCGCTGTCATCTATTTCGGCGCTTACAGGCAGTCCCTGGGCGACTTTCCAGACGCGTTCGTCCCGGACCCGAGCCATATCGTCCAGCTTGCCTCGCTCATTCTCGAGTACGTAGGCATCGGTGAAGGGAGGATTGCCGTGATCTCGCTGGGATCGGCCTCCATAGATGTAGTAGCCGTTGACGGCCCGGTAGCGGTGAAAGAAAAGGAGATTCTTCTCATTCACGTCGGCTCGAAGCTTCGCAACTGCGGTTTCGATGTTGGGGTGGGCGCCGAAGAGCGCTTCGTCCAGGAGCGGCGCCACCTCGGCATAGCCCGACTCGCTCAAATGCACTCCGTTGATGGTCAGTGGCTGGGAAGACTTCTCCATTCGATCACGTGAGGGCTCGAACAGATCGACGAACGGAACTTCATGCTCATAGGCAATCTCGGCCATGGCTTTGGTGTAGAGCGCCAGGTTCTCGTTGTTGTGGGAGCCGTTCGGAAGGTTGGCATTCTCCAGATCCTCATGGGCGATCGGTGAAATCAGAGCCATTCGAGGAGCGGATTCGCCGTCGTATCTCCGATCTCTGGTATGCCGGATGAACTCGGTCAGGTCGGTCTTGAACTCTTCCAGTCCTTCAGGTCCTGCGAAGGACTCGTTGAAGCCGAAGAAGGCGAGTACGACGTCGGTCTGCGCCATCGAGAGATGGTCGTCGGGGCTGCCCCAGTTCAAGGACCGAGACCTGAAGGCAATCTCGTCGGCTGAGTAACCGAGGTTCCTGACGACGAGCTTGTGTTGGGGAAACCGGGCGTGCAGAAGCGTCTCGAAGTACCCGAAGTACTGCATCCGCTCCGCCATCGTGTTGCCGATGATGGAGATGTGGTCGTCTTCGCGGATCTCCAAAGTCGCTTCGCGGCTGAAACAGGAGCTCAGGAGGAGAAGGCCCAGGAGAATAACCGCTCCGCGGAAGAACGGAATTGGAGGTAGGTCTTTTCTCATGTTCGCTTCTCGATCATGAATGTTTCGAGGGAGTGTAGCGGGCCAGCGCTCGAGAGGTCAATCTACGGGACGGTGGAGATCTCTTTGAATACAACTGTTTCCAGAAGTGACAGTTGTTTGCCTAAGCTGGAGCTTCATTGGATAGAGAATCATGCGAGAGTCGCCATCGACAGAGCCGTGACTGCGAAGGAGCGGTGCAGGCATTCCGATGCCGGGACCAACCAACCCAGTGGCGTAGCGTCGGTTGGGCGGCCTGCTTAGCGACCCAAACATGTCCCGATCCGTGATCGGGTCCCGCTCCTTCACAGTCACGGCTCTGTCAGGGTTGCTAGCGAGGATCATCGGAGAGGAACCCAACTTTCTTTCTCGACTGGGGCCAGCGCAGCTGGGAAAGGGACTGCTCTGCCGCCCATCCTGCCTTGACCGGCTTCCCAGGCCTGCATAGAATGAGCTCCGGTCAAATATTGAAGTCCCTCTCTTCAGAGTACTGATGTCCTTCGTTATCCTCACGATTGTTCTATGGATGTTTCTACTGCCTGCCCACCCGCAGGAGACAGACTCCAAGAACAAGAACCCGAGACTGGGAGACCCAGTTGCCATCGCAGGGGGTCGAGGTTTGTTCCGGATCTATTGCTCCTTCTGCCATGGCCTGAAAGCCGAGGGAGGCTTGACGGGTCCCGATCTGACCCGTCCTGACTTGACGCACGCTTCCACGGACCAACAGATGTTTCAGGTTATCAGTCAGGGCGTCCTGGGTACGGATATGCCTCCTTATGACCTGCCCGAGGATCAGATCTGGCAAATAATGTCTTTCCTCGCTCAAGCTCGTTCGGAGAGGCAGGCTGTCGGAGCGGATGGCGACTGGCAAGTTGGGAAGACCCTCTACTTTGGCAAGGGCTTCTGCGCGAGCTGCCACATGGTGGGTGGCGAGGGTGGGCGTCTGGGTCCCGACCTGACACGAATCGGGGCGATGCGCTCCCTGGAGGATCTGCGGAAATCCATCAGAGATCCGAGCGCCGATTTCAGGACGCGGACCATCCTCGATCGGCCCTGGACCAACTATGAACCGGTTACTCTGGTCGCTGCAGACGGAAGTAGGACTACCGGTGTGATCAGAAACGAGGACACCTTCACGATCCAGATCATGGATCAAAAGGAGGCCCTTCACAGCCGACAGAAGAGTTTGCTCAAGCAGATCGTTCGCCTTGACCACTCGTTGATGCCGGCGTACTCGAGAAGTATGCTTTCCGATACAGATCTGCGCGACTTGTTGACGTTTCTTACCCTGCAACCACCCGGGAAGAAGGATTGATGACAGGCTATCTATCCATGAGGCCTGCGATCTCCGCAGGATGCCGACGTCCGCTTCGAGTGTGGATCCTGATGCTGCTCGTAACCGGGCTGACCGGGGCTTCATGGCTGGAGGCCCAGGTCACCTCCGAGCGACTTGTCAAGGCCCTCGATGAGCCCTCCAATTGGCTTCACTCCGGGGTGACTACAGCGGTCAGAATCACCGTCCTCTGGATCAGATCACCACCGAAAACGTGAAGAATCTGGAGGTCAAGTGGGTCTTCCAGACCGGCGATGGCAACAAGGTGAGGTTCGAGACGGTGCCCCTGGTCCTGGACGAGGTCATGTACCTCACCGCTGCCCACAACAACGGCTATGCCCTGGATGCCAGGGCCGGAAGAGTTTTGTGGCGATATCAGCGGCAGATCCCCTCACAGAGCCGCTGCTGCGGACCCATCAACCGGGGCTTCGCCATACTGGGGGAGAAACTCTACATGGCGACCCTGGACGGCCATCTGGTCGCCCTCGACAGAAGGACGGGAAATGTCGTCTGGGATGTTGAAGTTGGCGACTACCGGAAAGGATACAGCTCCACCCTGGCTCCGCTGGTGGTGAAGGACAAGGTGATCGTGGGAACCTCCGGCGGCGAGTACGGCGTCCGCGGTATTCTGGACGCCTACGATGCCGAGTCCGGCGAGCGTCGCTGGCGCTTCTGGACCATTCCCGCTCCCGGAGAGCCGGGTTCCGAGACCTGGTCGGGTGATTCCTGGAAGACCGGGGGGGCTCCCACCTGGATGACCGGGACCTATGATCCGGAGCTCGATCTTCTCTACTGGTGTGCCGGTAACCCGGCCCCCGATTTCGACGGTAAAGATCGGCTCGGAGACAACTTGTACTCGAACAGTGTGCTGGCGCTGGACCCGGACGACGGCAAGCTGCGGTGGCACTATCAATTCACGCCCCATGATCTTCACGACTGGGATGCGAATGAGGTGCCGGTGCTTCTGAATCGGGAGTTCCAGGGCAAGAAGAGGAAGCTGCTGGTACAGGCCAATCGGAATGGCTTCTACTATGTCCTCGACCGGGAAACGGGAGAGTTTCTCCTGGGCAAGCCGTTCGCTCGGATGACCTGGGCCTCAGGAATTGGATCGGATGGGCGCCCCCAGGTACTTCCCGATACCTCTCCCACCGAGGAGGGCAACTACCAGTGTCCCGGCGTCGGCGGAGCTACCAACTGGATGGCTCCTGCCTACAATCCCGACACCGGGTTGCTGAATGTCACCATCCGAGAGGAGTGTACGACCTACTACACCTCCGAGCAGGAGTTTCAGGAAGGACACTTTTTCATGGGGAGCACCTTCCAGGTACCCGACGAAGACACTTGGGGAGGCGTCAAGGCCCTGGACCCGACCTCGGGAGAAACCCGCTGGGAGTTCAGATTCTACGCTCCGTCCTGGGGGGGGATCCTCTCAACCGCCGGTGGACTCCTCTTCACCGGGGATATGCAGGGCTACTTCATGGCCTTGGACGCAAAGACCGGTAAGGACCTCTGGCGCTTCCAGACGGGGGGAGCCATCATTTCGGCTCCTATCACCTACTTGATCGACGGAAAACAGTACCTCGCTATCGCGGCGGGCAGTTCTCTATTCACCTTCGGGCTGGACTGAAGTAGTCCATGCCGCCCCTCCTGGTTAGTGGCGGCCGCCCCAACCATAGGGAGTGAGCAAATGGCAGATTCAAAGAAGAAAGTACTCATCACGGGCGCGAGTGGGGACATCGGCGGTCTTACCTGGAGGAATCTGGGAGACAAGTACGATTTCAGCGGACTCAATCGGAGTGACGTGGAGGGAATCCCCAACACCAGAGCCAGCATCGCCAACTTCGAGGCCATTCTACCGGCCTTCGAAGGTATGGATATGGTGCTTCATCTCTCAGCCGAGAATCGGAATGTCCACAGCTGGGAGGGCAACCTGGAGATCAACGTCAAGGGCTGCCGCAACGTCTACGAGGCCGCCCGGATCCAGGGCGTGAAGCGCGTCGTCTACGCCAGCAGCGGTGCTGTCACGTTAGGCCCCCAATACCAGCTCTCCCCCTACAAGGAAATCGTGGCGGGCGAATATGACAAGGTTCCCGAAAAATGGGACATGTTGGACCAGAACTCGTCCTATTGGCCCTATGATCTCTACGGGGTTACCAAGGCATTCGGTGAGGTATTGGGTCGCATGTACGCCGCTGAGTGGAACATGTCGATCATCTGTTTGCGGATCGGCGCCCTGTTGAAGAGCAACCGTCCGGAGATCCAGCGTCACGTGTCGGGCTGGCTCAGCCATGGAGACTGCGTCCAGATGATCGATCTGTGTCTGAGCGCTCCCGAGTCGCTGCGATTTGATATCTTCGACACTGTTTCCAACAACAAGTGGGCCATCCGAGACACCACTCATGCGCAAGAGGTGTTGGGATACAAGCCACAGGACAGCTCGGACGGCTTCACGTTCTGATGAAAGGTCTGCCCGGTGTAGGACGGGCATTCTTGCCCGTCGAGAACACAGACGGGCAGGAATGCCCATCCTACAAAGGCTCTCAAAACTTGTAGGCGAAGAGCTTGGCCTGAAACATCTTGACGCGGATCGCTCCGGTGTCGCCGATGCCTGAAAGGTCGCTCTTGCCTTTCCAGGTTACGACGCGGTCGGATTCATCGCCGGTCAGACGCTCGCAGTCGGCGAAGCTGAATCCTTCAACGGGACCCAGATCGGCCTGGTTCATTGACGGACTCTTACGCAAGAGCTCCACCTGAATCCAGCCACCCACCGCGCAGCGATAGTTCAATCGCAGCTGGTTTCCATGCCGATAAATGGTCGGTATCGTGAAGCGACCTTCGTGCTCCGCCTCCATGCCGATGAAGCGGTGCGGATTCCAGAGCGCGTACCGTATCTGGATGGGTTTTCCTCGTGGGAAGAGCTCTTTCTCTCCGTAGGCGTTGTGCAAGCTCGACATCCCTGTGTAGGGCATCGCCCACTGACCGTCCGGCAGTTCCACCAGCCCATTGCGCCAGGTATGTACCTGGGAGTCGTCACCGCTGCCGGCAGGGCCCACGGTATGGATGGGGCGCCTTTCCGGCCGAGACCAGAAGAGGCCATCTCGACTGAAGGCGATCTGAGTGTCGACGTAGTCGATCAACTGGTGATAGACGGGAATCAACATGACGTGAAGGTCGGTACGCCCTGGGTAGGGAAAGTAGTTGGCTCCATAGAAGGAGATATCCAGGTCGTCCTGGGCATCGGGAGCCAGAATCAACTTGGGTGCAGGCCATCGACGGAAGTTCTTGGTACGTGAAAATCCAATAACGCGGCGTTGCGTCTCTTCCTCGAGCCGTGCGGTACCGATGCCTGGCATCAGTTCGGCGCTGTTGCCCATGATCTGCTGGTAGGCGATGTACTCGTCGTTGTGGGCATCGTAGTGGGCAGAGATGCCTCCGTTCACCGGCCGGTTGCCCAGCGGCTCTTCCAGCTGCTTCCAGTCGCGACCGTCGGCGGAGACCCAAGCCAGGGTACGACCCCATATCTCGGCTCGGGGTCCCTTGTAGGAGTCCTCTTCATAGACTTGAGCGTTCCAGCGCCGCATCGCCTCTTCTCCGTCCAGCGGCTCCAATGTCGCCGGATCGTACCAGGCCATGTCGCCGCCCATGGCTTTGAAGCGCTCCTTCTGGGGGGAATGTGGGTCGATGAAAACACCGGTCGCACCCTTGATGCCGTTGCGGAGGATGTTGTTCTTCGCCGAGCCCTCGAATTCGACCTCACCCAGATCGGGCCGTTCCCAGTGATAGCCGTCGGAACTCCTCGCATAGCAGGTGCCACCGGCGTGACTGCTCTCGTAGATCATGTGGAACTGACGGCCGGCTTCCCAGATGAAAAGTGGACCGATGAATTCCCCCTTCTCCCACTCTGCGACTGCCTCCAACAACGGTTCGGAGCGGCGGGCCTGCTCGACCCGGAGCTTGACCCCGATCGCCGCGTCGTAGAGTTCGAACACGCCGTGACGATTCATGGCCCTGTTTCCAGGAAAAACATCCGTCAGATCGACGATGGGATTCCAGGCGCCGGGGTTTTGTCGGATCCTCTTGGAGCGTTTCTGGGGTTCGGTGAAGGGTGACTTCTTTGGCTCTTTTGCTTCCTGCTTTCGAGAGCCTTCGCCGGGAGGTAGTGGCTGCCGGACACCTCCCGACAACAAACCAGTGCTCAAGAACAACGCTCCTACTATGAATTTCTTCATGTTCGAGATTCTCTAGGCCAGCAAGAGTCCCCTCCAGGGATTCAAGCCTCTGTCTCATTCGGGCTAGAAACAGCGACGCGAATCAATTCGAGTAGCTCGTCCAGGTTCCATGGTTTCTTGATACAGGCGAAAGCGCCCTGCCTGTGAGCCACTTCGAGCTCATTCCCATCAGCCAATCCACCTACCACAATGACTCGTATGTGGGGCGACGTTGTCCTCATTCTTTTCAGAATCTCCATACGAGAGTCGGTTGGCGCTCTCAGGCCCAAAAGCGTCAAAGCATAAGACTGCTCGGACAGTTTAGCCAATCCTTCGGTGCCATCTCCAGCGAGATCGATCTCATAGCCTTCCAGTTCCAGGGCCTCTGCCAACAATGTACGCGCGGGCTCCTCGTCGTCGACAATGAGAATGGATCCCGCCTGCGCACTTGCGAGAGGAAGATAAACCGAGAAGGTAGTTCCCTCGCCCGGCGTACTCGAGACGGTGATCTCTCCCCAGTGGCTTTCAATTATGGATCTGCTGATCGAGAGCCCTAATCCAGCACCCACCCCCTTCGTGCCGGCGAAGAACGGGTCAAAGATCGACGGAAGTTGCTCCGGGGGGATTCCCCTCCCAGTGTCGCTGATATCGATTCGGAGCCGCTTTTGATCTGCTGCCATTCGTACCCTGATGCTCAGAACCCCGCCCTTGTCCATGGCATCAATCGCATTGACGAAAAGGTTCAAGAAAACCCGTTCGAGCTGTTTCGAACCGACAGAGACTCTGGGCATAGTGGGTTGAGAGTCCTCTCTTACCGTTACACCCGACTTCTGAATTCTCGGCAGCAGCACACTCAAGGTCCGTGCCATCACCGGGGTGAGATCAGCGATCTCAGACTTTGGCGAAGCTGGCTGTGCCAGGTCCATAAGGTCGTCGACGATTTTCGCGATTCGATCAGATTGTTCGAGAATTACTCCGAGGGCTCGTCGATCTCTTTCCTCTACCGTTCTGCGCAGAAGCAATTCAGCACTTGAAATGACCGCCGAGAGCGGATTGTTGATTTCATGCGCTGCACCAGCGGCCAGCCGTCCCACGGAAGCCAACCGTTCCGAGTCTTGGACTTGTTGACGGACTTCTTGTGTTTTGCGCGCCATCTGCACCAGTTTTTCAGTGCGCTCTTCCAGGGTTTCCTGCAGAAGAATCTGTTCCAGGACCAGGGTGGCCAAACGCACATATTGGCGAAGCAGATTCAGTTTTTCACCTGAATCTGGCTCTTTCGATCTCGAGACTTCCACCAAGATCACTCCCAGAGTGTCCTGGTTTCCGGTGTCAAGCGGCATTACGGTAAGGTCGACACTGCGTAGCAAGGCAAATATCTCTGCTGCTCCCGGGTGCTGCGCTCCAAGGTGCATTGCCGCCTGTTTGATCAACCGAATCTGCTCGCGAGCTTTCAGTCCTCCCTGATCTCTAGCCACATGGCCGTTGAGTGGCAGGCTCACCCGCCTCAGGGGGGCTTTGCCCCGAACTCTCATATGCCCCTCGATGACGCCCTCTCGCTCGCGAGGCATGAAGCCCATGAGTCGCTCACAGGGCAGTGTGGAATCCATCATTTCAAGCACCTTCTCAAGGGCCGTGGCGGATGTCACCTTTCCTGCCAGGTCTTCGTTCAATCGGCAAATCGATTCCATAGCCCGCTGTCGCAGAGTGAGCTGACGGTTTTTTATCGCTAGTTCGAGACTCAGCTGAGCGAGTTCCTCGTTGGCTCGCCCGACGGCAGAGTGGTAGTGGTCTCGAGTACAGCCTTCAAAATCGAAATTACCCGACACCTCCTCAAAACGGTCCATTACCTCGGCAGAGACTTCGCTGAGCTCCTCCTGGGAGAGGCCGATCGACCGCTCGAGCTCGCCAACATCTGGGTCTGCAATGGGGCTCCCGCTGTCGCCGAAGCGCTGAATGTGGCACATCAAATTCGCGCACTTCACGATGAAGCCCAGGCGTTCTGGTTGAGGCGATCCGAATTCGGATAAGGGCTGGTGATGAAGCCAGCTTGGAATGATCAAGGAAGGTGGGAAATTCCAGGATTCCATCACCAGTTTGGATACTTGAGTGTGGCCTATCCCCAGGAGTTTCTCCTCGACTGAAAGTAGCTGACTCCGATCTTCCTTTGCTTGGGCTATCACCGGCTCGTATCGCTCCTGGTCCCAGCAACAGAGAACCAATTTTCCCAGGTCATGCATCAGACCGGCTGCGAATGCCTCCTGGGGCAGGGGATAGCCTAGTCGACGAGCCAGAAGTTCGCTGGCGATACCACAGGTGAGACTATGACGCCAAAACTCGACGAGACTGAAGCCATCACTCGAGTGAGGTTCGAACCGCTCAAAGACCAATAGTCCCAGAGCTAGACTTCGAACCAGATCCAGACCTAGCCGGCTGGCAGCCTGGTCGATCGTATTGATCCTGCGAGGTGCGCCGAAATGAGTCGAATTAGCGATCTGGAGGACTTTGGCCGAAAGAGACTGATCCGATTTGATGAGCTCTGCTAGGTCAGCTAGAGTCGCATCATCCCTGCCGCTGAGCTCGATCAATTTGATCGCTACTGCAGGCAGAGTTGGTAGTCCCTTGAACCCTTCTATGAACTGTTTTACGTTTACGGAATCCATCTCCAAGCCCAGCGCCGGTAGGAAACCCCTTTTATACCTAAGCAGAGCCGTCTTGGAAATGCCAGCTTTTTCTTGAGGTTTACTGCTCTATTAGCTTACACATGTCGAATCGTGAAATCGTGAAGGGCTTGTCCAGGTCCGAATGTTCGATGATTGCCGTTACTTTGGCTAGACAGCCCACACCATAGTAGGAAGCAGTGAATCTGTTGTCCGGTCCGGATGTTATCAAGCGATTCTGGAAGGTTGGATGATCCATGATATAGGTAATCAGTGAAAGACTCTCCAACCCGTCGGGCAGGGATTTTTCGTCCGGAAACATCTCAAACCTAGAGATCGACAGGCCTCCTTCGTTCTTGTACGGATACTCTTTCGCGGTCGCCCTGAATCGTACCTCCGTGTCCACCTGGGTTGTCTCAAGCATTTCCAGTAGGGAGGCCTCACTTCCAGCCAACGCTTGACGAAGTTTGACGCCCCTTCTTAGCTTTTGGAGGGTCCTTTCTTTGATCCGCTTTGCTTCGTCAGCGCGTCCTTCCGCCTTGACCACCCTTTGCTGGTGCTGCTGTTCTGTTAGTTTCTTCTGCTCCGACGCTCTATGAGATGCGTATAGCGCGACCAGGAGCACTACTGCCAACGTCGCCGACAACCAGAACCAGCGCCAATTATTCCCGGTCCGTTTCTTCGGGTTCCGATCTTTCTCGATTCTGGTTATGCACTTAACTCCGGATAGGTGACGGTGGGATAGAGCGAACAGGCTGTCAGGAGACGGTCGAAGAGCTCGGATTCCCAGAAACGACGATTGAAACGGTAACAAAACTCAGCCAGGTAACGTTGAAGGTGCTTGAGGCTGACCGCTTTCTGAGTCCCTTGGAGCTGAGTCTTGCAGTTGGAAATGAGGGTGTGAACCCATGGGAACTGTTCAAAACCCATCCCCACCCACTCGAGCCGGACGCGTTCATGCTGGTAGCCGGCTTGAGCTAAACCGACAAACGCGTGATAGGCGTCGCTTCGGATCTGAGCTCCGGGGTCGATCCTCGCCCAGGCGACCCGCTTCACATTGTCGCTGGTTATGTTATCGACCACATCCAGACTTAGAAACCTCGGCCCCCCGGCTTTCGTTATCTCCACCGCGGCCAGAACTTTGGCCTTGCCTTCGGTCCCTCGTCCTCGCTTGCGACCCCGACGATTTCTCCCTCGTCGTCGGCCTCCAAAGAAAGAGTCATCCAGCTCCACCAGGTGACTTAATTGGTAGCAGTCATTACGTTTGGCCATGGCTTGTCGGATCTTATGTCCCATCATCCAGACCGTCCGATAGCTTCCGATTCCCAGCAGCTTCTGCAGTCCCTTCATCGAGTAGCCCGCTTTGCAACGGCTCATCAAGAAGATGGTCCAAAACCAATATCTCAGGGGCACCCGCGTCTTGTGGAAAATCGTCCCGGCGGTGGAAGAAGCCTGATACCGGCATTGGCGACACTCCATCAATCGCCGGTGCTGCAACCAGTAGCCTCCTTGACCCCCACAACGGGGACAGACAAATCCTTCCGGCCAGCGTTTCTGCATCAGGTAACTCAGACAAGCTTCTTCTGTGGCAAAACGCTCTTGAAACTCCAACAAATTCATCTTTTCGTACATCCACTCACCTCCTGTCTCTCACCTTTTTTACTAGGTGGTGGTGACTTTTTCCGGAGTTAAGTGCATAACCAGATTCTCGATTGATTGCTTCTCGTCTGCCTCCAGTTGACGGCGGCGGTCACGGCTCCTGGAGATAACCTGTGTGAGAAGATCATGTACTAGCTCGAGGTGCTGAATCCCGTCTTTCTCCTCTTTCCGAATCAGGCGCCGATCCACCATTCTGTCAATTGCTCGATGCGTAACACCTGGGAAGGTCAAGGCTTCTTCAATTGCTACACTCTTGCGGCATCCGGAAAGATTCAGCAGCTGCTCCTCCACGAAGGCCCGGATTTCCGGCGCCGAATCAGCGATGGCCTGTTGATAGAAGCTGCTCAGGATCTCTTTCTCACTGTCCTCGAGAAGGTCCTTGGTGATGTTGGACTGTCCTAGTTGTTGGCGCTTGCTGTTGAGTTCCCGGCAGAAAACGCTGAGCAGAGCCGGCTCCAGATCCAGCTTCTCCAGGGCCTCATCCCGATGTCTTGGGTGAGCAACAAAGCGTACGACGCGTTCGGCAACGCTCGGCTCGATCAGCAGCTTCGCCTGGGCAACGACCTGTAAAGCCCTGACGCCGTTCATCCTCCGGAGTCGCATGCGATTCCGGAGGATTGAGGGTATGCGGCTATGCAACCCTTCCAGTTCGGGAATGGAATCTTCCTCCAGGCTGACAACGACCTTGTACGGAGGATATCCGAAGGAGAACCGGCGGGCCTCCTCTGGATTTGCATCCAAGCGCTCTTTCAGTGCATCAGGAGGGCGACCCTCGATCAAATCGCCGAGCTCGGTGAGAAACGCATCTCTGGCGGCGGTCTGATCCCCGTTAGACCCACAGAGGCAGAGAGTCTTTTCGAATTCTGGTTATGCACTTAACTCCGGATAGGTGACGGTGGGATAGAGCGAACAGGCTGTCAGGAGACGGTCGAAGAGCTCGGATTCCCAGAAACGACGATTGAAACGGTAACAAAACTCAGCCAGGTAACGTTGAAGGTGCTTGAGGCTGACCGCTTTCTGAGTCCCTTGGAGCTGAGTCTTGCAGTTGGAAATGAGGGTGTGAACCCATGGGAACTGTTCAAAACCCATCCCCACCCACTCGAGCCGGACGCGTTCATGCTGGTAGCCGGCTTGAGCTAAACCGACAAACGCGTGATAGGCGTCGCTTCGGATCTGAGCTCCGGGGTCGATCCTCGCCCAGGCGACCCGCTTCACATTGTCGCTGGTTATGTTATCGACCACATCCAGACTTAGAAACCTCGGCCCCCCGGCTTTCGTTATCTCCACCGCGGCCAGAACTTTGGCCTTGCCTTCGGTCCCTCGTCCTCGCTTGCGACCCCGACGATTTCTCCCTCGTCGTCGGCCTCCAAAGAAAGAGTCATCCAGCTCCACCAGGTGACTTAATTGGTAGCAGTCATTACGTTTGGCCATGGCTTGTCGGATCTTATGTCCCATCATCCAGACCGTCCGATAGCTTCCGATTCCCAGCAGCTTCTGCAGTCCCTTCATCGAGTAGCCCGCTTTGCAACGGCTCATCAAGAAGATGGTCCAAAACCAATATCTCAGGGGCACCCGCGTCTTGTGGAAAATCGTCCCGGCGGTGGAAGAAGCCTGATACCGGCATTGGCGACACTCCATCAATCGCCGGTGCTGCAACCAGTAGCCTCCTTGACCCCCACAACGGGGACAGACAAATCCTTCCGGCCAGCGTTTCTGCATCAGGTAACTCAGACAAGCTTCTTCTGTGGCAAAACGCTCTTGAAACTCCAACAAATTCATCTTTTCGTACATCCACTCACCTCCTGTATCTCACCTTTTTTACTAGGTGGTGGTGACTTTTTCCGGAGTTAAGTGCATAACCAGATTTCGAATTGATCGAAAACCAGCACTGGCGTGATCAGGCGATTGCGTGCGCTCCAGAAATCGGCATCCTGACGATGAAAGTATTCCCACAGCGTCTCATGTTCTGTTTCTTGCGGCGCTTCGACCCGGTTTGCAGCCGCTTCGGACAGGACTGCCCGCTTGACTTGCTCGCTCAGGCTCGGTTGGTCTGGAGAAAAGCGTAGACGGACGTAAACTGGAAGGGCATTCTGTTGACGTAGACGCGGGAACAGTCCTGCCTGCAGCAGTGAAGATTTTCCGAATCCTGACCGACCAAGCAGGACCGTCACCCTTTCACGCATTACCAAACGGAACAGATCGTCGCTCTCAGTTTGTCGGCCCTGAAAGAACTCGTGGTCTGCTTCGCGGTACGGCACTAAGCCGGGCCAGGGATTTTGGGCATTGGTGAGACGATCAGGCGATGTCAGACCAGCTTCGTCGTCGGTCGTCATGCGCGCCCTACCACGATCTTCTGGTATCTGCGGTACTGTCGCCTGACCATCGAGATGAACTCCGGGTTGGTTTGGCCCTCCGGCAATTGCCCCCAGTAAAGGTCACGGAATCGTTGGGGTATGGCAGGGTCTGCAGGCGAGGTGTCGTCAATGACAACCGGCACTATGAATCGCTCTGCCGACCCTGTCTTGAGCGCCCCACTGACAGCCTGATTCCACTCAGCTCGGAAGAAGCGCCGTCTGCCTGCCAGCGTGTTTCTTGATATCACCGGTATGAACAAAGCCGACTCGCTAATTCTGAGTCTGAGGTTGGCCTCGAAGTCATCGCTCGCCCACAGCTTATCTTTGTCGAAGAAGACATCGACTCCCTCAGCCTCAAGTCCGTCCTTGATCTTGCTTGCCGCTGAGGTGTCCTCAGTTGCGTAACTCAGGAAAACGGCACCTGGCTCACCGTATCCAGTGCTGATTGGCCCATTGGCGTGACGGGCCGTCCAGCGCAGGTGCAACTCGTCGATAAAGTCTGCTGCCCTCCCATTCTCATAGACCTTGGTGCAGGCAGTGAAATTCTTCAGAAAAAACACCAAGTTGTCATTTCCATTTGTTGTTTCGTCCGCCACATAGTCTGTGGGTCCGCGGGTTTCCGACAGTCGTTCTCGTCTAAGGGTACGCAGAAAGAAGCGAGCAAACCAATCGTCAAAGTTGCACCCCAATAGCAGCAGGTTTGCGCGGCTCAACTCATCCAGCAGCAGCTGCGGCTGCCTGTTTTCGGACTGTAGCGAGTGCAAGAATTCCAAGCTGTCTTCTCCCGTCACAGCGTAGGTGGGCATCGTCGATAGTCTGCCGAATAAATGAAATACAGTGGGAGGATCAGATTCCTCCATCGTGGTGGGCAGGTCTTCGACCGAATTGGGAGCGTACGAAAGGACTCTTGTCTTCGGCTGTCCGGCAAAACGTTCCTGGTTGATAGCTTCCTCAACTAAGGAATCGAAGGTTGTACTCAGGAAGAGGCTAAAAGGACGGATCGATACGAGCTTGGCTAGTGGCTCCGGTGTAGGCAATTCGCTAGCAGTGGGCATCACAGTCTTCAACGCCGGATAGATATCCTCGACTCGGTTACCTTCCTCAAGGTAGCGGCAGGCTACAGTGTCGATCTCATCTCTTTCTTGAAGATCAGCTCCGGAAACTCCCAGGTGATCTGCCAAGCGCTTCGCGATCAGGGAATAAAGGGGGACTTCGCTATCCTGGTGTCTAACCGTCAGCAGTTCGCGACCGACAACGGGAACGACACGACGCTCCTCAATCAGCCCAAGAAGCTTCTCCCAAAATGGGCTTTCCGCCTGGGTCTCCATACGAACCTCTCAATTCGCTTCAATTCGTCTCAAACTTGACTCCCCCTCCTTACTCGGTTGTTCCGATAGCCCTAATTCTACAAGTTGTACACGGAAAAAGGCCATCCTCGGGCCATGTCGCGTATCGCCTGGGCGTATTGGCTTGTCTTCGATCCGTCAGGGTGCCAGCATGAGAAATGATACCCAAACCAATTTCCGGTAACGGGTTTGGAAGTGGACGGCCTACAATAACAAGCACTGATCGCCCGGGGTCGATGGGGGGGCTCTGGTTCACCCCTGGAGAATGGCTCAACTGAAGGGCGAGGACGAAAGAACGAGGTGGAATGAATGAGCCCTTTGACTAGACGAGAACTGTTGGCTGCATCGCTGGCTGGTACGACAGTCCCAACGTTGGTTTCGGCCAGCACTAGCGGGCAAACGGAGACCGCATCCGAAGCGAAGTCTCTGGCAACCGATCCCTGTGCCTGGTTGGAGTATTCGGTCGATCCTGACAAGGTCCGAAACCTGCCTGCCAGCTATGGTAACAACCGGGTGATGTTTCGGTGCGACATCAGACGCCCGGAGGTTAGCGGCTTGTGCAGCAGCGTCATCCGAGCGAGCGTGAAACCTCCAGTGGATCGCGACATCATCACTGCGGTCTACGACACCGACACCGGAGACAAGTACCCCCTATCCCTGGAATATGCCCGGAAGGCCAAGGTTTCCTTCCGTCCGGAGCAGCACATCTGGCAGCTCGAATTCGAGCACTTCAAGCTGGAGGTCCGCGCCTTTGCCCCACCGGGTCTGTTTGCCTATTGCACCAACATCAAGATCGAGGCTTCGAGGAGGCTCAAGTTGAGCCTGTTCCGAGAAATCCTGGGGTTTGGAGACCCGCAGCCGCGGGACCTTGGCGCCGAGAAGGCCTGGGTGGAAGAGGGTATGGCGCTGTGTGACCTGCGGCCGGGAACCGGCATGGCTTCGGGTTCCACGCTCGAGAACGGGAAGTTCACCTTATCGAAAATGTTCTCCGGGAATGTCTACGACATCCTGGAACAGCACGACATCAACCTCGAGCCCGGCACCCCGCTGGAGTTTTCCTTTGTGCGTTCCATCGCCAAGGATTCCCAGAGAGCTCGGAAAGACGCTGCCTCCATCCGGTCCAATCCCAAAGCGCGCTTGAAGGAAGCGACCGACTACTGGAACAGGTTCCTGCGGGAGATTCCCCAATTCAGCTGTCCTGATGAGCAGTTCGTGAAGGCGCACTACTGGATGTGGTCGAACTTCAGGATCAACCAATGGGAGATCGACGACGATGCGCTGCCAAACGGGCAGTGGAGCACCAACTACGGCGGCTATCTCCACGATCAGGTGATTGGAAACATAGACAACATGGAGGCCGCCGCCGCAGTCATCTATTGGACGCCTCAGACGGTGAAGGACTTCGTCCGAATCATGTGGTCGACGCAGCGGGCTGACGGGCAGGTGCCGGGTGTGAGAGGTGTCTACTTCGACAGCGGAAAAGGGCGCGTTCAGAAGGATCCCTTCATGATGGATGGGGGCCCAAGCACACTCCTTCAGATCACGAAGAAGTACGTCGAGTTCGCAGGGGACACGGCATTTCTGCAGCAGAAGATCGAAGGTGTCCCTTTGATCGAGCGGTTGGAAAAGGGCATCGATTGGTACGACGAGAATCGGTTCAGACAGACGTTGGGGCTCTACTGGACGATTGGAGGAGATTACGCCTGGATGGACCTGGCCGAGAAGTACAGGGGGAGTCACTCCAGCTACTGCGATCTCAACGCGTTCCTGGTTGGGGCGTTGGCGGATCTGGCCTTTCTGGAAGAGGCACTTGGACGGTCCCAGAAGGCCCGGGCCTATTCAGAGAAGTCGAAGACTCTAGCACAGCAGGTGAACCGTCTGATGTGGAACTCCGACCTGGGGATGTACGTCGACGTGGACTCCGACGGACAGCAGATCGTTTCCAAGCATGCGTTCTCCTTCACTACCGGCTTTCTGGCCTCGTTCTTCATGAATGGAGTGCGCGGTCTGGCTGATGATGCCAAGGCCAGGGCACTGGTCAAGAACCTCGAGTCGAAGGCCTTCAACAGACCCTACGGCCTGCCGTCCCTGGCCTGGGACAGTCCCTACTACGATCCTGACAATCACGAGATCGTAGGTCTGGTCTGGCACTACCAGATGGAGGTCGTCAGAGGGCTCTATTGGGCGGGACAGACCGAGATGGCCCACTTCATGTTGAAGAAGCTCTTTAAGCTGCACTGGTGGAGTGAAGGCCTCGGTCCAAGGTATATGGCGGAGGCATATAGTGCCGAAACCGGTGAGATGTTTGCCGGAGGGAGATACCGTCCCGCGGCCAGGTCCTTCAACTATCCAGCCAACTTCAATCTGATGCTGGGGCTTTACGAAGGCGTCTTCGGCTTGAGGGTAGCCAAAGGCGTCGAAGTGAACGTCAACAGCCCCTGGCGGGAGGTGTCGGTCTCAAACTTGAGGGTGTTGGGTCACAGAGTCGCCGTGAGTTGGAGCAAGGATAGGGGCCTTACGCTCAATATTGATGGGAAAGACGTAGTCGCGAACTCACCAGAGAGGAAGATTCAACATCCCCTGAAACCAGTCCAATAGTGGCGTTGGTAGTAATGCCGGGAGACAACGCCGGGGCAATCGCTTGCTCAAGTAGGTGCTCAACGTGATAGAAATTTCAGGAACCGCGCTAATCTTCGTTCATGTGGTTGGGATCCTGCTGGTTTTCACCCTCGGCTACCTTCTCGGTTCGAGAAGCGGGAGGTGAACTTCTAGAACCGGGCGCCAGCATGAGCACTCCTGCCCGTCGAGAATACAGACGGGCAAGAGTGCCCATCCTACTACTCTCAACTCCGGGCTAGAGGCCAAAATCGCGTTGGGTCGTAAGGCAGACTACCGGAAACTTCGCCGCCGTAGAATGTGTCGATAAACCTCACGGCGATGGGCGACACCGACGACATAGATCACTACCTCAGTGACGTGCACCTCGTAGACGATCCGGTAGTCTCCGAACCGGAGCCTATAAGCACTAATCCTCCCTCGAAGCTTTTGGGACCCAGTTGGAGTTGGATTTTCCGCGAGCCCTTCAATGATCTCTTTGACGCGACTTCGAGCGCGGTGGGGGAGCTTCTTGACTTCAGAGAGTACTGCGGAGTGAAGAAGGATCCTATATTTCGTCCTTGATCTCCTCCCATTCCAGCCAGGGTCCCGCTCGGCGCTCCTCGATTAGCTCGATATCCTCGGCATCTTCGAGCCACTGTGCCAGTGCTTCCTGGACGACGGCCTGAGCCTTCAGACCATGCTCCTCACAAAATCGATCCAGAAGAACCTTGAGCTCCTTCTCGATACGGTGAGTAATGGTAACCATGTCGATATCCTAGTCTAGTTATGCAAGCATTTGCAAGCGAAGTCAAGTCATTCACGCTGCCACCGTTTGATTAGCGGTGATTGAAGTATAATCGGTAGGTGAGCCTATCCTTTCGCAGCCTCTTGCTAGAACTGAGGAGACCGAGCGTTTTAGCGGTGATGCTTTGTCTTGGAATCGGTCTTATCGAGGCCCAATCCGTAGACCCGGGTCAGCTTCAGTTGGACAAAGAAAATCTGGTACAGATTGAGGATCTGTCGGAGTCGTTGGCAAATGCCCTGATCGACTTTTCCAGCTGGGTTCAGCAGAAAGACCTGAAGCGGCTCGCCCGTTTTTTCAACGACCCTGTACAGGTCACGCCATGGCCTCCTTGGCCTACGTCCTTGGGGACCCCCAACGGGACGATCGAATGGGTCCTAGTGAGTGCTCCCAACCCCGTTCCAAGCGAGATGTTGACGCGGGAACAACTAGAGGAGTCGTGGAAAACATTTCTTACACCCTTTTCGGAACTCGAAGACGCGCGTTTCAAGGTCCAGGAGGCCCATTTTTCGGGAGAAGCTGAAAAGAGTATTGGAAAGGGCCGATTCAAGTTTTTCCTGGTGGGCCGGGATCAGAGCAGCCGGCGGCTGTGGGTCCGAGGCAACGGCCGGATCGAGGCCGAAAGGACTGGGCCCGAGAGCTGGCTGATCTCTGTTTTCAAGATCGAAAAGATCAAAGTCCTCAGGGCGAACGCAGAGCTGTTCTCGCAGGTCGCCCTCCCCGCAGGTGTTTCGGTCTCCCTTCCCGCCTATGGTTCGCCCGGCAACAACGAGTTTGTCTACCATGGAGCGGCTGCTGGAGATGTGGACGCGGATGGATTGATCGATGTGTTTGCCACTGGGATTGGGCGCAACTACCTCTACCGGAACCAGGGAGGCACCTTTGCCGACGCAGCAGATGATGCCGGCGTCGCTTTGACTCCGTCGGGAACGGCACCCTTGTTGGTGGACGCTGACAACGACGGAGATCTTGATCTATTCGTGGCTGCGGTTGGCGAGCAGATGTTCTTTGAGAACCATTTCATACCGGATGGCAAGTTGAGTTTTCGGGATATCTCGCAGGAGGCGGGTGTGGCGCTGCCGGCTGTCGGCTTCAGTGCTACCGCCGCGGACGTTAACAGAGACGGATGGACCGACATTTATGTCACCTCCTACAACCGATATGGAAGGGTGATGCCGAACTCCTGGCATCGGGCCAGCAACGGAACTCCCAATCTGCTTTTCCTCAACCAGAAGGATGGCACCTTTGCCGAGTCTGCCAAAGCCTGGGGAGTCCAGGACCGGCGCTGGAGCTATGCGGCCCAGTTCGCCGATGTGAACAGCGACGGCCTGCTGGACCTCTACGTTGCCAACGACTTCGGAGAGAATGCGCTCTACATGAACCTGGGCGACCGATTCCAGGATCGGGCAGACTCATCGGGTGTCCTGGATCCCGGCAACGGTATGGGCGTCTCTTTCGGGGACTACAACAACGATGGCCATCTTGACCTGTATGTGACCAACATGTCGTCCACGGCGGGGAATCGCATTCTGGATCGTCTCTTTCCGAAAAGCACGCCGGGTCGCAGCGTTCTAAGAAAACTGGCGGCGGGAAACAGCCTGTTTGAAGGCAATTCGAAAGGCGACTTCCAGGATGTCAGCGGCACTCTGGGTCCCTTCGGCGCAGGCTGGGCTTGGGGTGGCGTTTTCGTGGACTTCGACAACGATGGTTGGGAGGACCTCTATTCACCCAACGGATTCATCAGTGGTAAGTCCATGAAGGACACCTGAAGCTTCTTCTGGCGCCACGTGGTGGCGTCCAGCGTGGGCCCGGAGGATCCGGGTAACCAGAGCTATCAGCAGGAGCACATGAACCTCCTGTTCCAGCAAGGACTGTCTTTCAGTGGATTCGAGAGGGACTCCCTCTTCCTGAATCTCAAGTCCCGAGAATTCCAGGACATCTCCGGGGTTTCCGGAATCGACTCCATATCCGACGGCCGTGCCGCTGTGCTGGCCGATTTCGACAACGACGGAGATCAGGACATTTTTCTAACGGCCATCCAGGGCGAGGGCCACCTTCTCTTCAAGAACAATGTGGGACAGGCAAACAACTTCATTAGAGTCGCCCTCGAGGGAAGGGACAGTGGCAGGGACGCCTTCGGAGCGGTGGTTCGCTTGAAGACCGCCCATGGGGTTCAGACCCGGGTGTGTTCTGGAGGTAACGGCTTTCTCGCCCAGCAGGACCCACGACTCCTTTTCGGCCTTGCACAGGAGAAAGAGGCAGAGTGGATGGAGGTGGTTTGGCCGTCGGGTAAGACCCAGCGCTTCGGCAGGATCCCGTCCGGTGTGTCGCTCAAGATTGTCGAATCATCAGGAGATTACGCAACCCTGACGGATCGGCCTGCGTCGCTCCCCGATTCGGTCAGCAGAGAAGATCTGGTCTGGCACAAGTTGGGGTTGAAGAAGGGTGGCGACCTCCCAGCCCTCGACCTGCATTCTTTGAACAGCCAGAACCAGGAGGCCCCAGCTGTCCTGCGGAAGGGAACATCCTATTTCTTGAACCTCTGGGCCACCTGGTGCGGTCCCTGCCGTAAGGAGATGCCGGAGCTTGAAAGGCTCAAGCTCCGCTTCCAAGCCAAGGGCATCCAGCTACTTGGTGTCAGTCTCGATCAGGAGCTAGACTCGGCCTCGATTGAGGCCTTCGCAAGGAAACTGGGCGTTTCCTATCCTCTGTACCGAATCGATGAGGCAGACATCAAGAAGGTGTTCGGCGGGGACGAGGTTTTCGTTCCCTTGTCGGTTCTGGTCGATGAAAGAGGCCGAGTAGACGATGTCTTTTCAGGTTGGAGCACCGAAACCGAAAAGAGGATTGCCAAACTCCTGAAATAGGAATCCGCGAGTGGGAACCTCCTCCCCAAAGTGGCTTTGGCCTCCAGGCCGAAGTATTCTTCTGTCGAGCCTTTCGGCTCGAACTTCGGCGGCCTGGAGCCCACCGCTACGACTCGGACCCGAGCTGCGAGGACCTGGACTCTACTTCCAGGTCACTTCCATTGCGAAGAAGTGATCGAAGACCTTGCGAGCTGGGTTGTTCTGCTCGTCTCTTTCCGGACTTCTGATGTAGAAGTCCAGCTGCTGGGCCGCGGGGTCGACCTCTCCGGCTGCGCCCTTTTTGTCGAGAATGGGATAATCGATCTTGAGCGTCTCCCGATTCCGCATTCCCTGGGTCACCATGAAGTGCATCTGATAGTCCTGGTAGAGGGACTCGCCGTTGAGGGTAGCCCGGCCGTATCCCCAACCCGCAACATACAGAAAGGATTTGGGCCAGTTGGAGTCGCCGCAACCCGAATCGCCGTGCTCGAAGATGTAGGCCGCGATACCACCATCCTGACAGGGGCTGAATTCATGGAAGCGCTGGATTTCCAGAAGCAGCTCTCCCTCTGGAAGGTCCAACTTCGCCACAAAGCTCCCGGTATTCTCGATCTCGTTCACATCGATCCGGGCCGTGCCTACCACGAGTCGGAGGTTCTCCGCGTCATTGCCCATGTGGTCCCAACCAGGAGGATCTTCGAAGGTTCCAACCTGGTAGATCCGGTCCGCCTCCAGGACGAATCGACCCGTGTAGCGGTCGTGTTGTTCGGGCGAATAGATAGACATCTCGGTCCCCGGTTGCGACCTTGGCCCCGCCTCCTCGGACTCGGCCTCTGGTCTCTCCCGCGGAGCCTCTTGACACGCCGGCACAGCCAGGACGAGAACAAGGATCCAAAGGAAACCGACGATCCAGCGAGCACTGTAGGCATTCATCTTTTACCTCCCGTTGAGTGCAAGACCTGATCATAGACGAAATTCGGACGTGAGACCTCACCTGCGCGAATCGCTACCTGGAGTTCCTGCCTGCCCAGCACCTCGTGCCAGGCACTCAGGGTATAGCTGCCGACGGGAACTTCCTCGATTCTGAAACTGCCATCCTCTGCGGAGACAGCATGGTAGGGATGATCCTCCACCCAGAGGTAGGCCCTCATCCAGCCATGCACATCGCAGCGCACCACCAATCTGCCGGGTCGGCTCAGGGTCCTGATGACCTTCGATTGTCCAGGACCCAGTCCAACATTGATGTTGAACAACCCGTAGACGTGGACCGAATGGAAGAACCGGTCGCTGTTCGTGGCTTCTAGAACGCTTCCGGTTGTCAGGACGGCCACGTGAGGATCGAACCTGCAATTGGCGTTGTCCAGCACCAGTCGGGAGGGTGCTGGACGCTCCTCCTTTCCCATCGGCACCCCTGCCAGGGAAACAACAACATTCCGGATGCCTCCGTTCGCTGAGGAGACGAGAACGTCCTCGAGGGTGTGGGACGGCCCGCAGTGCTCCGGGTCCGTGGTATTCCGTATTCTGGTGGGCTTGGGAAGCTCCGATCCCTGGTAGATTACTCTCCCTTCCAGTGCCGACTTCCGACCTGCCGGTAGCTGTCCGGCGTCTTCGACCGGCGCTCGACTCTCCTGGGATGGAGTACTGCAGGCAGTGGCCAGGAAGATGGCGAGAGGGACGTGCCGGCGGTTCATTGCCGCGGTAACCACCCGGACTGCGGGCAGCATCCCGGTAGTGAGGCCACAGACGAGCATGTGAAGCATGTGATCAACCCACGCACGGACACTCCTTGCGTTCGCGTAGCTGCGGGAGAGAGATGCGAATGACCGAGAGTCGATAAAAGAGGTCGTCTCGGAACTGATTCTCCTGGGCCATTTGTTCCAGGTCTTTTGTTACTCACGCAGATGACCCTGAGATCGATGGAGATGTCTTTCACCCCGCCCACGCGCCGAAATGTCTAGTCTGTGAAGGCGCCGCGCTCGTGCCCGAATAACTCATTGTGCCTCAGAACTGGGCGATTTAACACACCCCCTGTAACCTCATGGGCTAGCCTGAAACTTCAATGGAATCTCCCACGTCCAAGGCACCAACTAATGCAAAAACTGAGGAAGCCTGAAGCGCAAGCGAGGGGTTGGGGCTCTGGGAGATCTTGCTGTTGTCTGCTCTCTCGCCGAGACCTGGGCCCTCTCCGGTCGAATTCCCTTTTTGTGACGCATCTCGCAGATGTCCAACCCCTCGCTCGCGCTTCAGGCTTTCATGACTCCCGTAGTTTTTTTCATGTCGATCCGGCGCAGCCGGGGGCGGCGCTAACCTAGCTTTGGACTCCAGGCCGAAGTCTTCTTCTCTCGAGCGTTTGGCTCGTACCCGGCGTCCTGGAGACCACTGCCACGCCCGGACACAGAAGTTTCTTCCCCGAATGGATCCAAACCAACGAGCCCGTCCAACCAAGGTAACTGGTATCTAGCTTGCCTCCGGGTACTTCGTCTGCTTTGATATGTGCACGAGTGCAGCACAGCACGAGTGCAGCACAGGAGGAAGTATGCATCAGCTCTTTGGACCAGCTTGATTCTTGGCCACCGCTGTGCTGGAATCACCGGCCCAAGGTCTCTCCTGACGAGACCACGATCTCCCGAGAGGCGAAGAAAATGATCAGGTCAAGGTTTCTCCGGATTTTCCTGAAACCAGAGCACCTCATGGTACCGCTGATGCTCGCGGGTCCAGTCTCTGGAACTGCCCTTGGTGAATGCGAAGAGCCGGCCCCCGAGACCCTTCCTATTCCCACCAACCTGACTCACGCGGCGAGCAGCTCTTTCGGAACGCCGATCGTCCTCGGTTGGGACGATGTCTGGACCGGGTGTGGTGGTTACGAAGTTGAATTCCGGAGAGCCGGTGAGCTGACCTGGACCAGCATCGAGCTGGCCAGCGGCAATCTGGTTGAGATCAACATCCCGCTCCCGGATGGAACCGTCACCAATCCCACTGCCTACTCCCTAAGGGTCAGGTCCTTCTGGGGCTCGGGCAATGACACCAGGCGGTTTTCCGAATGGTCTGCGGTGGGTACGATTGAAATGTTCACGACCGCAGGCGGCTGCGGGACGGTGGCGCCTGATCCGCTTCCGGTTCCGATCAACCTGATGAATCCGGCAACCGGAAGTTTTGGCGAGCCATTTACCTTCACCTGGGACCATGTTTGGACCGGGTGCGGTGGGTATGAAGCTGAGTTTCGCAGGGCCGGTTCCTCGAGCTGGGTCACGATTGAGATTTCCAGTGGAAACGGAGTTCAGCTTTCCATTCCGCTTCCGTCTGGAGCGGTGAGCAATCCGACCAGCTATGCGCTCAGAGTAAGATCCTTTTGGGGAACTGAGAACGACGTCAAACAGTTCTCCGACTGGTCGGTTATCAGCAACATTGCAGTGTTTACCACCGCTGGGGGTTGCGAGACCCCAACGCCGAGTACGCTTCCAACTCCAACGAACCTGTCGAATCCCTCGACCGGCACTTTTGGGGAATCTCTTACCTTGGGCTGGGACGACGTCTGGACGGGGTGTGGGGGTTACGACGCCGAGTTCCGCCGCGCGGGCGGAGCAGCCTGGACCCGGATCGAGATATTCAGCGGCAGCTCGGTCGAGATCAACATTCCGCTCCCGTTTGGAACGGTGGACGATCCCACCAGCTATGCCTTGAGAGTGAGGTCTTTCTGGAGACTAAGCAACGATACCAGGCAGTTTTCCGAGTGGTCCGCTACCGGAAATATTGAGATATTCCTCTCGCCTTTGAGGAGCATCACTTTCCCCCAATTGGCACTGGGAGGAGGGTTCGAGGTGGTCCTCTTGATCAGCAATAGGGGGAGACAGAATTGGACGGGAACTGCTTTGCTCAGGGAAGGGAACGATGAGCCCTGGTCCGCACCCTGGACTCTGGAGGGCGAGAGCGAAGCAGCTGAGTCCGCTTTTGAGATTGCCCTGACTGGTGATGAAACGCAGAGGTTCCTTTTGAAGGGTGACGTGGAGGCCCAAGCAGGCTACCTATCGATTGTCCCGGATGAAGGACTCCCGGCCTCGGGTATTTCCGTAGCCTTCTTCTACAACTTCGTCGCCAGCGGCGGGGTCACCGATTCCATTGGAGTGATCCCCGGCCAACCCGGGACCGTTTTCACCTTTCCGGTTGAAAAGACCGCGGAAGCGGATACCGGGATAGCGTACGTCGCATCGTCGTCCAACCCGTTCCTGGTAATAATGACGTTGTACGATTCAGCAGGAACCCAATTACAACAACGCTTCGTAACATATGCGGGTCACGTCGCGCAGTTCTTCGGCGAGCTTTTCCAGAATCTTTCGACAGGATTCGTCGGCAAAGTAAGGGTCGAATCACAGGAGCGGATCAGCCTGGTCGTGATAAGGCTCCAGTCGACGAGCACCGGAGTCCAGTTGACAACCCTGTCCACAGAACCGTCGGACCAGTAGCGTTTCCAGGAATCTCAGCGGATTCCTCTCCGGTGTCCGATGCACAGCCGGTGCGAGGGGGTTGGGGGAAACCCTTCCTTACTTGGGAATCGAGGAAGTGACTCTCCTTTGTAGGATCAGTCCAAACCACAGTTCCAAGCTCGGAAACCTGAATCCCAAGGTCCAATTTCCCAGCGTCCGTATGCTATAATCCAGTCTCTCTGAGGCCACGAAGAGCCTGACTTCCCCCGGAGCGGGAGTAATTCAGCGGTAGAATGCCAGCTTCCCAAGCTGGACGTCGCGGGTTCGATTCCCGTCTCCCGCTCCAATCTTTTCAACAGTTTACGGCTGCTGCTCAATGGACCTGCTCCATTTCTGCTCCATTAAGGGGCAGAAGTGCAGACTCTAGCCGGTTCACCGCCTCCCCTTTCAGTGCCAAATCGGTTTGGGTGTACACGTTCAAATTAACGTCAAGCGTGTGGCCAAGTTGATCGGCAACGACCTTCGGATCCACTTTGAGCTCCCGCATCAGTGAGGAGTGAGTTCGGCGCATGACCTGGAAATTCACCCAGCCAAGACCAACCAGCCTTAGGTTGGGCGAGATGTGACGTCTCCAACAGTTGTCCTTCGACACAGGAGTCTGCAGAGTTTCTGAGGGGAATACCCACGCGTCATCGCCAGTTTCGGGTGACATCGATTTCCACTCCTTCATCGTTGCCTGGACACCCTCGGCTAACGCTACTATCCGCTCCGAATGACTCGTCTTTGGAGAGTCTATCTTTCCCCTGTACACTCGCTGCCTGATTTCGAGATGATCCTCTCTCACATGCTTCCACTTCAGGGCAAAGATCTCCCCAGGCCGCATTCCAGCAACTGTGGCAAGCATGCAGATCAAGCGTTCTCGAAGTTCGAGCACTGCGAAGAGTGATCTCACCTCCTTCCAGTTCATAGTGGACCTAGAGGGACGGGGTGCCTCTCTTGGCGTGAAGAGGAGTTTGGCAGGATTCTTCGGCAAATAACTCTCACCTAAATTGAGCGATTGGTGGGCCAAGGGATGTCACACCTTTGAGCTAAGATGCTGACGGGTTAGGAGTTAGCGGTAGATGCGCTACCGAAAAGCTCCTAACCCAAAAGGTGAAACAACTATGAGCCACGATAGCATCCTTCCCTGTCATTCTGAGGGGTCTGTTTCCTGGATTATAGATGACGTGCAACCCACGTCGGAGACCTTAACCGGACGCGCCGGCCTGAGCCTGTTTGTCCGCTATGTGCGGAGCCGGGGTCTGTACCCCCACCTGGATCGGCTGTTTGGCTCCTTGCGCAAAAGCCGCAAGGGACAGCCGGTGACGGAGATCTTCAAACAGTTGCTGTGCTTCTTGCTGGACGGATCGAGCCGCCATCTGGTGTCCTTCGACGCCTTGAAGGAGGATCCGGGCTATGGGGGAGCGATCGAGACGAAGCCAGAGGCCTTGCTCTCCTCTCACGCCGTCAAGCGTTTTTTCGGCGGCTTTTCCATGTGGCGCATCTGGCTCTTTCGCCGACTCCTGCAGCAACTGTTTCTGTGGCGGCTGCGGTTGCAACAGCCGGCCCTGATCCTGCTGGGGATGGACACCATGGTGATGGACAACGACGAGGCCCCCCAGCGCCACGGCGTGGCGCCGACCTACAAGCGGGTCAAAGGGTTTCAGCCGCTTCAGGTCACCTGGGGCCGCTTGCTCATCGATGCCGTCTTTCGGGGAGGAGACAAGCATTCCAACCACGCCGACACGGCCCAGAAGACCCTGAGTCATCTGGTCCAGAAGATTCGCCGAAAGTACCGCTCCGACGTGCCGATGATCGTGCGTCTGGACGCCGGCTTTTTCGATCAAAAGCTGCTGAAGGTCTTGGAAGAACTCCAGGTCGGCTACATCGTCGCCGGCAAGCTCTATGGCGATGTGCAACAGTACATCTTGAAGCTGGAGGAAACGGCCTGGGGAGTCTCTCGCAACGGCGATCAGGAGTGGAGCTATGTGGAACTGGGAGACCGGCGGGGTAGCTGGAAGAAGTGCCGCCGGGCCCTGTTCTGCCGGCCGGCTTATGAGGACCGGCAGCGCCTTTTGGAGTTTGCCCGTCCCGATCAGATCCTGTACACCAATCTCGGTTGCGGCTCCGCCGTGGACGAGCAGCTAGGGCAAGCGGGGCTTGAGCGTTGGCTTCAAGCCGAGGCCATCCTGGAAGGCTATCATGGCCGCGGAGCCGACGAGTTGGTGCATCGAGCCCTGAAGGACTTTGCCTCACAAACTCTTCCGTTTAAGCGTTTTGCTGCCAACGCGGCCTATTACTACACGTTGCTCGTAGCCTTTTTCCTTTACGAGTGTTTCAAGGAAGATGTGTGCCAGCCCGTGGTACCGCTCAACTGCTACCCCACGACCTTACGCCGGCGGATCGTCGACGTGGCGGGGAAAATCGTGCGCCATGCCGGCCAGATCCTCCTGAAAGTCACAGCCGCCACCTGGAAGCAGCTTCAAATCGACCGGCTCTGGCAAAAGAGCGCCCACCCGCCGCCTTTCGCCTGGGTCTAAATCGCAAAAAACCAAAGCCTCCTTGCAGCCTCGCGGCCCCCGTGTGTCCAATATCGCCTCGGCTCAGGGTTTCTCCTCTTTTCGGGAGGGAAAATCGCCACCCTCCACCCTTCTGAGCTCACCCAGTACTCCCTCCCGTCGGAACTCGCATCTGGGCGACCTCCATCTTGCTAAAATGAGTAGAATCGCTCAATTTAGGTCTCAGCAACTGCCATCTCGAAGATCTGCAGCAGATCCCATCGCAGATGGTCAACGGTGCTAAACGACAGACCGGCGGCTGCCTTCTCATCGAGAAAGCGTTGCAAATCGTCGCGACTAAAACTGCCGAGTGTCCGTGAAGCAAACTGTGAGAGGACATGATGCCCGATGCGATCCTCGTTGGTTCCGGTAGTTGAATCCTTCCACTTGCGTCGATAGAAGGGCAAGTAGATCTGCCTCACGAATTCTCCTAAACTCCTTTCGCCCGAGGGGGAATTATGCTTCTCATTGATGGGAGCCAGTATCGCCGCGAGCTCGGTCTGTGCCTCGGCTTTTGTCATCTCTGACACTCGACCAAGGGTTCGCTTGCGACGGTGACCATCTTCCCACCACTGTGCAATCCAGGAAGCACCCACTTCCCTCAAACTTCCTTTCTGGTACCGCTTACGCATGAAACGCTCCTTTCATGCGTCAAACAGCGCCAACTTCCATCGGAGGCCGATCATATCACCGCACTCTGCTCGTTGGCCCTTTTCCATTCTTCTAGACTGCTTCGTCTGATTAGTTTGCGCCGTCCCAACTGAATCGTTGGAAGGGTCTTCACTCCTTGGACTTTGGCGTTGATCACGTTGTAGATGTGGGCCTTCGAACATCTCAGGTCAGCCGCAACTTCCGAAACCGTCAGGATTTCGTCAGGAATTGATGTCATGTGTTCGCTCCTATCTTGTCGGCCTGATTCACTGTCTTCCTTCTGCCGATGCGTTCCTCTTGCCGACCCTACGCTTCGTCGCGCGATGAGGTCCCTCTGTCTCCGCCAGTCCTGCAGGATCACGCCCCTCGTTGAATGGTTCGTCGTTCCTTCAGAGCGAGGATTTTGTTACTGCAGCTGTAGCGAGAGGCGGTCTCCTCATCACGCGGCAAAGCGTTCGTCCCGCAGCGAGCGGAGCGAGCGAGGATCTTAAGTCCCATTGATTGCTGCTCATTTTGGATTCTGGACTTCAGCTTCCTCATCGTCACTTGATCCTTGAAGTAGTCGAATCCGGCAGCAGTGAAGCACCGTACAACCTTTTCCCAGTTACCAGGTCCTCCCAAGTCGTTCATAGCCCCCCTAGAATTTGACAACTTAATCCTTAAGTCTCTTATTTGAGATTTAGTACACGCTATTCTCAACACGTGAGTCAGAATTGTCATTCGAGAAACATCCTCTGAGGACAGCTCCTCCCAAGTCGTTCATAGCCCCCTGGTAAGAATTGTTTTAACATCGAAATCCAATTTTTTCGATACTTTTTGATATGAAACTGTGGCAGGTGCCGACCCGGTTCTCCAATCCTGTGGCCTGCAAGCCGATAGGATGCCTAGATGGATATGCGCAGAACCGTCTTTGCCCAGCTGATGGATTGCGTCCCCAGGTATCAATTTCAACTCTGTGCTCAACGCTACCGAGGAGATTACAAGATAAAAGACTTCTCCTGCTGGAAGCAGTGGCTGTGTATGATGAGTTAGTAGTTGTCACGCTATTCTCAACACGTGACGACTCTGACGATTGTGGCTCTCCAATTTGTCAGAATTGTCATTCGAGAAACATCCTCTGAGGACAGCTATCTAGTTGTATTGAATAGACTTATACGGTGAATTGTCATTTCGCTCTAATGGTATATAAAGAATCTTATTCATCCCACGTCACTGAGGATGTCGCTGATGAGAGTGGATCTCCTGCGGTAGAGCCCATGGCCCACCCTCTCGATCCAACCCTTTGCCACCAACTGCTTGAGCTGCCGATCAACGGTGCTGTTAGATAGATTCCCCACACCATTGCCCCCATTCTTGACTTCTTCGATAATCTTCTCGCGAGAGATCGGCTTCTGCCTGAGGATCCGATAGACAGGGAAGTCCAAGGTGATCTGATCCTCCTCGTTCGCAATTCGGAACGCCCCTTTGTCGTCTCGCAGCAGTGTCACTCGGAGATCTGCAAAGTTGGGTCCTCGAAGATGCAAGGTAATCGCCCTATCTAGATCGTAAGAGCTTGGAACCTCGAGGAATGCCTTGGTCGTGGTGTGTCCCTGAATCCCATGTGTGTCGGTCACCATGGTATATCCCCCACCTAGCAGCCTGTCGGACTTGACTCACAGGCACTTCTGAAATTTGACGTTTGATCCAAAGTCTTGCACGACCAAGCACGAAATCGATGAATCGTCTGATCTGCGGCGGTGATTTGGCCGCTGAAACGACCTGGCCCACCTCTTCAGAGGGTGGCACGGGCCAGCTTCGGCTGGCGGCAGGCGAGGTTGTACATTCTTTTCAGATTCCAGGCGATGCTGGCCAGAGTCCACTCCCCGTCTGCCGCCTCCGCTCCTCGGAGAGAGAACTGCGCAAAGCCCATCACCGATTTGATGATCCCAAAGACGGGCTCGGGGACAGCTTTGCGTTGCCCGTAGATGGCTCGACCCGCCGGGGTCTTCAACCGGTATCTCATCTGCTCCACCGCATCGGCGTCTTCCCCGGGTGGCTCCGGTTCTTTCCAGCGTTCGTTCGGCGGCAAGTGGTGGGCTTCCCGCTCGACCGCAATATAGGGAAGGACCGCATGCTCGCTACAAAGCTCCACGTTGGCACCACTGAAGTAGCCGTTGTCGGCCAGCAGCTCCTGGGGCCGACCCAACGACTCCGGCAATGCGTGCAGCGCCGCCAGGGCCGGTTTCAGTTCTTTCTTGTCATTGGCGTTTGGCGTGACATGAACGGCCACAATCAACAGACTGTCGTTATCCACCAGGGCCTGAGCGTTGTAGCATTGCTCAAATCCCCCGCCCGAGACCGGCATGATCCGAGAATCTTCATCCGTCAGATTGATCTGATCCTGGTCTCGGATTCCTCCTCGGGGCGGTTTGGGTTCGCGACCCTTCGGTTTGTTTCCCCTTTTCCTCTGGGCTTGCCGCTTGGCCACCTTCCCTTCATATTCGGCGTGCTCGGCCGCCTGCCGCTCGGCCGCCCGCTCGACCAGCTTCTGCTTCGCTTGATCGATCGCTTTCAACCGTGCTTCCCGCCGCGCCAGCTCGGCCGGGATGTCCATCCCTTCCGTTTCTTCTCGTCCATCCGCTTCCTCGGCCAGCTGCATCAACTCGTCCACTTCTTCTCGCAGCCGCGCTTCCAGTTTCTGGATGTGCCCCCAGCTCAACGCACTGTGCTTGGAGGCATTGGCTTTGACCTTCGTGCCATCCAAACTCACTCGGCCCAACTTCAGAAATCCCATCGCCTGGGCCAGCAGCAAGATCTCCACAAACAGCGGCTTCAGCTCTTCCAAAAACCGCTTTCGGAAATGGGCTATGGTGTCGTGATCCGGATGCGTGTTGCCGGCGAGGTAGCGAAACGCCACCGAATCGTAGGTGGCTTGCTCCAACTTCCGACTCGAAAACACCCCCGTCGCATACCCGTAAAACAACAACGCCAGCATCACCGCCGGATGGTATCCTTCCGATCCCCGTTTCGTGTAGGAATCCTCCAACTTCCTCAACTCCAGCTTGCTCACCACCTCCACCACGAAGCGAGCCAGATGCGTCTCCGGCAGCCATTCCTGCACCGAAGGAGGAAACAGATAAGGAGTCTCTCGATCTACTGTTCTAAATCGATTCGCCATACACTAATGATGCCCGTTCGGTGTGACCTCGAAAGTCCGACAGGCTGCTAGGTGGCTGATTCACCAAGGTATATCCCCCACCCCGTCACCAGGGTAATTCCCCCGGGGCGTCACCAAGGTATATCCCCCACCTGATCATCTCGGACCTGACAGAGGCGAAGGCCATCCTGCTTCGAACAGAAGGAGGATGGATGGCCAGAAGGAAGCTGAGCATGAATGAGTATCTAGAGATGGTCTACCAGTGGCACCGAGGACGGAGCGTTCGGCGGATTCGAGACTCTCTGAAGATGTCCCGCAAGACGATCCACAAGTACCTGCGCCGGCTGGCGGAGGAGGGACTGAGTCGGGAACGGCCTTTACCCGGGGAGGCACAACTGGCGCAGATGGTCGCCTCGGTGGTGAAGTCGGCCGTCTTTGAGCAGCCCGCGAGGGAACGGATCCGGCCCTACCACCCGCAGATTGTCGATTGGCTCAATCAGCCGGACATGACTCTTCGACAAGTGCAGCGGCTGCTCGAGGAGAATCACCACGTGGGGGTCAGCTACATGAGCGTCTATCGCTATGTACGCACTCACATCCAGCCACTCGAGAGGCCGGTGACCGTGCGCCTGCACCCTCCAGCCGGGGAGCAAGCTCAAGTCGATTTTGGGTATGCCGGACTGATGCGGGATCCACAAAGCGGCAACTTACGCCGAGCCTGGGCCTTTATCCTGATCCTCAGCCACAGTCGCCATCGCTTCGTGCGCTTTGTGTTTCGGCAGGACAACCGCACCTGGCTGGACTGTCATATCCGCGCCCTGAAGTTCTTTGGGGGTTGCCCCACCCTGATCGTGCTCGACAATCTGAAAAACGGAGTCCTGCGGCCGGATCTGTACGATCCGACGCTCAACCCGGCCTACGCCGAGCTCGAGCGGCACTACGGTTTCGTGGCCGACCCGGCCAAGGTGGCCATGGCTCGTCACAAAGGAAAGGTCGAACGATGTGTGCCCGTCGTCCGTCAACAGATCTTAGCGGGACGCGAGTTCCGAGACATCGACGAGGCCAACCGAAGAGCGCTGCACTGGTGCCTCCAAGAGGTGGGCCTGCGAGAGCACGGCACCACCCATCGCAAACCTTATGAGGTCTTTCTGGCCGAGGAAGCCCCGCAGCTGCTCCCCCTGCCCGCGCAACCCTATGAGGCTCCCGAATGGAAACAGTGTACCGTGCATTCGGACTGCCATCTGATCCTGGACAAGTGCTACTACTCGATCCCGTATCCGTACCGGGGAGAGAAGCTCTGGGTGCGCGCCGACCTGAAGCTGCTGCGGGTCTATCGGGAGCATCAGCTGATCAAGAGCCATGTCCGGGTCTTCGAGCCCGGAACTTGGCAGACCGATGAGGCGGACTACCCTCCGGACAAGCGGGTCTATCTAGAGCAGACCCCTGCCTATTGTCGCGCCCAAGCGGAGCAGCTGGGGCCGGAGGTCGGCCGCTATATGGGACGCATCCTGGCCGATCATGCCATGAGAAACGTGCGCAAGGCCCAGGCGGTGCTGCGCTTAGGCCAACGCTACGGAGCCACCGCCTTGGACCAGGCCTGTCACCGAGCTCTGAGCTTTGACAATCTGCGCTTGGCCAGTCTCAAGGAGATTCTGGAAAAAGGGCTGTGGCGAGAACCCACGACACCGACCCGACCCACGAGCCCGGCCCCCGCTGCCTGTCGTTTCGCCCGACCCCATGATTACTTCGTCAACTCGCAGACGCAGGAGGTCCAATGAGTCACTATCAACACCTCGTCGAGCAACTCAAGCAGCTGCGCCTGGGAGGTTTGGTGGACAGCCTGGAGCTGCGGCTGAAAGAGGCAGAGAAACAACAGCTGTCCTACCTCGACTTTCTGAGTCTGCTGATTCAGGATGAACTCCAACGACGCTCCCAGAGCAAGTTCGCCCGCCGGCTCAAGAAAGCCTGCTTTAGCGACCTCAAGACGCTCGAAGAGTTCGACTTCAAGTTCAATCCGGCCATTGAGCGCCGCCGCATCTATGATCTGGGGACCTGTCACTTCATCGAGAACAAAGACAACATCTGTCTGTGCGGGCCGGTAGGTGTCGGGAAGTCCCACATCGCCCTGGCCTTGGGACACGAGGCGGTCCGCCGCGGCTTTGAGGTCCGCTATATCCAGGCGCCTCGTTTGTTCCGGACGCTTCAGGCCGCTCACGCCGATCTGTCCCGCGACCGGTTGCTGAAACACTACTGCAGCTACGATTTTTTGATCATTGACGACTTTGGACTCAAGCCCCTGACCGATCAGCAGGCCGATGATCTGTACGACATCGTCTACGAACGCTATCAAAAAGGGTCACTGATGCTGACCAGCAATCGCAGTGTCCAGGAATGGATGGCCTTGTTTCCCGATCCCATCCAGGCCAACTCGCTGCTGGATCGGCTCTGCCACAACACCCATCAGCTGGAGTGGGAGGGAGAATCCTATCGAAGGCGCAAGCGCCCAGGAAAAACCTCCAAGAACAAGGAGGTGTCCTGATGAGCACCTTCCCCAGCACTCGGCTGAAGATCAAAAGCGGCGACGGGTGGTTTGCCGCTGACCGGAGCTGGCAATCCGCCGCGCAGAAACTCTCCGATGGCGCCTTTAAGCTGTTTGCTTACCTCTCGCTGGGAGCCGAACGAAGCACCGGACGCTTTGTCTTTCGTCAGGGTGAGCTGGCGATGGCTCTGAACAAGTCCCGTCGCTCGATCGGCAAGTACCTGAGAGAACTCGAAGAAAAACAGCTCTGCCAGATCGCTCTGAGCTCCAACCAGCATGCCACCGGGACCCTTCAGATCCAAGACGACTACTGGCCCTATGAGCGGTCTCCCGGGACGGACGCTCTTGATTCGACTCAATCGGCTCAAAGACTCTACGTCGAGGCCCTCGAGCAGATGTTGCTGAGCCGGCCCTGTGTCCGTTGTCGGTACTCGGCCGCAGATCGCCAACTGGCCGCCCAGTGGTTCCAGCAGGAGGTACCGCTGGAGGATATCGAGCAGGCCATCCTCTTAGGATGCGGACGCAAGTACGTCTCTTGGCTCAATGCTGCTCAAGGACAGCCCATCGGCAGCCTTCACTACTTTGCACCCATCCTGGAGGAGGTTGCCGTCAACCCTCTTTCGGACGCGTATCGGGCGTTCAATCGGTGGCAAATCTGGCGACTAGAACAGCGCTGGCTGAGGACCCAGAAGGACTCTCAAACTTCCCAGGAGGCAACTGGTTGGGAAAAGTTTTCCCAACCAAAACCAACAAAACCAGAGAGAGACGAGATGATGATGACTCCCAAAGTGGGGGAATTACCCTGGTGACAGGGTGGGGGATATACCTTGGTGATTGACACCCATGTGAGCCCGTGAAACGATCAAACACGTCGTTTAGGTCCTTTGTGGCGGTCTTATTGACGTGCCAAACTAGAATGACGGTAATACTCTGCTTCACTGCCCAGGTCATCACAGCAGCGAGACCACTGGCAGCAGAGCTCTGCCAGTTCAAGTTCTTGCAAGGGATGAAGCGTTGGCCGGGATCCAGAACAACAAGCTTCGGTTTTGTGCTCATTGCCGTGATCCGCTTGTCGAGCCAGCGAAATGGACGTTGGTGGTTGTCAACCTCAAATAGGATTTGATCCATACTCAAGTGCTGGGCGTCGTCGTCAATTAGACCCACCACCTCCCAAGGTTCTATTTCCAGCTTCTGAAACAGTCTTGTGACTTCACTGGCGGGTCGATCACCGGTTACATAGAGGATGGGATCGAAATCCCCCCTATAGCGATGTAGGATCTGGAATAGAAGATGCGTCTTGCCCGCCCCTGATCTGCCTCCAAGGATGTGTACCTCGTTGGCCGGTAGATAAGATGCGATCAGGAAGTCGTTCTCCTGCTTGTTGAATGTGTTCTCTTCATCGCCTAGGATCTTCATTAGTTTTCTTCTTCCGAGGAGTTTGGCATTTGCCAGGCCCCTTTTTGCTTTCGTCTCTACTTCGTGTGAGCTGTTAGGCTTCTTTAGTCGATCCTCTCATCGATAGCCGCAATCCTGTTTCTTTCCACGAACTCGACCAAGTCGTGTTGCGCAATCAGTGTTCTGCGGCCCACCTTCACGTAGGGAAACCGTCGGTGACAAAGCCATTGCCTTAAAGTGTTGTCGCTAATACCCAGTAGATCTGCGGCCTTGTGTACCCCTATTAGTTGCAAGGTCTCACTGTTGATTTCCATGTTTCCTCCGTGCTTAATGTTCGCTAGTGGACTCTATTATCGCCCGGGATGTGTGGAACCCCGGGTGCGAAGATCTCGGGTGCAGTACGCACCCATTCTCAAGCGATGGACAAGGCAGCCGAAAACTTTCAGGAACTCGCAGCGAACGTTCTTGAGAACAGGAAAGTCGATGACGAGTGGCGAGAAAGACTGCTTACTGAACTCGTCGAGGCTTCGAAGTTGGAAGATCAAGAGAGTTTTCAGGAGCTCCTAAGAAATACCGAGAAGGGGGTTTCTGAGAGAACAGCAATCGCTAATCAAGAAGCGATCACGACTCTTATTTCTTCCATTGAGCCGCCAGACGTCGATCAAGATATTGGGCCAGGGGTTGGAGTACGACTCTTTCCCTCCTTTTACTGGCTACTTGGGATCGATCCTCAGACTGTCTTATGCAACCCTGTTTTTGGATGCTTTCTCTGGGCTCTGCGCAGGGGGATGCAAGGCGAACTTCCTAAGGGGATGGAAGATCCACTTTCACCTGCCCCATATAGGGAATTGCTTGCGGCCATCGCGGAACGGATCGTCCAGCCAACGTTAATGGAAGAACTTTATCTCAGACTTTTCTCGTCAAATAAGCAGTGGGGGGACCGCCGTCACTTGCTGTGCAAGTACAAGTACCTCCACGGCAAAGCAACGAAGCTTTGCCGCGGTAAGTATGGATTAGCTCGCCGAAAAGCAGTCTTTGAGGAGTTCCCAGAACTGAACGAGAACACTTTCATTCAGGATCTATCTAGATCCCAGATAGAGCCCAAGTGGGTGGCACTGAACTTTCTGGCGCGGATGTATGGCTCTAATCCCAACGACGTAGGGAAGGAGTTGACCAAAGCTCGAAAGTCCTGTAGAGCTGCCAAAAGCCAACCGTCTGAAGATCAAGTCAGGATGTCCGGGGGCCTCCTAGAAGTGGAGAGAGTAGTGAACCGTCACGCAGCCAAGGCCGCCCAGGTTGCCAACTGGCAACACCTGCGTCAGGTACCTCTGTAGTGTGCCAGCAACCTAATCCTGAGACAATGTTGGGATTAGGCCTGGGAGTCCTGGGTGGGAGAGGGTGAGTTCGAAGGTACCTAGAAATGGCTGAGTAGCCAGGAAAACGTCAGAGTCATCGACAAGCGGAATTGGCGGCAGTCGAATCTGTAAGAACCACCAAGAAATTTTCTATTTTCGATACTAGGAGTCCCTTACCAGGGTCCCATTTTCTAGAAAATTTTATTTTTGAGATTAGGAGTCCCGATCCATTTTCCAGATCGATATGTGTAGGAGCCTCTATAACAACCACACCGAGGAAACGGGACTCCTACTCGATGGCGATTTCTTGTTTAAGATGTTGTAATCCATTTATTTTAAATAACTTATGCAACTTTCTGGTCGACACATCATCTTAGATAATGATATACATAATGTCACCACGAAAAGAAGGTAGAAACATTCCCGAATCGGAGCGCAGAAAGCATCAAGTAAACGTGCGGCTGACCGAGCAGGAACTTGAGAAGCTTTCCCAGCTTTCACAGAAGGAAGGGCTTCCTATTTCTTACTTCGTGCGTCAGGGGATACAGGCAGTTATTCGGAGGTATTCCCGAAAACATTAACCCGGTGGATTAGCGGGCCTGAAGGGTGCGGAAACACCCCCCAGGACCTGACCACCACAGCCTACTACGGAGGTTGTCATGGCTACCCCAAGTGTAACCCAGACCTACACCATCAAGGAATTTCAGCTGCTGGTGAAGGATTCGCCAGTCATACCTGCTGAGATCCAGCCTTTTGTCGGGATCCAGTACACATCCTCAAATCAGGTCTATCAGGCATTCCAGCATCTAGCAGCCTGTCGGACTTGACTCACAGGCACTTCTGAAATTTGACGTTTGATCCAAAGTCTTGCACGACCAAGCACGAAATCGATGAATCGTCTGATCTGCGGCGGTGATTTGGCCGCTGAAACGACCTGGCCCACCTCTTCAGAGGGTGGCACGGGCCAGCTTCGGCTGGCGGCAGGCGAGGTTGTACATTCTTTTCAGATTCCAGGCGATGCTGGCCAGAGTCCACTCCCCGTCTGCCGCCTCCGCTCCTCGGAGAGAGAACTGCGCAAAGCCCATCACCGATTTGATGATCCCAAAGACGGGCTCGGGGACAGCTTTGCGTTGCCCGTAGATGGCTCGACCCGCCGGGGTCTTCAACCGGTATCTCATCTGCTCCACCGCATCGGCGTCTTCCCCGGGTGGCTCCGGTTCTTTCCAGCGTTCGTTCGGCGGCAAGTGGTGGGCTTCCCGCTCGACCGCAATATAGGGAAGGACCGCATGCTCGCTACAAAGCTCCACGTTGGCACCACTGAAGTAGCCGTTGTCGGCCAGCAGCTCCTGGGGCCGACCCAACGACTCCGGCAATGCGTGCAGCGCCGCCAGGGCCGGTTTCAGTTCTTTCTTGTCATTGGCGTTTGGCGTGACATGAACGGCCACAATCAACAGACTGTCGTTATCCACCAGGGCCTGAGCGTTGTAGCATTGCTCAAATCCCCCGCCCGAGACCGGCATGATCCGAGAATCTTCATCCGTCAGATTGATCTGATCCTGGTCTCGGATTCCTCCTCGGGGCGGTTTGGGTTCGCGACCCTTCGGTTTGTTTCCCCTTTTCCTCTGGGCTTGCCGCTTGGCCACCTTCCCTTCATATTCGGCGTGCTCGGCCGCCTGCCGCTCGGCCGCCCGCTCGACCAGCTTCTGCTTCGCTTGATCGATCGCTTTCAACCGTGCTTCCCGCCGCGCCAGCTCGGCCGGGATGTCCATCCCTTCCGTTTCTTCTCGTCCATCCGCTTCCTCGGCCAGCTGCATCAACTCGTCCACTTCTTCTCGCAGCCGCGCTTCCAGTTTCTGGATGTGCCCCCAGCTCAACGCACTGTGCTTGGAGGCATTGGCTTTGACCTTCGTGCCATCCAAACTCACTCGGCCCAACTTCAGAAATCCCATCGCCTGGGCCAGCAGCAAGATCTCCACAAACAGCGGCTTCAGCTCTTCCAAAAACCGCTTTCGGAAATGGGCTATGGTGTCGTGATCCGGATGCGTGTTGCCGGCGAGGTAGCGAAACGCCACCGAATCGTAGGTGGCTTGCTCCAACTTCCGACTCGAAAACACCCCCGTCGCATACCCGTAAAACAACAACGCCAGCATCACCGCCGGATGGTATCCTTCCGATCCCCGTTTCGTGTAGGAATCCTCCAACTTCCTCAACTCCAGCTTGCTCACCACCTCCACCACGAAGCGAGCCAGATGCGTCTCCGGCAGCCATTCCTGCACCGAAGGAGGAAACAGATAAGGAGTCTCTCGATCTACTGTTCTAAATCGATTCGCCATACACTAATGATGCCCGTTCGGTGTGACCTCGAAAGTCCGACAGGCTGCTAGCCTCTATGCCTATTGAGACATTCCTGGTGCTGCATCTGGACAACAAAAACCGCATGGTGGGCATGACCACGTGCAGCATCGGCAGCATGACCGCAAGCTTGGTGCATCCTCGAGACGTATTCCGGCCTGCCATTGCCAACCTCACAGCGGGCCTGATCCTGATCCACAATCACCCATCCGGTGATCCTTCACCCAGCCAGGAAGATATCCAGATTACAAGCAGGCTTTGTGAAGTAGGAAAGCTGATCGGGATCCGCGTACTGGATCACGTGGTAATCGGACAGAACCGATATTTCAGTTTCGCTGATCAGGGACTGATCGGCTGATTCCGAATCAAAGTAAACAGGGCCTGCGGTACCAGTCGCCAAACCACCACCACAGGCCCACGAACAAAGGGAGTTACCCCATGTCGTCTTCACTGTATCAGAACTACGCCAGCAGACCGTCTCGAGGCTGGCAATTCCATCTACTGGCCAAAGGTTCCACGAATTCAAAGATGGCCAAACTAGCAGAGGAACTGAACATATTACCCTTCGCTCTTTCACTGGCACCATTCACGGTATCGGGAGCAGGGAATGTTTGCCCCTTCGCCAGCCCTGGATGTTCTTCGGTCTGTCTGAACTATGCTGGCCGTGGTCGGATGTCCAATGTTCAAAAGGCTCGAGTAGAAAAGACACAATTCTGGTTCTCTGATCGGTCAGGCTTTCTGGGATTGCTGCAAGCTGATCTGGACAAGGTCAGCAGATTGGCAGTTCGGAAGAACAAGCAGCCTGCAGTGAGGTTGAATGTGTTCTCTGATATCCCATGGGAGCGATTCATAGACCTGTCTTGCTGGCAAGGCATCCAGTTCTACGATTACACGAAGATTCCTAGACGACTGGGCCAGACGCCAAAGCACTACTACCTCACCTTCTCACTGTCCGAATCCAACGAGCCTGAAGCTTCAGAAGCACTGGGTAGAGGCTTCAATGTGGCAGTGCCATTCAGAGAGAAGCCTGTGGAATTCCTAGGCTATCCCGTGATTGATGGCGATACCCATGATTACCGATTCTTGGATGAACAGCCCGCAGTCGTAGCACTCACACCTAAGGGCCTGGCGAAGGATGATACCACCGGATTCGTCCGCGAAGACTGTGCCGTCTATGCCCGCGTATCAACGTCTGATCAAAGCACAGAACCCCAATTGCTTGACCTGAGAGCCTATGCCAAGGCACGTGGATGGAAGGTCTACGGTGAGTACTGCGACGAAGGTATTAGTGGTACAAAGGACAGCAGGCCTGCCCTGAATAGATTGATGGATGATGCCAGGAAGAGACGGTTTGACGTCGTCCTGGTCTGGCGCTTTGATCGGTTCGCCAGGAGTACAAAGCACTTAGTTCTGGCCTTGGAGGAATTCAAGAATCTAGGAATTGATTTTGTCAGCTATCAGGAGAATATCGACACATCCAGCCCGCTAGGGGCAGCCATCTTCACCATCATCGGTGCCGTGGCCCAGTTGGAGCGGGACATCATCGCTGAAAGGGTCAAAGCAGGGCTGAGGAGGGCCAGAGCGAATGGCGCAAAGATCGGAAGACCCGCGGCTAAGGTTGATAAAGAAGGGCTCTTAGAACTGCGTCAGGAAGGTCTGAGCCTCAGGCAGGTAGCTGAGAGGCTGGGTGTTTCGAAGAGCACAGTGGCACGGGAGATCAAGCCTCCTCAGAGATAGGCTGATCACTCTTTGTCTTGAGACGATTGGCTATCGGAACAGCGACTCCAAGGAGCATCAGCAGGAAACCTGTAATAGTTACCGAAATAGTTGGCCCACCCACGTATTGTGGAGGCAGGTTGAGTCGTCCCAGCAGCAAAAGAAATCCGATTAAGAGCAAGGCAATCCAAGAGATTGTCCTCCACTCGTTAAAAAGTCTACGGCCACCCCAGAACATTCCGCAAGCGAGCAGAAGTCGCAATCCCGCGTGCATAGAAGTATCCACATAATCCGAAGCGGTCATTCTGTACTCAATCTCATGGTCTGCTCCCACAATCCAAACATCGAACATGTAAATCGTGTTGTGGATTACCAGGCTCAAGACCATAATCGACAGAAAAACGAGCACACAACCGATCGCGCTTTTCATCCTACGTCCTTCCTTGGGCACCATTGCAAGGATTTCGGGTTGATTTGCGTCTTCTCAGATCCCCACCTTCGATCGAGAGCTATATCACCAGTGCTTCCAAGGACTAGCCCGAATCTAGAGCATCCTGCCAGTCATCTTGGGTTTGGATTAGTGTGAAGAGCAGTATAGGGCTTTGGAGGTGTCCCAAAAACCCTCAGATTCTAAAGCGCTGAGATGCCCGTATTTGCTGGATGTCCAGAAGGCGAAATCGCTGTCCCAAAACCATCTGTTTTTCGGACAGATTGGTATCTTTTGGGATGTGAGGCCGGATATCGACTTCTTCAAGGCCGCCTGACCTCAGCAGAACCAACTCGATTCAGGTCGTAATGACAAGGTAAAAGTGACCCGGCGTGATCAAGTAAAAGTGACCCACCCAGGTTTAAAGTTGTTTTTCCTAGTTCATAATCAATAGAGGTCAGGATCAAGCGGGGTTTGGGGCCCCCTCTTGATCCGCTTCCTTATTAGCCCCCGCAGGGGGCGCAGGGGCAGCCACTGCGCGCTTTGGGCGCTTTTTGCCGTGCCGTTTGAGGCTCTCCGTCAGGCGGATGCTTTCCCAGTCGAAGGGATAGATCTGACAGTGATGGGTCAGTCGATCCAGTAGCGCGGCGGTCAGGGCCGCATCGCCAAAGACCTTCGTCCATTCGGCAAAGGCTAGGTTGGACGTCACCAGGAGCGAGGCCCTTTCGTAGCGATTGGCGAAGACTTGAAACAGCAGCTGGGCGCCCTCCTGGGAGAGGGGGATGTAGCCGATCTCATCGATGATGACCAACTCAAAGCGGTCGAACCGTTTGAGCAGTCGCTGCAGCTGTCGTTCCTCCCGGGCTTCGACCAGGGTGTTGACCAACTCCGCCGCCGTCCAGAACAGCACCCGGTAGCCTTGGCGGCAGGCTTCGACGCCCAGGACCGTGGCGGCATGACTTTTTCCCGTGCCATGGCGGCCGATGAACGCCAGATTCTCTCGCCGAGGGATGTAATCGCACTGCAGCAGTTCTCGGACCTGCAGCGCCTCCAGACCCGGCCACTTCTTGAAGTCTGTCCCTTCCAGGGTTTTCATCACCGGAAAGCGGGCCTCTTTAAGCCGACGTTTGAGTTGATTGGCCTGACGCTGAGTCAGCTCTCGGGTGGCCAGATTCAGCAGAAAGCCCTCGTAGCTTTCGCCTCCCTCGCGGGCCTGGCGGGCGCACTCCGGGTAATCGTGCAGCATCGCCGGTAAACGCAAGCGTTTGAGATGATCCTCCAGCAGGACGGTGTCGCTGAGTTGACTCATAGCGCAGCTGCCGGCAAGAGGGCGTTAAAGGCGTTCAGATCACTGACTGGGACCGGCTGATCGGTCACCCCGGGAATCAACTCCGCGGGCAGGGGCTCCGTCGACAGCAGTGGTGCTTCCTGAGCTCGAAGCAGATGACGGATCGATTCATAGCCTGGACAGCCCTTCTCCAGCACCAAGCGGACGGCCGCTTCCACCTGCGAGCTCTCGTACTGGCGATGCAGCTGCAAGACCTGAACAAACTCGCGGGTCCCCCGGCCTTCGCCCTGACGGCGACGCAGCGCCTGCAATAGCACTTCGTAATCCGCTGGCCACTGCCGCCGCCACTGGACAATGGCTCGAGCGCTTTCAAACGCGCCCACCCGCTCATAGATCAGGTCCAGATAGTGCAGCGGATCGATCTGCCACTGGCTCTTCCAGAAGAGGCGATCGTGTTGGCTCACCTTCCGATCGGAGGCGTACAAGAGCATCTGCTCGCAACCGACGTGGGCCCAGAGCCAGCATCCGACGTAGGCTCGAGGCACCGAGTAGCGATTGTGATCCACTCGGGCGGTCTGATAGGCATCCACCTTGACCCGGACCGGCTTGAAGTTTTCAAAGGGTTGATCCGGAAGCGGCAGCAGAGAGCCGCGTTCCGCTTCGAAGCGTTCGTCCACCGTGCGGGAATCTTCCCGACCTCCAATCCGGTGGCTCCCATACTGCTCACAGCGCTGGGCCAAGAGTTGGTTCAATTTCTCAAAGTCTTCGACAGAAGGCAGCGGCACCAGGAAGTTGCGCCGGGCAAAACCGATCAGTCCCTCGGCTCCTCCTTTTTCCTGTCCTCGTCCCGGCGTGCAGTACCGGGCCTCAAAGGTGTAGTGACTGCGAAAGGAGACGAACCGTTCCTGCTCCACTCGCTGGCGGCCCCGCAGGATCCGCTTCACCGCCTGCGTGAGGTTGTCGTAGACCAGCTCTCCGAAGACGCCTCCGTAGTAGGAGAAGGCGTGCATATGGCCGTCGAAGAACATCTCCTGACGCTCCCAGGGATAGGCTCGAACGAAGGGCTTACCCGAGTAGCGAGGGCGCATCACAAAGAGCTTGACCTGCCGACGCAGGCCGGCCATCTGGACCCAGGCCGTACCCCAGTCCACTTCGGCTTCCCGTGCCACCTCCGGATCCAGCGGCAGCACGGCCTCGCGCCGGCCCCAGCCGTGAGCGGCTTTCCATTCCCGCACCCAGCGCCGCACGCTCACCTCCGCTCCCGTAAACTGATGTTCCTCCACCAGCCGGGTGTAGACCCTTCGAGCTGTGTGCCTTTGCTTGCGCGGCTCTTGGCGGTCGCCCAGCAGCCACCGCTCGACGATCTTCGCGACCGGATCCATGATCGGTGCCCTCGGCTCTTTCTGCCGACGATACTTCGGTTCTTTCCCGGCCAGCGCTTTGCGAATCGTCCTTCGATGGTGTCCCGTCTCTCGTCGAATCTGACGGATACTCTTTCCATACACACGCGACGCCGTTCTGATAAGCTCATACTGATCCATCCCAATCACCTATAACCTCCGCTTCGTCTGTCGTTTAGCAATCACAACAGACTAAAACAGAGGTCTGATTGGGGTGGGTCACTTTTGCTCGATCACTCGCCCCCAAAACGGGTCACTTTTACGTTATCGAAATCAGCGAGCTGCTGAAAATACGAATATGACAACTGAGAAACCAATCGTTCACACTGCCCGCTCAAGTCCAACACTTGTTCGTCCGTCACCACAACCACGCTAGGCAGTCCCACAACGTAAAGATCCTGCTGGGCCTTGCGGTAGCAGTCGGCAACCAGAATGAAACACTTTTCTAGTGTGTCCCCGGCGTCGAATATCTGGCCCGAAGCGGCGAGATAGTCCCTGACCCAAATGCTGCCGCTTCCACTAATCACGAAGGAGGAAGTCTGGTGCAGCTTGCCCTTACCGTGACCGATGACGATCGAACACAAGTCCTCTTGTCGGACAAGCACGAAGATCGAGTCGGACACCGGGCGCAATGTCGACGATCCCTCTCTTTCCAGCTCCTTCTGACGCTCCCTTTTCCAGCGCTCAGTCCATACCCTCCAGCTGTCGGATAATAGAGAGAGCCAGTCATCGTGGTCAGAGAGTGCTCTACTCTCGACAAGTTCTTGGGCCTGCTGAAAAACCCATCCACTGCCAACAGCTGCCATCGCAAACGTGGGTTCTTGTGAAACTAAGAATCTATCGAATTTGACCCTCTTTCGAGGGAGGACGCCGTCGTTATCGAATACGAACGGGTCGCTGGTCAGGAGAACTCCCCGATTGAATCGAGTGGCCACAATCAGGGACATTTCTTTGGCCTTCTCTCTGTGGACATTGCGCAATCCTGAACACGACTATTGACAATTCTGCTGCCTACATTGCCGGCTGGCTTCGTAAGCTCAGAAACAACAAACGACTGGTAGTGGTTGCTGGCGGCCAGGCGCAGAGGGCAGCTGACTTCATACGAGGTGATCTGAATCGACCTTGATGAAATAGTGGTCGTGTGGGAGCAGAAAAAAGATCAGCTTGCCCGGAGGATCTCCAGATTAATCGGCAGATCGAACAAAGTGGAAGATCTGCTTCACGATGTCTTCGTCAAGTTCCTTCCGAAGGCACCGCGGCTGGAGAGGCACTACGCAGACAGATACCTTATGCGATCAGCCACCAATATCGCCATCGACTATCTGAGGCGGCAACGACGGACATACGAGTTTTCGGAGTGGTGGTCAGATCGGCGGACGCCCTATCATGTCTACGAGGAAGAGGAACGCCAGGAGTTCTATGTTTCCGAGGTCGTTCCGGCGATCGAGTCTCTCAGCTTTGAGGAGCGCCAGGCCATTGGATTGTATTTGACTGACAAGAAACGTGCACATGCAGCTCGTGAATTGGGAATTCCGGTGCCAACCTTGTACAGCAGGGAAAAGACGGCGATCAAGAAGTTGAGGCGGAAGTTGGGCCTTGGGAGAGAGCGGTGAATGTCCCCCGTTGGACCGCGAACACCCTAATGTACTTGAGACGGTATCTTCTGAAGCCTTTCAGATTCAAGCAGAAAGAGTTCCCAACACTCGCGGTAACCCAGGGGCGAACCCAACTACTAAGCGATTCCCTCGTTTCAGCCAACCAGACTATAGTCCTACACCTGGACCCAATTCCTTGTTTCTGACAACCGAAGGCGGCTGACCATCTCATTACTTTTCAACGATATGGAGTGTGGCATCTACAAAGCCGGGAAGCTCGAACCAGCGATAGCGGTCACCTACCTCGCTTCGAATGAGCTGCCTATATTTTCCCACGACGTAGGTGTTGAGATTTGGACCAGCCTGGCTCAGCGTTCCGGACCCAACGTCTTCGCCTAAGACGAGGCGTTCACCCATCCCCGAGTGGGATCCTAAGTATCACTGATTATCTATCGTAGCCCGGAAATCGGCCCAAACCAAGGGCATGCACGATCGCGACCCGAGATGGACGCACGTCATGTCGGGCCGGGTCGGACGCTTTCACCAGCGCGCAGATCTCGACGTCTTCCTCAAACGGCAGGGCTACGACTGGCAATCCTGACCGCCCTTAACGGTAAGGGGCCCAACGCCCGTCAGTCCTTGCCACCGCCAGATACCCCAATCACTTCAACAGATCGACGATCTTCGTGTTCCCGTCGTAGCCTGCCCACGTAACCGCCGTCCCCCCGGCGTTGTCTCTGGCCGATTTATCGGCTCCCGCCTTCACCAGGGCCTGAATGATAGCTCGCTGACTATTGTCCGTAGGTGCTGACCGCCCGTGAGCCGCCCACATCAGGGCCGTTCGACCGCTGTGGTCACGCGCATTCACCTTCGCGCCAGCCTTCAGCACCTGGCCCACCACCTCGGGCGATCCACCATCAGCCGCACACATCAGTACCGTCCGCCCCTCGTGGTTCGCTGCGTTGACGTCGGCACCTGCCGCGATCAAAACCTTTACCGCCTCCTCTACCTCAGCCTTGTAGGCGGCCAGCATCAGCGCTGAATTACCTTCCAGGTCAGCTGCGTTGACGTTTGACTTGCCTGCCAGGGCGATCAGATCCGGTCGGTTCCCTTCGGCAGCCGCAGCCAGCAGGGGCGTTCGACCTGTTGCATCACGCAGGCTCGTGTCGGCACCCAAGCCCAGCAGGATCTTGATCGTCTCAGACGGATGTTCCTCAGTGGCGGCGATCATCAACGCCGACCGACCATCATTCCGGCGGGCGTTCACATCCACACCTCCTCGGACTAGTTCTCGAATCAGATCGGGCCAGCGGTTCACCCACATCGAGTCGACACCATCCCCGCCGGTGGCCGCGTGTGTCAGGACCGTTCCGCCGCTGTTGTCGACGGCAGTGACCGACGCCCCTGCATCCAGCAACAATCGCGCGGTCTCGACTTTGCCGCCTCTCAGGGCCTCCATCAGACCCGTGCGGCCGGATCCGTTCCTGCTGTCGACGGACACGCCACTGGCCAGCAATCTCTTCAACTCGTCGTCCTCCCCTGCGCCGGCCGCTGCAACGAAGGCCTCACGCTCGTTACGCACGTGACTGACCACTGTGAACCGGTCGACCACTCTACCATTGATGTCCTTATAGTAGAATTCCGCAACATTCGGCTTGCCACCAGCTCCGAATGTCCCGAATAGAGCGCCGAAGTTCGCCCCGTTGTCCGTCGTGTAGTACTTCGCCCACCAGTCACCGATCGGCAGACGGCGAGCCCGTCGCATGCTCTTCCCCGCCATCCCGTTCACGAACGCGAACGTCTTGCCTCGTGCGATGTGCAGCGTGTCGGATCGGCTGGCGACGGTGTGTCGGGCCATATCGCTCAGCAGATGTGTTCGGCTGTAGGAATGCTCGTGGCCTGTTGCCACGATCGCCCCACCCAACCGGCACTCTTCGTAGAGGTCCCATCCCGTCTCGCTCGATTTCCCGCCCACCTGCATGGGTCGCTGATTCTTGTGCCAGCTCGCAATCCGCCAGATCGAGTTGTCAGCCGCCAGCTGTTCGCGAACGTAGTCCGCGTGTCCCGTATCGAATACATCAGGCGCCAGCAGAAGGATGAATACACCCCTGTATCTCAACGACGACTTCACCCCCATCTGTCCATCCCAGGGCAGGGCGATCCGATGCGCCCGATCTTCGAGCACTTTCTGGTACCCCTCCCAGATATGCTCGTCGTGGTTACCGGCCGATCCGAAGTAGGGGAAGTCCTTCCCAAGTACCTTGCTGATCAGACCATCCCACTCTTCAGGGTCATGATCGTAGTCGAAGTCTCCCTGATGCACGACCACATCGGCGCCCTCGTCCTTGATCAACTGAAGCACTTCGGGTGCTTTATCCACGCCCTCTTCCTCACTCGAGGTTCCCTGGTCGCCGATAAAGGCGATCTTCAGTCCGTTGGGCTGGTCCTGCCGCCAGAGTATTTTCTCCTCTTCTGCCCGTGATCCTCCGCAGGCCAGGACTCCAACAATCATCGCGAGCATCACGCGTCTGAGAAATCGTGAACCTCGTTCTGTTTTCATCTTTCCCCTTTCATCGATTGGATCATGTCTTCAACATAAAGTCGCCGGTTTGCATCAAGCATAGGCACCGCCCGTTCCAGCTGGGCGATCGCCTCGTTTATCTTACCTAAAGCGGACAGCGACCTGGCAAGCAACATCACCGGCTCCGGCCGATCCCATCTTTCGTTCGACAACAGGTCAACCACATCGACGTAACGCTTCTGCCGTTCGGCAACCACCGCCCTGTTGTAAATGATCCTTCTCGCCTTCGTCCCGGTCACGCCCTCCTGAATCTTGACGAGCAGGCGATCCGCTTCATCGTACCGTTCCTGTTGGAGTCGTATCCCGGCCAGACTCGTAGCCGCCGAGGCCCAGTCGACGTAGGCGATCGTGTCATCTCGAAACTTCAGAGCCGCCTCAAAGTGCTCGCTCGCACGGGCCAGATCACCTCGACGGGCCGCTGCTTCACCCAGATAGTGGTGCCCCTCAAGAAACCGTGGATCTGCCTCGACGGCCACCCCGAAAAGGGCCGCATCGTCTTTGAAACGGAACCCGCCACGGCAGGTCGACACGCTCGCCAATAGCGTCCAGAGCGCCAAGCCGCCGAATCCCAATCGACGCGCGAAAACGGAGCGGCCCCGCATCCATCCGACCGCCAGGGCGATGGACATTCCCATCCCGAAACTCAACAGATAACCATAGTGGGGCGACGTGAACCGGGGCAAGGGCACCAGGTTGAGGCTCGGGGCCAGAGCGACAAGACAGAATCCCAACACCCATCCGACCTGGGTTCCACGCCATCGCAGAGAAGCTGCGACCATGGATGCCAGAGCGACAGCACCTATCCCTGCCTCCCACCCGAGGCCCACAATCGGCACGGCGTCGCTCAACTCGGGCAAACGAGGATCAAAAACGTACTGAAGCTGACGCGCCACCGCCGCAAGCCGCGTCCCGACGTCCTCGGCAGCATGAAGAGGCACCGAGGTTCGCGACCACCCTTCAGGCACCGCCACCAACCGAAGAGCCACGTAAGCGGCAGCGACGACCAGGACTGCACCCCAGACCAGCGCTACATCACGCGAAGACCTCGTTCCCTTTCGGGTCGAGTATTCCCAAACCAGAAAAAGCGCGGGCACCCAGAATAGCGCAGTCTCTTTCGATAGAAGCGACAGCGCAGCAAACGCCGCAACTCCGAAGAGCTTCGCCGAGGCCCCGCTGGACAGGCGATATTCCGCGTAGCAACCGAGTGCCAGGAGGGAACAGAGAACCGCCAGCAGATCCGGCCGATAAGAAATGGCGCCCACAGACAGCCATGAAAGCGGATGGACCCCTGCTACAACCATACCACACAGAATCGCCCAGGTTGGCCGAACGACCACCCTCTGCATCGCCCATATGAATGACGCACAGACCCCAACATGCAACAGGACGTTCGTGAGGTGGAACCCCCACGAACGCTCGCCGTAGACCACTGAATCCAGCCAAAGGGTCAGCGTCACAACGGGCCGATAGAAAGAGGTCTCGCCATATCGAGCGACCATCGCTTCCAACAGATGCCCCGGCATGGGCAGCGCTCTACCTGTCAGGATATCACCGTGGTCCAACCAGGTGAAGCCGTTGAAGATATAGGTCGCGTGAGTCAGGAAAACGATCAGAAGGGCAACCCCCTTCGCCCCGCGCGACTGACCGATGCGATCGAGCCGCATCATTTTGCCAACCGCCTTGCCTCGGCTATATTGACCCCGTTGCCAAGGGCGCGTGGACTGCGCTCTACGGCTTTTATGACCCTTTCGCTCGACAAGAACTCTCCTTAGGTTGGGCCGCAGGAGGAAGACCATGTCAATCACACTCGAACAACTGCTGTCCTTCCAGGTCCGTGATCGTGATCTGGTCATCCTCGGCGAGTTCCACGGCGATGCACCCACCGCCGGGCAGGCAGTAGCGCTCCGTGTTCGGTGCCAGTCGCAGTAAGCCTGTAGTGGGGTCGATGGGCAGCGAATACGGCTCGAAGTGTCGAGGTCGAGCCGGGCCGGTCATGAGCTATCTTCTTCAGTGACCGCCTCAGCCAGCAACTGCTCTCCCAGAACCCGTTTACCCTCCGCGTCGAGTTTCTTGATCTCGTTCTGCAGCAGGCGTTCGTTAACAGCCTGGTTCCAATAGTCCAGCGACTCGAAGCCGAGGAGTACAGCTTTCCCCACGAACTGACGCAGGACCTCATTGGTTGGGCCCATCACCCAGCCCGCCTTTGCGTCCCTGAGGTAACGCTCAATTCCAAGTTGCGGCTTGTAACCGGTCCCACCGCACACGTGCAGCATCTTGTCGGACACGCGGGCAACGTTCTTGGCGGCCGCGAATTTGACCTGCCACATCCAGTGCAGAAAGGCTGACCTCGGCAGGTGGCTGAGATCCCGGTGGGCCGACCAGTCGCAGTTGTTCGTCGCGGTGTCCAGGGCCTGGGCCATGAGAAACAGCTGAGAGCGGGACGCATTGGTATCGATCAGAGACTCGCCGACACCGTCCTGTATGGTCGGATAATCACAGACCCGCATGCCCACGTCAACGTGCTTCTTCCGGGTCGTGTGGCTCTTGGCGATATCGATCATTCCCATGGCGATACCATTCCAACAGGCTGATAAGCAAAGCAGAAAAAACGGATCGACTGTTTCGTCGTTGGACGGCGCTCCGTCGCCGATGGGACCAATCATCCGCTCGCTGGGGACCTCTACGTTGTCCACCTCAATGGCTCCCGACTAGTTTCCCCGCAGTCCCAGGGCGTCCCACTCCGACGGCTGGGCCTTGACCTCATCACCCATGATCAGGAAGCAGGAGAGGTTCGAGTAGTCGCCGTCAAAGTCGGGGCTGGTCGTCTGGACGACATACCAGTCAGCGAAGCCGCCCGATGTGGTCCAGGAGGCTTTCTTTCTCACTCGCCAGCCACTGTCGGTGCGCTCGGCGCCCGAAGAGAAGGGATACCAGAAGTGCGACCCGGTCTCGGGGTCGGAATAGGAGAGAGTGCCGATCAGGACCTCCTTGTCCAACCTCTTCATCAAGTCGCGCAGGCCGGGGTTGTTGTGGGAGCGAAGCATCGCTGCGGCAACGGCTCCCAGATGCATCGTGTAGCACATGGCAGTGCTCGCGCAGCCGTAGCGAGCAACGGTCTCGGTCACCATGGCGGCGCAGGTGTGGTTTTCGCCGAGTCCGCCCAGTTCTCCTGGCACCAGCAGCCCCAGCAGCCCCAGGGAAGCCATCGCTTCGAAATTCAGGCGGGGAAACTTCAGCTCGCGGTCGCTCTCCACGGCATTCGTCCGAAGCGTTGTTTGGCACAGCTCGATCAGCTTCTCTTGAAGCTCCTTCTGCGCTGGTGTCAGCACCCACTGAGGGTCCCAGTCATAGCCCAGACCCCAGAACGGAGCGGAGCCCCAGGTCTTGGTCTCACTCATAAATCAACCTCAATTTCAGCTGCAGTACCGCTACGACGCACGCATTGTCGAGAAGGAAATGAGGTCAATCCCAACGGGATTGCGGCTTCCAGCCCAGTGGGGCCACCAGCTGACGCTGGATCATTCCAGGAAGAAACTTGCACGGCAGCGTTTTCTTCCCTTCGAAATTCGCCTGTTCGATATTCTGCGGTTCAACATTCATCGGTTGCCTTCTCCAGAGCAAGGAAGATAAGGCTGAATCACGAACCGCTGAATCACGAACATGCGAACGCCGAACCGTCTTCCTTAGCCTTCGAAATTCGCCTGTTCGATATTTTGCTGTTCAACATTTGTCGGTTGCCTTCTCCAGAACTAAGAAAAAAGGCTAAATCACAAACCGCAGAACGCCGAACAAGCGAACGCCGAACCGTCTTCCTCCTCCTGACTTGATCTCGCCTCGCAAGCTCCATCTGCAAACGTAGGAGTATTTATGTTCGAGTGTACTCAAAGAATGGTACCCAAGAAGCCTCGGAGTTGAAAGTTCCTGCAGGAATCGATGGGTTTTTCCGAGGAGGAAGGGTGGCGATTCTGGAGTGAGGTCAAGGCCAATTCCACCTCTGCACGAGACCGGGGAAGCAAGGGAAGCCCTGGTGCCGGTGCCCATCTTGACCACCCCTCTTGCGGGGGATAGAATCTCTTTTCGGCGAGTCTGGCTGCCCTTACCTTGCACCAACAGAAAGAGTGATTGTGTCAGATTTGGAAACCTATGTGGAAGCGGAAGGACGCGCCGAGCTCGTCAACGAAGTGCGTCGGCAGATCGACAAACTGGGGATCGACTACATCTACTACCAGTTCGTGTCCGTCACCGGCCGAATCGTAGGAAAAGGCGTTCCAGCAGATCACTGGGAAATGATTGCCCGGAAAGGGTTTCAGCTCGTCTACGGGGCGACGGCCAATTTGTTTATGGATCGGCTGGACAACTATATCGGCTACGGCCCCGAGGCCTGGGAACTGATCGGAATTCCGGACGCCGAGACGTTTGTCCAGCTACCCTGGGACCATCGGATTGGGCGAGTCTTCTGCACGCTCTTTCGGAATCGGGAAGAAGAGGTCGCCCCCGGTGCCTTTCTGACTTCGGATTGCCGTGGCAACCTGAGACGAATCCAAGCGCAGTTTCAGGGCGATCATGGCGGTCTCCACCTGCGCCACGGTGCTGAGCCTGAAATGATGTGGTTGAAGAAGGGGCCGGAAGGCAAGCCTGCAGACGGGTTCAGCAAGCCGTATTGCTACCACATCGACCAGTTCGAGTCCCTCAGACCGGTCGTCATGAAAGTGATCGAGTACGCCCGAGCCATGGGCCTGGATATGATCCAGGGGGACCACGAAGATGCACCGGGTCAGCTGGAGCTGAATTACACCTTCGACGAGGCCCTGCGTACGTGTGACAGGCTCACAACCTACCGACAGATCTGCGCCCAGGTGGGTCGTGAGCATGATCTCATCGCCTGCTTCATGTGCAAGCCTTTCATGGGCGTCTCCGCTAACGGATGTCACCACAACATCTCCCTGTGGCGTGGAGGTGAGGACGACGTATGTCTTCTGGGGAACGAAGAGCTCCCGGGACTGGAAGGGTCGTTCCTCCATCGAAAGGGAGGCGAAAACACATTCTTGCCGGCTCCCGGTGAGCGTATGCCGGCTCAGGTGGGTTTACACTGCATCGGCGGGATCATGGAGCACTTGCCAGCCTTGACCGCGTTGGGATGTTCCACCGTGAATTCGTACCGAAGGCTGTGGGAGACCGGTTTCTGGGCCCCCGTCTACGCGGACTGGGGTTTCCAGAACCGTACCTGCGGGTTGCGGGTCTCGGGACCCGGGCGGCTTGAGTACCGGGCTGTGGACTCCATGGTCAATCCTTATCTGCTAGCATCGGGACTTCTGAAAGCCTTCGACGACGGGTTGCGACGCGAACTCGATCCGGGCGAGCCCGAGCAGCGGAACATTTACGAGGCAATTGAGGAAGGCAAACAGGTGAAGAAACTTCCGCTGTCTCTGGGCGAAGCGCTGGGCGAGCTGGCAGAGGATGAGGTGATCAAATCCGCTCTTCCCGGTGAGATGTATTCCGTCTACATGCACTACAAGCGCGACGAGTGGGAACGGTTTCTGTCCACGGTGACGGAGTGGGATTTCGAGCACTACTGGGATTGTTTGCCTTAGTACCGCATTAGCTAGAACTCTAATTTGCAAGGCTCGATTATGTGTGGGATCGCTGGAATCATTCACAAGAACACACCGGCAGATGTCGGAAACGAAATGACCCACATGCTCCAGTCCATGAACCACAGGGGACCCGATTCGACGGGCTTTGCCGTCTATGGAAATCCCCGGCCAGAGGAACTGGTGGTTCGGTTCAAGCTGGCCGAGCAAGAAGATTTGAATAAGGGTTTCGATATCCTTCAGCAAATTGCGCAGCGCCAGGCCGCAGTTGACGAGCGCATCGTTTCCCTGGGCGGGGAGATCGTCCAGGCCCATCAGCCGACCGAATACGCCTTCGGCTATCGAATCAGGTATGAGGGAGACCTGGGCCGACTCTGCGCCTTGATTGAGGAGGTGGAGGGAGCAGAGATCCTGTCCCTGGGCCGGTCCCTGGAACTCGTCAAGGACCTGGGAGATGCCACCAGTGTGGCCACCCAGTACGCTCTCAACAGTTTCACCGGAACCCACGCCATCGGGCACGTGCGCATGGCCACGGAATCGGATGTCGACATCTGTTCTGCCCATCCTTTTTGGGCCTACCCCTTCACGGACGTGTCTGTTGTGCACAATGGACAATTGACCAACTATTGGAGCAAGCGCCGGGACCTGGAGCGACTGGGTCGTCGTTTCGTCTCCGACTGTGACTCGGAACTCGTTGCGGTTTACATCGCCCATCGGTTGGAGGCCGGAGACGAACTGGAGAAGGTTCTGCACGACTCTGTTGATGAACTGGATGGAGTCTTTACCTACCTGGTCGCCACGGCCGACAGCCTGGGCATGGCCAAGGACGTCATGGCGGCGAAGCCGATGGTCCTGTACGAGGGAGAAGATTGCATTGCCATGGCTTCGGAGGAAGTGGCCATTCGCAGTATTTTCCCCCAGGAGATCGATACGGTGGATCCCTACGCTGGAGAGGTGCGAGTCTGGCACAGTTGAACGAAATGAAACCATCTCACGAACCGGGCCTTCACGAAGAGACGCTCGCCGGGAGAACTCACCGGGCCTTTTTCTCGGCCGGCGAAGAAGAGAATCTGGTGGACCCCAGTTCCTTAGACGTGGACTTTGAAAAGCTGGCCAGATTCGATGCGGCGGAAATGACCTCGCCGGAAATTGGACTCAGGATCCGGGAGCTCATGGAGCAGGGCTACGGCCACATCGTGGTTGAGAATCCCAACGCCCGGCACTCCCTCGGAATTGGCATCCTGAATCGCCTCAAGCTGGACTTCGAAGGCTCCCTGGGCTACTTCGCGGCGGGCCTGGTCGACGGACCGAACATAACGATCAAAGGCCGAGTGGGGTGGTCCTGCGGCGAGAACATGCTTTCCGGGACGGTCGTGGTTGAGAAAAACGCCGGATCCTCATTCGGGGCCGCCATACGGGGCGGCGATCTGGTCTGCCGCAGAGACGCCGGCTCCCGAACGGGCATCAGCATGAAAGGCGGGACCATCATTGTCGGCGGCTCCAGCGGAATCCTTTCCGGCTTCATGATGCAACGCGGCCGCATCATTATTCTGGGAGACGTCAGTGCTGATCTCGGGGACTCCATGTACGACGGAACCATTTACGTGGGCGGGAATATTGAGTCGCTGGGAATAGATGCGGTGCCAGCAGAGATGACGGAACTGGAAGCCACCTGGATGGAACGCAAACTCGCCCTTTATGGCCTCGAAGCGCCCAACGGAGCTGCCAATCTCCAGAAGATCGTAGCCGGCAAACAGCTCTGGAATTACGACAACCTGGAGCCGGCCGAGAAAAAGATTGTCCTTTAACCCGCATTTCTCATCGCTTGTCGTAGCGAGGCACCGCAAGGGCCGCCCTGGCAAGGCTTGCGACCGAGGCCGCCGCAGTCGTACTTGTACAGTACGTCGAGGAGGCCGACCGAGCGTAACACAGCCAGGGCGGATGATTGCGGCGCCGCAGTAGACCAGCGATGAGAAATGCGGGTTAACCATCCTGCCCGATAGGAAGTCGAGGAAGGGAAGCCCATGGTAGTCCAGGGAGGAAAGAAGTTGGCCCCCGAGGATCCCTTATCCACCACTCCGAGACGCAATCGCCATGTGCTCGGTCGGAACTTCCTCTTTGATCCTGGCGTCATGGATGACATCCATATCAAGGCGGAACTGGGCCGCTACCGCATGCGAGGCATGGCCATCTTCAAGAAGATCCCCTCCTGGGACGACCTCACGTTCTTGCCGGGGACGCTGACCCGCTTTGTCATCGAGGGATATCGGGAGAAATGCGAAACTAGGACGGTCCTCGGGCCCAGGGCCAAACGACCCATGGTTCTGGACATTCCGGTTTACATTACTGGAATGAGCTTCGGAGCCCTGTCCTATGAAGCCAAGGTGGCCCTGGCGCGAGGAGCCACCCTAGCGGGCACGGCAACCTGCTCCGGGGAGGGAGGGATGCTCCCGGACGAGCGCCGTTACTCGGACAAATGGCTGTACCAGTTGATTCAATCCCGTTACGGATTCAACCCGCACCATCTTCAGATTGCCGACGGAGTGGAGTTCTTCATCGGTCAGGGCTGCAAGGTGGGACTGGGGGGACATCTGATGGGCCAGAAGGTCACCGATCAGGTGGCGGAGATGCGGTCCCTTCCCGCGGGCATCGACCAGCGATCAGCCGCCCGCCATCCCGACTGGCTGGGACCCGACGACCTGGCGCTGAAAATCGAAGAGATACGCGAGGCGACCAACTGGGAGGTTCCCATCCAGCTGAAGCTGGGCGCGGCGCGAGTGTACGACGACATTCGCATGGCCGCCAAGACGGGACCCGACAGTATCTTTCTGGACGGCATGGAAGGCTCTACGGGAGCCGGTCCTCATCTGGCCACCGAAGAGACGGGAATCCCCGGAATTGCGGCTGTCCGGGAAGCTCGGCGGGCTCTGGATGACGTGGGAAAGACCGGCGAGATCTCACTGGTCTATGCCGGAGGCATTCGCAATGGCGGCGATGTGGCGAAGGCTTTGGCCCTGGGTGCCGATGCGATAGCCATCGGAACTGCCGCCCTGGTTGCCCTGAACTGCAACAAGGACATTCCGGAGGCAGATTACGAAGGCACCGTTGGAGTTCCTGCCGGCTACTGCTATCACTGTCACACCGGGCTCTGCCCTGTCGGCATCACCACCCAAGACCCCAAGCTGCGCAAGCGTTTGAATCCCGATGAAGCCGCCATCCGTGTCTACAACTTTCTGCACACACTCACCATCGAGTGCCAGATGCTGGCCCGGGCCTGTGGCAAGACGAACGTCCATTCGCTGGAACCCGAAGATCTGGCAGCCCTGACCGCTGAGGCCTCGGCCATGGCGCGCGTACCCCTGGCAGGAACAGACTACGTGGTAGGACAAGGAGGCAAGAATGGGCCCTGAGACCGGCGCCGACGAGCCAAGAGATGTCGACTACTACCTGGAATCCGATGGGATCGATAGCCAGCGCGAAAAGGAAATCGGACAGCACATCGGGTATCGCTATGACGTGAATCTTCTGCCCGACTACTCGTTGCTCACGCCCTTCCTGAAAGACTACATCGAGCGGATGGGATGGGAAGATCTGAATTGGTTGGAAGACGTGCACATGGGCTATGAAGAGGGTGTGCCGGCGGTCTTTGATCGGAATATCAACGGCTGGGTCATTGTGCCCGAAGACATCGAGTTGCCGGAGACCCAACAGGAGCGGGACATGATCGCCCGCGAGCTGCTGATCAAGTTTCAGATGTCGAGCCGACATCCTCTGGTGGAACTGAAAAAGGTCTACAAGAAGTTCTGAAACCGTGATCATTCCCTCATCTGCCAGGTACTTGGTGATTGGCGCCGGGGTACATGGCCTGAGCACGGCCTACCATCTGGCCCTCGATTTGAAGGCCCGCAGAAAAGGCACGGGCTCTGACATCCTGGTCATTGACAAGACCGGAGTCGGCGCCGGCGCTTCGGGCATCGCCTGCGGCGTGATCCGAAACAATTATTTCCAACCTGCCATGCGAGAGCTGATGGCCCACAGCGTGGAGGTGTGGGAAAGCGACCCGGAAACCTATAGCTACCATCCCGTCGGGTACCTTCAGCTTAGCCCCGCAGCAATGCATGACGATGTGGCAACCGTGTACGAGCAGCAACAGACGATCGGGTACCCTTCAGAGTTCATCGAAGGCGAAGCCGATTGCCGGCACTACATGAAAACCATTCTCCACGACTGGCAGGCCAAAGGGACCACTTCGATCCTGCACGAAAAGAAAGGTGGCTATGCCAATAGCATGGCCTCCATGCAGGGTCTGGCAGCCAAAGCAGAGAACCAGGGCGTCCGGATTCTCCCGGGTGTCGAGGTCACCGGTTTTCAGTTCTCGGGGGAGTCGATTTCGGCGGTCAACACGAGCCGGGGCACGATCGAGACAGATTATGTGATCGTGGGGGTCGGACCCTGGGCCAAATCGATCTGGGAAATGCTGGAACTGCCCCGGACTATCAGCGTCAAGACCAACGAGAAGATGCGCTCCGGCGTCAAGATGTGGACCTACTGGTGTCTGCAGGAAGGGACACTGGGAGTGGATCCTGGACTTCAGATAGCGAACGACGGCCGGATGCCCCCCGTCGTCCACTTCGACTGTGATCAGCCCCTCTACGACTTCGAGGGCTCCTTGATTCGTGAGGAGGGTTGGGGTATCTACTACAAACCCGACCTTCACTTTGGAGGAATTCAGGGCGGGACCATGCCTTATCGGGTAGAGACTGATCCAGACCAGGTCCAGGTCGATCCCTATGGGTCCGAGTCCCCCGACTTCGTGGTCGGGAAGGATTTCGCTCGCATGTGGTGTGCAGCTCTGGCCTTCTGCCAGAAGCGCTTTGAGGGCAAACACGTCTTCTGGCGGGATGAGCCCAGCGGCGGGCTGGGTGCCTTCACTCCCGACAGTTTCCCCGTCTTCGACGTGTTTCGGGAGAACTGCTATCTGATCGCCGATTCCAATCACGGCTACAAGATGCTGGGCGTAGGCAAGCTGGTAGCCGCTGAGATTCTAGGGGTTCGAAGCGAACTCCTCGAGCCCTTCCGATTCGCCCGCTATGCCGCGGGCAACCTCCATCCGGTCTCCAACAGTCCCTTTCCCTGGAGCTAATGCCGCAACACCGGAGGATCCTCCGTGGTCCGATCAGATCGCCCCATGGTTCCCCGCTCGTCGCCAGTCCGGGTGCTCAGGAGACCGCTTCAGCGGTCTGGCCCGAAGGGTATTAGACCGGTCCCAGGGCCGGGTAACCGAGCTAACGGATGTCGGAGCCTGCTTTAGCGGGCTTCAGCCATCATCTGGGCCCCAGATGGCTAAAGCCGCGGCCTCGAGAAGGACCTTGAAAGGCCCTCCGTAGAGCTGAGTAAGGCGGCCGACCCCGGCGTAAACACCGGGTCTAGTACGCTTTGCGCCAGGCCGCTAAAGCGGCCTCTTTGAAGGGGCCAGACTCGAGCGAGCAGTCAGCGCTCGTCAGCGGCATGAGGTTGCTCGCTATTATTAGGGCTCCTTGGTCGAGAGAAAGTTCACAAACTGATCAAGTTTTCTGCCTCGACCCGATGTTGTTCAAAAAGTGATCGCCTTCAGGGGTCCAGGCTGCTTCAGCAGCCTCGCGCGAAGCGCAATAGCCCCGGTCTTCAGGCCGGGGTAGCGGGAAGGCCAGAGCCCCTGAGCCCGCTTTAGCGGGCTTCTCGAACACCAGGCTTCAGCCAGCCCGCAGGGCCACGGGGGCTAAAGCCGTCGGTTAGAGAAGGCCCTTGAAAGGGCCTCTGCAGATTCAGGGGACAGGCCCAACCCCGGCGTAAACACCGGGGCTATTGCGCTCGCGCCAGGCCGCTGAAGCGGCCTCTCTGGACGGAACTCTTGGCCTGTAGGTCAGTGTTCCTCGGCGGTACGAGGTTGCTCACTATTATTAGCGCGGACGATTGGACTCAATCGTCTCCAGCAGACGGTTGCCTCGGGACAGATCCTGGTTTTCGCTCCGGTAGTTTCGGGACTCGAACTTCACCTGCCAGAGCGTATAGAGGATCCACTGGACGAAACAGACAGCGAAGAAGAACACTTCGAAGGAAACGAATGGATAAAGAGGTCCCACCTCCGCCGGATTTGTTGCCCAACTGTTGATCAGGCCGGTCGTCATGGCACTTGCTCCTCCCTGGCCATCTTAAGCTCCAGTTCCAGGATCTCCCTGGACTGTTCCCATTCGGTTTCTTCGAGGCGATGATCCATTCCGGCCAATTCGATGGCCGCCGGAATGCGAAGCCGATTCAGTTTCTTCAAAACATAGCCCACGACATAGCACGGCACGAAGCCGAGCACGACGAACATGATGACGGCTCCTGCCAGCTGTCCCCAGGGGGTGATCGGGGCGTATGCAGGGTTGGGTGAACTGGGATACCCCCACAGCACGAAACCGGCGACGATCACCCCGAGAACACCCGCATACCCGTGCACCGCAACTGCTCCCACAGCATCGTCAATCTTGAACCTCCGCTCCACCCAGAAGTGCAGCCTGTAAATGCAGAGGACCCCCAGTCCACCAATCAGGTGTGCCTGGAGTGGATGATAGAGATCGTTCCCAGCCGAAGCCGTAATGATCCCGGCCAATCCCCCCGAAAAAGTCCAGTAGGGGTCGCCTCTGGAGCAAAAGTAGCCCGCCATCAGGCCACCGGCCAGAGACATCAGGAAATTTAGGGTGATCGCACTCAACGTAGTCGGTGTGAGATAGATCGTAGTGGCTGAAAAGAAGACTCTCCCGGCATCAACATCGACGTCGAGGATGGGGACGTTGCAGGCGGCGTAGAATCCCCAGAATCCCGTGTAGATCAGAAACAGCCCTATGATTACCAGCCAGGTGTTCTGGGGCGGGAAGTTTCTGGCTGTACCGTTCTTCGTGAAGCGACCGATGCGTGGCCCCAGATGGATCAGTATGGCCAGAGCCGAACCGCCGCTGATGGCATGAATGACCCCAGAGGCGTAGGCGTCGTGATAGCCGAGGACCTGGACCATCCAGCCGTCCGGAGACCAGCCCCAGGCGGCGTCGATGATCCAGGTTACGGACCCCACGAGAACGGCAAAGATCCAAAAGGCGCTGGATCGGATCCGTTCGATTACAGCACCAGAAATGATAGACCCGGCGGTCCACGAAAAGATAAGAAAAGCCGCCCAGAAAACACCATTGATGCGCGCCCAGGCGGCAGCGTCCTCTAGCGAAAGAGTGTCGGAGAAAGGGCGACCCCCCATGTGAGGACCCATGAGCTCGTTCCAGGGCAGCGCCCACGAAGCGGGCAGCAGACCACCCGTAATGCCGGGCCCGTTCGGAAAAGCGAAATAGATCCACCATCCGAAGAAATAGAAGGTCACGGTGATGAGAGGAATCAGCATCGCGTTCTTCATCAGGGTGTGAAGCATGTTCTTTTGCCGAGACGCCCCCACCTCGTAGAAACAAAACCCGACATGGATGAGAAACATGAGGACGATGCACACCCAGTAGTAGAACTCGGTGAAAAGGACAGTCAGGGCACTCAGTTCGCTAGTCATGATCCGTCAGATTCTTGGTTTGGCCCGGCCGAGACAAACCGAGCAACGCAGGAGCCCGGCCTTCTTCGGGCCGCCGTTGCCGCCTGATGAATCCACGGATACCGTGAATCTCGCTGTCCCCTGGTCAGTCACCCCTCCTTCGAAGCCGGAGGTGCAGGACGTCTCCAGACCGGAAATGGTGCACCTGACATCGTTCACCCCCGTTGTGGATTCTGAGAAACCATCGAACGTCAACATGGTTCCGGGGAGTTTGACACCGTCCACGAGAACGCGCATTTGCCACTGGTTGCCGGGCCCGGGGGCTGTGTCCACGACGCAATTCAGGCCGTGCACCTCGATGGTGCTAAAGACACGATAGGTCTCCTCCTTCTCACGCAGCGGACCCATGTCGTGATTCTCGAAGTCGAGATAGTCGTGCGTCTCCGCGGATTCAGTAGGGTTTCCCTCTGCCCAGAGCTCCCGCGCGCAGATCCCCGAACTGCGATCCCCATCCGCGTTGAAGTTGACATAATCACGCGAACCGCCGTCGATGTAGCCGGGTCCGATGGCGAGGGGTGCCGCCAGCGCCTTCGGGCCCAGAAGATTGGCGGGCCGGTGCGGTTCCGGACCGCGGATGGTGAGAGCGATGGGGAACAGAGCCGTCGAGGTCTCAACCCAGTAGGAGTCACCGATCCCGCCCACGTTGAAGAGGGGTATTCCGCAGGAGAAACCGTTGGCACCTACACCAAAGCAATCGCCGAGGATCTGTTGGGAGTGTGTCGTGTCCACAAAGACGTCGCCCAGCAACTGCCCAAAGTCCCAGTTGAAAAAAACGTGCGGCGTGGGAGCCGTGCCATCGGCGATCACTCGGAGTCTGTTGAGCAGGATGATCCCACCGCTGCCGCGGGCCGTACACTCGGAATCGACGATTTCCACCCGGGTGACGCCCTGGCTTACGCCGTGGTCCCGTCCCGTCCCGCAGGCTGCTTCGTAGGTCGACTCCCCTTTCGCCTCCCCGACACTGCGAAGCGTAATGCGGCTGTCTTCGATCCGAAAAATCGTTGGGTTGGTCGGGTTCTGTTCCGTATTGGTGTAGACGACACCCGCCACCGCCGTCGTGCCTCCACCCAGTTCCTCAACCACGCAATCGCGAATTCTGTGGCGTGATCCCGCCTCCGCCTCGGTCATGTCGACGTGCCAGATCTTCACATATCCAGTAGGCCTCCCGGACAGCTTCCACTCGACCTTGACGCCGGGAGCACAGCTCACCGTTAGATCATGCCGTCCCCGCGGCAGCGCATAGTCAACCATGTTCCCAGCGGTGTTCTCACCTCTCAGAACCCGGCCCCTCGTCGATGGCCGCGTCGAAAGAGGAGACCGGCACCATTTTCACTTTGGCGTTTCCGTGCATATCCATAAACTGAACCAGCAGGAACTCAATCCCGTCCTGGCTCATGCGACTTCGTATCTCTTCGCGGTCAGACATCTTGTTTGATTTCCCCTCCGTCAGTTTTCGGCACAATCTTGCCAGCTGAGAGACCGATCCGCAAGCGGGACCCAGCCCACCTGCCGGGGAAGCGGGAACGGTTTCATTCTTCTGAAGGGAATGAGTCGGCGGTGTCTGAGCCTTATGCTGTTACACGTTGGTAGCGATGGTGCAATCCGCCGCAAACCGGAAAACGAGATCAGCTTGAGTGGTTCTTCAACCACCCCCGCTTTCTTGGTAGCAACGGGGGTGTCGCATGGATTGTGGCTGGAAAGTACATTAAGCTCTTAGTGGATGAGGAAGAGACACTCCCCCGATTCTTTCAATGACTTGTGGAGCTGGCGCGTGCTGCATCTAACCCCAGGGCGCCTCGTCTTGACAAAAGGGATGCTTCAGACTCATCACTCGGAGACCGCTCACTGGTGACACGGTGCAGGCCCGGTTGAAGCGTTCGGTGCTTGGAGTTTGAGATTTGTTTGTATCTTGTTGAGCTTCCCGAATGTCTCCCACTGCGGTTCCTACCGGTCGTGGAGTCGGACTACATCGCGCTCTCTAGTTACACACAATACGCTTAAGCTAGATGACAACCCTCAGGGAGTAGGATGTACTGAAAGTCTCAAACCCCTACGCCCCAACCTCGCGACCCGCGCCTGATTAGCGTTTCACGCCTACGCGGCCCGAAAAGGATTACGCTTTGAGGTTGGAATGAGTGGGTGGCGCTCCATGAAGGAGTCCCTCTCAGTGTTTCTCCCCGTGAAGCAGGAATATTCGCTTCTTCTTATGAGTTTTACGATTCTTACCTTTACGTGGGAGAACCCGAATAGCCGAGCGATGGAAGGAAATGAGCGTACTGTAGCGAGCGATAACAGAGCTGGCACTTTCAAAAGTCCGAACGTGTCCCTCTGAATCGTAGTTAGGAACCGAGAGAATCATCAGCGCGCCGGAGGGGAGGCACCGGAGAAGCTCCAAGTCCGCCTCCAGGTGTTCCAGAACCTCAAGGAAAAAAAAGACTTGATACTTCCCAACTCGCTGAAGAATCGTTGGATCGAAGGCATTTCCTTCAGTGAATTCGAACTCGGGTAAGTGCATGGCGCCCTCCGTAGGAGCTGAAGAAGACTCGGGACGTACTTGTGATCGGTGTGGCTGGTGACGAACCGGTCCCAGAGGGTGATCACGGCCGCCTGCATCCTACGGTTGTGCTCGTTGGGGTCGTCGTAGCCCAGGGCGCCTCTCTGATCGGGAAAGACGTGGACGTGATTGTCGATCACCAGGCTGCGGCTCGCTGGCTTCCTGGAAGAGGGCTGACCTCCGGCCTCCGAACCTGCCAGGGTCAGCGCCGCCGTTCCGGCCAGGAATTGTCATCGATCCAGGTTGTGCTTCATGGCTTCTCTCCCTCAGGTTGAGTGTCGTGTTCGCCCTCCTGCGTGGGAGTATCTCTGGGGGTGCCGAGCCAGGCAAGTGGGTGGGGCCACCAGTCGACATCACGCCTCCCCTACTCGGCCAATCTGAAGGAGTAGAGCTTGGCGTTCTTGAGCGAGAACCGGATGCGGATTCTCTTTCCCCGAAGAGGCGATAGATCCGACTCTCCCTCCCAGCTCATGAGGTGGAACTGGGAATCCTCACGGAAGGTGTCCGACTGCGACAGCCGGTAGCCTCCCAGGGGTGCCCCCGCTTCATCCAAGAGCTCGGCCCGGAGCTCTCCCCCCCCCGCCCGGGTGCTCCCGCCAACAGTGTCCCAGACGCTTGAACCGTTGAGGGTCCGACGCGTCCACATTGACGACCAGGCCCTGGCCCCGACACCAGAAAGTCCCAGTCGTGACTTGCCCAGGCTCGACGCCCGCGTCCAGGGAAACGAAGCCGTCCCGACGAGCCGTCGCCAGCCCTCCCGCACCCCCATGGCTGGCCCAGGGTTGCTCCATCGCCTGAAACCACCAGAACGCGCCCTTGTAGTTGACCAGTTGCTGCTCCATGTCCGGAGCCATGCTCTGGGGGCGATGGGCCAGGAGGGCCAGGTCTCCAGGAGTGAGAAGGTGGGCTTCGTCCTGTCCCAGATAGTAGACCCGGATCTCATCGTCCAGGATCAGGGGGGGACTGCTCACATAGACCTGATGAGAGTCGAATCGATCTGGCATCCCGTAGGTCAGGATCGGGTGCCGGTTCCCCACCCGCTGCCATTCGATCCCATCTCGGCTGAAGAGCAGCTGTACGTCGACCATCAAGGCGTTGATGTGGTACACGCTGACGAAGCTGAAGTACACTCCCCGGTCCTTGAATACCGCAGCCTTATAGAACTCGGTATCGGGAGGATCCAAGGCATCGGGAGCCATCACGACCTGATCCTCGGGCAGGGTCCAGCTGAGGAAGTCGGGGCTCACGGATCGTCCGATCACTCTCAGGCCGACGTTGTTCATGGCGGCTATGGGCGGCGGCGGGAGCGGCCTGAAATAGCCCAGGTACTGCTTGATCCGGTCATCCCAGAGGACTCTTCCAGCCCCCACTTTCTTGTTGATGACAGGGTTGCCCTCGTACAGACTCCAGTGCAGTCCATCCGGTGACCAGGTGACACCCATGTCCTGGGATCTGTCTCCGATGCCGATGACGGCTTTGTACCGCTTCTGAGGGTCGGATTCGTGAGTATCGTAGATCGAGGGCTCATGGGCTACGGCATTCGTCTTCTTCCCGAATCCTGGGACGTCTACCAGTCCCAGTTCGGGCTTCTCCCAGCTCACGCCATCACGCGAAACCGCATAGGCGCGGCCCTTCGTTCGCGGCTTCGGGTGGGGTTCACCCCGCTTCGACTCGTAATCGATGTAGACGTACCACATCTTGAACAACTGGTCGGTCTCGTCATAGACGACGAAGTTGGGAAAGGTGTACTGACCCTCCCAGGGCTGATCGGGCTTGAGTATGGGATTCTTCGGGTGTTTGCGAAGCGGATTCAGGCGCCGGACGACGCCTTGCAGATCTTCGAGGATCCAGTCATCGACGAAAAGCTGGGTTTCGAAGCCGATCTCCCGGGCCTCCTCGGCCAGCACGGCTCCACCCCAGTTGGCCAGGAGAAGAAGCACCATGAATCGCAACGAACCAGGAATTCTTCTCATTGTTCTTTCCCTGCTTCTCGGAGCTCCGCCCTCCCTATGAGCCTGCCTGCTGCTGCTCCTCCTCGGGATCGACCCAGCCTGGATCGCCCCCTTGAATGGGGTCGAAGTAGCCGTTCCCATCGTTGTCCACCCAGATGGGATTGGTGAACGCAAGCGAACGGAATTCGGTAAAGGGAGCTTTCCAGTGCCGTTCCGAGGTGACCAGGACCAGATACCAGGTATCCTGCCCAGACTCCACTCGAATGGCCTTCCGCAGCCGAACCCGCTCAGAGCTCTCGTCCACCGGGAAGGTGTGCAGGACTTCTCCATTGGCGATGATCTGGACACGGTCTACCGGAATCCAGGGAGCAGCCTGGACGTTGACGTGAAGCGTGACCGCTTCGCCCAAACTGCTCAGGGTCGAGCCTACGGCCTTGCCGTCGTTGGCCGAGAAGCGGATGAACGGGCCCAGGGAGGCTGTGGAAGCCTTCTTCTTTAGAGCGTCCACCACTCGAGTGGGGTCGATCTCCCAGGGCTTGTAGGTGTCCGAAAGCACGTAGTTGCGTGGGTATCCCGGCAGCTCACCGGGATAGCGGTGGGCATCGGTGTTGGCCACTCCCGCGATGGCGATCCCCTGGTTCAAGAGGCCAAACCAGTCCTTGAGGTTCTGGTCTACCTGAGGGCTGGGACCGTAGCTGGGAACCTCCATATCCTCACGATCTACGATCGCGTTATACACCTCCATCTGATCGAATGCGGCCTCGAAGAAGGGATACTCCATCTGCGAGGACTCCCGATTGAGCCGGAGGTTGAAGTAGCCGCCTTTGGGGTTGTTGTAGCGGGGATGATTGATCTGGACGATCTCGTCCCCTGGATCCTCCCGCACCGTTCGGAGGAACTCCCGCGGCGTCCGAATGGAGTGCCGATATCCCCTCTCCTGCCAACGATCCTCCGTCAGGGGGAAGCTGTTGAAGTGCCCGAAGGCCGTATCGATCTCGGAACCCACGACCGAGGTCATGAAGCGCCCCAGGTTCAGCTCGGAGATGTAGGGGGAATAGTCCTTCAGGATGTTGTGGTCAGTGGCTGTCAGAAAGTCGAGGCCCTCAGCCGCGGTGACGATGGCACCATCCCTCATGGCGAACTGGAGATGGAGGTGGAAGTCCGCCGAGATGAACCCAGAGGTATCGATGGCCTGGGAAAGGGTGGATGTGAGGTGCGTCAGCTGGCCTTCCTTGATGCTGATCTGCTGGTGGTCCAGGGTGTACTCGGTGCCGCGGGTGATGTAGACATCGTAGTCTCCCACCGGCACGGTCTTGACCTCACGGCCGGAGGCGGTGACCAGAAAGTTTTCGAATCGTCCGACGATCGGCAGCTGATCCGCGGGTTCCTGGTGGGCGAAGTAGAGGCGACCGGGCAGGTGGACTCCCGTCTTGTCCTCCAGGATCTCCAAGGAAAGGCGTCCCGTGGCCTGTCCCGACTCGAGGACAAACCGCTCGTCAGGATCCAGCGCCGGATTAGCCGAAGAGGAAACCATCTCTCCCTCGGGCAGCAGAATCCAGCAGAAAGCCAGGACAGCAACGAAGCCAGCCCTCAGAAGCAGGTTGGGCATAGCGCTTTTCATTTCGACCTCCTTTGTGGGAGCGATAGTACCCGATCGAGAAGGTCTGGGAAAGACGATGAGTCGCTCCGGGGGATGCACCGGCAGGCGTTGGCTACGTTCGTCCAAAAGGTCTTCTTGTACGTTCGCGAAGTCTCTTTCCCACCTTGCTGATCGAGCTCTTCAAGGTGAGCGGCTCTCTCACCTCGACCTTGTTTGGACCTCGATATCTGCGAAGCGGCCAGGACCTTTCGTACTCGTTGATGCCTCCGGGCACAGGGTGGTTCGAGTGCCACAGCAGGTTGCGGTGCTCTCCCTGATCCAGGATGCCGGCGGGGATGTGGCAACGGTGGCCGTCGAGGGTCTCACCTTTAGCTTGGCCACCTCCGAAAACACGGCCTTTGGGGCGCTGGAGGCTCTCACGGCGGAGAAAACCGCTTTGAAAGAGCGGGTCGAGGAGTTGGAGAGGACCATTAAGAAGTGACCTTGATATCAAACCGGTTCGGGCAGGGCGGATTGCTCATGTATCAGGCCGACTGCGACACGCCGGCGACCCAGCACTTTGCAAAGCGTCGAACCGTGTAGTGGGCCAGCGATCTTTCGTCGCTTATTCTGTGACCAAGAAATGGCGCACCCCGCTGCTACTGAGAAGGCGGTCCGGCGAGAATCGCGTCCGCGATAATCCGAAGACGTTCCTCCCCGAGGAATCGAAAACTTGGCATGGGGGGAAGTTGAGGATCTCTATTTTGAGGGTTCATGGCCCACGTCACGATACCGTCGGGGTTGTCAGGGTAACGCTGCCGGATGTCCGCGAGGGAGGGCCCCACCACCCGCTGGCTGGCGTGATGACAGGCGGCACACGTTCTCATGAGGAGTGCCGGGTCGTTTGTGGTGAGGCCGGTCACTTCCGGGGACGTTCCCCAGGTTTTGACGACGCGTTTGTAACCAGGGAAGGCGGTATACGGCTTGCCTAGTTCACGCAGGGTGGCAAAGAGTTCGAGCCGGGGCGCGCCGTCGAAGTGCAAGTGGAGTTGGTCGACCGGCCGGAGCTGCGGGATTTCCAGAAAGAGTTGGCGGCCGTCTTCGACCCGATGCACCCCGCGAATCTCAAGCCGGTCATGACCCCTGCGGCGGGGATCGGTGACCGAGTATTCCGGCGAGCCGTATCCGGGGCCGTAGCGATAATTCCAATGCTGCGCGAACCACTTCCCGGGCTCTGCGAGAGGCTCGGAAGGCGCCGCCGCAAAGGTGAGCAGCACTCCATTTCCGTAAGTCTCGAAGGCAATCGGGTAGGGGTAGCTTGCCTCATCGCCAGTGAAGCGAACCCGCTGTAGGCAGCCATCCATCACCCCGTAGTTTGCCCAACCCTGCGCGCCTGCGACGTAGAGTTGACCATCGAACGGGGAAAACCGGCCTCGGTGCGCGCCCGAGAGAAACGAGCCCGGCAACACCACCGCGGCCGCCTGCGAGCCTCCCGCCGTTTTCTCGCGCAGCATCAAAAAGTGCTTCGCGAACCCTCCCGAAAAGTGAATCCACTGGCCTCGCACCGGTCCCCAGCGCTCGCTGTCGACGTAGACCTGACCACCACTCGAGTTGTCGATTCCCCGCGGCAGGTAGAGCATCGGCGGCAGGTACCCGCGCGCGCCGTCGCGTGGGCCGCCGGCACCGAAATGACCGCCGAGGGACACGTCGCAAATGGCGCTGGCCGGAGTCCAGTTTCCCTCCTGCAGGTTGGTGAGGATGACCTCTCCGCTCGGAGAGATGGCGAGGCCGTTAGGATTGCGGAGCCCGGTCGCCAGGACCTCGAGTCGGTTTCCATCGGGGGATACGCGGCAAAGTCCCTGGTTGGCGGAGGCGAACAACCAACGGCCGGCGCGATCGCGCTGCAGGCCGGTAATGTAGTCGTGACCACCGGGGGAAGTCTGATGTGGCCGGGCCACCGACTGATAGAAATCGGCTTCATCGTCGTTGTTCCGATCGTGCAAGGCGGTAATCTGGTCGCGGCCCATCACGTGGATCACACCATCGACCACGCGGAGTCCGAGAGGTTGATGCAGACCGGCCGCAAAGCGCTTCCAGCTCAGCCTCTCGAGGTCCTCGCCCCGCCGGTCGCAAATCCAGACATCGCCGTGAATGTTGCAGATCGCAAGACGGCGCTCCGAGACAAAGTCCAGCCCACCGACGAAGAAGAGCGCCCGCTGCGGGTTCTGGTGAGGCAAAGTCAGAGTATCGATGGCGTAGGGCGATTCGTCACCGAGTTTCCCCTGCGTTTCGATGCGCTGCGGCCACTGCGCCTCGCCCGGCCGCGGTGCCGCAGATTCGATCTCGACTACTTTGCCGTCCCGCGCCTCGGCGCTGCGAAACCCGAGCTTACCGTCTTCGCGGTAGCCAAAAACGACCCGGTCACCGTTGCGATAAAGACCGAGATACTCGGCGTCCTGGCCGGGTGCCGGCAAGCGTTCCAATTTGACCGGCCTTCCCCCCATGGGGATGCCATGCAGGAATCCGTGGCGCACGTCGGACCAGTTCGCCAGGTTACCCTTCCAGGCGGCGACAAAGCGCAACGAGTCCGGATCGAAGACGGCGTTGAATCCCTTTCCCAGCCTCACGCTGACCGCGCGGGGAATCGTCTTCCCGGCCCCGCGAAACACCCCGCTCACCATCGAGCCGTGGTCCATCCCACGCACCCGGCCGTCCGTCCAGGTGGTCTCATCGTTCTGGTTCCCCCAGTGCCCCTGGTTTCCTCCGTCGAGGCCCGGGAAGGCGGCTAGATTGGCGGATCGGGCCCGCGCCTGCTTCGCGTAAAAATCGTAGATCCGGTCGCGGTTGATAGGCTGTTGCCAATAGGGATTCGCATTGGGCTCCAACGGTTTGCGGTCTAGAGAGGTCGCGGGCGGAGCGGCTGGAGTTGCGGCGCCCGCCTTCGGTCTAGGCTTGGCGCCCCCCGAGCCGGCTTTTTTCAACTCTTTGCGTAGCCACGCCAAGCCCACAAGATTATCGCGAAGCGTTTCCTCCGCATCCAGATGCCCCTGGTGATCGAGGATTCCGATCGGGCCGTCGTAACCGCTTTTCCGAATCACCCCGAGCATGGAGAGTTCGTGTTCGCCCTGCGCCAGGGCGAGGATCTTCGGCTTTGCGCCGGAGTTCATCCCATTGAGGTTGAGGCAGAGGAGGTAGGGTTTCATGAGGGCGAGCGCCTCGGCCCAGTCCGCGATGTGGCCATGCCCGTGGTGCCAGTTGTAGACGATCCCAACGTGTCCGTGTCCCTGATCTCGCAGGCGCTGGCAAACCGCGACGAGATTGGTCGGTTCGCCGCCCCAGCCTCCGTGATTGTATAGCCCCAACTTGCACCCCAACTCCGCAGTTCGTCTCGCCAGGCCCTCCATCGCCTGGGCCGCCGCGGCAACTTTTTGGTCCTGCGTCTTTCCGGCCGGGCTTGGAGCGGTGCGCCAGATCTGGGGATGCAGCTTGTATTTTTCAAAGAGCTTGAACGCTTCCTCGTGCGCGTCCCAAAAGGCGAAGAACTCGATTCCGTGTTTTCGATATTGCCGGATCTCTTCTTCAAATTCCGGAACGTGTTCTTTGCGCCAATCGTAAGCAGAGCGCCGCATCCCGAGTCGCCGCAGCATCGTGGCGCGCTCCGCCGGGTTGCGCTTCTTCGCATCGAACGGAACGATGCACCAGGCCACGAGCTTATCCGGATCCAGATTGGAAGGCCGAAGATCCTTGCTTTCTTGCCCCCGCACCCCGCTCGAGGCGGCGATGACAGCGAGGATGAGGAAGAACGGTGCGAGCTTCATGAACGACTCAGCTGAGGCGTGGAGGCGAAGCCGCGGAGGCGACGCGAGGACGCGATCTGTCCTATCCATCGACAGTTACGGTGGTGAGTTCCCGAGGCGCCAGGGATCCGGCTTTCACCACTCCGCCCTGCACGACGGCAAGAAACCGGTCGCGGTCCTCCAGAAGGGAAATGTCCTCGGTGACGTCTCCATCGACGACCAGCACATCGCCCAGCTTGCCGGCTTCCAGGGTGCCGAATTCATCTTCCCGGCCCAAGATCTCCGCCCCGGTTTTGGTTGCGCAGGTGATCGTTTCCAGGGGAGTGAATCCGACTTCCTTGGTGAAGAAGGTGAGTTCTTTCGCGTAATCGCCATGCGGATTCCAACCGAATCCGTAGTCGCCCCCCATGCCGAGCCGTCCACCCGCGCGCAAGATCCGAAGCGCACTTTCCGCACCACCGTCCAACGTCTCCTGGTGTCCATCGATGACGGCCTGTGAGAGCCCGAACTCGGGGCCTCGTTCCACGCTGACTTTTTCGAAATACAGCGCCGGCACCACCGGAACGTCCCGCTCCAGGAGCATCTCCATGGCTTCGTCATCCATGAAAGTGCCATGCTCCAGAGTGTCATACCCGGCCCGCAGGGCATTCTTGATACCCTCCGTGGCGCGACAGTGCCCGGTGACTTTCATGCCATGGTTGTGTGCGGTTTGCACCACGGCGTGCATCTCGTCAAACGTCATGCAGAGCGTGTGATGATCGTTCACATCCGGCGCGGCGGCGTCGCCGGTAGGGTAGGTCTTTACCCATTCGATGCCGTCCTTCACCAAGGCGCGAACCGCTTTACGGGCATCTTCGGTCCCATTGATGATGAAGACCAGGCCCTCCATTCCGATCTTTCGAAACTCCGGGTTCCAGTCCATCAATCCACCCGCGGAACAAATCTCCCGGCCTGACGGCGACAGGCGCGGGCCGGGAATGAGATCGCTCTCGATCGCGGTGCGCAGCCAGACGTCCACATTAAAGAGACAGCCACCGGAGCGCGCCGCGGTGTAACCGCACTCCAGTGCCAACCGGCAATTCACCGACGCGAGGAGAGAGACATATTCCACCGGATACTTGATGTCCAAATCCTCTAGAGTCCTGATATTGAAGTAAGTGGCGTGGAAGTGCGCTTCCACAAGTCCGGGCATGATGGTTCCTCCGCGAGCGTCGAGATGGTTCGCGTCGGGTGGCACCTGGGGAGCTTGAGCGGTTGGGCCGGCGTATGCGATGACGCCGTCTTTGATCACAAGCGATGCCGCTGGCGTGGCGGGCACGCCAGTTCCATCAACTAGTCGGCCGTTGGTCACGAGGGTGGTTCCGGTGGAGGTTTTCATGGGCGATACCTTAGCAGTTCTTTTGTGAGCTTGAAGCAATTCCGTTTTCAAGGCAAGCGTCGCCAGCGGGTTGCGTGGGATGGGTGGAAAGCTTGAGCCTACTAGCCCGCACAGGGTAAACCTTCAGGTCGAGTGTGTGTGAACGCGGTGGACGCCGTCGATCGGTTGAAACCGCAAACCAGAAGCGGACATCCAGGTCTTCCCGTGTCCTGAACCCGTGGCGGTTCGATTTCGATACCGATCCCGATTTCGATTTGGATGACGTGGACTTGCCAACACCTGTTTAGCGCCTGGGCTCTAATGTCTCCTATCGCTATCGCTATCGGTATCGGTATCGACATTCGAACCTCTCTAAATCAGCGGAGCTTCCTCGATGCAGTATCCTCTTTCGCCCAAGCGACCCAGCACCGCGGCCATCCGATCCAGGTCGATTAACTCCCCTCAGGCTTTCTGCCTTCTCATCGACCCACGCCACCTAGCCTAGCGAGAGGCGGTAAACATCAAGTTTCTCGTGGGCCGAAACCCAGGGTGGTCGATTTCGATACCGATACCGATACCGATTTTGATGGAGTACCTGAATGTCCGCTTTAAGAGCAGTCATTCCCGGCGCAGACCAAGCGGTCATCCGACCACGAAAAGCTTGTGGCTGAAAGCGTGGGGTCGTGTTTTCGAGAAACAAGGGACAAGCATGGCAGTTTCAAGCACACGACCAGCTTGGCAGCGAACGAGATTCCGGGTGTTAGCCGAAGAGGCCGATTGAATTCCACCTATCCTTCCGATTTCTATATGTGCCGTCCCCTGACATTGCCCTTCCAGACTCAAAGATCTAGTATTCGCTAGATAGACTCCCCAGCAGTCTGGAGGCTCGTTGATAGGCCAGACCATCTCCCACTATAAGATCACGTCGAAGTTGGGCGAAGGCGGTATGGGAGAGGTGTACCGGGCCGAGGACACCACTCTGAAGCGCGAAGTCGCCATCAAGGTCCTGCCTGAGCGATTCACCCAGGATACTGAGAGGCTGGCCAGGTTCCAGCGCGAGGCTCAGGTCCTGGCCTCGCTGAATCATCCGAACATTGCCGCCATACACAGCTTTGAGCACTCGGATGGAGTTCATTTTCTTGCGATGGAGTTGGTGGAGGGTCAAACCCTGGCCGAGCGTGTCGCCAAGGGACCCTTGCCTGTGGAGGAGGCCCTGGAAGTCTCCCACCAGATCGCCGAGGGTCTGGAAGCTGCCCATGAGAGCGGGATCATCCACCGGGATCTGAAGCCGGCCAACGTGAAGATCACACCCGAAGGGAAGGTCAAGGTCCTGGACTTCGGACTGGCCAAGGCGCTGGAGGGTGAGATGGCTGCGCCAGATCTCTCCCACTCGCCCACGCGCACGGAGGAGATGACTTCGGCTGGCGTGATCCTGGGAACAGCAGGATATATGAGTCCAGAGCAGGCTCGGGGGCAGGCGGTGGACAGGAGGACCGACGTCTGGTCCTTCGGGTGTGTGCTGTATGAGGCGCTGACCAGCAGGCAGGTATTCGGTGGTCAGACCATGACGGACATTCTCGGAGCCATCGTCCACAAAGAGCCGGACTGGGAGGCCCTGCCCGAGAGCACACCCCGAGGTATCCGGCGACTGCTCCGCAGGTGTCTTGAGAAAGATCCCCATGATCGCCTCCACCACATGGCCGACGCCCGAATCGAGATCCGACATGCTCTCAACGAGTCGTTTGAGGATTCACAAGCAAGGATCAGCACGGCGACCCCGGTCTGGTGGCGGCGAACCATCCCCTGGGCAGTAGCCGCTGTATTTGCGGTCATTGCGGTTGTGGCCTACTGGGAACCCCCTTCTGAGCCTCCTTCCCCACAGCGTTTCAGCATCAACTTACCCTCGCCTTATGTCACAGAACCGCTAATACACAGAATGTGTATTTCACCGGATGGAAAGCACTTGGTCTATCTGGGGAAGCGTCCGGGTCATCAACAGGAGATCTTTCACCGTCCCTTGGGGAAACTTGGAGGAACACGAATCGAAGGAACAGAGGGTGCAGAAAGTCTCTTCTTTTCCCCCGATGGGAAGTGGGTGGGTTTTTTGGCAGACCGTCGACATTGAAGAAAGTCCCACTTGTGGGTGGGCCACCTGTGACCATCTGTGCCGCAGAAAGAATGTGTGGAGCCAGTTGGGGTGCGGATGGAAATATCCTGTTTACAACGCGCGGAAAACCGGGACTTTATAGGGTTTCCGAAGTCGGAGGCACGCCCGAGAAGATCCATGATGCAGCGGAGGGAGAGAACGCTCTCTGCTGGCCCGAAATACTGCCCGGTGGCGATGCCGTTCTGCTCGGCACCTATTCTCAGGGCCGTCCCCCTGAATTTGGAGTGCTCTCATTGGAAAGTGGGAAGAGGAAGACGCTGGGTAAAGGGATGTATCCCCGATATACCCCAACTGGACACCTCCTGTACCGAGACATCGACCTGACTCAGCGAGCGGTACCTTTTGATTCTAAAAAGCTCGAGCTGTCAGGCAATCCAGTCCCCATTCTTCCGGAGGTGGGTCTATGGATCGACTTCACGTACTCCAGGCAGGGAACGCTTTTTTACCTCCCAGGCGACCAACCCTTCAGTCTATTTTGGGTTAATCGACAAGGGGAGAGCGAGCCGGTGGCAGAGGTCAAAATAGGTGCAAGTAACCCTGTGCCTCGTTTCTCCCCCGATGGTAAACATCTGGCCGTTCGTCTAACAGACCTTGGAGAGACAAGGTTGTGGATTTATGAAATCGATCGTGCATCATTGTCCCCTCTTACCTTTGAGGGTAGCGATATTTCGCCCATCTGGACCCCAGATGGCAAGCACCTGACCTTTGCGTCAAATCGAACTGGGAAATGGAATATCTATCGGAAGCCCGTAGACGGCAGCGGTGAGGCCGAGTGGCTTATAGAGAGTGAGAACAACCAGTACCCCTCTTCATGGTCCCCTGACGGAAAAGTCCTGGCATTTGTCGAAAGCTCGGACATTTGGGTCTTGCCCCTTGGCGGTGAGCCGAAACCCTTCCTCAAGACTGAATTCCGTGAGTGGGGGCCGATATTCTCACCCGACGGACAATGGATTGCCTTCACCTCCAATCGCTCCGGCAGACTGGAGGTTTACGTTACCTCCTATCCGGAACCAGGCAGTATCATCCTGATATCTAGTGGGGGCGGGAGAGACCCCGTGTGGGCTCCCAGCGGAAGAGAGCTTTTCTATAGTAGCCGAGGTAACACCATGGTGGTTCCCGTTCAGACCGAGTCGAAGTTTGAGCCACAAGCTCCTCGGCTCTTATTCGAGTGGCCCGAGTTCGTTGGCGGTGCAGGACGACCTTATGACATTTCACCCGATGGAATGCGGTTTGTGAGGGTAGCAGCGCACACGGAAGATCTGACTGAGCTGAATGTTGTCCTCAACTGGTTTGAGGAACTCAAGCGTCTGGTGCCGACGGGGGAGTAACTGGGCCTCCTTGTTGTGGGGAGAATAGCCCCATCTATCCGCCGAGTTAACATATACGCCATCCTCTGAGAGAGCACTCATAAAAAGCGGAGGCCAAACCCGGAACCCTCGCAGCTTTCGAGACCGGAAGTGGACTTCTGTGGGGGTGAGTAATTTCGCTCGCCCGGCTCAGGGGCCTAGAGTTTCTTGCGAGAGGAGGAAGAAGATGTGCCGTCCAGTTAAAGTCTTTAAGCACACACCAAGTAGGCCGACTCACACGTGGAACACGAGGAATCTGAGGGCTCTCCTGTTGCCATCTAAAAGCACCCCCAGGGGTGGGCGGTGGCGGCTATTCCTGGCAATTCAGAGTTGCCTAGACTACTTTTCTGGTTCCGGCTTGATGAAGAACACGTGCTCATTTGTGTCCATCTGATACCCAGGACTCCCCGGGGCACGACCTTCAATGATTTCATCATACTCTGGACCATCATAGATGATGCTATATTGGACCATTAATTCGTTTGGGACATCGTCATCGTACTGGTTGATGATGCAGTTATGACTGTATCCGTCGCCAGCTAGCGTGTCTCCACTAACGATAATGCCATCCTGCCATTTGATGCCATCATCGGATTGATAAAGAACAAAACGATGGCTCCCTTCTCCTACCTGTCCTGACCTGCCATGCAAATAGTACTTACCACTGAGATAGGCTAGTTCGGGATCACGAATCATCTTGTCCACATAAGCACGCTCTTGTTCACTCCAAGTCTGGCCCTGATCCGTGCTGATGCAATAGTAGAAGTGGTGTTCGTCTTTTTCGGTATAGGCTCCGGCCAGCAGTCGACCGTCTTCCATGACGCACATCGTGCCGTACCATTTGTCATCGTCCAGTGTTAGCGTGCTTCTTTTCCCCCAGCTTTTCCCGTCATCCTGGCTGACGTACAGGACATGGGGACCGGCGCTGCTGTCGATCATCACGTAGTTGGTCTCTCCCGCCACCGCCGTCGAACAGGGGTAGCCAACGAAAGCGCCATCCAGGGTCTGGTAGTCCGTCCAGGTTCCACCGTGGTCGTGGCTCCTGATGGTGCCGAGCCTGATTCTTTCTCCCCCGATCTCGAAGTGCGTGAGGAAAAGGACGATGGTGCCCCTCCCCGTCACGAGACCCTCCTCGACCCACACCGGATGCCCCTGATCTCTAGTGTAGGCCTCGAACGAGTACGGCAGTTTGTTGTGTCTGTCCCAGGTCTTGCCCCGGTCACGGCTGACGGCGTACTCACTCCAACCATCGTTGTTGTGGTCACTGGTGTTGGCATAGAACCCCACGATGTTGCCGTTCGCGTATTCCATACACACCGGACCTCCGTGCGAACATCTTCCGGGAGCATCGTTTTCCAGATCGGCTATGATCGTGCCAAAGACATCATCTCCAAGCTTGGTCGAAGGATCATAGTCATAGATTAGTGCACCATCGATGGATTCGTAGTCCTGAGAGAAGATGGGACCCGTGGCAAACCCGAAGAGACAGAGGACGGCTGCAACCTGTTTTCTGATATCCATATGTTACTCCCTCGTCTTTTTCCGATTGGAACTCGGTGTCTTAGAGAGTATCACCCCGAGTGACAACCTACGACCGCGAGACCACCCAGGGGTAGGCAGACCCCCAGCCCCTTGGGGTGGGAAGAGGGCCAGTAGGAAATCACTTTTCGAGCCGGTGTGGTCTGGCTGCAGCGGGGTCAGAATATGGGAAGGAACGGAGGGCTCTGGAGGGGGTCGTGGAGGTGCAGTGGTCGGCAAGCGTGGGAGGTAGGTGAGGGGAGTGTGTCTGGGAGGATTGTCCTACGAAGAGGACAGGAATCAGGCCTGCGGGTCTTGGGGAGGACAGCCGGAGGCTGTGCGGCTCAGTCTTGGAAGACGGCAACATCGTCCCAGAAGATGGAGTCGGTCCAGGCCCGAAGCTGTTGGGCCTGGGCGGGGGAGAGCGTGGCCAGGAAGGCCTCCAGCTTGCGGGTAAAGAGCCGCGTCAGGATCTGGGAGTCTCATGTTTATGAATTTCATTTCCGGATGTGAAGGTATGGCGCTCGGAGCCAAAGCCGGAATAGATCTGGAGAAACTGCTGGATGTTGTAAAACCAAGCACTGGTGACAGTATGAATTTGAAACGAACCCATGAGATTATGTCTTAAGAATGAATCCATGTGGTCCACAACAGATCTCGCTGTGGAGGATATGAATCTGGCTGTTTCCCTGGCCAACGAACTCGGCGTGCCCGTAGAATTAGGGGAGACGACTGAAGCGATGATAACCCGGTTCCGCGATGATGGTGACCGGGGCGAAGACGATATGAACGAAATCATCCGGGATTGTCCGCAGCGATCCGGTGTGGATATCTGACGGTGATCATATGTCGCAATCAATCACCCAAATCGAAACACCGGCCGTAATCCTCGATCAGACCAAATTAGATGCCAATCTGAACGCGATGCAGCAACTGGCTGATCAGCATGGTGTCAAACTCCGTCCTCATGTAAAGACACATAAATCACTGGAAATCGGAAGACGCCAGATTGCCCGAGGCGCGAGTGGCATCACGGTAGCAACGGTGGATGAGGCTTGTGTCTTCTTAGCGGGCGGGTTTAAATCCATAACCGTCGCAAGACCGGTTATCTCACCCCAAAAACTCACACGGTTGTTCTCTTCAGCTTCATCTGGTGAAGAGATTCGAATCGTAGTGGATTCAGAGGCGGGCTATGAGGTTATTTCCGCAGGATGTTCCGCGGCGTCTGGTCCGGTGGGTATTTTCATAAAGATCGATGTGGGTTTACACCGCTGCGGCCTTCAGGAAGATGATAAAGAACTCACTCCCCTTGCGAAACGCATTCATGAAGGCTCGGATCTCGATTTTCGGGGCATTCTCTCTCACGCCGGCCACGCTTATGCCGCCCAATCAAGAGAAGCGGTCGGCGAGATTGCCGAACAGGAAAGGCAGCTCATGCTCAGAGTCCGGGAAACATTGATGGGGCAGGGCATCCCGGTACCGGAAATCTCGGTTGGAGCGACACCAGCCGTACTCGGAGCCGGCTCATTCGAGGGCATTACCGAAATACGTCCAGGGAATTACGTCTTTCTCGATATGTTGCCGATAAATGCGGGTGTTGCACGCGTGGAAGATGTTTCACTCAGCGTGCTCGCCACCGTTATCAGTAAGAACGATACCTATCTGATAACAGACTCCGGTTCAAAGACGCTGACGTCTGATGCGGGTGTGCATGGCATGACCGGGACACGGGGTTTCGGCAGAGCCTATCCGGTAGACCACTTTCCGGATCCCGACTATGCGATGATCGTTGAAAAAGTATCCGAGGAACATGGCATACTGGGACGTGGCCCGGACGATCTCCCGATCGGGTCGCAGGTGCGTATTATTCCCAATCACGCCTGTCCGGTGGCCAATCTAGCAAGAGAATATGTAGTTTTGAACAAAGATAGTATGAGCACTTGGCCGGTCGATGCATCCCGATGCTCTCGTTAACCTCATCACACCCGACCCGCCACTTTATACCTGCCGCGTGGGTGAAACCATCATCCGTTGGGCAGAAGTACCTCGTCTTGCTGGAAAAGGGAGCGCAGGTACCCATGCTCACAGCCGAGCTTCCATTTCGGTCTGTCTGAATAGTGCCGAAGGTGCCGGCGAATACCGACCCAAAGAAAGGGCGCGCTTCTACCACACCGCCAGACGTTCCGCGCTGAATGTGCTGCCATCATGGACCTTTTGCGGCGTTTGCACGCTGCCGCCAATGACGACATACAGCGGGCGGAGAAGAGGTTGTCTGAAATCGTGTCAATGCTGACCGGGTTGGTCAAGGGCTCGGATACGACTTCATGGCTCAACACCTCTAAAAACAAGAGCTCCAATCCCGACAGTCCGGCATGAAACCGGTCGAATCCAGCAAGCTCGAGTTATTCATCTCGACTCTTGAGGTAGGGTTCCAGCGCCTGGAACTAGTTTCCAACCGCTGTAGGAAGACCCGCCACCCGATAGCAGAGCGATACTGATCCAACCGGTGCGTGATGGCCGACACCCGTCGAAAGCCTTGGGATTTAGATTCCTAAACAAGTTGATTAAGAATTCTTATAGGACTAGAATAGAAGCATGAAAACAACAATAGATATTCCTGAAGAGGAGCTAACGGAAGCTATTCGCCACACTCAGGCTCGGACGAAGCGGGAGGCGGTGGTCAATGCGCTGGCTGAATTCAACCGCCGTTGTCGGCTCGCGCGTGCGGTTGCTCGCTTCGGGACGTTTGAACACTTTCTCACCCACGACGAGCTGAGTCGGCTTCGGGAAGAAGGCTGATGGCAGACGACACACAGAGCGGTGTTCTGGTAGATACGTCAGCCTGGATAGATGCACTGCGAACAGATGGGGATCCGGCGGTGCGCACCGAAGTACGACTCGTGGTCTCGCAGGGCACAGCCTTGTTTTGCGACATGGTGCTGCTAGAGCTCTGGAACGGTGCGCGCGGTGAAGCGGAGGTAGAGCTTCTTGCCGACTTGGAGCGCGACGTCGAGTGCGTCGCCACAACGGCACAGGTATGGTCAACTGTCAGAGGGATGGGACGTTCCTGTCGGGAGACAGGGATCACCGTCCCAACAACCGACCTCCTGATTGCAGCCTGCGCGGAAACGCATGGCCTATCGCTGCTTCACCACGATGCCCATTTTGACGCAGTAGCCCGGGCTGTCCGAAAACTCGACTGAAGCGCGGGGCGGCTGGCTGCAACGAATGCAATCCAGGGACGCCTCCAGCGAGGCGCTCTTCCGGGAGGACGTCCCGCTGTGGACGGACTGTTCCTGAACTTGCCGTTGCAGTTCCTGCTGCTGATGTGGGCGGGTTGGGTCACAGCGAGATTGTCCACCCCGGCCTCTGGCTTTCCTTACCGGGCCCGTTCAACGACGACCGTTAGCGTTAGCCATCTTCGACGACGAACGCAGAGATCGTCCACAACCCACATCTGCCCTTCGGGTGGCGACGGGCCGGGCAATGGCTTTGTCAGGTGGTTGTCCTGATCCACTGCCCGCCAAAGGTAGTGACGTGGTTAACGGAGCTATGTCGTCCGCGATCTCTCGAGATGAAGGACTTCGTGGAATCCAGGGAGACCGTTAGTTCGCGACACTCCTTTTTGCCGGTCGTGGCCGCGGGCCTCGACTTTGCTGGATCTCAAGACCAATCCTGTGAACATGTTATGGTACATGCTCTTGCTCTTTGCGTCGCCACCCCGTTCCCTACTACGATGGCTGTCCGGCCGAAGCTTGTGCGCGGAAACCGTCCAGCTGCACGCCGGCGATCCGCTTGATTCGGTGGTAGGATGATTTCGTCACCATCGTTTGGGAAAGCATCATGATCCGCACTCAGATTCTATTCATCACGCTCTTTTTCTTCACGGCGGCTGCGCCGCTCTCCGTCACATGCGAAAGCAAACCAACAGCCACTACCTCGGCCGGTAGCCGTCAGACGCTGGTGCTGGAAAATGACGAGCTGAGAGCCGAATTCAGCCGAGACACCGGTGCCCTGGTCCGGTTGGTGGCCAGGCAGACGAATTGGGAAATCCACGGTCGCGCTCAGCTTGGCCGCAGTTTTCGCCTGTTGGTTCCGGTGCCGGACCGGCGGAACAATCCGGTGCTGGGTGAAAAGCAGCCGCCTCCTGAAGTCAGGTACGACAAGACCAGGAATCGAATCACTTTTACCTGGAAGAAGCTGCTCAGCGAACATGCCGGTGAGATGGAGATCCGCTTTGCCGCCACCGTGCGGTTGACCCAGAAAGGACTGGCGTTCAGCGCACAGTTGGCCAACCAAAGCGAACATGTTGTGGAAACGGTCAGCTGGCCCTACCTGGGCGAGATTCGCCGTCCCGCTGACGCCGAGCAGATGGAAACGCTGCACATGTACTACATGATGATGGCGAAGAACCCCGTCTATCCCGTGTTCAAATCGGATGCCGGATATTGGGGGACGGATCATCCCTTGCAACTTGTCCATGCGCCGCGGTCGCCGTTCGTGCTGATCGATGCGGCGGGAAAACAAGGTCTGTACATGGGGTATCACACTGCCAGTCTCGAGCGAATGCTGACCTTTACGCTGGGACTCAAGCCGGGTCATGCCAGAACGGACTTCTTGTTCCTGGGGACGGCTCCTGACACGGAGGAAATTGGAGGTCAACCGGTGCACCGGGAACTGGCGGCTGTACGCTTCGCTTACGTCGCCGCGGGGGAAGAGGCGTCGTTGGCTCCCGTTGTGGTGCGGCCTTACACGGGATCATGGCACGCCGGCGTCGATTTCTATAAGGATTGGAGGAGACAGTGGTACCAGGCACCGACGCTGCCCACTTGGGCGCGGCAAGAGCATGCCTGGCAACAACTGCACATCAATTCGCCCGAAGACGAGTTGCGGGTCAAGTATCGGGACCTCGTTCAATACGGTCGAGATTGCGCTGAGCACGGTGTAGCGGCGATTCAGTTGAGCGGATGGACCCTCGGCGGACAGGATCGTGGCAATCCGTCGCACGATGTGGAACCGCGGTTGGGTACGCGCGAGGATCTGGCCTGGGCGATCCGCGAGATCCAGCAGCTGGGCGTCAAGATGGTGATGTTCAACAAGTTCACCTGGGCAGAGCGGTCAACGGTCTGGTTTCGCCGAGAGCTGATAGACCACGCCGTCAAGGATCCTTTCGGCGATTACTACGTTCATCGTGGATACCGTTATCAAACCGCAGCGCAGTTCGCGTACGTCAACAGCCGCCGATTGATTCCGATGTGTGCAGCCAGCTCTGCCTGGCGAGAGCTGGCGGCGCAGGAGTTCGAGAAATCAATCGCGCTGGGGGCAAGCGGGGTGCTGTATGACGAGAACCAGCACCACGGGCTGGGCCGTTATTGTTTCGCTGGAACACACGGGCATCGGCAGCCGGCGCACAACTCCTCGGGGGACATTCCCCTGGCAAAGATGTTTCATCGTATTATTCGTCAACAAAAACCTGGGTTTCTGTTGGCGGGAGAAGGTTCCTACGACCGGCAGTTGAATCAATATGGCCTGAACTATATACGCATCGGGCGCGATCACGTGCCGCTGCACCGTTACATTAGTCCCGACACACAGATCATGATTGGCGTTTGGGGTTACTACGATCGCCACCAGATCAACCAGGCGCTGATGTACCGTTACATCCTGAGTTACGAGCCAAGAAACTATAAGGGACGACTGCAGGAGTTTCCGCTCACGCTGGAGTATGGCAAGCGCGTCGACGTGCTCCGTCGCCGTTACGCGGATTCGTTGTGGACGGCAGAGTTTCGCCACACCGTGGGGGCGAAGGTCAGGGCCGATGGCGAACCGTACGGACATTACTCGGTGTTTGTTAACCGTGACTCTGGCCGACGGGCGGTGGTCGTGATTAATCCGGCTGCGGACAAGGATGTTGATATCGTCTGCACCTTGCCCAACGCGGCAGCGTTGGTTTCCGTAACGCCCGAGGCGCCCGAGTCTCGAGCTGCCGACGGGCGGGCCACGGTGCCGGCCTTGTCAGCGGTGGTATTCATCGAGAGCGGATAGTTGGACCAGTCTGACATGTCCGAGGAGGTTGTCGTCCAAGGTGTGACGCTACTGATCAGCGACGAGCTTCGGGTCAACACCCAGTTCTTTCATAAGACTCGCAGGGGTCCTTCTCGTGACTTGGAGGTTCGTCCCCGAGGCGAGAATCGGCCGAATAACTTTGCCGTAGACGTCGGTCAAGCGGTAGTCACGACCATTGAAGCGATAGGTCAAGCGCTCGTGATCCATGCCCATCAGGTGCAGGATCGTCGCGTGTAGGTCGTGCACGCTGACCCGCTTGTCAACCGCTTTGTAACCGAACTGATCGGTCGCGCCGTAATGCACGCCGCCTCGGATACCGCCTCCGGCGAACCAGGTCGTAAAGGCGTTTGGATTATGGTCACGTCCGCTTGAACCCTGTGAATCTGAGGTGCGGCCGAACTCGCCGCCGCAGATGATCAGGGTCGAATCGAGCAGGCCGTGACTTTTGAGGTCGCTCAATAGAGCGGCGATGGGCTGATCCACCTCGGCTGCGAAACCGGAGTGATTGCCCCGCAGGTCAACGTGGGCGTCCCAGCTCTTCGCATTGTCGTTGCCACCACTATAAATCTGTACAAACCTTACTCCTTGCTCGACCAGCCGTCTGGCGATCAGGCACTGTCGTCCGAAGTGTGCGCATTGGTCGTTGTCCAATCCGTAAAGCCGCTGCGTCTCTGGAGACTCTCGGCTGATATCGAACGTTTCAGGAGCCGACACTTGCATTCGGAACGCGAGCTCGAACGATTCAATGCGGGCGGCTAACTCCGTTTCGCCCGCATATCGTTCCTGGTGTTTGCGGTTCAGTTGTTGCAGGATGTCGAGCATCCTTCGCTGCAACTTCGGCGTCTGATCACGAAACCGAAAGAGATTGTCGATCGGTGGGCCAGCATCGTTGATTCTCATGCCCTGATACACGCTTGGTAGAAATCCCGCGCCCCAATTCAGCGCATGACCCTTGGGAAGACCTCGCCCTCGCGCATCGGTCATCACGACAAACCCGGGTAGGTTTTCGTTTTCCGTTCCCAGCCCGTAAGTGACCCACGAGCCTACGCCCGGAAAGCCCATGCGATTCAGTCCGGTGTTGATCTGGAACAGTGCCGGTGTGTGGTTATTCGACTCGGTATAGCACGAGTGGACGAAAGCCATCTCGTCGACGTGACCCGCCAAGTTCGGAAAAATCTCGGAGACCCATGTGTCGGACTCGCCATGCTGACTGAATTGAAATGGCGAAGCCAGAAGTTTGCCGCTGGTCAGGAAGAAGCCCGTCTTCTTGTCGGCACCGGCCAGTGGTTCGCCGTCGCGCTTTTGCAACTCGGGTTTGTAGTCCCAGGTATCCATCTGCCCGGGACCGCCATTGAGCACGATCCAAATGATCGACTTCGCTTGGGACTCGAAATGAGGCGACCTTGGCGCGAGCGGTTTTGATCGGTCAACGTTAGCTGACAGCAGAGGCGGCGCCAGCAGGCCGGCCTGGTCGAGAAGAGCACCCAGTGCCAGTGCCCCGCAGCCCATACCAGTACGCCGAAGCAGCTGGCGTCGCGAGAGAGCTGATCGATACATGTGTCTTACCTCACTGCTGTAAAACCAGTTTGCTCTGGTCACTCCACATAGATGAACTCGTCTGAAGAAATAAGCAATTGGCAAAAGTCCTTGATTGCGTGAAGTCGCGAGGCATCGGCGTAGCCAGATTCCTCGTAAGTCACTGTCTGCTGCGCCAGAAACTCGCGTATCTGTTGTAGTTCCTGCGAGTCAGCTGGCCGCGCGAGTGCGGTGAGGAAGCCGGCCTGGATCAGCTCGTCCGGCGTCTGATCGCTACCGCTGTGAAGGCGGCTGGCGAGGGCCTGCGCATAGGCGTGAACATGTGAATTATTCATCATCAACAGCGCCTGCGGAGCGACCGTCGTCGTGGGCCGGCGCCCGATGCCTTGTATTGCGTCCGGCGTGTCAAACGATCGCATCATCGGGATTCGCTGGTTGCGTTTGACCGTCAAGTAGATGCTGCGTCGTCTGCTGCTTGCATCGAGTGTTCCGGGGCCCGACATTGTGCGGTCCAGTTGGCCACTGACCGCAAGCATCGCGTCACGAATCGCCTCCGCCTCGAGGCGTCTGAGCCAGCGGCGCCAAAGCAGAGAATTCTGAGGATCGACGCGCTCATTTCTGGCATCGGACCGATGGGTTTGCCGGTACACAGCGCTCGTCATGATCAACCGGTGAATAGGCTTGAGACGCCATTCGGCTCTAATCAATTCGTTGGCCAACCAATCGAGAAGTTCAGGGTGCGTAGGTCGCTCCCCCTGGGCACCAAAATCGTTGGGCGTGGGCACCAGGCCTTTCCCCATGTGGTGCTGCCACAGACGATTCGCGATGACGCGAGCCAGCAGATGGCCGGCGCCTTCTTCGATGTCGGTAATCCAGTTGGCCAAAGCCGCACGGGGCACCCGTTTCCGAGCTCCGTCCTCTTGCCAATGCGTCTCCTGCCGATCGGCTCGCATAAGCACTTGCGGAAAACTCGGCGTGACGATGTCCTGCTTGCCTTTGACGTCGCCACGAGACAGGAAGTAGACGTCGGATTTCAACACGAAGTTTTCCTTTTTCGTGCCGAATCGGAACTCCTCCCTGTCGCTAACGGTTACTTCTGATCCGACCTCAACGGCAACATACGCGACGGGCGATTTCCCTTTCTCACCTAGCGGCAGCTGCGCGCTCATCGTCTTGCCGAAGGTCGAGAGGAAACGGTAGTAGTCACGCTGCGATATGGGATCGAACTTGTGGTCGTGACAGCGTGCACAGCCGATCGTCAGCCCCAGCATGGCTGTGCCAATGGTGGACGCTATGTCATCCAGTTTGTTGTAGCGATCGCGCTCGAACTCTTTTTCTGTCTGGATCACGTTCTCGACCCCGGCCACGAGAAAGCCGGTGGCCGCCCGGGCCGACTGCGAATCTGGTGCAAGCAAGTCGCCCGCGATCTGCCAGCGCACGAACTGATCGTAGGGCATATCCTCGTTGAGAGCTCGAATCACGAAGTCGCGGTAGTGATAGGCCTCGAGCCGGTCTTCGTCTTGTTCAAAGCCATTGCTTTCGGCGAATCGGACGACGTCGAGCCAGTAGCGGGCCCAACGCTCGCCGTAGTGTTCGCTCCGCAGCAGTCTATCGACCAGCCGTTCGTACGCCTGCGGCGACACTTCGGACAGGAAGGCCTCGGTTTCATCCGGCGAGGGCGGAAGACCAGTCAGTGCAAAGTAGGCGCGTCGCAACAAAGTGCGACGGTCCGCCATAGGACCCGGTCCAACCCCGCGGGCTTGCTGATGCGCCAGAATGAAGCGATCAATTGGAGTCAGTGCCCACTCGGCCCCCGGAACCTCGGGAGGCTGGTAGTTGCCCAAGGGCTGAAACGACCAGAACTGCCGGCCGGCATCTCTATCCAGGGCACGCGGCGTGGCGGCACCGTCTCGGGGGTCCGGCGCTCCCATCTCCACCCAGCGGACAAAATCGGCGATTACTTCATCAGGCAGCTTGCCATCGGGCGGCATCTGGAGGGATTCATGCCGAATCGCTTCGATCAGCAAGCTGTCTCCCACATTTCCCGGGACTACTGCTGGACCCCTCTCACCCCCGGCGCGTACTGACTGACGAGTATCCAGGAACAGACCGGCCTGGACCTGCTTGGCGCCAGTCGAGTGACACTTGTAGCAACGTTCAACCAACACCGGGCGGATGTTCCGCTCGAAAAACTGCACTCCCTCCACATCTGTCTGACTGATGGCGGTGTTGCCACAGAGAAGGAAGATCGCCACCCAGAGGATTCCATGAATCAGCAGTGGCCGCCCTGGAGGAAACATCTTCTTCCTGAATGATTCAGCAATGAGCAACCCGGCCAGCGACGCCCCAGTCATCAGGGACCTCCGGCGACCAAGCCGATGCCTGCTACCACTGCACGATCTTAGGTCCATAGGCTGCTTCAAGGAAAGCCACATCATCTCCAGACAGTTGGATCGTTGCCGCTGCCAGCGCTTCTTCCAGCTGGTGCATTTTTGTCGCGCCAATGATCGGGCTGGTGATGCCGGGCTTCTGCAGTATCCAGGCAATCGCCACCTGCGCAGACGATATCTCCAGTCTCTCACCCAGCTCGACGGCGCGATCCAGCGTTTCCCAATCCGCATCGCTGTTGTACAGTCGGTGTGACTTACGATCTTCCTCGGAACGTCGGGTATTGTCTGCATCGCGCGCCCGGTTCCCCGCCAGGAACCCGCGGGCAATCGGACTCCAGGGGATGATGCCGATACCCTGGTCGAGACAGTACGGGATCATCTCGCGTTCTTCTTCGCGGTAGGCTAGATTATAGTGGTTCTGCATGGCGACGAAGCGTGTCCAGCCATTGCGGTCGGCGACCCCGTTGGCCTGGGCAAACTGCCAGGCCCACATACTCGACGCACCGATGTAGCGTGCTTTGCCTGCCTTGACGACGTCATGCAACGCTTCCATTGTCTCCGAGATCGGTGTTTCGTCGTCCCAGCGATGAATCTGGTACAGGTCAACGCAATCGAGATCAAGTCGCCTGAGCGATGCATCAATACCTTCCATGATGTGTTTGCGCGACAACCCCACTTGATTGGGCTGATCGCCCATAGCACCGCGCACCTTCGTTGCCACCACATATTCATCGCGACGATTGAAGAGGGTCTTGAGCAAACGCCCGGTAATCTCCTCGCTGACCCCACGTGAATAGACATCGGCAGTATCGAAGAAATTTACCCCGCTTTCGACAGCGTGTTGAACCATCGGGCGCGCCTGATCTTCTGGCAGCGACCACTTGAGGATTGTCGGGTCGCCATACGACATCATGCCCAGACAAATGCGGGAGACCTTCAGTCCGGTGTGCCCGAGGTTGACATAGTCCATCATCAATTCTCCTGCCTTCCTGCATTCGCGTCGGCGGCATTGCGCCTAAATGTTGGCTCACACAGCTGATCAGCGCTGGGCCTCCGGTCGGGTACGTAACCGTTGGTGAAACATCTTCGCAGGCAGCTTTCGGATCGGAATAGGGAACGCTCCGGCCCCCGGTCCCTACCGTGTGATCTTTGCAGGGACTCCTACCGCAACGACCCGATCTGGCAGATCTTTGACGACAACCGCACCCGCACCTACCACCGCCCATGATCCTATCGAGCATCCGGGCCTGACAGTGGCTCCGATTCCAACCAGGGATCCCTCGCCTACGCTGACGTCGCCTCCCAGGTGAGCTCCCGGTCCGACGTGGACGTGGCCCGCAAGATGGCTGTGGTGATCGATGGTGCAACCGGTATTCAAGATGCAATTGGCACCGATGGTAGAACCCGGATTCACAACCACACCCGCAGCGGCGACAGTCCCTGCTCCCACGTCGACCCCGGTCGCCACGGTAGCGAAATTCTCTTTGTGGGATACCATTCTCAGGAAAACCTGGCGTCGGATTTCATTCTCGCCAATGGCAACAACAAGCCGCTCGTGAGGAATCGATCCGATATCCGCCAAGTTTCCTAGAACCGGTAGGCCCAGGAGAACCCGAGATTGTAGGTTCTGGACGGCCCTGGCGGCCGATCTCTGCGTTGCGCGTCCTCGACGTAGCCCTGCTATGCCTGTGGCCGCGCGCCTTGACTTCGACCACCATTGCTCGTCCATAACCCACAATCTCTAAATTGACAGGGTACTAGCACAGCACCACGGGTATCATACAAGGATGACCGGCTAGTTGCTTGGGGTGGCTTTCGTCGGCGCTTCTCTAGGAGGTTGTGTTGGGCTGTTCACGCGATCGCGCTAGTAAACCCTCGTCGCTTCAACGTCCGTGGACCAGAAGTCTCTTGCCCGACTCGAAGAGGACTTCAATCTTGTTTCCCGGCTGGACTTGCTGCACGATCCCGATCCCCAGACTTTTGTGCTTCACGATCTCGTCGGTCTCAAATCGTTCGACCATCGAGTAGAGCCGGGTCTCTACGCTGTCGTCCGTTGGGACCAGTTTTTCCCAGCGTGTGTTCTTACGGCTGGTTGGACGTGACCCGGAAGCCTTCGCTTTTGTTTGCTTACGCTGAACTGGCGCCAGACGAAAATTATGCTGACCATGGCAGCTATTACACTCAACTCGTTTTGGCGAGCTGTCTACCAGGGCAATGATGGTGTGCTCCGTTTCCGACTTGCATTTCGTACACCAGGCCTCACAAGATCTTCCCACCAGGTAGGTTTGCTGCATTCCTGTTCCTCCGCCTGGTCCACTCCACCAGGTAGTCCCACAGTTATTTGATTCCGATAAGCCCAACTTCTTCCAAGCCCAGACACTTGGAGCTTACTTCTTTTCTTATCGGTTGGAAACCCGGGCTCGGCAACCCCTGTTAGAACTTCCGATGGAGCGTCTCTATCTTACAGCTGTCCCCCCGGGTAGCCAGGCTGCAAGAAAGCCTGTAGGGTTTTGCTGAGCCACACACGACTTAGTGTACTTAATCTTGAGGTGACCTTGTTCTGGAAGATACTCTCCGCTGCTTTTTGTCCCTTCTTTCTGCTCATGCCAGCGGTTCACGCCCAGGAGTGGCCCCACTATGGGGGTGATGCCGGCGGTAGCCGCTACTCCACTCTGAAGCAGATCACCAAGGAGAACGTCTCCCGGCTGCGGGTTGCGTGGGTGCATGATACCGGTGACTTCAGTGACGGCACCAAGCTCTCTCGCCTTTCGGCCTTCGAGGCTACCCCGCTGGTGATCGACGGGGTGATGTATGTGGCTACCCCGTTCCACCGGCTGTTGGCGCTGGACCCGGAGACGGGAGATCGGCTCTGGGAGTTCGACTCGAAATTCGACAAAACAGCCCGAGTCAGCCTCTACACCAGCCGGGGGCTCGCCTACTGGAGCGGTGGCGAAGGAGGGCGGATCTTCCTGGCCGATCAGATGGCTCGGCTGTTCTCGGTGGACGTCGCGACCGGCAAGCCCGACCCTGAGTTCGCCGACCGGGGGATGCTGGACCTCAGCAGGGGGATGACCGAGAGATTCCCGAATCTTCGCTACTACCTCACCTCGCCCGTCGCAGTTTGCGGAGATGTGGTGATCGCAGGGAGCCGGGTCAGCGATAGCGAGCCCCAGGGTCCACCAGGAGATATCCGCGGTTTCGATGCCCGGACCGGAAAGGAGCTCTGGCGTTTTCACTCCGTGCCCCGGCCGGGCGAAGTCGGCCACGACACCTGGGAAGGGGATTCCTGGAAGGATAGGTCAGGAGTGAATGCCTGGTCCCTTCTGAGTGTGGACGAGACCCGGGGGATGGTCTTCATCCCCTTTACCTCAGCCGGCACCGACTTCTACGGAGGAGACCGCAAAGGGGACAACCTGTTCTCCAACTGCGTCGTCGCCCTCGATTGTAAGACCGGTCGCAGGCGCTGGCATTTCCAGACCATACGTCACGACCTCTGGGACTGGGATCTACCTGCACAGCCGAACCTGGTGACCGTGCGTCGCGGCGGCCGGGAGATCCCCGCAGTTGCCCAGATCAGCAAGGTTGGTTTTGTCTATCTGCTGGACCGGCTCAGCGGCCAGCCGCTGTTCGAGATCGAGGAGCGCTCCGTACCCCGCAGTAGCCTTCCCGGCGAGCATTCCTCTCCAACCCAGCCCTTTCCGGTGAAGCCTCCTCCCTACGCTCGGCAGACCATGACGATGGACGACATCACGGATGTCACACCCGAGTCCCGGGCAGAGTGCCTGGAGATGGTGAAGGACGCCGTGGTGGAGAGTCCCCTGTTTCGTCCCATCGGTACTAAGCTGACCGTCATGTTCCCCGGCACCAATGGGGGAGGGAATTGGGGTGGCGCCTCCTTCGACCCCAGCACCGGTGTTCTCTACGTCAACTCCATGGATGTGGGCGGTCTCTACCGAATGGTCGAGCGTCCTCAGAGCTCCAAGACGCCCTACCGGGTGCGAGGCACCAAATGGGGTCGTTTCTGGGACTCGAACAAGTATCCTTGCCAGAAGCCACCCTGGGGCTCGCTGACGGCCATCGACCTGGAGACCGGTGAGTTCCGCTGGCAGTCGACGCTGGGGGTAGTGGATGAGCTCATACAGCGCGGAATTCCCAAGACGGGCGCACCCAACCTGGGAGGCGCAGTTGTCACCGCCGGCGGCCTGGTCTTCATCGGGGCCACTAACGACAAGCGGTTCCGGGCGTTCGACAAAGATACGGGAGAGGAACTGTGGGTCACCAGACTACCGGACAGCGGGCACGCCACCCCGATGACCTACCTGGGCCGGAAGACCGGTAAGCAGTTCGTGGTTATCGCCGCCGGTGGGGGCAACGACTACAACAAGACCGCCGGGGGGAAGCTCGTCGCCTTCGCACTGCCGTGATCGTCTCGCCAGGGACGGACGGAAGCCGATCTGCAGGTGTCGGCTCAGCTGGGTCCGGCGTACCCGCCGCTTTCCTTGCACATGGACGTTACATCTTGATATTGAAGATGGGAGTCGTCGCGGTGCTGCCGTCCGAAACCTGGAAACGCAACTGGACCTCGTACCACGCCACTTCCTGCCAGTCGGAGTAGAAGACGAACTCAACCCGGACAGGGGAGTCTTCAGTGACGGTGATAGGCGGGTCCAGGGGCATCCAGAGAAACTTGTCCTGATCTCGCTGGTGAATCCCCGCTTCGGACAAGTTCAGTGCATATCGGTCCGGAGCATCCGGCATCCCATACGTTAGCCTTTCCCCGGGAGCTTCCGCGGGCAAATCGGCGCGAAGGAGTAGCAACTCGAGGCCCGATACCGCCAGGGTCCTGTTGCCATTGTTCGAGAAAGCGGCTTCGAAAACGGGAGCCAACTCACCGCTGATAGGACAGGGGCGTTCCGGGAGTGAGTCGAGAAAGCGATCGACCGTCTCCTGATACCATACCTCGACCGCTTCCTCGCCCAGCGGGTCACCTTGCGGGTCCAGATCGAGGAGTTCCTGTTGCTCGCGGACATAGGCGTCAATTTTGTCCTGAACGCACCAGTAGTCCTCCTTTGGCACTACCACCGAACGAGACGACTCAGCTTGAAGAGCATACATGGAGTTCTCCTCGACGAACCGAAACTGCTCGAGCTCGAGGTTTCCCGCGGGTGAGCCTGGGCTGCCCGGCCTCGAGAGCAGGAAACCCAATAGGATCCCTGCCGCAAGAGCCCCTGCACCAATGAGCGCGCTGGGTAGAAACGTCTTTCGAGGTGTTTTGTCGTTTTCGTTCAAGATCGGGGAAAGTCCTCCTCCGAAGGATTTCTCATCGAGTCTCCTGTTGACGGTCGTGCATGCTGTCAGAAGTTCCTGGGTATGGAGACGGTACCTCCACTATTGTGGAGCACGTCGCCTTGACGGTCCACCTGCTCGCTCAGCCACTTGAAGGCTGCCAGCCGAACCTGCTGATCCTGGATTTGTGAGATAGACAGAATGAGTCTACCTTCCTTGATTCCTCAACCGATCACAGTGACTTCGCGTTAGGCCGCGACTTGCGTGCGTTGGCAGACCTTGGCGGTGACTTACTCATCTTTCCCTAGCTGCTTTTCCTGGGCCTTCGACTTCATGCTTCCGGAAATAGGCCTTGAACTCGTCGTAAACATCGCCCCGCCGGATTCGGACGTTGCCGGTGTGAATGAAGGAGGTAGCAAAAGAGCCCGCTGTACGCGAAGTTCCATGCCGCTGTTAGAAGCCCTTACTCACGGTACTTCGCCGAGCTCAATCAGAGCCTCTCCTCTCTCCACAAGATCAAGGACTGTGTGAAGTCGGAGCGCGAGCACATCACGGAGGTGGACATTGGAAGTGTTACCGATAGTAATCCAAATGATCTGTGGCGGTGGTCCGAGCCGATCGAGAAGCGTCACGAAGTCACCGTCCTTCGTCATTACGATTGCCCCAGCCTCCCGAGCAGCAAGAAAGATCTCCTGATCGTTTGCGTCACGAAGACCGAGATCACGGACCGCGGAGGCTTTCACGCGTTGAGTGGAGGTCAGCCATAGGGCAAGCGCTGGTGATAGTTGCGCATCAAGCCATACGATCAAGCAGCCACCACCGGGTGGTCAATTCGGCGGCTGGCGAACTTGAGGGCCGCCCGGATGTCGTCGGGCTCAAGATCGGGAAGTTCCTCTAGAACTTGTTCAGTCGACAGCCCAGCGGCGAGCAGATCGAGGACGTCTGTGACCCGGATACGCATTCCCCGAATACAGGGCCGCCCCCCGCACTGTTCGGCATCGACGGTGATCCGCTTCGCAAAGTCTCCCATCGAGGGTCTCCTTAGAAACAGATTCTACCACCTCCATAACCATCCGGTATCTACTCCTTTCTCCCAACCCTGCTAACTCATGTTCCCCGCGATCTACTTCTAACGTCGGTGTTGAGTTGCGCAGACACGTCCAGCAGAGAGAAACGGATACAAGGCTAGCGTCGGCTCCAACACATTTCTTGGGTGTGGTGCCTGCCCTTGATGCCCTTCTCGCCGGCAATCTGGCGGGCCAGATCGATCAAGGGGGCCTCGCACCCCTCCGATCCCAGGCGTTTCTCGGATGAGCCCCTCGTCGAACAGCACCAGGACCGGCGCATCCGCGGCTCTTGCCGGAGCTCGAGGTCTTGCCCTGGCGACGAAGCCAGGTCCTGGCCGTCCACATGTTCCCGAGTCCCGCCCGCCCCCCCCACCTAAACAAGGAGGGGCCGGATCACGGAGTCTATGTACGCGTCGGGTCGACCAACCGCCGTGCCGACCGGGCGTTGGTGGAAGAGCTCCGCCGCTACGCTCACGGCGAGGCCTACGACGAGCAGCCGATGCCGGATCTCGACTCGGAAGTCATGGACTTCCGAGCTGCTTCCGAGTTGTTCGAGTCGGTGCGGAAGCTTCGCCGTAGCGACCTGGAGAGCCTCCGGCTGGTCACCCGGTACCAGGGCCGAAGCGTGCCGACGGTCGGAGGCATAATCGTCTTCTGCCGCGAACGCGAGCGCTACTTTCCCGACACCTGGATCCAGGCCGGTCGCTTTCAGGGCCGCAACAAGGCTAGAATCCTGGACCAGGCGGAGATGCGATCCCTGCCGGTTCGGGCGATTGAGGAGGCAATCGCCTTCGTGCACAGACACACCCTCCAGGGGCCGGAGATCGGCTCAGTGCGCAGGCGCGAACGCTGGAGCCTACCGCCCCTGGCGGTGCCGTCATCAACGCGGTGACTGCGAGTCGGAGAGACTCAGGTAGGCAAGAAGATCGAGACTCGAATCAAGCCCCACGCCGCCTGATCTTCATCTTTCATCGAGCGCTTTCGCTAGAGCCGACGCCGACATTTCGAGTGTCTCGAGCTCCCCCCGAAGTATTTCGCCTGGATGGACCGGTCGCATTCGATTCCTTAGATCCATCGGACAAAAGCCTCCTAATGATTGTCAACGGACCGCAGCTCTGAATCGTAGGGTTCAAGTTGCCTGTTGACCCGGAGTCGTCTAATGGCTGACAACGCCGTCAGAAAGCGTCCCGCGGCATCCGCCTGCCGGTTTTCGCCTCGAAGAAGTGCAGGCTCTCAGGGGGAATTGAGATAGAAACGGTCTCATCGGCCTTGACCGGAGAGTCGGGGTCCGTACCCACCCTGAGCTTCTGCCCCCCGTCGGTGGAGCCATAGATGAATTTCTGGCTTCCCAGGTTTTCCACCAGCTCGATCTGAAGCTGAATCTCGCCGGTCGGGGAGAGGCGTGCTCCCTCAGGACGAAAGCCCAGGACGATGGATGAATTCGCCTCGAGGTGCAGCAGTCCTGGATCCAGTTCAGGGAGCCTCAAGGGAAGTTTTCCCCGGAGGGACCAGGTACCCTCCTCACAGACCAGGTCACCCTTCACCAGGTTCATCGTGGGAGAACCGACGAAGCCAGCCACGAACAGGTTTGCCGGCCTGCTGTAGATCTCCTCCGGCGTACCCTTTTGTTGCAGCGTTCCGTCCTTCATGACGGCGATGAGATCCGCGAGCATCATCGCCTCGACCTGGTCATGCGTGACCAGGATAAAAGTCCCATTCAATTGCCGCTGCAGCTTCAAGAGCTCGACCCGGGTCTCGGTTCGGAGCTGAGCGTCCAGGTTGGAGAGCGGTTCATCCAGCAGAAAAACCGCGGGTTTCCGCACGATCGCTCGACCCACGGCCACACGCTGCTTCTGCCCACCCGAGAGCTGGCCCGGATAGCGTTCCAACAGCTCCTCTAGACTCAGCAGTCGGGCGGTGGTCAAGACGCGATCACGGCTTTCAGCGGTGGGCACACCCCGCATCTTCAAGCCGAAACCCATGTTCTGAGCCACGGTCATGTGAGGATAGAGGGCATAGGATTGGAACACCATGGCCAGATCCCGGCGCTGGGGAGGGAGGCTGTTGACGACCTTGTCACCAATGAGAATATCTCCCTGGTCCGGATCCTCCAGCCCCGCGATCAAACGCAGGGTAGTGGACTTGCCACATCCGGAGGGGCCCAGAAGGACTGCGAACTGACCATGCTCCACGTGCAGCGTCAGGTCGGATACCGCCACGACGTCTCCAGGGTAGATCTTCGTTACGCCCTGCAGTCCGACATCAGCCAAGGGGCCACCTCTCGTTCAACCTTTCACTCCTGACCTCAAGAAGCCGGACACCAGGTAGCGCTGGAAAAATCCAAAGAGGAGGACACTGGGAAGGCTCACGATCGAGCCTGCAGCCATCAGTTGCGCCCAGGTCGACTCACCCAGGTATCGACCCGTGAAGTAGGCATGCACCCCCACCGGTGCAGTATACGCCTCGGCGTTGTCCATGATCACCAGAGCGAACAGGAAATCGTTCCAGGAGAGGATGAAAGCGTACGCACCCGCGGCCAGCAATCCGGGGACCGACAAAGGGAGGACGATATATCGGAGGACGCGCAGCAAATCGGCTCCATCGACGTAACCTGCCTCCTCCAGGTCGGGGGGAATTGACCGGTAGAAGTCTCGCAGCACCCAGGTCGAGAAGGGGATGGTAAATGTAGCATGGACCAGGATCAGGCCAGCATAGGAATTGTTCAGTCCCAGCCTCACCAGGATCAAGAAGAGCGGCACCACGATGATGATCGAGGGCACGGCATAGCTGGTCATGCTGAACCACTGTAGGGTAGCCTTGCCCCTGAAATCCAGACGACTCAGAGCGAAGGCTGCTGGAGCTGAAACCAACAGCGACAGCGCCGTGGTCGACGCTGCCACCAGGAGACTGTTCCCGACCCAGCGAAACAGATCGGTGCGACCCAGGGCCAGTCGATAACTGGAGAGATCGAAGCTCCTGGGGAGGGCGTCGCCCAGATCTAGCGACAGGAAATTCTGCGGGTCTCGGAAAGAGGAAAGCACGATCCAGAGGAAAGGGAAGAGAATCATTAGCGTGGCGACGAGCGCAAGAATGCCCAGGACCCTAGATTGCAAGCGCCCAAAAGGCGAAGTAGCGACGGGTATGCGTCCAGTGCCGGAGTTGAGCCGCCGTGGGGATCCCGTGGCCACTACGCGTTTCCAGCCCTTCTATCCAGGGGGCTCCACCGAAGTGCCATAAGTGCCATCAAGCCGGCCACAAAGATCGAGATTCCCACCACCGCTGCCCGACCCGTGTCGAGTGCTTTGAACTCTTGGTAGTAGAGCAGTAGCGGTAGCGTGGTGGTCACTCCGGCGGGTCCACCGCCGGTAAGAAGGAAGGTGATGTCGAATAGGGAGAAGTTGTAGATACCCGATAGCACTCCTGCCAGGCCAATCGACGGTTTCAGATGAGGCAAGACCACATGCGTGAACTGAGACCTCTTGCCGGCCCCGTCTACCTTGGCTGCCTCCATCAGTTCGGGAGGAAGTGATTGAAGGGCGGACAGGATGATGACAAAAACCAGGGGGAATCCTTTCCATGCATGTGCCACCGTCACGCTGGGCAGGGCTAGTGCGGGAGACCCTAGAAACGCTACCGGAGCCTGCAGCACGCCCAGCGCGAGACCCAACTGGTTGAACAACCCATAGTTGGTATTGGCCAGCCACAGGAAAGATGCGGCGACCGCGATGGTGGGAACGGCCCAGGGCAGCATCAACGCCGCCCGACAAAAGCCTCGGCCGGGGATGGCCTGGTTAAGCAGGATCGCTGCGGGGATGGCGACCAGCAGTTCCAGTACAACCGATCCCACGCCGATGTAGAGGCTGTTCTTGAAGGCCTCGAAGAACGAGGGATCGAAGAGCCAACGATAGCCAGCCAGCGTGAACCCGGAGTCGGGTTCCGGAGCGAAGCTCCACCAGACTGCGGTGACGAAGGGCAGGACGACGACCAGCGACAGGAGCAGGATGGCGGGTGCGGTCAAGGCTACCCCCGCAATCTGCACGTACACGCTGTGTTTCAAGTCTGAAGCACGCATCAACTCGCTAGGCGAGGGCCTTTTGCAGCACCGAGTTGGCCCACTCCAGGACTTCTTCGGGGCTCTGATCGAAGACTACCAAACGGTCCCCAATCTGTTTTTCGATGTCGGTGGCTACCAGGATCTGAGCGCGTGGAGAAGGCCCAAAGTATCCGGTGGACACGACTCCAGTCTTCTGAGACACCTGGCCGATCTCCAGGTACTCTCTCACCGGGGCGATTCGAGGGTGATTCAGATAGCGGTCAGTCCAGGCATCTTCCAGCATCGGAACCCAACCCACCACGGTGCGGATCAGGAATTCTTCGAAGTTCGCAGGCTCGAGGAGGAAGCCGATCATGTCTTTGGCAAGTTCGGGCTGCTTCGACCTGGCCGGCAGGGCGAATGCATTCAAGTCCAGCGATGCCCCCTTCGCACCCGGCTTGCTCGGGTACAGAAACGCTCCCTGTCGGGCGAAGTCCTCGGGGCCGAAATCGGCGGAGAAGCTCGTAGTCGTGAACATGTGGGCGACCCTGCCGTCGAGCATTAGCTCCCGGCTTTCCAGGTCACCTTGAGCCAGGGATCCAGGCGGGGAGTACTTCCCGAGCTCCTTGTAGAAAGTCCAGGCCTGGAGTGTCTCGGGACGGTCCAGTGCCAGGTTGTCCTCGGCATCGAAGAAGTACGCTCCGTGGGTCCACATCGCCGTCTTCAGATTGAAAGTGTCCGAGATGAATTGGTTGGTCAGTAGGTAACCGTACCGGTCAGGAGGATCGTGGAGGGCCTCGATGTTCGCCAGCAGCTCCTCATGTGTCTCCGGCTGACGCAGTCCCTTGGCTGAGTACAAGTCCTTGCGACAATAGATGAAGAAGGGGAAGCCCACGAATGGGACGGAGTAGTAGGTGCCGTCCACTCGGATCCCATCCAGCAACTTCTGGGGATAGCGATCCAGACCGATCTCCGCCAGGAGATCGTTGATAGGCCGGACCAGACCCTCGAGGCCATAGGCGTAAAGGAATTGATTGTAGGTCCAGATGATGTCCGGCACGCTACTGCCGGCTCGATGGGCGGCCTTCAGCTTGACCGTGTCCTCGTCGTAGGGCACGGTCAGCTGCTTGACACGAAGTTGAGGATTGGCGCCCATGAAGGCATCATGCCACCACCTTTCCGAGGCCAGCGCGGCGTCCCGTGTGTCAGGGCTCCAGGTCCGGAGGGTTAGACCTTCTTCGCCAGTGCCCGGCCCATCGGCGGGTCGGCAGCCGCCCCAGAAAGGAAGAGCAGCCAGGGCTCCCGCGGATATTGCCCCACTCTTGAGCAGTTCCCGTCGTGTAAGTCTGTTTCCAACCTGCACTGATGATCTCCTGGGTGTGACGGTTCGGTTTTTCAAGGTCACCAGTATACAGATCGTGCTGGCGTTGTATGCACTTGTTTTCTGGCGACCCTGCTCTCGCCGAGTTGGTTTTCTGCTCGTTTTCTCAGCTGGAATACGATATACACTACTGGACTCTCGGCTCGCGCAGCTCTAGTGTCGATTCTCGAGGTCCTGGGCCTCCTTATCCTCGCTGAAATTGAAAGTAGGTACTAGAAATGTTTGGTGATTCTGCTCATATCGTTGTCGGCATCGCCCTAATCTTCCTGGGGGCTTTCATTGACGGTGGTCTTGGCCTCGCGCTGAAGTGGATCAAGGTCTGGAAGTGGGAACATCTTTGGATGGTGTACTCCCTGATCTCCTTCGGCATGATCCCATGGATTCTGAGCTACTTTACGGTGAATGATTTCATCGGAGTGCTCCAGGAAGCATCCGGGATCGATATATTCCTGGTATTCATCTTCGGTTTTGCCTTTGGCTTCGGTGCTGTTTTCTTCGGACTCTCTCTGAAGATGGCGGGCATGGCCCTCAGCTACGCCATCGCGGTCGGGCTGGGGTCAGCGATTGGAGCCCTTTCTCCCTTGGTGTTGCTTCATCCAGAGGACCTCTTTTCGCTGCAGGGTAAGATTATCATGGGTGGGGTCCTGGTAGCCGTTGTGGGAGTGCTCTTTTGCTCCTGGGCTGGACACCTGAAGGAGCAGCTTTCCGAGGACAGCTCGAGCAGTGCAGATGGAGACGTCAAGCAGTGGAAGCTTGATATTCGCGTCAAGCACGGAGTGATTGCCGCCATTCTGTCGGGACTTCTCAATCCCATGATCAACCTGAGTTTCGCGTATGGGGCTCCCATCGCCGAGATAGCCCAGAGTCGAGGAACCCTCCCCTTTCTTGCCCTCAATGTGATCTGGGCGATTGGGATGAGTGCCGGTTCCTTGGTCAACGTAGCCTATTGCGCCATCGTGATCACGAAACAGAAGAGTTGGGGGCTGATGGCTCGTCCGTCCTTCGACTACGTCATTGGCCTGATCATGGGGCTGTTGGGACCGATGGGTTTGCTCCTATACGGAATCGGGACCTGGAAAATCGGGAACCTGGGGTGAAGTGATCGGCTTTCCAATTCTGGCATCAATGGGAATCCTCAGTGCCAATCTGTGGGGGGCCATCAGCGGCGAGTGGACGGGCAGCGGCAGAAAACCCAGAGCCGTCATGGCTTTTGCCATCCTGATTCTGGTTGTCGCAATGTTCATCCTGGGCTGGAGCAATAATCTCGCCGAGGCATGGGGCGGGTCTTGAGCTGAGACCTTGACCCAACTGGAGTTGTCCCTGTTATTTCTACACTGAAAGTGTTATTGCCAGCACGTTGCCGGTCGGCAATAACCCCGATGGGGTAAAGTATTTTATCGATCTAGACCCAGGGTAGCTCGCTTCGCATTGCCAACCCTGGGCTACCCGCAATAACACCTTCGGCGTAGGCGTCAACCCCTGAAGTCCGGTAAGCCCTCAGACTCCACCTGAAGCTTCCTTCCTCTCCAGAAAGAGCTTCTCCACCTCACTGATGGGGTGTTCCATGATTTCCCGGCGGCACTGATTCAGGACGGGGCTTCCAGCGAGTTGCTCCAGATTCCACTCACGTACCAGTTCACCCGCTTGGATGCGCTTGAGCATCTTGTGCATCCTCTCCCTGATATCTTCGGTGACTACATCCCCGGTTTTGGTCAGTCCCAAGTAGGTGGCCGTGGGGGAGCCGAAGGCAACCGCGTCGCTGAAGGACATACGACACATCGACTCCGTAACGAATTGAAACTCGTAGAAGGTCTCGCCGTACGCCTTTTCTGCCGAAAAGCCGGCTTCAATCAGAACTTCGAAGGCCATTAGCAGGTATTTGACCATTCCGCTCAGGCCGGCGGCTTCGGCGAAGAGATTAATCGCAACCTCATCACCAAAAGTGGTCTTGGTAGCGCCAAAGCGGAGGATTCCGATACCCATGGACACAGCCAGAGCCAACTCGTGTGCCTTTCCGGAAACATCCTGGTGGACCCCGAAATGACCAAACATTCCCTGGCCCCGCGCATAGCGTTCGCGAACAATCGCACCGACACACGTGGGAACGGAGAGAATGACATCCAGAAAGTCGGGCGGCTTGATCAGCCCGAAGTGCACCGCATATCCGCTGGCGAAAACCAGCAGGTGGTCCTTTGTCAGGTTCGGTCCGATCTCGGCGGAATAGACCTGGGGCTGGACCTCATCGGGAATCAGCATCAGGATCACTTCGCTCCGCTTGACTGCTTCCTCAATGGAAACGACCTCAAAACCGTCGCCGCGCGCCTGTTCAGCGAAGCGGTCTTCCACATTGCCAACGATCACATTCAGGCCCTGGTCTCTCATGTTCTGAGCCTGGGCGTGTCCTTGACTGCCGTAGCCGAGCACTGCGATTCGTCGATCCTTTATCAAGCCCAGATCGGCGTCGTCTTCCGTGTAAAGACGATCTCTTTTCAGCTTGCTTTTCGCTTCTGCCATTGTGTTACCCTTTCTAAAAAAAATGGGACGAAACCCTGACGAGCCGTGGCCAATCACAAACTCGTTTCCCAGGCATCGCACATTTAACGCCCGAGCGTTCCGGTTGTCAATTGATGGATGCTCAGGGAAGGGGGGAGACTGCAATGAAGATTGTCGGCTACAGCGACCGGCTGAGCGTCCAGCAAGGGCAGAGCATCCGTTTCATGGTCAGCAGCAAATCGTCCACCTACCGAGCCGAGATCGTACGCCTGACTCACGGTGATCCCAATCCCAAAGGTCCTGGCGTAAAGCAGAAGGCCATAGCCACGCCGGTAAGCGGGGAATACCCGGGCCGCCTCCAGGAACTCCACCGTGGATCTTTTGTTGTTGTAGCGGATGCTTCAGCACTCGACTACACCCAGGGGTTCACACTCCAGGCCTGGATCTGTCCTACGACGCCAAATAGCGGTGTCCAGGGGATCCTGACCCAGTGGTCCGACTCCGAACAGGCAGGTTATGGCCTTTTCATCGACGGAGATCGTGGCTTGGGACTATGGATTGGCGATGGGCAAGGTCAAGTCGAGAAAGTTCAATCGGGTAAGGCGCTGACACCGTCACAGTGGTACTTCGTGGCGGCCACGTATGAGCCGGGGAAGGGAAGGGTGGAGCTGTATCAGGCACCGCTGACCCAGTGGCCGTTGGATGAATCTGAATCGGTGGTTGGGGATGCTGTCGAGCAGCGTGAGGTGGTCACAGGTTCAGCTTCCCTGCTTATGGCGGCCCACTGGAAACGGGCGGATGGCGCGCCGAGCCAGGTAGCGGGGCACTTCAACGGTAAGATCGACCGTCCCTGCCTTTTCGGGCGAGCCCTCGATGCCAACGAAATCGAGCTTCTCAAAGTTGGCCGAGCGCCCGGTGATGTGAGCGGGTCGCTGCTCGCTGCTTGGGATTTCTCGGTCGGCATTTCTGGGAAGACGGTTACAGATACTGGGCCCCAGCAGTTACATGGCCGTACCGTGAACATGCCGACCAGGGCCGTCACCGGGCACAACTGGACCGGGAACGAAGTCGACTATAAAGCGGCTCCAGCCGAGTACGGCGCGATCCATTTTCATGATGACGACCTGGAGGATGCTGGGTGGGAAGTCGATTTCGAGTTGGCCCTACCGGCGGACTTCCCCAGTGGTGTCTACGCCGCGCGACTGACTTCCTCAGATGCCGAGGACTCGATTCCGTTTTTCGTCAGGCCCAAAAAGGGCACCGCCTCCGCCGACATTGCCTTCCTCGTGCCCACGCTGACCTATCTCGCCTACGCCGATCAGAAATTCAACAATCCGGACCGGATGGAGGTAAAGGGTCTGGAGCCGGGTTCGTCGTGTCCTGAAGACCAGTTCATCGTCGACGAGCGACTCCACAGTTTGTACGATTTGCATACAGATGGCAGCTGCGTCTCATATTCCTCCCGCCTACGGCCGATCCTTAACCTGAGGCCGGGATACTACCTTCCACCACTGTCCATAGGCGCGGGTTCACCACATCTGTTCAGCGCAGACCTCCACCTGGTGGATTGGCTAGATGCCAAGTCCCACCAGTACGACGTTATCACCGATGAGGATCTTCATCACGAAGGTGCCAAATTGCTCGCTCCCTACAGGGTCGTCCTCACGGGCACCCATCCCGAGTACTGGACCCGGCAGATGATCGATGGCCTGCAATCGTATCAGGCAGGGGGAGGCCGCTTCATGTATCTGGGAGGGAACGGCTTCTACTGGGTCACGTCAGTCGATCCGGAGCGCCCGCACGCTATTGAGGTGAGGCGCTGGGCGGGCAGCAGAAGCTGCGAGGCCGAACCGGGACAGTATCACCATAGCACGACCGGTGAGCTCGGTGGACTATGGCGCTACCGGAACCGGGCGGCACAGAAGCTGGTCGGTGTAGGGTTCGCGTCGATGGGAAGCGGAGAGAACCGTCCTTATCGTCGCAAGCCGGATAGTTTTGACCCCAGAGCCGCTTTCATTTTCGAGGGGATTGCCTCGGACGAGCTGATCGGTGATTTCGATTCACTGGTCTTCAAGCGTGGAGCCGCAGGATTTGAAATTGACCGTTTCGATCTTTCGATGGGCAGCCCTGCCCACACGCTCTTGCTGGCCTCATCCTTCGGCCATTCAGAGAGCTACCAGTGTGCCCTGGAAGATCTCTACGACCTGAGTGGATCCCTCTTCGGTAGTGAAAGCTCACTGATCCGGTCGGACATCGTCTACTTCGAGGGGCCTCAGGGCGGTGCCGTGTTCTCGGTGGGATCGATCAGTTGGTGTGGCAGTCTTTCCTATAACGAGTACGACAACAATGTCTCGCGTCTCACCGACAATGTGCTGCGCCGCTTCGCCTCCGACCAGCCGTTGCCCTGACACACTCAGGAGTGGACTGATTGTCGCGATGTTCCTTCTAGCAGCCTGTCGGACTTTCGAGGTCACACCGAACGGGCATCATTAGTGTATGGCGAATCGATTTAGAACAGTAGATCGAGAGACTCCTTATCTGTTTCCTCCTTCGGTGCAGGAATGGCTGCCGGAGACGCATCTGGCTCGCTTCGTGGTGGAGGTGGTGAGCAAGCTGGAGTTGAGGAAGTTGGAGGATTCCTACACGAAACGGGGATCGGAAGGATACCATCCGGCGGTGATGCTGGCGTTGTTGTTTTACGGGTATGCGACGGGGGTGTTTTCGAGTCGGAAGTTGGAGCAAGCCACCTACGATTCGGTGGCGTTTCGCTACCTCGCCGGCAACACGCATCCGGATCACGACACCATAGCCCATTTCCGAAAGCGGTTTTTGGAAGAGCTGAAGCCGCTGTTTGTGGAGATCTTGCTGCTGGCCCAGGCGATGGGATTTCTGAAGTTGGGCCGAGTGAGTTTGGATGGCACGAAGGTCAAAGCCAATGCCTCCAAGCACAGTGCGTTGAGCTGGGGGCACATCCAGAAACTGGAAGCGCGGCTGCGAGAAGAAGTGGACGAGTTGATGCAGCTGGCCGAGGAAGCGGATGGACGAGAAGAAACGGAAGGGATGGACATCCCGGCCGAGCTGGCGCGGCGGGAAGCACGGTTGAAAGCGATCGATCAAGCGAAGCAGAAGCTGGTCGAGCGGGCGGCCGAGCGGCAGGCGGCCGAGCACGCCGAATATGAAGGGAAGGTGGCCAAGCGGCAAGCCCAGAGGAAAAGGGGAAACAAACCGAAGGGTCGCGAACCCAAACCGCCCCGAGGAGGAATCCGAGACCAGGATCAGATCAATCTGACGGATGAAGATTCTCGGATCATGCCGGTCTCGGGCGGGGGATTTGAGCAATGCTACAACGCTCAGGCCCTGGTGGATAACGACAGTCTGTTGATTGTGGCCGTTCATGTCACGCCAAACGCCAATGACAAGAAAGAACTGAAACCGGCCCTGGCGGCGCTGCACGCATTGCCGGAGTCGTTGGGTCGGCCCCAGGAGCTGCTGGCCGACAACGGCTACTTCAGTGGTGCCAACGTGGAGCTTTGTAGCGAGCATGCGGTCCTTCCCTATATTGCGGTCGAGCGGGAAGCCCACCACTTGCCGCCGAACGAACGCTGGAAAGAACCGGAGCCACCCGGGGAAGACGCCGATGCGGTGGAGCAGATGAGCTACCGGTTGAAGACCCCGGCGGGTCGAGCCATCTACGGGCAACGCAAAGCTGTCCCCGAGCCCGTCTTTGGGATCATCAAATCGGTGATGGGCTTTGCGCAGTTCTCTCTCCGAGGAGCGGAGGCGGCAGACGGGGAGTGGACTCTGGCCAGCATCGCCTGGAATCTGAAAAGAATGTACAACCTCGCCTGCCGCCAGCCGAAGCTGGCCCGTGCCACCCTCTGAAGAGGTGGGCCAGGTCGTTTCAGCGGCCAAATCACCGCCGCAGATCAGACGATTCATCGATTTCGTGCTTGGTCGTGCAAGACTTTGGATCAAACGTCAAATTTCAGAAGTGCCTGTGAGTCAAGTCCGACAGGCTGCTAGGATGGGTGGAGCCGATCAATTCATGACGCCGCGGGCGTGTTGGTGTTCCAGATGTCGCGGTGAAGCTTCCAGTGCCCGTCTTCCTGCTTCCAGATGACGACGTACTTGCCCCGGTCGATTACCTCTTCCCCCTCTGAGGTGAGGGTGTAGTTTCCAACCTCGATCGCCGTGCTTCCATGGTCCTCCAGCTCCACGATTTCCAGACCCAGACCCTTGATGCCCATGTCCATCGCTCCCTGCCAGAACGCCTGGATGGCGGGCTTGCCTGTGACAGGGTCGGAGCCCGTTGGCAGCAGCATTCCAGCGTCGGTATAGAGGCCGGAGATGCCTTCAGAATCACCCTGTCCGAAGGCTGATTCAAGGTTGTCGTCTGCCGCTCGAATAGCGGCATGAAGGGCAGTTGTGGATTCAGTCATGTTTCAAATCTCCTATTCGCGATGTAATCAAGACAAACTTCTAGCAGTGTAGCAGCCATTCTGGATGGCAGTCCACTCGGGGGCGAGGGGTAGGATACGAAGATAGCGCCAACCTGAAACTTGAATAGTGAGCAGTGGTGAAGTGATCAGTGAACAGTACCGGAAACAGCTACAGCCAACAGAGCCGCGAACGACTTGACTCGCTAGCAGTATGCCCCACGTTTCGAGGAGAGAGCTGGACAACAGCAGAATCTCGCAGATGTCCAACCCCTCGCTCGCGCTTCAGGCTTCCATGGCTCGGGAGGTTTCTTCGCCAACCTGTCCAGCGACAAGAGATTTGCGACCTGCGACGTTCCGACGTTGTTACGTGCGACCTCTTCTAGGCGAATGCCTCAATCGCTTGCAGAATGGCCTTGATGTAACCATATCCGAAGGCGAAGCCCTGCTTTGCTCCGGGATCATCCGGATGTAGAGGCATGTGGTCGGGCATGACCATATGCGGATAGTCCACTTCGGCCAGCGTCAGGGCCAGATTCACCATGTTCATGTCCCCTTCGTCCGGCCAGACCTCCATGAAGTCATCCCGCCCTCCCCTGATGTTGCGGAAGTGGATGTTGAAGATCTTCTTGCGCTCTCCGAAATAGCGGATGATGTCGTGAATTTCGCGGGCTGGGTCTTGGAGCATCTCGGCAGTAGTCCCGAGGCATAGGTTCAGACCGTGGTAGGGACTCTCCTGTAGGGAGACGAACTTCTTCAGGCCCTCGGGAGTGCCCAATACTCTGTCGACCCCCTGAAAGCCTTCGGGAGGGACGCCCGGGTCATGGGGATGGCAGGCCGCGCGGACCTTGTATTCGTTGCACACCGGAATCACCCGTTCCAGAAAGTATTCGATCCGCTCCCAAAAGACCTCGGCTGGTACCGGTCCCGCTCTGGTGAGCGGCGGATCCTGTTTTGCCTTACTGAGCTTCCAGGTGCTGTAGGTCGAACCGCCACGACCTCCGGATGTGCGTCCCGTGCGCATTGTGCCCAGAATGCGCAAGTTGTACTTGAAGCAGGGCACTCCTGCCTTGGCACAGGCAACAATGAGATTCTGGAGGTACTCGATCTCGCGGTCCCGTTCCGGGTTTTCACCCAGCAGGATGCCCGCGCCAGGATTCTTGTCGATGTGGAGTGGCGTCATGAATGGCACCCCGATGATGTCCATGCTCAAGCCGTGCTTTTCGCAAAGCTCCTTCTGCTGGGCGACCTCCTCAAACTTCCAATCCCGTTTGGGCCGGCCCTCTTCTGGAGGGGGCCAGCCACAGCAATGGTCGACTCCGTGCCGCTTGAAAAACTGAAGCATTCCGGGATTCGTGCTGGGACGCTGGGTCCCAACATGCATTTTGAGAGGCTTCTGAATGGCTTTTCGGTCACCGGGGAGCTTCGAGGATGTTCCGCAGCCTTGCAGAACCGATACAGCCGATAGTCCACCAGAAGCTGCCAGAAAATCTCGTCGGTCCATTGAAACTCCCTTTCCCAGGCTAGGAGCCTTTTTCGTTTCTCTCATGGTGGAATATGCTACTTTTGACTCGTTACTTCAATCAGGAGAGTTCGCATGAGTTTGTCAGGAAAAAGGGCTGTCGTCACGGGCAGCACCAGAGGGATAGGCTTTGCTGTGGCTCGCGCACTCGTCCGCGAGGGTGCGAGGGTGATGGTCACCTCGAGGAACGGAGCAGCGATCGAAGAGGCGGTCGCTTCGCTCCGTGGGCTGGGCGACGGACCGGTGTTGGGACAAGCGTGCGACGTGCGGGACCCTGAGCAGGTCCGGGCGCTCATTGGCTCTTGTGTCTCCCAACTCGGAGGAATCGATATTCTGGTCAACAATGCTGCCGCTGTTCGAGCCCTCAAGCATGTCGACGAGATGACCGTCGAGGAGTGGAGAGCGACGATCAGCACCAACCTGGACGGCGTCTTTTACGGATGTCACTTCGCAGTCCCAGAGATGAAGAAGACCGGCGGGGGGTTCATCATCAACATCAGCAGCCTGGCCGGCAAGAATGCCTTTCCCGGAGGCTCTGCCTACAACGCTTCCAAGTTTGCTTTGACTGGGTTCAGTGAGGCTCTAATGGAGGAGGTCAGGCACCACGACATCCGAGTCGCCTATGTCATGCCGGGCAGTGTCGATACTCGGTCCGCTTCGCCCACAGATGAGGCAGACGCTTCTTGGAAGATGGCTTCCGAGGATGTGGCCGAAGTGGTTATCAGCACTTTGAAGCAGCATCCACGGTGCCTGATCAGTCGGGTTGAGATGCGACCTTCGAAGCCCAGGAAGAAGAGTTGATTCCGGCGGTGATCGGAAGCGATTCTGATCAAGCCAGCAGCGCGGGGACCATGTGCCCGCCGACATCGGTCAGGCGGAAATCACGACCCTGATGTCGGTAGATCAGCTTCTCGTGATCGAAGCCCAGGCAGTGAAGCAGAGTCGCGTGCAGGTCGTGGACGTGGACAGGATCCTGCGTGACGTTGAATCCGAAATCATCTGTCATCCCCACCACCTGCCCGCCCTTGATGCCTCCCCCGGCAAGCCACATCGTGAAGGCGTGACGGTGATGGTCCCGTCCCCAGCTTTCCTTGCCGGCGCCGGCTTTGCGATCCTCAACTACTGGGGTGCGCCCGAACTCTCCGCCCCAGATTACCAGGGTGGTGTCCAGCAGTCCCCTCTGTTTTAGATCTTTCAACAGTGCCGCCGCGGGCTGGTCCGTGATGCCACAGTTCTTCTTCAGGTTCTTGTCCAGGTCCTGATGATCGTCCCAGCTGGCGTGGAAGAGCTGCACGAACCGGACTCCTCGTTCGACCATTCGCCTCGCCAGCAGACAGTTGGTGGCAAAGGGCTTGGTCGGCTCCTTGTTGACGCCATACATCTTGAGGGTAGAGGCTGATTCGTCGGAGAAGTCCAGTAGTCCAGGAGCCGCCGCTTGCATTCGAAAGGCCAGCTCGTAGGAGGCGATGCGCGAGGCGATTTCGTAGTCTCCGGTCTCCTGATACTGCTGCTCGTTCAGATAGCGGATGGCGTCGAGCCGTGCTCGCTGAACCTGTTTCGTGACGCCGGGCGGATTGGACAGATACAGGACCGGATCCCCGCTGCGCCGAAAAGGGACTCCTTGATAGACCGATGGCAGAAAGCCACTGGCCCAGTTCTGAGTACCGGCACTGGTGCCCCGCCCTGAGCTGAGCACCACATAGCCCGGCAGGTTCTGTGAGTCGCTTCCCAGACCATAGGTAACCCACGCGCCCATCGAGGGCCGACCCGGCAGGGGAGTGCCACAGTTCATCATCAGCTGTCCTGGATGGTGGTTGATCTGGCTCGTCACCATCGAACGGATCATGCAGATGTCGTCCGCACGCTGGCTCAGATGGGGCAGAAGATCGCAGAAATCCATCCCACTTTCACCGTGCCGTTTGAATTTGCGCGGGCTTGCCCATACCTGAGCAGTGGGCCGGATGAAAGCCAGATTCCCAAACTGCTTTCTCAGTGACTCGGGTAGGCTCTGACCTTCCCACCGTTTCATTTGTGGCTTGGGATCGTAGAGGTCGATATGACTGGGAGCCCCGGCCATGTAGAGAAAGATCACGTTCTTGGCTTTGGGGGCGAAGTGGGATTTCCTGGGAGCCAGCGGGTTCACATCAGGGAGCGTCTTACCCGGAGCGGCGATCAGGCCGTCCAGGGCCAGAAGGTCCCAGAGTGCGGCCATCCCCAGGCCGGCAGCACTGTTGCGCAGAAACCGACGACGGTTATGAATCTCGAGGAATCTTTGCAGTTCCATCCTTACCCCCGGGTTAAGAACTCGTCCAGATTGAGCAAGACACTACTCAGTGCTACCCAGACTGCAGCCTCCTCAGGATCGACTCCTTCCACTCCTTGAGCCGAAAACAGGCCTTCGGCAGCTTTCCGATTCTGCTTCAAGAGCTCCTTCTGTTGCCGGTAGTGCTCAACCAGATACTCACTTTCGTGGGGTAGAGGGGCCCGCGCCAGGCATATGCGAAAGGCATAGTCGATGCGCTCCCTCACCGTTCCCTGTTTTTCCCGCAGCACTCGAGCCGCCAATCCTCGCGCGGCCTCGAAGAAGACCGGATCGTTCAACAGATTGAGCGCTTGAAGCGGAGTGGTGGAACGCACTCGGCGGCTGCAAGCACTGAGTGAATCGGGAGCATCGAAGGTGGAAAGTTGGGGATAGGGGATGGTCCGTTGATAGAAGATATAGAGGCCCCGTCGATAGCGGTCGGCTCCCTCACTCTCGCTCCATTGGACGTAATCGTTCATCCCGAACGCCAGCTCGATCACGCTCTTTGGCATCGGAGGTCGGACGCTCTGGCCTCCGATTCTTCGATTGAGCAGGCCGCTTGACGCCAGCGCCGTATCTCGAATCGACTCGGCGCTCAGACGAATTCGCGATTGACGAGCTAACAGTCGGTTGTCGGGATCGCGTTGCTGCAGATCCGCCCGGATCTTCGAGGATTGGCGGTAGGTGGCAGAGGTGACGATCAGCTTCTGGATCGCTTTGACGTCCCAGCCATTGTCCATGAACTCCACGGCTAGCCAATCGAGCAGCCGGGCGTAGGTCGGCGTCTCACCCCGGCTCCCAAAGTCCTCCGAACTGACCACCAATCCCTGTCCAAAGAACTCCTGCCAGATGCGGTTGACGGTGACGCGCGCCGTCAGCGGATTCTCTCGCGAGACCAGCCATTTGGCCAGGCTCAATCGCGGCGGATCGCCGTCCTGAGGACGCAGAGCCGGCAAGAACTCGGGTACACCCGGTTTCACCTCGATTCCCCGATTACTCCACTCACCCCGAACCAGAAGGTGGGTCCTGCTCGGAGTCGGATTCTCCCTCAACGTCTGCGCTTCACTGAGGCGTGGGTATCGCTTCTTCAGTTGTCGCAGCTTGTTCTGTAACTCCTTGAACTTGATCTTCTTGAACTTTTCCTCACTGATCACCAGGACATAGGACTTGACCATGTGATCGACCAGAAAGTCGTGGGTCTTCTGACTCCGTTGGGCAGTTGGAATACGAATCAGATCCTGGGCGCCATCCGCCCCATGGTCGGGATCGTAGCCGAGGTTGTCCCAGGCGATTTTCCACTCCAGGTCTGCAGTATCGAGATGATTTGCGGTTTCGAGGACCTTCTTCTCCCAAGTATCATAGAGCTGCGGAACCTTGTATTGTTCCAGCAGTTCCTTCCTCTTTCGGTCGTGCTCCTGCTTTGAGTGGAGATAGGGGCCCAGCTCTCCCGGAAGAGGGGCTTCGACGTTGAACTCCTGAGCGCTGTCGAAGAAGGCGTATAGCCGATAGTAGTCCTTCTGGGTGATGGGATCGTACTTGTGGTCGTGGCATTGGGCACAGCCTAGGGTCAACCCCAACCAGACCGTCCCCAGAGTGTTGGCACGATCGACCACCTGTTCATTCCGTCGCTGCTCAAGTGGCATGCCCCCTTCGCGGTTGCTGAGGGTGTTGCGAAAGAATCCCGTCCCTACCTTTTGCTTGGCAGTTGCATCCTGAAGCAGGTCTCCGGCCACCTGTTCTATGGTGAACCGGTCGAAAGGCATGTTGCGGTTCAGCGCCTCGATCACCCAGTGACGCCAGCGCCAGGCATGGGGCCGTACTCCGTCGTTCTCGTAGCCGTCGCTGTCGCCGTAGTGAGCTAGATCCAACCAGTGACGGGCCCACTTCTCACCATAGTGGGGCGAAGCCAATAGCCGGTCGACCAGTCGGTCGTAGTTGCCGGGGTCGGTATCGGCCAGGAACTCGTCCAGCTGTTCGGTGGTAGGGGGCAATCCGAGGAGGTCCAGACTGAGCCGCCGGACGAGCGTGGTCGGGTCCGCTTCGGCCGAGGGATCGATCCCCTGTCGTTCCAACCCTTCCAACAGGAAGGCGTCGACGGGGTTTCTTGCCCAGCCCCGGTTCTTGACCCTGGGAATCGGGGATTTCGCCGGTGAGATGAAGGCCCAACGGGTCTGGTCTGCGCGGGTTGGCTTCGGCTGGGCTTTTTCCGTCGAGGATCGTCCCAGCTCGGCCCAGAGGGCACCTTGATCGATCCAAGCCCGGAGCAGCCCCACCTCCTGGGACGTCAATCGATCTCCTCCCATAGGCATGACCGGATCTTGGGCGTTTTTCTTGAGGCCGGCTACCAGATGGATCAGCCGACTCTCCTGACTCTTTCCGGGAATAATGACCGCACCGGTGTATCCGCCCGCCAGCGCCACCTCCCGGCTGTCCAGCCGCAGGCCTCCAAGCTGCTGCTGAGCTCCGTGGCAGGAATGGCACCGGGCCTCGAGAAGGGGTTGGATCTGTCGTTGGAAATCCACCTTGATATCGGCCGCCGGCGGCAGCTCGACCTCAGTCTGCTCCGCGGCGAGCAGGTTTGCCCAGCAAAGGAGACTCACCCAGGTCACCAAAGATTTCTTACCGTGGGAACTCATGAATCTCTTTCAGTCGTTGAGATACGCAGAGTAACTGGCCGAAGCAGCGACCAGGGCCTGATCAAAGCGAACACAGATCCCAAAGTGACGAAAAATATAACACAATTGGGGCTACAGGCGGGTCCCGTCTTCCGCTTCAATTGGGGCTGAGTTTGTCTTGGGCGCCAGTCAGCCATTCCAGGCTGAAGCGGGCGAGCGTAATTCTCTCGTAGGGGCTTTGTTCTCCCCGCTCGTAGAGACAGCCAACGGTCATGTCGGAGAGGACGGTCAGGCAGGAATAGGCCGACGGTCCGGCATGGAGCTGTTTCGCAACCGGCCAGCTCTTGCCCTCGTCATAGCTGAGGCGGACCGTCATGTTCTCCCGCTGCCGACTGGCCGGGTTGGAAAACAGGAGGCGATCCCTGACGTATGTGAGCCGGTCGGTAAACCGGAGCATGCTGGCTTGACAGCGAGGCTCGATGAGGAACGCGTCCTTGCTGACTTCCGACCAGCTGATCCCCCCGTCAATGCTTTTCGCCACCTTCCGGTAGTTTCCAGCTGAACCCCGCATGTTGAGCAGCAGCGAACCGTCGGCAAGCTCGGCCACCTGAGTTTCGTCGGTTTTTCCCTCTGCCTGCACCTCGCCACCGATCTTCCAGGTGGTTCCGTGGTCGTCGCTGTACAGCACATGTGAGCCATGGTAGTCGAGCCCTGTCAAGGAATACCGGGGGACGATCAATCGCCCGCTCCGCGTCTGGATACCCGCACCCGGGCCGGGAGAGCCCGCCCGCCATTCCGGTTTCTTGACCATGGCGGTCACATCGAGCGGCTTCGACCAGGTTTCGCCGTGGTCGTCGCTCTTGACGAGCCAGATCATCACGGTGGGCCCGTACAGTCCGCGTTGGGCGTTGCGGCTGCCGATTCCCTCCGGATAGTAGCCGAAGAAGACCCACACCGTTCCGGTGTGCCGGTCGACCACCGCGCAGGAGTCCGCAGCGGCACCTTTGCCAGGGTTCGCCAGTCGCTTGAGGGGCCCCCAGGTCCGGCCTTCATCGAGGCTGCGTTTCATGACCAGATCGATGTTGTTTGGTGCGTCACCCGGTCGGTCTACTCGAGCATCACAAAGGGCCAGGAGGGCTCCGCTATTCGCCGTGACGAGAACGGGGATGCGGTACTCGGTGACTCCGTCCTCGCCGGCTACGAAGACGTCGGTTTGTTCAAACAGCGGTTGTTGGGCGCTCCCTATACCCCCAGTGCATATCCAGACAGCCATGAGTACGGTTACCCGCCGCAAAAACCCGAGGTTGATTCTCATTCTTCTCTCTCCTTCAAATGGTTACAGGTTGAAGGTTGCAGGTTACAGGTTCCTGGTCAAACTTATCTCCGAAGACCAGAACTGCCAGAACCGCTTGCTCTTGATAGAATCCACTTTCCATCCCTCGATCCCAAAGTCGATCCGATCCCACACGAGACGGAAGACAGCAGAAGTCTCAGCTGCTCAGGATCCGGAGCTGCGTCGCCAGATGGTGAGGCCTTTCAGATCCCTTCCGTGTCGGCTTCCGATCAGAATGCTGACGAAATAGGCCACCCCAAAGAGAACCAGATTCGCAAAGGTGCTGACCCAGAAGTTGTCGGGCATGGCTGCGGAAAGGCTGGGGAAGAGTTTCCCGCCGGTGGGCGTATCCAGGAACAGCCATCCACTCACCGAGAGGACCGTTGCCGCGGTAGCAGTGATGGCCGCTCGGCTGTCCACCCGCAAGGTGATGAGACCCAGCAGGAACAGGCTTACGAGACCTCCTCCGAGGATCGACAGGAACATTCTGGACAGATCGTCCAAGGTCTCAGAGACGCGGTAGAAGTGGATCGCGCAGGCGGCGGTAATCATCACCACGCTGAACAGTAAACTGACCAACCTTCCTACTTTGGCGTAGTGGCGAGGATCCCGATCCTTGACCCACAGCCTTCGGTAGAAGTCGGTAGTGACGGTCGCAGCCGTGGCGTTGATGCTCGAGTCCAGTGTGGACATGGCGGAGGCCAATAGCCCCGTCAGGACCAGCCCGCCAAGACCGGCCGGCAGTTGAGTCAAGATGAATCTCGGAAAGACAGCGTCCGCAGCGAGTCCCTCCAGCCCGGTGGACGGAACCACTTTCACGAAGACATAGAGAGCAGTACCTAGAAACAAGAAGTACGTCCATACCGGCACCGCCAGGCAGCAGGCGATGATGGCCCCTCGAGAGGCGTCTTTGTCGCTCTTGGCGGCGGCGTAGCGTTGAACGCTGGTCTGATCTGTGCAGGAGATCTGCGTCAGGACAATGAATTCGGCGGCCAGATAGGCCCAGACTGTCTTTCCCTGCAGAGTGAACTGGGGGTTGCCCAGGTCGAATTTGTTGTCGGCGACCGCTACCCTGAACAGTTCAGCGAGCCCGCCCGGCAGCTGCGAAACGATAATGGGAAGACAGAGCAGTCCTCCCCCGATCAAGGCGATCCCTTGTAGGACGTCCGTCCAGATAACGGCTTGGAGTCCTCCCAGAATGGTGTAGGCAGAAACCAGGAATCCAGCGACAATGATGATCAACGGCAGCGAGTCCTCGTCCAGCTGCAAGATGGATTGGATCGCCAGCGAGACCGCGTAGAGCACGATCCCGGTGCGGAAGAAGTGGAAAAGGACGAAGCTGGTTGCCGCGTACATCCGCGCCCATAAACCGAACCTACGTTCCAGGTACTCGTAGGCCGAATTAACGCGCGTCGACCGGTAAATGGGGATGAACAGATAGACAGCGATCAATATCGCTGGAATGTACATGAAGTGGGCAAAGAGATTGCGCCAATTGGCGTCGCCGAAGGCAAAAGCAGGAATCCCCAGGAAGGTCAGGGAGCTGACGATCGTAGCCATCAAAGAGAAGCCCACTACCCAGCCCGGCATGGACCTGCCGGCGAGAAAGTAGCCTTCATCGGTCTGACTGCGACGGGAAGAGAGAATCCCGATCAGAAGCAGCAGCAGGAAGCCAAGGCCGATTATGATCTGGTCGAGCAATCGAATGTTGAGTTCAGACATGATTTCTTAGCTGAATCAAGTTTCAGGTTAGGCGTACTCCGCAATCTCGCCGAGAAGTTCCATCAGGCGTACTTTGTCGGACCGAGGTAGGGACAGACCTTCGATCGAGGCTGCGTTTTGCTCGAGATGGGCCGAGTTGGCGGTACCCGTCAGGACCGAGCCTACGGCAGGGTGATCCGCCGCAAACCTGTAGCCGGCGTCGATCACCGATTGGACATCATCGTGCACCAGCCATCCCAGCGGATCCCTCCTCGGCAGGCTGTCTTCAGGAACCAAGTCACGCTGTTTCCACTCCTGGATCAAGGCCTCGAGCTGGTCCGGACTGGGTAGCTTGATCCGGACGGCCGCCATGTTCAGGACGCCTACGCCCTGCTGCTGGGCCAGCGGTAGGGCTTCCTTGGCTGCGTATTGGTTCAAGATGCCGTACTTGAGCATCACTACGTCCCAAAGATCGGGGTGATTCCGCAGCCCGTGTACCGCCGTCTGATGGCGTGGGTCGGCGATGAACCGCTCGCTGAAACCGATGAAACGTACCTTGCCCGCTTGCTGCAGGCGCCTCAGCTCCGGCGTGAAACACCGCACGACTTCGTCGTATTGATCGGTTCGAAGGCCGTGCAGCAGCAGGATGTCCAGATAGTCAGTGCCCAACAGACGGAGGCTGTTTTCGACCGAGCGAACCAGTGCCTGGGGATCGGTTTCGATGGTGCCGTCGTCGTCGCTGCCCGATTGGGGCCAGGCCGGGGCGTGGGCCCACTTGGTGGAGAGAATATAGCGGTCTCGCGGAACTCCATCCAGGGCGAAGCCGAGGATCTCTTCGCTCCGCCCGTAGGCGCTGGCGGTATCGAACAGGTTGATGCCCAGGTCCAGACAGCGGTGGATCAACCCAGCCTGCTCGCTGCGAGGCATGTTGGCCGGCTCTCCCAGGTTGCTGGGGCCACCGGTGCCCAGTCCCAGCAGCGAGACCTTGAGTCCAGTTCCTCCTAGAGTCCGATATTCCACGACGCTCTACGCTGGACGACAAACCGGCTCCAGTCCAACCCACACGCTCATCTGGGCGAGATGAGGTAGGAGATATTCTGGCGCATTGCCTCTTCGTCGATCGAGCCGTCCTCATGAAAGGAGGTCAGGATCGGTACGGTGTAGCCTTTCATTTCACGCATTTTCTACTCCTTGAAGGTGTCTTGTTCCAGAGCGTGAAGCTCCGGATTTCCGGCCGAGGCGGTTCGAGGTCCCGAGCACACGGCGAAGCATCATCATACATGAGGGCGGCGGGAAGGGTTCCTTGCAAAACGAGTTGCTCCAAATCAGAATGAAGCCAATTACCCAGAAAATGAAGATTACCCAGATTAAGCCTTACATCATGTGGGCCGGGGATGCCGGCGAGGGAGCGGGCCGTAACTGGGTCTTCGTGAAGGTGGAGACCGATGAGGGCGTCTACGGTTGGGGGGAGGGCTCGCTCGTCAACCAGACACCGACCATCGCCGAAGCAGTTCAGAGGCTAGCAGAAGACATCGTGGGGCACGACCCCGCGGCCATCGAACGGCATTGGCAGGTGATGTTTCTCCACAACCGGTACCGAGGCGGGGTCATCCTCAACTCGGCGCTCAGCGCCATCGACCAGGCGTTGTGGGACATCAAAGGAAAGGTCCTCGGTGTTCCAGTTTATCAGCTGCTCGGCGGCGCTGTCCGTTCCAGTATCCGTACTTATACCTCTGCTCAGTAGTGTCCCAACGTTTGGGCTTCTAATCTCTGTAAAGTATTAATGAGGAATATGTTAGAGAAGATAATGGGTGTTTCCGACTTGAAAGTGAGTGTACGCTCACGCCCTTCAGTTCATAAGGAGGGCGAGCATGTACACGGGCACGACGATTTTTTCTCAGGTGATGCGGCATCTTCCCTGGCATCATTTTCATCGCATTGTTCAGCACTACGGAGGCGACTACAAGGTCAAGTCGTTCCGCTGTGCCGACCATTACCGGGTCATGGCCTTTGCACAGTTGACCTATCGCGAGAGCTTGCGCGATATCGAAGCCTGCCTACGGGCCATGAGATCCAAGCTCTTCCACATGGGCATTCGCTCCACGGTCTCCCGCAACAATCTGTCCAATGCCAACGAGAGGCGCGACTGGCGCATCTATGCCGAGTTTGCCCAAGTGCTTATCGCCGAAGCGCGCCGCCTGTACACCGACGAGGACCTGGGAGTCGACCTGAACGCGACCGTCTATGCCTTGGACTCCACGACCATCGACCTGTGCCTCTCGGTCTTCCCCTGGGCGCGCTTCCGCCGTACCAAGGGGGCGATCAAACTGCATACCTTGCTCAACCTGCACGGCGCCATTCCCGAGTTCGTTCTGATCTCGGACGGAAAACTGCACGATGTCCACGCCTTGGACCACCTGATTCCTTGTCCCGGTGCCTACTACATCATGGATCGCGGATACCTGGATTTCGGGCGCCTGTACCGACTCCATTCTGCCCGGTCGTTATTCGTGACCCGCGCCAAGGCCAACTTCAAGTTCCGCCGCCGCTACTCCCACCCGGTGGACAGAACGACGGGACTGATCTGCGACCAAACTGTCCTGCTGAGCACCTTCTATCCGGCCAAGGCCTACCCTGAACCTTTGCGTCGCATCAAGTTCTTCGACGTCACCACCGACCTGCGGCTAGTATTCCTCACCAACGACTTTGCTTCTCCCGCTCTGACTATTGCCCGGCTCTACAAGCTCCGCTGGCAGATCGAACTGTTCTTCAAATGGATCAAACAGCATCTCCGCATCAAGGCCTTTTTACGGCACCAGTCCCAATGCCGTGAAAACACAAATCTGGATCGCCCTCAGTACCTACCTACTCATCGCCATCATCCGCAAGCGCCTCTATCTCGAGTTGCCGCTCTACACAATTCTCCAGGTCCTGAGTGTCTCGCTCTTCGAGAAAACCCCAATTTTACAGGCCTTTCAGGACATGGACTACATTACTCAGAATAGTGACATTCATAAACAGTTGATGTTATTCGACTAACGCTGGGACACTACTGACCTCTGCTGGAAACGCGGAAGAGGGAATCAGACGGGTCCAACAGGGATTCACCGCGGTCAAGACCCACTCCTGGTACGCCGACAAGGAGATCGACGAACGCCGGGTCGTCCCCTGGTTTCGGGATCACATCGCTGGTCTCCGGGAGGCCCTGGGGGACGAGGTCGACATCATGGTTGACAATCATGGTCGATCCCGACCCGCTCTGGCCATCCGACAAATCAAGGCGGTGGAAGAGTTCCGTTTGCTCTTCTTCGAGGAGCCGGTGCCCCCTGACAACCTGGACTGCCTGGAGGTGGTGCGCCATGCCGGCTTACAGACAGAGCTGGCAGCCGGCGAACGGGTCTTCAACCGCTGGGGATTCAAGGATCTCATTCAACGCCAGCTAGTGGACGTGATTCAGCCAGACATGTGCCATTGTGGAGGGATCTCGGAGCTCAGGCGCATCGCCGCCCTGGCCGAGATGTATGGCATCCAAGTGGCTCCGCACAATCCCAAAGGTCCAGTCGCCACCGCAGCCAGCCTCCAGGTGAGCGCCACCCTCCCCAACTTTCTCATTCTGGAGCACGTTCATCCGAACCCGCTGTTTGAGCAGGTCCAGATTGATCCAATGAAGATGCGCAAGGGCTCCTACGATCTGCCCATCGCACCGGGCTTAGGGGTGGACCTGGACGAAGACGTGATCGCCGTCAACCCCCACCGCGATCGGCCCGTGATCCAGGCTTTTTACTCGGACGGAACCCCTGCACACCCCTGAGATAGAGGAATAGCTACCCATGTACTACCCAAGAAGTATCCTGATCCTTGTAGCCACGGTGTCATGGGCAGCGGCAAGCCCCGTCGACGTCGGGGACACCAAGCAGCTATTCATCGACCACCGTTTCATCGAGTCCTCCGAGAACCTACAGCTGGTCGTCAACCCTCCGGTGAAACGGCCCGAACCCGTCTTGCGTAGCGACAAGCCTTGGGACGCCTTTCGCCTGATCTATTTCAGCGTTGCCGAGGATAAGGGTACCTACAGGATGTGGTACCAGGCGTTTGACAATGACCAATGGGACGGAGGGATGTCGCGGATGTGCTATGCGGTCAGCGACGACGGGCTCAACTGGAAGAAGCCGAATCTGGGTTTGGTGGAATATCAGGGCTCCAGGGAAAACAACATTCTGTTGAAGGAAAGCAGCAAGCTGGCATACGTCTTCATCGATCCGCACGGCAGCAAAGAGCAGCGGTATAAGATGCTCTCGGGAATCGGGACCACCCGCATGCGAACCTCCCACGACGGCATTCACTGGACTCTCCACCCCACGGTTGTCTGGGAGCCCCGCTGGGACACCCAAAAGCAAGCATGGTGGGATCCGCGCATCAGCAGGTATGTAGTCCAGACGCGGGTTCAGCTGAAGACGAAGAACGCGCTGCCCTTTCCCTTCGTCTCACCGATCGAAAGCAATCCGCCGGTGGTCGCTCCGAAACTGCACCGGCCCGTGCGGGCTCTGGGGCGTTTGGAGCTGGACGACATCATGAAACCCTGGCCGGCCGATCAGCTGAAGACTGTGATGACCGCCGATGAACTTGATCCCCCCGGTTCTGACATCTACCACCCGGGCGGCGTCTACCAATATCCCTATGCGGCCGATGCCTATTTCATGTTCCCGCTCACCTATCAACATTTCTCGGAAACGGAGGGCCCCGTCCACAACGATGGCGTCAACGACACCCAATTTGCCGCCAGCCGCGACGGTATCCACTGGATGAGATATGACCGTAGTCCGTTCGTACCGCGGGGAATGCCGGGAGATCCGGATTACGGCTTCACGCACGCGACCGGTTTCTTCATGCGGCGCGGAAGCTACCTCTACCAATACTATCAGGGCTGGCCCTTTAGCCATGGAGGCTATCGCCGGTTGAGCCCCGCGGAACGGCAGGATCGCAAGAATTGGGGACGGCAGATGATCGGCGTCGTCGTTCACCGTTTGGACGGGTTCGTTTCCGTCGACGCCCCCTACGAAGGTGGCTGGCTGCTGACGCCCCCGATCGTCTTCCGGGGTAAACGTCTAGAGCTGAACATCGAGGTCTCCGCCATGGGTGGTGCGCTGGTCGAAGTCCAGGACCAGCAGGGGAAGCCGATCCCGGGTCTTGGTCTGGAGGAATGCGATCGGATCCTCACGAACGATCCGGCCTATACAGTGCGATGGCGGGGCCGCTCGGACGTCTCTGCCTGGGCCGGCCGCCCCGTGCGTCTGAAGATCAGCATGCGGTCGGCCAAACTGTTCGCCTTCCAGTTCCGTGAATGAATCGGAAGGATTGCACTCCGGTCCTCCCAGCCGAAAGGCGTAGTAGGACCGATCTCCCTACACAGCAGTCGCAGCGGGTAAGAATCCGTGCTTGAACCTTCCCTACACTGGATCGACATCGCTGTGATCGTGGTCTACCTGTCGGCGATGCTCGCCATGGGCCTCTATTTCATGCGGCGGCAGAAGAGCACCTCGGAGTTCCTGTTGGCCAGCCGCAGCGTGGGATGGTTTGCCATTGGCCTGTCCCTGCTCTCCTCGCTCAACAGTGCCATGGACTACGTGGTCGGTCCGGCGTCATACCTTCAGTGGGGTTCAATCCTTTCAGCTGCGATGATCTCCATCGTCGTAGCCTTTCCCATCGTCTTTAGATTCTTCATTCCCTTCTACCAGCGGCTGCAGATCTACAACTGCTACGAGTATCTGGAGTACCGATTTCATTTGGGCGTCCGTCTGACCGCCAGTCTGATCTTCATCCTCTGGCGGATTTGCTGGATGGGCTTCACCCTTTATCTGCCCGCCTACGTCCTCAACGTGGTGATGGGACTGCCGCTGATCGAGACCGTCCTGGCGCTGGGAATCATCACTACGACGTACACCACGCTGGGAGGGGTGCGGGCGGTGGTATGGACCGATGTGGTGCAGGCGCTGATCATGTTTACTGGGATCATCCTGGCGATTGCGCTGCTATTAGATCAGATCCCGGGAGGCCTGGCGGGAGTGTGGAGCGCTGCCCGGGATGCCGATCTGATCTACTTCAGCGCACGCATCCCAGGCTGGGATTCCGCCGGCAGCGTGTGGGAAAAGGTCAGTCTCTATTTCCATTTTCCTATCACCTTTTGGACCATTGTCGTCGCCACCTTCCTGGGCCAGCTGAACAACTACGGATCGGACCAGGTGATGATCCAGCGCTACCTTTCAGCCCGCTCCCTCGCGGACTGTAAGAAGGGCTTTCTGACCAATGCCCTGGCCTACCTCTCTTACGTGACTCTGTTCATGATCCTGAGTATGTCGCTATTGGCCTATTTTCAGCACCATCCTCTTCCTCAGCAGACCCAGTACGAGTACTACTTCCCCTACTTCATCGGCACCCAATTGCCCCCTGTGATCAAGGGCCTGATCCTGGTGGCCATCTATTCAGCCGCCCAATCCAGCGTCAGTGCCGGTATCAGCGCCTCGACCTCAGTGATCTATGCCAATTTCTATCGGAGGCTGTGGCTGCGGCGGGTCGACGTGACAGAAGACCCGGACGCGGACGTCCAACGGCAGCACGTACGCTTGACGCGTCTGTGTGCGTTGGCATTCGGGGTCGCAGTGACCACCCTGGCTTGCTTCGTCAAGGACCTGGGCCCGCTGTTTCCGTTGGCCAACAAGATTGTTTCCTGTTTCTCCGGGGTCATGATTCCGATCTTCCTGCTGGGCATGTTCTCGCGCCGAGCTCGCAGCCTGGGTGTCGCGCTGGGCGCGATCAGTGGTGTGCTAATGATGTTCCTGTGGGGATTCGGTCATGACCTTGGCTTCTGGAAGGAGCCGCTTGGATATGGCTGGGTGTCGACGATGGGGTTTTTCACGACGTTGGTCGTATGCGTCGCCGTCAGCACTCTTCAGAGCTGGGCGGAGCGCCTGCTTGGGATCCCGGCTCCGGAGGAACAGAAGCAATGGTTGTGGAAACAGGTCATGGCCCGACCCGTCGGCGCCGATATCAGCTCCTAGATGAAGTGATCAGTGAACAGTACCGGAAACAGCTGCAGCTTACAGAGCCGCGAACGACTTGACGTGTCTGCAAGATGAGAACAAGTTCCGAGGAGAGAGCCGGACAACAGCAACATCTCTGTCAACCCCGAAGAGTTTCGTTGTCGCAGGGCCAGCGCTTCCTAGGCGCAGCAATAAGGTGGTCTCTAATCAGTCGAGGAAGGCCTTCAACGCGTCGGTCTCGAGCGTGCGGGTCAACCGGAAGACGCCGGCCGGACCGGCTGGATAGCCCATGTAGACGAAAACGTGCTGAACGCCTCGCTCCGGGTCGATGACGGCGCCGCCCGGGTGGAGGCCGTCGATCCTTCCATAGGGTTCTGTGCGCGCAAAGAGAGCACAGTCGAAACGCCAGTTGGGACTTCCTGAAAAGAGGTCCCCCGGGTCGATGCTCCAGAGGTTCACGGACATCTTCCCCGGATGAGGGCGCCCAGCCCCGCCGCCAGCTCGGGCGGGTACCACCGCCTCGATCCGTTTCGTCACCGGGTTGAAGTCGATGTCGAGCGTGTCCTGACGTCCTCGCCTTCCGGTGACGCGGATGTTGGAATGCTTCGCCTTCAAGGGATGCCAGCCAGTCCCCGACCAGAGCTGTGCGTATACGGAGGTGTCCGTTTTCTCGTCGTAGGACGATGGATCGTAGCTTCGAGAAACGATGGCGAGCTTCCCACCGTGGAGCAGGGCGACTGGCTCACCAGGACGGACGAAGGAGGGCAGAGCCTGCTCTTGCTCCTGCCAGGTTCGGCCCCCGTCCTTCGAATAGCGGAAATGAATCTTATCGGCGATCCGAACGGTCCCGCCGGTAGTGTCCGGTGGATGCGGGCCTTTCTTGTACTCTCCGGTCACGACATTTGAGTGCCCTGTCACGACCAGCCCGTAGGTTGGATGTTCGAGCAACCTCGGACCGACGTAGAGTACCGGTCCCGGAGTGGTATCTTCCCTCATCGCCTGGGAAAAATGGGCCCAGCTCTTGCCTCGGTTGTCGCTGCGAAAAACCCCGTGGTCGCTCACCAGGACGACTCCCCCGCCTGACATGGTCCCTATCGCATTCAAGTGGATCTTGTAACCCAGGTTCGAATCCTGGTCGCGCGCGAACTTATAGCGATGTGCCAGGGGGATGTGCCCACCACGATAGCGGTCTGCTTGTTTCATGACCTGGCGCAGGTCGAAAGGTTCGGTCCAGGTCTTCCCGCCATCTGTCGATCGCACCACCATCGTGTAGCTGTGGTCGTCGTCGGTGCGTTCTAGTCCTTTCCAATGGCCGGGAATGCGGCGGTGGGCAACAATGAGTGTGTCGCCTGCTCGGGTTGCGACCGGCCATCCGAAGTGGTTGTTGAGCGCATTCGGATCAGGAGGAAGACTGACAGGGGCGAGCTCGAGCAACCCCTGCTTGCGGCCCTCCTCCAGTTTGGCCGACTGTTCGGGAGAGAGTAAGAGCAGGTGCTCCAGAAGCGATTCGCTGGTCAGAGCTGAAACAGTGCGCGAGGTGCCGCAGCCAATCACTGCCCCTCCGGCGGCCTGATGCAAAAACTGGCGACGAGAAATCATGGGGCTCTCCGCTTGCGAGCTGGGACTCGCGACCACAATAATGGTAGGGAGGAAGGTTGATGTCAAAGCCGGCGCAGGAGCTTGGGTATACTGTTTCGGAAAGGATGAATCATGAGCACAACGCATCTGTCGGACGACCAGATAGAGAGCTACCGACGTGAAGGGTACCTGGTCCTGCCAGGATTCTTCGGAGCTGACGAGATGGCGGATGTCGATCGGGCCATTCGCGAGGTTACGGAAACGGCGGTGGCGAGCGGTGACTGGAGCGACGTCCTGGAGCTGGAGCCCGAGCTGCAGGATGGTCGTCAGGTTCCCCGGCGAATCTACGAACCCTTCGACAAGCACGAAAACTTTTTACGGATCGGTTCCGAGCCGCGGCTGCTCGATTGCATAGAAGCTTTGATTGGCCCCAACATCGCGCACCAATACAGCAAGATCAACATGAAGCCAGCTCGGGTGGGGTCGGTGGTGAAGTGGCACCAGGACATGGCCTATTATCCCTCCACCAATGACGATCTGCTGGCTGTACTGGTCTATGTCGACGACGCCACCGAAGAAAATGGTTGTCTCCAGGTCCTGCCGCGGCACCATACCCACTTCTTCGACCACACCGGGGCCGACGGCCAGTTTGCGGGCATGGTTACCGAGGATCTCAGCGGCGGTCGTTTCGGTGAACCAGTGTCCTTGGCTGCCCCCTCCGGAAGCGCCATCCTTCTCCACGCCATTACGCCCCACTCCTCACTCCCCAATCTGTCGGACCAACCGCGTCGCACGTTGATCTACGGATACCAGGCTGCGGACAGCTATCCGATCTATTACGGCGAAATGACGTCCCAGGTTTCGAACCGTCAAATGCTGCGTGGCAAGCCGTCTCGTTTCGCCCGTTTTGGCGGACCGGCCCCGCTCATTCCTTCGTACTCCGGATTGTGGAAATCGCTCTACCAATTGCAGGAGGAAGCGAAGCTGGGATGATGTGGAGGCTGGCTGGCTCATTCAGGGGGAAACTTGAGTCTTGAGGATAGGGGGGATTTTGCTATTGCCCAGCTCTCTCCTCAAAACGTGGGGCATACTGCTAACGAGTCAAATCGCTCGCGGCTCTACCGGACTGTGCCTCGTCCTGCTGGCGGTTGACCTGGGGTTGTCACGCATCGGGCTCAGGAGATACACTGTTAGAAAGCGTTTTTGAGGTTGTGAACAGATTAAGCCGTCTCCTGCCAATCTTTCTGGTTCTAGTTGCTTCGGGAGCGTTCCTCTCGCCTGGTCAGAATCAGAGGGCCGAAGAGAAGCTGGATCCCTTCTCCAAGTGGTTGAACCAAGATGTGGTCTACATCATTTCTCCCGAAGAGAAGACTGTCTTTTCCAAGCTAAGCAATCTCGAGGAGAAGGAGAACTTCATCGAGCAGTTCTGGATTCGCCGCGACCCGAATCTCTCGAATGGATTCAATGAGTTCAAGACCGAGCACTACCGCCGCATCGCCTACGCCAACGAGCGCTATCGGAATGGCGGCATCCCTGGATGGAAGACGGACCGTGGCCGAACCTACATCGCATTCGGTCCTCCTACTGCGCTGGACCGCTATGGGGCTGGGCAAACCTACTACAGGGAGATCGAGGAAGGCGGGGGAACCACGGCGGTCTATCCCATGGAGAAGTGGTACTACAATCACATCGCGGATATCGGCAGTGGTCTGGAGATCGAGTTCGTCGACAAGACAATGACTGGGGAGTATCGCATGGCCCTTCGACCCGAGGAAAAGGATGCTCTCCTCATGATGGACGGGGCAGGGCTTACCCTGTTCGAACGGATGGGCCTCGACACCCGGGCCGGGCGTATCCGAGCCATGGGCCCGATGCGGTCGGTCGGCGGCGAGTTTGATGCCGTCCACAAGCATGCGGATAATCCGTTTCTCAGGCTGGAGCGGTTTTTCAAACTTCAGCAGGCGCCTCGGATCCAGTTCCAGGATCTCAGGTCGGCCGTCACCACCAACATCACCTACAACGAGCTGCCGTTCTTTGCAGTCAACTCTCATACGCGACTGAACGAAGAATCTTTCCTGGTTCCCATCACCGTCTTCCTCCCTTTGAGCGAACTCACCTACGAGACTCCCGCCGGCGGTGGTACCGCTCGGGCCACCGTCAATCTGTACGGTTCGGTGAAAAGCATGGGAGGCAGGAGGGTCACTGAGTTCGAGGAAACGATTTACGACGATCGGGGGGACTCCAGCGCAGAGTCCAAGGGACAGAAATCCTTCCAGAAGATCCTTCCCCTACCTCCCGGTATCTACAAACTCGATTTGATTGCCAAGGACCTGGGAAGCAAGAAGATTGGGCATCTCCAACAGCGACTGAATCTCCCGCTGGTGGTACCCGAGGGCCTTTCTCTTTCGTCCCTGGTGCTCTCCGATACGATGGTTCCTGCCAAAGACGAAACCTTACCCAACCCGTTCGTGACGGTATTGGGCTGGAAGGTCTATCCGGCGCATGACAGTCAATTTCGTTCGGGGGAACGGCTTGGGGTCTACTTCGAGATCTACAGCTTCGACATCGACCAAAGCCGCGACGTGGCCGATCTGGACATTTCGGCGACCATAGTGAATTCCAGCGGCGAAGAGCTCAGCAATGGACCTGCTACGCATCTCATCTCACGTTTCAGTGACCGGGTTGCCGCCGCCTTGGTGTTTCCATTGGACGCCATCGAAACCGGCGACTATACCCTGATGCTCCGGGTTCAGGACAAGATCCAACAGCGAGACGTCCGGAAGAGGGTCAGCTTCAAAGTCATTCCCACTGAATCTTGATCCTTCAGTGCTAGTGTCCGGGTCGGGAGCACTGTGCTGTCTTTGCGAGGTGCGCACGGGCAAGCGCTAGCGTGCGCGACGCAGACAGGAAAGAGGGAGGTTTGTATGGATAGCGAGGAGAGAGTCCGGAAGCTGAAGATGGACGGATTCTGCGTGATCGAGGGGATCATTCCCAGCGACACGGTTGATCAGGTGCGGCAAAGTGTGGTGGACTCCCAGGCCAGGCACCATGAGGAAGCCGAGGCAAAACTGGCCGCTACCAGGACTCGGGGCCATCGCGTTGGGGTCGAGGGTGTCGCCAATCTCCGGCAAGTGATCAACGAAACTCAGGCATTCGCTCCCTATCTAGCCGACAGACGCATCCTGGACCTCGCCGAGAGCTTCTTCGGTCCCTATGTCAGAATCTCCTGTACCGACTGTGTCATCAACAACCCAGGAAATGGACGCGGCTACCTGCACGCGGACTGGCCCTACAACAAGACCAATGCATCCCATCTTCGCGCTCCCTACCCCGATACCATGATGCATATCTCGACCATCTGGATGTTGTCGCCTTTTAGCGCGGAGACGGGTGGAACCATCGTGGTGCCGGGGAGCCACCGGATGTCCAGCAACCCAGCCGGAGGGGGAACGTCCATTCCTCAAGATGATGCCTACCCGACGGAAATGCATGTTTGCGGCCCCGCCGGGAGCGTGTTCGTGAGTGACAGCCGCCTCTGGCATGCGGTTGCACCCAATCGGAGCGACCAGCCCAGGGTTGCTCTTCTGATTCGATACGCCCCCTGGTGGCTCAATCTGAATCCCACCATGATCGGGACTCCCGAGCACACCGCTATGGTGGTGGAGACCGGTGGCAAGAACTACGAGTTGCCACCGCTCCGGAGTAGCGTCTACGAATCCCTCCCGGAAGATGTGAAGCCCCTGTACCGGTTTTGGGTCGCCTAAGGTGAAACTTGAATAGTGAGCAGTAGTGCAGTGAGCAGTGAACAGTGCCAGAAAGAGGTGTGCCGTGCACGGATAGACTGCCAACGAAGCCGAGTCCGGCAGAGCCGCGAACGACTTGACCGTTCAGCAATAGGAACCCCAGTTCCGAGGAGAGAGCTGGACAGTAGAAGAACGTTCGGAGCGGAATCTGTATAATCAGGCCAGCGTTTTCATTAATCCGAGCGGTGGGAAAACACCCACTGGCGCAAACGAAACGGCAGGCCTGAGAATTCCCGTGTCTACAGATCGCCGAGCTAGTGTCATCTTTCTAGGTTGGGTCCTCCTCCTGGGATCTGCCGTGCTCCCCGCCGAAACACTCCCCCTCGCTGCGCCAGCGAAGCTTCAGATCGATTTCAGCCAGCAAATTGAGCCCCTTTTCAAAGAGCAATGTCACAAGTGCCATGCCGGGGCACTTCAGCTTGGTGGCTTGCGGCTCGATAGCCGAGAGGCGGCACTGGCCGGTGGGTATTCGGGTCCCGTTATTCTTCCCGGCAACAGCGCCGAGAGCAGACTAGTTCACCTGGTGGCGGGCGCGGATGAGAAGGTGATTATGCCGGCAGAGGGCGAAAGGCTCACATCCGAGCAAGTGGGGTTGCTACGGGCTTGGATCGATCAGGGGGCTCTGTGGGCCGAATCAGCAGAGATGGACTCGGCCGGGGAAGGGCCTTCCACTGAGAGATCAGGGGCCAGCCGGACCCATTGGGCTTTCATTCCGCCGGAGCGGCCGATGGTGCCACGGGTTCGCGACCAGGCCTGGCTCAGGAACCCGATCGATGCTTTTGTTCTGGCCCAGTTGGAGGCAAAGGGGATCCAGCCTTCGCTCGAATCCGATCGCAGCACCTTGATCCGGCGCCTGAGCCTGGACCTGATCGGTCTACCTCCCGCCCCCGAGGAAGTGGACCGCTTTCTGAGAGACAACCGTCCCGATGCCTATGAACGCTTCGTCGATCGGCTGCTCGCTTCTCCCCACTATGGCGAGAAGTGGGGACGCCATTGGCTCGACCTGGCCCGCTACGCCGACACCGTGGGCTATGAAACCGACAACCCGATGCCCCATGCCTGGAGATACCGGCACTGGGTGGTCGACGCCTTGAACCGCAACACGCCCTTTGATCAGTTCACCATCGAGCAGATGGCGGGGGACCTGCTACCTGATCCCACCGTGGAGCAGAAAGTGGCCACCGGGTTCCACCGCAACACCCTCACCAATCGGGAGGGAGGGCTGGATCTGCAGCAGCTCCGAATCGAGCAAGTGGTCGATCGGACCAACACCGTTGGCACCGTCTGGCTGGGACTAACCCTGGGCTGTGCACAATGTCACGATCACAAATATGATCCCATCACCCAGAAGGACTACTACCGGTTTTTCGCCTTCTTCGACAGTGGCATCGAGGTCAATATCGAAGCTCCTCTTCCGGGCGAGATGGGGGCCTATCTCTGGGGTAAGCCCGAGTACGATCGAAAAAGACGAGAACTGCAGGAGGCCTATAAGGTTCCGGAACTACAAGCCGCCTGGGAGAAGAGGACCCTCGAAGCCGGCGCCAACCCCGGCGACAAGAACTACCCACAATGGAATCTCGCCTGGGAATCTCTGGCGGTCATTTTCGAGGCAAGAGCCTGCGCCAGTTGTCCCAAATGGCCCAACGGCGGCTTGAGCCCGAGCTTTGACCCGGATACAGGCCAGGGAAAGACCGTCACCGGTTTCAATCCAGCCAATGTGGACCCTTCCAGAACCTACGCACAGGATATCCTGAGGCTCAGCCCCGAGTACCGCACCCAGAAGGAACGAGATCAACTGACCGATCACTTCCTCGAGTACTACAACCTGGCGGTGGGCAAGGAAAAGTATGAGAAGGTCAAGTTCAAGGAGCTGCGCGAGAAGCTGGCACTGCTGGCCGAGGAGTACCCTCCGCTGAGCGAAGCCCAGACCTTGGCCCAGAATCCCCGGCCTCCCAAGACCCATGTACTTATCCGCGGTGATTTTCGTCAGCCGGGTATCGAGGTCTCACCGGGGACTCCGGCGTTCCTGGACTCGATGCCGTCCGATCCCAACCCCTCACGGCTCACGCTTGCCCGCTGGCTGGTCTCGGAAGAAAACCCGCTGACAGCCCGCGTCGCAGTGAATCGAATCTGGCAGGTGTTCTTCGGCCAGGGCCTGGTGAAAACATCGGACAACTTCGGCCTGCGAGGTGAACCTCCTTCCCATCGGCAGCTCTTGGACTGGTTGGCAACTGAATTCGTTGCGATAGGCTGGGACATGAAAGCGATGCAGAAGCTGATCGTGGAGTCGGCTACCTACCGCCAATCCGCCAACACGAGTCGAGAAAGGGACTCGGCCGATCCCGAGAACAGGCTGCTGGCCCGGCAGGTCCGCCTCCGTCTTCCGGCCGAACTGATTCGAGATGTGACGCTTGCTGCCAGCGGTCTGCTGAATCCGGCGATCGGAGGAAAGAGCGTGTATCCGCCCTTGCCAGACGCGGTCGGCAAGCTGGCTCTCCAGAAATGGTGGAAGCAAAGTAAGGGAAAGGACCGCTTTCGCCGTGGCCTCTACACCTTCTTTCAGCGCACCAATCCCTACCCTCAGCTGGTAACGTTTGACGCACCCGATGCGCTCACCACCTGCAGCCGGCGGGAGCGCTCCACGGTTCCCCAGCAGGCGCTGACGCTGTTGAACGATCCGGTGTTTCTGGAAGCGGCACAGTCGCTGGCCGCCCGAGTCATCCGGGAGAAAACGGGCGGCGACGAGCAGCGGATCGGTCATGCTTACAGAGTCTGCCTGGCGCGTTCCCCGAGTGCTCTGGAGAAGAATCGGCTGCTCCGCTACTTTGGGGAGAGAAAAGACATTCTCGCCAAGGATCCGGAGGCGGTCCGGCAGCTGTTCCCCCCCCAGGGGGTCGAGGGGATCGAACCGGTCGAGGCGGCTGCTTGGGTAGGCGTGAGCAGCATATTGTTGAATCTTGATGAGTTCATCACCAGGGAGTAGGGCTATGGACCTGAAATCGATAAAGCGCATTCCCACCCGCCGTGACTTTCTTCAACAGTCCGGCTGGGGACTGGGAACCATCGCACTGTGGAACCTGCTGGCCCGTGAGGGCCGAGCAGGAGTGCCTGCGGAAGGACTGCCCAGCGTCAACCCGATGGCACCGAAAGCCCCTCACTTCAATCCAACTGCCAAGAATGTGATTCTTTTGTTCATGGCGGGAGGACCCAGCCACCTGGACCTGTTTGATCCCAAGCCTGGGATGAGCAAGTGGGAAGGAAAGCCCTTACCCGAGTCGATGAGGAAGGCAATCGACGTTGCCTTCGTCAAGCCCACGGCGAATGTCTGGGCCAGCCCTCGGAGTTTCAAGCCCCACGGAGAATGCGGGATGGAGCTCTCCGACCTGCTTCCCCATTCGGCAAAGCATGCGGACGACATTTGCCTGATCCGTTCCATGTTCACCGAACAAGTCAATCACCACCCTGCACAACTGATGATGAGCTGCGGCTCCGGCCTTGGCGGACGTCCCGCGATGGGCTCCTGGGTGACTTACGGCCTGGGCAGCACTTCGGAGAACCTTCCGGGTTTCGTTGTACTGAGCTCGGGCGGTGGTACCAGCGCCGGAAGTGGGACCTGGACCAGCGGATTCTTGCCTTCCAGCTACGAGGGAGTCCCCATGCGGAGCCAGGGCGATCCGGTGCTTCACCTATCCAATCCCCCTGGGCTCAGTCGCCAGGAGCAGCGGGCTCGGTTGGATGTTCTGCGCGAACTGAACGAGCAGCGCTATCTCCGAACCGGAGATCGTGAGATCGCCGCCCGGATAGCCTCCTACGAGCTGGCCTTCCGCATGCAGGCGAGCTGCCCTGAGCTACTCGATTTCTCCCAAGAGTCGCCCCGCACCCTGGAGATGTACGGCGTCAAGAACGAGCTGAGCGGCCCCTTTGCAACCAACTGTCTGATGGCGCGGCGCATGGTCGAGCGGGGTGTTCGCTTTGTCCAGGTCTTGCACAACGGTTGGGACCATCACGGGAAGTTGAACGCGGGACTAGAAAAGCTTTGCGGGGCCACCGATCAAGCCACGGGCGCTCTCTTGAAGGACCTCAAGGAACGCGGTTTGCTGGAATCCACCCTGGTCATTTGGGGTGGTGAGTTCGGGCGCACTCCCATCGTGGAAAACCGCAGCGGCGACAAGGACGGCATGGGCAGGGACCATCATCGGCTGGCCTTCAGCATGTGGATGGCGGGAGGAGGAATCAAGGGCGGACAGGTGATCGGGAAGACGGATGACCTCGGATTCGCCGTCCTCGAGGACAAGGTCCATGTCCACGACTTACACGCCACCATCCTGCATTGCCTGGGACTGAACCATACCCAGTTGACCTACCGCCACCAAGGCCGGGAGTTTCGCCTCACCGACGTGGCTGGGGAGGTCGTTGAGAAGGTGCTGGCCTGAGCGAGTCGGTATTCATGGCGTAGCGGAGGTCTCCAGGCCGCCGTGTGTCGAGCCGAAGGCTCGAAGGAAGAAAACTTCGGCCTGGAGACCAAAGCTACGTCCAAAGATTTGGACACTTCCCGCTGCGAACTCCAATTATTTGAAGACTCGTGTCTCGTAGAGGGAGATCAAGTAACACCTCCATCCAAGTGGGTAAGGGCTCTCCGACGACTGGTGCTACCCGGGATAACTCAAGCAGATGCAATGCCTTGTACGCTGGCTCGACGTATGCCGTTTCGTGTCTTCTGTTGTTGTCACCGGAAAGAAGGTACCGATCTTGCTCTGAACTTTGCGATAGTGTCGAATCTCCTGGGTAGTCCCAGATCCGATTCAGATTCGAAAAAAGAGGAAAAAAGAGGAAAAAAGAGCTTGACAAGCAGTTGTCCCCTGGTTCTAAATCGAACCGTAGCGGTCCCAAATCGACCAAATGTCCCAGTGCATTTTCTTGAAGCGTTCTGCAGTTGCCTCAAAACGTCTGGCCTTTAGGGAGAAAACTCAAATGACTAGAGCCGCCCCGATCACTATTATTCTAATGCTTACGGTACTGCTGATTTCGCCCAGTGTGACAGCTCAGCAGATCTCTGGGACCATCACAGGAAATGTCAATGACTCCTCCGGAGCCGTGCTGCCGGGGGCGGAGGTTACTGCCACGAATACCGCCACTCGAGTCGATTCAGTTGTGGTGGTGAATGATGACGGACTCTATCGAATTCCGAACCTTCCTCCGAGTATCTACGATCTGACGGCGGCCCTGCCGGGCTTCAAGACGGCGGTGGTCAGTGGAATTGAGGTCCGAGTTGGCGCGGTCATCAGACGAGATGTGACGCTCGATGTGGGGCAGATTGCAGAGCAAGTGACGGTAGAGGCCAACCGAAATGTTGTGGAGTCGGAGGAGCCCTCCCTGGGTGAAATCGTAAGTGAAAAGGAGATTCTGGAGCTTCCCTCGGGCGAGAAGAACTTCATGACCCTGGCCAGCATTACCGCCGGGGTGGTTCCCGAGCTGCCCACGGGCGAATTCGGTTCACAGTATGCGAACCGGAATAATCTGCAGGTGGCCATTTCGGGACAGAGGCATGTGTCGACCAATGTCCTTTTTGACGGGATACCCAGCAAGGAATTCTATATTGGACTCGTGGCCACGGTGCCGGCGGTGGAAACACTGAAAGAGTTCAAAGTCCAGAAAGGTTACTTTGCGGGCAATTATGACACTGCCGCCGTCATCAACGTGGTGACCAAATCGGGTAGCAACGACGTTCATGGCACGGTGTGGTGGGCTCTTGAAAGGGATGGCCTCAACGCACGCAATTTCTTCGATGCCGGGAAACCGGAGACGAAGCGTAACCAGTATGGTATTGAGGCGGGCGGCCCGGTTGTCTCGGACAAGTTGTTCTGGTACGGAAGCTATGAAGGGATTCGTGCCAACCTCAACAGTACGGCCAGAGACAATGTTCCCAACGCTGGATGGCTGAGCGGAGACTTTTCCGACATCCTCGCCGACACCCAGTTGGTGGACCCCCTGACGGGAACTGAATTCGCCGGTAACCAGATTCCCTCCTCCCGATTCGACGGGTTCGCCCAGACCTGGCTAGCAGCCTGTCGGACTTGACTCACAGGCACTTCTGAAATTTGACGTTTGATCCAAAGTCTTGCACGACCAAGCACGAAATCGATGAATCGTCTGATCTGCGGCGGTGATTTGGCCGCTGAAACGACCTGGCCCACCTCTTCAGAGGGTGGCACGGGCCAGCTTCGGCTGGCGGCAGGCGAGGTTGTACATTCTTTTCAGATTCCAGGCGATGCTGGCCAGAGTCCACTCCCCGTCTGCCGCCTCCGCTCCTCGGAGAGAGAACTGCGCAAAGCCCATCACCGATTTGATGATCCCAAAGACGGGCTCGGGGACAGCTTTGCGTTGCCCGTAGATGGCTCGACCCGCCGGGGTCTTCAACCGGTAGCTCATCTGCTCCACCGCATCGGCGTCTTCCCCGGGGGGCTCCGGTTCTTTCCAGCGTTCGTTCGGCGGCAAGTGGTGGGCTTCCCGCTCGACCGCAATATAGGGAAGGACCGCATGCTCGCTACAAAGCTCCACGTTGGCACCACTGAAGTAGCCGTTGTCGGCCAGCAGCTCCTGGGGCCGACCCAACGACTCCGGCAATGCGTGCAGCGCCGCCAGGGCCGGTTTCAGTTCTTTCTTGTCATTGGCGTTTGGCGTGACATGAACGGCCACAATCAACAGACTGTCGTTATCCACCAGGGCCTGAGCGTTGTAGCATTGCTCAAATCCCCCGCCCGAGACCGGCATGATCCGAGAATCTTCATCCGTCAGATTGATCTGATCCTGGTCTCGGATTCCTCCTCGGGGCGGTTTGGGTTCGCGACCCTTCGGTTTGTTTCCCCTTTTCCTCTGGGCTTGCCGCTTGGCCACCTTCCCTTCATATTCGGCGTGCTCGGCCGCCTGCCGCTCGGCCGCCCGCTCGACCAGCTTCTGCTTCGCTTGATCGATCGCTTTCAACCGTGCTTCCCGCCGCGCCAGCTCGGCCGGGATGTCCATCCCTTCCGTTTCTTCTCGTCCATCCGCTTCCTCGGCCAGCTGCATCAACTCGTCCACTTCTTCTCGCAGCCGCGCTTCCAGTTTCTGGATGTGCCCCCAGCTCAACGCACTGTGCTTGGAGGCATTGGCTTTGACCTTCGTGCCATCCAAACTCACTCGGCCCAACTTCAGAAATCCCATCGCCTGGGCCAGCAGCAAGATCTCCACAAACAGCGGCTTCAGCTCTTCCAAAAACCGCTTTCGGAAATGGGCTATGGTGTCGTGATCCGGATGCGTGTTGCCGGCGAGGTAGCGAAACGCCACCGAATCGTAGGTGGCTTGCTCCAACTTCCGACTCGAAAACACCCCCGTCGCATACCCGTAAAACAACAACGCCAGCATCACCGCCGGATGGTATCCTTCCGATCCCCGTTTCGTGTAGGAATCCTCCAACTTCCTCAACTCCAGCTTGCTCACCACCTCCACCACGAAGCGAGCCAGATGCGTCTCCGGCAGCCATTCCTGCACCGAAGGAGGAAACAGATAAGGAGTCTCTCGATCTACTGTTCTAAATCGATTCGCCATACACTAATGATGCCCGTTCGGTGTGACCTCGAAAGTCCGACAGGCTGCTAGGCTCGGGGTTTATTCCGCCTCCCACGAATCCAGGTGAACCAAACAATTTTGTCGGTCCCGACCTGGTTGACCTGGAGGAGAACAAATACCTGGTGCGCTTCGACTACGCTGCTTCCGACAACGATAAGTTTTTCGGCCGCTATTCCCGCAGCCGGTCGGATCGGCTGGAGGACAGAATCATTCGGGAAGATTCGACGCGTCCGCTGCACGCGGACAATATTGTGGTCGACTGGGTTCACGTGTTCGGACCTTCGCTGACACTCAACGTCAAGGGCGGGCTCAACAAGGTCGATTTCTCGGCCGCCGGCCGATCCCAGGACACCACAACCGATTGGGGTCAGTTCTTTGGCGTGAAGAATATCAACGAAACTTCGGTGTGTAACCGAGTGATGTCGTTGGGCATCGGCGGCGTGGGTGGCTTCGGGACCTGGAGCAACAACTGTGAAGAACCAGTTCAGAAGGATCAGCACTACATCTTCAACGTGAACTGGATCCGGGGAAAGCACCAGGTTATGTTTGGTGGCGAGGTCCGAAGAAAGCGCCAGGACCTTGCCATCGTGGGCGGTCACGCTGGGCGCTTCAACTATAGCAATAATTTCAGCGGGAACAATTTCGCCGACTTCCTCCTGGGCCATCCCAGCAGTATTGACGGGGTCAATTACCGGAACCCTGTCAAGAAAAGTGCCATTTGGTACAACGGTTTCATTCAGGATGACATCAAGCTGGCCCAGAATTTCACCCTGTCCCTGGGGATGAGGTATCAGATCTATCCCTGGGAGACCGACCAAGACCGCCTCATCATGCTGTTTATCCAGCAGGGTGACGGCAGCACCATCCAGGCCACAGATAGCAAACCAAGGCTGGTCGACGTTGACGCGAACGACTTCGCGCCCCGGATTGGCTTCGCCTGGACGCCGGGTGGGCGGGATGATCTCGCCATCCGCAGCAGCTTCGGCGTCTTCTACGATGATGTGCCCGGCAACGATCGAGGCTGGGACGCCATCGGACCCAGTACCGGTGTAGGTCAGAACTTCATCAGCGATCTACTGAGCCCTACCCTGCTTACCACAGGCCAGCTCCCTGATCCCCCGGCGATCGACCCAACCTCGATCATGGGCCCGAACATCTTCTTCATCATGAATAGTGAGACACGGCGGCGTGATCCCTACCAGCAAGTGTGGACGTTGAGCATGCAGAAGACCTGGGGCAACGACCTCTTCACCGAAGTTGCCTATGTCGGTTCCCACGGTATTCACATGTCCAAGCGTCGCAACCTCAACGTGTCGCCCACTCCTAACGAGCCTGAGTGTGGCTCCGCATGCCGAATCGAGCGGCGGCCCTTCAAGAACTACGCCTGGATCCTGACCGACCAGGGCGAAGGCCAGGCCTACTATCATGGCTTGGAGACCAGCTTGCGCAAGCGTTTGAGTGGCGGCCTTAGCTTTACCGCCGCCTATACCTACTCCAAGTCGCTGGACTGGGATTCTTTCGACAACAAGGGTGCGCGTGCCTACATTCCGGGCAAGCCGGATAAGGGCCGCAGCACCTTCGACGTGCGGCAGCGCTTTGTCACCAGCTTCATCTATGAAACACCCATGATGCAGGGTATGAACCCTGCGGCTCGGGCCGTCTTGGGGGGATGGCAGGTCTCCGGGATCGCCAGCTTTCAAAGCGGATTCGGTTTTTCTCCAACTACCTCGTTCGATCCTTCCAACACCGAGCAGATCGCTACCAACAAACGTCCCGATCGCACTTGCGACGGAAATTCCTCTTCGCCGACGATCAACCAGTGGTTTGACACCAGCTGTTTTCAAATTCCCGCTCTGGCGACGTTTGGGAATACCGGCGTCCATTTTCTGGACACAGACGGCTATACCAACTTCGATTTCTCTCTAGCCAAGAACTTCTACATTCCCCAGATCAACGAGCAGTCCAAGATGCAAGTTCGTTTCGACTCCTTCAACTTCTTCAATAACGTGAATTTCGGCAAGCCAGGTAGTCGCCTGGAGCGGACCAGTTTCGGAGTCGTATCGAGCGCCCTACCGGGCCGCGTCATCCAGATTGGTCTTAGATTCTCATTCTGAAGCGAGCAGGTGAGGGCGCTTTTGCCCTCACCTGCTTTTCTTCCCTACAGAACTATGGGTGTGCAAGAATGGGGCCTTTGCTGAGGCCCCATCCTTGTTTAATGCACCGAGTTCGAAGCACCAGTCCAGAAGCCAGTCCCGAATCCCAAGAACCGAGTGCCTTCGCGGCGCTTCCCCGTTTGCCAGACCATTGGCCTTCGCAACCCTGACTCTTCTCAGCATTAGCCTCGCTGTTGCTCCCATCCTCGCGCAACAGGATCGGAGCCAGGCAATGGAGCTCTATCAGAGCGCGATCGCCTCACTGGAGTCAGGGGACTTCGCCGGAGCTGAGGAGAAGATTCAAAAGCTTCTCACAGATTTTCCGGGCATACCCCAGGCTCTAAACGTTGCTGGCATCATCGCCGATTTGCGGGAAAAACCGGAGGAGGCGATCGAGTACTTTGAGCGCGCCTTGAGCGTCCGTGATGACTTCATCGACGCTCGCAGCAATCTGGCACGCCTCTACACCAAAACCAAGCAGTATGAAGAAGCCAAGCGCCAGCTCCAGCGGGTGCTGCAGTTCGATCCCGCTCATATCCCCTCATTGAAGGGGCTGGCCGAAGTAGGTTATGAAGCGGGTGACTTCGAAGCCGCCCTGGAGAGTGCCACCCGTGCGCTGGCTCAGTTGCCCCAGGATCCGGATCTTCTTCTGCTCCTGGCCAAGACACAGTTCAAGCTGAAGAGGGAAGAGGAGGCAGTGGAGACGACCCGAAGGCTCAAGGAGCTCTTTGCCCAGGATGGGGAAAGACTCCACGCTCTGGGGTTGATGCTGCTGGATAACGCACGCTACGGCGATGCGGTCACGGTTCTCAGAGAAGCCGCCGAACGACAAGGGCGAGATCCCGAGATCGTCAACTCCATGGGCATAGGCTACGGTCTGGCCAGGAAGGTCAACCAGGCGATTTCCTCCTTTCAAGAGTCGGTTCGGCTCCGTCCTCTGGGTCCACAAGGCTACTTTCACCTGGCGCTCTCCTATGGAATGCAGGGACGCTTTGAGGAAGCCTCGATTGAGCTTCGCAAGGTGCTTAGATTGGACCGGAACTTTACCGAAGCGGCTCATCACCTCGGCATCAGCCTTTACAAGCAGGGGCTCGAAGAGGAGGCCTGGCCTTTCTTCGAGCAGGTTCTGGAGCGACAGCCAAACCGGACTGAGACCCTGTATTATCAGGCCCTCATCCGTTTCCAGCAGGCGGACTACCAGGGGAGCCTGGCTCTGCTGACCCGGGTTATGGGATTACAAGAAGCTCACGTTCCAGCCCACTACAAAGCGGCTCAGGTCTGCGCCAAGCTGGGTCAAAGGGCAGAAGCCCACCGACTGCTCCAGAAATTCAAACAGCTGGAGGTTCAACAGGAGCTCTTGAGAAAGGAACGCTTCCACATCTATGCGGGCGTCGGCGACGACTTTTCCGTCTTTGGATCGAAGGTTCCAGATCGAAATGAATAGGCTTTCGCTTCCAGTCGCCCTCCTGGCGATGATGCTCTCGACCCTTCTGCCGCTAGCAGCCCCAGTCCAGTTCAAGGACATTACATTAGAAGCCGGCATCCGCTTCGAGCATTTCAATGGAGAGACGGGTGAGTTCTATTTTCCCGAAATCGCCGGACCGGGAGCCGCTTTTCTCGACTATGATGGGGACGGAGACCAGGACATCTTCCTGGTCAACGGATCCAGCCTGCCGGCACCGAACCCTGCCCAGGACCCGAACAGCAGGCTGTTTCGCAACAACGGTGATGGACTGTTCGAGGACACTACCGCCGATTCGAAGATCAATCTGAGTGGCTTCTTCGGAATGGGCGCTGCTGTCGGAGACTACGACAATGATGGCGATCCGGATCTGTATGTCACCGGATATCTTAGGAGCGCCCTGCTGGCCAACAACGGAGATGGGACCTTCAGCGATAGAACCGAAATGGCGAAGGTTCGCAACCAGGGCCACTGGGCCACCAGCGCCGGCTTCTTCGACTACGATCGGGACGGGCTTCTCGATCTCTTCGTCTGCAACTACGTGCTCTTCGACACCGACAAAAACCCACCTTGTTCAGGTGGTGGGTTTCGATCCTATTGCCACCCCAGCGCCTTTGAGGGCGACCCAGGTGTTCTCTATCGCAACAATGGAGACGGGACCTTTTCCGATGTGAGTCGGGCCAGCGGGATAGCGGAATCTCGGGGCAAGTCGCTAGGCGTCGCCTTCGCCGACTACGATCAGGATGGCTGGCTGGATGCGTTCGTGGCAAACGATACCGTGGCCGATTTCCTTTTCCACAATCAAGGAGACGGAACCTTCCAGGAAGTGGCTTTCCTGGCGGGAGTCGCCTACAACGAGGACGGGCATGCCCGAGCCGGAATGGGAGTCGATTTCGGCGACTACGATGGGGATGGACGGCTGGATTTGATTGTTACCAACTTCACTTCCGAAGGGAACGCCTTGTTCCGCAATGCAGGCGATGGCTCTTTCGCCGAGGTGACGCGCCATACTGGGATCCGGGAAAACAGTTTCCTCAAGGTGGGCTTTGGAGTGCGGTTCTTCGACTACGACAATGACACGGACCTGGATGTGTTGGCCGTGAACGGGCACGTGATCCCCCGCATTGGCGAGTACCGGGACGACACCACTTTCCCTCAGGAAAAACTCCTCTACGTTAACGACAACGCCAAGTTTGAGGAACGGTCTAGCGAAGCAGGGGACTCCTTCTCGATCCAAGGTGTGGGGCGCGGCGCTGCCTTTGCGGATATCGACAACGACGGAGACGTCGATGTCTTGGTGACCAACAATGGAAGTAAGGCCCAGCTGCTGAGAAATGACGGAGGCAATAGCAACAACTGGTTGATGCTGAAGCTGGTAGGCAGGAAAAGCAATCGCGACGGTATCGGCGCCCGCATCACGGCGCGAGTCGGAGACCGAACCCTCGTGGCCCAGGTCCAGAGGGCGGCCAGCTATCTGTCCAGCCAGGACGCGCGCGTCCACCTTGGGTTGGGCAAATCGTCCCATGTTACTGAGCTCCAGATCGACTGGCCCAGCGGCATCCGACAGACCCTGCAGGCCCTGCCGTCCAATCAGATCCTGACAGTCGAAGAGACAGCCCAGGATGGAGACTGACCGCGTCGACCGAGTGCGATGCCACCCGGCTTGCCTGCTTCAGCCCGGGTTGGGAGCCATCCAATGGGTGACAGTGCCCCCAGGACAAACTAAATAATCACGTTTGACGTTAATAACGTGACGCACTATGATTTTAGGGTGATCGTATCGTCCAAGGACGCTGATACAGAAGCACTCTCAGTCGGGCGCAGGGTCAAGCGGTTTCAGAAGATCGAGAAAGTGGCGCGGCGCAATAAACGATCAGTTTCGCATCTGCTTCCGCTGGACAACTGCAGGTGAAAAAGATGTGGAGATCATCGATTATCACTAGGGAGATAGAACCATGCCGAAGCTAAAACCGGTGACACCGGGAGAGTTGCTGCTGGAGGAGTTCCTCAAGCCCATGGGCATTTCACAGTATCGCCTGGCCAAGGAGATTGAGGTGCCTGCCCAGCGAATCGGTGAGATCGTCGCTGGGAGACGCTCAGTTACGGCGGACACGGATCTGCGATTGTGCAAGTTCTTTGGCCTCTCGAATGGATACTGGCTGCGAGCGCAGGCAGCACACGATACAGAAACGACTGAGGATGCTCTGCGCGACACATTGAAGAAGATCCGGCCCTGGTCCGGAAGGCCGTCTCGGGTGAGAGAATTGGCCTGACATGCAATATGAATCAGAAACAGGTATTGGTCTCGAACACGAGTCCGAGCATAATGAGTCCCATGCAGCAGGCCAATAATCCTGACGCGCTGATTGTCGGCGCTGGACGCTTTCAGTACAGAGCGATCGAAGGTTGGGACAAGTTGCCCCCCAATTGGGAGTACGTCGACGTGGTGGGAGTCGCTACCGACTCGCAGGACCGTGTCTACGTGTTCAATCGGGGTGAGCACCCGCTGGTGGTATTCGACGTCGATGGCAATTTCCTGCGGGAATGGGGAGCGGGGGAGTTCGTTCGGCCCCACGGAATAACGATCGGGCCCGATGAACTGATGTACCTGATCGATGACATGGGACACTCGGTCCGCAAATACACTTTGGAAGGTGATCTGCTCCAGACCCTTGGCCCAAGCGGTCAGCCCAGCGATACCGGCGTTGTCGACTTCGACTACCGCACTATGAAGCAGGCCGCACCACCGTACCACTTCCCGACCAATCTTGCGCTGGCCCGGGATGGCCAGATGTTCGTGTCGGACGGCTATGGCAACGCGCGTGTGCATCGCTTCAGCCCCGAGGGCCAGCTGACTCAATCCTGGGGCGTCCCCGGAGACGGTCCGGGACAGTTCCACTTGCCCCACGGTGTCTGCCTCGACAGCAATCAGCGTGTGTTCGTTGCCGACCGGGAGAACAACCGGCTGCAGATTTTTTCAACCGACGGCGAGTTTCTGGAGCAGTGGACCGATGTGGCACGTCCCACCAATATCTTCATCGATGCGGAGGACAACGTCTTCGTTTCCGAGGCGGGGATGCGGGTCGGTCTCTTTCCCTGGATGGAGCCGGATCTGGCCGCGACCGGCGGTCGTGTCAGCGTCTTCAGTGTCGACGGCAGCCTGTTGGCGCGCTGGGGCGGCGGTGACGATCCCTGCGCGCCTACGGACTTTTTCGTCCCGCACGATGTCTGGATCGATTCGCGTGGCAGCATCTATATCGGCGAGGTCACCTGGGCCGGCGGCGGGAATGTTGGGATGGTGCCGAAGGACTGCCCTCGGCTCAGGAAGTATGAGAAGGTAGGGTCGTGACGCTGTCCCTGGAATGGTCCTTGTCCCTCATCTTTGTCCGGTCGACTAACCGCAAGACAGGAGACGTACATGACGCGAGAAATCATTAGCCAAACTGCTGGAAAACCCTACAGTCGAGGGACCCGAAACGGAAACATGGTGTTCGTTTCCGGGCAGATGGGCCTGGACGCAAATGACAAAGAGGTGCCGGGAGGCGTAGGCCCCCAGATGGTCCAGACCATGGAATACATCAAGGAGATCCTGGCCGAAGCCGGGGCGACACTCGATGACGTCATGATGACCAACGTCTACCTGGCGGACCTGGTTGGTGACTACGACGAGATGAACCGGATCTACCGCGAATATTTCGGCACCACCAATATGCCGGCCCGCGCGACGGTAGAGATCAGCCGGCTAGCGTTCGACCTGAGAGTAGAAGTCTCCTGTATCGCGATCGTCAACTCGTAACAGACAGAGGCTCTAGTCACTCGAAATCGCTTGTGAGTTGGTTTTTGGGACTTGTTGTCTTCACCGACCGAGGGTGTGCAAGGTCAGTCCCGTCAGGTCCCTCTCGCGATCGGGTAGCAACCAGCTTGCCAGCCAACCGGTGATGAAGCAGCTCAGGATGCCGATTCCCCCGTAGAGGAAAAAGTGCACTGTTTGCCAGCTGCTCACCACATAGAGCAGAATCGCACTGACGGCAAACCCGATGACGATGCCCCGACTGCTGGTTCGACGTGTGAAGATGCCGGCCGCGAAGATCCCTGCCAGACCGCTGCCGAAAAGACCGATGATCTTCTGAAACTGATCCCACATCGAGCCGCTTGGATTTGCTGCCAGATAGAGTGCTAGTCCGGTGCCGACCATTCCCAGCAAGATGGTAACCGCTCGTGCCCAGTTGAGAAAATGGCGTTCGCTTCGTGGAGCCGCGAACCTTCTATAGAAGTCGGTGGTCAGCGTCATGGCAATCGAGTTCATGCTGGAGTCCAGGCTGGACATGGAGGCGGCCAACAGAGCGGCTATGGCCAGTCCTGCAACCCCGATGGGCAGCTGCTGTGCGATGAACCAGGGGAAGATCTCGTCGGTCTGCGCTGCCGGGTTCAGCAACTCGGGGTGGATCTTGTAGAAGGCCCAGAGCGCTGTGCCAACTGCAAAGAATAGGCTCCACCCCGGTACCGACATGGCTGCGTTGATCCAGATAGCACGCGCGGCCTGCTTTTCATCGGGGGTGGTCAAATACCTTTGGATACAGGTCTGATCCGAGCTGTACGGGATCACAAACTTGAAGAAATTACCCACGATCACTACCCACAGAGCGGTGGTGGTCGCGTCCCATGTCAAGTTGACCGCGTGAAACTTTCCTTCAGCCATCCCCATGGAAACGATCTGACTGATCCCGCCTGGCACTCCTGAAGCGATAATGACGAAGCTCAGGAGGGCTCCCCCAAAGGTGATGACGACCTGGAGCACGTCCGTCCAAATGACTGCCTCGATCCCGCCCAGGACGGTATAGAGTGTGGCCACGATCCCCATGAGCAGAATACACCCATAGATGTTGAATCCGGTCACGGCTGCTAAGGCAAGAGCTGGGAGGTAGAGAACAAAGGACATGCGGGCGAACTGGAGAGCGACGAATGCCCCACTGCCCAAGAGTCTAGCGGCTACACCGAATCGCCTTTCGAGATACTCGTAAGCGCTGCTTACTCCCAGTTGGCGGAAGAAAGGCAGGTAGAACCGGATGATAAAGAAGGGAACGGCAATGATCATCATGTTGCCGAAGAAGTACACCCAGTTGCTTCGATAGACCAAGGCGGGAATGGCCATGAACGAGATCGCACTGATGGATGTCCCAAATAGGCTCAGGCCGCAGGCCCACGAAGGAATGCGCTGGCCCGCCAGAAAAAAGTCATCGGTACCATGCTCTCGACGCGAGAAGTAGAATCCCGCCCCGATCAGAACCGCCAGATAAGCAGCCAGGGTGGCGTAATCCAAAGGATGCAGCCCCGCAGTCCTGGTCGGTGGCTCGGACCAGACCATCCGCAGGGTCTTTGGATCTGCGCCCTTTTGTATCCGGGTCGCAACTACTCGTCCCTGCCACCAGGTCAGGCTGGTGGAGGGATAGGGCTTCTCCCCATCGCCTCCCAGACGGGCAGGATTTCCCGACCAATCCGTCCATGTGTCCGTAATCGTGTGATACGCCATTACATCCGGGACCCCACCCGCGCTACCAGCTGTCGGGATAAGCAGGTGGGATTGCCCCAGGGCAACCGCCGGTACCGAAGCCCCGACCACCGGGTGCGGCAATTCGTCCAGACTCTTCCAACCCAAGCCGGGGGTATAGCGATAGGCATCGTTGAGAAGACGAAGTTCCGCCCCATCCTGGATCGCTTCGGGTTCCTTGCCGCCGAACAGAAAAAATGAGCCGTCTTGGGTGGCCCCAACCGCGTTGATTCGCGGGGGTCCAGGCCAAGGTTCGAGCTCCATCCAACTTTGCTTGTGGGAGCTGTCCGCCAAGTCCAATGACCAGAACCCCACTTTGGCGGGCACAGCGAAAGCGACATAAAGCACGTCGCCCAGCAAGGCTCCGCTGACATGACTGGCGGCTTGTGGCAGGGGAGGGAGCTCCCGAAGCTGTATTCGCTCCGCGGCGAGTCTTAGAAGAAAGGCGTCCGCCTGGGCTCCGGATTGGTCCAGCCCGCCCAGGCAGATCAGAGAATCTTCCCACGTCAAAGAGACACCGTGGGCGATCGGCCGGGTGAGCCGGAGCTCAGTCTCGGACCATCCAGCGCCCGGATCCTCCAGGATGAAGATTCTATCGGAGAAGACTCGCGATCCTGATTCGGACCGACCATCTGCAGGACGCGATCCTCCGGCGACCAGGAGCGAGTCTCCAGAGACGCCCATGAAGGCACCCTCGAATCCCAGACTCCCGGACAGCTCAGGCAGTCCTTCCCACTGAGGCGCTAGCTGTTGTTTGGCGGAGGCCCCGGCGGCGACCACTGTAGTCCCCAGCAGCATCAGGACTACACTCAACATCGTTTCCCACCGCTGCCCTCCGAACCGCGCCTTCACCGGTATTCTCACGGCAAGCATATTAACACCGCATTTGACTGACCCTCTCTCCTCTTCTGAAAAAAGACCATAAAGGTTGAATTAGGCTTCGAATTCTGGCTTCTTGACGAGTAGAGGTAGTCTCAGGGCTGCCCGAGCACCACGGCCAACTGCTGCTAGGAGGAAGCGCGGTGGATCCTTTGAAGAAACGGTTGCTGGGAAAGACCGGAGTGGGAGTGACGCCGCTTGGATTCGGTTCGGCACAGCTGGGGGAGCTCTACTTCAAGGTCAGCGAGAGGCAGGCACAGCAGACGCTCGAGACTGCCTATGACACTGGCATCACCTACTTCGACAGCGCTCCCTGGTACGGACGGGGTCTAAGTGAGCATCGCGTGGGGCACTTTCTGCGTAGTCAATCTCGCCCCAGCTTTGTTCTCTCGACCAAAGTCGGGAGGGTCTTCTATCGTCCTCGCGACCCGGAGCAGTTCGACGGCGGGGGTTGGGCGGGCGGCCTCGGTTTCGAACACCGATTCGACTACAGCTACGATGGCGTGATGCGGTCGTACGAAGATAGCCTGCAGCGCCTCGGCATGACCCAGGTCGACTTGCTGCTGATTCACGATCTGGATATCTCTGAGCATGGCAGTCAGGAAGTAGTCGATTCCCATTTCAGGCAGCTTGCCGACGGCGGTTGGAAAGCGCTGGAGGAATTGCGTTCGAGAGGCGAAATCAAGGGGATTGGTGCCGGACTCAACGTCACTGGAATGGTTAGACGCTTTCTCGAGAGCTTCGACATGGATTTCTTTCTGCTGGCCATGCCCTACACACTACTGGACCAGGACGCCCTGGATGACGAGCTTCCGCGCTGTTCCGAGCGAAACGTGGGCGTCGTCATTGGAGCACCCTACAGTTCTGGAATCTTGGCCACAGGCGCCGTAGCAGGCGCGTACTACCGGTACGAAGTCGCAAACGAAGAAGTGCAATCGAGAGTTCACCAGATCGAGACGGTTTGTAGTCGCCACGAGATTTCACTTCGGGCAGCGGCCCTTCAATTCCCGCTGGGCCACCCTTCCGTTGCCTCGGTGATTCCAGGAGCAGACTCTCCAGAGCAGGTGATCGACAACCTCAAACAGATGCGCGTCGAGATTCCGGATGACTTCTGGGAGGAGCTGAAGGCCGAAGGTCTCTTACGCCGCGACGCCCCGGTTCGCGTTGAATGATCAAGCGTGGTTGGGGGGGTTAACCTGAAACTTGAATAGTGAACAGTGGTGCAGTGGTGCAGTGGTGCAGTGAGCAGTACCGGAAACAGCTGCAGCCAACCGAGCCGCGAACGACTTGACTTGTTAGCAGTATGAACCCATGTTTCGAGGAGAGAGCCGGAAAACAGCAAAATCTCGCAGATCCCCAACCCCTCGCTCGCGCTTCAGGCTTCCATGGCTGGGGAAGTTTCTTTCTCGAATCTGGTTATGCACTTAACTCCGGATAGGTGACGGTGGGATAGAGCGAACAGGCTGTCAGGAGACGGTCGAAGAGCTCGGATTCCCAGAAACGACGATTGAAACGGTAACAAAACTCAGCCAGGTAACGTTGAAGGTGCTTGAGGCTGACCGCTTTCTGAGTCCCTTGGAGCTGAGTCTTGCAGTTGGAAATGAGGGTGTGAACCCATGGGAACTGTTCAAAACCCATCCCCACCCACTCGAGCCGGACGCGTTCATGCTGGTAGCCGGCTTGAGCTAAACCGACAAACGCGTGATAGGCGTCGCTTCGGATCTGAGCTCCGGGGTCGATCCTCGCCCAGGCGACCCGCTTCACATTGTCGCTGGTTATGTCATCGACCACATCCAGACTTAGAAACCTCGGCCCCCCGGCTTTCGTTATCTCCACCGCGGCCAGAACTTTGGCCTTGCCTTCGGTCCCTCGTCCTCGCTTGCGACCCCGACGATTTCTCCCTCGTCGTCGGCCTCCAAAGAAAGAGTCATCCAGCTCCACCAGGTGACTTAATTGGTAGCAGTCATTACGTTTGGCCATGGCTTGTCGGATCTTATGTCCCATCATCCAGACCGTCCGATAGCTTCCGATTCCCAGCAGCTTCTGCAGTCCCTTCATCGAGTAGCCCGCTTTGCAACGGCTCATCAAGAAGATGGTCCAAAACCAATATCTCAGGGGCACCCGCGTCTTGTGGAAAATCGTCCCGGCGGTGGAAGAAGCCTGATACCGGCATTGGCGACACTCCATCAATCGCCGGTGCTGCAACCAGTAGCCTCCTTGACCCCCACAACGGGGACAGACAAATCCTTCCGGCCAGCGTTTCTGCATCAGGTAACTCAGACAAGCTTCTTCTGTGGCAAAACGCTCTTGAAACTCCAACAAATTCATCTTTTCGTACATCCACTCACCTCCTGTCTCTCACCTTTTTTACTAGGTGGTGGTGACTTTTTCCGGAGTTAAGTGCATAACCAGATTCTCGAATGGGGCCGGCACGGCTGCGGGCGGCATTGACCTGAAACCTGGTAGTCGTCAGGGAAGTAAATCATGACAAGAGGTGCAGCTTGTTGAACCGGACGAGATAGTGGAGTACTAAGTTGATTGAGCTCTCTTGACACAACAGCATTCGGGACGGAGGTGTTTCCCATGAAACTAGCGCTGATTCAGATGGAAAGTGCGATTGGCGGACTCGACCAGAATATAGCACGAGCTTTGGGCTTCATTGACGAAGCAGCCGGCGAAGGTGCAGAGCTGCTCGTCCTGCCGGAATTCTGGAGTACCGGATACTTCCCTCTGGCCGTGGACTACAGCCTCTATGACCTGGCCGACAGTGAGGATGGGAAGGCGACGACTGCGGTCAAGGAGAAGGCGCGGCAGCATGGTGTCCACATTGCCTCCACCATCTATGAGAGGCAAGCCGCCGGCCTCTTCTACAACACCTCAATGATGGTGAATCCCGAGGGAGAGGTTATCAGCAAGTATCGAAAGGTCCACGTCCCGGCCCGGAGAGGCCTGGAGAAGCTGTTCTATCGGGGCGGTTCCAAGTTTCCAGTGGCCCGAGTCGGGGAGTGGCAGGTCGGCACCATGCTCTGCTACGACACCTTGTTACCCGAGCCTGCTCGCTGCCTCGCTTTGAATGGGGCGGAATTGATCCTGGCTCCCTTCGGGGCCTCCACCACTGAGGGAGGGATCTGGGAGCACATGATCATCACCCGGGCCTTCGAAAATGGTGCCTACGTGGCTGCCTGCAACGCTGTCGGAGATTTGAAACTGCCCGATGGGGATGGTTTTACTCTGGGCGGCAAGAGCATTATCGTGGACCCCGCAGGCGGCATCGTGGCCGAGGCCGAAGCGGCTGGAGAGACCGTTATCTACGGAGATTTAGGGCTCGATCGGGTCAGCGAGGTCCGCACGCAGTATTTCATGTTGCGGGATCGTCGACCCGATGCCTATCATGTAATTACGACGGCTACGGAGGACATCTCTTAGTAGAAACGGGTCCTGAATGAGTTCCAGACTGCGTTCTACAGCTGAAAGCAACACGACGCCGAGTATCAAGACCGCGATTTTCTTGGCTCTGCTGGTCTCAATGCTGACAGGCCTGCAGGGCCAGGAGCCAGCTGGCCCAGAACCTGCAGCGGCGTTCGCGCACGCCGTTCTTCCCATTCTTGAAAAGCATTGTCTCCAATGCCACAGTGGCTCGGTCCCTCAAGGCGGTCTGGATGTGCGGTCGCGCACCAGCTTGATCAAGGGAGGCTCCCAGGGGACGGCCATCGTACCGGGATCGGCTCGTGAAAGCCTTCTCTATCAACGGGTTCTCTCAGGTGAGATGCCCCTGGGCGGAGAGAGATTGAGCGAGCCGGAGCTGGAAATGATCCGACGTTGGATCAATGAGGGAGCGTTGGCTTCGAATCCGGAGCCAGCGCTCCCTGTCTCATCTGTCGACGATCCAGGGGATCGCGAGCATTGGGCATTTCAGCCACCCGAGCGGCCCTCCCCCCCTGAAGTACGGCAGCCCCAGCGAGTCCGGACTCCGATCGATGCTTTCATTTTGGCCGAGCTTGAGAAGCAGGATCTCAGCTTCTCTCCGGAAGCCGATCCTATCGCGCTGGTGCGACGAGCACACTTCGACCTGACGGGGCTTCCCCCGACTCCACAACAGGTCGACGACTTCTTGGCAGACCCTTCGTCCGTCGCCTATGAGAAGATGATTGACGGGCTGCTCCACAGTCCTCACTACGGCGAGCGCTGGGGACGCCACTGGCTCGACATCGCAGGGTACGCGGATTCCGAGGGAGGCGAAGCGGCCGACGTCATCCGTGACTTTGCATGGCGCTATCGAGATTACGTGATCCGGGCCTTCAACTCCGACAAACCCTATGACCTGTTTCTACAGGAACAGCTGGCCGGGGACGAACTTTCCGAGTTTCGCCAATACGATGGGTTGCCGGCTGATGTCGTAGAATCCCTTGAAGCGACTGGTTTTTTGCGGATGGCTGCCGACGGGACCGTGCCTAGCCACCCCGGGAACTTGAACAACCACTATTTGTGGAGAATGCTGTTCGACACGCAGCAGATTGTCGGCTCCGCGTTGATGGGTGTGACTCTTCATTGCGCCCGTTGTCACGATCACAAGTACGAGCCGATCAGCCAGAAAGAGTACTATAGTCTTCAGGCTATCTTCTCCGGCGCCATCCGCCCCTTGGGACCGGTGCTGACCTCGAAAAAGCGCCGGATCTTTGAAGCAACTCGAGCCGAGCTAGAATCTGCCAACGAGGTAAATACGCCCCTCGAGGAGGTCGTCAAGGCCCTCAAGTCCCTGCAGTTGGCCCGGCGGGCTCAGTATCAGGCAAAGCACCCGAAGCGAGAAGCCGCAGTGGAGGCAGAGCTTCGCGAGATGTTTCCTGAATACGCAAGTATGGCCGAACGGCTGGAGAAGGAGATCAAAGAAGAGGAAGAGAAACGTATCCATCTCACGGCCATCCGTGCCCTCTACGATATGGACCCAAATCCACCACCGACCCAGGTGTTGCGGCGGGGCGATTATGAAAAACCGGAAGCGATCGAGGCCCCACCGGGTATCCCAAGGGTGTTGGACGATGGCGAACGGCCTTTCCAGATCCCGGCTCCGGAGCCCGATGCGCAAACCAGCGGGCGGCGTCGGTCGTTTGCCCAATGGTTGACCCGAGCGAACCACCCGATCACGGCGCGGCTCATGGTGAATCGGATCTGGGCGCACCACTTCGGGACGGGGATCGTTCCCACCACCGACAATTTCGGAAGATCCGGGGCGCTACCCACCAACCCAGCCCTACTCGACTGGCTGGCGACTGAGTTTGTTCGTGGCGGCTGGAGCGTCAAGTCCATACATCGCTTGATCATGGCTTCGACCGTCTACCGCCAAGGCTCGTTAGCCCAGGCCAAGGGGCCTGTTGTCGACCCGGACAACAAGCTCCTCTGGAGGATGAATCCACGTCGATTGGAAGCAGAGATTGTTCGCGATGCGATGCTAGCCGTCAGCGGCACGCTGGATCGGAAGATGTACGGTCAGCCGGTGAACACTGAAACGAAAGCCACGGGTGAAATCGTTCCGGAAGAGGATGTCTCAGGTGGAAGGCGTTCAATCTACCAGATCGTTCGGCGCTCGGCTCCCCAGAGTTTCCTTCAGGTCTTCGATGCTCCGGTCATAGAGGTCAACTGCCCCGAGCGCAGCACCTCGACCACGGCTTCCCAGGCGCTGGCACTGATGAACAGCGAGTTCGTTGTCTCCCAGGCCGAGCTGTTTGCACGTCGCGTTCTCAGGGAGGCTCCACCTTCCAACGCGGTAGATAGCGACACTGTTCAACACGCCTTCCGCATGGCTCTGTCGCGAAAGCCCACCAGCAGCGAGCGCCAGATGCTGCTAGCCTTTCTTGAAGAGCAAGTGGAGCGACATGAGGAGCTACCTGCGGAAACCCAGGCCCTGCGGGTCTACTCTAATCTGTGCCAGTCGCTTCTGAACGCCAACGAATTCGTCTACGTCGACTGAGCGAAGGAGATCCCACTATGGATACCGGCCATGTGCGCTACTTGCCACTGAGGCAAATGTTGACGCGGCGGGCTTGGTTCGAACGGATTCGGGATGGACTGGGCGGGATCGCCCTGGGCTCGCTGCTGGGTGAGACCCTCACTGCAAAGTCTGCCAGACATTTCGACGTTCTAGTGAAAAGACCCCATTTTACGCCGAAGGCCAAGCGGGTGATCTTGCTGTTTCAGAACGGTGGTCCTAGCCAAATGGATCTCTTCGATCCCAAGACCGAGCTCATCAAACGCCACGGCGAGGCTCCGGGCGAAGGCTACGTGAACGACGTCGACGTGAAGAAGACGGGTTCGTGGTTGGGGAGCCCATTCCAGTTTGCCAAGTACGGTCAGTCAGGGACTGTCCTGAGCGAACTGCTTCCGGGTCTGGCCCAGCACGTCGACGAGATCGCCGTGATCCGTTCTATGGTGACCGTGCATTCCAACCATGAACAGGCCCTCCGGAACATCAACACCGGTCTCATCAATCCCGGACGTCCGGCCCTGGGCTCGTGGATTTCCTATGGATTGGGAAGCGAGAACCAGAATCTGCCCGCCTACGTCGCGATCCTGAACCCCGACGGCCTGCCCATCGACGGGGCCAAGAACTTTTCCAGCGGTTGGCTTCCGCCGGTGTATCAGGGTATGGCGATGCGAGCAGAGGGCGCGCCCGTGCTCAACCTGGCAACTCGGGGTTCAGTGGGTGACAGTGCCCATCGACTGGAGCTGTTGCAACAGCTCAACCGGGAGCACCTGAACGCTCGGCCTAATGAACTGGAGCTCCAGGCCCGAATCTCCAGCTTCGAACTTGCCGCGCGAATGCAGGTGGCTGCATCGGATGCCCTGGATTTGTCGAAGGAGTCGAAAACGACACATGAGCTGTACGGTACCGATGACCAGGACACCAGCATCTACGGGCGGCAGTGTCTGCTAGCTCGCCGCCTGGTCGAGCGAGGTGTTCGCTTTGTCCAGGTATTGCACAAGAGCCAACCCTGGGATACCCATAAGGAGAACGAGAAGGGTCACCGCAAGATCAGTCGCCAGACGGACCAGCCGGTGCACGCCCTGCTGACTGATCTTCGCCAGCGTGGTCTGCTCGACGAGACCCTGGTGATCTGGGCGGGCGAGTTCGGCCGAACCCCTATGGCCGAGGGCGATGATGGCAGGGACCATCACAAACATGCGTTCAGTTTGTGGATGGCCGGCGGCGGAATACGGGGCGGAGTCACCCATGGCACCACGGACGACTTCGGCTATCACGTCGTGGAGAACCCTGTAAGCACTTCCGATTACCACGCCACAATTTTGCACCTCCTCGGCCTCGATTACGAGCGTCTTACCTACCATCATGGAAATCGAGATGAAAGCTTGACGGACGTGCACCCGACCAAGGTGGTGAGGGAAATCCTGGCGTAACAAGATCAATCCCAACCGGATTGCGTTCTCCAGTCCAGGGTTTCCAAACCCTGGGTTCCTTCTCCAACGATCCTCGTCAGAAACCCTGACAATTTCCGATTCTCCATGATTCTCTCGTCGTTGAAGTTTCAGGCTTCCCTGAACTACAGATCACTGAATCAATTCTCAAGAAACAGCCAAATGAAGTTCCAGGTTAGAGTTTTTCGATGTCTGCCTACTTAACTTGTCCTTTCGTAAGTCGCTCGAGGTCCCCACGTTCCTTCAGATGATAGTGACGGTCGCCGGTGACGTTCTCGAACTTCTGGATCTTCCCAGTTGGCCATCTCACGGTGAGCAGCCGAACTGTGCTGGCCGCGGCCAATCCGAAGTGGATTCGTAAATCGTTACTGGCTTGATAACTCGAGCCTCCCGAAACCTCACGCATCTGGTTTCCGGTTTCGGTCTCGACCATCACCCGGGCCCCAATGGCGCTTTGGTTGGAGTCCTCCCCTTCCAAGGTCAGAATCAGCCAGTGTCGGCTCATCTGCGACCCGCCATTCCTCAGCAACGAGGGAGGTCCGTCAAGGTTGTTGATGGCAATGTCCAGGTCTCCATCGTTGTCAAAATCTGCGAAAGCCGATCCGCGGCTGGTCCGAAGTGGTTGTCCCTTTCCCTTGATGGCTTCCTTGATCTCCTGAAACTTGCCGGTTCCGAGATTGCGAAAAAACTGATTGCGCTCCAGATAGGTCGACCCGATCTCATACTCATCCACCTGGGGATAGATGTGGCCGTTGGAGACGAAGAGGTCTTCCCAAGTATCGTTGTCCAGGTCTGCAAAGCCGGTGCCCCAGGCCAGAAAGGGCCAGGTTGCGGAGCCTAGATCGGCAGCGAACGTGACATCGCGAAAGAAGCCGTTTCCCAGGCTGCGATAGAGCGTATTGTAGTCGTCGGAAAAGTTTGTCACGTAAAGATCGAAGAATCCGTCCCGATCGTAGTCGCCCACGGCTACACCCATCCCGGCCTGGCCCTTGCCGTCGTCGTCATAGGCTACCGAGGCGAACAGACCGACCTCCTGAAAGGTCCCGTCTGCGTTGTTTTGAAACAAGAAATTCCCCATCGAATCGTTTGCGACATAAAGATCGATATCCCCGTCATTGTCCGAGTCGAACCAGACTGCGCCCAGTCCGAAGGCGGGCCGGACAGCCATGCCCGCCTTAGCAGTAACGTCGCTGAAGGTTCCATCGCCGTTGTTGCGATACAGAACATCGCCGTCCGGGGGCAGCCCCTGTGGACCGCAGGCGACCAGAATCCCCCGATATCCACAGGTCGGCGCGGGAGGTTTGCGATGGTCGAACTTGACATAGTTGGTTAGGTACAAATCCACCCAGCCATCCGCGTCGTAGTCGGCGAAGGCTGCGCTGGAGCCCCAGCGGGGGTCGTCCACCCCCGACCCAGAAGCCATGTCAGTGAAGGTTCCGTCGCCGTTGTTGCGGTAGAGTGCATTTGGGCCGTAGTTACAGACGTACAGATCGGGCCAGCCATCGTTGTTGAAGTCCGCAACCGCCGCGCCCATGCCCCAGTGTTTACCATCGACTCCCGCCTGGGCCGTCACATTGGTAAAGGTGCCGTCGTGATTGTTGCGGAAAAGCGCGTTGGAGACAGTCCGCTTGCCAGCCAGTAATTCATCCCAGCGGCCTCCGTTGACCAGGTAGAGGTCGGGCCATCCATCCCGGTCGTAGTCGATCCAGGCGATCCCGCCGCCGTCTACTTCAAGCAGGTATTTCTTTTCGGCACTCCCGCTGGTGTGCTGGAAATCGAGCCCCGCCGTTGGTGCAACGTCCACAAACTGAATCGTTAAAGACAGGGGCAGGAGCAGCCACAGAGGGAACATGTTCGGCCTAGACTCCAATCCGCAATTCAGTACCTCGGTCGAGCGAGGTACGGGTGCCAGTTGATCTCATCTGGGCGTGCCTGGGCAACGGCCTTCCCGGAAGGCAAAAGGATCCGCGGAAGATGAGTCCTTCGACCTCAGGTGCTCGACTCGTTTCAAGGCCTGCCGGGCCAGATCGAGCTGCTCTGTCTCACGATAGAGCTGGGCTAGCAGATAGTGAGGATAGAGGAAGGAGTCACACAGATCGATGCTCTTTTGAAGAGCCGTCAGCGCCTCTTGGGGTTCGCCCAGATCCCTGTGGACCTTGGCCAGCAGGTAGTGTGCCCGGTGCTTCAGAGATCGGTCGAGCTCGTTTTCGGCTCGAAGCAGATGCTCCTTTGCCTTTTCCGCCCTCCCGGTCTGTAGCAGGAGTTCGGCCAGTTCGAGCCGAGCCCTGGCATGGCTGGGATGAAGCGTGATTTCTCGTCCGAACTCATCCATTGCCTTTTCGAGGTCTGAAAGGTTGGAGTGGAGCATGCCTACTTGAAAGTGCAGCCAGGGGCGCGAGGGTTCCTTGGCGACGACTATCGAATACTGCTTGAGTGCCATCTCACTGAAGTTCAGATTGTTATAGCTACGAGCCAGAGACATGCGCGCCTCGACGTTTTCCGGAGTGATTTCCAGAACACGCTCCAGCTCGCTGATGGCTTCCTCCATCAGACGTCGGGAGCTGGGGGCAAAGGGATGCAGTCCTGACGTTTCCTGACGGTCCAGTAGCAGCTGAGCCAGATTGTAGTGAAAATCGGGCTGTTGGGGCTGCAGTGCGACCGCCCTGCGAAGATGCACTTCCGCCTCGCTGGACTTTCCCAAGGCAGCCAATACCATGCCGTAGAGTTCCTGATAGACGGCATTCGAGCCATCCCGCTCGATTGCCTGTTGGGCCAATTCCGAGGCCTCCTGATAGCGACCTTGCTGGAACTTCTCCAGGATCTGCTGGTCCAGCCTTACCTGGGGATGCACCAGGCTCAGGGTCAAGACAATCTGCAGACTGAAGCAGAGGTGGGCAAAAGTGTACGGATGGGGTGTCGCTCCGCCTTGAGTGGTCATGTAAATGCCGAGGATAACCCAGCCAACTGGGGGCTATGCGAGTATCTTTTCGACCACCTTTCCGTGGACGTCGGTGAGCCGAAAGTCACGACCCTGGTACTTGAATGTCAGCTTTTCGTGCCTGATCCCGAGACAATGCAGGATGGTGGCCTGAAGGTCGTGAACGTGGACTGGGTCTCGGGTGATGTTGTAGCAGTAGTCGTCTGTCTCTCCCAGGGTCATGCCGGATTTGACGCCGCCACCTGCCATCCACATCGTAAAGCAGCGGGGGTGGTGATCGCGGCCGTAGTCGTTCTCCCTCAGTACGCCCTGGCAATAGACCGTTCGACCGAATTCTCCTCCCCAAACTACCAGTGTGTCGTCCAGCATGCCTCGCTGTTTCAGATCCTGGATGAGGGCCGCTGAGCCTTGATCCGTGGCCTGACACTGTTTCGGGAGCGCGGTGGGGAGCTTCGCATGCTGATCCCAGCCTCGGTGAAAGAGCTGAATGAAACGCACGCCTCTCTCCGCCAGTCGCCGTGCCAGGAGACAGTTTGAGGCGAAGGTTCCCGGCTTCCTGGCATCGTCGCCGTAAAGCTTGAAGGTTGACTCGGGCTCGTCGGAAAGGTCGGTGAGCTTGGGTACCGAGGCTTGCATGCGAAACGCCATTTCGTATTGAGCGATTCGGGTAGAGATCTCGGGATCGGCGAACTTCTCGAACTTGATCCGGTTCATCTGGTTCAAGGCATCCAGGAAGCGGCGCCGGTTCTCTCGGCTGAAGCCCGCGGGATCGGACAGATACAGGACCGGATCTCCGACCGATCGGAACTTGACCCCTTGATAGCGAGTGGGCAGAAAACCGCTTCCCCAGAGGCGGTCGTAGAGTGGCTTGCCGTCCGTGCCCTGGGTGACCATCACGACAAAGGAGGGAAGATCCTCGCTCTCGCTCCCCAGACCGTAGGACAGCCAGGCACCAAAGCTGGGTCGCCCGGCAATCTGGGCTCCGGTGAGGAGGAAGGTAATGGCCGGGTCATGGTTGATGGCTTCGGTGTACATCGACTTGATGAAGCACAGTTCGTCTGCGACCTTCGCGGTATGCGGCAGCAGCTCACTGACCCAGGCTCCGGAGGCGCCGTGCCGAGCGAACTCGTAGGGCGAGGGCACCACCGGGAATCGGTCCTGAGAGGAGGTCATCGCAGTCAGGCGCTGTCCCTGGCGGATCGAATCGGGCAAATCCTGTCCGCGTCGTTCCTGCAGTAAGGGCTTGTAGTCGAAGAGTTCCATCTGCGACGGTCCACCCGACTGGAACAGCCAGATGATGCGGCGGGCCTTGGGAGCAAAGTGAGGCAGGCCGGGAAGCGCGGGGTAAGGTCGGCCTCCGGGCAGCCTGGTCGGGGTCTCCGCGGCCTTAACACCGCTGCCTGCCATCGTAGCCAGAGCCGCTGCGCCCATGCCTCCGGAGCTGGAACCCAGGAAGTAGCGCCTGGTCATCAACCGCCGGTATTCCTTCTGCGGATCCATCCCTCTACTCCTTGGTGATGGTTTCGTCGAGATTCAGGATGAGACTGGCCACCCCGGCATAGGAGGCGAGCTCGACCGGATCCGAGACCTGGTCTCCGGAGGGTCCGGTGTGATCGATAAATTGGCGCGCCGCTTTCGGATCCTCTCCGTTGCTGCTCTTGAACTCGGTGAAGAGATCGAGCAGAACACGGGACTCCTCAGGCTCGGGGAGCCGCGCCGTTACCAGGCGAAAGCCGTACGCGATGCGGCTCTTTACCGTGGAGCCGCCTCCCTTCATCATCCGTTGGGCGAGCCGGTGGGAGGACTCCACGTAGGTCTTGTCGTTCATGAGGTTCAGGGCTTGTAAGGGGGTGTTGGTTCGGGGTGAGCGAACGGCACAGGTGTCACGGTCGGCAGCATCGAAGGTCGTCATGGCAGGAGGCGGAATGGTGCGTTTCCAGTAGGTGTATAAGCTCCGTCGATGAAGGTTGTCCCCTTCGTCGGGCTGATAGGCATCCCCGTAGGAATTGAGTTCCCTCCAGAGGCCGGGAGGTTGGTAGGGTTTGACCGGGGGACCTCCGATTCTCTCCACCAGCAATCCGGAAGCCGCCAGGGCCTGGTCGCGGATCACCGCTGCCGGCAGCCGCAAGCGCGGAGCCCTAGCCAGTAGGCGATTCTCGGGATCCTTATTCAACAGCTCCGGCTTCAGTCGGGACGATTGGCGGTAGGTGTCGCTCATGACCATCGTCTTCAGGATCGCCTTGACGTCCCACCCGCTTTCCACGAACTCGAGGGCGAGCCAATCTAGAAGGTCCAAATGGAGGGGCCGCTCGCCTTGAGTTCCAAAATCCTCGGCGGTCTTGACAAGGCCCACGCCGAAGAGCATCTGCCAGAATCGGTTCACAGTGACACGAGGCGTCAGTGGATTGGAAGGATCGACCAGCCAGCGGGCAAGGCCCAACCGGTTGTTTGGGTAATCCGGAGCAAGGGGCGGAAGAACCTTGGGGACGCCAGGGGACACCCTCGTTCCCGGAGCGTCGTAGGCACCCCGGTTCAAGACGAAGGTCTCCCGCGGAATTTTTCGCTCCTTCATGACCATAACGCTGGGAATAGATTCCGAAAACTCCTGGTACTGCCTTTTCAGCTTCGCCACGTTGCGACGGGCTTCCTGGATTGCCGCGGGTGCATATTGATCCAGAAAACAGAAGCGGAGCTTATTGGTCTGGGCGGGGGAGCGTGCATCCAGAGGCAGGGCAGCGATCTCAGGCACGGTCTGGAGCAGGGCAAGTACTGCTGCCTCCTCGGCAGAGAGCCTCCTGCGGTAGACCCGGACCTCATCGATATATCCCCGAAAACGATCCTTGGGCCCCTCTCCGGCTCCGATTCGAAAGGGTGCTGGGGGTCCCATCGGCCAGTTCATTTTGTCGAATAACTCTCGACGCTTCGCTGGCTCGCCGTCGACGTAGATTTTCAACCCCTCTGACTTCCGTTTGCCGTCGTAGGTCATCAGGACGTGCTGCCAGTGGTTGAGTTCCAGTGGCTGTTCGGTCTCGACGCGCAGCCCCAGATCCTCCCAGCGCTTGGTGAGGTGCACGCGGAGTCGACCGTTCCTGAGGTAGAGGCCGTAGCCGCTGCCATGGTACTCATCCTTAACGCTGGAGATGATGGCTCCCTCGGGGGCAGTGGGGTAGATCCAGGCCCCCATACTGAACGGGTCCAGGTAATCGAAAGGAACCACTTTGTCGGCGTCGACGAATCCCCGGCCGTCGAAGCTTGCGGCCTGGCCTATGCTCCCGGGGACAAAGGGCAATGTATCCCTCTGCAGGCCGCCCACCACCGGCTGCTTCACCTCCAAGCCACCGGCTTCTTCAGGATCGGACTCACCGCCGTAGGATTGGGGAGGAGCGGCCTCGTAGATGCGCGCCCGTTCCTCCAGGTCACCGTCCAGAGGAAAGTGCAGGAGAAGTCCTTCAGATACAGACCAATCGGACATCTCGGAGCCTCCGACCCAGGCCTCCCAGGCCGGCTGCGTTTCCCGAACCTTGTCCTGGAGCGCAGCGTAATTCTGCTCGGCAGCCTCCAGCTCCCGGCCCAACTGTTTCAGTGTGGCCTGCTGCTCCGGGGTTGGCGCCTTGATCAGTGGCTCCTCGTTCGCGAAGTTGTAGACGAATCCTTTCTCCGGAACGTTGTTGAAGTAGGCGAATAGCTGGTAGTACTCCTTCTGGCTGATAGGATCGAACTTGTGATCGTGACAGCGAGCACAGCCGACGGTCAATCCCAGCCACACGGTCGAAGTGGTCTCGAGCCGGTCGGCCACGTACTCCACCCGGAACTCTTCGTCGATGATTCCTCCTTCGGCGTTGCTCCGATGATTGCGGTTGAATGCGGTGGCAATGATCTGGTCACGGCTTGCATTTGGCAGCATATCGCCCGCGATTTGCTCAATGGTGAAGCGATCAAAAGGCAGGTTCCGGTTGAAGGCAGCGATGACCCAGTCTCGCCAGCGCCACATGTTCCGCTCCCCGTCGCTCAGGTACCCGTTGGTGTCGGCGTAGCGGGCCACGTCGAGCCAGAGACCTGCCATCCGCTCACCGTATCGGGGGGACTGGAGAAGACGATCGACCACTTTTTCGTAGGCTCGGGGCGAAGAATCATTCAGGAACGAGTCGAGCTCAAGGGGCGAAGGTGGCAGACCCGTGAGATCGAGCGTCAGCCGGCGAATCAATCGTCCAGGATCGGCTTCGGGAGAGGGCTTCAGGCCCTCTCCTTCCAGCCTGCTCACGATGAAGGAGTCAATCGGCTTACGGGGGCGGTCGTGGGTTTCTAGCGCTGGGTCAGACACCCGCCTGGGGGCCCTGAACGACCAGTGTCCCTGCCACTGAGCACCCTGCTCAATCCACCGCCGGATGCGGTCTATTTGCTCATCGGTCAGCCGCTCTTTGCCGAGATACGCGGGAGGCATGCGGACGGCTTCGTCCTCGGCAACTATCCGCTGCCATAGCAGGCTGGCGGAAGGGTCACTCGGGACGACCGCAGAATCGCCACTGCTCAGGGGGGAGAGGATCCCCTCCCTGGTGTCGAGCCGAAAAGTCGTCTTGCGGGCGCTCGCGTCCGGACCGTGGCAGGAAAAGCACCTTTCAGAGAGGATCGGCCGAATATCGCGGTTGAACTCGATGCCCCCGGGATTTGGGCCGGACTCCGCCCATAGCTCAAGCTGTAGGGTGCTCGTCAAGAGCAGGAAAGGGCTCATTGCCAGGAATCTGAGGCAGCCAGTTCTGGGCACGTGCTCACGGAACACCCGTCCATCTTATATTGCTTCATCCTCCCTTGTATACTGGTAGCACACTCCGGTTTTGCAGCGCATGCGCCGGCCCCTGACGGGTAGTTTGTTGATGACCGACTCGATCGTGTCCCTGCCATGGCCGCTGAGAAGGGCTGATCCTGCTCCAGCAGCAATGCAAGCGGGCGCCCGCCGCACCATCGGCAGACCCGACGTGGCAGTTCTCAACCCGAAGGAGGTTCTGGAAAATGAATGACCCATTGGAACGCAGGGGTTTTTTGAAGCTGGCGGCGGTGGGAGCGGGAGGAATGGCTGTCTCCAAGCCGTCTCCTCCTTTGCAGACCGATTCCCTTTTCCGACAGAAGGACGTTTTCATCGCAGGCCTGGACGGTATTCGGGAGTACCGGATTCCGGCCCTGGTGGTCACAACCAAGGGGACCCTTCTGGCGCTCTGTGACGCCCGTGTGGAGAAACCCGGTGATGCGCCCAACAACATCGATCTGGTCTTGAAACGCAGTTTCGATAACGGCGACACCTGGACGCGAATGACCACTGTCGTGGATTTTCCCGGGTATCAAGCAGCCTGTGACCCCTGCATGCTGGTGGACCGGCAGACGGGGAACATCTGGGTAATCTACGATCACGTCTGGCCCAATCTGGCGGCCTTGGAAAAGGCAAACAGGACTCTTCCCGAAGGCCAGCAGCCGGGCGGAAAGGGCCGGGTCATCATGCTTCATGCCATCGTAAGCGAGGATGATGGGCAAACCTGGTCGCAGCCCAGGGATATCACCAGCCTACTGACACAACCGGGATGGATTGGGGTGATGGCTGCTCCCGGGAGAGGTATACGGACTCGAAGCGGTCGTCTGGTCGTGCCCTGCTACTCCCGAAGGATTCGGGGATCGCACGAAGGAGATCACTCTTCGGTCGCCTACAGCGATGACCAGGGCAAAACCTGGGAACTGGGATCGGCGGCCGGACCCTCAACCAATGAGTGCCAGGTCGTGGAGCTAGCGGACGGACAGTTGATGCTCAACATGCGCAGTTATCACGAGAAAGGATGCCGCGCGGTCGCCACTTCCAAAGATGGAGGAAAAACCTGGTCTGAGCTGAGTCATGACACCACTCTGATCGAACCCCGATGTCAGGCAAGCTTCATTCGATACGCAGCTGGGGCGGGTGGCGATGCCAGGAATCGGCTCCTATTCTCCAATCCGGCCCACCGGAAGCAGCGAGTCAACATGACAGTTCGAATGAGCCACGACACGGGAAAGACCTGGCCTGTCTCCAGAGTTATTCATCCGGGCCCCTCAGCCTACTCCTGTCTGACGGTCTTGCAGGACGGAAGCATTGGCCTGCTCTACGAGAATGGCAAGGACAGTCCCTACGAACGGATCAGCTTCGTTCGATTCGATCTCCAGTGGCTCGGGGCCTGAGCACTATGGGAAGAGGGGGTGAGGGTGTCTGACTGGCAGCACCGAAAAGACCTTCTCCCATTCCACCTTCTTCAGGTAGGGTTTCCCTCGGGTCCTCCGACGAGGAGCAGGGCCTGAGTGCTCTCCAAATTGGCGACTTCTTCAGGAGCAATGATTGGTGGCTGGGCCCCGGTTAGCAGGCCGATGTATTTTTGGAGCTCTGTGCTGCAAGCAGGTAAAGGCCCTTCGCATTCCCGCTCAGGACGATTGCTGACTCGGCCCGCCCTTCGCGGGCAACGTAGCCTGGGCCAGCCAGGAGTCCAGGACTGAGAAGCAAAGCCAGCGCGAAGCAGACCAGAGGCGCTCGTCTGTTGGCTGTCCGGCAAAAACGGTCTTGGCGTTCCAACGTCTCCTTCATTTCGTTATTCTTTGATATCTCAGGATGCAGGGCGTAGCGGGTCCGCGCTAGCGGCCTTTGAGACGGAGAGTACTGTTTGAGACGGAGACTACTGGAGGAAGCAGAAATGAAACGATCTTGGGGTTGGGTCGGGAATCTGGGACTGGCCGCGGGACTGGTGTGCGGCTGGGTATGGAGCCAGGCGGTCGGCGCCCCGGTGGCTGGCGAGGAGAACCTTCGGACCTCTGAGCAGGCTTTACGTTCGTTTCGATACCAGGACGGAAAGTCGCTGGGACGCATTCCCGACATCCGAACGCAGCGAAGGGAAGTTGAAGGAATTCGGGTCGAGGCATATGTCTATGCCACTTTCAGGATGACGTCGATCAATCCGGTTCCCCACCAGGACGGCCATCCCCAGGCCGCACAGATTATCACGGTGGGAGAAAGGAAAGCCGGCGTGTTCTACCCTGCTGTGCGTTTCGGGATGCGCGATGGCAAGGGGGTGCCGGGAGAGCAGTCGCAGCTGGTTCCCTGGGCCTCGGACGGTCGACTCGACTACTACGGGGGCTACGCTCGTCCGGGCACACCCTACGATTTCAAACTCAAGCTCGATCTTCGCGCTGGCCATTTGAATGTTTCCAGCAGCGGACGTGGAGATGACGATTGGTTTCTGCTGGTTGAAGAGGCGCCGCTGATCAGCCCAGTTTCGGAGATCAATGAAGTGCGTGTGGAGCAGTATCCGCAGGCACCGGACATCCAGACTTTGCTGATAGAGGGAAAGCCGCGGACGGAGGCGGAAGTCCTGAGGCCACACCCTCAGTCGAAGAGTAACCGCATCGTGGAGCCCAACTCAGGTTTCAGGCTTCAAGGCATGCGGTCGCTGTGGCGGCGTTCCGGCCGCCACGTGACGATTTCCCGCGACCAGAATCGATGGCAGGGTTTTGCCGACGTGGTTGCGAGTCCTTCCGGGAGGCTACTCGCAACCTACTGTGACGGACCCCGCCACGGTGGTCTGGGTAAGTCGGTCATCAGGATGAGCGACGACCAGGGTAAGACCTGGGGGGCGGAGAGGCTGATAGTAGCCTCGCACGGAACCAATGAGCGCCTCCAAAGCCTCCGGGATGGTTCCCTGCTCTTGGTCAGCGGTGAGAAAGTGCCTACCGTCAGAATCAAGCGGAGTACTGACGACGGCGAGACCTGGACCGTCGTTGGGGGCTTCGATCTCCGAAAGTTCGGACTCAAGACTCACTATGCAGTGAGTCATCTGCTGGAAGCCTCCGATGGCAGCTGGTTCCTGGCGAGCTCCGATCTTTTCCCCAGGACCGAGCCGGATTCGGAGAATCGTCCCCGGGAGAGGCTGCAGGTCTTCCACTCCGGGGATCTGGGTAAAACCTGGGAGCTTCGCGCCTTGCTGGATACCTATCCCACGAGCGGGCATTCCGGCAGCGAGGTCAGCATCCTGGAGATGCCGGACAGACGCCTGGTTATCTATGCTCGGGAGAGCAGGGAAGATGGCTACCCGGCTTTTCGCGTCTTCTCTTCGGATGGGGGCAAGACCTGGTCCCAGCCCGAGGATCTGCCGATTCCGATATCAGGCCGTGTCAAGGCCGATTTTCTCTCCGATGGACGGATCATGTTGACGACGCGGAGCTACATGGGCCGTCCTGCACTTTGGGCCTGGGTGGAGGATCCCCTTGCCAAGGTCGGCTTTCAGATTGGCGGGATCCATTTTAACGACCGCTTCAGCAAGGGCCTCAAAGATGGAGCTCTGTACATCGACAACGACAGCCGCAGCGGCCAGTTCACGAGGTACCTGTTACGCCCACCGCAAGGTCCGGAAGGTCGAATCGAGCTGACTGCCGAAGTCCTGGTGAAGGAGAACCAGGGCCAGGCTGCCACGATTGCCATTCCCTTTGCCGGACAGCTGCGGATTTTCCCGGATCGTGTGGATTTTGTGGGAGACGAGACGATCTCGGCGGGGATTACTCCCAACCGCTATCACACCTATCGGGTGACGAGCGATAAAGGACGAGTTGAGATTTTCGTAGATGACCAAAAGAAGCTCGAAGCCACCAAGCTCGACAGTCGTCGCCTTCGGCACAGTTGGTCTCCACCCGCCGCCAGCCCCCTTCTCTTCAGCTTCGGCAACTATCCCGAGCCGGATGTATACCCCCCGACGTCGGATTGGGCGAGAACCCAGATGTTCGCGCCACAGATTCCGTCCGAGGTGACAGGTCTCAGCCTGTGGAAGCGTGTGGAGGCGACCGTCACGGATTTCAATGGCCGCCCGCAGCGAACCTCCTGGGTGGCACAAAGAGATGGGTTCCCCGACCAGTATCAGCTCGATCATGTACTGGAGATCGAGGCCAGCGTGTTTGGCATCGACCAGGGATACTCCGGATGGACCCCATTGCCTGACGGACGTCTTTTCGTGGTGAACTACACGGACGATACCGCGGTGGCCTGGCCCGCCACCCGTCCGTATCTCTATCGCTGTTCCTGGATTCGGGGGACGTACGTGCTGCCATCCGATCTTCCGCCGGCAGAGTGACGGGCGTGAAAGAAACTACTCCGATCATGGAAGCCTGAAGCGCGAGCGAGGGGTTGGGGACGGCGAGATGCGTCTCCAGAAGGGCGGCCGACCAAGCCCCCCGGTGGCGTGATGTCAATGCGCGCAACACCCGCGGTGAGAGGAAGATCGTTCATAGTCCGTTTCCTTTTTCGACCTCGATTCTACCGTTGTCTTCGCCGTGGAAGCCGTGGAATAGGTTATAATAGCTCAGCGCCCCAATTTTGGAAGTTCGATGAGTTCAACAGTCGAGAAGTCACACTTAGGGAGAACGTTAACTACCGTCGCTCTGGGCCTGGTTTGCTGGGTCCTTGGGGCTGCTTCCCCCGCTGAGGCCAGCGAGAAGGACCTGACTCCCGCCGCTCGAGAGCTTTTCGAACGCGAAATCCGCCCTGCTCTGGCGGATACCTGTTCAGTCTGCCACAGCGCTGAGCTGGCTCAAGCAGAGTTACGACTGGACTCCCGTGAGGGCTGGGAAGCCGGCGGCAAATCCGGGCCCGCCGTGATTCCAGGGGATCCGGACGGCAGTCCCCTCATTCGAGCCATCCGTCACGAAGGCCCCGAATTACCGATGCCTCTAGGGGGCGCAAAACTATCTTCCAGGCAGATAGAAGCTTTTGAACGATGGGTGCGTATGGGAGCTCCCGATCCTCGCGGCGCGCCTTCAGCAGACCCACCGGGTTCGGACGAAGCTCACTCGGAGTGGGAGAAGGCCTACAACCAGCGGAGCGGCTGGTGGTCTTTGCAGCCGGTTCTCCGGCCACCGGTTCCCGATGTCAAGCAAGCAGATTGGTCGGATCAGGCTGTCGACCGATTCGTCCTTGCCAAGCTCGAAACAAAGGGCCTGGTATCTGCTCCGCGAGCCGACCAGCGTACCCTGCTGCGGCGTTTGAACTATGTGCTGACCGGCCTGCCTCCGACGCCTGATGAACTAGCCGACTTCAGCCGCAATGAAGATCCGCAAGCTTACGCACGAGAGGTCGACCGTCTACTCGCTTCCTCCCACTTTGGGGAGCGTTGGGCACGACATTGGATGGACGTCGTGCGTTACAGCGATACGTATGGTTATGAAACTGACGCCATAATCAAAGGCTCATGGCGCTTCAGGGACTACCTGATTCGCTCCTTCAATGCAGACATCCCGTTCGACCAACTCGTACGCGAGCACATTGCTGGCGACCTATTGTCTCAGCCAAGAATCGACGCCTCCAAACAGACCAACGAGTCGATCATCGGGCCCACCTGGTTCCAGATGGGAGAAAACCGTCACGGCGACAGTCTCATGTTCAATGGCATCCATCAGGAGATGCTCGACAACAAGATCGACGCTTTCTCGAAGGCGTTCCAAGCGACGACCGTAGCCTGCGCTCGTTGTCACGATCACAAGTATGATGCCGTTTCCCAGCGTGACTACTACGGTCTGGGAGGCGTGTTCATGAGTTCGCGCTGGGTGACTCATACGCTGGATACACCCGATCGCAACAAACACGTCCTCGAAGAGCTGTCGGCGCTGAAAGCGAAACTTCGCAGGCCTCTGGCGGATTGGTGGTTGGAGGAAGCGCGGAGAATCCCAGAATACCTGTTGGCCGCACAAGCGCGAGTCGATGAATCCAGCGATGCGGTGCAGCTTACGCAGACCCTCGATCAGGTGCGCCTCTCTGCCTGGGAGAAGGTGCTCAGCCCCAAACCCTATGAGGAGCCGGATCCAGCCGATGAGAACGAGGCTGAAAACGCAGCCCAGCCTGATGAAAATGCACCCCTACGGGATCCGGTGTTTCCCTGGCTCGAAGTGCATCAATCGGTGAGGGGTGGCGGGGATTTCGGGAGTAGCTGGCGGAAGCTCGCCGAGAAATATGCCCGGACTCGTCAGGAGAGCGCCCAGGCCAACGCGCAAGACTTTTCGCTCGTTGCCGATTTTAGCGACGGTAAGATCCCGGAAGGGTGGTCGGTGGATGGCGTCGGGTTGCGCCACGGTCTGGTGCGGAGCGGTGACTTCACCGTAGCCCTCGAGGGGGCCGGGGCCGTGGGTAGACTGCTTCCCGCCGGTCTGTTCACGCAGTCTCTTTCGCCGCGGCTGAATGGAGCTGTGCGCACACCCTACCTGGTTCTTTCCGGCCGTCCTTATATCAGCCTGGAAGTGAGCGGCGGTGACTACAGTGCTAAGCGGCTGATTATAGACAATTCGTACCGGACTGAGCGGCAGAAGTACCTGGAAGATGAGCACCTTCACTGGATACGCTACTCGACCACGGCGAAGGCTAAGACGAATCGATCTCCCAGCGCAGTGGAGGCGGCGGAGATCCGAGTCTATGTCGAGCTTGCCACCAAGGCCTCGAACCCTAATTTCCCACCCAGGCTAGGCCTCGGTCCTGACATTTCCAGGAGAGAGGCTCGGGATGCACGAAGCTGGTTTGGCATTACTCGGGCCTTCCTACATGACGAGGAGGAATCCCCGGCCGATGAACTGAAGCGGTTCGAGTCGCTCTTTGCAGGTGATTCTCCCCTGGATCTTTCCGATGTGGCAGCTCTATATGGACAGTGGCTATCCGCTTCCCTCGAGGACTGGGCCGAGGATCGTGCGGACAAAGACGACGTCTTGTTGATCAACTGGATGCTTGAAAACGGGCTGTTGCCAAACAATCTGCTGCCCAGGAACATGGCTGCCCGCAAGTCCATCTGGGAGTTGGTAGCCTCCTACCGCACGGTCGAAGAACGGCTTGCTGAGCCACAGACGGTTTTGAGCATGGCCGACCTGGACCCGGGCCAGGATTGCCGCCTCAACGTTCGCGGTGTCTACGCAGACCTTGGTGATCCCGTGCCGAGGGGCTATGTCAAGGCTCTGGCGGGAGAAGGAAATGGCTCCGCCCCCACGGGCAGTGGGCGGATGGAGTTGGCCAGCCTGGTTGCCAGTTCCGAGAACCCTCTGACGGCCCGCGTCTTCGTCAATCGCGTCTGGCACTGGGTGTTTGGATCCGGAATCGTCGAAACGACCGATGACTTTGGCCACCTGGGTGACAAGCCCTCTCACCCCGAACTGCTTGACTATCTCGCCGATAGGTTCGTTGAGGACGGTTGGTCCGTGAAGAGACTGGTGCGGATGCTGGTGATGGCTGAGACTTTCCAGCAAGCGAGCCAGACCAGTGCCCAGGCCCGTGAGCTGGACCCGTCCAATCGTTTACTTCACCACTATCCACTGAGGCGCCTGGATGCGGAGTCCATCCGCGATTCCATACTGGCTGTCTCGGGACGACTGGACCCACAGCTTTTCCGCGCGCTCATCGATCCCTACCGAGCGGAGACAAAAGGGAACATAAAGAAGGATCAAAGTTATTACGCGGGACCGCTCGATGGCGCTGGTCGCCGCTCGATCTACCTCAGAAACACGATCATGCAACCAGAAAGGTTCCTCAGCACCTTTAACAAGCCCAATCCCAAGATCCCAACCGGCAAGCGTGACGTCACAAACGTTCCGGCACAGGCCTTGACGATGCTCAACGACCCCTTTGTCGCGGGCCAGGCCGAATTCTGGGCACGGCGGTTGATCGCCTCATCGCACGAGTCACCAGAGAAGCGCCTGACCGCGATGTTTCAACGTGCCTTGGGGCGGGACCCGGAGCCTCAGGAACTCGCTCGCTGGACCCAAGCAGTTCATGATTTCAACACCTTGTACCAGGATGGGACTGAGGGCAATCAGCAGTCCGAGAATGTGATGCAGTCGGTGGCCGTCTGGAAGGACGCTGCCCATGCGATCTTCAACACTACGGAGTTTATCTATGTACGCTAACCGGTTGATCGGACGGCGATCCATTACCCGCCGTGAGTGGCTGAGCAGAACCTCCAATGGTTTCGGCGCGCTTGCTTTGTCAACCCTCCTGGCCGAGGACTTCGGGTTGAGCGCGTCCCTCGGATCCGGGAACACTCAACTTCCAGCGAAAGCGAAGAACGTGATTTTTTGCTTCATGGACGGCGGTCCCAGCCATGTGGACTTGTTTGATCCGAAGCCTTTGTTGAAAAAGCATCAGGGCGAGGAGATCGGCAAGTCAGCCGTTTCCGAGAAGTCGCAATCTACTGCTGACCGGGTCTGGTTGGGCAGTCCCTGGGAGTTTCGTCAGCGCGGCCGGAGCGGACTTTGGGTGAGCGACCTGTTTCCCCATATTGCGCAGGTGGCGGACGAGATCTGCGTCATCCGGTCGATGGTCGGCGAGACGCCTCTGCACGGCCAGCAGAACCTGCTGCTGCACACCGGCCGCATCACTGGCAGGGCCCCCAGCTTCGGGGCATGGGTGTCCTACGGCCTCGGGTCGGAGCGTGACAATCTACCGAACTACCTTCTGCTCGACAACGGATTGAGGGTCCCTAACGGCGGTTGGGAAAACTTCAGTAACTCTTTCCTCCCCGCCACGCATGCACCGACCGTGCTGCATGCCAAGGACCCGGTGGTGGACAACATCACACCGGCGGATCTCCCTGCTGTCCAGCGGCGGAAACTCGATTTGATCCGGGAGCAGAGTGCGGGCTTCGCGACTGCCACAGCCGAAGGCGCTATCGAGTCGGTCATCAAGAACTATGAGACCGCGTTCCGTCTGCAGACGATGATTCCCGAGGTAGCCGAGGTGAGCAGCGAATCCGAGTCGACGCGCCAGATGTATGGGCTCGATAGCTCAAACGAATACAAGAAGTTCTACGGCCTCCAGTGTCTGCGTGCCCGGCGCCTGGTCGAGGCGGGTGTGCGCTGCGTGGAGATCGCTTGCCCGCTGACGCATGGCAACAACTCGCCCTGGGACCAGCATTCGGACCTCAAGAAGTACCACGAAGAGAACGCGATGATCACCGACCAGGGTGTCGGAGCGCTGATCCAGGACTTGAAGCAGCGGGGCCTATTGGACTCGACCGTTGTGATCTGGGCCGGTGAGATGGGCCGGACGCCGCATACTCCAAAGATCAAGGACGGCGTCGGCCGCGACCATCACGTCAACGGCTACTCGATCTTCCTGGCAGGAGGCGGATTCAAGGGAGGCTTCGCCTACGGGAAAACGGACGAGTTCGGAAACTCAGTCGTCGAGAATCCCACCTCGATCCATGCGGTTCACGCGACCGTTCTCAAGCAACTCGGAGTGGATCACGAAAAGCTGATCTTCCGCTTCGGCGGCCGGGACATGAGACTGACCGACGTCCACGGCGAGATCATCGAGGACATTCTGGCGTAAATACCCTTTAGTGGGATCGAAATCTGTTCCTCGAGTCGTTCCAACCTACGATCGAAACACTGGTAGCTAGAGAATGCTACTCCAGGGTAACACCGAGGGGTGGGCTAAGCTGAAACTTCATTGGGCTTTTCCAAGCGGAACAAGGGTGTAACGTAAGGTAACCGGTGGAAATGCTGAACCGCAGAATATCGAACAAGCGAATTTCGAAGGCCGGAAGAAGACGAGTGATCAGGCTCCCGGCCGAGGGCTGGACCACTATGCGGGAGAAGACGGCTATAACGGGGCGATCAGAAGGGGAGGTCCTGGCCGGGGACAGGCTCCTAGTCCTCAGGAGAGCGACCGCAGCTGGTCCCGCATCTTGACGGTCTCCGTGAGCACGTCCGCCTTGTCCAGATCCATAGAGCCCTCCATGTGCTCGTACTCGAGGGATAAGAACCCAGTGTAGTTTGCCGACTGGAGCTTGCTGATGATTCCGGGGACGTCGAGTGTCCCGTCCTCCCAGCGCGCCTGGAGCTGGTTATTGGCGGCCTGGCGCATATGGACATGAGCCGTGTGGAAGACCAGGGGGTCCACCTGCTCCTGCGAGTATCCCTGGCAAATGAAGTGACCGTAGTCCAGGGTCAGGTTCAACTCGGGATTGGACTCCATGAAGGCAAGGGTGTCCAGAGGCGATTCCAGAATCGAACCCACGTGGGCTTCAAAGGTCGTCGTGATGCCTTCTTTCCAGGACATGGCAGCCAACTGGTTGAGCTCCTCTGCGGATACTCCCAGGGCCTTTTCCTGCGTCCAATCCTCCTGGACGATGCCGGGAAGCACGGTGGTTGAAGGAATCTGACATTCACGACAGAAATCAATCACGGTAGCGTAATCTTCTCGGTTCCTCTCCCTGATTTGTGGGTCTTTGTGGTTGGTTGCCCGCTCTTGAAAATTGGCAGCGAAATTGTAGTTGAGGTTGCCGATCGGGACACCCAGATCCCGGATCTGCTGCGCTGCCTGCCGGGGGTCCTGGAGGACCGAAGTGCTTGAAAGTTGTGGCGGGTCCGGGTTGCCGGGAAGGGCGATGAGATCCACCGCACCGATCCCCAGTGTCTGGTAGATCTGTACCGATTCAGCCAGATTGACACCTACGAAGGACCAGGAGGAGCCACTTACCGTCATCGACCCGGCGACGGTGAGTCCTCGGGTCTCGGTCCGGGCTCGGGTGGATTCCCAGCGAAACACCTCAGGCAGACCTTCTGGCCAGGCTTGATCGGGGGCATAGGCCTCTCCGCTGGTTTGCTCCAGGACGGAGACCATATGCTCTTCCCAGCGCTGCGAGTGGGGTGCCTGGGAAAGCATCTCGGCGCAGCGCCGATAGTCCTCCGTTTCCATGAAGACGAATGCGAGTGGGCCGTCCCTGTAGATGTAGGTCCTATGGAGTCCGCTCTCCTCCATCTCCACCAATAGCTCCGGCCACACGGACGCATGCCTGCGGTCATATTCTTCTTCGCATCCCTCCTTGATGTGCAGCGTAATTGCGACGCGTTCCACGGGAACCTACCTTCTTTTGAATCTCTACGGAAGTTCTCTACGCACTATCTCGGCTCCGGTGGCCAGGGCCTGCAGCTTGGAGTAGGCCACGTCTCGCGGTAGGAACCACATGCCGCAGTCTGGGGCCAGCCGCAGTCGATCCGCCGGGATCACTTCCAGCGCATCCCGGATCCGACTGGCGACGTGCTCTTGAGTTTCCACTTCCTGCGACCCCAGATTGAGCAGGCCCAGGATGACCTCCTTGTCACCGCAGTGATGCAACAGCTCGGGGCCATGTCCGGGCTGTTCGTACTCCAGACTGATCTGTTGGGCGCGCGAAGCCGCAATCGCCTCCAGCGCCTGCGCGTAGCGGGGATTAACGTGCTTTTCCCCAACCAGGGCATAGCCATAGCAAATGTGGACCGCGGTAGTGGCCTTGATACCCTCCAGCGCCACATCCAGGGCGCGGGTTCCCCAGCGGCTGGCCTGGTCGAACCTGAAGTGGAAATCGGGTTCGTCCAACTGAATGACGTCCACTCCTTCGGCATCCAGGGCCCGCAATTCCTGGTTGAGTACGGAAGCAATATCCATCCCCATCGCTTCCTCGTCGGGGTAGTATTCGTTGACCAGACGGGAAGCTGCCGTCAAAGGTCCAATCACGGTCATCTTCGCCGGTTGCGAGGTGTGCCGTTTGAGGAAGCGCAGGTCCTCGAGCGCGGTCGGTCCGGGCCAGCCCAACTTGTCCACCACTCGGGGCGCGTAGGCCTGACCGAGGCGTCCTTTCAGCCGGGGATCGAGGTCGATGAAGCTCATGTCGCGCTTCTCCATCGACCACTTTCCCAACTGGGTCATGTCCAGTCCGTGGAAACGAAGAAAGTACGAATCAAAGCGCTGTCGCCTCTCTTCCCCATCGGTGATCACATCCAGACCGGCATTCTCTTGATCGGCGATGGCCAGCCGGGTGGCGTCGTCCTGAGCCTCTTGAAGAACCTCGCCATCTGGCCGCCAAAACGTGTCATCCCCGTATGGGGTCGTGACTCGATGGTGGCAGATCAGCCAGTTGGGCTTGCTATAACTTCCGACTAGCTGCGTGAGTAGCGGACCCTGCATCTCTTGACTCCTAGTGGACGGTTTCGGGACGACATCAATGCGTCAGCCGAGATCCGCCTGGGCTACCTCACGACGGAAATCTGTCTGTCCTCCAGGAACTTTCGGATCGCCTGGATCTTCTCTTTTTCCAGCGCTCGGTGGGGTCTGCGGCCGACGTTGCTGTTGAAGTGTCCCATCAGCCACAAGACGGTACGGAAAAAGGGACGAAAGCCTGTCTTGCTCCTCCGGTACACGTCCAGGAGCGGCCGTTCATACTTTTCGATGTACGCGACCACCTTTTCCTCCTTACCGTCAAGGTGGTCTTGGTAGGCAGCAACTGCCTCCCGCGGCGCAATCAAGATGGGAACATCAGCATAGGCCTTGGCGCCGAAGTGCCTACCGTAAAGAAACTCGCCCAGAAATCCACCTGTTACCGGCAGGAAGTGCTCTCCTCCCGCCTTGCAGTACATCCGGTGCGCGTGGAAGTCATCGGTATCGTTTTTCATGCCGATGACCTGTGGGATCGCCGCCAGCCGCCTCACCAGGTCAAAAGACATGCCGGGACGTCCATCCGTATAGGCAAACAAGGGAACATCAGTGGCCTCAGCGATGTCCCGGTAGTGTCCGTAGAGACTATCTTCGTCGAAGTCGCTGTTGAAGTACCGGAAGTCGACGACCACCTTGACCACATCGGCTCCGTGCTCTGCGGCCAGCTGGACATAGCGGATGCACCTCCTGGTCGACCAGATGTAGCTGGAGGAGATGAGCACTGCCTTCGACCCCTTGGCTTCGGCGATGGTTGCAGTCAGCTTGAGCAACTCGGGTTCATCCAGGACCATGTACTCCGAGGTGCCGCGAGTGAGCCACATCAGGTCTACGCCGTTCTTGACCAACCACTGAACGTAGAGAGCCATCGCTTCGTAGTCCACTTTCTCATCTGTCGTCATGGGAACGAAGAGGGGAGCTAGAGGACCTCTAATACGCTGGGCGAGCTCTTTAAAGCGATCCATTGAATCGGCTCCGAAGTCGGAAAGATTTCCATCAGAAAGTGCAAAGGGTCTACCAATGGAGACTAGAACAAGGAGGCCGCAGATGCAAGGTGACCGATCTGGGATTCTGGTTCTGGTCACGGCAGTTCTGCGCCTCCATGTTCCCCGTTCAAGTCATCCTCAGGAATTGCCCTTCGAGGCCCAAAGACGTAGTATTCTCCAACAGCGTGCCCAGCAGTATGGAGACGGCCAAAGCGAGAGAACTGGGTTTCTCAGATTCGGGGTCATTACGATGGGTCAGGGAAGCCTGAAGCGCAAGCGAGGGGTTGGGTCGTGGCAGCATATGTCCACAAACGGGCTTCAAATCGAAGACAAGCACAGGAGTTGGGAACGCTTGTGAAAGTTCCCAACCCCTCGCTCGCGCTTCAGGCTTCAATCGATCGGAAAGTTTCTTTCGCAACGGCGGCTCTGACCCTCGTGGTCCTTGCGCTCGCCTTCGATCCGGCAGGTGCAGCCGATGTCAGGTCCTGGACTACGTCGAGCTTCCTGGACCTGGTCGACGGGAGCTTTAGTGACGGGGGCGCCAACACCTATGTCACTGCAACGGGTGAAGTGGTCCTTATCAATCGTAGCGACTTGAACGGGGATGGCAGCATTGACCTCGTGTTTCCCAACGAACACGATTCCAACGAAAGGCCGGACCTGTTGATCTACTGGGGAGGCGACCGATTCTCGTCCGAGCGCCGGATGCAGCTCCCAACAAACGGCGGGAACGATGGGGCCGTGGCCGATCTCAATCAGGACGGCTTCCCCGATCTGATCGTCGCCAACAACTTCAATGGCACCAGGACCGACCTGGACTCCTACATCTATTGGGGAGGCAAAACGGGCTTGGACCCCTCCAGGCGGAGTGGACTTCCCACCCAAGGCGCCCAGGCCGTGGCCGTAGGGGATTTGAACCAGGATGACTATCCCGACATTGTATTCGCCAACAGCGGCCTTGGCTATCATGTCACAGTGGATCGCGCCAACCAGTCCTTCGTTTATTGGGGATCCTCCGAAGGCTACTCGCCCGACCGCAGGATGGTGCTCAAGACCATCAATGCTCGTGACGTGAGGATAGCCGACTTGAACGCAGACAAGTATCCCGAGCTGATCTTCGCCAACGAGGGGAACACCGACGAGGAGGCCGGGGCTCTTATCTACTGGGGTGGGGCCTCTGGTGGCCACACCGAGCACTCCGGCACCCATCTGCCTGGGGATCGGACGTCGGCGTTGACGGTGGCCGACCTGAATGGGGACACCTATCCGGAGATTGTGCTAGCCAATGCCTACCGCTTGAAAACCAGAGAGCTGGGTATGTACAACACCGTCGATACGGTGTCCGTGAACTCCTACGTCTACTGGGGATCCAGAGAGGGCTACTCGGTCGAAGCGAGGACATCGCTCCCCACCGTTGGAGCCTCCGACGTCGAGGCTTCTGACCTTAACCAGGATGGGCAACCCGACCTCGTTTTTGCCAACCGCTCAGGCAATGTATCCTATGTCTATTGGGCCTCGACCGAAGGCTACCGTCCCCACAAGCGTACGGCCTTGCCTACCCACAACCCTACCAGCTGCACCGTCGACGATCTGGATCAGGATGGGTACCCCGATCTGGTCTTTGCCCAGCGATGGGCGGCCCAGTACCAGAGGCCCAAGGCGTATATCTACTGGGGAGGAGAGGACGGGTTCAGTGCCGAGCGGCGGTCCCAACTACCCACCTCGGACGCCACCGGGGTCCAGGCCGGCGACTTGAATGGGGACGGGGTCACGGATCTGGTCTTCATCAACGCTGCCGACACCAACCTGCCCACTCCCAGCTATATCTACTGGGGCGACCAGGACGGTCGGTTCGAAGCCGGCCGACGCAAGGCCTTGCCCAGCGGTTACGGCTTCTGCTCCAGTGCCGATCTCAACCAGGACGGTCACGTGGACCTGCTCTTTGGGGCAATCCCTGACGACCGAAATGGCGCCGGAATCTACTGGGGCTATCGTGGGAGGTATTCATCGCGGAACCGCAGCAGTCTGGGGGACGTGCCCGTCTTTGGGACCCGGGCCGCCGACTTCAACCGGGACGGCTACCTGGACGTCTCTCTGGGTCTGTTTGCGCCCGGTAGAGCCTCATCGACCGAGATCTATTGGGGCGGTCCCACCGGATTCTCGAGCCAGAACCGGTACGTGTCCCAGGTTGGCGGTATTCGCGGTCATGCTCTCGGAGATCTGAACCAAGACGATTGGCTGGACATCGTCTTCAGCTCCACTGACAACCAGGTCGTCATCTACTGGAACAGCGCTTTGGGTTTTGACAAAGACCGCACGAGTGCCCTTCCCGCAAGAGCCTCTATTTCCGTCGAGGTGGCAGATCTCAATGGAGACGGTTTCCTGGAGGTCATCGTCCCCAACCTGTTCGACCCCGACCCCGACCCTGACAAGGCCCAATCTTTTGGGGGATCTGCTCAAGGCGACACGTTTGTCTACTGGGGTGGAAGCAAGGGTTATGACGCGTCCCATAGGACAGTCCTTCCCTCGGTGGGAAACGCCGACGTGGCAGTGGCAGACTTGAACAACGACGGTCTGCTCGACATGGTCTTCAGCAGCTATCACGCCGGCTACACCCGGAGCCATCCTTCCACCATCTACTGGAACAGTAGCTCCGGGTTCGATGCCTCCCGGGCTACCCAGTTGCCCACCAACTCGGCCACAGGCGTCTATGTCAGCGACTTCGACAGGAACGGTCACGCTGACATCCTCTTTGCCTGTCACTCGAAAGAGGGAAGGCACCGCAACGATTCCTTCTTGTATTGGGGAAGCGACGCTGGATTCTCGACCGAGCGCAGGACCCTACTGCCGGGTCTGGGTCCCCATCAACTGACCTCCGACGCAGGCCATATCTACGATCGGGGGGATCGCTACGACTACGTCTCACCGCCCTTCGATGCGGGATCGAAGGCTCGTTTGGAGAGCATCAGCTGGAAGGGAGAGACACCTTTTGAGACCGGGCTGGAGTTCCAGGTCCGCTGGGCCGACTCGAAGGAGGCGCTGGCCTCGACTCCCTGGAGGGGACCGAGTGGGCCTCAGAGCTTCTATACCGCCTCGGGCAGCAGCCTGGCACAGGAAGAAGCGGAGGCGCGCTGGATCCAGTACAAGGCGACTCTCGTCAGTCCCGGCTCGGCCAGCTCGCCGGTTCTGCGATCGGTGTCCATCCAATACTTCCCTACCGGCGGGAGTTGACTCCCAAGCCTTCAGGCCCAGGGAAGATGGTATTCAGCACGGGCGGATTCACTGAACACACCTGGTTGATGGAAAGCAGCGCTTTTTAGGGAAAGCACTCGTTAGTCACAGTCGAGCTAGGGTAGGCAGAATAGACCATCAATCCGTCCCATTAACATATACTACTCGTTGGATAACCTTGCCTCGAACTGCCGAAAGTTCCAGGCTTGAATAATCGTTACCAACTGAGAGGAGCTGTTATGAACATCTTGGTCACCGGTACCAGCACTGGCTTCGGCCGAAAAGCCGTGGAAACTCTAGGCGCCAAGGGCCACACCATCGTGGCGTCGATGCGCGGTGTGAACGGCAAGAACGCCGAGGCCGCCAAGTCCATTGAAAGCTGGGCGAAAGACAACGCCACGGTCTTTGTGGTTGAGCTGGACGTTGCCGACAGTGCCTCGGTCGACAAAGGTGTGGCCGAAGCCATCGACAAAACGGGCGGCCTGGAAGTGGTCGTCAACAACGCCGGCATCGTTTACATGGGTGTGCAAGAAGCCTTTAGTATCGAGCAGGCCAAGCAGCTCTTCGAGGTCAACACCTTCGGCCCTATGCGGGTCACCAATGCCGTGCTGCCTCACCTTCGCGAAAAAGGGGCCGGCCTGATCGTGAACATCTCCAGCATCGTGGCCCAGTTCGCCTTTCCCTACATGGGCATCTATTGCGCCTCCAAGGCCGCTCTCGAAGTGCTGTCCGACGACTACCACGCGAGCTTGCAGGGTTCAGGAGTCGAGTCAGTGGTGCTGGAGCCGGGAGCCTACCCCACCGAGATCTACGGCAAGATTGCTTCAGCCGACAACGGTGACAAGGTCATGCCCGGTTATCCAGGCGCGGCCGAGATCATGGAGGGCCTGGGCGAAGGGTTTCAGGCCTTGTTTGAAGCCAAGAAGCCCAATCCCCAGGATGTAGTCGACGGCTTGGTAAAGCTGATCGAATTGCCGGCCGGCAAGCGTCCGGCCCGAACGGTGGTGGACGGCGTCAGCGGCGAGTTAGTGGAAACCCACATCGAAGCCAAGGGCAAGAAATACGGCGAGTTCATGGCCATGTACGGCTAAGTACACTGGAACGTAAATACGGCAACGTTTGCAGATGGGGCTTGGCCGACCGCGGCTCTCGTTACGAGAGGCAATCCTTGACTGCCCGCCCCGCTGTGAAATAGCATCCAGGTAGCGAGCACAATTGGTAACGAGACCAATTCTCGGTTTTCTCCCGACCCACGACGTCGGACCAGGACGATGCCGGCATTGTAGTTTCCTTGGCAAAGCCGGCGGAGGCGGGTTCAGTGCTCAGTTTCATCGAAGGCGCCTTCTACCAGATCGAGCAGCACTTTTCGTCGATGATGCAATTCATCGAGAACACCATTTTCAGCGGTGGAATCCTGTTTCTGCTTTTGCTTGCCGTTCCAATTGCACGGTGGTTCTATGTCCGCTTTTACCTTCGACAACACCTCTACTTCGAACCCTGGACCAATCTATCCAACCACGACAACCTGAACATCGGGGCGAGCCTCTCCGAGATCCTATTCTTCGAACTGGAGAAGATACGGAGCGTTCTTCAGAGGGCGAATATGGACGCCGGACTTTGGAACGAAAAGTCTAGCTTGCCGGTTCTGGAGCGAGCCTTCGAAGGCTACCCGACGTTCGTGCGCCACGTCGAATTACTCGGGTTGTCGGGACGTCTCACCAAGCTTCTTCGTCTGATTCTGCTGGCGCGCCCACAGTCCATCCGAGGCACGATTCACAAATTCGGGGACACGGTGCGCCTTCAAGTCGTCTTCGAAGGTGCACGTGGGCAGAAGCGCCGAATCCTCCCCACTCGGAGTTGGGCTATCGACGCGGATGCAAACAAGGAGGAATCGATTCCAAAAGCCGTTTCGACCCTGGCGCACATGGTCGTCCTCGATTTGGCTGAGATCAAGACCTTCAAGTCTCCTCGCAGCTTTCTCCAGTTCACGCAGGGTCTTCAACATCACCTTTTCTACTACCAGCTCAACCGCCGTGAGGAGCTGGGTAAGAAAGCACAAGAGTGCTACCGGAAGGCAATCGAGGTGGAGGGACACAACGCCTTGGCGTCGTACAATATCGCAGAGATACTCTACTCATCCTACGAGTATCAGAAGAATGAGGAGGCGATCCGTGAGTATCAGAATGCCCTCCGGACGGACGTCACGGTTCTGAGGGCCAGGGCGTTTCGAGGCTTGGCGAACGCGTATTGCCAAAAACGGCAAAGGCATCTTCGCGGGGGAGACGATGCCCTTCGCGACGCCATTCGTTCAGCCAAGTTCGCAAGCGAATCTTGTGACGACCAGGATAGGGCTTCGATCCTCAAGGCGCTCGCCTACGCCATCCAGGTGCAGTCGGAGCGCGAGGGCCTCGAGCCTGATGAAAAGGAACGATACGTGAAGAAGGCGATGAAGCGATACGAGGAAGCCATAGAGACCAATCCTAGCTTCACGATCGCGCACAACAATCTCGGCTATCTTTATCTTGAGAGGGCAATAAGGTCTATGGATGGAGATAAGGGTAACGGTGGTACCGAGCCAGCCGGCACGATGGATGATCCGGATGAGGATCTCGATCAAGCAGAAGCCTGCTGCAAGGCGGCCGTCGATTGCGACGTCACCTACCCGCACGCCTATGACAATTTGGGGAATATCTGGAAGGCACGCGCAGACCTCAGACTGGGCCCCAAAAAACAGAAAGCCCTCGTGCAAGCAGAGGGGTACTATCACAAAGCTCTATCCTATGATCCGGGATACACATCCGCTTTTTCAGATCTTGCCGATTTACACATCAGCCTGGCCTCGTACCACGACGGCGGCAATGGGGCGACATCAAATGCCCCTGGGACTACCGGGTCCGAAGCTGCAAAACGAAAGGATCGGCTCGATCATCTAAAGAGTGCCTGGGGGTTCCATTGGAAGACGCTGTCGTCGATCGGGGATGATCCAAAAAGTCGGTCCGCGAAGTGTACGCACTTCTTCCAAGCTCTCGAGATCTGCGAACTGGCGGGGGTCAACGGCTGGGTCGAAGACGATGACGAGCAGCAGCGGCAGGATGTGGGATGCTGTTGTGATCTGGCGAAAGAGGACCCAGGCCAGTCAGCCGGGTAGTCTTGGATCGATAGAGAGGAGATCGTGACCATGAAAAAAGATACATCGGGTCGATTGAGGGGAAGTCTCATCGACGCGAAATCCGGAGCGAGTATGAGGGTTGGCCTCGCCAGCGCTCCAAACTACAGCGGTTTGGAACTCAGAATTGATGAGAAGTTGTTCGAGCTGAGGCTGTCTCGAAGGTGGGAGAGTCTCCCTCCGGACAGGAATGCCGAGCGGGCGGTCACTCGATGGGAGGCCTCCACGGCCGACCTGGAATCGCTTAAAATTGTAGTTGATTGTGGAGCCGAACCACCGTACTTCGGTGTTACGTTCGGCAGTACCGGTGGCGAAACTCTAGGAGCTTGGTCGTTCGAGATAACCCACGCGATACAACATCAGATGAAGAGCCTGATCGACTCGGTATGGGAGAACCAGGGCGAGGCGTTCCCCTCACGGTTCAGCCGCGCGTCCTGACCTTCCCAACCGGGGGGAGGCAGTCAAGCAAAACGACAACAGTCCTTTTTGATGGATCTCCTCTTGTGTAAGGGTCGGCACCAAATCTTACAGACAGTGTCGGATTTGATCGAGATCAAAGGGCTGAGCGCGAGAAAGGGACAGCTGCTTCTACGAGCAGTAGTGCGTCACAAGGGCGCGCCGGGGTGAAGGCAAAAGACTCGGGCCGTCGAGCCTGATGTGGCTGCTCTAATCTGGGTGCCCTGATACACTTAAAGCGATGGTCCAGATTCTGAGTAGGTCGATGCCGGAGTTCCCGCAAGAGCCCCTGCCAGAGCGCTTGTGCAACTACCAAAGGCTTCTAGACGCAATGACCTCCCGGGGGCTGGACGGGATTGTGGCTGCTTCCAGGTACAACCTTTTCTACCTGACAAGCTTCCAACCTAACGCCTACCATCAGGACGAGCCTCCCCACGCTGCGGTCGTCATATCGCGACATGCGCCTGATCACCCCGTACTACTGGTAGCCGAAGAACTCCTGGCGTTCTTCCTTCATCAGCCCACTTGGGTGAAGGACATCCGCCCGCTTCGGAGCGTGATGAGTTCACTGGATCTTCCTTTGAAGCTGTCGGGGCTAGACCGGTTTATTCCGGAGGCGGCCACAGATGTCTCCTGGGTCCAGCGCGCCCGCGAGAAATACACCATGAACATCGTCGAGGCACTGCGAAGCGCTCTGAGCGACCTGGGCCTCAGCAGGGGCAAAGTCGGATTCGACCACCCCGGCCTCTCCCGACATCTTGAGTTTCCCCACCTGCAGGCACTGGACGGCTATGGCCCTCTTCTTTTCGCGCGTCAAGAGAAGACCGCCGAGGAGCTTCAGTTGATGCGCCAGGCGCTCCAGATCAACCAACGAGCTATTCACAAGACCGTCAAGGCGTGGGACCAGGGTATGACCTGGAAAGAACTCAACTACGCTTACTACAAGGCCACTGTGGAGGTGGGTGGTATCATTGATGATCCGCGCGGGATGATATTCGCAAACCCCCGAGGCGCTGATCCGGCCATCACTCTCTCTAGCGGGCTGGAGGACTACGTGATCGAGCCCGGTATGCAGATCCTCTTCGATTGCCACGGGACTTGGAATATGTATTGCTGGGACGGCGGCAAGACCTGGATCGTGGATGACCAGCCCAGGGGCAAGACGGCCGAGGTTGCGAGGGCCACCGAGGTAGCGGTCAGAGAATTGGCGCAGGCGATGCGCCCTGGGGCCAAGGTGAGCCAACTACAGGCCAAGATCCGGCAGATCTACCGGGGCTTCGGCCTCAGCCCCGACTCAGTCCACATCTACTTTCACGGCCTGGGCCTCAGCCACTCCGATTTGGAACAGTACGTCGAGGAGGGCAAGCCTTATCCGGACTGGTCTCTGGAGGAGAATATGGTCGTGGCTACACACCTGCTGTATCCCGGGGGCGACCGAGACAGGTACTGGGTTGAGGACGTGGTAGTGGTAAGGTCGGACGGCGGAGAGTCGCTCTACACCTGGAACTTCGCCCCGATAATGGGCCGGGGCAATTGAATGTTCCAGTCACTAGTGTCCAATCATAAGTCAAATAGATTCAACTGGTTACATGAACCTCCCTGGTGATTCCTGTAATCGAAGCTGGTAAGTACTTGAATTAATGGGGTTTTCTCGAAAACAGTCAGGCTGAGAATCTGTAGAGTTGTGTAGAGGCTCAGCTCCAATTTCAGGCGTTTTTTCAGGATGGCAACGAGGATATACACGGAGATGGCGATCCAGATCTGAGTTTTGACGGCGTTCGGAGAAGTCCCATAGAAGGCTTTGATGCGCAGGTGTTGCTTGATCCATTTGAAGAAAAGTTCCACGCGCCAGCGGCAACGGTACAGCTGGGCGACAGTGAGGGCAGTCAGGGAAAAGTTGTTGCTCAAGAAGACCAAGTGTTTTTGGGTCTCGGCGTCGTAGTAGCGGACTCGTCGGAGTTTGTCGGGGTACTTGTTGGCCGTGTAACGGCCGCTCAGGACCCCGGTTTGATCGCTTCTTAGCCCGATGCTCTTGTCGACACGATGGGAGTACAGACGGCGGAAATTCAGGCGCTGGTGGGCACGAATGATGAAGAAACCGGAACTCTGGTGCAGCCGATAAAGACGTGCGAAATCGAGATAGCCGCGATCCAGGATGTAAATGGAGCCGGGTTGGACCAGCAGATAGTCGAGGATATTGACGTCGTGAACCCGCCCCTCGGTGACCTCGACAAAGGTGGGGATGTTGCCACGTAAGTCGAGCAAAGTATGCAGTTTGATGGCTCCTTTGCGTTTGCGGAAGCGGGCCCAAGGGAACACCGAAAGACACAGATCGATGGTGGTGGAATCGAGCGCGTAGACCGTTTTTTCCAGTTCCACGGCAAAGGGCTCGCCTGCGTACAAAGTCCGTGCCTCTTGGATCAAGACTTGAGCGAAATCGGCATAAATGCGCCAATCCCGATTCTCGTTGGTATGGGCCAAAGAGCTGCGGGCCACGCGGCCTCGAATTCCCATGTGGTAGAGTCTGCCTGCAACCGAACCTAGCGTGGCTTCGATATCCCGCAGACTCTCGCGATAGGTCAGCTGGGCGAAGACCATACACAGCCACTGCTTCCAGCAGGAGAAGTCTTTTATCTTGTAATCTCCTCGGTAGCGTTGAGCACAGAGTTGAAATTGATACCTGGGGACGCAATCCATCAGCTGGGCAAAGACGGTTCTGCGCATATCCATCTAGGCATCCTATCGGCTTGCAGGCCACAGGATTGGAGAACCGGGTCGGCACCTGCCACAGTTTCATATCAAAAAGTATCGAAAAAATTGGATTTCGATGTTAAAACAATTCTTACCAGTAACTTAGAGTTGTGCGATAGAACAACGTTTGGACACTAGTGTGTTCCAGTTTGGAAAGCATTCACAGGAGACGACCACAGGGCAGCCTTAATAAGAATCTCGAACTCTCTCAAACCAAACAAGAGCCCAGTCTTCGGACTGGGCTTCTTTTCCTATTCAGCTGGATAGGGCGGTTCCTTACATCGGAATCAGAACCTCGTCTTCAGGAGAATGCGTCCCTTCAGAAAGTGGTTGAAGTGGGAGCCTCGCGGACCCTCGGCACCCACGACATAGATCATATCTCCCAGGATGCAAACGCCGGGATCGTTGAACACACCCCCACCAGGCATTGGGCCCTCGAGCCGGTACCAGCGGTCTTCCCGGGTATCGTAGCCGAAGGGCAGATCGTTCCAGTAAGTATGTTCCACCAGCTCCGGGGTGGCGTCCTGGATGGGGCGGTCCTTTTCCAAGAGGACGCCTCCGACCGCGATGATGAACCGCTCGTTGAGGGTCGCTGCCTCCCAGCCTGAGATGGGGAGAGGGAAGGCGGCTCGGGATTCCCACCTATCCTGTTTTGCATCGTATCGGAATCCGTCCCTGAAGCGGATCTGCGAGTTGCTGGCAAGGAAGGAAAGCCCCCCGAACACGTAGAGCCGTCCTCCACTGACGCTGGAGGCCGCCCAACCTCTTGCGCCGGGCAGCGGAGCGCGTTGTTGCCATCCCCTGCCGGGTTGGGATAGATCGAAAATATCAACCGTGTCCCGGATGGTCGATTTGTGGTAGCCCTTCACGTCTCGACTGTATTCGTTGCCACCGGCCACCACCAGAAGATTGGTCCCGATCAGACCCGTCCCCATGTGGGTCCGGGCCACGGTTAGCTGGCTGTGCTCTGTCCATACGGGTGGATCGTGGGAGAGATCTAGCCGGAAGCAATCCGCAAAAGGAGCATATTGCCTTGCGGCACCCACTCCCTGGCAGCCGCCGGCCATGACGTAGATAGCGTCCCCGGCCACGATGGCCCGAGTGTACTCACGACGGCCCGGCATATCGGCAAGGCGCTCCCACTTCCCGGTCTGGAGGTCATATCGGTGGGTCCAGTGAGATGTCCTGCGGCTGGTGGATTCTGTTTCGTCACCGGCAGGAATGAAGCCACCCATCAAGTAGATCCTGCCGCCGTGAACGACCATGCCCGAACCGCTGATGCCCGCACGGGGGCCGTCAGACACAAAGGGCAAAGGCTGGTTCTGCCATTGGATCGAGCCCAGGACCGGAAGCTTCTGGATCGGCTCCGGCATCGATTCGCTGGTGGTTTTGGCCGGGACCGCACCGCCCATTAGGGAGACTCCCAACATGACGGTCATCGCAGTAGCTCCTGTGGGCTTTCTCATGCCTTGTCTTCTCCTTGTTCTCCCTGTCCCCACCCCACCGAGCCAATCTTCAGGCTTAATAGCAACCGACTCGTGCCGGGTGTCGGTCCCCGGGAGCGATCATCCCCTCTACCGTACCCTAGAAAACCCCCTCGTGCGCGTTTCTACGGATCTTTTCCCTAGTGTCAGCGGCGATCAGGCGCTTGAGCGTCTGATCGCCCCGCGTCGTCTTACGGCCAAGCCCCAAGAAGCTGCCAGACCTTTGAGGAACGCTATATCAATGTTCTTGTCGACATGTCTAGCGACTCCTAGACTGGTGGGGGGGCCACCGGAACTGCGCTGGTCACGGAGCCGGATTGCCTAAGCTGCGACGTTTCTTATCGCGTACCAAAGGTGCTTGAGCTTGACTCGAGCATCCTCGGTCGTAAACTGCCAATCTACTCCGGTTTGCATTCGATTGCGATCTTCACACCACGCCTGGGTGTGGCGCGTGAGTTGCCGGCGAGTTGGAATGCGGCGATCCAGGCATTGCCGACTCAACGCGCTCAGCTCGATTTCCGCCACGTTCAACCAACTGCCATGCTTGGGGGTGTAGTGAATCCGGAGGCGCTCCGCCAAGCGGCGAGCCGTTTGAGGCTCAAAGGCCTCCTAGAGCGAGCCCGCCTTGTGCGTGTTGAGGTTGTCACACACCAGGATGACCCGGGGCGCATCTGGAAAATCCTCTTCCAGGAGCTGCTGAATCTCCCGTGCCCAATCCACCTTTGTCCGCTGCTCGCGCACGCTCACTTTGCGCCAGGCCGCCAGAGGTTGAACGAACAAGAACAGAACCGCCGTCCCGCGTCTCTCATATTCGTAATCGTAGCTCTGAGATCGACCGCGATTACAGGAAGAAGAAAGAGGGACTGACAGCCTCGGATCCCGCTCCTTCACGGTCACGGCTCTGAAAGAGTGCTAGCGGGTAGAGACAAGGAAGGTTTTTTTCTAGAATGGGGCCAGGTCTCCTGGGGGCGGGACTCAGGTGGGAGATGGCACGGCTAGGATCGCCGGCGAGTATTGATTCGGGACAAGACAAAAAGGGTCAGATGCGAAATCGTGTGCTCTTGATCACGTCGGTCCTGACTGCCCTGGCTACTACCAATCCAGCCCTCTCGACTGAGGCAAACCCCGGTCGTCCGAACATTGTCTTCATCCTCGCCGACGACATGGGATATTCGGACCTGGGTTGTTATGGCGGCGAGATCGCGACGCCGAACCTGGATTCCCTAGCGGCGCGAGGGCTGCGCTTCACTCAGTTCTACAATACCGCGCGCTGTTGGCCGACCCGCGCCGCTCTCTTGACCGGATACTACGCCCAACAGGTCCACCGCGACACGCTGCCCGGCCAGGGTCGCGGACGCGGAAGAGTGGGTCATCGGCAGGAATGGGCGCGGCTGCTGCCTGACCTACTCAAGCCGCTGGGCTATCGCAGCTATCACAGCGGCAAGTGGCACATCGATGGCAAGGTCCTCGCCGGCGGGTTCGATCGTTCTCTGAATATGAAGAACCAGGCCAACTTCTTCACAGCCAAGGGCAACCTCATCGATGATATCCTCCTCGAGCCCGCTGACGATGAGTCTGGGTACTACGCCACCATCGCCACTGTCGATCATGCCATCGATTGTCTCCGGGAACATGCTAGTAGGTATGGCGATCGTCCCTCCTTTCACTATGTCGCGTTCATCGCGCCGCACTTTCCCCTGCACGCCCTGCCCGAAGACATCGTTCGCTACCGGGACCGCTACCTCGACGGTTGGGATGCGATGCGCCAACGGCGCTTCGCCCGCCAGCAGGAGGTGGGACTGGTGAAGACAACACTATCGAAGCTCGAACGCGAGCTTGGGCCGCCGTATCACTTCCCCGAGGCGCTGGAGAAGCTGGGTGCCGGCGAAATCAATCGTCCTCTGCCGTGGAGCGAATTGACGGATGAGCAGCGCCGGTTCCAGGCCACCAAGATGGCGATTCACGCCGCCATGGTGGATCGGATGGATCGTGAAATAGGGCGGTTGATCGAGCAGCTCAAGGCGATGGACGCTTACGAGAACACGCTCATCTTCTTCGCATCAGACAACGGCGCCAGCGCAGAGATCATGGTTCGTCACGGCGGCCACGATCCGCAAGCCGCCCCTGGCAGCGCGACCACTTATCTTTGTCTCGGTCCCGGTTTCTCCAGCGCATCAAACACGCCCTTTCGCCGTCACAAGACCTGGGTTCACGAAGGCGGCATCAGCACACCACTGGTTGTGCATTGGCCCGCGGGCATTCGTGCACAGGGCGAGCTGCGCCACACGCCGGCTCATATGATCGACATCGTTCCCACGATTCTGGACCTGCTCGACATCGAGAAGCCTGCGCAGTGGGCGGGCAAACCGATTCCGCCGGCTCCCGGCCGGAGTCTCGTCCCCGTGTTCGATCGGGCCGGTGAGATCGATCGCGACTTCCTGTGGTGGTTGCATGAAGGGAATCGGGCGATCCGCCTCGGCGACTGGAAACTGGTCGCAGCCAAAGAAGATCCGTGGGAGCTATACAATCTGTCGACGGACCGTGCCGAATCCCAGGACCTGGCGGGCCAGCGACCCGATAGGGTGAAGGAGCTGGAAGCGGTGTGGAATCGTGAGCTCGAGGCGATGAGCCGTCTCGCGGCCAGGACCGCAGAACTACCTAGCCAGCATCGCTGAGACTCTGCTGCCCGACGTCACCAAATCAATCCAGGTAGCCAAGTGCACGGATCCGGTCGATCTGTTGTTTGGTGAGGACGCCTCGCCTGGGTGTCGTCGCCGGGAGCCTTGAAGCGCTGGATGTGTTTCAGGTCCCGCTGGTGCAGCTCTAGCAGCTTCGCGGCCCGGTGGACAAGCACAAAGCAGCTGAAGACGTATGACCTGAGTAGCCAAGAAGACGCATTCCGCAGAGAACTTGAGAGGAGAGGACTAAGCTCCTTGAAGCACATATTCAATCTCCATGCGAGCATCAACCATGTCCCGCAGCCGCTACGGCCGACTCAGGAGAACCCGCCTTCCGAGCTCCAGCCTCAGGGCCGGAATCGGATGGAGTACAGATCGCCGTCCTTGATCACGAACCTGAGCCGCACCGGTGTACCGGCCAGCTTGCTCAGGTCGGAACTGCCCTTCCAGGAAACCACGCGTTCGATCTCGTCACCGTAGATCTGTCCGCAGTCGGCCAGTGTGAAGCCGTCGATGGGCTTTCCGAACTCGGTCTGCAGTTCCACGCTGACACTGCCCGCGGCGGAGGTCGAGTAGTTCATCACCAACGTCTTCCCTTCGAACACCAGCGGCTTGGTGACGAGCTCGCCACCGCTGAAGGGCGCCTGAGCCGAGACGAAGCCGTCCATGCGGATCGTGTGCCGGCGCAGCCGACACTTGTTGCGGCCCACACTGTAGTAGCCCTCGAGGACGTAGATCGACAGCTCATCGGGGGCATCCACCAGATGAGACTCGGTGACGACGACGCCGTTGACGATGAAGTTGTTGCGGCTGACCCAGCGGTCGGCTTGGGGGCCCGGCCGGACAAATGCCTCGGCCCAGCGGCGGAAATGCAGGCCGTCGCGGCTGCTCATGAACACCCCGTCGCTGAGGCCGTCGGTGGTGCCGGGCACGTGCGTCGCCTTGCGTCCTTGCGTGAACCGCTTGGGGAATCCCAGCAGAATGTGGGGTGCACGCGCATAGGCGCTGATCGAATTGGTGTACAACTGCTGGACGGGTGCGCCGGGATACTCCAGATATGCGGGATCACTCCAGTCCAGAAAATCGGTGGAGTGGGACATCACTATTTCGCGCCAGGTGTACGTCGTTCGTCCCGCCCTGTGGAAGCTGAGATAGCGCCTTTCCACTGGATCCCAGAGTGCCGAGGTGTTGTCACCAAGCGTCGGGTTGAGCTTGTTGCCCATAGTCGGGAGAATCACCGGTTCCCGGACCATGGGAGTGAAACGGATACCGTCGGCCGACTTGAAGACCCAGGAGCCCCCGAACCAGCTCCCTCCCATCAGTTTGTAGCGGGCATCCGGAGGGCAGTCGGGATTGGTGTCCTTGAATACCGTGAAGTTGATGGGACTGGAAGTGCGGAACGCATCGGGGTCATCCGTCCCCATCAGCACGGAGTTCGGGACGTCCCACAGTCGCCCTGAATCGGCGTATGACCAGAGGATGTTGTTTTTGCTCGAGCCCTGGAACTCGACCAGGCCCAGCTCCGGCCGTCTCCAGTGAACACCGTCGTCGCTCTCCGCGTAACAGAAGAAGCTGGAGACGATGGGAGGAGGCTTCGCGGGATCTTCTGTCGGTTCAACCTGAGTGCCACGGTAGTACATGCGGTAGAGCGGCCCGTCCTGGAAAACTGTGTGAAAGAGCGACGTGTTGCCTTCCCAGGGGACTGCATTGTGATTGAGTGCGATCTCCCGCGCCACGGGCTGATGCAACGTCAGCCTGGCGCCCGCCATCGTGTCGATCAGATAATCATCGACGAACAGCTCCAGGCGCGTTCCGATATCCAGGGGCTTTTCTGCGTTGTGATGCTCGGCCTGTAGAAACTGCCCACTCAGCAGAAGCAGCATTAGACACGGAAGTGGGGTCCGGCGGAGCATGGCTGGTTTCTCTTTTTCTGTTGAAGCAGGGAGACGGTCCCGGATTCTATCCCCAGCAACTTTAAGGGTCAAGGAGGTGTCCCCTTCTTTCCCTTGCCCGGGCCCTTGCCTTTGCCCTCCAATCATCTTGCATTCTGGCCCAGACGTTGGGAATGCTGCCCAGAATCGCATCAATGCTGACCGGGTTGGTCACGAACCTTGACGCAAACTCAGGGCTGATAGCAGCGCCGGGGCGTGAAGTTACATACATACGACGGGGTCAGATTGAGGACTCCCGAAGCGGATCGATACCTTCGGATGGGACTTTGGCTGCTTGGCGACATCGCGTTGTGAGTCCCGTATACATCCCTCCTGCTGGGTACGTTTCCCGTGAGCGAAAGGAAGCGGCGAATCCGCTCCCCACTGTAGGAGCCGTACCACCAGGCCTTGTCCTTGCCCTGGAACAGGCCCGGCAAAGAAAGGGGGCCTCCCGCGACGGCCCCGAACTGGTTGCGTTTGAACTCGCGTCGCGGTCCGGGGTCGAAGAAGTTGCGGGCGTCTAGATTGTCGTTGCAGTGAAACCAGAAAAGGTGCCGTGCAGAACGTTGGTCCCGCTCTTGGTGACGAGGTTGAACTGCCCTCCGGGTTTGATGCCGTACTCGGCCCCGTAGAGCCCCGTCTTGACCTCGAACTCCTGGACCGAGTCCGGGTTGATCAGGAATTGAAGGCCACCGTTGGTTTCGCTCACCATGGAACCGTCGATCATGGCAAGGTTGTCGCTTCTGCGTTGGCCTTTGACATTGAACATCAAGCTTCCCGCCGATTCAAAGCTGGGCTGCCGGGTGGGCTGGACACCCGGCACCAAAGCACCAAAGGCCCCGACGACATCCCTATCGTTGAGCGGCAAGGCGTCGACCTTTTCATTGTGGATCACCTGGCCTCTCGGGACGCCCGGCCTCCCATCTGTTGACAACGACCGTCGTCTGGCCCAGGGTTGGAATCGAGTGCCGTACTGGCTCAGGCGGTTTCCACCCCTGCGGGTTGGTCGAATTGGACAGGAATGATGAACAATCAGAAGATGGATCGCCGAGGCTTCTTGAAAGCGACCAGTGCTGCAAGCGGCGCGCTCGCCTCGGGGATCCCCGGGATGACTCCGCTGGGGTGCCAGAGTCGAAGCGAGCCTTCAGACCTGGTGGAGGTGGACTATCGAGCTCTCGTGTCGCAAGCCGACCTCATCTATCAGAGTCCGGCCGAGACGCCCGTTGAAGGACATCCCATCGGCAATGGAAGAATGGGAACCCTAATCTGGACATCCCCCAGTTCCATCCACCTGCAGATCAACCGTTGTGATGTGTTTGCCGTCGACAACACTCATTGGGGTCGGCAGGCTGATTCTGTGGATTACTGCGGGGGCTGTGCCCGGGTCAGCATCGAAGTGGGGGGCCAGCCCTTTGCGGCTGGCGAGCAGTTTCTGCAAAGAACCTCTCTCTACGAAGCGGAGTGCTCCATCGACGGAGACGGCGTCAGCGTGCGCTGCTTCATTTCCTGTCAGACCGATCTCCTGGTCTTTGAGGTATCAGACGAGCGAGAAGAGCCACGGCGCGTCGTGGTTCGCGTCTCGATGTGGAGGGAACCGGAGCTTCGCGCCGGTGACCACCTGGCGCGCTACCGTTTTGAGTCGATCGAGGACAAGATACTGGTCCTTCAAGAGTTCAGGGAGAAGGCCCATTATTCCTCTTCCGTCGTGGCCGCCACCGCCATTGGCGGGCAGATCACCGTCGAGCAAGAGGGAGCGACGGGCAGGACCATCGCCGCCTCTCCGCTCGGGGGAACCACCACCGTGCTGGTGGCCAGTGCGGCCTCCTGGAAGCCTGAGGAGCAGCTGGCTCCAAAGGCTCTTCGTCTTCTGGATGAAGGATCGAGGGCTGGCTACCGGCAGTTAAGGAAGGAACACGCAGAGTGGTGGGTTTCATTCTGGTCACGGACCTTCGTTCACTTGAGGAGCACAGATGGCGTGGCCCAGTTCATGGAGAGGGTCCGCTGTCTGCACCTCTACTACATGGCCAGCACTTCTCGTGGGAAGCTCCCACCCAAGTGGAACGGTTCCCTTTTCGCTGTGGAGGGGGACAAGAGAAAGTGGGGTTCCCAGTTCTGGGTGTGGACGACCGAGAGTGCCTACTTCCCGCTCTACGCGTCGGACGCTGTCGAGCTGACCGAACCGTTCTTTCGCATGTATCTGGAACAGCTCCCAGCCGCCTGGAAGGCCGGGGCTCAGAGATGGGGAGTAGAAGGAGCCTTCTATCCGGAGACGACCCCGTTCAACGGCCCCCTCATCTTGCCCACTGATGTCGGCAACGAGTTCCGGGAGATCTACTTGGGACGCCGGCAAAAGGAGCGAATGTCTACACGGACCCGTGACTGGTGCCGATTCGACTCCAGCCTTCGGGCGGTGACCGATAAGGGCCGTGGCAGAGTCTCGTGGATCACCCATATGGTGTCTTCTGGAAGTGAGCTGGCGGTACAGGCCTGGTGGCGCTTCCGATACACCGGAGATACGGCATGGCTGCGGACGCACGCCTATCCCCTGCTCAAAGGGGCAGCAGAGCTCTATCGCAATCTGGCCCAGAAGGGCGCTGACGGCCGATATCACATTCTTGGGACCCATCAGCACGAGGCTTTCTGGGCCGTGAATGATGGACAGCTGGACCTGGCGGCCATCCGGGGCACTGTTCCCCTCGCCATCCGAGCAGCCAAGATGTTGAACCTCGATTCGGACTTGAGAGCCAGGTGGCAAGAGTTCTTGGACAACCTGGCCCCCTACACGATGGGGAGCGATCCGGAATCGAAGGCTCTCGAGGACAGTGTTCTGGCAGAAGATGTCTGGTCCGTGGGACATCTGGGTGAAGTGCAGGGGCGACATCACGTCATCGGCACCGCCCTGGAGTGGCCAGTTTTTCCGTTTGAGGACTGGACCCTGGAAACCCGGGATCCGGAGGCTGACAGGATCGTTCAGAAGATCGCTGACCTGAATCCTACCCGGATCGAGCTTATGGAGGGCAGCAGATTCAGCACGGCTGTCCGCACCCCGATCTCCGGTGCCCGGATGGGCCGAGCCGAGGAGTTGCCAGTCATGATGGCCAGCTATTACCAGAAAGGCTTTGCTCCGCTGGCCAATGGGCTCAGCAACTTCGAGGGTGCTACAGCCCATTCCATCGAGCACCTGGGGATCCTCAGCACGGCCTTGCAGGAGAGACTGCTACAGAGCGTTTCTGCTCGTCCGGGCAAGCCCGAGGTGATCCGTGTATTCGCGGCCTGGCCGCAGCAGTGGCAGGCGTCTTTCCGCTTGCTGGCCCGTGGTGGATTCCTGGTGACGGCCGCGCTGCGAAAAGGAAGAGTGTCGTTCCTGGAGATTGAATCCCGTCTGGGAGAAAGATGTAGGCTGCGTAATCCATGGAAAGAGTCAGCTCAGCTCTCTGAGAACGGTGCAGACAGGGGTGAGCTCAAGGGCGCCATCCTCGAGTTTGCGACGACGAAAGGCGGCCGCTACCGACTGCTTCCCTTGAGCCGGCCCTCTCCCGAGCCGGTGAGGATCGCGCCGAAGTCAACCAGGGTGCCTGCTTCCTTCAGGGTGAATCTCCCCAACGGCATGCGCATCGCAGCCAGGTTGGGTCGAGGCCTTTGATAGTGGACACGGATACCTCGATTCAATTTGCTTCCAGTCCAGACCAGACGGCTCAGTGATTCAGATCCTGAGCTACCTGGAGGTCATCGCGGCATTTCTCCCTCTGATTGCGCAGTGCCCTCCTCCGAGGCTGACCAGAGTCCTGCCATGCTGGAGCTGGAGGCAGAGATCTGGGAGGCCATTGAGTAGGCTCTCGGCGAGACTCTGTCTACGCAGGCTGGCAGCCTTCCTGCTGGTTTTCGATTTCCCCTGGTGAGGAAGCGAGGGACAGGCTCAAAGTTGTCCGGCGCGATGTTCTCATCTCCAACCCAGCCATCACGAGACGGTATTTGACTCGTCGAGTCTCCCCTCCGGCACCATCGTTTAGTCTTTTCGAATTCAATGGTTTACCGGGAACAGACCGGAACAGACATCTGATGCTGAGAGCTTTCGTGATCCGTGAACTGCAGGTCGAGGCTACATCAACCGGCCCGAACGGCTCCGCCTGAAAAAGCACTCCCCAGTTGCGATCCTCTGACAGTTCTGTTGAGAAACCGGGCCTTCCTACTGGCTCCTCTCTCCCTAGCTTGTTCCCCTCGGGCCGTTCCCGCCCCATACTCTTCATCTCAGGCCTGGGTAGGATGTTTGATCTAGTGCCCATCCCTGTAGTCGGTCAATGGGCCTAAGGGACTCCCTGGGGTCGATACCTCGTCGCCACGCGCCTTGCCCTTGTCCATCATCTCCTTCCCCTTCGCCTTCACCGAATCCGGGTACATCACACTGGTCAACATGGGTCCCCCTCCTGCGACCTTCTCCAGATCCTCATCGGACAATTCCGAGTCGTCAGGCCGATTGGCGGCTTCTTCTGCGGTTTCGGTTCTCTTTGTCTCTTTCTCGGACATGGTCAATTCCTCCTGCTGATTATTGCGGTCCTTGCGATCTTTGAGTCTACTCATTTGGAGAGTCCCAATCGAGTCGCCAGGACAACCAATCGCGGAGTCCACTATCTAGGGCAGTAAGGACGGCAAGTGGGTGATCTTCAAGATGCGTATTCTGGAGGAAACCGTCACAGTGCTCGAAAGCCGATGTTAAATATGAGGGGGTAGTGACTGCGCAAGCTTAGCTCGAAATCGAAGCACCACTTTCCCAAGAACAACTCGATACCGCGTGCGGAAACGCAGAGACCCGACTCCGTGAAACCTTGTGTTGAGAGTAGCGATACTCCACCTGAGTGGACGGTAAGGAGCCTATTTCGAACTTGGCGGAGTGTCGGCTCATGGCCGAACTCGGCCTGTCACCAAATTCAGGATGATCTGAATGTCCGCTTTTAGGGTGCGCCGTGGTAAGGCGGCGCCTTCCCAGTGGGTGAAAGCCCCACCCGGCAACCGCTCCAGCCGGAAGCAACCGGAGCAACTGTGGAGGTAACGAAATGGTTGAAGCCTCTGGTGAAGCGAGTCACGAATTGGTGACCGCGCGAGTGTGCAGGCCGTAACGCGAGTGAACGCTGAGCAAGCCTCGAAAAGGACGATGCGCAGGCCGACCCGGCTCCTAGACCGGGGAAGGCTGATAGGGCTGGGGAAGTGAGCGAAGTAGGCAACCAGTCGCTGCGCCGGGGTAGTGGCGACAGCATGTACACCAGGGAAAGCGCACGCAACACGGGAAGCCCCTAGGCGTGGTCAGGGATGGCCAACCGGAAGCCCGTGAGGGACAGGCCGGGCGCCTTGGGGTGGCGGAGAGGCCCGTAGTACCGAGGAAGCCGGGTAATGCCGGTGGAGGGAAGGAGCCTTAGTTCAAGACGAATGCAGGACGTAGTGAAGGGACCAGGAGATTGGGCAACCTATCAACTCCGAAAAGGGTTCAGAAACTGCAGAGGGCATTACACGCGAAAGCGAAGGCTGAGCCCAGCTATCGCTTCAGCGGTGGCTGGGTGAACTGGCGCAAGACCACGGAGTTGGTGCAGGAGTTGAACCGCGCCTACTGGGCGCTGGACAACTACACCGCTCCGCGGTTTCGCCGGTGGCTGCGCCACAAGTACCAGGTCAGGGGAAGCAGAGGCGGGACGTATCCACTCTCGCACCTCTACGGGCACTTTGAGCTCGTGCGCCTGACCCAACCTGGGCGCGGCGAGCCGTGGGTGAAGGCGTGAGTCTTGTCCGAGAGCCGGATGCGGTAGTTCCGCCTGTCCGGTTCGATGAGGAGGATGTGGAAACGGAGTGATGGTCCGGCTATTGAGGCACCGCCAGACGAAAGGGGCGGTAACAGATAGGCCGAACCTTAGACCACCGCGCCACATCCTTACTCTACGGTGCGGTCATTCAAATTTTCCCTGGGAAAGGCAGATTGAATTCCGCCTATCCTTCCGATTTCTATATATGCCGGCCCATGACATTGCCCTTCCAGACCCAAAGATCTAGTATTGCCACATAGACTCCCCTGCAGTCTGGAGGCTCGTTGATAGGCCAGACCATCTCCCACTACAAAATCACCTTAAAGCTCGGTGAAGGTGGCATGGGTGCCGTGTACCGGGCCGAAGACACCACACTGAAACGGGAAGTCGCCATTAAGGTTCTACCTGAACAATTCACCCAAGATAGCGAGAGGCACAGCTTCTGGCCTCGCTGAATTATCCCAATATTGCGGCCATACACAGCTTTGAGCACGCCGAAGGGGTCCATTTTCTTGTGATGGAGAGCTGAGCGGCGAATAGGCCAAATGAAAGAGAGACCGCTACCGAAGCCACCGTACCCAAGACCGGTGCCCGCTCCTCCTCCACCCAGACCACCTAGCCCGCCACCACGGTGGGAACAGTTAGGAGTGTGCAGCGACCTTCTCGGTCGGTCGCGGCCGCCGGGGACCACGCCTTAGCGGACAATTTTGTTCGTTTTGTGTCATGACCAGGACCTGGCAAAATTGTATTGGCGGTTAAATACGGAAGATGAGCCGGCGTACAGGTAAGCATTGGTCTCAGCGAGAGTTGCGATCACTTCGGTCACAGGCCGATTCTGGACTTCTTGGCAACCGGATTACTATTCCAGATAGGACGCCAGATGCGGTGAAGCAGAAATTGTTCGATCTGCGGCTACATTCACCTTATAGGTGGAGCAGAAAAGAGAAGGCGCTCTTGATAAAGCAGGTTGGAGAGGGACGGTTGCCCGGCACTATCAGTGTTCCCGGCAGAACGGCTGTCGCGGTCGCTTCTCAATTGAGGTACCTGGGAATTTTTTTCCACCGATGGTCCAAAACTCAGGATAGGTCTCTGCGGGGCCAATTTCGAAAGGGCAAGCCTGTCGAGCAGATCACCATTTTAGGCAAGACGCGCAAAGCCATATCCAAACGGCTACATGCTCTCGGCTTGATCAAGACTGCTAGATGGACCGAAGACGAGATACAGCAGTTGAGGCAGCAGGCGTCTAGGGGAAAGGCAGCACCTGATCTACGTATTCAGGGACGAAGCAAATCAGCCATACACAGCAAAGCCAAGGCCCTAGGCCTTACGCTAGAACCCTCTGACAAGAGATGGACTAAACAAGAGTTGTCCTCGCTTAGGGAGCAGTCTCAGAGATCGGGTTCTGCCCTCGGGGTTCATATTCCAGGGCGCACTGCCCAGGCAGTGAGGATGAAGATGAAAAGACTGCAGCTTTATCGGCCCAGAAAGTGGAGCCCGAAACCATGGAAGATCACCGAGGTTAGAGAGTTGAGGAGGATTGTGGTGATGCACAATTTTACTGCCCGTCAGGTTGCTCAAAAAGAGCAATTTCATGACCGAAGCATTAACTCGATAGCGCAACAGATGCGCCGCAACAGACTTGTTGTGGAACGAGCGGAGCGTTAGAAGCTGGTCGCGATTCGGGGGGGGTGGGGGTGCTTCCCACAGCCACCTAGTTCGGACTGTTAATAGATTAGTAGAGTGACAGAACCTGCGGCTTCTTCATGCCTGGTGGAGCGTGAACCTAGTGGGGGGTAATTCGCTGTATGTGCGTGTGTCTAGATCTGGACCCGGCAGAAGCTCTACCTCTGGCCGCTGACGAAAGACCGCAGGGGCCTGGAGGCGCCGATCCTTGCGCGCAAGCCCAGGGCCGATTTCGGTCCGCCTCCAGGAGGGTCGATGTGGCGCGTGGATCATCCCTCCAGCGCCAACATCCAGCTGGCAGACGGAAAGTGGCACAATGTTCTGGGGTACCGGATCCACGAGGACGTCGAAGATCACGATGCTGTCATACCAGCCCAGACGGGCACCTATCTGGAGGAGGTGATTTCTTCAGGTAGTCCCGTTCCAGCCTGGGATTTCTAGATGGGCTAGCGGGCTCTGAGCCAGATCTTGGCGAGATGGATCCGGGTCTGGGCTTGTCGGTGGCTGGAATAGTAGCTCACCCAAAGGATCCCATCGTGCCAGACCATGCCCGGGTAGGAGTTGTCCCCACTGGACGGTAGGTGGACGAGCTTGGACAGGCTTCGCTTTTCTGTGTCCAGGTAGGCCAGCGTCATCCTCGAGGTCCGCTCGGCACGGTCCTCCCGCATTCGTCCTCCGGCGATCCACCCATAGGGCGTTTTCACCATGCTGGGGCCTCCCATCGGCTCGAACCAGGGACCCAGTTCATGGGCGCTCCAATCGGTGTAGGGTGGCTCACCCACCAGCAGAACCGGGCCATTGTTCCGCCTGCCCATCTCATCGTTGAGCGACAGTACGCGTCGAACCAGGCCATAGGCGGTATCGCCGTCGAACTCCAGATGGGTTTCCGAGGGTTTGTCCTTACAGTAGGCTTCTTCGGCCACGACCCGGAAGCTGGTGCCGTTGCTGCTTTCGAGGAATGAGAGGCAATCGGGTCCGTCAGGAGCAGGAAGGGAAAAGCCATAGAGCTTTCCCCGGTGCCAGGTGGCTTGCCACAGGATTCTTCCGGGTGCAACTGCGATCTGGGGATGGGACCAGTTCCATCCATCTTCAGTGAAGGAAACAAAACTGCCGGTGGAGTTCTGTGGGTCGTGCTCCAATCGGACGAGTCCCAGCAGCATGAGTCTGTCGTCGGGGGTAATCTCCAATTCTGGGTCTCTCAGATCGTAACCGGGGAGCACAAACAGAGCTGCTGGCTTCCAGGTCTCTCCGTCCTCAGAGACCAGTACGCGGATCTTGCCGTCATACGAGACGTGTTGGTAGCCTTCGCGAAAAGTACAGTAAAACCGATCCCGCCAGCGGATCAGGTCGGTGAAGGCGTTGTGTGCGCCATGATGCCAGAGTCCTTTGACCTCCACCTTCTCTACGACTATCGGCGGATCAGCCCCGAGAGCGGGCACCCAGAATAAGCCGACCATTAAGAGGATAACTGGGATTCTTGAAGCGAACGCCGAGTCTTGCATGGTAGGGTCCAGAGTGCCAGAAACAGGTTCAAAACGCCAATTCAGATGGACGTGGCTTTCTCGACAGATTTTGACTCGACAGCCTCCTATTGCCGGGCAAGATGACGGGTAGTCCGGCACCGGATCTTTACAGACGCTGTCTGTCAGATCCGGTGCCGACTATCACAGTTTAGGCTCCGATGGGTTTCAAGACTCGCCTCCGCCACAAGCTCTCTACTGCACCGCTGTAAAGCCATGTCTCGCAAATCGTTCTGCATCCGCTCTCCTCCCTGCTTAGCGGCTGACCTGCCTTTCGAGTGCATCGGCGCAATACGCATTGAGGCTCTTGCCTTCTTTTGTCGCCTCAATCGCAAGCCGCTCATGTAATTGCGTTCCTAAACGGAGATTGAACTTTCCTGAGTAGCTCTTGCCAGCTATGCCCGGAGGCAGCGGTTCATCGTCCTTTTCGGCTATCTGGATCCACTCCTCAATAACCGCACACAGCTCGGCAAATACTCTTTGCTCGTTCTTTCCGTGAACACCCCCGAGCATGAGTTCTGGGCACCGACCAACGTAGCATTGATCTTCTTCGGACCACTCGACGACTTTCAGGTATTGAGCTGACTTCTTCATTTCGACACCCTCGCTATCGCAACCCGAACAGCTTTCTCTTGATACGGCTTCGCATCCGCAGCTGCAGGTCCGCTGATCGTGATCCTTGCGCCACTTGAGTGTTTGAGGTTCCGATGACTACCTTTGCCGCCACGATTCTCAAACCCAGCAGCTTCAAGATCTCGAATTAGATCGCGGATCTTGGGTGGCACTCATTGATAGTACCATGCTGGTACCACTTAATCGTCGGGAGGGGTAGGGGGCATCGGCTGATTCTCATCCTGAACACAGCGTTTCGCCGTTCGTCGATCCGCTTGGTTCGACGAAAACACTTCGGCTTGGAGACCGAAGCTACCTAAGCCAGCCGGAACGGTTTTCCCGCCCTGCCACCTTCGGGCAGCCCCAGGGGTAGCTGGACATTGAGCAGGTAGGGACGCTTCTCCTTTTCCGTGACCTCGAGCCCGTGCCCGATGGCGTCCTCTAAGCTGGATTCTTCGTCGACGTACATTCCTTCGACGCCAAACCCCTCGGCAATTTTGAGTGGGTCAATACCGTTGAGCACGACACCACCGTATTCCCTGGTGTGCTCCAGACGATCCCTTGCTCCACGGAACGAGTTCGCAACGATGCCGTAGGCGTTGTTGTTGGGTATTACGTAGAGCACTGGGATCCCGTGATGGACCGCCGTCCACAACCCCGAGTCCGCGTAGTACATCGAGCCATCGCCCACCAGGCCCACAACCGGCTTATCCGGCGACGCGAGCTTCGCTCCAAGCGCCGCTCCGATGCCGTAGCCTTCAGAGCCACCGGCCGGACGAATGAACACGTTGTTCCGGCTATCTTCACTAATGAGCACACAATCAAGCGGTACGGCAAACTGCTCGGTTGTGACGAGTCCGCCGCCGATGCGTTCGAGCGCGTTGTCGAGAGCATCGAGCAGAGCCAAGGGTCCTACGCATGAGGGCTGTCCGTTGGGCGGTAGAGCTTGTCGCCTTTGCTCGCGCAAACTGGTGGCCTGTTCTCTGGCGGCGCTGCGCCTGTCGTCGTAGCGCTGGGGAGGAGGTTTGCTGAACGTCAACTCTCCCAGCCGTTCAAGCGTGAGCCGCTCGTCGGCGAGGATAGCCAGATCGAGGTCGGGGAGGTTCTCGAAGTTTTCGACATCGGACCCAAGTGCGATGATCCGGTCTGCCTCCGCGAAAGGAACGTAATCGGAGGGTAGTCCCTCGGCGCCATGGCGCACACCGATGCAAATCACATGGTCGGGGTTGATAACCGCCGCGGTGGGTTCCAGCCTGCCGCAATGCAGAGGGTGTTTGATGGGAACACCCCTCAGATCCCCGAAATTGCTCGCGACTGAGGCTCCAAAGTACTCGGCCAGGGCGGTCACCAGGTTCTCGGCTCCGCTCTTCCAAACCCCATCACCCACGTAGATCAGCGGACGCTCGGCTTCGTCGAGAGCACGCACGACTGCTTCCAGGTCACCGTTCGACGGATAGCCAGCGCGAATCTCGGAAATACCGCTCTCGATGAGGTTGGTGCTGACCTGCCGATTGTCGAGCAGCCTGTCGTAGACGGCCAGGTGCACGGGACCTAGTGGTGGGGTCTTGGCCACCCTGATTGCCCTTTCGATCGCCTCTGGAAGGCCTTCAGGTTCGATGACCGTCCAGTTGGCTTTCGTCAGGGGAGTCGATATCGAGGTTGGGCCGAAGTTGTGGTTCAGGTCAAGCGCGATCTTGTCGGCGAAACTACCGGTATCGCCGGCGAACGTGATCACCACTACGGGGAGGCTTCCGGCCCATACGTTGATGAGTTGCCCCATGCATTGGGCGAGTCCGGCCCCCAGGTGGACTACCATCACCGCCGGGTCGCCCTTCACCTGTGTATAACCTCCAGCCATGGCGGTCACGCTTCCCTCGTGTAACGCCATGATGCCGTGGATGTCCGGGTGCGCATGCAGCAGATCGAAGAAACGTGCCTCCCGTGACCCGGGGTTATTGAAAACGTACCTGACTCCCAAAGCTGCGAGCTGCTCGACCATGATCTGTGACGAGGTAGCGGTAATCGGTCTCCTGGACATGTTCCCTCCCGTGAGTATCAAGTTGAGAGCCGGTCAGCGAGAATGGCCGGGTGGAGCCATTGTACAGGGGGCACCGTGGTGATGATGCCCCGTATTGGGATACACGGGTATTAATGCCTTCCTAAACCGTGAGTCCAATTGAGGAGGATCGAGGATGAGGACAGTATTGAACACTTTCTGTCTCCTGCTCTCTTCGGCGGCAGTCTTGGCAAACCCAGCCGAGGTCATGGAGCCTCCGCTGGACATCGGCTCCCGGGTGGAGCTGTTTGTGGACGATTACCTGATCGAGTCGATGGAAGGGGTACGGCTGAAGCTGCAGCAACCCCGATCTGCCGGCAAGGTGCTTGCCTTCGACCGATCCTGGGAGGGGAATACCAGCTATTACCCCAACGTGTTCCAGGATGGTAACCGGTACCGCATGTACTATCGAGGCACCCAACATAGCGACTACCTGATCCCTCCCGACCCCGACGCGAAGGATCACCCTCCCATCATCGCCTATGCCGAGAGTCGCGATGGAATCCGCTGGGAGCGGCCCAATCTCGGAATATTCGAGTTTGAAGGGTCAAGGGACAACAACATCGTGTGGATGGACAAGCCCGGAGATCAGACGATTACGGACTGCATGTATGTCTTCAGGGACATGAACCCGGCATGTCCAGACTCACAGCGGTACAAAGCCTTGGGCGGGAGTAGCCCACCACTGGTTGCCCTCGTTTCTGCGGATGGACTTCACTGGACGGAGCTGCAAGGACAGAAGTCCCTGATCACGGAAGGGCTGCACGACAATGCCTTTGACAATCTAACGGTCATCTTCTGGGAGCCTCGTCTGAATCGCTACGTGATGTTTTTCAGGGATGCACACAAGGGCAGTCAGGATCGGCCACCCGCACCCCGGAATTTCGGCAACCGGAGCATCAAGTACAGCACCTCTCCCGATTTCCTCGCCTGGGACGATCCGAAGTGGGTCGACTTCGGTGGAACGCCCCTCGAGGAGATGTACACCAATGGCATTACCCGGTATTCCCGAGCCCCTCATATATATCTGGCCTTTCCGAAGCGCTTCGTGCCCTGGAGAACGCTCATCGCCGACGTGCCCCATGCAGGAGCTTCTGACGCAGTCTTCATGAGCAGCCGGGACGGGCTGCATTGGGACCGTCAATTCATGGAGGGCTTCATTCGCCCGGGTAGAGACAAACGCAATTGGGTTCACCGCAACAATATGCCAGCGCTCGGGATCCTGCTCACGGCAGTGGACGAGATCTCCCTTTACGTCGTCCGGAACTACACCTTTCCGACAGTTTACCTGGAGCGCATGGTTGTTCGGACCGATGGTTTTGTTTCGGCCCATGCAGGGTACGAGGGCGGCGAACTTCTTACCAAGCCCATCGTTTTCAATGGAGATAACCTGGTCCTGAATTTCGCCACCTCGGCTGCAGGCAGCATCCGATTGGAGATCCAGGATACCCGCGGGAATCCATTGCCGGGTTTTGCCCTGGAGGAATCACCATTGATCTGGGGTGACGAGATCGAGCATCCGGTGAACTGGCAGCGAAGTCATGCCAAGGCAACTTCGGACGAGCCTCTGAGACGGATTGCAGGGAAGCCGGTACGACTGAGGTTTGTCGTGAAGGATGCGGATCTCTACTCTTTCAGGTTCAGGTAGGTAGAGGTGAAGGTGGACAATGCCTTCAGGCTTCTCAGCTAGTGAGGCATGGCCTCAGACCAACGAACGGTGTAGTGAGGCTTCGCCCCCTATCCCGCAGATGCGCTGGCCCATTCAAAAAAGGAAACTTCTGCACGAACAAAGGGGAGGAGTCTGCCCTCGGCATTTTCCCTCGTTGACGCTGCACTCAAGCACTCAGCAGTCCGTGAATCCTGAAGGGATTCCGTATTTCAGCCCAGGGTTTCTGAACCCTGGGTATCCGACTCCTCCTTTGATTCCAACCCCATCGGCGGTTGCGTACCGACGATCTAACGAGAGGCGCTATTCCGCAACAGGGCTACCCAGGTACGCAACCCGTTCCGGGTTGATTCAGATTGGGGGCGACTCCCCAGGGTTCGGAAACCCTTATATGTGTTATTTGTTGAAAGGAATTCGGGTCAGAACGTCTGATCCGAGCCGACCACGAGATCGTGAAACCCTCGGTCCGTCGAGACCGGAGCCCAGCGAGATCCGTGGTCGGCCCATTTCATGTCAACCCGAACAGTCGCCTGGGCCTCCGTCAAAGAGAGAGCCCGAATATAAGGAAGGGTCTCCATGAAACAACTCAAAGGTAATCCTATCAACAAAACCTGGATGAGTCAGCCCGCAGCGGGCATTGATGTCAGCAAGGATCGGCTGGATCTGTGTCTGCTGCCACGGGAGGAACACTCGGAGCACTCCAACGCGGGGGAAGGAATCGCAGAGATCCTCCGCCGTCTGGAGGGGATCGCGGGATTGGTCTCGGTGGTGGTGGAAGCCTCGGGGGGTTATGAGAAGCGGGTCCTGAGAGAGTTCAATGAGGCGGGGATCCCCGTCTGTTGCGTGAATCCTCGACAAGCTCGAGACCTCGCGAAGGGTCTGGGAATCCTAGCCAAGAATGATCGTCTGGATGCCCACGTCCTGGGGCGTTGTGGGCAGCTGGGGATTCATCGTATCAGTAAGCAGGAAACCGCGTACTATCAGCAGTTACAAGCCTACAATCGCAGACGCAGGCAACTGATTGAGTGTCGTAAGATCGAGCGGACTCGTCGCCATCAGTATGAGGATCAGGAGCTGCGTCAAGGAGTGGAGCGAATCCTTGGCCTGCTGGATCAAGAACTGAAAGAGGTTGAGCAGAAGGTGGAGGAATTGCTGCGGCTCGATGCCGAGCTCCTTCGGCGCCAGGAGGTGGTGCAAAGCTGCCCGGGGATAGGGGAGCGAAGCAGTCAGATCGTGGTGTGTGAGCTGCCTGAGTTGGGCAGGGTCAATCGCAGAGAAGTCGCTTCCCTGGTGGGATTGGCCCCTTGGGATCAGGACAGCGGCGAGGGACTCCAGCCTCGTGCCATCTGGGGAGGACGGCGTCAACTCCGTAATCAGCTCTACATGTGCACGCTCTCAGCGATCCGACACAATCCGCAGATTCGCACCTTTTACAATCGCCTTGTCGCCTCCGGAAAAGAGCCTAAAGTGGCCCTGATAGCGTCCATGAGAAAGCTCCTCGTCACGCTCAACACGATGGTCAAAAACGATGATCTTTGGAGAGCACCGTTAGCCGCAGAATCTTAATAATGCTTGACAAAACCAACACAGTCGCTGGGCTGGAATACGCAATCCCGTTGGGATTGACCTCGCTTGGTCTGCGACGCTCAAGACCTCAACCCCTTGGGCCAAGGCACCTGAAACCCACAATCTGTTGGGTCGGGGGGTTTTCTGTCCTGCATTTCAAACTTGACTCAAAAGTCACGAAAAACTTCGGACAAACTTTCCTAGTCATCTTCACGAGATGTCTCAACGCTTGGTTCGCCTTCATGATTGATGGAGACGCGGAGGTCGATGGGTTGGCAGCAGACCGAGCAGTCCTCGACGTATTCTTGAAACCCGATGGAGCAGTCGACGACAACCTCAACGCGCTTCCCGCAGTAGGGACACGCTATGGGGACTACTTCTAATTCGTGTCTCAATTCTCGGTGACTCTTGTTCGAACATCCCGCACCCCTATCCTGGAGATCCTCCTTGCATAGGACACTCGGGAGTCGAACGCCGAAGCTACCCTTCTGAGCGGTCCGCAGGCGCCATCAAGCTGCCCTCATCTTCAGGGAAAGTCGGGATGATTCTTGAGGGCTTGAATCTGGGCTAGATGACGATCCATGTGAAAGCTCAGGAATTCGAGGCGTTGGCCCACATCGAGGGGCCCAGACAGGTAGTGAGGATAGATTGCCTGAGAGAGATCCAGCCCTTCGAGGACGGTCTGAAGATTCTCCAGGATAGACTGCCCTGCTTCCAGTCGAGCGACCCAGTAGGCCAGCGTCCCCTCGCCCGCGGGGGTAGCTCCGGGCGGAGCCTTTTCCCTTGGCTTCCAGGTCTTGGCGATCACCTCTGCAATCGGTACGCCCTTGTGGACCGCTTCGCCACTCCAGACAGGGGTTCCATTTCGTAGTCCATCGGCGGCTCGCCACATGAAATCGAGCCCGCTCAGCTCCGCCAGCACCAGATGCTCAACCTGCTGCTGCGGTGACCACTGTTCAGCGGTCGGTTTGAACCCAGCCTGGGCGGCAGTCAGCCCGCTAACGGCATTGACTACCTCAAGACGGGAAGCAGCGGCCTCGGCGATCAGTTCAGGAACATCTCTCATGCCCGTTCGCACTCCAAAAGATCGGATCTGTAGACGGTAGAATCGCGGTTTCACGCGTGGTATAGGGTTTTCTCAGCACCTCTCTGAATCTGGCACTGTACGTGCGGGGCCCAGCGTCAATATTAACCCAAAAACGCAAGGAGATCTCAGATGCCACTCACATTCACCGCAAGTGAAACTTCCATGACAGATCGCAGGTCGAGGTTTCCGATGGGGTCGAGCTAGCGCGGGTCCGCCTGTTGGGTGCCGTCTTCAATTCAGGTCTCGTCCGGACGTTCTGTTGGCGGCAGCTCACCGGGTCCCGGAAGACTTCGTTTCTTGCCGCCCTGAAGTTCTCCATCCAAGAGTTCCTGCGTACTCGAATAGGCATAGATAGTCGGCGCCTGATTCTGCATCAGGCCACCGGTGTCTGCGGTAGGACCGTAGGTGCTGTGCAGATCGCGGTTGAGCATGCGCAGTAGGGTCGTCTGTTGACCGCGGTGATGGGCTGTGTGTGCGATTCGTCTCATCATGACCCAGGCGCGCGTGCGCTCCACGTCAAAGAACTGCGTCATCTCCTCCCACCAGGTCTCATGCGTCTGTTTCAATACCTCGAGTCTTTTCGCAGAATCCTGCCTATATCGGCGAATAAAGCCGATTCTGGTCTCTTCTGTTGGTAGTGGAGGAGCCTTCACATCGATTCCCAGGATGTTGCGAAACCAAAGGTCTTCACTCACGCACTGGTGGATCATTTGCTCGAGGACGCTCCGACCGTGGGGATTGGAGGCGTGGGGACGAAACTGCAGGTCCTGATCGGCGAACATGCTCCATACACCAAGGACCTTGACTCTCTCTGTCTCGTAGGTTTCAAGAATGAAATCGTAGCGCATACCAGCCCCCTACGGGCCCAGACTAGCGGTGTGATTCCAGGGTGTCAAGGAAGCCTGTTTCCCAGGCAGGTCGCGGGAAGTCCTGCGTTGATTCGCTCTGATCCGCGGCCGAGAGTGCCGCCAGCGAAGGATGCCAAGATAGGGTCGAGAGTACCCTTGCCAGCTCCCAGAGGGTCCCCACCAACGGGAGCAGCCATAAGAGAACTGATGAGTCACTTCGGCAACTGGAATCACTAGTGTCCAATCATAAGTCAAATAGATTCAACTGGTTACATGAACCTCCCTGGTGATTCCTGTAATCGAAGCTGGTAAGTACTTGAATTAATGGGGTTTTCTCGAAAACAGTCAGGCTGAGAATCTGTAGAGTTGTGTAGAGGCTCAGCTCCAATTTCAGGCGTTTTTTCAGGATGGCAACGAGGATATACACGGAGATGGCGATCCAGATCTGAGTTTTGACGGCGTTCGGAGAAGTCCCATAGAAGGCTTTGATGCGCAGGTGTTGCTTGATCCATTTGAAGAAAAGTTCCACGCGCCAGCGGCAACGGTACAGCTGGGCGACAGTGAGGGCAGTCAGGGAAAAGTTGTTGCTCAAGAAGACCAAGTGTTTTTGGGTCTCGGCGTCGTAGTAGCGGACTCGTCGGAGTTTGTCGGGGTACTTGTTGGCCGTGTAACGGCCGCTCAGGACCCCGGTTTGATCGCTTCTTAGCCCGATGCTCTTGTCGACACGATGGGAGTACAGACGGCGGAAATTCAGGCGCTGGTGGGCACGAATGATGAAGAAACCGGAACTCTGGTGCAGCCGATAAAGACGTGCGAAATCGAGATAGCCGCGATCCAGGATGTAAATGGAGCCGGGTTGGACCAGCAGATAGTCGAGGATATTGACGTCGTGAACCCGCCCCTCGGTGACCTCGACAAAGGTGGGGATGTTGCCACGTAAGTCGAGCAAAGTATGCAGTTTGATGGCTCCTTTGCGTTTGCGGAAGCGGGCCCAAGGGAACACCGAAAGACACAGATCGATGGTGGTGGAATCGAGCGCGTAGACCGTTTTTTCCAGTTCCACGGCAAAGGGCTCGCCTGCGTACAAAGTCCGTGCCTCTTGGATCAAGACTTGAGCGAAATCGGCATAAATGCGCCAATCCCGATTCTCGTTGGTATGGGCCAAAGAGCTGCGGGCCACGCGGCCTCGAATTCCCATGTGGTAGAGTCTGCCTGCAACCGAACCTAGCGTGGCTTCGATATCCCGCAGACTCTCGCGATAGGTCAACTGGGCGAAGACCATACACAGCCACTGCTTCCAGCAGGAGAAGTCTTTTATCTTGTAATCTCCTCGGTAGCGTTGAGCACAGAGTTGAAATTGATACCTGGGGACGCAATCCATCAGCTGGGCAAAGACGGTTCTGCGCATATCCATCTAGGCATCCTATCGGCTTGCAGGCCACAGGATTGGAGAACCGGGTCGGCACCTGCCACAGTTTCATATCAAAAAGTATCGAAAAAATTGGATTTCGATGTTAAAACAATTCTTACCAGTAACTTAGAGTTGTGCGATAGAACAACGTTTGGACACTAGTGAACTGGAATGAGTATAGCTTCGCGTTTGCGAGGTGGAACCGGAGCTTGATCGTCTTCTTCGCCAGCGGTGTGATGTCTGAGCGTCCCTTCCAGGCAAGAGTGTGGCGCAGCGCATCCTGTTCGAGAGGATCGCAGTCGGCTCTGGTGTAGCCGGGAATCGGATTGCCATCTGTGTCGAGGACTTCCACGAGGACACGACCGCCTTCCGCGTCGGCGTTGATCACCAGCTTTTCTCCGGTGAACTTGAAGGCTCTGGTCGTGAGGGTTCCGCCCTCCTCTCCGGCGTCGATCGACACGAAACCGTCGAGACGCAGCTTTGCCAGTCCGATGCCGTTGGGGAAACCATCGATTCCGGGCGGAGGAGTGTGGTTGTGGTCGACGCCGGAGGCGGTGTAGTAGATCCAGATTTCGTCGTCTTTGACGAAAGGAGCCTGCAGCGGATAGAGGGAACCCCAGTCGAAATCGCCGGCTCGCGTCGAAGGCGAGAGAAAGACCCCACGGTCCCCGGCTCGCTGCCACCTTCGACCGTCACGGCTCGAAGTGAGCTGCACGCCGCCGCGGCAGTAATCCGGATCGTAGGTGAAGACGGTCATGAGACCGATCCTTAATCCTTGGTAGGGTACTACCTCCATGTTGTAGAACTGATCGCGATTGAGGGGATCTCTTGCGTCCGGACCCACGATGACGCGGTAGTTGGTCCAGTGGACGAAGTCGCTGCTTTCGATCTGGGCGACTCGGCGGATGCTGTGGTTCTCGGGCGCACGATTCTTGTGGGGGTCCCAGACCTTGCGCCAACCCTCGCGGGCCGCTGGATCGGTTGCCAGTCCTGGTCGCACTTTGGAGATCCGACCGGTGCGGTCCCTGATGATTCCAACGTACTTACCGAGACCGTCGTCCCAGTAGGCGACCATCTGACTGTCGTGTCCCGGGGGCTGGAAGAAGACCGCCTCCCCGTTGTTGTAGGGCGTCCAGCGCAGACCCTCCGCCGAGTACGAGGCATAGATCTTGTAGTCGCCCCGCATGTGGAGCATCTTGTAGCGCCTGGCGGGCTCGCTCTCGCGGTGGTCCTCGAAGACACCGCTCGCGAGGCCGCTCTTACGCATCACAATGTTGTTGTTCTTCGTACCCCGGTATTCGAAGGTCTGTAGCCCCGGCTTGTCCCAATGGATTCCGTCGACGCTGGAGGCGAAGCAGAGTACGGAGTCCTCATCGCCCCCACTGCCGGCATGGAGGCTGTGCCACATCTTGAAGAGCTGCTGCCGTTCGTCGTAGAGAACGCTGGCGAAGGAATGGGGCATGCCCGCCGCCCAGGACGGGTCGCCGTCCGCCGCTCTTGACAGGACGGGATTGCCCTCATACTTGACCGGCTGGTTCAGGGTCTGTTCCGCCCCTTCGAGTGTTTCGATGAGGAAATCGTCGACGAATAGCTGTCTCTCAGTTCCCAAGGCAATCGTCTTGTCCTCCGGAGTCAGGAGACTCCAAAAGACGCCCTTTACCGAAAGCAAGGACTGGGCATTCTGGGCATGGACTGTCAAGAATCGGTTCGGTGAGAGTTCGATGGTCGGCGTAGTAAACGAGAAACCGGGAGGGTACGGGGTGATGACAAAGTCCTTGGCGCTCTTCATCGCCTGTGTTCCGGCCCTACTTCCGTCGACCCAGGTTCTACCTCCGTCGAGGCTGACGTTGACGACCAGGTGATAGGAGCCTGGACCGGCGGAGGTATGGGGCGCGACGACCACGTTGTCGTTCGTCCACAGCAAGGTGCCGCGGTGGCTGTAGTAGCCGAGATAGCTGTCTGGGACCTCTTTGAAGCTGCGACCTCCGTCCCGCGATTCGAGGAGAATGGCCCCCTTCCAGGGCCACGCGGTGTCGGGTGGTGCACCGGCCTCTCGAGCCACGGTGGCCGCATCCTCGCCGGGGAGAAGCATCCGCTGCTTACGGGTCATGGCGAGGACACGATTCGGATCGCGGGGATCGACCGCATAGCAGGTCTCGGCGACGTGAGCGTGCACCTCGGTTGGATCTCCCCAGGTCCGGCCCCCATCACTCGACCGGATCAGGGTCTCGTGAAAGCCGGGACGTGACTGGTCCTCTTGCTGATAGTCGCCGTGGTCCTCGTAGCGCAGACCCACACCCAGGGCCATCGTCCCGTCTGGCTGCTGGAAAAAAGTGTTGTAATCGTTCATGCAGAAGGCGTAGGGGCGATCGGGGTCGGGGGCCAGTCTGGGGTAGTCGATTCGGTTGGTCTCCCAGGTGAGCTGGGAGCCCTGATACTCTCTGGAGACCGAGACGAGGAGATCGCTGCCTCCAGCGCTCTGGTGCATGAGCCAGACCCGACCGTCGCGGCTGATACCCAGTCCATGCAGTACTTGACCCGGCGGCGCTTCGGGCAGTTTTACCTCAATCGTCTTCCAGCTCCTCCCATGATCGGCACTGCGCAGGAGAACGGGCAGGGTCTGCACGCAGACGAGGATAGACCCGTCGGGATGGCGTTTCATGCTCAGCATCGCCCGCTTGAGCTTCAGGCCCGACTCCGGAGAAAGGATGGTTGTTCGCGTCTCGATCCTGATGTCCGCGCGGTGGTCGTCCTCAGCGGCCACCAGGATCCCGCTCGCGACGCAGGGGGCGAAGAGCGTCAAGATGAAACTGGGGAGGCGACTACAGGATTTCGTCACGGGAAGCTCCTATGTATCTGTGCCTGAGCGTCCGGCTGCCGAGAACGGTTCGCTGGGCGGGTAACCCAGTCCTATTCTGCTTCCGAAGGTCACTAGAATCCACACCCCAGCCGGCTAGCGGTCTCGATTCTTGCTCTACCCGTCTGCCAGCCCCCTCAAGGCGCTTCCTGTCCAGCGATAGATCTGCCACTCAGGCAATGTCTCAGCGCCCAGTTTCTCGTAGAAGCCGATTGCCTTCTGGTTCCAGTCCAATACCGACAACTCGAAGCGACCACACTGGCGTTGGACGGCGATGCGAGCCACCTCGATGAGTAGGGATCGCCCCAGCCCGCGTCCCCGAAATTTTGGAAAGACGAACAGATCCTCCAGATGGAGTCCGCGCCGAGCCAGGAAGGTGGAGTAGTTGTGAAAGAAGACTGCAAAGCCAGCCGGTGCGGCTCTGTCGTAGGCGATTAGCACTTCAGCCCCCGGCGTCTTGCCAAAGAGGGAATCTTGCAGGTCTGCTTCCGTCGCGAGCACCGCGTCTTCGAGACGCTCGTACCTAGCGAGTTCTTTGATACACCTGAGGATCGCCGGAACGTCCTGGGGCGTAGCGGGTCTGATCTGGAACTCAGATTCGCTCATCGGGAAACCTCCCGTCTCCATGAAGCTATTGAATTCAGGCCAACTATATCGTGGGAAGGTGAATAGCACTCACGGCTTGACGTCTCTGCTGGCCGACCCTCTGGCACGCAAAACTAGACTTCGACCCCGTGCTGCTTTCGAAAAGGACGGAAATCCAGCTTGCAGTCGTGGGTTGTCAGAAACGTGAGGAATTTCTTGTAGTCTTCTTGCGGCAGTCGGAAATGGTCCAGGAGTTTCCGGTAGCTTCCCTGGCAGGCCGTCAGCCCCAGTGAGACGATCTTCTTGAGATCATCGCGAGTCAGGTCGCGATTGAGGAAGGTATCGCGAACAGCCGACCAGAACTCCTCTCGCCCTGAGACCAGGTCTTCGTAAAGGGCCTCGGCTCTGGACTCTCTGTGGGATAGCCGAGACGTCCTGCGTCCGCTGATTCGTGGAGTTACCACGTCGGCTTCGATAACTCCAGCAGACAGATGATAGGAGCTTGCAATGATGTTCTCGAGTTCACGAACGTTACCCGGGAAGTGATAATGGGAGAGCAGACCGATCACCTCGGGGGAGATCCCCTTTTCCTTGCCGCTGCGACGGTTCCAATCTTGGAGGAAGTGGTCGATCAGGACGGGGATATCGGATGTTCTTTCGCGCAGGGGCGGTACCTGTAGCAGGTAGACGTTGAGGCGGTGATAGAGATCTTCTCGGAACTCTCCCTTTTCGACCAATTCCTCCAGTGGCTGATTGGTTGCGGCGACAATACGGACGTCGGCAGAGCGATGTTTCGTCTCACCGATCCGCCGGATTTCCTTGCGCTCGAGAACCCGCAGCAATCGAGCCTGTAGCTCGATGGGCAGGGTCGAGATCTCGTCAAGGAAGAGCGTTCCCCCGGATGCGGCCTCAAACAGGCCACGCTTGTCACGGACGGCACCAGTGAAGCTTCCCTGCATATGACCGAACAGTTCACTCTCGATCAAGTCTGAAGGAAGCGCTCCACAATTGATAGGTATGAATTTCGGGCCAGAGCGAAGACTGTAATCAATACCGTAGCCTCGGTGGGTGCCACCAGGCGGATATATTCGAGAAGCGTCGTCATGCTGGGATGTTCGCCGATGATCTTGACCTCAGGATGAAGGTCGAGCTTCGAGGTCGCCTCGAGGCGTTCCGGCGGACGTCTCAGGTGCTCCTGGATCTTGGTTTCGAGGATGGCGGCGATGCAGAGGAGGAAATCCATGTCGACTTCAGAAATGCCGCGGGGGCCACTCTCGAGGTAGAGAAGCCCCAGGACGTGTGTGCCCGAGTAGAGATAGATAGGAGAAGCGTGCTGTCCCTCAACAATCTCGCTGAGGCGTTGTTGGGAGATGAACTCTCCCTCCTCGCTGTCGGACTTCGGAAGCAAGTGCCGTCCGCTTCTCAGACATTGTCCCTTGGAAGCGACCAGTCGAAACCGTCCGGACCACGACTGGCGGAGGAAGAGATTGGCAGATGTCTCAGGCAAGGAATGGGCGATGGCCTCCAACACCTGTTCCCCGAGTTCGTTCGGATTCCCTGTCTCCTTCAGGGAGCCGAGGATTCCACGAAGGCGAATCAGGTATTTCGGGGCCGGACTATCGTTATCACCGATGGCCTTCTCGCGTTCCGTCTCAAGAGGAGCGATGAAACGCTTGGTGAAGGATTCCCGATATTCGAGGGAGAGGTGGAGCGAGCGTTCTTTGAGAATCTGGAGCGCTCGAGAATAGTCTCGCAGACCCTTCTCCCGGTCTCCGATCGCCACTTCGCTCTGAGCCAAGACCTGATAGGCATCTGCCCTGAGCGCGGGTCGGTCCACCATCCGAGCGAGTTGGAGCGCACGCAAGGACTGCACTCTGGCGGCGGCAGGATTTCCGGAAAGCAAGAGGCTCCTGGCATGAAGAGTGTGTCCCTTCACCAGCAGTGGAGCATAGAATTCCTTTCTGGCGGCAGACAGGGCCTGGGACACAAACTCAAGCGCTTTCTCGGGAAGGTTCTGAGCAAGTCTAACCTCGGCCTGTGCCAGCCTGGCTCTAGCCCGGTAGTAGATCATATGTTCAGGAAAAACCCGGGCCGCCCGACAAGCGCTCTTCCAAGCCTCATCCAGTTCTCCCAGTTCCTGATGGATTCGGCTTCTAAGCAGATGGTAGCGCCCCTTCTCCCGGCCAAGTTTCTTAGGATCCAGGTCGGAGATAGCCTCAAGCGCCTGAGACGCCCGCCCGAGCAGCACCCAAGTCCAACCCAAGGCAAGACTCGAATCGACCAAGGAAGAAAAGACGGGATTTTCATTGCAAGACTGTCTGGCTTTAACGATGAAGGACAGGGCATTTTCGGCTTGAATCTGGTAATTCAAGTTCTTGGCAATCTCGATGTGGGCCTCGACATCTATGTGTCGGTTTTGATTTGAGGCATCGTTCAGGACAACTAACTCTTTGAGCTGTGAGATTGCTTGTTTATGCCTACCGGGTTTTCTCTGTGTTACACACAGGGCTCCCTTTGCGAAAACTGCCAATTCCGAATTGCCGATTTCGTCAGCAAGGTTCAGTGTGTATTGGGCAGTCTTCTCGGCAACCTCAAGACTGCCGATTTCTGCGTACATGATGCCGAGGTTTGCGATGCGTCCTCCGGAGCTAATGTATTTTTTCTGCTTTAAGGCAGATTGGATCGACAAAGTCTGCCACTTGATGGCTTCTCTCAGTTGCCCGCGCGCATAGAGAAAGGAGCAAACGGCGTGGTAAAAACGGTCTCCCAGTACAGTATGTTTATTGCGATGCTCGAGAAATTTTTTGGCGACCCCGCTGACCTCACGAAGCTTACCTATCCTTGTCATACTGTAGAGCCACTGTGCCTCTAACTCAAGTAAAAGATCTGAATCGGGGCGGTCAGTTAAGCAATTCAGTGCGCCCTTGAGGATTTCTATTCCCTCGACCATATTGCCCTTGTTGATATGAATCTGAGCGATTAGGGAAAGCAGAAACGCCCTCTGGTCACTCTCAAGTTCAGCAGTCTTCAAGAAGTTCTCACAGAAGCTAAGGCATTCTTGAAACTGTCCAGCAAGATAAGTCATCTCGACGGTTTTCTTCATTGAGGGCCAGCCCGAGGAAGCTAGTTCCCCGCATGTCGATGCTTTTTCTAGAAGAGTAGCCGCATCCTTGTAGGCCCGTCTCCTGCCAAGATGGGATACGGCACTCCAGAGGTAAAGGCTCGCTTTTCTGGCATTACCGTTAGCTAAGTAGTGGTTGACGACAGTCTGAGCGAGAGACGCCTCATTGGATCTCAGATACTTCTCCTCTAGCACAGAAGCAATTCGCCCATGCATCTTTTTCTTTCTGGCTGGCTGGCTTTCCAGGCGGGTCTGAGTGGCATGGCCTATCCAGTCATGTGTCAATGTCGTAGTGGGGCGATCGAGGGTGCCGAAATCGTCATGAACTCGAGTGAGCAAGCAGTTTAGAGTTTCCAGCGCTTTGGTTATTGAAACGTCGCATCATCGCAGCCAGCTCTGATGGCCAATGGGCTGTCCACGAGCGAGGCGTCTCGATTGCTCGGATTTCAGTGCTGCCAGCCGCCCAAGTCGCGATCTGGCTGGAAACCGTCTTGGGTATAGAACCAGATTCCAAGGATTGATAAACCCATTGCCAGCTTCCGCCGGCGAAGATTAAATTTCCAAGTTTCTGCATGTGCCGCAATGACTCATGGATATAAAAGGGGTTCCCTCTACAGGGTGAAATAACACTATGGTATAATGGATTCATCAAAACCTTCGCCTAGAAAGTTGACCGTTAGCTGTTTCGCTTCTGCCTTGTTCAGAGGTTCCAGTTGTAGTTCGGTAAGAACGTTCTGTCGTCTCAGCTCCTGGCGTAAGTGTCTCCAATGCGTGGCGAGCTCATCGCTGCGCCAGCTGCATATAAAGAGCACGGGTAGCTGTTTTGTCACGATAGTTCTGTAGAAATCCAGAGTCGTGTTGTCCATCCAGTGTACGTCGTTGAGAAAAAGAACCACCCTCTCTTCTGAAGAGAGAAGATCTAACGACTCAATAACGCGCTCTAGTCCCAAAATAAGCGCAAGTTGGAAAATCGACCCTTTTCCCGGCTCCTGGCGGCCATTTTGGAGGTCGGAATTCTAGATTTTCCCCGCCCAGTTCCATAGTACTAGCCGCGTGTTCGACTCTCCGGCACGGCGATCGCTTAGGGGAAGCTCTTCTGACCTCTTCGGCGGCGCTTTTAGAGGCACCTCTCCACAGCTCTCGCGACCCTGGGAGCTTCCTTATCTCCTGTCAGTTTCAGGTAGCGGGCCGGCGTTTCAACCACTTACTGCCTTCCAAGAGAAGACGGCTCCAACCATTGACATCCAACAGCCGATAGACCAGCCGTCGGCCCCTGCGCAAAATCTGGCAGGGCATTTCAATGATCTCTCGCAGGAAACGGCGATATTCCATCTTCACCAGCTGTCTGGCGTGCAGTCGCGCCGGCAGCACCAACCCCATCCAGGCCTTCAGATTCCAGGCTTGGGCCGCAATCACCAGATAGGCCCAGTTGGCTACCAGCGTATCCGAGGGCATCCGCAGGGCCTCCACTCCGTTCTTGAGTTGTTCAATGACGTTTTCCTGATTGCAGCGCCGGTTGTTTTCCCGAACCACTCCCGCCGTGCCCAGCTCAGCCGCCGGGATATTCGTGACATAAAAATGATAGCGCATCTCTGGCAGAAGTCGCTTCTGGCCTTTCTCGACCACGATCGTCTTGCGCAAGATCACCCTCCTATACGTTCGACTTCGCTTTGCTCGGACGATAGGCGATCTCCGCGATCTCTTCCCGCTCCAGCGTCAGCGTCTTGAACCCGCGTGTTTTGACAATCTCCGGCTTCACTTTGTCCCTCCGCTGGCGCCGCTTCTTCCCTTTCCCTTTTCTCTGGTGGGGCGCACCAGCTCTTTCCAAATTCCGGCAACGCCTCCGCCGACTTGACAAAGCTCGGATGGGCATCGACCCAAAGTCAAACTCCACCCCCGCCTATCCAGCGGTCAAAATGGATTCATCAAAACCTGTCGCCTAGAAAGTTGACCGTTAGCCTGTTTCGCTTCTGCCTTGTTCAGAGGTTCCAGTTCGTAGTTCGGTAAGAACGTTCTGTCGTCTCAGCTCCTGGCGTAAGTGTCTCCAATGCGTGGCGAGCTCATCGCTGCGCCAGCCCGTCGCATCTCCATTACCCTTCCTTGCCTTCGCCGGTGGTGGGGGCCATCGTCCCAACGAGCCCGTTGGACTGGCCGGTTGTTGGGCCCAGACCTTGAGGCGGCTGTCATTGACGGCTTCCATCAGATCCAGCACGTCGGGCGCCTTGAAACGGCGCACAAAATCTCCGGCCGTACTGGGGGCGGGGATCTTCTCCGCTCCTACCGCCTCCAGGAAACTCCCACTCTGACGCCGCATTTCGACATCTTGATAGCGGGTCCCGCCCGTGGCCACGTTGTAGATCAGGCTCAGAACGTGGTCCGATTCGTGGTACGGCTGGTGGCGTTTGAGCAGCTTCACCGCCTCGTCAATGGCTTTCCCCAGCCCACTCCACTTCACCACCTGCTGCAGCAGCCCCAGACCACCGTAACTGATGGCACCCGTCTTCTCCGAGACCTCGTAGCTGATGCCCTCGGGCGAGAGCACCGGTTTCGCGTCTTGAGCGTTCCAGCTGGGGCTCAATCGCTGGGCAACCTCTGCTTCCCGTTTGCGGATGATTGCGCTATCCTTTTTATTCACCTGAAATGCCTCCTTTCGGCTTGTTCTGAAGTTTCTTTGACAACCCCAGAATACCCGTCAGGTCTGGCATTTCAGGTGTTTACACGCGGCTTATGCCACTTTCATCTACTTCTTTTGGGTCTAGTGGTGGGTTAGAGCAGAGAAGCGTGTTTTCAGTCGCAACGTCTTTGTCCTGGACCCTAGATGCCAAGGCGAGATTGAAGCCTTTAAAATCTACCCCACCTCGATGGTGAGTGATGTTGAGATTCAGGGTTCTACGCGACTTCGTTATTATCTCCAAGTGATTTGTTAGAGCCGTCTTTCCAATTCCGCTTGAGCTGGAGATGGCAAGGAACTGCGTGGCAGGACTCTTCAGGTGGGATTCAAAGAAGTTCCGAACGAAGGAAAGCTCATCTTTGCGGCCCACGAGGTTTGACCTAAATCCGGGCACGGCCGAGGGCTCAATTCGTTCGTCCGATCTTAACATTGAGACCACGTAGTCGGCAGAGGGAGGGCGAGTTTCGGGATCCTTCTCTATCATCTCCAAGATCAATTGCTCGATCTTTACTGGTATGTCAGGATTGAGTTTTCGAGGTCTTGCGGGGTACGTCAAAAGTTGTTTTTGCCTTAACGCATCTAAGTGTTGTTCTACAAAGGGCTGATATCCCGTGAAAAAGTAATACATCACCATTCCAAGTGAGTATATGTCCCCTCTTTCACTTGCACCTTTATCGATCAAGTGTTCGGGTGCGGAGTACCGAATGGACTCAACGTCTAGATGTTTCGATCCCAGCCCAGTTTTCGGAAAAAGAAGGTTTGCAACCAATCGTATCTTTGCATCGACAAAGAGATAGGCAGGCTTCACGTAACCGCAGTAGTAACGTTTATTGTGTAGGTAGCACATTAGTTCCGCTAACTGTGTCATCAGCTTGAGTGAGGTCTCAAGAGATGATATGCCTCCTCGACAACATGGGTGAGGTGTCGTCAGGAAGTCAGATACGAGTCCCGGTCGATTGCCCCGAAATGCTAGATCACGAACGTTTACCAAAGAGCTGTGGTCGAGGGAGCTTCGGAGGCTGAAGAGTTCTTCGAGCTGAAGCAGATTTGCTTCCTCATCAAAGGGGACCCGAGCCAGCAGAGTGAGGACTCTCTTGTTCTTGTCTTCAGTTCGATCTGACAGCAGATAAACTCTCACATCTGATTTCGATAACGTAAAAGTGACCCGTTTTGGGGGCGAGTGATCGAGCAAAAGTGACCCACCCCAATCAGACCTCTGTTTTAGTCTGTTGTGATTGTAAACGACAGACGGAACGGAGGTTATAGGTGATTGGGATGGATCAGTATGAGCTTATCAGAACGGCGTCGCGTGTGTATGGAAAGAGCATCCGGCAGATTCGGCGAGAGACGGGACACCATCGAAGGACGATTCGCAAAGCGCTGGCCGGGAAAGAACCGAAGTATCGTCGGCAGAAAGAGCCGAGGGCACCGATCATGGATCCGGTCGCGAAGATCGTCGAGCGGTGGCTGCTGGGCGACCGCCAAGAGCCGCGCAAGCAAAGGCACACAGCTCGAAGGGTCTACACCCGGCTGGTGGAGGAACATCAGTTTACGGGAGCGGAGGTGAGCGTGCGGCGCTGGGTGCGGGAATGGAAAGCCGCTCACGGCTGGGGCCGGCGCGAGGCCGTGCTGCCGCTGGATCCGGAGGTGGCACGGGAAGCCGAAGTGGACTGGGGCACGGCCTGGGTCCAGATGGCCGGCCTGCGTCGGCAGGTCAAGCTCTTTGTGATGCGCCCTCGCTACTCGGGTAAGCCCTTCGTTCGAGCCTATCCCTGGGAGCGTCAGGAGATGTTCTTCGACGGCCATATGCACGCCTTCTCCTACTACGGAGGCGTCTTCGGAGAGCTGGTCTACGACAACCTCACGCAGGCGGTGAAGCGGATCCTGCGGGGCCGCCAGCGAGTGGAGCAGGAACGGTTCGTCTCCTTTCGCAGTCACTACACCTTTGAGGCCCGGTACTGCACGCCGGGACGAGGACAGGAAAAAGGAGGAGCCGAGGGACTGATCGGTTTTGCCCGGCGCAACTTCCTGGTGCCGCTGCCTTCTGTCGAAGACTTTGAGAAATTGAACCAACTCTTGGCCCAGCGCTGTGAGCAGTATGGGAGCCACCGGATTGGAGGTCGGGAAGATTCCCGCACGGTGGACGAACGCTTCGAAGCCGAACGCGGCTCTCTGCTGCCGCTTCCGGATCACCCCTTTGAAAATTTCAAGCCGGTCCGGGTCAAGGTGGATTCCTATCAGACTGCCCGAGTGGATCACAATCGGTACTCGGTGCCTCGAGCGTACGTCGGATGCTGGCTCTGGGCCCACGTGGGTTGCGAGCAGATTCTCTTCTACGCCAACGATCGGAAGGTGGCCCAACACGATCGCCTCTTCTGGAAAAGCCAGTGGCAGATCGATCCGCTGCACTATCTAGACCTGATTTATGAGCGCGTCGGAGCGTTTGAAAGCGCTCGAGCTATTGTCCAGTGGCGGCGGCAGTGGCCAGCCGGATTACGAAGTGCTATTGCAGGCGCTGCGTCGCCGTCAGGGCGAAGGCCGGGGGACCCGCGAGTTTGTTCAGGTCTTGCAGCTGCATCGCCAGTACGAGAGCTCGCAGGTGGAAGCGGCCGTCCGCTTGGTGCTGGAGAAGGGCTGTCCAGGCTATGAATCGATCCGTCATCTGCTTCGAGCTCAGGAAGCACCACTGCTGTCGACGGAGCCCCTGCCCGCGGAGTTGATTCCCGGGGTGACCGATCAGCCGGTCCCAGTCAGTGATCTGAACGCCTTTAACGCCCTCTTGCCGGCAGCTGCGCTATGAGTCAACTCAGCGACACCGTCCTGCTGGAGGATCATCTCAAACGCTTGCGTTTACCGGCGATGCTGCGCGAATACCCGGAGTGCGCCCGCCAGGCCCGAGAGGGAGGCGAAAGCTACGAGGGCTTTCTGCTGAATCTGGCCACCCGAGAGCTGACTCAGCGTCAGGCCAATCAACTCAAACGTCGGCTTAAAGAGGCCCGCTTTCCGGTGATGAAAACCCTGGAAGGGACAGACTTCAAGAAGTGGCCGGGTCTGGAGGCGCTGCAGGTCCGAGAACTGCTGCAGTGCGATTACATCCCTCGGCGAGAGAATCTGGCGTTCATCGGCCGCCATGGCACGGGAAAAAGTCATGCCGCCACGGTCCTGGGCGTCGAAGCCTGCCGCCAAGGCTACCGGGTGCTGTTCTGGACGGCGGCGGAGTTGGTCAACACCCTGGTCGAAGCCCGGGAGGAACGACAGCTGCAGCGACTGCTCAAACGGTTCGACCGCTTTGAGTTGGTCATCATCGATGAGATCGGCTACATCCCCCTCTCCCAGGAGGGCGCCCAGCTGCTGTTTCAAGTCTTCGCCAATCGCTACGAAAGGGCCTCGCTCCTGGTGACGTCCAACCTAGCCTTTGCCGAATGGACGAAGGTCTTTGGCGATGCGGCCCTGACCGCCGCGCTACTGGATCGACTGACCCATCACTGTCAGATCTATCCCTTCGACTGGGAAAGCATCCGCCTGACGGAGAGCCTCAAACGGCACGGCAAAAAGCGCCCAAAGCGCGCAGTGGCTGCCCCTGCGCCCCCTGCGGGGGCTAATAAGGAAGCGGATCAAGAGGGGGCCCCAAACCCCGCTTGATCCTGACCTCTATTGATTATGAACTAGGAAAAACAACTTTAACCCGGGTGGGTCACTTTTACTTGATCACGCCGGGTCACTTTTACCTTGTCATTACGACACATCTGGTCCCGGCTCAAGAGGACGGAGGATTCTGTAGCGTTGCAACATGATTGACGTTTCTCAATAGGCGGTCTGGCTAAGATGTGCCCGACGCGAATGTACTACCCAAGTTATCGGTCTGTGGTGAGTTCGTAGAGTCTAGCAAAGCTGCCAATCCACTTAAACAGTCATCGAGAGAAAATAGTTGGTAGTCTCTCTCGAGGACTTGCCCAGAGAAGTTTTAAAATATTTCCTTGACTTCGAAGGTTTTATTAATGTTAAATTCCTTCTAGGTTGGAGGCGAGGCTTTGGTAAATCCCACCTTTTGAACTAAGCCTCCCAGTATGATTCGGGTTCTGGTGACACAACGCTCCGCTTGATCTGAAGTCGGTTCCCACTCCTTAAGTAGTTCTGCGCATTTTTGTGTGTCCTTAGCGCAGGACATTCTTTTTGCTGGAAGCTCGGAGGAGTTAGATGCTGTCGTCAAAAACTCTAAGAATCTTGTTAGGGCCCCTAGGTAGCCTTCTTGCTATCGGCCTTCTCCTGTGTCCCGTCAGCGCGAGGCCGGGTAGACCACATTCCCCATCCGATTTTGCAGGGAAGGCTTCTGCCGCTCTCCATGAAGAGCTGAGTCTACTCAGCGCCAATCCTGCGTACGACTACCCTATGGCGATTATTGTTCAGGTTGAACATGGTTTCTTCATGCAAAACCACTAGTGTCCAATCATAAGTCAAATAGATTCAACTGGTTACATGAACCTCCCTGGTGATTCCTGTAATCGAAGCTGGTAAGTACTTGAATTAATGGGGTTTTCTCGAAAACAGTCAGGCTGAGAATCTGTAGAGTTGTGTAGAGGCTCAGCTCCAATTTCAGGCGTTTTTTCAGGATGGCAACGAGGATATACACGGAGATGGCGATCCAGATCTGAGTTTTGACGGCGTTCGGAGAAGTCCCATAGAAGGCTTTGATGCGCAGGTGTTGCTTGATCCATTTGAAGAAAAGTTCCACGCGCCAGCGGCAACGGTACAGCTGGGCGACAGTGAGGGCAGTCAGGGAAAAGTTGTTGCTCAAGAAGACCAAGTGTTTTTGGGTCTCGGCGTCGTAGTAGCGGACTCGTCGGAGTTTGTCGGGGTACTTGTTGGCCGTGTAACGGCCGCTCAGGACCCCGGTTTGATCGCTTCTTAGCCCGATGCTCTTGTCGACACGATGGGAGTACAGACGGCGGAAATTCAGGCGCTGGTGGGCACGAATGATGAAGAAACCGGAACTCTGGTGCAGCCGATAAAGACGTGCGAAATCGAGATAGCCGCGATCCAGGATGTAAATGGAGCCGGGTTGGACCAGCAGATAGTCGAGGATATTGACGTCGTGAACCCGCCCCTCGGTGACCTCGACAAAGGTGGGGATGTTGCCACGTAAGTCGAGCAAAGTATGCAGTTTGATGGCTCCTTTGCGTTTGCGGAAGCGGGCCCAAGGGAACACCGAAAGACACAGATCGATGGTGGTGGAATCGAGCGCGTAGACCGTTTTTTCCAGTTCCACGGCAAAGGGCTCGCCTGCGTACAAAGTCCGTGCCTCTTGGATCAAGACTTGAGCGAAATCGGCATAAATGCGCCAATCCCGATTCTCGTTGGTATGGGCCAAAGAGCTGCGGGCCACGCGGCCTCGAATTCCCATGTGGTAGAGTCTGCCTGCAACCGAACCTAGCGTGGCTTCGATATCCCGCAGACTCTCGCGATAGGTCAACTGGGCGAAGACCATACACAGCCACTGCTTCCAGCAGGAGAAGTCTTTTATCTTGTAATCTCCTCGGTAGCGTTGAGCACAGAGTTGAAATTGATACCTGGGGACGCAATCCATCAGCTGGGCAAAGACGGTTCTGCGCATATCCATCTAGGCATCCTATCGGCTTGCAGGCCACAGGATTGGAGAACCGGGTCGGCACCTGCCACAGTTTCATATCAAAAAGTATCGAAAAAATTGGATTTCGATGTTAAAACAATTCTTACCAGTAACTTAGAGTTGTGCGATAGAACAACGTTTGGACACTAGTGATGCAAAACAGCAAATTCGCACAGTCTGATGATCTGTCCACTAGCATGGAGTTGATCAATTCTTACCACGCGCGGCTCACAGCAGCTGATATCAGAAAGTTGCTCCCGTTGCCTTTGGTTGAGTACGTAACCCTAGCAGCCTGTCGGACTTGACTCACAGGCACTTCTGAAATTTGACGTTTGATCCAAAGTCTTGCACGACCAAGCACGAAATCGATGAATCGTCTGATCTGCGGCGGTGATTTGGCCGCTGAAACGACCTGGCCCACCTCTTCAGAGGGTGGCACGGGCCAGCTTCGGCTGGCGGCAGGCGAGGTTGTACATTCTTTTCAGATTCCAGGCGATGCTGGCCAGAGTCCACTCCCCGTCTGCCGCCTCCGCTCCTCGGAGAGAGAACTGCGCAAAGCCCATCACCGATTTGATGATCCCAAAGACGGGCTCGGGGACAGCTTTGCGTTGCCCGTAGATGGCTCGACCCGCCGGGGTCTTCAACCGGTATCTCATCTGCTCCACCGCATCGGCGTCTTCCCCGGGTGGCTCCGGTTCTTTCCAGCGTTCGTTCGGCGGCAAGTGGTGGGCTTCCCGCTCGACCGCAATATAGGGAAGGACCGCATGCTCGCTACAAAGCTCCACGTTGGCACCACTGAAGTAGCCGTTGTCGGCCAGCAGCTCCTGGGGCCGACCCAACGACTCCGGCAATGCGTGCAGCGCCGCCAGGGCCGGTTTCAGTTCTTTCTTGTCATTGGCGTTTGGCGTGACATGAACGGCCACAATCAACAGACTGTCGTTATCCACCAGGGCCTGAGCGTTGTAGCATTGCTCAAATCCCCCGCCCGAGACCGGCATGATCCGAGAATCTTCATCCGTCAGATTGATCTGATCCTGGTCTCGGATTCCTCCTCGGGGCGGTTTGGGTTCGCGACCCTTCGGTTTGTTTCCCCTTTTCCTCTGGGCTTGCCGCTTGGCCACCTTCCCTTCATATTCGGCGTGCTCGGCCGCCTGCCGCTCGGCCGCCCGCTCGACCAGCTTCTGCTTCGCTTGATCGATCGCTTTCAACCGTGCTTCCCGCCGCGCCAGCTCGGCCGGGATGTCCATCCCTTCCGTTTCTTCTCGTCCATCCGCTTCCTCGGCCAGCTGCATCAACTCGTCCACTTCTTCTCGCAGCCGCGCTTCCAGTTTCTGGATGTGCCCCCAGCTCAACGCACTGTGCTTGGAGGCATTGGCTTTGACCTTCGTGCCATCCAAACTCACTCGGCCCAACTTCAGAAATCCCATCGCCTGGGCCAGCAGCAAGATCTCCACAAACAGCGGCTTCAGCTCTTCCAAAAACCGCTTTCGGAAATGGGCTATGGTGTCGTGATCCGGATGCGTGTTGCCGGCGAGGTAGCGAAACGCCACCGAATCGTAGGTGGCTTGCTCCAACTTCCGACTCGAAAACACCCCCGTCGCATACCCGTAAAACAACAACGCCAGCATCACCGCCGGATGGTATCCTTCCGATCCCCGTTTCGTGTAGGAATCCTCCAACTTCCTCAACTCCAGCTTGCTCACCACCTCCACCACGAAGCGAGCCAGATGCGTCTCCGGCAGCCATTCCTGCACCGAAGGAGGAAACAGATAAGGAGTCTCTCGATCTACTGTTCTAAATCGATTCGCCATACACTAATGATGCCCGTTCGGTGTGACCTCGAAAGTCCGACAGGCTGCTAGACGCTCGAATCCGGACTACCTTAAAGGTTGAGAAGGCTACCAATGCTTTCCTTGGGACGATAGGAGTAGGTCAGACTAGCAATCCTGATCCCGGCGGAAGTGGTGCTGTTGTAGCCGTTTTCGATTCGGGTATCGGTCGGCATCCGGGACTTGGAGCCGAAGGCAGAGTTTTAGCGGCCGTGGACTTCACGACGGGCGTGCCGATCCTCAGGCCCAGGAACGTCGACAAGTACGGACACGGTACAGCCGTTGCAGGCTTAATCGGAGGGAGAAGCAAGGGGAATGGTCAATTGCCCATTGGAGTCGCACCCGGCGTGAGGTTCGTCGACGTTAAGGTTGTGGGAGAGGATGGCACAGGTTCTACCAGCAACTTAATAAAAGCAATCAGTTGGGTGATTCGACATAGAGAAGAGTATGGAATTCAAGTGGCGAATCTGTCCTTAGGGCATCCGGCGTTGGAGTCCTACAAAAGGGATCCTCTTTGCAGGGCGGCGAGGCGACTCGTTTTAAACGGGATTGTCACCTTGGTGTCAGCTGGGAACCTGGGTAAGACGAAGAACCATCCTAAAATATGGGGCTCGATTACGAGTCCAGGAATTGACCCGTCGGTAATAACAGTGTCTCCAGTTGACACGAACGGGACAGCCACTCATGCCGACGACGTGGCGACCTCGTTTGGATCTCGAGGCCCTACTTACAAAGACAACCTTTTCAAGCCGGATTTATCAGCTCCGGGCAAGAACGTTATTACTTTGTTGGAAAAGGGGAGTCGGATCGAAAGGGAACACCCCGAGATTCAAGTGGGTAAACAGAATGCAGCTCTGAGTGGGGCGAGCATGGCTACCGCGTACGTCGCCGGGGCTGTCGCTTTGCTCCTTAGTAACAACCCATCGCTAACGCCGAACTTGTGTAAGTTAATCTTGTTGTTGACGGCGATTAAGCTTCAGCAGCCATCGATGCTGGAACAAGGAAACGGTTTACTCAATGTTCCCGACTCACTGAAACTAGCTCTTGCGATCGATGTCGAGCAACGAAGTTTCAGAGGAGCCGGCTCGCTTGGCTGGTCGATAGGCGAGGAGAGAGTGTGGCCAGGTGGAGCTTTCGCGCTTGGGGACCGGGTCGTTTACCCTGAAATCCTGCACGGCTCAGGAAATCCATCTTGGGGTGACGGAAGGCTCTGGAATCACGATATTCTTCGGGCGGATGGGATCTTCTGGACAGATGGGATCTTCTGGACAGATGGGATCTTCTGGACGGATGGGATCTTTTGGACAGATGGGATCTTCTGGACGGACGGGATCTTCTGGACGGACGGGATCTTCTGGACGGACGGGATCTTCTGGACAGATGGGATCTTCTGGACAGACGGGATCTTCTGGACAGACGGGATCTTCTGGACGGACGGGATCTTCTGGACGGACGGGATCTTCTGGACAGACGGGATCTTCTGGACAGACGGGATCTTCTGGACAGACGGTTCATTCGGATTGGAGCACGTCTTTTGAAGTCCCGTCCTTTGATTTCCTACAAGTTGTTGGGTCTGGATTACGGTTCGAAGGAGATAAGTCCTATGATGAATGTTATTTACTGGACCGACTAGCTCATAGTATAGTCTCTCGGAGCATTCGGTCTGGATGTTGGAAGTCAGGGCTGAGTATCCGGAACGCCGGCTATGTCACCTTTCGTCGATGTAATCCCAGCGAGGGCAAAGTGGTACGTACTAGGCGTTTCAGTTGTCGGTCTTGGTGTGCTTTTCTATTGTGTCACTGTATCTTTTTTGAACCCAGATCTCAGCTGGCTCTTTCTCGCCTGTATGACGGTTGTTGCCAGCTTTTTCCCGGTTAGGTTGCCTTTAACAGACAGAAGGGGCCATTCAGTCAGCGTTACCGTAAGTGATATATTCATCTTCACAGCAATTCTCCTATATTCCCCTGCAGTCGCCGTCACAGTTTCCTCCGTTGACGGGTGGCGCATTTTGGGCAGCTTTGGAGTACTACGAAAGGGCGAGTTCTACAAGCCTATCTTCAACCTGGCGCAATTATCTCTCGCGACTTTCATTGTGGGACACGTTTTTTACCGATTGTCTGGAGCGCTGCCTCCCCTAGATCCGGTCCAAGTACGTAGCCTTCCCTACCTGTTTGTAAACCTCGGCTTTTGTGCCCTGCTCTACTTTGTTCTGAATTCGAGTGCTATAGCATTTGCTCTCTCATTCGTGAGCCCGAACGAGGCGTTCGACTTCTGGAAGGGAAATCTCTTGTGGGCATCCCTGACAAACTTTGCGGGGGCCTCTGCTGCTGCCGTTATTTTTCTGAATTTCGAAAGGACGAGGTTCTTGGCTGTTGGGATTGCTATTCCCATCATGCTGGTTATCTACTATGCCTACAAAACCAACCTGGACAAGATCAGCCAGGCTAACTCTCACGTTGACGAACTTAATGAGCTTTACCATTCGACTATAGCTGCCCTCGCCATGGCAATCGATGCCAAGGATCGGAGTACGCATGGGCATGTTCATCGGGTGCAGACCCTGGCAGTTGGACTGGCCAAACATTGTGGTGTGCGGGGACAGAAGGAACTGGATGCCCTGAAGGCAGCGGCCCTGCTGCACGATATTGGAAAGCTGGCTGTGCCCGAGCACATCTTGAACAAGCCCTCTCCTTTGACCGACTCCGAGATGCGGGAAATGCAGGTTCATCCTGCTATCGGGGCTGAGATACTCGATTCTGTCTCCTTTCCTTACCCAGTGGTTCCCGTGGTCAAGTACCATCACGAACGTTGGGATGGTAGTGGCTATCCGGAGGGTCTCAAGCAAGAAGAGATCCCACTGGGCGCCCGGATTCTCGCCATTGCAGACTGCTACGATGCTTTGCGTTCCGACCGTCCCTATCGCCCCCGCCTGAGCCGTGTCGAGGCGATTGACTACATCAAGGCTCTCTCCAACAAGGCCTACGACCCTTCTCTCGTAAAAGAGTTGGTCGCGAACATCGATGAGCTCGAGAACGAAATCGACAGGACTGCGATACGCTTTCCTCGGCGACTAACGCAGGGAACCAGGGACACTGTTGAACCTGCCAGCGAGCCGCGCAAGAAGACAGCGGCCGACCATCCTAAACTTCCCTCCACCGGCTTGGAAGTGGATGCCCTCTTCGAGATATCTCGCAGCATGGGGAGATCTCTCAGCGTCCCCGAAACACTCTCGCAGGTGGCTTCCAAGATCCGGACGCTCATCCCCTTCAAGACCTGTTCCATCTACCTCCTGAGTGCCGAATACGATCGAGTTCTTTCCTGCCAAGCCTCCGGAGAACACGCCGATCTACTGAAGGGGCACGAGATCAGGATCGGAGATGGGGTCAGCGGATGGGTGGCCGCCCAGAATCAGCCTCTTTTCAATGTTTCCGCTGCTCCCGATTTCAAAGACCATGTGTTCCTCAGCTCGCAATACAAAGGTTGCCTGGTGGTACCCCTTGCGATCGAGCAGAACGTAATGGGAGTCATCAGCCTCTACTCCGAAGATCCGGCCCCTTACGATTCAGAGCAGCTCAGCCTGATGGGCGTCATCTCCCACTATGCTACCGTTGCCATCAGCAACGCGATGATCAACCGGGAGATTCAAGAGGATGCCTATACCGATGAGCTCACCAACCTGCCGAATTTCCGCTACTTCAAGACTTTTATCGATGAAGAGCTGGAAAAGGCCACCCGCATGCACTACCCGGTGACGCTTCTGATGATGGACCTGGAGTTCTTCAAGGACGTCAACGACCGCTTTGGTCACAAGGTCGGAGACGGGGTTTTGGTTGAGTTTGCCCAGACGGTGAAACAGCAGCTGCGGAAGACCGATACCTGTGTGCGCTACGCCGGCGACGAGTTCATCGCCGTGCTCCCGGGAGTGGATGCGGACGGGACGGTCCACACCATCCAGCGCATCCAGGACGCAGTGCAGCGCCGCGCCATCACGGTCGAAGGTGAACAGATAGCTCATATCGGAGTGAGCGTCGGATCGGCAACCTTCCCAGTGGATGGACGAGATCCCGAGCGTCTGTTGAGTGTCGCCGACCGGGCGATGTATGAGAACAAGCTGGTGCGCACGCGTAGCCGACGCAAGGCCTCAGTTATCCCTTTCTCCAAGTCCTCGGATCTATAGAGCCGAGAAGCTATTTCCCGTTTGGGTCAGGTCGCTGTTTCCGACGACCCGTTCTTGTTAGGTTTAGCCTTCGCCTGTATGCTCTGTGGCCGTGAGACGACAAACCTTCTCCGGCAACCTGGTTGCGTTCTGTGTCCTTCTCTCACTTACCTTCCCTTCCATCCTGATTGGACGAGATCGCGACGACCGTGAGCGCCCTACGCGATTCAATCTTTCTGCCAATGGAGGCCAGGGCCTGGTGCTCTCATCCTCTCCCCACACGCTCCGGTCGCTTGAAATCGGGCTGGGACTCTCCGTTCTGAATTTCGACCGAGATCCTGGTGACATCGACTTTGTGCGCCTCGGAGTGCAAGGAGCCGTCGGATTACCAGGACGGACGGAGTTCTTTTTCCGCGTTACACCTCGGCTTCGAAGCGACGCCATTAATCTGGACCCTCTCCGATTTCCCGCACCACCGCTGGACCTGATCGTGGACTTGTATCCCAACGAGGCACTGCGCTCCGAGCCTCACTTCTTGTTGGCTCAGGAGATCCCTTACAAAACCTATTTCATTCCTCCAGGCGGACAGTCAGGTCAAGGATTGGCAGCGTTTGGCCGGTCTTCCGGGGACACGGTTCTAGGGCTCAAGTTCAATCTGTTCGATGGGTCTAGATCTGGACTCCCAGCTCTGGGAGTCCAAGCCTACGCGGAGTTGCCCACTGAGGAGCCGACCTTCAACAGTGGCTCTTGGCGCAGTAAGGCCGGTGTTTCGGGTGAACGGGATTTCGGATTCGATCTTCTCCTCTCACAGGAGGTGTGGGAGGCGGAGTTTCTCTTCAACCTTGGCTACAAACGGATCGGCGATCCTCAATCCGGCACTCGGATTCAGTTCGTCAACTCGGGAGCCACCCGTCCCGAGGATTTCTGGGTGGGTTTCGGGGAAGAATCCAAACTAGATCTGAAGGATGAGATCCGCCTGGTCGGGGGAGCCTCCTTTCCTGCTTTCCATGTACTGAGACACCAGGTCTGGTTTGTGGGAGAGTTTTTCTACAAACGATTCGTCGGGGGTGGCACGCCCGTCCAGAGCGTGGTGCATCCCTTCGACAGCCTTGCAGGGCTGCAGATCAACCCCAATCCAATCCCGTGGTTGTCATTCGGTGCAGCCTGGTTGCTGCACTGGAACTCGGCAGGGAAGGGGGGAGAGAGAGTTTCTCCCTTCCTCACCCCGGACGGCCGCGGCGACATCAATTTCACCGAGTTGGTGGATCTGGCTACAGCGGCGCCCGTGATCGAATTCCTCAAAAACCGTGGTGTGACCCTGGCCAACGACAGAAGCAAGATTTTCGCTACCAACAATCCCGCCTTCGACGACTGGCGGAACATCCCGAGTGGCGCCGCCCCGATCATCTCTCAGGGACACAATGCCGCGATTCTGTTCATCAACTTCCGTCCCTGGCGGTAGGCGTAGGGAAAATCCCAAGATACAAGATACAAATAAACTCCAAACTCAAAGCACCAAATTCCAAATAGATTCCGAATCACAGGCGGCAGACTCTGCAGGGCTCTGGACGTCGAGGTCAAGAAGAGCGGCCCGCCGTTTGGCGCTTGGAATTTGAGATTTGTTTGTATCTTGTATCTTGGGATTTACTTAGCTTCTGCCTCCATTCTGCGCTCGATCTCCCTTTCCTTCAGCTCCCCATGCTCGGGGTCGAAAGGCAGACCCCGGGTTGCTGCGACCCGGTCAATGAAGGAGAGGCCCAGGGGGCCGGCGTACAGCTCTTCGGTCTTGTAGGCAGGGTCGGAGAGGGCTTCAGGGAGCGAAACAAAGCTGTAGCCCTGTTCCTGCAGCTGTTCGATCAGGTCTTCCAGGAAGGCGCCGGTTGCGATGGCGCAGCGGAGCCAGAGAATGTGAGGGATATTCCGACCGAAGACCGCTTGTGACTGTTTCTCGCCGTATTCAACCGCCTTTTCCAACTCGCCAAGGTAGATTTCCTTTAGCCGGCTGCGAGGCTCTTCATCATCCTGTACTTCGAGGAAGATTCGATTGAACTTGGAATCGGGCATCTTGATCGTTACCGGAGCGATCTCGTAGCCGCCCCGATAGAGAGATTTAGCGATCCTTTTCTTTTTCTTGAGGGTTTCGCCCTGATGTAAATAGGGGAACCGCAGGTATTTGAAGTTGAAGCGCTTGAGCCGGGAGAGCTGTTTGAGAAAGATCTGTCCGTCCTTGACGTGTTCCAGAAAATCCCTTCTTTCCAGCTGATGCAGGTCGACGTGAGAAAAGGTGTTGTTTCCCACAGTGTGATCGCGCTCGATCCAGTCTTCCAGGACGACAAAGGTGGAAGGATCCTTTTCGATCCGCTCCTCGACCACAAAGCCAGCGGCTTTGATCTCATACTTGGCCATCGTGCGAAGGATCATGTTGCTGATTTCGCGAGGTCGCCAGAAACCCACCGGGCCAAGTCCGGGCAGGTCATCGAAGGTAAGCACGATCTTCCTGGTGGTCTCGGCATGGATCGCGTTCGGAATCGACGACACGATCAGCAAGGCCAGGGCTGCCAGGAGCCACCGACCCGAGCAAGAAGGTAGGGTCCGGTTCTGTCTGTCTTTCAAGTCTGTTTCCTCCGGCGCAGCTGGGCTGGGACAAGCTCCTACGGGAGCAAGAGTACCTTGCCGGTAGTCCGCCGACCCTGAAGATCCCGGTGGGCTTGCTGCGCTTCCGCGAGCCGAAAGGTGTGGCCGATCCTCACGTCGAGCTCGCCGTCTAAATGCCAAGTGAAGAGGTCGCTGGCCCGATTTGAAAGCTCTTCTCGAGTCAAGGAGTAATCGGCGAGGGTGGGCCGGGTCAGAAACAGAGAGCCCTTTTGATTGAGGATCTGGGGATCGAAGGAGGAGACAGGGCCGCTGGACTGCCCGAAGAGCACCAGATAGCCCCTGGGCTTCAGACAACCCAGGCTCTTTTCGAAGGTTGCCAGACCTACCGAATCATAGACGACTTCCACCCCCTGTCCTTCCGTCAGCCTCCGGACCTCCGCTTCGAAGTCCATTTGCGTATAGAGAACGATCTCGTCGGCGCCTGCTCCTCGGGCAAGCTCTGCCTTGGCCTCGGTCGAGACCGTTCCGATGACCCGTGCGCCCAGCCGTTTGGCGATCTGTACCAGCATCAGTCCTACGCCGCCAGCAGCCGCATGAACCAGAGCCGTGGTGCCGGGGCGTAGGGGATAGCTGTCACAAGCGAGATAGTGGGCCGTCAAACCCTGTACCATCAAGGCGGCAGCCGTTTGATGATCCATCGCCGCTGGTATTGAAATCAGCTTGGAGGAGTCCACTACCGATCTTTCCGCGTAGGAACCCAGCGTCAAACAGTAGGCCACCCGGTCCCCAACCTGTACATCCTCGACTTCGGATCCGACCGCCTCGACAATGCCGGCCGCCTCAACACCTGGTGAGAAGGGCAACGGAGCTGGATACAGTCCCTCTCGATGGTAGGTATCGATGTAGTTTACTCCGATGGCCTCGATTTGAATCAGAGCCTGCCCGGTACCTGGTGTTGGGACGGGACACTCTTCATACTTGAGGACTTCCGGACCGCCGACTTCGTGGACACGAATCGCTTTCATATTGTGATACCTCGTTAGACCTTAGACTTGAAAATTCTAATGTTCGGGATCCAGGTTTGTCCAATTGGACACCCCATTCCTGTCTGTTCCCCCGTGCCCAGCTTGCTGCTGGCCACAGCGATCCGAGGCGAAAGCGGCTCCGCCAGGTCGAACGTGAGCTCATCGCCTCGAACCTGCTGGCCGATCCTTGCCAGCGTTGTTGAACGTGTTATCATAACAGCAGACTCGGAGGGTGAAAGATCATGAAAGTAATTGGGGCGCTCACAGGGTTGATTTTGGTTCTGGGCTTGGTTGTCCTGGCTCAGGACACGGCTACCATGACGGCCCCGGTGATCAAAACAAACGCCGAAGAGATCCAGTTTACGGTCGACTGTAGAGATTTTGAGGCCGGAGGTGACTACCGCCTGGGATTTGGCGGGGTCGACGCCGTGGAGGAAGCTCAGCTGGAGCTCCTTGAGGGCGACAGCGCCGTGGAAGCGGAGCTGATCAGCTTCAGCCAAGCTCACACCCAGACCTGGTGGGGGATGCCCCAGTTGGAGATGAAGGGTTTCCTCGTTCCGTCTGCCTCAGCGGGCCAGCAGCTGAAACTACGGGTGAAGGTGCCCCGAAGCGTGGCGGACACACTCCCGGCAGTCTACCTGGGCCTGTCGCGGGACTACGGTGGCGGTCTCTGGTATCTCGAAGATGGTGCGGAGGTCAAGAAGGACCTCTGGTAGATCCGCTTTCCCCGAAGTGCGCTTCAGTTTTTTGGGCAATCCTCGACCCAGTGTAGCTTTCTCAACTTCACCAAGGCTGCTTTACGCACAGGGTAGGCAGCTTTCCACCCAGCGAGGCACGTCACACCTCCTTCATGAGGACTCTTCTCGAACTGATCCAGGGGATCCACGGCTCCGGATCCGAGGCAATTCGTTTCCACACTGGATACCGCACCTGGGTCCACTCCTGGACTGAGCTCAGCAGCCAGATCGGAGGCTTTGCTGCTTACCTCGATCAGCGGGGCATCGCAAAGGGGGACCGGATTCTCCTTTGGGGAGAAAACCGGCCTGAGTGGGTGGTAGCTTTTTGGGGTAGTGTGGCACGGGGAGTCCAGGTCGTTCCCATCGATTTTCGCTCTTCGGTCCAATTGGTGAAGCGTATCCAGCAGGAGGTTCAGGCCAAACTCCTGATTCACGGCGATTCACTGAATCCCGAATCCGCGATGCTGGAGTGCCTGCCCTTCGATTCGGTTGGAAGGATCGAACCCAGAGAACGGATTCCCGTCGTTGATCTGGTACCCGATGACGTGGTTGAGATCGTCTATACCTCCGGCACCACTGGGGAACCCAAAGGGGTCGTTCACCGACATCGAAATATCTGTGCCAACCTGAATCCGTTTCTGCATGAGATCCGCAAATACGAGAGCTACGCCCGGCCGTTTCAGCCGATTCGATTTCTGAACCTGCTGCCTCTCAGCCATATGTTTGGCCAGGCTGCGGGACTCTTCGTCCCGATGCTGCTGGGCGGATCGGTGGTGTTCATGGCGGAGCTGCATCCCAAGGCCATCATCGAATGTCTCCGGCGCGAGCGGGTTTCCGTCCTGGTCAGTGTCCCTCGTGTCGTTGAAAACCTGAAGAACGAGATTCTCAGGACATTCGGTCGCCTGCCTGGGCCGGTCCCGCTAAGGGGCCTCCCCGGTGTGGCTTGGCGTTGGTGGAGATACCGGCGAATCCATGCCGCTTTTGGATGGAAGTTCTGGGCGTTGGTGATCGGCGGATCCCGAGTGGAGTCCGAGCTGGAGGCCTTTTGGTCGAGGTTGGGATTCGCCTCGCTTCAAGGCTACGGTCTGACCGAGGCTAGTCCCGTGGTGGCGGTCAACCATCCCTTCGGCGCCAGGCTGGGCTCCATAGGGAAACCGATGGGTGGTCAGGAAGTCCGGATCAACCCGGACGGTGAGATCCTGGTGCGTGGGGAGAATATCGCTACCGAGTACCTTGAGGGCGGCAGGGAGTCTCCAATCCTCCACGAGGATGGTTGGTTTCACACCGGGGACTTGGGGTCGGTAGACGAGGATGGTCGCCTCTACTACAAGGGCCGGAAGAAGGACTTGATCGTGACTTCGGATGGTCTCAATGTCTATCCGGACGACGTGGAATCAGTCTTGAACAGGCTTCCGGGTATTCGCGAGAGCACCGTTGTCGCTTCGAAGTATGGCGGCGAGGAACGCGTCCATGCGGTGCTCATCCTGGAGAACGAACAGATCGCCCCCGAAGGACTGGTAGGGCAGGCCAACGAGCTGCTAGAGCCCCATCAGCGGATCAGGGGTTGGTCGCTATGGGAAGAGAATGACTTTCCGCGGACCCCGGCAACCTCGAAGATCAAGCGGGGTGAGGTTGCTGCAAGGATGGTGGAAGCGAAAGGTCCAATGCCGGCTGCTCAGGCCTCCCAGGGAAAGGACCAGACTGGAATCCTGGAGCAGTTCTTGTCATCCATGTCGGGACGAGAGCCAGGCCAGATACGGCGAGAGCTTCGGCTAGCGGAGGATCTGGGCATTTCCTCATTGGATCGGGTTGATTTGCTGGCTCGGCTCGAGGACGGATTGGGGATCGAGCTGGGAGAGGCACAGTTCGCGCAGATGTCCACCGTGGGCGAAGTCAATAGTTGGCTGACCGAGAGGTCGGGCGAAATTGGCTCTGAGTCTTCGCCGACTTCCTGGACCCGGAAGGAGACACGGCCGGAGGTAAGGGCCGGGAGGGGGCTCCGAGGGGAAGGGAGCCTACCAGCGTTGCCCCGCTGGAGTCGCTGGGCGCCGCTAGGCTGGCTTCGCTGGTTGGTTCAAGAGGGACTGGCTCTTCCGGTCTTTCGCCACTACATCCCCCTCTCCGTCTCTGGGGTTCAGAACCTGTCCTCAATTCAGGCTCCCCTTATCTTCGTCGCCAACCACTCCAGCCACTTTGACACGTTGGCCCTCTTGGCCGGGCTTCCCCGCTACTGGCGGCGCAGGCTGGCGCCGGCGATGGCACAGGAGGCTTTCAGTCCCTTTTTCCAACCCGGCGGATATACGGTTCGCCAACGGGCGTCGGCGGCGATTCAATACGTTCTTGCCTGTGCCTGTTTCAATGCCTATCCACTGCCCCAGGAAGCGGCAGGAGTCCGACGAGTGCTGAGATACACTGGGGATCTGGTGGACGATGGGTACTGTCCGTTGGTCTATCCGGAAGGACACCGCTCACCCAACGGAAAGCTACAGGAATTCAAAGCGGGAATCGGCTTCATGGCTTTGCATCTTCGGGTGCCGATTGTTCCTGTTTACCTGGGCGGAACCTTTGAGGTCTACTCAGTTCATCACTCGCGTCCTCGCCGAGGCAGTGTGCAGGTATCGTTTGGAAGGCCTATCCGGTTTAGTCCGGGATTGGGATACGAAGGTGTGGCTCGAGAGGTTGAAGCGGTAATTCGGAGTCTGAAGCGGGGGGCGGAGCCAGTCTCCCCTCAAGCCCCTAAGGGGAACTGAGGGCAAGAATGGCTCTTCCCATTGCACACTGGGCGGTTGCGCTGGCGGTTACCCGATCCCGCGATCGGAAGATCCGGGCTCTCGCGGCCCTGATAGCCGTTCTTCCTGATTTCGATTTCATCCTGGTCTGGGGATGGGGTTTGCCCCTCCAGCACTTTCACCGCACCTTCTCTCACTCTCTCGTAAGCTTCGCTGTTGTGGGTCTCCTGTGGGCTTTGCTGCGCCCGAATTTCCTCAATGAGCTCTCTGCCAAGCTGGTTTTTGTTCTTCTAGCAAGTCACAGCCTCATAGATCTTGCTTGCACTGCCGACGTTGTAGATCACGGCGTCAAGCTTTTCTGGCCGTTGCTCGATGTTCGCCTGGGGTGGCCGCTTCTGGTCCCCCTCTACCGAGTGTTCGCAGAGTCGCCATTCAGCCTGGAGGGTGCCCTTCTTTTCACCTTGTTGGAATCGATTCTGGCGCTTCTACTCTGGCTTCTTTTGCAACTCTTCCGATCGTTGAGGGATTCGCGGGTCTACCAGTAGCCCGGATAATTCATATGGGTTTGATCCTGGGCTGCGGCTCTCTTAGAATTGAGCCGCAGTCGTAGAGGATTTGCCATCTCGTTGAAGGAGGTCTCGAAATGTCTAGCTTGACCAGGGTGCCACTCATCATCGCGGCTATTGTTGTAGTGGTTCGTGTGGTGTTGGAACAGGTCGGAGCGCCCTCGGGTGTCAATCAGATCTTCGGAGTTGTTTGGTTGTACCTGCTGGTTCCGATCTATTTCGGTATGAATCTAGCCGCTGCCGATAGTCCGTATAAGTCCCTTTTCAAGACGCTCCTGCGTTTTGTCGCCTATACGCGTGTGATGGTCCTGGCAACCTATATTGCAGCCTACCACTTCAAGTGGACGGCTCCCCGTTTTAGCGTTGAGGGGGGAGGCGTCGTTGGCGAGGGTGTCACGGCTTTGCAGGGTCTGTTGGTGATTCCCGTCGGCAATCTCCTGATCGGGATTGTGATTGGTACCCTGGTTGGGATGATCATCGGATCCGTTGTGGTGGCAGTGAAGCGCCGGGGGACCGCGCCTGCATAGCCCTTGGTGTCTGGTTTTCAGGTAGGTTTGTTTCAGTCAGTCCCGGCAGGCGGCCACGTTGGATCGTTTCGGTTGAGACCTCAGTCCCGCCCAGGATCGCCGGCCCCATTCGAGAAAGAAACTTCCCGAGCCATAGAAGCCTGAAGCGCGAGCGAGGGGTTGGGGACCCGCACGAATGTCCCCAACTTCTCTGCCCGCTTTCCGTTCTGAGCCCGTTTGTCGAGGTATGTTGCCCTGGCCCAACCCCTCGCTTGCGCTTCAGGCTTCCATGACCTGTCGCGATGACGCCTAATCCGCCAGCTAGCTGTCTGAAGTTTCAGGCCGGTCCGACTTCTGCTGCACCTAGTAAAGTCCCGATCAGCGGGTGTCGATAAGACGTCTAGACCGGTGCGGTGTTCTTTGTCCTCCCTTGTCAGAAGGCATATGCACCAGAGGTTCTCTTGGTCCCATGGTCCTCATCACAGGTAGCGTCCCAGTAAAAGCCAGAGTACTCATTTCGGCTACCATTCTGCTGTCTTTCCCAGTCCAGATCCACAGCTTTTATTACTCTTTCGTTTCTACGGATCTCACCTGGCTTCTATTGGCCGTGGCCGCTATTGCCGGCAGCTTCTTTCCGGTTCGTCTGCCCTACTCCAAGCACAAATCTGAGGCACTCACGATCACCGCCAGCGACACCTTCATCTTCGCTGCCGTTCTTCTGTTTTCTCCTGAGGTGGGAGTGACGATTTCAATCATTGACGGTATTCTGGCCAGCTGTAGGAGCAAGAAGCTCTATCGAGTTGTTTTCAACTACAGTCAGCTCTCCCTTGTCACCTTCTTCGCCGGTCACCTTTTCTACTGGTCCCTTGGGGCAGATGCTCCGCTCAATAGGATCAATATCGAAGGGCTTCCCTACTTCGTCACGATGTTGGTCCTGTGGGGACTTCTGTACTTTCTACTCAATTCCGGAGCCATAGCGCTTGTGCTGTCCCTGACCACCAAGAATCCGTTTGCCGAGGTCTGGAAGCAGAACTGCCGCTGGGCCTGGGTGACCAACGTAGCGGGGGCGTTAACTGCGGGCATCATATTCGCCAACTTCCAGCGCACGCAGTTGATGGCAGTCGGGATCGCGATACCGGTTGTTCTGGTGATGTACTACGCCTATCAGATGCACCACGAGCGGACTTCGGTTCTGCAGAAATCGAAACTGTTTCTGCAGTCCACACTTGACTCCCTATCGTCATACATCGCGATTCTGGACGAGGGTGGAGCGATCATCGCCGTCAACGAGGGTTGGCTCCGCTTTGTCGGCGACCAGCACCTGTTTGGCCCCAGCTATTTTGTAGGAAGCAACTATGTGGAAGCCTGCGAGTCCGTCTCGGTGGACTGGAGTAGAGACGGGCCTGAATTGGCTCGAGTGATACGCGAGATCGTCGAGGGGAGGCGAGAAGTCTCGCGCCTCAGGTACGACCGCAGCAGCGACGGTCAGAAGCAGTGGTTCGCGGTGAGTGTGACCCGGTTCGAATCCGACGGGCGTATCCGGGTCGTGGTAGCCCATGAGAACATCACCGAACTGCGACAGACCGAAGAAGCCTTGAAGGAGAGTGAACATCAGCTTCGCCAGGCTCAGAAGATGGAAGCGATCGGTAGGTTGGCTGGGGGAGTCGCCCACGATTTCAACAATATGCTGACGGCCATCCTGGGTTACAGCGATCTCCTCAATATGCAGCTTCCTGAATACGATACGCGGCGTGAGGGGATCGGGCAGATCAAGAAGGCTGCCGAACGAGCTGCTTCGCTAACCCGCCAGCTTCTGGCCTTCAGTCGAAAGCAGGTCCTTCGACCCAGAATCATTAATCTGGGAGAGCTGGTTTCGGACACGGAGAATATGCTACGACGCCTGATCGGTGAAGACGTGAATCTAGTGGTGAGTTCCCAATCTGACCTGGGACAGGTCAAGGCCGATCCGGGACAAATCGAGCAGGTTGTCATGAATCTTGCCATAAACGCGAGGGATGCCCTGCCTGGAGGAGGAGAGATCAGCATCAAGACCTCGAACATCGACGTCGATCCGTCTTATGTGGACCAACTCATCGCCATCAAAGCGGGATCCTATGTTTTGTTGGTCGTCACCGACGATGGGATTGGAATGGACGAGGAAACACGATCCCAGATCTTCGAACCTTTCTTTACAACCAAGGAGTTGGGCAAGGGAACGGGACTCGGTCTCTCGACGGTGTATGGGATCGTCAAGCAGAGTGGGGGCTATATCACCGTGCATAGTCAGCCGGGAAAGGGTACGAGTTTTCGGATCTATCTTCCCAAGGCAGCTGCAGTGCTTGCACCGGCTCCCACCAGGCCCAATTCCAGCCAGAACGTTCTCGGCTCCGAAACCATCTTGCTGGTTGAGGACGAAGAGGCGGTTCGCAGTCTCGTCCGGCAAGTTCTCGAAAGCTGCGGTTACAGTGTGCTCGAGGCAAGTCACGGAGAACAGGCTCTGGACATATGCGATCGCTTCGAGGGCATGATCCATCTTATGGTCACCGATATTGTGATGCCCTCTATGAGTGGTTTTGAGCTAGCGCAGCATGTCGGTGTGGTAAGTCCAGACACCAGAATTCTCTTCACCTCGGGTTATGCCGAGGGCGCAGTGGCCCGACCCAAGATGATGGTGTCCGCCGGCATGTTCCTGGCAAAGCCCTTCACCACCGACGCTCTGGCCCGGAAGGTGCGCGAGGTGCTGGATGCCAGCGAACAGGTATTACCCGCCTGGCTTTCTAGAGATCCCGAAGCTCTCGACAAGTTTGCCGTTCCCACGACGTAGCTCAATCCGTTGAGCCTGGATGAGGGCGTAGTCGCAATTGATTGGGAGTAGGAACCTCTTCCTGGGTATTCCAATCTGCTAGTACTCTGTAACAGGGTATTAGTGGACCGCAACACTTGAATCGCCAGTGCCTGAGCGGTCCTCGAGCCCCTTCTCCAAGAACTCGGTTAGCAGTTTCATATAGCGATCGGGGGCAGACCTGAATGCGGCTCCGTGGGTAGCATCCTCGAATCGGATGATCTGCTTGTTGGGATGGGGAATGGCCTCCCAGATGGCTTGGCTGGTGGCGGCCGGAATACGACGGTCTTCGGCGCCGTAGATTAACAAGGTCGAAGCCTGGCTCAGACGCCGAAGCGCGGTGATCGTGTCTACGTCGGCAGGGTCGAATTCTCCTATTCTGGCGAGGTTCCAGACGAAGATATGGACGAAGGGGATCGTGGGCATTCCCAGAATTAGCCGGGTATGATGAGCTACGGTCTCTTCCAGGTTCCGAAAAGGGCTGTCGACAATGATGGCCGTCAGCTCCTTGCCCAATTCGGCGGCCGCATGAATAGAAGCTACTGCTCCCATAGAAACGCCGAAAAGGACCAGTGGGGAGTTGTCTAGTTCCGTCCTCAGAAAAGCGCAGGCTGCTAATATGTCCAGCCGTTCGTTGAAGCCGAGTGACACATTCTTTTTCTGGCTGTTTCCATGGTTTCTGAGGTCAAACACCAGCGTTGGGTAGTCGGTCTGATTGAGGAGACAGGCCCGCTCCAATACTTCCTGCCGATTGCGGAACAGTCCGTGACTCAGGATGACTCCCGGCTTTTTCCCTTTGGCACCCATGAACCAGCCTTTCAGTTCGACTCCGTCTCTACTTGTAAAGGTGACCTTTTCGAAGCTTCTCCCATAGTCGGTTGGACTACGCTTGATCGATCGGTCCTGAGGTCGAGTAGACGCGTTTGCTACCAGGTAGGAAAGGAGAATGGGGAGAAGCAAGAATACGAACAGAGGGAGAAAAACCAGGTAGGAAGAAACAGTAGTCCTGAACCAGCGACGGGCCGCCGTCCTTACCTTCAGGGGCCAGAGAAGCAGCTTGAGCAGCAGGCTCCCGAGCAGAAAAACAACCGCAATGACGCCGCAGAGATAGAGGAGAAGCATTCCTCGAGGCCCTTGGCTCACGCACGTCCGGTCTGACTATCAGCTTCCCGGCAATGCAGTCCGCGGCGCGAACCTCTAGCGGTTCCCGGCCGGCAAAATTGGGTGGAGAGAAGTTCTCTCCTTCACTCCCTCCACGCGAATTCGCCTCTTCGTGTCGGTCTCCCACCCACGATACGTCGCGGAGGCTAACCGAGTATAGCTTAGTGCCGCACTTCGTATTTATGAAATGCGGTCGAATGCGGTACTAAGACACTGGAACGTAAATACGGCAACGTTTGCAGATGGTTCCAGTGTACTTAGCCCGGACGGATGATCGCGACGCCGTAGTAGACTGAGTATGAGAAATCTTGGCTAGACGATCTCTCGTTTGTCAACGCACGCCGAGGAGAGGCAACAGCTATGTTGGCGATAGGCAGTATAGGAACCTACTCGATCTGGCTATGTGTCGCCTACCTGCTGGCCCACTCGCTGCTTCTGTTGCTAGGCCGTCAGCGGCCGGAACGCCTCGCTCGACTGCTTCTTGCAAACACCGCTTTGATCGCGGGGCTTCTCTTGGTCTCGCTGACCGACAATTCTTTCCTACGGCTCTGGTCCCCGATCCTGTTCTTCTGGTGGGCCTACAAATGGGCTGGTCATACCCTGACCTCGATCCATCCTCCCGAGTACTCGCTCGACGCGAAGATTCTCAGGCTGGAAGATAGAATTCTGGGGCAGCCCAGCCTCTGGTGGGCCCGTGGGAACCGACCCTGGCTCACAGAACTGATGCACTCTTTCTACTTCTCCTACTATCTTTACACTCCCATTCTGGGAGTCTTTCTCTATCGAGCGGGGCGTTTTCGGGAATTTGAATCGATGGCCTTGGCCGTGCTCAGTGCCTACGCGATCTCGTACCTCTTCTTCGCCGTTACACCAACGCTGGGTCCGCGTTGGGCTCTGGTTGAAGTCGGTCTCTTGGAGACTTCGGAACAGCGTCTGAATGGGTATGGGTTTACCCGGCTCATCAACTACATCATGTATCGCGGGCCAGCCCTGAAAGGGGGGGCCATGCCGAGCTCTCACAGCTCGACGGCGGTCGTTTTCCTGATATGGTGCTGGCGCATATGGGGAGTGTGGGGGGGAGCTCCCGCCCTGGTTGTGGTTGCGGGTATGTGGTTTGGTTCAGTCTATGGTCGCTATCATTACGTGCTGGACGTCCTTGTTGGTGCTCTCCTGGGCCTTGGCGCCGTCTGGCTGGCCGATTGGCTGCTGTTGGGCTGATGGACAGCCCTCAATCGGAGCCACCGAGGTCTAGGGTCTCTGGAATATGACGGGGGACCTGGCTACGTGCGGCCGGTGTTTCTCTGTGGCGAAGATCGTCTGATCCAGGATCCAAACTTAATGGAAAGCTGAATCCTATCCAAGGCCGAAGTGTGGGGAAATAGATGGGTTAGCGTTGCCTGAGCAGGTGCGATGTGCTACCATCAAGCGACAAATTCGCTTGAGGCTGAGTATTTTTGTGAGATTGGCTGGGGAGAACATCCACGAAAGGGATGGCCTGGATGGTGTCTTGGAGTCCTTTGCTCCAACTCAACCCGATTGGGAGATCCCGACCCCGCAGGTGAAGGCGCGAGCCCGTCTACCGGCCGAATTGGCAGTGATGTCGGTGGTTGGGCTACTTGGACTCGGACTCTTCGAGCTGGTTAGCCGCCAGGGCGATGATTCACAGGTTCGATCTAAGAACGGGTAACTGATTCGGGACGCGCAATGCTGGGACAGACCAAGAAGAGATCACAGGCCATCTGGTCGATCGGAGGGGGGAAAGGCGGGACAGGAAAGACTTTTGTTTCTGCTAGCTTAGGTCTGCTCGTTTCTGGAAATGGAACTCAAGTCACGATGATCGACGCAGATCTGGGAGCTCCCAATCTCCACACCTTTCTGGGTATACCGAAAACGGATGTGACGCTTTCAGATTTTGTCGACAAGCACGTCCCTAATCTCACCGATGTGGTGAAGAAGACGCCCTACCGGGGGCTGAATCTGGCGGCTGGTTCCCATGAACGTCTGTTCATGGCCAATTTGAGCCATCAGCAGAAGCAGAAGCTCTTGCGGCATATCCGGGGCCTCGAGGGCGGCAGGACTATCATTGATATCGGTGGCGGTACCCACTTCAACTGCATCGATTTTTTTCCTATCTCAGACGTCCCGGTCCTGGTCATCAACCCTGATCCAGCCTCGACTGAGAATGCCTACCAATTTCTGCGATCGGTATCTCTTCGGGTCTTGAAGTCGAGCATCCGCCACTTCGAGATCGAGGAGATGATCAAGGAGGCGGCAAAGTCCGGCAGAGGAGTTCCTACGATTCCCGGCTTCTTGGACATGGTTCGTTCCTACAACAGTGAGTATGGGGATCTCCTGAGCGGAGAGTTGGACCGTTTCCGGCCCTGCCTGATCGTGAACAAGCAAAGGACCGAAGACGACGCCGTTCTGGGGACATCGATGGTCCATCTCGTGAGAAGATATCTAGGGGTGAATATCAACTTCCTGGGCGTGGTGCCGAATGACGGGGAGGTACCCTTCTCCCTAAAACACATGACGCCCTATGTGTTAGCCCATCCAAAGTCAAAAACCACCTTTGCGCTGAAAGTGATCGCGGACCGGATGCTACTCTGCGAAGCGACTGCTGGACAGAGGAGGACGGCAAGTTGAAGGACACCAAAGAGCCGTCGCTCTATGAACTTCTGGGTGTAGCTCGAAGGGCCAGTCAGGAAGAAATCGAACACGCGTATCGCACTGCGGCTGCCATGTTTGGACCGGGCACGTTCGCCAGCTATTCTCTACTGCGGGAAGCCGAACGAGAAGCGACGTTCAGCAAGATAGAAGAGGCATTTCGCACCCTGAGCGATCCGGAAAAAAGGCGGTCCTACAACAGGAGCACCATGGATCCAGTGATCCAGCTCGTCAAGAGGTCCAGCCCGAAAGCCGAAGAGCAAACCAAAGAATCGAATGAACCGAAGAGCATCTGGCAGCGAGTGCATTTCCCGCTTCGTGGTCGTCAAGGAGATGATGAGGCTGAGCCAGGCCCGGAGCCGGTCGAGACCCAGGAGCAACAAGGGCAGCCACTCGGCGGCGAAGAGTATTCACTGTCAACCGGCCAGTACTTGAAACATGTCCGGAATACCAAAGGGATCTCTTTGAGGAACGTTGCCGACTTGACCAAGATCGGGATCCAATACCTTGAGGCTCTGGAGGATGGCGATTACTCGAAGCTGCCCAACGGCTCCTACCTTACCTACATCATAGCCGCCTACGCCAAGGTGCTGAATCTGGATGCGAAATCGGTGGTCCCCGATTTCAAGGCACGCTATGCTGCCAATGGGACTGCGACGACGTCCTCGCCGTAGCCCGTACCACGGCACTGAGACGTCCCGTTCTGTCCGCCCGTTACTTCTGTCCGTTTGTGACGTAGCTCAGCAGCTGTTCTCGACTCATTCCCCCGATCCCAAGCTTATCAGCCGTTCTCGCCGTCCCGATGAAGTCCTGACCCAGCGCCACAGAGGCAAGTTTCACTAGTGAGTGCATCAACCCTGCTGGGACATCGAGCTGATCGGCGAGGGAGCCCCATGCGGCTATTCCGTAGGGAACATCTTCGGTCAGCCAGCGCGTTTCCATCGCACCAGGTGCGCGCAGTTGGGTCAACATCCGGCTGCCGTTGATGGTGCTCCAAAGGTCGCCCTTGGGACCGAATCCGGCCTCGTGAAAGGCCTGGTCGACCGGAGTCAGATCCAGTCCAAGTGCCCTGCCGATCGCACGCCGCTCCGCGTCCAGTGCGTAGATAACCTGGCAGACCGCTGGGGTGACTCCTTCCTCGTAAAAGAAGAAATCGCCCTTCGAGTACTCGACCCGCCCGGCGTTCATCAGCACCCCGGGGGGATGGACGACCGGATTCATTGCGCTCAGCCCACACTCGAGGACGTTGGAGTAAAGAGAAACCGCGGTGCGCGAAGTCGCTGATGCCCCTGTCGCTGGCTCTGCTTGCCCCAGACCGTCAACCGTGAAGATATCGGAGAGGAGCTCAGAGACTCGTCTGCTGTCGCTCGAGGGAAGGACTCCGACTCCAAGAGAAGCGACCACACCCCAGATGTGGGCGGCATCAGGTGCGACCTTTCGGCAGACGTAGGGGGCTGTGTCGGTTTCGGCCAGTGTCACCTCCGAGTGCCCCGCTTGGTCGAGTCCCAGAATGCTGGCTACCTCGAGCGTCCCCAGGGTTCCGGGAAGAAGGACGAGAACGTGGTCTTCGCGTAGGTGGGGTCGGCATGCTTCGGCAAAGGGCCTGTGGGCGTAGGCCGGTACGATTGTCAGTAGCAGGTCGTTCTGGAGGCCCTCTGAGAAATCCGTCGTCAGTCGGTGGATCTCGGCCCCCCCTTGTCCGGCGACCCCGTCCAGTTGAATGATTCCAGAGTCGCGTATGGGGTCCAGCGTCCAGGAAAAGGAGGGGTGCTCGCAGAGCGTGATCCTGAAGCCCCGCAAGCTCAGGTTCGCAGCAGCGGCGAAGGCTGTGTTTCCGCCTCCTAGAATAGTCAAATCTCTCACGCTCGAATCCTCAATGTTTGACGCAGCCGATTAGGCATTGTAGCCCGTTAGCGCTTGACCAGCCACCGAGCATCGCTCCCTTCGCGGATCCAGTTTCCACATCAACATCTCGAGCGGATGGTCTCAGCAGACGCACAGCAGAATTGTTGACACTCGACACACTGCTCTCTAAGATGCCGCTACAAAGGTTATGCACTCAGAAAGTGAAAGCGACCCTCGGGCTGATGTAGGGAAGGAAAAGTCTGCCCTGGAGGAGATCCGTGACCAGGTTGTTGCGCTGAAGTCTGGTTTGAAAGAGACGCAGGCGGGACTGGCCAGAGACCTGGAGACCCTCGAGATGCTGGCTGGGTCGTTCGATGAGATTCCCGAGAGCCTGGACGCAGAGGCGGCTCGACGAGTCCACCTTCGAGTCAACTATCTGATCCGCAAACTTGTCGAGGGAAGCGGTCAGGAGGAGATTCTGGACATCTATCTGGCAGAGGTGCAGGAGAATCTGCAACGCGGAATTCTCTTTCGAAAAGAGGAGGGGCACTATGCTCCTTGGAAGGGATTTGGTTTTTCACCTGGACTGATTCAGGAAATCGGCCCTCAGTCGCCTGGTAGTGCGGTCGGACGTGCCGGAGTCGAGTGCTGCATTATCTATCTGGAGCAGGACTTGAGCTCGGAGTTCCCCTGGTTGCTACAGGACGCGGTACCGTCCCATGCGGCGGTTTGCATTCCGTTCGTGTTCGAGGACGAAGTCCCGCTTGTTTTCTTTGGGGATGCCGAGCGGTCTTTCAGCGTCGACCTCCTGGAGCTGTCCACCCACATTGTCACTCTGGTTTTGAAGAACGACTATCTACAGGAGGTGTTGCGTCGTGGTGATGCGTTAGAGTACGAGACCTCCGAGCTAGTTTCTGATCCCGAGGAGGAGTCGGGCCAGACTGTGGGCCCAGACGAGGATCTTGACGCCGAGGCAGAGCCTGTACCGGCGGGGGAGACCTCGAATGTTCTCTCCCCCGAGGAGAAAGAGAGGCATCACAATGATGCCCGCCGGCTGGCTCGTCTTCTGGTGTCCGAGATTCAGCTGTATCACGAGCAGGATGCCGAAGCGGAACACGCTTCCGCGGATCTGTACGGCCAGCTGAAGGAGCGGATCGACCGTGGCCGGGAAATGTACGAAAAAAGAGCCCATCCCCAGGTCGCGTCGCAGTGCGACTACTTCCATGAGGAGGTAGTGCGGGTTTTGGCTGGAGGGGAGGAAGATCTTCTGGGAAGCAGTTATCCAGGACCGGTACTTCGAGAGCACAGGAGTGAAGACTAGGTGGCTTGGCTCCGAGTATCCTGACCGAGAGCGATACTTCAACCCGATGATGACCCGAATCAGTACCAAGGCCTCGAAGTTCACCGAGTCCGTCATCAGGGAGATGACGCGTCTTGCGGCTCAGCATGACGCCATCAACCTGGCTCAGGGTTTCCCAAATTTTCCCGCGCCGGACTTCCTCAAGGACGCCGCCTGTGAGGCGATCCAGGCCGACGTGAATCAGTACGCCATCACGTGGGGTTCACCCAGCTTCCGCCGTGCCATATCCAAAAAATATCTCCGATTCCATGATTGGACAGTGGATCCGGAACGTGAAATTACCGTTGCCTGTGGAGCCACCGAATGCATGATCGCAACCATGCTGGCTCTCGTCGATCCGGGTGAGCGAGTTCTCGTCTTTGAGCCGTTCTACGAAAATTACGGACCTGACTCGATCATTGCCAACGCTACCCCTGTCTTTGCTCCTCTGGACCCAGACAGGAACTGGGCCCTGGACGGAGACGAGTTGGAATCGATCATCCGGGGAACGCTGGACGAGGGAGGAATTCGAGCCCTCATCCTCAACTCCCCCAACAACCCTTCGGGTAAGGTTTTTTCCGAGACGGAGCTTCTTATGCTGGCCGATCTGGCCCAGCGCTATGACTTCCTGGTGATCACGGACGAGATCTATGAACACATCATCTATGACGGCGCTGTGCATCGTCCCATGGCTCTTCTCCCAGGCATGAAGGAGCGCACTATAACCATCAGTGCCCTCTCAAAAACCTTCAGTGTGACCGGTTGGCGAGTTGGGTACGCAATCGCTCAAGGCTCGATGACGAGTGCGATCCGGAAAATGCACGATTTCCTGACTGTGGGTGCTGCCGCCCCTCTTCAGGAAGCAGGAGCGACGGCCCTGAAGGTCGGATCTGACTACTACGATCGGTTGGCCGGGGAATACCAGCAGCGAAGGGATTTCATGGTTCGAGCCTTGGAGGAGTCCGGTTTCCGAATCTGGAAGCCCTCGGGAGCCTATTACATCATGGCAGATATCTCTTCGGTCACTGACCTGGACGACGTTTCGTTCGCCGAGCAGCTGGTCAAGGAGTACGGCATCGCAGTGGTGCCCGGAAGCAGTTTTTACCGTCGCCCCGAGCTGGGCCGAAAGATCATAAGGTTCGCCTTCTGTAAGACCATGGATCTGCTGGAGGAGGCCTCGGAGAGGCTTCTGCGCCTGCGAAGCGGGTGAGGGTAAGTCATTCGTTGGGGACAGTGAAGAGGTGATCAATAGATGATCAGTTATAATCAATGATTCGGTTGTTGGAGATGATGGCGGACATCGAATCCACCGATTCTCATCGTTGTTCATGAGTCGCCAACTCATAGCTGAAGACTAGTAAGATCTTGTTCATTGATCATAAGAACGGAGGTCGACCCGGTGATCAAGGATCTACTGCCACGACAGGTTGTCTGTAATCAGAAAGACCAGCAAGGGAAGCCCTGTCATGGAAAGCTGAAGCGCTATCATCCCCTTGCGAACTACTACAACGAGTCCGATCCCGGGCGAAGACGACAGATCAAGGGCGAGTTCGGGGAGAATCAAACATTGGTGCTGCTGAGGTGCGAAGAGTGCCTGACGCTGTTCCGTTTGCCTGAGGAACTGAAAGAAAAGTTTGGATAGGCCGCGGCTTCGGATGGCGCGCGCTTCCGAGTCGGCTTGCGTAACCCGCGGTGACCGGAGGCGGCTGCTTCCCCAGTGCTCCAGCTCCAAGGGTGCCTCCAAGTTGATACCTTCAAACTAGCGTGTACAAGTTTGGTGACGCCTAATCCAGATCACAGAATTCAGATCTATACGGACTTCGACGGCACCATCACTGACCGGGACTCCATCGTCCTACTGGTGGAAGAGTTCGGTGAGGGGGCAAGGTTACGGCACGACCTGCTCAAGGAGTTCGAAAGCGGGAACCTCTCTGCGGCGGAGGTGATCAAGGGGGAGCTGGCTTCGGTAAGAGTACCCTGGGAAGAAGCGGCCATCGGCCTGCAACGCCAGATCCGGGTTGACCCCTCTTTCCCCACCTTTGTAGATTGGTGCAAAGCAGAGGAGATTCCCCTGTGTGTTCTCAGTTCAGGCCTGCGGGACATCGTCTCCTTGTTCATCGGACATCTCGGTGTGCCGATTTTCGCCCACTCTGCCGATATTGACCCGGACGGCTGGCGCTATCATAGGGAACCGGCCTCGGAAAAGGAGACCTTGGTGCAGGCCCGCCGCGACGGCGACAAGACTGTCTTTGTGGGCGATGGGATCTCCGATATTTCAGTCCTCCCTCATGTAGACATTCTGTTCGCCAAAAGTTATCTCGCCCGACACTGCGCAGCACAGGGTATCGACTTTATTCCCTTCGAGACGTTCCAGGACATTCAGGTTCGCCTGGAAGAAGGCGTGGTCTGAGCGGAACCAGACGTAACGATCGTGCTGCTGACCGGTCGCTCCTCGGAATTTGGCCTCATATCGCCGACGATTCGAGTCGCTCGCGGCTCTGTTGGCTGCAGCTGTTTCCGGCACTGCTCACTGATCACTGCATCACTGTTCACTATTCAAGTTCCAGCTTAGAAATCCGGGAGCGACCAGTGGGGCGATAGGTTTCTCGAGATGCGCTGTCGGTAGGATTCGTATTCGTGCGTCTGGGACGGTTCGATCTCTTCGTCGACCGGGTCAAGGCTCATTCGGAGGGTTGAGAGAACCGATTGGCCCAGGGCCCTGAGATTGTAGCCTCCCTCCAGAACGTACAGGATACGTCCCTCGCAGAGTTCTTGCGCCAGATGATTGAGCTGCCTGACCAGCTCTCCGAATCCTGCCTCGTCAAGCTTCATTCCTCCCAGCGGATCGTCTCTATGGGCATCATAGCCTGCGGACACCAAGATCAGGTCGGGTTCGAAATCACGCAGAACGGGTCCGGCCAGATCTTGAAACAGGGAACAGAAGAAATGGTTCCCGCTTCCTGCCACCATAGGGAAGTTGACTGTGAATCCGAGTCCCTCCCCATCGCCTAGTTCGGCCTGGCTCCCGGTTCCTGGATAGAACGGATATTGATGGCTCGACAGGTAAAGGACATCGGGACGGTGATAGAAGATTTCCTGAGTACCGTTGCCATGGTGGACGTCGAAATCAACCACGGCAACTCGCTCAGCAAGGCCTTTTTGGCGAGACCACTCGGCTCCCACAGCAACATTATTGAATAGGCAGAAACCCATTGCCTTAGTGGTTTCAGCATGGTGTCCAGGAGGACGGATCGCTGCGAATCCGGTCTCGATCTCCCCGGCGAACAGGAGTTCGATCATCTTGACGACACTCCCCGCCGCCAACATGGCAATCTCAAAAGATCGACCACCGGCATGCGTATCCCAATCGAGCGCCGTGGGCGTCGCACCATCGGTTTGATGGATCGCGGAAAAGTGTTCGGGGGTGTGAACCTGGCGGATCCACTCCGGGTCGGCGTGTACAGGTTTCACCGTTATCAGCTGTTCGGAACCGTTCCAAGATCGAATGTGCCGGATAATGGACTCGATCCGATCGGGGCGCTCTGGATGTTCTGCGGGTACCAGGTGCTCGAGAAAGACAGAGTCGAGTACCAGGCCGAACTTTATACTCATACTCCCCGGGCCTCTTCGCCCCAGAGAAATTTGTGCAATTGAACCTGGAGGAGCACTTGCAGGCCGTCCTCCAGGACCCACTCTGCGAGTTGTCTCGGTTCCACTTGATTCCACACTGGCGACAACAAGACGGTGTGCCGCGAGTCCAGCTCCAGCTCTCGAATTCTGTCCTTGGCCCATTCGTAGTCGCGTCGTGAGCCAAGCACGAATTTGACCTCGTCCTGGGACTTGAGGTGGGGCAGATTCTCCCAGCGATTTCGGCCGGCCATCTTGCTGTCGGGACACTTGATGTCGTAAATCAAGATGGCGCGGGGATCGATATCGCGGATATCAAGGCTGCCCCCGGTCTCAATCAAGACTTTCTTGCCGTCGTCCAGCAACCTCTTCACCAGGGCGTGGACGGGCTCCTGAAGAAGCGGTTCCCCGCCTGTGACTTCGACTAGGTCGGTCGGAAACTGGTCGACCCGCTGGGTGATCTCGTCCAAGGACATTTCCTGGCCTTCTTCGAAGGCGTATTCGGTATCACAGTAGGAGCAGCGCAGGTTGCAGTAGGTCAGCCGGACGAAGGCGCAGGGGCGGCCAACGTAGCTGGATTCACCCTGAATGCTGAAGAAGATTTCGTTGACGACCAAAGCATCCTTCATCTTTGTGGCAGGTATTATACCGCCAGTCGCGGAGCGAAGGCTCCAAACCCCAGGTCAAGCCAATTCCAGCTTGTGATCCTATCCCTTCCGGACTGGTGGAGGACAGTGGTTGTGCTAAGATCGGTTCTTGAACCTTTCAAGCGGCCAGTTGGAGTGAATCAGCAATGAGCTCAGTCAAGAAACTACCGTTGGCGGCCTTGGTCTTTCTGCTTTGTCTTGGGTCACCTGCTGCCAAGATTGGTAGGGAGATTCGCGATCAATACGTCACAAAATACGAGAACCGAGCAATGTTCCTGAAGGTTCCCGTAAGGGGATTACGGCAGGTCCTCCACGTGGATGGTACGGGAGCCAGGTTGGATCGAAGCAATCTAGGAGAACCGGTCAATTTCAAGGTGGGAGAGCAAGTTCGGATCACGGGGGTGAGTTTCAAGGACGACTCCATTCGTTTCAAGATCGCATCGGTCGACCTGGGGCGAGAAGGCGAACTGACCTTCATGCTTCCCGCACCTATCCAGTATGCCTTTCCCCAGCAGGGACTGTTTGAGGCAGCTTTGACCGACTCCCTGACAGAAGGGCTTTCCTATAAGGAACTGGATTCGGCGAAGGGCGAATTCATCCGAAGCCAGTTCGAGTCTCTGGTCAGGGAGTTTTCAGCCACCAGCGGAACCACGCTCGACTTCGTCCGGGATGCAATTCTTCAGGAGAATCCGGAATACCAGTCCGCCAAGCGTGAGGCGGCCACCGCAAAAAGCCAGCTCAAGACGCTGCGCCAGCAACAACAGGATGGTGAGAGAGAAGCGTTGAAAGGGCGCCAACGCCTGGCCCGTCTTGCGCGGGAGTTGGAGCAGGCTAAATCCGAGCTGGATGTGACTCGTGGTCAGCACAAGAAGGCCCAATCGGAGGGCGAGCAATACCAGCGAGAGCTGGGAAATCTGCGCCAGAAGAACAAGGAGTACGAGCGTCAAATCAACAGTCTGGCCGAGAGTCTCAATGTAAGAACGGCATCCAATGCGGAACTAGGCAGTCGTCTAAAGGATCTCGGTGGCAGCATTGAATCTCTGAAGAGCGAGCGGACGAGTATTTCCGAGAAGGCCGAGAAGTTGACGCAGCAGCTCAAGCAGGGGGAGTTGAAGAACAAGAAACTCACACAGGATCTGAAGCAAGTTCGAAGAGAGAAGCAGAAACTCTCATCGGATCTGCGAGCGTTGACCTCCAACAAGGACAGTCTCGAGGCCCGATTCCTCGAGACTCAGAAGAAAAAGGAGGGGCTGGAAACCGCTGCCGCGCTGACTGCTGCGTTGCGTTTGGAGAAATCGATCCAGGAGCGGGAGGGTGAGATATTCGAGGTCGGCGATCTGTTTCTGCTGTCTCAGAAGCTCGGTGCGCTTGAGGTCCAGGTTCCGGCTACGGCCGGTAAGCTGAGTGCCGTCAGTTTTCAGATGGATTCGCCCGACCTGGTTGAATTCGATGAGGAGGAGCGGCGTCTCTACAAAGCCCTTGGGAATCCAGTCCGGATTGAGACTGCCTGGATTTCCGAATCGAAGGAACTCAAGGCGGTGCTTGTGGACGGAGAAGCTGCTCACCGCAGCCTCAAGCCGCGGGAAGAAGTTCAGTGGCTTTGGAAGATAGAGGGGAATCTATCCGAAGAAGAACGGATCGTCTTGACGACCCACCTGACAAGCAGCGATGGCGAGAGAGTTGACCTGGCTCCGCGGGAGTTTTTGGTCCAACCAGCAGGACTCCTGGCTCCCCTTCGCGCCTCTTTCTCACTTTTTTCCCTGTTGGCTGGGGTGGTCCTGGGAGCGGCCGTTTTCGGTCTAGCGCTCAGTCTGAAAGGTCGTTCGCAGCCCAAAGCGGCGCCAGTGAAGAGGGATGACTACGTAGTTCAGAAGGAACTCTGATCTGACCGGGTTTACCAGGGATGTCGGAGGGCTTTCGCCATTCGTTGGTTCGGTGCTTTGTTCCGCTTCCAGTCTGGTCATCGATGACGACGAAAAACTGGAAGCGCTAACTAGCGAAGGTCCCAGGGGCGAGTGTTTGCCTTTTTCTTCTGCTCCTCCGTCAGCTTGAATCCATTCTCTCGAAATTTCTTTCCTTCCTGATTCAGCTGTGGATCTTCGTCTTCCATCTCGGGAATCCCGCTGTGGCAGAAGACGCACTTCTTGCTGGTCTCTCTCTTATGCTTGAGAGTAGCAGTTAGCTGCAGGCTGAGGAGGCCTAGCACAAGGCTTAGTGGCAGCCCCAGGGTCAAGAAAAGCTTTGCTGAATGCATTCTAGACTCATCGGACCGAATTCACTCTAGTTTACCACGAAAAGCGGCAGAGACTCCCCCCGACCCTGGCCCTTGCTGTCCGTTTTGCAGTACGAACCAAGTAGGTGGTGCGGGGAGGGTTTCTTTGAGGGGAGGCGAACCGCTGTGTGGAATGGTCTCTGTCCTGTCTTGGTTGAGCCGCATTGCAGAGTGGTATGATGTCGGAAATGCCCGCTCGAAAACGCAAGAAACCCAAGCTTGGAGAGAAGGAAAGAAATCGAGTGGCGGAGGTTCTTCGTGCCCTGGCTCAGGAGTACGCCGACGCGAACTGCGCGCTCCATCACCAGAGTCCTTACGAGTTGTTGGTTGCGACGGTCCTGTCGGCCCAGTGCACTGATGTCCGAGTGAACATGGTCACTCCTGCTCTTTTCGAGCGTTTTCCAGATGCCAAGGCTTTGGCTGGAGCGGACCAGGAAGAGTTGCGGCAACTCATCAGGAGCACCGGGTTCTATCGAAACAAAGCCAAGAGCCTCATCGGGGCAGCTGGGAAACTGACCCAGGAGTTTGACGGGGTTGTCCCCCAGTCGATGCCGGATCTTCTCACACTTCCGGGGGTGGCTCGAAAAACGGCAAACGTTGTTCTTGGGACAGCCTATGGTATTTCCAGCGGTGTGGTGGTTGACACTCATGTCTCGCGGCTGTCGGGACGACTGGGTCTCACCGAGGAAAGGGACCCGAAGAAGATCGAGATAGATCTGATGAAGATTGTCCCCGAGGACGAGTGGATAAACTTCTCGCACCGTTTGATTCAGCACGGCCGACGAGTCTGCGTGGCAAGGAAGCCCCGCTGCGGAGACTGCTTCCTGGCTGATCTGTGCCCCTATTATCAGGATTCCAGGTAGTTGGAATGCAGGCCAACTTCAAGTCCGCGAAGATCTTCTTCATCCTGACCTTTGTTCTGATCCTCTACGTCTTCTACCGGATGCTCGAACCTTTCCTGATCGCCGTCATCCTGGGCGTGACTCTCGTCTCACTCTTCTATCCCAACTATCTGGAGCTCAACAGCAGACTGAGGGGGCACTCCAACCTGAGCTCCCTGATCATGTGCACGATCATCACATTGCTCATCATTCTTCCCCTCATTCTGTTTTTCTTAGCCCTCTTCAACGAGATCAACTCGGCCTACGCGGACTTTCGCCAGCAGCTGAGGACGGGACAATGGGGACTGAAGATACCCGTTCCCGAGAACACGATCGTCGAAATGTTTGGCAATCGTCTGGTCGGATATCTGGGCGTGGAGGAGATGGACCTCACGCTGATTGCCTCATCCATCGTGGATCGGGTGGCTCGTTACTTGCTGGATCACTATTCGGGGATCCTGGGGGGGGTTGGAGCGGTCTTTTTCAAGTTTTTCATCATGATTTTCAGCATGTTCTTCTTTTTTCGGGACGGTGACCTTCTCTTGCGGGAACTAAAGACTTTGATCCCGATGGCTCCCAATTACAAGGACATGGTCGTCAACAAGCTGAGAGAGGTCACCTATGCCACTTTTTTCGGAATTTTCGGTACTGGCATCTGTCAGGGGGTGGCAGCAGGACTGATCTTCTGGGGCCTCGGAATCAACAACCCTACCCTCTGGGCGGCGGCAACGGCACTTGTTTCCCTGATCCCAGTGATCGGGACCGCTACGATCTGGGTGCCCCTTTCGATCTACCTGATCTTAACCGGATATCCAGGCAAGGGAATCGCACTGTTGGTGTTGGGTTCGGGAGTCATTGGACTGGTTGATAACTTTGTTCGTCCCCTCATCATAGAGGGCAAATCGGAAGGCATGCACCTGCTGCTGGTGTTCTTTTCGCTCGCCGGTGGGCTCATTCTATTCGGGCCCTCAGGACTCGTGCTGGGACCCCTGATCAGCGCCCTATTGGTGACCTTCCTGGATATCTATCGAGCGGAGTTCAGGGAGGAGCTCTGAGCCCCAACCTGAACAAATCGTCTGAATGTCCACCGGCCGCGAGCCGCCCGGACGCAAGGTTTCCCCCTGGATCATCCAACGCGAATCGCAGCACTATGCATGGAAGTGCCCGAGTGGGCCGTTGCCATGACCGAGTGCAAGGCTGTGTCTGATCGCCTCTGTCACATACTCTTTCGCCCGAATCACAGCTTCCTTGAGCTCCAGCTGCTGGGCCAGGTAGGCTGCGATTGCCGAGGCGAAGCTACAGCCACTTCCGTGGGTGTTCTGGGTGTGGATGCGCGGTCCCTTCACTAGAGTCAGTCCATCATGGTCGAAGAGGTAGTCGGTGGAACGCTCTGGGTCGGGCAGGTGTCCCCCCTTTATGATCACCGCCTGAGGGCCTAGTTCAAGAATGTCCCGGGCCGCAGCCTTGATCTCCTGCTCACTTCTGATCTTTCGTTGGACCAGAAACTCTGCTTCGGGAAGATTGGGGGTGATGACGGTGGCCAGGGGCACCAGATGCTCCTTGAGTACGGCGACTGCTTCATCCTGGATCAACGAGTCTCCCCCGGTGGCTCGCATCACTGGATCTACCACAAGTAGCTCGATGCGGTAACGATCCAAATGAGCTGCCACGGCTTCGATGATTTCAGCGCTAGGCATCATGCCCGTCTTGACCACACTAGTGCCGATGTCCTCGAGTACTGCCTCGATCTGGCGCCCGACTTGATCCCCGGTCAGTTCGAACACGTCGTAAACGCGCCGTGTGTCCTGTGCGGTCACACAGGTGACGACGCTCATTCCGTGAACTCCCAGAGCGCCGAAGGTTTTCAGATCAGCCTGAATCCCAGCGCATCCAGAGCTATCAGAACCGGCTATCGTGAGTACTCGCGGGACCAGGCTCATCGACCCATACTACTAGACCTAGATGATCGATTCCGAAATAACATGACAATTGTTGCGCCGATAACCCGAACTGAATGTATCCAGGGCGTTTGTCCACACAAGCGAGAGTCTGGCTTCTCACTCGGGTGCGCAACCCATTGGACAGACGGGGGTTGCGGGCGATCTCTTCGTTGGTCGTCATCGCAGATGGCAGAACATCGACTTCCTCCTCCCTCCTTGACCTCGCCGCGCAAGCCCCATCTGCAATTGCCACGTTATTTCGGAATCAATCATCTAGAACCGCACTTCATAAATACGATAATCGTATTCATGAAATGCGGTACTCAGTACGCTGGAACATAAATGTTGCTTACCTTCCCGGTGTACTAGTTCACTAGAATCGTTTTTATGAAATAGAACGTTGAGAGTACGAGCACCTCCCATTCTTTCGTAGCGCTAGAGGTTTGTGGTAACCTGTTTTAAGTGCTTTTCTGATTCGGAAGGAGACGATCTATGGCCACTAGTGGAGATAAACTGATCTACTTTCTGGTGGGCGGCTTCGTGGGTGCTTCGGTCGCCCTTCTGTTGGCGCCTAGATCCGGAGAGGAGACTCGGGATTTTTTGGGTGATCGCTACCGCGAGGGGAGCGATCGAATCGGTGAGACGTTTCGTTCGGGTAGGGAAGCGGTTGTTGACAGATCCAGGGAGTTTGCGGATCGCGCTGGTGAGACGATTGGGAGAGGCCGTGACACCTTGAACCGGCAGAAGGAACAACTCGCTGCTGCCGTTGGGGCCGGACGTCAGGCCTACGAGGAGGAGAAGGAACAGCTGCAAGAGTCCGAAAAGAAGGACGAGCCTCCATCCGACAAGGGTGCTGCCTCCCAGGATGCGACCAAGAAGGAAGCGAAAAACAAGTCCGCCAGTTAGTTCGTTTCAAAAGCAGACCCTTCTCTACGGTTCACTATTCTGATTGACCGGATCACTCGATGTTGAATCTCAACGCCGAAGCACTCTTGCTGATTTTCGTTGGAGTAGCGGCGTTCGCTTTTATCCTCCAGAGCGTTTCGATCTGGCTGGCCAGTCGGGCAGTCCGTAAGACTGCCGAAACCGTTCAGGAACAAACGGCCTTCCTCGAGACCGAGATAAAGTCCCTGACTGAAAAGCTGAGTGAGGTAACCGAAAACCTCAAGCCGGTTGCTGGTCTCGCCGACGAGTTTAATACCAACGCCCGCTCGGTGATGGACCTTTTTCGTGAACGTTCCGAGGATATTGATCAGCTGATCCAGGAACTGGTCCAGGTGGGTCGCGAACAGGCCTCAAAGGTCGACTATATCGTCACCGACACCGTTGAGAAATTCGAGCAAACCACGGATGTGATTCAAGAGAGAGTGGTCAATCCGGCGATCGAGATTTCGTCGTTTCTCAAGGGAATCCGGTCCGGACTGGACTATTTTTTCGCCAAGAAGCCTGATCCTGGAGATGATGAGTCCTACTCCAAAGAGGAACTCATCAGCTAGGAGCCTTTTCGGCACAGGCTCCTAACCGGGGGGCTCAAGCCCCCATCGCAACAACACGCCTCCCCAGGTAAAACCCGCACCGAAAGAGACCAACAAGACGTGGTCTCCCTTTTTCAGACGGCCGGCCAAATGTGCCTCGGTCAGCCCGATCGGGATTGTGGCTGCAGTGGTGTTGGCGTAGCGGTCGATGCTGATGACAACCTGATCGGGTCGAAGCTTCAGCCGGTCCATCGAGGACTTGATGATTCTAAGGTTGGCTTGATGGGGAACATAGAGCGCTAGCTCTTCCGTCGTAAGTCCATTTCGTTCAAGTATTTCAGCCGACGTATCTACCATCAGCTTTACGGCAAACTTGAAGACGTTGCGACCATCCTGATGCACGTAGTGCATCTTCTGGTTGACGGTTTCGCAGGTTGCCGGATTCCTGCTTCCCCCGGCGGGCATATAAAGGTGTTTACCACCGCTACCGTCACAGCCCAGAAGCGCGTCCAGAATTCCGATTCCTTCATCCTCGGTGGGTTCGAGCAGGGCAGCTCCGGCTCCATCCCCGAACAGGACGCAGGTCGAGCGGTCCTCGAAGTCTATGATGCTGCTCATCACGTCGGTACCGACCACCAGGACTCTCTGGTGCCGCCCCGTCTCGATGAACTGAGAGGCAGTGGCCAGACCGAAGAGAAACCCCGAGCAAGCTCCCGAAAGATCGAATCCCCAGGCCTTGCTAGCGCCAATCTTCTGCTGAATGACGCAGGCGGTGGACGGGAACATCATGTCGGGGGTAACCGTCGTGACAATTATTAGATCAATATCTTCGGGTGTGTAGTTCGTCCGGCTCAGAGCGTCCTCGATCGCCTTTACCGAAAGGTCACTGTTGGCCTCGTCCTCGGCAACGATACGGCGTTCGGAGATCCCAGTCCGTCCCCGGATCCATTCATCTGAAGTATCGACCAGTTTAGTGAGGTCGCTGTTCGTAACCCTTTTCTCTGGCACATGCATGCCGATGGCGGTGATGTTGGCACGAACATTCTTCAATCGGATTCTCCTCGCGCTAGCTGTTTGCGGTCCAAAGCCTAGGTCGTCGTGCCCTCGCTGTCAAGGCTCGCAACTCGCCGCCTGGAGCTTGGAATTTGGTGCTTGGAGCTTGGAGCTTGTTTGAATCTTGTGTCCTGGAACTCGGTATTCTTAATCGGTTCGGATCTCGGATTTGTCTGACCGGGGGCCGAAGGACTGTTCGATGATTTCGACTTCGGATGGGACTCTGGGCCGGAACCTCGAGTCGGGTATCCGCACGTTTTCTTTGAACTCCGTAAAAGTATAGTCGATCCGGTGTCCTATTGGCTCTATGACCGCGAGGCGGTGGATGCGATGTGAATCAGGAAAGAGCTCGATCAGCACGTGCGTGAATTCGGGTTGGTGGCGTTTGGGAGTCAGTCGCAAGAGTACGGTTTCCTCCCGCACCGGCTGCTCTTCCTGCTCCCAGCTAGCCGTAAAATCTCGCTGAATGTTTCCCCTTCCGATCAGGAAGAGGAGCGGACTGCGGACCTCCTCCAAATCGAGTTCTGAGACCATGACCTGCTTGTCTTTCGGTACATAGAAATAGGTGTTCTTGCCGTCTGAAAAGAAGAATTTTGGGGTCGGATGCTCGTATTCCCAGTACATCTTCCCAGGTCTCTTCATCATCACGATTCCGGACTCGTTCGCCTCCTCTCCTGAAGTTCGGAGCTCTTTTTGCTCGAATCGTGCGGAAAAGGTGCGAATCCCCTCATGCTTCTGTTGGAGCTGCGCGACCATCGTCTGTAGCTCTTCTGTCGTCCGCACCGGGGTCTGTGCGTTGAGGGTGGCGAACAGAGCAGGGGCCAGCAGCCAGACTGGCGAAGGGAGATTCGGAGTAGCGTCGGCATTGTCATCGGACTCTTCGGAAGCTTCCCCGAAACGACTTGTCCCAAAAAAGTTCTGGTAGAGAATAATGAAGACGCCACACGTAATCGCCGCATCTGCCACATTGAAAGTGGGCCAGGAAAAGCTGTTCCTCCAATGGAGTTCCAGAAAGTCAACGACGTATCCTCTGAGAAGCCGATCCGAGAAGTTCCCCAGGATACCTCCCTCGAGCAGCGCCAGGGACAACATGACTCCGCGTTCGCTGATGGAGTTGGTCCAGAGATAGTAGACCACGATCAAGACGGCGATGATGGCCATCAGAGAGAGCACGATCGGTTTCCACTGCGACTGTGTGGAGTGGAACAGCCCGAACGCGATGCCTTCGTTCCTAACGTAGTGGATCGTGAAGAAACCCTTGATGATCGGGAAGTAGTGTAGCCAGGGCGTGCCATGGACCCACCACTTGGTGATCGCGTCCAGAGCGAAAACAACCAGGCCCATTCCCATGAATAAGAGTCTCAGGACCGACTCATTTCTCCCCGAGGAGACTTGGGATACGCTCATTCCATGACTCCCAGTTCCCGAAGGATGGAGTAGCAGCGAGAACACACGCCGGGAAGATCTCCATGAGTTCCCACGGACTCTAGATAGTTCCAGCAGCGCTCGCACTTCTGGGCTGCGCTCCTGTCGACTCTTACCTGAACCTCATGCGCCGACAATTCGTCTCCCTTCTCGAGCACTACATCGGAGACGATGAATACGGAGGCGAGGTTCTCGGAGAAGCCCTTGAGGTAGGAAAATCCATCCCGTCCGCAGCTGAGGGTGACCTTGGCTTGCAGCGAGTTGCCGATTTCCTTGTTTTGACGAGCAATCTCCAGCGTCCTGCTCACCTGTCCGCGGATCTCGATGAGTCGCTCCCATTGATTCAACAAGGCGTCGTCGCGGTAGGCATGAATCGCTGTGGAGAACTCTGCCATGTGGACCGATTCTGTTGGTGCTTCGGCGGAGTAGAGGTTTCGCCACACCTCCTCTGAGGTAAATGGCAGGATCGGCGCCAAGAGGCGAACTAGAGTGTCTGAGATCTGGAACAGGGCGGTTTGGGCAGAGCGACGCTGGGTAGAGTCAGGTGCGGAAATGTAGAGTCGGTCCTTGAGGATGTCGAGATAGAAGCTGGAGAGATCGACGATGGAGAAATGATAGAGGCTCTGGTACACGAGGTGGAGTTCGAAGTTCTTGTAGGCATTCTCGACCCGTTCTGCGACGATGGCCATGCGGGCCAGGGCCCAGCGATCCAAGTCAGTCAGGTCGTCGTCGGAAACCGCCTTTCCGGGGTCGAAGTCGTGCAGGTTGCCGAGCAAAAAGCGGTGCGTGTTGCGCAGTTTTCGATATGCTTCGCGCAGACGGGAAAGGATCTCCTCTCCCAACCGGACGTCTTCAGTGTAGTCGATTGACGCCACCCAAAGGCGTAGAATCTCAGCCCCATTCTGCTTCATGATATCCAGTGGAGAGATCACGTTGCCGAGGGATTTGGACATTGCCCGGCCCTCTTCGTCCAGAGTCCAGCCATTGCAGATGACGGTACGGTAGGGCGCCGCGTCGGTCACTCCGACGGCAACCAGGAGGGAGCTGTGAAACCAACCCCGATACTGATCGCCGCCCTCCAGATAAACGTCGGCTGGCCAGGCCAGGTCTGGGTTTCCTCTCAGGACCACGTGATGGCTGACACCGGAATCGAACCAGACATCCAGGATATCGGTTTCCTTGCGGAAATCGGTGGAGCCGCAAGTACAGTGCGTTCCTTCGGGCAGCAGTTCCGCGGGGCTGCGAGTGTACCAGGCGTCAGCGCTCTCAACTTCGAATATATTTGCTACGTGATCGATGACCTTCTTGTCCAGTAGGGCGGAACTGCATTTCCGGCAGTAGAAGACTGTGATGGGAACTCCCCAAACTCGTTGGCGACTGATGCACCAATCAGGACGGCTCCCGACCATGTTGCTGATCCGCTCTTCTCCCCAGGCGGGAATCCAATGCGCCTTGGAGATTTCTCTCAGGGCCCGTGCCCGAAGGTCCTCGTGATCCATGCTGATGAACCACTGGGGAGTGGCCCGAAAGATCACGGGGTTGTGGCAGCGCCAGCAGTGGGGATAGCTGTGTACGAAGTCCTGTTCCGCCAGCAGCATGCCCTTTTGGCTCAGAAAGTCGTTGATCTTCCGGTTCGCTTCGAAAACCGGCAGCCCGGCGAAGTGAAGTACATCTGGGTGGAAGTGCCCCGAATCGCTGACGGGACAGTAGATCTCGAGCCCGTTCTCTATTCCCAACCCGTAGTCCTCTTCTCCGTGCCCGGGGGCCGTGTGGACGACTCCCGTACCCTGTTCCAGCGTGACGTGGTCTCCGAAGATCGTCTTGGATTCCTGATCCAGCCAGGGATGTCTGCTCTTCAACTCGGATAGTTCCTTCCCTCTGACCGTTCTCAACACGCGGTAGCCGGAGAAACCGACTTGTGCCGCCACCGATTCCACCAGATCGCGCGCCAGAATGAAGATCTCCTCTCCCACCTCCAGGAAGGCGTACTCCAGCTCCGGGTGGAAGGCCAGTGCCAGGTTGGCGGGCAGTGTCCAGGGGGTGGTGGTCCAGATCAGGACCGAGATTTTTCGGCCTGCCATCCCGGGTTCGCCGGAAGGCAATCCTCCGGTTACCGGGAACTTGACGAACACCGAGAGACTGGTGTGATCTCCGTACTCGATTTCGGCCTCAGCCAGCGCGGTTTCGCAGGTGATACACCAGTGAACCGGCTTGAGTCCCTTGTACACGCTTCCGTTCTCCACGAAGCTGCCCAGAAGGCGTGCGGTCTCGGCTTCGTAGCCGCGGTTCATGGTGAGGTAAGGGTGGTCCCAATCCCCAAAGATGCCGAGTCGTTTGAATTCTTCTTTCTGAATTCCAACGAACTTTTGAGCATACTGGCGACACTGCTGGCGCACCTTCGGGAAATCGAGATCTTGCTTTACCTTTCCCAGTACCTTGATCTCGATGGGGAGCCCGTGGCAGTCCCAACCGGGAACGTAAGGGCAGTCGTATCCCTCCATGGTCCTGGACTTCACAATGAAGTCCTTGAGCAGCTTGTTGAGTGCGTGTCCCAGGTGGATGTGGCCGTTCGCGTAGGGCGGCCCGTCATGGAGAATAAAGCGTGGGCGACCCTTCCTTGATTGCTGGATTTTGCCATAGAGATCCATGTCTTCCCATTCCTGAAGGAATCGGGGTTCCATGGATGGAAGGTTGGCCTTCATCCCGAAGCCGGTCTTCGGGAGGTTGATCGTCTTTTTCAGGTCGATTGTGTTGTCCACAAGGTAATCCCCACCGTGCGGTATTGGCAAAAGCAGTCATTATATGAAGAAACGACGGCTGCGCGTCAGCTAATTTGGCGAACAGTGCGCAGTGGACGGTGATCACTGTTCCCTATTTTCTGGGAAGGGGAGACTCTCAAGGAAGAGGCTAGCGAAGGTTGAACTGGACTTCTATAGTGGCCAGGACATCGACGGGATTGCCGTTTAGGGTGCCAGGTCGAAATCGCCAGTTGGTGGCGATTTCCTTGATGGCCTGCTCTTCCAGACCGTGCCCCAGGGCCCTGAGCACCTTGAAGCTATCCACAGACCCATCCTTGCGGATGATCGCCTGAAGCCAGACGACACCCTGAACCTTGGCCTTTATGGCGTCGTCGGTGTAGCTTGGCGTGGTTTGGACGATGGGGACTGGATTACTGACGCCACTCCCATATTTGTAGACGCCGCTGCCGTCTCCGGTGGCCGGTCCGGCCCCGGACGCCGGGCCACTTCCAGAGCCGACACCTTTACCCTGCCCACGTCCACCCTTTCCTTCCGGTCCTGGAGGCGCCTGGATGTCGTCCAGGTTCAGCTCGGTCGTCATCTCTTTGCGGATCAGAGGGGTCTCTTCGGCCTCTAACTTCCGGATAGGCTCGGGAGCCAGTGGGGTAGGATCAGGGATCGGCACCAGTATGGGTTTGGGTTTGGGTACAACCGGCTTCGGCTTGGGGGGCGCTGCCTTGGGGCGCTCACCCCCTCCCAAAAGGGCGGCTGGTCTGGCCAGACTCTTGAGGACGAGCACTTCCTGCGTGGGTATCAGGACGGTGTCCCCGAAGGACGGGAAAACGATCAGGAACAGCAGGATATGAAACAAAATGGCGAAAATCGCGGCAGTTCGCAGCGGCTTGCGGTCTTCGAAATCCAGCTCGAAAATGTTGTAGGGATCTCTAGCGTACTGAAGTTGCGCCGGCTGGAATCTCAGACCGAGTAGCCGTTCCAGGTAGTCTCTCACGCCGTCACCAAAGACTCGACGGCTAGCCGGCTATGCTGAACTTGCCCCGCTCGCAACATACATCCTTTATACTAGGGAAGCCCCAGTGCCTCCGTCAACTTCTCCCGATTCCTTTTTGTGAGATGGTTCTCGGGCAGAAAAGTATCACCGATACCCATCCCTTGACCAAGAAAAGTGTCTCCTACGTAGCGAGTTCCAAACTCTTTACTTATACCTCCGATGGCTTTCGCAGGAATGTCGGGTAGATCGAGCGGATCCAGTCATGGGTCCGCCGGGGGGCATCTGCGGGATTCTGCTCCAGGTCCCTGTTCAGGCGGGTCAGGTCTTCCACGGTATCTATGTCGTACCAGGATGGCAGCAGGGAGTACTCGTCAGGATCGAGCTTCGCCCTGGTCTGCTCCAGAACCGATCCGGTTCCCCACTCGATGTTCAAGAAGAGGTCCCGCCTGGGTCTGGAAAGTCCGATCAGATAGTAGCCCCCATCTTCGGCGGGGCCGAGCACGACGGGGAAACGTTCAAGTTCCAGGAACGCCTCCTCGATGAAGTCGGTGGGCAGGGTAGGGGAGTCGCTCCCAACAAAGATGACCCGGTCGCACTGGGAGGATATGTCTTGATAGGCCTTCCAGAGCCGCTCTCCCAGGCCGTTTCCGCGCTGGATTCCCAGCTCCAGACGAGAAGGAAGCCCGTGTTCCTGGACGAACGCTTGTCCTTCCTTCCTGGAACAGGCAGATAGATAGAGGAAGCGCCGCAGACTGAGGCACGCGGTCCGCTCCGCAGTGTCGAGCAGCAGGGCCTGGTGCAATGAAAGGCAAGCCTCGGCCCCCAGAAAGGGCTGAAGGCGGGTCTTTACCTCACCCAGACGGGGATAGCGCCCAAAGATGGCGAGGGCCCCGTTCAAGGGGTTGCCCCATGCCAAAAAATGTAATCCTTCCAGCTATCGGGAACATTCGGCTGACGGATGAGCAGGTGTATCTTGTAGGGGAATCCAGAGGGGGCTTTGGGGTCTCGCAGCAGCTCCAGACGCGCCTCCATGGGACTGCGGTTCCCTTTCTTGCGGTTGCAGTCGATGCAACAGGTCACGATATTCTCCCAGGTCTTAAGGCCTCCATGAGCCACCGGAACAACGTGGTCGTAGGTCAGTTCGCTGAGGGCCGGCCGCAGGCCACAGTACTGGCATCGATATCCGTCACGGGCGTAAAGATTGGCTCGGGTGAACCGAACTCGATTATAGCTGTGTCTAATCTTTACGTATTGACGCAGTCTCAGAACAGCCGGCAGTTGGATGCTGATCGAAATACTGTGAATCTGACGATCGTATTCAGCGACCACTTCGACCTTCTCTTGGAAGAGCATGCGAAGCGCACGCTTCCAGGAAACAATCTGCAGGGGCTCGTAGGTAGCATTCAAGACGAGTGTGTGTTCCAAATAAGCCCTTCCGATCCCTTCTCACTCGGCGATCCAACCTTTGAGTATCCCGGTACTCGAATCGGGGACCGAATTCTCCTGAAACCAAGGCGGAGCGGTCACCGGAGGCGGGCCACACGTTTTTTTTGTTAGACTAGACGATATCATGAAGCACGTCACTAGCTTGTTGATATTTTGCATCGCCAAATCCTTGCTCCCTCTGGAAGCGGCAGATCAGAAACCTCAGCTTGAGCTGACCTTGTTCTTCACCGGCTACGTCCAGGGGAATTTTGAGCCTTGCGGCTGTAAGTCGGGCCCCTATGGAGGTTTGGCTCGACGGGCGGGCTACCTTTCTGACTACCAGAAGAGCAATGGAGGAAGCTCTATTCAGGTCGATGCAGGAAACTACTTCCAGATGATAGGGCCCTACTCTGATGCAGTGAACCGGTTGATGTTGGATAGTCTCGATTCCTTCCCAGTCAAGGTGCTCAACTTGGCCACCGAGGACCTGATGTTTTGGGGCAAGCTGTCGGAGAAATCGCTGCCCAGGACCGAGGTTATCTCGACCAATCTAGTTCGAAGGGACGCCCTCTTGCCTTCGCCCAAGCGGTATGCGGTGCTTCAGATCCCGGATGATTCGGGGAAGCCCGACACGCCCTTGAAAATCGGATTTATCGGATTGAGTGACCCCGCTCGAGTCAAGCCCAGATCCGGTTTTCGCGGCCGTGATCCTTTCGAGGTGTTGGCGGAGGTCATACCCGAGCTCTCACCGAAGGTCGACCTTCTCGTGGTCTTAGCAGATCTTCCGCGGAAGCTAGCCGTTGAGGTCGCCCGTAGGCATTCGGAGGTCGGAGCTGTCCTGGTGGCGCGGCGTGGTTCTCGAGTGGAAGAGGCCGAGCGAGTAAACAACGCCATCATCGCGTCGAGCGTGGATCGTGGACGTTATCTGGGGAAGTTGATCTTGAACATGGAGAAGACGGGCAAGGTCGTAGGCTGGGACTCAGAATATGTTGCCCTGAAGAGAGGCATGACCGAAGATCCTGTGTGGTTGGAGCGGCAGGCCAGAGTTGCCAAGCACCTCTTCGGAAGTCCCAATGCAGCCGATTAGCTCCCTATTTTCCGGATGGCTACAAGAAGTCACTCAGGACGACCAAGTTGCCCTTATCTTTCTCATAGAGCTGTGGCCGCAGATTGTTGGAGACGGATTGGCAGAACAGGCGAGACCGGTGGCGCTCGAAGGGCGGGTCCTCACTCTCTCAGTTCCCAGTGAGGCCTGGGGGAGCGAGCTCTCAGATTTGAATAAAACAATCGTAAAGAGAGTCAATACTTTCTGGAGTCATTCTCTGATAAGAAAAGTAGAGTGTAAGGTCCACGCTGGCTAGTCTTTGTTTTGCACACCAGTCCCGGGTCTCTTTCTGAGCGCTCGGAGAATCGGGGTGACCAGCCATCTCCAAGTGCTGCACGCACGCAATACCAAGCGCGTAATATAATGAGGAACTCATGCGTCGATTCTTGATTATCCTTATCGGTCTCTGCCTGTCGACCGCGCTGGCTAGGGCAGAGAGAGCCTACGGTACGATCAATCCCAGCTTGATCCGGGAAGATCTGTTCTTCGATATCAACACGCTTCCGGTCCAGATTGGAGATCGGAACGATCTCAACTTTGCCCCCAACATCGTTTTTACCCCTGACTCCACCCGAGCCTTCGTCAGCTTTCCTGCCTCGGACACGGTGATGATGTTCGATCCCAAGAGCGGGGAGGTGCTTGCTCTGATTCCTGTGGCTCAGACACCAAATCAAATCGCGCTGGCCCCGGACGGAAAGACACTGCTGGTGGTCTGTCTCCTCTTCCGAGAAAACTCGAGGGCGGATACCTTCCGCGACGCTACCAAGGGAGCGATTTGCCGGATAGATGTCGAGACTCTGGAGGTCCAGACTCTGGAAATGGAGGCGACCTTCTTCTCGTTCGTCAACAATCTGGTCCTCATGCCCGATGGGAAGGCTGGCTTCATTGCCTCATCGGGGACAGATGAAGTCCTCCAATTGGATTTTGAAACTTTTCAGGAGCGTCTCCCGCGTATAGAGCTCCCCGGGGGAACTCGACCGTCTTCGATTACCCTGGCACCGAATGCCAGTTTCTTTACCCTGCTGACGGTGGGGTCCGAATTGTTGTCACCGGGTGAGGAACCCGACGCCATTCGAATCATTGACACCGCCTCGTTTTCCATCTTGAGCACCCTGGTTCCCTCAACCCTGGAATTGCCGATCCCGCTGCCGCACGACTTCGTAGGGGCCACTACCTTGGCCATTACGCCCGATGGGAGGTTCGCCTGCGTGGCCGATCGAGAGGTCGGCCAGTTGTCGACGATTCCTGAGCTCGCAGTAGACCATGCGCTTCTAGTCGATCTTACCGATGGAACAACCATCGAGATTTTTGGCGTATCGGGAATTCCCAGTTGGACCACGGTGACTCCGGACGGCAAGTGGTTCGCCGTTATCAGCACCCTGGATGTAGATATGGTTCCGGTCCCGGTTCCCGAGCCAGACGGCACTATCGATAGGGATTCACTCGAGGCCGTCCGCCTGGTGCCCCAATTTTCGGAGTTCCGGCCTAGTACACGGCCAGCCTTTTCGCCAGACGGAAACTTCCTCTTTCTGGGGGCGCCGATCGATGACTTCATCATAAAGATGGACCTCAGGACCTTTGAGTTTCCTCGACCGCTTCTGGTGGGCCAAAAGCTCCACGGTGCGGATGAGGACTTTAGACCTGCATTCTCGGCTGCCCCCCTGGAAGTAGCTACCACGCCAGATGGCGAAGTGATGACGGTTCTCAACTTCAATTCGAGCACCATTGACCTGATCGGCCCCAGCTATAACTCCTTTGTGCCGCGCATGGTCAGCAATGCGACCTGGTTTACCGGAATTGCGGTAGCCAACCTGTCCGACGGTCAGGCGGGGCTCGATACCCGACATTTCAACAATGGCGGCATCAGACTGCAGGATCTAACCGCTACCGAGGATGTAATCGAATTCGGCCCCAGTCCCAAGAGGATCCCACTGGCTCCGGGGCAACAGTTTGCCACTACGGCAAGGCTGCTGACCGAGGCTCAGCCTGAGGACTCGACCTTCGAGGGCTGGATCCACATGGATGTCGACCAGAAGGATGTTGTGGGTTTCTTCATGACGGGTGACCGTCTCCAGAACAGGCTCGATGGAGGTTTGCTCGTCTCCCAGACCGCCCAGCTGGTAGTGCTACCAGTGGTTCGAATCGACGGAGAATTTCAGACTGAAATCATTGCCCTGAGCCCCAACCTCAACGGGACTGATGTATTTTTTACCCTCTACAACCATGCTGGGGAAATACTGGAGCAGTCCATCAGGTTGAGTTTGGGGGGGGTTGTTACCAACGCTGCGTTGAAGGGAGCTAACGGATTCTTTAGCGATGCGGCATTCGAAGGTTTCGAAAGTGGGTACGTTGTGGCGGAGAGTGGCGAAGGTATCGTGGCGTTTGAACGCTACTTCGACGGGGAGCGGCTGGCCTCCCTAAACGGTATCGCGGTCCAAGCGCCCCACGTCGTTCCAGCAAATAGGCTTTATTTCCCCCAGGCGGTGGCCTTCGGAGGGACCTCAACCGTTGTCAACCTCAACTACTTCGGAACCGAAACCACAACCGTCGAGGTGGTTTTCAAAGACGACCAGGGAGCCGACGTGGCCACTGCGGAGCCCATCGTTCTCGAGCCCAACCAGGGATTTCGTAGAGATCTGACCGACCTTTTCCCCGGCCTGGTGGACCCGGGTGTGGCCATCAGCGGCTGGCTGCAAATCGAGAGCAGTGAAGCTGGAGTTGTGGGAAGCGCCGAACTTCAAGTCTTTTCCGGACTTGCCATCAGTGCGATTCCAGCGGAATCCGCGCCCAAGAAAGCCTATGCGATGGCTCACCTGGCCAATGGCGAGGGTTTCTCCACTGGCATGTCGGTGCTTTACCCGGGAGCGGAGGATATCGCAGAGGTGGAAATCAGCATCTACACTTCCGAGGGCGATCAGGTTGGCCAGAAGCAGCTCAGCTTGGGAGCCGGACATCGAGAGGTGAAGCTGTTGACTGAGCTGATCCCCGATTTGCCAGCCCTGGCCACTGGCTACGCCAAAATCGTGTCTGACAAGCCTATCTTCGTACTTGAGCTTATTTTCGCCGATGCTCTCAACCTGATGTCGGCAGTTCCTGCCCAACCTCTGAGCTCCGGGCTTTAGGTCCCATTCCAGAAAGCTACGATGACGCTGGTGTCGGGCCTGGCGATCTGGGGAGCGCAGAGCGACTAATCGATTCGACGGTGTCCCAAGGTCGAGCTAGTTGGCAAGGTTGAGAGTGTAGGATAATATGAAGAGTCGAAGAAGATGCCTAAGAAGATTTGTATGAGAATTTTAGCCGCCGTCCTTCCAGCGTTCCTCATTCAGGTCAGCCTCGCACAAGTCCAAAGCAGCGACCTGGGCAAATCTTACTACCACTTCAGCCTGGCAAAGCTCCATGTGCTGAAGAAGGAGTACTCGGACGCTATTGGCGAATTTGAAAAGGCTATTGCTCTGAATGGTGAGAGCATCGAGCTTCGAATCGAATTCGCTCGCAGCCTGGTTCGGGCTGGCGAGATCTCAAGAGCCGTCCAGGAGGGGCAAAAGGCGGTTGAGCTGGACCCTCAAAGAACTGAGGCTCACTTCTTTCTGGGACAGATGTACTCTGGCTATCAGAGTGGAGGTCAGGGCAGCCTGGCCCAGAAGGCGGTCGCGGAGTTCGAACGGGTAGTCGAATTGGAGCCGGACCACCACGAAGCCGTCTACTATCTAGGCCAGTTGTATCTGGGACAGCAAGAGCATTCTAAAGCTGCAGAGGCCTTCAAGCGCTTGACCAATTTACGTCCGGGGCTGGTGGAGGGTTATTTTCGTCACGCCACTGCTCTGGTTGAATTGGGTGAGGTTGATGAAGCCATCCAGGTATTGGAGAGGTCTTTGAAGATCCGGGCAGACCAAGCAGACAGTTTGAATATGTTGGCGCGCCTCTACGAGCAGAAGGAGCGCTTCGACGAGGCAGTCGAGACCTACCGACGGGAGTTGCGCAGCGAACCGGACCCGAAATCGCAGCTCCAACTCAATAGTTTACTGATGAGACTGGGTCGTTACTCAGAGGCAGTAAGCCTTCTGAGGGAGGGGGCAGCGCGCTACCCTAAAAACGTAGAAGTGCGGATCGAGCTAGGCAAGGCTCTGAAAGAACAGAGGAAGTTCAGCGAAGCCGCAGATGTTTTCCTGGGCGTGTTGAAGGATAGTCCCGACCAGATGGAGGCGAAGTTTGAGTTGGCGCGAACGCTGGTAGGCTTGGGCCAGCGTCAAAAGGCCGCAAAGCGGTTCGAAGATCTGATTGCGGTGGTTGAATCGACTGAGTCAGTCCGTTTCGGAGACTTGTTCAGGACTCATCTGGGTCTCCTCTACCAGGACATGCGTCAGTTCGAAAAGGCTGTCGAGCTTTTTCGCCAAGTCGATGAAGCGAACGGGGACGACCCAGACTCCAGGCGGCGTCTTATCTATGCGCTCAAAGATGCAGGCCACATCGATGAGGCCGACCATTTGACCAAGGATCTTATGGCTCGCTATCCCGACAACGCGTTCGTTGTCATGACTCGAGCGCAGATGCTGTCGCACGCCGGTCGAGTAGAAGACGGCGTGGAGTTGTTGAGAGAGAATCTGAATCCTGAGCGCGACTTCGAACTGCTCTACCTGACGGTAAGCCAGCTCTACATGGATCACAAGAAATATGGCGACGCCGAAAAAGTAGTCAAAGAGGGACTGGCACAGAAGCGTGAAAGCGAGGCGATTCACTTCCAGCTTGCAGCAATCTACGAGCGACAAGAAAAGGTTCAGGATGCCGAAACGGAGTTCAAGAAAATTCTCCGGGCCAATCCGGAGCACGCCGGTGTGCTGAACTATCTGGGCTACATGTTCGCCGACCGAGGTATTCGACTTCAGGAGGCACGCGACTACATATCGAAGGCGCTCGAAGTTGATCCCTATAACGGAGCCTACCTGGACAGTCTGGGTTGGGTCTACTTCAAGCTCAAGCAGCTTGATTTGGCAGAGACCAATCTGAAAAAGGCGGCAGAGCTTACGGATGATCCGACGATTTACGATCATCTGGGCGACCTCTATATCGAGTTGGGACAGTACCAAAAGGCTCGTCAGTACTACGAGCAGGCGGTATCTCTAGCATCCGATGAAGAGCACGCAAGGGTCGTCGAGAAACTGGCCCAGGTGAACGAACGTCTGTCTCCTCAGACCCCCTGACTCGTACTGACCGCTCCATCCGAGCAGACAACGAATTCTCTTTGCGACAACTAACGCTACCTTGCTTTGCCAAGGTCAACTGGATTCTGAAAATCCTGGGTCGCCGGAGGGACGGGTTCCACCAGCTGCGCACCCTCTATCAGACGGTGGACCTGCGAGACGAGATCGCTCTGACAGCGACTCGCGATGCGACCATCACTTTAGAAGTTCAAGGTCGGCCGGTCCCTGCCGGCCCGTCCAATCTGGTTTACCGGGCTGCTGAGCTTCTACGAGAATCTACGGGACGGGATGACGAGGGGGTTCGTCTTCTCCTGCGCAAGAGGATTCCGGTCGGCGCAGGGCTGGGGGGCGGCTCCAGCAATGCGGCCATCACCTTGCTGGGGTTGAATCAGCTTTGGAACTGCGGCCTCTCTGATAGGGAGCTCGCCCTTTTGGGAGAGAAGCTGGGTTCCGATGTGCCTTTCTTTCTGGTGGGCGGAATGGCACTAGGAGAGGGAAGGGGGGAGATCGTCTCCCCGTTGCCTGATCCCTCTGGACAGGAAGATCTGATCCTACTCTTTCCGAGGCGTTCAATCTCGAGTCGAGATGCGTATCAGATCAAGGACTGGGGGAACTGGAAGGGCCAGGAGGTATTGACAAAGGACCCCGCTGAGACTACAATCCAACGCTTTTATGCCTTAGGTGAAGGAAGGATTGAGGACTTTCTCGAGAACGATTTCGAGCCCGCCCTGTTTGAGCGATATGCGTTTCTAAGGGCGGCGGCGGAAGCGCTACGTGGCGTGGGATGTGAGCGGGTGATGCTTTGCGGCAGCGGGTCGACCGTGATGGGAGTGGGACAGCCCCCGGACGCGGTTGAGTCAAGCATGGATCTGCTGGATAAGTATGGCGAGGTTTTTCCTTGCCAAACGCTCTCCCGAAGACGATATCGCGCGATCTTGCAGAAGGCGGGTTTGCGCTGACCTTCGACTCTGTCCTCAGCCTCAGACCCGGTGGCAGTGTGGAGCTCTCATGGCCGTGAAGACCGCGGTCGGGCCTTTGATCGAATCGCAGGGACGCAGAACGAGTTCAAGCTTCTATGTCGGAATTTAGGGTTTTTTCAGGCAGCGCCAATCCTGCGTTATGCCAGCAGATTTGCCAATACCTAGGGGTGACTCTGGGTGAGGTCAAGCTTACCCGTTTCAGTGACGGTGAGATCAACTTTCAGATACTGGAGAATGTTCGTGGCAAGGACGTGTTCCTGGTTCAGCCCACCTGTCCCCCCGTCAATGAGAATCTGATGGAATTGCTCGTTATGGTGGATGCCTTCAAGCGATCTTCCGCCCAGAGAATTACCACGGTGATTCCGTACTACGGCTATGGCCGCCAGGATCGCAAGGACAAGCCCCGTGTTCCGATCTCGGCCAAGCTGGTTGGGGATCTGCTGTCCGCAGCGGGAACGCACCGATTGTTGACCTTGGACCTACACGTGGGACAGATTCAGGGTTTTTTCGACTTGCCCGTGGACCATCTGTTCGCGACCCCAGTAATCCTCGAGTATCTCAAAGAGTTGGACCTCGGCAACCTGACTGTGGTCTCACCAGACGCCGGAGGCGTCGAAAGAGCACGCTTCTATGCCAAGCGCCTGGGCGCGAATCTGGCGATTATAGACAAGCGCCGGATCGATGACAACGAAGCTGAAGTCATGAATATCGTCGGGGACGTCGAGAACAAGGACGTGATTATCGTGGACGACATGATTGACACTGCGGGATCCATGGTGCGGGCCACGGAGGCACTGCGGCGCCAAGGGGCGCGCAGGCTGTTTGCCGCTGCCAGTCACGCCGTCTTGTCGGGTCCGGCAATCGACAGACTGATGGCGTCGGAGTTTGAAGCAGTGATCGTAACCAATACCGTTTTCTTGTCGGAGAAACAGCAGGTTCCCAAGCTCAAGGTGCTGAGCGTGGCAGGCTTGTTGGGAGAGGCGATCAAGTCGATTCACGAAGAGAGTTCAGTGAGTAGACTCTTCGTAAGCTAACATTTAGGCTCGAAGAGGGCTTCACGGGAAAGGGTCCCCTTGCAATCGCCGGCCCCGATCCCACTCTTTGGAAAACCCCGCCGGAGTGATGAGTGAAGCAGGTCCTCGCCGTTTTTGAGGCGAGCGGAGGTTTGAAAAAATGGCAGATTTGACGGTTGATGCCGAAATTAGACAGGAATTCGGGAAGAACGCGAATCGGCGTATGCGGGCTAACGGTCGAGTTCCGGCTATCGTGTATGGCCGGGGTCTAGATTCGGTTGCAGTATCGGTCGACCCCAAGGACCTGGAAAGGATCTTGCACTCAGAAGCGGGGCACAACACGATTTTCAAGTTGGCCTTCGAAGGTGACGCCAAGGACGTTCTGATTCGCGACTATCAGGTAGATCCGGTGAGGGAGGAGTTCCTCCACGCAGACTTCCAGACGGTCATCATGGATCAGGTGATGACGTTCCAGGTACCCGTCGAGGCGGTTGGAATCGCAGAGGGTGTGAGACTCTACGACGGCGTGGTGGATACAGTGCTTCGGGAAATCGAGTTGGAGTGTCTCCCAACCGATCTGCCTGATCATATCAGGGTGGACGTCAACGATCTTGGAATAGGAGACTCCCTTCGGGTCGCTGATGTTGAAGTAGACGAATCCAAGATCCAGGTCCTCTCCGATCCAGGCCAGGTCGTATTCAACGTGATTCCACCTGCAGTAGAGGAAGAGCCAGAAGAGGTGGAGGAAGAGGTGGTCGACGAAGAGGCAGAGCCCGAAGTTATCGGGAAGGGGAAGGCCGAGGAGGAAGAGACCGACGAGGAGTAGCCGTTGTATCTACTTGCGGGTCTCGGCAATCCCGGACTTCGGTACTCGAACACCCGACACAATCTGGGCTTCATGTTGGTTGACCGACTTGCCAGCGAGTCGAGGAAGAAGTTCGAACATCTTCTCCCAACCTGCCAAGTATGTCCGGTGGAGCGCTTGGATCGGCAACTGATTCTGGCCAAGCCGATGACCTACATGAATCGCAGTGGGGTGGCCGTCAAGGAGCTTCTCTCCCGCTATTCGGCGGACCTAAGCCAGCTGATCGTCGCCTACGACGATGCCGCTCTTCCACTCGGGGACATCCGGCTTCGGCTCAAGGGCAGTTCCGGTGGACAGAAGGGAATGCAGTCGATAATCGATTCGGTGGGAACCACCGAAATTGCGCGCTTGCGAATGGGGATCGACGGTGAGCGTTCCCCTGCAGATTTGACGGATTACGTTTTGGCAGAATTTGGACGAAAGGAAAGGCCGATCGTGGAGGAGGTCCTCGACCAGGCAGTTCCGGCGATTGATACGATCCTGACTCATGGATTCGCACGCGCCATGGCTCTGTATAACAAGCGCGCCGAGCCCATCGACGAGTCTGAAGGGAAAGGGTAGGGAGTGTTGATGATCTATCTGACGTTAGTGGTAGCCCCCCAGGGGTTGGTTGGTTCTCTGATACTGGCCGCTGTGCTCGGGCTGATAGCTGCAGGTCTGATCTACGTCTTCATCAAGAAGATTCCGGTCGAAGACGAAACCATGGTGCGGATTTCGAATGCCATCCACGACGGGGCAATGGTCTTTCTGCGACGTGAGTACTCGATACTGGCCGGCTTTATCCTGCTGGTATTTATACTCCTTAGCTTGAAGCTCACTCAAGGGACCGGACTGGCTTTTCTGTGTGGAGCCTTGCTCTCGATGACCGCCGGCTTCATCGGGATGAAAGCGGCCACGCGAGCAAACGTCAGGACCTCGCAGGCGGCAAGTCAGTCGGGCCTGGCAGGCGCTCTCAACGTGGCTTTCTCGGGCGGCGCGGTCATGGGACTCTCGGTTGCCAGCCTGGGACTGCTGGGGCTATCGATCGCCTACCTGCTGTACCTGAACGGTGTCATTGCGGTTACGGATATCAACGGCTTCGCAATGGGCGCCAGTTCGATAGCACTATTTGCGCGAGTAGGTGGGGGAATCTTTACAAAGACTGCCGATGTGGGAGCGGATCTGGTAGGCAAGGTGGAGGCTGGCATTCCCGAAGATGATCCGCGAAATCCGGCGACGATTGCCGATAACGTCGGCGACTGTGTCGGAGACACTGCCGGCATGGGAGCGGATATCTTTGAGAGCTACGTAGGTGCGGTAGTAGCGACTATCGCAATCGCCGCCGTCGGGACCTCGAAGGTTCTTGATATCTCTCCCGATCGGAAGTTGCTCTACATGCTGTTTCCTCTGCTGCTCATCGGCATTGGCCTGATAGCTTCACTGATTGGGGTTCTGTCGATTCGTATTCTGCGCAACCTGAGCCCCGCGGCGGTTCTTCGAAACGCGACTTATGTGAGCGCTATCCTGCTGCTGATAGGAGCGTTTCTTATCGTCAATGCCATGGAACTCGAAATAGGGATCTTCTACGCCGTATTGGTGGGGACGATCGCCGGAGTGCTGATCGGTCTGCTGACGGAGTGGTACACGTCGGGAAGTCCCGTTCGTCGGATCGCCGAGGCGTGCAAGACAGGGGTGGCGACCAATATTATCTCCGGCCTTGCCGTGGGGATGCAGTCGACCGCGCTCCCTGTTATCAGTATCTGTGGCACGATTCTGATCTCCTACCACTACGCGGGTCTGTACGGGATCGGCATTGCCGCGGTGGGAATGTTGGCGACGGTCGGGGTCACCATGTCCGTGGATGCCTATGGTCCCATCGCTGACAACGCGGGTGGTATCTCTGAGATGAGTGGTCTGGGCCCCGAAGTTCGCAAGATCACCGACAATCTGGATTCCGTGGGGAATACGACCGCTGCGATCGGGAAAGGCTTCGCCATCGGCTCGGCGGCGCTCACGGCCCTGGCACTCTTCTCAGCCTACACTCAGACCGCCGGACTCACGGTTCTTAATCTGATTGACCCCACGGTCGTTGTAGGCTTCTTCATAGGCGGAATCCTCCCCTTCTTCGTCGGCGATTTGACCATGTCTGCGGTGGGTAGGGCGGCCTTCAAGATGGTGGAGGAGGTGCGGAGACAGTTCCGTGAAATTCCTGGCCTGATGGAGGGAGAAGCCGAACCCGATACCGCTCGCTGTATCGATATTGCCACTCGTTCTGCCCTCAAGGAGATGGTGCTGCCCGGAGTGACCGCCGTCTTTGCCCCCGTGATTGTGGGCTTTCTGCTGGGGCCACATGCTCTGGGTGGCATGCTTGCAGGAGCCACTCTGGTAGGCGTCTTGCTAGCCCTGTTCATGTCCAACTCGGGTGGGGCCTGGGACAATGCCAAGAAGTTGATTGAAGACGGTCTTCTGGGAGGAAAGGGTTCCGAAGCACACAAGGCAGCCGTGGTCGGAGATACCGTCGGCGACCCCTTCAAAGATACCAGCGGCCCTTCGATGAACATCTTGATCAAGCTGATGTCGATAGTGGCACTGGTCATCGCTCCACTGTTGGCGTAGACATGCTGTGTTACAATATACCGCTCGTAACTGAGGAACGTTTAAGAGGATGAGAGAATACGAAACTACCTTTGTCCTGGCCCCTACGCTGTCGGAAGAAGAAGTCGAAGAGACGGTGACCAGTTTCACCGGCGTGGCTGAGGAAAAAGGTGCGAAAGTTGTAAACGTGGACAACTGGGGAAAGCGACGTCTTGCCTTTCCGGTCAAGAAGCATGAGGAAGGGGTCTATGTCGTGTTGACGCTCCAGGAGGAGGCGGTCGAGGCGGTTAAGGAACTTGAGCGTCGATTCAAGGTCAACGACTCTGTGATTCGATTCCTCTCGATTCGAGTGGACGAAGAACTGAGACGGGCCGAAAACTCGAGGCAGAAGCGGGAAAAGCGCAGTAAGAAAGCGTCCGAGGACTCGGACTCGAATGCCGAGACAGCTGAAGCAGCCGAGCCAACTAGCTAGCATCCCCAAAGGTAAATCATGGCCAGACGTAGATTCTGTAAATTTTGTGCTGGGAAGATCGACCACATAGACTACAAGGACGTCAAGACCTTGAGCCCCTTCATCCCGGAGAGAGGTAAGATCGCGCCGCGTCGACTCAGTGGCGTGTGCGCGTCTCACCAGCGGAAGCTGAGGAGAGCGATCAAGCGGGCCCGCCATCTGGCCTTGATTCCCTACGTTTTAGACTGAGAGATAGACCGCAGGCCCCTTTCCGTGGGAGGGATCGGTGCTTGAGCGCATCAGGAATCCGACCCGAAGAGGCGAACCATGGAACTTATTCTAATCGACGATGTCCTCCACCTTGGCCGGCGAGGTGAACTGGTCCGGGTAGCCAACGGATACGGGCGAAACTACCTGCTCCCGAAGCGGCTGGCAGTCGTAGCCACTCCCGGGAACGTGAAGATGATCGAGCAGCAAAAGCTGGCGCAGGTGAAGAGGGAGGCCAAGAACCAGGAGGAGGCAGGGATCCTGGCACAGGAGCTGAATCAGCTGCATCTGATCTTGAGCCGCAAGGTCGGCGAGACGGGAGCCCTGTTCGGTTCCGTGACCACGAAAGACCTGGCCGATCTGATGCACGCCAACGGGGTAGAGTTCGATCGTAGAAAGATCCTGCTGGAGCAGCCCGTCAAGAGCATTGGCAACTACAACATCGAGCTGCGCCCGCACCCGGAGGTTGAGGCTCAGATCCTGGTGTCCGTCATTCCTGAGGAGGCCGGTCCGGTCGAGCGCTTGAAAAAGAGGGACGAGGAGAGCGACCAGATCGTATCCGATCTGGAGGCCAAGTTGGCAGAGCTCCACCAGGCCCAGGATGAACCCGAAGAAGAAGAAGTAGAGAAGCCCGCCCCTGCCCCTGAAGACTCCGCGGAAGAAGTCGTCGCGGAGCCAGTGAAAGACCCTTCCTAAGTACACTGGAACGTAAATACGGCGACGTTTGTGGCGAGCGCGACGGTGTCGAGGGCGCGAAGCGACGACGAAGCCATAGCCCATATCTCCTTCCTTTGACAGATACCCATATGGGTGATATGGTTTTCCGTATGAAGACCACCTTGATCATCAATGACGGCATCATGAAGCGACTCAAACAGGAGGCGGCTGGACAGGGTACGACTATCTCGGAGCTGGTTGAGTCGGCTCTCCGCCTTTTCTTGAGAAGGTCTCCGCGGGCGAAGGAACTTCCACCGTTTCCCGAATTCGATGGTGGCGGATGTAGCGTTGACGTTGCTGATCGGGACGCCCTCTATCAGGCGATGGAAGGACGGTAGACCGTGTTCGTGGTGGATAGCAATGTCTTGATCTACGCCGCCGAAAAGAACTTCCAGGAACACTCGAGGTGCCGTCAGCATCTGCTCGACTGGCGGAAGCAACCCGGTGCATGGTACTCGACGTGGGGAGTTTTCTACGAGTTCCTGCGTGTCGTCACTCACCCGAGAGTCTTTCGCAAGCCTTGGACAGTGGTCGATGCATGGGCATTCCTGGACGCGTTGCTCTCCGCGCCAACATTCGACCTGCTAGTCGCGACGGAGCGACACGCACAAGTTGCGGAAGACGTCTTGAAGCAGCTACCCCACTTGTCGGGAAATCTGCTTCATGATGTGCACACCGCTGTCCTCATGAAGGAGCACGGCATCCGACAGATATATACGAGGGACAGTGACTTCCACCGTTTCCCTTTCGTGGCTGTGCTTGACCCGATGAACTCCTAGGGACGAGAAACAGGCGGATCGGAGATAGAGGGATTGCGAACGGCGAGGCCTGGAAAACGGGAAAAATCGCGATCCGTCGTCCAAATTTTGCGAACACCGTGCTGAGCCTGTTACAGCCAGCGGAGATATTGTTGGACGATGTCAATCCCGACGAGGTTGCTGTAGGCCTCCTGGAGTTGGTGGGTCAAAGGCCGCGGGACATCGCCGGTGCCGATCCTGGTGCCGTTGACGGTGGACACCGGGCAGACACAGAAGCTGGTTGAGGTTACGAAGACCTCATCCGCGGTGTAGGCATCGAACAGGTCGAGGTCGTTTTCGTAAACTGTGATGTTTTCCTTCCTCGCCAGTTCCATGGTCACTTCGCGGCTGATCCCGGCCAGCACATATTGCTCCCGTGGTGTCAGGACTGCTCCGTCCTTGACGATGAAGATGTTGCTGCCCATGCCCTCGCACAGGTTGCCGTTGGTGTCCAGCGTAATGGCCAGGGCGTCCGGATTTTGGCCCTTGACCTCCAGATCTGCCAGCACCAGGTTGATGTAGTTGTGCATCTTTGCCCTTGGGCTCATGGCTTCTGGGGGTGTTCGCCGAATCGAAGGAGTTGCTACCGCCAGACCATCCCGATACAAACTGGCTCGTTCCTTCAAAGGCAGCGGCTGGCACTCTATGATTATTGTCGGTCTGAATCCCGAGGGATCACCCAGGCTGATCCCGGCACCGCGAGTGACGCGCTGCGTTACCCAATAGTCGTCCTGATCGGCAAGAAGGGGCAGATTCGCCTCCAGGACCTTCATGGTCAAGCCGGCAAGGTCGTCCTGGGTCATGCCAGGATCGATACGCATGTACCTGAGGGAACTGAACAGCCTATCCAGGTGTTCCTTGAGTCTGAAGATTTTGTGGCCGAAGGTGCGGGTCGTATCGAAGACGGCGTCACCGAGGACGAAACCCCGATCTTTTATGGAAATAGTGGCTTTGCTCTCAGGCACAATCTCGCCGTTGATGTAGGCGACTCTTTCGTTCATAGAATTCCTCGTTCAAGATGGGTAAGGTCAATGTTAGTCATCTTCAGGCACTCTAACGACGTCCCTGCAGCGGAGCACTTCCATTGGTTTTGCTGGCGCACTCCGGCTAGAATACTTGGGATCTGCCAGGCGATTCAAGATCATTGCCGAGACGGTAGTTGAGGGAAACCTTATGGGACAGATCAGAGGGCCGGCGATCTTTCTGGCGCAGTTCATCCGTGATCAGGAACCCTACAACAGCATTCAGAGTATCGGCCACTGGGTCGCGGACTTGGGATACGTCGGCATCCAGATTCCAGGATGGGACCAGCGGGTCATCGATCTCGATCTGGCTGCCAGCTCCCAGACCTACTGCGACGAGTACAAGGGCAGGATCCAGGAGATGGGTCTGGAGATCACCGAGTTGGCCGGCTACCTGGCGGGACAGGTGCTCTGTACCCATCCTGCGTACGAGGCGCTGTTCGAGGGCTTCTACCCATCCGGGCTTGAAGGGGACTCAATCACGGACTGGGCCAGGGGGGAACTCGAGAAATGTGTCCGTGCCTCTGTGAACCTGGGCCTCGACTGCATTCCTGTGCTCTCGGGAGCTTTCGCCTGGCATCTCACCTACCCCTGGCCGCAGCGACCGCCGGGGATTGTTGAAGAGGCCTTCAGGGAACTGGCGAAGCGTTGGCGTCCCATTCTCGACCTTGCCCAGGAGAACGGGTGCGTTGTGGCCTATGAGCTCCACCCGGGATCGGACATTTACGATGGGGCTACCTTCGAAATGTTCCTGGACATGACGGATGATCACCCGGCGGCCTGTCTGAACTACGACCCAAGTCACTTCCTTCTTCAGCGGCTGGATTATCTGGAGTTCATAAGACTCTACGGCGACCGAATCCGTGGGTTCCATGTCAAGGATGCCGAGTACCGCCCCTCCGGCCGGGTCGGGGTTTACGGAGGCTATCAGCCCTGGAAGCAGCGGGCGGGACGCTTCCGTTCCCTGGGGGATGGCCAGGTGGACTTCCGACGGGTTTTCACTCTATTGACCGAAGCGGGCTATTCGAGTTGGGCGGTACTGGAGTGGGAGTGCTGTATCAAGAGCCCCGAGCAGGGGGCGGCCGAAGGTGCGCCGTTCATCAAGAGTCACATCATTGAGACCACGGAAGTCGCCTTCGACGATTTCGCGGGCGGACAAAGCGATCTCAAGAAGAACCGCGGCGTCCTGGGTTTGGACTGAAGGAGAAGCAAATGAGGAGGGGTACAGCGATTCCACAACGAAGTGCCGTCGATTGGGCCGGCAGCAGCTGTCTCAAGTGGACGAGGGCACTGGGAAGCCGTCTCCAGCAGAATGGACCTGCTCGAAGACGTCGCAGCCCGGCTGCGATCCGATCTCTAAGCATGTTGCTAGCCCTTCTTTTTGGAGCCTTTCCGGCACACGGAGAAAATATGAAGTTTCACGATCGCAGCGCTTGGCGGCTGGAGAACGACCAGCTGAGGGTCACGGTTCTAGAAGGCGGCGGACACATCGCCGAGATCGTACTCAAGAACTCGACCGGCGGAGAATCCATCAATCCCCTCTGGGTTCCGAAGTGGCCTTCACTCGAGCCTTGGGAATTCAGCTCCCAGCAACATGGAGCCACCTACGGCAAAGGCTCGGAATCGGCGCTTCTGGCCAGCATCATGGGACATAACCTCTGCTTTGATTTCTGGGGAGCCCCCTCCCAGACGGAATTCGCGGCGGGTCTGGCCTATCACGGCGATGCTTCGCTGGCACGCTCCACCAAGATTTCACAGGATGCCGAATCGCTGACTCACCATTTCAACCTCGAGAGGTCAGGTACCGCTCTGACACGGACGCTTCGTGTAGTGCCGGGTCAGCCTGTGTTGTACATCGAGGAGAAAGCCGAGAACAAGCTCGTCATCGACCGGCCTCTAGGCTGGGTGCAGCATGTCACCTTTGGAGCGCCTTTCGTGGATCCTGAAGCCTCCTTTTTCGATGCCTCTGCGACTAAAGGATACATAACCCGCGGGGAGGAGGAAGTCCCGGCGCAGTGGCCGGTGGGATCGGCGGAAAGCCCGGAACAGGACCATCGGCGCTTTGCGCCTGAGTCTCCCAGTCTGAAAATGTCCTACTTTCTGCTGGATCCTGCCCGTGAGGTTGAGTTTGTCTCAGCTGTGAACACGAAGCACCGGCTGCTGGTCGCTTACGTATTCCAGCGCGAGGATTTTCCCTGGGTGATGGTGTGGGAAGAGAATCGAGGGATCCAGGATCCTCCCTGGAATGGTAGAGAGATGACCCGAGGTATGGAATTCGGTAATACTCGAATCCCTGGAACCATGCAGGCCTATTTCAAGCGGCCACTGATTCACGATACTCCGACTTTTGGTTGGCTGACGGCTAAGGAGAAGCGCACCGTCAGGTATCTGGCCGTGATGTCCGCCATACCCGAAGGTTTCACCGGCGTTCGCGATATCCGCCTCGAAGGCTCCGAGATTGTGGTCGAGGGAATCGGCCTGAGGACGCCTCTACGCATCAATTACCGGCCGGAGCTTTTCGTCCCACCGCGGCCGTAGTTCAGTTTCCGCCGCGAAGGCTCCTAACGACCCAACAATTCGCCTATTTCCTTGCCAAGCCGGGCTTTGGAATAGGGTTTTCGAAGTATACGGATTGAGCTTCCCTCAGGGTAGTCGTCCAATTCATGAATCTCCGACTTGAGGTCATGACCCGTGACAAAGATGGCAGGTAGGCTGGCTTTGAACGCACGCATCTGTTTGTAGGTCTCAGGACCGCTCATTCTTGGCATGACCACGTCCAGCAGGACCAGGTCGACGTTTTCCCTTTCCCTCTCGAATATCTCGATGGCTTCAACTCCGTCTCTTGCCGTCAGCACCTGGTAGCCGAACCCTTTCAGCATGCGGACTCCAATCTGGCGAACTCCGTCATCATCTTCAACCAACATCACCGTTTCCCCACGACTCTCAAGCTGGAAGGCCTCGTTGCTTTGGGTCTGGGGTATCCCGATGTTTTCAACCGCCGGGAAGTACAGCTTGATCACTGTTCCTTTTCCTTGTTCGCTCTCGACCCCGATGTAGCCATCGTGTTGTCTCATGATTCCGTAGACAACAGCCAATCCAAGTCCGGTTGCCTTGCCCACATTCTTGGTCGTGTAGAACGGTTCGAAGAGACGCCGTTTCGTCTCTTCCTTCATCCCATCGCCGGTGTCCCGGACGGATATCTCGACGTAGTCTTTCGATTCATTCACTGGAAAGCCCGGGTTTTCAATCGAACCGGCGGGGACCAGGCCGGTTTGAATTGTCAGTTCGCCACCTCCATTCATGGCATCCTGCGCATTGATGACGATGTTCAGGAGCGCCTGCTCGACCTGTCCGGAATCGGCTTTCAGCATGAGGGGCACTGAACTCTTCTGAAACCTCATATCGATGTTCTCACTGATGATTCGTTCGAGCATCACCACGAGTTCTGCTACGACGTCGTTGGCGTTCAGATTCTCGAGTTTGAGCATCTGTTTGCGACTGAATGCCAGGAGCTGACGAGTCAAGAGTGCAGCCCGGTCCCCCGCCCTGTGGATCCCTTCGATTTCCTGGCGATGAGGGAAGTGGGAAGGCAGCTCCTCCAGCAGGATCTCGCAGTATCCATTGATGACGGTAAGAAGATTGTTGAAGTCGTGCGCGACTCCTCCAGCCAGTTGGCCAATCGCTTCCATCTTGTGTGCCTGACGAAGCTGCTCGTGGCTCTTCTCCAAGGCTGTCTCCGCACGTTTACGTTCGAGCTCGGCACCGGCTCGCGAAGCGAAAACACGCAGGATCGACTCCCCGAAGGTCCCCTCTTCCATGGGCTTGTCGTGCATTACGCCCAGGTGCCCCAGAGGCTTGCCAGCCTCATCGAAGAGCGGAATGGCGAGGTAGCTTTCGACACCCATCTCCTGCAGCAAGGTATCCTTTGGGAAAAGCTCCTGGATGCGTTTTGGGATGTAGCACATCTTTTTGGCAACCACCTCGGCACACGGCGTGTCCTGGGTGTCATATTCGATGTTTTTGCTGAAGCCGCTTCCCTGCCACAAGGCGAGGGTTTTTACTCGGTCCTCTCGACCGTCGCAAAGCTCAGTGGCAAAGGCGAAGCGGACGCGCAGAGCGGCTGCCAGTTGCCTCACCAACGATCGAATGAAGTCCTGGCCGAATCCATGAGAGGTTCCCGCGACCACAAGCGCAAGTGCGTCCTCCATCTGCTTGCGCACGGTGATGTCTTCCCGGACGGTGATAGTGTAATTTTTGTCGGATACCTCGAGGGTGCTGATGTGGGCTGAAGTGATGAAGGCCGTGCCATCCTTTCTATGATTCTCGAGTTCCCCGGACCAGAATCCCTCGCGCATCAGCTTCTCTGCGATCCCATTCACGAATTGATCCTCGTCAAGTGGTTTCGCGTTGAGTATTGACACGTGCTCTCCAAGCAACTCACCCCGGCTATATCCGAACATGGCGTCAAATGCCGGGTTGGTGTGGAAAATGTTCAGATTCTCATCGCTAACGAGGACACCTTCTGACATACAGTCGAGGATCTGGGATTGTACTCTAAGCTCCTCTTGCGCCTCGGTCAGTTCGGTGATGTCAACGGCAAGGTTGACGAGTCCCTTGCCGGTGACCTTGTCCGGGAAAAGGTAGTTGCGGAAAACTAGCCGCTTTCCTTCGTGGACTGCACTATGCATCACCTTCTGGAACTCCCCCGCAAGCGCTCGCTTGACCTCCGCCTGCCGAGGAGCCGAGGGGTCCAGGAAATTGAAACCCACAAGCTCGCTCTCTTTGAGCCCGAGTTTTTCCAGAGCCCGCCCGCGAGATTCGGTTACCACACCGTTCTCATCGAGTCGGCTCACGCATATTGACGTGTTTTCGAGGATGGCAATGAAAAGCTGGTGCATCCGCTGAAGCTCATCTTCTGCCCGCTTCTGCTCTGTGCGGTCGAGTAATGTGCCAATGACAGCGAGCAGATTTCCGTCCGGATCGCTACTGGCTTCGCCTATGCTCTGAACGTATCGAATGGAGCCATCGGGACGTACCACGCGATAGTTGAGATCGAATCTTCCATCTCCCTTCGAGAGGCTTTCCCACTCCCGCACGAGCATAGGCTGGTCTTCGGGGTGCACGAACTTGCTGAAGTACTCCTCGACCGGGGGTGCGCCAAGAGCTGGCTCGCGTCCAGTGATGCTAAAGGTCTCCCTGGACCAGGAGACGTCGCCTGCCTTGAAAGGTGCTACCAGCTCATAAATGCCCAGGCGGGCTAGTGCGTGTCCCTTTGTCAAGATCGCAGTTCGGTTCTCGATGGCGCCAGAGGCTGCTTCGCCGTTTTCCCCCTGCGCTGCCTCCAAGGCATCAACCCGAGCGCGCAGGTGCCGCAACTCCTCCAGGAGCTCCAGCTTGGTCCTATCTTGATCCTTCACTACGCTCAGTCCTTCCCTGATGAGTTACAGAGCTCCTTGCCTCTCGGGCCCGGACACAAGCGCCGGGCTGGCATCGATCCTGACCGCAATAGGATTACCTGAGAATCCGCCCCGATTCGAACGAAAAGTCTAGTGGGTAAACTCCTCTTGAACCCTCCATTTTCCTCGGGTAGCAGGACACCAAGAAGCGTATAATCTCCAGTATGAGCCCCGAGATGACTCTTGAAAAGACCCTTCCCCACAGTGCCGAAGCCGAGCGAGCTATCCTAGGGGCGATTCTACTGGACAACGACATCCTGGATCAGGCAGCCGAGATGCTGACGTCGGAAGACTTCTATGTCGAAGGCCATCGCAGGATCTTTACTACCATGCTCGCATTGGCCACAGCCTCCAAAGCCGTTGATTCGTTGACGCTGAGGGAGGAACTGAACAGGAGCGATTCGCTCGAGTCGGTAGGTGGAATCGTCTACATCGCTTCGCTCCTGGATGGAGTCCCTCGTGTTTCCAACGTAGAACACTACGCAAACATCGTCAGGGAGAAGTCTCTGTTACGGAGGCTGGTCCATTCGGCCAACGAGATACTGGTTCGAAGCTTTTCGGATGAAGAAGAACCCGGCCACCTATTGGAACAGGCGGAAAAGGCCATCTTCGAAATAGGACAGGAGAAAATCCGGGGAGGCTTCGTCGAGTTGCCAGAAATTCTGGCCGCCACCTACAAGCACATCGAATCCTTGCATGATCGCAAAGAGCTCGTGACCGGTTTGGCTACCGGTTTCACCGAACTGGACCAGATGCTATCGGGGCTTCAGCCGTCGGATTTGATTATCGTTGCCGCCCGGCCCGGCCTGGGAAAAACCAGCTTGGCCTTGAACATTGCGCAACACGTGGCGGTCCGCGAGAACAAGGTAGCAGGCGTGTTCAGCCTCGAGATGTCAGCCCACCAGCTGGGGATGCGACTTCTTTGCTCGGAAGCTCGGGTGGATAGCCACAAAATGCGCTCCGGCTACCTGTCCAAGGAGGACTGGAAGGCTTTGGCCAAAGCCACAAGCCGGCTTTCCCAGGTTCGGATGTTCATCGACGATACCCCCGGTGTCACGATTCTGGAAATGCGTTCAAAGGCCAGAAGGCTGAAGGCTCAGCATGGTCTGGATCTGCTGATCGTGGACTACCTTCAGCTCATGTCCGGAGTGACCAGTGGCCGCAGTCGAGCCGAGAATCGGCAGCAGGAAATCTCCACCATCAGTCGGTCTCTCAAGGGGTTGGCCAAGGAACTGGACCTCCCCTTGATTGCCATATCGCAGCTCAGCCGCGCTCCGGAGCAAAGACGTGGAGATCATCGCCCTCAGCTTTCCGATCTCAGAGAGTCCGGGTCGATCGAACAAGATGCAGATGTGGTTCTCTTCATCTACCGGCAGGATGTGTACAAGAGGGAGGAAGAGTTGGATGAAGAGGACAGCTATGCCCAGATCATCATCGGAAAACAACGCAACGGACCCGTGGGTACCGTAAAGCTGGCCTTTGTCGATCAGTGGACGCGGTTTGAGAATCCCGCTTTGTAGGGACGCACCCGATGGCTTGGAAGAGTTGGACTATGGCGAGGAAGCGCAACGCAGAGATCGGGCTCGAGAGCCGCTCAGGCTCTAGCGATTCAGGTGCTACAGTCCACTAGAAGGGTACGCCGGCCTGATCCTTGTCAAGGAGCAGGAGCTGACCCGAGAGCTTCCGTCCCGACTTCTTACTCTTTAGGTAGAAAAATCCTTCCAAGCTCTCTCCGGCTGGAATGGTTCGGGGTTGAAATTCGTATTCGTCCAGAAGAGCCCTCACCTTCTGGGCTTCTCCGGCTCGAACGACGCCGGGTGTGGAGCCCCCACCTCCTACGTCGACTGTGCGACCAATCTGGCGAGTGCGACCGACGCCGCCGGGGTTCGGTCCGCCGTAGCGAGGATCCTGTCTCCCGTAGCGGGGGTCCCGTCCACTTGAGTAGATCCCTCCGCCGGTGCCCATCCGGCCTGCTCGTTGGTACTTCATGATCTTCGGCGTGATATCGGTTGATCGGGCCCGCTTGATCCGCTTTTTCTTGTGGTTTCTGGCTTCCATGACTTCTGGATCGATGTGGAAACTAGTGGACGAATCATTGCGGACGACGACACCGAGGATGGCGAAACCCTCCTGAAGGACCTGGAAAGGAAAGCCTCGCGGAAGGTCCTTTTTACGAAGGGATTTCACCTCGACGAAGACTCCCTTTTCGAGTTCGACCTCAGCGGCCCGGATCTCCTGGGTGAGAAAAAGGCCAGGCAGCAGCAATGTTCCCAATGCGAATACCTGAAAAGCAGTTCGGTCAGCGAGTTTCGAAATCATCGTCTAGCTCCACATATGGTTAGGTAAAGATACAACCATTCTAACAGACAGAAATCGAACCGAGAGGGAATCGTCGTGATCGGGGACTCGTCACAGCTTGGACAGCCCCTCGCGTTACAATACAAACGTGGCTTCACCCTCGCTCAAGGCACTCTATGTTTGCCAGTCCTGTGGCCTTCGGAGCCCTAAGTGGCTGGGACGTTGCCCCGGTTGTGGGGAGTGGGATGCGCTCTCCGAGGAGCAGGCTCAGAGCCGCCCGGTTGCGGTCGCAGGGGTTCCCTTGCAGGCCTATTCTGAGATTGAAAAGGACGACTTTGGTCGGATCCTCAGCCGCAATTCAGAATTCGATCGTGTGCTTGGTGGGGGCATGGTTCCTGGGTCCCTCATTCTTCTGGGCGGTGAACCCGGAATAGGTAAGTCCACCCTGCTGCTTCAGGTTGCCGAGAATCTGTCCCAGGAGGGTTTACGGGTCCTCTACGTCGCCGGTGAGGAGTCCGCCCAGCAGATCAGACTGCGGGGCGATCGGCTGGGAATCAAGGGAACCCATCTCTTTCTGGTGGCGGAGACCTGCCTGGAGCGGGTGCTGGAGCAAAAGGACCTGCTGAAGCCGTCAGCTCTGATCATCGACTCCATTCAGACCCTCTACAGCCAGGATCTGGAGTCGATCCCGGGCAGTATCGGGCAGATACGGGAGTGTGCTTCGAAGCTGCTGAACTTTGCCAAAAGCTCGGGTGTTCCGGTTCTGCTGATTGGGCATATCACCAAGGATGGAGCATTGGCCGGTCCCAAGGCTCTCGAGCATATCGTAGACGTGGTGCTCTATTTCGAAGGGGAGCGACATCGGAACGAGAAGATCGTTCGAACCGTCAAGAACCGGTTTGGGCCGGCCAACGAGCTCGGAATATTCGAGATGTCTGGGCGGGGCTTGCTCTGTGTCGACAATCCTTCCAAACTATTCTTGTCCGAACGTGCGGAACAAGTGTCCGGATCCGCTGTCACCTGTGCTATGGAAGGGTCCCGGCCGGTCCTTGTCGAGATTCAGGCCCTGGTCAGTCAGAGTAACTTCAGCTCCGCTCGCCGTGTCACCAATGGAGTGGACTCGAGTCGGGTATCGCTGTTGTTGGCGATGTTGGAAAAGCGTATCGGCCTCCATCTTTTGGGAAGCGACGTCTATGTGAACGTCGTCGGAGGACTCTCCCTGACCGAACCAGGGGTAGATCTGGCGATTCTTGCCGCCATCGTGTCCAGCTTTCGGGATCGTCCTCTTCCTGGGAATGCCGTGGTTTTTGGCGAGGTAGGGCTGGCGGGCGAGATCAGGGCCGTTGGTTTTCCCTACAGCCGCGTCAAGGAAGCTTCCAATCTTGGTTTTAAGTCAGCGATCCTGCCCAAGAAGAATCTCCCTCTGAACGAGACCCTGGAGGACTTTTCATTGGTTGGAGTCTCCTCAGTTGGCGAATGTCTCGAGCTGCTCGATGGGGCAAGAGAGATGAGGGTCGGATCCAACGACGATGAGAGTGGGTGAGGCGCCTTTGACAGGGCTTATCCTGGCGGCGGCTGGTGCCGGCAGTCGATTCGGTGGAGACATTCCCAAGCAATTCAGTAGCATGAGGGGCAAACCCCTCTACCTGCATGCGTTGGAGCCATTTTCGGAGTTCTTCGAGGAAGCCGTCATGGTGGTTCCGGAGGCGTGGAAGGAAAGGGTCGAGAAGCAGATTAGATCTCTGCCTTACCGGGAAAGATTGATTCTGCAAGTGGGTGGCGACCAACGTCAGGATTCCGTATACAAGGGACTAAGCCGACTCTCGGACTCGGTCCAGATCGTGCTGGTCCACGACGCCGCTCGCCCATTCGTTTCAGCGGGGCTGATTGCCCGTGTCCTGGATCAGACACAACAGAGTGGGGCCTGTCTTCCTGCGGTGCCGCTTCGTGATACGGTCAAGGAGGTGGTCTCCCATCGGGTAGCCAGAACTGTGGATCGAAGTCGCTTGAGGTTGGCCCAGACACCCCAGGGATTTGAAATCAACCTCTTGAGACAGGCTCTAGAACAGGCACTGAAAGAGGGTTTTTACGGTACCGACGAAGCTTCCTTGGTGGAGCGCTTGGGCTCTCCCGTTGATGTGGTCCCAGGGGACCCCGAGAACATCAAAGTGACCTGGAAAGAGGATCTGTGAATCGGAGAGTGTGGCTTTGGGCTTAGAGAACAGTTTTCGGATTGGTTTGGGCTACGACTTCCACGCGTTCGGGGAGGGCCAGGAGCTGGTTCTGGGGGGCGTGTTGATACCGTATGATCGTGGTCTAGTCGGCCATTCCGACGCGGACGCTCTTTCCCATGCCGTGGCCGACGCATTACTGGGGGCAGCAGGGCTCAAGGACATCGGAACCTACTTCCCGGACACCGATCCGCGCTATCAGGGGATCAATAGCCTGATCCTGCTGGAAAAGGTATATCGGCTGGTTCGGGGAAAGCACTACCGGGTCGGCAATGTCGATGCCACCATCCTGGCCGAGGCACCGAAGCTCCAGCCCCATGTCGAAGCCATCAAGGCGAGTCTGGGACGGGTGCTGTACTTGAAACCGGATCAGATTGGTCTGAAGGCGACTACCATGGAGGGTAGAGGACCGGTAGGTCGGGGCGAGGGTCTGGCGGTGCAAGCGGTGGCTTTGTTGGTGAGGGAGGGATAGGCGCTCGATGAATTCGTTAGACCAGACGCCCCTGGCCGTAGCACGAAATGCGGCACTTGAAGCTGGAGGAATTCTACGTGGTTCCCTGAAGACAGACTTCCAGGTGTCCAAGAAGGGGCCAATCAATCTGGTGACGGAAATCGATTTGCGGGCGGAGGCGCTGATCATTGAGCTGATTGAGCGTCACTTCCCAGATCATTCTGTCTTGTCGGAAGAGCGAGACGAGAAGGTGGGGAGTTCACCCTATCGGTGGGTCATCGACCCTATCGATGGAACCACCAATTACGCCCATGGCTATCCCTGTTTCTGTGTCTCGATCGCGCTGGAGGTCGAAGGCATTCCGCAGCTTGGCGTCGTCTATGATCCCATGGCAAATGAGCTTTTCTGGGCGGAGCGCAATCGGGGAGCGTATCTCAACGAAGAGCCAATCAGGGTCTCCGAGGTCCGGGAACCCATTGAGAGCCTCGTTGCCACTGGCTTCCCGTACGATCCCGAGGAGCGAGACCGCAACCTCGAACTGTTCGCCCGGGTGACGAGAAGCGTTCGAGGCGTCAGACGCGACGGGTCAGCAGCCTTGGATCTTTGCTACGTGGCTTGCGGCCGTTTCGACGGTTTTTGGGAGGTCAGCTTGAATCCCTGGGATGTGGCAGCTGGACAATTGATCGTCGCAGAGGCGGGCGGCCGGGTCACACGATTCGACGAATCCCCCTGTGGCATCGAGGGCAGCGAGGTGCTCGCAAGTAACAGCAAGATACACGCGGCCCTCTCGAAGCTATTGAGCTGAAACTTGAAGAAGAGGCCGCGGGCCTCAGATTGCACCGATGGTTGCGAACTTGAGATTTTCTTTCTGTCAGATCTCAGCGCTAGAATCGAATGTGATGCGAATTGCTGTCGGCAGTACCCGAGAACCGGAGATCGCCGCAGTCAAAGAGGTGTGGGGACTGTTGTCCGGGAGGCTTCAGCCCGGTTCGGACGAGCCCGCCGAATTTCTCTGTTACGACGTTTCGAGGGAGGAAACAGGCACTCCTTTCTCCGCTGCCGAGCTGATGATGTCGGCTGAGACCCGTGTGGAAAATTTGACCCTTCAGCTCAAACGAGAACGAGGTGAAGCGGATTTTTACATCGGGCTGGTAGGGGGATTCAACGTTGTCGGTTCGGCAGGTCCACGCAGGCAGGTCTTTCTCGAGAGTTGGGCCTATGTTTCGGACGGTCACAAGGGGCACTTTGGGCACGGCGGGGGCATGTCCATTCCTCCACGAATCGCCGATCCCGTGATCGACCGAGGAATCGAGATCGAGATCGTGATCGATCGTTTCACTCACAACAAGGGTATCGAACGGGGACAAGATCTCCGAGAAATCTTGACGGACGATATCCTTACCGGCAAGCAGTCCTTTGTCACCGCTCTGATCCTCGCCTTCGCCCCATTCTACAATCCCCAGTTCTACGGATCCTGAGCCGCCCCGACGGCAGACCGTACACTTGGAAAGAAGAGAGAAAATGGAGAATCTGCGTGTCGGAATCATAGGAGCGGGCGGGGTAGCGACCAGTCGACATCTTCCTGCCCTCAAGAAGATTCCCGGGGTAGAAACGTCGGCTATCTGGTCGCGGGATCCGGAAAAGGCGATTGCGGTGGCTGAGGAGTTTAACATTCCAGCAACGGTGAACTCCTGGCAGGATATTACGGACTCAACCGAGTTGGATGCCGTTATTGTCGCTACGCCTCCCGTGTTGCACCTTCCGGCTACTCTCAGGGCCCTGGATGCCGGTAAGCATGTGCTCTGTCAGGCTCGGATGGCCAGAAACCTCGGGGAGGCGCAGCAGATGCTCTCCGCCGCCCGGAAATCAAATCTGGTTACGGCGCTCTACCCGCCTCGCCCCGGACTCAAAGGCGATCGGGTGATGCAGCGGCTACTTCACAAGGAGAGATTCGTGGGGACGGTCCACGAGGTGCGTGTCAACGGGATGGCGTGGTTTGGCGAAGGCTGGGAGGCTTTTGTCTGGGACTCGGATGTGGTTGGCGTCAACATGCTCACTTTGGGGATGTGGAACGAGGTGGTCAACCGCTGGCTAGGTCCGTCCGTGAAAGTCGCGGCCCTTACCACCACCCGCCAGCCGAAGCGGCAGACGGGGGCGGGAGACTGGGTCGAGGCAGGTGTCCCCGACTCGGTCGTTGTAGCCGCCCGGCTGGAGTGCGGCGCCAGCGCCAGCTACCATTTTTCGGGTCATGTCGCCTGTCCTCCGGCGCAGGCGATTGAGATCTACGGTTCGACTGGGACTCTGGTCTACGATCTCTTCGCGGATGAGATCCGAGGCGCCACCACCAGCAACCCCCAACTCGTTCCCGTATCCATTCCCCCCGAAGAGCAACGCTTTCAGGAAACCGATGCGCTCTTCATTCGTGCCATTCGGGAGGGAACGCCTGTCCTGCCAGACTTTGAAGAGGGAATCCACTACATGGAGTTCTGTGAGGCCGTCGCCCTTTCGGCGAAGGCTGGAACCGCTGTTTCCGTGCCTCCACAAGCGCGCATGGACTCCTGGAATCACTTCTGCTAGTTCTTTTCTTCCCTTGAGCTGGGACACTTTCTTCTTTAGCATGTGCGGATCTTGGTTCGACTAGGGAGGGGTGACCCGATGAAAGTGAGTTCAGAGGCGCAAGATCTGCACCAGCGGTCGATGGTCATCGACGGTTTGAATGTCAGCCGCTGGGGCGATGAAGCAGTTTATCGTCACCTCTGGGAGGGAGGATTTACGGCGATCAATGCTACCGTCGCCGTGTGGGAGGGAGCCCGTGGGACCCTTCGGAATATCAGCTCCTTCTACCGGGACTTCGAAAAGTACAGTAGCTATATACGACCTGTCACCTCGATCGCCGACATCCACGCTGCCAAGCACGAGAATCGGGTAGGGATCATCTTTGGATTTCAGAACTCCTCCCCCATCGAGGACGATCTGGATCTGGTGGAGATTTTTTACCGCCTGGGTGTCCGAGTCATCCAGATCACCTACAACGATCTGAATTTTGTTGGTGCGGGCTGTTACGAACGGCAGGACGTGGGCCTGAGTCAGTTTGGTGTCGATCTGATCAAAGAGATGAATCGTCTGGGCATGGTCGTTGATCTCTCCCATGTAGGATACAAGACGACCATGGACGCTATAGAAGTCTCGGAGCAGCCGGTCTGGTTCAGTCACACCAATCCACGGCAGCAGCAGGACCACCCCCGGAACAAGACTGACGAGCAGGTCCAGGCGCTGGTCGCCAAGGGGGGAGTCGTGGGCTGCAATATCTTTCCGACCTTCCTGAAGCGTGGATACGATTCGACCATCGAGGACTTCCTGGACGCCATCGAGTATTGGGTGGATCTGGTTGGGATCGATCAAGTCTCAATCGGACTGGACTTCACCGAGAACCACTCTGAGGAGTGGTTCAACTGGCTGATGGCAGGCAAACTCAAGGACTCGACCGTCTATCCCATCCCGTTCCCCGTCCATTTACCAGAGGGAATCACTCGCGCCGACGAGGCCCCCAATATTACGGCAGGTCTGTTGAAGCGAGGTTATTCAGAAGAGGATGTTCAGAAAATCCTCGGATTGAACGTGCTTGCCCTCCTGGAGAAGGTCTGGCAAGAGTGAAGCAAGACCGAGAAAGTCCAATGTGTCTGAACAATTTGGAGTTGCCCCATGAAGATCGCTGAGTTAACGCGGCCGAAATCGGCTGAGATGCTTGAAAACAACAAGAAGTACATTCCCGGAGGCGTGGTTTCGACGGCCCGCAAGGCAGATCCCGAGATCGTTTTTGCCAAGGCCGAGGGAGCCTACTTGTGGGATATCGATGGTAATCGATACGTCGACTACCACGCTGCCTTCGCGCCCTTCGTCCTGGGCCACAACGATGCCTATGTCAATCAGGCGGTTGAGCAGGTCATCAAGGATAAGGTGAGTCTCTTTGGCAGCGGAACCAATCGCCTCGAGGGACAGTTGGCGGAGCTGTTGTGCGCTCACGTCCCGGCGATCGAGAGTGTTCAGCTTTGCAACACCGGATCGGAGGGGACCCGGGGCGCGATCCGGCTTGCTCGGGCGGCAACCGAGCGGGATCATGTGATCGTCATGCAGGGTGGATTCAATGGTTCCGATAACGACGTAGGATGCAATGTCCTGACACCACTTGATCAGATCGGCCCGCGGGTTTCGCCTGGGGAGTATCGATACGTTGGGTTGGGTCCGGGCGCTCCTGTTTCCCACCAGCAGCTGATCCATATCGTCAATTTCAACGATCTTGACTCAGTTCGCTACGTGTGCGACCGCTATCCGGTGGCGGCCCTGATCACCGAACCGATTCTCCAAAACATCGGGATCATGAAGCCCCAGCCCGGATATCTCGCCGGCCTGCGAGACCTGGCGGATGAGAAGGGTTTTGTGCTCATCTTCGATGAGGTCAAGACCGGTTTTCGCTATTCGGTGGGCGGCTACAGTCAGATCAGCGGGGTCAAGCCTGACCTGGTGGTCTTCGCCAAGGCGATCGCCAACGGCTATCCGATGTCCGCCCTTGGCGGCAAGCTGGAGTTGATGGATCGCTACGCGGATCCTGACCCCTCTAAGCGTCCGCTTCTTGCTGGGACCTACAATGGCCATCCGCTGGCGGTGGCCGCGGCCATCGCCACTATTGAGCGCTTGCTCGAGGGTGATGGGCGGGTCTATAGGCACCTGGAAACTCTGGCTCAGCAGCTACAGCAAGGGATCGAGTCGATTCTCCAGTCCCACGGTATTGTCGGGATCGTCGCCAGGCAAGGCTCAGCCCTATGCCTGTATTTCATGGATCACGAGCCGGTCGACTGGCACGATCTGGCCTCGAATCACGACTTCGAGAAGGATCTCGATATGCGTCGTGAGATGGTCGAGCGGGGAGCCTACTTTTTCCCCATAGCGACGAAGCAGATCTCAATTTCTGCGGCCCACACGGAGGAAGACATCGCTTTTACACTGGAGTGCCTGGATCGGACTCTTGCTTCTCAGTAGTGACCAGTGACCAGCGAAGAAGTAAGGACCGAGTCGAGGTCGATGTAGCGATTTGGGTGCTGTGGAGTGATGAGAGCGACTCGTTGCTCGCCGCCGACTGTCTACACTGATTACTGACTATTACTGATCACTGATCACTGATTACTGTTCACTGATTCGCTGCTCACTGTTCACTGCTCACACTGCTTACAATATTCACAAGGACCGGCTCCGAAGCATAGTCGACCGATTCGTCCTTGGCTCCACTCCTCCGCCTCCTTGCTGCCTCGCTCTTGATTCGGCCCAACGCAATCAGGGGAAAGCTGAGATCCTCCAGCCAGTCATCAGCGGTGAGGGTGATCGTTCGGCGGGTTTCGCCGCGCGAGATAACGATACCGGAAGATCCCGAGTTTTCCACGTAGATGCCGGGGGGCCTGTTTTGGAAGACGAAGGGGACATCTTCCAGGAAGCCTTCGCGGCGCTCAATCTCAATATCGAGTTGGACGCTTTCTCCGGGACGGATAGTGAGCTGTTTCGGTGTGACCGTGGGTCGGATCAAGGCAGCCGGAGTCAGCGTCACCAGAGGCAGGGCTTCTCCGGGAGCACTCGCGGTTCTGACCACCCCGGTTCCCCCAAGCTGAGCGTAACCGACTACCTTCAACGGCTGCGGCGTCCCAAGCATCGGTGCCTTGGTATCGGCGGTCAGAACCATTGTCGTCACGAATTCGTCCTTCCGTATAGTTCCGGTGGTGGACCGAAGCCCTGAAGGCAGCCCCTTCACCTCGACTCGGATGGGGCCGTCGAAGCCATCGATCCGAGAAGCGGAGACGGTAAGCGGTACGCTGCCTCCGCGCGGCACATTCGGGTTCCGGGCACCGGTGGTCCTGCCATCCACGTAGAGGATGAATACATCATCCAGGAACAGGCGATAGTCGGGGGCGGCCGGACGAATTGTGAGGCGGTAGGGATAGCGCCTTCCTCCGCGGTCCTGAAGGTCACCCAGGGAAATCAGGTAGTCGCCCTCCTTCGGAGCGGTGAATAGAAGATAGGAGTCCTTTCCGTAGGGAGGTCCTCCGTCGTCGTTGCGGAAGGGAAGGGAGAAGGATGGGAATGGGCCGGGACGGACCTGAGTACCCGGGGGGAGGATCCGGACCTTGTGAGCGCTGCCGTTGCGTGGATGGATCTGAGGTGTTGTCCCCAACCAGCTCAGCCTTTGTCCCAGGATTCCCTGTGCCACCGAAAAATGGTCGATTCGGCGAATGGCCCGCTCCAGTCGAATCAACTCCCGTCCCCCCAACAGCACGAAGTCGAGTGGGTAGAAGCGGGTGTTTCGAGTCGACTCAAACCTGCCCAGCAGCAGGTCGCTCGAACTGAGACCGATATCCCGGGTGTCCTCAGATAGGGCCTGGAGGACAGCCTGCGGGACGGATTCCCCGAGATGGTCCAGGATCTCGATGCTGGAATCGAGAAAGGATCCCAGTCTCCGCGCCGTCACTTCGAACGCCAGCACCTGGCCCTGGTGGGCACGGAAACGAAATAGATCCCGGTCACCCGCTTTCTCGACGACACCGTTGATGGTCATGGGGACCGCTATCTCTTGCACCTCGGAGATCTCGTCGTTCGGTTCCTGCTCCAGCAGCTCGGGGGAGGTCCCGATCGACGTCTTCAGGCTATTGATGGTGGGTCCCAGAGGGGTCTCGACTCTGAGTGGAAGCGTGCCGTCCTGATTTGGTTGGACGTGTCCGTTCAATTGGACTTCGTTGGCGCCGTCCAGGTTGTGGCCCTCGACGCCGGCATTCGCGATGGTGCCCTTCTGAACTCCCAGGGGAAAGACTCGGGTCAAATAGGGGAGGCGTCCCAGTGTCAGACTGTAGCCGAATTTCTTTCCCCCTCTATCTGCCCGATCGGCGATCCGGAGGGAGTATTCCCCAGCAATCTCGAAGCGGTGGGCAAGGAAGGAATCCGAGGTTCCCGGCTGCGAATTGTCGTTCCGCTCCAGCACCTGGCCTCGGCTGTCGTTGAGTGTGAGGACCGAGTCCAACTTGGAACCCAGCCGGTGTGCGGTCACTTCGAAAACCAGTTCACTTCCGGCGGCGACCTGGAAGCGAAACCAGTCGGCCTCCCCGGCTTTTGCCAACGACCCATTTACCGTCGCCGGCAAGGGGATTCCTTGAGCTTCGAGCGGTGAGTTGTTGGGCTCAGTCTCGTCGACATGAGGCAGCCGTCCAATCGCGAACGGAACCCAGTTGCTGGTTCCGTGGGGTGTTCTCAGACGAAAGCCGTGGATGCCAGTTTCTACCTGGGGCTCGACCTCCAGTTCGATTCGGATGTGCTGCCGGGGCGTTCGGTAGGGTTTGTTCGGAGCTTTCTGTACGTCGAGAATTTCGGCCACAACACCCTCTTGGCTGAAGAACAGTGCGGATGTTTCTTCCAGGTTGATCCCCTCTACTGTGACTACGCAGGAAGCGCCCCGCTCGCAGCCGATCGGGTGGACCAGGTAGATGTAGGGGGAGAGCGCGAACTCGTTTTCGGCTAGCGCTAGACCTCCCAGGCCGAGGAAACCCAAGGTAAGATTGCGCAGCTTATTGGCTAGTCTTGGCATCAATTGATGGTAGAGCCTCCAGTTTGCAAAGGTCCCACAGAAGAAGAATACTTCGGCCTGGAGACCGAAGCCACGTTTGAAGTTTCAGCTTACTAGGGCCCCCAGGGACGCTGGCCCCATTCGAGAAAGAAACTTGTGTACGAACGGTGAACGTCAAAGGCTCTCTCCTTCGTCTTCCTCCGGCCTTCGAAATTCGCTTGTTCGATATTCTGCGGTTTAGCCTTCTTCGGTTGCCTTCTCCAGAGCAAGGAAAAAGCTAAGTAACGAACCGTCGAATAACGAACATACGAACGCCGAACTGTCTTCCTAGCCTTCGAGATTCGCCTGTTCGATGTTCTACGGTTCAGCATTTCCACCGGTTGCCTTCTCCTAAGCAAGGAAAAAGGCTAAATCACAAACCGCAGAACACCGAACATGCGAACGCCGAAGTGAAGGCAACACCTAACAAGTTTCAGCTTAGCCCCGCCCCCAGCGGTGCTGGCCCCATTCGAGAAAGAAACTTCCCGAGCTATGGAAGCCTGAAGCGCGAGCGAGGGGTTGGGGACCTGAGTAAGATCTTGCCGATTCCCAACCCCTCGCTTGCGCTTCAGGCTTCCATGATCAAAAGATCACTGAATCAATGCGTTACACCCTTGTTCCTCAGGAAAAGCCAAATGAAGTTTCAGCCTAGCAGCCTGTCGGACTTGACTCACAGGCACTTCTGAAATTTGACGTTTGATCCAAAGTCTTGCACGACCAAGCACGAAATCGATGAATCGTCTGATCTGCGGCGGTGATTTGGCCGCTGAAACGACCTGGCCCACCTCTTCAGAGGGTGGCACGGGCCAGCTTCGGCTGGCGGCAGGCGAGGTTGTACATTCTTTTCAGATTCCAGGCGATGCTGGCCAGAGTCCACTCCCCGTCTGCCGCCTCCGCTCCTCGGAGAGAGAACTGCGCAAAGCCCATCACCGATTTGATGATCCCAAAGACGGGCTCGGGGACAGCTTTGCGTTGCCCGTAGATGGCTCGACCCGCCGGGGTCTTCAACCGGTATCTCATCTGCTCCACCGCATCGGCGTCTTCCCCGGGTGGCTCCGGTTCTTTCCAGCGTTCGTTCGGCGGCAAGTGGTGGGCTTCCCGCTCGACCGCAATATAGGGAAGGACCGCATGCTCGCTACAAAGCTCCACGTTGGCACCACTGAAGTAGCCGTTGTCGGCCAGCAGCTCCTGGGGCCGACCCAACGACTCCGGCAATGCGTGCAGCGCCGCCAGGGCCGGTTTCAGTTCTTTCTTGTCATTGGCGTTTGGCGTGACATGAACGGCCACAATCAACAGACTGTCGTTATCCACCAGGGCCTGAGCGTTGTAGCATTGCTCAAATCCCCCGCCCGAGACCGGCATGATCCGAGAATCTTCATCCGTCAGATTGATCTGATCCTGGTCTCGGATTCCTCCTCGGGGCGGTTTGGGTTCGCGACCCTTCGGTTTGTTTCCCCTTTTCCTCTGGGCTTGCCGCTTGGCCACCTTCCCTTCATATTCGGCGTGCTCGGCCGCCTGCCGCTCGGCCGCCCGCTCGACCAGCTTCTGCTTCGCTTGATCGATCGCTTTCAACCGTGCTTCCCGCCGCGCCAGCTCGGCCGGGATGTCCATCCCTTCCGTTTCTTCTCGTCCATCCGCTTCCTCGGCCAGCTGCATCAACTCGTCCACTTCTTCTCGCAGCCGCGCTTCCAGTTTCTGGATGTGCCCCCAGCTCAACGCACTGTGCTTGGAGGCATTGGCTTTGACCTTCGTGCCATCCAAACTCACTCGGCCCAACTTCAGAAATCCCATCGCCTGGGCCAGCAGCAAGATCTCCACAAACAGCGGCTTCAGCTCTTCCAAAAACCGCTTTCGGAAATGGGCTATGGTGTCGTGATCCGGATGCGTGTTGCCGGCGAGGTAGCGAAACGCCACCGAATCGTAGGTGGCTTGCTCCAACTTCCGACTCGAAAACACCCCCGTCGCATACCCGTAAAACAACAACGCCAGCATCACCGCCGGATGGTATCCTTCCGATCCCCGTTTCGTGTAGGAATCCTCCAACTTCCTCAACTCCAGCTTGCTCACCACCTCCACCACGAAGCGAGCCAGATGCGTCTCCGGCAGCCATTCCTGCACCGAAGGAGGAAACAGATAAGGAGTCTCTCGATCTACTGTTCTAAATCGATTCGCCATACACTAATGATGCCCGTTCGGTGTGACCTCGAAAGTCCGACAGGCTGCTAGTGATTGAACATGAACTCCCTGCTCATCAAGACACCCGTAAAGAAATCCTCCAGGATTTCGCGCCGCAGCTGAATGCGGTCCGAATCAGCCGCAGGCCATTCTTGGGCCTTTGAAAGTGCCTTTAGAATTCGATTGAACTCCTCGACTTCAGGAGCGCGGCTGAGCGCCGTCCAAAAGATCTCAGTGACGATTTCTGGATCGGGCAGCCCCTCTTGCAGGAGTCTTTCCAGCGTTCCCTCGGGGCTGCGAAGTTTCTGGTGCAGGGCGTCGCCGTTGATCAGGTGAAGAGCCTGGCTGACGGTAGTGTCTTTCACTCGCTCGGCATGACTGTTGAGCTCGCGTTTCGGCCGGCCGAAAACGGTCAAGAAATAGGACCTGGCTCTACTATCAGGAAGCTGAAGCGCGCGTGTGTTTGGGGGATAGCCTTGAAACGCTGTGGCGACACCGGTCGCTTGAGAGATGATGTCGAGGATCACTTCCGCGCTAAGACGACGCAGGATGAAACGAGAGTAGTACTTGCCGTCCTCAGGCCTCCCTTGTCCGGCTGAGCTGGATTGGTAGGTGGCCGAATTCATGATCGTACGAATCAACTCCTTCACGTCGAAGGCACCGTGGACGAAATCGGCAGTGAGAGTTCTCAGCAACTCTTCATTGGAAGCAGGATTCGTATCTCTCAGGTCATCCATGGGATCCACCAGCCCCCTTCCCATGAAGTGGTACCAGATCCTGTTGACCAGGGACCGGGCGAAGTAGGGGTTCTTCCCAGACGTGAGCCATTCGGCAAAGTCCTGGCGGCGGTCTCCAGGAGTGACCGGTGCGGCCATTCTGGCTCCCAGTGGACGCGGAGGTAGTGGGGCTCCCAGCCGGGGGTGCGGCACGTCGCCGCCGCTGGCCGCGAAGACGATCGTCTGACCCGCGTCGCCGTCCTTGCGGCCGACCTTGGAAAAGTAGCTGGAGAGAGAGTAATAATCGTCCTGGGTCCAACGGTCGAGCGGGTGGTCATGACACCGGGCACATGCGATCGCCAGGCCCATGAAAGTCAAGGTGACGTTCTCCGCCACCTTGGTAGCCTCGTTATGGAGGACATAGTAGTTGGCAGCTCCGTTCTCGATGTTGCTTCCCCAGGCCGTCACCAACTCGCGCACCAACTTGTCCCAAGGACGGTTCTCCGCGACCGCACGGCGGAGCCAGTTGTAGTAGGCACGGGTTGCGGGAGCCGTCAACCTGGAGCTGGAGACCAGAAGCAGATCGGACCACTTGTATGTCCAGTAGTCCACGAAATAGGAACGAGCCAGCAGCGCATCAATCAGCTGCGCTCGTTTGTCAGCAGCCGATTGAGCGGTGAAAGCCTTCGCTTCTTCTCCAGTTGGCAAGAGACCGATCGCGTCGAGGTAGGCACGGCGAACAAAGTGGGAGTCGCTTGAAGGACGCGGAGGAGGTAGTCCCAGCGCCTGCAGTTTTCCAAGGACAAGCTCATCGATGACGCCACGGCGCGGTGCCTCGAGGTAGGGGCTGGAATCACTCACATGGTGGAAGGGCACCGTAATTCTGCTGGAGGCGACCCGGTTCAGATACCAGACTGAGACTGCTGCCTCTCCTTTGGCTTCAGCCTTGACCCTCCCCATGGGGCTAACCTGGATCGTCCCCCCGTCGCTGCTGCTGTACTTGGCCCAGCGGGTGACATCCTCGACGTGGCCGTCAGAAAAGAAGGCTCGAACCAGGAGTTGATGTCCATCTCCGGGTTCAAGCGTAACCTGAGGGGGCAAGATTTCCAGCCGTTCGACCCGGGGGTCGCTCTTGTCCGGAGGAGGTGCCCCAGCAGCGATCCACTCCGATAGGATCTGGTAGCCCGCGGAGTCGACGGAGATTCGTTTCCCCCCTCCGTGAGGAAGTGCCATCGTGGGTTTCAACAACAGCAAGCTGTGGGCGGGCGCCAGCGGTAGTACCCGACGGCCGAGTGCCTCATTCATCAGGGTTTCGTGGTCCGCCTCGGGAGCGTAGCCTCGTAGACTCAACTTGAAGTGATTCTGGCCTGCAGCCGAGCCATGGCAGGGACCGGAGTTGCATCCAGCCTTGGTCATGACAGACAGAACGTGGTTGCGGAAGCTCCAGGAGAAGGGTCTGCTCGTCTCTCTGACCTCAATCTCCACACTGGCCTCCCGGCCATCGAGAAGTCTTACCGTCACGGTCGCATGCCCGTCTGCGTGGGCAGCCACCCTTCCGCGGGTGTCGACACTCGCCACATCTGGCTGAGAAGAGGTGAAACCTGCTGCGGTCGTAAGCTCTCCTACCGATCCCCGTCCTTCCGTGCGCTCGATCACGATCAGCTGCTGGGAGGAACGGGGTCCTGAAAGATTGATGGTTGAGGGGATTATTCGCAGCTCGGGCATATCTTCTGCTGCGATCAGGACACTGGCTAGGAAAAGTGTCAGAATCATCCGCCAAACAGTTCCGAGATGGGCTTGACCCCGATGTCAACGATCGGCACGGGGCGGTTCTGCGGACCTGGGAGTTCGGTGTGTAGGTTGATCCCCAGAGCGTGGTAAATGGTAGCCAGCACTTCTTGCGGACCCACTGGCCGGTCTCTGGGCTCGGCCGCGGTGCGATCGGAGGATCCGACCACCTGGCCGCCTGTGACTCCACCTCCGGCAAACAAGATGGTCGCACAGAAAGGCCAATGATCGCGGCCGCCAGCAGGGTTGATTTTGGGTGTGCGGCCAAACTCACCCATGGCAACCACTAGCGTCTGGTCCAGAAGGCCCCGATCGTTGAGATCTTCAATCAGGGAGGTGAAGCCATTGTCGAACATCGGTCCGAGGCTGTCCAAGGCCGCGATTGGGCTGAAGGGCGAGGATCCGTGGATGTCCCAGGTACTCGCCCCACCGAAGTCATCGAACATGTTGATGGTGACGAAGCGGACATTGCGCTCCACCAGTCGTCTCGCTAACAGACAACTCTGTCCGAATCGATTCTGGCCATAGCGCTCTCTCAGTTTCTGGGGCTCCTGGTGGATATCGAAGGCCTCTCTCGCCTCGGAGGAAGAGACGATACGATAGGCCTGGCTGAAACTTGAACTCATGAGCTTGGTGTCGGGGTTGCCCTGCTCGAACCTTTGAAAAGAGGAATCGACCAACCTGCGGAAACTGTCTGCCCGCTGCACTCGAGCGGCCGAGATGTACTCGGGAGGCACCAGATCGCGAACCCGGAAGTCAGGAGTGGAAGGGTCAGAATCGATGAGAAAGGGATCGTTGACCTTTCCCAGAAAGCCGGCAGATTGACCTTTTCGTGACCGCAGGGCAACAGGCAGCATGATATGTGGGGGAAGATCGGATCGCGAGCGGAGCAAAGACTGAGCGGTGCAGCCCAGGTTGGGATGGCTGATCCCCGGGGAGAAGGGCCTTCCCGTGAGGACGATATGGTGAGCTAGAGGGTGTGCGTTGACCTTGTGGTGGAAGGATCGAACCAAAGCATACTTGTCGGCTTGCCTTGCCATTCGGGGAAACAATTCGGAAATCCGCACGCCGGAGACGTTGGTAGGAATCGGCTTGTAGGGTCCACGTATCTCTGCCGGGGCGTCGGGCTTCAGATCCCAGGTATCAATCTGTGAGGGTCCGCCGACCAGAAAGAGAAAAATGCAGTTGATGTCTTTCTCTGGGCTGACCGCTCCTCGGGCCTTCAGCGAAATGAGATCCGAAAGAGTCAATCCAAGGAAGGCAAGGGACCCCGCGTGGAGGAAATCGCGGCGGCTCAAGCCGTCGCAGAAGGGAACCGACTGAGGGCCGTCCAACCGGATCATGCTGGGAGTCCTTTCCTGCAGTCTAGCGAGTGATCGTAACACCGGGGCAGGGATCCGTCAACGAGGTAGCCGGGGCTCCGGTAGTCTTACGAGTCGGGTTACATTAGAATCTTTTCCCTGATGATTGACGAATTCAATGCGTTTGCGAGCGTCTTCTTGTGGGGTGCCGGTGTGGCCTTCCTGGTCATCTTTGCGCTTCCCCTCTTTCTGGCTCCGTTGTCCTGGGCTAGATGCTTCAAGTGGAGAATCCCAGACGAACGAAATCTTGTGGTGTATCTGGGTAGGAGCCTAGGTGCGGTTGGCCTTGCGGTTGTCTGGGTTGCTTTTCAAGCGGCTCGTGATCCGGAGAGTCATCTCTATGTCTTTGATCTGATCATCCTGGCCGGTATTCTGCTGACCGTGGTCCACATCTGGGGAGCAATAAAACGCACCCAGCCCTGGACGGAGAATCTGGAGATTCTCTTCTATGTGCTCTTGACCGGAGTCGCCATCTGGGCTCGCTCGAGTTTGTTTTAGACCCCTTGATGAGCTCTGCTATGTCCCAAGAAGTGAGGCTTGTTTCTCCCAGGTGCGTGGAGCTGAACTCCTACCAGGATCGTCCTCCAGGTCCCCGTGAGGTCAAGGTTCGGGTGCTCTATTCCGCCATTAGCCATGGCACGGAAATGTCCCACTATCGGGGGCGCGCGATCTGGCATCACAAGCAGGTCGATCCGGACGGCTTTGTGTCGGAAGGACAGTCGATGTCCTATCCCTTCACCTATGGTTACGAGGATGTGGCCAGGATTACGGAAATGGGCGACGAGGTCGCGGGCTTCGAGATCGGCCAGGTTGTGGGTTGCTGTGCTCATCATCGAGAGACTGCCATCTTCAGCATCGATGGAATGAATCGGTCCACCGATACCTACTTCTTGCCCCTTCCCCAACCGGATGATGGCTATTACGAAAGGTACGTGTTCGTGGCGTTGGGGACGGTTGCCTTGGATGGAGTCCTGCTGGCTCCCATCCGGCTGGGAGAGAGTGCAGTGGTGGTGGGGCAGGGAGTCGTGGGGTTGCTGACGCTGCAGCTGTGTAAGCTCTCTGGAGCGGATCCAGTGATCTCCGTGGACCTCATGGACAGCCGACTTCAGGTTGCTCGGGAACTAGGGGCTGACTACGTCCTCAATCCCAAGAATGGCGATGTCGGTCGGGAGGTCAAAAGAATTCTAGGCGGGACCGGAGCCGATCTCTGTTTCGAAGCGTCAGGAAGCAGTGGTGGGATCAACTTGGCCTTGCACTGCGGAACTCCTTTTCCCAGGGTGATCGCGCTGGGGATGTACGATGGGCCTGCCGACGATCTTCACCTGGAGGAGGATTTTTGCCGGAGCGCCGGTCAGATCCTTCACTCACGCAGCGGAGGCTATCGTCTGGCACCCGAAGTTCCAACAGCGGACGGACTCTATCACCGAAAATGGGACTTCGTCCGAGTGAACCAAACCATCATCAGGCTGCTCCACCAAGGTAAACTGAGGGTCGGCAATCTGATCAGTCATCGTTTCCCCTTGGAGAAGGCAGCCGAGGCGTATGAGCTGATTGACCGGCATCCGGAAGAGGTTACCAAGGTGATCTTCGATCTCAGCGCCTGAGAGGACCCAGAGGTCAAATTCCAAGATACAAGATACAAACAAGCTCCACATTCTAAGCATCAAAACGCTATCACAAATGTCGGCGAAGGCAAGGTTGTGAAAAGATCAGGGTACCTTAGCGGTCCCAGTCCGTGTTTCGAATTTGGTGCTTGTAATTTGTTTGTACCTTGTACCTTGGATTTTCGAGTTCACTGCCTGGAGTCGTATAGGGCACAAATCTGTGGCCGCTTTTTCCAGGGGGATCATCCACTTGGCAGGTCGGGGAGCGATGCCGCAACGGCTGGGTTCACGATCTTTCCCTCGCGGGTGTTCAAGGCTGCAGCCCGACCCTCGCTCCGGGCCGCGAACGAATCGACTCCATGTTTTGCAAGCTCGCGGCAATAGGGGAGGGTGGCGTTGCAGAGTGCATGACTACTGGTGCGACCCACCGCTCCTGGCATGTTGGCGACGCAGTAGTGCACTACGCCGTCGACGATGAAGGTAGGTTCCTTATGGGTGGTGGGAGAGCTGGTTTCGATGCATCCTCCTTGATCTACCGCCACGTCTACGATGACGGCTCCGTTTTGCATTTTCTTCAAGAGTTCTCGCTGGATCAGCAGGGGAGCTCGACCGCCTGGAATGAGAACGGCCCCGACGACCAGGTCCGCATTGGTTGCGTAGCGTTCCACCGCATGTGGTTCGGAGTACACCGTAGTCACATTCTTAGGCATGACCTCGTCCAGATACCGGAGGCGGTCGAGATCGATGTCCATGACCGTTACCTTGGCATCCAATCCGGCCGCCACGCGGGCTGCGTTGGCTCCTACCACACCTGCACCCAGGATAAGCACGTTGGCAGGCTCGACTCCCGGGACGCCGCCGAGCAGGATTCCCCGTCCCATCATGGGCTTTTCGAGGTGTTTGGCTCCCTCCTGGATGGACATCTTGCCGGCGATTTCGCTCATCGGGGTCAGAAGCGGTAACCGGCCCCTCTCGTCCGCTAGAGTTTCGTAAGCGACTGCAGTGATCCCGCTCGCCAGGCAGGCCGTCGTGAGCTCACGTGAGGCGGCAAAATGAAAGTAACAAAAAACTGTTTGTCGCTGGCGTAGCCGGAAGATCTCTTCCTCCTGAGGCTCCTTGACCTTGATCACTAGCTCTGACCGTTCAAAGATCTCCTGGGCAGTTCCGACCACCTCCGCTCCGACGTCCGCATAGGCCTCATCATCGAAGCCGCTGCCCAATCCAGCTCCCTTCTCAATGAGTACCCGGTGCCCATCATTGGTAAGGAGGTGAGCCCCCACGGGCAGCATTGCGACCCTATACTCGTCTGATTTTATCTCGCACGGGACACCGACGATCATTGTTGTTTTTCCCCTTTTGCCGGATTATCCAGGAGCCGGTTTCAAGACCTGTGCCGTTCTACTGAATAATCGTCGCCGGCACCGCGGAAAGAAACCCCAGTAAAGAGTTGCCGAAGAGCTGTTGGACCACGATCGAGCCTCCCTCGGTTCCAATATGGATATATCCTCCGAGCAGCGTCTCAATAGAAGGAATCAATTCCGGTATGACACTGGAAATTCGCTGTCCTGCCCCCAAGGTCACCAGAGCCTGACCCTTGAGCCGCCCTTGCGGGTCAAATACCCGAATAGTCACATCTACCGGGGAGTCTCCGGGGACAAACAGCGCCAGACCTGTGAAGAAGTGAGTGGAGGGATCCGTCGGGTTTGTGGCTCCGACGGCCACCTGGCTGAGGACTGCCTCGCTCAGGCTCTGACGCTGCAGGAGAAGCGCCGCAGCGTAGGCTGCAGCCTCTGGATCGCCAAATACAACGTCGCCGATGATGCCGGGACCGTCGGCCGCAATTTGCACCGATCCGGTTGTCAGATCCCCCAGATTTGAACCCAGTGAAAAAAGTCCCGAGACATCGCTCTGAAGCGATCCACCGGGATTCAGGGTAGTTTGAAAGGTTCCGATAGTTGCGCCGGAATCCGCAATTGCTGTCACCACCACTGTTCGCGCCTGAGTGGAGGTGTTGACGAGCTTCAGACTGGTGAAATTGAAGACGCCGGCCGAGCCTCCATTCGCCATCTGTGCGGAGTAGAGTGTCTGGGCAGATGTGTCGGTGACGGCATTCAGGCCGAAGATACTTTCGGGCAGTTGGATCAGAGCGAATCCTACAGCTCCTGGTCCCTCGATCACGTCCACCCGCAGATGGCCGCTGCTTATGGGTCCCTCAGTGCCAATCAACGAGGACAAGCTCTCGCGAATAAAACCTTCGCTAGGAATGGTTCGCAGTCCGGTCTCCCCCAACAGCTGACCGTCGGTGTCGAAACAGTTGAGGGCAATGTCGATCTCTTCCGCATTCGGATTGGCGATGCTGATGACCGTCTCGGCCATCAGGGGACCCGCGGCAGTCGGGAAGACGGCACCCCGATAGAGCCGGGTGAAGTAAAGGACCTTCGACTGCTGGGTTAGGGCGACGCCGCCGTCTAGTTGGTCCAGGGGACCACTGAGACCGTTCCCAAACTGAAAGAAGCTGGCAATGTTCCCGGAGGAACCGTGAAAATAGACCCAGCCATCTTGCTGTTCATTGGGCGCTGATCCAAACAGTTCTGAACCGAGTCTGGCAAATTGCTTCTGGCTCAAGAGACCTTCTACATGGGGGTTGTCAGGATCGGGAGAGGATGTTCCGTCCACTTCCTTGTTGGCGAAGGTAAGTGCGGAACTGGAACTGCCGAAGTTGGTGGCCGCGAATCCGGTAAAAAATCCTGGGTTCTGGTGATAGAAGGGAAAGTAGAATGGTGTGGTGGCCGCCTGAAGGTGGATCTCAGTTCCAGAAAGATCGAAGGACTCGTCCTGAAAGGACTCGTACGCCGGTGCCCCGTCGAGCGGGATAGCCTCCTCGAACGAGCTCAAATCCTGAGCCACTCCTGGCCCACTAGCGAAGAATCCTGGGAAGACTCCAGTCACAACCTGTACTCCATCGCTGTCAGGGGTGATTTGGATGTCCTCGTACTGAAACTTGATATCCCCGGTCGACAACAGGGTGACGGAGAAGGAGTTCCCGGGAGAAGGATCCTCTGAGGTGGAAAACTCGGGCACTTGATCCCATTCGAAGGTGATCTGGCCCGGCAACGGGATTGCTCGGATCTCCCCGCTCTGGCCGGAGTCGAGATCGGTGAACAGGGGAGCAATTCGAGGCAGTGGCAGGTCTCCAAACAACCCGAAGATCCGAGCCAAATCGCGAGGCGTGGAGTCGTCGTCCCCTTCCAGGAACGTCAAGTTGCCATCGCTGTTGACGTGGACTGATCCGAAGACCTTGCCGGCAAAAGGAAAAACGAAGCCTCCCGCAAACTCATACAGGACAGTGTCGTCGTCGCCCAAGGCGTCGAGACCATCGTCCCGGTCCTCGGGAGGAGTGTTGTTCGAAATCAATTCAATGCCATCCACCTCTTCCCCGGCAACGACCGTCAAGGGCATCCTTTCTCCCGGATCGTCGATAGTTGCAAACCCGGATTCGTTCTCGCCGTTGTAGAAATCCTTCGGGAAATCCAGGAAACGGTGGTTAATCGGGCCCACGCCGCTACCCCCAGTAAAAAAGGGGCCGATCGGCTCGAAGAAAACGAAGTAGTCCCCCGGAGTCAGACCAGGAATCTCGAATTCGCCGTTAGCCTGCAGCAGGAAGTCGGATACCGCGGAGACGACCTCGAATCGCGACTCGATGGGTAGGTCGTCCGGACCGGGTTCCAGTTTCACGGCAACGACGTGGGCCCCGGGAAAGGGAAATCCGGAACGGCGCAGGGTACGACCAGAAATCGTGCCAGATGCAGTTTGAAAATCGGGTGTTGGATAGAGCCACGAGATCCAGGCGATATCATCCTTCTTGGGGTCGGGGGTTTGACCGGTCAGAGATATCGGATACATCGGATACATCAAAGGCAGAAAAAGACCGGCTTCCAAGGCTAGGATCTGGCGGTTGACCAGGGTGTGGTCGAGGCCGACCAGATGTCCCAGTTCGTGGGTTATCGTTTGCGCCAGATTGGGCCGCTCCGCCTTGAGCCCGTTCAGAACTGCGATCCCGTAGGTGTAGAGACCATTGATTGGGAAGCTGGGTGAGGCAAAGCCCAGGACGTTGTTGCTAGCCCCTGCTCCCAGCAGGTCATCTGTGATTTCCCCATCTGCATCGAAGATGATGGACACGGCGGGCTGCGGGGTGTTGAGGAAGAGCATGTAGTTGGTCACATCCACGTCCACATCCAGCTTGCCCGTGTCTGCAAAACCTAGCGTACTGGTTTCAACTGCTTCCCAGCGGTCGAAGGCATCGCGAGCCAACTGCGCTCCGTCTTCATGGTCCCGGGTCCCCAGTGTGCCGGGGTCGATCTTGTAGGCGATTGGATTGGACGAGTCCCATTTGAGTATGGCGCCGTTTCCTCCAATGCCTATGGGGACTCCCGGGAACAAGGGGCAGGCGAGGAAGAGTAGAACGAGGAGCAGCACCAATTGCCGTGAAGCGAATCGATGACAGCACCCGGCACGGCCCGAACTATATGCGACGTCAAGGCAAGTACCGAGGAGAGAGCGAACACCAGCACAATCTTCCTCGTACCCAACTACTGATCTCTTATCTTCGATTGTAGCTCCAAAGCGGGCCAATAACCTCATAAGTAAAGCTTCCACCTGAGTGATCCAAAGCGGAGTGCGGTGACCCAGATCATGGGGCCGTTCTCCCGGGCGCAGAACCCACGCCCTCTCGCACTTTCTTCGACCTTCCGCCGCATGGGAATTATACAGTGACCCATCCCGCCCGCGAGTCCCCACCGCGAGAAACGGGAAGGAAAAAAAGGCAGCTCACAGTCAGAATCTTGTCGGTTGCGCCGCTTCTTTGACGGTTTTCGGCCCCTTCTGGTAAGTCCTTTCACATTTGGCAGGAAAGCAATCTAGCCGCCAGCGCTGCCCGTAGCAGGTTTCCCAGGCGGATTGTCGCCAGGACGCCGAGGCAGTTGGAGTTGGCACGGCCATTGCTTCAAGGAGGCTGGTCTTAGGCGTTTTGCCAACTGGAAGGGAGGAAGAGGAAGTTTGAGGTAAACATCCCAATTGGTCCGGTGATCTGGCCTGGGTGCAGTGGGAACGAGGTGACCTTTGCACCGCGCGTTGTCAAAGATGGTAAAGCGAAGAGACCCTGTGGGACTGTCGCCGGTTCCTGGCATCGTGCTAGCTTTCAGTCTGGTGTTGGCGGTCACGCCCGCTAGCATCTTCGGGGCGATTCCGAAGGAACACTCCGACAAGATCTCTCCCGTCCTTTTGCGGGAGTTGGTGCTCGTTTCGGCCCGGCCCGAGTACTCCTATCCAATACCTGCGATTGTTCAAGTCAAGAGCGAATTCTTCCACCGGAACGAGACCCTGCGCCGTCAACTCGGTCTGAAGCGTACGGATGCTCTGGATCTGGTGAAGGGCTACGCGGTTAGATTGCCCCCTGAACGGATTCATCGACTGTTAGAGTCGGAGGAGGTCGAATACATCACCGTAGACGCAGTTGTTCGCGCGGCCCAGCATCTCTCACCGTTGAAGGATTTTCAAAGTGCCATCGGGCTCGACCAGGTACGTCGGCAGGGCACCAACATCGTCATTGCTCTTCTGGACTCTGGTATTCAGCGCGAGCCCGGGCAGGGCGCCGCGACCCTGGCCCTCGACTTCACGTCCGGCAAGGTGATTGACGTCAGCGAGCATGAGTCGAATCGTCTTCACGACGGCTACGGCCACGGAACCCACCTGGCAGGAGTTATCGGTGGCGTGGACAAGTGGGGCCGGGCCCGTCGCGCGGAGATCATTGACTTGAAGGTGATCGGAGATCAGGGCTGGGGGTATACGAGCAATCTGGTTCGGGCGATTCAGTGGGTGGTCGAGAACCACTCGAAGTACGACATCCGAGTCGCCAGTTTGTCACTTGGCCATCCACCGATCGAGGCCTACACCGCAGATCCTCTTTGCCAAGCTGTCGCGAGCATGGTTGATGCGGGACTGGTGACCGTCGTATCCGCGGGGAATCTGGGTAGGACCCAAGAGCAGTCTAAGATCTGGGGAGGGATCACGAGTCCAGGAACCGAGCCCAGCGTGATAACGGTTGGCACTGCCAACACCCGCGGGACTCCCGGCCATGGCGATGATATTGCAACTACCTATGGCTCGCGAGGGCCCACAATCGACGGCCTCTTCAAACCCGACCTGGTGGCCCCCGCTAACCTCGTCCCGTCCACCCTGGTACCTGGAAGTTGGTTGGAGCAAAGGCTTCCCGGGAATATTGTGGGTGGTGAGTACCTGGCCTTGAGTGGATCCAGCGTGGCTACGGCGTTCGTCTCTGGTGCGGTTGCCAAGCTTTTGCAAATCAACGGGAAACTGACACCCGATCTGGTCAAGCTGATTCTTGCCCTGACGGCCGTCAAGCTGGATCAGCCCGCAATGTTGGAGCAGGGCAACGGGCTCCTCAATGCAAAAACGGCGTCATTGCTGGCCAGGAATCTCGACGTCCAGAGCCAAGGAGTCAAGAAGGCGACGAGGCCGTACTGGTTCATCGGTCCCGGGAACTGTATGAAGTGGGAGAGGGACTGTTCCCGATTTGGTAGGAATTGTGACCTCTACCAGGAAGGCTGCGAACGAGTAGTGGCTGGAGGAGCCTTCTGCTTAGCCGATCAGCTTGTCTACAGCGCCCTGATCGAGCACCCTCAGAGCTCGCCGATTTGGGGCAGTGGGGTATTCTGGCCGGACGCCGTCTCCTGGTTCGAGGGCATGTTGTGGTCGGACGGAATCTTCCGCTCAGATGGAGTCTCTTGGTCGCATGGGAGCGTCGGAGGCAACGGGACTCGAGCCAGGACCAAGGGCGTCTTCTGGACCGATGGAGTCTTCCGGTCGGATGGGGTTCTCTGGTCAAATGGAGCTTTCTGGTCGGATGGGGTTTTCTGGTCCGATAGCGAACACCGAGAATCGGTGCTCGAAGGAGACCCGAACTAATTGCCTCAGTTTCCGCACTTAGGGTATGCGCAAAAATAACTTGGTAGAATTGGCGCTCAGATTTGCACCAGATTTGGCTGCGAACGATTGAGCGAAACCGCAGGCGTAGCCAGGTCTACATTGAGGATTTCGCGATTGAGGAGCGGCCGAAGATGGTGTGAAGATGAGATGCCAAAATGCCAAGTTATTTTTGCGCATACCCTTAGTCATTTTGTTTGTGGGAAACCCTGGGTCGGGTTCGTGGCGGCGGTCTCTGGACCGCCGCTCCTACTCACGCTTCTGATCCTGAAGTCGAATCTACATCCATATTCTGAATTCTGAAAAAAAGTAGCTGCCCGAATTCTCGCATTAATTGGTGACCGGACTTCGTAACGCTGGTAGTTCACCTGTGTCCGAGGGAGCCGGCCAGTCTCCGGCTGAGACAGCCCTTCTCAACCATCCAACGAACCGTGTCGATCAGGGTCTCATCCAGATCTCGAGGCGTGATTCCAAGCTGCTCCTGAGTGAGTGAGCTGTCCAGCTGGTGATCGAGACCCGCCACGTAGACCGCCTGAAAGTTGACAGGTAGACGCAGGGGTAGGATTCGTTGGATCCCGTCGGTCAACCTCATTGGCCAGTGGAGAGTCCAAGCAGGAACCGCGATCGTAGTAAGCTTGCGTTCGGTGATTCGGGCTAGATTGAATACGATTCCTCTGGGGGACACGTCGTGGGAAGGACAAATGTAGCGTCGCGGTCCTTGTCCCTTTTTCATGATTGCAGCGTGCAGTCTGGCCACGTCACGAACGTCACTGATGGGCACTCGCCCCCTTGGGGTTACTAGCCAAAGACCTCGAAGGACATTCCTGGCTATTTGGGTGCTTTCCCCAAGATGGGGGTCGTGGGGTCCCCAGACGGATCCAGGGTAGGTGATGACTACGGGGGCTCCGGAATCCTGGAAACTGCGAGCTACCAAATCGGAGTCGGCCTTCGAGCGAAAATACGCACCCGCCGGCCGCGTAGGCGAAGAGTCGGGGGTCAGGGTAGATCCCCGGATGCCAATCAGAGCCGCGAAGCTGGAAACATGAACGATTGGATCCAGCCCAAGCTCGTGGGCCTTTCCCAGGACCAGCGTGGTTCCGATGACGTTGGTCTTCTTGATCCGGGGGGCAGCCCTCGGGTCCAGCGAATAGATCGAGCCACAGTGCACAACCGAATCACATCCATTCAAGGCCCGTTCCACCGAGGACGGATCGGTGACGTCACCCAGAACCGTCTCGGTTCCCTCCACTCCCAGCGGCTCCAAAGCGGCTGGGACTCGCTGTTGGACGCGTGCCAGCAGCCTCACGGCATGTCCGCTTCGGCGTAGCTCTGCCACTGTATGAGCCCCGACGAAGCCGGTAGCTCCCGTAACCAGGACTTTCATGATGTTCTTCGGGCTACCATGTTATTTTCGGAAAGAAATGCGAGTTGTTTTAATCGAACCCAGTGGGGAGCCCCTATGCTCTTGTTGAAGCGCGCATTGGCCCTGACGGGTATCTTCTTGTTGGCTTACATCGGCTATGGTCTGTATCTCAGTCGCTATGTTCCCGAGCGATCACATGCCTATCTCTGGGGAGTCTACCATGTCCATTCGGCTTTATCGGACGGCCTGCTGCCAACGCAGGGAATAGCCAGAGCAGCAAAAGAGGCGAATGTCGGTCTGGTCCTACTAACTGACCATGGAAAACCCCATTTCGAGGCTTCCATCTACCGGGCCGAACTCGGAGGCGTTGAGATTGTCGGAGGCTCGGAAGTAGCCATGGTGGATGGGCACCTCACCTTCTTCGGGGCAAACCGGGTACCTCTCTTCAAGCTTCCTCCCCACCCACCCGACGCGGTAGCGGACATCAACGAGTTGGGCGGCTATTCGGTAGTTGCCTATCCGGCAGATCCCGATCTGGGTTGGAGCTACTGGGACGTGGATTTCAGACCTTCAGGGATCGAGGTCATGAACATGTCCTCTATACTCAAGCGGGCAAGCGTGCTGCGCCGGGCCCTGCTGTTCCTCTACCTTCCCTTCTCGAAGTCCTACTTCCTGACGGCTATGACCCACCCATCCGAGGCCTTGTCCCGGTGGGATGATCTGCTGCAGAGGAGTGCGGTGTCAGGATTCTTCGCCGTGAACGCCCATGGCGGATTTCACTTGGCGAGGGCTCTGGGTGTACCTGTTCCCTCGTATTCGACCCTGTTCGATTCGCTGGCTCTGGGCATCGATAGGCGATATCGGGGAGACCCACTCCAGGCGATTCGGCAAGGGGACTTCTTTTGTCTCGTGAGAGCGGCAGGCGAGCCTCAAAGTTTCGAGTTTACGGCGCGTGCAGGTGGTGAGTCCTATCGCAGCGGCAGCCTGCTTCGTCAGCAAGCAGGGCTGAGGGTATCGGTAGGAACGATTGCACAGAAGGTGCGAGTGGTGTTGAGGAGGGATGGCCTCGTGGTGGAGGAAGTCCTGGATGCGCCGCTCGAATATGGTCCGGCTGCTCCGGGGACCTACCGTGCAGAGGTCTATCTTGTGGAACATCCGTTTCTTTCGTCTGAAGTGCCCTGGATCCTATCGAATCCGATTCTGGTCCAGCCTGCAGAAACGTCGGACCAGCAGGAGCAGGATCCGGGAGCGTGGGAGCCTCACCCTATTGATTTATCGGCTTTCAGGGTGGAGAAGGATCCTGTTTCGGTAGCCTCTCTCGACCCCAACGGCAGCGGCAAAAGGTGGAAGTACACCCTCGCCAGGTTCGTCCCTGGCGGCGAAAACAGGTGGTGCGCCCTCGCTAAAAGGGACAGAGTGGATCTCTCGGCCTATTCGGGGTTTTACATCCGGGCGGTGTCGGACCGATATCTCCGCTATTTTGTCGAGTTGAGGAGTGGTGACCGGTGGTACTACGCTTCCTTCAAGCTTCATCCGGGAAAGGAGAATCTCTGCCGGGTCCCGTTCGAAGAGTTCTACCGGGTAGATCAATCTAGAGAGAAGATGCCTTTGTCGGAGATTGACTCCATGTTCATCAGTGGCAGCAACTACACCTCGAGAACCGGCTTTTCGTCGGAGTTGGAAATCGAAGAGTTGGGGTTCTATTGAGGTGGCAAGTTGCGGGTGGGGTCTGTTCGGCCCGTCGATCTGGGAGTGCCGCCCGTGGCGTGCTCCTGGTTCTGAAGCTATACTGTGTGACAATGATGGGTGCCCTTATCCCCTTGGCCTGCCTCCTAGCCGCTTGTTCCCTCGCTTCTTCGAGTGAGGAAAATTCGTCGATCTCGGCGAGAAACTTTCTCTGGATCGGCAAGAACTTCTGCACTGGTGGGCAGCCGTCTCTCGAGGATTTGAGCAATCTGAAAACCCAGGGTGTCCGGACCCTTCTCAATTTGCGAAGACCTGGGGAAACGGATCTGTTCCCGCAGGAAGAAGAAATGGCTCGATCTCTTGGTTTGAATTTCTTCAACATTCCAGTTGATTCGTCAAACCTGCGGGCAGAGCAGGTCGACGAGTTTCTGAGGATTGTTTCGGAGGAGTCCAATCACCCTGTGTTCATCCACTGCGCCAGCGCCAGCCGAGTGGGCGGTTTCTGGATCATCTACAGGGTTCTTCACGATGACTGGAGCATTGAGAGGGCCGAAGAGGAGGCACGTCGCATCGGTCTGAGATCATCCGGGCTGTTGGAGTTTGCGCGTAGCTACCTGGAGAAATCGCGGCGCCAATAGGCTGTGGCGTAGACGCTCCAGGGTCCACAAGGTCTTGCGTAAGCGTTTGCCAATCCCAAGGGCCCCAGATCTGACGACCAGGGGGCTGCGGAGGAGTATTGACGATGCATAGTTGGTCGAAACGGGTTTGGTTCTTCAGGGATTGCTTGTGGGTCTTACCGATCTTTTTCACGCTAACCCTCCCCCTGCTGGGCAATGACGTCTGGCACGAAACTACTTTCGAGGATTTCGCTGACGGGAGCTTCGGGGACGGAGGTGCCAACACCTACGTCTCCCGAAGGGGGCGAATCCAGTTGATCAACCGTTGGGATCTCAACCACGATGGATACATGGATCTGGTCTTTTCCAACACCCATCCCCACCGAGAGAAGCTGGATGCGGAAATCTACTGGGGCAACGGGAAGGACTTCGACGGCTTACGCAAGTCCTACATTCCGAACGACGGAGCCCAGTGGTCGTCTGCCGCCGATCTGAACAGCGACGGCCAGATGGATCTGGTCCTTGCTAATTACACCAACGGAACCTGGGACGGGATGGATTCCTTCGTCTACTTCGGCGGAATCAAAGAGCTGCAAGAGCGCAAGGATGCCTCCCAGTGGGGATTTCATCCCTTTTCGCGCAAGCTGACGCTGCCGACGCGGGCGGCCCAGGGCAGTGCGATCGGCGATCTGAACCGGGATGGCCATCTCGATATCATCTTCGCCCTGTCCGCCGGGTTCTGGGAGTATCGGGTCGGTTTTCGGGGCGGCGGCTATGAGTCGCCCTGTCCGATCTATTGGGGATCCGAGAAGGGATTCAATCCCAAGAATTCCACAGACCTACCCGCGCTAGGAGCCTCGGATGTAGCTGTAGAAGACTTGAACGCAGATTCCTGGCCCGACGTGGTATTCGCCAATCAGGAGGCGGGCGGGAACCCCGACGTCAACTCTTTTGTCTACTGGGGCGGCCCTGAAGGATTCGATCCGGGCCGCCGGAGCGAACTTCCGACTCACCAGGCCTGGGCGGTGGAACTGGCCGACGTCGACGCCGACGGCCACACCGATATCGTCTTTGCCAACGGGAAGGGACCCGTATCTTACGTCTACCTGAATCGCGATGGGCAGTTCTCCGAGCAGCATCGGGTGGAGCTTCCTACCCACAACGCCCGTGGCTGTGCAGTCGATGACCTCAACAACGATGGTAAACCCGATATCTTTTGCAGCAATCACCAGGCGGAAGGGAATCCTCTCACGCTTTCGTACCTCTATTGGGGCTCGGACGAAGGCTTCTCGGCCGAACGCCGTCAGGAATTCGAAACCGTCGGAGCTTGGGGCGTCTCGACAGCGGACCTGAACCAGGACGGTTGGAAGGATATCGTCGTCTCCAATTACAAAGAGCACTTTTCCTTCGATGTGCCTTCCTACATCTTCTGGAACAAGCCCGAAGGATTTCTCGAGACGCGGCGCACCTCCCTTTTTACCCAGGGGGCCGTAGGCACCTGTCCGCCGATTTCAATGGGGACGGCCATCTGGATCTCTTGTTCAACAACACCGTTGGTCGCAGTCGGGGAGGGAATAGTCCCGTCTATGTCTACTGGGGAGATCGGCAGGGGACTTACAGTGCCAAACGACGGCTGTCCCTACCAGCCGTCGATCCTTACGAGTGGGCCGCCGCCGACCTGAATGACGATGGATGGACCGAACTGATCGTGTCCAATTTTGGAGAGACCGTGCGCTGGAAGCAGGAGAGTCATATTTACTGGGGCAGCCCCAAGAGCTTTTCTCCCACCAGTCGTTCGGCGCTGACCGGGAATGGAAGTGCCGGAGCCACTGTGGCCGACCTCGACCGCGACGGCTATCTGGATATTGTGCTCTCCAATGCCCCCAAAGCGACCGATAAAGAGAAGGGTGCATTTGTCTTTTTTGGAGGAGCGGATGGTTTCGTGGTACCAGAGCGTCTGGAACTTCCCACAGGACCCGCCGGAATTCCCACAGTTGCCGACCTCAACCAGGATGGGTTCCTCGATCTGCTCTTCGCCAGCGGGGATGAAGGTGTCCCTGTTTTTTGGGGAGACGGCACACGAAACTACGCTTCGTCTCGCCGGAGCTTTGTTCCCGGATCAAAGGGACTCCGTAGTGTCGAGGTGGCAGATCTGAACCAGGACGGATCACTGGATCTAGTGCTCAGCCGGGCCATCGAGGCAGGCTCCCGCCTGACCACCGGTTTCGTCTATTGGGGCGAGGGCCAGGGAGAGTACTCGGAAGAAAGGCGAGACTCCTTCGAGATTGAGGGGACCATCCTTATCACCGTGGCGGACGTCAACCAAGATGGTTGGCTGGACCTGCTCTGTCCCAACTACAACACAGGCTCTAGCCGTGCGACCCTGTCGCGAGTCTATCTAGGGGGACCGGATGGCTTTCCCCCCGAGCGAATGTTTACGCTTCCTACCAATTCGGGCACAGGGAGTCTGGTCACCGATTTCAACCAGGACGGCTACAACGATATTCTCTGGGTCTGTCATCGTTCCGAGGGAGATCCCAACCAGATCGGGTCCTTTGGCGATCACGTCACCGACTCCTTTCTCTACTGGGGAGGCGCAGATGGTTTTCAGCCCGACAGAAGACTGGGAATACCCGCGCGTGGACCCCACAACGACTCCGGTGTCGACCTGGGCAACATCTATGATCGGCGTCATGAATACGACTACATCTCCTCGGCGCACGTCTATGGCGACTCGGTTCCCCGCAGCATTACCTGGAAGGCCCAGACGCCGCACCGAAGCCGGGTGCGCCTGCAGGTTCGCACTGCTGCTGCCGCCGCGAGGCTGAAGAAGGCTTCCTGGATGGGTCCAGGAGGCGCCGGCACCTACTACGAGCAGCCGGGAGCCCTACGCCGTCCCGATGCTTCCCACCAGGCGATGCAATATCGGGCTGTTCTCAATCCAACAGCAACCGGGGCCGTGTCGCCGGTTCTGGAGGAGGTTGTCGTTGTTTTCGACTAAGACGGTGCCGACTGTGCGGGTTATCACGATCCTCTGTGGGGTCACACTGGGACTCATCTGGAATGCATCCGCTCAAGACGAGGAAGAGTCCTTTAATTACGACGAATCGAAGGTGCCGGCCTACACGCTTCCGGATCCCTTGCTGACATCCAGCGGAAGCAAGATTACGCACAAAGAGACCTGGCGCAGACTCAGGCGAGTGGAGATTCTCAAACTCTTCGAGACTCACGTTTATGGCAAAAGCCCTGGACGACCACGGACAACAGCTCACAAGGTGTCGGTTGACCCCTCGGCCCTGGACGGCAAGGCAACCCGAAAACAGGTTTCGATTTTTTTCAAGAGCGATAAAACAGGCCCCAGCATCAACCTGCTGATCTACCTCCCCAATAGTGAGAAAGAGGCGGTGCCCGCCTTTCTGGGGCTCAACTTCAACGGCAACCACTCGATTCACGCTGATCCCGGCATCACGCTCTCGGACCAGTGGATGCGTCCCTCCAAAGAGGAAGGAATCGTCGTCGAAAATCGGGCCACCGAAGCCTCGCGTGGTGTCAGCGCCAACCGCTGGCCAGTGGAAAAGATTCTGGCTCGAGGGTATGCCTTGGTGACGGCCTACTATGGAGACATCGATCCTGACTTTGATGACGGCTTCCAGAATGGAGTCCATCCCCTCTTTTACGAAGGAACTCAAAGCGAGCCGGCCCCGGATCAATGGGGCTCGATCAGCGCCTGGGCCTGGGGACTCAGCCGGGCACTGGATTACCTCGAGAAAGAACCCGGTATCATTCGTCGGAAGGTGGCTGTTCTGGGGCACTCCCGCCTCGGTAAGACAGCGCTGTGGGCCGGAGCACAGGACGAGCGTTTCGCTCTGGTCATCTCCAATAACTCGGGTTGCGGAGGGGCTGCCTTGAGCCGCCGTCGCTTCGGCGAGACGGTCAAGCGGATCAATACCGCATTTCCACACTGGTTCTGTAAGAACTTCTCCAAATACAACGACAACGAGGACGCGCTACCGGTCGATCAGCACATGCTGATCTCCGTGATTGCGCCGCGCCCGGTCTACGTCGCGAGCGCTCAAGAGGATCGTTGGGCCGACCCCGCGGGAGAGTTTTTGTCGACCAAGCACGCCTCGCCAGTCTATCGGCTCCTGGGTAAGACCGGGCTGCACAAGGAGTCGATGCCGCCGGTGAATCAGCCCATCATGAACACCATCGGATATCACATTCGGAGTGGTAAGCATGACGTCACCGATTACGACTGGGACCAATATCTCAAGTTCGCTGACAAACACCTAAGATAGTCGTTGCGACAAATCATGGAAGCCTGAAGCGCGAGCGAGGGGCTGGGCCGCGGCACCATCGGCTGACAAACGGGCTCTGAACCGACGCCACACAGAGGAGTTGGCACGATGTGTGCTGCTCCCCAACCCCTCGCTCGCGCTTCAGGCTTCCATGGATCGGAGAGTTGCTTTCTCGAACGATCCAGCGGCATTGATGGGCGTCTGCCCGGTGCTGACTGTAACCCAAGTAGAGGAGGTTCGTTTATGCCGCGATTCAACCTGATTCTTCTCGCCGTTTGCTTCGGTTGCTGTAGCCTCGGGATTCCATCAGCAGTAGCCGAAACCGAGAACCACATCACTCACGGACCGATTCTGGGGCGCCTCAGTCCCAACGGAATCCGCATATGGGCCCGGACCGCGCAGACGGGTTCGTTTGGCGTGCGCTACGGTTTGTCACCAGCAGAACTCAGAATCACGAGCCCAGTTGTCTCTACCCAACTCGAGCATGACAACACTGGTTGGGTAGCCCTCTCTGGTTTGAGAGCCAATACCAAATACTTCTACGAACTGTTCCTGTCTCGAAGTGAGCGACCGTCGGGCCGCAGAGGATCCTTCAAGACCCTTCCTGACTCTGCTGAGTACGTCGATCCGGAGTTGAATCCCAAGGGGCTCTTCAATTTCAGCTTCGAGTTCGCCTGTGGGAACAATCAGACCGGCGTCACTGGTCCGGCGCTGCCGACCTTCAAGACTATGCTCGAGCGATTGAAGGACAAGATTCACTTCGCCATTCTCAACGGCGATTGGCTCTATGAAACCCAGCGGGAATACAAGGTCGATCAATGGACGGCGCAGGTCGAAGCAGCTGCGGCCGAGGTGCCCCAGGTACTGAAGGTCGCCCCTACGTTGGTGGGGGTATGGCAGAACTACAAGCACTTTCTGGATCAGGGGGAGAACCTGGTTCGTTGGCACCGCTATATCCCGACGTTCTTTACCTACGACGATCACGAGATCTTGAACGACGTCTGGGGTGCAGGCACTCCCGGACTGCGCGATCGAAGAGCCGTCTACCGGGATGTCGGCGTTCGAGCCTGGTACGACTATCTGGGTTGGAGCAATCCCATTTCCTTCCAGCAGGGCATTTCTTTCGGCAGGGCACGGCTGGAATCAAGCAGTGACGTTCTGACCGATTCGTCGGCCGACTTTACTCGACTCGATCTGAATCAAGCCTCCAATCTCCACGTCCATTGGGGTACCGATACGGCGGGAGTGAACGACAATGCCCTCGATGGTGTTGGTGGGGATCCCAATGCGGGCGTGTATGAGATCGTCGAGGTCCTGGATCGACAGCGGCTTCGGATCGCTCCTGCTGCCAAGGTAGACGGGACTGTCTCCTATTCCATTGGTCGGCGTTCCTACTACCAGATGCGCGTCAGTAACTGTGACTTCTTCGTCCTCGACAACCGGGGGCAGCGGGAAATGCACGATGTTGCTGAGCCCGACAAGCCGGGCGTATCCATGCTGGGCAAGGAGCAACGGGAGTGGTTGATGCAGGGGATGAAGCAGAGTGACGCCGAGTTCATCTTCGTGGTCTCGACCGTCAACTTCATGGTTCCCCACGTCGGCGGAGGGAAGGTGAGGACAGTAAACAAGGACGATGCCTGGACCGTCTTTCTGGACGAGCGTGAGAAGCTGATCCGGTTCTGGGACAGCCTCGATCAACCGGTACTGGTACTAACCGGAGATCTCCACAACAGCTTCGTCATAAAGATTACGGACAATGTCTGGGAGTTCGCCTCTGGCCCTCATAACTCCTCTAACCACTGGGCCAGCGACGAGGGAGATCGTCCGGCCAGCGGACGCTTCAAGTATGGGCCACGGCCGGTTGATATTCGTTGGTCAACCTATTTCCGGAACGACATTCCACGGGAGAATCTGCAGTATCCAACCTACTGCGTGGTCCAGGTCAACAACGCCTTCAACAACCCCAAGCGTCTAGGCCAGGAGCGCTGGGTAGCCTTTCCCAAACCTCAGGTGGTTTTTCAGTACTACGACGGAAAGACGGGCGACCTCCGCTACGCCGAGGCAGTGGTGGCCAGATAGTTGAATAGTGAGCAGTGAACAGTGAAAAACAGTGGACAGTGAGTAGTGAGTAGTCAGGGAGGAAGGTTCCCTATCCCCGCCCTGAACAGTTTCAGGCAGAGTCAATCCTCTTCCCTCCAGGACCGTCATCGCTTATCATTCAGGCTATCTACTCGGGAGGAAAAGCAATATGCACCGCAGAACCTTTTTTGGCAGCATCGGGACTGGATTGATGGCGCTGAAGGGCCTTGCCTGCGGCAATCAGACGAAATCACTCGGAGACATTCCCCGTCGGACGTTTGGCAAAACTGGCGAGGATCTCACGATCATTGGGCAGGCTGGAGGGCGCTTTCCCCTGATTTCCTTCGACGAGGCAAAGGCCATTACGCAGCGGGCCTATGAGCTTGGCGTCAACTACTTTGACAATGCCTTTTCCTACTGGGGCGGCCGTTCGGAGGAAGTCTACGGGGCGGTGATGCCCCCCTTCCGAAAGGAGATCTTTCTTACCACCAAGAGCACCGATAGGACTCGGGCTGGAGCGGACAAAGAGCTGCATACCTCCCTCAAGCGGCTCAATACGGACTATCTCGACCTGTGGCAGATTCACGCCGTTTCAACGCTGGATCAAGTCGACCAGATCTTTGCAGCCGGCGGCGCTATAGAGGCCTTCGAGGCGGCCAAGAAAGCGGGGAAAACGCGTTTCATCGGGTTCACCGGCCACAGCGATCCGGCGGTACACATGGAGATGATGAAGCGCTATTCCGACTTCGACACCATCCTGATGCCTCTCAACCCAGCAGATCCCTCCTATCTGAGCTTCGAGAGGGAGGTGCTACCTGAAGCCATCAAGCAGGGTCTGGGAATCCAGGGGATGAAGAGCACCGCCAACGCCAAGCTTCTCCAGTCGTTCAGCGCCAAGAACTGTATTTCCTACGTCTTGAGTCTTCCCATCCATTGCCTGGCATTGGGATGCACTACCCTGGGCCAGCTGGAGGATGACGTGCGTCTCGCGCGGGGTTTCGAGCGCTTCGACCAGGAGCAGATGGCTGATTTGAGAGAGCAGGCCGAGAAGCTGGCCGGACCAGAGTTGGAAGATTGGAAGCGCGATATCAACTCGGCTCACGCGATTTCAAGTACCGAACATCTCCACGGATAGATTTCCCTAGCCCATCGAGTACCCAACGCGGCTTTAGGATCTCTCAATGGTTCAGTCCGCAGAAGTCGTGATCGTCGGCGGTGGTGCCATTGGCTGCTCGATTGCGTATCATCTGGCACGGGAGAAGGTCGATGTCTTGCTCCTTGAACGGGGGCAGGTAGGCCGGGAGGCGTCTTGGGCTTCGGCTGGGATCCTCACCCATGGAGATCCATCAAGCCGCAAGCCGAGGCAGCAATTGGCGGCCCAGAGCCGCGCCATGTTTGCCCCCCTGTGCGAAGAGCTGCGCGAGCTCACGGGAGTGGATCCCGAGTATCGAGCCAGCGGTGGGTTGCGCCTCTTTCTTTCCGAGGAGGAGATTGCCCACGCCCGCCAGTGGTATGAGCGCTCTGTCGGAGCGAGCATTCGAGCCGAGTTCCTGCAGCCGCCCGATCTGCAGGAGCTTGAACCGGTAGTCAGTCCTTCTGCCGTGGCGGGACTTCATTTTCTGGATGACGGTTCTGTTCGCAATCCCCGCTGGGTGCGGGCGCTGGCCCTGGGGGCTCAGAAGTTCGGAGCCAGAGTAGTCGAGTCCCTCCCGGTCATCGATTTCGAATCCAAGGGAGATCGGGTGCAGGCGGCGATCACACCCGCCGGAAGAATCGAAGGAGATCAGTTCGTGCTGGCAGCCGGGGCCTGGTCCAATCGTCTCGGCGAATCACTCGGGATCCATCTGCCGGTCTTTCCCTCGCGGGGGCAGATAGTCCTACTCGAGTCGGTGCCCAGGAAGATCGAGCGTGTGATCCACGCTAGCGGCTGCTACCTGGTGCCGCGCTCCGATGGGAAGGTGCTCGTGGGTGCTACTGTCGAATCCGTCGGCTACAACAAATCAACTTCGGCCGAGGGAATCCAAGAGTTGCTGGATTGGGCTCTAGCGGTGGCTCCCGGGCTGAGGGATATGGCTTTCCTCAAGTGCTGGTCAGGGCTTCGGCCAGCCACCAGGCGAGGAGGTCCGTTCCTGGGGCAGGTCGAGGGTTTTGACAATGTCTTTGTCGCCACCGCCCACAACCGCAACGGCATTCTTCTTTCTGCCATCACCGGACGGCTGATCGCCGAGCTGGTAACGGGGGGAAGTACATCATTTCCGATTCTGGTTATGCACTTAACTCCGGAAAAAGTCACCACCACCTAGTAAAAAAGGTGAGAGACAGGAGGTGAGTGGATGTACGAAAAGATGAATTTGTTGGAGTTTCAAGAGCGTTTTGCCACAGAAGAAGCTTGTCTGAGTTACCTGATGCAGAAACGCTGGCCGGAAGGATTTGTCTGTCCCCGTTGTGGGGGTCAAGGAGGCTACTGGTTGCAGCACCGGCGATTGATGGAGTGTCGCCAATGCCGGTATCAGGCTTCTTCCACCGCCGGGACGATTTTCCACAAGACGCGGGTGCCCCTGAGATATTGGTTTTGGACCATCTTCTTGATGAGCCGTTGCAAAGCGGGCTACTCGATGAAGGGACTGCAGAAGCTGCTGGGAATCGGAAGCTATCGGACGGTCTGGATGATGGGACATAAGATCCGACAAGCCATGGCCAAACGTAATGACTGCTACCAATTAAGTCACCTGGTGGAGCTGGATGACTCTTTCTTTGGAGGCCGACGACGAGGGAGAAATCGTCGGGGTCGCAAGCGAGGACGAGGGACCGAAGGCAAGGCCAAAGTTCTGGCCGCGGTGGAGATAACGAAAGCCGGGGGGCCGAGGTTTCTAAGTCTGGATGTGGTCGATGACATAACCAGCGACAATGTGAAGCGGGTCGCCTGGGCGAGGATCGACCCCGGAGCTCAGATCCGAAGCGACGCCTATCACGCGTTTGTCGGTTTAGCTCAAGCCGGCTACCAGCATGAACGCGTCCGGCTCGAGTGGGTGGGGATGGGTTTTGAACAGTTCCCATGGGTTCACACCCTCATTTCCAACTGCAAGACTCAGCTCCAAGGGACTCAGAAAGCGGTCAGCCTCAAGCACCTTCAACGTTACCTGGCTGAGTTTTGTTACCGTTTCAATCGTCGTTTCTGGGAATCCGAGCTCTTCGACCGTCTCCTGACAGCCTGTTCGCTCTATCCCACCGTCACCTATCCGGAGTTAAGTGCATAACCAGATTTCCGATTGATGCATTCGCCCTGCCAGATTCCGCTGACTAGGTAGTGTACTAAGCCCCAACCTGCCTGGGCGGGGTTACTTGACTGCGTAGGTCCGGGTCAGTTGGTTGCGGCTATTGGTCACGCTGAAGCTGGAGGCATCGGGACTCACCGAGACGTGCACCCAGCGTCCGGGGCAGCCTTCCTCGCCTTCCAGATTGGCGATGAAGTCGGCTGGGGCATTGTCTTCTGGTCCGGTTTTCAGGTTTCTGTGCACCTGAAAGATGTCCTTGATGGTCGGTGTAGACTTCAAGAGCGAAAAAACTTCTGGGTCGCCCCCTTTTCGGGGACCATTGTTGATCACCGCCACGGTGGGTTCGATGCCTTTGACCAAAGCCGGGTGATTACTGCTTTTCAGTCCATGGTGGGTTACCTGGTAGAGGTCGACCTCGCCAATGATGTTGGTTGGGCAGGCCAGTCGGGCCTCCACATTCCAGGTCAAGTCCCCACAGTCCAGGAACTCGAACTGGCCAAAGCGGAGCAGGAGTGCCACGCTGTGGGCATTGTCGCTTAAATCGACCTCTCGTCGAGCGGAGCCCTTGCACTCTGGGTTGGGCGAGGCGTTGGCATCGGACATGGTCTCCCTGTTCGACGCAATGCACTGGACCTGAAGCGGCACCTTACTCTTCTTCAGAGGAATCTGGTCACCGGGACTCAACTTCTGACGCTGTCCCTTGTTGGCACGCATATAGGCCACGTAGAAGCTCGAAAACTGTGGATCTTCAGGAAGATCGTTCATGGGACCGTGGTCGAAGAAGTTCAGGATCGGGAGTATCTGGGCGAGACGCTGAACCCCTCCGTAGTGGTCGCGATGAAAATGGGTCGTGACTAGGTGATCGATCTGCTTGAGGCCGGTTTTGGTGGAAACGATCTGATGAATCCGCTCGGCGTCCCGGTTGTCATCACGTCTCCAGCCGGTGTCTACGAGGATGGTCTCCTGCTGCGGAGTGACGATTAGTGTGGCAGCTCCTCCTTCGACATCGATGAAATAGATATCGAGAGGCTGGGCCAGCAACCCTGCCGTCATACTGAGAACTAAGAGTATCTTTCCTCCCCAAGCCATGATGAACCATTCCAGCTTAGCAGAGCAGGAACCTGTTTTCACGCATTTTGATGTGTCACGGGTTCCGTCCAGCGGGCAGGTCGGCACTCAGGTGGCGGGACTATTGTCCAAATGCAAGGGAGCTAGAATGTCGTGACAGGCTTTTTAGGACATGCTCTTACGCCGAAGGAGTTATTGCGTGTAGCCCAGGGTTGGCGACGCGACGCGAGCTACCCTGGGTCTAGGTCGGTCAAGAAAATGCTTTACCCCAACGGGGTTATTGCAGCAAAGTAGCTCCCGATACATAGGTGACATTTTGGCAATAACACTTTCAGTGTAGAAGAGACAGGGGCAACTTGAACCCAGGGTAGCTCGCTGCGCATCGCCAACCCTGGGCTACTCGCAGTAACGCCTTCGGCGTAGGTGATGGTTCTCAGGGTCCACGTCAGAGTTTCCCGCTGAATGATCCAGAGTCACCCAGATCACTCCGACGCCGAATCCCTCACTGCAATCGGGACGTCCAATCGCATCATCAGCAGCGCCTGGGCCATGGTCTTGCCCTGAGGATCGATGCGCAGAGAGGAGGTTCCGCCTCCCCCCAAGGCATCGTGCAGGAGAAAGTTGAAGGCCAGCAGATTAGGAAGCTCGAATCGCTCAGCCTCGCCTTCGCAGAGATCGCCGAGATATTCCTTTACCTTTTCCGCCGTAAGGATGCCTTGCAGCCACTGGTAGATAGCCTCGGATCGGGCGACGATGCCCACATTGCAGATATTTCCCTTGTCTCCTGAGCGTCCGTAGCAAAGGTCCACCAAAGCGGTAGAGGCGGTAGGACCGCTCGCTTGGCCCGTTTCTGCGGGCCGGGCTGGTCCGGGAACGGATTCCCGTTGTTGTTGCGCCTGCGAGCCGCGGATCGAAGGCACCTGGAGTACCTTGCTCGGGCGAATCAGGACGACCCGGGTTGTGATCTCTTGCTTGGGCACCAAGGTCGGCCAGTAGGCAATCACCTCCTGAATCTTGGGGCGGGAACCTACCATGGCTACTCCAGGAGCCGTGCTCAGGAGCAGAGAAGTGAACTGCTTTGCGAAGGTTTCGATCTTGCTCTTTTGGGGGTCTTTGGCACCCAGCCGCAACAGGATCTCCGGGGGATTTGTTGGAGGCACCAGGTGCCGGTGGCAGGCATTGTACCCGACCATTTCGGTGCTGACTTCTTGGAAGTCCAGTCCCAGACGGTTCCAGAAGCAGTCGGCAATCCACCGGCACTTGGTGAGGGCCTGAGGCCCGCTGACGATCATCGTCCCGTGGGCCATGAAGCCGTTCTGGTAGGAGATCGAGACTTTCAGCTGGTCGGTGGGAGAACGGCCTTGCACCCCTGAGACGCCCACCCGGCTATCTGCCTCACTGGCCCGGTTGTCTGCCTCACTGGACAGTCTTACTGAGGTGAAGTCGACGATCGCATCGGGGGTGTTGTAGGCGTGCGGATCCCCGATCTCGTAGACCAATTGTTCGGTGACCGTCTTGCGATTGACGAGTCCTCCAGAGCTCTCGGGCTTGGTGACGTGAAAGCTGCCGTCGGAGCACATCTCTACGATGGGATAGCCCATTTCGAGAAACGAGGGCACCTCGTTCCAGTCCGTCAGGTTCCCGCCGCTGGCCTGGGCTCCGCATTCCAGGATGTGACCTGCAACCAGAGCGGAAGCGATCCGATTCCAATCCTCCGGGTCCCAGCCGAACTCGAATAGCGGAGGAGCGACCACCATACCCGCGTCGATGACACGGCCCGTAATGACCACCTCAGCCCCCAACTCCAGGGCTCTGGCGATCGAGTGGGAACCCAGATAGGCGTTGGCACTCTGTACCCGACCCCGAATCTGGGAGAAGTCTTCCTGGGTGTCCAGATTGGTGAGGCTGATGCCCTTGTTGAGAAATTCGTCCAGGCGATCCATCAGGTCGTCACCGTCTATGGCCGCGATCCTAGTCTTCAGCTGCAGCTCGGCGGCGATCTCTGCGACCTTCTCAGCACAACCCAGGGGGTTGAGCCCCCCGGCGTTGGTGATCACTTTGCAGCCGCTAGTTTCGATTAGAGGGAGAGACTCGTGCATCAGCTCCAGAAAATCGACGGCGTATCCGAGATCTGGATCGCGAGCACGCTGCTTCTGGAGCACCGACATGGTGACTTCGGCCAGAAAATCGAGTGTCAGGTAGTCGAGCTTTCCTCCAGAGAGCTGACGCTGAAAGGCCCTGAGGTCATCACCCCAGTATCCACTGGCGTTTCCGATTCGCAGACTTCGGCGAGTGTTCATCTCCCACCATTCTAATCCAGTAAGCGCCCCAACTAAATCTGCTATGATCGGACCCCGCCGTCTTGAAGAAGATGCCGTCTGTGAAGAAGTTATGTTGACCAAAGGGACGATCCTGGAACTCGAAACGGACTCCGCTGCCTTTGAGGGCCATTCTGTTGCCCGGTCGGACGGACTGGTGGTGTTTGTCCGCAATGCTGTCCCCGGCGACAGAATCCTCGCACGCATTGTGAAATCGAGAAAGACGTACGCCGAAGCTGTAGTGGAGGAGTTGCTGGAATCCTCACCTTACAGGGTGGATCCTCGGTGCAAGTATTTTGGTGTTTGTGGCGGCTGCAAGTGGCAGCATATGGAGTATGAGCAACAGCTCTTCTTCAAGCAGCGACAGGTGACTGAGATACTGGAACACATTGGCGGTTTTGATTCGGTTTCGGTGGAGCCGACGCTCCCGGCACCCCACATCTACGACTACCGAAGCAAGATGGAATTCAGCTTCGGAACCAACCGTTGGTTGACTGCGGCGGAGATCGCGACTGGAGATGAATTTGACAAGGGATTCGCTCTCGGTCTCCACATCCCCAAGCGTTATGACAAGATCCTCGATCTGGACGAGTGTCATCTCCAGAGTTCTCTCAGCGTGCGGATCGTCAACAAGGTTCGTCAGGTTGCGTTGGCGGAGGGTTGGCGGGCCTATAACTCGAATACGCGAGAAGGGTATCTGCGCAATCTCGTGATTCGCACCGGATTTTTCACAGACGAAAGCATGATCTACCTGGTCACTCGTCACAACCGTCCAGATCGGATGAAGCCGCTGACCGAAGCGATTCTTGTTGAGATACCTGAAGTAACCACTGTGATCAACGCAATCAATGACACGCTCTCGCCGGTGGCCTATGGCTCGGAGGAGATCGTTTATCACGGCCCCGGAACCATACGCGAGCGAATCGGCGACCTCGATTTCCGCATTTCTCCGACAGCATTCTTCCAGCCCAACAGTTCTCAGGCATGCCATTTGTTCCAGGTGGTCCGCGAGTATGCGCAGCTAAGCGGTAGTGAGGTGGTCTACGACCTGTATTCTGGAATAGGGACGATAGCTCTCCTACTTTCGCCAGATTGCCGCAAGGTGGTGGGCATCGACAGTCACGAGCAAGCCGTGGAGGGAGCTCGAGCCAACGCGGCGGAGAATGGCATCGAGAATTGCAGCTTCTTCTCTCTGGACGCGGCCAAATCGTTGACAAGAAACTTCGCCCTACGCCGCGGTCGTCCCGATGTGCTGGTGGTAGACCCGCCCCGAGCCGGCATGCACAAGGAGGTCTGTCAATCGATTCTGATGCTGGCCCCAGAGCGAATCGTGTATGTGAGTTGCAACCCAACCACACAAGCACGGGATCTGCAGGTTCTTGGCAGCTCCTATGAAGTGGAGAAGGTTCAGCCAGTCGACATGTTCCCACAGACCTACCACATCGAGAACGTGGTCGCGCTAAGGCGCGGATCGCACGTTCGTCCTTCACCGCTCTAAAGCGGGCTCCTAGTACGCTGCATACACGCCATAATCTGTGTTACAGCGTACTGGCTATCTCGAGCACGACCTTGCCGAAGTTCCGATTTTCCTCGAGGTAGGTGTGGGCGCGAGCCACTTTTTCGAGAGGGAAGACTCGGTCTACGACAGGCTTGAGGCGGTTCTTGTCGAACAAGGGTAGTAGCAGCTTCTGAAATTTCTGCGACAGGGCGATCTTCTCCTCCAGGGGTCTCGGTCGCAGGACGGTTCCCAGGATTGTGAGGCGCTTTCCCATGATCCTACTCAGGTCGGCACTGGCGGTTGGGCCACCCAGCAAGCCGACGAGCAGGAGCCGTCCCCGGGGAGCAAGGCAGTCCAGATTCTTTTCGAAATAGGGGGCGCCCACCACATCCAGAACTACATCGACTCCACGTCCGCCGGTGTGTTCGCGAACGATGTCGGCGAAGTCCTCATGCTTGTAGTTGATCCCGATGTCGAGGCCCAGTTGGGCAGCGCGGGAGAGTTTGTCGTCCGAACTCGCTGTGCCGAAGCTAACGGCACCGGTCAGGCGGGCGATCTGAACTGCAGCTGTTCCGACACCACTCCCTGCGCCGTGAATCAACACGGCTTCACCGGCCTTCAATCGCGCTTGCAGCAGCAAGGCGTCGTAGGCTGTGAGGAACACTTCGGGAATAGAGGCTGCTTCCACGAAAGACAGGTTGGGTGGAATGGGCAGGGTCAGGCGCTCCCAGGTCACAATCTTCTCGGCATAGGATTCGCCTGGTAGGAGCCCCATCACACGGCTGCCCTCCTTGCATTCCCTGACGTTTGACCCTACGGCCTCGACTTCTCCGGAGAACTCCAGCCCTGGTACATCCGTCCTGACTCCAGCAGGTGGCGGGTAGTGTCCCTCCCGTTGCAGGATGTCGGCCCGATTGAGAGCTGTCGCACGCACCCTGACCAGGACCTGATCAGGGCCGGGACGTGGCTCCGGCAGGTCCTCGATCTCAAGAACGTCAGCTCCTCCGGGGCGTGTGATAACAACTGCTTTCATCAGTGTCCCTCGCTGGCTAAGAGGGTACAGGTTTCTTCTTTCCGGTCCAACCGAGCCATGCAATGACGTCAGTTGAGCAGTTGCGAGAGCCCCAACGTCAAGTTTGAAAAAGTGCGGGCGCTGTGTTAGTTCTTGAGTCGTTCTCGGGAGCCCCTTCGGTCGCTCTGTCGTCCAGGTACTGTCGCGATTGAGCATTCGAGATCTAAGACCTATGGACATACTGTCGATTTTCCGACCTTCGCTTGAAAAGCAAATCAGCAAGGCGCGAAAACGCGCGAAAGAGCCGCACGGGGACGCAGCGGTCCGAATCAACGGAGCCCGGCGGCTCTGGGAAATCGGCACACCCGAGTCCATTCTGGCACTCCTCGATCGATTCACCATTAGCTCTTCGCCGCTGGTACAGGACGAGGAGGAGAAGGAAGACGTCCTGTCGTGGATCGTAGGGCTCGGCCCCAAGGCGGTGCCGCCAATAAAGACCTTCTTGAAGCGCGAGCGGCAGGTCTACTGGCCGGTGCGGGCGTTGAGGGAGATTCTTTCAGAAGAAGAGTTGACGGCCAGCATCAACGAAGTTCTCCGTTACCACTGGGAGTATCCGCCGGCCAGCTCAGAACCGAAGGCGCAGCTGATCCGTCTTCTGGACGAGCTCCACTCACCGGAACTACTCCAGACAATGCGCCTGTTTCTAGAGGACGAGGACGACGATGTGTGTTTGGGCACTCTTGATTACCTCTTCAGCCAACCCGAGGAAGAAGTGCGGGAGGCAATCCTGAAGTGCTATCTCGATTCCGAAGACCGACCTCGGGTTCGAGCGGGTATCCTGGAGCGGCTGGCGGAGGCGGGTTGGAGAGTCAGGGGGCACCGCGCGCGCGTGGAGGAATCTCTTCCGGAAGGTTACACTCTCACCCGCGACGGCACGGTGAAGACCATGCGAAGAAGCTCCTAGTGGACTGTAATACCAGCCCCTTGCACGGGACAGTGTGGAGCCGCCTCCACTATTGGTTTTCGAGGAATTGTCTGGAGCAGCTGCGATCGTGATCGAAGGAGTCGTTTCTAAGGAGTTGGTTACCCACCTGGACGATAGGGGATTCTTTCGCGAAATCATAAGAGTTTCCGACGATTTCTTCGCCGATGGTTTCGGACAATGGAGCCACAGCCTTCTCTACCCAGGTACGGTCAAGGCTTGGCATATCCACAAGAAGCAGACCGACTGGTGGTACGTATGCGGTGGAGTTCTGAAGGTCGTGTTGTACGACACTCGGATTGAGTCGTCCACCCACGGAACCACCATGGAGCTTTTTCTGGGAGACAACCAACCGCCGGCAGTGCTCTGTATCCCGCCTGGCGTGGCCCACGGCTGCAAGTGTATTGACGGACCTGCGAACCTACTCTATCTCACGTCTCGGGTGTACGACCCTGAAGATGAGTGCAGGATTTCGCACGACGATACAGAGATTGGTTACGACTGGCTCCAAGGTCCGGCAATCAAGTAGCCGTGTCCTTCAACTGGCTTCTTATCAGTTTTGCGATGCTCTCCCTGCTGGAAGCCCTCTACTCCTTGAAGGAGGGAATCCGCCATCTGCGTTTTTTCCGAAGACGCCAACATGATCGGCCAGGAGACTTTGCCCCTCCCGTGACCCTGGTGCTGCCATGCCGGGGAATCGATCCTGGGCTGGAGGAGAATCTTCGAGCCTACTGTGAGTTGGACTATCCGGATTACCAGCTATTGCTGGTCACGGACAGTTCCAGCGATCCGTCCGTGCGCGTCCTGGAACGATCTCTCCAGGATCATCCCGGAGTCAATGGTAAGCTGCTTTTGGCCGGGAGAGCGCGGAACCGGAGCCAGAAGGTCGAGAATCTTCTGTACGCCCTTGAATTCCTTCGCGATCAGGATAGGGTCATTGCGTTCGGAGACTCGGATATCCGGCCTCGGCAGGATTGGCTGCGCTTCCTGGTGGTGCCGCTGGTTGATCGCGAGGTGGGCGCCAGTACCGGCTTTCGTTGGTATCTGCCCTCTGACCGCTCCTCCGCCTCGATTCTACGGTCCGTTTGGAATGCGGGGATCAGCTCCCTGATGAAAGAGCGGAACAGCCTTTTCGCCTGGGGTGGTGCAATGGCTCTCAGGCGGGAAGTTTTCGAGTCCAGTCGTGTCGCGGACTACTGGGCTGAAGCCTTGAGCGACGATTTCGGCTTGACTCAAGCCGTCCGTAATGCGGGGCTGTCGATATGTTTTCAGCCCCAATGTCTGAGTTTCTCCTACGAGAATTCGACCTGGCGAACCCTCCTGGAATGGACTTACCGCCAGCTCCTCATCACCAGACTCTGCGCTCCCAAGTTTGCGGGTATTGCGCTTGCGGCCCAGCTTCTCAACGTACTGACGATTTGGGGGGGTGGACTTTTTCTGCTCGTGGCGTCAACGGTAGGTTCAGCCCGACGGGGGCAGTCGACCTTGCTGCTGGCTTTTATCTGGGCTTCGGTCTATCTTCTGGGATGTCTGAAAGGATGGCTCCGCCTCAGGGCAGTGACGCTGATCTTTGAAGAAGAGGCACTCCAGATGAGAGACTATTGTTGGGCCTACATTTTCTGGGGACCGTTGGCATCTCTTCTGTCTCTGTTGGGAATGGTCCGTTCGCTGTTCACCAGGACGATCGAGTGGAGGGGCATCCGCTACCGGATGATCGCACCCAACCGCACGGTTGTGATTGATTGAGTAGCTGACGCCACACTCTGTCCGGTGGTGATTTCCCCTCTGATCTGTACTCTGTTGGGTGGCTTCAGCATTCGAAGGCCCCGGTCGGATTTGTTGCCAGTGTCTGGGGATTCCTGTAAAAGGGTGCTCGATGGGTCTCACCCTCATCTTCTTCGTCACCAGCCGCTGCAATGCCCGCTATGACACCTGTTTCTACTGGCAGGATCTCAATCAGCCCGGCGATCTCAGCTTCGACGAGATAGCGACTCTGTCCCGAACTGGTGTACTCATGTCTGCTTCATTCACGACAGCCTCAAGTCGAGTCGGCGGGTCAAGTTCTATGACATCCCTCTCGGGCAGAAAGTGGTGTAGTCCATCCGCAGAAGCGCGTAGAGTCGTGGTGGGGTTCCTAGAATGAGCCGAAAGCTTCCGATCTTCCTCAGTTCACTGATTCTTCTTCTCGGAACATCTTGCTCCGCTCCGCAGGAATCAGCCGAAGTGGCTCGCCGGATGACGTCGATCCCGGTGGACTTCGTTCGGGTCGAGACCCAGGGGAGAGTAGGGGGAACCCTTCGTTACGCCCTGGCGGGTGAGCCTAGAACGTTTAACCCGCTGGGCGCTCGAGACAATCGCTCGGAGCTTGTTGCATACCTCACCGCTGGTAGGCTCCTGGAATTCGACGCCTTGACTCAAACCTTCACCGGAGCCATTGCCAGGGAATGGGAGTTCGCCGAAGACGGGATCACGATGACCCTGAAGCTGCGCCGAGACCTGCGCTTCTCGGACGGAGCCGAGCTTTCTGCCGACGACGTCGTGTTCACGTTCGAGAGGATCTACGATGAGGACTCCGAGAACTCGAAAAAAGAGGCATTTCTCATTGAAGGGGAACCGATTCAGGTGGTCCCGATCGATTCTCACACCCTGCGGTTGCGGTTTCCCCGTCCGCATGCAGCTGCCGAGTATCTTCTCACGCAGTTTTCGGTTCTGCCCAAGCATCTGTTTACCGAAGCCGAGAAGAATATCGAAATGTACTGGGGTCTGGAAACCCCTCCCGAGCAGATGGCAGGTCTGGGACCCTTCTTCCTGCAGCGACATCAAGCGGGGCAAAAGACGGTATTCAAAAGGAACCCCCACTACTGGAAGGTCGATCAAAATGGAGTTCAGCTCCCCTATCTCGAAGAGCTTGAGCTCCAGTATGTAGAAGACCTCAACAATCAGGTCTTGCGCCTGCAAGCTGGGCAGCTCGATTTGATCGACTACCTGTTGACTCCCGGGGACTTTCTCCATCTTTCCAGGCAGGGTAAGCCGATTAAGGTAGCGAACGTTGGTCCGTCTGGCCGTCTCATGATCTACTGGTTCAACCTGACTCCGGTTCCGACCGGGAAGGATACTGGCTCGGTCAGGCTCAGGCGCAGCTGGTTTGGAGAGCTCGAATTTAGACAGGCAGTGAGTACTGCCATCAGTCGGAAGACCATTTCTCAGAACGTTTTTCAGGGACAGGCCCGGCCTGCTTGGGGGCTGGTTCCGTCTTCCGTCAAGCGGTGGTTCGCCGTCGATGTACAGAAGTATGAGTACAACCTGGAGAGCGCCCGCCTGCTGCTGCGCAAAGCGGGATTTTCCTGGCGCCGCCAGAGATCTCGAGAGATTCTCCTGGATTCCCAGGGTCGCCAGGTCGAGTTTGAGATCCTCACACGCAGTGAAGGTCTCGAGGGCAAGATTGCCGCTGTGATTCAGAATGATCTGGAAGCGTTGGGCATGCAGGTAGGGATCAGGCAGGAAGAGTTTCGAACCGTCATCTCGCGGATCGGGGCAGGGGATTACGATTCGGTTTTGTTCAGTCTCGGTATTCCTCCGGAACCCGCTGACCACATGAACGTCCTGCTTTCGAGTGGGAAAATGCACATGTGGCACCCCGACCAGAAACAGTCAGCAACCGAGTGGGAAAGACGGGTCGACGAATTGATGTTGGAACAGGTGAGGACTCTGGATCCGGAGAAGCGCGAACGACTCTACGAGGAGGTACAGCAGATTCTGTCACAGCAGGTGCCGTTTGTACCTTTGGTCAATCAAGATCTTCTGATGGCCTGGAACACCTCCTTGAAGAACGTACGGGCGTCGAGCCTGTTTCCATTCGCGCTCTGGAATGCGTGGGAGCTGTACCTTGAGGATGGCCTTGTCCCTTGAGGGCCCGGACTAGCCGAAAAGGGTGCCCTGCAAAAGGGACATCTCCTGCGATCGACTTTCGGCTAGAGGCCTAGCTGGCTACCACTGTTTGCGAAATCCATGACACGCTTTGTCGTACGCCGAGTTTTCGAAACCATTCCCCTACTTCTGCTTCTTTCGCTGCTGGTCTTTCTCCTATTCGAGCTTATTCCCGGAGACTTTCTGAGCGACATGGAGTTGGATCCCACGGTTTCAGCGGAGACAATTCAGCAGCTGAGAGAAGATTACGGACTCGAGTATCCTTTCTACCTCCGCTATTTTGTCTGGGCAGGTCAGGTTCTGAGGGGCAATCTCGGTTATTCCTTCGCGCAAAGGCGTCCAGCGATCGATTTGGTGATGGAACGCCTCTTGAATACCTCCTTGCTGGCCCTGAGCGCTTTTCTCTTAGCGATCCTGCTTTCCTTCCCGTTGGGTGTTTTGTGTGCGGTGTTTGCCGGGAACTGGCCCGACAGGGCGGGGCTGTTGATCGCTTTTCTGGGGCTGGCGCTGCCACCCGTTCTCTCTTCGCTTCCCTTACTCTACCTGGCTTTCTGGACCGGCTGGTTTCCGATCGGAGGTACCGAAGGCCTGCGCTCCCTGGTCCTGCCCTCGTTGGCGCTCGCCCTTCCGACAATGGCCTTTCTTGCCCGCACCATTCGGATTGAAATGATCGCTGCTCTGGGTGAACCCTATACGCAGGTGGCTATCGCTCAGGGTCTGCCCGGCCGAAGGGTCTTGGTCCGGGCCCTGAGAAACGCACTGAATCCGACGATTTCGGTCATGGGATTGATCCTGGGAGGGTTGTTGAGTGGGGCGGTTGTGGTCGAGAAGGTTTTTAGCTGGCCTGGTCTGGGATCGCTGACCGTGGATTCTCTCCTTTCGCGTGATTTCTTTGTTTTGCTCAACTGCGTCCTGGTGGGTGCGCTCTTCGTCATCATGATCAACCTGGTGACCGATCTGGTATTGGCATGGAGCGATCCCCGGATTCGCTACCGGTAGTCGTGGTGATCAGGATTCTTTCGCTCTCAATTCTTTTTGGGCTCTATGCACTGGCTCTAGCTGCGTCTTTCCTGTCACCTTATTCCCACAAGCAGCAATTTCGAGAGTTCTTCTATGTCCCACCCACAGCGGTTCACTTCCGCGACGCAGGGGGACAGTGGCATTTGAGGCCATTCATCTACGACTACGAGGTTCGGGACGACCTGCCCCGATACCGGCGGACTGAGGAAAGGCTGCCCCTGTACTTCCTGGTGAATGGAGCCCCGTATGAATGGATGGGGATGACACTGCGGACCCACCTCTTCGGCTTGCGCGAGCCCGAAAAGAACATCTTCCTATTGGGAAGCGACTCGCTGGGCCGGGATCTTTTTTCCCGAATCCTTCACGGTGCGCAGTTTTCGTTGACGATCGGCGTCGTCGGGATCCTCTTCGCCAGTCTTCTGGGAGTCTTTCTGGGAGCCATAGGAGGATATTTTTCGGGTTGGGCGGACACCCTGGTGATGCGCTGCGCGGATCTGTTCTTGTCTCTACCTGGCCTCTTTCTGATCCTCGGTATTCGGGCCGTGTTTCCGCTCCGTATGGATACTCCAACCCTTTTCTGGGTGATGGTCCTGGCCTTTGCGCTGGTCGGCTGGGCCTCGATCGCTCGGGTCATCCGGGGTCAGATACTCAGTCTGAAAACTCAGCAGCACGTTTTGGCAGCCCGCGCCTCGGGCGCTTCGCACTGGCGTATATTGACTCGACACATCCTTCCCTTTACCGCGAACTACCTGGTGGTCCAAAGCACTGTTCTGATACCCGCCTTTATCCTAGGTGAGATCACGCTCTCCTTTCTGGGAGTCGGTGTGCAGGAACCCTCTGCTAGTTGGGGCAGCCTGCTACAAGACGCCGCCTCGCTTCGTGTCCTCAGCCAGTCGCCCTGGCTACTGGCGCCGGTAGCCTTCATCTTCACAACCGTCCTGGCCTTCAACCTGGTCGGAGGGGATCTCCGGCGAGTAGAAACAAGAACAGAGTCACAGATCCACTGGTAGCGAGCATAGGGGTGGGAGAGTCGACCGCGGTTTTTTCGTCCAAAGCGACTCTGCTGGATTGTTCAGAAGACGGAGCCCGCCCTTACGGTCGCTTGACAAGCGGGGTGTACCCCTGACATTTTAGGGCGTTCCGGGAAGGAGTTGTATCTTCAAAGACCCGCAACTGGAAGCATGATTCAGCAGCCCAGCGACTGTGTTGGTTTTGTCAAGCATTATTAAGATTCTGCGGCTAACGGTGCTCTCCAAAGATCATCGTTTTTGACCATCGTGTTGAGCGTGACGAGGAGCTTTCTCATGGACGCTATCAGGGCCACTTTAGGCTCTTTTCCGGAGGCGACAAGGCGATTGTAAAAGGTGCGAATCTGCGGATTGTGTCGGATCGCTGAGAGCGTGCACATGTAGAGCTGATTACGGAGTTGACGCCGTCCTCCCCAGATGGCACGAGGCTGGAGTCCCTCGCCGCTGTCCTGATCCCAAGGGGCCAATCCCACCAGGGAAGCGACTTCTCTGCGATTGACCCTGCCCAACTCAGGCAGCTCACACACCACGATCTGACTGCTTCGCTCCCCTATCCCCGGGCAGCTTTGCACCACCTCCTGGCGCCGAAGTAGCTCGGCATCGAGCCGCAGCAATTCCTCCACCTTCTGCTCAACCTCTTTCAGTTCTTGATCCAGCAGGCCAAGGATTCGCTCCACTCCTTGACGCAGCTCCTGATCCTCATACTGATGGCGACGAGTCCGCTCGATCTTACGACACTCAATCAGTTGCCTGCGTCTGCGATTGTAGGCTTGTAACTGCTGATAGTACGCGGTTTCCTGCTTACTGATACGATGAATCCCCAGCTGCCCACAACGCCCCAGGACGTGGGCATCCAGACGATCATTCTTGGCTAGGATTCCCAGACCCTTCGCGAGGTCTCGAGCTTGTCGAGGATTCACGCAACAGACGGGGATCCCCGCCTCATTGAGCTCTCTCAGGACCCGCTTCTCATAACCCCCCGAGGCTTCCACCACCACCGAGACCAATCCCGCGATCCCCTCCAGACGGCGGAGGATCTCTGCGATTCCTTCCCCCGCGTTGGAGTGCTCCGAGTGTTCCTCCCGTGGCAGCAGACACAGATCCAGCCGATCCTTGCTGACATCAATGCCCGCTGCGGGCTGACTCATCCAGGTTTTGTTGATAGGATTACCTTTGAGTTGTTTCATGGAGACCCTTCCTTATATTCGGGCTCTCTCTTTGACGGAGGCCCAGGCGACTGTTCGGGTTGACATGAAATGGGCCGACCACGGATCTCGCTGGGCTCCGGTCTCGACGGACCGAGGGTTTCACGATCTCGTGGTCGGCTCGGATCAGACGTTCTGACCCGAATTCCTTTCAACAAATAACACATATAAGAGTTCCGCTTGTTGGCTCCTCCCGGGAAGCACCAAGTCAAGCAACGCCATTCGGACAAGTCTCGATTATCATACCCGCGTTCAATGAGGCGCAAGGAATTGACAGCGTTCTCGTGCAATTGCTGGAGCTGAAGAAGAACCAGCTGATTGCTGGGGAGATAATCGTTGTTGACGACGGGTCACAGGATGGCACTGCTGAAATAGTCTCTGAACTTGACCAGATAAGGCTCATCCAGCATGGTGAAAACAGAGGCTACGGAGCAGCTTTGAAGACGGGCATTCGCTCCGCCAAGAACGAATTGATCTGCATCACGGATGCAGATGGTACTTATCCCAACGAAGAGATTCCCGGATTATTAGGGCGGTTGATGGACGGGCAGAGCGACATGGTAGTCGGCGCTCGAACGGGCAGCGAAGTCGCGATACCAATCGTCAGGCGACCGGCGAAGTGGGCAATCAATAAACTGGCAAACTATGCGACCAACATGTCGATTCCAGATTTGAATTCCGGGCTCCGTGTTTTCAGGCGATCGGTTGCGTTTCGGTTCCTCAGGATTCTGCCGAGTGGGTTTTCCTTTACCACTACGATCACTCTGGGTATGCTTTGCAACCATTACCTGGTGGATTACGTCCCTATTGACTACCGAGTACGCATCGGACACTCCAAAATACGTCCCATTCGAGACACGTTGAATTTCGTTCAATTGGTGCTGCGCGTTGCCCTATACTTTGCCCCGTTACGCATTTTCGTGCCAGTCAGCGGGCTCTTGTTCTTGGGAGCGCTTATCATCGCCCTTGTCAGCCGATTTGTGTACGGTATGTTAGCCGATGTGACCACCGTTGTGGTAGCGATGACGGGGGTACAGGTAGCCGTCATCGGTATGCTTGCCGAGCTCATCAACCGGCGTGTAGACAACAGCTTTCGGGGCGAAGATGGAGGCACCGGAGCGTGAGCGCCACCTTGCGAGACGAGTACGCAGAGAAAGCGCTTTCGCAGATCCCACGCCTTCTTGGCAACATGGATCGCAATCCATTTTCTCCCACCTACGGCTGTTGTCACCGCGACTATTGGCTTTACAAGACGTCAGACTTCCCCGATGCGGTGCGCCAGTTCGCTGTGCACGCTCTGGCGATGGTGTACAAATTTGATTTCCCGGGGAATATATACAAAGGGAAAGACAAGGTAAGAGATTGGGCAATAGCGGCACTGGATTTCTGGGCCAGTATCCAGCATGAAGACGGATCCTTCGATGAGTTCTATCCCTACGAGCGAGGGTGGGTCGGTCCGACAGCCTTCACTACCTTTTCAAGCATAGAAGCATACAGTCTACTGCTGGACGAAATTCCTCGCGATGTCGCGGAGCGGGTACGTAGAACGATCGATAGGGCAGCTACCTTTATTGCGGCAGGCGAAACCGAAGAAGATCATCTTGCAAACCATCATGCTATGGCATGCCTCTCCCTGTGGAAGGCCTATCGCCTGCTCGACGAACCTAAACTCGAAAAGGCCTATCATCGTGCTTGGGAGGTGTTCTCGACGTACCATGATTTCGAGGAAGGTTGGTCGCGCGAATACGATGGAATCGATCCCGGCTATCTATCCGCCACGGTGTCGTTCCTTGGAAAGGTCTACCAGGACACTAGGGGCCAGGAAATCCTGAGGTTGTTGAAACAGTCGGTTGAAGTGTGTAGCTATTTCGCCTATCCGAACGGTTTCTATGCAGGAAGCCTCGGTAGTCGCAACACCTTGCATTTTTATCCCCATGGCTTCGAGATATTGTCGAGCGAGGTTCCGCTTGCCGCTGCCGTTGCCGATAAGATGCTGGAGGGACTAAGGCAGGGCAAGCTGGTTCCGCCAGAGATCATCTCCGATCGATACGTGGTGTACCGGGTGCCGGAGTTTTTGCAGGCCTACCTTGATTACGGTTCCCGTCCCAAGTCGCCGCCGCCGCTCCCATATGAGAGCGAGCCTTTCACGAGATACTTCCGCAATATGCGTGTTTTCGTAGCCAACCAGTCGAAGTACTACGTCATCGCCAACCTTGCGAAAGGAGGCGTTGTGAAGGCGTTCGACAAGGGAAGTGGACGTCTCGCACTCAACGATTGTGGTATTCTTGGGCGTCTGGAAGACGGTACGATAGTTACGTCGCAGTGGATTGATCCAGCCTACGAGTGCCGTGTGAATGACAAGACCTGGGCGTTAGAGGGTGTTTTGCATTCATTGCCTTCAAACAAGCTCTTTACGCCGCTGAAGAACATCCTTTTTCGAATGATCCTTGTGGGATTCGGCTGGATTCCCAGTTTTTCCCACTGGCTGAAAGGCACTATCCGTAAGGCCCTTATCCTGGGATCGGATTCCACAAAGATCACCTTCCAGCGTAGACTCAAGCTCGGAGAAGACTTTGTGCAGATTTTCGACCGGATCCAGTCGAATGATCGAAACGGTTTCGAGTCCCTGTCGATTGGAGACGAGTTTTTCGTCAGATATGTGCCCCAGTCGAGATACTTCCAACGCCAGGAACTCGACACAGAGGGATGGCGAGCTGATCAATCAGCGCTGCACGAGCTCAATGCGACAAAGACGTTCAGGAGGGAAGTCCTCGTTTCGTTTAAGGCAGGACACGCTGACTCTACTCAAGTGGAGGGATACAGAAGCACGCTTGGCTAGCAAGAATGGGCAGCTCAAATCATGCTACCGCTGCACGGAAAGGTGAATGCGCGGCTCAATCTGGCTTGTACGAGGAAGGGCAGGTTGGGTATCCTGTTGGTATCTCCGCTTGACCCTCACAAGCGTTCCCCGCGAAGGACAGCCTTCGGACAGATGCTTCGGTACCGTGACGTCGATCCGCGCTAACACTTTTCCTTGCTTCTCCCAGGCGGCCGGTCAAGCAACCGGCGCTTTTTATGAAAAGAGTCTCCCATCTATCGCCCCCAAAAAGTTGGACGGTAGTCGCCACACGCGGGTGAAATGCGCTACACGCTAGGTGCACTGGAACTCGCTCCATGGCTCAGACTTATCGGTTTGGTGATGTTGGGTATCCTGCTCTTACAATCAGACCTCGGCAGACTAGGTGCTCTAGCGAAAGAGGCGAATCTTCCCCTAATCATCGTGTCGCTAGGAGCTAACTTCCCGCTGATTGCCATCAAGGCCTTTCGCTTGAAGGTCATTCTTAGACCCCACGCAGTCTCCTACGAATTCGGCAAAGCGTACCTGGCCTACTGGAGTAGCATCTACCTCGGTTTGCTAACTCCAGGACGCCTGGGTGAGTTTGCTAGAGTGGCCTATGTCAGGAGAGACTGCAACGTTTCCACTAGTCAAGGGCTTTCTAGTGTGCTTACAGACAGGATTCTCGACCTGTATGCTCTGCTAGCGTTTGGGGGGATAGCCATAATGAACTTGAAAGTCAAAGCTATCCATTTCTGGGTCCCCGTCTGTGCTGCCTTGTTCCTGACTTTGCCATTGGCCTTGTTTCTGCACCCTTACTCTTTCTCTCTTCTGCGACGGTATGGGCGGGGACTTGGAAAACTCGGTGAGAAAGTATTTGCAGGCGATCAATGGCTTTCTAGAATGAGGTCTAGCCTTTGTCAATTGAGCTGGTCTCGGCTAGCTGGGGCTATATGCCTAACCATTTTGGCCTACACGCTGTTCTTTGTGCAGTGTTATCTGATTGCCCTTGCACTTGATCTCCAACTCGGACTGATTGAAGTCACCTATGTATCAGCGATGGGAAGTCTCGTCACGCTCCTTCCCATCTCGATCTCAGGTCTGGGAACGCGAGAAGCCGCGATCGTGGCCTACCTTCATACCCTAGGAGTCCCACAGGAGATGGCGCTGGGGTTCTCTCTAATGCTTTTTGCCAACTTTCATGTTGCGGGCGGCCTCATTGGTGCGGTTGCGTGGTCGATCAGGCCGTTACCCCTTGCTGAGTTACTGAAAGGGCGCTCTAAGTCTAAGAGCCTGTCGGAGTAATGGTTCGGATTGCTTGCGCAGTTGGTCCAGATGCGAGACATGGCGACGCAGTCGGTGCTTGATCATCGGCAGGGAAATGGCAAACTTATCATGCAGTCAGGAGGGATCATTGCGGGGCCGCAATAGACTGAGATGAAGAATCCGGGAAAAGTCCGGTCCCGCGGAAAGCCTGTATAATTGATCAACTGAGCGCGGTTCTCGTCTTCGGCTTCAACTCTTCTTGCCGTTCCATCAACCTGCCGTTTAGCTGCCCGACGGAGCAAATCTCAAACCCAAGGCTTCGGAGGGGCGATCTCTTTAAAGCGCGGCCTATAGGTACCCACCAGACAGGTGATTTGTTTGGCACGATCCAGCCCTCAACATGGACATGAACGCCGACAATCCCTGCCTTCATCAATAGTTCGCGCATGTAGAAGGGAGAAAAACCTAATGCCATTCGTTCCTCCCGTTTGATCAGGGCGAACGCGAACATGAGCAGATTGTTTCTATTCGGTTCAAATGAGACCAGGGTCAACCGAGCAACCCTTTTCATTTCTCTCAGGGTTTGAATACGATCAGGTTCCGTCAAGTGGTGGAGTAGATGTGCCGCCACTGCCACATCAAAACTCTTGTCCTCGAAAGGAAGCTGTGTGCAGGAACCGAGGTGCTTCTTTTTGCACGGATTGACTTCCAGCATCTGTTGGGAGTAATCAACTCCTGCTACCGACCCGAACCGTTGCTCTAGCGCCCACTGCAGAAATCCATTTCCACATCCGACGTCAAGCACGCTGGAATCGCCGGGATTGTTTATGCTGGATGCAGCAATCTCGGCTAGTGGCTTGAACGTAGCGCGGACGACTGGGTGGTCTGGTTTCCGTCTTGCGTGCTTGTCCTTAGACCAGTGAGTGTTCTGGATTTGCTGCAGGCGCTTTTGCTTTTCTGTCATGTTGTCTTGCCGGTTTGTCTGGCCGCCACTAAGAGTCGCTTCCTGATCACTACGGCTCATTCTGGCTGAGTTTCAGCACGGCCTCCATCTTTCCCACGAAAGCAAGCCGGATTTGTTCGCTACCTATCTCGTCCGTCCAAGCCGAGATAGCATCCTCTAGACGATTTTTGGGGATCACGACGTAGATAAAGCCCTTTTCTGAATCTGGTTATGCACTTAACTCCGGATAGGTGACGGTGGGATAGAGCGAACAGGCTGTCAGGAGACGGTCGAAGAGCTCGGATTCCCAGAAACGACGATTGAAACGGTAACAAAACTCAGCCAGGTAACGTTGAAGGTGCTTGAGGCTGACCGCTTTCTGAGTCCCTTGGAGCTGAGTCTTGCAGTTGGAAATGAGGGTGTGAACCCATGGGAACTGTTCAAAACCCATCCCCACCCACTCGAGCCGGACGCGTTCATGCTGGTAGCCGGCTTGAGCTAAACCGACAAACGCGTGATAGGCGTCGCTTCGGATCTGAGCTCCGGGGTCGATCCTCGCCCAGGCGACCCGCTTCACATTGTCGCTGGTTATGTCATCGACCACATCCAGACTTAGAAACCTCGGCCCCCCGGCTTTCGTTATCTCCACCGCGGCCAGAACTTTGGCCTTGCCTTCGGTCCCTCGTCCTCGCTTGCGACCCCGACGATTTCTCCCTCGTCGTCGGCCTCCAAAGAAAGAGTCATCCAGCTCCACCAGGTGACTTAATTGGTAGCAGTCATTACGTTTGGCCATGGCTTGTCGGATCTTATGTCCCATCATCCAGACCGTCCGATAGCTTCCGATTCCCAGCAGCTTCTGCAGTCCCTTCATCGAGTAGCCCGCTTTGCAACGGCTCATCAAGAAGATGGTCCAAAACCAATATCTCAGGGGCACCCGCGTCTTGTGGAAAATCGTCCCGGCGGTGGAAGAAGCCTGATACCGGCATTGGCGACACTCCATCAATCGCCGGTGCTGCAACCAGTAGCCTCCTTGACCCCCACAACGGGGACAGACAAATCCTTCCGGCCAGCGTTTCTGCATCAGGTAACTCAGACAAGCTTCTTCTGTGGCAAAACGCTCTTGAAACTCCAACAAATTCATCTTTTCGTACATCCACTCACCTCCTGTCTCTCACCTTTTTTACTAGGAGGTGGTGACTTTTTCCGGAGTTAAGTGCATAACCAGATTTCTGAATAGAAACGCCACAAGTCTGCCGTCCAACTCGAGGGCGAATGAAGGGGACCGTGGTCCCCGAGCCATTGGAGTTCCTTCGAAGACTCGGAGCTCAGCAGAGCTTCTGCATCTAGAAAGTACCTGTAGCCACGATAACCATACAAGGCCAGCCTTTCGCCCGGTAGTCGATGGGCGTTCAGCCAGACAGCCACGTCATAGCGATCTTCCCTGTGCACTCGTTCGTACAATTCAGCCCGGCTGTCCGAGGTAACCAGGTAGCGGATGGCATAAACCGCATTTCGGCAGGAAAGCAGGGAGTAGAGTAGAACAATAAATACGGCGCCCTGTGTCAGCCGAGATCCCAAGACATGATCGCGTAGATCGCGTAAACCAGCCCCGGCGGAGGCGCCAAGTGAGACCGCAAATGTCGCCAGAGGCAGCAGAAGGTAGCGGGTTCTGAGCCACAACGGCTCGATTAGCAGCCACGTTGCCAAGGCAACGAGTCCAGCTACGCCGGCAACTAGCAGCCTGTCGGACTTTCGAGGTCACACCGAACGGGCATCATTAGTGTATGGCGAATCGATTTAGAACAGTAGATCGAGAGACTCCTTATCTGTTTCCTCCTTCGGTGCAGGAATGGCTGCCGGAGACGCATCTGGCTCGCTTCGTGGTGGAGGTGGTGAGCAAGCTGGAGTTGAGGAAGTTGGAGGATTCCTACACGAAACGGGGATCGGAAGGATACCATCCGGCGGTGATGCTGGCGTTGTTGTTTTACGGGTATGCGACGGGGGTGTTTTCGAGTCGGAAGTTGGAGCAAGCCACCTACGATTCGGTGGCGTTTCGCTACCTCGCCGGCAACACGCATCCGGATCACGACACCATAGCCCATTTCCGAAAGCGGTTTTTGGAAGAGCTGAAGCCGCTGTTTGTGGAGATCTTGCTGCTGGCCCAGGCGATGGGATTTCTGAAGTTGGGCCGAGTGAGTTTGGATGGCACGAAGGTCAAAGCCAATGCCTCCAAGCACAGTGCGTTGAGCTGGGGGCACATCCAGAAACTGGAAGCGCGGCTGCGAGAAGAAGTGGACGAGTTGATGCAGCTGGCCGAGGAAGCGGATGGACGAGAAGAAACGGAAGGGATGGACATCCCGGCCGAGCTGGCGCGGCGGGAAGCACGGTTGAAAGCGATCGATCAAGCGAAGCAGAAGCTGGTCGAGCGGGCGGCCGAGCGGCAGGCGGCCGAGCACGCCGAATATGAAGGGAAGGTGGCCAAGCGGCAAGCCCAGAGGAAAAGGGGAAACAAACCGAAGGGTCGCGAACCCAAACCGCCCCGAGGAGGAATCCGAGACCAGGATCAGATCAATCTGACGGATGAAGATTCTCGGATCATGCCGGTCTCGGGCGGGGGATTTGAGCAATGCTACAACGCTCAGGCCCTGGTGGATAACGACAGTCTGTTGATTGTGGCCGTTCATGTCACGCCAAACGCCAATGACAAGAAAGAACTGAAACCGGCCCTGGCGGCGCTGCACGCATTGCCGGAGTCGTTGGGTCGGCCCCAGGAGCTGCTGGCCGACAACGGCTACTTCAGTGGTGCCAACGTGGAGCTTTGTAGCGAGCATGCGGTCCTTCCCTATATTGCGGTCGAGCGGGAAGCCCACCACTTGCCGCCGAACGAACGCTGGAAAGAACCGGAGCCACCCGGGGAAGACGCCGATGCGGTGGAGCAGATGAGATACCGGTTGAAGACCCCGGCGGGTCGAGCCATCTACGGGCAACGCAAAGCTGTCCCCGAGCCCGTCTTTGGGATCATCAAATCGGTGATGGGCTTTGCGCAGTTCTCTCTCCGAGGAGCGGAGGCGGCAGACGGGGAGTGGACTCTGGCCAGCATCGCCTGGAATCTGAAAAGAATGTACAACCTCGCCTGCCGCCAGCCGAAGCTGGCCCGTGCCACCCTCTGAAGAGGTGGGCCAGGTCGTTTCAGCGGCCAAATCACCGCCGCAGATCAGACGATTCATCGATTTCGTGCTTGGTCGTGCAAGACTTTGGATCAAACGTCAAATTTCAGAAGTGCCTGTGAGTCAAGTCCGACAGGCTGCTAGCGCAGGCTTTACCGTTGAAGAACGACGATAAATCAGAAGGAATGGGAAGAAGCCAAGGAACAACGGCGAGATATTGCCAAGCATCTTCTCGCGATCTGCAAACGTCCACACGAACGGATAAAGCATCAAATCAAGCAGTGATATGTTCTGCTTCCCGGATGTCAGAGTGCTGAATACAACCCTCCAGTACTCCTCCTCGCAGCCGAATTGCGGTGCCAAAGGACATCCTACGAGTACCCAGTTCTTGATCAACATGGATCCGGTAGCTAAGCCCACCGCGGATCCACAGACCAGGGCGTCAGTTACCCACGAGTTTTTCAACCTCTCTACCGCCTGACCAATAGCAAACTCCTTCCGCAGGCGACGTATCATCATTGCAGCGAATGTAACGAACGCTGGGACAAAGATAACGTTCGTGTAGCGGCTTGCCAGCGCCCAGCCCAGAGACAAGCCCGCCAATAGCGCCGCCGGTCGTCGCAAAGCAGGCCAAGCGATGAGCCACAACAATGCTGCCATGCCATACTGGGCGCCGGCGTTGTCGCTTTTTGCCGCACCCATGAGGGCAGCGAACCCCGGGGTCGTAAGCATTACGAGGACAGCGAATAGAGCTGCCCTCCGGCTGGAAACAAGAGACAACGTCAGCAAACCGATACCAGCGAGGAGGCTCGACGCACAGAAATAATCCCAAACTGTTACCGCAGTTTCGTTAGAGATCGAAAAGAGCGCTGCCCAATGTAGCTCGACTTGCAACGGAAGTAGACCGTGAAAAGGAGAAGCATAGGATTGGAACTCAAGCGAATGATTAAAAGCGATCATTTTGGGTGTGATCAGATATTTCCCGAGGGCATCATTGACGGTTGGTGGCAGAAGCGCGATCACACCGCGCAGCAAGACGACAACGGCTACTCCGATCGCGACCCAGTGATACCAGGAGCGAATATGCAGGAAAGACAGCCCTGCTCTCCGCCTGACAGCTTGTGTAAGCGGGACTCGGAAAGCCAAGAGGACTGCCCCAAGGAAAGACCATCCCAGAACGCAGATAATACCCACCAGGGTAGGATGCAGGAGCCCGGCCAGGGAGAGCACAAGCCACACTGCACCGAGTATTCCTTGGCCCGCTACAAAAGCGAGCCATACGAACGCGCAAAGGCCGACGCGGGCACGAACGGCAGCGTATCCCCGTCGACCCATACACAGCAGCAGAAGGGAAAGGCCGATTCCTAAAGTCGCCCCGGCATAGAGAAAAGCTGTGAGCGTGCCGAGTAAGACGTCTACCGTTTGCGAGGGAATCACTCGCTCATCCTAAGCCAAGAGAGTGCGGTATTGAAAAAGTCCGCTATGAGAGAGTGAAAAACAACAAGCTTTAGCGCCAAGAAAGCTGCCACAATTACTAGTAACCAAAGGGCAGCAACGACAAGCCAAAACCGCCGCCGAGGAGAAAGGGCTTCCGCTGCTGCTGGTTCGACCCTTTCTTGAATCATCGTTTGGAAGTCAGGCTTTGTCATAGGGAGGAGAGTGTATCGAGGACTGGATTGAAGGTCAAAAGGGGTACATCTTTGTTCCAGTTTGCGAGGATTGAGAGCTAGGATTATTGCCAATTCGAGCTTACTGGGAAGCAGCTAGGAAAAATGTGAGAAACGAACATGGGGTGCCGAAGGGCGCTTGAGAAGGAAGGTTCGGTTTCCCAACCGGGACATCCTTCCTCGGTCGGCCTTGAAAAGGCGGGTTTCTCAACCTTCGGCCCCTTGTGTCCGGACATGGTTCCTTAACTAGGTAGGCGGACAATACGATTTTGGGGTGTGGTTGTCACCTCCACCTCACCCTTGGAAATCGAGACGTTGATCTCGCTGCGGACGCCGAACTGGTCCAGGTAGATTCCCGGTTCGATGGTGCAGAGGAGGCCCGGGATCACGCCCCGTTCGTCGTGCGTTTCCAGGTTGTCGAAATTGACGCCGTTGCCGTGGGGCTCGACTCCCAGATTGTGTCCGGTCCGGTGGATGAAGGAGTCACCGAAACCCCCGGCGCGGATCACTTCCCTGACGGCGTCGTCGACTTCCCAGCCCTGGGGAACCAGATCCAAGGCAAGTTGCTCGCGGAGAAACTCCACGCCCCGGTCACGAGCCTGCCGAACCAGATCAAAAACCTGAACAATCCGCTCTGGTGGGGTTTCCCCAAAGTAGGCATTCCAGGTGATATCCGCATAGACTGAGGACCCCGCGGTGGACTTTGCCCATAGGTCGATGAGCAGGAAGTCGCCTCGTGTAATCTTCTCCGAGATTTCCGAGTTGGGCTGATAGTGCGGATCTGCGCTGTTCTGGTTCACCGCCACGATGGGTGGGGAGTCGGTCACCAGGTCTGCCTCTGCGAGCCGCTCCATGATGAACTGCTGGACCGAATACTCGGAAGTAAGCCCGCTCCCTCGGATCTCCGCTTCCGCAAATTCGTAGGCTTTCCTGACGATTGAGGTAATCTGCTGTGAGCTCTCCCGATGAAGCTTGAGTTGCCGGCTGTCCAGGACGGCTTCGAAGTGTTGAATCAGATCGGCCGAAGACAGGACCGAGGGGCCACAGCTCCGGACCAGCTCCACCGTGCCCGCGTCCACGCGGGAAAGATAGGGGATCGCGTTCAACTCGGAATACTGCATCGCCACCGAAGCTGTGTTTTGCAGGATGGTTCTGAGTTGCGAATGCAGTTCCGACCAACGGAGATAGACGTGCTTGGGCCCTGGTAGGTGATCGAGCATCGAAGACTCGATGCGGTGTACCAGTTTGGCCGGTTCTCCTTCTGCGGGGACCAGATAGAACCAGCGGCGCGTTGCGTGATGATCGGGGTCGAACTTCAGGATATTGCAGGCAATGGGATCCAGCTTGCGGAAGTCGTAGAACAGCCATGCGGGAATCTGCAGCTCACGTAAGGCTGTTTGGATGCGAGCAATTTGCTTCTTACCTCCGTCCACTATGGCGCCTCCCTATAGCTTTCCACGATCGTCGAGCGAACGCGACTGGCCAGGGACTGCAGCTCCACTTCCTTGAAATCCTCGTATGGGATGGGGGAGTGGATAATCACCTTCATGCAGCCCGGGTTGATGAGAATCGATCCTCTTTGAAGCAGTAAATGGGAGCCTATGATGGTAATCGGGACGATGGGGGAGGCCGCGTGGCGCGCGAGTACGAAGCTCCCCCGCTTGAAGGGTGCTACTTCCTCTCCCCAGGTGCGCATCCCCTCTGGGAAGACCACAAAGGAAACTCCCGTTCGGATTCTTTCCCCAGCTTCCTCAAAAGCCCGGATGGTGCGGCGCGGATGGTGCCGATCCACCCGAATGTTGCCGCTCCGCCGCAGATGCCATCCCAGTAACGGCCAGTGAAAGAGGGAGGCCTTTGCCACGAAGCGGACGCTATAGGGAAGGCAGGCCAGCAATGCCCAGATGTCGAACATGCTCAAATGATTGGCAACGAAAACGTAAGCCTGAGCCGAGTCAAGCACATCCAGGCCCCGGACGTCCACCCGGACGCGCGACACTCGTAAGATGAAACGACTCCAGGTGCGAGCGCACCAGTCTTGCCGCCTGACCGCATTTACGGAGAGAGAAAGAACCACGCTCAAGGCGGCCATTAGCGCGGTAAAGGTCAGAATGAGAGGTACCCGCCAGATCGAGTTGACTCTAGCCAGGGCGGACATCCCCCACATCCTAAGCGAAGGGAGCGTCTGGATCAAGGTGAGGCTAGGCTGAACTGGAATAGTGAGCAGTGATGAAGTGATCAGTGAACAGTACCGGAAACAGCTGCAGCCGTTGCGCAGCCAAGTCCGGCAGAGCCGCGAACGACTCGGCTGAAACTTGAACAAGCCGTCTGCGATGCGAATTCCTGCCCTCCCAGGACCCCTCTCAGGGGGTGTGCTAACATGAGCTTGTGGCCTCCAGACTCTACCTTGTTGACGGCATGTCGCAGCTCTACCGTGCCTACTATGCGATCCAGGGATTGACCAGCAAGGAGGGTTTTCCCACGAACGCAATCTACGGCTTTACGAACATGCTGAGGAAGATGATCAAAGAGGAGAATCCCACCTATGTTGGCGTTGCGGTGGATCTGCCGGGACCCACCGTCCGCCACGAGCAATACGCCGAATACAAGTCTACGCGCCGACCCACGCCCGAGGATCTGCTGGCACAGATTCCCTATGTCTTCAAGGTGTGCCAGGTCCTGCGCGTGCCCGTTCTCTCTCACGAGCGCTACGAGGCAGATGATGTCATCGCCACCATGACCAGAAAGGCGGTGGAACAGGGCTTGGAAGTCGTCATTGTGACCATCGACAAGGATCTCTTTCAGCTGGTCGGGCCGGCCGTCAGTGTCCTGGACACGAGGACGATGAGCCGTTTTGATGCACAGAAAGTAGAGGAGAAGTTTGGAGTCCCACCCGATCGGATTCTCGATGTTCTGAGCCTGATGGGTGATACCTCGGACAACATTCCGGGAGCGCCGGGGATCGGCGAAAAGGGTGCTCAGCAGCTTATCCAGCAGTACGGAACGCTGCAAAATCTGCTCGATCACCGCGACGAAGTGAGCCGTAAAACCTATCGGGAAAGTCTGCAGCAGAACGAAGCACAGATACAGCAAAGCAGGGAACTACTAAGGATCCACACCGATTTGCCGATCGAGGTGAATCTTTCAGATCTGCAGCTTTCAGAGCCCGACATGGAGCAAGCGAGTGCGCTGTTTACCGAGCTGAATTTTACCAGCCTGCTGGAAGAGTTCCTGCCTGAGCCCGAAGCCGTTTCCGGCCAGTACCAGATTCTTGAGAGTGCTGAGCAGGTCAGGTCCCTGGCCGAACAACTGGAGGGGAAGCGGGCGGCGCTCGCGTTTTCCTACGACGATCCCCTGCAGGGGACCTTGAAGGGCCTGGCAGTCAGCGTCGAGACGGAGAAGGCTTTCTACCTATCCGAGAGCCTTTTGCAGAGGTGCGGACCGGAGACCCAGGACCTTTTGAAGCGGCCCTCGGAGTGGATCATTCACGATCTCAAGCCGGTCTATTTTTTCGCTCGCCGAAACCACTGGTCCCTGGAACAGAATTTCCAGGACACCATGCTAATGGCCTATCTCCTGATGCCCAATCAGAACAACTTCTCTCTGGAGAAACTGGCTCTGGAATATCTGCACTACCGCCTTGTTGAGGGCCAGGCGAAGCTGTTCGAAGAGGATCCCGAAACCGTTGTTTCCAAGCGAGCCGATTTGACCCTTCGATTGTTTCAGGTGTTGCAGCCGCTGCTCTCGGAGCAGGGACTGGAGAGCCTACTCAAAGAGATTGAGATGCCTTTGGTGGAGGTGCTGGCCAGCATGGAAGGCAACGGGGTCAAGGTGGATTGTGAGCTGCTTCAGGAGATGTCGGGACGGGTGGAAGGGGATATCGACAGGCTCAGACAGAAGATCTACGAGATCACAGGACACGAGTTCAATATCAACTCTCCCCGCCAGCTGGCGACCGTCCTCTTCGACAAGCTGGGTCTTCCCCGGCCCAAGAAAACCCGTAAAGCGGGGCATTTCGCCACTGGCGTAGAAGTCCTGGAGGATCTGGCCGGGAGCTATGAAGTCGCCCGTCTGATTCTCGACTATCGTGAGCTGACCAAGCTAAAGAACACCTATCTGGATGCACTACCCAATCTGGTCGATGCCGGGACTGGGAGGATTCACACTTCATACAATCAGATGGTGGCGGCAACCGGACGTCTGTCTTCTAGCAATCCCAATCTCCAGAACATCCCGATCAGGAGCGAGCTGGGGAGGCAGATCCGTCGTGCGTTCGTGCCCGAAACCGGCTACAAGATGCTGGCTGCCGACTATTCCCAGATCGAACTCAGGGTCATGGCTCATCTCTCCGAGGATCCTGTCCTCGTGGATAGTTTTCATCAAGGTGAGGATGTGCACGAACGGACGGCAAGAGAGGTCTTCGGAGAAGAGTCCGACATGGATTCGCGTGAGCTACGCCGTTATGCCAAGGTCATCAACTTCGGCATCATGTACGGTGTCAGCTCGTTCGGCCTTGCCCAAAACCTCAAAATCGGGCGGAAAGAGGCACAGAAGCTAATCGACGACTACTTCGAGCGCTACCAGGGCGTCAAGAAGTGGGCCGAAGAAACCCGGAAACAGGTCTATCAGGAGGGCCAGGTTAAGACATTGTTCGGGCGAATCCGCCCGATCCCAGGAGTGCGTAGCAAGAACTGGAACCTGAGGAGTTTCGGAGAGCGCACCGCAATTAATGCGCCGATTCAGGGCACTGCTGCCGATCTGATAAAAAAGGCCATGGTTTCCATCTATAGAGAGATGGCCCGTAGAGAGATGAAATCGAGGTTGATACTGCAGGTCCACGATGAGCTCGTAGCTGAGGTCGAAGAATCTGAGATTGGCGAGCTAACCCAGCTGATTAAGCAGAAGATGGAAGGGGTGGCAGATCTGATCGTGCCCTTGAAGGTGGATGTCGCTATCGGTGCCTCCTGGTACGAAGCGAAGTGACTCCATGCTCTGAAGCTGGTCGGAGTGCAGGAATTTTTTTGGGAACAAAAGCGCACTTCTGTCGTCTTAGACATACGTACGCTGATTTATTGGTAACGGGTATACTTGGTAAGGAGTGAAATGGCCCAAAGCATAGGACTCGAAACCACGTTGTCCTTCGGCGACAACGCGCTCATTTCGTCCCACCTGGAGGGCAATGAGTACGCGTTTCAGGTCCTGGTAGAGCGCTATCAGGACAAACTGGTCAACTACATCTACAACCTGGTTGGGGACTACGAGCAGGCGGTTGATCTGGGCCAGGAGACCTTCATTCGGGTTTTCAAGCACGCTCACCGCTACCATGCGAAGTATCAGTTTTCCACCTGGATCTATCGAATCGCCACCAATCTCGCCCTGGACGAGATCAGGCGCCGCAAACGCAGGAGTCGTTCCTTTACCTATCGGCTCTTCTTCCAGCAGGAGGAGCAGGATATACCGTTGGAACATGATGGGCCTTCTCCCGAATGCAGCCTGGATCGTAAGGAGCAGATTCAGCTGCTACAGGCCGCCCTGAAATCCCTTCCGGAGAAGTATCGTCTGGTCTTCGTGCTGCGTGAAGTCCAGGAGCTTTCGCACGAAGAGGTGGGAAAGGTGCTCAAACTGAGTGTCGGGACCGTCAAGTCTCGGCTCCACCGTGCCAAGAAACTGCTGCGGCAAAAGCTGACGAGAGTGCGATGAACTGCGAGTGGGTTGAAAAGCAGCTCATGGATGAGGGCTCGATCGGTCTGGACGGCGCGGACCTGGATCACGTGCACCAGTGTCCGGAATGTCGGAAGCTGTACCATGAAGTGGCGTCACTGGAACAGCTGAACCAATCTCTCAAAGCGGCGGCCAGGGCTCCTAGTGACTTCTCTTCTAAAGTTGTGTCGGCAAGTTTCATGTCCTGGATTGGTTGGAGAGCTGCATGGGGCTTGGTCGCGGTTCTACTGGCAGTTGTGACTCTCAGCGATTCCTCGACTTCTTGGGGAGTGCAGGATTTGAAGGCGTTTTGGAACGATGCCGGTTCCATCTTGGAATCCCGGCCCTCGGAGAGCATCTCGAGTATGAAGACACCCTCCCGCTCCGAAGCAGATAGCGAATCGAGCACGCCCTACGTTGAAGTCAAGGTTGAGGATCGTTCGGGTGCGCCGGTCGTGGTACGGATTCCCGCCCAGATCGAGGTATTGACGCGAGATCTCCATCCAGACGTCTATCTCCACCAGACAAGTTATTGATTCCTGGGCTGACAGCAAGCGGCCCGAGTCAATCAGGCCGTGATCCACTACATCGTCGAAGTCAATGAGATTGTGCAAGGACTCGAATTGAGGCAGAGATGCGCCGCTGGCTTCTGATATTCACGCTCGGCTTACTAGGGCTTTGGGCTGAAGGCCTCGAAGCTGGAGAGGCTCCCTTCGAGTCCCTGGTCAGAGTGTACCTGGATCGGGAGTCCAGCGGTATCGTCTTCCAGGGGCACTTGATTCCCCAGCCCACCGTCCGTGAAAGGATCCAGTTCAAGGGTGCTTTCCTGGATTCGAGATACATCCTGTCCTATGTCGGGAGCCATGGTCCCGATTTGAGCCTTCCCGGCGTCCGTTTGATGATCCAGGTGTGGGGAGAGGCTGAGCATCCGGTACGCCTGATCGGAGTAGACGAGAGAATCCATCTAGCCATTCTGGAGTCCACTCAGGAACATGAACTGTCCCTGCCTCCCACGGCTTCGTTTTCTGAAAAGGGACTTCGGGTCGTTTACCCGGGAGGAAAAGGTTGGGAGATAGATGTTGGCTCGGTGCTCCGATGGGACTCGGGCGGGATTGGGACTCAAAGGGCACTTCAGATCAAGGCCTCTGATCCCTTGCGGGACACCCGCACCTGGGAGGGGAGTTTTGTTTTCGATTCCAGTGATCGGCTGGTGGGTGTGCTCACGCGCGTAGCTCTGCATCCTTTCAGTCGAAGGATTGTCAATTGCCATCTCCTTCCCCTCCAGACGATTCAAGAATCGGCAGAAGCGGTGGTTCGAAAAGGAGGCAATGTCCGAGCCGGGTGGTTGGGGATTTTCCTGCGAGAGGCTTCCGTGATCCTTGACATCGAGGAAATAGTTCCTGAGAGTCCGGCGCAGAAAGCTGGGTTCTTGCCCGGAGATGTCATCTTGAAGGTGGATGATCACGAGACCAGGAACCGGGACGACCTGCTCTCGAGTATCGAGGCGAAGAAGCCGGGCGATCAGATCGATGTGCTCATCAGCCGGGAGAAAGAGCAGATGCTGATCGCTGCGACTCTGGGTGAGTGGGGTGGAAAGCGTCCTTCGCTTTCTTGGAAACTAGAGCTTTTTGAGGGGTCGGGACAAGGTCGTACAGAAGAGTTTCGCGTCCATCGGACACTCTTGCCACCCCAACTATCCCTGGGATTGGTGGTTGCTCCCTTAACCCCACAACAGGCGAGAAGCTTCCAATCTCCCATTGATCGAGGCCTGCTGGTGAAGTCGGTTGTAAGCGATAGCCTGGCACAGAAATCAGGATTTCAGTCCGGTGATATCCTTATCCGGGTGAACGGGCGTCAGGTTCAACAGGCAGACGATTTAAGGAAGTTGCTGGAGCTTCCCGGAAATGAGTTCCTGATTCTCCAGTTTGTAAGGAAGGGTCGAGTTCAGACCGAGAGACTCAGGCTGCGATGACCCGCCCCGGCCGTAGTGGTTCAGATAGCAGGAAACCTTGTTCTCGCTACGATCTCAATTCCAAGCTAGTCGTCCAATTCCCAAGGCACAAGATACTACAAGATACGAACAAGCACCAAATTCCAAGTACCAAATCTCAAACGATTGGAGGAGAAGGCCTCTGGTCGGCTCGATTGGAACTAGTGAATTGCGCCAACAGTTCGACAGCTTTTGGCTAGACCTCCAGAGGTCTGTTTGGGATTTGGAATTTGGTGCTTGTTTGTATCTTGTTGGAGACCTAACCGGACGCGCCGGCCTCTTGTCGTATCTTGTATCTTCGATGAAGCATCTCTCCATCCGTGGTGCCAGACAGCACAACCTCAAGAACGTCAACTTAGACCTTCCACGAGACCAGATCACCGTAATCACGGGTTTGAGTGGATCCGGGAAGTCGAGCCTGGCCTTCGATACCCTGTATGCGGAGGGACAGAGGCGCTATATCGAGTCTCTTTCCACCTACGCCCGACAGTTCTTGGAGCAGATGGAGAAGCCCGAAGTCGATTCCATTGAAGGACTCTCCCCGGCCATCTCAATCGAGCAGAAGACGACCTCGAGGAACGTCCGGTCCACGGTGGGGACCATCACCGAAATCTATGACTACCTGAGGCTTCTTTTTTCCAGCATCGGGACTCCCCATTGCCCCCAATGTGATCGCGTCATCAGTCGCCAGTCGGTCGATCAGATTGTCGAAAGAATCCAGGAAATAGCTCAGGGAGGCCGCTGCATGATCCTGGCTCCCGTAGTTCGGGACCGCTGCATGATCCTGGCTCCCGTAGTTCGGGACCGAAAAGGAGAGTTCAAGAAAGTCTTCGAGCAGTATTCGAAGGAGGGGTTCATCCGGGCTCGTGTGGACGGCAGGATGATCGAGTTGGAGGATCCTCCTCAGCTGGACCAGCGAAAGAACCACACGCTAGAGATCGTGGTGGATCGCCTGGCGGTCAGCCCTCAAAGCCGGATTCGCCTCGAGAATTCAGTGCGGCAAGCAATCCAGATAGCGGAAGGGTTGGTTACAGTCTCGGTTGTTGGAGGGCCCGAGATCCTGGTTTCCGAGAGCATGGCGTGCGTGGATTGTGGTGTCAGCGTACCGACCCTGGAGCCGCGCAGCTTCTCGTTCAACAGCAAGTACGGAAGTTGTCCCGTCTGCGAAGGTCTGGGGGTACAGCTTGGGGTGAGCCTGGAGAGGCTGGTGCAGAATCCGAAAGCCGCGGTCGACGACCTGACGCTGCAGCTGGCCGATCGGGATTTGCTCAATCTGTTCCGTGAATCGGCACGGGCTTTGCTAAAGCGATTCTCGTTGAGTCCCCGCTTGTCCTTTTCGAAGTTCCCCGATCGGGTACTGGATGCGCTTCAGGGTGGACTCGGTAAGCCCATCCGCTACCAGTATGAAGGCTTCTCCTACGACGCCCTCTTCAGGGGGCTGGATCACTGGTTCAAGCATCGGATCGAAGCCACTGGAAGCGACCGAAAGAGGCAACAATTGCTCAGCTTCATGGCTGAGAGAGATTGCCCGGCCTGTGAGGGGAGCCGGCTTCGTCCCGAGAGTCGTTCGGTCAAAATAGGCGGCCATTCCATTTCAGCGTATTGTCGGATGTCTTTGGACGATAGTCTCGAAGCTCTCGGGAACATCAGTCTTTCGCCGCGGGAGCAGGCGATTGCCGGTCAGATTGTCGAGGAGATTCAGCATCGAATGGGCTTTCTCCTGGAGGTCGGACTTTCCTACCTCACGCTTGATCGCAAGGCAGTTTCGCTGTCCGGCGGCGAAGCTCAGCGGGTGCGCCTGGCGACTCAGGTGGGCTCTCGTTTGAGGGGAGTGCTCTACGTGCTGGACGAACCCTCCGTCGGCCTCCATCCCCGAGATGTACAAAGTCTGTTGGGAACTCTCCGGCAGTTACGCGATCTAGGGAATACCATCGTGGTTGTAGAGCATGATGAAGATACGATCCGAAATGGAGACTATCTAGTGGATCTGGGGCCGGGAGCGGCGAGCGAAGGAGGGGCGGTGGTAGCCCAGGGGAATCTATCCGAGGTTCTCGAGAACGACCAGTCCCTGACAGCCTCATACCTGCGAGGGAGCCGGGTGATCGAAACGCCAGAACGGCGGCGTTCGAGCAGTAGCAAGACGATCGAATTGCTGGGCGTCCGACACAATAATCTGAGATCGATCGATGTCGCTTTCCCGTTGGGTCTCTTCACCGCTGTAACGGGGGTCTCTGGCTCGGGCAAGTCTTCCCTGGTGGATGAAGTCCTGTTCCGCGCCCTTTCGAGAGAACTTTACGGATCCCTCTTAGAACCGGGTGTCCACCGAGAGATCTCTGGATTGGAGCACATCGACAAGGTAATCGAGATCGATCAAACTCCTATTGGTCGCACGCCCCGGTCCAACCCGGCTACCTACACGGGACTCTTTACCCCCATCAGACAGCTCTTCGCGCTGCTTCCCGAGTCCCGGGCGCGTGGGTACAAACCGGGCAGATTCAGCTTCAACGTGAAAGGTGGGCGGTGCGAGGTCTGTCAGGGCAACGGGCTGCGGAAGATCGAAATGAACTTCCTTCCAGATGTCTATGTCCTATGTGAGACCTGTGACGGAACCCGATACAACCGCGAGACCCGCGCGATCAAATACGGCAGCCACTCTATTTCTGACGTGCTCGACATGACGGTTGAGGAGTCCTACGAGTTGTTGGAGAACTTTCCTCCCATCAGAGATAGGCTTCGGACACTGCTGGAAGTAGGATTGGGCTACATCAAACTGGGGCAGTCGGCCACAACGCTGTCGGGAGGTGAAGCCCAGCGAGTTAAGCTCTCCAGCGAGCTCAATCGTCGATCGACGGGAAAGACATTGTACATCCTGGATGAGCCTACTACGGGTCTGCACTTTGAGGATGTAAGCAGATTGCTCAAGATCCTTTCTGAATTGGTGAATCTGGGCAATACCGTAATCGTCATCGAGCACAACCTCGAAGTGGTTAAGTGTGCCGACTGGGTAATCGATCTGGGGCCGGGTGGTGGGAATCAAGGAGGCCGGGTCATCGCCCAGGGACGACCGGAGGATATTGCGGATTGCGAGGGTTCCTACACCGGCCAGGCACTGCGGAAGGTTCTTGATCGTTCTTCGGCAGCCTGACCCCAGTCCCTCAGTTTGGGCGCATCCGACAGGACTTCACTAAAAGAGCTTGGGATCTGCGTCGGCATGGAGTTTCGGATCAGGGATCATTGGTTTTGGCCCTCAATCTCGACCTTGCTGATCTTCACTTGTTTCGGCTGGACCTGGATCAGTTCCCAGTTCAAGTATGGAGAAGGCCACTCCGAGCGGCCCATCCTCACCTTTGTCGTCCTTTACGGCCTGGTGTGGTGCGTGTTCTTGATGGGTTTTTCCCGGCTAGGAAAGAGCCGTGGGAAGGGGCCGCTTCTGCTGATTCTTGCGGCGGGTGGATTGGCACGCTTGGTACTCCTTCCCTCCTCTCTGATCCAGGAAAACGATGTCTATCGATATGTTCTCGACGGACAGGTCCTCAATGCGGCCCAGAATCCCTACCGTCTGTCTCCGGTAGCCGCGATGGCGCGTGCTCCTGAACCACTGAAGAGCAGGCTCAAAGAATCGTCCGCCAAAACCACGCTTTCTCGAATCGGATATCCCTATATTCCGACCGTGTACCCTCCGGTCTCACAGCTGGCTTTCGCCGTAGGAACGCGGCTGTCAGGGTGGGACTGGAAGGGACAGCGATGGGTGTTTACGGCGGTTGATCTCGGAGTGATTTCGATCCTGCTTGTCCTGTTGCCCCTCTTCGATTTGCCGCGGCCCTGGGTTCTTCTCTACGCCTGGAATCCGCTGGTGCTCAAGGAAGTTATAAACTCGGCTCACATGGACGTCCTGGTGACTTTGTTCGTGTTGTTGCTCTTGTTTTTCTTGCATAGATATCTGACCCGTTCCAGTGGTGTCTGGTTGGCTCTTGCGGCGGTGGCGATGGGGATGGCTTTTCTCTCCAAACTCTATCCGCTGATCCTGCTGCCTGCTGTTGTCCTGTTTGTGTGGCGACGTTCAGGAAGGATGATGCCAGTTTTGGGCTTTGTTTCGGGAAGTTGCCTGGTAGGTCTGGTTGGGTTCCTGCCTTTCCTCTCGGTGGGCTTGACCCAGCTCACGGAGGGCCTGAGGACCTACGGTAACCAGTGGAGAATGAATGAGGGCGTCTTTGCACTGATCCAGGAAGTGTTGCCATACCCTCGCTGGGTCTTCGCCTTGATCGTGCTGTCGATTGGGATCGTCTTGCCCTGGTTGAGGCATGCCCGAACGCTGTCGGACCTGGCTGGGGACTTCCAGTGGGTTCTGCTTATCTGGTTCCTTCTGCTACCCGCTCCTTTTCCCTGGTATGGGCTGCCCTTGGCAGGTCTGCTAGCTCTGCGGCCACAGGAAAGAGGGATCAGCGGAGCCCTGGTCGTTCTGTGCGGCAGCGTGGGGCTCTATTACCTCAGCTTCTTTTACGAGTACCACGACTATCGTCCTCTCTGGTGGAGTCTGACCAGGAGCGTGGAGCACGCCCTGATCTGGGTCTGCCTGCTAGTACCTCTCCTGAGCCCGAGCGGCGTTCTGTTTCGGAACTACCGTAACGTCCAGAGCGGATAGGATGGGCACACCGAGACGAGGATGACCGCGAGTGGTTTGCAATGAGGGATGATGGGAGCGGGTGATGAAGGTAGGTGTTGTTATCCCTGCACGTGACGAAGAGGAATCGGTGGGGCAGGTCGTGGAGGGCTGTCTGCTCTCGGTTTCCCGGATGGATGAGGTGCGAATTGTCGTTTGTGACAATGGGTCAGGCGATAGTACGCGGGCTGAGGCTGAGAGGGCCGGCGCCGAGGTCGTTTACGCTGGTAGGTCTGGTTACGGTCTCGCTTGTCTGAGCGCAATCGCCGAACTGGGGACCTGGCCTGATGTCTTGCTTTTCCTCGATGCAGATGGATCCAGTCGGCCGCAAGAGGTTCAGGATTTGCTGGAACCGATTCGAGAGGGGCAGGCAGACCTGGTCCTGGGGTGGAGATCCTCCGGAATCCACATGACCTTCCCTCAGCGCTGGGGCACCTGGTTCGCGACTCGGCTCATCACCTGTCGCTGGGGGTACTCGTTTCGGGATATCGGCCCCTTCAGAGCCATCACACGGCGCGCCTACGAGCGACTTGGTATGAAGGACCAGACCTGGGGTTGGACCGTTGAGATGCAGGTTCTTGCCCTGATCCGGCGCCTGCGGATCCAGGAGGTCCCCGTCACCTGGGATCGTCGCCTGGCTGGCGTCTCGAAGATCAGCGGTACGGTTTCCGGAGTTATCCGGGCCGGCGGGCGTATCCTTTGGACGATTGGGTACTATGCCGTCCGCTCCAGGGACTCCGCGTCTCCTAAGACGACGGAGGAAAACGTTTCCAGCTAGACCGATTTCTCAGTCTGTCGAAGGATCAGTTGTGCTAAGATCCCGCGTATCTGACGCCGGCTCTCAGTTCTCTCCCCTGAGTTGTCAACAACGTAGTCGGCGTATCGCAGCTTCCTCAGCACCGGCATCTGAGACTGGATCCTTTTAAGGGCCTCCTCAGAGGAGAGATTATCCCGCTGCATCAGGCGGTGCAGCTGTACGGCGGGACGGCAGTACACCACGATCACCGAGTCGTAATTGCGGTAGGTGCCCACCTCGATCATCAAGGCGGCGTCAATCACCAAGAGACCTCGCTCTGTCTCTCCGACGTCGGCTTCGATGGCCAGGATCTGACGCTTTTCTTCCGCAAAGACATGAGGGTGGACGATCTGATTGAGCCGATCAAGCGCTGCCCGGTCCGAGAAGACGATCGCTCCCAGCTTTTTTCGGTCGATGATCCTGTCGGAGGTTAGGATCTCCGATCCAAAAGCGTCAATGACCTCCGAGTATGCCGTCCCCTCTGGTGTGATGACGGAATGGGCGATCTCGTCGGCGTCGAGGGGGTAGGCTCCAGACTTGCGTAGTTCTGCTAGAACGTAGCTTTTCCCGCAGGCGATTCCACCCGTGAGTCCGACCTTGAGCATTTGACGGAATCATACCACCCAGCCGCTTGGAGTTGGCTTCTGCACGCGGTGAAGGGAAGGCGTGGGCGAAAGAAAATGCGCAGAAGGTACCCCTAGGCGCTGTGATAGGTTGCCCTCAGCTCTACTTTCTCGACGAGGACTTGTTCCCGGATCCGCGGGGCGCGTCCTGAAAGACGCATACCCAGAAGGTTCTCCCCTCGAGCCAGCTGACCCGGTCTGACTCTATATTCGAGCCAGCCCTGATTCAGGCTGGCTAGTCCCAGCGGAAGGTTGTTCAGCCGAACCTGGAGGAGCTGTTCGATGCCCAGCGCCGGAGGACTGGTCCAGAGTGGAGCAGGACCGGGACCGCCCTTGCGCTTGGGAACGATGTATTCTCTGACCAGGACAGGCTGAAGCTTGCCCTTCTCGGCGAGCCCCATCGTGGCGGGGTCACTCAGCAAGAGACGCAGGCTCAGTTTCGCGACCCGGTCAGCGATTGCAGGAATATCGTCCCCGACGTAAAGCGTCAGCAGCGTGTCGGCTTTTCCATCGTTGTCCAGCTGCGCCGGTAGGGGGGCCAGCATGTTGGTGTTGAAGTACATCAGTCGGGGAGTCGACCAGTTCTCGGGATTGGGGATGACCGAAGGACCGTGTCCACCACCTCGACGTTGCATGACAAAAGTCTTGTCCAGGAATTGGATGTCTTTCGGCCCCCCCATCTCCCTCAATGCCTGCCGGTGGATCGGCCAGTGGAGTTCCCCGGGATCGGGAGCATACTTGAAATTGAAGGTCTGGATTCCGTCGGCGCCCTGGTGGTACCAATTGGACCAGACTCCACGCAGGACCTCGATCGGAGGGGCACAGTATCCGTCCGACGAATGGTGGTCGTCGAGGGCGCAGAGGAGCTTGATAGGGAGACCCTCGGTGATGCGCCTGAAGGCCCCTACGTCCACTTGAAAATTGCGGCAACCCATGACGAAGAGGTCTAACAGCTGCTCGTGAGCCCAGGTTTCGACGTCCAGGCCATCGAAGTGGCATCCCATCAGGTTCTCAGGTACTCGCGCAGCCAGCAGGAAGGGACGACCACGGCGTTGTTCTACCTTCAAGGTCAGGTGTCGGAGATCGCGGATCAGCTCGGTTAGTTTCGCCCGGTGTTCCCAGGCCTCACCGGGCGGAAAGATGATCGGGATGCGTGCGAAGTCCAGTTCCAGGCCATCAAAGTCATAGTCTTCCGCGATCTCACGAAGCGTGCGCAGGACGTAGTCGCGGACCCCTTGGACCGCGTAGTTCCAGTACCCATTCGGGTTCCAGGGCGCTGACAGGAGCCAGCCGGGGTGCTCCTGCTTCAGGGGTATGCGGTTCTGCTTCTGCATGTCATCGATAAAGGTTCCCCGCTCAGGGATATGCTGGGGATCGTTGTCAGATCCGTTCATGCGGTGAGAGAAGAAGACCTCGAGGCCGCGTTTGCGAGTCTCGTCTTGGAAGATCCGAACGATATCAACACCGTCCACGAGCCATTTCTGGAAACCGGGTTGGTTGAAGTTAGGCAGGAACTTGCTGGGATAAGGGACCACATTACCCTCGCTCCAGTTCCACCAGACGCTGTCAATGACCGAGTCCGGATCGTCGATGAATGTGAAGCGGCTCTTCACGATGGCCTCGACGCTCGGATAGGTCTCCGGATCGACCAGCAGCACATCGAAATTCTGCGCGACTCGGCGTCGTCGATTCACCGCTGCCAGGTGTTCCGGTGAGAGTTCGATGGCCGAACCCGATATCACGTCTTGTCCCGATGGACTGGAACGAGCGGACGCCGCCATTCCGAAACCCGAACTTCCGGCCAGTCCCCAAAACGTACTTCCCAGAAATCCCCTACGATTCATGCCTATCTCTCCTCTCGTCTATTACCGATGCTCGATTACCTGAAGAATCAAGCCTTTGTTGTTTTGTATCACGAAGAATCCAAAAGCACGATGACAATTCCAATTCCCAAAAAAGGAACTCCCAGAAAGGGACAGACTGTTTCTCCTAAGGCTACACAAAAGGGACAGAACTCCGAGAAAGGGACAGACTGTTCCTCAGAGAGACGGAAAAACAGTCTGTCCCTTTCTCGATTAAGAACAGTCTGTCCCTTTTTCGGACGGTCTTGGCCTATGAGCTCTGGTGAAGGTTGGGGGCACATCTCACTAGTCTCTGAGCGCAACAGCCATACACCGATTGAGTTCTGTTTTTCGCCCCGCGTGGGCTAGACTGAGTCCCGATGAGGCCGGTTTTGATTGAGGTGGAAAAGGTCCAATAGCCAATGACGATAGAGCGAGGGTAGGCATGGCTGTGACAGATCGCTGGCGTAAGGAGGCTGGGGTGCGGCTTCAAGGGTCTCGTGACCTTGACGGTTCAAAGCTGCAGGCCCCTGGCGTCGTATCCATTCCCGGGGGCGGCTTTCGGCTCTTCTACACAGCTGTGGGTCCAGCCAAGCCGTTTCCCACTTGTCAAGGCTACATCCTGAGCGCGGTCTCGGATGACGGGGTGATTTTTCACAAGGAGCCCGGCATTCGGGTGGCGCCGCAGCCTCGGCTACCCCACATGAGTCTCCGAGTGATCGCGCCGTCGGTCACCCAGTTGAGTGATGGCAGCTGGCGGATGTACTTCGAATCCCGTGGATCGGCCGATCGGCCGTCGGTGATCTGTAGCGCCATTTCCTCCGATATGCTGCACTGGGAGATCGAAGAAGGTATTCGGCTCCAGAACTCGAGCGGAATCGGCGGACCCCGCTATCTCCCGCTACCCGAAGGGAGTGGCCGATTGTACTGCTTCAGCGCCGAGTTTGGTTCCGGGGGGCGCATCGGTGGCGAGCGGATCTCCCAGGGTGTCATCAGCGCCGTGGCCAGCGATGGACTCGACTTCGAGTTCGAACCGGGCTATCGAATGAGGGACAAGCAAGCTAGGGAAGACGCCCACGGAATCACTGCGGCCGAGGTGATCCCTCCGCAGAATGCTGGCGATGAGTGGAGCATGATTTTCTCGATATGGCAGAATGTACCCCCGGGGACGGTGGTGCCACCACACCCCAGTCAGGATCCCAACGCGGAGAAGAGTGGACTCAGTGAGGACTTTGCTGCAGCCTCGATCGCTGCAGACCTGGCGGGGTTCAGGTCACAGATCTATGTGGCGTACTCTACCGATGGACTGACCTGGGATCGCGCACGGTGCGTGATCGAGGGCTCGGGATACGGCCGCGAGGGTCCGGATGCCATCCATGCCGAGGATATGTCCCTGGCCGCGATCGGCGACGGTCAGTATCGAATGTACTATGCGGCCTGTGACAATGATGGGGTCTGGCGCATTCTCAGCGCCGTGACCGAAGCGGCATCCGCCGACTAGCCTTCCGCGATCCAGTTTGACCGGATCTCGGACTATTCCGGCTTCTCTGTCATCTTCGTATAACTGACAGACCAACCCGCGATCTCCGGGATAGTCTCGAACTCGCGGATGAGTCGCTGTGTGCCTTCGGCTGGCGCACCCCCTCTTCCCACAGCGGGATGGTCGTGGTGGCGATTGAAGTTTCCTGGTTCCACGTACAACTTGACGCCGTGACGTTTGCAGAGTGGGCCATACTCCTTTCGAATCGCCTCTTCTATCGGGGGTAGGCCCAGACCTGTCTCCTGGTTCTGGAGGTATCCCCAAGTGCGCTGCGGTCGGTCGGGATACCGCGATCGCACTCGCGTGATGTGACCTAGCACCAGCTCGTCCAGAATTCCTTCCGAGACCCAGCGGCGCCACTGAATTCTCATGTTCCCAAAAGGTGGACCGATGTATTCGCCCTGCTGGACTCCGATGGACAGCTTCTGGCCTTTGGTTTTGAGGTGGGTCTTGAGCTCACGAAGGAACAGGGTGAAGTACTCTCCCCTGAGCTCGCGCCACTTTTCTACGTCGAAATCTTCCCGAAGGATATCGCGACCGTAGCGACGCTTGTACTCCTTGACAATGGGTTCATTGAACCCATATTCGTCTGCGTGGTCCGGCGGCGGTGCATGGGATCGGACGCTCAGGAACACTCCATCGAAGGGGTACTCATCCGAAAAGGTTCGAATGACCTTGAGTTGGTACTTGCGGACCTCCGGGTAGGCGTACTCCATCACGTGCCACTGGTACTTGCGCTGATTGCTTGTCAGGCTCCGGTCGTGGACCAGATACTGTGGATTCTCCTTGGTGAATCGGAGATGCCAGGGCCAAAAAGTCTTTTCCGGGACAGAACCGAAGTCGAAAAGCACGACATCCGGAGGGCGGCCTTCGTCGGTGATGGTGATCCACATGAAGACCTTTATCCCCTCTTTCTTGAGGGAATCCACTGCGGTCTTGAGCAGTCCATCCGCCCACGCCTGCTTCGTGTGCTTCTGCCAGGCGGCAAGATAGGGATCTTTGGTGTCCACGTGGAGGTCGGCAAACAAGAGGGTACGGAAGTCGTCCACCCGGAACAGCACCTTGTCCACACCGTTGGCCTTCCACCTTCGGACTGCCTCTCGTACCTTTCCCGGTGTTTCCAACTGGGCGACTCCCTCCCTCCCATGGATCACATCGCCCCAACTTATCGACAGGAATTTTTCTTTTTCCTCGGAGGCCACCGCCGGGCCCAAGAAGCTAAGTGTGGTCAGGAACAGGCAAAAGGCTCGCATTTGATCTACATCCTCCTTGCGAATGAGAGTCGCACTAATCAGGGCAAAAAGCCAGCCTGAATCCTGGCGTGAACAGACCTCAAACAAGGCAGGTGTTAGACAGGCCGGGCCGATCAAGGTTCCTGTTTGGATTCAGGCAGATTTCTGGAGGGAGGGTCCTCGATCAGGAGCGCTCCGCGGTAGAGGCAGTACAGGCCTCCCAACTGGATCAGGTGGTAGATATCGTTGTGATTCAGATTCCGGTACAGAACGATGCCGCTTTGCTGGACGGCAAGACCCAGGAGGGAGAGCGCCACTCCCCGGATCAGCCAACGCTTTCCTTCCTGGCCCACAAGCGCGATTCGGGTTCCCGAGATCATGCAAGCAGCGCTGAAACCAATGAGAAAAACGGTCACGTTCCAAAGGGCTGCAGTGGTTGAGGCCTCCAGTACGGGGCGGAACCCGTGGAAGGTTCCCCCGGTAGCGGCCGCCGCGGCAGTTGTCAGAAATCCCAACGACCAGAGCCAATGGCAGGTTTGGCCCGAGTCTCGCACGCTGAAGAACAGGCGCACTGAAAAGGCAGTCGCCAGAATAGCCAACGCATAGTCGGTAAGGGTTGTGGTGGGTTCGGCGAAGCTCATAGAAGACTGGGTCCACTGACCTGAAACTTGAATAGTGAGCAGTGGTGAAGTGATCAGTGAACAGTACCAGAAACAGCTACAGCCAACAGAGCCGCGAACGACTTGACTCGTTAGCAGTATGCCCAACGTTTTGAGGAGAGAGCTGGACAACAGCAGAATCTCGCAGATCCCCAACCCCTCGCTGGCGCTTCAGGCTTCCATTGCTCGGGAAGTTTCTTTCTCGAATGGGGCCAGCGCTACTGTGGGCGGAACTGACCTGAAACTTCACGTGGCTTCGGTCTCAGGGCCGAAGAAGTCTTATGTTGAGCCTGGTTGGAATTCTTCGTTACATTTGAGTCGAGTTTGGAGCGCAGGGCACGAAAACACCTGCCCCATACCTAGGCCGAAGGCGTTGCTGCACCTTCGGTGTAGGGAACGGCGGCTCAACCGGAGCCCCACGTTATCCCGACATACTGCCTGTTGGTCTGAAGCCATGCCTCGCTAGGCAGAAAGCGTATGGATCGTCGCCTTGTCCATGGCTTCCCAGTCGATCTCCAAACCCAATCCCGGTCCTTTGGGAGCCTCGACCATTCCATCCGGCCCGGTGCGGATCACCTGTTTCATCCCGTACTCGTACGAATCGTAGGGCACCGCCTGCTCGAAATAGTGGCCCAGGTTGTGGGCCAGTGTAAGATGAAGGTTCGCGGCCGAGACCAGCGTGCAGCCCCAGCACATCAACTCACATCGCATCCCCATTGATTCGACCAGGGCCATCGCCTTCTTACCCTGTGTGAAGCCGCCCATCACCGTGACGTCGGTGCGGGCAATCGACCACGCTCCAGAGGCTAGCGCGTGTTTGAAGCCGTGGAGGTCCTGAAACCAGTTCCCAGAAGGCAGAATGGAGATCTCGGCCGCTCTGGCAAGCTTTCGATAGCCCTCCAGGTCATAGTCGAAGAGAGGTGCCTCGAACCACTCGAAGTCCAGGTCAGCAAGTTCCCGAGCGACCCGCAACGCCTCGTCGCGGGTGTAGTTGTTCTCTGCATCGAGCATGAATTTCACGTCGTTACCGGGGTGTTCTTGCCTGACGGCACGGGCGAGTTCCAGATCCTTATCAGGACGACACCAACAGTGGAATTTGACCGCCTTGAAGCCCTTCCTGATCGACTCTTCCACGAATCTGAGGTAGGCGGGAACGTCCGCGAACATGGGCGTACTGGCGTAGGATGGGATGCGATCGCGCGCCCCACCGAGGAGCCGGTAGATCGGCTGGTTGCAGGCTCTTCCGTAAAGGTCCCACAGTGCAATATCAATGGCAGAGACCGCGCCTGGAGGCAGCGGAAAGACACGGGGCCAGATCTCTCTCAGGATACTCTCGCGTTTCATGGGATCCTTGCCTATAAGAATCGGAATCAGATGCCGGAGAGCCTCGGCTGTATAGCGGTCGTAATTGTAGGATGTGTAGTTGGCAACTGCCCCCACTCCCTCGACCCCTTCATCGGTGTAGACCCGCACCAATGTGTTCGTCATGTACTGCTCGGGTAGATCGTGTGACCAGGTATAGCGTTCTACCTCTGGTCCGACAACGCGAACCTCGACTCGATCGATCTTCATCGTTTTTGCCTCACCAGAGAAGGCCGAAGCAGATATAGCATCCGAGAGCGAGCAGCAGCCAGACCAAGGCAGCGGGTACAAATCGCGCCGCTCCCTGGGATGTGTCAGGTGCCGGTCCCTGCGTGTCTGCCAGCTTCTGGATGGCCTCGCGGCTCGAACGTAGCCAGGCACCTCCTTGTTCTTCATGGCTGCCAGGGGTCGCCCCGGCCCGCGGCTCAAAACCCAATAAAAGGGAAATCAACAGCATCGACGCGGCCGTGATCAGCATCGCCGCCGGATAAGCCGCATACGGGTCGATCAGGTAGCTGGGAAGCACGGCTATCCCCCATGTCTCTGCGATAGGAGGTGCCACTAATCTCAGAATGCCAAAGGCGGCCCCAACCAGGAGTCCAACGGTCCCCGAGATGCGATGGACCCGCGTAAACCTCCCCATGATGAAGAGAGTCAACAGAGGGGTAACGAAGGCGCTGGTCAGAGCGAAAAACTGCAGCAGCATTCCCCCTTGCAGCAAAGAGGGAACGTAAAGGAAGGAGATCCCGATAACTACCGGCGTCAGCCACTGTCCGACGCGCAGATAGTGATGGTCATCCCGGTCAGAAACAAACAAGCGAGCGTAGACATCACGGGTGAGAAGAGCGGAGAGGGAAGACCCGATTGAGTCATAAGTCGAAAAGGAGGCCGCAAAGATGCCCGCCACCACGATTCCTTTCAACCCAACCGTCTCAAGCTGGCTGACCAGAAAAGGATAGATCTGGTCCTGGTTGCCGCCCGGAAGGGATGCCTGGTCGGGCACCCATGCGCGACCCAGGACGCCCATGGAGAGGTTGAAGAACGACATGACGATCATCACCAGTCCGGCGACGACAACCGACATCTTGAGGTCCCACTCGGTCTTGGCGGCGAACATCCGCATACTCTGAGTATGGTTCACGACTGCATATCCAATGCCCAGGATGAGAAAGCCGAGAGCTAGAAGCCAGTTCGGTGTCGTCCTGGTGATGGTCCCTTTCTCCTGACTGTACTCGCCTCCCAGGAGGAGTTTGTGGTCGATTTCCTGAGGTGTTTTCGCACTGACATCCTCGACCGAGGATAGGTCGGAACCCGCATGGAGGAGTTGGTTGAGCTCCGGATCACCGCCGAGGCGTTCCTCAAGGCCGTTCCAGCCGCCGATCATGTCTAATACGATGAACCAGATGACCAGCGCCGCCACGGTCATGACGACGAACTGTAAGACGTCGCTTATCGCTACCGAGCGCAGACCTCCGAACGCCGTGTAGATGCTGGCAAAGATGGCGATGGCGCCAACAGCTGCCATGGCCCGTGTCTGGTCCCATCCGCAGATCACGCTCAGAGTCCAGAAGAGAGATACTCCCATGACACCGAGGACGAGGGTGCGGTATTGGACCTGGATGAAGGCGCACAAGACCCTGGCGGATACGCCGAAGCGTGTTTCCAGATACTCGGCGTTGGTATACATGCCACCACGGTACATGGGCAGGAAAATGAAATAAGCGGCGAGCCCCCATCCTGCGACGATTCCGACCATGTTGGAGACGAAATAGCGGAAGCCAATAGTGTAGGTGCCACCCGAATCGGCAATGAGATCGCTGGCATCGATTGCGGTGGCGTACATCGAAAGTCCGACGATCCACCAGGGCAGGCTGCGCCCGGCGAGAAACCAATCGGTGCTGGAGCGAACCCCCCGGGCCAAGTACAAACCGTAGCCGATGATGCCCCCGTTGAGGCCAATCACGATTACCCAGTCAAGGAAGCTCAAGACATGGTTCTTTCATTTGCAGCTTTGTTGATCATTCATCGATGCAGGTCCTCGGAGACGCTCTCGATACTTCACCGTATGTGGTGCTACTCGGGAGTCCTGATCTCCTCCCGATGACGAGCTCTTTCCTCTTCTGCCCAGCTGGTGGGGTAGCCCTGGGCGTCGTACCATCGAACGGGCTCCAGGGATTCGAGCAGGGGACGGTACAAGTCCGGCCGCCGAGCAATCATGTTTCTTCGTGCCGTTCCTTTCGGCACTTCCCAGTCAGTAACCCTGCCAATGGTTACCCTCTCGGTTTCGTACCTTTCCAGGCGAACATCCCCACGGGGACTCAGGATGGCCGAGCTCCACGTGTTCGCAACCACGATCCAGCATCCGTTGTCGGCAGCGTAGCGGGCCATTCGTTGAGTATTCGAGGGTCCACCTCCCCCGTCCATGGGCAGGAAGACAATCTCGGCGCCTTGTACTCCCAGAGTACGGATGTTTTCGGGAACTGTGCGGTCCATACAAATGAGGAAGCCCAATCTGCCAAGTGGAGTGTCGAAAGGTTCCAATTCACGCCCAGGCGTGATGTAGGATTCACCCCCGACGTGGACCTTGCTGTACTTGGCTAGCATTTCGCCCTGGGGATCGATCATGATCAGGCTGTTGAACAGTTTCTCCTCGAGCCTCTCCAGAAAGCCGAAAACAAGATAGATTCCCAGTTCGCGGGAAAGCTTCCGGGCGCGGACGATATATCGTCCATCGGGGACGGTCTGGGCCACCTCAAGCATCCGTTCCCGCGTCGTGTCGGGGGCCGCGTAGCAGACGTAACCGTCCAGGATGGCTTCTGGAGCCACGACCACCTGAGCGTCCCGCTGGGCGGCCTCCCTTACGTAGCGCTCCAGACGCTGGTAGTTGTGCTCCAGAGCCCAGGGCTTAGCGTCCATGGCGATGATGCCGATCTTGGTGTATTCGATCGGGCCGGTGCGCGAGGGACTCGGCGGTTTGGGAGTCGATGGCACAGCCCCTGAATCGGTGTCGGCATGAGACTCGGACATCTGAGCAACAGGCTGGCTCTCGGTTCTGTCGCAACCGGACAGTGAGAGGATTAGCAGCGCAAGCACGGGGGAGAAGGCCCGAAGCCTCGGTCTCTGAAGTCGATCCACTGGAATTTCAGAGACTTGATTCGCTGCCGAAGAGGTTTTCACGACCCCAGTCTCCGGGTCGCAACACTTCCTGTCAACTTCAGCTGACTCCCAAAAACGTCTACATGGCGCAGGAAAAGCAATAGTCTGTCCCCTTCTCGTTCCCTTCTCGTTGGACAGCATTCTTCGGCAAACAAAGGTAGAATTCGGTACTGCGAATCCTGTTGCGGACTATTGGAGGACGTTATGTTAAAGCGCCTTGGTCCAATTCTGGTTCTCCTCTTGAGCCTGATATCAGGGGATATCTCCGCCAAGGGGAACCTGGCAGACGTCGGGCTTGTTATCGATGACGAGGTCATCATCGCCCCGGCGAGCGCCGAGCTCCGTGGCCATAACCTGGTCCGGGGACCGAAGGGGACAATCTGGATCAATACGGGCCAGATGGAGCCGGGTCTCCTGAGGAGTGCGGATCAGGGCAAGACCTGGGATGTGGTGTCCGTGAACCTACCAGCCGTCCCGGCAGGACAGCACCTGGCCGGCTTCCACATCACGAGAGATGGCCGTTTCTGGTTGGTCCACCAGCTCCCTCCACAGCTCTTGGACGGAGAGTATATCCCCGCCAGCGATCAGCGGGGTTTCGTCTCCATTTCCTCAGACGGTGGCCGCAGCTGGAAAACTTCGGAGGTCGAAGCGGATGGCTTCGCTCCCGCCGAGGGCAAGGATCCATATACCTCGATCGAGATCGCGTGGTGTCATCCCAACTTTGTGGAACAGCCCGACGGAACAGTCTTCTTCTCCCTCAGCATGCGCTATGACGACTGGGATGACTTTTCCCAGGTGGACCAGTCCCGACCAGGCATCCGCGACGTGCTGGTCCGCACTGCCGACCGTGGTAGGACCTGGGGAGATCCCACGATCGTGCACCAGCACGCAACCGAGACCGCCTATGTCGTGGATCCCCACAATCCGGACCGTATCTTGGCGGCGACTCGGATTCAGCGTAAAGCGCTCCCGGGAGAGGACCTGGCAGTTATCCGAAAAAGGAGCGCCCTGGACATGACTCCGCCGAAGTACATGCCCGACTGGGCCTATAAGAATGGTCTGTTGCTGGAATCGACCGACGGAGGGCGATCTTTCCGGGAGGTGCCCGATGGGTTATTCGGTTTTGGCAGCTATCGCTGGTCGGCGGTCTGGACCGACGATAACTGGTTGATCCTGGCCAGCAACGCGGGCCAGGACCAGGGCCAGAAGAGGAACTTCGGCGATCAGGTCGTACGGATCAGCCTGGATGGAGCGCGCAGCTGGCTCGACGGCACCACGGAGGGGACATCCGCACCCAACAAAGCAAGGAAATTTATGGTGGTCCCAGCCTATCGGGATATAGGAAAAATGGACCATTACAGTGCAGGAGTACCGGCCACCGTTGAGCTCTCCCGTAATCGCTTCTTGACGTTGGCAAGTTACAAACGGGACAAGATTCTGAAGGGCAGGATCTGGCACCTGGAAAACCTGCCCTGAGGCGAAGAGGATGGCGATCTGGGCTCCGATGGTCGAAACCTATCGGCTGCTCGGGCGGTCTCAACCATCTTGGAGGTTCGCAGCATGATCCGAAAACTTGGAGCTGGAGCCCTGGTCGCCCTTACCCTGCTTATTCTGGTTGAGGGCGTGTCTTGGTTGGTGCTTTGGGTGGGATCAGAGCCTGCGGAGGGCTTCCTGGTCTCGCGGGGAGGCGATTTCCATCAGGAATTGGCCAGGGGGTTTGTGGGTACATCCCTGGGGCAGCTCGCTGTGGATCCTCACCTGGGTTATGCCCTGGAGCCTGCCTTTGAGGTGTTTGGACCGAAGCAGGAAGGGGATGCGCTCCGCATCGTGGCCTTGGGCGGCTCCACCACGGATCCCAATCATGAGGGGCATTGGCCTGGCGCCCTCTCGGAGCTCCTGGAGCGTGGAGGGATTCTGGCGAAAGTGTTTAACGGAGGCGTTGGCAGCTACTCGACCAACCAGGAGGTCGTCAAGCTGATCAGGGATGCTCTGTCTCTTTCCCCCGACGTGGTTGTTTCCGTCGATGGGGTCAATGACCTGGGTCTTGTCAAGTCTATCTCAGCAGCCACGCCCATGGTCAACAGCCCGCAGGAAAAGATCGCCCGATACGTGGTCGAGGGCTCCTTCGAGAGTGTTTTTCTGCCCAATTTGGCCCGGTTGTTGGGATTCGGTCGGGGCATCCTGCGAGAGCCACACTGGGGTCGGCCGGCCGAGTTGACTGCCGAGGAGGTTTGGGAGAAGAACGTGCGTATCATGAATGCGATTTCCCTGGAATTCGGGGCTCGTTACCTCTGCGTTCTCCAGCCAATCATGGGGTTCGGGAGCTACAACCGATCTCCTGAAGAGGAGGAAATGTGGGAGGAGAGCAAGGACCCTCCGGTTGCCAGTGGCCTCCCCTACCACGAAGCCTTGACGAGCTACTACGAGGCTGCGCAAAAGCGATGTGGGGAGCTTCCCTACTGTGCCGATTTGACCGAAAGTTTCGCGGGGCAGACGAACCTCTACAACGATCCCAGGCACCCGAATTCTGATGGCTACCAACTGCTGGCCGAGGCAGTTTTTCGGGAGCTCCGTGATCGGGGTCTGCTGGCTCGGCCGGGGGCCGAAGGGGCTCCCGTTGCAGCCGCGGGAATAGGGGAGTAGAGACCACGACTTCCGGTCAACTCTCGGGCAGAAGAGCCTAGATTTAGACTAAGACAAGCCATCTCAATCTAAATCGCTATCGCTATCGCTATCGGTATCGGTATCGGTATCGGTATCGGTATCGAAATCGAAATCGAACCCATGGGCTTAGTTTTAGTCTAATCTACACGGTCCATCTGCGGGCTGCAGAGCAACTGAAAGGAACAGGCTGTCCCTTACTCTAGGAGTCCGCTTTTTCGTTAACCAGCCTTGATCTTGAGGTCTGCAGTGTTGTCACACCAGGGAGACATAATTAGGGCCTTCAGGGGCATCACTCTTCGCAAAGAGTTCCCTAAGAGTTCCGAGTGTTTATCTGGTTTTTCTTGCTGGGGCTAGAATGGTTGTTCATCGAGAATCTAGGAGGAAACCGAGAGATGGAAGGGTCTGAATTGACGAGCGTTGTAGCTAGTGGAATCGAGCCTGCCGATACTGCCTGGATGCTGGTGGCCTGCGCGCTGGTATTGCTCATGACTCCAGGGCTGGCGTTCTTTTATGGCGGTCTGGTTCGCGCAAAGAACGCGCTCAATACGATGATGATGAGCTTTGCCTCCTTGGGTGTTGCCGGCCTGGTCTGGGTCCTGGCTGGTTATAGTCTGGCCTTTGCTCCCAGCGGTGAGGCGATACAACCCTGGATCGGTGGTCTCGGCTATCTGTTCCTGCAGGGCGTGGGCCTGGAAGCCAATGGGACGATCCCACACCTTCTCTTTGCTGCCTATCAGGGGACCTTTGCCATCATCACCGCCGCCCTGATCTCGGGAGCCGTTGTTGAGCGTATCCGCTTCGGCCCCTACCTGGCCTTCATCGCCGGATGGGTGCTCTTGGTCTACTCTCCCGTGTGCCATTGGGTCTGGGGTGGTGGTTGGCTTTCGGACCTTGGTGCTCTGGACTTTGCCGGTGGCACCGTTGTTCATGTCACAGCCGGCACTGCTGCTGTCGTGGCGGCTTGGATGCTGGGCCCCCGAAGCGACCATGGGCGGCAGGCGATTCTTCCTCACAATGTACCGTTCGTTCTTTTGGGTGCCGGCCTCCTCTGGTTCGGCTGGTTCGGTTTCAATGGCGGCAGTGCCTTGGCGGCCAACGAGTCGGCAGTGCTGGCCTTCGTCAACACGCTTCTGGCGCCGGCATCAGCTCTGGTCGTGTGGATGGTTCTAGATGCCATGAGAGACCGTATCGTCACCGCTGTTGGGGGGGCTACCGGAATAGTCGTTGGTCTGGTAGCGATCACTCCCGCGGCCGGCTTCGTAGGGCCTCTGAGCGCTATTGCGATCGGGGCTATCGCCGCCCTTCCTTGCTACTACGCTATTCTTCTACGCTCCAGGTCTTCACTTGACGACTCCTTGGATGTCGGGGCAGCCCATGGAATGGGCGGGCTGACCGGTGCGTTGCTGACAGGTGTTTTCGCTCAGGCGGTCTGGGGAGGACAAGATGGGCTGCTGTTTGGGAACCCGGGACAGGTTCTGGTGCAGGCGGTCGGTGTCTTGGCAGCCATGGTCTATTGCGCCGTTGTCTCTTGGGGACTGATCAGCTTGATTTCGCTTTTTACCGCCGTACGAGCTCCCGAGACCGAGGAGCGAAAGGGTCTCGACATCCTGGAGCACGGCGAAGAAGCCTACTCCAGCGGCGAGGGGGCTACCATTGTCGTCCCTGGATCACCTGGTATGGGCGGCGGGGCAATGCAGGAGGCAACTTTTGATGGGCCGATAGCTCCTGTTGAGAGCGAGGCCTGACCCCCCCCAGAAGATCACTACTGACAAGCAACCTGGTGTTGTGTCCTGGAAGTTCAGTGCGCGAGTCTGCTCAGGGCAGCAGAACCATGTGGTCAATTTCCGGGACATAGTACTAGGTGGCGCTCCCGTCCTTGTACTTGACCCAGAGTTGGGCGTTTACCAATTTTAGCGGTCCGGAAACACGCTGCCGGTCCGTTTGTAACAGCACTTCTATCTCGTTTCGTCCGAGCCTCAACGGAGGCGCATTCAGCGAGTAACTCAACTGGTTTGCCTGATAATGGACGTGACTGTGAGGCTCTGACCTCCCGTCCGCTGCATGGTGGTGCTCATGCGTGTGAGCGTACCCAGTCGGCAGCAGTTCCCCTCCCGTAACGAGTTGATTGTTGATGCGAAGCACCAACATGCCAAGTCGCAAGGGGCCATGTAATACTAGTTCCAACCGCAATCCAGCCAACGTATCTGCCTTGGCCGCGGCCTCGACGTCATCCCCCAGTATCAGCGGGATCTTCTGCGCTGCCCCTGGCATCAGGTGGACGGGAAGAGGGGGCTCGCTCGATATGTGCTGGTAGTGATGGAAGACAGTGCTGTCAATACAGTACAGCTTGTCTTTTCCCCGTAGCATCTCGGCTTCACCAACCTCGGTCAGACAGGCGTAGACTTTCTCGCGAGTTCGGAGAAGTTCCTGCTGGGACTTGATGCTATAGGGGTCAAAGGGCGTCGCCAGGTTCCAGAAATGAATGCCATCGGCACCCGCCCGGTGCCAGGTCGCTGCCAGTGCGCGGTTTCCTTCCCTTCGCCATGCCTCGTCACAGCTCCAGGGTTTCTGGTTGATGCAGGGATAGACCAACACGTCGTGCCGGTGAGCCAGCTCAACAAAATCTGCGACGGCCAAGGTGCTGGAAGCATATCCTCCACCCGCAATGACGATGTCGATCAAATCTCCTGATATCCAGGACTTCACATCCATGCCAAGGTGGATCGCAAGATCGAAGTTGTCCGGTACGCGGGCGGAGAGGAGAATCGGTTTTCCGCGACGAACACCAATCTCGTCCGCGCGTTTCCGAATTCGCGCCATGAAGGACGTCATGATGCTGGTTTCCTCCTCAGTAGCCGGCTCGCCCCGAATGCACCGGCTAAAGAACATTGGGTGGCGGATGAAATCCATCTCGAATCCGTCGACGTCGTATCGGTCGCAGACTTCCTCGATGATGGCAAATTGCCGGTCGCGAACCTCTTCATGAGAGAAATCGTAGGCGGTGACGTACAGTTGCAGGTTGGGCAACACTCCCTGCGGGTTTACCAACAGCTCCGGATGCGCAGCCTTGAACGGGTGCATCAGACTCGGCATGAAGCTGTCGTGGCAGTCGTTCATGCTCATATGGGCAAACGCCTCCATTCCATTGCCATGTGCGAAGTCAATGACGAGTCGGAGGGGATCGTGGCCTGCCTTGACCAATGCCTTGTGATGGCGGGCCCACGCTTGGTCGGTAACAGATGTCCCGCCAGCGGCCGCGTAGTTTCTGGGATGGATCTTGCTAATGTAGGCCGGGCTGTGGGCGTACACGGCATAGGTGATTGTGTCGACGTGAGTGCCAACGACTGGCTTCAGCCGGGGCTCCAGAAAGCCTTCAGGCGTGTCGGATCCCTGGTGCGACAGCCCGTAGTTGTCGTCGACGAAGATGACGCGTCGTCGCCTGCGCGCTGCTTTGAGCCGAGCCTGTTTGGCCTCTGAGTGATGTCCCTTCGCAACTACGCAAGGAGAGGCTGCAAGCAAGCCAAAAGACTCGATCAAGGTAGCAATCGCTGATCGGCGGGTGATGTTCACGGCCCTGTCCTCCAAGACTGTTTTTCCGTCCAAGATGTAAGCGATGGCACGGGATGCAAAGAGCTATCTTAGTGCATGATCCCGTAGGTGCAAGGAGTGTTCGGACGGGGAGCGGCCAAACTTGCAGAGGACGCTCCACAGAAAGGGACACACTGGTACTATTGCTTGCCCTGTTACTATTGCTCGAGTGTTCATGTTCAAAAGAGGCCCCATGAGAAGTCTTTCGAGCCTCCGTCCGGAATCAGGTCGCCTTATAGCAGCATGTTTCTTTACGCTGCTCTCAACAGGAGGCTGCGCGGTAGAGACCTCGACGAACCCCGCGCAGGGTCTCACGGCTGCTGAAGGTCTGGAAGTCACTCTGTGGGCATCTGAGCCAGATGTAATCAATCCCACCAACATCGATATCGATGAAAGGGGTCGAATCTGGGTTCTGGAAGCGGTGAACTATCGCGTTGGTTGGGGAGGAGTTGAACGACCAGATTTCCGACCGGCGGGCGACCGTATCACGATTCTGGAAGATACCGATGGCGATGGTGCTGCTGATCGAACCAAGGTATTTGACCAGCATAGTGGGCTCCGTTCGCCCCTGGGAATTGCCGTCCTGGGGAACAAGGTGATCATTTCGCAGTCTCCCGATTTGATCGTTTACACCAAGGACGAGCAGGACAACATCTTGAACAAGGAGATCTTGCTGACAGGATGGCTTGGTGTTGACCATGATCACGGCCTTCACGGGGTCGTCTTTGGTCACGATGGCCGTTACTACTTCAACAGTGGAGATCTTGGCTTCGATGTGAAGGACAAATCCGGCAAGCGGTGGGTCAGCTCCAAGCAAGGCCCCTACTATGCTGGCACGGTTCTCAGAGTCAATCCCGACGGATCGGGATTTGGTGTTTTTGCCCACAACTTTCGAAATCCCTACGAGTTGGCGCTGGATTCTTTCGGCAACATCTGGCAGACCGACAATGACGATGACGGCAATGCCTGGGTACGCCTGAATCTTGTCCTGGAAGGAGGTGATTTTGGCTACTGGGGACCCGGTGGACGCTCCTGGCGCAGCGACAAGGGAACCCATTTTCATTCGGAGGATCCAGGAGTCATACCCAACGTTGCCAGACTCGGCGCAGGAGCTCCTAGTGGCTTGTTGTTCTATGAGGGCAATCTGCTTCCCGAACGGTACCGCGGCCACCTGATCCATGCTGAGGCAGGTAGCCGCTTCATTAACAGCTACTTCTTGACTCCCGACAACGCTGGGTTTTCCAGTAAGACAGAAAGAACGGTGAGTTCGGCGGATACCTGGTTTCGTCCGACTGATTTAGCTGTTTCACCTGACGGTGCTGTCTACTTCAGCGATTGGTACGATGCCGCGGTTGGGGGGCACCGGATGGTCGACACGAAGAAAGGACGCATTTATCGGTTGGCACCGAAGGGATACGAACCCAGCAAAGTCAATCTCGATCTGCAGACTTCTCCCGGCCTGACAAGGGCTCTACGTTCACCGAACCAGGCGACACGCTATCTAGCCTATTCAGCTCTCCAACGCCAAGGCGCACAAGCCCTTTCCACACTGACTGAGATGTGGAGGCAAGAAGATCCCGTACTAAAGGCAAGAGCTTTGTGGCTGATAGGGGGTATCCAAGGGGCTGGTGAGCGACTGGTGCATGAGGCACTTCTCGACGAGGAGGTCGGCTTCAGGATGCTTGCGCTACGGGTCCTTCGGGCACAAGGACTTGAGATCATCGGCGTCATTGAGCCTTTGCTGCGCGACCCTTCCCCGCAAGTTCGGCGGGCAGTTGCCGTGGCGCTTCAGAATTCTCCTCCAGAGGAATCCTTGCCCGCGCTGGTCGAGCTATGCAGGCGATACGATGGGCACGATCGCTGGTACCTGGAGGCGCTGGGACTCGGTGCTCGAGGCAAAGAGAATCAGCTCTACGCTCGCTTGCGAGAAATCTATCCCGAAAAGTGGAACTCACTGCTGGGACAATTCATCTGGGAGTTCCGGCCTCCGGAGTCGTTGCCCTACCTGCTTGCAAGCCTGGAAGATCCGGGCTTGACTTTGCAGCAGCGCTCCGAGGTTCTCAGATGTCTTTCCGTTATGCCCTCAATTGAGGCAGGAAGGGCCGTTGCCAAGCTGGTGGTCTCACGCTCAGCGCCTTCGCGTCTGGTGCGGGAGGCTTTCTCGGGCTTGTCGCGTCAGCTCTTTAGCCAGTGGATTGATCTGCGTGAAGACACCGAAGCTCTCTCGGCAGTGGAAGTCGCCTTCGAATCTCCGAACTTGCGTGCACTGGCCTTGGAGGTTGCTGGGGATTGGGGGCATCCTCGTTTCGGCTCTCGCATCCTTGCCTTGGCAAGATCAGAGGACGAGACCGAAGAGCTCCGTCGGAAGGCTCTTCGAGCACTGGGTAGAACTCGAGACGAATCACACATCCCAGAACTCGAAAAACTCTCCCTTCAGGGACCGTTGCCGCTTCGCCTGGCTGCCATTAGCGCTCTCGGAGAGATTGGAGGAAAAGACTTTTACGATCGTTTTAGAGCTATCGTTCTCAGCCGGGAACCCAATGAAGTAAGGGTAGATGCGCTGAGGGTACTTGGAAGGACCGATGAGGGCTGCAACCTTCTTCTGGACCTTGAGGGTAGCGGGGAGCTTCCCGCTGAGCTCCGGACCATCACCAGCAAACTAACCCTTGCGAGGCGGTCTTCCGAAATCAGGGCCCGAGCGCTGGAGCTATTGCCTCCACCCCAAAGTAAGAATCGCACGCCTCTTCCGCCAGCGGAAGAGCTGCTGGCGAAAAGTGGCGACCCAGATCGAGGCCGAGTCGTTTTCGAAGACCTATCGGGGGCAAACTGCGGCTCCTGCCACAGCCTGGGAAAGGACAAAGGGTTGACTGGACCGGATCTCGCTGTCATTGCTGACAAGCTGGGGAAGGATGCTCTTCTGGATTCAATTTTGAATCCGAGTGCCGGCATCGCCCCCGAGTACTATGTCTGGATTCTTGAGACCAAGAGCGCGGGCGAGGTCATCGGGATCCTTACAGAGGACACACCGCGAGAGGTCGAACTCGTCACCGGAGACAGCGAGAGGTTTCGTTTCCGGAACTCCGATATTCTTTCCCGCCGCCGCAGCTACCTGTCCCTGATGCCGGAGGATCTTGCCAAAGCCATGACAGAGCAGGAACTAGTGGATCTACTTGCCTTTCTGGCCAGCTTGTCCCAGCAGCAGTCAACCTTCCCAGATACGGGATGAACCTGAAGTTTTTATTTTGGTAGGAGCTCGGAGTTTCCTGGGTTGTCGCCACTTCCCCAGGACCGAAGTTTCTTTCTCGAATCTGGTTATGCACTTAACTCCGGATAGGTGACGGTGGGATAGAGCGAACAGGCTGTCAGGAGACGGTCGAAGAGCTCGGATTCCCAGAAACGACGATTGAAACGGTAACAAAACTCAGCCAGGTAACGTTGAAGGTGCTTGAGGCTGACCGCTTTCTGAGTCCCTTGGAGCTGAGTCTTGCAGTTGGAAATGAGGGTGTGAACCCATGGGAACTGTTCAAAACCCATCCCCACCCACTCGAGCCGGACGCGTTCATGCTGGTAGCCGGCTTGAGCTAAACCGACAAACGCGTGATAGGCGTCGCTTCGGATCTGAGCTCCGGGGTCGATCCTCGCCCAGGCGACCCGCTTCACATTGTCGCTGGTTATGTCATCGACCACATCCAGACTTAGAAACCTCGGCCCCCCGGCTTTCGTTATCTCCACCGCGGCCAGAACTTTGGCCTTGCCTTCGGTCCCTCGTCCTCGCTTGCGACCCCGACGATTTCTCCCTCGTCGTCGGCCTCCAAAGAAAGAGTCATCCAGCTCCACCAGGTGACTTAATTGGTAGCAGTCATTACGTTTGGCCATGGCTTGTCGGATCTTATGTCCCATCATCCAGACCGTCCGATAGCTTCCGATTCCCAGCAGCTTCTGCAGTCCCTTCATCGAGTAGCCCGCTTTGCAACGGCTCATCAAGAAGATGGTCCAAAACCAATATCTCAGGGGCACCCGCGTCTTGTGGAAAATCGTCCCGGCGGTGGAAGAAGCCTGATACCGGCATTGGCGACACTCCATCAATCGCCGGTGCTGCAACCAGTAGCCTCCTTGACCCCCACAACGGGGACAGACAAATCCTTCCGGCCAGCGTTTCTGCATCAGGTAACTCAGACAAGCTTCTTCTGTGGCAAAACGCTCTTGAAACTCCAACAAATTCATCTTTTCGTACATCCACTCACCTCCTGTCTCTCACCTTTTTTACTAGGTGGTGGTGACTTTTTCCGGAGTTAAGTGCATAACCAGATTCTCGAATGGCGCCAGCCCTACTAGTACCCTGTGTTACAGCCTACTAGGTCGGGTCAGTCGAAGAATGGTCCTCGGGGGGCCAACTGGCTGTGATCCGGACCAATGAAGTTTGCGCTCCTTCTTGATCTTCCAGGATGCTGGAATCGGGGACACCTGAATGGGACAGTCCTGATTCTGCCCGCAGGAAGATGAGTACGCCCTGAGCAACCCCTTCCCACATCGCATGACCGTCGGGTAGATCCCCTTCGGCAGAAAGGGCCGAGTCCTTGATTCGGATTTCCACTCGATTCCTCGCCAGAGACAGGACGCTTAGGGTGCCCCAGCCGCGAAGGCTTGCCTGGGCCAGATATCCCTCGACCGCTTCTTGGGGAGATGAATCATGATGTTGGCGAAAGGATCGGCAGAACTCTATCGCACCCTCCCGTCCCGCCGCCGTAAAGATGGCCTCGTAGGACTTGTCGCCAACGACTGCCTGGACTGCACGTAGGATATAGCGAAAGAAGTGTCGAGGCAGCAAGATCATCTCTTGACCGTCTAGGCAAAGGCGTCAAGATGGTCCAAACCTGAGATTTGATCGACACTCCTCGAATCCGCTAAGTCGCATAGCTACCTCGGAACGCTGCTGTAGTCTCAGCCAAGCTATTCCGCTGGCTCTAGTGTTGTTGCGCTGTTACAACGAGACCCCGAATAGGAATCCTCTGCGAGGATACCGTGGTGAATTGATGGCGGCAACCTACGCAGAAAGGAGCCCGTCGCAGAAAGGGACAGACTGTTGCTGAAATGGCGCTCTGATCTGGAAAGGGAGATCTGGAAAGGGACAGACTGTTTCTCCAAGTGGTGAGGACTCGATGTTTTAGAGGCTCATGTGGGGGAAAGCATTTCCCATTGCAGGCGCTAGTACCGGGAACGACTCGATCCACCGGGGTAGAAGCCAGGGACGTGCCTATCAAAAGAAAAGAAGGTGGACTTGAAGAGTTGGCAGAGATGGGACAGTTTCGAAGGGGGTGCCTACTGAGCGCGTAGGCAATCAGAAGGCATGTGATCGCTGCTCGCGTAGTGTGAAGAGCTGTCCTTTGAGCTGGGAAATCGGATGTTTGCGCCTGCGGTAGAGTCCCTGTCTGCGGAAACCATCGATGGAATCGCTAACAGCGGCTCGGGAGCCGATGACGACGCCGTCCGTAAAGAAGCGGATTCGGGAACGGAAAAGGCCGGGACGAAGCCCCCCTTCTTGCTCCTGGCAAGGGAGCTCCGTAAGGATGGCGGCTGGATTGTCCCGAGCTGTCACCCCCCCTCGCGAGTACAGCCGGGCGCGGTAGATCTCAAAGGAGCTGTGCTGCTGAGTGGCGGGAAACAGCTCCTGTAAAGGAGCCAAAAAGGAGTCTCCTTGGCCCTTCGCGCGCCAGTGTGCGGATCCCGCCTCCCACTGCTCGGGTCGTGTCACAAGTCCCGCTCGGAGAGCATTGAGCTCGACATAGAGTAGACATTCCTGAGTGGCATAAAGATCCGTCAACTGGGGATTCTTGAACCGACCGCCCCACAAATGACCTCGGCGACCATGCTCTCGGTTGAACCACTTGGCGTACTCTCCGTTGAGGTGCTGCATCAGGGCCGAGACATCGAATAATCGTTGGTTGAGGGACCGCCACCGGCGACGGTCCCAGTTCGTGGTCTTGGTCTTCCAACGCTTTCCGTACAGGCTAGCCGCTGCTTGTTCGAGTTGGAGGGGAGTCAGATCTCGGAATTTCTCGAAATGGACGATCAGATGGTAGTGGTTGTCGAGGATCTCGAAGGCAAACATTCGGCAACGGTAGGCGCTGACGTAAAAGCGTATTGTTTCGGTGAGCTTGCCTCGGGCGAGCGGCGACTGAAGGGGAAAGAACCGCGGTGAGCCGGCAACGCGAGTCATGAGATGATAGCTGGCGGCTTCGGAGCTTTTGTGACGAGCGGTTCTGGGCATGTTCATTCCTCCATTCGAGTTTCGCGACCGAGTCCCTGTGAAAGCACGGTTCCCTCCCAATAACGTTTGCCTCTAGATATCTACGAACTTTTCGCCCCAACCGAGCCCAGGTGGCGCCTTCCTGGCTCTTCTGAATCCGGGAAAGCCAGGTGTTGGGCTCGTTCCGTTTGGTCTGCTTTTTGACCAAACTTCCAAGCCAGTAAAACAGTCTGTCCCCTTCTCCTCCCACCCCTTCTCCTCCCACGAGAAGTAGGCAGCTGGAAAACGTGATAGTGGTACGGGGCGTTCGTGACCCAAGCGCATTGGGGCCAGAGGTACATACTCGAAGAACGTATTGGTGCGACTCGCATCGGAAATGGATCGCAATCTGGTGAGCCCGACTGAGATCAGAGAGGACTGCGGCTGCCCGTTGGACAGGACCGGGAGCCGGTGCAGAAACGACGGAATTCAGAATAGAAGGACAGCCGCGGAAGAGTGACGGGTAGGGTCCGTACTAGCTTAGGCCTTATGGAGACGGGAGCTTTGTCCCGTTTCGATCAATTCGACTCCAGGCAAGGAGAAGGCGCTTGATAGAGTCGGAGCCGGCGGGCCCGGCGGAAGACCCGGCTACGGTAAAGAAACTACCTTCCCAACCGTCGTAAGCAGTGAGGAGACGGGTCCCAGCACCTGGGTAAATCGAAGAACTATCCACCTCCGAAATCGAGAACAATCTGGCCTTGAATCCCGCTGTTTCACTACGATCGGGCATGAGAAACTTCGGCTAGAACCGTCAGCGGCGGCGGACTCGAAGCGTCAAGAATAACTCACAAAACGACAGACTCAGTGTGGATAATCGGGTTTTCTCCACTCCGAGTGGGTTGCTGGAGGAGGTATCTATTGACCTACTGCGGCAACCTGGGGTGGCACGCAAAATGCGTGCTCCCAACGTCTTTGGTGAAGGTTTATGAGAGACGAATCTCCCAGTCTATCTCGCTACGCCTGGTGGCCAAGCACAGCCCTGAAGGCAGCTGCCCTGATGCTGCTTTGGCTTTTCTTGAGCGGCCACTACGATCCGTTTCACATCTTGCTGGGGGTGGGTTCGGTGATCCTGATACTCGTTATGAATCGCCGTCGGACCGGTTCGCCTCAGCTACTGCGATCGATGCACTTGGGTCGGGTACTTCTATACCTGCCCTGGTTGATCAAGGAAATGGTCTTGTCGGCGCTGCATGTCGTAAGGGTCGTTTTGGCTCCACGAATGCCGCTCAATCCGCATCTGGTCAGCTTCAAGAGTGCACAACCGAATGACGTTGCCAAGGTGATTCTTGGCAATTCGATCACCCTCACTCCCGGGACGTTGACGATCAATATCGAGCAGCAAGAGTTTGTCGTCCACGCACTGACTTATCCGTTGGCTGCCGGGCTCTTGAACGGGACCATGCAAGCAAGGGTCGCCAGTCTGTTCACGGGCGATCTCGAAAATATGGTCTTCGACGCGCGGACCACTCAAACAGTAGGGAGCCTGGGCGGAAGAGCTGGCATACCTGAGTCGTAGGACTCCTGAACGAAGCCTCATGGAAAACTTCTTCATCACAGCCACAGTGTTTCTGGTGGTCATCATATCGTTGCCGCTGTTTCGGGTGCTCCGAGGGCCCACTGTATTCGACCGTCTGTTGGCGATCAGCACTGTCGGAAGCAAGACGATTGGATTGATCTGCTTCTTTGGGATTTCCTTCGGGCGCTTAGACATGTTCGTGGACATCGCCCTGGCTTACGCGATCCTCAATTTCATCGGGGGGGTCGCGGTCGCCAGGTATTTCGATCTCAAAACCAGCATCAATGGCTGAGATTCAAGGTCTTCTCGCAATAGTGCTCATCGTATCGGGACTCGTGCTGATGTTTACAGGCAGCCTTGGAATCCTGCGCCTACCGGATTTCTACTGTCGAGCGCATGCCTCCGGCAAGGCGGACACGCTCGGGATCATGATCCTGCTGGCTGGAATAGCGATTTACGATGGATTGACGTTGACCTCTGCGAAGTTGTTGATGGCGGTGTTTTTCATCGGTTTGACGAATCCAGTTCCGGTTCACGCGCTGGCACGAGCTGCCATGCGGCTGGGTCTGAAACCGTGGTTTCCGGGTCCGGCGCCCAACTCTGCGGAGGCAGATCCCAAATGAATCCAATCATCGAATGGATGCTTTATCTCTTTCTAATCAGCACCGCGATGATGGCACTGCAGGTGAAGGGCCTACTGGCGGCGGTGGGGGCCCTGACCACTTTTAGTTTTACGGTCGCGCTCTTGTTTGCATCCATGGGAGCCGTGGATGTCGCCTTCACTGAGGCGGTGGTAGGGGCGGGTGTGGTGGGTGTTTTTCTGGTGACGGCAATTCTTCAAACCGTACGAAAGAGCATCGATTGAAGGTCTTCACTTATCTCGTCATAGCCAGCTTCGCGGGGCTTCTGGTCTACGCGTCTTTGGGGCTTCCTGGCCGAGGTGAGAGCGATGCCCCTCTTCATCGAGAGCAGAGTGCTGCCGGAACTCCGGTGGCCGGGTCCCACTATATTCGGAAGGCCTATTCTGACGCAGCCACACCCAACTTTGTCACGGTGATCTTGGCGGACTATCGCGGCTTCGACACCCTGGGAGAGACACTGGTGGTGCTCACGGCGGGAATCGCTTGCCTGTTGATTCTGGGGAGGACTTCCTAGGCATGCGGGGTTCTCTCAGTTTGATCGTGGTTCTTGTCAGCCGCCTCGTGGCGCCGCTGATTCAGGTCTTTGCCTTTTACGTCATCTTCCATGGTCACTACAGTCCCGGCGGCGGTTTTCAGGGTGGAGCGCTGCTGGCTGCCAGTATTCTCCTTTTGCGTCTGACCAGCGGACGGGAAGAGAGTCAGAGGAACTTTCGCACAGACCTGGGGATGATGTTGGGACCCCTGGGCGCGATGGCTTTCCTCGGTGTCGGACTGCTCATGATTGGCGGAGGAAACTTCTTGGACTACCAGCACGCCCCGTTTCTGCGGCTGGAACCCGCTGAGATGCGCTCACTCGCCATCTTGATCGTGGAAGTGGCGATCGGACTGGCGGTCATGGCGACGCTCATCTCTATCTTCGACAACCTGAGTGCTCCCTTCCGCAGAGAGGACAGTCAGTGATCGAAGTTATTCAGGAGCACTATCCCTACTGGGTCGTTCTTACCCTGCTGGTGATCGGTCTTTGGGGGATGCTGGGGAAGCGCAACCTGATGAAGAAAGTAGTCGGGATGACGATCTTTCAATCGGCGATCATCTTGTTCTTCATTGTGAGTGCTTTCAAATCAGATGCAACTGTCCCCATTTACGATGAAGCTCTTGGAGCCGGTGATCCAGGCCTCTACATCAATCCACTTCCCCACACGCTCATGCTGACAGCCATCGTCGTGGGCGTGGCGATTGTGGGTGTCGCGCTTGCCCTGTTGATCGTTATCTATCGAACCTATGGAACTCTCGAGGAGCCGCTCTTGTTCGAGCGGATGAAATGAACCCCTCTCACCTCGTTATCCTGATTCCGCTGGTTTTCTTCGCAGGCGCCCTCCTGATTCCGCTGCTGGAGCGCTGGCTCAAAGGTTGTGCCTACGGCGTTGCGGTTTCAAGCGCCGCGCTTGGCGCCGTGATTGCGGTAGCTGGATTGGTGAACGTCAGTTCCGGAGGGACACTTCGTTACCAGGTCAGCGGTTGGGCTCCGCCGATTGGTATCGAGCTGGTGTTGGACCCGCTCTCAGCCTTCCTGTCGGTATTGCTCGCCGGTGTAGCGCTCTTGGTGCTAATTCATTCGGGATCAGTGGTACGACGAGAGCTTCCCGAGAAGGCCATGCCATTCTACAGTGCCGCGCTAATTCTGGTAGGGGGCCTGCTCGGTATTGCCGTCACCGGCGACCTGTTCAACCTTTATGTCTTCCTGGAAATCAGTTCGCTCGCCTCCTACGCACTGCTGGCGATCGGAGATCGGAGAGCTCCGGTATCGGCCTTCCGCTACCTCATTCTGGGTACTGTGGGGGCGTCATTCTATCTGCTTGGATTGGGATTCGTCTTCATGATGACGGGCACTCTGAACATGGCGGATCTGAGGTTGATACTTTCCAACCTCGAAAGCAGTCCTCCTCTGCTGGTCGGACTGGTCCTGATCACGGCGGGAATCGGTCTGAAGATGGCGCTATTCCCGATGCACGGCTGGCTGCCGGACGCCTACACTTACGCTTCTTCGACCGCAACGGCCTTGATTGCACCTATCGGAACCAAGATTGCGGCCTACGTACTTATTCGGATTTTCTTCTTCGTGTTCGATCCTGCCGTTGCCAATGATGAGATTCCATTTGCGACGATCATCGGATATCTCGGAGCAGCGGGAATCCTCTGGGGCTCGCTCCTCGCCGTCGCCCAAACCGATCTCAAACGGATGCTCGCATACAGCAGTGTGGGGCAGATCGGCTACATCGCTCTCGGCATTGGTCTGGCCACGCCAATGGGATTGATCGGCGCTGTGCTGCACACCCTGAATCACGCAGCCATGAAAGGCTGTCTTTTCCTGGTTTCTGCGAACTTTCTGACCCGCCTGGGTCATGCCAACATTGGAAGGTTCGACGACTCCACTCGAGTTCGCATGCCCTGGACTTCAGCCGGATTTACCTTGGCAGCTTTTTCCATGATCGGTCTGCCTCCGTTCGCCGGATTCTTTAGCAAATGGTATCTGATACTGGGCTCGGTGGAGGAATCCAACTGGATCTTCGTGAGCGTGATCCTGGTCAGCAGTTTGCTCACCGCGGTCTACTTTTTTCGCCTGATCGAACGGCTCTACCTGCGCCGTGCCGATTTGGGATCCGAGCAACCGGACAAAGCCGGGGCGTCCAAAGCTGCCGATGCCGGCCGCGAGGAAGTCTGCCTGCCGATGCTGGCCCCGACGCTCATCCTGGCTTCTGCGCTGCTGGTACTGGGACTCTTGAACGTTTGGATCGTGAACCGGCTGATTCAGCCAATGATTCCCGCGGGACTATGATGGGAAATCAGCGCTCTCCCCACGGACGTGAATGATGCCTGAAGTTTTTGAGTCGAATACGCCGCTTTGGGCAGTGTCGATTTCACTCCTGGCCACGATCGCGATTCTGCTCAGTGGACAAAGGCCGAACCTGCGCGAGTTCTGGACCCTTCTGGCCGGGCTAGTCAAGTTCGGGCTGGTACTTTCTCTTCTTCCTTCTGTCCGAGCTGGCAAGATCGCGGAATGCGTGCTGGTCCAGATTTCACCAGGGATCGGGTTGTCGTTGCGAGCAGATGAGTTCGGAGTGTTCTTCGCCCTGATCGCCTCGGGGCTGTGGATTTTTACCTCGATCTACTCTATTGGCTACATGCGTTCCAACCAGGAGGAGAAGCAGACACGCTACTTCGCCAGCTTCGCGGTCGCCTTGTCGGCGACGATCGGGGTTGCGTTTGCGGGAAATCTCCTGACCTTCGTCGTTTTCTACGAGATGCTCACACTGGCGACTTATCCGCTGGTAATTCACAAGGAAACTGGGGAAGCGCTTCGTGCAGGGAGGCAATACCTGGCGTACTCGCTAACCGCTGGGTTGCTGCTGATCGCAGGAACGGCCTGGATCTATAACGCAGCCGGGACTATCGAGTTTCAAGCTGGCGGTATTCTCGGAGAGGTAGAGGCCACTCCGAATGCGATGCGCTGCCTGTTCTTTGTCTTTCTGGCAGGCGTTGGAGTGAAGGCCGGGATCATGCCCTTGCACAGCTGGCTGCCTAACGCCATGGTGGCCCCCACACCTGTGAGCGCGTTGCTCCACGCAGTCGCAGTAGTGAAATCGGGTGTGTTCGGCATAGTGAGGGTGGTCGGTTTTGTTTTTGGTCCAGAAGTCATGACCGATCATGGACTCAATCTGATCCTGGCCGTATTGGCTGGGGGGACGGTTCTGTTCTCGTCCCTGATTGCTCTGCAGCAGGACAGTTTGAAGCGGCGACTGGCCTATTCGACCATTGGTCACCTCTCCTACGTCGTCTTGGGAGTTGCGTCCCTGGCTCCCGACGGAGTCGCCGGCGGTATCTACCATATCTCGACTCACGCCGTCATGAAGATCACGCTCTTCTTCTGCGCTGGGGCGATCTACGTCCACACCCATAAGCAGAACGTGTCGGAGCTGGACGGGATCGGCCGGGCGATGCCCTGGACCATCGGGGCCTTTACGCTGGGATCGCTGGGGTTGGTAGGCATTCCTCCGATCAACGGGTTCTTCAGTAAATGGTTTCTCTGTGTGGGTAGCCTGCAGGCGGGCTGGCCGATGGTACTTGCGCTCTTTATTCTCAGCGGACTGTTGAACGCGGCCTACCTGTTTCCAGTGGTGTATCGTGGCTTCTTCCGCAAGTCGGAGGAGTTCACGAAATTCAGTGAAGCCTCACCGCTGATGGTGGTGCCTCTGTGCACCACGGCTGTTCTGGCGCTCGTCTTTGGTCTGTCCCCGAACCTGTTCTTCGACTTTTTCGAATTGGCATCCGGCATCTCCGAAATGATTCTGTCGAGTTAGTTTTCGCAATGAAGAATTGGCATTGGATGATTCTGGCTTTGCTGACAGTGGCTTCACTTGTCGCTCAGTTCACGGGTGAAGCTGGACACGGTCCCTGGGCGCACGTGCCGGCCTTTTGGGCTCTTTTCGGCTTCCTTGGATGTGCGCTGATCATTCTGGTTTCAAAGGCAATCGGGAAGTACTTCCTGCAGCGGCGGGAGGATTATTACGATGAGCTTTGAACTGCCTCCCTTTGTCTTTCTGATCCTCGGCGGCTTGATTCTGCCGCTGGTCCCGAGAAAGCTGCGTGCCGCGGCCTTCCTGGTTTTTCCCGCGCTGGCCCTGACGGCCATCTGGACGAATCCGGAGGGGGCGGTCGTTTCCGCCGAATTCTTCAAGTACGAGCTAACCCTCATGCGGGTCGATGCTCTCAGCCGAGTTTTCGGGATCGTGTTGGCTCTGATCACGTTGATCGGCGGGATCTACTCGTATCACCTCGAGGACACGGGACAACGAGTGGCGGCGCTGCTCTACTCGGGTGGAGGGTTGGGCGTCGCCTTTGCCGGGGACTTCTTCACGCTGCTGATCTGTTGGGAACTGATGGCAGTCGCCTCCACCTATCTGATCTGGGCGCGGCGGTCGCAAGAGGCACTACGGGCCGGAATGCGCTACCTGCTCGTCCATCTGTTCGGCGGGGGCGTGCTGCTGGCCGGAATTGGAGTCCATCTAGAGGCGACGGGGAGTATCGCTCTACGCGCCTTCGCACCGGGAGAGTCGGTTGCTGCCTGGTTGATTCTGTTCGCGGTGGCGATCAACGCGGCCATCCCACCCCTGCACGCCTGGCTCGCGGACGGCTATCCCAAAGCGACGGTCACCGGGGCGGTGTTTCTGAGTGCTTTGACCACCAAGTCGGCGGTCTATGTGCTGGCGCGTCTGTTTCCCGGCTGGGAAATCCTGATTTATCTCGGTGTGATCATGGCGCTATACGGCGTGGTTTATGCCGTGCTCGCCAACGACATTCGCCAGATCTTGGCCTACCACATCATCAGCCAGGTAGGCTACATGGTGACAGGAGTGGGCATCGGCACTGCGTTGGCACTCAATGGCACCGCTGCCCACGCATTCAGTCACATTCTGTACAAGGCCCTCCTCTTCATGGGAGCGGGTGTCGTACTCTATACGACTGGGAAGAGCAAACTGAGCGATCTCGGAGGCCTCGGACGATACATGCCCCTGGCCGTCTGCCTCTACATGGTGGGCGCCTTCTCGATTTCTGGATTTCCCTTTTTCAACGGCTTCATCAGCAAATCGATCATCATCGCCTCCGCCGGTGAAGAAAGCCGCTATGGAGTCGAGCTACTACTGATTCTGGCATCGGTTGGGACCTTTCTTCACACCGGGCTGAAGCTACCGTACTGGACCTGGTTCGGGGGCGACACTGGGCTGAGGCCAGAGCGGAAGATTCCTTTCAACATGCTATTGGCAATGGGGTTGCTAGCGTTTCTCTGCACACTGTTCGGAGTGTATCCTCAATTGCTCTATCAATGGCTGCCCAATCCCATGGAATATCGGCCTTACACCACGGCGCACCTTGTTGAAACCACTCAGCTGCTGATATTTACCTTCGTGGCTTTTTGGCTGATGCGATTGAAAGTCCGGGGAGAAACGCGGATTGCACTGGACACAGATTGGCTCTATCGTCGTCTCGCGCCCGGGGCACGACGGTTGCTCGTAGGGAAGGTGAATCAATTCTTTGATGGATGTCAGAGCGCCGTGGATCGGGTGACGCTGTTTGGGGTTCATCTGGCGTCCAATCCGCTGGAGGTCTGGCAGCGACGCCGGCTGCCTACGCGCCCATTTGATGCGGATGAAGACCGCTCGCCTGTCGGAAACAGCATCGTCTTTACTCTGGTTCTCGTGATTGCGATTGCGCTGTTTTCCCTGTTCGGAGATTGAAGCTAGACTCTCCGGGGGGACAACTACCGGTATGAGAGCACAAACATTTTTCGATCCATCGGTGCGACTACGGTTTCGGATGCGCTATCGAACCAGGCGACGTTGGACTTCCTTTCTAATAGGGATTTTGGGATCTGTTCTTCTGGGCTGCGCTTCCGATAGGCCGGACAAGGAGGCTCCAGGGTTGTTGCCGGAAGAAGTCGCGCGGGAGATCGAGTTTAGTGAGCACCTGATCATGGATAAATATGCGTACCCTTTCGGCATCTGGGCAGGAGATCTGGACCGAGATGGGGATTTAGACCTGACCAGTGCCGATGCTCTGCCGAACAACAATCTGTACTGGTTCGAAAACGATGGCGACGGGAACTTCACCCGCCATTTCATTCAGAAGGATGACCCCGAACGGCTGGAACGACATATGGTGGGGGATGTAAACAGTGACCTACGTCCGGACGTTGTTATCGTCAAGAATCTGCACGGGGATCTGCTCTGGTTCGAGAACAGCGGTGATCCGGCCGAGGGTCTCTGGCCGCGTCACGTGATCACCAAGGGTAAGCTGCCCGGTGCCTACGACGTAGCCCTTTCTGACCTGGACGCGGACGGGGATCTGGATGTCGCCGCGTCCTCCTGGAGACTGGGTAACCAGTTTGCCTGGTTCGAGAACCCGGGCAAGCTCTGCCATGGGGGCGGAGGGCCTACTCGCCGCTGCTACGAGGATGGGCACCCCGAGTGGCAGAAGCACACGATCGAGGCGGACCTGGAAGAGACCCGAACCATTCGGGCCGCCGACTTCGATGGAGACGGCGACGCCGATCTGCTGGGAACTGCTGTCGGCGAGGGTCTGGTTGCCTGGTATGAGAACAGTGGCAAACCGGCGTCGGAGGGCTGGCGACGGCACGAAATCGATCGTTATCCGCATCCGATCCATGGCGAGCCAAAGGATCTGGACGGGGATAGAGACATGGATGTAGTGATGGCATTCGGAATGCGGGATTCCGAGCGTGCGCAAGTCCAGAATCAGATCATATGGTATGAAAACAACGGCGATCCACGGGACGTCCCCTGGACTAGGTACATCATAGCCGAGCAGTTCGAGAACGCTTTCGAGGTGGTGGCAGGAGATATTGACGGCGATGGACATATGGAGGTTGTCGCCACCGGTTGGGGAGAGCCGGGCCAGGTCGCCTTGTTCCGCCACGGAGGCGATCCCAGAGGTAGCTGGAGCCAGCAAATTCTCAAGGACAACTGGAGACGCGCCGCCCAGGTTCTGGTAGCCGATCTAGACGGCGATCGCGATCTCGACATTGCCGCCATAGCGGAACGCGGATCTCTGGAGTTCCGATGGTGGCGAAATGAGTCGGCTGGAAGAAGCGCCGAGTAAGCCAATCCCACTTCGCGAGCCCTTCCACAGATCCACCGACCGCAGCAATCCTCACCTGGCCCAAGATCAATCCAAACCCACCTTGCTCGAGAAAAGGACACACCTCCGAGAAAGGGAGCCCCTCGTCCGAGAAAGGGACGAGAAAAGGGACAGACTGTTCTAGATTGCTCGAGAAGGGCACAGACTGTTCCAGGTTCAATCCACACCGAGAAAGGGACAGACTGTTCTTCACAGAGAAAGGGACAGACTGTTCTTGAGCAGTCCCGGCGCCCGGGATGAAAAAGGACGAGAGAGGGAGAAAGGGGCAGTCTCGGTGGTGAGGGTGAGGCCCCGAGTGCTATTCGGCCTCGTTGTCGTTAGGGAAGTGTTTCAGCCGCAGGTCTTTGAACTCGACATGCATCCCCTTGTCATGCAGTTGTAGGCCGATCGCGCCCCGGTTCAACCGTCCACGCGTCGCGTCGTCTGTGAACTCGGAAGCCAGCTTGCCGTTGATGAAGAACTGAAAGTGATTCCCCCGGGCGATAATCCGGACATCATTCCAGTCGCGTCGGCGCACATTTTCGGCGGTCAGGGCTCCTTTGATTTTGCTGTGATGAGGTGTTTCATCTGGGTCGATCACCAATCGGGTCCCGCGCGGACAGGGGTGTTCCCTGCGTTTGGCGAAATGAAAATCCCACGCTCCGAGAATGTTGGGACCGATCCCGACGTGCCCGAAGTCAGCATGATATCCCTCGAACGGCCGTTTCCCTGACGTATCAGGCTGGGCGCGGATTTCGACACCCGAGTTACCGTTGGTGAGTAATCGGTAGCGGAGTTTCAGTTCGAAATCCATGAGCATGTGATCCTGCCACACCAGGTAGGATAGCCGATCAGCACTCCCAAGGCCGACGATAGCTCCCTGGCGAACCGACCAGTCGGATGCAGTCGCCGCGGGAACCACGCTCCAGCCCTCGAGTGTCTTGCCGTCGAAGAGGGGAACCAACTCGCTGCTGCTGGACGGTTCCGCACTCGGGGACGATGCTTCGGCGTGCGTCGAGAGCAAGAAGCAGGAAATCACACAAATCAAGAGAAGTACAAAGAGACTACGCTGCGAGTGAGATTCCATGTCTGATCTCCTTCATTGGGTCTGATCTGAAGCCTCCAGCTGCAACCTTAGCCCTTCACTTCACCGTCAGGCGGGCGTAACGGATATGGGTGACGCAGGCCTGGGTACACCACCAGCTGGACAGGATGTCTCCGCCCGGAAGCCGAGCCGTGTTCGGCTTGCCAAAGGCGATGTTGTCGTGGCTGGCAGGATAGGCAGGTTTGTGACTGACCCCGAGAAATTCCTGTCCGATGGCATCCCAGACAACGACTTGGTTCTCCAGATCCCAGGTCTTTCCTTCGTCTTCGCTCAGCGCAACCAGAACTCCGGGTTTCATTCCTTCCCTAATCGCATAGGTCGCCGCCAAGATGCCAGATCCCAGGTCCGAGACCCAACTTGTCTGGGCCTGGATTCCGGTGGGATGAGGCTGACTCCAACGCTTGCCACTGATATCGGACACAACCAGGTGGAGGGGGTAGTTCTCCTGCCCACCGATGTTCTGGGTCCATTGCAGGGCACAAATCCGTCCGTCCAACATGCGGCTGTAGCGGCTGTGCGAGTACATCCTGGCGGGATCTCGCGCGGTAGGAAAGTTTTCCAGCTCTCCCCAGGTCTGTCCCTGATCGCGTGAATAGAGAGCGAATCCCTTGATGTGAAGTGGCGAGGTATCGTCCCAGGTCTTCCACTGCTCAAAGGCAAGAAACCAGCCTGCATCCTCCAGTTCAATGACGCCAGAAGGGGTGTCCAGCATGCGATCGCTTCCCAGTTCCAGTGGCCACGGGGCGGACCAGCTAGCGCCACGGTCGCGTGCGCGAAGCAGCACCGTCTCGGTCGTTTTGGCCCCTCCGGTTTCGGGATTGAAGCGGAAGAAGTTGTCTTCGGTGGCTGGGTATCTATGTGCGACGATCACCAGGCTCCCGTCTTTCAAGAGCGTCCCATGCGGAGCGCTGTAGGTGTAGGGGTTCTCGTCGCTGGCGGGGTTCCAGATCAGGCCTTCATCGGTCCAGGTACTTCCCCCGTCCCGGGAGCGCAGTTGGGCCAGGGTCCCATCGAGCGAATAGAAGGCTTGCCCTCGACGATAGAAGCACAGTAGCTCCTGGTCTGAGAGGGGTACCAGGTTGGGCAGGAAGGCACAGACGGACTGATGTCCAGGGTGTGGATTTCGATACAGGATTCCTTCTGAGACAATCTCCAAACGCTTCATTTTGAGGTTAGGACTATCTTTGAGCCATTGTTGGAAGTCAAGGTATTACGGGTCTGGTCAACTTCGCCCGCCAGACCTTGAAAGTGATCTGGACTATCTGCCTGCGAGTGCGTGCGAAACCAGACGTACAGCTGGTTTGAGATCACCGAGATCCGAGTCGAAGCAGACCGCCCGGTCGACCATCCGACAGAGATCCCTGAAGCGAAACCTGCACTTTCCTGTCGTGCACCCCACAAAGCCAAGCCCCCTAACACTCTCTCAGCTAAGGATGGTCTGGGATTTGGCATCCCCTGTCTGACAGAACCAATAGCAGTCAGATCAGGAGGACTGGCCGAAGCCAATCCGGGAGAGGCCGCTCTGCATGTGTTGAGCCCCTTGCCTTTGCCCGTGCCCTTGCCCGTGCGTGTTTCCACGATCATCTCGCCTTTCTCTGGCCTGGAGCGTTTGTCTTCCGTGATGGCAAAGGCCGAGCACTCGAAGTCGACTGAGTCCATTTGCCCATCAACGGCTAAGGGTCTTGGTCTGCGACGTGGCTTTGGCCTCCAGGCCGAAGTAAAGGGGTCGAGCGTAGCTCGACCCACGGCGGCCTAGAGGCCAAAGCCACGACGAAGCCCAGCCGTGTAGTCGAATTCGATTCGACAGCCTCCGAACCCCTCGGCTTGGAGCCGAGGGTCGGCCTCAGTCAACGGTCTGCCCTCCGGCGATGCTGCTCTATCCGATCAACGGTCTCGTGCTTCCATTTCAGTTTGTCTCGATATCGCCGAAGGTGCGGGTGAATGCCGACCCAAAGAAAAAGGCGCGCTTCTAGAGCATCGCCCGGCGTTCTGCGACTGAATGTGCAGCCATCATTGACATTGTGCGCCACTTGAACGCTGCCGCGACTGGCGATCTGCAGCGGGCGGAGAGGAGGCCGTTTAAGATCGTGTCAATGCTGACCGGGTTGGTCAAAAGCCTTGATGCGAGCAAAAGATGAAGTCTGGGCACGGGCACGGGCAAAGCCAAGGGAGGACGCTAGACACACACGACAGGATCAGGATATGCACGTCTGTTGTATTCTAGCTCGTTGGTTCGCCCACCGAGAACGACTTGTTCGTTTTCGTTCGACTCCGGCGTGGAGTTGCTCCAGAATTGGAAGGCAGCATGCGGACGCTCAAGAGCGAAACCGTGAGCCTCTGATGAAAGAAGCGAAGGATCACGATCCCAGTAACCTCGGACTCGCTGGCTATGCCAAGCTGCTGTGTTCGGCGATTTTCGTCACGGGCACCGAGGAAGAAGCGGCACGGGAACATTGCCTCAATGTTGCCATAGACCTGATCAAGCTTCCCGAATCTGACCTGCCCGGTATAACCGACTCGATTGATTATGAAGCGAAGGTGGTACGGGCCACCTTGCGCGACTCCTTGACTCGGACGGCCAAGTTCTACGGGGATCAGGGCTGTATCGTTCATCCTGAAGACCACGATGGTATCTATTTCGATCCCGTTCCGGTTGAAACAAGTCTTCCCGACGCTGACACTCAGCTCTGGCCGATGGGGGATCTGCTCCCGGACGAACCGTTACCTCCCGAAGTTGACCAGGAGAAGCTCAGAGCGGCAGTTGAGTTGGCATTCGATGCCCCGGCCCAAACCTCCGCGATGACTGTTCTCTACAAGGGCCGTCTGGTGGCAGAGCGGTATGTTCCAGGGGTCACCAAGGACACCCTTCTTGAAGGCTGGTCGATGGGCAAAAGCCTCACCGGAACCCTCATCGGTAGACTCATGTTGGATGGCCACTTTGGGTTGGAAGATCTGGCCCCTGTACCGGAGTGGCAGGGGCCGGACGATCCACGTAGAGGGATCCGCATGGCCGATCTCATGAGGATGTCGAGCGGTCTCCAGTTCACTCTATATGAAGTGCTAGAGGAGACTCCCGAAGGGACGTACCGGATAGGCACTGCCTATCCAGATCATTACTTCGTCTACCCCAGTGCGATGGATGTGTTCAATTACGCTGTCACTCGGCCACCCCAGTTTCCGCCCAACACGGTCGGACGCTACCGCAACTGCGATCCTTTGACGCTTGGCTATATTGTGAAGCGCACTGTCCTTGGGAGAGGCGAGGACTATCTGACCTATCCCCAGCGGGGCCTTTTCGACGAAATCGGAATCCGCAAGAAGATTCTGGATACCGATCCCTACGGGAACTTCATCATGTCGGGCTATGAATACGGGACCGCTCGAAACTGGGCGCGTCTCGGGCTCCTCTACTTGCAGCAAGGTATGTGGCAGGGAAAACGGCTCTTGCCACAGGAGTTCGTCGACTTCGTCCGGACTCCAGCACCTGCCTGGAACAACGAAGAGGGAGAGGCAAGCGAGTCGAGGTATGGTGGGATGTGGTGGCTCAATACCACGGGAAACTTCGATCTCCCCAGGGACGCTTTCTATGCTGCCGGGGCGGGTTGCCAGAACACGATCGTAGTGCCTTCACGAGATCTGGTCGTGGTACGGCTCACAAGATACGATTCCTTGACCGTCAGTAATCAGCCTTTCAATGCGGCGCTGAGGGGCATTCTGGCGGCGATTGATCCCTGACATTCTCGCCAGACCTGATCCGCGGCTTGACCGCTTGACCCAGGTTCCTGCAGACCTGGCGTCGCTGGGTTGATAAGTACCAGTGAGGGATTTTGGTAAAGCGGGTGACCCGAAGGAATTTTCTGACTGGATCCCTCTTCGCCTCGGCGTTGGCGGTCTGCCAAGATTCCCCTGGCCTTGCTTCCCGCTCTGTATTGGCTCCGGGCAACAACCCGTTAGGAGTGAGCTCCATGTATCGTTTTGACGCCAATGTCATGCTGGGTCCGACGAACACCAATCGTGAGTTCAGCTTTCGTACGCCCGTGCAGCTGCTGGAAGAGATGGATCGCCTTGGGATCGGGGATGCCCTGGTGTACTCCAGTCAGGCCAGGATGGGGGATCCTGAGGCGGGAAACCGCTTGCTTCTGGATCAGATCCGCGACCAGCCCCGATTACATCCCTGCTGGGTGGTGCTGCCTCCTGGGACCTCTCAACAACTTCCACCCGAGGATCTGGTGGCGCAGATGAAGAGTCTGGGAGTCGGGGCCGTCAGGATGTTTCCGGGAGAACACTTCTTCCCGTTGTTGGAGCGGAGCCTGCGCCCTCTTCTGCTGGCGCTGGCACAGGCCCGTATTCCGCTGCTGATTGACACGGGCAGGGAAAGCTGGGCCCAACTCAGGTTGGACTGGCGCGAGATCCTGGCTGTTGCTGAGTCCCATCCTCAATTGCCTCTGGTCCTCCTGAGGGAAGGAGGCTCGACGGCTCGTGTCCTCTTCTCCGTGTGGGATGAGGTCCCCAACATACACCTCGATGTTTCGTATCTACAGCAATCCCGCATCGTTGAAGAAATCTGCGAGCGATTTGGGACCCGACGCCTTCTCTTCGGTACGAACATGCCTGAGTATGATCCGGGAGGTCCGCTGGCCCTGCTGGAGGGAGCTATGGTCGATCCGGAGCAGCGGATTCAGATCGGCGGCAACAATCTCAGAGATCTGCTAAGCCTGAAGCCTGTATCCGGGGAAGCTCCGCGCCGCTGGCCCGTCGGATCCGAGGGGTTCCGTGTTTTCGATATTCATGGGCATCTGGGTCAGTGGAACCGCATGTACCACCGGGACCATACCCCGCAAGACGTGGTTCAGCGAATGGATCAGTTGGGAGTTCAGAGGCTTGTCATAAGCGACCTCTTGGCCATTGGGCCCGACTACCGGAAGGGCAACGATCGCGTCGGACGAGCGCTGGCGGAGTTTCCTGACAGGTTGGTGGGATATGCCGTCTACAATCCGAACTACGAGTCTGAGATGGCCACTGAGATGGGACGCTGCTTCGACGAGCTGGGTTGTAGCGGCATCAAGCTCCACTGCATGCTCCACGATACGTCCACCGAGGATCCCAGTTATCGGCTGGCCTTCCGAGTCGCTGAAGAGCGAGCGTGTCCTGTTCTTTGCCACGTTCACGACGGCCCTTCTCCCGACTTTCTATCAGCCCTTCTAGCAGAGCACCCGCATGCGAAGTTCATCTATGCCCACATCGGCGGCGGTCCTCGGTCCCACCTGGAACCGGTGCTGCCGGTTGTCAGAACCCGATCTAACCTCTTTCTTGATCTCGCGATGTCTGCAATGCCGCGGGCCACACTGGCCTGGTTGGCCGGCGAAATTCCTCCCGGCCAGATCCTCTACGGATCCGATTATCCGATCATGGATTTCAGCTATCAGTTAGGTCGGGTACTCCACGCCCAGATCCCGGAAAAGCTGAAGCGGATGATTCTGTGGAACAACGCCGACAGCATCTTCACTCGGGCAGCGAGGAGATAGGCCCCCTCGAGGCCGGAGCTGCTGAGCCGCCGAATAGCAGCAGTAACAGTCTGTCCCTTTCTCTATGTCCTGGAGAAGGGGATATATGTCCTGGAGAAGGGGACAGACTGTTACTCGGGTTGTGCTTTTCGGGTGGCCAATCAGAGTTCAAATCGCCATCTACTCGAGACGTGTCGGCTCGCCCGTTGAAGTGGACCAGGGTCAAGTGTAGGCTGGGTAGGAAGGGGACGAGATGAAGTTCAACTGCACCAAATGCGATAGCAGGATGAAATTTCAGGAGGCAACGGGAACGGCTGACGGAGGCATGCTCGTGACGTCCGTGTGTACTATCTGTCGCAACCGAACCACGCTGGTTGCCAATCCTGGAGAAACGATGTTGCTGAAGGCCCTCAACGCCGGAACTTCGGGGCAGGCACTCATGGTAAATCTCATGGAATCTGTAGGCCAGACCTTGACCGAGATGGGCGAACACAATTATCCCGCGGAGCCTACCGTGATCTCCGAGGGGCCCCTTGCCTGGCAGGAGAGGGCGGAAGAGTGGGTGTGGATCGAACCGGCGAGCTTTCTGATGGGATCACCGGAGTCTGAGCCGGGTCGCGAAATCGATGAGCCCCAGCATGAGGTGGCCATCAGTCGAGGTTTCTATCTGGGGAAGTATGTGATTACCCAGGGGCAATGGAGCGAGGTCATGGGGACCGCTCCGTGGACAGGAAGAGCCGAAGTCCCCTCGGTTCCGGCCTGTCCTGCCGTCTTCATCTCGTGGAACGAGGTGCAGGATTTTATATCTCGGCTGAACGCTGCCAGCGACCAGTGGCATTATCGTCTTCCTTCGGAGTCCGAGTGGGAGTTTGCATGCAGGGCAGGAACCCCTTTGTCCTGGTCGTTCGGCGAAGATCGCCACGCACTTTGGCAATATGCCTGGAACCTCGACAGCGGCGGCCGCTCCGAGGACCAGCTTGCCCACGAGGTCGGTACCAAGCTGCCCAACCCCTGGGGGCTGCATGACATGCACGGGAATGTCTGGGAGTGGTGTCAGGATGTCTATAGCTCCAGCTACTATTCTGAATCTCCTGCTCTGGATCCTCCGGGACCTGAAGGGACCCCCGATTCCTGTCGCGTCGTCAGAGGTGGGTATTTCCGCTACTTCACCCGCCACTCTCGCTCGGCAGCAAGGAATGTTCGTTGGCCGGATGAGAGCCACCGGGCGCTGGGTGCCCGCCTGCTTCGGACCGCGTTATCGGACCACAAAGGCTCGAGCGTCCCCTGATATCTTTTGTCCAGCCCGGATTTCTCATCGCTTGTCGTAGCGAGGCGCCGCAAGGGCCGTCCTGGCAAGGCTTGCGACCGAGGCCCCCGCAGTCGTACTCGTGCAGTACGTCGAGGAGGCCGACAGAGCGTAACACAGCCATGACGGCTGTTTGCGGCGACGCAGTAGACCAGCGATGAGAAATGCGGGCTAGCCTTGCCGCGTTCACTTCTCGCCGAACTGAAAGGCAAAGAGCTTGGCCTTGTCCAGATGAAATCTCAGCCGAACCACTTTGCCCTGGAGAGCAGACACATCGGTCCGCCCCTTCCAGGTCGCGGTGTGGTCGATCCGATCGTCTCCGAAGAGATCTGAGCTTTTCTCGTCGAAGCCCGGGATCGGGTCCCCAGTCTCGGCATTGAGGATTTCGACGCGTACCGTGCCGTAGCCTGGTCCAACGTACTTGTCCACTCCGGTGGCGTTGATTCTGAGCGCGTTGCCTTCAAAGGTCAGAGGGCGTGTCGTGATCGTGCCCTGCCCGGTCACAGAGACGAAGCCATCCAGTCTTAGGATGGCTAGACCTACCTGTCCTCGCTGGTGTTCCTGGCGGTGATAGAACCAGTGGTGGCCACTGAACCCCTCGTAGTAGATCCAGATTTCGCCCAGATCCTCGCGAACGATGCCGTTATGAACAGAATAGACGAGATCCTCATCCCAACTCCCGGCAGGGCCGTTGGGGATGAAGACCCGTCTTTCGCCCACCCTCTGGAACTTCACAGCGTCGCGGCTCCAGAGCAGCTGTATGTCCATCCGATCCATCCACGGAGACTGTGCCTTTCCAGCATCCATGGCCGCAGGAGCCACACCGAACATGTTGTGATAGACGGAGGTGAAGCCCACATAGCCTCCTGCGTAGGGCAAGACCTCGAGGGTGTAGAAATCGCGGCTTCCGACCGGATCCTTTTCATCGGCGTGAAAGCTGAGGAATCGGTCGTCCGCGTCCCTGATCGCGGGAGGGCTGTCCCAATTAAGGAAATCAGCGCTGGTGGCGAATGAAGCTGTGCGCGTTCTCGCGTCCTCTGGGTAGATGGGTCCGGGGTCCATCCAGCGGTTCAACTTGTTGAAGGTGCGTAGATAGAGAACATAACGCTTCCGCTTGGCGTCCCACAGAAGATTGTTGTTGGTGTCGCTCCAGTAAGAAACCGCGGGACGGTCGACGTCGTAGGCCTTCCAGTTGAGGCCATCCGAAGAGTAGCCTGGATACATCGAGACCTTTCCGTTGCGCTCTTGCATATAAAGCATCTTGTAGCGCTCGGCCTCGTTCTTGGCCGCGGGATCTCGGAAGATAGCGTTGCTGTGAGCCTTGGCGTCGAACGGGAAACTGATGAAGTTTGTGTCGTAGCCCAGGTACTTGACCTGTCCCAGCTTGGGCTTCACCCAATGGATGCCGTCCTTGGACTCAGCATAGAAAACCCAGCGCTCGGACCAATCCCAGTTCACCATCAGGTCGTAGAACCGGTAGAGCTTCCGAGTCGGATCGTAGAAGATCTGTCCGACATCGCCTCCATGGGACAGGCCTCCTTTATGCTCCCAGTCCGTATCCAGTCGGATTACCGGTTGTTATGGTACTTCTGCGGCTGGTTCATGAGGCGATAGACCCGGGGCTCCATTGACTCAACGATGTAGTCGTCGATGAAAAGCTGCTTCTGGCTTCCGATATCTAAAGCTTCACCGGAGAGAGCCTGGCCAGCCGCGAAGGTCCACACCATTGCCACGAGTAAATATTCGGGTCTTCTCCTTTGTCTCTCTCCAATCCCAGTTGGGGCTCCGAACGCTTTGCTGCGACGATCCCCAGTCCTGCGCGGGAATCGTGGCGGACATCACTCACTAGACCAACTCAACATGAGCCATTTGACCGGCTTCTCACCCAGAACCACGTAGCCGTGCTTCACGTGCCTGGGAACGTAAACCAGTTCGCCCGGTCCGACCTCCTGGCTGAGATCGCCCAGTTCGAATCGAGCCTTGCCGTCCAGTAGGTAGAACGCTTGCTCGGAGAGGTCATGGGTATGAGGGGAAGTGGCTGTGACATTGGGATCCGCATCGTACTGCTGAAGGGAGATCCAGGCCAACGAGGAGTTCCCCTTGTGCGCCAGGGTGGGATAGTCCCGGGGAGTTACGAATGGGGACGCGGAGATGCCCTGGTGCCCCCCGGCGTCCTCAGCGCTTAGTCTCGTCAGTGGACGTAGCCTTTCGGAGATGATGGTTGCAGTCAGAGAGCGCTTCTTGCTCAGATCGCCGCTCCGCCACTCCATTAGAATGATTCTCAGGGGCACCTTTCCCACTACCTCGAACCCGTGCTTCACCCGGCTTGGAACAAAGACCATGTCCCCCGGCCCAGCCTCCTTCTCGGAATCGCCCAAACTGAATCTGGCCCGTCCCGCTAGAACGTAGATGGACCGTTCCCGTATGTCGGGGTACGCCTGTGTATCGGCCCCTCCTCCGGGCTGATACTGGAGGAGTGCCATACGCGCCAGGATGGAATTCGCCCTGTGAGTGACAGTAGGAAAATCTGCCGGCCACATGAAGACCGACGCGCTGGCGTTGCGATGGACAGATCCGTCGTCCGGAAAAGTGCTTTCTCCGAGAGGCGATAGCGGCATCAACTCCTGTGCCATGATCAGGTCACCCGTCTTGGGCGCGGTCTTGGCTTGTGCGGCAAGCCGCTCCTGCTGCACGACCAGGAACAGCAGCAACATACTCGCGAAAAGAGCAGGTAAACAGAGATTCTCAGAGGTCATGATACCTCCCATCCTGGGGGGATTGCGGCTCAAGGGATCGGAGCAAAGAGGGGCCGCTAGTCTCCCTTCGCAATGAGTTCCTGCAGCCTCCCTCGGAAGGCCTGTACCGCCTCGGGATCCTGGCGAGTTAGTAGAACTCCCGACATGGAGACCTGTTTAGCGATCGATTCTTCGTTGATGGCACCTACGGCAGCCTCTACCGCCTGGGAGCCGATTTCGAAGGGTCTTTGGCCGGTGATAGCGTGCAGGATCTGATCGTCGGAGAGCAGAAAGCCGGCAAGCTGCTCGCTCACGTCAGTGCCGAAGACCGCAATCCGCCCCTCCCGTCCGGCGTTCTTGACCGCCATTACGGCTCCTACGGTGCTGCCTTCATTGGCCGACCAGATCAGATTGATCTCGGGGTTAGCCGTCAGGATGTCACCCACTTTTTTGATGGCCATTTCTGGAAGCCAGGCGTCCTGCTCGGCCACAATCTCGGCACCGGGTAGACCAGAGATCGCGCCCTTGAAGCCGCCGGTTCGGGCATCACTCTGTTCTGGGAGGATCGACTTGAACGCAAGAATCGCAATCTTGGCTTTTCCCCCCAGTCGCTCTTCAATATAGCCGCGCGCGACCTGTCCGGTCTGCGAACCCAGATTGGACTGGTCACTCTCGATGAACGAAATCGGCACTCCTCCCTCGACCGTGGAGTTATAGGTGATGACCTTGATACCGGCGTCCCGGGCTCGAGTAAGGGCGGTAACCGACGCCGTCTTGCTCAAAGGAGACAGGACGATAGCGTCGACCTGGCGGGCGATGTAAGTGTTGACGAGTTGAATCTCTTTGTCGAGTTTGCCATCGCTGCTGGCCAGCAAGAGCTCCACTCCCGCCTGGGCGGCGGCATCCTTCATGCCGAATCGGATTAGACGGAAGAACTGATCCTCCTGTAAAAACATGCCTGCGATTTTCAGAGGCTTCTCGCCGCCCGAAACACCACCGTCCCGCCCACAGGCACCGGTGAGCAAAAGGCTGAGGAGCACTAAGGCTACGATCCAGAACAGGTGAAGTTTTCTTATCAAGAGAGTCTCCTTTTTTCGCCGAACCTCGCGAATCCCGAGATTCTACAACAACCTTCCCACTTCTATCTCTGCTGATCAGCAATCGACTCATTTTCGATCTCTCAGTTGTGCCTCCGAAATACGTGTTCCTGCGCCACCAGGGAAGCCATCCAATGACAGATAGGCACCCGTCCAACAGAGGCGGTCTGTCCCCTTTCCAGGAATCAGAAACAGTCTGTCCCTTTCTTCATGTGTCTGCTTTCTGGGGGAGTTGGGCGCGGGAGAGCGGTGCCTGCTGGTTAGCGCCGAGACCGGGAAAGGAAAAGGGGGATCAGACTCTCGTGGGGAGGGTGCGGTACTTGAGGCTCAACTCCAGGCTGTGGAAGATCAGTTCGATCCCGATCTTTGGGTTGCGCTTTCTGAGGATGGCCTCCAGCTGGTTGGAACCCTGGCGGATCCAGTCGCCGTTCTTCAAATCATAAGACATGATGAAGTTTCCCTGGTACTCGATGGGTCCGGGACCCACCCGGTCCAGGGGGATCTCCAGTTGAGGATTCTCGGGGAGTCGGCGCCCGTTGAGGGTCAAGTCCAGAAGGTCTTCGGGAGTCAACCCCACCATGATCAGTCTCAAGACAAGTTCCTGGATCGTTCCCCTGCGGTGGGCCATCGCCAGATCGTCTGCCACCAGGATTTCGACCGTCTCTTGCCTGCCCTCCACCAGGGACTCCGGTAGCTGATGGTCGAAAGCCTGGAAGACGTCGCTGCTGCGGGGATACTTCTTGAGACAGTCAAAACAGCCTGTCTCTACATAGAGCTTGTCCTTGTGCTCGAGAGTCCGCGGATCGCCCAACTCCCCGAACACCACCTCAGGCTCCTTCAGGTTGTGACCGATGTGGTGGTGGAAGTTGAAGATGTAAATTCCGTCGACCCCCTGCCGCCAGGCGTTGGACGCCCCTGCCCTGAGGACCGAGGCGGGTGGACGTCGGTGGTAACCGGGCCCGACCTGCTCGGACGTGCAGGCGTAGATTCGGCAGGACGTGCCCTGGGCCATGCTCACAAAGTCGCCGAAAGGCATCCCGGTAGCCGTATCCCAGTGGACCCCGGGAGAGACGTAGTCGATCAGCCCCTCACGGATCCAAGTCTTCAGCTCCAGCCCGATCTGATCGCACTTTTCCAAAGTCGCCGGAACCCGAATGCCAAATCCCAGAGGCCGGCCTCGATCTGCACCAATGCGATCGAGCATCGTCCTAGCCTCCCTCAGATACTCCGTCAGGATCGACCGCCCTTTTTCGATATCTGGAAAGTAGTGGCCAGGCTCGCGCAAGAGGTCCCACTCGAAGCCCTCGACGTCGTAGCGGGTGCACACCTCCTCGACCAGCCTCAAACGCTGCGCGCGGACCTGAGGTAGAGTGAAATTGAGGCCGACGCACTTCTCGCCATAGACACTTTCAGGTCCGTGCACACCCGAGCCACAGTTGTCACCCAGCTCGTATTCAGGGTGACTGACCCGGAAACGACTCGCCCATTGAAAGCGGGGACCGTGCAGATCGCTGAAGCGCAGGCCGGCCCAGTACTGAAGTCCAGCCTCGTGAGCCCGCTCCAATGCCAATTGCCAGGGATCGATGCCCTGATCCAGGAGACCCCGAATACAGGTCTGCTGACGCCACTCGCTGACATAGTGGAAGCTGTCGTTGTCGATTCCCTCAGCACCGGGTACCTTGGTGGGAAAGAGGGGAACGGCGTCCCCGAAGCCGAACATATGACAGACCACGGCATCGATCTGGGTGCCAACAAAGCGTCCTACGGCTTCGTAGACAAAGTCCTCTGCGCTCAGGGGCGGGGTGGAATAGAGAAGGAAACTGCCGTCGTTGTTGTAAAACAGGGTTGGGAGCGAGAGGGGTTCCTCTTTTCTATCAGGAGACTGCCCCGCGGCAACACTGGTCCCGGCTAGAGTCAGCGCCCCAACATTTCGTTGGAACTCCCTTCGGTTCAGTTTTCTCGCCATGACGTTCTCCTTCTGGTCGGAGTGATCTGATCGCGAGCAGTGAGCAGTAGATTGGGCTTTTCCCTATACCCGGCCAGGGACGGAAGCGGCGATGCTCCGATCCTCGCCGATTGCCTCGATGATCTGGGTTGCCGTTTCATAGCGGCCCAGGGGCGGCATGATGTAGGCTCCCGCGACGCGGTCCCGTACGCCCATCAGGGACTCGATAGCGATCTCCACTCCCTCTCTGCGCGAGGCCTCTCCCTTGCTCGCCTTGCGCATGCGATCACGGATTTTCTCGGGGATCGACATTCCGGGGATGTTGTTGTGAATGAACTCCGCATTCCGGTAGCTGGCCAGCGGAAGGATCCCCACTAGCACCGGCACCTCCAGGTCGGTCGAGGCGTCCAGAAAGCGGTCCAGTTGGCTGGGATTGTAGATGGGTTGGGTCATGATGAGGTTGGCACCTGCCTCTACCTTCTGGCGCACCCGGACCATCTCCTGTTCGAAGTCGCTGGCCGCCGGCTCCACCCCCGTCGCCAGCACGAAGGCGGTACGGTCGCCCAGTGGTTTACCTGTCGGGTCCACACCGTGGTTGAAGCCGTCGATCATAAGCAACAAACCGATTGAATCTAGGTCGTACACGGCGCTTGCTTCGGGATAGTCACCGACTTTAGGGGGATCGCCCGTGATGACCACGAGGTTGCGAATACCCAGGACGTGGTACCCCAGCACCGAAGCCTGCAGACCCAGGAGATTCCGGTCACGGCAGCACACGTGTAGAAGTGTCTCTATGCCGAGCTTGCTCTGCATTTCGTGAGCCAGGGCTAGATTGGTCATTCGCGCCGTGGCACGGGGGCCATCCGAGATGTTGATGATGTCTGCTCCAGAAGAGGTGAGCCTTTGCGCCACGTCTATCTGGTGTTCGATGGAAAGCCCTTGACCGGGATTGACCTCCACACTGATAAGAAAACGCTTTCCCAGGTTGGATCCAAAGTCGGAGCGCTCGTTGACAGGAACAGGATCCACCCGAGCGGATTCCTCACCTACCTCTCTGGTCCTGAACGTGGAGCGAGGTGAGACCATACGGGCCGCCGCGCCGACCCGAGCTATGTGACTGGGACCGGTGCCGCAACAGCCGCCTACTAGAGAAACCCCCGCCTTGTACATGCGGCGTGCGAACACCCCGAAGTTTTCGGGGGTTGCCAGGTAGAAGAGGCGATCTTCAACAGTATGGGGATGGCCTGCATTGGGGAAGGCACAAACCGGGATGCCCGCAGCGACCATCTGGCTTACTGCCTCGAAGATGATAGCCGGACCGTTGCAGTTGGCTCCCACCACATCGGCGCCCCAGAGCGACAGCTCGCCTGCCAGGTTTCCCGGCTCGGTCCCGTCCCTAAGCTTGCCGTCCTCCTCCACTCCGAACTGGGCCACGACGGGCACCTCCACCTCGGCTCGTGCACTCTCAACCGCCAGACGGAGCTCTGTCACCTCTCTGAAGCTCTCTATCAGAATGACGTCGGCTCCGTTCTCGACGAGGAGTCGCGCCTGCTCTGTATAGGCATTCCGTATCTGCTGCTCCCTACGGCGAATCTCTCCCGGAGCCAGTCCCGTCGGGCCCAGGGAACCCCCGAGGTAGGCGGCTCCCTCCGCCGCTCGTCTCAGGATATCCATGGCAGCAACGTTGATTTCTTCCGTCTTTTCCCCCAAGTCATGCTGCTCCAATCGAACTCTATTGGCACCATAGCTGTTTGATTCGAGCAGCTGGGAACCGGCTTGAAGGTAGTCGCGATGGATGCCGTAGACCAGCTCGGGCTGCAGCAGGTTGACCTGGTCGAAACTGCGATTGATATAGACGCCTCGTTCGTAGAGTAGACTGCCCATGGCGCCATCGCCCACCAGTCCGCCCGCGGAGAGAGCCTCCAAAAACGATTTTTTCACGCTAGGATACCTTTGAAGTCTCTCTGGATTGCTTGCTTAGCCGATTCATGGAAGCCTGAAGCGCAAGCGAGGGGTTGGGAGCACACCATGGATTTCCCCGATTTGGCTACTTGGGTGTGTTTCAAGCCCCTTCATCGACACATCTCGCTCCACCCCAACCCCTCGCTCGCGCTTCAGGCTGCCTGTGCCCTTGAATCACGGATCCGGTACCGCTTCCATCCGATTGGGATGGGTCGATTCATTGCCGTCACGTAGGGAAGGGTGAAGTTCCATTTCTTCGTAGACTTCATCACCCGGCGCGATACCCGCGCTCTCGGTCCCGACCTCGTATTGATAGGCCAGGATGAACGAGATCAGGTCGGCCATTTCCTGGTGGCTGATGTTCTCTTCGAGTCCCTCGGGCATCAGGGAGTTTCCGGTTGCCCGTATTTCTTTGATGTCTTTCCTTTGAAGGGTATTCTGGAGATCTTGGCCCTCTACCAGCGTGATGCTGGTCGAGGTCTCCTCTGACAGAATCCCGGTATAGAGTCCCCCTCTCTGGTCGGTTACAACGTAGGACAGATATTGAGGTTCGACGAACTGGTTGGGATCCAGGATGTTTGTGATCAGGGACTCGGGGTCCTTTTCAGATCCCCGGATCAGGTTGGGGCCGATCGGATGCTCGCGAGAAGAGAGCCGGTGACACTTGACGCATTCACGATTGTAGACTTCCTCGCCTTGCCCCCGATTTCCCTTCAGGGCCAACACCGCTTGATATTCGTCCAGGGCGGCTTGGCGAGGACCCGGAGCCTGTGAACCGAAGAGTCGAACCGCTTGCTCACGGATCGACTCATCGTCATGGTTCATCATCAATTCACGGCGTTTGAAATCGATCTGACTAGCCGCGACCTGGTCCTCCTCGACAGCCTTCAATAAGGTCTGGGTCCACGGCGGGCGCGACATCAGGCCTTCCAGAACCTTGGTTCGAGCTTGGGGAGAGTGGCGAGACCAGGGCTCTAGCAGCAATGAAGCGACTTCGGGATCGTCGAAACTGGTGAGGGTATCGATTGCGGCTACCTGCACCGCCTGCGGCTGCTTTGGTTCGATCAGGGGAGTCAGCGTCTCCCTACCTCGCTCCAAGGTGCCGTGATTGAGAAAGCGAATGGCCTCCAACCGCTGATCTTCCGGTGATCCATCATCGCTGGCCACCGTCCGAGACCGTTCCATCAGATTCTCAACCATCCGAGTCGCCGACACGGGAAGGTTTTTGAGGTCGGCGAGTGACTTTCCCGAAAGCACTAGGCCCTGGGCCAGGCCGGCTACGATGTCCTGCTGGGTTTCCGGCTTGTCGACCAGAGACGGGTGGCCGGCAGTCGTCTGCATCACCCGTCGGATCTCCGAGGGGACGTCCCTGGCTCCCATCGATTGGGCGAGCATAGACAGCCATTCCCCCGAGTTCGGGTCGTCCGAAAATCCCTTCTGTTTCGCCAAGGTCTCAAAAAGGCGGTCTCCTACTTCAGTGCTGGAACTCAGGACGGCGTTGCGGATCCAGAAATCGCCAGTGTCCTTCTGGGCGATCCGGGCCAGTCCCGGTAAAGCCCGGGGACCCTTGGTTTCCCCCAGCGCCAGCGCTACCCGAAATCGAACTCGTGGGTCCTCGTCTTCTGCCAGTGCCAGAACCTTCCGGAACAATTGGGGGCTAGGACCTACTCTCGGCTCGGTCAGTCGAACCGCATGGGTGCGAACGCCGGCCGAGGAATCGGCCAGAGCGTGAGTCAGATCGGCGTTTTGCAAAGCTCCCATTCCTTCCAGGGACCAGAGAGCGTGCATGCGGGCCAGCGGTTTCGCGCTCTCCTTCAGAAGGCGCCGCAGCAGCGGCACCGCTGAGGCAGCCTGACGCTCGTAAATCAATCGGTGAGCAGTGTCGCGCCACCATCCACCAGGATGTTCCAGGGTAGCTACCAATTCCTCGATGCCGGCCTCACCCAGGCGGGGTGGGGGAGGCGACTTGAAGTTCGGCGGAGCCAGTCGGTAGATGCGTCCACGGTCCCGCCCGCTGGTGAAGTCCAGGTGTTTCACCACTCGACCCGGGACGTGGGTGGCCTCGATCACTTCCCGCGCCATGTCGAGCACATAGAAGGTCCCGTCGGGGGCGTTCAAGGAATTCACCGGTCGAAACCAGTTGTCGGTAGAGCGGACGAACTCGGTGTCGTCTCCCTCACCTCGCCGAGAGGTAAAGGTTACGCCGTCGCGCACCAGGACACGCCGGTGGATCAGATTCGCGGTATTGGCACCGATGATGAAGCTCCCTCGATACTTTTCGGGATAGGCGTGGCCACGGTAGATCTGCATTCCGGATCCGGCGGTGAGATAGTGGTGACCCACGCCGGCGCTCTTGCCGCTGGAACCGGCGAAGATACGCCGGGCCTCGCGGATGGTGCGCCAGCGCTCGACCGGGCTGATCTTGTAAACCCGAGTCTGACCCTCGGCCAGAGGCTTCACCTGCCTGTAGCCAGAAGCCAGCCACTTGTGGAGATTCAGGAAGAGGTGGGGGTTGCGCTCCAGATAGCGGGCGGGCAGCACCACATGGCGTCCTGGCATTCCCTGGTTGCAGACGAAACGGTTGTACCAGTCGTCGAAACAGTGTCCAAACTGGAAGGTCTGGGTCGTCGTCTCGAATTCGCCGCTCACGGGATCGAAGCGAAAATCCCGACTCAGGAGGGGGATCGGTTCGGTGTCCGGCTTGTCTGCATACTTGACAGTGCCACCATTGCCCGAGGCGATCCCATAGATCTTGTGGTCCACCCCCCAGATGATGTTGTTCATCATCTGCTGTTCGTTCTGGTGTCCGAATCCAGTGTAGACCTTCTTGCGGACATCAGCTTTGTTGTCGCCGTCGGTGTCCTTGAGGTACCAGACGTCTGGGGGAGCGGCAACGAAGATCCCTCCCTTCCAGACCGCGACTCCGGTGGGCCAGAGCAACTCTTCGGCGAAATCGTGACTCTGGTCAAAGCGTCCGTCCCCATCTGTGTCTTCCAACAGGCGGAGGACCCCGATCGGCTTCTCTCCAGGACCAGGTTGGTAGGGATAGTCGCGCATCTCCGCGACGTAGAGTCGGCCGTTTTCGTCGAACGCCGCGGCAACGGGATCGTAGACCAGAGGTTCATGAGCTATCAGCTCCATGGTGAAGCCATCTTCTGTCTGAAAGGACTTCAGAGCTTCCTCTGGTTCCTTTGCGGGAACCGGTTTGAGATATTCCGCCAGGGCTTTTTCGTCCCTTGAGATGTCAACGATTTTGCGGAAGCGGTCCTTGGAGTCCTCCTCCGGTCCCAGGCCACAAGCCAGGCTCGCAAGCATGGCAAAAAGAGGAAGGATACTTTTGCTCAGATCGAGAGAAGAGCGCAGTGTCGTTGTCAGTGGGCCCCCCAGCCGCGGTGCATCATTACAGGTGGAAAATCAATCCTTATAGAGGCGCCATGGAGTCGCTGCCCGCGACTACGACGGATTCCCTGAAACGCTTCACTGTAACTCTTCGATCTACGGACCACAACGTTTTCAGTTGCCAAGGGCGACTGACACGATCCACTCGGTTACAATACTCGCTCCTTAAGAAGATCAATCCTGTAGAACCGACGCGGAGGGACCATGACGCTCGACAACGAAACCCGAAACCGCATTCTGATAACGATTGACGGCATGCGAGAAGATATCGTGCGTTTTTGCTCGGACCTGGTAAAGATCCCCAGTGTCACGCCAACCTACATGGGCGTTGACGTTGATGAGGTATTGGGGGGCGAGACCCGGGTCAGCGAGTTCGTGGCGCCGGTTTTGGAGCGCTTGGGCTTTCAAAATGATCTCTGGGAAGAGGCCCCGAAGCGCGCCAACCTGGTGGGAAAGCTGGGAGGTGCTGGAGGCGGGAGATCGCTGATCTTGAGTGGACACGTGGACGTCGTTCCCACCCCCAATCCGGAGAAATGGACGGATCCTCCGTTCAGCGGCAAGGTCAAGGGCAATCGCATCTGGGGGCGCGGATCCTCCGATATGAAGGGCGGGATCGCCGCCATGGTCAAGGCGGTAGAGGCCATTCAGAAGTGTGGTGTGAAGTTGAAGGGCGATCTTCTGTTGGAGTGCACAGTCGGAGAGGAGACCGGCGACGGAGCCACGGTGGGAGCCGCGGCGACCGTAGATCGCGGTTACCAGGCCGATGCGGCAATCATTCCCGAGCCAACTGATGCCATCTGGTGCTGCTCCGGAGGACTCCTCTGGCTCTCGTTGGGAGTAACAGGAAAAACGGGCCACGGCTTCGTTCGATATGAAATGATTCGCGCCGGTGGCCAGGGATCGGCCGTGGGCGTGAATGCCATCGAGAAGGCGTTCAAAGTGTGTGCGGCTCTGCGCCAGCTCGAAGAGGAGTGGGGTTTCAACAAAAATCATCCGCTTCTCCCACCCGGACATTCCACGCTGGGTCCCAATGTGATTCGAGGAGGCCCGGGGGCAATTGAGACGCCTTTCATCATCCCCGATACCTGCACCGTGGAGTACTGCATCTGGTATCCGCCTCATCTCGATGTAGAGGCGATCAAGAAAGAGGTCGAAGAACGCGTCCAGTGGGTCTCTGCAGGGGATGAGTGGCTGAAAGATAACCCCCCAGAACTGGACTGGAAGTTCCACTGGACCCGCTACGCCATCCCCCAGGATCATCCCATCATCTCGACGGTCTCCAAGGCTCACCAGGCCGTGACCGGATCAGCGGCAGACGCAATCGCATGTCCAGCCGTCGTAGATGCCGCCTTCATGACCCACAAGCAAGTGCCATCGATCTGCTACGGAACCGGTGGTTTGGGGCTTTTCAGCATCCACGGAGTGGACGAGTTTGTCGTGATCGACGACCTCATCCGGGCGACCAAGGTCCTGGCTTTGGCGGTTCTAGATTGGTGTGAAGTAGAGGGTACTAGGAGGGCAGGTCCCAGATCAGTCCACCCCTAGCCCGCATTTCTCATCGCTGGTCTGCTGCGTCGCCGCAATCATCCGCCCTGGCTGCGTTACGCTCCGTCGGCCTCCTCGACGTACTGCACGAGTACGACTGCGGGGGCCTCGGTCGCATGCCTTGCCAGGGCGGCCCTTGCGGCGCCTCGCTACGACAAGCGATGAGAAATCCGGGCTAGCTGCACTATACTATTCAGATGAGCCTGTAACCCACGTCTACCGATCCGTGACAGCTCCATCAGAGAACCGAAGACTACGCCAATCCTGAGCTTTGTAGGGGTATCTGGCCGCCACGCTTTCGTCCAGATCAAGCCCCAGTCCCGGTCGGTCCGGCGGCAGGGCGTACCCTTTATCGAACTTCACGGCACCTCCGTAGAAAAGGTCCTCCCAGAATGGGGACTGCCCGCTGCCGATCTCCAAGATGGTCGCATTCGGGGTACTCATGCACACCTGAAGTGAAGCGATGGTGCTGACTTCGCTTTGAGGGTTGTGGGGAGCCAGCTCGATCCGAAATGCATCGGCCAGAGCTGCGATCTTTCTCATCTCCAGGATGCCGCCGCAGTGCACGACGTCCGGTTGCACATAGTCGACCAGGTGACGCGCGCAGATCTCGCTGAAGCCGTACTTGGTGAACAAACGCTCGCCTGTGGCGAGGGGAACACTGGTATGGGAGCGGAGGTGCGCCAGTTCACCGAGATCTTCCAACTGTGAGGGCTCCTCGACCCAGAGGGGGCTATATTCCTCCGCCCTTCGGCAAAATTCGACCGCCATCGGAGTCGTCGCCTGCCCGTGCAGCTCCACACAGATGTCAAAATCGGTCCCAACCGCGTCACGAACTGCAGCCAACCGCTCGATCCCTTGGCGCACCGCCTTGATGGGTTCCATCAAACTGCCGCTTCGGGGCAGAAAGGATCCCTTGCAAGCTGTCCAGCCTTCTTCCTTTCGTCTGACCCAGAGCTCGACCCATTTTTCCTGGTCGTGGGCATCCACGGTGCTCGCTTCGGCGCGACTGGCATCCTGTGAGGGTAGAATGCGGTCTCCCGAACTGGTGTGCGGATAGACACGAACGCGATCTCGGGCCTTGCCTCCCAACAGCTTCCAGATCGGCTGGCCCAGAGCCTGGCCCAGGATATCCCAGAGCGCGATGTCAACTGCGCTGATAGCCGACATAAGTACCGGTCCTCCCCGATAGCGGGGACCGCGAAACATACCCTGCCAATGCCGCTCGATTTCGCTGGGATCCTGGTCTACCAGGTATCGTTTGTGCTCCAGGATTGCCTGCTCCACGGTCCGTGCCTTGCCCGTCAGCGTGCCTTCCCCAAGCCCAGTGATGCCCTGGTTGGTATAGATCTTGACGAAAACGAAGTTCTCATCGGTCTGCGCGTCCACGACGAATGTCTTGAGGTCGGTTATTCTGAGATTCAGGGATCGGGCTGGCTCAACTGCCTGGGACCAGGCTAGCCGATTGAATGGCGTCCCCATAGCCGCCAGTAGAGAAGTGCCCAGTCCAAATTGAAGCGCTTGTCTTCTATTCATCCTTCCTCCTCTTCGGCTTGTGTTGCCGAAGCTACTTCATCACCGTAGCAGGACCGATATATGATGATGTCACAAGCGAAACTGTGACGACAGTGGATCGTCTGAGCTGAATCCGATGGAGCGAAACACGATGAGGCAACAATTGACCAGGCTTCGTCAAGTTGAGCGGGCATCAGCGATAATCACTTCGATGAAATCACTGTATCGAGGTCATCGTTTCCCAGCCGAAATCATCAGTCATGCCGTCTGGATCTACCACCGCTTTAACCTCAGCTTTCGAAAGTCGAGGATCTGCTGGCCGAACGAGGAATCATCGTCTCCTACGAGGCAATCCGCTTCTGGTGTTTGAAGTTCGGGCCGGGATACGCCCGCTCGATCCGAAAGAAGCGAGGTCGACTGGGCGACATCTGGCACGTCGATAAGTTGTTCGTGAAGATTCAGGGAGAGCAACTCTACCTGTGGCGAGCAGTGGATCAGGATGGCGATGTTCTAGACATTCTGAGCGTTCACCGATTGGAGAAGGTGACTTGTTCCTGCTGATCAAGGCAGTCCCAGGGGCTTTTCCGTCCCAGAATCGCTTGGCCAACATTAACTTGACAGCGCCTGTAAAGTACTTCGATTCGTAGCATGTTGAGCGAAAAGGTTAGGAAAAGCTTGCGAACTCCAGCGACACGTTCCACCATCAGCTGGAGCATCGCGCCGGGGGCTGGCCCGTCTGGGGAGCAATCCAGAATCGAAATCGATGCCGAGGCGCTCTGAGCAGAGATTGAATAGGAGGTGACTGTTTTCACCCACCTTCAAGGAACTGGTATCTAACGTGATCTAAACCATTCTCTTCTTGGCATCGTATGCGACCAGATTGCCTAGGATCTCGGAAAGCCCGACAGTTGACAGTCGTTCTTTTAGTAGTGGCCAGCTTTAGCTTCGCTATCGTCTACACGAGTATTCAGACCTATGATCAAAAGGTAATATCGGCAAGTGGATATCCAGATACTTCCCGCTATATCACGCTGTATCGGGGACGGCAGGCCGACACCCATCACGTCTATCGAGTGCTGACTCCGTGGCTGGCTGGTTTGATGCCTGGCGTACCGAAGAGTCTTTTTAGTAACAGAGAATTCACCACGGACTATGCGGCCGTTTGGAGATTCGGCGTCGTGAATTTTGTTTTTCTAACCCTTGCCGGCGTGGCTCTCTATCTATTTCAACTGGGCTTAGGGTTCACCTTTGTGCAGTCCCTAGCAGCCTGTCGGACTTGACTCACAGGCACTTCTGAAATTTGACGTTTGATCCAAAGTCTTGCACGACCAAGCACGAAATCGATGAATCGTCTGATCTGCGGCGGTGATTTGGCCGCTGAAACGACCTGGCCCACCTCTTCAGAGGGTGGCACGGGCCAGCTTCGGCTGGCGGCAGGCGAGGTTGTACATTCTTTTCAGATTCCAGGCGATGCTGGCCAGAGTCCACTCCCCGTCTGCCGCCTCCGCTCCTCGGAGAGAGAACTGCGCAAAGCCCATCACCGATTTGATGATCCCAAAGACGGGCTCGGGGACAGCTTTGCGTTGCCCGTAGATGGCTCGACCCGCCGGGGTCTTCAACCGGTATCTCATCTGCTCCACCGCATCGGCGTCTTCCCCGGGTGGCTCCGGTTCTTTCCAGCGTTCGTTCGGCGGCAAGTGGTGGGCTTCCCGCTCGACCGCAATATAGGGAAGGACCGCATGCTCGCTACAAAGCTCCACGTTGGCACCACTGAAGTAGCCGTTGTCGGCCAGCAGCTCCTGGGGCCGACCCAACGACTCCGGCAATGCGTGCAGCGCCGCCAGGGCCGGTTTCAGTTCTTTCTTGTCATTGGCGTTTGGCGTGACATGAACGGCCACAATCAACAGACTGTCGTTATCCACCAGGGCCTGAGCGTTGTAGCATTGCTCAAATCCCCCGCCCGAGACCGGCATGATCCGAGAATCTTCATCCGTCAGATTGATCTGATCCTGGTCTCGGATTCCTCCTCGGGGCGGTTTGGGTTCGCGACCCTTCGGTTTGTTTCCCCTTTTCCTCTGGGCTTGCCGCTTGGCCACCTTCCCTTCATATTCGGCGTGCTCGGCCGCCTGCCGCTCGGCCGCCCGCTCGACCAGCTTCTGCTTCGCTTGATCGATCGCTTTCAACCGTGCTTCCCGCCGCGCCAGCTCGGCCGGGATGTCCATCCCTTCCGTTTCTTCTCGTCCATCCGCTTCCTCGGCCAGCTGCATCAACTCGTCCACTTCTTCTCGCAGCCGCGCTTCCAGTTTCTGGATGTGCCCCCAGCTCAACGCACTGTGCTTGGAGGCATTGGCTTTGACCTTCGTGCCATCCAAACTCACTCGGCCCAACTTCAGAAATCCCATCGCCTGGGCCAGCAGCAAGATCTCCACAAACAGCGGCTTCAGCTCTTCCAAAAACCGCTTTCGGAAATGGGCTATGGTGTCGTGATCCGGATGCGTGTTGCCGGCGAGGTAGCGAAACGCCACCGAATCGTAGGTGGCTTGCTCCAACTTCCGACTCGAAAACACCCCCGTCGCATACCCGTAAAACAACAACGCCAGCATCACCGCCGGATGGTATCCTTCCGATCCCCGTTTCGTGTAGGAATCCTCCAACTTCCTCAACTCCAGCTTGCTCACCACCTCCACCACGAAGCGAGCCAGATGCGTCTCCGGCAGCCATTCCTGCACCGAAGGAGGAAACAGATAAGGAGTCTCTCGATCTACTGTTCTAAATCGATTCGCCATACACTAATGATGCCCGTTCGGTGTGACCTCGAAAGTCCGACAGGCTGCTAGGGGGTGCTATCCTCTTTTTCGCCTCCATGGTCGTCACTCGCGCAGGGGGTTTGCCAATGACGGATCCAGGATTGTGGTTCTTTCTAGTTCTCGGCTTCGTTGCGATTCAGCGTCGCTCGACATGGCTGTTGACGGCGGCTAGCGTTCTAGGCGTTCTGAACAACGAAGTCTTCTTGATGCTGACTCCTATGCTCCTTTTAGTACCTGGTTCCTGGACAGACAGGCTGCGCTTGCTACTAGGCATCCTACCCGGATTTCTGGTCTTTTTCGTCCTAAGAATGCTCATTGAACCGCCACCAGATGACATGCTGACAGTGGCTTTCTTCAGCTCAGGTGAATTCTGGGAGGCATATGCCTTTCAGCACGTCGGATCTCTGCACACATACATAGCTCTCACACTGACCTTCGGACCACTATGGTTACCGGCTATTTATGCGTATTTGCGTGCACCGCTTCCCCTTTTTCTGCGACGCTGTCTTTGGTTCATCCCCCTCGTAGGGGTACACCTACTTGGAGGAGGAAACATCCAGCGAACCCTTTTCTGGATGTTTCCCGTTGTGATTCCGTTGGCGGTCCTGGGCCTGACTCGCTGGATATCAACCTCCCCAGATCCACAAGCTGATCCTCTTTGTCCAGATTAGGAGTAATAAGGCCTTCTGCTTCATGGACAGCCCACATCAAGGCCGGAGGACGCTTGGTCCAACTCCACCACGTTACAGATCCATTCGAGTCTTGCCGCTCGCCCAGCCCGGCCGATCTTGACATTGCTGAATATCCTTCCAATCGCGTCTCATGCGATGTAACGTGCTAGTGCCCTGTCAATCTGGAGATTGTGGGTTGAGCCATGGTGGCCGAGGTCTAGGACGTGCAACGCAGAGATCGGCCTTCAGGTACTTTCACAATCCATAATCTCTAGCTTGACAGTCCACTAGCCATTCAAGGCATGTTTACAATAAACCGCGATCAGCTCCTCCGTGTGACACTTTACGCCTTATTGATCCCGCCGATGATTGTCGGAGTCGCCGTGTTCGGAAAGAAAGGACTGCAGAATCCAGCCTGGACAATCCCATTTTTCTCTGGTGCCGCGAATTTTCAGATCGGGCGCGGCTGGATGTACAGCGTCGACGATATCGAGGCGTTTTATAGACTCCCGTCTAGACAAGTACGGGTGTCCCATCGATTTGCAAGATCGGTGAACCTAAAACCATTTAAGTTTCTGGTTATGCACTTAACTCCGGAAAAAGTCACCACCACCTAGTAAAAAAGGTGAGAGACAGGAGGTGAGTGGATGTACGAAAAGATGAATTTGTTGGAGTTTCAAGAGCGTTTTGCCACAGAAGAAGCTTGTCTGAGTTACCTGATGCAGAAACGCTGGCCGGAAGGATTTGTCTGTCCCCGTTGTGGGGGTCAAGGAGGCTACTGGTTGCAGCACCGGCGATTGATGGAGTGTCGCCAATGCCGGTATCAGGCTTCTTCCACCGCCGGGACGATTTTCCACAAGACGCGGGTGCCCCTGAGATATTGGTTTTGGACCATCTTCTTGATGAGCCGTTGCAAAGCGGGCTACTCGATGAAGGGACTGCAGAAGCTGCTGGGAATCGGAAGCTATCGGACGGTCTGGATGATGGGACATAAGATCCGACAAGCCATGGCCAAACGTAATGACTGCTACCAATTAAGTCACCTGGTGGAGCTGGATGACTCTTTCTTTGGAGGCCGACGACGAGGGAGAAATCGTCGGGGTCGCAAGCGAGGACGAGGGACCGAAGGCAAGGCCAAAGTTCTGGCCGCGGTGGAGATAACGAAAGCCGGGGGGCCGAGGTTTCTAAGTCTGGATGTGGTCGATAACATAACCAGCGACAATGTGAAGCGGGTCGCCTGGGCGAGGATCGACCCCGGAGCTCAGATCCGAAGCGACGCCTATCACGCGTTTGTCGGTTTAGCTCAAGCCGGCTACCAGCATGAACGCGTCCGGCTCGAGTGGGTGGGGATGGGTTTTGAACAGTTCCCATGGGTTCACACCCTCATTTCCAACTGCAAGACTCAGCTCCAAGGGACTCAGAAAGCGGTCAGCCTCAAGCACCTTCAACGTTACCTGGCTGAGTTTTGTTACCGTTTCAATCGTCGTTTCTGGGAATCCGAGCTCTTCGACCGTCTCCTGACAGCCTGTTCGCTCTATCCCACCGTCACCTATCCGGAGTTAAGTGCATAACCAGATTTAAGTTTAAACCGAAGGGATATCTTTACATTAGCCTGATCTCGAGAAACATCTTCTTTTGGCAGGGCGACATACAGGCTGTAAGGTCATTTCAAACAGCGATCCACATTCTAATCACCCTCGCGTTGATGACTCTGATCTCGACGACCAGGGGGCGAGCGCTGTTCTATTTTTTCTACGGCCTGAATCCCTTGGTCTTGTACTTTGTCGGATTCGCATGGTACACCTTTTGGCAAGCGGTGCCATCGGCGTTCGTCTGTGCCTATCTTCTCAATCGGCGCCTACGGTTTGGACTCGTCACGCTACCCATTGCGGTCCTGTTCGGTTTCGTTTACCTAACTCGGCCCACCATCCTCGCCGTGGGGCTACTCTTCGCTCTTCTGCTAATGCTTCGCGAAGGCTTTCGTCTTGGACTGGCATTCCTACTCCTTTTTCTTTTCTGTTCAATGGCTCTGTTCAGGGGTAACGCCCATGAAAAAGACGTGTTCCTCACCGCGTACGTGGGAATCGGAGCGTATCCCAACCCATACGTCGACGGACTTAAAGACGAAAATGCAAACCGTCTTTATGAGGAAAAGACAGGGGTTCCCATTGGGATCCAGCAGCCAAGAGGACTTTACTTTCAGAGTGCCGAGGCTCGAGCCGAGTTTAGACGCCTTACACGCGAAGCATACGTCAGGATCCTGAGGAAGGATCCTGTGCTGTTGGTAAGAAATGCAGCGATCAACTTTGCTCAGTCGTTCTTTCTCGGATATTTCACCGACAGCCTGGCTCTATCATATGTCAGTGCCGTATTGGGCCTGTGTGTCATTATCATCTTGATAGTCACCGGACAGTTCTTATTTCTTGCTGCGGTGGCGGCTAACTCGATCACGTTTACTCTCTACTGTCCGCCGATTCAGGCTTATATGTATGGAACTTACGTACTTCTCGTCGGTGCGTTCATCGCGATTTCGGAAAGTTGAAAAAACGGCGCAAAAGCACAGCCACCAAGGGAACAGAGCCGATCGTGAATTTTACTGCATCTGAAAGCAACCTGAACGATCGCCAGGACTACACTCTGGTCGTGCCTGTATACAACGAAGAGATGGGACTGACGGTGTTCTACGACGAGCTCGTGGGTGTCCTTAAGGAGCTTCGTGCTTCCTTTGAGATCCTCTTCGTGGACGACGGCAGCGAGGACCGATCCTTCGAAATCATCTGCCGACTTTCCAGACACGACCCACGCGTTCGTGGTATCGCGTTGTCGCGTAACTTCGGCCATCAAGCCGCGATCAACGCGGGCATCGAGCGTGCCAAGGGGCGCTCAATCATGATGATGGACTCCGATCTTCAGCACCCGCCAGGCCTCATCCCAACTATGATTGAACGACAGCGACAAGGATTCGAGGTTGTTTATACGATACGAAAGGACACCTCAAGCGGAAATTTCTTCAAACGAATCTCCTCGGTTTTGTTCTACCGTTGCATGAATCTCGTATCGGACACCCGCATCAGTCCTGCGACTGCCGACTTTCGGCTACTGGGTCCTAGAGCCGTTGCAGCGTATCGTGGCCTTACCGAAAAAGCGCGGTTTACTCGGGGGCTCGTCCAATGGATAGGATTTCGTCAGACGGGGATTACATTTGAAGTTTCGCGACGTTTTGCAGGCAGGTCAAAATACGGTCTGCGGCGGATGCTAGCCCTTGCCCTGGATGGTATAACGGCTTTTTCGTCCAAGCCGCTTCGCGCGTCCTTCTTGCTAGGCTGCGGTCTGATCGTCACATCGATGTTGTACACCGGATACATCGTGTTCGCCTATTTCTTCGGCAAAACACAACCCGGGTGGGCCTCTATTCTTATAGCGGTACTAACCATCGGCGGCGTCCAGCTGCTGAGCGTTGGTGTTCTGGGCGAGTATGTGGGCCGGATCTTCAACGAGGTAAAAAACAGACCCTTGTACATTGTGGAGAGGGATACCGAGGAAGATCAGAAATCGTGATGGCAAGACATCCAACGGAAAAGGAGTACGCTTATGAACGCCTTGGGGATAGATTCGCCGAGAGTCTATCCCAGCATGACACTCAGCGCCGCGTTTCGGTCCTCGTGGACGATTTTCTGACCGACCCGATGATCCGCGGCAAGAACGTGTTAGACGTAGGGTGTGGGCTTGGATTCTTTTCCCAACGCCTCGTACAGCGAGGAGCTAAAGTCATTGCAACCGATATATCGCCCTTGCTAGTAAGAAGGACCGTAGAACGAGTGGGCTGTGAGGGAGAGGTCGCTGATGTACTCCAGCTGGCCGACCATTTTGGGTTGGAACAGTTCGACGCAGTAGTTTCCTCAGAATGCATTGAACACGTTCCCGACCCAAATGAGGCGCTCCGACAAATGGTAAAGGTCGTGAAGCCGGGAGGCGTCCTGTCTATAAGCACCCCAAACATGTTTTGGTACCCCGCTGTTAGGCTTGCAACCCTGTTACGGCTTCGCCCGTTTCACGGCCATGAGAATTTCAGCTGGTGGTCCGGGATAGGTGGGACGCTGGAGGAAAGCGGTACACGAATAATTCGTGAGTATGGCTTGCATCTGGTTCCCTTTCGATTGGCGCCCAGGACGCTTCTAACATGGTGTGATAGCCATCTACAGGCCCTGCGTTGTCTTATGATCAACATCTGCGTTCTGGCGCAAAAGCCATCCCTCGATCCTGCGATTTCGGATGTCTGAGACATTCGAGAAACTGTCAAACGACGCAAGGAGCGTGCCGTCACGCTCGATGGCTGCCCTTTTAAACACTCTAGTCGGTGACGTGCCCCCCTCTGCTTGCTGTTTGCGCTGGTCGCAGCTCTACTCGCTGCTTGGGTCGCTGTCTATTCAAAAACGTTGGAGTATCGTTGGTTCTACGACGACTACCATCTTATTAGAGTTTTCGCGCCCGATGAAATTGTGTCCGCACTTCACGGGAATTGGGATCCGGGCAATCTCGAGACGGTCGGCTATCGGCCCTTGAGCCTGCTGTTCAATCACTGCCGTGCCACACTCTTTGGGGAGGTAATTGTTCTACACCGCTTGTTCCAGGTCTTTTTGATGGGAATTCTGCTGTTGTTGGTCGGAGCCCTGTGCCTCCAACTAAATCTTTCTGTCCGACATATTGCCGTGACGTGTGTGGTCTTAGTCTCATCTCGGATCTTTACAACATTGCTGGTGTGGTTGTCGGACGGTGCCTTCATTTTGGGTTACGCGCTGATGGCGGCGTTCGTTTTGTTCGAAAGAGAAAATGGTGTGATTTCCTGTTGGCAATCTTGTTCTCCGCTGGCGCTTTCTTTACGCGTGAAGAAACCCTATTACTGGCCCTGCTCTTACCGGTTGTTTTGATCTCGGCGACCCCCATGACATTCGCTTCGATCCGAGGTTGCCGGTGCGGAGGCGGTGTTCGATCCATCTTGCCGTCAGTTCTACCTGCCCTTTGGGTGTGGGGAGCAACAATCGCGGTAGCGACAGTATTCTGGGGGCGCACTTTCTGGTCGAGATGCCCACGTTGCCCTTACTAGGTTCCCTAACCGGACCTCTGCGGTACCTAAAAACGAGCCTTTTGCCAATGGGTGAGCTCCAGATTGCAGGACATAATTGGTCCAAGTGGCGATAAGTTGGTCTCTTTCCGTGACTGGTTCGCTGTAGACCACGTGCCTCCTGCGCCTGGTGCGAACAGCGGCCACATTTCAGACGGGCCAAACCAGGGCGCAAGAGGCCGCACCCCAAGAAGCGGTCGACGGTCTTGTCCACCACCGGCCGCCAGGGTCCATGCTCGGCTTCATAGAAAAAGGGGTAACTCTCCTTGAACTCTTCCCAGTAGTCCTGCAAACATCGGTAGAAGGGGGTGCTCTCAGGATCGCGGGGCCGGTAGCTGCCGAGGGACATCAACTACCGGAAACGCTGGCAGGGCCAAAGCTACGAGGTCAGTTTGGTCTGGACGGGTTCGGAGCCCAGCGAAGGCATCCAACTGCGCTTGGAGCCATTCTCTCCTGAGCGAGGAACAATAACCCCACGCGTCTCCAGTACACCTCGCCTCCGCGCATCCTGAAAACCCTGCCCCCTACGGGCTCGTTCAAGAAGAACTTCATTCTGGCATCTCATCTTCACACCATCTTCGGCCGCTCCTCAATCACGAAATCCTCGACGTAGGCCTGCCTACGCCTGCGGTTTCGCTCAATCGCTCGCGACCAAATCCGGTGCAAATCTGAGCGCCAGATCTGCGAAGTTATTCTTGAACGAACCCTAATGATCGTCCACTTCCGGCCTGGTAAGAAGGACCACATCTTTTTCGGGAACAGTCAGTGTTGCCCCCCAATGGTCGGCAAGCCATCGAAAGGTTTCGATCGCAAAGAAGCAGACATGCGTTGGATCTCTTTTGTAGTGCCAACTTGAAAAGGCTTCCCGGTCGATCACGCGTTTGGTCATGACTCCCAGCGAGCCATTCGGTTTCAGACACGACCAAACCCTGTCTAGTTGCTCTCGTGGATGATGTAGGTGCTCTACGACTTCGGATGCAGCGATGAAGTCGTACTCTTTTTCCAGTAGCTTGATGTCTGGGGCGTAGAGCGGGTCGTAGACCTCCATGTAATGTCCCGCCTCTTCGAACATCAGAGAGAGTGTTGGCCCCGGTCCCGATCCGAAATCGAGACCGCTGCTGCTGGGAGCCAAACGCTGCGACACTGGGACGAAAAGGCGATCCAGAAAACGACGATAACGTGGGTCATCTGCGGAGTTGTTATGTTGGTCGTAGACCGACTTCTCCTTTTCCGGGGACAAGAACTGGTGCGGTAGCACAAAGACCAGTTGGCAGACCGGACAACGGAAATAGGCGCGGCTGTCCTGGTAGAAGGATCTGCCTTCTGATGCTTGGCACAGGGGACAGACTCGATCAAAGGGGGCGCGGGTCACTGAGATTGTCCCCTTAGGGTCTGCGCAAAAATAACTTGGCATTTTGGCATCTCATCTTCACACCATCTTCGGCCGCTCCTCAATCGCGAAATCCTCAACGTAGGCCTGGCTACGCCTGCGGTTTCGCTCAATCGTTCGCGGCCAAATCTGATGCAAATCTGAGCGCCAACTCTACCAAGTTATTCTTGCGCAGACCCTTGGTTGCTCGAAGTGTCTCACCGTATTCACCGAAAAGCGTGCCCGGATCCCTGTTTGAGGCTATAGCAGTTTCAATCCAGACTACAACTCAATAGGCCTCGTTGCTTGATTGCGCACGATTTGTGTTTCGGGTTCCTGGCCAGTCAGCTACAACGCGATCTGCATCCTCTCCGGGAGCGCTTTGGTGGGTACCGGGGGAACACGCCAGATCTTCCAGTTGGAGCTTTCGGGGAAGCCAATGGGTGCCCTCGGGCCTCGAATGTTCTTCAACCATCCCCACGGGATCTACGTCGACCGCGAGGGGAGTCTATACGTGGCCGACCTCGTGTTTCCGGACGCTAGCCTTCCCCCTCTGAAGTTCGTTCCCCACGAACCCCTGGTCTGAAATCTCGAGAATCGGCTGTAGGCTGCATCGGGATGTATCTATCGATGTAGGAGCAAAACACAGCCGCGCACGACTCGGATCCTCTGCAATCGAATCGTCTGCAATATGAAACCAAGTTTCGAGGAGTAAGCGGGACTGAAGTGTTCACCGAGATGATCCAGCGTGGCAGGCGGCGTTATCGATCTCAGGGCAAGGTAGGAACGACCGCCCCGCAATCCGAAAACCCTCCTAGCGGAATCGGATCGCAAAGAGGTCGGCATCTTTCAGGACGAAGCGCAGGCGTATTGACGTTCCCCGGAGTCCGCTGAGATCGCTGACCTGATTCCATCGAACCACCCGCTCGATCTCGTCGCCGACCACCTCATGACAATCCGCCAACTTGAATCCCTCCACCGGTAGACCCGATTCATCGAGAATCTCTACCCGGACACTGCCTGCTGCCGAAGTGGAGTAGTTGAGAACCAGCTCCTTGCCGGAGAAGGTGAGGAGCCGGGTAAGCAGCTCTCCTCCTCCATACGGCGCACGGACCGAGCTGAAGCCATCAGTCCTCAGGACTAGACGCTCCATCCGGTTCGATTTGAAGCCGTAATCACGCTGAACGTAGATCGAAATCTCTCCGTCACCGGTCGGAATCATGCCGGTGCCAGGATAATTTGTCCGGGACGCCCAGCTGGAGGGTGAAAGACCAGGGCGAACGAAGCCTTGTTGGAAGGTGCGCGCGATGCGCAAGCCATTCGAAGCCCGAGTGCTCAGGAAGACGGTTTCGGCGATGTTCTCGCAGCCGCCGCCCAGAGGATGTCGACCCAGGGCCTTGCATTGCTCGTCGGTTAGCGCCCGCTTGGTGGGCAGGAAGCGGGCGGCCAGGGCAGGGTAGATATGGGGAGCGCGGTAATAGGGGGTCACGCCCACTGTGTACAGCTGCTCTTCCTTGCTGGGAGGTGCCGACCCGAACTCCATGAATTCGAACTCACTCCAAGTGAGAAAGTCAGGGGAAGTGGCCCGACTGATGGAGCGGACCGTCTCGCCCGAGCGCTTGTCGTCCGAGCGAATGTACTGGACGTACTGGTCCTCGGCAGAGCTCCAGAAGATGCTGCCCAGGCGATCACCGGCGTAGACGGCGTCGTCCTTCATCTTTGTCCAGTGGATGCCGTCGGACGAAGAGTAGGCCCGAACTCCGAGGTCGACCTCGAGCCGCGGCGGACCCTTCAACGCTTTCAGACGCTCAGAGTGAGGAACGCCGGGCCGGGTGTCCAGGAAGGGAGCGAATCCGCTCCCCTTGAAGATCGCGTTGTTCTTGTTCGAACCCAGGAGCTCGATGAGACCTGCAGTCGGCTTCTTCCAATTAATGCCGTCGCTGCTGACGGCGTGGCAGGTGGACTCGACCAGGGCTTCGCCCTTCTTCCAGGGACCGAGTCCACGGTAGTACATGCGGTAGGTGTCTCCGTCCTTAAGGATGGTAGGGAAGCCAGAGAACTCACCCTCCCAGGGCTGGTCAAAACGAAGGGTAACTCCGGCAGATCGGGGATGGTGCATCTCTAGAAAAGCCCCATCGAGTCGCTCGATCAGGTAGTCGTCTACGAACAATTCCAAGCGGGACCCCATCTCTCGGGGCGGTTCGGCCTGGGCGATGCCTACCAGAAGCAGGCAAACCAGTCCGCAGACGACGGCCGTGGATGTTATTTTGCGCGTCATTTCTGCATCTCAGTACCGTATTTGTGAAACGCTGCTAAACGCTGTACCTATACTTCAGAGACACGGTCCTCACGGGCGTACCTGAATCGTATACAGGTCGGCGTTCTTGAGTTGGAATCTCAAATAGATGGCTTGACCCTTGAGCTGGCTCAGGTTCGATTTGCCATTCCAGGTAACGGTGTGGCTCAGCGAGTCGGTGACGATGCGATCGCAGTCCTCCAGGGCGAAGCCCGGCACGGCCGTTTCCCAACGGGTTTCCCGGCTCTTGAAATCGGGGGCCTGGATAATGGCCACGCGAATACCATCACTCTCTTTGTGGTACGGGTGGGGAAGAGCCCGGCAGTTGAGTACCAGTCGGTTTCCCTCCAGGATGAACTGGCGCGTCAGGAGATAGCCGGTATCCTTTCCGGCATGGTGGCCGATGAAGCGATCCTTGCGTAGGCGACAGACTCCAACGCCGGTTTCCCGAAACCAATAATACTGCCCGACGGGGGAGGCGTAGTAGTAGATCAGCAGGTTGGGGCCAACTTCCAGCGGCGGACTCGTGCCCGGTTCTACCAGGCCATGATCGAAGGCCCCTTTGGCGCCCCGGGGGACCAGCGGCTCGCGGTCCCAGGTGCGCTGCCATCGGATACCGTCCCGACTGCTGGCCAGGTGGATCACTGTCTCGCTCTTGTCGTGTTCCTGGAACATCTCCGAGTAGAGAGCAAGGAACACCCCGTGTCTGCGGAAGATATAGAAGTTGTCGTAATCGGGCTGATCGCGTTCATCTGGATACAGGATGGTTCGAGGGAGGCTCCAGTTGTTCAGATCGGGACTGGTGGAGACTGCCAGTCGGCGACCGGTATGACGCAGCCCTTCGGGCAGAGGTCCCATCCCGTTGGGACGAATAGGAGAACGCACGAAGAGATACCAGATTTCCCGCTCGGGTACCCAGAGGAGATGGTTGGAGAAATCGCTGTGGTAGTTGAACAGAGGCTTGGCGGCATCGGTCCAGCGGCGACCGTCGGGTGAGTAGGACATGTCGATCCCGCTGCTTCCGATATAGACCATCACGAAACGCTTTTCCGAATCGGATTGATCCGGATTCAGGAAGACCTGCATGCCGGCGGCTCGGGTCCCGCCTCGTCCGGTCGAGACCACGTTGGTCCGTTCGTGCCCGCCGAAGGTAGCGCCCTCCAATTGTGGTTTGGTCCAGTTGAATCCGTCCTCGCTCTCGGCGTGACCGACGTAGTAGGAAGGACCCTCTTTTGAGAAATAGTTGGAGAGATTGAAGCACTGGTACCACATCAGATACTTGCCCGACTTGTCGTCGTAGAGAACTGATGGATAGCCACCTACCGCATCTTCCCAAGGTTTGTCTTGGACGATGACCGGATTCCTCATGAACTTGTTGACGCGGCCGACCTGCCGCTGCAGTTTCCAGCGATCCTCGATCAGGTAATCGTCGACCAGGAGTTGGATCTGGTTACCGATCTTAAGTGGTTCCCCACGAAAGTAGGAAAAGGGTACCGGACTCTCAGGTTTGAGCTCGTCCTTCTGGGCACTGACGGACGAGCCTGAGAAGAGATAGACCGAGGTGGTCAGAATTAGCGTTGACTTCAGTTGAGACCTACACTGTTTCCACATTCTTGTGCTCAAAGCCCAGCCGCTTTTTGTGGGTGATTGTGTAGAATACGCTCTGCTCCTCATCTGTCAAGTTGGCAACCCGGTCGATCAGGAAAAAGCCAATCGGAGACGCTGATCTCGATGGGATATGAGACTTTCTCGGTGCTGCGTCACAGCTACGACCGCAGCGCTGGGGTTACAATTCAGAGTTTCGGGCGCTTCAATGGGTGAAGTACTGGACGATGCTCGGGGAAAAAGGCGAATGGCTGAAGCGACCAGGTGTTCGTGGACCTATCCTGGACCTGGGGTGCGGGACCGGTCTGCTGGCGGAATTCCTGGCCAACAGCGAGGTCTTGAACCCCGAGATGTTCGGTCTGGACTTTTCCTATTCGATGCTCAGCCGTGCAAGCAGAAAGCGATTGCCCGTCGTGCAGGCTTCGATCGAGGCGCTTCCTTTTGGTAACGAAGAATTTCAGGTGATGATGGCCTTTACCGTTCTGCGCATCATGTCCGACCGTGATGCGGATGGACGCGCCCTTCATGAAGTAGTCCGGGTGCTGGCTCCAGGCGGATACTTCGTCGTGACCGTCCTGCAACGGAGTGATGATGGATGCCTGGAGCAGGATCTGGAGGCCGTGGGTCTTCAGCCCCGACGGCACACCGCTGCGAGCCACCATGAATACGACGTTCAGGGTGTTGGATCGGTGCGACCTGGTGCCAGATCCAAGGGGTTAGAGTGGGACCCGGTGTGGCTTTAGCCTCCAGGCCAAAGTATTTCAGTCGAGTGTAGCTCGACGCATGGCGGCCCGGAGGCCACCGCCGGAGCTGCCCTCCGATCGGATTGGCGATCGGGTTGTGTTGTCGGCTCGTGACGTGGTTGTCGGACGCTCGCCCCAGCATCACGACTTGAGTCTTCTGAAGGGGGGCTACGTTCCCACGGAGGACGCTACGAGGAAATGGTGCCGCTGGTCATTTCCCATCGACTCGGCGATGAATACCTCGCTAAAGCGAGCGCAGATCCCCGCAATTTCGACATTTTCGACTTCGTCTGCAACGGCCTCGAGCAGGGGTAGCCTCTCCCCGGCCCTCGACGACTCACCAGAGGGTGTAGCCCCCATCAATGACGATAGAAGCCCCTGTGACATATCGGGAGGCGTCGCTGGCCAGGTAGACAGCTAGTGGGCCAATGTCCTCCACCCGGCCGAAGTCCCCCATCGGAATCTGTTTCTTGAAGGTCTCGATGACCTCCGGGTGTTCCTTGGCCCAGCGGTGGTTTGGCTCCGTCATGAAGCCCCCCGGGCATATGGCGTTGGCCGTCACTTCATGGGGAGCCCAATCGGCTGCCGTTGCCTTCGTGAGCTGGATGACGGCAGCTTTCGCTGTTTCGTAGCTCCGGCCGCCGATGTCTCGTCCCACTACCAATCCTGTGATTGAGGCGTTGTTGATGATCCGACCTCCCTTTCCTCGCCGGACCATTGCTCCTCCGATGATCTTCGTGCACAGAAAGGTGCTTGTCAGGTTCAGGTCCATTATCTGCTGCCATTGTTCGAGCGACAGATCCTGGGTAGGGATATTGATTCGACGGCCCCCCACATTGTTGATGAGGATATCTATGGGGCCATGCTCTTGAAGAGCCGTTTCGCAGGCCTGTTCACACTCGTCCGGCTTTCCCACGTCCGCCTGAATCGTGGATGCATTTCGGCCCAGATTCTGAGCGTCCTGCGCCGTTTTCTCCAGGCTCTGCGCGTCTCGCCCTACCAACACCAAATCGGCACCAGCATCGGCGATAGCAAGAGCCATTTCTCTACCCAACCCTCGACTTCCGCCGGTAACAAAGAGGCGGTTGCCGTCCAGACGAAAACGATCGAATATACTCACGATCTATCTCCTGTGCTTCCTTGGGTTCCTGAGCTCCGAATCTATTTTTCCTGGGACCCTTGTTCTGCTAGATCCCAGGGTGGGGGGAAATTGGCTTGCCGACTTGCCTGCTCGAGCCAGGGGAGCACAGCTGGGGGGATCGGGATACCATTCAGGGACCGCTCTTGCACAGCCTCGTGCTCCATCTCGCCCGGGACGAAAACTCGTTCCTGGCCGTGGACGGTGGGAGTGTCGTGCATCGAATCGATGAGGGTATCCATCATTGCCTTGAAGGCGGACGGGTCCTGGAACGCCTTTATGTCGATAGCGGCCACCAGGTGATAGTTCTCGCCTGCTTGCATCGCGGGTCCGATATTGCCGCCGGAGAGGATGCCGCAGAGGATGTCTACCATCAGTCCCAACCCATAGCCTTTGTGGCTGCCGTGCTCCGGATCGCCGCCAAGGGGGAGATACCGTCCTTTCTGAGAAGCGATAGTGGAGTCAGTCAGGGGCGCTCCCTTCTCGTCCACGACCCAACCTTCCGGCAGTTGCTTGCCTGCCAGATGGGAAGTGTAGACCTTGCCTCCGGAGACCACGGTGGTGGCCATGTCCAGCTCAAAGGGAGGATGTTTGCCGGCCGGCGCGGCCAGGCTCAACGGATTAGTGCCCAGCCGGGGATCGGTTCCGAAGGTGGGGACGGCGGCGGCCTTGCAGTTGGTCATGGTCAATCCAATCATGCCCCTTTGGACGGCCATGAGAGGGTAGAAGGATGCCATTCCCAGATGGGTGCTGCGGGTCACCGAGACCATCCCAATGCCGTGGACGGGGGCTCGCTCCATCGCCAGCTCCATGGCTTCCCAGGCCGCCACCTGACCAAAGGCCAGATCGCCGTCCAGAAGGAGTGTGGCCCCTTGATCTCTGAGAATCTTCATCTCTGGTTCGAGATTGATCTTGCCCTGGTCGATCCGCTCCAGGTAGGGCCGCAGGCAAGTGAAGACGCCGTGGGAGTCAACGGCTCTCAGGTTGGCGGTCACCAGCACCTCCACCACCCGTGTCGCATCGGCGGGACGGACTCCCTTCGCAAGGAGGACTTTCTCGGCCCAGCGGCTCAACGGTGCGGCCTGGATGGAACTTTTCGATTGGCTCATTTCGGTTCTAAACGGACCGAAAATCCGGTTGAAGAAGAGAGTTGAGTCGCTTCCACCATCTCCACAGCAGCCCTTCCATCTACCCCCGTGATGAAGGGGCCCGATCCTCTCGAATTGCATCGATGAAGTCCTGTACCTGTAACGCAGGGATTTAATCACACTGAGCCACACGCCCGCTTCACGGCAGGTCCCGATCATAGCATCGCAGTCTGCGACGCTTGTCGCCATGGGATTCTCCACTAGGACGTGTTTCCCCTTCCTGGCGGCGGCGACGCTGTGCTCAGCCAGGACCTGGTGAGGTGTGGCAATGATGACGGCGTCGATATCGTTTCGGGAGAGTAGAGAATCCACATCACGCTCTGCGTCGATCGCGTACTCCGTAGCGAAGTCGGACGTCCTGGAGCCCCCCGCGACCGCCACCAGCTCGGCATGCTTGTTGTAGCCTCGCAGGCATCGGGCATAGGTGTTGTTGCAGCGCGGGTTGTGCATGGGCTCCGGTTGGCGATATTTTGAACTTCGTCTGAAACAGCCTGCACAATGCCAGCGGGGTAAGGTAGGTTCCCAGGAGAGAGCGGACAGCGGCCGAATCTCGCTGTCCCATACGCCTCTATCGTGCTTCAGGCTCGAGTAGATCGGGATTCAGTTGGTCGGAACAATGGCTTGTACAGAGTTGAATTGGAATTGATCTGCTGACCCTACGACGTTGATGACCTGAATATCCACCGTTATGGGACGAGCCTGCTGACCGGGTACTCTCAGCGCCAGGTTCACCGTGCCTTGAAAGGGTTCTGAGAAGGTGTTCCCTGGCCATCCCAGAAGCTCATCCACGAACTGAGTTTGGAGGCTCCCGTCAAAGGGGAGGGTTATGGGGCCGATAACGGTATCCTTGTTCTGGTTGTTCATCCAGATATCGATCACTGTTCCGTCAGGAACGGCTCCTCTCGAAGCCCACGCAATCCCCAGATTTCTGGGTGGACCTTTTCCCGGCGAAAAATCACCCTCCCCGTTCCAATCGATCCACGCCGATATGTAAGGTTCGGGACCGTTCTGCGGTACTACGAGAGGTGGACCCAGCGTAGGCGAGAAGGCTTCCGTTGGGACTAAATTACCGGTTTCAGGATCCAGACGAACCACCTCGTAGCGGGCGAAGACACTGACACCTAAATTGAGCGATTCTACTCATTTTAGCAAGATGGAGGTCGCCCAGATGCGAGTTCCGACGGGAGGGAGTACTGGGTGAGCTCAGAAGGGTGGAGGGTGGCGATTTTCCCTCCCGAAAAGAGGAGAAACCCTGAGCCGAGGCGATATTGGACACACGGGGGCCGCGAGGCTGCAAGGAGGCTTTGGTTTTTTGCGATTTAGACCCAGGCGAAAGGCGGCGGGTGGGCGCTCTTTTGCCAGAGCCGGTCGATTTGAAGCTGCTTCCAGGTGGCGGCTGTGACTTTCAGGAGGATCTGGCCGGCATGGCGCACGATTTTCCCCGCCACGTCGACGATCCGCCGGCGTAAGGTCGTGGGGTAGCAGTTGAGCGGTACCACGGGCTGGCACACATCTTCCTTGAAACACTCGTAAAGGAAAAAGGCTACGAGCAACGTGTAGTAATAGGCCGCGTTGGCAGCAAAACGCTTAAACGGAAGAGTTTGTGAGGCAAAGTCCTTCAGGGCTCGATGCACCAACTCGTCGGCTCCGCGGCCATGATAGCCTTCCAGGATGGCCTCGGCTTGAAGCCAACGCTCAAGCCCCGCTTGCCCTAGCTGCTCGTCCACGGCGGAGCCGCAACCGAGATTGGTGTACAGGATCTGATCGGGACGGGCAAACTCCAAAAGGCGCTGCCGGTCCTCATAAGCCGGCCGGCAGAACAGGGCCCGGCGGCACTTCTTCCAGCTACCCCGCCGGTCTCCCAGTTCCACATAGCTCCACTCCTGATCGCCGTTGCGAGAGACTCCCCAGGCCGTTTCCTCCAGCTTCAAGATGTACTGTTGCACATCGCCATAGAGCTTGCCGGCGACGATGTAGCCGACCTGGAGTTCTTCCAAGACCTTCAGCAGCTTTTGATCGAAAAAGCCGGCGTCCAGACGCACGATCATCGGCACGTCGGAGCGGTACTTTCGGCGAATCTTCTGGACCAGATGACTCAGGGTCTTCTGGGCCGTGTCGGCGTGGTTGGAATGCTTGTCTCCTCCCCGAAAGACGGCATCGATGAGCAAGCGGCCCCAGGTGACCTGAAGCGGCTGAAACCCTTTGACCCGCTTGTAGGTCGGCGCCACGCCGTGGCGCTGGGGGGCCTCGTCGTTGTCCATCACCATGGTGTCCATCCCCAGCAGGATCAGGGCCGGCTGTTGCAACCGCAGCCGCCACAGAAACAGTTGCTGCAGGAGTCGGCGAAAGAGCCAGATGCGCCACATGGAAAAGCCGCCGAAAAAACGCTTGACGGCGTGAGAGGAGAGCAAGGCCTCTGGCTTCGTCTCGATCGCTCCCCCATAGCCCGGATCCTCCTTCAAGGCGTCGAAGGACACCAGATGGCGGCTCGATCCGTCCAGCAAGAAGCACAGCAACTGTTTGAAGATCTCCGTCACCGGCTGTCCCTTGCGGCTTTTGCGCAAGGAGCCAAACAGCCGATCCAGGTGGGGGTACAGACCCCGGCTCCGCACATAGCGGACAAACAGGCTCAGGCCGGCGCGTCCGGTTAAGGTCTCCGACGTGGGTTGCACGTCATCTATAATCCAGGAAACAGACCCCTCAGAATGACAGGGAAGGATGCTATCGTGGCTCATAGTTGTTTCACCTTTTGGGTTAGGAGCTTTTCGGTAGCGCATCTACCGCTAACTCCTAACCCGTCAGCATCTTAGCTCAAAGGTGTGACATCCCTTGGCCCACCAATCGCTCAATTTAGGTGACATTGTTCGCCGCTGCGGGGGCACAGTCGGTGGTCACAAGCAGGACTCCGGAAGAAAAGCCGTCAGGGTTTGTGATCTCCACTTCCCTCACTTCGAAGCTCGGTATGTTAACGGGAAATGGATTTAATGTCGGCGCACCGTTGAAGCGAAAACCATCTGGATCCGAGGAGACCCCAGCACCGTCTTCCAACAAGACTTCTACTTCGCATGCGTCGAACGATTCGTTGTGGACGACCACGTAGGTTGTAAAAATGTCTCCGCTGTCGAGTGTCCCCCGCGGCGCGGGAATCACCGGCCATGTGGTTTGGCCCTGGGCCACATGAGCGAGTCCAATCACGAGCGCACAAGTCGCTAAGAACGCTACGACGACATCTTTCTTCATATGCACATCTCTCCTTCGACTTCTCCCTCCCCCTTTTGTTTCTCTGCTGCTCAGTTCAGTTTACCTGTTTAGCTTATTCGGAACAGGATCTCAAACGCATAAACGAAAGACAACCCGGGCCTACCGGAACTGCGTTGTCAACCGTGATCCCGGCAACGACACCACAAACACCAATGCGAAGACCACTCTCCTGGACGCGGATCCTGATTGACGAAGACGCAAACACAGCTGGGTTGGCTGCTCAGCCGCGGCGATCAAGAACGATACACATTTCGCGAGAGTCGAGACGAGTAGTCCGAGAAAGGGATAGTCCGAGAAAGGGACAGACTGTTTCTTTTTCCTCCGCTCTTTCGACTCAGTCCCCCGAGCAAATTGACACCCACCGTGGCCCTTTGCATATTCAGTCCATCGCCGGGGACCCGTCCCGGGCCGCCAACCTCGGAGGCTATCGTGACCCTTCCAACAGCTGACGCGAACCGAACCAAGTACACCCTGGACGAAGCGGATCTGCCGACTCGCTGGTACAACATCCAGGCCGACGCCACTCTACCGCGCGCGGCGCCTGGAGCGGGCTTTGGTTACCCCAGCCCGCATCTACTACAAGTATGTAGGTGTCGGTTCGCACAAGCCCAATACATCAGTGCCTCAGGCGTACTACAACAAGATCGAGGGGGTGGATGAGCTGACGACGGAAACCGGCGCCGGCCAGTGGGGGTCAGCAGGGTCATCCTCTTCAATTTGTGCGGTCATGGCCACTTCGACATGCAGGCCTACACCGACTACTTTGCAGGCAAGCTACAAGATTACGAGTATCCGGCCGACAAAGTCGACGAAGCCCTCCGCAGCCTGCCCGAGCAACTGTCTAGCCCGGAGACCATGTATAGCAATCATGTCGTCGCTGGAGGACATCGGAAGACCGTGGAGGGAGGTGAATCCCGTTGGGATCGACCTCGCTTTGTTTTGATGGAACCCATTTCCGATACCTTTATCCCAAAGTCGGACCGAACCCACACGAGCTGGAAGATAGCGGAAGTCTCAGCTGAAATCGATGCCAGACTGTTTTCCTTCTATGTCAATGATTATAGGCATGTTGAAACGATATCCAAATGCTTTGAGTTGGCCAATCCGGGAAGGGGATTGAAGACCAGCTGTGGAGCTGCTAGTGGATTGTCCACCGCGACCGCCGTATCTCTGTGTAACATCTTGAATCTTGGTTTGGTTCGGACGATATCATCACGGTTGATGCTGTCTCAAGAGAGTTTTCTTCACTGAAATCTGAACCAAACCGAATCCGCGTTGTGACCTCCTTACTACACTCGACTTTGACCTCGAAAGGCGACACGCTTATGATCCAGTCCAGAAGGTTGCTTCCGCGAACCCGGCGCTGGGCGGCGGTCGCGCTGGATCAAGAAGTGGAGGGCAAGATATGCTGAATTGGATCGCTATCAGCGCAACCCTTCTTGTGGCTCCAGGACTGCTGACAGCATCTCTCCGGACCGAAGAAGAGTCCGCCTCAGCTCGAGTTGTCGTAGGCCAACCGGCACCAGACCTGGAATTATCCGATCTTGAGGGCCAGAACCACAGGTTGTCCGAACTCAGAGGAAAAAAGAACGTCGTTCTGGTGTTCTTCCGAGGTGCCTGGTGAGGGTTTTGCCGCAAGCAACTCGGCGAGTTGCAAGAACACCTGGAGAGGATCACCTCTCTGGATTCCGTGATGTGGGCCATAAGCCCTGACAAGCGTGAGAGCTTGAGCTTCTACCGAAACAAGGCCGGACTCGGCTTTCCCCTGTTGCTGGACTCCGGATCGGAAACGATCAAGACCTACGGTATTCTCAACAAGAAGCAGGGGGAAATACCGCATCCTACCCTAGCCGTCATCGACACCGAAGGCATCGTTCGCTTCTTTCATATGGACCAGAACTACAGACAGAGACCGGACTCCTGGTTGATCCTGGAAGTGTTGAAGCATCTGAACGCCGAGTAGCGGACAGCGAACTCGGTTTGGGGCGAAAGGGTTGGGGTGCTTAACCTGCGGGCTCAATCGGCAAGCCAAGTTCTCGGGCTGCCTGATTTTGCTCGGCATCCAGACTGATGAACCGGGTGAGAGGGCGTCGGCGGTGAAACCAGAGGGCGGTCCTGAGATGGGCGAGATCCAGAGACCTGGGGGTTGATAAGACCGGCATCTCCCAGCCCTCACAGAGATCAAGTGTTAGATCGCGCAGCAGGAAGAGCTCCCGATCTTGACTGACTCTCTCTAGATAGATGCTTAAATCTTTGGCGTGGAGGTTTCCCTGTCGAGAGAGACGCACCAGATTCCGGTTGGCTTCGAGAATCAACAAGACACTAGACAAAAGGTGCTCCGCAGCTATCTCTCTCGTCAGCTTTGCCGCACCGCGTTCGTTCAGAAGGACGCATAGATAGGCTGAAGTGTCGAGGTAGAATCTCTTGTCCGGTGGGCTCATTTCAGCCAGCTGGCCTGTCGATCGGCGTGAAGGACTTCGAGGTAGCGTCCCGATGTAGCGGAGGCGCCTGCCTTCAAGGGCTCTAGTCGCCCCTGGCCGAAGCGACTTCCCCTGTGCACCTGAACTGAGGTGGCCGATGTCAGACGGGCGACGGGCTTATTATGGCGTGTGACCAGGATCGGTTCACCCTGCTTGGTTTCCTTCAAGAAGGTGGAAAGATGACGCTTTAGTTCGTCGACACTTACAGTCTTCATGAGGAAATAGTATGATATTTAGATCTAATCGTCAAAATAACAGATCTGTGAAACGTCCTGAATTATAAGAAAAAAGGGTTGCGAAAAGATCCTTTTGTGATATCCTCACGTGTACCCCTATGAAGATACGAGGCATCCGAACCCAACTCTACGAATATGAGATGTCCCGTCCCCTGGGAGACGCGAATTCCCCAGAAGGGCGGAGCAAGGCCTGCGACCTGGCGCTGTTCATCGACACAGACGAGGATCTGACCGGAGTATGTCTCGGCTCTGCCGGAGCTCGAGAATCGATTCACGGCTTGGCATCTCTGCTTGTGGGTCGGGATCCACGCGGAGTTCGAGGGCTGTGGAAAACGATGCTGGACAAGGTCTTCAAAGGGGGGAACGAAGGTTCCGCCAACGACGCCATCTGCAGTCTGGATACTGCCCTTTGGGACTTGAAGGCCAAGATCAACCAGGAGCCGCTCTGGAAGACACTGGGGGCATCTACCCGCTACGTCAAGCTCTATGCCAGTGGCATAGAGTCATGCCTCTCGGACCAGCAGCTTCGGGCGTTCTACGAAGGGAAGGCTCAGCAGGGGATTTGCGCTGGGAAGCTGAAAGTGGGACTGGACCGAGAATCGGATCTGCGGCGAATTGGAATCATGTCAGAGGCCCTGGCCACTTCGGGAAAGACACCTATACTCATGATCGATTCCAATGAGTATTGGTCCCCTAGCCAAGCGATCCGGAACATCCGTTACTTCGAGGCACACTACGATCTTACCTGGGTCGAGGAGCCCGCGCGACGGTGGGACTATCGGGGGCTGCGCAAGGTCTCCGAGAGTGTGAAGGCCGCCGTGGCCACGGGTGAGAACTTGAATGATCTGAGTGATTACATGCCGTTGATAGCCAACCAGGCGGTTGATGTCGTTCAGATTGGCGTCGGCACCAGCGGCGTTACCGGAGCCATGCAAGTGGCCGATCTTGCCTACGCATTCGAGCTTCCCGTGTCGGTAATGAACTGCCCCGCCAACTTCATGGGGCATATGGCTGCCAGTCTACCCAACCATTGGATGATGGAGTTTGTGGATGCTGGGCGGGACAATTTCCTCCAGACGGACTCCCGTGTCGAGGACGGGTGGCTGATTCTGGGCGATGCGCCGGGGCTTGGGATCAGTTTCGACGAAGAGCAGCTGAAACGATGTGCGGTTGACGCTCCCTCACCCGGTTCCAGCCCCAGCCCCTGGGGACGCCGTCACGGTGCTGGCCTCTACCTAATGGGACCAGACGACCAGGCTCCACCGGTGGAGTAGGCGGGACTAAAGAGTCAACGGAGCCCTTCTCCCGGAGGCTCCATCAACACTGGAGACCCTTACAAATGCCCACTCGCAGTGAAACCGAGTACCGCTACGAAAAACTGACCTGGCCGGAGATCGAAGACGCCGTTGAGGCTGCTCAGGTCTGTGTCGTTCCCTGCGGCGCCGTCGAGCAGCACGGCCCCCATTTACCACTTGATGTCGACCTGGTTTGTCCGACCGGAATCGCTCGGGGTGCGGGCCGCCAGATCCCTGAAAAGATGCTGGTGTTGCCAACGGTTGCCTACGGGTACACAGGCCACGTGATGGACTTCCCGGGGACCATCAACAATCATTTCGAGCACTTTATCCACCACGTGCTCGACATTACGAAATCTCTGGCGTATCACGGCTTCAAGAAGATCCTCTTGCTCAACGGGCACGGCTCCAACATGCCGAACTTGGATCTGATCGCCCGCCGCACCAACCTCGAGACCGACGCCGAGTGTGTCGCGACTGCCTGGTGGCAGCTTCTGACGGTCGACAAGGGGTTTCTTCCAGGTTGGCGCGAGAGCAAGTTTCCAGGCGGCTGCTCGCATGCCGGCGAGCTCGAGACTTCTCTCTACCTTTTTCTCGACGGCGACAACGTGCGCAAGGATAAGATCAAGAGCGGTGTGATCAGCTTCAACGAGGAGGAGAGCCCCTTCAACTGGGTCGACCTTTTCGCAAACGGTCCCTGCACCATCGTGTCGTGGACGAGCAGCTACAGTGAGACGGGGGTGCTGGGCGACGCTGAGAAGGCCAGCGAGGAGAAGGGGCGAAAGGCCTACGAAGAGGCCGTCAAACAGCTGGTCCGCTTCATCACCTGGTTCAAGGATCGTCCCAAAGACGAGCGCCGCGAACGTCACCGCAGAACTCCGACCCTTCCAATTCCCTGGAGTCAGCAGCCACTCTGAGTCGTGCGAGGGAGCCAGCCGGCTACAGGCTTAGGGCCGTGTCCAGATTGCGGGAGATCTCGCGAAGGCGCTCGGGGTCTCCGCCCTTCACCTCGGCTGCACACCAGCCGTGGAAGTGAATCTCATCCAAGGCCTTGCGGACATCGGACCAGTCCAAGTCGCCCTCCCCAATCTTGGTGAATTCGTCTTTTTGGCGCGAGAACCCCTTGGCGTCCAGCTTCATGATCCGGGTTCCGAGAGCGCGGATCCAGGCTCCGGTATTGCCATATTTCCAATGATTTCCGATATCGAACTGCATACCCACCCAAGGGGAGTTGAATCCGTCCACGTAGCTGGCCAGCTTGGCAGCGGTCTGGTTCGAATCGCCCTGGTGGTCGTACAGGAAGTGGTTCCAGACATTTTCGATGGCGATATAGATGCCCAGCTGAGCGGCGAGTGGGATGGCCTTTTGGATGTTCTCGATGGATCGGGACCAGATCTCCTTCTCTGGACCGTCCTTGCCGTGTCCGGGAACCAGGAGGACACTGTGTCCGCCAACAGCGTGGGTTTGACGGATCGCTTCCTTCAAGTCTTCGAGCGCCTGGGCTCGTGTCTCGGAACTGGCGTCGCTGTGACGGACGTTCCAGTGCGAAGTACAGACGGTCCCGTCGACAGGCAAGCCAGCTTGGGAGATGGCTCGGCGTGTGTCTTCCACGCTCAGGCCGGGAGCGTTGAGCTCGATACCCTGGAATCCGGCTCCCTTGACTATCTTGAACTTCTCGGCCAGGGAGCCCTCGGCCTTCACCATCCCGATCTTCAGGGTCTTATAGATCGTCGCCTTCCCTTCATGGGACGAGCCCAAGGCAGCCCCAGGGAGTCCGAGCACCGGGACGGCTGCCATGCCTTGTAAAAACCTGCGTCGCGAACAAATTGAATTTCGAGTCATGAGGTTTCTCCAGCGGGCATCATCTCACGAGTCACTTCAGCAAGAAAGAGGGGAAGCAGCCGGTTCAGTCTGAACAAGCACGACGGGAGTGACCCTGTCCGGCTCTCTCCTCGGAACTGGGGTTCCTATTGCTGAACGGTCAAGTCGTTCGCGGCTCTGCCGGACTTGGCTTCGCAATACTGGCAGTCTATTCGTGCACGGCAACACCTCTTTCCGAACACTGTTCACTGCTCACTGCTCACTGCTCACTGCACTACTGCTCACTATTTAAGTTTCAGCGCAGCGACAGGCGAGATCCCAAGACTTGCATCGGGGCATGTGGAAAGCTTAGTATTCAGCTACGAGGGTGACCAGGCCCATCGCAACGCGATAATCCACGACGTTGGATCCTGGGTTACAGTGGGCTGGTGGCGCTCGCGCGGGCATCATTGATGAGACAAGATCCTCCGAATCGCCGATCGTTTCTAAAGGCTGCGGGTGCTACCGTCGTCCTTCCCTGGCTCGAATCCGTCCCTATCCTTTCTGCGGTGCCCACCGACTCAGCCCTGACCACAGCACCCCTTCGCTTTGTGGCGACCTTCTTTCCCCTGGGAGTGAACACCCACCAGTGGGGAGCTTCAGGCGCAGGCGAGACCCTGAAATCCCAGCCGACCTTGGAACCTCTTGAGCCCATCAAGCATAAAGTCAATATTCTTCTGGACTTGTGTCATCCACATCTGAAAGACAAACGCGGACACGCCGGTAAGGTTGCTTCTCTTCTGACGGGTGAGCCTGGAGGTCGGGACAACAGTGCCGCGGGGATCTCCATCGATCAGCTCATCGCCAAACAGATTGGTGATCAGACCGCGTTTCGTTCTCTGGCGCTGGGGATCGCGCCCTCCAGAAACCGTCGAGGATTCTACGACTCCAGTATCTCCTGGCGGGATGCGGACAAGCCTCTGGCCAAGGAGATCGATCCTCGTATGACCTTCTCTGCGCTGTTCTCCGACAAGTCCTGGCTGAAGCGGGATGGCAGCGTACTCGACTTCGTGTGGGATCAGGCTCGGGACCTGGAGAAGCGAATTGGTGCCCAGGATAGGCAGACCCTGGCCGAGTATTTCGAGGGCGTTCGGGAGTTGGAGTTGCGAATCGAGCGTATGGATCGGGACAAGGCCGAGTGGCAGCGTCATCAGGCAAGCGAGCCCTCCATCTCTCGGCGCTTTCACCCGGATGATCCCACTGGCGCGGGCGAGATGGCTGATTTCGCTCTCTACCAGCCACAGAATTTTCGTGAGCATACCCGGTTGATGCTTGATCTCATGGTGTTGGCACTGCGGACCGATCGCACTCGGGTGGCCTCCTTCATGTTCGACAGTTACGGTCCTAAGTACAGTGATTTCAGCTTCATACCGGGAGTCGCGGGTCAGTGGCATGCCCTCAGCCACCACAAGGAGACTCCCAGTTCCCTGCATCAGTATCACCTCATCAACCGCTGGCACGTTTCCCAGTACACCTATCTGCTCGAGAAAATGCATGAGGTAAAGGAAGGCGAGCGCTCGCTACTGGACAATTCCCTGGTGCTCATCGGGTCCGGTATGTGGGACGGGAATCGTCATACCTGCACCCAATATCCGCTATTGTTGGGTGGTAGCGCCGGCGGTCAGATCAGGACCGGGCGAGCCATTGATTTTCAGGGCGGTTCGATGTCGCGACTCTTTTTGTCCCTTGCCGAGACGATGGGTGCCCCGCTGAAACAGTTCAAGGAGGCCACCGAGTCACTCGGTTCGACCCTGGCGGGATAGCGAGGCCTCCATGAAGTCCCCCCTCAGCCTGAGCTGGCTATCCCTTGTCTGTTTCGCTCTTCTGCCTGGGATTCCGTCGGTTGAGTCCTCGACGCTCTGGGCGCGATCGACTTCGGTCGATGCCTGGGATACCAAGGCGCGTCCTCTCTTCGAGCAGTACTGCGTGGGCTGCCACGGTCCTGAGAGCAGCAAGGGTGGGTTGAGGTTGGATCAGCCGGAAGCTGCGCTTCGGGGCGGCAGTAGCGGTCGGGTGATGATTCCTAGCCAGTCCTCCCAGAGTTGGCTGATCAAGCGCCTCGACGCAGCTTCGAATGACCCTTCTGCGATGCCACCCGAGGGCCATCCCCGACCGACGCCGGAACAGATCAGGATCCTGGCCGAGTGGATCGATAAGGATGCGCCGGAGTGGGTTGGCAAAGAAGGTGACGTGGATGCAGAGCCAGATGCGCCGGTGTCTGAGATTGCTTATTCCGAGTGGTCTGGATCTGAAGATGACCTGACCTTCGAGGGCCACATTGAGCCCTTCCTGAAGCACTACTGCTACGACTGCCACGATAGTAAGACCCGCGAAGGCGGCTTCGACATCGAGGAATCCTCGAAGGATTCGAAGGATGAAATACTCCACAAATGGAACGCAAGCTGGGGCAAGATGGCGCGAGCGATTACCACCGGATCGATGCCTCATCCCAACCAGCAGCGTCAACCCTCAGAGCAGGAGCGCGAGCTCTTCGGGCTCTGGTTTGAGCGGGAGCTGGAATCGCGTGCTACCCCTGAGTCTTCGCGCGCCAGCAATCCGCGCCTACGTCAGTTGACTCCGTTCGAGTATGACAATACGGTGCGCGAATTGACCGGGCTGGATCTCGGCCTCAGCAGTCTGACCCAGCCGGGTGGGCCAGCGAGCGACGGAGATTTCCTGAACCAGGGGCTCGAGATGCAGCTTTCGCCGTCGAAGCTCTCACGCTATCTACTGGCGGCGAACCGGATTGTCACCCACGCTGCGGTCGATCCACAATCGGGTATCCGTTTTCACGCCGAGCCTCGATCCTCCGGGTTGGCTTCTAGTCACGCAGTTCAGCCCAGGGATCTGCGAGCGTCAGCCCGTAGACACCTGGGCGCCTTCGCCGCACGTGCCTATCGCCGTCCCTTGCATGAGACGGAAACTGCCAGTCTCATGGCCCTCTACGATCGACAGGTCGAAGCGGGCCTGGACTATGAGCATGCTTGCCGCCAGGTGTTGCAGGGGATTCTGGCTTCTCCTCAGTTCGTGTATCTGCCAGAGCAACATGGCTGGGAGGTCAAGCCGATCAACTGGGGTGACAAGAAGCGGAAGGGATCCGACGCCATCGCTCCTCTGGGCGATCATGAGGTGGCGGCTCGGCTCTCCTACTTCTTGTGGTCAGCTCCGCCTGACGACGAATTGACGCGCCTGGCCCAGGAGCGAAAGCTGCATCAGCCGCAGGTACTGAAGGCGCAGGTGAGCCGTATGTTGGCTGACTCGAAATCGGCAGCCCTGGCGACACAGTTTGCCGGCTATTGGCTGAAGTTCAACAAGGTTGCGGACCATCTAGACATAAGCCAACGGCATTTTCCCGAGTTTTCAGGATCGCTCCAAAAGGCGATGTATGACGAAGTGCGGTACTTCGTGGTGGAGATCATTCGACACGATCTCAGCATCCTGAATCTCCTGGACTCTGACTTTACATTTGTAAACCGTGAGCTGGCCGGGCACTACGGCATGCAGGAGTTTGCCGGGGAGGGCTTTCAGAAGGTTGCACTGACCGATGACCTCGGTCGCGGCGGTCTGTTGGGAATGGCCGGCATCCTCAGCTTGACGTCTCATCCAAACCGGCGTAGTGCTGTTGAGCGTGGTGCCTACATTCTGCGGGATGTTCTCGGTACTCCGCCTCTTCCACCGCCGGTCTCGGTCGCAAAATTGAAGGGGCTTGATGCCGAAGATGGGCGTTCGTTGACGATGAAACAGACGCTCCGGCAGCATCGGCAAGACACCCGTTGCGCCGGTTGTCACAGTCGCATCGATCCTCTGGGGTTGGCGCTCGAGGAGTTCGACGGAATAGGACGTCGCACCCAGCCGAAGGGCCAGGCCTCGCTTGAAGAGGTCGAAAGCCTTCCGGATGGTACCCGGCTCCGTCGGTTTGAGGATCTGAAGCGTTATTTGCTGCGAGAGAAACAGCGTCGGAAGTTCGTTGGCAATTTTTCCAAGCGGCTTTTGAACTACGCCCTCACACGTGAGTTGCAGTCTGGTGATTTCTACACACTGGTCTCGGCACGGCACGCTTTGGAGGAGAACCACTACCGGCCTTCGGAAGCCGTCAAGGCCATCGTCACCAGCAAGATCTTTCTCGAGCGCTCCGAAGAATAATCTGTTCCCACCGATCTGGATTTCGCGGTTCCTCTTTCCAGGACGACTAGTGCTGCTTCCGGAAGAGCGAAGCGTGGTGACGAGCAACGTCCCACATGTAGTGGCTTACTTTGTAATCCTGTGAAGCTAGAATATGCCGCCTGGCCTTCACCGAATCGCCCTCAGCTTCGAAGAAGAGCCCGATGTAGAAATGGGCGTAGAAGAGACGGTTGTTGAGTTGCTCTGGCGTAGGTGAACCGGCTCGCGCGGCCTTCAGGACGGCTTCGGGTGATAGCCTGGCCCTGAACATGTCGTAGATCGGCATCATGGGGACGCGTGGGTCGTTCCGAATGGGCATAATGCTTTCTCGAGCCTTTTCGCTGCCCTCTCTACGCGCCTGGCAGGCGAAGCGCCAGACCGAGTTTTCGACGTCGTTGTCGTGGTAGGTCTGGTACAGCTCGAACTGCTTCGCTCCCTTCACGAACTGCCCTGCATAGTAGTAGGACAGGCCCCGCTCCCATTGACGTGGTTCCATGTCTGGTCGCAGTTCAACGAATTGGTCGAAGTCCGCTACTGACTCGGTGATTTTACCGAGTCGAAAGTGTTCTCGTCCTCGCAGATAGTAGGCGAACGCGAGCTTCGGGTTGGTCTCGATGGCACCGGTTGCGAATCTGACCGCGTCCATGCTTCTTCCCTGCTCGGCCGCTTCTTGGGCCTGCGAAAGGAGGCGATTTGCCTCATCCCGCTCAGCGGGGAGAACGTTGGGGGAGATCGATAGTGCCGAGAAGAGCAAAACTGTGAAAGCGGTAGTTTGGTGCATCTATTCCTTTGACCTTCTTTGCGGTGCCAGCCTCAAAACGGTTCAACTTCCATGGGCCTGGCTACCCGCTCGGACTCTCATCCTCTTCCGGATTCTTCTGGGCACTCAGCCAGAGGGTGTTTTCCCGGGAGATCAAGGCTTCTACCCGGTTCACGAACAGCGCTTCTCTGTCCGGGCTTTTTCCGTACCCTTGAAGGCCCGCCTCAAAGAGGTATTTTTCCTTACGCAGGGTCTCGCAGGTTGTTCGGTAGTTAATCCAGTTTTCCTGGAACTTGAAGGTTTTCAGGGAGGCGCTCAGAACGGCTACCGCCACCGAGGTGTAGATTGCCAAGGAGTGGGAGAATCCGGCGATGACGAACTCAACCTTCAGGCCGACAAGCGCGGGTGTGACGGCCGAGAGCCCGATCAATGCCCATTGGCAGCGACGATATATTTTCTGATTCCGACTGGCCTTTGCGTCATACCACTGCACCTGATCCTGATAGCGGTCCTTCAGGTAGCTCGAAAAGGCTTCTTGATCCATCGGATGGTTCCCGTCGAAGGCTGTTGCAGGTAGCCGGACCCACGAGTAAGTGCAGGATAGCAGAAGCCGATCCCCAATGGGCGTTTCGCATGGTGTTCGGTATGAAACCAGGAGGTTGGACCCCGGGATTAGCCCTCGCTATCATGTCGGCGTGCGATCTACTTTCTCACCCGAATGGAGACGGATCTTTCAGGATTGAATCGTGCGGATTGGAAAGGACAGGGTTCATGGACGCCGATTGTTTGAAGCACAGCCTGGCTGACGAACAGAGAGAAAGGTTCGAACGCGATGGCTTCTTCATGATTCACGACGCGCTGCCGCAAGAGCTGGTTGGAGAATTGGTTGCCGCGGTTGATAGGCTTGACTCTGAATACCGGACGAGGAACGCGATCAGCAGTCATGAACTGATCCACATCATCGATTTCATCGGGAAGGATCCCTCTTTTCTTACACTGCTCGACTGGCCTAGGACCTTTTCCAAGGTGTGGGGAATCCTGGGCTGGAACATCCAGCTCTATCACACCGACATGATCATCAGCCCACCCCAGCCGCTGGAAGGACGGCGCCAGAAGAGTCGTCTGGAATGGCATCAGGATAGCGGTCGTTTGAATCTCGAATTGGAAGGGAATCCCCGTCCCAGGGTGTCTTTAAAGATCGGCTTCTTCTTGACGGATACCTCGGAACGAGGACGTGGAAACTTCTGTATCGTCCCAGGCAGTCACCGGTGCAATGAGCTGAGGATGCCAGAAGACGGGGTGTCAGATCCCGAGGATGCATTGCCGGTGTGTGCCACCGGGCACGGCCGTGTTCTTTGATCGTCGTCTCTGGCATTCGGGAAGTCCGAATCATTCCCATCTGACGCGAAAAGTGCTCTTCTACGGCTACAGTTATCGGTGGCTGAGACCTCGGGACGACATGACCGTAGAACATCTGCTCGACCAGTGCGACCCGATTCGACGACAGCTGTTGGGTGCCAGTACCGGGGGGATGGGCTATACCTCACCTGAAGACCAGGATGTTCCTCTCAAACTCTGGTTGAAGGAGCACCTTGGGGAATCGGCGTTGGCTCCGTAGAGCCTGTCGACCCCAAGCTGGGGAGAGCGACTCACTCTTTTCAGGCCGTACTGAAGAGACCTGTTTGGAAATCTTGAGGATTGGCGATGATCAAGATCGAAAAGGCACTTGCGGTTCCAGCGAAAGGCGGTTTCTTCAACGACGATCTCCAGGCGATTCATGCCGGAGCTAAGCGAGACGGGTTTGGTTATCAGGGCGATCCTATGACTCCAGGGTTCCAGCAAATCCGACAGCCAAGCGAGGCGATTTCAATCGTCTTGCTTCTCGACAATGGGGTGGCCGTCTCCGGCGATGGGATGAGTGTGACCTATGCGGGAGCAGGAGGAAGGATTCCGCGGTTCCAGATCCATGAACAGCTGCCTCTGCTTGGGCCGGTCTGTCGATGGCTTGAAGGAAAGTCTGCTCGGGGATTTCTCGGTCTTTGCGAAGAGCTCCAGGAACAGAAATTCGGCGCTGATCTACATCGGCCGGCGGTCTTCTACGCCGCCTCTCAAGCGCTGCTGCAGGCAGTGGCACAGAACGAGGGTATGACTTGTGCCCAGGTATTTGCGGACGAGCTAGGGCTTACCGTCGCGAGGACACTGATCCCCATCTACATCCAGTGCGGAGAGGACCGCTATGACAATGTGGACAAGTCGATCCTCAAAGAGGTCGACGTCCTTCCTCACGGGCTGATCAATAGTCCGGAGTTGATCGGACCGACGGGCGATGCTTTGGCTGAATACGTTTCCTGGATCTCAGCCCGAGTTGCCAAGTACGGTAGGGAAGGCTACTGGCCCGAAATTCACATCGATGTGTACGGTCTCGTGGGCCATGTCCTGGGTCACAGTGCCGAGAAAATCGCCGATTACCTGGCGGAGCTAGGCGAACGGGCTCGACCCTATGACCTGAATGTAGAGACACCGGTGCTGCTCCCCAGCAGGGAGGCTCAGATCCATCTCCTTTCTTCCATCCGAAGGGAACTGGAGCGACGGGGAAGTGATGTCCGTCTGGTCGTCGACGAATGGGCCAATGATCTGGATGACATCAGAGCCTTCATCGCGGCCGGAGCCACCCACTCAATCAACGTTAAGGCTCCCGATCTGGGCGCGGTCTCCAATGTGGCGAAAGCGGTTGACGAGTGCTGGAAAGGGGGAGTAAGACCCATTCTTGGAGGTTCCTGTGCGGAGACGGACCAGTCGGCACGGATCATGGCGCACGTTGCCCTGGCCACAAGCCCGGCCTGGGTGCTTGCCCGTCCCGGAATGGGAGTCGACGAAGGCCTGCAGATCACCTATAACGAAATGGCAAGGACCCTGGCTATCATCAAGAGCTCGGACACCAGTTGATCCCTATCGCACTGGTGCCAACGGCGTGTGAGTGAAGGTGGTTCATCTGAGCTCGGAGAAGAGGGTGTTATTCAGTTGGTCGGGTACCGAGCTGGTGGTGCGAGACCTCTACCCTGGCTCCGCCGAAACCGATTCTCCGCGAACGTGAGTACCGTGCATCGAGCAAGTAGACCGTAAATCCGCCTTCGCTCACTTCGATTTCCGAAGAAGGGAATCGAGCCCAGTTCATGAATCCGCGAACCCTTGGTGATGCTGTCGCGATACGGATCAGCCTGGTTTGAGGCAGTAGCGGGAGGGAATCTGGAGACAGCTCGAGTTCGAACTGGGGAAGTAGACGGACGGTGCCGTAGCGGTAGCCATCCGGAGTCTGGGCGACAACGTCTCGAAGGAAGGGCGTTACAGGACTGGGTCCCACCATCAGTTTCTCGACCCTCAATCCGTTCGAGGCAAGCGCTTCTGCAACTGCATAACTCGCGTATAGCGACAAGGCGAGCATGGCTGCTATGTAGAACACCGTTGCTGTTACCGCGCCGCCGGCGAGCCGGTAGGAGGTTGTCGCTTCAGAGCCGAACCGCCTTATTCGAAGGAGCACGACTGCGCCCAGGGACACAAGCCAAAGGATCTTAGCTGGCATCAGACCCGGCACTGCGGAGATCATGAGGAATCCTGCGAAAAGGGCGAAGGTTGCCCAGCCGGAAATGGCCCACCAGCCTCGCGAATGAGATAGAAAGACCGCCCCTCCAAGGAGGAGCCACATCCACGGATCAACGATGAATAAGGTGTCGCCGTAGAACCAATCACCATCGAAGGGCATCAACCAGCGCATTCCGTAGTTGTTCAACCAGTCGAGTGAGGGGTGTGTCGCTACTGCCAGATACGAGAGACCGAGCAAGGCCCGAATGCGTAGGGGCGGAGATTCCAGACTCGAGGTTCGCTTTGTAAGGTGGCCCCACACGACGAGAACTCCGGTTAAGACGAGCGGGAGGATCAGAATCGCTGCGATGCCGTGGGTCCAACCGCGACGCAGGAATAGAGCGGTGTCGGAGTCGGCAAGCATAGCGAGTCCGTCGATGTCGGGCAGATTGGCTCCGAGGATCAGGGCAGCAGAAGCATAGGCGGTCCTCTGCTTCAGGGGTGTCTGTGCGAGGGCTGCTCCAAGGAAGGTATGAGTGATTGGATCCATTGAATGACTCGCCCGTCACAGACGCATTAGAGCGCAACGTCGACCACGGTCGGACGCCTTCTGGCTAGTGAGATGGTTCCCCATGATAATCGTATTCGTCCGTATCGGGTATTTCTATTCGGTGCGATCCGGTTCGACAAATGACGACGAGAGATAGCGTAGTCTCGAAGCAGGGACACCGTCCTCCTTTCGAACCACCATTCCTTGTCGATCTGCTAAGCTGAAACTTCAATTGGAATCTCCCACGTCCAAGGCACCGATCAATGCGAAAACTGAGGAAGCCTGAAGCGCAAGCGAGGGGTTGGGGCTCTGGGAGATCTTGCTGTTATCTGCTCTCTCGCCGAGACCTGGTTCCGCTCCGGTCAAATGCCCTTTCGGTGACGCATCTCGTAGATTTCCAACCCCTCGCTCGCGCTGCAGGCTTTCATGACTCCCGTAGTTTCTTTCATGTACGATCCGGCGCAGCCGGGGGCGGCGCCAAGCTGAAACTTCAGTGGATGGAGAATCATCCGAGCGTCGCCACAGACAGAGCCGTGACTGCGAAGGAGCGGTACCGGCATTCCGATGCCGGTACCAACGAACCCTGTTGCGTGGGTTCGGTTGGACGGCGCCGTCTTAGGGACTCGCCGCATCGCCCGATCTGTGATCGGGTCCCGCTCCCTCACGGTCACGGCTCTGTAAGGGTTGCTAGCGAGGATCATCGGAGAAGGAACCCCAGTTTTTTTCTCGAATGGGGGCAGCATCGACCAGGCTGCTCGCCGTCGCCAAAACAGCCAAGATGAGTTATGAACTCTTCGAATCGACGAACCTCGGTTGCAAACCTTCACGTGACAGTTTTCGCATGCCTATGCAGTGCGGCCCTTTGCCAATGGACGGGGCCGTGGGTGCTCGGAGAGAACCCATCTGAGAAGGTTGCTGACCGAGACCAACTCTATGACCCAGGACTCCACCTCTTCCTGGATGACGACGAAGTTCAGGACCATCCCGGCTTCATCCGAAAGATCCAGAACCCAAGACGCATCCTGACTAAGCCGGTGCTTCGTCCCGACCGGCCCTGGGAGGGTCACGCGGTTCAGCTGTGGGGCTCGGTCTTGTACGACCAGGAGGATGACCTTTTCAAGATGTGGTACTTCTCCGCCAATACTCCACTCTACCGGAGCCAGGGACGCGGCTACTTCATGTGCTATGCGACTTCCAGGGACGGAGTAGAGTGGGAGAAACCGGCGTTGGGAATGGTGCCGGTCGACGGCTCGGCTGAAAACAACATCGTCTATCCAACGTCGACAATGCCCGCTGCCTGGGGCCTGGATCCCTGGGGAGTGGTCAAAGATCCGGACGATCCTGACCCTTCCAGACGCTACAAGATGGGGATGTATCAGCAGCGACCCAGCGAGCAGGAGTCGGACATCGAGACGCCGAACAGGACGCGCGAAGAGAAAAACAAGGCACGAAAGACTCTCCTACGAGCTATTCAGGATCGGCATGGGATGTACGCAGCCTTCTCACCGGACGGGATCCATTGGACACCAGGAGAGAGGATCCTGGTGCCGCGGGGAGGGGACGCAGGGGCCCTGGTGTATGATCCCCTGAGCAGGGGTTACCTTGCTTCCACCCGCCGCTACGAGACCATCATGGATCACTTCGTAATCGGCTGGAAGGGTTACAGGCGCGTCATCGCCCTGTCCACCAGCCGGGACTTCGTTCACTGGACCCCGCTCAAGACTGTCCTCAAGCCCGACGATTTCGACGATCCCCGGGACCAGATGTACGTGATGACTCCCTTTGCCTACGGAAATCAGTACATCGGATTCATCGGAATGCTCCACTCCTCTACCGAGCTGGGACCGACGCAGCTGGCCTCTGCCCGCGACCTCCAGAATTGGCGACGGGTAGGACGCCGGGAGGAGTTCTTGCCGGTCGGTTCTCCAGGGAGCTGGGATGGAGCCTGGTCCAGCCTTTCCGGGAATCCCCCCATTCTCAAGGGAAACAAGCTCTACCTGTGGTACTCGGGACGTCCTCAGGCGCACGGGACCTCGGGTATGTGGCGAAGCTCCATCGGCATTGTAGTCCTGCGCAAGGATGGCTTCGTGGCGCTTCGCAGCGGCATCCGAGGTGGCGAACTGATGACGGAACCGGTCGAAGTTCTTGGTCCCAAGCTCTATCTCAACGCCCTCTCCCTGTTCGGACGAGTGCAAATCCGTGTGATCGTTGAAGGAGTGTCTGTTCCCAATGGCTACTCCTTGAAGGAGTGCAACGCGCTCGAGCGCGGCGACGAAACCGACTTCGAGATCACCTGGGGGGAAGACCGAAAAGATCTGTCCCCGTTCATGGGCAGGAAGGTCCGGCTGCACATTCATGCCGACAACGCGACCAGTCTTTTTTCCTACAGGTTCGGCAATTCAGGAGACTGATCCATGCGAGGTCTTTCAGGGGTTCAAATCTGCATTCTGGGCACGTTTCTCTCTCTGACCGGCACTGGATCGCTGGGCCAGAAGGCAGCGATCAAGAACCTCCACCAGCTCTACGACCCCGGTCTTCACCTCTTCTTCGACGACGAGACGATCCAAGATCATCCCGGGTTCGTGCGCAAGGTGCAGCAACCCCAACGTCTACAGGCCCAGCCGGTATTGCGGCCCGACCGGTCCTGGGAAGGAACCTCGGTTCAATCGAAGATCTCGGTCCTCTACGACGAAGAGGAAGACCTTTTCAAGATGTGGTACTTCACCGTGGACATTGCTTCCTACAGGAAGGGAGGTGGGGGAATCTATGTCTGCTACGCCACTTCAAAGGACGGAATTCGGTGGGAAAGGCCCGAGCTCAGTCTGGTTCCGATTGAGGGGGCAGCCGCCAACAACATCGTCTTCCCGACGAGAGAGATGCCCTCCGCCTGGGGTTTTGATCCCTGGGGGGTAATCAAGGATCCGAAGGAAACCGACCCGGCACGGCGTTACAAGTTCGGAATGTACCAACAGCGACCCTCTCCGGCGGACTCGGACATCGAGACCCCGAACATGAATCGGGAGCAGAAGAATCGGGCTCGGAAGAAGCTCATGCGGGCCATTGAGGACAAGCATGGAATGTATGCAGCCTTCTCTCCGGACGGCATCCACTGGACCTTGGGGACGGAGATGCTGGTTGCTCGCGGCGGAGATGCGGGCAGTCTGGTCTACGATCCGCTGAGTCAAAGCTATCTGGCGGTGACGCGACGTTACGAAACCATAATGGATCACTACATCCTCGAATGGAGGAAGTACCGGCGAGTGATTGCTCTCTCCAGCAGCCCAGACTTCGTCCGCTGGAGCCCTCTGGACACTGTCTTGAAACCGGACGACTTCGATGACCCCGGAGACCAGATGTATGTGATGACCCCCCTGGCTTACGGAAACCAGTACCTGGGATTGGTCACCATGCTCCATTCCTCCACCGAGTTGGGGACGGTCCAACTCGCCTCCGCCCGCGATCTCAAGCATTGGCGCCGTGTGGGACGCCGGCAGGCGTTCCTTCCCGTGGGTCCGCCTGGCAGCTGGGATGGAGCCTGGGTCTCGCTGGCCGGGAATCCGGTTGTGCTCAAAGGGGACAGACTCTACTTCTGGTATTCGGGCAAGAGCCAGGCCCATGGGACCGAGGGTATGGCCCGAGCTGCCATAGGTGTTGCGACTCTGCGCAAGGATGGATTTGTGGCCATGCGCAGCGGTATCCGCGGTGGAGAACTGATGACCGAGCCTGTGGAGGTCCAGCAGCCAAAGCTCTATCTGAACGCCTTCTCCTACTTCGGGCGGGTTCGGATCCGGGTGATCGAAAACGTCTCTGTCCCCAAGGGATACTCTTTCGAGCAGTGCAACGGGCTCGAGCGGGGCGACGAAACCGACTTCGAGATCACTTGGGGAAAGGACCGGAAGGATCTATCGCCTTTCCTGGGCAAGAAGATCCGCCTGCACATCCAGGCCGACAACGCCACCAGTCTCTTCTCGTATCGATTCGGCGAAGCCCAGGATTGAATTCAAAACCGGCACGGCCTCAGACCAACAAGCAGTATGAATCGTCAGTTATCCCCGATTCCACGCCACTCATCTGTCGAAGTACGGCATTTCGGCGGTCACGAGAGGGTTGGTGGGAGGAATGGATGCAGCATTGTTCCTTCATACTCGGAGGGCGAAGTAGTATTCTATTCAACGGCCCTCTTTGGTTTCGATTGCAGCACTGGTGGAAGACTCTCCGAGGCCTGTGTAGGCTGGGAACATGTGTGGGTATCGTTGGAAGACTGTCGGGAGGAGGGTTTTCATCTCTTCTTGTGTCGTTGGGATCCTTGGTGTCGGCGACGACCAACCCCTTGCCTCCAAATCCGAGCGGGACAGCCAGATTGAGTTCTTCGAGCGTCGCGTCAGGCCGCTGCTGGCCGAGCACTGCTTCAAGTGCCACAGCGCCGAGACGCAGAGTCCACAAGCCGACTTCAGGCTCGACAGTCGGGCGGGTCTGCTCCGAGGAGGCGGCAGGGGTCCGGCGGTTGTTCCCCGGAGGCCGGAAGAGAGCCTCCTGGTCAAGGCGGTCCGCTGGCAGTCGCTCAAGATGCCTCCTGGCGGCAGGCTCCCGGAGCGGGAGATTGCCGACCTGGTCAAGTGGGTCGAATTGGGCGCACCCTGGCCCGACCTGCCGCAGCCTCCAGACCAGCAGCAATCAAAGGGCTACGATTGGCTGGCTCTTCGCAGCGCTCACTGGGCGTGGCGTCCGATCCGCAAGCCGACTCCTCCGGACCTGGCGAACGCCCCCTGGACTCTCAAACCCATCGACAGGTTCGTCCTCTCCCAACTCTCGGCGGCGGGACTGCAGACGGCTCCACCCGCGGCACCGCATATCCTCCTGCGACGGATCTACCTGGACCTCGTCGGGTTTTTGCCGACGCTCAGGCGGCAGAATCGGTTCCTCGAGGCCGCGCGGCGTGATCGGCAGGCCGCGATCGCAGGGGTCGTCGAGGAGCTGCTGAGCTCCCCTCACTACGGCGAGCGCTGGGGAAGATACTGGCTCGACGTTGCCCGTTACAGCGATGGATTCGGAGGTTTCCTCGACCGTCGAAACGGTGAACTGACTCAGGCCTGGCGCTACCGGGACTGGGTGGTGGAGGCCTTGAACCGCGACCTGCCCTACGATCGTTTTCTCAAACTACAGATCAGTGGTGATCTGATCGGCCAGGGACGGGATGTCTTCGCTACCGGCTTCTTCGCCCTGGGGCCGAACTACCACTCAGACGGAGGCGATCCGGCAAGCGTTGCCCAGGCAAAAGGAGAGACCCTTGACGATCGGATCGATACGCTGACGCGGGGAGTGATGGCGGTCACCGTCTCCTGTGCTCGCTGCCATGACCATAAGTTCGATCCCATCCCCCAGCAGGACTACTATTCGTTGGCCGGTGTCTTCAACAACACCGAGACCAGCGAGCTGCCGTTGGCTCCAGAGGAGGAGGTCAAGGTCTACCAGGAGCACCAGCAGCGCATCAAAGACGTCAAGGAGAAGCAGGCGGACGTCAGGAAGCAGGCTTCCGAAGAACAACGGGAGTTGACCGAAGAGGAGAAGAAACGGATCGAAGAGTGGGATGCAAAGATAGAGAAGCTGAAAGAGGCTTCGCCGGAGAAGTACGACTTCGCTCACGTCCTGGCCGACTCCGGCAGCGAGGACATGGCGGTTGCCGTTCGAGGAGATCTCAGGAGGTCAGGGGCTGTTGTCCCTCGCCGCTTCCTGAGGGTGGCGGTGGGAGCGGCTCCGACACCCTTCACGAAGGGAAGCGGCCGCGAGGAGTTGGCCGAAGCCGTCGCCAGCCCGGAGAATCCGCTGACCGCGCGTGCGATGGTCAATCGGATCTGGATGCACCATTTCGGGAAGGCGCTGGTCCGCACGCCCAGTAACTTTGGGACGCTGGGACGGAAACCGACTCATCCGGAGATGCTGGATTGGTTGGCGGCGACGTTCATCGAATCGGGCTGGTCCATCAAGTCCCTTCATCGGACGATCATGGCCTCGGCGACCTACCAGATGAGCAGCCGCCATCGGCGTCGTGCATTCTCTGTCGATGCTGATAACGAGCTGCTCTGGCGGATGAACCCCAGACGGATGGACGTCGAATCCTGGCGGGATTCGCTGTTGGGGGCCACCTCTGAACTGGACCTGGAGATGGGTGGCCCACCCTTCGAGGCGATTACCAAGAGCAGGCGGCGAACCCTCTACGCCAAGGTCAGCCGTATCGGCAACACTTCCGAGACCGACGGATTCCTACGCCTCTTCGACTTTCCTGCGATGACGGCGACTGTCCCCAAGCGTGTTACCAGCACGGTTCCACAGCAGTTTCTGTTCCTGATGAACAGTCCCTTCATGGTGGACCGGGCGAAGGTCTTCTCGCGGAGACTGCACCGGGAGACTGACACTGAGAGAGAGAGGATCGAAAGAGCCTATCGCCTATTGTTCAGCCGTCCTCCGAGCCAGGAGGAGATCCGGATTGGGGTTGAGTACCTGGCTGGAGCCTCGCGGGGAATGGAGCTTTCACCCTGGGAGCAGTATGGGCAGGCGCTTATGTCCTCCAATGAGTTTATGTATGTGCGATAGTTCAAGGGGATGGCGGCCTGGAAACCGCCGCTACGCTGGAGATCATTACTATGTTCCATCGTAATCCGGTGGCACCGTTGAGCCGCCGTGAGATGCTTCATCGAATCGGGGCGGGGTTCGGCACACTTGGACTGGCTGGGGTAGTGGCCGAGATGGGTGGCCTTCACTCGACGGCATCCGCCGCCCCTTCGTCTGCCGCCCCGCCGTTGGCTTCCAAGGTGCCCCACTTTGCTCCCAAGGCGAAGCATGTCATCCAGCTCTTTATGCCGGGAGGCCCCTCTCAAGTCGACACCTTCGACTACAAACCCGACCTCCGAAAGTACGAGGGGCAGCGTCCCGCGATTGTGGATCGGAAATCTCTTCGCAACACGAAGATGGGGTTGTTCCCTTCGCCGTTCGGATTCAAACAGTACGGCGAGTGCGGAAAATGGGTCAGCGATATCTTCCCGCATGTGGGCGAGTGCGCGGACGATCTCTGCTTCATTCACTCGATGCACACGGACATCCCCGAGCACGCCGGTGCCATCCTGATGATGAACGTGGGGCACCTGCAGCCCACCCGACCCAGCATGGGATCCTGGTTGGTGTACGGACTGGGTTCCGAAAACCAGGATCTGCCCGGGTTTGTGGCCATGAGCCCACGGGCTCAGCCCCGTGGCAAGCTGGCGAACTGGGGGAACTCCTTCCTTCCCGGTGCCTACACCGGGACCTACATCAATATCCACCAGATGGAAACCGGAGACATTCTGCGGGATCTCGAGCACAGATGGCTGCCCAGGGCCGAGCAGCAGCGGCAGGTCGAGCTGCTGACCCGTCTCAACCAGCTCGATCTCCAACGGCAGCAGCAGGACCAGCAGTTGGAAGGCAGCATCCAGGCGATGGAAATGGCCTTTCGCATGCAATTCGCGGCCCCGGAGGCCTTCGATCTCTCCCAGGAGACCGAGGCCACGCTTTCGCTCTACGGGGACAGCGAGTATGCGAAGGGATGTCTGCTGGCACGACGGCTGGTCGAGCGTGGTGTCCGGATAGTGCAGGTCTCGCACTCCATCGACGAATACGACATCGCCTGGGACACCGGTCACAAGGATATCGCCGGGGGCCACAGGGCACTGGCCGACGCCTGCGATCGTGGGATCGCCGCCCTCATCAAGGATCTCAAACAGAGAGGTCTACTGGACGAGACACTCGTGATCTGGGGAGGAGAGTTCGGCAGGGCCCCGACTTCAGAAGGGAAGGAGGGCCGCGACCACGACCACTATGGTTTCACCGTCTGGATGGCCGGAGGAGGGGTCAAGCGAGGTTTCAGCTACGGCGCCACCGATCAGTTCGGGCTCACCGCGGTAGAGAATCCTGTCCACGTCCACGACCTCCATGCCACCATCCTGCACCTGATGGGTCTCGACCACGAGAAGCTCACCTACAAGTATTCAGGACGTGACTTCCGCTTGACCGACGTTCACGGAAAGGTCATCCACGACATCATTGCCTGACCGAGGGAGACAGGTCTCAGGACGGCTGCGTACCCAGCCCTGGTCGCTGGCGATTCTGCTTGGACACGCGACGGGGGTTCCGACTCCATAGGCGAGGTGGAGTCTGAGGTCCCCACTCGCCTCTTTCAACATCAGGTTCTGGAGGCGATGGTGGCCGAGCGACGGCTCAGTCACGACTTTGCCCAGAAGCTGCGCAGCTGGCACCCGAGCGGCTTCGGTCTATCGCGGCCACCTCATCAAGAGCGACGAGCGGTCGCGCCCTGGAGCGTCTGGCCGCCTACCTCCTCCGCCCCAGGGTCGAGCTGTAAGGGCTTAAGCGTTCTTCGGCTTCAGAACCTTGACCTCCAGGACCGTAACCTTGATGGCCGGTTCTTCGTCCTCCGAAGTCGGCTCCTCGCGAACGACCTTTGCCTTGACCCGAATCCGCTGGCCCACAGCCAGCTCACTCCAACTGATCTTCTTTTTCCCCAGGACCTTCTTGTCCGCGCGATAGCGGGTCCTCTCACCCACGTGGAAGACTATCTTCTGCTCCGACTTCTCATCGACCATGAGAAAGGCCCCAACACCACGATCGATCTGCTGAAGCTGACCTTTGAAGGAATAAGTGACCGTGTAAGGGCCACCTGGAGCTCCGGAGCCGACACTCCCCGGCATCCCTCCCGGAAAGGTCGTTCCGCTACCCTGTCCCAGGGCAGCAACTGAAAACAGGAAAAGGCTAAGCGTGGGAAGGAGCAGTCTGCGTGTAGTTAACATCGTGTCTCTCCTTTCTTGTCAGATGATCCCATATCGCAATCAACATCAAGGTGAGGTGCTCGACGCCGACTACCCAGGGTCGCTCCACGCCATCCAGCATGACCAGAAAAGACAGGTAGACGACTGCACTGAACCAGATCCAAGTACGGCTTCGGTTGAGGCAGGCCAGCGGAATGAGCCAGGTCACGTACCAGGCGTGGACCACAGGGCCCAGTACTATGGCCATCCCCAGCAGCCAAAGTATGCCTTCCAGAGAATCACGCAGGTCTCGTACCCGGCTTCGTATCGTGATTCCCAGGACCGTGACCAACAACAGGTAGGCCACAACCGAAGCTTCTCCGAATACCCAGTCCAGTATACGGTAAAATCCGGCGTTGAAGCGCCAGTATTGGGCAAAAATTTCTCCCGTGCCAACCAATTCGGGTAGGCCCTCGTAGAAGGGCAGAAAGCCGGCGCTCACGAGACCGGCGAAGAGGGCAAAGCCCAAAAAAAGAGGGCTGAGGAAGATGATCACCAGCGCCGGGATAAGCTTGGAGAGGGTAGCCAGAGCGAGCACCCCATAAGCCCTCAAGGTCCATCCATTGACAACAAAGTAGGCCAACAGGGATAGGCACAGCACGACCAGAGCGTCGAAGTGGGCACTCCCAGCGAATTCCTTGACCATCAACGGATTCCAGAGAAAGAGCAGGACAACGGGTGCCACGGCTTGTCCTAGTTTCCTGGCCGCGAGGGCAACGAAGAAACAAGCCGTCAACTCCAGCACAACCGTCAACAATTTCCAACCCAGCACGCTGCCGGGAAAGCTTGCGGCGCTCAGCGCGAAGAAGAATTGTGCCAACGGAGGATATAGGGCTGGGATGGAGGGATAACCCACCCGATCACGAATCTCCGACCAGACCTCCTCTCGGGATGCGTCCGACTCCGGCAGGTCATCCAGAACCTCTGAGGCGGGTTCGAGACGGTAGGGATTCAACCCCTGGCTGAGGACGTAGCCCTCCCACAGGCAACGCCAGACGTCTTGATCGTAGAGCAAGAACGTTTGATAGGTCACAGACCGCCCTGTCAGGTCGTCGCCCAACCCGTCTACCAGTTCTATATCGTTCCTGAGCCCGGCAGGGAGAAGAGTAATGCGGAAGAGAAGTCCAAAGGAGATAACCAGGAAGAGGAGGCGCCGGCCTGACCTTTGGTCCTTGGATGCCACCGCGGCCGCGATTGCGTAAGCTCCGAAAAGTGCTCCGGAGACGGCAAGGAAGGTCCACACGGGACGCCCGTTCGTGGCCTGGAAACGGCTCAGATAGAGATAGAGAACTTCGGAGACGCCCCCAACCACGAGCAAGGTGAAGAGGGGCCGCCTCACAAGACTCAACGGTCCTCTCGCTCCCGGCTGGAAGATAGGGAGCGGCGCTGCTTCCAGACAGCCTTGAAGGGGCGGTGCTCTCTCACCCAGGTGCTTCGAGGATCGATTAAATCAGGATCTTGAGGGAGGTTCCGGGCACCGGGGGTCGCAGCAAGACTCATGGGTTAAAATAGAAATCAAAGCCCAGCTCAGACTCTAGAGTTGCAATGCGTTCAAGTGTCTGGGCGGAGATACAGGGTCCTCCGTGGCCCGTCGCCGAGAGCGGGCCGCTGACCGACAGGCTACTCTGGTTGGTTCCAGACCGAGAGTGTTGGTGATCTGATCTGGATCGAGTTCCGAGGCCATCAGGCGGAAGGTAGCATAGGTTTTGCGGCAGTTCGGATTGTTGATAGACGGGTTGCGCACCAGGTCCATCTTAACAGAGTCCTTCAAAACGTCTCGGAACCCCGGGAAGGTGGGCCCGAGATCATTCTTCTGGGGAGGATGGAAGGTCAGCTCTCTAGCAGCGCGGGTCTCAGATTGGGGACTGGTCCAGACGTACTGGCGATGATCGACCGCTTCCAGGACTTCTTCGGTGACCACTCCACAAAGGCCGCCACCCGCTTGGCTCGGGAGGAAGGACAAAAGTATCTTGTTTGCCGGGGAAAGCCAAAAGAGGGCCTGGGTGCGAACACTCCTGACATTTCAGACGGGCAAAACCGCAGTCGTATAATGGGTGACCCAGAAGTCACGAAGAACTCCGACCAAACGTAGGTAGTCCGCCCTCCCAGGCTATCCGTGTCCAGCTGGAGACTTTGTTCCTTTGTCCTTTCGTATGATAGTGTTCTAGTCTGTGATCGGCCGCGTATGCCGCCCTCGGGCGGTCGTGATTCTACTCGTTTCGAATTCACTCTACATTGCAGCCGCAGAGCGTCCCAGGGGTTTTTCTCCGGATGCAATCCGTTTCTTTGAGAGCGAAGTCCGCCCGCTTCTAGTACATAAGTGCAGCGGTTGTCACAATGCCAAGCTGCTCACCAGCGGCTTCTCGGTCGAGAGTCGAGATGACGTTCTGAAAGGGGGAAACCGTGGTGCGGCCGTTTCTCCTGGTGAACCCGGGCAAAGCCGGCTCATCCATGCTGTTCGCCACCAAGGCGAGTTGAAGATGCCGCCGGACGACAGGTTGACATCCCGAGAGGTCTCCGCGCTCGTTCGCTGGATCGAGATGGACATTCCGTGGCCGGACCGAATGTCGGAGGCTGGCCTCACGCCTGCGGGCACTTCGACTCACTGGAGTTTTCGGCCAGTCCAGCGGCCGCAGCAACCGACCGTCTCGGACCCCTCGTGGGTCCGCAATCCGATCGACAGCTTTGTCTTCGCCCGACTGGACCAGGAAGGACTCAGGCCGTCTCCGGAAGCTCTCAAAGTTACCTTGATCCGCCGGGCCTACCTTGACTTGATTGGGCTGCTGCCGTCACCAGAGCAGGTGACAGAGTTCACGGCCGACACACGTCCGGAGGCATACGAGCACATGGTTGATCAATTGTTGGCCTCACCGCACCACGGGGAGCGTTGGGGGCGGCACTGGCTCGACCTGGCCCGTTACGCCGATTCGAATGGGTACAACAATGACTTCGCGCGCCAGATCTGGATGTACCGTGACTGGGTGATCCGCGCTCTCAACCGCGACATGCCCTTCGATCAGTTCACCGTCGAGCAGATTGCAGGAGACCTTTTGTCCGATGCGACTGAGGACCAGATCGTGGCTACCGGGTTCCAGCGCAACACGCTGCTGAATCTCGAAGGGGGCATCGACTTCGAGCAATATCGGGTCGAAGCGGTTGTCGACCGCGTCAACACCACTGGCGTCGCCTTTCTGGGGCTGACGCTGGGCTGCGCCCGCTGCCATGATCACAAGTACGATCCGGTCTCGCAGCGAGAGTTCTACCAGTTCTTTGCCTTCTTCAACAGCATCGATGAGTTGAGTGGCGAGTTCAACAACGACGACGGTCGCGCCCGTGCACAGGAGCCAGTGCTGGAGTTTGGCACCTCCGAACAATATCAAAGGAAAGAAGCTCTCAGGGCCCAGTTGGAGGTGATGGAGCAGGAGTTGAAGAGCTACGAGGAAGAGTTGCTGGCCAAGCAACCCGACTGGGAGTCCTCCCTAAGCGAGGAGGCCCGTGCCAAGCTGAGACCTGGTCAGCGTATTATCCTGGATCTGCCGCTCCAGGAGCGCCACGAGGCCCAGCACGAGGCCATCCGGAGGGCCTATTTCAGCCAGGATCTCGGTCATGTGGAGCGTAAGAAGGGCGTAAAGGCGGTTCGCGCGCTCGAGCCCGAGATCCCCAGTACGTTGGTGATGAAGGAGCTGGCCGAGCCCCGTCCGACACACATTCTGCTGGGAGGAGACTTTCTCAGGAAGGGAGTCGCTGTCGGACCCGGTACTCCGGCAGTGCTGCCACCGCTGCCCGCCCGGAGTCAGTACTCTCGTCTCGATCTCGCTCGCTGGTTGGTCGACGATGATAACCCCATGACGCCCCGAGTGACGGTCAACCGAATCTGGCAACGCTACTTTGGACACGGAATTGTCGAGACTACCAACGACTTCGGCACCCAGGGTTCTGCGCCCACGCATCCGCGTCTTCTAGACTGGCTGGCATCGGAATTCGTGGCGAACAAGTGGAGTCTGAAGGCGCTGCATCGTCTCATCGTGACCTCGGCAACCTACCGGCAGTCTTCCCGATATCGGATCGACACGCAGAGAATCGATCCCCGCAACCGCCTCTTGTCGCGCCAGAACCGGCTCCGGGTCGAATCCGAGATTGTCCGCGACCTGGCCTTGTCCGCAAGTTCTCTCCTGACGCCTGAGATTGGCGGGCCAAGCGTGTTTCCACCGCAGCCGCCGGGAGTGGACAGGAAAGAGAGATGGGTCCCCAGTGAAGGGAAGGATCGTTATCGGCGGGGTATGTACACCTACTTCTGGCGGACGAGTCCGCATCCAGGTCTGATGGTTTTTGACAGTCCCAAGGGGATGACTTCTGCCAGCCGGCGGAATCGTTCCACCACACCTCTGCAGGCCCTGACGCTTCTCAATGATGAAGGTTTCCACGAGTTCGCCCAGGGGCTGGCGCATCGGGTCTTGACCGAACCGCGACTCACTTCCGACTCGGACCGGGTTGATTACCTCTTCCAGGTCTGTTTGACGCGCACTCCGAAGCCTGGAGAGAGGCAGCGACTGGAGCGTTTGAGGGCCTCGCAGCTGGACGATTTTCAGTCCCGGCGCCAAGAGGCCGAAGAGCTTCTGACCCTATCCCTTCCCGATGGTGCGGATGAGCAGGAGGCCGCAGTGTGGACCCTGTTAGCCAGTGTGGTGCTCAACTTGGATGAGTTCATCACCCGGGAGTGAATCACCGAGGGGGACGGGAAAGGAATTGGAGAAGGGGACAGAGATGATCACACAAAAACTTGCACTTCTGGAACAGACACGGCGCCATTTCTTCAGTCGATGTTTTGTCGGTTTGGGCGGAATCGCTTTTGGCAGCCTGTCGGGTGACGGAAGCCTGTTGGCCGCAACCGGAGACCGAAAACAGAATCCTCTTGCTCCCCAAGCTCCACATTTCAGTCCCAAGGCCAAGCGGGTCATCTATCTGTTCATGGCCGGCGGACCTAGTCAGTTTGAAACCTGGCTCTACCGGCCCGAGCTCGCGCGGTTGCACGGGCAGCCCACGCCAGATTCCTTTCTCGAGGGCAAGCGATTCGCCTTCATGGAGCGCTTCACCAAGACCAAGCCCAAGCTGCTGGGTCCGACCCGGAAGTTCAAACAACATGGCCAGTCGGGTACCTGGGTGTCGGAAGTCTTTCCTCACATGGCGACCGTGGTAGATCAGTTGTCGCTGGTTCACTCAGTGGTGGCCGAGAACTTCAACCACGCCCCAGCCAAACTCTTCTGCAATACCGGATCATCTCGCTTCGGACGTCCCAGTATGGGTGCCTGGCTAGGCTACGGCCTGGGAAGCGAATCGAAGGATCTGCCCGCCTTCATCGTTCTCCGCTCGGGATCCAATGATTTCATGGGAGGTGCCTCCATCTGGGGGAGTGGATTCCTGCCAACGGCCTACCAAGGGGTCGAGTTTCTTCAATCCGCCGTGCCGATCCCGAATCTAGCCAGCCCCAAGGGTATATCGCCAGAGCGCCAGGCTGCACGGCTCAGCGCTATCCACGATTTGAATCGAGCTCACGAGGCGGATTACGGCGATCCTGAGATCAGCACCCGCATCGCCTCCTACGAGATGGCCTATCGGATGCAGACCAGTGGTCCTGAACTGATGGATCTGGCCAGCGAAGGTCAGGACATGCTGGACTTGTACGGAGCCACTCCGGGGGAGCCGTCGTTCGCGAACAACTGCTTGTTGGCCCGCCGCATGGTCGAGCGGGGTGTGCGCTTTGTGCAGCTTTACCACACCGGTTGGGATCATCACGGAAATGGAAGCAACAACCTGAACGAGAAGCTCGATGAGGTCTCGCTGGCGACGGATCGTCCCTGTGCCGCACTGATCAAGGATCTCAAGCAACGGGGCTTGTTGGAGGACACCCTGGTGATCTGGGGTGGCGAGTTTGGACGCACTCCCATGGGAGAGGTGCGAGAGACGGTGGGTCGCAACCACCACATTGAGAACTTTCCGATGTGGTTTGCCGGAGCTGGAATCAAACCGGGCCAGAACATCGGAGAGGTGGATGAGCTAGGCTTCTTTGTGACGAAAGACAAGGTAGAGGTACATGATGTTCACGCTACCCTTCTGCATCTCCTGGGACTCGATCACACGAAGCTTACCTACCGCTTCCAAGGTCGCGATTTCCGCCTTACAGACATCGGCGGTCGCTTGATCGAGAGACTGTTGGCTTGAAAGGAGCGTGCTACAACATGAGCCGCTCTTTGGATGATCAAGAAGCGGGAGCTGATATTCGAGTCTGAAAGCCGAGCTGCTCCGGATTGCGGCAGATGATGACGGCGGCAAAGATCTTGGGCACGTAACCCCTGGTTTCCGCCGGAAGAGCCCGCGCTCGGTAGAGATACCAGAAGTTGCGCTGGCGAATCGGATCTTCTACTTTGCGAATGGTTCGACGGATACGGGTGGGTCCCAGATTGTACGCGGCCAACGCCAGCATGACCGAACTTCCGGATCCGAACTGTATGATCAGCTCGCGGAGGTATTTCCCCGCGGCCTCGGTGGACTTCTTCACGTCCATTCTCTCATCGAGTTCGTCTGTGACCGTGAGTCCATAGGCGCGGGCGGTGCCAGGCAGTAGCTGCCACAGACCTGCGGCCCCCGCGCTACTGGAGCTGTTCTGAACAAACGCGCTCTCGACTACCACGATGTAGGCGAGATCGGGCGGGAGGCTGTCGCTCGCAAGACTCTGGCGGACTTGCTGCAGAGTGTCCCAATGTTTGTTCAGGGTCCGCTCGATATTCTTGCGGTCCCGCTCCTTGTAGCGGTCGACGTAGCGTCGCACTTGCGTCAAGAACTCAGGTGGAATGCTGTAGTTCTCGGCCCCGAACTCGGCCATCAGCGCTCGGATCTCCGTTTCGATGAAGTCCTGTTCTTCGTTTCGAACCCCCAGTTTGTACAGCAGGCTTCGTTTCACCTTCTTGGCAGCCTCTTGATGCTTCTCCAACTCCTCGATCAAGCGGTTGACCTCCTCCGGGTCTCCCCCATCCTGGAGTCGGGTTTCGAGGCTGGCAATATGACGGTCCAGGCCGTATTTCTCATGTCTTAGGTTGTCTATCGTCCAGTAGGCATAGCCGGAAACACTCAGGAGCAGAATCGCCAACCCTCCGATGATCAGAAAAAGAGGCTTGCGGGATCGCTTCACCGAGGTGCTGACCACCTCTCGCATGAAGAAACCCGTATGTCCTTCTCCTCCTTCTTTTCGAGCTTCGCGTGCCTTGCGGAGAGCCTCCTCAACCAGCTGGTTCTGATCCCGGGCGGCCGCGGGTGAGGGCGAAATCTTTGTTTTCGGTCCGGCAGCGGGCGCTGATTCAGGTTCGGGCTCTGCGGCACGGTCCACATACCGGAATTGAAACTGGGGCCCGTCCGGGCCCAGCATGAAAACCGCTCCGTGTTCAAGAACCTCTTCCTGGACTCGTCGACCGTTGAGGTAGGTTCCGTTGGTGCTGCCCAGATCTCGAAGTCGGTAGGAATCGCCCGACTTATGGATTTCCAGGTGCTGCTTGGAGACGGCCGAAAGATTCGTGTGTTCCGGGATCAGGTCGCTCTCCTCCCCACGGCCGATTCGAAACACTCCCAGAACAGGGTGGCGCTTCTCGGTGCCGAGGCCAGAGAGTTGAATCAGATATGCTTCTGGTTCGGTGGGCTGGGCTTTTGTCTTCTCTTCCATCGAATTTGACGAGAGCACCTTTTCGAGACGAGAGGAATTATAGATCGGTCGGGGATTCAAGACAAATGCAGGGATTCAAGGACGCCATTCAAAGAGGGGACGGGGCTGCCCTCGGTCTTGCCCTGCTTGAGGCCCGATTCAACCACTCAGGTAGTCTGTGAATCCTGAAGGGATTCTGTATTTCAGCCCAGCGACTGTGTTGGTTTTGTCAAGCATTATTAAGATTCTGCGGCTAACGGTGCTCTCCAAAGATCATCGTTTTTGACCATCGTGTTGAGCGTGACGAGGAGCTTTCTCATGGACGCTATCAGGGCCACTTTAGGCTCTTTTCCGGAGGCGACAAGGCGATTGTAAAAGGTGCGAATCTGCGGATTGTGTCGGATCGCTGAGAGCGTGCACATGTAGAGCTGATTACGGAGTTGACGCCGTCCTCCCCAGATGGCACGAGGCTGGAGTCCCTCGCCGCTGTCCTGATCCCAAGGGGCCAATCCCACCAGGGAAGCGACTTCTCTGCGATTGACCCTGCCCAACTCAGGCAGCTCACACACCACGATCTGACTGCTTCGCTCCCCTATCCCCGGGCAGCTTTGCACCACCTCCTGGCGCCGAAGTAGCTCGGCATCGAGCCGCAGCAATTCCTCCACCTTCTGCTCAACCTCTTTCAGTTCTTGATCCAGCAGGCCAAGGATTCGCTCCACTCCTTGACGCAGCTCCTGATCCTCATACTGATGGCGACGAGTCCGCTCGATCTTACGACACTCAATCAGTTGCCGGCGTCTGCGATTGTAGGCTTGTAACTGCTGATAGTACGCGGTTTCCTGCTTACTGATACGATGAATCCCCAGCTGCCCACAACGCCCCAGGACGTGGGCATCCAGACGATCATTCTTGGCCAGGATTCCCAGACCCTTCGCCAGGTCTCGAGCTTGTCGAGGATTCACGCAACAGACGGGGATCCCCGCCTCATTGAGCTCTCTCAGGACCCGCTTCTCATAACCCCCCGAGGCTTCCACCACCACCGAGACCAATCCCGCGATCCCCTCCAGACGGCTGAGGATTTCTGCGATTCCTTCCCCCTCGTTGGAGTGCTCCGAGTGTTCCTCCCCTGGCAGCAGACACAGATCCAGCCGATCCTTACTGACATCAATGCCCGCTGCGGGCTGACTCATCCAAGTTTTGTTGATAGGATTACCTTTGAGTTGTTTCATGGAGACCCTTCCTTATATTCGGGCTCTCTCTTTGACGGAGGCCCAGGCGACTGTTCGGGTTGACATGAAATGGGCCGACCACGGATCTCGCTGGGCTCCGGTCTCGACGGACCGAGGGTTTCACGATCTCGTGGTCGGCTCGGATCAGACGTTCTGACCCGAATTCCTTTCAACAAATAACACATATAAGGGTTTCTGAACCCTGGGTATCCGACTCCCCCTTTGATCCCAACCCCATCGGCGGTTGCGTACAGACGATCTAACGCGAGGCGTTATTCCGCACCAGCGCTACCCTTAGTACACTGGAACGCAAATACGGCAACGTTTGCAGATGGGGCTTGCGAGGCGAGATCAAGGCAGGAGGAGGAAGTCGATGCTTGGCCATCTTCGACGACGACCAACGCAGAGATCGTCCGCAACCCCCATCTGCCCTACGGGTGACGACGCGACACGCCGATTTCTTTGTCGCTCCTCCTCCAAGATACCAAGCATCGAGTTCGTCGTCGCTTCGCGAACTCGACCCGTCGCGCTCGCCACAAACGTTGCCGTATTTACGTTCCAGTGTACTTAGGTACGCAACCCGTTCCGGGTTGATTCAGATTGGGGGAATTCCCTCCCCAGGGTTCGGAAACCCTGGGCTGGAATACGCAATCCCGTTGGGATTGACCTCGCTTGGTCTGCGACGCTCAAGACCTCAACCCCTTGGGCCAAGGCACTTGAAACCCACAATCTGTTGGGTCGGGGGGGCTGTCCTGCGTTCCAAACTTGACTCAAAAGTAACGAAGAACTTCAGACAAACGTAGCTAGCAGCCTGTCGGACTTGACTCACAGGCACTTCTGAAATTTGACGTTTGATCCAAAGTCTTGCACGACCAAGCACGAAATCGATGAATCGTCTGATCTGCGGCGGTGATTTGGCCGCTGAAACGACCTGGCCCACCTCTTCAGAGGGTGGCACGGGCCAGCTTCGGCTGGCGGCAGGCGAGGTTGTACATTCTTTTCAGATTCCAGGCGATGCTGGCCAGAGTCCACTCCCCGTCTGCCGCCTCCGCTCCTCGGAGAGAGAACTGCGCAAAGCCCATCACCGATTTGATGATCCCAAAGACGGGCTCGGGGACAGCTTTGCGTTGCCCGTAGATGGCTCGACCCGCCGGGGTCTTCAACCGGTATCTCATCTGCTCCACCGCATCGGCGTCTTCCCCGGGTGGCTCCGGTTCTTTCCAGCGTTCGTTCGGCGGCAAGTGGTGGGCTTCCCGCTCGACCGCAATATAGGGAAGGACCGCATGCTCGCTACAAAGCTCCACGTTGGCACCACTGAAGTAGCCGTTGTCGGCCAGCAGCTCCTGGGGCCGACCCAACGACTCCGGCAATGCGTGCAGCGCCGCCAGGGCCGGTTTCAGTTCTTTCTTGTCATTGGCGTTTGGCGTGACATGAACGGCCACAATCAACAGACTGTCGTTATCCACCAGGGCCTGAGCGTTGTAGCATTGCTCAAATCCCCCGCCCGAGACCGGCATGATCCGAGAATCTTCATCCGTCAGATTGATCTGATCCTGGTCTCGGATTCCTCCTCGGGGCGGTTTGGGTTCGCGACCCTTCGGTTTGTTTCCCCTTTTCCTCTGGGCTTGCCGCTTGGCCACCTTCCCTTCATATTCGGCGTGCTCGGCCGCCTGCCGCTCGGCCGCCCGCTCGACCAGCTTCTGCTTCGCTTGATCGATCGCTTTCAACCGTGCTTCCCGCCGCGCCAGCTCGGCCGGGATGTCCATCCCTTCCGTTTCTTCTCGTCCATCCGCTTCCTCGGCCAGCTGCATCAACTCGTCCACTTCTTCTCGCAGCCGCGCTTCCAGTTTCTGGATGTGCCCCCAGCTCAACGCACTGTGCTTGGAGGCATTGGCTTTGACCTTCGTGCCATCCAAACTCACTCGGCCCAACTTCAGAAATCCCATCGCCTGGGCCAGCAGCAAGATCTCCACAAACAGCGGCTTCAGCTCTTCCAAAAACCGCTTTCGGAAATGGGCTATGGTGTCGTGATCCGGATGCGTGTTGCCGGCGAGGTAGCGAAACGCCACCGAATCGTAGGTGGCTTGCTCCAACTTCCGACTCGAAAACACCCCCGTCGCATACCCGTAAAACAACAACGCCAGCATCACCGCCGGATGGTATCCTTCCGATCCCCGTTTCGTGTAGGAATCCTCCAACTTCCTCAACTCCAGCTTGCTCACCACCTCCACCACGAAGCGAGCCAGATGCGTCTCCGGCAGCCATTCCTGCACCGAAGGAGGAAACAGATAAGGAGTCTCTCGATCTACTGTTCTAAATCGATTCGCCATACACTAATGATGCCCGTTCGGTGTGACCTCGAAAGTCCGACAGGCTGCTAGTACGCCGCAACACAGATTATGACGGATTTGCGGGAGTCCACCGCTAAGACGATCCAATCGGGCTGTACCCTCCCTTACAATAGTCGAGTTCAGAGCTCCCGGATCGCTGCCAGACCAGGACCAATTCCTCGCCCTTGGAGGAAAGGGCGATTCCTCCCTGGGGATCGAGCTTGATCGAGGGAAGTTCCTGCTCGCGCGTCCAGCCCGCCTGGCTCAGCGTACCGAAGCCGTTGGTCATTTCGTTGCTGGCGGTGAAGATTCCCGTGAGACCGAATACCTCGGTATAAGCAGAAGGTGTGTCCTGATAGGCTGCGCGGTGAACCAAATGCATCTCGCCTTCGATGCTGGCCATCGCCAGGTAGCCCAGTGCTTGGTAGTCGTTCTGTAGTGCGGCCAGCTTCCTGGCAAAGTGGCCGACGTAGAAATCGGCGGGTGCCCATCGGTGCAGGGACGTATTGTTCTCGGGTGCTGGACTATCGTTGAAAGCAGACGCATCGAACCCATTGAAGGGGGCCAGGTTATAGGAGGTCATCCGCAGTTTTCGAGTGTTTCGCTCCTTATAGACTAGGTAGAGCGATGGCCCCATTTGAGCCAGCGCCATGGGGCCGTCGGTCAGCTGTCCGACGCTGCCGGCCTGGGACTGCCAGACTCCATCGGCAAAAGTCAGGTAACGTAGAAAGCCGTTCGCCGATCGCCAGCACAACATGACCTTTTCCTGGCGATCCGCGTAGTCCATATAGCTAGAGATAACAACGTCTCCAGCAACGTCCTGGCCGATTTGGGCTTCTGGGGTCCAGAGCCCATCCGTTCCCCGAAGCGCCCAGCACAATTGTCCATTTCCCTTCACGAAGGCCAGGAGCAGTTGGTCGCGGTAAGCGGTCAGAGCAAGTGATCCTTCCGCACCCTCCAAACCGATCGGCTCCGCCTCAGACCAGGAGGTCCCATCAAAAACCGAGGAGAGCAGTGAACCCCCGCCGTCCTTGTAAATCAGGTGGGTGTTGTACAGATAGTGTCCGTCGTTCCAGATGTCCGGTGTGAACCAACTGTACTCAGGGAGTGACCCACTAGCCAGGTCTTCCCAGAACTCGACTTCGCTGACGATCTTGGCCCACCTCTCTCCATTTGCCTGGATCGTATGGTAGGAAGCAAAGGCGTCGTGCTTCCGGAAATAGCGGGCCAGCCGGCCGTCATTGGGGAATTCCGCCAGGGGTTGATCTCAGGTGGCGTATTCTGGGTCCTTCCAAACGGACTTCCAGGGCTCGCCCGGATAACCTTCCATATAGGCCTTCCAGGAAACGCCCGCTGCCTCCAACAGGTCGACCAGAGTCTCTTGTAGGAGCGGCTGGGCTGGAGGGGTGTCGTTCGTCACGCCACAGACTTCTCCTGACAGGGAGGCGAGATAGTTGGTTTGAGAAGGGTGGAAAACCCCGAAGTAGTTGTCCAGGTTGGCTCCGCATGAAGCCAGCTTCTTCATGAATGGATCCTGTATGACGTAGCGGCGATACTGGTTTTCGAACATCACGATCAGGATACGCTCGAAGGGTCTGCCCATCTTACAGCCCTCCCGATCGCGGTCGGTTCTTGGTATTCGATTCGCGGCAGGTGGACGTCATGCTCCCTTCTCCTCGGCGATTTCAGCAGAGGCTGCCAGCTTGCGAACCCGACTCACTTCTTGCTTGGCCTCGGCCAAACTGGCAAAGCCTTCACCGGAGCTGGCGATGTTCTCACCCTGAGCATTCTCAAGGCGCCAGCGATACTGATTGCTCTTGTCCTTGTAGATCGTGAATCTCCCACCCGCGCCCTGCGTTTCATGAAATTGCCGATGAGCCTGATTCCGTTCAGCAATGTACTTCGAGGCCTCACCCTGTGTCTTCGGGATAGGCGCCGGTTTCCCCGAGTCCTCATGGCCATCCAGGTGGTTGATCTGATCGAAGACCTCTTTCTGCACCGGAGATAGTGGTTGATCGATTGCCGACTTTAGAGTGACGTCGGGCAGAGGCGGCCGCTTGAGCTTCGTGGGACAGTCCGTACGAGGGCTGGGGAGCGTCTCGAGCAGATCCTCGAAGGTTTGGGCCTGACCCTCTCGTGCGGTCAACGGCTGGGGGCGGAGTCCCCACATCTTCCGCACGGTTGCAAGCACGGAGGTGTGCTGAAGTCGACGGCTCTCCACTTGACCTTTCCCGATCCAGGGAGAAACCAGGACAGTAGGGACTCGGCAGCCAAGGCGATTGAAGTCGAAAACATACTGGGGTTTAGGCCTACCCTCGGAATCAAACATGTACCCGTAGTTCTGCTTGTCGTAAGGCGTTGGCGAGGTATTGCCGTCGGGAGGGAGGATATTCTGGTCCGGGGGGTAGACGTGGTCGTAAAATCCTCCGTGCTCGTCATAGGTGACGATGAGAAGAGTCTGCTCCCAGATCTCGCTTTGACGGAGTTCCTCGTACACGTCGGCGATCCAGTGTTCGCCGAAGCGCACGTCCCAGGGCGCGTGTTGGGAGTTGGCGAAGCCTTCCTCCGAGTTCGAGTACCGGGGGCATAGGAAAACGTAGTTGGGAAAGGAGACCGGGTCCTTCAAGTCCGTTGCGAAACGATCAAACAATCGAATCTTATCGGTCTGGTTCTTGAGTGCCGGGAAGTTGCTGGCGTCCGCCAGGTCGTAGTAGTAGAAGGCCCAGGTCTTTTCCCCCTGCTCGTCGATATCCTCATAGATGGTGCGCGCCGGGATCGGAAACGTCCAGGGGTTGTGCACGAGTCCCACCGAGGTTGCGGCGTGTATGAACAGTCGATTGGGCTCCGTGGGTCCAGGGACCTCGGAAAACCATTTATCACAGACAGAAAACTCCTGGGCCAGACCGTTGATCACCGGCAGCTGCTCCGGGGAGAAAACCGCCATGGACACCCCGACATGATCGGCAGGCGGCTGGCTCGGTGCCTGGTAGGAAGAATCCTCTTTGGCCCAGTCGGCATAGGTCCGTGCTAGCTCTTCGCTGTAGCCCTTTGCGAAGCCGCTATTGGTCGTCGGCGTTGTCCCCTTGGCATCCCGGCCAGCAGGTCCCCACTGATCGTTGTAGAGCTGTTGGTTGGCGGAAGGGAAGGAGTGTGAGGGACCGCCGTACAGGGATGTTGAGATCCCATCGATGTGTTTGGGAGGTGGAATATCGCCTTCCGGAATACCAAAGTATCGGGCCTTCCCGACCGCGTAGGCTTGCTCGGGAGTCGGATTTTGAGGGTCGAGGTAGTTCACATGCGCCGGGTCCTTACCGTCGGCACCGAGTGTAGCGCCATCCACACCGGGTAGGAGACCCAACATCTGATCGAAGGAGCGGTTTTCAAGCATTAGGACGACGATGTGCTGAATGCGTTCGCCGGCCTGGCTCTTGGGTGCCCGAGTGCTCACCGAGGGGGAAGGACTGATGCTGGGGTGAGATTTCGAAGTGGCTGCCGTCCCACCCGTCGCCACGTCCAGGAACTGTGACAGGCGACCTCCCCGGGCCCAAGAACCGGTCCAGGACGAATCTGCCGTCAGGTGCTCGGGCGCTGGCTCTGCATGCCGTTCGCGCTCGAGCAGCCAACGGGGGCGCCAGTGCGTGAACAAGCGACAGAACTCGACGAAATACTCCTCGGCAAGACGTTGGTCTCCGTGCACGATGACCGTATTCTCGTCATTGTGGGCGGTCGAGTTGGTCGAGTAGTTCGCTGACCCGGTAACGATCACACAGTTGGGAGTATTCCAATCGAGAACTAGGATCTTGTGATGGACCAGCGGGTCGTAGCCCTGCCGTTTCAGCTCCAGATAGAGCGCATCCTCGTCGGGTTCATCATCGAGTGGGGAGTTGCAGGCCACGACCCGGGGATCGGCAGTGTGTGCCTCGGTGTAGATGAGCCGATCGCCGCTCTCATCGTTGCCTTGGTATACGCGATCGGCCACACCGAACACCGGGAGGGAGTCATCCAACATGGACTCGATGAGCGTGGGATCGGTCATGCGGAAGGTCATGAAAAGCCGATTCGACTTCGCCGCCTTGGCCAGGTCCGCCAATCGGTCCAGGTCGGGCCGATCGCTGGAACTGTGTGGAGAGAAGAAGACCTCTAGTAGCTCGCCAATCTTGGTACCCTCTTGATTCGCTTCTCTCAGACCAGAATTGTCATTTTTCAGCACGCGTTCGAAGTCCGAAACATAGGCGCTGGCCAACTCCGGATTCCGGAAGATCACGCTCTGGTTCGACTGGGTGGATATGCCGCCATTGGTAAAGTTCGTCGATCCAGTGAGCACGGCGAGCGCAGTGCCATCTGCCTGTTTCAGGACCATGTACTTGTTGTGGCTTATGCTGACGTGTTCACGCTGGTGTACCGTGACTCCGGCCCCGATCAGCTTCTCGTAGGCCGGTCCATTGGGTCCCTTGTTGGCAGGGTCGGTCTTTTCCTCGCTGCCCCAATCGAGTGAAACCCTAGCCCTTTTGCCTACTTTGCATATGGCGTCTATGACGGCTTCGGAATCCAGGTGGTAGCCGGCCACGTCGAGTTGCAGAGTGGCGTCCGTATTCGCTTCATTCAGGAATCCTACGATGGCTGTGTCGAGCCCACGCGCCAGCCAGGCCATGGCTTCCGGGTCGTCGTCCGGCTGCTTGCCCTCACCGAAAAGACGTTCATATTCTTGCATGTCCGAGAGCCCGCGATTGAAGTGGACTCCTGGTTCGTAGGGCCCATGATCGTGCTCCGGTTCGGTGGCTACGCTCACCCGGACGGCCGCGGGCTTCTCCAGCTCCAACTTCCCCGGTGTGCCCCTCACTGGGATGACTTCGTAGGTGAAACGAGAGCCGTGGGGCAATCCTGACTTCGATTTGTCGTCGTCAAGGCCGAAGTCGCACCAAATCATGGATTGTACAGGAGCCGTGGAGGAATCGTAGAGTTCTCCCTTTTCAATGGGTTCGCCCTCGAAGCGGAGGACCGTCTTCAACCAGACCGCGCTTCGATCAGTATTCGTGCGTCGAATGGCAAATCCTAGAAGTCCCTGCCACTCCTCCTGAGGCCAACGAACGGCAAGCGCCACCGCGTGCTTGCCACTGATGGCTACGATGCTTCTCCCTTTGTGGTCGGTTCTGGTCAACATGCTGGTCTGCTCCTCCTAAGTGCTGTGAAGTACAACGAAGCCGGATTTAAATAGTGAATGTCAGTCTGGAGCTAGTGAGCCACCTCATACCGCCGAGGGACGTCAAGCTGTTCCTTCTGCATGAGGCCGCTTCAGCGGCCTGGCGCGAAGCGTATTAGACCCGGCGTTTACGCCGGGGGTAACCTCCACCGTACCGGTCCGGAGGGCCTTTCAAGGTCCTTCTCGAACCGCTCGCGGCTTTAGCCATCGTCGACCGGGAGCTGGCTGAAGCCACTATTCGAGAAGCCCACTAAAGCAGGCTCCGGCATCCACTTGCCTGCCCACCCGGCCCTGAAGAGGGTGTCGCGAAAGTCAACATCAGGGTACACGATGCTAGGGGGAGGAGGTCTCGCTTCCACTTCCGGGCGAAGCCCTTCAGAGGCAGCTGAAGCCGTGTGGGTAAGCCCCAAGACCTTGACATGGTTCAAGCACCGAGAGCATTTGAATCCTGAAGGGATTCCGGATTCCAGCCCAGGGTTTCCGAACCCTGGGTTAACGGTATCCCCTCTCATACCCAACCCTGAAAGGGTTGCGTAAGCAGGAGTTATGTCACTTGAAAATATCCACGAAAGGGCCTGGATGAAGCTCTCCGCAACCCCTACAGGGTTGATTCCTGAAGAGTCCTTACCTTTCCCAGGGTTCGGAAACCCTGGGCTAGAATACACAATCCCGTTGGGATTGACCTCGACTTCAGGACGCTGGAAATATACGACCCAGTCTCGCGAACTCAACACTGCTTATCGATATGCACGGCGCTATCCGCACTCCGCTATGGACTTTTACGACACCCTCTGAAGGACCGGTCTAATACGCTTCGCGCCGGACCGCTGAAGCGGTCCCTTGATAAGCTACATCTTACTGAACCAGAGAACTTGACCAGTTTGTGAACTTTTCACCTGACAAGGGTCTCTACTGAATGTAAGTCTATCACTGTCCCCTTCAAGAAAACTCTGTCCCCATCCCCTTTTCTTCTCTGGGCATGCTGTTGCTAGGGCAAGGGGCTTTGAGTACACTGGCCGCAGCTTGGGGACTGCTGGGTCGCGGAGGGCAAGTGCTTTTGTGGGTAGGAAGGAGTCGATGATGCCCAGAGTTCTCTCGTCCATGATTCTCGTGGCCCTGGTTGGCTGCAGCACGCCCGGGGAGAAGTCCCAACCCGATGCCCGGATGGCCGCCGGAACCTGCGAAGAGATCTTCCCCAGTTATTGGCAGGATCCCAATCCCAAGTTCGCTGCCATGTGGGAGGGGCAGACCACGAGCGACGCTCCACCGAAGGGATGGGACGGTCCGGTCTTCCGGTTAAGTGACGCCTATCCTACTTCTCCTGTCGATGAATCTGGGGCTCAGCCCTGGCGCGAGAGTCGCTTCGATGCGCTCTTCGACCCCTCCACGGACGAAGTCACCAAGACCAAACTTGCTGAAGAGTACGCCTGGGCGGTCATGCACTACATTCAGGAGGGTAATCTCAGTGGCGGCGATGTGGAACAGGACTGGAGTATCTGCAATAACACCGTTCGGGGCTGGTACCACATGCCCTTTCAGACCTACGACGTGCTCAGTGGCCGTGAGTTTACCCATGGTCTGACTCGGGAGGCCCCGGTCACCTTCAATGTCAAGGATCCCGACCATCCGGACGCCAGCATCACCCTGAATACGACGATGTGGGCGGTAGCCTTCTTCAACCCAACTGCAGCCTACACGCTGGGTCAGGTGTGGAAAGCGGACGGCAAGGCGGTTCCTCCTACTTCGGATATGAGCTTCGACGAAGGAGCTGTCGTGGGCAAGCCATTGTTCAATACTTCCTCACCGGAGCAGCTGCCCATGCTCCAGAACGTGCCCGCCTGGCAAGCGAACATCTCCGATCCCAGCTTCTGCGCGTGTACTCCTGCCAATGGGAAGGACTGCACGATGGCTGAAGAGAGCCAGCAGTGCGCTCGCAGCACCGAGGAATGGGGCCCAGTGCGGCTGCTGCAGTTCGATATCGCTGTCAAGGACAGTCGGGCCCAGGGCACTGAATGGGTCTTCGGCACCTTCGTCGCCGATGGCCAGCGCAAGGCCACTGATCCCAATCCCTGGAACCGCATCTCGCCTCTCGGTTTGATGTGGGGGAACGATACGCCTCCGGCGGGGAAGCTGGCGCACGACCATCCTGCCGATCCGAAGAAAAATGGGTTTGAACAAGAGGTCATTTTCTGGGACGCCGTCGACATGCTCAACTCGGCTGGAGGCGAAGTCCTCGCCAAGAGACCTGGTCATCTCGGCTGCAACGATCGATTGAACGGCCCCGCCGACAACGCCAACAGCTCTTGTATGTCCTGTCACATGACGGCTTCGGTGCCGGACGAGAATCTGAACACCCCTCCAATAATCGCTCAGTTCGGCGGCATTACACCGGAGTGTGTAACACCCGACTCAGATGATCCCACCAAGGGAATTGACGCCTCGGGTAGCCCGGCCGAGGTCGTTAAAGGGATCAGTTTCGAGAACATGGACAGTATCTATTTTGCCAACACCGATGCCGCATCTCCCGTGAACATGACGGTGCAAACTTCCTCAGGAGCGGTGAATGTCCTGGGTGATGAGCCGGTATACGCAGACGGACGCAAGGACTGGATCTCGCTCGATTTCTCGCTGCAGCTCTCGATCTCGTTGACCCAGTGGGGCCAATGGCAGCAGCACGTGGCCCAGGCGTCCGCATCGGGCGATAGCGAGCGGGTGCACTCGGCGGAGCCACCGGCACGATAGCCAGGTGGTTCTGGGATCGGTGTCTGGAAAGGAAGGGAAAGGTGAGATCGTGAAGCAGTATCTCATGGCAGTAGGAGTTCTTCTGGCGATTTCAGGGCCGATTGCCCTGGCAGGAGACGGTCCGGTGCGGCACGAGGGCTTCGAGGGTTTCAGCGAAGGAACTCTGGGAGACGCAGGCGCGAACCTCTACGTTTCCAAGACCGGTCGGATACAGGTCATCAATCAGTGGGACCTGAACCGGGATGGACACGTGGATCTGGTCATGAGTAATTCTCATGACAACATGAGTGTGGTGGACGCCCTCGTCTATTGGGGTACGCCGGAGGGACCAAGTTCCCTGCTTCCCGAATTGTGGGAGAAACGCCCCCTCGCCCAGGTCGTTTTCGGACTCATGGACCGTACCGATCAGGTCACCCGACTCCCCTCTTTCGGTGGAGGGAATTCCGCAGTAGCCGACTTGAACCAGGATGGCTACCCCGAGCTCGTCTTCTGTAACTACATCCACAACTATCCAGGTGTGCGAACCGCCTATGTCTACTGGGGAAGTCGCGAGGGTTACAAAACGAAGAGTCGTACCGAGCTCCCCACCAAATGGGCGGCGGGAGTGGTTGCGCTGGACCTGAACTCGGATGGCTATCTGGAGTTGGTCTTTGCCAACCAGGGTGTCGAGGCAGGTGCGGAGAAGATCTCTCCCAAGGTCGATCTCTCATCCTTCATCTACTGGGGAAGTGCCAACGGTTTCGATCCAGAGAACCCAGGACTCGTTCCTACCCAGGGAGCCAGGGATGTAGCTGCCGGAGATGTCAATGGGGACGGCGATCCTGATCTGATCTTCATCAACAATAGTCCCCAGGCGCAGGGCGTGCAGATTTTTCTGGGTGCGGCGGGAGAATATGGCGAGCCAAGATCCCAGCAAGTGCCGGTCCCTAGCCCCAGCAGCATCGCTTCGGGAGACCTGAACCAGGACGGCTATGCCGAGGTCGTGGTTACCTCTTCCAAGGGAGAAGGCGAATCAGCAGGCGAAGTTCACGTCTTCTTCGGGAATAGCAAGGGGCTCACCCAGGAGGGTAAACTTACCCTTGAGGCTCTCGGACCCACCGACGTTGCCATTGCCGACCTCGATGGGAACGGACATCCGGATCTGGCTATCTCGAACGCTTCCGTAGCAAAGCTCCCTACGCTTCCGGCTTCGTATGTGTACTGGGGAGGAGAAGGGGGCTTTTCTTCCGAGCGCAGAACCGAGCTCCCCACCCTGGCAGCGGAGGGCGTCTCCGTAGGGGACCTCAACCGCGACGGGCACAAGGATCTGGTCTTTGCCAATTCCCACAACGGAACCATCAATGACGTGCCTTCCTATGTCTACTGGGGTAGCCCGACGGGATTCGCACCCTATCTGCGTACCGATCTCCAGAGTTTCGACGCGACCAGCGTGAACGTCGCTGATCTGGATGGGGACGGAAACCAGGAGGTGGTGCTGGTCAATCGGGTCAGCGGGAAGTACCACGGCAAGGTGCAGAACAACATCTACTGGGGGAATCCGCACCACTTCTATTCCACCGCCTCCATGACAGCCCTTCCTGGTGAAGGGGCCTATGCCGTGGCGGTGGCAGACCTGGACGACGATGGCTTCAACGAACTGGTCCTCACCAACTCCTACATCGATGTCAGTTACGTCTATTGGGGCAGTGAAAGAGGTCTGTCTCCGGAGCGGAAACAGGACTTGCCCGTTCCCGGGGCGAACGGAACCAGCGCCGCCGATTTGAACCGGGATGGCTATCTGGATCTGATCTTCACGCACGGAAGGGGGCAACGGTTGGGGACGATTCTCTGGGGAGGCGAGGACGGCTACTCAGACTCCCAGCGCACTTCGCTCCCCTTGAAGAACCAAAGGTGCACCAACAACCGGGTTGCCGATCTGAACCACGATGGATATCTGGATCTCGTGTTTCCGGGAAGCTGGTACGGGATCTACCAGATCTTCTGGGGCGGATCTGACGGATTTTCTGAGAAGCGAAGCTGGAGCGAGGTTCTTCCGGCAGGCAATCTGGAGCTGGCCGACCTCAACTCTGATGGCAACCTGGATTTCATGTTGGTGGGAAGCTTTGATCCCGTCACTCGAGTGAGGACATCAAAGACTTATCTTCTGTGGGGTACGCCGGAAGGAATTCCAACGCAGGAGGGAAAGGTCGAACTCGAGGGTCATCAACCCATCGAGGCCGGAATTGCAGACCTGAATCGGGACGGAAACCTGGATATTGTATTATCCAACTACATGTCCGAACGGACGCGCGCGCTACCCCTGTTCGTTTATTGGGGAGGCGATGGAGGTACCTACAGCAAGACCAATCGAACCGACCTTCCGGCCGAGTCATCTTCCGGGATCCAGACGGTGGATCTGAACCGGGATGGGTATCCGGAGGTCGTGGTTCACAATCACATGAAGGATGGAGACCATACCATCAACAGCTACATTTACTGGAACGGACCTGATGGTTTGCACCGGGATCGCCGTTCGGAAGTGCCAAACTTCGGTCCCCACTATAGCCAGATGACGGATCCAGGGAATCTCTACACACGCAAGCTCGAGGAGGAATACTTTTCTCCACCTCTCGAGCTTCCTGAGAGTGGGCGGTCGATGCGTCTTTTCTGGGAGGGAGAGGAACCGCACGGCGCTCGATTGAAGTTCCAGATTCGGACGGCGGCTAGTCGGGGGGCGCTGGAATCCGAGGAGTGGCAGGGTCCCGGGGGCGAAGGATCCTTCTACCAGAGTTCAGGGACCTCGATAGGAGAGGTGAAGGAGAATAATGGTTGGCTCCAGTACCGAACTGTTTTCACCTCCCCAGCCGGCGGGATCTGGCCCATTTTGTCGGGAGTGGAGCTGCGGATGGACTGAACCCCGATCCGTGTTCTCGAAATCACCCTCTTCCCACCAGAGGCATCTTGGTGGCCATGATCGTGATGGAGAGGACATTGGTATCCAGCGGCAGACCTGCCATATGAAGCACGGCTCGGGCCACATCGTCAGCCTTGAAGGTGGGTTCGACCATGATTTCGCCGGTGGCCTGGGGGACGCCCTGCCCCATGCGCTCGGTCATCTCGGTGGCGGCGTTGCCAATGTCGATCTGTCCACAGGCGATGTCGTACTTGCGGCCATCGAGTGCGGTCGATTTGGTCAGCCCCGAAATAGCGTGCTTGGTGGCCGTATAAGGCGCCGAGTTGGGACGCGGGACCTGGGCCGAGACCGAGCCGTTGTTGATGATTCGCCCCCCTGGTGGGGTCTGGCTCTTCATCAGCTTGAACGCTTCCTGGGTACACAGAAAGGATCCGGTCAAGTTGGTGTCCACGACGGACTGCCAGTCTGCGTAGCTCAAGTCCTCAAGCAGCTTTGGCGGTGCCCCGAAGCCGGCGTTGTTGAAGAGAAGATCGAGCCGGCCGAACCTCTCCTTGGTCCTCGCAAACAACGCTTGGACGGACTCGGGCCGTCCGACGTCGGTCGGGACGGCCAGGGCGCGTTCACCTGACGGTCCTGCCTCCTCGATGGTTTTGTCCAAGGGTTCCTGTCGACGGCCGGCCAGGGTGACGGAGTAGCCTTCCCTCAGAAGAGCGAGCGTAGTGCATTTCCCAATGCCTGTTCCTGCCCCCGTAACGATCGCAACCTTACCCTTTCCAGTCATGCAGATCTCTCCTTCTTGAGCAGTATCGTCCGCCGTGGTCGTTTCGTCGACGGCACCCTATCTTGCCTTCGCTGAGTAGAACAGCCGAAGCCAATGCCAGTGTTCGGCTCGTACGACTCTACCTCAAGGTTCACAGAACTTCTACGGTAGGGTTGGTGGGGGTAGGGAATCCGGAAGAAGGTGTCGCCTGAGATCGTCGTTGGCGAGGAGTCTTCCTTGACCACTCTTTGCCACCTGTCTAGACTGAATTGGTGGGAAGCGAAGGAGAAATCTTCTCAGAGATCCGCCTCCGGGAGATTCGGGAACGGATCGATCGGATACCGCGAGTCAGGCTGGCACATCTGCCCACACCTCTGGAGGATATGCCGCGTTTGAGCACGCATCTGGGTGGTCCTCGGATGCTGATCAAACGGGACGACTGTACCGGTCTGGCCTTCGGTGGAAACAAGACACGCCACAATGAATTCGTCCTGGGCCGAGCCCTGGAAGAGGGCGCGGATACGCTGGTCTGGGGGGCGGGTGTCCAATCCAACAATTGCCGGCAGACAGCCGCAGCGGCGGCGAAGCTGGGTTTGGAATGCTTTCTCGTACTGAGCACACAGGACAGCGATGCTCAGCTTCAAGGTAACCTTCTGCTCGACCACCTGTTGGGCGCTCATGTGGAGCTCACTTCTGACCCCATGGGCCCTGCTATCTGGCGTCGGCTGGAGGAGAAGACTCAAGCGCTCAGGAGTCAGGGGCGGAAGGTGTTCACGGTCGCCGATCCACGGGCAAGGGCTGCTGCCGCAGTCAGTTACACCTTGGCACTATTGGAGTTGATGGATCAACTCAAGAGCCGAGACTTGAAAGTCGACGCTGTCTATTTTTCCTCTGCCGGGTCTACCGGAGCCGGTATGTTTCTGGGACAGAAGCTGCTGGGATGGGAGGCAACCCTGCAGGCCATCATGCCGATTGAGTGGCCCTTCGATACGGCCGCCTACATGGCTGATTTCGCCAAGGGAGCGGCCGAACTGCTGGGTCTGGAGCCCTGCCTCGCCCGGGAAGAAATCAACCTGACTCCCGATTTCATCGGTGACGGCTATGGCCTGGCCACAGCGGGAAGTCTGGAGGCCATCCGCCTTCTCGCCCAGAATGAAGGAATCTTCCTCGACCCCGTCTACACCGGTAAGGCTATGGCAGGCTTGATCAGCGACATCCGCCAGGGACGTTGGACTGCCGACCAGTCCGTGGTTTTTCTACACACCGGTGGGACTCCTGCGCTCTTCGCCTATCACCGAGACCTGGCAAAGCTCTGCGTGGAGTGATTCGGGATATCTCAGCTCCCGAGGATCTGACGCAGAATGCCCATCAGGTTAGCCTCACGGTAAGGCTTTTGGACGAAACCTGTGAGGTTCTTGCCCACAAATCGCCTGGTCACGTCCTTTTCGTTGTATCCGCTTGACATGATGACCGGGATATCGGGTTGGAGCTTACGGAGTTCCTTGAACACTTCTTCACCACCCATTTTGGGCATCGACAGGTCGAGCAGCACTGCTGTGATCGGATCTCGGTTCTTCTGGAACATCTCCAAAGCCTCGACTCCGTCCCCAGCTGCCAAGACTCGGAATCCTTTTGCTTCGAGCATTCTGGTGGCCACCATTCGCACGGCCTCCTCGTCATCGATGACCAGGACCGTTCCACTTCCACGCCAATCAGCTGACGAAGGGATCTCCTCTTCAAGTGGTTCTTCCGATTTTTCAGTACAGGGGAGAAGCACCTTGAAAGTAGATCCACGCCCGACTTCGCTGTAGATTTTGATGGTTCCATGATGGGCGCGAACGATTCCAAGGACCGCCGCCAGCCCAAGTCCGCGTCCCATCTCCTTGGTGGTAAAGAAAGGCTCGAAAACCCGGCTTTGGGTTTCATCGTCCATTCCGGCGCCACTGTCGGTTACCTCCACATATGTGTAGAGGCCCGGGGCTAGACTTTCATCCCATACCGCCTCATAGAGGTAGTCAGCAGAAACCTCGATTGAACCGGTCGTGATGGAGATGAAACCGCTCTCGTCTCCGATGGCGTCGGAAGCATTGGTCACCAGGTTCAAGAAGATTTGCTGGATTTGGACCGAATCCGCCTCGATCGGCGGCAGATTCTCTGCCAGATTGAACTCCGCCGCTACATTCTTGGGGATTACCGTCTGGAGCAGGTGTCTCATTTCTTCGACAAGCGACGAGAGATTGAACGAGCGAACTACGAATTGTCCTTTCCCTGAGTAAGCCAGCATCTGCTGGCACAACTTGGCGGCTCGCAGTGACGATGTCTGGATATACTCGACGTGCTCTATTACAGGCGAAGTGGGTGGAAGTTTGGATAGGGCCAAATCCGAATGGCCGAGAATAGGGGTGAGCAGATTGTTGAAGTCGTGCGCGATGCCTCCAGCCAGTACACCCAGACTCTCTAGTTTTTGACTATGTTGCACTTGAGCTTCCAGCTCATGGCGTTCCTTCTCAGCCTGCTTTCGTGGCCTGATATCGGTGGCACTGCCCCGCACCAGCTTGGCTTGAGAGGAAGGCAATCTCACCAGTCGGATTTCGCACGGGATCTCCGTGCCCTCGCCATCGCGATGTAGCCACTCGAAAGTCAAGGCTTCGCCTTCGAGTGCTCTCTGTATTAGTTTGGCGGCTGCCTCGGCTGAAGGCTGTTGGTCTGCTTGTAGCTCCGGGCTCAAGTCCAACGGACCCTTTCGGAGAAGTTCCTCGCGGCTCAACTTGAAGAGCCGCAGTGCGTTTTCATTGACTTCAATGAACCTTCCGCTTTCCATGCTTAGCACGAAGATGGCCTCGGGCGCGCTTTCAACAAGTGATCTGTAGCGCCTCTCGCTCTCGCGAAGGGCCAACTCGGCTCTCTCACGTTCTGAGACTTGCTCCTCCAGGTGTCTGTTGGCCTCTCTCAGCTCGCTGGTCCGGCTATGCACCCGCTGCTCCAGGTCCGCCGAAGTTTGACGAAGCTTGCCGATGGCCAATCCAAACCCCCCCAGCCATACCAGAGCAAGCGTAGACATCAAGGCCAGGGTGCCCTGGATGCCCTCATCTTTAGTGGCTTCGATGGCTTCCAGGGGGTAGTTGATCTCAAGAACCCCCCGCACGTCTCCCACCTTCCAGTCGGTTTTGGGACTCTCCGCGTGGGTGTTATGGCAATTCACGCAGCTGGCGCGCATCAGATCCGCTTTGGCATAGCGCAGGGTCCTACGCCCCCCAAGAGGCTCGATTTTGTGGAACGATTCGTAGGGATGATTCTTCAGGTGTTCCCATGCCTTCCGGCCGAACTCGTCCTGGAGACCTTCCCGCCCGGGGAATGGATAGGCACTGTAGAGTCTGGTGTGTGCCCCTTGACTTTTGGACCCGATGCTTTCACCCAATTTCATGCTCAGGGTAGCTGGTAGCGGAATCGCTCCCGGTCTGTCCTTATAGTCGGCAACTACCTGAATTCCACGGTCTCGGACCCGCTCCACCACCTCACTTGTATAGAGCGTTCGAAACTCCTCGATCGCCTGGGCATAGAAGTCCGCGGAAGCCAGAGCCATTGTTGTTTCCAGGGTCCTTTGCAAACGGGAGATGTGCCAGGTCATTAGGCCTAACCCAGCCACAAACAGGATCGCTAAAACCAGGATTGTTCGTGCGTGGAATAAACTTCCGCTACGTGTCCAGTAGGTCTTTGCTCGTTCTAGCAATGCTCCTTTAGACATAGGGCTCCTCCACAAACACTGAGTCTAGCGCGGCGCCCCCCAGCCCGTAAGGAAGAGGTACCCTCAGGGTCGAGACGGTCAGTCGGACTTCGTAGGAGAGCGTCCCTCGTTGCGCCACCATCGGAACTCGTAGCTTCCGTGTTCGGCCACGGCTGCCACATCCAGGTCCTGGTCTCCGTCCAGATCCGCAAGCAGGAGCATATTGGCCATGGGCCAGGAGGTTTTCAGAGGGTGGTGGGACCACTGACTCCTGGGATCCCCGGAATTTTCCAACCACACCACCTGGCCCGAGTCTCCCCAAGCGGCTGCTGCGACGTCGATGTCGCCGTCAGAGTCGAGGTCTCCCGCCACCGCTTCGAAGGCGCTGGGGAGCGATTCCAGGATCAGGTGTCGGGGCCACGGTCCGTCTTTCGACGAGTCGTCGTTCTCGTACCATACAACCTGCCCCCCGGGCTCCTGGGCCGGACTCTGCCCCATCCCTAGCGCCAGAACGAAGTCGGGGTCTCCGTCGCCGTCCATGTCGACCGGATCACCGTGACTGGGGCGAAAGGGTGAGTCAATGACGTGGCGTCCCCAGGGCTTGGACTTGGGATCTCCGCTGTTCTCGTACCAGAGCACCAGGCCGGCTCCGGGGGCCGTTCCAAATAGGTCATCATCTCCATCCCCGTCCACGTCAGCGATCCGGATACATCGGGTCTCCGATAGGTTGGCTTCAATCAGATGCTTGGGCCACTCCTGGCCTTCCTCGTAGCAGAGTTGAGTGGGGCCGCCCGGAGGCATGCAGGCGGTTCCAGGGTTCTCAAACCAGGCGAATTGGTTGCCCATCCTCCAGGAGGAGGCGGCTACATCCAGATCCCCATCGGCGTCCAGGTCCGAGAGAGCCACACTGTAAGCGCCGGCAAGCTCGGTCGTGATGATGTGTCGCTGCCACAGATCGTGGATCTTTTCCCCCCCAGGGTTTTGAAACCAGAGCAGGTGCCCATAGAGATTCTTCACGATCACCACATCGGGACGATTGTCGTGGTTGATGTCCCCCACCATGTGACGTTCCAATCTTTCGGGGTCGTCCTTCTGGATGAAGTGACGGCTGAACTGGCCCGAACCGTCATTCTCAAACCAGTAGAGGTTGTTATGGGGAGTGTAGTCGGCGCTGGTCAGGTCTAGATCTCCGTCCCCATCCAGATCCGAAGCCCAGATGCCATAGGGATAGGCGTAGCCGCCCATGATGAGATGCTCGGAGAAGCGGACCGAGCTGGATTCATCACGAGTCGCCTGAGAATCCCCTGTACTCCGGACGTCTTCACCCGAACAACCGCCCAGAACGGCTGCCAGTGAAAGCACGACACAAATCCGTCGCAGGGCCGGTGTCGAGAGGCTCCTCGGTGTTCTGCCGTGATACCTGTTCATGGCTTGCATCAGGCCATGATCTCACAGCGCTCGGGAGTGTTCCAGGCTACGTCAGGAAGAGGATCATGCCGGATTCGCCGTTCGCTTGGGACAACGCATACTTCGCGTATTTGTTAGACAGTCTTGAAAGTTGACTCTACCGGTTGATGCGCATACACTCGACCCCTACAGTGTTACACCTTAAGGAGACAACATCAGGGCAAAGCAGCACCTGAACCGTCGTGGGTTTTTGGGAGCCTCAGCCGGTTCTGGAATGATTCTGGCAGGGCTGTCCGGGTCGGGACTCGGCAGGTCCGGCAAGGACATCAACGATACCATCCAGGTCGCAGTCTTGGGTCCAGGTGGTCGGGGCAGGTTCCTCATGAAGAAGTGCCTCGAGCATGCGGGCGCCTACAACGCCCGTGTGGTTGCTGCCTGTGATATCTGGAAGAAAAGTCGGGAAAAGGCAACCGAGATTCTGAAGCAAGAGTATGGCAGCGCGCCCAAGATCTATCACCACATCGATCAGCTTCTGGCAGATGACGGCATCGATGCTGTGATTATCGCCACGGCCGATCATCAGCACGCCAAGATGCTCAAAATGGTGGTGGACGCGGGTAAGGACGCTTACTGCGAGAAGCCCATGGGCAATGTTCTCTCCGAAACCAACGCCGCTCTGGATGCGGTAAAGAAGTCGGGGCGAGTGGTTCAGTGCGGCACCCAGGGCAGAATCCACCCCAAATGCCTGGCGGCAAAGCGGATCATGGACGAGGGGCGCATCGGCGACATTGTCCGATTCAGCCTGAGAGAAGATGAGTACAGCCCCTACCGGTGGCGTCGAACCCCGGAGCAACTGGCCAGGTGCCGTGAGGAAGATCTGAACTGGAAAGAGTTTCTCCTGGGCAAACCGGATCGTCCCTTCGATCCCCGGATCTTCCGATCCTTTCGCCTGTTCAAGGACTTCTCCAGCGGCATTTTTGATCAGTGGATGAGCCACGATATCGACACCCTGCACTTCCTGTCCGGAGAGCCCTACCCTTTGTCGGCGCGAGCCGAGGGAGGCATCTACAAGTTCAAGGACTACCGGGAAAATCCGGACACGGTCGAGGCCCTCTTCGAATACGGCACCGGTGACAAGAAGTTCCTTGGAAGTTACGGCTGCTGCCTGATCAATGGATCCGGCACCGGCTACCGAATCCAGGGTACCAAGGGGACTCTGGAGTTCGAGAAGTCGCCGCTTTGGGACGAGTCCCCATGGAGGATTTCCGGAGATGGCATCCACTCGGATGAGGCTATCAAGCGGGCCGAGTACATTGCGCCCGAGCCGGGATCCATGGCAAATGATCGTTTCCCCCACATGGCCAACTGGCTCGACGCCGTGCGCAAGCAGGACAAAGACGCCGTCATCTGCCCGCCTGAGGCCGGATACGGGCACTCGATCGCCTGCATCATGGCGACCGACTCTCTCTGGAGCGGACACAAGATGGTGTTCGATCCGAAGAAGCGGACGATTCAGGCAGCGTAAGAGCTCAGGTTCAGTTTTGGGCTGTCTAGAGTCCAGCTTTGTGCTCGTCGTGTCACTGCCGGTGTTAGGCAGTGGCACGACCAGAGCTTGGCCTCCATTCTCCGTTTCATACCGATTCAATCCGGGAGTACTGATCCTTTCTGGAACACCTCCACCTCGAGTAGCACCCTGAGATCAATGAGTTCTATCTACGAACGCCTGGGAGTTCCAACCCTGATCAACGCCACTGGACCGGCAACTCGCCTCAGCGGGTCCCTTCTCCCTGTGGAGGTCACCGAAGCCATGAAGGAGGCTTCGCAGTATTGTGTGGACATGACGGAGCTCCAGGCGCGTGCCAGCCAGATCATTGCCGAGATCACGGGAGCGGAGGCCGGATACGTGACCTCTGGGGCAGCCGCGGCCCTTCTGCTCGGCACCGCTGCCTGTGTGGCGGGATTGGATCCCAGCCGAATGAGCCAGCTCCCAGATACTCGGGGGATGAAGAACGAAGTCATCATCGTGCGCAGCCAGCGCAACTCCTATGATCACGCGGTCCGCTCGGTTGGGATCCGCTTGGTCGAGGTGGGGCTGCCAGACCGCTTCAGCGGGGCAGGGATCCGGGATGCCGAAGCCTGGGAGATCGCGGACGCCATCAACGAAAGGACAGCCGCCGTCTACTATGTAGCAACACCGCGGGCCTTGCCTTCACTCGATGAGGTAGTGCAGGTGTGCCGGTCCAAGGAGGTTCCGGTTCTGGTGGACGCCGCTGGGCAGCTGCCACCGGTGTCCAATTTGAGAAAGTTCATAGCTCAAGGCGCCGATCTGGTGGCCTTCAGCGGAGGAAAAGCCATTCGTGGACCTCAGAGCACGGGAATCCTTTGTGGCCGGAAGGATCTCATTTCCTCTGCAGCACTTCAGCATCTGGATCTGGATGTCGTTGACGAGCTATGGCAGCCTTCTGTTCACCTCATTGACAGAGATCAGCTCCCCGGCATTCCCCACAACGGAATCGGCAGACCCTGCAAGGTGGGCAAGGAAGAGATCGTGGGACTGCTGACTGCCCTGCGCCTCTTCGTTGACCAGGATCCGGGGACCCGCGGGGCGGATTGGATGCGGCTCCTGGAGACTCTGGTCGAGTCGGCAGGAGTTCTGGATCGGGGAGAGCTTTCCCTGATCGAGCAGCCGGAAGGGGCCGAGGTGCCCCAGGTGGAGCTGAAACTGCGGGAAGACACAGGCCTCTCGGCGATGGCCCTTCTTCGAGACCTCCAGGAGTCCCAGCCCAGCATCCAGGCCAACCCCTCACGCGTCCGGGAGGGAATCCTGATTTTTTCCCCCCAATGCCTCAGGGATGAGGACCCCGCCATCATCGGAGAGCGGCTGCGTTCGCTCTTGAGTCAATAGCGGTTAGAGCCTGCCTATTTGGTGCAACTGGTCGAAGTGCCGGTCGCGAGCGCAGAGCGTGAGATTGTGCTGCAGAACCAGTGCTGCAATCCAGATGTCATTGGTGGGGATTGGGGTCCCTTGACGGCGGAGCTGGCGATAGACAGCAGCGTAGTGATGGGTGGTTTGGTCGTCGGCAAAAAGGACGTGGACACCATCTCGGACCAGAAACTGGTAGAGGACCCTCTCGTTCTCCGCGGCGTAACGCCCGACTGCGAACCCAGCCCTGAGTTCGCCCAGGACCACAAAGGGCAAGAAGACTTCCTCGGCGGTCTCCAGAGCTTCGAGCGTCTCGGGGTGTCCTCTACAGAAATCAGAGTACCTGTTGGTATCCAAGGCAAGTCTCACTTCCACAACTCCGCGTCGATGAGGTCCTGGTCGGCGATCGCTTGATCAAAGTCTGGGTCTTTTTTCCAGGTCCCCGCCAGATCGCTCAGATCCCTGTGGCGTAGGCGCTGTTTGGAGAATCCCAGTCCGCGAGCCAAGGCCCGGACTGTCACTTCATTGAGGCTCCTACCCTCGGCCTTTGCCCGCTCTCTCAAAGCCGAGTCGAGGGCCTCGGGGATGTTTCTTATCGTGTATTGCATGCATTTAATATAGGCGGTGCCTGCAGGGAGTGCAAGTAGGCTGGGAAGGGTTCTACTGGGGCCAGAGGAGAGCTGATGGACTAACTTGAAACTTGAATAGTGAGCAGTAGTGCAGTGAACAGTGTACGGAAAGAGGTGTTGCCGTGCACGAATAGACTACCAGCATTGCGAAGCCAAGTCCGGCAGAGCCGCGAGCGACTTGACCGTTCAGCAATAGGAACCCTAATTCCGAGGAGAGAGCTGGACAACAGCAGAATTTCCCAATCCCCGACTAAAGTTTCTTTCTCGATTTGGGGCCAGCAGCGCTGGGGGACCCACTAAGAAAGTTTGTCTGAAGTTCTTCGTGACTTTTGAGTCAAGTTTGGAACGCAGGCCATAGAAGCCACGACCCCCAGTTTATGGGTTTCAGGTGCCTTGGCCCAAGGGGTCGAGGTCTTGAGCGTCGCAGACCAGGCGAGGTCAATCCCAACGGGATTGCGTATTCCAGCCCAGGGTTTCCGAACCCTGGGGAGGGAGTCGCCCCCAATCTGAATCAACCCGGAACGGGTTGCGTACCTAAGGGTAGCGCTGGTGCGCAATAACGCCTCTCGTTAGATCGTCTGTACGCAACCGCCGATGGGGTTGGGATCAAAGGGGGAGTCGGATACCCAGGGTTCAGAAACCCTTATATGTGTTATTTGTTGAAAGGAATTCGGGTCAGAACGTCTGATCCGAGCCGACCACGAGATCGTGAAACCCTCGGTCCGTCGAGACCGGAGCCCAGCGAGATCCGTGGTCGGCCCATTTCATGTCAACCCGAACAGTCGCCTGGGCCTCCGTCAAAGAGAGAGCCCGAATATAAGGAAGGGTCTCCATGAAACAACTCAAAGGTAATCCTATCAACAAAACTTGGATGAGTCAGCCCGCAGCGGGCATTGATGTCAGTAAGGATCGGCTGGATCTGTGTCTGCTGCCAGGGGAGGAACACTCGGAGCACTCCAACGAGGGGGAAGGAATCGCAGAAATCCTCAGCCGTCTGGAGGGGATCGCGGGATTGGTCTCGGTGGTGGTGGAAGCCTCGGGGGGTTATGAGAAGCGGGTCCTGAGAGAGCTCAATGAGGCGGGGATCCCCGTCTGTTGCGTGAATCCTCGACAAGCTCGAGACCTGGCGAAGGGTCTGGGAATCCTGGCCAAGAATGATCGTCTGGATGCCCACGTCCTGGGGCGTTGTGGGCAGCTGGGGATTCATCGTATCAGTAAGCAGGAAACCGCGTACTATCAGCAGTTACAAGCCTACAATCGCAGACGCCGGCAACTGATTGAGTGTCGTAAGATCGAGCGGACTCGTCGCCATCAGTATGAGGATCAGGAGCTGCGTCAAGGAGTGGAGCGAATCCTTGGCCTGCTGGATCAAGAACTGAAAGAGGTTGAGCAGAAGGTGGAGGAATTGCTGCGGCTCGATGCCGAGCTACTTCGGCGCCAGGAGGTGGTGCAAAGCTGCCCGGGGATAGGGGAGCGAAGCAGTCAGATCGTGGTGTGTGAGCTGCCTGAGTTGGGCAGGGTCAATCGCAGAGAAGTCGCTTCCCTGGTGGAATTGGCCCCTTGGGATCAGGACAGCGGCGAGGGACTCCAGCCTCGTGCCATCTGGGGAGGACGGCGTCAACTCCGTAATCAGCTCTACATGTGCACGCTCTCAGCGATCCGACACAATCCGCAGATTCGAACCTTCTACAATCGCCTTGTCGCCTCCGGAAAAGAGCCTAAAGTGGCCCTGATAGCGTCCATGAGAAAGCTCCTCGTCACGCTCAACACGATGGTCAAAAACGATGATCTTTGGAGAGCACCGTTAGCGGCAGAATCTTGATAATGCTTGACAAAACCAACACAGTCGCTGGGCTGAAATCACTAGTGTCCAAACGTTGTTCTATCGCACAACTCTAAGTTACTGGTAAGAATTGTTTTAACATCGAAATCCAATTTTTTCGATACTTTTTGATATGAAACTGTGGCAGGTGCCGACCCGGTTCTCCAATCCTGTGGCCTGCAAGCCGATAGGATGCCTAGATGGATATGCGCAGAACCGTCTTTGCCCAGCTGATGGATTGCGTCCCCAGGTATCAATTTCAACTCTGTGCTCAACGCTACCGAGGAGATTACAAGATAAAAGACTTCTCCTGCTGGAAGCAGTGGCTGTGTATGGTCTTCGCCCAGCTGACCTATCGCGAGAGTCTGCGGGATATCGAAGCCACGCTAGGTTCGGTTGCAGGCAGACTCTACCACATGGGAATTCGAGGCCGCGTGGCCCGCAGCTCTTTGGCCCATACCAACGAGAATCGGGATTGGCGCATTTATGCCGATTTCGCTCAAGTCTTGATCCAAGAGGCACGGACTTTGTACGCAGGCGAGCCCTTTGCCGTGGAACTGGAAAAAACGGTCTACGCGCTCGATTCCACCACCATCGATCTGTGTCTTTCGGTGTTCCCTTGGGCCCGCTTCCGCAAACGCAAAGGAGCCATCAAACTGCATACTTTGCTCGACTTACGTGGCAACATCCCCACCTTTGTCGAGGTCACCGAGGGGCGGGTTCACGACGTCAATATCCTCGACTATCTGCTGGTCCAACCCGGCTCCATTTACATCCTGGATCGCGGCTATCTCGATTTCGCACGTCTTTATCGGCTGCACCAGAGTTCCGGTTTCTTCATCATTCGTGCCCACCAGCGCCTGAATTTCCGCCGTCTGTACTCCCATCGTGTCGACAAGAGCATCGGGCTAAGAAGCGATCAAACCGGGGTCCTGAGCGGCCGTTACACGGCCAACAAGTACCCCGACAAACTCCGACGAGTCCGCTACTACGACGCCGAGACCCAAAAACACTTGGTCTTCTTGAGCAACAACTTTTCCCTGACTGCCCTCACTGTCGCCCAGCTGTACCGTTGCCGCTGGCGCGTGGAACTTTTCTTCAAATGGATCAAGCAACACCTGCGCATCAAAGCCTTCTATGGGACTTCTCCGAACGCCGTCAAAACTCAGATCTGGATCGCCATCTCCGTGTATATCCTCGTTGCCATCCTGAAAAAACGCCTGAAATTGGAGCTGAGCCTCTACACAACTCTACAGATTCTCAGCCTGACTGTTTTCGAGAAAACCCCATTAATTCAAGTACTTACCAGATTCGATTACAGGAATCACCAGGGAGGTTCATGTAACCAGTTGAATCTATTTGACTTATGATTGGACACTAGTGGGCTGAAATATGGAATCCCTTCAGGATTCACGGATTTCTTTAGTGCTTGAGTGCAGCGTCAACGAGGGGAAATGCCGAGGGCAGACTCTTCCTCTTTGTTCGTGCAGAAGTTTCCTTTTCTGAATGGGGCCAGCGCATCTGGGGGATAGGGTGCGAAGCCTCACTACACCGCTCGTTGGTCTGAGGCCATGCCTCACTAGCCTGAAACTTCAATTGAAATCTTCCACGTCCAAGGCACCAATTAATGCGAAAACTGAGGAAGCCTGAAGCTCGAGCGAGGGGTTGGCGCTCTGGGAGATCTTGCTGTTGTCTGCTCTCTCGCCGAGACCTGGGCCCTCTCCGGTCAAATGCCCTTTTTGTGACGTATCTCGAAGATTTCCAACCCTCGCTCGCGCTTCAGGCTGCTATGGCTCGGGAAGTCTTTCTCGAGTATGGGGAATAGGGAGCATCAGTTTCAGTCCGTGCCAATTGGGCTCCCAGGGGGCAGGCCGGGCGGTTGAGTGCGGCTACCGGCTCCCTCAGGACGGGTTTGCCACCTTCGGATGTCTGCGGCTGCCTGGGCTTGGTGTGGAGTGAGTTGCGAAAGGGATTCCAAGCTGTTCGCCAGTTTCAAGAGCCGGTCGGTCAGGATGGCCCGGACCTGTGACCGATTCTGATCGTCACCGGCCTGGGTCAATAGCTCCTCAGTCACAACCCGCTGGATGACCTTCTGTATCTCAGCCCGGTAGAGGTTATCCGGCGGAGGAGCATGCCAGGTAGCCCCGATGAGGCGTTCTAAGACTTCGCCTAGATCTGGGTATTCCCGGCTGCGACTACCGAATTCCACCAGCCGGGCCATTCTCTGCGGATGTAGAATTGCGGCTACCGAAAAATGGGCTGCCGACTCCGCTGCGGCCAGGGAATCGAAGGTGAGACCGGTGTATCTCTCGAACCTCTCTCCCTCTTGTCTTCTGAACGCAGGTGGAGGAATCATCTTCAGGATTCGCTCAGGGAGGGCCAGAAAATCCACAGTGAGGGTGGAGAGGATAGCCTCGAGTGCCTCGCGCTGCTTCGCTCCAGGCACGATCTTCTGAGCGGGCCGACCGTCACCCCTCAGGACGTAACGGTACTCGGCTCCTCCCAGACTCTGTGCCGCAGAATTCAATTGAAAACGATGGTGAAGATAGAGAGGTACCAGGACCGTCTCCAGCGCGGAAAGAGGTTCGCCCTCTCGGATGGCCTCCGGACCAAAGTTCTGGAGGGCGATGCGGCGAACCCGGATTTCGTGCTTCAGCCCAGCAACCAGATCGGATCCGTTGTCCCAGACCGAGGCATGGGGATGGGCGGCCCCGACAAAGTGGTTGTCGATGTGTCCCATGAACTCGATGCCCCGGCTGAGCCCTTCCTCGACCAGGGCGTTCAGAGCTTTGGCTTCGTCGGTGCCTGGTGGAAAGTCCTGATACAGCCACTTGACCGCCAATTTGTCGTAGGCTCCGATCTCGGCTGCGTAGGCGTCAGAGAAATCCAGCTTGTCATTGGCGCCTATCCCGATCAGGGGAGCAGGATAGTCCATGACACTAGCACGCCCGAAGGAGCTGGCCAGATAGTTGTGAGGAAAGCCCAGCGTGTGCCCGATCTCGTGAGCAGTGAGCTGACGGACTCGGGCCAGGGCCATCTCCACCGCATCAGCTTCGGGGGTTACTTGAGCCAGGTACTCGAAACCAGGTGCGGCGCTGAGTCCACAAGGACTGTATTGGGAGGCACCTCCAGGGTAGGGAGGGACGAGACCCGTACCCAGTAGGTGGTCCTGCTTCAGCCGCAGGCTCCCGAGGTTGACGTTGCCCTTGATGATCTCGCCGGTTCGAGGGTCGACAACCGTGTCGCCGTAGGACCACCCTCGGGTTGAACGGTGGTTCCAATACACCACGTTGTAACGGATATCCAACGGATCGGCCTCCGCGGGCAGGAGCTCGACTTGGAAGGCGTCGATGTAGCCAGCAGCTTCGAAGGCGTCATTCCACCACCCGCTGCTTTCGATCACGGCGCTCTGGATCGGCTCGGGGATCCCCCGGTCAACGTAGTAGACCAGGGGCGCAACAGCTTCTGAGCGAGGTAGGGAAGAATCCTTTTTCCGGAGTCGATGCCGGGCAACCCAGTGGACCCGAAGATCTTGATCGATTGCAGTTGCGTAGTCCTGGATCGTGGGACCGTTGATGCCAATGCGTGGGTCCAGCCGCCGTGGTGTATAGCCAGGTTCTGGAAGCTTTACCAGGGAGTGATGCTGCCGCAAGGTAACCGCCTCACCACTAGCCGCAACTGATTGGACCAGGGGCCCAGGATCAGGGCTGGCAAAGGTGAGCATCGTCTCGATCTCGGTATTGCGAGGGAAGGCCTTGGTTCGGGGTAGATAGAAAGCACTGCGGTCAGGGTCCAGCTCAAACTTTCCTTGGCCCGCCTGCTCTATCTGGCGTGCCGCCCCAGCTCTGTCCTGGAGGAAGAATTCGGTAGCGTCGATGAGGACGGCTCCGTCATCGCCCTCGGCCGCAATCTCGAAGCCCCAGTGAACCGAGGGAGCGAAGGATTCGCGAACCGCTCTGATCTCTTCTGGATTGTCGCTCAAGGCCCGGTAGCGGTAGTTGCGTTCCAACAGGAGAATCCTGGGGCCGATCCGCTGGGCGACGAGAACATAGGTACCAGCCAGCCGGCCGCGATCCAGTCCCACCGGGTTGCTGCCCAGGCCGGATGCGAGGGCAACCTGGTACAGGAACTCGGTGTCCAGCTTGTCCATTTCCCAAAAGAGTCGTCCCTGCAGACGATCCCAATGAAGGTTGAAATATCCCTCAAGGTGTTCCATGTCTGCTGTCTTGTCGGAAATGGAGGGGAGACTTGTCGGTCCCGGGGCTTCGCTCTGAGCCCGCATCCAGTCTGGGAAGAGCATATTGAACCCAAACACCAGGATCCCGAAAGTCGAGAATAGAGTGGAGTTGAACACGCCTTCCTCCGACTGAAACTCGCTGGCTAACTGCAACTGCGGACTTGGCGGTTGGAGTCTACCGAGCCAGTAGGAGCAAGGCAAGAAGATCTGATCGAGTAGTTTCTTTCATCTACGATCTGCCGCAGCCTCGGGGGGTCTGATGTCGCGACAAGGAATTGCTTACCAGGCGAGACGCGGACTAGAATAGGGCACGGGCGCCATCATGAAACACTCCTGCTGTGTTTTCTTAGGGACTTGGACCTTCGTTCTTGGCGTGGTGTTTGGGGCTTCGGCTGCCGACGAAGGCAAGGTGGATTTTCAACGCCAGATCCGGCCGATCCTTTCCGATGCCTGTTTCCAGTGCCACGGGCCCGATGCCAAGGCTCGAATGGCCGGATTGAGACTCGACCTGAAGGAGACTGCCTTCGAATCGCGGAGTTCGGGTGTGCTGATCGCTCCCGGAGATTCGAACAACAGCCTGATCTATCAGCGGATTACCGACGAGGATGCTTCTCGCCGTATGCCGCCCAGGTATTCCCACAAAGAGCTGGACAGTGAGCAGATCGATCTGATTCGTCGTTGGATCGATCAGGGCTCCCCCTGGGAGGAACACTGGTCATTCATACCACTGTCACGCCCCAAGTCGCCGCCACTACAACGTAAGGAGTGGGTCCGCAATCCGATCGACGAATTCGTCCTGGCGCGCCTGGAGGCTGAGGGACTGCAGCCGGCCCCCGAGGCGGATCGGCGGACGTTGGCACGGCGAGTTTCGCTCGATATCACGGGACTGCCGCCCTCACCCGCGCAGGTGGAGGCCTTTCTGTCCGACGACTCGGAAGACGCCTACGAAACCCTGGTGGACCGGCTGATGAGCTCCGCAGCTTATGGTGAGCATCGAGCACACTACTGGCTCGACGCTGCCCGCTATGCCGACACCCATGGTCTTCACATCGACAACTATAGAGAGATCTGGCCCTACCGGGATTGGGTCATCAAGGCTTTCAACCGAAACCTCCCCTTCGACCAGTTCACCATCGAGCAGATAGGTGGCGATCTGCTTCCGAACCCCACTGAGAACCAGATCATCGCTACCGGTTTTCACCGGTGCAACATCACCACCAACGAGGGCGGGGTGATTGCCGACGAGGTCCGGGCGATGTATGCCAAAGAACGGGTCGATACGACCGGGACGGTCTGGCTGGGCCTCACGGTGGGATGTGCCACTTGCCACGATCACAAGTTCGATCCCATCAGTCAGCGGGACTTCTACTCCCTGGCCGCGTTCTTTCGGAATACTACCCAGCACCCGCTCGACAAGAACATCTTCGATACGCCGCCTTTTGTCATTGTGCCAGCCAGAAGCGACCGAGAGCGCTGGAAAGAGCTGCGGGAAGCAGTCCCGGCAGCGCGCCGAAGGGCTGCGGGCAGCGAGGCCAGGGTTGGGGATGATTTTGAGGAATGGTTGAAAAGGGGGCGGTGGCAGTCGTTTGATACTGATCGGTTTGACAGCTCTGAGATTCTCTCGCTTCGTCTGAGCCTTTCTCCAGAAGTGTGGATCGGAAGAGAAACGGTGCCCCTTGAACTTCCTCCTGGCGCTTCGTTAACGACCCAGGAAGAGGCTCCTATCCTTGGCCTCACAGAAAAGGCGTTCCTGGAGATTCCGGGTTTCGCAGGCTTGTCCGGAGACAAGCCTTTTACGATCTGCTCGAAGATCCGTCTAGACGGAGAGCAGACAAATAGCGTGATCCTCAGTCAGTTCGACTCAGAGGAAGCTAGAGGTTGGGTCTGGGATCAGCGCGACGGGCGCCCCCAGATATCCTTGAGTGTTCAAGACGGGAGATCAATCGGTGTCGCCGGCACAGACGAGCGGATGCTGAAGCCTGATCATTGGCACCACGTGGCCGTGACCTACGATGGTCAGCGCCAGCGTGGAGGGTTCGCGTTGTATCTGGATGGACAGATCCTGACCACCCAGAGCATCGGGAGAGCGATTCGAACCTTGGAGGGATCGATTCAAGCGGACGCAGTCCTTCTGGTGGGCACTCGCGACAGAGAGGGAGGCAGGAACGCAGGTAATTTTGAGGGGGCTATCCAGGATCTGCGGGTTTTCGACCGTGCCCTCGCCGAGTCAGAGGTCCGGTTGCTGGCAATGTGGGACTTGGTCCTCAGCAGCGAACGGAAGCCGGCAACCGATCTCTCGAAGGAGGAGCGAGAAGCCCTGAAGCTCGTCTATCTGGTGCGCAGCGACCCTGGCTTCCGAGAGGTGGCTGGAGAGCTGCAGACTCTGCTGGATGAGCGAAGGGCGATTCTTCGCCGCAGTGCGATAACTCACGTCCAGAAGGAGAAGCAGGACTCAGATCCGATGGCGCACATCCTCTTTCGAGGCATGTACGACCAGCCGAAGGATCCGGTTTCTCCCGCCACGCCCGCCGTCCTTCCGCCGATGCCTGATTCTCTGCCCCGAAATCGGCTCGGGCTGGCCAGGTGGTTGATGCACGATTCGAATCCGCTGACGGCCCGAGTCACCGTCAACCGTTTCTGGCAAGAGGTATTTGGCACCGGACTGGTGGGGACGGCTGGTGACTTTGGTTCTCAGGGCGAGAGCCCGTCCCATCCCGAACTGCTGGATTGGTTGGCGGTCGAATTCCGCGACTCAGGCTGGGATATCAAACACTTGTTTCGATTGATGCTGGGATCGGCCACCTACGGGCAGTCGGCTCTCAACACCGAAGTGAAACTCAAACTGGATCCTGCTAATCGCCTCTTTTCGCGGGGTCCCAGATTTCGTTTGGATGGTGAGGTGGTTCGTGACTACGCACTTGCTGCCAGTGGCCTCCTGGTAGCGAAGATTGGTGGGCCCAGTGTGAAACCGTATCAGCCAGATGGGGTGTGGGAAGCCGTTGCGATGCACGGTAGCAACACCCGGTTCTACCATCAGGACTTGGGTGAGAAGCTCTATCGCAGGAGTCTCTATACCTTCTGGAAGCGGTCGGCTCCACCACCCACCATGACGATTTTCAACGCGCCTACTCGTGAGGAGTGCACTGTCCAGCGTGAGCGCACCAATACACCCCTGCAGGCTTTGCTCACGATGAACGGTCCTCAGTTCTTCGAGGCTGCACGGCATCTGGCCCAGCGAGCCATCCACTCGGCGAGTGCCCTGGAGCGACGCATCGACTTCTTGTCCTCTCATCTTCTCTCCCGACATCTGCGGGCCAAGGAGCAGGAAATCGTCAAGCGCGCCTATCTCGATTATTCGCGCTTCTACCAAGAGCATCCGGATCAATTGGGACGGGCCTTGGGCGTGGGTGCTTCGGAGCCCGATGGGAGCCTCCCCAAGGTCGAGTTCGCTGCACTGACCATGGTGGCCAACCAGCTAATGAATCTTGACGAGGTGTTGAACAAGTGAGCCGCAGATGGTTATCAGCTTCCGGTCTCGCCGACGAAGCCGTTCGTCTCGAGACGCGGCGCCAGTTCTTTGCACGTGGCGCTAGCGGTTTGGGTGTAGCAGCTCTTGCGTCCCTGGTGAGCGACGAGTCGATGGCACGGGCCGCTACGAAACTCGATGCCGGCGGGGGATTGCCCCACCTGCCCCACTTTGCTCCGAAGGCGAAGCGGGCCATTTATCTGCACATGGTGGGCGCACCACCCCAGATGGAAACCTTCGACTACAAGCCGGCGATGAAGGACTGGTTCGACAAGGATCTCCCTGATTCCATCCGAAAGGGCCAGCGCCTGACCACCATGACGTCGGGCCAGGATCGTTTCCCGATTGTGCCCTCGTCGTTCAAGTTCAAACAATATGGAAAGAACGGTGCATGGGTCTCTGAGCTGCTGCCTTACACGGCTCGCATGGTGGACGATCTGGCGATCATCCGGTCGATGCACACCGAAGCAATCAACCACGAGCCGGCGATTACTTTCATCCAGACTGGTCAGCAGATCCCGGGCCGGCCTTGTATCGGATCGTGGGTTTCTTATGGCCTCGGAAGCATGAATCAGGATTTGCCCACTTTCGTGGTCCTGAACGCCAGTCACACTCATCCGAAGGCCAACGTGCAGGCCATCTCCGCTAGATTGTGGAGCTCCGGTTTCCTCTCTTCCCGGTTTGCGGGTGTTGCCTTGCGCGCCGGGGTCGATCCGGTCCTGTATATCAACAATCCGGATGGGGTCCCTACCGAGCTGCGCCGCCGGATGCTGGATGCTCTGGGAGAGATGAACCGGGTTCAGCACGAGGAGATAGGCGATCCCGAGACGCTGTCGAGGATCGAGCAATACGAGATGGCCTTCCGAATGCAGGCGTCGGTGCCCGAGCTGACCGATCTTTCCAAGGAATCCGCAAGCACTTACGAACTTTATGGCGAGGAGGCGAAAAATCCAGGGACGTTCGCTCACAGCTGCCTTATGGCTCGGCGACTGGTGGAACGGGACGTACGGTTCGTGCAGATCTATCATCGGGGTTGGGACGTGCACCGTGAGGTTCCCCAGGTGCTGCCGAGTCAATGCAAGGATGTCGATCAAGGTTGCTGGGGATTGGTCCAGGACTTGAAGCAGCGAGGCCTGCTGGACGATACCCTCGTCATCTGGGGTGGGGAGTTTGGCCGCACCATCTATTGCCAGGGAACCCTGACGGACGAGACCTACGGACGGGACCACCACCCGCGATGCTTCAGCCTCTGGATGGCAGGTGGCGGTGTCAAAGGGGGCACCGTCTACGGGGAGACAGACGAGTTTTCCTACAACATCGTCCGCGATCCTGTGCACGTTCGAGACTTTCAGGCAACGCTGCTGCATCTGTTCGGAATCAACCATGAGCTGTTCAGCTTCCGGCATCAGGGACTCGACAAGCGGCTGACGGGAGTCGAGCCTGCCAAGGTTGTGGCGCCGATTCTGGCTTAGAGCAGAATCGGAAGGGCCCCAGTTCTCAGAAGCTTTCTTCCTTCGACGTTCGCCTGTTCGATGTTCTGCGGTTCGTGATTTAGCCTTTATTCCTTGCTCTGGAGAAGGCAACCGATGAATGCTAAACCGCAGAATATCGAACAGCGAATTTCGAAGGCCGTGGCCGACCTGAAAGTTTATCGCGTGTTTGGTCTCCGGAAGTTGGAATCCCACGAAACATCGGCGCTGTCGACACGTAATGGGATTGTCATAAGGGGGATGTGATGAGGGACCGTCGTTTTTTGCCAGGGCTCTTTGTTCTTTTCATTGGCATTCTGATTGTCAACGCTTCCTGGTCCATTGCCCAGGATCGTCAAAGATCCGGACGCGGAGGCGGATTCGGACGTGGAGGCGGCTTCGGTCGGGGCGTGGACAAGTCGACGTTGATCCGGTCGGAACAGGTCCAGAAGGAACTTGGCATTACGCCTCAACAGAAGGAGAAGATCGACGCGGCGACAGGATCGATGCAAGAGGAGCTGCGTGGACTGAGATCTAGTTTGCGTGACCTTTCGGGAGAAGAGAGAAATCAGCGAATGGCCGAGTTGCGGAGCTTGCAGCAGGAGCTGAACCTGAAGTCGAGTAAGGAGATCGAGGAAGTGCTCAGTCCGGAGCAGTCTGAACGTCTCGCCCAGATCATGCTTCAATTACGGGGGGCCCGTGTCCTGGTCGAGCCTGATATGGTCCAGAAGTTGGAGCTATCGGAGGATCAGGGCAATCAGATCCAGGCCATTTTCAAAGAGCAGGAAGAAGCGCAGCGCGAGATGTTCCAGGGGGCCTCACGCGAGGATCGACGCGCACTCTTCTCCCAGATGAGAGAAATGCGGGCGAAGGGCGAGTCCAAGGCGCTTGCCGTCCTGACCCAGCAGCAGGACTCGGAGTTAAAGCAGCTCAAGGGTGAGGCATTCGAGGTGGATCGAGCCAGCTTGTTTGGTGGTTTCGGAGGAGGAAGAGGCGGCGGACGGCGCGGCCGGGGAAACGAGCCGCGCGTCCGACCACCCTCTGAACCTTGATCTCATGGTTTTCTCCATCCTGTTACTGATGTGCAATCAGCGCGGTTCACCGCGTCATCCCGGAGGGATTTTGGCATGAATCGGTTCCTCACTTGCGGACTGGCTGGACTCTTGGCAATCGGTGGTATTTGTCTCGGAGGTGACGAGTGGTCTCGCTTCCGTGGACCGAACGGATCTGCGGTGAGCGCGGAGACGGACCTCCCAACGGCTTGGAGTGACGAAAAGGGGGTTGTCTGGAAGACGAAGCTCCCGGGCCCTGGTTCCTCCAGCCCAATCGTGATCGGTGACCGGATCTTTATTACTGCCTACTCCGGGTACGGCGACCTTGCGCCCGATATTGACGCCGGTGACCAGAAAGACCTGGGATTCCACGTGATCTGTGTGGACGGCACGAGTGGACGGATTCTTTGGCAGAAGCCGGTCCAGCCGAGGCTTCCAGAGGCTCCCTTCAGGCCACCGGGAACGGCTTCGCATGGATACTCCTCGAGCACTCCGACGTCGGACGGAGAACGGGTGTATGCATTTTTTGGGAAGACGGGCGTGTTCGCGTTCGATCTCGAGGGTAACCAACTTTGGCATGCCGACGTCGGATCGAACCTTGACCGGATGAGATTCGGCTCGGGTGCCAGTCCCATTCTCTTTCAGGACCTCTTGATCGTGAATGCATCGATTGAGGGTTCAGCGATCATCGGCCTGGACAAGCGCACCGGCCGCGAGGTCTGGAAGGCCCCATTTTCGGGCTATGGGGGTTCTTGGAGCACGCCGATCCTGGTTGAGGCGGAGGGCGGTCGAAGGGATCTGGTGATGGCAGTGACGGACGAGGTCTGGGGACTGAACCCCGAGACAGGAAAGCTGCGGTGGTATGCGACGACCGATCAAGGGCAACCGATCTGTCCCAGCGTGATCGCTCAAGATGGGATCGTCTATGCCATTGGTGGCCGCCGCGGCAAGGCAATCGCGGTTCGGGCGGGCGGCAAGGGCGACGTTACCAAGACCCATGTGCTCTGGACCGCAAATGTCGGGTCCTACGTGACTTCACCACTGATCCATGAGGGCCACGTCTACTGGGTGAATGACCGCGGCATCGCCCACTGTGTGGATGCGAAGACCGGCAGGGTGGTTTTCAAAAAGCGATTGTCAGGTGCCCGGCAGGTCTACGCGTCTGCCGTTTTGGCTGCTGGGAAATTGTATGTGGTCTCTCGTGAAGCGGGGACCTTCGTACTGGCGGCCAAGTCGGAATTCGAACAGTTGGCCCACAACGAACTGAAATCCGATTCCAGTATTTTTAACGCCAGCCCAGCCGTGGACAAGGGAAAGCTGCTGCTTCGTTCCAACCAGTTTCTCTACAGTATTGGGCAGGACTAATCCACCGTGGCGTGGGTCGTTTCCTCATTGAAGTCTTGACTGAATTGGTGCCGGGTTCTAACTGTGGCTTGCCAAATAGGACAGTTTGGGGTCCAATAGAGTCTTGTTGCAGCGACCGAATCGGGTTCGATGCCGAGATATTCAGTTCGGCATCTTCCAGTAACACTTCAAAGGAGACAGCTACATGGACCCCAAAGATCTAAATCGACGTGATTTTCACAAGCTTTCGATGGCCGCTCTGGGCGGTGTCATCGGCGGCGTGGTTTTTTCCAATTGTGGGCCGGCCGATAAACCGGCTGAAGAAACGCCCGCCACGAGCGAGGCGCCCCCTGCCGCAAAGCCACCCATGGAGGAGACTGCAGAGAAACACGTCTGTCGCGGATTGAACGCCTGCAAGGGCCAAGGTGCGGGGGGCGAAAACTCCTGCGCCGGTTCGGGCGGCTGCGCCACCTCCGCATCACACTCCTGCAAGGCTTCCAACGAGTGCAAGGGACAGGGTGGATGTGGCGAGAACCCCGGTGCCAATGCCTGTAAGGGCCAGGGTGGATGCGCCGTACCGCTTGAGGACCATGCCTGGGGGAAGGCCCGCACGCAGTTCGAAGAAAAGATGAAGGGGATGGGCAAGGCTGTCGCCGACGCTCCGCCGGCAGGTTAAGCACCTCGCTGTTCCCTACCCATGGGTATTCAATCTGAATCACCCCGGAATCTAAGCCGCTCTCGTCGTGTCGTCGTGTGCCCAACATGACGACACGATGAAGACGGTGTTGTGTCTCCGCTAGAGAAACCCATGACAACTCCACGGCTCGGACATCCAAACCTGGGGCTGGGTGTCGGGCTGAGGACCACCCACTTTTCCTATATTCTCGAGCATCAGCCCAAAGTGGACTGGTTCGAGATCATTTCGGAAAACTTCATGGATTCCAGGGGGAGACCGCGCTATGTTCTCGAGCAGATCTGCGAACGCTATCAGGTGGTGATGCATGGCGTTTCCCTGTCGATCGGTTCCACCGACCCACTGGACTTCGAGTATCTGGCAAGGCTCAGGGCCCTGGCCAAGGACGTCAAGGCGCTTTGGGTGTCGGACCATCTTTGCTGGACTGGGGTCGCGGGGCGAAATACTCATGACCTCCTCCCCATTCCCTTCACCGAAGAGACCCTCAAACACGTAGTCGAACGTGTACGGGTGGTGCAGGACTTCCTGGGGCGCCCGCTCGTGCTGGAGAATCCCAGCACCTATTTGATGTTCTCGGAGTCAACCTTGAGTGAGTGGGAATTCATTGCACGGATGGCAGAAGAAGCCGATTGTGGACTGCTCCTCGACGTGAACAATACCTATGTTTCAAGTTTCAATCATGAACTGGACCCGGTGGAATTCATTGATTCTGTCCCTCATGATCGCGTCGTGCAGTTTCATCTGGCCGGCCACAGCAACTACGAGACGCATTTGATAGACACCCACGATAACTATGTCATCCCACCGGTTTGGGAACTCTACCAGCAGGCACACAGGCTGACTGGCGGTGTTTCGACACTGCTGGAGTGGGATGCCAGGATTCCTCCCTTCCCAGAGGTTCACGCTGAGGTTCTCAAGGCCAAGAAGTTCATGGGCGAACGTCTCCAGAAACCGGGTCCGCTGGTTGAAGAGGAACTGGCTCCGGCCCAGCCCATGCCGCAGGAGTCGCTTGCCGAGCATGGGCGCCAGGATGCCTCCTGGGTCCCCCATCCGCTGCATCACATCGTTCCCGAGGTTCGTTGAGATGACCTCACCCGAGGACGGTTCTTCTTCAGATCCCACCCGCCCCCAAGACCTCGACGTTGTCCAGCGTTGGTTTCAAGCGGTTATCAGTCATCCGTCCGGTGTAGGCGAAGGGGTCGATTCCAATCAGGCCCAGGAACTTATCCGTCTCAAACGAGATGAACTGGAGAAGGTGGTTCGCTCAACCAGGCGTTTCGGTGCGTCGGAACGCCTATCGGTCTACGCCAATGCCTACTACGCCCGTCTCTTGGAGTGTCTAGGCGAGTCGTTCCCTGTCCTCAAGCATGCGCTTGGTGAGGAGACCTTCAACGAATTCGCCTTCGGGTACCTGCAGAACTATCCGTCCCGCAGCTATACCCTGAATCGGCTTGGGGGCGATTTCGCTCGCCATCTCGACGAGACGCGCCCCGACCGTGTCGGGAGTGAAGCACAGGGACCCAACTGGCCAGATTTTCTGATCGACCTGGCGCGGTTGGAGTGGACGATTGGCCAGGTTTTCGACGGGCCCGGGCTGGAGCAGGAAGATCCATTCGAGGACCAGAGTTTCCAGGCAATCTCTCCAGAGCAGTGGCCGCAGGCGCGTCTGAAGCTCGCCGTCTGTTTGGAGCTGCTTGAGTTCAGCTATCCCGTCAACGACTACTACACCCAGGCCCGCGGCGCCGAGGAAGGTGAGGAAAGTCCCTTGCCTGAAGCGCGACGCCAGTTCGTCGCAATCAGCCGACGCGAATACGTAGTCAGGCGATATGAGCTCAGCGAACCTCAGTATCGCCTGTTGGAATCGCTCCAGTCAGGAGAAACGGTTGGTCGAGCCATCGAGTCCGCAGCCGAGGTCATGGAAGCGGACGACGAGGAGTTCGCAGCCTCGCTGAGGAACTGGTTTCACGACTGGACCGCGGAAGGCTTCTTCATGGCGGTGGAGTTGAGTAGTAAGCAGTGAGCAGTCAACAGTGAAAAACAGTAAACAGTAAACAGTGAACATGGAAACAGAAACATGGAAGGTTATCTGGGCTGGCGGTTTTGTCCTCTCCGCTCTCATGTTCTACAGTGTCGTCCTGGTAGTGGCAATCAAGGGCTCGCGGGATGTCAAACAGATGATCGTCGGCATGCTGCGGGATAACCACACTGGGGGCGATTAGGCGGATTCGTGAGTATCAGAGAGACCAGGGGAAATCGTGCTGCTGTGCGGCACTCTCCTCGGAACTTGGCCTCACGTCGCTGAGAAAATCAAGTCGTTCGCGGTTCTGTTGGGTGCAGCTGTTTCCTGTACTGCTCACTGTTCACTGTCCACTACTCCACTACTCCACTACTCCACTACTCCACCGCTGACTCTTACCCTCTATCGCTCGATTGAAGTGTCCGCGGCGGGTGGGTCCGCTGGGTGAGCAGGGAGCCCAGGATCATCCCCAGGCCTCCCAGGATCAGGCTGAGAAGAGCCGGAAGACTGGAACTTTCCACCAGGGGAGAGAGAAAGTCTGGAGTGGCTTCCGGAAACTGGCTCATGATCAGAAAATTGATGGGAGCGATAGCTCCCAGTAGGAGCGCGCAGTAGGCTCCCGGCGTATTGGATTTTCTCCAGTAGATCCCTAGAACCACCGTCCCCACCGCACCCGAAAAGTAGATGCTTCCGGTAATGTACATGAACTTGAAGGCAGTCTCCGGCAGCTGGTAGAGAGCTCCGAAGATGGCCAGGAAGGCCGCCAGAACGACTACGGTGACCCGCGTCCAGTAGACTTCCCGCGCACTGGAAAGGCCTCCCCAGGTTCCGTCCTCATGGCGCATCTGCTCACTCTTGCCCAGGATGGCCTTGATGGGAGAGATGACATCGCGCACGATCACCCCGCTCCAGGCTAGTAGATAGCTGTCGTGAGTCGACATGAAGGCCGCCGCCATTCCTGCCAGCAGCAGTCCCGCAAAACCGATCGGCATGATCTGGCCCATCATGTGCGGCATTGCAAACTGCCCGTCGTCGGCGAAGGGACCCTGGTAGGAGGCCGTGTGGGTGAAGGCGAATGCGGCAGCGCCCCAGAACATAGGGATCACGGCTCGGCCCATGACGGTAGCACTGGAGATCCAAAAGATCCGCTGTGCCACCCTCGGACTCTCGGTGCTGAGGGGACGGGACATCTCCGGTTGCCAGATGATCGAGATCAAGCTGACCGTCATGAAGTAGGCGATGAACATCCAGCCGTAATCCGGGTTCGCAATCGGGTCGAAAGCGTGGCCGCCTTTGTGCTGTTCAATACTTGCAACGATGTTGCTCCAGCCCAGCTGCGGGTGGCTGAGAATGACCACTGTCCCCACCAGGAATCCGAGCGATAGCAGCACGAACTGCGCAAAGTCCGTGAGCACAACCGAGACCATGCCCCCCATCAGCGTGTAGAACACCACTACGGCCAACATGCCCACCATGACGTAATTGACCCATTCGGGGGGCAAGCCGGTGAAGCCGACTACGAACTTGCTACCCAGGATGGGAAAAAGTCCCATATTGAGGGTCCCTGCCAGCGCCAGCAGGATGCCGCCCGTCAACCGGACTCCCCGGCTGTACTTGATCTCATAGAACTCGGGTACCGTCATCACCTGCAGTTGGCGCAGTCGCCGGACGAGAAATCCGGTGCAACCTACGATGAGCGTCGCAATGGCCCCGATGAAACCGACGATGAATGGACTGAATCCGTTCTTGAATCCTTCCTCGGCGAAGTACATCACCGTGACCAGGCCAAGGCCGGTAGACACCATGGTGGCCACCGCCATGTGGGTCTTGAGAGTGCGCCCGGCCACCAGGAAGTCGGCGATTCCCTTGATCGTGGTACGAGAGAGGATTCCCGCCAGGATGGTGGCGCCGATATACACCAGCACGATAGCGTAATCGATCCAGCTCAGATGCATTTGCCTGGCTCAACTGGTGGAAGGATCTCTGTCATCTCTGCCAGTGTTCTCCCCTGGCTGTCTCGGATTACATTCCGGCGTCCAAAGAGCTGATGGGCCCCGGTCAACTCCAGCGCCCGATTGACCACGGCATCCGAGAAGATCCAAAAGAACTCTTTGTGACCGCTGGTGTGGAGGATATTCTGTTCCCTCAAGATGGTTCCAAGGGGGACCTTTCCCTCCAGAATGTGTTGCTGTGCCTGGCTCTTGAAGAGTGTCAAATCGATTCGAATAGCGCCAAACTCAACGGGCGTGCCGTCACCTTCCAGCCTCAATACGACCTGCCTCAGTAGCCGGTTTTCTCGCTGATGGCGTGCCAATACGTCAAGGGATAGTCTTCGTCCATGGAAGGCCTCTAGTGTGGGCGTCATGTCGTTTTCGTGGACCAGGAGATCTCGGAAGGGTGGGGGTACCTTCAGACAGCCGATGGTTCGCATCTGGGGAAGAGGCTGTCCCGATCGAAGGTAGACTGCTTCCAGCGGGTCTGACACAGAGGGGAGTATGCCCACCGCGGAACTGGGTGGCAAGAGCCCACCGCTCCTTCGGAACTTCCCCGACCGATGCGAGGCATGTATCATACTGGCTCGGCCAGACGTGACTTCGACCTGAACAGTCCAGGCCAAGAGAGCGCGTGATCTAGATGAAGAAGGCCAAGAATCGCCATTTGAGTGAAGATTCTCTACGGGGACTTGAGCAGAAGAGGCAGGGCTGGGAAAAAGGAGAGCTGAAACAGTTTCTCGACCGCAGCGGCGAGCGGGAAGAGAGCTTTCGGACTGTCTCCGGCCTGGACGTAAAGCGTCTCTATGATCCGGTGGACGTCAGCCAGCTCGACCACGAACGAGATCTCGGTTATCCAGGATCCTACCCCTTTGTCCGCGGTGCCTATCCCACTATGTATCGGGGCAGGCTCTGGACGCGGCGGCAGATCGCCGGTTTCGGCACCGCACGGTCCACCAACGAACGATATCGTTTCCTTCTCGGGCACGGCCAGACCGGTATCAGTACCGATTTCGACCACCCCACCTTGACCGGATACGATTCAGATCACCCCTTGGCGGAGGGCGAAGTAGGCCGGCTTGGTGTCGCGATCGACAGCGTGAACGACATGCAGGAGTTGTTCGCCGGGATCCCACTGGACAAGGTCAGCGTCTCGCTCACTATCAATCACCCCGCCATCATTCTTCTCAGCATGCTGCTTTCAGTGGCAGAGTCGAATGGGGTGGACTGGAGTCACTTAAGGGGCACGGTTCAGAACGATTCCCTGAAGGAGTTTCACGGCCAGAAGACCTTCGCCTTGCCTCCCCGACCTTCCCTGAAGCTGACCACCGATGTAGTGGAGTTCTGCACTCGCCAGGTTCCCAACTGGTACACCATTTCCATCTCTGGCTATCACACTCGGGAGGCGGGTTCGGATGCAGTCCAGGAACTGGCCTTCACCCTGGCCCAGGGAATGGCCTATGTGGAATCGGCCCTGGAACGGGGACTGGAAGTCGACGAATTTGCTCCCCGCTTTTCCTACTTCTTTGGCTGCCATAGCGATTTCTTTGAAGAGGTCGCCAAGTTCCGTGCTGCCCGGCGTCTGTGGGCGAGAATCATGAAGGAGCGGTATGGTGCCCAGCGGCCGGAGTCCATGCGTCTGCGCTACCATACCCAGACGCTGGGGTCGACCCTGATGCGCGAGGATCCCAAGAACAATATTGTCCGCGGGACCCTGCAGGGGCTGGCAGCCGTCCTGGGCGGAACCCAGTCTCTTCACATAAGCGGCTACGATGAGGCCTACGACATCCCCTCGGAGGATGCCATGAAGATGTCTCTGGCGAGCCAGCTCATCATCGCTCATGAGTCGGGTGTTACCAACACCGTCGACCCCATGGCCGGTTCCTACTTTCTGGATTCTCTGACGCAGACGATCGAGGAACGGGTCTGGGAGTACCTGAACAAGATCGAGGACCTAGGCGGAGGCCCCGAGAAAGGAAAGAAGCCGAAGAGCGTCTTGAGGGGAATGCTGCAGGCCATCGAAACGGGTTACATCGAACAGGAGATATCCAATGCGGCCTACGAGTACCAACGTCGTGTCGAAAGCAGTGACTATGTGGTGGTGGGGGTGAACCAATATCGTTCGGAACAGACCCAGCCGTTGGAGATCTTCGAGTACGATACCCGGGAGGAGGATCGGCAGCTGGAGCGTCTTAACGAGCTCAAGCGCGAGCGCGACAGCGGCCGTGTCCAAAAGCTTCTAGATAAGACGAAGACAGCAGCTGAGGCCGATGAGAACCTGATGCCTCCAGTACTGGCCGCCGTAGGAGCCGGAGCCAGTGAGGGAGAGATCATGGATTCTCTTCGGGATGTCTATGGCTCGTACCGGGACCCCGGCGTGTTTTGAGTCTTCTTCTATGGCTGCCGAAGGGTTATCGAGATCATGACAGAGCAGGATAAGCCTGTAAGAGTGCTGCTGGCGAAGGTCGGTCTGGATGGGCACGACCGAGGCGTCAAGCTGATCGCGCGCGCAATGAAGGACGCGGGTATGGAGGTGCTCTATTTGGGCATGAGGCTGACCCCCGAAGAGATTGCCTGGGCCGCCTTACAGGAAGACGTCGAGATAGTCGGTATCAGTATCCTGTCGGGGGCGCATATGCGTCTCATCCCCAAGCTCGTCCAGGCTTTGGACAAGCACGGACATAGAGACGCGATTCTTCTTGTCGGTGGCACCATTCCCGAGCAGGACGTTCAACCCCTGCTCGATATGGGGGTCGGGGCGGTCTTTCCGGTGGGAACATTTACCAGCAGCATCGTGGAATACGTCCAGGCGGCCGCCAGGCCGCAGAAGGGCTAAACGGGCGAGATTCTGATGGAGTGGCCTCCTCAGTACGACGCTTCCTACCAGCCTTCTCCTGACAGCGAATACTGGGATCCTCTGCGGGAGACCCAGGCGCCCGCTGATCGAGAGAAACTGATTCTCCAGAAAATACGGCATCAAGTCGGCTACGCCTGGGAAAGGTCGGAGTTCTACCGAGAGCTCTACCAGGATCTGACGGTCGACCCCACTGAAATCAGTAGCCTGGAACAGTTTCGGCAGCTGCCCATCCTGACCAAGGAGGAGATCCGCCTGGATCAGGAGAGGCATCCGCCTTTCGGGCGCTTTTTGTGCATCCCCGAAGAACAGGTGTTTCATATTCATGGCACTTCGGGGACCACCGGCAGGCCGACGGTTTTTGGCATAGGACGCGACGATTGGGAGCGAATCGCCGAGGCCCATGCCCGGGTGCTCTGGTCGGTGGGCCTGAGACCCGATGACATCGTCATGATCAGCGCCTTGTTCAGCCTCTACATCGGCAGCTGGGGCGCTCTGTTGGGAGTCGAAAGGCTGGGCGCCCGCTGCTTCCCCTTCGGTGCCGGTGTGCCCGGACAAACCCAGCGGGCGGTCGAGTGGATCAGAATGGTGCAGCCCACAGCGCTCTACGGGACTCCTTCCTACGCCCTCTATCTGGCTGAAGTGGCCAAGAAGATGGGCTTTGACCCGAAGAAGGACTTCAACTTTCGTCTGATGTTCTTTTCCGGCGAGCCGGGAGCCAGCGTTCCCGCCACCAGCCACCAGATCCGGGACACTTTCGGCTGTGACGTCTTAGATCAGGGCAGCATGGCGGAGATGACGCCCTGGATGACCAATTCCGGCTGTCGGCATCTGGACCGGGGCATGCACCTCTGGACGGATATTGTCTACACCGAGATGCTGCATTCTGAGACCAGGGAGCCGGTCTCTGCGGGAGAGGAGGGGGTTCCCGTATACACGCATCTGGAGCGGACCTCGCAGCCTCTGATCCGCTACTGGTCGGGCGACATCGCCCGCTGGCAGGATTCCTCCGCCGGCTGTGCTTGCGGCCGGACCTATCCCACCCTGAGCGAAGGCATCTACGGCCGCGTGGACGACATGATCACGGTGCGGGGGCAGAACGTGTTTCCCTCCCGAATCGAAGGTGTACTGCGGAAGCTGGAGGAGTTCGGCGGGGAATTCCGACTGCTGGTGGAACGGGAACCGGGTTCGCTTGATCGGTTGACCGTCCAGGCAGAGATCAAGCAGGAGGCCTCGCCCCAATCCGAGAGCTTAAGCCAGAGAATCAGGGAGGACCTGAGACGTGCTCTGGGCGTAAGTGTCCAGGTGGAGCTGAAGCCCGAAGGTACCTTCGAGCGCTCCCAGCTCAAGTCGAGCCGAATCATTGATAAGCGAGGAATCTGGAGGGTTCGAGGGTGAGGTCAGATTCGTCTGAACTTCTCGACGCCTGAACATCGCAGGTTGCTGAAGAAGACATCAATTGATGTAAGCATCCGGCGGTCGGTCTCAGATAGGGTGCCGCCTGTAGGTTACCTCCAAAGAGAGGACGTCTGAGTTACGTGGAAGCCTGCAGCTCCAGACTCGAGAGGGAAGGCTTTGGCTACCTCAGGGATTCAGATGTGATAGTCGGCACCGATCTGACCGACAGCGTCGGATTTGCTCGAAATCGGACGGCCGCACCTAAAAAAGCGGACGTTCAAGGCTTCCCCTGTCCGAAACCCGTGGCGGTTCGATTTCGATACCGATAGCGATTTCGATAGCGATTTCGATGGCGATTTCGATGGCGTGAACCCGCTAACTCTTGTTTCGCGCCTGGGCTCCAATGTCTCCTATCGCTATCGGTATCGACATCCCAACCTCCATAAATCAGTGGAGCTTTCTCGATGCAGTATCCTCTTCCGCCCAAGCGACTCAGCATGGCGGCCATCCGATCCAGGTCGATTTTCCGCTCACTACTCGCTCGCTCATCCAGCGCTTTCCCGGCGACCAGAACATCCTGAATCGCCGCACGTTCGAACACCGAGCCGCGCGCGATCTCGAAATACCGCCGACGACCGGTAGCCGCCGTCCTCCCGTTGCCCTCCGCGAGGTTCAGCGGAATCGACTGGCTGGCACGAAGCCACTGGTCCCGTGCCGCTCGATGGACTCCGGTCAGGCTTCCGGCCTTCTCATGGATCCAGGCCACGTAGCCTATCGAGAAGCGGTAGACATCAAGTTTCTCATGTCCCAAACTCGGAATGGTCGATTTCGATTCCGATATCGATAGCGATTTCGATAGGAGACATTAGAGCCCAGGCGCTATACAAAAGTTAGCGGGTTCACCTCATCCACATCGAAATCGGGATCGGTATCGGAATCGCACCGGGACGGGTTTCGGACGTGCGGAAACGTCGAGTGAACTACGCTCAGATTGCAGAAAACCAGAGGCTCCTTCCGCTCTGGAAATGTCTCCTAGCCCCGGCACTTCTCCGGCAAGGGCGATACGTCCAAGTGGCTTAGATGATCGAAGCCACACACCAGACCTTGAGTCTGAGCGCCAACGCGAGGTCCGACGAAAAACTGACGACCTGCGCGTGACCTGGGGGCGCAGCCCGTCAGATTCACGCGCCGGTTGGGCGTCAGTTCACTATAACGGTGGACCTGTATTCCGACTCCCGTGCCACAGCTTGAATAGCTTGTGAGACAGAACTCGCGACACCTACCAATTGGTGTAGGAGCCGTCACTCCGGCGCCAGTGGGGCGCCTCCCAATACTCGAACGAGTAGTCAGGGGCGGCTTCCTCGTTGAACTCCACGCCGAGGCCGGGTTCCTGGGGTAGGAGGAAGTGATCCCCTTCCAGATCCATTCCACGAGGGAATAGATCCTGAGGCTGTTGTCGTGTTGACCAGTTGTACTCCAGCAGCGAGAAGTTGGGGATCGCGCTGCAGAGGTGCACTGAGGCGGCCGTGGAGACTGGACCGAGAGGATTGTGGGGCATCACATCGATATAGTGAGCCTCAGCCATGGCTGCTACCTTCCGAGCCGCTGTGAACCCGCCTACATTGCACACGTCCAGCCGAACGTAGTTGCAGAGGCCGCGCTCGATGAAGGGGGCGAAGACGTAGATTCCGGAGAACTCCTCGCCGATGGCAAAGGGAATCCGAGTCATGGTCCTCAGGGCCGCATAGGCGTCGGGGCTTTCAGAGCGAATCGGTTCTTCCAAGAACATAAGGTCGACGCCCTCCGCCAGTTTGCAGAAGTGGGCGGCCTCGGCGACACTCAACCGGTGGTGGAAGTCCACCGCCAAACGAATCTCTGTCCCCACCAGGTAACGAATTGAGTGGAGCTCGTCACTTGTCCACTGAAGAGACTCCCAAGGATCGTACTGCTTCGCTTCCAGTTGGTCGAAGCCCTCGCCCGGCATTTCAGGCACGAAACGGACCGTTTTCCACCCCTTTGCCGCAAGGTCCTGCGCCTGCTCCGGCCAGGTTTCACCTTCTCCGGCCACACCATCGGTAAAGCAAGTCACGTGTTTGCGGCTGGCTCCTCCCAGCAACTGCCACACAGGAACCTGCAGGTGTTTCCCCAGGATGTCCCAAAGAGCGATGTCGATAGCAGAGGCGGCGGCCGTGATGATCGTCCCCCCTTCGAAATACTGACCGCGGTACAGCGTCTGATGTATGTCTTCGATCTGGCGCGGATCCTTTCCGATCAGGAATTCGCGAAAATGGTCAATGGTTCCCCCCAGCGCTCTTTCCCTTCCGGAAGTCCCGGCTTCTCCCAGGCCATGGATGCCGGCATCGGTCTCGACTTTCACGATGAACCGGCAGCGCATGCCTACCTTGAGAGCGAACCACTTGACGTTGGTGATCTTCATGATGCGAATACTCCTCTGTTGTCCTGAAGGCAGTGCTTGGGAGACAGAATATTAGCCGATCTTGCGCGATATGGCTTTAGCCTGGGTAAACAGCAGCAAATAGTCAGGACCTCCGGCCTTCGAATCTGTGCCGCTCATGTTGAATCCTCCGAAAGGATGGACCCCAACCAGGGCCCCCGTACATTTTCGATTCACGTAGAGGTTGCCCACATGAAACTTGCGCTGCGCCTTTTCGATTTTGTACTCGTTGTCGGTGTACACGGCCCCGGTCAGACCGAACTGGCTCTCATTGGCGATATCGATGGCCTGATCGTAGTCTGAGGCCTTGATCACAGCCAGGACTGGCCCAAAGATCTCCTCCTGTGCGATCACACCGCCAGGTTCGATGTCGAACAGAATGGTCGGCTTTATGAAGAACCCCCCGCTGCTGCCCGGCTCGCCCCCCAGCAGGAGTCGTCCCTCCTGCTTTCCGATCTCGATGTAGCGGAGTATCGACTGGAATGCCTTTTGGTTGATCACCGGGCCGAAATTTACGTCGCCATCCTCTACGTTGCCCGCGTGAATCAGTTCGTTTGTCTTTTCCTCGAGAATCTCCAGAAACCGGTCGTATATGGGCTCGACGACGATAGCCCGAGAACAGGCAGAGCACTTTTGTCCCTGGAATCCGAAGGCGGAAGCAGCGACACCCTCGGCCGCCGTTTCGAGATCGGTCTCCTCATCGACGATGATAGCGTCCTTGCCTCCCATCTCTGCAATCACGCGCTTGATCCAGATCTGACCCGGCCCCGGCTTTGCCGCCCCTTCATTGATGCGAAGGCCGACCTCCCTGGAACCGGTGAAGGCGATGAAACGCGTACGTGGATGCAGAACCAGGGTGTCACCGATCTCGCCGCCACCGCCGGTGACAAAGTTGACGACGCCCGCGGGGAGGGAGGCCTCTCGGAAGATCTCCATCATCTGGGCTGCGATCGTGGGTGAATCACTGGATGGCTTGACGACCACCGTATTACCGCTCACAACAGCTGCAAACGTCATGCCCACCAGAATGGCGAGCGGAAAGTTCCAGGGTGGGATGATCGCGCCGACTCCCAGAGGGATGTATTCCAGCTTGCTCTCTTCAGCCGGAATCTGCGTGAGGTCTGGGGGGTGTGAGAGTCGCACCATAGACCGACAGTAGTATTCGCAGAAGTCAATGGCCTCGGCCACGTCCGCGTCAGCCTCCACCCAGGACTTGCCCACTTCCACGACCATCCATGCTGCCAGCTCTAGCCTTCGCCGCTGCATGATGCGAGAGACTCTGAGCAGGATCTCGACTCGCTCCTCGGCACTGGTCTGGCTCCAATTGTGGAATGCCTGATCCGCAGCGGCGATGGCGCGCTCTGCCATTTCCGTGCTTGCTTTTTGAAAGACTCCCACGACTTCGGAGCTTCGCGAGGGGTTGAACGAGGTGAACTTCTCGCCGGACTGAATGGCCTCACCTCCGATGATGAGGTCGTACTCGTCTCCCAGACGATCGCGCACCAAAGTCAGGGCGCGCTTCATCGCCTCCTGGTTTTCGGTCCGTCCGAAGTCCGTCAAGGCTTGATTCTTGAACTCGTCCAAATTCATCTCTCGCCTCCTTTCGGCGCCGCGAAACTGTTCTCATGATGCGAATTCCGGTTGATGTGGTCAAGCTACCGGTGCTTGCGCAGGGGTTACTCCGACCCGGCACGAGAGATCCTGGACGTCACCTATCGAAAAGTCGCGTATGGTAAGCTGCCCAAACGGGAACAGGAAATGAGATTCGATCGCCAGATCATTCTGGAATCCAGGGTCTAATGCCGAAGCTGAAACCCGAGGGGCTGGTGAGGGTCATCGGAGTGCCCATGGATCTGGGTGCCGGGCGCCGGGGAGTAGACATGGGGCCTTCCGCGATTCGGATCGGCGGACTACATGGCAGGCTGGAGCAGTTGGGTTGTCGTGTAGAAGATGTAGGGAATCTGGATGTCAGGATTCCGGAGCAGGCGGACTGCGGCGAAGAGAAGCAGATGTTTCTGTACGAGATCGCCCAGGTCTGTCGCAGGCTGGCCCGGTCCGTGTTTGAGGCGCTCAAGGACGGTTGTCTGCCTCTCGTCCTGGGAGGTGACCATTCGCTGGCCGCGGGGAGCGTTGCCGGTTGCGCCAGCTTTCACCGAGAGCGTGATGAGAAGATTGGTCTGATCTGGATCGACGCTCACGCCGACATGAACCTTCCTGAAACCAGTCCTTCTGGAAATGTCCATGGCATGCCCCTGGCGGCCATTGTTGGGCTGGGACCACCCGAGCTTGAAGAGATCGAAGGGTTTTCACCCAAAGTGAATCCGGAAAATGTGACGGTCGTCGGAGCCCGGAGCATCGACCGACGTGAACGAGACAATATTCAGCGCAGCGGAGTTCGGGTGATCACGATGAAAGAGCTCGACATGAGGAGGATGAACGGAGCAATGGAGGAGGCCTTGGATCGAGCTACTCAGGGAACAGCAGGCTTCCACTGTAGCTTTGACCTGGATGTCGTGGATCCTCAGGTAGCTCCAGGTGTAGGGACGCCCGTTCTCGGCGGTGTTACCTATCGGGAGAGCCATCTCGCGATGGAGATGGTGGCCGATTCGCAAAGTCTGCTTTCCCTCGAGCTGGTTGAGGTGAATCCAGTCCTCGATGTGCAGAACGCCACCGGCTTACTCGGAGTTGAGCTGATCTCTTCGGCATTGGGGAAAAGGATACTCTAGGCTTTGGGGACTAGGTTCGATGTTCCGCCTTCGGCCCCATTCGAGAAAGAAACTTGGGTTCCCTCTCCGATGATCCTCGCTAGCAACCCTAGCAACCCTGACAGAGCCGTGACTGTGAAGGAGCGGGACCCGATCACGGATCGGGACGCTTGCGTCGCTATGAAGTCCATCCACCCGACCCCACGCCACTGGGTTCGTTGGTACCGGCATCGGAATTCCGGTACCGCTCCTTTGCTGTCACGGCCATCTCTGTCTATGACTCTTGCATGATCTATAGCGAATGAAGTTCAGGTCAGTGGGCCCCCCAGGAACCCTGGCCCCATTCGAAGACGAAACTTCTGTACGAGCAGTGAACCTCAGACGACCTCCCCTTTGTCTTCTTCCGGCCTTCGAAATTCGCCTGGTCGATATTCTGCGGTTCAGTATTTCCGCCGGTTGCCTTTTCCCAAGCAAGGAAAAAGGCTGAATCACAAACCGCAGAACACCGAACATGCGAACGCCGAAGTGAAGACAACGCCTATTCAAGTGTCAGGTTAGTGGCCCCCCCAGCGCTGCTGGCCCCATTCGAGAATCTGGTTATGCACTTAACTCCGGATAGGTGACGGTGGGATAGAGCGAACAGGCTGTCAGGAGACGGTCGAAGAGCTCGGATTCCCAGAAACGACGATTGAAACGGTAACAAAACTCAGCCAGGTAACGTTGAAGGTGCTTGAGGCTGACCGCTTTCTGAGTCCCTTGGAGCTGAGTCTTGCAGTTGGAAATGAGGGTGTGAACCCATGGGAACTGTTCAAAACCCATCCCCACCCACTCGAGCCGGACGCGTTCATGCTGGTAGCCGGCTTGAGCTAAACCGACAAACGCGTGATAGGCGTCGCTTCGGATCTGAGCTCCGGGGTCGATCCTCGCCCAGGCGACCCGCTTCACATTGTCGCTGGTTATGTCATCGACCACATCCAGACTTAGAAACCTCGGCCCCCCGGCTTTCGTTATCTCCACCGCGGCCAGAACTTTGGCCTTGCCTTCGGTCCCTCGTCCTCGCTTGCGACCCCGACGATTTCTCCCTCGTCGTCGGCCTCCAAAGAAAGAGTCATCCAGCTCCACCAGGTGACTTAATTGGTAGCAGTCATTACGTTTGGCCATGGCTTGTCGGATCTTATGTCCCATCATCCAGACCGTCCGATAGCTTCCGATTCCCAGCAGCTTCTGCAGTCCCTTCATCGAGTAGCCCGCTTTGCAACGGCTCATCAAGAAGATGGTCCAAAACCAATATCTCAGGGGCACCCGCGTCTTGTGGAAAATCGTCCCGGCGGTGGAAGAAGCCTGATACCGGCATTGGCGACACTCCATCAATCGCCGGTGCTGCAACCAGTAGCCTCCTTGACCCCCACAACGGGGACAGACAAATCCTTCCGGCCAGCGTTTCTGCATCAGGTAACTCAGACAAGCTTCTTCTGTGGCAAAACGCTCTTGAAACTCCAACAAATTCATCTTTTCGTACATCCACTCACCTCCTGTCTCTCACCTTTTTTACTAGGTGGTGGTGACTTTTTCCGGAGTTAAGTGCATAACCAGATTCGCGAAAGAAACTGGGGTTCGCTCTCCGATGATCCTCGCTAGCAACTCTGACAGAGCCGTGACTGTGAAGGAGCGGGACCCGATCATGGATCGGGCCATGCTTCAGGCTTCCTCAGTTTTCGCATTGATCGGAGCCTTGGACGCGGGAAATTCCAATTGAAGTTTCAGCCTAGTAGCCTGCGTGCTTGTCCACCAGGTCACGGAGCTGCTGGCCGGTTCGGTAGCGGTTTAGGTTGTCGAAGAAAAGCTCCAGGCAGATCTCGTCTTGCTCGACCGAGGTGCCGCGGCAGGGGGAAACTACGACGTTGGGACGTTGCCAGAAAGGTGAAGAGGGGGGTGGTACGTCGGGTGATCCGGTTGGACCGGTCGGTTGGAGACAGACTCCGGCGATCCATTCCTCCTCGATCGCGCGCACCAGCGAGCCAAAATCGTAGAGAGCCAATCGTCCCGAGCAGTCGATGAGATAGGTCGTACTTTTCATCTCTCTCAGCAGTGCTGCGTTGATCCACCCGCGGGTCCGGTCGGTCACCGGGAGCGCGGTGACGACGTAATCGCACTGAGCCAGGAAATCGTCGAGGTTCTCTAACGTGTAGAGTTGATCGACCTGCTCCGGGGTTGGCCTGGGCGTACGTGCTAGAGCCAGAACCCGCATGCCTATTGAGGCTGCTCCCTGCGCAATGGCCGTACCCATGTTACCCAGACCGAGGACTCCGACCGTCCTGCCGGCCAGATCCTGGGGATGAAGCTCGTGGTCTCGGCTTTCGATTTCGATGGAGAGGGCCGCAGCTCCGATCACGTGGTTCAGCCGGCGGGAGAACAGAAGCATGGCGGCGATGGCGAATTCCCGGCCGACCGTCGCGAAAGTCGATTTGATACAGGTGAAGGGAACTCGACTCGCCACCATCTCGGGAAACAGGTAGTTTTCAACCCCTCCCACGTGGGCGTGGACCCATTGAAGCCGCTTGGCCGCAGCTAGCATCTCGGCGTCGAAGGGAGCTACGAAAGCGACCTCTGCGTCCCCAAGCTGCCCGAGAATTTCATCGCGGTCGTCGCCGATGTACAGCTCCACGCCGCGTAGCCCCACATCCCGCTCAAAGCGTTTCCTGATCGGGCCTTCCAGCCCAGACCAGGTTACCACTACCTTCGAGAGGGGATTAGAGATCACGAGGACTCCAGTTCTGCTACCGCTGCAGGCACGTAGTCACCCAGCCCCAGCCCTGGTGAGACTGGAAGCTCGATGAATCCGTTTTCGAAGACAAGGGCGTGTTCGATGATGTTCTCGTGCAGGATTCGGGTCTGGGTGTAACCGCGGGTGCCCGCTCCGTAGCTGGCGAAAGCCGGATACTCGATCATGACGCTGTTGATGACGGTAGAGAGCACGTTGACGTGGGCCGCGACCGCCATCGCCGTCCAGGGAGAGTGGGGAATGCAGAGAATCCGATCCTCCTCGGCCCTTTGCGCCACCCGGCAAAACTGAGTGATGCCTATCTGTTGGGCGTCGGGCTGGATCACGTCGACTGCCTCCTGCTCCAAGTAGTCTATGAACTGCCGGATGGTGGTCAAGCTTTCCCCGGTCGCGATCCTTACATCGCAGCTTTCCTTGACCGCACGATGACCTGCGATGTCATCTGGGAGCATCGGTTCCTCCAGGAAATAGACCTCGAACTCTTCCGCCACCCTGGTGACTTCAAGGACGTCCTTCACCGTCCGCATTCCCTTGCTGTAATTTGGCGGTCCCATGTCGAGCATGAGGCGAATCTCGGATCCGATGGTGTCGCGAATTGTGGCCAGCAGTTTCTGTCTCCGCGGTCCGAAGTCGTCGCCCCAGCCGAACTTGATGGCCTTGAAGCCCAGTTCCAGGAAGGTTTCGCATTCCTGGCGAAGTTGGTCTTCGGTTTTGTCCACCCACACGCCCCGTTGCTCCATTGCATGCATGTCGGCAACGGTGGCGCTGGCGTAACCTAACATCCGCGGCTGCACCGCACCTCCCAGGAGTTGATGGATGGGAAGTTGGCGTACCTTGCCTGTGATGTCCCAGAGGGCCATGTCAATGGCAGCCATGGCATTGACGTCCACTCCCCCCTCACAAGCACGCCCCCGGTTTCCGGGATAGCCATAGAACATTCTGCGCCAGAGCCGGTTGGTCTGGGTTGGGTCTTCCCCGATCAACATCTGACGAAGGCCGTCCTCTTCGCTTCCTATGATGCTTCGAATGGAGGCCGGGGAGGCCGAAGTCGCTCCAATGCCGGTGACTCCACTGTCGGTTGTGACGGTTACCAGGGGGTAGCGGTTCGAGATGACTTCGATGTTTGCGATCTTCATGATCGGGGATGCGGAAGAATCACTCCGTTGGGGGGGTGTAGGCACGCAACGGGATGGACCAGAGGAAGTCTGTCTTGGTGCCATCACCGAACAGCGCCGGATCGGCCGGCGATAGAAAGCCATCGGGCTGGTAGCCTTGGGTCTTGTAGCCCGCCATTCGATGACAGCTCATGCAGTTCGTGCTTGGACCCGTCCAGGCGATCTCCAGCGGCGCCTCGCTACCGTCTGAGCTCTTGGAGATTGGGCCGGGAACGGTGCCCTTTAGATTGGTTTCCAGATAGGGGTTGAAGCTGTGGAGGGGCTCGCCTCCGGGCTTTCCTGGGGGCTGCACCATGAAGTAAGCCGTGCGCATGTTGTAGTGGGCCCAGGCTCCCTGGACACTCTTGGGTCTGCCCCTGCCGTAGAGGGCGTCCTGGGGATCGAAGCTCCACCAGAAGGTCTGCCAAGTCCAATTGGGGATTTCTTTGCTGGTCACGTGCATGGCCGTCAACAGGGCCAGGTTCCCCTCCTTGACGACCTCTTGAAGGGCAGCCTTGCTGGTCAGGTTGGCTTTCCCCACGTCGTCCCCAGAGCCAAATCCGAATGAATGGCTGGTGAAGGCGTCGGCATCGGACTGGGTCAGCTTGATGCTGTAGAAATCCTCCAGGGAGACCACGGGCAGCTCCCGGGAGGGTTCCGAGTTGAAGGACATCGAGTAGGTGGAGCCCGGGCGCAGCTTTCCGCTGGGATCGACCACAACGGCCTGTCTCCAGGTGTGCGGCTCCGGGTTGGCCAGGTCGGTGGTGTATTGGGGAGCGACGCCGGCCCAGTAGGGGACGGCCGTGGGCTCCTGAGAGCTGATGAACTGAAAGACCGGCTTCAAGGAGATCTGGGTGGGATCCACCGGCCCGGTAGAGGTCAGTATTTTCCGGTCCTCGATCGGAGTCTTGCTGGTCCAGGAGGCATTGATGTTCTCAAGGGTCGATTTCAGGTTGTATTTGTGGAGGACAATCTGGTCGGCCAGGCTTCGGGTGTAACGATTAAATGAGGTCATACGCTCGGGCTGGTCGATGGGGATTCCGGTCTCGAGGGCCGCATGGATCGACTGGTGTGGGGCCTCGAAGTCACGGAAGGAGCGTCTGGCTCTGCCTTCGGTGTTGGCGGCGAGCACGAAGACCTCATAGCCCGAGTACCAGGTTTCCCACACGGGAAAGCCTTCCTGGCTCGAGTCTGAAGTGATCGATGCCCAGATGTCCCAGGCATGCGAGCGGATCTTGGTGAGATCCATGTCATCGATCCACTTCTGAATGATTGGTTGCGCCGAGGGGTAGCTGTCCACCTCAGGCGGATCCGTGTAGTTGTCCGAACTTCCAGGGGCAGCAACGGGTGGCGCGTCGGCGCAACTCCCCAGCGCGATCGATACAAGGATGGCGGACAAAGTAAGATAAAAGACTCGGCTTACTGAACGAACCATACGGCGGCCATGCCTCGCAGACTTATGCACCGAACTTCCAGGACATAACACTAGTAGCCGCTACTCTTCCTCCTCCACGACCGGTCTTAGAAAGTATTCCTCAGGAATGCTGACGTTGAAGTGGATCTCTTCAATGTGTATTTGCTGGGCCATCTCACCATCGTGGTATTCGTCGTTTCGAAGAGGGGTGTAGACCCCGTCGATGGTATGCCAGTTGGACAGTTCAACCTCTTCTTTGTAACGCACACCGGTTTTGGGGTCGGTGACCTCGGACTCGATCTTCTGAGGTAGATGGGTCTCCAGATCGAAGAAGACGACGCTCGAGGCGTTGGTGGGATCCAGAAACTCCACTGCTTCCCATCGACCCTCTCCTGCCACGTCATCGGGACCATAGTAGAACAAGCTCATGCCTTCTTCATCGATTCTCTTTTTCAGCAAGAGACTCCACTCTCGATTGACCGCCTTTTTGAAATTCTTGATATCTTTTTCCTTAAGCTCTTTGACTTCACTCTCGCCCTCCAGCTTCCATGCCTTTCCCAACTCCAGATTGTAAATACCTACCTCCTGGTTATCGCCCTTGCCAAGCTGGAAGCGGGACTTGATTGGGCCGTACACAGTCCAGTCGTGGTAGCGCGCAAACCCTTTGCGGCCTTTGATGAAGACGAAGTATCGGCCCTTGCTCTGTGAGTTTCGGATATTCCGGAAAGCATCCCCACCCATGGCCTTGATGGCTCTCTCTACTGCCTTACGGGCCTTCTTCTGTCCCGCATCGTTTTCTTCGGCGAAGGTCTGTTGAGGAGGATAGCTGCAGAGTACAAGGCAGGAAAATGCGATCGCAATACGTATTCCTGGCCTGCCCAGGTTCAGGATTCGCCACATAAACTTCAATGCCCCCTTTGGAAGACGCCCTCGATTCATCGTGAATCTGCTCTCCATCATACCGAACCTCCAGCCGCGCCGATCCAGTAGATTCCCAGAGCAACGCTGCTGAGACTCAGGGTTAGGCTGACCCAGTGGCCTGACCTTTCCCCTTTGAGAGCGCTGCCGACTACTAGTCCCCAGACGGTCATGGAGAGTACGATGCCCAGCCCGAAAACGCCCAGATACAGCAAGATCAGCCACAGAGACCTACTCTGCAGAATCGGAACGGCGGTGATCAGGAGGGCCCGTAGGCCGCTCAGCGCAAACAAGGCTCCCAGCAGTGTAGAGGTATGGGGATGCGTGTGTTCTTTCGGATGATCCCCCTGCAAATGGAAGTGATAGTGGGAGTGGGCGGCGGCGCCAGGGGCATGCGTGTGTTGATGGGAATGGATGTGTCCGGCCTCCCGCAGCCACTCCAGGAAGGTCCATCCGCCGAGCAGAATCAGGAGAGCGCCTCCGAAGATTTCTGCTTTTGACTCCCAGGCTGGTGAAACCGAGAAATTCCAGATCAAGGCCAGGGTGCACAAGATCAGGAGCACACCCGCATGACCCATCCCGAAACGCAGGCCTAGGCGGGCTACGTCAGCGCGCCTGGCTCCCCTCCTGGCCAGCGTCGAAACCGCCAGCATGTGGTCCGCTCCCATGCCGTGGTAGATTCCGTTCAAGAGGGAAAAGAGCAGGACGAAAGACGAATTCTCCAAACTCACCACTTTCTGCCCTGGGGAGGAACCGGGAAGCCGACAGCTTCGGCCCAGCGCGCGGCTCTGTTTTGCTCTCGCATCTATAGATGCCTTCCCTCAGCGACCTGCGACCTGCGACCTGCGACCTGTGACCTGTGACCTCTTCTTCAAATGACCTCTTCTTCAAATCTCAGGTCAACTCCCAATATACCGGGCATAGACGGCACGAGCCTCCGCGAAATCGTCGGTTCCCTTGATGATCGAACGGCCGTCGGGAAACAAGGCAATCTCATATCCGTTGATCTGAATTCTCATCATGTGTTCGTTGTAGCGGACTTTAGCACTCTTCGCCAGGCGTTCGCCCAGCTGCGGGAAGTCAAGTTGTGTCATCCGGCTGGGACGGACCTGAACTGCATCTCTGCCACACAGCCGAGTCAAGTGAGACCTCTCTTGAGCTTCCAGGTAGCGGAATTTCCGTTCACCGCAGCAAGAGCAGTTCCGGTTTCGGGCACCTGCCGCCGAAATCAGCTGCCAGTGATCCTCCCAGACGTCCACCTTGAGTACTCGCTCACCGGGCACCTGCCCTACCAGAATCTTCATGACCTGAGCTACCTGGAAGGAAGCCACGGCGTGTACTACCGAGCCCAGGACTCCCGCAGTGTCGCAGGTTTCCACGCTTCCCAGGGGTGGAGGCTCGGGGAAAAGACACTGAAGACAGCATGTAGCTCCCGGACGGACCAGGAAAGCAGTCCCGTAGCTGCCCACGCAGGCCCCGTAAACCCAGGGTATGCCCCGTTTTACAGAGAAATCATTGATCAGATATCGGGTTTCGAAGTTGTCGGTTCCATCAACGATGATGTCGCTTTCCCGACATAGATCCTCAATGTTTTCAACCGTTAGATCCTGAACAATACCTTCGATGGCGACCTGGGAGTTGATAGATCGGAGGGCCTTTTCAGCGGCCACAGCCTTGGGCGTGGCCGCGCGCGCATCCGCCTCCGTGAAGAGGCTCTGCCGCTGAAGATTACTTTCCTCGACGAAGTCGCGATCGATGAGCCGCAGCCGCCCCACGCCAGCGCGGACCAGAAGCTCGGCGCTCACCGTTCCCAAGGCGCCGCAGCCCACCAGAACAACTCGGGCGTTCCGGATCTTATCCTGTCCTTCCTGGCCTATCCCCGAGAACAAGATCTGGCGTGAGTAACGATCGGTCACGGGCCTCATTGTACCACCGCCATGATAGCGGCAGGCCTGGTTAGATGGGCTAAGGTCTTCCGTCAGATCTTCGAGTAACGGTCGAGGCGGGCAAATGAAGTGAGAGCATCCGGTTGCGTGTGGTGCTTGTGACCAATACCACGGGTTTTCGTCTGATTCCATCTCAATTCATCTGAGTACATATCAGTTTACGAAATCAAGACTTAGCCTTTCCCCTGATCTTTATCCCAGTTTCTCTCGTTTCGCTCATTGGTCGGATCGACAAGGGGTTTGATTTCTTGGGCTATCACTTCAGCCGAGCCGAGCTGACCGTGGCAGGGACAACCTTGGAGAACTTCGCAGTACGTGCGATCCGGCTTTATGAGCAAGAACCGGGGGAGCCATTGGACTCCTCCCGGCTTGGCGAGTACGTGAGGCGATGTATCTAGTCCCATCTCCTGCAGGCGGGAGTGACAATAGCCCAGAGACAGGGGTGGGACAGCATCTACCGGGTGGGAGAGACTTGGACTGTTGAAGCGGTTGCTGAGGAGGTTGCCGGACGGATCCTATATCTACCAGCATACCCTGGGTTGAACAAGAAACAGCTCGCCAAAATCGCTGAGATCCTGGCGCAGGAAGCCGGTCGGGACTGAAGCATCAGCCGGAACATCGGAGATCCTACGCCTCCGCTCGCCGGACGGCGCCGTCACCGTTGCAAGGCTGCCAGCAAGACACTCCGGCCTCCAAAATTCGCTTGTTCGATATTCTGCGCTTCAGCCTTCATCGGTTGCCTGCTCCGGAGCAAGGAAGAAAGGCTGAATCACAAACCGCAGAACACCGAACAGGCGAACGCCGAAGGAAAGCCCTTGACAGAGGTACCCCGAATTGATGCAACCAGGAAATGAAGTCCGAGCAAGGGCAAGGGCTAAGAAATTAAGTAGGGAGTCCGATATAGGTCCTTCTCCTGAGTTTCTCTGAGTTGTTGGTGAAAATGTTAGAAAATGGCCGGTTCCGATGATTTTCCGGAAGGTCACACAAGCTCTAAACTATTGATTTTAAAAAGCGGTTTGGTTTTCTAGCCGAGATTCACTCCTTGGTGCTTGTCTTCTGGTGCGCGGTTCCGAAAGCTATCCTTCAAACGGGATGCCCTGCAGAAGACCCGCCTCGTGCATCGCCAGCCATTCGTCCATGAAGGTTTGGTTCCAGGTCTGTGTGAGGGGGTGTTCCAGCATCTCCTTGAAGATGGGCCAGAAGATGATGATGCCATCGGCTCCGTCGCGAAGCGCCCGGTAGGCGGTGTCTGCCGACCGCATCAGGGCGGCGGTGATGAATGGGCGTTGCTCCCACCCCCGGAACATCTGGACACATTCCCGGATCAGCTTCGTGGAATCGCCTCCCATCTCCTTGACCGGCTCGCAGAAGGGGAGAATGTGGGTCACCCCGGCCTGGGCTACGATTGAGGCCTGATTCAAGGAGAAAACGGTGGTGCAGAAGGTGTCGACACCAACCTCACGAGCCGCCTGGAACGCAGCCAAGCCGTTTACACTACAGGGGATCTTCAGGATGATCTGGCTCGACATCTGGGTGAAGGCCCTACCCACCCGAACCAGTTCGTCCGTCGAGTGGCCGTCGATTTCAATCACGATGGGCTTGTCCGTGATGTCGAGGTAGCGCTTCACGACTTCTGTTAGCTGACCGTACTTCTTCACCATCTGGTTGAGGACGACCGTGTTCGTGACCACGCCCGCTGTCCCCAAGGGCAGCCACTGCTTGAGGTCCTCTGGGTCTCCTGCCAACCAGATATCGGGGCCGCGTCCGTCGCGTTTGTACTGGGCTACCCGTCCTGTTTCCTGCTCCATTTGAGTCTCCTCATTCTTGGTTTACAATCGGAGTTGCCTAACCTGCTGTACGCTCAATTCGAGCGCCAACCGGATCGAGTTCCAAGACCTTATAGTTTGCAGCTGTACCCTCTCGGGCCAGGGTCTCGACCATCCAGCGTCCAATGTCTCGCTCGTTGTCCTCCACCAGAGCAACGACCGCCGAACCGGAACCACTGATGAAGGTCGCCAACAGGGAAGAGCCCCAATCTTCTTCGACCCCTTCCCAGTTCAGCAAGGCCGGCAATCCAGGAACCAGCCGGGCGCGGTATTCCTGGTGCAGCCGGTCCCTGCTGGCCTCTTTCAGGAGAGTCTTCTCGCCGGTCTGAAGAGCGTGGACAAGCAAGGCGCAGCGCTGCAGGTTGAAGACGGCCTCTCCCAGTGAATAGCTGTCAGGCAGGATAGCACGGGCCTCGGGTGTGGCGACGGTTGCCTCTGGTATAAGGACCACAAACCGGCAGGAGAGGGACTCTAGCAAGCGCACTGCATCGACTTCGCCTTCGCTCGCCCAGGAGAGGACCCAACCCCCTAACAGGCTTGCTGTCAAGTTGTCAGGATGCCCTTCCAAGGGGTAGGCAATCTTCAGGATCTGCTTCTGGCTGAGCCTGCGACCCGTGATCTGTTCGGCGATCTTGATTCCGGCGATGATGGCTGCTCCGCTGCTGCCCAGTCCGCGCCTCAGAGGAATGGGGTTCTCGATTGCCAGGTTCAGGCCTGGGGGCTCGAAGTCGAGTGCTTTGAAGGCCACGCGGAGGGCGCGGTCCAAGATGTTCTCTGAGAGAGGGAGCGTCCAGTCGGAAGGCCATTCGATCCCCTTGTCTACGCGCGGCGTAACGTCAACGATGAGATGGAGGTCGAAGGCCAGAGAAAGCGTGTCGAATCCTGGACCCAGGTTGCTCGAGCTGGCAGGAACCCGGACTCTAAAGGGTGGCCATTCCATGGATCCCTATCAAGCGATTGTCTTTGGGTGAGAAAACTCTTTTCCAGTCAGGATCTGGTTCATTTGATCGCGCATCCAGTCCCGGTCCGGATCAAGGCCTGTCCAGGCAGCGAACTGAAGTGCCGCCTGCTCTATAAACATTTTCATTCCAGAAATGGTCTGGGCACCTTTTTGAGCCGCCATCTGCAGAAGTCGCGTCTGTTCTGGATGATAGATAAGATCGTAGACCAGATCGAATCGAATTTGGTCTTCCGAAAGCGGCGAAGCCTCCGTTGAGGGAGACTGTCCGACAGGGGTGGTATTGACGCAGAGGTCCGCTGTCAAGGGTAGATCCGTGAAAAGTGCGTGGCTGCATCCGTAGTGTTGGGCCAGCCGGCTCACCCTTTCCTGGTTGCGGCCCACCACCATGACTTCAGCACCTTCGTTCTTAAGGGCGGCGACCACGGTATGGGCCACTCCTCCGTTTCCCAGTACCAGTGCCCTCTTTTGCTGCAGGGCAAGTCGTGAAGTGAGTGGGCCCAGGAAGGCAGGATAGTCGGAGTTGAGTCCCCTCCATCCAGACCCGCCGCGGCAAAGAGTATTGATCGAAGCTACGGGAGAATCGCTGGAATCAGCTACCTTCGCTGCGTCTGTCTTGAAGGGAAGGGTAACGCTGAAGCCAGCAAAACGGAGACGGCTGGATTCGACATACTGAATCCAAGGGTCCAGTTCATCTAGCTGAAAAGGCAGGTAGAGGTTGTCCAATCGATGATGCTGGAAGAGTCGATTGTGGAGTTGCGGAGACCTCGAGTGGGCGAGCGGATTGCCCACGATGCCGTAGATCACTGGTGTGCTCTCCCAACGATCGAGCCCGTACAGATCGGTGGCCTGTTCCAGGCTGAACTGTCCTGGAGCCACCGTGTTTTCCAATTCTTCGCTCACGAAGGTCCAGAAGTTCCCTAGAAAGGCCCCCAGGGATCGAGACGGTTGTCCCAGGTCACCCATTCCCAAAACGATGTAGGGTTTCTCGGCGGGCAGGGATTCCATCCAGGACAGCAGCCCGACCAGTTCTCGAGTAGAGGAGATCTTAGCCGCAATCTTGACCACATCTCCTCCCCGGCGCTCCAGCTTTCGGAAGAGACCGGGCAAATTGTCGGGCAAGTGATCGAGGGAGTGAACGGAGCGAACTACCCGAGTCGAGCTGGGTAGATCGGGGTCGTCATCCACGTCGTGTTCCAGGTCAACCCAGGCGAATCCCTCGCGGGCGGCAGCGCTCAGGAGCCGAAGCCGGTCTTGCTCGGTTCCTTCGAACTTCCCCCCTTCACGGGGTGGTCTGCAGGTGGCGAGAAACTCGGCTCGTGCCTGTGTCGGAAGGCTGGGGAGTGCGGGCGAGGACAAATAGTCCAGACGAATCTCGATATAGTCGACCCTATCGCTGTACTGCCTGATCTTGCGCTCAAGGGACGGTAGCGTGCTTTCAGCCAGGGGTAAACACAGCTTGTTCATGGGGCGATCCGGATCAGATCCTGGTGCTCTTCAGGGATTAATGGCCGCATTGGAGCCGCCACTGTGTTTCAACGGCGTTTCAGCGTGATCCTGAAGCTTGGGGTACTTGATGCTCTCGTCTATCTGACTCCAGAATCTGCGAAAATACTGGACCATCGACGTAAAGGCCAAGACCACAACCAACCACAGGAGAACTGTTCCAACCGGATGCAGCAGCCAGGTCGAATAACGAGTTCCCAGAATCAGGGCACTGACGCAGAGCACCTGACTCGCCATTTTGTACTTGCCCAGCCGGGAGGCATCGATGGTCAGACCCTGCGCCGAGGCGATGCTGCGAAGCCCGGTCACGGCGAACTCGCGGCCAATGACGATGATGACCATCCAGGAGGGGGCTACTTGCCACTCGACCAGGGCAACAAACGCTGCCGAGATCAACAGCTTGTCCGCAATCGGGTCCAGGAGTTTGCCGAGCGTGGTGACCTGGAATCGTTTACGTGCAAAGTAACCGTCGAAGTAGTCCGTGATCGCAGCGGCGACAAAGACGACGAAGCCCCAGAGCTCTCGCTCGGCAAAGCGACCCGTCAGGAGCACCACGAGCAACACTGGGACCAGGAAGATCCGGGTGACCGTCAGCGCGTTCGGAAGATTCATGGATTTCGTCAATCTAACATACTTCGCATCGAGGTTGTACCAGCCAGACCTTTCTCACCGCAAGTCCATACGGCGCCGCAATCGCGTGCCCTGACTGTACCAGGCTCGGTTGGATTGCTTGAGGCACTAAGCCAAGACGACTGTAGAAACGCGTGCAGAGACTGCACAGACGGGTTGCTCACTGCGATCCCTTGGTGCTAGCATTCCCGAATGTGATCAAAGCCCTGATTCTGGCCGGTGGTTCCAGCAGTGGATTGCTGCCGCTGACCATTACCACTCCCAAGCCCCTTCTTCCCGTAGCCAACTTTCCGCTGCTCTTGTTCCAGATAGACCAGTTCAAGAAAGCCGGGATCCGGGAGGTCATCCTCAGCCTGGCTCACCAACCCCGTAAAATCCGTGATTCCTTCGGTGATGGCTCAGATCTGGGGGTTCTTCTCCGCTACCAGGTCGAGAGTACTCCAGTGGGGACCGCAGGGGCCCTGAAGAAGGCAGAGCACCTGATCGATGACACCGTTGTCGTAATCAACGGAGACATACTGACTGAATTGTCTCTCGAAGAGGTCCTGGCACAACACAAGGATTCCGGCGCTCTCGTGACTGTTGGGGTCTGTCGGGTCGACAATCCACGACCCTATGGGGTTCTGGAAATGGACCGCAACAACTGGGTAACTGGCTTTGTGGAACGTCCTCGGGGAAAGTCCCTACGTGCGAACACGATCAATGCCGGCGTCTACGTCTTTGAGCCGGAGATCTTCCAGTCGATTCCCGGAGAGATTCCTTTTTCCTTCGAGCGCGATCTCTTCCCCCTCTTATTGCAGCGTCAGGTACCCTTTTTCGCCTCTGTTTTCGAGTCCTATTGGCGTGAAATTACCCGCCCCGATAACTACTTCCAAACCAACATGGACTGCCTTGACGGAAGAATCGAGGTCCCCGCGTTCGCTGCCTTCCCCGACACTCGTCAAAAACGCCCAGATCCTCGAATACAGGTCGAGGGAGACTCCCTGATTGATCAGTCCTGTACCCTCAAACCCGGTGTCCGAATCTCACATTCGGTAGTTGGTAGCAACTGTCGGATCGAAGAGGGCGCGCGAATCCGCAATTCAGTTCTTTGGCCCGGCTGCCGCATCCAAAAGGGCGCCGTGGTCACGGGAGCTATTCTGGGTCGGGGTGCCTCGATTGGCGAGGAAGCAACGGTGCGCCGCAACACCATTCTTGGGGACAAATCCATCCTCTGCAGCCACAGCAAGGTTTGAAGTGAAGGCTTTGAAGCGAGTTGTCAGTGCGATCCCTTAAAATCTACCTGATATGTGCTGTTTCCAGGTCTGCTTACTCATCACTGGAAAACGGCTCATCCGTCCCCGAAAAGTGAACCGGAACTGAAACCTTTCACACCCCTCGGCGTCTATCGCTACAAGTTGCATGAGAGAGCTGAAGGTGGGGCAGGGATGAGAGGAAGGTAGTCGTAAGAAAATGTGGATACGCATTCCCCTGTTTTCTATTTCTCTGCTGCTCTGCTCGGTCGTGATTCTCCGTTTTTCGTCTCTGCGATCGGAGCCCGCGCCCTTGGTGCCAGAGCCCGCTCCCGTAGTAGAAGTCAGCCTCGACGAGCCATCAGAGCCCGACTATCAGGTTTTCGAAGCGACTGCCTATTGTGACAGCGGTATTACGCGTTCGGGTGTGTATGTGAAACGGGGCATCGTCGCCGCGGACCCCTCGACTCTCCCGATTGGCTCTGTGATTGAGGTGGAAGCCGGAAGGTATAGCGGTATCTATACCGTTCTGGACACTGGATCCGCCGTCAAGGGCCAGATTATCGATATCTACATGCCCAGCTTTGAAGAAGCGATCGAGTTTGGCCGCCAGTGCGTCAAGGTCCGTGTGCTGCGGCATGGCTGGCATTCCGATCCCTCCGACACCTTCTCTAGCGAGATTGCTGGCTAAGGGCTGCCAGCCTGCCTGTCAAGCGTCTAGCCCCCCTTGCCCTTGCCCGCCCCCAGTCGTCCCTTGTTTTTCTGGCCTGGAGCGTTCAATGCCGGTCCGGGTTGGAGCCTTGATGTAAGTGGCGGATGCGGTCAGGGCAAAGGCAAAGGCAAAGGCAAAGGCAAGGGCAAAGGCAAGGGCAAGGGCAAGGGCAAGGGCAAGGGAAGAAGAGGACGCTAGACAGATACCTGGCAGCGGACCGCTATATAATCTCAGCCATGGAATCGGAGATCCTCCAGTCCAAGCTGGAGCGCCTTCCTGCCAAGGCCGGCGTGTACCTCTTCAAAGACGCCCGCCACAAGATCATCTACATCGGTAAGGGGAAGAGCCTCAGACACCGTGTCCGTTCGTATTTCCAGTCGTCACGGACAACAGACCACAAAACCGAGGTGCTCAAACAGCATATACGGGATCTGGAATACATTGTCACGGACAACGAACTGGAAGCGCTGATTCTCGAGAGCAGCCTGGTCAAGAGGCACAAACCCAAATTCAACATCAATCTGAAGGACGACAAGGCCTTCCTGTTGATCAAACTGACGGTAAATGAGCCCTATCCAAGGGTCTTGTTGACTCGAAGGATCCTCAACGATGGAGCCCTCTATTTTGGACCTTATCTGCCGGCGTCGCTGGCTCGCAACACCATCAAGATCATCAATCGCCACTTCATGCTGAGAACCTGTGATATCAAGATCGACGGGGGTCTGGATCGTCCCTGCCTGGAGTATTACATAAAGCGGTGTCTCGGTCCTTGCGTAAATGGTCTTTGTACCGAGGACGAGTACAGCCGGGCAGTGAAGGATGTCATTCTCTTGCTGGAGGGAAAGAACGAGGAGCTGATTCGGAGCCTGAAGCAGAAGATGCTGGAGGCTTCTGGAGAGCAGCACTATGAAGCCGCAGCCTTCTATCGCGACCGAATTCGCATGGTGGGGGACCTCAGCGAAGAGCAGAAGATGATCCTGGGTGGTCGGAACAGCGTGGATATTTTCGCCTACTATCACGAGGGCTCCCGGCTGGCCCTACAGCTGTTCACGCTTCGCGACAGCCGAATTGTGGGAAAACGCGAGTTCTATTGGGAGAATCTTCAGTTCTTTCGGCCCGCCAACTTCCTGAGCGACGCGATTCAACAGTACTACTTCAATGCCGGGTTTGTTCCCGACGAGATCTATCTGCCCACCGAGATCGCGGACCAGGAGCTGATTCGAAGCTGGCTCTGCTCCAAGAGTGAATCACGAAGACGTAGGCAGGTGCGCATCCTCGTACCCAAGAGGGGGCAGAAACACAACCTTCTTCTCCTGGTGGAGCGTAACGCCAAGATCGCTTTCGAGAGCCGCTTCAAGATTCTCAAGTCAGAAAAATGGAAGATCCTGGAGGCCCTTCGGGACGAGCTGAATCTGCAGAAGCCTCCGCGCCGGATCGAAGGGTTCGATGTCTCCAATATTCAGGGCTCGGAGACCGTGGCTTCTCTCGTAGTTTGTGAAGACGGACAGATGCAGCGGAGTCAATATCGCAAGTTCAGGATCAAGACGGTAGAGGGATCCGACGATTTCTCTTCGATCCATGAGGTCGTTCATCGCCGCTACCGACGGATTCTGGACGAGGGCAGCGCGATGCCGGACCTGATTCTGATAGACGGTGGGAAGGGGCAACTTCACACGGCCTATCAGGCCCTATCCCGCCTGGGCACAGAGGAGACCCCGCTCATCAGCCTGGCGAAGCGGGAAGAGGAGATCTTCATCATGGGGCAGGAGGACCCCCTGACTCTCGACAAGACCTCCCCAGTACTTCACCTCGCCCAGGAAATCAGAGATGAGGCCCATCGTTTCGCCGTCACCTATCATCGCAAACGGCGAACGATCCGAGACTTCGCGTCCGAATTGGATGAGATTCCTGGGATCGGCGACAAAAGGAAGAAACGGCTGCTGCGAAACTTCGGAAGCCTCAATAGGATCCGTCAGGCCAGCGTCGAAGAGCTCACGCCGTTCGTCGGGAAAAAGCTAGCGGATCTGATTAAGCGGAGTTTGCCCTGACAAGCCCATACAATATCGCCGACGAGTCGACTGGTTGCGACAGTTTAGGGAAGCCTGAAGCGCAAGCGAGGGGTTGGGCAAAACCGAAGCCGAACAGACGCAGGGGGGAGCATTCGTCCCTGCTCCCCAACCCCTCGCTCGCGCTTCAGGCTCCCATGATCCAGAAACGCCTGTTCCGATATGAAGTGTTCGTCTGGCGGACCGAAAGTTACCCACTGAATGATTCAGCACCGCTCCGAAATCAAAGACCTCCCCAGAACCGGCCTGGATTCAGGATGGCGTTGGGATCGAATTTCTCCTTGATTTGGGCCATGATCTCCAGCGGCTGAGAGGTTGGACCCCAAACGTCGATTGTGTCCTCGTCGCTCAGAAGGCCGTTCTTGAAGACCGTGCCGTAGACCTGCTGGTCCTTCCATTCCTGGCGCAATTTTTCAAACTCTCCCAGTGCCTCGGGCTGCTTGGTGAAGACGAAGAGGGTACCGCTTCGCAGATGGCCGCTGGCAGCCTCGCAAGAAACCCTCTGGGTCAGTTGATCATGAACTTGATTCAGGAGGCTGAGTGGACTGCTGACTCTCAGGACGGTCACCTCGCTCTTTGGACTCAGGGCACTACGAAAGGCACTCTCCTGGGCGATCCAGAATTGCCGTTCAGAGTCAGAATCCAGGAGATAGGCGCCAGGGTGGTGGCTGCGCAGGGTTTCCGTTTTCCAGGCGGTGAGCGGGGCTGAGTCCCAAGCCTGAGTAGCAATCCAGAACGGGGGTGAGGGCGAGTCAGGAGCGAGTGCCGACTCCAAGAAAGGACGCGTGAAGTTGTCGTCGGCCAGGACCAGATCCAGGGCTGCTGGATCGATTTGATTGCGTATGTCGACCACCGCCTCAACCAACTCGCCGAAGTCGGAAAAGCGAGAAGGGCTGTTTGTGACTCGGCGGGGAGGGGACGGACCTTGAAGGTCGCCTGTGTGATCACGCCTAGGGAACCCATGGATCCGGTGTAGAGTTTGCAGAGATCGTAGCCAGCCACGTTCTTGACCACCTTTCCACCGGCGTGGCTGACGACACCTTCGGGGTGGAGCACCTCGATCCCAATCAGATAGTCTCGTATACCGCCCAGGGAGCCTGCATAGGGACCCGCGAGGCCGGTCGCAACCAGGCCACCGATCGTCGACTCTTGATGATTGACGGGAAAAAAGGGAAGGAATTGACCCGCCCTTCCCAAGACTTCATTGAGTTGGGTCAGGGGACATCCCGCCTCGACCGAGACGGTCAAGTCTCCGGGGCTGTGCTCGAGCACCCGGTTCCACCTGCGCAGGGAAAGGATGTCGGTGGTGCGGCGGGGACGGTTGCCGAGAAAGCAGTGACTGCCCCCACCCACAACCAGGACCGATGCTTGTTCCCGGTTCTTCTCCACGATCCAGCGGCGACAGCTCTCGACATCCTCGGGCTCGAAGATGGGTGGGAGCTCCGCACCAGGGTCGATCCAGTCGTATGCCTCAGGAATCGGAATCATGAGCTCGCCCAAACGGCGGGCAAGAATAGCGGCCATATAGAAGATTTGTCAAACCTGCGTCGAACCGCCGGCGGACCGCGCCCGGTCCGATTGCAGATAAGCCGTCTACGGGAGCATAATACTTCCAATGCGACAGTGGGTGCTTACGACCTTTCTGGGTATTGCAGTCGGCGTCAGCCTGCCCGGCGCCTCGGTGCCTACGTTTGAGGGCGACGTTCTCCCGCTTTTGAATCGCCGCTGCTTTCAGTGCCACGGTGAAACGGTTCGTATGGGTGAGTTGGACCTTCGCACTCCAGCGTCGATGGTCAATGGCGGCAGTCAAGGACCGGCAATAAAGAGGGGCTCAGCTGAGGATAGTCTGCTTTTTCAACGGGTCCTGGATCAGAGCATGCCCATGGGAGAGGACAAGTTGAGTCCGCCCGAGATGAATCTGCTTCGGGCCTGGATCGACGCCGGAGCGTCGGGTCCAGATTCGGAGATACCGGGCACGGCGGAGACGAAAGGATCCGAGCATTGGGCTTTCGTACCACTGGATTCGAAGGGGGTTCCAGGGGTCGAGTCGGCTGATCAGGTCGCAACATCCGTCGATGCCTTCATCCTGAGAAAGCTGGAAAAGAACGGGATAGAGCCGGCACCCCTGGTGGACAGAAGGACACTGGTTCGCCGCTTGTTTTTGTCTTTGACCGGACTTCCTCCGACCCAGGAAGAGGTTGTCGCTTTTCTGGGGGATTCAGCTCCTGACGCAGCCGAAAGGTTGGTTGAGGATCTTCTCAGCCGACCCCAATATGGAGAGCGCTGGGCGCGGCAGTGGCTCGACGTGGCCCGATACGCGGAGTCCAACGGCTACGAGCGCGATGGAACCAAGCCCCACGCCTGGCGCTACCGGGACTATGTGATTGAGGCCTTCAATCAGGATAAGCCCTTCGACCGCTTCCTCACCGAACAACTGGCAGGGGACGAAATTGAGGGCTCGAACGCGACCTCTCAAGTGGCCACGACTTTTCTGAGACTGGGTACCTGGGATGACGAACCTGCCGAAAAACGGCGCGACCGCTACGATCAGCTGGATGACGTCCTGGGGGTGACGGCCACGACCTTTCTGGGTCTGACCCTCCGTTGTGCTCGTTGCCACGACCACAAGTTCGAGCCCTTTTCGCAGAGGGACTACTATCAGATGCTTGCCTTTTTCGAGCCCCTCAAACGACCCCAGGACAAGCGGAAAGAACTGGACCGCCTGGTCGGCACGGCTGAAGAGTTGGATGTCTATCGGGTGGCGATCACGCTCGCAGACGCTGAGGTCGGCGCACGCGAGCGAGATATCGAGAAGCTGAGAGACGAGATTCTTCCCCGTCTGTTAGCCCGGAAGAAAGAGGCTGCTGCCGACCTCAGTTGGTTGGACCATGCTGAAACGGTCCTGGCCTTCCGGACCGACCCCGAGAAACGCTCGGATGAACAGAAGGCGTTGATCGAGAACTTCAATCAGCGGTTGGATCGAGAGATTCTAGCTGAGGCGGAAGCGACCGAAGCGTCAAATCTCAAGCGCTGGAAAAAGGAGATCGAAGAGATCGATGCTGCGCGGCCGAAGGAGCCCCCTCGTGCCTACATCTGGTACGAAGATTCTCCCTATGCGCCCACGACCCGGATCCTGGTGCGCGGTGAACCCTCCATTCTTGGAGATGAGGTTGAGCCGGCTGTGCCTGGTGTCTTTGGGGAAATGGCGGACTTCAAGACGCGAACTGGGCCCATCGAGCCCACCTTCAACTCGACAGGACGCAGGCGTTGGCTGGCACGCTGGATGATCCAGGAAGCTCAATCACTGGTTGCCCGCGTCCTGGTCAACCGCATCTGGCAGGCACATTTCGGAGAGGGTCTGGTTGCCACCGAGAACAATTTTGGCGTCATGGGAAAACGGCCCAGCCATCCCGAGCTCTTGGACCATCTGGCCGCTGAGCTGGTTCGTTCTGGCTGGAGTGTCAAAGAGCTGCAGCGTTTGATTGTCAATTCGGCTACCTTTCGGCGCTCTTCGACCTGGCACGCTCAGGCAGCCGAATTGGACCCCGACAACACCCTGTTATGGCGCTGGAGCCCGCGCCGGTTGGAGGCCGAGATGGTTCGCGACTCCGTCCTCTGGGTAAGTGGAAGGCTTAATCTGGAGAGGTCCGGTCCCAGCGTCTATCCTAAGGTACCCGAGGCGGTGTTGGCGGGGCAGTCGGTACCCGGGCAAAACTGGGAAGAGTCGGAGGAAGATCAGGCCTTACGCCGCAGCATCTATATCTTTGTCAAACGCAGTCTGGTGGTGCCTGAACTGGAGGTTCTCGACGCCCCCGACACCACCTCCAGCTGCGAACAGCGGAGAGTTTCAACCACTGGGCCACAGGCACTCATTTTTCTCAATGGCGACTTCATGCAAGAGCAGGCACGTCATTTTGCCGATCGCATCCAGCGTGGGTCGGGGCAGGGGCTGGCAAAGCAGGTGTCCCGGGCCTTCCAGGTGGCGCTTGCCCGGGAGCCTGATCCGGCAGAGCTGTCGGCAGCTCAAGACTTCCTGGCCAGGCAGCAGCGGCAGATTGAGAGCGAAGAGTCGTCGTCAGAACAAACCGAAAGTGCGCAGCTCAGGGCGCTACAATCGTTTTGTCTGACGCTCTTGAATACGAACGAGTTTTTCTACATGAACTAACTTGAATCAGGTGAGGGGATCGTGAGCAAGCCAGAGTACGACCACGAATTCGAGCATCCCGACGCAACTCCCTGTGGGCGCACTCGGCGCGAGTTTCTGTGGGAGGCGGGAGGGGGCTTTGCCGGGACAGCCCTGACCTTCTTACTTGCCCAGGACGGCTTCTTGGGCAGGACGGTCCAGGCGAAAGGCCTGGGAAGGCCAACCCTGTCTCCGCGCCAGCCACACTTTCCAGCGCGGGCCAAGTCCTGCATTTTTCTTTTCATGTACGGCGGACCCAGCCAGGTGGACCTCTGGGATCCCAAGCCAGAGTTGACCAAGCGTCATGGTCAACCGATGCCGGGCTTCGACGCAGATCCGCTCTTGAAACTGCGTAAGCTTCGATCCGGTGGTTTGATGGGCACCAACCGGAAGTTCCAGAAATGGGGACAGTCGGGCATGGAAGTGTCCGACTTGTATCCGCATTTAGCTCAACGTGTGGATGATATTGCCTTGATCCGGGGCACCTACGCCGACAGCTTTGCGCACGGCTCGGGCCTGCTTCAGATGAACACCGGTTTTCTGCGCCAGGGACATCCGAGTCTGGGGTCATGGGTAACCTATGGACTGGGTACGGTCAATCAGAATCTACCCGCTTTCGTGGTGCTATTGGACCATCGAGGTGGTCCCATCTCGGGTGCTCCCAACTGGTCTTCAGGCTACATGCCGGCAACTTTCCAGGGAACACAGTTCCGTCCAACCGGGGATCCTATCCTGTCTCTGGAACCACCGACCGGGGTGACTTCCGCACAGCAGAGGAATCAGATTGATCTTCTGAGCGAGCTGAATCGGCTTCGGGGTGCTGCAGGCCCCGAAAATCAGGAGTTGATGGCGCGGATTGCAAGCTATGAGCTGGCTTTTCGCATGCAGCAGTCGGCCCCGGAGGCCGTCGATTTGACCAAGGAGTCAGAAGCGACCCGACGCATGTATGGTCTGGAAGATCCCCGGACCGAGAAATTTGGACGTAAATGCCTCATTGCAAGACGCCTGGTGGAACGGGGCGTCCGCTTTGTTCAGGTCTACTCGGGGGGTGGGCACGGCGCCGATACCTGGGATGCCCACAGCAATGTGGACACCAATCATGAGTTGCACTGCGGGGAGACCGATAAACCGATGGCGGGGCTGCTAAAGGATCTCAAGTCCCGGGGCCTGCTAGACGAGACCCTGGTGGTGTGGGCGGGTGAGTTCGGCCGTACCCCGACAAGCGAAGGCCAAGGGGGTCGCGACCACAGCCCCAGAGGCTTCAGCACCTGGATGGCGGGGGGCGGAGTCCCGGGGGGAAAGATCATCGGTGCCACCGATGATTTCGGTTATAAGGCCGTCGAGGACAAAGTTCACGTCCACGATCTTCACGCCACGATTCTGCACCTGATGGGACTGGACCATGAGCTGCTGACCTATTTCCATGGGGGAAGGGATATGCGGCTAACGGACGTCCACGGCCAGGTCATCAAGCAGATGATCAGCTCGTAGCGGTGGCCTCCAGGCCGCCGTCCCATTTTTGCCTTCGCCCTGAGCACGGCAGAGCCAGCCTTCGGCCTGGAAATGGAAGATGCGTCCATGGGGTCGATCGCGCCACCGGCCACAATGGATCATTCCGGTGAACACATCAGTCCCGCTTACTCCTCGGAACTTGGCTTCAGATTGCAGAACCTTCAAGCCGTGCGCGGCTGTGTTTTGATCTTACGTCGATAGATATGTTCCCTAGCGACGTTCAGACGTTCAGACGTTCGGACGTTCAGACGAATTCCGTCGGGCCATCCAGGATCGCCAGCCGTAGAAGGCCGGCAAACCGCAGGCGATCAGCAGTAGGCCTGCATTGGCTTCGAAAGTCTTGCCCAGGTAGACCTGCCCCAGGAACCAGGTGTAGAAGCCCACGTAAAGCAGCGGAACCACTGGGTAACCCAGGGTTCGGTAGGATCTCGGCCACTCCGGGTGTTTACGCCGCAGTACCAGGACTCCCACCACAGCCAGAACGTAGAAGATGCTGGCTGCGAAGATGACGAAATCGGTCAACATGTGGAAGATGCTCTTCTCCCAGTTCAACATCTCGATCAGAACCCCGGAGATGACGACCAGGACCGCCGCCATCAGGGCCTGAATGCAGATGGCTATGGCAGGGGTGTGGTATTTCGCGTGGACCCTACCCAGCTGCGGGAATAGCACCCGATCACGGCCCATGGCAAAAGCGACTCGCGGCGCCAGCAGCAGGTTGCTGTTGATGCCTCCGAAGGTACTGCACATGATCACGGCGGCCATCAATGCTGCTCCCAAGGGGCCCAAGAGCTTGCTTACCATGGTTTCAGCCGCATGCTGTCCCGCCTCGGCCATTTCCTGCATGGACAGGACTCCGTGGTAGGCAATGTTGGCGGAGACATAGAGGACGATCAGGAGCCCCACACCGCCGAAAAGAGCGAGTGGAATGTTTTTCTGGGGGTTCTTCACCTCTTCCGCCACCGGCGTGACGCCATGCCAGCCGTTATAGGCCCACATCACTCCCAGCAGGACGAGACCGAAGCGAGCCATGAACTCGCCATCCGGAGCTTGGATCAGAGTTGACTGGTAGTTGCCGAGGTCGAAGCCTGAGCCGGTGATGAGGACCATTCCAAAGGGCAGCAGCGCCATTACTCCGAGAAACGAAGCCTTGACCAGGGTGGTGGCGCTTTGGACGCGTCCTCCCCAGACTACACCCAGGACGTTTACCCAGGCCATGGAGCCGATCAGGACCAGAGCCAACAGGATCTGCTGAAAGCCGCTGACTTCCCAGCCCAGCATATTGGATAGGGCACCTATGAAGGCGACCGATAGGGCGCCGATCGAGCCCGGGCGGTTGAAGAGGAACTCATTCCATCCAAAGAGGAAGGCCACCGGGCGTCCGTAGGCTTCGCGTAGGTAGACGTACACTCCTCCGGCATGCGGGAGCATGACCGCCAATTCGGCAAAACAGAGGGCTCCCAGCAGGCACACCAGACCGCCGAGCACCCAGGCCGCCAGGATGAGCCGGAAATCGCCTGCCTGAGCGGCGATGATTCCGGGTTTCAGGAAGATACCGGAGCCGATCACATTTCCGACGACCGCCGCCAGCGCAGCGCCGGCACCCAATGCTCGGATGAGACCGGGCCCTTCAGATGGAGTCGATCCGTTTCGGGTTTGCATTCGGATCCTTTGGTTATAGAAATCTCTCGAGCATACGAGGTCCGGCCCCCGCAAGCTTGAATTAGGGCGAGGGCTTCATAGAATAGTCGGGTTGGCTTGAGAAATGTAGATGTTTGTTCGAATCGAGAGGACGACATGAGGATCGAAAGGACGATATGAGGACTGACGACAATTTGTTGGCCATCATCATGGCAGGAGGGTCGGGGACGCGATTCTGGCCGCTGAGCACGGATTCCAGACCGAAACAGTTCCTCAAGCTCTTTGGCGACCGCAGCCTGCTACAGAAGAGCTTCGATCGGCTTTCCGGGCTGTTGCCCAGTCAGCGAATCCTGGTCTTGACCAATCAAGCGTTCGTCGAGATGGTGAGGGAACAGCTCCCCGAGCTGCCTGCGGCAAACGTTATCGGGGAGCCGATGCGCCGGGATACGGCAGCGGCCATCTGCCTGGGTGCGCTGCTGGGACAGAAGCGCTTTGGGAACCCGGTGATCGCTACTCTGACCGCCGACCACCTGATTGACCCGGTTGATGTGTTTCAGGAGACCCTGGTTTCTGCGGCAGCTGCCGCTCGCAAAGCCGGGTGTCTGTACACTTTCGGTATTCGCCCCGACTACCCAGCGACGGGCTATGGGTATTTGGAGATGGAGAAACGTCTCGAAAAATCGGACCAGATCGAACACTACGAACTGGCCAATTTCAGAGAGAAGCCCGACCTGGAGACGGCCCGCCGATACGCTGAGTCGGGAAAACACTACTGGAATTCGGGAATGTTCGTTTGGACGGCTGACGCAATTCTCGAGGAGCTAGGGGGTCATCTACCCGCTCACCTCGAGTCCATCTCGGCGGCAGTGGACCGGGATGGGAAGTCCGACTGGACGCAAGCGTTGACGAAGGCGTTCGAACCCCTCGAGGCCATCTCGATCGACTATGGGGTGATGGAAAAGGCCAGGGACGTTCGCTCTGTAGTGGCACCCTTTTCCTGGGCCGACGTGGGAGGCTGGATGGCACTCAAGGAGTTCCTGGAGAGCGATGATTCCGGCAACGCCTATCGGGGTAGGCTCCACACCTTGGACTCGACCGGTAATCTGGTCTACTGCGATGATCCGGACGAACTGGTCGTATTGGTTGGAGTCGAGGGGATAGTGGCAGTGCGAGCCGGGAACAGGACCCTGATCGCACGGAAGGATCGCCTGGAGGAGATCAAGTCAATCGTCCAGTCGATGCAGAAGCGAGACCAGGCTGAAACTTGATGGGTGTTACATTCACTTCGGCGTTCGCATGTTCGGTGTTCGGCGGTTCGTGATTTAGCCTTTTTCCTTGCTCTGGAGAAGGCAACCGATGAAGGCTAAACCGTAGAATATCGAACAGGCGAATTTCGAAGGCCGGAAGAAGACGAAGGCGAGGCGGTCACTGTTCGCGCAGAGGCTTCTTTCTCGAATGGAGCCAGTATCCCTGTAAGTGGGACTGATCCGAAGCTACGACCCCAAACCCAATTCCCCAGATCAGGTCGCTTGGATCGAAGACCAGGGGCCGGTGATGGCCAGGGTCACACCCTGACCCTGGATGTTGACCAGTAACGTTGATCCATCGGGCGTGAAGGTGGCTCCGGCGAACTCGCTGCGGAGTTGGTTGTGGGCCAATGTATACAGTGTGCCCTGGGGCGTAACCCCGACCAACCTCACCACATCGGTCCCGCGGTCTTCGCACACCACCACGTCACCCCAGGGTGCCACGGTAAGGTTGTCGGCGTTCTTCATTAGATTGGAATCGTCTGGTTCGATGAAGAGTTCCAGCGTGCCCGGTTGCTTCTGTTCCTGAGGTGTTCCCTCGGCCGGACTTGGCCTGTAACGCCAGATTTGACCGTTTTTGCGACGTCCCCCGCCGGTGCAGGCAAAGTAGAACGTGTCTTCGCTAAACCACATCCCTTCGCCGCGAGCAAACAGAGCCGCCCCAGCCGCATGGCCCCGATACCGGAGATCATCCAGAGGCGAGTTCGTTTCTTCCAGATCCAACCACTCCACCGAGAGCTGCTCACCGACGGGAATCCCGGAACTCCACAGGCTCCAATTCCGAGTATCCGAGCCGGCCTGGTCACGGAGTGCGAGCGCCTGGAGACGACCTCCGGCCTTCAATTGACGAGGAACCTTGGGAATGAAGCGATAGAGCAGACCATCTGCGCGGTCTTCGGTCTGGTAGACGATGCTGGTTTCTGGAGCCACCGCCACCGCCTCATGGTTGAAACGCCCCATCTCCCGTAGCGGGATCGGATCGACGATCTCCATCTGGGTGGTGGCAGGTACCTCGAAGTTATAGCCGTGATCCTGATCCGTCCAGAGCTCCTCATTGAAGAGATTGCTGTATCCGGCGAGATGGGTCGCTTCTTCACAAGTGATCCAGGTGCCCCAGGGGGTAGTGCCGCCGGCGCAGTTGCGGAAGGTCCCGGCCAGACTCATGAACTGGGATACAGTCTCCTGCCTATGGGGATCAAAAACCAGGGTTGTGGTGCCCCCACAAGCTGGCGTTTTTCCGGAACCGGCATCGTAGATCTTGCGACGATCGACGCGATCCAGCAGGCAGTGCCCTAGTCCAAACGGACCCAGCTTGTTAGAGGAAGTCAGCTCGTGGTTGCGAACCAGGATGGTGAGACCGTCGGGTCCGGGAAAGGTGGCCATGCCGTCCGGCATGCCCGGAAGTGTCAGCCCGTCGTCCATGGTTTGCCCAGCCCAGGAAATAATTCGATAGTGGAAACCTTCGGGCAGGTCGAGCAACTTCTGGGGATCGCGCTGAAGGGGACCATAGCCAGGACAGACGAGATCCGAGTCGGTGTAGAGTGGTTCGTCGCTGTTCAGCCGCGACCGCAGCCCTAGAAAGCCAACGGAGACTCCAGCCCCACTGGTCAAAAACTGTCGCCGAGTCAACATTAGACTGCTCCCTAGTACATCAACACTTGGGCTTTTGGTCAACTATTCTTTCGTCAGCCGCTCTCTCTGACTCTTGCGAAGCCCGTTCGCGGCCGTTGTCCAGCGCGGTCTGGCTGTCTTCAAGCAGCAGGCCATTCCTGAAATCGAGAACGCAGGTCGAGGCGGGTCGAATTCGGCCACCCGGCAGGATGATTCCGATCAGGTTGAGTGGGTCTGCAGCGGAGAGGCGCACCCTTTCCTCAGCCTTGGGTTGATTCCTCCGCACAGTCCTGAGGGCCTCGAGCGCCTGGGGCAGGGCGAACTGCTCGCCCACGAATCCCGACACGAATCGACCTCCTCGGATCCGTCCTCTTGCTTCCCAGCTGCGGTAGAGCCGAAGCAACTCCCGCCAGGGGGGCGCCAGTGGCTCCCGTGTCAGCAGATCGCGAAATACCACGCCCCAGCGCTGAAGGAGCTGCAATCCAACCGTTTCCAGGTCGGGAACGCTTGTTTCCGTGTCCGCGGTCTCGCCGGCGATTGAGGCTGCTCCCAGCAGGCTCCATCGGCCCGCTACGGCTCGAGGACGAATCTTTCGTTGCCTGAGCCGTGAAGGTCTTTGGTCGCCTCGCCGCCTCCTTGGATCAATCAGGGCGCGGAGATTGTCGAATCCGTCGGCAGTAACGGTCCCCGTGGCGACGAGTTCCCAGAGGCCCTCTTCAACTTCAATGGGCAGCCTTCCGGTGCTTTTCACCAGATCGTTGAGGAAGGAAGCGCCCCAACGCCGCAACGCTTCCAGCACTTCGGTAGCGGGGTGAGAGAGGTTCATGTCTTCGAGGGGTTGGTCCGTCGGGGGGATCCGGTCTCGCCGACTTGAGCTCTGGCTGAGTTCCAGGTAGTAGGGCATCTCCTCTCGTCTGAAAAAAGCAACCGGAGTGATGCGCGAGGGTCGAGCTCCCTTCCGAGTGGTAAGAATCTCTGTTTCCAGGTCGACGCGAGAAGGTGCGGTCAGACGAGCCCAGACGAACTCACCGGAGAGGCAAAGCCGATCGAGGACCTCCGGTTGGTAGTCGTCGACTCTGGCCGGCAGCAGCGAGGCCTCCCAGGCTGATGCAGGTGCCTCGAACCCCTGCAGCTGTTCGAGCACCACTCGAAGACCGGCCTCACCGTGAAGCCGAGTCCCTTCGGAAAGGTGCTGCCAGCGCAGCAGAAAGCGAGTGAAGTCGGTCGCAGAGACGGGCTCAATCTCTCGGCGCAGGCGTCCGAGCGTCCGACTATGAATGCGAGCCAGGATCCTGCGATCACACCATTCCAATTCGGTGGCTCGGCGGCGGAACGATCCTCTCAGAATCTGCCCTTCGGCCTCCAGGGCGTGAAGCGCTACCTCCAACTCCGCCTCGGGTAGGAAGAAAAGGGACGCGAGCTCAGTGATGGTCGTGGGCCCGGTGTTCTCCATCCGGCAGCGCACGATTTCGCGCAGCGCATCGTGGGAGCTGAGTTCCCGGTCGCGATCCCAGAGGTAGCGGTCCATTTCTTCGGGCCCGGCGAGGGAGGGAAGGAACCGTGGTTCCGGGTAGGCCTTCCGGACCAGCTGCACACGCTCGGCAGCCACCCAGAAGGTCGAATCCTCGGTCTCGATCCCGGGTTCCGTTTGCTGGGCTGCGGATTCTGGGCTTCCCGCGAGAGTGACCTGGTAGGCCCGTCCCTCCTTGACGAGTTGTTGTAGCGTGGATAAATGGGGGGAAGCATCCTGCTCGCACAGAATTCCCAGCGTGAGCAGGGCATCATGCAGCTCATCGGCATTTCGGATGGTGGGCCAGGCCTCCTCCGCAACCTCTCGAATCGCCTCTGGATTCAGGGCGCCCAGCTCGCGAGCGTGAGCCGGGAGCAGCCTTCGTGGGGTCTGGACAGCTCGGGCCCGTCGCTCCTCCAGGGGAGCATCGTCCAGGAAGGTGTAGGGGTTGGAGTTCAGGATCTCGTGGCTGAGGGGGGAAGGTTCCGGGGTATCGACAGCAACACAGCGGATCTGGCCGTTTTCGATTTTCTCCAGAATCTGCGATAGACCTTCCACATCCATGGCTTCGGTGAGGCAGTCCCGAACCGTTTCGTCGACGAGGGGGTGGTCCGGGACCGCTATCTCTCCCTGGATGTTTTCCTGGCAGGCCGCCTGCTCGGGAAAGACGGCGGCCAATAGATCGTCAGCCCGGATTCGCTGTAAGGGCGGAGGGACCTTGCGGCCGTTTGCGAATCGCAGGATCGCCAGGGCTCGGGTCACATTCCAGCGCCAACGTGTCCCGAACAAAGGGGTGGCCAGCATCGCCTGCAGCAGCACCTCGCGGACGGTCTTGGGCGACAGGAACGAAAAAATGACGTCCAGGGGGAAGCTGTGCTGGTCGCTGAGTGAGATCAGGATGCCGTTGTCGGTGGCGGCCGCCTGGAGCTCGAAGTTGAAGGAACGGCAGAACCGCTTCCTCAGTGCCAGCCCCCAGGCTTTGTTGATGCGGCCACCCAGGGGAGAATGGATGACCAACTGCATTCCTCCAGCCTCGTCGAAAAAGCGCTCAGCGACGATGCAGCCCTGGGTGGGAAGGGCTCCAAGAGCAGTCTGGGCTGCGTGCACATAGGCGGTTGCCTGCTCGGCGCCCGCCTGATCCAGCCCACATTCGGTTTGAAGCCAGCGGACCGCTTTGGGGGCATCGAGTCGGGCCACCTCTTCCCGGACCTGAGACAGGGTCTCGGAGAGCTCAGATGTCCTCGCCGGAGCCTCCCCTCGCCAGAAGGGTATGGTGGGTGGAGCTCCGTGGGCATCCTCGACGCGAACGCTTCCAGACTCAACCCGCCGAATGCGCCAGGAATTACTGCCCAGCAAGAAGATGTCACCCCTCATGCTCTCGATCGCGAAGTCTTCGTCGAGGGTTCCGATGATGGTCTCCTCTGGATCGACCTTGACCAGATAGTTCGCCAGTTCCGGAATTGCGCCCCCCGAGGTAATGGCGGCCAGGCGAGCATTGCGGCGGGCCCGGATCCTCCGGTTGACTCGGTCTCGGTGCAGATAGGCACCCCTGCGTCCGTGCCTTGTGGATATGCCTTCCGAGAGCAGTCCCAGGATGGAGTCGAATGCGTCTTCGGTTAGATCCGCGTATGGAGCGGATCGCCGGAAGGTTTTCAGCAGGGTCTCCTCTGACCACTCGCAGGAAGCGGCTGCCGCTACGATCTGTTGGGCCAGGATGTCCAAGGGAGCCGCGGGAATGAGGATGCGGTCCAGGTTGCCGGCACGAATCGCTCGCACCACAGCTGCGCATTCCAGCAGCTCGTCACGTGTGGAGGGGAAGAGGAGTCCCTTCGAGACCGCTCCGGTCCAGTGTCCCGAGCGACCCACCCGCTGCAGCGCCACCGCGATACTGCGAGTCGAGCCGATCTGGCAGACCAGATCCACAGAACCGATATCGATGCCCAGCTCCAGGGAAGCTGTGGCGACGACAGCCCTGAGCCCACCCTGCTTGAGCTGCTGCTCCACACCCAGACGGATTTCGCGCGAAAGGCTCCCATGATGAGCAGCGACAGCGCTCTCGCCCAACCGCTCCGCCAGATGATGTGCGACCCGCTCGGCCAGTCTGCGGGTGTTCACGAAGACAAGGGTAGTTCGGTTCTCTTCAATCACCGATGCCAGCCGCTCGTAGATATCCTCCCACATCTCGTTGGAAGCGACCGCTCCCAGTTCATCCCGCGGTACTTCGACCGCAAGCTGCATCTCGCGGCGATGTCCGATGTCGACGATGGTGACCGGACGCGAAGGTCCGGCCAGGAAATTTGCGATTGCCTTGATGGGTTTCTGAGTCGCCGACAGGCCGATGCGCTGGAAGGGTGTTCCGGTCAGCTCTTCGAGGCGCTCCAGAGAGAGGCTGAGATGTGCCCCTCGCTTGTCCCTAGCCAAAGCGTGAATCTCATCGACGATGACGGTGCGCACGTCCTTCAGTATCTGCCTGCCGCCCTCGCTGGTCAGCAGAATGAAGACCGACTCGGGGGTTGTCACCAGAATGTGAGGAGGCCGCTGGCTCATCCGGCGGCGTTCCCGAGGGAGGGTATCGCCAGTGCGCACCAGAGGGTGGATTTGGGGCAGCTCGAAGTCGAGGTCTCTCCCCACCTGCTGGATCTCACGGAGAGGTTCCAGAAGGTTCTTCTGGATATCGTTGGCCAAGGCTTTGAGTGGGGAAATGTAGAGGATAAGGGTCTGGTCGGGCAATTCCGCGGAGGAACCTTCCTTGACCAGACGATCGATGGCGCAGAGAAAGGCGGCCAATGTCTTCCCAGATCCCGTGGGTGCTCCGATCAGCACGTTCCCGCCGGCCCGGATGGCAGGCCATCCCTGTTTCTGCGGCTCGGTGGGATCGCCGAAGCGACGCTCAAACCAACTCGAGACGGCAGGGTGAAAATCCATCATCGGGGTGACGTTCCTCCGGACTCCACAGCAAGGGGAAGACGATAGGAAACCCCTATTCTACCCGAATCGGAAGGCAGCTCTCGCAGAAACCAACCCCTCGCTTGCGCTTCAGGCTTCCATGGCTCGAGTAGTTTCTTTCCTTTGCGATCGTGCGCAGCCGGTGGCCGGGCTAACCTGAAACTTACGGGAGCTAGAATGCCATGTGACGTTCTTGGGACACGTTCTTACGCCGAAGGTGTTATTGCGTGTAGCCCAGGGTTGCAATGCGAAGCGAGCTGCCCTGGGTTAAGGCTGGTCAGGAAAGGTATGTTCCGGGCACATAGGTAACAATTTCTCCCAGGCACATAGGTTACAAGAGGAGTCATGTCATGGAAAGAGACCTGTGTGATGAACGAACGAATCAGATTGGTGAGCGAGTATTTGAAGGGGGAGGATGGAATCAGTGAGTTGTCGCGGGCCTATGGGGTGAGTCGGAAAACGGTCTACAAGTGGTTGTTGCGCTACGAAAAAGAAGGAGGGTCGGGGCTGGAGGATCGCTCCCGTGCGCCCCACAGCCACCCCAACGCGGTGGGAGAGAAGATCCAGAAGAAGCTTTTAGAATTGAAGGCCCGTAAGCCGTTGTGGGGCGCGCCTAAGTTAAGGGTCGAACTGGAGAAGGTGGTGGGGGTGTCTCGGTGCCCGGCCGAGAGCACGGTGAGCGAGATCTTGAGACGTCACGGCTTGAGTAGGGTGGCCAAACGACGACGGCAGGCGGTGCCGACGGAGCAGCCCTTTAGGGATTGTCAGGAGGCCAATGCGCTCTGGTGTGCGGACTTCAAGGGGTGGTTTCGGACCCCAGACGGCAGCAAGTGCACGCCCTTGACGATCAGTGATGCGCATAGTCGCTACTTGTTGTGTTGCCAGGGCTTGGGTGGAGCGACCGGCTTCCTCACGGTCAAGCCCCTGTTTATGAAGACGTTCCAGAACTACGGATTGCCCGAGGCGATCCGCACGGACAATGGCCCCCCGTTTGCGACCAGGGCTCTGGGAGGACTCAGTGAGCTCGCCGTATGGTGGGTGCGCTTGGGGATTGAATTGCAACGGATCCAACCGGGTTGTCCGCAACAGAACGGACGGCATGAGCGGATGCACCGGACTCTCAAGGAAGCGACGGCCAAGCCGCCACGAAGTAATCTAGGCCCCCAGCAGAAGGCCTTTGAAGCCTTTCTTTGGGAATACAACCAGGAGCGCCCCCATGAAGCGTTGGGCCAAAAGCCACCGGTGAGCTTTTACCAGCCGGCTCCTCGGGAGTATCCTTCGCGCTTGCCCGCGCAAAGAGGGTATCCCGATGAGTGGGAAAAGCGGAGGGTACGCAAACGCGGACAAATCAAGTGGAAGGGCAAAGACATCAGACTCACTGAGACCTTGCGGGGACAGCAGATTGGTTTAAAGCCTGTGGGAGAGGGTCAGTGGGCCGTCTACTTCGAGTACCTGGAACTCGGCCTGTTCGATGAACGGAAGGGGCGGGTCTTACCGGCCAAACGATTGGGACGAAAACCCGCAAGACAATGAGAACCTCAGACTCCAAAAAGTGTAACCCATGTGCCCGGGAGAAAATGTTACCTATGTATCGGGAGTTACAGAAAACGCCCTACCCCAACGGGGTTATTGCCGCAATTGGAGCATTCGATATCTTGGTAGCGTTTTGGCAATAACACTTTCAGTGTAGAGAAGACAGGGTCAACTTCTAACCCAGGGTAGCTCGCTTCGCATCGCCAACCCTGGGCTACACGCAGTAACGCCTTCGGCGTAGGTGATGGGCTCCTTGATCCACGTAAAGTTTCCTTCTCGAATGGGGCCAGCACCGCTGGGGGGGCCACTAACCTGAAACTTCATCGGCGACGAGATCATGCAAGAGTCGCCATTTGACAGAGCCGTGACCGTGAGGGAGCGGGATCTGATCACGGATCGGATCCTCTTTGACGTCATCAACCAGAGCACCTCTCCGTCCCCAAGAGCGCATCATTTCCGACATCAAGATGTCGGATCCCGCTCCCTCACGGTCACGGCTCTGACAGGGTTGCTAACGATGATCATAGGAGAGGCAACCCCAGTTTCTCTCTCGAATGAGGTAGCTCGGCTGGTGGTTCCAATGACCTGAAAACCTAATGTAGCTTCGTCTTTGGGCCGAAGTGTCTTTTGTCGGCCCTCTCGACCCAGGGCATGGGCATGGGCATGGGTGAGGGAAGAGGGACCTCCCGCTCCTCTCGAACCGGTTGCATTTGTGACAACCAAAGATACGGTTTCTGATCAAGGTCGCCTGATCGTGAGCCAGAAAAACCAGAAAAAGAAGTTTCCCAAGATAGTCTGGGGTTTCGCCCTCCTCCTGATCTCCTTTGCGGGGCTCGTCTACTTCACCGGGGGCTCCCAGGTGACCGAACAGCTGATCCGGTATAAGCTGCTCCAATCCTACGGCCTATCCGAGACACAGCTGGATCGACTCTCCTTCGACCTGCCGGGAGGCTGGCGGCGATCCTCACTGGCCCGTTTGGAGTCTCCTCCTCATCAGCATGATCTTCCCCCTTCCTATGCGGTGGTGGAGACTGGCGTGTCCCTGGTTTTTGCTCAGATGGGGGATGGGCCCATCGCTGGTACCGACCAGCGCTTACAGACGACGATCGAGCTCTTGGAGGATGATTTCTTCAGCTCGCAGGAGGCCGTTACCGGAACCATTGAGTTCTACGATGACAACGGGAATCCGCTCGAGCTGACGCTCAACGGGGCCATCGGCAGCTCCTTTCCCTTCGAGTTGAGGGAAGCCGAGCTGGCAAGATTTACGACCGGGGGTGCCGGTGAGCTCAAGACCGGTTGGGTGCATGTCCACTCAGATCAACCCATAAGCGGTTCGCTCAGCTTCGGGATCCGAGACTCCCAGGAGAATGTCTTGACCGACGTTGGGGTACCTGCATCGGTCTTGGGCAATGAATTTACGATCTTCGCCGATTCCATTGGGAGTAGCCGCACCGGGGTCGCGGCCGCCAATCCCAGCGACGACCAGACGGTCGATCTGGTCTTTACCCTCAACCGCATCGACGGCACGCAGGTCGCGGTCGAGGAGCGGACTCTTCTCCCCCGCGGACATCTGGCCATTTTCCTGGACGAGCTCTTCAGCAATGAACCGGGAATCGATGAGTTCGAGGGAAGCGTAGTGATCCGGTCCGGAGGCGCGGCCCAATCGAGCAGCCCCGCGGCCCAGACCGCCCCAGGGTCCTCCTTCGCCGCCGTGACGCTGAGATCCACCGGCAGCCTGCTTACCTCATTACCGGCCCTTTTGCCACCGCCGGCAGCCAGCCAGCAGACCAAGCTGGTGATTCCCCACGTCGGTGACGGCGTCTTCGGCGGACTACGCGTGGTGACGAGCATAATTCTCTTCAACAACACTGCCAACCCGGCTGGCGGGATGATTGAGTTCTTCAATTCGGATACCAGTCCCCTTGAGGTGACCATCGACGGCGAGACCAACTCCCTTTTTGATTTCGCTCTCCTTGCTGGTGGGGTTTTGCGCCTGGAGACTTCAGGCACCGGCAACGGAGTCGGCTGGGCTCAGGTCACGATGGACGGGCCGCTGGGCGGCTCCGGGATCTTCCAGATACTGGAGACCGGAGCAGCATCGTCCGCGGCCGGGACCTTTACCCCCGCCGGCACCCTGGTGGCGGAGGTGGGTGTAGCGGCGACTCCAGTTTTTCGGCGGTTCCGACTCATCGTCAGCTCACTGGATCCCTTCAACACCGGTCTGGCGGTAGCAATTCCCCAGATCAGCCCGTCAGATGAGCTGGGGGCCGAGGTGAACCTGAATCTGAGCCTCCGTGACCGGGAGGGTAGATTCGCCGCGTTTGGCAGTATCAAGGTGCCCCGAGGAGGCCATACCTCGCTGTTTCTAACTGAAATCTTCAACCCGACGGATTTTCCCAACCTGGATATCCAGGAGTTCGATGGCTCTCTGTCTTTCTCTAGCGGGTCACAGATGGCCCCGCTGGCCCTGCGTTCGGCCGGGTTCAAACTCACGTCGACGCCAACCCTGCATACCCGACTGAACCAGTTTCGGCCGGTGTCCACCCTGGATGTCGCCCAGAACCTGACTGGAAGCTCTCCGGCCATCAGATGGCTAGTGCATCAGAACGATAGCGATTTCGCGCTGGAGAAGGTGCGAATCAGCGCCCCTGGCCTCGGCTTGAATACCGATGGCCTGGGAGAGGGAAGTCGGCTGGCTTTCGGCTATCTGGCTCTGGGCACCAATACCCGAACTTTCGAGTTCCTGGTCCGGGAGCTTGGCAGTGTTGACTTCGACACTGTGATCACAAAGAGCGACGGTATCTTCGTTCAAGCGCAGGGAAGGATGGAAGGCACGCCTGACGGTGGTCTTATCGTCGAGCTGACGCTCCTGGGTAAGGAGCCTTTTACCGAGGTGGCCGACGACGCCGACCAGGAATTCTTCTTTCCTTCCGGTCTGATTCAGGCCCCTGGTAGCGCGGGTCCGGTGACGATCACGACCGAGTTCACTTCCGTCTCGACCGACCCCAAAGGGGGAGCTCCCATCGTCCGGCGTACCACCCAGGAGATCGCGTTCATTGAGCCGGACGCCCAGAAGGCCAACCTGGAAGCCATTGCACCCCAGTTTCCTCAACCGGGTAAGGCCCTTCAGCTAGGTGGAACCAACCTGGGTGACACCCCCATGGTCCTGTTCCCGATGGTCGGCGGAGAGACATTGTCGGTACCGGCGGCTCGAGACGAAGAGGACGTTTTGATCGTAGGGGTGCCGGCCGGAATGGTCGACGGCGCAATTCAAGTCGACAACGGCCAGGGTCCCGGGAACTTCCACCGGGCCAAGGTGCTCTTCAGCCCCCGTTTTGAATTGGGGCTGATAGAAACCGAGGAGGGGGTGCTGCAGCCTCAAACCATCTCAGATCCACCCCTTTTCTTCCGCTTCGAGCAGGACCCGACGCAGTTTGTTCTGGAGCATTTTTCGGTTGAGCTCTATGACGTGGACATTTCTCTCGCCGGGCTCGTGGTCGATAGCCTGGTAGGCAGCGGGGTCATGACGCAGGGATTCAACCAGGAGGCATTCGACCTCAAGGTGAGCGAAGCAGAAGACGGCCGGGCGGTGCTGGTCACGGTCAGCCAGTTGGATCCGACGCAATTGTCGGGTCAGACCATGACCGTGCAGAAGGTTCGGGATGGAGAAGGGGCCACCTTGGGCCTGGTCTTCGCCTACGTACCGGATGCGTTGGCCGTGGAGCCGGTGATGTTGGAGCCTCCTAATTCCTTCGAGCTCAGGTTTGACTTTAGCGGGTTTCCTATTCAGCGGCCCTCGTCAGGAGCTCGGGTTCTAGCAGCGGTCAGCATGCGATCGGGGACCACGAACGGGGCGGATGCGGGTCTGGAGGTAGAAGCAGGCCGGATTCTGGAGATTCCCTAGGATGGCTGCAAGAGTAGCTTTACATTCTTGCTCGAGCCCTTGAGAGGCAGTCATGGTGTGGTCGTTTTTGAAACAGCTGTATGAGTTGAAGTTCTGGGGACTCCTGTTGGTTCTGGCCCTGAGCAATCTGGCCGGGACCGTGGGTGGTTTCGATACGACAGGAGAAGCCGGCTGCGAGGACTGCGAACAGACGCTCCTCTCGGGGATCTCTCTCTTTCCTTTTATTATCGACCTTCTTGAACAGGGTCCAAAGGTTGAGGTGGTGGCCGAGATCGAGGCCGAAGAAGGTGCCAGCTGGAGGGTCAGCCGAAAGTCTTCGAGCTTGTCTGAGGGCAGCGACTTTGTGGTGGAGGCAGCCGGGTTCAGTGCGGACCCGACGCAGGGGAAGACGACGACCCTGACGTTTTGCCCTGCGAATGGAATGTTTCGCACCCAGAAATCCCTTGGCTCCCTCCAAGGTCCCCCTACCAGCCGGACCATCGAGACGGCGAGCTTGCTGGAAAAGTTCAGGGTCATCGCTGATCCCCTGGGCGAGACCGAGTTTGTGACCAACAACCGCTGGCTCTATGTCCGCGGTCACAATCCCCATGTGAAGTGGCTTCCCGGAGCCTCTGTGATGAGCGTCGACATCGAGGTTACGGACTCGCCCTCTATCCAGAAAGATGCCATGGTGGTGCGGGCCGGCTCTGTGGGATCGTCTCTGATCCAGGTGTTCGACTCGAACACCGAAATTTGGACCGGCTGGACCGTCTCGGTGATTCCACCGTTTCGGCAGGCCCCTCTCAGTGGCATCAGCGCCCAGATCAGCTTCGACGCCAACCTCCGGGCCCTGGTCACGGTGAACGTGGTCGCCGACTATTTCGCCCTCAACGCCGGCCGTTCCATCCAGGACGTTTCGTTTCCCCGGCTCCAGACGACAGCGGGCAGAAGCCTTGGCGTCAACGTAGCCCACAGCGGTATAGAGGGGTTCGTGGGACGTCTTCGCCTGAGGATCCTTCCCCCGGCACCCGCATCCTGATCCAGTGTTCCCAGCCGTGGATATCGTCCCTTCGATACTCGTCCGTATACGGCGACGGTCGCGTGGTTGTTCACTACCCCCGTATGGTGCACGGCAAGGCGACTACACACTGACCTTGATCAAAGCGGAGCTGGATGAGCTGATCGCCTCAGCTACAATCCCACGGGCGATCCGGGACAGGAAAGCTTCAATGTCGAGAGGGCGATGGTTCTTCAACACGACGCCGGTCCAGTTGCAATCGTTTACCGTCGAGTAGGGTTGGCGACGCGTAGAGTCGGTCTTCAGGCTGGCTTTCGGGGTTGGGGCAGCGTGAGCAGCCTCGGTCCGGCCTCCTGGTTACTGTGCCAGCGCGCTTTGCTCTGAGGAAGCCTGGGAATCGAAGGGCGGGACCTCTTGCCGACCGACGCCATCCAAGCCTGATTCCTCGTTCCAGACATAGAGCCGTACCGAGCGAACATCGCTCAGTTTTTCCTGCGCTCCCTGGTAGGCAGCCTCGAAGCGAGGTTGTTCGACGTCCTGCTCCCGGCTGTCTAGAGTCGCTCCGGTCTCATCCAGCCAATCGATAACCGCCCTGCCTCGAAACCTGGACACGGCGACTTCCGCCTTGACGCTGAGGCTGGGCTGCGCGCTCCAGGCAGGTGTCAGAGCCACACTGAGTTGAGGAAGGGCCAGCGGCACCGCCGGGTCACCCAGGAGATTGTAGCTCTCGACCAGGTTGGGATTCTGAATCTGCTGCTTGGCGCGTAAAATCGCTTCCCCCAAGGTGCCGGGCTGGGTCAGTTCGTCTACCAGCTTCTGGCTGTATTGCGTTGACGGACTGTTCCGCCAGGATGCCGCCAGGACGCCCACGGCCCCCCTTTCGGGCAGCCGAAGGAACTTCTCACCGATCGAGTCGGCATTGGGGTGATCAAACGGTGCCGAGAAGCAGGTCATGCTGAGCACCACCGAGAGACGGCCAGTGGGCTGGAGCTTCTCCAGATCGTCCAAGGTGAAAAGATCGTGGTTCTTCTTCAGGTCTGGCGGCCCGGTTCGCCAGATGTAGCGCCCGCCGTGGCCGTAGAAGTGTACCAGGAACTGTCCTTGGTCAAAGGCCTCCCGCAATCGGGTCTGGTGAGCGGCGTTCCCCGCCTCCTCGGGAAGGGGATAGACCTTCTGCACCCCCAGCCCGCGCTCTGAGGCCAGCGTGGCGAGCCGGTCTGAGGACTGGTGAAAACCCTTCTGTTCGTTGGTGATCCAAAGGGAGTTGCGGCGCCAGGGGCCGACCGGAGGATTCTCAACATAGCGGATGGTTTTCTCGACGATTCCGGCCACTTCCTCTGGTTCGGTCACCGGGAAACGTCCGATGGCCAGGACCGGATGGTAGCCCTTTTCTTCCAGGGCAACGAACCAATTGTCGCTGGCCGAATGGCCGTGAGCCGAGTGGTAGTTCCAGGTGGGGATGAGGTTGCGACGGTTTTCGTCGGGGGCGTTTCGGTAAACCACGCTTTGCTTGGTGACGAAGCGGGGTCCGTTGAGCAGTTGGTGTGTCGTCCAGTTGGCGTAGTTGGCGTCGTCCACGGTCGCGTTCTTGGTGTCCCAACTGGCGTCCCCTACCAGCAGGACGAAGCGGGGAGCCGGCTTCAACCACCGCCGATAGGCATGGTCGATGAAGTCTCGAATGGCTTGGGGGTGGACGATGCCATGGTTGAACTCGTCATAGATATCCTGCACGTCTATCAGTACGACTCTCAGGCCTCGCCGGCGATGGAATTCCGCCAGAGGAGTGACTGCTTCCAGCAACTGCTGGTGCGCGATCATCAGATAATCGGCATGGAGGGTTTTGGACTTGAGATGGGACGGTTGATCCTGCTGGATCTGCTCTGGAAATTTGACCTGCTGGTCGAGCACGACGTAGTAAGAGTCCTCTGCCTCTGCCGGCCGAAAGGTCAGATGATTCGAAGAGGATTGCCCCTCTGTACCTGAGGGGGGTAGCTGCGAGACTTCAATGCGACTGCCCTTGTTTCCATACACGACCAGGCTGCTTGCATTGGGAGCGGTCAGGCGAAGTACATCGGTGGTGGAACCCTGCCCCAGACTGAGGTGTGCTTGCCCCCCAGCGACGACCCCGCTTCGCGGATAGTCGACTTCGATCCAGTCCAGCATCACTACGTCGACCACGGGATCCGATCGGTTGGGAGCAGTGCGAGCCGGCACGCTCAGCGTCAGCTTGTTTTCGCCGGCCGCAAAGGCAGTCACCTCAAAGGGGGGAAGCTCCTGTAGATGGGTGGTTCTGCCATTCCAATTGGCGCTGCTGATGGGTTTGCCGTTGAGAGCTAGGTCCACATGGTGGTCGGTCAGACCCGCGTTGGCCAGGCCTTGAGGGTTGGAGAGCGCCCGGAAATGCAGCTTCAGGGATACTTTTTCGGGAGACGCGGAATCCAGATCGCCGAGGTTCACGGGCACGCTGAAAGGGTCGGAATCGATCTGCGTCAATTTGGCCCAGTACCACACCTCTGGTTGCTTCAGCCCCTTGACTTCATGCCCGGAAAGTCGAACCAGGAGGCGATCCTCCTCGAGATGCTGGAGGGCTCGCAGGGGCAGACTCGACTCTCCTGCAGCCTGGATCTCTTCTGTCGAAGCTGCGCCCTGAACGCTCATGCGATGACTGAAGTTCTTGTTCAAATGGAGCCAGTACACGTTCCAGCTCGAGTACTCGTGGAAATAGCGGTTTTCTCCGGACAACCGCTGGCCTATGAACTCGAACCAGTCCCCCGGACCCAAGACCCCGTCCCCACCATCGGAAACCCAGATCGGAACTGTCTCGTCCTGTTGGAGCAGGCTCAGCCCGGCGCTCTTCACCGATTTCGAAGGGAGTCCGGCCGCTGCCAGGGCTTCGTAGGGCACCCGGTAGACGCCCGGGTCGCCAACCGAGATTCGGAAAGCCGCTGTGGAAGCGGAGGCAAACGTAAGGTTTCCAAGAGCCGAGATCGTCAGCAGAAGGAAGAGACTCATGAAGGTCTTCGCCTCCCGGTTGCGTGTCGTGGTACCCAAGATTTTCCCCTTTCTCCGCAGATTCTACCAGAACTGCCTCGGTTGTAGATCGCCGATTAAGTTTCATCTTAGCAGCGCCACCGGCTGCAGACGGCCGGATCGTACAGGAAAGAAACTACTCGCGCTGCAGGATTCCATGCTTGTCGCATTCATTGGGAGCCTCGACCTGCGAGCCGGTGCTGGTAGCCTTGTGTATAATCCCCTAGCAGCCTGTCGGACTTGACTCACAGGCACTTCTGAAATTTGACGTTTGATCCAAAGTCTTGCACGACCAAGCACGAAATCGATGAATCGTCTGATCTGCGGCGGTGATTTGGCCGCTGAAACGACCTGGCCCACCTCTTCAGAGGGTGGCACGGGCCAGCTTCGGCTGGCGGCAGGCGAGGTTGTACATTCTTTTCAGATTCCAGGCGATGCTGGCCAGAGTCCACTCCCCGTCTGCCGCCTCCGCTCCTCGGAGAGAGAACTGCGCAAAGCCCATCACCGATTTGATGATCCCAAAGACGGGCTCGGGGACAGCTTTGCGTTGCCCGTAGATGGCTCGACCCGCCGGGGTCTTCAACCGGTATCTCATCTGCTCCACCGCATCGGCGTCTTCCCCGGGTGGCTCCGGTTCTTTCCAGCGTTCGTTCGGCGGCAAGTGGTGGGCTTCCCGCTCGACCGCAATATAGGGAAGGACCGCATGCTCGCTACAAAGCTCCACGTTGGCACCACTGAAGTAGCCGTTGTCGGCCAGCAGCTCCTGGGGCCGACCCAACGACTCCGGCAATGCGTGCAGCGCCGCCAGGGCCGGTTTCAGTTCTTTCTTGTCATTGGCGTTTGGCGTGACATGAACGGCCACAATCAACAGACTGTCGTTATCCACCAGGGCCTGAGCGTTGTAGCATTGCTCAAATCCCCCGCCCGAGACCGGCATGATCCGAGAATCTTCATCCGTCAGATTGATCTGATCCTGGTCTCGGATTCCTCCTCGGGGCGGTTTGGGTTCGCGACCCTTCGGTTTGTTTCCCCTTTTCCTCTGGGCTTGCCGCTTGGCCACCTTCCCTTCATATTCGGCGTGCTCGGCCGCCTGCCGCTCGGCCGCCCGCTCGACCAGCTTCTGCTTCGCTTGATCGATCGCTTTCAACCGTGCTTCCCGCCGCGCCAGCTCGGCCGGGATGTCCATCCCTTCCGTTTCTTCTCGTCCATCCGCTTCCTCGGCCAGCTGCATCAACTCGTCCACTTCTTCTCGCAGCCGCGCTTCCAGTTTCTGGATGTGCCCCCAGCTCAACGCACTGTGCTTGGAGGCATTGGCTTTGACCTTCGTGCCATCCAAACTCACTCGGCCCAACTTCAGAAATCCCATCGCCTGGGCCAGCAGCAAGATCTCCACAAACAGCGGCTTCAGCTCTTCCAAAAACCGCTTTCGGAAATGGGCTATGGTGTCGTGATCCGGATGCGTGTTGCCGGCGAGGTAGCGAAACGCCACCGAATCGTAGGTGGCTTGCTCCAACTTCCGACTCGAAAACACCCCCGTCGCATACCCGTAAAACAACAACGCCAGCATCACCGCCGGATGGTATCCTTCCGATCCCCGTTTCGTGTAGGAATCCTCCAACTTCCTCAACTCCAGCTTGCTCACCACCTCCACCACGAAGCGAGCCAGATGCGTCTCCGGCAGCCATTCCTGCACCGAAGGAGGAAACAGATAAGGAGTCTCTCGATCTACTGTTCTAAATCGATTCGCCATACACTAATGATGCCCGTTCGGTGTGACCTCGAAAGTCCGACAGGCTGCTAGCGAGGATGAAACCTTAGAAGCTGAACCTGGATCGTAGCCGATGTGTGCGGACGCTGAAATTTCATCATCCTGCTTCGCCGGCCAAAGCGTCGTCGAGGATGCACGGGACCCCGGGACCAATGTGCTGGCAGAGGGTCAGCAAGACCGCTGGCGACTGTTGGATGATTCGTTGTGGACCCAACGGCAGCTTTCGGAAAAGCCGGATCCGGCTCTCGCTGTCCTGAGGACCCTCTTCGATCAGCCTCGCTGGGTCGATCCCAGCTACCTCTACGATGATCGGGGCTCTGACTTGTTCGAAGAGATCAGCCAGCTGCCCGAGTACTACCTGACCCGGTTGGAGGACGGCATCCTGGAGCAAGAGGCGGCGAACATCGTCGCAGCCGCGCCGGTCGAGTGTCTGGTCGAGCTTGGCGCAGGATTCTCGAAGAAGACACGGCATCTGCTGAGAGAGCAGGTCAGACAGCGTGGGCGAGGGATGTTTGCCCCGGTCGACGTCAGCCCCCTGGCCTTGATGGGTTCGCGCGATGCCCAACAGGAGGCTTTCCCCGAGATCCAGTTCCAGGGCCTGGTTGCACGCTACGAGGATGCGATCGCAAGCATCGACAGTGAGTTGCCCACCCTGTTCGTTTTTCTGGGAAGCACCGTAGGGAACTTCACCAGGGTGCAGTTCGGACACTTCTTCCATCAGCTGTCCAGTAGCATGGGGCCCAACGACTTCTTGTTGCTGGGTGTGGATGAAGTCAAGGAAGTTGGGATCGTGGAGCGTGCCTACAACGATTCCAGGGGACTGACAGCAGCCTTCGTTCTCAACGCCTTCGACCACATCAACCGACTGACCAGCAGCAATTTTGACAGGGCGAAGATGGAGTACTCCCCGATCTACAACGCGCAGAAGAGACAGATGGAGATGTATGCACTGCCCACCTCTTCTCAAGAGATCCGTTTCCCGGAGGTCGAAGCCTCGTTTCGCTGGGAAGAAGCTGAGCCGATCCTGCTGGAGATCAGTCGAAAATTCGAATTATCCTCGCTTCTGAGCCAGCTTCAGTTCTTCGGATTGGAGTTGGTGGAACGCTATCACGACACTCAGCAATGGTTCTCCGTCTTGCTGCTTCGCAGGTCCCCCTGACGAGGTCCAGGAGACGCCTTGAAATCTCCAGGAGGCAAGTTTTGAACCGAGCCTCTCAGCTTCAAGCATTTCTGGCTGCGATAGCGCTCGCGATCTTCTTTAGAGCCCCTTCCCCTGTGGCTGCCGAGCCACTTCAGGTGCAATCTCCCGCCTCAGTTTCGGTCGAAATCCGGGGAGGAAGGATCCTCGATGGGACCTCAGGCCCGGCGTTTGACGGAGACCTCTACGTTCACGATGGCCGCATCGCCAAGATGGGGGATCTGGGCGAGCTGAAGGCCGACAGGATCATCGATGCAACCGGCCTCTATGTGATTCCCGGCTTCATCGATCTGCACAGCCATGCAGAGGCGGGATTGTCGGACCCTCGTCTGGCGGCCGCCATCAACAACATTACCCAGGGGATCACGACCGTGGTAGTCGGACAGGACGGGCGCCACCCCTGGCCGGTGGGATCCACCCTCAGCTCGCAGGCGGCAAAGTGGAGGAGTCACGGGCTCGGAAACAACCTGATCCCATTGGTGGGGCAGGGAAGCATCCGGTTGGAGGTCATGGGTTGGAGCTCGGAGCCTGCCAGCTCTTCCCAGAGGGAGAAAGCCGCGGCCAAAGTCCGGGAATACCTGGCACAGGGTGCCTGGGGAATCTCGACAGGACTCAGCTACAACCCGGGTTGTTTCTCTCCCACGGCGGAGGTGATCGCCAGCACTCGTCCGGTCAAGAAAATCGACGGCTTCTACATCAGTCACCTGCGGGACCAGAGCGACTACTTGCTGGAGGCTCTCGACGAGCTGGTCGAGATCGCCGAGGCAACCGGTGTTCGGGCCGTCGCGACTCACATCAAGTGTGCCGGTCCTCGCAATTGGGGAAAGGCCGGTGCGGCGGTAGCGCGTTTGAAGAAAGCCAGACAGTCAGGCTTGCCCATCTATGCCGATCTTTACCCCTATGCGACCTCGAGTGATGGGATCCATGTCTCTCTCCGATCCCTCGAGACTTCGGTCCAGGACCTGGATCGGTCTGATTCGGAGTTTCTGCGGGAGCTCTCGATGAAGGAATTGCTGCGGACTGCTTATCGACTGAACCCGGATTTGAACGGGCTCTACACGCACGAGTTTCTGCTGCGTCAGCCCGCTTCGACGATCCAATCGGGACTGATTGATTCGCTACGAGAACATGTGGGCTCAGAAAGCAGTTCTCTTCAGCGTCTACAGCGCCTGATGGAGGATTCTCAGCAGCGCGAGAACGCAGTTCGACGCCTGGAGCAGGAAATTCGGCTCTCTGGAGGCGGCGACTTGTTTCGGATTGCAAAGCACCCCGAGCCGAGCCTGTTGGGTGTGAACATTTCCGAAGTTGCCCGGCGGAGGCAGCTCTCGGAAGCACAAGCGTCCCTGGACCTGGTTCTGGAGGGTGCTCTGTTCACCCAGTTCCACATGTCCGAAGACGACGTGATGACCTTCATGAAGCAGCCCTTTATTGCGGCTTGCACGGACGGCAGAATCCCCGCGAATCCAAAGGAGAAGATCCATCCCCGGTCTTACGGCGCCTTTGCTCGGAGACTGCACCGCTACGTCAACACCCTGGGCACGATCGATCTGGCCTTCGCTGTCCAGACCGCGACGGGATTGGCAGCGGAGATCATCGGGCTTCGCGATAGGGGGTTGATTCGCGCCGGTCAATGGGCTGACCTTGTCATCTTCGACCCGAAGCGGATTCGGGACAAGGCCACCTACAGCCATCCTCACCAGCACAGCGAGGGAATCGAGTGGGTGTTGGTCAACGGCGAGATCGTTCTGGAGCGGGGTAAGCCCAATCAGACTCGGGCCGGGAAGGTGCTGCTCAAGCCCGGCAGTGACCCAGGATCGTAGGCCGATATGCTGGCCGACTTTGTCATCTTTTCCGTCGTCCGGGCTTTCTTTCTGACCTTGTTCCTACTGCCTAGAGGCCTCGCCTACGCACTTTGTCGAGCGATTGCTGCCCTGATCTATCTGGTCGATTGGAAGCATCGACGAATCGGGCTCACCAATTTGGAAATTGCCTTTCCGAAAGAGGATGATTCCTGGCGTCGCAGGACCCTGCTCCGAAGCTATCAGCAGTTGGGAGACCTGGCAGTGGAGATGAGCCGGCTGGAGCGGCTCACCTCAGCCGAAGTTCGTAAGCGTGTCCGCTATGAGGAGGGCCGCGGCCTGGAAAACTACCTGAATGCCAAGAAGGGCTCCAAAGGTGTCCTGTTCCTGACCGCGCACATCAGCGTTTGGGAACTCCTGCCTGCTGCCCATGCTTTGTACGGTCATCCGCTGAGCTTCATCACCCGTCCTCTCGACAATCCCTATCTGGAGCGCTGGGTAGCCCGACTGCGGTCCAGGTTTGGTAACCAGGTAGTTCCCAAGCAGGGCTCACTGCGGCGGATTCTGCGCCTCCTCCAGGAAGGGCGAGATGTAGGGTTGCTGATCGACCAGAACACTCAGGTGCAAGATGGGGTCTACGTTCCCCTCTTCGGACGACCGGCTTCCACGAATTCGGCAGTGGCGGCGTTGGCACTCAGAACCTCGGCCCCCGTAGTGCCGGGCTTCATCTATCCGGACCAGCGGCGCGGACACTACGTGATTCGCTTCTATCCCCAGGTTGAATTGACGCGAACCGGAGACGAGGATTCGGATATCCAAGTGAACACGTCCCAATTCAATCGCTATATTGAAGAGGTGGTTCGGGAATATCCCCACTGCTGGCTGTGGGGGCATCGCAGGTTCCACACGCATCCCGATGGCACCAAGGTCTATTCAAGCGGAGCAGAGCCCGCCTGAAGATGGGGCGCTAGGAGCCTGTCCGAGTAATGGTGCGGGTTGCGAGAATGGAGCTTGCGAGGCGAGATCAAGGCAGGAGGAGGAAGTCGACGCTTGGCCATCGTCAACGACGACGAACGCAGAGATCGTCCGCAACCCCCATTCTCCCTACGGGTTACAGGCGGCGTCAGCCCATCTGCTGTGTTCGGGCTCCTCGACGATGACCGAGCATCGCCTGCGTCGCCCCGCCTTGCAGCTGGACCAACGGCGCCTGTAACGCAACCCACACCATTACTCGGACAGGCTCCTAGCCCATGATTTCGGTTTTTGAGCTTCAGCTGATTGCCAAAGTCGGCTAGAATGCATCCGGTTCAGCCCTTGGTGTTGGTTTCCTTGGACTGCTTGAGATTCAAGGTTTTTTTCATAGGAGCCTGGCACGTGAACGAGGGGTCGGGCCCGTAGGAGGACAAATGGGAGTGAAGATTGGAATCAATGGTTTCGGCCGCATCGGTCGGAATGTGCTCAGGGCAGCTGTCGATAGTGGGTCCGCCCTGGAGTTTGTTGGGATAAACGACATTACCCAACCCGGCACGTTGGCGCATTTGCTCAAGTATGACTCCGTCTATGGTCAGATGCCTTGTGAGGTCGGCAGTGATGAAAACGGCCTGACTCTCGACGGTAGGAGCGTCCGGGTTTTTTCCGAGAGAGATCCAGGCCAGATTCCCTGGAGTGAGGTCGGAGCCGACATCGTCATCGAGTCCACGGGGTTGTTCGCGAAGCGGGAAGATGCCTCCAAGCACCTGGGCGAAACCGTAAAGAAGGTCATCATCACCCAGCCGGCCAAGAATCCGGATGTGACTATCTGTCTGGGCGTCAACAGCGAGATGTATCAGCCCGACAGCCACTCCATCATTTCCAACGCCAGCTGCACGACCAATTGCCTGGCCCCTGTTGCCAAGGTCCTCCACCAGCAGTTCGGGTTGGCGAAGGGTCTGATGACCACGATCCACAGCTACACGAACGACCAGAAGATCCTGGATCTTCCTCACAGCGATCTGCGGCGTGCCCGGGCGGCGGCTCTCTCGATGATTCCAACGACGACCGGCGCGGCCGTGGCGGTGACCTTGGTTCTTCCCGAACTGAAGGGTCGCTTGGATGGGATTTCCATTCGGGTCCCCACTCCCTCGGTGTCCTTGATAGATCTCACAGCGACGTTAGAGAAGGACGCGACCAAGCAGGATATCGCGCAGGCGTTCCAGCAGGCCTCAAACAACAGCTTGAAGGGCATCCTGGTCTACACTGAGGAAGAGCTGGTTTCGTCCGACTTCATCAGGAATCCCGCTTCAGCAGTTGTGGATGGTCCCTTTATCCAGGTTCTGGGGTCCAAGATGGTCAAGATCCTGGCCTGGTACGACAACGAATGGGGCTATTCCAACCGGGTCCTGGAACTGGCGGAATTGGTTGCGGCGGGGGAAAACTGAGCTGAAACTTGAATAAGAACAGCATTCACTTCGGCGTTTGCATGTTCGGTGTTTTGCGGTTTGTGATTTAGCCTTTTTCTTTGCTCTGGAGAGGGCAACCGCTGGAAATTGAACCGCAGAATATCGAACAAGCGAATTTCGAAGGCCGGAGGAAGACGAAGGAGAGAGCCTTTGACGTTCACCGTTCGTACACAAGTTTCTTTCTCGAATGGGGCCAGCATCCCTGGGGGCTCAATTAACCTGAAACTCCATTGGAATCTTGCCTTCCCCAACCCCTCGCTTGCGCCTCAGGCTTCCATGGCTCGAGGAGTTTCTTTCCTGTACGATCCGGCGCAGCCGGGGGCGCGGCTGAGCTGAAACTTAACGGAGCTGGAATGACGTGACACGTTTTTCGGGTCACGCAATTACTTCTGCGTAGCGATGGGCCCTCTGATCCACGTCAAGCTTCCTTCTCGAAGGGTGTCAGCCGTTCTTGCCTGAGTGATCGGGCATCTCCCAACAAGCTATGGAAAAGAAGTCCATCCGAAACCTGGAACTCGAGGGTCGAACCCTGTTTCTGCGGGTAGACTTCAACGTCCCCCTACTGGAGGGACAGGTCTCGGACGACACCCGCATCCGCAGTTCACTTCCCACGCTCAAATTGGCACTCGAAAGAGAAGCGCGTGTCATCCTGGCCTCACACCTGGGAAGACCAAAGGGACAGCACTCAGAAGCCCTCTCTCTGCGTCCTGTCGCGGCCCATCTATCGTCTCTGATCGGCCGGTCCGTCGAGTTCGTGGAGCAGTCGGTAGGGCCGCGGGTCAAGGCAGCAGCGGCCTCGCTCGGCAACGGCCAGATACTCCTGCTGGAGAACCTGAGATTCCACCCAGGTGAGACAGCCAACGACCCTGGCTTCGCTCAAGAGCTGGCTGACCTCGCGGAAGAATACGTCAACGATGCCTTTGGAACGGCACACCGGGCTCACGCCTCGACCGTTGGAGTTCCCTCGATCCTGGGCAAGGGAGCCGCCGGCCTCCTGCTGGAACGAGAGCTGAAATATCTTTCCCAGGTGATTTCCGCTCCTGAGCAGCCCGCATTAGCCATTTTCGGCGGAGCCAAGGTCTCCGACAAGATCTCAGTGATGCAGCACTTCCTTGCCTTCGCCCAGACGATTCTGGTGGGAGGAGGGATGGCCTTTACCTTCCTGAGAGCATTAGGCAAAGAGGTAGGGCGATCCCTGGTGGAAGAGGGCGGACTGATCCTGGCAGAGGACTTGATGGCTCAGGCTGCTGCCAGCGGGCTCCAGGTGAAGTTGCCGTTGGACGTGGTGGTGGCACCTCGCTGCGAGCCTGGGACCGAGGTCCGGGTGGTTTCGGTTGACGCGATCCCTACGGATTGGATGGGACTGGATATCGGACCACAGACTCGAAAGATGTTCGCAGCAGAGATAGCCGGCTCCAGGACCGTGATTTGGAACGGTCCCATGGGGGTCTTTGAGATTGAGGAGTTCGCTCAGGGAACACTTGAAGTCGCCCGTGCGGTCGTGTCCAGCGGCAGCGTCTCGATCGTAGGCGGTGGGGATTCCGTAGCCGCCGTCAAGAAGGCGAGGGTCGAAGATGACGTCACCCATATCTCAACCGGTGGTGGTGCCTCTCTGGAGTTCCTGGCCGGTAGAACGCTACCTGGAGTTGAAGTCTTGTCGAATAAAGGATAAGTTGAACGGCCGGTTGGACTTGGGGATCAAAGAAAATCCGGGCCCGATTCTGACGACAGGGAACTACGCGATGAGAATGCCAATCGTGGCAGGCAACTGGAAGATGTTCAAGACTCGAGCCGAGGCCGAGGCGACAGCTCGAGAAGTGAAGGCACTGCTTGCCGGTCATCTTTCAGCGTCCCGGGTCGAAGTGGTCATATGTCCGCCTTTCACAGCGATTTCTGCGGTTTGCGATGTGCTCCAGGGGACAGAGATTCGGGTGGGCGCACAGAACGTTCACTGGGAGGACGAAGGAGCTTACACCGGTGAGGTGTCCACGGGGATGCTTCTGGGGTGTGGCTGTGACTACGTCATCCTGGGACACTCCGAGCGACGGCAATACTTTTCCGAGTCCGATGAATCGATTCGGCGCAAGCTCACCAAGGTTTTGACCACCGAGCTCACTCCCATCCTCTGCGTTGGCGAGTCCTTGGAAGAAAGGGAGTCGGGTCGTGCTCAGACCGTGATTCTGGGGCAGATGGAGGGAGCGCTCCAAGGCCTGGGGGCCGATCTGCTTACCCGGATTGTGGTGGCCTACGAACCGGTATGGGCGATAGGGACAGGGAAGACGGCGACTCCCGAGATCGCCGATCAGGTCCATGGCATGATTCGACAGTGGCTGGCGCAACAATTCGGAGCAGGCGCTGCCGAAGGCGTGCGCATCCTCTATGGTGGGAGCGTGAAGCCGGACAACGCTGGAGTGCTTCTGAGGCAGGAGCACATCGACGGTGCCCTGGTGGGCGGCGCTAGCCTGGATGCTGCTTCTTTTGCCCAGATCGTGAAATACGACCAGGCCGATCAGGGATAACGAACGAGTCCCCCGCCTCGGGATTCTTCCCGAAGGTCGGGTATAATAAGATCTTTCGAATAGCGCCAGCATTCTCCGCGACGTGCGCGTGCGAAGCTGACGCGACCAGAAGGGCGGACTGAAAACGATGTTTACGCTACTTATCATTGTCCATATTGTGGCCTGTGCGGTCTTGGTCCTGATTGTTCTGCTTCAATCAGGGAAGGCAGGTGACCTCGCCTCAGCCTTTGGTGGCAGCAGCAGCCAGACGGCTTTCGGCGTCCGCTCGGCGGCCACTATCCTCACCAAAGGCACGACCCTTTGTGCCATAACCTTCATGGTTACTTCCCTGGGGTTGGGCATCATGTTCACCCGCGGCACAACCTCCAGCGTCCTAGAGGAGTTGCCGGCTGCCGAACAGGCTGCTCCGGAGGCGGCACCAGCCTCGGATCAGGCGCCTGAGGCAGGAGAAGCTCCCGCTCAGGAAGCCGCACCCGCAGAGACAAAACCCGAAGAATAGCTCCGTGCCGGAGTGGTGGAACTGGCAGACACACCATCTTGAGGGGGTGGCGCTCGAAAGGGTGTGCGGGTTCGAATCCCGCCTCCGGCACCATTTCTCATCACTTCGTAGAAACCAGAGTAGTTACAGGCCAGATCCCCCCCTTAGTGTGCTTAGCTAACCGAAAAGATCCCGTCCCGCCTAGCCCTGCAGGACGGAGCCGCCGTCACCAAGCCGCTGAGAGGGGTGCCGGAGAGTCGGTCTCTGTAGCCCCCTTTGTGCCCCGGTGTGTAACGAATCGCTCTCTGAGAGCACTATTTCGTGCAACTGGTTTTCGGAGAACAAGAGCGATTCGAGAAGGAGGATCCGAATGCAAAAGAGGGAGTGATGGAACAGGGGCTAGATTCTGAGGCTCGATGCGAGCGAACCGGCTGGGTAGATCGGAACACCCATCTGGCCCAGCGACAATTACAGAAACCTGAGACAGTTCAGTTGAGGAGGAGAAAACAGTGCCTATCAAAGAAGCTATTCTGAACACGGCTGGTTCCGGTGAGATGAACAACTACGGCAACGGCTCGAGCGCCGAGATCGTTGTCGGCGGATCGCACAGCGACGGCGAATACGCGGTGCTTCGCTACCAGGTTAGCCGCGGAGACGAACCACCGTTGCATACGCACTCCCGCGAGGACGAAATGGTCTTTGTCGAGAAAGGCGAGATCACGGCATTGGTTGGGGACAGCTCTGTCGATGTCGGCCCCGGCGCGTTCGCATCGCTTCCACGGGGTGTGCCCCACACGATCAAGGTCAACGGCGACTCGGCAACACTCCTATTGACTCTCGTTCCCGCCGGTGTCGAGCGGTTCTTCGTGCCGGCAACCAAAGCCGACGAAGATCCGGCGAACTTCGGGCTGGAGATTCACGGAGGGTGAGTCTGGACGGGACGCTCTTCCCGGTTCTTCGCTGAAGACTCCTTTCTAGCCTGGAGACCCCGGTTTGATAGGCCAAACAATTTCCCATTACAAGATCACGTCTAAGCTAGGCCAGGGCGGTATGGGGGAGGTGTATCAGGCCGAGGACACCACTCTGAAGCGGGAAGTTGCTGTCAAAGTCCTGCCCGAGCAGTTCAACGGGGATCCGGAGCGCCTGGCTCGTTTTGAGCGAGAGGCACAGATCCTGGCCTCCCTGAACCACCCCAACATCGCTGCGATCCATGGTCTGGAACAAGCCAACGGAGTGCGGTTTCTGGTCTTGGAGCTCGTCGAGGGAAAGACCCTTGCCCAGCTCCTGACCAGAGGTCCCCAGCCGCTGCCGGAGGCTCTCGAGATCTGCCGCCAGATTGCCGAAGGTCTCGAAGCTGCCCACGAGCGCGGAATTATCCATAGGGATCTGAAGCCCGCCAACATCAAGATCACCCAGGACGGAAAGGTCAAGATCCTGGACCTGGGACTGGCTACGGCAGTGGCCCGCAAGGCCGCTGGCACGGATGTCGCAGAAGCTCAGACGATAACCCGCGGCGTGACAGCTCCGGGAATGGTTTTGGGGACAGCGGCCTATATGAGCCCGGAGCAGGCCAACGGCAAGCCACTCGACAGACGGGCGGACATCTGGGCCTTTGGGTGTGTCCTCTATGAGGTCTTGACGGGGAAACAAGCCTTTGCGGGTGCAACAGTTAGCGAAACCATGGCAAGAGTGCTCAGGGATACCCCGGATTGGAGCCTCTTACCCCAGGACTCCCCAGCCATTATTCGGTCTCTCTTGAGTCGATGTCTGGATAAAGACCCCAATCTGCGTCTCCACGATGTTGCCGATGTCCGCATCCTTGTCGAGGAAGCTCTTAGCGAACCTCTAACGGGTTGGCCGATGGAGGTGACCGCTGCGGCGCACTCTCCGCTCTGGAGAAGAGCCATCCCCTGGGGTATCGCCGTTATAGCGGTTATAGCTGGAGTCGCCTTCTGGGGTATGCTGCAACCCTCTCCGCCGACGCCGCGAACCACTCGTACCGTAGTCGGACTCCCACCAAACCAGGAACTCGCTTCGAGGCCCCACGCGGTGCCAATCGCCGTTTCACCAGACGGCCTGAGTTTGGTCTATGCAGCAGCTCAGCCTGGAGGTCGTCCGCAGCTCTACCTCAGACTGCTGGACCAATTCGAGGCCAAACGGATCCCCGCCTCCGAGGACGCCGAAAGTCCCTTCTTTTCGCCCGACGGGCTCTGGGTTGGATTCTTTGCGGCAGGCAGGCTCCAGAAAGTCTCGATGGCAGGTGGCGCACCCTTGCCGATCTGTCGCGTTTCACAAGGTGCGGGTGGTGCGAGTTGGGGGCGCGACGACACCATCATCTTTGGAGGCGGTCTGGGCTTGGGTTTGTTCCGAGTGTCAGCCTCGGGTGGTCAACCGGAGAATCTCACGACACCTGCCTCCGAGAAGGGCGAAGTCCACCACGGTGACGCCGAAATCCTGCCTGACGGCACATCCGTGCTTTTCACTGTTGGCGCTGCGAAGGGTTCAAAGGTCGGGGTGCTGTCCTTGGAGACTGGCGATTGGCGCGAACTGCTGGATGGAGGTGCCGGAGCCCGATACCTCCCCACTGGCCATATGATCTATTCGCAGTCAGGCAATCTGCGGCTGGTGCCATTCGATCTGGTCGAGCGCAAGCTGGTCGACTCGGCCACTCCGATTCTGGACGGTGTCAGTTGGAGCAATCTGGGGGGGTTGGAGTTTGTAAGGTTTGCGGTGTCTGCGACGGGAACGCTGGTGTATGTGCCAGGTGGCAACCTGATTGCCCCAACTATGCCGGTCTGGGTAGACCGCGAGGGGCGAGCGACGTCGCTACCAGTGGACGGGGGAAGGCACCTCCATCCCCGCCTCTCGCCCGATGGCAAGCGGATTGCCGTCACCAAGCTGCACGAAGACTCCGGCACCGGAGACATTTGGATCATTGATGTCGAGAGTGGGAGACGTACGCGACTGACTGTAGAAGGGGCTAGCTACTCGCCTTCCTGGACGCCGGATGGCAAACACGTCACCTTTGTGTCCAAGGGGAACATCTTTTGGAAGGCGGCCGATGGAAGCGGTGAGGCGGAGCCCCTGCTAGTACGCGAGAACTACCAACGGCCCTGGTCATGGTCGCGGGACGGGAAGTTTTTGGTCTTCGACGATCTGACCCCCGCCGGACTCGACCTCTGGGTACGGGATGGTAAGGGTGATTCCCGCCCATTCGTCGCCACCTCGTTCGCTGAAACAGCGTCCATGTTTTCGCCCGATGGTCGGTGGTTGGCGTATGTCTCCGATGAGTCAGACCGAAACGAGGTCTACGTCGAGCCCTACCCTGGCCCAGGAGAGAGATCGCTGGTGTCAAAAGATGGTGGGAGGTGGCCGGTCTGGTCGGGGGATGGCCAGGAGTTGTTCTATCTCAACGGGGATCGGATGATGGCCGTCGCCGTCGAGACTGGGCCCGTCTTTAGCGCAGGAACGCCACGACTGTTATTTGAGGGACAGTACTTTTCCCAGACTCTGGCTGCAAATTACGATGTGTCTCCTGATGGCCAACGGTTCGTGATGATAAGCGAAGACGAACTCGAGGCACCGACGCAAATCAACGTAGTTCTCAACTGGTTTGAGGAACTCAAGCAGCGGGTGCCGAGCGACCCGTAGTTCTACTCCTCACGATCTCACCAGAGTAGAGGCGCGCAACCCGTTGCTTGTGTCGCACAACCCGTTGCTTGTGTCGCACAACCCTTGCTTGTGTCCTGAGGCGTACCTTAGGGTTAGGCGGGAACCACGATACCCTTGTTTTCTCAGGAAGGTGACATATGGTTGGAGCAACCATGGAAGCAGATGGTCCAGAAGGCACGCTCCGTCTGGGGCAAGTCCGTCTGGAGCAGGTCCGTCTGGAGAATGAAAAGCTGAAGCTCGAACTTTCCGAGCTAAAGACGGTCAAGCCGTGGTACCACAAGCTGACGCAGATGGTCCCGATGATCACCGCAATCGTCGCGCTTGCAGGGTTCTTGTGGGGGGTTGTTCAATATAGGGACCAGAACACCAAGAATCGGGAGACTCAGGAACGGGAGTTCATGAAGCCGTGGCTCGAGAGTCAGCGGCAGATCTACTCGCAGGCCTTATCGGCCGTGGCGACCATAGCGAACTCAGCTGACCCTGAGGAGCAGAAAGGGGCCACGGAGCAGTTCTGGCGGCTCTATCAAGGCAAGATGATCCCGGTCGAAACCATGAGTGTTTCTGGTGCCATGGTTCGTTTCGGGCGTTGTCTTGATGGCTCCGAGACCTGTGGCCCAGATAAGATGAACAGCCGCTGCCGTGTCCTGGGGACGGCGATGGCAGAGTCAATGGCCGCGACGGCCAAAATGACGTTCAGCCAGTTCGTCGAAAACCAATTCCGGTACGGCCCTCAGGAGAATTGATCGAGTACCATTTTCCCCGGACACAGGCGTTGAGGATCTCAAGGAGAGGGTGATCTTCTGGAAGAAGCATCGTTCGGAACCCTGAACTACCTTGTCCTGGTGGGCTACTTCGTCGTCGTCATCGCTTTAGCCCTGGCCCTCTCCGGCAAGCCGAAGGATACCGCTTCCTACTTTCTAGCCAACCGCAACATGCCCTGGGTGGCGGTTTCTCTGAGTGTGGTGGCCAGCCTCCTGAGTGCCCTGACCTATCTAGGGGCGCCCGCGGTGGCATTCCGGGAGAATGCCGCCCTGGTGCTGGGATTGCCAGCCGCCCTGTTGGCCGCTCCACTGGTCATTTGGCTCTTCTTCCCCATCTATCGGCGGCTCAACCTGACCAGCATTTACGAATACGTGGGGTCGCGTTTCGGGAGCCAGGCTCGCTACACCGCTTCGTTCTTCCAGATTCTGCAGATCCAGGGATGGATGGGGATCGCCCTTTATGCCCCCGCTCTGGCACTCTCAACCGTCACCGGTCTCGACCTCTGGAGCGCGATCATCGTCATGGGGCTGGTAGCGACCGCCTACACCACCCTGGGTGGGATGGCCGCCGTGATCTGGACCGACGTGGTGCAGTTCCTGATTCTGGCCTTGGGGGCGGTTCTGATTGCCTTTTCCCTCGCAGAGCGTGTGCCAGGCGGGATCGGGCAGATCATGGAGATGGCTTCTGACAATGACAAACTGCCCCTGTTAGACCTGAGCTTCAGCTTCTCGGAGCTCAATGGGCTAGCCGTGGTTCTTTGCTACTTCGTTGTCGCGTTTAATCAGTATGGGACCAGCCAGGTGACGGTCCAGCGGCTACTCTCCGTGAGGACCTTTGGGGGGATGGCCAAGGCGCTCATTCTGGATCACGTTTTGGAGATCATCATCGTAGGGCTTCTCTATTTCATTGGCCTGGGCCTCTTTGCCTATTTCTCCCTGTTCCCCGAAAGGCTGGCTGACGGGCTCGGCGGCGATCGGATTCTGCCCTTCTACATCGTACACGCTCTACCTGCGGGCCTTTCAGGACTGATCATCGCGGCCATATTTGCCGCTGCCATGTCCACCGTCGATTCTGGAATTCACTCCATGAGTACCTTGATCCTGGTCGATTTCGTCGGGCCGCTGAGGAAGACAACCCTGGAAGCTCGCCGGAGTCTCCATCTGGCGCGCGGACTGACCGTGGCCCTGGGACTGGTGGCGACCCTGGCCGGTCTTCTGGTCTCCCAGACCGAGGGAATCCTGCAGGCGATCAGCATCGTGGGAGCATATTTGGGCGCACCCGTGTCCGCTTTATTCCTACTCGGAGTATTGACGCGTAGGGCTCATTTCTGGGGCTGGCTGATCGGCACCTTTATGGTCACGATCCCGCTGGAGTTCTACATCCAAAACTATACCGACACCCACTGGGTCTTCTTCGGACCCATAGGGATCGTCATTTGCTTAGCCGTCTCTTACCCGTTCAGCCTGATTCTAGCGCAGTTCTGGCGCCTCAACCCAGCCGACAGGGAGTTTACGGTTTGGCGAAGTTGACGCTGAAGAGGCTAATCTCAAGAAACAAGAAACAAGATACAAACAACCTCCAAGTTCCAAGCACCAAATCTCAAACCAACAGGAGGAACCGGCTTCGGCTCGATGGGCACTTCTGACCAATCATCCCAGGCGCCGCGGGTAACTATAGCCCGAATCTTCCAGATCCCTTTTGTATCTTGGAGCTTGGTATTTGGTGCTTGTTTGTATCTTGTATCTTGTTTCTTGTGCCTCACCCCTTCTTGCCGATATTCACGTAGGTGTGTACGTGGGGTGATCCTCTGAAGTGCCACACCAGAGTCGGCGCTTCCAGTCGCCAGATTTCCCACTCCTGATCGTCACCCAGATTACCGCTCTGGTAGAAGGCGAGGTGCAGCTGGTCGAGACCGCCACCGGATTTCAATAGCGACATAGTCTCCTTGACGTCCTCCTCTCGGAAAGGAGCCAGGAGGACCTTCATCGTTTCTTCGACCAGTGCCCGTTGATCCGAAGCGAGTTCACTGGCGGCGATGCCCGAAAAGCTGGCGCCACGACCTTGGATCGGTACTTCTGCTTCTGGTGGCGCCTTGGGCAGGAGCGCTTTCTGGCGCTGCTTGCCATCCAGCGCCTGGAAGACCTGGTTGGCCTTCTCCAATTGGTAGTAGTAGACGTTGCCGGGCAGGCCAGCCCGAGAATCCCCGGCCCCGTGCCCGTAAACGATCGGGCCTCCAAAGGCGGTGTCGTTAACGCTGTTCCCGTCGGCACGAAGGGTAAGATGCCGTCCGGTCATCTCCCACAGAAACTTGTCTGAGCCAGGATCTTGGAAGATGGCCATGGCGTAGCGTTCGATCCCTCCCCAATCCTCTTTCATCTGCCGAAGCAGCCGTTCGTATCCATCGGGACTCGTAACCGAACGGAGGATCTGGTCGATCAAATGGCGCTGCTCGTTGCTGTAGAAATCGCTGCCGATCCCTGGTTCGGTAACCTTCCAGTTAGCGTTGATGCGGGTGCGTCTGCTGTCACTCCAGGGCAGCAGCACCACCGACTTCTGGGACTCGGTCAGGCTGCCATGGAGGGTCTGGACAATGCTTTCAGCCGCGCTCCTCGGAGTGGGGGCGGCCTCTGCGAAGGGGGAAAGCCCCACGCCCACGGGCAAGGTGCTGGCCGCTACCGTGCTCACCTTTGCCATGAACTCGCGGCGACTCAGGTGACTGTTTTCGCCAATCATGTTCAAGTCCTCCGGGTCCAGGTTTTTCTGCAGCGATGCCTCAACCAGTCAGGTTCATTCCGGCGTCGCTCTTTCTATGGCTTTTTCGGTTGCCTCGATCAGACCGTCAATATGGCTTTCTTCCGTGGGCAGGGAGAGGCAGCACATACTCAAAGTATGGCCCAGGAAGTAGCCTTCTTCCAGCAGCGCCAGGAAGACTCGAAAGGCCCTGGCTCCGTCGCTGCGGGCCAGGTCGCGTTGGTTCCTGATCTCTCCGTCGACGAAGTAGATGCTGAAGACCGAGCCGACGCCGACCGCCTGCGCTACGATCCCCTGGCGGGAGAAGAGAGCGTTGAGCCCACTGCAAAGACGGTCGCCCAAACGGTTCAAGTGGTCGAAGGCCTCGGGAGTCAGTTCTCGCAGCATTGTCAGGCCAGCCGTCATCGTCACCGGGTGGGCACTGAAGGTTCCACTCTGGGAGAACCCCGTGGGACCCTTGGAAGTGTCGAAGAGGCCCATGATGTCGGCTCTTCCGCCGAATGCGCCCACCGGAAAACCGCCGCCCACGATCTTGCCAAAGCAGGTCAGGTCGGGGTCGATCCCGTAGTGGGCCTGAAGTCCACCGGTCCCGGTGCGAAAGCCTACGATCTCGTCGAAAATCAAGAGGACGCCGTTCTTGCGAGTGATCTCGCGTACCGCCCGAACGAATTCGGGTCGCAGGGGAAGGGTTCCCGCCTTGGGATCAAAGATCACACAAGCCAATTCATCTCGATGCTGCTCCACCAGCTTTTCCACCGCGGCCTCGTTGTTGTAGGGCAGCACCAGGACCTCTGACGTTGCGTTGGGAGAGAGGCCTCCGGCGGTCGCCACCGAGTAAGGTACGTCGGGCGGACCCGCCTTGTCTGGCGGAGGGGCTGAGCTGCTCACCTCAACGAGGTCATGGCTGCCGTGATAGCCCCCCTCAAACTTCGCGATCTTGGGCTTTCCGCTGAAACCGCGAGCCAGTCGGATCGAGTGAAGGGTGGACTCGGTACCCGAGTTGACGAAGCGGATCGCGTCCACTGAAGCCACCCGTCGACACATTTCCTCGGCGATCTCGGCCTCAACACCCATCGGAGCACCCAAGGCAACGCCTCTAGCCATCTGAGCCTTTACGGCTTCCATCACCTTGGGGTGGTTGTGACCCAGTATCTGCGCGGTGTGATGATTGGCGAAGTCCACGTATTGATGGCCGTCCAGGTCATAGAGGTAACATCCCTCACCTCGCTCCATCGCAAGCGGGTAAGGGGGGTAGAAGTAGGCCCCCTTGATGGGACCGGAGGTGTAATTGCTCGCTCTTTCAAACAACTCGCGTGAGCGAGGCGTTCGGGCCGCGTAGACTTCCTCCAACGATGCGATTTGCTCGGGCATTATCTTCTCCTTGCGATCGGTTTGAACTCCAAGTTTTAGATCCTGTCACCATCGAGCATTGAGTGCAATCGGAAATGAGGGCCATCCTTTTTCTAAGACCGGGGGCTTCAACGGCAGATCGCACCGAGGAATGCGAACCCACCGTTTCGCCATGGCCCAGTATCCCAACGTGTCGAGAGGACCTTCTTTGCAGATCATGGAAGCCTGAAGCGCGAGCGAGGGATTGGGAATCCGCAAGATTATGCTGTTTCCTCTCTCTCTCTCTCTCTCTCTCTCTCTCTCCCTCCGGGGCGGGGTCTCCCTGCAAACAATTCGGGTTGTCCCACAATTCGGGTTGTCCGTGGCTTTTTCTTGTCTCCGCTCAGATCCCCAACCCCTCGCTCGCGCTTCAGGCTTCCATGGCTCGGGAAGTTTCTGTGTCGAATGGAGCCAGAGCTTCTGGCGGCGGGACTAAGGTGCTAGCGCCTGAATAGAGCATGGCTTATGATCGGGGACTCGGGAATGCCATCCGACTGGTTGCCAAGGATACCGGGGAACAGGACAATGACTGAGAAGGAAGTTCGCCTCGAAAAGATGACGCGGCGCGAGTTTCGTGAGGCTCTGGAGGCGGGGCACTTTGAAGCCTGTGTGATCCCCACAGGTGCTATCGAACAGCATCTGGAGCACCTGGCGATGGAGCACGACATCCGGTCCTCAGAGTGGGTTGCTGAGGAGGCGGCCCGACGTCTCTACCCGCGCGTGGTGGTCACCCTGCCACTTCGAGTCGGGATTTCCGAGCATCACATGGTGCACAAGGGTTCTCTGACCGCGAAGCCCGGGTCGTGGCTGTCCGTGCTTTTCGACGCGATCGAGAGCAGGGTGCGGCACGGCTGCCAGAACGTTCTGGTCCTCAACGGCCACGGCGGCAATGAGGCCCCCGTCTACGGCATCTTGCGGCAGTGGCAGCTCTACTTTCAGCTGGAACATCCGCAAGCGAATATCCAGATTCACTCCTATTGGAATTTGAGCCGCCAGCTGGCGGAGAAGATCTGCACCACCGGGGTACCCGGCCATGCTCAGGAATATGAGACTTCGATCGCCCTCGCGCTGTTCCCTGAGAACGTGCGACTGGATGCGATGCGCGACCAGGAGGACAAGCTGCCTCTGGAGGCCACAGCCGAGAAAGGACATCAACTGGCGGAGGCGGCGGTGGCCAAGACGGTCGAGTTCCTGGAGGGAATGCTGGAAGGTCGCAACCGCGAGGTCGAGCCTCATTTGATGTCCGCTGAACTCGATCCCAGGGTAGAGTAGAGGAAGCCGCAGTCTGGGTTGAGGAGCGCTAACGGCAACGTCGGGAGAAGTGGATTGGGCTGGAAAGAAAGGACCAGGCAGAAACTCTCGCAGGCGGAGTTCGAGGCCCAGTCCAAGCAGTTCCGGGGCCGGGCAGCGGTTCTGATGTCGATCTTCGAGCGTCAGGGAGAACCACACTTCCTGCTCACTCGGCGGACACAGGAAGTCGCCACCCACAAGGGACAGATTTGTTTTCCAGGTGGGTTGGAAGAAAAAAAGGATCCATCCCTCTGGGACACGGCCCTGCGAGAGACCGAGGAAGAGATAGGAGTCTCTCCCAAGCAGGTCGACTTCCTCGGACGCTTCAAGGACTATACCTCGGTCACAGGTTATTCAGTCTCGCCCTTTGCGGGATACATCCGGGAGGGCTTCACGACGGTAGCAAACCCTCGCGAAGTGGCGTCGATGCTGGAGGTGCCGTTCCGCTTTTTCCATGAAACCACGCCCCTGATCCAAAGGCGGTGGAGAGAGGACCGATGGATTTCTGTTTACTTCTATCACTACGATGGACAGACCATCTGGGGCCTGACCGCCAGAATGATCAAGGATTTCCTCGACTACGTTGATGTGTAAGAAGAACAAATTCCAAGATACATGGTGCTTGTGATTCGAGATTTGTTTGTATCTTGTATCTTGAAATTTTCTTCAATCTAGCAGCACTCCGAACCAGGCACACACAGCCGGGCTTCCACTTCGCCTTCCGGTTCGAAGACCGTGAAGTAACTGCTGTGGGGTTCGTTCTTCAACACGGTTGCCGTTTTTTCACACACCTCCATGGGCACCCCTGCCGGAAAGACGTGGTCGGGATCCGGATCCAGATGATAGGCGGTGGCAGGGCCGTCATACAGGGCGTAGTGGCCTTTCCAATAGCAGGGTCCGTTGGGATCCAGGACCGGCTTGTAGGCTTCCACCGTGACGGAATAGAGTCGCACTGACTCGACGGTTTCGAGCTCCTCAGGACTGAGCGATGCCGAGGGGAAATATCGTTCGACGATCTGAGCCCCTTTTTGCCACAGGTAGTCCGTTTTCAGGGTGACACCCTGGAAGCCGATTTCGTTCAGCAGCTGGTTCAGAACCTGAAAGGAAAGCGCCCCGGCCACACAATCGGCCCAGGCGGTTTCATTCACCCTCAACTTTGCCGGGAGGGGTTCGTAGGACACGATATCCGAAAAGGACAGTTTGCTTCCCGGTCGAAGGATTCTGATCATCTCCTGGTAGGCGGTTTGCTTTTCCAGTGCGAGGTTGTTGACGCAGTTGGAGAAGATGACGTCGATGCTGGAATCCTCCAGTGGAATCTGGACATCGAATTGGCCCTTTAGAAAGCTCAGGTTGTCGTATCCCAATCGCGACACGACGGTTTGCTTGTAGCGCTCGGCCTTCTGAAGCATCTCGTCATTCATGTCGAGGCCAAACACCTGCTCTTCGGGCCCCACTTTTCGAGCGGCAATGAAGCAGTCTCGACCCAGACCGGGACCCAGATCCAGAACGCTCTTCCCGGGCTCCAATCTCCTCAGCTCAGGGGGAACACCACAGCCGTAGTTGAACTCGAGGACCTCCTCGGGTATGTGTTCGAGCTCCTCCGGGGAAAACTCCTGTTGATAATCCACGGGACAGCAAAGCAACTCATCTCTCTCCGTCGCGGCCTTCGAATAGGTTTCAAGAATCGCTTCTCGGCTCATGTTCAGTCCTCCGTCTTTCCGGGTCTTTTACCCCACATGTGAGACCTCGTTTGAGAGCCCTCGTTCGACAATTTCCGGGTTGTTCCCGATCTGCTGCTTGGCGAGCTGGCGAATGATGAGGTCAACCTGTTCCAGCCCCTGGGAGATCAGAAAGGTGGGGTTTGTTCCGTAGCTCTTGTTGCCTGCAATGAAAAAGTTGGGTTCTGGATTCTGAAGTGTCTCGATGCCTGGCAGCTCCTGCGTGAGACAGTCCCCCGATCCTTCGAGGAGGGTGGCTGCCAGTTTGATAGGGCCAATCGTAGCGTAGCACTCGTGAACCTGAAGTTGTTGGTAAAGGGAGTTGTCCGGTCGAAATCCGACATTTGCGATAATCTCGTCGACTCCGAGCTCTTGAACCCCCCTCGAAGAATTGACCATTGCGGTAAAGCAGTTGTTGCCGTCGTGTCCGGGCCAGGTTTGGATTTCCTCCACGCAGGAACCCCCCTGATAGCGCAGCCAGGAAGGGGGGCCTTGGGCCAGCCGGTTGGCGAGCTTGGCGAGTTCGTCCCGGTAGGGCAGAGGATCATCGGGGAATCGGACATAGGGCAGTCTTTGGGGACTGCGGTTGACCCAGTGCACTCGGGTCCCTGGATTTGTCCGGACCAGCTCTGCAAAGCCTTCCAGAGCAGTCGCAGCTGAGTATCCACCTCCCACCAGAAGGACTTTTTTCCCCGCGAAGCGCTCTCTGTCCGCACCCGGCACATCGACCACTCGAGAGTGAAAATGCGAGGGTGCTTTCCGGATGGCTTCTTCTTCTCCGACGGCAGGGATATTGCCGCTGCCGATGGCCTGGGGGCTCGAGTACACTCCCGAGGCGTCAATAATGGCACCCGCCTTATAGATAGCCTCCCCGCTCTCGGACCGGGTGAGAAGGCGAAAAGGGTAGCGAGCTCGGTCGGAGTCGCCGATCAGATCCTTCTTGCCGATACGGTCACGTCCGATGGAGACGACTTCCACGCCTTCCAGCACTCGATCTCGCAGTTGGGGTAGCCTCGCCAAAGGCTCGAGGTATTGCTGGATGTATTCGGAGCCCTTCAGATGGTCCTGCTCCGGCGGTAGGTCCAGGTCCGGGAACGCCTCGGAGAGGAGTCGGGCCCCCCAACTCGAGTGATTCATCCGAAAGGGGCTGAACAGTCTGACATGACCCCAGAGCCTGATATGGTGACCGATGCGTTCCTTTTCCAAAACCACCGCATCGATGCCCGCGACCGCAGCCCTGGCGGCGGCTTCAAGGCCAATCGGTCCGCCGCCTATGATCACCAGACTGGTGGTTGAGGAAGGGTTGGAATCTTGTGAACTGCCCATGAGCTTGTCGTTGGTTTCGCCTCGTCTAAGGTACAGGATCGTTTGTAGCCAAGGCAAATAGTGAGCAGTAGTGCAGTGAACAGTGTTCGGAAAGAGGTGTTGCCGTGCACGAATAGACTGCCAGCATTGCGAAGCCAAGTCCGGCAGAGCCGCGAACGACTTGACTCGTTAGCAGTATGCCCCACGTTTCGAGGAGAGAGCTGGACAACGGCAGAATCTCGCAGATCCCCAACCCCTCGCTCGCGCTTCAGGCTTCCATGGCTCGGGAAGTTTTTTTCTCGAATGGGGCCACCGCCACGTCCCTCGGCCAAAGTTTCTTTCTCGAATCTGGTTATGCACTTAACTCCGGATAGGTGACGGTGGGATAGAGCGAACAGGCTGTCAGGAGACGGTCGAAGAGCTCGGATTCCCAGAAACGACGATTGAAACGGTAACAAAACTCAGCCAGGTAACGTTGAAGGTGCTTGAGGCTGACCGCTTTCTGAGTCCCTTGGAGCTGAGTCTTGCAGTTGGAAATGAGGGTGTGAACCCATGGGAACTGTTCAAAACCCATCCCCACCCACTCGAGCCGGACGCGTTCATGCTGGTAGCCGGCTTGAGCTAAACCGACAAACGCGTGATAGGCGTCGCTTCGGATCTGAGCTCCGGGGTCGATCCTCGCCCAGGCGACCCGCTTCACATTGTCGCTGGTTATGTCATCGACCACATCCAGACTTAGAAACCTCGGCCCCCCGGCTTTCGTTATCTCCACCGCGGCCAGAACTTTGGCCTTGCCTTCGGTCCCTCGTCCTCGCTTGCGACCCCGACGATTTCTCCCTCGTCGTCGGCCTCCAAAGAAAGAGTCATCCAGCTCCACCAGGTGACTTAATTGGTAGCAGTCATTACGTTTGGCCATGGCTTGTCGGATCTTATGTCCCATCATCCAGACCGTCCGATAGCTTCCGATTCCCAGCAGCTTCTGCAGTCCCTTCATCGTGTAGCCCGCTTTGCAACGGCTCATCAAGAAGATGGTCCAAAACCAATATCTCAGGGGCACCCGCGTCTTGTGGAAAATCGTCCCGGCGGTGGAAGAAGCCTGATACCGGCATTGGCGACACTCCATCAATCGCCGGTGCTGCAACCAGTAGCCTCCTTGACCCCCACAACGGGGACAGACAAATCCTTCCGGCCAGCGTTTCTGCATCAGGTAACTCAGACAAGCTTCTTCTGTGGCAAAACGCTCTTGAAACTCCAACAAATTCATCTTTTCGTACATCCACTCACCTCCTGTCTCTCACCTTTTTTACTAGGTGGTGGTGACTTTTTCCGGAGTTAAGTGCATAACCAGATTCTCGAATGGGGCCAGCACCGCTGGGGGGCCCACTAACCTGAAACTTCATGGGGTAGAAGATGATGCAAGAGTCGCCAGAGTCAGAGCCGTGACTGGTGACGGCTCTGTCTGGGTCGCTAACCATGATCGTGGTGGTGACAACCCAACCGCGTTGGGACTTGGTTTTTCTTTGGTATCTGGGGACCTGGTGCTTGTTCTTAGCCAGACTCCGAGCTCAGAACCCGTATGCCCCGAAGACTTCGTACCGTTTGGGTATTCGTCCCAGGAAGAAGCCGGCCGATATCAGGTGTCGGTCCTTCAACGGGAGCGAGGACTTTTGGTAGCTGTCGAAGGCTTCCTGTAGGTACAGCAGGTCATTACCTCCGCATACATCGCCATCGTTCTTGACCGCCTGGTTGGCCAGGGTTGAGAGCAGCTCTATCTTGGGTTCGTCACCCATTCCAAGAATGGCCTGTACTGCGGTTGCCGAAGCGTGGGGGTCGGAGTGGCTGATCACGCTCCTCAGGACATTCAAGGGATCGGTGGGCAGGAAATGACCTACCACATCATCCAGTTCCCGATTGGATTCTCCCTCACAGCTGTTTCGGGAGGCCTGGTTCAGTAGGGCCGCACCCATCATCAGACCCAGGGTCTGGCGATGGGGATCCACCAACCCCTTCCAGTAACCGACCTGCTTGATGAAGTGGAAGGCTCGCATGGGGCCTAGCCAGCTTCCCCGCTTGGAGTTGGCGAGGGCCTGGGACGCGGACAGTTGAAGTGTGTCCTCGACGGCCGCGTAACTGACTCCCGAGCGCGCGAGTCGGCCGATGGCCGCAACCGCGCCCGAGACGGAGGGCTCGAAGAGCAAGGCCCGCTCCGTTTTTTCATAAAGGTCATTCGAAACCTCCCCCTCGTTTTTCAGCAAGGAGGGTAGTGGATTTTCACGCCAGAGATTTTTCACGCCTCGAGAAAGCTCTCGATCATCGGGGCCGATAACCAGAAAATGTAAGGGGGCGAAAAGGATCTCCTCCTGGTGCTTCCACTCCAATTGCTCGGCAAGTTTCCAGGCCTGAACCAGGTACAGAAACTTGGATCCTCCGAGTGCCGTGTCTTCCAATGCGTAGGAGAGAGACTTCTCCCGAAAATGCTCCCGCCCTTCGGGACTGCCCATGAAACCTCGGGCCCAGCCGAACGCTGTTGAGAAGTCCCCTGCCTCGGCCGCTTCAACGAATTGTTGCCAGCGCGACCCGAGATCGCCTTCTTCGCCCTGCGGCTCGGCCTTGCTCAGACTCCAGGGTGAGCGCTGGCGTTCACGGGATGCACTCCAGGCCTGCTGAACGAAGGGCCGCCACTGTTCCTCTTCCGAGAAGAGGTCGCGGGACTGCGCCGCGGCGATGAAGCCAAAGAAACTCTGGGGCACCGAATCACCGTAATACTGCTCGTAGAGGCGGGTCGGCAGATAGGCAGCCACCGCTTCGAGAAAATCGTCAGGAGCGGTGTACTGCTCCTGGACTTCCTTCATGGTTTTGGCAAAGTCTTTGGCGTTGGCGGGTTCGAAGAGCCGCTCCAACAGATCGCTCATCTCGTGCCTCACTTCATTTTAGGGTTCGTGCAAGAATAGCTTCGGATTCTGGCATCTCATCTTTACACCATCTTCGGCCGCTCCTCAATCGCGAAATCCTCAACGTAGGCCTGGCTACGCCTGCGGTTTCGCTCAATCGTTCGCGACCAAATCTGGCGCAAATCTGAGCGCCAACTCTGCGAAGTTATTCCCGCACCAGCCCTCAGGTCTGACCGGGAAACTCCAACCCCTGACCAGACGCCAGAATCGACTTGTTTTTCAGAAGCACATCATAAGCAATCCACTCTAGAACCACAACCGACTCGGAGCCAGGAGCAGGGGCGGGCCGAATTGTTGTCGGGATCGAATTCCATGTTGTAGAATTCACACAATGATGAGGAGCAGGCGAACGGTCGAAGTGGCCGTTGGAAGGGTTGTGGTCGGGGGTGAGCACCCGATCGTGGTCCAGTCCATGACGAATACGGACACGGCTGATGTTGCGGCCACGGTGCGTCAGATTGGCGAGCTGGCCGAGGCCGGATCCGAACTGGTGCGCATCACCGTGAATACGGACAAGGCTGCCCAGGCCGTTCCCGAGATCGTCGATCGCTTGGAGCAGGATGGCGTTGAGGTCCCGATTGTGGGGGATTTTCACTACAACGGACATCTTCTTCTCTCCCGTCACGAGGAGTGCGCGCGACGCCTGAGCAAGTACCGGATCAATCCGGGCAACGTGGGAATGGGGCGTCACCGCAACGACAACTTCCGTCGCATGATCGAGGTGGCGCTGGAGCACGACAAACCGATCCGAATCGGCGTCAACTGGGGCTCGCTCGACCAGTCTCTACTGGGCCGCATGATGGATGAAAACTCGCGTCTGCCGGAGCCGAAGGACGCACAAGTGGTCCTCAGAGAGGCCATCGTTCGGAGCGGACTGGAGTCGGCGAGCCTGGCCGAGGAATACGGTCTAGCTCATGACCGAATCATCCTTAGCGCCAAGGTGTCGGCGGCACCCGATCTGATCGAGATCTATCGTCAACTGGCCTCCTCCTGCGACTACCCTTTGCATCTGGGACTAACCGAAGCGGGAATGGGGAATCGGGGCATTGTTGCCAGTACCGCCGCCCTCTCGATTCTGCTTCACGAGGGGATCGGCGAGACGATTCGGGTCAGCCTGACGCCCCGTCCTGGTGCGGCCCGAACCGAGGAGGTAACGGTCGCCCAGCAGGTTCTTCAGTCGCTGGAGCTGCGCAGCTTTTCTCCGCAGGTCAGTGCCTGTCCCGGTTGCGGTCGGACGACCAGCACCTTCTTTCAAGAGTTGGCCGAGAAGATTGAGCAGCACCTGCTACAGCAGATGCTATTATGGAAAGAGGTTCATCCAGGCGTCGAAGACCTGAAAGTTGCCGTCATGGGGTGTATCGTAAACGGGCCGGGCGAGTCCAAGCATGCAGATGTAGGGATTTCCCTGCCGGGCACGGGCGAAGACCCGAAGGCCCCCGTCTACGTCGATGGACAACATTTCACGACGCTCAAGGGTGGACGGATCGCGGAGCAGTTCATCGAGATTCTGGAAGAATATGTATCGGCACGCTACGGTAGGGAAGTCGCCGTGAGCGAGGTTTCCTAGGAGTCTGGCAGGCTCCTAGCCGAAGAACGTACTGTTCGAAACGGGCTGTCCGAAACGGGTGGGTAATTTTGCTGCATTGAGTCGGTGTGTTCGTCCCGGGCGCCGCTGCCCCATTCCTGATCACACCTTTCTGCGTCACAAGTCACGCAAGGAGTAGTAGATCGATGATCCAGGTAGAACATCTGACCAAGCGGTACGGCTTATTGACCGCGATCAAGGATGTGACCTTCGAAGTCAAAAAGGGAGAAGTTCTGGGCTTTTTGGGGCCCAACGGCGCGGGAAAGACGACAACGATGCGCATCCTGTCGGGCTTCTTTCCGGCGACCGAGGGGAAGGCTTCAGTGGCCGGGTTCGATGTCTTTGAAGAACCTCTGGAAGCCAAGAGGCGGGTCGGTTACATGCCCGAAAACCCGCCGCTCTACACAGAGATGAGCGTCGACGCCTACCTGAAGTTCGTCGCCACCATCAAAGGAATCGAACGAAGTGCGACGGCGGCACGCATGGACGAGGTGAAGGCGCGCCTGGGGATCCAGGATCATGGCGAACGGCTGATCAAACACCTGTCCAAGGGTTATCGGCAGCGCGTCGGCCTGGCCCAATCGCTGATTCACGATCCCGAAGTTCTGATCCTGGATGAGCCGACCATCGGGCTGGATCCGAGACAGATCAACGAATTCAGGGAGCTGATTCGAAGTCTTCGAGGAGAGCACACCCTGATCCTTTCGACGCACATCCTGCCCGAGGTGAGCATGACTTGCGACCGGGTCATCATCATCAATGGTGGGCAGATCGTGGCCATCGATACCCCTCAGAATCTGACGAGTCAGATGGGCAGAGGGGAAAGGATCAAGCTGGAGGTTGCTGGCCCGGTCGAGGGGCTCCCATCCCTGCTGCAAGAGATCCCGCAGGTCCAGAAGGTGCTGATATCGGAAGCGAAGAACGGCCACCATCCGATTACGGTGGAGGCCGACGGACAAGCGGAGATCCGCCATCTTGTCTCTCAGAAAGTGATCCAGGCAGGTCTGGAACTCTACCAGCTCAACACCGAAGCAGTGAGTCTCGAGGACGTTTTCCTGAAGCTGACGACCGAAGAGGAACCGGTTGAAGAATCGGTCCAGGAGAGCGCCGAGGAAGTCGCTGGCGCAGCCGACCGAGATGCGACTGACGAGGCCACTGACGAAGTGGTCGAGGAAGCGGCTGCAGGCGGTGAAGGGGAGGGGACATGAGAAACTACCTTGCAATCGTCAAGAAGGAACTGCATACGCTCTTCGTGAGCCCGATTGCGTATGTGGTCCTCGCGGTCTTTTTTGCCGTCACAGGCTACTTTTTCTACATCATCACCAGCTCCATCATCCAACGGGTGATGGAGATGGGCTTTCGCTCGCAGCAGTTTGGTTCGGCGCCTCCTCCGATAGATGTGCCGGCGGTGATCCTGGGCAATTTCTTCAGCGTCATCAGCACGATCCTGCTCTTTCTAATACCGATGATCACTATGGGTGTCTTCGCAGAGGAGAAGAAGCGAGGGACCATTGAGCTCTTGTTTACCTCTCCTCTGACCAACCTGCAGTTGATCCTGGGGAAGTTCACGGGCGTGATGCTGTTTCTGGTCGTTATGCTGCTGCCGACGATCCTGAAGTCTTTACTTCTCTATCTCTACAGTGAACCGAAGCCTCCCCTGGGTCCGATCTTCAATGGCTTCCTGGGAGCGCTTCTTCTGGGAGGGGCCCTGTTGACAATAGGGTTATTCATCTCTTCACTGACCGAGAATCAGATCGTTGCCGCCACCCTCTGCTTCGGTGTCTTCATCATCCTCTGGGTGGTGGATGCGGTCGCGGGCCCAGGAACCACGGTGGGCAATGAGGTGTTGCGCTACATGTCCATTATGAACCACTACGAAGACTTCACCAAGGGAGTCCTGGACAGCCGGCACGTGGTCTTCTACGTGTCGATGATCTTTCTGGGTCTCTTCTTGACTTCAGTTTCGTTGAATTCCGCGAAATGGAGGGCCTGACGTGTTGAAGGAATGGCTCGAACAAATCAAATCCGCTTTGGGGACCGTTGAGTCGCTCGCTTATCTCGGTTTGGCAGCTCTGATTGGCGGATACTTCTACTACAACGTGAATAGCCTCTGGGACTGGAAGGCTCAGGCGGCTATCTACGGTGGGGCTGCCCTGCTGCTGCTGTATGGAGTCTTGAACTTTGCCAAGATCCGGGCTGCTTTCGCCAGTCGAACTGGGCGCCATGGCACCGCTGCTGGTGTGACCCTGATACTGGTGATCGGTATCCTGGCTATGCTCAACTTTCTCAACTTCCGACACAGCAAACGCATTGACCTGACGGAGAATCAGCTCTACGCCCTTTCAAGTCAGAGCCTGAAGGTTGTCGAGAACCTGGACGCCGAAATGCAGATCATCGGTTTTTTCCAGGACGAAGCGACCACTCGCAGCTTCAAGGACCTGATGGAGGAGTACCGACACGCATCCTCACAAATCTCCTACGAGATTGTGGATCCGCAGAAGGAACCGGAGAAGGTAGCGCAGCACGACATCCAGCGCCAAGGACAGGTCGTGGTCGTGGCTGGGGCCAGAAAGGAGGTCATAGATGAGTTCGGCGAGGAGAAGATCACCAACACTCTCATCAAGCTCACTCGAGAAGGCGAAAAGGTGGTCTACCTGCTGACCGGCCACGGCGAACGAGATCTGGAAGAAAGTGGGCCCGAAGGGCTGTCCATGGCCAAGGAGATGGTCGAAAAGCAGAACTACGTCGTCAAGTCCTACAATCTCGCTCAAGAGAACAAGCTTCCGGATGATGCCACGGTGATCCTGTCGGCGGGACCGACCGTCAACTTCTTTCCCAATGAGGTCTCGCTGCTGAACGAGTACCTGGAGAAGGGAGGAAAGTTTCTGCTCTTGCTGGATCCGGAGACGGATTTCGCAATGGACGATTTTCTCGCGGCCTACGGACTCTCGGTGGAGAAGAACGTGGTGATCGATGCCAGTGGGGTGGGCCAGCTCTTCGGTCTCGGAGTAGCCGCACCAATCGTGGCCACCTATGAAGACCATCCCATCACCGAGGAGATGCGTGGGGTGATGACGTTCTTTCCCATGGCACGGGGGGTCAAGACTGTCGAGGGTTCCCTGGGGTACGAGTCCAAGACCTTGATGTCGACCTCCGAGCGGAGTTGGGGCGAGACCAAGCTGGACGGCAACCGAGCCGCTTTTGACGAGGGAGAGGATACCCAGGGTCCCGTGGCTCTGGCCGCAGTGGCTACCCGGTCCGTGACAGCGTCAGAGACCCCCGAGGGCTCTAAAGACGACGCCGAGGGCGCAGCCGACAATCCGGCGGAATCTGCGGGTGCAGCCGAAACCGAGGGAGAAGCAGCAGAAAAGAAGGGAGGCGAATCTCGATTCGCTCTTTTCGGTGACTCCGACTTCGCCACCAACGCCTACTTTGCCAGCTCTGCCAACGGAGACATGTTTCGCATGACCGTGAGCTGGCTGGCAGAAGACTCGGATCTCACGGCAATTGCACCGAAGAATCCTGAGAACCGGCGTATCAACCTGACCCAGAGCCAGTCGCGACTGATGTTCTGGGCAACCGTGATCCTGCTGCCGCTGTCGACCCTGGTCTTCGGCTTGGCAGTGTGGTTTCGCAGGAAATGATGTAACAGCATGAAAAAGATCGGTTTGCTTCTTGTGATCTTCATCGGGCTGGTGGCCTTCGTCTACCTCTATGAGATCGAAGGCGAAAAGAAGAGACAGGAAGCAAAGGAGAGAGAGGAAAGTCTCTTCCAGATGAAGCAGGAGGAGGTGACCTCGGTTGAGATCGCACAGGCCGGACAAGACCCGGTGCTGTTGGTGAAGGTGGACGATAAATGGTCCGTCGACAAGCCGCTGGAGACACCGGCAGACAAGGCGAGCGTCGATTCTCTGGTTGGAAGCGTGGACTCTGCCCGAATCGAACGGACCTTCGAAGAAGTCGGCAGCGGGGCCGAGAAGTACGGTTTGCAGAAACCCCGGATGACACTGACGGTTCAGGCCGGAGAGCTGACCAGAGTCGTCCATGTGGGCAGCAAGGATTTCACCGGGAGCAACACCTACGTCCAACTGGCGGGTGACACCAAGGTCCATCTGACCGCTGACTCCCTCTTTGCGAACGCCGACAAGGATCTCTTCCAATGGCGCGACAAGAAGGTTCTGACTCTGGACCGGGATAAGGTCCGAACCATCGAGGTGCAGCGTGGAGCCGAGAAGATCCGGCTCAGCAAAGTGGGTGAGAATTGGGCTCTGGAGGTTCCTCTACAGGAGCCTGCCGATAAGTCGGCTGTGAGCGGCTTGCTCTCCAGTCTGGAAACCACGGAAGCCCAGAAATTCGTTGCTGAGGAGACCGAGGATCTTCCTCAGTACGGTCTGAGCAACCCGAGTGTAGTGATACGCTTGCAGGAGGAGGGGGAGGATCAGTGGAAGGCGCTTGAGCTCGGCAACAAGGCGGAGGGTGAGGACGATCACTACCTTGCTCGGAATCCTGCCCGCTCGGCGGTCTTCACGGTTCCCAAGTCCATCCTCGAGAAGCTCACCCAGAAGCTTTGGGAGTTCCGAGACAAGGACGTGATCAACGTGGACCAGGATGAGATCGACAAGGTCATCTTTCATCGAGGAGACCTGGAGATCCAGGCCAGGCGGGAAGACTATAAGTGGATCATAGAGAAGCCGGATGCCCAGAAGGACAAGGAAGCCCTCGCCTATAAGTTCTGGTATCCGATGGACGATATCAAATTCGAGACCATCGACGACTCCAAGGCAGGTACGACATCTGACAAAGCGGATGTCCAGATCGAGATCCTGATGAAGGACGGTTCGGTGCGCAGCTTCGAGTTCCTAAAGCAGGGTGAGAGCTATCGGGCCCGAAAGGTCGAGGCGGAGAGAGGCGGCTCCATTTCCAAGGAGTCCTTCGAGAAGCTGCAGTTCAAGGTGGAAGACATCGTCTAGCACCAGATTCGCGGTCATTGTGAAAGGTCATGGAAGCCTGAAGCGCGAGCGAGGGGTTGGGCCACAGCGACATACGTCCAAAAACGGGCTCTGAGGAGTCGGGAATATTTGTGCTGCTCCCCAACCCCTCGCTCGCGCTTCAGGCTTCCATGGCTCGGAGAGTTTCTTCCTGAATGATCCCTAACGTCAGTTCGATCTCCCCAGCACCCCAATGAAAATCGGCATCACCTGCTATCCCACCTATGGAGGCAGCGGTGTCGTCGCCACTGAGCTGGCTCAGCTTCTCGCCAGCCGTGGACACACCGTGCACCTGATCAGCTCGGCGCTACCCACCCGTCTGCTCGAACTCGGTGAGCGCATCTTCTTTCACGAAGTGGAAGCCATGCGCTATCCACTCTTCGAGTACGTTCCCTACGATCTCGCTTTGGCGACGAAGATGCTGGAGGTCGCCAGGTTGACGGATCTGGATGTGCTTCACGTCCACTACGCGATCCCTCACTCGATCAGCGGTTACTTGGCGCGGGAGATGCTGCGACCGCGATGGCTCCCTGTTATTACGACTCTGCACGGTACCGATATTACCCTCGTAGGTCGGGATCACTCCTATCTTTCCATCACCCAGTTTGGCATCCGAAAGAGCGACGGTGTGACGGCCGTGAGCGAGTTTCTCAGGGAGGCCACCTTGAGGGAATTCTGCGCCGAGTGCGATATTAGGGTGATTCCGAATTTCGTAGATCTGAAGCGAATGCAGCGACGCTTTTCCCCCGAGATCCACCGAAGGTTTGCTCCCTCGGGGGAGAAGGTGCTGATCCATGTGTCCAACTTTCGCCCGGTCAAACGCGTAGACGACGTGATTCGCGTGTTTGCCCGGGTTCGAAAGGAGATACCGGCAGTCCTGGTCATGGTCGGAGATGGAGTCGAGCAGTCGAACGCTCAATACCTGGTCGAGGAGCTGGGCCTGACGGATGCGGTCTTCTTTGTAGGAATGGTGGAGACGGTCGAAAACTATCTGTCGGTTGCTGATCTGATGCTCTTGCCAAGCACCACCGAGAGCTTTGGTTTGGCTGCGCTGGAAGCGATGGCCTGTGGGGTTCCGGTGGTGGCCACAGATGTAGGCGGACTTCCCGAGCTGATCTCAGAAGGAGAGACCGGCCACCTCTACCCGGTGGGCGATGTGGAGGCAATGATTGGGGGAGCTCTCGATATCCTGGCAGCCGAAAACCTCGAGGAATTCCGTTCCAACGCCCAGCAGCGGGCAGCCGACCACTATTCAGCCGAGCAGATTGCTCCCCTGTACGAGGCCTTCTACGAGGAGATCATCGATCGAGGTCCGTCGTAGTAGCTTTGGCCTCCAGGCCGAAGTCTTATTCTTCCGCGCCTTTGGCTCGGACGGCGGCCTGGAGCCCACCGCTACGCCGGACCCGAGGTTCTCTATGGATGATCCAGCTCGCGGCCGGAGATTCGGGGATTTCAGTGGATCTCGAAGTTAAGGAGCTCAACCGGCACCGGACCACAAGCCGGGGGCCCGGTAAAGGCACCTGAGCAGTAGGGACGCTGTGTGCCGCCAACCTGGATGTCCTCGTAGCGGCAGACTACGAATACACCATTAGTGCAAGGGGGCATGGGCCCACAATCATCAGGACCAGTGAAGACGTCCAACTCGGCGGGCGTGCATTGGTAGGCGGCGCAGCCCCTACCAAGAAATCTGCAACCTGTAACCCTCAACCCTTCAATACCTCGCGAGGACGGCACAGATCCGATCGATACAGCCCCGGGCGACTCCGCTGCCGAAGCGGTGGTCGTTGACCAGGATCGAGAAGGCCAGGAGAGGCCCCGATCGGGATTGCACGTATCCGCCGAGTGCGATTGAACCTTTGAGAGTTCCTGTCTTGGCGTGAATACGACGGGCTGCGGCGGTTTGGTGCATGCGTCCGCGCAGCGTTCCATCCTTTGCCGATACGGGAAGGCTGGAGAGAAAGAAATGGAAATAGGGCATGTTGGGGAGTTGTCTCAGGAGCAGCGATTGGCCACGAGGTGTGATCAGATTGTATTGGGAGAGGCCCGAGCCGTCGTGCAGATCTGCCAGGCGAGCCGGCACTCCGGCTTCCTGAAGAAACTCATAAACGACCTGAAGCCCCTGTGCGTCCGTCCCCTCTCCCTTGATCTGCGCTCCCAGAGTCCGAAGCAGTATCTCCGCGTAGAGGTTGTGACTGTCCTTGTTGACCTGGAAGATGGTCTCGATCAAGGGTGCCGACTCGTGAACGTAGATTTCGTGAATCCCTTTTGTCGGAGTCGGATCTCCGAAGTGCCGGGATCTTGCTACTCCTCTCACGCGGATCCCCAATCGCCGGAGGCGGTCTCGGAAGATGGCTGCTGTGTAGAGGGCGGGGTCTTCGATGGTCAGATAGCGGCTCCAGCCGGAGCCGTTGATCGGAAGGTCGCCCGAGATAACCGCTCGGTAGTCTCCCACAGCACGGGACAGGTAGGCTTCCTGCGGCGCGCCCGCTCCAATCGTGATCCCCAGGTTCACGAACTTGAAGAGGGAGTTGGTCGGGTAGCTCATCAGGTTGATGGGCTGGCCGGTCCGGGAGGCGGGTCGAGCGATCACGGCAATCAGATTGTCGTGAAACGAAAGGGCTGAGACTGCAGGGGCGTACTGGTGTTCCAGGTCCGACAGGTCCCATCCCCGGCCGTAAGGGGCGTAGGGAAATAGAGAGTCGTCTCCCATGACATGGCCGTCAATGACACGAATCCCGGCCTCACGCACTTTATCGACCATCCGATCCAGATGGGCGAACCCCGGTCCCTGGAGGAGTTGGCTGCTGGCCAGGTTCGGATCTCCGCCCCCTACCAGAACCAGGTTGCCTCGCAGGATGCCATCTTCGGAAAGCTCTCCTTCATAGTTGAGGCGGGTCCTGAAGCGAAAGTCCGGGCCCAAACGATTGAGGGCGGCAGCAGTGGTGAACAGTTTTACGTTGCTGGCCGGAATGAAGTACTTGAAACTGTTGCGCGAGTAGAGGACCTTCCCGTCCTCGACGGATTGGACGTCCACTCCCCAGAATCCTTTCCGGAAGAGGCGATGGTCCAGAATCCGATCGATGTCCTTGATCAGCTTTTGCCGACGTCTACGATCCTCGGGAGGGGATTCCTTGCGGGCAGCGGGCGAGTTGGATGTATACGACGCGGCAGAACTCGACGAGATCTCGTTGGCGAAAGCAGTTTCATCTGCCCTGACCGCGCCGGGTGCGGGTCCCGAGATCGGAATCCAGAGCGTAAGCGTCAAAGTGAGCGAGCAGACAAACAAGCCCAGAAAGAGCAGCAGAAGAGCCCTGCCCCGAAGTGCTGACTCAACGGCGCGATACAGGCTCAGTAATGAAGCAACGGAAATCGGTTTCAACCGACCCTCCCCAGGGTAGTTGGACTTTTGCTAGCGGACAATGTGGCCCATCCGGCGCCAGCGTGTCCTTGTCACGAAAAACACGATTCGCTCCAGATAGAGCTTCAGGATTTCAGGCACAGTCGACTTCAGATAAGCATCGGAAGCATCTTCGTAGGACCAGAAAACGACCAGCGGTCGGCCTACGATGTGGCTGCGAGGAAGAAACCCGAAATAGCGACTATCCGCACTGTCGTCACGGTTGTCGCCCATGACGAAGAAGCTGTCCTCAGGGACCACCACCGGCCCGTAATTGTCTCGGCGAAGGTCGCTCCGGAAGACGTGGGGAGATCCTCGTCCGTGAAAGACACCGGGATCGGAGTGGAGCTTGTAGGGTTCCTCCAGGGGATTACCATTGATATGGACGGTCTTGTCGCGTATTTGCAGGGTTTCGCCCGGTAGACCGATGGCACGCTTGACATAGAGAACCTCGGGCTGATTAGGGAACTTGAAGACGACGATGTCGCCTCGTTGGATCTCACGACTCGGTGCTAGCGGAAGACCTGCGTTGAAGTTGTTGCGGAAGCTGAACTTGTCGATCAGGAGTCTGTCCCCTACCAGAATCGTCGGGACCATCGAGGGCGTCGGCACCGTCATCGGATGGACTACATAGGTGGTCACGAAGAGGGCGAAAATGGTGCATACGACCGTCGTTACGAAGTACTCGCGCAGAGTACTGTCCCCGGTTGAATTCTTTTTCTCTTTGCTCTCAGAAGCCGCTGCCATGTCTGACCTGTTTCACCTACTCCGAAATTTATCCCCCAAGAGGGCCGCTGGGCCACAAAACGCACAATTATAATACCTGCCGCCATTTGGTGCCACTTTGGGTCGTCGGCGGCTCCCAGAGGGCCGGGAGCGGCCGCGATCATTCAGAAAGAAACTCCTCGCGCTTCAGGCTTCCTCAGTTTTCGCAGTAATCGGCGCCTTGGACGTGGGAGATTTCAATTGAAGTTTCAGGCTATCCGCTTCACCCAGGAGCGATCTGGACAAAGGGAGCACAGTTGGGTCATGGTTTCTCCCGTCTTCGGGTCGCGGAAAGAGGGGGCTATTTCTTCAAGTGGGACCAGCACAAAGCGTCTTTGGCTCAGTCTGGGGTGCGGGATTTGTAGCTGGGGTTGATCGATGATCTCTTCACCGTAAAAGAGGATATCGATGTCGATCTTTCTGGGACCCCATCTCTGATTCCTCTCTCGTCCCATGTCTTTCTCCACCGTCAGGCACGTCTCCAGCAGCTGATTCGGAGCGAGAAGGGTCTTCACCTCGCACACGAGATTGACGAAATTGGGTTGGTCTTGCAGGTCCACCGGCTCGGTCTCGTAGAGTGAAGACCGGCTGGTTACGCTTATGCCCGCTTCTTCCAAACATTCCAGGGCGGTCCTCAAATTGATTTCCCGGTCACCCAGGTTCGATCCCAGGGATAGGAGGATTGGACTCTGCATCAAAACGGATTTCTGGGACGTCTGATGGTGCCCAGCGAGCCAATCCCCTCGGTCGTCATCATCATCAGCGTGAGCAGTCCCGAGAGACGCAGTTCAAAGCGCATCTGTCCAGGAGATGGTACCAGAATCAATCCAGATTGCTGCGGGCCAGGTCGGCGACTGTGATCTAGATCGTCGCGCCGACGCTGTGCTAACCTGTGTCGCACCATGGCAGACAAAAAGGAACCTCAGCAGAGCAAGAAGTGGCCCTCCTACAGCATGGTTGAACCGCGCATGAGGAAGATCTATTTCAACTTCTATCATGAGACCTACAAGTCATCGACAATCGACCGCAAGACCAAGGAGTTGATTGCAATTGCCGCCTCTCTGGGTTTCAAGTGCGAGGGGTGTCTGGAGGGGCATCTTCAAAAGGCACTCAAACACGGAGCAACCAAGGAAGAGATCAGCGAAGCCATTGCTATTGCCATGGGAGTTGGAGCGGCTTCAGTGGTAGATCAAACCGACGTCGCCGCGGAGAAACTTCAGACGCGACACTTCGACTGATGGACTGATGGGTGGCATCGATCGATGTCGCGGGCTAGCGATTCCTCTGTACTTTCTTGCCGTTCAGAGCTTTCTGGGGGAAGTGGCGGCCCCACGAAAGGGGTCCCGGTTGGGGGGGAGGTTGCCATTTCCAGGACCCCTTTACATGGAACACATAGGTCAGTGTCATAGATGCCTGCTGCTCCGCTAAAGTTTGATCCGAAGATCGAAACTCTTCAAAAAATCTGCAACGGCGAATGAGGCGTCCAGAGCTCAAACGGATCGTGCTCGAAAGAGTGGGTGATTTTGCCTTCTTTCACCTGGGCGCCGACGCCAAGATCGAGTCACGGGAGGAACCCCAGGGCCTTGGTTTTCGTATCAGGCACGACCGAGTGCAGCCCTTCGATTTCGAGTTGACCTGGGTGCAGGTCGAGCAGATGGCTGCCGATCCGGAGTTGCTGGAGGACTACCTCCTCGAGTACCTGGCCAGGTATCGAAGCTGACTGTCAGCGGACCCGTGTTCGGGTTTCCGTTAATTTGACTTCGGCGAGGCATTCGGCTAAAAACCTAAGTACGGTGGCCCCATCGTCTAGTGGCCTAGGACGCCGCCCTCTCAAGGCGGTAACACGGGTTCGACTCCCGTTGGGGCTACCATTCGATCCCTTTAAAAATCAGTCAGTTGCCGGAGTAGAGTTGGCTGGCGCCTAGGCTCCGGAAAAGTTTGTGCCGGATTTGTGCCATTTGTGATGTCCTTCACGTGCACTTAGTGCAGAAAATTCAATGTGGGATCTGGTCCGCATTCTCACCGGACGGAATTCGTTGGTCCAATCACGACCAGAACCCGACCGTCCCCTGCTGGGCGACCGGCGATACGTTCAGCGCCATGCAGGACCCAGCGTCGCGCCAATACTGGCTCTACCACAAGACCAGCCCGGGCGGTCCGCGGAAGGTCTCGCGGCTGGTCAGCGACGACTTCATACACTGGCGAGACAGTGAGTTCGTGTTGGAGCCTGATCAACATGATCCCCCTGGCACCGAGTTCTACGGCCTCTCGGCTTTTCCCTATGGGAGCCAATATCTGGGTCTGGTCTGGGTCTTCCACACCTCGCTTCAGACCATGGATGTGCAATTGGTTTCGAGCCGGGACGGCATTTCCTGGGAGAGGAGTGTCCATCGGAGACCCTTCTTCTACCTCGGATTTCAACGAAACCAATACACGGGCTACAGTTTCGACAGTGGCATGGTGTGGCCGGCCTCTGAGCCAGTGATTCGGAACGGACTCTTGTGGTTTTATTACTCCGGATTTGACAACCTACACAATGCTCCCTCCGAAGATCACACGGGAGAACTGGGTCTTGCTCGCATTCGGCAGGACGCCTTCTGCTCCTTCGACGCAACCGCCGAAGGATATGTCCTCACTCGTCCCATCAGATTCTCTGGTAGGAACCTGGACGTCAATGTCCAGCTGTTGCCGGGAGCGAGACCGGGGCCGAACGCTCCCTGGCGAGGCATCTTCAACGATCAGCCCGATCAGGGCGGTTACCTCAGGGTAGAGGTCCAGGACGAGGGAGGTGACACAATCTCGGGATACGAAGCCGAGAAGTCGAGTCTGGCTGGCGGGGACGAAATCTACCGACGAGTTTCGTGGGGAGGGAAGAAGGATCTGACAGATCTCGGAAGCAAACCGGTTCGACTCAAGTTCGTCCTCAGCCGGGCCAAGCTGTATTCTTTCAAGATCAATTGAGTCGCAATGGCTTTCCCACATTCAGGTTGTCGAGCGCTTCAGTTGGCTTGATGTTAGCGAACCCTCAAGACCCTATCAGAGAACTTACCCACGGTCTCTAGACCCAAGGCTTTCTTTACGGCTATTCTATCTCGGTGGCGCCATTTTGTGCGCCGGTTTTTGACGCAACCGTCTGCCAAGTTGAACGAATGTGAACGTGTTTTCGGGACGATTAGTGGCCTCTAGCCGCTAATTTGACAACGCCTAAAACGGACTTCTGGGACGCTTGATGGTGCCCAGCGAGCCAAGTCCCTTCAGAAAGAAGGCGAACCGAATCTGACTCTCTTGCCGGGCACCCAGGTTGAAGCCCTGATAGTCTACTGAGACCCCACAGCAGTCCCAGAAATAGTTTAGGCGAGCACGGTGGTTCAGGAGGCGCGAGCTTTCCGCATCGTATCTGAGGGTGCCGGAGGCGGAAAGACCACGACGAAGGCGGCCGATGGCAATATGAGTTTGAATCTGGTTGCTTTCGAAGCTGCCTTGTTCCAGTTCTCGGGTTCGGAAATAGGCGGCTGAGAGTAGAAGCTGGCTTCGGATGAAGTGGCCGGCAACTCCAAAGTTTCGGAGTCGATGAAAGTCGGGGTCGTAGTCAGCCCTGGCATCGAAGCTAATGCCGGGCTGAGGCGTCACCCGGGCCAGCGTGGTGACCGGCGAAAAATCTCGTCTGATTCCGCCGAAATGGAAGCCACTCAATGAAGTAAAGGTAGAGAACTGGTTTACCGTGTTCGCCTCGAAGGCGCCTCCGAAATCCGGGTCGAAGAAGTGCTTTTGGACTACTTTGACCGAAAGCCACTCTCGCGTCTGACGGTTCTCTCGACTGCCCCGCCCGACGAAAATGCGGTTGAAGATGCCGTACTCAATCTCGTGCGAGTTGGTGATAGTGTCGTATTCGTCGAAGCGAAGGGTCCGGTCGAAGTCGTCGATCCCCGACCTGTATTGGTAGCGGGCGGTAGGTTCGATCAGATGTTTCCAAGAGCCGGATAGGGAGGACTCGCGGTAGATTTTCGAGAGCCCCCATCCCTTCAGGTCCAGGCTCAGCTCGAGGTACTGGCGGGCCAAGTCATCGCCGCTGACTCCCCCCGGCTGGGACGATTCCGTGGAGCTCAAGCTGTCGCTGTAGAAGGTCTCCCTGAAGGCGACTCTTGGGGTTACTCGGAGACCCTGGAAGAGGGGAAGCGAGAGGTACAACTGCGGAAAGAAGTCAAGGCGTTGGGTCATGCTTGGAGTCTCGATCAGGCTATCAGCACGGCTGAAACCCCCGGCTGCCGTGTCTAGATCCAGGTAGAAGGGAAGATTGGCAAATCGGTGGCCGTGGAGTTTGAACTGAAACGTGGGGAAGCTCCGGATGACTGCGTTACGGCCGGGGAAGAGGGTTTCCTCACGAGAGACGAGTATGTTGACCGACCGGGACTGGAAATTATTGGTGAGGAAGACACGCGAAGTTTCGGTGGGCTGTGTGGCGGTGAAGAAGTTGTCTGAGAAAACCTGGCGAAAGAGAAAATTGGAAACCAGGTTGAAATCCGCGACGGCCCTGAATCCGTTGGCGAAGTATGTTTCCCCTATGGCATCGAAACTGGCGCCTCCCTGACCCTTCTTGTCGTCGAGAAGATATCCGTCCAACTGTAGGGTGGTGGTTGCATTGGGCCGGGTACGGAAGGCGACGCCGTGTCCAAAACCGCGTTCCGAAAAGTAGTCTTCGTGCACGGTGACGTCAGCACTGTCCCCCAGGACCAGATAGAAGGCCTGACTGAGACGACGACCCTTCTTGTTCGAATTTCCTGTGCTCGGAATCATGAAGCCGCTGGACCTTTTCTTCTTTTCCGTCGGGATGACCACGTATGGCAGGTAGAAAAGGGGGATTCTCTTGATCCTGAAGAATGTGTGTTTGATCCGGGCGGTTGAATCCAGTCGAATTGTTGCCTTCTTAAGCTTGAAGCTCCACTTCGGGACAGCGGCATCGCAAGCCGTAATGAAGCCGTCACTCGCAACGTAGGTTCCGGGTCCTGTCTTCACCAGCCTTTTAGCCTTGACGAAGAGTTCTTGATCCGTGAAGCCCTCAACCTCGTAGAGGACTCCGGTATCGTTCTTCAAATTCAGCTCTGCTCGATCTCCTTTGAGCCACTGTGTCCCGTCGATCAGCTCCACCCCACCTTCGAAGGTTGCTTCCTCGGTAATAGGGTTATAGCTGATCTCGGAGCTTTTAATGGTGGTGTTCTGGAAACGGATGACTACCCGATCCCGGGCCACCCAGCGGTCAGCTGATTCTTTTGTCAGGCTTCCGGCTTCAATGGTGACGGGTCCCCGGCTCGACGGCAGTTCTGCTCGAGCCCGGTTCTGGGCGCTGGAAGAAGCCATCACCAGGAGCGTGAGCAGTCCCGCGAGAATCAGTTCGAAGCGCATCCGTCTAGGAAATAGTACCAGAATCAATACAGGCGCTTCGGGTCCTGCAGCTGGGGGAGACAGGTGCTCAGCAACTTCGCGGCTGGAGGTATCCATTTCGTCCCTTGTCTTTGCCCGTGCCCGTGCCCTCGCCCTGACTTCATCTTCTGCTCGCACCAAGGCTACTGACCAATTCGCTCGGTATGGAAACGATCTCGAACAACCTCTTCCAGACCAGAAAAAGACGAGTCGATGTTGGGAACACGAACGGGCACGGGCACGGGCAAAGGCAAAGGAGGAAATGATGGATGCTGGCTTTGGTAGGGTGGACCTAGAGCTCTGTGAGTCGCAGCGACCGAAAAGCAAGCCCCAGAATCCTCTTGTCCCTGCTGGGAGCAATCTCGGCTGGAGAAACCGCATCAGGAGTTTCGAATAGAATCACATTGGGTCCTGAGTCCTTCCAGACATCAGTGGGAATCGACGCAGTGTGAGTTCTGTATTTCCGTTCTCGGAGTACCCATTCCCCGACTTTCCGTCGGTTGATGCGGATCTCGATTCTCTGCTTGGCGACTTTTCGGTGACCCCCTAAGCCAACGACCTCGGCCTCCATCAACACTGGGTTCCTGGGGCGGGGGACTTCCAGAACAAGTGAGGCGCGTTTTCCTAAACTCCAGGTGAAGTTGTTCTCCGGATTGCCCCATCCCATTTCCTGATATCTTTCGGCATCTCCGTCGCGACCGAACTCGATCTTGGAGCCCCAGCGATAGGAAGGAGCGAAAGCCTTCCTGGGAGGAGCAAACGGCCACTCGGCGCCGTGATGGGCGAAGTATCTGAGTTCGGAAGCGGTATGGCTGTTGGAGATTGCAAACACGCGAACCTCTGTCGCTGCGGGGTCCTCAAACAAGACGGTGGGGAACTCAAAGAGGAACCCCGATGCCAGAAGCTCCGAACTCTCAAACCTTTTGGCGATATCGGACCGTCTTACGAGCGTCGGTCCGGATTCGAGTAGCTCGCCATTTCTGAAAACCAGAATGGAACGAACTGGCCGGGAATCGCGCAGGTCGACTGCCCAACCTCGCAGAAAGACTCGAGAGTCTGTTCGGTTGATCTCGGCTCTCACCCCTCCCAGAGGGTCCTTTGTCGTGATTGTAATCGGCTCTCCATCAGGGGCGAGGAGTATTTCCCTCTTATCTTCGAGCGAGCGCGAAATCCTATAGGAGTGCCTGGACGCGGAAGCGACACGCAGGAGCCGAAGCCGATTATCCGGTTTGGAGACGAGAAAGGTCTCCACTTGGTTTTGCCCCGGCTGGAATGCCGTTTCGGGCACCATAGCCGAAAAGATCTTGCCTCCTGCAAGCAGAGGTGAGGTCTGGCTCGAAGCACGCACTCGCCCATTAACTGCGACCGCCACCTGTGTGCCCGGTGAAGGCGGTGGGTTGAGGGAGAGCCTTCCTTCAATGTTGACGGGGATGAAGGGTAAGTCCGCTTGCATACGCGCGTAGAAGGCTTCGCCCTTGATTTCGACCTGGGCATCTGCTGCTTGCGACCAACCGATCTCACTCGCCTTTCTTCCCAGCAAAGCTCGATTGGGTCCAATATGGTAGAGCTGGTCCCAAGCGCCCGATCCGAAGAGCTCGAGTTTTCTCCCAACAGATTCGTACTTCGATTCATCCCGGGCATCAAGAACGTACTGCTTGCTTCCACCCATGAAGGCCTTTTTTTTCGGTCTTTCACGCTGGGTGTGATCGAAAGCCGAATGACCGTCAACCTTCATGGGTAGATCGATACCAAGTACTTGAGCCACGGTGGGTACGATATCGATGGTCTCCAAGTTGCGATCGCTCACATTTCCCTGCTTCTGGTAGGGCGTCTTGACCAGCAGGGGAACCGCCGTAAGGGCGGCATGGTTGGAGGCTGTAACCTTTCTCATATGCTCGCCCTGGCGGAAGCTGATGCCATGATCGCTGGTCAGGACGATCAATGACCGCTCGTAGAGATTTGTCTGTTTGAGCTTGGCGATCAAGTGCCCCAGGAGCTTGTCCACGAATCCGGTCTGAAGAAGGTGTCGCTGCTGAGCCTGGATGGCGAGCCACTCGTCATCACCCCACTTTCCACCAGCCAGACCTTTAACGGCTGAGCTTCCTCGCCATAGATACTGCTTCCCACTAGGCGTGAAGGCCCACGGTCGGTGCGGCAGCATGGAGTGGAAAAAGTAGAGTCCCGGTTCTTCGGTGGCTTCGATGGAATCGACGAACTGGTAAAACTTGTCGGGTCGGTCCGAAAAATCGAATCGGACCGGTTCCTCGGGCTCAGACTCCTTCTTGTGTCTTCTGTTTCCGGCTGGATCGCCGCCGCCATCTAGAAAGTTCTTCCAACCCTCCGTGATCGTAGGTAAGCCGTCCGTCAGCTCTGACGGCAGTATCAAATGTGCGTAAACCAGGGATAGGTCCCAGAACAGGCTAGAGAGCCGCCTGGCTAGACTCTGCCGGCTTTCTGTAGTGGGCGAGAGTTGAGTCCCATTTTCGAACACGCGAAGCTCATGGGAACCTGCCAGAAGGGTAAAAAGATTCCAGCGATGGTCAACCAGCAAGGGAATCTTCGGGTTCTCGGGTTCGGGATAGCTCCCGGTCAGAATGGCGGCAATCGATACCAAGGTGGAGTCGCTGACGGAGGTTGCATTTCGGAACCAGTGGGAATCACGGGCAAACGAGGCAAAGAACGGATAGCGGATCGGGTCGATCTGCCGGTTTTCGTCCAACAAGGACACCAAGGGCAACTCGTCAAACACAACCAAAACCACCGGAGTATTGGCTCCCGTTAGCGCCTCGAAGGTTCGGCCAGAGGGGTGGGGGGAAAAGATTCGGTAGAGCGGAGAAGAAAACAGAAAGAGGGCCGGAAACAACAGGATGGCCGGGCTCAGCACCGTCAAGTAGAACCGTGTCTGGGCCGAGCGTACGTAGAGCACGCAGAGGCTTGAAGCAACCAGCAGCGCACCCACTATCTGGAGCAACCCGGGGATGCCGGGAATCTGCTTCAGAACCTGCAAGGCTATGATGGCGAGGAACAGGGTGAAGAAGACGGCGCGAAAGAGCCTTTGCAGGCGACCGTCCATTGCGCCACCGATTCTCTCGACCACGACGAAGAAAAGCGGAAGAAGCAGGGTGAGAAAGAGAACCAGGAGTAGTATGTCAATCGGACGGGAGTGGCGAGCGACGAAAAACTCCGGGTAGCGGGAAAGAAGCTCGTACAGCGGTTGGGCCACTGCGAGGGAAGAGAGCACCGAGAGATGAAGGCAATAGCTGAATTCCGAGGGCGTGCTCATTGGAGATATAGGATCTCGGTTTTCCAAGAATTAATCTACTGTTGAAGCCCCATCTCGTCGAATACATCACCCTCGATGCAGCTATTCGACCCTACTCCTTGACCAAAAGCTCCGGCGCCAGACGATCGGTGCAAGACCATGTCTAGGCGACTGGGCAAGGCCACGGTCGCTGTCCTCGACTTCGGTATTGATGGGCATGGAGACCTCATCCACCGGGGGAAAGGATGGTCGAAGCAGGAATTGTGAGCGTAGTTTCAGCAGGCTCCACAGGAACGGCTCACCAATCCCTGAATCGAGGGCCCCTTTTCCCCGCAGTTTGTCTCGGTCGACTTTGCTCCTGGGAGTTTGTGGTGGCTGTGTTCGGCCCGCCATGCCTCGATGGTTTCAAGGCTACCGTCATCCCTTTTCAGAGGAAAGCTGAAGTGGTAAACCCGGTGATAGGTGAATATCAGGCGCAGGTCGCGGTCGACGAAGATATTGGCCAGTTTTCCTCCAGGTACCGCGTACTGAACAGGATCTTCCAACGCCCAAAGTTCAGGAGGTTTCTATAGAGTCTTTTCCAGAAGGTAGCCTTCCTGGCCCTCGCGTACCACAAACAGTTCCACTTGATTCTTGCCTTCTCGGAACGACTCCTCAGGGACGATGCCGAAGAACAAGGTCGAGGTGCTCCCAGTTTGAACCGTCGGATTCACCGCGCGAATAGTTCCATTGACGGCAACTGCTAGATTGAGACGCATCTCTGGACCTGAACTTTTTCCAGAGACTTTTCCCGTTAGCAAGGCCGGGACGAAAGGTCCAGACGGATCGACGTCCTCGAGTTCGACATCTTGATCTATTCGAATCTTGATGCCGGATGCGGGAAGCTGTGTGAGGCTGCCGACCTCGGCGCCGATGAGCTCTCGAAACGGGCCGTCGCGAAGGAATCCGTCCGAATCCGCGGTAGCGGCTCTTCGAGAGATCCTCTCGGCTTCCTCCCGCTCCTGGAGCAATTCCGCCGTCAAGCCGTGTCGCACGACCAAGAAAGTGGAGGATCCCATGCTCGAGTCTGTGCAGACGGTCTCGGTGCTCCAGCTTAAATCCTGCGTTTTCGTTCCGCTGGATTCGGTCGACCACCCGTAGTCCTGAGGATATCTGACCTCTGAGACCTGGTCCTTGAAGAGGGCGAAGAGCCGAACACTGGAACCTTCTTCGAGCTTCGAGAGAGAGAGTGTGAAGTCAAAGCCCGATCTGCTGAAGCGTTGATCCGAATAGAATCGAGCGACATCCGGTCGAGGGGCATCCACGCCTTCGTCTGACACCAGTTTGTTGTCAACGAGGACAAGGACGCGACCGATGCGCTGCCGGTCGTCCTCGTCCACAGCCCAGCCGATGAAGCGGACTTCCGTGCCCGTCTTCTGGGCGAAATCGAGCCGTGCAGTCACCGATCCCGATTGAGTGGCGAGGCCTATCCCATCCCTGCACAGGAAGGTAGTAGTCACGGTCTCAGCCGGATCCTCCCAGTACGAGTATTCCCGGTGCCTGGTGAAGACCTTTTTCTTCCGCCGTTCGCGCGGAGTCTTTGACACCAGGGAAGATCCGTCCATCGGCCAGGGGACGTCCAGTCTCAGGATATCGGCGATGGTGGGAAGCAGATCGATAGTCTCCGCCTGACCCTCCATCCTGTGGCCGCGATCTTGCCCCGGCACCTTGATCAGAAGCGGCACCGAGAGAATCTGTTGGTGGTTTAGCAGTTGAAGGCGTCGTCCGCTGGACCCAGGGATGAAGCTGATCCCGTGGTCGGCCACGATCACTACCAGCGAGCGGTCATACAGATTCTCTTTCTTGAGTCTCTCGATGAGTCGGCCCAGCAACCGATCCGCGAAGCCGACCTGAAGTAGATGCATCTGCAGGGCAACGCCCACACCCGACCCGTCGTCGATCCACCCGGAGTCGTTTTTCAGCGGCCGGAGCGCAGCTCTCTGGCTGTGTTGCTTTCCGGAGGGCAGGTAGATCCAGGGCGAGTGGGGTAGGGGAGTGTGCAGAAAGTAAAAGGTGGGAACGTCGTCTCCTTTCACGGATTCGAGAAACAGTTCGAACATGCTCATGGCGTCGCCGCTGGCTCTCGTGAATCGGTCATTGAGCCGAAATCCCCGGTTGGCGAACTGTCCCCAGTTCTGTCGAATGCCGGGCAGCTTCGAGGTCCATTCCGCCGGCAAGACCAGGTGGCCGTAGATGATAGACAGGTCGCTTGTCAGCGATTCCAGCCGATCCACGAAAGTGGGTTCGAAGAATTGATCGCAAATCTCGACCGGGCACAGCTGGGTGATGGATTCGACGACCTTCATTTGATGGCTGCGGGCGAGGAGGTTGAAAAGAGTTGGGGAGTGTTCTGCAGCAATCGGAAGGCGCCGCCGTCCCGGGTGTCGGCCCGTTACCAACGCCGGTATCGCATACATGGTGCTGGCCGCAATGGTCTGCGCTTGCGGGAACCAATTGGATTCTCTGGCCAGGGCAGCAAAGTTGGGGAAGCGAATGGGATCGATCTCTCCTTCCCGGTTCAGGAGGGAATTCAGGGGTAGCTCGTCAAACACGACCATAACCAAGGGAACGGCCGACTTCGCGGAAGAGCTCAGCTGCAGCTCGATTTCGGTTTCGCTCTGGCCGCTGTGAACAAGCTTTGAGATCCCCGATCCGAATAGAAAGATTGCAGGGAAGATCAGAATCGACGGAATCATCAGCGAGACAAAAAGGCGGACGAACGCGAATCGTCGATAGGCACAGGTTCCCGCTACGCCGAACAGCAGAGCGGCCGGCAGCAGGATCGCGGCAATGTCTGTTCCGAACCCCTTCAGCACCGGCAGGGCGATGAGACACAGCAAGACCGAGATGAGGAGATTTCTCCACCAGCTCAGCCAACGAGGGCGCAGGTGCAGCAGGACGGCATCCGGCAGGAGGAAGAGCGCGGGAAGCAAGAAGGAGAGGCTAATCGTGAGCAGGCTCAGTTCCATGGGACCCGCGCTGCGTGCCACGAAGAACTCAGGATACCTGGCGAGTAGATCATATAGAGGCTGTGCTAGCGCAAGCCCGAAGAGTACCAGGAGGCGGAGGCTCCAGGTCGAGAGTCTCGGGGGCTCGGGGCGATCTTTGGTCTTGGTGTCGGGCGCCATTCTCAAGGCTTGGAGTGTACAGGGACGTCCCTGGGTTGACCAGTTGCAGTAACTCGAAGACAGGTAAGCCACTGGTTTGACCAGTGAGACTTTAAAGGTTTGACATTTAGATTCAGTAATAGGATGCCTCCTTTGGGGCTTGGCGGTACCCACAAAGGAGGCATAAAGTATGTCATATGAGAGCTTAAGCCATACCCGATGGGACTGCAAATACCATATTGTGTTTGTCCCCAAAGGGAGAAGGAAAGTGCTGTACGGAAAGATTCGAGAGTTTCTGGGCCCGGTCTTCCGAGAACTGGCGAGGCAAAGGGAGAGCAGCATTCTGGAAGGGCACATGGTGGTAGACCATGTGCATATGTTGATCCAGGTGCCGCCGAAATATTCGGTGGCTCAAGTGATTGGCTACCTGAAGGGGAAAAGCGCGATTGCCGTGGCCCGCCAATTTGGAGGCAGGAAGCGCAACTTCAACGGCGAGAAGTTGTGGGCGCGCGGCTATGCGGTCTCCACAGTTGGATTCGAGGAGAAGCAAATTCGCAAGTACATTCGCCACCAAGATCACCTCGACGGTAAAGACGACGGCTTGTTTTAACGACTAAGGATTGGCCACCCTTGGGGCGGCTCACAACCGCCAAGCTCCCCGCTCTGCGGGGACGTTATGACTCGATTAGATTAGGTCCTTAGACCCTTTCCAGAATCTTCGGTTGCACCCCGGCGGTCAGGTGATGCTTGTAGGGGCCGTCGAATGCCTGGGAGAATCTCTCAGAAAACAGAAGGAGGAAGTTGAGAATGAGGAGAAGCATTGGAATCTTCGTGATGGTTCTTGCCTTCATGCCTCTCTTTGGTGCGGAAGGCGATGCTACGACGATAATTGGAGGGACTGGGTTTCCGCCTGCAGGTCCTGACGAGTTCCCTGTATCCCTGGCCCAGATTGGCATAGACCTCACTTTGAACGGCATTCCCGACACTGAGGTTTCGGCCGAAGGACCCTTTCTGGTCCAGAGATCGGATCCCCAGGCGGGATCCGATGGGCGGAACGTGATCGACACCGAGATCGTCCAGATGGACTTGACCGGATCCAGCTCTCTGGGTCCCGTAAGCATCCAGCAGAGTCCCACCAGGCGCTCGGTGGGGCAGATCGTCGGCCAAGGGCGGGCACAGGATTTTCCGGCAGACAGTTTTTTCGATATCTTCGTGGAGATACGGGTTGGCGAGCTTATTCTGGTCAATGAGGTACCTATTCGAATGAGCGCGGTGATCACGGAGATTCCTCCCAAGATTACCGTGTATCGATCCCTTGAGAATCCGATCATCCCGTTGACCGATGGTGGGGGCAATGTTGTTGCTTTGCTCCTACACGTTGCCCATGCTCCCAATTCCACTGAGCCGATTCGAAACGAGGATCTGAAGATCCTGGTGGAGCGAGTCCAGCTGCAGCTGGAGCTGGTCAACAAGAAGCTCGAATTATTGACAAGGAACACGCCGGTCGGCCTCAGAACTCAGCTTCTCTTCCCATTCAACGTGTCGACAGGCGGTTTGGCGACGGGCCTGGCAGTGGATAACACTACTGGCCACTTCGCGGGGCTCGGGGTCGGCTCTCGTATAGAGGGAGGGTGCGAGTTTCAGCTCTATCCCACCAACCAACCTGGATCACCCATCGCGGTCACGACCAGCCAACTGTCTCGAGCCGGACTGGGGTCGGGGGCCAACAGCGACGGCGAAATTCCTCCGGGTGGGACTTACAGCGTATTGGTGAGCGAGATGCTCCGGGCCACGGGCGTAGACGGCTCCTTTGTCGGCCACATATTTGCGAACTGTGACTTTCCAGCGGCTCAAGGGATTAATTTCATTGCCGACACCCAGTTCAGTACGCAGTCTCAGGGATATCCGGCAATCGTGATCAAGTGAGTATGCGGCCAGCGTAGCGGTGGTCTCCAGGCCGCCGTCCCGAGCCAAAAGTTCGAAAGAATAAGACTGCGGCCTGGAGACCAAAGCCACGTTTCCGCAAATGAAGTTTCAGTTTAGCTCGGTCTCCGGCTGCGCCGGATTGTGTTGCTCGCCAACACCTCGGCGATCCGGTCGGCTACTAGCTGGACTTCATCTGACCGAAGCATCCAAACAGTGACCTCCAGATCCTCTTTTTCTGGGACTACCTCAATCGACGGATCGCCTTCACGAAGCTCGGTGATGGCCTCTTGCGGGTCAAGCCGAATCTGCTCCTGATCCCAGCGAACGCGCAGATGGGGGGTATGGTTAGCGATTTCGGGGACGTAGGTCTCGGTCTCGACGCCGGGAATCGCCTGGAGCTTCTCGGCGATGGCCTGGATGCCTTCTTCCCACCGCCGCCAGTCCTTTTCATGGTCCCGCGCGAGGTACAACTCGAGGGCCACCATCAGGGCCAGCATCTCTTCCTGGTTCACCTTCATGCCTCTTCCGATGGAGTCGGAGTTGGGGATGGTGTTGAGTCGGGCCGCCTCGATCAGATCCCTTCTCCCCATCAGTAGGCCGGTGCTTTGCGGACCCTGAATCGATTTTCCTCCGGAGAAGGTCACCAGGTCGAATCCCAGCTTCAAGAAGCGCGAGAGGTTCTCAACCGGAGGCACGTCACCCGCACAGTCGATGAAGGTGGGCAGACCGTGCTCCCGACCCAACCGGACGAAATCTGCAGCCTGGATCTGTCCCGGCGGATCGGCGGCGTTGAAGAACAGCATCATGGCAGACTGGGGGTTTACGGCGGCTTTCAGTTCCTCGGGAGTGTCGACTTCCACGAACTGGGTTCCGCAATTACGCACGGCATGGTCGTAATTGAATCGGTGGGATTTCTGGATAATGACCTGATTCGGCATTCCAGAGGTGTCGGGGAGCCGCTGAATGCGTTTTTCGCAGCTACCGGTGAGGCAGGCGGCTGTTCCCAGAGTGAGTGCAGAGGCGGCTCCTGCGGATACCATTGCTGCCGGGGCCCCAACCAGGGAAGCGATGCGCTCTCCCACCTCGTCGTGGAACTCGTCCAAGCGAAAGAAGCTCTGAGCCGCCTGCCGCCAAGCCTCGGTTACCTCCGGAGGCATAAGAGATCCCGTCAACTTGGTGTAGGTTCCCGAAGCGTTGAGGATTGGGCGGACACCCAGTTCGGCAATGAAGTCGCGGGTAGACGAAGCCCGGCTCGGGTTTTCGAGGGTCTGGTGTGGGGAGGAAGTCATTTGCTGGCCTTTTTCAGCAAGCCATCCATGGCTCGCTTGAAATTGCTGAAGCTTTGCGCACCACGGATGGACATCACCACCCGGATCTCATCACTCCTGGGGATCGTATATCCGAGCAGGAAAGTCGGTGTGCTGGTAACGCCGGCGCTGCGCGCTAGCGCTATTGACTTTTTGACCTCCGGCGCAAACTTCTCTTCTTTCATGCAGCTTTCGAAACCGGAGATGTCCAGTCCCAGCTCTTGAGCCAGGCTGGAAAAGGTCTCCGAGCCGAGCCTGGTACCCTTTGCGAACATGCGATCGTGCATCGCCCAGAATCTGTCTTGGGCCCCTGAGCAGTGAGCTGCCTCGGCGGCCTTGAAGGCCTGTTTGTGAATGCTCACGAGGGGCAGGTCCTGGGCCACGTACTTGAGCTTGCCGGTCTCAATGTAATGCTTTTCGATTTGCGGGAACGTCTCACGGACGTGTCTTCCACAGTAACCTCATTGGTAGTCAGAGAACTCGATGAGGGTCAGCCTGGCATCCGGCTTGCCCTTGAAGGGTCCTACGACCTTAACCAACTTGCCTTGCGATGGATCTTTCCTCGGGGCCGGCTTCTGGGCTGCGAGGCGCTTCTTGATCTCGTTCAGGTCCTTTCGGATTCTGAGCTGCTCCTTCTTCAAGGATTCGACCTGCTTCTTGAGCTCCTCAACGTCTCCCTGTTCGGACTCCTCCTGTGCCGAGGCATGGCTGGCTGGAAGCGTCAGGAGTAGTAGAGACGACGTCAGGAGAGACGACATCAGGATCGACCGTAGTGAGCAACGATTCATGGAACGATTCCTCCTTCTTCGAGCTTCTTCGAAAATACCGGCCTCCGATGACGAGGGATCCGAGGGGCCTCTTTGGTGCATTCGATCCCAAGAGCTCAGACGGTAATGGCTCCTTCAGATGCGGAGGAAACTGATCGTGCATACTTCGCGAGCACGCCCGTCTTGTAGCGAGGCCTGGGAGCCTTCCACTTCTTGAGTCGTCTGCTGATCTCGGATTTGGACACATCCATCTGAAGAAGGCGCTTCTTGACGTCCAGGGTGATGATATCCCCTCTCTTTACAGCTGCCAGGGGCCCACCCAAGGCTGCTTCGGGGGAAATATGCCCCACCACGAAGCCATGGGTGGCTCCAGAAAACCTCCCGTCGGTGATCAGGGCTACCTTGTCTCCGAGGCCGGCTCCCTGAATCGCCCCCGTAACAGAGAGCATTTCTCTCATACCAGGCCCTCCTCGGGGCCCTTCATAGCGTAACACGATGACCTCTCCGGCCTTGATTTTGCCAGCCTTGATCGCGGCGAAGAGCGTCTCCTCCTGGTCGAAGACCCGAGCTGGACCGCGGTGGACTTCTTGCTTGACGCCAGAGATCTTGAGCACGCAGCCCTCGGGTGCGAGGTTGCCGCGCAGGATGACGAGTCCCCCGCTGGGTTTGATCGGATTTGAAACCGGACGGATGACCTGCTGGCCGCGACGACCCTTGCCCTTTGCCAGCTCTTGCCCCAGGGTTTTGCCGGTCACCGTCAGCTGCTCCGGATGCAACACGCCTGACTCAAGCAAGAGTTTGCCCAGGAAGCGCATGCCGCCCGCCTCATGCATGTCGGGCGCCGTGAATCTTCCCGCGGGCTTGAGATCGGCCAGGACAGGAGTCTTTCTGGAGATCCGATCGAAGTCGTCGATGTTTAGTCGGACCCCGGATTCCTTGGCGATGGCCAATAGGTGGAGGACCGCGTTGGTTGAGCCTGAGGTCGCCATGGTGCCGGCAATGGCGTTGAAAAGTGCCTTGCGTGTCAGCAAATCTCGTGGACGTGGTCCCTTTTTCAGGAGCTTCATGACGATTCGCCCACATTCGAAGGCAACCTTATGCTTCTCGGGATCAGTGGCGGGAACACCGTTGTAGCCCATCGGCGAGATCCCCAGCATTTCGAAAGCGGTCGACATGGTATTGGCAGTGAATTGACCGCCACACGCTCCTGCTCCGGGGCAGGCATGGTTTTCGACGCCGTAGAGCTCATCCTCGTCGATTCGCCCTGCGTGATAGGCTCCGATCGCCTCATAGGCGTCCTGGATGGTCAGCTTGCGTCCGTTATACTCGCCGGGCTGGATCGAACCACTGTAGAGCACCAAACCGGGGATGTTAAGCCTCATCAGCGCCATGGCAGCGGCGGGGTTGGTCTTGTCGCAGCCCGTGATGGCGACGAGTCCGTCGAACATGTGGCCTCGGCAGACCAACTCGATCGAGTCGGCGATCACTTCGCGGCTCACGAGAGAGGCCTTCATCCCCTCTGTCCCCATGGCGATGCCATCGGTTACAGTGATGCTGTTGAACTCGATGGGTGTGCCTCCGGCGGCGCGGATACCCTCTTTGACCTTCTCTGCCAGCTGTCGGTGGTTGAAATTACAAGGCGTCACTTCGATCCAGCAGTGTGCGACGCCCACGATAGGCCGCTGAAGGTCGTCGTCAGTGAAGCCGATCGCCTTGAAGAACGCTCGAGCTCCGGCACGATCGGGACCGTCCAGGATAATGCGGCTATTGTGTCTCATATCGAATGTCATAGTTGTTTCTCCTAGCAGCCTGTCGGACTTGACTCACAGGCACTTCTGAAATTTGACGTTTGATCCAAAGTCTTGCACGACCAAGCACGAAATCGATGAATCGTCTGATCTGCGGCGGTGATTTGGCCGCTGAAACGACCTGGCCCACCTCTTCAGAGGGTGGCACGGGCCAGCTTCGGCTGGCGGCAGGCGAGGTTGTACATTCTTTTCAGATTCCAGGCGATGCTGGCCAGAGTCCACTCCCCGTCTGCCGCCTCCGCTCCTCGGAGAGAGAACTGCGCAAAGCCCATCACCGATTTGATGATCCCAAAGACGGGCTCGGGGACAGCTTTGCGTTGCCCGTAGATGGCTCGACCCGCCGGGGTCTTCAACCGGTATCTCATCTGCTCCACCGCATCGGCGTCTTCCCCGGGTGGCTCCGGTTCTTTCCAGCGTTCGTTCGGCGGCAAGTGGTGGGCTTCCCGCTCGACCGCAATATAGGGAAGGACCGCATGCTCGCTACAAAGCTCCACGTTGGCACCACTGAAGTAGCCGTTGTCGGCCAGCAGCTCCTGGGGCCGACCCAACGACTCCGGCAATGCGTGCAGCGCCGCCAGGGCCGGTTTCAGTTCTTTCTTGTCATTGGCGTTTGGCGTGACATGAACGGCCACAATCAACAGACTGTCGTTATCCACCAGGGCCTGAGCGTTGTAGCATTGCTCAAATCCCCCGCCCGAGACCGGCATGATCCGAGAATCTTCATCCGTCAGATTGATCTGATCCTGGTCTCGGATTCCTCCTCGGGGCGGTTTGGGTTCGCGACCCTTCGGTTTGTTTCCCCTTTTCCTCTGGGCTTGCCGCTTGGCCACCTTCCCTTCATATTCGGCGTGCTCGGCCGCCTGCCGCTCGGCCGCCCGCTCGACCAGCTTCTGCTTCGCTTGATCGATCGCTTTCAACCGTGCTTCCCGCCGCGCCAGCTCGGCCGGGATGTCCATCCCTTCCGTTTCTTCTCGTCCATCCGCTTCCTCGGCCAGCTGCATCAACTCGTCCACTTCTTCTCGCAGCCGCGCTTCCAGTTTCTGGATGTGCCCCCAGCTCAACGCACTGTGCTTGGAGGCATTGGCTTTGACCTTCGTGCCATCCAAACTCACTCGGCCCAACTTCAGAAATCCCATCGCCTGGGCCAGCAGCAAGATCTCCACAAACAGCGGCTTCAGCTCTTCCAAAAACCGCTTTCGGAAATGGGCTATGGTGTCGTGATCCGGATGCGTGTTGCCGGCGAGGTAGCGAAACGCCACCGAATCGTAGGTGGCTTGCTCCAACTTCCGACTCGAAAACACCCCCGTCGCATACCCGTAAAACAACAACGCCAGCATCACCGCCGGATGGTATCCTTCCGATCCCCGTTTCGTGTAGGAATCCTCCAACTTCCTCAACTCCAGCTTGCTCACCACCTCCACCACGAAGCGAGCCAGATGCGTCTCCGGCAGCCATTCCTGCACCGAAGGAGGAAACAGATAAGGAGTCTCTCGATCTACTGTTCTAAATCGATTCGCCATACACTAATGATGCCCGTTCGGTGTGACCTCGAAAGTCCGACAGGCTGCTAGGCGGTGATTATAGTCGAGGTGTCATCAAAGACTGAAGCTTCGACAGCAAGTCGCACGACGCTCGGACGTTCCGACGTGCGACGTTCCTACGCGCCGACGTTCGGACGTTCAGTCGGTTTCAACGTTCCGACGTTGAAACTTGTAACCCGCAACCTGTAACCTGCAACCTGATATCTATGTCTGGCGCAGCCATCGAGTTTGTTCAGGTTTCGCACACCATGCTCGGACACCCGGTGCTGTCCGACCTGAACCTGGAAGTTCAGCGGGGCGAGACCTTTGTTTTGTTGGGAAGGAGTGGCTGCGGAAAGACAACCACGCTCAAGCTGGTCAACCGCCTGCTCGATCCCAGCAGCGGCCGCGTCAACGTCGAAGGTCGTTCCACTCGGGATTGGGATCCGATCCGGCTCAGACGAGGTATCGGATATGTGATCCAGGAGGTGGGCCTTTTCCCCCATCGGACCGTCGCTCAGAATATTGCCCTGGTGCCGTCGCTGGAAAAATGGGACGAGGCCCGAACCAGGAATCGAGTCGAAGAATTGCTCGTCCTCCTGGGGTTGGAACCGAAATACTATGCGAATCGCTACCCGTCCCAGCTTTCTGGGGGACAGAGACAGCGTGTGGGCGTCGCTCGGGCACTGGCAGTCGACCCGCCCATCTTGCTGATGGACGAGCCCTTCGGAGCCCTGGATCCGCTGACTCGGAACGAGATTCAGGAAGAATTTCAGAGTCTTCAGCAGCGTCTCGGCAAGACAATACTCTTCGTCACGCATGATCTGGCAGAGGCTCTGCGCCTGGGCACGCGGATAGGTTTGATGAAGGACGGATCTCTTCAGGTCAGCGGTACTGGACAAGAACTCCTGGTCTCCGATGATCCTGAGATCAAGTTGTTTCTTGAGCCTCTAACCGCATTAGTAGAACTGAGTGCGACACGGATTTCCAGGAGTAGCTGAAGTCACGATGAGTCTCTGGCAGTTCTTGCTCACAAACTGGAATGAGGTGCTCGCCCTGACGGGCCAGCATCTTTGGATGGTTTTCGTCTCGGTGCTGATTGCTGCTGCGATCGGGGTTCCTGCCGGCGTCCTGATGACTCGGCGCCCCCGACTCGAGAAGGGAATTCTGGGCTTCGCCAGCGTGGTGCAGACTATTCCCAGCCTGGCGCTTTTCGGATTCTTGATTCTGGTTCCAATCGTTGGTGGGATCGGGGCCAGCTCGGCGATCGTGGCTCTGATCCTGTACGCTTTGCTTCCTATTGTCCGGAGTACCTTTGCCGGGATTCGGAAGGTGGATCCCGCAATTCGGGAGGCGGGGCTTGGGATGGGTATGACCGACAGGCAGCTCCTGCTTCAAGTAGAGCTGCCTCTTTCCCTGGGAGTTATCCTGGCCGGTATCCGAGTCGCGGCCATCACCTCAGTGGGCGTGGCAACGATCGCCGCCGCAATCGGTGCGGGCGGTTTGGGCGTGTATATTTTTCGCGGTGTGGCAAGTGTCAACACGACCCTGATCCTGGCAGGGTCTCTCCCCGCCGCCTTGCTGGCTCTACTGACGGACTTCGGCTTGAATCAGCTGGAGCGCTACTTGTCTCCTCCGGGCACGAATCTAGAAGTGAGGGGCGATTCGGCTACGAAGGGGGGTGTGTCATGAGGTGGGTTCTGCTGTTTGTGCTGATTCTCGCCACGGCTTGTGGAGGCTCTGACGAGGTTGTTATCGGCTCCAAGAATTTCACGGAGCAGATTATCCTTGGCGAGATTCTTGCCCAGCAGATCGAACGCAAGACAGCACTTGAGGTGGATCGGCGATTCAATCTGGGCGGTACTTTTATTTGCGACACCGCCTTGCGTTCAGGGGACATCGATGCCTACGTCGAGTACACAGGCACTGCCTTTACGGCTATTCTGAAACAGGAGCCGGTCAGCGATCCGCAGAGAGTTTACCTGCACGTCAAGGAGGACTACCAGAAGCGGGATCTGGAGTGGTTGGAGCCTCTGGGATTCAACAATACCTTTGCGATCATGATCCGTGGTGACGCGGCTCGGAAGCTGGGAGTCAAGAGTCTCTCGGAGGTCGCCTCCCTTACTCCCGAGTGGGTCGCAGGTTTCGGATACGAGTTCATGGAGCGCGAGGACGGCTTCAAGGGGCTAGCCCGCACCTACGGACTCAGCTTCGCCGACACCAAGGTCATGGAACTTGGGCTGGTGTACCGGGCTCTTGCAGCAGGGCGTGTTGACTTCATCGCAGGCAATTCCACCGACGGCCTGGTGGCGGCACTCGATCTCTTCATCCTGGCGGATGATCTGAAGTACTTCCCGCCCTACTACGCTGCCCCTGTCGTCCGCAGCGAAACCCTGAGACGGCACCCCGAGCTTCTTCCTGCACTGTCGGCTTTGAAGCAGGTAATCTCGGAAGAACAGATGCGGATCATGAACTATCAAGTCGATGGCGAGGGTAAGTTGGTAAAGCAGGTGGTCGCCGATTTTCTGGCCACCCTTGACTCTTGAGAGGTCCCATCCCAGCATTCCAGACTTGAGTGAAAGGGGCCCTTCATTTTTCTTCGACTGGTCTCGTGCTTGGCGCGGAGACGGCCCAGGAGCAGGCAAATGGACATAGCTAAATTGCAGAAGGCGATTGAGGGTAAGGTCTACGAGGACGAGGCAACCCTCAAAGAGGTAGACACCGACTTCGGAAGAATCGTCCGAAAGACTCCCAAGGCACTGGTCGTCCCCTCGTCCCCGAAAGACGTGCAGCAGGTCGTGAAGATTGCAGCCCAGGAGGGCTGGAGCGTTTCCGTTCGTGGTTCCGCCCACTCGCAGGGTGGGCAGTCGCTGTCTGAGGGCGGTATCCTGATCGACTTGAGCGCCTTGGATCGTGTCGAGAGTATCGACACAGAGTGGGCCCAAGTTCAGGCAGGAGTGCTCTTGCGGGATCTGGTAAGGGAGACGCATGAACAGGGGTTGATTCCCTGCGTTCTTACCGACAGCCTCGATGTTACTGTCGGTGGAGCCCTTGCTACTGCAGGCTTCGGAGCTGCTTCTCATCGGCATGGAAGCCTCTCGGCCCAGGTAGAAGAACTTGAAGTCGTCACTGGCGAGGGGCATCTGGTTCGCTGTTCCCCGTCGGAGAACGAAGACCTTTTCCAATGCTCCCGCTGTGGGTTCGGCCAGTTTTCAATCATCGTCAGGGCCCGCATCCGTTTGCGGAAGTTCTCCCCCCGCGTTCGGACCTACTTCCTGCTCTACGATGACATTGATGGCCTGATGCGGGATCAGAGGAAGATCCTGAGAGCGGAGCGCTTCGACTACCTCGAGTCCTGGTGTGCACCGTGCTTTCAGGGGATGCGAAAACTGGGCGACGTCAAGATTCCTTTTGCAGAGTGGTTCTACCCCATGCACGTCAGCCTCGAGTTTGGAGACAATGAGCCCTCTGCAGCGGATCATCTGGCCGATTTGAGTTTCTACCGTCAAGTACACGCTGAAGATTCAACGCTGCTGGAGTTCTTGAGCCGGAAGGATTCGGTTGTCTCCCTTTGGAAGCAAACGGGCACCTGGAACCTGAGTCACCCTTGGATGGAGGCCCTGTTGCCCTGGGACCAGGCAGCCTCCTATGTCCGGGGTGTGCTGAAGAGCGTTCCACCCAACCTCTTGATAGGCGGCCTCGTCTCCCTCAGTCCTTTCCGGAGCAGCAGCTCTGACTCGCCGATGCTCAAACGCCCCGACGGAGACTCCATGATCGGGTTCGGTATCCTGCCGGCCGTCTCGAAGCAGTTCCTACCGGTATCTCTGGCGCTCCTTAGGACCGCGAGCGATCTCTGCGCCCAGATCGGGGGGAAACGCTATCTCTCGGGTTGGATCGAGTTTGACCAAGGTCAGTGGCAGCAGCACTTCGGCGAAACCTGGGAGCAGATTCTGCAGTGGAAGACTTTCTACGATCCTCACGGAATTCTCAACCCGGGGTTCATTCAATTCTCGGAACCGGAGCCAGACCTGGAACCGGATGGCGAGATGGGCTAGCCCGCCGCCGGGTCAGGAATCAGGTCGCATCGAACGGGGGCTTCGCCAAAAATCCTACCCCTTTGTCCGGGTCGATTCGAAGCGTGAAGGAAGAGGATGGTCTTTCGGCTGAATAATCTTGGCAAGGAATTTGGGGGCAACTGGCTCTTTAGAGGCATCTCGGCCCAATGTAATCCTTCAGAGCGGATCGGACTCATCGGGCCCAACGGTTGTGGGAAGAGCACCCTGACGGCGCTCATCTCGGGGACTCTCGAGGCGGACGAGGGTCGAGTCGAGAGAGCACGGCCTTTACGGATCTCATCAATCGAACAGACGGCAAGTCTGGATCCGGATCTCAGCATTCTCGACGAGGTGCTCAAGGTGTTTGCACCCCTCAGCCAGATCCAGGATGAGATGCACCGACTGGAAGCGCAGATGTCAGAAGACGGAGGCGAGTCCTTCGACGAAGCCGCGGAGGCATACGAGGGCCTCCAGCTAAGGTTTCACCTGGAGGGTGGTTACGATTTCAAGGCTCGAGCCCAAAGCATGCTCCTCGGATTGGGTTTTTCCTCAGCTGAATTTGAGATGCCTTGCCGGAACCTGAGCGGCGGTCAACAGACGCGAATCCTGCTTATCAAAGCCTTGGCTGCTCCGGGTGAAATGATGCTGCTGGATGAGCCCACCAACCACCTCGATTTGACTGGGATTCTTTGGCTCACCCAGTTCCTTCACACGCTGAAATCTTCTTTCGTCCTGGTTAGCCACGATCGACGTCTCCTGGACCAGGTGACGACCCGAACCTGGGAGCTGGAAGGGGGAGGTCTGCATGATTATCCGGCGCCTTTCAGCCGGTCCCGGGAGCTGCGCCGCCAGCGCCGAACGCTGAAGGAGGCGGAATACGTCCGGCAACAGGAACTGCGCCGTCGCACTGAGGACTACATTCGTCGCAACATCGCGGGGCAAAAGACGAAGCAGGCCCAGTCCCGGCGAAGGATGTTGGAGAAGCTCAAACCAGTGGAGAAACCTCTTGAAGACGCTCGCTCGCTGAAGATTCAACTTCAGGAATCAGCTCGCGGAGGCGCCCTGAGCATCTCGCTCGAAGGAGGGGAGGTAGGGTACCCGGAGAAACGGCTGCTCTCCAACCTGAACTTGAGAATCTCCCGTGGAGATCGGGTCGGGATTCTGGGAGGAAACGGTAGCGGGAAGTCCACGCTGTTGAAGGTCCTGGTGGGGGAATTGTCACTGCTGTCGGGCCGGCTTGATGTAGGTCTGAACAATCGCTTCATGTACTACGGCCAGAATCCTTCCGTCGGCGACGGAGAGCGTACTGTGTACGACTTTCTGAGAGAGTTGGATACCTACAGTCCGGATGAAGATATCCGAAGCCTGGCCGCACGCTTTCTGTTCTCTCAGGACGAGATTCTCAAGAAATTGCATCAGCTCAGCGGAGGAGAACGCAGTCGTCTGGCTCTGGCTCGCTTGTTCTTCTTTCCTTCCAATGTTCTGGTCATGGACGAGCCGACCAATCACCTGGATATCAGCAGCCGGGAGGTCTTGGAGGAGTGCTTGTCGAGCTACTCGGGAACCCTGCTGATCGTTTCACATGATCTCTATTTCCTGAAGAAGGTTGCCAACCACTTCTACCTGATCGAGAATCAGGGGTTGGTCCCGTTCGAGGACCTGGATGAGCTGTTTGGCCGTCGGGTGGATGAGGGGCGAGTGAGCGAGCCGTCGGGCGTGCCTCTCAAGAAGAAACGCGATCTGCCGACTGCTTCGCGGGAGCCCTCCAAGAATGAGAGGCGGCGGAGGCAGCTTCGGGTGTCGCAGCTGGAATCGGAGATCGAGACCCTGGAGAGGCGCAAGGAGGAGATCTCTGAGAGCCTGCAGTCGCCGGATGAGCACTTCACCCAGCTGCAGGCCCTGGCACAAGAGCACCAGAAGATCCAGCTCCAGCTGGGCGAACTCTACCAGGACTGGGAGCGGGTGGCAGAGGAATCAGGTTATTCAACCGAGTCGTGACCGGCGCAGGAAGGGCTCTATTAGCTGCTAGCTCGCTCATTCTGAGAATTTTGCTCTCACATTTGTCTGGAAGCGTCGGTTCGGTGGGGATCATAATTCGGAAAGTTCAGGAACTGGTCAAATTGGCGAAAAGACAATAACCCGCTCTTGGCTCTAGGTCAGCGGGGCTCCCCGGGGTGGTTGAGGGGTCGCTCTCAAGGAGGCCGCTTCAGCGGTCTGGCGCGAAGCGCAATAGCCCGGTCCTTTAGGGCCGGGTAGCCGAGCAGGTGGATGCCGGAGCCTGCTTTAGCGGGCTTCTCGAACAGAGGCTTCAGCCAGGCCGAAGGGCCCCAATGGCTAAAGCCGCCATTCGAGAAGGACCGTGAACGGCCCTCAGAAGGCGTAGGAGACCGGGTTACCCCGGCGTAAACACCGGGGCTATTGCGCTTCGCGCCAGGCCGCTGAAGCGGCCTCCTAGGCAGGGCCACAAGGCAACGATCGTTAGCGTCCAATCGGTGGGAACTAAAATTTCAAATATTTTTGGCTAGAATTAGAAAGGCTAGAAAGGCGGATTCGAAATGCGAACTCTAGTTACCGGTGCCACCGGTTTCGTCGGTCGAAGGCTGTGCCAGCTCCTGTCTCAATCTGGGCATGAGCTTGTGGCTCTGTCGCGCGATCCTGAATCGGCACGGAAGCGGGTGCCGGAGCTGGCCCAAGCATTTGCTTGGAACCCCGCCACCGAAGTCCCGGCTGCGGAGAGTCTGGAGGGAGTAGACTCGGTGGTGCACCTCGCAGGAGAGGCGGTCACAGGGCGCTGGACCGCGAAGAAGAGAGAGGCCATCAGAGCCAGTCGGGTCGAAGGAACCAGGAATCTGGTAAAGGCGCTGACTCTGAGCGACTCTCGGCCCAGGTCGATCGTTGCCGCCAGTGCGATTGGCTACTACGGCGACCGTGGTGAGGTGGAACTCGAGGAGGATTCGGCGTCAGGGGACGATTTCCTGGCGGACGTGTGTCGGGCCTGGGAGGATGAGTCCTTTCGTGCCGAGGAGCTGGGTATTCGGGTCGTGCAGCTCCGCATCGGGATAGTACTGGGTGCAGAAGGTGGAGCCATGCAGGCCATGTTGCTCCCGGCCCGCTTGGGGTTGGGAGGACCTCTCGGCTCAGGACGGCAGTGGTGGTCCTGGATCCATCTGGAGGACCTGGTAAGGGCAGTCCGGCACAGCTTGGAGGACAACGAACTGCGGGGACCCGTGAACGCAACGGCTCCCAACCCGAGTCGGCAGAAGGATTTTGCCAGGGCTTTGGGTCGGGTACTGTCTCGCCCCGCGTTTTTGCCTGCGCCTGGCTTCGCGTTGAAACTTGTGCTGGGAGGCTTCGCCAGCGAGCTTCTTTCCAGCAAGCGCGTCCTGCCAGGAAAGCTACAGAAAGCAGGCCTCGACTTTCGGCTGCCCCAGCTAGGGGCAGCCTTGGAGTCCGTCGTCGAGGAGCGGAAGCTTGACGGTTGATAGCTGAAAACAGGGGAGATGAGTTCATGAAACACAGACAAGTTCTTCTGGTCGTCTTTACGATCGTAGTGGGTTTCGCTTTTGCAGCGGCGACGGTTCTGACGGAGTCGCCGGGCATGGAGAAGTGGCAGAAAGGCAAAGGATGGGGCTGGGTTTGGGGGGAAGGGGACGAGGTCGGTGCCTTAAACGAGATGACCGACGCCTCCCGTCTAAAGGCCCTACGCCTGGCCAACCAGGGGAAGGTCTACGATCTTGGGATCGTCTACGATCGGACCTCCTTCAAATGGCCGGGTCATAGTCCGGCCGAGATCATGATGTTCCGCTCTCCCGAGGGGGTGAAGCGCCAGGAAGACATTCCCGGAGTGATCCGGGACAATCCTAGTCAGACTGCCTGGCACAGTTGCGCCCTCTTCATGAACGACAACGTTGCCACTCAGATCGACGGTTTGGGGCATGCAACAGAAGGAGCGGATAACCACTGGTACAACGGCTTCAAGGAGGCTGACTGGGGTGGAAACTGGGGCGTTAGGAAGTGTGACGCGACCACCATCCCGCCCATAGTCTCTCGGGGGATTCTGATTGATGTGGCCGGATATCGTGGGGTGGACGCGCTGTCTTCGAACTACGAGGTCAGCCCCGAGGATCTAATGGGGGCCCTGAAGAAGCAGAAGACAACGCTCCGGCCCGGGGACGTAGTTCTGGTTCGAACCGGCACGCTTCGCTTTTGGGGAGAAACCGGATCCGACCACGAAACCATCGATCGTCATGACTCGGCGGGGATCAATCTAGCCTCCGCCAAATGGCTGGTTGAAGAGCAGGGCTCGATCATGGTCGGCGGAGACACCAGTGGACTCGAGTTCAAGCCGGCGGCCGCAGACAACAAGGCCTACCGGGACAAGTACGGATCCTTCATGCCGGTCCACAACTACCTGTTGATTCAACAGGGGGTTCACATAGCCGAGTTCCACTATCTGGAGGAACTGGCGCGAGACAAGGTCTACGAGTTTTGCTACGTCTCCAGTGTCAACAAGATCAAGGGAGCAACGGCGGGGTTCACGCTCAGGCCGATCGCGATTTTTTAGGTGTGATAGTTGGCACTCGATCTTACAGAGAGCGTCCGATTCGATCGCAATCGAATGACCGCACCTAAAAGCGGACGTTCAAATTTCCCGCGCGGCAGACTCGGATCTTCTCTTTTGAGACATGGGCGAACCATCCTCCGGTTGCCAACAAAGCACCCGACAAGAGCGCCCCTGCTTACCCAATCAGGAGACCGGATCCACGTCCAGGGATCGCCACTCCGGCGCATGTGATTTCTTCTGCGTCTCGAAGGAGCCCTTTAGAGGCCCGTGTAAAACAAATGAATTGCTTCCAGCGCGGCCTGGTCCGCATTCGATTCTAGCGACAGCGACCGAGCAACCGTCTGCACCATCCGGACCTCGCCGGGGCACGAGACACCAGCGTCCTGGCCTCCACCCACGGTATTCCAAATTGGTCCAGGGACAAAACGACCCATATTGCCCGGGCCGACTTGGTTAGCTTTAACCTAACTATTGTTGTCGAGCAGCTACTACTGCGGACCACCTCGGGATGTTGGTAGAGGCCCTACCCCCGGACCCAAAAAATAACCCAAGGCAAGGTCTGCCCGCTAGCACCCAAAAGATGATTTGACATCGACACTCGGGTTGGCTAGATTGGAGGGGGAATCAAACGAACTACTCCCGCCGGCCATTGGCGAGCTTAACCGCATGGGAGACGCCAATTGCAAAACCTACCAATACGAACAGCCACGGGGGCCGTGATCGGCTTAGTCCTACTAATATCGATGACGCATAAGGCACTGTTTGTACGGTCAGATCTGGGCTATTACATCTTAGGGCACCAAAGAGGTCAATCCCAACGGGCCCCAGGGTTTCTGAACCCTGTGTATTGTGTTTGGCAGTTCAGGGTTGCCGAATCCAAAATCGTTCAAGCGAAAGCCCTTGCCGCGGGCTACGTCTTCCCGGGGACGCAGGTGCTCGATCAGATCGAGCCAGAGTTGGTCGAGGTCTCTTTCGAACACCGTGTAGGCATCCGCGGGAATCACCTTCCAATCCTTGCGGGCTAGCTCCGATGCCAGCTGGCCCGGCGCCCATCCCGAGTGGCCAGAAAAAAGCCGCAGTTCGTGGTCGTCTTTCTTTTCCTTGATGAGTTGTTCAAGGACCAATTTGTCACCGCCGAAATACACGTCTCCCATCAAGTGTGAGGAGCGTTCGGGAGGTTCCTCGTGGCGGGTCAGGTACATCAGGAAATCTCGTCCCACCGGCCCGCCCAGGTACAAGGTGTGATCATCGTTTCCGCCGACATCCAGATCGGGCAGCACCCTGGAGAGGGGGATCTTGGTGGCCTTGTTGATAATTAGGCCCAGGCTCCCATCCTCGCCGTGCTCGAGCATCAGAATCACGGAGTAGCTGAATCGGGGATCTGCCATCCTGGGACTGGCGACCAGAAAGGTTCCCTTGGCGGGCTCCAGGTTTTTCGGGGGTGCTGCGGCCCAGGAATCCACGATGGCGGCGTAGCAGACGGTGGCGGAGAGTAGCAGGAGGCTCAACCGACGATGGCGGAGATGAGTGGAGCCCCCAGCGGTGCTGGCCCCATTCGAGAAAGAAACTTCTGCACGAACAGCGAGTGTCAAAGGATCTCCTCTTTGGCTTCTTCCGGCCTTCGAAATTCGCTTGTTCGATATTCTGCGGTTTGGGCTTTCCAACGGTTGCCTTCTCCAGAGCAAGGAAAAAGGCTAAATCACAAACCGCAGAACACCGAACATGCGAACGCCGAAGTGAATGCAACACACATCAAGTTTCAGCTCAGGCAAAGATGATCCACCGGATCGGGTTGGAGGGAGTCTTCCCATTTCAGTCGATCCCCAGTCTCGTGCAGCCATTCAATCCGCCGATTCGGCCAGGAGTGACTTCAGCTGTTTCCAGTCCTTGTACATTTCGGGCAGCTTCCGAATGACCGCCTGGATCTGCAGCTGTTGGCGGTGATCGCGCCCCGGCTGACCCGAGATCGTCATGTTCGAGGGTATGTCGCGGGTGACGGCCGTCTTTACCATCACAGTGACATCGTCACCGATATTGATGTGATCGATGACACCGGCTTGGCCTGCGAGAATACAGTTTTTGCCTATGGTGACGCTTCCCGAGATACCGACGCAGCCCACGACCACTGTGTTTTCACCAATCCGGGAATTGTGGCCGACGTGCACATGGTTGTCGAGCTTTGCGTGCTTCTCTACCACCGTAGACCCAAAGGTAGCACGATCCACGCAGCTGTTGGCTCCGATCTCGACGTCGTCCTGAATCTCGACGGTGCCGGTCTGTTCGATCTTGACCTGCTTTTCTCCATCGAAGACGTACCCGAAGCCATCCGCTCCAATAACACTCCCGCCATGGACGATGACTCGGCTTCCCAGGCAGACTCCGGGATAGATCACCACGTTGGGGTGCAAAGTGGTGCCGGAGCCGACGCGACATCCGTCGCCCAAGCTGACTCCGGAGTGAAGGGTGACTTCTTCTTCGATGGTCACACCGTCCCCGATGCTGACAAATGGGTGAATTGACACGCGCTCGGCGATGTGGCAATCCGTCCCGATTTCGGCTCGGGGCGAGATGCCTCGAGTCTGAAAAGGTTTGGTGTGGAAGAGTGAAATAATTCGGGCGAATGCCAGCATCGGATCCGCGGCTCGCAGCAGGGGAAGGGAGGCCGACTCTAGTTCCGAAGGTGCAATGACGGCCGTGGCCTGGGTGGCCTTCAGGTCGTTCCAGTACTTGGGTGACGCAGCCAGCGTGATGTCGCCGGGTATCGCGTCCTCGAAGGGACGGACTCCCGAAATCGTTACCGATCCATCTCCCTTTGTCTGTCCGTCAACCAGCTCGGCAAGCTGATCCAGAGTATGCATTTCTCCTAGTTGCCTTCCTCTTTGAGCACCCGCTTCAGGACCTTTCCGACTGCACTCTTCGGCAGTTCCTTCCGAAACTCAATCTCCTTCGGAATCTTGAACCTGGAAAGTTTGTCCTGGCAGAACTGCATTACCTCTCGTTTCCCCAGATTGCTGCCTTCCGTAGTGACAATGAAAGCCTTGGGGGCTTCTCCTCTTACCGGACTGGGGACCCCGACTACGGCAGCCTCGACAATATCCGGGTGCTGGTGAAGGACCTCTTCTACTTCACGTGGATAGATGTTCATACCAGCGCTGAGGATAAGATCCTTCTTGCGATCAACTATCGAGAAAAACCCCTCTTCGTCCATGACCGCCATGTCTCCGGTGTGCAGCCATCCGTCGCGAAGCACTAGATCTGTTTCTTGGGGACGATTCCAATAGCCGCTCATGACTTGAGGGCCGGTGACGTCAAGCTCTCCCACCTGGCCGGCCGCGAGAGGCTCCTGGGTCTCGGGATCAATCACTCTGGCATCGGTATTGGGGATGGGCACCCCGATCGTTCCGATCTTGCGGTGGCCGTAAATCGGATTGACCAAGACCACCGGAGAGGCTTCCGAAAGCCCATATCCCTCAACCAGTCTTCCCCCGGTCAGCTTCTCAAAGCTTTCCTGTACTTCCGCAGGTAAACCGGCCCCTCCACTGATGCACAACCTTATCGAAGCCACGTCAGAACTCTTCAGTCCGGAATAGTGATTGATGGCATTATACATAGACGGAACACCACAGAAGATGGTGGCTTTGTACTTGCGGATCTGTTTGACCACATCCTTGAGCTCGAAGCGAGGGAGCAGGACCATGGTACAGCGAGACAGGACGGCAAGATGGAGTCCCGTCGTCATTCCGTAGCTATGGAAAAACGGAAGGACGCATAGAAAGATCTCCTTCGCTTCTCGAACGTCCGACAACCAAGTTAGAGTTTGGTGGACATTGGCCACCAGGTTGCGATGCGTCAGGGTGGCGGCCTTCGAGATGCCAGTGGTGCCGCCGGTGTAGAGCAGGATCGCCACTTCGTCAGGATCGACCTCTGCGGTGGGCACCGGCGGGAACTTGCGGCGCATCAGGTCGCGGTAGAGGTAGAGTCCTTCGTCTTCTTGTGTTGTTAGGGTGGATTTGTTCTTGAATCCGTAGAGGAAACCCACTGTTGAAGGAAGAAACTCCTTGACTCCTGCGGCCACGACCCGCTTGACCGGAGTGTTCGCCCTGACCTGCGCCAGGCGAGGATAGAGCTGGTCCAGGATGATCGCGGTTTCGGCCCCCGAATCGACCAGTTGACGCTCCAGTTCGCGCTCGACGTAGAGTGGATTGGTCGGTGTCAGCACCGCTCCTAGCTTGAGGACTGCGAAGTGGGCGATCGGGTAGATCGGTAGATTGGGCAGTATGAGCGCGACCCGGTCCCCCTTCCTGACTCCCAGTCCAGCCAGTACCGACGCGAACTGGTCCACCTTCTCTCCCAGAGATCGATAACTCATCCGGGCACCGAAGAAAAGGGTGGCCAGGCCGCTGGGATTGCTTTCTACACTCTGCCGAAAAAGCTGGTAAAGGTTGGTTTCGGGATAGTCAACGGTGTGGGGGACCCCTTCGTCGTAGTGTTTCAACCAGGTTTTTTCCATCTCATGTTCCTTGCTGAAGAGACCGATGTTGCCGTTGAATTGAGTTCGAGGAAGCCGAGAGGGGGTCGGTGTGCTCTAGCAGCAAAGCGAAGGGGAGCCGTCAAAGCGACACATCGGTGGAAACGTTCTTCCTGAGCTCATGCTGAATTGTCCGCTCCAGGATCTCGGGCAAGTTCAGCGTAGGTCGGTAACCGATCAGTTGCCGAATCTTGCTGAGATCGGGCACGCGCCTCTGCATGTCTTCGAACCCAGCCTCATAAGCTTCATCGTAGGGAACGAGTTTGATCTCGGACTCACTATCAGTCATCTCTTTGATCAACACCGCCAGGTTGTATACGGAAATCTCCTTGCCATGTCCAACGTTGAAGATCTCTCCATGGGCGCCGGGGTGAGAAATGAGGGCAATCATGGCCCTTGCCACGTCGCCAACCCAGGTGAAGGATCGTTGCTGTGTGCCATCACCGTAGACCGTGATGGGTTCTCCCAGGATGGCCTGTCGAACGAAACGAGGAACCACCATCCCGTACTGTCCGCTCTGGCGAGGACCGATTGAGTTGAACAGCCTCACAACCACAATCGGCAGCCCCTTCTCCCGGTAGTAGGCTTGGGCCAGAAACTCGTCGATTATCTTGGATGCGGCATAGCACCAACGCACACGTGAGGTTGCACCGAGGACGAGATCGTTTTCTTCATTGAAGGGGGGGCGATCCAGCTTTCCGTAGACCTCAGAGGTTGAGGCGAGCAGGACCGGCTTGCGCTCTTGGGCCGTGAGTTCCAGGATGACTTCGGTTGTTTTGATATTGGTCTCGATGGTCTGGACCGGCTGCTCCACGATCAGGCGCACGCCCACGGCTGCCGCCAGATGAAAAACTACTTCAGCCCGGTTTACCAGTTCCTCCATCAGGGACTGGTTCATCACACTGTCTACGATCGACGTAAACTCGGGGTGTTCTTTTAGGTGGGCGACGTTGTCGAGGCTGCCGGTGGATAGGTCGTCGACGATCTCTACACTCCAGTTTTCTTCCAGCAAAGCAGTTGCCAGATGAGATCCGACGAAGCCCGCTCCTCCAGTGATCAGAGCTCTTTTCACAATAGTCAAGATACAAGAATTATAAGACACAAGATACAAACAATTGACCGGGTTGAGCAGGACTTTGATGAGATCTGAAAACGAAGCCAGGAAGGGCACGGGCAAAGGCAACGGCAAGGGTAACGGCAACGGTATACTGTACCGCATGGAATCCCCCTACCAGGCGGTGGTGCTGGTCTCTTTCGGTGGTCCGGAGGGAATCGATGAAGTGCGACCCTTCCTGGAGAACGTCTTGAAAGGGAGGCCGGTCCCACCAGAGCGACTCGAAGAGGTTGCTCACCACTACGAAATCTTCGGAGGCGTGAGCCCGATCAACGAACAGAACCGGCAGCTGCTTTCCGCTCTGCAGCGAGAGCTTAGATCACAGGACATCAGCCTGCCTTTGTATTGGGGGAACCGGAACTGGCGTCCTTTTCTGGTAGACACGGTGCGTCAGATGTCTCGAGACGGAATCAAGAAGTCCCTGGCTTTTGTTACCTCTCCCTATAGCTCTTTCTCGGGATGCCGCCAGTACCTTCAGGACATCGACCGGGCCTGCATGGAGGTGGGTCCTGAGGCGCCTACTATTCATAAGTTACGAGCTTTCTACGACCACCCCGGGTTTGTGGAAGCCAATGCGGATCGGGTCAGGGAGGCACTTTCTGGGATTCCAGCAGAGCGAAGACAGAAGGTGACACTGGTTTTCACGGCTCACAGTATCCCTGCTTCGATGGCGGCGGGCTGCCGATACGTGGAACAACTCCAGGAGGTCTGCGGTCTGGTGGCCGAGCAAGTCGCTCATCCCATCTGGTCTTTGGCTTATCAAAGTCGCAGTGGGCGGCCTGAGCAGGCTTGGTTGGAACCCGATGTGGGGGACTATCTGAAGGAATTAAAGAGTCGCGGTGCCCGGGAAGTGGTGATTGTTCCCGTGGGTTTCGTCTCCGACCACATGGAAGTTGTGTACGACCTGGACGTTGAGGTGATGCAGTTGTCTAATGAACTCGGCTTGAATGCGGTCAGAGCCTCCACTGTCGGCGCTCACCCGTTGTTCGTCAGCATGGTCAGGGAATTGATCCAGGAGCGCGTACGGGAGAATCCGGAGCGTCGCTCTCTGGGGACGCGAGGGCCTGGACCCGACTTCTGTCCGGTTGATTGTTGTTCCGCCTAGGAGCCTGTTGGAGCAATCGTCCGGGTTGCGTTAGAGGCTCCTGGCGACGGCTACAGCACCAGGAAGTGACAGTGTCTTTTAGTGCGTGGTAGGATTAGCCATCTGATATGGTGAAAAAGGTTGTACTTGCCAGTCCGCGAGGTTTTTGCGCCGGGGTTGTGAGAGCGATAGACATAGTCCGCATCGCCCTGGATGTGTACCCCAAGCCGGTGTTCGTACGTCGGGAAATCGTGCACAATCCCCACGTTGTCGAGGAGTTGCGTCAGAAAGGCGCCGTCTTTGTAAGCGGGCTGTCCGAAGTCCCGCACGGAAGAACCGTTATTTTCAGTGCACACGGGGTGTCACCGCTAGTGTGGGAAGAGGCACGTCAGAAATCCCTTCATGTCATCGATGCGACTTGTCCTTTGGTGACGAAGGTTCACCTTGAGGCGATTCGGTACGCTCAGCATGGCTATGCCATTGTTCTGATTGGGCACAAGGGTCACGAAGAGGTGATCGGTACCATGGGTGAGGCTCCCGACTCCATTCATCTGGTGAGCACGGTTGCGGATGTGGAGGCCCTGGAAGTCCGAAAGCCCGACAAGATGTCGTATCTGACTCAGACGACCTTGAGCCTCGAAGACACTCGAGAGGTCATTGCAGCCCTAAGAAGGAAGTTCCCGGCCATACAGGGGCCTCCGTCGGAGGACATCTGTTATGCCACGCAGAATCGCCAGCTGGCGGTCCGAGAGCTGGCAAGAGTTGCAGACCTCATTCTGGTTGTGGGAGCAGAGAACAGCAGTAACTCGAACCGACTAGTGGAGGAAGCTGTCAAGGCTGGATCGCCTTCGTACTTGATCAATGATGTGAATGGCATTGATCCGGCCTGGTTCGAGAAGGTGGAAACTGTGGGTCTCAGCTCCGGTGCTTCGGCTCCAGAGATTCTAGTCGATCAAGTAGTCAGCTTGTTCCAGGGACAGGGCGCTACGGTAGAGGAACTGGTCACCAGAGAGGAAGACGTCCACTTTGCTCTGCCGGCGGAACTGAACAATGATGTGGATCAGCTTCCGGTAGTCTGATGCACGCTCCCAGCTCGTCTTCGAACGGTTAGATCTTGTCGGCCAACCCACTAGAGACATTTCCGAACGAGTACGCCGGCCGCGAGTACGAAGTCGAGATTACCTGCCCTGAATTCACCTCGCTTTGTCCCAAGACGGGGCAGCCCGATTTCGCCACGATTCGGATCCAGTACGTGCCCGATCAGAACGTTGTAGAGCTTAAGTCGCTCAAGCTCTACCTTTTCTCCTTCCGCAATGAGGGGATCTTCTATGAGCATGTTATCAACAGGATCCTGGATGATCTGGTCGCTGCCTGTGAACCCGTTCGTTGCGAGGTTGCAGGTGAATTCGCTGTCCGTGGAGGCATTACAACCGTGGTGAGAGCTCACTTCGACAAGGGCGAGTCGACGGATCACTGATCGGGACATGCTTGAGTTGCTAAGACGGACGTCCAACCGATCCCCCACCCCTCGCTTGCGCTTCAGGCTTCCATGACTTAAGGGTTACTCCCTTATTCCTCAGAAAAATCCGAATGGAGTTTCAGCATGGAACAGTCGAATAACGGGGTGGACATGATCGATGTGATTGAACTGACGCGATCGCTTGTCGAGATACCCTCGGTGACTGGGGAAGAGAAACTGGCCGGAGAGTTTCTCTTCGACCTTCTCCAAGATCAAGGTTGGGTTTGCGAACGACAGCAGGTTGCTGCCGATCGTTTCAACGTCGTGGCTCGTCGGGGTAAGCCCGAGATAATCCTGTCTACCCACATGGATACGGTCCCTCCCTTCTTCGGTTTTCGGGAAGACGAGGAGTTTGTCTATGGGCGTGGGGCCTGCGATGCCAAGGGCATTATCGCGACCATGATCTGTGCGGCCCAGGAGTTGGTTGCCGAAGGGGAGACCGACCTGGGGCTTCTCTTCGTTGTGGGTGAGGAGACCGACAGCGTGGGGGCAAAGAAAGCTCGGGATCTGGATTTGGACTGCTCGTTCGTGATCGACGGGGAGCCTACGGACAATGAGCTGGTGGTGGGCCACAAAGGGATGCTCTACGCCCGTGTCAAGACCAGCGGCGTGACGGCTCATTCCGCCTACCCCGACCAGGGGGAGTCTGCCATCGATAAGCTGCTGGACATTCTGGAGAAGCTTCGGGCAGTGGGATTTCCAGAGGATCCTCGACTGGGAGAAACCTACGTGAATGTAGGAACGATCCATGGGGGAAGAGCTCCCAACGTCATTCCGGATGCGGCTGAAGCGGAAATCCTGATCCGCACTGTTACTTCAAGTGTCCGGTATGTGGAGATCCTGCAGGAGCTCTCCGCCGAGGATTCGGTGGAGGTTGTGGCGACCTCCGAGCCTCAGGTGATGGAATCGGTGGAAGGTTTCCCGACCAAGGTAGTGGGATACGGTACCGATGTTCCCTCCTTGAGATACCTGGGCAAGCCGCTGTTGGTGGGACCCGGTTCCATTCTCGAGGCCCACACCGCCCAGGAGAAAGTGGCCAAGCAGGAGCTTCGGGATGGCATTGCGCTGTACAAACAGCTGATAGGCTTGCTGAAAAGGGAGTGTGGCTAGCGACCTAGTTCAATGATGTACTCGCGTAGAAACCTGAGGCCGGAAAGATAATCGTCGTGCGGAAACTGGCTTCGATAGTCGCTGTCGGCGAATCCCTTACCTATCAGGACCAAGGGAATCCGGTAGTTATGGGACACTTCGTAGAGAGACTCGAAATGGTCCATCAGAGAGGGCTCTTGCTGCTGCGAAGAGGCAACACAGACCAGGTTTACAGGTTCTTGTTCCACCATTTGGGCCATTGCGTCCAAGGGTACATTCTCACCTAGTTTGAGACATTCCCAACCCTCAACCTCCAAGGTTCGGGCGATGGCGTTGATGGACTGAGTACACATGTTCTCAGGAGCTCCACAGATGCCTGTCCTGCCGTTGGGACGCCGTCGGATCACCCGGGGGAAGAAGTTGCACATAGCCTCTTCCAGGTTGCTTCCAGCGAGCCTTTCCTGCCCTCTCACGAGCTTCCCCGTCTTGACTGCCTCCTGTGCTGTCTCTGTCAAGGGGACAAGCACATCGTCATAGAGTTCGACCAGAGTCATCCCCCTGATGTACAGACGCTCCAGCAGATCCTTGATCCTTACGCTCTGGTTCTGAGTGGCCAGATAGAGGATTGAATCCCGCACCTTGTCGAGCTTCTTCTGATTGACGCTGACCTCGATGTCCGGATCTTCCCAGGGCGCGAAGGTCAGCAGGCCGGTTCCCTCGAACCTGTGTTTGGTCTGGAAGTCGCGGATGTTCTGCACCTGAAAGCGGCGATGACCGCCAGGCGTTCGTTGACAATGGAGTTGGCCCGAGTCTGCCCAACGCTTGATTGTAGACTCACTCAGATTCCACATCTGGGCAAGTTCGCGGGTGGAATAAGTCCTCTCGTCGGACATCAATTTGATCTACTATTTTGGGAAGACCCAGCCCCTTGCAGAGGACAACAACGCCGGCTTTGAGGGACCCAAAAGTGATCATAGGTAGTTCCCAGAAAGAAGTCAATGGAGCAATTCTCTGGTTGCCAAGTGCCGATCAAAAGTTGCCGATTTTCAGCTGATTGATGGGTGGGATTCTGGGAGGATACAGGGCAGCGAAGTCGCGGATCAAGCTGGGTGGATCAAGCGGGGTGGATCAGCAGGTTGTCGATCAGGCGGGTGTTGCCAACCTGGATGGCAGCACAGGCCCTGGCCGCACTCTCGAGGTTCTTGGTCGGACACATCTGCTCCGGGTCCACCAGTTCGAAGTACTCCACTTGGACCAGGGGTTCGCGTTCCAGGATATGCAGCCCCGCTTGCCTCACCAGTGTTGGTTCTCTGATCCCCTCTCGTACCTGCTGGGCAGCCTCTCGAAGGGCTCGATAAAGCGCGCACGCGGCCTTTCGGTGGGCCGGGTCCAGGAACTCGTTGCGAGAACTTGCTGCCAGTCCATCCGAGTCTCGAACGGTCGGCACCTCCTGGATCAGGACGGGTAGATTCAGATCCTGGACCATCCGTTTGATGACGGCGGTCTGCTGAGCGTCTTTCTCCCCAAAGTAAGCGCGGTCGGGTGTCAAGATGTGGAACAGCTTCAGGACGACCGTAGTCACCCCTTTGAAGTGTCCAGGGCGGTAGCGACCGCAGAGATGATCTGTGATCCCTTTAACTTCCACCGAGGTCCGATGGGAGGAAGGGTACATTTCATTCACGTCGGGGGCGAAGACTGCATCGGCCCCAAGCTCCTCACACACGCGCTGGTCGATTGCGAGCTCGCCGGGATATCGATCGAAGTCTTCCTGAGGTCCGAATTGCAGTGGGTTGACGAAGATACTGACGACTACCCACTCGCATTCCGAACGGGCCTCTTGAATCAGCTTACGGTGGCCAGCGTGTAGCGCTCCCATGGTGGGAACAAGTCCGACAGTCTTACCCGCTCGCCGGACTGCACCGACTAGCTTCCGTGCTTCCGCTACCTCGTGAATCAGCTCGAGGGCCACTAAGTGCTCCCTTCCATGAATACGATGATGTTTGTGGCGAGCGCGACGGTGTCGAGGGCGCGAAGCGACGACGAGGCGATGCTGGGTATCTTAGAGGAGGCGCGACAAAGCCATCGGCCCGTCCCGTCGCCACCCAGAGGGCAGATGGGGGTTGTGGACGATCTCTGCGTTGGTCGTCGTCGAAGATGGCAAAGCATCGTCTTCCTCCTCCTGCCTTGACCTCGCCTCACAAGCCCCATCTGCAAACATCATCGTATTTATGGAAGGGAGCACTATGGTTCTTTCTCGATCAGATCCATTCGCTTGGGTGTCGCTGCTGCAGGTGAGGAACCTCGAAGTTCTGGGAAGTGCCCGCTTCGGACATCGTCGATGTAGGACCTGGTGGCCGACACGAGGGTGTCCCCGAGTGAAGCATAGCGCCTCACGAAGGAGGGGGTGAACTTGTCGAATATTCCAAAGACGTCATAGCTGACAAGCACCTGGCCATCGCAATAGGGTCCGGCCCCGATTCCGATGGTGGGAATGCTCAACAAGGCAGTCACTTGGCGGGCAACCTCATCGGGGATCGCCTCCAGAACCAGTGCGGAGGCTCCGGCTTCTTGCAGGCTGTGGGCGTCTTCGATGAGTTGTGAGGCCGATACCTGATCACGGGCCTGAGATCGGTAACCCCCAAGAGCGTGGACGGCCTGGGGCGTCAATCCGAGATGCCCAACCACCGGAATGCCCACTTCGGTGAGCGCGCGGGTTACCCCGACGACGGGACCCGCTCCCTCCATCTTGACTGCTGCTGCTGACCCCTTCTGGATCAGCTTGCTGGCATTTCTGAGGGCCTCGGGAACGCTGACCTGGTACGACAGGAAGGGCATGTCCGCAACGACCAAGGCCCGCTTGCAGCCCCGGCTGACGGCCGCCGTGTGGTGAAGCATGTCTTCCAGCGTTACCGGCACGGTGCTGTCGTAACCCAGGATGACCGTTCCCAGAGAGTCACCGACCAGGAGCACGTCGATCCCTGCTCGGTCGAACAGTCCGGCCATCGTGGCGTCGTACGCTGTCAGGACGGCAATCTTCTCGCCCCGCTCTTTCTTCTTCTTCAAATCGGGTACCCGGACAGCTCTCAGTGACTCCCGCATACGCTTCTCCTTGTGCTTAGACATTTTTTTGCGAAAGCTAGTTGATATTGACGTCAGGTGCAAGTAGCCAGGGGCCAGGCCTGTCCAGACGTTTCAGGGACTGCTGGAACCATCCAGTCAGGGAGGGCGGATCGATCTTGATCAGTTCGCCGCTCAGGGCGGCTTCGAGCAGGGTCTTGCGCTTGGGATAGAGTACTAGCTCGAGCTGCTCGGTTTGCTCAAGGTCCAGAGCTCTTTTCATCTCGCCTACGGCGGTGGCCAACCCTCCCAGGGTATCTACCAAACCGAGCTCCTGGGCCTGTGCCCCGGTGTAGATTCTTCCCCGTGCCTTGGCTTCGAGGTCGTCATACTCGAGGCCCCGGCCTTCGGCAGCCTTCCGCACGAAATCCTCATAGATCGTTTCCATCCAGCTTTCAATATGTTTCCTCTGATCGGGACTCAGTGAGCTAAGCGTAGAGAGGACATCCGCGTTGGGGAAAGATTTCACTCGGTCGACGCTGAGACCCAACCATTCGTAGAATCCCTGAAGATCGAATTTGCCGAAGATCACACCAATGGATCCGGTAATGGTCGAGGGCTGCGTCACGATGTGTCGGGCTCCCATCGAGATGTAGTACCCACCCGAGCCCGCGACACCAGACATCGAAACGATGACGGGTTTGCCGGCTTCTTCCAATCCGCGTACCTCTTTCCAGATCATATCGGAACCCACCGCTGAACCTCCTGGGCTATTCACTCGAAGGATGACGCCTTTGACCTCATCGTCTTTGCGAATCTTTCGCAGTTGGTCAGATAGGGTAGTGCCCCCGACGATCTTCATCAGTGGCTCGCTCCGCCCCGCGATAATTGACCCCAGGCCTCCCACGAGAGCGACTCTGTGAGCAGATCCTTTTTCGAACCTACTTCTCGCTGCCGCCAGGTATTGGCTTTCGGGAATGCCACGGTACTCTTCTTCTCCTTCACCAACAAACTTGAGCTGCTCCTCGATCTCATGCCGGTAGCCGAGGTTGTCGAGCAGGCCTTTTTCGTGCGCAAGCTTGGCGGGGAGCATGCCCACGTTCATGATCTTCCTGAGGGCTTCTTCCTCCAGCCGGCGTTCTGCCGCCACGGTGGACACAAAGCGGTCTTCGAGATTTCCGAGAATGGACTCCAGCATCTCCCGGATCTCGGGGCTGAGCTGATCACGAGAATATTGCTCCGAGCTCTTGTACTCCTTGAACTGGATGAACTCAGGCTGGATCTTCAGCTTTTCCATCACTCCCTTGTAGAAGGTTACTTCGGCAACCAGGCCATTGATAAGCAGCCCTGAACCGGGATTGAGGGTGATGGAATCGGCCGCTGAGGCAAGGTAGAGCTCCTGCTCCCCGCCTATGTCGACTGCGAGGAATGCGTGGACCTCTTTACCTGATTCACGAAACCGCTTGACGTGGTCGCGAACCTCCTCGATTTGTCCCCAGTTCCAACCCAACGGATGAATTTCCAGAAGAATCGCCGAGACACGGTCGTCGCGCGCGGCGTGCTGGAAGACCTCGCCGAGCTCCCACAGATTCGGAATTCGGCCCTGGAAAGCTAGGAAAACCGGGCTTTCCGGTGGCAGTTCGTCGATGGCGTAGGAGAGAACAATCTCGACCACACTGCCTTGCCGGATTTCTGCGACCGGCTCATACGAGAGCAGATAGAATCCGGATGCCAAGACGATTAACGAAAAGATTCCCAGGAGCAGAAGGAGCAGGAGAATCCACTTTTTCTGCTTGCTCATGGCGTGCCTCCAAGCCATGATTCTACGTCGGAGCTTGAGTCAAGTGCCAGCCCGAGACCGGGACACTTGACGTGTTCCGTAAAGAAGCGATCCAATTTGGGTACTTAGATTGGTTCCCCGGAGCCGTGCAACTGGGATAAGAAAAGCAGAATCTTACAAAGGAGGAGCGACATGGATAAACCACCGATTGGTTTCGTAGGCCTGGGAATCATGGGGCTACCCATGGCAGGGCACATACTCGATGCGGGCTACCCCCTCACTGTCTACAATCGAACCAGATCCAAGGCCGAGGAGCTGGGAACTCGCGGAGCCAAAGTAGCGGATTCGCCAGCCGAGGTGGCCGCCGCTTCCAAGGTCATCATTACGATCGTTTCCGATTCTCCCGATGTGGAGGAGGTTGTAGCTGGACCCCAGGGTGTGATGGATCGCATCGGTGCGGACTCGGTAGTGATCGACATGAGTACCATTTCTCCACAAGTCGAGCGCCAACTGGATGAGCAGCTACGCGCCAAGGGCTGCACTCTCGTGGATGCTCCGGTCTCCGGTGGAGACGTGGGCGCCCGCAATGCGACCTTGGCGATCATGGCGGGGGGCGATAAGACCGCTTTCGATCGAGTCCGACCCATCCTGGAAGTGATGGGGAAGACGATTACCTACTGCGGGCCAGTCGGAAATGGACAGCTGACCAAACTCTCCAATCAGATCCTGGTGTCAGTCACCCTCCTGGGTGTCAGCGAGGCAATCACTTTTGCGAAGAAGAATGGCCTCGACGCCCAGGTCATGATCGAGGCAGTGAAGGGCGGCGCCGCTGGGAGTTGGCAGCTAAGTAATCTAGGGCCGAAGATCGTGGATCGGGATTTTGCCCCCGGTTTCATGGTGGATCTCATCCAGAAGGATCTCCGTCTGGTTCTGGAATCGGGCGCGGCCGGCCAGGCGGCGCTACCGGGAACCTCCCTTGTGAATCAACTATTCCGAATGGCCGAAGCCCAGGGTGACGGACGCGAGGGGACTCAGATCCTGGCCAAGGCGGTGGAGCAGTTGGCCGGACTCGGATCTTAGGGGCTGTCAGGGAATAACCGATGCACTTTGCTGGGGTCCCCAGGCTCGCTGGCTAGGCAGGAGCGACGCGCTATCCCGACGGAGTCGTTGAAAAAGCGCTTCGGCGCCGAATGCGTCCCGGTACTCGACGGTACCAGGAGGCGATCCGGGTGGGCTGGACGCCGGCCAGATAAGCCAGGATCACAATCTGGTTGAGCAGCGTAGTCCTCCAAATCCCCAGTTCCTTCCATCTCCTGCCCGAGGTTAGAACGGAGGAGGACGTAAGAGCGATACTCCCCCTTCGGCGCAGTCTCCGGATCAGTTCGAAGTCCTCCATGATGGGTAATTCAGGGTATCCCCCTACCTCTTGGAACAGCTCGCTCCTCAGGAAGATCGCCTGATCTCCGTAGGGCATCTGGCAATACCGGGATCTCCGATTGGCCCCGACCGCGATCAAGTGTAGAAAGCCTCGTGCCCCCTCGATTTGGAGCCGGAAGGCTCCTGCGGCAACCTCGGGATCAGCCAGAGTCTCGCGGACGCAGCCCTGGAACTCCCGGGGCAAGAGGGTGTCCGCATGGAGAAAGATCAGATACTCGCCCTGGGATTCTTCGGCGCCCACGTTCATCTGGCGGGCCCGGCCTGGAGAGGTGCTGACGACTCGGCATCCAAAGTCGTGTGCGATCTGGATTGTTCCATCTCGACTACCGCCATCGGCAACTACTACCTCCACCTCGGGTGTAGTGGAGGCGCTGGCCAGCGTTGTCGGGAGGGAGTCTCTCTCATTCAGGGTGGGGATGATGACGGAGATCTGTCCCTGGAAGGTCTTCACCGACCTGCTGGGAGCTCGTTCAGGGACCAGTCGTAGTCGAGATATTCAACCTCGTAGTCCCCGTCTTCCAGATACGCACGATCGTCTGCGCCGAGGTATCCGGCGGCGAAGTTCAGTGTCGCACGCTTGACGCTGTCATGCCCGGAGAACCCCTTTTCAGTAGCATACGTGGGCAGAAAATCCTTCCCGTACCATTCGAGGATGGGTGAGAGAGAGACACGACCCTTGTTCCTATCGATGAAGAATTTTTCAGGGTCGGCCAGAAATCGACGGGACTGGTCGTCCAACTGAGCGTCGAGTCTGCTGCCGACAAAGGGTTCGTCTCGCAGGGGAGGGCATCCCATGGCCGCGCAGACCAGAGCCACATGAATCCGCGGCTCATTGAATCTCTGACGGATAATCCGGTGTTCGATCTGATCCAGCGTGACCTTCTCGTGCATGACAGAGAACAACAGCTTATCCCAGGCGCCTGAAATCTGGCGGATGCTGTTCTTGGGGAAACGGAGAGAAGCCAGGAAGGAGGATTCGATCGGGTAATGGTCAACGATGGCTTTCAGTGTAAACGCATTATAGGCGTTGATCCAGAGCGCAATCTGTTCTTCCTTTTTCCAGCCGGCGTAGGACTCGGACCCGATTCGTTCGAGGGAGAGGGAAAAGTTCTCCATGCGTGATCGATTCTGTTTCAACCCACGATAGTCGACCAGACCGTTGTTGTTGACGAACTGCGCCAGGAGCCCGGCGTACTCTTGGTAGGAAAAAGAACTCCCATGGGGTCCCGCACTATCTTCGAGACGAACCGATGCATACGAAGCAGTTCTCCAGACCCAGTAGTTGCCAAACAGCGTCAAGGTGAGAACACCGGTGATCCACCACCAACTGATCCGGGGAGACATGCGCTGTCTGTGTTGCTTTGCTCGACCGTCTCTCATTGTGCTGTTTCCTATAGGGATCAAATATATGGATCAAAGTTGCCCCCTTTGTTTTCATTTTTTGTCCTGAATGGATACCGGTCGGCCGGTTTTGTGAAGGTCCGCGGGCCCAGGCGCTGGCTACGGGTTGATCGTGCGGTCTACCTGGCCCTGAGCCGGGCCCAGGCGGACCAGGCCAGGCATGCCCATCCAAGCAGCAGGGCAAAGCCCCCGATCGGGGTGATCATTCCCCACCACCGTGCTCCGCTCAGGCTCAGCAAGTAGAGGGTTCCAGAGAAGATCACCGTCCCGAATAGCAGAATCCAACCCGCCAGCATGTTGCTGGGAGGTTGGAGCTGATCCATCGCCGCACCCAGAGCCAGCAGCGCCAGGGCATGGTAGAGTTGATAGCGAACGGCTAGTTCGAAGACGGCAATCATGTCGGGAGTCAGCTTTCCCTTGAGGGCGTGGGCGCCGAAGGCTCCGGCTGCCACACCGGTGAATCCGAGGAGTGAGCCCACCAATAGAAAAGTAGCTCCCATGACCGTTCCTAATCTGAACCTGTTTATCCGGTTTTGCAGCAGGTCTGCTACCGGTCCTTGTCTTTGCGCAATTGTTGCTTTTGCCACTCGAAATCGATGGGGCCGTCGTAAAAACGGTCGGGATTCTGGATAGCCCAGATCTGTTTCCGAATGAGCCAGTTTTCGGAGTCTAGTTGCAACGCGCCTTCCAGCAGATCAAGGGCCGTGTCCGACTCTTGCCTGGTCATCGCTACGGCGGCAGCTTCGAATCGAAGCTTGGCTTCAGGATTGGTGAACCCCGCAGGTTTGGTGGGCTTGGATGAGGTGTCGATGGAACCCGTCCGGAGCCAGCCAGCGATCTCCTTCCAGTCGGATTCACGGTCTATGTTGGTTCCCGTCGGGCCGCGTGCGAGTCTCCCCTCTTCGTCAACCAGAAGAGTCAGGGGGACGTAGTTGAAGCCATAGTCAGCGGCGAGTTGCCCCTGGCTGTCGACCAGGGTCAGGTACGTAGCCTTTGCACCCTTCACCCACGGCCGCACTTTCTCGGCTCCCTGGACGTCCACTGCGACCGTGATCAGCTCGAAATCCTGGGCCTCGTACTCTTGGTAGAATCGCTGCCACCCGGGCAGCTGAGCGCGGCATCCTCACCAGGAAGCCCAGGCGAAGACGACTACCTTCTTTCCTCGATGGTCAGACAGCTGGATGGTCTTTCCTTCCAGGTCAGCCAGGGCAAAATCGATGAGTCCCTGAGTTGGGTCCTGGTCGTACCGAGGCCTCAAGTCGAGCAGTAGCTGGGCGGCTTTGTCGTCCCACAGGTAGGCCCCGCTCAGCGCATCGACGAGTTTGCGAGATGAAACGTACTCGTCCCCCTGGTAGCTTCTCAGCCGGAGCGGAATGCAAAGATCATCCTGGCACAGCCCCACCAGCTCTGGAGCCAGGTCTTTACGTTCCAGGCCCAGAGTAGATTCGAAAAATGTAACCGGAAGGTATACGGCCTCCGACTCGATCTGCGCAACCGATCGTTCCATGGTTCTAGTGGATCCTTCGAAGACCAGGATATGGTTGGAATTACCCATCGCTTGGCTAGAAACCAGAAGAAAGAGTCCGACCAGAGAGAGCAGAACGAAGAGAGTGTATCTCATGTATCTGATTATGTCCGATCTATGTCTGACGTGAAACTTCAACAAGACCAAACTTCGCCCAAAGCGTTGATGCGGGTAGGACGGGCATTCCTGCCCGTCGAGAATACAGAACGGGCAAGAATGCCCATCCTACTACTCTCAACCCTTCGTTCGCCTGATTCGGGGAGAAGTTTCTTTCTCGAGTGATCCGGTTGGCAGTTGGGGCCGCATTAGGCTGACACTCTCAGGCTACGCATTCGGTTGATGGCGAAAGCGATCTCAAACAGCCGTGGCTTCGCTAGATTCCCGACCTTGGAGCGAGAGAGCACATCCAAGCCGCTTTTCTCCAGGTCTTCCATGAGCCGTTGCAGCCCTTCTCGCAGGGACAGACCCTCCTGCACATAGTGGATGGAGTAGTAGTGAATGGCTTCACCGATGGCGCGAGTTTGCGAAGGATCTACCAACTGTTCCAGGGCCGACAGGTCGATGGAGGTGGTCCCGAACAAGATGTGGCCTAGCCCCTTGGAATCGATTCGGACCTCCCTGTTTCCCCGGCTCGGATCGAAGCCTGCTTTGAGTGGTACACGCCGAGGAATTCGACCAAACTCCGTGCCCCCTTCCGATTCTCTCTGACTCGGCTGGGTTTCGACGATCTTCCGGGCTCTGGAGGTGACGTCGATCGGCTGATATTGATCCATCATGATCACCGTATCCGCTACGTCGAAGTAGTCTCCTGAACCTCCCATAACCAGGATGCTCGAGGTCTGCTCTCCTCGGGCCAGTTGCTGGACTTTGTCTACGAAGGGGGTAATGGGTTCCCTGGCCTTGTCCACCAGAGACTGCATCCGGCCATCCCGAATGATGAAGTTGGTTGCGGAAGTGTCTTCGTCTACGAGGAGTAGCTGGGTTCCGACTTCCAGTGCTTCTAGGATATTGGCAGCCTGGGAGGTCGAACCGGAGGCGTTCTCGGTTGAGAACGAAGTAGTTGACTTACCCAGTGGGAGGCTGCCGATGAAGGGAGAGAGGTCCACTCTTTCGACAGAGCGTCCATCTTCCGCGCGGACCTTCACCGCGGATTCTATCGTGACCACTCCTTCCCGGCCGTCGCCGGGAATATGGTTGTAGACGCCTCGCTCCAAAGCGCGAAGGAGCGTGGACTTTCCGTGAAAGCCGCCTCCCACGATCAGCGTGACCCCGGGCCTTAAGCCCATCCCGCGAAGCGGACCCAGGTTGGGGCGATGCAGCTCGATTTCCAGATCGGGCGGGGACTGAAAGGAAACCACTCGAAAGGGAACTACTCGGTCACTCTGTTGCGCAGTTAGAGGGCGATCGTCGACTCCACTTTTCCTCGGTAGGAGAGATCCATTGGCGACGAAGGCAAGCAGACCGTTTTCCCGAAGCTGATTTCGGAGGCTGTCCTGGTCTTCGACTACCTTCAGGTGTTGGTCCAGTTTTTCGGCAGGGAGACTGCGGCGGAAGAGCGACTGGCGGACGATCTGAGGTAGCTCCAGGAAGAGCATATCTTCAGCTTGCTTACCGAGAATCCTCCGCCCAGAGGCGGGAAGTCCCACCGTAAAACGCGCCTCCAGGGTAGCGGACTCGAGGACGACGCTATTCGATTCCAGGACCTCCTGGGCACCGACATCAATCTGGAAGAGGCCACTGTGCCCGCTTCCTCGATGGCCGCGGACTACGTCGTCGATGCCCTTCTGGAAAGCCCGGGTAAGGAAGTCCGAGAGTGCTGTTCGACGAATGCGGCTGGCGACGAGCTCGCCTCCGAAACCAGTTTTTTCGATCCCCAGTCGGACGCTGAGACGGGATGGAGCAGCGAATGGGTCCCCCTGAACGTGGTCTATGGAAAGGCTGTACTCTCCGAAGTCATAGCAACCACCGATGTCTCTGTAGGCTCGATAACCCTGTCCGTCGATACGGTTCAGGGTCCGTCTCAGTTCTTCACTGGATGGCAAATCTTCCCCTCTCCAGGAGCACGTGTCGGGAGAAGCACGTGTCGGGTGAATTGTACAGCGGCCGAGAGGGAGAAGTGCAGGGGGTGCCAGGGTACTAATGCTATCTGGTTTCCAGTTATAATCCGTGAGGTAAGCATGAGCGAAAAAGATTTATTGGTCCTCTTGACCAACGACGATGGTGGTCGGGCGCCCGGACTGCAGTCTCTGAAGCGGGAAATGGAAGCCATCGCCAGGGTAGTGATGGTCGCTCCTGATGAAGAGCGGAGTGCGGCTAGCCACGCGCTCACGATTCACGATCCGATTCGGGTAATGGAGATTTCTGAGAACAACTACCTGCTCACCGGAACCCCAGCCGATTGTGTCATTTTCGCCCTGCGCAAACTGATGCCTCGATCTCCGGATCTCGTTTTAAGTGGGATCAACAGCGGCCCGAATCTAGGGGATGACATCCTCTACTCCGGCACGGTTGCAGCGGCGCGGGAAGCGGCTCTGTATGGGATCCCGGCGGTGGCAGTTTCCCTCGTCGCCAAGGGTGAGGACCTCGACTACGGACCGGCAGCTCGTTTTATCCGAGATCTGGTAGAAGAGTTTTATCCCGATCAGACGCCCCGAGGGACCGCTCTGAATATCAGCATACCCCAGGGGCAGCCTGCCGCCTACCGCTTCACTCGGCAGGGCAGCAAGCGGGCCTGGAGCTCGATCGAGGAGAAAAAGGATCCTCGGGGCCGCAGATGCTATTGGATTGGACGCGATGAGAGCGAAGTGCTACTGGAGGCCGACACAGACTATCGGGCCATCAGCGATGGAGTCGTCTCGATTACGCCACTTCAGCACGATCAGACCGACTACAGAAGCCTGAAGCTCTTCGGCGAAAACACCGCGGGCTCACTGTTGCGAATAGGCAGTACGGATCCAGGCCCGTGACAAGAGCGACGGTGACGACTTCAGTGCTCCAACCCCGTCAACTTAACCGTATTTCTGGAATGGAACGCTAAGAATCCGGCGAGGATCTCAATATTTTTAAAGCTCTGCGTCGACTCTATGACTGGGTCCTCAGCTTCGGTAACAGCCCTTATGGCTCGCTCGCGCTCTTCCTGGTAGCGTTCGCTGAGTCCTCCTTCTTTCCGATTCCTCCTGACGTCTTGCTTCTCGCTCTAGCCATGGGAGCTACCAATCGGGCCTTGCGCTTTGCTGCGATCTGTACCGTCGGTTCGGTTACCGGAGCGGCGCTGGGGTACGCCATAGGATTCTATTTCTACGAGCTCGTGGGGCAAGGCATCATCGAGTTCTATTCGGCCCAGGATTCGTATCAGAAAGTGAAGCTGCTGTACGAAGAGTGGGATGCGGTTGCAGTAGCGGTGGCGGGTTTCACTCCAGTGCCCTACAAGGTCTTCACGATCGCAGCTGGTACCTTCGCGATCGATATTCCGACTTTCTTCCTGGCTTCGATTTTCAGTCGAGGTGCTCGATTCTTTTTGTTGGCAGGTTTGATCTGGTGGCGCGGACCGGAAATCCGCCGATTCATCGACCGCTATTTCAGCCTGTTGACCGTGGTCTTTGCCATCCTTCTGGTAGGCGGATTCATTCTTTTACGATATGCTATGCGATAATTTCTGCCTTGATCGGGGCGTGGCGCAGGTTGGTAGCGCGCACGGTTCGGGTCCGTGAGGTCGGAGGTTCAAATCCTCTCGCCCCGACCAGACCAACGGAAGGCCAGGACTCGAATGATCGGGTCCTGGTCAAGAACCAGTGACATGCGAGCACATCGGTACCGGGTCAAGGGGCGGGTCCAGGGGGTGGGGTTTCGGTATTTCACCTATCAGACGGCTAGAAGTTTGGAGGTCATGGGTTGGGTCAGGAATCTGAGCAGCGGAGACGTCGAGATCCACGTCGAAGGAAACGATGAGTCGGTTAGCACATTTCAGAGTCGGATCGAGTCGGGTACAATGCTGGCGCGTGTTGACGAAGTAGAAGTGAAGCCGATTGCAGCCGAGAACCTCGAAGATTTTTCGATCCGTCAGTCGCACTTGGATCGCTAGCGCGGGAGCGGTTCCGCACTCCAGTCAGTCTTCCGGTGCTCAGGCTTCGGTGCCGTCGGGTGCCTTGGTGTCTTCCAGTTCGTCGATCCGGGTTTGAGCCTTCTGGGACTGTTGGCTGGTGGGGTACTCAGAGGTAATCTTCTTGTAGTGCTCGATGGCCTTGTCCAGATTTCCCGCTTGTTCGTAGCTCTCGGCCAGGCTCATGAGGATGATCTGCTGGGGATAGTTGGGGGACGGCTCTTCCACCATCTGTTCCAATAGATCGGCGGACTCTTCGGGGCGGCCTTCTCCCAGAACGATCTGTGCCAGAGCATTGCGCGCGAGGTTCTTGTTCGCGACAGAATCCGCATTATCGATGACCCAGGCGAGATTTTCCTTTGCCTTCTCGCTCCGATCGGTTTGGTGCTCGATCAGTGCAACATAGTAGCGGGAGAGGACTCCGAGTTGAGAGTGGGGATGCTGCTGCACCAATTGAAGAAAAGCCTCTTCGGCTTTCTGGTTCCGTTCCTGCTCAGATTGAAACCGGTATCGGTTGTTAGCCAACTCCTGGGCGCGAGCCTGAGCCTTTTCCTGAGCCTTTTCCTCGGCCGATTTCTTTTCCTCTCCTTCTGCCTCGACCATCTCCTCAACCTTGTCTATGGGCGCGTGATGGAGTTCAAGGGCGTCGGAGAAAAGCCCCTGGGTCTCGGCGGCCTGCCCGTGGCGATAGCCCTGTAGGGCCCAGAAGCCAACAATGACCACTACTAGAATGACCGTAGCGACAGCGAGGTAGCTCCGGTTGCGAAGAACCCATTGAGAGATCTGAGAGAGTCGGGCGTAGATCCTGTCCTCTTGGACAATTTCCTTTCGGGTAAGCCGCTTTACTGCCAAATTGCTACCTTCCTTGAACTCGACTGCTCCGTTATTGTCTTGCGCCTGGCAGGACTCGAACCTGCGGCACAGGGGTTAGGAACCCCTAGCTCTATCCACCTGAGCTACAGGCGCGTCGCGGCATAGTGTACCAAAGAACCGGGTTGGGCTGCCACGTAAGGGGAATCCCAGGTTCCACAGGTCCCGGGGATCCTGGCGCTGAATCATTCGGTCGGGAACTACAGGTAGGAATAGGTGAGATTGGGCTGTTCTCCAGCTCTCTCCTCGGACCTTGGGCTCATCTTGCAGACAAGTCAAGTCGTTCGCGGCTCTGCCGGACTTGGCTTCGCAATGCTGGCAGTCTATTCGTGCACGGCAACACCTCTTTCCGAACACTGTTCACTGATCACTTCACCACTGCTCACTATTCAGGTTTCAGATAAGTACTGCTACCGGCCGCGCTGGTATACTTCATCGATGGTTCTTGCTGCCTATGCCATGCATGACGGAAAAGGTGCAGGGCGGCGTTTTCCCGAAAACCAGCATCCCTACCGCAGCGAATATCAGAGGGATAGGGATCGAATCATTCACACCAAGGCCTTTCGTCGGCTGGAAAGGAAGACCCAGGTCTTCAGTCCGGCCTACTCCGATCATTTTCGTAATCGTTTGACCCATACCCTCGAGGTGAGCCAGATCGCGCGGACAGTCAGCGAAGCCTTGGGCCTGAACACGGACCTGTGTGAGGTCCTGGCCCTGAGCCACGACATTGGACATCCACCTTTCAGCCATGACGGAGAGGAAGTGCTGAACCAGCTCATGCATGAGTGTGGTTCTGGATTCGAGCATAACCTTCATGCCCTCAGGATCATCGAGGACTTTGAAGAAAAGTACGCTTCCTTTCGTGGGCTGAACCTGACCTTCGAGGTGCGCGAAGGTGTGGTCAAACACAGCCGTGATTACGGAACGGAAGACACTACCTATGTTGATATCAGCGAGTACCGGCAAGGGGAGCGACCTCCTCTGGAGGCCCAGCTGATCGACCTCACGGATGAGATCGCCTACAACTCTGCGGATCTAGATGATGGATACGATTCAGGGCTGCTTTCCGTCGACCAGATCTGCCAGCACGTGAACTTGTTCGGTCAGCTCTACCAGGAGGTAGAATCGGTCCATGGTGGTGCTGCTGAGGGCATCAAGGTCAGCGAAACCGTCCGCCGTCTCATCGATCTCTTGGCCACCAGTCTGATTCGTCAGACTCGTTCCGCTCTCGAGAGAAACCAGATTGAGAGTGCTGAAAGTGTGAGGGCGTTCCCTGAGAGATTGGCTGGCTTCGAAACCGAGGTTGCTGCCAGCAACCAGCAGCTGAAAAAGTTCCTGCGTGCGCACCTCTATACTCATCCAGCGCTCAAGAAGGCGCGAGAGGACGCGAAGTCCTTGATTGAATGGCTCTTCCGCCACTACGTGGACTCTCCTAAGAAGCTCCCTTTTGGTCACTATTCCCGCATTGGAGCTCTGGGGATTCACCGTGTCGTATGCGACTATATTGCCGGAATGACCGACCCCTATGCCCGGAGTCGATATTCAGAGAGCTCCAAGCACACAATTGCTTGAGAGAAAGCAGTTTAGGGATCTAGGACGGGCTCTGACAGGTTGACAGTCTTGCCCCAACTGTAGTAGATTTCCGTTTCTTCACGGTCAGCCGAATCCACCAAGAGAATTCTGGATCAGACACCATGCTCGTCAATCTAAGCCAGTTGAGGGAGAGATCAGAACCGCTCTCGTTGGAATCGGACTTTTCCGAAGAGGATCTCAAGATCAAGTCGGACGTCAGCGAACTGGAGCGTCCGGCTCATGTGAACTTGATGCTGTCGCTTTCCGGGGACCTGGTGCGGGTTCTGGGACGGGTTTCTGTTGCGAGCAGGCTGACTTGCTGTCGCTGCTTGAAACCGATTCGAAAGAATGTGGACAAGGAATTCAATCTCGAATATAGTCCCGATCCCCTGGTAGAAAATGAGGGAGACGAATTCGAATTGGCCTACGATGATCTGGCGGTTGGCTTCTATCGAGATGATCAGCTGGATCTGAGCACCGTTGTTGGAGAGCAGATCGTTCTGGAGACTCCGATGAATCCGATTTGCGGTGAAAGCTGTCAAGGATTATGTGATCAATGCGGAGCCGATCTAAACGAGGGGCAATGTGGATGTGTGCGTGAAGTCATAGATCCAAGGCTCGCCCCCTTGGCGGCTTTGAAAGAGAGTTTGAAGTGAAAACAGCTGGAATGCAGCTTGGAAACTGTGTCAGGGCTGGATAGGAAAGGATAGTACGGTGGCAAACCCAAAACGTAGACATTCTAAGTCCCGGAGAGGAAAGAGAAGGGCCCACAACGCGCTCACAGCTCCAGGTCTCTCGGTCTGTAGCAATTGTGGCAGTCCGGTCCTTCCCCATCGCACCTGTTCCGGCTGTGGCTTCTACAAGGGCAGGCAGATCATCGAAGTCAAGGAGAGCTGAGGATTCGCGCGAGAAAAGTCTCTCAGAGCTGTGATCCCTTAGCTGAATCATCCCATGATAGCCTTTGTCTTCCCAGGTCAGGGCGCTCAGCGCTCAGGAATGGGCCGCGACGTAGCCGAGGCTTTTCCTGAAGCGCAGGCGGTGTTCCAGGAAGCCGATGATGTGCTCGGCTTTAGTCTCAGCAGGCTCTGCTTCGAGGGTTCCGATGAGGATCTATCGCTCACCGAGAATACTCAACCTGCCATCCTGACTACATCCATTGCTTTATTCCGGGTCCTGGAGCGGTGCGGCAGGCTTCCCGATTTTGTGGCCGGCCACAGCCTTGGGGAGTATTCGGCGGTCGTTTCCGCCGGTGGGCTCCAGTTCTCCGACAGCGTGGGACTGGTCCGCCAGCGGGGGCAATTCATGCAGGAGGCGGTGCCGGTGGGTGCGGGAAGTATGGCTGCGGTGTTGGGGCTGGAGGCGTCGGAGCTTGAGAGAGTATGCCAGGACGCGAGCCAGGGAGAGGTCGTCTCTCCAGCCAACCTGAACTCGCCTGAGCAGATTGTCATTTCCGGCAGCCGGGATGCGGTCCAGAGAGCCTGTCTGATCGCGAAAGAACGGGGAGCCCGCAAGACCATCGGGGTCCCAGTGAGCGCACCTTTTCATTGTCCCTTGATGAAGCCGGCTGAAGAACGACTGGCGGAGGTAATGCGATCCGTGCCTTTCACCGATTTGGGGCGACCTCTGGTCAACAACTTCGGTGCGGAGAGTGTCACCAGCGCAGAAGCAGTGCGGGAGGGTTTGATTCGTCAGGTTTCTGCACCTGTGCGCTGGAAGGAAGTGGTCGAAGTCCTGTGGCATCAAGGCGTTCGGACCTTTGTAGAGGTTGGACCAGGCAAGGTATTGAGCCGGCTCATTAGGCAGACGATTTCGTCGGCAGAAACGGTACAGATCGGAAACCGCAGCCAGTTGGAGGCCTATGTCTGATTTTTCAGATTACGTCGCACTGGTCACCGGCGCATCCCGAGGAATCGGGCGAAAGATTGCCGAGGATCTTGCAAGTTGCGGAGCCACGGTGGCGTTGGCGGCTCGGTCGCTTTCTGCGATCGAGGAGTGCGCCGAAGCGCTTTGCGACAATGGTGGGGAAAGCCTGGCCGTCCAGATGGACATCTCGAGTCCGGAGCAGGTAAAAGCGGGCATAGCACAGATCCGTGAGCGCTTTGGGAAGATCGACATACTCGTCAACAACGCGGGCATCACCCAAGATAACCTCTTGCTTCGCATGAAGGAAGAGGAATGGCGTACAGTCCTTGCGACCAACCTGGACGGGGTTTTTTTCGTCACCAAGGCAGTTATCGGAGGTATGATTCGACAGCGTTTCGGCCGCGTGATCAATATCACCTCGGTGGTCGGACAGATGGGCAACGCGGGCCAGACCAACTACGTTGCCAGCAAGAGCGGTTTGATTGGATTCACCAAGGCCCTCGCGCGAGAGCTGGGCGGCCGGAACGTGACCGTCAACGCGGTTGCCCCAGGATTCATCGATACCGACATGACCCGAGATCTGCCCGAGAAAACGCGCGGTGAGTTGGAAGCTTCGATCCCCCTGAGGCGACTCGGAAACGCCGAAGATGTGGCCTTTGGAGTACGATTTCTGGCCTCAAAAGAGGCTGGATATATTACAGGTCATGTGCTAAGTATAAACGGCGGAATGTACATGTAGGGGCGCCTGGCAGCAATGCTGGAAGGCCTGAATCTATCTAGGAAGAATGGAGGAATAATGGCGTCACTCGACGAAAGCGTGAAGGCTATTATAGTAGAACAGCTGGGTGTGAATGAAAGTGATGTGAACCCTGACTCTCACTTCGTGGACGACCTGGGTGCTGATTCTCTGGACACGGTCGAACTCGTCATGAAGTTTGAGGAGGATTTCGACCTGGAAATCCCCGACGAAGATGCGGAGAAGATCCAGACCGTTCGGGATTCGATCGACTATATCAAAGCTCACCAGAAATAGGACCTTCCGGAAGCAGGGACATCTTGAAAAGAAGGGTCGTCGTGACGGGTGTGGGGTTGGTGTCCGCCGTGGGACTGGACGCCGAAACCACCTGGGAAGCTCTGCGTGAGGGAAAGAATGGTGTCGGCCCAATCACCCACTTTGATGCCACAGACTTCTCCTGTCGGATCGCGGCAGAGGTGAAGGGTTTCGATCCCTTGGTTTTCATGAAGCCCAAGGATGCCCGCAGGATGGATAACTTCATTCTCTACGCGATAGCCGCCAGCGAGGATGCGGTCCAAAGTGCCTCTTTGAAGATCGATCAGAGCAACAGCGAAAGGATCGGTGTCTACATCGGTTCTGGGATCGGCGGATTCGCCTTCATCGAAAGGGAACACATCACCTTTTTGGAGAAGGGTCCCCGCAAGATCTCACCGTTTTTCATTCCCTCTTGCATCGTGAATCTGGCGGCAGGCCAGGTGTCAATTCGTCTGGGTGCGCAGGGACCGAACTCCGCAACCTGTACTGCCTGCTCCGCAGGCTGTCATGCGATTGGCGATTCCTTCAAGATGATTCAGCGGGGGGATGCCGACGTTATGATCGCAGGCGGTACGGAAGCTGCGATCACTCAGATGGGTGTGGGCGGATTCGCCGCCATGAGGGCGCTCTCAACCCGTAATGATGAGCCGGAGAAGGCAAGTCGTCCCTTTGATCTGGAGCGAGATGGTTTTGTTGTGGGTGAGGGGGCGGGGATCCTGGTGTTGGAAGAGTTTTCCTACGCCGAGCGTCGAGGAGCCAGGATCTTGGCGGAAGTGAGTGGCTATGGGATGAGCGGCGATGCTCACCATATCACCGCGCCTCCGGAGAATGGTTCGGGTGCAATTCGGGTCATGCAGGCCACCTTGAAGGATGCCCAGGTTGATGCTAGTGAAGTTGACTACATTAACGCCCATGGTACCAGTACCCCTCCCAATGACCGCATCGAGACGCTAGCCATCAAGAAGGTCTTTGGAGAACGCGCCTACAAAATACCGATCAGCTCAACTAAGTCGATGACAGGCCATCTGCTCGGCGCTGCCGGGGGGCTGGAAGGTGGAATCACGGTTTTGGCGCTCCGCGACCAGATCATTCCTCCCACAGTCAATCTGGAAGTTCCGGATCCAGAGTGCGATCTCGACTATGTTCCGCACCATTCCCGTCTCGGAGACATGCGCTACGCCATGTCCAACTCCTTCGGCTTCGGAGGAACCAATGCGTGCCTCCTGTTCAAGAAATATGAGGGATGAACATTGCGGGCTCAAAGCAGGATTCGAAGCCTCTGTTGGAGGCCTCTGTTATAATAGATCCTGTATGACGGAATCTGAGCGGCGTTCGGCCGCCATTCGAGCTTTGTTCCGAAGAGGATTCGGGGCTCACTCCAGCAACTAATAAACCCAGCAAAATCAGTCGGGAGCGGGAGCCACCCATTCGGGGTGTCCGAAATGGCAAGTAGGTCCAGCGGTAAGTCCAGTAGGCGCAGCGATCTCGTAAAGCGCTTTCTCGGCGCTAAGCAGTGGCATCGCCGACCCTTCGCCCACCTGACCGTTCTTCAACTTCTGCTCTTTGTCGCGAGTTCCCTGATTCTCTCGGTGCTGCTAGTCGGGTACCAGTTTCAGAATATTCCAGACTATCAGCTCGGAGACATCGCGGATCGGACGATCGAGGCCTCCCAGGATTTTCAAGTAGAAGACGACGTCGCCACTCGCGCGATGCGAGAGGAGAGCATCAAGGAGGTTCCCGTTGTCTTTGTACTCGACTTGAGAATCAATGGCCGTCTGGAGTCGGAACTGCGCAGCGCCTTTGCTGAGGCTCGCCATCGGATTGCCCGGGAGAAGCAGAGGCTGACTATTCCTCCTGCTGGTCCGCTGCCGGGTACCGCCCGATCCGAGTTCCTGGATGAATTAGCTCGTGTGCTGACCCGATTTGCACAGGGCGGTGTTCTTGAGATCTGCTTGGACAATGGCTTTTCCCCTGGTTTGGAAGCCCAGATGGTCAAGATTCTGAAGGAATCGATGAAACCTCCCGGTGTCATCCTTGCTCGGGACATCCTCGTGCAGTATCAGGAGCGAGGGATGCTCCTTCGAAACGCAATTACCGGGAAAGCAGACCCTCTCAGCAATTGGATCGCGATCCGGGATTTAGGCCAGGCCCGTGATGTTCTGAGGCAAAATGAATATGAGCTGACCGCCGTGGGAAGTGAAGAAAAGAAGAAGCTCATCACCTTTCTCGATTCCTGGATTGTGCCCAATGTCCAACTGGATGATGCGGCCACAGATCAGCTGACACTGCGGGCGATGGAGGAATTGGACCCGGTTCTCATCCAGGTTCGGAAGGGCAGAACCATCATCCGAGCGGGCGATGAAGTTGGCGCTCAGGAGTTCCTCATTCTTCAGACCTTGAAAAGCATCAAACAACCACAACGTCTGGCCGGGCAGTTCGTCGGAATCTTTCTGGTGGTGACCTTCTTCTTGTTTGCTCTTGGACACTACACCCTCGCCGAGGGGAAGCGGGGAGGGGAAGTCCAGGCGCACCACATGCTTCTACTAACCATCCTCACGCTGTGTGTCCTGGTCAGTAAGTTGTTCATGGTCTTCGTTGACGTGATCATGCAAAGTCTGCACGTAGACGGATTGCAGAACCCCGTTCACCTCTACCTGCTGGCACCTCTGGCGTTGGGCGCCGTCTTGGCAACCCTCCTCACCAACGTTCACCTGACCACCTTCTACTCTCTGACGTTTTCTGTTTTCGTGGTGCTGCTCTCCGGTGAGAGCTTTCTCTTCATCTACTCCCTGGCGGGGAGCCTGGCGGCCAGGTACGCGCTGGACCAGTACCGAGAGCGCTCGGCAATCATCAGGGCAGGTATGATCATCGGATGTGTGAACCTGTTGGTTGCACTGGCCCAGCAGCTCTACTCCGCCTCCCCAGATTTCCTGTGGCTGGTTTTTTCGGTCCGATCGTTCAGCGCGCTCTTGAGCGGGTTGTTTGCTGCCATGCTGGCGTCCTTGCTCTTGCCGGTACTGGAATCTCTTTTCGAAGTCACGACGGACATCCGTCTTCTCGAACTCTCCAACCTCAACAACTCGATTCTGCGGCGCCTTGCATTGGAAGCGCCGGGCACGTATCACCACAGCATCATCGTGGGAACCCTCGCCGAGGGTGCCGCGGAGCGAATTGGGGCGAACGCGCTCCTGGTGAGGGTGGGAGCCTACTACCACGACATCGGTAAGCTGAAAACGCCGGAGTATTATGTTGAGAACCAGATCTATTCGGGTAACAAGCATGAAAATCTTTCTCCCAGTATGTCCAGTCTGATCCTGGCCAGCCACGTCAAGGATGGACTCGCCATCGCGAAGGAAATTAAATTGCTCCCGAGGGTTCGCGACCTTATCCCCGAACACCACGGGACACGCGTAATGGCGTATTTCTACCGGAAGGCAAAGGAAGCGGAAAACGAACAGGGTAAGAAGATCAACGAAAGCGACTTTCGCTATCCTGGTCCCAAACCCCAAAGCAAGGAAGCAGCCATCCTCATGCTAGCGGACCAGATTGAGGCTGCCTCACGCACCCTGGAGGATCCCTCTCCTGGGCAGATTCGAGGGATGATCCGAAGGCTCGTCCAGGGAACCATCGAGGATGGGCAATTCGATGAGTGCGACATCACTATGAAGGAACTCGACCAGATCGCCGAGACCTTTGGGAGAGTCCTCAGCGGTATGTACCACCATCGCGTCCAGTACCCCGGGTTTGATTTCAACAAAGGCGTTGTTGGGACACAGACTGAAACTCAGCGTATTCAATAGACAGCGAAAGGTCCGCGTGAATACCCGGGCCCTCAGGAGCTTCCTGGCCCAACTGTCTCAAAGGCTCGAGATCGAGTCGGAGTTTACTACCGTTCTGGTTAACGACTCATCGATCCAAGAGTACAATCTGAAATTTCGTGGCAAGGATCGGGCAACGGACGTCTTGGCCTTTCCCTTTGGGGAGGATGACCCCTTGCCTGGAGAAGAACCTTATCTGGGCGATATCCTGATCTCGGCGGAGACGGCCTTCCGCCAGAAGAAGGGTACTCTTGTCGAGGAACTGAACACCCTTGCTCTGCACGCAGTACTTCACTTGCTCGGGTACGACCACGAAGTCGACCGGGGAGAGATGGATGGCCTGGAGCGCAAACTGAGAAAGGAATTGCAGCTTCATTGAGTTATCTGGTGCAGCTCGAGCTATTTGCTGTCTTCCTCCTGCTGGCAGTCCTACTGTTCTTGTCCACTCTGGAAACCGTGATCAGTGGCCTGTCCCGCTTGACGTTAAGAATCCTTGCGAAGCGGGAGGCAGAGATCCCTGGGGGATTGGTCGAACGGATCGTGCGCGACCGAGGGCAGTTTCTGCTCCCACTCGAGTTTGGGAGTCATCTGGCACAGGTCGGTCTCGCCGTGCTGATCTCGAATATGGTGCTGCGCAGGGTCTGGCACTATGCTCCCTTTCTCGCCTTCCTGATCCTTCTTTTGACCGTGTTCATTTTCAGGCATCTGGTTCCCAAGATCGTGGCTCAATCAGATCCAGAGCGGCTTCTATCCCGGCTGCTTCCGACTCTATCGAGGTGCTATCCCGTCCTACTCTGGCTGAGCGTTCCGCTGGCTTCTGCCTTGCGCCTCTTCCGAGGCTGGAGTCCGCCCCAGGACGAGGATGGGAGTCAAGAGGAAGACGCCACCGACGAGGAAATAGAGGCCTACATCGATGTCGGCGAAGAGGAGGGGATTTTCGAGGAAGAAGAAAGCGATTTGATTCAGTCTGCGCTGGAGTTTGGCAGTACGCTGGTCAAGGAAATCATGACGCCTCGAACAGAGATCGTCGCAGCCGAAGAGCAAACAACGATCTCCGAACTGAAGGAGTTGGTGGTTTCCAGTAAGCATTCGCGGATCCCCATCTATCGGGGCAGCCTCGATCAGATTGTGGGTCTGGTCTACGTACGGAACCTTCTGACCCATCTCAAGGAATCCGGTGGAGACGAGCCCATCGCACCCTTGGTCAAGAAGCCCCTGTACGTCCCCGAGACGAAGAAGGTTCCCGCGCTATTGAAGGAAATGCAGGGGCAAGCCGAGCACATGGCGATTGTGATCAACGAGTATGGGACGGTTTCCGGTCTGGTGACGATCGAGGACGTTCTCGAGGAGATTGTAGGTGAGATCTGGGATGAGGATGAGCTGCGAACGGTGGATCTCGTCTACGAAGGAGAGGGCAACTACATGGTCCGGGGTGTAGTCGAGGTGGACGAGCTGGAGGAGACCTTGGGTTTGGATCTCGGTGAAACCGATGCGACTACCATCTCAGGCTTCGTTGTTGCCCATTTAGGGAAGGTTCCCGTGGCTGGAGAAGTTTTTTCCATAAACGGGACCCGGGTCGAGATTCTCAGTGCCGACGAGAGAAAGATCAGTGCCATGCGGTGGTCAGTTAGCCATGAGTTGTGAGGCAGAGCTCATCGTGACGTCGTGAGAGCGATTGCCACGAAAGAGGTCTCTGAACCCTATGCCTGAAGCCGCACTTCCGCACTCTCCAGCAGATGAGAGATTCATGAAGCGGGCGATTGCCCTCGCTCGTCGGGGTGAAGGGCGAGCTTCCCCCAATCCATTGGTGGGAGCGGTCGTTGTAAAAGAAGGCCGGATCGTGGGGGAGGGCTATCATGTCTTCGAGAAACGAGACCATGCTGAAGTTGTCGCTCTAGGGCACGCTGGGACCCAATCCGCCGGTGCATCTTTGTACGTTTCCCTGGAGCCCTGTGCCCACTTCGGACGCACTCCACCCTGCGCCGATCGGATCATCGAGTCACATATCCAACAAGTTTTCATAGCTGCTCGGGATCCCAATTCCGACGTCGCGGGAGGTGGAGGAGACAAACTTCGATCCCGTGGAATCTTGGTACACGAGGGCCTCTGCCGCGACGAGGCAGTGCGTCTGAACGAGTCCTACTTCTACTTTGCCAAGCGGCGACGCCCTTTCTCTCGGCTAAAGCTCGCGCTTACCTTGGACGGCATGATTGCCACGCGTAGTGGAGATTCCCAGTGGATTACGGGGGAGGCGGCGCGCAGAGAGGTCCAGCGGCTTCGCTATCAACATGACGCCATCCTGGTCGGAGTGAATACCGTTCTCAGGGATAATCCTTCACTCGACGTGCGCTGGCGCCGACGAAACCGGATTACGAAGGTGGTCCTGGATTCGCACCTCCGCACCTCCCAGCATGCACGGCTCTTCGATTCCAAGGATCCTGTGATCATTTTCCATTCTGAGGAAGTCTCGGCACAGAACCCGATTGCTTCCAGAGCTAGACTCCTCCCGGTTGCGGAGAAGCAAGGTCGGCTGGACTGGCATGGGATTCTGGACGCGCTCGGTCGGGAGCGGATCACGAGTCTTTTGATCGAAGGGGGAAGCCAGGTCGCCGCCTCGGCACTCGAGATGGGGGTAGTGCAGAAGGTCAGCTTTTTCTACGGCCCCAAGATCATTGGGGGAGGTGGACTGCCGGGGGTTGCTGATCTGGCCGTGCAGCGCCTATCGCAAGCGATCCAACTTCGGGGTACTCGACTGCGCCGTCTGGGAAGTGATTTCCTGGTTGAAGCGTATCTGGAGGATCTTCAGGATTAGCTTGGCGACTCTTGGATGATCTCCTGGCCAATGAAGTTTCAGGTGAGTCCCACCCCCAGCAGCGCTGGCCCCATTCGAGAAAGAAACTTCTGCACGAACGGCGAGTGTCAAAGGATCTCCTCTTTGCCTTCTTCCGGCCTTCGAAATTCGCTTGTTCGATATTCTGCGGTTCAGCCTTTCCAACGGTTGTCATCTCCAGAGCAAGGAAAAGGCTAAATCACGAACCTCAGAACATCGAACATGCGAACGCCGAAGTGAATGCGACACACATCAAGTTTCAGCTTAGCGCCGCCCTCAGCCCCGCCGACCCTACTCGAGGAGTCCTTCCAGCAGTTTCTCCTGATCCAGAATCAGGAACTGTCTCTGCTTGACCTGGACGATATCGTCGCTCTGTAGCTGGCTGATGACCCGAGTTGCGGTTTCGCGCGAGATCCCGGTGAGCTCGGCGAGCTCCCGGTGGGTCAGTTTGAGTTCGATCCGGATCCCGGAACTCGTCCTGATCCCTTTGTTACGCGAGAGGTGATAGAGGGCCGTCCGAATCCGTGCCTCCGCGTTGTAGAAGTTGAGCACCTCGATTTGACGCCAGGCATCCCTGCACCGTGTGCACAGGGTCTTCAAGATCGTTCGGTTGATGGTGGGGTGCTCCATCAGGCCCGAGAACTCTCGACTGCCGGTGAAGAGGATGACGCTGGGGACGACAGCAGTCACCGTAGCAGGTGTGGTCTCGCCATCAATCAGTGACATTTCGCCGAAGTACTCCCCGGACTGGTGGAATGCCAGGATCATCTCCTTGCCTGTGGGAAGGAGCCGGGAAACCTTCACCCTCCCGCTCTTGACAATGTACATGTACTTGCCCGTGTCTTCCTCAAAGAAGACGATCTGTCTCCGCTGATATTTGGTCTCTTTGAAAATGTCGGAGACCATCTGCAGTTCTTCGTCGGGCAGATCCGAGAAAAGGACGACCGTTCTCAAGAAATCAAGGTCGAGCTTCATCACTTCCTCAAGGCAGTGAGTCGTTCCTCTAAATTGACCAGATTGTAGCGTTCTTCCAGCTGCCTGATGACGGGCCGAATAAGCTCTGGTTGGTCGATTTGACTCTGTACCCGATCGATCAGCGCATCCGTCTCGAACTGAATCATACCAAGTTTTTGATAGTTGATGACACCCTTGCGGGCGCAGTAGTGGCCGTATGCTCGAATCGCCGGGTAGAGGAAGAAGACATTGGGTCCCGGAATGGGTGTCAAGAGGCTTCCCAGAAGAGCCAGCGTGGTATCGACGATGAGCCAGCGACCGTGTTTGCGGCGAGACCGGGTGAAAAAAGCTGACAATTTGCGTTTGATCTCTCCCTGCTCGAGGTCGCAGCCGTGGAGGATCCTCACGCGGTCGACATGTCGTAGAGTCGAGCACACACGCTCATGATAGTCGAGGCGCTCTTCCAGTTTCTGATAGCCTCTATAGAGCTTTGCCTTGAGAGAATCTGGCTCAATGGATTCTTGTTGTGCCTGGGTAGCGGTTTGTCTCGGGCGTTCCGAGACCGGGTAGACCTTGCCCGAAGGAGATTCGAAGAGCAATAGATTCATGTTTGGTATGACCAGCGAGTCGGAAGCCTAGTCAGTACTCAGTACACCGAGACTAGTGGAGCCCCCAGCGGTGCTGGCCCCATTCGAGAATCTGGTTATGCACTTAACTCCGGATAGGTGACGGTGGGATAGAGCGAACAGGCTGTCAGGAGACGGTCGAAGAGCTCGGATTCCCAGAAACGACGATTGAAACGGTAACAAAACTCAGCCAGGTAACGTTGAAGGTGCTTGAGGCTGACCGCTTTCTGAGTCCCTTGGAGCTGAGTCTTGCAGTTGGAAATGAGGGTGTGAACCCATGGGAACTGTTCAAAACCCATCCCCACCCACTCGAGCCGGACGCGTTCATGCTGGTAGCCGGCTTGAGCTAAACCGACAAACGCGTGATAGGTGTCGCTTCGGATCTGAGCTCCGGGGTCGATCCTCGCCCAGGCGACCCGCTTCACATTGTCGCTGGTTATGTCATCGACCACATCCAGACTTAGAAACCTCGGCCCCCCGGCTTTCGTTATCTCCACCGCGGCCAGAACTTTGGCCTTGCCTTCGGTCCCTCGTCCTCGCTTGCGACCCCGACGATTTCTCCCTCGTCGTCGGCCTCCAAAGAAAGAGTCATCCAGCTCCACCAGGTGACTTAACTGGTAGCAGTCATTACGTTTGGCCATGGCTTGTCGGATCTTATGTCCCATCATCCAGACCGTCCGATAGCTTCCGATTCCCAGCAGCTTCTGCAGTCCCTTCATCGAGTAGCCCGCTTTGCAACGGCTCATCAAGAAGATGGTCCAAAACCAATATCTCAGGGGCACCCGCGTCTTGTGGAAAATCGTCCCGGCGGTGGAAGAAGCCTGATACCGGCATTGGCGACACTCCATCAATCGCCGGTGCTGCAACCAGTAGCCTCCTTGACCCCCACAACGGGGACAGACAAATCCTTCCGGCCAGCGTTTCTGCATCAGGTAACTCAGACAAGCTTCTTCTGTGGCAAAACGCTCTTGAAACTCCAACAAATTCATCTTTTCGTACATCCACTCACCTCCTGTCTCTCACCTTTTTTACTAGGAGGTGGTGACTTTTTCCGGAGTTAAGTGCATAACCAGATTCGAGAAAGAAACTTGTGTACGAACGGTGAACGTCAAAGGCTCTCTCCTTCGTCTTCCTCCGGCCTTCGAAATTCGCTTGTTCGATATTCTACGGTTTAGCCTTCTTCGGTTGCCTTCTCCAGAGCAAGGAAAAAGGCCAAGTAACGAACCGTCGAATAACGAACATGCGAACGCCGAACTGTCTTCCTAGCCTTCGAAATTCGCCTGTTCGATGTTCTACGGTTCAGCATTTCCACCGGTTGCCTTCTCCTAAGCAAGGAAAAGGCTAAATCACAAACCGCAGAACACCGAACATGCGAACGCCGAAGTGAAGGCAACACCTATCAAGTTTCAGCTTAGTGTACTAAGGCTTTCTTCTTTCCTTGTACAGTGCCAGGAGCAGACAGACTGTAAACCCTCCCCAGACGATTCCCAGAACGACACTCATTGTCAGCCAGGTGGCGCTACTCAAGGCTCGAGGTCCTTTCTGCGATCCAGGAATTAGCGAGCTTGAAGAGCAAGAGGGCCAGGCTCCACTGCAGTATACAAGTTCCTACTGATTCGATCTGAAACGGATCCCACCAATGGTCGGGATCGGCCTGGATTACCTGCCAGAACCACCAGACGATCAATACCGCAACCTCGGCGGGGATCACGTAGCGGAGGGCGTGGTTGTACCAGGTACCCACCTGGAGGTCGCTATAGGAGGAATTGATCTGGAGGGTGCGAAAGCGATCCACCCCGTGGCGCAGAACAGCGATCGCGATGAAGGCGCCGCTCACCATGAGCGCGATTCCCCAGGTCCAGTCCTGGTTGGCGAAGAAATCGAGGCTCAGGGCGGAAGGCAACCCGAAAATCAGCGTTATGACGTAGATCACGCCGAGAGCGCTGCCTCGCGACAGCTTGGCGTCCATCAGGATACGAGCTCCCAGCTCGACCATGGAAATAAGGGAGCTGAGAGCCGCGAAGCTGAGGGCCAGGAAGAAAAGGACCAGCAGAATGTTGCCTCCCGGTATCTGAGCAAACAGCTGGGGGAGCCAGATCAGGGTGAGGCCGGTGTTGGCCGGTCCCGGAGTCCGAATGAGGTCGGCTGCGCCCTCCGGAATCGTCGCGAACACGGTCGAGAAAATCGCGATCGCCGCCAGCAGTGAGATCGAGTTGTTTCCCAGGCCGATGAGGGCCGCGTTCAAGGGGATATCCTCTCTACGGCGCATATACACCCCGTAGGTCAGGATCAACCCCCAGCCGGCTCCCGTATCCCAGGCATTCTGAGTCAATGCCTGGAGCCAGATCTTGTAGTCCAGCAAGGCGCTCAAGTTGGGTGTGAAGAGAAACTCCAAGCCCTTTTCCGAGCCTGGAAGGGTCACGGCACGAGCAGCGGCGAGAACGATCAATCCAACCAGAGTTGGGACCAGGAATCGGTTGGCTTTCTCGATTCCATTCACTACTCCCCGTCGCACCACCAGGACAGCCAGAGTGATTGCGACAAAGTGAAAGAAGACGGGTCCCCAACCGCTTTCAATGAAGTTGTTCCAGTTGGCCTCGTGGTCAGTGACCCTGAACAGCTCACCGCTGGCCGCCTGGAAGAAGTAGCGGATGCACCAACCCGCCACCACCGAGTAGTAGAACATGATCGCGATGGCCACGAAGCCCACGAAGCTTCCCATCCAGGCGAAGCGCTTCCCCATCAGGGTGGCGAAGGACCCCACCGTTCCCTGACGGGTCAGCTTGCCGATGGCAAACTCCGACATGATCAGGGGAATGCTCCAGAGGAACAGAAAGATGATCCATGGAATCAGGAACGATCCGCCGCCATTGGTGGCGACGATCCGAGGGAATCTCCAGATGTTGCCGGTGCCAACCGCGACCCCCAGCACCGAAACAATCAGCCCCCATCGAGACGTGAACTCTTCTCGCTTGCTCAACTAAAGTGCTTCCTCGCCAGCTCCAGGTATTCGGTCATCCTGTCCGAGGGCTGCTCGGCATGGACGATATCAGAGATCACCGCGACCGAAGCCGCGCCCGATTCCCAGACCTCCCGGGTGGTTCCAAGCGTGATTCCTCCGATTGCTACCACCGGCAGCGGGCTGGTCGTGACGAGTTGACGCAACACGTCGGTTCCGAGAGGTGGGTAGGGACTCTTCTTGCTGGTGGTAGCGAAGATGGGGCCGAGGGCCAGATAGTCGACGTCTTCCTTCAGGGCCCGTTCGAATTGCGTGCGGCTGTGAGTTGAAAGTCCCAGGATGGCATCCTCTCCAAGCAACTTGCGGGCCGCGTCGACGGGTAGATCGGTCTGGCCTAGATGCACGCCGTGGGCCTTGCTAGCCAATGCCAGGTCGACGCGATCGTTCACCAGGAACCGGGCCTGCGATATCTGGCAGGAACGCTCTACTTGCAGGAGCTGTTCATACAGCTCCGAATCGGGAAGAGTCTTTTCCCTGATCTGAAAGAATCGAGCTCCTGCCTCGAGCAGAGTATTGACGAGTTCAATGTGATTCAGGCCGGGACGGGATGCCGTGATCGGATAGATGGGTGGCAGTTGGAACTTCTGCATGAACCGATCATCCGATCAGAATGTTGACCAGGATCGTGACGATAGCGATGGGGCACGCATAGCGAAGCAGAAAACCCCAGGTCGTGGCCAGGCCGAACCGAGGCCTGCCTCGCCCGATTTCCTCCAAAGCGTTGGCAATGCCCCACTTCCAGCCTACGAAGAGGCTCAATAGAAGGGCGCCAAGCACCAAAGAGATATTTCCGAAGTATCGGTCCACGATATCCAGCACTCCTGAGAACACAGGGACGGCGCCATTGGACAGGGCACTGGGAACACCCAGCAGGAAGACGATCAGCCCCATCACCAGAGCCGCCTTTGTTCTCTTCCAGTGCAGTTGGTCGATGGCGAAGGTAACCGTGACCTCCAACAAGGAAATAGAGGAGGTGAGGGCTGCAATCGCCAGCAGCACGAAGAACAACGAGCCGAAGACTTGGCCCAGAGGAATAGCGTTGAAGATGTTTGGTAGGACGACGAATATCAGGCCCGGTCCTGCATCAGGGGAAAGTCCGGGGACCGAGAAGAGAGCCGGGAAGATCGCGAAACCCGCCAGAATCGCTATCAAAGAATCGAAGCAGCTTACGGACACGGCACTCGAGACCAGGTCGTCTTCTTCTGAGATGTAGCTTCCGTAGGTGATCATCGCTCCCATGCCCAGGCTGAGGGAGAAGAACGCCTGTCCCAGGGCAGCCAGTACCACACTGAAGGTTATCTTCCCGAAGTCGGGTTTGAGATAGAAGAGCAGTCCCTCCTTGGCTCCGGGTAGGGTGATCGATCTCAACACCAGCAGCAGAAGGAGCAATAGCAGCAGCGGCATCAACACTTTGGCAGCTCTCTCGATGCCCCCTTGAATGCCTCCGGTGACGATCCAGACCGTCACTACCATGAAGAGCAAATGGTAACTCGTCACCGACTGCCCGCTCTGGATGAAGTCTGTGAAGGTGGTGCGTATGCTATCGGGGTCCGCACCCTGAAGGGTCCCGGTTAGGGTCAGAGTGATGTATTTGAGAGTCCAGCCTGCGACCACGCTGTAGTAGCTGAGGATCATCAATCCGGTGAGCACGCCCAGTGCTCCTACGAATTTCCAGGGGGTTCCAGGAGCCAGTTTGCGGAAGGACCCCATCGGGTCGCTCTGAGCTCGTCTGCCGACTGTAAACTCTGCCAACATGATGGGGACGCCGATCAACAGCACACAGGCGATGTACACGATGACGAACGCTGCTCCGCCGTTTTCGCCTGTCACAGTTGGGAAACGCCAGATGTTCCCGAGGCCGATTGCCGAACCGGCGGCGGCTAGAACGAAGCCGAGCTTCGATCCCCAATTACCCCTTTGAGAGACTTGCTGGTCCATCGGTCACTCCAGTCGATCCGAGAACTGCTCCAGGAAGGAGGTTCCATACCTACCTGCCTCAAAATTGGTGTCGTCCAGCACCCTTCTATGCAGGGGAATGGTCGTTTGGATTCCCTCGATCACGAACGTCTCCAATGCCCGCTTGATTCGCGCGATCGCTTCGCTTCGGTCACGCCCGTGTGCGATCAGCTTCGCGATCAGCGAGTCGTAGTGCGGGGAAATGACACAATCTGCGTAGGCCGCCGAGTCGACTCGAATACCTGGGCCTCCGGGAGCGTGGTAAGCGACGATCTGACCCGGAGAGGGAGCGAAGGTCTCGGGAGACTCTGCGTTGATCCTGCATTCGATGCTGTGGCCCCTGAAGTGGATGCTATCCTGCGAGAAGCCAAGTTCCTGGCCGGCCGCGACACGAATCTGCTCTTTGACCAGGTCGAGACCCGTCACCATTTCGGTGAGGGGATGCTCCACCTGGATTCTGGTATTCATCTCGATGAAGAAATAATTTCCCTCCCGATCGAAGAGAAACTCTACCGTACCCGCATTTTCGTACTCGAGGTGGCGAACGGCTTCGACGACCTGACTTCCCAGTTTCGCCCGGAGCTCGGCGGATACGGCCAGGCTCGGGGATTCCTCGATCAGCTTCTGGTGCCGGCGCTGGATCGAGCACTCACGCTCACCCAGGTGCACGACGTTGCCATGTTCGTCAGCGAGAATCTGGAACTCAATGTGGCGGGGATTGTCGAGGTACCGCTCCAGATAAACTTCGGGACTGCCGAATGCTCCCTGGGCCTCTGACTGGGCGGATGCGTAGGCAAGGGAAAATTCGGCAGCACTGCGGACGATTCGCATCCCCCTGCCTCCCCCGCCAGCTACAGCCTTGATGATCAGGGGGAAGCCGACCTGATCGAGTCTGTCTTCGAGTTGCTTATCCTCCCCATCGATCGACCTGACGCCCGGAATGGTAGGAATTCCGAGCTGCTGAAAGGTCTCCAGCGCGCGAGCCTTATCCCCCATCAGCCTGATGGAATCTGCCGATGGTCCGATGAACTTGATTCCGCACGTCTCGCAGACCTCTGCGAAATGAGCGTTCTCTGCCAGATATCCATAACCGGGATGAAGCGCGTCGACGTTGGTGATCTCCGCAGCGCTGATGATGGCCGGAATGTTGAGGTAGCTCTCGTAGCTGCGAGCCGGACCGATACAAACCGCTTCGTCCGCAAAGCGGACGTGTAGGAGGTCTCGGTCAGCTTCGGAGTAGACGGCGACCGTCGGAATGTCCAGTTCTTTGCAAGCAGCGATGACGCGAAGGGCGATCTCACCGCGGTTGGCGATCAGGATTTTTCTGAACATGGGACTTAGGATCGCAGGCGGATTTCGAACAGGGGCTCGCCGTACTCAACGGGCTGGCCGTTTTCGACGAGGATTCGGATGATCTCTCCAGCGGCGTCGCTTTCGATCTGGTTGAAGATCTTCATCGCCTCGATGATGCACAGTATGCTGCCACTCTCTACTGAGTCTCCGATGTGAAGGAAGGGTTCCGCATCCGGTTTGGGAGAGTTATAGAAGGTGCCCACTATGGGAGCCCTGAAAACGTGTAGATCCTCGCTCTGATCCGCGATTGGCTCGGGTTCCTTTTCCGGCGAGGGTAGACTGGCCTCCTCTGACGGCTCTACTGCGGTTTTCTTCTGGACGTGAGATCCCGAGGAGCCCTTTCGAATGCGGATCCGAACGCCGGAGCGTTCCATCTCAAACTCTTCAATGTCAAACTGATCAACCAACTCAAGCAAAGCCTGAATCTCTTTCGCGTTCATCGAATCTCCTAGTCGTCGGTCAGGCGCAAGCCATATTGTCGTTTGACCGGGCCAGCTAGTCAATAGCGCCGCTCTGGGTGATCTCCCCTCGGTTCCTTGCCCTTGCCCGTGCCTTTGCCCTGACGTACAGCGAATGTTCGCGGTCAATTCCAAGGACAATTTTCAATGGGCAAAGCCAAAGCCAAAGCCAAAGCCAAAGGCAAAGGCCGCCTTGCGGGCCTTTTGCCGTCTGCCTTTGGGCTGGAGAGGGGAGTCAGCAAAGGCGAAGGCGAAGGCAACAGAGAGAACTAGGATTCCCTAGATCTAGCCAAGAATATTCGAAATTTTAGTTCCCACCGATTGGACGGTAACGATCGTTGCCTTGTGGCCCTGTCTAGGAGGCCGCTTCAGCGGCCTGGCGCGAAGCGCAATAGCCCCGGTGTTTACGCCGGGGTCAGCCGCCATACCAGCCCTTCGGAAGGGCCTTTCAAGGTCCTTCTCGAGTTGCGGCTTTAGCCATTGGGGCTCTTCGGCCTGGCTGAAGCCTCTGTTCGAGAAGCCCGCTAAAGCAGGCTCCGGCATCCACCTGCTCGGCTACCCGGCCCTAAAGGACCGGGCTATCGCGCTTCGCGCCAGACCGCTAAAGCGGCCTCCTTGAAAGCGACCCCTCAACCACCTCGGGGAGCCCCGCTGCCATAGAGCCAAGAGCGGGTTATTGTCTTTTCGCCAACTTGACCCGTTCCAGAACTTTCCGAATTGTGATCCCCACCGAACCGACGCTTCCAGACGAATGTGAGATCAGAATTCTCTGAATGAGCGAGCTAGTAGCTAGAAGTAAAACTTGATAGCCAACTGGAGCTGCCGGGCTGGTTGGGCCCTACCCAGCACGCCGAAATCCGATGTTCCAAACTCACCGGTTCGAGAGCTTCCCGTGAGAAGGAAGTTGGGATGGTTGGTGGCGTTGAACGCCTCCAGACGCAGCTCCAGCCTCTGAGTGTCCTGAAAATGAAAGGTGCGGCGCAGTGACACGTCCAGGTTGATCACGCCAGGTCCCTGGACAGAACTGCGTCCTGCGTTGCCGTATTGGTACTCTTTGGGGGAGCTGAAAGCCTCGGTATCGAACCATCGGGAAGGCGTGCGCTCGGAATCGCGCAGGTTGGGATCTCGGATCCGGTCCGGCCACTGGGAATGGTAGGAGCCGGTGTCCAGTGGATCTCCAGGCAGGTAGACCGTGAACCAGGAACCGTCCTGGAGGCTGGTGATCCCCCGCAGAGACCAGCCACCCAATATCTTCGAGATCGACCCCTGCGAAAGAAAGGGTTTTCCGCTTCCAAAGGGCAGATCGTAGCCCATCGTCAAGACCAATCGTCTGGGTACGTGAAAGTCGGAAAGCCCTCGATTCGCGGTCAGTGACACGTTGCGTGAGCGGAATCTGCGTCGAGAGGGTGGCCCCTGGTATCCGCCGCCCGTCTCGATCTGACGGGACCAGTCGAAGCCCAAGAGCGCCGACAGCCCCCAACGGCCCGGCCTCTTTTCCACCTGGATCTGCATGCCGTGGAACCAGGCGTCGGCGTCCGCGAAGGGCATCTCCACAGTCTGCAGGTCAGGGTAGGGGCGCCGCTGCTGCCGATCCCCTGGTCCGGGAGTCGCATCGTTCAGGGAAATAGTTTCCAGACGATTGGATGAATGGGATCCCAAGTACCCTAGATTGAGCAGAAGGTCTGAGGTCAGCTGCTGCTGCAGGTTGAGCCCCCAGGAGTGAGTGGCTGCCAGAGGAAGGGGAGTCTCCAAGCCAGAGTGGTTCGGAGCTGCCGAGTCCGCCAATTCTTCAGGAAAAGGCCTGGACAGGCTCAGCGTAGCCTGGTCCAGAGGGGCCAGAAAGGCCAGCCGTTGAGCTCCCGGGCGCGGATTCTTGGCCATCTCTTGAACCATGTTCAAGTCGGGCTCGTTGGAATAGATCCCGTATCCACTTCTCAGTACAGTCCTGTCCGTGAGCCGAAACGAGATCCCCAACCGGGGCAGGAATGCGGATGCCTGGTTCCACTTGACCAAGGGATACCCGGGCTCGAAGCGGCCGGTTTCGGGTGGTATGGGTTCCCCCTCCAGCAAAGCGGGCACTAATTGGCCGCTGACAACGTCGAAGTTGGCCATGAACCCCCGCTTGTCCCGCCAGGGGAGCCGCAGCTCGTAACGCAAACCCAGGGTGAGGGTCAGCCGCTGTGTCACCCTCCAGACGTCCTTGCCGTAAAAATAGAAGCTGTTCTGGTGGAAGTTTCCGCGGAAATCCTCTCCCCCCAGCTCGGTACGAACAGGATGACCCAGGAGAAAGTCGGCGAAGGAATTGCCGCTGTACCGGTCGAAGAACTCGAACCTGGAACGGCGTTCCATCACATAGAAGTTATAGTGCTGGCGGAATTCGATCCCTCCTCCCAGCGTATGTTTGCCCCTGGAAAAGGACAGGTCATCCTTGGCCTGCCAGTTGCCAAGATTGGCATGACCCAGGGCGCCGGAGTCGCCGATTCCCGTATAACCCTGAATGACCACCTGTGGAACGCCGCTACGATCCACTTCACTCTGCAGAAGCTCGGGGATGCCCAGATCCAGGGCTACCTCGGGCTTGGGGTTGGAGGGGCCGGCCGTGTAGGGGCGGAAGAACCAGTGGACACTTGCCGCATTCATCAGACCGCTTCCGAAGGTCCGGGTGTTGGAAAGGGACTGGCCGTAGGTGCGTAGGGGCTGGACTGCGGAAAAGGCGCTGAAGGTATGGGTGGACACCTGGGGACTGGAATCCCAGATAAAACGGCCGGCCCACCGACTATTGCCGGAGGTCGTGTCCAGGCGCGCGATGAACTGCGGATTGCCGAAATTTGCTGTCGAATCAGGACTGGTGAAGTTCAAGGGGCCCGGCGTGTTGGGCGACGGCCAGAAAGAGAGCAACCTTCTTGCTACCGGATCGAAACGTTGTTCGGGCAGTCGGTTTTCCGGAAAAGGTTCTTCCGTCGAGGGATCCAGGATCGATGACGAGAACTCGCCACGCTTCTCGGCATCGGTGGGAACGACCCCTGTCAGGGGTCTGGTTTCCCGAATCGACCGGAACTGGTAGGAGACGAAAAACCAAGCCTGGTCGCTGCCATTCACCAGGCCGGGAATCAGGATGGGGCCGCCTAGGGTGCCTCCCAGCTGGTTGCGCTTGAACTCAGCCTTCCGCTGCTCGAAGAAGTTCCGAGCATCCAGATTGTCGTTCCGGTGAAACCAGTACAGGTTGCCGTGGATCTCGTTGCTGCCGCTTCGGGTCACAGCCGTAATTTGTCCTCCCGGGCGGATCCCATACTCGGCCGAATAGAGGCCGGTCTTCACGTCGAACTCCTGCAAAGCATCGGTGCTGACCTTGAACGAGGTCTCGCCGTCGCCGTGAGTGAAGAGAGTGCCATCGATGTAGGTGAGATTGTCCTTGAATCTCATTCCCATGACCTGGACACTGCCCCGGTTCGCTGCAGAGGGGGTAGCCCCCGCTGCCAGCCCTGCCAGTTTGGTGATGTCGCGGGTGTTGACCGGGAGAGAGTCGAGTTTCTCCTGGTCGATGAGCTGCCCCACGTCCGTCCTTCCTTCCCCCAGTAGTCCAGCTTCGGCGCGGTTCACCTCTTCATCGGTGGTCGTCCCTTCCTGGAGCTGGAAATCGACTCGTAGGGACTGGCCGACCAATAGAACCACATCTTCGAGGATCTCCCTCCTGAATCCCTCCAAGAGGACGACGATCTGGTACCTTCCAATCCGAAGTCCGTCGCGCCGGAAATACCCTGTGGGGTTGGTGAGGAGCTCGACCGATTCGTTGGTGTCCATCCGCCGAATGGAAACCTGGGCGTTTTGTGCTGGCGATCCATCCCCCAGGATGACCGTTCCCAGAATGGTGCCGGTGTCGATCTGGGCGTAGAGGAGAGGGCCCGCAAACAGCGAGAGTCCCAGGGAGGCCAGTAAGGGGATTCGGCGGATGAGATTCATGGTTTCTGGGGAGGGAGCTTCTCCGGTCCCGTCCGCCTGGGTTCTTTGGAGCCTGAGATTCGGTGATTTCACTTCTCAGGGTCGGAGAGCAGGGAGTAGCCCTCTTCAGTGACCACAACCACATCCTCGATCCGGACTCCGAAGCGTCCGGGCAGGTAGATGCCCGGTTCCACCGTAAACACCATTCCGGGCTCCAAGATCGTTGTGCCTCGGGAGGAGATGGCAGGCAGCTCGTGTATCTCCAGTCCCAGACCGTGGCCGGTACCGTGGCCGAAGTAGTCTTCGTAGCCGTGCTGCGCGATGAGCTGTCGGGCCGCTGAATCGATCTCAGAGGCGGAGACGCCCGGCCGAATCGCCTCTAGCGCGGCTTGCCATGATTTTTGAACGATGTCGTAGATGTCCGGTTTCGGTGTCTTTTCAGGGACACGGACTCGGGTCAGATCGCTGCAGTAGCCACGATGACGAACCCCAAAATCACACAGTAGGATCTCTTTCTCCTGAAGGACTCTGGAAGAGGCCACCCCGTGAGGTAGGGAAGAACGAGGGCCAGAGGCCACGATCGTTTCGAACGAGATGCCTTCCCCCCCCGCCTTCCGTAACTCGAACTCCAGCAATCCTGCCAGTTGCACTTCTGAGCGGCCTGGTTTGACCTGATCCAGGAAACACCCGTATCCCGCTTGGGCGATCTCAAATGCCTTCCGCATCACGGCGACTTCGTTCTCTGACTTGATCATGCGCAGTTCCTCGACCAGGTCAGAGGAAGGGATCCAATCAATCTGCAGTCCCCAAGAATCTATCTCGAGGAAAGACTGGTGTGACAAGTGCTTCGCCTCCACTCCGATCCTGCTGCGATGGCGGGGCGACCGGGCGCTCTCCAGCAGCTCCCGGAGGTCGGCTAGAGCCGACGAGGGGGTTAGACGGACCTCACAGTTGACGGCGGATGCCTGAGCTTGCTCCAGATAGCGGGAGTCGACCAGGAGTACGGCTTCCTCACGAATGCAGCAGGCGAGTCCACTGGTCCCGGCGAAATTGAAAAGATAGTTGAGGTTGGGAGGGTGGGTGACGATCAATCCCTCAAGATCGAGGTCTTGAAATCTCTTGAGCAAACGCTGATAGCGTAGGGAAAAATTATCCAATGGATTTTACTGCTGTCCGGTTGAACTATTCAGATATCGTGACAACATGATTATAATAAGTCAGTTAAAAGGATAATAAACTGGACACGACTTCAACTGGTAGTTCCGCCGTTGTCCAATTCGTGCGGGTTCGGTTCGACGCTGGCATAGGAAGGGATGGGAAATGTGGCCCATCAGACCAAGCGAGGTCAATCCCAACGGGATTGCGTATTCCAGCCCAGCGACTGTGTTGGTTTTGTCAAGCATTATCAAGATTCTGCCGCTAACGGTGCTCTCCAAAGATCATCGTTTTTGACCATCGTGTTGAGCGTGACGAGGAGCTTTCTCATGGACGCTATCAGGGCCACTTTAGGCTCTTTTCCGGAGGCGACAAGGCGATTGTAAAAGGTGCGAATCTGCGGATTGTGTCGGATCGCTGAGAGCGTGCACATGTAGAGCTGATTACGGAGTTGACGCCGTCCTCCCCAGATGGCACGAGGCTGGAGTCCCTCGCCGCTGTCCTGATCCCAAGGGGCCAATCCCACCAGGGAAGCGACTTCTCTGCGATTGACCCTGCCCAACTCAGGCAGCTCACACACCACGATCTGACTGCTTCGCTCCCCTATCCCCGGGCAGCTTTGCACCACCTCCTGGCGCCGAAGTAGCTCCGCATCGAGCCGCAGCAATTCCTCCACCTTCTGCTCAACCTCTTTCAGTTCTTGATCCAGCAGGCCAAGGATTCGCTCCACTCCTTGACGCAGCTCCTGATCCTCATACTGATGGCGACGAGTCCGCTCGATCTTACGACACTCAATCAGTTGCCTGCGTCTGCGATTGTAGGCTTGTAACTGCTGATAGTACGCGGTTTCCTGCTTACTGATACGATGAATCCCCAGCTGCCCACAACGCCCCAGGACGTGGGCATCCAGACGATCATTCTTGGCTAGGATTCCCAGACCCTTCGCGAGGTCTCGAGCTTGTCGAGGATTCACGCAACAGACGGGGATCCCCGCCTCATTGAACTCTCTCAGGACCCGCTTCTCATAACCCCCCGAGGCTTCCACCACCACCGAGACCAATCCCGCGATCCCCTCCAGACGGCGGAGGATCTCTGCGATTCCTTCCCCCGCGTTGGAGTGCTCCGAGTGTTCCTCCCGTGGCAGCAGACACAGATCCAGCCGATCCTTGCTGACATCAATGCCCGCTGCGGGCTGACTCATCCAGGTTTTGTTGATAGGATTACCTTTGAGTTGTTTCATGGAGACCCTTCCTTATATTCGGGCTCTCTCTTTGACGGAGGCCCAGGCGACTGTTCGGGTTGACATGAAATGGGCCGACCACGGATCTCGCTGGGCTCCGGTCTCGACGGACCGAGGGTTTCACGATCTCGTGGTCGGCTCGGATCAGACGTTCTGACCCGAATTCCTTTCAACAAATAACACATATAAGGGTTTCCGAACCCTGGGAAAGAGAGTTAACCCCTTAATAATAAACCCTGTAAGGGTTGCGTCCTGACCTACTTGTTTGCGTTCTGTACGCAACCCTTTCAGGGTTGAAATCCGGGGGTGGCGCCGTTGACCCAGGGTTCGGAAACCCTGGGCTGAAATACGGAATCCTTTCAGGATTCACCTCCCTCCTAGGCACTCAGGGCGCCGGTCATGCCAGAAGCTGACGCCAATTCTCAGAACTACCCCGTTCGAGCAAATCCTGATTCTTCAAGCACTTGGGCATTGGGACTTGTAAGGCCAAATAGGTCACATCGCTAATCACTTGAAATCATTTGACTTTTAACCGGACAGTTATCCAATGGTTTCTTTAATTCTGGCCGTGATGAAAAACAAAATCTCCTGGGTTTCCCTCTGCTGGAAGCTTCTCCTGAAGAGGACGCCCATGATGGGGATCCTTCCCAGACCAGGCACCCTTTGTTTTTGCTTGCGTTCGGTTTCCAGGAAGATCCCTCCGATCACCGTGGTCCCGGCGTTGGGGAGCAGGACTACCGTCTGCGATTCGCTCGTCAGGATCGTCGGTATCCCCAGGACCGTGCGTGTGAAATCAGGAACATTATTCTCTACTCTGATCTTGAGAACAATTGTTTCCTTCCGTGTGATAGTGGGAGTGACCACGAGTCGCAGGGCAGCGGTTTCGAACCGTACGGTAGTTGTGAAGTTCTCCTGAACCGGGATCGGGATTCTGGCTCCCTGGGTGATGATCGCTTCTGCATTATTTTGCGCACTCACCCTGGGCCTCGAGAGGATTCGCACCTCACCTCTCGTCTCCGCAGCCGAGATCATTGCGTCCAGAAGTGCAGTGTCTATCAACCGGCCGATCGTGACTCCGGCGGTCGCCAGGGGCTGCTGAGCCGGCATCGTGACGTTTAGGGTCCCTCGAATGGCGCTCGCAGGAAACCCCAGGGCCAGCCCCAATTTCGTGCCGAGCTCGCGAACGAAACTAGTGGTTGCCTGAATGATTCTTGCCTCGATTTCGACCTGAGATTCTGGTAGATCGAGTCCGACTACCAGCTGGTCGATCTGTTCTACCTTGTCGGGGGAGTCCGTGATGATCAGCGTATTGGTCCGTTCATCCAGGTGAAGCTGACCCCGTTCAGAAAGTTGATTCTCCAGCGTGCTCACGATTTCCTTGCCCGTGGCGTAATTGAGCTGTGTGGCTCGGGTGACGAGCGGTTGATCCAGCAGCGAGGTTTTCTCGAGAAGTCGCTTCGCCTTTCTCTCGGCAGCCCGGGTCTCCCTCCTGGAAATACGAACGATCTTCCCGAGCGTGGTTTCCTCCAGCCCGTAGCTGCTGAGGACCGCGTCGAAGATTTGAGGCCAGGGTACCGATTGGACGTGTAGAGTCAGCTTTCCCGAGATATCGGGGTCGATCAAGAGGTTCAGATTGCCCAGTTCAGAGAGGACCCGGAAAAAGTCGGACAGGGAAACCTCCACCAGTTTGAGAGAGATGAGCTCAGCAGGGCCCTCTGACTCCGGGCGGTGGTTTGCAGCCTGGGGCTTCTTGTCACTGGTTCGTGAGCTCGAGGACGGGGGAGATGTTGGATGCGGGCGCCTACCTTGGGAGGACTGAGAAACCCACTTGACGACTCTGTGAGCGTCCTCCCGATGGACGAACGTAACCGAAGCGGGCGAGAGCTCTGTGATCTCCCCGTCCCGGAGTCTGCTTCCGATGAGGGCCAGATAGGTGCGAGTCCCGTTGCCTTGGAGGAGTGCCAATTTTCTGCCTCCACTGGAGGCTAGGCCCGCCACGGAAACCTGTTCAATTGAGAGTCCAGCGATGGTATCCGAGGGGGCCTGAGGCGGAGCGTTAGGCGTGGGGCGTTGGGGAGATCCTGTTTCAACAGGTATTCGAAGAAAGGGATCCCTTTTCCCACGGGATTCGTATTTCTCAGTTCGAGCCAACTCGGCGCATGCGAGAGTCCCGCTGAGCGCCAGGATTATGAAGAGACTCAATCTGTCCCCTCTTCTAGATCAGACGCAGGATCTACCAAGATAAAGGTCGAAGCGGTCATCCGGGCCTGGAGGCTGGTCCCCGGACTCGGATCCCCGGGCACCCCTGTGATCGCGACGTTCGTGATGTTAATGATCTGTTCGCATTCGCCTACCTCCTCGAGAAAGCGGCCCAGGTTGTGGAATCCTCCTTCCAGCGAGATCCGGTTGGGATGTTCCTGGTAGAAGGGGCCAGGGACGCTGTCGAGAGGGACGAAGCGCTTGATCTTTAGGTGCGAGCTTCGGGCCAGCTGTTGAATCTGAGACATGATGAAGGGGTCCTCTCTCCCGGGGAAGGCGGTCTGAAGCTGGTCCAACCTGGTCTGAGCCCGGTCGAGGCTCTGGATCGATTGGGATAGGGCTCTTCGGTTGCTCCTTCTCTGAGAGAGGGCAACCTTCAGATCCTGCTCCTGTCTCGCCAGTGAGTCGAGTTCAGTTTCTAGGGGCCAGATGAAAACGACATGGAATAGAACCGAAAGCAGCGCGATCAAGACGATTATCCTGATAGAACGGTTACTTCGTTTTGAGCCGCGTTCGCGGCCAACCTGCTCGCGCATGGATCAATCTGAAATCTCAGACTCAGCTTGGAACCTAAGTATGTCGCCGCTAGCTTCCCAACTGGACAGATCGACTCGTGTCAGGGCTGGGCTACGCTTTAAGGTAGTGATGAAATTGGTGATACCAGCGAGGCTATCGGCCTCTCCTTCGATGCTCACAATCCGATCTCTTTCTTCGAGCACGGTCAGCCAGAGAGTGGGGAGGCGAGGCAGGCTCTCAGTGATTGCGTTGAGCAGACCGAGTAGGCCCTTCTGCCGCGTCCTGAGATGCTCTATCGCTTCAAGCTGCTTTTCCAATTGGGTCAGTCTGAGTTTGACCTCGGCCAGCCTGGCCTGAGTGGCTTCGGCTTCTTTCCGTTGTTTCCCTAGCACCTCTATCCTGGCCGCGGCTTGGGATCTTCGGTGGAGGAGGGTCAGGTACTGCCAGCCCAGGTAGCCCAAGACCACCAGGAGGAGTAGCGTTCCAATCTTCCTGGGACCAGGCCAACCCAAAGTTCTGGGCCTTGCACTATGGGGATACTGGCTCAACAGGTTAATCTGAATCATCTTCGCCGAGCCGATCGCAACGCTAGTCCCAGGGAAACGGCAGACTGGCCTGCGAGCCCAGTCAGGTGCTTGGAAGGATAGGACTGGGGGGCTACCTGGATCTTCTTGAAGGGGTCCAGAAACTGGACCTGCACTTGCAATTTGCGCTGCAGCGAGTTTCGCAGACCTCTAACTCTGGCGCCACCGCCGCTGAGAAGCATTCGCTGGGGGATGACTCCGTCCGAGCTCGCCTTGAAATAGTCCAGAGTCCGTTCGATTTCGAGTACGAGCAGATCGGAAACCGACTGGAGAATCGCCGCGGCCTGCCCCTTGATCGGTTCTTCGAGGCCGCCCAGCCCCAACTTGGCCTGTTCAGCTGCTTCGTAAGAAAGGTCGAGTTGTTTTCTCAAGAAGTCGCTGTAGTAGTCTCCTCCCACAGCGATGTTTCGGGTAAAGAGAAGCTCCCTGCCCTGGAGGAGGATCAGATGCGTGACGGAACTGCCCACGTCGAGGAGGGTTACGACGTCAGCGGGACCCGGCTGGTAGTTGTACTCGTAGGCGTTCAAGAGCGCGAAACAGTCGACGTCTATAACGACCGGGATACGGTTGGCCAGGGAAGCGAGTTTGATCCGTTCTGCAATCTTATCCCGCTTTGCGGCAACCAGGATGGCCTTCACTCCCTTGCCCTTCGGGTCTTCGTTCAGCACCTGATAGTCCAGGTGCACGTCCGACATATCGAAAGGAATTGAGTACTCAGCCTCCCATCGTATCCCTCGCGCCAGTTCTTGTTCGCCTCGGGCGGGTAGGGAGACCGTCTTGATGATCACAGAGCTCCCTGGGAGCGAGGTCGCGATCTTGCGTTTGCGAGTCCTGGCAGCCTGGAAGCTACGCTGGATTGCGTCGACGACCTCCGATTCGGAGCGAACCTCGCCCTCCACGATGCTTCCCCGGGGGAGGGGTTGCCGGACCAGGGAGGCAAGTTCGTACTGGTTTGCCCCGAGGTGTTTGAGATCGACCAGTTTGATGGCAGAGGAACCGATATCTACACCGACCAGGGTCGAGTTGGAGGATCCGAACCACATCTGAGCAACGAGAATAGGCTTCGGAAGCGGGGCAGGATGCGGTGGTGTAAGACGATTGAACAGAAAAGCCTGACAGTTTGTCAAGCCGAGGACGTTGACGGGCAGCGGATCTGCGGAATCATCCTCCTAAAAGCCCACGGTGCACGACACTGTCGGGATGGTGGAAACCCCTCGCCTTCAGGCGAAGAGAAGGGTCCCGAAGTCCCGAAGGGACGGTAAGGTAGGTGCGAATGAAGTCGAAAGCTTGGTAGAGACGGTCTCTGACGTAGCTTTGGTCTCCAGGCCGAAGTACTTCGGTCGAGCCTAGCTCGACCGACGGCGGCCTGGAGACCACCGCTACAACGAAAGTGAGCAAGAGTGAGTCGAACTCGATTCGACATCCCTTCGAACCCCTCCGCTTGGGTACCTGTTTAGCGCCTCACCCTTGCCCTTGCCCTCGCCTTCAAACTTGCCTTTGCCTTTGCCTTCCACCCCAATCTTGCGCTTTACGGAGATAGTGGTCCGTGCTGTAAGAGATGAACGTAGAAAGTGCTTTGGAAGGGAAGGGGATGAATCTAGAAAGAGTTTGCGTCATCACCGGGTTGTTGGTTTTGGTCCTGGTACTCGTAATAGGAGGCGGGACGTCCGCCTCTGATCCTCCGGATCCTTTCCTTTCCTACCAGATCAAGAAGTCTCGCGGCGAGCCGCCGTTCGAGAGTCGAAATGTGTTTTTGGCAGACCGATTCGGAGAGGGCGAATTCAGAGTAAGGAAACCCGTCGCGCTGCTCAACCCGGCGGACGTGGACGGTGAAGGAATCACCGACCCAGAGACCCACCTGATCAGTTACCGGATCAGGGGCCCCAGGTTCGATCTGCCCGAGAACGTCTCAGTCGAGGATCGATTCGGACAGCACCTCTTGAAGCTCAAAAGAGCGAATCGCTTGCTGGTCCCTGCCTCCAAGAACTTGAGCGCCCCTCCCGACGCACCCGTCATTGCCGACATCGACCTGGACCATTTTCTATGTTATCCGGTGAGAAAGCCCCATGGGCCGCACGGGGATGACGATGACGATGACGACGACAACGACGACGATAACGATGACGATGATGACGATAGCGGAGATCCAATTCAGATCTCTGTAGTGGACCAGTTTAACCAGCCCAAGCTGTTCGATGTCAAACGACCGACTCGGCTCTGCAATGCCGTGAATAAGGAACACGAGGGGATTAAGAATCCAGAGAGCCAGCTGCTCTGCTATCGGGTCAAACCGGCTTGGGGGGAACCCAGACACCAGAGGGTCAGGAACATCTTTGTCCACGACCAATTCGGCCCGAAGAAAGTGGACACGGTGAAGGAACGGGAGCTTTGCGTTCCTGTTCAGGGAGATCCTCCGACACCTACCCCCACTCCGACTCAAACTACGACAAACACGCCCACGTCCACGGCGACCTCAACCTCTACCCCGACCGAGACTCCCATACCCACATCCACCAGTACGACAACATCCACTCCTACCTCAACCGCGACCAGCACAGCGACGGCCACCGCAACGACCACGCCGACCAGCACGTCCACCCAAACCGCAACTTCGACCGCAACCTCTACGCCGACTCAGACTCCCACCTCCACCTCAACCAGTACCGCGACTTCCACTCCCACCCCGACATCAACCGCCACGGCCACCGCGGCTCCAGTGCCACCACTTGCCTTCGTGACCAGCACAGTACACCAGGGAGACCTAGCCAATGAAACACTGGGTGGCTGTACCGTTACAGGAACAAACCCCCTCCTCAGAGCAGATCAGATTTGTAATTGTCTGGCAACCAATACGGGGCTAACCGGAACTTTCGCAGCGTGGCTATCCACCAACACGGTAGACGCGAAAGATCGGATCGGAAGTGGCATCGGGGGATGGACAACCACTTGTCCCCCTCACGGGACGATCGCCACCGACCTAAATGACTTACTCGACGGGCTCCTCGATAGCGCAATTAGCTGCACTGAAACAGGCGCCCCCCCTGATCCACTGTTCAACGGCCTCGGCGTATGGTCAGGAACACTAAGTAACGGCATGAACGCGGGGTTTCATTGCGTGGCCTGGACCACGGTTGGGGGTTTGCCAATAGGGTCCACGTTGGGCGACCCAAATTCTCAATTCAGCCCATGGACCAATGACGGAGTTGACGCGTGTTTCGGACAGCGCCACCTCTATTGCTTTGAAAAGCGGTAGTCTCCGCCTGGGTGGGCTCCCCCCCTCGCGGACCAGAGGAATCGCCACCACCCACAAACAAATAAGGATAGAACGGGATACCGAAAATCACACCCGCCAACACCGGCACAGACCCACCGAAACCACACTCCTGCGTATTCCCGAAGCCGTGAAGGCTCCTGCTCATAAAGCCGGGTTGCACGCTGGACGAATCGCTCCAGGGTCTTCCGGGCCACGCTCAGCCCTTCGGTGCCGAAGTGGTAGCCCAGGATACCAAATCCCCTCTCGATGCGTCCGATGAAGGTCTTCTCCGGGTGCTTGTCCAGCCCCAGCAAGGACAGCACCTGGTTGAGGACTCGCACTGCCTTGCGCAACTTCCAGCGCGTGGGTGCGAGCACCAGGATGTCATCCATGAAGCGGACGTAGAACAACCCCGTGCCCTCCAGCCGCTGGTCCAGCTCAGCCCAGAAGAAGGCTCCGATGATCGGACTCAGGGGGCAGCCCCCTGGAATCCCCCGATCTGATTCCCAGAAGAGGCCACCCCGCTCTCTCGGCCGGAGGCCGGACTGAGCTGCGAAGTGGAATGGGGAATCCGATTGCCGGCGTTGCCTACCCGCGTGTGTGGGGCCTGGTTGAGAGGTTTCTGAATCAGGGGACAATGGAAGAGATGCGTGAATGGGTTCCGGAAGCCGGAGTTGCCCAAGGCGCGGTTCTTTCGTGTCGCGCCCTTAAAGGCCATGGATTCTTGACAGGAGGAAGAAGTTTCGGTAACTTTGCACGTTCTCGTTGGCAGTGGATGAGTGTAGCCATGGCAAGCAAGACATTTCTACCGAAGGCGGATGCGGAGAAGAAGTGGTTCGTCGTCGATGCCCAGGATCAGGTCCTGGGTCGCCTCGCAACGAGGATAGCGATGATCCTCATGGGCAAGAATAAGGCGTGGTATACTGACTTCCTCGACACGGGTGATTTCGTCATCGTAGTGAACGCTGGCAAGGTCAGGCTCACGGGTAAGAAGAGGACTCAGAAAACCTACTATTCACATAGCGGCTATCCGGGGGGGTTGAAAGAGACCTCGGCGCACGAGCTTCTTGAAAAGCGCCCTGAGCGCGTCATCAGACTTGCCGTCCGCGGCATGCTCCCAAAGAACAAGTTGGGGAAGAAGATGCTCAGCAAGCTGAAGGTCTATGGGGGCGACGAGCATCCCCACGACGCCCAGAAGCCGGAACCGCTAGCAATTTGAATTGGTGATCATGGAAAGTGGAGAGACGGTCCTGGAGAAGGTTCAATACTATGGTACCGGCAAGCGGAAGATGGCCACCGCACGGGTGTTCCTCATACCCGGCAGCGGTCAGATTGTCGTAAACCATGTGGACGTTCAAGAGTATTTCAAGCACGCGACGCAGCGAACCATCGTCAGTCAGCCCCTTCAGGAAACAGAGAATGCAGACAAGTTTGATGTCTATGTGAACGTCAAAGGCGGGGGGTATACAGGGCAGGCAGGGGCGATTCGCCTGGGCATATCTCGGGCTCTCCTCAGGTACGACCCTGAGCTGCGTGCGGTCCTTAAGAAACCCGGTTTCTTGAGGCGAGACGAGCGGATCAAGGAGCGAAAGAAGTATGGCCAGCCAGGTGCTCGCAAGCGATTCCAATTCTCCAAGCGATAGGCGAGAGGGGGTTGCTTGAGCGCGATCTCGATTAAACAGTTGTTGGAAGCGGGGGTCCATTTCGGACACCAGACCCGCCGCTGGAATCCGAAGATGAAACCCTACATCTTTGGCCAGCGAAACGGAATTCACATCGTCGATCTCCAGACGACACTCAAACTCTTCAAAGAGGCGGTAGAGTTCCTTACCGATATGTCGTCGAGGGGCAAGACCATCCTGTTTGTGGGAACCAAGAGGCAGGCTCAGGAATCGATCTCTGAAGAAGCCCAGCGCTGCGGGATGTACTATGTGAACAACCGTTGGTTGGGGGGGCTGCTTACGAACTTCGTGACCGTCCGAAACAGCATCAAACGCTACAAAGACCTGGAAGAGAAGCGGGCCGATGGCTTCTATGAGAAGCTGTCGAAGAAGGAAGTCGCCCGTTTGGAGCGCGAGCGCAAGAAGCTCGAGAAGAACCTGCGTGGAATCAGGGACATGGATCGGCTGCCCGATGCCCTCTTCGTGGTCGACTCGAACCGAGAGTCGATCGCAGTGCAGGAAGCCTCTAAGCTGAATATTCCCATCATAGCCGTAGTGGATACCAACGGCGATCCCGACTATGTGGATTACGTCATTCCGGGCAACGATGATGCTCTGCGGGCGGTGAGGCTGTTCTCTGCGACCGCGGCCGATGCCGTTCTGGCAGGGCGAGGCCTTTTCGAGGCGCAGAAGGTCGAGGCAGCGGAGGATGCCAAGGCAAAGGCGAAACCGGAGGCCAAGGTAGAGGCGAAACCGGAAGCCAAGGTAGAGGCGAAACCGCAAGCCAAGGTAGAGGCGAAACCGGAAGGCCAAGGTAGAGGCGAAACCGCAAGCCAAGGCAGAGGCGAAACCGGAAGCAGAGGCGAAACCGGAAGCCAAGGTAGAGGCAAAACCGCAAGCCAAGGCAGAGGCGAAACCGGAAGCCAAGGTAGAGGCAAAACCGGAGGCCAAGGTAGAGGCGAAGCCGGAAGCCAAGGTAGAGGCGAAACCGGAGGCCAAGGTAGAGGCGAAACCGAAAGCCAAGGTAGAGGCGAAGCCTGAGGCTAAGGCGAAGTCCGAGACAAAAGCCGCACCGAAGAAGGCGCCGAAGCCGACCAAGAAGGAAGCAAAGAAAGAAACGGCAACCACTTCTACCAAGGCCAAGACGGCTGAGACGACGACCAAGAAGTCGGCTCAGGCAAAGGGAAGTGCATCCGCGAAAGCGGCTCCACGCAAGGCTTCCAAGAAGGCGGCCGAGGCCAAAGGTTGAAAGCGTAACGAGGGTTCATGGCGATTACAGCGGATCAGGTTAAATCTCTCAGGGAGAGAACCGGCGCAGGCATGATGGACTGTAAGCGAGCTTTGACCGAAGCCGATGGTGCCGTTGACCGAGCCGTTTCGATTCTGCGAGAAAAGGGTTTGGCCGCGGCCCAGAAGAAGTCGGGTCGTGCCACCCATGAAGGTATCGTGGGACACTATACCCACGCGGGGGGAAAGCTGGCCGTGCTGGTTGAGGTCAATTGCGAGACTGACTTTGTTGCCCGAACGGAAGATTTTCAGGGCCTGGTCAGAGATCTTGCCATGCAGGTCGCTGCATCCAACCCCCTTTATGTGCATCGTGATGATATTGGGAAGGACGAGGTCGACGCGGAAAAGGAAATCTATTTGAAGCAGGCGTCGAATTCTGGGCGGCCCGAACACGTTGTCGGTAAGATCGTCGACGGCAAACTGCAGAAGCATTATTCGGAAGTTTGCCTCTACGAGCAGCCCTTTGTAAAAGACCCTTCGGTTTCGGTCGAAGATCTGATCAAAGCAAAGATTGCCACCCTGAAAGAGAACATCACTGTTCGCCGTTTTTGCCGATTCAAAGTTGGAGAAGAAGCGTAGCTCACGCTTCTTTGGCTGACCGAAAAAGGCGTTCCACATCCGATTGGGCGAAACAGGAGGGGACTTGGCCCGGGAGAACAAGGTTCCTGCGGTTGAGCCGGTTGAACTCCAAAGGCCGAGCTACGCCAGGATCCTGATCAAGCTCAGTGGTGAGGTCTTGGGAGGGCGAACCGAATTCGGCGTGGATTCCGCCGCGATGGCGAATATCGCGCGTGAGATCAAAGAGGTCCAGCGTCTCGGTTCCGAGATCTCAATCGTTGTGGGGGGAGGCAACATCGTTCGGGGTGTTGCGGTCAGCGAAGCCGGCTTCGACCGGGCGACGGGCGACTACATGGGGATGCTCGCCACGGTCATCAACTCACTTGCCCTGCAGAGTGCGCTTGAACAAGAGGGCGTCGATACACGGGTGTTGAGCGCTATCCACATGGCTGAGGTTGCCGAGCCCTTCATTCGCAGGCGGGCGGTTCGACACCTTGAGAGAAAACGTGTGGTCATTTTCGCCGCAGGAACTGGAAACCCCTATTTTTCTACCGACACAGCCGCTGCTTTAAGGGCCATGGAAATCAGAGCCGAGGTGATACTCAAGGGGACGAAGGTTGACGGAGTCTATGACTCGGATCCATCTCAGAATGATCAGGCCAAGCTGTTCGAACGTCTCACTTACTTTCAGGTGCTCGAGAAGGGGCTGAAGGTAATGGATACCACAGCCATTTCCCTGTGTATGGATCACGACCTCCCGATTATCGTGTTTAATCTGCGCCAAGAAGGGAATATCAAGGCGGCCGTCCTGGGGAAAAAGGTTGGATCAATCATCACCCGTTAGAGGCAGTCGGAGAGTTACCCGGTTGGAGTGACCTCGCCAGCGATGTAGTTCAGATGGAGGTGACATGACCAAAGCAGTGATCTCTGACGCGCGCCGGAGAATGGACAAGGCAATCGACGATCTCTTGCGCGAGCTAACCACCATCCGCACCGGGCGTGCTTCCGTACACATTCTGGATCAAGTACAAGTGGACTATTACGGTACGCTCACGCCCCTGAACCAACTGGCGACGCTGCATGTTCCGGACCCCAGTCTGATTACAGTTCAACCCTGGGATCCGTCGCAGATAGCAAGCCTAGAACGTGCTGTTCGAGCCTCGGATCTGGGACTCAATCCCTCGAATGACGGTCAAATCATTCGGATTCCAATCCCACCGCTGACCGAAGAGAGGCGGAAGGATCTGGCCAAACATGTGGGAAAAATCGCGGAACAGCACAAAGTTGCGGTTCGTAATATCCGTAGAGATGCGAACGAACAGCTGAAAAAGCTGGTGAAGAACAAAGAAATTTCGGAAGACGACGAGGCTCGAAGCCTGGAAGAGACACAAACGCTGACCAACCAGTTTACTCAGAAGGTCGACACCGTAGCCAAACAGAAGGAGATGGAAATTCTAGAGGTCTGACCGTCGCGCGTCCGGGGACGGGACAGGGCTGAAATTCCATTCGCTAAAACGTGGCTTTGGTCTCCGGGTCGAAGTCTTGTTCTCTCGAGCCCTTGGCTCGGGACGGCGGTCTGGAGACCACCGCTACCAGCCACGTCTCTACAGCTGAAGTTCTCACCTCAATGATCCAGAGCCTTTTCCGCGTTTTCGTGGCAGGATCCGGTGGTGTGGCCCACCGGCCGAGGGTGCGGTTGTCTTGGTTTTCTCAACTGTGGTATCAATTAAGTAGTGGTTGAGTTTCAAGAAGATGCAGGCGAAGCCTCTGTCCGGTCTAAGAACCGGGGGGGCGACTCCCGGTCGGACCCGCCCATGCTGCGGCAGGATTCACCTCTGGTCACGCTAGAGGAGCGCGGATCGTCGACGCTTTCGGATTTTCCTCCGCACGCCTCCCAATCGGGTTCGACCCGTGATTGGAACTCAATTATTCAGGATCTTCGGGGCTGGGCAAGAGACATCTTCTTCGCTGCCTTAGCGGCAGTTCTAATCGTGATTTTCGTGGTTCAGCCGGTCAAGGTCGAGGGGACGAGCATGCAGCCCAACCTCGCCGACCAGGAGCGCATTTTCGTCAGCAAGTTCATCTACCATTTTTCTGAGATCCACCGAGGAGACGTCATTGTTTTCTGGTACCCTAATGACGTCAGTAAATCGTTTATCAAACGGGTTATCGGACTCCCTGGAGACAGGGTGGAGATCAGGAAGGGCAGCGTCTATATCGATGGGACGAGGCTGGGTGAGCCTTATGTGGGATCCGAATATCGCGACGATAGCTTCCATCGCATCGTCGAGGTCCCGCTTCGCCAGTACTTTGTGCTTGGTGACCACCGCAGTTCGAGCAATGACAGTCGGAGCTGGGGGTTTGTCCCTGAAGCCCAGATATTTGGTAAGGCGGTCTTTCGTTACTGGCCGCTGGCAAAGCTGGGAATGATTGATTAGCCCGCATTCCCCACGTGCGTCTGCTGCCAGGTGCTGTAGAGGTCTCCCTGAGCAAGGCTTGCGACCGAGACTCCAAGCAGCTAGCCTGCGTCTTGAGGCACCCGAGGGAGTGGAAGGCACAGCCAGAGCGCGTAGGTTCAACGTCCGAGAGTCCTGATAGAACGTTCTAGATCCAAGAGAGAGTTGTCTTTTTGGGTGGGGAGAGTCGTTTTGCGGAAAGCAACGCTGTGTCTCGAAGATGGCACCTGTTTTGAAGGACTTGCCTTCGGAGCTGAGGGGGACGCTTTGGGGGAGGTCGTCTTCAACACGTCGATGACCGGCTATCAAGAGGTGCTCACCGACCCCTCTTACGCCGGCCAGATCGTAGTGATGACTCAGCCCGAGATCGGAAACTACGGAACCAACCGTGACGATCAGGAATCCGCCAGGCCCTTCGTCGAGGGTTTCGTCGTTCGGGAGTGTAGCCCTATCTTCTCGAACTGGAGAGGTGAGCAGACCCTGGACGATTATCTGCGGGAACACGGCGTTGGTGGAATATCAGATATCGATACGCGCGCCCTGGTCAGGCATATTCGCGAGAGAGGGGCGATGCGGGGCATCATTTCCGGGTCCGAGTCGACTCGCGAACAGCTGGAGGAGAGAGTCCTGCAACATCCGCCTATGGCAGGAAGCGATTATGTTCGGTCCGTCAGCACCGAGCGGCGCTACACTTGGCCCGTAGAAAATCCCAGCTTCAGGGTAGTCGCCTACGACTTTGGCATCAAATACAATATTCTGCGCTGTCTGGCAGCTCGGGGATGCGATGTAACTGTAGTGCCGGCGACGACGCTGCCCGAAGATGTCATGGGACTCGAGCCAGACGGCATCTTCCTGTCGAATGGGCCGGGAGATCCGGAACCGCTGGGTTACATTGTCGAAAACCTGAAGAAGCTAATAGGAAAGCGACCGCTGTTCGGGATCTGTCTGGGGCACCAACTCCTGGGCCTAACCCTGGGGGGAAAGACCTATAAACTTAAATTCGGGCATCGGGGGGGGAACCAGCCCGTCAAGAACCTGATTTCGGGAAAGATCGAGATAACCTCCCATAACCACGGTTTCGCCGTGGATCCGGAGTCGCTGGACGATGGTCAGATCGAACTCACTCATATGAACCTGAACGATCAAACGCTGGAGGGATTCCGGCATCGATCGCTGCCGGTGTTTTCTGTACAGTACCACCCAGAGGCTTCCCCTGGTCCTCATGACTCGCTCTACCTATTCGATCAGTTTCTGGATGTGATGCGAGAGTATCGGGGACGCTCGAACTAGTACGCTGTAACACAGATTATGACTCGACCCGTCGAGCTCGCCACAAAGACGTCATAATCTGCGTTGCAGCGTACTAGGCAAGACCAAGTCTAGGAGAAGGATTGCCGGAACCCGAACGTGGTCCGGTTCCGAAGTGGGGACATGCCCAAGCGAGATGACCTGAAGAAAATCCTGATCATCGGATCGGGGCCAATCGTGATTGGCCAGGCATGCGAATTTGACTACTCCGGGACTCAGGCCTGCAAGGCCCTGATGAGCGACGGATACCAGGTCGTACTCGTCAACTCCAACCCCGCCACAATCATGACCGATCCCGAGTTCGCAACTCGGACATACGTTGAGCCTCTGACGCTGGAGTACGTGGCTGAGATCATCAGGAGGGAACGACCGGACGCCCTTCTGCCGACGGTGGGGGGACAGACGGGTCTGAATGTTTCGGTCCAGCTCAGCGAGAGCGGGGTTCTCCACGAGTGCGGTGTGGAGATGATCGGGGCCAAGCTGAACGCGATCCGAGTTGCGGAGGACCGCAGGCGGTTCCGGGCAGCGATCGAGGAGATTGGACTGGAGGTTCCGGCTTCCGGATTTGCCAACGATCTCAAGGAGGCTGCGGTGATCCTGGAGCAGGTGGGTCTGCCGGCGGTCATTCGTCCCTCCTACACACTGGGAGGGACGGGTGGAGGCATCGCCTTCAACAATGAAGAGTTTGAAGAGATTGCGGGTCGCGGTCTTCAACTCTCTCCCATCCACGAGATCCTGATAGAAGAATCCATTCTGGGATGGAAGGAATTCGAACTCGAGGTCATGCGAGACCTCAACGACAATGTCGTGATCATCTGTTCGATCGAGAACTTCGATCCGATGGGAGTTCATACCGGTGACTCCATCACCGTTGCTCCCGCCCAGACGCTGACGGACAAGGAATACCAGCTGATGCGGGACGCGGCCATCCAGATCATCCGACGGGTCGGAGTCGAGACCGGAGGGTCGAACATTCAGTTCGCGGTCAATCCCGATGACGGCCAAATGGCCGTGATCGAGATGAATCCCCGTGTCAGTCGGAGCTCCGCACTGGCGTCCAAGGCGACCGGGTTTCCTATCGCCAAGATCGCAGCCAAGTTGGCGGTGGGCTACACACTCGATGAGATCCCCAACGATATTACGCTCAAGACTCCGGCTTCTTTCGAGCCTACCCTCGACTACGTGGTCGTCAAGATTCCCCGCTGGAACTTCGAGAAGTTTCCGGAAGCCGACGATGGCCTGGGCACCCAGATGAAGTCAGTGGGGGAGGTAATGGCGATCGGCAGGACCTTCAGGGAAGCTCTGCTCAAGGGGTTAAGGTCGTTGGAAACAGGGAAGATCGTTGCCCGTGAGGCCACAGATCCCGGACGCATTCGGGAACACCTCATCCGGCCCAATCCATCCCGAATTGCCTACCTCAGCCTGGCGTTCCGCGAGGGTTATACGATCGAAGAGATCTTCAAGTTGACGACCATCGATCGCTGGTTTCTGGAGCAGATCGAACGGGTGGTCGGGATGGTGCAAGAGTTCGAAAAGCTAGATCTTTCAGGGGTCGATCGGCAGCAGCTGCTGCGCGCAAAGCGGGAGGGCGTCTCCGATCTCTGGCTCTCCCAGATCCTGGGCAGTGGCAAGGGGGACGGTTTATCACAGGCGCCAGAGGATGGTGTCGCCTCCGCCAAGCTTAGCGAAGAAGATGTGATGCGCTATCGGGAGAAGCTGGGTGTCGTTCCGGTCTTCAAGAGAGTCGACACGTGCGCAGCCGAATTCGAATCCCACACGCCGTATCTCTACTCCAGCTACGAGCGGGAAGACGAATCTGATCCAACCGACCGGAAGAAGATTGTGATTCTCGGCAGCGGTCCCAACCGGATTGGCCAGGGCATCGAGTTTGATTACTGCTGCTGCCATGCGGCCTTCGCCCTCAGGGAAGAGGGCTATGAGACCATCATGATCAACTGTAATCCTGAAACGGTGTCGACCGACTACGATACATCGGACCGTCTCTACTTCGAGCCGCTGACGTTCGAGGATGTGATGGCGGTGGTGAGAAAAGAGAACCCGGTTGGGGTGATTGTGCAACTGGGGGGGCAAACTCCTTTGAAGCTCGCCCTGAAGCTTTTTGAGGCCGGAGTCTCCATCATCGGAACGTCTCCGAAATCGATCGATCTGGCCGAAGATCGAGAACAGTTCGAAGCGCTATTGAAGGAGCTCGACATTTCGCGACCAGACAACGGTTCGGCAATGTCGGTGGAAGAAGCACGCAAGGTTGCCGAACGGATTGGCTACCCGATTCTGGTAAGGCCCTCCTACGTTCTGGGCGGTCGCGCGATGGCGATCATCTACGACGAAGCTTCCCTTGAGAAGTATGTGAGAAATGCCGTGGAGGTCTCCCCGGAGCACCCCGTGCTGATCGATAGATTTCTGGAGGATGCGCGGGAGTATGACGTAGATGCCCTGGCGGACGGTGAGCAGGTGGTCATCGGTGGAATCATGGAGCACATCGAGGAGGCTGGAATCCACTCGGGCGACAGCACCTCGGTCCTTCCTCCCATGGTGATCGAAGAAGAGCATCTGGAAACGATGAGGGACTACACACGCCGGTTGGGCAAGGCTCTCAACGTTATCGGTCTGATGAACGTCCAGTTTGCCGTAGTCGAAGACCGTGTCTACGTCCTGGAGGTCAACCCGCGGGCCAGTCGAACCACACCCTTCGTGAGCAAGGCTACGGGGGTGCCACTGGCGAAGCTGGGAGCCAGGCTCATGATCGGAAAGACCCTTTCGGAACTCGGTTTCAACGAGGACCTGAAAGTAACCAGCTGCTTCGTAAAGACCCCGGTCTTTCCCTTTGCCAAGTTTCCGGGAGTCGATACGATTCTAGGTCCCGAGATGAAATCGACGGGGGAGGTCATGGGAGCCTCTGATAGCTTTGGGTACGCCTACGCCAAGGCCCAGATCAGCGCGGGCAACGACCTGCCCAAGGCAGGAGTCGTTTTTATCAGCGTCAACGAGCGGGACAAACGCTACGTGAGCTCCCTCTCCAGGGACTTTCAGAAGCTCGGATTCCAGTTGGTGGCCACCAGCGGAACGGCGTTAGTGCTTGCTCAGGCAGGTCTGGAAGTCGAGAGCGTCTACAAGGTCAACGAGGGCCGACCCAACGTCGTCGACCTCATCAAGAGCAAGAAGATCGATCTGGTGGTCAACACCCCGTTGGGCAAGGAATCCTTCTTTGACGAAAAGGCGATACGCCGCTCCTGTACCCAATACAACACTCCCTGCATCACGACTCTCTCAGGCGCCGCCGCTGCCATCAGTGCTATTCGGGCTCTACAGAGGGAAGAAGTCCAGGTCAAGAGCCTTCAGGAATATCACGGTATTTCGGTTGAGGCTTGAAAAGAGGGTCTGAACGTCGCACGTCCAAGGAGGTCGCACGTCGCACGTCCCGGGTTGTGGTTCACCGGTGGTGGGTTTCGAACCTTCAAGTTTCCGCCGCTTGTCAGTGCCGAAAGTGTTTGCTGCCGGCTAAGAGACGTGCGACGTTCAGACGTTCAGACGTGCGACCGGACCTTTACTCCGGGTCGTTTCGTTTTCTTCTCCCTTTCCCCCAACCTTCTTTGTTGATCTGCCGGCTTCGAGCGATCCCTAGGCTCTGGGGCGGTACGTTTTCCGTAATCGCCGACCCAGCGGCTATGTAGGCTCCTTCCTGCACTCTGACCGGAGCTACCAGTTGAGTGCCACTTCCTATGAAGGCTCTGTCCTCGATCACTGTCTTATGCTTGTCTCGTCCGTCGTAGTTGCAGGTAATCGTTCCCGCTCCGATGTTGACGCCGCTCCCGGCCTCGGTGTCCCCCAGATAGGAGAGGTGAGCTGCCTTGCTGGAGTCACCGAACCGTGTATTCTTGAGTTCAACGAAATTTCCGATTCGGCAGGATCCGGCCACAACTGTGTTTGCCCTCAGGTGGGCGAAAGGACCTACATGGCTGCCGTCACCGACCTTGCTGTCTCTGACTACCGAGCAATGGTCGACGACAACAGCTTCCCCGATTGTGGCGTCGCTCAGGTGGGAGAACCCCCGAATCGTGCAGCCTGGGCCAATCACGGTCTGCCCTTCCAGAATCACTCCTGGGTAAAGGACTGTGTCCCGCCCGATTACTACCGTCGGCTCGATATAGACAGAAGACGGATCCAGCATGGTGACGCCTTCCAGCATCCAGCGACGAGCGATCTCATTTCTCATCTTTTCCTCCACCACCGCCATCTCCTCCCTTGTGTTGACACCCAGAAGGTCCTCCGGAGAGCTGCTCTCCAGAATCGCCACCTTCTTTCCCCGGTCGTGTAGAATGCGAAGCAGGTCGGTCAAGTAATATTCCCGAGCGCTGTTGTTTTGTGATAGCTGTGAGAGGTTGGCGAGTAGTGATTCGATCTTGAAGCAATTCAAGCCGGTGTTCACTTCCCTGATCAGCTTTTGTTCGGAAGTGGCCTCTTGTTCCTCTACGATGTCGATCGCTTCCCCTTGTTCATCCCTGAGGATACGGCCATAACCAAAGGGGTTGTCAAGGATGGCTGTCAGGAGGACCTGGTCGAAGTTCTTCTGCTCGCGAATCTGAAAGAGCTGTTCCAGCTCCTGGCTGCGGATCAATGGCATATCTCCGTAGAGTACAAGAAGACTGCCGGAGAGCCCTTCCAGTTGGGACTTCGCCGCCATTATTGCATGGCCGGTTCCGAGCTGCTCGCGCTGCAGGACGATCTCGACCCCAAAGTTGGAAACTGCTTCCTCGACCTTGTCGGACTGGTGGCCAAGGACAAGAAATGTCGTCTTGATGTCCAGGCTTGTGAGCCGCTCCAAGACGTGCTGGATGAGCGGTTTCCCCCCGATGGGGTGCAGCACCTTCGGCCGCTCCGACTTCATGCGGGTCCCTTTACCCGCGGCGAGGATAAGGGCGTGGCGATCGGGTCGCTTCTGGTTGCTGGGCATACCTACCTGGCTGGCTAACCTACCGTGCCGATACCGAGGTCAGTGAAAACGGGGAATTCGGACTAGTACGCTATGTTACAGCGAGACTAGTCCTCGGGCGAGAGTACTTGCGCAAATTCCTTGTTCCTGGCCAAGGGCTCGAAGTCGGGATTGTTGCGGGCAAAGATCCGGTTCTGTGGGTTGCTCTTGATGGCGGACTGCAGATTCTTGAGGGCGCTTTGAATGTTCCCGAGAGAAGCCTCGGTTGCGGCTATCGCGTAGTGGATGTGGTCCGTCTCCCCCTTGCCGAGTTTCTGGGCCTTCTCGAACAACTTCAGGGCATTGTCATAGAGGCCCTGATTGTGATGCAAGACTCCGAGATCGTAGGCTTCTTCGGAGGACGTAGGACCCTTGTTGGCCGCCGCGTCGATTCTCGTCTCACATACCCTCAAGAGAAGGTCCACCCGCGCCAGAACGTCGATCTCAGTGGGGAAGTCCTTTTTGATTTGAGAGAGAAGCTTCTGCGTTTTCGGGTACTGTTTCTTGTTCAGCGATGCCAGAGCATCGGCATAGAGTTTATAAATATCCGCTTTTTTGCTGGTCTTTGCCGCCATCAACTGCCTCCATTTTGATTCGAGCCGAAACAGAAAAACAAGAGGACTATTATAAGACGGAAGCACCTAAAAAACCAAGAATATCCGCTGCTGCTGCCGGCGGCGCTTTCGAGCCAACCGTTCCTGCTTCGCAACGCTTCCTCGACGGCTTCGAGGAGTCTCACAAACATGGCGGAGAAGGCCTGTTTTTGTTATCGTGACTGGCTATGGGAGAACGTCTGGAACAGGTGCAACAGCTGACAGAGAAGTACTCCGATCTCCCGCATGAGGTGATCGTCAAGGAGGACCTGCTCCGCACTGGCGTGGCGTTTTCGGCGGACTCCCTGCGGGTGGCATCGGGTTTCAAGCCGAAAGCCTACTTCATCTTCTCCTTCGATCTGGTGCCCATTTCAGAGATGGCACAGCAGGAGAACCTCCACGCCCCCGAGGAGATCTGTCTGAAAGGCGGCCCCGGAGACTTCCGCCGCACCATCATCTCGGTACGCTTGAACCCGAATTCACCCTATCGTATAGAGCTTTCGTCCGAAGGCCACCTGACACTTGCGCTAGAAGGAACTGAACTCGCCGAGGTGGAGTTCCCTGAGGTTCCCGAGTACTACCGGCGAACGCTTGTCAGTGGCAAACCCATTACCGATATTGCTCCCACCATTGAATGGGGTTACCTCCTCTATCTCACCGCGTTCCGTATGTGCCAGTACTTCGGGCGGAAGGTCGAGTGCCAGTTCTGCGACATCAATGAGAATTATCGGCAGCAGAAGAACACGGGCCGCTCCTACACTGCGGTTAAAGCGATAGACGAGATACTGGAAGCCCTGGAGATCATCCAGGAGACCGATTCAGAGAGTCGGGCCTACACAGTGACTGGTGGCAGCGTGACCTCGACTTTGGACGGTAAGTCAGAGATCGATTTTTATGTCCAATATCCGGAGGCGATTGAGAAGCGATTTCCTGGTCGCTGGATCGGCAAGGCAGTGGTCCAGGCGCTACCTCGAGACGAGGTCAGGCGCTTCCGTGAGGCGGGCATCCAGATCTATCATCCCAACTATGAAGTCTGGGATCCGAGGTTGTTCAGCATTATCTGCCCGGGGAAGGATCGCTACATCGGACGTGACCGCTGGATTCAGCGAATTCTGGATGCCGCCGAGGTCTTCCCGCCGTCCCGCGTCATCCCGAACTTCGTTGCAGGCATCGAAATGGCTCGCCCCGAAGGGTTTCCCAGTGTAGATGATGCGCTGGCCTCTACCGGTGAGGGACTAGACTTCTTCATGTCCAAAGGAATCATCCCTCGCTTCACCACCTGGTGTCCTGAGCCCTTGAGTGTGCTGGGTAGGCAGAATCCGAAAGGGGCTCCCTTGGAGTATCATGTGGGGCTCTTGCGGGTCTGGAAACAGACTCATGAGCGGTATAGTCTGAAGGCCCCTCCCGGGTACGGAAGTGCAGGTATCGGGAATTCTGTCTTCTCCGTATCCTCATTCATGGACGTGATTGAGGAGCAAGATATCGAACCCCAGGGTCAGGACTGAGACATGTCTTTGCTGATCTTCAGGTGAGTCCCGCCCGGAGCGGTGCTGGCCCCATTCGAGAAAGAAAGTTCTGCACGAACAGTGAGTGTCAAAGAATCTCCTCTTTGGCTTCTTCCGGCCTTCGAAATTCGCTTGTTCGATATTCTGTGGTTCAGCTTTTCCAACGGTTGCCTTCTCGAGAGCAAGGGAAAAGGCTAAATCACAAACCGCAGAACACCGAACATGCGAACGCCGAAGTGAATGCAACACACATCAAGTTTCAGCTTAGACCTTAGAATTGAATGCTCCAGCGCTCCATTTCCAGATACAGGTTCAGGGCGACACTCTTCAGATAGTCGTAGCAGAAGTAGTTGAGAACTCCGAGCGCTCCCAGGTCGGAAGGATCTCGAACTGCGCCTGCCCAGTGTTCGATGCCGGTTTTGAGCTGTGCCAGGGCCCCCTCCAATATTCCGTGTGACTCCCTGATGTGTTTCTCGAACGTCCGTAGATCCTTGTCTGCCCGAGCCTTCTGTGAGGCTTCGTACTCAATACGAGCCTTTCGGACTGCCTGTACCACCGCGATATAGTCCGTCCCAAACCTCAATTGACCCAAAAGCTGCTGGAGATAACTCTTGCCCTCCGGGCGGCTCTGCTGCAGTGCCGATTCCACCAAGGGGACAGCGTCTACATAGTAGGCCCTCAGGGCGTCCCAGCCGGCCACCGGGCCGGATAGGTTTTCCCAGTGTTTGCTCATCATGTTTGGGACCGGGAAGAGGAATCCCATTGCCACTTCATCACCCTTGAGGGTGGCTTCTTCGAGGAGCCGATAGGCCTGCGTCATCGGTGCAACTGAACCCTCGCCGCAAACCTGTTTCACTTGGTCCCTGTAGATCCACTCCGGGGTCACTTCCGCAGACCAGGACGCTTTGGCCAGGTAGGCGGTGCCTGCTTCCAGCTTGGTGACCAGAAACTGACGTCCAAAGAACCCGTCGGCATCGTATCGATCCATGGCATTGAGGATTCGATGAAGGGGTTGGGTCGGCAGCTGCGGTAGAATTCCCACGTTGTCGTCGGCGAGGGTAGCCAAGGTCATGACCCTGGTATCGGTTTTAGCGGCGAAGGAAAGCATCTCCGTGCGTTGGGCAGCCAGGGAGGTCAGGTAGTCCATCTGTACCATCAGCATTGCGTTGGGGAAGATCCTCGGCATGACGGGGTAGAATTCGTCGCTGAAGGTGCTGACGACGATGCTCGCGTCCGGGTTGGAGGACTCCGCCAGGATGCGGTCTTCATTGACTAGCATGTCCAGTGTATAGGCGTTGGCAATTGCCCCCTTGAGCTCGTGCAGGGGCCTCTCACCCCGCCGCACACCCACCGGCAGGGTATTGGTCCTGGCCGACTTCTCCATCTTTTCCAAGCTGAAATCCGGTTCCAGCTTGTACTTGCGATTGAGTCGGTTCCACATCTGGCGGTACTGCTGCCCTCCCACCGGCAGCTCCGGCTGGGTCCAGCCGTAGAAATCGACCGCGGGATAGGTGTCGATGTGGGCTCGGATGATGGTTTTGTTCAACTCCATCACGACCGGGTTGTCAGGCGTCATATAGGGGAATGCCGTGGGGTCCACCGCGTACTCTGAAATCCCCAGCCTCGCACTCCGCTTCCCCTTCAGGGCAGACCTTGGGACGTACTCCCGGTCGGACCACTCCGGCAAACGCCAGTTGAACTCGTTGGGGAACTGGTTGATTCGGAAATTGAGCCCGGTTTGCATCCCCCGACGCCGAGCATAGGCAAACAGCTCCCGCAGCAGTTTCTGGCCAACACGTAGTCGATCCTGGTAGGTCTCGGCCCCCACGAAATCAGGGTTGATCAGCTCCGACCGACCGCCGAAGAGATGGCGTCCAATAGATGCCAAGTGAATGGGAACCCTCCAACCATAGTGGAGTACCCCCGTGACTTTTGGTTGGTCGCGGAACTGATAGTGGACAAAGGGCTGATGCGGATAGGTCTGGGCATAGAGGACGTTGAATTTCAATTTGGCTAACTGATCGATCAGGTGGCGGTAGTCCTTCATCCCGTAAAAGATCAGCGAGGTGGCTAGGTTGTTGATGGCCCGGTAGGAACGAAAACGAAAGCGAGGTTCCAGGATGAGATCCAATTCTGCCGGCGGGAAGGGTTCAGGTTGCTCCGGGAGCACGTCCTTTTCTAGGAGGAAACGAACTCCGGCGCTCTCTAGAAATTCGTAGACCGCCCAAAGTGTGGCCTTCGGGCTGCCCCCGGCAAGAATCAGCGCCGGCTTGCCCGCGGCCAATACCCGCCTGAGCACCATTCCCTGGTCACTGACCTTTGGCCAACCGGCCTCGCCCAGGGTGTTGGCCACAGCCGAATTGGTTTCTGGACTGCCGAGCAGGATGTTGATGTCCATGGCTGGATTGGGCGAATCGAGAGAGCTGACCGCGGTGCCATACAGTTCGTAGAGATAGCGTCGCAGCTCGCGAGCAGCGAAACGCTCCAATTCAGGGGCCCCAGGTGCCACCACAACTGCCACTCTTGAGACTGGCTTCCGCTGGCTAGAGCCGGCAGCCTCAATTCCATTCCAGGCGAAGCTGCTGACAACGATCCAGGAGACCACCGCAGAGATCAGGGCAGAGTGACAAAGGAATACTCTCTTGGGCTTCATTGTTTCTTTCTCCTATTCTTGCGTGTCCAGCTTGTCTTTAGTTTCGGACAACAACCATCGGAGGAGATTCACGTCCTCAACCTCGAGTTGGCTCCTGCCTGCAATTCTCGCCAACCTCTTCAGCAGCCGCTCGGCCGAGACATGGGACGGTAGCTCGATGGCGGGCAGAACACGTGCAACGTGGCTCAGGAGTGCTCGGATTTCTTCCTGACCGGCGTGATTGAGAAAGCTTCGATCTGGCTGCTTGAGGGAACTACCATGGAGTTCGTAGGCAATCACGGCTACGGCCTGGGCCAGGTTCAGAGAGGTGGACCCGTGTACCGTCGGAATCTCAAGCAGCCAATCACAGACACGAAGCTCTGCTCGCTCCAGCCCATTGCCCTCCGGCCCGAACGCGATACCGATAGATGATTGGGGAAAGCGCTCGACGATCTTCTCCGCCAGCATTCGGCTGTTGAGGGGGTGTGCCCGTGGGGAGAGGCGGCCGGTTGTTCCCAGAATAAGGTCGAGGTGTTGCGCAGCCTCCTCCAGCGAACGAAAAAAGGAGGCACGGTCGAGGACCTCGGCGCCCTTCATCGCTAGCATCCGTGCCTCTGCGCCGACCTCGCATTGGGGTTGCACCAGGACCAGCCTGGCAAAGCCCATATTCTTCATCACTCGGGCAGCGGCACCCAGATTTGAGGCAAATTGGGTTCGCACAAGGATAAAGCAGATCCGCTCCTTCACGATCGTCTCCCGGAAATTCCCATTGGCAGGGAATAACAAAGTCACGAACATATGCCCCGCAGCCGCAGATTGGAATAGAAAAATGGAGCAGAAGGTCAGAAAAGAGAGCATATTGAGTGCGGGCAGCATCTTCTCTGGGAGTGCATCGGCTGTAAAGAAGGGACGCGAGAGGTCGATGGAGTAGTAAGGCTGTTCTCCAAATGCCAAAAAGATACCAAAGATCCCTTAAGACGCTTGCCTTTGCTGCACAGACCGTCATTGTGTTTTGCTAAGATAGTCGGGTTTGAATTTCGTTGGGAATGCTGGCCTCGAACAGGTAACAAGGAGACGGATGTGGTTACGATCGAGACCGAGTCTCAAGTCCCGGTTTTGGATGAAGAATCGCCGGCAGAAATTGTAAACGACCTATCAATACAAGTCGCCACTGTCAACGGATCGGGGAGCCAGAGTTCCAATAACGTTCTGATGCGATCGATATTCCAGATGGGAATACCGATCAGCGGAAAGAACCTCTTCCCCTCCAACATTGCCGGTCTGCCGACTTGGTTCACGATTCGAGCCTCCAGGCACGGGTATGTCGCTCGGAAGAGAGAGATCGACATTCTGCTCGCTCTAAACCCGGAGACGGCCAAGGATGACGTCGAATCCCTGGCTCCCGGTCGGGTGGTCATCTACGAAGAGAAGCTCAATCTCTCCAGACTCCGTGACGATCTGATCTTCTATCCCATCCCTTTCGCCAAGATCGCCGCGCAAGTAGTGAGCAATGCCCAACTGCGCAAGCTGGTCGCGAATATGGCGTATGTAGGGACTGTGGCCGAGCTGCTTGGAATCGAGATGGCGGAAGTCGAGACCGCCATCGGCAAGTGGTTCAAGACAAAACAGAAAGCGGTTGACCTCAACATCAAAGTCAGCCACCTGGGTGCCGAATACCTTCGGAAGCATACGCCGAAGAGGGATCCCTACCGTCTCGAGCGAATGAACGAAACCCAGGGGAAGATCATCATCGACGGAAACTCTGCCTGTGCTCTGGGAGCGATGTTTGGTGGAGCGACGGTCGTCACCTGGTATCCCATCACCCCGGCCAGCAGCCTGTGCGAGTCCCTGACCGATTACATGCAGCGCTACCGAATCGATCCCAAGACTGGGAAGGCTACCTTCGCGATCGTCCAGGCTGAAGATGAGATAGCCGCCCTGGGGATGGTGATCGGAGCCGGGTGGGCTGGAGCTCGGGCGATGACGTCGACCTCCGGTCCCGGTATTTCATTAATGGCCGAGTTCACCGGGCTGGCTCACTTTGCAGAGATCCCCTGCGTGATTTTCGATATCCAACGCGTTGGTCCCAGTACCGGATTACCCACCAGGACCTCACAAGCCGACATCTTTTCCCTGCATTACCTGTCCCACGGCGATACCAAGCACGTCGTCCTTTTGCCCGCCAATATGAAGGAATGCTTCGAGTTCTCCAGGGCAGCCTTCGATCTCGCGGAACGTTTTCAACAGCCGATCTTCGTGGCATCTGACCTCGATATCGGTATGAACAACTGGATGGCGGATCCCTTCGATTACCCCGAAAAGCCTTACGACCGGGGGAAGGTGCTCAGGGCCGAGGACCTGAATCGGTTGGGAGAGTTTGGCCGCTACCGGGATGTGGACGGAGACGGTATCCCCTATCGAACTCTGCCGGGTACCGAACATCCCCTGGCCGCATACTTTACCCGGGGCAGTGGGCACGATGAATCGGCTCGCTACACCGAGAAGCCTGAGGAATACGAAAAGCTGATGAATCGGCTGGCCAAGAAGCTCGAAACGGCAAAGAAGTGGGTTCCGCAGCCCGAGATCGAGTATGTCGATGGTGCCGAGATTGGCCTGATCGCCTATGGGTCAACCGATGTGGCCATTGAGGAGAGCCGGGATCAGCTGCGCAAAGAAGAGGGTCTCGAGACAAATTACTTGAGGATCCGCGCGTTGCCCTTCACGTCACACCTGAGTGACTTCGTTTCTCGATGTAAGCGGGTCTACGTGGTAGAGCAGAATCGTGACGGTCAACTGGGAGATCTGTTGCGATTGGAGGTCGGAACGCAGCTGTCCGGGATTACAAAGATCCTTGCCTACTCGGGGCTTCCACTCGATGCTCGCTTCATCACGGAACAGGTGCTTGCTTTGGAAGGCTAAGGGGAGTAACAGCATGGCCGTAGGTGAGCAGCAGCCCAAGAAGAAAAATCTGAATCGGATCGGTCTGGCCAGAACCGATTACGCCGGACAGCTTTCAACCCTGTGCTCTGGATGTGGTCACGACAGTATCACCAACCAGATCATTCGGAGCTTCTACGAGTTGGGTGTCAACCCCTACCAGGTCGCCAAGATGAGTGGCATCGGCTGCTCGAGCAAGACCCCTGCCTACTTCATGAACAAGTCTCACGGCTTCAACGGTGTTCATGGCCGGATGCCTTCGTTGGCGACCGGCGCGATTCTGGCGAACCACAAGCTCATCTGCATTGGCGTCAGCGGAGACGGAGACACCGCGTCGATTGGGTTGGGGCAATTCTGTCATCTGGTTCGAAGAAATGTCCCAATGATCTATATCATTGAGAACAACGGAGTCTATGGCCTGACCAAGGGTCAATTTTCGGCAACGGCAGATCGAGGATCCAAGCTCAAAACCGGAGTCAGCAACGATTTGCCAGCTATTGATTGTTGCTCGCTGGCAATCGAGATGGGCTGCACTTTTGTAGGCCGTTCCTTTGCCGGAGATCCGAAGCAGGTGGTGTCGTTGATAAAAGGGTGTCTCAGCCACAGTGGGACCAGCATGTTGGACATTATCAGTCCCTGTGTCACCTTCAACAATCATGACGGTTCTACCAAAAGCTACAAGTGGGCCAAGGAGCACGAAGAGCTCCTGCACCAGATCGACTTTATTCCCCACTTCGATCCGATCGAGGCGATCGACTATGCAGAAGGTGAATCCACGGAAGTGGAGATGCACGATGGGTCGCACATCAGGCTGCGTAAGCTGCACCGAGACTACGACCCCATGAGTAAGGCCGCAGCCATGCGCACGCTCCATGAGGCGGCCGCCGCGAACGAATTCCTGACAGGCCTTGTGTACATTGACCCCGTAGCGAAATCTTTCGTAGACGCCCTGGACATCGGTGAGGTACCCCTAAGCGCCCTCACCCAGGACCAGATACACCCCAGCCGGGAAGCTCTCGACGAGATGATGCAGGAGTTGATGTAAGCTACAACTTTAAACCTTTTCTACGCACGGACTTGCACTCGGCGCTTTAATGTGCTAAAACGATAGCGCATTAGGACAGAAGTATGGAAGATGCTCTGGAGCAGAATCGGGCTCTTTGGAATCTCTTTGAAGCGGTCGCCTCTCTGCAGGATCGTGAAGAGTGTGCGCGCTTCTTCAGGGATCTTTGCACCCTGGGTGAGCTGGAGGCGATGGCAGAGCGTTGGGAGGTCGCGCAAATGGTGGCTCAGGAGATTCCCTACCGGAAGATTCATGAGCTGACCGGTGTCAGCAGCGCCACCATTACCCGGATCGCCCACTGGGTCAACCACGGCGAGGGAGGCTACCGGCTCATGCTGAAGCGTATGGGGCCAGACTCGGTCCAGACCCGGGAGAAGAAAGGGAAATCGGTGCAGGCATGAAGTGCTATTGGCTCCACGATCTCTCTGCGGATCGGGTCCGGGAACTATGTACTCGGAACCCAATCGAGGATCTCGCATTGCTGGAGACCTGCCGTAGCATTTTCGATGCGGTCGACGCACGTGGCGATGAAGCTGTGCGCGAGTACACCCTTCGTTTCGACGGTGTCCAGACACCGGTCCTTGGGGTTGCTCCTGAGGAATTCGCCGAGGCGGGAAGCCAGGTCTCAGAGGATTCGGCTCGAGCGCTGCGCCGAGCTGCTGCCAATATTCGAACCTTCCACCAGGCTCAGGAAGTCTCGCAAGAAGTTCACGAGGTAGAGCCCGGAATTCGCTGTTGGCGTGAGAGTCGGCCCATCGCTTCGGTAGGGCTTTACGTACCGGGAGGAACAGCGGTTCTTCCTTCGACGGTCCTCATGCTGGGAGTTCCGGCTCGGATCGCCGGCTGCCCAGAGATCACTCTTTGTGTGCCTCCACGCCCTGATGGATCAGTAGCCCCGGAGATCCTGGTGGCCGCTGAGATCGCAGGAATCTCGGATGTCCTGAGAATTGGAGGTGCCCAGGCGATTGCGGCCATGTGCCTCGGCACCGAGACGGTTTCCAGAGTGGACAAGATCTTGGGCCCGGGGAGTCGGATCGTACAATCGGCCAAACTTCTGGCCTCACTGCGAGGGACCGCGATCGACATGGTAGCGGGTCCGAGTGAGGTTCTGGTTGTGGCTGACGAGACCGCCGTGCCCGAGTTCGTGGCGTCAGACCTCATCGCTCAAGCAGAGCACGGTAGTGATAGCCAAGCGGTTCTTGTATCCACTTCAGAATCGATCCTGACCGAGGTGGAAGGTCTTTTGGAGTTTATGACGCAAGATCTCCCCCGAAGGCGTTTTGCAGCTGATGCCCTGGAGCAGAGTTTCTCGGTCTTGGCCCCGTCGCTCGAATCGGCCTTCCGATTCGCAAATACCTATGCGCCTGAACACCTGATCCTGCATCTGCGGGATCCCCAGCAGTGGGTGGCCGATGTCGATTCAGCCGGTTCGGTTTTCTTGGGACCCTGGTCTCCTGGGGTAGCAGGGGACTATGCATCGGGTACCAACCATACCTTGCCTACGTCAGGGTTGGCGAAAAGTTTCTCCGGGGTTTCCCTAGACAGCTATGTCAAGAAGATTACTTTTCAGGAGCTGAGTAGGGACGGACTCAGATCGCTAGCTCCGACCTTGGAGACGCTAGCCGAATTGGAGGAACTGGAAGGGCATAGGCGCGCGGTTGAAGTGCGCCTCGATCGTGGATCAATGGAGTACTGACGCCCGATGGGTCAGGTGTCAGGATAGGTCAGGTGTCAGGGGCGACCACCGTGAGAGATGTGAAATGAGTGTTAATCAGCTGGTGCGACCCAACATAAGGGTGTTGGAACCGTATCACTCCGCCCGGGAGACGATTCAAGAAGGCATCTTGTTGGATGCCAACGAGAACCCCTTTCCTCAGCTCTGGGGTGGGATGCAGCTCAACCGCTACCCCGACCCCAATCAAACCGAGCTGCGTCAGGTCTTGGCTGAGTTCTTAAAGGTGGCGCCGGAGAACGTGGTAGCTGGGGTAGGTTCGGATGAGGTTCTGGACTGGGTTTTCAAGGTTTTCTGTCAGCCAGGTCAGGATCAGGTGGCGGTGGCGGAGCCGACCTACGGAATGTACCGAGTCCTGGCTCAGATTTTTGGGGTGGAAATCTTTGAGGTTCGTCTCGATGAAAGCTTCGATTTCAATGCCGAGGACTTCCTTCGGCAGGTGCCTGACGAGGTCAAGGTGCTGTTTCTCTGTTCTCCGAACAACCCCACCGGCAATCTGCTGAATTCGGATCAAGTTCTGCAGCTGTGTCGGAGTTTGGACGGGATTGTGGTCGTCGACGAGGCCTACATCGAGTTCTCGGAGTCCCCATCGCTGGTCTCCGAGCTAGTGGAGTATCCGAACCTGATCGTCGTGAGGACCCTGTCGAAGGCTTTCGGGCGGGCCGGCGTGAGGTTGGGCTATGCCGTTGCCGGGTCAGACATCATCTCTCACTTCTTGAAAGTCAAGGCGCCCTACAACCTTGGACTGCTGGCCATGGGAAGCGCTCTGGAGGTACTGCGAGAAGCTCGATCCAAGAAGGTCGAGATACAGCAGATTCGAGCCGAAAGGTCCAGAGTGGCAGCCGCCCTGACCAGCCTCTCGGGTGTCGAGACTGTCTATCCCTCAGAGGCGAACTTCCTGCTTTTTCGCTGCCCCCAGTCCCGAGAGGTGTGTCGTCAGTTGTTGGGAAAGGGAATCGTGGTGCGAGATCGCAGCTCGCTTCCTGGATTGGAGGACTGCATACGGGTTACGATTGGCACCGTGGCTGAGAACGACCGCTTTCTTAGCGAGCTTGAGCTTTGTAGCTCAGAAAGGAGAGGGCCCAGGTGAGCCGAATCGCATCAGTTAGCAGACAAACCAACGAGACCCAGATTTCGCTGGACTTGGATCTCGATGGACAGGGTGATTTTTCAAGTGATGTGAGGCTGGGGTTCTTCAAACACATGCTTCACCTTCTGGCTCTGCATTCTTTGATCGACCTCGACTTGAAGGCGACAGGTGATCTGGAAGTAGACGACCATCATCTCGTCGAGGATGTAGGCCTCGTACTAGGGCAGGCGCTGCGCGAAGCTGCAGGAGACAAGACTGGAATCGAACGCTATGGCTCCAGCCTCCTACCTATGGACGAAGTCCTCGTAGCCGTGGCAATCGATCTGGGAGGGCGCTTTACCTTCTGTAGCGATTATGTTCCCCAGCGAGAGAAGGTTGGGGATCTCTCAACCGAGATGGTTTCGCACTTCTTCCGCTCCCTGGCTGTAGAGGCTCGCGCCAATCTGCACTTTCGGCTTCTGAACCCGGGAGAAAACGAACATCATCGGGTCGAAGCGATGTTCAAAGGGTTCGCCCGAGCGCTGCGACAAGCAGTGACCCTTGACGCGAGATCCGGAGACAGCGTTCCTTCGACCAAGGGAAGTCTCTAATAGAAGTAAGGGTCGCAAGTCGCAAGTCGCAGGTCTCTCAGTTCACAAGTCTCAGCTTAAGGCTGGCAGTATGAACCGAAGTGTCATGAGTCAGCGGCTAAGGGACCTGTGACTTGCGACCTGAAACCTTCGACCTGCAACTGTAGGAGCCCCATGATCGTCGTGATCGACTATAAGGCCGGGAATCTCTACAACGTTGGGAATGCCCTGAAGCATCTTGGCGTGGACTTCGTGTTTTCGGGGGATCCCGATGTGGTTGGGGCCGCGAGCAGGGTTATTCTGCCGGGAGTCGGATCGGCCAGGGCGGCTATGGACTCCCTCTCCGAGCAGGGGCTGGTGTCAGTGCTGAGGAGCCTTCAGGTTCCCTTTCTGGGCATCTGTTTGGGACTTCAGGTCCTGTTCGACATGTCGCAAGAAGAGAATACGAGTTGCTTGAAGTTGCTGCCCGGTACGGTGCGGTGTTTCGACCGTTCTTCGGTCAAGGTGCCCCATATCGGTTGGAATCAGGTGCGTCGAGAACCCCACTTGGATGCTGGATCCGGCGCCGGCAAGCTGCTGGAGGGAATTCCTGACGACAGCTACTTCTATTTTGTCCATAGCTATTTCGCTCCCGCGGCGCGGCCGACCACTCTAGCGGTCACCGACTACGACGAGACCTTCGCTTCCATTGTGGCCCGCGATCACTTCTGGGGGGTGCAGTTCCATCCAGAGCGTTCCGGGGAGGTCGGTCTTCGGCTCCTGAGAAACTTTATTGAGGCGAGTTGACCCGTGCAGGTGATTCCGGCAATTGATTTAGTCGAAGGCAAATGTGTCCGCCTTTATCAAGGCGACTTTGCGCAGAAGACCGTCTACTCCAGTGACCCCGTGGAACAGGCCCGCAGCTTCGCGAGCGCTGGATTTTCCAGGCTCCACGTGGTGGACCTAGAGGGGGCGCGCGACGGAGGTGGTCGAAACCGTCCTTCCATTCAGCGAATCCTGCAATCAATCGACATTCCCGTCCAACTAGGGGGAGGGATCCGGGCTTCCGAAGATGTGGCCCAGCTGTTGGATTGGGGGATCTCCTATATGATCCTGGGCACAGTCGTCCTGAAACAGCCGGAGCAAGTTGAAGAATGGCTAGCGAGATGGGGGTCGGATCCCTTCATCGTGAGCCTGGACCTTCGGAAGGGGCGACTGCAGAGCCAGGGATGGTTGGAGGAGAGCTCCCTCGACCTCAAGCAGGTCGTAGAGCGAGTCATGAGCTGGGGGCTGAGCCAGGTGATCTGCACGGATGTGGAGCGAGATGGGACTCTGGAGCACCCGAACTATGAGAGCTATGCCCAACTTCTGGAAATGCTTGGCTCTTCAACCTGCTTGATCGCCGCAGGAGGCATCAGCAACCTGGACCACGTCGATCGTCTGGAGAAGATTGGTGTCGGAGGCGTCATTGTAGGAAAGGCCCTGTACGAAGGTGGCCTTTCCTTGGAGGAGTGGGCAGTTGCTGGCTAAGAGGATCATCCCCTGTCTGGATGTGGCTGAGGGAAGAGTCGTGAAGGGGGTCCACTTCGTGGATCTGCGTGATGCCGGAGATCCTGTAGCTCTGGGCCAACGCTACTATGAAGAGGGCGCCGACGAGCTGGTTTTTCTGGACATCACAGCTACTGTCGAGGAACGCAAGACGGTGCTGGATTGGGTCAGTCGCGTAGCCGACTCGATCTTTATTCCGTTTACCGTGGGTGGCGGAATTCGTTCCCTGGAACAGGTCCAGGAGCTACTTCGAGCTGGGGCAGACAAGGTGTCCATCAACAGCGCTGCGGTCAAGGACCCCACACTCATACGACGTGCCGCTCTCGAGTTCGGATCCCAGTGCATCGTGTTGGCCGTCGATGTGAAGCGAATGAATGGGGCTTGGAAGGTCTTTGTCGGCGGAGGCCGCTTCGAGACCGATCGGGACGGACCTGAGTGGATGAAGGAGGGCGCGGAACTCGGAGCCGGAGAGATTCTACTGACCTCGATGGATCGTGACGGCACGCAGTCAGGATACGATCTGGAACTGCTGCAGAAGATTAGCGCTCTGGTCCGGATACCCGTCATAGCATCGGGTGGTGCGGGTTCTCCAGAAGATCTCTTGCAGGGACTTCAGGTAGGCCAGGCCGATGCGGTCCTGGCAGCCAGCATCTTCCACTATGATCAACATTCGATCGGGGAGGTAAAGGAATTGTTGGCCAGGAGTGGCGTCCCGGTTCGCCACTGATTTGCTGCCAGACCCCAGCCCGGACTATTCATAAGTTTTCTACTGCGGCGGCGCAATCATCCGTACGCCGCCCGTCCTGGCTGCGTTTCGCTCGGTCGGCCTCCTCGACGTGTTGCACGAGTACGACTGCGGAGGTCTCGGTCGCAAGCCTTGCCAGGACGGCGCCCTTCACCGCCTCGTTACGAAAACCTATGAATAATCCGGGCTAGCGGGTCAGGCAGTTGCCAGGGATTCCTCTTCGTAGTGGCTTCCCGCGATAAAAGCTCGCACATAAGGGGCTTGGGATGCGTGGAACTCGTCCAGCCCTCCCTCAAAATGGATCAATCCATCCTTGATCAGGATGATCCGGTCCGCCACCATCTCGATACACCTCAAGTCATGGGTCACGACGACCGAGGTTAGATTGTTCTGCTGGTTCAACTTGCGAATTAGTCGATTGAGCGATTTTCCAATGATGGGATCGACCCCGGTAGTGGGCTCGTCATAGAGGATTGCCTCTGGGGCATTGGCGATAGCTCGGGCGATCGCTACCTGCTTCTTGGAACCTGCGCTGAGCTCGTCGAAGAGTAGATCTCCCATGCCTTCCATCTCGACGTCTGAAAGCAGCCCGTCCACTCGCCGATCGATCTCTTCCTCGTCGAAGATTCCTTGTTCACGCAGCGGATAGGCGACGTTTTCTCTCACATCCAGAGAGTCGAAGAAGGCCCCGCTTTGAAACACATAGGACACCCGTTTTCGTACTTCAAGCAATTGGCGCTCTTCCATCATTGTGATGTCATCGCCCTTGAACAGGATCTTTCCCTGGTCGGGATTCAGAAGGCCTGCGATGAGTTTGAGAAGGACGCTCTTTCCACTTCCGCTCTTCCCCAACACGCCCAAGGTTTCGCCTTGAAAGATCTTCAAGTTCGTTTGCTTGAGCACGGGCTGCTCTTGGAAAGATTTGTCGACCTGTACCAGCTCGATGAACACCCCCCCGCTTGCCGTTTCGGCTTCGATGGTTGGCCTGGGTGTTCCCCCTCTGTTCCATTTGGGAAAGAAGCGGCGAACCAGAAGCAGGATGACAACTCCGATGTAGACTCCGAAGAGTGCAGCGAGGAACAGCTTGAAGAACATATCCTTCAAATGGCAATTGGTGACGAGCTAGTCGCTTGCGAGCCATTTCAGTGGCTACAAGAATGGCGACTGTCTCGTGCTCTTGCGCGAGGCCCTTGGCGCAGACAGGTAACTTCCTTGCGGGACAACTGCCCAGAATACTGGTGTCACCACAGGCGAGGGCCACCCACCCCCAGAGTATGCCCCGCAGGCCGACACAGTGGCAAGCTGACAGAAGCACCCCAAGGATCTTACTAAGGGCTCAGTCAAGAATAACTTCACATTCTGGCATCTCATCTTCACACCATCTTTGGCCGCTCCTCAATCGCGAAATCCTCAACGTAGGCCTGCCTACGCCTGCGGTTTCGCTCAATCGTTCGCGACCAAATCTGGCGTAAATCTGAGCCCTAACTCTGCGAAGTTATTCTTGACCGAACCCTAAAGTCACTGGACCATCTGCGTAGCCTGACCGGACACAAGTGTCCCAGTGTAGTGAGGCCGGAAATCAAAACCAGGGCCGAGGGGAGGGACTCTTTAGTGACGGATCTGGAAGCGCGTCAGCTTACGTGCCATCTCTTTACGCACCCCCTGATCACTCCGCTTGTAGAGGTGCAGCCACTCACGGAGCTCCTTGGGGTTCAGAGCGAGCACCTCGCACACCCAACGGAAGCTCCCTGGATGAATGTCGTCCGTGAAGAACCATTCCAAGGCATCGTTGCGCCAGATTTCCCATTCCTTGTTGGAAGACTTCTTGGGTGCGACGATATCTCGAAAGGCCTGCAGTAGAATACCCAAGGCTAGATTCCTCAGAGAGGGATCTGGCTTCTTGGTCTGGGGATAAAGGCCTTCGCTTTCGATTACTGAGCTTTTCATTTCAAATCTTCACTTCTCAAGTCAAAATCTCTATACAACTTTGGGTATACCATTGTGATGCAGTAACTACGGAAAAGTTTCGTTTCCAACCCTCTCCGCCCGACAAATGGTGTTCGGCAGGTGCGCAAACTCCGTTAGCCCGCCGGGAATCGAAACTGGCCATTTTCACCTGGTTTTCCTAGCGTCACTATTCTTGCCGGACAGCCGTCCTTCATCCCATGGATAGCTTCTCTGAAATAGGATACAATACGCCCCTGAATAAGGAGGCGAATATGACAGTTGAACGATCCGATGCAGTTACTCTAAAAGGCACTCCGTTCACGTTGGTGGGACCTGAACTAAATGTGGGGGACACGGCTCAAGACTTCGTGGCAGTAGGAACCGATCTGCAGCCTGTAACTCTTGCAGATACTGCGGGTTCAGTCAGAGTCTTTAGTGCGGTTCCTTCCTTGGATACCCCGGTCTGTGATGCCCAGACTCGACGTTTCAATCAAGAAGCCACGAGTCTTCCGGGCGTAAAAATCTACACCATCAGCATGGACCTGCCTTTTGCCCAGAGTCGATGGTGTGCGGCGGCCGGAATCGAGAATCTGACGATGCTCTCAGATCATCGGGATGCCTCGTTTGGATCCAGCTATGGAACCCTGATCAAGGAATTGCGGCTAAGCTCCCGAGCTCTCTTCGTAGTTGACGCCGAAGGCACGCTTCGACACGTCGAGTATGTGGGGGAAGTAGCAGACCATCCCAACTATGATGCGGCTCTGGAGGCGGTTCGGGCGTTGGTTTCATAGAATTTGACGCGCGACGAGGCTTCAGTGAAGTGTTCGTAGAGGTTGGGCTGCGTTTGCTGCGGTCCAGGCGCTCATAAATACCAGGCGAACAATCTTTTCCATTTTCCCGTAATTGATCTTGTCGGCCGTATCTGTTGATCGGTGATAGTCGGGGTGTAGCCCCGTGTGGAAGAAAGCCGCAGGGACTCCGCGGTTCAGAAAAGGCCAGTGATCGCTGCGCCGCAGCAGATCGAGTGAGTGGTTGTCATAGCGGAACCTTAAAGAAAGGCCGATCCAGCGATTGCTGTCCTCGACCAACCTGCGCACATCCCTGCTGCGACTGTACCCCAATACGTTCAGCGAGTTTCTGTTTTCCTCGGCACTTTGCTCCTCCAAACCCCGGAAGCGCGGGTTATCCGAATCGGGGATTTCCTCGTTTCGACCTATCATGTCCATCTGAAGCATCAGCTTGGTCTGGTCCAGGGGAAAAGAAGGATGGCCAACGTAGTAGTAGGACCCGAGAAGGCCCCTTTCTTCGGCGTTCCAAGCCGCGAAGAGAATCGATCGCTTCGGTCTTTCGGGGCTGGCGGAAAACGCTTCCGCAATCTCGAGGAGGCCTGCGATTCCGCTGGCGTCGTCGTCGGCTCCATTGTAGATGGTGTCCTCTTTCTCGCCGATATGATCCAGGTGGGCACCGACGATGACCAGTTGCTTGCCAAGCTCCGAATCCGATCCTGGTAGCGAGGCCAGGACGTTTCTCGTTTGCTCTTCTCTTTGGGTCAGCCTGGTTTCGAAGTAGGCCTGGATCTTGGGTAGTCGAAAGCTCTTGGATCGATATTCCTGGTCGATTTGCTTCTGAAGTGCGCCTAAACTGATGGGGGTTTTTTCGAAGAACTGCTTTGCCATCTTCTGGGAGATGTGCACGGCGGGTATCTCTATACTGTCCGTCCACACCTTCAGGTACTGAGGCGCCTTAGATTTATCCTTCGGCCAGGCGGATCGCATTCTTCGCGAAAACTTTCCGCCTTCGTCGTGGTTTTCGATATCCTGCACCAGGATCACGCCCGCCGCCCCGTGCTGCTGAGCGTTGAGCAGTTTGTATCGGGCACGGCTGTAGTCCGAGCTAACCAACCCGTCGAAGGGGCTGTTTGGGTCCAGCTCGCCCGGTTCGTGTTCCAGGATCAGGACGATCTTGTGACGAACATCTATTCCAGCGTAGTCATCGTACTCAAGCTGCGGCGCCGAAATCCCATAGCCCGCGAAGACAACCGGGGCGAATACCTTGCCGCTAGCCGAGAGAGGCGAGGGGTAGAAGTCGTCCTGGAGCTGACCAATAGTCGGGTCGGAAGAGCCCTGCTTGAGAATTTCGAAGCGATTGGGCTCCGAAAGGTCCGATTGAACCAGGTCGAAGTACTGAAAGTAGGACCCGTCCTGGCCCGCCGGCTCCAGACTTAGACGCTCGAATCGATGGGCCAGATAACGGGAAGCGATTTGGTTGGGAACGGTGGATGTCGCGCGACCGCCCATCTCATCCGAAGCCAGGAAATAGACATCGGACTTGAGATCCGAGGCGGTGATGCCCTCAACCGTCGGTGGCTGAGAATCAACAGTAAGACCGGCGATGAGGCAAGAGAGCGTGGCCAGCATACCGAGGCCGGCGCTTGCGAGCTGAAGAGTTCCCTTTCCCACGACCGTTAGCTATAGATACTGGCACCGGTACGCTTGAACTCGTCGGCCTTCTCCTGCATTCCGGCCTCGATCGCGCTGCCCTCATCCAGCCCCTGACGGACTGCGTAGTCTCGTAGCTCCTGCGTAATCTGCATGGAACAAAACCGAGGTCCGCACATGGAACAAAAGTGGGCGACCTTGGCCCCATCGGCCGGCAGGGTTTCGTCGTGGAAGGACTTCGCGGTTACAGGGTCGAGAGCCAGGTTGAACTGATCTTCCCAGCGAAACTCGAACCGGGCTTGCGAAATAGCGTTGTCCCGGGCCTGTGCCCCTGGATGACCTTTGGCTAGATCGGCGGCATGAGCGGCGATCTTGTAGGCCATGACCCCCTCCTTGACATCGTCCCGATCAGGAAGACCCAGATGCTCCTTGGGTGTGACGTAACACAACATCGCACAGCCATACCAACCGATCATCGCAGCCCCGATGGCCGAAGTGATGTGATCGTAGCCCGGTGCAATGTCGGTCGTCAGTGGTCCCAGCGTATAGAATGGGGCTTCGAAGCACTCTTGCAGTTCCTTTTCCATGTTGATCTTGATGAGCTGCATGGGAACGTGTCCGGGTCCCTCGATCATCACCTGGACATCATGAGTCCAGGCCACGCGGGTCAGCTCTCCCAGCGTTTTCAGCTCTCCGAACTGCGCGTCGTCGTTGGCATCCGCGATCGATCCCGGCCGCAAACCGTCGCCCAGACTGAAGGAGACGTTGTAGGCCTTCATGATCTCGCAGATCTCGTCGAAGTGCGTATAGAGGAAGTTTTCCTCATGGTGTGCCAGACACCACTTTGCGAGAATGGCGCCTCCCCGGGAGACGATTCCGGTCACCCGATTGGCGGTCAACGGGATGTAGCGTAACAAAACTCCGGCGTGGATCGTGAAGTAGTCAACGCCCTGTTCCGCCTGTTCGATCAAGGTGTCCCGATACATTTCCCAGGTCAAGTCCTCCGGCTGCCCCTCGACCTTTTCCAGAGCTTGATAGATGGGTACCGTGCCGATCGGGACAGGCGAGTTGCGGATGATCCATTCCCGTGTCTCATGGATGTTGGCACCCGTCGAAAGGTCCATCACCGTGTCGGAGCCCCAGTGGGTTGCCCAGACCATCTTTTCTACCTCTTCTTCGATTGAGGAGGTGACGGCAGAGTTTCCGATATTGGCGTTGATCTTGACCAGGAAGTTACGCCCGATAGCCATCGGTTCAATTTCTGGATGATTGATGTTCGAAGGGATGATCGCGCGGCCTCTGGCTACCTCGTCGCGAACGAACTCGGGTGTAATCGAGTCCGGGATCTCAGCCCCCCAGGCCGTTCCGGGATGTTGGTGGAACAAGCGTTGGTTGCTTCCCGGCCCAGACTGCTGCTCGCGCTGCAGGTTTTCCCGGATCGCAACGTACTCCATTTCCGGGGTCACGATCCCCTTACGGGCATAATGCATCTGGCTGACGTTGGCGCCGGGCTTGGCGCGCAAAGGATTGCGAAGGGGAGAGAATCGGATTCCCTCCAAGTCGGGATCCGCTTCTCGATCCTTGCTGTACTCCGAACTGGATTGGGAAAGGGGCTCGACGTCTCCTCGTTCAAGGATCCAAGGGAGGCACTTCGGAGAAAGCCCTTTACGGATGTCGACCGAGGTGTCCGGGTCGGTGTAGGGTCCGGAGGTATCGTACGCGAAAAAGCTCGATGAGCCACTGTTTCCGTTGCCATTCTGGGAGTTGGACTTCAGGAAGATCTCTCGCATCGGGACGCGCACATCCGGATGGCTGCCTTGGATGTGGGCTTTTCCAGATCCAGGGTAGGGTTCCATCGAAATCGATGCCGCGTCTTTATTCTTTTGATCCGTTGTACTCATTGCCCGCTCCTTGATGGTTTCTCAGGCTCTCCCCTTCAGTAGAAGGAGCTCATGGTCTGGCCGGGAAGGGTAGCGAAGACTGCTTTTTGAAGGCTGCGCTTCCTACGCCGGCGTTAACCGTACAAGTTCAAGGGGTCGATGAATCCGATTCGATCCATCCTCTCAGCCGAGCCAGCTCCCCCAGCGGCCTGTTTCAGGCGTGCCATGTTACCTGCAGGGGCGGACTACTTTCAACTCTGCCGTATGCCAACGGCTGCGCTAGCCCTTTTCCAGAAAAGAAATTTCCAGGTCCCAACCCCTCGCTCGCGCTTCAGGCTTCTATGGCTTTCCTATTTGTTGGGAGCCTCGACCTGCGATCTGTCGTTGAAGTTTCAGCCTAATTCGATTGGCCGGGAAGCGCTTTCAAGTGGGGAGGATCGAAGTACCCGTTGCCGTCGGTGTCCACGAAGATCGGGTTGGTGAAGGAGAAGGATCTGAAGTTGGAGAAGGGGGGCGCCCAGGGACGCTCGGAGGTGGCAATGAGCAGATACCAACTGTCCCGTCCTGGGTTGACCACGATGTCCTGGTCAAAGCGAATCGCTTCGGAGGCATCCTTGGTGGGGTAGGAGGTCAGCACCCTGCCATTGGCGATAACCTCCACTTTGTCCACCGGAATCCAGGGAGCTGCCTCTACCCTTGCATGCAGGATTACAGAACGGTCGTTGGCCTTGATGGTCGATCCGACAGGAGCACCGTCATTCGCCGACAGCAGGATGAAAGGGCCAAACGAGGCCGTCGAGGCACCCTCTTTGAGGGCGTCTACAACGCGGTACGGATCGATTTCCCAGGGTCGGTCCGTCTGCGACAGGACATAGTTGCGGGGATACCCTGGCAGTTCCTTGGGATACTCATGAGCATCCGTATTGGCGACCCCTGTCATGAAGATTCCACGGTTCAACAGACTGAACCAATCTCTCAGGTTTATATCCACTTCGGGGGTTCTGCCAAAATAGCCCGCTTTGCTAAACGCCCCTTCGGTGATCGCATTGAAAACCTCCAGCTGATCGAAGGACGTTTCGAAGAATGGGTATTTGATCTCCAACGAACCGGCATCGAGCCTTCCATTGAAGTAGCCGCCTTCGGGGGAGCCCAGACGAGGATGATTGATCTGAACGATCTCGTCACCCGGGTTCTGTCGCAGCAGACGAAGCATCTCGCCCGGAGTGTGGATCGATCGGCGAAAGGTCTTGTCTTCCCAAGGGTTCAGGGTCATCGGAAAGCTGTTGAAGTGCCCAAACTCAGTATCCACCTCGTTCCCGACGACTGAGGTCATGAAGCGACCCAGGTTCAGCTCCGCTATGTAGGAGGAGTAATCCTTGAGAACGTTGTGATCGGTGGCCGTCAACAAGTCCAGCCCTTCGGCCGCCGCCGCCATGGCGCCGTCTCTCATGGCGAATTGGAGATGGAGATGAAAGTCCGCGGAGATGAACCCCGTGGTGTCGATGGCTCGGGAAAGGGTCGAGTTCAGATAAGTCGTTTCTCCCTCAGAGATTCGAATCCGGTGCTGGTCGAGGCTGTACTCGGTCCCCCGAGTGACGTAGACATCGTAGTCGCCCACTGGGATCGTCTTGATCTCTTGACCCGATGCGGTCACCAGGATATTCGCGAAGCGCCCAACCGTGGGCATTTCTTCCTTGCCGTCGGCGTAGGCGAAAAACAGTCGAGACGGAAGGTGAATTCCAGTTTTCTCCTCCAACACCTCGAATGAGAGTTTGCCTACGCGTTCGCTCGATTCCAGGACGAACCTTTCATCTGGATCGAGTGTTTCGGTGGGCAAAGAGGCGGTGGCTTCCGGCTGCTGCAGCAGAGCCCAGACTATCACCAGGAAGGTCATCAGACCCAGACGTAATATCCAGCTAGCCAATGTTTGTTCCTCCACAAGATTGTCTGGCCGTATCCTGGGCGAAGGGTATGAGCCGGACAGCACAGGGCTACACCCTAACAGATCAAACGCTGCCAAGGCCAGATAGTAGCGTGGCGTGCAGGCCGCCGTTGCTAGAGCCAAAGGCTCGAAGGAACCTACGACCTGCGACCTACGACCTGCGACGTTCAGGCGCCCAGACTTTCAGAAGCTCAGCGAGTACAATGATCGGGCGAAACGAGCGCTTGGCAACAACAGGGACAGGGCCCGAACGGGAACTGGGTCCGAGGGGGAAAGTAGATGTCACTATTGAAGGGTCGAGTTGCTGTGGTGACGGGTGCCGGGAGCGGGATTGGTGAGGGCGTTGCCAGGGCCTTTGTCAACGAGGGTGCTTGCGTGGCACTGGTGGGTAGGAGTGGTGAGAAGCTGCTGCAGGCCGCCTCGAATCTGCCTCCGGAGCGAGTCCTCTGCTACCCCTGCGACGTTTCGGAACGGGCGACCGTCGAGGCCATGGGCGTCGAGGTGGCAGGCCGTTTCGGTCCCGTGGACCTGTTAGTCAACAATGCCGGAGTCAACACTCTACGCCGCGCCGTTTCCGAGGTGGATCCCTCGGATTGGGATTACACGATTGCGGTCAACCTTACCGGTGCCTTCAACTGCGTTCGCGCCGTGCTACCGGGAATGCGGAACCTGAAGAATGGCCTCATCATCAACGTCTCATCGATCGCGGGTAAGCGAGCAAGCCAGATCGCTGGAGTGGCGTACTCGGCTTCCAAACATGGGATGGTGGCACTTACCCATTCTATCAATGAGGAGGAGGTTGCTTATGGGATCCGATCCACGGTGCTGTGCCCCGGCGAAGTGAATACGCCGATTCTGGAACATCGTCCGGTGCCAGTACCCCAGGAGGCCCGTGATCTGATGCTCACACCCGACGACCTCGCTCAAGCGGCTGTTTTCGTCGCGACACTGCCACCCCGCGCCTGTGTTCCCGAGCTGATCATCAAGCCGACGGTGCAGGTTTATCGTTAAAGAGATCGCGAGTCTCAGGTCGGAGGAGTTGTTGCTACCGGTTGATTGACTTGCTAAGCTTCATTTTCTTCTCTCCAGGTTCGAGGGGGGATTCTTAGAAAGGGGACAGTGATGAAGAAGTCCGTGAGTGGTGTTCAGGCGAACACGAGCATGGAAGGAATTGCTCGAAGGACGCTGGCCTTTAACGACGAGGCTATGCTCTGTCATTTCAATATGGGAAAAGGGGCCAGGATTCCCTTACACAATCACCGTGCCAGTCAGGTTGGCTATGTGGTCAGTGGTTCGCTCAAGTTCCTGGGTGACTCAGATGAGGACACCTTTGTTGCGAACGCCGGAGACTCCTACGTGTTCGGTCCCCACCAGACACATGGCTGTGAAGTGCTGGAAGACTCTGAGGTGATCGAGGTTTTCTCACCGGCTCGCGAAGAGTACAAAGAGTAGTGAGCCAACCCAAAGCTGCCGCCAACAACCGGAGTCCAGAATGCTAGCGAGTTCCCTCAAGAAGAAGCTAAGTGGCGACGAGATCGTCGTAGGTACGTTCTTGACATTCAATTTCTGGGCAGGCCACCTGGAGATCCAGAAGAAACTGGGAATGGATTTCGTGGCTCTGGACCTGGAACATGGGTCGGCGGATCTCAAGACAACCGAAGAGCTGTGCCGCACGGCGCGACTTCTTGACCTCCCACTGATCGTGCGTCCTGAAGCCAGCGTCTACCACCTTGTCCGAAAGTATGCCGACATGGGACCTGCCGGCTTCTTGATCCCATGGGTGGATCAGGCAGAACAGATGCAGACTGTACGCGACGCCGTTTTCTGCCATCCACGGGGCCGCCGGGGCCCTGGTGGGGCGTCAATTTTTGGGACGACCAGTCTGGATCTGGAAGGATGGCAGGAGATCGAAGATAACTCCTTCGTGGCCATGCAGGTCGAGACACCCGAAGGGATTGAGGCGATGGGAGAGACGGCCGCCCCTGATTGGGTTGATGCGGTTATGCTGGGACCTTACGACCTCTCCTTGAACATCGGCCACTGCGGTGAGTGGGATCATCCGGTCGTCGTCGAGGCTATCATGAAGGTTCTGGATAAGTCCCAGCAGCTGGGCAAACCCTGCGGAATGCCGGTAGGAAGCGTTGAGCAAACCCGCTTCTGGATGGATCGTGGCCTCAGGTTCTTCCTCTATTCCGAGCCAACGATCATGGCAAGGCTACAGGCCGAAGCCTTCTTGAAAGAGATCAAGAACTAACGTCCCTTGCCTCTTCTACGCTGAAAGCGTTATTGCTAACACTTTGCGGGTCTGCAGTAACCCCGATGGGGTACGGGACATTTTTGAATGACCTCAACCCAGGGTAGCTCGCTTCGCTTCGCATCGCCAACCCTGGGCTACACGCAGTAACGCCTTCGGCGTAGGAACGTGCTCCAAGCACACTCAATCCATCGCCAAATCAATGGGTTCACGTCCTCAACCTGCGACCTGCGACCTCTTAGATCAGCCCCATCTGCTCCAGCAGGACTCGGGCTCCCTCTCGTCCCTCCTCCGTACTCTGTGTGAAGGGAGCAGCTGCGAAGTTGCCGGGCACGCCTCGAAGATTCATTGCCGACGTGAAGCCGGCAAAGGTGGAATCCAGAAGGACAACCGACCTCAACCGAATCAGCCTTCGCTGTGCCGCCGCGGCCGCTTCGTAGTCCTTTTTGCGAAAGCTCCGCAGAATCTCCACTCCATATTCGGGAGCCAGCGCGAACAGACCCTCGATAATGCCGCTGGCCCCAAGATGAAGGGCCAGGTCGAAGAAGGTAGTGTGACCTGAGAAAACCGTGAACTCCTCCGAATCCCGAAAATGCTCGGCCGCAAGGCGAAAGGTTAGAAAATCTCCGGAGGCCTTGAGGCCGACGATATTGGGGATCTCCGAGAGCTGGCGGATAGTTTCGAATTCGAGTTGGTGGCCAGTCAAAGCCGGGTTGTCATAGGGGTATAGGGGAAGATCTGTGCCCTCCGCGATGCCTTTGTAGTAGTGGAACAACTCGTCCTGGCTGAACTTGAAGATAAAAGGAGGAATCAAGGCAACGGCACTCACCGGGTGATTCTCAGCCAAGCGGATTCGGGCCAGCGTCCTTTCAGTGCTGGTGTCGCCGCAGCCCACCAATACCGGGACCTGTCCTTTTACCTCATCGAAGGTGACGGCGAGGGCCCGTTCAAAGGTCTCGTCCTTCAGGAGCTGCATGCTACCCATGGATCCCAGGGTCAGGAGCCCGTCAACGCCCGCCTCCAATGACATCCGGATCTGAAGGCGCATGCCCTCTTCGTGTAGATTTTCGTTCTCGTCCAGCGGAGTTCCGAGCGCCGTGATGACCCCGTTTAGGGATGGGACTGTCTGGTTCATGTTTTTATAAGCCTTTGTTTTGGGCCCTATCCCCTGACGGTCAGGGGTGAGCTGTTGTATTGCCGCGGAGCCGCTATCCTGCTGGCACCTCGTCTGCCAGGAAGTGAGGAAACTTCTCCTCGAAGGTTTCCCGCAGCTTTTGGATTCTTTCAGCGGGGACTGCCTCGGTGGGAGGCCGGGGCGGGCCGGCCTTGAAAGAGCCGGCTGCGTCAACCGTGGCCTTGGTCAGAGAGGTATCATTGAAGCCTTCGAACGCCAGAGGAATGATAGCCTCCTGCAGAATCTCGCTGCACTGGTGCTGCATGGCAATCGCGGCCGGCAGGTCGCCTCCCTTTATGGCGCGCCACCATTTCATCATGAAGGCGGGGAAAGCGTAGACGAAGCTTGCCATGACTCCCGTTCCGCCTACCGCGTGGCTGATGCCCCAGAGCTGTTCCAGCGGGAAATGCCCCACGTTGGTTCTGCGAATGCAGTTCAGGTACAAGCTGACATCTGATCCGATCATCTTGGAGCCGCAGAACGTGGGGATCTCCTCCATCTTCACGAAGTCGTCATCGTTGAGCAGCACCTTGGTCGTGCCGGGATTGTTGTAGGCAATGATCCCTATATCGGGACAGGCTTCGGCCAGGTCATGGAAATACTGCAGGGCTTCGGCCTTCGAAAGGGTCTGATAGAAAGGAATGACGTTCATCACGCCGTCGGCGCCTTCTTCCGTTGCGATCCGCGTCCGTCGGATTGACTCTTCGGTGTTGACGGCACTGGCTCCGACTACGGTCTTGGTCTGGCTTCCCGCACATTCCGAGACGGTAATCCGAGAAACCTGGCGCAACTCATCGTCGTTCAGGACAAAGAATTCGCCGTTCGTTCCAGTCGTAATGATCCCGTCCACGTTCAGCTGGACCAGTTTCCGTATGTTCTCGCCGTAACCGTCTTCATCCAGCCGGAACTCGGCGTCGAAGGGCGTCACTACGAGGACGTAGAGTCCTTTCATGTTTTCTCTGGTGAGCATCTGTTTCTCCTCCCTCTTCCGAAGAAACTGGTTTCCTGAGGAAGAGACTTATTGCCTACTGTTCTCAGCCGCAGATGGTACCATAATCCTCTCGCAGTCCTTTTGCAATCGGGTCGAGGGCGGAACGCAAAGCAGGGAAGTCATGACTCCAGAAGAACGGTATCTTTTTGATCTACAGGGTTATCTGTTGGTGCAGCAAACGCTACCCGAGGGAATCCTGGGCCGCCTCAATCAGACCATCGACGAGATGGAATCCCTGACGGACGCGGAGGTGGAGGCAAGAGGTGTCCCTAGAAGGCCCACCGAAAGTGATACCTACGCAAAGGCGGGCAATTCCGGCGGCAGTCTCGGGGACTACACCTCCGACATCCTCAAACATGGAGGAGTGTTCGAAGAGCTGATCGATTGGCAACCAATCCTTTCGCGGGTTGATCTGATGATCGGAGACGCCTGCCGTCTGGATGCTGCGATTCTCATGAGTCGTCACCAGGGTGGAGCCTTCCGCTTCCACCACGGATACGCCGAGCTGCTCCCGTATTCGGAGTTTGCCTGCATCGACGGTGACTTCAGATGTGTCAGCGTGAAGGTGTCCTACGCTCTCTCGGATGTGGGCGTTAGGGATGGCTGTTTTGCAGTGATTCCTGGCAGCCACAAGAGCAACTTCCAGAACCCCCTGGTCGGCCAGATTCCCGATCCAGCTCATCCATTGGTGAAGCCCCTCCCCTGTCGGGCTGGAGATGCCATCCTCTTTTCGGAGGACCTCTCACACGGAGCGGTCCACAATCGGGGCAGCAGAAGCCGACGGACGCTGTTCTACTCCTATGCCCCTGCCTTTCACTGCAGCTGGGACGCGATGGCGGAGACGGCTCCAGGATTTCAAGAAAGGGCTACTCCTCGGCGGCGTGAGTTGACCTTGATCTCGAGACCTTTCGCGGAAGCGCCTCCTCAGTCAGTATTCGAGAAATCAGGACGACCCCGTCACCCTGAATCCATCCTCAGGATCCACTAATGAGAGAAGAGAAGATTATTACCGAGGCGGATGTTTTCGACTTGCAGATAGGCACGGAGAAGGCGTCCATGCCTCGTGAGGCGAAGCACTTCTTCGACATCGCCGGATATCTGGTTCTAGATGACCTGTTGACTCCACAACAGGCCGATGGGGTGAAGGATTCCCTGCAAGCCCTGCTTCAGGCTCCTTCTCCTGGAATCAGGGTCGACAACTCGAATCCGAGCCGGTCCGAGATTCTGAACGTGGTGGAGGCAGGAGGCGTTTTCGAAGAGGCGATGGCGCACTCTGGGATTCTCCCCTATCTGGGAAGCCTGATCTGGGGCCAACAGTACCGACTGATTCGATCCAGGGGTATTCTGCGAGGACCGGGCAGCAGGGACACCCTCAACCAAGGTGGAAAAGCCGACCCCAGGCGGCACACCCGCTACCGTTGCACCTGGGAGGGAGAATTTCGCTGTCTGATGGTGACGCTCCTGATCGCCCTTTCGGATGCGAGCGAAGGCAAGGGGCCCTTCACCGTGCTTCCCGGAAGCCATAAGAGCAACCTGCCCCATCCCTACTCAGCAATGGAATTGGAGGACATCGCCCCTCTCCAGGAGATTCCCCTCAAAGCGGGCGCAGGAGTCCTGTTCGCTGAAAGCCTATCCCACGCTACCAAGTCTCCTCCAACCGAAACCCAGGCCTGGCTGGAGTTCCGGTACGGCCCCTCCTATATGGTCAGCTGGCCTGGTTGTGAGGCCTCGCCTGAATTGCTGGCACGCAACTCCACCCATCCGGAGCGGCTCCATCTGCTGATGGAACCTTATTATCATCCTGCGGGATCACAGAAGAAGAAATAACCAAGATACAAGATACAAACAAATCTCAAATCCCAAGCAGCAAATTCCAAACAAGTTCGGAGTTCCAAAAAAATGCGAACAAAACCTTTGCATTCTATTGGAGTTACCAAGCGGGTCAACTCCACTGTTTGTGATTTGGTGCTTGGAGTTTGGGATTTGTTTGTATCTTGTACCTTGTATCTTGTGATTTTCCTGGAGAGCTCTCATACCAGATACGTTTGAGCCAGATCGCCAGGTCGTCGAAAAGAATGTAGTAGGTGGGTAGGACCACCAGCGTGAGTATAGTGGAGGCCAAGAGGCCTCCCATCACGGTTCGGGCCATGGGGAAGTAGCGAAGCTGAAACAGACTGGTGTCGCTGAAAGCGAGTGGAATCAAGCCTACTACCGTGGTTCCTGCCGTCATCACGATCGGTCAAAATCGTTCCCGGCAGCCGTCTAATAAAGCCTCTAGTCTCTCTTTTCCTTGACGTCTCAGATTGTTGATGTGGTCGATCAGGACGATACCGTTGTTCACCGAGACCCCCATCAGGACGAGGATTCCGATTTTAGCCATCAAGTTGAACGGAGTTCCGGTGAGAAACAGGAACCAGGCAATTCCCACTACCGAGAACGGGAGTGAGAACATGATGGCGAAGGGATGGCTTATCGACTCGAAGAGCGAAGCCATGACGAAGTACACCATGAAGAGAGCCAATAGAATGTTGAAGACGAAATCCTTATCCTCGTTCTGGCTGCGTCTGGTCCAGAACCCGAAGCTCCATCCGTAGCCCGAAGGGAAGTCGAAGTCATCCATGACCTCGCGGACAAGCTTCATCCCGTCGTCTTTCTTGTCGCCCGTGTAGATGGCGAACAATTGCGCGGAGGTACGACGGTCCTCGCGCTCGATCTCTCCCGGAACCCTCCGGATTTGAAGATCTGCAACCTGAGATAGCTGGATGGGCTGTCCATCAGTTCCGCTGCCCACAATGACCGATTTCAAGTCCTCCAAGCTGTCCCGATCTGACTGGGCCAGCCAGACGGTGATGTCCACTTCGCCCTCGGACGTGCGGAATCCTCTCACCTGTCTGCCTCTCATGACGATAGCCAGCACGTCGGAAACGGAACGAGATGAGATCCCGTACTTGCGAGCGAGCGATCGGCGTAGCCGAATCTGGACTTCTTCCTGGGCCCGGTCCAGGGGCGTGTTGACCTGCGCGAAACCGGGACGAGCAAGCAGCCGTTTCCGGGCGTCTGAAGAGAGCCTGACAAGGGTCTGGGGATCCTCTCCGTAAAGGCTCACCATGATCCATTCCTGATTCTGTGCCCCTGCTTGCCTGCCCAGCCCAATTTTGGCACCTGGTATGACCGGCAAGCCGTCGGCAATCTGCTTGCGAATCAGGGGGATCTCTTCGGGCGAGAGTTCTTCCTTCTTGAAATAGACGGAGGTTCGGGCGTCATCGTTACCGTATCTGCTGAAGACGTCTGCGATCTTCAAGCGCTCACGATTCGCTAGCAGGAAGTCCTCAACCTGTCCCACGTAGTCGGCTTCGATCTTGGCATAGTGAAAATTCTCCGAAAACTCGTACTCGATCTCAAGACTGCCAAGCTCCTGGGCGTCTGCAGAATTGTCCGGGACCTTGTTCAAGAGCATCCAGCCAGACCCGAAGACGATCAATGGCACCAAGACCAGGCCCACTAGAAAGCGATGGCGCAGGGGCCAGCCGACGAGACGCACGTAGGAAGCGGTGATACGGCCCTCCTTGGCGTCGGAAACTGTTCCGGGGAGCAGCCTCCCTAGCCCGCGATCCGACAGCCATCGATGCCATCGGGATTGGCGCTTCCAGTCCATCCTCAGAAGTCGTCCCATCGCCAGGGGAATGAGCGTCAGCGAGATAAAAAGCGAGCAGAGAAGAGCAAAGACAATGGCCAGTCCCGTGTGCCGGAGCCACACGGAGAATTCGGTTTGCTCGCCGAAAATAAGTGGAACAAAGATGATAATCGAGGTGGCAGTGGATGCCAGGACCGCCGTATAGACTTCCTCGGTTCCGGTCAGCGCTGCCGTCTCGCGATCCATCCCTCGTTCCAGTTTTCGGTAAATCGCTTCTAGGACGACGATGGCGTTGTCGACCAGCATGCCCGCCGAGAGCATCAAGCCCATCATGGTCAAGACGTTGAGGGTCTGTCCCGAAAGGTAGAGAAAGGCTAGCGCGGAGACGATAGAGAAGGGAATCGAGACGGCGACTATCAGGGTTGCGCTCAGCCTTCTCAGAAAGAAGATGAGGATGACAACCGCCAGCATGGCTCCCACCGCTCCTGCCGTGAGAAGGCCGGAGAGCGATTTGGTGATCTCCTTGCCGGCGTCGCGCCAGGGCATCAAGTCGATGCCTTCCATGCCTGGTGACTGCCCGATTTCCTCGATTTTTCCCAGTACCCGATCTACGGTCTGGACAGTGTTGGCATCGGAGGACTTGCGAACCCTGAAGCCGACGGTATACCCGCCATTCAGATGCTGGCCGGAGTTGGCGACAGGGCTGTCGTACTCGATATCGGCGATGTCGTTGAGGGTCAGACCGCGCCCGTTGACGGGGAGCTCGCCCAACTCCTCGAGGGTGTTGATTGTCCCTTGAGAAAGGGCCCCGTAGCGAATGCCTCCGTCCACTACCCGGCCCAGGGAACGGTTCAGATTGACCTGATCCAGACGGCGAAACAACTGCGCGACGTCGACCCGATATCTCTTGATATCGTCGAGTCGAAGATAGATATCGGTCTCCTGACGCTAGACGCCCCAGATCTCAACGTCCGCCACTCCGGGTAGGCGCTCCAGGGGCCTCTTGATTTTCAGATCCAGGAAATCAGCCGAAGTGCGCAGATCCTTGTCCGAGGCGATCCGTACTTCCACGACCGGTGCATCCTCAAAACCAAAACTCCGAATCGACAAATGCTCTATGTCTTCTGGAAGCTCTCCCCTGATCTGGTCCAGCTTCCCCCGAACCTCCGATCGAAGCACGGCCATGTTCGCTTCCCAATCGAAGAACAGCTGGATCGACGAAGAATCCCTGCCAGAGCGAGAACTCATCCTCTGAACACCCGGAATCGTACTGAGGATTTCCTCTAGCGGCTTGGTGATGGACTCCTGGATCTGGCCGGGTGTGGCGTTGGGAAAGGTAGCATTGACGAAAAGGAAGGGGAACTCGACATCAGGAAACAGCACGAGCGGGATCTTCGTAAGCGAGATCAGCCCCATAACGATCAGAAAAACAAAAGCAACGCAGACGGTCACGGGTCGGCGAAGAGAAAAGTCGGCGAGGGAAGTATTCGGTTTCATGTTCAGACGAAAACCGTCGTCGTTATCTCAATTGAACTCGTCTATCGAAAAGATCATAGATCACCGGAATTAAAAGAAGTGTCAGCGCCGTCGAGAATAGTAGTCCTCCCATGACGGCTACCGCCATCGGTGCTCTTACTTCGGAGCCTTCGCCCCAACCCAATGCCATGGGGAACAATCCCAGTACCGTTGTCATTGTTGTCATCAGGATGGGACGCAGGCGAATTTGACCTGCCTCCCGCAGGGCCTCTCGTTTGGCTCGGCCCTGGCGGCGGAGTTGGTTGGTGTAGTCGATCAAGACTATGGCGTTGTTGACAACGATTCCGGCAAGAATGATGACTCCCAGGAATACCATCACGCTGATGGTCGTTTTCGTCGCCACCAGGGCTAGGATCACGCCTACTACTGCCAGGGGTACGGTGAAGAGGATTATGAACGGGTGGATCAGGGACTCGAACTGGGAAGCCATGACCAGATAGACCAGCAATATTGCCAGTGCCAGCGCGAAGATTAGACTACGATAGGAGGTTTCCAGTTCTTCATTCTGGCCTCCCAATGCAACCACGGTATTGGGCTGAATCAGTCCGCGCAGCTGAGCTAGCTCCTGCTGTATCCTGAGCGACACCCCACTGAGATCCTGTCCCGCTAGGTTGGCCGACACGACCGCGGCTCGTTGGGAGCCGATTCGACGGATTTCGCTGGGTCCTCTAGAGCTGAGTACTTCGGCGACGGCTCCCAATCGAATCGGAATCTGGCGGCCGTCGGCCGATTGCTGTTGGGATTGGTCAGTCGTGTTGTTGCGGCTGCCTTGCCCACCCTGTTCGTTCCGGGACGTCGTTGACGAGGAACCGTTCGAGGTGGCGGCCTGGTTTTCGGCGCCGCTAAACTGCGGGGACGCGTTGGTGGCGGTCCAGTCGTTGATGACCAGATCCTTGATGGCATCGACCGTATTGCGGTCCATCTCCGCGGCCTGAACCAGAATATCGATCTGCCTGTCTCCTTCGCGGTATCGCGACGCTACCTCTCCCCTGATCTTGTTGCGCAGGGTAGCAGCAATTTGGCTCTCGTCAAGTCCCATGTGCGCCAGCTGCTGTCGTTTGAAACGAATCTGGATCTCCGGGTTGCCGAGTTCGGTCGAGCTTTCGATGTCGTTGAGGCCTTCTATTCCCTCCAGACGGTCCGAGACAAGAGCGGCGACTCGACGCTGCTCCTCCAGGTCGTAGGCAAAGATCTCCACTTCGATCGGTGTCCGGAAGCTGAAGATTGTGGGACGCTTGAAGCTATGGGTGATCTCGGGGTAACGATCCAGCTCCTCTCGTATGCGTAGGATGGTCGTCCTCTCGGCGACTTTGTCGCGGCGATCGCTCATCACGACTCGGAGCTGGCCCACGTTTTCTTCCAGTGCCGTGCTGGCAAACTGGTTCTTGTTACTACCTCCAACGCTCGAGAACACGGTCTCTATGCCCGCAAGGGTAGAGACCCTTGCCTCGAGATCGCGAATGACCCGGTTCGTTACCTCGAGTGGTCGACCCTTGGGCAGCCGGATCTCGAAAGAAAATTCTCCCTGTGACAGGGGTGGGATCAGCTCCGCTCCCAGAAAGTCATAGACTCCAATCGAGCAAACCACGATGACGGCCACGAGTCCGAAGATCGCCAGTTTGTGGTCGAGAGACCAGTGGAGCAGCTTGGGGTAGGTCGACTGCAAGACGCCGAATGCCCGGTCGAAAAGGTTCAGAATTGGTGTCACCAGGCGAAGCAGGAATCGCCCCAGCAGTCCTAGCAAGCGGCGCAAATCGGTGAGGATGACCGTGATCAGGTCGAAAAAGATGAACCGGTAAAGGCTCCGGCCGGTGCCGATGACTCTGCCAGCCAGGCTATCGGGGCGAGGGCCTCTTTGCCCATCTGTCCCCGTCGGCTCCTCTGACGAATCGATTCCGGGCTGGCTTATCCTGAAGGCCAGGACCATCGGGATGAATGTCAGCGCGACAGCCAGGGATGCCAGCAGCGAGTAGGTGATCGTCAGGGCCTGGTCCTTGAATAGCTGTCCTGCAATGCCCTCAACGAAGACCAGAGGGACGAACACCGCCACCGTCGTAAGGGTCGATGCGGTGACGTGCCCGACCCACTTCGACGGTGCCTTTGAAGACCGCGTCGGCAGGATTGCCTTTTCCCCGGTGGCGATGGACCGACTCGAGCACGACGATCGAGTTGTCCACGAGCATTCCCACTCCCAGGGCGATGCCACCCAGGGACATGATATTCAGTGTGATTCCGGTCTGATACATCAGGGCAAAGGTCGCCATGATTGAAATCGGGATGGAGAAACCGATGATCAAGGTGCTGCGGAGATCCCGCAGGAACAGGAACAGGACCAGGGTCGATAGTAGTCCTCCCAGCAGTGCTGCTGCCAATACGTTGTTGACAGACTGGTCGATGAACTCGGCCTGGTCAAAGACGATGCTATGCTCGATCCCACGGGGAAAGGTCTCGTCTTTCGTCAGGTTCTTCAAGCGCTCACGGATCGCCTGGGAAACGGTGACGGTATTGGCATCTCCTTCTTTGTAGATGCCCAGCTCGACACACTCCTTGCCATTGAAGCGAGCGATAACGCCGCGTTCTTTGGTGCCTCTCCAGACCCGGGCCACTTCTCCGAGCACCACCTGACGTCCTTCTTCGTCACGGATGATGAGGTTCTTGATCTCATCCACGGATTTGAATTCGTTCAGCACTCGGACCAGATAGTTGGAATCAAGATCGTAGATGCTGCCGCTTGCCTGGTTCAGATTGGCCTGTTCGACGACGTTGGCTACATTGGTGATGGGGATTCCCAATTCCGCCAGGCGCTTCTCGTCGACCTCGATGCGGATTTGCTCTTCTCTTCCGCCCACGACTTTGACGGCCGCCACGCCTGCCGTTGACTCCAGGCTTTTCTTGACCTGGCGTTCGGCCACGTCACGCAGACGACTGAGACCGAGGTCTCCGAAGAGCTGGAGGCGCATGATCGGGTCATAGGAAGGATCGAAGCGTAGGATAACCGGCTTCTCGACATCGCGAGGGAATCGCACCAGGTCGAGTTTCTCCCGGACGTCCATACTCGCCAGGTCCATATCGGTATCCCAGGCGAACTCGAGGACGACTTCCGACTGACCCGAACGGGAAACGGAGCTCAGCCGTCTCAGCCCGGGCACCACCCCCACGGTTTCCTCGACCAGCCGGGTGACCAGTGACTCAATCTCCTCGGGAGCGGCGTCTTCGAACTCAGTCTGGATTGTAAGCGAAGGATAGGAAATATCGGGCAGCAGGTTCAGCGCCAGGCGTTCGACCGACACCAGGCCGAAAAGGGTGATCGCCACCACGAACATCGACACGGTAACGGGACGCCGAATGGCGGTTCGGGTGAATTTCATTGAAGAAGATTCCAAGATACAAGATACAAGATACAAACAAATCTCAAATCACAAGCACCGAGGTACAAACGGGTGGCGGAGTAGGTAAAGCTCACCAACCTCTGACACCTCCCACACAAATCGAGCTAATGCTGTGTCTGTCGATTCCTGCAATCTCAAATTCCGAAATCTTTGTTTGGAATTTGGTGCTTGGAATTTGTTTGTATCTTGTATCTTGGGATTTTCTTGACCCCTAGCTTCCGACGATCCGGACCTTGGCGCCTTGGGTCAGGTTTCCTTGCCCTGCGATAACAACTTGCTCGCCGGGTGAGACACCCTGACGTACCTCGACGTCCTGGTTGTCACTATAGCCCAACGTGATTTTTCGGCGATGCGCGGTTGTCTCAAGGACCACGAATACGAAGTCCTGGCCATCCTCTTCCAGGAGGGCACGCTTGGGAATGAGAAGGGCTTCCAATCGAGTATCGGTCTCGATGTCGACTCGGACGAAAGCCCCTGGCTTGAAGGATCTTCCCGAAGGGGGCAGGTTGACGGTTACCTTTACCGTTCCGGTGGCGTCATCAACGATGGGACTGATTCGGACGACCTTGCCCTGAATCCGATCGCTTCCCGCTGAGCCAAGGCTGACCTTTGCGGTCTGGCCAGGACTGATCCTGGAGGCTTCCCGCTCCGAGAGATGAACGTCGGCGAAGAGGGGCGAAAAGGCGCCAAGACGGAAGAGGGCATCGAGGTTGCGCACGGTTTGCCCAATTTCGACCGTGCGGTGGGTGATGTATCCTCCGAAAGGAGCCGATATGCGAGTGCGCGAGACTTCAAGCTCGACCTGTTCCCCTTCTATCTTCAGTTCTTCGACGCGGTGGCCGAACTCCCGAACCTCGGATGCCGCAACTTGTTCATCCTGCTCCAGTTCCTGGACTCGGTAGCGCAGGGTTGCCACCTCCTCTTCGCTTACGAGCTTCTCGGCATAGGCATCTTCCTTCCGCACCAGTTCAACTTTCGTATTGGCAATCTGAATCTGCGCCTTTCGCTCTCTGATGTGGGCCTTCTCGAGTTGAAGCTTGGCCTGCGCCAACTTTTGCTCGTTCAGCTTGAGTCGAATTAGCAACTCGGTGTCATCGAGCCGGCAGAGGAGCCGGCCATTCTCGACTCGATCACCCTCCTCGACCAGAACTTCCTTGACGACACCAGTCGCTTGAGTCGTGAGCACGACATCCCGCAAAGGCCGGAGGTTCGAGGTCGAGGTCAGGAAGGATGAGATTGGTCCTTTTCGTGCGGCCTCCAGCCGCACCGGAACAAGGGCCTCTTCAGAATCACCCGTGCTGCCATCGGCCTCGGAGTCGGCCTTGGCAACGTCCTCCCCGGGGTAGTACTTAGACGCCAGATACCAGGCGCCCAGGGCGACGAGCACGAGAATAATCAATCCATACACTTTGACTCGAATATTCATGGCAGGAACACTCCTACAATCGCCATGGTCGGTCCGCGCTTGATTGCGATTCTAACGAAACTGAGGGTCGCACTTCCAGGACTCCAGGCATATTAGGGTGTACGCATGATGCCCTATAAAGGTTTCCATACCTGAGCCGGGGTCCTACGTGGCGGTGGCTTCCAAGCCGCCGTATTCCTGTAGAGCTTTGCGGCTCGAGATCCGGCGGCCTGGAGGCCACCGCCACGCCTACTCCTAGGAGTCCCAGTGGGTCTCGGGTTCGAACGGAAACATCGGTTGGGTGCGATGGCGATAGCTGAAGCGTGAGGGATTGGCGGCTGTGATTCCGGGAGAGTCGACTTCCAGCATGGTTGCGGAGACTGGTTCGTAGGCAGCCCGTGGAGCGATCGCTCCCTTCGCAATCAGGACTCGCTTCTGTCGTGGTTTCACTCCCAGGCTTAGAATCTGTTCCAGGCTGAAAGGAGCCATGCGGAGCGAGGTCAGAACCACCGTGTGGTGCTCTTTGGTTTCCACGACGGCCGTGAGACCCTGCTGGTTGATGCGGCTTCCTCCGTGTCGGGGCTCTTCCTCGATAAACATGCCATCCTGAAGACACCGCACCCGACCCTCGATCGGCACTGGATCTCCGTGAAGCCGGTCGCTCTTTCCGCCGACCTCGAGCGCGACGTGCTCTCCCACTCCGGCAGCAGCACAGCCCTCGACGGCTTCTGGATCGAAGAGAACCACCAGACCATTCTCGACACCAGCCTCTGCCAGAGCCTGGAAAATCACGGTTCCGTCTCCTGGACTCCCACCCCCGACGTTGTCTCCAGCGTCCAGTAGAGTGATCGGTGTCCGCTCAGATTGAGCCACCTGCTCCACCGCTTCTTCCACCGGAGTGCCGGTAAGGTTGAGGCGGTCCCTCTGTCTCCAGGCCTGGTCCGCCAGCTTGACGGCTGCCTCCCGTGCCTGTTGCGGGTCGCCATCGGAAACGACGAGAAACGATGTCCCCATCTCCTCGACGTCGGCGTAGGCGAAGCCTGGAGCGATACTGGCAGAGATCACCCCCGGCTGTTGGATGGTCTCCTCGAGTGCTCGATAGAGCCCCGCCATCGGCTCCTTGGTGGTCTCCTGGGCCAGAATCGTGATCGCCAACGGAGGCTTCACCAGAGCTTGAACCGGTGAGGTCTCGCCCTCCAGAATCTGATTCAAGATCCGGGCCGCCTCCCGGCCTCTCTCCCGCTGGTCCAAATGGGGATAGCTGCGATAGATGGTCGTTGCGGTGACGTTGTCGATCATGCGCGCAGAGACATTGGCGTGCAGGTCAAGAGTCAGCACGACCGGAAGAGAAAGCCCTACCACCTCTCGAATTCTCTCTGCGGTATTCCCGTCGGCATCCCGGATGTGACTGCTAACCATAGCCCCATGAAGAGAAAGCAACAGCCCATCCAGAGACTCACCGGAGACCCGCCTCAAAATCTCCTCAAGGATCTCCTCATAAGCCTCTTCCAGTAACGGCCCAGCCGGCATAACCCAGGCAGCCACGAGTGGCACCAACTCCACTCCACCACGAGTCGCCTCTTCAATCATTCCACCGACTTCATGGTGCGCCTCACCCCAGCGCTGAATCACCGTGTCACCAAACACAACGCTATCGTCGAACATTTCCCGCGTAGTAAAAACCGGGTTGAACGTATTCGATTCGTGGATGAAGGAAACCAGGCCGACTTTCATTGTCTAGAAGCGGGGCATTGAAGATGTCACAGGTCGCAAGTCGCAAGTCGCAAGTCGCAGATTTCGCGTCACTGGTAGCGGTTTTCAAATCTCAAGGTTTTCACAACTGTCAGTCTTAAGGCAGTCGCTTAAGGCCAAAGGACCTGCGACCTGTGACCTGCGACTTGCGACCCCGAAGTTAAAGGCACAAATCTACCTAGAACCGCGCATCAGCGAAGCCTAAGCCGCTCTAAGTGTTACGTAAAGGGTTGTTACCAGTCCCGCGACTTGAAGCCACCGCCACCACCGCCACCACCGCCGTCGCGGGGGCGTGATTCACGCTCGTGGGCCCGGTCGACTCGTAGCTGCCGGCCGTCGAGGTCTTTGCCGTTCAGGGTCGAAATGGCTTCATCTACGTCTTGAGCGTCGTCGAGTTCCACGAAGCCGAATCCCCGAGATCTTCCGGAATATGCGTCTCTGATTATGTTGACGTTCTGGACCTCTACGCCTGCTTCTTTGATGAAAGTCTCCAGAACACCCTCTTCAAGGTTGAAGTTGAGATTTCCGACAAAAATCTTGCTCATTGAAAACTCCTCGTGTCTCGTCAGCCTGGTCAGCGTCGCAGCCTGTTTCCCAGGCTGCAGTTCAGTTTCTCGGCTCCTGCAAGACGTACCGTCCTGGGTACGTTTCGACCGCCGTCGCCACGCGTTGGAAGAAAAAGCTTCTCACCACTTCACCAAGGACCAGACCCAGCTGGGCGACCCACAAAGGATAATGCCAAGATCTGGTTTTGTAAACCTTTGTCACTAGTGTCCAATCATAAGTCAAATAGATTCAACTGGTTACATGAACCTCCCTGGTGATTCCTGTAATCGAAGCTGGTAAGTACTTGAATTAATGGGGTTTTCTCGAAAACAGTCAGGCTGAGAATCTGTAGAGTTGTGTAGAGGCTCAGCTCCAATTTCAGGCGTTTTTTCAGGATGGCAACGAGGATATACACGGAGATGGCGATCCAGATCTGAGTTTTGACGGCGTTCGGAGAAGTCCCATAGAAGGCTTTGATGCGCAGGTGTTGCTTGATCCATTTGAAGAAAAGTTCCACGCGCCAGCGGCAACGGTACAGCTGGGCGACAGTGAGGGCAGTCAGGGAAAAGTTGTTGCTCAAGAAGACCAAGTGTTTTTGGGTCTCGGCGTCGTAGTAGCGGACTCGTCGGAGTTTGTCGGGGTACTTGTTGGCCGTGTAACGGCCGCTCAGGACCCCGGTTTGATCGCTTCTTAGCCCGATGCTCTTGTCGACACGATGGGAGTACAGACGGCGGAAATTCAGGCGCTGGTGGGCACGAATGATGAAGAAACCGGAACTCTGGTGCAGCCGATAAAGACGTGCGAAATCGAGATAGCCGCGATCCAGGATGTAAATGGAGCCGGGTTGGACCAGCAGATAGTCGAGGATATTGACGTCGTGAACCCGCCCCTCGGTGACCTCGACAAAGGTGGGGATGTTGCCACGTAAGTCGAGCAAAGTATGCAGTTTGATGGCTCCTTTGCGTTTGCGGAAGCGGGCCCAAGGGAACACCGAAAGACACAGATCGATGGTGGTGGAATCGAGCGCGTAGACCGTTTTTTCCAGTTCCACGGCAAAGGGCTCGCCTGCGTACAAAGTCCGTGCCTCTTGGATCAAGACTTGAGCGAAATCGGCATAAATGCGCCAATCCCGATTCTCGTTGGTATGGGCCAAAGAGCTGCGGGCCACGCGGCCTCGAATTCCCATGTGGTAGAGTCTGCCTGCAACCGAACCTAGCGTGGCTTCGATATCCCGCAGACTCTCGCGATAGGTCAACTGGGCGAAGACCATACACAGCCACTGCTTCCAGCAGGAGAAGTCTTTTATCTTGTAATCTCCTCGGTAGCGTTGAGCACAGAGTTGAAATTGATACCTGGGGACGCAATCCATCAGCTGGGCAAAGACGGTTCTGCGCATATCCATCTAGGCATCCTATCGGCTTGCAGGCCACAGGATTGGAGAACCGGGTCGGCACCTGCCACAGTTTCATATCAAAAAGTATCGAAAAAATTGGATTTCGATGTTAAAACAATTCTTACCAGTAACTTAGAGTTGTGCGATAGAACAACGTTTGGACACTAGTGAACCTTTGTGAGGATTGTATCAGGCGGAAAAAAGAAGGTCAGCCGGTCAGTAGAAGTTTCAGGGCCAGTATGATTATGGCGGCCGTCACGAACTGCTTGATCCATCCATGGCCCTTGAGAACGGTGAGGCGGACTCCAACGAGACCTCCGGTCAAGGTGCCTGCGGCAAGCACCAGTCCGGTGATCCACTCAACTTTGCCCTGGGAGGCGAATAGAAACAGAGAGACGACGGTGAAGGCGAGGATGCTCAGTACCTTGACCGCGTTTCCGCGAACCAGGTCGAGGCCCGCCATGGTGGTACTTGCCAATACCAGAAAGCCGACACCGGCTTGCACAAAGCCGCCATAGATTCCGACGACAAAGAAACCGAGGGCGAGGGCAACGATATGAACCCTTTTCGAATCCTCGGGGCCCTTATCTCGTCGGCTCAGGGGATCCCACAGAGTCCAGAGGCTGACGGCGATCATGAGAAAAGCCAGTATTTTCTTGAAGTTTGCGTCTCCCACCACCAAGGCCGCCCAGGTCCCAGCGATCGCTCCCAGGGTGGCAGGCAGTGCCGCCCACAAGATACAGCGCCAGTCCATGACTCGATGACGGTGAAACCCCCAGACAGCCCCCATGTTCTGCAGAAGGATTCCGACGCGGTTGGTTCCGTTGGCGACTGTAGCAGGCAGTCCCATGAAAATGAGTACGGGAAGCGTCAAGAACGAACCACCGCCCGCGATCACGTTGAGGACACCCGCAACAAAGCCGACAGCGACAAGAATAGGGTATTGAATCCAATCACTCACAATTTCGAGGTACTACCTACAACCTCTTCGTTCTCGACCTGCGACCTGCGACTTGCGACCTCTTTTTCAGACCTGCGACCTGCGACCTCTTTTTTGAGATCTACGACCTCGCCGCTTATGTCACACCCCCCCGGAGATTTCAACCCCCCGGAAATTTCAATCCCCTAGCTCCGAGGACCATGCTTGGTTTAAGATCTCTGTCTATCCGCGAAGCGGGGATGGTGTTTTATTTGGAAGGAAGATGAACCACAGAGCCCATATCATCGGTTTGACTCTCCTTCTCTTCTCGCAGTGGAATCCCTCTGCCCACGGTCAGTCCGCTCCATCGAATCCGAGCCCTCTGGAATTGTTGGAATCGGCCCGAGAGCTCCAGACAGAGCATCGAGATCCTGAGGCGTTGGCACTCTACGGCAAAGTGCTTGAAGCGGAGCCCAGTCACTTCGATGCCCTGTGCGCTGCCAGCTATCTTCACGGCCAGGTGGGTAAGAGGCTGGGGAAGTCAGCACGCGATCGGCATTATCGGCAGGCGCTGAAGCTAGCCGAGAGAGCCCTCGAGCAGCGACCCGATGACCCTGAGTCAAACTTTGTCATGGCCTGGGCTTGCGGGGGAATCGCAATGATCTCGGGTGCCCGAGAGAAGGCACAATTGGCCAGAAAGATCAGGGACAGAGTTGAGATTACGCTGGAGCAGGATCCCCGCCATCATCGGGCCTGGTATGTCCTGGCCAACTGGTATTACAAGATTGCCGATGCCAATTTTCTGGAACGGGCCGCGGCGAGGCTCCTGTTCGGAGGGCTGCCTCGAGATGTGAGCTTTGAGAAGGCGGCCTCCGCCTACCAGAAGGCAGTCGATCTCCGGCCCAATCTCATTCTCTACCACTACGAACTGGCGCTGGCCCTCAGCAAGTCGGGTCGAAGGGGAAAGGCCCTGGAGCAGCTCCGATACGCTTCGGCCCTGGACCCGCTGACGTCGGACGATCCCGCTACACTTGTAGCGTGCAGCAAATTGATGCGAGAGCTCAGATAGCAACTCTCCATGAAAGCCTACCTATTCGCTGAGCCTGGAGCTCTGAGGAACCTGGGTTCAAGCGAGGAGGAAGTCCAGGAGGTGCTGACTTCAGTCGCCCGGGGCACTCCAGCCGAGGCACTGGTTATTTGTGTCTATCTACTCCGGCGAAGCAGAAGCTGGCGCGGGGTCTATTATCGTTCGTGGCAGGACCCCGACAGTTTTCGTGCCCGAAGGGGCCACTGGGGAATCAGCACTCGATTCGAGACGCCCGCCGATCTACCTCACCGCTATCGCCTGATTCGAGTCCTGATCGGTGCCCGACTGACTTATCCGATGAAGGCACGCGACAGGAGCGGGTTTGAGCACAGCTACCAGTCCTTTCGAGATCACCTCGCTGACCTCTTCGCGCACGAGCTGCACCATTATCGGCGCTATCATCTGGGACTTCATCCACGGGAGGGAGAGGTCGGAGCGAACAGGTGGGCCTTGAAGCGAGTCAGGTCTTTGGGTTTCGCAGTGGAAGGCCGGCAGATCCGGCGTCAGAAGCCTCGGAGCTTCAGTCCGACTATCCAGATTAGGGATCTGCATCACGAACGACTTCGTTTGGCTCCGACTGGAAGTAAGCTGCGTGTAACCTACCGATTCGACGACAGGTTGAAACGTGGGGAGATCGTAACGCTAGTTCGGCCACTAAGAAGACCTTCACCCCGAATCGCAGTCAGGACCGCTCATGGCCAGGAATGGTGGGCACCTATGGACTGGCTAGAACCGGCTGTCGAAACTGGCTGAACCAATAGCTGCATCACATCACATGGGATCTTGGTTCGTCCGGATCTTCCTGCCACTCAACCACCTCGGCGGCGCGAATTGCTGCCTTCTTCTGCCGAAAGTAGAGCAGCGCCATAATCGCTCCAAGCCCAAAGCCGATGGCGTGTGTGCGATAGCTGACGTTCTGTTGCAGGGTGGTCGGTATGAGGACAATCAGGCCAAATCCGAAGCTACGAAGCAATCGCTGCCGGAAGGAGCGGCTCCGTTCGATGAGGATGTATATGGTCAACCAGAAGCCCGCCATAAGATAGGTAACCCCGGAAGCACCCAGCAACCTGATTTGGGGTGGGTAGGTCAGTAGGGCAAGATAGTTGGTGAGTGCACCGAGAAGGACCACGCCGAAAGGGTAGACCCAGAACCCGAAATACCCATAGAGCAGGTAGCTGAAGAGCGTCAGGAAAGCCGCATTGGAAACCAGGTGCCTCCAGTCCGAGTGCACCCCCATGGCGGTAACCAGCCGCCAATACTCCTGATGCTCGTTGACCCGCTCAGGAATAGCCGCCAGCGTCGTAAAGAGCTCAGGAAACTCCCTCCAACAGAGCAAAGACACCGCCGAAACGACCATGGCACTCAGAAGAGCGATCGCTCCACTATTCTCCCGGGCCTTCTCAGAGAGGAGTGTTCGTTTGACGATGATCGGTGGAGCCCAGGTTTCTTTCATTTCCCGCCGCTAAAGGGTGGAGTCTGGAACGCTACTTCCGCCATGTCAATAGGAGGAGGTCGCAGGGGTCGCAGGGGTCGCAGGTCAAGGAACAGGAGGTCACAAGTCGCAAGTCGCAGGTCGCAGGTCCCAGGTTGTCGTTCACCGGTGGTGGACGCTTGAACCTTCAGGTTTTCGCAACTGTCAGTTCCTGACCTGGATGCTGCCGACTAAGAGACCTGCGACCTGCGACCTGCGACTTGTGACCTCTTATTGTTCGTCACCGAATCGAAAACCGGACACCGACCCTGGCGTTGAACTTGGACGAGGGATAGAAGGCTCTCTCGGTCGGAAATCCCCCCAGGACTCCGTACTCGGTGTATTCCTGGTTCAGGATGTTGTTCAGGTCCAGGAACAGGGTCGCTCGGCGTAGGACGTAACTCAACCGTGAGTTGAGCAGGAAGTAACCATCCTGTTCCCCGAAGGCATTGCCCCAGTCACTCTGGAAGTACTTTTTTCCCACGTAGATACCGGTCAGCCCGGCGTTGAACTTGGGGGTGAGGTGGACCGACGACTCCACCGTCATCTTGTGTCTCGAAACACCCGGGACGCCTCTACCCTGGTACTGGCCCTCCCTCACATTAGCATCCGTGAAGCCATAGCTGCCTCGAAAGGTGGTCCGGTAGGCATAGGCGCCCAGGGACACTTCCACACCCTTCTTTCGGGTCTGACCCTCGAAGTTCTGATTGGCCCCGAATCCGAAGGCGCCGCCCACCGGATTGAAGAAGATCTCGCTGTCCATGTCGACGTGGAAGAAGTTCAGGTTTCCGAAGAAGCTGTCCGTGAAGTAGTGTCTCAGGCCCACTTCCAGGTCGTCTCCGATCTGCGGCTTCAGATTGGTATTGATCGTATTGGCGAAGAAACTGAACATCTCGTCCAGGACCGGATAGCGGAAGCTTCGGGAATAGCCGAAGTAGAGAAAGGTATCCCGGTAGAAACGGTAGTTGAGGCCGGCGGTGTAGAGGTTCTCGTCGTGGCTGGTCTGATCCGGGCTGCTGGGGGCGAATCGGAAAGTGGCTCGATCGTAGCGGTAACCCGCGGACAGGGCCAGGCTTTCCACCGGGTAGACCTCATCGTAGAGGTAGAAGCCGTGGTTTCTCTTTTTCAGCGTGAACAGATGCGGAGATCCGAAGCCGGAGAAGATGGTCGTGTTGAGGATATCCTCGGTGGCTTCCACGAAATCGTAGCCGATGCTGAGACTGTTGGTGAGCCCGGCGATCTTCTCCTGCAGCAGCAGTCTGGGGGAGACCGTGTACAGGTCCGTCTCGGTCTTCCCCTCGAAGGTTCCACCGATGAAGCTGCTGAAGAAGGTCGAATCGCGCCTCCTGGCCGAGAAGTCCAGTTGTAGGGTGCTTTGGTCGAGGAGCCTGAGCTCGGGCCTCACTAGAACGTAGTAGTCATCGGTGTTCGCGAAGTCGTCGGGGTGCAGGGAGTCTTTCCGGGAGGCGCCAGATCCGAACTCACTTTCGAGAATCGCTCCGGGCTGTCCGGTCTTGTCGGTGTGGACACCGCCGCTGAACTCGAGACTTCCCCGATCGCCCAGACGCAGACCCAGACTGCCCCCGAAATCTCCCCCCTCGGATTGGCTATTGCTCCGGTAACCGTCTCCGCGGAAGTAGCCTCCGGAAGCGGCGTAGCGGAGAGTGGGCCCCGAACCTCCAACCTGTGCACTCGAGCGGAAGGTCTTGTAGCTTCCTCCGGAGAGCTCCACATCTGCACTGGGTGAGTCGCCCTGTTCGGTAATGATGTTGATGACGCCGGCCCCGGCGTTGTCTCCATAGAGGACGCTTCCCCGACCTCCTCGGACGATTTCGAGACGCTTGACCCTCTCCAGCGGGATTTGCATCCAGTCGACGCCGTTGAGACTGGGCTGGTTGACCCGGCGTCCATCCACCAGAACCAGCGTGTTGGATGGAGCCGTCTCGCCGAAGCCCCTGAGGTCGACGTTGTAGAAGCGCTGGTTTCCGGCGATGTCCGTTACCTGGATATTGACGTGACTGCGGAGGAGACCGGGGATATCGGTAGCCGTCGAGTTGGCAATATCTTCTTCCGTAATCACGGTGACATTGGCCGCAACCGGCGCAGTCTTCTCTTCGTAGCGGCTCGCTGTGACAGTGACTTCCTCGGTATTAGGAAGCCGCATCAGCCGTTTTTCCGGGGAGCTGGTCTTGGCCGCCACCAGAACTCCGGCGAAGAGGCAGGCCACCAGAACCGGGGAAGCGATTGTCCCCAATCGGGTTAGAGCTTTCCGAGATAGAATCGAGTCCTGCACATCTTTCTTGGCAAGCTCGAGGTAGGGAGAATGGGTGTTTTTCTTTCGAATCAGATTCATTGTTTTGACCTTTTTGTCCAGGGGGCCAGGTCTCGATCGTCCCGCACACGTTCGTGCCGAGCCAAAGGAGACCCCAAGTTCGGTGCAGGCTAAGAAAGTCGAGGCGCGAAGGCCCACGTCAGGACGTTGAAACGCGCCTGACGTCGGTGTCAGAGCCGCGGCCGAGAATTCTAGATGACTCCGGGAATCCTGGATTGATCAGAGTGGGGTAGGACTCATTGATACCTCCTGCTTCCCCTTCGGAAGCGTTGAGAGGTCACGATTGGGCTGGTTCCTGGCTTACAGGTGAATTTCGTCCCTGCTCACAGTTGCGAGGGCAGCGCCGGCTTTGGACCGGACTTCCCGTACACCCGACCATGACGGTTCGTCTGTCAGTAACGGGGATATCGTAATGGGTGGGGGTGGGGGAGTCAACTATGGAATTGACGGCGCAAATAGCAGGTCTGAACGTCTGAACGTCGGGCGAGACAAATTCAGTTCGCGGTCCCTTGGAGAGCGACGTTCTATTTCACATGAATAGAATCAAGTCTTTCGAAGAGATTGAGGCTTGGGAAGCTGCTCGGGAGTTGACTCGCCACATTCACGCTTTGACGAAGCGGCAGCCGTTTGCCAAAGATCTTGGATTAAGAGATCAGATCTGCCGTGCGGCGATCAGCATAATGAGCAATATTGCCGAAGGCTATGAGAGTCAAACCGAAGCGATGTTCGCCAGATACCTAGGTATCGCCAAGGGATCGGCCGGCGAGCCGAGGTCCCAACTCTACATCGCCTTGGACCAGAGCTACGTAACGAACACCGAGTTTCTAGCTCTCCTCGATCTGAGCAAGAAAGTGTCATCACAAATCTCTTGCCTCAAATCCTACCTGGAGTCCTCAAAGCCCAAAACCAGGAAAGTCGAGCACAAGCCTACTCTGTAGAACGGAAGTCCCCAAGAGACGTTCCAACGTTCCGACGTTTCTTTAAATCTGAGAATAAGAAGTAGGTATCAAGAAATGACTGGTAATCTTTGAAACCGTATCCTTGTACCGTTCAATCTTCTTCATCTGCTCCCAATCCGGATGTGCCAGGAAGTCTTTGAAGTGCTGCTTGTGGGACTCCATGTCGTCGGCGGACAACATATAAGTCAGATTGGGGACGTCATCGCTGATCAGGGTTTCGCCGAAGAATACCGGTCCTAGCTTCACCTTTTGCATGAGCTCAGCCTCGCCCTTGTTGAACATTTCGACCTTGCGAAGGGCGGCGTCCCGGTTGTGGCTCTCGTAGATCCGCAGCTCCAGGATGCGGGTCTTTGACGCCTTGCTGGGGGCCTTCAGCACCGGCATTACATCAAAGGCCTTCATCAGACGGCTCTCGATCCGCGTGTGGGCGGGATCGTCTTTAGGGAGAGCGAAGAGACTTGCGGCGGCTTTCTGATAGCGGCCATCGGAGGCCAACTTCGGGTTCAATTGGGAGAAGGCGTCGAGAGTCGCATAGGGCACCAGAACGAAGATCGAAAAGTCGTCAGCATTATCCTTCAAGGTAAACACGCCGACCCGATCGACTCCCATGCGATTCAGGGCAGGGACGAGTGCCTTTTCCAGATAATCACTCACGATCTGCTGCTTGGCGGAGCTCGGAATGCGGTACACCTGCAGCTCGTAGTACTCCTGTGTGGTCACGGCTTTAGCTCCCTCGATCGGCAGCCATGACCCCAGACTCGCCAGCACCAGCAAAGCAATGGATCCTATGAGAAGTGGTCTGCAAAGCATCGAACAAGTCATGGCGAATCTCCCAAAATCTTTTGGTTCTGTGCAGAAAGAAGCTAGTCTGCGTCTCGCGACCGACCTTGTCAACAGTCGAGAGCCCAGGGAAAAGTACAATCGAGCAACTCCTGGCGATTGGTCAGCGCAGCTGCGGGCTCACTAACCTGACACTTCAATTGGAATCTCCCACGTCCTCTTTGAGTCTTTTTTGAAAAGCACTGCGGAAACATTTTGTTGGTCAGGTGTTTGACCAGGATTGTTGGGGTTTTGGCGGTTATCCACCTCTTGGGAGAAAACGGTCTGTGTCGGTTCTAGCCCTGAAGGATCATTCAGAGGACAACTTCAGGTCAGAGATAGGGTGGATTGTGCTGTTGTCCGACTCTCTCTCCGTCTTCGTCGTCCTCGACGGCCGGGACTTGGCCCCCTCTTGCTGACGATTCAAGTCGTTCGCGGCACTGTTGGATTGCAGTTGCTTGAGGAGTGCAGAGCCCTTCCTGCCCGCTGGAACTCCTCCTCCGCCCGCAACAACTCCATGAGCTCCATGACCCGTTGATCCGGCGTCATCTTCAAGTTCTCCCGCAACAACGTGCGATCGACGTCGCGCTTGTAAGCTTCGATCACTGGATCCGGTCGGGTTTCATCAGTGAAGTCTACTATTTCGTTGGACTCCCAGTTGTCGCCAGGTGACCCTGATGGCGTTTGGAGTCTCGAAAGGTGTAGACGCGGTCTCTTACGTAGGTTTGGCCTCCAGGCCGAAGAATCTTTGACGAGCCCAGCGGGTCTAAGAGGAAACCTCGGATTTTTCCGGGATGTCGCATGATGTGTTACACTTGAAACGTGATTCGGAGCTTCCGGCATAAAGGGCTTGATGAGCTTTTCATGAAAGGTCGTAGTTCTAGAGTTCGCGCCGGCTTGATCTCTCGGTGCCTGGTTCGTCTGGATGTCTTGGATCAGGCCGAATCCTTAGCGGAACTCAAGATTCCAGGCTTTGACTTCCACGGTCTCCGAGGCAAGCCGAAACGATATAGCATTCATGTCAATGGACCTTGGTGTATTACCTTTGAGTTCATTGAGGGAGAAGCCTGGAGAGTCGACCTGGAACAGTACCATTAGGAGGCAGACAGTGGCTAAGGAATACTTTGTTAGGGGGCGCCCGGAGCGGCCACCCACTCATCCTGGGAGCCTGCTGAGGGAGGACGTGTTGCCCGCGCTGAATCTGTCAGTGACCGAGGCCGCTCGCCAGCTGGGCGTCGCTAGACAGACGCTACACCGGATCATGGCGGGAACCCATCCCATTACCCCTGCGATGGCTCTCCGGCTGGGTAGGTTTTGTGGCAACGGTCCCACCATCTGGCTAAGGATGCAACAAAGACACGATCTCTGGCACACCGAGCAGTCGCTTCGCGAGGAGCTGACGCGCATTCCCGCTCACGTTGTGGAATAAGAGGTCGCAAGTCGCAGGTCAGGGAAGAAGAGGTCGCAGGTCGCAGGTCACAAGTCGCAGGTCCCAAAATCCGCAGACTTCAGCCGGACCGATCAGACAGGCGCCAATCCCCAGGGTTCTGCGACTGTTAATCCCAGCCTGGGACCTGCGACTTGCGACCTATTTCTCCCGGCCTCGTCAGCCTTCCAACACCTTGACTACCGAGAAGTAGGCGCTTACCAGGGCTACGGCGAACAGGACACCGACGAGAGCGTTTTCCCACCAGCAGTTTCGGTATTCTGGACCTATATATTTGCTGCTGGCCGTGATGATCCAGATGCCTCCCACCAAGAAGGGAAGGACCATCACCTGGGCTGCGTTGATGGTTACCGTGAGGCCAACGAAGTCGCCGTGGCCGAGGAAGAGCCAGATCGTCGGCGAGAGGACGACCCAGTAAATGGCCCAGCGATAGACGGGATGGCGCTTGTAGTTTCCTTCACATTGGGCCCAGGCACTGGGACGCAGATTGATGTAGGCGTCGGATATCAAGAGACCGTAGGCCGCTCCATTTCCTACCATCGAGCTGAACAGGGCGGCGAAGACTCCCAGGTAGAATAGCTGGGTTCCCAGGTGTCCCATGACCTCCCCCAACAATTGCGAGAGGCTCGACAGGTCCTCCACCTGGATTCCCCGGGGATGCAGTATCTCTGCCCCCACCACCCAGATCGACAGGTCCAGGATGATCAAGACGATGATGCCAAAGATCAGGTCGTAGCGCTGGACTCGACGGTGCGCAGGCGTGGTCCAGCCCTTTTCCCTCATGAAGTACGGGTACATCAGATTGGCGACACTTCCCGCGATTGCACCCACCAGGGCCACCATCAGAAGGACCGCATCGAATCGACCCAGCGTCGGAGGAATACTGAAACCTACTATGCCTCTGGCAATGCCTCCGGCGGAAGGTCCGGCCCACCCTGCCAGTGCAATCAAGGAGACTGTGAGGGTTCCCGCCAGGATGAAGAACAGTAGCTCGATCCGGCGATACTGGGGACGAAAGACCAGGAAAAAGACCACCGCCGTCAGGCCCAGGGCCCAGGGGATTGTGGTGCCCAGTCCCGTCAGCTTGATGCAGACCTCGCCCAATCCTACCAGGAGGAAGACGCCTACTCCGTGCGACAGCATAAGCGCGCCTACCAGGACGATCACGCCCAGGAGAGGATGGACCCGGATCAACCCCGCCAGGACGCTTTCCCCGTGCTGATTGCAAAGTTGGTATTTGGCGATGATGGACACGAACAGATAGCGCAAGACCAGGCACAGGCAGAATGCCCACATCAGCGCGTAACCGTAGTTTCCTCCCGCCATGGCGGATTCCACGATGTCCCCGGCGCCGAGCCAGGTCAGGACCACTACGATGCCGGGTCCCATGGACTTGACGTAGTCGAAGAACGATTTCGGGATGGGGGAGGAGTATTGCTGCATGATTTTGTGGCGGTGGTCTCCAGGCCGCCGTGCTTCGAGCCAAAGGCTCGACAGGAGAATACTTCGGCCTGGAGGCCAAAGCTACGTCCACACATCCTCGAAGAGACGCAGCCAGTTCTTGCCCAGGATCTTCAGGAGGTCCGCAATGTTGTAGCCCCGATCCATCAACGCGGTCGCCAGGTTGGGGAATTCGTCTGGTTTCTCCATGCCCTTCGGCTGGAAGCTCATCTCCTCGTAGCGCCATTCCGTGTTGGTGAAGGTGGACGGGTATTTAGTGCCCTGTTGGGCGCTGATGTAGTGCCAGAAGGAGAGCGGCTGATCCTGGGTGGTGTCCGTGCCTACGGCTACGTGGTCGATGCCGATCCTCTCGACCATGTCATCGATCGCGTTGACGTAGTCCTCTACCTTGGAATCGAAGCCCGTGGGAAGAAAGGGGCAAAACGAAGAGGCACCTACGACGCCTCCTTTCTCGGCCAGGAGCTTGAGCGCCTCGTCTTGCTTGTTGCGCGGATGGTCGTGGTAGGCCCGCGCGTTGGCATGAGTGATCGCCACCGGCTTTTCGGATGCCTCGATGGCCTCCAGGGTGGTGCGGTCGCCGACGTGAGAGAGATCGATGAGAATCCCCAGCTGGTTCATCTCCCGCACCGCATCCAGGCCGAAGTTGCTCAGACCCTCATCACGACGCTCGAAGCAGCCGTTTCCCAGCAAATTGCGCTCGTGATAGGTCAGCTGGATGACTCGGACTCCCAACGCATGGAAGATGCCCAGGCGGTCGAGATCGTTCTCAATCGGTGAGGCGTTCTGAAAGCTCAGGATGATGCCCGTCTTGCCCGCCTTCTTGGCAGCCAGGATATCCTTCGCGTCCTTGACCTGCAGAATGTCCTCCCGCTCCCGGAAGCGTCGCAGCCAGGGGCCGATCTGGTCCATCGTTTGCTGGAAGTTGTCCCAGGTCGCAACCGTGGCGCTGATCGCCGTGAAGTTGCCCGCCCGCAGACTGGCGAATACTTCCTCGCTCTCCCAGTTGCTGACGTTGAGGCCGTCGATGACGATCGCTTTGTCGTACAGTGTTCTGGCTTTTGTTGGCATCGGTTTCCTAGCTTATCCAGGGGGTTGTTTGTCGGAAAGACGATCTCCGATTCGGAAGAGGTCTCCCAGACGATTATGTTTGTCTTCTACCGCGTCGGCGATGACCCCGCCGATGGAGCCGCCGAACTTGAATCCGTGGCCGCTTCCGCAGCCTGCGATCAGGACCCGCTGCGTGCCGGGAGCCCAGTCGATGATGAAATCGTCGTCGGGGGTGTTGGTGTAGAGGCAGGAACGGCCTCCGATGAGCTCTCCCTCGGCCAGGGCCGGAATGCGCGCGGCTACGAATTGGCGGGCCCGTTCCAGGAACTCTTCCGTAGGTTCCCGATCGATGTCGGGATGGGTCTGGTCCAGCTTCAAGTCGTCGGCCACCTTGACGTAGCCTTCCTGCAGGTAGGGGAAACCGTACCAGGCTTCTTCCGAGGAGGTTACCGACCATACCGGGAATCTGCGTCCATCGAAGTCTTCCGGCCGCTGCGGCTGGAAGAAGGCCATCTGGTTTCGGGTGATGCGCAGGTGGCGCCTGAGGCCCGGCAGCAGCCGGACGATCCAGGCGCCGGCGGCCACCACGGCCCGATCGCAGGAAAGGGTTTCGTCGCTGTTGACCTGGATCCTTCCTTCGACTTCCTCGACTGTGGCTATTGCCGTCTGCTCGCGGATCTGGACTCCCTCCGAGCGGGCCAATGAGGCCAGATCGGTCAGGGCCTGGCCGCTGCGGAGATAGCCGGTCCAGGGATCGTAGATAAGGATGTCGTCTTCTTCGAGCGCGAACTGAGGGAAGCGCTCGCCGGCTTCCTTCAGCGACAGACGCTGGATGCCATCTTTCCGGTCGCCGAAGATCTCCCAGTTGCTGTGGGCGCGGCTTCCAGGCGAGAAGTCACGCTCCACCGCGAGAATGCCGGTCTGGTAGTAGATCGCCTGGCTGAAGTTCTGATGCCAGATTTTCCACTGCTGTTGGGATCGTTCTATCAGCTCCCGGTAGGCTTGCTCCGGATAGCCGGTACGCCGGATTACCTTGGAAACATCGGTGGAACTAGCTCTGGGGGAGGGGATCTGTTCCTGTTCGCAGACGATGACGTCGTGTCCTCGGCGGCGCAGCTCCAAGGCTGCAGTCATGCCGAAGATCCCAGCTCCGATTACAGTGATGCGCATGGTTGCTTCTTCGGCGTCATCATATCACCTCATCGGTCAACCCCAGAACAACTGTGCCCGAGCGGAATTCGTGTCCGTAGATCGCTTTGCTGCCGCGTTTAAACTATATGGAAATATCAAGATGGGCTGTCTCAGACGACCCGCTCGCCTACTTGATCACCTTTACCTGTTACGGCACCTTCCTGCATGGCGACCTCCGAATGGCGGTGGACCGGAGGACAAACAAGTTTGGGACACCGTTCCTGCAGCCTAATCTCTTCCGATTTCGCGGCTCTCAGCGCCGGATGAAGTACCCTGCCTACCGACTGGGCAAGAAGCACCGGGTGGTGGTGAACCAGAGCATTCAAGAAACATGTCATCACCGCTCCTGGAGGCTTCGGGCTTCCCACGTCCGATCGAATCATGTTCACGCAGTCATCTCCGCGAGCGGTCCACCCGAGCCGGTTCGGCAGGCACTAAAATCGTATGCCAGCCGCGACCTCAACCGGGCCGGGATTGAACCGCTGGTTCAAAAACGATGGACCAGGCACGGGAGCAATCTTTACCTTTGGAACGAAGAGTCGGTGCAGGCCGCGGTTCGCTATGTGATTGATTTGCAGGGTACTCCAATGGAATTCTTCGAGGAACCGTCAGAGCCGTGACTGCAAAGGAGCGGTACCGGCGCCAAGGGCGCCGATAGTCATCTGGTGGTTGCGTCAGTCGGCTTGGTTGCGGCTTCTCTTCGGTTTATGCGGCGCCCCTGGCGCCGGTACCGCTCCTTTGCAGTCACGGCTCTGAAATTGCCTTGGACTGGTTTATCGAAACTGGAACGAAAACAGCTTGGCGTTGCGGATCTGAAAGCGTAGCTGGATGGGTTTGCCGGCCAGGGCGCCGACGTTGGTTTTGCCCTTCCAGCTGATGCGGTGCTTGCCCGTGGTCCTTATGGGATCGGCGGCTTCCATGCTGAACCCCCCGGCGGCGTCGGTGTCCGGACCCAGAATCTCGACCTTGATCTCGGGCTGCCCCGCTCCATGGTTGTACTTGGCTGCTTCCATGTTGACGTACAGCCCGTCTCCCTCGAAGGTGAACAGTCGCGTCACCAGCTCTCCTGGATGGATCTTGCCCGCATCGACCGAAACGAAGCCATCCTCTTTGACCGTGGCCAGTCCGATGGCGAAGCGCGCCTTGTCTCCCTTCTCGTAAAGAGCTTCGGAACCCCTCCAGTTGCCTCCGTAGTAGTAGATCCGGATCTCGCCCTCGTGGACGAAGGGTTGACTGACGTAGATCGTGCTCTCGTCGAAATCTCCGAAATCACCCAGGCTCACCAGCGCTTGCCGGTAGGGTCGCTCATAGCGAATCCCGTCCCGGCTGAAGGCCAATTCCGGATAGTGGAGTGTGTTGGTGGTACGGAAGATCCAGGGGACCCCGATATAGACGCCCTCATATGCCATCACCGGCATGGCGTAGAACTCGGTGTCGGGATAGTCGTTTTCGTCGGGCACCATGATGGTCTGATCCCAGCTCCACTGGGTCATGTCCGGACTCTCGGATCGGCCGATGATCCTTTTCCCCATGCGGCAGCCCCGGTGCAGGCAGTTCTCCATGTGAACCGCATAAACCTTTCGAATCGGATCCCAACCCATGTGATTGGTAGGTCCCCATCGTCCCACCCGGTCACCCGTGTCGTATACTGGATTCCCCTCGTAGGGAGTCCAGTCGAACCCATCGGGAGAGTAGTGCAGGTAGAGGCGCATTCCCTTCGGCTGTCCCTCCCGCCAGGCATGCGGTGTCGTCCCTTCGGACGTGATGGTCTTGTAGCGCTTGGCCGGATCGGACTCGCGACGGTCCAGGAACAGGGGCGTCAGCGTGCCCCGGGGCAGGATGTTGTTGTCCTTGGAGCCCTTGAATTCGACCTTGCCCAGGTTGGGCTTCTCCCAATGAATCCCGTCACGCGAAATGGCATAGCAAAGGAGCCAGCCCGCATCATCGGGATAGCCCGAATATCCATAAGGGTCGTCTACCTTGTGGCGGACGGCCCGACCATTCTCCCAGCCCCAGTCGTAGCGATAGGGCCGCATCCGATCGGCTGCCTTGCTGGAGGCGAAACCGCCGGTGGTCCGATACCATATCCGGAAGAGACTCTCGTCCTCATCGTAGATGATCTTGTTCAGGCCAACATAGCTCCCGTCCCAGGGCCGGTCCGCTTTCAAGAGCGGGTTGTTGGGATGCTTGACCGCAGGGTTGAGGACCTGTTTGGCGTGCGACAGACTCAGGATGATGTAGTCGTCGATGAAGAGCTGCTTATTGCTGCCGATCTCGATCAGACCGGAAGCGGGTGCTGCTGCCAGTCCCCAGGAGAGGGCGGCCCAGGCCACCAGAAGGCAAAGGATGCTGGAGCGACGGTTTCTCGGATCTCGCATGTCGATAGGCTCCCTTCAGCAGAATGCGACGGCTGTGCAGGCGTAGACCAGGGCGACCCGGTTCAACTCCTCCAGCGGGACCGCCTCGTTGACGGTGTGCGCCCCGGTGGCGTTGGGACCGTGCGTAATAGCCGGGACACCGCTCTCTTCCAGAAACGTGTTCCCATCATCGACGAAGGGTTTGGGTCCCTGTGGAAGGGGGCTACCTGTGACCGTCTGGTGAGCGGATTGAAAGGCTTCTACCAAGGGTGTATCCGGGTCGAGCTCGAAGGCGTCCTTGATGTACTCGATCTCGCCCTTCACCTCAATTCCTGCCTGGCGTTCGCCTTGGTTCACCACCTCGTAGAACTCCCGCTCGACGTCGGTCCAGGCCGTTCCCGGGATCCATCGGCGGGTTCCCGAGAGCTGAAATCGTATCGGCGACTGATTGAAGATTTCACCCGAGCTGATCTGTCCGATGAACAGACTCTCCCGACCTGCGAGCGGGTGGGTTTTTACCGAGATCCTTTGATCCAGAGCCCTCAAGCGCTGGACCAATTGCGCTCCGGCCGCGATGACGCTGGGTTGATCCATCCCTCCCATGACCTCGTGGACAGGGATCCCTTCGCGGGTGATCTCCACCTCGATTCGCGACATGCCCCGGCCTACTACGGGCACCCGGTCGTAGGTGTATTCGGGCAGCAGCACCCCGTCCCCCGTGTAGCCATCCCGGATCAGGGCTTTCAGCTGGCGTCCGTCGCCCCAAGGCGTCTCGTGCAGATCGTGGGCCGTCAGGAGAATCCCTCCAGTCTCGAGGATACCCGTGTCCTTCAAGGCGATGAGGGCCTCGCACATTGCGGCCAGCCCGCCCTTCATATCGGAGCATCCGCTCCCGCGTAGGATCCCGTCCTCGATGCTGGGGGGAGTATAGGGAAGGTGGACCACATCCATGTGGGCGTTGAACTGTAGCGTCCTTCCCGGACTCGGAGCCTGGTAGCGAGTCACCACGGCCGGAGCCGGGGCCCAGGAGGCCTCGGGACGCTCCACCTCGAAGCCCGCTCCTGCGAGCAGCTCCGAGAGGCGGTCTCCAACGGCACCTGCCTCACCGGTGGGGCTGGGCACCTCAATCAGCTTCACGGCCATGTCCCGGACACGCTCAGCCTGAACCGCCCCTCCCAACCTTTCAACAATCTCGGGTGTAAGCTCCATTCTTCTGTGCTCCTCGCATCACTTCCGGAGACCAGTGATCAATACCGCGTCTTCGCCGTAGGTGGGTCCGGAAGGATTATGGGCTACTAATCGGTAGTGATAGGTCGTTCCAGGATCCAGCCCCTCCAGGTTGGTCAATACGGTTCGGGGAGTATTCTGGAGTCCCCCGTAAGTACCTGGTACCGGAGGGTAGATGATTCCCGAAGAGGTGTCCTCATGCCGCTTGGCGCCAACGTTGGCTCGGTCGGGAGTCCCGAAGGGCGTATCGCTATAGTGGGTATCGGTCCCGTACTGGAAGTAGTAGTAGGTGGTCGTACCTCGAGGATTGATCCGTCCTTCGAGTCTGGCCGTGGTCGCCGTGATTCGGCTGGCCGCTCCGGTCTGGACCAGGGGTGCGCTCCCCTCGGGCATTTCGAATTTCTGATCCAGTCCATAGCTGATCCCGGTTTCGTTCTCTGACACCAGCCGGTAGTACACCGTTTCGCCCGGAATCAGGTCATGGATGTCTGTGTTGACCGGGCAGGGAGCATCTTCGGGAAGCTTTGCAGCACCCGATCCAAAGACTTCGATCTCGCCCAACCCCCAATGCTGGCTCTGGTATCCGGACAGCAGGCGAACCCTGAGGTGTCGGGCGCTTGCGGATAGGTTCTGGATCGAGGAGTGGGCGTAGTTGGGGCCGTGCTCGCTGGACTCGGGAAGTGTAGTGCGGGCGATCTCGGTATAAGACTTTCCATCGCTCGAAGCCTGGACCTGGACCTCCTTCGTGGGCCACTCCGGATTCTGGTGGAGCTGTAGCCTCTCGATTGTCACCTCTTTCTGAAAAGAGTAGACGATCTCCTGTGGTCCAGAGGGATCGGCCGCGCAGTGCCACATGCGGTCGGGGCCGTGCCGCCAGCCATCGGTGAGTTTCGCCGGATCTTGTCCCGGACTCTCGGGGGCATTCTCCAAGCGACCTCCATTGCTTGGCAGCAGCAGGGAATGATTGCGGTACTTGATCTCGAGTGAATCGAAGTCGATGGCGCCGCTGGGAGGCCGAGTAGGGGTCACGAAGGCTGAGAGAAGAAGGAAGTTGCAGTTCCAGTGGGCCAGGGAATCGTTGATGGACCAGTATTCGTAACGGTCAGCTCTAGGGCCCTGTTGGATGGGGTTATGTCCCCCGTAGGACCACTGAGCCGGATCGTTGTGGAGGATCCAACGCGTTTCCTGCCAGTCGCCCTTCAAGAGGTGCTGCGTGAGGTAGGTTCCGACGAAGGCCCAGTTGGCGCGTCTCCAGCCTTTTTCGTCCAGCAGCTCGATATTGCTCTGGCTCTGAAGCCAGCAGACGAACTCGGATCCGTTCGGTACCCAGTCGCGACCACGCACCCAGAGCGATACCTCGGCGTCCCTCAGATCCGGATCGCCACCCCCCAGCATGACACTGGGTTCGTTGACGGGGCCGGTGTTCATCCCCGTCATCAGATGAAGGGCGCCGCTGGCCTCGTGATTGAAATCGTTGAGGAGATCCTGATCGGTGACGCGGATGTATCCGCCCGAAGCTCCACCCGAGGGGTAGTGCTGAGATTCACAGTCGTAGTAGACCTGCCATCCAGAGAAATGCTGATCCCAACCCTCTGCGTAGTAGGCGGCAAGCCGAGGAGGAAGCTCCAGCTCCTCGGTCCGGGACCCGTAGTCTGGCGTGGTGCCGTACTCGAAATAGGCGGTTGCGTAGCGGCCATGCGGGTGGACGGTACCACTGAGGGTGAGCGAGGTCCGACCCAGGGCAAAGGCCAGGTCGGTCGACACATCGAGGTCCTGCGCCTCTGGCTGACTCTTTTCCGGGTCTCCTCCCCCGTCATCAGTCTTGCCAGCGCAGCCCACCAACGCGAGAGTTGCCCAGCAGAAGAGGACAGCAGGGATGAATTCGAGAAAGCACTGTCTAATCAACATCTATTTTGGTGGCCGTACAGGGCTCGAACCTGTGACTTCCTCCTACCAAGGGAGATTGTCTGCTATTTCCCGGGTCTCAACAAGACAGTAGTTTCAGGCTAAGAGGTTCTTGTCACAAGCTCCATCTGTAAACACGACTGTAGTTATGAAGTGCATTAATAGGACTTTCCTTTTTGATGGAGCTCTAGGAAGAAGGTGGAAACGACCGAAAAAGAGCTGAAATGAGGTGGATTGGGAGATCGATGAGAAGCCCTGGGCAAGCTTGTGTGACGGGGGTGGGGGAGCACGTTGGGACCGTTGCCCTAACTTCAAATGGGCTAGAATCTGCCGGATGATCTGAGGCTGTTCGATGACGGCGATGATCCTCAAAGAACCGCCGACAGCTCAAGGGATCCATTTCATAGATCTTGCGCAGATGTCATCTCGGTTGGTCGGAGAGGATCAATGGGTCCAGGTCACCCTGAGGTCCTTCTCCGCCGGATGGTTCCTGAGCATCAACGCACCAGGCCCGGACTGCTGCTGTGGTAAACTGGCACGCCCCTTGGGAAGGGCTGCGACACGAAACGAGCAGTTCTGGAACACCGCCGAGCTGGAATCTGAGATGACCGAAGTGGATCGTCGAACCTTTCTTCAACGGGCCGCGGCCTTAGGACTGACGGTGGGCACGCAAGCGTGGTCCCGGGCCCTGGCAGCACCGATCCCAGAGACCGAGGTCCGGGGGGCAGTCGTTTCCGGAAAGACGCCCCTGGCCGGCGTCCGTGTCTCCGAGGGGCTGCGCGTTGTGCGGACTGACTCAGCCGGTGAGTTCAGCATTCGAGTCGGTCCCGACAGCGGACGGTTCCTATTCGTCACCTTGCCCCGCGGCTATTGGACCGATCTTTTCTACCTGCCGACCGCTACGGCGATTAGCCGACGCCCCCTCTTCAATCTGACGGATATAGGAGCTGCACGGTCCAACCGGCTACTGTATATGACCGACGTGCACCTCACCGAAGGGAACGCACAGGAATCGGTCGTCCGGATGAACCAGACGATCGACGAGATCAACTCGCTCGACCCGTTGCCGGACGCCTGCTGGGTGGGTGGAGACATCTCGTTGGACCATCTCAATGGCCCGCTCTACGTCGATCTGGTGAGTCGGCTTCGAATGCCGGTACGGCACGCCCTCGGGAACCACGAGTTCCTGTTGGAGCAGTTCGACCCTCGTAGCCGCTTTCACCAACTCTTCGGTCCAACTTACTACTCGTTTGATCTCGACACTTTGCACTGTATCACCCTGGACGGCTGTGCAATCGATCCGACCCTTGGTGAGTCTGGTGGAGTGATCGGCCGACTGGGCCAACAAGAACTGAAGTGGCTGGCTGCTGACCTTGCAGCCGTACCCGAAGGAATGACCAGCATCGTGGCGATCCACATTCCGTTGGTCTCCAGCTTCCCCGAACGAATGGGTACCACCGCGTCGAAGTCCCCCCAATGGGTCGTCTCCAATGCCGAAGAGGCCATAGAGCTACTTCGGCAGAACGACGTCAGGATGGTGTTGCAGGGACACCTGCACGAGAACCAGAGGACAGTCCAGTCGGACATCGAGTTCGTCGAATCGGTCAGCGTCTGCGGCACCTGGTGGCAGGCTAAGGCGGGCCAACGTGAAAACGGAACCAGTGGAGAGCCGCGGGGCTACCGGATGTTCGAGTGGTCAGGTGAAAGGCTCACACACGACTACCTGGGCAGTGCCGAGTCGCGCGTCGCGGCGGTCGGTGAAATCGTGGGACGGCCACAGAGGCTTCCCGGCAATCGAGAGGAGGAGCTACTGGTCAACGTTTTTGACGGAAGTAACATGACGGAAGTTTCGGCACAGATCGACGACGGACCCTTACAGAGCCTGAGGCCGACCAACCGGGGTCGACATTTCGGTGATTTGCAGGCCAACCACCACTGGGCCTGGAAGATTCCCGCCCTGGCACTGACACAGGGGCAGCATCGACTGCTGGTCCGCGTCGAGGAACCCGGACGCCCTCGCCAGATTTTCAGTCACCACTTCTCCGTCTAGACTCAGTGCTGCTGTGCTCCTTGAAATGGTAGCAGGAGGGGTTTTCGGCCTGAGTGGTCCAGTGCGACTGGTAGCTCCCCCGATCGGAAGACAGGAGTTCTTAGGTAATGTCGACAGGCTCGCGGCTCGAAAGGGAATGGGTGCCCTGGCTCCTCCTCGGCATCTGGTCGCTCATCATTTTCGCTACGGTTCCGCTGGCACGCGCCATCGGAGGATTTATCGAAACCCATTTTTCCCGGGCTGCCTTCACCTACTCGACCATCGCGTTGATTGTCGTTCTAGCAGCTGCGATCGTCGTCCATCTCAGGCGCCGGCAATCGTTGGCGACGATTAACTACCTCTGGCTCTTGACGATCTCTGCCATCTTCATCGGCTATACCATAAGGTTGAGGGGCGCTCCCGAGGAAGCGCTCCACTTCGTTCAGTATGGCGCTCTTGGATTCCTGGGCTATTGGGCACTCAGGCACCGCCTGAAGGACGTCAGCGTCTACTTTGGTGCCGCCGTGATCGGCGCAATCGTTGGAACTCTCGACGAAGCACTACAGTGGATCACGCCGGATCGATACTGGGGATTCGATGATATCTGGCTGGACTTTGCTGGAGCAGCGCTGGTACAGATCGCGATCTCAAAAGGCATCAGGCCAACCACGGTGGCAGGGGCGCCAAGCCCCTCCAGTATTCGATTCGTCTGCCGTTTGGCTGCTCTCGCTCTGGTGCTCCTGGGGGCCAGCCTGCTCAATACGCCCGCGCGAGTTGCATGGTGCACCGAGCATATTCCCTTTCTAGGCTTCTTGAAGGAAAACTCTACAGCAATGGTCGAATACGGATACCGCTACGTTGATCCGGAGATCGGTACTTTCTACTCTCGACTGCAGCCTCATGAACTCGCCCAAAGTGACGAGAATCGGGGGAAGGAGGTGGCTCAGATACTGGATAATTTTGGAGGAGATCGCTCTAAGCTCTCCCGGTTCCTCGAACGCTACACTTCGTTTGGGAATCCGTTTGTACACGAAGCGCTGGTCCACATATTCCGCCGCGAGGTCTATCTCGAAGCATCAACCCAAGAGGAACCCGAGGAAGATCTCCGCTTTCTGGTCACGGTTGCGTATCGAGAAAACCAGATCATGGAGAAGTACTTTGCCAAGACTCTGCACACCAGCACCCTCGTCATGCGCGCGGAAGAGGTCGACCGGTTGAGACCGCATCTGTGGCTGGATAACCCCTACTACAGCGCCGTCAGCAGCAACATCATCTCCCGATTCAGTGAAGCACAGATCGTCGCGATCTTCGCACTGGCCCTCCTCGGGTTGATCTTCATTCATAGCTACTATGGAAGGAAGATCCGAGTTGGATAACAAAGGCGACGGGGTCAAGGGGCTGTCGGCTTCATCCCAGCTCGAGGTCAGTGAAGAGGCCTTGATGCGTGAGGAAAGGGAGGCTGGCGACGAGAGGGGACCCATCAGGCAGGAATTTTCTTATCCGGTAGTGTTGTCGGATGATTTTGTCATCCCAGTGGACCGTAGCTTTCCAGCCTCCCCGCATGTTCCCGACCTTGTCCTTGGCATCGACTCCTGACGTCGAGAGCCACGCCGCGAGGCGCTTCGCCGCACTTTTGCCAGCCACTTGGCGATGGGCGGAGTGGACCTAAAGACGATTGCCGAACTGCTTGGCCATTCCAGTACACGGATGACCGAGCGCTACGCCCACCTCTCACCCGCACACAAGGCCCGAGCGGTCAAGGCCCTCGATTCTGCCTGCCAAACTGACACAAAAACCGACACACTCGAAAGAGTGGCCTCGACCGAATCCTCCTAACTCATTGAAAAGATTGGTGGGCGGTACAGGACTTGAACCTGTGACTTCCTCCTTGTAAGGGAGTATCCCTGAGTTTCACAACCTCCTCATTTTCAGTAAGTTGTTGACGCAGGGTCATTTAGCTTTTTCCGATTTTCCGCGATTTCCCACGTTTTGGCAGATTTTACACGGATTTTCTCACACGGATTCACACACAGAAGTGCTCAGTTTGGCTTGCCCTCCCCTTTGAAATTCTTGAGTCTCTCAGCAGTCTTCTTCCTAATCTCCCGGTCGATCATACTGGTGGGTGCATCCATAGCTCTCTTGATGTCCTGACCCAGTAGAGTCTCTGGCTGTTTGACCCTTCTAGGCTTCACCCTTTCTTGCTCCTTCTTGACGGCATCCCTGATCCTTTGCTCCTGCTCCGGTGTGCTGCTACCGTGCAGCTCAAAGCCGGGATCATCCTTAAGAATCTGATTCACCGTCTGATCCAGCATCGGGTAGGCTTGCCACAGAGTTTCCTCGGTTGCCTCTCCAAAGCCCTCAAACTCAAACGTCCCATCTTCAGCCAGCCGAAAGTGAGCCATGAAATCTCTAACGACGGAGAGAGGACAGCCTTCTGCGTTGTCTACCTCATCCAGAGCTTCGACAGCTACTTCTTTCCTAAATTGAGCGATTCTACTCATTTTAGCAAGATGGAGGTCGCCCAGATGCGAGTTCCGACGGGAGGGAGTACTGGGTGAGCTCAGAAGGGTGGAGGGTGGCGATTTTCCCTCCCGAAAAGAGGAGAAACCCTGAGCCGAGGCGATATTGGACACACGGGGGCCGCGAGGCTGCAAGGAGGCTTTGGTTTTTTGCGATTTAGACCCAGGCGAAAGGCGGCGGGTGGGCGCTCTTTTGCCAGAGCCGGTCGATTTGAAGCTGCTTCCAGGTGGCGGCTGTGACTTTCAGGAGGATCTGGCCGGCATGGCGCACGATTTTCCCCGCCACGTCGACGATCCGCCGGCGTAAGGTCGTGGGGTAGCAGTTGAGCGGTACCACGGGCTGGCACACATCTTCCTTGAAACACTCGTAAAGGAAAAAGGCTACGAGCAACGTGTAGTAATAGGCCGCGTTGGCAGCAAAACGCTTAAACGGAAGAGTTTGTGAGGCAAAGTCCTTCAGGGCTCGATGCACCAACTCGTCGGCTCCGCGGCCATGATAGCCTTCCAGGATGGCCTCGGCTTGAAGCCAACGCTCAAGCCCCGCTTGCCCTAGCTGCTCGTCCACGGCGGAGCCGCAACCGAGATTGGTGTACAGGATCTGATCGGGACGGGCAAACTCCAAAAGGCGCTGCCGGTCCTCATAAGCCGGCCGGCAGAACAGGGCCCGGCGGCACTTCTTCCAGCTACCCCGCCGGTCTCCCAGTTCCACATAGCTCCACTCCTGATCGCCGTTGCGAGAGACTCCCCAGGCCGTTTCCTCCAGCTTCAAGATGTACTGTTGCACATCGCCATAGAGCTTGCCGGCGACGATGTAGCCGACCTGGAGTTCTTCCAAGACCTTCAGCAGCTTTTGATCGAAAAAGCCGGCGTCCAGACGCACGATCATCGGCACGTCGGAGCGGTACTTTCGGCGAATCTTCTGGACCAGATGACTCAGGGTCTTCTGGGCCGTGTCGGCGTGGTTGGAATGCTTGTCTCCTCCCCGAAAGACGGCATCGATGAGCAAGCGGCCCCAGGTGACCTGAAGCGGCTGAAACCCTTTGACCCGCTTGTAGGTCGGCGCCACGCCGTGGCGCTGGGGGGCCTCGTCGTTGTCCATCACCATGGTGTCCATCCCCAGCAGGATCAGGGCCGGCTGTTGCAACCGCAGCCGCCACAGAAACAGTTGCTGCAGGAGTCGGCGAAAGAGCCAGATGCGCCACATGGAAAAGCCGCCGAAAAAACGCTTGACGGCGTGAGAGGAGAGCAAGGCCTCTGGCTTCGTCTCGATCGCTCCCCCATAGCCCGGATCCTCCTTCAAGGCGTCGAAGGACACCAGATGGCGGCTCGATCCGTCCAGCAAGAAGCACAGCAACTGTTTGAAGATCTCCGTCACCGGCTGTCCCTTGCGGCTTTTGCGCAAGGAGCCAAACAGCCGATCCAGGTGGGGGTACAGACCCCGGCTCCGCACATAGCGGACAAACAGGCTCAGGCCGGCGCGTCCGGTTAAGGTCTCCGACGTGGGTTGCACGTCATCTATAATCCAGGAAACAGACCCCTCAGAATGACAGGGAAGGATGCTATCGTGGCTCATAGTTGTTTCACCTTTTGGGTTAGGAGCTTTTCGGTAGCGCATCTACCGCTAACTCCTAACCCGTCAGCATCTTAGCTCAAAGGTGTGACATCCCTTGGCCCACCAATCGCTCAATTTAGGTCTTTATTAGCCGCCGAGACAAAGGAGAAATCTCCGTTTGGCCACCGACACCGGTAAATAGGCATGATGAGGCCTCCATTCTTGGCTCATTCCCCAAAGGCTCACTTGAATCTGCACGTTCCAGTTCAGTGTAACACCTGCCGTCCCTCCCACAACTTGGCTCACGATGGGGCCTGGACACTGTCCAGCAGAAGGAACTGCTGAGCGATATCCTGGACCCTATTTCTGGCCCATGCTGAGATCCATCATTCGAGACTAGGGTCAGGCGGATCAAAGAAGCTCTGGAAGGGGGAGAAGGAGTAGACGATCAGAACGAATGCCTGTCTACAGCCATAGAGTAAGATCACCCCATGGTCCGCGAATACGGCCGCTTCAGAAAGCGCTTCGAGCAGAGGTTTGCTGACCGTGACCGACTTTAAGGTAATACGAAAGCGCTTCGAAAACTATATTTCCTGAGCAGAACCCGAGACTACCCCTCGGTGCTGGTCTGCATCATCCGCGAGGATGCACAGATCCGATTCGAGCTAGTCGACGAAGACACTCGAAGGTACAGCGGTTGGTCTGCTCTATTCGACGAAGTAAGCCTCGATGGTGGTCCGGGAATGATGCAGCTGGATCACGAGATTTTGGCGTGTTTGAGGGAGTTGGGGGTTGACGGCTAGGAGCAGGCTGACTTCAGCTGCTATGGTCGCGACCGCTGGAGATCAACAGAACCATGTCCCTGACCATTCGCCCAATCCGCATCGAAGACGCCGAGGACGTCTTGCGTGTTCACTACGATGCGGTCCACGAAACAGCAGCAGTCGACTACGACCTCGAAACTCGACAGGACTGGTCACCCCCAGTGACTGCGGAGCGCACAGAAAGCTTTGCCCGCACTATCGGGTCAGGCGAGAGAACAACTCTGGTCGCGGAACTGGATGGGCGGGTGGTTGGCTTCTCCAGCATCGTTCCAGCGATGGGCGAACTGGAGGCCCTCTATGTTGCTCCGCAGGTGGGTCGTCGCGGGATCGGGTTCGCGCTTTTGAGTGCCATCGAGAAGCTTGCAAGCGAGATGGGATCGAAGGAGTTGAGTCTCAACTCTTCATTGACCGCAGAGAGCTTCTATCTAGCCCATGGGTACCGCGCCGAAGGGAAGGACTGGCACACGCTCGAATCGGGTCGGAAGATGGCCTGCATCGGGATGAGGAAGGCACTCAGGTCATAGCCACGGTGCGGCTGTTGGAGAAACGGTTTCAGGATGGACAGCCAAGCTTCGGTTGAAAAGCCGGGGGAGGAGTCGCGGTTGTCAGAAGTTGGCCACTTACCTGGACTCTCCACTGAGGAAGCGCAACCTATGAGTCCTGTAAACTCCTGGCGCCGGAAATTGGGTATACGGAAACTTCCTAATTCGGTCAGCCCTCTGGAGTAGGCTCGATATCTGGAGGGCGATGGAGTCGAGTGGTAGAGCCTCCTACCAAATACTCCCTTCCAAATAAGACCCAGTGTGTGGGCTGTATCTCTTAGTGCTCCGTCGCCCTCTCAACCCTCCGAAACAGCGAGGAGATTCCGTCGAGAGCTACACCCGGCCACAAGCCGTGGATTCTACGGGTCTCGGCCCGAGATGCACTCTCGACGTTGGATTCTTGTTCGATCTTTACGGTGCTCCCGACGGAAACTCCGCTCTCCATATCGGCGCTATAGCACCTTCGCGATAGCGGTGTTCTTCGCGGTCGGAAGAATTCCCTTTCCTCATCTCTATCTCGCAAAGAGATTGTAAAGCCAGCCCAATACCAGCCCGCCCACGAAACCGTCCACGAGACCGCTGAGGGTGCCCACAAGGACCTGGCCAAACGAAGCTGTACCTTGGTATCCCGGATAAACGGAAGCAAGGACTTCCAGGAATCCAGTGCCATAGGTCGGCCAGATCAGATTTGCACTGCCCGTTATGAAGACAGCTCCTCCCCACAGCAGAGCAAAGCTGTAGCCCAGTGTCAATCACCAAGGTATATCCCCCACCCTGTCACCAGGGTAATTCCCCCACTTTGGGAGTCATCATCATCTCGTCTCTCTCTGGTTTTGTTGGTTTTGGTTGGGAAAACTTTTCCCAACCAGTTGCCTCCTGGGAAGTTTGAGAGTCCTTCTGGGTCCTCAGCCAGCGCTGTTCTAGTCGCCAGATTTGCCACCGATTGAACGCCCGATACGCGTCCGAAAGAGGGTTGACGGCAACCTCCTCCAGGATGGGTGCAAAGTAGTGAAGGCTGCCGATGGGCTGTCCTTGAGCAGCATTGAGCCAAGAGACGTACTTGCGTCCGCATCCTAAGAGGATGGCCTGCTCGATATCCTCCAGCGGTACCTCCTGCTGGAACCACTGGGCGGCCAGTTGGCGATCTGCGGCCGAGTACCGACAACGGACACAGGGCCGGCTCAGCAACATCTGCTCGAGGGCCTCGACGTAGAGTCTTTGAGCCGATTGAGTCGAATCAAGAGCGTCCGTCCCGGGAGACCGCTCATAGGGCCAGTAGTCGTCTTGGATCTGAAGGGTCCCGGTGGCATGCTGGTTGGAGCTCAGAGCGATCTGGCAGAGCTGTTTTTCTTCGAGTTCTCTCAGGTACTTGCCGATCGAGCGACGGGACTTGTTCAGAGCCATCGCCAGCTCACCCTGACGAAAGACAAAGCGTCCGGTGCTTCGTTCGGCTCCCAGCGAGAGGTAAGCAAACAGCTTAAAGGCGCCATCGGAGAGTTTCTGCGCGGCGGATTGCCAGCTCCGGTCAGCGGCAAACCACCCGTCGCCGCTTTTGATCTTCAGCCGAGTGCTGGGGAAGGTGCTCATCAGGACACCTCCTTGTTCTTGGAGGTTTTTCCTGGGCGCTTGCGCCTTCGATAGGATTCTCCCTCCCACTCCAGCTGATGGGTGTTGTGGCAGAGCCGATCCAGCAGCGAGTTGGCCTGGATGGGATCGGGAAACAAGGCCATCCATTCCTGGACACTGCGATTGCTGGTCAGCATCAGTGACCCTTTTTGATAGCGTTCGTAGACGATGTCGTACAGATCATCGGCCTGCTGATCGGTCAGGGGCTTGAGTCCAAAGTCGTCAATGATCAAAAAATCGTAGCTGCAGTAGTGTTTCAGCAACCGGTCGCGGGACAGATCGGCGTGAGCGGCCTGAAGCGTCCGGAACAAACGAGGCGCCTGGATATAGCGGACCTCAAAGCCGCGGCGGACCGCCTCGTGTCCCAAGGCCAGGGCGATGTGGGACTTCCCGACACCTACCGGCCCGCACAGACAGATGTTGTCTTTGTTCTCGATGAAGTGACAGGTCCCCAGATCATAGATGCGGCGGCGCTCAATGGCCGGATTGAACTTGAAGTCGAACTCTTCGAGCGTCTTGAGGTCGCTAAAGCAGGCTTTCTTGAGCCGGCGGGCGAACTTGCTCTGGGAGCGTCGTTGGAGTTCATCCTGAATCAGCAGACTCAGAAAGTCGAGGTAGGACAGCTGTTGTTTCTCTGCCTCTTTCAGCCGCAGCTCCAGGCTGTCCACCAAACCTCCCAGGCGCAGCTGCTTGAGTTGCTCGACGAGGTGTTGATAGTGACTCATTGGACCTCCTGCGTCTGCGAGTTGACGAAGTAATCATGGGGTCGGGCGAAACGACAGGCAGCGGGGGCCGGGCTCGTGGGTCGGGTCGGTGTCGTGGGTTCTCGCCACAGCCCTTTTTCCAGAATCTCCTTGAGACTGGCCAAGCGCAGATTGTCAAAGCTCAGAGCTCGGTGACAGGCCTGGTCCAAGGCGGTGGCTCCGTAGCGTTGGCCTAAGCGCAGCACCGCCTGGGCCTTGCGCACGTTTCTCATGGCATGATCGGCCAGGATGCGTCCCATATAGCGGCCGACCTCCGGCCCCAGCTGCTCCGCTTGGGCGCGACAATAGGCAGGGGTCTGCTCTAGATAGACCCGCTTGTCCGGAGGGTAGTCCGCCTCATCGGTCTGCCAAGTTCCGGGCTCGAAGACCCGGACATGGCTCTTGATCAGCTGATGCTCCCGATAGACCCGCAGCAGCTTCAGGTCGGCGCGCACCCAGAGCTTCTCTCCCCGGTACGGATACGGGATCGAGTAGTAGCACTTGTCCAGGATCAGATGGCAGTCCGAATGCACGGTACACTGTTTCCATTCGGGAGCCTCATAGGGTTGCGCGGGCAGGGGGAGCAGCTGCGGGGCTTCCTCGGCCAGAAAGACCTCATAAGGTTTGCGATGGGTGGTGCCGTGCTCTCGCAGGCCCACCTCTTGGAGGCACCAGTGCAGCGCTCTTCGGTTGGCCTCGTCGATGTCTCGGAACTCGCGTCCCGCTAAGATCTGTTGACGGACGACGGGCACACATCGTTCGACCTTTCCTTTGTGACGAGCCATGGCCACCTTGGCCGGGTCGGCCACGAAACCGTAGTGCCGCTCGAGCTCGGCGTAGGCCGGGTTGAGCGTCGGATCGTACAGATCCGGCCGCAGGACTCCGTTTTTCAGATTGTCGAGCACGATCAGGGTGGGGCAACCCCCAAAGAACTTCAGGGCGCGGATATGACAGTCCAGCCAGGTGCGGTTGTCCTGCCGAAACACAAAGCGCACGAAGCGATGGCGACTGTGGCTGAGGATCAGGATAAAGGCCCAGGCTCGGCGTAAGTTGCCGCTTTGTGGATCCCGCATCAGTCCGGCATACCCAAAATCGACTTGAGCTTGCTCCCCGGCTGGAGGGTGCAGGCGCACGGTCACCGGCCTCTCGAGTGGCTGGATGTGAGTGCGTACATAGCGATAGACGCTCATGTAGCTGACCCCCACGTGGTGATTCTCCTCGAGCAGCCGCTGCACTTGTCGAAGAGTCATGTCCGGCTGATTGAGCCAATCGACAATCTGCGGGTGGTAGGGCCGGATCCGTTCCCTCGCGGGCTGCTCAAAGACGGCCGACTTCACCACCGAGGCGACCATCTGCGCCAGTTGTGCCTCCCCGGGTAAAGGCCGTTCCCGACTCAGTCCCTCCTCCGCCAGCCGGCGCAGGTACTTGTGGATCGTCTTGCGGGACATCCTCAAAGAGTCTCGAATCTGCCGCACGCTCCGTCCTCGGTGCCACTGGTAGACCATCTCTAGATACTCATTCATGCTCAGCTTCCTTCTGGCCATCCATCCTCCTTCTGTTCGAAGCAGGATGGCCTTCGCCTCTGTCAGGTCCGAGATGATCAGGTGGGGGATATACCTTGGTGACGCCCCGGGGGAATTACCCTGGTGACGGGGTGGGGGATATACCTTGGTGAATCAGCCACCTAGGTGGGGGATATACCATGGTGACCGACAGCCCAGTGCTCGCACGTCAATTTTTATAGTTGTTCCCTCCCTTGGTTCGTCGATTCTGCAAGCATAAAGGGGCGAACTTCGTGGCACCAGTTGGCCGGTGAATTGTGGCCTCGCCGACGCTCTTCTGTACGCGCCGATGCTCACATCCTGCGAGGCGAAAAACGGGGCGAAACCCTACCCTAAAAGTGCCCCTAGATTGCCCTGAGAAGCCCCAGGATCGACGAACTCCTTGTTGTTAATACTAACCCTTACGCGTGGCTCAGAAAGCCAACTCTGGCGCGCTGTAGGCGCACTTTTTCAACGCGCTATAACTCAGCAGTGGCAAGGGTTTCACTGGAATCTAGGCGGGGAGGTTAGTCGATGTTTCTTGCGCTCTCAATTCATTATGGAGACCAGCCCAAGGGTTAGATAATTGCGGCGCAATTTCGGCGGCGCAAGGTGCTGCTCTCAGCTGCCTTCTGTTTCCAAGATTCTCGATGTCCTATCTCCCAGAATCGAGGCAATCAATCCGCAGGAGGAGCGAACTACGCCAAGCGGCGGTGGAGCAGTCGGCAGATCGGAGACTGTCCTTCACCAGATGCTAATGTTCTCAATTGTCGGTCGGCACCAGCCGCTTGAGTTCCTCGAACCAGTTGAGGACGACGTTGATTTGGGTTGGCCACCCCTCCTGCTGGATGAACACGAACTGCTGGTCGTCCGGGGCGATGTCGTAAGACAAAGGCAAATAACTAGTGATCGAAGAGCCTTCCGAATAGGTAAACAGCAGTCTCGGGGCTTCCGCTTTAAGTGTTGGCTCCGTCTGGATGGAGACCGCCATCACCTTTTCCCCATTCCGATAGAAAAGCTCCCTGTCACTGTGCGCCCATAGCGGCTGAACCCCTCCGTCTGTGGATATGGGCTCAATCCCGCCCCCTTCGGGGTAGCGTTTTACGTACACCTCGGCTCGGCCCGAGCGTCTGGAGGTAAAGGCAATCCACCGACCGTCCGGCGAGAACACGGGCTGGTTTTCCGCAAACTCGGTGGCAAGAAAGGGCTGAGGTTCACCTCCGAGGGGAAGCACACCAATGTCTTGGTTTGGGGATTATAAATAAACATTGACAGGAGGTACTCGCTCGTCTATCGTCGGGCGCTGGCCGAGATTAGCAAGACGCTCGTTTGCCGCCGATGTAAGGAAATTCCTGAACTTGTCAAAGAGGAAGGTCGCAGTGACGTGGTACGTTGTCCCCGGTGCAGGGTGTCGGGTGACCGCGATGAAATCCTTCGGACAGCTCAAGAGTACTTCGCACGCAGCGTCATGCACAGCGAGTTGCACGACTTCCAACGAAGGATGGTCAGTTCCACCAAACGCCTTAAGAACGTCACCTACAAGCCGGGAAAGTTCCCCACTCTCACTCCGCCAGACTTCATTTTCCGATAGAGACATGTGCATACAATAGCAGAAAAGCTGGAAAAATAGAACGCTGTTCCATAGCCGGGATCAGAGAAGGCACGCATGACTTGGTATATAATTCCCACATGAGACCTGTACTTGATCCGAAGCGGGATTTGGTAGGCGCTACGCCGGAGACGCTGGCTCGCGCCCTGTTCCGGCCGCTACGACCTGGCACCCGACGCAAGGCCGTTGTCCGCGATGAGATCACGGAGAAGGAGCCTGTGGCCGACAAGGCGGACAACGGTGTCTCGCATCTGGACAAGCGTTCCTGATTCGCGGATGTTGTGCTTTCCGGCGAACTCCTGAATGTAGCGGTCAAGATGCTTCGGACTGATCTTGTGAAACGTCCCTTTGTGAGCCCGCTTTAGCATCGACCAAAACGACTCGATTCCATTGACATGCGCCATACCGTTGACGTATTCCGCTACGGAGTGCTTCACCGCCGTATGAGTGAAGGGGAGGCTGTCGTAGACTGGGGCATCGTCGGTATAGACCGTTGCGCCTTTGGCAGTGTGATCGGTAACGAAACCTTGCAGTGTTTCGGCATCGGTGTTACGAACCACTTTGGCCGCAACCTGATTGCTCGCCCGATCCTTCGCCCCGACTACGGCAACCTTCCCAACAGGACCGCGCCCGGTGTCCGCTAGAGCTTTCCGCTTGGCGTTGCTCATATTGCGCCGTCGCCCACCGAAATAGCTCTCGTCCACTTCCACCGGACCGGAGTAAGAACCGTCACTGTCGCCACTAGCCCATGCCTCACGGATACGATGGAGCATGAACCATGCGGTAGGCTGAGAGACCCCGATATCCCTGCTGAGTTTCATGCTGGCAACGCTCTTGAGACTGGTCAGGCAGAGGTAAATGGCAATCGCCCACTTGCGGAGGGGAACCTTGGAATTAGCCATCGGCGTTCCCGTCCGAATGCTGAAGTAGCTGCGGCAGTCCGAGCACCAGTAAGGCATGTACTTGTGGGTTGCTTCAGTCGTCCGCACACTGCCGCACTTGCCGCAGCATCGGCCATTGATCCACAGAACCGACCCAAACCAATTGGTAGCCGCTTTTTCGGTAGGGAACATCTCCATTAGTTGAATGAGTGTCAGCCCCTCTCGGTGAGCTTTGCCTGGTGCTTTTTGTGCCATCGGGAACCTCCTTAAGTCTAAGAAGATTCTACCCTAATAGAAGCGGGTTTGTCAACGTTTATTTATAATCCCCCTTGGTTTAGTGAGGGATCGATCTTTCCAAACGCCAATAGATTACCGTCGGGAGACCAGGAGAAGGGTAACCCGAACTCCGTCGTGAGTTGCTCGACCTCACCACTGCCGTCAGCTGCCTTCCAAAAGAGACCGGTTTGGCTTCCCTGCCGCCCGAATGCCAGTCGAGTGCCCTCTGGAGTCCAGATGGGAGAGAAACCTCCCCCAGTCGTCAACGGACTCAAGATCCCTCGGGCTATTTCATAGATCCAGATCTCAGCGTCTCGGAACGATCCCAATGCCACGGCCAGACGCTTCCCATCGGGCGAAAAGCGAACGGAGGAAAAGTCTCGCCGCATTTCCGTGACTGCCTGTTGTTCGCCCTGGCGATCTACCCAGGACAGCCTATTCCCACTCCTTGCCGGGTCCCCCCTGGGAATATAGGCCAGCGTTCCGTTCTCCGATATGCTGTACTGCTCCGACCCCACAGTGCTCCAGAGGCCCTCCAGCACCGGTTTGGAATCTCCCGTCACCTTGAGGGTTTTCAGATCGAAGGGTGCCGCCAGCAGCTTTTCGTCCAAAGCGTAGATGAGGTGACCGCTGGGCGCATAACGGGGGGACCTCCCACGCTTGATGAGAACCTGCTCCTCACTCGTTTTCAGAGACAGCACCGTTATGCTCGTTCCTCCCTTCTCCAAGCGGTTGAATATCACTGCCTTTCCCCCAGGTAGAATCTGGGGACGAAAACACGGCCCTCTGGTCAGTTCCTTGGGGGTGCCCCCTGCGTCCGAGACCCTCCAGAGTCCTCCGGCCGTTTCTCCGAAAACGATCGTGCCATCCTGACCCCAACTGCCGCCCCGGCTGACTCTTACTTCGCAGAGGGTCTGGGGTGTTCCACCCATCAGGGATACTTTCTTCAATGCTGCTTGCTCAAGAGCAAAGAAGCCCACCCACTTCCCGTCAGGAGAAAAGAATGGATGCATGGCCCCTTCGGTGTGGGGGATCGGTTTGGACTCCAGTTGATCCAGGGCACGTACATACAGTTGACGGGTACCCTCTCGGTGGGCCGCGTAAACCAGCTGGGTCCCATCGGGTGATAGTGCCAATAGATAACCGCGAAGCGTCGCACCCTCAGGAAGGACAACAGGAAACTGCGCAACGGTGGGCTGTCTGGGTTGACTGTGGTCCGCCAGATTCCAAAGGAAAACACCGGCGATGCTCCCTGCGAGGCCAATGATCCCTCCAAGAATCGCCCATCGCCAACTCGAAGAGGCGACTACTGGAGCTACCGGCTCCAGGGTCGGGCCAACGGGCTCGGTCTGAGCCTGTCTGATCTCGATGCGGGCGTCGGCTATGTGGTGGAGGCGATTGTGGGGATCTTTCTCAAGACACCTGCGGAGCAGTCGCTGGATACCCTGGGGTGTGCTCTCAGGTAGGGCCTTCCAGTCCGGCTCTTTGTGCACAATCGCTCCCAGGATGTCCGTGACGGTCTCACCACCAAACACCTGCTTGCGGGTCAGCATCTCAAACAGGACACACCCGAAAGCCCAGATATCCGTTCTCTTATCTACCTCCTGGCCCCGCGCCTGCTCCGGGCTCATGTAGCCTGCCGTTCCCAGGATCATGCCGACATTGGTCATCTGGTCCGTTCGTGTCGGCGAATGAGTCAGATCAGCAGCAGGGATCTCTTCTTCCGTGCCTTGGCCAGCCCGAAGTCCAGGACTTTCACTTTGCCTTCCGGTGTGATCTTCACATTTGCCGGTTTGAGGTCTCGGTGAATGATGCCCTTCTCATGGGCCGCTTCCAGTGCTTCAGCCATCTGGAGAGCGATCTTCAGGCTGTCTTCTATTGGAATGGCTCCCTTCTGGATAAGCTCTGCCAGGGTTTCCCCTTCAACCAGCTCCAACACCAGGGCGTGCTTGTCGTCGGAATCTTCGAGACCGTAGATGGAGGCGATGTTGGGGTGATTCAAAGACGCCAGCACCTGGGCTTCTCGGGAGAAGCGGGCCATGCGCTCTCGATCCGCTGCAAAAGCATCAGGCAGGACCTTCAACGCCACATCTCGGTTGAGCTTGGTATCGGTGGCGCGATACACCTCACCCATCCCGCCTTCACCGAGCTTGGAGGTAATTTTGTAATGGGAGATGTTCTGGCCGATCAACAGGGGCCTCCACGCCAAGGAAACGTACTTAACGAATACTAGATCCTTGGGTCCGGAAGGGCAATCTCAGAGGACGGCGGATATAAGAAATCGGAAGGATAGGCGGAATTCAATCCGTCTTTTCCGCTGACACTGGGAATGTCGTTCGCTGCGAAGCTCGTCGTGTGCTTGAAACTGCCATCCTTGTCCTTGCTTCTCGAAAAGGCAACCCCTTCTTTTCGGCCACCACCTTTTCGTGGTCGCTTGACTCCTTGGTCTGTACGGAATGACTGCTCTGACCCCGTTAGCGGTCGTTCATTCGACGTTTCCAGAGAGAATCTGAGTGGCTGCTTCTGGTGTCTTTCAGGGTAGTATTGCGCTCCGTTTTTTTTGGCGAGGCTCAGACTGCCGAAATTGCCAACCTGCCTGCGGCCAAGGAGGCTCCAGGATCTGCCGTTCTGAGGCCGCGCCAGGATGCTCAAAGGTAGTCTTATTGAATGACGCCCTGGGGGAAGACGAGATGTAGGAGGCGAGCACTAGCGAAGTTTGACAGGATATTACGCCTTCGAAAATTGTGGCGGAACAGACGACCGGCGGCATATGAGCGACTTTCCGGGGTCCGAGTAGCAATGGGGGATTGTGGGGCTTCTCACGAGGGGATTTTGTGAGAAGGGGGCGTCATTTCCTTTTTTGGATCATCGGCTTGATCTTTCTCTGCTCCTCTAAAGAGAGATCCGACTCGTCAATCAAGTGAGAAACCAGAGCTTCGGGACGACCATCAAAAACCCGGTCCACAAACTCTTGGACCATCGCCTTGATGACCCGGTCTTTCGGATGGACGGCTTCGTAGACAAAAGGTCTGCCCTCTTGCCACTTCCTGAGCAGACCCTTCCGCGCCATGATTCCCATCATGGTCATCACGGTCGTGTAAGCGATCCTTCGTTGCTCTGTGATCGCCTCGTAGACATCCCGGACGGTGGCCGTCTTTAGGCTCCAAACGATCTTGATGATTGTGAGCTCGAATGGAGTGGGCAGAGGAATGCTGCGCGCTGTCTTTGCCATCCCAGTACTGTCGTCGCTATCTTCTTCAAAATCAAGAGGATTCAGAAGCCCGACAATCGGTCCAATCCAGGAGTAGGGGGGAGGTGGTGGCCGGAAACGACAGCCTGGATTCCAGCGTAGTCACTCCGAGCTTGTGGTCCGATTGGCTCGATTGTCTCGATTCTGGGAGTAGACACTAGGATATTGTTGGAATAGTCAGTAGCACGACCAGCATCTTTCTCTCGTTGGAATAGGTTGTGCCCCCCATAGGCACACAGAATCGAGTTCGCTATCCGGGTGCGAGGGCGACACCAACCGCCTCACTGATTCTAGTGCTTCTCAGACAGATCATGCGGTAATTCAAAAGGAAAAAGCCCCCAGAATCGCCGAGCTCGCCGGAGCGTGGGCGCATAAACTTGCACTGCCCTTACCCTTCCCAGTCGCTATCCAATACACCGGCCCTCAGCAGTGTTGTTCGCCTCATTGGATTCGGCGACGGTGTTCTTTGGGTCCACGACGATCTTAAACTCGCAGTCTGGATTCCAGCATTCACTTGGGATAGGAAAGGTCCCGCTCCGGCTCCCACCCGTAGGAACACCTCCCAAGTCGGTTATGGCACTTGCTCCTCCGGGAGAAAAATCAACTCGCACAGGTGCTGCATTCGCATCCTTATTGCCCTGGTTCTTAACCGTCACGATTAACCCTTGCTCGTCGCGGTCGCAGAAGCCCACCGGGCCTGCAATATCAGGGCTCGGTTTGACGGGCACCAAATCGACGGCAGCAACGCCCCCATCCCCGCAGCCAGCGAAACTCACTACTGCTATGCAGCCGAGGAGAGCAAGAAGGGATCTTGGCAAAAACATCGTAGACTTCCCGTTTTGTGGGGTTACACGCCGCGCCTAGCCTCCTAGCGTCTGGTCTCCGCGAAAAAAGGCTCACGTAGTACAAGAAGCGGCGATCTCAGTCCCACTTTACCCTTACGATTTGTGAAAATCCATGAAATCAGGGTACCGATCGCGCCCTGGTCCGCTAGGAACGGGTCCTTCCTTATGTTGTATTTGGGGTCCGAGTAGCAATGGAACAGGAATCCACGCTAAGCGCCGACCACTGGCGGGACTACCTATTTTCCGGGTAGCCCGATACATCCACACCTGAACGCTGTAGCCAGTCGCGCAACACTTCGGTAAAATCCATCTGGCCATGCCCGGCATCGCGAAAACGGGTGATGACATTTTCCACGAGTGGGCTGAGTTCCAACGCTACACCCAGATGCTGACCTAGCTCAACGCCCAGATGCATATCTTTGACGGCTAGATCGGTGGCGGAATGTATCGCACCACCGTTCAACAGCAATGTCACCGTGCGTTCCATGATCATGCTCTGGCCCATACTGGGTGTAATTACATCGAGCAGCGCCTGCAGGTCGATACCGGCTTTGGCACCCATCGCCATGCCCTCGCAGGTACCGATGAAGTTGATGAACATCATCGTGTTATTGATCAGCTTGGTTATATCGCCGCTGCCGGAGGTCCCCATATAGACGATATTCTTGCCGATACTTTGCAATAAAGACTGATAGTGCGTGAAGGTCTCTTCGGCACCGCCCACGAACATGGTGAGGGTGCCATCCCGGGCGCCAAAGATGCCACCACTGACCGGCGCGTCGAGGACCTGGAAGCCTCTCGCAGCACCGGTCTCGGCGATCTTGCGCATGGTGCTCGGCGCGTTGGTACTGGTATCGATATACGTCGCATCTTCGGCCAGTCCCGCAAAGATACCGTCGTCGCCGAGCACCACGGCTTCCACCTCGCGCGGTCCTGGCAGCGATGTCAGTACCACCTCGGATTGGGCTGCCACCTCTTGCGGGGTTGCCGCCCAGTGGGCACCGGCTGCTTCGAGGTTTTGCGTCTTGTCACGATCGATATCATGCACCGTCAAGGTGTGTCCGGCTTTGAGCATATTGGCTGCCATGGGGTTGCCCATATGGCCCAGACCGATAAATCCGACCTGCATGCTAACGGGTTTCGTCATGGGTCTCAAACTCAGCGGGCATGGTGATCTCGATGACTTCCCAATCATCCGAATATTCCAAAACTTCATGTTTGACACCGGGCGGCTGATACCAGACATCGCCGGCTTCCACACGGATCTCGCCGATATCCTCGAAATAGAGGCGTGCCCAGCCTTTGATCAGGTAGACCATCTGAAATTCCAGATCATGGGAATGGTAGCCCATCGGTCCTCCACAGGGCTGATCGGCACGGATGATATGGGCCAGTACTCTACCCTCGGTCGCCTCTTTGATACCCAGATCGCGATACTTGAAATAAGGCCGCAACCCCTCTTTGACCCACTGGGCATCTTGGCTGTGTGCGGCAAACGATTGCGTGGTTTTTTCGGCCATGGTGTATACCTCTTTCTAGTGAAAAGTCATCAATGTAGAAGTGAACTACCCCGCAGCAAGCTTCGTGGCGTAACGTCACCCAGGGTATCTTGCAAAGGCAAGGAAGGAAGCAAGCTGCGTGCAGCACTATTGCTGCACGAAAGGTATCAGGCCTGGAAGATAGCAGATTCACCTTGTTAATCAGATATCAAATGAAGAATGTTAAAAGATAGGACAACAACCCTCCTTTGTTCCATCCGTGCCTATCTGTGTCTATCTGCGGATTAATTTTAGCGCTCACTAATTAAAGTCATCGATCTAGGTCCTGCCCTGGTCCTTGGTGGTTCAACGGTCAGACTATTGATTTCTGCCGCCACTGCTCGTCATCGTCGTCCACCCAGCCGGGCAAGTTTCTCCAAACAGAACTGGTCGTCGCCTCCTTCCGGGGCCCAAGGAACGATATCCACTTCGACGTCAACGCCCCTGCATCCCACAGGGTAAGATGATTCGCCTCGACTGCCGGGTCGCTCACGATTTCGAGTGCTCTCTATTCTTGAAGCTCGTATTCAATGGCCGGGAGCAGCTTCCTCCTTCGGTCGGGGTCCTTCTCCTGATTTGAGGCGCTTCAGGGCGTATTGCCTCATGCGGTCCGAATGGAGCCCCACGCTGTGGGTCGTGTGGACCTGGCCGTGTAGGTCGCAAACAATCGTGTTCCGATGCAGCTCCAGGCCGCGCTCGATCTGAGCTTTGGTCGGCTTCATCTCGCTCAGAAGCTCCTGCCTGCCCCTTTCGATGTAGTCTTTGACTCTGGGACTTACCCGATCCTACCCGATACGAATGTAACCGAGCTAGCTGAAATGGCAGCAGCCTACAGGCTACGGTAGGCTGGATCAGGCCGGGGGCGTGATCCGGAAGAGGTTGTCCGATGACATCTCAGTTTTCCCGCACCCATCTCATCTAAACGCGCCATTTTCCGGTCGGTGGGAGTGCGGTCCCTGAGTGGTCGCTGATGGACTGGTGAAAGAACTGCTTAGCAGCTCGCCTTTCGTCTCTTCGTCACCAGAATGTCGAGAACATCGCCGTTCTGGTCTGGGCTTCTGCCGCTGGCTCGGTGCGCGGGCGAGGCACTCCGATCGCGAACCCCGGCTTGAAAACTACCGCCAACTGGCGATAATAGAAAATCATCATAACAAGGTCGAGATTCTTCGAGCAGCGGATAGAAGATGTGTCCGCTGAGGAGGAGCGGAGCTGAGGTGTATTCCGCCTCGGGATCGTCCGGCCAACATTGACTCGACAGCGCCGTTCGGAGGCTCTTTGGTCGGCAGACGACAAGGCCGCAGGTAACAGTGGCGGGACGCCGGCCAGAGCAGAAATTACGAGATGAACGTTATTGTTCGCCCGTGACTTTGGTCGGCAGACGACAAGGCCGCAGGTAACAGTGGCGGGACGCCGGCCAGAGCAGAAATTACGAGATGAACGTTATTGTTCGCCCGTGACGAAGCCAGCATCAACGGATTGATTTCGCGCGTCGGTGGCGCGGTACACCTCACCCATGCCACCTTCGCCCAGCTTGCTGTTGATCTTGTAGTGGGAGATGCTTTGGCCTATCACGATCTGTCTCCGTCAGTTATCCGTCGGCACTAGGCGCTTCAGTTCTTCATGCCAGTTGAGAACGACATGGATAGGTTCAACATTCTTTCCCACCCGTTCAATGAACAGAAATCTCTGGCCGTCACTGGTGACACAGTATTTGCGATTGTTGGCTAACAAGGCATTTGCCTCGAAGAGGACCTTGGGAGTACCCGTCTCTAGCTCTAGAATGGCACCCTCCTTTACCTCTACGGACATCAGCTTTCCGTCGAGTTGAAGGAAGAATAGCTCTTTGCCGTCTCCTCTCCACCGCACGTGAGCACCACCATCTCTGGATACCTGGCGTCTGTTAGAGAAGTCCGGGAAGGCAGCTGTGTATACGGAGCTTGAAAAAGCCCTCTTCGAGCCTCCCAGACTCATCGGAGCGGTATGCCACCCATTTTTCATTCGGAGAAAGTCGGAAATCGCCTATAGTGAAAGAGTCTTCAAGCAAGACTTTCGGTTCCCCTTCCCCTTCTTTGCCCAGGTGTAAAGCATAAAGTGCACGGCCCTTGGGCTTTTGGGAGAGAAAAAGGATGTCTGCGTCCTTGGACCAGGCCATGGGGTAATTAGAATCCTCCGATTCAAACAGAAGTTCCGCCTTGCTGCCCCCCACACTCTTCTGGAAAAGGTTTGCGGGGCCATTGCGTTCGGAGTCAAACGTTAGGCGGCGTCCGTCCGGGGACCAGGTGGGGTTACCATCGTGAGAAGGATCAAACGTGAATCGAGAGAGAATGCCTGTCGACAGTTCGAGCAACCAAATGTCCGTTCCTGAAGAATCTTCCAGTCTGACGACTGCTACCCGGCTTTGATCCGGCGAGAGGTCAATCTGAATGTAGCTTCCGGGTTCACCCACAGTCCCTAGCAGCTTACCCGATCGATCCCGCCAAACCAGGCGGCGGGTGGTTGGCCCGACTCCAGAGTGGTACACCAATATGCCGCTGTCTGAGACGGAGAATTCCCCAAGGGTTCCCACTTGTTCGGCGACGGGAAGAGATTCACCTGAAACTTCCAACTGACTTCGGTCAAAGGGTTGGGCTAACAGTGTCCGGTCCCGCACGAAGAGCAGATACCCAGGCGGCGCATAGACCATAGGAGAAGAGGCTTGGATCAGGAATTTGCCTTCGTCCGAGTCTAGAGACCCAAGGTAGATCGCTGTTTCTTCCGACAGCTTGGACACAGCCAGATACAGAAAGTGGTGGCCATCCGGTAGGAAATAGGGCCATCGATGTGACGTTTGCTGACGTGATTTGTCGAGGGTGGTGATAGGCGTCGGTTCACCACCTGCTGCGGGTAAACGATAGAGTGGTCCGGCATCACCAGGTGCAATGACGATAGTCCCCTGCGGTTCCAGGTTCCCCCCCGCCCGCGGGGAGCGTCAGCGAGAGTGACGGTAGGTCCCCCTGACAAACCCATCTTCTTTAGTTTGCCTTGGGCGAAGAACCCAATGAAGCGGGAGTCTGGAGACCAGAAGTGGGACCTATGTCCGTCCGTGCCGTCTAGCCTTCTGGCACTCTCAGAATCCATCTCACGCACCCAAAGGGAGACCTCACTTAGCTCCTCGCCTTCACCGTGACTCTCAAACACGATCCGTTTCCCATCAGGCGAAATCGAGGGGATATGCACCAAAGACACTGCCTCCGGGGGGGGATCGAAAAGCGGACGCTACCCATTCTCTCTGAGGTCTTGCCGGAATCAATCAGCACCCGTGTCAACGCAACGATTATCATGATGCCGACCAAGGCCCAGGGAAGGACTTGTCGCCAGCGTGATCGAGGCGGATGTGCTTCAACTCCCAGAGGGGTGACGCCGAAAGGGTCACTCAGAGTCTCTCTAACTTCGATCCGGGCGTCGGCCATGTGGTGGAGGCGATCATGCGGGTCCTTCTCAAGACACCTACGTAGCGATCGGTGGATGGTCCTAGGAGTGCCCTCAGGTAGAGCCTCCCAATCTGGATCTTTGTCAACAATCGTTGCCAGGATGTCCGTGACGGTCTCGCCGCCGAATGCCTGTTTGCCCGTCAGCATCTCGTAGAGGACACAACCGAAAGCCCAGATGTCGGTGCGCTTGTCCACCGGCTTCCCACGAGCTTGTTCCGGCTCATGTAACCTGCGGTTCCCATGATCACCCCGACAGCGGTGCCGGTTCGTGTCGGCGAACTGGTCAGATCAGTAGCAGGAGTCTCATCTTCCAGTGCCTTGGCCAGCCCGAAATCCAGAACCTTCACCTTCCCCCCAGGTGTGAGCTTTACATTGGCTGGTTTGAGGTCCCGGTGGATGATGCCTTTCTCGTGAGCGGCCTCTAGTGCCTCAGCTATTTGAAGGGCAATCTTGAGGCTCTCCTCTAGAGGAATGGCCCCCTTTTGGATGCGCTCAGCCAGTGTTTCCCCTTCCACCAGCTCCAGCACCAGGGCGTGCTTGTTGTCGGAATCTTCCAGACCGTAGATAGAAGCAATATTGGAATGATTCAGCGAAGCCAGGACCTGGGCTTCACGGGAGAATCGGGCCATGCGCTCCCGATCGGCGGCAAAGGCTTCAGGCAGAACCTTCAGGGCCACATCGCGGTTTAGTTTCGTATCGGTGGCCCGATACACCTGTCCCATCCCGCCTTCGCCGAGTTTGGAGGTGATGTTGTAGTGAGCGATGGTGGTGCCGATCATAGCTATTCGGTATCTCGCAAGAAGTTAAGTACGATCTGATTGAACTCTTCTGGGCGTTCCATGTTAACCATATGAGCCACGTCCAACACCGCTATCTTTTCGGCATCCGTAATCTCTTCAACCAACAAGTCTACGATGGCCAGAATGTCCGCCATGTCCAGGGTGCCGAGGATAGCGAGGGTAGGGAGTTTAATCTCTGCTAATCTGTTGATGGCGGGGGGTTGCAGGGGTTTCGCATTGCGTTGAAGCTTATAAGCCTCCACGGTCTCCCGCACCATCATTCGCACCCTCTCCCGCACACCAGCATCCACTTGATCCGGTGCTCTGTGGGGACCGTCTGTCCAGGCTTGTTGGAATAACTCGACATACTGGCTGAAGTCACGCTCTTGGTATGCAGCTCTGAAGCTTTGTTTGGTTTCTGGCGACAATGAAAAAGTGTAACCGCTCAAGCCCGGAGAAACTGGGATAAGAGCACTAACCATCTCAGGGTGTTCTAATGCAAAGTCGATCGCAATTGTTCCCCCTAGCGACAATCCTATGAGAGCTACTTCGTCAATACCCAAGTAACTCAGGAGACCGTACAGATCTTCATGGTCGAAGTAAGAGTCACCCGAACCTTGTGAGAGACCATGTTCGCGCACGTCATAGCGTATAACCTGGTACTGCTGAGCGAAGACCTCGAATTGGCCATCCCACATCCTTCGATCCAGTAGTCCTCCATGGATCAAGACTATCGGGTATCCCTCGCCAAGCAGCTCATAGTACAACTTGGCATCTCCCATCTGGAGAAACCCAGTCTTCACCGATCCTTCGTTAGGTTCGCTCTGAGGCACCTGTTGGCAGCCAATTGCGAAGAGAACAAGGAAAAAGAATGTCTTTCGACTTGAGAAAATGGTTCTACCCATCATCTCTATTCGGTCGGCACCAGCCGCTTGAGTTCCTCAAACCAGTTGAGGAGGACGACCTCACTCTGTTTGGAGTACTCCACGTGAGTTCCTCCTCTTCGTTTGCCTTCGCCAGCGAGGGGGAAGTGGCCGTCAGTCCGGTTGGAACTCGTTATCCAGGACAGCGATCTGTACCGTCTCCCGCTTGACGCCGTCCACGGCCATGGCCTCATGGGTCTGACTGGAGTCCAGGATCTTGAGGTAGATCTCCAGATCGTCCGGTTCAAACAGGATGGTGACCTTGTTGTTGCTCACAGAGAAAAAGATCGGTTTGTTGACCGTCTGTTTTCTGAAGAGCTCTGAATGGGTTCGGAAACCCTGTTCCCACGTGGCTCCATCTTCGACTTCTGCGGTGGCAATAACTTTGGGCATGTTGACTTTCCTTTCTTTTCCATAGATCCGGGTCGCTTCTTCTCTCTTTCATCCCACCTTCACCGAGCTTGGAGGTGATCTCGTAGTGGGAATTGACCGATCAACGGAGTCTCCAGACTAGCAGCCTGTCGGACTTTCGAGGTCACACCGAACGGGCATCATTAGTGTATGGCGAATCGATTTAGAACAGTAGATCGAGAGACTCCTTATCTGTTTCCTCCTTCGGTGCAGGAATGGCTGCCGGAGACGCATCTGGCTCGCTTCGTGGTGGAGGTGGTGAGCAAGCTGGAGTTGAGGAAGTTGGAGGATTCCTACACGAAACGGGGATCGGAAGGATACCATCCGGCGGTGATGCTGGCGTTGTTGTTTTACGGGTATGCGACGGGGGTGTTTTCGAGTCGGAAGTTGGAGCAAGCCACCTACGATTCGGTGGCGTTTCGCTACCTCGCCGGCAACACGCATCCGGATCACGACACCATAGCCCATTTCCGAAAGCGGTTTTTGGAAGAGCTGAAGCCGCTGTTTGTGGAGATCTTGCTGCTGGCCCAGGCGATGGGATTTCTGAAGTTGGGCCGAGTGAGTTTGGATGGCACGAAGGTCAAAGCCAATGCCTCCAAGCACAGTGCGTTGAGCTGGGGGCACATCCAGAAACTGGAAGCGCGGCTGCGAGAAGAAGTGGACGAGTTGATGCAGCTGGCCGAGGAAGCGGATGGACGAGAAGAAACGGAAGGGATGGACATCCCGGCCGAGCTGGCGCGGCGGGAAGCACGGTTGAAAGCGATCGATCAAGCGAAGCAGAAGCTGGTCGAGCGGGCGGCCGAGCGGCAGGCGGCCGAGCACGCCGAATATGAAGGGAAGGTGGCCAAGCGGCAAGCCCAGAGGAAAAGGGGAAACAAACCGAAGGGTCGCGAACCCAAACCGCCCCGAGGAGGAATCCGAGACCAGGATCAGATCAATCTGACGGATGAAGATTCTCGGATCATGCCGGTCTCGGGCGGGGGATTTGAGCAATGCTACAACGCTCAGGCCCTGGTGGATAACGACAGTCTGTTGATTGTGGCCGTTCATGTCACGCCAAACGCCAATGACAAGAAAGAACTGAAACCGGCCCTGGCGGCGCTGCACGCATTGCCGGAGTCGTTGGGTCGGCCCCAGGAGCTGCTGGCCGACAACGGCTACTTCAGTGGTGCCAACGTGGAGCTTTGTAGCGAGCATGCGGTCCTTCCCTATATTGCGGTCGAGCGGGAAGCCCACCACTTGCCGCCGAACGAACGCTGGAAAGAACCGGAGCCACCCGGGGAAGACGCCGATGCGGTGGAGCAGATGAGATACCGGTTGAAGACCCCGGCGGGTCGAGCCATCTACGGGCAACGCAAAGCTGTCCCCGAGCCCGTCTTTGGGATCATCAAATCGGTGATGGGCTTTGCGCAGTTCTCTCTCCGAGGAGCGGAGGCGGCAGACGGGGAGTGGACTCTGGCCAGCATCGCCTGGAATCTGAAAAGAATGTACAACCTCGCCTGCCGCCAGCCGAAGCTGGCCCGTGCCACCCTCTGAAGAGGTGGGCCAGGTCGTTTCAGCGGCCAAATCACCGCCGCAGATCAGACGATTCATCGATTTCGTGCTTGGTCGTGCAAGACTTTGGATCAAACGTCAAATTTCAGAAGTGCCTGTGAGTCAAGTCCGACAGGCTGCTAGAGGGGAGCCTATCTACCGAATACTAGAGCCTTGGGCCAGAAAGGGCAATCTATGAGAAAGCCGTAAATGGGGAGTCTTGGGGGAAAAGAGCAATTAGGCTCGCAGATTCTCAGTCTCGATCGTTAGTAGCGTCATGGCCCCCTGGAAGGAACCCCTGGACCTGGAAATCGGCGACGCGATCATCTGGCGGGGCGAAGGGATGAACAACGAGGAGGGCGTGATCCTGATCGCCCCAGGCATGAAGGGCAAGGTGGTCACGAGAAGCGAGAATCTCCTGGCTCGCGCCTCAGGGCAAGCTGGAATGCCCATCACTGCGGGCCCGTGGGCTCTGGTGGAGTTTGAGAATAGGTAGACTGCAGTTTCCCCTAAGCAGAAGAGATAGCTCTGCTCGGGATAACGGCGAGACTGGAGGATCTTCTCGACGAGCGCTGCCGTGTGGAGACCGACTTTCTGATCCCTCGGACCGAATGGCTACACCTAGACGAGCCGACGCCGTCAGGTTCACTGGCCGGTTAGGTAGCCTTCGTATCGCTAGACCCAGGTGATCTCCGAGGGAACCCTGGCTTGGGCGGCCTCTATGGCCTCGTCGATCGTCAGAAACCCCACCGAGTCTGGCCAGACCGGCAGAGCCACGGGCGGGTCACCGAAGAAGACATAATGAGCGACGTCGTTTTCGTTTAACTCGGGCTTCTCGTCCGGGTCAGCAAGACCATCCGCCATTGCGAGGTCGTGCCAGAAGTCGAAGGACAGGCTCACAATATGCACACCCGTCTCGACGGAACCGTCGTAGAGCCAGGTCCCAGACGACCTCACAACTTCAAAACGGCGCTCTGCCATCGGTCCACCTAGCGGTTTGGCTGAGCGATTGCCCGGCTAAACCCTATCCGAGTATTACCATTTCGCAGCCGGTGCAAAGATCCCACCTACCGGCACGCCGCTTCCTGTGTGGTGCTCCGATTGCGACCGCGAGATCGACAGTCACCGCAGCCGTAGAATTCAATGCGGGCGAAGACAAACAGATCACAGCTGCGAACCTGTTCAAGAATCGCATCCCACCACGCCTGCCCACCGCTGAACTCCCGATCGAACCAGTCCGCATAGCCCAACGCTACGATATGGTTCTGACGACAGCTTCACTCTCGCGGTTATAGCTGACAGAAACCGTTGCCATAAAGGGCCAAAGAACCCTCTGAGATTCGGGAATTAGTACGCCTATCGTATTCGCAGGAATCGGGTGATCGCAATCTGTTTCGCAAATTCCTGGTCGGCGACGTTATTACCAGCATGAACTATTTCAAGAAGCCCCTAGACTTGGAGATCGGCGATGCAATCATCTGGCGAGGCGAACGGATGTGCAACGAGGAGGGGATGATCCTGATCTCCTCGCGGATGAGGGAGAAAGTGATCGCCAGAAGCGAGAATCTTCTGGTTCATGCAGCAAGAAAGGCTGGGATGGCGATCACCGCGGGGCCATAGGCCTTGGCGGAGTTTGGGAACGGGTCCGTGGTGGTGGTGGATTGTCGGGCGAGGTATGAGAAAGTGAAGGATCAGTAGCGTTGAGTTCTTTGGTTCTGACCTCAGGTTCATCACCCTCCTGCCGCCCAGGGTCTCCAGCGGCAACCGTGCGAAAAATTGCTCTGTAGGTCACACACGGACCTTTCCTGCTCGCAATCGTTCGGTGTTGGAGGGAGAAGAAACCTTGGAGAAAGAGAGTAGTACGTTAGTCTCCGGGGCAGCGAGGGCAGTCACCACCCCGGAATTCCTAGATGGTTCAGTAAAAGGTAAGGTAGATCCATTGTACCCGCGACGTGAAGAGCTGTATGTGATCCTGATCACACCGGTGCGGGATTGGTGAGGAGTGCTAATCCAGACGAGGGTGCTACAGTCACCGTCCAAACGAATCGAAGAGCTCCCGTCTTCCGACCGCCTGGCTGTAGTCGGGATTCTTGATCTTGATCCAGCTCGTCTTCTTGTCTGCCAAGTAAGGTCCTTCTTTCCACTTCGCCACGATTCCTTCCAGGTCCATCTCGCAGACCGACTGGAACAGCTCGACACCCTTCTCTTCCAGATGATCGAGGTAGAGTAGGTAAGAAGTGTCTTCCAGAAGAAGGTTCCTCAACCGTTCTTTGCGCTCAATTAAAACATGCTGTCTGAGGTCCTCTCCATCGAGCCAGAGCAGATCGAAGGCGTAGAAATAGATGGGCTCGCCGTGGCGGTGAAGCAGATGCTTGAAGACCGACTTGCCCTGATCATCCAGGCAGACAATCTCCCCATCCAAGATGGCGTTTTTGACCGGTAGACCTTCACCGATCCATTCACACAACTCGGAAAAGCTCTTGTAGATATTCCCCTTGCGGCTAACAAGCTGGCATTGGCCATTATCAACGTAGGCCAAGGTTCGGAAACCGTCGTATTTGATCTCGTAGATCCAGTCAGGGTGGTTGAACGGCTCCGATCGTTCGACCAGGGGCATGGGCTTTACCTTCGGGAGTTGGCTGATCACGGGAGTTCCTGTTTCACCGATGATCAAAGTGGTAAACAGCCCATGTCATTCACCGTAGCGAAGCACGCATATGGCCCGAAGGAGATACCGCCCCCACCCGAAGGAAGCTGAAGTCGTGCGCCTCGTCTTTGAGCTGGCCTACAACGATCTAACCGTGAGAGAGATCGCTCGGGAGTTGGCCCTCAGGGGCATCCCATCTGTGACAGGAAAGTCGATGTGGCCTCCAGGTGTCATATCTAGCCTATTGCGGAGTGATCTGTATCTGGGCGTATACCGCTTCCGAAAGCATTCCAAAAAGAGAGATGTAGACGGCTCTCTTTACAAGCAAACCTCTGAAGAACAGATCGTCGTGGGAACTCGGGAGCAACCGAACCATCCGCCCATAGTGGAGGCCAGTCTTTTTGACGCCGTCCAAGAGAAGCAGGACGCTCACAAGAATAGGAAATCGAAACGACTGAACATGGCCACCGGGCTCTTGCGTTGCCCCGAATGCGACAACACGATGGCAGTGAAATACTCGTCTGGGCCTGCCAAAAAGAAGATCGAGAAATATGTATGCAAGCGCAAGCCAGACTGCCAGAGCGAGCGGCTGCTCGTCAGTGAAGTCGATTCGTCGCTATGGCGAAAGCTGTCGGGTCTACTCCTGGAACCAGAACGCGTCTATTCGTACCTGGCCCCTGCCAAGGAGGCTCACCCGACATCTCTAAAGAATCAGCTTGCCAAGATTGAGAAAGACCAAGCCAGGATCGAGTTGAAGCAAAAGAAGCTGCTGGATCTCTACCTGGACGGAGAACTCGATAAATCGACATACCGGGCAAGAAACTCAGAGTTAAAGTCCCAGTCCGAGTTCCTCGCGACCAGGGAAAACTTGATCAATGCCGAGCTCCCGGATCTTGAGCAGGATGATGCCGCTGTGAGGTTGGTGCACGGTCTGCGCATACTAGCCAGGTCCCAGGAGCGCTTCACACAGAGTCAGAAGACCCGTGTCTTTCGATCGCTTGTGAAGGAAGCTCATCTCAGCAAAGAATCGACTGAACTACTTCTCTACACCCAGCCAATCAGCAACATCTGGGCGAAGTACCGTCAGACCGCCGAGAGTGCCGCGCCACGAGTTGATCGCATTCCTAAAGTCGTGCAGACGAAGGCTTAGAGCCTCACCTGACGCGTCACTACCTTTGGCTGGCAGTGGATCAGGACAACCCCCTGACAAAGCCATTGGCCCGGCCCGAGGCCACGATAGTCCACTCGTGAACAACAGCGGGCTGTTGTCACGGTCGTAGACGGCAGACTGGCTGATCAGGTCGAGTGGAAGCGAAAGGCGTAGAGACGTGCGTTTCTATCCAGGCGGAAGCTGAGCCGAACCGGTGTTCCAACCAGGCTGGAAAGCTGAGATCCGGACCTCCAGCTGACAACACCGCGCAAGAAATCGCCGATCAGAGGCTCGCAATCCTGTTGGCCAAAACCCGCGATCGGAGTGCCATCCGATCTCACGACACCGACCCGTATCTGGCCGCCGGCTCCACAATCCGCGTTCAGACGCAGGTGTTTGCCCTCAAAGGTCATGGGTTTCGTGAGCAGATGGCCAGTGGTCGATCCTGCTGCCTGGCTGATGAGGCGATGGCGCAGGAACCTTACTCGGCCGACACCACCCATGCCAGGCGCCCGCTTGACCTCTTCATGACCCATGTTGAAGCCACCGTAGTACATCCAGATCTCATCTCCTCGGGGGATCATCCCCACACCCATGTAGACCATCCGGCTGTCGAAGGCGCCCACCCGACCTGGACTCAAGAAGGCGGTGCGGTCGGGTCTATGCCAGCGGATACTGTCACGGCTGGTGGCGATCTGGATCTCCAGGTTGTCGGTGTTGTGATAGTAGGCAGCTGGAAAGAGCAGGGAGATGCCGTCGGCGAAGGGATAGGGCTGGGCAGCTGAGTTATACAGATCCATCCCCGGGGGATCTAACTCGTCTGGTGCAAGGACCCTTGTGGGTCGAGGGAACTCGCCAAAGGTTTCACTTTCGGTACGACCGATGCAGCGAATAGCTCCTCCTTTGAAGCGGGGGTATTGGTTGTCCCGAACGAAGCAGACATATTTCCCCAGGCTGGCGTCGTAATAGCAGACATTGCAGGTATCGGTGTACCAGTCCATCAGAGGACCGGGTCCCTTGGTCCAGTGGATCCCGTCCGGGGATGTCCCTCCTTCGATGGTGGGTCCCAGCCAATCCAGAACTCGTCCCCGATCCCGGAGGACCATCCGATGCCCATATCCGCGCTTCTTGTCTCGCTCTCCAAAGACGCACTTATAGCGTTCGCCCGGGCTCGCCGTGGGATCCAGGAACACGCCCCCTGCGTGTTGGACGGTGAGGACGATGTTGTTCTTCTTGCTGCCCTGAAACGAGGTCACCCCACAAGCCGGCTTGTCCCAGTGAGCGCCATCTTCCGACTCGCCGTAGCAGATCCGGCTGACTTCGACTGGATCGCCTACGGCACGACCCGAGTACCACATCCTCACCCGGCCCGATTCGTCCGCCACCGTCACCCAGGCCCACACGCCGTCCAAATCCACCGGACTATCTGGTGATACCACTCTGACGTGGTCTGCGCGGGTCGGAGCCACCCTGAGCTGAACGCCCTGTTTTTGCTCCACCAGGTGATCGTCCAGGAGCAATTGAGGCCGGCTGCCGACGTCCAACGCTACTTGCTGCTGAGAAAGTCGAGAGACCGCCACTGGGCTGGCCATACCCGTCCCCAGGAAAACCCTTCGATTCATCTCGAACCCCATATCGTTTTTCCTCGCTCAATCGGCCCGATCCGGCCACGACGATCTGCCCTGTGCATGAAGCACGCGAGCCGGTCGGGCTGGACTTGACGGAAAAGGTACCTGCATCTGGTTTCCGTTGTGAAAAATCCCGGATCTCCAGGACTTAGGATAATATTAGTTTTCTTTACAGCGAGAATAGGACGGAATCGTTTGGCAGTAAAGGCGGAGAGCAGAATGATGCGAAAGCTGGGAGCAGTTCTCATACTCTTATGTTTAGGCCAGGTCACGGCTCAGGCCAAGGAAAAGGCCATGATCATTAGCTGGGGGGATGTCATTGTCGAGCCCCATCAGGGCGCGGCTCGGCTGGATACCGTCGAGAAGGTGCGCGAGGCTACCAAGATCTGGAAGTCCCAGGGAATCGAGAAGGTTCTTTTCAGGGCAGACAACTTTCGGGTTCTCCTCTTTCATCAATATCTCTCAACCGCTCCTTCCCACAACAAAGGATGGAGCACGACCAGGGCGGCCTGGGACTCAGGACTTCTCCAGACTGCGGTGGAGGCCATGAAGAAGCAGGGTATCGAGGCCTTCGTGTGGCTGACGGTCCTGGATGAAGGATGTCCCCCGGAAGTCCTCTACAGCGATTCACATTCCTTCCCCTGGCAATCCCACTTCACGCGGGAGAACCCACACTATCTTTCTTCTGATCGCAGTCTCACCGAGAATGCCCGCAAGTATCACTGGGGTCTTATGGAGTACGCCTATCCCGAGGTCCGGGAGTACATGCTCAAGGTCATTCGAGCCTTCTCGGATCGCTTCGACTTTGACGGGGTGTTCTTGAGTCTACGCTCCCATGCTCCACCACCGGATCACGCCGACCAGTTCGGATTCAACCCGCCCGTGGTGCAGGAGTACAAGCGCCGCTACGGTCGAGATATCCTGCGTCAGAGCTTCGATCTGGACAAGTGGCGGGAGTTGAGAGGGGAGTTCTTTACGGGATTTCTGAAGGAAGTCAAAACACATCTCGGGAGGCAGGGCCAGAGACTCTCCGTCGGTGTCCAACAGGGGGAGTACATCGGTCCTCCCTTCGGAAACATGAAGCTCCAGTGGAAACAGTGGGTCGAAGAGGGCGTCATCGACGAGTTGGTGGTGGGACATATTACCGAAGTGCGAGCGCGTTATCCCAGACGAACCCAACGGGAGACGGGCTATTTGCAGAGCCAGGAAGACGGTGTGGGCCTGCCTCCAATCGAGGAAGCACTGCGAGAGGGTTATGGACCTATGTGCAGTCGGAATGGAGTCAAACTCTACGTCTCGCCAGGGAGATTCAACATGACGTTTCCCCATCCTGCATACGGACGCGGAAGACAGTCCCAGAAGGAGCGTGAGCGACTGCTGGGGGAATTCGAGCAGATTCCCGGCGTGACCGGGATCCTGCACGGCTACAGCTCCGTCATGAGAGCAGCAGAGGCACGATCTGAATAGCCCGCGCAACAACCACTGCAAGTATTACAGTCCATCAGGTATTCAATACCGTCGGACTCTGGAAATGCGGATCTCGCCGATCTGCCCGAAAAAATTTCCCTCTCCCAGCCAGTTGAACTTGCCCCCGTATCGGGCCAGGCCATCCAGGCGAGAGCCTACGGAAAACTGAGCGAGGTGCCGACGGTTATTGACCAGTCTGCGGCCATCCGGAGTCTTCATTTCCCAGATCAATTTGCCGTCGAGGAAGAGTTGGTGGAGGTCTTCCTCGTAGGCATATTGCCAGGCGACATGGTGCCAGGCGGTGTCCCGGATCCCGACCCACTCGGGTGTCGCCACGGTGCCGTCCGGACGGCTGTAGGGATGCAAGTCTTTCAGGGCCTGCTCCGGCTCGGCTCCAAGAAAGTGCACGCCGGGCGCCATGCCGCCGTCGGGCGAGTCCAGATCTGACAAGTAGAGTTCCCAGACACCGCGCTCGGTGTTGTCATAGGTGCCGCAGATGTGGCCGAAGTGGAATTCGCGGAAATAGCCGTCGATGGGACCGCCCCGCCGGACCCAAGCTTCCACTGTCCACTCCGACTCGATGGTTCGGAGATCCACCTTGTCGTTCCATTGGGGTCCAACGAAACCCCCTTCGCCGCCGCCGATAAAGTGGGGATACCTTCCCCAGCCAGGGCGGGGCAATCGGGTGTCCCCTTTCGTATTGACCCAGGTCAGATTCAGTTCCGCATCACCCATGAGATCCGGGATGTACCTTCCGCTGAGCCCCTGCCAGTCCCAGAAGGCAACGGTGTGCTCATCGGGACGAAGTTGCCGGAGCGTGTCGGCGGCTACCTTCAGCCCTAATTCGCGCGAGACCCTCTGGCCCGTTGCATCGGTGGCCTCGAGCCGAATGCTCTCAATCGACAGAGCTGTGGCTGTCCCGCTTAACTCGCCGCTCTCGCGGTTCAAGGAGATCCCTCTCGGTAACGTGCCCTTGCTGGTTCGCCAACTCACGGGGGCGACCATATGGCGGGTTCGCAGAACCTCGCGATACGGGGCTCCTATGAAGGCAAGCGGCAGGGAAGCCGTGAGAATCTCGGCCTCCGATACGGTAATGCTAAAGGAGTGTTCGTCCTCGCGGCCCGCTGAATCAGTCGCTCGTAGGGTAACAGGCCACTTCTTGGCTGGTTCGGTCGGGGTTCCCGTTAGGATCGCCTTTTCCTTATCAAAGCGAAGTCCCCGAGGCAACTCTCCGCCCACCTGCTCCCAGCGGACGGCTCCCTTCGCTGCATCGGTGGAAAAGTTCGCCGAATAGGGCGCATGGAGTCCGGCATCGGGTAGCGGACGTCGTATGACTGCCAGTTCTGTGGCAACCGGATAGCGCATCACGCTGGAGATGCGGAGTTCGTCCACTTCGCCTTCGAAGTCGTAGGTTTTGATGTGGTAGGGCGGATTGCGTGAGTTGACAATCCCCCCGACCATGAAGGGGATGGTATTGAGTTCTGCGTCATTGATCACTCGCCGTTCTGGGGTGATCTTCCAGATCAGCTTACCGTCCAGAAAAAGAAAGTGTGTCTGGTCTTCGTAGCGGAACTGCCAGGCCACATGATGCCATTCCCGGTCCTGAATGGCGTCGGCATGGACGATGCTTCCGTCCTCGGTCTTGCGTCCCGGGTAGACCGATCCACCGGTATCGCTGTGCGGGGCACGCTTCTGCGATCCAATGAAGCGAGCCGCCGGCAGCAGCCCCGGTTTCACCGGCCAGGCGTCGATCCAGGAATGCAAACTGAAGTCCCATCCGCCTCGGACACCCGGTGGAAGGCTGAAGCCTTCGTCGTCGGTCCCGCAGATCTTGGCGAAGGGTCCCGCCGTTCCGGATCCGCGTGGTCGATAGCTGGCGGGGTGATTTAAAGGGATTCCGGCCAAGGCGAATCCGCTGTAGCGCACCCAGGCCTCGACCGTCCAAGCTTGGGTGCAGCCGCGCAACTCGAGCTTGTCGTTGTTCACGGGTCCCATCAGCAGGTTGGCGTCGTCCTCGCGAACGGTGAAACGGGCGGTTGAACCGAAGCCCGGGCGCTTGCCCCACAAAGCCTGCTTGTAGGCCCTCAGGGTCAGGGCTGAATCGCCCATGGCGTCGCGCGTCTCCTGACCCTCTCCCTCGTCGAAATGGTAGAGCACAACGGTGTGCTCATCCGGCCGAAAAGGCTCGCGCAAGGAAGCCGGTAAGGAGTCTTCGGCAGGGGACGGGACGGCCCAGATAGCTATCATCAAAGGCCCCAGAAGACACGCCAGCGGTAAGGAAACTCTCAGCACCCGCTTGTTCACAGGATCAGGCCTACTTAAACCTCAGGGAGTAGAGGTCCGCGTCCTTCATTACGAAGCTCAGACGAATGGGCTTGCCGGCCAGCCCACCTACATCGGTGCCGCCCTTCCACGCTACCACACGCTCCAGGTGATCCCCGAAGATCTCGGGACAATCGGCCAAGGTATAGCCGGGGATGGGACTGCCGGTAGCATCCTGGATTTCCACCCGCACGCTACCGGCAATGGAGGTCGAGAAGTTCATCTCCAGCGCTTTTCCGCTGAACGACAGGAGCCTGGTGGTGAACTCTCCTCCCTTGCCGGGAGCGTTCACCGAGACGAATCCATCCACTCGCAAGGTGAAGCGGCGAAGATTGGTGTACGCCCCTCTCCAATAGTGCTCGGGCGCATAGATCGAAATCTCGTCCGGAGCACCCGGTAGGTCTGACTTAGTTTCGATCAGACCCCAGTTCTGATAGTTGTCCGAATACACCCAGTTATCGGTGTATCGCAGGCCGGGCCGGATGAAGGCTTCCAACCAGCGGTGGAATACCCTGCCATCACGGCTGCTCATGAAAAGGCCATCCGTCAGCGCCGTACCGTATCGAGTCTTCAGACTGGCCCGTGCTTCCCGTTCTGCCAACTCGGGCAGAGCTCTCATCGCATCGGACCAGCCGCGGTCCAGGTAGCGTGCCGGAAACCCCAGGTAAATGTGCGGTGCGCGATAGTAAGGGATGACGTTGTTGGTGTAGAGTTCCTCGTCCGGCGCACCCGGATACTCCAGCCATTCCCCTTTCGTCCAGTGGATGAAATCGTCGGAGGTGGCGGTCTTGATGTCCCGAAAGCTGCCAGGACCAGATCCGGAGGAACCGTCCGGCCTCCGGAAATCTCTATAGTAGGCCCTGTAATGACCTTGCTCCGCGTCCCAGAAGGCCAGATTGTGGCTGTCGAAGGCACCATCGGTCAAAACGGGTTCTTCGGTGATCCGGGACCAGTGAATGCCGTCGGCTGACTTGGCGGCCATCAGACCGCCGTTGCCGTTGTAGAAGGCCTTATAGCGCGCGTCGGCTGGGCAGCCGGGATTGGTGTCCTTGAACGCGCCCCAGTTGTCCAACTTGGGACTGGCCCAGACGATATTGTTCTTCTTGGAGCCATTGAACTCGAACAGCCCCAGATCGGGCCTGACCCAGCTCTTACCGTCCTTGCTCTCGGCATAGGCAATCAGAACGTCGTGAACTGGAATAGTCGACGGTTCATGAGCCCAGGCATCGTAATACATTCGATAGATGTCGCCATCGCGAAAGATAGAGTAGTAATTGCAGCCGTTGCCCTCCCAGAGCTTGTCATGGTGCATCACGATCTCTTTCGGCGTGGGAGCGTGCAGCTGCAGCCGGACTCCCGACATGGTCTGGATGAGATGGGTGTCTACGAACAATTCACGCTTCGAGCCAATACTTATGGTCGCGTCCTCTTGCGCTGTGGAAGCACAAAACGGTAGTAGGGCAACCGCAACAGCACCGAGCGTCAAGGCGGCAATTGGATTACGCTGACGAATTGGAATCATCTTCTTCCCCTGTGCCAGATTTATGCCATCTTTGGAATGATTCTCATAGAAACAATGTATCCCTTGACATCAAGGATTAAACCATACTCTCCTATGAGTATGGTTGTAACCTTAGCCAGGCGGAAACTCGAAATCATCAAACTCATCTGGGGGTCCGAAACCACGATTCGCAACGTGGACATAACCATGTCCAAGCGGCGCCGTTGACTAGTTGTAGCGGTGCACTACTGTCCGGTTAAAAGTCGCATCATATCAATCAGTTAGCTATGTGGCCTACTCGATTGTGCGAGCTCCAGTGTCTAAATGATTGAAAAATGGGGACTTTCCACCAACGGAGTCCTGCCGACGATTGGCAAGGTTCTGGCGTGGCTGGGGACCCCGAGCACGTCGCAGAGAGGTGAATCCTGAAGGGATTCCGTCCTCCAGCCCAGGGTTTCCGAACCCTGGGTATATCGCGCCATTCTTGGAGCCAACCCTTTCCGTGAAGATTGTGGGTCATTTTGCCTTTGGATACCCTGGAGGAAATGGACGCACATGACATCACAGATTGGAAGAATACAAATGAACGTGGCTCGTATCGACGACCGTGATTGGACTTCGCTGACCCTGGGCGATCAGATCTACCAGATCGAGGTGGAGGGCTACCTGGTTATGCCCGCTTTGCTTTCGGCGCATCGGGTACGACAGCTCAAGTCCGAGACCGCCCCCCCTGGAGACCTTCCCCATGCCCTACAGCGTGCACCAGCGGGACCGGCTGCTCCAGCCGGGAACCAACCCGTATCCGGGCTCCAACTGGGAACCCTACCGGGTTCGGCCGCCAGGGAGGGGCTATCACAGACCTGATTGCCCACGCCCCTATGGTGAACTTTCTGGAGAGGCTGTTCGGGGATGAGATCATCTTCATGACCTATGTGTACGCCCGCTCCGAGCCGGGACATCCGGGCATCAGCCTTCACACGGACGGGCAGCACTATGGCTCCGTGGTTTTCGGTTACGAGTGTAGTTGCCCCATCATGGTAAAGGTCCTCTACTACCTGGATGACCTGACCCCCGATGTTTCCCCCTTCAGCGTGCTGCCGCCCCACAGGGATTTCTCTGCGCCTAATCGCGAATCCCGCAAACGAATGGCGTAAGTGCCCTTAATCGTTGAATTCTTGCTTGATTCGTTTCGCATTCGTTCCCCGTTCGTTTGCCCGTAGTCCGGATTCGTTTGCCATCTGGAAGGGTTTCGTTCGAGTCATGCGTTGCTCTAGCTTGGACCCCCAACTAGACGCCTCATCGGATGAGCGATCTACCCGAGCAGCATCTCTTGAACGAACGTCCTACGAATAGCGAAAAGGAGCTGGTTTCGATCTGCCGCCGACGGCTGTCCGAAGCCGAGATCCCAGAAGTTTAGGCGACGGTAGAGTTGGGGAATATCACCAGCCTCGATCTTAACTGGAGATTGTGATTGGACGACGATGGGATCGAGCCGAATCTCGTATTTGTCGCGCAAACGCTCGGTCAACTGAGCGGTCGCCTCCGTGCGAATGTCCGCATCCAGAATCCCGTCAAGCTTCAAGTTGGCCAGAACCGGTCCATTGGGACTCATCGTCACCCAGGTGACATGATCGAATTGCCCATGAACGGGACCATTGAGGGTGCTCATTCCCCCGGTCGTGGCCAGTTGGTAATACTTGTACTGCCCTCGCTGGTAGCTGAGATACCGATGACGGTGGCCGGCAAAGACCGTGTGCTTGCGTCCCCTTAGGGCCTGTTCTATCTCCGGCCATCGTGACTTCTCCTCATAATCCCAGAGTGGCTGGTGGAGGAAGACGAGAGTCCAGCGGACGACAACACGGTCGTCCTACTTCGACGAAGCGAGCCTCAATGGCGGGCCAGGGATGATGCAGTTGGATCACGAAATCTTGGCGTGCTTGAGGGAGTTGGAGATTGGCAAGTAAGGGCCGGAAAGGCAGGTTGATCAAGCTCAGTGATGGTCTAGTACCCTATATTTTGGATGGCCGAGATACCGCAGTCCTACCTTGGGCTCTGGTGGAGTTTGAGAACGGGGTTGAGCTAGCCACTGTGGATATGGAGATGAAGTGGGCGAAGGTCGATGAGTGAACAGGAGAGCTACCGGTTCAGCAACTACTCTTGAATGGGTGCCCTGGTCTGATGCGTACTCAGGTGCTTAAGAAGGCGATCTTCCAACGCTCATCGGGATCATCGAACTTCACTTCTTTTGGATCAAACTGATCAGGATCAAATGAGCCGCCAGCCCAGGTGAGCATTTCCTGCCGCGTTTGAGGATCGGGATCGAAGATAGCGTCCAAGAAGTCTTGATAACCCCCAATGCCACCACAATCCTCGGGCGGACAGGCTCGTTCACCAGCGATACATTTTGGATCATCAGAAGCACTGTCTTGGACAAGGATCTCCTCCAGGATGACCTCATGCCCCCAGCCATCTCCCAAGTCGTACTCGTACTCTGCACGTACACTTTCACTCGAGAAGTAATCCGCAATCCAGAACTCCCAGCCTGGAAGTATGTCGAGTTCCCCATCTTCGTCAGGGATGCCAATCTCCTCAAGCTTGTTGGTCGCAGGGTTCACTATCTGGAAGACGTGGAAGTGGTAATCGAGCCAACCCATCGCATCCTGGATGGCCACATGGAGGTCCCAAAAGCTGTAGTTAGAGGGAACCAGGATTCGTCGCCAGATAGGGGGTTCAATGCCCACCAGGGAGATCTTGAATTGGTACACTTCGTTCAAATTCATCTCACAATGATCGTCTGATTTATGACCAAGAGCTATCAACCCACGAAGGTTGCGTCAAGCATTCGCTAGGCACTCTGGTGTGTGATGATAAAGCATCCCAACTCCATCCCGGAAATATCCCAAAAACTCTTTACACTGTTGGCCCTCTCTTGTACCGTAGGGCAGTGGAGAGGTAGAGCCTCCTACCTAGAACGCCCTTCCATACGCAACCCAGTATGTGGCTTTATCTCTCCCCGGAAGACACTTCAATTTGAGCAGAGAGTTTCCGTCTGGAGCTACACCCGGCCACCAGCCGTGGATTCTACGGGTCTCGGCCCGAGATGCACTCTCGACGTTGGATTCTTGTTCTATCTTACGGCGCTCCCGACGGAAACTCCGCTCTCCATATCGGCGCTATAGAGCCTTCGGATAGCAGTGTTCTGTCGAGCACTTCAGGTTGCCTACCTCGCAAATAGATTGTAGAGCCAGCCCAATACCAGCCCTCCCACGAAACCGTCCACGAGACCGCTGAGGGTGCCCACAAGGACCTGGCCAAACGAAGCTGTGCCTTGGTATCCCGGATAAACGGAAGCAAGCACTTCCAGGTATGCGGTGCCATAGGTCGGCCAGATCAGATTGGCGCTGCCAGTTATGAAGACAGCTCCTCCCCACAGCAGAGCAAAGCTGTAGCCTAGTGCTCTCACGTCAATTTTCATAGTTGTTCCCTCCCTTGGTTCGATTGGTCCGTTTGGTCCGATTCTACAAGGATAGGGGCTCTAGGTTTCTGAAGGCGTCCTATAGGTCGTAGAGCCCGGTCTTGTTAGAAAAGCCGTTCCCCCCTCTTCTCTAGAAAACGGACCAATCAAGCCAATCGGACCAGAGTAAGGGATGAGAACAGTGTTCAGATCTGCAGTCGCCGTCCCTTCACTGCAAAGGAATCACGTTGACCGGCTGTCCTGAAAGCTGCGCATTGCCATTCTCAGCCTGAACTCCCAGAGCCACTCCATAGATTTCCCCTGAACCAGCAAGTTCCACCTCGACTAAGGCGGCAGAGACCGTTTCAGGAAAGCCGGAAATCACCTCATGCAGAAAGAAGGCCCTCTGGCCCGGGATTTGCACTGTTCCGGTCAGAGTATTGTTACCCTGCACTACTGAACTCCCTGAGTCCTGCTCTGGCAGGTGGACGGTGACGTTTACTGCCGAGTTGGGTGTCGTGACGAAAGCGGCGACCCCCACGTCGAATCCACCGCCCCGAGATGTGATGAATCGGAAACCCCTTCCTGCGGTAGAGGGTGGCACGGCGACGCTATCGACTAGTCTGTCCTCTGAATCTCTAATGTTGTAGAAGAATGAGAAGGAAACGTCGGATAGTTCGCTTGAGACGCCCGTCGGCACAGCCGATGGAAGGGCAGGTTTGACGAAAGGAACACCACCTAATGCTTCGAAAATCAAGAACCTGATGATATCGCTTGCGAACCCCTGCAAGGACGCTCTAGCTTCGTCCCCGACTGCCATCTCGTACGTAACACACTCATTAGGACCTAGATCCAACTGGATAGGTCCTCCATAGGGTTGGCCATTGATCAAGAGATTGGTGGGAACGGAACGGTCACCCTGGAAGATAGCGATTTGTCCTTGAAACGATCCTGGCGTACAGGCCCTCAGGACAGGGAAGTAAGAAAAATCCCCGATCTGCCCTACCACCAACTGGGGAAATACTCTCGTACCCATGGGGTCGTGAAAGCTCTCCACCTCCAGAGATGGCACTAGGATGAGACCGACGAGTACAGTAAATTGGACCAAGCGCTTTACCTTCATTTCTCTTCCTCCTTCGAAACTGAAAATTGGAATCGCTGGCCAGTAGATTACGCCTGGAACAGTCGAAAGGACAAGCTGTCGCAGAGAATCACTCGGCAAGGGGATCAAACTGGATTTGTCTATTTGGCTCGATTGATCAGAGTCGGAAAACGGCGCGCAACCCTGCCCTAAAACAGCCCCTAGATTCGCCTGAGAAGCCCCAGGATCGACGAAGTCGATGTGGTTAATACTAACTCCTCACAGCTGGCCAAGAAAGTCGATTCTTGCACGCTGTAGGCGCGCTTTTTCAACGCGCTGTAACTCTTGCAGTAACGAACGTTTTACAGGAATCTAGGCGGGGTAGGAGCAGGTGAAGAGCGGCCCAATTTCGGCAGAGCAAGACGCTGCTCGCTGCCGCCGTCGATTTCCACAATATTCTATGTCTTATCCCCCAGAATCGAGGCAATCAATCCGCAGGAGGAGCGAACTACGCCACGCGGCGGTGGAGCAGTCGGCAGATCGGAGACTGTCCTTCACCAGATGCTAATGTTCTCAATTGTCGGTCGGCACCAGGCGCGTGAGTTCCTCAGCCCAGTTGAGGACGACATGGATAGGTCCCAGGGCTTCTTCCCTTTCGTTGAGCAGGAATCTTTGGCCGTCCCTGCTAACCTCGTAGGTATGATTGTAGGGAAAAGGCGAGGCACTGGTCTCGAAGAGGACCTTGGGAATACCGGTCTCAAGAATTGCACCCTGCTCTACCTCTGCCGACATCAGCTTTCCGTCGAGTTGCAGATAGAATAGCTCCTTGCCGTCACCTCTCCACCGGGGGTGGGCACCACCGTCTCTGGATACCTGCCGTTCGTTAGAGAAGTCCGGGAAGGTGGCTATGTAAACCTCCTTTCTCCCTGACTCAGGCGAGTAGTAAGAGATCCATTCTTCATCCGGAGAGAGTTGGAAAGCGTCTCTTCCAAGGGAATCCTCTAATAAGACCCTCGATTCCCACATGCCTTTTTCGTTTTGGCGCAAGGCGTTCAACGAATTCCCCTTGGCCGCCGTAGAGAGAAACACGATGTCTCCGTTTCTGGACCAATCCTTCGGCCAATTGTGAGCATCGTTCTCAAACAGTACTTCGACTTCACTTCCCCCCACAGTCTTCTGAAAAAGGCCTGCAGGACCATTTCGCCGAGAGGCGAACACTAGACGGCTTCCGTCAGGCGACCAGGTGGGGTCAGTATCCATAAGAGGATTACGCGTCCATCGGGAGAAAATGCCTGTGGACAGCTCAAGCAGCCAGATGTCTAATCCCGAGGTACCTTCGTCTCTGACCACTGCTACCCGCTGTTTATCCGGCGAGAACTCAATGTCCTGGTGGCCTCCGCGTTCACCCACTGTCTCTAGCAGCTTACCCGAGCGATCCCGCCAAACCAGCTGACCCTCCATGCTAAAGGGTTGGTACGCCAGCACACCATTCTCTGAAACGGAGAAGGGAGATACGCGTCCCATTCCTTTGGCGATTGGGAAGACTTCACCCGTCACTTCCAATTGGTTGACATCAAAGCGTTGGGCCATCAGCGTTTTGTCGCGCACGAAGAGCAGATAGCCAGGTGGGGAATACGCCACATCCGAATAACGGTACATGTTCACCAGGAACTTACTGTCACCGGAGTCTAGAGATCCAACGTAAATAGCCGCTTCCTCTGCCACCCTCGTCCAGACAAGAAACAGAAAGTGCTGACCATCAGGCAAAAAGTGAGGTTTCGCGTGGAGCGTTTCCTGGCGTGATTGATCGAGTTGGGTGATGGCTGTCGGCTCACCTCCAACCGCTGATACACCGTAGGTTATCCTTCCAGAGGAGAAAAGGATGGTCCCCTGCCGACTCCAGGTGCCGCCCCCTCCACCATCAGGAGCATCAGCGAGCGAGACGGCAGGTCCGCCTAACAGATCCATCTTCTTAAGTTTGCCCTCTGCAAAGAATCCAATGTAGCGGGAGTCTGGAGACCAGAAGCTAGAACCAGCTTGATCTTGATCCGTGCCATCCAGCCTCTGGGCGATTGGGGAATCCAGCTTTCGTACCCAGAGGGAATACTTGCCAGTGTCGTCGAAAACTCTAAAGACGATCTGCTTCCCATCGGGCGAAATAGAAGGTCTACCAATAGGGGATACCGTCTCTGGCGGAAAGATGGAAAGGTGTACGGTGCCCATTGCCTCGGGTACCTCACCAGAATCAATCAGTGCCCAGGTCAAGATGATCGCTGACAAAACGCCAACCAAGACCCACAAAGGAGGCATAAAGTATGTCATATGAGAGCTTAAGCCATACCCGATGGGACTGCAAATACCATATTGTGTTTGTCCCCAAAGGGAGAAGGAAAGTGCTGTACGGAAAGATTCGAGAGTTTCTGGGCCCGGTCTTCCGAGAACTGGCGAGGCAAAGGGAGAGCAGCATTCTGGAAGGGCACATGGTGGTAGACCATGTGCATATGTTGATCCAGGTGCCGCCGAAGTATTCGGTGGCTCAAGTGATTGGCTACCTGAAGGGGAAAAGCGCGATTGCCGTGGCCCGCCAATTTGGAGGCAGGAAGCGCAACTTCAACGGCGAGAAGTTGTGGGCGCGCGGCTATGCGGTCTCCACAGTTGGATTCGAGGAGAAGCAAATTCGCAAGTACATTCGCCACCAAGATCACCTCGACGGTAAAGACGACGGCTTGTTTTAACGACTAAGGATTGGCCGCCCTTGGGGCGGCTCACAACCGCCAAGCTCCCCGCTCTGCGGGGACGTTATGACTCCGGATAGGTGACGGTGGGATAGAGCGAACAGGCTGTCAGGAGACGGTCGAAGAGCTCGGATTCCCAGAAACGACGATTGAAACGGTAACAAAACTCAGCCAGGTAACGTTGAAGGTGCTTGAGGCTGACCGCTTTCTGAGTCCCTTGGAGCTGAGTCTTGCAGTTGGAAATGAGGGTGTGAACCCATGGGAACTGTTCAAAACCCATCCCCACCCACTCGAGCCGGACGCGTTCATGCTGGTAGCCGGCTTGAGCTAAACCGACAAACGCGTGATAGGCGTCGCTTCGGATCTGAGCTCCGGGGTCGATCCTCGCCCAGGCGACCCGCTTCACATTGTCGCTGGTTATGTCATCGACCACATCCAGACTTAGAAACCTCGGCCCCCCGGCTTTCGTTATCTCCACCGCGGCCAGAACTTTGGCCTTGCCTTCGGTCCCTCGTCCTCGCTTGCGACCCCGACGATTTCTCCCTCGTCGTCGGCCTCCAAAGAAAGAGTCATCCAGCTCCACCAGGTGACTTAATTGGTAGCAGTCATTACGTTTGGCCATGGCTTGTCGGATCTTATGTCCCATCATCCAGACCGTCCGATAGCTTCCGATTCCCAGCAGCTTCTGCAGTCCCTTCATCGAGTAGCCCGCTTTGCAACGGCTCATCAAGAAGATGGTCCAAAACCAATATCTCAGGGGCACCCGCGTCTTGTGGAAAATCGTCCCGGCGGTGGAAGAAGCCTGATACCGGCATTGGCGACACTCCATCAATCGCCGGTGCTGCAACCAGTAGCCTCCTTGACCCCCACAACGGGGACAGACAAATCCTTCCGGCCAGCGTTTCTGCATCAGGTAACTCAGACAAGCTTCTTCTGTGGCAAAACGCTCTTGAAACTCCAACAAATTCATCTTTTCGTACATCCACTCACCTCCTGTCTCTCACCTTTTTTACTAGGTGGTGGTGACTTTTTCCGGAGTTAAGTGCATAACCAGATTCTGGAAAGGAGCCAGGTATCAGCTCACACGGCGAATCAAGAACTGAAGAGTCTTCGCTCCCTGTTTAACTTCGCCATCAAGAAAGGAGTTGTCAGCACGAACCTCACGCAGGGGATCGACTTCTTGCCTGCAGAGAATCGGGTCAAGTACGTGCCTCCCCCTGAGGACATTGACCGGGTGCTGGCTGAAGCGGATCAGGCCACAAGAGATTACCTGATTACCATTCGAGACACGGTGGCCAGAATGAGCGAGATAAACAGCCTCACCTGGGATGATGTGAACCTCAAGGACAGGTATCTCGTTCTCTACACCCGCAAGAGGAAGGGAGGGCATCTAACTCCCCGGAAGATTCCGATGACTCAGAGACTCTATGAGATTCTGTCAATGCGGTACTCCCAGAGAGATTCCAAGAAGCCGTGGCTCTTCTGGCATACCTACACGAGCAGCAAGACCGGAGAGAAGTGTGAAGGCCCTTTCAAGGAGCGGAAGAGAATCATGAAGACGCTCTGCGAGAAGGCGGGTGTCCGGTACTTCCGCTTCCATGGGCTGAGGCATTCAGGAGCGTCCGTGATGGAGAAGAACAACGTTCCCATCGGCTCCATTCAGCGAATCCTTGGCCACTCCAGTCGCCGCACTACTGAGATCTACCTGCACAGTGTGGGAGAGGCTGAGAGGGAGGCAATCGCTGCTCTTGAAAAGGCTACTAGCCCCGGAAAGTCTCACACAGAGTCTCACACAGCTCCCACGACATCTGGGAGCAATTCCTCTAACTCATTGAAAAGATTGGTGGGCGGTACAGGACTTGAACCTGTGACTTCCTCCTTGTAAGGGAGGCGCTCTCCCAGCTGAGCTAACCGCCCCACAAAAGGCTATTGGGAACGCCTCAACTGCAGCGAACAGTATATAGCACCTAACTTTATTGTGAGAAGGGTGCAGACGAGGCTTTGGTCTCCAGACCGAAGATTCTTTTTCCCGAGCCTCTGGCTCGGCGGACGGCGGCCTGGAGACCACCGCTACGCCCTCAACGAGATCTACCCAGTCTTGCCCTCGCTCTTGTTTTCTTCTGTGGGCTCATCAGGACTGCCAGAGTAGCCGGGGTTGGGGGGATCGAAGTACCCGTTGCCGTCCACGTCCACCAGGATTGGATTCGTGAACGAGAAGGATGAGAAGTTGGAGAACGGCTCGGGCCATCTGCGGTCCGAGGTGACGATGACCAGATACCAGGTGTCCTGAGTGGGCCTATCGAGCAATTCTCGAGCGAAGCGCACCGGCTCAACGGCGTCGGGCTTCACCGTGAACTTGGCGATGACGTTGCCGTTGGACACCACTTCAACCGAATCCACCGGGATCCAGGGCGCCGCTTGGACATTCAGGCGCAGCGTGACCGAATTGTCATCGTCGCTGATGATCGAGCCTACCTGGGCTCCGTCGTTGGCCGTAAATCGGATGAAGGGCCCACAAGAGGCGGTGGAAGCTCGCTGCTTCAGCGCATTCACCACCTTCAGAGGATCGATCTTCCAGGGATCGTCGGTGTCAGAGAGGACATAGTTGCGCGGATACGCCGGCAAGTGCTCGGGATAGATGTGGGCATCAGTGTTGCTCACTCCCGTCATCAGGATCCCCCGGTTCAATAGGCTGTACCAATCTTTCAGCTTCTGATTCACCAGGTGGGTTCGTCCGTAGTGCATGTCGTCGTAATTACGCGGTTCGCCCTCCGCCGGTTCGGGACCCATGTTCTCGGAGTCCGTCAGCGCGTTGTAGATCTCCACCTGATCGAATCCGTTCTCGAAGAAGGGATATTCGATCTCGGAGGTTTCCCGATTCATCCGCCCGTCGAAGTAGCCGCTCCTGGGACTAGGCTCCCAGCGCCGTGGATGGTTGATCTGGACGATCTCCTCGCCTGGATCGGCCCGCAGCATGCGCAGCATTTCGCCCGGCGTGCGGATAGCATACCGGAAGACTCGATCCTCCCAGCGATTCACGGACATGGGAAAGCTGTTGTAGTGACCAAAGGCAGTATCGACTTCCGCTCCTACTACCGAGGTCAGGAAGCGGCCCAGATTCAACTGGTCGATGTAGGGAGCGTAGTCCTTCAGGACGTTGTGATCGGTTGCCGTGAGCAGGTCCACACCTTCTGCCGCCGCAACCATGGCCCCGTCACGCATGGCGAATTGAAGGTGTAGATGAAAATCGGAAGAGATGAATCCGCTGGTGTCGATCGCTCGCGAGAGGGTCGAGGTGAAGTGAGTCGTCTCACCCTCGGTAATCGAGATTTTCTGGTGGTCGAGGCTGTACTCCGTCCCGCGGCTGATATAGACGTCATAGTCGCCCACGGGAATCGTCTTGATCTCCTGTCCGGCCGAGGTTACCAGAATGTGTTTGAAGCGCCCGACGATCGGCTTTTCGGCGCGTCCGTCCGCATGGGCGAAGTAGAGTCGAGACGGAAGATGGACGCCCGTGGTTTCCTCGAGGACCTCGAAGGACAATCTGCCGACCGGCAGTTTGGTTTCGTTCACGAAGCGCTGGTCCGGGTCGACATTCACGGGCGCAAAGGCGGCCGTCGAGTCTTGATCGTCGAGGACAATCCAGCTTGTTGACAGGGCGAGAAGGAATCCTAGTCTTACTACCCAGACGTTTAGCGGCTTAGTCATTTGGTCCCTCGATTTTGACTGTATGATCCTCGTTAGCAGCCCTGACAGAGCCGTGACCGTGAGGGAGCGGGATCCGGAGCTCCAAGTCTAAGGAAACAACCAGTGACACAACTTAAGCACACCTAGTTCAATCCTAGGTGAATCGTTAGAATTAGCCGATCGGATCCCGCTCCCTCACGGTCACGGCTCTGTCAATTGGCGGTTTTCCATGATTCGATGGAGTTTTCGGCTCAGTCCCTAATGGAGAACCGTTGACTCACACCGATGCGGGAACCACAAACGGACTTCTGTAGTCTCGGGTCAACAGTGCGTTTGCATCCGCATCGTCGGAGAAGGTCTCTGTCTCCGAATCGAAATGCAGCGTGCGCTCGGTCCGATAGGCCACGTTGGCCAAGTGGCAGAGCGTCGAGGAAAGGTGACCCTCTAGGATCTCCGCATTCAAATCCTCTTTTCTCCTGCTGCGGACGGCATCGATGAAGTTGCCGAAAGGATTTCCGCCTTCCTGAAGAGTCGGGCCTGGCTCGCTCTTCCTGCCCAGATACGTGCGGTAGCCGCGCCCCCCCTTCATCACCATGTAGCCCTCGGAGCCGTAGAAGAGCACTCCGACCTCGTTGTCGCCTGCGGCGCCCAGGCCGGCTTCATTATTGGTCATCCAGTGACGTACCTCGAAAACCAGCCGCTTCTTCTGATCGGGATAGTCGAAGGTTGCGATCTGGACGTTGGGGGTTTCCTGGTCGTCGTCGAACATGAAGTGGCCACCGGAGGATTGGATCTTCTGAGGGTGGCCGCTGACACCCAGGCCCCAGCGCGCCATGTCCATTTCGTGCACACCCTGGTTGCCGATGTCGCCGTTGCCGTAGGCCCAATGCCAGTGCCAGTTGTAGTGGAACCGATTTTTGCTGAAGGCACGTTTGTTTGCGGGTCCCAGCCAGAGGTCGTAGTGGACTCCTGAGGGAACGGGCTCCTCGGGAGTGCGGCCGATGGTCTTGCGCCACTTATAGCAGAGGCCCTTGGCCATATAGACGTCGCCGATTGCACCTTCTCGCAGCTTCTGGATTCCGTCCTTTACCCCGACGCTGCTGCGGGACTGGGTTCCGTGCTGGACGATGCGCCCGTACCTACGTGCGGCTTCCACCAGCTTACGGCCTTCCCAGATATTGTGGGAGCACGGCTTCTCCACATAGACATCTTTGCCGGCCTGGCAGGCCCAGATACCGCCCAGACTGTGCCAGTGGTTGGGGGTAGCAAAACTGACCACGTCGATGTCCTTGGCTTCCAGGAGATCGCGCATGTCGGTGTAGCTTCTCACCTTTCGACCAGTTTTCTTCTCCAGGCCCTGGACACGCTCGGAGAGCACACTCTCGTCAACGTCGCAGAGGGCTACCACTTCAACCTTGGGCAGTCCGGTAAAACCGGCGATGTGGGACGTGCCTCGTCCCCTGACTCCCACCACCGCCGCGCGGACGGTGTCGTTGGCGTCGGCTTTGGCCATGAGGTTGGGGGCGGAACCGCTGCTAAGGGCTACACCCGCTACTACGCCGGCTGATTCCTTGAGGAAGTTCCTGCGTCCGATCTCGTTTGCCATGGGTTTTCTCCTTATTGGCTTGGTTGGTTGAGTGGAATTGTAACCCCTCGCCCCGGATTAATCAAAGCCAGGCTGGGTCTTCATCTCTTCTTCAGATCCACACACACCAGGGTGTCCTGGTTGCGTGCGTAGAGAAGACCATCGGCCAGTGCCGGGTAGGCGCGAACCGTGCCGGTCAGGATCCTGGCCTTGGAAAGCTGTTGGTACTGTTTTGGGTCGGCCCGGGCCAGGAGCAGTTCTCCATTCTCCCGCAGGATGATCAGTCGCTCCTCGGCCAGTGTGATGGTACCGGACCCGAAGCGATCCTGGCTCCACCGCACTTTACCGGTTTTGAGGTCGACGCAGCGCAAGCTGGGACCATATTCCTGGCGCCCGTGAAAGCCGTACAGATGTCCTTCATGGTGGACGCTGGTGGCATAGTGATTGGACATCACTTCGTCTGAGGACCAGAGCTGCTCCAGCTCGCGTCCCTTGACCCTCAACACTACCGCGCCGGTGCGGTAGCTGGAGGACAAGAAGATCAGGTCATCGACGTTGAGGGGAGTGGCAGCGTTGACGGATGCCCGGTTGCGGGAGCGCCAGGGAAAGCGAAACAGGACCTCGCCGCTGCTGCTGTCGGTTCCTACCAATCCGCTGCGGGTGAAGAATAGAATGTGGAGCCGGCCTCCGAGGATGGCTGCGATAGGCGAAGCGTAACTGGCTTCGTCGTCGGTAGCGGTCCACAGAAGCCTACCGGTGTCTTTGTCGAAGGCTGCCAGGCCCTTGCCGTTCGCACCGCCCACGTTCAAAAAGACCGCTTTGCCTTTCAGCAGAGGGGAGCCGGCGGCTCCGAAAAAGCCCTTTTTGACTCCGAGCGCGGAGTGGGTGTCCACCGACCAGATCTTTCTCCCGGTGCCCAGTTCCAGGCAATGCAGCGTTCCTTCGGCGCCGAAGGTGTAGACCCGGTCTTCAGCGATGATGGGACTGGCACGGGGTCCGTCGTCGAATCCGAAGTCGTCATGATAGGTAGTCGGGTAGGCGAAGGACCAGAAGCTGCTTCCCGTCTCGGGACCCAAGGCCTCTACCACTTCCTTGTCTCCGAGGCGGTGAAAAAGGATGAGGTGGCTGTCGACGACGGCCGGATTGCTGAATCCCTTCCCGATCTTCTTCTCCCAGAGGACTGGAAGACCGGAGTCCGGCCAGGAAGGGGCCAGGTCCTGGCCTCGATAGACACCGTCGCGACCAGGGCCCAGCAGCTGGGGCCAGTCTTCTGCGTGGATAGGTGTGCTACCCAGTATCAAGCCGAGTAGCAGAAAGTATCGGCTAATAGAGTATCTTGGGCTCATGCCATTATAATGTGAAAGTTCATTGAAAATGGAATGCAGCGACGAGTTCATTGCGACACGTTCTACACCTTCGGTGTAGGCGATTGCTCTTGAAGCCGTGCAGCAGTTTCCTCCTGAATATCCAGCCAGCTGTTCGCGGCTTTTTTGCTACGCCCTCAAATTGTCCGCGAGCTCCTCGGCATCACGGATCAGATCCTCGGTAAATGATAAGCCCTGGTTCCAGAGTTCGGTATCGTCCAGGTCTACGCCCAGCTTACCTATCATCGCCTGAGGCCAGTCCGATCCGCCTGCCTCCAGGAGTCCCAGGTACTCTTCGGCAAAGTTCTCTCGTCCTTGCTGACGATAGAGTGCCAGGACCAGCAGCTTGCCGAAGGCGTAGGCGTAGACGTAGCCCGGCGTGTGAATAAAGTGGGGAATGTAGCTCCACCAGATTCTATAGTGATCCTTGAGCGTCACGCTGCCCTGGAACATTTCCTCCTGCGTCTCTGTCCAGAGTTGGCTCAGGCGGTCCACGGAGAGTTCCCCTTCCTGGCGCCGGGCCGTGTGAATTCTTGCTTCAAACTGATGCATCGCTATCTGGCGAAATACGGTGGCAATTGTGTCATCGATGTTTCCCACCAGGATCGAAAGCCTCACTTTGGGGTCACGCTCTGTCTTCATCAGATGGTCGAAGACCAGCATCTCTCCAAACACGGAGGCAGTTTCTGATGTGGTCAGCGGAGGACGCGATTGGAGATAGCCCTGTTTCTGGGAGAGGTACTGATGGACGCCGTGGCCCAGCTCATGGGCGAGAGTCTGAATATCCCTTATGTTGCCACTGTAGTTCATCAGAATGTAGGGATGAACCGTGGTTACTGCGGGGTGGCTGAAGGCTCCACTGGATTTACCGGGTCCTGGGGGTGCATCGATCCAACGCTTCTCAAAGAACTCGAGTGCGATTGCCCCTATTCGGGGATGGAATGCTCTGTAAGCCTTGAGAACTGTGGCCTGTGCCTGTTTCCAGGTGCGAAAGGTAGCGGCGGCTCCAACCGGAGCGTAACGGTCGTAATCGAAAAGCTCGTCCAGGCCCAGGAGGGTCCGTTTGAGGCGGTAGAATCGGGCTACCAGATCATAGCGGCGTGCTACCGAGTCCACTAGTACCTCTACGGCCTCATCGGAGATTTCGTTATCCAGATTACGACTCCTCATCCAATTCGGGTAGCTACGGAGCCGGTCGTCGCTGGCCTTGTCTGCCAGCGTGACATTGAAGACAAACGCCGTCTCGCGAAGCCGGGTCTTCAGACCTTTCGTAAAGGCCAACGCAGCGCGTCGACGAACCCCTCGATCAGCTTGGTACAAACGGGCGAGAGTCTCCTGCTGAGTAAGACTGCGTTTGTTCAAAACGAATCGGGTGGCACCCATTGCTTCGTCGAAAAAGCGGTTCCACGCCGTTTGCCCGGTGATGGTCTTCTCCGTAAGGACCTTCTCTTCGGCTTCGCTCAGGACATGGGGCTCACGCTGCCGTTCCAATTCGAGGTAGTGTCGGAAGCCTCTCAGCTCGGAGCCGTCCAGCAGTCGTTTTGCCGTGTCGTCATCCTGAGCAACCCACTCCAGCTCGAAGAAGAGTACCTTCTGGATAATCTGGGAGTAGGCCTCTCGAGTCCTTTGCAGGAGAGCTCCTCGTTCTGGATTCTCGGTGTCTGTGCACCAATCGAGATAGGCATAAGACATGACGCGGCCCAGACGCAGCAGGAGGTTCTCAAACTCCTGGACTGCCTGCGACAGGTGCGTGGCGTCAAGTGTTGCGACCTCTCCTCGGAAGCGATCCTCGAAAGAAACGGCCTCCTCTCTTGCCCTAGCCAGATCCTTGTCCATCGAGTCCAGATCGGGGTACAGATCCGCAAGATTCCAACGAGCCTTTTCGGCCCCGGTTTTCCGGTCCTCAGCCCCGGTAGGAGGAGATTCTTTCTGCTCTGGTAACGTGATGAATCGCAAGCGCTGGTACTCCTCAGTTTCTCAATTCTTGTTCTGCCGACTGGACTCTATCCGGCTAGACTCTATTATGACGATAGGCCCTTTTTCTAGTGTGGTCTTATAGACAGAGCCGAAACCGGCGGTTATAAGAACTCTCAAATAGGGAGGTTGCATGGCTGAATTTTTGATCGTAGGCCAGGGATCAATGGGGAAGCGAAGAGTCCGCTGCCTCTTGGCTAATGGACGTCAGCCCCAGCAGATCGCGGTCTTTGACGAGCGCGAGGATCGACTGGCTGAGTCCCAGGAAAACTATGGAGTCCAACCGATTCGCACTTTGGAGGACGCACTCCAGGACCCGGGAATCCGGGCCGTCTTCGTTTCGGTGCCCGGGGCTCTCCACGTTCGGTTCTGCCTGGCGGCGGCACGAGCGGGAAAGCACTGGTTCTCAGAGGTACCGCTGAGCGTCAACCTGGACGGTCTGGATGAGCTCTTTGCGCTCACCGAGAAGGGACTGGTGGGAGCCCCAGGTTGCCAGGTGCTCTTTCACCCCTTGGCAGGTGCGCTCAAGAATTGGAGCCAGGCGGCGAAGACGGGGACGATTCTGGCGGCAACCTATGCCTTCGGAAGCTATCTTCCCGAATGGCATCCGTACGAAGACTATCGCAAGTTCTACGCCTCCAATCAGGCCATGGGTGGAGGCAATCTCGATGTCCTGGCCCAGGAGTTGGTTTGGATCAGATCGATTCTGGATCAGGCGATAACCGCAGTGACCTGCCGCAGTTCCAAGGTGGGGTCGCTGGAGCTGGCTAAGGGGACTCCCGATCATCAGGAGATTATCCTGGAGTTCGAGAACAGTTTGATGCTGTCAATGCACCTGGACCTCCACGATCGAACCCACGAGCGTTTGATACGCCTCTGCTCCGAGTCCTCGACCGCGAAGTGGTCGACCCTGGAGGATAGGTTGCGCATCTTCCGGGAAGGGGAGTGGACTGAAGAACTCCAGCCTCAGGATCTAGAACCAGAGACTCCCTATCAGAGAGAAATAGGCCACTTCTTGAGCTGTATCGACGGAGACGGTAGCTGGCCAGTAGAGCTGTCGACCGCGCGGGAGATCGTGGGGGTACTACTCGCGGTTCAGAAGAGTGCCGCCGAAGGTAGGACAGTGCCGATGAACGAAGTGCTTGGCTAGGCTCCCTGGTTTTCCCAGCGCCAGGCTACCGGGTTGAGTTTGTTTTCCCATTCGGCCGGAAGCGTAGACAGGGTGCGCCTGAATTCTGGAAGACGATCAGAGAAGGCGCTTGGGCCGACTTGAATCCCATCGCTTTGCAGCCATAGGGCGCGTAGTCATCCCAGGTGATGTAATAGTGGGCGCAGCTCCTGCAACTCGGGAGTTGGGTTCTGTGAGATTCGGGAATCCAATCAGGTCGGGGCATTGGCACCGAGTCCATTTGTTCTTGCGCTGGTCTGCCTTCCGCCTCTCTGGAGCAGATCGGCTGGGGCGCTGCTAAAGTTTAGTCGGGGTCGTTTTCAAGTCGGAGGTTTTTGAGGGCTGTTTCGTAGCAGTCGTAGGTCCTGGCCCCATTCGAGAAAGAAACTCTGCGTGGGGATCAGGGCGGCCATTACCTACGACGAAGGCGTTACTGCGTGTAGCCCAGGGTTGGCGATGCGAAGCGAGCTACCCTGGGTTGATGCCGTCCTGTTTTTCTACGCTGTAAGCGTTATTGCCCCTGCGTGTCCGGTCGGCAACAACCCCGTTGGGGTAGCGTGGTGCTTTGGTATGTTCCGGGCACATAGGTAACAATTTCTCCCAGGCACATAGGTTACAAGAGGAGTCATGTCATGGAAAGAGACCTGTGTGATGAACGAACGAATCAGATTGGTGAGCGAGTATTTGAAGGGGGAGGATGGAATCAGTGAGTTGTCGCGGGCCTATGGGGTGAGTCGGAAAACGGTCTACAAGTGGTTGTTGCGCTACGAAAAAGAAGGAGGGTCGGGGCTGGAGGATCGCTCCCGTGCGCCCCACAGCCACCCCAACGCGGTGGGAGAGAAGATCCAGAAGAAGCTTTTAGAATTGAAGGCCCGTAAGCCGTTGTGGGGCGCGCCTAAGTTAAGGGTCGAACTGGAGAAGGTGGTGGGGGTGTCTCGGTGCCCGGCCGAGAGCACGGTGAGCGAGATCTTGAGACGTCACGGCTTGAGTAGGGTGGCCAAACGACGACGGCAGGCGGTGCCGACGGAGCAGCCCTTTAGGGATTGTCAGGAGGCCAATGCGCTCTGGTGTGCGGACTTCAAGGGGTGGTTTCGGACCCCAGACGGCAGCAAGTGCACGCCCTTGACGATCAGTGATGCGCATAGTCGCTACTTGTTGTGTTGCCAGGGCTTGGGTGGAGCGACCGGCTTCCTCACGGTCAAGCCCCTGTTTATGAAGACGTTCCAGAACTACGGATTGCCCGAGGCGATCCGCACGGACAATGGCCCCCCGTTTGCGACCAGGGCTCTGGGAGGACTCAGTGAGCTCGCCGTATGGTGGGTGCGCTTGGGGATTGAATTGCAACGGATCCAACCGGGTTGTCCGCAACAGAACGGACGGCATGAGCGGATGCACCGGACTCTCAAGGAAGCGACGGCCAAGCCGCCACGAAGTAATCTAGGCCCCCAGCAGAAGGCCTTTGAAGCCTTTCTTTGGGAATACAACCAGGAGCGCCCCCATGAAGCGTTGGGCCAAAAGCCACCGGTGAGCTTTTACCAGCCGGCTCCTCGGGAGTATCCTTCGCGCTTGCCCGCGCAAAGAGGGTATCCCGATGAGTGGGAAAAGCGGAGGGTACGCAAACGCGGACAAATCAAGTGGAAGGGCAAAGACATCAGACTCACTGAGACCTTGCGGGGACAGCAGATTGGTTTAAAGCCTGTGGGAGAGGGTCAGTGGGCCGTCTACTTCGAGTACCTGGAACTCGGCCTGTTCGATGAACGGAAGGGGCGGGTCTTACCGGCCAAACGATTGGGACGAAAACCCGCAAGACAATGAGAACCTCAGACTCCAAAAAGTGTAACCCATGTGCCCGGGAGAAAATGTTACCTATGTATCGGGAGTTACACTTTGAACGATCTTGACCCAGGGTAGCTCGCTTCGCATCGCCAACCCTGGGCTACTCGCAATAACGCCGTTGGCGTAGACTTGTGGCACAGAATTTGTAATGGCCTTCCGATTTCAGCTTGCAGGTCAGTCCTGCGCCCGGCTGCGAGTTGGCCCCGCTCGAGAGAGAGAATGGGCACTCCACGCCGGGTTTTTGGGGCAATCGGCGGAAATGCGCTAACCCCTTTCCAGATCAATGGGTTACGTCTTTGTCCCAGCCCACTCTGGAAATGAAGTTTCAGCTGAGCAGCTCCACCGGCTCGCCGGATCGTACATGAAAGCCTGAAGCGCGAGCGAGGGGTTGGACATCTGCGAGATTCTGCTGTTGTCCAGCTCTCTCCTCGAAACGTGGGGCATACTGCTAACGAGTCAAGTCGTTCGCGGCTCTGTTGGCTGTAGCTGTTTCCGGTACTGTTCACTGATCACTTCACCACTGCTCACTATTCAAGTTTCAGCTGAGGTTTCCCACTTTTTCGCCGAACTTTTCGTACTCCTGCTTGATCAAGTCGTAGTGTTCGAGTTCTTCCTCTGCGAACTGGGTGAAGATGTCTTTGCCCTTGGTTTCGTTGAATTTCTGGGCGTATTCACGGAAGAAGTTGTAGGCGTCCCTCTCCATCTCCATGGCGAGTTTCAGGGCATCTCTGGCGCTCAGGTTCTCGCTCAGTTTCCGCTTGATCTGATCTCGACTGGGGAAGATCCGTTTCAGTGATCCGAAGTCGAAGTGGAGAAAGACCGGGGCTTCGAGTACCTCTTCGTGCTCTCGGATGAGCTGGCTCCATTCCTTCTCCAGGCCGCTCAGGTGGGTCTTCTCATCCTCCAACATGCTGAGGAAGGTGGATCTGGTGGATTTGTGGGTCACGATAGCGGAGGCGGTCCGATAGAAGTTGACGCCTCTTTTCTCGGTTTCCATTGCGATCTTCAGCGCGTCTCGAACAAAGACCAGGTCGGCATCCACAGCCTCCGGACCCGGTTGGCGCTGGTTTTGGCAGTCCTGACAGATTCCATAGATCTGCACTCGTTGCCGAACCGGTTTGAAGTGATACTCGGAGACGATCTGCGATTGTACCTGCTCCAATTCCGGGCTGAGGAACTCGATGGTCCGACTGCACTCCACGCAAACCATGTGGTGATGGTGGGGACGCCGGTGGAGGGGTTCGAAGCGGATTCTGCCGTCACTTAGATCCACCTCTCGTGCAAGGCCGCAGTCCGTGAGGGCCTTGAGTGTTCGAAACACGGTAGTCGAGCCGATCTTCGCGTCGCTCTTCTTGACAAGTTCGTAAAGCTCCTCCGCGCTCACGTGTCCCCCGGCGTTCAGGAAACACTCGACTACTGTTTCCCGTTGGTGGGTCATTCTCAAGCGCTTTTCTTTCAGATAGCTCGAGAATATTCCCAGTTCTTCCGAGATTTCCCTAGAAGTACTCATGGTGCACCGTTTGAGGCTCTCATTCTTAGGTATCCAGGCAGGTTTTGCAAGCGGGGCTGAGGGATAGGCAGGCAGGCAAACGTGTGCCTACTAGTCAGGGAAGGACGGAGAGTAGTATTCGCGCTGAAGGGTTGTCCGGCTACAGGTTGCAGGTTCTCGGTCGACAGACGTCAACCCCTGTAACCTGCAGCCGAGCGAACCCTTGAGTCCACTACTTATCGATCGAGGTGTGCACTACTGCGCGCACATTATTTCTTCGGGCGGGCAGGGCCAGGGCTCGGGACAACAGGCCTGGATTGCGAGTAGTTCCTGCGCCGACACAGTCGCATCGGGAGCCGGACTCATATCCACAGGCTGGACCCAAGGTTGAATCAAAACGAAGAGCATAACGGCTTTGTAAAACATCTGGACCTCCTAGGTTGGTTAGGAACTAATAAACGCAGTCTATCGACTGCAGACGACGCCAATAAGTTGTTTTGGAATTACCAAGGTGAGGACGGATTCCGTTTTGGCATTACCAATATCTTTCTAGCTACCGCGTTTCGAGCTACTTGATCTAATTGGGGATTAAGGTTAGCCTTGGCGCAGATGTCATTCTCCTATATTCTGGCGGGAGTAAGTCTGACTCTACTGGGCTTGATCTTGTATCGAGCATACGCAAATCGGATGCTCGGCCACTTTCCCATCTTCTATGGCTATATAGGCTACGCTTTCATTGGCATACCCTTCGTGAGTCTGACCCTGGCTATTTACGGAAACCAATCTCCGGAGTATTACTATGGATTCCATGCCCGCGCGGCCCTGGTTCCGATCCTGCAGCTTTGGGTGCTACGAGATCTGTACCAACGGATTCTTGGCAATGCAAAAACTCCTAGAAGAGAGTTCCTACGATCCGCTATCGTAGTTGCGGTTGTGACGGCTCCGGTCGTCTGGAGTGTCCTTGTTGGAAAACATGACTTCTTCGTGCGCTACCATGCGATTACTTTTGTGTTCCAGGTTTTTCTCTGTCTCATTGTCTACCGCGCAATCGGCCAACACCGCGGCGTCATCTTGGGTCAGAACTTCCTGGGTATCCTGTCTGGAGTCTCTCTAATGGTAGCCTTTCAGGCCATTAACTTCTCCAGCCGGTTGTTCCTGGAGGGCTCTTTCCAGGTTTTCCGCTTCTTTGGCCAGTTCATTTACGTTGTTGGTCTCATTGTATTCGTTTACACCCTTTGGGATGAAAGGCCGATGCACCGACTCCAACCTAAAGACAAAAAAACTAACTGAGCTCAATGCCAGGTTGCAGCAGACATTGAGGTCTCTTATTTTCCATCGATAATGATGTTTTTCTACGTCACGGCCCTATCGGTCGTGCTCATTTGTTACACGTTCTACAATGCAGTGGCTGCCTTCAGTTCGGGAGAGTCCGAGAGAAGGCGATTGGAACAGGTAGAGCTTAGGTTGGCGCACATCATGCGGCTGGTGGAGGCCCCGGATGTTCGTCTCTTGATGCAGAATGAAGAGACTCGCCAGTCACTCCTTTTGGAGTTTTCGGAAAGCCTGAGGAAGGATGTGCTCGAGTTACTTCACGCCAGGGAGCTAAGAATAGCCTCCCTATTCTGGGCCGCTGTTTTCTTCTCGAGCTACTATCTGATCCGCCTCAAATCCAGGCTTGTTTGCGGCCGGGCCGACCTTAAGTTTCTTTCCGGCCTGGAACTAGCTCTCTTTCGCACCTGGGACTAGCGGGAACCGATTCTGCCCCTGACATGGGGACCGTCTCGGGGACCGTCTCAGGCTTTTTCCTCGACGCCTTGAGCCGTGAGTCGATTGAACACGTGCGCCCACACGACCAGGTAGTGTTCGATTAGCTGTTTGAGGTAGGGAGCACAGCCCTTTGCGTGCAGAAAGAGGCAATAGCGCTGGTCGCCGTGCTGCTTCTCGAACCAAAGACCCTGTTCGTAGCTGCGACCATCCTCCAGGTAGAAGTGGAGGCGGTCGATCAAAAAGTCACTCAGGTTCTGATAAAGGAGAACCTTACACTTCTCCTCCTCGAGGCAAAAGAGCGCCGCGCCCTCTGCTCCCGATAAAGAGACGATCTCACTCAGCCGGAATTCCTGGATCTTTCTTAGATAGACCGGTTGGTCGAGTGTCTGGGCGCCGACCGATTCCACCGGCCAGACATCATGGATGTCCGCCTCTAGCAGCCTGTCGGACTTTCGAGGTCACACCGAACGGGCATCATTAGTGTATGGCGAATCGATTTAGAACAGTAGATCGAGAGACTCCTTATCTGTTTCCTCCTTCGGTGCAGGAATGGCTGCCGGAGACGCATCTGGCTCGCTTCGTGGTGGAGGTGGTGAGCAAGCTGGAGTTGAGGAAGTTGGAGGATTCCTACACGAAACGGGGATCGGAAGGATACCATCCGGCGGTGATGCTGGCGTTGTTGTTTTACGGGTATGCGACGGGGGTGTTTTCGAGTCGGAAGTTGGAGCAAGCCACCTACGATTCGGTGGCGTTTCGCTACCTCGCCGGCAACACGCATCCGGATCACGACACCATAGCCCATTTCCGAAAGCGGTTTTTGGAAGAGCTGAAGCCGCTGTTTGTGGAGATCTTGCTGCTGGCCCAGGCGATGGGATTTCTGAAGTTGGGCCGAGTGAGTTTGGATGGCACGAAGGTCAAAGCCAATGCCTCCAAGCACAGTGCGTTGAGCTGGGGGCACATCCAGAAACTGGAAGCGCGGCTGCGAGAAGAAGTGGACGAGTTGATGCAGCTGGCCGAGGAAGCGGATGGACGAGAAGAAACGGAAGGGATGGACATCCCGGCCGAGCTGGCGCGGCGGGAAGCACGGTTGAAAGCGATCGATCAAGCGAAGCAGAAGCTGGTCGAGCGGGCGGCCGAGCGGCAGGCGGCCGAGCACGCCGAATATGAAGGGAAGGTGGCCAAGCGGCAAGCCCAGAGGAAAAGGGGAAACAAACCGAAGGGTCGCGAACCCAAACCGCCCCGAGGAGGAATCCGAGACCAGGATCAGATCAATCTGACGGATGAAGATTCTCGGATCATGCCGGTCTCGGGCGGGGGATTTGAGCAATGCTACAACGCTCAGGCCCTGGTGGATAACGACAGTCTGTTGATTGTGGCCGTTCATGTCACGCCAAACGCCAATGACAAGAAAGAACTGAAACCGGCCCTGGCGGCGCTGCACGCATTGCCGGAGTCGTTGGGTCGGCCCCAGGAGCTGCTGGCCGACAACGGCTACTTCAGTGGTGCCAACGTGGAGCTTTGTAGCGAGCATGCGGTCCTTCCCTATATTGCGGTCGAGCGGGAAGCCCACCACTTGCCGCTGAACGAACGCTGGAAAGAACCGGAGCCACCCGGGGAAGACGCCGATGCGGTGGAGCAGATGAGATACCGGTTGAAGACCCCGGCGGGTCGAGCCATCTACGGGCAACGCAAAGCTGTCCCCGAGCCCGTCTTTGGGATCATCAAATCGGTGATGGGCTTTGCGCAGTTCTCTCTCCGAGGAGCGGAGGCGGCAGACGGGGAGTGGACTCTGGCCAGCATCGCCTGGAATCTGAAAAGAATGTACAACCTCGCCTGCCGCCAGCCGAAGCTGGCCCGTGCCACCCTCTGAAGAGGTGGGCCAGGTCGTTTCAGCGGCCAAATCACCGCCGCAGATCAGACGATTCATCGATTTCGTGCTTGGTCGTGCAAGACTTTGGATCAAACGTCAAATTTCAGAAGTGCCTGTGAGTCAAGTCCGACAGGCTGCTAGGACACCCAACATTCGAAATAAATTGTCGAGGCTGATGTTGTAGAAGCCGCTTTCCATACACCCGTACGAGCCAGTTGGAATCCCGGACTGTAGAGCCAGGTCTTTGATCCTCATCCTCTTGTCCTGGCGTAGTTCCCGGAGACGCCGCCGAACAAACTCATTGACTCCTCTGGTCTTATTCATAGCTAACTCCAATGGTTGAGATTGATCCGAAGCACCGCAATATCACCTTTTGGGGACAAGTATCTAACGGTGGCCTGGGATCGCCTCCCCGTTTTGCGTGAGACAAGACTAAGACTACGACAAGCAGAGACAATATGTAAAGCGTGTTTGGAATTGGGGTTTGAACGTCCCAGCCCCTCCGTCGCCCAGGACATCAGGTCAGCCGGGAGAACCCACTCTCTGCTATCGGTCCTTGTAGGCGCTCTTCTACGTCGCCCTTGTCGATCGCTTCGGCCAGGTCACCGAAGGTCGAATCGAGCGCTCCCAGATACTGGTCCAGAACTTCATCCGTGTGAGCGTAGGAGGCGCAAAAGGACTCTGTCGCCAGGAATCCCCGGTTCAACATGTTCTGCGTAAGGAGCGTACCAAGAGCCTTTGCCTGATTCCCATAGTCCAGGGAAAAACTACACATGGGGTGCTGTCCGTGGACACCGACTGCCAAATCGTGTTTCTTTGCGAGCAGTCGCCAACCTTCCTGAACCTTGCTGCCGATCCGATCGATATGCGCAGACAGCCCGATCTTCTTCATCTTCTTGAGAGTGGCCAGGGCGGCCGTCGGCCCAATGGCGTCGGTCCACGTGGTGCTGCTTATGAAGGAGACCTGGGCGGCACTCATGACCTCAGGTCTGCCGATGATGGCGGCCATCGGGTAGCCGTTCGAGATCGATTTGGAAAAGACCGCTATGTCTGGGTCCATGCCGAGTTTCAGGTGCACGCCTCCCAGACAGAACCGCCAGCCCGCGCTGACCTCGTCGAACACCAGTACGGCCCCGATGGAATCCGCGATTTTCCGGACTCGCTCCAGGAAGTTGTTTTCGGGCCAATCGCGCCGCATCGGTTCCATCACGATGGCTGCCAGATCGGGGCCGTGTTGGGCCACTAATTCCTCTAGCTCTTCTATTTGGTTGTAACGGAAGGGGAGTGCCGTACCCCGCAGACCCCGAGGGACTCCTCTCGGTTCTAGCCCAGGCATCAAATGACCATCGAGAGCACTGTCGCTCGCCAGGTTTGCCGCCAGATACCAGTCGCTCCAACCGTGATAGCCACAGAACGCGATCTTGTCACGCCCCGTGAAGGCCCGGGCGATCCGGACCGCGATCGACATCGACTCGCCACCCGCCCGGGCGTAGCGAACGCTGTCAGCCCAGGGATGCAGTTGGCACAGGAGATCCGCTAGCTCAACCTCTGCCGGGGAATTCAAAGAGCTCATATTCCCCCTGTCCACTGCCTCTTTGACCGCCGCGTTCACATCATCATCGGCAAAGCCCAGAAGGCTGTTTCCGACAGAGTGAATACTCACATCTATGAGGCGACGGCCGTCCAGATCCCACACCTCACAGCCCTTTGCTCGGCTGTAGTAGGCAGGCCACAGCTTAGGCAAGAACCTTTCGGGACGCTTGCTCAACAGCTGCGTGCCCCCTGGAATTCTCGTCTTGGCATGCCGGTAGAGCTCGGCTCCCGTGGTGGTTTCCCAATCTACTTTCGAATAGTCCATGTTGTTTGACTCCCTGAGTCCATGTTGTTTGACTCCCTGTATGGTGGGCTCATTATAGCTTCGACAGAGATGGGACCCAATCGGAGACCTGGGATTTAGAATACAATCGTCGCACGTGACCGAGATCCGCAAGCTTTTTCCCTATCTCCGACCCTATCTCCCAATCCTTGTCCTGGCTCTGATCCTGCTCATCTTCACCGGTGCTCTCGAGCTCGTGCCGGTCACGCTGCTGTCCCCTATTCTGAATCAGTGGTCCGGTGAGAGCGCTCAGGCGAGCAGTGCTGTCGAGGGCAAGTTCGCTTTTCTCTACGACTGGTTGGGTCTCCACGAGAATCCGCTTTCGCGGATCGCCTACGTCCTGGTTGGATTCGCGTTTCTAAAAGGACTCTTTCTCTATTGTGCGGAGTATGCCATGGGGTACACCGGTCATAGGGTGGTGGCCGCCCTGAGAAATGACCTCTACGGGCATCTCCTGGAGCAGTCACTGGCCTTCTTTGCTCGGAATACCAGCGGGAGACTGATGGTACGCGTGGTTAGCGACAGCGAGCGGCTGCAGATCGCAGTGAGCAGGATCCTGACCGATTTTCTGCGTCAGATTTTCCTATTTCTTTTTTTCCTTGGACTCGTCATGTACACCGATTGGCGGCTGGCCCTTCTGTCTTTTCTCGCCGCGCCCTTGGTGCTGTCCATCATCTTGAACCTAGGCCGAAAGATTCGTGTTGCCAGTCGCTGGAGTCAGGAACAGCTGGAGGAGATAAGTCATGCTCTGCAAGAGACGATCGCGGGAAACCAGATCGTAAAAGCCTTCACCATGGAGGATTACGAGAAGAGACGTTTTAGGAAACTCAACCAGAATCTGGTCCGAGTCAATTTGAAGGCGGCCCGCATCGGTGCCTTGAATTCGCCTTTGATCGAGTTTATCGGCTACGTCTCCTTTTTTCCCTTCCTCCTCTACGCCCATCATCAGATGGACCAGGGTTTCACGATCGGTGTTTTCGCGGTGTTCATGGTTTCCCTTTTCCGCCTTTACGAGCCTGTCAGAAAGCTGTCCCGCATGCACCTGCACTTTCAGCATTCCTCGGCCTCCGCCGGCCGGATTTTTGATCTGCTGGAAACCCGTATGGAGATCCCCGATCTACCGGGTGCCCAGACGCTTCCGCCCTTGAGCCGAGAGATTGCTTTCGAAGGGGTTTCCTTCAGCTATGAAGATGGTGGAGACAGTGCCATCCTACAGGACTTGGATCTTTCGATAGGGCGAGGGGAAGTCATCGCCCTGGTGGGGCCAAGTGGTGCCGGAAAATCGAGCATGGCAAGCCTGATTCCCAGGTTCTTCGATGTGACGGCGGGACGCATCACGATTGATGGTCTCGATATTCGCGAGGCGAAGCTGGAGTCTCTGCGGGATCAGATCGCAATCGTGACCCAGGACACTTTCCTGTTCAACGACACGGTAGCGAAGAACATCGGCTATGGTAGGGAAGATTGCTCCTTGGATGAGATCGTGGAAGCGGCCAGGGCTGCCTACATCCACGATGTCATCAAGGCTCTTCCCAGCGGCTACGACACCGTCATCGGAGACCGAGGCCAACGGCTCTCAGGCGGGCAGCGTCAGCGCATCGCCATCGCTCGGGCGATTCTCAAACAGGCACCCATACTGATCCTGGATGAGGCCACCTCGGTTCTGGACACTGAATCCGAGCAGCTGGTTCAAAACGCGCTCCACAACCTGATGGAGAATCGCACCACCCTGGTCATAGCGCACCGATTGTCAACCGTGCGAAAGGCCGATCGGATCGTCTTACTCGATGCCGGACGAATCATCGACATCGGCGATCATCAAGGCCTCCTCAATCGCTCTCTCCTCTACCGGCGTTTGTCGGATGCGCAGTCGGAGGCGAGTTAGTCAAAACGCACGTCGGTTGAAGAGGTCCCACGTCTGAACGTCTGAACGTCGCACGTCCGAAATCCCTCAGACTTCAGATGGACTTGTCAGATTGGCAGCAATCACGGGGACTCAGTAACTAGAACCCCAACCTGGGACGTTCAGACGTTCAGACGTGCGACCTCTTTGACTGACCTGCGACCTCTTCAATCGGTTTCCGGTTCGCCGTACAACGCCCCCAGGACCGAATCGCTGATGCCTACGGAACTGAAGCCACCGTCGTGGTAGATGTTCTGCATGGTTACCTTGCGGCACAAGTCGGAAAGCAGAGCGACTACAAAGTCGGCGCACTCTTCGGCTTGGGCGTTGCCCAGAGGGGACATCTTCTCAGCAACATCATAGAGCCGATCGAAACCTTTGATTCCTTCGCCCGCAGTTGTCTTGGTGGGGCTCTGTGAGACGGTGTTGATGCGGATGCCTTTCTGTCCCAGATGGTAGCCAAGACTGCGAGTGATGCTCTCGAGTAGGGCCTTGGCGTCTGCCATGTCAGAGTAGCGGGAGAAGACTCTTTGAGCGCCGATGTAGGTGAGCGCCGCAATGCTGCCCCCCTCGTTCAGGGCGTCGGCCTTCAATGCCTGGCTTACGATTCGGTGTAGTGAGAGGGCCGATACGTCTAGAGTCTTGTGGAACCAATCGTAGTTGAGATCATCGTAGGATCTCAGTTTTCGTACGTTGGGCGACATGCCGATCGAGTGAACGATAAAGTCCACCTTGCCCAAGCTTTGCTTCAACTGCTCGAAGGCAGCCTCGAGATCTTCGCTCGAACTGGCGTCACAGGGAATCAAGGGAGCGTCATCACAAAGCTTTGCTAGCTCCTGCACTCTTCCCAGACGAAAAGCCATCTTGACGTTGGAAATGGCCAGCTGGGCTCCTTCTCTGTGACAGGCAAGTGCGATATGCCATCCCAGGCTGTGCTCGTTCAAGGGCCCGAAGACGATTCCCTTCTTGCCCTTCAGCAGACCATAGCTTCTTTGCTCCATAGAGTGGATCATGCTACAGATCAGGGTCGGGAATCCAGTCCGCGACACTCCACAGATGTCAGTTCGCCCCCGAGGTTCAGCACTTATGTTACAGTCCGTCAGACATGTCCAAGCTGAGAGTGGGACTGGCGGGATACGGAGGCTGGACGCGAGAGGCCTATGTGCCTGCAATTCAGCGTGCTGGCTCTGCCGACATCGTCGCGGCGGCTGCGATCAGTGCGATAACCCGGGAGCGGATTGGGGCTGAGTTGGGGGCTGAAGTGCGGGTCTACAGTGGCTTCCAAGTTCTCCTGGACGATCCGGATCTGGATGCGGTGTTTATCGGACTACCCGACAGCCAGCATGAATCGGCAATCTTGGCCGCCATCGAATCCGGGAAGCCCTTCTTCTACGAGCCTCCAGTAGCCGCGAGCCTGGATCGAATTCGGCCCGTGTTGGGGCGGCTTCTGCAGACACCTCAGATCACTCAAGCCGACATGGAACTGAGATTTATCCCTGTGGTCAATCGAGCGGCTCAGTTGGTCGCAGAGGGGACAATCGGGGAGCCTCGGACGGCGAGTATTCGAATGCGTGCTTCCTGGCGACCTGACCCAGAATCCCAGATCAGCCTGATGCACTCTTTGGTGGCCTGGTACGTCGACGCTTTGGATCGGGTACTCGGCAGATCCGCAGATAGAGTTCTGGTACAGGATGGCAGGGGGACACCGGGCCGGATGCAAGGGTATACGCTGGTTCAGTTCGACTACGGTGGAATCTGGGGAACCTTCGATGGCAGCATTTCCAGCGTATGCGCTGAGCCTGAAACGCAGATCGAGATCTGCGGAGAGGATGGCGATCTGGTCGCGGACCTCTTCAGCGGAGAGCTGAGGGTGAGGACGAAGGCTGCGAGTCGGTGGCGATCAGAGCTCGTCCCTGCGCTCCAACCCCACGTGGGTTGGCCCGGAATGCATGAATGTGTAGCGGACTTCCTGGGCGCAGTTGCGAACGATGGGTCGACCGGAGCCGATGTCGAGGCCCTGGCCCAGGCTCATCTGGTGGGACTGGCAGGAGAGGCCTCCATCGACAGTGGAACCTGGGCTCAGGTTGAACGCGTCGAGGATCTAGCTCAAGGGGATTAAGATGTCGATCTGGAAGTTTCTGGGCCTACAGGGTAAGGGACCGATTGGGAAGGGTAGTGGCGAAGCTGGTGAGGACGCCGAAACCATCCGGAAGATCACCCGTAACCTGGAGGAATTGCCGCCGGATCAAGCCCGGTTCATAGCGGCCTTTGCTTTCATCCTGAGTCGCGTAGCCCACGCGGATCTGGAAATCAGCGAGGACGAGACGAAGGAAATGGAGAGTATCGTCAGTGAGATGGGATCGGTCCCCGAGGCACAGGCAGTTCTGGTAGTTCAGATTGCCAAGACGCAGAGTCTCCTTTTCGGAGGAACCGAGAATTTTCTGGTAACGAGAGAGTTCAACAAGATCGCAAGCCGCGAAGACAAACTCAAGTTGCTGGAATGTCTCTTCGCCGTCTCCTCTTCGGATGACGGAATCTCCGCTGCCGAGGACACCGAGATTCGTCAAATCAGCCGCGAGCTACTCCTAGAACACAGTGACTTCATAGCCGTTCGATCCGTGTATCGGGAGCACCTGAACGTGCTCAAAAAGAGTTCTTAGAGAACGTCGAGGACAAAGAGGTCGCAAGTCCCAGGTCACAGGTCGCAGGTCTCAAGTTGATCGACCACTCGCCACCGAATCCCGTTCTCCCACCCGGCGACAGGGAAACTTGTCTGAACAGCAGGCGGGGAGGAGTCTCCTCCAGAGAACGCACACCTGGGACCTGCGACCTGTGACCTCTTTAGCTACCTGCGACGTTTTCAAATAATCCCAAGTTTTTTGGCCTTGGCCTTGATCCGTTCAAGCCGATGCTCGACTGGCACTAGCTCGCTGGCATCGGGGGTGCCGCGAGACGTGGGCGAATTAGTAGACGTCGAAGCCGGCGAATCTCTCATTGTGGAAGATGTTGTCCAGATCGGAAACGTATTCGTAGGCGCGACTCTGTTGTCTAGGGCCCCTTGGTCAATGAAAAGTTCACAAACTGATCAAGTTTGCGTCGAAGCTCCCTTGCCTTTGCCCGTGCCCGCGCCCTTGCCCGTGCATATTCCCATAGTCATCGAGGCTCGATGAAGCAGGGTGAAATCGGTCGCGGTCGCGGACGAGGGCACGGGCGAGGGTACGCAGAGGACTCTGCAAGCATTCTCGGCGGTCTGAGGCTGCTCGCTAGAGACCCTTGGTCGAGAAAAAGTTAGCAGACTGGTCAAGTTTCCTGTCTCGGCGAGATATAGTTCCCAGGAGACCGCTTCAGCGGTCTGGCGCGAAGCGCAATAGCCCGGTGTTTACGCCGGGGTTGGTCGGCAATGCGCCCTTCTTAAGGCCCCTTCAGGGGCCTTCTTGGACAGAGGCTTTAGCCAGGCTCCGGGTCGACGATGGCTAAAGCCGCCATTCGAGAAGGACTGTGAACGGCCCTCAGAAGGGGTAGGAGACCGGCTTACCCCGGCGTAAACACCGGGGCTATTGCGCTTCGCGCGAGGCCGCTGAAGCGGCCTCCTAGAAAGCGTAAACTCTGGTGGACACCGGGTGTGTTTCTCGGCGGTCTGAGGTTGCTCGCTAGACGCTAGCCGACCAACCTCCATCCACTGGCAGCGCGGCCCCCGTGATCCAGGAGGCGTCGTCAGAGGCCAGAAAGACACAGGCCTGACCGATATCGCGAGGTTTACCAAAGCGAGGCAACGGTGTTCGTCGGCGAGACTCTTCAATCTGTTCCGGTGTGAGGTAGTCCTGGATGGGAGTCTCAACGTATCCCGGGCAGATGGCGTTGACGGTGACTCCGTCCGGGGCCAGTTCCAGGGCGGTATCGCGAGTCAGGTTGACGACGCCCGCCTTGCTGGGCGCGTACGCGGGGCCTGCACCTCCACCAAAGGCATTCACCGACGCGATATTGAGGATGCGACCTGCGACAGATTCTCTCAGGAGAGGGATGGCCATCTTGGTGGTCAGGAACAAGGCTCTCAGGTTCACGGCCATCACCCGATCCCAGTCCGCCAACGCTAGTGTTTCCGCGGTCCCAGGGATGTGTGTGCCCGCGTTGTTGACGAGGATGTCCAGCCCTTCGAAGCGGGAGACGGTGCGATCGAAGAGGTTTCGAACCGAACTCTCCCGGGCAATATCGATCTGGACAAAGAGCCCTTCGCCTCCACCTGTCGTAATCTCTTCCAGCGTAGTGGTGGTCGTATCGGTTTCGTAGTATCGGCCCTGTTTGGGCTGCTCCTGAATATCGGCAATCACAACCCTTGCCCCCGCTCGAGCCAGCTCAAGCGAAATCCCCCGTCCGATCCCAGCAGAGCCTCCGGTGACGATGGCGACGCGATTGGTCAAGCGCATGAGGTCACTAGGTTACAGGTCGAGAAGAAGAGGTCGCAAGTCGCAGGTCCCAGGTTGACAACCTTATCGACGGGGAAAATCCATTTCGCCTACCCTAAGCCTTGAGGTCTTTCCGTTTGGCAACACATGCCCTTCTGCCATCTCAGATGGGGCATACCTGAGACCTGCGACTTGAGACCTGCGACTTGAGACCTCTTGGAACAAACCTGTGCCCTGACGCTTTGTGAGAATCTACCTCGCCATCGCATCATTCTCCTGCGCCTTGCTGATCACCGAAGTGACCCTGACTCGGATTTTTTCGGTGACCCTGATGTATCACTTCGCGTTTCTTGTGCTTTCGATTGCGCTGTTTGGACTCGGTTCTGGAGCCATCGTTCACTTTGTCACCGATTTTTTTCGGAGGCGTGCGGAGTCCTATCTGGGTTGGATCGCTCTGCTGGCTGCGGCCTCCCTGCCACTCTGTCTAGGTGTGGTATTGCGGCTGCCGGTCTCGCCCTATCTCTGGAGCGGGATCAACGTTGCCAGGTTGATAGGCACAATTTGCGTGTGCATTATCCCCTTCTTTTTCTGTGGCATGTTTCTCTCACTTCTTTACACCCATCGCCAGGAGCTGGTCTCGCGGCTCTATAGTTGGGACGTCATGGGTGCGGCGCTGGGCGCGATCTGCAGTCTTTTCCTGATGCATTGGATCGATGCGATCAAAGTGGCCTGGATCGCCGGGTGCCTGCTCTTGTCGACGGTGGTCCTGGTGGCTCCGCGGAGCCGAAGGGCATCGCTCTTTGCAGCTGTGGGGGGACTCCTGCTGGTTTTTGCCCTGGGATGGACCGGTGACTGGTTGCGCTTGCACTACGTGAAGGGGCGGGAGGAGCCGGTCCTCGAATTTTCGCGGTGGAATGCCTTTTCTCGCGTTTCCGTGCTGGATGCGGGTGATCGGAAGATCGTGCAGATCGATGCCGACGCCAGCACCGAAATACTGAGTGGGGATCTGCACACCGCTGAAGAGGGCGAAAAGCTACTCTCTGCCATCACCGGATTGGTCTATCGCTTAAAGAGCGATGGAAGAGCGCTGATCATGGGCGCCGGTGGAGGCAGGGACGTTCTGACAGCGCGGCTGGCAGGGCACTCGACGGTCGGAGTTGAAATCAATCCCATCATCGTGAGGGATCTGCTGCTAGACCGCTACTACGACTATTCCGGGAAACTGATGAGCCAGCCGGGGGTCGAGATATTCGTCGACGAGGCCCGAAGTTTTCTCGAGCGGATCGACGGGCGGTTTGACGTGATTCAGGGAAATGCAGTGGACACCTGGGCTGCTACCTCGGGGGGATCCCTCACGCTTAGCGAGAGCTATCTCTATACGGTTGAGGCATTCGAGCTCTACTTTCGTTGGCTCCGAGAGGATGGGATTCTAACCCTGGGGCGCTGGTCGTTCGATCCACCACAGCAGACTCTGCGACTCGCTGCTTTGGCGCTGGAAGCGATGAAGCGTCAGGGTATCCCCCACCCCCAGGACAAGATCTTCCTGATCAGCGACCCGTCCTATGCCCAGGGAGAAGGAACACCGGCCGTCATTTTCATCAAGAAATTGCCTTTCTCCCAGCAAGAACTCGCGGCGCTGCGGACCGCTGCCTCCGAGAACGGTTACCACCTCCTCTATGATCCGCTCCGCCAGGAGAAGACACCCTTCTACCAGTTGATTCAAGCTGACGACCGCCGGGAATTCTTCGAAAAGTATCCGCTGAACGTGCGACCCCCTACGGACGACCAGCCATTTTTCTTCTTCACCCTCAACTGGGCGGATCTGTGGTCCGTGTGGAACACACCGGAGGAAGTGAGAAAGAACAACGCAGGCCTGTTCATGCTGCTGCTTACCTTCGTGGTTCTGTGTGTTTTGAGCGCGCTCTGTTTTCTGCTACCCCTGGTTGTGTCCAGCAACAAGCGGCGGGTTCGCCTGGGTGATGGCCTTTTCTTCCTCTCGATTGGTATTGCCTTCATGATGATGGAGACCGTGCTCATCCAGAGGAGCATTCAGTTTGTGGGACATCCCAGCTACGCCTTTCCGACCGTGGTATGCGCCCTCTTGCTGGGCTGTGCCTGGGGGAGTTGGCGATCTGGTCGGGTCGGCAGGGACCGAATGTCCAGCGTGCTGGGCCGGTCAGCGCTGCTCGCCGCCGGTTGTATTTTCCTAGGTGTCTGGGTGTTTCCGCTGTGGTTGAAGATCGGTTTCGGCTGGCCCCTGTGGATCCGCTTCTTCTGGCTGGCAATACCTATTGTGGGACTGGGAACGGTTCTGGGACGGTTGTTGCCTCTGGGCCTCAAGAGCATCAGGCGAGAGGAAGTCCCCTGGGCCTGGGCTTTGAATGGAGTGGGATCGGTTCTAGGGACCGCTCTGGCCGTGCTGATAGCGGTACAGATAGGTTTCTCGGGTGTCTTCTGGTGCTCGATTGCCCTTTATCTGTTGACGGGCTCGTCGCTGATGCGGCCAGGGATTGGAAGTTTCAAGATACAAGATACAAGATAGAAACAAGTTCCAGATTCCAAACGATCAAGTTGCCAGAATCGTGGAAAATCCAGTTTGCTGTGACTGATCAGACCCTCAGCCGTTTCAGGGACAGAAGGCCGAAAGCCAGCAGCAACCCGATCAACAGGGCGATTCCTCGCCAGTCAAGCGTCGGGATGGAATCCGTTGGAGGTGCAGGAGGAGTCCCGGTGGGGGTAGCGGTTGCAGCAGGGCCTGTAGGCGTCGAGGTCGGTGTGCTGGTGACGGTCGCCGTGGGGGTCGGGGTAACGGTTGGCGTTGGGGTGAGGAGAACCGCTTGAGCACGGGCCGAAGTCTGGAGCAAAGTGTTGAAGCTGCAGGTCTCGTTTGGCGGTAGGGTCACCGTATCCTGGCGCAAGCCACCACCTGGAACGGGCGTGTCGTCGGGAGGCGCGCTGCTGTTCTGCTGGTCGTCCACCACCAGGGGTGAGTTGCAGGGGGATGTGGGGCTGCCTCCCGGGGTCAGGGAATATTCCACGTCGGCAAAAGTCTGAGCGGCCTCGGCGGCCGGGTCGTTCACAGTAGAGGCGTTGGTGAAGTTGTGCACGAACTGAACGATCACTTGAATCGTCTGTTGGCTGCTATTGATGAACTGGATACTCCCGCCCACCGTCTCAATTCCGTCAGCCACCCCGGCCGGATTCGCCGTGCTGACGACGCTGGAACTCACGATGACCTGCAGCGAGGCGCCCACGCCGATGGCTCCGCCGGTCCCGCTGAAGACGAGGGTTTGGTTCCCAGACTGCTCCTGAGGCGACGGGAAGAGACTGGAGAGGGGATTGATGGCAAGCCCGGCCGGAGGAAGGATAGAGTTGCCGAAGGCATCCCGGATATCGACGATCGAGATGGTGCCGCCGGCGTTGGCGCTGGCGGATGCGGTAGCGTAGACCTGAGCCGACGCTACCAGAAATAGAAATGCCGCCGCCACGCCGCAGTCTCTCATCCCGTGTCTGGGCATCCCGTTCTCCTATGACTGAGCCCACTGACTGAGTTCACGGCATAGAAGCACAGATGGATAGCTCCCCAAATGTCCCCGTCTTCGATGGAGCTATTCGATACTCCTCCACTCGACTTCCTGCTCCACGGGCTCGGCACCTTCGTCGCTGAGCCGATGAGGGGGGCAAGGAGGTCAACAGAGTCGGAGTGGTTTGCTACTTGGAATTTGGAACTTGTTTGTATCTTGTTTCTTGTATCTTGGAATCTGTTACTTGCGTAGCCGTGACTCGGGGAACTGGGCATGCCAGCCGAACCAGAAAGCGCGGTTCGAAGCGATGCGACGCTTCTTGTCACCGGAGGATCCGATCAAGGCTTCCTCCGTCATCTGCCAGGTCTGGCCCTGGCTGTCCTTGACCTTCTCCTTGCGGTCCCATTTGGAAAAGGTGATACCAGTGGCGTCGTATACACGGCTGGAACCGGCTTTGTCCGTCAAGATGACGACGGACCCTTTCCCGACCTCCTCCTGGTGGAGGTTGTTCTTTTTCAAGAATTTGGGGTGGAATGCCACTGCCTCGCCATCCAGAATCAAGGCCACCACCTCCTGCTTGTTTCGAAGGTCAGGGCTTTCAAACGGGACCGGAAACATCAGTCTGTCGTGGGAGAAGTAGTCCCTGTAAGCAACGCCCTCTCCGTAGTCTCGCTGATGACCGGTCTCCAGCGAAAGCACCTTTGTCGTGGGATGCCGTTCCTGCCAGTCCTTCCATTTGGTGGTGACGATCGGGAGCCTTTCCAAACGCAGTCCAGAGCCCACCAGGGTACCGGAGACAGGGACGCCTTCCAAGGCGGACCAGAGAGAGTTGGTCTTGCGGTCGTACATGAGCTTGTTGGAGCGATACAGAAAGCCGCTGGTGCCGAATTCGATTGTCTGATCCCCTACCTTCTGGTTGTAGAGCACTGCCGACCCGCAGAGGGTACAGTAGGCGCAGGTCACGTTCACTTTCCCCACGGTATCGTTGAACAGTTCGTGCCAGGCCAGGATTCTTTTGGGATAGGCACGAGCCTCACCGTCGACGTAGACGCCGAATATGATGTCATTCTTGCCCAGATAGCTGGCTTCGTCGGCCGAGATCATCTTGGGATGCTCCAGCGGCGGAATGCCGTCGAGCTTGACGCCTCCCCAGAGGATCTCGTCGAGACGAATAGAAAGCTTCATGCCCTTGTAGAAGAACCAGTTGAAACGCTTGTCAATGGAAGAGAAGAGGGTTGCCTTGAATACCGGATAATCAGGGTGGGTCTTGACGTCCTGCTTCCACAACCACTTGAACCAGGTGTGGGTGTCGTTGGGCAGCTTCTGCTGGGTGGCCTGCTTGAGCATCTTCCACATGTTGCTGGCTCTCTGGTCATTGTGAGGTAGCAGGGAGATCATTTCCAGGACCATGGGAAGGTATCCCAGCTGCCAATTGCCGACCACCACCTTTGCCGCATTCCGGTGCACCGATTGCTTGGGATCGGCCAACTCGGCAATCACCCCAATCGCCATGCTTCCTTCGGTATCCTCCGAATCCTGTGCAGCGAAAGCATGAGGCCACCAGGAGATCTCTCCAGTAGTGACCTTGGAAAAAGGTCCGATTCCCAGTCCAGCCGGAAGCAAAACCAAGCCAAGTAGAACCATCAGGCGCTTTATCAATTTTCCTTTCAGCATCGCAGTCTCCTCATTCCCGTGTGGGGCCCACTCACGCACGGTGACGGGCCACATGAGACCCCAAAGTTTGGATGCTCGTCAACCCGGGTGGTTGCTGTCCAGCCTCGAATCTCGGTTTTCCGGGGAGAAACTCGTTGTTACCTGGGAAACGACAGCAACAGGTGATGGCTCTCACACACCTCACCGGGGGGCCTGCCGAAATGACTGTCATGAGTTGGCGGAGCTTAAAAAATGCTAAGCCTGCCCTCTGTTAGAGGGATGAGGAAGGGAGCGAGGAAGGAGGAAGGCTGAGTCCCTCGGACTATGTCCGGGCGACGAAGCGTCGGTCAGGTCAGGTTGAGTTGACCTGGCCGGCTGCCTTCCCCCGAGTCAAAGCGAGTCACCCATTTCTTCCTTCCTCTGACCTCTGATTCTGCTTGCTAGAGGTCCTTCCCAGAAAAAACTGGTAGAACTTCCACCCTGCAACCTGTAACCTCCAATCTGTGACTGTCTCCAGCGTGCCCTTCGTTCCCTTTTTCAGCTGAAGGAATGTCGACCAGCGATTTGCCGGAGAGTCCTCCTGTACCCCCCATAATTCGACCATCCAGCGATCCATCCGAACCTGCTGACGGTGGTGAGGGATCGGTCTCGAGAATCGCTGTTTTCTTCAGTACTGTCCTCTATATCTGCGGGCGCGACGGTGTGGTTCTGGTATCTTCGATCTCTTTCAGTTTTCTTCTTTCGGTTTTTCCCTTCATCGCGCTGCTGCTGACCTTGATCCACTATCTCCACTGGAGCGAACTCCAGGAGATCATCTTCGATTCCCTCTATTACTTCTTTCCGGTTTCGCAGGATTTCATCATCCGAAATCTAAGGGTCTACACCCAACCGATTCGAAGCATCCACGCCTACTCCTTCCTGCTCCTGGTCTGGGGCGTATCCGCGTTCTTTTTCAGCCTCGAAGCGGGGTTGGATTCTGCCTATCGAGTCACTCAGCCTCGCCGGTTCTCTGTCAGCCAGTTCCTGGGCTCCTTCATGGTCGTCCTATTCGGGGTTGTGGCGTTGATCTGCGTCGGCATCTTGAGGATGGTTCGAATGGTGACAAAGGATCTGTTGGAGCTCAGGGAGGGGCTAGCGAGCGGCATCGACACGGTCTCCTATCTGGCTATTTCGTTGTTCCTCACACTCCTGCTCTTCTTCATGGTGTATCGGTATCTCCCGAATCGAAGCGACGAGACTCGAGAGATGATGCCGGAAGTCATTTTTTCCGCTCTGCTCTGGACGGCTGGCAACCTGATCTTCAGGGTATCGGCTCCCTCCTGGTCCCTTCAGAAAATCTACGGCCCTTTCTTCGTCTCCGTCACGCTGCTGCTCTGGGCCTACGCTTTCGGCTGTATTCTGCTCGGGAGTGCCCGGCTCTCGAGAGATGGCTTTTTTAGGAAACCGAAAGCGACCGAGGATCCAATGGAGATTGCGCCGCCGACCGAATCCGGGGCGACGACCTGGACAGATAAGTAGGTTTATGGAAGCCTGAAGCGCAAGCGAGGGGTTGGGCCGCAGCTGCATAAGTCGACAAGCGGGCTCGCTGCTCCCCAACCCCTCGCTCGCGCTTCAGGCTTCCATGTTATGGGAACGCCTGCTCCGATATAAACTTCCCCGGAAGAATCCAGAGAGATTGGGGGATGGTATCAGGCTAGTAGATCACCCCGCTTCCCTCCTGGAGTGTCCAGAAGAGGCGCCGAGCCCAAAAGCCTTCCATCTCCAGCTGGATTAGAGATGCACTCAGGTTGCCCTTGAGGAGCGATCCCAGGTAGGACCACGTGAGCCGAAACTGTAGGATTTTTCCCCGGAGCCAATAGGTTACTCCGTGCCAGATTCCAGATCTGACGTAGAAGAGCGATCCATCCTCTAGTCCCACAACAAATTCTTCCGGCATGTCCTCTACACCCACGGTGTCTTTAGGAGAGGACCTGGTGGCATCGAGTCGTAGCTCGTTTGCTCTTAATACAATCTTTCGGACCGGTGCAACAGGTACTACTGTCGCCACCTGCGAAGTCCGAGATTTCCCCTGGCTCAAGCCGCTCGCTTCACGAATAGGCAGACGCTTGACCGCAACGCCTTTGACGTAGATTGCAGTGGCTTCAGGGGTGATGACGAGGTAAGGCAGGGATTCAGCAGCCAACTCGAGCCGATGTCTCAGCCGTTGGGTTGACTCCTGACGGGCCGGCCCCATCGCGGATGGTCCCAAAGCCAAGAAACCCGAAAACAGCAGAGCCCATCTCATAATGGAGGACCAAGTTTCGGTTAGTAGATATAGACTTCGGTGTTGAGGGGAGCGGTCTGGTTGAGATAGGCCAGGTCCTCTCTTCCCAAGCGGATACACCCGTGAGTTACGTTCTGGCCGAGTAGTCGTGTGTAGAGGGTGCCGTGGATGAAATAGCCATCGCCGAAGCCAAGTGCGTGTTCACCGAGGACCCCCTTCTCCACCCGATCTTCCTCCTGGGATGGAATTGGTTTCCCCTCCTCCAGGAAGGCCCAGTCTGGTTTTCTCCAGACCGGATCGTCTTCTTTGGAAAGGATCCGAAAGTGTCCTTTTGGTGTGTCGAAGCTCCAACTCCTTCCGGCGGCACGTAATTTCCGGCCACTACCGGTTGAGCACACGGCATCCAGCAATATCCTTTTTCCGTGCTTGAGGTAGAGCCGGTTCTCGGCCGTGTCTATGAGGATATAGGGAGTTTCGGGTTTGAGCGATTTCAGCTGCAGCTCAAGTGTCGAGAACTCGTCCTGCTGAGCCGGTGCGTTCGACGAGAATCGCGCTGTTGCTTGGCTTCCGCCAACGGAAAGCAGCCTGATGGCAGCCCCGATCAAGATCAGAAAAGCCGCAGTTCCAAGAATCAGTCGTCCAGGGGATCTTGCCAACAACATCTCCCGAATGGTGGGATCTGGAGAAATTCAATGCACACCAAGCAGATATCGTAGTCGGTGGCTCCCTTCGGTACTAAGTACACTGGAACGTAAATACGGCAACGTTTACAGAACTTAGTTCCACTGTACTTAGTCCACGCCACCAAAGCGTTATCTTCGTTTTTGTCCGATTGCCTGCTGGATCTCGTCGCTGACGCCCTCAGATCGGGCTCTAGCCGAGGTAAACCCATCCAGCGCCTCTTTGTATTTTGCTGCTTGGTAGTTCTGCTCGGCCTCTGAGATAGCGGCCTGGGCCGACGCTACATCTGCCTCCAGTGCTGCCACGTCTCCCTGAGATCCTTTCCCCCTCGGTGCCTTCGTCAGAGACACTTCGGCCTGTTTGAGCGCTGTTTCGGCCTCGATCTTGGCGGCCTCGGCCTCTCCCTTGACCTTGTTCTTATTGACGGCCGCAGCGGAAGTCGCCGTTTTGGCCTGGGTCGACGCTGTGGTCAGGAGTCCACTCGCTTTGTCGTAATCCCGTCCCAAGGCGAATGAATCGTCCTGGACGGCAATTTCGGCCTCGGCTTCCTTGAGGGCGCTGGATGCGTTGCTGAATTCGGACGGGGCATATACGTCGGCCTCCGCTGCCTTGGCATCCTCTATGGCTTTACGCGCCTCTTCGAGTTCTTGACCCGGCTTTTCAGCACAACCGGCAATCATCAGCACAAGGGCGCAAAAAACGATTGAAGTGACTCTCAGCATACTATCCTCCAGTATCCTGATCGTACCACGAGGTGCTGACCCCTGCGGCAATCCGATCCCCTTGGAGCGTTGTTTCGCTCAGCAGGATGGACTATCCTGCTACGCACGCTCATGACGGAGAAGATCTACTACCGGGACGCGTATCGACGGAACTTCAACGCCGTGGTGAAGTCCAAACGAAGTGACTCCGACGGCTCGGTGGTGCAACTGGATCAGACCTGCTTCTACCCTACCTCGGGAGGCCAGCCCTGTGATAGAGGGCAGTTGGCTGGGGTTGAGGTGATGTCGGTAGAGGAAGAGGGCGGAGCGGTCCTTCACTCATTGAAGGAGGACCGAGTCGAGGTCGGACAGGTAGTGGAGGGGGAGATCGACTGGTCGCTGCGGTTCGACCACATGCAACAGCATACGGGTCAGCATCTTCTCTCCCAGGCGTTCATCAAAGTGCTTGGGGCGGAGACGGTCTCGTTCCATCTGGGTCGTGAGAGTGCCACGATCGATCTTGCCCGAGAAGAGCTCACTCCAGAGGAAATCTGTCGGGTTGAAGACCTGACAAATCGTGTGATCTTTGAGAGTCGCCCCATTCAAGTTCACTTCGTGGAAAGCCGGGAGCAACACGGACTACCGCTGCGGAAGCTGTCCGAGCGAGAGGGAATTATTCGGGTCATAGAAATCTCCGGTTTCGATTTCTCGCCCTGTGGCGGCACGCATTGCCGATCCACCGGTGAAGTGGGGCTGATCAAGATTCGAAAGTGGGAGCGGGCCAAGAAGAAAGCCCGAGTGGAGTTCTACTGCGGTTGGAGGGCGCTCAGCGACTATCGCTGGAAGAACCATGCCATCAACCGACTCTCGCGGCTCTACTCCAAGATGGATCAGGAGGTGGTGGAAGCTGCCCAGGAGCACCTGGCGCGTGAGGAGTCTCAACGGAAGGCGATCTCGGCGCTTCAGGATTCGCTACTGTCCTATGAAGCCGAAGAGTTGCTTGGAAACAGCCAGACCCGCAACGGAGTCCAGGTAGTGTGCGAAGTTCTGCAAGAACGGGATCCAGCGGCGGTACAGGATCTGGTGAGGCGAATTATTAACGGAGGCGAGAAGCGAATCGCTCTCCTGGGATTGAAGTCCGATTCTCCATTCCTCTGTTTTGGCTGTTCTTCGGACCTCTCCTACAACATGAGTGAATGGATTAAAGAGACCGCGCCCCTGATCGACGGGCGTGGTGGGGGGAACCCGAATCAGGCTCAAGCAAAGGGATCTCGCCCTACAGGCTTGTCCGATGCCCTCGCCCGAGCCTTAGCTCTTATTTGAAAGTAGTGGAGTAGTCAGTCCAAAGCTATCAATCCCGTGAGAGCACGATTTCCACTGCTCACTGCACTACTGCACCACTGCACTACTGCACCACTGCACTACTGCACCACTGCACCACTGCACCACTGAACAACTGCTCACCCAGAAAAGTTAGACTTCATGCAAGAACTGGGGCAGGTATCGGTTGAACCACAGCCGGCACTCCTCTACATCCTGCTCGGTGGCTGAATCGTAGGGCTTACGGCTCCGGAGCAAGGCCCCTGTTAGAAACCCGGTCATCGTGACGAAGACACGATCGAACGCCGTATCGTACATTCCTCTTTCGAAGCGCGGAGTCACGAATTCCTTCCCGAATTGTTGAAGTGCTCGTGCGATCTGCAGAGATTCGCTGTTCCGCTGTCGGCACAGCTCATAGTACCGAAGCATGAAGTGGGGGCAGGCGTAGATGAACGAGCTGTAGCAGCCCCGAGCGCCATACGCCCAGGATGAGGCAAGTTCCGCTTCCCCTACGAAGAACTTCATCGCTGGGGCGAGTCCGGACATAGCCACGAGTTCTTCTTTGTTGCGTACGCCCTTACAGCCGATGATTGGGATATGCTCGTCCAGGATTCGTTTAAGCAGGTCGACGCTGAGAGCTTTCTTGGAACGTGGCGTATTGTAGATGACGATGGGCATCTCGGGAACAGCTTTGCTGACGTCTTTCATGAAGTCGACTGCTTGCCGATCGGTGAGTGGCAGCCAGAAGGGGAAGGCGATCTGGATGGCTCCTGCGTCAATCCTCTGTGCAAACTCAGCCCGACGAATGACTTCCCCGGTCCAAAGTGCCGTGCACCCGACCTGCGATGGGATCTGGAAATCGGCGCAGCCTTCTACCGTTGCCTGCGCGACCAGCCTCCATTCTTCGCCTGTCTGGGCGTAGAACTCGCCCGTAGTACCGTGGGTATAAACCCCATGAGCCCCGGTACCGCAGATGCGTCTGACGTTCTCTCGCAGCGAATCTTCGTCAACCCGGTCTCGAAGATCCCAAGGCACGGGCATTCCCGCCCACATCCCGTTCAGGGTCTCAGTTGTTAGTCGCAAAGCCTTTCTCCCCTTTTCTCCAGATCCACTTTGATGTAGACAGTGCTCAGAATCCAAAGATGTTCGAGTTTGACAGTCCAGAGCGAAGCCAGTTTAATGAGTTGGTTTCTTCCCAGCTTTGGCTCGACTAGTGGATATTAATCTACCATTCCAGACGTGCGAGGGTCCACGTGAAGTCGTGGGCGCTTCCTAGACGATGACCAGCGAACAGGTATTGGGTGCACGAGATCGTCTCCGGTCCGTGATCCGAGTCACACCCGTATTGCCTTCAAACTTCAGGCCAGGTCTCTATCTGAAACCCGAAAACCTCCAGCTTACCGGATCCTTCAAGATACGAGCCGCCTACAACCAGGTGGCGAGCCTGACACAAGAAGAAAGGGAGCGGGGAATCGTGACCTCGAGCTCCGGCAACTTCGCTCAGGCCTCCGCGTATGCAGCCTCCAAACTGGGGATCTCAGCCAAGGTAGTTATGATGCGGAGTTCGAATCCGCTCAAGGTGGAGCGCACCCGAAGATGGGGAGGAGAGGTCGTTTTTTGCGAGGACCGATTTGAGGCGAGGGGAGAGAAGGTTGCAGAGATCCAGGCCTCAGATGGTCGAACCGTGATTTATCCCTATGACCATGAGGCTGCCGTTGCTGGGAATGGGACTATCGGACTAGAACTCCTGCAGCAAATGCCGGAGGTTGAGAATGTGGTCGTGCCCATCAGTGGCGGCGGGCTGATTAGTGGCATAGCCCTGGTCGTTAAGGAGCATAAGCCCAGCATCAAGGTATGGGGAGTCCAGCCAAAGGGATCCAATGCCACCTATCTATCTTTCCAAGCAGGACAGCCCGAGGCAATCGACCAGGCACGCACGGTAGCCGATGGACTCACCGTGACCCGTCCCGGTCGCCTTACCTTCCCTTTGATCCAGCGCTACGTCGACGCGGTGGAAGCAGTGGAAGAAGAGAGCATCATGGCAGCCGTTGGACACTTCCTGCAGGAGGACAAACTGGTAGTGGAACCCTCAGGTGCGGTGCCCCTGGCTGCCGTCATGGAGGGAAAGGTCCCGATCAGTAACACCGTGCTGCTCCTGAGCGGGGGCAACATGACTGCCGAAGTGATCGGCCGCGCGTTGTCATTCGGGAAGTAAGCAGTAGTGGAGTAGTGGAGTAGGGGAGTAGGGGAGTAGTGGAGTAGTGGAGTAGTCAGTCCAAAGCTATCAATCCCGTGAGAGCACGATTTCCACTGCTCACTGCACTACACCACTACTCACTACTCACTACTCACCACTCCCTCGACTACTTCGACTCCGGTATCGTGCCATTGCAGCTTGATCCGATCTTGCTCCGTTTCCCAGGCCAGAACTGTGCTTGAGGAATCCGGCTGTTCCATCGGCGGGAGAGAGCGAGCGCCGGGATATTTTTTCTCGATAAGCTCCCTATAGGCATCGAAAAACTCGCCGGCATCTTGTTTGGAATCCCATACTGACCGCAGGAGGAGGCTTAGCTGTCCCTTCTTGGCCTCGTACAGTTGCACCGAATCTCCATCCCACCCTTCCGAGGCTCGCTTAGCTGCCGGAGGGTCGATGAACTGATTCAGCACGAGGTAGAGACTGAACTCCCCAAATGTGTTTTGATAGATCTGTTTCCAGCCGCTGTCGAGTTGCCCAGGCAGTTCAGGTGACTCCACCGCGACCGGGGTGTCGCGTTCATCCATATACTTTTCGGGATGTAGGATCTGTTCCGTCGAGCGCGGGAGATCTGCATATAGCTTGGACAGGTCCTTCCAACTGTTGCGGCGTAAATAGGCCTGTACGAAGCGGGCGCCATAGATGTAAGGGAAGAGCAGTGACTCCCGAAGGTACTCGGGCGCATGGGTCAAGACCTGATACTGTTCTGAGGTTATCGCGAGACTGGTTCGGCTCAGCTTTACGATGTCAGGGATATCGAGGAAGCTGGTTCCCATGTTATCCAGCACATACTGCAACATTACCGAAAAGCCTTCCCCCTCAACCAATGCCGCTTTTGCCAGCATGGCGTCGTCGTTATCCTTTTCTGACTTGAGCAGGCTGGAGAGATCGAAGTGCTGATCCTGCAGGGCATGCGTCAGCTCGTGGGCCATCACAGGTTTCTGGATTTCCAGGGGGATCCAATTGGCGATATAGAAGGTGGCGCCTTCGAAATCGTACAGCCCGGCTATTTGCTCCGTAAACAGCAGCACCAGGAGTTCCTCTAGATTGGTGTCATCCGGGATGAGACCCAGCTTGATCAACAGCTTCTGTTCGGCGAGCACAGCTTCAGCGGGATAGTCCTGCTCGAGTCGGGCCCTGAGATAGGCTTCTATCTGCTCTCTGCTCTTCAGACCTTTGGCGATGGGACCCTTGGGTTCGAGGTGGCGAATGCGCACGACGTCCGCCAGTACCTCGTCGGCGGACTCAAGGAGATCGGATTCGGACGGCGTCTGCGCCGCGAGGATAGAAAGCGAAAAGACGGTACTACAGATCCAGGAGCGCATCATACTGAACCCTCTAGCCTGAACCCTCTAGCGCAGAATGCGCCGGTCTCCTTGCCGCTGAGTTACCCGCTCTCGATCCAGGTATTCGAGAAACGGGATCGCATATTTGCGGCTGATCTTGAAGAGATCTTTGAACTCAGGAACCGTGAAGGCTTCACCGCTACCGAACTTTTGGCTCAGCTCTTTCTTGAGACCCGCAATCTGGTTGGCGGTTGCTACTAGATTCTCGCTGATGCGAATGAGCTCACCGTTTTCCAACAGGTAGTAGAAAATGGATTTTACCTCTTCTGGAGGGTGAGGAGACGACTGAATCAACTCACGCAACGAGGGGGGCTCCGGAAAGCTTCGATCGATGGAATCCAAGATCTCCTGCCTCACTTGCGCCTGCCGAGGACCGAGTTCCACTTTCCTGCCCTTGATGGCGAGGGTAGTGGGTTGCGTCTCGACCGAGCCCTCCTCCTCCAGGGACTGGACGACAAACTGGAAATAGGCGCTGCTTGAGGTACCCAGGAAGCGCTTTTTCACTTCTTCTCGCGAGACCCCTGCCGTCAAGGGATGCGCTCGATGAAACTCCTCCAGGAAGGCCGTGATCTTGTGCTTCAGGTCATTGAGTGCTGAGAGGGACAGCGCCAAGCCTGGCTCTTGAGGCACCAGTAAGACGGTTTCGAGCTGAGCCAGGAGGGAGAGGAGATGTTCTTCACGATAGCCGGTCCGCGAGACCAGCTCTGGAACAACGATTCCGCGCCAGCCCTTGGACTGGACCAGGAACTCGATCAGCGCCAAGTCTCCTCTTGAAGTGTCGTCTACCAGCCTCCGATCCAACTCCTGCAGGCTCGAGAGCACGAGGGGCAGCTCCTTCCTGCGATGCTTGGGGGGAGCGTTGTCGAGGACGATACCTCCTCCGATGGTTCGTATCGGCGAGTAGCGGCGTAGGATGAATCGGTCTCGAGGCATGCAGACGACCGGCTCGTCGAGACGGATTTGAACGACGGCCGATCCTCCCGGCACAACCGGATCTTTCTCCAAGAGGTAGACTCGTCCGATCCACTCACCGCTCCCATGGTGGAGGCGAATCGGACTGCGGTGCTTCAGAGGCTTGGGGGCGTCTTCCAGGAGGGACACTTTGGCATCGAGATGATGAGAAGGAGAGAAGCAATCAGGGGGTGCGAGGAGGGTTCCCCGTTCCAGGTCGACTCGCTCCGTTCCCGTCAGGTTGAGAGCAGTCCTCTGGCCTGCGAACGCCCTTGGCTCTTCCTGATTGAAGACTTCGATACGCCTGACCTTGCCTGCTTTGTTCTGGGGATAGGCGGCTATTGGTGCTTCCTTGTCGAGGCTGCCAGACCAGAGTGTGCCCGTAACCACCGTGCCAAAGCCTTTCATGCTGAATACCCTATCGACCGGCAGGCGAAATACCATGTTCTGACTTCTGCGAGAGACCTGATTTTCTTCCAGTTTCTGGACCTCCTTCAGCAGGACGTCCTTGAGCTCCTCTATTCCATCGCCGGATACGCTGTCTACGGCAACGATCGGAGATGCCTCCAGGAAACTTCCTCGTGCCAGATCGCGTACTTCCTCTTCTACCAGGGCCAACAGCTCCTGCTCAACCAGGTTCTTCTTCGTGAGAACCACGATCCCGCTGGGGATGTCCAGGAGCTTGCAAATGGCAAAGTGCTCGGCGGTTTGCGGCATCACTGACTCATCGGCGGCGACGATGAGCAAGACGAGATGGATGCCGCCCACCCCAGCCAGCATGTTCTTTACGAACTTCTCGTGACCGGGAACATCGATGAAGCCCAACCGGTAGGGTCCGAGGGCGAGATGGGCGAAGCCGATATCGATCGTAATGCCGCGCCGTTTCTCTTCCTGGAGTCGGTCGGCGTTTATGCCCGTAAGGGCCTTCAGGAGCGTCGTCTTGCCGTGATCGATGTGTCCAGCGGTTCCGACGATGAAGTCCTTCACGGGTTTTGAAGAGTCTGAGAGATGTTTTCCCCAGCGACGCCCAGACGCATTGTTCAAGTTTCAGGTCAGTCCAGCCATCGGCTGCGCCGGATCGTACAGGAAAGAAACTTCGGTTCTCTCTCCAATGATCCTCGCTAGCAACCCCGACAGAGCCGTGACCGTGAGGGAGCGGGATCCGACATACCCATGTCGGAAATGATGTGCCCGGGGGACCAAGAGGCGCTCTGGGACGAAGTCAATGGGAATTCGATCTGTGATCAGATCCCGCTCCCTCACGGTCACGGCTGCGTCAATCTCCGATTCTCCATGATTCCCTCGTAGTTGAAGTTTCAGCTTAGTGGTCTAGAGCGCTTCGGCTACCAGGTTACCGACCTGACTGGTGGAGTACCCCATGCGTCCCGCCGACATGCTTTTCATTTTCGGAGTCGTTCGGCTGATGGCTTGTTCGATCCGGTCTCCTGCGCGACGGATGTTCTCGTCCCCCTTGTGATCTCCTGCGACTCGCAACAGCATGCTCATTGCTGCGATTGCGGCGATTGGGTTGATCACATCCTGGCCGGTATACTTAGGTGCTGAGCCACCCATGCATTCGAACATGCTGCTGCCGCCGGGGTCGGGGTTGATGTTTCCGCCTGCCGCCACGCCCAGGCCTCCCTGGATCATTGCTCCCAGGTCGGTGATGATATCACCGAACATGTTGGGTACGACGATCGTATCGTAGTATTCGGGATTCTTGACGAACCACATACAGGCTGCGTCAATGTGGTTATAGTCCCTGGTGATATCAGGATAGTCGGCGGCTCCCATTTCCTCGAAGGCGCGGTACCAGAGGTCGGCAGCGTAGGTGAGTACATTGGTCTTGTGAACGAGCGTGAGCTGTTTCCGATCGTTTCGGCTTCGGCAGTGCTCGAAGGCCCAGCGTAGGCATCGATCGGCGCCAAAACGTGTGGCGATCATCTCCTGTGTTGCTACTTCGTGGGGGGTGCCTTTGCGGAGGAATCCTCCGGCACCGCAATACAGATCTTCGGTGTTTTCACGCACCACTTCGAACTGGATGTCTTCTGGTCCCTTGTCTTTGAGTGGACAATCGACTCCCGGGTAGAGTTTGACGGGGCGCAGATTGATGTACTGATCCAGCTGAAAGCGAATCGTCAGCAGCAGACCCTTTTCCAGGACCCCTGGAGTCACGTCTGGATGGCCGATCGCACCCAGGTACATGACGTCAAACTCCCTGAAGTCATCGATCTGCTGCTCGGTGATGATCTCACCGGTCCGGAGATAGCGGTCTCCCCCATAGTCAAATTCAACAGTCTCGTAGCGGAAATCCTCCAGAGATGCCACGGCCTCAAGGACCTTGCAAGCCTCTCGGGTCACTTCCGGTCCGGTTCCGTCACCTGGGATCACTGCGATCTTGAGTCCATTCGCCATCGATCTACCTCGCTAAAATACGATCCATTCGGTCGATTCAGGGGAGCGGGAAATCTAACAAACCGATCCCATTGTCGCAAGTCAAGCCAGGAGGTCAAGCCAAGAGGTCACAGGTCGCAAGTCGCCGGTCAGGAAAGAGGTCGCAGGTCGCAAGTCGCAGGTCGCAGGTCTCAAGATGACCGATGACCGCCGCCGAATTTGTCCTCGCCAGCAGGTAGTCGGGCAACTTTTCCGAACTGCAGGTGGGCGCGGACCCTCCGCCAGAGAATGCAGACCTGGAACCTGCGACCTGCGACTTGCGACCTGCGACCTCTTTCCCTGACCTGCGACTTGCGACTCTTCTGTTCTTTTGACACCCATTGAGCCCCACTCGTACAATGCCCAGCGACCGTGGTGTAATCATGTTGGACAACCTGTCGTCGCGAATTCAGAAGATCCTCAAGGATCTGAGGGGAGAAGGTCGCATTTCCGAGAAGCATCTCGAGGAGTCGCTGCGCCAGGTGAGGATTGTGTTACTGGAAGCGGATGTCAACTTCAAGGTCGTCAAGAATTTCATCTCTCGCCTGAAGAGCCGAGCCCTAGGCTCAGAGGTCTTGAGCAGCCTGACACCCGGACAGCAGATCGTGGGTATCGTTCGTAATGAGTTGACCGATCTGCTTGGCGGAAAGACTGCAGAGCTGACTCTTTCTTCCAAGTCCCCCACTGTGATCTTGGTAGTTGGACTGCAGGGCAGTGGCAAGACGACAACCTCGGGGAAGCTGGCGGTCTGGCTCAAGAACAAGACTTACCAGACCTTGATGGTTTCGACCGATGTCTATCGCCCGGCCGCGATTGAGCAGCTGTCCGTGATCGGCAGGGCTACCGAGATTCCTGTCTACGAAGATCCAGAGCTTACCGATCCGGTGGAGCGAGCCAAAAAGGCCTGGCAAAGAGCTCGGAACATGGGATTTGATGTGCTGCTGGTCGATACGGCGGGGCGACTTCATATCGACGAAGAGCTGATGCAGGAGCTGGAGGCGATCCGCGACACCGTCGAAGCCCAGGAAATCTTGTTGGTGGCGGACTCCATGACCGGCCAGGATGCGGTCAACTCCGCCCACGAGTTCAACCAACGTCTGGATCTCTCCGGCATCATCCTCAGCAAGATGGACGCCGATGCCCGCGGTGGAGCGGCGCTGTCGATTCGAGAGGTCAGCGGCAAGCCCATCAAGTTCGTCGGAACCGGTGAGTCCTACGATGCCTTGGAAGTTTTTCATCCGGAGCGGATGGCCGGCCGGATCCTGGGTATGGGTGATGTCCTGAGACTCGTTGAGAGGGCGGAAGAGTCTGCCAATGCCGAACAGACCGAGCGGATGCTGCAGAAGATCCAGAGAGACGAGTTCACCCTCGACGATTTTCTGGACCAGATGCTGCAGCTGAGAAAAATGGGCCCCCTGGAGCAGATCCTGGGAATGCTTCCTCAGACTGGAATGTTCAAGGGATTGGACAAGGTCCAGGTCGATGAAAAAGAACTCGATCACTTGCAGGCGATTATCTCTTCGATGACGGCGGCAGAGCGGTCCGACTACAAGATCATCAAGGCGTCGCGGCGTCGTCGGATTGCCGGAGGCAGTGGTCGGCCGGTATCCGAGGTCAATCGGTTGTTGAAGCAGTATCTGCAGGCCCGCAAGATGATGAAACAGGTCAAGAAGGGTTTTTTGGGCAAAGGCTTACCGAAATTTAACCTGAGTTGAGAGATTCTGTCCTGGCCACTCTCCTAAATCGTTCCCAGCCCGCCTTCACCTTTTAGATCGGTTCTAGTTCTGATAGAATAACGGTTTAAATAAGAGGGGGTTCACTTCGTGTTGAGAATTCGCTTGAGTCGGCGTGGAGCAAAGAAGGATCCACACTACCGTGTTGTTGTCGCTGATAGGCGCAACCCCAGGGATGGGCGGTTTGTAGAAATCGTTGGTTACTACAACCCCGCCCTCAAACCAGTTCGGCTGCACTTGGATCTCGATAGGATTGACCACTGGATTCAGTTGGGGGCTCAGCCCACCAGCCGGGTCAAGTTCTTGATGGGCCGAAAAGCGGCGGACGCCGCTGACGGAGCCCCGGCAGAGCAGACCTGATTCCGGCGACAGGGCTATTGTTTGCCGTTTCTAAAAGGGAGTCAGGTTGAGCCTGCAGTAGACGCGACCGCGCGCCTTGAAACTCGCTTCTGGTTGATTCACATGGAGGCGTTATGAGAGAACTGGTTGAGATGATCGCGAAGGCTCTGGTGGACAGTCCCGACGAGGTGGTCGTAACCGAGGTGGTGGGTGAGCAGACTACCGTGCTTGAATTGAGGGTCTCCCAGCCCGACTTGGGAAAGGTCATAGGCAAGCAAGGCCGGACAGCCCGAGCGATCCGCACTCTTCTGGGGGCTTCCGGCATGAAGCTTCGCAAGCGATTCGTCTTGGAAATCCTCGAGTAGTAGTTGGACCCTTTCGTCACGATCGCTCGAATCGTCAAGGTCAGGGGACTCCGAGGTGAAGTCGCTGCCGAGATCCTGACTGATTTCCCCGAGCGTTTTGCTTCCACTCAAGGTGTCCGGGTACTTTGCTCTGGCAGTGAGTCCTGGGAGCAGATCGAAAGCCACCGCTTTCACAACGGCAGAGTTCTCCTGAAGTTCCTTAACCGAGATAGCCCTGAACAGGCTGAGGAACTGGTGGCAGGCGAGGTTCAGATCCCCGAGCAGGGACGCTCGGCACTGCCGGAGGGCAGTTACTACGAGTCAGATCTAATTGGACTAAGGGTGGTGCAGGACGACGAGAACCTGGGTGAGGTCGTGGACCTCTTTCGGACGGGCAGAGAAGGGGAGAACCTGGTTGTGAAACGGCCCTCCGGGCAAGAGTTTATGGTTCCTCTGGTACGGGAGTTTGTCGATCGGGTCGACTTGGACAAAAAGCTCATTCGAGTCAGTTTGCCGAGCGGGCTGGTCGACGTCGACCAGCTCAAGGGAAGCTGACACTGACGGATAGAGCGGGCTGCATGTCTAGCCGGGTCTGGTTCGCGCTATGTTGATCGATATTGTTACTATTTTCCCCGAATTATTCGGGGGCGTCTTTGACTACGGGATGATCTGCCAGGCTCGGAAGAAGGCCTTACTGCAGGTTGACGCGGTGGACTTACGATCCTTTACGACGGATAAGCACAGAAGCGTGGACGATCGCCCGTATGGCGGCGGCGAAGGGATGGTGCTCAAGCCTGAACCCCTCTTCCGGGCCGTCCAGTATTGCAGGGACAAGACAGAACAGCCGACCCGGGTCGTTTTCATGAGCCCGCAGGGTCGTCGTTTCGACCAGGGCAAGGCGGTCGAGTTGTCCTCAGCGCCGCATTTGACTTTCGTTTGTGGGCGCTATGAGGGCATTGATCAGCGGGCTGTAGACGCTTTGGCTGATGAGGAGCTATCGATCGGGGATTTTGTACTCTCAGGCGGCGAATTTGCCGCTCTTCTGATCATTGACTCGATAACACGGTTGATTCCGGGTGTCGTAGGTAGGGAGGAATCCGTTCTCAACGAGTCCTTCATGGACGGGTTGCTGGACTGTCCGCACTACACTCGCCCGGCGACATTGAGAGGGAACAGCGTTCCAGAGGTCCTGCTTTCGGGTAACCACGAAGAAATTCGTCAGTGGCGAGAGGGCGAGGCTTTGAAGCGAACTCGTCAGCGAAGACCGGACTTGCTGCGAAAGGAAAGGTTAGCAAAGGCGGAAATCTAGTGTGTTGGCTGCTGGGTGCGTCGACCGGGACATGTTCCGAGGAAGCGCAGCTTCGACCAACGGTGCCAGGGCCGCTTCCTAAGGCAACGAGTTTCAGACTTAAGACACTCACGAGGTAAGAGCAATGAATCCAGTGGATCTGATTGAACAACCGCATCTAAAGGATGCGATTCCCGACTTTGGTCCAGGAGACACGGTTCGCGTCAATTACAAAATTAGAGAGGGTGGCAAGTTTAGGATCCAGCCTTTTGAAGGGGTTGTGATCGCTAGGCGGCAGCGTGGTACCGGTTCCAGCTTTATCGTTCGTAAGGTCACCCAGGGCTATGGCGTGGAACGGATTTTTCCCCTTCATTCCCCATTGATCGACGGAATCGACGTGATGCGAAAGGGACGAGTCCGCCGCGCAAAACTCTATTATCTTCGAGAACGAAAAGGGAAGTCAGCCCGCATCAAGGAACTGCGCAAGTAGGTATTTCCAGCGGTTGGTTTGGGGGACGTCCCCGTTAAGGTGCCGCCGCCGGAGGGAGAACCCTGCCCTAGCCGTCGGCCTTTGAATCACAAGTTCGTTTCTACCCCAGGGGATCGCTCTTTGGTGCGGGTGGATGATCCATAAGGTTCTCTTTTTCGTCTACGTTCTCTACTGTTTCGAGGTGGGTGTTTTCCTGCTCCTGTTCCCCTGGTGGGATGTATGGGATCAGAACTCCTTGCTCGAATACTATCCCGGGCTCAAACTGGTGATTCTGAATGACTTCTTTCGTGGGGCAGTGTCAGGTCTCGGTCTGGCCAACTTGGTTCTGGGAGCCTGGGAAGTTGCTCACTTTAGCCAGTATTTTAGAAAAGCGTAGGCTTTCCCCCCCGCTGTTCTACGGAATATCGAGTCTGGCCGCTTTCCCCGATCTGCCGCCCGACCGCTATCTTGAACTCTTGTTCCAGACACCTGCCCACGTCCTGCAGTGGCGTGAGAAGGATCTCTCTCGGGCGGAATCTCGAAGACTGGTCCGGCGTGGGGTCGAGCTTTCGAGGGCCACTGGTAAGATCTTTATCGTCAACTCTTTCGTCGAGATGGCCCTGGAAGAGGGGGCGGATGGTGCCCACCTGACCTCGGTTCAGGATCTAGCAGCGGCCATGAATCTGCGAGATCTCCAGGGAGCCGAGTCCTTTCTCCTGGGCAAGTCCACCCATTCAGCACTCGAGGTGGAGGTTGCAGAGCGGCAGGGAGCGGACTATGTCTTGCTGGGCCCGGTCTGTGCTCCCCTGTCGAAGGACTCCCCATTCACGCCTTTGGGGTACTCAGGTTTTCGAGAATTGACCTGCACCTTCCAAGTCCCCATGTTCGCTCTCGGGGGAATCGATCACTCGCTTTTCGACAAGATCTCCGAGACGGACGCGGTGGGGATCGCCGGCATTACCTGGGTGAGCCGAGAGGTGGAGAAGCTCAGGCAACACCTGAGCAGTGAGCAGTGATGCAGTGAACAGTAATGCAGTACCCGAAGGAGCCGCAATCGAAATTGCCGCGAACGGGTGAACCGCCAGGTTTAGGAAGCCCGGTCCGGTAGAGCCGCGAACGACTTGACTTGTCAGCAATATGAGCCCAGGTTGCGAGCAGAGAGCCGGACACCAGCAAGATCTTTACTGACCCCTACCCAAGTTCCTTTCTCGGATGCTACGGCTCGCAGCCCGGGGGCGTGGATGGCCTCTACTTCTTTTTCCCAAGACCCACCAGGCAACCCTTCTCTGCCAGGGAGGACGTTTCATGAGCCTGTTTGATCTCCGCCAGTAGGTCCACGTCTTGTTTCTGGAGGGCTGCCTTTCGGAGGGGCTCCAATTGTGGGACGAACACCTGGAGCTTTTTGCAGAATTTCTTCAGGGCCTTGCGGATTTCTTGAGGCCTGGCCAGCTGGTGAGTCGCCTTTTCGTCGATGTTGATCATGATCCCTTCGATGGCTCGATCGTAGGCACGCACCATATCCCAGTAGGTGTAGAACTCGAGGGAGTCCTCCCGCTTCTCCTGATCCTTCTTCTCTTTTTCCTTCTTTTCTTTTTCCTTCCGTTTCTTATCCTTTTTCGTTTCTTTCGCCTTCTTTGACTTGCCCGGGTTCATCCTCAGGTCGATTTCTTCGAGTCGTCGCTCAGCTATCTTTAGAAAGACCTCGACCCGTCTGACGATTTTCTGAGCCAGCTGGATGTCCGAATACTCTTTGTCGGTGAAGCGATCTCCCGACTGGTACGACCGCATCAATCCCGAGTTTGCCGGAGGGCGGGAAGCGAGGGCAGAGAGCGCCTGGACCGGGCCAGCTGCTCCTGCTAGTGGGGAAGCGAAGAAGTGCTGCGTTTGGCCGAAGAGCTGTGTGAGTAGTTGGTTGCGTAGTTCCTCTACCTCTTCGATGCAGCGGTCGAAGTGGGTGCGGTATTCAACCGGAACGGCTCGCTTGAGTTCTTCCAGGTTCTCCAGAAGCTTTCTCAGGTTTATCTCGAGCTTCTTTACGTCGTTGGCACGGAGGTCTTTTTCTCGTTGCGGCTGCTGTTCCAGAGTGTGTTGGGATAGGGATCTAAGGCTGTGCAGCGTCTCCAGTGCTTCGTTTATCTGGAGTTCCTTGATCTGAACCTGGAGGCGCTTGGACTGACGCTGAAATACCTTCCCGAACAATTTCATTCGAGAACGGTACCGAGGCTTTCTCTGGTAGTCTTGATTCTCCCGATTCGAGAGGATGTCCTGCAGAGGCAGGAGCTTTTCCTCTACCTGTGGGCTGGGCTGCGTCTGCAGCAGGCAGAGCACGAGTGTTCCGAAGACTCCAATCATCGCTACATCTTCTCCGGAACCTCAATGCCGAGCAGGTCGAGGGCCCGAGTCAGGCCCTTGAGGCTGGCATCGGTTACGGTCAGATAGAGACACCGCTTCAGGCGATCTTCTTCTGAGAGGATATGATGCTTGTGATAGAAGATGTTGAAGGACTGGGCCAGAACGAAGGCATGCTTTGCCAGGTAGGACATCTCCAGTGTCCTGATCGACTGGTCCACGGCTTCCTGCAGACGTCCAATTTGCAGCAGGAGAGACCAGACTTCATCATCTTCAAACAGATATCCGATCCTATCGGCTTGTGTCCACAAGTCCGCCAACTCTTGCTTCCACTGATCCACTGCTCCAGAGCCTTCCTGGGTCTCGAGCTTCCCAAAGATGTTCTTGGAGCGCACCACCGAGTACTGGAGATAGGGGCCGGTTTCACCCTCGAAGCTGAGAGCTTCGGCAAAATCGAACGCGATCACGGAGTTTCGAGCGTATTTGAGAAGGAAATATCGCAGCGCCCCCACCGCGATCTGCCGGGCGATCAGTCGACGCTTCTCGAGGCTTAGCTCTGCTTGTCGGGCGCTGACCTCCTCCAGCGATCTCTCGATCAACTTGTCGATCAGATCATCCGCTTTGACCCCTAATCCTTTTCTTCCTGAAACTTCGACGTAGGGTTTAGCGCGATCCTCTTCCGAAAGTTGGATGCCCAGTTCGGCGCAGCATCTGGGGGATAGCGCCACCATCTCGTAAGAGAAGTGGATGGAATCATCCGCCTGCTGCTCGTATCCGAGGCTGCGCAGACCGTGGACGACGACGCGCTGAAGATAGGACTGCCGAACATCGATGACGTTGTAGACACGCTGTCCCTGTCCGAAATGGGGTTGCTCTTCGCTCTCTGGACTGGAACTGGTCATCCAAACTCTGGATCGATCGGGGTAGTGGTGGAACGGGCGATAGTGAAAGCTTCTACTCAAAAGGCCGAACTTCCACAGCTGATAGGCGATGTCTTTTCCCACATAGGTCACCGTGCCATTGCTGCGAACGATGATCTTCTCTTCGTCCGGTTGGCCGTCTTCCCCGGGCAGTCGCATGACCCAGCATCCGCTGTGGGGACCCGACTCGACATAGGTAATTGCCTTGCTTGCTTGGAGCTGGGCCCATGCCTCTTCCCAGAACTTGAGCTTCAGGATTTCGCTCTCCCTAGGAAGAACGTCGTAGGAAACCCCAATACGCCACATCGTCTTGAGGTGCGCCCGGACGATTCGCAGGGAGATGTGTTCTGCCAGTTCGGCAGTTTGACCAACACCCGTCTCGATTTCGTGCAAGGCTCGAAGACGGAACTCCGGATGGGATTCGTCCTGGGTGTACCAGTCGGCAGTCTCGGCGTAGAGGTCCCAACAGTAGTAGTCGAAAGGCTCGTCCAAGCCTTCGACCTCTCGAAGGCTCATTTTCCTCAGGCGCTGGAACCCCACTACGACGTCTGCTACCTGTACACCGGTGTCGTCGATGTAGTTCTGCACTTCGACGCGGCACCCACGGTCGCGAAGGAGTCGTATGAAGGTGTCCCCCAGCGCTGCATTCCGCAGGTGGCCAATGTGGGCGGCCTTGTTGGGGTTGATGTTGGTGTGTTCGACGATGATCTTGTCTCCGTCCGGATCCGGTGCCGAACTGCCGAGCCAGGCATAGACGTCGCTGAAGAAGCGGGTGCGCTCCAGATAGGCGTTGACATAGCCTCCGCCGGCTGCCTGAAATCGATGAATCCAAAGGGGAGTCTCAATATGATCGACAACCTCCTGGGCGATTTGCCGAGGTGGCTTGCGCAGAACCTTGGCTAGCTCGAAGGGGAAGGGAAAGGCCAGATCGCCAAACTCGATGCGAGGAGGAAACTCGGAAATCATCGGACCGAGGTCAATACCAAAGTGCGCGAGCACGAAGTTGTGTAAGTAAGCCTCGGTATCCCGGGCCCGATCGAGCAGCATGAGCCCTATGATATCAGGTCGCACGTCGCCGGTTGCCGGTTGCAGGGCGATCCGTTTGGGGAGAACCCTCCAGCAGAAGTCACGCCGTCCGATCGACTCTCTCGCCTGTCGACTCATCCTGAGTGCGAAAGGGTCGGCCTCCAGAAGAACACAGTAGAACTTGTAACCTGCAACCTGTAACCTGCAACCCGAGACCCCGACGGCTATGCCAAAGCTCTTGCACTTCGATCCATTCAACGGCGTCAGCGGGGACATGATCCTCGGTGCTCTTCTGGACATGGGGTTGCCGCTGAGCCATCTGCAGGACGAACTCGGGAAGCTCAACCTGAATGAGCCATTCGAGCTTCTTAGCCGGCGGATCAGTCGACAAGGAGTTGTCGCCACCAATTTTCAGGTTCGCTCGCCCCAGCACTCTAGCGACCATCAGGGACGTCACTTGAAGGAGATCCGGAAACTACTGGAAAAGGATGATCTGGATCCCTGGGTCAAAGAAACTGCCCTGACCATTTTCCAAAGACTGGCAGAAGCAGAGGCCCGAGTACACGGAAGTTCCCCGGAAGAAGTGCACTTCCACGAGGTGGGTGCTTTGGACTCGATCATCGACATTGTCGGAGTTTGTATCGGTTTTCGATATTTTGATGTCGAGGGCTTTTACACCAGTCCCATCAGCCTCGGTTCTGGAACGGTCACCTTTTCACACGGCACTTGGCCGGTTCCCGCCCCGGCGACCGCGGCGCTGGTCGAGGGATTCCCGGTGCGGATGGGCCCGGTGGAAGGCGAGCTGACCACGCCCACGGGAGCTGCCATCGTCACGACTCTGGCTCGGGTGGAGGTGATAGCCCCTTTTTCTCTCGAGATCTCGGGCTTTGGAGCGGGCGACAGGGAGCCGGAGGGCATTCCCAATGTGCTAAGATTGCTGTTGGGAGAGCACCTGGACGACGATCGTCGTCCGCTCGGGGTCCAGGAAGAGGAGGTCCTCGTCCTGGAAGCGAGTATCGATGACATGGATGGAGAGATGGCGGGGCACGTCATTGGCCTCGCTCTCGAGCAGGGTGCCTTGGACGCCCACTGCGCTCCACTTCAGATGAAGAAGGGGCGACCTGGTTTTCTCCTGACGATCCTTTGCCAGAACAAGGACAAGGAACGAATCGCCGAACTCACCTTTCGTGAGACGACGACCTTGGGGATCCGCTGGAGCCGGTGGAGGCGTTGGGTCCTGGATCGAGAGATGCAAGAGGTTGAAACCGAGTTCGGAGTCGTTCGAGTCAAGATTGCTCGTTTTCGAGGTCAGGTGGTCAACGCTTGGCCGGAGTACGAAGACCTGAGGAAAATCGCTGAGGACACCGGGACGCCGCTAAAGGTTCTGAGACAGATTGCACTGAGTCAGGTCTCGAGTACCTGATCTACCCGCCAGGACGATGAAAAGAAAGTTCTACCTGACTACACCGCTCTACTATGTGAACGACGTGCCCCACGTGGGGCACACCTACAGTACTGTGATCGCTGACGCCATCGTTCGTTACAAACGCATGCGTGGATTCGACGTCTGCTTTCTGACGGGTACCGATGAACATGGTCTGAAGCTCGAGCGTGCCGCTGGAGAACAGGGACTTACACCACAGCAGTTAGTCGACACCTTCGCTGGCAAGTTTGAAAAGACCTGGAGATCGTTGGGTGTAAGCTTCGATCAATTCATTCGCACCTCGCAGGACCGCCATCATCAGGCCGTAGCCGACATCTTCCAGAAGATAAAGAGCAACGGCTTCATTTACACAGGGAAATACGAGGGCTACTACTGTGTTCGCTGCGAATCGTATGTCCCGGAAGGCGAGAAGACCTGTCCCGACTGTGGCCGTTCCACCGAATTCATGACGGAAGAGAGCTACTTTTTCAAGTTATCGGCTCTTCAGGAAGAATTGCTGGACTTCTACGCCGACAACCCGACGTTCGTGCTGCCGGGCTCGAGAATGAATGAGGTGGTCAGCTTCGTCAAGGGAGGACTCCAGGACTTGAGTATCAGCAGGACTTCCTTCAGCTGGGGAATCCCTGTTCCAGAGGACGAGAAACATATCTTCTACGTCTGGTTCGACGCATTGACCGGATACCTGTCGGGCGTTGGCTACGGCAGCAAATCGGAGCAGTTCGAACGGTATTGGCCGGCGGATGTGCATCTTATCGGTAAGGATATTCTGCGTTTCCATGCCGTCTACTGGCCCGCTTTTCTCATGGCTGCGGGTTTGGAGCCGCCCCGGCACATCTTAACCCACGGTTGGTGGACGGTAGCGGGAGAGAAGATGTCCAAGTCGCGAGGCAATTTCATCACGACAGAAGAGTTGATGGAGGTGGCGGAGCCTGACTGCGTCAAATACTTCCTGATGCGCGAGATCTCACTCGGTGCCGACGGCAACTTCTCATACGACGGGCTCCTGACAAGGATCAATAGCGATCTTGCCAACGATCTGGGGAATTCTGCAAACCGTACCCTGAAGATGATCGAGAACTATTTCGATGGGGCGATTCCAGAGCTGGGTGAGCCGGAGGGTGGGGACAATGAGCTAAGAGAGTTCAGCCTGGAGACGATCGAACTCTACAAGAAGAACTTCGATCAGTTCCAGATCAACCGGGCATTGGACAGCATTTGGGAACTTATATCAGTCGTGAACAAGTACCTGGTTGCGAATCAGCCTTGGATGATAGCAAAGGACCCGACCAAGCGCGATCGATTGGGGACGGTCCTTTACAATAGTGCCGAAGCACTTCGTCTCATCGCGGTGATGCTCGGTCCCGTGATCCCCAGTGGGGCCGCGTCGATACTCAGTCAGCTGGGTGTTTCCGAACCTCTGGAGAAGCAGCAGGTTTCGGATCTTACTTGGGGCAGGTTGAAACACGGTTCTGCCATCGGTGAGATAACCCCGGTCTATCCCCGACTGGATGCCAAAGAGTTTCAGGCGCGCATCGATGCGACCCAGGCCAAGAGGTCGGATGCTCCCAGCCCCGCTTCGGGCGTAGAAACACCCGCCGAGGGCCAGAGCGATGATCGGATTGGTATCGAAGAGTTCGCTCGGATCGATATGCGAGTCGGAAAAATCCTCTCGGCCGAGGCGCTGCCCAAGTCGAAGCGACTCCTGAAACTTCAAGTTGACCTTGGGGCTGAAGTCCGGCAGATCGTTGCAGGAATAGCCGAAGCGTATGCGCCGGAGAGTCTTCCTGGGCGCCTGGTGGTGATTGTTGCCAATCTGAAGCCCGCGCGCCTGATGGGAGTTGAATCGAACGGCATGATCGTGGCGGCATCAGATGGAGAGCAAGACCGCCCGGTGCTGGTTACCCTGACGGAACCAGTCCAATTGGGCTCGCGGCTGAAGTAGTGTTCGTCGATTCCCACGCCCACCTCGACTCACCCGATTTTCAATCCGATCTGGAGGAGGTCCTGGCCAGAGCCGAGGAGTCGTCCGTCGAGAAGATCCTGACGATCGGTTGCATAGGCTCGGATCTGGGAGCGGCCGAACAGCTTCTGCGGTTGGTGGAACGATACGATTTCCTCTATGCCTCCTTGGGTGTCCATCCTCATGATGCCGACTGTTTCGACGAGAGCCTGGGCGCCGAGCTTCTTGAGCTGGGAGCCCATCCAAAAATATTGGCCTGGGGAGAAATTGGTCTCGACTACCACTACCAACACTCCAGCCCCGAGCAACAACGTCTTGCGTTCCGAACCCAGATCCAGCTTGCTCGCTCTTGCGACAAGCCGATCATCATTCACTGCAGGGAAGCCGAGGAGGAGGTCTGTTCTATTCTGGAAGCAGAGTTTCCGGAAGACGCCGCTCGACCAGGAGTTTTGCATTGTTTCACGGCGGATGAGGCGACGGCAGCTCGTTGCCTGCGCCTCGGATTCTATATCTCCTTCGGTGGAATTCTGACCTTTCGGAAATCGGAATCGCTCAGAGAGGTTGCTCGGGACCTACCCGAGAATCGGCTGCTCATTGAAACCGATTCTCCTTATCTGGCTCCGGTTCCCCATCGAGGCCGGCGAAACGAACCCTCGTTCGTGGTGAGGGTTGCCGAAGAGTTGGCCCGAGTGCGTGGCACAACGCCAGACCAGATAGGAGCTCTGACCACCTCGAACTTCGGTCGGCTGTTTCAGTCGGGAAGGGCGCCATCAGTGCAAGCTTCCGGTTAGCCTCGGCACCTGGTCGTGTTGCCAGCCCCTGGGTGGATTGCTATAGTTAGCGCGAAAAAATCGGCATGAAGACAGGGTCCGACAGTTTGCTTACTCCCAAGGATGTGTTTCGCCTGGTCGAGTCGGACCTGGAGGATGTCGAGCGTCGACTGAGAACCGAGGCGCAGTCTTCCCTCTCCCTGGTCAATGATATCAATCGCTACCTTCACGATAGTGGAGGTAAGCGCCTACGACCCGCGGTCCTGCTCCTGACCTCCAAGCTTTGTGGCCTGAAAGGCGATCCGGTCATCGTGCTGGGCGCCGTTGTGGAGTTGATTCACGTGGCGACCCTGGTGCACGACGACATCATTGACAATTCCCAGGTGCGTCGCGGTCATCCCTCCGTCAACGCCAAGTGGGGGAGTGAGATCACCGTCCTTATGGGTGACTGGCTCTACATGACGTCTTTTCATGTCGCTCTTCAGCAGAGAGACTTCCGAATTCTTGATGTGCTCATTTCCATTACTCGTCAAATGGTCGAGGGAGAGCTGATGCAGCTGGAACACAACGGTCGGCTCGATATCACCGAGGAGGAGCAGTTGGAGATCTGTCTTCGCAAGACAGCCTGCCTCTTTTCCGGCTGTGGCCGCATGTCCGCGATTCTGGCAAGACTTGACCCAGAACGAGAGGAGCAGCTCAGTCGCTATGGTAGATCGCTGGGCATGGCTTTTCAGTTGGCTGACGACTTGCTCGACTATACCGGCAAGGCGACCGTTCTGGGTAAGCCCGTCTTGAAGGATCTGGAGGAAGGGAAGGTGACCCTGCCGATCATTTTCTTGATGCAGCAGGCCAACTCCTCGGAGAAGGATTTTATCCGTGGGGTTGTGGAAAGCCAGGACTTCAGCAAACAGAACAAGCGCGAGATCTTGCGCCTTATCAATGCCTATGACTCGATTGCCAAGGCGAGGTCAATTGCGGAGAAGTATGCGGCAGAGGCTCAGCAAAGCCTCGCCGATTTCCCCGATTCGATTTATCGCGAGGCCCTTCTGAGCATCCCTGAATTAGTGATCAGCCGTCGGAAATAGTCAAAACGATGCCGCTACAGCAAATCCTTTCACTCCGCTTCCTTTAGCTCTGTTTCCTCGTCCTCGGTCTTTTCTACTGATCGCGGCGGAGGGGGTATATCCTCGATCGAGATCAAGTTTTTTGGTGTCTCCTCTGGCGGCTCTTGTTGACTGGACTCGCCTTCGGAAGTCTCCTCGGATCCAGGGTCCGGGTCGGGATCCGGCAGCGTCGCTGCGGACCGTGCGAAGTTTTCGGGAGGCGTGCCCTTGAGGGCGCCTTCCATGAACTGGATCCAGATGGGGAGAGCAAAACTGCTGCCAGTCACCTTCTTCCCCAGCGACTTCTTCTCGTCGTAACCTACCCACACGCCGGCGGTGGTTTTGGGCGTGAAGCCAATGAACCAACTGTCGGTCGAATCGTTGGTGGTTCCTGTCTTCCCACCCATCGGACGTTTGAGGGCGCGAGCGCGACGGGCTGTCCCGCGCTGAACCACACCCTGCAACAAATCGACCATCTTTTCAGCGGTTTCCGGGGAAATCACTTCGTGTATCTTTGGATTCTCCTGCTCCAGTAATATTCCATTGGAGTCCTCGACTCTTTCAATGAAGTAGGGAGTTACCCTCACCCCGTTGTTCGGAAAGACAGTGAATGCCGATGCCATCTCGGCCAAAGTAACTTCAGAAGCACCTAGTGCCAGAGAAAGAAACGCGGGCAAGTCTCGTTGGATTCCAAAGCGGTGTGCTGCTTCGATCAAAGCGTCGACGCCCAAAGCGTTCGCCAATCGGATTGTGGACACATTCCGCGATTCAGCCAGCGCCTGACGGATTGTTATCAACCCTTTGTACTCCCTATCATAGTTCTCCGGAGCGTAGGGACGGCCCAGTCCGTCCACCAGATCCACCGGAGCATCCAGCACGGTGTCAGTGGGGGAATACCCAGCTTCAATGGCAGCGACGTAGGTGAATATCTTGAACACGGATCCAGGCTGGCGTTCGGCCTGCATCGCTCGATTGAACTTGCTGGCCTGGAAGTCGAAGCCCCCCACCATTGCCCTGATGGCTCCGGTCTGGTTTTCAACGGCGAATACCGCTCCCTGAACTTCAGGAACCCGGTCCAGACTGGCTTCGATTGTGCGATTGGACCGGTCGATGCTCTGGAGTGTGAAAACAGCGAGGTCTCCCGGCTTCAAGGCCTGATCGACCTTCTTCTTCTTCGTCCAGACGATGTCGGTGGGACGGATCAGCGCGGTGTAGCTTCCCATCTTAACCCGGGCCTCTATGGGGCTTGAGTCGAGAACCAAGCCGTGTACCATCTGACCCTCAAAGAAGAGCTGTTTCCAGTCGGGATGGACGTAGGTCTGCAAGTCTTTCCCTTGATCGAGGATGTTTGCCACAGCGCCTTGCCAACGGTGCCGCTTCTTGTCGAATTCCTTCAAACCCTGTTGAAGTGCACGCTGGGCAGCCACCTGGTGTGCGTAATCCAGCGTGGTGTAGACCCTCAATCCTCCCTTGTAGATGCGATCGGTGGTGTACCTTTCTTCCAGGTATTGCCGAACCCACTCCACAAAGTAGGGTGCGGGGCTCTGGGCATCGCTACTGGTATTGAGTTGCAGCGGCTCCTGCAGGCTATTGCGGTAGGTCTCGGCGTCGATGAAACCTTCGTCGTAGGCCCGCCTCAGGACCAGATTGCGCCTCCCCATGGCCTTCTCCGGGTGGTTGATTGGAGAGTTGTTTACGGGGGATCTAATCAGGCCCGCAAGCACACCTGCCTCGCTGTAGCTCAATTCGCTGAGGGATTTCTGGAAGTAGAAACTAGCGGCGGCGGCTACGCCATAGCGGTTGTGCCCCATATAGATCTGGTTGCAGTAGAAAGTGAAGATCTCTTCCTTGGAGTAGGTTCTTTCGATCTGAATGGCGAACAACATGTCCTTGATCTTGCGCTCATAGGTCTTCTCGGTACTCGTGAACCGCAGCTTGCTCAGCTGCATGGTCAGGGTAGAGGCCCCCTTTCTTTCCCCGTAGGCAATGTCCTTGATGATGGTGATGATCAACCGGATCAAGTCGATGCCGGGGTGCTCGAAGAAGTTAGCGTCTTCGATCGCTAGAATGCTGTGCTTGACGACGGTGGGAATCTCTTCGTAGGTGACCAGGCGCCTCTTTTCCAGGGCAAACTGACCCAGCACCCGGCCATCGGACGCATAGACATAGGAAACGACGCTAGGCTGGGATCTTTGGAGGTCCTCGACCTCAGGCAAATCGATTCCGTATGCCAGGACCAGGCCCGTAAGAGTTCCAGCGAGGGCCGCCCCGAGGGCCAGGAGTGCAAAAATCAACCAAAAGAAGTAGCGCGGTCTAGGCTTCTTCTGCTTACGGGTCTTTATAGCGGCGCCCATTTCTTCCTTGTTCTACACTGATCTGACGCGCAACGAGGTAATTAGCCAGTTTTTCGCCTCTTTCAAGGGCACAGGAAGCCTGAAGCGCGAGCGAGGGGTTGGGGCGCAGTTAGAGAAGATTCGTGGTGCTCCCAGCCCCTCGCTTGCGCTTCAGGCTTCCATGAATCGGCAATGCTCGCTCTGGATACGACTGTTTTCTTTCTGGCTGATCCAGCGCCCCACAATGTGGCTTGTTATTCGCTGTCGTGTATCGTTGTGAGTTCGAGAATTTCGTAGTTCTTCAGCCCTCGCGGAGTGCGGATTTCAACCTCGTCGCCTTGCTGGCGGCTCATTAGATGTTTTCCGATTGGAGAGCTGGTCGAGATGAGACCCGACTTCACGTCTGCCTCCTCGCTGGTCACCAATCGATACGTAATCTCTTCTTCACTGTCCAGGTCGAAGAGGACGACAGTTGACCCGTAAGACACACGGTCAGTCGGAATCTTCGTCAAATCGATCATGGAGAGCGCCGATAGGCGTTGCCGGAGGTTCGCAAGCTGAGCCTGGACGTAGGACTGACGCTCTTTCGCCGTTTGGTATTCCGCGTTCTCGCGCAAGTCCCCATGCTCCATGGCGATCTTGAGAGCCTTGGGCAGTTCGTCCCTGAGCTCCCGGTTCAATCTGCTGATTTCTTCCTGTAGTTTCTTCTTGGCTTCCTTCAAAAGTCCAAAGCCTCGCTTCCCATTTCAAGCAGAGGAATCATAGCCGTTTTCCGAACAGTTTCAGACGTCACCATTATAGCAGTGATGCTGCTTGTGACCTCGTGGCTCGAATAGCAGTGTTTGTTCGACAGGACGGTTCAACCGACTCGCTCGTCGTCGGTCACGCTGAAGGTCTCCTGACAGGAAGTGGTCTGGCCCGAGACCGTGTCAGTAACCTCTACGGCAAGCCGGTAGTCCCCGCCGGGCAGATCACTTAGAGAAAGAGTCTTGATGATCACCGAGCGCATGGGCGAAAAAAATGGACCGATTTTCCAGTCTCATCTCTGACCTCTCTAAGCACCTTGCCCCCCAGGGTCGAGATCCGGTAGAGCAGGTTTAGAGCCGGTTCCATCCTGGCCTGGTCGATGGCTACGTTGTAGAGCTGGAAGTAAACTCCGATTCTCTCGTAGTTCGGGAAGGTCCTCTTCACATTGGGTATGACCTTCGCATCTCCGATGACGAACTGTTCCAATTCATCGGAGGAAGGGTCGACCTTCCAGATATGGCTGGCGAGTATCATAGAGCTCGGATACAAGCGGTTTTCCAGGTGTCGTGGAACGGAGAGGCCTCCCTGAAAGGTTCCAAGTCGGCCGCTGTTGACATCCTTCAAGACCAGGTTGAGCTTGTAGGTCCCCGCCTTCAAAAGGAACAGCTTCTGGTACACAGACCTGCGGACTACGGCTTCGTCGAAGTCGGCCTGGGGATAGTCCTTGTTCAGTGTGTCTTCGAACTCCGCAATCAACCCACCCGTCAGACCTGTGACGGCCCCATAGACATTTACGGCGGCGTGCATGATTCCGGAACGCTCTTGAAAGCTGAGATCGGAATGACTGATTTCAATCGTGACGGGAGTCAGGAAACTGCTGTCTTCGAGGTGCAGGAAGTGCCGACGGATCTCAAACGGAAAGTCCCGATAGCTCAGGTTCGTAGTTACTGCTCCTCTGAGGTCGGTGAACTTGATTCCCGGGGGACGTTGGAGATTGAAGAATTGCTCCATACGGGCAAAGGGCAGATCCTTGGAACGCATACCGCTCTTGGATAGCCACTCCAAACTATTGGAATGGCCAGGGGTGAAGTAGGGACGGTCTCCCTTGTGGCTCAGGCCCAGGCTCTCGAGCAGGGTGGCTCCCAACCTGGGGGTGTTCATCAGAGCGTCTTTCTCGTCAGTCCCCAAGGCCATCCGATACTCGCCGCTCATTGACCGGTCGACGAACTCGATTTCCAGATCGCTCCCAATGCCCTCCAGATGGCGATAGCGCCAGATCTCGAAAGGGAAGGCCCAGGTGGATCCGGAACCTTCGTTGCGGGGACGCATGTAGGTTCCTCCATGTGGATGGGATTCTTTGGCGTCGGGTGGGCCGAACTTGATGTAGGTCCTGCCCCGGTCGGTTTTCCATCCGGGGAAGCCCCCATAACGGAAGCGCTCGTTGGCGAAGGCAATCCTGCGGTAGTGTTCCTCTTTGGATTCGTTGTGGGTCGTTCTAGGGTCAGTGTCTCGTCGAAGCCAGAACTGTTCGATGAATCGTTCCTTTTCTTCGGGCGCACTCAGATGTTCGAACACGCTGCGCTCTTCAGGGCTGATGATAAGGATGACATCCTCCGCCAGCCACTTCTTGAAATAGTCCTGGCGCTCTTCTTTTTGGACACCTCCTTCTTGGGACGAAAGTGCGACGGGAAGAGGAAGGATTAATAGAAGAGCGGGTAGAATCCAATTCGCCCCTGCCCGGGAGTGAAGTGGCATTGTTCTTCGCATGAATTCCTTTTAGTTATTCTAAAAACACGTCTTACTTCAGTCAAGGATTCGCCGGGCAGCGCCTTCCGAGTCCCTGGACGGTGTTAAAGTATTGCGCATGAAGTCCGCTGAGCTCAGGGACCAAAAAGGGACGTCAAGTTTCCCTGGGGGTTTGATTCGCCTGGGCCTCATGCTGTTGGGGCTTTGGGCAACGGGAATCGGAGGAACGCTCCCTGCCGGTTTCGTTCCCACATCGGAGTCCAGCGCTCGAGACGAGATCAATGTCCTTTTAATCGGCGTCGATACGCTGAGGGCCGATCATCTCGAGTGCTATGGCTACAAAGAGGTACGAACGCCTCACATAAATCGTTTGGCAGAAGATGGAGTCCTGTTTCGAAGCGCTGTCGTACAAGTGCCTCTTACGTTGCCCTCTTTCTGCTCGATCATGACCGGTACCTATCCCATGTATCACGGGGTCAGGGATTTCTCCTACGGATCGCTGCGCCAGGACAAGACCACCCTGGCCGAGCTGCTCAAGGGACGTGGTTATGCGACGGGTGCCTTTATCGGTGCGTTCGTCTTGGATGCCCGTTTCGGACTGGATCAGGGATTCGACCATTACGACGGACGATTCAACCTGAGGAAGTATGAGGGCGTCGATCCAGGGACGATCCAGAGGCGGGGCGATGAGGTGACGAAGCGAGCAATCGAGTGGATTGGGCAGAACCGAGAGCAGCGATTCTTCGCCTGGATCCATCTCTACGATCCCCATCATCCCTACACTCCCCCAGAGCCGTATCGTTCACGCTATAGGGATCCCTATACGGGAGAGATCGCGTACACCGACTCTCTGGTGGGTCGCATCCTCTCCTTCCTCGATAAGAACGACCTCTACGACAACACTTTGATCGTCTTTACGTCCGACCACGGTGAGAGTCTTGGAGAGCATCAAGAACAGAATCACGGTTTCTTCATCTACGACACGACTTTGAAGGTTCCCCTGTTGATAAAGCTACCCAAGACTCGAGGGAGAGCGCAGGTTGTGGACACCCAGGTCAGGAGTATCGATATCCTGCCTACCGTCTTGCAGTACCTGCGTCTGGACACACCAAAGCAGGTCCAGGGCGTTGGCCTGCGCGGACTGATCGAAGGAAAGCCAATGCGAGCGTCGAGATTGGAGGCGTTCAGCGAGAGCTACTATCCTCGCTCCTCGTTCGGATGGAGTCCTCTACGAAGCCTTAGGACACAAAGATATAAATATATCCTTGCTCCGCAGCCCGAACTCTATGATTTGGAGAGGGACCCTGGAGAATTGGCGAACATTGCCTTGGTACAGCCCTCTCTGGCGAATCGTTTCAAACAGAATCTACTTCGTGTGGAGCAACGATATGGCCGTCCGCGGGAACAGAAGAAGAGTGCTCGATTGGATCCACAGGTAGCTGAGTCATTGAGGTCTCTTGGATACGTTGCCCTGTCTGAAGGTGTGTCTCAAGTCCTGGAAGGGGACGAGGGCCTGGCAGATCCGAAGGACAAGGTCGCGCTTTTCAATCTCTACCTGCAGGCGCAGGACGCTTCTCAGATGGGTCGTAATGACAAGGTAAAAGTGACCCGGCGTGATCAAGTAAAAGTGACCCACCCGGGTTAAAGTTGTTTTTCCTAGTTCATAATCAATAGAGGTCAGGATCAAGCGGGGTTTGGGGCCCCCTCTTGATCCGCTTCCTTATTAGCCCCCGCAGGGGGCGCAGGGGCAGCCACTGCGCGCTTTGGGCGCTTTTTGCCGTGCCGTTTGAGGCTCTCCGTCAGGCGGATGCTTTCCCAGTCGAAGGGATAGATCTGACAGTGATGGGTCAGTCGATCCAGTAGCGCGGCGGTCATGGCCGCATCGCCAAAGACCTTCGTCCATTCGGCAAAGGCTAGGTTGGACGTCACCAGGAGCGAGGCCCTTTCGTAGCGATTGGCGAAGACTTGAAACAGCAGCTGGGCGCCCTCCTGGGAGAGGGGGATGTAGCCGATCTCATCGATGATGACCAACTCAAAGCGGTCGAACCGTTTGAGCAGTCGCTGCAGCTGTCGTTCCTCCCGGGCTTCGACCAGGGTGTTGACCAACTCCGCCGCCGTCCAGAACAGCACCCGGTAGCCTTGGCGGCAGGCTTCGACGCCCAGGACCGTGGCGGCATGACTTTTTCCCGTGCCATGGCGGCCGATGAACGCCAGATTCTCTCGCCGCGGGATGTAATCGCACTGCAGCAGTTCTCGGACCTGCAGCGCCTCCAGACCCGGCCACTTCTTGAAGTCTGTCCCTTCCAGGGTTTTCATCACCGGAAAGCGGGCCTCTTTAAGCCGACGTTTGAGTTGATTGGCCTGACGCTGAGTCAGCTCTCGGGTGGCCAGATTCAGCAGAAAGCCCTCGTAGCTTTCGCCTCCCTCTCGGGCCTGGCGGGCGCACTCCGGGTATTCGCGCAGCATCGCCGGTAAACGCAAGCGTTTGAGATGATCCTCCAGCAGGACGGTGTCGCTGAGTTGACTCATAGCGCAGCTGCCGGCAAGAGGGCGTTAAAGGCGTTCAGATCACTGACTGGGACCGGCTGATCGGTCACCCCGGGAATCAACTCCGCGGGCAGGGGCTCCGTCGACAGCAGTGGTGCTTCCTGAGCTCGAAGCAGATGACGGATCGATTCATAGCCTGGACAGCCCTTCTCCAGCACCAAGCGGACGGCCGCTTCCACCCGGGAGCTCTCGTACTGGCGATGCAGCTGCAAGACCTGAACAAACTCGCGGGTCCCCCGGCCTTCGCCCTGACGGCGACGCAGCGCCTGCAATAGCACTTCGTAATCCGCTGGCCACTGCCGCCGCCACTGGACAATGGCTCGAGCGCTTTCAAACGCGCCCACCCGCTCATAGATCAGGTCCAGATAGTGCAGCGGATCGATCTGCCACTGGCTCTTCCAGAAGAGGCGATCGTGTTGGCTCACCTTCCGATCGGAGGCGTACAAGAGAATCTGCTCGCAACCGACGTGGGCCCAGAGCCAGCATCCGACGTAGGCTCGAGGCACCGAGTACCGATTGTGATCCACTCGGGCGGTCTGATAGGCATCCACCTTGACCCGGACCGGCTTGAAGTTTTCAAAGGGTTGATCCGGAAGCGGCAGCAGAGAGCCGCGTTCCGCTTCGAAGCGTTCGTCCACCGTGCGGGAATCTTCCCGACCTCCAATCCGGTGGCTCCCATACTGCTCACAGCGCTGGGCCAAGAGTTGGTTCAATTTCTCAAAGTCTTCGACAGAAGGCAGCGGCACCAGGAAGTTGCGCCGGGCAAAACCGATCAGTCCCTCGGCTCCTCCTTTTTCCTGTCCTCGTCCCGGCGTGCAGTACCGGGCCTCAAAGGTGTAGTGACTGCGAAAGGAGACGAACCGTTCCTGCTCCACTCGCTGGCGGCCCCGCAGGATCCGCTTCACCGCCTGCGTGAGGTTGTCGTAGACCAGCTCTCCGAAGACGCCTCCGTAGTAGGAGAAGGCGTGCATATGGCCGTCGAAGAACATCTCCTGACGCTCCCAGGGATAGGCTCGAACGAAGGGCTTACCCGAGTAGCGAGGGCGCATCACAAAGAGCTTGACCTGCCGACGCAGGCCGGCCATCTGGACCCAGGCCGTACCCCAGTCCACTTCGGCTTCCCGTGCCACCTCCGGATCCAGCGGCAGCACGGCCTCGCGCCGGCCCCAGCCGTGAGCGGCTTTCCATTCCCGCACCCAGCGCCGCACGCTCACCTCCGCTCCCGTAAACTGATGTTCCTCCACCAGCCGGGTGTAGACCCTTCGAGCTGTGTGCCTTTGCTTGCGCGGCTCTTGGCGGTCGCCCAGCAGCCACCGCTCGACGATCTTCGCGACCGGATCCATGATCGGTGCCCTCGGCTCTTTCTGCCGACGATACTTCGGTTCTTTCCCGGCCAGCGCTTTGCGAATCGTCCTTCGATGGTGTCCCGTCTCTCGCCGAATCTGCCGGATGCTCTTTCCATACACACGCGACGCCGTTCTGATAAGCTCATACTGATCCATCCCAATCACCTATAACCTCCGTTCCGTCTGTCGTTTACAATCACAACAGACTAAAACAGAGGTCTGATTGGGGTGGGTCACTTTTGCTCGATCACTCGCCCCCAAAACGGGTCACTTTTACGTTATCGAAATCATCTTCGATGGTCTAAAGTCGGGAATGTTTGGGACAGAATAGAAGCGTCCATGCGTTCGTTTACCTCCTAATTCTTGTTCAGCTGGCCTGGAAAAAATTGAGAGTCCCAAGGGGAGAATAGTGGAGGGAAAAGAAGATTCGGTGGAGTAGGGAGAAGCGCTGGGTCTGAAGCGCCCGGCGCACTGTGTCGCGATGGAGCCGCAGCTCGGCGGCAATGGTGCCAACCTTCCAGTGCTCGGCGAAAAACAAGTGGCGGATACGCGCGACTAACTCGGGTCCAATCATCTCTTTGATCCTCCGTCTGCAAAAGCCTCGATGCGCGATCCCGATCGCCCGCAGATGGCGCACCTGGGTGGCGTCAGAAACCGCAATTTCCTGTGCGGCAAGGCGTTTGTGGCCTCCCCCACATTCCATGATGGAAAAGAAAGGGTGTCTTGTTTGGTTGTCTCGGTGTATCCTAAGAGATACAATCAGGCGATGATCGAAGTCCGCCAAACCGAAGTATATGCCCGATGGTTCGGGAAACTTCGCGACAGGCAGGCAAGGGCACGCATTAACGTGCGCATCAGACGGTTGTCATTGGGCAACACAGGGATGTTCGGCCGGTCGGAGAAGGTGTCTCGGAGCTCCGCATCGACTATGGACCCGGCTATCGCGTGTACTTCGTGCAGCAAGATCAGTCCTTGGCGCTCCTATTGATCGGAGGCGACAAGAGCACTCAGAACCGGGATATCGCGAGGGCCCACGATCTGGCGCAAGGGCTATAGTAAGGAGGTAGCTATGGCAAAGACGCTAACTCAACCATGGGATGCAGCGGATCACCTGGAGAACAAGGAGGACATCGTTGCCTACCTTGAGGCAGCGTTTGACGACGGTGATTCTCGGCTGATTACGGCCGCCCTCGGCGACATTGCCAAATCCAAAGGAATGACAAAGATCGCTTCGGAAGCTGGTTTGGGCAGAGAGAGTCTTTACAAGGCGTTGTCACACGATGGCAACCCCAGTTTCTCCACCGTGCTCAAGGTAATGCAAGCCTTGGGTATTCGGCTTCACCCGTCTGTGACGTGACGTGCCCACCCGTGAGGTGGCTCCGGTAGACGGGCAGCTTGGCGGCTTGTCCATCCTATCCACAGGCGGGTCGCGCCGTGGTAGGCCTCGGCCGGGGTTTTCCCAGTGAGCGCCGAGTTACGGCCTTTCGGTGTTGTAAAAGCCGGTCTACTCGTCGATGATGCGCCGGGCCTCGAAACCGTTGGCAAGGCCGTGCAGATAGACAGCCTCGTATTTGAGAAGAGCGTCAAAATCACTCAATGAATATATTGTCCCTGCAACGGCCTCTGCGGGGCATCGAGATACGGACACCGGCCGCCGCGGCTGGTGAAGGCGTAGCCAGTAAACTGGCTGCCCTGATCGGTGGGGTTACGAATACGAAGTTGGTGCCGAGCTGGGTTAGGGATACCCGAAAATTGCGGACTCCATATCTTTGGGAAGAGGAGGCGAATATTCGACGCATGGACAGGAACCCACACGGTGCCCGCTATCGGGCAACCATCGCGGCGAGTTCCCTGAAAGTCGCTGAGAGCCGAACTATCGCAGACCTGTTGTTGCGGGGTGTTAATGCCCATGACTGGCGCACTGAGCTGGTGGGGAAAAATGTTCTCCAGATCCGAAGCCTGGAGACAGCCGAGCGGTTGGGTCAACTGCTCCGTGCCCGCCTCGAATTAATGCAGCCCGCGCTTTGGGAAATGGTTCGTGATGGTTCGGTCCCGCTTGCAACGCATGCCTGCCTCGCCGCTGCCGTGAAACACAGTCCCCTATTCGGGGACTTCCTGGATATAGCGGTGCGCGAGCAGTACCGGCTATTCCGTCCGGCCCTCTCCAAGCACATCTGGGAGCATTTCATCGAGGATTGCCGCAACCGTGACCCGGGCATGCCGGATTGGAGCGAATCGACAGTAGCGCGCTTACGTTCGACTGTCTTCGCGATCCTCGCGCAGGCCGGCTACGTCGAGAATACACGCACCCTCAAGTTACAAACGGTCCATGTTGCCAGGGAAGTGCTGAACTACCTGCACGAGCAGGACGAAAAGTACGTACTCCGCTGCATCGGGGTTCAACCATGAGTGACTCGCTGACCCATCGGCTCAACCAGATCCTTCCGAAGCTCACATCGGATGATTTCCTCTTTACCCGTGGCATTGGCAATGAGATTGCCTTTTACCTCTTCGATTATGCGCCGGAGGATGAGCTGCGCGTCCGCGAGCATATCCAATTCCTCCTGAATCAACTGCCGAAGAACAGGCCCGGCATGCGGGTGGGCCACGTCAACCTCTTTGACTTCCTGATTCATTACCTCAAGGAGCGCAACCTGCTGGAGAAGTCGTTCCGGTTGCAGCGCGAGAAGGGCAACGACGCGCTCTTCAAGGGGATGTGTTGCAACTTTCAAAAAGCGGCAAGAGAGCGATTGGTCGGGTCGACCAAGCTCCGTCTCAAGCAACCACCTCGAACAGCTTGTTGATAAACTGAATCTGTTGCCGAACATCCGAAACGCTCACCCCCCTCGCCTGCCCCTTCCGGATCATGTGCATTGCCTCGTATCCTTGGATCGTTCGCCTCGCCGCGTGGAATTCACGAAAGCCCTGCTTGGCCTTCACTCGTCGTTTGATCGCTCGATGGTCCTTCTCCAGGATGTTGTTCAAGTATTGGACCGACCGATGTCGGCAGCGGCGCTGCAGCGTTCCTTGTTCTTGCACCGCGAGGATCGCCGGGTCATAGAGGCGTGATTGGTCAGTGTTGATGACGCGGGGCTGAGGATGCGACGGATCAGTCAGCGCCTTGCGGAACAGGCGTTTGGCCGCCGCGGCATTGCGTAATCCCGAGAGCACAAAGTCGATCGTGGCCCCGGTGGAATCGATAGATCGGTAGAGGTAGCACCAGCGGCCCTTGACACGAACGTAGGTCTCATCAACACGCCAGGACTTGTTGGTTGGCTTGAGATGACGGCGCAGCCGCTGTTCCAGTTCGGGACCGTAGCGCTGGACCCAACGCCAGATTGTCGTGTGGTCCGCCTCCAGGCCGCGCTCGCTGAGCAGTTCTTCGACATCGCGGAACGAGAGCGAGTACCGAAGGTACCAGCGCACGGCGCAAAGAATCAGCTCGGGCTCGGTTTGTCGCCACTTGAAGATCGCCGGTCGGATTGCCTTCTTCATGATCTCTTCAGGCTACCAGCCGCCGTCGCCCAAAGTTGCAACACAACCGAGCCGTTAACTCATTTCAAAACACCGTTCTCTGATCCTTGTCATTAATTTCTCCGCACGACTTTTTCAATTCGATCCGAGCTGAGGAAGACAATGAGCCCGGTTTGAGCGCCGGTCGACTGAAGGTAGTCGCGAACCTGCTTGCGATACATTGCAACCTGTTCCGCCTCGGGATTTACGTCACTCTTCCAGTCCACGATCACGTCAATATGGCCTTCTTCATAGACGGCGACGGCGTCAGCAATGCCAGCCGTAAGAGTCGCCGCACAACCTTCGATAGCGCTTGCATAGACCCGGAATTCAGGAACCAGCCGTGAGCGCAGTTCCGCGATCTCCGGGAGTTGCAATGTTCGCCAGACCGTGGCGGCCATCTCGGCGCTAGACGGCCCCGACAATGCGTCTTGCACATCCTCGAACCCCAGCTGTGTAACAAGTTCGGAGGCACGCGCTTGCAGCGGTCCCGCATCCTCCAGGGTTTCACCGGTGAGCACTTCTTCCATCAGTTTGTGCAGGACCAAGCCACGTTCTCGTCCGCCCCGAATATGCGTCTCTTCGGTCTCTTCCGGCATGGCTTCGAGGGCTGCGTCGGCGCTTGTAAACACGGCCTCCGGTTCTTCCACAGGCTCCACCGGGTCCTCATGACGGCTGGGTTGATGCCACGATATCCGCCACTGATTGGCAGCGATGGTAGATGCCTCCCGCTCCCATACTGCGGCATCCTGAGCGTTGGGAGTACCAACGGCTGGAGTTGGTGGCAGTCCCTTAAACCGCGCGCCATCGAAAGAAGGAAGAGCCTCGATATCGATGTTTATCAGGCTGAGCCAATCGCCCTCGATGCGCTCGTTTTGCCTGGGGAGCAGCAGCAGGTCCCGTGCGCGGGTCAAGGCGACGTACCAAAGACGGATCCGTTCGCGGCGCAGTTCCTCGGTTTCCTCCTGACGGACCGTTTCATAACCAGGACTCGGAAAGCCGAACATCCTGAAGTGGACGCTGTCGTCCCGGCGCCGGTAAAGAAAACTCGTATCCGACCAAGGTTTGGTTGTGGAATTAATGGGAATCACGATGGGCCATTCCAGCCCCTTGGCCGAATGCATGGTGATGATCGAAACGGCATCCGCTTCGGCGTCCGGGCGGCCTTCTGCTTGGGCGTCTCCGTCGTCCCAACGCCGCCAAAGCGCGCGGGCCAATTCTCCGATTCCGCGCCCGGCATAGGCACGCGCCATTTCCAGAACGAGTTCAACGTTGGCGAGCGCCCGTTCGGTGCCCCGCAGATGGCGCGCCTTCAAGATCGGCCGCACATGCAGCTCTTCCACAGCTTCCGCAAGTAGGTGGTAGGGTGTTGTCCGGCGTGCCTTACGCGCCAAATTCTGCAGCACAGTGAGCGTTTGCCGAAGCACGGTGTTGCCGACCAGCCCGGGATCGGTCCAAAGCGTGAGGCGGTCGGCGCCTTTCGTTTGGGCCTGTAGGGCTTCGATCTCGTCGGCTATCTGTTCCTCGGTGAGACCGACCAGAGGCCCCCGGATCAATGCACCGAACGCCAGTGTGTCGCGGGAATCCGCGATGGCCCGGGCGACCGCGATCAGATCCTGGACTTCCTGCCGGCGAAAGAAGCCCTTGCCAGCCTGTGTGGCGATCGGGACTTCGCTCTGCTCTAAAGCCTGTTCATAAATCCAAAGACTGGTCCCGGTTGGGGCGAGCAGAGCGATATCGCCGGCCAGCGCGGGCCGGGATTCATTCTCACCCTTATCCCAAACGGGATAAGCTCCGATCAGGTGCCGCACGATGTTGGCAACAACCTCCGCTTCCTCCCGGCGGACACGCTCGACGAGCAGTTTGCCCTTGGCGTTCTTGTGCCGGTCTTCCAGCGTAATATCAAAGGCCGCGATACTTGGTTCATCGCCGACAGAACGTGTTGCCCTAAGCGCTGTAAAGCCAGGCTGTCCCTGTGCTTCGTCAAGCATCTCCTCGAAATGCTCATTGACGTATTCCAGGATGGGTTCCCGTGTTCGGAAGTTGGCTGATATCTCCAGGATGGATGCCGGATCGCGTTTTGAAAGTGCCTGTTTAGCCACAAGGTAGGTTTGCACGTCTGCCCCACGGAACCGGTAAATTGCTTGTTTCGGATCCCCTACAAGAAACAGTGCGCCGGGACGAATGGCGTGTTCATGCCACGGTGATGCGGGAGCGCCCTCGCCGGCCAACCGCCAAACGATCTCGGCCTGGATGGGATCAGTATCCTGAAATTCATCGACCAAGATGTGTGAATAGCGCTCTGCCAGCGCCATGCGCACTGCTTCATTATTTTTGAGGAGATCACGAGCATGATGGAGCAGGTCGTCGAAATCAAGCAGAGCGGCATCGCGCTTATAGTCCAGGTACAGATCCCGAAGCGCGCCAAACTCGGCGACGAAGCGTTCGAACGTGAGCGTTCCGAGTCCGGAGCAAACCGCGCCATAGGCTCCAGCGCAAGCGCTGTAACGCGCTTCACCGGCCATGCTGAGCTGCTCACCGTGCGCCACGCTCCTGCCCACGGATTTCGCCGCGTCTTTCCACTTTGTCTTGACCAGCCACTGCTTAAATTCCCTTTGCCCCTTCTTGCAGGCTGAAGGCGGCTCATGGACAAGAAGTTCGGCGATGCGCCGACCGGTCAGAGGTTTCATGGCTGCCTCCCGCGCCATATCGGCGACCCGCCCAAGGTCATCGATCAGGCCGGCGGTGACTGGCTCTACCATGCCACAATCCTTATACCAGGCGGCAAATGCCTCGGCGGCGTCCACGAACCGTTCAAAGACTGCTTGATCAATTTCCGCACTGGCTGCTTGAGCCGTCCGGTGGATCTTCAGAAATTGTGCTGTGCGCTGGATCAGTTCCAGTGTTTCATCGGGTGCCCTCAGCAGGAGTTCGGAAAAGAAATCCTCCTCGCCGCCAATATCCTTCATCGGTGGAATCCGCCCTAATCCCTCGGCAGCGCGGCTCCGTCCAAACCGAGAAGAAAGCCACGCCTCCATCAGATCCTGGTAGGCGAGTTCCGCTGCCGGGGGATCGATAATGGTCGCACCCGGATCAAGGCCGGTTTCCACAGGGTAGGGCCTTATCAATTGCTGGCAAAAACCGTGGATTGTGGTGCAGGTGATTTCGTCCAGAGCATCGGCGCCATTCTGAAGATGGGTTCTCTGCACCTCGGTTAGACCAGTTGGCAATGCCTCGGCAAGCTCAACGGGCATCTCACCGGAAAGAAGATCCCGCACGATGCTCTCTATCCGCTCTAGCAATTCCGCGGCGGCGGCCTCCGTGAAGGTAATCGCGGCGATGTTCTTCGGATGAATGCCCGCACCAACGAGCAGCGACACTCGTCCGGCCAGGAGAGCCGTCTTTCCGCTACCCGCACCCGCCTCGACCAGGAGGGAGCGCTTATGATCCGTCAGCGCTGCGATCCGCGCTACGGAATCGGGAAGTGGAACACCTGTGTGAGCCCCTACCATCTCAAGGCTCCTCCCACAGTGGTGCAATCTCGGCAAGAGCCTTGGCGGCGAACGGCAATTTGGTAGCGAGGTAGCTTTCCTTCGCGCCCCCCGGCAACGCAAAGGCCAAATCGTACCACCTCTCATCCGCGGCAGGGCCGGAAAGTGCTTTCCCTTCGGTGAATGAAGCGGAAGCCGCGGCCAGGTACCTTGTCAACCTTTCCAGTGTTCCTTCCGGGTCATCAAGGAGTAGCGCCGAATCACCTTTACGCGGATAAAGGAGACGCGCGTCCACTTGCGGCTGCGTGGCGATCAGTCTTTTGACCGCAAACGCGTAGAGGCACCGCTGCAGTTCCGCGCCACCCTTGATCTGAGGCGGCCGTCCTCGCAGCTTTCCCGACTTGTAATCCGTCACTCGCGCGCGGCTTCGATCACCTGAAAGGTCAAGACGGTCAATCGATCCACCAATGCAAACCGTCGTGCCCGCGATGACGACTTCGGATCCAGGGTCCCACGGCAGCGCGGCACGGGCGTCTTCACTGAGGGCTTCCGCCCGCGGACCGCCACCGAACGGAATTTCAGCCCAACTGCGCTGATCCGGCAAAAACTCTTCGTCCAGAGTCAACGCGGCTGTAGCAAGTTCCACCGCCTCGGCCCGCTTGCGAGCCCAAACTACGGGAGGCGGCACAGGACGCGATTCGTCCCACTGTGTTCTCACGATCTCTGCAGCCTGTTCTACAGCTTGGACAATGGCCTCGGTCGAAGCGCCGGCAAACCCGTCAGCATCGGGGCTCTCCAGACAGGTTACCGTTTCTTCGAGAATTTCGTGGAGCAGGTTGCCGAAGGCGAGCGGATCGAGCGTCAGCGGCTCATCCGTTTCTTCAGGTTCTCGCCATCCGAAGCCATAGGTCCAGAGATATCCCAAGGGATCGCGGAGCAGCTTCACCAGCGAGCTCGCGGATTGCTGCCGGTCGAGTGCCCGGACCAGCAAGGGGTGATTGCTCCTTACTAGGCCATCGTGCCCCGTAAGCTTCTTCCGGTGCCAGTCGATCCAGGTCTGCCGCGCCGATATCGCGTGTGGCAGCCCGGAAAATTCCTCGGGACGGGCCATCAACCGGTCGCTTCCGCTTGCGGCATGTTCAGGCTCCCGGCTTTGCGCGAGGTAAGTTTCATCAAGATCGTGTGGATAGAGCGGCGAAATGCCGTTTAGCCTCCCTCCGCTATCACGCCGAGCCCGCGAGCAGACGACTTCGCCGTCCGTCATGTCGCGGATGGTTTGAAAGTCGCGCCGGTCCGCTTCGTGAACGGGCAGCGGGTCGAGACGGTCTGCCGCGATGATGTGATTCGGAAGAAGCGGATCTTCACTAGCGCGGCGGGGCCAGGAACGTGAGGTCAGGCCGACAAGCCAAGAAAAGGGCCTGGGAACAGCGGCTATGGCCGATGCCGGACCCCAGACGATGGCGCCGTCAGGTTCAACCCCATCATCGACACGCAGTCCGGTCAGGGTGACATCCAACGCAGCTGGCGGTCCCTCCGTTAGCGCTTTGCGCCAAACCGCAAGTGCCTTTCCGTCGAGAACCCGGTCGCCGATCGCTGCCGATTCAATCAGACCTTGGCTCAGCGTCTCAACGATCTCTTCCAGCAATGGCCGGTGGTCTTTGCCATCGGAGAAATCTCCCGGTGACAACGCAGCAATAGCCCTCGTCCAACGGGCTGCATCCAGCAATGGGGCTCCCTCTGGCAAGGCCCGCCACCAGTCGCCTGGCAGGGCGTTAAAACGCCTGCATTGTGAGCGGAGGAGTGCCACGAAACGGACCATGCGCATGCGCGAAAATCCGCGCAGGAGGATTTCAGCAAGAGCTGCGGCTAATTGCCCTTCGGCTGTCGAAAGCGCGGATCGGCCATGGATGAAGTGGAGCGGCAGATTTGCGGCTTCGGCCAGCGCCAGCATGTGATCATCCCAGGACTCGGGCGACGCCGTCGTGATCGCAATCTGTTGGGGTAATGCTCCTTGGGCAAGATGCTGCCGGGCCCACCGCAGGGCTTCCAAAATCTCGTGCCGCGGACTGGCACAGGATACGGCACGGACGGATGGAGACGACGGTGGCGTTGTCTCAACTGCGATCCCGGTGGCCGGTAGCCAACTTGGGATTTTCCTCGCTTCCCCAACCCAGACAAGGTCCGTTTCCCGGCGAATCAGCGACAATAATGGCCGCCACACTGGTGACATCTCGGTGCGGCCGTGGATCTCAATGTGGCCGAAGATTGACCGGGCGTGGCCGACACGTTGGGATGCTGCCGCTACGAGGTCCCGTGGCCGGACCTGATGGTTTGGCAGCCGAGAAAGCACTCCTCTTTCCAGGACCGCCAGCGAGGCGAAGCGCGCTTTCGCTGTTTCGTCGGTTGCGGCCGCCTCCTCCTCAGCCAGATTCAAACCTGCCGTCCATAGCTTCGACAAACTTGCCGCAGCAGCACGTTGAAAGCCGGGTAAGGCTTTGATCTTGTCAAGCTCGCCGAGCGGATCCCCGATGGCAGTTACCACCGCGGATTTGAGGTCATCTTCATTGATGTACTGGAGGAAACCTCCTGCAAGCCGGGCAGCAAGTTGCTCGATAGTTACAAGCAGCAGACCCTGGTCACTGTCAATCGCGGCTTTCGTCCGGTGGCTTCGCCACGCATAGCGACTATGCACTACCAGCGTCCTACGAGTCCCGCTTGCCGACCTTCGAGTCATGTGTTCCTAACCAGTTGTGCGAGGATCCATGAGGTTGCCCTTTGCGCCCCCACCTGCAGGCTCATCATGGCCCCCAACAGTTCGTTGATAGCCACCATATTATCGAACTCGGGCAACTTGCCGCGCCACTCGGCGGACGGGCTTTCAAGGGTTTAGGCGTTGCGAAACGGTATTGCAGGAGAGATTCGATTAGCGATAGCTTTGTGCAACGCTGGTCGGTTCTGCCAACGTCTCCCCACAGCCGTACCGCCCTCGCCACGGTGGAAGCGGCGTGGCGCGAACGCATTTTTCGCGCGACAACTTCCGGCGGACGTGGGTACGGCCCTAACTCTACCGGCTCCTTGATCAACTGCGCCAGTAATCTAGTCATTCTAGTGGCAGCCATTGTGCGAAAGCATATTCATGGATATACTTCCACACATGAGAACGACGATAGATGTTAATGAGGAGTTGCTCCGGGCGGTCAAAGCCTACGCGGCGGGTGAGCGCAAAACCCTGAAAGTAACGATCGAGCAGGCTCTTCGCGAGTTCCTGGCGGGCCCGGCTAACGCCGTTGCTGATGCTCCGCCCATACCGGTGTTTCGTGGACAAGGAGTGCAGCCCGGCGTGGACTTGACGGACAACACGGCGCTCGAAGCTATCATGAATGCAGAGTCCTGACGTTAATGTCTTGGTGAGCGCATTCCGCGAGGACGCAGTCCACCACGAACGCTGCCGGACGTGGCTGGTCGAAGCTTTATCGGGCCGGGATCGGGTCGGCCTGTTCGAACTCGTGCTCAGCGGTGTGCTCCGCGTATTGACGCATCCTCGGATATTCCACCCCCCCCACGCCCGGCGAGGCGGCCTGCGCCTTCATCGATGCGTTGCTTGCGCAGCCCGCGAGCACGGCATTGCGTCCCGGCAGTAGTCATTGGCGCATATTTCGCGGCATGTCTGAGACGCTCCAACTAACGGGCAATCGAATTCCAGATGCCTATCATGCGGCTCTGGCAATCGAACACGGCTGCGAATGGGTGACTCTGGACCGCGGTTTTTCGGCATACCCCGGGTTGCGCTTGATCAACCTTCTGGATGGCTGACGAACCCCGTTCCGTCTCGCTTCGGCCGGTTAATCCGTTGTTTTTCCAGGGATATTTGTAGTATCGATTATGCCATTTCGCTTCGTTCACACCGCCGATATCCACCTTGACTCCCCGCTGCGATCTCTCGCCCTTCGAGATCCCGCACTTGCCGAATTAATTGGTGGCGCGACCCGCCTCGCCTTCGAGCGAATCATCGATCTGTGCCTCGACGAACAGGTTAACGCTCTGATGATCGCCGGGGATCTCTACGATGGCGATCAGACGTCGATGAAAACTGCCCTCTTTCTCGCCGCTCAACTGCGGCGGCTAGATGAGTCCGGAATTCGAACATTCATCGTGCGGGGCAACCATGACGCGGAATCACGGATCACCAGGGAACTTGTATTGCCGGAAGGCGTGAAGGTCTTTGGAGGGCGAGGTGAAGCTGTCGAGTTGGAACGGCCTCGTGGTGAGACTCCCGTCGTCGTCCACGGAATCAGCTTTGCGAACCCCCATGCGCCGGAGAGCCTGGTCCCTAAGTTCAAGGCTCGAGTCGCGGACGCGCTCAACATCGGCCTGCTTCATACAAGCCTGGCCGGCGACACGCAGCACGACGATTACGCGCCATGCCGCTTCGCCCAACTGGCCGACACCGGTTTCGATTATTGGTGCCTTGGCCACATACACAAGCGGGAGGTGCACAGCCGCGATCCGTTCATCGTCATGCCCGGTCTGCCGCAGGGACGTGACATCAACGAGGCCGGCCCTAAATCAGTGACGATGGTCACCGTTGGGAATGACGGCGCGGTCGAGTCCCGGCCGTATCCGACGAGCATTGCCCAGTTCGAACGTGTTGCGGTCGACCTGACCGGCATCCAGGACTGGCGTGGCATGGTCGAGCGCGTCGGTGCGAGCCTCAAGCAGGCTCGGGGCTCCGTCAATTCAGAGCATCTGGTCGTCCGGCTCACGTTGCAGGGTCGTACCGACTTAGCGTGGCGTCTCCGCCGCGACCGGGACGTCGTAAAGGCTGAGGCGGACAGTCGCGCCGCGCCGCTTGACCGCACATGGGTTGAAAAGGTCGAGTTGAATGTAGGGCCGGAGACAGATCTCCCCGTTGGACCGGTGAGCGAGCTTGCCGCGAAGATGCTGGGGACAATCACCCAGTCGAATGAGTTCAAGCAGGCGGCGAACCGCCTCGCGGAAGAGCTGGAGCCGAGCTTGCCGCCCGAGGTGCGCGGCGTTCTTGGAGACAATCAGAAATCGCGCATCGAAATCATTGAGGCGCTAACGGCCGAAGGCTGCGAAGCGGTGCTTGCCCATTTGAAGGAAGGCGTACCTGAGGGAGAGGCGAACTAATGCGCTTGCGCCGACTTGGCTTGTCGCGTTACGGCATGTTTACCGACCACACCATCGACTTTGGCGAGCGGATCGGTGACGGCCCCGATCTGCATATTATCTATGGTCCGAACGAAACTGGAAAGTCAACAGCCCTGGCAGGCTTTCTCGACCTGTTGTTCGGGATTGAGCTGCGGAGTCGATACAGCTTCCGGCACGGCTACGAAGCCATGCGGATCGAGTCCGATCTTGAGATAAGCGAGCAGACACACCGGTTGGTGCGGGTTCGCAAGACCACGGCCAGCCTGCTTAACGAACATGGCCAATCTGTTGCCGATGGCGTGATTGCCAACGCGCTCGGCGGCATGGATCGCGACGCCTACAAGGCAATGTTCTCACTGGATGACGATACCCTGGAAGGAGGCGGCGAGGAGATCCTCAGAAGCGAGGGTGATCTGGGTCAGTTGCTTTTTGCGACCAGCGCCGGGCTTATTGAGCTGAGTAAGACCCTGAAGCAACTTCGCGAGGGCACCGAGAACTTTCACAAGGGCCGTACCCGAAACACGGAACTTTACAAGTTGAGGGCGGAGCTTTCCAGGCTAGACAAGGAAAAGAAGGAGCTCGACACCGTAGCAAGTGCCTTTACCCGACTCATCACGGATCGGGATCGGGCGAAATCGGCCTATGACGAAGCCATCTCGGCGCGGGCCGAACTGGAGACCGAGCGTGAAAACGCTGAACGCCTCATCCAAGGGCTACCGTGGCTTAGTGAAATCCATCGACTGCGCGGCGAGGTCATGGAGCTTGGATCCTTGCCGGAAGCTCCGCAAGTCTGGTTCGAGCAGGTCGGCAGTTTAATCGACCAGGAACCCAGGCTGACGACTCGGCTCGACGGCCGCAAGCGCCAGAAACGGCAACTGACCGAGAAGTGTGAGGTGTTGGTCGTCGACAACGCGATCCTCGGTCTGGAGAGCCGCATCGCCCAACTTGATAAAGCGCGGGCGCGCTATTTGACAGCGGAGGAGGATCTCCCGGAGCGGCACTCCAAGCTCAGCGAATACGATGGGACGATTAGGACCGTAACACGTCGTTTGAGTGAAGCGCCGGGTATTGATCCCACTTCTCTCATCGTTCCCGCCGGGGTCGTAGGCTCCTTAAATGACTTGATCGAACAGCGATCCGGTCTTGATGAGCGGTTGAGGACGACGGCAACCGAAATGGAAAAGGCAGCGGCTGTCGTCGGCGCGGCTCGCCGTGCTGTCGAAGAAACCGGCACGGAAGCCGGCGAGGGTGAAGATGGCACGTTTGATCACCTGAATGCTGCGATCAAGGCCGTGCATGCGGACGACTACCGTGCGCGTCTGTCGGTGCACATGCGACGACGGAGTGATCTCAAGGCCGCGATTGATGCGCAGATAGCGCAGCTTCATCCGTGGGAGGGCGCCGCAGAAGTCCTCGCAGGGGTTAGTGTGCCAGAAACGGAGGAGATGGATGTCTGGGGATCTGCTCTCGACCACGCCGCTAAGGACATCGACCGACTTAAACGCGAAGAGACGCGGCTACTGGCCGACAGGAACAAGCTCTCCGGTCTGATGGATGCGAAGAGGTCTGAAACCGGGCTTATCGACGATGAAGAGGCCGCGCGATTGCGCTCACTGCGGGATGAGGCGTGGCGGACTCATCGCGAGACGCTCGATGCCACCTCCGCCGATACCTTCGAAGAACGGCTGAAGGCCGATGATGACGCAATGGCCGCCCGTATCGTGAAGTCGACAGAACTCGCCAAGTTGAGGCAAGCGAGCGAGGATCTGCGGGAGAAAACCTCGGAACTCGACCGGAACGCTGGAGAGCTCGCTCTGGCGCAGAAGCAACAACGGCAGGTGCTGGATGAAGTGGCCGCCGCCGCCCAAATCATGGCGGAGACAGGAGCCGAAGGTCTGTCGTCCGCCGTCACGCTTCCCAAACTCACAACCTGGATCGATCGGCGCGCAGAAGTCCTTAAGACACTGGAAGAACTCGGCAGCCAGGACGTTGAAATTGAGCGCGCGAGAGAGGATGAGAACCGACACCGTGGGCGGCTTGCAAAAGCCATGACGATTGCGCAGGTCGCGCATGACCCGGCGTTAACCCTCGAGGATCTCGTCGTGATCGCACAAGCGGCCGTCGAGTCGGACAAAGAACGGCGCGTCGCATCGAGAGCCGCGCGACAAGAGGTTGAACGGGCGCGGGCGGAGTTGGAGCCCCGGCAGCGCGAGACGGGACAGGCGGGTCGCGACGCCTCCAAGTGGCATGCCGACTGGACCACATCTCTGTCCCGTTGCTGGCTCGGGGGGGCTGATCCGGAGCCTTCCACCGCAGCGGTCCGGCGTATTCTCGAAGACGTGGCGGTTCTGGAGTGGACCCTCGAGAATCGTGCCGCGATGGCCGATCGTATCGGAAAGATGGAGCAGGATCAGGCTGCCTTCACCGCCGCCGTGCGAGCCCTCGTGGAGCAGTTGGGTGATCCCTTCGACGCCGGGCAGGTCGTCGCAATCAACGACGGCTTGAGCAACCGTTTCAACAAGGCAATCCATGATCGAAAGGCGCGCGGCAACTGTCTCGAGGAGATTGCAAGCGTTGCCGAAGATATTGCCGAAGTCGAGAATAGTCTCGTCGAATTACGCGCCGTCGCCGACGAGATGTTTAAGGCATTCGGGGTGGATTCCCTCAGAGAGGTGGACGAAAGGCTGAAAAAGGTGGCGCGCCGGACTACGGTTCGCGGGGAACTATCCGACCACGAAACCAACCTGGTCGAGTCGATGAAAGCGAGATCGTTGGAAGAGGCAGTATCGGCTCTCGAGAATACCGAATTGGACAAACTGGAACAGGAAATCGCCGGGATCAAGGCTCGGCTTGGGTACGCATCCGGACGCACGAACGAGCTTTATCTGGCGCTTGGCCGTGCCGAGGATGCAATCAATGCGGTGGGCGGTGACAATGCAGTGGCTCGGCTTGAAGCAAAACGGCGCACGGCTCTTCTTGAAATCGAGGAAGGGGTGCTCGCTTACCTCCGGACACAGCTTGGCATCGAGGCCGCAGATCGCGCCCTGAGCGCGTACAGGGACGAGCACCGCAGTTCAATGATGAAACGCGCCTCGGAAGCCTTCCGAACGATCAGCCGCGGTGCCTATTCACGGTTGGATACGCAGTTGACCGACAAGGGCGAGATGCTCCTGGGCATTGGTGCTGACGGCGCGAAGATCGCTTCCGAGATGTCGAAGGGCGCTCGCTTCCAGCTCTATCTCGCGCTGCGTGTTGCCGGCTATTTCGAGTTCGTCGACCAGCATGGCCCGGTGCCGTTCGTGGCCGACGACATTCTGGAGACCTTCGATGACTTTCGCGCTGAGGAGGCGTTTCGCCTATTCACCGAAATGGCCGGAGTAGGGCAGGTCATATACCTGAGCCACCATCGCCACCTATGTGAGATCGCGCGCGCGGTTTGCCTCAACGTCACGATCCATGAGCTTCCCGAGCTTGTGCCGCTGGTGGCCGCCACGGAGGCTGATCGTGACTGACCTTGCCCCCTAAAACGGATCCAGGTTGAATATTAAGATTTTCGGTTTTGTGTATCGCCCCTGATTTCTTGGACAGATAAGACACACCATAATCAATCCGCCGGTTCGACGGCAAGACGTTGTCCTGCCAATCCCGAGCTGTTTCGCGGCCTCGCCTGGCGTCAATTGCTTTGACAACGTAAAAAGAGCCGGGAATTCCGATTGTCGCTGATCATTCTTAGCTCAGTTGTCAGGCGTGGGCCAGCCCAGAGTAGCGAAATTACCGGGGCTACCTCATCTTGCCGCCAGTGAGTCTCAGATGAACCGCGACTGGGACGATCCTGAGGAATCTAGGCGCTTCCTAGAAACCACCAACGAGGTTGAGATGAGCGACGATCCGAAGGATTTTGACCGGGCTCTCAAAAAGGTAGCTCCTCACCGGGAAAAGTACACACTGTCACGCAAGCTTCATCACGTCGGCATAGAGCCTCTTCAAGTGGTCGTCGGCCATGTCCACAATAGGCTCGTACATGAACGAGTTCACATGAATGTTCTCGGGCGTCATCAGCGCCACCCGATCCAACCTTTTGATAGTTGTGACTTCGCCGGGGAATAGCGTTTTGAATTTGCGTATGAACCCTTGCGTTTGATTGGCCTCTATATTAGCAACAAATTCGTCATCATCAATTTTACGGATCATGAACTTTTCGGCAGCAAGTCGTATGGCGACCGCAAGTACAATCTTGTTCTCAAGATTAAAACCCTCCTTCCCAGCCAAGCAGGCCTTAGCCTCAGTTTCTACTAGGTCGCACACCATCTTTGAAGCGTTGTGAGAAGTGCCCGTTGTCTTGCAGATTGAGTTATAAATCGTGTCTAGCTGACCTACTGTTATCGTGGACGAATCAGCTTTCCAATGGAGCATAGATGTAAGTTTCCGGTAATTCTGATCGTCCTCACCCGTGGTCATTTCAACCAGGTTTCTCAGAAATGGAATTGAAGCGATCTTCTTCCTTGAGTCAGCAAAAAATTTACTCTTCCAATCATTCACAAATACGTTGCGGATGCCGGTCGCTTGAGTGAGAGTTATTCCTTTCTCGTTCTTCGATGCCACCAAGCAGTTTTGATAACCGACAAAGCGACTTTCGATGGTTCGAAAGAAATCGAAATTGTGAGTCATTATGATGAGCTTAAAGAGCCCATCCTCGCTTATGTCATTGAGGTACTGAATGATTGCGTATTTGTTTTGGTAGTCAAAGGAGTCGGCAATGTCATCGACGACAGCGAGCGTCTCCAGATGGTCTTTATTTCGTCGCTGGATTTCAAAAATTACGTTGAGAATGTACAGCGCCTTTCGTTCGCCGGTGCTGAGAACCTTCAACAACTCAGGCCTCCCGATGTTCATACTTTCGTCGCCGTCCACGTAGGTAAAGCCAAGATCGATGATCGGTTCATGACCGAGCATGACTTCAATGCGATTCTTTGTTTCCAGTTGAAAGGGTACAAAGAACCGATCATTAAAAATCTCGATAACCTCCTCCCATTGAGTCCGTTGCTTACGTGCCTCTTCCTCGATCGCTTTCTTGCGTTTCGCCGCTGCATCGTACTTGGCCATCAAGTCGAGGTAGAGGTTGTAGTTGGCCTTGAGGTACGATTTGAGAACATCCTCTTTAAACTTGGCCACATTGTTCATTCTGGACAGAATCGCTTCATTGTCTTGAAGGTATTTACAAAACTCGCGCAGTTCGGCATTCCTCTGCAATTGCTTTGCTACGCCATCAAATTTAATCCGCAGTTTTTCGTCATTAATGATCGCCTTCTTTTCTTCGGCAATTACGCCTTCCAATTCTGTTTGCGTATTGATTTCGAGGACGCCCTCGGACGCCTTCAGATTTACTGTGTGCTGCGCATCAAAGAAGCCGTTATCTGAGAGGCTTTTCGCGATCTGACCAGCATTGTAGTAGTCAAATGTTCCCTTCTTGAAATACGTGGAAGCCGAAAGCAGTTGATTGTATCTGAGGATATAATCCTCTATAGCGTTCTTTAAACCTTTTGTATCAAGTGCCTTGAGCACCTTTTCGCCAAAGATGACGTCGTATTTTACATCTGCAAAAGGGCTGCCAGTTTCTTTTTGCAATTCATCCTTGATACGGTTGACTGCCACCTCGAAGTCGTCGTCACTAGTCCACGCAGAAGAAATTTCTTTTTCAAAGTTGCTCCTTGATTTTGATTGCTCCTGAATGGCTTTTAAGAGGTTTCCTTTTGACTCATCGATATCAACGTGCAGTTGTTCATATTCTTTTCTAAGCGCAGCATCCACCAGAAGCGTCGATGTTTTTTCCGTAGGTCCGTACTCGGCGTCGTAGGGCAGCACGACCAAGATGCGCTCGCCTCCTATTTCGTCGCCGCCTTCGTCTATGATCTGTCGCGAGGTCTCACGTGTGGGGAAAATGCGATCTTTGGAAGCCACTTCGTTCGCGGCATCTTGAAACGTTTGCGCCAGCGACGACTTCATGGCGCCGTTAGGCGCATAAATCGCGTAAGCAGGTGCACTAGAAAAATCGAGTTCTTTCTTTAGTGCCTTGATTCCATAACAGTGCTTTAGATCAACAGTAACTCGATCCATCACAACCCCTCCCCCGTCTCAAGATTTCAGCTAACATAACAGACTGCCCCCGGGGGTGTTTGTCTGCCATCATATTGGGGTTCCGACAGTAACGGAGCAAAAGCGCACGCTAAGCGTCGTTTCCCGGACTCCTTAGGGGTCGGAGACTTGGCGCTCGACCCTCGATCTCGAATCGGTACTTACCGTAGGGATTGACGTGCCCGTAGAGGGCAGGCGACAGATGGCCGAGATCGATGTCGCGGCCGATCCTCTCCCTCGGCCCGCAGCCGTTCGATGGCGGCGTTCATGTAGACGGTGTTCCAGGAGACGAGGGCATTCGTGACCAAGTTTAGGCAGAGGACCTGATTCGTCTGCTGATCTGCTTGACGGCGCTGGACCTTCCCTTCGTGAGCGAAGAAATAGGAAGCGGCGCAGTGCGTGGAGGGCTTCTCCCTGGTTCAGCTGGCGGTGGATTCGACGACGATAATCCGGGTTCTCAATCCCCCTTAGGATGAACTGGGTCTTGACGAGGCGCCCGGGATCGCGGAGGGCTCGGGACAAGACGTTCTCTCTTGCGCCAGCCTGGAGCTTCGAAATCAGGAGCGATGCGCTCACCCAACCCAACTTGAGTGAGCCGGCCACCCGGAGGAGTTCGTCCCAGTTGTCGAGTAGGGTCTTGCTCCGAACCAATCCCTTCAGCAGAACCGCGACCCCTTCTTTCCGCGGAGGAGCATCGAGACGATACCAGCGCTGAGCGCCCAAGTCCCGGATGCGCGGGGCGAACTGCAGCCCCAGAAGATGAAACAGGGCGAAGACGATCCCGGTGTAGCCAGCGGTGTCCGTCGTGTGCTCGAGGATCGGAAGATCGGTCTGGTTATCGAGGATCTCGTCGAGGACATAGGTCGCGTCACGAACCGTAGACGAGATGACCTTCGACCCGTACTGCGAGTACTGGTCCGAGGTCCAGGTGTAGAAAGTGAGGCCCCTTCCGAGGCCGAAATATTTCGGGAGCGCGGTCGCGTTCTCCGCCGAGCCTCGAACGGGGAATCGCTGGCCCTCGGAGGAGGAGAGGGTTCCACCGCCCCAGGCCTCGGCAAGAGGCAGCTGGTGCTGGAAGTCCACGAGAGCCGAGAAGGCCGCTTTGAGCGTCTCCTCGCGCAGGTACCAGTCCGTGGTCCATGCGAGCTGGCGGTAGGTCAAATCGGCGATGTCGGCCCTCGTCGTGAGGCCGAAGTTGCAGGCCTGGGCCAGGATCGCCGCGTACAGGGCCCGTTCGACAAGCCAAGCTTCAAGTTCTTCCATGTCCCGTGACCGGAGCATCGAGAAGCCGAGGTGTTCCCGAACCTCGGTGAAGTGCTGTCGGCGCGTCTGCTCGCGTCGAGCGTAGGATTGAATCTCGTCCGGGCTGACCTCGAGCTGGTCCGCGATAAAGCAGGCGGCCGATCGCGGAGCTGCGCTCAAATTGCGCGGAACGAAGCCGAGGTAGCGAAGTGCACAAAGCTGAAGCGCGAGCCCCAAGCGGTTTGCTGCCCCCCCCGCCGGATGGCGACGAGGTCTCGGTCGGCACCCGTCAGCGTGAATGCTCTGATCAGGTCATCGCCCGGGATTTCCTCGGGAAAGCTGGCCAACCTAGCCAACTCAGTCTCTGAGAAAATAGATGCCGGCACTGAGGTCTCTTCCGATTGGAGCCGAGGGTTTTCGAGTCTTAGTTTAAGCTACCGATTGTGAGACCGCCTAAGGCACGGATTTCGCTCCCTTCTCAGGGGTCACAGAAACGGTCGTTTTGGAGACGCCAGTGCTGATCGGCTACGCGCGGATCTCGAAGGCGGACGGTTCCCAGAGCCTCGACCTACAGAGGGATGCTCTGCGCGAGGCCGGCGTCAGCGACGACGCGATCTACGAGGACCAAGCGTCCGGACAGCGTGAGGACCGCCCGGGGCTCGCCGCCTTCCTCAAGGCGGCGCGGCAGGGAGACGTGATCGTCGTCTGGAGGCTCGATCGCCTCGGTCGCAATCTCCGCCATCTCGTCAACCTGGTGCAAGACCTCAACGACAGGGACATCGGGATCCGGGTGCTCGCCGGCCACGGGGCCAGCATCGACACGACGACGGCCAGCGGAAAGTTGGTCTTCGCGCTCTTCGCGGCTTTGGCGGAATTCGAACGAGAGCTGATCCGGGAACGGACCCTCGCTGGATTGGCCTCGGCACGAGCCAGGGGCAGGAAGGGAGGGCGCCCTCACGCGCTGAGCAAAGCGCAGGTGCGGCTAGCTCAGGCAGCGATGGCGCAGCGCGACACGAAGGTCAGCGAGCTCTGCCTGGAGCTAGGCGTAACCAAGGCGACGATCTACCGCTACGTAGCGCCAGATGGTTCCTTGAGAAACCGAGGGCGACAGGTCCTGGCTCGCTAGGCGGTCCCAAGAGCGGCCCTTAACGTGCGATTTTGCTCCGTTACTGTCGGAACCCCGTTACGGGTGAATCGGTAGGGTCCAGAAGAAACGAATCCGCTCTTCAGCCCTGAAGTATTCATCCCACCAAGAGTGATGATTCCCCAGACTGCCAAGGGGACGGGAGGTGTCTCGATTAACGGCTTCGCCACTTGGCGGGCGAGCCGTTTTGCGGTGATCGAAAACGGATTTGAGGGGTGACCGTGGAGGATTCCTCGAACCTTGGCTTCAGCAGACAGTTCAAGCCGTTCGCGGCTCTGTCGGGAGAAAGAGAGACCTGCGACCTGCGACGGATTCTTGGTTAGCTTCGTCTCCGCGAAGGGACAATCGAAGGTGATTCGAACCTCTCCGCCTCCGTCACCATCAAAGAGACTGCACCGGAATCACCCGGTACCGACAGGCGAAGGAGGATACGATGCGCGTCAGAATGTCTCTGCTGGTGTGGATTCAACTGGTGGTGGCTGCCTTCGGACAGAACTACTACCCTCGAAAGGATGCAGCCTTCGGCCAGGTCGCTGTGGGAGGGGAGATCGAGACCGTCATCAACCTGACCAACCGGGGGACCTTTGCCCATACCGGCACCGTTCGGTTTTTCAGGGGAAAGGGGAACGTCTGGAACCCTTTGGTCAATGGAAACACGATTTCGAATGGTACCTATCCGCTGGAAATCCAGCCCAAATCAACCGCCACCCTTCGGATCACCGGGAATCAGTTGGAAAGTGGCGCGGCCGTGGTCATCTCAGAGAACCTTCTTCTCGATAACTTCATCGAAGCCAACCTCACCTATTTCGTTCGCTCGGGAGCGTCCGTTGCGGACAGTGTCGGCGTCTTTCCCTCGAAGGAGTTTTATCTTGCTTCCGTTCCCTTCCAGGATCTCAATACCGTCGCCCTGGCATTGGTCAACGGAGATCTGAGCGGAGAGCGTGTGGCACGCGTTCTTCTCCGTCTCTTCACTGAAGGGGGTTCTCAGCTGGCGACGAAGACTCTCGAATTGGGCTCCTTTTTCCATGATGCCAGATTTCTGTCGGAGCTCTTTCCAGGGCTCAACCTGGAGCGAGGGAAAGTTGAAATCTCTTCCGATATCCCCATCTTCGGAACCGCCCTCGCCCTGAAGGAAGGGGAGCTGTCGAGTCTACCGCTGGATCCCTCCCCGGTTTCTTATACGGTTCGCATGATCTCGTCGGAGGGCGCGGCGGCGACGGGTGAAATGGCCCTGTGGGCAGAGGGCTTCTTCGTCAAGGGTTATTTCCTGGTTTCAGCCGTCGATGGGGAGCCGCTAGAGGAAGCCGTACTCGAGCTGGTGAACGGACAGCTCTTCGACGGGTTCCTGCAGCTCTCTTTTGCGGTTGCCGAGGACCCGTTCTTTGCGGAGGAGGCCACACTGTATTTCGAGCACACCAATTTCTCGTTCGACTCTGACATCGTGTCCGACTCCTGGGTTCAGATGTTTCTTTCCGACCACGAGACCCTGGAAGGCACCTACGAATTGTCTCGCCGAACCGATTGATGTAGCTTCGGTCTATCGGTTCCTTCCCGGGGACGTCAGAGGCGGGGTACTGCGCGAGCTACGGGACCCGAACGCTGGACTTGAGGAGGAGTGGCTGCTCCCGGTCAGCAGCCCTTAGCGTACATTCCTGTTCCGTTGCTACTCAGACCCCAGGTCGTTCAGCTGCGGGCCGAGGGGAGGATCGGCCGTGACCTCGATCTCGGCCATCTGTCGCCTGCCCTCTACGGGCAGGGGGTCGAGGAACAATGGAACGAAAACGCACGCTAAGCCGAGACCGCGCTCAGTTTCCTGGTGGCTTCTCGCGCTCAAGGAGCAGTCGCCGGGTGGTAGCGTACGGGACCTCAGTCTCTCTCGCGATGGCCCGAATAGACATATCGGGGTTTTGCGCGCGGAGCTCTCGCACTTGCCGCCGCGTTCTATCGTCCAAACGCGGACGTCCAACGTGCTTCCCCTCGATTCGTGCTCTCGCCATTCCGGCTTTCACACGATCCGATAGCCGAATGCCCTCCTGGTTCGCCAGCGCAGCGAGTAGTCCGATAAGCGCGTCTCTGAAGATGGACCAGCGGGGGTATTTGAACAGGATGTTGCGTTTAGCTCTCCCGTTTTTCGTAGACGCAACATTCTGCGCGCAAACGCTTGCTCAAATGCGGCGGCACCCCAAGCTCGCAGTGTGGGTACGCGATTCATGCCTCCACGAACCGCATCGTCGATCCTCTAGAGACCGCTCTGGGTCGCCTTGAGTCGGATCGCCGCGTTGCACCCTGACAGGCAGCTCCTAAGATCGAGAGCCGACGCACCTGATTTCCTCGAACGACAGCCCTTGAGTTGATGAGCCAGGGACAACGCCAGGTTCAAGTCGTTTCAGTGCGCGCTGCTTGGATGTATTTATAGAGTGTGGGTTTGGATACCCCCATCACTTCACAGATGTCCTTCACCGAGTGCTTTTTCTCGTCGTACAGGTTGACGGCGATAGCGCGTTTCGCAGCGTCCAAGGATTTCGGGCGGCCGCCTCTGCGGCCCCGGGCGCGTGCCGCGGCAAGTCCAGCCTGCGTGCGTTCGACGTTAATGGGGGATTTGCCTGTGACGACGGTCACCCTTAGGATTCTTTTTGTGCCCGGGAAGGGGTAATCGAAGGTCTGGCCGCACCTGGAGAACGGTGATTTAGTGGAAGCGGAAGCGGTATCTCAGCCCGAAACGGGCGTAGATGCCGGGATCCGGAAACCCCACGAAGTGGTGAAACTGACGGTCCAGTAAGTTGTCGATTCGCGCAAACAGGGTCAGATCCTCGACCGGACGGTAACTCACAGCCAGGGCGGTGAGTGCGTAGCCTCCCACCTGGTCCTGCTCGGGCACCGGGATCTGGAAATCGTAACGTGCTCCCACCCAGGAGTTGTCGAAATGGAGCTGGGCGCGGCGATGGAAGCGCCAGTCCAGGCGAACACCTCCTCGCCAGCGGGGACGGTCGCGAAGAGGTTCATCCGATCCTTCGATCTCAAAATCGACATAAGTGAGGTGACCGGCGATCTGCACGGATCCCGTCAGCCGGCCCCGGGCCTCTGCTTCTAGCCCCTGAGTCCGTACCCGCGAGCGGTTGACGAGGCGGAACTGTTCGGGACTGAAGTCAATCAGATCCGTAAACAGGTTGCGGTAATAAATCAGCGACACTCTTCCTTTGCCGCTTCCGAAAAGTTGTTCGATTCCTGCATCGAACCCGCGGCTCTTTTCCGGTTTGAGGTCGGGATTGCCGACATTCGGCTCGCCCAGTGCAAAAAAGGAAGGTAATTTGAAGCCCTCTGCCCAGCTGGCTTTGACACGCGTTTGATGCGGTCCAACTCGAACGCTTCCCCCGACCCTGGGGGAAGTCTCGGCGGCAGAATCATCGCTGTCGTCGACACGCAGGCCCATGTCGAACTGGACCCTTTCCCGGGCATAGCGCAACTCTCCTCCCCAGGACCACGTGTCTCTCTCTTGTTGAAAACCGCCCGGGAAGAGATCGGCAATCACCGCCTTGACGTCGCCGTTTTCGTGTCTGAAGGAAAGATCGGCTCCGGCCTGCCAGTCTGATCCTAAACGCCAATAGTGGTCGAACTGAATGCGGGTTCGCTCGAAGTCACTTTGCGAGTCGATCCCGGGCCGCGAACTGAAACTGGGGGGAATCTGGTCCAGGATGGGAGGCGTCAGGGTGTCTTCCAGGCGTTTGTAGTAGTCGAAATGGAGTCGCTGGAACCAGCTTCCGGTGAACTCCTGAAGCCAGGTAGCACCGAAAACCGTTTCTTCGACATCGGACCGCTGTGGGTCACGCAGTATTGAAAACTCGGGTCCCCCTCCGTTCGGGGAGAAACCCTGAGCCTGGCGGTCGTGGCGGCGAAAATGAAGGTCGAGGGCCGACTCTCCACCCAGGCTCACTCCGGTGTTAATAGAGAAGGAAGTCCGCTCCAGATCTTCGTTTTCAACCTGTTCGCCAACCTGCAGATGGGAAACGCCAAGGGAATAGTGCCAGGCTTTGAGCCGGCCGTGACTACGAACTCCCAGTTGCCATGTGTCAAACGACCCGCCCAGCACATCGAAAGCGGCCTCGGGTGTCCCTTCTCCTTTTCTAGTGATGATATTGATCACCCCGGCAATGGCCTCCGATCCGTGGCGCACGGACATTGGACCCCGAACGACTTCGATTCGATCGATCCGGTCGAGGCTGAGGGCTGCCAGATCGAACGAGCCGCCCAGAATGTTGGTGGGATCATTCAGCGGAATCCCATCAATCATGATCAGAGTGAAGTTGGCATCCCCGCCACGAATCGAGGCTGTGCTCAATCCCCCGCGGCCCCCAATTTGAGACACGTAGACGAAGGGCGTGTGTTGCAACAGCTCGACAATTGTCTCCGCCTGGCTGGCTTCAATGTCACTCCGAGAAATCACCGAAACAGAAGCGGAGATCTTGTCCAGCGGAAGCTGCTGCGCGGAAACCGTAACCACCGCCGGCTCAGGTTCCGGGGCCTGAGGAGTAGAGCCCGGGCGCTGGCCTTGCAGATGAACGACCGAGAAGGATGCCGTGACAAGCAGGACCGTCGCCACAGAGGTTTTGATCGAGGCCATAGCAGAGTTTAACGAGCCGCTTCTTGTTTCAGAATTTTTCCGGCGACCTCCGGCAGGACTCGGGTGACGTCTCGATTGATGACCAGATCGACACAGCCATCGTGGGCCGTGGGTCCCGCCCGATTGCCTGGCAGTGAGGGGGACAGAAGCAGCCGGCTCCACGGTAAGCGAAGAGCCGCTCGACACCACAAGGTCGGCCTGTCCTGCAGCCTCGAGGGCCTTCCGCATGGGTTCCCGGGGCATATTCTGTCCAAAGGAGACAGTGGCAGGCTTGAGAAAGCCGCCACACTCGCAAAGTGGCGGGTTGTTTGTACTGTGAAAGGCTCCGTAGGCGGGTTCGGGGTCAGATTTCTGGTTGCAGCGCACACATTGGACAAGACGGTTCGTTCCGTGCAGTTCGATCACTGAGTCGCGGGGATGTCCGGCCAGCTGGTGAAGACCATCGATGTTTTGCGTGACCAGTTTGTGAATGCGCCCACCGCATTGAAGATCTGCGAGTGCCCGATGAGCTTCATTGGGGGGAGCCGCCCGATCCAAAGGATGCCGTCTCGTAAAGACACTGATTTCCTCATCCTGGGGAGAAACTTAACACTAAAAATCAGAAAGATAAAACGGCCCTATCCGCCCCGTGAGTGCGTTTTCCCATCGGTAGGCAACCACCATTGGAGGGATTCCGCCCCGCTGTGGGCTCTCTCTGCAGTGCTCCCGAGTCAAGCGGAGCCGCCCTCTGCAGCAGGTAGTCAATTCCGCAAGAAAAGCCTTGATGTTGTCCTGGACGTTTTGGCGCTTGTTAGATCTCGAACCGGTGGACCCGGTCGCCTCCCCTCGCGACAAGGTTTTCATCCCGCTCGCTGCTGGCCTTCTATTATAGGCATGAACGACGACTGTCATGTCCTCACTCTTTCGGTGGGTTGCACAAAGGAGCCAGACTGTGTGAAAAGCCACCGGGAGGCCCCCCCTGCCTACTGGAGGTAGAATGGGGCATGGCACACATCACAGGGACAGATCGCGCACAGGTGCTTCTACTGCCGGACACGGTAGACGACTATGTGGGTCCCGACAACCCAGTGCGGTTCATCGACGCTTTCGTCGACAGTCTCGACTTGGCTGGGGCCGGGTTCGAACGAGCGGAGCCGAAAGAGACAGGGCGCCCGGGGTACGATCCCTCCGACTTGCTGAAGCTGTACATCTACGGGTATCTGAACCGGGTGCGGTCCAGCCGTCGGCTGGAGGCGGAAACCCACCGCAACCTGGAGGTGATCTGGCTGTTGCGCCGCCTGCGGCCGAACTTCAAGACCATTGCGGATTTCCGGCGCGAGAACCGGGAGGCGTTCCGGCAAGTGTTCCGTGACTTCGTGAAGGTGTGCCGGAGCCTGGAACTGTTCGGCCGGGAGTTGATCGCGGTCGATGGCACGCGGATCAAGGCGGTGAACAGCCGGGACCGAAACTTCACCGGGGCCAAGCTGCGGCGCGATCTGGCGGCGAGCCAGGAACGGCTGGAGCGGTACCTGCAACAGATGGATGAGATGGACGCGGCCGACATGGCCGATGCGAGCCCCAGCAAGGGGCGGGGGCGGGATCTGGCACAGAAGATTACGGCGCTGCGAGAGCGCCAGGCGCGTCTCGAAACGCACCGTAAGGCGTTGCAGGAGAGTGGCGAGAACCAACTCTCGCTGACCGACCCCGACGCCAGGGCGATGCACAGCGGCACTGGCGTGGGAGTGGGGTACAACGTGCAGATCGCGGTGGACACGAAGCACAAGCTGATTGCCGAGCAGCAGGTGCATAGTCAGGTTTCCGATCTCGGGCTGTTGGCCGAGACGGCGCGCGCGGCACGCACGAGCCTCGGCGTCGAGCGGATCGAGGCGGTGGCTGACAAGGGATACTTCAAGGTCGAGGACATCGCCGGGTGCGAGGCGGCGGGGATCACGCCGTATGTGCCGAAGCCACGGCGCAGCCCGGCCCGTCGCAGGGGTCGCTTTCCGAAAGAGCGGTTCCGCTACGACGCGGGAACCGACACTTACGCCTGTCCGAACGGGCAGCAACTCAAGCCCCTGTACCTCAGCAGGGTGCGCGACACGACGTTGACGCACTACGCCAATCGCGGGGCTTGCCGGGGCTGCGCTTTGAAGGTGCAGTGCACGAGTAACAGCTACCGGCGCATTGGACGGTACGCGGATGAGGCGGTGCTGGACCGCATGGCAGAGCGCCTCGCCGACCGGCCCGGAGTGTTGCACCGCCGCCGGGAGTCCGCCGAGCACCCCTTCGGCTCGATCAAGCACTGGATGGGCCATGGCGGGTTTCTGATGCGCAGGCTCGAGAACGTTCGGGGTGAGTTCAGCTTGACCGCTCTGGCCTACAACATCCGCCGTGCGACAACCTTGGTCGGGATCCCGGAACTGATCGCCGCGGTCCGTCCGTGATCGCCGTGTGGGGCGTTCAAACCAGCTGGAATCGCCCCCCCAAAGGGCCTGTTGCAACGCATCAGGGCGCATGGCATCAGCGAATCGACGACAATCCACTCACGGCCCAAATCCCAGGCTTCTCACACCGCAAAATTCGACTCGGGGCTACTTTTCACACAGTCTCGAGCGGTTCTGCAACCATTGGGGTTTTACCCTGGGCCATGCTGATTCACGATAAAGTCCCCTCTCATTAGAGCACGCTCTATAACCGGGGGCTCACCAGGCTCAAGGTGGCCGTCATTACCAAGGGATCATCAGACAGAGGCGTTATTATTAACATTTATGCGTCTTGCATCGTTCATCGCATCCTCCGTCTGCGGAATTCTGGTGCTCGGTCCCGGCTCCGGCTTGTTGGCCCAGAGCGGGACTGGAGGTTCACTGCGCTCCGGGTGGTACATCGGCGGGGGCATCGGATCGAATTGGGCATCCGACTTGGACCAGGAGGGCTGGAATCGGGAGACGACCTGCTATCCGACAGACGCTTGTTTCGATGCGAACCCTGTTCCCGAAATCTCCGGATACCACTGGCGTTACGGTATCGACGCGGACGCGGGAGCCGCGTTCGAGATCTCGGCCGGTCGCATTTTCGATCGTATCCGCCTGGAGCTATCGCTCACGCAGCGGAAGAACAACCTTAACCAGATATTCCGTGGCATCACCGATTACGATGGGATGCCCATGGAAGAAAGGAGCGGCGGCACGGTCATATCCAATGCCCGGGCCTCAATCGACCATCTCTCCGTCAGCACCCTTTCGCTCAATGCGTACTACGATTTTCCGGGTGCGTTCGGTGGGATTTCTCCATACTTAGGAGCTGGGCTAGGTCCCGCTTTCGTCAAGGTGTCCGGGGTGCACTTCTCCACCGATTACGAGGACACGTCGGGCAATGCTCAGGCTTACGATCCTCCCCTGTCGTTTTACAACAGCCGCCAGGACGCCGACCTCTCCGACACGGTCTTGGCTGGGCACCTGTACGCCGGAGCCGACTACGGCCTGAACACCAAGACATTGTTGGGACTGAAGCTGACGTACTCGATGATGGGCGCCATCGAATCCAGCGGTGGATACTCGTTTCACCCATTTCACAAACGGGACCCCGACTTACCCAACCACAATACGTTCACCGGCGCGCGTTACTGGACCCTGGCGCTTACAGTCAAACGCCTGTTCGGTAACTGAACTGGTCCATTTGAGGATAGTCTTCATGAGCACCGACTACGATGCGGTCGCAAAAGAGTATAAGCGTTCGAAGCTTGCCCCGTGGCGGACCTACATAGAGCGGTATTCGCTGCTGAAGCTGCTGGGCAAAGTAAGAGGAAAGTCGGTTCTCGACCTCGCCTGTGGGGAAGGCTTCTACTCTCGTCTCGTCAGAGAGAGGGGCGCTGCCCGAGTAGTCGGTGTTGATTTATCCAGCGGGATGATCGGTTTGGGTAGACTATTACCTCAGCCCCGCTGTGCACGAACGAGCGTTGGAGGCCGCCGGCCTGCGGGCCATCGAATGGCTTGAGCCGGAGCTGTCCCCGGAATGGGACGGCCCGATGGACTATTGGGACGACTTTCTCGACGATCCGCCAGTCATTTTTCTGCAGTGCAGGAAGTAGGGGCGACTCATGTCTCCAGACGGCACTGTCAGAGGAAAGTCGCAAGGACTGAGTTCTCCACCGACGACAGGGAATTAGGCCGCACCGAGCTGACGCCACTCGGCAAGCGCGGCGGCGCGGTTGAGCTTGAACCGTCAGATCGTTCCGAGACAGGCTATTACGGCTGGTTCGTTCTCTGGCAATGATCGCATCGTGCTGCCTGCCGACAAAACAGAACGTACCGTATGGGGAGATGAGGGATTTCCCCGCTGGCATTATCAATATAATGGCCTCATGGGAATGGTCCTTTTCCATGCAAGAGATCCGAATCTTCTTCCATGGACGACGACCAAGCGCGATGTCGATGAAAGCTCTCCGCTCTACCGGCGCGCCGTAAACGAAATGAAAAAGGCGACCCGTCCGTGGATCGAGTACACCAACCAGCGCAAGGCCGACCTTAACGGCGCGCGTGCAAAGGAACTGGCCGCGGCAAGCGTACCGTTCTTTCAGGTTGCGGAAAGCCTCGTGCTAAAAGTTCCCACTGTACCCGAAGCCCCGAAAATCAAGATGGCAAACATCCTCTACCAGAAGCCGCTCGCCGAGGTGAACAAGGTCAGAAAGGCGCTCGGACGGGGCAATATGTCTTACCGCGCGGTCGGAGAAAGAACCTTCGACTATTATGTCGAAAATGAGATGGAGGAATAGAAAATGGTTTCCTCTGATTATATCAACTACGCGATCAGGCCGAACAAGGCTGTCGAACGCAAACTGATATTCGAGGTTCTCTCGGTACTATCGCCTGTCCTGAATCTTCCCGGTTACCGCTATATCGGGCTCGGCGCGCCCTGGTTCGTCGATTTCGTCATGGCCCACAGATACCTGCTAATCGAGGACATGATATCGATCGAGCAGGACGAGATTCTCGCTAGCCGCGCCGAATTCAACAAGCCTTACGCCTGCGTCAGCGTAATTCACGGAGACAGCCAGACAGTGCTGTCCGACCTAGATCTGGAAAAGCTGCCTCTTCTGGTCTGGCTCGATTACGATTCCAGCCTGGGAGGCCCGGTATTAGAGGACTTGTCCACGCTCTGCCGCAGAGCGCCGGCTGGCAGCATTATCGTAGTGACCGTCAATGCACACCGTGGCAGCTTGCCCACCCACGATGAAAACGCCAACAAATACGAAAACTTTTCCGATAGAATGCGGGCCGAAGCAGGGGATCTTATTCCTGCCCACATTCCAAAAGCGGCAGCGCAGGGATCCGGGTATCCCCCATACCTGGTTTCAGTGCTGTTCACTCACATGCATCGGCAGGTGCGCATGGTGGGAAGGGAGGGCGAAGTCCTCCTTCCTTCTGTTCAATATCGGGTATAGCGATAACGCGCCTATGATCACGCTCGGCGGCGCTATCGCCGACGAACCTTGCGCACAACAAATAAGGACGGTCCTCAAAGACAAGAATATGGGTGCTTTTCTGGACGAACAGCGCCATCTGAAAATCAATGTGCCGCCGCTAACTCTTAACGGGAAACCGCCGGCAAGACCCGCTCAGAAACGATTCTCGTCAACTATCTAAACCGTGCGGCCTGCAGATCGTGCGCTGTACGCGACCGATGCACAAAGAACACCTACCGTCGCATTGTGCGCTACGAGAACGAAGCCACGATGGACCGGATGGCGGACCGCCTCGCGGCTCGGCCAGAGGTGATGGATCGTCGCCGGGAATCGGGCGAACATCCCTTCGGTTCGATCAAGCAGTGGATGGGCCATGGCGCCTTCCTGACGCAGCGACTCGGGAACGTCCGTGCGGAGTTCAGTCTCACCGCTTTGGCCTACAACATGCGGCGAGCAATCAACCTCGTCGGTATTCCGGCCATGATTTCGGCCGCAACGGCGTGAAGGGGAATTTCGCCCTTCTTTGACGCCCAAAACGACGGCTTCCAGCGCTACGAGAGGCCAAAGGGATCGCCGCGGTGAACCAAGGAGACAGGACCTAAGGGTCTGCGCAAAAATAAATCGGCATTTGATATGACGTACAATATCATTAGTCTGGCTTAGGTTCTCGTTAGCATTGCGCGATCACCCTATAGAGATTGACTTGATCTAGGGTTGACCTGTCTTCGAGTTACTCGCATCGAGGGCGCTATTACACCCTGGACCGGATCGCCGACTATGACGAGGACGGCCTGTGGAGCTTCCGCGGCGTGCAGTTCTCCCAACACGGCACCTTGGGCGAGACGATCGTCTCTCTCGTCAAACGTTCGGAGGCGGGTTGCTTCGCCTCCGAGCTGCAGACGCGCTTGCAGGTACGGGTGCACAACGCGCTGGCCCAGCTGCATGGGGTCGGTCGCTTGAGTCGAGAGCAGCTGGCCGATCAGTATTTGTATCTGTCCCGGACGACCGATGCCGAGCAACTGCAAGAGCGTTACGAGCGGATGCGAAGGGCCCAGGCGTCGGGATCGGCGCAGCGGGAGGAGCTAGACGAGCTGGGCGAGAGCATGCGTTGGTTGCTGACGGTCCTAGACGAGCAGCAGCGTCGGCTGTACCTGGGACTGGAGTCGCTGCGAGTTGGACGTGGAGGCGATCGGCAGATCTCCCGGATGAGCGGCGTCAATGTGAAGACCATCGCCTCGGGACGGCGACAGTTACAGCAGCGGTAGATCACGACGGAGCGGCTCCGAGCCGTGGGGGCGGGCCGCCCGCCCCTAAAAAAAACCGAGGTGATCGCCCTGCTGGGCGAAGTGATGCAAGCGGACACGGCCGGCGATCCGACGAGTGACCAGAAGTGGAGCCGCAAAGACACGCGATCGATCTCTCAGCAGATGCAGGAGCGGGGACTGGCCATCAGCCCCAAAACGGTAGGCCAGCTGCTCAAGGACCAGAACTACGCGCTACGAGTCAACCGCAAGAGCATATCGCCCAAACGCAGCATCCGGAGCGCAACCGGGAATTCGAACTGATCGAGGACTTCCGCAAACAATTCGAGGATGCCGGCGCTCCCATCTTAAGCTTGGACACGAAAAAGAAGGAACTCATTGGCAACTTCCGAAACCAGGGACAGGCCTGGAGTCAAGAGCCGGAAGAGGTCAATCAGCACGATTTCCGGTCTGAGGCCTCGGCCCTCGCTGCCCCCTATGGGCTGTACGAGCCGGTGCCCAATCGGGGCACGATTATCATCGGTCTCTCGGCGGACACGCCGGAGTTTGCGGTCGACTGCCTGGAGACCTGGATCTGCCAACGGGGTTGGGCGGCCTACCCCTGCATGAAGGAAATCCTGCTATTGTGTGACAGCGGAGGCAGCAATGGCTACCGGCCCCGTTTTTGGAAATACGGCCTTTACCAGACCATCGCCCGAGGCCACGGCCTCACCGTCCGGGTCTGCCACTACCCTCCCGGTGCCTCCAAGTGGAATCCGGTCGAGCACCGGCTGTTCAGCTTCATCAGCCTGGAGTGGGCCGGCCACCCGCTCCGATCTTTGGAGCTCATGAAGAAGTACATCGAAGGGACGACCACGAAAACCGGTCTCGAAGTGACAGCGCTTGTCAATGAACGCGAGTACACCAAGGGCAAGAAGCTGTCCAACCGTCAGTTCAAAGAGATTCCCCTATCCAACCACTCAGAACTTCCGGCCTGGAACTACACCATTGGCCCGAACTGAACACCGCAAAATGCCATTTAATTTTTGCGCAGCCCCTAAGGTCCTGCGTAGCCGCCGGCATCACGTCGTCGTGCTTCCATTTCGCACTACTGACGGGACCGGCAGCTTCATCACGACTTTTCACACGGTCTGGTCCGTTTTGGAGACGCCAGTGCTGATCGGCTACGCGCGGATATCGAAGGCGGACAGTTCCCAGAGCCTCGACCTGCAGAGGGATGCTCTGCGCGAGGCCGGCGTCAGCGACGACGCGATCTACGAGGACCAAGCGTCCGGACAGCGTGAGGACCACCCGGGAGTTGAAGGGTGCGGGCGAACTGCGCCAGAGTTATGGTCGGAAGTTGTGTATGAGAGTCTGAGAGACGGCCAAGTGATACTACCAGGATAGTGGGATTTTGCCCTCGGAACCCGAGTCATTGGGAAATCTGGATCGAATGGCTCAAGGCTACCTGGCAGTTTCTGGAGATTCTGGAGATTATGGTTATTCTCCTAGGTGGGTACAAAGATCTTTTGACTTTCCGACGCGAGGTGATGACCCAGCAGGTGGCCCGTACTATTCTGATCGTACCGGTCAGGAAGGCTGAAAATCATCCTGTTTCCTTGCTGATGGAGATCAAGAAGAAAAACAGAGAGAGAGCCAACAAAAGATGGGGGCAAATGGGAGCACTTGATAGGGAAAGATGGCAGGAGATCGAGAATCTGGCGAATTCCGCAATCCAGGATGCAAAGGAACATCTCGTCAGGGCGCTGCGGGTAGAGATCCAAGACCTGCAGGACGGGAGCCCGCAGGATAGTACGAGCGGCCGCGAGGGCCATGTCGCTTTAGAAGATCGGATCGATACGTGTCTGGTGAGGAGAGAGCTGGACATCGTGCAGTACGATCACCTGGGGAAGCGCCTGTTGGGATTCCACAAGTCTTTAGTTGGACAACAGGGGAGGGGCCAATGAAGAAAGCAACTTTGATGGTGATAGTCCTGATACTCGTGCCCGGATACTGCATTGCTCAGGGGAGCGGGGCTTCGGGGCTCGGGGAAAACAATCTGGGTCGCAAGTCGGACAGTCACTTTCATCTCCTGGACTTTCTTCAGAATGGCGAATTCCTCAACACGGATCACCGCTTTCCGGGCACCGAGTGGGGACTTACGGCCAGCGGCCGCTATTCAACACTTCCTTTTGGAGAGAGAGGGAGAAGAATCGAAGCGCTGTTGAGAGGCATGAAGGCGGCTGGGGTCGATCACATCATGGTCTCGGGCATGCCCTTTATCAAGAAATGGTCGGAGAATGAACCCTTCATGAGGCCTCGGTATTATCTTGACAGCAGTTCAAGAGTGAAGCGTGCCCGGGATACTGATATCGCCGTTGCGTCAGCCATTCTCGACTACCAGAGAAAACATGCTGATGATTCTGCCAGGCTCCAGGAACTCGACAAGATACATCCGTTTATCACGGGCTTTGACGGTACCGATCTTGGTGCAGTGGATCTCATCGTGAAACGCATCAAGGAATTTCCGGGCATCTGGCAAGGGATAGGCGAAGTGATGTCGCGCCACGATGATCTCACCAACCTGACAACTGGAGAGAGACCTCGCGCAGATCACCCCGCCCTGGTACGGGTGTGCCGATTCGCGGGACAGCATTTCCTGCCGGTCAGCATCCACCACAACATCGCTCCCATCTCCCGAAACGCGAACGAAATCAAGGATCCACTTTACCTTGATGAATTCGTCGAGCTACTCAGTCATTGCAGCTGGGAAGACGGAGGAGTGGCCTACAAGACGATATTCATTTGGTGTCACGCAGGAATCAGTCGAAGAGTGAATATCAAGAATCTTCCATTTTGGATCCAAGAGGTGCTCGAGGCCTTCGGAGATCAAGTCTATATCGATCTGTCGTGGGTAGTGTTGGACGACTACGTCTACAAGGATTTGGATCAGTGGGTTCAACTCATCGAGCAGTATCCGACCAGATTTATGATCGGATCCGATGCGGTCGCTGGTGCCAGCAAACTCGAGCGAGAGTTTAGCCGCTTTGAGAGGCTATTGGTACAACTCCCCTCAGAAGTGAGGGTGAAGGTCGCCCATGACAACTTCGCCGACTTGATGCGGGAAATGTCGAACCTGAGGACCAGGGCAGGTCGGGGGAACAAGGGTATTGTGTTGGACCACCACTATGAGTTTCCGGAATATGCGCATACCGGACGATTGGCCGAATCGGATTCCTTTACCCGCACCCGAGAGGCATCTAAACAGCCTGATTGAAGCCTGAGAGAAGATTGACCAGGCCGACCCCGGCTTCGGAGGGAAGATCACTTCCGACGCGCGCGTCTCACTGTTGTGGGGAGTGGAAAAGCTGACCGGAACGGGGTTTGAGCCGCAACGGTGTGAAAAATTACTCTAAGAGGGTAGCGCCCACATTCGTGTTGAAATTACAACATAAGGGCGGTCCGAGCCTTGGGGTCAGCCCGGAGCGATCTTGCGGGTCTGGATGAAGTGGTAGAGGGCGGAGCGGGAGACGTCCAGTATCTTTGGCGATCGAGGCCTTGGAGACATCCTTGCCCAACAGCGTCCGGATGTCTTGCTCCTTGCCGTCGAGCCTGGATGTTCCCAAGGCCCCCTAATGCGGCTGAACTCTAGAGTGTATTGCGACTGGAGATCGGCCTGACCATTAGCCATCACCATCTTCGCTAGCGTCCCGGCAACCGCGTAAGGGTCATAACCCGCGAGGAGGGAAAGGAATAAGCCCCACACATCTGCGTCCAGCTCACGGTTGGGGTCGAAGATCCGTTTTCCTGTTCTGAACTGGTACACGTGACCGAGTTCATGACCGATAAGAACCGCCAGCTCACTTTCGGAATCCGCCAGCAACTCGGCTAGCGCGAGGTTGATCTGGATGCCGTCGGGTCCGCCATACGCATTGATTACCGGATCTTCGCTAATGTCCAGTTTCACATTATCCCGATCCATGCTTGGGCGCGCTTCCGATGTCAACACCTCGCCCGCCGACAGGAGCCTCAAAAACACATTCCATATTACGCTGTAATGGTGGACGGGCCGTGCAGCTTCTCCACCGGGAAGGCTGGAATACACTCCACCGTCGCCCCTGAGAGCCAATGCGGAAAAGTAGTTGGCGGGATACTCTGAATCAGTAGCGTCCCAGCGTTAGTCGAATAACATCAACTGTTTATGAATGTCACTATTCTGAGTAATGTAATGCATGTCCTGAAAGGCCTGTAAAATTGGGGTTTTCTCGAAGAGCGAGACACTCAGGACCTGGAGAATTGTGTAGAGCGGCAACTCGAGATAGAGGCGCTTGCGGATGATGGCGATGAGTAGGTAGGTACTGAGGGCGATCCAGATTTGTGTTTTCACGGCATTGGGACTGGTGCCGTAAAAAGGCCTTGATGCGGAGATGCTGTTTGATCCATTTGAAGAACAGTTCGATCTGCCAGCGGAGCTTGTAGAGCCGGGCAATAGTCAGAGCGGGAGAAGCAAAGTCGTTGGTGAGGAATACTAGCCGCAGGTCGGTGGTGACGTCGAAGAACTTGATGCGACGCAAAGGTTCAGGGTAGGCCTTGGCCGGATAGAAGGTGCTCAGCAGGACAGTTTGGTCGCAGATCAGTCCCGTCGTTCTGTCCACCGGGTGGGAGTAGCGGCGGCGGAACTTGAAGTTGGCCTTGGCGCGGGTCACGAATAACGACCGGGCAGAATGGAGTCGGTACAGGCGCCCGAAATCCAGGTATCCGCGATCCATGATGTAGTAGGCACCGGGACAAGGAATCAGGTGGTCCAAGGCGTGGACATCGTGCAGTTTTCCGTCCGAGATCAGAACGAACTCGGGAATGGCGCCGTGCAGGTTGAGCAAGGTATGCAGTTTGATCGCCCCCTTGGTACGGCGGAAGCGCGCCCAGGGGAAGACCGAGAGGCACAGGTCGATGGTCGTGGAGTCCAAGGCATAGACGGTCGCGTTCAGGTCGACTCCCAGGTCCTCGTCGGTGTACAGGCGGCGCGCTTCGGCGATAAGCACTTGGGCAAACTCGGCATAGATGCGCCAGTCGCGCCTCTCGTTGGCATTGGACAGATTGTTGCGGGAGACCGTGGAGCGAATGCCCATGTGGAAGAGCTTGGATCTCATGGCCCGTAGGCAGGCTTCGATATCGCGCAAGCTCTCGCGATAGGTCAACTGTGCAAAGGCCATGACCCGGTAATGGTCGGCACAGCGGAACGACTTGACCTTGTAGTCGCCTCCGTAGTGCTGAACAATGCGATGAAAATGATGCCAGGGAAGATGCCGCATCACCTGAGAAAAAATCGTCGTGCCCGTGTACATGCTCGCCCTCCTTATGAACTGAAGGGCGTGAGCGTACACTCACTTTCAAGTCGGAAACACCCATTATCTTCTCTAACATATTCCTCATTAATACTTTACAGAGATTAGAAGCCCAAACGTTGGGACACTACATGAGCAGCGAGATGGCACTACTCGACCCGAAAACACGTCCCGATCCGTTCATCTCAGTAGGCACACGTCGCCTCGCGCCAATCAGCGAATAACCGGAATCAACTTCTCCGTCTTCGCCGTTCTGTTGGACTTGATCCCCCGTCACTGATCCTGCACCCGATAGAGTAGGTCCCAGTCAGGCCCAGCTCCTACCCAGCGCGATGGCTCACTCGACTCCGATCAGCGTTCCCAGGAAACCAGAGACCATCAGGGGACCGTGATGGGTGATCCAGTGCCCCTCCAAGCTGAGCTGGGGCAGATCCCAGGACAGGCGCAGCAGCGCTCCCCAGGTTCCAACCAACATCGAGATCACGGCCAGGACCAGGAAGGGTAGACGTCTGATCTTCAAGAGCGACTTGAGTCAGCCGGACTCCGAATCACGGCAATGGGACCCGGGAGCCATGCCAGGGAAAGGCCAGTGTTGGGGAGTTGGCGTAGCGGCGATGATGAATCACTACCTCGCCTCCAGCACTAGGGGCGAGGCGGAGCCGAAAGAAGCGCTGGTTGATCGTGTGGGTCTGGCCGTCGACTTCGACCCGAGTGCAGAGATGCTCTCCATAGCCTCCAGTCTGGACGATCACCTCCCTACTCGACACCTGGTTGACGTTCACCAGGGTTACCCGGGTCCGGTCGTCGTCGATGCCAGTGATGAGGGAGGCGACATCCTCGGGGATACCGGCCCGCCGGCGGACCGGATCGAAGTAGCGCAAGCGGGCGTGGAGCGTCCAGACGAGTCCGCCATGATAGCCTCCCATCATCAGTTTGAGCAGGCTGTGAGTAGCCGCGGGATTGTAGCCGTAGACCGAGTCCGCCAGCCAGCTGTCGGGCGGCGTCTTATTCTCTCGCATCCTTCTCAAGGTGCGCTGGATATGGGCAAACTCTAGCTTGAGGGCACGAACGGGGTAATCGGGATCCTTGCCCTCGAGAAAAGCGATCCAGCCCTGCTTGGGAACTCGCTCGAGATCCTTCCGGTCCATCGACCACAGGTAGATCTCTGTGACCCGGGGGATGAACCAACCGCCTGACCAATTGAACCATCCTGGCTTACTCGACCCCAGCCCCAAAATCTCTCCACGGCCCAGGTCGGCGGCCGGGGGTCCGGTCTTTTTGACGTAGATACCGTAGTTGTGGGGGAGCTGAACCTCGCCCTCAACGATCTTCTTCTGGGCGTAGAGATTGTCCATCTGGCGGCGGAGAACATCCACGTAGCCCATGTCTCCTGTGAGCAGCAGCGCATTGCCAAACCCGGGCCAGGCCCCCTTGTCGAACAGGTTCCGGAAGTGCTGCTCGCCATGCTCGGGAGACCAGGGGTGGAAGTTCCAGCCATAGGTCCCACCCCACCACTTTCCGCCGAATACACCCCCGATGCGGCCATCCAGGCCGATGTTGGTGGGGATGTTGCCGACGCTGGCCAGGATCCGTTCCTTCCAGGCGTTGACGTACTCGAGCAGCCAGTCTTTGTAGCGGTTCTCCTGAGCCAACATGAAGGCGTTGAGTGCCAGCACGGTAGCAGCCAGGTTCAAGGGATGGTCCCCTTCGACGGTCAAGTACTCGTCGAAGTGGGCCAGTTTGAGAGGGTAGTGCTCCATGTAGTCCAGCGGCCCTCCCAGGTTGTCGAGTATGAACCGGCCCTCGAGAGGGTCGCCACACCAGTCTGAACGCGTCGCCATCCGGAGCATGGGCCCCCGGCTTCCGTTCAGCAGGCTCCGAATGATCCTGTGCTTGGGATCGTAGTTGGCCGCTTCTGGATCCTCGTTCATGTAGAAGCCGGCAAAGCGCCTGAGTCTTCGCTGGAATCTGACATCCTCGGGGTCACAAAGGCCTTCGTACAGGAAGGCTCGGAGTCCTTCTCCGATATGATGCCAGTCGACCATGGGCGGGAACTCCTTGTGATAGGCGCCTTCGCGAGCGATGTCCGTGGTGACTGTCTTGAGGGCCTTGTACTGTCTCAGATGAGCTTCTTGACCGCGTCGGAACATCTCGAGGATCTCAGGTGAGGGCCCCAGGGCATACAGCAGTGTCCAGTTGTAGAAGCATTCATAGGCGTCAGCGGGTCCCTCCAGCGCGCCCCAGGTAGGTGTATGGATCAGCTTCGCTGTCTCGTCGAAGTGGGTTGAGAAGAACTCGCTGCAGGCCTCGACATTCGCCGCGAGAAGCTCCCTCTGCAATACGGCCCAGGCAGGAGGCGACATGGGCTTTCTGAGTTGGAGGGTTGGTTCACCCCGTGCGGTCGTAATCGAGAGCTGCAGAATACGGTAGCTCCTGCTACGGATTGTGAGTACACAGAGCCCACGCCTGGCGCCGAGATGGGTTGGGGACTTCGCAGAAAGCCCGGAGAGCGAAATGAGAGGCCGTTCGAGGACCGGACTGCGGGTGTTCGCCGCATCAAACCGCGTATAATTGCGCGGTACGATGGGAAAAGCGAAAACGAGTGATCGAACGAGGGACATCCGGGCCTCGAGCTCCTCGCTCGTGAGCCGGTCGACGCTACCCTTCTTGCGTTGAGGGGGAGTCAGCCCGACCCGCCGGCGGGCTTCCGCGATTAGATGCTTGGATTGGTCGTAGGAGTAGCCGCCGTCTCGGCTCCTCAGCGCTGCCTATGCGACAAGTGGGAGCCGCGGACTCTTGATACGCTCGCTTCTGGAAACCGGAAGCCGAGTCGGCGCTTTCTGCCAGCTCTGTGTGGAGGACATTTCATTCGCCGAACTCGAGGTCCGTGTTCGCGACAAAGACGGCAAGACCCGGGACGTTCCGGTCCTCCAGAGCCTCGCCAACGAGCTCCGGATCCACCTCGGCGAACGCCGCACCGGATTCGTCTTTCCGTCGCCTCGAGGAGGTCCGTACTCCAAGCGGAGACTGCAGCAGATCGTCAAGGAACTCGCTGC
>CBDCMS010000001.1:0-172404 GCA_965219005.1 Acidobacteriota bacterium | reverse complement strand
GAAATGCTGAGGCAAAATCCGGAATCCGTCGAGGCGTTGTTTTCCGCCGAAGGTGTGGAGGGAATAGATCCTGCGGAGGCAGCAGTCTGGGTCGGTCTGAGCAGTGTCCTGCTCAATCTCGACGAGTTTTTTACCCGGGGATAGATTATGGAATTAGCGGACTTCATCAAGATACAAGACAGGCGCAATTTTCTGCAGCAATGCGCCGGCGGCTTCGGGATGGTTGCTCTTTACCATCTTCTGGCCCAGGAGGGACTGATTGCGGCGCCCGGCCGGGAACTGCCCGAGGTGAATCCTCTGGCGCCCAAAGCGCCTCATTTCGCCCCCAAAGCCAAGAACGTGATCTTCCTATACATGGCCGGAGCTCCCAGCCACATCGATTTGTTCGATCCCAAACCACAGATGAAGCGCTGGGAAGGGCAGAGCCTGCCCGATTCGCTGCGAAAGCAATTTGGCAACCTGGCCTTCATTCGACCGACGGCCAAGGTATGGGCCAGTCCTCGCAAATTCAAACGCTACGGCCAAAGCGGGATGGACCTTTGCGATCTATTGCCCCACCTGGGCAAGCAGGCGGACGACATCTGCCTGATCCGTTCGATGCAGACCAACACCGTCAACCACCATCCCGGTCAGTTGATGATGAACTGCGGGTCTCCCCTACCAGGTCGCCCCTCGATGGGGGCTTGGGTCACGTACGGTCTGGGAAGCGACTCACAGAATCTACCGGGTTACGTTGTGCTCAGCACGGGGAGTGGCACCAGCGCCGGCACTCAGAACTGGAGCAGCGGTTTTCTCCCTTCCGTTCATCAAGGAGTTCCCTTCAGGCGCACCGGGGACCCCGTCCTATACCTGTCCAATCCGCCCGGGGTGACGAAGGAAGCTCAACGGTCACGGCTGGACGCCATTCGTTATCTCAACGAGCAGCAGTTTCAGAAGACCGGAGACTACGAAATAGCTTCGCGGATCGCTTCCTATGAGCTCGCTTTTCGAATGCAGGCAGCAGCTCCCGGCCTTCTCGACTTTTCCGACGAGTCGGCCAAGACTCTCGAAATGTACGGCGTCAACAAGGAACCGACCAAGCCATTCGCGACAAACTGCCTCCTGGCACGGCGAATGATTGAGCGGGGGGTCCGATTCGTTCAGCTTTTCCACGCCAGCTGGGATGCCCACCAAGACCTAGACAAGAACTTGAAGAAGAACTGCGGCATTACGGACAAACCAGCGGCGGCCTTGATAAGGGATCTCAAAGAAAGAGGACTGCTGGACAGCACTCTGGTGATCTGGGGCGGAGAGTTTGGCCGCACGCCGGTTGTGGAAGACCGAAAGGCCGGTGCTGGAAAAGAAAGTTGGGGGCGAGACCATCACCGTCACGCTTTCACCATGTGGATGGCGGGTGGAGGAATCAAGGGCGGACAAGTGATCGGGAAAACCGATGACTTTGCATTCAACGTCATTGAGGATCCCGTTCACGTCCATGATCTACACGCCACCATCCTTCATTGCCTGGGCTTTGATCACGAGGAACTGACTTTCCGGCATCAGGGTCGTGATTTCCGTCTGACCGACGTCGCCGGCAACGTCGTGCCCAAACTGCTGGCTTGATCGGGGCCGTTTTTCGGCTGCGTCGACCCGAATATCAGCTCAATTGGTAGGGAAACAACACTTTAGACCCAAGGGAAAAATATGAACGAATCGACCCTTGCCGGGCAGCTGCCAAAGTGGGAAGAAGCCGACCTACCGGCTCCACCTGCTCTGAACTTCCGCAACAAGCTGCGCATGGCAGGACCCGGAGCCATCCTGCTGGCCGCCAGCATTGGCGGCGGAGAATGGTTAGTGGGACCCGCTGCAACGGTTCAGTATGGGACCGCAATCCTGGGCGTCGTCACCATTGCCATCGCCTTGCAGCTCGTCTTCAACCTGGAAGCGATTCGCTACACGCTTTATACGGGTGAGCCGATTTATGGTGGTTTCCTCAGGCTGAAGCCCGGGCCACGCTTCTGGACACCGTTTTATTTCCTACTGTCACTCGTGCACCTGGGTTGGCCGGCTCTGGCCGCCGCGGCGGCCTCGACTGTGCTCGCCAGTGCAACGGGTCGCCTTCCCACCGATGCCGACGCGACAACGGTCCATTGGATCGCTGCCCTACTCATGCTCGTGGTTCTTCTGCTCCTTTCCTTCGGGGGGACTGTCGAACGGATGCTGGAAATCGTCTCGGTGACGATGCTTCTCGTAGTCTTCTCCTTCCTGCTGATAGCCAACCTCCTGTTCGTCCCGTTCAGCACCTGGGCCGAGACCTTCCTTGGCTTCTTCCGCCTCGACGGCTTCGGCGGCGGGAACCTGGACTGGACCTTGATTGGAGCTTTGGCGGCCACGGCCGCGGCGGGTGGGCTGAGCAATCTCACCATCACCAACTGGATGCGCGACAAAGGTTACGGCATGGGAGCCCATACGGGCGCAATCCCATCGGCCTTCGGGGGGCGCGAGGGACAAGTCTCCCACTTCGGCAAGATCTTCCCCATCACGACGGACAATCTCAAGAAATGGAAAGACTGGACCAGGTTCGTCCACTTCGATCAGGTCTGGTTGTGGGCCGGGGGAGCCGCCCTGGGGATGTTTCTCAACGTGAATCTGGCGGTTGGAGTTATTCCCCACGGCACCGAGATGTCCGGTATGGCTATCGGTGTCTACCAGGCACAATACATGGCCGAGACTCTCTGGTACGGGTTCTGGGGGCTTACCCTGCTCAATGGGTTCTGGGTGCTCTTCTCCACTCAACTGGGAGATACGGACGTCCTGATCCGCACCATGACCGATGTGGTCTGGCTAGGCGACGAGCGGGTGCGGAAATGGGGGGGCGGAAGAATCAAGATGGTGTACTACGTGTTGTTGGTCGTCTATACCTTCTTGGCAATTTACGCCGCCGGCCTGGCAACGCCTCTGACACTGTTCAAGATTGTTGCAAACATGGGCGGTCTCGTGATGGTACTGGGGGGGATTCAGATCTTCATCGTGAATCGAAAATTCCTGCCGGATCGCCTCCAGCCGCCCCTGTGGAGACAGGCTGGCCTGCTGGCCTGCGTAGCCTTCTACGCTTTCTTCGCCGTTCGTGTATTCCTGAGTCTAGTGTGGGGTTAACCCGGGGGGGGTGTCGGTTCGCGTTTTGCGTCTTGGCGGAAGGTGCTTGCAACCGCTCTGAGGCCCTCGCGCTCGCCACAAAACATCATCTTTATGAATGGAACACTTAGAAACAGGCATTGGTCTCGAACGCGAGTCCGGGCATAATGAGTCTCATGCTGCACGACAGTGATCCTGACGCGCTGATCGTCGGCGCTGGACGTTTTCGATACAGAGCGGTCGAGGGATGGGACAAGCTGCCCACCGATTGGGACTATGTAGACGTGGTGGGAGTCGCCACCGACTCGCAGGACCGCGCCTACGTCTTCAATCGGGGAGAGCATCCCCTCGTCGTCTTCGACGTCCATGGCAATTTCCTACGAGAGTGGGGGGCGGGGAAGTTCGTTCGTCCACATGGGATATGGATCGGGCCCGACGACCTGATGTACCTGATCGATGACAAGGGGCATTCGGTCCGCAAGTATACTCTGGAAGGGGACCTACTGCAGACCGTCGGTCCAAGCGGTCAGGCTAGCGACACCGGCGTTGTCGACTTCGACTACCGCACCATGAAACAGGCCGCACCACCCTTCCACTTCCCAACCAACCTTGCGATGGCCCGCGATGGCCAGATGTTCGTGTCGGACGGCTACGGCAACGCGCGGGTGCATCGTTTCGGCCCCGACGGGAAGCTCATCCAATCCTGGGGTGTCCCCGGAGACGGTCCGGGACAGTTCCACCTACCCCATGGTGTGTGTCTCGACAGTAACGAGCGTGTGTTCGTGGCCGACCGGGAGAATAGCCGGCTGCAGATTTTCTCAACCGACGGCGTGTTTCTGGAGCAGTGGACCGATGTGGCACGTCCCACCAATATCTTCATCGATGCGGAGGACAACGTCTTCGTAGCCGAGGAAGGAATGCGGGCGGGCCTGTTCCCTTGGATGGAGCCAGATCTGGCTGCGACCGGCGGTCGGGTCAGCATCTTCAGCGAAGAGGGCAGCTTGCTGGCACGCTGGGGTGGCGGTGACGATCCCTGCGCACCTACAGACTTTTTCGTTCCGCACGACGTCTGGCTCGATTCGCGTGGCAGCATCTATATTGGTGAGGTTACCTGGGCTGGTGGCGGCAATCTCGGGATGGTGCCGAAGGACTGCCCTCGGCTCAGGAAGTATGAGAAGGTAGTGCAGTGACCTGTTCCTATCATAGACCTACGTCATCATGATCGTCAGGTCAACTAACCGAAGAACAAGGAGAGATTCATGCCGCGAGAAATCCTCAGCGAAACTGCTGGAAAACCCTACAGTCGCGGGACCCGAAACGGAAACTTGGTATTCGTTTCCGGGCAGATGGACGCAAATGACAAAGAGATCCCGGGAGGCGTGGGCCCCCAGATGGTCCAGACCATGGAGTACATCAAGGAGATCCTGGCTGAAGCCGGGGCGACACTTGATGACGTCAGCAATATGCCGGCTCGCGCCACGGTTGGGATCAGTCAGCTGGCGTTCGACCTGAAAGTGGTAAGACGCTCTCGTAGACCCCTAGAATCTGTACTCCAACAGATGAGTGGCGTGGAGTCGATAATTAACGGTTCATGAGGTACTTGCAAGTATTCTCGAGGCGAGAATAGAAGGGCATTACAAGAGGATTCAGGCACCATTAGGAAGCAGAAAGGACGAGGATAGCTCCAGCAGAATCGATGGATTGGGGGATCAGTATGAGGCCGCATTTGCAAACGCCCAGCTGGTCCCGCTGATTGATCTTGTCTTGGACAGGCAGTCTCCGGAGTAGGAGGATTGTCGGACCTGTGCCGTGTTCCTCACCTGTACGGGTCAGGATGTCCCTCCACACCAGGGGTATTGGACACAAAGGTACCTTCGCAAACAATCGACGGGTCTCGGGGGCATCGATCCAGTGAATAAGTAAGAATCACGGCAGGGGGTGGGAAAGGCCGATGGACGCGAATCCTCTTCTTGTCGCCCTCGGAGTTGGTCGAGCCACTGGCCCCAAGCAATCCTGAACGGGGGTTATGGAAGAATCTATAACGTTTGTTTCCGCAATAAGATAGGCTCGTACGCTCAGGAAAGGTCTTCCTCTTCAAGCTTATAGCATAACTTAACAGCGTATTGGATCTATTCTGTACCCACCATATGGAGCCTGGATTCAGTCCTCTGTCGGCACCAGCCGCTTGAGTTCTTCGAACCAGTTGAGGACGACCGTAATACTGCTCATTAGGAATCGTTTCGAACTCCTCGCGTTCCATCGTTTTGACCATGAGAAAACGTTGGCCGTCCTGGGTCACGTCGTAACCTCGTATGGGATTGAGGTCGTGGTACCTTCCTTCAAACACGCGGACCGGAAGGCCCGGCATCAACTTGCCCCCATCCACCGTGATCTCAACTGCCATCATGTTCCGGCCCGAACGGTAGAATAGCTCGAACTTGCTGCCCCTTCTTGCCCAGGCCGGAGAATGTCCTCCTTTGTTCGAGATCATCACCGTCGGGCTTGGTCCCGGATAGGGTCGAACGTAGACCTCTGACCGCCCGGATTCGTTGCTGTTATAGGCCAGCCACCGCCCATCGGGTGAAAACGCCGGGTGCCCCTCCCAAAACTGGCTGGCCAGCAAGGGCTCGACGGAACGACGGTCCTCCACTGAGAGAGTGTATATGTCCCACCCTTTGTTGGAGCCAGGATCCCACCTCTCGGTACGGTCGATTCGCACGAAGGCAAGCTTGCTTCCATCTGGAGACCAAGAACCGAGAGTATCCGTGTACTCGCTGGGAATCAAGTGCTCGGCTTCACTGACCATGTCGAGTGCCTTCCAGAAGACGTTGCCGGGACCAGCCCGGTCTGAGGTGAAGGCGAGGCCCGAGCCCTGCGGAGACCAGATCGGATAGATGTTGGCCCCTTTAGTGGTCAGGCGAGCCCGAGTACGTCGATCGAAATCATAGATCCAGATGTCCTGCTCTTTATAGTAGGTGTTGAGAGCCATCTTGGAACCGTCAGGAGAGAGGCGGACCCCCATGTACTGGGCCGGCTCAATGTCGATGCGCTCCTCTTTTCCATCGCGATCTACCCACAAGACCTCGGTCTCCATCTCTGGATAGAACGAGCCGCCGAGATAGGCCAGGGATCCGGAATCGGAAAACGCGAACTGAGCAACCCCAGTTTCTGTACCTGCCGAAGTTGTGTGGATGGCGTGGCTCACACCCTCCAAGACTGGGACGGGGGGCCCAGTCGCGCTCAAAGTGGCTAGGTCGAAGGGGACCGCCATCAGGGTCGCTTCCCGAGCAAACACCAGATGTCCGGTCGGGACGTAGCGAGCGTCCGAGCCCCCTTCGATCAAAACCTTCCTTTGGCCGGACTCCAAGGACTGAACGACGATTTGGGCCTGGCTCCAATCGGTGATGAAGAAATATCGCACCACCGTATACAAAACTTCCTTCCCACCTGGAAGAAGGTGAGGAAGTCGATGGCTTCTTTCTCCCGCTTCTCTGTCCACCTCGGTGATCTGCTCTGGATCCCCTCCCGAGGCAGACACTCGCCGGAGCCCCGTTCCGTTTTCACAGGCAAAGACGATCGTGTCGTCTTGACCCCAACTCGCGCCTAAAGGTTCCCTGCAATCGCAAATCGTCGTGGGCGCTCCTCCCTCGAGCGGGTACTTCTTTAGCTTGTTTTCAGACGAGTCTTCAGACCGCCAGTGGACCCCCAGCCATTTACCGTCGGGAGAGAAAAAGGGCTGCCCCACGTGCTCACCGACCGGAATCGCTTTCGACTGATCGAGTGACTTGACATAGATCTTGATCTTCGAATCCTCCTCCCGGCTCTTGGCGACATACGCTAGCTTTGTGCCATCCGGCGACAGCGCCAGCCCGTGCCGATTAAAGTGGTAGAGTAGCTCGCCTTCGCCCACAGGCTCCTCGAAGCGCGACACTCGCTTCTCAGGGATAGGCGGGTCGGGCTTGAGGGACCAGGCCAGAACTGCCACCAGTGGTATCGCCACCCAGGGGGCCAGACGCCGCCACAGGGGCGGCATTGGGGTGGGAAGTAGCAGCTCTTCTACCGACGGTGCTGCACCGCTGAGGCACTCGTCAATCGTGATGCGGGCATCACCCATGTCCTGCAGCCGCATCCTGGGATCTTTGCGGAGACACCGCTCCAGCAGCTCTCTAATCCTCAAGGGGGTATCCCGGGGCAGGTCATCCAGGCTTGGTTCCTGGTGAATCACCGCGGCAATTGTCTCGGCAAGGCTTTTTCCCGCGTACATGCCGTTACCGGTCAGCATCTCGAAAAGCAGCAAGCCGAATGACCAGATGTCGGTTCGCTTGTCGACCTCCTTTCCCCGGGCCTGCTCCGGACTCATGTAGGCCGGGGTCCCCAGCACGATTCCCTCCCGCGTCGCCGCCAGTGTCAGCGTCGGGGAGTTCGGCAGCTCCTGCTCCGATACCTCCACCTTCAGCACCTTGGCCAGACCAAAGTCCAGAATCTTGACCCTCCCCTCCGAAGTGACCTTCACATTGGCGGGCTTCAGGTCTCGGTGGATAATCCCCCTCTCGTGGGCAGCCTCCAGACCCTCGGCAATCTGCTGGCACATCGGCAGGGCTTCGTCCACAGGCAGGGGTCCACTCGTCAGCCTCTCGGCAAGAGTCTCACCCCCGACCAGCTCTAGGACCAAGAAGCGTACGCCGTTAGCCTCCTCCAAGGCGTGGATCGCTGCAATGTTGGGGTGATTCAGGGACGCCAGAAGGTGAGCCTCGCGCTGGAACCTAGCCAGCCTCTGATCATCCTCGGTGAATTGCTCGGTCAGGAACTTCAGAGCGACTTCGCGGTGGAGGTTCCTGTCTTCCGCCAGATAGACCTCTCCCATACCTCCGCTTCCGAGCAACGAGAGAATTCTATAGGAGCCTATTTCTTGTCCTACCATGGACTGCACCCGATGCTGAACCATGGCCTTGGCTGCCTCCTCCAGGGCAGGCGCTTCAATAAAACTTCCCGCTCGCTCGCTGGCCTCGAGTAGACTCTCGACCTCTTGGCGCAGCGAGGCGTCCCCAGAACAGGCTTCTTCTAGAAAGGCTTTCCTCTGGCTTCCCTCTCTTTGCAAGGCCCCGTCGAGTAACTTATCGACCTGCTGCCAGCGCTCAGATTTCATGGTTCTGCTTCTGATCCAGTTCCCGCCAGAGCTAGGCCTTGGCCTTTTTCCAGTCCCGCATGACCGTGATCGCAGAGACGGACAAGACTTCGGCGGTTTCATCGACACTTAAGCCACCAAAGAACCTCAGTTCAACGACCTTGCTCTTCCTGGGGTCTATATCTGCCAGCGCTTTGAGTGCCTCGTCCAAAGCCACCAGGTCCGTACCTTGTGACGGGGACACCAGACACGCTTCATCCAGGGACACCTGAGCCACTGGGCCGCGACGGGATTTGCGCGCGAAGTCCACCAGGATGTTTCGCATCAGGCGGGCCGACAGACCGAAGAAGTGAGCTCGGTTCTGCCAATCAATTTTTCTCCAGCCGATGAGCCGCAGATAGGCCTCGTTGACCAGGGCGGTGGTTTGCAGAAGGTGTTCAGGTCGCTCCCGGCCCATGTAGTGCCTGGCCAAGCGATGAAGCTCGGCGTACACGAGGGGGGTCAGTTTATCTAGGGCGGCCTCATCGCCTTTCCCCCAAGCCCGCAACAGTTCAGTGATTTCTACTGCAGAAGCCCTAGCCATTGGGAGCTCGTCGGAACAAATGCCGCCCAGTTTAGCACCCTCAGAAAGCGGTTTTCCTCTGAGAACCGGGTCTGGAACGAGACGTTTTGTGCGGAGATGATAGTTCTTCGGCCACGATTTCGCCTTACCCACTGAGGACAGTTTGAAGAACGAAAGAGAGGAGGTCAAGAAGGTGGATCGACCCTGTATCTCCACGGCGTAACGGTCTAGGGTTCCGAGCCGACAAAGGAGATCCCATGAGGCGACTGACAGCCAAAGGGCAAACCTAGGGAGGATCCGGGGAGGAAGAGCCTCCCCGTTGGCATTCAGCCTTGAGCTTTCGCATCAAGTCGATGAGGGGTGGCTAGAAGAGTCGCCTCTTTGCGTAAGGATCGGCTCCGAAAAAAGGCCCCGGAGCCAAGAAAACACACATTCAAAGGAGTCAAGACTATGTTCTGGGAAAAATCAACTCGAGTCGGTGGAGTTCTTCTGATCGCTGCTTGCCTGTTCGTCCTTACGGGATTCTCGCCCTCTTTGATGGCGAGCAACAACGGTACCTTCAGCGCGGCACACTTCTTCCCCTTTGGGAACCCATCAGATCTATCCGTTCCCGGGGGCGCAACTCTCTTGAGAACCAACCGGGCACTCAGCATGAGTGCGAGTGTGACTGGACTGACACCGGGGGCTGTGTACACGATCTGGTGGATCATCTTCAACAACCCGAAAGCATGCCAGAACCCGCTCGGTGAGTTTTCTGCCTGCAGTGACTTGGACTTCCCCAACCCAAGGGTTGGTGCGGCCATCGTCTGGGCAGCGGGAACAATCGCCGATTCCAGCGGCACGGCCAGCTTTGCCGGACGGCTGAGGAAGGGCAGGCCTCCCGTTGGAGTCTTCGTTCCCCCGGTGGGCATTCGCCAACTAAGAAACCCCAAAGGAGCGGAAGTGCATCTTCTTGCAGTGGAACACCCAGAAGCAGTGTCCCTCCTTGGGGCAGTCGATATTGCCCTGACCACTCCCTTTGGTGGATGTGGCGGTCCCTGTCCAAATGCATTCGCAACGATCTTCAACCCACCCTTTTAGGCGACCAAGAAAGAGCACACCATTGCCTAGGCGCGGATGCCCCTCCCATCGTGGAGGGGCATTCCGCCGCACTTTCTGTTTACAGGACCTTTACCAACTGAAGGCCAATCTCAGAAGGATGGCGTATATAGAAATCGGAAGGTAGGCGGAATTCAATCCGCCTTTTCCGCTGACACTCGGAATGTCGTTCGCTGCGAAGCTGGTCGTGTGCTTGAAACTGCCATCCTTGTCCTTGTTTCTCGAAAAGGCGACTCATTCAGCCACAAGCTTCTCTTGGTCGCATGACCGCTTGGTCTGCGCGGAACGACTGCTCTTGGCCGAGGGTGTGTGAAAAGTCCAAAACCTCTTTGATTTAGGGGTCTCTTTACCCTTCCTACGACGGAGATCGTCGCTTGCACGCGATCCTATGAAGTCAAAATTCCGAAATCATGAATGACTTTTCACACAGCCTCGGCTATTTGCGGTAGCTCGCTCGACGTTTTCCGGGAAGACCTGAACGTCCGCTTGGGTGCGAAGCAGCCGCTCAGCGGCGATCTACTCTGACTGTCTGTACGGTCAGATCTGGGCTATTCTAGATCAGGCTGTTGCGCCGCCAAAAATTTTCAAAAAAATCTGTGGAAGTGAGGCTAGCGCCTTCCTCCATCCCCTGAGGCACCCCCCTCGACAATCGATTCGCCAGGGGGGCCATTCGAGCAGCGGAACATCCCCACCGGGTCTGCGAGAGACGCTCCGAGGGGGCGAAAAGGGGTCATTTTTCTCCAAAATATGCGGCCCACCGAAAAGGGTCTAAATGGTTGAAGCAACTAGGATTAACAGGTAGAAAAACGCGGCCCAATGGGGTAAAATATTAGACCCTAACCGGGCACGACAATCGCGCAGATCCCCGCCGGACAAGGCCTTGAGCGCTGGCTAAGGTCGCAAATACGTGCGCTTTCAGGTCGGTGTAAGCGGGTGGCGCTAGCGCCTTGCTCGATCCCACGAGCCTACCCCCTCGACAATCGAAAGCGACAACCCGGCAAAATCGCAGCGCAACCACCCAACCCCATTCACGCGAAAGCACCCCCCAGAGGGTCGCAACAACGCACTTGCGCTGCGCGGTTGCGCTCAATTGTTTCCGGTACTAGGGGCATCGCAAGTGACTGAGAAGATGACGCTTAGGGGTGAAAATGCGGCCCGATTACGGTATACTAATCGGGTACGACAATCGCGCAAACCCCCGCCGGACAAGGCTTTCAGCGCTGCGGAGGACGCGAATGCGTGGGTTTTGAGACTGCGGTACGCGGGTGGCGCTTCGACTACTGATCATCCCGTCAGACAAGCGTTTCAGCCCGCTCTAACGTCCAAGAATGCGTCTTTTTAGGTTGCGGTACGCGGGTGGTGCCAGAATCCCCGTTTGGCTGATTGGCGAGACCCGGCTCGGGTCGATTGCTAGAGATTCGGTCAAGGGGCAATGTAAAGCACTTCTCTTTCCTTGATGGCTAAATCGAGGGCGGTTCCGACTCCTGCCCCAATGCCGGCGAATGGCAAGACATCCAATGCGACTTCTTTTCCGCCGCCTCCGTCCCTCAGTATGACGGCAAAGGGAAGGATGGCTAGTGCCCCTACTGCTGCTCCGATCAGACCGCCTCTGATAACGCTGTCATTGACTCTGCGCCTGGCGCTCACGATCTTGCGCACTCCTGATTTGGGAAGGATTCTCTCAATTCCGGTTTGATCTATGACGGTTAGATCGCCCGAGCTAGAGCTTTTGAAGTTACATCCCATGCGATCTCCGCTGTCGACGATGATGATCAGCTGGGTTCCCGAACCCTGGCTGTCGAGTTTTTCCCATCGACCAGGAACGACTCCGGCTTGCAGCGAAGAGATGGATAACAACAGAAAGAGTGTCACGCTGAGAAGGTTTTGTGCTTTCATTCTTTTCTCCTCCACCTCGGACATGCGGTTTTTGGGAGAAGTCCGGCTCAGACGAATTGATGAAGTGCTGCTCGGATGGTTGGGGAAACAGACTCACAAGACCATTAGGGACACTGATAGTGTCACGTTCGGTTGCTAGGATTCTTCCCCGTAGTTGCCTGGAGGATCTGGGAGTCTCTCTCAGGCTCTCTTCTGTGCTTTCCATATGTTGGAAATCATTACAAAGCTGTTCCGACCCACCAAGTTCGACGTAGACGCAGTAATCCAGAAAAATCGCCGAATCCTGGAAAAGAAGCGACGGAGAGCTAGGCAGAAGCCTTCTATTCAGAGAACAAATCGATGACGCGTTTGCCTCTCCTGCTTTCTTTCGCGTGTCTTTCCGTTTCTTGCGGCCACTTACAAGGCGAAGTCAAGATGCCGGTGCGCGGGGTTTGTGCCCATCGCGGCGCGAGCGACACACATCCCGAGAACACGCTGGCGGCGTTTCGTCAGGCGATTCGCTTGGGTGCGCAGATGATCGAGTTCGATGTAGCGTTGAGCAAGGATGGACAACTGGTTTTGATGCACGACGCGACGGTTGACCGGACCACCAATGGCAAAGGCCCGGTATCACAGTTGACGTTGGCCGAGTTAAAGAAACTCGATGCCGGATCGTGGAAGGGCGACCAGTTCAAGAACGAGCGAACTCCTACCTTGGATGAAGCTCTCGCGATCATGCCCAAGAACATCTGGCTGAATGTACATCTGAAGGGCGGAGCAGAGCTGGCCGAGAAGGTGACGAAGCGGATCGTTGCCAGCGAGCGTCTATATCAGGCCTTTCTGGCCTGCGGAGTCGAGGCTGCTCGTGCCGCCAAGCGAGTCCATTCTCGCATCATGATCTGCAACATGGAGCGACAGGCCAGCTCGCTGCAGTACATCAACGAAACAATCGAGATGAAAGCCGAATTCATTCAACTTCTGGGCGGTGACTCGGTCGATCCCGCTCATACGAAACGGTTAAGAGAGCGAGGCATTCGTATCAATTACTGTTGCACCAACGAAGCCGATAAACTCCGTCGGCTATTGGAAGGGGGTGTCGAGTTCCCGCTCGTCGACCGAGTCGGCTCTATGTTGAAAGTCGCGGATCAAAGCGGCATTAAGCGACTCCAGCCGGTCTATCCCTCCAGGTAGCGCTGAGCCAAGTCGGAGAGAATGATTATGAGTGCTCAGAGACCACTGAAACATCGCCTCGCTCGGTGGAAAGCTTCAGCTAGAGGGAGCTACGACTGAAGCACGGGATGAGCCAGCAGCAACTCGCAGATGCCTGCGTTTTAGACATCTCCTACATCGGCGGCATTGAGCGCGGACAGAGAAACCCCACCTTGGGCGTCATGCACGGAGCGGCTTCGGTTTTGAAGATCGAGCTGTCGGAGCTGCTGAAGAGGGCGGAGCTTTGATGGAGCTATTGGTGGCGAGCTGACAGGAGCAGGTCCACTGAGTCTCTCCTCCTCTCGCCTGGATCTACGTCTCTCTTGTCTTTTCTTCTTGTTTCTCCGTTATTGAACGGCGGCCTTTTTCAAACTCCTGTTTGAAAGATTCCCTCACTTTGTCCGGATCGAAGTCAAGGAGTCTCCCACCGGACTCGAAGTGTCGCATGAAGACCGTGCCGACGGCATACGTCGCAGCACCTACGAAAACCGGCGTCGTGAGCGTCCCAAGAACCCCTCCGACAAAAGGGACAGCTTTCAGCGTGCTTGCGGGGACAGGAATAGAACTTAGCAGCAAGCTAACAAGCGGCTTAGCTCTGCGCTCGTGGAACGGAACTCCATAGATCTTCGAGAGCTTACTCAGCATCGGGAGCTGGACCGCTGTGATCGTGGTAAAGTCGACAATAGGAGCAGGAATGAGTCCAATCGCCGTGGACCGCCACATATACTTGATCACAAGACTGTGCGCCTGGCTTTCTTTATCTTCCATGAGTTATAGACGTGGTGAGCGGTCAGAACCTAGCAGTGTTCCAAGCTTTGTGTCAAATCCCGGAGCTTGAGTTACCCCAAACTTCAACGAATCGGCCTGCTGTTCATTACATCACCGCTACCTCGCGCCGCCCGAAATAAACCTCTTTCCCTTCCACCTGGTGCTTGCCTTCCGGCGCCCCGCCGAATTTTTCCAGGTAGCAATAGATATACTCCCTCAGCGGCCGCACCCTCATGCCGATCGCCACTGCCGCGTTCCGATTTTTCGGCGGCGGAATATCCTTCGTTGCCTCGTCGATGGCCGCTTCGATGTCGCGTTCGAACAGCTCAATCTGGCCTTCCCGACGCTCCCCCTCGGCGACCAGTGCCTCCATCAGCCGTTGCAGCATTCCAGCGCCCCGCGCGATTTTGAAGTGGTCCAAAAGCTGGCCGAGAGAGTACTCCTTGAAGCCCGCTGGGTGAGGCTCGTCATATTCTGTTTCGTCGTCGCACAACTCGACGATCTTCTCGTACGCGACGAGGAACGAACCCTTCTCGCCCCAGCATGGAAGGAAGCTGCCATACTCCTTCCCGAGCGCTGCCAAATCGCTGTCACTGAGGCTGAGAAAATCCGGGCAGTAGTCGCGGTCCTGATCCTCGCCAAACCGGCACCAGCAGAGCGCCAACATGTCGGCCTGCCAGCCCTTAAGACCGTCCACCGTGACAAACGCCAACGAGCACTCCGGAATCGACTCGTAGTTGCCGCGCTCGGACAACACCCGCGCAGCTGTGCGCCAGGTCAGCGGTGCATCGCTTGTGGCGACGCGATGCGGCAGTTCCTCTTCCCCAGGCGTCTCCCACATGCCGTGCTCGGCGGTATCCCAGCACTCGAAACCCTTGTCTTTGGCGATGAACTGAATCCTCGCATGCCACTCCATCCCTGGCGCGCCGCTATAGGAGCAGGTCAGGGTGAACTTCTTGCGACGCTTTAGGGGCGTGGATTTCAGTGCGGATCGCTTCCGGTGCGATCCTAGTGTGACAAGCTTTCCCATCTGCAATCCTCCCGTGGATGGTCGCCGTTTGGCGGGCTCTGTTGCGCGCATTTTTCGGTGATCTAAGGGCCGCTCGGGAAGGTTCCCTGTGGCGTGAACAGCTACGAGGATTGTAGCAAAAAGGTTGGTGGAAAAGCGACTGGTTTGAATCCCACACTGGGCGTGATGAGGATCACTTTCTGATTTTCACGCCGCTCGTACACTGGATTTACCTCACCCTTTACTGAATCATCTAGAAACCGGGGTGGTGACTGCCCTCGCTGCCCCGGAGACCAACGTACCACTCTTCCAGTGAAATTCTTTTCCAAGGTCTCCTCTCCTCCCAACACCGAACGGGTGCGAGCAAGAAAGGTCCGTGTGTGACGTGCAGAGTAATTCTTCGCATGCTTGCCGCTAAGGACGCATACAGACTGAGCCGGGAGCCTCCGGGAGAAAAGCCGTGTGTTGACCCAGGTTCCTCCTCAGTCGGCTGCCGGCGCCGGCTGGCGGCACAGGTTGATGCGGTAGGCATAATAGGTGCATAAGATCAGCGGGAGGACTCCTAACACGATGGCAAAAGCGATGGGTTGGGTGGTGAGAAAAGCCACTGTTGCTGCCACCGAGGCGTTGAAGAGGTTGGTGGGCGAGGCCCAGAGAAAGTTTTTTTTCCACAAGAGCGTCAGCGACTGCCCCGACACCAGCACCATCGCGACGGCCACCAAGACTGAATTGAGGAGGAAGTACAGGAGACTACAAAACAAGATCTTCACGAGGAGTGGGGGAACAGCGATCCCTTGAGTCCAATCCAGCGGGATCCTTCCGCTCTGCAGTTGATAGAACACTTCACCAACGACAAAGGCGACCAGTGCCAGCTGGGCCACATTGAAAAGATACTTGTAAAGTCTCTTGATCTTGACTCGAAGGCTGCTGACGATCGCTTCAATCATGGCAATGAGAACGGCGACGTCAGGGCCGAACAGCAGGAGGGCCGCAAAGATACAAAAGTCGCTGATGCTGATCGACAGCGAGCCCTTTTTGCCGAGGTTCAACGGAATCCGGATCGCAAAACAACTGGTGACAACGGTCAAGCCCGCCAGGTACAGCCACTGCCAGGACGCTTCAGCAGCAATCCGAGAAAGGCAATACAGGGCGACCGCAAATCCCAGGGTGATGACGGCCAGGACATAGAGTCTGGCCGGCACGGGGATTGGATCTTTGAAGAAGAATGTTTTGCCCTGTTTCATCTGTGCCCTACCGGAACATGCGGAGGATCTGTGTCCACTGAGCTCTCACCTCGGCTGCGATTATCTTGTTTCGTGAATCGCTACGTGCCTTGCATCGTTCGCTCCTTCATCCTGACTAATTGTCCCCCGCAAAATCCGACCAGAAAATGCTGTCGGACCACATGATGGAGTCACTCCACAGGATGGAGTCTGACCATAGGATCGAATCACTCCATAGGATCGAATCCGACCACAGGATCGAGTCGCTCCAGACGATCGAGTCACTCCAGAGAATGGAATCGCTCCAGAGGATGCTGTCCGACCACAGGATCGAGTCGCTCCAGAAGATCGAATCGCTCCACAGGATCGAGTCACTCCACAGGATCGAGTCACTCCACAGAATGGAGTCGCTCCACAGGATGGAGTTCCCCCACAAGCCGGCGTTCGGATTGACCATATCGCTGTAGAAGAGCCGGTCGCCGAAGACGAAGGCGCCTCCTGACCAGACTTCTTCCTCTCCGGTCTCCCCTTCCAGGATCCAGTGGGGATCGATGTTGGCTGTCACGCTGTGACTGGAGACGTCCATCACCTCAGCCAGCTTGATGGCCGTGTAGGCGTTCAAGAAACCATTGCCCTGCTCCAGCGGATGGACCTGGTCCATCTTGGAAGCGGTCAACAGCAGGATGGCCTTGACCAGGTTGGGATTCAGATCCGGATTGGCCTCCAGCATCAGGGCTGCCACCCCGCTGACCATGGCCGTGGACATGCTGGTCCCGCTCAGCGACATGTGATAGGCATCAACGACCAATCCCGGATGGTTGGCGGCGATTCCACAATTGTCGGCCTTCAGCGACGGGATGTCGTTTCCGGGAGCAACCAGGTCGGGCTTGAATAGGCCATCAGGCAGCGAGTAGCCGCGAGAACTGTAGGTGGTGGCCACGTCATCGGCGTGCGTGACGGTCCCCTTCGTGTTGGCCGCCCCCACAGTGATGGCGGAGGGCTCCGTCCCCGGACTGGTGATGCCTCCCCAGATCTCGGCGTATTCGGAGGTCTTCCCCAGATTGCCGGCCGAGACCACGGTGACGATGCCTGCTGCCACCAGGTCGCGCACGGCCTGGCAAAGCGGATCGGTCTCGAAGGATTCGATCGCCGGATGGCCGACGGAGAGATTGGCGACCCGGACGTTGTAGGTGTCCTTGTTGGCGATCAACCAGCCGATTGCCGCAATCAGGTTGCTGGTATAGCCGGCTCCGCTGTCGTCGAGGACCTTGATGTGAAGGAAACTCGCGCCCGGAGCGATCCCCGAATACTGTCCGGAGGAGAAGTTGCCCTGACCTCCGATGATCCCGCTGACGTGGGTGCCGTGGCCGTAGCCATCGTTGTAGTCCGAGGCGACTACCGCAGCCCCTGAAGTGAAATCCACTGACTGAGCGGGGAACTTCGTCTCGATGGGGCTGATCTGCGTCGGCGCTACCGCGATGAGCTTCTTCTGGATTTGACCGACACTGCCAATGCCCGAGTCGAAGACAGCCACTCCGATGCCGTACCCGCTGTGGCCGATCTTGTTCTGAGCGCGGGAACCAGAGTAGAACTGCTCGAGTCCGATCGTTGCCAGCAGGGCATTGGAACCGTTGGCGATGAAACCGGGACCGAGCTCGTAGCTGATCTGAACGTTGTCAAAGTAGATGTATCCGTCTTCATCGGTAGAACCGATCCCGCGAAACCTCACCGCCATATTGACGGACGCATAGTCGCTGAGGTCGAAGCTCTGCGACACCTGGCTGGAGTCGTTGCCATTGAGCGAGTAGCTGGCCAAGGTGCTCCAAGTGGATCCACCGTTGTCTGAGACCTCGACGGCCACCGATCCTCCGGTTTCGTCTACATCCCTGCGGTAACTGAAAGTCAAAGTGATCGAAGTAGCCCCAAAGGTACCTGTCTGCCGCTGCAGTCCCTTGTTGTTGATGGACGTCTCGTCTCCACCGATCCGCAGGCACTCGCCAGAGGCACAACGAGAAGAAGACCTGGTGCGGACGCGGCCGCTGCCGGGACCGTTGGATTCTCCGAACTCCTGCCAGTTGCCGCTCCAGTTGACGCTTCCGTCGTTGCCGGAGTAGTCGGTACCGGGATCGAAGTCGTCGGCCACCGTCTCCGGGTGGTTGGTGGCATGCAGCGGCATGTCCAGGGTGATGTAGGACGCGTCCCCACGGTCCATCAGCCGGCGCAGCTCCTTGACACTCATCCGTCCGGCGTGGGCATTTACCTGCTCGAGAGGCATGGCCTGAGCCAACGCCGTCGGGGCGCTCTTGGAATCATAGGAATCTGGATGGGATTGAATGATGACCGGAATCTCGGTCTCGACGTCGTGATTGGCCTCTTGCAAAGCCAACACCTCAGACAAGGCGGAGGAGAGTTTGGTCCTGGCTGCCTGGCTGTTTCGCCCGCCAAGGGCTCTACCTTGAGAGCTGATCCCGGGAACAAAGCCGCTCTTAGTCGTGGCACTGGTTGCAGGGCGTGGCCCCCCAGCCCAGTTCCTGACGACCGGATTGCTGCGCAAGGGCAGCAGCTGAGGTCGGTTGCTCGGGCTGCGCTTGCCAGTCCGCTTCTCGGCTACAAATGGTTCCGAAGTAAGAGTCCTTTCCCTAACGATGGACTCATTCTTCGGCTCCCCTTCCTCAGCCGAAGCGATGATCGTCTCCCCTTCAGGAGGAGAGGTCGAAACACCTGGACTTAGAAGGAAAAAGACAAAGGCGGCAACCGCCAGGATAGAGACCGACGAAATTCGAGACGTAGTGCGTTTCATCACGAAAACCTCCATAGGTTTCGCGAATCCACTTTCGGCAACTGATCAACCCTATCGAGAAGCCGACGTAGGTCTCAGCTTTGCGCCCCCAAGGCTTTCGCGCAAGGGTTGCCTTTTCGCTGTGGGCTGCGAAAACTAAATTGTTAACGGGGAGTTGTGAATACTGATTTCAAGACTCCCTTCCTCACGGCATCTTTTCGGCAGTGGGCGGGAAAACTTTAGGGGAAGAGGGAACTTTACCTCCGAAGGAGGGAGCGATAAGGGAGAGGCGACACGAAGAAAGGCGGGAGCGGGATACGCCATCCGCCGCGTAGTGCCGATAAGAGGAAGACATCACAGACCGACCCAATCCTGGAGCTTTTCGTCAGCTAAATCGTTACTCGCCGTACAGGGTTGAGGTGCTTCCAGACCACGACGGATTCCCACGGAGAGCCGAGCCTCGGCAAGGGCAGGGCGCTTTCAGCTAGAAAAGGCGACACCCTGTTTCCGCATCGCCTCACCACCTCCTCGGGTGAGAGGTTGAGATAAATCTGCTTGGTGGTCAGGTGGTCATGCCCCAGGAGGCGCTGCAGCGTCCGCAGGGAGATTCCCTTTAACGGCGTCTACATCAAGCTGTGTAACTTTCTCCGCTTCGATCCGTCCTACACTGGATCAGGGCTGACGCGGAGTGGGAGAGACGAGCAAGTCGTCTGGGACGAATTCGCCGACGATAGATTGCGGTTGCGCAAGGTCGCGGTGGCGATCAAGGAGAACGTTAATGCACCGCAGGCCCCCGCTGATGATGACGATGAAGAAGCTCCTGAAGGCAAGGTCCTATTTCGCCTTCACCGGACTAGGGAGCGCAGCTCTTCGCTGGTCAGGAAGAAGAAAGCGCAGGTTCTCGAAGAACTCGGCCATCTAAGCTGCGAGGTGTGCGGCTTTAACTTCTCAGATTTCTATGGAAGTGTTGGGGAGGGCTTCATCGAGTGCCACCATATTGTTCCGCTCTCTGAGTTGCGACCCGGGCAGCGCACTAAGCTCAGCGATCTCGGCTTGGTCTGCGCGAACTGTCACCGGATGCTCCATCGCGGAGGAGAGAAGCTGAGCATCCCTGCGCTGCATCGGCTGATTAGCCCCATCGGCTAGGAGGTTTCACAATTATGTCCAATCGCAGCTTGCTTGGCGAGATCGTTCTTCGCCTCTCGTCTCACCCTGAGAACACCGCAACCGAGTGCCTGCTCTATCTACTGCGCGAGCACACGGCGGCATGGACCGGCTTGCGGGCATTCCTCGCTGGCACAGGAGTTGAACTACCCGAAGCGCTCACCTTCCGCACGCAGGTGTGGTCCGAAGACGCGGGGATTCCCGATCTTGTCGGCACGGACAGCGACGGGAATCATGTGCTCATCGTGGAAGCTAAGTTCTGGGCCGGGCTAACGGAGAACCAACCGATTTCGTACCTTAACCAGCTTCCCGCAAACAAGCCCGGAATGCTGCTGTTCATCGCGCCGGGGCAGCGATTGCGGACGCTGTGGGACGTGCTTCAAAAACGCTGCGAAACAGGCGAATTGGCCCTCACTACTACAAGGGATGTCGCGACCGAATTGCGGTGCACCAGTGTCTCCTCGAATCACATGCTAGCTGTTACTAGCTGGCGGGCGGTGCTTGGCGTGTTGCGCCAAGAAGCCTCAACGCGGGGTGACGGTGGCTTTGTTGCCGACGTGGATCAGCTGGGGGGATTGTGCGCTCTGACGAAAGTAGCCGACTACATCACAACTCCCGCACCATAAGGGTTTCGAGAGCTGTAGTCGTTGTAGTCGCTATATAGGTATAAAGGGGAGAGTAGGAAGAGATGACCTGGAGGACTCTCTCGGCGCAATGGATTTCTAGCTCTCACCTATATCCCGCAACCGGCGACTACAACGACTACATTTACTCGACCTAGCTCTCAGCCATTTCCTTGCACAGGTTACTATCCCATCACGACTATTGAGACCACGCCGACCGGCGCGTAGGATGAAGTAACGCCATGATCGGCCAAGCTATCTCGCACTACCGCATCCTGGAGAAACTCGGTGAAGGCGGCATGGGCGAGGTCTACCGCGCCACCGATACCAAGCTCAACCGCGATGTGGCCCTGAAGGTCGTGCCTGAAGCCTTTGCCGCAGACCGGGAACGCATGGCCCGTTTCTCCCGTGAAGCCCAGGTACTGGCCTCACTGAATCATCCCAATATCGCCTCCATTTATGGTCTTGAAGATTCCGACGACAAGCACGCCCTGGTGCTGGAGCTGGTGGAAGGGGAGGACCTTGCCGAACGCATCAAGGGGGGAGCCATTCCCCTGGAGGAAAGCCTGAAGATCGCCCTTCAGATGGCCGAGGCACTGGAAGCGGCGCATGAGAAGGGGATCATTCACCGAGACCTCAAACCGGCAAATGTGAAGATCACACCAGAAGGCAAGGTGAAGGTCCTGGACTTCGGCCTGGCCAAGGCTCTAGAAGATGAAATCCCTGCTGCTGATCTGACACATTCGCCGACGCGAACGGACCAGATGACCAATGTCGGTGTGATCATGGGGACCGCAGGCTACATGAGCCCTGAGCAGGCCAGGGGGCAGGTGGTAGATAAACGGACTGACATCTGGGCTTTCGGGTGTGTGCTGTATGAGGTACTGAGCGGGAAGCGGGTATTCGGAGGTGAGACCGTCACCGACATCCTCGGCGCGATTGTTCACAAAGATCCAGACTGGGAGGCTCTACCCGAGGGCACTCCCAGGGCTATCCATAGATTGCTTCGCAGATGTCTCGATAAGGACCCTCATTTGCGGCTCCGAGACATTGGAGATGCCCGGATCGAGATCTTGTATGCTCTCAACGAGCCGGTCGATGATTCACCAGTAAGGGTCACCACTGCGACTGCGATTTGGTGGCACAAACCAACCACTCTAACAACAGTTGGTCTACTGGTTCTCCTGATGGGCATGGTCCTTGGCTATGTCCTTTGGAGCCCCGAGAAGGACAGCCAGCCCGCACCACCCACGGTTACTCGGTTTCCTATCATCCTCCCTGAAGATGAAAAAATTCCCCCTCAGCCCTCGTTGGTTTTATCCCCAGATGGGACCCAGATGGTCTACGCTGCGGTCCGAGACAATACCCGGCGGCTGTACCTGCGTGAGATAGACCAACTGGAGGGCAAGCCGATTCCCGGCACGGAGAGTGGCTGGGCTCCATTCTTCTCTCCTGACGGGAAGTGGTTGGGCTTCTTCACGAATTACACGCGGGGTGCGGGGGTACTGAAGAAGTGGTCTCTGCTCGGTGGGGAGCCCGTGACCATTTGCGAAGTAGGGATAGGTCGGGGAGCGAGCTGGGGGGAGGACGGCACCATCATTTTCGGAAGGCGACCTGGACTCTGGCGAGTCTCGTCAAACGGGGGTACTCCGGAGCCACTGATCCCAGAAGGAGGTTACTTTTACCCTCAGATTCTTCCCGAGGGTAAAGGGGTGCTCTTAGGGATAAGAGGGTCGGGTGCCCTCCCCTCAGGAGCTGGCCCTGCCGTTGGAGTGTTCTCCCTAGACACGGGTCAGCAAAGCATTCTTGTGGAGGGGGCCCGAAAAGCCCGTTACTTGCCAACAGGGCACCTGATCTACCAGCAGGGCAACTCCCTCCTGGCAGCACCCTTCGATCTGGACTCCCTGGAGCTTCGGGGACCGGGAGTACCAATAGTGGATGATGTGTGGTTTGCGATACAGCAGGTGCCAAAGTTCGAGGTCTCCCAAAGCGGATCACTCGTGTATGTACCCGGATCGGATGTGGACCCGGAGGACGCACTGGTCTGGGTGGATCGCCAGGGACAGCAGGAGCTGTTCCTGGAAACCCAGATGAATGTGAACGTGCCGCGGCTTTCCCCTAATGGTAGTCGTTTGGCCGTTACGGTAAACAAGATGGGGCGAACGGACTACGGTGTTTGGACCTGCGAGATCGAGCGGTGTGTCTTGTCCCCTTTGGCCTCAGGGATTGTGAACGTCTGGAGTCGGGATGGCGCGGAGCTCTTTCTTAGTGATAATGATGATGGTGACATGATTCGGATTCCTGCTGATGGGAGTGGTGAGCCTGAGTTAGTTCTCGCAAGAGAGTCCCTCGATCCAATCCATCGCAGCCTTCCTGGTTTGGGTCCGATTCCCAGCTCCTGTTCCCCCGACGGGAAGGTGCTGGCATTTGTGCTCCAAACGGTGGAGAATCAAAGAGTCATTCTTACCCTGCGGTGGGATGGCAACTCGAAGTTCGAGCCATTCCAGGTAACCCAGTTCAGCGAGCGAGATCCGGTTTTTTCACCAGATGGGAACTGGATTGCCTTTACCTCCAACCGTACCGGAAGAGACGAGATCTATGCCAAACACTATCCGGCAGAGGGGGGCCTCCTCCCAATCTCAACGGAAGGTGGCATTCGTCCGCTTTGGTCGCCTGACGGGAAGGAGATCTTCTATCGCAATGGCGCGAAAATGATGGTGGTTGCCGTTCAAGGACAGCAGAATCTCAGAGTAGGCAAGCCCAGGGAGCTCTTCGAGTGGCCTCGTCGCGACTGGCCTCCTGCCCGTCACTACGATCTCAGTCTGGACGGTCAACGGTTTGTGATGGTGAAGCAAGGAAGAGAGCAGCCTCCTCGCAACCAGATCCATGTCGTCCTCAACTGGGCTGAGGAACTCAAGCGGCTGGTGCCGACCGAGAAATGAGATGATTGGCATCTGGTGAAGTACAGTCTCCGATCTGCCGACTACACCCAAACCCAGTCCGCAAGCGGCTTTCAGCCGTTGTAGTCAGTGTAGTCGCTATATATGTATAAAGGGAAGAAAGTAGGAGATACTGTAGAAGAGGTTCCCTGCAGAGCAGATCTCTCCCCTTTCCCTATACCCGCAGGCAGCGACTACAACGACTACATTCACTCGACCCACCCCCTGGCCCACTCCTCGAACGGTCCGCTCTCGATCTGTTCCTCCGCCTCATCGTCAAGCTGCCATAGGAAGTCCAGGCCAGATCTTCTCTCGACCCCATTGATGGTCGAAAGAGTCTCGATCAAGGCTGGATAGGGAGGGTCTTGATCGAAGATGAAGGATGCTGCTCTGATGGTGCCTGAATCAGTAGTCTCGCCAACCACCACAATCTTCCAATAGCCTGACGGCACTCGGTGAGTCTCATCCGCTTGGGGTAGGCTTGGCATATTCCTCTCGTAAAGAGGCCCAGTCATTACGTAGACAGTCTCACCACTCTCAACCAGATCCCTGACTTTGAACTCCAGCGACTTCCATGTCCCTCGGTTTAGAGCAGTCCTTTGCGGTGTGATGTTGGATAGAAAATTGAGATCCTCCCAGCTCTTCTCACCCTCGAAAGAAGCGAGTGGGGCCAGGTGCCCCCGGTCTGTGCCAAGCGCTTCAAAAGCGTCGTCATAGTCACTCGGCTCTAGAGTTTCGCCCTCATCGAGCCAGGGGTCTTTCTTGAAAGGAGCATCCGGCAGTGGATCTCCCGTGATTGTCTCCTCGGTCAATCGATAGGCCACCCAATCCGCGAACTTGGTGTCGTCATTCGAAGAGAGCGCATAGATGTCTCGCATCAGAAGATCGTTTGTCGGCGGCGTGCCAGCGGGGTAGCCGTGGAAGAAATGCTCGGAGTGGATCTCGGGGAGAAGCACCGGGGAGGTGGCAACTGTGGTGATGGTGTCCGTTGCAGTGTCCTGGACGAGCGACAGGATCGCGACAGGCACAGGTGATGCGGTCACCTCAACTACACCCTCAAAGTCTTCGAATCCACCGCATAGTTCGTCGGCGAAACGTGCCTGATGGTGGAGTGGTTCCAGCCCGACCGTTTTAGTCTCGTTACCGTCACACGGCCGTACAGCGCCTGCCATGTTCCTGAAGCGCAGCGTCAGAGTCGTCGATGTCGACGCGGAAGGGTTGTCCACCGCAATGCCGGTCCTCGCTTCGCCACTGACGGCAAACACCGCGACCCTAGCCGCCGTGGCGCTCGGCAGTACACCAACCCTTGAGTGCGACGCAACGTCGAGGAACGCTGTGGCAACGAAGTCCGCTACCGAAGTCACCATTGCCCAGCCGGTGGTGAGGTCGCCATCCAGCGTGCACACGATCTGCTGCGTTTCGCCTGGCCCGAGCGTGAAGCTCCTGCCGCCGCACTCGACGCCGTTTATTCGCTGGCCATTCCCCGCGAAGATCTCCAGGTCTACCACCGTGGTGGACTGCCCAGGATTGTGGATTCGGAACGACGTGCTGGAACCGCCGCCTGCTACGAACTGGGGAAAGTTGCGGCGGAACTCGGCAAGTAGGACAGCGTCGGCGGACACAACCATCACTACAACTGTAAGTATTGCTCTCTTCATCCCAAGCCTCCTCGCCGGATTATACTCAGCGGGAGGCTGTAGGTACTTCGATGTTGCGGGACTAGCGAGGCTAGGGGGACCTCTGGCACTCGGTTCAGGGAGAATTTCTTCTAACAACTAGCAGGCAAACCCCCGCAGGCCTCGCAGGCCCTGCACAGGTTACTATCCCATCACGACTATTGAGACCGGGCTTGCTGCGGCGCAGAAAGGAGTGACGGCATGATCGGTCAGACATCTCCCTTTACAAGAATCGGCAGAGGCGGGATGTTTACGGGCTATCAGGTCATCGTCACGTTACGGCTGCGGAAAGCGTGAGCGGAGTTGGGACTGACCTGAGATCCTTCAGGGATGACGGAGGGTGAGGGAGCAGTCCCCCCACCCATCACGACTTAGTTTTACGGCCCACAGCTGGCCTGGCGACACTCGTCGAATCTCTGCTCAGCTTCTCCCCTACACTGATTGAACACCTCCAATGCTGGCTCCAGACACTGTTCAAACGCTATCTGACACGCTTGGGGATCCCCACCGCCAGTGCTCAGACATTGATCAAATTCGAGAAAACACTGTTCTTCTGCCGGTTGCAAAGCATTAACACATACCTGTACCTCAGCATCACGGACCTGACGGCACTCAACTTCACAAGGGGGCACACATCCCGCAAGACACACTTCTAGAAGTTGGAAAGCGGCGTCCTCGCACGATGACGGATCTCCTCCGCTTTGAAGACACTGTTCAAAAACACTATCGAAGTCTATCTGACACTGATCCTCGCAGGATACTGTAGGAGGCTCACAACCTGGCAGACACTGTTGGAGAAAAGAAGCTGCTTGCTGAGCACATTGGGCGGGGTCGAAACCTTGTGCGACACAATCCTGCTCGATGAAGGCAGCCTCATTCTGGCACTGTTCGTCACAGGTCGGTGGTGGTGGCGGTTGCACAGACTCGCAGATTGGGTTTCCTGCTTCATCGAATCCTACGACTGCAAGTCCAGGTTCGCAGCGAAAATTCCGTACTCCAGAATCTCCAGGTGGTCCTGGCTGTCCAGGGTCTCCAGGTGGTCCTTGGAAGCCTCGAGGACCACGATCTCCAGGCGGCCCAGGTGGTCCCACGGCGCCGATGGTGAGGTCATACTCGTCGCTTTGCACATGATCGTCATCATCATCATCGTCGTCATCATCATCGTCGCCCTGGCCACTGCCATTCGCGACGGTCAGTAGATAGTCCCCGTCAGGGGGAAGCCCTCCGGCCGAAAAATCACAAATGATCAGCTGGGGCGGTGTGAGATCAACTGAACACAGCGACGAAATGTCGCCGATTTCCCCCAACGAGACCATCACGGGTTCAGGATCGAAACCTTGACCGGTGATTTCAATGGTTTGGGTGTTGAAGTTGACCAACACTTCGGTAATAAGCAGGTCGTCACCCCCGGCCTCCACCAAAGAGCCCAGCGTGATCCCGACCAAAACCGTAGCCAGGGCGAATCTCAAATGCTTCTTCATGATTATTTCTCCCTCCCGTCTGGCACTACATTCCACCACGCCAATGCAGTCTACCTATTTCTTAGCGCTAACTGCTAAACGTTTCGCAAATGACTCCAGATGGTGAACGTCGTCCAGAACTGGTTCGAAGAACTCAAGCGGTTGGTGCCCGCCGATAATTGAGATGATTGGCATCTGGTGAAGGGCAGTCTCCGATCTGCCGACCCCGTCTGCACGCGGGTTGCTACAATTCACAGCGGTGCAAATGTTCACCGGATCGCTCCTCTTTGAGACCGAAACGGGGGCGGGCAGCTCCCGGCGTTTCAGCTTCTTGTGGGTGACCCAAGTCGATTCTCTCACTTCTCTAGTACGAAGGGGAGAGCTTTGAAGACCGGTGTTTTCTATCCTGTCTGTGGTCCGATTGTCTCGATTGCCTCGATTCTGGGAGACGAGACATAGAGTATTGTGAAATAGAGTGTGGCTGAGAGCAGCATCTTGCGCTGCGAAAACTAGCCCGCTCTTCACCTGCCCCTAAGCCTCGCTCCATAGTGAATCCAGAGCGCGAGAATAGCGGCCACACTCCCCAGCTAAAACTCCCGTTAAACCCTTTCTGTTGCTGGATTTCGGTGCGTTTACAAAGTTCGCCTACAGCGCCCCAGAGTAGACTTTGTTGGCCACCTGCAAGCCCCCTGGCATCAACAGCACTCTCCGCGTCGATTCTGGGGCTTCTCAGGGCAATCTAGGGGTACTTTTAGGGTAGGGTTGCACGCCTTTTTGGGCGATCACGGTGCGGTCACCGGCGCGTCCAGAAGAGCGTTGGCGAGGCCACCATTCACCGGCCAACTGGTGTACCGAAGTTCGCCCCTTTATGCTTGTAGAATCGAACGAACCAAGGGAGGGAACAACTATGAAAATTGACGTGAGAGCACTGGGCTACAGCTTTGCCTTGCTGTGGGGAGGAGCTGTCTTCATAACTGGGAAGTGCAAATCTGATCTGGCCGACCTATGGCACTGGATTTCTGGAAGTGCTTGCTTCCGTCTATCCCGGATACCAAGGCACAGCTTCATTTGGCCAGGTCCTTGTGGGAACCTTCAGCGGCCTCGTGGACGGTTTCGTGGGCTGGCTTTACAATCTCTTTGCGAGATAGAGATAGGAAGGTTGAGAGGGCGACGGAGCACTAAGAGATAAAGCCACACACTGGGTCTTTCTTGGAAGGGAATTTTGGGAGGAGGCTCTACCGCTCGACTCCATCGCCCTCCAGATATCGAGCCTACTCCAGAGGGCTGACCGAATTAAGAAGTTTCCGATACCCAATTTCCGGGCCAAGGGGTTGACAGGATTCCTCAGGTTGCGCGTCCCCCATATAGAGTCCCGGAAAGTGGCCAACTCCCGACCTGTGATAGCCGGGCACCCGATCTTACAGACAGATTTGATCGGAATCGAACGACCGCTTTCGCCTGACACTACCCACGATTTCCAGACAGGAGTGACTTAGTATTCTCAAGTCGCCCACTCCAGAGAATAGGTCGAGAGTGCCATCTCGACGCTTTCTGGTACTTTGAGTACAAATATGGCAACGTGGATCGAACCTCATGCAAGATAAAGAACATCAACTCGCCCTCTTCCTCGATCTGGAAAACCTGGCTGTTGGTTTCGACAAGGGTCAGAGCCGCAAGAAGTTTCGCATCGACACGGTCCTTGAACGTCTGGTCGAAAAAGGCAAGATTCTAGTCAAGGAAGCCTATGCCGACTGGGATCGGTTTGTCGATTACAAAATGGAGCTGCATGAAGCAGCCTTCGAGTTGATCGATATTCCGCGGCGCAGCAAGACCGGAAAGAACTCGGCCGACATCCGCCTCTGCGTCGATGCCATGGATCTCTGCTACTCCAAAGAACACATCGATACCTTCGTCATCCTGTCGGGCGACAGCGATTTCTCGCCTCTCGTATCCAAGCTGAAGGAAAACGGCAAGTACGTGATCGGACTGGCGGGTCAGGGTTCCACTTCCCAGATGCTGGTGGACAACTGCGACGAGTTTATCTTCTACGAGGAACTGGAGGATGTTGCCACCCGACCCCCACGCCTGAGCCAGAAGATCCCCAAAGACAAACGTCCGGCCTTCCAGCTCATGATCGAATCCATCCAGGCCTTGAGGCGCGAGGACAAGGATGTGCTGTACTCATCCCTGGTCAAGCAGACGATGAAACGCAAACAGCCTGCCTTCAGCGAGACGCGTTTCGGCCACGATAGCTTCAGCAGCCTCCTGGAGGAAGCGCAGAAACTGGGGCTGGTCGTTCTTGATAAGGATAGCCGGAGTGGAACCTACGTCATCAGCGGTTTTGGGAAGACGTCGATCTAATACGCCATAATCTGTGTTACAGCGTACTCCTATTGGTGCTCGGTATCGCCAAGTCTCCAAGCCAAGCTACGCGAACTGAAACAATCTAATGGCGATCCTGCCTCAGCGTTGATCAGCAGCCGCTCTAGCGTTCCCCAGTGTGCCCGTACGTGCCGCTAAGCTACTGGTTTTCCGGGTGGGGCTTGAACTCATAGCCCAACGATTTCGACAATGCCCTCCCTTCTGCTGAAACCAAGCTCAGGAAATGCTAAGAATTACCCAATCCCCTGGACACACTGTCTCCCAAATGTCTCCCACTGTGGTTCCTAATCTTTCCTAATGATTCGGTTTTCTGAATGGCGGAAAACCCAGCTATCATGTTGTTTTCCCTAACGTTTCCTAACGATTCGGCACTTTTCCCGAACGGACTTCGAATCCGTAGGTCGGGAGTTCGAATCTCTCCGGGCGCGCCACCCTAATCCATTTCCTAGCAATTACTTACAGGTACTGATCATTTGATCCATGACCTGACGTTGTTTGTCTTGTTACCGTTTTGTTTCCGGTACAGTCAGGCAGAGCGTTTCTTAACCTTCTTCAGACCACCCTCGAGGATTCTCAGCACCTTCTTGGCCGAGTGCTTAGGAGAGAACTGAGCGTAGTGTTTCTCGGTTGTGGCCACACTCGCGTGTCCCAATACCTGCTGGATGTCGTGCATGTCCGCTCCCCCTTCCGCCAGTTTGATGGCGTACTGACGCCGAAGGTCCTTTACCTGTAGCTCCGGTAAACCGGCTCTTTCTCTCGCCCGTTCCCAGGGCTTTCGACAGTGAGACCATCGAGTACCACTCTCCGGGTAGAAGAAGACGTAGGGGCAGCTCTCAGGGGGTGGCAGGGCATTGACAGCTCTCAGGGCATCTTCTGTCAGCGGGACGTAACGGTACTTTCTCGACTTGGTGTCCTCGCTGAACACGACCAACTGTGAGTCTTCCTGGATCTGCCAACGTTGCAGGGACAAGGCTTCCTCCCGCCGACATCCCGTTTCTCGGACGAAGATGAACAGGGGGCGACAGTCAGCTCTGACGGCATCAATTACCTTCTGAATCTGATCCTCGGTGAACCGTGGCCGCTGTTTTTGTTCTTCCTTGAGGCTTCTGAACTTCTCCACCGGGTTTGACTGAATAACTCCACACTCTTCAGCGTAGTTCATCAAGTGCTTGATCGCAGCCAGGTCACGGTTGATCGTGCCATCGGCAACACCATCAGTTTTCCGGTGGCGGACGTAGTTGTGAAGGTGAGCCGGAGTGAGAGCCTCCAGTTGGAGCTTACCCAGGAAGGGAAGAAAGGCTCTCAGAGAAGTCTCCTTCCGCTTCCACGTTTTCCTCTTGTTACGGCTTTTGACATAGTCCTCCATGTACGTCATTGCGTACTCGCCCACCGTGACCGACGCGCGGTCCCTGAGCATGAGCTTCTGTTTGAGCTCCTTCCAGGTGCCATCTGCAATGGAGGCATTGATCCGGTCCAGAAGCTGTTTGGCCTTGGTTCGGTTGGCACAGACGCGAATGGTCCGGGTCACATCCGGCCAGTGCTTGTCACAGACGATCTGTCCTCGATATGTCCGAATCCCCATTGGTTACTCCTCCTTTCCTGGGATTCGAGGACAGGTCGGATTACCACTGGCGAGTATAGTCGCGCCCTGCCTCATCCTCCAGACACTTTCATCATTCTCCACCACATCGGGCAAGTCTGAGACGAAGTCATCCAACCAATCCCGGCTGTAGATGCGGTCACCGCTGGGAAGTCTCTTCGCTTTTACCAGACCCAAGTCGGTGTACTTACGCAAGGTATTGGACGAGATGCCCGGGTACTGAGCGGCCCGGGAAACCTTCAAGTAGAATTGATCCGGCACCTCAATCATTCCTGTCATCTCAGCTTACCGTCGCTAGGTTTGAGATCCGCTGCGGAAACGAAGGTGACACGATCCTCCCCTTCCACCACCACGCCAGCGATCGCACCATCCTTTGTCGACATCACATTGAACAGCCTTCCCCTACCCTGAGGTGTTTGAACCGCTCTTCCAATCAAAGGGAAAAGCACGGCATGAGGCTGGCCAAATCGTCTCCTGCTCTCGATGCACTCCTTGGGCCAATCGGTCTCCTTCTTCGGGTGCTTGGCGGCAACAACCACGCTATCTGACTCTGAGGTTGGTAACCCCTCTGCTCTCGATCTCAGGGTCTCCATGAGCTGCACCTTCTGCTGGGCAAGTGCTGTCCTTACCGCCGGGGTAAGAGAGGACCTCGGGGCGTCTACACGAAGGTGGTTATCCTTCAGGGATAGTGTCACGCCACGCAGCTCAAGTTCGGCCATTAGCTCCACAGTCGTCATATCTCAAAGACCTCCCGATCTTCGGTCTCATTAGAATGGGTAGGGTTTTTACCGTCGATAGCGTCGATACCGTCGAAAAGCCCTCGCTTACAGGGTTTCGACGCCGTCGGTATTTCCCCTTCTAGCGTCGGCGTGGCGTCTTTAGCGTCGATAGTCTCTTTGGTGCCCTCGTCGCCACCTGATCTGATTCGGATGATGCGGTCCTTGCCACGCTTGCCCTGGTCTGGAAGTTCGATGTCGATCCCGGCGGATCGTAAAAAGGTCGCGGATCTTCGGAGCTTTCGGCTCAACCAATTCGCCGAGCCTGGCCAAGCCTTGGATTTCCTGGTCCGCTCGTCCACTATTTGCTCCAGTTGATCAAGCAGTTCTGACGGAGTACCCTCCCAGGAGGGCTGGTCTTCCATCAAAGCCCTCACCACTGTGGCCAGTGGGTCTGCCTCTAGGGTGGCCTCCACAGCGCCAGCCCGGTTGCCCAGATAAGTTTCTAGGAACTCTCCGGCTTCTAAGGGCAACGCAGGCTCGCAGGCCGCAACCCATTTTGCAGCGTCCGCCATACGAGGGAGGCTATTCAGCTTTACCGTCTCGAAGTTCCTTAGCCCCATAGACACAGCATCCAGTAGAGCTCCAAGGACGCGCGGACGCATCCGATCGAACTCTTCGAGAATCTCCTTTTCGGGTCGGCGCTGTTCGTCCGGAATCTGTGGTAGCTCCACAATGAGGGCCCTATCCACTAGATCCGCTCGGTTGACTACCGCTTCGATGGCATTCAGGACCGACGGTCTCGTGGCATCGAAGATTTGCTCCTCCTCATTCGTATACAACCGTCTGGTCGCTAGGCCGCCACCAGTTGACAGCCGACAGAGAGCGTCACTGAGCCATTCCTTTACTTCGGAGAGGTTGTCTAGGGCTGTGATCCAGCTGTGGCTGGCCGCGATCATGAGGTCACGCTCATTTTTCGGTGCCGTCCGCAGCGGAGGAATGGACGGGTCAATCAGGGATCTAAGGAGACGCTCCAGAAAGCTCTTGGACGATCCCTGTTCGCCGTAAAGGATCAGGACGAAGTATGGGCCTCTTGGGCGGAGAGAGGCTAATAGCCAGGCCAGCAGGAGAATCCAGTTCGCTTGTGAGTCGCAGTTCAGGATCTGGCGGAGCTCTTCAAGAGATCCTCCTCTTTTGGGAACCGGTAGCGACAGCATCCCGGCACTGCGCCGAAACTTGATGGGTGGGTCCGAGGTGAGACGCCAACCCTCGTCGGTTACCTCGACGGCACGCCAATCGTCGTCGGCAAGATCGAAGTATATCCTTCCGTTGTGCTCAGCAACCCTTGTGCTCACCGGGTGCGTTGGCCCTTCAAACTGAGCCTTGGCCTCAAAGAACTCCAGCGAGGATTGAAGGGCCTGCGCACTAGGTGGTTTCCGCTTGACCTCAAAGAAGCGACTATTCAACCATCGGCGGAACGTTCGTGATCTCACCGGCCAAGTCTCGACATGGTCTGCAACGGGGAAACTCACATAACAAACCAGATTAAGCGTTGTGAAGAACTCCAGATCGGCGGCGAGCTCTATAAGTATCTGCGCCTGGGTAGGTTTCTCATCCATCTGCGGCTGGGTAGGTTTCTCATGAGAGTTGCTGCCTTTTTTCACGGGTTTCCACTCCTCAGCTTCTTGCAACGTGGCCCGAAATGCGGTAGAACCTTCCGACACCAAGGCGTCAAGCCAATCAATGCCTTGCTTGCCTTGAGGAATCTGTTGGCCTGGCAGGTGCAAGTACACGGTCCTTCCCTGGTGGTAGAGCAGATCGCACGTCTCCAAGGCCGAATTCTGTCCCTTCAAGTTACGGTCCTTGTCGCCGAAAATATGAACGGTGGAAACGGACTCAGGCATGGAAACCTTCTTGAGGTTTGAAGCGGAAACAGCGCACCACGTCGGTAGTCTTGTGGCCTGGCGAACGGCCAAAGCAGTTTCCAGTCCTTCGGCCAGAGCCAGCACCTCGCCCGCAGGGTCTAGCCGGATGGCTCCACCACGGACCCGCCCAAGAGATCTCTTTGAATCAGCGACGGGGGCCTTCCTACCGTTGCTGCTCAGAAAAGTTCGGTGAAGCCCGGCGAGGTTGCCATCTTCACCCGAAATCTTCCCCACCATCGTTGGATGGAAACTTACTGGTTTACCGTCTTGTGTGTATGCGAGATTGGGATGCAACCTGATGCAGTGCGGTAGACACTTGGAGTCCAAGCCACGGGCTTCCAGATAGAGCCGAACGAGATGATCGGCATCGTCTGTGATTTCAAGGCACTGTGCCCAGATCTCCGAACAATACCTGGTCGGGTCAGGGCTCCGGTTCTTCAATTTTGGATTGGTCCCGCCTGCCCCACTTACGCTCGGTTTAGGCCAAACTCCGAGCGCTCTCAGCTCACTGATCACAGCCTCTTGGGAACAGCCCGCGAAGCAGTGGACGAGGATCTGACCGCCCTCCGAGTATTGAATCGACAGTGAGGGATCAGAGTCATCGTGGGCAGGGCAACGGGCCATCCAACCCCGTCCCTCGCGCCTCACCTTGTCCAGAGCGCCCAAGACGTTTTCAACCTTCATCAGTGCATCCCCTGCGACGGGGGCCGTAGGACATCTCCGCCTCACCACTTTGTCGAGTGTTGGTCTCGATCCAGCGATGGAGGGCTGCCAGAGGGACACGCACAGTGCGTCCCTCCCGAATGGTCGGCAAGATCCCGCAGCGCATCCACAGGTATGCTAGAGATCTCGAAATGCCCAGCCTTCGTGCCACCTCAGGGCCCGTGATCAGAAGTTTCCTTGTAGCTTGTTGTGTCATGTTGGACAGAATAGATCTTGATGCTGGTAATGGAGAAGCAGTAGACTATGGTTTGACTATGGTTAATCTTTCAGAGCGACTCAAGTGGGAATTGGCGGGTTTCGTTAATGAGGACGGAGACCTTGGAAGGCCGGTCCAGAGCGACGCCGTTCTGGTTCCCGACAACCTTGCTGTCGAGGGCGAGATGCTGACTTGGAAAGTTTCACCGCAGCCCCCACACCGTTGGGTCAGGGGTGAGGGGAAGATGCTGTCAGATTTCCTCTCTCTTGCCCGGACGAAACGAGGGGAAAAAGTCTTGAGCTTCGCTCAAAAGTGGGGGGTTCTAGGACTGGCCGAGGTTGTTTTCAAGGCCCCCTCATTTCCGAATGAGCTTGCGATTGGGGGGAAGCGTTTTCTGGTCTCAGATGGGTTGTCTTCGATTCGAGGAGAACTTTGGATTAACTATATCGAGATCGCAAAGCGGGTGGCAGCTCTGGTCAACGTCGCGGCGGAACTCACCTCCCCACCACAGCGGATTGGTTCAAAGGAAAATTGGGCTACACTAGGAGTGGACTGGGATGATTTGCACGGCGTAAGTGAGCCTATCAAAGATGCTGAATTCCTCCTGTACCTTGAGGTCAACGATTGGCTTGAGCTTGGTAGGGTAGGCTTGCGTCTAGGCTGGGATAATCGAAACAAGTGGAGAACCAGCGTCTCTTTCGGTAGCGATCACACGATTCTTGGTCCTCTGGCCTTGCAGCTTCTGTTAGTCCTTTCTCGTTCCGACAGTTTGTACGCGTGCTCTGGCTGCGGGCTTCCCTATGTTCGCTTCCGCAAGCGCCCGAAACTGGGGTGTAACAATTACTGTGAGGACTGCGGTATCAAACAGGCTCTCCGTGATGCCGACGATCGTCGCAGGAAAAAGAACAGGGCACGCCGACTGTATAAAGAAGGGAAATCCGTTCCTGTCATAGCCCGCCAGCTTGGAGGTTCCGAAGTGAGAATTCGAGACTGGGTCAGTAAGGCCGCTCGTTGACTGGAGACGAGAGCGAGCGTTCTACTGTATTGGCAATGAAGATCCAGAAAATCCTCGATCCCCGAGATGCGGGGTTGCGAGGTGGGTGACTAAAGAGTTCAGAATTTAAGACCCCAGGCCGATTCGCGTCGCGAATGACTAGTTCCTCTTTGCTCTAGCCATCCTCGTTGGCGGAGATTGGGAAGCCAGGGTGATTCTTATTGGACCAATAGCGGCCCGCTTCCGTTGCTCGGGGTACGGCCTGGTGACTTGGGTTCCGATGCACCAGATCCTAAATCTGTTGGGCAGCAACGTGAAATCTAACGAAAACTACTGAAAACTCAATTGGTTACTGGGTTTTCGCCGCATCGACCAAGTGATATCTGACGATATCCTATAGCTTTCTGACTGGACGATAACTGGACGACACTTTTTCAGGGCGCTCCGTCGGGGTGCTTCGCGGGTACTCTAACACTTCATCGACGGCAGCCGGTCCACACAACCGTTGGGTTATGAGTTCAAGCCCCACCCGGAAAACCAGTAATCTAGACTCACGGTCACATTGAGGAACGCTAGGTAGCGGTCGGGAAGCCTGGGTAATTCTTATTGGACCAATAACGGACCAGAATCGCTCGGCCTGTTCTGTGCCTGGTCAGCAAGACTATCGGGGGAGCCGGAGTCTGGTCCATCAGGAAATTCGGCTAAGCGTGCTGTCGTCTCAATGCAATCGCGCCAAAGAGCAGCAACAACCGCCCTTCGCGGGGGCGCATTTCGGGTTGTTTGAATGACCGGTTCCGCCTGAGGCTGTGTGAAAAGTCCGAAACCTCTTTGATTTAGGGGTCTCTTTACCCTTCCTACGACGGAGATCGTGGCTTACACGCGATCCTATGAAGTCAGAATTTCAAATCCGAAATCATGAATGAGTTTTCACACAGCCTCGCCTACAAGCGGCCATCCAACTTTTCTCCGCAAACGTTCGAATGAATGACCGCTAACGGGGCCAAGAGGAGTCATTCCCCGTAGGTCAAGCGGCATGCGACTATGAAGAGCTTGTGGCTGAGAAGAATGGGTTGCCCTTTCGAGAAACAAGGACGAGGACGGCAGTTTCAAGCACGGACCACCCCTGCGGCCGCCCGACGCGGCGCCTCTTCGGGTGAGACCCAGGGCTTTCCCACCCGCTCATATCGCTGAGGTGGTGATTTACTCGCGGCCGACGTTGTCACCGGGTAGTGAGCCCGACGGCAACCTATCGACAACGTCACCCGGAAGGGAGTGCCTTCTACCAATGTTTGGAGGCCTACTGGGAGGAGTTCAAGCGGGCCTATCCCTTTTTCTATGCAAAAGGAGCAGGGCCCCTGGCATTCTGTGGTCGAGCGAAGCGTCGAGCGGTTTCTGGAATGTGGAATCCTGCGCCACGGCTTCGCTCGCATCCACTGTCCCAGCTGTGAGCACGAATACTTGCTGGCCTTCTCCTGCAAGACGAGATATTTCTGTCCTTCCTGTCAAGCCAAGCGGGTGGCCGCCTTCGTCGAGTGGGTCACCGATGAGGTCCTGGAGCCGGTCGATCACCGCCAGTATGTTTGGACCATCCCCCGGGTGCTGCGACCGGCCTTCCGGCGGGATCGCCGTCTACTGGGAGACCTGGCTCGATGTGCCTGGAAGACTCTACGCCAGTACTTTCAAGCCGCTCTCGGCAAGGAGTCGGTGCCCGGAGCCATCGTGGCCATCCAGAGCTACGGCGATACGCTCAATTTCCACCCCCACCTGCACTCGCTGGTCCCCGATGGTGCCTGGGATCGCTCTGGGACAGTTTCCCGGATTTCCTACCCCGATTCCCAGATCCTGACCCGGCTCTTCGCACACCACGTGCGCGAGATGTTGATCTCAAAACGTCGCTTGAGTCGGGACTTTGCCAACCGGCTGGCCAGTTGGCACCATTCGGGTTTTCACGTCTATTGCTCCCGTCCCGTGGACCAGGACGACAAGCCCGCTCTGGAGCGCCTGGCCGCCTACATCCTGCGTCCCAGCTTTGCCGCCTCCAGGTTGCACTTTGACGAGCAGCGGGGACAGATCGAATACCAGACGAAGCAGGGTCTCTCTCGCTCCATGGACGCGCTGGACTGGATCGCCCTGGTTACGTCGCACATCCCTGGCTCGAATGAGCGAATGATCCGTTACTATGGCCGTTACTCGAACGCCTCGCGTGGCAGGCGCAGACAAGCCCTGGCTCTCTGCGTTACGAGGAGCCAGCCCGATTGTGACGACCTCCATTCCCCCGCTGAGGCCTTCGGCGTCCGACGACGAGCCAACTGGGCTCGCCTCCTCAAGAACGTTTACGAAGTCGACCCCCTGACCTGTCCTCGATGCGCTCACCAAATGAGCATCCTGGCCTTCATCGAGGACCCTCGCGTCATCCTCCGCATCCTCCAGCACCTGGGTTCCTAGCAAAGGGCCCAGCGCTCTCCTCCTCCCCCACTCCTGGCCCACAAGCTGGAGGCCTTCCTGGCCACTCTCTCCCCCACCCAAGCGCAACAGGTTCGGGTCTCCACCGACTCCATCTTCTGGGACGATCTCCCCGTATTCGAGGACTGAGGAGCGAACCTCCCGCTGTCCTCTCCACTACCCGTGCGCCTGATTTCCCCTCTTCTTCCCGGTTTGACTCCCGGCCCAATTCTCCATCAGACGCTCCTCCCCCCACCCCGACGCTTCCGACCCCTCCACCTCCAGAATCTCCCCTCCAGAGACTCCAGTTCATCCCTTTTCTGGAGCCTCGTCGCTGGCACAACACCCCGGCTCAAAAAGCGATTTCCTATTGACCTGTCTGGAGTGGGGTTTCTGGCAGCACTGGGCTTTCCTGGACAGCGGCTATGACACGGTCGAGGAATGGTATGCGGCCAAAAACTCCCACTGGGAAGCGGTCAATTCCTGGCCGGGGATGCTTGCCGCCTGGCGGGGAGCGGCCATGAGTGCGTGGAGCGCGGGTGTCGATGGGCTCTACACCTTCAACCTCTTCGATCCAGATCACCAGATACTGCGGGAAATCGGAGATGCCGACATCATCGCCGGATTGGACAAGATCTACGGCGCAGACCACCTCAACAAGAGGGAACGGGCCCTGGAGTGCAAGCCGGGAGAGCGCCTCAGCGTCACCTGGCGTGTGGGCAGCGATGTCCAGGAGGAATCGGTGTCCCAACTGCGACTACGAGTCCATCTGGTGGGACTGGTGGGCGGAGAGGATCTGGAGTCCAGTCTCAACGGCAACGCCCTTCCCCAGCTGGCGCCCGTCGGAAAGCTGGAAGCCAACACCCAGGGACACTGGTTGGATTGTCTGCTGAAACCCTCTCAGGTCCAGACCGGCGAGAACAGATTCGAGCTGACTCTGAGACAGCCAGCAGGGTCCACACGGGAGTCGATACAGCTGGACGGGCTCCTGCTGGAGGTCAAACACCGGGAAATCGCAAGGGTGGGTTTCACGCCGAATCGGAGCGAGCAGCAAGGCCGGTCATAGAACGGGTCGCTCGCAGAACGGCCACTACAACCAATCCAGGAGAACGGGTCTTCTGTAGCGGCCTTTCTCAGAAAGGCCGAACCCGCGTGTCAGAACTTCCACAGCGGAATGGGCTTCCCCGGCGAGAGGACCTCCTCGACGTAGAAACCGGTCTGTGGGACGGGATCGGCACCGTTCCTCACCTCGGCGGTGTCACAGATCCGCATGCCGATGACGTTGTGCCACTGGCCGTCGCCCAGGAGCACGGTCATGGCCGAAGGATGATCCACCGCCCAGAAGTCGCCCGAGGGCGCCAGGCCAAACTCGGCCACACAGTCGCGGACCAGAATCGGAGTCTCCAGAGCGTCCCTGGCCTCGTTCAGGGGCCAGAAGCAGAGCTTCTCCCGGCCGGCGGCTGCCGCGTAGACGATTCCTCGATCGTCCTTCTTGGGCCGGGCGCTCTCGCTCAGGGGATGCAGGGTGACCTCGTTCAGATTGGCGGCGATGTAGGGAGTGCCGTCGGCGGCTTGATTGAGGGTGATGGGGCAGCCCCCCACGGCACCCTCCACGTGAATGATCTTGCTCCAGCTCTCGCCGCCGTCCTGGGATCGCCAGACTCGGGACTGCAGCCGCCTCCGTCCGAGCTCGTCCCTCCCTCCCCGGGCACAGAAGAGGAGGCTTCCGTCCAGGTCGCGGATGACGCTGGGCTCGAAGGACCCGTCGGGCTCGGTGACAGGAACCCAGGAGACGGGTCTCCACTTTCCGTCTAGCCGGCGCCACCGCGTGAGACCCGAGCCGCGTCCGTCCTCGATCCCTCCGCCCATGGTGTAGAGCAGGTCTTCCCCATCGGCGATGGCATTGGTGAGGCCCGGATTAGACAATACCGCACCCTCCAGAAGCTCGCCGTAGGGAATCCGCTCCTCTCCGATCATCCGAAAGCCACCCTCGTCGTCATAGGCCAGCTGATAGACCTCGAGATACGCATACATCTCGTTACCCAGGAAGACGCTCTCCTGATCTGCAGTCCAGGCGATGGCCTGGCAGAGGCCGAAGCCGGTCCCGGCGTGGGGATGGGGAGAGCCATCCTCGAGCTTCGCTTCGGCGGGGACGAAGCCGCCCTGGACCGGATACTTGACCATGATGGACGGTGCGCCGGCGGGACTGGAGTTGGGATTCTTCTCGTCGTGGTTGCGGGAGATGGGAATCGCCCCTTCGGCCGAGATCTGGGACAGATCACTGAAGAGAATAACGTCCGTGCCCACCTCGAAGTCGTGGCCCCGCTTGCCCCGCAGACCGGCGAAAAGCCCCACCTTGCCGGCTGCCACTTGGAAGGGGAAACCCAGGCCGTAGCGCCAAGTGTCCCCCTCGGGCTGGGTCGGCGGAATGGTGACATCGGCCGGTCCCAGCGTCATCGTGAGGGGTCCCTTAGCCGGAGCGGCTTCTGGAGAAGATGCGTCGGGGCGGGAGGTCTCGCCCGGACCACAAGCGATTCCCCCGAAAAGTGGAGAGAACGCCAGGGTGATGCCGGTGATCTGTTGGAATTCCCGTCGGGTCAGATTCTTCATGGTTCCTCCTGATACTATTGGCCCTGAAGACCCGCAGGAAGTTCCTCCCCAGGATCTTCTCCATGTCCTCTCGGCTGTAGCCCCGGTCCCGTCCCTGGGTCAGCTCGCGCCAGATCACGATGTAGTCCTTGGCTTGATTGTATAGCAGAAAGTAGGAAGCCGTCTCAAACGAATTCTCCGGACCTGTCATAAGGGGGGGCACGCTCGACGACCAGCTGCTATAGTGGCGTTCTCCGACATCGAATGGTGGACATAGTTGTGCGACGCGCCACAAGTTTTGCACCGGGTCTTCGCGGTGCGAGCTCCCTGGTTCAGAATTTATGGCGCATGGCATCACTGGGCCATCATGGCGATCTCAGCAGACGGCGTCTAAGTGACACCCTGGCGATGGGAGTGCTGGCCTGCTGTCTCACACACGCACTCCCCCAGGCGGTCGCACAGGATTCGAAGACCTGGACCACATCCAGCTTCGTGGAGCTGATAGACGGCAGCTTCGCCGACGGCGGAGTCAACACCTACGTTGCCGCCGACGGCAGTGTTCGTCTCATCAACCTCTGGGATCTGAACGATGACGGCAACCTGGATGTCGTCTTCCCCAGCGACCACGACCGCAGCGACAAGGTCGACCTCTTCATCTATTGGGGCCAGGACGGCTTCGATCCAGACCGCCGCCTCCGCCTGCCCGCCAATGGCGCCATATCCGGGACGGCCGCAGACCTGAATGGGGACGAATTCCTGGATCTGGTTGTGGTCAACCGCTCCAACTACACCCGGACCGACCTGGATTCCTTCATCTACTGGGGAAGCTCAGCCGGCTTCGACCCGTCTCGCCGCAGCGGACTCCCCACTCGGGGAGCAGAGGCCGTAGCGGCGTCCGACCTGAACCGGGACGGCCACGCCGATCTGGTCTTCGCCAACAGTGGACGCAGCTTCCACATGAGCGTCGACCGCTATCAGAAGTCCTTCATCTACTGGGGCTCGGCGGACGGATACCGTAAATCTGACAGGAGCTCCCTGAAGACGATTAATGCTCGTGACGTTGAAGTGGCCGACCTCAACCAGGACGGGTTCCCGGAGATCGTCTTCGCCATGGAGGGCAACCAGGAAGGCGAAGGGGGAGCTCTGCTCTACTGGGGCAGCGCCGGTGGGCGTTACTCCGGCGGGGCCAGCCTCTTCCTGCCCGGCGAGCGTAGCTCTGGACTGGCCCTGGGTGACCTGGATGGGGATGACCTCCCGGAGATCGTCCTGGCCAATTCCCGTCGTTTGCGGGACCTGGAGTTCGATCAGTACGAGATTGTCGAGACGGTGGCCATCGACTCCTTCGTCTACCAGAGCTCACCTGATGGGTACAGCCCACACCGGAAGCTTCGTCTTCCCACGGTCGGGGCCCAGGCGGCGGCCACTGGGGACCTCAACGGAGACGGCCATCCGGACATCGTCTTTGCCAATTCCGCCGGAGGCATCTCCTACATCTACTGGGGGCACGCCGGAGAGTTCCGAGCCAACTGGAGGACCGCTCTCCCCACCCGCTGGGCGGCCGACTGCACCATCAAGGACCTGGACGGCGATGGCCATGCCGAACTGCTCTTTGCCCACTACAGCGACGGCGCCGTCCGCAAGCCTGCCGAGACGGGCATCAGCCATGCCACCGAGTCCTATGTCTATTGGGGCGGCCCCGAGGGGCCGGACCCGGGACGTCGGACCGAGCTGCCCGGCTGGGGAGCCACCGGGATCCTGGCCGAGGACCTGAACCGGGATGGCGAAAAGGACCTGGTGTTCTTCAACAAGCGCGACGGAACGTCCCCGACGCCGGTCTACATCTATTGGGGCGACGACGGCGGCCGGTTCGACGCCGGGCGGCGAGAGGACCTCCCCCGAGGAGGAGGATCCTACACCTCAGTGGATTTCGACCAGGACGGCCGGGTGGATCTATCGTTCTCTTCGGTGATCTACTGGGGGCGACCAGAAGGCTACTCGGTTCGGGATGAAACCCTCCTCTGGAGCCGCGGCATGGCGGGACGCGCCGCAGATCTCAACCGGGACGGCTACCTGGACCTGGCCCTGGCCGAGTGGAGGGCGGGCAGCAGCGTGACGCACGTCTACTGGGGAGGGCCTGTCGGGTTCAGTGAGGCGAATCGCCTGGCGCTTCCTGCCACCGACCTCAGGGGTCTTACCCTGGGCGACCTGGATCAGAATGGCTGGGTGGACCTGGTGTTCGCCGGCATCAACAAGCAGGTCCTCATCTACTGGAACAGCTCCGGAGGTTTCGATCCGGAGAACCACACACGACTCCCGGTCCGGGCCGCGGTCTCGGTGCAGGTGGCCGATCTGGATGGTAACGGCCATCTGGACCTGATCGCCGCCAACCTCTTCGATCTGGACACCCCTCGCGACACCATGCACACCGAGGATGGCCTCCCGCTCATTTACGGTGGGTCACCGCGCGGTGACGCCTTCATCTACTGGGGAGGACGAGATCCAGACCATCCCTTTTCCCAGGCGCACCGATCGATCTTGCCGGTACTGGGAGCGTCCAAGTCGGCGGCCGCGGATCTAAACGGGGACGGTCTGCTGGACCTGGTCGTCAGCAGCTACCATGGCGGAGATACGCGAAGCAATCCCTCCTACATCTATTGGAACAGTGAGAGTGGTTTCTCTGCCGACCGAGTGACCCGCCTAGCCAGTGACTCGGCCGCTGGCGTGCTGGCATCGGACTTTGATCGCGATGGACACGTCGACATCCTTCTCCAGTGCCACCAGAAGGACGGTAATCACCGCACCGACTCCTTCCTCTACTGGGGAGGGCCTGAAGGCTTCTCCCCGCTACGGAGAACCGCCCTCCCCTCACGCGGTCCCCATGGCTTTGCCGGTGTGGACATCGGTCAGGCCTACGACAGGAGCGACCGCTACGACTACGTTTCGCCCGTCTTCGACGCAGGCCGCTCCGTCCGCCTGCGAAGCCTCAATTGGAGCGGACGAACACCTCACCGGACCTCCCTGGAGTTCCAGCTGAGAGGAGCCCCGAGCAGGAAGCAGTTGGAAGCGGCTCCCTGGATTGGCCCTTCCGGGCCGGGAACGTACTACAGTGAGCCCGGGACGCCACTGGCTGGCCAGGCCCGATGGATCCAATACAAAGCCAGCCTGGTCAGTCCCCAGTCGGCCAACTCTCCAATCCTCGAATCGGTCTCGATCGAGTATGAAGAGACCGGCCCCTGAGCGGGGATTGTTCATGAGACATCGACTGCTGCGATGCCATCATCCGGGCCTAGAATAGGCGGCTGCTGGAACACTTTGAGGATAAGAGCCGGGCCGAGGATCCAGCTGCAATTCCTTCAGGGCAGGACAGCGATCGCCTTGATCTCCACCAGTGCCTTGCTCCCACCCAGGGAATGGATGTTGAGGAGCGCGTTGGTGGGATAGTCCCCGTCAGGGTAGAACTCCCGAAACAACTCGCTCCGGGTCTCCAGGAAGGGCTCGACCGATTCGATCCCCACCAGATAGGTGACGAACTCGACGACGTCGCTGAAGGAGGCACCACCGCTGGCGAGAACGTGACCAATATTCTCGAAGACCTGTCGCGTTTGAGCCGCCACGTCGCCTTCGCCTACCAGAACACCTTCCGAATCGAGGGCGGTCTGGGCCAGGAAGATCAGAGAGCCAGCCCTGACCCTTATCCCCCAGGAGTACTCACCATCGGGGGAATGAAGCTGCTCCGGAGCCAGGATAGTGCGTTCCTGCTGTGTCATCCAAAGACCTCCTATTCGGTTTGACCACGTCACACTTGATCTTTGTCCCCACCCTTGGCCGCTCTAGGACTCGACCTTCCCTCTTGCTTCTGCCCGGGGCAATCTCGAAATCAGGACGAGCGAGAAAAGCGCTGCCACCAGGGCGAAGATAAATGCGGCCTCGAACCCGAAGTTGTCAGCGAGGGCCCCATGAGTCGTGGGCCAGACGAAGCTCAGGGTGCTGCCCGAAATAGCAACACGCGCACTGCACGCGCTTTCCCGATTGTTCCGGTTCCCCTCGCTATCGGTAAAATGCCCAGTCCACAAGGGGTTGTGTCCCCGGTTTTCCACTGGCACCCCTTGTTCGAGGGGGGTACGGGGGGGGGCTAGGACAACCACCCGAAGTTGTTCCGCTATGTTCCGCTACGCTCGCCAGCTGGGTTGGAGCCGTCGCGGCCTCGAGGCCGTCCGGACTGGGCATTTGCGGAGGGCGCTCGTTTTTGACTGGAAACGGAACATTTCGCGAAAACCCGAGATGTTTGCGTTGCTGGGTCCAGAAGGAAGTTGCGGAACCTGCCTCGTTCCCGCCTGGCGGCCTTGACGGACTCTTTTTCGAGAAAGCGGGCAAAAAAGCCTTGGGTTAGATCCTGCGCAGACTCGGGATCGTATCCTCTGCGCCGCACATAGGCGTAAACCGGGTACCAGTAGGTCTCGCACAAGGTGGCCAGGGCTCTCCGGGAATCTGAGTCTTGGCCGCCAGCTGCAGCCAGAACCATGCTCCAGTGGGTCGTCGAAAACGCCTCACCACCGACAGGACCCCGGCCCGAGCCTCTCCAAGACATCGCTTCCCTTTCAGGCTTTTTCCGGAGGAACTGCTGCGACTATAGCAGACCTCCCTACTCATAGCTTGATTTCGACGGAGCAATAGTGCCCCCACTGGGGGCCGTAGCAGCCCCTCGTCTCAGAGTGGCAAAGTTGGCTTCTCGGAATGACTGCTCTCGAGAACCGGTCACTCAGATCTTGCCCGGAAACGTCGAAATGAACGACCGCCCGGAAGCGTACTGGCTCAGGATCACACCGAATTGCACGCGTCCCGGCCTCCTGGAGGACGCCCCTGAACCACAGGCTGTCTGGGATGCCCTTGTGTGTCTCGAGGAAACTGATCGAAACGGGGTCTGGTCATCTGCCGGCGCTCCGAAAACGTCCTCATGAGCAGAGAAGAAGTCTGGACCCAACCCAAATGAGGGTAGCACGAAGAGATCTGTGAAGAATATGCACAGAGAATGTCCAAGGTACAATGAGCGGGACAAGGAGAGGACTCGATCCTGGCTGGTGGACACAGATCCATGCACGCCGATGCCGTAACTCAAATCGCTGGATGACGCCACGCCCAAGGAAGAAGGAGGGACCATCTTACAAAAGGTACGCAGAATGCACAGAAACCTGGTCGGACCACTGATCCTGGTGTGCTGCTCCCTGGCTGCAGCGCCCAAGGAGAAGGTCATGCGGATCAGCTGGGGGGACGTGATTGTGGGAGACTTCGAGGGCGTGGCTCTGCTGGACACACCGGACAAGGTCCGCAAGGCCGCCAGGAGGTGGAAGGCTGGCGGCATTCGGAAGGTCTTTTTCCGTGCCGACGACTTTCGAGTCTTGCTTTTTCACCGGTTCAACCCCACTGCCGACACCCATCACAGGTGGCTCGAAACGACTCAGGCAGCCTGGGATTCAGGGCTGTTGGAGACGGTCGTCGATGCCTTGAGGGAGCAGGAAATCGCTTCCTATGTCTGGGTTACGGTGCTGGATGAGGGCTGCCCTCCCGAAGTTCTCTACGGGGACTCGGTTCCCTTTCCGTGGCAGTCTCGTTTTACGGCGGAGAATCCGCAGTACCTGGCCTGCGATCGGTCCCTGACGATCGATGGACGACGTCATCACTGGGGAGTGATGGAATATGCCTATCCCCAGGTCCGCCACTACATGCTCGACGTTATCCGGACCTTCTCAGACCGGTTTCGGTTCGACGGCGTCTACCTGAGCCTTCGATCCCATTCGCCGCCAGCCCGGCACGCCGACGAGTTCGGGTTCAACCAGCCGATCGTCCAGGAATACCGACGTCGCTACGGCCGGGACATCCTGCGGCAGACCTTCGATCTGGAGAAATGGAGGGCCTTGAGGGGAGAGTACTTCACGACCTTCCTACGCGAGCTCAAGTCCCACCTCGGAAAGAGAGGGCAGAATCTATGCGTCGGAGTCCCTCAGGGCGATTATCTGGGTCCACCCTTCGGCAACCTCAAGATCGATTGGCGAGCCTGGGTCTCCGAGGGAATCATCGATGACCTGCTGGTGGGTCATGTCGCCGGAAGAGGGTTGTATCCGCACCGCACGCAAAGGGCCATGGGCTACCTGCAGAGCCAGGAGGATGGGCTGGGCCTCGCTCCCATCGAGCAGTCTCTGCGGCAAGACTATGGTCCCGCCTGCCGCCGGGCAGGAGTCAGACTGTACGTCCACCCCGGGGGATTCTACCGGACCTTTCCAGAGCCCGCCTACGGTCGGGGTAAACAGCCACAACGGGTCCGCGAGCGGCTGGTAGAGGAACTGGAAACGATTCCCGGCGTCACCGGCATCCTTTACGAGTACCGAACCATCATGGAGCTGCCCCAGGGCACTCGAAGACAGCCCGGAATCCCGCGATCAGGAGATCCTAGCCCCTACTTCAGTGTCGACCGATGGATTTCCTTTCGAGAGAATGAGGACCGACGTAGGCTCAGATCGCAGCCAGAGATCTGGGCTTCAGGCGAGGGCAATGTCCCACGATACACGCTCTCATCTCTGCGTGGACTCGCCGGCCCGTCCAAGTTTCAACGCCAGGTCATTCAGGTAGTCGATGAGGGCTTCTATCTTCTCGACTCGCAGCGGTTCGGCCCCAGCCTTGTGGAGTGAAAGGGCCAGTTCATTGCTTCCCTGTTTCAGAGGTGGATCCCGAAAGTCCAGGATGCACACAGGTCTGTCCCGACTCGGGTCCCTTCGGGGTACCGACCGCAATCTCGCGGTACGGACCTGGCTGGCCGAGAGGACAGATCCATTCAGGCGGAATCTTGCCAAAGCGGAAGACTCGTCGGATCCCTGGATCGTGACCCGGAGAAGTGTCGAATAGGGGGTCTTTTCCCTGTGCTCGGGCCCCAGATCGTCTCCCACCGTGAACCGGAATAGAGCCACACTCCCATCCTCAGGGAGCTTTCTGGGCAGCTGCTTGCTACCACCCTCAGCAGGTCCAAGCCCGGCCATATCCCGGGTCACGAAGTGGTGCTTATCCATCTTGGCGATTCTTGGGGGGTAGCCCAGCTCCTGGAGTGCCTGGATCTCCTCTGCCGTGTACTCGCCGAAGCGGCGGCCCTCTGGGTGTTCCCGCAGACGCTGGCTCCGGTGGCAGTCAAAGTTGAACAGATAGAGGGTCTGGGCCCCCTCCCAATAGTAGCCGGAAGCGGCCGCGCGCAGCATCGGCAGAGTCGCGTGTCCGTAGCCCATGGTGCTGACCTCCAGACCTGCTCCTACCCGCGCTCCCGTGCTGCCGGCTTCGTCCACGAAAGCCTCCACATCTGCGTTCATGTCCAGGTATCCACTGTCCATGGGGGTGATCAGGTCCACCAGTCCCTGCCGGATCCAGTCCCTTACAGCCAGGCCGATCCCCTCGGCCTGGGCGAAGTTTGGAGGAACTCGGGCGGAGAGAGTCAGAGAGCGCCCCTGACTGGCGGCAATCTCATCGATCTTTCGCCGCACCTGCCGCACAAACTCGGTCATGATGGGACCACCCAGCTTCTCTTCTTGTTTCTTGAAGTACCAGGGACCCCGTTGAAAATCGAGATCGATGCCATCCACAGCGTAGCGCGAGAGCAGTTCCTCAATCACGGCCAACTTTCGCTCACGTACCTGCTCCCGAGAATAATTCCATCCATACGTGCGGCCGAATCGCTCGGCGTAGGCTCCCCGTCCCAAGGGGAAATCTGTACCTATCAGCAGCTCCGGATGGTCTCGCTTGAAGGCGCTCACCTTGATCCCGAAGCGCCTCTGATCATCCTCGTGCTGGTCGTTCATCCTCAGGCTGACCCAGAACTGCCTACCCAGTTGGCGGGTCCGCTGAGAAAGGATCTCGATCGGGTCGTTGCCAGCGGCAATGAAACCAGAAACATTCTCACCCTGACGGCGCATGCGGGGGTGGAACCTGTCCCACTCCTGGTCGCTGACCCGCTCGCCATATCCCACCTGCGCCACCTTCGATGGATAAGTGACGACATCACCTGCCAGGTCGGGACACCAGGCGAAGACGTCCACAGGCGTCTCCTCGAGCTCATTGATGACCCGGCAGAGCTGCTCTGGAGAGAGCACGGGAGTGAACTCGGAGAGGGTGAGGCCGGTCCCGTCGCTGTTGAAGACGATCCGTGGCGGTGACTCGGAGGAGTCTGGAGTCTCACCACAACCTCCGACAAGGAAAAGCAGGGCCAGGATGAGTCGCCTCACTAGAACCGAGAGTGTAGCAGAGCTGACTTGCTACGGACAAGGCCCGCTGGATCAGTCCACTGGCTTGCCTCTGTAACACGGACTCCCCACCGTCAGGATTCGATCCGCACACTGAATTGGAACGGACAGGCATCAGCAAGGGAGGCTTTGGTTGAGTTCCAGGAAAGAGGGTGGAATCGACCGGGTTCCGGGGCGTTGTTGCATAAATCACTGCGGCGCGTGGGCTTGTCTCCGATCGGTCCAGGGTGCCAGTATGAGGAATGACGCCGAATGAATACACCTTCCGGTATCGAGTTCGGAACTGGCCAGCTTACAATCAAGCGCTGATCTCCCGGGGTCGGCTGACCTTTTGGTTCGACGAAGAAGCAGTTGTAGCCTGGCGGAACACTGACCCGCAGAGAGGTCGAGGCGCGCCGCGGGTCTATTCCGAGACGGCCATCCAGTGTGCACTGGTGTTGAAGTCGGTGTTCCATCTCAGTCTGCGGGCGACGCAAGGTTTCCTTTCTTCGCTCTTGGAGTTACTGAGACTCGAGCCTCCGGTTCCGGACTACAGCACTTTGAGCAGACGACAAGGCTCTGTAGTGCCGTCGTTGTCGGTCGGTCCAGGTGTTAGACCTCGGCACGTCGGCCTGGATGCCACGGGACTGAAAGTTTACGGTGCCGGTGAGTGGCACGTACGAAAGCATCGGCGCGGTCGGCGAAGAGCCTGGCGTAAGCTGCACCTGGGTGTCGACGAGACGACGAAAGAAATCGTGGCGGTGGAGGTGACGCCGGGCCGGATTCACGACAGCAGTACCAGCTCGGGAGAGATGTGCAGGGCAAACTGGAGGGTCAGGCGATCCGGATTCGATTCCTGTTTCAGAACGCCAAGCTCTACTCGTTTCAGTTTCGCTAGGCTTTCCGCGAACCTTGCCTGGACCTACCCACTGTTCGAGTCCCTTCTGCCGTTGGCGACCTCAAGCTTGTGATAGGGGGACATTCCGGAATTAATCCAGCTTCGATTGGTGCGGATCCGTAAAATGGCCAGTTCCCAAAGTTGGCAGGTACCGAGAACTTCAGCATTCGGGATTCTACAGCAGAAACTGGGTAGAGCTGGCCGAAGTCATAGAGGACGAGCTGAAGGAGATTCCGGGGACTGAAGACGACTGCTAGAGGAGGAGAGGATCATGATCAAACTAGTAGCTTTGTCCACGCTGCTTGTAGTGGCGATCGGAGCCTGCGGAGATTTCCGTCAACCCTGGCGATTGAAATCGGCGGCCGACTGGCGTGAGGCCAGCGACTCTGCCCAGGGCGTCGCGGTAGGCGAAGGTGGATTGGTGTTGGAGGGTGCCTCCGAGGGTTCCTGGACGAGCGGATGGCACGACTGGTCGGGTCCGATCGAATCGGCTCGTGTGACGACGATCGCTCGGTTGGACCTGTTCGGTGCCAAGACCATCGAGGTGCTGGTCGATGGCTCGGAGAAACCTTTCACGGACGCCAAAGGGATCCCCCACGATTGGTATGGACGATGCATGATTGCCATCCTCGATGAGAATCGTTGGGTCATGGCCTTCCGGTCTGGAGTCGACCACATCTCCTGGGACGACTGGGACGCAATTCACATCCTCACCTCCTCCGATGAGGGGAGGACCTGGGGGGGACTGAATCGTTGGTTCGATGGCACGCCCATTGACGGCATGCCTTATGACGACGGCTACACCCACAGCGAGCCAGGCCTGTACCGGATGCCCAACGGAGACCTGATCCTGCAGTTCTGGCGTACCGCCTACAGTACCGGCACCAAGCAGCTCCGATCCCAGGACCAGGGCAAGACCTGGGATCTCGACCTCGATCGTATCAGCGTCGAGGGTGTCGACGGTGCGGACGATGATCGGGCGATCGGCACCGAGGACTACTTCGTCGACCCTGAGAACCCGACCCATGTCTACATGGCGTTTCAGTACTTCCACTATGACGCCCAGGCGGGAACGCTGTTGGCACGGTCGACCGACAATGGGAAATCGTACCGCTTTCTGAGCTGGATCGGCCCTCTTTCCGACGAGGAACAGCCCGAGAGCGGTGCCACTTTCGAACCGGCCATCGAATATGTTGGTAATCGAACCATCGTTGCGATCCTTCGAGACGGGGCCGGCACCCGCCATACCTGGCAGACGATCAGCACTGACATGGGGGCCTCCTTCGCGCCCTTGGAGGAGATCTCGGACAAGATCAATGGGGGAATCTCCAACGGTCTCTGGCAAAGAGCAAGGCTCTATAAAGAGAGCAATCCCTACTTTCAGCACAACAATGTGTTGGATTACAGCAGAGGGGAGGGGCGTCTCTGGGGCTTCGGCATCCACAGCATGGGAGGGGGCTATACCCGCAAGCCCGTCGTTTATTGGTCGGACGACAACGGCAGCTCCTGGCAGGGTCCGGAACTGCTACATGGCCCCATGCATCCCGGAACGGACACCGGTTACGGCGATATGAAGCGGCGCGTCGATAACACGTTCGTGGCGGCGACCTACTATGCCGACAGGGAATCAGATGTGGCCGATCTAGAGCAGTACACCTTTGGCGGTGCCAGGGGTAGGCTACTCCTGGAAAGCGACAGCGACGGCGACGGAAACCCAGAGGCAGAATCGCGCTGGTACGAACTTCTTGATGGTGACAACGCCTTCTCGGTATCCTCGCTGCCCGGCAGTCGCTGGAGGGTGACCCTCCGATTGAGCGGCAGCAACACCGATCAAAAAACCGCGATCAGCCATATCGAAATTGCTCCAGGCGAGGCTGGAGATACCAAATAGGAAATCGGGTCGTAGCGGTAGTCTCCAGGCCGCCGTGCCTCGAGTCAAAAAAGACCGCAAAAACGGTCTCAGAGTAGATCGCCCCTGACCGACCGGTTCCGGTAGAGTAAGGATGTGGCGCGGTGGTCTAAGGTTCGGCCTATCTGTTGCCGCCCCTTTCGTCTGGCGGTGCCTCAATAGCCGGACCATCACTCCGTTTCCACATCCTCCTCATCGAACCGGACAGGCGGAACTACCGCATCCGGCTCTCGGACAAGACTCACGCCTTCACCCACGGCTCGCCGCGCCCAAGTTGGGTCAGGCGCACGAGCTCAAAGTGCCCGTAGAGGTGCGAGAGTGGATACGTCCCGCCCCTGCGTCGCCTGACCTGGTACTTGTGGCGCAGCCACCGGCGAAACCGCGGAGCGGTGTTGTTGTCCAGCGCCCGGTAGGCTCGGCTGGTCATCCCTACCCGAGAGTAGTTCGCCCAGCCGCGCAGGGCGCGGTTCAACTGCTGCACCAACTCCGTGGTCTGACGCCAGTTCACCCAGCCACCGCTGAAGCGATAGCTGGGCTCAGCCTTCGCTTTCGCGTGTAATGCCCTCTGTAGTTTCTGAACCCTTTGCGGAGTTGATAGGTTGCCCAATCTCCTGGTCCCTTCACTACGTCCTGCATTCGTCTTGAACTAAGGCTCCTTCCCTCCACCGGCATTACCCGGCTTCCTCAGTACTACGGGCCTCTCCGCCACCCCCAGGCGCCCGGCCTGTCCCTCACGGGCTTCCGGTTGGCCATCCCTGACCACGCCCAGGGGCTTCCCGTGTTGCCTGCGCTTCCCTGGTGTACATGCTGTCGCCACTACCCCGGCGCAGCGACTGGGTGCCGACTTCGCTCACTTCCCCAGCCGTATCAGCCTTCCCCGGTCTAGGAGCCGGGTCGGCCTGCGCATCGTCCTTTTCGAGGCTTGCTCAGCGTTCACTCACGTTACGGCCTGCACACTCGCGCGGTCACCAATTCGTGACTCGCTTCACCAGAGGCTTCAACCATTTCGTTACCTGCATAGTTGCTCCGGTTGCTTCCGGCTGGAGCGGTTGCCGGGTGGGTCTTTCACCCACTGGGAAGGCGCCGCCTTACCACGGCGCACCCTACAAGCGGACATTCACATTTTCTCCGAAACGTCGAATGGGCTGCGCTGAGATTGCAGAAAACCATGGTTGAAATCATCGTGCTCAGCGATTCGCCAGGCTGGTAGAATTCCCATCACAGTCGAAACCTGCTTTGGAGACAGCGTAGTGGCTGGAAACCATGTGAGATGAAAGGAGAAAGAAGGCAATGAAACGAAGAGGTACGATGATCGCTCTCGTTGCCAAGGTCCTCAGCTGGAAGGGGAAGACCGAAGTCTCGTCTCTGGCCGGCAAACCGGTGAGGCTTCACTTCCGGATGCGCAGCGCGAGTCTCTATGCGTTTCAGTTTGAGGGTGAGTCCGAAGACTAACGCGCCCCGTGGGAGGCTTGAAGCCAGATGAAGAGGCTTCCCGAAAAGCCATTCGACGAGCCGAGGGCAGAGGTTTGGCCAAACAGGGATTCAAGCGGGCGCAAGCGCCAGAGTGGCAGCTTCTTAATTAGAGGAGGGTCTCTCGTTTTCAAGCTAGAAGATGCGGCATCCCTGTCGTTTTGTTCTTGGCATCCCCACAAGCTGCCCCCGAAATTCCCTCACCGCTCCTTCGGGCGAGAGGTTGAGGCAAACCTCTTCTATCAGCTTAAACTGGCCCGACAGGAGTTATGGAGATGGCTATGAAGCAACAAAGATACCTGGGTTTTGTTCTCGCGATGTCATGGCTGATAGTAGGTCTCGAAGGGGCGAAGCCACCGGGACGTGTCCACCTGCCCACGGGACAACATCAGCTGCTTTTGGACGACTACCTGATCGGATCCCTCTACCGGGTTGAACGCCGGGTCAACCGGCCCGTGAAGTACGAAGGCAACCCAGTTGTCACCGCCGACAGGCCCTGGGAGAAGCACCCGGGGCCAGACTGGAATCCGGCTGTCACGGAGGGTGTCAAGATCCGCAGTGCTCCCTGTTGGGATCCCCAGGAACAGGTCTGGAAGATGTGGTACTACGCCGGACCGGGCCCAACCCCCAGGGCGTTGTTCGCCCGGTCCAAGGACGGGATTACGTGGGAGAAGCCTTCTCTGGGCAAGCGGGAGTTTGAGGGTTCCAAGGACAACAATCTGATCCTGGTCGAGGACGATCCCGAGGCTTTCGTGCTGCACGTGCTTTTGGATCCGGAGGGTACCGGGGAGCGTCGATACAAGGGCTTGATTGGTTACAGAGACCGGCATCCGGTGGTTTCGGCCGATGGCTATGTGTTCACCAAGTTGGATGTTCCACCCATACCCAGCCAGGACACTTCTCACCTCAATTACGACGAGGTCAAGAAGCGCTTTATTGCTACCGTCAAGCACCGGGGGCCTTTTGGTCGCTCCGTCTATCTCTCCCTGAGCAAAGATTTCGAGAAGTGGACGGAGCCCGAGCTGATCTTTCACGCCGATGCGTATGACCAGCGGTTGGGGGAGAAGCGAGTGCGGGAGCACCTGTCGAATCCCAGGCTTCGATTGCTAACTGTCAATCAGCCGGAGCACTACAACACCGAGATCTACAACATGCCGGTCTTCCCTTACGAAGGCATCTACATCGGTTTGCCCAACTTTTTTGAAGCCAGCGGGCACAGTCCCAATCGCAATCAGGAGGGTGTGAATTCGGTCAAGCTCTCCACCAGCCGAGATCTGAGGAGGTGGGTCAAGGTGGGAGACCGTGGATCATCCTTCATTCCGGTTTCCGAGCTGGGAGGCGGGGCCATCGACATCGGCCAGGTGCTAGCGGCGTCCCGGCCCCAGGTTCACGGTGACGAGCTCTGGTTCTACTACACAGGCTTGAACCACCGCTTCCAGACGGACGACCCCTACCGAGCAGCCATCCATCTGGCCAAGCTCAAGCGGGACCGTTTTGCTTACTTTACCTCCGATGAAAAGGGCGGTTTCGTGGAGACCCGGGCCCTAAGCTTTGACGGTGACCAGTTGTTCATCAACACCGACGCCAACAAAGGGGAGCTTCGGGTGGAGGTGATCGACGAACGGGGCCGCAAGGTCCTGGAAGGTTGGAGCAAGGATCGGTGTCGATCCATTCAAGGCGATCATCTGCGAGCAGAAATCAAGTGGACGGGGCAGAAGGATCTCAGCTCCCTGCAGGGACAACGCGTTCGCTTCCGGTTTCGCCTCTACAATGCCCGCTTGTTCTCCTTTTGGATCGAGTAGAGATTGGGGTCCGAGTAGCAATGGAACAGGAATCCACGCTAAGGCGCGAGGGGCGACGGTTGCACCCTATCGCGAAACCGTAGGTTTTCGTTCAAATGCTCCCGCTGGTCCAGCTTCGCCGCGAACGAGATTCCGAGTGTCAGCGGAAAAGGCGGATTGAGTTGCGCCTATCCTTCCGATTTCTATGGATGCCGTCCCCTGACATTGCCCTTCCGGATCTGGGAGAGAATGGATTCGATGCAATTAGTGGTCTTAAAACTGATCCCCAATTCAGGAAAAAGCCCCAGCCGGTGTAAGGTCAAGGTCTCTTCCAACCCTTCATCCAAACTTCTGACCGCCGATTCGTTGAGCAACCTGGACCAGCGGGCGTATTTGAACAGAATGTTGCGTTTAGGGTAGCGGGCAAAATGGTGTAAAAATATACGGTAACAGCAAGCCCTGTGAAATCAATTGGTTGGGCGGCCCACTGGTTGTCTGAAAAAGCTACCCAAGCTCCGCTGGGCAGCAGAGTCAGAGCCGGCTCGGAAGCCTTCTTTGGGACCGGATTCGCCCGGCAGGTGACCTTAGCGTGTAACCTCGCAGCATTTTGCCCAATACCTTGAAATCAGGTACGTCGATCTTGATTAGGAGCGGCCTGTCATGGTGCAACGCGGCGATCCGACTCAAGGCGACCCAGAGCGGTCTCTAGGCGATCGATGATGCGGTTCGTGGAACGGCTTATATCACGCGAGGGCCTAGTTGAAATCGAAGTGATGTCGCCCCACTCGACGCAGAAGTGTGTCTCCGAAACCCACGATTTCGCGGCAGTGCGCCCAAGAAAGTGAGTTACGGTTCCTAGACTCCTACTGATCCATATTGACCGCGCAGGAGCTGCATGAATCACGTACCCTGCGAGCCCGGGGTACCGCGCATTTGAGGAAGCGTTTTCGCGCAGAATGTTGCGTCTACGAAAAAACGGTAGAGCTAAACGCAACATTCTGTTCAAATACGCCCGCTGGTCCACCTCTCCTCTGCCCACATCGTAATACTCGATCCGGTTACCTCTGATTCTCGACCGCACGGAGCTCCCCCGCCACACTCATGTCCACGTCGGGCCAGAGCTCGAAGAAGAACCGCTCCGACGCCAGACAGGTGCTCAGAAGGCCCAGGACGACCCACTTGAGGGAGTGGCGTGCAGAATTCTGTACCACGGTCGCCACCATCTCAAGGAAGTCCATTATCGGCTGCTCCCAGACCGAGCCTTTGCCGCCTGGACACAGGGCATTTGTGCCTGCCCATACCGCGTTCTATTGAGGATGTCTCAGCCGGTCGCGTTAAGTGGACACTAGTTGGGCTTTATGAAAAAGACGTACTCGTTGGTGTCGACTCCCTTGTACTGGATGCTGTAAAGCACCATCACCTGATCAGGAGCCCCGTCGTCGTACTTGCCGATCCTACAATTGGCGCTGTAGCCGTCGCCTCTTCCGGTATTGCTGCTGACGATGATTCCCTCGCCCCAGTTCTCTCCATCGGAGGACTGGTATAGAACGAATCGATCTGACCCCTCTCCGTAGCTTCCCGATCGCCCGTGCAGATAGTACCGGCCGTCGAGGTAGGCCAGCTCAGGGTCTCGCACCTTCTTGTCGACGCGTGCCTTCCTCTGTTCACTCCAGCTACGTCCCTGATCCATGCTGATGCAGTAGTAGAAGTGATACTCATCGTCACTGTCGTAGGCTCCAGCCAGCAGTCCGCCATTCCCCATCAGGGTCACCGCCCCGTACGATTTCTCGTCCTGAAGAGGGAGGGTGCTCCGCTTCTGCCAGGTTCGCCCGTCGTTGGTACTGACGTACAGAACGTGGGGTCCCCTATTGGCGGAGTCGAGCACGATGTAGTTGGTTCCCCCGTCCACCACCGTGCCCACCCCATAGCCGACGAAGGAGCCATCGAGAGACTCGTAGTGGGTCCAGCTGGCACCCTGGTCGAAGCTCCTCATGAAGCCGCTCATGCTTCGTGTGCCACGTTCTAATCGAGGGATTTTGGCAAGCTGGAAGTGGCTAATGAAGAGCACCACCGTCCCCTTTTCGGTGACCAGGCCCGCTTCGACGAAGGCCGGGCGGCTGAGATCTCTCAAGTAGGCGTCGAAGGAATACGGAAACCTGTTGTACATGTCCCAGCTCCTGCCGCCGTCTCGACTCACTGCGTACTCGCTCCAACCATCCATATTGTGGTCGCTGTTGTTGGTGTTGAAGGCGACGATCTGACCGTTCGGATACTCCAGGCAAACGGGTCCCCCGTGAGAGTTTCTACCCGGGGCATCGTGTTCCAGATCGGAGATGAGCGTCCCGAATACAGCATCGCCCAGCTTCGTCGCTGGATCGTAGTCATAGATTACGCCGCCGTCGATGGATTCCTGATCCTGGGCGCCGGCGGGACTGCCAATAGAGACGAACAGGCAAAGGGCGACTGCTGCTTGTTTGTTGCTGTTCATGTCCAGATTCCTCGTTCTTTCGGGATTGAGATCCAGTTTATCGACTATCGGCAGAAGTGTAGCACACCGCCCGTACCTTGTCTTTTGCCTTCTCCTTGCCCTACCCTGGCCCCGTCCTTTGGTTGCAGGGAGTTCGCTCAGCGTTGAAACGATCGACCAGACATTTGCTGCGTTGGTTATCAGGTCCATTCCTGGTGGTTGCGCTTGTCGTCATCTTGCCACTTCGGGTCTGGTGCCAACCGGAGCTGAGAATCGGTCTCCAGAAACAGCTCCTGGTAGATGATCACGTTATCGACACGAGATCTCATCTCAAGCGCAATATCAACCTGGCAAAGGTGGATGGCGACCATGTCTAGGCGCCCTCCACCTTAGCAAGATTTCTTAGAGGAGAAGCTGGCTCATGATAATTATCGACGCCCATCTCGATCTTTCCATGAACGCACTGCAAGGAAACCGAGACTTGCTGCGTTCCGCATACACCATCCGCAATCCGCACGCAGGAAGTTGCAACCCCCGGTAAGGGACGCGCTCAAGGTACAGTTGCATTCCCGGAGATGCGTCAAGGTCGAATGGCGCTCAGCGTTGTCACCCTGTTTGCTCGCTGTACTGGTCAGCCCGTTCCCCACATGGATTACGCGTCACCGGCCCAGGCCTACGGCGTCGCCCATGGGCAACTGGCTTACTATCGAGCTTTAGAACAGGCGGGTTACGTCCGCATCATTACAGACCGGGCGAATCTGGACAGTCACATTGCCGAATGGGAGACCTGGGAGACGGAGGGGGAAGCCGATTCCGATGCCACTCCGCCTCTGGGGTTCGTGATCAAGGACGGCGATCTGTACTCCATCCGATTCCGGCCGTGAGGCTGGAGCTCGGAAGGCCGGTTCTCCTGAATTGGCCGTAGCGGCTGCGGGACATAGTTGATGCTCGCATAGAGATTGAATATGTGCTTCAAGGAGCTGCGTCCGAGATGTTCTGATTCTCTTTGTAGTGCCCTCGTGATTCCCATGCTGGTGTGATCCTGCGTGGATCTAGTCTGGTGAGACCCAGCTGGCCGACCCTTGGATCGGAACTGCTCGTCGACCATCACCGTGATCCGGTGGCGGAAGGATGGGCTTGTGCAGCGGACAAGCGATTATTGCCGGAGAAGTGAGGGTAGCGCCCAGATTGCTGTAAAAATACAACATAAGCTCTGGGCGCTACCCTCTCGCCAGCTCTTTGCCGTCGAGCTTGGACATTCCCCAAGGCCCCTTTGCGCGGCCGAGCAGCGACAGTTCGTTGACCAGCAGGCCATCGCCGGGCTGAAGCGTCCCCAGCAACTCCTCGATGCGGCGCTCAAGCGGACAAGAGACTGGCTTCCACGTGACGTCCAAGAAAAGGCGAAATACGGTCTATTTCGACGATTACTGACTGTAGTATCCATAGCATTGTGTAGTCGGATAGCGTCGAGCAAGACGGTCGTTTTTTTCGACACCCTCCCCGCCGGCGGGGAGCCGAAGACGGTGCGCTCTGCCGATGCCGCCTAGGAAGGCGTCAACCAGACGCTGCTGTAGCACGTGAGGAGCCGATCGAATGGGACAACGTCATTCTCTACGGCCAGTACGGCCCTGATCGCGCCCTCGCCCGCTAGGAACGGGTCCTTATGTTGTATTTTTACAGCAATCTGGGCGGTACCCTATAAAGCCGGAGCGTACACGCTTCTGTGATTATAGACGGGGCCCCTGAAAAGGGAGAAATCCGGGTGTCTAACAAACCCTCCTGAAACCGCCCCTCTAAACCCTTGATTTTTCAGGGCTATTTTTCTACGCTTAAGGTGTCTACCAGACTATAGTTTGATAGACACCCCCCTTCCCTACAAATCTCCTCATGCCAAAGAACAAACGCGCTGCCACCCGCCATGAGGTTCGGCATCTATCCCTATAAGAGTGATCCATTCGCTCTTACCTCCCCTACTCCAGCGTGCACACCATCAGTGCAAACTGCTCCTACTCGCTGCCGGATTCTCTATCTGTAACCAAGCCCACACTCTTTCCACAGTTTCTGTGGATCTGGAGGGTCACAAAACTTCCCACCTCCTTTTTTGCATCTCGGCGCTCTTCAGCTCATCTTCTATTGAAGAGAGGAAGGGAGCACTTTCATGTCAGCAGAAAATAGGGCGGTCGTTCGGCGGCTGTTTCAGGAGGTTTGGAACCGAGGCAACCTCAAGGTGGCGGATGAGATTCTCGCCCCTGATTACGTCGATCACACGCGTCCCGCTGAGGGATTAGCGCCGGGAGTCCGAGGATTCAAACAACAAGTCAGCCTGGTGCACGCCACCCTTGCTGGCTTTCGGATGACCCTGGAGGACCTCATCGCCGAAGAGGATAAGGTCGTAGCTCGCTGGACAACTCGCGGCACTGACAAACGTGAGTGGGACGGCATCCCCACGGGCAACACTCTCACGCTCACCGAGATTGGCATCTTTCGGATCGCTGACGGCAAGATTGTGGAAAGCTGGATTACTTCTCATCGGCCCGCCGGCAGTTCCCTTCTCCATCAAACCAACGACCAGCTCGACTCGCTCCCACAACTCCGGGCAATTCCTGGATAGTACCGACCGCCTACTCCCCTATCCCGGTCTACCACCACTGCCGATAAAAACAGTGGGGTCGAGGGCCAGGTTGGGCAGGGTAGCTTGGGGTTACACTGGGTCCAAGGGAGAACCCTGTATCCAACCTCTCTCGGCCCTGTCTCGATTGTGAGAGCTTGGTCAGGCAGATCCACTCACCCACTCCCCTACCCCGTGAAACGCATCTGGCAGGTCTGGTTTCCCGGCAGAGGGTGCGACTCATGAGCTCTTGGGTCGGTTCATGTTTTTCCTTGAATGCTCGCGATCCTTCTGTAAACACTTCCGTACGATCCACCAGAGCTGATGGGGGGTAATGGGGCCCTCGCCGCTCTGCTGGTTTGAATGCATGATAAAATCTGTTATCTTGCGTCAAAGTGGGGGTTTGGCGAGAATCTCCGATCGCTCCCTGACTTCAGGTCTTACCCCTCACCGAATTGACGGATTTGCTGGGTCTGCTACGCTACAGGAAATCCCCCACTCCCCTACCTGACTCCCACTGATTGGGGGTCGAGGAACAATGGAACGAAAACGCACGCTAAGCCGATCAAATCCTATGACGGTTTATGTACCTTTGTTGGGTTTTACTCTACCTCGGGTGACGAGAAATATCGTGGAGCGGATTTCGGTTTGAGGTGAGGACTCCCCCACTCCACCTGCTGCCACACCCTTCCGGGCAACTGGGATTAAAGGGCGGGCTTGGCACTTTAGGTTTCCGAGAGCAGGGCCAAGAAGAGAGAATCGTCTTGCCAATGGAAACAAGAGATGTCAGTACAGCGGCCGCTCGCCGCTCCATGCCACGCTTTGGAGCTCTTCACGGGGGCTGGTAGGCTTGTGCTCGGCACCCATGGGGCGGGGTTCCGTCATGACGCGCTCGTGGAGTGGAACAAGGACGCTTGCGCGACGCTGCGCGGGATTTCCCGATGGAAGGTCATCCGAAGGGCACAGCTCGCGGCCAACTGCTGCTGTCCGCCCACCCAAGGAATTCGAGTGACGGCTGTCAGCTTAGGAGCCGCCGGTCATGTGCATTGATCGCGACAGACAACTGTCGACCCCAAGCAGCTGTTCGAATGGGGCAGGATCGACCCCAGCGTGCAGCCATCTACGCCTACCAGGCCCGCCGTCAGCCCGAGCTGGATGCGAGGCCTGCAGGCGCTTGGTGAAGAACAGCATCATTTGGTGGAACTATCTCTACCTGTCCCAGAAGATCACGGATTGCGACAGCAACCACGACCGAGAAGCTTGAGGATACGGTGGGAATTCGACCCCCAAAATTGGCAGCCTGAACGGCCCTGGGGAACCTGGAGTCGCGAAAGCGGCGAAATTTCCGTGTCCAGAAGGGCTTACACGCGACCCCATGTCGCATTACGTACCTTTGTTGGAATAGAACCCGTGTGGGGCAGTGGTCGCTGATGTCGCTTTCAGCATAGAAAGGCGACAGATGCCGTCAGGGGATAACTGAAAACCCCCGCAGAACGGGGGGAGGGGGTTGGCTCGGGGATGTCGCCTTTATGTACAGAAGCGCGTCAACCCCGTAATCATTTGAAAAGGTGTGTAAGGTCAATCTTGATCGAGAACCGTCTGATCAGCTTTGAGAACCAACCCTTTCGTGACTTGAAGCGGATCCTTGCTCGCAGGGACTCACCGTCTGTCCCTCGGCTCACGGAGATTTCACCATCGACATTACTATTCTCTCATCGCGATTTATCAGACCTTTGTCGAGACCCTTGGATACTCCATCAATGAACTGTCCGCCATTGACCACACGAAACTCGACCGCCTCCTTCCCTTGGTTAATGTCCACGGCTCAGGGTTCGATCCAGAATGAGAATAGGTGGGCTTCCTTCAGGTGGAAACGGAAGCGGACGTTCTTTCCCTTGAGGCCTTGAATGCCCTGCTGCCCCTGCCAGGATAGCTCGACGCGCAGATGGTCTGAATCGACCGCTTGCGAAAGATCCCTGCTCCATCCTTTCAGGACCGTTCGCCCTCGCTCGTCTATTACCTCTGCACGGAGCTCTCCTTTTGAAGCATCGGCGTTGACGAAGAGTCGATTTCCTTCGAACTGCACGGCACGCGTCTCGACGAACCCACCGCTCTCGTCGGCCCAGAAGGAAACGAAGCCATCTCGCCGCAACCGTGCTAGATGGATGGCTCGCTTGAAGGCACCCTCCGCCGGGTAGCGAACGTCCAGGCCGCTGTAGTAGATCCAGAGCTCGTCTCCCTTGCGGATCGGGCGCGATAGCGGAAACACCTGGGCCGTATCGATCACACCCTCACCCAACTCCGAGACCGGGAGGAAAACATCACGGTTTCCCACCTTGACCCAGGTGCGAAGGTCACGACTGGTGGCCAGCTTGGCCGAGTTTACCCCGTCCTGGTTGTTGTGGTGAGGTGGGGTGATCCCGCTGGACTCGAAGTAGTTGGGGAATCCAATGTAGATCCCTTCGTAGGGAAATATGGGCATCTTGTAGATCTCAGTGTTGTACTGCGAAGGTTCGTTGAACAGCGGGGTGTAGAGCTTGGGATTGACCAGGTGCTCACGAATCCGCTCCGCGCCCAGCTGCTGATCCAGGGCGTCGGCGTGAAAGATCAGTTCGGGCTCGGTCCAGTTCCTGAAATCCTTGCTGAGGCTGAGAAAGACCGACCGGCCGAAAGGGCCCCGATGCTTGACCGTGAGAATGTACTGCTTCCCCATCTCGTCGAAGGTCAGTTGAGAAGTATCCTGGCTGGGGATAAGCGGAACGTTCAGGACGGTGAACTCGTAGCCATCGGCTGACACCACAGGTTTGCGTCCGTGTCCGCTCGGTCCCGTGAGAAGACCCTTGTAGCGCTCCTCCCTGTTCGCCATTGGATCCCAGATCACATGCGGCACAGAGGCCTCGGGTTCACCCTTCACTGCTACCAGATTGTTTTTTCGAGACCCCTGAAATTCCTTCTTGCCCAGGTTCGGCTTTTCCCACACGATACCATCCCGGGAGCGGGCGAATCCGGTACCACCCCGGCTGCCATACCAGATCTTCCAGACCTTCTCTTCCGGATCCCAGATAGGAGCACTTGTAGCCGAGAGCACCTCGGTCTGGGCTGCTGTCTTACCCGGAGCAGCGTACCGTCCAGGTGCCTTCTCCCAAGGCTGGTCGGCTCTTATCACCGGATTGCCTTCGTACTTGTGAGGCTGGTGAATCTTCCGTTCCACCCGATAGAGAGCCCCCAGATTGAAGTCATCCAAGAAGAGTTGACGAACGCCAGACTCGAGAAACACATATCGGAGGGATTTCCTGTCGCGCGTTTCCTCGCCAGCCAGAGTGAGCTGACACACCAAAATCGCCAAGCACAGCTGCAACCTGCAGAGCACAAAGTAAGGTTGAAACATGGAAGGTATTGTAGCCTCGGACCTGAAAGCTTCAAAGCCCCAAAGCTTGGATTACCTTGAACTTTCCCGAGTTTAGTATCGGACCACGCACATCCCACCACTTTCCCCGTTTGTCCCGGTTCCCCATAGCTCCCAGCAAACACCCAGTCTGCAGGGCCTGAGGCCGAACCCGGTTGCCGAGCTTCCCGGAACATAGCGGGACAGGTTTGCTGTTCCGGTAGGCGGGCTGAGACCCCCGCACCCCCCCCCCGAAGTGGGGAGTGCCTTATATGAAGGGTACCGGGGATCGGACCACGCACATCCCACCACTTTCCCCGTTTGTCCCGGTTCCCCATAGCTCCCAGCAAACACCCAGTCTGCAGGGCCTGAGGCCGAACCCGGTTGCCGAGCTTCCCGGAACATAGCGGGACAGGTTTGCTGTTCCGGTAGGCGGGCTGAGACCCCCGCACCCCCCCGAAGTGGGGAGTGCCTTATATGAAGGGTACCGGTCCCAACGCCTCCTCTGTCCCCATGAGTGTAGTCTGCTGGATCTGAGGGGTATCCATTTCGACCCACAGATCTGCCGGAACTTCTGGTTTGAAGATCAGCTGAACCGTGGCCGGCATCATGCTGGAGATCATGGGGATAGTCTGTTCCAACACTTTTGACAGTTGACGTGGGGTCTTCTCCGAAACAGTCTCCTGGCCGAACGTCAGAAGTGCCTTTGTCACGCCAGTGGTCTGCTCAGCCGTTGCCTGGACTGCTTCGACGGCCTGCATTGCCGAAGCGTCTCCCCGAGCGCGATCGCGTAGCAGATCCAAGTAGCCGGAGATAGACATCAGGGCATTGTTGAAGTCATGGGCGACACCAGCTGCGAGCGTACCCAGGGCTTCCAATTTCTGGGCCTGTGTGGATCGCCTCGCCAGAGCAGCCTGCTCCGCTTCGAGGCGCTTGCGCTGCGTGATGTCGATCATCAGTCCGCGCAGCTTGTTGGGACGCCCGTCGGCGTCCCTGACTACGTGAACGACATTCTCTATCCAGACAGTCGCTCCATCCGCAGTCCGTGCTCGGTATTCGAAATCGTGGTCCACATCCTGCTCGATGCATCGGCGATGGTGGGCGGCAGCGTTGGCCCGATCATCGGGGTGAATCTGGGAGATCCAGAAGTCAGGCTGCCGCCAGGCCTCGACGGAGTGCCCGAGGAGATCCTCCGCGTGCTTGCTGACGAAGGTGAATCGCGATGACGGCAGCTCTGCTTCCCAGACGATGCCGTCGACATCATCCACCAACTCGCGAAAGCGTTGGTCACTCAAGCGAAGCGCTTCGAGAGCATTCCGCTCCTGGCGAACCGATCGGCGGAATTGTGCATTGAGACGAGCCTGGTTATACAGATACCAGGCAAGCAAGAACGTCAGTGCAAGTCCGACGCCCAGCATGTTCAGTGGTGCCCCGCCCCGCGAACGTCCGAGATACGCGGGTGTCGGTTGGGAATCGAGCGCCCAGCGCCGACCGGCAAACTCAAACCGGTATTCCTCCATGGGGAAATCAGGGAGATCGAAAACAACTTCTCCCTCCTGGGCTCGCGTGCGGGAGCGGTGCAAGTGAAGGAGGGGGTCACGGGCCGCGGACTCGTCGACCAGTCGGATGTCGATACCGACCGGCTCGAGACGCCTGATCGCCGCTTCGAAGGTTTCGGAAATGTCGAAGACCGCTACCGCGAATCCGTCAGGGGATTCTGCCTCGTTAGGGGGCGCGACATCCGCCCCACGGTCCCAGCGGAAGACAGGGGCCGCCATGAGAAGGCCGAATTTTCCACCGGATTCCTGAACAAGATCGATTCGGCCCGTGACCATGGGGCGACCGGTGCGGCGGGCTTTCCAGAACGCCTCACGACGTACCGGCTCGGATGCCACATCCAGGCCCAACGCAACGCGATTCGTGTCCAGAGGCTCAATGAGCTGCACTACGACGTATTCGTCGCGTCGGGCCGCCGGCACCAAGCGGCCGTCGGAGCGAAGCTCCATAATCCCAAAGTCAGCTCCAATCTCAGCCCGGCTGGCAGCCTCAAAGGCTGCCCGTTCGTCGACCTTGATCAAGGCGTTGTAGCTCAATGCATGGAGGCTTGTGTGGCGGTCGAGCAGAGCGTCGCAGTGCTGCCGGAACAATTCTCGATCGAACTGGCCCGAGAAGCTCAAAAACGTAGCCAGGGTTTCAACTAAAAGGATAGCGGAGGCGAACTCTTTCTCGCTGGCAGCTGCACGCTCGCGCGCTCTCTGTCGAAACTCAACCTCGAACAGCACCCGTTCGGAACCACGCAACTTCAGGAAGAGGCCGAAGGAAAGCGCAAGGCCGGTGATAACTACGACCGAGATCAGCAATTTGGGAGGGAGTCCTCGGGTGTCGGCTTTACTGGTTCCCGCGGCAGTCAAATGCCTAGCGCCCATGTCACCGCATTATGGCACGATCTCCCGTCCAGCCTTGCAGATTCTAGGAAGCTGAGATTCAAGAGTCAAAGGGATGAGCGCCGATCTACAGCCACTTCCGCATCCCTGTCGTCTCGATCGGCGAGATGCTCATCTCAAGGCGGTTCACTGTCGACTGCTTCGTGACAGGGCATTTGCTAATTGGCGCGAGGCGACGTGTGCCTGCTGAGCTGAACGAATCGGAACGTGTTTTCGGGTCCAGTAGTGGCCTCCAGCCGCTAATTTGACAACGCCTGCGGACGAAGGGCGTCTTCGACTCCATCGTCGGGGTCGGTCGCTGGTATCTGCGGGTGGGAGTGCAGGTTCAAGACGGAAACATCGCTGTAAACGCGGTCGGTCTTCCGGAATGATCACCGGGTCAGGTGCTCTCGCGACTCGACAGTGCCCTTCGCTTCGAGCGCGAACGCTTGCCCTTGACGGGCATAGTCAATCGCTTCACCCAGGATACGGGCTGCCTCCTGTGGGGCGTGAAATCCCATAGAGTTTTCTGCGGCGATGAAATCCAAGCGCCATTGCGCCTTGCGCTGGAATTCGAGCACTTCTTGTAACTCTGGATCGGTAGCGCCTGCCCCCTTCGCGGCCTGGATCGCGTCAAGTTGATCCATCAGTGCCTGGCCTGCGCGTTGGAGGAGATCGAAGTTGCGATCCTGAATGGCATCTACACGGGCAAGTATCTCTTGTTCCTCGATATGGTGGCAGGTCTGACAAGCGCGGTTCACATTCAGTAGTGGACTCCGCACCCAGTGGTCGGAAACCTTGGTGGCCCCGTCCCGCTGGTATGGCATGTGACAATCGGCGCAGGCAACGCCGGATCGAGAATGAATACCCTGCGACCACAACTCGAACTCGGGATGCTGGGACTTGAGGATCTCCGCCCCGGTCTCGCGGTGCTTGTAATCGTAGAATCGTGATCCGTTGGGTAGGGTGGTTGCGTTCCAATGCGCTTCTTCATCCTCGACACGAAGGCCTCTGCTCCAGGGGAATTCTAGCGGCATTGCGCTGCCACAGTAGTACTCGACGTGGCACTGACCACAAACGAAGGACCTCATTTCCGTGCGCGTGGCAAGGGCGTTTGGATCGTAGGGCTCCTCTCGATTCGAAGCACGCCAACGCTCGATTGATAGCATCTGCGGTAAGGGAGCTTCGGACTCGGCCAGCGCCTGGATTCCCTTGATAAATCCTGGTCGCGTCACTCGCAGCTTCAGTGTGTCCGGCCCATGACAGTCCACACAGGAAACAGGGTGAGCATGTCCTCTTTCGTGCAGCATCGCGCTCAGTTCCTGGTACGACATCTGGTGGGTCTTCTCGAATCCAGCCATGGCGTCGCCTCCGCCTAGTTCCCGGTAGAGTGGCATAACGGAAGCGTGACAGTGCAAACACGAGCCGGATTGGGGCTTCGTCAATCGCTTGGTTTGTTCCTGGTCATAGAGCATGTAGGCGTGTCCCCGGCGGTCCCGGTAATCGATCGAAAACGCGTAACCTAGAAACATCCGCTTGAGCCACGGATCACGTTTGATCTTCTCTTCCGGAAGGGCCTCGCTGCCGCCGTGGCCTCCAAAACGAGTCCGGGTAGCGAGAGCCGTCAACTGGTATGACTCGAACTGCCTGGGCCAATTCACACCCCACTTTTTCGGATCGGTATCGTCCTCGCTCACCTCCACGAGACGGATGTATGGATTCTTTTCTTCACTCTTGCGTTCGTAGATATTCATCAGCAGCGCCGTAACCAACGCAGTGGCTACTGCCACAGTCACAATGACTGTACCGTAGCCCATGAGTGATCTCGCTCGTGCCATCACTTCTCCTGGACTTGGTCGAGATCCACGCATTGCAGGGACTCGAACCGACCAAGTCCCACAGGCTCTCCATGACCCACGGACCGGTGACAATGCATGCAGCGGATGACATCGGCGTCTTTTGTCGACCCTACCAATATCTCGTGCACAACGTCGGAATGGCAATTAAGGCAATTATTGTCAAGTATTCTTTGGTCCCGTTCTCGAATAAAGATCGGCTCAGGGAAATCTTGAAAAGTGAATGCTTTGGAATGCAGAAAACCATTCTCCCCTTTTGCCAACCACTTGCGGATCAAGTCGTGGGGAAGATGACAATCCACGCAAGTAGCCGCTGTGTGATGGCTCGCCTTCTGCCAGGAATCGTATTGGGGCTGCATAATGTGACAATTCACGCACGCAGCAGGATCCTGACTAAAATAGGAGAGACCTTCCCCATAGTGGAAAGTGAATCCACCCACGCCGAGAAGTACCCCAACCATTACAGCGATGACCACGCCCCATGCCGTCATGCCCAATCGCGAACCCTGGACGCCGCAACGATGGACCATAAACCTGCTTGTCAGCTGACAAGCAGTAACCCTACAGAAGTCCTGTTCCTTTGAACAGGTTTTCTACTAATCTGCTAAGGGCACAAAGCTCTTGCACAGTTCGGATGTCGTATCCATCTTCAAGGAGCTGCCTGGCAAACGAGTGCCTCAATAAGTGGGGGTTCTCGGCATACTCAGCCCGAGTGCGGCACCATGCTGCTGGTACTCTACATACATCAGGGAGACAAGAACCTGATGAATGAGACCAGCTCCAGAACCAGAAAGCGCACTCCATCGGCTTTCTCCAGGCCGTAGATCGCTGCAACATTGGGGTGATTCAGTGAGGCCAGAAGCTGAGCTTCCCGTTGGAACCGGGCCAGCCTCTCATCATCTTGGGAGAATTGTTCCGGCAGCACCTGAATAGCGACTTCCCGCTTTAGAGTGGTGTCCTGCGCCAGATACACTTCCCCCATGCCGCCTTCGCCGAGCTTTGCGGTGATCTTGTAGTGGGAGATAGTCTGGCCGATCAACAACGAGCCTCCAGACTAAAAGGAGAGCCGATCCACCGATACTAGAGCCTTGGGTCAGGAAGGGCAATCTCCCAGGATGGCTAATGTGGGGAATCAGAAGGATAAAAATCCCTGGAACAGATTCCAATCGACCTCGCAGATTCTCGGTCTCCATCGCTAATAGCTGCTATGGATCACTGGAAGGAACCTCTCGACCTGGAAATAGGCGACACCATCATCTGGCGGGGTGACGGGATGCGCAACGAGGAGGGCATGATCCTGATCTCTCCTGGCATGAAGGGAAAGGTGATCACGAGAAGCGAGAATCTTCTGGCTCATGCGGCGAGGAAGGCTGGCCTGCCCATCACTGCGGGGCCTTGGGTGCTGGTGAAGTTTGAGAACGGGTTGCGGTGGCGGTGGACAGTCGGGTGAAGGTTGAGGGGGTTAGGGAGGGATAGTGTTTGGGCTTCTGCTGCTGAGAGGTCGAGGTAGGCACGTCTGCGCGGTTGGAGGGGTGCCGGGGCGGTGGCAGGTCACTAGGGCCGGACCGCAGAAGCTATCTTTTACCCCACCAGTTCTTTGGAGATTTGGCTGTCACGGGCTTACCTTTCGCGGCCCAAGAGCCGTCAAAACGGGTTTGGCTAGTCAGTTGCCACCGGAAAGGACCAGTGGTACCCTGCTTGTGATCCCATTCCCCTATGATCACGCATTTGTTGCCTGCCTCATAAGATCCCCTAACGAGGTAATCGTTGACGCCGAGTTGATAGATACCGGTTATGCCGCTTTGAGTGGCCGAAAGCCGCATCTTTTTATATGCCGTATCGGTCCAGATTCCGTCCCAACTCGCCTTCGTGCAGACCAGCGGCTTCTTGCCTTCGATGCACCAGTCGTTATCGAAATACATTGACAGGCCCGTACCTTTCGCCAACACATCACAGTCCGACTCGGTCGGCACTCTTATTGCGAAACCCGAATCGATAACCGGTGGCTTTGCGTCGTTCCAAACCATGCACCACTGTGTCGTGGGGTTATAGCGATTCGTCACGCCAACGTTACAGTCGAAAACCAGATCTCCGCAGAGGCGGTCGCACTCCGCTCTAGTCGGCACTTTGATAGAGAGCCCTCCTGCATACATGGGTGCGCCGTTTGCCGCAAAAAACGCCAAGAGCAAAGAAGCCCTATGCCATCCTCTCTTCATTCTCGTTTCCTCCTCTAGCAAAAAAGCATCTCGTAGTTGCCTATCGCTGCCCTTGTGTTTGATTCCTCTTATGGTGTTCGCTAAAGGGCGCCTTAGCCAAGGGCATACAATACACTTTCAGATTCGCCGTGCACACTCTTCCGCTGTGTCGTCCTTCCTTAGACAACGGAGAATAGCCGGGCTTCCTTAGCGGATCAGGGAAGACCAGTGGCTTGGGTCGTTGTCCCAATTCCTCCGGTGTCGATTGGGGGAGCGGGTTAGTTCAGACCGACGCTAACCATACCTCGGCTGATGCGGGGGTTGGGCTATCTGCTCTTCGATGATTAGCGCCGAAACGAATCGAACAGCTCCCGTCTTCCGACTGCTTGGCTGTAGTCAGGATTCTTGATCTTGATCCAGCTCGTCTTCTTGTCTGCTAGAGACGGTCCTTCTTTCCACTTCGCCACGATTCCTTCCAGGTCCATCTCGCAGACCGATTGGAACAGCTCGACACCCTTCTCTCGTAGATGATCGAGGTAGAGCAGGTAAGAGGGATCTTCCGGAAGAAGTTCCCTCAACCGTTCCTTGCGCTCAATTAAAACATGCTGTCTTAAGTCTTCTCCATCGAGCCAGAGCAGATCGAAGGCATAGAAGTAGATAGGTTCGCCGTGGCGGTGAAGCAGATGCTTGAAGACCGACTTGCCCTGATCATCCAGGCAGACGATCTCCCCATCCAAGATGGCGTTGTTGACCGGTAGACCTTCACCGATCCATTCACACAACTCGGAAAAGCTCTTGTAGATATTCCCCTTGCGGCTAACAAGCAGGCATTGGCCATTATCAACGTAGGCCAGGGCTCGGAAGCCGTCGTACTTGATCTCGTAAATCCACTCTGCGTGGTTGAACGGCTCCGATTCTTTGACCAGAGGCATGGGCTTTACCTTCGGGAGTTGGTTGATCACGGGGAGAGTATAGATCTCCGGACTGAGTCCCCGGAACCTCATGGTCGAACTGCTTCATCACCGTGACTTAGGTTCCACCCACCCTTCCCACAGATCAACTCGTGGCCCACCGGACTGGGCAACACAGGCGCCAGGGATCGCAGACACCGGCCAGCCAAGGTGGGAGTGGCAACGCTTTCTCCATTGTCGAAGGAGTGATAGATTCTGATCGACTGGATCACGAGAGAACCAAGTGGTTCCACATCCCAAAGTCCATAGGAGTAATCTCGGTTCAAATGAGGTAACGCCAATGTACATTCTTGACCAGGGCTTGACGAAGTGGGCAGAGATCACGTACCGAGCTGTACAGGCTCTAGCAATTGTTCTGATCTGGCAGATGACTCATTCTGCCGTCATGGGCCAATTTGGGAATACTGTTCAGCAGTTTCCACAGGTGGTCCTGAACGGAGGTTCCACTACCTCGTTTACCATTCACAATCCGAACACCGTGAAGACGATTGATGTCGATGTACAGCTGTATTCCCCAGTCGGGGGAGCGCTGACGGATGGACAGGTGGAACTCGGTCCAGAGGAGACCGAGACCGTGTCGTTCGGAGATGCAAGTGCGGCATTGACGAGAGGATGGGCCGAGCTGAAGTCCGAGGATGAGTTCATTGCCACCGAGTTTTTCCAGCTCTTTCTAGGCGGGCTCAAGCCTCGGGTGGGGGTCTTGCCCAGCCCTCCCGCCGAAGAGATCAAATTCCTGGGATTCGTCAATGAGCAATTCAAGTCGGGTCTGGCCGTCCACAACCCCAGTCCGACGGAAGCGACGGAAATCACCCTGCGTCTCAAGGACAATGCAGGTCAAGAACCCATCGCTGAAAAGAAACTGACGTTGGCCCCGCTTCAGTCCGAAGCGGCCTTCTTGAACAAAGCCCTGCTCTTCGGACCATTGCTGAGCAGCTTCGAGGGAGTGGTGGAAATCACGGTCAACTCACCCCCGGTGGCGGTGTTGTCCTTGATCCAAGAAGCCAGCGGGGACGTCGCGATGGTCGCTGTCGAGACTCAGAGCCACGTCGTCACCGGCCCAACCAACACAGCCCTTGGGCGAGGTGCGCTCAGCTCCAACACCACCGGTTCCTTCAACACGGCGGGTGGGCGCGATGCGCTCTTCTCCAACACCACCGGCAACGACAACACGGCGAGTGGGGCCGCTGCGCTCTCCTCCTGTCAATCACCAAGGTATATCCCCCACCCTGTCACCAGGGTAATTCCCCCACTTTGGGAGTCATCATCATCTCGTCTCTCTCTGGTTTTGTTGGTTTTGGTTGGGAAAACTTTTCCCAACCAGTTGCCTCCTGGGAAGTTTGAGAGTCCTTCTGGGTCCTCAGCCAGCGCTGTTCTAGTCGCCAGATTTGCCACCGATTGAACGCCCGATACGCGTCCGAAAGAGGGTTGACGGCAACCTCCTCCAGGATGGGTGCAAAGTAGTGAAGGCTGCCGATGGGCTGTCCTTGAGCAGCATTGAGCCAAGAGACGTACTTGCGTCCGCATCCTAAGAGGATGGCCTGCTCGATATCCTCCAGCGGTACCTCCTGCTGGAACCACTGGGCGGCCAGTTGGCGATCTGCGGCCGAGTACCGACAACGGACACAGGGCCGGCTCAGCAACATCTGCTCGAGGGCCTCGACGTAGAGTCTTTGAGCCGATTGAGTCGAATCAAGAGCGTCCGTCCCGGGAGACCGCTCATAGGGCCAGTAGTCGTCTTGGATCTGAAGGGTCCCGGTGGCATGCTGGTTGGAGCTCAGAGCGATCTGGCAGAGCTGTTTTTCTTCGAGTTCTCTCAGGTACTTGCCGATCGAGCGACGGGACTTGTTCAGAGCCATCGCCAGCTCACCCTGACGAAAGACAAAGCGTCCGGTGCTTCGTTCGGCTCCCAGCGAGAGGTAAGCAAACAGCTTAAAGGCGCCATCGGAGAGTTTCTGCGCGGCGGATTGCCAGCTCCGGTCAGCGGCAAACCACCCGTCGCCGCTTTTGATCTTCAGCCGAGTGCTGGGGAAGGTGCTCATCAGGACACCTCCTTGTTCTTGGAGGTTTTTCCTGGGCGCTTGCGCCTTCGATAGGATTCTCCCTCCCACTCCAGCTGATGGGTGTTGTGGCAGAGCCGATCCAGCAGCGAGTTGGCCTGGATGGGATCGGGAAACAAGGCCATCCATTCCTGGACACTGCGATTGCTGGTCAGCATCAGTGACCCTTTTTGATAGCGTTCGTAGACGATGTCGTACAGATCATCGGCCTGCTGATCGGTCAGGGGCTTGAGTCCAAAGTCGTCAATGATCAAAAAATCGTAGCTGCAGTAGTGTTTCAGCAACCGGTCGCGGGACAGATCGGCGTGAGCGGCCTGAAGCGTCCGGAACAAACGAGGCGCCTGGATATAGCGGACCTCAAAGCCGCGGCGGACCGCCTCGTGTCCCAAGGCCAGGGCGATGTGGGACTTCCCGACACCTACCGGCCCGCACAGACAGATGTTGTCTTTGTTCTCGATGAAGTGACAGGTCCCCAGATCATAGATGCGGCGGCGCTCAATGGCCGGATTGAACTTGAAGTCGAACTCTTCGAGCGTCTTGAGGTCGCTAAAGCAGGCTTTCTTGAGCCGGCGGGCGAACTTGCTCTGGGAGCGTCGTTGGAGTTCATCCTGAATCAGCAGACTCAGAAAGTCGAGGTAGGACAGCTGTTGTTTCTCTGCCTCTTTCAGCCGCAGCTCCAGGCTGTCCACCAAACCTCCCAGGCGCAGCTGCTTGAGTTGCTCGACGAGGTGTTGATAGTGACTCATTGGACCTCCTGCGTCTGCGAGTTGACGAAGTAATCATGGGGTCGGGCGAAACGACAGGCAGCGGGGGCCGGGCTCGTGGGTCGGGTCGGTGTCGTGGGTTCTCGCCACAGCCCTTTTTCCAGAATCTCCTTGAGACTGGCCAAGCGCAGATTGTCAAAGCTCAGAGCTCGGTGACAGGCCTGGTCCAAGGCGGTGGCTCCGTAGCGTTGGCCTAAGCGCAGCACCGCCTGGGCCTTGCGCACGTTTCTCATGGCATGATCGGCCAGGATGCGTCCCATATAGCGGCCGACCTCCGGCCCCAGCTGCTCCGCTTGGGCGCGACAATAGGCAGGGGTCTGCTCTAGATAGACCCGCTTGTCCGGAGGGTAGTCCGCCTCATCGGTCTGCCAAGTTCCGGGCTCGAAGACCCGGACATGGCTCTTGATCAGCTGATGCTCCCGATAGACCCGCAGCAGCTTCAGGTCGGCGCGCACCCAGAGCTTCTCTCCCCGGTACGGATACGGGATCGAGTAGTAGCACTTGTCCAGGATCAGATGGCAGTCCGAATGCACGGTACACTGTTTCCATTCGGGAGCCTCATAGGGTTGCGCGGGCAGGGGGAGCAGCTGCGGGGCTTCCTCGGCCAGAAAGACCTCATAAGGTTTGCGATGGGTGGTGCCGTGCTCTCGCAGGCCCACCTCTTGGAGGCACCAGTGCAGCGCTCTTCGGTTGGCCTCGTCGATGTCTCGGAACTCGCGTCCCGCTAAGATCTGTTGACGGACGACGGGCACACATCGTTCGACCTTTCCTTTGTGACGAGCCATGGCCACCTTGGCCGGGTCGGCCACGAAACCGTAGTGCCGCTCGAGCTCGGCGTAGGCCGGGTTGAGCGTCGGATCGTACAGATCCGGCCGCAGGACTCCGTTTTTCAGATTGTCGAGCACGATCAGGGTGGGGCAACCCCCAAAGAACTTCAGGGCGCGGATATGACAGTCCAGCCAGGTGCGGTTGTCCTGCCGAAACACAAAGCGCACGAAGCGATGGCGACTGTGGCTGAGGATCAGGATAAAGGCCCAGGCTCGGCGTAAGTTGCCGCTTTGTGGATCCCGCATCAGTCCGGCATACCCAAAATCGACTTGAGCTTGCTCCCCGGCTGGAGGGTGCAGGCGCACGGTCACCGGCCTCTCGAGTGGCTGGATGTGAGTGCGTACATAGCGATAGACGCTCATGTAGCTGACCCCCACGTGGTGATTCTCCTCGAGCAGCCGCTGCACTTGTCGAAGAGTCATGTCCGGCTGATTGAGCCAATCGACAATCTGCGGGTGGTAGGGCCGGATCCGTTCCCTCGCGGGCTGCTCAAAGACGGCCGACTTCACCACCGAGGCGACCATCTGCGCCAGTTGTGCCTCCCCGGGTAAAGGCCGTTCCCGACTCAGTCCCTCCTCCGCCAGCCGGCGCAGGTACTTGTGGATCGTCTTGCGGGACATCCTCAAAGAGTCTCGAATCTGCCGCACGCTCCGTCCTCGGTGCCACTGGTAGACCATCTCTAGATACTCATTCATGCTCAGCTTCCTTCTGGCCATCCATCCTCCTTCTGTTCGAAGCAGGATGGCCTTCGCCTCTGTCAGGTCCGAGATGATCAGGTGGGGGATATACCTTGGTGACGCCCCGGGGGAATTACCCTGGTGACGGGGTGGGGGATATACCTTGGTGAATCAGCCACCTAGGTGGGGGATATACCATGGTGACCGACACCTCCAACAGCGAAGGCATCGGGAACACGGCGAGTGGGAACGCTGTGCTCGTATCCAACACCACCGGTTCCTACAATACGGCGAGCGGGGCCGCTGCGCTCTTCTCCAACACCACCGGCATCAACAACACGGCGAGTGGGGTCAATGCGCTTTTCTTCAACAGCACCGGCAAGGACAACACTGCCATCGGACATAATGCGGGTTCTAGTCTCGTCACCGGTGACAACAACATCTACGTTGGAAACTCCGGTGAATCCGAAGAATCCAACACGATCCGTATTGGCAACTCAGACCATACGATTGCCTTCATCGCTGGTGTCCAGGTCCTTCCTCCCTCCTCGAAACGGTTCAAGCAAGAGATCCAGGATATGGACGATGCGAGCGTCGATCTGATGAGCCTGCGACCGGTCACCTTCCGCTTCAAGAAGGACTATGACAAGGGAGACTCCAGGCTCCAATACGGGCTCATTGCTGAGGAAGTCGCGGAGGTCTACCCCGAGTTGGTAGTCAATGACGAAACGGGTCGACCCCGGACGGTGGAGTATCAGAAGCTGAACGTGATGCTACTGAATGAACTCCAGAAACAGAGCCAGCAGATTCGGATTCTCACAGAGCGTTTGGCGAGCCTGGAGGAAGAGTAAGCAGTCGAACTGTTCAGCAAAGCGACACATCCCAACTGACGTTGCAGAGAAGTTTCTACCCGGTGATAAGTCGACCTTTGCCGCATGGTGGGCTACCTTCAGCGATCATTTTCCGCTGTCGTTCAGGATCACGATCGAGAGCAGTGACGATGATGTGGACATTTAGGCACTAGAGCCCGATTTCCTAAGACTCGATGGGAACTGAAGTGCGATCACAGGTTCGCAGTGGAACGGTCGTTGTTTCAACAGCATAACGAACCCAACTGGCAGATTGTGGAGGTGGAGCATGAGTGCAAAGAACGAACTCCGAGCAGGATTGGTGGAACTTGGCGAAAAAATTGGTCTAGTCATCCTTGGGTTCATACTCTTTTGCTTCGTCAGCGGCGGATTCTTGTGGTTCATCCGTCTCGTTTTGGATTCAGCCACCAAAGGGCATTGGGTTCTTGGAATCCTGGTCGCGGTATTTCTCTTGGTCCTACTGGTTGCTTTTCAAGTGTTATTGGGGATCGCGATCTCTCCCAACTCGCCAAACCTAAGACGGTCTATTTTTGGAAACCCCGGTGCCGGAGCTACTGGATTCCTGGAGCAGTATCCTGGAGTGGCCCTTTCTATTCTTCTGGGGATAATTGTCTGTGCAGCGGTTCTTTCGATGGCTACCATCTCCAACGTTCTGCATGGAGAAACAGAATTAGTCGAATATCAGTTTCGTTCGACAGGCAGCCTCTATAGCCGAGTGATACCATCGGAAAAGCTGGCATCGGAACTTCTCGATTACTACGGTTGGCACTTGATAGATTCGATCCCAGTCCTTGGAATCTGGAAGATCTTCGGCGTAGACCCTCCACTCGCAGGGAAGGGGTTCTTATCCGGGGTCCTGGTGCTGCTGTTCCGCGTGGTCATCGTCGCCCAGTGCATTGGTCTCATTAGGAGTTGGGCGGCTCTCCAAAAGCACGTGTCTGCTCGGGAGCAGGCCCCTCTTGGGAACAACTCATCCATCCCGTAGACAAGAATTCCTTCACCAGGAATGGTGGGATGAAAAAATCCGATGGCAGACCGTTTACCGCTGCTATTCTGCACTGGCCTACGAAGCGTGCCAGATCGGCGGGTCTTGTATAGATGATGGTCATATCGATGCCAGTCCAAGTGTCAGGAAGATGATGTGAGCGATTTCAATTCCATGCGGAAGCGGTTTGGACGGTCCATCCTGAAAAGGACCCGAGATTATCCGTCGGTGGTGCGCTTCTTCATCCATCGGAACTCAGAAATCGTAGCGGTTGGTCTGCCTGGTTTGACGAAGGAACCTTGGATGGGTACGGGATGTTGAAGCTAGATCATGAGAAAGGAATCCCCTTTCAGCGCTTAGCAGTCTCCGAATTGACTCCTTTGCCCGAGCGTTACACTACTTGGTGCCCCCTCCACCGGTGCGGCTTCGCTACCCCGGACGCAAACGCTCAATAGCTTCCTTCCGAATGCGATTCATCTCCCCAAAGTAAGGGCTGGCTTTCAAGAGAGCCACTCCCATTTCGGTTCCCATCTTTTTTCCGGGCAGATAGTCGTAGGAATTCTGGAAGAATGGATGCCCCTCGATCTCGGATATCATTTCGACATAGTGCGGGTGCGGAAGATAAATCCAGTCCGGGAGATAGTTCTCAAAAAGCCAATCAGCACTGAATCCCCTGTGAGCGATTGCGGTTTCGTTCAGACCCGCCATGTCCACGATTACCTTCTCGGGGTTCAGGGCCCCAGGAAGCCCCACTTCCGTGGTAGCGATGACGAGGTCATTAGGCAATGCGCTTAGTTCGTCAAGACCTGGCCAGAAACCGGCAAACATTTCAAACTGATGGACAGGGGAAACGACGGAACGGAGGTTGAGTTTCTGCCACAGTCGCTGGCGCTCAAGGACTGACTCAAGAGCAGGAACCGCTGCGTACAGAATCATCGCGGTCGCAAGAAGCCGCCACCAAAGAGACAGACGGAGCGATGGAGGAAGGCGGTCGAGGCAGCGTGAAAGAGACCGAACACTGAGCCAGATCACGACGGGCAGGCAGGGATAAAAGAATCGAGCTTCAGATCCCATGATGGGCGTGACAAAGAACAGGTGGTAGCCTATGAATGCCAGCAAGCCGAAGATCAACCCTTTTTCTCCAGGTCGCGCCCAACTCAACCACGCTCGACGATACAAGATGACTTCCAGGGCAAAGATGCCCAGGGCGTAACGGAGGTCATAGCAAAACTTAGAAAACTCTTTGTACGGGCGTAACCGGTAAACTTCCTCGAATGCCTCTCCGTACAGTCCGAGGCTCTTGGCCGAGAAAGGCAGTGGGAGAAGGGAGTCGAAATACCACCATGCCCCGATGACACTGAGCCCAAGGACCGCTGCAACAGCGCAGAGGGACTCAACAGCCAATCGGCGGGCTTCTTTATCTGTAAGCCCTATCGTTATCAGTCCGGCTATGACGAACACCAGGGCATCGGGCCGGATCATAAACATCAGCCCGCCCCAGATACCGGTCAGATAAGCTGCCATTCTCGATGAGGGGTTGTGCTGGAATCGCAGAAAGAGGATGAGCCACAGCGTGAGCCCGGCCATCGCGAAGGTGGTATCCATGCCACTGTTGAAGTGAACCGTCAGGCTCGGGACAGCCACGGCAAGAAGGAAAGCCGCCCAGACAAGACAAACGGTCTGTCGGGTTTCGACCCAGATCAGCCAAAACAGTAGAGCGAGAAATATTGCGCCCGAAAAAACGGAGGACACCAGACCCGACAACACCGGGTCGTGGCTGAGCGCGTAGACTGGAGCAACAACAATCAAGAACAAGAGAGACGTAAGCCCATAGCTAGGGTCGCCACCAGGATTCCAGGCGAGCACACCCTCGTTCAGAAGATGATGAGCGTATCGAGTCACAATGAAAGCGTCATCGAGGGGAAGAAGGAATGACCCGTACACTGAGAACGCCAGCAGGCCGAGGAAGGAAATGAGGAGGCCCCACAACAGCACTCGGCTTACGGCCATAATTTCCTAGAATAGTGGAAGGCAGGGGTTCGGTCCAGGTCTATCCGAGCACCCCGGATCGAGGACCGGATACCTAAGCGGTTCAACCTTGGTTCGTGTTGATGTCTGCTCGTATCAGGCGCGATTGGACTCTCGGTGGGCTTGGACTACGAGATGTTGGTTTGTTTGAGGGAGCTAGGGAATCTGAAGTAGGGGCGGCAGCAGGGAGCCAGCTCAGGTATACAAAGCAACCGTCGACTTCAGTCGATCGGCAAGCTCGAAGATCTCATCCAAGCCGTCGATTGCGACCCGCTCTTCCTTTTTGTCTCCGTCGAAGAGACCAACGTACTTCTGGCCTGAATTGAACCAAAGGCGACAGAGGGGCTTCCGGTTGTTATCGTCTAACAGCACGCTAAAGTATGTGGCCTGGTCTCTTTGGGCTACTCGCTTTGGATCTACAACCTCTCGGAGAATCGCCTTCACGATCGAATAGGCCTCCAGTTCCTCCACCGTGGTGACGATCTTCTTCTCACCTTCCGTATCTCCGGGCGTCTCGTCGGTCGGAGGTGATTCCTGAGTACTGGTTTCGCGTTCCGGTCCCTCCGTACCGGCGAGAGCAGACTTCAGACGCTCGTTGATCTGCTCGTTGACAAACTGGTTGAGAGCACGCCGCGTGAATTCAGTGAATTCTTCTCGGACCGATTGCGTGAACCTTCCATCGTAGACTTCCGAGACGAAGAAGCGGACGAAATGCTCGGAAGGAGCCGTCAACTGGTGGGTCAGGATACGTTTAATCTCACGGGTATACTTCAGCTCGCCAGCCGTGGTCATGATCTCATCGAGGTCGAAACTGGACTTATTCAGCTTCTTTAGCTCACCGACCAAAGACTCTTGGACGTCCAACATGTTGAATTCCAAGAACGGTTTGCTATCCATCTTGTTGGGCTCGTCCAGGTCTGAATAGAATCGGTAAAGGACACCATTTATGAGTACCCCGATTCGAGCCTCTGTGACCGAGAAATAGCGATAGAGTTGAGAGGCGTGGTCATCGCCCAGAACGACGTTGCTTGCTTTGCACTCAAAGAGCATGATGACCTTGCCGTCTTTCATGACGGCGTAATCCACCTTCTCCCCCTTCTTCACGCCAACATCGGCACTGAATTCCGGGACGACCTCCGTCGGGTCGAAGACGTTGTACCCGAAAGCATTGATAAAGGGCATCACGAGGGCGTTCTTCGTGGCCTCTTCTGTCTTGAGGTGACCCAGTTGCTTTTCAATCCGTGCAGCCAACCCCTGGATGTTTTCGATGAAATCCATCGCCTACCTCCTTGAAGAAAACGTCCTATAGACGATCCGATACTCGGTCAGCTAAGAGCGTCGGGATCTAGCTGCACCGTGCAGTAGTTTCATATTCGGTTCAATCCGCCTCAATGGTGGAGGAAACGCCGTCACGGTCCGACATCGTCCAAGGCTCCTATTCTTTTCCCTGACCCACTAGCACAACGTAACCCGACGCTACTTCTGCGAAAGTAACTGCTTTGTTTGTTTCAGGCGGAACTGCCGCTTGAAGATCTCTCGCCACCTTTAGAAGGGACAGCCGTATACCCTTGTCCTCCCTGAGGATCGATTGCGTCTTGTGAATCATGTCGCCTATACGATTACGGGGCTCAGGACATTCTCGGGCGAGGTGATCTAAGATTCTCTTAAACTCGGTGATTGTAGGATCGCTCCTGTCAACATGGCTACCCTTGTTGAGTACCGCTAGTTTGTATTCGATTGGATCAGTGCCACTGGTGCTGTTCGAGGATCGGTAAGTTACGACGAAGATGATCCCTAATCCGATTAGAATCGGCCAGATCAACTTCCTTCTGTCAAAGACCTTCTTAGGAGGGTTCATCCCAAGATTGTTCGTGATGAATACCTTCTGGGTTTCGGTGAGAGAATTCCAAGAGCGCCATTTCCCCACCGGGCTTAGGGTTGCGTAGTTGTCGCCAAAATTGCGCCAGGAGTCGGGAATTCGAGACTCTGTCGGTTGCGCAGCCTTCGTGGTCTCCGTCGTTGTCGATGTCGGCGAAGGTTCCTCCGACCTCAGGAACTCGCCGCAGAAGCGACACTTGATGGCGTCGTCCCGGATCTCCTCAGCACAGAACGGACACTTTTTCACGCTAGACTTCCCTCTGAAGGAGTGAGGGGCACTCGGTTTTCCGGATCGCTATCAGTCGGCCCTCAGTAGAGGGTAGGTATTCTGTGCCTATTTGTATCCCATGAGAGCAGATCAATCAACTATTAGTGCACCAATAGAGCGTGGTTAAACCGATAGGCTGGTGCTTACCATGCCTTGATGGCGTTAGACGGCCCGACACTGCGGAAGATCGGCCTCAGAATCCGCGAGGCCCGTACCCAGCTTAGACTGAGCCAGGAGCAATTGGCGGAGTCGTCGAATCTCTCCAGCACCTACGTCGGTCGGCTGGAGCGGGGAGAAAAGCAGCCATCTTTGGAGACCTTAGTCGTCGTGGCTCGCTGCCTTAAAGTTTCCCCGGTTGACCTCCTCATTGACCTTGACGTGAATCGAGGTCGTGAGTTGGTTAAATCCCGAATAAAGAAGCTCGTGGATCTCCTTTGATCCCGGAGGGAACTCCGAGCTGTGCTATCTGTGCTTTGCTTCCAGACGATACACCCAGTGGGACCGCCACCCAGGATTCCCATAGGTGGCGGACACTGCGTCTCCACCTATACGGCTACTCTATCGCGGTTCCAAAAGTAGGTGTTAGTCGTCCCTTGATGGGGTTAGACGACCTCACAGGATTAGCGGTCTTATTGAATCTCTTCAGCACTTCGCTGTGGCCTTGACGTTCTCCTCATCAGCGCATCGAGCGAGTAACGACCGGGCCCGGCCAGTAGAAGCACCGTGAAGGCGACGAGGTAAAGCAGCGCCAGCTCTCCCTGACCCCCAGGAACCTGCGCCTGATGCAGGACCAAGACGATCACCGCGAAGTTGGTCACGAGCCCCACGCTGGCGAGACGGCTGAAGATGCCCAAAGCCAGCGCGGAGGCACAGATGCACTCCGCGAAAATGGCCAGCGCGAGACTCACCCCAGGTCCCAGTCCCAATGGATCGAGGAACTGGACTGGTGTGGCCGCAAGGTCAGGAATCTTCGGAATTCCGTGACGCCAGATTAGGGTCCCCGAGAAACCGATCCGGGCGATCAATAGCCCGAGGTCTCGCCAGAACCCTTCCTTGCCCGTGTTGAAAAGAATACGTCTCAGCCTCATGGTCTGGGCTCTCGCAGAGCGGCCCACCGTTCGACGATCCAGTGCCGTGTATCTTTCGTCAGGTCGAGTTGCATCTCGATGTTACCAAGCCCATCGTCGATTCCATTCGGTTGCCGCGACTGAATGGCAAAACCATACCTTTAAAAGAACCCGCCCATATGTTGACTGGTCGCGAGACTCACTCCGCCGGACATCTTCTTGTCTGACGATTTCGTTAAGGCCTGTCAGAAGGAGGTACTCGCCAAGGCGATGCCCGTGATATTCGGAAGCGATCATTCCGTAGCACAAATCTGCCTGGTCATTGCCTTCTCGAACCCCGTATCCGCCGCAGCCTACGATCTCATCAATTCGTTCGATGACCAAAGATGGGCATCCCGATGAATCGAGGAAGGTCTCGAAATCTGCTCGCTCATGCTCACGAAAGAACCATGGACTGTTCGAGTAGAAGACTCTGACACAGCCACTGCGATCTTGGGGACAATATCGTCTGTATCTGAACGTCATCGATTAGCCAGGTAACGCGCCGTTAGCCCGCGGGCCGCCTGCGGCCCGTCGGGGTTCAACGGATGCTTGGGCGTCGATATCTCAAGCGGATGACGCCACTGTAGATCGGGCCGCTCACCCGCTTCAGCCGAGGCTCAATCCTTGGATTCAATTTCCGAACAGCGCTCGCAGTCACACGACGGATCGTGAAAATATACGATCACGATGATTCTGTCCCATAGCAACATGGCCCAGTAATTAAAGTTGTGTACCTCCGGAAACTTCGCGAACTTGTAATCGAAGACTCCGGGATGCCTACCGCGCACCGGATGCTCCGGCAGCCCTTTAATAAATTCCTTCGGCGGCGGCTGATCTGGCGGCACTATCTCTATGCCGGTCGGTGCGTCCTCGGGCAGGACTTCATCGTAGTGATGAAAATAGAGTCCGCGGATAATCTTCCACGCGACGCGGTTTACTCGATTTCCCTCGATTCGCTTTGCTACGAGACCACTAGGTAAGACCAGGCCACTCGGCCTGTGGTCAAACTCCTGCCGCACCTTGTGCACCAGACCTTGTTTTTGTTTCTGCCCAGAGTGATATTTCCCGAAGATCTCCTGAAGTAACGCGTTTCCAGAATAGGAGTCTTTCGCTAATGGGGCCAACGTGTTGACGAAATAGTCTTCGTCAAACTGATACGCGAAGTTGCACGCCTCGTGCACCGTGATTGTTAGGAGATTCGGGTTGTGCACCTTCCGAATCGCATCGGCGTAAAACTGCTTCGGCGGCACATGATCCTGGCTCAACAGCTCAACGAGAGGTTGACCACAGAGGTAGCAAAGTGATGGGATCTGAATCATTGTCTTGACGCCTTGACTCCCAACGGTGCGGTTCACCGGTGGCGCGAAGCGGCATCCGAGTGCTGCCGGTTGTTGGGCTGCTCACTGTTGTCTTGTTATCCCAGCCAATTCGGGAAACTGGAATTGGGTGGAGGTCCATCCGATAACACGAGTACCATCATCCCCGAGGCCAATTCTCTTGGTCTTCCTGGGTCACCTACTCTTAGTATAATGGTTGTACAGGTTTACGTGATTACCAAGGACGAGCACTGAGGGGGGAGGGGGCCTCCAATCTCTACGGCGGAAAGAGCGCAGGACCGTAGAGGCCGCCTTCTCTCTCCGTCCGGGATTCAGGGTTTCTTTAAAAGAGGTTAGTAAATGCCAAGACCCAGAAAGCCGAAATCATTGAAGTTGTTGGAAGGAAATCCTGGCAAGGAAGCCAGAGCTAAACTCGATCTTGACAGCGAGCCCCAGTTTAAGCGGGCAGAGCGCGGGGGGCTGAAGCCGCCCTCTTGGCTTCCACAAGATGCCAAATTGGAATGGGAGCGCGTGGCCCCCGAATTAGCGAGGCTGGATCTTTTCCAGGGTGTCGATCGGGCGACGTTGGCTTGTTACTGCGCCTCGTATGCCATGATGAAGCAATGCCAGCAGTTTATTAGCGCGAACGGTACGACCTACAGGGTACCTAATAAGACGGGCGTCGATTTCGTAAACCCTTATCCGCAGGTTGCCATGTTGAATAAGGCGATGGAGCAGGTTCGTAGGTTCGGACAGGAGTTTGGTTTTTCTCCTGTGGCGCGGGGTCGCATCGAGATACCCAAGATTGAAAAAGAGGATGCGCTCTGGGAGGTCTTGAGAAAACCTCGGAAGATCAAAACACCCAAGCGAATGATACCGGCGGAGCCTGTAATAACCCAGATCTGACCGTACAAACAGCGTCAGAGTAGATTGCCCCCGACTGGCTGCTTCCGCCTGCGGATTCAACCGATCGACGCAACACATTGGTTAAATCGTTCAGCTGGCGTTTCGTAGTCTAACGTTTTTCTGGGTCGTTCGTTTAACTGTCTTGCCACGGCATTCAATTTGTCTTGGTCGACGTTTGAGAGATCCATTCCTTTCGGGAAGTATTGTCGGAGCAGTCCGTTGGTGTTTTCGTTTGAGCCGCGCTGCCAGGGGCTTCGTGGATCGCAGAAGTAGACTTTTATGTTCGTCTCGAGACTGAAGCGTTTGTGATCGGCCATTTCCTTTCCCCGGTCCCACGTCAGTGACTGGTACAGTTCCCGAGGTAACTTGCGCGCTTGTTGGGTCAAGGCGTTGATCACCGTTTCGGTGTCTTGGCTGTTGACTTTGACCAACATCACGTAGCGCGTCTGACGTTCGACCAGGGTGGCGATTTGACTGCGCTTTGATCCGATCAGGAGGTCCCCTTCCCCATGACCGGGTACGGCGCGCTCCTCCACCGAGGCGGGCCGCTCACGGATCGATACCGTGTCCTTGATCCGTCCGTGATCCTCCGTCTTCTGTGTATGGTGACGTGAGCGGCGCATCCCACGGGTCCGTCTCAAATGCTGCAACAGCTCTTTCTTCAAGGCGCCCCGGGCCTGGATGAAGAGGCTTTTATAGATAGTCTCGTCTGACCCCTGAAAGTCCTTGTGATCGGGATACGTGCGCTTAAGCCACCCGGCAATCTGCTCGGGCGACCAGAGCTTCTTCAGGTTCAAGGCTACGCTGTGGGCGAGTTCCCGGTTCTGGACCAGTTTACAGATTTTCGGGCGGCGCGCCCGCTCCCAAGCCGCTTGATCGGCCCGGTTGGCCCGGTACCGGAGCCGGCCGCCGTTACGCTGGAGCTCGCGACTGACCGTCGAGGGGGCGCGACCTAGCCCTCTGGCAATCGAACGGATCGAGCCGCCGGCGACCACACCGCGGGAGATCTCCTCGCGTTCCGATGACGTCAACGCGAGTCGCGATCGTCGGCGCGGCTGCGGCCGGATGCCACCGGTCTGTTTCAGAATACCCTCAGTGGAAGAATGGCCGCGGTCAAAGAGCCGCGCGATCGAGCTCAGGGACTCGCCTTTTTGCCAGCGGTCCCACATCAAAGTCTTCTGTTCTTCCGTGTAATAGATCCTCGTCCGATATTTCATGGGCAACATCCTCCTCTCTATCGCTAGAGATTAGAGGTGTTGCATCGACCGGTTGAATCCGCAGTAGAGTAAGGATGTGGCGCGGTGGTCTAAGGTTCGGCCTATCTGTTACCGCCCCTTTCGTCTGGCGGTGCCTCAATAGCCGGACCATCACTCCGTTTCCACATCCTCCTCATCGAACCGGACAGGCGGAACTACCGCATCCGGCTCTCGGACAAGACTCACGCCTTCACCCACGGCTCGCCGCGCCCAAGTTGGGTCAGGCGCACGAGCCCGAAGGGCCCGTAGAGGTGCGAGAGTGGATACGTCCCGCCCTTGCGTCGCCTGACCTTGTACTTATGGCGCAGCCACCGGCGCAGCCGCGTAGCGGTGAAGCTGTCGAGCGCACGGTAGGCCCGGCTGGTCGTCCCTACCCGAGAGTAGTTCGCCCAGCCGCGCAGAGCGCGGTTCAACTGCTGCACCAACTCCGTGGTCTTGCGCCAGTTCACCCAGCCACCGCTGAAGCGATAGCTGGGCTCAGCCTTCGCTTTCGCGTGTAATGCCCTCTGTAGTTTCTGAACCCTTTGCGGAGTTGATAGGTTGCCCAATCTCCTGGTCCCTTCACTACGTCCTGCATTCGTCTTGAACTAAGGCTCCTTCCCTCCACCGGCATTACCCGGCTTCCTCAGTACTACGGGCCTCTCCGCCACCCCCAGGCGCCCGGCCTGTCCCTCACGGGCTTCCGGTTGGCCATCCCTGGCCACGCCTAGGGGCTTCCCGTGTTGCGTGCGCTTCCCTGGTGTACATGCTGTCGCCACTACCCCGGCGCAGCGACTGGGTGCCCACTTCGCTCACTTCCCCAGCCGTATCAGCCTTCCCCGGTCTAGGAGCCGGGTCGGCCTGCGCATCGTCCTTTTCGAGGCTTGCTCAGCGTTCACTCACGTTACGGCCTGCACACTCGCGCGGTCACCAATTCGTGACTCGCTTCACCAGAGGCTTCAACCATTTCGTTACCTCCATAGTTGCTCCGGTTGCTTCCGGCTGGAGCGGTTGCCGGGTGGGGCTTTCACCCACTGGGAAAAGCGCCGCCTTACCACGGCGCACCCTAAAAGCGGACATTCAAGTTTCCCCGCGGAAACGTCGAATGGGCTGCGCTGAGATTGCGCAAACCAGCGGCTCCTTCCGCTCTCCGCAAGGGCGATACGTCCATGTGGGTGGCGACTGCCCCATAGCATTCTAAGAGCCTTCGGCCCGTTCTGAGATTAAAGTCCTTGGAACTGCTCCGGGCAAACAACTTTTCGCCAAACGCTTCGTCCCTTTTACTGGATGGATTCTGCTCGAAGTCCAGGATGCGCCTCTCGGTGGGTGCACGACACGAAAGTGATGCTGGTAGTGGAAGCCACGGAATGTAAGGGATTGCCTGTACATCTGACAGGCAGAGTGACTGCCAGATAGGAGAGCAGCTCACCCACCGGATACAGAGGTAGGTTCTCATCGACTTCGACGGTGGTAAGATTGCGAAGGCCGAGAAGGGCGAGGTTTCGAGGGCTGAGGAGATCTAGTCGTATATCTGTCGAGTTGGCAGCCGAAACAAGGAAGGAACTTCAATGCTTCGTAAAAAAACATGTTGCCTCGTGCTGATGCTGCTGATCCTTCGATTTTCGACGGCTTTCCCACAGGACAAGCAAGATGGTCTCGCCTTGTTCTTGGACGATTTCTCGTTGTCTGCCACTGTGGGCCAGGTTTTCGCGGGACCATTCTTGGATTCGCACGCGGTTACCAGCCTGCAGGTCACCAATCGAGACACTGATGAATGCGAAGTAGGAATTCTCTTCCACCAGGGAGTCTCTATCCCGTCACAATTCCCCGTACTTATACGTATCAACGGCGAAGCGGGAGTGTTCATCTCGGAGACGATTCCCCCTGGTGGGGTGAGGCGAGGTCGATCCGACAAACTATCTTTTCGGCTGTTCCAGGCGTAATCTACTGGCCAGCGACTCCAATTTCAGTTTCGAAGGAGGAAGAGAAATGAAGGCAAAGCGCTTGGTCCAATTTACTGTGCTCGTCGGTCTCCTCTTAGTGCCGTCTCTGGAGGTTGAGAGCTTTCACGAGCCTGAGAATACTTTGGTATTTCCTCAGTTAGTGGTAGGGCAGCTTGGGGATCTTTCTTACTTCCCTGTGTTTAGAGCATGCTCACCAGATCCGATTGAAGGTCAGATCGCTGTCTTCGAGGATGACCGCTCCAGCCCCCCAGATCTCTTGATTAACGGTCAAACTTACCAAGGGCCAGTTCCGGTCAATCTGGATGCCAACGAATGTGACACGTTTGAGATGAGCTTAGGGGGCCAAGCCGGAACCTCCTTGCAGGGAAGCGATCGCCCTTTCGTATCTGGGTACGTTGTCGGTGAGGGCCTAGGATGTGGACAACATGGATCGCGCTGTGGAGAGGGTCTTAATTTCTCGACTCGCCCAGCCGGTGACACGACGGGTCAATCCGACATTGCCTTATCCTTTTTCTACAACGTCCGAGATCCTCAGGGCAGACTGGTCGATAGCGTTGCTGTGCCGCCCTCAAGTGCTGGGAGGGGATTCCGCTTTGTCACATCTCGGGGCAATGGATTTGACGTGGGCGTTGCGGCCTTTGTTACCACACCCAACTCCACGGTCAAGATCACGGTCTACCTACCAGAGGAAGGCACGGGGAATTCAGTAGCGCAGGGTACAAATACTCTGACCGGTTCGGTGCAGATCTTGGGCAAGAGGGCTTTCTTTCTGCATCAGGTGATTCCCAACTTTCCGGAAACGGTCTCTGCCGCGTTGGTCGAGATGGAACTCGCTGGCTCAGGCCAGATCTATGGAGTGGCCCTGGGAGTTCAAGCCGAGGGGGAGAATGTGCAGCTATCCGGACAAAATGTGATCTCTTTGCAGTGAGGTCGTTCCAGCTCTGACAGCGGTAGAGAATCGTATCAGTCGTCCCAATGGAGGGAACAATCATGAGAATCGAAGTCAGAGTGCTTAGCTTCAGTTTGGCTCTGCAGGGCGACAGAGGGGACTAAAGAAACGGTGTTGAGCCGTCTATGGTGGTGTAGCGTGAAGCCTGCATCGGCAGGTGTTGGCTGCGTGAGCGGACGAGATCCATGTCGAATTCTATTCCCAACCCTGGACGCTGGGCGAGTTCACGGACGTCAATATGACCTTGTCGGACCGTTACCTTGACCCGCTGCACTTGTTCAAACCAGGGCTGGATGGGACAGTGTTCCAGGAATACAGGATCATTGAGCAGGTTGAGAGCCTGTAGTGGTGTGTTCGAGCGGTCCCTCCGGCAGGAGGTGACATTCTTATCGGAAGTAAATCCAACGTCGAGAGTGCATCTCGGGCAAAGACCCGTAGAATCGACGGCTTTGTGGCCGGGTGTAGCTCTCGGCGGCATCTCTCTGCTCAATAGAAGACGGTGGAGTGTGTTCTGAGGGAGAGATCAAGCTATATACTGCGTCTGCGGTAGGAGGCTCTACCTCGCCACTCCATCGCCCTGCCATCCACCACCATTCGGAGGCCCTTTTCGAATTCCACCAATGCCCATGGCCCCGCCGTGATTGGCAGTCCAGCCGTCCTTGCTGCATGAGCCGTCGCAGCGATTCTGCTCCTACTTGAACCTCAGCGAGTAGAGATCCGCATCCTTCATCACGAAGCGGAGACAAATCGGCTTGCCGACGATCCTGGCCAGGAGCCGCAGGTCACTTGGACGTCAAACGGCCTACCTGGAAACTGACAGCGCCTTTCGAAGCGCCCGAAATAGAACGTCGGCTCCTGGCCGTCAGTCGACTTTTCCGGGGAAACTTGAATGTCCGCTTTTAGGGTGCGCCGTGGTAAGGCGGCGCAGTTGGGTTGTCTTTCCTCAATCTGGTTATGCACTTAACTCCGGAAAAAGTCACCACCACCTAGTAAAAAAGGTGAGAGACAGGAGGTGAGTGGATGTACGAAAAGATGAATTTGTTGGAGTTTCAAGAGCGTTTTGCCACAGAAGAAGCTTGTCTGAGTTACCTGATGCAGAAACGCTGGCCGGAAGGATTTGTCTGTCCCCGTTGTGGGGGTCAAGGAGGCTACTGGTTGCAGCACCGGCGATTGATGGAGTGTCGCCAATGCCGGTATCAGGCTTCTTCCACCGCCGGGACGATTTTCCACAAGACGCGGGTGCCCCTGAGATATTGGTTTTGGACCATCTTCTTGATGAGCCGTTGCAAAGCGGGCTACTCGATGAAGGGACTGCAGAAGCTGCTGGGAATCGGAAGCTATCGGACGGTCTGGATGATGGGACATAAGATCCGACAAGCCATGGCCAAACGTAATGACTGCTACCAGTTAAGTCACCTGGTGGAGCTGGATGACTCTTTCTTTGGAGGCCGACGACGAGGGAGAAATCGTCGGGGTCGCAAGCGAGGACGAGGGACCGAAGGCAAGGCCAAAGTTCTGGCCGCGGTGGAGATAACGAAAGCCGGGGGGCCGAGGTTTCTAAGTCTGGATGTGGTCGATGACATAACCAGCGACAATGTGAAGCGGGTCGCCTGGGCGAGGATCGACCCCGGAGCTCAGATCCGAAGCGACGCCTATCACGCGTTTGTCGGTTTAGCTCAAGCCGGCTACCAGCATGAACGCGTCCGGCTCGAGTGGGTGGGGATGGGTTTTGAACAGTTCCCATGGGTTCACACCCTCATTTCCAACTGCAAGACTCAGCTCCAAGGGACTCAGAAAGCGGTCAGCCTCAAGCACCTTCAACGTTACCTGGCTGAGTTTTGTTACCGTTTCAATCGTCGTTTCTGGGAATCCGAGCTCTTCGACCGTCTCCTGACAGCCTGTTCGCTCTATCCCACCGTCACCTATCCGGAGTTAAGTGCATAACCAGATTCCTCAATGAACCTGCAACTTCTTGGCTGTCATGAGGTGCCATCTGCGGGCAGCAGGTGGAGTAGGGGAGTCCTGCACCTCAAACTGAAATCCGCTCCACGATATTCTGCGTCACCCGCCGCCGCCGCCGATCGTAAAGCCGCGTGGTTCGCGGATCCGCATGGCCGGCCAGATACTGGACGTCTTCCATGGGGACGCCCTGGCTCAGCAGGTCGGTAATGCCGGCGACGCGAAGCGAATGACTCGAGAGCTCGGGCGGAAGGCCGACGTCGCTCATCCGCCGTTTGATCATCCGATACACGTCATTGGTTGTCAGAGCCGTCTGGGTCAGCCGCTTCTCTTTGCGGACGGCGGTGCGGAAGAGGGGACTGTCCTTGGGGGCATCGCGTAAGACGGCGGCTTCGAGATACTCCGACAAGTAACCTTGCAGATCGTGCCGGACCGGGATCTCTCGAGACTTGCCGCCCTTTTCGTGAAAGCGCAGAGACCACTGCTCCCCGACAAAGTAGAAGTCTCGACGTCGGAGCTTGGCCACGGCGCCTCCTCGAGCTGTGGTGTAAATCATCGTCGCGATGACGGCGCGGTCGCGAAGGCCCACCACGTGAGAGGGTTCTGTTCCAACAAAGGTACGTAATGCGACATAGGCTTCGGACCTTTTGGTCGAAGGGCACAGCTCGCGGCCAACTGCTGCTGTCCGCCCACCCAAGCGGGTTTGCTATCAAATGTGCTCGAATTCGAGTGACGGCTGTCAGCTTAGGAGCCGCCGGTCATGTGCATTGGTCGCGACAGACAACTGTCGACCCCAAGCAGCTGTTCGAATGGGGCAGGATCGACCCCAGCGTGCAGCCATCTACGCCTACCAGGCCCGCCGTCAGCCCGAGCTGGATGCGAGGCCTGCAGGCGCTTGGTGAAGAACAACATCATTTGCTGGAACTATCTCTACCTGTCCCAGAAGATCGCGGATTGCGACAACAACCACGACCGAGAAGTCTTTGCTCGAGGCGGTGGCCAATGGTCCAATCATCTCCTGGCGTCATATCAAACCTGCTCGGAGAGTACGACTTCTCGGACGAGAAGCTTGAGGATACGGTGGGAATTCGACCCCCAAAATTGGCAGCCTGAACGGCCCTGGGGAACCTGGAGTCGCGAAAGCGGAGAAATTTCCGTGTTCAGAAGAGCTTACAGCGACCCTATGTCGCATTACGTACCTTTGTTGGAATAGAACCTATGGTCGAGAAAAGGTAGTCCGATCCAGTTTGCAGACGACGAATTTGAATTTGGGAGTGTCTCGAACGGGCACCTGATCCACCTGGTGGAGATTGATGATCATCTTCTCACCCAACTTCTTTTTGTAGTCCCGGATTACCTCCCGTCCCACGTCCGCCGTGTATTCCGGCGTGGTCACGACGTAGATGTCGACGCTTTCGGGGCGGGACTGGATGAGCTGGGTAAAGCGGACCCCGGGTCTGTTCCAGAGAGCGAAGCGTAAGCCCGAGACCCACCTCCCTCGCGAGTCCATGAGGTAGTCGTCCTCCCGGCCCCGGATCTCCTCCACCAGGGGGAGGGTTCTCCCGCAGGAGCAGTTCCGGTCCGAGGCCACGGCCAGATCGCCCGTGTCGTAGCGCAGCAGGGGGAAGGCCCGGTTGTGAAGCCCCGTGGCGACGATTCGTCCCTCTTCTCCCGCCCGGGCCGGGAGGCCGTCCTCCCCCACGATCTCCACGATTCCGTACTCCGAGCAGATGTGGTAGCCCCCTTTGGGGCACTGCACGATCAGGGCACTATGTTCCGTCTGACCATAGCTGTCACAGACTTTGCCCCCAGTGAAGGATTCGAGAAACTCACGCTGGAGGGGGAGCAGGGCTTCCGAGCAGGGTGCTACGTGGCGGGGACGGACATCTTCGATTCCGGCTTCCTTCAGAAGCCCACACAGGTACCACATAGCAAAGGGATGCCCCCGCCAGAGGGTGGCCCCGGAGCGGCGAATGAGATCCGCCCACCACTCCAGGTTGGTGGCATCGATGTAGTCCGTCGAGATCTCGAGAATGCGGCAGGACCGGTGCCACCGATAGCCCTCAGGGCTCTCCGTGACTTGGCTCCGCACATCGAGAAGGGTCTGGCCCAGCCGGTAGCCCAGCCAGGAAAAGTGTCGCCAATGGCAGGTCAGCTCGAGTAGATTGGAAGGCGCGTCCCAGTAGACCGTCAGGGGGGATCCCGTGGTGCCAGTTGTGTAGAGCATCCGGGGGCGGTATCTCCTGAAATCGGTCGCCTTGAACTCCTCGTGCCGATCCCGGACCGTCTCCTTGTCCAGGATCGGGAGCCACACTAGATCCTCCAGGCGCTTGATATCGGGACCCCTGTGCCCGAAGAGCTCCCGGTAGTAGGGGACCTTCTCCTGGCAGTGATGGATCATCCGCGAGAAGAGGCGCCACTGGAGATCCCGCATGGGCTGGCGGCCGTAGTATTGACTCCTCCAGAGCGTGTGGCGCCAGTAAGCGAGAGACAGGGGTGACAGATAGTCGAGAGGGTAGAACTCTTGCATCGACTTCGGAGAAATATAGCACGCCGACGCCGGTGGAAAAACCGAGGTGCCGGGCCTTAAGTTGTTCATTCTTGCTCCCTCGACCCGCGCTACCGGCCGAAGTGGAGACTTCCTGCCCCTTCATGTCCTAGGAAAGGATGAAGCCCTTTCGAGACTCTTCCTCCATGCACCGGACTGCAGAACTGCACTCGAGTGAGGATCTGGTCCAAGATCCAGGAGGCGACAAACCGCACCATCCCCGACTATGAAGCCTATAGGCGGCGGCGGGACGATTCAGACGCTGCTGCTGGAATCGATTGAAAAACACAACATTCTTCTGGGAAGGGCTGCCGAACTTGTGACCGCCGATGCGGGGTTTACAGTCAGAGCAATGAAAGGAAAGAGAAGGAAGCGGGAGTGAACAAAGTGGCGATTCCTGCACCGGGAAGTAGCTAGTGTTGGCAGGAATTGACCCGCGGAACGCGCTTGTAGAGGGTTAGCTTCCGGAGGAGATAATGGGGCGAGTCACTCAGAGTGCGCGGACGACCCTGGGACGAAAAGATCCGAACCGACTCCGGCAAGAAATCGTGGTTCCACCGCTCCGGCTCCGTCCGCAAGTTCGAGAACATCGTGAACGAATGCTCTGTTTTCAAGCCAACGTACGGACACAGGCCGTTGACTACAACGATGGCGACGCCGAGACCGTAAAGTGGGTGGCGGAGCGAGAGATAGCCTCGGTCACCGCCTCCTATCGGCCCTTTCTCGCGCAGGATCAACACCAGGCAAGCGATCAAGACGCACGCGATGCTAACCCACAGGGGGAGGAGTAAATACGCAGCGGGGAGCCCCCGCGGGTTCGCTGGGAGAACCGTTTTCACAAACTCCAGCTCAAAGACATTGAGGACCAGGTACAAGGCAACCAACAGGATCTCAAACGAAAGGGGCCGGCCGGCAAGTCGGCAGACAGCCTGGGCTCGACGCTTCAGAGTCGCGTGACGCTCCAACCAGTGTCGGGCACGAGTGGAGAAGTCCGACGGCAGGAATAGACAGTAGAACGCGGTCGCCTGCGCTGCGAACTCGTAGAACGCGGTCAGGCTAAGTATCGTGTGAAAACCCATGCCGACAAGGATGCCGACAACCCGTGTCTTCTGTGTCGCCAAGAGGATGGGAAGCGCCGCTTCAACAACCAGAGTGAACCAAATCAAGGCGTGGTATGCCCATCTGCCGGATGGCAAAAAAGGAAGTACTTCGCTGAGCACGCGATAGAAGTGGGCGCCGCAGCTCAGGCCAGGGTCGCGAAAGTCCGGATTGAGTTTCGCCAAGAATGCAAAAAAATACGTGAGGATCACCGCCATCCGGACAACTGGTGCGAATCGGTCGAACCACTCGTCGAAATCCAGCGAACACCCCGCACGCATGAGTCGCTCCACCAGGATGGCAAGGGTCGCAAGGCTGACGAGGAACGTCAGCATCCAGTGATTGACAATCAGTGGCAGTGCGAGCCACGCTGCGATGACTTGCGCCAGGCAGAGGACAGCGAGCCGGAAGCCCGATGACGGCCTGAGTAGAGCCGCTACAGCGGCAGCGTTGACCACAAGGTCAAAGCCGAGGGTCGAGAAGCGTTGCTCATCCGCCTGGTGAAAAAGCGTAAACAGTGCCCAGAAGAAGCAGAACAGCGTCCGAGGCTGCACAGCAGACCCCTTCGAACGAACACGCCTTCGGCAAGGGCCAACCTCCCGATCAACTATTTCATTGTCCGACGTCAACTATTTTTTCCGGTCGTGTTGCCCCATTAAGGAATCGAACCACGGGTCAAGAACTGCCTCATCAATAATCTAACCGACGCCCTGGAGGATCTCCAGGCTTCTCCTGGGCATTCTGGTTCTAAGCAAAAGGAACCATGCTGAAAGGCGAGGGCGGTCAGGGGTCCAAAAGGAAAGCCCTTGAAAGTACTCGGATCTTCAGCCGACGATCTACCAGAACCTGAATGCCTGTTGACATCAGCTTTTCCAAGCCTGATCCATATTGATCCGATAGAGATTCTGACGACGCCACTCTCGCACTCGGCGCTGCAAAGTTCGAAGCTGACCATCGCCAAACCGTCCCGGTTGGCACTGCTGGAGATCTTCAAACAAAGCCTTGGCCGTGTGTGAGCCGGGTTGACCTCGATCAGGCCAATGATACTCATTGTAGCCATAACAGAAAAGGACTGCCCATTAGGCCCAGTGGTACCGAAGCTGTCATGAGGTGCCATCTGTGGTCCCTTAGCGTGAAAAATTACAAGAATCTGGGTGGTACCCTTTATCGGACTACTCGCTGCGCTGGCGAACCAGGAGGGCATTCGGCTATCGGATCGTGTGAAAGCCGGAATGGCGAGAGCACGGATCGAGGGGAAGCACGTTGGACGTCCGCGTTTGGACGATAGAACGCGGCGGCAAGTGCGAGAGCTCCGCGCGCAAAACCCCGACATGTCGATTCGGGCCATCGCGCGCGCGACTGAGGTCCCGTACGCTACCACCCGGCGACTGCTCCTTGAGCGCGGTCTCGGCTTAGCGTGCGTTTTCGTTCCATTGTTCCTCGACCCCCGAGAAGGGCGGCAAGCGCCATGAGGTACCCGCGCACCACAACGCCGAGACCTACATGGACGCCTACCTGGCCGAAGCCGGGATCTCAAGCGAGAAGAAGACTCCGCTATTTCGATCGGTAGACAAGAAAAAGCAGCTCACCGAAAATCCTTTGAGCCGCAATGACGTGCTGCGAATGATCAAGCGCCGGGCCAAGGCAGCAGGACTCCCCTACTCCACCTGCTGTCATATACCTTTCGGGCGACAGGGATCACCGCCTACCCCGAGAACGGCGGGACGATCGAAAACGCCCAGTCAATCGCGGTTTGTTCGTGGAAGCCGCGTACTGCTGACGGCCTGATGACCGAAACCGTAGGTTTTCGTTCAAATGCTCCCGCTGCTCCTGCTACCCTGATTAAGGCAGTCTCAACACCCATGAAAAGCACGCCTGATCTCAACGAATGGGCAACTACCGAGCACGCTCTGGAGTATTTGGCTCGTGCAGATGGAATTCCGCATCGCACGGAGGGCGATGCTGTCTTGCTGGAATTCGTCCCGCAGGAGGTTGAGCGAATTCTTGATCTAGGAACCGGAGACGGTCGCCTACTGGCTTTGCTTCGGATTGACAGGCGAGACACAGAGGGCGTCGCACTCGACTTTTCTCCCACCATGCTGGCTGCCGCACGCGAGAGATTTCGTGGCGACGGGAAGGTTCAGGTGATTGGGCATAATCTGGAAGAGCCCCTGCCCGATCTCGGCCAATTCGACGTGATCGTATCGAGCTTTGCGATACATCACTGCACCGACGAACGGAAAAGGGCGCTCTATGCCGAGATCTACAATGCGTTATCGTCCGGTGGCATCTTCTGTAACCTGGAGCATGTGACACCCGCCACACCCGAACTCCACGGAAGGTTTCTGCGAGCGCTCGGAATCACCGAGGCAGAAGAGGATCCTTCCAACAAACTTGTGAGCCTAGAGACTCAGCTTCAGTGGCTGCGGGAGATTGGATTCGAGGATGTGGACTGTCACTGGAAGTGGCTGGAGATGGCCCTTTTTGGAGGAGCGAAGAAAAGATGACCCTCGCATCCCGAGCGTAATTAGGACCAGAACTGGCGAAGCTGTCACCAGCCGCCATCAGACGCGGGTCTATATTCAATCGACATTCTGCTCCGAGTTTCTCTGACTTCCCAGTGGTGAATGAGCCGAACCTAGCAACCCTCCAACCTTGTGTCAATCATTCTGTCGTCATGTTGGAGGATCACCAGTGAGCCACCTACCATTTCGACTATCTCAAAAACACCCAAGAAACAGGGTGTCTAACAAACCCTCCAAATTAATCTAATCTAACATTACGGCAAACAACCGCTCCCCTCTCGGGGGCGGTTTCCCTTGTATCCACAGGGACTTCCATGCAATAGAGTTGACAGTACAGCTATTCTGTTAGATTTCAGACACGCACTCGTGAAATGTTCCGACTGTGGCTTGCCGAGCCCGGCGAACGCATTGCTTTGCGACTGTAGCTACAACTTCGACAAGAACCCCTTAGAAACATGATCGAGAACCGTGCTCCAGCCATGCTGGTGGCTCGATTGGCTCGATTGTCTCGATTCTGGGAGTAGACACTAGGATATTGTTGGGATTGGGGGCACCAGCGAGCAGCATCTTCCTCTCGCTGGAATAGGTTGGTGCCCCCCATGCCCTTTTGAGGCCCACAAAATCGAGTTCGCTATCCGGGTGCGAGGGCGACACCAACCGCCTCATTGATTCTAGTGCTTCTCAGACAAAAAATGGTGCCTTTCAGGGTAGTATTGCGCTCCGTTTTTTTGGCGAGGTTCAGACTGCCGAAATTGCCAACTTGCCTGTGGCCAAGGAGGCTCTAGGATTTGTCGTTTTGACGCCGCAGCCAGGATGCTCAAAGGTAGTTCTATTGAATGACACCCTGGTTGAAGACGAAATGCAGGAGGCGAGCAATGGCGAGGGTGACCGAATGTTGCGCCATCGAGAATTGCGACGAAATAGACGGACGGCAGCAGACGAGAGACTTTCTGATCATTGTGGACTGGCCTGGTGGCTGACAATGTGCGCAAACTTCTCCTATCTCTCCTCCTATAATCGAGACAATCGAGACAATCGAGCTAGTGGACAGAGGTGGCCTATCGGCATTCCGACCCTCCTTGCGGCATGAGCCAGAAGATTCTCGCTTCTCGTGATCACCTTCCCCTTCATCCCAGGTGAGATCAGGATCATGCCTTGCGTGTCCTTGCGGATTCGCATGCCTTCGCCACGCCAGATGATGGTGTCGCCGATCCCCAGGTCTAGGAGGTCCTTCCAGGGGTCCATGCTGGTAACAACGTTGGAGACTGAGAATCTGCGAGCCTAATTGCTCTTTCCCCCCAAGATTCCCCATATGCGACATCCTCCAGGATTGCCCTTCCAAACCCAAAGATCTAGTATTCTCGAGATAGGTTCCCTGCTGATTTCGATAACGTAAAAGTGACCCGTTTTGGGGGCGAGTGATCGAGCAAAAGTGACCCACCCCAATCAGACCTCTGTTTTAGTCTGTTGTGATTGTAAACGACAGACGAAGCGGAGGTTATAGGTGATTGGGATGGATCAGTATGAGCTTATCAGAACGGCGTCGCGTGTGTATGGAAAGAGCATCCGGCAGATTCGGCGAGAGACGGGACACCATCGAAGGACGATTCGCAAAGCGCTGGCCGGGAAAGAACCGAAGTATCGTCGGCAGAAAGAGCCGAGGGCACCGATCATGGATCCGGTCGCGAAGATCGTCGAGTCGGTGGCTGCTGGGCGACCGCCAAGAGCCGCGCAAGCAAAGGCACACAGCTCGAAGGGTCTACACCCGGCTGGTGGAGGAACATCAGTTTACGGGAGCGGAGGTGAGCGTGCGGCGCTGGGTGCGGGAATGGAAAGCCGCTCACGGCTGGGGCCGGCGCGAGGCCGTGCTGCCGCTGGATCCGGAGGTGGCACGGGAAGCCGAAGTGGACTGGGGTACGGCCTGGGTCCAGATGGCCGGCCTGCGTCGGCAGGTCAAGCTCTTTGTGATGCGCCCTCGCTACTCGGGGAAGCCCTTTGTGCGAGCCTATCCCTGGGAGCGTCAGGAGATGTTCTTCGACGGCCATATGCACGCCTTCTCCTACTACGGAGGCGTCTTCGGAGAGCTGGTCTACGACAACCTCACGCAGGCGGTGAAGCGGATCCTGCGGGGCCGCCAGCGAGTGGAGCAGGAACGGTTCGTCTCCTTTCGCAGTCACTACACCTTTGAGGCCCGGTACTGCACGCCGGGACGAGGACAGGAAAAAGGAGGAGCCGAGGGACTGATCGGTTTTGCCCGGCGCAACTTCCTGGTGCCGCTGCCTTCTGTCGAAGACTTTGAGAAATTGAACCAACTCTTGGCCCAGCGCTGTGAGCAGTATGGGGGCCACCGGATTGGAGGTCGGGAAGATTCCCGCACGGTGGACGAACGCTTCGAAGCCGAACGCGGCTCTCTGCTGCCGCTTCCGGATCAAGCCTTTGAAAACTTCAAGCCGGTCCGGGTCAAGGTGGATGCCTATCAGACCGCCCGAGTGGATCACAATCGCTACTCGGTGCCTCGAGCCTACGTCGGATGCTGGCTCTGGGCGCACGTGGGTTGCGAGCAGATTCTCTTGTACGCCTCCGATCGGAAGGTGAGCCAACACGATCGCCTCTTCTGGAAGAGCCAGTGGCAGATCGATCCGCTGCACTATCTGGACCTGATCTATGAGCGGGTGGGCGCGTTTGAAAGCGCTCGAGCCATTGTCCAGTGGCGGCGGCAGTGGCCAGCGGATTACGAAGTGCTATTGCAGGCGCTGCGTCGCCGTCAGGGCGAAGGCCGGGGGACCCGCGAGTTTGTTCAGGTCTTGCAGCTGCATCGCCAGTACGAGAGCTCGCAGGTGGAAGCGGCCGTCCGCTTGGTGCTGGAGAAGGGCTGTCCAGGCTATGAATCGATCCGTCATCTGCTGCGGGCTCAGGAAGCACCCCCGCTGTCGACCGAGCCCCTGCCCGCGGAGTTGATTCCCGGGGTAACCGATCAGCCGGTCCCAGTCAGTGATCTGAACGCCTTTAACGCCCTCTTGCCGGCAGCTGCGCTATGAGTCAACTCAGCGACACCGTCCTGCTGGAGGATCATCTCAAACGCTTGCGTTTACCGGCGATGCTGCGCGAATACCCGGAGTGCGCCCGCCAGGCCCGAGAGGGAGGCGAAAGCTACGAGGGCTTTCTGCTGAATCTGGCCACCCGAGAGCTGACTCAGCGCCAGGCCAATCAACTCAAACGTCGGCTTAAAGAGGCCCGCTTTCCGGTGATGAAAACCCTGGAAGGGACAGACTTCAAGAAGTGGCCGGGTCTGGAGGCGCTGCAGGTCCGAGAACTGCTTCAGTGCGATTACATCCCTCGGCGAGAGAATCTGGCGTTCATCGGCCGCCATGGCACGGGAAAAAGTCATGCCTCCACGGTCCTGGGCGTCGAAGCCTGCCGCCAAGGCTACCGGGTGCTGTTCTGGACGGCGGCGGAGTTGGTCAACACCCTGGTCGAAGCCCGGGAGGAACGACAGCTGCAGCGACTGCTCAAACGGTTCGACCGCTTTGAGTTGGTCATCATCGATGAGATCGGCTACATCCCCCTCTCCCAGGAGGGCGCCCAGCTGCTGTTTCAAGTCTTCGCCAATCGCTACGAAAGGGCCTCGCTCCTGGTGACGTCCAACCTAGCCTTTGCCGAATGGACGAAGGTCTTTGGCGATGCGGCCCTGACCGCCGCGCTACTGGATCGACTGACCCATCACTGTCAGATCTATCCCTTCGACTGGGAAAGCATCCGCCTGACGGAGAGCCTCAAACGGCACGGCAAAAAGCGCCTAAAGCGCGCAGTGGCTGCCCCTGCGCCCCCTGCGGGGGCTAATAAGGAAGCGGATCAAGAGGGGGCCCCAAACCCCGCTTGATCCTGACCTCTATTGATTATGAACTAGGAAAAACAACTTTAACCCGGGTGGGTCACTTTTACTTGATCACGCCGGGTCACTTTTACCTTGTCATTACGACCTGCAATCGAGAGACCCGCATTGCTAGGCAAAAGCGAACGGCCCCTCCTGGGAAACCCGTCCAGAGTCGCAGCAGCCTTGTCAGATTAGTGATCAGCGAGGTCTTAGAACTCGATGGATGAGAGTGGACATATGGCGAGGCTAGTTTCAGTCAACGTCGGGCTGCCTCGCGCAGTCACTTGGAAAGGCAGGACTGTGCCCACCGGCATATTCAAAGCTCCGGTAGACGGCCCGGTGGCACTTCGGCGGCACAATCTTGAAGGCGATGGCCAAGCCGACCTCTCAGTACACGGCGGTCCCACGAAGGCAGTCTACGTCTATCCAAGCCGGCACTATGACTACTGGCGGTTCGAACTGGGGGACAGCAAGCTCGCTTGGGGCAGCTTTGGTGAGAACTTCACCGCCGATGGAGTCGAGGAGGAGACAGTTTGTATCGGTGATGAGTTCCAGGTGGGCAGCGCCAGAGTAGTCGTGACGGAGCCCCGGATGCCCTGCTTCAAACTTGGGATTCGCTTTGGCCGTGCGGACATGCTGAAGCTGTTCTTGAAGAGCCAGCGCACCGGCTTTTACTTCGGCGTAGTCGAGGAGGGCCTGGTTCAGGCGGACGACCATCTTGAGCGCGTTGGCGAGCACCCCGATGGGCTTCGTGTTTCTGAGGTCACGCGCCTCTACACGACGGAGAGAACCAACAAGACACTTTTACGGAAAGCGATCTCCGTGTTAGCCCTGCCCGAGCGTTGGCGTGATTATTTCGAGCACCAACATGAGAAGCTCCAGGTGTAGCGTTCTCGAGCTCAGGACCGAGTTCTCACCCGGAGAGGTGCCTGGAGGTGAAGCGGTGCCTTTATGAACACACGAATCTGGCCGGCGCGCAGCTCCGGCGACGACCGTCAGGCGAACGGAGGAAATCGGGATCATCTTGTATGGGCGCTTTTCTAAGTGGTGTACGGCACACGAGCTGCAGCAGCTCTGCTGGAATCTGTCGCATTTTGCTGGGCTTACTATTCCTGTCAACCGGTGTGATGAAGTTCGCGGTACCCAGCCTTCGGAACGCGTTCGCCGGCCAACTGACCGAAGCTGGCCTCCCGTTCCACTCCCTCAATATGTGGCTCGTTCCCCTTCTGGAAGTTGTACTGGGAGGAATGCTGATCGTCGGCCTCTATTCCCGCGTAGCAAGTCTCGTGGCAATTGTCATGATGATGGTGGCGACCTACGTGCATCTTGTCGTTGACAATCCCGACCTGTTTCCGTTGCAGCCGGAAGCGCCGATCATTCCCTTGGTAACGATACTTCTCTGCTCGTATGTGTTCTGGGCAGGCGGTGGTTTGTGGTCCCTTGATCTGCGATGGCAACAATCGGGTGCTACGTAACATGGGCACGAAGCCACCGGTACCCTGCCTCTAGCAGCCCGTGGTGAAAGTCCGCTGATCGTTAGTCAGGTGGGGGCAATAAAATGTGCCCATGGCAATGGGGAAGAAAAAGCGGCGGCGTCAAAAGGATTTATGGGTGGCCACTAGCGAGATACCGGTTCCTCCAGGACACCCGTTCTACGAGGCCTTAGAGAAACTTCTGAAGGAGCATCAGTTTGACGATTTCGTCGAGCAACGGTGCGCCCCATTCTATGCAGCGCGGATGGGGCGGCCGAGTCTGGAACCGGGCGTCTACTTTCGGCTGCTACTGGTGGGATATTTCGAAGGCCTGGGTTCGGAGAGAGGAATCGCGTGGCGGGCGGCCAATTCGCTGGCGCTACGCGAGTTTCTGGGACTGAAGTTGAGTGAATCTCCGCCGGATCACTCCACCCTTTCCAGAACGCGGCGACTGATCGATGTCCAGAGCCATGCAGCCGTCTTCGACTGGGTGCTGCAGCGGGTCGGCGAAGCGGGACTGCTGAAAGGAAAGACGCTGGGCATCGATGCGACCACGCTGGAAGCCAATGCCGCGCTGCGCAGCATCGTTCGACGGGATAGCGGGGAAGGGTACGATGAGTTTCTGAGAGGGCTGGCTCAAGCGTCTGGGATCGAAACGCCGACGCGGCAAGAGCTGGTGAAGTTGGACCGCAAGCGCAAGAAGAAAGGATCCAACCAAGAGTGGAAACACCCGCACGATCCGGAGGCTCGCATCACCAAGATGAAGGATGGGCGCACGCATCTGGCACACAAAACGGAACACGCGGTGGATCTGGAGACGGGAGCGATTGTAGCGGTCACGGTTCAGGGAGCGGACCAGGGAGATACGACGACGATGGTCCAGACTCTGATCGAAGCGGCCGAGCACCTCGAGCAGGTGCTGCCTGAGGACGGAGCAATCCAGGAGGTGGTGGCCGATAAGGGGTATCACAGTACGGCGACGATGAAGGACTTCAAAGCTCGGGACCTACGGAGCTATGTTTGCGAGCCGGATCGAGGACGCCGGAAGTGGAAAGGCGATCTCGAAGGCCGGGATGCCGTTTACGCGAATCGGCGGAGGGTTCGTGGAGAGCGCGGACGTAGATTACTGCGAATGAGGGGGGAACGACTGGAGCGACCTTTTGCCCATCTTTACGGAACCGGAGGACTGCGGCGGACCGAGGTCAGAGGGCACTCGAACATCATCAAACGGCTGCTGATTCAGGCCGGTGCCTTCAATCTGGGGATGCTTCTGCGCAAGCAACTCGGTGCCGGGACTCCTCGGGGCTTGCAGGCCCAGGTTCTTCAGGCAATGTTGCTGGTCTTCGGCCTCGTTAACGCCACCAAACAGCTGATCGGTGAGATGTTGGGAACCTTCTTGGGACAATTCCGGACACAGACCTCTTTCACTCGTCGCCGAGCGGAATCCCTTGCCCGGTCAAATTTAGATACTTCTACCACGGGCTGCTAGGGATGGGACCGATGGGATTCTACGGCAGATTCATACTCCCGAGGCTTGTGCATTTCACGTGCGGCCTCAAGCCGGTCATGCGTCAACGGGAGAAAGTCGTACCGCTAGCCCGGGGACGGGTCCTGGAAATCGGTGTTGGGTCCGGCCTGAACCTGCCGTTTTACGATTCCACGAAGGTTACAAGACTGTGGGGCCTGGAACCCTCCTCGGAAATGAGAAGAGTTGCTGAAGGAGCAACGCACAGGGTCAGTTTCGAAGTCGAGTTGATCGGGCTGTCCGCTGATGAGATTCCCCTGGAGGACGACGCGGTCGACACGGTCCTCATCACTTATACCCTTTGCACAATCTCCGAGTGCGAACCAGCTTTGCGCGAGATGAGCCGCGTTCTGAAGCCAGGAGGAGAACTGGTGTTCTGCGAGCACGGCGCAGCCCCAGACGACAGAGTCCGCCGCTGGCAGGATCGTCTCAATCCTATTTGGAAGCGGATCGGAGGGGGATGCAACCTCAACCGTCCCATACCCGACCTGATCGAGCACGCCGGCTTCAAGGTTAGGGACTTGGAGACGATGTACATTCCTGGCTGGCGTCCAGCAAGCTTCAACTACTGGGGCACGGCGACCCACGCGTGATGCTTCACTGAGGCCGGCAGTGAAAGAGACCAATGCACCAGACAGGCCCGAAAGTGTGGTAGGCAGAATGGTCCCGATACGCTGTTAAGTTATGCTATAAGCTTGAAGAGGAGGACCTTTCCTGAGCGTACGAGCCTATCTCATTGCGGAAACAAAGGTTATAGATTCTTCCATAACCTCCGTTCAGGATTGCTTGGGGCCAGTGGCTCGACCAACTCCGAGGGCGACCAGAAGAGGATTCGCGTCCATCGGCCTTTCCACCCCCTGCCGCGATTCTTACCTAATCACTGGATCGATGCCCCCCGAGATCTGTCGATTGTTTGCTAAGGTACCTTTGTGCCAATACCCCTGGTGGGGAGGGACATCCTAGCCCGTACAGGTGAAGAACACGGCACAGGTCCGACAATCCTTCCTACTCCGGAGACCGCCTTCCCACCATAAGACAAGATCAATCAGAGGGACCGGCTGGGCGTTTGCAAATGCGGCCTCATACTGATCCCCCAATCCATCGGTTTTGCTGAGCTATCCTCGTCCTTTCTGCTTCCTACTGGTGCCTGAATCCTCTTGTAATGCCCTTCTATTCTCGCCTCGAAAATACTTGCAAGTACCTCATGAACCGTTAGTTATCTCCGACTCCATGCCACTCATCTGTTGGAGTACGGCTTTTCGGGGTCCACGAGAGGGTCTTGGAGATGGTCGGGGGCTGGTGATGGGGGTCGGGTATCAGGACGGAGCCCACGAGCTGGTGGTGCAGACCGAAGCCGCCCGCCATGTCCTGGTCCGGGTGCCGTCCGGGGAGCGGATCGCGGGGATGGTGGTGTCGGCCACGGGTCATTTCCTCTATACCCAGGGGGCCTCTAGGTACGACCCGTTTGACTCCCAAATTCTCTGCACTCCATCGATATCGGTTTCCCATCCGAGGAGCGTTCCGATTCCAACACCCTTCAAGTCTTCAGTGGCCAGCACCACGTTGTCCAATTCAGCTTCAGTCGCGCCTTTGGCTCTATTCTCAAGATCTCCACCAGCGACAAGATTTGGCGATGGCCTGCTCTCGCTCTGGGTCATGAGTTCCACACTCGGTTTCGGCAGGGACACACGCAGACGATCGAGCCCCGCAAAGGAACCTTCGATACGCGACTTGTGGTAGGTCTTCACGGTCAACGAAATCGAAGTAAGAGGCTGAAGCGCTTCTTTCTCGCCAAGTTGCTCTCCATTCCAGTAGACCTGAACAATCCTGTTCTTTCGCACGAATCGAATTCTGCCTTCACCTGCCAAGGGCACCGATCCTCCAGTGCGCGTCCAGCTTCCCAGAATTGTTCCCCGTGCCTCCCTCGTCCCAATACCCATCGTCGCCACACCGATGCGTTTGCTGTGAAGAGTCACATAGGCTTCCAATATCGTGCCCGGCCCTTTCCGATCCCATTTCATCAGGCACTCAATTTCGAAATCGGCGTAAAGTTGCAGAGGCCGAGTCAGCGCCATTCCATGATAACGATCGCTCTTCTCTACCCGCATCATGCCGCGGCCCAAAAACACTTTCATCATCCCGTCTTCGAGCCTGACATAGCTTTCATCGGGCCGGAGTCCTGAACGGAACGGATTCGTCCAGTCTTTCATGCTCCAGCCGACACACTCAGGCCCAAATTTCTCATCGAGAACAATATCCAGGTTCCCGTCGGTCTCAGCCCTCACGCCACATAGGAAGAACGCGACAGTCAAGGTTGCCACGTGCAGGTGAATTCTCGAAAGCGGCATGATCTTGGACGTAATGCGTTGAAAGCGTTGTCACATCTTTTGCACATTCAGTCTGATAGATAAGATAGTCCTCGCGAGACCACAAGTCATCATCGCTGGATGCCAACTTCGTGCAGGATGCCGACTCCGTTAAGGACTTCTCCAATCACGAAGACGAAAGAGGACCAACTATGCCTGAGAAGCTGAGGGGCGTATTTCCCGTTCTGCAGACTCCTCTGGATGCCGAAGGCGAAATCGATTTCGACAGCCTTCGCAAGGAAGTTGCTTTCTGCATCAAGACTGGCGCCCACGGACTGGTCTTCCCAGTCCTGGGGAGCGAGTTTCAATACTTCTCAGACCGAGAAAGGCACAGCATGGTCGAAGCGGTCGTCAACGAGGCTGCCGGAGGGATTCCTGTTGTCGCAGGAGTCGCAGGCACGAGCACTCCCGCGGCGGTGGAACATGCTCTCCATGCAGCCGGAGTTGGAGCCGATGCGGTTATTGCCCTGCCGCCGTATCTTTCGTCCGCACCGCCTGAAGAAACGAGGGCCTATTACCAGGCCATCTCCGATGCCGCTGCAATCCCGGTGTTTGTGCAGCACACCAATCCCGGTCTCAGTCCTTCGCTCATTGCACGGATGGTGACCGAGATCGAACACGTCCGTTACATCAAGGAGGAAGCCGGTTGCACAGCTCATACGATTTCCGCAGTGGTGGATGCGGTAGACGAAGAATGTTGGGGCGTGTTCGGAGGAGCTTGGGGCCGCTGGATGATCTCCGAGACTCGGCGCGGGGCTACTGGCTTCATGCCCGGAGCGCCCACCCCGGAAGTCTACGTGCAAATCTGGGACGCGATGGATGCCGGCGAAGAAGCCACCGCCCGCAAAATGTTCGATCAGCTTTTGCCGCTCATCAATTTCAATACGCTCTTAGGCATTCAGGTCTGCAAGGAAATTCTGGTGCGTCGCGGCATCTTCAACACTTCAAAGATGCGAACACCTGGCAGCATCGAGATGGACAAGGACGATCACCGCGAGCTCGATGCAATCCTCGAACAACTCAACCCGCTTCTAAGGAACTCCCAATGAAAATCGTAGACTTGCAGGTGATTCCTTTCCGAATTCCAAAACGCCCCTACAGCAATGGAGAATTCCTTCCCGAAACAACGGCCATCCAGACGCTTACCAAGGTAATCACCGATGAAGGTGACGAAGGATATTACTTTGGAGGAAGTGGTCACGGCGACCACGACGGAATGTCAGCGGGCCAGACTGCAGCCATGACTGGCCGTCTCAAGAATCTCGTGGTCGGGCACGATCCTTTTGACCGCGAGAAATTCTGGCACTGGATGTGGGTATCCAACATCGAGGAGAATCTCATCAGTGTGTTGGACATGGTTCTCTGGGACTTGCAGGCCCGCGTCTTTGGCGTTCCAGTTCACAAGCTCCTCGGCGGCTGTCGTGATCGAGTCAAAGCCTATGCCAGCACCTTCCCCAACATGGGTTCCCCCGAAAACTACGCCGAGCACGCCGCAGCCTGCAAAGCCGAAGGCTACCGGCACTACAAAATCCACCCCTACTACTTCTGGGATCCGGTGAAGAAGGAGCCTGCCCCTGGCCGTCCATCGCACATCGAACAGGATATCGAAGCGTGCCGGGCCGTCCGCTCCGCGGTAGGCGACGACATGGTGCTGAGTTTCGATCCGTGGGGCACCTATTGCACCTACGAGGAAGCGGTGAAGGTCGGGCGGGAGTTGGAGAAACTCGACTTCTACTGGTACGAGCACCCGATGTCTGAATATCGCGTCGGCGCCTACGAGAAACTCTGCGCTGAACTCACCATCCCTGTTCTCTCACCGGAGATCGCAGCCGGCAGCATCTACACGAGAGCGGACTGGATTAAGCGCGGGGCCTCGGACATGAGCCGGATAGATGTGCTCCGTGGCGGCATTACGGGCGTGAAGAAAATGGTTTCCATATGCGAAGCGTTTGGCGTGAAGTGCGAAATCCACATGAGCGGCTTCGCAAATCTCCAGATACTTGCCGCGACCAGTGAAGACACTTGTGAATACTACGAGCGTGGCCTGCTTGCGCCCGGAGTCGATTACGACACGCCGCAGCCATACCTCGAAGCCATCTGCGATCCTCTCGACGAAGACGGCTGCGTCCAGGTGCCTCAGGAGCCAGGAATGGGCTACCGCATTAACTGGGACTACATCGAAGAGAATAAAGTCAATCGCTGAGCCCGCTCCATGAACAGTTTCTTTTCGTCTGATTTCCTGCTCGGTCAATATGATCCCGCAAAAAAACGGTTTACAGAGTCTCACTTCTCGAGGCTGGTAAAAGAAGCGCGGGTCAGCAAGAACATGACTAAGGAGTATCTGGGTCTGCTTGAGAGGAAGGGCTACATTGAGCAGCGGACTGACGGCTACAGGAAGTACTTCAGAATTCACTCGAGAGTTGATCAGAACATTTTTAAGTCCTCTGGTATTCAGCTAACAAAAAGAGGTGTTGCTAATGCGAATCTTAAAACTTGAGAGTTCAAAGAAGCCGAATGGAATCGAGTTCCGGGGACTAATGGGGGGTGCTGAGTTTAAACAGTTGGGAGGAGATCTTCACAACTTGTGCGTATTCTCAACAGCGAGAATTGCCGAGCCAGCTACTTACACGAAGACCGGGGCGCGACATTCGGCGGCAAAATACTTACTTTTCCCGGCTGCGCTTCGCCGTCAATCTGGCGCTGACGAATTCGATTTCGATAGGATGACGTGCACCACGATGCAATACAGGCAGAGGTTGTGTGTAATTTATGCGGTGCCAAGCAACGAGTTGGTATCGCCTGCGAAGACGGAGGAATGAGCTCGGCCCGCATCGGCCTAATAATCGGTGTCTGATCAAACTTGGCATTGTCAACTGCGAGCGGTAGGAAACGACCCAACGCAGTCACGGCGCGCGACTTGCTAGATTCCTCACTATCCACGTCGGAGAAGACCCCCATCTTCCCAGACCCGCGAGCCCAACACATGAGTACACGTCGCACTCTAGCCGCTGGGGGCGTAACGCTGATAGTGTCCCGGTCAGTTGCTATCATCGTTCCCATAGTTGCTTGGAGGATCTGGGAGTCTCTCTCAGGCCTTCTCCTTTGCCTTTCTATATGTTGGAACTGTTGGCACTAATTACAAAGCTCTTCCGCCGCACCAAGTTCGACATAGACGCAGTGATCCAGAACAATCGCCGGATCCTGGAAGACAAGCGACGGAGAGCTAGTCAGAAGCCGGACATTGAGCTGATGGAAAGAACTTGAAGAAAGGTGTGAAGTCGGCACCCGATCTTACAGACAGCGTCCGATTTGATCGAAATCGAACGGCGGCTTTCGCAGTAGAGTAAGGATGTGGCGCGGTGGTCTAAGGTTCGGCCTATCTGTTACCGCCCCTTTCGTCTGGCGGTGCCTCAATAGCCGGACCATCACTCCGTTTCCACATCCTCCTCATCGAACCGGACAGGCGGAACTACCGCATCCGGCTCTCGGACAAGACTCACGCCTTCACCCACGGCTCGCCGCGCCCAAGTTGGGTCAGGCGCACGAGCCCGAAGGGCCCGTAGAGGTGCGAGAGTGGATACGTCCCGCCCTTGCGTCGCCTGACCTTGTACTTATGGCGCAGCCACCGGCGCAGCCGCGTAGCGGTGAAGCTGTCGAGCGCACGGTAGGCCCGGCTGGTCGTCCCTACCCGAGAGTAGTTCGCCCAGCCGCGCAGAGCGCGGTTCAACTGCTGCACCAACTCCGTGGTCTTGCGCCAGTTCACCCAGCCACCGCTGAAGCGATAGCTGGGCTCAGCCTTCGCTTTCGCGTGTAATGCCCTCTGTAGTTTCTGAACCCTTTGCGGAGTTGATAGGTTGCCCAATCTCCTGGTCCCTTCACTACGTCCTGCATTCGTCTTGAACTAAGGCTCCTTCCCTCCACCGGCATTACCCGGCTTCCTCAGTACTACGGGCCTCTCCGCCACCCCCAGGCGCCCGGCCTGTCCCTCACGGGCTTCCGGTTGGCCATCCCTGGCCACGCCTAGGGGCTTCCCGTGTTGCGTGCGCTTCCCTGGTGTACATGCTGTCGCCACTACCCCGGCGCAGCGACTGGGTGCCCACTTCGCTCACTTCCCCAGCCGTATCAGCCTTCCCCGGTCTAGGAGCCGGGTCGGCCTGCGCATCGTCCTTTTCGAGGCTTGCTCAGCGTTCACTCACGTTACGGCCTGCACACTCGCGCGGTCACCAATTCGTGACTCGCTTCACCAGAGGCTTCAACCATTTCGTTACCTCCATAGTTGCTCCGGTTGCTTCCGGCTGGAGCGGTTGCCGGGTGGGGCTTTCACCCACTGGGAAAAGCGCCGCCTTACCACGGCGCACCCTAGAAGCCGACATTCACGTTTTCCGCGGAAACGTCGAATGAACTACCGCGAACGGCCAGGAGCCGACGTTCTATTTCGGGCGCTTAGAAAGGAGCTGTCAGTTTCCAGCGAGGGCGTTATACGTCCAAGTGACCTACCGCTCCTACCCAAGATCCCGGATCGCGCTTGCCCTTCAGAGGCAGACTAATTCATTGGTGTCCCCCGCCCGAAAATCTCTTAGACTCCTGAAGGTCGGCTTCCGAGAACGACTCCTCAATGACAAGGGAAACGATCTGCGACCGCACGGCGAGTTGCGTACTTGAAGTCCCCCAACACTCATGGCTGCCAGGCCCCCTTCTCGACCGGCTGCGGCTGGCCCTGAGCTTGCCCCATTACCGCCGAAGGACCGTATTACGCGGAAACCAGATAAGACGCTGGAATATCGCAAGGGCGACTCTAACGAATGGACGTCAAAGAGCTTAGGCGGAATCGGCTTCGCTGAGCTGTCGAGACTACTGCTTCACGACGACGTGAAGTAGCCATCGCACAAAACAAGCCGAGCCAGAGCATCGTAATACGATTTTGTTCAAATACTTCTGCCACGTCACTCCGAGTCTTTGAAGTTGTTGGCAAGCAGGAAGAGGTCGGCGACCATTTCGCGGCATCGTTCGATTCAGTGGGCAAGAAAACCTTGGTTGCAGTTTCTCCTTGAGAATCGGACAATTTCGGTAAGTATTCGACGAACACTCAAAGTGAAGTTAGTGGCTACGCGAGACGAGTCCGTTGGTTCCTTTGGTGGCGGATGATGATGCGAACTGTGATCCTATTTTCCTTGCTCGTCTCTGTGTTCGTGACCTCGCCTTCACAGGGTGAAGTTTCACCTGATCGCATTGAGCGGCTCGACGGGTATCTCTCCAGCGAAGCGGCCCGATTCCATCTTCCCGGCGTCGCCTTCGCGGTTGTTGAAGGTGACGAGATTGCCCATGTGAAAGTCTTTGGTGATGGTATCACGGAAGACTCGGCGTTCATCATAGGTTCGTGTTCAAAAACAGTCACGGCACTAGCCGCTCTATTGGCATTCGATGAAACCGGAATCGATCTCGATACGCCAATCAATAGATTGCTCACAAGAGTAACGATTCCTGGCGAAGTCACGCCGCCTACACTGCGCCAACTTCTCCAACACCGCAGTGGATTCACTCGCGTTCAAGGTTTTGATGACCTGCCGAGTCTGGCTGAGGTCGAAGCACACGGTTTTTTGCTCGATTTGAAGTTTCCACCCGGCGAGCGGTTTAGCTACAGCAACAGGAACTATTCCTTGCTGGGTTTGATCATCGAAAAAGTCACGGGGCAGGCCTTCTGCGCATTCGTGCATGAACAAGTTTTCAAGCCGGCTGGAATGATGACTACTTCCTGCGGGTCCGTTCCATTGGTCCGCGCAGCTCCCGAGCATCAATACTGTTTCGGATTTCCACTACGAGTCGCACAGACCAACGCACGGCCATCCCAACTCCCGTCCGGTTTTTTGAGGTGCTCCGCCCGCGACCTCGCGAGACTGCAGATCTGCCTGCTGCACGACGGCATGCTGGACGACAAGCAGGTCTTCCCTGCAAAGCTTGTCCGGCAAATGAAGGCACCTCCCGACGAAGCTGAATTTGGGTATGGAATGGGGCTGGCGAACGGTTATCTGGACGACCTCGGTCGGATCATCGCTCACGAAGGAGCCACCCCGACGAGCTACGCATTTCACGGTGCCCTCACCGAAAAGGAATTGGGGATCGTGTTGTTGATCAACATCAACCTATTCGACCCGTTCACCGATCACGGAGAGACGCTCTACAAAAACATGTTGCGGATCCTCGATGGGCAGGAACCGGTTTGGTCGCATCCCTATCGCATCTGGGTCCGGTGGGCCTTGATCCCTGTGTTGCTTTTCATAGTTTGGCACACTAGTGTCCAAACGTTGTTCTATCGCACAACTCTAAGTTACTGGTAAGAATTGTTTTAACATCGAAATCCAATTTTTTCGATACTTTTTGATATGAAACTGTGGCAGGTGCCGACCCGGTTCTCCAATCCTGTGGCCTGCAAGCCGATAGGATGCCTAGATGGATATGCGCAGAACCGTCTTTGCCCAGCTGATGGATTGCGTCCCCAGGTATCAATTTCAACTCTGTGCTCAACGCTACCGAGGAGATTACAAGATAAAAGACTTCTCCTGCTGGAAGCAGTGGCTGTGTATGGTCTTCGCCCAGCTGACCTATCGCGAGAGTCTGCGGGATATCGAAGCCACGCTAGGTTCGGTTGCAGGCAGACTCTACCACATGGGAATTCGAGGCCGCGTGGCCCGCAGCTCTTTGGCCCATACCAACGAGAATCGGGATTGGCGCATTTATGCCGATTTCGCTCAAGTCTTGATCCAAGAGGCACGGACTTTGTACGCAGGCGAGCCCTTTGCCGTGGAACTGGAAAAAACGGTCTACGCGCTCGATTCCACCACCATCGATCTGTGTCTTTCGGTGTTCCCTTGGGCCCGCTTCCGCAAACGCAAAGGAGCCATCAAACTGCATACTTTGCTCGACTTACGTGGCAACATCCCCACCTTTGTCGAGGTCACCGAGGGGCGGGTTCACGACGTCAATATCCTCGACTATCTGCTGGTCCAACCCGGCTCCATTTACATCCTGGATCGCGGCTATCTCGATTTCGCACGTCTTTATCGGCTGCACCAGAGTTCCGGTTTCTTCATCATTCGTGCCCACCAGCGCCTGAATTTCCGCCGTCTGTACTCCCATCGTGTCGACAAGAGCATCGGGCTAAGAAGCGATCAAACCGGGGTCCTGAGCGGCCGTTACACGGCCAACAAGTACCCCGACAAACTCCGACGAGTCCGCTACTACGACGCCGAGACCCAAAAACACTTGGTCTTCTTGAGCAACAACTTTTCCCTGACTGCCCTCACTGTCGCCCAGCTGTACCGTTGCCGCTGGCGCGTGGAACTTTTCTTCAAATGGATCAAGCAACACCTGCGCATCAAAGCCTTCTATGGGACTTCTCCGAACGCCGTCAAAACTCAGATCTGGATCGCCATCTCCGTGTATATCCTCGTTGCCATCCTGAAAAAACGCCTGAAATTGGAGCTGAGCCTCTACACAACTCTACAGATTCTCAGCCTGACTGTTTTCGAGAAAACCCCATTAATTCAAGTACTTACCAGCTTCGATTACAGGAATCACCAGGGAGGTTCATGTAACCAGTTGAATCTATTTGACTTATGATTGGACACTAGTGAGTTTGGCAAGCCGGTGTCCTACTGATTCGTTGGAAGCGAGCTGGGTGGCCATTTGTCTGGCCAACAACGCCGCGACGGGGGTCTTCGCTAGTGTTCCAGCTCGTGCTGCCAGTCGGCATTTGGTTTCTAGTCCTCCGCTGGGTTGAGGTTCCCTTCAAAGAGGTCTTGCAGCTTGACCCGGATGTTATGTGGTCTTTGCTATTTCTAACGGCAACGGGAATGGTGACAGGGGTTATCAAGAGCTGCGGCGGCAAAGCCGTCCAACCACGTCGACGGTTCGCGGACTGGAAGAAAACCCTCTGGAATCGTTCCGCCGAATAAGCCAGCTTTAAGTGAGGAGGAAACCCCCAATGAACAAGCATCTCCCAACACAATCGTGTCTGCTCTTGCTGGTTTCATGTCTGGCGAGCGTTTTGTCCTGTTCGTCGCCGGAGTCGGAGGAGCAGAGCAAAGCCGCGAAGCCAAACATCCTTTTTGCAATTGCGGACGATTGGGGTTGGCCTCATGCCGGGGCTTACGGCGATCCGGTGGTCAAGACGCCGAGCTTTGACCGTCTCGCACGCGAAGGCGTGCTCTTTAACCATGCCTATGTCTCGTCACCTTCATGCACGCCGTCGCGTGGAGCGATCCTGACGGGTCAGTGGCATTGGCGCTTGAAGGGGGCAGGAAACCTCTGGAGCGTGTTCCCGGACCAGTTTGTCGGCTACCCGGAGTTGCTGGAGCCGAACGGGTACGTCACCGGGCATCAGGGGAAAGCCTGGGGACCAGGCCGCCCTGAAACTGTGGGTCGAAACCTGGCCGGCAAGCGGTATCCGGGCTTCGAGGAATTCCTTGATCAGCGTCCCGAGGACAAACCGTTCTGTTTCTGGCTCGGTACCAGCGACCCGCATCGGCCCTACGAACCAGGTTCGGGAAAGGCGAGCGGAATGGACCTGAACAAGATCAAGCTGCCGGCCTGTTTCCCCGACCACCCCGAGGTTCGCAATGACGTGGCCAACTACTACTTCGAGGTGCAGCGCTTCGACACGCTGGTGGGTAACGCGCTGAAGGCACTGGAAGCGATCGGCGAATTGGACAACACCATCGTGGTCATGACCGGCGACCACGGCATGCCCTTTCCTCGCTGCAAGAGCAACCTCTACGACATGGGGACTCGGGTACCCCTTGCAGTACGTTGGCCCACGAAGATCAAACGGCCTCACACGGTCGATGACTTCGTGAGTCTCACGGATCTTGCTCCGACCTTTCTGCAAGCTGCCGGGCGAGACGTTCCGAAGGACATGACCGGCCGAAGTCTGATGAATCTATTGGCAAGCCAGGAGTCCGGCCGGATTGATCCGAAGCGCCATTTTGTGCTGACCGGTAAGGAGCGTCATGTGCCATCGCAGGAGGCGCCGGACATGGGAGGGTATCCCTCCCGGGCGATTCGAACCCGCGATTTTCTGTACATCCGGAACTTTCGGCCCGACCGATGGCCCGCCGGCACACCCGACTACAAGAATGCCGCAATCCCCGGCATCTGGTTGGGCGATTGTGACAACGGGCTGACGAAGACATACATGGTGGAGAATCGGGGAAAAGACGCGACCCACCAGCGTCTTTATGATCTCTCGTTCGCGAAGCGACCGGCCGAGGAATTGTACGATCTGCGAAAGGATCCCGACCAACTGTCCAACCTGGCTTCAGACGCGGAATATGCGACGGCAAAAGAAGAACTGAGCAAGCAGCTCTTGACGGAACTCGAATCGAGCAGAGACCCGCGGGTCATTGGACCCGAGGTAGATTTCGATGGGTACGAGTACCTCGGCTGGGGACCAAGGTTTCCCGGGTTCGAGTCCCGCTAGTGCAGCCTTACAGTGTTTCCTTCAGCCAGCTTCCGTAGCTCGATATCAAGGTTGATCCCGCCAGCGCAACCAGGCCGATTGCGAGCAGGATACGAGTTCGTAAGCTAGTGCCCTTCCACTCATGAAAAACAATTCCCCACATATTGCTGAACAGGATGATGAAGGCCATATGGATTGGCCAGCTGGCGAACACGCTGAACTTTCCCATCTGCGATTCGCCCATGCCAAAGAAATAGAATTCCGCGTAGCCGACGATACCTGACATGGCGGAGAAAACGTAGTTGGTGACCAAGGGCGATCGGCGATTGCTGTAATCACCTCCGCTAAGATTGTGGAAGTTCAAGGCGACACACCAGATAATGTTGGCGATGCCGCCACCTACCAACACCAGCAGCAGGGGAGCGTTATTGGCGTTTAAGTCTTGTGCGCCGTATTGGGCGGCCGCTTTCTGCAAGGGATCGCCCAATTCCACACCAAACGCAAAGCAAGCACTCATCACTCCAGAGAAAAATGCTACCCAGACCCCTTTGCCGAAATTGAACTCGGCAATCGTCTCTTTCTTTGCCTCGTCGGGAAGTTCCCGTTCTTTCGACATCCCCGCCCAACTACAAAAAAAGACTCCCAACAGACAAACGGCCAATCCGCCCAGCGAGTAACGGCCGGAGATTTCGCAAAACAGTCCGAGAGATTCGCCCTTGAAGATCTGTGGGATCAGGGCTCCGAAAAAAGTGCAAAAGCCAACCACCAGGCCCATGCCAAGAGACATGCCCAGGTATCTCAGCGATAGCCCAAAGGTCAGGTGGCCGACTCCCCAGCCCAGCCCGCAGAGGAACGTCAGCACGACGACGGATCGCGGGACGGCCCCGAAAACCTGGCCCAGTGCGGGAACGGTCAGGAGCGCAGCAATCAACGGACAAATGACCCAGATGAAAAGTCCCCCCACCAGCCAATAGGTTTCCCACGCCCATCCAGTGACCTTTTTGTAAGGGATATAAAAGCTGCCTGCCGCAAAGCCGCCGACAGCGTGCAGTATGACGCCCAAGAATGGATTCGCTGGCATTCAAAAGACCCTCGCACGCCCCTTTTAAAAGCGCCGGTAGATCGTTCAGGAAAGAACCTTCAGGTCGGTGGGCGTAGCGGTGGTCTCAGGCCCTCGGGATAGGGGAGACCCTCACGGGTCTTCCCCTCCCACACCACCAGGCATACGGGTCCGTACCATGGCGGTTCGCTAGGGTTGAATGTACCGATGAGCCTCTAGCCGAGGGAGACCGAGCCGATCGAAGTACTCATTCGTGAGCGCCATCTGGGCCCCAGCCGTATGACTGAGAACCCACGGACCTTTGCTGCTCCAAGCGGTCGCCTGAGCCAAGTCCTTGCGCACACCGAGGCGAATCAACTCCGCCCGGCGTCGCCGAGGCCCCTTCCACTGCTTCCATTGGACGCAGCGAAGGCGCCGACGAATCCAGCGGTCCAGCTCGCACAGAACCCAGGAGGCCTCACAGTACCCATAATAGCCCTTCCAGCCCCGGAGGTAGCGGGACAACTGCTGCACGCGTTCCTCCGAGCTGATCCCCCAGCTGCGCCGGGTCAACCGACGCACCCGGATCCGGAACCGCTGGATCGACTCCGGCGCAATCTTGCGCCGGTTGGGCGAGCGGCCTCCCGTGAACGTGAAGCCCAAGAACTTCCGCTTCTGGGGGACATCTACCGCGCTCTTCTCCCGATTCACCCGCAGCTTCAGACGCCGGCTCACAAATTGGCTCACGCTTGCCCTCACCCGCTCCCCCGCCCGCTGACTCCGCACGTAGATGTTGCAGTCGTCGGCGTAGCGCACAAAACGGTGACCTCGGCGCTCCAGTTCCTGATCCAGCTCATCCAACACCACGTTCGAGAGAATGCCTTGCGGCGTCCCTTCCTTCGGCACCCTCACCAGTCCGTTCTGCAAGATCCCGGCGTTTAAGTACGCCCGGATCAGCTTCAGCACCCGCTTGTCCCCAATCTCCTGTGCCAGACGGCTCATCAGGCGATCGTGGTTGACTCGATCGAAAAACTTTTCCAGATCCAGATCTACCACGATGCCCTTGCCGTCCTTCACATATCCTTGGGCGCGGGCCAACGCCTGGTGAGCGCTACGCCCCGGTCGAAAGCCATAGCTCGACTCCGAGAACGTGCCATCCCACTTGCGCTGCAACACTTGGAGCATCGCTTGTTCGATAAATCGATCGATCGCGCACGGAATCCCGAGTCGACGCTTGCCTTTGTTTCCCGGTTTCGGAATCTCTACCCCTTTTATGGGCCGCGGTTGGTACCTCCCCCTCAGCAGCTGTTCCTTGATCGACAGCCAGTTCGTCTTCAGGTAGTCTGGCAGTTGGTCGACGGTCATCCCGTCCACCCCCGGACTGCCTTTATTGGCTCGAACTCGTCTCAGCGCCGCTTCCAGATTACTCCTCTCGCATATCTCCTCCATCAGCTGCTCACCAAACATCGGGCTTTCGGTTTGTCGTCTCGCTAGCGGTGAATCAGCCGTCTCCCCAAGTCCCCGAGGCTGCACCCCGGCTTCCCGGTTTGAGGTCCGCTCCGGACTTCGCTGCCTTTCCCTATCCCCCCTAAGATTCGACACCTACTGACCTCTCCCTACCGTTCGGGCCTTCAGCGGGTTCCCCCACCTACTCTGCCCTCTGCGGACTCCTGAATCGCGCTATGGAACTTTACAGTTCCACCTGTCCTTCGAGGGACAGCGACCCAGGCCTCCCGGGGTAAGCGCACTGGCTTTCCGTACACAACCGCTGGATTTACGCTTCCGGACCTTGATGGATATGGACTTCGTCATCAGGCGCTGACTCGTCCGGCCTTGGCGCCTTCCTATCCAGTTCCTGTTCGTCGGCTCGTACGTTGGTTCCACACTTCCTCCAGACCCCACCTCGCGGTGACGCCCTTGTGCTTCCCTAGCCTTCACCTCCATCAGGTTGGCGGGGGGACTTTCACCCCCCTAGTCAGTGCGCGTGCCCGGCACGCGCCGTCTCTCGAGCCAAAGGCTCGAAGAATCAAGAATACTTCGGCCTGGAGACCAAAGCCACGTTAGCAAATGAAGTCTCGGCTTTGTCCCATCGCCAGCCGACGCAGGGTGACTGCAATTGATTCGGAGTACAATCAGGGAATGGAACCTTTTCTAGATTCGACCGGATTGCTTGCAGACGGCCCCCGACTCGACCAACGGATTCAACGCGATGGTTATCTCTTCATCCGGAATCTGCTGCCGAAACAGGATGTCGAAGGTCTGCGGACGGAGTGGCTGCTCAAGCTCGATGAAGCGGGCTGGATACGAAAGAATTCCTCGGTTACGGAAGGCATCGCCGACCCCGACGCTTTCTGCGTGGAACCCCAAGATGCCTACATGGACACTTTGCTCGAGGTCTACCGGCTGCGTTCCTTCCACGCCCTTCAGCAGCATCCCAGCCTGCTGGGGCTGTTGGAACGCATGTTGGGCGGCCCCATCATTCCCCATCCGCGTCTGATCGGACGCGTTATCTTTCCCCAGCGCGAAGAGTACACGACACCGCCCCATCAGGACTTCATAAACATCCAGGGGACACAGGAGACCTACACGGCCTGGATTCCCTTGAGCAGCCTGTCGGAGGAGATGGGCGGCCTCCAGATCGCTGCCGGGTCCCACCGTGGAGGTGTATATGATTTTCGTCCCGCACTGGGGGCCGGAGGACTGGCGGTTACGGAACCGCTTGAAGGAGAGTGGGTATACAGTCCTATTGAGCAGGGCGACGTGATCATCTTCCACAGCATGGCGGTACACAAGGGGCTCCCCAACCGGGGGAACCGACTTCGTCTCTCCATCGACGGCCGCTATCAGAGGGTGACCGATCCCATTACGGCCGACAGCCTGAAGCCCCACGACCGGAGAGACTCCTGGGAAGCCATCTACGCCGACTGGCCTGCTGACGATCCTTTGAGGTACTACTGGCGCCAGTGGGACCTACGGATCGAGTCCTTCGATCCCAGCTATTTCGAGCGGCGGGATCAGATGGGACTCGAGCTCGCATCCCAGGGCGATCCGAGCTCGCGATCGATCCTGGAGCGGATCATCGCGCGCGATCCCGATCCTGCCAAGCGAGTGAAGGCGACGGAGTTGTTGTCGGAGCTGGAACTGAAAGGGGTATAGCCAGAAGTCGGTCGCCATTTCACCCGGTCCAGTTCCTGTTCGTCGGCTCGTACGTTGGTTCCACACTTCCTCCAGACCCCACCTCGCGGTGACGCCCTTGTGCTTCCCTAGCCTTCACCTCCATCAGGTTGGCGGGGGGACTTTCACCCCCCTAGTCAGTGCGCGTGCCCGGCAGGCGCCGTCCGTCGAGCCAAAGGCTCGAAAGAATAAGACTTCGGCCTGGAGACCAAAGCTACGTCCTCAAGCCTCAAGCCAAATGATGTTTCAGCTTCGTCACGTCCCCAGCCGCCGCTGGATCATTCAGCGGGGAACCTTGACTGAGTACGAGGGAGATTGTGCTGCTGACCGGTCGCTCCTGAAAACGGCTCATAGTGCCGACAAGTCAAGTCGCTCGCGGCTCTGTTGGCTGCGGCTGTTTCCGGTACTGCTCACTGCTCACTGCATCACTGCTCACTATTCTGTGTGGGTGGAAATATCGCGAACGTGTGAGTGGATCCCTGGATGGAGCAACCCAATGGGCCCGCGGGAACCATCCCCGATCATCGAAATCTCAGAGGTCAGAACCCTAGTCCCGTGGTCTTGAGCTGGATCCGCACCACGTACATGTGAGCCATGATGAACAGCTGGGACCCATCGCTACCGCCGAACGCGCAGTTGCCGGTTTCCTCGCCGGTCGTCAATGTCGCGATATGCTTGCCATCCGGCATGAAGATCATCACGCCGTCTGGGCCGGTGGCGTAGATCCTTCCGTCCTGATCCACGGCCATCCCGTCAGCCAGCCCCTTTTTCCCCTGCAGGAATGCCTTGGTCAGACGGTAAAACACGCGGCCGTCGTCCAGGCTACCGTCGTCCTGCACGCGGTACGCCATCCAGAGGGCCCGATCGGGATCGGAATTGGCGACGTACAGCGTCTTTTCGTCTGGCGACAGGGCAATGCCGTTTGGACGCTTTAGCTCGCGCGTCAACAGACTCAGCTTGCCATCGGGCGTTAATCGGTACACACCTTGAAAGTCCAGTTCCTTGGCCGGATCATCGTCGAGGCCTTCCAAGCCGTAGGGTGGATCGGTGAAGTATATATCGCCATTGGAGTGTACCACTCCGTCGTTGGGGCTGTTGAGCCGTTTGCCCCGAAAGCGATCGGCTAAAACCGTCTTGATGGCGCGCTGTGGGTCGTCCAGGCGGGTGACACGTCGCTCACCGTGTTCCATCGAGATCAGCCGCCCCTGCCGGTCGCGCGCCAGTCCGTTGGCGCCTGGTTCTCCGCCTCGAGGCTTCGTGCCTACATAGCCCGAAGGTCGGAGGTAGATGCTCAGCCCCGTCTTTTCGTCCCAGCGAAACACGGTATTCCGTGGAATGTCGGTGAACAGGAGGAATTGCCCCTCCGGCATCCAGACCGGTCCTTCGCTGAATTTAAATCCCTCCGCCAGGATCTCCATCTGGGCGTCGGGTAACAGGACCTCGTCCGCGGCGGGGTCATGACGCTGGACCGACCCCAACCTAGGATAGGGCTTATCGACGGACGATTGACCAAGACAGGGTTGCTCGTAAGCCGATAGGGTAAGGGTCAGGAAGAAAGCGATCAGGAAATAGAGGCGGTCCATGGGCATCGATACTCTCCCGGCGCTAATAGATCGGCTCCCCAAGAGAGTACTTAGACGGCCATGATCTCGGTCAGAGCGCGGCCGCCGATGTCGGTCAGTCTTCGGAAGCGCCCGGCGTGCAGGTAGGTCAGCTTCTCGTCGTGCAGACCGAGCAGGTTCAGAATGGTTGCGTGAACATCACGCATGTGGATGGGGTTGTCTCCAATGGGCCCCAGGCCGAATTCGTCCGTTTGGCCGACTGAGGTGGCGCCCTTGACGTCTCCTCCCGCCATCCACATCACCAGGCCGTACTGGTTGTGATCCCGTCCCAGCTTGTCCCAGTCGGTATCAACGTCATTGATAAAGGTGGTGCGGCCCATTTCCGAGGCCCAGACCACCAGGGTTTCGTCCAGCAGACCTCGTCCTTTCAGATCCTTCAGCAGGGCTCCCACCGCCTGGTCCACTTCCGCCGCGTGTTCCGGCATTCGTTTAAAGGTGTTCGTGTGATCATCCCAGATCCGCTCTACCGCTCCGCCCCCGTGGATAAGCATGGTGTAGCGGACCCCTCTCTCGACCATGCGGCGAGCTAGCAGGCATTGACGTCCAAAGCCGTCCGTCATCGGATTATCCAGGCCGTACATCTTCTTGGTTTGCTCGGACTCCTTGGAAAGATCCACCGCTTCGGGAGCTTCCATCTGCATGCGGTAGGCTAGTTCGTAGGCGCTGATACGCGCTTCCAGCTCAGACGTGCGGCGGCGCTCATCACGGTGTTGTTCATTGAGCGACCGAAGCAGGTCGAACTGTCGGCGCGCCCCTTCTCGAGTGAGGCCTGGGGGAAGATCCAGGTCCAGGATCGGCGTTCCCGCGGCGCGGATCAGGGTCCCCTGGTAGGCGGCCGGCAGGTAGGCGCAGCCCCAGTTGTCGGCTCCGTTGATAGTGGCGCCTCTCGGATCCTGAATCACTACGTAGCCGGGCAGATTCTGGTTGGGGCTCCCCAATCCATAGGTGACCCAGGAACCCACCGAGGGGCTGCCGGGGAAGACCGAGCCCGTGTTGGCATGAAAGGTGGCGGGTCCGTGGTTGTTGTTGTCGACCTTGATGCCATAAATGAAGGCCAGATCATCCACATTCTCGGCGATGTGGGGGAAGAGGGTGGAAACCCACTTATCCGATTCTCCGTACCGCTTGAACTCCCAGCGGCTGGGCATGGCCCGATGAGGTTGTTCCAGATACCCTTGAATTTCTCCCGAGAAACCGGAGAGTTTGGGCAATTGTTTGCCGGCATATTTTTCCAGAGCCGGTTTGTAATCAAAGGTGTCCACCTGGCTCGCACCGCCAGCCATGAACATGAAAATGCAATGCTTGGCCTTGCGCGGAAAGTCTGGAGTCCGGACTGCCATCGGACCGAGCGTTTCCGCGGGGTTGGCTCCCAGTTCCTCGGCCAGCATGCCGGCCAGGGCCAGGGCTCCGAGGCCATTGTAGGAGCGGCAAAGAAAGTCTCTGCGGGAGACGGCCCCGGGAGCAAGACCTGAGCAATGACTCTTGTGCGGGTTGCTCAAAAACTTCTTTCTCACAGACATGACCCAAACTCCTGTTGATATCTAGTCAATATAGAGTAGCTCGTTGGTGTTCAGAAGGACCCGGCAGAGCCCCACCAGTGCCTCCTGCTGGGAGGCGGCCGATGTGAAAAACGCCTGGGCCTGCTGGAGCTCAGCCGCACGGGGGCTCCGACTGAAGGCCAGCTGGAAGGCGCGTTGAATCTGCTCATTCGGTTCGGCGTTGGCCTCTTGTCTTACTCGTTGGGCAAAGTGGGAGGCTTCCTCATTGACAAATTGGCCGTCGAACATCGAGAGTGCCTGCAGTGGGGTGATCGAAATCCTGCGTCGATCGCAGGACGTGTTGAATACGGGAGCGTCGAACACTCCCAGGAAGGGATTATTCAAGGAGCGCCGCTGGAAGGTATAGATGCTGCGTTTCCTGCCTTCGGGGCCAAGGGTGGTATCCCAGGTATTCAGCCCCTGCACACTCTGCTTTTCCAAAAGGTCTTTCGGCAGCGGCGGAAACACGGGCGGTCCACCCTTATCCCGATTCAAGCGACCGCTGACAGCCAGCACACTGTCTCGGACCAGCTCTCCTTCCAGTCGCCGCCGCTTGAAACGAGACAGCAATTGGTTTTCCGGATCTATCTTCTCGCTTTCCCCGTGCACCTTCTGGGAAGACTGGCGATACGTGCTGGAAGTCAGGATGAGGCGGTGGACGGCCTTGATGCTCCACTTCTCCTCAATGAAGCGAATGGCCAACCAGTCCAATAGCTCGGGATGAGTGGGTCGCGCCCCAATTTTGCCGAAATCACTAGGCGTCGCGACAATGCCCTGGCCGAAGTGATGCTGCCAGATCCGGTTCACCATGACCCGTGCTGTCAGGGGATTGGCCGCGCTGGCGATCCACCTGGCCAAGGTAATGCGCCAACCCCGCGTCGGATATCGACGGAAGCGATCCAGCTCCAGCTCCGCGGGCTCGGAATGCCCGGCGATAGTTCTGGGAAAACCGGGCTTCACCGGTTCCCGCGGATGGTCAAATTCGCCGCGGTGCAGCACATAGGTTGTGGGAGCGCTGGGCGCATAGGGAGGGCCATGAGAGTGTTGTACCGACATGGCCAGAGGCTTGAGTCGCTCGATTCTGTTTTTCAACCACAGAATGCGGCTACGATATTCGAAGTATCGGCCTCGTTCGTCCGCTGAGAAGAGCTCGTTCTCCTCCTTCTTGGCCTCCTGCTTGAGAGCTGTTTCCAAATCCGCCAGTTTCGCCACGCCCTTGTCTTGCTCCGTTGCCAGCTTTTCGAGCTCGTCCCTGACGCCTTTCAAATCCATTCTCAGGACAGTCATCCGACGATCTAGAAGTGTCTCCTTTTCCGCCAGTTCAGCTGCCTCGAGCTTTCCGTCCAGATAGAGGGTGGCCACCCGGTTCATCTCCGTTCTTCGCTCTTCAATCTCCCGCTGCAGTTTTTTCTCCCGCCCTCGCAATTCCTCCAGGGTCTGATTCTCCGGCGCTCCTCTGAAAGCGGTCAGCCTCTCCAACAAGGGTTTCTTGAAGGCCTCATACTCAGCCTCGACCGATTCGAGCTCCTTTTCATTTTTGGCACGCTTCAGGTCTGCCCGTTCTTTCTCACCGGGCCTGTAAAATTCGGCAGGCTGCGGTCCTCCCAGTTGCTGCACATCGCCGACTCGGGGAGGTGTCATGTAGACGGTGGCGAAGAACGCCTTCATGCGATAGAAATCTTCTTGTGGAATCGGGTCATATTTGTGGTCGTGGCACTTGGCGCAGCCCACCGTGAGGCCTAAAAATACCGAGCCTACGGTTGTGGTTATCTCACTCAACAGCTCGTCCCGGCTTCTCTCTCCACGGGGTTCGGTAAAGGGCGCCAATCGGAGGAAGGTCAAGGCAACCGTATTTTCCGGGTCCGGGGTGGGAAGCGCTGCTGCACCTTGATAGTGCAAGAATTCGTCGCCGGCGAGTTGCTCCTTGATGAACTCGTCGTAGGGCTTGTCGTTATTGAACGCATCGATCACATAGTCGCGGTAGCGCCAGGTGTGGTAGTAATCGGGATCCTGCTCGTAGCCGTTGCTGTCCGCGTAGCGAGCTAGATCCAACCAATGCCGGGACCAGCGCTCTCCGTAACCGGGATTCGCAAGCAGACGATCGACCAGTTCCTCGTAAGCGTTGGGAGAGGAACTCTCCACGAAAGCCTGGACGTCTTCTGGAAGGGGAGGCAGTCCGATCAAGTCGAAGTAAAGCCGGCGAATCAATACTCTGCGGTCGGCTTCTTTGGCGGGCGTCAGACCCTTCTTCTCCAGAGTGCCCAGGATGAAGTTATCAATTTCATTGCGCATCCACTGCCCGTTTTGCACAGCGGGTAGATCGTGGCGGGCGGGTTTGAGGAAGGCCCAATGGGGGGCTGAATCCGAATCGGTCTCTGGTTCTAATTCCCTGATCCAGCGCTCAATGACGCTTATGTCGCTGTCCGCCAGGCTCGTACCGAAGGGCATCTGAGGCTGGATCTCCCCACGCAGCACCTGTATCAGGGGGCTCTCGGCTGGCTGACCCGCTAGTACCGCCGGACCATGTTTAGCGCCGCCCTCCAACACGGATTCGAGGTTTGCCACGGAGAATCCGCCGGTTCGGGTTTCGTTGCTGTGACAGGAGAGGCAATTGGAGTTCAAGATCGCCTGCACCTGCTCGTGCGCAGGTGCCAGCACGGCTTCGCTGGATTCCTTCACCCCCGGGGCAGCGGCCGAGAAGCCGAGGCCGCAGACTACGAAAGCCGCCAGGCAAATAAGAGGCAAAGCCCTCTTCACTAGCATCTTTTCCAACTCCTCATGGAAATTCTAACCGGGCCCCGCAGGCCGAAACCCACGGGCCATACCTAGATCGACTTGCTTCGAAGCTACGTGTATCACCAGATCCAACAGTTTGTTTTCGGGAACATCCCCGTCTCCTGGCGCCGGCCCTCGAGGCACCTCACGCAAGTTTATTCGACGCCGGTTTCACCAGTCAAGGTCTACCCGATAAGGATAAAACAATTCACTAGTGTCCAATCATAAGTCAAATAGATTCAACTGGTTACATGAACCTCCCTGGTGATTCCTGTAATCGAAGCTGGTAAGTACTTGAATTAATGGGGTTTTCTCGAAAACAGTCAGGCTGAGAATCTGTAGAGTTGTGTAGAGGCTCAGCTCCAATTTCAGGCGTTTTTTCAGGTCCAATTTCAGGCGTTTTTTCAGGATGGCAACGAGGATATACACGGAGATGGCGATCCAGATCTGAGTTTTGACGGCGTTCGGAGAAGTCCCATAGAAGGCTTTGATGCGCAGGTGTTGCTTGATCCATTTGAAGAAAAGTTCCACGCGCCAGCGGCAACGGTACAGCTGGGCGACAGTGAGGGCAGTCAGGGAAAAGTTGTTGCTCAAGAAGACCAAGTGTTTTTGGGTCTCGGCGTCGTAGTAGCGGACTCGTCGGAGTTTGTCGGGGTACTTGTTGGCCGTGTAACGGCCGCTCAGGACCCCGGTTTGATCGCTTCTTAGCCCGATGCTCTTGTCGACACGATGGGAGTACAGACGGCGGAAATTCAGGCGCTGGTGGGCACGAATGATGAAGAAACCGGAACTCTGGTGCAGCCGATAAAGACGTGCGAAATCGAGATAGCCGCGATCCAGGATGTAAATGGAGCCGGGTTGGACCAGCAGATAGTCGAGGATATTGACGTCGTGAACCCGCCCCTCGGTGACCTCGACAAAGGTGGGGATGTTGCCACGTAAGTCGAGCAAAGTATGCAGTTTGATGGCTCCTTTGCGTTTGCGGAAGCGGGCCCAAGGGAACACCGAAAGACACAGATCGATGGTGGTGGAATCGAGCGCGTAGACCGTTTTTTCCAGTTCCACGGCAAAGGGCTCGCCTGCGTACAAAGTCCGTGCCTCTTGGATCAAGACTTGAGCGAAATCGGCATAAATGCGCCAATCCCGATTCTCGTTGGTATGGGCCAAAGAGCTGCGGGCCACGCGGCCTCGAATTCCCATGTGGTAGAGTCTGCCTGCAACCGAACCTAGCGTGGCTTCGATATCCCGCAGACTCTCGCGATAGGTCAGCTGGGCGAAGACCATACACAGCCACTGCTTCCAGCAGGAGAAGTCTTTTATCTTGTAATCTCCTCGGTAGCGTTGAGCACAGAGTTGAAATTGATACCTGGGGACGCAATCCATCAGCTGGGCAAAGACGGTTCTGCGCATATCCATCTAGGCATCCTATCGGCTTGCAGGCCACAGGATTGGAGAACCGGGTCGGCACCTGCCACAGTTTCATATCAAAAAGTATCGAAAAAATTGGATTTCGATGTTAAAACAATTCTTACCAGTAACTTAGAGTTGTGCGATAGAACAACGTTTGGACACTAGTGAAAACAATTCCCTTATGCAACTTGTACGCAACTTGCGGTCCACAACTCCGCCCAGCCTTCCGCCCTGGGAGGGCGGTAGTAGAGGTCTTCGATCCACCAGTGAGACCGACACCTCCCTCCCGGCCACTAGGGCCCGCAGCTCCTGCATCTCTACTCCGTCCCGGTGCGCTCCCCAGGAGGCGATGGCTCTATGGGTCTTGACCAAGAGCCTAGTATCTGGGATATCTATCTGCAGTTCACTGAAGAAGAGCTCAAGGAAGCCGAAGCGAATCTCGAGCGTCAGATCGAGATAGGGTTGCGGATCACGATAGGATTCATACTTTGGAATGAGGGAAAGATGATGAACAGCCTTTTGCGGATCGCCCTTGTGCTGGCGGTTTTGGGGGTTTTCGCGATGTGGACACCAGGGGCTCCCGAGGTCAAGAAGCTCCCAGACGGGGCCCGGGCAGAGGGAAAGCTTCGGGGAATGACTGCTGATCAGATCGTGCTCAATGTCGATATAGCCCCTACCATCATAGAACTGGCCGGTCTAAAGGTGTCCGAGCGCATCCAGGGGCGCAGTTTGCTTCCCCTGCTAAGGAATGAAGAGCCCGAGTGGCGGAGCGATTTCCTCTGCGAACATTTCTTCCAAAGTAGGAAGCACCGTATTCCTCCCAGTGAAGGAGTGCGGACTGAGCGCTGGAAATACATCCGCTATTTCGGGCAGCAGCCGGTCTATGAGGAATTGTATGACCTGCAGAACGATCCAATGGAGACGGTCAATCCGCTTGGGGATCCCCAGTACGCGGTCGAACTCAAGCAACTGAGGAAGCGCTGTGATGCCCTGATCAAAGAGATCAAGTGAGGAATAGAGGAGTTAGTGGAGCTTTCCCACAACCTAGGTGCAGTTGCGTTTTTCGTGGCGGCCCAACTTGCGCGACGACCGCCACAAAAACTATGAATGGCGCGCCTCAAGTGGTTGCACCCGGCAAAGCCTTGCAGAGAACGCGGTGTCGAGGTGCAAGGGCAGGTTCGGGTCCGAACTGTGGGCCCGACGATTCGACGATCAGCGGACCGAGGCGATTATCAAGTGTACGGTACTGAATCGGATGATAAGTCAGGGCATTTCTGAGTCAGTGCGAAAAGGTTTCTTCGCAAAAAAGTCATGGTATCCCCATAATAAAACGGCAACAACTTCCGGGTGTCGGTGAGTTCTGTGGGAGAATATCATTTTTCAGTCGGAGCACCGAAGGCGGGCAAATCCACGACGGGAGATGCCACTTTCGAGGAAACGCTCGCCGGAATCACCCGATGTACTGCTCAGAAACACCTAAGCCACGGTGGAAAGGTCTCGACGTTTTCCCGAGTTTTTCTGAGTGGTTAGCAAAATGTTAGAAAATGGCCACATTTTTGGATTCTCTGCGAGATCGTTTCATCTGTAAACTGTTGATTCTAAACAGAGATTTCCCTACGATTCGAGATTCTGGTATTGGGTGCTTGGAACTTTTACTTTCCTTCTTGCTCTTCTGCACCTTAGGCCAGGCGGCACAAGTACAGCAAAAAGCCCGGGATCACTATGATCGTGCAACCCAGTCACTCAGCCGGGGGGATTTAGAGCAGGCAGAAAAAGAGATTCTTCGAGTCCTGCAGGATTTTCCCGACCTGCCCCAGGCCCTGAACGTTGCCGGCATCATTTCTGATATGAAGGGGAACCCTCAGCGAGCCATTGAATTTTTCAAGCGTTCTCTCGATATTCGAAGCGACGATTTCGATGCGCGGAGTAACTTGGCACGGGTCTATTTGCGCGTCAAGGACTACCAGAAAGCCCAGCGAGAGTTTGAACTCAGCTTGAGCATGCAGCCGAACCATTTGGAGGCGAATGTAGGCTTGGCAGAGGTTCTTTACGAAACGGACCAAGTCCAACAAGCCCAGAGAGTCGTGACTCGGGCAAAAAGGCTTCAGTCGGAGAACCCGAACGTGTTGTTTCTCTCGGCGAAGATCCAGTTTAAGCTGGAAGACACGGAGGAGGCGGTCGAGGCAGCAGTGAGAGTGAGCCAGTTGTCTTGGGATAACGGGGAAAAGTTGCATCTCGTTGGACTTCTGTTGCTGGAGAACAGTCGCTACCAAGATGCCGTGCCCATCCTCATCCGGGCTATCGAACTGGAGGGACAGGACGCAGGAATTCTCCATTCCCTGGGTCTGAGTTATCAGTTTTCGCACCAACTCTCGAAAGCGATTTCCGTATGGGAAAAGGCGATTGAGTTCGATCCTCAAGATCCCCAGGGCTATTTACTGCTGGGGATGTCCTATGAGATGCAAGGGCGGTTTCCCCAAGCCGTCGCAAAATTCCGCAAAGTGTTGGCAATGGGTGGCCCGAGTCGAGTCGAAGCCATGCATCACCTCGCCATTAGCCTCTATAAACAAGGAAAGTTCCAGGAGGCGTCGGGCCTTTTCACCAGGGTGAACGAACACCAGCCTGGATGGGTTCAAACCCTTTACTACCGGGCGCTCATTCACTTCAGGCTCGGTCAGTACGATCAGGCCAGGAGATTGCTGGGACGGGTTTCGGAGCTTGACGCAAAACACTCTGGAGCCCATTTCAAAATGGGGCAAGTTTATCGGAAACTGGGCCGGAAGGACGAAGCGGAAAGGAGTTTTGCAAAATTCGAACGGCTGAAGGCGAAAAGAGAGCAGGAACTCAAACGCAAGGCCGGTATCTATTCCATTTCTGATCAGATCCCCAATCAGATTCCAGGTTTTCCTCCTCAATGAGACGGCTTCTCATCGCGTTCCTGTTAGGGACACCGCTAATGTGGGTGGCGGCATTCGAGAGAAACGAACTGCCTCAGTTTGTAGAGGTGGCGGTGGAGTCTGGTCTCCCGTTTCGGCATTTTAATGACGCAGCGGGGAAATACCGTCTGCTAGAAACCATGGGCTCTGGCGCGGCCCTGTTTGACTACGACAACGATGGCAACTTGGATATCTTCGTGGCCAATGGCTGCCGTTTGCCCGTGAACGAGCATTCCGTCGGCGAAGGCGGGAAACTGTTTCGTAACCGGGGCAATGGCACCTTCAAGGAGGTGACGACTGAGGCGGGAATCTCCGGGGGGGGGCTTTTCGCCATGGGCACTGCGGTAGCAGACTACGACAACGACGGAGATGTCGACCTCTATCTGACGGGTTATCCGCGAAGCATTTTGCTCCAGAACAATGGCGACGGCACCTTCACCGACGCCACAGAACTGGCTGCCGTGGAAAATAGCGGGCACTGGGCAACGAGCGCGGGTTTTTTCGATTACAACCTCGATGGTTTCTTAGATCTCTTTGTCGGTAATTACGTGAAGTATGACCTGAGCAGGGAACGGACATGTGCGAAAGGGGAATTCCAGACTTATTGTCATCCCAGCGTGTTCGACGGCGACTCCAGTGTTTTATATAGAAACAATGGCGACGGAACCTTTTCGGACAGGAGTGTCCCGAGCGGGATCGCACTGTTTAAGGGGAAAGCGCTCGGTGTGGTCTTTGCCGACTATGATCTGGACGATGATCCGGACATCTTCGTGGCCAACGATTCGGTGGCCAACTTCCTTTTTCGAAACAACGGGGATGGGACTTTTGAGGAGGTCGGTTTGAACTCCGGTGTGGCCTACGATGAAAACGGAAAGGCAAGGGCCGGCATGGGAGTCGACTTCGGGGACTATGACCAGGATGGGCTGCTGGATCTGATTGTCACTAATTTCGTTGAAGAGGGAAACGCTCTGTTCCGGAATAACGGGGATGGATCTTTTTCGGAGGTCACCTATACGACCGGCATTCTCCAGAGCAGCTATCTGAATGTGGGCTTCGGGGTTGGATTTTTCGACCATGACAATGATGGTGATCTGGACGTTTTCGTCGCCAACGGCCATGTTTCTCCGGGCGTTGAAAAATACGTCGATTATGTTTCCTTCGCCCAGAGAAACCTTCTCTTTGAGAACCGGGGAGGACATTTCGAAGAAGGGTCAGCCGACGGTTACTTTTCCGTTCAGGAGGTCAGCCGAGGCGCGGCCTTCGGCGACATCGACAATGACGGCGACATCGATATCGTGATTACCAACAATGCAGGTCCTCTCCACCTGCTGAGGAACGACGTGGGTAATCGTCGAAACTGGCTGACCTTGAAATTGATCGGGAAAAAGAGTAATCGCGATGCCATCGGTGCGAGAGTGAAAGCTCGGGTGAAGGGACGGATTCAAGTTGCGCAAGTTCAGCGTGCTCGCAGTTATCTGACCAGCAATGATCCGCGCGTGCATCTGGGTCTAGGAGATGCGGATCAGGTAGATGAATTGGAGGTCCATTGGCCCAGCGGCGCCCGTCAGAAGCTTCACAAGCTTCGGGCGAACCAGATAGTCACCATCGAGGAAGAACTCGGACCTTAAACTTTGTTCTAGGGCGCAGGGGCCACGGACGCGGAGGTACCCAGGCACGGCAATTGCCGCAATACGCCGACCGAGGTCTTCGAGGGACGCTATCCGCTCAGAACCCTGGAGTATCGCCTGGTCACGGACTCCGGCGGTCCCGGCAGATTTCGGGGCGGGCTCGGACTCAGCCGCAAGTACGAAGTCACCGCTCCGGAGGTCACCGTGAGTGCTCTGTTCGATCGGCTGGAGGTCAAGCCCTGGGGGCTGTTTGGCGGGAAAGAGGGCATGAACTCCAAACTCCTCATCAGGAAGAAGGGGGACGAACGGTGGCGGACCTTCGCGGAGGTCTATGGGCGGCCGTCGGCCAACAAGTTCACGAACGCACTCGTCACCAGGAGTGATCTGATTCAAATCATGACTCCGGGCGGGGGTGGATTCGGGGACCCCCTGGACCGTTCGGCGGCACTCGTTCTGGAGGACGTGAAGGAGGGATACGTCTCGCCGTACTCAGCCCGGCGGGACTACGGAGTGGTTCTTGAGCCCACAGGGAGAGGGCTGCAAGTCGACGAAGAGAGCACTCGCCAGGAGCGTGAACGCCAGCGCTCACTTCGCCCGGAGCCGTTGCCAGTTTACGACTGGTGGCCCGATGAGTCGGAGCAAGCCGCCCAGGACCAGCTCATCGGGCGGCGCGCGCGGGGTGCCTAGTCACGGGTTGAACGAGGGGGACCGCAAGAAAGGGAGGCTGCTTTGGGTCGCTGGAAAGACCTCGACTTACCCTGGCACGAGACCAACGTCATGAACTGGTCGCTGTGCGGCAAGATGATCCCGCATCGGGTGTGGATTGTCGAAGTGGACGACCAGGAGAAAGAGTTCTGTAGCCCTGACTGCGAGCAGTTGTATTTCGAGTACTGGCTGCCGACTCACGGAAAGAAGTCCGGGTGATTTCCGCGAGTTGGCTTGAATAGTGAGCAGTGATGCAGTGATCAGTGAGCCGTACCGGAAACAGCTGCAGCCAACAGCGCCGCGAACGGGTGAACTACCAGTATTACGAAGCCAAGTCCGGCAGAGCCGCGAACGACTTGACTTGTCTGCAATACGAGCCCAAATTCCGAGGAGAGAGCTGGAAAACAGCACAATTTGCACCGTCCCCGAGCGGTGGTTCTTAGTGTTCCTGTGTCCCCTCGGTCTATTCGGCGAGTTTGTACTTCTTCTTGAGTTCGTCCGCCAGTCGAAGCTCTTCTTTCCCCTCCGCCGCTCTTCCCATCTGAAGGTAGGTCTTCCCTAGATACTCGTGAGCCTGTGCGTTTGCGGGCTTGATTCGGATCGCGTGCTGAAAGTTCGTTATCGCCTCTTCTTGGTTCCGATTCAGTAGATAAGCCAGGCCCAGATTCAGGTAAGAATCCGCCTGCTTGGGTTGAAGCCGAATGGCCTCCTTCAACTGCTGAATCGCCTGGCTGTATTTATCCTTTTCTATATAGGCGATCCCGAGGTTGTGATGTGTTGCGGCCTTGTGGGGATCGAGGTCCAGGGCTTGCCGGTAAGCGGCGATGGCTTCGTCTGTGAGTTTCAGCATTCTGTAGACTCGACCTAGATTGAAGGCCGCCGTCGCCGACTTCGGATTTCCGTTGAGGATCCTTTGGTTCAAATCCAGGGCCTCTTGATGGCGGTTGGCGAGAAGATATCGATTGGTCAAGGCATTGACGGCAATGCTCACGTTGGGATCCGACTCGACCAGTCTTTCCAGGAGCTCGATTGCGGGCCTCTGGCCTTCAACCTCCGGGTTGTCTTCGGCCTCGATGTACTTCATATATAGGTTGAAGAGTTCGACCTTGCCTTTGGGGTCCGCAAAGCCGTCATAGTTGGCTCCAGCTCCCGCTGGGATCCCAGTGGCGTACGCAACATATCCCAGAGACCGCAGCCTTTCGGTGACCTCGCGATCCAGTTCAGTCTGCTGTCTTGCAGGGCCGGTTGTCGAATAACGCTGTTCGAACCGCCCCAGATCTGTGCTGAAGCGGTTTGCCAGCGCCTTATGCCGTGAATGAAGATTCTTCAGTTCCAGAGGATCCCGCTCCAGATCGTACAGTTCCGGCTGAGGCGCTTGGATGTACTTGTATTTGTTGGTCCTCAAACTTCGCAGTGGACTCCAGCCGAATGAAGAAAGCGCATAGTAGCTTTCAGCGTGGGCATACGGTCTGGAGAGGTTGGAGGTCTTCCCCTCGATCAGGCTTCTCAAGCCGATACCCTGCACCTCCTGGGGCTTTCGGACCGAGAGGTACTGCAGAATGGTAGGCATGATGTCGATTGTCTGCACTTGAGTATCGATCGTTCTTCCACGGGGTGTCGACCCGGGCGCCTTGATGATCAGAGGCACTCTGAGGACGGAATCGTAAACAAAGAATCCATGCTGCGGTTCCTGGTGCTCTCCCAGGCTCTCGCCATGGTCGGAGGTAAAGACGATGAGCGAGTCGTCGTAGAGACCCTCGCTCTCCAGAAAGTCGAGGACTTTCCCGACCAGGGAGTCCACGAAGGCGATTTCGCCGTCGTAGGGTTTTGCCGCATACTCAGAGCGAAATGGCTCCGGCGGGTTGTAGGGATGGTGGGGATCGTAGGGGTGAATCCATAGGAAACACTTCTTCCCCTGGTTGGCCCGCAGCCACTCCAGGGCTGCTCGGACGACCCGATCTCCCCTCCGCTCCTTTGTAACCCGGCGAACGCCGGAGGTTACCATCGAGCTGAAATCTCCGTCGTAGAAATCAAAACCCTGATTCAGGCCGAAGCGAGCGTCCAGTACGAACGCCCCGAGAACAGCACCGGTCGTATAACCCTGTGCCTTCAAGACCTCAGCCAGCGTAACGCTCTCTTCTCTCAAGAATCCGTAGGAAAAGTCTCGGACTCCATGGAACATAGGATAGGCACCGGTCATGATGGAGCAAAAAGAGGGGAGGGTAAGGGGCACCTGGGCGATGGCGTTTTTGAAGAGCACCCCATCGTTGGCCAGGCGATTGATGTTTGGGGTCTCTATGCCCGCATAGCCATAGCATTCGAGACGATCCGCCCTGAGCGTATCGACTCCAATCAGAATGACGTTTCTTGGATGGACAGAGGGATTGAACGCGGTCGAAGCGACTCCGGCACAAGAGCAGAAAGGCAGTGCCAACAGAAAGGAGAGAATCAGCATCGATCCGACCCTGGGAAGATCGCCCTTGAAGACACAGTCCCGTTCTCGCGACTTGACCGGCTTCATGAAGTCATTGTACCTTGTTTTCATGAAAAAGGCCTTACAAGTCTATGTCGACGAGCCGGAACTCGACCGTCTTGAACGATGGGCAAAAGTGCGTGGTTGGACCAAGTCCCAGGCCGTGCGGGTTGCGCTGCGAGCCTTGCTAAGCACGGACGAGGAAGAACCGCTGCTAAGGGCCAGTGGGATGATCGAAGGACTGCCGCGAGACTGCGGCCGGCAATTCGACCGTTACCTGGAGGAGACTTTCGTTGCCGGGACCGAGGCGCCCTTCTCCAGAAAGTGACCTGCCAAAGCGCCTCTACGTCGACAGCGGCGGCTGGATCGCGCTGCTCAGCGCTCGCGACCAGGATCATTTGGAAGCAGATCGGCTCTTCAGGCTGGCCGCGAAACACCGCATCCCTCTTTTCACCTCCAACCTCGTCCTGGCCGAGGTTCACCGGATGTTACTCTACAGGGCCGGCGCTCGCGCCGCCGCTGTGTCGTTACGCCGGGTCCTTTCCAGCAATCTGGTCCGTCTGGAATGTGCTACGCCAGCACACCACGAAGCCGGGCTGGAGTGGCTAGAACGACTGTCGCAGCAGGGGGTGACCTACACCGACGCAGTCAGTTTCGCGGTTCTTGAGTCGATCCAATGCTCGACGGCGATTAGTTTCGACCGTCACTTTTCGCTGGCGGGCTTTGCCCTCTGGCACCTCCTCTGATGCGCTCCGCGTTTTGGCAACGCGGAGCCCCAAAAAACGGGGATTTCCTATTGATTAGGTGTGAGTCCGAGACGAACCTGGATCGAAAAATGTTTTCTTGACAGCGCAAAGACGTATGTGGCACCCTGCCATAACTAACTTTGGGGGAAGAGTGTAGCCCCCCCCAGAAATGTACACGCATTGCCAGGCTCGAAACGTGAAGAAGGGGAAGTTTCAATGAGGAAACATCATTTCTTTCAAATCTGTCTTGTCTTGATAGCTTGTACGCTAACGACGGTCGCACCCGTCCTGGCGCAGGGCATCACGGGTTCCGTCACGGGCAGCGTCATGGATCCCACCGGTGGTGTTGTGCCCGGAGCGGAAGTGGTGGCGATTAACCCGGATACCGGTATTCGCTATACGAGCATCACCAATGACACCGGCATCTATCATATTCCCAAGCTGCCGCCAGCTACCTACAACGTCGAAGTAGAGATGCCCGGCTTCAAGAAAGCAGTGGTGTCGGGTCTGCGCGTAGAGGTGGACTCGGTGGTGAGGCGAGACGTCGACCTCGAAGTGGGTGAACTGGGTGAAGAGGTGACCGTCCAAGCAGAGGCCGTGCAGATCGAGACCAGCAATCCTGATCTGGGAGACGTGATGTCCTCGGAGGTGATCGAAGAGCTTCCCGTTCTCGATCGAGAATTCGTGGTCCTGGCCCGGCTCACCTCGGGAGCCCAGCGTCCCCCCAGTTTCGATAGCCATCAACACCGTATGGGCCGAGGAGAATCGAGCATCATCATTGCGGGTCAGCGGGAGATCTCGACCACCTATATGTTTGATGGGATTCCCAGCAATGAGAGTATTTACGGCTCCTCCGCCGCATTTCCCTCGCTGGATGCGATCAGCGAATTCAAGGTACAGCGGGCCTTCTTCTCTGGAGAGGCCCAGGGCACCGCAGTGATCAACGTGATCACCAAGTCGGGCACCAACAACATCCGCGGCTCGGCGTGGTGGTTTCACCGTAACGACAACTTAAACGCGCGCAGCTTTTTCGATAGCGGAAAACCCGAGTTTCTACGACACATGTACGGAATTCAGGTGGGAGGCCCAGTCGTCAGGGATAAGCTGCACTGGTTTTTCAATTACGAAAAGTACGAGTCTCGAGAAGGGCGGACCGGACAGGGGACGGTTCCCCTGACCAGCCACCTGCGGGGCGATTTCTCCGATGTGGCTGAGACCATTATCGATCCTTTAAGCGGGCAGGCGTTTCCCAACAATCAGATTCCGGAGTCCAGATTTGATCCCTTCTCCAGAGAATATCTCGCTCAGGGTTTGATCCCGGCACCCAACAATCCGGGAGCGGCCTTGAACTTTGTCGCGCCGACTGATTTCTCCAGAATCGACGACAAGTATATTGTTCGCATGGATTATGCTCACTCGGACAAGGACAGGTTCTTTGGCCGTTATTCGCTCTTTGATTCATCCCTTCGAACCGGGAGCCTGTTTGGATTCTCGGACAGAAACTTGCCCATGAAAAGCTCCAATGCGATCGTGGACTGGGTGCATACCTTCTCACCGAATCTGATCGGAAATGCCAAAGCGGGCCTCAATCGCGTGGATATTGGCACCTTTCTGACCTTGGGGGCAGCCGACGACCCGGTTTGGCCGGAAGTCTTTGGAATCAGGAACATCAACGACGTCCCCGTATGCAACAATGCGCCAAACGTGCGAATCCTGGGCTTTGACAACTTTGGAGGGAATAGTATCTGCTTTGCCCCCCTCCAGAATGATCTTCACTACATCTACAACATGAACTACACCACGGGCCGCCACAAAATGGGCTGGGGGGTCGAGGTTCGAAACGTCAATTGGAAGCAGCTCTTCGCCATACGCGATAACGGATCGGCTAGTTTTGGCCGGGCTTCCGGAGGGCCTTACAGCGGCAGTGCTCTTGCAGACTTTCTGTTGGGTCACCCCGATGAGTTTTCTGGCACGAAACCGGGAGCGGGGCCGGTCTACAACCACACTTATTATTTCAGCGGCTTTATGCACGATGAGATACAGCTGACCCAGAACTTCTCGTTGACGCTGGGTTTGCGTTATGAGCTCTTCCCCTTTTGGTATGAAGAGAAGAACTTTCAGTCACTCTTTGATAAAACGACGCAGCGTTTGCTACCGGCGACCGATGGGAATCGGCGCCTGGTTGCGACCAATACCAAGGATTTCGGTCCCCGATTTGGATTTGCCTGGACGCCGGGAGGCTCAGAAAGCTTCGTGATCCGCTCCAGCTACGGTCTTTTCTACGATCGAATGCAGTGCGACGACTGCACCTGGAAGACTCACGCGGATCCGCGCAACGTGAGCCAGCAGCAGTTAAGGAGTGACGCCAACCGTCCGACCGTCTCGCTGCAGGGTCAATTTCCGGACCTTGCATTGACCGATCCGTCAACCCTTACTGGCGTCAGCCTGCTGGCCTGGACGGATCCGAATCGGCGGAATCCCTATCAGCAGATGTGGACCATGAGTCTGCAGAAGACCCTTCCCGGAGGCATGTTTGGCGAGGTGGCTTATCACGGGTCTCATGGCATATTCTTGTCAAAGCGGATCGATGTGAATCGTCCCGTCGATCCCTTGCCTCTGAGCTGCGACTCTGCCTGTGTGGACTCCAATCGGCCCTACCCCGATTATGGCTGGATTCTGTCCACCGAAGCAGTGGGGCACTCCTACTATCACGCTCTTCAGACCAACGTCCGCAAACCAGTAGGCGATAATATAACCTTTATAGCGAACTACGCCTGGCAGAAAACCTTGGACTGGGACTCCTTTGACAGCACCGGGACTCGAAATGAGATCTGGAACAATCCGGACAAAGGTCGCGCCGCCTGGGACACTCCGCACCGCTTTTCGCTTGGGCTGACCTACCACTTGCCCAGGTTCGCAGATATGGCCCCCATCGGTCGACATGTGCTGGGAGGATGGCAGTTAAGCGGTGTCACCACCCTGTCGTCGGGAAGCTTCACGACGCCTGACGGTGCTCTTGCCCGCACCAACACGGCGGCCGTATTCGAAACCAGGCCCGACCGGATCGGTGACGGCGAGCTGCCGGGTAGCCAGCAAACGGTCCAGAAACATTTCGACACCGCAGCCTTCGTCAACCCGCAGCCGGCGGTGTGCGAGTCCAGCCCTGGGGGGAATTGCGACTTGGTTGACAACCCGGCGCCGCGTTATGGCGACTCCGGTCGAAACGTTGTCCAGACTACCCCTACATTCTTACAGGATCTGGGTTTGTACAAAAACTTTGATGTGTTCTGGTTTGGTGGGGAGACGGCCCAGTTTCAGTTTCGCACGGAATTCCATAACATTACCAATAATGCGAATTTCTCACGCCTAAGCGTGGGTACTAATAGCCCTTCTTTCGGTGCCTTTACACAAGCGCTCCCGGGAAGGCAGATCCAGTTGGGCTTGAGGCTCATCTGGTAGCAGCGTTTTGACAATGGGCGCCGCAGGGCGCCAAAGGGTCCTTGAAGGGGCGAGCCAACGGCTCGCCCCTTTTTGTTTGCGTCCATACTTCCGACCTTTCGCGACACCCTCGTGTTGAGCTTCGAACATCAAGAGAAGTCAATCCCGTTGGGATTGACATTTGCTTGGAGTCTCTGAAGATGTAAAATGGCGGACGACGGCTTGGAGCCGAGGGTCGGGCTCTCTATCAGGCCTCTTTCTTGGGGGCTACGGTAAACCGGGTCTTTCCCGTGACTTTCCTGGTCTGAATCCTGTCGTTGATCTCCAACTCCAACGTGTATTTGCCGGGCTCCACATCCTCGAGTGTGAAGACGACCGCAACCGCCACCCGGTCGCCCAAGACGGAAAGCATGTGCTGCATGGGAAGATCGATGCCCTGTTTAGCCTTCTGGCCTCTAATCTTGGGTACGATTTCCAGGTCAGGGAGCGAGGTGCTGCCATCTAGATCGAAGTTGTAGACTTCAAAGTAGAGCCCCAGCCGCTGTCCAGCACGGAAGTCACTGTTACTTGGGTATACCTTCCAGCCCAAGGGTGTCGCGAAAGGGGTGGGCAAGGTGGTGTCCGGAGATTTGATGATCAGATCAGAAAGGACGAGCGAGGACAGAGAGAGATCACCTGACATCCGAAGGGGAAGGTCCAACCTCTGCTGCACATGTCCTATCTTATTGCTGTTGAGGTCTTTGGCGACCAAGTCCAGTTTGTAGATAGCCGGCTGCAGACGGACAATCTTCTGGTAACGTCTGGCGCCGACCGCGGAGCGAGAGGAGTTCTGCGGCCGATCATCATAGATGGTTTCTTCGAACTCTTGAACGGTCCGCCCTCCCAAGTCCTTGATTGATCCGTAGAGGCTCACACTGGCCCGCAGCGTTTGGTCTCCCAAGGGCTCATAGGCGAGTTCCTCCCGGGGTACGAAAACTGTAATCGGCACCAGCAACGATCCTTGGTTCAAGCGCAGATATGAATTGGCGGCCGAGAAAGGAAGTTCATCGTACCGGATGTCCACCGTCACTGCCTTTTTCAAGTCATCGAACTTGATCTGCGGTGGGCGCTGCAGATCGAAATACCGCTCCAAGCGCATGAAGGAATTCACGCCAGCTTTGTGGTAGCTGTTGTGTTCACCGCCCAGCGACCGCATGGCGTCCATACTTTGTATGCGTCCCAGGCGTGACTCCACGCCCATGATCTCACCAAAGGTGCGCGCGCCGCCGACCATCAGAAGAGCATCCTTTTCTTCAGGGCGAAGAGCCAATCGAAATTCGCCCGTCATGGTGCGATCAACAAACTCGACCTCAATCCCAGCGCCGACGCCCTCGATGTGATCGTAATACCATTGCTCTGTCGGAAAGACCTTAGTCTTGCCCAACCCTTCTTCCATTTTCCGAACGTAAGTTGCGCCCGCAGCGTAAGTACTGACGCTTTGGGGAGGGCCGTACGTGATGTAAATGCGGCCTCGGTCACTTTTCCATCCACGGATACCGGCATTGGTGTAGTGTTCGTTGGCATAGGCGATACGGCGGTAGTGCTCCATTTTGAAGTCGTTGAATCCCGTGGAAGGATCCGGGTCACGCCGGCGCCAGAACTGCTCGATGAAACTCTCTTTCTCCTCATCAGTGCCGAGTTCCTTGAAGACTGATCCTTCTTCAGAAGTAATGATGTAGACCACGTCATTTAGCCAACCAGAATAAGGATCTGACTTTTCTTCCTTTTTCTGGAGCTCCTGGTCCTGCGGATTTTCCGGGAATGTGAAGGTCGGTGAGAGGAGGAGTACAAGTGCAACTAGAATGGGCAGGAAACAGTTTCTGGTAGCTATAGTCTTGAGTAACATCCGTCTATAGCAAACCATTATGCGACGTCACCCGGCCACTCTTCAAGCACCGAGTGCTCGGCAACAGGGGGGAGCCGTGCCAGGGCAATTGCGCAGAAGACCCGTTTCAGGGTATGTAATTAGCCTGTGACCAAGATCCTCAATTTGTTCGCGATACTCTGCCCGACCTTTGCAATCTTTGGCTTTGGCTTCTGCCAGGGGCCAGGGGAAGTTCCTCAGAAGGCCTTACAACTTCTGAACCAGAATAGGCCGGCCGAGGCCGAGAAACTCTTTCGGAAGCACCTTGATACTTACCCGGACGATCCTCAGGCTCTGTACTACCTGGGCGTCAGTCTGCACTTCCAGTCTCAGTACAAAGCGGCGATCGAGGTTCTGGAACGGGTTCTGGCCCTCCGTCCCCAGGTGGATAATCCTCAACTCGAACCATCTCGGCTGCAATACTTCGTGAGCCTTCTCCACTTCCAGAGTGGAGATTTGGACTCAGCACAGCGCGGGCTTGGACCCCTGGTCGAGGAAGGGGCTGTCGCGCCCGCCTACCTTCTGCAAGGCCGGATTGATTTTGCCAAGCGGGATTACGAATCTGCCGAGCGTCACATCTCCAGGGCCTTGCAATTGGAGCTCGCTAATCCTGTGGAAGCCCACTATCAACTGGGGCTGGTCCATGCCATCCAAGGCAACCACAGCAAGGCTGCCGCTTCTTTCGAGACCGCGCTTGCGCAGCAACCCTCCAATCCAGACATTCTTCTCAAGCTGGCCGACGCCTGCTTTCAACTGAAAGATATCCCGCGGGTCGAAAAGTTGTCCCGCGATGTTCTGGACAAACATCCTGGCTCTGCCATGGCTCGCTACAACCTGGGCCGGGTGGAATACGTGCGTGGCAATCTGGAGAAGGCGGGCGGGCATTTTTTTCGGGCGACAGAGCTCGGGAGGCGTCCCGAGTACTCCAATTCCCTGGCCCAGGTGCGCATCCAGTTGAAGCAGCCGCAGCAGGCAATAGCCGCACTAAAGGACAACCGGCGTCTGGATCCGAAGGCGGTTTCTCCCCGGCTTCAATTGGCGGGACTCCTGTTTCAGGCTTTCGACATGAAAGGGGCTGAAGAGGAATATCGGGACATCCTGGACATCAGCCCCGAAAACATGCGGGCGTTGTTTGGACTGGCCTTTACGCTCGTCGCTCAAGGGAATGAGACGGCCGCCGTCGAGACGTTTCGAAAGGCCTGGGCGACCAATCCCGATCTGCTCAAGGAGATGATCGTTTCCGCAGTAATATCGGCCCAGGAGCACCCCGGATACACCGAGATCGCCGGAAGGCTGCTGCGGTCGGTGGCTCTGCCGGCAGCCGAGAACAGCCTCGAGTTCATTGTGGCACGACAGTATCTGACCGCGGGTCGAGGCGAAAAGTCTCTGGAGTGGATTGATCGCTACCTCTCAGACGGCGCACTCGACGCCAACGTCCACTTGCTCAGGGGCTCAGCCCTGAGAATGCTGGGTCGACGGGAGGAGGCCGAGAAAGAGCTGCTGGCCATCGATCTGGACTCGCCCCTGGGCACACACGCGCTTTATCAACTCGCGGTCCTTGCAGCCCTCTACGAAGAAAATCGACAACGCCGGAAAGCTGACGAATATCTGGACCGAGCACTGGCGCTGGACCCGGATCATTTTCAGGCTCTGGTACTGAAAGCCAAACGTCAAATCAAAGATCTCAATCTTTCCGAGGCGGAGCAGCTGCTCAAGCGCGCCGTGAGGGTCCAGCCGGAACGGCCGGAAACCTATTATGTCCTGTTTACGCTTTATCGACGGTCCGGAAAGAATCAAGAAGCAAAAGAAGCTCTCAATCAACACAACAGACTCAAGGCGGAAACCGCCCTCCCTCCGGAACTGCAGTATCCATAGTCTCGAGCCGAGGTGCTGATACACTAGCTTGACAAAGTAGCTTCCAGAAGCTACTTTCCCCTCATGCGTTCTGTGGGTCTAAGAAAGGCAACACACTACCCCAAAGGGGTTATTGCCGACCGGACACGCATGGGCAATAACGCTTTCAGCGTAGAAAAGCGGGGCGACTTCAACCCAGTGTAGCTCGCTTCGCATCGCCAACCCTTATAGTTGGGCTACCCGCAATAGCACCTTCGGTGTAGGCGATACCCTGAAGTCAAACAAAGTTTTTCCCGAATCTGGTTATGCACTTAACTCCGGATAGGTGACGGTGGGATAGAGCGAACAGGCTGTCAGGAGACGGTCGAAGAGCTCGGATTCCCAGAAACGACGATTGAAACGGTAACAAAACTCAGCCAGGTAACGTTGAAGGTGCTTGAGGCTGACCGCTTTCTGAGTCCCTTGGAGCTGAGTCTTGCAGTTGGAAATGAGGGTGTGAACCCATGGGAACTGTTCAAAACCCATCCCCACCCACTCGAGCCGGACGCGTTCATGCTGGTAGCCGGCTTGAGCTAAACCGACAAACGCGTGATAGGCGTCGCTTCGGATCTGAGCTCCGGGGTCGATCCTCGCCCAGGCGACCCGCTTCACATTGTCGCTGGTTATGTCATCGACCACATCCAGACTTAGAAACCTCGGCCCCCCGGCTTTCGTTATCTCCACCGCGGCCAGAACTTTGGCCTTGCCTTCGGTCCCTCGTCCTCGCTTGCGACCCCGACGATTTCTCCCTCGTCGTCGGCCTCCAAAGAAAGAGTCATCCAGCTCCACCAGGTGACTTAATTGGTAGCAGTCATTACGTTTGGCCATGGCTTGTCGGATCTTATGTCCCATCATCCAGACCGTCCGATAGCTTCCGATTCCCAGCAGCTTCTGCAGTCCCTTCATCGAGTAGCCCGCTTTGCAACGGCTCATCAAGAAGATGGTCCAAAACCAATATCTCAGGGGCACCCGCGTCTTGTGGAAAATCGTCCCGGCGGTGGAAGAAGCCTGATACCGGCATTGGCGACACTCCATCAATCGCCGGTGCTGCAACCAGTAGCCTCCTTGACCCCCACAACGGGGACAGACAAATCCTTCCGGCCAGCGTTTCTGCATCAGGTAACTCAGACAAGCTTCTTCTGTGGCAAAACGCTCTTGAAACTCCAACAAATTCATCTTTTCGTACATCCACTCACCTCCTGTCTCTCACCTTTTTTACTAGGTGGTGGTGACTTTTTCCGGAGTTAAGTGCATAACCAGATTCCCGAATGATCCAGCGCGACTGCTGGCGTAACTAGCCCCTGGGCACTGGATCTCGTTAGAATCGTAGGTGGCTCCCTGAGAAACACCCGTGAAAAGCCTTCTAGCCTGCAAGCTCATCCTGCTGTCGATTGTCTTGGTCAAGAGCTCAGAAGTGGAGATCGGATTTCGTTTTCAAGAGGTTGGCCAATCGGCTGGAATCGACCAGATGACCGTATCGGGTGGGGAAAAAACGAACCGGTATCTGCTGGAGGGAACCGGCTGCGGAGCCGCTTTCTTCGACTTCAATAACGACGGTTGGTTGGACATCTTTCTGGTGAACGGCTCCCGTCTGGAGGGATTTCCGAAGGGTTCGGAGCCGACCAATCATCTCTACCAAAACAATCGCAATGGGACTTTCGCCGATGTCACTCACAAGGCGGCCGTAGGGCGCAGCGGTTGGGGGCAGGCTGTATGTGTGGGTGACTACGATAACGATGGTTTTGAGGACCTCTTTGTCACCTACCGGGGACAGAATATTCTTCACCGCAATCGAGGCGACGGAAGCTTCGAAGACGTCACCCAGAAAGCCGGCCTGCTTCAGGACCGGAAACGGTGGAATTCCGGTTGTGCTTTTCTCGATTACGATCGAGACGGAGATCTCGACTTATTCGTCGCCAACTACATCGACCAGAGTCTCGAAGCAACGCCAACCCCTGACTCCGGTCGTTGTCTGTATCAGGCCATCAAAGTGGCCTGTGGGCCCACCGGACTCAAAGGCGGCAAGAACATCCTATACCGGAACCAAGGCAATGGGACCTTTTCCGATGTCTCGGAGACGTCCGGAATAACCCGGGTGGATGGGACTTACGGTTTGGGGGTTCTCACGGCTGATTTCAACAATGACGGCTGGGTCGATGTTTACGTCGCCAACGACTCGAGTCCGAGCTCCCTCTATCGAAACAATAAGGACGGCACCTTTACCGACACAGGAGTCTGGGCGGGCGCTGCTTACGGCCAGAGTGGCAATGTTCAAGCCGGTATGGGAGTCTCAGCAGGTGATTTCGACCAGGACGGAAACCTGGACATTTTCAAGACAAATTTTTCCGAAGACACGGCCAATCTCTATCGAAATCTGGGCGATGGGTTCTTCGAAGAGGCGGCTTTCACCACCGGAATTGCAGTCAACACCCAGTTCCTGGGGTGGGGTTGTCAGTTCGTAGATTTTGACAAGGATGGGTGGCTGGATATTTTCCAAGTCAATGGGCATGTTTATCCCGAGATGGATCAGCGGCGCGGCGGGTCCCGATACAAGCAGCGTAAGATCGTCTACCGGAACCTCGGAACCGGCAAGTTCAGAGACGTCACGGAGCAGATTGGGGGATCGATTCTTGAACCCAAGGCGGGTCGAGGTGCGGCTTTTGGTGACTACGACAATGATGGTGATGTGGACGTTCTTGTCAACAATGTGAACGATCGACCCAACCTCTACCAAACCGCTTCCAGTGACGACAGCCATTGGATCTCGATTCGTCCCCGGGGAGTCAAATCGAATCGAAGCGGTATCGGGGTCCGAGTACGCTGCAAGGTAGGATCCCTGGAGCTCATCGACGAGGTGCGAAGCGGCGGAAGCTACTACTCGCAAAGCCAGCTGCGGGTCCATTTCGGATTGGGCCAGGCCAAGCAGGTCGATGTCCTTGAAGTGCACTGGCCCAGCGGCCAGGTGGACCGCTTCCAAAACATCCCGGCTGACCAGTTCCTGTATGTAAAAGAGGGGGTGGGGATTAGGGGTAGAGAATAAGGGGGGCGAAAAAAATCCGGCGTCCCTTTTCCCTGATTCTAGTTCGGAGATTACTTGTCCCGCCAAAGCGGCGCGCGTTTCTCGACAAAGGCTGAAATTCCCTCGCGAGCATCATCGCTGGCCAGCATCAAATCGTGCTGGGGGTATTCAGCCTGATAAGCTTTTTCCAACGATGGAGCATCCAGTCCACTGTAGATCATCTGTTTGGTCGCTCTCAAAGCCAAAGGGGCGCATGCCAGGAGATCGTTCACCACACCTTCCCCCTCTGCCCGGAGAGATTGCGGATCGACCAGCTTGTCGATCAAACCGTATCGCAGAGCCGATTCGGCATCGAACGTTTTGCCGGTCAGGGCTATTTCCAAAGCGTGCTTCAGAGGGATCTGACATAACTCATTGATTTATAGGTGGATAGGGCTTTTTCCAAGCGATTGTGACCTGAAACTTAAGAGTTTCTTCCTGAATGATCCAGCGCAGCCGGAGGCCGCACTAACCTGAACTTCATTTGGCTGTTCCTGAGGCACAAGGGTGTAACCCATTGACTGTGGGATCTTTAACGCATACTTGAGCCGGTCTTCCCGGTATTTGGCTTCGTAGGCAGCGACTCCCTGTTCCACGTACTGCTGTCCATGGCGAAGAGCTCGATAGAGGTGTTCCGCCAGTTTGCGGGCGGTGGCGGTGATGGCGATGCAGTAGTCTTTTCGGGCAGACTTCCTTCGAAAAAAGGCCCCGAGGTAGGTCTGTGAGCGCTTCAGCGACAGAGCCGCCATACGCAGGGATCTTGCGATTCGACTGGAACCGACTCCTCGGCCTTTCTTGTTGCTTTTCTTGTGGGCCGAGATGGACAGGGGCTTGCTGATCCTCAGCCAGGAGACCAGATGCTTGCTGCTGGGGAAGCAGTGGATGTTCAAACCGACCTCGGTCATCAGGATCAGGGCGACTTCCACACTGACTCCCGGGATGAGCGTCAAGTCGATCCCGCTGAAGCGCCAGAGCGCCGTGCGCAATTGCTGTTCGGCACGACGGATCAGGTCCTTTTCCTTTTGGAGATTCGGGTGAGTCGGTACCGGCTGGTTCTCTCTTTGAGCAGGAGTGAGCTCGTTGAGCCGTTGCACGATGTGCTGCTGGTATTTCTCCAGCTGCTGTTGCAGAAACTCATACTGCTCCAGCTGTCTTTGGAGCGTGAACAGATGTTCCGGCATCCAGGTCCCTTCCAGATGCTGGGCGATCTGCTGGACGCTGTTTTGCAGCGTCGGTCCCGCAACTGGGCCAGCTGAGCCGGGTCTCTTTCGCCTTGGACAATCGCTCGTAGAATCGACATTCCCGTCACGCCGGTGAGATCCGTCACCGCATGGTGAATCTTGATATTCATCGAGTCCAGAGCCTTCTGCATCCTCTGGACCACGCGTCCCATCTCCTCTTTGAGGTTACTGCGCTCGCGCACGATCGTGCGTAATTCCAGGGTCGGGCCCGTGGGGCGAAAACACCCGGTCAGCAGCCCGCAACTGTGCAATTTCTGGATCCATTGGCAGTCCCGGTTGTCGGTCTTGCAGCGTCCCGGCACTCGCTTGAGCTGTCGCGCATCGACCAGCAGCACTTCCAGCCCCCGCTCTTCCAACAGGTCGTACAGCGCCACCCAATACAGCCCCGTACTCTCCATGGCCACCGTCTGGACGCCTTCCTGCTGGAGCCAATCGGCCAACGCCTTCAGTTCGACCGTCGTCGTTGCGAACTGCCGCACGTTGGCCTGCTCGGCTTCCCTTTGCGGACAACACACCCAGTGTTCCCGGCCGCCCAAGTCGATTCCTGCGGCATCCGCACGAACCACGGGCAGACCCGGCGTGTAGGCTTTCTCCTTCGTCCTTTTTTTCATGGTATGCTCACCTCCTTGACAAAGGAGCCGTGGCCCGAGGTGGCATCGGATTAGAACTCTAACCTGCGGGATGGTCCCTGACGGGACCTCACCAATGAATGATGGCCGACTCGGGACCAAGCTAACCTGCGAGCTCTTTGGCATCATTGTTCAGCACGGTCTTAACTGCCACGGCTCCTTAAGCCCCCTAGCATAGTGCACAAGTTTCTTTCCGGTATCTGGTTATGCACTTAACTCCGGATAGGTGACGGGGGGATAGAGCGAACAGGCTGTCAGGAGACGGTCGAAGAGCTCGGATTCCCAGAAACGACGATTGAAACGGTAACAAAACTCAGCCAGGTAACGTTGAAGGTGCTTGAGGCTGACCGCTTTCTGAGTCCCTTGGAGCTGAGTCTTGCAGTTGGAAATGAGGGTGTGAACCCATGGGAACTGTTCAAAACCCATCCCCACCCACTCGAGCCGGACGCGTTCATGCTGGTAGCCGGCTTGAGCTAAACCGACAAACGCGTGATAGGCGTCGCTTCGGATCTGAGCTCCGGGGTCGATCCTCGCCCAGGCGACCCGCTTCACATTGTCGCTGGTTATGTCATCGACCACATCCAGACTTAGAAACCTCGGCCCCCCGGCTTTCGTTATCTCCACCGCGGCCAGAACTTTGGCCTTGCCTTCGGTCCCTCGTCCTCGCTTGCGACCCCGACGATTTCTCCCTCGTCGTCGGCCTCCAAAGAAAGAGTCATCCAGCTCCACCAGGTGACTTAATTGGTAGCAGTCATTACGTTTGGCCATGGCTTGTCGGATCTTATGTCCCATCATCCAGACCGTCCGATAGCTTCCGATTCCCAGCAGCTTCTGCAGTCCCTTCATCGAGTAGCCCGCTTTGCAACGGCTCATCAAGAAGATGGTCCAAAACCAATATCTCAGGGGCACCCGCGTCTTGTGGAAAATCGTCCCGGCGGTGGAAGAAGCCTGATACCGGCATTGGCGACACTCCATCAATCGCCGGTGCTGCAACCAGTAGCCTCCTTGACCCCCACAACGGGGACAGACAAATCCTTCCGGCCAGCGTTTCTGCATCAGGTAACTCAGACAAGCTTCTTCTGTGGCAAAACGCTCTTGAAACTCCAACAAATTCATCTTTTCGTACATCCACTCACCTCCTGTCTCTCACCTTTTTTACTAGGTGGTGGTGACTTTTTCCGGAGTTAAGTGCATAACCAGATTCCGGTATGATCCGGCGGTCCGCAGCCGGTGGCGCTGCTAACCTGAAACTTCAATTCAGCTGTTCCTGAGGCACCAGGGTGTAACCCATTGATTTGGCGATCTTTGCGGCGTGAGGTGAAACTTGATCCCTGAGCTTCACTTTGGAGTTCGCTTGTCCGGTATTTTGCGGTTCGTGATTTGGGCTTTCTAGCTTCCCCGAAGGCGAAACGGCTGAAGGCTAAATCCCTGAATATCGAACAAGCGAATTTCGAAGGACAGATTCGAATGCCGATACGAGTTTTGTCGGGACACGCAGTAACTTCGGCGTAGGCGCCAGCCCCTACAGTCTTGCAAAGTTTCTTTCTCGAATGGGGCCAGCTCTCCTGGGGCCCCAACTGACCTGAAACTTAATCGGCGATACTTGTGCTTCAGGTGTCCACCTCTCAGGGCAGAATGCGCGCCTGGCGATACTCGTCAAGAATCGCGAAGAATCGCTCCTCGCTATCATCCCATTCGTGAAAGCCGAGACCGCGGGCCTTGTTGTGACTCAGGATCTCGTCCCAGTAGCGTTCGAGAGTGGCATCGGCATACGCCCAATTTGCCACCTGGTCCAAGGTCGTATGACGCAGGCCATGGCGATCACAGATCACTTGCCAGATTTCCCCCTTGTCTGCCATGACGTCCGCCAGACGTAGCGGACGCACCGATCCGCACGGGATTTGGAACGCCTCCGCAAGGCGCGGCCAAATCGTATTCCAGCGGAATAGATCCGTGTTCGTGATGTTGAACGCCTGATTGGCGCATCCCGGCTCGGTCGCCATCCACACCATGCCTCGGGCCAGAACCTCGATCGTGGTGACTTGGGTCAGACTGGCGTAGGCCTGCGCCGGTCCCGCGAAGTCAAGGGCGGCTCCCGATTCGCGGCAGATGGCCGCTAGGACGCCCAAGGTGCTCACGAGATTGCGGGAAATGTCAGGCGAATAGTGCAGTAGCGTGTTCGGACGCGAAGCGGACCAAGCCCACTTTGCACTTTTCGAGCGGTTCCGCAGCAAATCCTCCTGATCGTAGTAGAAGTTATCGACCACGAATCGCGGCTGATTCTCCCGCGCAGGCGTTGGAAACGGACCTACATGGACCCCGTAGTATTTGCCTCCCTGGACCAGGTGAACGTGGCTTAGGTCGGGCGAAGCTCCTTCGGCGGCATCCAGCACATTCTCGAGCAACAGCAGGTTCTCTTTCGCGTTTTCGAGCGTCTGCTCGGCGTGGGTCGCGCGGCCGCAGTAGAAAAGATGGGTGACGGCCGTTTGGGATTCTAGGGCTTGCATACATGCCGGTCGGTCACTCATGTCGACCTGCAGATGCGTGGTCCCCTCGACGGCGGCCTCAGGAGGTCTACGGGATAACCCGGTAACCCTCCACTCGCTGTGGGAGGCGAGCTCTCGCGCCAGAGCAGTGCCAACAGCTCCAGTCACTCCGGCGATCAGCGCAGTCAGTGAAGGCAGGGATGAACTCGTGGTTTCTTTCCTCGGTGAAAGGGTTGGTATAGGGCTCCCGGCTCCAGACCTCGCATGCTACTCTCTTACACCTCAGGATGACAACGGGACTTGGGGGGAAGGGCGCGGTTGTTGGCGGTGGCCGTGGGTGAGCCGGGAAGGCCATCCTACTCGAAAAGCCAATCGCTGACAGCCTCGACCGGGCGAGAGTGTGTCACAAAGCGGTGGAAGATGCTCTAGTACCCAGTCAACCTAGAAATTGTAGGTTCTGGACGGCCCTGGCGGCCGATCTCTGTGTTGCGCGTCCTCGACGTAGCCCTGCTCTATGCCTGTGGCCGCGCGCCTTGACCTCGACCACCTTTGCTCGTCCATTAACCCACAATCTCTAGATTGACAGAGTACTAGACTGGCGATGAGGAATTCGAGCTAGGGTTTCCACTCTCCGGCCAGTGTCTGGGCCTCGGCTATTTGTTCTGGCGTCATCCTTGAAGCCACGACATCACGCGCCTTCACGGCCGGCTCCCGTTCCTTCTCTGAGAACTTCGATGCTGCCAAGTGAATCCACATGTGTGCCTGAACAAGATCCTGCGGGACACCTTGCCCTGTGTAATACATGATGCCCAGATTGTATTGGGCCTGAGGATATCCCTGCCCAGACGCTTTCCGAAACCACTCAGCAGCCTGCTGATAGTCCTGCGTTACACCTTGCCCGGTGTCATACATGACGCCCAGCATATGCTCCCCCTCGGCATCTCCTTGGTCGGCTGCTTTCCGATACCACTTGACAGCCTCCTTATAGTCCTGCTTCACACCTTGCGCGTCTCTGTACATCAGGGCTAGATTGCACTGGGCTCCGACGTGTTCCTGCTCAGCCGCTTTTCGATACCACTTGACAGCCTTCTTATAGTCCTGCTTCACATCTTGCCCTGTGAAATACATTGCGCCCAGATTGAATTGGGCCTCGGCATCTCCTTGCTTGGCTGCTTTCTCGACAGCCTTCTGATTCAGTTCTTTCTCAATTGATCCAAGGCGGCGCATGGACTGTTCTGTCTGATCGGGCGGCGGACCCGTTGCTGCCGGCGGCACCTGAGCCAGAGCCAGCGCCGAGAGCAATAAGACTGCAAGAGGAGCGACCAACTTGATTTTCCCATTCATGGCTTGACTTTCCTCCTGTTCATGGCTCGACTTTCCTGGTGCGAAGCGAGCGCTGGAATTCGTGCTAGTTTATCAGCCCTTTGCTGGTTCAGCCAGGCTCTCGTTTACTGTCGCACGATCTTCCCAGCCCCAGCAACGATCCCTGTGAGCACTTAGCAGGGAAACCAAACTCCGCCCCTGGATGGGCAACGCGAGGATGGTCTCTGTTTCCACGCACTATTCCGGCTCAGGCTTTCGTTCGGCCATCCGCCTTTGGATGGGCGCGTAGGGATCATCTGGACCCTGCGAAGGATCCACATATCTGGTCGTCGCGCATTGCAATCACCGTGCAGTTCTGATCTTTCAGGTACTGCATGTACCTTTCGAAATCGGCCGGTTCGACAGAGACCCACGGATGATGAGATCCCGGGACGCCGTGGAAGTTCAGCACCGCGTAGGGACGGGAATACCGTACTCTTTGCAGCGCAGTTCGATATGTTCGAGTTCCGTTCGAATCTGGTCCTTCGAGAGTTCCTTCAGGTTGAAGTGCAGCTCCGTATGATTGCCATTTCGAAACCCTCGTCGTGGAGCCTGCGCACATCTTCCCAGCTCACGAAGTTCTCAGCCTGCACGGCAGCAACGCCGCTTTTTCCCCTTCCGAAACCCCAGCCTCTAGTGCCGGCCTCGGTGATATAAAAGGTTGCCCCGAAACCATATTGTTTCAGTAGGGGAGCGACGTAGGTGATATCCGATTTGTTACCGTCGTCGATCGTCATGACCACGAGCCGATCCGGTATTGGGAGCAATTCAACGCTGTTTTGCTGCGAGCAGCCGCCAATCATCAGCAGGAGCAAAGTGGCAGCCAGTAGTGTTTTTTCTTGAATCATTAGAAGCCGATCGAGGCACCGCCGTCGACGGGGAGTGCGGTTTTGGCCGCCGCGTAGGCGGAGAGATTGGGGATGCCGAAGAGCGAGGCCATCGAGGCGATAAAGAGGATGCTGCCCCGACCGCGTTTCATCATGCGCCGGTGATCAGGCCGACTTGGCCCGCGAGGCTGAAAGGGTCTTCGTTGTTTTCCGTCATGTGCTCTGCTCAGTAGTCTATTACGACCTTGATGGTCTGGGGTTGTAGGGCCGCCTCGAAACCGGCGACGAGGTCGGGAAAATCGTAGCACCCTGAGATAAGGGGAGCGATATTCAGCTGTCGCCGCGCCAAAAGGTCGAGGGCCGCGGCGAAGACGTGGGCGAAGCGGAAGGAGCCCCGAACGGTCAATTCCTTCTGCATGACCAGGTTGACCGGCAGTTCGATGCGACCGCCTTGGACGCCCAACTGGACGATGATGCCGCCGGCTTTGCAGTGCTCGTAGGCGGTCTCGAGCGCGGCCGGAGCGCCGGATGCCTCGATGACCACGTCGAATCCCTCTCCCGCCGCCTCGGAGACTGCGGTCGGTTGGTCGGCGCGCAGGGGTTGGTCGGCCCACAGCGAAGCTGCCAGATCGAGGGCGTCCTGGCGGATGTCGCTGACAGCCAGGTGGGCGGCGCCGTAGCGCCGGGCCACCAGGCCGATGAGCTGGCCGATGGGGCCGGCGCCGGTTATCAGCGCGGTCTTGCCGGCGATCGCGCCGGCCCGACCGATGCCGTGGACGGCGATGGAGAGGGGTTCGAGCAGGGCGGCCGTGCGGAAGTCCATGGCTTCGGGGATGGGGTGGCAGTTCTCGGCGCGAATCTGGACGTATTCGCGAAACGAGCCATCCTGGGGCGGGCTGCAGGCGGCGGACCCGAAATAGCGCATGTTCGGGCAGAGGTTGTAGTCGCCCTTGCGGCAATCGGCGCAGGCGCGGCAGGGATGGGAGGGGTCGATGGCCACGCGGCTGCCGACGGGGAGCGCGTCGGCGAAAGCGCCGGAATCGACGATCTCCCCGGCCGACTCGTGGCCTAGGACGAAGGGGCGCTCGGGCACAAAGTCGCCGTTTTTGCCGTGCAGGTAGTAGTGCAGGTCCGAGCCGCAGATCCCGGTGGCACGGACGCGCACCAGCACTTCGTCGGGGTCGGGTTGCGGTGGGTCGATATCGGTCAGGCGCAGGTCACGGGGGCCGTGTAGATAATAGGCTTGCACGAATCCTCTTTTCGGTTACTTCAGGGGGCGAGCACCGTTTTCTAAAATACGCTAGACACTAGTGGATCCGAGAGTCTGGCTTGATCCTGAAGTGAGACTCTCGAAGACTAGCAGGGGGAAACCCGATGACCTTCTAGACGACCATTCTTTCTACGACATTGCCGGCCACGTCGGTCAACCGGAAATCTCGGCCCTGGTGGCGATAGGTGAGTCGCTCGTGCTCCAGCCCCAGGCAATGGAGGATGGTGGCGTGGAGGTCATGAACATGGACGGGCTCCTCGACAATGTTGAAGGCAAGTTCATCGGTCTTGCCAATCACCTGTCCTCCTTTAATGCCTCCTCCGGCCATCCAGAGGCTGAAGGCCAGCCCATGGTGGTCTCGGCCCCATCCGTCCTCTCCTGTGCCGCTTCTTTCCTCGACGATCGGAGTTCTTCCAAACTCTCCACCCCAGATCACGAGTGTGCTGTCCAGCAAGCCACGCTGCTTCAGGTCTTTGAGGAGGGCAGCCGTGGGTGAGTCCGTTGTTTCGCACGACTTTTTGATGCCCTTGGTCAGCTCCCCGTGGTGGTCCCAGCCGCTATGGATGAGCTGCACGAAGCGGACACCTCGTTCCACCATCCGGCGGGCCAACAGGCAGCTCAAACCGTACTTTTCGGTGGGCTCCTGGTTGACCCCGTACATCTCGAGAGTGCTCTTGGATTCACCCGACAAGTCGAGTAGCCCGGGCGCGGCCATCTGCATTCTGAAAGCCAGCTCATAGGAAGCCATGCGAGAGGCGATCTCCACGTCCCCGGTTTCAAGCTGGTGCTGCTGGTTGAGATCCCGGATCAGGTCGAGCTGAGTGCGTTGGGCTTTTCGGCTGACGCCCGGCGGATTGCTCAGGAAGAGGACCGGCTCCTCGCCACTTCGAAAGGGTACGCCCTGATAAACGGAGGGTAAAAAGCCGCTGGTCCAGTTCTGGCTTCCCGCACTGGCATCTCCCGATGAGCGAAGCACGACATAACCCGGCAGATCCTGGGATTCGCTTCCCAGACCGTAGGCCACCCAGGACCCCATGGTGGGACGTCCGGGGAGGGGTGAGCCGCAATTCATCATCAGCTGACCGGGATGGTGGTTGATCTGATCGGTCTGCATGGAGCGGATCATGCAAATCTCGTCGGCCCAGTTGGCCGTCTGAGGCATAAGATCGCAAAACTCCATTCCGCATTGCCCATGGCGTTTGAAGACGCGCGGGCTGGCCCAGATCTTAGCCGTAGGCTTGACGAAAGCCAGAGTTACCTTTTCCCTCATGGACTCGGGGAGGGTCTGTCCCTGCCACTTGACCATTTCTGGCTTGGGATCGAAAAGGTCCATCTGGCTGGGCCCTCCGGCCATGAAGAGGAAGATGACATTCTTGGCTTTGGGAGCGAAGTGTGGTGCCTTGGGTGCGAGGGGATTGACACCGAGTGTTGCCTCGGGAAGGAGGCCGGCCCGGCCCTCGAGCCCCAGTAGGTGCGAGAGGGCGATCATGCCAATGCCGGCGGCGGACTCACTCAGGAAGCGACGGCGACTCTTGAGGTGTGCGAATTTTCCGTAGTCCATGATCTATTCCCTGGTAATGAACTCGTCCAGGTTGAGCAGGGCCCGACTCAGACCCACCCAGACAGCTGCTTCAGACGGCTCCACTCCCTCCACTCCACGGGCCGGGAAATAGGAGAGGACTTGCTCATCGTTGTCTGCGGAGGCCTCCTTTTCCACACGGTAGTACTGAAGTAGGCGCTCTTTCTCCGCCGGGTGCGGACCTCGAGTCATACAGAGCCGGAAGGCATAGTCAATCCGATCGCTTGGACTTCTACCCGGCTGCTCGCGCAGCACCCGAGCAGCCAATCCCCGAGCGGCCTCGAAGAACACGGGATCGTTGAGTAAATTCAGCGCCTGTAGAGGTGTGGTGGAACGATCTCGCTGGCTGCAGGCACTGAGAGAATCGGGTGCATCAAAATTCACCAGCTGCGGATAAGGATCGGTGCGCTGGAAGAAGGTGTAGAGCCCCCGCCGGTAACGATCGGCTCCCTGGCTTTCTTCCCACGTGTTCCAAGCGTCCCGCTGCTGGATGGCCGGATGCTGCGGCGGGTAGACGCTTTTGCCCCCGATGTTCGGACTCAGAAGGCCGCTGGTCGCCAAGGTCGCATCCCGGATCAGCTCCGCCGGCAGACGAAGGCGTTGCTGGTGTGCCACCAGCTTGTTGTCCGGGTCAAGTTGCTGCAAGTCTTCACGAATACTTGACGATTGCCGGTAGGTCGCCGAGGTGACGATCAGCTTGTGCATTTTCTTGACGTTCCAGCCATTGTCCATGAATTCAACCGCCAACCAATCCAGTAAGCTTGGATGAGTGGGTGCTTCCCCCCGGGTCCCGAAGTCTTCGGAGGTTTTCACCAAGCCCCGCCCAAAAAACGCCTGCCACATCCGGTTGACCGCGACTCGAGCCGTCAGCGGGTTGTCGCGGGAGACCAGCCAGTGGGCCAGAGCGAGCCGAGAAGGCTGGCCCCCAGCTTCGGGCAGGGGTGGCAAGACAGACAAAACGTTGGGCTGAACCTCGATACCAAGCCGACGGTAATCGCCGCGGAGGAGGAGGTGTGTCTTGGGAGGATCGGGATTCTGGGTGATGGTTTGGGCTTCGCTCAACGGGGGATACTCTCTCCTGAGCTCTCCCAGCTTTTTTCGGACTTCGGCGAGCTGCTCCTTCTTGTCCTTGTAGGGCAGCATTCCCCACTTCGCGAAGTGGTCCACCAAAAGATCCTGCAACTTTTGCGTCCGCTCAGCAGGAGGTGTCCTGAGATAGGGATAGCCCCCCTCGCGATCGTTGTCCACGTCAAACCCAATGTGGTCGTAGCCCAGTTTCCATTCGTCGGGGACCTTGTCGGCAAGCTCTTCCTGGCCGGACTGCAGCGCGGAGTCGACTTCGAGCATCTTCCGCTCCCACTCGCTGTACAGTTCGAACATCTTGTGCTCTTTGAGGAGTTCCTGACGCTTCTGATCGTACTCCGGCTTGCGGAGCAGGTAGGGACCCATCTCCCCCGGCAGCGGGGCCTCGATCTTGACTTCCCGGGTGGTGTTGAAGAAAGCGTAAAGTTGGTAGTAGTCCTTGTGGCTGATCGGATCGTATTTGTGGTCGTGACAGCGGGCGCAGCCCACCGTGAGTCCCAGCCACACGGTGCCCAGGGTCTCGGTGCGGTCCATCACCTGCTCGGTGCGCCTCAGCTCCAAATTCATGCCCCCTTCGCGGTTGGTGAGCGTGTTGCGGTTGAATCCGGTGGCCACTCTTTGCTCCACGGTGGCGCCCGGCAGCAGATCCCCGGCGAGCTGCTCGATCGTGAACTGGTCAAAGGGCAGATTCCGATTCAGGGCTTCGATGACCCAGTGACGCCAACGCCAGGCATGGGGCCGCGGCCCATCATTCTCGTAGCCATCCGAATCCCCATAGCGGCCCAGGTCGAGCCAGTGACGGGCCCACTTTTCCCCGTAATGAGGAGAGGCGAGCAGACGATCTACCAGTCGCTCGTAGGCATCCGGACGATTGTCCCTCAGAAACTGGTCCACCTGGCTGGGAGTGGGAGGCAAACCGATCAAGTCCAGACTGAGGCGGCGGATCAGCGTGGTACGCTGCACCTGGGGTGAAGGGGAGATGCCATTCGCCTCCAGCTTGGCCAGTACGAAGGCGTCGACGGGATTCCTGACCCAGGCCTGCTCGCGAACCCGGGGCTCAGAGGCTCGCTCCGACGAAATGAAGGCCCAGTGGCTGCTTGCGGGCCTGGGGCTATCGGTGGCCGAATCCTGGTCCACAGCTTCGGAAACAGACGCAACCGCCGTCTCGGGCCCGGGTGCACCCTGATCGATCCAGGCACGCAGCAAGCCGATTTCCTCCTCCGTGAGCCTCTCGCTGCCCATCGGCATCACCAGGCTCTCCTCCAGTCCGGCCACCAAGCGAATCAGCCGGCTCTGGGCGCTCTTTCCGGGCAGGATGACAGGACCCGAATTGCCGCCTTCCAGGGCAGCCTCGGGAGTGTCCAGCCGCAGGCCGCCCAGCTGCTGCTCCAGCCCATGGCACTGCTGGCAGCGGTCCCGTAAGATTGGCCGGATGTGCAGCGTAAAATCGATCTTGACCGCTGCAGGCGAGGGGAGCTCCGCCGGCTCGGAAGGCAACGCTCCCAATCCCAAAAGACCGACCAAGCACCAGAACAGTACTCTTCTCAGCGAACTGCCAGGCATCGATTTCCCCACGTTCTTGCTACTTTGCCTGAGGAAATTCGTGTTCCCCAAGTGAGAATTCGAGCTTGAAAACCCCTAGCTATCTATAGTTAGAAGTATACTCAGCTTCTTGTCCACCGACAAGGAGCCGTCGTCCTCCCGTCTGTCGTCTCTGGTGTAGAAAAGGGGGACAGTCATAGGGGACAGTCTATTAGAAGGCCCATGTCATACATACTCGTATTAGATCAAGGTACAACAAGTTCTCGCGCCATTGCGTTTGATAAACACGGCGGCATCCATGGCGTCGCCCAACAGGAATTTGAACAAATCTTTCCTCAGCCCGGCTGGGTCGAGCATGACGCCCGGGAAATCTGGCAGACACAACTCCAAGTGATGGCTGATGTCCTCAATCAAGTGAAGCTCACTTCCACAGATATCGCCGCGATTGGCATTACGAACCAGCGTGAGACAACGGTCGTTTGGGATCGGAGTAGCGGCCAACCCATTTGCAATACCATCGTTTGGCAAGATCGATGAACCGCCCCAAGCTGCGATGAACTCAAATCCGCGGGACATGCGGGGACTTTTCGCAGCAAAACCGGTCTCCAGCTCGACGCCTACTTTTCAGGCACGAAAGTCCGGTGGATTCTCGATCATGTAGAGGGGGCACGTGAACGTGCCCAAGCTGGAGAGCTGGCATTCGGTACGATCGATAGCTGGCTTGTTTGGAACCTGACAGCCGGAAGGGTTCACGTCACCGATGTTTCGAACGCCTCGCGAACCCTGCTATTCAATATTCATACGGGCGAGTGGGACGACGAACTGCTCAGACTGTTGGACGTCCCGCGCAATATGCTTCCCCAAGTCTGCACTTCAAGCGAAGTTTATGCTCACACCGCCGATGGTCTCACACCGGCAGGCGTGCCGATTGCCGGCATTGCTGGAGATCAACACGAGGCCTTATTCGGTCAGATGTGTACTCGGCAGGGTATGGTGAAGAACACATTCGGCACCGGCTGTTTCATGCTCATGAATACGGGCGCTGAAGCTGTTGAATCAAAAAACAACCTTCTGACCACGGTTGCTTGGAAGATTGGCGATCGTACGGAATACGCCTTGGAAGGTAGCATCTTCGTTGCGGGTTCAGTGGTGCAGTGGCTGCGTGACGGATTGGAGTTATTTGAGTCTTCTTCGGAAATTGAAGCGTTGGCCGCAAGTGTGCCGGATAATGGAGGCATTTATTTTGTCCCTGCATTTACAGGTTTAGGGGCTCCGCATTGGGATCCGTACGCACGCGGCCTGATTCTGGGACTCACGCGGGGAACCACCAAAGCTCACTTGGCTCGTGCAGCGCTCGAAGGGATCGCCTATCAGGTTTCGGATGTGCTCGATGCGATGCAATCCGATGCAGACATCCAACTGAACGAGTTGCGCGTGGACGGCGGTGCCTCTGCCAATAACCTATTGATGCAGTTTCAGGCAGATCTTCTGGATGTTGCCGTCGTGCGACCGCGTGTGCTGGAGACAACCGCACTGGGCGCGGCCTACCTCGCCGGGTTAGCGGTGGGGTACTGGCGAAACCGCGGCGACATTGCCGATCAGCGGCAAGTTGACAAAGAATTCACTCCCACTATGCCCACAGAACAGGCGGAGGCCCTCAAGCATGGCTGGCAAAGAGCGCTGGAACGTTCCAAGGGGTGGGTAGAATCCTGATTGGATCGTCTCCATTCTTGCGCTTGTTATCCGCTCGGGCGAAAAGAAACTGGCCCTATCAACTTGATTTGTAACCAAGAGGATTTTTCAAGATGTCGCCCTATATCGCGGAATTTATTGGGACAATGTTGCTTGTGTTGCTGGGCGATGGTGTTGTCGCCAACGTGGTGTTGAAGGATACAAAGGGCGAAAAATCCGGTTGGATTGTGATCACGTTTGGGTGGGGGATGGCTGTGTTTGTGGCGGTTTTCTGCGTTGCCGAAATCAGCGGTGCTCACATCAACCCAGCCGTGACGTTGGGCTTGGCATGCGCAGGAGAATTCGGCCTCAACAAGATTCCCGGTTACCTCGCGTCTCAATTTGCTGGCGGGGCAGTGGGAGCAGGTCTGGTCTGGTTGGTGTATCGAGACAATTTCAAATTGACCGAAGATGGCAACGCGAAGTTGGCCGTATTCTGCACGGGTCCGGAGATTCGCAATTATGTGTCGAATCTGATTTCCGAGATTATCGGCACCTTCGTGCTGGTCTACGCGGTGTTACATATCACGTCTCCAAAAGGGGAATTAGGTCACACGACCGAATATTTTCACGTTACGGGGTCGTGATCAGAACTAGCCGAGTGTAACGCCCCGGTTGTGTCCTAGTGAGGAGATATTTGGGTAGCAAAGGAATCAATTTTTTAAAGAAAGGGCTTGACACCGTACTATGGTACGGACTGTAGGCTACTTTTCGGGTTTCAGACGAGCGAGGCGACAGCCTCCATAGGAGAGTCAAAATGAGTGGACGAACCATCGGTGGGCTGGCCAGTGAGGCCGGCGTCAACGTCGAGACGATCCGCTACTACCAGCGGAGAGGATTGCTGGCGCTGCCAGAGCGGTTGCACGGCCAATGGCGTTATTACGGCCGGGAAGCGCTGATGACGATTCGCTTCATCAAGGTGATGCAAGATTTCGGTTTTACCTTGCGCGAAATCAAGGGACTGCTCTCGCACTTTCCCGACTTGGAGGCTTTCTGCCAAAGCGCCAGTCGCGCCGCCGCTTCGAAGATCTCCCAGCTGGAAGAGGATATCCGCCGGCTCAGCCGGGTCAAGGATGCCCTGAGGGAACTAGCCGAAACCTGCTCGCGAGGAGGCAATGCTGCCGAGTGTCCCGCCTGGAGGGCACTGCTGGGAGAGTTCGACTGACACCCGGTCTGAATCAGGGAATACATTGACCCAGCGCCGTCCTCGAGGGACGGGAAAGGAGCCTGAAAGAATGAAGAATCCAGCCAGCAAAGGATACCTTTTGGCCGCCCTTGTCACTGTCGCGATCGTTTTGGTCGCTGTCGCCGTCAGAACCACCGCTACTCGAGAGGGCTTCAGTATTTGCGGCGAGTTCTGCAAACGGCTGGGCGGTAACCACAACAGCGAAGAGCCCGAGGCTTCGGCCGCTCTGGAGCGCTCCGACGCGGTCCCACAGGCCGAAGGACCGGGGAGCGCGAAATCGACCCAGACATCACCTCGCTGTCGGCTTTCCGAGACGAAGTTGGGCGAGCGAATGAGTATTGTCCGTGAACTCTATGAAGGTGTGGTGAGCACCCGGGAACTGGACGATGGATACGAAATGACCTTCCCGGGCAGCACGGCTTGGGGGCGGAAGCTCTTCGACTTTGTCAGCGCCGAGCGTCAATGCTGCCCCTTCTTTCTTTTTGAACTCAAGTTCGAACCACAGGGAGGCCCGATTCGGCTCTCCCTGCGGGGTGGACCGGAGGTGAAGGAGTTTCTCGAGCGCTTTCAGGTCGACCCAAGCACTTAGGCGAGGCGAATCTTTACCGTCGAGTTGCCGGCCGCCGCTTGGCGGAGCCGAGCGTTACTCATACGGATGTTGAAATAACCGTGTTGGTTCAAGTCAGGCTCCTCGTATCTACCTCTTCGTCGATAGAGTCGAGCAGATCAATCAATACGAGCTGGCTCGCAGCTTGGTTGGGGTTGGGGGAGCTGATAAACTCAGCCGATCGGTGAAAGACGGCCTCCACACCATCACTCGATCAGCAGTTCGTGGGCTGCCCAACTCCAGCCCGCGTCCTGGGTCGTCGTTAGCCGCTGGGTACTAAGCAGCCAGTCTCCACGAAACAAAAGGCTCGCGGGAAGGAGTTCAGCGACGGAGTTAACCATGGGAATCGAACTTGAATGGTTTTGCCTCTTCATGGCCAACGTACTGGGAACTTCAATCTTTACTCGCTTTGAGGTGGAGACCTCCTGGTGGCGGCTCACTCGCAAATGGTTGGTTCTGGCGGGGTTGACCTATCTAGTCTACCGTCTGGCGGGCCACTGGGCGCTACTGGTGATTCTCATCTCGGCGGTAGGTGGGTTTTCGTTCCATCTCTGGTGGTGCCGAAAGAAGGGAATCCATCCGATTCGCGCCACACCGCGACGAAAGTATTATGACCTTCGCGGATGGGAATGGCTGGAATGAAACAGAAGAGGGAAAAGTTTAGGGGGTTAGGGAAAGGTTTGGAGAGCTTCTGGAGAAGAAGAATCCAGCCAGTCCAGTCCCGTAGGACGCAGCTAGTGCTAACTCACTAACCGTGCGGAATGGGAGCGGTAACCGTACACCTACAGTGTCGTCACTGACGCAGTCAGCCGATAATTCCTACGACCGACTCCACCGCTTCCACGAAGGAATCGATCTCACTCTGGCCGAGGACCGTGGAAAGGCAGCCCATGCCTCGCGGAGCCAGTACGAATCCATGATTGAGCAGCCCCAGATGCAGAGCCTGCTTGAGCGGAATGTCGTGATCGGCCGAAGTGCGATAGTCGGAAATCGGGTGGGTGCTGGTGTGGATGTTGAACAGAGAGCCAATCTGGGTCACCTGCGCTGGAAACTGGTGCTTGGAGAACAGGTTTTCCAGGGTGGCAGCCATTTGTGAGGCCGACTGTTCCAGCTGGGTGAAGCTGTCTGGAGACAACGCCTCCAGAGTGGCAATCCCGGCGACCATGGCCGGCGGATAACCATTGAACGTCCCCGGATGGGTGACGCCGCCGCCCCCCGGCGATTCGAAGACAGACATGATGTCGGCCCCGCCTCCGAAAGCTCCGACGGGAAGTCCACCGCCGATGATCTTTCCCAGAGAAGTCAAATCCGGAGTGACGCCGAAATAGCCTTGGGCCCCATTGAAAGACAGGCGAAATGCGATCACCTCGTCGAATATGAGCAGCATCTGGTGGCGACGGGTATATTCCCTGAGAAAGTCCAGGAAGCCCTCGGCCGGCGTAATGATCCCGCCCGCTCCCATCACCGGTTCCACCATGATGGCCGCGACGGAGCCGGCGATTGGATCCAGAATCCTCTCGATTGCGGCCGGATTGTTGAAGGGAATCACGACCACATTGTCGAGCACGTTCTGAGGTATGCCCGGGCCCTCCGCCAGCCCGACCGGATGATCGTCGGGGCCAGCCTGATCGAGACGAGGCGAGATGCTGATCTGGACATGCTCGTGCGCGCCGTGAAAGCCACCCTCGATCTTGGCAATCTTGTCCCGGCCGGTGAAAGCGCGAGCCGTCCGTACAGCCATCAGAGTCGCTTCTGTGCCCGAGCTGGTGAACCGCAGACGTTCCAGCGAAGGGACGCGCTGCTGGATCAACTCCGCCAGCTGAAGCTCATGTTCCGTCGGTGAGGCAAACGAGGTCCCTCGTCCCAGCTGTTGCTCCACGGCCGCCACCACTTGCGGAGCACGGTGACCGTGCATGAGCGAAGTGTAGTTGTTGAGGAAATCGATCCTTTCATTGCCGTCGGCGTCCCAAGCGCGACACCCTTCCCCCCGTACCATGTAGGTAGGAAACGGCTCGAAAAAAACGCTGGCCCGGGTGTTCCCGGCAGGGAGGATCTTGAGCGCTCGTTCGAACAGTTCCCGCGACTGGGGATTCTGATCCTCATAGGTTTGAACACAATCTTCGATTCCTGATTTGGTTTGCGGCATTTTCCCGAGCCTTTCGTCGAATCTGAAAAAACGGGAGCCTATTTAGTCAACCCCCATTCACGATGCCTGCGCTTTCTGCCAAGCCTGCTCCGTCAGTTTCTTCATCACCAGGGCCTGTTCCCAGCGGTCGGAGAGCTCCACGCCCTCGAGATCATAAATCGAGTAGGGCGCCGGACCCAGTTCAGGGGCTACCGGCAGGATGTCTCCCGGCTGGGCGTTCTTCAGCCATCTTCGCATGATCTCGGACCACAGTTCCATCCATTGCTGGGCGATCTCCGAAGTTCCATCTCCCACGTCGACTTGTACCGAATCTCCGTCGGAGATGCGGCACTGGATGACCGACGTCCGATCCAGAACCGGTCCCCACATTTGAAACATGTCGGGCTTGGGGTACTGCCAGAACGTTGCCTGCTTGTTGAAGTCCTCGAGCTCCTGGACAAGCGCCCAATGGGAAAGGTCGGCGCAGAACTGCATCTGGGGAAACTTCTCGACCAGCTTCAGTGTCCGATAAGGACTTTCGGTCAGGGCGGCACGATGGGTCTCCCAGGATAAATGCACTCCCAGTTCGGCGGCCGCCCGGATCGAATCAGTGATGAGGGGAAGTATCAAGTCATCGCTCATGTAGGAGTGGCCGGCAATCACCACCAGGAATCGTGCCTCGGACCTTTTAACTGCCTCCAGACCTTTCCGCACCTCCTGCGCGGTCTTGGGAACTGAGGCCATACTGTAGGTCAAATCGTATTTGGCCAGTAGTTCCTGATTCTCAGGCTCGTCGGCCAGTCTTGTTCCGAGCTGGACACCTTCGAAGCCGGCGTCTTTGACACGTTTCAGCTTCTCCTCGAAAGTCCACTGTTCGGGTCCGCGGGGCAGCTCGCTCAACCCCCAGCCGTTTTGCATGAGCATCAGCCGGGGCGGATTGTTGCTATTGTCATTGATGCGGGGCGTCGGAGGGAGTTCAGTAGAAGAGGGGGCCGAGGGTTCGCGCGAATCTGAGCAGGCAAACGAGGTAAGAGCGACAGCGGCCATCCCGAGAAATCCTCTACGGGAAGGTTGAAGGGAAGTTGGCGAAGTCTTCACTCTGAGAACACTCGACGGTAACTGTTGTTTCATGATTGCTGCCTCCGGCGCTCTTACTCGGCGACTAGTTCATCCAACCGCTCCCGGTTCAGCTCCAACCCCAGCCCGGGGGCATCCGTGGGACGGACCGAAGCTCGTTCCACCTCGGGCTCGCCGAGGAAGAGGGTTTCACTGGTATCGATTGGTGGAGCCCAGCAGGGACTCGGGAAGTACTCGAGCAGGGGGCAGTTGAGCGTGGCCATGGAGAAATGAACATGCGGGACGGAATAGGTGTGGTTGATGACCTTTAGGCCCCGAGTAGAAGCCATAGCCGCAATCTTGCGTGCTTCGGTGAAGCCTCCACACATGTGAACATCCGGCTGCAGAATATCAACGGCTCCGGCGTCCAGCATCTGTTGGAATCCCCAACGCGAGTACTCGTGCTCTCCGCCCGAGATGGGGATAGTGGTACTCCGTCGGATGGCGGCGTAACCCCCGTAATCATCGGGGATGACCGGCTCCTCTATCCAGGAGAGATTCAAAGGCTCGAGCATCCGGCACATCTGCACGGCATAGGGAACATCCCAACCCATGTAGGCGTCGGCCGCCAGCTTGATGTCGGGTCCGATCGCGTCGCGGATGTTCTGGAGATGCTCGAGGTTGGCCAGCATTCCCCCGGGCCCATCGGCCGGGCCGGCGATGAAACGACCCTTCATCGCCGTGAACCCGTCCTCGACATAGGCTCGCGCCTCGTCGGCAACTTTCTGCTTCCCTATCGAGTGAAGAGCAGAGGCGTACAGCGACACCCGGTCTCGACAGGCTCCCCCCAGGAGCTCGTACACCGGCCGCCCCGTAGCCTTGCCCATCAAATCCCACATCGCGATATCCAGCGCGCTGATAGCTTCGATGGCCGCCCCTTTGCGCCCATAGGGAATCGAGGCTCGGAACATCACGTCCCCCAGCCTTTCCACCTCGAACGGAGATTTTCCGATCAAGAAGCGGCTGAGGTGGTTATCGATGATCGCCTTGACTGCCTGGCATCCGTCGTCTGTCCATCCTATGCCCTCCTGGCCGTCGTCCGCCGTCAGGACGACCAGACAGAATCCGGGGCTGGTGTACCAGGAAAGGCTTTTCTTGTACTCCGGATGGTGGTCCAGCACCGTCGTCAGGGGGAGATCTTTTTCCCGTTCATAGAGCTCTGCCCACCGGGACCGAGTGATGTGATAGGTCTCAATCTTTTGGATCTTCATTTCGACTCGCAGGGAATGGTCTCGTTCCGTAGGCTAGAGCCCAGCACCTGTGTAGCGCGTTGGTGAGCATCTTCATGCCGAGAAGGGCCAGTCTACTGGTTTAGAGCTGGGTCGTCCAGGCTGTTAACCAGTGACCACGAACGTTTTCCTCATCGCCTGTGGTATGTTATATCTTCGTTACATCGAAAGATCGACGTCTGTTTTGAGTGGGCGGTAACCCTGTTGAAGGGTCCTTCGCTATGTCGAAAACCGATACGAGTTTCGCGGGTAAGAGAACTTTTCTGGTTTTCGTCACCGCGTTCGTTATTCTTATGGGCTGGGCGAGTCTCTTTGCCAGCGAGGAGACGAATGTCGAGTTGCCACCTGCGGCCGACATCCAGGTGGATTTCCAACAGCAGATCGAGCCCATTTTCAAGGACAGGTGTCAGTCCTGCCACGGAGCAGAGCAGCAGTTGGGAGGCTTGCGACTGGACAGGCAGGACGGCGCCATGGCTGGGGGTTACTCCGGCCCCGTCATCCTCCCAGGCAGGAGCGCCGAGAGCAAGCTGATTCACCTGGTCGCCGGCCTGAAAGAAGGCGCGCTCATGCCCATGGGAGGCGAGCGATTGACGGGGAAGCAGATCGGTTTGCTGCGAGCCTGGATTGACCAGGGAGCCCGTTGGACCGAACAGATCGCCTCTTCCGATAAAGAAGGGACAGAACGGCGCGAGCACCCGCACTGGGCCTTTAATCCGCCCGAGCGCGCTCCTGTACCGGAGGTGCGGATTGCAGGCTGGGTGCGAAATCCCATTGACGCCTTTGTATTGGCAAGGCTCGAATCCGAAGGCATTGCGCCGTCGCCCGAGGCCGACCCTATCACCCTGATTCGCCGTGTCAGCCTGGATTTGATCGGACTGCCGCCGACACCCGGCGAGGTGGATCGGTTCTTGGCAGATCAGGCTCCCGGGGCCTACGAGCGTCTGCTGGACCGGCTCCTGGCCTCGCCTCACTACGGCGAGAAGTGGGCGCGACACTGGATGGACCTGGCGCGCTACGCTGATAGCGACGGCTATGAGAGTGATTTCCTTAGACCTCACGCCTGGAGGTGGCGTCACTGGCTGATAGATACACTGAACCAGAACATGCCTTTCGACCGCTTTACGATCGAGCAACTGGCGGGGGACCTGCTGCCCAACGCGACCCTGAACCAGCTAGTGGCCTCTGGATACAACCGAAACACGCTCACCGACCGTGAAGGCGGATTCGAGAAGGAGATGGACCGTGTGGAACAGGTGATGGACCGCGCGGAGAACCTCGGAGCTGTATGGTTGGGTCTCACTGTGGGCTGTGCGCGGTGCCATGATCACAAATACGACCCCATTACCCAGAAGGATTATTATCAACTTTATGCCTTCTTCAACACCGCCAGGGAAATCAACGTGGAGGCCGCCCTGGCAGGTGAGATGGGACCCTTTATAGCTCGAAAGGCGGAATACGATCGAAGAAGACAAGCGCTGTTGGAAGATTACAAAGTGCTGCCCCATGTGGCCGACTGGGAACAGAAGACGCGCGCGGCCGGCGCAGATCTGGAGGCAGCAGACCCTGTCTGGAGGCAAAAGTGGAACGTACTAGGTATAGAGTTGGACTACGCACATGAAACCCTGATGAAAGACCCGTCCGAGCGGTCTCAAAAAGAGCAGGAGAGACTGACGGACTATATTTTGCGCCATGGGGTTGGGGTTAGCGAGGAACGGGGCAAAGAATTAAAGCTGAAGGAACTTCGAGAGAAGCTGGCGGAGCTAAAGAAGGAAATTCCCGCACTCAGCGAGGCGCCGACTCTGGAAGAGAATCCGGATCCGCCCATGAGCTACATTCTCGTTCGTGGGGATTACAAGAACCCTGGGATCGAGGTTGGCCCGGACGTTCCGGCGGTGCTGCCACGGTTGCCGGAGGGGTCCGAGCCGTTGCGGCTTCGGTTGGCGCGCTGGGTGGTGTCCCGCGAAAACCCATTGACGGCGCGTGTGACAGCCAACCGGATCTGGCAAGAGTTATTCGGGCGGGGTCTGGTAGAGACGTCCGAGGACTTCGGAACCCGGGGTGAGCCGCCGACCCATCCCAAGCTGATCGACTGGCTGGCAATGGAATTCATGGACAGTGGTTGGGACGTCAAGAATTTGCAAAAACTGATGTTGACCTCGGCCACCTATCGCCAGTCGTCGGACATCCGGAAGGACCTCCAAGAACGCGATGCGGATAACCGGTTGTGGGCGCGTCAAACGCGTTTTCGTCTCCCGGCAGAACTGGTTCGGGATGTGACGCTGGCTGCCAGCGGCTTGCTGGACCCGACCATCGGAGGCCGGAGTGTCCGTCCTCCTCAGCCGCCCGGAATGGATGAGCTCGGGTTGGGAGGTGAAGGACGTGATTGGGAAGTGAGCCAGGGATCTGAACGCTATCGCCGAGGGCTTTACATACTCTTTCGGCGAACCACGCCTTATCCCCAATTAGCCACCTTCGATGCACCGGACTCTTTTGCTTCTTGCAGCCGACGAGAGCGTTCCACGACTCCTCTGCAGGCTTTGAACCTTCTCAACGATCCGGTGTTTTTTGAAGCCGCCCGGGGATTGGCGGCGCGGGTCCTGCGTGAGAACCCCGGCAGTTTCAGCGACCGGATCGATTACGCCTTCCGGTTGTGTCTGGCTCGGTCCCCCAGCCCCGCAGAGAGGGAGGATCTGCTTACCTACTACCGGCAGAAGAAACAGATCCTGGCGAAGAATCCTGAATCGGTAGAAAAGTTATTCCCGCCCCAGTCTGTGGAAGGTGCTGATCCTTCGGTGGCCTCCGCCTGGGTAGGTGTCAGCAGCGTCCTGTTGAATCTGGATGAATTCATAACCAGAGAGTGACCCATGGACTTCAGAGATTTCCAAGCAATCCAAACACGCCGTAATTTTCTACAGGAGTGTGCCGGAGGGGTAGGCATGATCGCCTTGTGGCACCTGTTGGAACTCGAAGGCCGGGCGGCGAGTGCGGCGGCTGGGGCCTTGCCCGATGTGAACCCGTTGGCGCCGAAGACTCCCCACTTTGCCCCCAAGGCCAAGAACGTGATCATCCTGTTCATGGGGGGAGCTCCCAGTCATATCGACTTGTTCGATCCGAAACCCGAAATGAAGAAGTGGGCAGATCAGTCGCTGCCCGACTCGATGACCAAACACCTGAAGCTGGCTTTCATCAAGCCGACGGCGAAGATCTGGCCGAGCGACCGGGTGTTTACGCGCCACGGCCAATCGGGAATCGAATTTTCCGATTGGATGCCGCACACGGCAACCTGCGCGGACGACATCTGCATGATCCGCTCGATGTTTACCGAGCAGTTCAACCACCATCCGGGCCAATTGGTACTGAACTGCGGAACCCCCTTGGCAGGGAGGCCTTCGATGGGGGCTTGGGTCACCTATGGGTTGGGGAGTGAATCCAACGACCTGCCGGGTTATGTCGTGCTGAGCTCGGGAGAACCCGCCCGCGCAGCCAGTGGGAACTGGACCAGCGGATTCCTGCCTTCTACCTTTCAGGGCGTACCTTTCCGCAGCAAGGGTGACCCGGTTCTGTACCTTACCAATCCTCCCGGGATCGACCGCGAAGGTCAACGGGCCAGGCTAGATGCCATCGGTAAGCTCAACCAGAAACATTTTGTGAAAACCGGAGACCTGGAGGTTGCCTCGCGTATCGCTTCCTACGAGCTGGCTTTTCGGATGCAGGCAGCGGCTCCTGCGCTCCTGAACCTCTCCGACGAGTCCGAAAGCACTCTCGAAGGGTACGGAGTCAACAACGAGGCGACACGACCCTTTGGCACCAACTGTTTGTTGGCCCGGCGGATGGTAGAGCGAGGCGTGAGATTCGTGCAATTGATTCACGGAGGCTGGGATCACCACAGCGACCTGACCAAAAAGTTGAAGAAGAACTGCGAAATGACCGACCAGCCCACCGCAGCCCTGTTGAAGGACCTCAAACAGCGAGGCCTGCTGGATAGTACGTTGGTCCTCTGGGGAGGCGAATTTGGGCGCACGCCGATGGTGGAGACCAGCTCCGGAGCAGACCGGCGGGGCCGGGATCACCATCCGTTTGCATTTAGCCTATGGATGGCCGGAGGAGGAATCCGGGGCGGGCAGGTGATCGGCAAGACTGACGATTTTGGATTGAACATCGTCGAGGATAAGATTGACATGCATGATCTGCATGCCACTATGCTTCACTGCCTTGGCCTGAAACATAAAGAACTGACCTTCCGCCACCAGGGTCGCGATTTCCGTCTCACCGATGTTGCGGGCAATGTAGTGCCCAAGTTGCTCGCATAAATAGTGTTGAGGGTCTTTTGAAGATGGATTCGAGTCAGGAACTGACCGCCCGGCAGAAAGCAAATTCCACTCTGTGGAGATCCCGTACGGGTTGGGGACGGAAGATTAGAATCTATAGGCGTTTCTTTGTCATGACCAACATCCTCACGAGCTTCTCTGGTAAGAAAACCCTTCTGGCTTACGTCGCCTCGGTCGCCGTTCTGGTGGGCTGGACGAGCCTCTTGGCCATCGAGCGGACGAACCTCGAGTTGCCACCTGCCGCCGACACCCAGGTGGATTTCCAAGGGCAGATCGAGCCCATTCTGAAAGACAGGTGTCAGTCCTGCCACGGAGCACAGCAGCAGTTGGGAGGCTTGCGACTGGACGGCCGGGAGGCGGCTCTTGCGGGAGGTTACACGGGTGCCGTAATAGTCCCCGGGAACAGTAAAGAGAGTCGCCTGATCCATCTTATAGCGGGCCTGGAAGAGAGTGATGAAGATCCCGTCATGCCCATGGTCGGAGATCGATTGACGACCGAGGAGGTAGGGCTGTTCAGAGCCTGGATCGACCAGGGAGCCGAATGGACCGCAGGGGCGTCTCGAGCTGAGAAGAACGATCCGCAGCCGAGGGATTCAGGCAAGACTCACTGGGCATTCATAGCACCGGCAAAGTCCCCCATTCCGAGAGTCGGGAACCGGCAATGGGTCGAGAACCCGATCGACGCGTTCCTGCTGGAGCGGCTGGAGGAGGAAGGCGTCGAACCTTCACCTGAAGCCGATCCGGCCACGCTCGTCCGGCGGCTCAGTCTCGATCTGCTGGGGCTGCCTCCCACTCCCCGGCAGGTGGACGAATTCCTGGCCGACACCGATCCAGATGCCTACGGAGGTCTGGTCGACCGACTTCTCGACTCACCCCATTACGGCGAGAAGTGGGCTCGTCAATGGCTCGACCTGGCCCATTACGGCGACAGCGACGGCTACGAAAACGACCGCGGCAGACCCCACGCCTGGCGCTGGCGCCATTGGGTGATCGAGGCGTTGAACCGCAACATGCCCTTCGACCAGTTCAGCATAGAGCAGATCGCCGGGGACCTCCTTCCGAATGCAAGTACCGAGCAGAAGGTAGCGACGGGCTTCTTTCGCAATACGCTCACCAACCGAGAAGGGGGCATGCCTCTGGAGCAGAGGCGCAACGAGCAGGTGATCGATCGCACCAACACGCTGGGCACCGTCTGGCTGGGATTAACCGTGGGCTGCGCTCAGTGCCACGACCACAAATACGATCCGATCACACAAAAGGATTACTACCGACTCTACGCCTTCTTCGATACCGCCCAGGAGGCCAACATCGAGGCTCCCCTGCCGGGAGAGTTGGGCCCCTACCTCCACTCCAAGCAGGAGTACAACCGGCAAAGAAAGGAACTGCTGGACGAATACAAGGTGGCCTCGCTCTACGATCAATGGGAAAAGAAGATCCTCGAAACCGTAGACAATCTCGAGGCCGCGGAACTCGAGTGGAAAGTCGCCTGGGACACTCTCGGCATCGACCCGGACCACGCGGCCGACGGCGCTCAGGATCTGATCCGCATGCCGCCTGCCCAGCGGAGCCAGAAGGTGCACGACCTTCTGGTTGACCACATGGTCCAGTGGTCTAATCTGGTGACCAGTGAGAAGAGGTTCAAGGAAATCAAGTTCAAGGAGTTGCGGAAGAAACTGGACGGGCTAAAGGCGGAATATCCTGCCCTCAGCGAGGCGCAGACGCTCAGGCAAAACCCAAATCCACCAACAACTCATCTTCTGATTCGGGGTGGTTGGAATAGCCCTGGGGTCGAGGTTCAAGCGTTGCCTCCAGCAGTCCTTCCCCCGCTTCGGGCTGTAAATGGAGAACCGCCACGATTGAGCCTGGCCAAGTGGCTGGTGTCAAGACAAAACCCCCTCACGGCGCGGGTTACAGTCAACCGCATATGGCAGGAGTTCTTTGGCCGTGGACTGTTGGCGAGTTCCGAGGACTTCGGTAAAAGAGGCTCGACCCCGACCCATCCCAGGTTGCTCGACTGGCTGGCCGTCGAGTTCATGGACAACGGCTGGAACGTGAAGGCGATTCAGAAATTGATCGTCACCTCTGCCACCTACCGCCAATCTTCGAATATCCGCGACGACCTTCAGGAGAAGGACCCCGATAGCACTCTATTAGCCCGTCAATCGCGAATTCGACTCACCGCAGAGTCCATCCGCGACACGGCGTTGGCTGCCAGCGGCCTGCTCAACCGGACTATCGGTGGCGAAAGCGTACGTCCTCCGATGCCGAAGAGCGTGGTCGAGCTGGCGTTCGGGATGAACGACTGGGTCCAATGGAAGGAAAGCAAGGGTGCCGACCGCTATCGAAGGGGCCTCTACATTTTCTATCAGCGGACCATACCGTACCCACAGCTTGCAACCTTTGACGCTCCGGATTCACTGGGTGCCTGCAGCCGCAGAGTGCGCTCCACGACTCCGCTCCAGGCGCTGAATCTCTTGAACGATCCTGTATTCTTCGAGGCCGCTCGTGGCTTGGCGGCTCGCATACTGAGAGAGAAACAGGGGAGCGTGGGCGACCGTCTCGATTACGCCTTCCGCCTCTGCCTGGCGCGCAAGCCTCTTCCCCACGAGAAGGAGTACTTGATCAAGCACTACCGGGAGCGAGAGGAAATGCTGAGGCAAAA